>NZ_SHKY01000001.1:0-4800000 GCF_004217545.1 Krasilnikovia cinnamomea
CGCGGTCGGCGCGCTGCTGGCGCACCACGCCCTTCTTGGCGAGCCGGTCCAGCACGGTCATCACGGTCGTGTACGCCAGGTCGCGCTCACGGCTGAGCCGCTCGTGCACCTGCCGTACGGTCAGCGGCTCGCCCGCGTCCCACAACTGCGTCATGACCTCGCGCTCGAGGTCGCCCAGCCCGGCCATGTGAGCCACTCTACTCGCCGCGTCGTACTACGGGTCGTAGTATCTACTACGTTTCGTCGTAGAGGAGGGGCCCCCGCGTGGACGTGCTCGATCTGACGCGGCTGCAGTTCGCGGTCGTGACGATCTACCACTACCTGTTCGTGCCGCTGTCGATCAGCCTCGCCGCCACCGCCGCCGGACTGGAACTCGCCTGGCTGCGCACCGGCGCCGACAAGTACCGGCAGCTCACCCGCTTCGTCGGCGCCCTGCTCATCGTCACGTTCGCGGTCGGGGTGGTCACCGGGCTGGTACAGGAATTCCAGTTCGGGCTCGGCTGGAGCAACTTCGCCCGCTTCTACGGCGACGTCTTCGGGCCCACGCTGGCCATCGAGGGCATGCTCGCGTTCTTCCTGGAGGCCACGTTCCTGGCGCTGTGGTACTTCGGCTGGGACCGGCTGCCCCGCGCGGCGCACGCCGCCACGATCGTCGTCGTGGCCGTCGGCACGGTGCTGTCCGCCTTCATCATCCTGGCCGCCAACTCGTTCATGCAGAACCCGGTCGCGTACGCCCTCGACCCCGCCACCGGGCGCGCCCGGCTCACCAGCCTCACCGCGCTGCTGACCAACGAAGTCAACCTGGCCGCCTTCCCGCACACCATGGCCGGAGCCGCGATGGCCGGCGGGGCCCTGCTGCTGGCGATCGGCGCGTGGCGGGCACGGTCCGCCGCGAAGTCCGCCGCCGGTGACGGGGCGGCGTTCGGCACCCTCGCCCGGCTCGGCGCCTGGCTCACCTTCCTCGGTGGCGCGCTCACCGCCCTCACCGGCGACTACCTCGGCAAGGTCATCACCGGCGTGCAGCCGATGAAGATGGCCGCCGCCGAGGCGCTGTACGCCACCACCGCGGGCGCGCCGTTCTCCGTCTTCGCCCTCGGCGGCGGTGGCGACGGGCGGCCGTTCTTCAGCATCGAGGTGCCCTACCTGCTGTCCGTCCTCGCCAAGGGCTCCCCCGGCGCCACCGTCGCCGGCATCGACGACCTGCAGGCCCAGTACGTCGCCCAGTACGGCCCCGGCAGCTACATCCCCATGGTCCCCGTGGCGTTCTGGACGTTCCGGCTCATGATCGGGATCGGGATGCTGGCCGCCGGGCTCGCCGCCGCGTACCTGTGGACCGGGCGGCGCGGGCGCACCCCGCACCGGCTGCTGGTCCGCGCCCTGCCGGTGCTGCCGCTGCTGCCCGCCGCGGCCAACACCTTCGGCTGGCTGTTCACCGAGACGGCCCGCCAGCCCTGGCTGGCGTTCGGCATCACCACCGTCGCCGACGGCCTGTCCCCCGGCCTGACCCGCGCCGAGGTGCTGGCCTCCCTGCTCGGCTTCACCGCCGTGTACGGCGTCCTCGCGGTCGTCTGGCTGCGCCTCGTGCGGCGGCTCGCGCGCAAGCCCCTGGACCCCGCGCCCGCGCCCGCCTGCGCCGAGCGGGACACCCCCGAACCCGCCCCGGTCTACTGAGGAGCGCAGATGGTCACGTTCTGGTTCGCGCTGGTCGTACTCTGCTGGGTGTTGTTCTTCGTGCTGGAGGGCTTCGACTTCGGCGTCGGCCTGCTGGCGGTGTTCCTCGGCCGCGACGACCACGAGCGGTCCGCGGCGATCCGTACGGTCGGCCCGTTCTGGGACGGCAACGAGGTCTGGCTGGTCGCCGCGATCGGGGTGACCTTCGCGGCGTTCCCCGACTGGTACGCGGCCCTGCTCTCCGGCCTGTACCTGCCGCTGGTCGCGCTGTTGCTGCTGCTGGCGATCCGGGGGGTGGCGCTGGAGTTCCGCGGCAAGTCCGACGGGGTCCGCTGGCGGCGCGGTTGCGACGCCGCGCTGGCGGCCAGCTCCGCCGGGATCGCGCTGCTGTGGGGTGCGGTGCTGGCGGTGCTCGTGCGCGGCCTCGCCCTCGGACCCGCCGGCGAGGTCACCGGCACCGGCCTGTCCCGCACGCTCGGTCCGCTGCTGAGCCCGGCCGCGGCGGCCGGGGCGGCGGCCGGACTCGCGGTGGCGGTGCTGCTCGGCGCGGCGTTCCTGGCCCTGCGCACCACCGGTCCGCTGCGGCGGCGCGCCCGGCGGGTCTGCGTGGCCACGGCGGCGCTGCTCGGCGCGGGTCTGGTCGCGGCGGCGGCCGTCACCGGCTCGGCGGGCCCGCTGGTCGCGGCGCTGCCGTGTGCCGGGGTGGCGCTGCTGGCCCGCGACCGGCGGGAGGGCGCGGCGTTCACCGTCGCCGCGCTCGCGGTGGCGGGCGCGGTGGTCGCGGTGTTCACCGTGCACGGCGACGTCGTGCTGCGCAGCACGCTCAACCCCGCGTGGTCGCTCACCCTCGCCGACGCCGCGGCCACCGGATCCACGCTGCGGCTGCTCACCGTGGCCGGGGTGCTCATCCTGCCCGGCGTGCTGGTGTACCAGGGGTTCTCGTACTGGGTGTTCCGGCGGCGGGTCGCCAGTGAGCGGGTCCCCTCGTGACCCGTGGCCCGCTGGACCGGCGGCTGCTGCGGCACGCCCGCGCCAGCCGTACGCCGATCGCCGCGCTGGCGGGTATCGGGGCGGGGCAGGCCTGCGCGACGCTGCTGCTGGCCGTCGCGCTGGCCCGCACGGTCGCGGAACACCTCGACGGTGCGACGGTGGCGCTGCTGGCCGGGGCGTACCTCGCGCGGGCCGGGTTCGCCTGGGCCGAGCAGGTCGTCGCCCAGCGCGCCGCGGCCCGGGTCAGCGACGAGCTGCGGCGCGGCGTCCTGGCGGCGGCGCTGCGCCGGGGCCCCGCCTGGGCCGCCCGGTACGGCGCCGGGCGGCTGACCGCCGTGCTCACCACCGGGCTGGACGCGCTGCGTCCCTGGTTCAGCGGGTACCTGCCCGCGCTCGTTCTCGGCGTGGCCCTGCCCCCGCTGGTGGTCGCCGCCATCGCCGTCGTGGACCCGCCCTCGGCGCTGATCGCGCTCGCCACCCTGCCCCTGCTACCGGTGCTCGGCGCACTGATCGGGTGGGCCACCCAGGCGCGCGCCCGGCAGCGGTGGGCCGCCGACGCCCGGCTCGCGGGCCACTTCCTGGACGTGGTGCGCGGGCTGGCGACCCTGCGCGGGTACGGGCGGGCCGAACGGCAGGTACCGGTCGTCGCGGCGATGACCGAGCGGCACCGCGCGGCCACCATGCGGGTGCTGCGGGTCGCGTTCCTCTCCTCGACCGCGCTTGATCTGGTGGGCACGCTGTCCGTGGGGCTGATCGCGGTCACCGTCGGGCTCCGGGTGGCGGCCGGGGATCTGGCGCTGGAACCCGCCCTGCTGGTGATCCTGCTGGCGCCGGAGGCGTACCGGCCGCTGCGGGAGATGGCGGCCCGCTTCCACGCCAGCACCGACGCCACCGCGGTGATCTCCGACGTGGACGAGGTGCTCACCGGGCCGGCGCCGGCCGGTCAGAACGGCCCGGCGGGCGCCACCGGGACCGTCGCCGCGAGCGGGAACCGGGGCGGCGCACCCGGTGTCGCGGCAGCCGACATCCGGGTACGTCACCCCGGTGCCACCTGCGACGCCCTGGTCCTGCCGGGACTCGCGGTGGCGGCGGGCGAGTTCGTGGCGTTGCGCGGGGCGTCCGGCGCGGGCAAGACCACCGCCCTTCGGGTGCTGGCCGGGCTGCAGCCGCCCGGCCAGGGCACCGCGATCGTGACGGGGCCGCGCCCGCTCTATCTGCCGCAGCGGCCGATGCTGCCGCACGCCCGTACGGTCGCCGACGTCTTCGCCCGCGCCACCGGCCCGCGGGCGGCCCCCGACCCGGCCGGGATCGCGGCGGCGCTGCGGGTCGTGGGCCTCGACGGCGAACTCGGCCCCGGCACTGCGCTGGGTGAACACGGCGGCGGCGTGTCCGCCGGGCAACGGCAGCGGCTCGCCCTGGCCGTACTGCTGCACCAGGCGCGCCGGGAACCGGTGACCCTGCTGCTGGACGAGCCGACCGCGCACCTCGACCCGGCCGCGGAGGAACTGGTGGTGGCGGAGCTGCGGGCGGCCGCCCGGCGCGGCTGCGCGGTGCTGGCGGTGGCGCACCGGCCCGCGCTGCTGGCGGCGGCGGACCGCGCCGTCACCATCCACACCGCCACCGGCCGCCCGGGCGGGGTCACGGCCGGCCGGGAGCGCGCCCCGGCGGCACCCGCGTTGCCGCGCGCCGTCGACGGCCGCCGGTTCGGCCGGGTGGTACGGCGGCCCGGCACGGCGGTCGTTCTGGGCGCGGCGGCGTGGCTGGCCGGGATCGCGCTGACCGGCGCCGCCGCCTGGCTGCTCGTCCGGGCGGCCACGATGCCGCCGGTGCTGACGCTGTCGGCCGCGGTCGTGACGGTCCGGGCGACGGCGATCGCCCGGCCACTGCTGCGCTACCTGGAACGGCTGGTGTCGCACGAGGTCGCCTTCGCCCGCCTGGGCGCCTGGCGGTCCCGCGTGTACGCCGACCTGATCCCCCGCGTACCGGGCCCGGACCGGCACCGCCGTGGTGACCTGCTGACCCGCGTGGTCGACGACGTGGACGCCCGGGTGGACGGGCTGCTGCGCGGACGCCTGCCACGGGCCGCCGCCGCGCTGACCGTGGGCGTGGCCGGGGTCGCCGCCGCGGCCGTGCAGCCCGCCGTCCTGCTCCCCCTCGCCGCCGGGCTGGGCCTTTCCGCCGTGGCGGCGCCCGCGCTGGCCGGGCGCCGGGCCGCGCGACTGGACGAGGCCACCGGGCGGGCCCGCGCCGAACTGCGCGACGCCCTGGTGGAGTCCGTCGACGCGCTGGAGGAACTGGCCGCCCGCGACGCGCGGGCGGCGCTGGCCGTACCGGAGCGGCGCAGCCTCGCCCTGTCCACGATGGAGGCCCGCGCGGCGTGGAGCGCGGGCGGGGCCGCCGCGTTGGCGCACCTCGGCTGGGGAGTGGCCGTGGTGGGCACCGCCGCCGTCCTGAGCGCGGTCACCGGTGTCGCGCCGGAATGGGCCGCCGTGCTGCTGCTCGGCACGGTGGCCCTGAACGAGCCCGTGGCGGGGCTGCCGGACGCGGCCGTGGCCCGCCGCCGGGCGGCGGGCGCGCGGGCCCGGCTGGCCGCACTCGCCCCCTCGGCCCCCTGGACGAGTGCCGAGGGCGCGGGCGGGACCGGAACGTGGGCTGAGGGCGCGGACCGGGCCGCGACATCGGTCGAAGGCGCGGGCGGGGCCGGGGTCAGGGTCCGCGGGCTCGTGGCGGGCTGGCGCCCCGACGCACCACCGGCGCTGCGCGGGCTCGACCTGGACCTGCCCGCGGGCGGGCGGGTGGCGGTGCTCGGCGCGTCCGGCAGCGGCAAGTCCACGCTGGCCGCCGTGCTGGCCCGGCTGCTCGACCCGCGCGAAGGGACGGTGTGGATCGACGGCACGGATCTGCGTGCGCTGCCGGAGGAGGCCGTCCGCGGCACGATCGCCCTGGTCGGCGACGACACCGGACACGTCTTCGCCTCCACCGTACGGGAGAACCTGCGCCTGGCCCGCCCCCGCGCGACCGACGCCGACCTGCACGCCGTCCTGGCCCGGGTCGGCCTCGGCGACTGGCTGGCCCGGCTCCCGGACGGGCTCGACACCTGGCTCGGCACCGGCGGCGCCACCGTCTCCGGCGGGCAGCGGCGCCGGCTGGCGACCGCTCGCGCGCTGCTGGCCGGACCGCGCGTGCTCATCCTCGACGAACCGACCGAAGGCCTGGCCGAGGACGAGGCCGGACTGCTGATGGCGGACCTGCTGGCCGCCGGTGCGGGCCTGTCCGTGCTGCTGTTCACCCACCGCCGCGAGGGCCTGGACGCGGTCGACGCCGTGCACGTCCTGACCGAGGGGGCGCTGGCCGAACCGGTGCTGCGGTAGACGGCCCCGCGGCGGGCCTGTCCGGCACGCCGCCGGGCGGAGACACCGACTGCCCCGGCCCGCCGTGCACAGCCGGACCCGGGGCCGTCAGCGCGCGCCGTCGCCGTGCCAGGAGCGCCACAGCGCCGCGTAGGTGCCACCGGCCGCGACCAGTTCGTCGTGGCTGCCGAGCTCCACGACCCGGCCCGCGTCGAGCACCGCGACCCGGTCCGCGTCGCGGGCGGTCTGCAACCGGTGGGCCACCACGACGACGGTGCGCTCGCGCAGCACGGCGGCCAGCGCCCGCTCGGCGCCCCGCGCGGTCCGGGGGTCCAGCAGCGCGGTGGCCTCGTCGAGCAGGACCGTGTGCGGGTTCGCCAGCACCACCCGGGCGAGCGCCACCTGCTGGGCGCGGGCGCCGTCGAGCGGGTGGCGGCCGAGGTCGGTGTCCAGCCCGGCCGGTAGCTCGTCGAGCCAGTTCACGCCGACCGTGGCCAGGGCCGCGCGCAGGTGCGTGTCCGTGGCCCGGGGGGCCGCCAGCCGCAGGTTGTCGCGCAGCGAGTCGCGGAAGACGTGGTGCTCCTGGGTGACGAGGACGAGCTGGCGGCGCAGCAGCCCCGGGGGCAGGTCGGCGACGGGCACGCCACCGACCGTGACCGTACCGGCGCGCGGGCGGTCCACCCCGGCCAGCAGCCGGACGAGGGTGGACTTTCCGGCGCCGGAGACGCCGACGACCGCGAGCCGCTCCCCCGGCCGCACGGTGAGGTCGACGCCGCGCAGCACGTCCGGCCCGCCGTCGTAGGCGTACCACACCCCGGTCATCTCGATGCGGTCCCCGGCGGGGGCGGCGGTGCCGGGGGCCGGGGCGGGCGGGACCGCGGCCAGGCCCTCGACCCGGGCGTACGCCGCCCCGCTGGCCTGCAGGCGCTCCATCCAGACCAGGATGATGTCCAGCGGGGCGGCGAGCTGGCGCAGGTACAGCGCGCAGGCGGTGACCGCGCCGAGGCTGAGTTCGGCGTGCCGGTGCAGGGCGCCGCCGAGCAGCAGCACGGCGACCACGGGCAGCACATAGGACACGTCCACGAGCGGGAACAGCACGCTGCGCAGGAACAAGGTCCGCAGCCGGGCCCGCCGGACCCGGTCGACGGCGACCCGGCCGCCGGCGAGGCGGCGACCCTGCAGGCCGAGGGCCTCGACGGTACGGGCTCCCGCGACGGTCGCCGCCAGCTCGTCGGCGAGGGCGGAGCCGGCGGCGCCTTCCTCCAGGTAGGCGGCCCGGGCCCGGCGCAGGTACCAGCGGACCGCGATCGCCGCCGCGCCGAGGGAAAGCAGCCCGGCCGCGCCGAGCACCGGAGCGACCAGCAGCACCGCCCCGAGCAGGAACACCGCCTGGGTGGCGGCGACGAACACCTCGGGTACGGCGTCGCGCAGCGTGGCCGCGACGGCGCCGACGTCACCCGTGCCCCGCGCGGCCAGGTCGCCCGCGGGCACCCGTTCGATCGTGGCGGGGGTCAGGCCCAGCGCCCGGTCGAGGAACTGTTCCCGGACCCGGGCCGCGGTCCGCTCCCCGAACCGGTGCGCGACCAGCAGCGTCCACCGGGTGAGCAGGATCTGCGCCGCCGTGGCGGCCACGATGCCCAGGGCCAGCCGGTCCACCCCGGCCACCGCGGCGGCGCCCTCGGCGGCGACGGCGTCGACGATCTGCCCGAGCAGCCGCGGCGGGGCCAGCCCGGCGGCCGCGGCCAGGGCGGCGAGCCCGACCATGCCGGTGACGGCGCGCGCCTCGGCGGACAACAGCCCCGCCATGGCGCGGCGCACCCGGCGCCCGTCCGCGACCGGCAGGCCGTCCACCCGGCCGCCCGCCGCGCGGCGACCACCGGCCGCGCCGCCGCCCACGGCCGCCGGGGCGCTCACCGGGTGGCCGAGCGGGGTCGCGCGGCGACCGGCCCGTCCGCGCCGCGCAGGACCAGGGCCCGGTAGCCCGGCACGGTCGCCAGCAGTTCCCGGTGGCTGCCGCAGGCCAGGACCCGGCCGTCCACCAGGAAAAGTACGACGTCCGCCCGGGCCAGCAGCGCCGCCGACGTGGTGGCCAGCAGCGTGGTCCGCCCGGCGCGGGCCGCCGCCAGCCGTTGCGCGATGGCGCTCTCGGTGTGCGCGTCCAGGGCGGACGTCGGCTCGACCGCCAGCAGCACCTCCGGGTCGGCGTACAGGGCCCGGGCGAGCCGGATCCGCTGGCGCTGGCCGCCCGAGAGGTTGCGGCCGCGGTGCTCCACGCGCGCCGCCAGGCCGTCCGCGACGTCGCGGGCGAGCGCCGTGTCGAGCGCGCGCAGCAGGGCGGCGTCGTCGGGGTCGAAGCGGCCGGCCACGACGTCGTTCAGGGATCCGGCGAACAGCTCGGCCTCGTTGTCGGCGACCAGGATGCGCTCGCGCAGCCCGCCGGTGGCGATCCGGTCGAGCCGCACCCCGGCCCAGCTCGCCGCGGTGGGCCCGAACCGGCCGAGGCGGTCGACCACGGCGACGGCCTCGGCGGGGTGGGCACCGGCCAGCGCGGTGATCCGGCCGGCGGCCACGGTGACGCCGGAGGCGGGGTCGTGCAGGCTCACCGGGCCGCGCGGGGCGGGTACGGCCGGTGCCACGTCGTGCTCCGGGCGCAGGGCCAGGAAGTCCGCGACGCGGCGGCCCGCGACCAGCGCCCGGCTGATGTCGGAGCCGCCCTCGATGAGGAACGCCACGGGGACGACGAGCACGGCGGCGTACCCGTACACGGCCACGAGGTCGCCGACCGTGATGTCGCCGCGCGCGGCGAGCCGGGCGCCGAGCCATGTGACCACCGCGAGGAACAGGGCGGGCAGGCCCGCACCGAGGGCCTGGATCCAGCTGGTCACCGCACCGACCCGGTAACCCTCGTCGCGCAGCAGCCGGGAGTCGCGCCCGTACCGCCGGGCGGTGGCCCGCTGGCCGCCGAGACCGCCGAGGATCCGCAGGCCGCCGAGGACGTCGACGAGCCGGGCGGCAAGGT
This sequence comes from Krasilnikovia cinnamomea, assembly GCF_004217545.1. Taxonomy (NCBI): domain Bacteria; kingdom Bacillati; phylum Actinomycetota; class Actinomycetes; order Micromonosporales; family Micromonosporaceae; genus Krasilnikovia; species Krasilnikovia cinnamomea. The sequence goes on from NZ_SHKY01000001.1 coordinate 9,031, forward strand.
CGCCCTGCCGGTCGCGGTAGCGGCTGTCGGCGTGGTGCAGCCGGCCCAGCAGCGGCCCGACCGCCAGGGCCAGCACCGGCGCCCCGGCCAGCACGACCACCGCCAGCAGCGGCGAGATGCCGGCCAGCAGGGCCGCCACCACGACGTACGCCACCAGGGCCCCGACTCCCGGGCCGGTGACGGTCAGGGCCTGCGCGAGCACCCACACGTCGCCGATGCCCAGCGTGACGACCTCGCCGGGCGGCAGCCGGCGCGGCAGGGCCGCGCCGAGCCGGGTCGCGTGCGCCAGCACCTCGCGTACGGTCCGCAGGCCCGCGTCCAGCCGGATCTTCGTCGTGGTGCGGTGCCGCACGATGGCCAGGACGGCGTTGGCGACGCCGACGGCGAGCAGGGCCGCGGCCCAGCCGGCCAACGCGGCCGGGCGGCGCGGCTGCAGGCCGCGGTCCACGGCCAGCGACAGCAGGTACGGCGGCAGCGTCAGCCCCACCATCCACGCGGTGCCGACGGCCACCCCGGCCGCGACCCGCGCGCGCTGGCCGCGCACGAGCCACCACAGATAGCGGACCGGTCCGCGCACGTCTCCCGGCCCCAGACCATCCTCAATCACCCGTTGGACGATAAATCAGTGTCTATCGATGTCGAAAGCCCGCCTGCCCGCTGACAGGTCGGCAGCGACATCCCGGCCTCGGCGGACGGCGCCGGCTGTTAGTCTCGCGATGCCGCAGAACCGCAGCCAGGGAGCCATGCCCGTGACCGACGTGACCTCCGGCGGCGTCGCGCGGCCGGACCTGGCGCACCCGCGGCGGGTGATCGGCGGCCGTACCTTCGACTTCTCCCGCCGGGTCGCGGTGATGGCGATCGTGAACCGGACCCCCGACTCGTTCCACGACCGGGGCGCCACGTTCGCCCTCGACCGGGCGATCGAGGCGGCACGCGCGGCGGCGGCCGCCGGGGCCGACTGGATCGACGTGGGCGGGGTGCCGTTCGCTCCCGGCCCGGAGGTCACCGCCGAGCAGGAACTGGAGCGGGTGCTGCCGGTGGTGGAGGCCGCCCGCGACCTGGCGGTGGTCTCGGTGGACACGTTCCGCCCGGAGGTGGCCCGCGCGGTGGTGGCGGCCGGGGCCGGGGTGGTCAACGACACCTCGGGGCTGCGCGATCCCGCGATGGCGGACGCGGTCGTCGGCACCGACGCGACGCTGGTGATCACGCACAGCCTGGCGGCGCCCCGGACCCGGTACCCGCGCCCGTCCTACGACGACGTGACCGCCGAGGTGCTCGACTTCCTGCGCCGCCGGGTCCAGCTGGCGCTCGACCGCGGGGTACGCCCCGAGCAGATCGTCATCGACCCGGGTCACGACCTGAACAAGAACACCTACCACTCGCTGGAGCTGACCCGGCGCCTCGGCGAGCTGACGGCGCTCGGGTACCCGATGCTGGCCGCCGTCAGCAACAAGGACTTCATCGGCGAGACGCTGGACGCGGCGCAGCACGACCGGTTGATCGGCACGGTCGCGGCGGTGGTGTTCTGCGTGACCCAGGGCGCCCGGATCGTCCGGGTGCACGACGTGCCGGCGGCGGTGGACGCGGTCCGGATGACGGAGGCGATGCTGGGTCTGCGGCCGCCCGCGACGGCCCGGCACAACCTCGCCTGACCCGATCTCCGCTCATCTGACCGGTAAATGACCTGTACCACGGCGGTTCTTGCGCACAGGGACCTGGCCGGGTGCCGATGGGTCGACCCGGGCGTGGGTGGTGCGTGGTCAGGCTGTGGGTTGCAGGGTGACGGTGTGGCCGAGGGCTTCGAGCTGCCGGATCAGGCTGTTGGTCTTGCGGGCGGTGTTGACGCGGCGGTCGTAGAAGTCCGCGCCGAGGTCGTGGAAGCGGGCGGCCGGGTCGGCGAGTAGGTGCCAGACGATGACGAGGATGGACCGGGCGACAGCGACCAGGGCTTTGCCTTTGCCGCGGCGTTTGACCAGCCGCCGGTAGCGTTCGGACAGGAATGTGTTCTTGCCGCGGGCCGCTGCGGCGGCGACCATGCCGAGGGCTCCCTTGAGGTAGGGGTTGCCTTTGCCGGTCTTGCCCGCGCTCAGGCTGGTCCCGGACTGGATGGTGCGCGGGCACAGCTTCGCCCAGGACACCAGGTGCGCCGCGGTGGGGAACCGGGTCATGTCCAGCCCGACTTCCGCGATGATCAGCTGGGCCGAGCCGGTGCCGATCCCCGGGATCTCGGCCAGGCGCCCTCGGGCGTGCAGCGTTGCCGCAGCGTCGCTGTCACTGCCGGGGGGCGCTGGGGGCGAGGGCGGGTCGACGTGGTCGAGCAGCTGCCCGATCCGGTCGGTGAGCTTAGCGATCTCGGTGTCGAGCCGGTCGATCTGGTCGAGCAGGATCCGGGCCAGCTCGCCGTGGTGGTCGTCGAACCGGCCGGTGAGTGCCTCGACCAGCGCGGGGTGCTTGCCGCGCAGTCGACCCCGGGCCAGATCAGCCAGGGCGTGGGGGTCGCGCTGACCGGCGATGAGGGCTTCGACCATGTCCCGGGTGGACATCGTGCGCACTGTGGACGCCACCGAGGTGACCTTGATCAGGGCGTCTTCGAGGAGTTTCTCCAGCCGCGACCAGTACCGGGTCCGGTCGCGCACCAGATCCACCCGCATCCGGGTGTAGTCCCGCAGCACCCGGATCTCGGCCGGGGGCACGAACGACGGGCGTAGCAGGCCCTTCTCGGTGAGCTTGGCCAGCCACACCGCGTCCAGCTTGTCGGTCTTCGGCCGGCCGGGCACGTTCTTGACGTCGCGGGCGTTGACCAACTGCACGTCCAGCCCGGCGGCTTCCAGCAGGTAGAACCAGATCCGCCAGTAGTCCGACGTGCTCTCCACGGTGGCCTTCTGCACCCCGGCGGCCACCAGGGCGGCGGCGAGGTCACTGATCGCGTTCGTGGTCGCCGGCACCTGCCAGACCCGGCTGCTACGCCGCCCGCTGGGGCCGGGCAGCCGGGTGCAGACCATCCCGGACTCCTTGGCCACATCGATCGCGCACACCCGCGCCAAAACCTCCTCACACTCGGCGTCCGGGATCTCCTCAGGAAACGCGCGCATCTCGGGTTACCTCCCTTCCCCCCGTGATCGACCCACCGTTGACAGGGCGGCCGCCCGGGGGCCTCGGTCGGGAACCGAAAATCTGACCGGCGTGCTCGAAGCAACACTGCGTGACCCGTCAAGGTCCGGGGCCCCGGCGCCAAACTTGTTAACGACCTCACCAGATCAAGATCACGCGGCGTCGGCGGGCGACCTACCCACCATTTTCACGCCTGCGAGGCGTCCGAAGAGACCGGGAAACTTGTTTCACATGGGGTCCCGGTGTTGCGTTTTGATGACATTCGCTGAACGATTGTCGTCGATCCGCCATCCCCCTCGCGGCGGTGCCGAAGGAGTCCCCCGTGTCCACTCCCCCCGCGACCGCGGCGTACGCCGGGTAGACCGGCGCGCGCCGCGACCATCGACGCGGCGCGCGTCCCTCCGCCCCGGCGGCCGGCGACCGTCCCCCACGGCCGCCGGGGCCCTGCGCGTCACTCAGCCGATGCTGATCCAGACGTCGTCGAGATACCCGTGGTACTGGTCGTTGTTGACGGCCAGTCCCTTGCCACCCATCCGCAGTGGCTGGGTGGTGACCACCGACAGGGTGACCGGCAGGATGGCGGCGCCGCGCTGCACGTCGTCGACCCGGATGGTCAGCGAGGTGCCGACGCGCCGGCATTCCAGGGTGTGCCAGCCGCCGTCCGAGATGGACAGGGCGCTCTTGGCCACGTACAGCGTGGTCGAGTTCTGGTCGCTCATGACGCAGCTGGGCTTGCCGGAGGCGCCGTCCACCTGCAGCTTGTACTGCCCGCCCGAGGTCGAGTAGCCCTTCTGCACGATGTTCTCGCCCGACGAGGTCTCGGTGGCGGACAGCCGCACGGCCGCCCCGAAGCGCAGGTTCCGCGTACCCGGGTTCAGGTCGGCGGAGTCCGCAGCCTGCAGGTTGAGCCGCCCGCAGGTCGCCGCGACGGCGCACTTCGGCGGGAACAGGACGGCCTGGCCGGTGCCGTGCGCGACGAGGGTGGCCTTGGCCCCGTTGGTGGCGAACGCCTTGAGCAGGTGCCCGTTGCCGGAACCGTCGTCGAACGTGCCGTCGGCGACCGTCGAGTCGAAGTTGTACGACGCGACGAACGGCGACGGTGGCGCGGGCGGCCCCGCCGAGCGTGCCGTCGGATCGACGAACGCGGCGTAGCGCTTCTGGGTGATGCCGTTGACCAGGGTGAAGTCGCCGCCGACCGAGACGATGCCCAGGCCCTCCGAGCTGGTCATCACCCGGACACCGACGACGCCGTTGGCCTGCGGCGCCCACGGCAGCAGGTTTCCCTGACCGTCGATCGCGGCCAGCTTGACCCGTGGGATCGAGCCGTCGGTGCAGACGCCCTGGGCTCCGTTGTTCGTGGTGGTGCAGGCGTTGTCGAAGTGCCCGCCCACGTACGTGTTGCCGCCGAACACGGTGAGCGCCTGGATGTCGCCGTCGAAGACGCGGGTCCAGCGGGTCGCGCCCGCGAAGGTGTAGGCGAGGGTGCGCCCGCCCTTGCCGCCGAGCGCGGCGTACACCCCGGTGGCGTCGGTGGCGAGCGCGAAGACCTGCGAGACGGGCTTGGGCTTGAAGGCCGCGTCGAGCACGCCGGTGACCGGGTCCACCGCGGTCAGCCGCAGGGTGGAGGGGACGTTGTTGGTGCGGTGGAAGCGCCCGCCGAGGTAGACCTTGTTGTTCGCGACCGCGAGCGCGTTGACGGCGTCGTCCGTCGTCGGGGCCCACCCCGTGTCCAGCGCGCCCGTGGCGGTGCTGAACGCGGCCAGGTTGGCCCGGGCGACGCCGTCCACTCCGGTGATCCGGCCACCCATGTAGAGGCGCCCACCGGCGACCGCCAGCGCGTTGGGCTGGCCGAGGATGCCGTGTTTGAGGGCCGTGGGCACGCCGGTCGTCGGGTCCAGACCGGCCAGCGAGTCACGGTTCTGGCCGCCGATGACGCCGAAGTCTCCGGCCGCGTACATGATCGTGCCGTCGGTGGCGAGGGCCCGGACGGTCTTGTCGGCGCCGGGGTTCCACGGCAGCAGCGCCCCGGTCCGCCCGTCGAAGGCGGCGAGCCGGTTGCGGACGACGGCCTTGCCGGCCACCACGGCCTTGGTGAACGCGCCGCCCACGTACACGGTGTCGCCGCGGTAGGCGATCGCGAAGACGGAGCCGTTGAAGCTGGGGGATGTGGACGGGGTGCTGTCCACGACCGCCGCGATCGCCACGCTGCCGGCCGCCATGAGGCCGAGCGAGACCGCGCCGACCAGGATCCGGCGCGCTGATGATTTCAGTCGAATTCGGTTGCTGCGCACATCGGGAACTAACGGCACGGGGCTCCGGAGGACGCGAGCACCGTCGCCGTGATCGCCCCGCAGGGCTGGGCGCCCGCGCAGATCACCCGTCCGGGGGTAATCCGGACGGCCAGGCCGGTGCCGCTGAACGGGGTGATAATGCCGGACGCCCGAGGCGCCGCGGGTGTGGAACGGCGCTCCGCCGCGACCCGGCAGTGACCCGACCTCGCTCGGGCACCGCCGGATCGGCCTGGTCGCCGGGCCCCGGCACCTGCTGTGCAGCCGAACTGGTCGTGCGCGAGAGCACCGCCTAGAGCTGGCTCTCCAGGGTCGCCACCCCGTCGAGGGCCGCGGCAGCGGGGATGCGGTCCCGCGCGGCGGTGTCGCCGTACAGCGCCCAGCGCAGGAACTCCGTGCTGGTCCCGGCGGTCGGCGCCAGGTCGCCGGGCTCCGTGACGTGGCCGCCGTCGGTGATCGACAGCATCGCCCGCGACCACGGGGTCGCCTCGAAGACCGTGTGCCCGGCCTGCCAGGTCACCGTCTTGTCGTGGCGGCCGTGCACGTACAGCATCGCGGCGGGCGGGCCGGCGAACGGCTGGCCCCGGAAGTCCGTACCGGCGAACACGACCCCCGCCTTCAGGCGGGGGTCACGGACCGCGCTGAACAGCCCCACCGTCGTGATGCCCCCACCCGAGTGCCCGGCGGCACCCAGCCGTTCCGGGTCGATGATCGCGCGCAGCGGATCGCCCATGCCCAGCAGCTGATCCAGCAGGAACGACGCGTCCGCGGGCTGGTTGACGATGTCGGTCGGCTGGAAGTCCCGCACCCCGTACGAGGTGTGCGGGTAGGCGGGCCCGGCGACCACGAACCCGGCCTGCGCCCAGCGGGACAGGATGTCGGCGTACGCCTCGGGCGTGGAGGTCAGGCCGTGGCTGAACAGCACCAGCGGGAACAACCGGCCCGCGGCGGGCTCGGCGTCGACCACCGGCGTGGGACTGCCCGGCGTGCCCGACGCCGGATACCACACCCGGGTCGGCAGCGGCCGGTCACCGCGGGTGAACGACATGTCACGCCGGCCCACCGCGTACGCCTGGGCGGGCGCGCTGCCGGTCGGCGGCGTGTACGGCGTGACCTCGCGCGGCGCCAGCGACGACGCCGTGGTCGAGGCGAGGATCGGCTCGGCCGAGGCCGGCACGGGGGGCGGGCTGCCGGGGGTGGCGGTCGGCGCGACCGTGCCGGAGCCCGTGGTCGCCGTCGAGCCCCCGTTCGAGCAGGCGGACACGCCGCCCGCTCCGGCGGCAGCGGCCAGCACTCCGAGCAGCAGATTCCGTCGTCGCATGGTGCCCATTGTCCGGACCGTAGCTGGGAGGAACCTGCCCGTGCTGCGAGGGCTGAATCACATCCTGGCGGTCCGGCACTAGGCTGAGCCCCATGATCGATCGACCGGTGCGGATAGCACTGCAGCTTCAGCCGCAGCATCTGGACTACAAGGCGATCCGCCGCACCGCGGCGGAGGCCGAGGATCTCGGCGTCGATGTCATCTTCAACTGGGACCATTTCTATCCCCTATCGGGTGACCCCGTGGGGCTGCACTTCGAGTGCTGGACCATGTTGGGCGCGTGGGCCGAGGCGACCGCCCGGGTGGAGATCGGCGCGCTGGTCACCTGCAACAGCTACCGGAACCCGGAACTGCTGGCCGACATGGCCCGCACGGTCGACCACATCAGCGACGGCCGGCTCATCCTCGGCATCGGTTCCGGCTGGTTCGAGAAGGACTACCAGGAGTACGGGTACGAGTTCGGCACGGCGGGCGGCCGCCTGGACGACCTGGCCGCCGCGCTGCCGCGCATCGAGTCCCGGCTGGGCAAGCTGAACCCGCCACCCACCCGCAAGATCCCGGTGCTGATCGGCGGCGGCGGCGAACGCAAGACGCTGCGGCTGGTGGCCAGGCACGCGGACATCTGGCACGGCTTCGGCGACCCGGACACCGTTGCCCGCAAGGTCGAGATTCTCCACCGGCACTGCGCGGAGGTGGGCCGGGACCCGGCGGAGATCGAACTGTCCACCGGCGTACGCGGCAACCCGGCCGAACTGGGCGGGCGGCTGCGTGAGCTGGGCGTATCCCTGTTCACCGTGGGGGTGGGCGGCCCGGACCCGGACCTCGGCCCGCTGCGTTCCTGGCTCGCCTGGCGCGACGCCGAGAACGGCCGGACCGGCGGCTGACCGCCCCGGGCGCGGAAGCCGCCCAGCGCGACGGCTTCCGCGCCCGCCGCCGCTCCGGCCCTTCCGCGCCCGCCGCCGCTCCGGTCCTTCCGCGCCCGCCGCCGCTCCGGTCCTTCCGCGCCCGCCGCCGCTCCCGTCCTTCCGCGCCCGCCGCCGCTCCCGTCCTTCCGGGCCCGCCGGTTCGGACCAGCTCGGATCGAGCCGGACCGGACCGCCGCTCCCCGTCGTTGCCAATCCGGCAGCCTCCCGAGGTACCCAGCATCGGCCGGGTTTTCATGTGACGATCAACTGAGGACCACCGGCGCGACCTCGGAAGGAAGCGTTTGGCGATGAAGAAGCTCATCGGCTGGATCCTGGCCATACTGCTGGTGTTCTATATCGGGACGCATCCCGGTCCCGCGGCGGACATCGCGCAGGGAATCGGCAACACCGCCGCGGACCTCGCCCAGGGGATCGGCGTGTTCGTCTCCGACCTCGCTTCGTGACCGTACGCGTGGTCTGTGTCGGTCTGGCCACGGTCGACCTGATTCAGCGGGTCGACCGGATACCCGGTGCCGACGAGAAGGTGGAGGCCGGCTCCGCCGAGCTGGCCGCTGGCGGCCCGGCCACCAACGCCGCCGTCGCGGCGGCCGCGCTCGGCGCCGAGGTCACCCTGGTCACGGCCGTGGGGACGCATCCGCTGGCGGCGGTCATCCGCGCCGACCTTTCCACGTACGGGGTGAGCGTGCTCGACGCGACCCCCACCGCGAGCACCCCTCCCCCGGTCTCCGCCGTGACCGTGCTAGCGGCCACCGGCCAGCGCAGCATCGTGAGCCGCAACGCGGGCGGGCTGTCCGCTCCCGCCCCCGCCGCGCTGACGGGGGTGCTGTCGCGCGCGGACGCGGTGCTGGTCGACGGTCACCATCCCGCGCTGGCCACGGCGGCGGCGCGCGCCGGACGCCCGCTGATCGTGGACGCGGGCAGCTGGCGTCCCGTGTTCGCCGACGTCCTGCCGCACGCCGAGGTGGTGGCGTGCTCGGCGACGTTCCGCCACCCGGAACTGCCCGATCCCGCCGCGATCCTCGACCTCGGCGCGCGGCACGTCGCCGTCACCGCCGGGCCGGAGCCGGTGCGGTGGTTCGCACCCGGGGCCGCGGGTGAGGTGCCCGTGCCGCCGGTCGCCGCGGTGGACACCGCGGGTGCTGGTGACGTGTTCCACGGGGCGCTCGCGGTCGCGGTCGCCCGCGACGGCGCGCTGTCCGACCTGCCCGGGTCTCTGGGGTACGCGGTCGCGGTGGCCGGGATCCGTGTCGGCCACGCCGGTCCCCGCGCCTGGCTGGCCGACCCGCGCCTCGCCACCCTGTCCCTCACCGCTTCACCCCGCTAACCACCGCAGCGAGCCCCCCAACCCAACCGACACCACAGCCACAGCCCCTCCCGCCTCGCACGCGAGCCCACGGACCCAGAAGCCACGGACCCACGGACCCACGGACCCAGAAGCCACGGACCCACGGAGCCAGAAGCCACGGAGCCACGGACCCAGAAGCCACGGAGCCACGGAGCCACGGAGCCACGGACCCACGGACCCACGGAGCCCCGGAGCCCCGGACCCACGGAGCCACGGAGCCACGGCGCCGGAGCCACGGTCGGCGCGTCACGCAGCGGCCCCGACATCGACGCCGGGGGCCGCCCTAAGCCGTCCGACCGGCCGAAGAATCGATGTCGAAGACTTCGGGTCCGCCCCGCACCCAAACCCTCCAAGATCCGACTGGCCCCCGCAGCCACGCTACGCACGCCATCAACAAGGGCAACGTCGAAGACTTCGGGTCCACCCCGCGCCGAAACTCTTCAAGATCCGGCTGGCGGCCCCCTGGCTCCGATGTCCACGCCAGGCACGACCCCAAGAAGGCAATGTCGAAGACTTCAGGTCCGGACCGCACCGAAACTCACCAACATCCAGCCAGCACCCCCGCGTCCCACGCCACCCACGCCACCGACAAAGGCAATGTCGAAGACTTCGGGCCCGGTCCGCACCGAAGCTCACCAAGATCCAGCCAGCACGCCCACGCCACCCACGCCATCAACCAAGGCAATGTCGAAGACTTCGGGTCCGGTCCGCACCGGGACTCTTCAAGATCTGGGTGGGGCTTCGTGCGGCTTCGGCGCGTGTGCCGTTAGGAGGCGATGCGGATGAGGTGTTTGCCGACGCCGTCGCCGCGCAGCATCGCGAGAAACGCCTCCGGTGCCTGCGCCAGTCCCTCGTGCACGGTCTCCCGGTTGCGCAGGCCTCCCTCGGCCAGCAGCGGGGCGATCTCGGCGAGGAACCGGCCCTGCAGCTTCGCGTGGTCGCGGACCAGCATGCCGCGCATCGTGAGCCGCTTGCTGATCAGCATCGGCAGGTTGCGCGGCGCCGGGGTCGGCTCGGTCGCGTTGTAGACGCTGATCATGCCGCAGATCGTGATCCGGCCGTGCACGTGCATGGCGCCGATCGCGGCCTCCAGGTGCTCGCCGCCCACGTTGTCGAAGTAGACGTCGATGCCGTCCGGCGCGGCGGCGCCCAGCAGGTCACGCACCGGCCCGTCGTGGTAGTCGAACGCGGCGTCGAAGCCCAGCTCATCGGTGAGGTACGCCACCTTGGCGGCGGAACCGGCGCTGCCGACGACCCGGCCCGCGCCCTTGAGCTTGGCGAGCTGGCCCACGACCTGCCCGACCGCCCCGGCCGCGCTGGAGACGAACACGACGTCACCGGGCTTGAACTCGGCGGTCTCGAACAGCCCCGCGTACGCGGTCAGCCCGGGCATGCCGAGCACGCCGAGGTACGCCCCGAGCGGCGCCACCGACGGGTCGACCGGGTTGACGTGCTTCGCGTCCAGCAGCGCGTAGTCGCGCCAGCCGAGCCCGTGCAGCACGGTCGTGCCGGGCTTGATCCGCTCGTCGCCGGACGCGACGACCTCACCGACCGCCCCGCCTTCCAGGGGCTTGCCCACCTCGTACGGCGCCACGTACGACTCGCGGTCGTCCATCCGGCCCCGCATGTACGGGTCGACGCTCATCAGCAGGTTGCGGACCAGCACCTGGCCGGGGCCGGGATCGGGGACCTTGGTCTCGGCGAACTCGAACGTCTCTCGCGTGGGCCAGCCGTGCGGCCGGGCCGCCAGCCGGACCTCTGTGGAACGGGTGGACAACGTGCCTCCAGGGATCGAGGGGTACGCCGCCAACCCTACTCACGGGTAGCCGTGACGGCCGCCGTCGCGACGGCCGTCACGGCGACGGTCGTCACACCGTACGGGCCAGCCGGTCCGCCAGCAGTTTGGCGAAGCGGGCCGGGTCGGCCAGGTCGCCGCCCTCGGCCAGCAGGGCCGTGCCGTACAGCAGTTCGGCGGTCTCCTTCAGGGCCGGGTCGTCGGCGCGGTCGGCCAGCGCGGAGCCCAGGCCGGTGACCAGGGGGTGCTCCGGGTTCAGCTCCAGGATCCGCTTGACCGGGGGCACCTGCTGCCCCATGGCCCGGTACATCTTCTCCAATGTGGGGGTCATGTCGTCGGCGTCGCTGACCAAACAGGCCGGTGAGGTGGTCAGCCGGTGCGTGAGGCGTACCTGCTTGACGTGCTCGCCGAGCGCCTCGGTGAGGTACGTCAGCAGCGGCGTCAGCTCCTGCTCCTTCTCCGGCTCGGCCGGGGTGTCGGTGGGCAGGTCGACGGCGCCACGGGCGATCGACTGCAGCTTCGTGCCGTCGTATTCGGTGATCTGGTCCACCCAGATCTCGTCGACCGGGTCGGTGAGCAGCAGCACCTCGTACCCCTGGGCCTGGAAGGCTTCCATGTGCGGCGAGTTCTCCACCTGCGCCCGGCTCTCGCCGGTCATGAAGTAGATGGCGTCCTGGCCCTCCTTCATCCGGCCCACGTAGTCGGCGAGGGTGGTCGGCTCGGCGCCCACGGTGGTGGCGAACGAGGCGATGTCGAGGATGGCGCGCTGGTTGTCGTCGCCGGCCAGCAGGCCCTCCTTGACCGCCCGGCCGAACTCGCGCCAGAACGTCGCGTACTTCTCCGCGTCGTTGGTCATCAGGTCCTTGACCGTGGACAGGACCTTCTTGACCAGGCGGCGGCGGATCATCTGGATGTGCCGGTCCTGCTGCAGGATCTCGCGGGAGATGTTCAGCGACAGGTCGGCCGCGTCCACCACGCCCTTGACGAAGCGCAAGTAGTCCGGCATCAGCTCGGTGCTGTCGTCGGCGATGAACACGCGCTTAACGTAGAGCTGCAGGCCGCGCCGGCCGTCGCGCTGGAACAGGTCGAACGGCGCGCGGGACGGGATGAACAGCAGGGCCTCGTACTCGAAGGTGCCCTCGGCCTTCATCTGGATGATCTCGAGCGGATCGTTCCAGTCGTGGCTGACGTGGCGGTAGAACTCCTTGTACTCCTCGTCGGAGACCTCGGAGCGCGGCCGCGCCCACAGCGCCTTCATCGAGTTGAGGACGCTGTCGCCCATCCTGATCGGGAAGGCGATGAAGTCGCTGTACTGCTTGACGATCTGGCGGATCTTCCACTCGTCGGTGTAGTCGTACAGCGCGTCCTGCTCGTCGGCGGGGCGCAGGTGCAGCGTCACCGTCGTGCCGACCTCCGCGCCGACGACGGTGTCGATCGTGTACGTGCCTGTGCCGTCGGACTCCCACTTCGTGGCGTCGTGCGTGCCGGCCTTGCGGGTGACCAGCGACACCCGGTCGGCGACCATGAACGTCGAGTAGAAGCCCACGCCGAACTGGCCGATCAGCTCCCGCGAGTCGGCGCCGCTCTCCTTGAGCTTGCGCAGCAGCTCCGCCGTACCCGATTTGGCGATCGTGCCGATGAGCTGGACGACCTCCTCGCGGGTCATGCCGATGCCGTTGTCGCGCACCGTGAGGGTCCGCGCGTCCGCGTCGACGACCAGCTCGATGTGCAGATCCGAGGTGTCGGCCTCGAGGCCGTCGACGAGCGCGGCGTGGCGCAGCTTGTCGAGCGCGTCGGACGCGTTCGAGATGAGCTCGCGGAGAAATATGTCCTTGTTCGAGTAGATCGAGTGGACCATCAACTGCAGCAGCTGGCGGGCTTCGGCCTGGAACTCGAGCGTCTCCATGAGACCTTTCCTGTGCTCGACCGTCGTTGTCGCCGCCGATCGTATGACCCCGCGCTGACCGAACGACGCCGCGCCCCACAGGCACCGCCGGCCATTCTCCGCGCGGCCCAGGTCCCGGCCCGCGCCAACCGGCCGCGCGGGTGGCGTCAGCGCGGTGTGCGCGGCGGGCAGCCGGGGCCCGCGGCCCGGCCGTCGCGGATCCGGTACGCCGAGATGTCGCCGGTGAGGTACGGCTCGATGTCCGCCAGCCGCTGCGGCACCCGGTCGCGCTCCGCGTAGTACGCCACGATGGCCTGGTCGACGGCCCGGCAGGTGGCCCGCTGCGCGACCGCTTCGGCGGACCGGGTCAACCCCTGGACATCCACCGCAGCGTAAGAAGCACCCCCGACACCAACCGTGATCACCGCCGCCATGGCCAGCTCGCTCAGCCTCACAGAAACTCCGCTCGTCACGGTGCAGCCGGGCGGCGGCACGCGAACGATCATCAGGCTAGGCATCATGACGCTGAGTGTTCAATGGTCCGGTCGGGCAAACGATCATTACTCTGTGTCATCTAGGTAGCGGCTGGGCCCGGCCACCGTTTCGCGGTCCGGACAATCGCGTTGAGGCGTTCGACTTCATCGCCCGCACCCTGGCCCGCTGACGGCGACCCACCCGCCACCGCCACCGCGCCGGGAGTAAGGGTGGGGCAGACTGCCGGACATGCGCCTGGTGTCCCTGCTGCCGTCCGCCACCGAGATCGTCTACGCGCTCGGGCTCGACGAAAACCTGGTCGGCGTGACCTTCGAGTGCGACGAGCCGCCCCGGGCCCGCGCCGACAAGGCCGTCGTGGTCGGGGGCCGGGACACCCGCGGGATGGACCCGGCCGAGATCGACACGTACGTGAAGAGCCAGCTCGCCGCGGGCGGTGACCTGTACACGTTGCACGCCGACGCCCTCGCCGGCCTGGATCCGGACGTGATCCTGACGCAGGACCTGTGCCGGGTGTGCGCGCTGCCGTCCGGGCAGGTCTCCGACGCGCTGACGCATCTCGGCTGCCGGGCGGACGTCGTATCCCTCGACCCCTACACGCTGGAGGAGGTGCTGGGCACGATCGCCGAGGTCGGCGCCCGCACCGGCGTGCCCGAACGCGCGGCGGCGCTGATCACGGCGCTGCGCGCCCGGCTGGCGACCGTCGCGGCGGCCGTGGCGGGGCGCCCCCGGCCCCGGGTGGCGGTCGTCGAGTGGGTGGATCCACCGTTCACCGCCGGGCACTGGGTCCCGGACCTGGTCACGGCCGCCGGCGGGGAGCCGGTCGCCGCCCGCCCCGGCGCGAAGTCCGTCGAGACCACCTGGGCGGAGCTGGCCGCCGCCGCGCCGGACGTCGTGCTCGTCACGCCGTGCGGGTTCCATCTCGACGGGGCGGCCGGCCAGGCGCGGCACGTCGTTGCGCACTTCCCGGGCGCTCAGGTGTGGGCGGTCGACGGCGACGCGCTGGTGGTGCGGCCCGGCCCGCGACTGGTCGACGGCGTGGAGGCGATCGCGGCGGCGCTGCACCCCGGCACCGTCCCCACCCCACCCCCGTCCGCGATCACCCGCATCGCCTGACCCCCGGCCACCGAATCGCGTCGTCTGACCGCGCGCTGTCAGACCTTGGAGACTTGTGGTCCCGGTGGGACTTGAAGGCCCCAACTTTCCAAACCGAGAGCGGCCGCGCGCCTGTCACGCATCCCCGCACGGAAGGGGACAGGTGTGCTGAGTTGCCGCCGCGCGCTGCGGGCAGCGGCGACGAGGTGGGTCAGGCGCTGACGGAGGCGGGGATGGGGGCGGGCTGGCGACGCCGAACCGGGACGGCCAGCGGGGTGGTGTGGGTTGTGGCGGCGACGGTCGCGCGGTGGGCCCGCTCGGCGCGCCACAGCCATGCCGAGTCACGGACGAACGACCAGGTCAACGACACGAGGGCGGCGGCGACCACGACCAGGTTCACCGAGGCGGGCAGGATGCCCGCCGTCGCCACGACCAGCGCCACGCCCTGGGCGGCCGCCACGACCTTGCGGGAGAATCGCGGGGGCAGCGCGCGGTTCATCCACGGCAGCGCCCAGGAGGCGGCCACGAACACGTACCGGTACGCCCCCATCGCGACCGTCCACCAGCCCAGCGGCCCCGCCACGTACACGCTCAGGACCAGGATGAGGAACGCGTCGACCTCCATGTCGAACCGCGCGCCCAGCGCGGTCGTCGAGCCGGTACGCCGCGCCACCTGGCCGTCGACACCGTCCAGCGCCAGCGCCACCCCGACCAGGGCGACCAGCACCGCGGTCGGCGCGGGACGCTCGAACGAGTACGCGACCAGGGCCGTCACCCCGCCGACCAGCAGCGCCCGGCTCAACGTGACGAGGTTCGCCGCGCCCAGCCGGCGCAGCCCGGTCCGGCGCGCGCCGACCACCAGCGCCCCGGTCAGGACCGCCCCGTACGCGAGGCCCGCCAGCCAGCCCACGGCGCCGATGCCGACCGTGGCCGACAACGCCGCCAGCAGGGCGAACAGGACGACCAGCCCAGCGGCGGCACCTCGAGACGGTGCGTCCGGGGCCGTTGCTCTTCCGATCGTCACGGTTCCTCCGATGTCTGGCGCGGCCTCCTGCCGCCGTCCTGAGAGAACACGCTCGCATCCGGCGAACGGTTCAGCGGGCGGGCGAGAAATCCGGTTCCCCCGTTCCCCTGCGCGAGTGAGCCGGATGCCCGCCCCGGCCGCCGTGAGCCGGTTCACCCGCCGCCATGATCGCTGGCGGCTATGGTGGCCCCCGGACAGCGCCGCCCGGCCCGTCCCATCCACCACGATCGGGCCGTACCCCGAGCGAAGGAGACGCCGTGAGCACCGCCCGCGCGTTCTGGCTGGCCGCCCCCGGCGTCGGTGAGCTGCGCAACGAGGCCGTGCCCGAGCCCGGTCCGGGCGAGGTACTGGTCCGCACGCTGTACTCCGGGGTGAGTCGCGGCACGGAGACGCTGGTGTTCCGGGGCGGGGTCCCGGACAGCCAGCACGCCGCGATGCGCGCCCCCTACCAGCTGGGCGACTTCCCCGCGCCGGTCAAGTACGGCTACCTCAACGTCGGGGTGGTCGAGCAGGGCCCCGCCGAGCTGACCGGCCGTACCGTCTTCTGCCTGTACCCGCACCAGACCCGCTACGTCGTGCCCGCCGACGCCGTCACCGTGGTGCCGGCGGGGGTGCCGGCGGCCCGGGCCGTGCTGGCGGGCACCGTGGAGACCGCGGTCAACGCGCTGTGGGACGCGGCCCCGCTGGTCGGCGACCGGATCGCCGTGATCGGCGGCGGCATGGTCGGCTGCGCGGTGGCGGCGGTGCTGGCCCGGTTCCCGGGCGCCCGGGTCGAACTCGTCGACGCCAACCCGGCCCGGGCGGAGATCGCCGACGCGCTCGGTGTGGGCTTCGCGCTGCCCGCCGAGGCGGCCGGCGACTGCGACCTCGTAGTGCACGCCAGCGCCACGTCGGCGGGGCTGACCCGGGCCCTGGAACTGCTCGCGTTCGAGGGCACGGTGGTGGAACTGAGCTGGTTCGGCGACCGGCCGGTGAGCGTGCCGCTCGGCGAGCAGTTCCATTCGCGGCGGCTCACCGTACGCAGCAGTCAGGTCGGCGCGGTCGCCCCGGCCCGGCGCGCCCGGCGCAGCTACGCCGACCGGCTGGCGCTGGCGCTGGGCCTGCTGCGCGAACCGGCCTTCGACGCGCTGCTCACCGGCCGGTGCCGGTTCACCGAGCTGCCCGAGGTCATGCCCCGGCTGGCCCGCGGCGACATCGACACCCTGTGCCACCTCGTGACCTACGACGATTCCGGAGAGTGAACCCTGTGTTCAGCGTCACCGTCCGCGACCACATCATGGTCGCCCACAGCTTCACCGGCGAGGTGTTCGGGCCCGCGCAGCGGCTGCACGGCGCCACGTTCGTGGTGGACGCCACCTTCCGCCGCGCCGAGCTGGACGCCGACAACATCGTCGTGGACATCGGCCGCGCCCTCGAGCAGCTGCACGCCATCTGCGGCGCGCTCAGCTACCGCAACCTCGACGACGAGCCCGACTTCGCCGGCGTCAACACCTCGACCGAGTTCCTCGCCAAGGTGATCGCGGACCGGCTGGCCGACCAGGCTCGCGCGGGCGGGCTCGGCGCGGGCGCCCGCGACCTGACCGGCATCGCGGTCACGCTGCACGAGTCGCACATCGCGTGGGCGAGCTACGAGCGGACCCTGTGAGCCGCCCACGCCGGGCCGCCCTGTACGTCGCGCTGCCCGGCGACATCGACGACCCCGCCGCACCGAGCGGCGGCAACCACTACGACCGCCGGGTCTGCGACGGGCTCGCCGCCGACTTCGACGTCCGTGAGCTGGCGTTCCCGGGCGCCTGGCCGCGCCCCGGCCCGGCCGCGGAACGGGCCCTCGCCGACGCGCTGGACGAGCTTCCCGACGGTGCCGACGTCCTGCTGGACGGGCTGCTGGCCGGGGTGCCGGACGTGCTGGTGCCGGCCGCGCGGCGGCTGCGGCTGATCGTGCTGGTGCACCTGCCGCTCGGCGACGAGACCGGGCTGGCGCCCGCGGACGCGGCCATCCTGACCGAACGCGAGCGGCGTACGGTGCAGGCCGCGTCGGCGGTCGTGGCCACCAGCAGGGCGGCCGCGCGCCGGGTGGCCACGGTGCACGGCCTGGACCCGGCGCACGTCCAGGTCGCCGCTCCGGGCGTCGAACCCGCGCCCGCGGCGTCGGCTTCCTCGGCGGGGACGCGGCTGCTGTGCGTTGCCGCCGTGACCCCGCGCAAGGGTCACGACGTGCTGGTGGAGGCGCTGGCCCGGGTCGCCGACCTGGCCTGGGAGTGCCGCTGCGTCGGGGACATGGACCGGCAGCCCGAGTTCGCGGCGCAGGTCCGCGCCCGGGCCGCCGACCTGGGGCCCGGGCGATTCCAGCTGCTCGGCACCCGCAACGGGTCCGCGCTGGCCGCCGCCTACGCCGCGACGGACCTGCTGATCCTGCCGTCGCGTGCCGAGACCTACGGGATGGTGGTGACCGAGGCGCTGGCCCGCGGCGTCCCGGTGCTGGCCTCCCACCTGGACGGCGTGGCCGAGGCGATCGGCTGCGCCGAGGCGCTCAACGGGGCGCCCGGGCTGCTGGTGCCGCCCGGGGATCCGGCCGCGTTGGCCGCGGCACTGCGGGACTGGCTCACCGACGCCGAGCTGCGCGAGCGGTTGCGGGCGGCGGCGGCCGCGCGCCGGGCGGCGTTGCCCGGCTGGGATGTGACGGTCCGGGAACTGACGAAGGTGGTTTGCGCATGAGCGGCGAGTTCAGTACGGCATGGCTGACGCTGCGGGAACCGGCCGACGCCGACGCCCGCGCCGAGGACCTGCTCACGCCGCTGCGCGCGGCCCTCGCCGGCCGGGCCAAGCCGGTCGTGCGGGACCTCGGCTGCGGCGCCGGGTCGCTGGCCCGCTGGCTCGGCCCGCGACTCGACGGCCCGCAGCACTGGGTACTGGAGGACCGCGACCCCGACCTGCTGGCGTACGCGGCGGCCCATCCGCCCGCCGGGGCCAGCGTCGAGACCCGGGTGGGCGACGTCACCCGGCTCACCGCGGCCGACCTGGACGGCACCGACCTGGTCACCTGTTCCGCCCTGCTCGACCTGCTCACCGAGGCGGAGGTGGCGGAGCTGGCGCGGGTGTGCGCCGAGGCCCGGTGCACCGCCCTGTTCACGCTGTCGGTGCTCGGCGAGGTGACGCTGGAACCCGCCGACCCGCGCGACGCCGCGGTCGTCGACGCCTTCAACGCCCACCAGCGACGCACGGTCGGCGGGCGGCGCCTGCTGGGCCCGGACGCGCCCGCGGTCGCCGCGGACGCCTTCGCGGCCCTCGGCGCCGAGGTGACCGTACGGCCGAGCCCGTGGCGGCTGGGGCCGCAGCAGGCGACGCTGACCGAGCAGTGGCTGCGGGGCTGGGTGTCCGCAGCCGCCGAACAGCGGCCTGAGCTGGAGTTCGACGCGTACCTGGAGGCGCGGCTGGACGCCGTGCGGGCCGGAACTTTGCGCGCCACGGTCGGCCATGCGGACCTTCTCGCGATCTTCAACTGAACCTCGCGCGCGGACTCGGCGTACTAGTGCCTGGAGGACGACGAAGGGGGCAACGTGGCGAGAACGGTCTGGGCATGGGCGCGGGTGCTCGGTGGTGCGGGCATCATCGCGCTGCTGCTGTGGCGGCTCGGCACGAGCGCGTTCCTGGACGGCCTGCGGGTGATCGACGGACCCACCCTGCTGGTCGCGTTCCTCATCGGCGTGGCGACCACGGTGTTCAGCGCGTGGCGGTGGTGCCTGGTGGCCCGGGGGCTGGGGCTGCGGCTGTCGCTGCGCGCCGCGGTCGCGGACTACTACAAGGCGCTGTTCCTCAACGCGGCGCTGCCGGGCGGGGTGCTCGGTGACGTCGACCGGGCGGTCCGGCACGGCCGGGACGCGGGCGACGTGGGCCGGGGCGTCCGGGCCGTGGTGCTGGAGCGTACGGCGGGACAGATCGTGCTCGTCGGCGTCGGCGTCACGGTGCTGCTGACCGTACCGTCTCCGGTGTTGACGCAGCTCAAAGCGCACAGCACCGCGGTCGCGGTGACCACCGCAACCGTGCTGGGCACCGCCGCCGTGGTGCTGGCGGCCTGCGCCCGGGTGCGCCGCGGCACCTCGCGGTGGGCCCGTGCGGCCCGCACCGGCCTGGGTGAGGTCCGCGACGGCCTGCTGGCGCGGCGCAACCTGCCCGGCGTGCTGCTGGCCTCGGTCGTGGTGCTGGCCGGGCACCTGGCGACGTTCGTGGTGGCGGCCCGCGCTGCCGGGTCGTCGGCGCCGCTGCTGCGGCTCGCCCCGCTGATGCTGCTGGCCCTGCTGGCGATGACCCTGCCGGTGAACATCGGTGGCTGGGGTCCCCGCGAGGGCGTGACCGCGTGGGCGTTCGGCGCCGCCGGGCTCAGCGCCACCCAGGGCCTCACCATCGCCGTGGTGTACGGGCTGTTCGCGTTCGTGGCCAGCCTGCCGGGCGCGGCGGTGCTGCTGTCCCGGGCGGTGCGGCGCGCCCGGTCGGCCGCGCCGGCCCTGCCGGACGCCGCTGCGGCCGTCCCCATCTCCGTCCCCGTGCCCGCACCGGCGGCGGTGCGGGTCGTGCCCGAACCGGTCGCGGTGCCGGTCCGGCTGCTGGCGCACTCCGGTGCGTGACGCCTCAGGTCGCCGGGAAGCGGTCGGACAGCGCGTAGCGCAGCAGCACCACGTCGCCGATCTGCCGCACCTCGGCCAGGGTGGCGCGGCGCTGCGGTCCCCACGGGAACGCCGCGTCGTAGACGAAGCGTGGCGCCCGCGAGTCACCGACGAAGAACGGCGCGACCACCAGCTGCAGCTCGTCGGCCAGGCCCGCGGACAGGAACTGGGTGTGCATGGTGCCGCCGCCCTCGACCATCAGCTTGCGCACCCCGCGGGCGTGCAGGTCGGCGGTCACCCGGCGCAGGTCCACCGGTTCGCCGCCGTCGATCACGGTGGCGACGTGTCCGAGCAGCTTGTGCGCCTCCTCCACCGCGGGGCTGGCGCAGTAGACCAGCTTGTCCACGTCGCCGGCGGTGAAGAACTGGGCGGCCGCGTCCAGCCCGCAACTGCTGGTGACGGTGACCTTCACCGGAGTCGGTTCGTGACCGTCCGCGACGCGCTCGCGGCGACGCCGCGCGGAGCGCACGAGCAGTCGCGGATTGTCCTGGCGGATCGTCCCGGCACCCACCAGGATGGCGTCGCAGCCGGCCCGGACCTCGTCGACGCGGTCGAAGTCCGCGTCGTTGGACAGCAGCAGACGCTCGTCGGTGGCGTCGTCGACGTAGCCGTCGATGGACATGCCGCAGCTCAACAGAACGTAAGGACGCTCAACCACCGATGACGCCTCCAGTAGAGCGACGATCGTCACCCCGGTCGAATAGATGCGTCCAAGATAATCCGGTCTCGGGGTACCGGTACACAGACCACGTGTCGGAGCATGGTGATCTTGATCCTGGGGCACCGTGCGGCACGACGGATTCGCGGGTTCACGTACGAGGAGGGCCGATGTCAGAAGCAGCGCTGCGCAGGGTGGTGGAGCGCTCGGTCGTGGTGGCGGAGCCCCCGCCGGCCACGGTACGGCGGCAGGTGACCGTTCCGCTGCGGTTCGCGGACGGATACTCCACCACCGCCCGGGTCCTGACCTTCGACGGCCTGGTCGACGGCCGCGAGCACCTGGCCCTGGGTCTCGGCGAGTGGCAGCGCGCGCTGCGTCGCGGGGCGGCCGGGGGCCCGGCGCCGCTGGTGCGTCCGCACAGCGAGTGCCTCACCGGCGACGTGTTCGGCAGCCAGCGCTGCGACTGCGGGCCGCAGCTGCGCGAGGCGGTGGAGCGCATCGCCGACACCGGCGGCCTGCTGCTCTACCTGCGGCAGGAGGGCCGCGGCATCGGCCTGTACGCCAAGCTCGACGCGTACGCCCTGCAGGAGGCGGGGATGGACACGTACGAGGCGAACGTGGCGCTGGGCCGGGGCGAGGACGAGCGGGACTACTCCGCGGCCGCCCAGATGCTGCTGGCCCTGGGCGCCGACCGGGTACGGCTGCTGAGCAACAACCCGGACAAGGCGGAACAACTGGAGGAGCGCGGCGTCGCCGTCTCGGAGCGGATCCCCACCGGAGTGCACGTCTCCCCCGCCAACGTGCGGTACCTGTCCACGAAGGTGTCGCACACCGCGCACACGCTGAAGCTGCCGAGCGCGGACTGATCCCGGGCGCCGCGACGGGTGGCACCGGCGCGGCGCCCCGCAGCGGTCGTCGTGCGCAGGGTCGCCCGTCCGGGGCGGGCGTCGTCCACAGGGTCGGCCGGACACTCGTCCGGGTCTCTAGGATCGCATGATGACGTCAGCACCGGTCGGCACGGACGCCGCCATGGACGTGCTCCGCAAGGTCTTCGGCTACCCGGCGTTCCGGGGGCGGCAGCGCGAGATCATCGACCATGTCGTCGCCGGTGGCGACGCGCTCGTGCTCATGCCGACCGGCGGCGGAAAGTCGCTGTGCTACCAGATCCCCGCCCTGGTCCGCGACGGCGTCGGCGTGGTGGTCTCCCCGCTCATCGCACTGATGCAGGACCAGGTCGACGCGCTGCGCACCCTCGGCGTGCGGGCGGGCTTCCTGAACTCGACCCAGGACCTCTCGCAGCGCCGCCTGGTCGAGCGGCAGTTCGTGGCGGGCGAGCTGGACCTGCTGTACGTGGCCCCCGAGGGTCTGGGGGTGCCCGCCACCCAGCGGCTGCTGGAGTCGGGCCGGATCGCGCTGTTCGCCATCGACGAGGCGCACTGCGTCTCCCAGTGGGGTCACGACTTCCGCCCCGACTATCTGGGCCTGTCGATGCTGCACGAACGCTGGCCCGACGTGCCGCGCATCGCGCTGACCGCGACCGCGACCACCGCAACCCGGGCCGAGATCGCCAGCCGGCTGCAGCTGACCGAGGCGCGGCACTTCACGGCCAGCTTCGACCGGCCCAACATCCAGTACCGCATCGTCGCCAAGAACGAGCCCCGGCGCCAACTGCTGGAGCTGCTGCGCACCGAGCACTCCGGCGACGCGGGGATCGTGTACTGCCTGTCGCGCGCCTCGGTCGAGAAGACGGCCGAGTTCCTCACCGCGAACGGGATCACCGCGCTGCCGTACCACGCGGGCCTCGACGCGGGCACCCGCGCCGCGCACCAGGCCCGGTTCCTGCGCGAGGACGGCCTGGTGATGGTGGCCACGATCGCGTTCGGGATGGGCATCGACAAGCCCGACGTCCGGTTCGTCGCCCACCTGGATCTGCCCAAGTCCGTGGAGGGCTACTACCAGGAGACCGGCCGCGCGGGGCGCGACGGCCAGCCCTCCACCGCCTGGCTGGCGTACGGGCTGCAGGACGTGGTGCAGCAGCGCCGGCTCATCGAGACCTCCGACGGCGACCTCGCGTTCCGCCGCAACGCCGCCGCGCACCTGGACGCCATGCTGGCGCTGTGCGAGACGGTCTCCTGCCGCCGTGGCCAGGTGCTGGGGTATTTCGGCGAGTCGGCGCCCGAGTCCTGCGGCAACTGCGACACCTGCCTCGCGCCGCCCGAGTCCTGGGACGGCACGGTCGCGGCGCAGAAGCTGCTCTCCACGGTGCTGCGGCTGCAGCGCGAGCGGGGCCAGAAGTTCGGCGCCGGGCAGTCCATCGACATCCTGCTGGGCCGCACCACCGCGAAGGTCACCCAGTTCCGCCACGAGGAGCTGTCGGTCTTCGGCATCGGCACGGAGCTGCGCGAGCAGGAGTGGCGGGGCGTCGTCCGGCAGTTGCTGGCCCGAGGGCTGCTGGCGGTCGAGGGTGACTACGGCACGCTGGCGCTCACCGACGGCAGCGCCGACGTGCTGCGCGGCACGCACCCGGTGCGGCTGCGCCGCGAGGCGGAGCGGGTCCGTGCGCCCCGGCAGGCACGCGCCCGCGAGACAGCGGCGGCGCAGTTGCCGGAGGGCGCCGAGCCGGTCTTCGAGCGGCTGCGGGCCTGGCGGGCCGGGGTAGCCAAGGAGCAGGGCATGCCCGCGTACGTGATCTTCCACGACGCCACGCTGCGCGCGATCGCCGCGCTGCACCCCACCTCGCTGGAACAACTCGGTACGGTCAGCGGCGTGGGCGAGAACAAGCTGGCCCGGTTCGGCCAGCAGGTCCTCGACGTGCTCGCCGACACGCGAGCCGCCGCGGACGGGCCCGCGCAGACATGAGCGGCGCCGCACACGGGCCCGCGCGGACATTGAGCGCCGCCCCGCACGGGCCCGCGCGGACATTGAGCGCCGCCCCGCACGGGCCCGCGCGGACATTGAGCGCCGCCCCGCACGTGCTCGCGACGACGTGAGGTCAGCCGAGGCTGGCCCCGCGGGCGGGTGAACCGACCGCGGGGACGGACCCGACGCGTCAGCCCGCAGGCTGGCCGATGTTGACCATCCAGGCGACGCCGAACCGGTCGGTGCACTGGCCGAACTCGTCGCCCCACATCTGCTTCTCCAGCGGCACCGTCACGGTGCCGCCCTCCGACAGCCGCTCCCAGTGGCGCCGCAGGCCCTGGTCATCACCGCTGAGGCTGATGGTGACCGTGTTGCCGGGGTTGAAATCCATCCCGGGTGCCGTGTCGGAGGCCATGAGCGTGTAGCCGTCGTCTGTTTCCAGCATGGCGTGCATGACCTTGTCGGCGGTCGCGGGATCGGGCGAGCCGAACTCGCCGAACGTGTTGACCGCCAGATTTCCGCCGAAGACGTCGTGGTAGAACTCCATCGCCTCGCGGGCGTTGCCCGCGAACGTCAGATAGGGGTTGAGCCGAGAGGACATCGGGCTCTCCTTCAGTCGTGGACGTCGTTGCACCCGCAGGCTAGACCCACCCCCTGACATCGAATGAGCGCCGAGCGTCCGGTCACCCGGAGGGGATCAGCGCGGGCCCGCGGCGTTCAGCGCCGCCGCGCGGCGCGGGCCTTGACCACCGCGCGGGCGACGAGCAGCGCGGTCACGGCGACCAGCTGCCCGCCGAGAATGATCTTGTTGACGTCGACGGCGGGGCGCCACGAAACGCCGCGGTCACGGATCACGAAGACCCCCAGCGGCTTGGCCGAGATACTGAAACCGCCGCCCGCCCCGCCGTTCTCCTTGCCGTCCTCGGCGGGCGCGGTGCCCCCGCCACCGCCGCCACCGCCGCCGACCCGGGCGACGGGCAGCACGATGGTGCCGTCGGCGGTGGTGATGGGCTCGCCGAACACGCGTCCGGCCGAGGCTTGATCCACGACCTCGCGCAGGGTCGCCAGCACGCCCGCGTCCCGGGTCATCGTCTGGGTCATGACGCTGCTCCTTCTCCTCGGCGTCTCGGTGCGGGGCGCCGACCCCCGGCGCTCCCCCTGCCGCCCAGCGTCGAGTCCCCCGGAGCCCGGGGCCAGAGGCGAGCGGGACCCCGCACCGGGCCGTTCGGCCCTGCCCGGACACGAACGGTCCGGCCGGGGACGCCTCAGCCCTTCACGGCGCCCGAGGTCAGGCCGCCCACGATGAAGCGCTGCAGGAACTGGAACACCACCACGGTCGGCACGGCGGTCAGCAGGGTGCCCGCGCAGAACATCCCGAAGTTGTTGTTCCGCTCCCCCGCCACCAGGCCGAACATCCCGACCGCGAGGGTCTTGGCGTGGGTGTCGGTGAGGAACACGTTCGCGATGAGGAACTCGTTGATGGTGCCGATGAACGCCAGCAGCCCGGTCACCGCGAGGATCGGCGCGACCAGCGGCAGCAGGATCTGGAAGAACGCCTGCGCGTGCGAGGCACCATCCATGGTGGCCGACTCGTCCAGCTCCCGTGGCACGGTGTCGAAGAAGCCCTTCATCAGCCAGGTGTTCACGCCGAGCGCCCCACCGAGGTAGAGCAGGATCAGGCCCCACGGGCTGTTGAAGCCGATCACGGGCCACAGGTCCGTGATCGTGGAGAACATCAGGAAGATCGCCACGATCGCCAGGAACTGCGGGAACATCTGGATCAGCAGCAGGGCCAGCAGCCCGACCCGGCGGCCGTGGAAGCGCATCCGGCTGAACGCGTACGCGGCCAGCGCCGACAGGAACACCGACACGGCGGCCGCCACTCCGGCGATGAGCACCGAGTTGGCGAACCAGCGCGGGAACTCGGTGTCGGTGAACAGCTTGCCGAAGTTGTCCAGCGAGGCGCCCTGCGGCACCAGTTCGGTGGACGACAGGGTGCCCAGCGGGTTGAGCGCCGCGGACAGCACGAACAGGATCGGGAACAGCGAGAACGCCACCGCCAGCACGCCGACCAGGTGCCGCCACCCGACCCGGGTGAACCACCGGCTCATGAGTACACCTCCTCTTGCTTTCGGGTACGGCGGAAGCTGATCGTCGACAGCACCGCGACGATGATGAAGATGAACACCGACACGGCCGCGGCGAAGCCGTACTGCGCACCGGACCCGCCGAACGCCAGCCGGTACGTGTACGTGATGAGCAGGTCCGTCGCCCCGTTCATGGGGTTGTCCACCGGGAACGGCGCCCCGTCGGTGGTCAGGTACACCGCGTTGAAGTTGTTGAAGTTGAACGCGAACGACGAGATCAGCAGCGGGGTCAGCGCGACCAGCAGCAGCGGCAGCGTGACCCGCCGGAACGCCGCGAACGGTGTCGCACCGTCGATGCTGGACGCCTCGGTCAGCTCGCGCGGGATGGCCTGCAACGCCCCGGTCGCCACCAGGAACATGTACGGGTAGCCGAGCCACAGTTGCACGAGGATCACCGCGATCCGGGCGGAGGCCACCCCGCCGAACCAGTCCACGTCCAGCCCGAACAGGTTGTTGATCAGGCCGAAGTCGGTGTTGAACATGTCGCGCCAGACCAGCAGCATCGCGAACGAGGGCATGGCGTACGGCAGGACCAGCAGGATCCGGTACCACGAGCGGCCGCTTACCCGGGGCGAGTGCAGCGCCAGCGCGCAGAGCAGCCCGAGCACGAACGTGCCGCCGGTGGAGAGCAGCGCGAATGCCAGGTTCCACACCAGGGTGCGCAGGAACGGCCCGGAGATGTCCGAGTCGGTGAGCAGCCGGGTGAAGTTGTCGAACCCGACGCCGACCTTCCAGCCCTGGGCGAGCCGCTCACCGTCGCTGGCGACGAACGCACCGACCGTCTCGTCGGCGGCCCAGGTCTTGCCGCTCTTGTTGTCCCGGATGCAGTCGCAGGCGGTCTCGTACGCGCGCCCGGCCCGTCCCTCGTAGGCACGGGACAGCCCCTGGGAGCGGATCGCGCCCCCGGCGGTGGGCACGGCGAACGCGGTGATCTCCTTGCTGCGGACGCTGGCCTGTGCGCCGTTGAGGAGGGTGTAGCCGCTGGCCGCGGTGACCCGCCCGGCGGTGTTGACGGTCACCCGCGAGCCGGGCAGGGGGCGGAGTCCCTTGGCGTCGCCCGCCGACACCACCTTGGTCTTCAGGTCGGTGACCAGGAACGTCAACGGGCCGGTGGCCGGGTCACCCGTGGTCGCGACCGTGAGCGCGTACTGGGTGGAGCCGGGGACTTGGGTGACCGACGCGGTCTGGATGGCGACGATCGCGTCCTGCTTGTCGCCGCGGTGCCCGTCGCTGAAGTTCGTGAACGCGGTGCTGACCGTGTACAGGACGGGGAACAGCTGGAACACGATGAGGAACAGCGTGCCGGGCACCAGGTACTTGGCGGGGATGTGCCGGCGCGTGCCGTACAGGTAACACAGCCCGGCGGTGGTGGCGGCGAGCACGGTCAGGCCGAGCCAGTGGCCGTTCTCGATCAGCGGGAACGCCGCGAAGATCGCGATGCCGATGGTGAGGCCGAGCATGACGGCCTTGACCAGCAGGCCGGTGGCGCTGGTGGAGCGCTCGGAGTGGCGCGGCCCCGGCGGCGGTGACGGGTGGGGAGCCCGCCCGCGAGCGGGCCCCCGTACCTGTGTCGACATCTACTTGATCTGCCCGGAGATGGTCTTCGCCGCCGCGGTGACGGCGGTCTTCGGGTCGGCGCCGCCGACGACGGCGGACTCGGCCTTGCCGAACGGGTCCCAGATGGTCGCCATCTCGGGGATGGCGGGCAGCGGCACCGCGTTCGCGCCGGCGTCGATGAACTTCTCCAGATCCGGGTCGGAGCCCTTCACCTGGTCGAGCGCGGCGGTCAGCGCGGGCGGGCGCGGTTCGGCCTGGTACAGGGCGACGGCCAGTTCTCCGGTGGTCACGTAGTTGGTGACGAACTCCTGCGCGAGCGCCTTGTTCTTGCCCTTGGCCGCGACGTAGAAGGTCTGTACGCCGAGGAACGGCTGGGCGGGCTTGGCACCGGCGAATCCGGGCACGGCCGAGACGTCGTAGTGGACGTTGGCCTTCTTGGCGTCGGTGATCGCCCACGGCCCGGAGACCAGGTACGCGCACTTGCGGGCGGTGAAGGTGGCGATCGAGTTCTCGGTGGTGATGGAGCGCTTGAGCGCGCCGTCGCCCTTCTCACCCAGCTTCGAGATCTTCGTGAAGGCCGCGATCGACTCCGGCTTGCCGACGCCGAGGTCCTTCGGGTCGTAGTCGCCCGAGGCGGTGGTGCCGAACAGGTAGCCTCCGGCGGAGGTGTACAGCGGGTACAGGTGGTACGCGTCGCCGTTCTGGCCGACCTGCAGGCAGAGGATCTCGGCGACCTTCTTCTGGCTCTTGAGCTTCTTGCCGGTCGCGACGAGGTCCTCGATGGTCTTCGGGGCGTCCGGCGCCAGGTCGGTGTTGCGGATCAGGGCCAGGTTCTCGGTGGCGTAGGGCACGCCGTACACCTGGCCGTTGAAGGTCACGGCCTTGAGGGCGTTCTGGGCGAGGCCGCTCTTCTGCTCGGCGGTGAGCTGCACGGGGTCGATGGCGCCGTTCTGTACGAGGTTGCCGATCCAGTCGTGCGCGCCGACCGTGACGTCGGGGCCGCTGCCCTGCTGGGAGGCGGTGACGAAGGCGGTCTGCTGGTCCTTGGAGATGGCCTGGACCTGCACGGTGACGCCGTTCTCCTGGCCGAATTTGTTGGCGAACGGCTTGAGGGCGGCGGCGCGTTTGTCGTCGGCCCAGATCACCAGTTTGCCGCCCGCCGCGGCGGGGCCCGCGGATTGCGACGTGCCGGGCTTGTCGCTGCCGCCCGTGCCGCAGCCGGCGGCCGCGAGCGCGAGGGTGAGGGTGGCGACGACACCCGCGGTACGGATGCGCATCGGTTGCTCCTGATCTGTACGAGGGGACCACGGCACCCCGCGAGGCGGCGGGGGCCGGAGGGTATGGCCATGCAAAAGGGGGGCTCGCCCGGCGCCGGGAACCTGGGTCACAGGGGGGCGGGCGGCGGTCCACGCAGGACGTTGCGCTGTGAGGGTGCGCAGACGTTAGCAAGCGATTTCAGGGATTGGAAGGGCTTTCAGAACTGCGGAAAGAGTTTGCTGAAGCGTTACAGTGTCGCCATGCGCGCACGATTGTCCGACATCGCCCGCCAAGCCCAAGTCAGCGAGGCGACGGTGTCCCGCGTCCTCAACGACCGGCCCGGCGTCTCGGCCGAGACCCGGCAGGCGGTCCTGACGGCCCTCGACGTGCTCGGGTACGAGCGCCCGGAGCGGCTGCGCAAGCGCAGCGCCGGGCTGGTCGGTCTCGTGGTACCCGAACTGGACAACCCGATCTTTCCCGCCTTCGCCCAGGTGATCGAGTCGTCGCTGGCCCAGACCGGCTACACGCCCGTGCTGTGCACCCAGACGCCCGGCGGTGTCACGGAAGACGAATATGTCGAGATGCTGCTCGACCGTCAGGTCTCCGGCATCATCTTCGTCGCCGGCCTGCACGCCGACACCTCCGCCGACCACGAGCGATACGCCCGCCTGCTGGCGCGCCCGCTGCCGATCGTCTTCATCAACGGGTACGCCGAGGGCCTCGACGCGCCGTTCGTCTCGGCCGACGACCGGATGGCCGGCGAGGCGGCCGTCGCGCACCTGGTGGCGCTCGGCCACCAGCGGATCGGCTTCATCTCCGGCCCCGACCGGTTCCTGGCGGTGCAGCGCAAGCTCGCGGGCTACCGGGCCGCCATGACCCGCGAACTGGGCGCCACCGACCGCGAGCTGGACGAGCTGATCGCGCTGACCCTGTTCGGGGTCGAGGGCGGCGAGGTGGCCGCCAGCCGCCTGCTGGAGCGCGGGGTGACCGGCCTGGTCTGCGGCTCCGACCTGATGGCGCTGGGCGCGATCCGCGCGGCCCGCCGCCACGACCTGCACGTGCCCCGCGACGTCTCGGTGGTGGGTTACGACGACTCGCCGTTGATCGCGTTCACCGACCCGCCGCTGACCACGATGCGGCAGCCGGTCGCCGCCATGGGCAATGCCGCCGTGCGGGCCCTCGTCGACGAGATCAACGGGCACGCCACCCCGCGATCCGAGTACGTCTTCACCCCGGAACTGGTGGTGCGCGGCTCCACGGCGGTCTCGCCCGGGCGGCGCACCCCGACCGCGGCGTCCTTCTCGGCCGCCTGAGCTGCGGACCGCGCGCGGCGGTCATCGATGTGAACGGCGTTTCCGGCAAGCCGGGAACGCCGTTTCAGATTGGTCGTTGAAAGTTCTTGCGGCACGAGACACGACCGGGCAAGCCGCCGAGCAGGGGTTCTGCCTCCCCGGCACCATCGGGTAACGATCTTTTCTGTAACACAGACCGGGACTGAACTGGGCAAATCGTACCAGGCAATCGAGTGCGGTCTCTTTACCGCTTGGTAACACGATGGTAATTTGCCTCACACTTGCGCAAGAAGTTGCATCGGGCTTCCCACCAGCCCACCGCTCCCGTGCCCTGGAGGCTTCCCATGCGTACCCGAAAGGTCGTCGCCGGCGCCGCGACCGCTGTCCTCGCGGCGGCGCTGGCCGCCGTCGGCGCCGTCCGACAGGGTGACCAGGCCGAGGCGTCGTCCGCCTCGCCCGGCGCCCGCGACGTCATCGTGCATCTGTTCCAGTGGCCGTGGGCCGATGTCGCCAGCGAGTGCACGAACGTGCTCGGCCCCAAGGGCTTCGGCGCCGTGCAGGTCTCGCCGCCGCAGGAGCACGTCGTGCTGCCCGGCAAGGGTCACCCCTGGTGGCAGGACTACCAGCCGGTCAGCTACCAGATCACCAGCCGGCGCGGCGACCGGGACGCGTTCAAGAGGATGATCGACACCTGCCACGACGCGCACGTGAAGATCTACGTCGACGCCGTGGTCAACCACATGGCCGGCGGCGAATCGACCGGCCCGGGCAGCGCGGGCTCCAGCTACACCCAGTACGACTACCCGGCCGTGCCCTACACCGACTCCGACTTCCACCACTGCGGCCGCAACGGCAACGACAACATCAAGAACTACAAGGACAAGTGGGAGGTGCACAACTGCGAGCTCGACGACCTGTCCGACCTCAAGACCGAGTCCGGCACCGTGCGGGGCAAGCTGACCGCGTAC
Organism: Krasilnikovia cinnamomea; assembly: GCF_004217545.1. Classification (NCBI taxonomy): domain Bacteria; kingdom Bacillati; phylum Actinomycetota; class Actinomycetes; order Micromonosporales; family Micromonosporaceae; genus Krasilnikovia; species Krasilnikovia cinnamomea. Next base: position 39,712 of record NZ_SHKY01000001.1, read on the forward strand.
CTCAACGACCTGGTGTCGCTCGGCGTGGACGGATTCCGGGTCGACGCCGCCAAGCACCTCCCCGCCAGCGACCTGGCCGCGATCATCGATCCGGTCAACGGCGACCCGTACGTCTACTCCGAGACCATCGAGGGTGACCCGGGCGGGCCCACGCCCGAGGAGTACGCCGGGATCGGTGACGTCACCGAGTTCCGCTACGGCGAGGTGGTCGGCTCCGCGTTCCGCGACGGCAACCTGGCCAACCTCAACAACCTCGCCGGCTCCATGCGGGTGGGCACCGAGGACGCGATCGCGTTCGTCGACAACCACGACACCCAGCGCAACGGCGGCGCCAAGCTCACCTACAAGAACGGCTCGTCGTACGCGCTGGCCGAGGCGTTCATGCTCGCCTGGCCGTACGGGGTGCCGCAGGTGATGTCCAGCTTCACCTTCAGCAACAAGGAGGCCGGGCCGCCCGCCACCGACAGCGGCACCACCACGGCCGTCAACTGCGGCGACGGCTGGGTGTGCGAGCACCGCTGGCGCACCACGCAGAACATGGTCGGGCTGCGCAACGCGGCCGCGGGCGCCGGGGCCACCGGCTGGTGGTCGAACGGCTCGAACCAGATCGCGTTCAGCCGGGGCAGCGCCGCGTTCGTCGCCTTCAACCGGGCCGGGTCGGCGCTGACCCGCACGTTCCAGACGAACCTTCCCGCGGGCACGTACTGCGACGTGATGAGCGGCGACTTCGGCAACGGGGCCTGCGGCGGGACCACGTACCAGGTGAACAGCTCGGGGCAGGTCTCCGCGACGGTGCCCGCCAACGGGGCGCTGGCGCTGCACATCGGCGCCCGTACCGGTGGTGCGGCGTTCTGTTCCACCGGGTTCGAGGTGAACGCCACGACGTCCTGGGGTCAGAACGTGTTCGTGGTCGGCGACACGGCGGCGCTGGGCAACTGGGACCCGGACCGGGCGGTGCCGCTGTCCTCGGCGACGTACCCGGTGTGGCGCGGCACCGCCCACCTGCCGACCGGCACGGCGGTGCAGTACAAGTACATCAAGAAGGACGGCTCGCAGGTGATCTGGGAGAGCGACCCGAACCGGAGCCGCACCACCGGATCGTCGCCGTGCACGGCGACGTGGAGCGACAGCTGGCGATGACCTGATCGACGAGGGGGGCCGGGTGCGTGCGACGCATCCGGTCCCTCTTCGTGTCCGGTGCCGGCGGTCGCACAAAATAAGGCGCCGCTGCGAATTCCACGGGGGAAGAACTCGCAACGGCGTTGGGGAAAGGTTAGCCGCTGGCGGGCTGCCCGTCCACCCGGGAGATGACCGAACCCACGAGCTTCTGCCAGTCCGAGGTGAACTGTGGGCTCTGGCTGCTGTTGTTCAGCCGGTAGATGGCGTACGCGTCGAACAGCAGCACGTTGCGCTTGACCAGCACGGCGACCGCGGTGTCGGCGGTGCTCGGGTGCTTCGGCTCGTACTGCTTGTGGCGCAGCACCACGAATCCGGACCATTCCCCCCGGGTCAGGGGGGTGGTGCTGACCGTCTCCGTGTACGCCGGTTCCTGCGCCTCGCCGGTGTCGCGGGCCGCCATGTCGATGGTGGGCGGGCACGCCTCGGCAACCACCTTCAGCGCGAACTGTGCCGCCTGCGCGGCCGCGGCGTCGGGGTAGACCAGGGCGGTCTGGGTCAGCGCCTGCGCCCCGGCGGTCCCCTCGTCCACCAGCGGGGCGGTGACCACCTCCTGGGGGCTGCCCGGCAGCGGCGGGGCGGGGTTGTCGGCGCCGCAGAGGCTGACCAGTTGCGGCGGCGCCGCAGAGGCGTCGGGTGCCTTCCAGGTGGGGCCGACGTCCTTGCCCTGCAGCAGGGCGGCACGCATGGTCGCGGCGCTGATGACGCCACCCTTGGGTGCCGGGTTGTCGTCGCCGCCGGAGCTGCATCCGGCGGCGAGCGCGGCGGCGCAGAGGGTGGCGGCGGCGCCCCGGAAGGCCTGTCGGGTCACGAGCATCCGGCCATCTTTGCAGACCCGGAAATGCGGTGACCGGACGATCGCGCTGCGTGACTAGATGGCCTCGGCCAGCAGCTCCAGGCACCGGCGGCGGGCGGCCGGCTCGTAGATCGTGGTGGCCAGCATGAGCTCGTCCGCGCCGGTCTCGGCGGCCACGTTCGCCAGCCGCCCGAGCACCGTGGCGGGAGAACCCAGTGCCTGCTGCGCGCGGTACTGCGCCAGCTGCTGCTCGACCTCGTCCGGCAGCTTCACCTCGGCGGCGACGTCCGGCGGCAGCAGCGGCTGGTCGGCCCGCCCCTCGAACAGTCCGGCCCGGACGACGTCCAGGGGCCGCCCCAGCAGGGCCGCCTCGTCGTCGGTATCCGCGCAGGTCGTCTCGACCGCGACCAGCACGTACGGCAGGTGCCGCCAGCGCGAGGCACGGAAGCTCGCGTGGTAGCGGTCCACCGCCTCGGCGGTGTTCTGCGGCCGGATGTGGTGGGCGAACGCCAGCGGCAGGCCCAGCTCACCGGCGAGCGCCGCACCCGCGGTGCTCGACGACAGCAGCCAGGGCTCGACCGTCGGCGACTGCTCGGGCAGCACCGGCGCCGGGCCCTCGCCGGTCAGGTAGCCGAGCAGCTCGACGATGCCGGCCCGGTAGCTGTCGTCGGTGGCCGGCGGGGCGCCGCGTTGCAGCGCCGCCACGATCGCCGGGTCGAACGTGCCGGGCCCCCGGCCGATGCCCAGGTCGATCCGGTCCGGGTGCAGCGCGTCCAGCGTGGCGAACTGCTCGGCGACCGCCCACGGCGCGTGGTTGGGCAGCAGCACTCCGCCGGAGCCGACCCGGATCCGGGTGGTCGTCGCGGCCGTGTGCGCGGCCAGCACCGCCGGGGCGGCGCTGCTGATCAGCGGGGCGCCGTGATGCTCGGCGAACCACGCGCGCCGCAGGCCGAGCCGGTCGGCGAGCTGCACCGTGGCGACCGTGATGGCCAGCGCCTCGCGCGCCGAGCGGCCCCGCTCGACCGGTGCGACCTCCAACATGGACAGCGGGGGCAGGCGCCGGGTGGCGGGCACACTCATGGGCGAAACTCTATCGACGCACGGCGACGCGGGCCGGGCCGGGTGTGGGTGGTCGGCCAGCTAGGCCGGGCGCGGGGTACGTGACCAGCGCAGCACGGCCGCCCCGACGGACATGCCGCCGCCGAAGCCGGCCAGCAGCACCACGTCGCCCTCGCGCAGGGCTCCCTCGCGGGCCGCGGCGTCCAGGGCGATGGGCACCGACGCGCTGCCGGTGTTGCCGTACCGGTCGAGGACGAGGTGGGTGCGCGCGTCCCGCAGGCCGCAGGCGCCGACGAGTTCGTCGAGCATGACGCCGTTGGCCTGGTGCGGCACGAAGTGGTGCACGTCCTCGGTGGTCAGCCCGGCGCGCTTGAGCAGGTCGGCGAGGATCGGCGGGACGCCGTCGGCGACGAAGTCGCGCACGCCGCGGCCGTCCATCCGGAACCAGTGGGCGCCACTGGCTACGGTCTCGTGCGAGGCGGGCATCCGGCTGCCGCCGGCCTCGACGCGGATCAGCCGGTGCGCGTCGCCGCGGCTGACCAGTTCCACATCGAGCAGGCCGTACGGCTCGGCGACCGCGCCGACCACCGCGGCGCCCGCGCCATCACCGAACAGGGCGGCGGTGCGGCGGTCGCTGAAGTCCAGGATTCGTGAATACACGTCGGCGGCCACGACCAGCACCACCGCGTCCGGGTTGGCGACCACGAGGCCGCGGGCGAGGGCGAGGCCGAAGACGAAGCCCGCGCACACCACGTTGATGTCGAGGCAGGCGGCGCGGGTGGCACCGATCGCGGCCTGGACGAGGTTGGAGGTGGGCGGCTGCGGCGAGTCGCCGGTCGAGGTGGCGACGATCAGGTAGTCGACACGGTCGGCGGGGATCCGGGCGTCGGCCAGGGCCGCCAGCGCGGCGCCGGTCGCCAGGTCGGAGGTCGCCTCGTGCGGGGCCGCGAACCGGCGTGCCTCGATCCGGGTCTTGCGCACCACCCAGGCGGGATCCGCGTCACGCGTGAACGTCGCCAACTCCTCGTTGGTGACCACGCGGTCGGGAAGGTAGGAGCCGGTACCAAGAATTCCGACGCTACCTTCGGTCATTTTTGCCCGCCTTTCGCAAATCCGACAAAATCGCCCCACCGACGCGGGCCGCCTATCGCAGCCTGGTCGCACCGGTTCGTTCTCGCTATACGCAAAAAGGGTCCGAGCAGACGCGAACGGGCGCGGACCAGGAGCCGAAGGCGTCGGTGGGCGAGCGAACGGGCCGCGCGCAAGGGTCCGTTGTGGCCAGGGCTGATGGCACGTACGGCCGATTCCCATGGTTGGCGGGCAATACCACCTGGTGAGAGCCAATCGAACATCATCGCTCTTTTCGTAGAGCGAAGTAAATGCCAGATGTGTCACATATTTGTTACGCGCGACCACTTCACATTCGGAATCGTATTCATGAAAATCTATCTCACGTCCCGGCCCGACCCCGGCCGGGAAGGAGAGGAGCAACGGTGCGCATCAAAGCCATTCTGAGCGCCACGACGCTTGCCGCGTCCGTGGTGCTGGCCGCAGCCGCCGCCCCGGCGCAGGCCGCCGTCGGACCGGTAACCCCCAGTTTCGCGGTCGACCACGCCACCAGCGCCGTGCGGGGCCACGCCACCGCGTTCGCCGCCGGCGCGGGCGACACCTTCGCCTCGCGCGGGGTGATCGTCGAGACCAACGGCACCAGCCACGTTCACCTCAACCGCAGCTACCTTGGACTGCCGGTCATCGGCGGCGACGTCATCGCGCACCTGAGCGAGACCGGCGCCCTGCGCGACGTGACCCGCAGCCAGGCGGCACCCCTCACCCTGGCCACCACCCCGAAGCTCAGCGCCGCCGGGGCGAACCGGGCCGCGGCCGCCGCCCTCAAGGGCACCCCGAACGGCGCCGCCACCCTCGCGGTCGACGCGATCCCGATCGTCCCGATACTGGTCTGGCGCACCAAGGTCGACACCGCGAAGGGACAGTTCCACGTCCTGATCGACGCCGCCAGCGGCAAGGTGGTCGACAGCTGGGCCGAGGAGCAGACCATCGAAGGCACCGGCAACGGCTTCAACGTGGGCACGGTCGCGCTGGACACCACGCAGTCCGGCAGCACCTACCAGCTCAAGGACCCCGAGCGGGGCGGCACATACACCGTGGACATGAACAACCGGCGCTTCGGCAAGGGCACGCTGTTCACCGACGCCGACAACACCTGGGGCACCGGCGCGCTGTCGAACCGCCAGACGGTCGCGGTCGACGCCCAGTACGGCGTCGCCGAGACGTGGGACTACTACCTGGAGAACTTCGGCCGCCGCGGCATCGCGAACGACGGCAAAGGCAGCTACAACCGGGTGCACTACGGCACCGGGTACAACAACGCCAGCTGGTCCGACGCCTGCTTCTGCATGACGTACGGCGACGGCGACGGCACCAACTACGGCCCCTTCGCCTCGCTGGACGTGGCGGGCCACGAGATGACCCACGGCGTCACCTCGCGGACCGCGGGCCTGATTTACAGCGGCGAGTCCGGCGGCCTCAACGAGTCGATGAGCGACATCTTCGGCACCCTGGTCGAGTTCCACTCCAACAACGCCCAGGACCCGGCCGACTACCTGATCGGTGAGAACGTCGCGCTCGACCACGAGCCGCTGCGGTACATGGACGACCCGTCCAAGGACGGCCGGTCGGCGAAGTGCTGGAGCAGCACGGTGAAGAACCTCGACGTGCACTACTCCTCCGGCGTCGGCAACCACGCCTTCTTCCTGCTGGCGGTCGGCAGCGGCACGCACACCGTCAACGGCGTGACGTACAACAGCCCGACCTGCAACAACGGCACGGTCACCGGCATTGGCAACGCCGCCGCCGGGGCGATCTTCTACAAGGCCCTGACCACGTACATGACCTCCAACACGGACTACGCGGCGGCCCGGACCGCCACCCTGAACGCCGCCCGCGACCTGTACGGCACGGGCAGCGCGCAGTACAACGCCACCGCGGCGGCCTGGTCCGCGGTCAGCGTGGGCTGACCCTGCCGCAAGCCCTCCGGGGCCGCGCGCCGAAACGGCGTGCGGCCCCGCTCGCATGTACGGCCCCCGCGCGAAGGTTCGCCGTCCGGCTGCGGGGGTAAGTCCCTAGAGCGATCATGGACTAATGGAGTCGACCAGGAACCGTAAACAAACTTAACGTTTTGCTTCCCACGACGTAGGCCCAATTGTTATCCAGTCGATCAACCGGAAATCGTTGCGAAACCCCGCCTTCACGCATTGACTGAGTTCCGGGTAGCGCCCGGGAAGGGGCACGTGCTGTCACATCCGAAACGCGAACATAGGGAGAGGCATGTCCGGTCAACCAACCAGACCCGCATTCCGGGTCGCCCTCGCCGGAACCCTCGGCGTGGGGCTGGCGTTCAGCCTGGCCGCGTGCGGTAGCAGCGACGACACGAAGAGCGGCGGCTCCGGCGCGTCGGCCCAGGCAATCGACTGTTCTCCATACACCAAGTACGGCGACCTCAAGGGCAAGTCGGTGTCGGTGTTCGCCAGCATCGTCACGCCGGAGGACCAGGCGTACAAGGATTCCTACAAACCATTCGAGAACTGCACCGGGGTCACGATCAAATACGAGGGCGACAAGTCCTTCGAGACCCAGGTCCTGGTCCGGGCCCAGGCCGGCAATCCGCCCGACATCGCGATCGTGCCGCAGCCCGGACTGCTGAAACAGCTCGTGGCCACCGGCAAGGCGGTGCCCGCGTCACCGGAGGTCGGGGCCAACGTCGACAAGTTCTGGAGCAAGGACTGGAGGGAGTACGGCACGGTCGACGGCAAGTTCTACGCCGCGCCGTCCGGGGCCAGCATCAAGAGCCTGGTCTGGTACTCCCCCACCTTCTTCAAGGACAACGGCTACCAGGTCCCGAAGACCCTCGACGAGCTGAAGACGCTCACCGACAAGATGGTCGCGGACAAGAAGATCCCCAAGCCCTGGTGCGCGGGCATCTCCAGCGGTGAGGCCACCGGCTGGCCGGTCACCGACTGGATGGAGGACTTCGTGCTCCGGCTCTCCGGCCCGGAGACCTACGACAAGTGGGTGAAGCACCAGATCCCGTTCAACGGCCCCGAATCCACCGCGGCGCTCGACGCGGTCGGGCAGTACCTGAAGAACCCGGCGTACGTCAACGGCGGCCTGGGTGACGTCAAGAGCATCGCCACCACCACCTTCCAGGACGCGGGTCTGCCGATCCTGGAGGGCCAGTGCGCGCTGCACCGGCAGGCCAGCTTCTACGCCGCGAACTTCGCGAAGGGGACGAAGGTCGCCGAGGACGGCGAGGTCTTCGCGTTCTACCTGCCCGGCAAGGACACCGCCAGCAAGCCGCTGCTCGGCGGCGGCGAGTTCAACCTGGCGTTCGCGGACCGGCCCGAGGTCAAGGCGTTCCAGCAGTACCTGTCCACGGACACCTGGGCCAACGTGAAGGCCTCGGTCTCGCAGGGCTGGGTCAGCGCCAACAAGGGACTGGACATCAGCAAGCTGGGCAGCCCGATCGACAAGCTCGCCGCCACGCTGCTGCAGGACCCGGCCGCGGTGTTCCGCTTCGACGGCTCCGACCAGATGCCGGCGGCCATCGGCTCCAACGCGTTCTGGAAGCAGGCGACGAACTGGATCACCGGCCAGGACACCCAGACGACGGTGAACAACATCGAGAAGGCCTGGCCGAAGTAGGCACGACCGCATGGTCTGACGTGCCGTCCGGGCCGGTCGGTGGCGGAGCGCTCCGCCGTCGGCCGGCCCGTTCATCCCCAAGGAGGTAAGGGTCCGTGTTCACCACGGCGCAGACCACCTCGGAGAAGCTCACGCAGATGCTCGTCGCGATCGGAATGTTCGCGGCGGTCATGGGCGTGATCCTCTTCGTCGCCGGGCGCGTCGGCGGGCGGCGCAACGACCGGGTCGTCGCGTACGCCTACCTGGCGCCCGCACTGCTCATGCTGGCCGTCGGCCTGGTCTATCCCGGCATACGCACCATCTACCAGTCGTTCTTCGACGCGAGCCTGCAGAGCTTCATCGGCCTCGACAACTACAAGACGATCTTCACCGACCCTGATCAGCTCGTGGTGCTGCGCAACACGGTCCTGTGGGTGGTGGTGACACCGTTCGTGGCCACGGCGATCGGCATGCTCTACGCGATCCTGGTGGACAAGGCCCGGATGGAGTCGTTCGCCAAGGCGCTGATCTTCCTGCCCATGGCGATCTCGTTCGTCGGCGCGTCGATCATCTGGCGGTTCGTGTACACGTACCGTCCGGACCAGCCCGGGGTGCAGCAGATCGGGCTGCTCAACCAGATCATCGTCTGGTTCGGCGGCGAGCCTCAGCAGTGGCTGGTCGAGTCGCCGCTGAACACGTTCCTGCTGATCGTGGTGATGATCTGGATCCAGTCCGGGTTCGCGATGACCGTGCTGTCGGCGGCCATCAAGGCCATCCCCGACGACATCGTGGAGGCGGCGCGACTCGACGGGGTCGGCCCGTGGGGCATGTTCCGGTTCGTGACCCTGCCCAGCATCCGCCCGGCCGTGGTCGTCGTGCTCACCACGATCGGCATCGGAACCCTGAAGGTCTTCGACATCGTCCGGACCATGACCGGCGGCCAGTTCGACACCAGCGTGATCGCCAACGAGTTCTACAGCCAGAGCTTCCGCAGCGACAACCAGGGGCTCGGCGCCGCGCTGGCGGTGCTGCTGTTCATCCTGGTCATTCCGATCGTCGTCTACAACGTCCGGCACTTGCGAGCCTCGGAGTCACGATGAGCACGACCTCTGACGCGCAGACCGCACCGCTGACCGCACAGAAGCCGACCGCCGCGGCGGTCGCCAAACGGCGGCTCACCTCCCCGTGGGCCTCGCTGGCGGCGGTGATCATCGCGGTCGTGTGGACGATCCCCACGTTCGGGCTGCTGATCTCGTCGTTCCGCCCGGAGAAGGAGATCAAGACAACCGGGTGGTGGATGTTCTTCAGCGACCCCACGGTCACGCTGGACAACTACCGGGCGGTCCTGGACCCCGAGACCGGCGTCGGACTCGGCGACTACTTCGTCAACTCGATCGTCATCGCGATCCCCTCCGTACTGATCCCGCTGTTCCTGGCCTCGCTGGCCGCGTACGCGTTCGCCTGGATCAAGTTCCCGGGCCGCAACCTGCTGTTCCTGGCCGTGTTCGCCCTGCAGGTCGTCCCCCTGCAGGTGGCCCTGATCCCGCTGCTCAGGCTGTACGTGAGCAGCGGACTGTCGAACACGTTCTGGACGCTGTGGCTGTCGCACTCGGCGTTCGCGCTGCCGCTGGCCATCTACCTGCTGCACAACTTCATGCGGGAGGTGCCGGCGGGGCTGCTCGAGGCGGCCCGGATCGACGGCGCGGGGCACGTGGCGATCTTCTTCCGGGTGCTGCTGCCGGTGATGCTGCCCGCGATGGCGGCGTTCGCCATCTTCCAGTTCCTGTGGGTGTGGAACGACCTGCTGGTCGCGCTCACCTTCGCCGGGGGTGGCACGGAGGTCGCGCCGGTCACGGTGGCGCTGGCGAACCTCAGCGGCACCCGCGGCACCGCCTGGCACCTGCTGTCGGCGGGCGCCTTCGTGTCGATCCTCGTCCCCGTGGCGATCTTCCTGCTGCTGCAGCGCTACTTCGTCCGCGGCCTGCTGGCGGGCAGCGTGAAGGGCTGAGACGCCGGAAAGATGAACGGGCCGCGGTCGCCATTGACCGCGGCCCGCTCAGTCACAGGGCGGCGCGTCCGGCTTCCAGCCGCGCCACGGGTACCCGGAACGGGGAGCAGGACACGTAGTCCAGCCCCGCCTCGTGGAAGAAGTGCACCGACTCGGGGTCGCCGCCGTGCTCGCCACACACGCCGAGCTTCAGGTCCGGACGGGCCGCCCGGCCCTCCTGGACGGCGATGCGGACCAGCCGCCCGACGCCGTCGCGGTCCAGCGACTCGAACGGCGAGATGCCGAAGATGCCCAGCTCCAGGTACTTCCAGAAGAAGGCGCCCTCCACGTCGTCGCGGGAGAAGCCCCACGCCATCTGGGTCAGGTCGTTGGTGCCGAAGGAGAAGAACTCGGCGGCCTCGGCGATCTGCCCGGCGGTCAGCGCCGCCCGCGGCACCTCGATCATCGTGCCGATCAGCACGGTCACCCCGGCATCGCCGATCACCTCGGCGATGATCTTCTCGGCCTCCGCCCGTACCGTCTCCAGCTCCTGCACGGCGCCGACCAGCGGCACCATGATCTCGGGCCGCGGGTCGCGGCCCTCGCGGGCCAGCGTCGCGGCGGCCTCGGCGATCGCGCGGACCTGCATCGCGAACAGGCCCGGAATGACCAGACCGAGACGTACGCCCCGCAGACCCAGCATCGGGTTCTGCTCGTGCATCCGGCGCACCGCCGCCAGCATCTCCTCGGTGCGCCCGGCGTCCTCGCCGCGCTCGTGCGCCACCGCGACCTGCACCGCGAGGTCCTCCAGCGAGGGCAGGAACTCGTGCAGCGGCGGGTCGATGAGCCGCACGGTGACGGGCAGGCCGTCCATCTCGCGCAGGATGTCGACGAAGTCGGCGCGCTGCAGCGGCAGCAGGGCGGCCAGCGCGTCCGCGCGCTCGGTGTCCGTGGCCGCCAGGATCAGGCGCTCCACCAGCTCGCGGCGGTCGCCGAGGAACATGTGCTCGGTGCGGCACAGGCCGATGCCCTCGGCGCCGAAGCGCCGCGCCCGGGCCGCGTCCGCGCCGGTGTCGGCGTTGGTGCGCACCCGCAGCCGCCGCTGAGCGTCCGCGTGCGACATGATCAGGTGCACGGCGGCGACCAGCGGGTCGTCGCTGTACCCGGCGTCCAGCTCGCCCTCGAAGTAGCGCACCACCTCGGACGGGCGCACCGGCACCGGGCCCAGGTACACCCGGCCGGTGGTGCCGTCGATGGAGACGACCTGGCCCTCCTCGATGCGGGTGCCGCCGACCGTGAACGCGTCCCGGCCGACCTCCAGCTCGTCGGCGCCGCAGACGCAGGTCTTGCCCATGCCCCGGGCCACCACGGCGGCGTGGCTGGTCTTGCCGCCGCGCGAGGTGAGGATGCCCTGGGCGGCGATCATCCCGGCGAGGTCGTCCGGGTTGGTCTCCCGGCGGACCAGGATCACGGGTACGCCGTCGGCGGCCAGCTCCACCGCGCGGCGCGAGTCGAACACGGCCTGGCCGACCGCGGCGCCCGGGGAGGCGCCGACGCCACGGGTCAGCGGGGTCGGCTCACTGGACAGGTCGAAGCGGGGGAACATCAGCTGGGCGAGCTGGGCGCCGGAGACGCGGCGCAGCGCCTCGTCCAGGTCGATGCGGCCCTCGGCGACCAGCCCGGCGGCGATCCGGAACGCGGCCGCCGCCGTACGCTTGCCGACCCGGGTCTGCAGCATCCACAGCTTGCCGCGCTCGATGGTGAACTCGATGTCGCACAGGTCGCGGTAGTGCTCCTCCAACGTGGACATGATGCGCATCAGCTCGTCGAAGGACTTCTTGTCGAGCCGCTCCAGGTCCTGCAGGGGCACCGTGTTGCGGATTCCCGCGACCACGTCCTCGCCCTGGGCGTTGGCGAGGTAGTCGCCGTACACGCCCGGCTCGCCGGTGGCGGGGTCGCGGGTGAACGCGACGCCGGTGCCGGAGTCGGCGCCCAGGTTGCCGAAGACCATGGAGCAGATGTTCACGGCGGTGCCCAGGTCGGCGGGGATGCGCTCCTGGCGGCGGTACAGCACGGCGCGTTCGGCGTTCCAGGAACGGAACACCGCCTCGATGGCGAGGTCGAGCTGCTCGCGCGGGTCCTGCGGGAAGTCGTGCCCGGTGTGCTTGGCGAAGATCTTCTTGAAGACGGTGACGAGCCCGCGCAGGTCGTCGGCGTCCAGCGCCAGGTCGTCGCGGACCCCCTTGGCGCGCTTGACCTCGGAGATGGCCTCCTCGAAGTCCTCGCCCGGGACCTCGCACACGGTCTTGCCGAACATCTGGATGAGCCTGCGGTAGGAGTCCCACGCGAACCGGTCGTTGCCGCCCGCCTGGGCGGACAGGCCGATCACGGAATCGTCGTTGAGGCCGACGTTGAGGACGGTCTCCATCATGCCGGGCATGGAGTGCACCGCACCGGAGCGTACGGAGACCAGCAGCGGGTCCGCGGCGTCGCCGAGGCGGCGTCCCATGGCGGCTTCCAGGGTGGCCAGGTGCTCGGCGATCTGGGCGTCGAGCCCGGCGGGGCGGTGCCCGTCGGCGAGGTAGCGGCGGCAGGCGGTGGTCGTGATGGTGAAACCGGGCGGCACGGGCAGGCCCAGGTTCGTCATCTCGGCCAGGTTCGCGCCCTTGCCGCCGAGCAGGTCCTTGAGGTCCCGGTTGCCGTCGGCGAAGTCGTACACGAACGTCTCGGCCATGATTGCCTCCTCCGCAGCGCCGCGTTTTCTCCCGGTGAGCGTCCCACGGGATTCCGCATGTTAGGCATCGTTCAAACATGCCCGAAATGCTTTGAGACTGACTGCACAGGCGACCTTCACTGGCTGCTCGGAAAGCGCTTCAACCGCGCACGAACACGCAAGGCCCCAGGTCAGCGCGGTGCAGGCCTGACGCATTGGCGGTGGAAATGGAAGGGGAGGATGAGTGGAAGAATCGCGGTTCTTTCGCGGCCCGACCATTGCCGGTCAATTTCCGGCCGCCAGGAATGGGCCCGCCCGCCGGGATCGACGGGCGGGCCCGGAGTGCTCAGCTACTGAAGACCTGGAACTCCGTGGCGTTCACCGACTGGGCGGCGGCCGACGCGGTAGCGCAGTCCGTGGCGGCGCGCGGGTCGTTGTCCTGCTCGCCCGCGTAGAGCGGGTTACCGGTGCACTGGTTCTGCAGGGTACGCAGCCGCACGTGGGTGGCCGGGGTCGGCCGGACCGGGAACGAGCGCAGGATCTGCTGCGGCACCTTCGGCCGGAACTGCCCGGCCGGGAACGCGTCCGCCGCGCTGGTGAAGACGCTGCGGTACCCGGCGTCGGTGGTGCAGTCCTGGCCACGGGTGGCATCGCAGGCCAGCACCTCGAACTGGCGCAGCCCGCTGAACCCGCCGCCGAACGTGCTCAGCTGCACCCGGGACACCAGCTTGGCGGTGTCCCCGGCCAGGTCCACGGTGACCTGCCGGCCGGCCGCGCCGCCGCCCGCGCTCCACGCGCTCGCCTCGGCGTCGTCGGCCAGCGCGCCGAGCCCCGTACCGTCACCGGTGACCGTGGCACCCGAGGCGGAGGAGGCGAGGTTGGTGGGCAGCACCACGCCGAGGACCGGACTGCCGCCCGGGTACAGCGTCTGGGTCCACCGCTTGCCGCCGAAGCCGCGGCCGACCGCGTAGAACCGGTACGTGCCCGGGGCCAGGGTCACCGTGTCCGGGATCGCGGTGGCCGGATCGGTGTCGGCGACCGGGACCACACCGGACTCGTAGTCGCCGATGTACAGCCGCACGGGCTTGCCCGTGGCGTCGCCCAGCGGTTTGAACGTGGCCTCGATGTTGTCGACGACCGGTGAGGCGAAGCTGGGCACGGGGTCGGTGTCGGACGGGCCACTGGCCGCACCGGCGCCGAAACCGCGCGCCGCGAACGCGTTCCACAACAGGTCGGCGTTGGCGCCGCCGAAGCGCAGCGCGTCCGCCGTGATCATGTTGTCGCGCATGTCGAGCATGCTGACCTGGCCGGTGGCCTGCAGCAGGAACGAGTCGAAGACGAGCTGCACCCAGCGGCGGTTGCCGGGGCACTCGGTCACCGGCGTGGTGCCGTTCGCGCAGCTCTCCTGCTGCGCCCGGGTGCCGGCGCCGTACTTGGCGATCAGGGCGCGGCGGACGTCGACGTTCGTGGCGCTCCAGATCTCGCCGTCGGGGTGCACCCCGGGGAAGCGGTCGTAGCCGTAGTTGCTGTAGTTGAGCGGGCTGTTGCTCATGTCGTAGTTGCGGATGCCGCTGGCGTTGTCGCCGGTGACGTACGCCCCGGTGACGAACGGCGTGTTGCCGCGCGGGGTGTAGCCGCTCTCGAACAGGTACTCCATCGCCATCAGGTCGGACCAGCTCTCACCCATCGCGCCGCCCTGGGACGAGCTGAGATTGGCGTCCGGCCCGGCGACCATCCGGTTCGAGATCGCGTGGGTGTACTCGTGCCCGATCACGGTCATGTCGAAGTCGCCGTCGACACACGGCGGGTACGCGGAGCCGGCGAACGGCTGCCACATGTACATGTTCGTGACCGGCAGCATCCCGTCCGGCGGGGTGGACTGGTTGGCGTTGTTGCGGATGTTCTGGGTGGCGGCGCCCTGCTGGGCGTTGCCGTGCTCGGGGTCGCCGCCCTTGCCGTACCGGGTGTTGGTCTTCTGCAGGTTCCAGGTGGCCTCGGTGAAGCCCAGGTGGTACGCCCAGTCGTGCATCCGGTTGTGCATCGCGAACAGGTTCGCGGTGGCGGCGTCGGCGTCGGCCTGCTCCGGGGAGTTCAGCGACGCCGGATCGCACTTGGTGGCGTTCCACTGGTTGGTGAACGGGTACGTGTACTCGCGGTCGGGGCGGGCGGCGGCCGGAATCTGCGGGGTGCCGTTGCCCCAGTACCGCACCGTCTCGGCGGAGTTGCCGACGGTGGTCGACGAGGACGCGCCGGTGGCGGGGTCGATGTCCCAGTCCCGGCCGGTCGCCGGGTCGAGCACGGTCCGGGCGCAGTCGGTCGCGGTCCGGGCGCACCAGGTCTGCCGGGTGTCCGAGGTGCCGGTCGGGGTGGCGGGGAAGACCTTCCAGCGCGGGTTGTCGGCGTCGAAGTTGACCAGGTTCTCGCGGATCAGCACCTCGCCGCTGCGCGCGTCGACGTAGGTGGTGTATCCCAGCGGGTGGTCCGCTTCGCTCGAGAGCACGACCACCTCGAACGCGGCGCGCGGGGCGGCGCCGGGCATCGGCACGGCCACCGGGCGGATGCGGTGCTGGGCGAGTTCGGCCCGGGGTATCCGGGCGTCCGCGAGGGCCTTGGCCAGCGCGGCGGCCGGGGCGAGGGTGGCCGGGGCGGGGCGTTCGGTGCGCGGGCTCAGCGACGAGGTGACCCGCAGGACGTCACCGCCCTTGACCGCCACGGCCACCAGGCCGTCGTGGGCGGCGGGCAGGCCGCCGTAGCGTTGGCGCAGCAGCACGACCGTGCCCGCGCCGACCTTGGTCTGCGCGATGGTCTGCATGCTGTCGACGTCCGTCGTGCGCTGCGCGAACAGCGCCTGGCTGCCCTTGAGGTAGCGCCGGGCGACCGTCTCGGGGTCGGCGGCGGGCCCGGCGGCCAGCGCCCGGCGGGTGGTGGGGGTGAGCGAGGCGGGGGTGCCCAGCCGGTTCCAGCGGGCGACGACCCCGTCGCCGGGCACCAGCGACCGTTGGGCGGCGGAGGGCGCGGCGGTGCCGGGACGGTTGTCGACGAAGTCGTATTCCGAGCCGGTGGGTGCGCCGGTCAGCGGGGTGGCGGGCGGTGGGGCCTGCGGACTGGCGGCGGCGCCGATCGGCGCGGTGACAACCAGTGTGGTGGCGATTATTCCGACGACGGCGGACCTTCTGGGTCTGCGCACGCGTACCTCCGTGGATCGATCGATGCCGATCGTCGGACGATACGTCCCCATCGACGTTCATAGATGAACGAAATAGTTAACAACTCCGCCGCTTTCCGGCAGGGCCAGGGTCTGGTGATTACGACAAAATGATCAAAATACGCATTTAGGATGAACAGCGTCGGATCCCGACGTGCCCGGCGCCCGGCGCGGCCCGACGCGGGCCATTCGAGGAGGCACCATGAGCCACGCAACCAAGCCCGTCCGCCGCCCGCTCGCCAGGATCGCCGGCGCCGCCCTGGCCACGGTCACCGCCGCCAGCCTGCTCGGCGCACCCGCGTCCGGCGCGAGCCCGGCCGATCCCGGCGCCGTACCGTCGCGGGAGATGGTCGACCAGTTGGCCGCCGATCTCGGGCTGACCACGGCGCAGGCCGGGGCGCGGATCCGCGCCGAGTACCGCGCGAGCCTGATCGTCGCCCCGGCCCGCAGCGCCGCGGGCGCCGCGTACGGCGGCGCGGTCTTCGACCCCGCGCGAGCGAATCTCGTCGTCGGGGTCACCGACCCGGCCGCCCTCGCCCAGGTCCGTCGCACCGGGGCCGCCGCCAGACTGGTCCCGCACAGCCTCGCCAGTCTCGAACGCACCATGCGGGTGCTCGACGCCCGGACCGCGCCCCGCGACGTCACCGGATGGCGCGTCGACGAGACCGCCAACCTGGTCGTCGTGACGGCCGCCGGCCACGGCCCGACCAAGCCGGTGCGCGCCTTCGTCGCGGGGCTGAACAACATCCGGGTGGACCACCGCGCGCCCGCGGTCCGGACCCTGGCCGAGCTGATCGGCGGAGACGCCATCTACGGCGGGGGCTCCCGCTGCTCCTTGGGCTTCAACGCCCGCCGCACCACCGGTGCGTACCTGGTGCTGACCGCCGGACACTGCACCAACATCGCGACCACGTGGTCCGGATTCAACCGGGTCGTGATCGGAACCCGGTTCGGCACGTCGTTCCCGACCAACGACTACGGTGCAATCAACGTCAACCTGGCCGCCTGGACACCCACCCCCAAGATCAAAGGTGGCGTGCCCGTTCTCGGCTCGGCCGTCGCCCCCGTCGGCAGCTCGGTGTGCCGGTCCGGCTCGACCACCGGATACCGTTGCGGCACCGTCACCGCCCGCAACCAGACGGTGAACTATCCCCAGGGCACCGTGTCCGGATTGACCCGCACCAGCGTCTGCGCCGAGTCGGGTGACTCCGGCGGTCCGTTCGTCAGCAGCACCCGGCAGGCGCAGGGGGTGACCTCCGGGGGAAGCGGCAACTGCACCTCCGGCGGCACCACGTTCTTCCAGCCGCTCGGGGAGATCCTCACCGCGTACTCCGCCACGCTCGTGGTCGGTTGACCGCGGTGCGGGCGCGGCCGGGACATTCACGTCGACAGGTTCCCCAACCCGACACGGCACCGCTAGGTTGGCGGTGGGGCGGCGTCGACGGGAGGACCTGAATGGACCGGATCGGCCCGCTGGCCGCGCGGCTCCGCGCCGAACTCGGCCCGGACCGCGTCATCAGCGACCGCCAGGAGCTGCGCACGTACGAGTGCGACGGCCTCACGCACTACCGGGTCGTGCCCGCCCTGGCGGTGCTCCCCCGCGACCACACCGAACTCGCCCGCACCGTACGGGCCTGCGCGGACGCGGGGGTGCCGTTCGTGGCGCGCGGCTCCGGCACGGGGCTGTCCGGCGGCGCCCTGCCGCACGCCGACGGGGTCCTCGTGGTGACCTCGCGGATGCGGGCCATCGTGGAGGTCGCCCCGGACGACGAGCGGGCCGTCGTCGAACCCGGCGTGATCAACGTGCAGGTCAGCCGGGCGGCCGCGCCGTTCGGCTACTACTACGCGCCGGACCCGTCGAGCCAGCAGATCTGCTCGATCGGCGGCAACGTCGCGGAGAACTCGGGCGGCGCCCACTGCCTCAAGTACGGCTTCACCACCAACCACGTCACCGGCGCGACCGTGGTCACCCCGGACGGCGAGGTGGTACGGCTCGGCGGGCGCGCCCCCGACACCCCCGGCTACGACCTGCTCGGCGCGTTCGTCGGCTCCGAGGGCACCCTGGGCATCGCCACCGAGGTGACCGTGCGGCTGGTCCGGGCGCCGGAGACCATCCGGACGCTGCTGGCCGCGTTCCACACCACCGACCAGGCCGGCGCGGCGACCTCCGCGATCATCGCCGCCGGGGTGGTCCCGGCGGCGGTCGAGATGATGGACGCGCTGGCCATCGAGGCCGCCGAGGCGGCCGTGAACTGCGGCTACCCGCCCGGCGCGGGCGCCGTACTCATCGTCGAGCTGGACGGCCCGGCCGCCGAGGTGCGGGCCCAGTTCGCGCAGGTCACCGCGCTGTGCGAGGAGAACGACGCGTTCGAGCTCCGGATCGCCGCCGACGACGCCGAACGGGCCCTGTTCTGGAAGGGGCGCAAGTCCGCGTTCGCGGCGGTCGGCCGGATCAGCCCCGACTACATCGTGCAGGACGGGGTGATCCCCCGCACCGCGCTGCCGCAGGTGCTGCGCCGTATCGGCGAGGTGTCGGCCGAGCACGGCGTACGGGTGGCCAACGTGTTCCACGCGGGCGACGGCAACCTGCACCCCCTGGTGCTGTTCGACGACGCCGTGCCCGGCGAGGCCGAACGCGCCGAGCAGGTCTCCGGCGCGATCCTCGACCTGTGCATCGAGCACGGCGGCTCGATCACCGGCGAGCACGGCGTCGGCGTCGACAAGGCGCGCTACATGCCGCGCATGTTCACCGCCGACGACCTGGACACGATGCAGCTCGTGCGGTGCGCGTTCGACCCCGACGGACTGTCCAATCCGGGCAAGGTGTTCCCCACCCCGCGACTGTGCGGGGAGGTCCCCGGACGGCGCAAGGGGACGCACCCGGCCCAGGAGGCCGGACTCGCGGAGATCTTCTGATGACCGCCCTGGACGAGCTGACGGAGCCCGCGAAGGACGACGACGCCGTCGCGGGCGTACCGGCGCGGCTGGTCGCCGCGCCCACCTCGACCGCGCAGGCCTCGGCGGTGCTGCGGGCGGCCGCCGACGCGGGCCTGGCCGTGGCGTTCCGCGGCGGCGGCACGAAACTGGACTGGGGCGCGCCACCGCGACGGCTCGACCTCATCGTGGACACCCGCGGCCTGACCGGGGTGGTCGAGCACGCGGCCGGCGATCTCATCGCGGTGGTCCGGGCCGGCACCCCCATGGCCGAGGTACGCGAACACCTCGGCCCGGCCGGGCAGCAGCTCGCGCTGGACACCTCGGAGGCGGGCGCCACGGTCGGCGGCACCGTGGCGGTCAGCGCCAGCGGCCCCCGCCGCCAGCTGTACGGCACGGCCCGGGACCTGGTCATCGGCATGACCGTGGTCCGCGCCGACGGCACCGTCGCGCACTCCGGGGGCAAGGTCGTCAAGAACGTCGCCGGGTACGACCTGGCCAAGCTGTTCACCGGCGCGTACGGCACGCTCGGGCTGATCACCCGGTGCGCGTTCCGGCTGCACCCGCGGCCCGGCGCCGAGGCCGTCGTGCGCGCGGCGCCGCCCGACCTCGGCGCGGCACTGGCCGCGATCCGCGCGGCGCAGGTGGTGCCCAGCGCCGTGGAGGTCGACGGGGAGACCGGCGAGGTCGCCGTCCTGGTCGAGGGCACCCCGGCCGGAGTACGGGACCGGGCCGCCACGCTGGTCCGGATCCTCGGCGACGACGCGGGACGCCCGCACTGGTGGGGCACGTACCCGTGGGAGCCCGGCGGCACCGGCCTGAAGCTGACCGCCGCGCTGTCGCGGGTGCCCGCGCTGGTGGTCCGCGCCGCCGCCCTGGCGCGGGTGCGCGGCTCCGCCGGCACCGGGGTGCTGTACGCGGGCCTGCCCCCGGACACCGCGCCGGACGAGGCGGCCGACGCGGTGGCGGAGTTGCGGGCCGCCGCCGGTGACGCGGGCGGGCACGCGGTCGTACTCACCGCGCCCGCCGAGGTGCGGGCGGGGGTGGACATGTGGGGGCCGGTGGACGGGCTGGCGCTGATGCGGCGGGTCAAGCAGCAGTTCGACCCGGACGCCCGGCTGGCCCCGGGACGTTTCGTGGGAGGCATCTGATGACCGAGGCGACCGACCCGGCCCGCCGTGACGTGCTCGGGCCGGTCGTGGGCGCGTTCGACGCGCACGAGCCGCCGTCCCGGGATCTCGCCGCCGACTGCGTGCACTGCGGCTTCTGCCTGACCACCTGCCCCACCTATGTGCTGTGGGGCGAGGAGGCGGACTCCCCGCGCGGGCGCATCCACCAGATCCAGCAGGGGCTGGACGGCGAGCCGCTGACCGGCTCGATGGTGAGCCACGTCGACCGCTGCCTGGGCTGCATGGCGTGCATGACCGCGTGCCCGTCCGGGGTGCGCTACGACCGGCTCATCGAGGCGACCCGGGCGCAGGTGGAACGGCGGCACAGCCGCACGGCGCGCGAACGGGCCCTACGCGCGGCGGTGTTCGCGCTGTTCCCGTACCCGAACCGGTTGCGGCTGCTGCGGGGCCCGCTGCGGGCGTACCGGGCCAGCGGGCTGCGGCGCCTGGTGGCGCGTACCGGGCTGCTGGAGCGTCTGGCGCCCACCGTGGCCACGCTCGAATCGCTCACGCCGCGCCTGACGAAGGTGCCGCGCCCGCCGCGCCGGGTGCCCGCCCGCGGGCCGCGCCGGGCCGTGGTGGGCATGCTGACCGGGTGCGTGCAGAGCGCGTTCTTCCCGGACGTCAACGCGGCGACCGTACGGGTGCTGGCCGCCGAGGGCTGCGACGTGCTGATCCCGGCGCGGCAGGGCTGCTGCGGCGCCCTGAGCGTCCACAACGGACGGACCGGGGAGGCGCGGCGGTTCGCCCGCGCGCTCATCGACACGTTCACCGGCACCGGCATGGACTACCTGGTGGTCAACGCGGCGGGCTGCGGGTCGTCGCTGAAGGAGTACGGCGACCTGCTGCGCGACGACCCCGCGTACGCGGGGCGCGCGGCGGAGTTCGCCGCCCGGGTCCGGGACCTGTCCGAGGTGCTGGTGGAGCTGGGCCCCGCCGCGCCCCGGCACCGGCTGGCGGTGACGGTCGCCTACCACGACGCCTGCCATCTCGGGCACGCGCAAGGGGTCCGGGCGCAGCCCCGCGAACTGCTGCGCTCGATTCCCGGGCTGACGCTGCGGGAGATCGCCGACCCGGAGATCTGCTGCGGCTCGGCGGGCATCTGGAACGTGCTGAACCCGGAACCGGCCGCGGAACTCGGCGACCGCAAGGCCGGCGACGTCCTGGCCACCGGCGCCGAGCTGCTGGTGACGGCGAACCCGGGCTGCCTCATGCAGGTCGCCGCGGCGTTGCGGCGGCGGGGCGCGACGATCGGGCTGGCGCACACCGCGGTGGTACTGGACGCCGCGATCCGCGGGCTGCCCGCCGCCGCGCTGACGGACTAGCGCAACCGCCAGCGGGTGCAAGCGCCCTTGGGGTAGGGACCGTGCGCCGAATCGGCACGGGTGGTCAGGCGAACGCCACGGCGGCACTGCCCGATTGACAGAAGGAATTGGGGTTAGTGCCCGCCTTCGGCCGGCACGGTATCGAGGCACGGTTTTGTACGGTATGCGAAGCGCGGCACGCTAGCATTAATAGGCAACAGTGGCAAGTTGACACTATTGCTACGCTGCTCTCGCCTTACCCCCAAAGGAGAGACATCGAAGTGAAGAAAATACTAGCCGTTGTCGCGTCCGTGCTCGCATTGTCAATCGGAATCGCTATTGTTCCGGCAGCATCCTCTTTCGCTGCCACGGACAGGACCGGACCCGAACGGCTGTTCATCCCGAACGGCGATCCGTGCAGGCTGGGCCGCACGGTCATGCAGGGCATGGTGGTGGGGCCAGGCAGCCAGCTCTACATCGTTTTCACGAAGGCAGGCGGCGCTGAGCCCGTCCTGTCCAGGTGGTTGCGTAACGGCTCGACCTGGAGCGGCGATAGCTGGGTCTGCGCCGGGAACACCGTCCCGATCTCCATCCTCGGCCACGGTAACGACCTCGCCTACAACGCGAATTACCTGGGCCAGGGTCCGGCTTTGATCGCCACCCAAGGCAGCCAGTCCACATACCTGAGCAACAAGGTGACGATCATACGCCTGAACGCCAACGGGTCTATTGGCACGGCCAGCGAAGTGAGTCTGCCGATGAACATCAGCGGCCTCTGCTACAGCGCGACGGCGGGCACCGGCGGCAAATATGCCGCCCGACGGCTGGGTAGCTTGTGGACCCATGCCGGTTCCGGTGCGCTGACGAGTGGATGGACGCTCGTGAAGAGCAACCTGACGAGTCACGATAATCGTTCCGACCAAGGCCTGGACTGCTCCGAGAACAACATCTGGAACACCAAGTCAATCAACGACTCCACGCCCACTACCGGGTGGAACTGGGTATACCAGTACAACTGGTCTGGAGGCGATGTGGAGAGCGACATCGGAATTCCGAGCAACTACCTGAGAAACGAGATCGAAGACATCACCCACGTGGGGAGCGAGTTCTTCGTCGGTATCAACCGAAACGACGGGTACGCCGACTCCGTGAACGTGTTCTTCGAGTAGGCCGACCCAGCAGCGCCCCTGACCCGGCTCTCGGCTGGTCAGGGGCGCTGTTTCGCCTGGTAGGTCGAGCGTGGATGTTGGTGCCGCGCCTGGAGACAGCCTGCCTGAGCGCTCAAGTGTTACGAGACCGCCATCTCGCCCAGTTCGGACCAGTCGTCCTGGTCCAGGGTGGTGTTGATGATGCGTGGGGTCTCGGCCAGGTGCCGGGGCAGTTCCTGGCGGGCCTGCTGGAAATGTGCGCTGTTGACGTGCGCCGCCCCGGCCTCGCCGTCGCGGAACGCCTCGACCAGCACGTACTCGGTCGGGTCGGCGATGCTGCGGGACCAGTCGAACCACAGGCAGCCCGGTTCGGCGCGGGTGGCCTCGGTGAACGGCGCCGCGATCGCGGGCCAGCGGTCGGCCTCCTCCGGCTTGATCCGGAACTTCGCCGTAATGAAGATCATGTGGACTGCCCTCTCCTCAGGTGCGGTGGTCCTCATTCTGCCCGCCGCCCGGGCCGGGCCGAGGCGGTGACGGCGGCGTGGCAGGATCCAGGGGTGCCGCCACCCACCTTCGCCCGGCTGCTGCCGGAAACGGTGGTGGCGGTCGAGTCGTACGGCGACGCCGGCACCGAACCGGTCTTCCCCGGCGAGGAGGACCTGGTGGCGGACGCGGTGGCCGGCCGGCGCCGCGAGTTCGTGACGGCCCGCCGCTGCGCCCGCGAGGCGCTGGCCCGGCTCGGCCACGCCCCCGCCCCGATCCGGCGCGGACCCAAAGGGTCGCCGGTGTGGCCGCCCGGCGTCGCGGGCAGCATCACCCACTGCACCGGGTTCCGCGCCGCCGCGGTCGTCGGAATCGGTGAGCTCGTCAGCGTCGGCATCGACGCCGAACGGGCCGGTCCCCTGCCCGACGGGGTGCAACCGCTGATCACCGTGCCGGGCGAGGAGCGGATGCTCGACCGGCTGGCCGCCGACCACCCGGCCGGGCCGTGGGGCAAGGTGCTGTTCAGCGCCAAGGAGTCGGTGTACAAGGCGTGGTTCCCGCTCACCGGGCGGTGGCTGGGATTCGAGGACGCCCGGCTGAGCATCGACCCGGTCGCGGGCACGTTCCGCGCCGACCTGCTCGTCTCCGGTACCCGCCGCGACGGCGGGGCGCCGCTGACCGAGCTGCGCGGCCGGTTCCTGGTCGACGAGGGACTGATCCTGACCGCCGTGACCGTGGAAGCGGACTGACCGACGGCCCGGATGTGGCCGCCGACCGAGAGGACATCGGATGGACCTGCTGGCGGGGCTGTCGCGACCCGAGATGGACGCCGCCGACGCGGTCCGCGTCGGCGGCGACGCGATGTCCGGCGAGCGGCTGCTGGGGGCCGCCGCGGCCGTCGCCGCGGACGTGCGCGGCGCCGGGGTCGTCGCCGTGCACGCCACCGCGACCCTGCACACCGTGGTCGCCGTCGCCGGGGCGTTGCTGGGCGGCGCGGCCGTGGTGCCGTTGCCGCCGGACTCGGGCCCGGCCGAGGCGGGCCACATCCTCGCCGACTCGGGCGCCACGCTGCTGCTGAGCGGTGCCGCCGAACCGCCGCCCACCACCCTGCCCGTCGTGCCGGTGGACCCCTCGCGCACCGGCACGCCCGGCCCCGACGCCACCGGGGCCGACGACCCGGCGCTGATCATGTACACCAGCGGGACGACCGGCGCCCCGAAAGGGGTGGTGCTCTCGCACGCCGCGGTCGCGGCCGACCTGGACGCGCTGGCCGACGCGTGGGCCTGGACCCCGGCCGACGTGCTGGTGCACGGGTTGCCGCTGTTCCACGTGCACGGGCTGGTCCTCGGCGTGCTGGGCGCGCTGCGGACCGGCTGCCGGCTGCACCACACGGGACGGCCCCACCCGCGGGCGTACGCGGCGGCCGGCGGCACCCTCTACTTCGGCGTACCCACGGTCTGGTCCCGGGTGTGCGCCGACCCGGCCGTGGCCGCCGCGCTGGCCGGTGCCCGCCTGCTCGTCTCGGGCAGCGCGGCGCTGCCCGTGCCGGTGTTCGAACGCCTCGCCGCGCTGAGCGGGCACCGCCCCGTCGAGCGGTACGGCATGACCGAAACCCTGATCACCGTGAGCGGCCGCGCCGACGGCGAGCGCCGCCCCGGCCACGTCGGGCTGCCCCTGGCCGGGGTGGCGACCCGGGTGGTCGACGACGAGGGCCACGACCTGCCCCGCGACGGCGCGTCCATCGGTGAGCTGTGGGTGCGCGGGCCGATGCTGTTCGACGGCTACCTGAACCGTCCCGAAGCCACCGCGGCCGCGCGCACCGCCGACGGCTGGCTGCGCACCGGGGACATCGCCGCGATCGGGCCCGACGGCTGGCACCGCATCGTCGGGCGCCGCTCCACCGACCTCATCAAGAGCGGCGGCTACCGCGTCGGCGCGGGTGAGGTGGAGGACGCCCTGCTGGCGCACCCGGCCGTCCGGGAGGCCGCGGTGGTCGGCACCCCCCACGACGACCTGGGCGAACAGATCACCGCGTACGTGGTGGCCGACGGGGTGGGCGGCACCGAGCTGATCGACTTCGTGGCGCGCACCCTGTCGGCGCACAAGCGGCCGCGCGAGGTCCGGTTCGTCGCCGAACTGCCCCGCAACGCCATGGGTAAGGTACGGAAGTCGCTGCTCGGCCGAGGATGAGGGGATCGGCGTGGCGAAGCCGACCGGCCGCACCGTCATCGCGTCCAACCGCCGGGCGCGCCACGACTACGAGGTGCTCAAGACGTACGAGGCGGGGCTGGTGCTGGCGGGCACGGAGGTGAAGTCGCTGCGCGCCGGGTACGCCTCGCTGGCGGACGCGTTCGCCGGTGAGCACGAGGGCGAGCTGATGCTCTACCAGCTGCACATCGCCGAGTACGGCTTCGGCTCCTGGACCAACCACGCTCCCCGGCGTACCCGCAAGCTGCTGCTGCACCGCGTCGAGATCGACCGCATCCGGCAGCGGCTGCGCGACGGCAGCGGGCTCACGCTGATCCCGCTGTCGTTGTACTTCGCGGGAGGTTGGGCCAAGGTGGAACTGGCGCTGGCCCGCGGCCTGCGGTCGTACGACAAGCGGCAGGTGATCGCCAAGCGCGACGCCGACAAGGAGATCGCCCGGGCGATGGGCCGCCACCTCAAGGGCCGCTCCCCCGCCCGCCCCCGGTGAGTGAACCCTGAGTGACGGCCACGTCACCGAAACGGTGGATGTGGCGCAGTCCTTACGACGGTTAGGTTCCGAAGCAGATCCACCACCGCGCGACCGCCACGGCCCCGGCCAGGGGCGGGCGCAACCGGAAGGGGACCGATGCCGCAGCCGCAGGCACTGCTCGACGGGCGCTACCGGATCGTCCGGGCACTGGGCACGGAGGACACGGGCCCGGTCTGGCTGGCCCGCGACGAGATGCTCGAACGCGACGTCGCGATCAAGGAGCTGACGCTGCCGGACGGTGACGCCGGGCCGCGCCTGCGGGCCCTGCGCGAAGCCCGCAGCGCGGCCCGGTTCAGCCACCCGAACATCATCCAGATCTACGACGTGGGATCCGGCGACGACCAGCCGTGGATCATCTCGGAGTACGTCCGTTCCCGTCCCCTGCCGCAGGTCGTCGCGGAGACCGGGGCGCTTCCGGTCGCGCAGGTGGCCGCCATCGGCCTGGCGGTGCTCTCCGCCATGGACGCCGCGGACCGGGCCGGGGTGCGGCACCGCGACGTCTCCCCGGGCACCGTGCTACTGGCCGACGACGGCCGGGTCATGCTGACCGGATTCGGTCCGGCCACCATGGACGACGCGCTGCCCGAACCCGGCGCGTCCACCCCGGAGGCGGACCGGTGGTCGCTGGGCGCCGTCCTGTACGCGGCCGTCGAGGGGCGCGAGCCGTTCGTCCGCCCTGCGGGGCGGCACCGCCTGCCGGCGGGGCGGCCGGGGCCGATCAGGCTGGCCGGGCCGCTCCGCCCGGTGATCACCGGGCTGCTGCGGCCCGACCCGCGGGCGCGGATGAGCATCGCGGAGGCGGAACGGCGGCTGCGCCGCCTCGCCGACGTGCGGACCACCGTGCACCTGCGGCACGTGCCGCGACGGCTCGACGATCCGCCGCCCGCCGTGGGTCGCGGCGCGCCGACGAACCGCGCGGCGGGCCGCGCCGAGCGGCGTCGGCGCTGGTGCGTCGCCGGACCGCGTCTGCGCTTGGTCTCCGCGCGGCGCGGCGGCTGCGTGGCGCGCGCCCGCACCGCCTCGGCGCCGGTGCGGGGTGCGGCCGCCGCCCACGGGCCACCGGGGCTGACCGGTCGGCTGCGGCTGGCGCTGGCCGTCAGCGCGGCCGTGGTCGCACCGGTGGTCGCGGTGATCGAATCGGCGTTGCGGTCCGCGACCTGACCGGCGACGCGACGGGCCCGGGTGGCTGAACCACGCACGGTGCGGTCACCACCGTAGGCTCGGGCTATGGCGAAGTACTTCGACGTGCACCCGGACAACCCCCAGCCCCGGGCGATCAACCAGGTGGTCGGGATCGTCCGCAACGGCGGGGTCATCGCGTACCCGACGGACTCCTGCTTCGCCCTCGGCACCCACCTCGGCGACAAGAACGGCCTCGACCGGTTGCGCGAGATCCGCCGGCTCGGCCCCGACCACCACTTCACGCTGGTGTGCCGCGACTTCGCGCAGCTGGGCCAGTTCGTACAGATCAACAACAACATCTTCCGTACGCTCAAAGCGGTCACGCCGGGCAACTACACGTTCATCCTTCCGGCCACCCGCGAGGTCCCCCGGCGGCTGCTGCACCCGCGCAAGAAGACCGTCGGCGTCCGCATCCCCGACCACACGGTCGCCCAGGCGCTGCTGGCCGAGCTGGGCGAGCCGCTGCTGTCCACGACCCTGCTGATGCCCGGCGACGAGGAACCGATGACCCAGGGCTGGGAGATCAAGGAACGCCTCGACCACGCCGTCGACGCGGTCATCGACTCCGGTGAGTGCGGCACCATTCCCACCACGGTGGTGGACCTGTCCACGGGCGAGGCCGAGATCGTCCGGGTGGGCGGCGGCGACCCGACCCTGTTCGAATAGCCGCTGTCGCTTCCGCCCGGCCGATCAGAGCCGGGTGATCGGTTCCAACCACCTGGAAGGTGTACAAAACGTAGCATTTTCCCGTGACCGCATCGCAAGGCACGTCGTCCGGTGAGCCTCGCCCCCCGGCGCGCGACGGTGCGGTCCGGCTGCTGCTGACGACCGGTACGGCCGCGCGGCAGAGCGGCGACGACCCCCTCGCCACGCTTCTCACCACGTCCTTCGGCTTCCAGAAGCGGCCGAACCTCGACCTCGGCGACAGCGCCGAGGAGATCCAGGCGGCGCTGCGGGACCTGACCGGTGAGGACCTGGTCGTCGCCGTGCGGGCGCACGGCTCGATCGTCGAGGACGAGCTGTTCCTGCGACCCGACACCGACGACGACCCGGAGCAGCCCGGGGTGCCCGCGGGACAGCTCGTGCGGTGGCTCGCGGCGGCACCGCCACGCCGGATCGCCATGCTGCTCGAGATGCGCGGCGACCCGGACACCGCCGTGGCGGCGCGACGGGCGATACCCGCATGGCTGCGCGGCGCCGACAACCGTGACGGCACGGTCCTGGAGATCGTCCTCACCACGACCGCGCCCAGTGACGGTGGCGGCCCGGACGAGTTCGCGGCCCGGTTCGCGCGCGCCGCCGACCTGCCCGCCAGCGGCGGCCCCGCCCAGCCGGCACTGACCCTGGCCGGCATCGTCCGTACGCTCGCCGCCGACCTGCCCCTGCCCCCCGCCGCGCCGCTGACGGTCACCTACCACCGCCTCGGTCCCACCGACGCCGTGGGCCTGACCCTGCCGAATCCCCGGCACCTGCCGGGCAGCGCCGGTCAGCCGGTGGCCGGCGACCCCGCCGACCGGACCGAGCCGGTACGGCTCACCGGCCGCGCCACGGCTCTGGCCGCCGTCGCCGACTGGCTGGCCGCCGGCCGGGGCGCCCCGGCCGTGCAGGTGGTCACGGGCGGCGCCGGCTCCGGCAAGTCGGCGGTGCTGGGGATGCTGACCGATCCCGACCGCGCCTCCTCCGGCATGGCCCGCCCCGACGTGACATTGGACGCCAAGGGCCGCACCGAGGACGAGATTTTGGCCCGGATCAGCGACGCGGCGGGCGCCGCAACCGGCACCGTGGACGCGCTGCTGGCGCACCTGGCCACCCGCGCGCGGCCACTGACCATCCTGGTGGACGGGGTGGACGAGGCGGTGGATCCGCCCGAGCTGGTCCGCGCCGTGCTGCTCCCCCTGGCCGTGTACGGCGGCGGCGCCGTCCGGATGCTGCTGGGCGCGCGGCGTGAACTGCTGCCGGTGCTGGGCGACGACGCGGCGGTCATCGACCTCGACGCCGACCCGTACGCCGACCGGGAGACGGTCCGCGCCCTCGTCCGCGAACAGCTGGCGCGATCGGGCGGGCCGCTGGCGGCGGCCGAGCCCGACGTGCGCGCCCGCGCCGCCGAGGCGATCGTCGAGGCGACCGGGCCGTCGTTCCTCACCGCCCTGATCGTCGCCGCCACCGCGAGCACCGCCGCCGCGAACAGCGCCACCACCCCCGCCGTCGACGATCCGCGGTGGCGGGCCGGGCTGCCCGGCGACCTGGCCGCCGCCGTCTCCGCCGACCTGGCCGCGCGGATCGGCGAGGAGGCCGACCGGGCCCGCGCGCTGCTGCTGCCGCTGGCCTACGCCCAGGGCGCCGGACTGCCGTGGGAGGACACCTGGCCGGCGCTGGCGACGGCCCTGCACCCGGGCGCCCGGTACGGCCACGACGACCTGCGCTGGCTGTGCCACACCGCCGGCGGTTACCTGGTCGAGGACCTCAGCGGTGACCAGTCGGTGTACCGGCTGCGCCACGCCGCCCTCGCCACCGTCCTGCGCGCGGGCCGCGACGAGACCGCCGACCAGCAGGCGATCACCACCGCGCTGTACGCCCGCGTGCCCGGCACGGCCGACGGCCGACCCGACTGGGCGCTCGCGCAGCCGTACGTCCGCGCCCACCTCATCACCCACGCCGCGGCCGTGCCGGACGTGGACGGCCTGCTGACGGACGCGGGCTTCCTGATGGTCGCGGCACACCCGGCCGTCGTGGCCGCGCTGCCGGCGGCCCGCAGCGAACCCGCTCGGGCGGCAGCCGACGTGTACCGCCGCGCCGAGGAACGGCTGCGCACCGCACCCGCCGGGACGCACGCCGCCTACCTGGAACTGGCCGCCCGGTCCGGCGGGGCGACAGCGCTGGCCGACGCCGTGGCGGCCAGCGGCGTCCCGCGTCCATGGTCGACGCGGTGGGTGTCCTGGCAGGTGGCCGTCCTGCACCGGCCGCTGACCGGGCACACCGGCGCCGTCCTGTGCGTCGCGGTCGGCCAGCGCGACGGCGTGGACGTGGCCGTCACCGGAGCGGACGATCGCGAGTTGCGGGTGTGGGACCTGACCAGCGGTGAGCCGATCGGTCCGCCGCTGCGCGGGCACACCGCCGGGGTCACCGCCGTCGCGGTCGGCCGGATCGACGACCGTACGGTCGTCGTCTCCGGCAGCGACGACCGTACGGTCCGGCTCTGGGACCTCGGCACCGGCGCGCCGATCGGCGAGCCGCTCACCGGGCACACGGGCGGCGTCCATGCGCTGGCCCTCGGCACCTGGGCCCGGCGTACATGGCTGGTTTCGGTGGGGCACGACGGCACGGTGCGGCGGTGGGACCCGCGTACCGGCCGCCCCGACGGGCCGCCGATGACCGGGCACACCGGGCCGGTCACCGCGCTGGCGCTGGGCGAACTCGACGGGTCGCCGATCGCCGTCACCGGGGGGCACGACACCACCGTCCGGGTGTGGGACCTGGCCGCCGGGACCGCGCTGGGCAAGCCGATCAGCGGACACACCGCGCCGGTCACCGCGATCGCGTTCGAGACCCGCGACGGGGTGCCCACCGCCGTCTCGGCCAGCCTCGACCACACCATCCGGCGGTGGAACGTCGGCACCCACAGCCCCGTCGGCACCCCCCTGGAGGGCCACGCCGAGGCCGTCACCGGGGTCGCCCTGGCCGAACTGGACGGCTACCCGGTCGCGATCTCCAGCTCCGCCGACCGGACGCTGATGCTGTGGGACCTGACGACCGGCGCCGCCGTCGGCGAGCCACTCACCGGGCACACCCGCGGCGTCTCGGCGGTCGCCGTCGGCCACGTCGACGGGCGGCCGGTCGCCGTGTCCGGCGCCCACGACCACACGGTACGGCTGTGGGACTCGGCGCTGGAGCGGCGCGTCGGCCGGCCGTTCGGCGGGCACACCGACTCGGTGATGTCGCTGGCCGCGCGGAGCATCGCCGGGACACCCGTCGTCGTCTCCGGCAGCGCCGACCACACCGTACGGGTGTGGGACCTCACGACCGGCCATCCGATCGGCCGGCCCCTGACCGGTCACACCGGTGGGGTCTGGTCGGTCGCCACCGGCGACCGCGACGGCCGCCCGGTCGCCGTGTCCGCCGGCGCCGACCAGCGGCTGCGGCTGTGGGACCTGATCGCTCACGAGCCGATCGGCGAGCCACTGACGGGCCACACCGCGTGGGTGTGGGCCGTGGCACTGACCGAAGTGGATGGTCGCCTGGTCGCGGTGTCGGGCGGCGACGACCACAGCGTGCGCGTCTGGGGCCTGGACGACCTGACGGAGCTGCACGAGGGCACCGGCCACAGCAGCGGCGTCACCGCACTCGCCGTGGGCCGGCTCGGCGACCGGCCGGTGGCCGTGTCCGGCGGCCGCGACCAGAACCTGCGGATGTGGAACCTGCGTACCGGCCGCCCGAGCGGCGAACCGCTGACCGGCCACGCCCGCGCCGTCTGGGCGGTGGTGATCGGTGAGGTGGAGGGGCAGCCCGTCGTGGTGTCCGGCGCCGCCGACCAGACCCTGCGGGTGTGGGACCCGACCACGGGTGAGGCGCTCGGCCTGCCGATGAGCGGACACCGGGACACGGTGACCGCCCTCGCCCTCGGCGAACTCGACGGGCGCCCGCTGGCGGTTTCCGGCAGCGACGACAAGACCGTACGGGTGTGGGACCTGACCACCCGCAAGGCGGTCGGCAAGCCCCTGCTCGGGCACGACGACGGCGTGCGGGCGGTCGTGGTCGCCGAACGCCACGGCACCCCGCTCATCGTCTCCGGCGGGCACGACAACACCATCCGCGTCTGGGACCTCGCCACCGGCGCGCCCATCGACTACACCGCGGACAGCGACGCCGTACGGGCGGTCGCGATCGGCGACCTGCACGGCACCGCCGTGGCGGTCTCCGGCGGCACCGACCACACCGTCCGGGTGTGGGAACTGAGCACCGGGCGGCCGGTCGGTTCGCCGTTCACCGGCCACACCGGCGCGGTCACGGCACTGGCGCTGTCCGAGGTGGACGGCCGCGGTGTCGTGGTGTCCGCCGGGCCGGACGAGACCGTCCGGCTGTGGGACCTGGCCGACGGGCGGCCTCTGGCCGAGCCGTTGACCGGGCACACCGGCGGCGTCTGCTGCGTCGCCGCCGGCCTGGCCGACGACCGTCCGGTCGCGGTCACCGGCGGCCAGGACCGCACCGTACGGCGGTGGGACCTCGCGACCGGCCATCCGCTCGGCGAGCCGCTGACCCGGCACACCGGCGCCGTGAGCTGCGTCGCGGTCACGCAGCTCGAGGGCGGCACCGTCGTGGTCACCGGCGGCCAGGACCGCACCGTACGGCGGTGGGACCTCGCGAGCGGCCAGCCGCTCGGGGAGCCGCTGACCGGGCACACGGGCGCCGTCACCTGCCTCACTCTGGCCCGCTTCGACGGACACCTCGTCGCGGTCACCGGCGACGAGGAGGGGACCGTCCGGACCTGGGATCTGGAGGCCGGGTTGCACCGGCGCCGCTGGTCGTTGCGGAAGGAACCGCCCGCGTTGCACGTGCCCGACCTGCGTTTCGGTGCGCCGGTGCGCGGGCTGGCGCATCTCGGCGAGGGCCGGCTGGTGGTGGCGGCCGGGCACGCGCTGCTGCTCTGCCGGCTCGGCGCCGAGGTGGAGCGCGAGATCGTGCTGGACACGCCGCCGCTGTCCGTCGCCGCACGGGACGGCTGGGTCGTGGCCGGAACCGAGCGGGGTGTGATCTCGCTGGAGGTCGGCGACACCGGCCAGCGGTGATCTTGCCGTTCGCGGCGCATCCTGAGCGTTTCCTGAGAAAGCGGCGACCGGTGGCGGTCCCGGTGTCCCTTGTGGCTCCCGGCGGGGTCACCACATCAGCCGTTCGTGGCGGACGTCACGGCGCGCGCGTCGTTCCGAATGCGGCACTCAGGTCCTCTGTCGAGTGACCGATCCCTACTCCGGTCAGGTGTGAGGGAGGAACTGTGCGCGGAATCCGGACGCGGTTGGTCGCAAGCGTGGTAGCCACGGTGCTGGTTGCCATGGTGGTGCTGCTGGGCATCGCCGTGACCCAGACCCGG
Organism: Krasilnikovia cinnamomea; assembly: GCF_004217545.1. Classification (NCBI taxonomy): domain Bacteria; kingdom Bacillati; phylum Actinomycetota; class Actinomycetes; order Micromonosporales; family Micromonosporaceae; genus Krasilnikovia; species Krasilnikovia cinnamomea. The sequence goes on from NZ_SHKY01000001.1 coordinate 72,385, forward strand.
TCGCTGGCGTTGCGGCAGGCCGGTGATTACGCCGAGCAGTTGGCCATGCGCAAGGCCGGCGGTGTGAGCCAGGTCATCGACCGTGCGGTGCACGTCACGTAGGAGCTGGCCGGCACCATGGCACAGCTGAAGAAGGACGGCATTACCGACCGCAAGCTCGTCGGCGGCCTGGTGGGGGCCACGCTGCAGCGGCATCCCGAGTTCTTCGGCATGTCCACCGGCTGGGAACCCAACGCGTTCGACGGGCGCGACAGCAAGTTCCGCAACGTCGCCCCCAGCGACGCCACCGGCCGGTTCATCCCGTACTGGTACCGCGACGGCGACAAGCTGCGCAACGACCCGCTGGTCGACTACGACAAGCCCGGCGCCGGCGACTGGTACCTCCAGCCCCGCGCGAACGGCAAGAGCATGGTCGTCGACCCGTACGTGTACCCGGTCAACGGCCAGGACGTGCTGATGACCACCGCGACCAGCCCGATCCTGGTGGACGGCAGGTTCGCGGGCGTGGTCACCGTCGACCTGGCGCTGGCCGACCTGCGTACCTCGCTGGCGGCCGAGAAGCCCTACGGCACCGGGTATCAGGCCCTGGTCACCGCCGGCGGCGCGGTCGTGGCGCACCCCCGGGCCGAGCTGCTCGGCAAGCCGCTGCCCGGCGCGGTCGCCGGTAGCGTGCGCGCCGCCGTGCACGGCGGCAACGCCGTACGGTGGATCGGGCACGACGACTACCTGCGCGACGAGGCCACCGAGGTCGTGGCGAGCGTCAAGCTGGCCACGGGCGACGCCTGGGCGCTGCTGGTCGCGGTGCCCGACCGGACGATCACCGCGGCCGCGAACGGCATGGTCCGCAGCCTGCTCATCGCCGCGATCGTGGCGTTCCTGGTCGCCGGTGCCCTGGTGTGGATGCTCGGCACCGGCCTGACCCGGCCGATCCACCGGCTGCGCAACCGCCTCGTGGAGATCGCCGACGGCGACAGCGACCTGACCCAGCGCGTCGACGACGCCCGCCGCGACGAGATCGGCCAGCTCGGTGCCGCGTTCAACCGATTCACCACCAAGATCGCCGACGTGGTGCGGCACATCGACGACAAGGCCGAACGCGTCGCCATCTCCGCCGGCTCGTTGACCACCGCCAGCGAGCAGATGCGCGGCACCGCCGAGCACGGCGCCGAGCGCGCCGCGACGGTCACCGAAGCCGCGGACCGGGTCAGCGGCAACGTCCAGACGATCGCGGCCGGCGCGGAGCAGATGGACGCCTCCATCCGGGAGATCGCCCACAGCACCAGCGAGGCCGCCCGGGTCGGCAAGCGGGCCGCGGAGGTCGCCCAGGCCACCACGCAGAGCGTGGCCAAGCTCGGCGAGTCCTCCACCGAGATCAGCGAGGTCGTCAAGGTCATCACGGCGATCGCCGAGCAGACCAACCTGCTGGCGCTCAACGCCACCATCGAGGCCGCCCGCGCCGGCGAGATGGGCAAGGGCTTCGCCGTCGTCGCGGGTGAGGTCAAGGAACTGGCCCAGGAAACCGCCCGGGCCACCGACGACATCACCCGCCGGGTCCAGATGATCCAGACCGACACCGCGACGGCGGTCGCCGCGATCGACGAGATCGTCGAGGTGGTCGACCGGATCAACGAGCTGCAGACCACCATCGCCAGCGCCGTCGAGGAGCAGACCGCGACTACCCGGGAGATGAGCCGCAACGTCGCCGAGGCCGCCACCGGCACCACCGACATCGCGCAGACCATCGGCGGCGTGGCCGAATCCGTGCACCAGATGAACGCGGGCAGCGGCACCACCGACCAGGCCGCCCGGGAACTGGCCGGGCTCTCCGCGCACCTGCGCTCCCTCGTCGGCCAGTTCCGGTTCTGATCGCTCCGGCAGCTCCCTACCGGCGGGAGGGGTGTGGACATCGCCAGAGCCCTCAGGCGCGCCCGCCGCGCAGCGCGTGGGAGGGGGTGATGCCATAGGTGGCGCGGTAGATGGTGGTGAAGCGACTGTGGTTGGCGAATCCCCAGTGGGTGGCGATCTCGCCGACGGTGGTGCGGGTGGGATCAGCGGCCTGGATCTCGCGGTGCGCGTGTTCGAGGCGGACCCGGCCCAGGTAGGCCATGGGGGTCGTGTCGAGGTGGCGCCGGAAGGCCAGTTGCACCGTTCGGATGCTCACGCGGGCGGCGGCGGCGATCTCGGCGGGGCTGACGTCGCGGTGCGCGTTGTCGTCGATGTAGGCGACGGCGCGGCGCAGGCTGGCCGGACGGGCGTCACGGCTGTCCTCGAGGGTGGGGTCGAGCAGGGCGTTGTTCGGGAAGGCGACCAGGGCGGTGGCGGCCAGTAACCGGGCGAGGCGGCCGGTCAGCAAGGGCTGATCCACGGCGGACAGACCCGCGACGGCCTCCCGCACGTACGTGAAGACGGTGTTCCATCGGCGGGCGGCCTGTGCGCAGACGGGGCGGTAGCCGGTGAATCGCAACGGCTGAGCGATGTGGTCGGGCGAGGTGGCGGCGACCTGGGCGAGCAGGTCCGGATCGAGGTGGGCGGACTCGGCGTGCAGGTCGTGCACGGTGGCCCGCCAGTCCTGGCCTGGATGGCACGCGATGAAGAGGTCGCCGGGGCTGTGGTCGGCGGCGGCGGTGCCGCTGCGGTAGGTGACGGTGCCGGACACGACGCGGCCGATCGGGATGAACCGGACCGGGTCACCGTGGGCGGTGAAGCGCATCGCGAAGCAGACGCTGTCCAGGATCACCGGGCCGAGGCTGGTCTGCGCGACGCGCATGTGGTGGCGGTCGCCGACCGACTCCAGCCGGCATCGCGCGATGTTGTCGTTGAGCATCTGCTCGGCGACCTGCGCGTCGGTCGTCTCGAACATACGGATCAAGGGCGGCTCCTCATGGCCTACCCATCAAACGCAGACACAGCCCCATGAACGCAAGAGTCCGCGCAACTCGGGGGACCGAATTGGCACGATCGGGAGCTCGTGGCGCCGTCGCACCGGATCGGTTACCCGGGCGGGCGGAAGCCGGGCATGGTGTTGGCCAAGGTGGCGTCGCCGCCGTAGTGGGCCAGCACCCGGGGATTCATGATCCGGCGCCACAGTGGCGGGATGAGGGCGAGCACCACCATGGTGGCGTATCCGGCGGGCAGCTGCGGCGATTCCTCGAAGGTGCGCAGGCTCTGGTAGCGGCGCAGCGGGTTGGCGTGATGGTCGCTGTGCCGCTGCAACTGGAACAGGAAGACGTTGGTGACCAGCCGGTCGCTGTTCCAGCTGTGCCGCGGGTCGACCTTCTCGTACCGGCCGGTGGCGGTGCGTTGCCGGAGCAGCCCATAGTGCTCCAGGTAGTTGACCACCTCCAGCAGGGAGAAGCCGACGACGGCCTGCAGGAGCAGGAACGGCAGGACCCGTGGGCCGAAGCCGGCGGTCAGTGCCGCGTACAGCAGGGCCGTCATGGCCCAGGCGTTGAGGATGTCGTTGCGCCACGTCCATGGTGAACGGGAGCGGATCCGGAACCGGGCCGTCTCCAGCCGCCACGCCGAGCGCAGGCTGCCCGGCACGGTGCGGGCCCAGAACCGGTAGTAGCTCTCCCCCAGCCGCGAGCTGGCCGGGTCCTCGGGCGTGGCGACCCGTACGTGATGGCCGCGGTTGTGCTCGACGAAGAAGTGCCCGTAGCCGGTCGGGGCCAGCGCGATCTTGGACAGCCAGCGCTCCACGGATTCGCGTTTGTGGCCCAGTTCGTGCGCGGTGTTGATGGCGACGCCGTTGACCAGGCCCGCGGTCAGTACCAGCGCGGCCGCGCCGGCCGGGCCGGGGCCCGCGACCCAGACCCCGCACGCGGCGATCAGGGCGGCGTACTGCGCGGGCAGGAACAGGTACGTGATCCACCGGTAGTAGCGGGAAGCCTGCAGGGCCGGCACCGCGTCCTCCGGCGGGTTGGCGCGGTCGTCGCCGATCAGCAGGTCGATGGCGGGGATGACGCCGAGGATGACGACCGGGGTGAGCCACCAGGCCCAGGCGCCGTTGGTGACGGTGGCGAGCAGCAGGGAGACGAAGGGCAGGGCGGGCACAACCAGCGCCAGCGGCCAGAGCGGACGCTTGGTGTCCCGCCACGCAGCGGCAGCGATTTCCATCACTCGATGCTTTACACGGCTCCGTCGAATGTCAAGACTTTTGACAGAGGCGCCTTCTTTGTCTACGGTCGGGGCGTGATAGAGCCTGTCCGCTCGATGCGTGAGCAGAATCGCCGGCTGCTGCGCGGGTCGCTGATCGCGGCCGCGCGGGAGCTGACCGCGTCCCGTGGCTGGGACAGCGTGCGGATGGCCGACGTCGCCGAGGCCGCCGGGGTGAGCCGGCAGACGCTCTACAACGAGTTCGAGAACAAGGCCGGCCTCGGTGCGGCGGTGGCCACCCGCGAGATCGAGCAGTTCGTCGCCGCCGTACGCGAGGATCTCGCCGCTCCCGGCGACGACCTCCGGGCCGCCGCCGAGACCGCGATCCGGCACGCCCTCACGGCGGCCGCGGAGAACCCGCTGGTCAAGACGATCCTCACCAGCGCCCCCGACGACCTGCTGCCGTACCTGACGACCCGGGCGGACGTCGTGCTGGTCCTGGCCAGCGAGGTCGTCCGCGAGTGGGCCGCCGCCCGGCTGCCGGGCGTCACCGAGGCGGCACTCGCCCCAGCCGCCGAGTCGATCGTGCGCCTGGTGGTGAGCCACGTCGTGCTGCCGTCGGCCGCGCCGGAGACCACCGCGGTCACGCTGGCCGACACGCTGATGCGGCTTCTGCCGCGCACCCCGCCGGACAACGGCGACCAGCCCGGGCGGATCTGACTCTCTCACCCCTGGTGGCGCACCTCGTGGACGCCGACCTCGATGAGGCGCCCGGGGCTCGACTGGACCGCCGAACGCGACGGGATGCCGTTCAGGGCAGCGGGAGCGGCGGCGCCTCGCCGGCCACCGCAGCGGTCCCGGAGTGCCGGGGCGGCGGTGGCGGATCGGCGGCCGGCGAACGGCTGAACCGGGCGCCCGGGCGCCGGACCACCTCCAGCGTCACCAGGTGCACAGGCGCGGGCGGGATCGCGAACCGGCCCGTGCCCCAGCGGATCCAGATCGCCACGCGACCGGCCCGCGCCTCGGCGAGCAGCTTCTCGACCGTACGTTTGCGGTCTGTGTGGTCCACCTCAATGACCACCGGCGGCGCGTCCGGACGGGCACAGGCCACGTCGAGGACGGACTGCCGGTGCTGCAGCGGCGGCGGCAGCGGGACGACGCTGGCCGCCCGCCGGTACGCCCGCCAGCCGTGCCCCCGCGCCCACGCCACCGCCGCGTCGACGAGCTGCCCGGTGACCTGCTGCTGGTCCAGGTCGGCGAAGGTCAGCTCCGCGAGCCGGGCAGCGAGGTCGGCGGCCAGGCGGGCACCATCGTCGGCGACGTCCATCCCGGCAGGATAGGCGGCCGGTCCCGTCCTCTGCCGGGTGACCGTCGGCGGGGCGGGCACGGCGAGGCCGCCCGGCAGAACCTGCCGGACGGCCTCAGACACCCCCGGAGCAGCAGCACCCCGTGGACGGTGAGTGGTCAGACGCCCTGCAGGCGGCCGGCCGAGGGCCGCAGGTAGACGGCCCAGGTGACCACGAGGCAGACGATGTAGAAGGCGATGAAGGCAAGGTACGCCGCGTCGGCGCTCTTGTATTCCAGGAACGACTGCCGGAACGCCAGGTTCACCAGCACCCCGCCGAACGCGCCGACCGCGCCCGCGATGCCGATCAGCGCGTTGGACAGCCGCCGCGCCTCGTGCTCGGCCGCGCGCGGGTCGGCGCCCGGCAGGGCCCGCGCCGCGCACTTGGCCCGCAGGATGGCCGGGATCATCTTGTACGTCGAGCCGTTGCCGACCCCGCTGAACACGAACAGCGAGATGAATCCGACGATGTACAGCGGCAGCGACTGCTGTTGCGAGGCGACCAGCACGATGCTGGCGCCGAGCGCCATCGCGGCGAAGTTGACCAGCGTGACCCGGGCGCCGCCGAGCCGGTCGGCCAGCGCGCCACCCACGGGCCGGATGAGCGAGCCGAGCAGCGGGCCGAGGAACGTCAGGTAGGCCGCCTTGACCGGGGTGCTGAACGTGTCCGCGAACTGCACCTGCAGCACCTGGCCGAACGCGAAGCCGAAGCCGATGAACGAGCCGAACGTGCCGATGTACAGCAGCGACATGATCCAGGTGTGCGGTTCCTTCGTCACGTCGCGCATGGCCCGCTTCTCGTTTCGGGCGTGGCTGAGGTTGTCCATGAACAGCGCCGCACACAGCGCCGCGATGACGATCAGCGGAATGTAGATGCCCGCCACCACGCCCGGGTGCCCGGCACCGAGCGTGGCCAGCACGAACAGCCCGACCAACTGCACCGCGGCCACCCCGAGGTTGCCGCCGCCCGCGTTGATGCCCAGCGCCCAGCCCTTGAGCCGGTCCGGGTAGAACGCGTTGATGTTGGCCATGGAGGAGGCGAAGTTGCCGCCGCCGACGCCCGCGATCGCCGCGATGACCAGCAGCGTCGTGTACGACACCCCGGGCTGGATCAGGAACGCGGCGAGGATCGACGGGATCAGCAGCAGCGCGGCGCTGACGATCGTCCAGTTGCGCCCGCCGAACCGGGCCACCGCGAACGTGTACGGGATCCGCAGCGCGGATCCGACCAGCGCGGGCACCGCGGTGAGCAGGAACTTGCCGGCCGGGTCGATGCCGTACGCGGGGCCGAGGAACAGCACCAGCACCGACCACATCGTCCACACCGAGAAGCCGATGTGCTCGCTGAAGATGGAGTAGATGAGGTTGCGCCGGGCGATCCGGGCGCCGTGCGCCTTCCAGAACTCCGGATCCTCGGGCCGCCAGTCGTCGATCCAGTGGCCCCGGATCGTCAGGGTCGGCCGGGTTGCGGGGGCAACGGGCAAGGTGGCTGTCATGGCAGGCCTCCCGAAATGATGATGGTGTTGTCGTCGTCCACCCGAACGGGATAGACGGTTATCGGTGGCGCGCCGGTGGTGGAGCAGCCGGTGCGCAGGTCGAAGGCGTGCTGGTGCAGCGGGCAGACCACGACGCGCTGGTCGGCCAGGCCGTCGGCGAGGGGACCACCGGCGTGCGGGCAGACCGCGGACACCGCCCGCAGCCCCCCGTCGCGAAGCCGGAACACCGCGACCATCTCCCCGCCGACCGCGTACGCGCGGGCCTCACCGACCGGGATCTCGTCGACCGGTCCGAGCCGGTACTCGGCGAGTGACTGGGTGGTCATGCGCGTCCTTCCTGGGCGGCGGCGACCGGCTCGCGGACGGGCACCTGGGGCAGCACGGTCAGGGGCAGGGAGCTGCGGAACTGGCCCGGGGTGACCGGTGTGGACCGTTCCTGCCACGGGTCGCGGTAGGTCGCCACGTGTTCCGCGACGGCCGCGTCGAGCCGATCGGCGATGCCCTCGGCGTCGTCCACGACGATCGCCCGGACCACGTCGATGCCGATGCGGGGCACGAACGCGTACGTGCGCTCCAGCCAGTTCGCGTTCTCCCGGTAGTACTGCAGGAACCGGCCGGTCAGGGTGAGCACCTCGTCGGCGGAGTCCACGGTGGCCAGCAGGTCACCCTTGCGGACGTGGGCGCCCGCCGCGCCGCCGACGTAGATCTCCCACTTGCCGCCCTCGATCGCGACGACGCCCAGGTCTTTGACGTACGCCTCGGCGCAGTTGCGGGGGCAGCCCGTGACGGCGAGCTTCATCTTGCCCGGCCCTTCGAGGCCCTGGTAGCGCTCCTCGATGGCGATGCCCAGCGCGGTGGAGTCGCCGACGCCGAAGCGGCAGAAGTCCGAGCCGACGCAGGTCTTCACGGTGCGGAAGCTCTTGCCGTACGCCCAGCCCGAGGGCATGTCGAGGTCGGCCCAGATCTGCGGCAGGTTCTCCTTCGGCACCCCGAGCAGGTCGATGCGCTGCCCACCGGTGAGCTTCACCATGGGTACGTCGTGCTTCTCGGCGACCTCGGCGATCCGCTTGAGCTGCGCCGGGGTGGTGACCCCGCCCTTCATCTGCGGCACCACGGAGAACGTGCCGTCGCGCTGGATGTTGGCGTGCACCCGGTCGTTGATGAACCGGGCGTCCCGCTCGTCGTCGTATTCGGCGCCCCACATCATCTTCAGCAGCGACGCGAGACCCATCTTGCTCTTCGCGTCCTCCTCGCCGCCGGGGGCGAGCAGCGCGAACACCGACGAGACGCTCTTGAGTCCGTGCGTGCGGATGGCCTCCATCAGCTCCGGCTTGGGCATCGGCACGCCGGGGACGTACCAGCTCGCCGCGGGGTCCTCCTCGACCTCGCCGCCGGCGGCCCACTCCACGATCTGCTGCACCAGGCCCTTGCAGGAGCCGCAGCCCTTGCCCGCCCGGGTCTTGTCCATCACCCCGCTGACGGACTTGACCCCACACTGCACCGCCTCGACGATGTCGCCCTTGCACACACCGTTGCAGTTGCACACCTGGGCGTCGTCGGCCATCTCGGCCGCGCTGACCTCAGCGGGCGGACCGCCGAGGTCGAAGAGCAGCCCGGCGCGTTCCTCGGGCAGCGGCAGGCCCCGGTCGAACGCCTGCATGAGGAACGCGACCTTGCGAACGTCACCGACGAGGGTGGCGCCGACGAGGCGGTCGTCGCGGATGATGAGGCTCTGGTAGACACCCCGGCGCGGCTCGGCGAACGTCACCGTCTCGTCGGTGTCGAGTTCGGGCTCCTTGAGGCCCATCGCGGCGACGTCCACCCCGGCCACCTTGAGCTTCGTGGCCACCTGCGACCCGTGGTACGCCGCGTCCAGGTTCCTGCCGGTGATGTGGTCGGCCAGCACCCGGGCCTGGTCCCACAGCGGCGCGACCAGCCCGTACGTGACGCCGCGGTGCTGGGCGCACTCCCCCACCGCGTAGATGTCGGTCTCGCCGGCCACCCGCATCTGGTCGTCCACGACGACGCCCTGCTCGACGGAGAGTCCGCTGGTGGTCGCGAGTTCCGTGTTGGCGCGGATCCCGGCCGCCAGCACCACGACGTCGCAGTCGATGACCCGGCCGTTCTTCAGCTTGACGCCGGTGACCGCGTGCTTGCCGAGGATCTCCGTGGTGAGGCCGTCGCAGATCACCTCGATGCCGAGCTTCTCGACGCTGGCCTGCAGTGTCTTTCCGGCGGGCTCGTCGAGCTGGGTGTTCATCAGGTGGCCCATCGCGTGGATCAGGGTCACGTGGCTGACGTGCTGCTGCAGGCCGCGCGCCGCCTCCAGGCCGAGCAGGCCGCCCCCGATGACGACCGCCCGCTCGTGGTCCCGGGCGTAGCGGATCATGTTGCGGGTGTCGTCCAGCGTCCGGAACGCGAAGACGCCCTGGTGGTAGCCGCGCCCGGGGCGGTGCACCCCGGTGATCGGCGGCACGAACGCGGTGCTGCCGGTCGCGATGATCAGTTTGTCGTACGGGGTCTGCGTGCCGTCGTCGGCGTGCACCAGCTTGTGCTTGCGGTCGATCTTGTCGACCTTGCAGCCCGCGTGCAGGGTGATGCCGTTGTCGGCGTACCACTGCAGGTCGTTGAGGAAGATGCCCGCCTCGTCCTCCACGCCCGCGAGGACGTTGGAGAGCATGATGCGGTTGTAGTTGCCGTGCGGCTCCTCACCGAACATGGTGATGGCGTACCGGTCCGGGTCGCGCTGCAGGATCTCTTCGACCGTGCGGGCGCCGGCCATGCCGTTACCGACGACGACGAGGCGCTCGCGCTCGGATGGCTTTGACGTATGCACTCAACGGTCCCTTTCGTTGACAGGCAGACGGGGGGCGTCCGTGGTGAGCAGGCCGGTGTCGTCCGGCCCGCCCGCGCGGGCGATCGCCACGGCGCAGGCTTTGAAGGCGGGCATCCGCGAATACGGGTCCAGCGCGGGGTCGGTGAGTCCGTTCGCGGCGGAGCTGCCGCCCCAGTGGAACGGCGCGAACACGGTGTCGGGCCGGATCCCGTCGTTGAGCTTGACCCGGAAGAACGCGCGGCCCCGGCGGGTGCGCAGCTCGACCACGTCGCCCGCCCCGATGCCGTGGCGCCGGGCGAGATCCGGGTGCAGTTCGGCGCGCGGGTCCGGCAGCGCGGTGGTCAGCGCCCGGACCCGGCGGGTCTGGTTGCCGGACTGGTAGTGCTGCATCGTCCGGCCGGTGGTCAACACGTACGGGTAGTCGCGGTCGGGCAGTTCCGCCGGGTCACGGTGCTCGACGCGGTGGAACCGGGCCCGGCCGTCCGCGGTCGGGAACGACTCGGCGAACAGTCGCGGCGTACCCGGATGGTCCTCGGCCGGGCACGGCCAGAACACGCCCTGCTCGGCCTCGATGCGCTCCCAGGTGATGCCGGCGTAGTCGGCGATGCCGCCCGCGCTGGCCCGGCGCAGCTCGTCGAAGACCGCGCGCTCGTCGGCGGTGAAGTACTTGCCCCGGCCCAGCCGCTCGGCCAGCTCGGCCATGACCTGCAGGTCCGTACGGACCTCCGGCGGCGGGGGCAGCGCGCGGTGGCGGCGCAGCACCCGGCCCTCCAGATTGGTCATCGTGCCCTCCTCCTCCGCCCACTGGGCGGTCGGCAGCACGACGTCGGCGAGGGCGGCGGTCTCGGACAGGAAGATGTCGGAGACGACGAGCAGATCCAGGGCACGCAGCCGGTCCAGGACCCGGTTGGTGTGCGGGGCGGAGACCGCGATGTTGCTGGCCAGCACGAGCAGGACGCGCACGCCGCCGTCCGTGCCGAGACGGTCGATCATTTCGTACGCGGAGCGGCCCGGCCCGGGCAGTTCGTCGGGGTCGATGCCCCACACGCGGGCGACGTGCGCCCGGGCGGCCGGATCGTCGAGCTTGCGGTAGCCGGGCAGCTGGTCGGCCTTCTGGCCGTGCTCGCGGCCGCCCTGCCCGTTGCCCTGACCGGTGATCGTGCCGTACCCGGAGTTCGGGCGGCCCGGCAGGCCCAGCGCCAGGGCCAGGTTCAGGTACGCCTGGGCGGTGTCCGTGCCGTTGCTGTGCTGCTCCGCGCCGCGCGCCGTGAGGATCATCGCGGACTCGGCCTCGGCCAGCGCGTGCACCGTGGCCCGCAGGTCGGCCGCGCTGACCCCGGTCATCCGCTCCACCCGGTCCGGCCAGTACGCGGCCACCGCCGCGCGGACGGAGTCGAAGCCGGTGGTGCGGTCGTTGACGTACTTCTCGTCGACCAGGCCCTCGCGGATCGCGATGTGCAGCATGCCGTTGGCCAGCGCCAGATCCGTGCCGGGCAGGGGCTGCAGGTGCAGGTGGGCGCCCGCCGCGGTGGGCGTGCGGCGCGGGTCCACCACGATGTGTTTCGCGCCCGCGGCCCGGCCCGCGTCCAGGTACTGCATGGACGGCGGCATCGCGTCGGCCGGGTTGGCGCCGACCAGCAGCACGGTCCGCGCCTCGGCCAGGTCGGCGAGGGGGAACGGCAGGCCCCGGTCGACGCCGAAGGAGCGGTTGCCCGCGGTGGCCGCCGAGGACATGCAGAACCGGCCGTTGTAGTCGATCGACGCGGACCGCAACGCCACCCGGACGAACTTGCCCAGCGCGTACGCCTTCTCGTTGGTGAGCCCGCCGCCGCCGAACGCGCCCACCGAGTCCGGACCGTAGGTGTCCTGGGCGCGGCGGATCCCGGCGACGATGCGCTCCAGTGCCTCGTCCCAGGTGGCCTCGCGCAGCGGGCTGGTGCGGTCCGCGGGGTTCTTGCGCACCAGCGGGGTGAGCAGGCGGTCGGGGTGGTCGAGCAGGTCCGCCGCGGTCCAGCCCTTGGCGCACAGGCCGCCCCGGTTCACCGGGAAGTCCGCCGGCCTCAGCTCCACCCCGCCGAGCCGGGGGCTCAGCGTGATGCCGCACTGCAGGGCGCAGTACGGGCAGTGCGTCTCGACGGTGCGTGATGTGCTCACACCGGAAATGCTCGACCGGCGCTGTTTCTGCCCTGGTCCCCGGTCATTTCGCGGCCGTACAGTTCCTCCGTCAACCGCACCACGGTGATTGTGAGAACTCCGGGCCGCCCGGGACGGGCACGGCTGTGTGAAGAGTCCGGGTCAGGAGCTGACCCGGACTCTTCAGGATCTGGAAGGGCGTGGTCCGGGCCACGGTGGCTAGCGGCCGCAGGTCGCGGCGGGCGCGGGGCAGTGCGCGGCGTCGCTGCTCGCCACGGCCGCGTCGTAGCGGCGGAGCACCAGGTCGGCGATGCGCCCCGAGGTCACCAACGGGGCGGTGACCACGTCCGCGCCCGCATGCCGCAAGGTCCGGTAGAACAGCCCGTCCACCAGCAGATACGTGGCGACCGCGATCCGGCGGGCGCCGGCGGCGCGCAGCCCGGCGACCACGTCGGACACTCGGGGGCCGCTGCCGGAGGCGTACCCGATCCGGGGAAGTCCGGGCAGTGCCCGGGCCACCGCGGCCACGTCCGCCCGCCAGCGGGCATCGGCGGAACCGGCCGCGGCGAGCACCACCGCGTCGGCGGGACCGGCCGCCTCCAACCGCCGGGCCAGCAGTTCCACCAGCGTCGGGTCGGGGCCGAGCGGGGCGGTGATGACAGCAGCTCCGCCCTCGACGGCGGCGCCGATGTCGACACGTACGTGATAACCGGTGGACAGCAGCAGCGGCACGACCACGGCGGGCGCGCCGCCCAGACCCGCGACGACGTCCGCCACGCGGGGTTCCTGCACGTCCACGTACGCCAGGCGCACGTCGAGTCCGGGCCGGCGGAGCGCGACGTCGGCCGCGAGGCGCCGAATCTGGTCCTGCCCGGCGGGCGACCTGGTCCCGTGCGCGACACCCACCAGAACAGGCCGGCTCATGCCCTGCCCCTCTCTCGCGTGCGCTCGCTCATGAGGCGACCTCGTCGACGCGGAGGCGGTAGCCGCGCTTGATGACCGTCTCGACGTGCTTTCCGGCGCCGAGCGCGGCGCGTAGCCGGGCGACCGCCATGTCGACCGCGTGCCCGTCGTCGCCGCGCGGCAGCGCCGCGGCCAGTCGCGCCCGGGACACCACCGCGCCGGGGCGGGCGGCCAGCGCGGACAGCATGGCCATGGCGGCGGGCGCGAGCGGCTGCAGGCGGCCGTCGATGAGTACGGCGTGCCCGCGCACCTCCAGCACGCTGCCGTCGACCCGGATCCGGGCGGCGCGCTGGGGCAGCTCGTCCGTGACCATCTTGACCAGGGCCCCCAGCCGGGACCGGTGCGGCGTGGACACCGGCACACCGAGCTTCACCAGCGGCGCGGCGGTGACCGGCCCCACGCAGGCCGCCATGGTCCGGATCCGGAAGACGTCCAGGACCTCGGGGGCGGCCGTGCCCGCGATCTCCATCAGCGACAGCACCGCGGGGGCACTGGTGAACGTCACCGCGTCCACCTGTCCCGCGGTGAGCTGACCGATGAGGCGGCGGATCGGCGCGAGGTCCGGCGGCAGGGCGGAGCGGTAGACCGGCACCTCGACCACGGCTGCCCCGGCGCCACGCAGCGCCGCGATGAAATCCGCCTGCGGGCCACCGTGCAGCTGCACCGCGATGCGGCGCCCCGCGATGCCCTCCGCCAGCAGCCATTCCAGGATCTCCTCGGAGGACTCCGAGGCCGCCGTCCATTCCTCGCTCAGGTCGGCGGCCCGGATCGCCCCGCACGGCTTGGCGCCGCGGGCGATCAGCCGCGCGCGGCCCAGCGCGGTGCGCAGGGCGTCACCCATCCCCCAGCCCTCGGCGGCCTCCAGCCAGCCCCGGAAGCCGATGCCGGTGGTGGCGATGACGATGTCCGGCGCGAGCCCGACACAGGCGGCGGTAGCGGCGTGCAACGCCTCGTCGTCCTGCAGCGGCACGATCGTGATGGCGGGGGCCTGCACCACGCGGGCACCCCGGCGTTCCAGCAGCGCGGCCAGCTCGTCGCGCCGACGCTCGGCCGTCACCGCCACCGTGAAGCCGGCCAGCGGGGCCGCACCGTCGGGCTCGTCCATGGGCAACAGGCTCCCCAGCGGTCGTTACCCGTCGGAGTAGTACGTGTTACCAACATGCAAACCGCTTGTCACCGGAACCCCAGTTCACCAGTGAGGCACCAAGATCCAGCGTTGGGGGTTTGGGGCAGAGACTCACAGGTGCCTACGATCCGGGCATGGCCGCCGCTGAGGACGTGGTACGGCGATGCGTTCCTGGCTGATCGGGCTCGCCGTCGGCGCGGCGCTGCTGGTGCTGAGCTGGGCGGTGCTCGTACTGCTCGCCCGGCGCCTGCCACCCGGGATCCTGCGGGACCTGGCCGGTTTCATCCCGGCCTGCGTGACCACCGTCCGGCGGCTGCGCAAGGACCCGCGGGTGCCGCGCCGCGCCAAGATCGCGATCGTGTTCGCCGGGCTGTGGGTGGCCAGCCCGATCGACCTCATCCCCGAGTTCCTGCCGGTCATCGGCCCGCTGGACGACATCGTGGTGGTGGCGCTGGCCCTGCGGTACGCCGGGCGCCAGGTGCCGCGCGAGGTACTGCTGGCGGCGTGGCCGGGCGAGCCGGCCCTGCTGGAACGGCTGCTCGGCCCGCCCCGGCGTTGAGCGATCCGCCCCGGCGCGCCCGTATCCATCGGCGGCGCCCGATCGGGCGCGCGCGACGATCGGAGGGCACGCCATGCACGAGTCCGCACGGCCCGGCATCCACGGCGCCGAATCGCCAGACTGGACCCACGACGCGTTTCCCCCAGCGCAACCAGCCGACGAGCCGACCGAGCCGTACCCGTTTCTCCCGGCGCGAGCAGCCGACGAGCCGATCGGAGACCAGCCCGCCGCAGACCTCGGCGAGGACGGCGAGCGTTCACCGGCCGCCGACGAGGTGCCCGCCGTGGAGGCCGCCCGCCAGAGCCCGCCGGAGGGGACCGCGGGCCGCGCGGAGTCCGGCGGCGTCGTGGCGGGTGATCCCGCCGACCCGGTCGGCGGCTCGCCGCTGGCGGACGTGCTGGACGAGCCCACCGCCGAACTGCCCGTCCTGACGTCCCGCCCCGACCCGCGCCGGTGGACCGCCCGCCTCGCGGTGGCGGTCGTCGCGCTGGCCCTGATGGCCGGCGCCGTGGTCGCGATCGGGCGCGGGGACAGGCCCGTGCCATCAGCAGGGACGGCCGCCCCGGCCGGGCGGTGGGGCACCGGCACTCCCGAGCAGGCACAGGGCGCGGGCACTCCCGAGCAGGCACAGGGCACGGGCACTCCCGAGCAGGCACAGGGCGCGGCGACCGCTCCGCTCGACGGGCGCACCACGGCCGGACTGGACCTGGTGGACGCGGCCACCGCGATCCGGCTGCGCACCGCCGACCTCGGCGGCGACCTGTACCGGGTGAGCACCCCGGCCGATTCCGGCGTGCTGCCCCGGATCAGCGACGACGGCGCCCGGGTCCGGCTCGCGCTGGACCGCGCGGCGGGCGGCGGTCCCGCCGAGCTGGAGGTGGCGCTGAGCGCCCGGGTGCGCTGGGACCTGCGGGTGGCCGGCGGGACCTCGCTCAGTGTGCTGGACCTGCGGGAGGGCCGGCTCGGCACGGTGGATCTGGCGGGCGGCGCCAGCCAGATCGACCTGACCCTGCCCCGGCCCGACGGCACCTTGACCGTACGGATGACCGGCGGGGTGAGCCGCTTCGACGTGCACACCGCGGCCCGGGTGCCGATGCGGGTCCGCGTCGGCGCGGGCGCCGGACAGGTGGTGCTGGCCGGTCGGGCCCACGACAGAGTCGCGGCGGGCGCACTGTTCACCGTGGACGGATGGGACGACGCGGTCGACCGGATCGATGTGGACGCGGTGGCCGGGGTGTCCGCGCTCACGGTCGCCCCGTACGCGGCGGCGTGACAGCATGACCGGATGGCAGCAGAACAGTCCGCCGGGCTCGACCCGGCCGCCGCCCGGCTCGCCTGGCGCGCCACTGAGCCGCTGTACGGCCTGATCTTCTTCGTACCCGAGGCGCACGAGCGGTACGCGGCCCTGGGCATCCCCGAGCCGATGGGGTACTTCGCGTCGCGCGGTGCCGCCCTCGGCGCGGTCGGCCCCGGCCCGGTGGCGGCGGCGTTCTACAACTTCAACCCGGCCCTGGTCGCCCGCGCCCTGCCGGCGGCCTGGTCGCGTACCACCCCGGCGGCCGCGGTGGAGGCGAGGCTGGCGGCCGCGGACGCCGCACTGACCCGCGGGCTCGGCGACGCGATCCACGGCCCCGAGGTCGCCGAGGCGGCCCAGCTGGCCCGGCGGGCCGCCGAGGACGCCGCGGCGCACGCGGGCGGCCGGGCGCTGTACGCGGCCCACGCTGAGCTGCCCTGGCCGGAGACGCCGCACACGGTCCTGTGGCACGCGCAGATGCTGCTGCGCGAGTTCCGCGGTGACGGGCACGTCGCCGCGCTGCTGGTGGCCGGCCTTTCCGGGCTGGAGGCGCTGGTGCTGCACGGCGCGTCGGGTGAGGTCGACGCCCGGTTCCTGCGGATCAGCCGGGGCTGGAGCCGCGACGACTGGGCCGGCGCGGTCGCCGCGCTGCGCGGTCGCGGACTGCTGGAACCCGAGGGGGAGCCCGGCGGGGCGCCGGTGCTCAGCGAGCAGGGCCGGGCGCTGCGCGCCGAGCTGGAGGCGAGCACGGACCGGCTGGCCGTTCCCGCGTACGCGGGGCTGGGCGAGGCGGGCTGCGCCCGGCTGGCGGAGCTGACCCGGCCGCTGAGCCGGACGGTCGTCAAGGCCGGCCTGCTCAACCCGGAGAATGTACTCGCGGCGTCCCGCTGAGGGCGCCGGATCGGGCGGTTGCCGCCGCTGTGCCTGTGTCGAGCGCCGGAGCTGGCCGCCGCGGTGGCCGGGCTCGCGCTGCTTGCGGTGGTTCGCGGACGTGCGGGTGGGCGCCAAGGTGCGCGGACTGCAGGGACTGGCGGTCGCCGTCGCTGGTCACCGTGGCACCGGAGATGGAGTCGATGTCGGCGCTCTGTGCGGCCAGGGTTCGCTGCGCGCCCCGGATCAAGTTGATCTCCGGGCGAACCTGAAGAATTCGGGTCGGCTCCGCGCCAGAACTCATCAGGATCCGCGACGGCCCGCAGCCCGTCCGGCGCGGTGTGGGTGGGCGATGTCGTACCGCTGTGCCAGGGTGATGCGGTGACCGACCGACCGATGCTCGCCGTCGACGCGCCCAGCCTGTATTTCCGCGCTTTCCACGGCATTCCGGAGTCCGCCGCGCGCACCGCGGCCGGTGAGCCTGTCAACGCGATCCGCGGGTTCCTCGACATGCTGGCCCAGCTGGTGCGCACCCGCCGGCCCGGGCGGGTGGTGTGCGCGCTGGACGCGGACTGGCGCCCGGCGTGGCGGGTCGCGCTCGTCCCGTCCTACAAGCGGCACCGCGTGGCGCACGGCGACGTCGAGGAGGTGCCCTCGGCGCTGGAACGCCAGATTCCGGTGCTGCTGGAGGTGCTTGAGGCGATCGGGATCCCGGCGTTCGGGGTGCCCGGGTATGAGGCCGACGACGTGCTGGGCACCCTCGCCACCACGCAGCCCGCCCCGGTCGAGGTCGTGTCCGGCGATCGGGACCTGTTCCAACTGGTCGACGACGCCCGCGGGGTCCGGTTGCTCTACTGCGGCCGGGGCGTCGCCAAGCTGGAGGACAGCGACGACGCGGCGGTCACCGCCAAGTACGGCGTCCCCGCCCGGTGGTACGCCGACTTCGCCGCCCTGCGCGGTGATCCCAGCGACGGCCTGCCCGGCGTGCCGGGCGTCGGGGAGAAGACCGCGGCCCGGCTCGTCACCCGCTACGGCGGGGTCCCGGAGATCCTCGCCGCCCTGGACGACCCGGCGGCCGGTTTCGCCCCCGGCCTGCGCACCAAGCTGGTGGGCGCCCGTGACTACCTGACGGCCGCGCTGCCGGTGTGCCAGGTGGCTCGTGACGTCAAGCTGCCCGACTTCGAGCCGGCATTGCCCACCGCTCCGGTCGCTCCGGAGGCTCTGCTCACGCTGGCCGAGCGGTGGAATCTGGCGGGCTCGGCCCGCCGTCTGGTGGACGCCCTTGCCGCCTGAGCGGCCTGGGGCCCGGGTCGACGCGACCCGGAACCCCCGTCGGACCCCACCGGCCCGGATCAGACGTTGACGAGTTCCCGGCAGACCAGGGCGGGGCCGCGGGCGGCGAGGTCGTGCCGGTCCCGGGCGAGGTGCAGGCTCTCGACGACCTCGTACGGGTCGATCTCGGTGTCACCGTCGACGTCGACGATGCCGATCCACGCGCCGGTGGAGGCGGTGAAGCCGGCCTGCAGGGCGGCACCCTTGTCCTGGATGTCGCGGCTGGCGATGAGCCGGGTGTGCGGCAGCTCCTCCAGGGTGGCGACGGTGCCGTCGATGCAGCCCGCCGACACGGCGATGATCTCGAAGGTGATGTTCTGCGCGTGCAGCACCTCAGTCAGCCGCTGCACGGTCTGGCGCAGGGCGACACCCGGGCGGTGGAACGGGATGATCACGGTGAAGTCGACCGCGCTCGGGCCAGTGGCCGGGACGACGACGGGCGGGGCGGCGATGAGGTTCGCAACGGTGGTGGTCATGCCAATCAGGTTCGGCCGCCAAGCTCAATGCGACCTCAGGCCGCCGTAAACACCTGCGCAAAGCTCCAGAACCGCTCCGGCGGGCGGGCACCGCGACCTGGTCGCGGCGGAATCCCGACCTGGTCGCGGCGGAATCCCGGCCCGGTCGCGGTCGGCGGAGGGTGGTGAAACCCCGCTCACGGCGTCCCGCCGGGGTGCAGACTGGAAGCCAGACCGCCGGGCCCCGTCTGTGGCCGGCGACGACCGCCTCGCCGTGTCGGGGTCCTGCCCGCCTCCAGCGTCAGGATCTGGGACAATGGTATATATGGGGCATTTAGTGCAAAACGGGAACGCGGCTCGCATCGTTCGCCGCGCCGTGGCCGGGTGCGCCGCCGCCGCGTGCGTCGCGGCCCTGACCGGTCCCCCACCGGCCGGCGCGATCACCGCGCAGGCGCCGAACACGCGGCCGAACATCCTGATCCTGCTCATGGACGACACGCGCACCGGCATGACCTGGGTAATGCCCAAGGCCACCGCGTGGATGGCCGACGGCGGCACGTACTTCCCGAAGGCGGTCGTGACCACGCCCTCCTGCTGCCCGAGCCGCTCGTCCATCCTGTCGGGCCGGTACGCGCACAACACCCGGGTCATCCAGCAGTCCGGCATCGGTAACTACGACCACAACAAGACGCTGCAGCACGACCTCAAGGCGGCCGGCTACCGCACCGCCGCGGTCGGCAAGCTGTTCAACAACTGGAACATCCACCTCAAGCCGCCCCACTTCGACAACTACGCGCTCGGCGCCGGCTACAACAACGCCTTCTTCGACGTCGACGGCAAGGGCGTTACCGCGCCGTACGGCACCACCTTCATCGGTCAGCAGGTCAACCGGTACCTGGACGCGTACGAGAGGACCGACTCGAAGCCGTGGTTCATCTTCGCCGGATTCACCGCGCCGCACGCCCCGTTCACGCCGGAACCGAAGTACGCCAACCTCTCGTATCCGTGGTCCGGTAATCCGGCCGTCGCCGAGACGGACCGCTCGGACAAGCCCGCGTACGTGCGCAACTTCAACCAGACGCTGGCGCAGGGCGCCGCGACCCGCCAGGCGATGCTGCGCACGCTGCGCTCGGTCGACGACGCGGTGGATGTGATCCACCAGCGCCTCGACGCGCTCGGCGAGAGCAACACGCTGGTGTTCCTGCTGTCGGACAACGGCAAGTTCTTCAGCGAGCACAAGCTGCTGGAGAAGTTCATGCCGTACCTGCAGGCGGCACAGGTGCCGTTCTACATGCGCTGGCCCGGGCACCTGCCGAACGCGCAGGACAACCGGCTGGCCGCGAACATCGACCTGACGCCGACGGCGCTGGCCGCCGCCGGGCTCACCCCGAGTTACCGCTACGACGGCCGCAACCTGCTGGCCCCCGGCGGCCGGGACCGACTGCTGTTCGAGTACTGGCGCGACCCGGACAACGGCGCCGGCATCCCAACCTGGGCGGCGACCTATGTGGCCGGCCGCTACCAGTACACCGAGACCTACGGCACCGGCGGCGCTGTGGTCTTCCGCGAGTACTACAACCTCGCCACCGACCCGTGGCAACTCACCAACGTGTTCAACGACGGTAAACCGGGCAACGAACCTGCGATCGCACCGCTGTCCACGGCGCTGAAGGCGCAGCGCACCTGCGTCGGCAGCGCCTGCCCCTGACCTCACGCGTTCCGCCCGCCGGGGTGGGTGAGTGGTGGTGTGCCTGGGCCGCAGCGGTCCGGGCGTCACAGCCACAGCGCGGACGGGGATTCGGCGTCCGGCACCAGCAACGACGGTTGACCGCCGCCGACCACACGTCGGCTGAGCGCATGCCCGGGCGGACCGCGTACCTGACCGTGTGGTCGTCGAGCCAGCCGGCCTGATCGTCGACGCTGCGCGGCTCCGCCAGCGCGGTACAGGACAGCGTCACCAGGTCGAGCACGGTCAGCCGCCAGCCCCGGTCCGGGTCTGCGCCACGGGCCGCCTGGAACACCACCCGGGTGCCGTCCGGCGACAGCGACGGACACTCGACGTTCGCGGCGATCGGGCGCACCGTACGCGTGACAGTCAGCTGGCGTCGCCGCGCCGCCGGTACGCGAAGACCGCGCCGCCCGCGACGACGACCGCGACGACCAGGGCGGGCCAGATCCACCAGGTCGAGCTGCTGCGCCCGGCCGGGTCCGCCGCCGGGATGCTCGGCGAGGCCGCCACCGCGGTGGCCCCGTCCGGCGCCGACGCGGTGGGGGCCGGGCCGCTGGGGGCCGGGCCGCTGGGGGCCGATGCGCTGGGGGCCGGGGCACTGCCGGTGGCCGACTTCGGCGCGGGCTGCAGGGTCAGCAGCGGCGCCGGGTGCTCCGGCTCCTCCGCACCCGGCTCCTGGATCTCGATCCACCGGTCGACCGAGCCGTCGCTGTAGCTCTCCAACGTCCGGAACGACAGCCGGGTCTCGCCGTCCGGCAGCTTGGCGATCTTGACCTTCCACTCGGCGTCCTTGCCGACCGGCAGGGCCTTGCCGCCGACGGTGAAGCCGTCCGGGGTCGCCTGGTACGTCCACCCGCTCGGCGCCTTGACCAGCGACACGTCGGCCGGGGCGATGCCCTTGGGCAGTACCACCCGCTCGTTGACGATCCCGGCCTTGCTCGACTCCGCCTCGCCGTGGAAGGTGAGTGTCACGTCGGTGGCGCCGGCCTGCTTCTTGTCGGCGCTGACCTCCACGTGGGCGAGCGCCGGACCGGCAACACCCGCCACGGCAACGCCGACCATGGCACAAACCGTCATCAACCGGGATCCGTTGCGCACCCGAGGGACCGCCTTCCTGAGTTCGTGCGGTCCCCAGGGCCGGGACCACCAATCAGACTGTCGGCGGCCGGCACGGAAAAGTTCCGGCGAGTTTGCTCACCACCGGCCGAAGCGTGAACCCGGCGGGGCGGGCTCCGTAGAGTCACGTCGTGACCCAGCCCCGGATCGAGGACGCCGTACTGGACAACCCGGTGTGGGCCGCGCTGCGCGGCCCGCAGGCCCACCTCGCCGAGGTGCGCGGCCGCGCCGGCCGCTACCCGGCGGACGTGGCGCCGTTCCACGGGGCCGCCGACCTGACCGACCCGGCGGCCTGGGCCGACCTCGCCCGGCTGACCGGACCCGAGGCGGAGGTGTTCGTGGCGGGCCTCCGGCTGGCCCCGCCGCCGGGCTGGGCGACCACCTTCACGCTGCCCGGCGTCCAGCTGGTCGACGCCGGGATGGCGGCCGACGACGATCCCGAGGCGGTCGTGCTGAGCACAGCGGACGTGCCCGACATGCTCGACCTGGCCGCCCGGACCAGGCCCGGACCGTTCCGGTCCCGTTCCCTCGCGATGGGCCGCTTCGTGGGGCTGCGCCGCGACGGGGCGCTCATCGCCATGGCCGGTGAACGGCTGCGCCCGCCCGGCTGGACGGAGATCACCGCGGTCTGCACCGACCCGGCCCACCGGGGTCAGGGTCTCGCGGCGCGGCTGGTGCGGGCGGTCGCCGCCGGAATCCGGCAGCGCGGCGACACCGCGTTCCTGCACGCGGCCGCGGACAACACGAACGCGATCCGGCTCTACGAGAAGCTGGGCTTCGCGCTGCGCACGCCCGTGACGTTCGCGGGCCTGCGCTCCCCGGCCTGACGCCGGTCAGGCCGGCAGGGCCAGCGCGGCGATCTCGTCGGCGCAACCCCACGACAGCGTCATCCCGGCACCGCCATGACCGTACGCGTGCACCACCGTCCCCAGCGGAAAGTCCTGTGCCACCACCCGGGGGCCACCCCGCCGGGTCGGGCGCAGACCGACCCGCTCCCCCACCACCGGCGCGCCGGCCAGTTCCGGCACCAGCGCGACGCACCGGGCCAGGATCGCCTCGCTGACCGCCGGGTCGGGCCGGGTGTCCCACTCGTCGACGTCCCACGTGCCACCGAGGACCACGTCGTGTGCGCGTGGGTGCACATAGGTGCCCGGGTCGCCCGCGGCGCGCACGGAGGTGTCCAGGCCGGGATTGGCGACCAGGACGACCTGCCCGCGCGCCGGGCACAGCGCCGGGTCGCCGCACAGGCGGGCCGCGCCCAGTCCCGTGGCGTTCACCACGACCGGCGCCTCCACCAGGGCCTCGTCGAGGTGCCGGACGCCGCGCCGGACGATCCGGCCGCCCGCGTCCACGAAGCGCTGCCGCAGCCACGGCAGGTAGCTGCCCATGTCGGCCAGGGGCGCCACGAACCGGATCTCCCGGGTCCACGGCGGCTGCGCCGGACCGGAGGTCACCTGCCCGGCGGCGGGCGCCCACCACGGTGGGCCGGTGTCCGGGCCGCACTCCAGGTTGCGGGTGGCACGCAGCATCACCCCGGGCACCCCGGCGTCGGCCTGCCGGCTGAACTCCGCGTACGTGGCGGTGGCCCAGGCGAGCACGCGCGGGCCGCCGTCGATGCGGACGGGATACCAGACGGCCGCGGCGACCGCGGAGGTGGTAGCCGCGGGGTCGTCGGGCGACCACAGCGCGACCGTGGCGCCGCGTTCACGTAGCCGCACCGCGGCCGTCAGCCCGATGATGCCGCCGCCCAGCACGATGACGTCCGCCATCCGCCCATGCTGCCGTATCCCGGTCCCGGGTACGCAACCGTGTTGAGTACCCGGACTCAGTCGCGGGGGCCGCGCGGCGGACCAGACTCCCCGTCATGGAAACGAACTCCCAGAGCAAGTCCACCCCGGCGTTCTTCGTTCAGGCCGCGGCCTCGTTCGGACTCTCGATGGTCGCGGTGAGCGTCGGCATCGTGTACCTGCCCGTCGGCGCGTGGATCCGCGCGTTCCTCGCCGTCGGCATGCTGTACCTGGTGACCTCGGCGTTCACCCTGGCCAAGGTCGTACGCGACCAGCAGGAGAGCAGCACGGTGGTGCGCCGCGTCGACCAGGCCCGCATCGACCAGCTGCTGACCGGCCACGACCCGTTCAAGGTGCCGACGCCCTAACCCGTCTGACCGAGCAGGTCCAGGGTGCGCTGGTCCGGCGCGCCGTCGTAGAAGCGGTCCAGCACCGCCTGGAACGGCCGCGGGTCGTCGGCCGCCCGCGCGAACAGGGTCATCGAGGAGCGCAACTTCAGGTCGTCGGGGTAGCCGAGGATCTGGGTGGCGGTGCGGCCCTCGACGGCCAGCAGGGCACGGGCGCACTCGGCCAGGCGGGGACCCAGCACGGGATCGGCCAGGTACGCGCGGGCCTCGTCGAGCGAGGCGATCGCGTACCGCTGCGCGGTGGGGCTGTTTCCCAGCCCGGCCAGTTGCGGGAAGACGAACCACATCCAGTGGCCGCGCTTGGCGCCGGCACGCAGCTCGGCCAGCGCACCGGCGTACACGTCTCGTTGCGCGGCCGTGAACCGTGCCAGGTCATGACCCACACCGGCGACGTTACCGGGTCGGCCCCGAGACTATCTGCGGCGTGGCGAATCGGCGCAGATCCCGGGTGAGGCCGGTGAGCGGCCGGATGGCCAGGATGCAGGTGTCGTCCTCGGGGTTGGGCCGGCGGAACCGGTCGAAGAGCTGGATCAGCGGGTGGGTGGAGGAGGCCGCCACGGCCTCGTCCACAGTGGCGATCACCGCCTGCAGCCCCTCGTCGAGGCTGCGCTGCCGGTCCTCGATCAGCCCGTCGGTGTAGAACAGCAGCATGTCGCCGAAGTCGAGCTCCAGCGTGGCGTTGACGTAGCGGGCGTCCTCGACCACCCCCAGCACCGGGCCGGGCGGGCGCTCCAGCGCCGCCGCGCGCTTGGCGTGGCTGAACACCGGCGGCGGGTGCCCGGCCTGCGCCCAGGTGAGCACCCGTCGCTGCGGTTCGTAGCGGGCGATGACCGCGGTCGCGGAGATCTCCGGGTTCTCCCGCTCCAGGTCGCAGGTGAGCCGGTTCAGGTGGCCGAGCAGTCGCGCCGGGTCCGTGGTGGTCACGGCCAGGGCGCGCAGCGCATGCCGCAGCTGGGCCATGAACGTCGCCGCGGGGGTGCCGTGCCCGGCGACGTCGCCGACCGCCAGCAGCACCGAGCCGTCGGGCAGCGCCGCCGCGTGGTACCAGTCGCCGCCGACCCGGCTCTGCTGGCCCGCCGGCAGGTAGCGCACCGCGACCCGCAGTCCGGGCAGCTCGATCGGCCCCTCCGGGATGGGCAGGATGATGTGCTGTAGCCGGACCGCCATCTCGTGCTCGGCGGCCAGGTCGCGGCGGTGCTCGGCGAGTTCGCGTTCCATCTCGGCAAGGCGCAGCTCGGTGCTGGCCTCCCGGTCCGGCGGGGCGGGCGCGTCGTGGCGTAGCCACGTCATCAGCAGCCCGTCGCCGAGGCGGTGCACCCGCACCGAGTACCGGCCGCCGGTGTGGTCGAACGGGCCGACCGTGGCCGGCTCACCACTGTCGAGGACGTGCTGGTAGATCGGCCACCGGTCGCTGGCCAGGGTCTGCGGGGAGTACAGGGCGGCGCGGGTGCCGACGAGCTGGGCGCCGCGCCGCCCGCCCGGGCTGACCGCCTCGGGGGTGACCGCGGCGACGACCAGATCCGCGAGACGGCCGGAGCGGTCGCGTACCGGGGCGAGGAACGCGGCGGCGCCCGGGATGGCGTCGAGCACCTGCTGGACCGTGGCCAGCCACGGCTCGCGGCGGCGCACCGCGGCGACGCCGACGGCGGCCCGGTCGAGGGTCGCGCGCGGCGGCTCCGCGGCCGGGTGCCAGCCAGCTGACCTGGTGTCCGCCGGCCCGGCGTACGTGTGAGCGCCTCTCATGCCCCTCCTGCCTCGGTGGTATCGGCTTATTGCATACGCCTGCGCGGACCTCGCCGACATCCCCCTTTCACGCAAGCACGGTCGACCTGCGGTGGGTCCTCGGCGCCGATCACCCAACCGGGCGACGGATCGGGCAGCCCGATCGGGCGGGCGGGGCCGGATCTGGCGGGCGGGCGCTCAGATCTCGAAGAGCTCGCGCATGGCTTCGGCAAGCCGGGCCATGCTGGCTCCGGTCACCATGCCGATGCGCTCCGCGCCGACGGCGGCGGGCAGCCGGCGCATCCGGTTGACCACGACCACGCCGGTGATGGGGTCCTGCTCCGTGAGGGCCACGGCATACGGCGGCAGCTGGGTGGCGCCCCGCTGGCGCACGATGGGCGCGCAGAACGGCGAGGCATTGCCGCGTTCGTTGTAGCTGTCCGCGGAGAGAACGAGGACGCGGTAGCGCAGGTCGGTGCGGTTGCCGATGGTCCAGATCTCGCCGCGCTTCATCGCGGCCCGGTCCCGGCGGCCATGCCGGTGAGCGTACCGCCGGGCAGATCTTCGGGTTGCGCTGGCCCGCCCGGGGCGGGCGGATCACAGTTCGGCGGGCATTCGATTAAGGGCATGTTTCGAGTACGCGGAAACTGTGTTCCAACCCCTGGGAGCCCCGTGTTAGCTGCCTCACGAGCGACGACCAGCACATCGTGAAAATTTGTTACTCGTCGGTTCGGTTTAACGTCAATGTCAGCGACGAACTCGCTGCTCATCGGCCGGTCCGCGATGGACGGTGCGAACTCGACGGTGCCTTTGTTCACGCGCTCGAAAACAGGCTGAATAGATCGATCAATGTCACCTGAAAGAAATGTGTGTCGCACCGCTCGCGAATGCGCGGAGATTCCTGTTCGCTGGTTGGTGGCGCACGAACCCCCGGGCGCCCCTCCCGATGTCCCAGGAGCTTCGACATGCCGGCCCCATCAGCACCCCCGAGCCGCCCCGGCGCCGCACTGGCCTGGCGGCCGCTGCAGCGCTCCACCCGGGTGGCGATCATCGGCGCGCTGGTCGCCACGGTCTTCTATCAGCTGTTCCTGCTGAACCCGGCCTACCGCGGACCTACCTGGCTGTGGCTGGCGATGCTGACCGCCGAGGGACTCACGGCGCTGCACCTGATCGGCACCTGGTGGACGATCCTCGCCCACGACGACCGCAGCGAGCCCGTGGACGTCACGGTCTGGCGAAACCGGCTGCGGGCGGGCGCCGAGGTTCCCTCGATCGACGTCTTCATCACCGCGTACGGCGAGGAGCCGGAGCTGGTGCGGCGCACCGTGCGCGCGGCGCTGGCCATGGACCTGCCGCACCGGACGTACCTGCTCGACGACGGTGACAGCGACGAGCTGCGCGACATCGCCGCCGCCGAGGGCGCGGGCTACTTCCGCCGCCCGGGCGGGCAGCACGCCAAGGCGGGCAACGTCAACGCCGGCCTGGCCCGGACCGACGGCGAGTTCGCGGTCATCTTCGACGCCGACCACGTGCCCGAGCCGGGGTTCCTGCTCAGCGTGCTGCCGCACTTCGTCGACCCGGACGTGGCGTTCGTGCAGTCGCCGCAGTCGTACACCAACCACGTGAATCTCGTGGCGACCGGCTCCGCCGAGGCGCAGCGCATCTTCTACGAGCTGGTCTGCCCGGGCAAGAACCACTTCAACGCGGCCTTCTGCGTCGGCACCAACGTCATGTTCCGGCGCGCGGCGCTCGACGAGATCGGCGGCATCTGGACCGGCAGCAACTCCGAGGACATCTGGACCTCGATCGAGCTGCACAAACGCGGCTGGACGTCGATCTACGTGCCGCAGGTGCTGGCCCGGGGGCTGGCGCCCTACGACGTGTCGTCGTACCTCAAGCAGCAGTTGCGCTGGGCCAGCGGCGGCTTCGAGATCCTGCTGCGCGGAAGGCTGTTCAAGCGCGGCTCCGGCCTGACCCTGGATCAGCGGCTGCAGTACCTGTTCTGCGGCACGCACTACCTGCTGTCGCTGGCGATGATGACCTTCATGCTGTTCCCGGCGCTGTACCTGCTGTTCGCGCTGAGCCCCATCCGGGCGGACGGTTTCGTGTGGGCCACCCACTACCTGCCCTTCCAGGCGATGGTGCTGCTGGTGACGTGGCTGCAGTCCGGCGGGTTCAAACCCTCGGCGATCGTGGCCAGCATCGGCGCGGCGCCGGTGCACCTGCGGGCACTGTGGGCGGTGGTGCGCAACAAACCCGCGACGTGGAAGGTGACGAACTCGGCCGGCACGGGTACCCGATCCCTGTGGGCGGTCATGCCCCACGTCGCTCTGCTCGTACTCAATGTCACCGCGATCACGGTCGGCCTGATCGTCATGGCCGACCCGCCGCCGACCTGGCTCTCCGTCGGGTGGGCCACGATGATCGTCCTGATTCTCGGCCGCATGATCCTCGAATCGGTGACCGGCGGGCGCATCCGGCATGCGCCGCCGCCCCCGGCGCCCGCCCTTCCCCGGCAGACCGGTGTGAGCAGCGCGAACACCCCCGTGCCGGCCGGCGTGAGCGCCGCCTGAGACGCCCCGGGCGGCAGCGCCGCCACCCGGGGTCCCACCCCCTCCCCCGAGCGGCGCCCGCGGGCCGCCGTTCACCCGACACCCGGCCGGGCCGCTCGTCCGGCCAAGAAGGACGTTGTCATGAGCACGATCATCAGCGACACCGGACTCGATCAGACCCCCGTCGCCGAGGACGCCGCCACCGAGAACGCCGAACCGAGCGAAACCGGGGCTCCGCCGCCCACCGGCCCGCGCCGGCCACGCCTGTGGCATGCCCTGCGGGTGATCCGCACCATCGTCGTGGTGCTGATCCTGCTGGCCGCGGCCGGGATCGGTGGCACCCACCTCGTCCGGCAGCGCCTCGCCGACCGGGCGTTCGTGGACGTGGGCACGGCCGTGCTGAACGCCGAGCCCATCCCGGTCGGCTCCGCCGCCGCAGGCATCGTCGAGCACGTGTACGTGCAGGACGGCTCCGCCGTCGCGGGCGGTGCGCGGCTGGCCAGCCTCGCCGTCACCACCACCCCGGGCAGCCCGCCCCGGATCGAGGAGCTGCGCGCCCCGGCCACCGGCCTGGTGAGTGAGATCAACGTGGCGCAGGGCCAGGTGGCGCGCGGCGGCGAGCCCGTCGTCACCCTCTACGACCCGGCCGCGATGTCCTTCGTGGTCGAGGTGCCCGCGCAGGTCCTGCGCCGGTTGCGGCTCGGCATGACCGCCTACGTGGACGGTCCGGGCCTGCCCGGCCGGATCACCACCACGCTGGACCGGGTGGAGCCCAAGGTGACCGCGGCGGCGGCGCCCACCGACACCGCCGGCCTGATCACGGTGGTGCTCAAACCCGCGCAGGACGACCTGGACACGGTCCGGACCCTGGTGCCGGGCCTGCGCTTCGACGTGGTCGTGGACACCACGACCGCGGTCGGTCACACCCCGGCGGTGAACAGCGCGTGAGCCGCCGCCTGCTCACCGCGATCCTGGCGCTCGGCCTGCTGACCGCCTGCACCGCCGACCGCGGCACCGCGCGCCGCGGCCCCTCGCCGGGCGTGGCGGCCGTCGGACCGGTCACCGAGGCGGCCGCGGACACCCGGGTCGCCGTGCCCGGCGGCACCGGTCGCGGCAGCGTGGCCGCGACGCTGCCAGGCGCGGCGACGCCGGGCAAGGCCCCGGCCCAGGCGGGCGAGCTGCACGGGCGGGCCCTGC
Source organism: Krasilnikovia cinnamomea (assembly GCF_004217545.1). Classification (NCBI taxonomy): domain Bacteria; kingdom Bacillati; phylum Actinomycetota; class Actinomycetes; order Micromonosporales; family Micromonosporaceae; genus Krasilnikovia; species Krasilnikovia cinnamomea. The sequence goes on from NZ_SHKY01000001.1 coordinate 101,399, forward strand.
CGACGAACCAGTGGTGGAGCTCGGCGCTGACCGGCCCGGGCACCCAGCCGATGTGGGCGCACCCGCTGGCCGCCCGGGTGACCGGCGACGGGGTACAGCTCAGCAGCGCCCCGGTCACGGCCAGCGCGAACGCCATCACCACGCCGTTCGTCCCGGCACTGGGCACCGACGCCGCCGGCGCCACCAGCGTCGTCGGATACGGGGCGTTCCACGTCGTGCTGCGCGTCGCCCTGGCCGGTGGCGGCACGGTGGAGCTGACCGTGGCGTCCGGCAGCCCGGTCGCCTGGCTGCGGTTCCGGGGCACCACCGCCCGGCTGAGCGCGGGAGGCGCCGTCCGCGACGTGGGCAGCAGCGGCGGGCTCGCCCGGCTGGACATCGCCGGGCAGCGCTGGGACGTGGTCGGCTCGGGCCTCACGCTGTCCGGTGGCACCCTCACCGCGAAGGACCCGCAGGTCGCGGTGGCCCGGGTGCCCGACGGGGCGGACGCGGCGAGCTGGGAGAAGGCCGTCACGGCCGCCGCCGAACCGGTGGTGGACACCAGCGCGGCGATGGCGTACGACGCCGGGTCCGGGACGGTCACCCAGACCCTCACGGCCACCCGGGCGTCCGGCCGGGGCGGGCTGTGGGCGCTGCTGCCGCACCAGCGCGCGGGCCTGGTGACCGGCCCGGCACCGCTGGCCGGTACGTACCCCGACGCCCGGGGCACCCTCTCGCTCGTCGAGGCCGACCGGGTGCGGGTCCGGGTGCCACTGCCCGGACTGCTCACCGGCGTACCGCGGGTGGACGTCGGTACGCGGGAACGCCGCGCCGTCCTCGCCGACCTCGACCGCGACCTGGCCGACAAGCCCGGGGCGGGCGGCAGCTACTTCGGACTCAAGGAGCTGGGGCGGCTCGCCTCGATCGCGGAGGTGGCCCAGGCGATCGGGGCGACCGGCCAGCGGCAGGCCGCGCTGGGGCGGCTGGCGCCGCAACTCGTCGACTGGCTGACCTACTCCGGGCCGGCCGACGCCCGGTATCTCGGCTACGACCGGAGCTGGGGCGGCCTGATCGCCGTCCCGGCCGAGTTCGGCAGCCAGGACTACAACGACCACCACTTCCAGTACGGCTACCTGGTCCGCGCCGCCGCCGTCCTGGCGGCGGCCGACCCCGGCTTCGCCCGCGACTACGGCGGGGTCGTCGACCTCCTCGTCCAGGACTTCGCGGGGAGCCGGGCGGTGCCCAAGGCCGGGGGCGGGTTCCCGCCGTTCCGCTCGTTCAACGCCTACCTCGGCAGCTCGGCCGCGTCCGGCTTCGCGCCATTCGCGGACGGCAACAACCAGGAGTCGTCCAGCGAGGCGGTGGCCGCGTGGGAGGCGGTGACCCGCTGGGGCCAGGTGCGCGGCGACGCGGCGCTGACCGATTTCGGCGCCACCCACTACGCCATGGAGGCGGCCACCGCGCGCCTGTACTGGCTCGGGGAAAACCTGGAACGACCGGCCGGGTACGCGCACACCCCGGCGGGCATCGTCTGGGACGCGAAGGTGGACTACGCGACGTGGTTCGACCCGCGACCCGAGTCGGTGGTGGGCATCCAGCTGCTGCCGCTGACCTTCGGGTCGCTGTACCGGGCGTCGCCCACGGCCGCCGCCGCCCGCGACCAGGAGCTGCGGGCGGCGGTGGGCGGACCGCCGCGAATCTGGGGCGACCTGTTCGCCGCCGACCTGGCGGTGGCCGACCCGGAGGCCGCCCGGGCGCGGCTCGACGCGGGCGTCTCGCGCGAGCCGGGCACCAGCCGCGGCCTGGTCCGCTACTACGTGGCCGCGCTGGCCGAGCTGGGCGCGCCCCAGCCGGGCGTCGTGACCCCGCTCGGCAGCCTCGCCTTCGGCAGCGTCGCGCACCCGCGCCAAGTGAGCGCGGGCCCCGGCGGCTGATCGGGCCGCCCCGCCCGGCCCGGCCCCCCGCTCGGGCCGGGCGCGGCGGTCCACCAGGCGGGCAGACTCGAACTGTGGGCGCGGCTGACACGTAAGAATGAGCGTGTCCCGACGCACCGGCGTCGAGTGGCCTGCGAGCAGCCCGGAGTCAGTGTCGGTGTCCGGGCGCTCGCGCGGAGGAAGGACGTTCATGACGGAGAAGGCTCAGATCGGCGTAACCGGCCTGGCGGTGATGGGGCGCAACCTGGCCCGCAACTTCGCCCGCCACGGCCACACGGTCGCCGTGCACAACCGCAGCTATGGCCGGACGAAGGAACTCGTCGAGGAGTTCGGCCACGAGGGGACGTTTCTGCCCGCGGAGAGTGCCGAGGAGTTCGTGGCGAGCCTGGAGCGCCCCCGGCGCGTGGTGATCATGGTGAAGGCGGGCAAGCCGACCGATGCCGTGATCGACGAGTTCGCGCCGCTGCTGGAGCCCGGCGACATGATCATCGACGCGGGCAACGCGCACTTCGCCGACACCCGCCGCCGGGAGGCCGCGCTGAAGGAGCGCGGGCTGCACTTCGTCGGCACCGGCGTCTCCGGCGGCGAGGAGGGCGCCCTGCACGGCCCGAGCATCATGCCCGGCGGCTCCCCGGAGTCGTACGCGGCGCTGGGCCCGCTGCTGGAGGACATCGCGGCCAAGGTCGACGGCGAGCCGTGCTGCGTGCACGTCGGCCCGGACGGCGCGGGGCATTTCGTCAAGATGGTGCACAACGGCATCGAGTACGCCGACATGCAGCTCATCGCCGAGGCGTACGACCTGCTCCGGCGGGCCGGCGGGCACTCGCCAGCCGAGATCGCGGAGGTCTTCCGGGGCTGGAACGCGGGAAGGCTCGGGTCGTACCTGATCGAGATCACCGCCGAGGTACTCAGCCAGACCGACGCCGAGACCGGCAAGCCGTTCGTCGACGTGGTGGTCGACCAGGCCGAACAGAAGGGCACCGGCCGGTGGACCGTCCAGGCCGCCCTGGATCTCGGGGTGCCGGTCAGCGGCATCGCCGAGGCGGTGTTCGCCCGCGCGCTCTCCGGTGACCCGGCGGTGCGCCAGGCGGCCGCCGGGCTGCCCGGCCCGTCCGCGACGGCCGGTGCGGGCGGCGCCGACCTGCAGGCCGACGTCGAGCAGGCGCTGTTCGCCTCCAAGATCGTCGCGTACGCGCAGGGCTTCCAGCAGATCCAGGCCGCCAGCACCGAGTACGGCTGGGACATCGACCCCGGCGACATGGCGAAGATCTGGCGCGACGGCTGCATCATCCGCGCCAAGTTCCTCGACTACATCCGCAAGGCGTACGACAAGCAGCCCGGCCTGGCCAGCCTGCTGGTCGACGACTACTTCCTGGACGCCGTCGCGGGCGCCCAGGACGCCTGGCGGCGGGTGGTGGCCACGGCCGCGCAGCAGGGCATCCCGGCGCCCGGCTTCGCGTCGGCGCTGGCGTACTACGACGGCCTGCGTGCCGAACGGCTGCCCGCGGCGCTGATCCAGGGCCAGCGTGACTTCTTCGGCGCGCACACCTACCACCGCGTCGACAAGCCCGGCGCGTTCCACACGCTGTGGGCGGGCGACCGCAACGAGGTACCGGCCTGAGCCCGGACGTCCGGCCCGCCCACGCCGGGCGGGCCGGACGGCCGGCGTTGCTCAGGCCACCCGCACGACCCCAGCGGTGCCGTCCAGCGTGCCGTCGGCGGGCACCGAACGCGCCATGATCGCGCCGACCTCGTCGGCGGGCAGCGGCCGGCCCAGGTGGAAGCCCTGCCCGAGCCGGTAGCCCATCTCCCGCAGCCGGTTCATCTGGTCGGCGCTCTCGATGCCCTCGGCGACCGCGGACAGCTGCAGGTACTCGGCGAGCTGCGCGACCGCCGCGGCGACCGCCAGCCGGCCCCGGTCCGCCCCCTCACAGATGCCGTCGACAAACGATTTGTCCAGCTTCAGCACGTCCACCGGCACGGCCCGCAGCAGGCTCAACGACGACTGCCCGGTGCCGAAGTCGTCCAGCGCGAGGCGGACCCCCAGCTCGTGCAGGGCCTCCAGGGTCTCCCGTACGTGCGGGCCGTCGAGCACCGACGACTCGGTGACCTCCAGCACCAGGTTGCCCGGCTGCAGTCCGGTGTCGCGCAGCACCGCGGTGACCTCGTCGACGAAGCTGGCCTCGCGCAGCTGGCGGGCGGCCACGTTGACGTTGATCCGCGCGATGGCGGCGCCGCCGTACTCGGCCTGCCAGCGCGACAGCTGGCGGCAGGCCGTACGCAGCACCCACGAGCCCATCGGCACGATCAGCCCGGACCGCTCGGCCACCCCGATGAAGTCGCCCGGCGGGACGTTGCCGCGCTGCGGGTGCTCCCAGCGCACCAGCGCCTCCACCCCGGCCAGTTGCCCGGTCACGATGTCGTACACGGGTTGGTACAGCAGGTACAGCTCGCGCCGGACGAGCGCGTTGTGCAGCTCGGAGCCGAGCCGGGCGTGGTTGACCACCTCGGCGCGCATCCGCGGCTCGAACCGGGCCCAGGACGCCTTGCCGGCGTCCTTCGCCGCGTACATGGCGATGTCGGCGTTGCGCAGCACCTCGTCGGCGCGCTCGCCCGGCTCGGCCGGGGCGACACCCACGCTGGCGTGGGCCAGCAGGTGATGCTCGCCGACCCGGAACGGCACCGCCAGCGCCGCGACGATCCGCGCGGCGGCCTGCTCGGCCGCGTCGGGGGTGTCGACGTCGAGCAGCAACGCGAACTCGTCGCCGCCCAGCCGGGCGGGCACGAAACCCGGGGCGCTGTCGCACAGCAGCCGCTGCGCCACCTCGTAGAGCAGCTGGTCGCCGACGGCGTGGCCCAGCGTCTCGTTGACCATCTTGAAGTCGTCCAGGTCGATCAGCAGCACGCTGGCGGGCAGGTGGGCGTCCAGCCGCTCGGCCAGCACCGCGCTGAACCGGGCCCGGTTCGCCAGCCCGGTCAGCGGGTCGTGCATCGCCAGGTGCTCCAGCTCGGCCTGCTTCGCCCGGACCCCGGACAGCAACCGCGCCCGCTCCCGCAGGCCGAGCAGCTGCCGGGCGGCGACGCACGCGACGATCAGCACCGCGCCGGTGACCAGCGCCCGCTGGTGCCAGTTCAGCTGCCGGGCCGAGACCGTGATGACCAGGATGGCGGTGCCCGCGACGGCCACCAGCGGCATCACCCGCAGGACCGAGCTGAGCACGCAGCGCGCGCGGCCCGGGGGCGGTGCGGGGCGGTCCAGCCCCCGCAACTGCAGGTACGCCGCGACGCTCAGCATGGTGCCGACGGTCGGCATCCCGAGCGCCAGGAGCATCAGGCGGCTCGCGTCGTCGCCCACGACCTGCACCGCGGCGGCGATGACCGCGATCAGCGGCGCGACCGCGATCGTACGCAGCGACGGGATCGGCACGAGGCTGTCGTGGCTCGACGCGGCCTTGCCGATGACCACGAGTGCCAGCAGGCCACCGACTCCGACCAGCGCGGCCCCGACCTGGGTGCTGCGCGCGATGCCCGCGGGCGCGAGGTCCAGCACCCCGAACCAGAAGATCAGGGCCCCGGCCATGGCGACGGTGGCGCCGTCCAGCGCCAGCTGGGTCCGGCGCAGGGCGGAGGTGGCCACGCGCGGCAGCTGCAGGAAGCCCATCACCGCCAGCGCGACCGCCACCAGCAGCGGCGCGGCGACCAACGGCGGCATGCCCCGCTGGTGGGTGTCCGGCATCTCCCAGATCGCCGTCGCACTGGCCAGGAACAGCGCCATCGCGGTGTGCGACAGGCGTTTCCAGAAGGACCGCACGGGGCGGGGCAGGACGATCATCGAGCCGATGCGGTGGCAGGCGAACGCCGCCACGGCCGTCGCTGCCAGACCCGCGGCGTAGCCGGGCGGCACGGGACCGTGCGGGTCGCGCAGCGCCAGCCAGGCGAGGGCACCGGCGACCGTGGCGGCCGCGCCGGCCACCGGCGCCAGGCCGCGGCGGGCCGCGGGCGCGGCATGACCGCCCCTGACCCGCCGTCTCTGCGCAGCACTCATCTCGCCCCGGCCCCCTGTCGGCATCGTTAGATGACCTGTCGGCCCGGCTGGGACGAAGCTGAGAACCGGCCCGTGCAGTGGGAGACCGGCGCTGGGGCGGGTCAGCCCTGCAGGGCGGCGGCGACGACCGCGCGAGCCTCCTGCTGGATCGTGGCCAGGTGGTCCGGGCCGCGGAACGACTCGGCGTAGATCTTGTACACGTCCTCGGTGCCGGACGGCCGGGCGGCGAACCAGCCCGACCCGGTGGCCACCTTGAGCCCGCCGATCGCCGCGCCGTTGCCCGGCGCGGTGGTCAGGACCGCGGTGATCGGCTCCCCGGCCAGCTCGGTCGCGGTGACCTGCTGGGGCGACAGCTTCGCCAGGACCGCCTTCTCCGCGCGGGTCGCGGGCGCGTCGATGCGGGCGTACGCGGGCTCACCGAAGCGGGCCGTCAGGTCCCGGTAGTGCTCGCTCGGGGTACGCCCGGTGGTCGCGACGATCTCGGCGGCCAGCAGGTCGAGCAGGATGCCGTCCTTGTCGGTGCTCCACGGGCTGCCGTCGCGGCGCAGGAACGACGCCCCGGCGCTCTCCTCGCCGCCGAAGCCGACCGAACCGTCGAGCAGACCCGGCACGAACCACTTGAAGCCCACCGGTACCTCGACGAGCGGGCGGCCGAGATCCGCGGCCACCCGGTCGATCATCGACGACGAGACCAGGGTCTTGCCCACGGCCGCGGCGGCGGGCCAGTCGGAGCGCGCCCGGAACAGGTACGAGATCGCCACCGCCAGGTAGTGGTTCGGGTTCATCAGGCCCCCGTCCGGGGTGACGATGCCGTGCCGGTCCGCGTCCGCGTCGTTGCCCGTGGCGAGCTGGAACCGGTCCTTCTGGGCGATCAGCGACGCCATCGCGTACGGCGACGAGCAGTCCATCCGGATCTTGCCGTCCCAGTCCAGGGTCATGAACTTGAACGTCGGGTCCACCTGCGGGTTGACCACGGTCAGGTCCAGCCCGTACCGCTGGGCGATCTCGCCCCAGTAGGCGACGCTGGCGCCGCCCAGCGGGTCCGCGCCGATGCGCACCCCGGCCGTACGGATCGCATCCATGTCGATGACCGAGCGCAGGTCGTCGACGTAGGCCGACAGGAAGTCGTAGCCCGACACCGTGGGCGCGGTGCGGGCCCGCGCCGCCGGGATCCGGCGTACCTCCTTGAGCCCGTCCGCGATCAGCGCGTTCGCCCGGTCCTGGATCCAGGTGGTCGCGTCCGTGTCGGCGGGGCCGCCGTGCGGCGGGTTGTACTTGAAACCGCCGTCGTCCGGCGGGTTGTGCGACGGCGTGACCACCACCCCGTCGGCCAGTCCCGTGGTGCGGCCCCGGTTGTGGGTGAGGATGGCGTGCGACAGCGCCGGGGTGGGGGTGTAGCCGTCGCGGCTGTCCACCAGGACCGTCACGTCGTTGGCCGCGAACACCTCCAGGGCGCTGACCATGGCCGGCTCGCTGAGCGCGTGGGTGTCCCGGCCGAGGAACAGCGGGCCGTCGGTGCCCTGGGCCCGGCGGTACTCGACGATGGCCTGGCTGGTCGCCACGATGTGGTCGGAGTTGAAGGCCACCTTCAGGCTGGACCCCCGGTGCCCCGAGGTGCCGAACGCGACCCGCTGCTCCGCGACCGCCGGATCCGGGTGCTCGGTGTAGTAGTTGAGCACCACCCGGGGCACGTCGATGGCGTCGGGTGCCTCGGCGGGGCGGCCGGCGCGGGGGTGCACGGACATCGATGACCTCCTGTGTCATGGACCTGCCCGGATCGTATCGTCGCCGATCAGGGCGCCGCGGCTTCGCCGCGCGTTGAACCTTTGCGCCCCGCGCTGCGAACTACTGGTCGTGACTGGTGACGACGCGGCCGGGGGGCCGCCGACCACCCGAGCCTCGCGTGCCCGGGTGCTGCCCGCCTGGATCGTGGCGGTGCTGGCCGGCGCCGCCGTGCTGCTGCTGCCCACCGCCCCGGCGTACGCGCACGCCGCGATGGTCGCCGCGGCACCGGCGGCGGGCAGCGTCGTCGGTGCCTCGCCCACCGAGGTGACGGTCGTGTTCAGCGAACCGGTCACGCCCGTGACCGGGCGGGTGCAGGTGCTCGCGCCGGACGGCACCCGGATCAGTGGTGCCGCCCGCGCGGAGGGCACCGTGCTGCGCATCCCGGTGCGTCGCGCGGACCGCCCGCTCGGGACGTACCTGGTCAGCTACCGGGTGATCTCGGCGGACAGCCATCCGGTCGGCGGCGCGCTGACCTTCTCGGTGGGCGCGCCGTCGGCGCGCCCGGCCGAGCCGCCCGCCGCCGGGGTGCATCCGTCGGTCTCGGTCGCGGTCCCGGCCGCCCGGTTCCTCGGGTACGCGGGACTGACCCTGGCCGTCGGCCCCGCGCTGCTGCTGGCCCTGCTGTGGCCCCGCCGGTTGTCGCGGCGCGGCCCGATCCTGCTGGTCCGCACCGGCCTGGGCCTGCTGGTGGCGGGCACCCTGGCCGGGCTGTGGACGCAGGCCCCCAACTCCAGCGGCGACGCGCTGTGGCAGGTGTCGCCGGGCGAGCTCGGTCAGGTCCTGGCCAGCCCGTACGGGCTGGCGCTGGCCGCCCGGCTGGCGCTGCTGGCCGTGGTCGCGGCACTGCTGCCCCCGGTGCTGCGCGGCACCGCCGGCCGGGGCCGGGCGCTCACCGTGACCGGGCTCGCCCTGGCCGCGCTGGTCACCTGGCCGCTGACCGGGCACGCCATGGCGGCCCCCCTGGCCGGCGTGGTCGCCGCCGCCGGCGTGGTGCACCTGGCCGCTATGGCGGTGTGGCTGGGGGGCCTCGCGACCCTCGCCGTGTTCCTGCTGCGGCGCGCCCATCCCCGGGTGCTGGGGGTGCTCCTGCCGGTCTGGTCCCGGTGGGCCGCCCTCGCCGTGGTGTGGCTGGTCGGCGGCGGCGTGGTGCAGTCCGTCGTGCAGGTCGGCTCGCTGCCCGCGCTGTGGGGCACGGAGCACGGGCGGCTGCTGCTGGCCAAGGTCGCGGTGCTCGCGCTCACCCTCGGCGCCGCCGCGTACGCGCGGCGGCTGGTCCGCCGCGACCCCGCCGCCGGGCTGTCCCGGCTGCGCCGCACGGTGGCCGTGGAGGCCGCCGCCACCTGCGTGGTGCTCGGGCTCAGCGCGGTGCTGGTGCAGGTCACCCCGGGACGCAGCGTCGCGGCCGAACGGGCCGCCGCGTCGGACTCCGGAGTCTCCCAGACGCTGAGCAGCCCGCTGTTCACCCTGCAGTTCAACGTGTATCCCGTCGAGGTCGGCGAGAACAACACGGTGCACGCGTTCGTGTACACCCCGGCGGGGGCGCCGCTGCCCGCCGAGGAGTGGACGATCACGACCCGGCTGAACGGGACGGACATCGAGCCGGTACGTACGCCGATGCTGCCGCTGCTGCCACGCCACCACGCGGTCGGCGCGCTCACCTTCCCGCTGGCCGGCACCTACGAGGTCCGGTTCACCGTGCGGGTGTCCGACATCGACCAGGCCACCGTCACCACCACGATCACCGTGCCGGGGGCGGGGCCGCCCGCCTGACCGGCCCGGGATCTCCGCCCGACGGTAGCCTCTGCCGGGTGCTGATCCTGCTGCCGCCGTCGGAGGGCAAGACCGCCCCGGCCGCCGGCGACCCGGTCAACCTGTCCACCCTGTGGCTGCCCGAGCTCGCCCCGGCCCGCCGGCGGGTGCTCAACCGGCTGGTCGCCCTGTGCCGGCGCCGCAGCGCGCGCGGCGTCGCCGACTCCCTGACCACGCTGGGGCTCAGCGCCGGACAGCGGGCCGAGGTGAGCCGCAACGCGGGCCTGGCGCAGGCGGCCGCCGCTCCCGCCGCCGAGGTCTACACCGGGGTGCTGTACGAGGCGCTGGACCTGACCGGGCTGGACCCGGCCGCGCGGGCGTGGGCGGACTCCCGGGCGGTGGTCTTCTCCGGGCTGTGGGGGGTGGTGCGGCCGGGCGACCGGATCCCCGCGTACCGGTGCTCGGTGGGGGTCAGCCTGCCGACGATCGGGGGCCTGGGTGCGTACTGGCGCAAGGCCCTGGGCCCGGCGCTGGACCGGGCGGCGGGCGAGGGCCCCGTGCTGGACCTGCGCTCCGGCGCGTACGGCGCCATGTGGGCACCCACCGGGCCGGTCGCCGGGCGGACCGCCACGGTGCGGGTGCTGCACGAACGTACGGTCGACGGCGTCACCCGGCGCAGCGTGGTGAGCCATTTCAACAAGGCCACCAAGGGCCGGCTGGTGCGCACCCTGGCCGCCGCCGGTGCGGCGCCACGCACCGTGGACAAGCTGGTCGCCGCGCTGCGCGACCTCGGGCACACCGTCGAGGAGGCACCCGCGGCCACCGGCCGGCCCCGCCAGCTCGACCTGGTCGTCGCCGAGGTGTGACGCGGCTTTCCGGGCATCGGGCGGCAGCCGGGACAGGGCGGACACCGCCGGTCCACCGTACCCAAAGATCGACCGTTGGCTCGGTAACCGATTCCGCTCTGGTTCGTGACCCATCGAAATGAGATCGTGTAGCCCCCGGACCACGGGTGGCGGCGCACACACCGCCGACCAGCCAGCACAGCAGCACACGGGCTGCCCGCGCGGCCGCACGACGGCCACGACGGCCAGCCACGGACGACCGAGGAGGGTCGGTTGCCCGACGACGACCGCGGGCCGGTACGCCGGCCGCACCCAGAAGGGCGCGGGCAGGCAGGAGGGCAGCGGCCGTACGGTGCCGCGGGCACCGGCCGCCAGACAAGTTACGGCTACCGCAGCGCGGGACGCCGCGGCCCGGCCGTACCGTCGATCCTGCTCAGCGACGGCCGTTCGCAGCGCCGCCTCAGCGAATTCCTGATGCCCGCCGCGGTGATCCTCGCGGGGGTGCTGCTGGTGGTGGCGTTTGCCTTCATCATCAGCGGGTCCCGGCGCGAGGACAAGGCCGCGATCACCGGGCCGCAGCCGCCCGCGCTGGGCGGGGTGCAGCTCGAACCCACCCCGGAGCAGACCATCCCGCTGCCCAGCGGGTCGCCCAGCCCGTCGAGCTCGCCGACCCCGTCGCCGAGCAGGAGCCCGGCGCGTACGTCGCCGCCGCCCGACCGCGGCTCGGTGTCCATCAACCGCTCCGGGGTTCCGGACGAGGTCGACCTGTCCGACGAGGGATCGCGGGACTGGGTGCACTGGGGCGAGGCCGGCACGTTCTCCCTGGAGCGCGACCGCGACGGCGACTTCCAGATCCTGGAGGGCGCGCCGACCGCGCCCCGCTTCCGGCACGCGCTGAGCCCGCAGCGGTTCACCTGGACGGACGGCTCACCGGTCGACAATTCCGACGGTACGCCCACCGGCATCCGCACCTGTGACAAGGGCAACGGCTTCACCATCTCCGCTCCGGCCACCCGTACCAGCCGAACCTTGCGGTTGTACATTGGCGCGGTCGCCGCCCGCGGTCGCCTCACCGCGAAGCTGACCACGGGCGCGGCCAGTGGGACGGCCACGTTCGAGCAGCGCGACGGCGATCTCGCCACGGCGGTGTTCACGGTGACGTACCGGGCCCCGAAGGACGGCACACTGAAGCTGACCTGGATCACCGAGCAGTCGTTCAACGACGACTGCGGCGGGGTCGCCCTGGAGGCGGCCACGCTGCGCTGAGCCGGGTCGGCCCCGGCCCCGCGTGGCCACGGAGGGAAGCTGATGACGACCGCCGCTGATCCCGGCCTGGCCGGGGTGGACCCGGACCGCCTGGCGCTGTGCCTGGAGGTCCTGGCCGAGGTGCAGGAGCTGCCGGTGGAGCACCCGGACGCGGTCGCGGTCCGGCGGGCCACGGCCGGGATGTTCAAGGTCGTCAAGCAGCGCCGCCGCGAGGAGCGCCGGGACGCGATCCGCCGCGCCGACGGGGCGGTCGACGCGGCCACCGCGACCGCCGCGCCGGGCCGCATCGACGACGAGACGGCGGGGCTGCCGCTGAGCACGATCACCGCCGGGCGCAGCGCCGGGACGCTGCACCGCGCCCGCGCCTGCTACGTGTGCAAGCAGCGGTACCGCGAGGTGGACGCGTTCTACCACCAGTTGTGCCCGGAGTGCGCGGCGCGCCACCACGAGCGCCGCGACGCCCGTACCGATCTGACCGGGCGGCGGGCCCTGCTCACCGGCGGCCGGGCCAAGATCGGCATGTACATCGCCCTGCGGCTGCTGCGCGACGGCGCCCACACCACCATCACCACCCGCTTCCCGAACGACGCCGTGCGCCGCTTCGCGGCGATGCCGGACAGCGCGGACTGGCTGCACCGGCTGCGGGTGGTCGGCATCGACCTGCGGGACCCGGCCCAGGTGGTGGCGCTGGCCGACTCGGTCGCGGCCCGCGGGCCGCTGGACATCCTGATCAACAACGCGGCCCAGACGGTACGGCGCTCCGCCGGCGCCTACTCCGCGCTGGTGGCCGCCGAGTCCGCGGCGCTGCCCGACGGGCCCCTGCCGGAGCTGGAGTTCCTCGGCGGCCGTTCCGCGGCCGCCGCGCTGACCGGCCCGTCCTCGCCCGGCGACCCGTCGGCCGGTACGACCGTGCCGATCACCCCGGAGGCGGTGACCGCGCTGGCGCTGGTCGCCGGGTCGACCGCGATCGACGCGGGCGGCCTCGTGCCCGACCTGGCCGCCACCAACAGCTGGAGCGACCGGGTGCACGAGGTCGACGCGCGGGAACTGCTCGAAGTGCAACTGTGCAACGTGACCGCGCCGTTCGTGCTGGTCAGCCGCCTGCGCGCGGCCATGACCGCGTCGAGCTTCCCCCGCCGCTACGTGGTGAACGTCTCCGCGATGGAAGGCGTGTTCAACCGCGGCTACAAGGGTGCGGGGCACCCGCACACCAACATGGCCAAGGCGGCGCTGAACATGCTGACCCGCACCAGCGCGGCGGACCTGTTCACCGACGGCATCCTCATGACCAGTGTGGACACCGGCTGGATCACCGACGAACGTCCGCACCCGACCAAGTCCCGCCTGGCCGACGAGGGTTTCCACGCCCCGCTGGACCTGGTCGACGGTGCGGCCCGGGTCTACGACCCGATCGTGCGCGGCGAGCGCGGCGAGGACCTGTACGGCTGCTTCCTCAAGGACTACGCCCCCGCGCCCTGGTAGAGCCGCCGGAACGTCTCGGCCAGCGGCTCCTCGCGGGCGTGCCGGTAGCCGGTGCCCGCCCACAGGTGCAGGCGTTCCGGATCCCCGGCGGCCGCCGCCGCGCGGCGCACCGGCGCGGTCAGGTGGTGGATCGCCGGGTAGCCGAGCGGGGCGCGGGCCGTGTTGCGGTCGATGAAGTCGTTGCGCAGCCCGCGCGCCGGGCGCCCCGTGAACGCCCGGGTGAGCACGGTGTCCCGCCGCCCCTCGGCCAGCGCCGCCCGGTACGTCGCCGAGGTGCCGCTCTCCCGCGTACGCAGCAGCACGGTCCCGACGACCACCGCGGCGGCACCGGCGCGCCCGGCGGCGGCCACGTCCGCGGCCGTGCCGATGCCGCCGGCCGCCAACGTCGGCAACCCCGTGCGGGCGCGGACCGCCGCCAGCAGGTCGGTGAGCCGCAGCTCCGGCAGCGGCCGGTGCGGGCTGAGCGTGCCCGAGTGGCCGCCCGCCGCCGCGGCCTGCACGATCAGCGCGTCGACCCCGGCGTCCGCCGCGGCCAGCGCCTCGGTCGGATCCGTCACGGTCTGCCAGGTGAGCGTCCCGGCCCGGCGCAACGCGGTGACCGTGCGCCGCTCCGGGATGCCGAAGGTGAAGCTCACCACGGGTACGGGGTCGGCCAGCAGCAGGTCCAGCTTGGCCCGCCAGTGGTCGTCGTCCTCGACCGGCGTGTTGCCGCGCAGGGTGAGGCCCAGCGTCTCGGCGTCCGGCTCCAGGTCGTCGGCGTACCGGCGGAACGCGTCCGGGTCGACCGGCACCGGCGGCGGCGCGAACAGGTTGACCCCGAACGGCACGCCGGCCGCGCGGACCGCGGCGATCTGCTCGGCGAGCTCGTCGGGGGTGCGGTATCCGCCGGGGACGAAACCGGCACCGCCCGCGTGGGCGGCGGCGGCCACCAGCGCCGTGGTGGAGGCACCACCGGCCATGGGTGCGGCGATGAGGGGGACGGCGAGGTCAAGCCCGGGCAACGGCGTACGCATGCGACGGTTCTACCGCAGCGCCGCCACCCCACGGTGCCGTTGCGCCCGGTCCTGCCACCGGCACGCCGTCAGCGGCGCCCGCAAACCGCGGGTCCGGCCGGGCCGGGTTTGCGGCCTGCCGGTAGGTTGACGGACATGGTTTCCCGTCGATCCGTACTGCGCGGCGCGGGTGGTCTCGCCGCCGCGCTGCCGTTGTCCGCCGCACCGGCGGCCCGGGCCAGCGCCAGTCCGGCCACGCCCCCGCACGCCGATGACACCGCCACGCCTGCGACCACCGGGGGCGCGGGCACGGTGGCGGCGACGGTGCGGGCGGCGCGGGGCCCGCTCGGCGGCGGCCAGGTGATCACCCCGGAGTTGACGCCCACCCACCTCGTGGTCTCCGGGCCGGCGCAGGTCCGGCTGCGCACCGCCGACGGCTGGCAGCCGTGGCGCCCGGCGTCCGGCTGCCCGGGCGGCCCCGACCACCCGGGCGCCGAACCTCGCGCGCTGGTCCCGGCCGCGGGCGCCGTGGAGTATCAGGTACGCCGCAGCGACGGCGCCCCGGTCGAGGTCACCGAGCTGAACACCGTGGCCGGCCCGGTCCGGGCCACGGCGGCGCCGGTGGCTCCCCTCCTGCCGCTGCCCCGGGCCGCGGGCTGTGCGTGGCGCCCGCGCTACCTGAGCCGCGCCGCGTGGGGCGCCGACGAGTCGTACCGCTACAACCCCGACGGCACCCTGGACACCCCGCCCGCGTTCTACGGTGTGCAGACCCTGACGGTGCACCACAGCGGCGAGGACGATCCGGAGCCGGACCCGATCGCGCACATCCGCGGGATCTACTACAACCAGGCCGTGGCCATGGACTGGGGCGACATCGGCTACCAGCTGCTCATCGACGCCGACGGCCGGGTGTACGAAGGCACGTACTCCGATCCCGACCGGATTCCGGTCTTCGGGCCGCAGCGCGGCCCGGACGGTCACCCGCTGATGGTCAACGGCGCGCACGTGGGCGGGTTCAACGCGGGCAACATCGGGATCTGCCTGCTCGGCAACTACATGGTCACGCCGCCGTCCGCCGCGTCCCTGCGGTCGCTGACGGTGGTGCTGGCGCTGCTGGCCTCGGCGACCGGGCTGGACCCGCTCGGCACCACGCGGTACGTCAACCCGGTGTCCGGCGCCACGGCCACGATCGCGACGATCGCCGGCCACCAGGACTGGCACACCGCCAACCCGGCGGCCGGCGCGACCCTGTGCCCCGGCGACCAGTTGTACGCCCGGCTGCCGCAGCTGCGGCAACGCGTCGCCGCCGTGGTACGCGCCTTCTGAGGATTTCTGTTTGATGACCGGCAATCTGCGGAAACGGAGCCGATCGCGGCCATATGGTCTGGGATATGAAGGCGCTTCTGAACTCCCTGACCGAGGCTGAGCTGGCGCTGGTCCGCGAAACCGAGCGCGAGCAGATCATCAACGCCGACGAGGACGCCCTGGTGCAGTTGCACGAGCGGATCCGCCGGGCCCGGAACAAGTACGTGGGCCTGTACCGCCGCGAGGCCAGCTCCCGCGTCGCCGAGTTCGGCGGACGGGGCAAGGCCCGGCCGAAGAACACGCGCAACGCGGAGAAGGCAGAGGTCTTCGAGGACGCCTTGGCCCGGGTCAGCCGGCAACTGGCGGCCGCCGCCCGGCGCAGCGCGCAGCTGCTGCGCACCGAACGCCTGGCCGCCGCCCGGCAGGCGCGCAACATGGCGCCGCCGACGGCGTCCCGGCGCCCGGCCGCGACCCGCCCGGCCGGGCCCGCCAAGCGTGCGGCGACCCCGAAGCGTGCGTCTCCCGCAGCCGGTCAGGCCGCCCGCAAGCGGCAGGCGGCCAGCGCCGCCTCGGGGGCACGGCGGCAGGCCCAGCGCGACAGCGCGTGACGGCGGGCCCAGCGCGACAGCGCGTGACGGCAGGCCCGGCGCGACAGCCGTGACGGCGGGCCCGGCGCGACAGCCGTGACGGCGGGCCCGGCGCGACAGCCGTGACGGCGGGCGGCGACCACTCGTATACCTCCCTGTCCGGCGAGCGGTTGCTGCTGCGCGGCTTCCTGCTCCGCACCGTCCGGGCCGCCGACGCGTGGCGACCGGCCATCACCGGCACACGCCGCCGGCCCCCACGGGGGCCGGCGGCGGTGTTTCGCGCGCTCACCTCGGCGGTGCGTCGCGGTAGCTGCCGACGTAGTAGTCGCCCACCTGCTCGCGGTACTCCGGGGTGCTGAAGGTGTCCTTGTCGTACTCAGGAGAGCTCTTGATCTGTTCCTTGGTGCGGTCGACGTAGACCTTGCGGTCCTCGTGGTCGACCCGCTGCACCGTGCCGGCGGGCAACAGCACCTTCCGTCCGAAGATCCACGGGCCGGTGTCCACGACCAGCAGGGCGCTGCCGACGTCGTAGCTGGCCTCGTCGATCGAGCCGATCCGGCCATCGAGGGCCTCGACGTGGTAGCCGGTGAGATCCAGGCTGGCCTGCTGGTCCGCGCGGAGGTCGCTGGTCGGTCCGGCGTCGGGCGTGCGTGCGCCCGCGTCGGAGTAGCCGCCAAGCAGAGCGGGATCGCGCCAGTTCCAAGGGTTGAACGTGAACGGTTGCATCACGGCCTCCTCACACTTCGATGAATGCGCCGTAGCCGTCGACTACCCTGCTGCCGCGATCCCAACCCTCCAGGCGGGCCGGAGCGTCACCCTCCACAGTGGGCCGGGCCGAAAGGCGCGGTCAGTGACCGAGGGTGTGGCCGGGCGGTTGGCCGTACGCATGGCGAATTTCCGCGGGGTCGGTCCCCAGCGCCCGGTACGCGCCGCGCAGCACGTCGGTGAGGGTACGACCGCCGGATCCGAGCGCGGGGGCGTCGAACTCGTCCAGCAGCGCGTCCGGCCGCCCACCGGCCAGCGGCGCCGTACCCAGCCACACCTCTCCGGTGCCCGCCCAGCCCGGACCGGAGGGCGACGGTTCGGTGGTCGCGGGCGGGCCACCGGCGCCCCAGAAGTCCGCGAGGTCGCCGAGGTCGCCGTCGTCCGGCGGCTCGGCGGGGGGCTCGGGATCGGCGTGGGCGGCGGCACCGCGCAACTGCCGCAGCCGCTCCAGCAACTCGTCGCGGCCGCGCCCGCGCCAGGCGAACGCGCCGAACGGATCCGTGTCCAGCGAGTCCGCCAGCGCGTAGCAGGTCGCGGCGAGGTGCACGCACGGCATCGGCCACCGTTCGCACGTGCAGTCCATCGCCACCTCGTCCAGCGCCAGCGGCAGCAGGCTCAGCCCGGCCCCGGCGAACACCGCCGCGACGTCGTCGGGCATGCGCCCCGCGAACAGGTCCGCGACGTAGCGGGTCTGGGTCGCCAGCTCGTCCTCGACGCGGGCCCACTCGGCGGCGCCGAAGGCCCGCACCGCGATCCTGGCCCGGTGCGCGGTGGGCTCCTCGCCCGCGCGGACCTGCGCCACCACGAGGCTGCTGGAGATGGTGAGGCTGCGCACGTGCCCGGCGCGGGCGTCGCGGCGCCCCCGAGCGAACGTCGGGCCCATCCGCAGCGCCTCGACCATGGTGAGGAACGGCGCGGAGAAGCGTTGCCGGGAGCGGGGTTCAGTCACCGATCGCCTCCGGGTCCAGGGCCAGCAGGTCACGCAGCTCCGCAGTGGACAGTGCGGTGAGCCACCCCTCCCCCGTGCCGACGACCCGCTGGGCGAGGGTGCCCTTGTCGAGCAGGAGACGGTCGATGCGCTCCTCCAGCGTGCCGAGGCAGACGAGCGTGTGCACCTGGACGTCGCGGTCCTGTCCGATCCGGAACGCCCGGTCGGTCGCCTGCGCCTCGGTGGCCGGATTCCACCACCGGTCGACGTGCACGACGTGGTTGGCGGCGGTGAGGTTGAGGCCGGTGCCGCCCGCCTTCAGCGACAGCACGAGGATCCCCGGCCGCCGGTCGGCCTGGAAGTGGGCGACCAGCTCGTCGCGGGCGGCTCGCGGGGTGCCGCCGTGCAGGTAGCGCACCGGCACGCCGAAGCGGGCGGCGAGGTGCGGCGCCAGCATGGCTCCGAAGCGGGCGTACTGGGTGAAGCACAGGGCCCGTTCCCCGTCGGCGAGGACCCGGTCGAGGATCTCCTCCAGGCGTTCCAGCTTGCCGGAACGGCCGGGCAGCGGCGAGCCGTCGCCGAGCAGGTGGGCGGGATGGTTGCAGACCTGCTTGAGCTTGGTCATGGCGGCCAGCACGATGCCCTTGCGGCGCTTGTCGTGCGCCTCGGCGAGGCGGCCCAGCAGCTCATCCAGGACGGCCTGGTACAGGGTGGCCTGCTCGGGGGTGAGCCCGCACAGGTGCCGGACGTGCCGCTTGTCGGGCAGGTCGGACAGGACCGCCGGGTCGGTCTTGACCCGGCGCAGCAGGAACGGCCGGGTGGCCTGGCGCAGCCGGTCGGCGGCGCCGTCGTCGGCGTACCGCTCGATCGGCACCGCGAACCGGGCCCGGAAGGTGTGTGCGGGGCCGAGCATTCCGGGGTTGAGGAAGTCCAGGATGGACCAGAGTTCGGCCAGCCGGTTCTCCACCGGGGTGCCGGTGAGCGCGACCCGGGCCCGGGCCGGGATGCGCCGCACCGCCCGGGCGACCGCGCTGGCGCTGTTCTTGATGTGCTGCGCCTCGTCCAGCACGATCCGGTCCCAGGCCACGGCGGCGAGCGCGGCGGCGTCGCGGGTGGCGGTGGCGTACGTGGTCAGCACCACGTCGCACCCGTCGGCCAGGTGTGCCGGGTCGGGCCGGTCGGCGCCGTGCAGCACCCGCACGACCAGCCCGGGGGCGAACCGGGCCGCCTCGCGCTGCCAGTTGCCCAGTACGGACAGCGGGCAGATCAGCAGGGTGGGGCCTGTCCCGGCGTGCAGCAGCAGGGCCAGCAACTGGACGGTCTTGCCGAGTCCCATGTCGTCGGCGAGGCAGGCACCCAGGCCCAGGCGGTCGAGGAACGCCAGCCAGGACAACCCCCGCCGCTGGTACGGCCGCAGCTCGCCGACCAGTGCGGCGGGCGCCTCGACGAGCTCCAGCCGCTGTTCGGCCTCGCCGCCGAGCAGGTCGGCCAGCCACCCCGTGCCGCCGGTGGCGGTGACCGGCAGCGGCAGTTCCTCGGGCGGCAGCAGCCGGACCAGGCGCAGCGCGTCCCCGGCGGTCATCGTGCCGCCGCCGCGCCGCAGGAAGGTCAGTCCGGCCCGCAGGTGCTGCGCGTCCAGGTGGACCCAGCGGCCGCGCAGCCGTACCAGCGGCACCTTGGCCCGGGCCAGGTCTGCTAGTTCGTCCTCGGTCAGGGTGCGGCCTCCGAGCGCCAGCCCCCACCGGTACTCGACGATGGTGGCGAGGTCGACCGCGTCGTCGCGCAGCACCGGGCTGATCTGGTCGGGCGTGCGCACCTGCAGCGACAGGCCGAGACCGTGCGGTTCCCGCCACCAGGCGGGCACCAGCACCCCGAACCCGGCCTGCTCCAGCACGGGCGCGGCGGAGAGGAACCGGTACGCACCCGGCGTGTCGAGGATCAGCTCGGTGGGCCGCGCCGCGTCCAGGGCCGGGTCTAGCTCGGGCAGCAGCCGGGCCGCCCGGCCCAGGCCGGCCAGCAGCCGTTCCTGCGGGTGGTGCGTCCAGCGGCGCAACGGGGCCGTGCGGTCACGCCACACCTCGGCGGCCGGTACGAGCGCGCTGGGCTCGTCGCGGGCCTGCAGGAGGAACTCCAGCAGCCAGCGGTCCGTGCCGGCGGTGTCCGGGTCGGGCAGGGTGTCCGGGTCGGGCAGGTGGGACAGCCGGAAGCAGACCCGCACGGCGGTGCCGCTGGTGGCCTGGGCGTGCCAGTCGTCCAGTGCCGCGGTGAGCCGGTCGAGCTCGTCGGGTGGCGCGTCGAACTCGGGGTCACCGGTCAGCGCGGCCAGCCACGGCGCGCCGGCGGGCCCGCACCCGGCCAGCCGCCGCCGGACGTCGGAGTCGACGAGTCGCCCCAGCGCGGCGTGCAGCGTGTCGGCGGCCGGCAGCCCCGCCACCTCGCCGGGCCGGACCCGCTCGGCGCGGCAGGCGGGTGGCATGCGGCGCAACAGGTCGGCGTGCCGGGCCGTGTCGGCACCGGCGAGCACCGGCCGCCAGCGGGCGCGCGGCCGGGCTCCGTCGGCGATCACCGCGGGCAGGACCCGCCCCCGGGTCACCAGGTCGGCGGCGAACGTGGTGAGCTCGGCCAGCCAGGTCAGCGACGGGGCGGGGCGGGCGCCGAGCGCGTCGGCCAGGTCGTCCGGCACGGCGGGCACGGTCACGGCGTGCACCGCCCACGGGCGCAGCCGCGCAGTCCCCCGGCGCGGTGGCAGGCCGAGCTGCGGCGAGGGCAGGGGTCCGGCCCCGGTCGAGGGCAGCAGCAGGGTCACCGGCCGGGTCGGACCGGTCGGGGGCATGTCCGGCACCGGGCCGCCGCCGGGGACCGGCCCGGGGTCCACGGCGAACGGGTGTGGCGGGCTGGCGCCCCGCGCCCGCCGCGCCCGGCCGTGCGACACGGATCGGGATCCGGTGGGTCGGCCGTCGGCGGGTGGCGGCACCACCTCGGGGCCGGTGTCGTTTCCCGCGCCGGGTTCGGTGCCGATGATGCCGGCCTCCGCCCACACGCCGAGACTGCCGTCACGCGCGACGAAGCCGTGCACCACCCGCACGGCGTCCGGGTCGTGGCCGTGCGCCATCGGGTCCGTCACGACTCGGCCAGCCGCCAGGTGATGTCCGGCGGGCGGACCCGGGCACAGCGCGGCCCGCCCGCCGGATCGGTGAGGCCCAGACGCCCCGCGAGCACCCCGGCACCGGCGTGCGCGGCGCGCAGCAGCGCACCGGGAACGTCGCCGAACATCAGCTTGGCGCGGCGGAACATGGCGAACTCGTCGCCGTCGACTCCGCCCCAGCTCAGGTACAGGAAGCGGGCGCCGGGCCGCCCGTGGACGTACGGGCCGGAGACGTCGAGCAGGCCGTCGACCTCGCGGGTGGCGACGTCGAGCTCCCAGCTCGCCGAGGCGGCGTCGGCGCGCACCCGCGCCACCACCTCGGCGCGGCGCTGCAGGCCGACGTGCACATTGCCCAGGCGCAGGGCGGCCGCCTCGGCACCGCCGCCGCGGCCGGGCAGGTCGACGCCTTCGATCCGGACGAGCACTCCCCGACTCTAGGCACCACCTCCGACAGTCCTGCCGGCGCTCGACGGGTCCGCCCGGAATGTCGGGCGGACCGGGATCACGACGCCCCGGTTCAGGCGCTCAGGCCGTGGTCCACGCGGCGGGCGGGGGCCGAGGTGCGTACCGGCAGGTGCAGCGGGCCGCGGACGACGCTGGAGGCGCGGCGGCGCAGCGGGCCGTTGCGGCGCAGGCCGGGCAGGCGCTCGGCGAGGCGCCGCAGCGCGATGGTCGCCTCCAGCCGCGCCAGCGGCGCGCCCACGCAGTAGTGGATGCCGCTGGAGAACGCCAGGTGGTCGGCGGTCTGCTCGCGGTGGATGTCGAAGCGGTCCGGCTCACGCCACACCTCGGGGTCGCGGTTCGCGGCGCCGAGCAGGGTCACCACGAACTTGCCCTTGGCGACCGTGCGGCCTTCCAGCTCGACGTCCTGCTGCGCGCACCGGGCCGTGCGCTGCACGGGCGGGTCCCAGCGCAGGGTCTCCTCGATGGCCGGGCCGGCCAGCCCGGCCGGGTCGGCGCACAGGTCGGCCCACTGCCGCGGGTGCCCCAGCAGCGCGTGCACCGCGTTGCCGATCAGGTTGACCGTGGTCTCGAAGCCCGCGACCAGCAGCAGCGAGCACATCGGCAGCATCTCGCCGGGCTGGATCTGGTCGCCCTCGGCGGCGACGATCCGGCTGATCACGTCGTCGGCGGGCTCCCGCCGGCGCAACGCGAACAGGCTCTCGAACAGTGCGCGCAGCTCGTCGTTGGCGGCCTTGAGCCGGGCGGCGTGGCGCAGGGAGTGGATGCCCTCCAGGGCGCTGCCGATGACGGCGCCGTACCGGGTGAACCGGTCCGCGTCGGCGTCGGGCACCCCGAGCAGGTCGGTGATGACCGCGATCGGCAGCGGGGCCGCGAACGCGGAGACCAGGTCGAAGTCGTCCCCGGCCCGGTCGAGCAGCTCGTCGACGCGGGCTTCGACGCGGGGGCGGTAGCCGGCCATCTGCCGGGGGCTGAACGCGGGTTGGGCGAGGCGGCGCAGCCGGGTGTGGTCGGGCGGGTCCCGGTCGAGGAACGACATGTCGAACTCGTCGCCGGGTGCGGTCACGGTCAGCTCGGTGGCGTTGACGCCGAAGCGCCGGTCGCGCAGCACCGTGCCGCAGACGGAATGGCTGACGGTGACCCAGTTGCCCAGCCGCGTCGGGGCGAGCGGACCGGCCTGGCGCATCCCGTCGTACACGGCGTACGGGTTCTCCCGCCCGGCCCGCAGGTGCAGCAGCGACATCGGGTCGCGGCGTACGTATCCGTGGTAGGCGAATTCGAGGCGGCGGCGGTAGAGAGCGGCGGCGAAGGCGGCGGTGCGACGCAGGTCGGCCATGTGCGGGGCCCTTTCGTCAGGGTGCGCCCAGTCCCCGGGTGTAGGTGTCCACCACGAGGTCGGGGGCGGAGCGGGGGGCGAGGTGTCCGGAGTAGACGGATTCGGCGGCGACGTACACGAGGGAGTAGAAGGTCTGCAGCAGCCAGTGGTCGGCGACCTCGGCGCGCAGCAGACCCCGGTCGCGGGCCCGCTTGAGGACGGTGAGGGCCTGCGGCTCGACGCTCTTCCACCGCCGGCCGATGTCCTCGGCGTGGTCGAAGATCGGGTTGCGCCACAGGAACGCGAGGTGCGGGCCCACCGCGATCATCGCCTCGGCGAGCGCGCGCAGCCCGCCGTCGGGGGCGTCGGCGGCGCGCACGGCCGTACCGATCCGCTGCTCCCACAGGTCGATGGCCCGGTGGCCGACCGCGCGCAGCAGGTCGTCGCGGGTGGCGTAGTGCTTGTGCAGGGTGGTGCGGCCGATGCCGGCCGCCTCGGCGACCTCGGCGAGCGACGCGGCGGGGTCGGCGACGAGGACTTCGACCGCGACGTCGAGCAGGGCGGCCGCGGTGGCCAGACGTACGGCGGAGCGCCGCCGAGCCACGCGAACACTCATGTTCACAACGGTACAGACGTGTTCAGCCGAACTCCATACGTGGACCGATGCGGATCGTGGTACATGTGCCCGGTGCGATCCGGACGGGACGGCGAGGAACCGTGGCAGCGGGCGCTGCGCCACGTCGCGGCCCGGTCCCGCGGAGCGCCGGTGGACCCGGCGCTGCGGATCACGCTGAACTTCCATCCGGATCGCCTCGTGGGCGGCACCCCGATCCTGGCGGCCCTCGCGGCCGACGGTACGTACGTCTCCCAATTCGTCACCGGCACCAGCAACGGCGGGCTGACCGCCTATCCGGGTGGCGACCGGTGGCGCTGGGAGAGCCGCATCTTCGGCGGCGCCTATGACGCCGCTCCCGCCCACCTACGACCCGTCTACGGTGCACTGAACGTCCGGCGTAGCCCGGTGGGCGCCGCACCCCGCTTCGGATCGGCGCACCTGCGCCTGACCGGGGCGGCCGTGTCCCGGGCCACGTTCTGTTATCCGGACAGCCATCTGGAGCCGACGGCCTTCGCGGTGGCGGACCGGATGTCGCTGATCGAGCTGGCCGCCGCCGACTGGCCGGACCGGCTGGACGACTACATCGAGGCCCAGGTGCACCAGCCCGTCCGGCTCGACGGTGACGTCGAGGCGCTCGTCCTGGATCCGAGTTACCGGGGCACCGACGTCGAGGCCGCCGCCGCGCGGCTGCCCTGCCCTTTGGAGTGGCATCACGGCTTTCACCTCACCGTGGCGGAGCTGCGGCGCCATCCCGGCTATCGCGGTCGGAAGTACGTCGAGCTGGGCGCCGAACTCGCGGCGGACGACCGGCTGACCCCGCGCGTGATCGGCGACGCCGCGCGCACCGGCCGCTACGACGGCCAGGACCTCAAGAAGGTCTGGCACTACCTGGCCCGGTTCGGCGCGCCGCGCTAACCGCGCGACGGCGGGGATCGCCGGGCGCACCGTACGGCGTCAGCCGGGGTGGGCCTGCGACGCCCAGGGGGTGCCGGGCAGGCCGAAGACCTCCGCGAGCCCGGTGACCCGCAACTGGCGGTGGACGAATTCGCTCGGGTTGCGCAGCGTGAACCGGGCACCCACCTCGCGCGCCGCGTTCGCCCCGGTGACCAGCGCGCCCACCCCTATCGAGTCCATGAAGGTGACGAAGGTCAGGTCGACGATCATGCTGACCGGGCGCTCACCGTGCAGAGTAGCCAGCAGGGTGGCCCGCAACGCGTCGACCGTGGCGGCGTCCAGCGAGCCCCGCACGTCGACGACGATCGCCCCGTCGGCCTGCCGGCGTGTCGTCATCACGGCCTCGCCCATCGCGACCTCCGCCCTGGCGACCTGCCCGTGCGATCACGGTACAACGGTGCCGTTGTAGTCCGCAGGCTGCCGCCCATTCGGGTACGGGCGACGGACAACGAATGCGGCTGGCCGCGTTGAGTCCGAACTGGGCGGTCGGGCGCGCCGGCCGCGCAAGCGCGGCGGATCCGGGCGGCGGATCCGGGAAGTGTGGGCATGACGGAGCCTGTCCTCGTGGGACGGGCCCCGCCATGGACGGCACCGCGGCTGCTGCCCGGCCGGGGATGACGGCGGGCGCCGGGAACCGGAGTGTGTGCGGTGACGCTAGGCCAGCGGAAAGGTGCGACGCCGCGCGGCCCGCCGGGGCGTGATCCGGATCATGCGGCCCGGCGCCACCAGCGGGGAGGGCGGAAGCGGGCGCAGCGGTCCGCCCCGCAGAACGTGCAGTCGGTCCCCCTGCGGTGATGCTCGTGAGCGCGACGCTGATGGCCGCAGACACACAGCGCGTCCTGCCGGTTCACCGGGTTACCCAAGGTGTTGGTTCGCACACTCTCTGACTCCAGGCGGGCCAATGGGTCACCGGATCAACCTATCCATCTCTCTGTAGGTGACGGGCGTTGACGGCCCCTGCAACCGTCCTGCACCCGCAGCAACACCCTCTGTAATGAACGCCCCGCGTGATGGGTTTCACACGGAGGAATCCGACATTATTTTTTTGTCTTTTAACAACCACGACTGTAGGGGAATATCGGTTATGTCCGAATTGCCCTTTGCAATGCCTTCGTGGCATCCCGCGTCCGCTACTGGATGTGACGGATGAGTGCTTATGGCCACCATTGTTGCCCGAGAGCATACCCCCTGCTCATCCGGTTGGCGGCGGCAGCCCGCGCCGATGGGGTCACGCTGTCCCTTTGGTTAGTTGACGCTACGTAGCGGGTTGCTAGATTTGGCAGCAGTGACAAGTCGCCTGCGTTTTCACCACCGAAAGCGCCTGATTCGACCGCATCTGCCGCCCCGGAAAGGGACCGACATGCAGCTTTCCTCCAGCTCGGGCAACACGCCTCGTAACGGAGATTCATCACCGAAGGTAAGCGTCGTCATTCCTACCCTCAACGAGGAACGGAACCTGCCGCACGTCTTCGGGAAGTTGCCGGAGGGCGTGGACGAGGTGATCGTGGTCGATGGCGGGTCCGTGGACCGCACCGTCGAGGTGGCCCGGGAACTGCGCCCGGACGTCGTGGTGGTACAGCAGACCCGTACCGGCAAGGGCAACGCACTCGCGTGCGGCTTCGCGGCCTGCACCGGCGACATCATCGTGATGATCGATGCGGACGGCTCGACCGACCCGGCTGAGATCCCACTCTTCGTGGCCGAGCTGGTCGGCGGCGCCGAATTCGTGAAGGGTTCGCGCTTCGCCAAGGGCGGCCACAGCCACGACATCACCCGGCTGCGCAAGCTGGGCAACGACGGCCTCAACCTCGTGGTAAATGTCCTTTTCGGAACGAAGTTCACCGACTTGTGCTACGGCTACAACGCGTTCTGGCGCCGGGTCGTCCCGGTGCTGGACCTGCCGGACGTCAACCTGCCCCGCCCGGCCGACGGCAGCAAGCTGTGGGGCGACGGCTTCGAGATCGAGACGATGATCAACATCCGGGCCGCGGTGGACGGCATGAAGGTCGGCGAGGTCGGCAGCATCGAGCACGAGCGCATCCACGGCGAGACCAACCTCAACACCTTCCGCGACGGCTTCCGGGTGCTGCGGACCATCTTCAGCGAGTACGGCCGTGCCCGCGGCCAGCACAAGGCCCGCCACCGCGGCACCGCCGCCCAGATCCCGGCCCAGCAGGTCCCGGCCCAGCAGGTCCCGGTGGAGCAGGTCCAGACCGAGCAGGTTGCGGCCGAGCAGGTTGCGGCCGAGCAGGTCCAGGCCGACGGCGCCACCACCGCCACGACCGAGACCACCTCCGCCCGCATCCCGGCGCAGACCAGCCTCGAGCAGATCGTGAACCGGCCGGCGACGCCGGGCCGCAACCGCTCGGAGAGCCGTCCGCACGTGGCGCGCATCAACCGTGGCACCCGCGAGGTCGGCACCCGCCGTACGGATGACATCAACGCCCGGCGGGCCCGCGCGACGCTCGAGGACTGATCCCTCACCGCGCCCCTGCCCCCCGGTCCCGCCGCCTGTCGAGGAGCTCTTCGCGTGGAGAACCCCACCTTCCGCCCTGCCGTCAGCATCGTCATCCCGACCCACAGCGAGAAGCGCTGGTCGATGCTTGTCCGGACCGTCGCGTCCGCCAGGTCCCAGGACTACCCGGCCGCCGAGGTGGTCGTCGTCGTCGACCACAACCCGGAGCTGTACCGCCGGGCCCGGCGTGACCTGCCCGGCGTGACCGTGCTGGAGAACCTGTACGCCCAGGGCGTCTCGGGCAACCGGAACACCGGCGCGTTCCACACCAACACGCCGCTGATCGCGTTCCTCGACGACGACGTGGTCGCCGCGACCGACTGGCTGCGCAAGCTCGTGGCGCCCTTCGCCGACCCGGCCGTGGTCGGCGCGGGCGGTGGGATCAACCCGGCGTGGGAGACCACCCGGCCCCGGTGGATGCCGGACGAGTTCCTCTGGGCTGTCGGCGGTTCGTACACCGGCATGCCGACCGCCACGGCGCCCATCCGCAACGTCTGGTCGGCCAGCATGGTGGTGCGCCGGGAGACGTTCATGGCGGTCGGCGGCTTCCGTACCGGCTTCGGGAAGAAGGGCAACCAGGCGCGTCCCGAGGACACCGAGCTGTGCCTGCGGATGAGCGCCCACGCCGGTGGCGGCTGGATGTACGTCCCGGACGCCGTGATCCGGCACGAGGTGCCCGCCCAGGCGTCCACGTTCAGCTTCTTCCTGCGCCGCTGCTACGCCGAGGGGCGCGGCAAGGTGCAGATGGCGGGCCTGCTGGATGGTTCGGAGAGCCTCGGCGCCGAGCGTGACTACCTGTGGTCCCTGCCCAAGGCGGTGGTCCGCAACCTCGCCGCCGCGAGCCGGGGCCGGGGCGTCGCGCACGCCCTGCGCGCCGGCAGCGTGGTCGCCGGAGTGGCCGCCGCGGGCTGGGGCGGGGCGGTGGAGACCGTCGCCAGCCGCCGCGCGGCGCGGCGCCCGGCCCCCGTCGCCGCCGCCGAGGCGGCCCAGTGACCGCCGGAGTGAATGGCAAGGTACGGGTGCCCGCGCCACGCGCCGACGAGGTCCTGACCCGGCCCGCGATCGAGCACACTGGTGAGGTGCTACCCGCCGCCGTGTACGACGTCGACCTGTCCGACCCGCTGCCCACCGTGGGCGCCGTGGGCGAGGACGGGCGGCGCATCGCCAAGACGTGGTTCCTGGTCCGCTTGTTCACCGAGCCGATCGGTACGCTGCTGCTCGACGTACCCGAAGCGGGCCTGCGCCCCGGGGAGCTGGCCGCCGCGATCGACGCCGAGCTGGGCGCGAGCCTGCGGCCGCGGCTGGCCGAGTTCGGCCTGGAGGCCCTGCCGGTCGACGGGATCACCCCGGAGACCGAGCCCGCCTTCCTGGCCCGCCGCCGCGAGGTGCTGGCGGACGCCCCACCGATCACCGTGGTGATCTGCACCCGGGAACGCCCCGGCGCGCTCGCCCGCTGCCTGGACAGCCTGATCACCCAGAACTACCCGGACTTCCGGGTGCTGGTGGTCGACAACGCGCCCGAGACCGACGCGACCGCCGAGGTGGTCCGCTCCGCGGCCCGGCGCGGCCCGGTCGACTACCTGCTGGAGCCGAAGGCGGGGCTGTCGTTCGCCCGCAACGCCGCGGTCGCGGCCGCGCCGGGCGAGATCCTCGCCTGGATCGACGACGACGAGTACGCCGACCCCAACTGGCTGGCCGAGGTGGCCCGGGCACTGGCCGAGCACCCCGAGGCGGACGTCGTCTCCGGCGTGATCGTCCCGGCCGAGCTGGAGACCCAGGCGCAGCTGTGGTTCGAGCAGTTCGGCGGCCACAGCAAGGGCCGCGGCTTCAAGCCGGACGTGTTCAGCCCGGCCACCGCGCACCGGCAGAGCCCGCTGTACCCGCTGCCCCCGTTCGGCACGGGCGCGAACATGACGTTCCGGGCGGGCGTCATCGAGCGGATCGGCGGGTTCGACACCGCGCTGGGCGCCGGCACCCCCGCGATGGGCTCGGAGGACACCCTCGCCTTCACCCAGGTACTGGTCGACGGCGGCACGATCGTCTACCAGCCCACGGCGGTCACCCATCACTACCACCGGCGCGACCTCGCGGGCCTGGAGAAGCAGATGGTCGGGTACGGCGCGGGGCTCACCGCGGCGTACACGAGCCTGCTGATGCACCGGCCCGGCCTGCTGTGGCCGCTGCTCAAGCTGGTACCGAGCGCGCTGCGCGACCTCACCGGCAGCGACAGCCTGCGGGTCTCCACGCTGCAGGACGACTTCCCACGGGAGCTGCTCAAGGCGAACCGGCGCGGCATGATCGCCGGGCCCCGGGCGTACCTGAAGGGTCGTCGCGCGGCCAAGGCCAAGAACCGGAAGGCCGGCCGCTGAGCGCGTGACTCCTCCGTTCGCCGGGAAGTTCCCCCGAAAAGGGGCATTCCCGGCGGGCCGGACTCGTATCACGCTGATGGTCGGCCATCAGCTCATGGGCGCGGCCCGGCCGGACTGCTCGTTTCCGGCCGGATCGGGGACCATGGTGTGTCGGGCCGTACGGCCCGCGCCCCGCCGTCCCGGTCCACGCCTCACGGGGATAACCGCATGCCGATAGCGCGCCCACCCGAGCCGCCGCCCGAAGGCGGCGCCTCTCCGCACCATGCCGTCGCACCCGGCGACGGGCCGGAACCCGGCAACGACCAGGCGAAGGAGCGCCCGACCGGCGTGATGCAGTCCATCCAACAGTTCGAGTCCCCCGAAGACGCGGAGGCGCAGCGCGCGGCGGACCAGCGCTCGGCGCAACGGTCAGACGAGCGCGAGAGCGACAAACCGGACACTGCCCCAGGTGCCGCCCAGGTGCGTGCGGACGCCGCCGGAGGTGCCGCCCCGGCGCAGGCGGACGCCGCCCGAGGCACCGCTCAGGTGCAGCCCGACCGCGCCCGCGGCACCGCGCGGGTGCAGGCGGGCTCCGCGGGGGCGGACATCCAGACCACGACCGGGGTGCCGAAGACCCCGATCCCCGCGCCACCCGGCCTCACGCTGGGCACGCCCGGCTTCCCGCCGCGCAAGCCCGCCGGCCCGGCCAGGGGTACGGCGGGCTCCACCGAGACGCCGGCCGCCGGGGCCGCGCCGACCGGGACGCCCAAACCTGCCGGACCGGCCGCAGCGCCCAAGCCCCCTACCCCGGCCGCAGCGCCCCACCCCGCCGGACAGCCGGCAGCGCCCAAGCCGCCTACTCAGGCCGCAGCCGCCCAGACCCCAGCGCCCAAGCCGCCAACCCAGGCCGCAGCCGCCCAGACCCCAGCGCCCAAGCCGCCAACCCAGGCCGCAGCCGCCCAGACCCCAGCGCCCAAGCCGCCAACCCAGGCCGCAGCCGCCCAGACCCCAGCGCCCAAGCCGCCAACCCAGGCCGCAGCCGCCCAGACCCCAGCGCCCAAGCCGCCAACTCAGGCCGCAGCCGCCCAGACCCCAGCCCAGAGCGCAGCAGCCCCGAGCGCAGCAGCCCAGGCGCCAGCCGCCAGGCCGCCCGCACAGGCCGGCTCCGCCCAGGTGCCCGCGCCCGCGCAGGCCGGCTCCGCCCGGGTGCCCGCGCCCGCGCCGGCACCCGCACCACCGGCCCAACCGCCGGCCCAGGCCGGGAAGCTCGAGCCGGTCCGGGCCGACGCGGAGGTCGTCGAGAAGGCCCGGCCCGCAGTTGACGGGGCCGCGAGGCTTGCCGAGCCCGGCCCGGCGACCGAAAAGGCAGGGGTGACGGCAGAGCAACCGGCGAGCGCCGAGGCACAGGGAAGGGCCCGGGTCCAGCCCAGGGCCCGCGGTGCCGCCGTCGTGCCCGGGGCCGGTCAGGACAACCCGACCCTGCCGCCGCCGACCGTCGCCGGGCCCCCGGTGGAGCTGCGGCCGACGCAGATCCCGGTCGTGCCGGGACGCCCGGGCGCGACGCGTCCGGCACCCGCGCCCGCCCCGGACCCGGCCCGGCCGCCGAAGCCCGCCCGCGCCCGCCGTCAGCCGCTGGACCTGGGCCACGCGCCGCTGGTGCTGGTGCTGTCCAGCCTCGGGGTGCTGCTGGTCGCGTTCGCGTACCAGGGTGGCCGCAACGGCGCCCAGAGCGCCATGACGGCGTACTGGATCGGGCAGGTGGTGGTCTTCACCCCGGTCGTGGTGCGGCTGCTCAGCCGCCGCATGGCCGGGGTCGGCGAGTCGTTCCTGCTGGTCATGGGGCTGGCCGTCAACCAGTACCTGTTGAAGTGGATGTACAGCCCGGACCAGTTCCGCTTCCCGGACGAGTTGCAGCACTGGCTGGCCACGACGATCCTGATGCAGACCGGCGAGCTGTTCCAGCCGAACACGGCGCTGCCGCCCGCCGTCCACTTCCCCGGCCTGGCGGAGATGGCCGCCGCGCTGTCCAGCATGACCGGCGTGCCGGTCACCGCGTCCGGGGTGGTCGTCGCCGGGGTCGCGCACCTGGTCTTCGTGGGCGTGCTGTTCGTGACCGCGCTGCGGGCCAGCAACTCCCCCGCCGTGGCCGGTGTCGCCTGCGCGCTGTACGCCACCGCGATGCACTACCTGTTCTTCAACTCGATGTTCCTGTACCAGACCGCGGCGCTGCCGTTCTTCATGCTGACGATCTGGGCGACCCGCCGCTGGCTGGCCGAGGGCGGACGGCCGTTCGCGATGATCGCGGTCGGGTCCATCGTGGCGACCACGGTCAGCCACCACGTGACGGCGTTCGCGCTGGTCGCCACGCTGACCCTGCTGGCCGTGGCCCAGCTGGTCGCCGAGCGGCCGCGCCGCTGGGCGGCCCTGGTCATGCCCGTGGTGGCCCTCGCGGTCGTCGCGGGGTGGATCCTGTTCGTCGCCACCGACGTGATCGCCTACCTGGAAGCCCCGATCAACCAGGTGATCACGACGGTCAACCAGTTGATCAACAACGAGACCACGCCGGAGAAGGCCTCGGCGGCGGTGTCCGTGGGGCAGTTGGTGGTGCAGGGTGCCGGGCTGCTCGGACTGTTCGTGCTCTACCTGGCCTGCGTCCGGGACATGATCCACCGGCATGACCGGGACGCCTGGCGCTGGGCCGCCGTGGTGGGCAGCTTCCTGTTCTTCGCGGGCAACGGCATCCGCTTCCTCGGCCAGAACGGGCCGGAGATCTCCGGGCGGCTGCAGACGTTCACGTACATCCCGATCGCGATCCTGGTCGCCATCGCGCTGGTACGCGGCGTGCAGATCATCCCGATGCGCGACGCCGCCGGTCATCGGTGGCGGGCCGCGGCCCCGACGTTCGACTATCCCGCGCCGGTGGGCTGGCCGTGGTTCACCCGCGTCGCGGCCGGTTCGGCGCTGATCACCCTGCTCATGATCGGTGCCCGGGCGGGCGGCTGGCCGCCGCTGGTGTCGCTGCTGCCCGGGCCGTACCTGCCGGGCGGCTTCGAGCGGTCCGTCGACGCGTACGGGATCGCGGCCGCGAACTTCCAACGGGAGACGCTCGGACCGGGTAACCGCGTCGGTGGCGACGTCACGTCGGTGTCACTGGCCTCGACGTACGGCCGCCAGGACCCGGTCCGCGAGGTGGGCCCGCTGTTCTACGCCGACCAGTGGGGCCTGGCCGAGGACGATCTCGTGACCCGGGTGCACCTCGAATACCTGGTGGTCGACCAGCGGCTGACCACCCGGCTGCCGGTCAGCGACGCCTACTTCGAGAACGACCCGCGCGCCGGGCAGATCACCGCCCCGCTGACGGCGGCGCAGATCGGCAAGTTCGACACCCTGACCGAGGTCGGCCGGGTGTACGACAACGGCACCGTCCGCATCTACCACATGGGGGCACAGTGAAGCCGAAACTGGCGATTCTGCTGGCCGTGGTGACGGTCGCGGCGGCCGCCGCGGTGCTGTTCGGCTCGCAGCCGCTCATGATCGCCGGCGGGGTGCTGCTGGCGCTGCTGCTGCCGGGCGCGGCGCTGACCGGGGCGCTGCTGCGTGGCCGCGACCTGAGCGGGGTGGAGCGTACGGTGCTGACCTCCGCGCTCAGCCTCGGCGTACTCATCCTGGGCGGCCTGGTGATCCACGTCCTCGGCTTCTCCCTGGGCCGGACGTCCTGGACCGTCGCGACCGCCGGCGTGACCCTGGTGGCGCTGGTGCCCGCCGGCCTGCCGGACCGGTGGGTGAGCGCCCTGCACCGCCTGGTCAGCAAGCTGTGGGATGAGGAGGAGGACGAACCGGAGCCGGAGCCGGCCGACGCCGTGGCGCCGCCGGTGGCGGTCGCCGCCGGCGCGCCGACGGTCGGCGCACCCACCGTCGCGGCCCCGACGCCCGTGCTGACCGAGGACCAGGTCTCCACCATGCTGCTGCCGAGGGTCGTCGACGACGGGCCGTCCGCCGACGCCACGGACGCCGCGGGGCCGCGCCGGTTGGCGTGGCAGCTGCTGCCGCTGGTCCTCGTGCTGGCCGTGCTGGGCGGGGCGAGCTGGCTGTCCTACAGCAGCTCGCACAGCAGCTACGAGACGACGGTCACCGCGCTGTCGGCGGGCGAGCCGGGGCCGGTCACCGCCTCGGGCAACCGGCTCGTGCCGGTCACGGCCACGGGGCTGGTCCCCGAGTACGGGCCGTACACGCTGGCCGTGGTCGGGCCCACGGGCAAGACCGCCGAGCAGCGGACCATCCCGGTGAGCGGGGACGGCACGTGGCGCGCCGACATCAGCATGCCGGGCCGCCAGCGGATGACCGTGAACCTGCTGCGCGCGGGCGAGACCTCCCCGTACCGCACGCTGTACATCGCGGCGGCGCGCTAGCCGCTGAAGCGGGGCCCCGTGGCCATCTCGCGGTACGCGGCCAGCGACTGCGGGTCGGTGTCGACGCGCCACTTCTCGTCGTAGCCGGGATGGGTGTCCGTGTCGAACCAGACCACGGCGCCCACCCCGGGGCGGTCCTGCACCCACTGATCGAACACGGTGATCCAGTCGGCCTTGGTGCGCCCGCCCCGGTCCACCGCGCCGACCTCGGTGACGACGATCGGCTTCTTCGCGGCGTACAGCTGGTAGATGCCGTCGAACAGCGCCTCGGGGGATTCCCGGTGCAGGTTGTAGCCGGAGACGCCGACCCAGTCGACGTACGCGTCGCCCGGGTAGTAGGACTGCGGGGTGTTCCAGGCGGCGGTGGGGCTGGAGTTCCAGTTGGGACTCCACACCCAGGAGGCGTTGCGCACCCCGGCGTCCCGGAAGATCTTGTGGATCCGGCGCCATGACTTGACGTAGCCCTCTGAGTGACCGCCGTTCTTGGCGCCGCCCCACTCGAACCAGCCGCCGTTCATCTCCCAGGCGAAGCGCAGCATGACCGGCTTGCCGTACCGGGCCACGCGGCGGGCCGCGCGGGCGATCAGCGCGTCCGAGGCGCCGCTGGTGATGTCGGCGTACTTCGTGCCGGCCCAGGAGATCATCGGGACGGTCCGGGCGGGCAGCTCCGGGGCCGCGCTCAGCAGAATGTCGGTCCAGTCGTAGAACAGGTTCACGATCCGCTGGTCCCGGCCGAGCTGCTGGCGGCGCAGGCGCAGGCTCTGCTCCAGCGTCTTGCCCTTGAGCCCGACGTACGAGCCGAGCATCGCCTTGCCCGCGACGAACGGGACCGGCCCGCCGCCGTCGGTGACGACCCGCAGCGCCGGCGCCGAGGTGGGCGGCTGCGACGACACGGCCGGAGCCGGGGCGGCGCCCGCGCCGGGCGCATCCGGCGACCGGGCCCCGCGTACCGCGAGGGTCACCGCCGGCACGGCGGCCAGGGCGCCCAGGCCCAGCACCCGGCGGCGGGTCAGCCAGGGCGACGGGCGGTGCGCGGCGCTCACGTCAGGTTCCGGCCGGTGCTGCGCGCCGCGCGGCGCACCAGGCGCCACGCGGGCTGGGCGAGCCGCTTGGCCTGCGGCAGCAGCGCGCTGCCGCCGCCACGGACGAGGGCCACCAGGTCGGCGCCGGTGTGGTCGGGGGTCGGCTGCAACCGGGGTACGGCGAAGCGCCGCTCGTTGGGCCGGTGCAGTCGCCGCCCCACCTCGGTGGCGTTGTCGTGCCCGGCGGCCTCGACGACGTCGCGTACCCGGCGGCCGTTGTAGCCGTGCGGGTAGGCGAAGCTGCGCACCTTGAGCTGCAGCCGCTGCTCCAGCTCGCCGTGGCTGCGCACGACCTCCTCGCGCAGTTGCGCGGGCGGCAGCACGTCGAGGGGGTGGTGTACGAGGCTGTGGTTGCCGATCTCGATCCCGGCGGCCGCGACCTCGGCCAGTTCGTCCCAGGTCAGCATCGGGCCGAAGTCCGGCGACCAGCGGCCCAGCCAGTCGGCGTGCGCGCCCAGGTGGCCGACGGAGGCGTACAGGGTGGCGCGGGCGCCCGCGGCGGCCAGTGCCGGCACGGCCTCGGTGAGGAAGTCCCGGTAGCCGTCGTCGAAGGTGACCGCCAGCAGGTTGTCCGTGCAGCCGGAGTCCAGCAGGTCCAGCGCTTCCGTGAGGCCGACCAGGCGGTATCCCGCCGCGGAGAGCGCGGTGAGCTGTTCGGCGAGGCGTTCCGGGGGTACGGCGAGGTCCCGCATGGGCCCGGCCACCGCGGAAACGGAGTGGTACATGAGTGCCGGCATGGTCTTCCACGTCGGCGACGCCGTGACGGTCACTGCGGCTTCCTCCCCGATCGGCCGGTCACGACGACAATCGGCCGGTGCCTTGGCAAGCTTCGGGGTTGCGGAGATCCTTGGCAACCATCCCACCGGGCGTTTCTGACCACCCGTTTCCGCGATCCGCCCGGAATTCTGCTCTTTTGGGCGAAACGTCGGCTACGTGGCACGCGGAAGGCCCGGCGCGCCGCCGCTGTCGGCGAGTCGCACGGGGCGGCGGCCGGGCTCGGCCGAAAGTCATAGCCATCGTTCCCGCTGCGGAGGGAAGCGCCCGCCGGGGCCCCGGCGGGAGGCTGTCCGCCATGACAGAGCGACGCGTTCTCGACCCGCTGCGCCTGACCGAGGCGGCCGCGCAGGCCGCCGCGATCCTCGGGGTGGTGACGCTGCCCGCCGCGTGGCGGGTGCTGGACACCTCGGTCGTGGCCGCCCTGGCGGTGGTGTTGTTGCTGCTCACGGCAGGCACGTACGCGTTACACGCCGTGACATTCGACTGCTTCAGGCTCACAGGTCACCGGGATCGCAGGCAATTTTCTTACACACAGCGTGAGGACTGAACCGACGAGGCCATCGCGGCCGTACCCCGGGGCGACGACGCCAGGCACGACCCCGGGAGCGACAGGATGTACCGACTCATCCACCTCCACCCACACCACGGCATCCCGCGCATCGGTGTGGACCCCGACGGCTATTCCAGCGAAGAGGCGGCACTGCAGGCGTGCCGCGCCACCCCCGGTCCGTACTTCGGTGTCGGGCGTTTCGACACCGGCGGCCGCCTCGCCGAGGTGGTGATGGACGCGATCTGCGAGGCCCCCGGCGGGTGCCCCAGCGCGGCCATGGTGGTCGACGCCCACACCTTCCGGCGGCTCTGCGACGCCTGCGCGTACGGGCTGTCCACCCTGACCGTGGCCGAGCTCGCCGAGCGGCTCGGCGTCGCGGTACGCCCGGCACCGGTGCTGGCGACCTCCGGGCGGCACGCGGCACCCGAATCGGGATGCGCGGCCAGCACCCGGATCGCCCGCGAGTTCCCCACGCACGTCGCCGACCCGATCTGGCGCATGGAGCTGTGCGCGGAGCTGGCCCGTACCCCACCCGCGGTCAACGGGCTGATCATCGGGGTCGGTGCGCTGAGCCACCGCGACGTGCTGGACCTGTTCCCGGCGCTGTGTGCCCTGGGCACCCAGCTGCCGGTCGGCGTCCGCGCCGACCTGCGGCGATCAACGGTACGGCCGCTCTCGCCGGCTGGGGTGGCCGCGCTGCGCCTCGGCCTGTAGCCGCGTCGTGGCGCGCCGCGCGCGGCCGGTGACAGACTCTGGTGCGTGCTGACGTTCGCGGGGCTGGTGGAGCGGGCCCGCGCGCTCGCGGCCGATGGGCGCCGGGCGGTCCTCGGGATCACCGGCGCCCCGGCCGCCGGCAAATCCACGCTGGCCGGGGACCTGCTGGCCGCCCTGGCCCCGGCGCCGCCGCCCGGGCTGCCCGCGCACGGCTGGGTCGCGCACGTGCCGATGGACGGCTTCCACCTGGCCGACCGGGAGCTGGACCGGCTGGGCCTGCGCGAGCGCAAGGGTGCCCCGGAGACGTTCGACCCGCTCGGGTACGCGGCCCTGCTGCGCCGCCTGCGCGAGGACGCGGACGACATCGTCTACGCGCCCGGCTTCGAACGGGTCCTCGAACAACCGCTCGCGGGCGCCATCGCCGTGCCCCGCGGCGCCCGCCTGATCCTCACCGAGGGCAACTACCTGCTGCTCGACGACCCCCGCTGGGCGGCGGCCCGGCCGCTGTTCGACGAGGTGTGGTTCGTCGAACTGCCCGACGCCGAGCGGCTGCGCCGCCTGATCGCGCGGCACGTGCGGTTCGGCAAGGCCGAGGAGGCCGCGCTCGCCTGGGCCACCGGCACGGACGAGCGCAACGCCGCCCTGATCGCCGCGACCCGCGACCGTGCCGACCTGGTCGTCCCGGCCGGCCTGATGCGGCGGGTGGGCATGCCGCCGGACTGACCGGCGGTGTCGCGCAGACGGCGGCGTGACCGTCGTCGTAGCGGCGCCGCCCGGGCCGGGCAGGACGGTACCGGGCCCGGCGTGGCATCC
This sequence comes from Krasilnikovia cinnamomea, assembly GCF_004217545.1. Classification (NCBI taxonomy): domain Bacteria; kingdom Bacillati; phylum Actinomycetota; class Actinomycetes; order Micromonosporales; family Micromonosporaceae; genus Krasilnikovia; species Krasilnikovia cinnamomea. The sequence goes on from NZ_SHKY01000001.1 coordinate 138,758, forward strand.
TCGTAGCGTGTCGGTCGAGGAAGCGGTGCAGGCCGCGACGCCGCGACGCCGTGTCGCCCGCGCCATGCGGTTCGCGGCGACGATCACGGCGATCACTCTGCTGCTGTTCGGGGTCCCCTGGTGGACGCTGCTGCTGGCCGGCAACCACTGGCCCACGGCGGTCGTCACGGGCGGCACCGTGCTGTTCGTCGCGGCGCTGGTCAGCTTCCCGCCGCTGATGATGGCCGGGCACGGCCGCCACCTCGACTGGGCCGCCCGGGTGTCCGACACCGAACTCGGCGTGATCTGGGTTCTGTTCGCCTGGGCGGTGCTCGGCAACCTGCTGCGGCCGGTGCTGCAGCTGGCGGGCGTCGCCGACCCGCTGCGCTCGCGCCTGATCACCGTCGCCGTGGTCGGTGTCGCCCTGGTCCTGCTCGGCTGGGGGTACGTCGAGGCGATGCGGGTGCCCCGGGTGCGCCGCGTCGACGTGCGGCTGGACCGGCTCGGCCCGGCCCTGGACGGCCTGCGGGTGGTGCTTATCACCGACACCCACTACGGCCCGATCGACCGGGCCCGCTGGTCCGCCGGGGTCACCGAAGTGATCAACTCACTGGATCCGGACGTGGTGGCCCACACCGGCGACATCGCCGACGGGGAGGTGGCCGCGCGGCGCGCGCAGGCCGCCCCGCTGGCCGACGTCCGCGCCGCCCTCGCCCGGGTGTACGTCACCGGCAACCACGAGTACTTCAGCGGCGCCCAGCGGTGGGTGGAACACATGGCCACCCTGGGCTGGGAGGCCCTGCACAACCGGCACATCGTCGTCGAGCGCGGCGGCGATCGGCTGGTGCTGGCCGGGGTCGACGACCGGACGGCGGGCGGTTCCGGGGTGCCGGGCCACCACGCGGACCACGTGGCCGCCCTGGCCGGTACCGACCCGGCGCTGCCGGTGCTGCTGCTCGCCCATCAGCCCCAGCAGATCGGCGGGGCCGTGGCGCACGGCGTCGACCTGCAACTGTCCGGGCACACCCACGGCGGGCAGATCTGGCCCTTCCACTACCTGGTCCGCACGGACCAGCCCGTGCTGCAGGGGCTGAGCCAGCACGGCCCGCGCACGCAGCTCTACACCAGCCGTGGCACCGGCTTCTGGGGACCGCCGTTCCGCGTCTTCGCCCCGAGCGAGATCACCCTCATCACTCTGCGCCGCGCCTGATCACCCTGCGCCGCGCCTGATCGTCCGGGCGCCGCATGATCACCATCCTCATACCGCGCTGCAACGTAATTGGTTTGTCCGGCCATCGGACGCCCCGCAGGATGGAGGAACCGCCCCCCCGATCGTGAGGACCTCGCATGCGCCTGCTCCGCGACCTGTGGGCCACCGCCCCCCGCCGTACGGCGCTGGTGGCCGCGCTCATCGTGCTCGGCGCCACCGGCCAGGCGGGGGCCCTCGCCCTGGCGGGTCCCGTCCTGGTGAACCGCTCGGTGCCGCTGTTCGCGGTGCTGGCCGCCGCGCTGGTCACCGCCGTACTCACCGACCTGGCGATCGGGCTGATCGTGGCGCGGCTCACCGCGGACTGGACCGCCGCGGTCCGCCGTGGCCTGTGCCGGGTGGCCCTCGGGCAGGATCTGCCCACCCTGGAGAACACCCCGGTCGGTGAGCTGCTCGACCGCATCGACAGTGACGTCTACCAGGTCGGTGCGGAGCTTCGCGGGCCCGGCGTACGGATCGCCCAGTCCATGGCCGTCGCGACCCTGTCCATCGTCACCGCGTTCCTGGTGTGGTGGCCCGCCGCCATCGCGATGGTGCTGGTCTCCGGGCTGCTGGTCGCCACGATGAGCGGGCCGATCCGGAGCATCTCGCCGCTGCGCATCGCCGAGGAGGAGGCGTGGAGCGACCTCGCCGCGGTGATGGAGGAGGCGATCCACGGCCAGGACGACGTCCGCACCAGCCTCGCCGCCCCGTACGTGCGGCGGCTCTACGCCGAACGGGCCCGCGCGGTGCTGCGGCGCGGCCGCCGCGTGTGGCGCACCTCGGCGAAGGTGACCCTGAAGGCCGGCACGATCACCCGGGCCCTGATCGCCGTCCTCGTGGTGACCGGCGCGTGGGCGCTGACCACGGGGCACGTCGACGGCGCCCGGCTGACCGCCGTGTGGCTGCTGGCGCTGGGCTTCGGCGGCACCCTCGAACACGTCACCCGGATGGTGCCCGAGCTGCAGAACGCGCTCGGCGCGTGGAGCCGGGTGCAGATGCTGCGCGACGTGCCGCAGGAGCCCGCCGGCGGTGCCCCACCGGCCGACGGCGACCTGATCGTGCGCGACCTCACGTTCCGGTACGGCACCGACCCCGACCGGGCCCCGGCGCTGCGCGAGGTGAGCCTGTCGTTCACGCGGGGCCGCTCGTACGCGCTGATCGGGCGTACCGGCTCCGGCAAGTCCACCCTGGCGAAGGTGCTCACCCGTTCCGTCGAGGTGCCGCGCGGCACCGTGACGCTGGGCGGGGTCGACCTCAACGACATCGACATCGAACTGCTGCGCCGGTGGACCGCGATCGTCCCGCAGCGCACCGAGATCCTCGCCGGCACCCTCGCGGAGAACATCGCCCTGTTCGACCCGGAGCTGCTGCCCGGCGCCGGGCAGGCGCTGGCCGAGCTGGGCCTGACGAGCTGGGTGGAGGGCCTGCCCGAGGGCATCGACACCAAGCTCGGCGAGGGCGGCCACAAGCTGTCCGCCGGGCAGGAGCAGCTCGTCGCGTTCGCCCGGATCCTCGTCCGGGACCCGCACGTGGTCATCCTGGACGAGGCGACCGCCCGGATGGACCCGGTCACCGAGGGCTGGGTGCACCGGGCCACCGACCGGCTACTCACCGGCCGCATCGGTGTGATCGTGGCGCACCGGCTGTCCTCGGTGCGCCGCTGCGACGAGGTGGTCGTGCTGGCCGACGGCCGGGTGCTGGAGGCGGGCCCGCTGCGCTCCTCGCGGCGCTTCGCCGAGCTGCTGGCCGCCAGCCATGTCGCGGCGGGACCGGGCGAGGCGGCCCCGGGCGGGGTGCTGCTGGCCGAGCGCGACGACTGGGAGGGCTCCGCCGACACCGACGACCGCGACCCGGAGCACGCCAACGGCTCGGACGGCCGCGCCGCTGACGCGGGCGCGGTGCTCGCCGACGCGCCGCCGACGGCGCAGGCGCCGCCGCTGCCGGACCCGCCGCCCGCCCGGACGTTCCGGGAGATCGTGCGGCTGACCACCAACGACCCACGGTACGGCCTGGCCGCGGTCGCGCTCTTCGCCGTGCTGGTCCTGTTCGGGCTGGACGGCGCGATCCTGCCGCTGCTGTGGTCGCACGTCGTCGACGGCATCGGCGATCCGATGTGGCCCGCCCTGGCCATCGCGGCGGCCCTGCTGCTGACCACCCCGGCGCTGTACTACACCGGTGCGTGGTTCCCGGAGTGGTGGGTCCGGCAGATGCTGCGGATCAGCCTGCGGCTGGTGCACGGACAGGTCGGGCCGCGCCGGGTCAGCAAACACACCCCGGCCGAGGTGGTCGCGCAGGGCGGCGACACCGAGCGGGTCGTGATGCTCGCGGACAACGTCGTCGACAACGCCACCAGCCTCGTGATGATCGTGGCGATGACGTGGGCGTCCGGTTCGGTCGTACCGGCGCTGTTCTTCGGCGGCACGATGCTGCTGTCGGGGCTGGCGGCCACGTTGTTCGGGCCGCGGCTGGAGAAGGCGGCCCGGCGTACCGTCGCCGCCCGCGCCGCGTTCGCGACCGCGCTGGTCTCGTCACTGTCCGCGGCCCGCACGGTGAAGCTGGCCGGGGCGACCCGGCCGGTGCTGACCCACCTGGCCCGCCTCGACACCGATCGCAGCGTTCGGCAGCGCCGCGAGATCACCACCCAGGTGTGGGCCCGCTCCACGCCGTCGCTGGTCAGCGGGTTACTGCCGATCGCGGCGTGGGCGTTGTACCTGGCGGGTTCGCTGTCCGCCGCGGCGACGCTGATCGCGGTGGCCACCCTGGGCGCGGCCCGGTGGTTCGCGTGGACGACCGCGTCGCTGGTGTCGCAGCTGCCCTCGGCGCGGGTCTGGACCGCCCGTACGGTCGCCATGGCCGGCACGGCCGAGTACTCGGCCGCCGTGCCCGGGGTGGACATCTCGGCGGGCACGGCCCCGGCGCCGGCCACCGCGCCGCGCAACCCGCTGACCCGGCTGGAGCTGCAATCCTTCAGCGCCGTGCACGAGAACGGCACGGTCGGGGTGCACGACGTCGACCTGGCCGTCGAACGTGGCCAGTTGGTGCTGGTGCTCGGACCGGTCGGCTCGGGCAAGTCCTCGCTGCTGCGCGCGCTGGCCGGCATCGTGCACCACACCGGCACGCTGCGCTGGAACGGCCACCCGGTGGACGAGCCGGAGCTGTTCCTGCGGCCCAACCAGGTCGGCTACGTCGCCCAGCTGCCCCGGGTGCTGTCCGGCACGGTGGCGGACAACATCCAGCTCGGTCACCCGGTGGACGCCGCGGACGCGGTCTCCACCGCGCAGCTGGAACACGACCTGACCGCGGCCGGTGGCGGCCTGCAACTGCTCATCGGGCACAAGGGCACCCGGCTGTCGGGCGGGCAGTTGCAGCGGCTGGCGCTGGCCCGGGCGCTGGCGCCCCGTACGGAGCTGCTGATCGCGGACGACGTGTCGTCCGCGCTGGATGTCACGACGGAGCTGGAGCTGTGGCGGGCACTGCGCGGGCACGGGGTGACCGTGGTCGGCTCGACCTCCAAGCGGGCCGCGCTCAGCCAGGCGGACCGGGTGGTCGTGCTGAACGGCGGCCGCGCGGTGGCGCAGGGCACCTGGCAGGACCTCGAGGAGCAGTGGGGGCACCTGGCGGGCTGACCTGCCGCCTCGGCCGAAAGTCGCAGGGACCCGCGGGAGTTCGGGTCCGCGGGCGGAGGTGCGGGTGCCTCGTTGCCGGACATGCTGGGCCGCACACCGTCCGGGGAGGTTCGCGATGTCCGCACGAGGAATGCTCAGCGTGGTCGGCACGGCGGTCGGCGGGCTGATCGGCTGGCCCGCCGACCAGCCACCGCCGGCCGACCCGGACGCGCTCCGCGAGCTGTTCGGGGATCTCGGCGTCGCCGTGGGGCCCGACGAGCGGGACCTGTCCGCTGCGGTCCGGTCCTTTCAGGCCCGCTCGGGCCTCGCCGAGGACGGGGTGGCCGGGCCACGCACCGTGCACCGCCTGGTCCGCTCCGCCGCCCAGGCGCGGGATCTGCGCGGGTTCCGCGCGGCCTGAGATGCCGCTCGCGTACGGAAGTCGTCAGCCGACGCGGCGGCGGGCCCGGCGGGCGGCCAGCTCGTCGCCCGCCGCCGGCTCGGCGGGCGCGGCCGCGCCGACCGGCTGCGGGGCGCTGGCGGGCTCGGCCGGCAGGTGCGACAGCGATCCCTGGATCTCCTTGAAGGCGCCGCCGATCGCGATGCCGAACACGCCCTGGCCGCCCTGCAGCAGGTCCACGACCTCTTCCGGGGAGCGGCATTCGTAGACGGTCGTGCCGTCGGAGATCAGGGTGATCCCGGCCAGGTCCTCGACGCCGCGCGAGCGCAGTGTCTCGATCGCCTTGCGGATGTTCTGCAGCGACACCCCGGCGTCGAGCAACCGCTTCACGACCTTGAGGACCACCAGGTCACGGAACGAGTAGAGCCGCTGCGTGCCGGAGCCGGACGCGTCGCGGATGCTGGGCACGACCAGCGCGGTACGCGCCCAGTAGTCGAGCTGGCGGTAGCTGATGCCCGCCGCGTGGCAGGCCGTCACGCCGCGATAGCCGACGTCGCCGTCCTCGCCGACCCGGGGACCCTCGAGAGGATCTGACTCGTGCACGCGACTACCTCCCCGCTGCGCGGCCACCTCATCTGGATGCCCCGAGCGTATATCGCACCGGGCCGACGAACAGGGAGGTAATGCCGCGACACGCCGCGTGTGGGCGACGAAACCTGTGGTGACCGTCGATGGGTCAGCCCGCGAAGTCCTCCGGCCGGACCTGATCGAGGAACTCGCGGAATTTCTCCACCTCGTCCTCCTGCTCGTCCGGGATGACGATGCCGGCCTCGGTGAGTACCTGGTCCGCGCAGCGGATCGGCGCGCCGACCCGCAGCGCCAGCGCGATCGAGTCACTGGGCCGCGCCGAGACCCGCAGATCGTCACCGATCAGCAGATCAGCGTAGAACACGTTCTCCTTCAGCTCCGTGATCTCCACGGCCTTCAGCGGCGCCTGCAGCGCCGCGAGGATGTCCCGCAGCAGGTCATGGGTCAGCGGCCGGGCCGGTTTGACGCCCTGCTGCTCGTACGCGATGGCGGTCGCCTCCACCGCGCCGATCCAGATCGGCAGGTACCGATCACCGTCGACCTCCCTGAGCAGGACGATCGGCTGGTTGCTGGGCAGCTCCACCCGAACTCCGACCACGCTCAGCTCGCGCACCGCCCGCCTCCGTGTCGCTGTCGTCCCCGCCCCAAATGACCACCCGAGGTGGCCTTCAGGCTGTTTCCCGCGCCCTCACCTGCACGGTACACGGCGCTGTCGGGCGTACCCCCACACGAGGGCCGTGTCCGTGCACCACCGGCAGTACCCTCCGAGCCTACGACGAACCGCTCAGCGGCCGAGCGTCGCGCGCAGCCCGGCCCGCACCAGGGCCGCGTGCAGCCGCTGCGACAGCGCCTGCAGCTCGCGGGCCGTCTCGGCGGCGCGGGCGCGGGCGCCCGGATCATGCTGGCGCACCAGCGGAGCCAGCAACTGCGTGAACAGACCCACCTCGCGGTCCGCCGCGACCCGGAACGCGCGCAGATGCCGCAGCTCCAGCCCGTGCCGGGTCAGCCCCACCACGGCCTCGACGATGACCACGGCGTCGCCGTCGTACCAGCCGGGCGGCCGGGACAGCACCAGGCCCAGCCGTTCCAGCTCGGTGAGCAGGTCATCGGCGACCCCGGTACGCGCGACCAGATCGGCGCGGGAGACCCGCACGTCGCCGGTCTCCACCGGCACGTCACCCTCGGGGCCGACCGCCACCAGGGCGGGCCGTCCGGCGGCCGGAGGCTCGCCCTCCCCCCGCTCCACCGCCTCCAACTGCTCGCGGATCACCCGCAGCGGCAGGTACTGGTCGCGCTGGGCGGTGAGCACGAACCGCAGCCGGGCCACGTCGTTCCAGGTGTACTTGCGGTAGCCGGAGGCGGTGCGCTGGGGATCGACCAGCCCCTCCGCCTCGAGGAATCGCAGCTTCGAGATCGTCGTGTCGGGGAACTCCGTCCGCAGGTGGGCCAGCACCTCCCCGATGCTCATCAGCGCGCTGTCCCGGGCGCCCAGCTCATGGGCACCCGGGTCGCGTGCGGCCGCCCCGGACGGGTTCACGCCCCGCCGCCCTCGCTCTCCGGCCGGGGACCGGCGATGAACACCAGGCGGAACTTGCCGATCTGCACCTCGTCGCCGTTGCTGAGCGTGGCCGACTCGACCCGCTCCCGGTTGACGTAGGTGCCGTTGAGCGAGCCCACGTCGCGCACCGTGAAGGTGCCGCCGTCGCGGTGGAACTCCGCGTGGCGCCGCGACACGGTCACGTCGTCGAGGAAGATGTCACTGTCGGGATGCCGGCCGCTGGTCGTCACGTCGTGATCCAGCAGGAACCGCGCCCCCGCGTTCGGGCCACGGCGCACCACGAGCAGCGCCATGCCGGGCGGCAGCGAACCGGACATCCGGCTCGGCACCACATCGGTCTCGGGACCCTCGAGCACCTCGTCGAGAGCGCCGAGGTTGAGCGTGGACGTGACGTCGAGCGGGGGAAACTCGTCGTCTGGGCGCGTCATCGGACCACCTCACGGATCTGGTCGGTCGCCGCCCGTGGCCACAAGGGGTGAGCGGAACCGGACACGACGCCCGGAGCGCGGCACCCCCCGCCGCTGCCCGGAGGCTCCAGACGGACGACTATCGGTTGCGAATGAATAACGGTCTACTTCATGTGCCCCGCGAGCCTAGTCAGCGCGAAAAAGCGCGGCAACCGGACGCGCGGAGTGTGTGATACGCCGCGTCAGCTCTCGGTGAGCGAACGGTAGGCGGCCGCGTCCAGCAGGCCCTGGAGCGAATCCGGATCTTCCGGAGCAATCTCCACCAGCCAGCCGGCCGCGTACGGCTCGGCATTGATCAGCTCCGGTTCGTCGGCCAGCGTCGCGTTGCGCGACACCACCGTCCCGGAGATCGGCGCGTAGATCTCCGACACGCTCTTGGTGGACTCGATCTCCCCGAGCGCGTCACCCGTGCGCACCGCCGTGCCCTCCTCGGGCAGCTGCACGTACACGATGTCGCCGAGCGCGTCCTGCGCGAAGTGGGTGATGCCCACCCGCACCGGTCCGCTCCCGTCGCCCGCCACCCACTCGTGTTCGGACGTGTACCGCAGGTCCTCAGGAATCACAGTTCCTCCGTTGTCACAACCCGGCGAATCGCTCCGCACCCGGTCAGGAGACCGGACGCGCGTACTGCAGATTGGTGGCCTTGCGCACCGCGGTCACCTCGACCATGGCGCGTTGCTCCATGGTCACGCTACCGCCGGCGCCCTCCACGGACGCGACCACCCCACCGGGGATCTGCAACGCGGTCTGCATCGTCTGCGGCACCCCGATCACCGACAACGTGTACGGCCCGGTGAGCCGCACGCCGTCGACGGTGATGCCGCCACCGTCGGAGTCCACGAAGTAGCTTCCCGCCACGATGCGGACGGGCGCGCCACCCGCCCCGGCCAGCTCCATCACCTCACCGCCCGCGCCGCGCAGCTCCTGCACCGCGTTGAGGATCGCCGACGCCTTGACCCCCTGCCCCTTCGGATCGATCGTGATCCGCAGACCGGGCCCCCGGCCCGGCAGGGTGCCCGCCAGCAGGCCCAGCTCGTCCGCGCGCTTGTCGGCCTCCGCCAGCGCCGCCTGCCGCCCCGCCACGCCCGAGGTGAGCTGACGCTGGCTCTGCTCCAGCGCGTTGATCTCCGCTTGCAGCCGGGTGTCGCGGGCTTCCAGGTCGGACAGGATGCGCACCAGGTCCTCTTGCCGCGCGGTCGCCAGCCCCTCGTCGCTGCCGTTGCTGCGCAACTGCACCACCAGCGTGAAGCCGAACAGCGCCAGCAGGACCCAGATCAACGCGCCCGCCGACGACACCCGCCGCCAGGGCGCCGGCCGCCGCGCGGGAACCGCGCCAGCGTCCCCGGCGCCAGCGCTCTCCGTGCCGGTGCTCTCCGTGCCGGTGCTCTCCGTGCCGGTGCTCTCCGTGCCGGTGCTCTCCGTGCCAGTGCTCTCCGTGCCCGCGCTGTCCGCGCCAGCGCCCTCCGCGCCAGTGCCCTCCGCGCCAGCCGCGTCCGGGGCTGATGCCATCCGGTCGACTTCCACCGGATCGAGTGACACCGCGGTCGGTTGCGCCTCCGGCGCGGCGATCGGAGCCCGATCCGCCGAGGCCGAGGCAGCGCCGACCCGGTCGCGCGACATGACGGCCGCGGGCTCGTCGCCCCCCGCCACGACCGGCTCGTCCTCCGCCGCAGCCGCGAACGGTTCCTCCCGCCGCGTGGCAACCGTGGGCTCATCGCCGGACGCCACGACCGTCGACTCGTCGCCTGGCGTCACGACCGTCGACTCGTCGCGTGACGTCACGACCGTCGGCTCGTCGCCCGGCGTGGGCGCCCCCGGCTCATCGCGCGGTGTGACGACGGTCGGCTCGTCGCCCGGCGTGGGCACCCCCGGCTCATCGCGCGGCGTGACGACGGTCGGCTCGTCGTCTCGCGCGGTGTCCTGGGCCGGGTCTGCCGGGCGCGGTCGGTGCTGGTCGCTCATCGCCGGTCCTCAGGCCCGGAACAGGTGGCGGCGGATGGCCGCCACATTGCCGAAGATCCGCACTCCGAGCACCACCACCACGCCCGTGGAGAGCTGCCCGCCCACGCCCAGCTGGTCACCCAGGTAGACGATCAGCGCGGCCACCACCACGTTGGCGATGAACGACACCACGAACTGCTTGTCGTCGAAGATGCCGTCCAGCTTCGCCCGGACGCCGCCGAACACGGCGTCCAGCGCCGCCACCACGGCGATGGGCAGGTACGGCTGCAGGCCCGGCGGCACGGTCGGGTGCAGCACGATGCCGAGAACGACACCGGCGGCCAGGGCGAGTACGGCGATCATCGGCCGCCTTTCGTGGGGGTGCCGGCCGGCGGGGGCGAGTCCGGGCCGGGGGACGGGGGGCCACCGGAGGGCGGTGGGGTCGACGGCACCGCCACCCGCAGCTTCAGCTCGGTGGCCGCGTCGAGGGTCACGTCGTGCACGGTGGTCGCGTCGAAACTCATGCCGTACCGGGCGACCAGCTCACGGAAGAAGCGCCCAGCGTAGCCGTCGCGGAAGTCGCCGGCCAGGGAGTCCGGGCCGATCGCCACCACCTCGTACGGCGAGGCCACCGGGCGGAAGTCCACCAGGATCGCCTCGCCCGCCTGCCGGATCGTGGAGGTGGCGGTGAGCCGCTGGCCGTTGATCGCGATCGCCTCCGCCCCGGCCGCCCACAACGCGTTGGCCGCCAGTTGCAGGTCGCTGTCGCGGACGCGGGCGTCGCTCGACTGCTTGCCGGTCACCGGATTGACCGCGGTGGGTCCGTCGCCGATCGTGATCTTGGCACCGGGACCGTGTACGGGGGCCAGGCCGGTCTGCGCCTCCAGGTCACGCAGCCGCGCCACGGCGGCGCCACCGAGCTCGCGTTCCTGCAGCGTCGCCACCTCGGCGCGCAGCTCGTCGGCGCGGTTCTGCAGGGTGACCGTGCCGTCGCGCCGGTGCCGCACCTGCTCGGCCAGGGTGGCCCGCGCCTTGGTGCGCCCCGGCTCGTCCGCGACGGTCTGCTGGTACGCCACCACCAGCAGGAAGCCGACGCCGATCAGGGTCAACGCGCTGACCGTACTGATCAGGCGCCGTCGCGGGGCGCTGCGCGGGCCTTCGCGGGCCCGGCGGGCCGCCGCGTCGGCGTAGCCCGGGTCGAGCGGATTGCGGAACAGCTCGGTCAGGAAGTCCGGGGTGAAGGTCCGGCGCTCGCCGCCGCCTACAGGCGAGGTCATCCGGCGCCCGCCCCGGCCCGCGCGGCGCGGTCGGCGCGCAGCACGGTGGCGGTCTGCATCAGGTACAGCGCGGCCGCCGCCCAGTACAGGCCCAGCGCCCACCACGCCAGCCCCCAGCCGATCGGCCCGGCGACGGCGGCGGTCGCGGGCACCGCGTGCGCCAGCAGCAGCATGGGGAACGCGCCGAGCAGGACGAACGTGCCGGTCTTGCCGACGTAGTGCACCGGCGGCGGCCCGTAGCCGTGGCGGCGCAGCACCAGCAGCGCCACCCCCAGCACCACCTCGCGGGCCAGCAGCGCGACCGTCAGCCACCACGGCACGACCTCGCGGACGGTGAAGCCGATCAGCGTGGCGAGGATGTACAGCCGGTCCGCGAACGGGTCGAGCAGCTCACCCAGCCGGCTGACCGTGCCCGTGCGCCGGGCGACGTACCCGTCGACCCAGTCGGTGGTGCCGCCCAGCGCGAGCACCACGAGCGCCGCGACGTCGGCGTGCGGGACGAGCAGAAGATAGAGGAACAGCGGCACGCCGAGCAGGCGCGCGAAGCTGATGACGTTCGGAATCGTCCAGATCCGGTCGGAGGCGGCCGGTGGGCGCGGGGCGACGGGCGCAGGCTGCTGCGGCATCGCGACTCCCTCTCCCCCGATGGCCGGTCAACGCGGAGCAACTATAACCAGGCGCGTGGCGGTCCCCTCACCACCGGTTGCGTCACGCACACCGCGCGGCCGTCCTAGGACCCTAGCTTCCGGCGGGGCGACGGCCTCGGCGGGCCCGGACGTAGTCGTCGACGACGTACCGGCCGAGGTCGGCGACGTCGGGGCTGAACACCCGGCCGCCGCTGCGCTGGGCCACCGCGTCCACGAAGCGGCGCAGCGACGGGTCCTCGCCGAGCATGAACAGGTTCAGGGTGGCGCCGTACCGGGTCAGGTGGTCGACCTCCTCGACCGTCGCCCGGACCGTCTCGGGCAGCGGCGGCCAGGCGAAGTACGCCTCGCCGTCGTCCTCCAGGTGGGCGGTGGGCTCGCCGTCCGTCACCACCAGCACCACCGGCTCGGAGCCGGGGTGGCGGCGCAGGTGGCGGCCCGCCAGCTTGAGGGCGTGCTGCAGGTTCGTGCCCTGCACCAGGTCCGGCTCGATCGCGGCCAGCTCGCCCTGCGACAGCGCCAGCGCGTACCGGCCGAAGCCGATGATCTGCAGAGAGTCCTGCGGGAACTGCGTCGCGACCAGGTGGGACAGCGCCAGCGCGGTCTGTTTCATCGGGCCCCACCGGCCGTCAGCGAACATCGAGTAGGACAGGTCCACGCACAGCGCCACCGCCGCCGAGGCGCGCCGTTCCGTCTCGGCCACCTCGAAGTCCTCCGGGTGCAGCCGTACGGGCAGGGTGGCCGTGGACCCCTCGGCGGCCCGGCGGCGGACCGCGTTGCCGATCGTACGGACCACGTCGATCGGCTGCTCGTCGCCGAAGTGCCAGCGCCGGGACGAGCCGACCAGATCCCCGGCCGCGCCCGCGTCGCGCAGGTCGTGCTCGCCGCGGCGCCGCCCGGCCAGGTCGGCGAACACCCGTGCCAGGGCGGTACGCCCGAGCCGGCGCAGGGCCTTGGGCGACAGGGTCAGGCCGCCTGGGTCGCGGCTCACCCAGCCCTGCCGGCGCAGCTCCCGCTCCAGCTCGCGCAGCCGCCGTACGTCGTCGGCGGCCGAGCGGCCGAGCCGGCGCTCCACGGCTTCGACGTCGACGTCGTCCAGGGTCGCGCCGGGGTGCTCCTGGCCCAGCTGCTCCAGCAGGTCGTCGAGCTCGGCCAGCTCGCCCAGCGCGGCCGTGGCGTCGCCGTACCCGAGATCGTCGGGGCCGCGCATCCGTTCGCCGCGTCCCCACGGCAGGTTGGGGCGCAGCGCGCGCAGGTTGTCGGTCAGCTCGGCGAGCTGACCGCGCAGCGGGCCGTCGCCGAGCGCCTGGTCGATCAGCTCGCCCAGCTCCTGCCGCTGCTGCGGGCTCAGCGAGCGCATCAGCTGCTCCGCCGCCGCGGCGCGGCGGGCCAGCGCGTCGATCAGGTCCTCGACGGTGTCCGGGCGTTCCGGGAAGAACTCGCCGTGGCGGTTCATGAACTCGGCGAACGCGTCCTGGGTGTCCTCGCCACGGGCGTGCCGGGCCAGCAGGTCGTTGAGGTCGCGCAGCATGTCGGCGACCCGGGCGTCGGTGGCCGAGTCGCCGCCGCGCAGCGCGTCGCGCAGGCCGGCGAAGCGCTGCTCCACCACGTCGCGGCGCAGCCCGTCGAGGATCTGCTGGTACAGGGCCCGGGCCTCGTCGCTGGCCCACTCGTAGCCGGCCAGCTCGCGCACCGCCTGGGCGGTGGAGCGGGGCAGCGCGTCCAGAACCGCCTCGTTGAACCGGGCCGTCTCGTCGTCGCGGCCGCGCAGCTCGTCGCGTTCGGTGGCGACGGCCTGGTCGAGCAGGGCCTGGGCGCCGGTCACCGCGCCGTCGAGGTTGCCGCGGCGCAGCGCCTCCCGGCGCAGCCTGCGGGCGCGGGCGCGCAGGTCGTCCAGGCCCCGGCCGTCCTGGGGACCGCGGCGCACCAGGTCGCGCAGGGCGTCGCGCAGGCTCTCCCCCGCCAGCACCCGCTCGCCAACCTCGTCGACCGCGGCCCGTACGTCGTACGGCGGGGCGAGCGGGTCCGGCCCCTCGCGCCACGCGCCGTACCGGAAGCGGTTGGCTCTCATGATTGTCCGCACCGCCCGCGGGACCAGCCGTCGGTAGCGGGCATGATCAGCTCCCGTAGAGGGTGCGGCCGTCGTCGGTCATCTCCTTGGCCAGCCGCCGGGTCAGGTGCAGGCCCTCCAGGGCGAACTCGATCCCCGAGGCCGCCTGTCCCGGACTGGGCGCGTCGCCGAGGCCGAGCCGGTCCAGCACCTTGGCCAGGCCGGGCACCGTGCCGATCTGGGCCAGCAGCTCCTGCGCGGAGACCAGCTCACCGGTCTCGATGATCGCGCCCTCGGCGACCAGGTCGGTGAAGCCGGACAGGTCCAGCCCGCCCAGCCGCGACCGGAACGTCTCCGCGGTGGCCACCCGCAGCAGGTGGGCCAGCACCTCGGGCTCCCGGCCCTCCTCGCCGCTGTCGAACTCGACCTTGCCGCGCAGCGTGCTGGTCACCGAGACGGTGTCGCAGACCCGGGCGACCGGCTCGTCGCCGCGCAACCCGGCGCGGCGCAGCGCGGAGGCGGCGACCGTCTCGGCCGCCGCGATCGCGAAGCGGGCCGACACGCCGGAGCGGGCGTCCACGGCCGGGGATTCGCGTACGGCGCGGGTGTAGCGGGCCAGCACGTCGACGAGGTGTTCGGGCACCTCGGCGCAGAGCGCCGCCTCCTGCCGGATCAGCGCCGTCTCCAGCTCCAGTTCGAGGGGGTAGTGGGTACGGATCTCCGCGCCGAACCGGTCCTTGAGCGGGGTGATGATCCGGCCCCGGTTGGTGTAGTCCTCCGGGTTGGCGCTGGCCACCAGCAGCAGATCCAGGGGCAGCCGCAGCTGGTAGCCGCGGACCTGGATGTCGCGTTCCTCCAGCACGTTGAGCAGCGACACCTGGATGCGCTCGGCCAGGTCGGGCAGCTCGTTGACGGCGAAGATGCCGCGGTTGGTGCGCGGCACGAGTCCGAAGTGGATCGTGTCGGGGTCGCCCAGCGCCCGGCCCTCGGCCACCTTGATCGGGTCGACGTCGCCGATCAGGTCGCCGACGCTGGTGTCCGGGGTGGCCAGCTTCTCGCCGTACCGCTGGGAGCGGTGCAGCCAGGCCACGCCCAGCTCATCGCCCAGCTCGGCGGCCAGCCGCCGCGACGCCGGGGTCAGCGGCTCGTACGGGTGTTCGCGCAGTTCGGAACCCTCGATGACCGGGGTCCACTCGTCGAGCAGGTCGACCAGGCCACGGATGAGCCGGGTCTTGCCCTGGCCCCGCTCGCCGAGCAGGACCATGTCGTGCCCGGCCAGCAGGGCCCGCTCCACCTCCGGCAGCACGGTGTCGTCGTAGCCGACGATGCCGGGGAAGCGGGGGGCACCGGAGCGCAGCCGGTCCAGCAGGTTGTCGCGCAGCTCCTGCTTGACGGTACGGAATTCGTGGCCGGCGGCGCGCAGCTCGCCGACGGTACGTGGCAGGTGGGCGGGTGTTTCGGGGACGCGCGGCGGAAAAGCAGCAGTCACCGTACGAACGCTACCCCGCGAACCAGGCGATCCCGCAGTGCTGACCGGTCCCGGATACGATCAGGCCGCTATGAGCGCCACCATGATCGCCCGGGATCTCGCCGCGGGGCACGGCGACCGCACCCTGTTCACGGGGCTCGACCTGGTGGTCGCGCCGGGCGACGTGATCGGGCTGGTCGGTGTCAACGGCGCCGGGAAAACGACCCTACTTCGTACACTCGCGGGCCTGTTGAGCGTCGAGTCCGGCTCGGTGTCGCTGAGCCCGCCCACCGCGACCGTGGGCTACCTGCCGCAGGAGCGGGAGCGCCGCCCCGGCGAGACGGTGCACGACTTCCTGGCCCGGCGCACCGGGGTCGGGCCCGCGCACGACGCGATGGAGGCGGCGGCCGAGGCGATGGCGGCGGGGGTGGCGGCCGCGTACGACGGCTACGACGAGGCGTTGCAGCGCTGGCTGGCGCTGGGCGGCGCGGACTTCGAGGAGCGTGCGCTCCAGGTCGCCGACGAGATCGGGCTCGGGGTGGCTCCCACCCATCCGATGACCGCGCTGTCGGGCGGCCAGGCGGCCCGCGCCCAGATGGCGTCGCTGCTGCTCAGCCGCTACGACGTGTTCCTGCTCGACGAGCCCACCAACGACCTGGATCTCGACGGCCTGGCCCGGCTGGAGCAGTTCGTCACGGGATTGCGCGCGGGCACGGTGCTGGTCAGCCACGACCGCGAGTTCCTGGCCCGTACCGCGACCGCGGTGCTGGAACTGGACCTGCACCAGCAACAGGTCAACCTGTTCGGCGGCGGCTACGAGTCGTACCTGCAGGAGCGGGAGCGGGCCCGGCGGCACGCCCGCGAGGAGTACGACGAGTACGCCGAGCGCAAGGAGAGCCTGCTGGAGCGGGCCCGCACGCAGCGCGCCTGGATGGAGAAGGGCGTGCGCAACGCGCGCCGCAAGGCCACCGACAACGACAAGAACATCAAGCACTTCCGGGGCGAGACCAGCGAGAAGCAGGCGGCCAAGGCGCGGCAGACGGAGAAGCTGATCGAGCGCCTGGAGGTGGTCGAGGAGCCGCGCAAGGAGTGGGAGCTGCGGATGGAGATCGCCGCGGCGCCCCGCGCCGGGGCGGTCGTCGCCACCGTGCGCGACGCGGTGGTGCGCCGCGGCGACTTCACGCTGGGACCGGTGACGCTGCAGATCGACTGGGCGGACCGGGTGGCGATCACGGGCGCCAACGGCTCCGGGAAGTCGACGCTGCTGGCCGCGATGCTGGGCCGGATCCCGCTGGACTCGGGCGCGGCCGCACTCGGCCCGGGTGTGGTCGTGGGCGAGGTCGACCAGGCGCGCGGGCTGTTCCTGGGCGACAGCTCGCTGCTGGCCGCGTTCGGGGCGGCGGTGCCGGAATTCAAGGACGCGGAGATCCGTACGCTGCTGGCGAAGTTCGGTTTGAAGGCCGCGCACGTGCTGCGCCCGGCGGGCACGCTGTCGCCCGGTGAACGGACCCGGGCCGCGCTGGCGCTGCTGCAGGCGCGCGGGGTGAACCTGCTGGTGCTCGACGAGCCGACCAACCACCTGGACCTGGCCGCGATCGAGCAGCTGGAGTCGGCGCTGGCGAGCTACGCCGGGACGCTGCTGCTGGTCACCCACGACCGCCGGATGCTGGCGGCGGTGCACACCACCCGCCGCTTTACGGTCACCGACGGCCGCGTCACGGAGTGAGCGAGGTCCGCGGGCTCGTCACGCCGCAGGCGGCGCGAAGTTGATGACTTCGGGTCAGGTCCGAACCCGAGGTCTCCAAGATCGCTAGATTCCGGCGGGGTTCGACGGGGGGCCCTCGTTCCCGGCCCGGTCCAGGGCGGTGAGGCAGTAGGTCACCGGGGCGGGCGGCGGCGCCGGATCCGTCACGGGGACCCCCGGGCTGCCGGTGGCCGCCAGCACCGCTCGGCCGCCGGTCACCCGGTACAGCGCCCAGGCGGCAGGGGACGCTCCGGTGCCGGGCCGCCAGTCGAGACGCACCGCTCCCGATCCGGCGGGCCGCGCCGCGCTCAGCTGCGGTGCGGCGGGCCCGGCGGCGGCGAGACGGCTGGCAACCGGGGGCAGGGCGGGCGCGGCGAAGTGGTGGTCGCGGTAGCGGGTGACCGCGCCGAGCCGGTTCGCGCGCACCTGCTTCGCGCTGAAGTGGACGCTGCCGTCGACGCGGTGCCGGGCGGCGAGGGTGAGCTGGCGGTCGAGCTGGGCGGGGTCGCGCCACGGGCCCTTCTCCCCCACCCGGTAGTCGGCGATGCCGATGTAGAGCCGCACCCCGGTGCCCTCGACCAGTTTCGCCCACCAGGGCAGCACCTTCGCGTAGTCCGCGCGGTCGAAGCCGATCGCCCAGTACAGCTGGGGCACCACATAGTCCAGCCAGCGTTCGCGGACCCAGCGCCGGGTGTCGGCGTAGATCTCGTCGTAGCTCTGCAGCCCGCGGGTGTCCGACCCGGCGCGGTCCGTGGCGGCGTTGCGCCAGATCCCGAACGGGCTGATCCCGAACTGGACCCACGGCTTGAGTGCCCGGATGCGTTCGCTCATCTCGCGGACCAGGGTGTCCACGTTCTCCCGCCGCCAGTCGGCCCGGCTCTGCCCCGGCCGGGCCCGCCGTTCGTAGCTCGCGTCGTCCGGGAAGTCCTGGCCCCGCTCCGGGTACGGGTAGAAGAAGTCGTCGAAGTGCACCCCGTCGACGTCGTACTTGCCGACCGCCTCCAGCATGGAGTCCTCGACGAAGCGGCGGGCGTCCGGGTTGCCCGGGTCGAAGTAGAGCCGCCCGGTGGGTCCGGTCGGGTACGCCAGCGCCCAGTCCGGATGCTTGCGCAGCGGGTGCGTGGCGGGCAGCTTCGCGAGGTCCGCCCCGGTGCCCGCGGGCGCCGGCTGGCTGCCCCGGTACGGGTTGAACCAGGCGTGGAACTGCAGGTTGCGGGCGTGCGCCTCGGCCACCATGAACGCCATCGGGTCCCAGCCGGGGCCCCGGCCGTCGCGCCGCCCGGTCAGCCACTGCGACCACGGCGCGTACGCCGACGGCCAGAACGCGTCCCCGCTGGGCCGGACGTGCACGAAGACCGCGTTGTGCCGCTGTGCCACCGCCAGGTCGAGCCAGGCGCGGTACTCGGCCTTGACCCGGGCCTCGCTCAGGCCGGGGCGGCTCGGGAAGTCGATGTTGTTGACCGTGGTGAGCCACATCCCGCGCAGCTGCCGTGGCGCCGCCACCGGCACCCCGGCGCACGATCCGCCCGCCGCGGTTCTCACCGGCGGTGGGGCCGACGGCGGCTCGGCGGTGGCGGCGCGCAGCAGCCCCGACCCGACGCCACCGAGGGCGGCGGCGAGGGCGAGGCCGAGGGCGAGGGCCCGGGCGGGAACACGAGGCACGCCCCACAGTGTGCCCAGGCCGGTGCGGCCCACCAAATGATCACGGCGTCAACCAGGCGTTTCATCCGATTTGGGGTGTGCCGGTCCATCGATCGGCGCACGGTCGTACAGTTCCGCGGGTGGGGGTCGTCGTGGTGGGTGCGGGCCTGGCGGGGCTCGCCTGCGCCCGCGAACTGGTCCGGGCCGGGGTGGCCGTGCGGGTGCTCGAGCGCGAACCGGTCGTCGGTGGGCGGCTGGGCGCGGCCTGCGTCGCCGGACGCTGCGCGGACGTCGGGGCCGGGTACTTCACCGCCGACGATCCGGCGTTCGTCGCGCAGGTGCGGCAGTGGGTGTCGGCGGGCCTGGCCCGGCCGTGGACGGACACCCTGATGACGTACGACCGGGGTGGGCCGCCGCACCCGTCGTCCGGGCCGGTGCGCTTCACCGCCCGGGGCGGGCTGCGCATGCTCGCCGACGACCTCGCCACCGGGCTGGACGTGACGTTGGGGTGCGCGGTGACCGAGCTGCCGCGCGCTTCCGCGGTCGTCCTCGCGATGCCCGGGCCGCAGGCGCTGCGGCTGCTCACCACGAGCTCCGACGCCGCCGGGCCGGTGGTCGAGGCCGCGCGGCTGCAGCGGTGGTCGGCCGTGCTCGCGACGGTGCTGACGTACCCGCGGCGATCCTGGCCGTCCTTTCGCGGCGCGTTCGTCAACGAGCACCCGGTGCTGGACAGGGTGTTCGACGACGGCGACCGCCGGGGCGACGGCGCACCCGTGCTGGTGGTCCACACGAGCGCCGAGTTCGCGGCGGCGCACCTGGACCGGCCCGCCGACGCCGGACCCGAGGTGGAACGCGCCACCCGCGAGCTGCTCGGCCTGCCCGCCCCGGCCACCGAGGTACACGTGCATCCCTGGCCGTACGCCCAGCCGGGGGCGCGACCGGACGCGGCCCCGTTCGTCCGCGGGGCGGGGATCGCGCTGGCCGGTGACGCGTTCGGACGGCCGCGGGTGCAGACGGCCTGGCTGTCCGGACGCGCCGTGGGTGCCGCGCTGGCGGCCGAGCTGGGCTGAACCCCGCTCAGACCCGGAATCCGGCGACCAGCCGCCGCAGCTCGGTGGAGAGGTCCGCGAGCTGGGTGGCGGACTGGTTCGCCTGCGCGGAGGCGACCGTGGTGTCGCGCACGGCGTCGGCGACGTCGGTGATGCTGTCCGCGACCCGGGTACCCGCGTTGGCCGCCTCCGCGACGTTGCGGGTCATCTCGTTGGTGGTCACGGTCTGCTCCTCGACGGCCGAGGCGATCGTGGTCTGGAACTCGTTGATGCTGCCGATGATCGTGCTGATCTCCTCGATCGCGCTGACCGCGCCGGTGGTGTCCGACTGGATCGCGGCGATCCGCTGGCTGATGTCCTCGGTGGCCCGTGCGGTCTCCTGGGCCAGGTCCTTGACCTCGCTGGCCACCACGGCGAAGCCCTTGCCGGCGTCACCGGCGCGGGCGGCCTCGATGGTGGCGTTGAGCGCCAGCAGGTTGGTCTGCTCCGCGATGTCGGTGATCACCTTGATGACGTTGCCGATCTCGGCGGAGGACTCGCCGAGCTGGGCCATCACCCCGCTGGTGGTGCCGGTGACGTCGACCGCGCGGGCGGCCACCGAGGCGGCCTCGGCGGCGCTGTGCGAGATCTCCCGGATGCTGGCACCCATCTGCTCCGCGCCCGCCGCGACCGTCTGGATGTTGCGCGACATCGCCGCGGCGGCGTCGGCGACCTCGTTGGCCTGCCGGGAGCCGCGCTCCGCGCTGGTGGCGCTGTCCGCGCTGATCCGGGTCAGCTCGTCGGAGGAACTGGTCAGCGTGCCGGCGTGCGCGCCGATGGAGGCGAGCGTGTGGCGCAGGTTGATGGTGGCCCGGCGCAGCGCGGAGGCCATCGCGCCCAGCTCGTCGCGCTGGGTCACGACCGCTTCCTGGGTCAGGTCACCGTCGGCGACGGAATCGAGGACCGTCTTGACCCGGCGCAGCGGCGCGACGATCAGGCGGGCGACCCAGAAGGCCAGCACCAGTGCGGCGATCAGCGCGACGGCCAGCACCACCGCGGTGCGGACCTGGGTCTTGGTGACGGCCGAGTCGAAGTCGGTGCCGCTGACCAGCTCGTCGTTGGCCCGTTTCAGCTCCGCCAGGATCTGGACCGAGATCTTCGCGCGCAGTGCCTGGTTCGGGCCGAGGGCGGCGGCGCGGGCCGCGGCCGGATCCGTCTGGAAAAGGTCGAACTCGGCCCGGATGGCGGTGAACCACTGGTTCGCGGCGGCGTTGAGGGTGGTGACCGCCTTCTTCTCCGCGGCGGTGTCGGCGTACTTGGCGGCGGCGTTGAGGGCGTTGTTGACCGTGCCCTGCCGGTTGAGCGTGGCGACCCGGAACTTCTCGTCCCCCTCGATCAGGTAGGTCCGCTCGTCGGTGGCGGCCGCCGAGGCCATCAGGGCCGCCAGGTTGAGGTTCGTGATGTACGGCACCTGGCGCTGGACCTCATCGGACCGAGTGGCCTTGAGCTGGTTGATGCCCACCAGGCTGACCAGGCCCACGACGAGCATGCCGACGATCGGGACCGCGACGGCGGTCAACACCTTGCCGCCCACCCGCAGGTCCGCGAACCATTGCAGCGGCGAGCGCCGGCGGCCGTCCGAAGCGGCACGAGCCATGGCGACCTCGCAGACCTGACCGATGTGGCATCGTCGGATGTGACATCGGCAGTATGCGGCCCCCGGAGGCCCCACCGGACCCGGAATGCACTATTTGGGGGGCTTCCGCCGTCAGCGGCCCAGCACCGAGCGGTACACCCGCGCGGTGTCCTCCGCGATGCTCGCCCAGGAGAACGTCTCGACCGCCCGGCGCCGTCCCGCGAGCCCCATCTGGCGGGCCCGGTCCGGGTCCTCGAGCAGCGTGGTGAGCGCGGCCGCGAGGTCGGCGACGAAGCGGTCCGGGTCCACCGGGGTGCCGGTGCCGTCGTCGGCCTGCGCGATCGGCACGAGCAGCCCGGTCTCGCCGTCCGCCACCACCTCCGGGATGCCGCCGGTCGCGGTGGCCACCACGGCGGTCTCGCAGGCCATGGCCTCCAGGTTGACGATGCCCATCGGCTCGTACACCGACGGGCAGACGAAGACCGTGCCGTGCGTGAGTACCTGCACGACCTCGTGCTTGGGCAGCATCTCCTGCACCCAGATCACCCCCCGCGGGTCGCGGGCGGCGCGCAGTTCGGCGGCCAGCTCCTCGACCTCGGCGGCGATCTCCGGGGTGTCCGGCGCGCCGGCCAGCAGCACGATCTGCGCCTTCGGCGGCAGCTCCCGGCAGGCCCGCATCAGGTACGGCAGGCCCTTCTGCCGGGTGATCCGGCCGACGAACACCACGCTGGGCCGGGCCAGGTCGATGCCGAGCCGCTCGACGACGTCGGTGCCGCGGTCGGGCCGGTACTGCTCGGTGTCGATGCCGTTGTAGACCACCCGGATCTTCTCCGGATCCACCCCCGGGTACGCGGCCAGCACGTCGCGTTTCATCCCGCCGGAGACCGCGATGATGGCGTCGGCGCTCTCCACGGCGGTGCGCTCGCAGTACGACGACAGCGCGTATCCCCCGCCGAGCTGCTCGGCCTTCCACGGCCGCAGCGGCTCCAGGCTGTGCGTGGTCAGCACGTGCGGGACGCCGTACAGCAGCTTGGCGACGTGGCCGGCGAAGTTGGCGTACCAGGTGTGACTGTGCACGATGTCGGTGCCGGCGCAGCCGGCGGCCATCGCCAGATCGATCCCCATGGTGCGCAGCGCGGCGTTGGCGTCGCGCAGCTGCTCCGGCTCGGGGTACGCGGTGACCCCGGGCTCGTCGCGCTTGGCGCCGAAGCAGTGCACCCGCACGTCGGCGAGGGGACGCAGCTCGCGGGCGAGATACTCCACGTGCACGCCGGCGCCGCCGTACACCTCCGGCGGGTACTCCCGGGTCAGCAGATCCACGCGCAGGGCCCCCGAGTCGGTCACGTGACGCAGAATAGCCGCTTTGGCTGGTGTTCGGGCACGGGGAAAGTTAGCGTCGCTGCATGGGTGTCAAGGTCCTCGCTATCGTGCTGGCAGGCGGCGAAGGGAAGCGGCTGATGCCGCTGACCGCGGACCGGGCCAAGCCCGGGGTTCCGTTCGGCGGGATCTACCGCATGATCGACTTTGTGCTGTCCAACCTGGCGAACGCCGGCTACCTCAAGATCGTCGTATTGACGCAGTACAAGTCGCACTCGCTGGACCGGCACATATCCAAGACCTGGCGGATGTCCACCCTGCTCGGCAACTACGTCACCCCGGTGCCCGCGCAGCAGCGCCTCGGACCGCGCTGGTTCGCCGGCTCCGCCGACGCGATCTACCAGAGCCTCAACCTGATCAACGACGAGACCCCCGACTACGTGATCGTCTTCGGCGCGGACCACATCTACCGGATGGATCCGAAGCAGATGGTCAAGGCCCACATCGCGTCAGGCGCCGCGGTCACCGTGGCCGGCATCCGCCAGCCCAAGTCGCTGTCCGACCAGTTCGGCGTCATCGACGTGGCCGAGGACGGCCGGCGCATCCGCGCGTTCCGGGAGAAGCCGCGCGAGGTCGAAGGGCTGCCCGACGCCCCCGACGAGATCTACGCGTCGATGGGCAACTACGTGTTCACGACCCGGGCGCTGTGCGAGGCCGTGACCGCCGACGCCCGCGACCCCGACAGCAAGCACGACATGGGCGGCAACATCATCCCGATGCTGGTGGAACGCGGCGAGGCCAACGTCTACGACTTCCGCGACAACGACGTACCCGGCAGCACCGACCGCGACCGCGGCTACTGGCGCGACGTGGGGACCCTGGACTCGTTCTACGACGCCCACATGGACCTGATCGCGACGCTGCCCGTGTTCAACCTCTACAACATGGACTGGCCGATCTTCACGAACTACGGCTCGTGGCCACCCGCCAAGTTCGTGCACTCGCACGACGACCGGCAGGGCCGCGCGGTCCAGTCGATGATCTCCCCCGGCGTGGTCATCTCCGGGGCGTACGTGGAACGCTCGGTCGTCTCCCCCAGCGTCCGGGTCAACTCGTGGGCCCATGTGGAGGGCTCCGTGCTCATGGACAACGTCTCGGTCGGGCGCCGCGCGGTGATCCGCAACGCGATCATCGACAAGAACGTCATCATCCCCGAGGGCGCGCAGATCGGCGTGGACCTCGACCGGGACCGCAAGCTGTACACCGTCTCCGACGGCGGGGTGGTCGTGGTCGGCAAGAACCAGCACGTGGAACTGTGACCGGCCGGGCGCCCGCCTGCGCAGTCCTCGCAGGTGGATTCGACGGGCGGGGCCCGGCCGACACAGCAGTCCGGCCGGGCCCGCCGCGGGTCGCAGTCCGCGGGTGAGCCCGGCCGGTCGTCACTACGCGGCGGCGGCGCCCTCCTGGGGCCACTCGTACTCGGTGACCGAGCCGCCCATCACGTCCGCCTCGGCCAGCGGGGTCACCGCGTCCCGCCAGATCACGTACCGTCCGGCGCGCAGGCTGTCGATGACGACGCTGAACCGTACGCCGTCGTGCACGTACCGGGCACGGACCGCCGCGTGGGTGCGGACCTCCGGCGCGTCCACCGGGCTGACCTCGATCTCGTGCCCGTGCAGGCTGCCCGGGGTGTGGATGATCAGCGCCCCGATGTCCGCCCCGATGTTGAGCACCACGGTGCCCTGCCCGGACGGGGCCAGGGTGTGGTGGTGGTGCGCGCCGGCGCTCACTTCGGGCGGTTGAAGCCGTCGAAGGGAACCGGCAGGTACGGGAAGCGCTTGAGCAGCTTGGCGCTCACGTCCTTGATGTTCAGCCCCTGCTCCACCAGGGCAGCGGCGTCGTCCGGCTTGAACTTCTCGTCGACCAGCGGGACGGTGACGCCCGCGATGGCCCGCAGCGAAATGGACACCACGTCGTCGGCGATGCGCCGGCCGTTCGGGAAGCCGGCCAGGTCACCGCCGAGCAGACCGAACGCGTTCTCGTCCTTGGTGGGCGGGATGGCGGTGTTGAGCCGCAGCATGTCCGCCTGCACCGCGCCGGTGGTGTTCTGGAAGTCGTCGATGAGCCCGTCCGGGATGCCGGTGAGCAGAATCGCGACGAGGTCGGCGCGGGGCGTGCCGCCCTCGTTCAGCTTCTGCAGGTTGTCGAACAGTCCCGGGTACAGCACCGGCAGCAGCCCGGCCAGTTCCGGCTTCTCCACGAACTTGGCGAAGCGCTTGTCCTCGGTGGGTGGCAGGCTGTTCCACTTGTCCTTCTCGGCCATCGGCACGATGACCTCGTTGAACAGCGGGTTGCCCAGCCGCGACACCTGCACCTGCGGGCCGACCTCGACGTCCTCGCCGGCCTTGCGGCCGTCACGGATCTGCACCTGGCGGCGGCTGGCGGAGGTCCACACGCCGATGACCGCGCCCGGGTCACGCCCGCGCACCTTCTTCTTGCCGTCGCGGCGCACCATGTGCATCGGCACCTGGATGGCGATGCTGTGCACGTTCAGCTCGTCGGTGGCGTTGACCGCCTTGCCCGCGTAGTTGAACAGCTTCTTGCCCACCAGGTGCTTGTCCTGGAACGGCCGCAGCGTGCCCAGGTCGAAGATGGCGCCGAGGTCGACGAAGAACGCGTCGGCGCGCTGCCCGGCGAACACCTTCTCGCCACTCTTCAGCTTGTGCACCGCGTCGTCGGCGAGCTTGTTGTAGTCCGGAATGGACAGTGGGCCCACGTTGCACGGCGGGCAGGGCAGCTTGCGGGCCAGCACCTCGTGCTTGCCGTTCGCGTCCACCTTGGTCACCGAGAAGAACTGCCGCCGGTTCCAGTTCTCACTGTCCAGCGACTCGATCGGACCCGTGTTGTACAGGAACGTGTTGTTGTTGCGCAGCTCGGTACGGAACCGGAACTGGTACGTCAGATCGGGCCGGCCGTCGCCGTTGGAGTCGACGTGGATCTCGTACAGCACGTCGTCGCCGAACTCGAAGAAGTTCGGGCCGCTGGCCGGGAGCTGCAGCGGCACGTAGTTCGCGATGATGGTGACGGTGTCCGGGTGATCCGGGCTCACGAACGCGTACAGGTCGGAGCTGTCCGCTACCGGGTCCTTGCTGATCTCCGGCGCTTCACGGTGCGAAGACATGCGTCGTCCTTCGGGGAATGGGGGATTGAGGGGCGAGTGGCGGCGATCAGCCGCGCTTGGCGGCCTTGAGCAGCTGCGCGCAGAGCTTCTGGTCGGTGATGGTGACCCTGGAGCCGCCGGAGAAGAGGTCGAAGGTGCCCTTCTTGGCGTCGCGCAGCGAGAGCACCAGCGGCTCGCTGTCGTTCTTCGCCGAGGAGTTCTCACCGGCGAGGCTCAGCCCGGCGACACTCGCGGCGGTGGCGCCGACCCCGACCGTGGCGGCGATGGTAAGGACCTTGCGACGCGACAGGCGGGAAACCGCCCGGCTGCCGTACTGGACACGACTCATGCTCGGCCTTTCGGAAAGCTCTCGGGCGGTGGTGCCACCCGAAAGCGCGGGTCTGTGATGCGCGGACAACGTCGTTGACGCCCATCAGTACGGAACAGAACCCGGAAGTGGTTCAACGCTTTTCGCACGACGTGCAATGCGCTTGCGCGGATGCGGTTCAGCGCTTACCGCGCAGCCGCCGCAGGCCGATGGCCGCCGTGACGCCCACACCGACGATCAGCGCGGCGGTGAGCAGCCCACGTCCGAGCGCGGTCTGGTCCTCGGCAGGACCCACCAAGTAGTCCTTCTCCACGGGGGCCGCGGCCTTCGGGTCGCCCTCGTCAGGAGTGGCCACGGCCCCCGGCTCGGGAGACCGCGACGCCAGCGGCCGCGCCGAGGTGGCGGGCTTCGCCGTGGACGACGAGGCCGACGGCCGGGGCGTCGCGGCGGCGCCCGTCCCCGCACCCGCCGCCAGCACCAGATCCGAACAGGAGTAGTACGTGTCCGGGGTGCTGGTGGTCTGCCAGATCGTGAACAGCACGTGCCGCCCGGTACGGTCGGCCGGCAGCCGCCCCCTCATCTGGTACGCCCCGTCGCGCACCGGCGGGTTGTCCGCGGTGAGGATCGGCTGGCTGCCCAGGTCAGACCAGCGCAGCGGCCGCGCCGGGTCGTAGCCGGACTTGGTGAGATAGACCCGGAACAGCCCCTCGTGCGGAATCGTGGTGCGGTACCGGATCGTCAGGGAACCGCCGGCGGTCATCCTGGTGGCGGGCCAGTCCGCCCGGGCCAGATCCAGGCCCTTGAACTCGGGCAGCCCACCGCTGCACAGCTCCCCGTCGGGGATGAACTGGCGGTCCTTGCCGTCGACCCCGGGAACCCGCAGGTTGTCGAAGGTGCCGAACGCGCGCCCGTTGGCCTTGCGCGCCGCCGCGCAGGCCGCCGAGCCGGTGTCCGTGCCGCCGGCCGCGCACGCGGCGGTACGGCTCAGCGGCAGGGCCGGCGCGCCGTGGGCCAACGCCGGCACGGCGGGCAGCAGCCCCGCGGCGACGGCGATCCCACCGGCGGCGGCGACCGCGGCGATCCGGGTTCCGGTGGAGGTCACGGGCCGGCGGGCCGGGCGGTGCTGCGCTGTGGCGGTGCGGTGCGTCATGCGACTCTCCTCGGGCGCGGCGGCTCGGAGCCCGCGCGGGCCCCCAGCGGGCTCGGCGGCCACAGCAGGCCCCACGGCGAAGATACGAAGATGCGCCGTGAGTCGTTCACTACCGTGCGTCGATGCGGGAGAAGGCGGCACCGGTGTGATTGCATGTCACCGGTAACGCGGACACAAGGAGAAACACATGGACAAGCCCGACGTCGGTCCCATCGAGGGTGAGCCGCCCGCCAGCCTGCAGGTCGAGGACCTGACGGTCGGCTCGGGCCCCGAGGCCACGCCCGGTCAGGTCGTCAGCGTGCACTACGTGGGCGTGTCCTTCTCGTCGGGCAAGGAGTTCGACGCGTCGTACAACCGCGGGGAGCCGTTCGAGTTCAACCTCGGCGGCGGGCAGGTCATCGCCGGCTGGGACCAGGGTGTGGCCGGGATGCGTGTGGGGGGCCGCCGCAAGCTGACGATCCCCCCGCAGCTGGGCTACGGCGCCCGCGGCGCCGGCGGTGTCATCAAGCCGAACGAGACACTCATCTTCGTGGTGGATCTGCTCGGCGTGCGCTGAGCGCGGGACGGCAGGCCGGACGGGCCGCGGTGGGCTTGGCTCGCCGCGGCCCGTCCGTGTTCTCGGCCCGCGCCTCGTCCGGCGGGGGCCACCCGGCGGGGTCGACCGGTTCCCCGATCGGGGTCACTGGCGCGTCCGCAGGGCGGCGCAGCCCGGCTCGTCCGGCAGCAGCGGCCGGAACGAGACCCGCCACTGCTCGCCGCCGGAGACCCACGGCGTGTTCGCGTTCGCCTTCGCGGCGGCGGCCAGGACGGCCTGCGCCTCCGAACCGGTGACGGTCTGACAGCCCTGCTTCACCGCGGGCACCAGGTACTCGCCGGGCAGGGCGGGCCCGGGCCACGCCTGCGGGCCGGGCTGCTTGGGCAGGTCGTTGCCCGGCTTGACCCACGGGCTGGCCAGCACCGCCACGCGCTGCGCCACGTACGGCTGCGGCTTGGCCGTGCCCGTGGCCGTGGACAGGTCGGTCAACTCCTGGACGAACTCGGACAGCTTGGCGCGGGCGGCGTTCTGCGCCGGGGTCAGCGTCGCGTCCTGCGGCTGCCCCTCGCTGAGCGCGTACGCGTCCACGCTGTACTTCGCCCCGTCGGTGGCGACGGTGATCCGGGTGGTCGTCGCGTCGGACACGGTGGGGCGGCCCAGCTCGACGCCGGAGCGCACCCCGGAGTCCTGCGCCTTGCGGGCCAGTTCGGTGACCCGCTCGGGGGAGGTCTGCAGGACCACCAGGTTGGGCAGGGCCGGGCCGGGATAGATGGCGACCTGCGGGCCCTGGGTGATGACCCGGCCGTCGGCGTACGCGCTGACGTCGGGGATGCGGCCCGCGCGCTGGTTGCCCCCGGCGAAGCCGCCGTAGTGCTCGACCCGCAGGACGAGCGCGTCACCGGCCGGGGCGGTGGGGCTGCCGGACGCTCCGGAGGCGGCGGCATCCTCCGCCGCCGGGCCCGCCGTGGTGCGGGCGCAGGCACTGAGCAGGAACAGGGTCACGGCAGCGGCCGTCCAGGTGCCGCGGAGTCTGGTCATGCCGGGTACGACGCCGGGCGCCGCGCGACGGTTCCGCCCCCGCCGAAAACGATCTGGATCTTTCTGCGGAGCGGTGACGCTCATCACGGCCGACGGGCGGCGCGGCCGAGATCCGTACGCCTCAGGCCACCCGCGCCGCGCGGCCCAGGACCCGGACCACGTCACCGCGGCGCAGTTGGCGGCCCCGGCGGGTGTCGACCTCGCCGTTGACCGTGACGTCGCCGGAGGCGATCAGGATCTTCCCCTCGCCGCCGGTGTCGACGAGGTCCGCCAGCTTGAGAAACTGCCCCAGCCGGATCATGTCTGCGTCGATCGCCACGTCGTGCATGCGTTCATCTTGCCGGACCGGCGAAAAAGTTCCGCCCGGCGGTTGAACCATTCGGGCGCCGGATGCGAACTACCGGATGTGAGCCGACTCCTCGACACGCGCCGGGCGGGTGTCCTCGTGGCCGCCGCGACGGCGGGCGTGCTGTGCGCGGCCGGTCCCGCGGCGGCCGACGTGACGGTGAGCCCGGCCAGCGTCCCGCAGGGCAGTGGCCAGAACCTGACGTTCCACGTCACCAACCCGGGCAGCAAGCAGATCTCCACGGTCCGGCTGGTGCTGCCGCCGGACACCCCGGTCGCCGAGGTGTACCCGCTGTCGGTGGACGACTGGGCGCCGCGGATCGATCCCCGCCACCTGGACACCCCGCTGGAGTCGATCCACGGCGGCACCCCGGTCACGGAGACCGCGTCGGCGATCTCCTGGATCGCGGTCGGGGGGAAGTCCCTGGCGCCGGGCAAGTCGGCCGACCTGGCGGTGGCCCTGGGGCCGCTGCCCACGCTGAGCTCGATGCGCTTCACCGTGCAGGCCACGTACGCCGACGGGACACCGGCCCCGGCCATGGCCGCCGACCTCACGCTCACGCCGGCCGCACCGGGGCAGGCGCCCGCCGGGCACACCGGGCACGGCGGCACCGCGGCGAATCCGACGCAAGCCGACGACGCCGCGTTCGCCAAGGTGGTCAGCCAGGCGGACCAGGGGCCGGGCTTCTGGACGATCGCGGGCTGGGTGGTCGCGGTGCTGGCCGGGGCGGGCGCGGTGTGGGCGCTGCGGCGCTCCCGGCGACGCGACGGTGGAGCGGGCCGGGATGGCGCTGCGCGCGGCACCCGGGACGCCGACGCCACCGCCGGAACCCCGGAGGGCGCGGCCGCCGACAGTGCGGCAAAGGACGGCAAGACGAAGGACGGAACGACGAAGGACGGCGCGGCGAACGGCGCGGACTCGGCGAACGAGCCGGTCGGTGCCGGGGCCAGCCGGGCGCGGATCACCGGCTGGAGCTACCGCGACGGCCCGTGACCAGACTCCCCGCGCAGGTGGGCGCGGGTTGTCGTGATGATGCGCGTGGGGCGCGGAACACGACGAGCGGGTGGGGCCTCAGGGCACGGCCCACGACTCGCGGCGCGCGGGGCGGGAAGGATCACCTTCCCGCCCCGCCGGGCTTTCGCGGGCCGCCGCCCGCCGGGCTCTCAGACGCTGACGGTACGGGGCGTACGCAGCGCCTGAATGATCTCGCGCTGCACCCGCGCGGCATCGGCGTGCGGGACCTGGCAGGTGCCCGCGGCCTGGTGGCCGCCGCCGCCGTACTTGAGCATCACGGCGCCGACGTCGACCGGTGAGGTGCGGTCGAGGATCGACTTGCCGCAGGCGAACACCGTGTTCTGCTGCTTGAAGCCCCAGATGATGTGTACCGACACCCGCGCCTCGGGGAACAGCGCGTAGACCATGAAGCGGTTGCCGGCGAAGATGGTCTCCTCGTTGCGCAGGTCCACGACGACGACGTCGCCATCCATCTTGCAGACCCGCTTGAGCTGCTCGACGAACATCGCCGAGGAGTCGCGGTACATGTCGACGCGCTCGGCCACGTCGGGCATCTTGAGGATCTCGGAGATGTCCATCTGGATGCAGGCGTCGATGAGCGTGGCCATCAGGTCGAAGTTGGCGACCCGGAACTCGCGGAAGCGGCCCAGCCCGGTACGGCTGTCCATGATGAAGTTCAGCAGTGTCCAGCCGTCGGGGTTGAGGATGTCGTCGATGTCGTACTGGGCCGAGTCGGCCTGGTCGACGGCCTTCATGAGGTCCTGGGGCACCTCCGGGAAGCGCTCGGCGCCCCCGTAGTACTCGAAGACCACCCGCGCGGCGGACGGGGCGTCGGGGTCGATGATGTGGTTCGGCCGCTCCCCCGTGTTACGCAGCGTCTCGGAGTGGTGGTGGTCGAAGACCAGATGCGCTCCGGGCGCGTACGGAAGGTTCGTCAGGATGTCACGGTCGGTGATCTCGACGGTGCCGTCCTGGACGTCCTTGGGATGCACGAACTTGATGTCTTCGATGTCGATGACGTCCATGAACTTGAGCAGCACGGCGCAGACCAGGCCGTCGAAGTCACTACGGGTCACGAGCCGGTACTTCACGCGAGTTCCCTCCCTGTCGCCATGCCGGTCCACCCCAGTTTGCCACTTTTGCGGGAATTCACCCATCGCATCGACCTACCGACCTGAACCAGGGAGGGCTCGCGCTGCGTAAGGTTCTGACAGACGCCCAGAGACGTGGCCCGGAGGAAGAACGAGACGATGGACATCGCCCCTCAGCTAACGCAGGATCGCAACGCCCCGCCCGCCACTCTGGTGATCTTCGGCGCGTCGGGCGACCTGACCCGGCGCAAGCTGATCCCCGCCGTCGAGAGCCTGGCCCGGCACGGCCGCCTGCCGGCCGAGTTCGCGTTGGTCGGCGTCGCCCGCACCGGCATGACGGACGAACAGTTCATCGAGCGCGCCCTGGGCGAGCGAGGTCTGCGGAACATGCCTGGCCTTTCAGGTGCAATCAGGTACGTATCGGGCGGCTATGACGACCCGGCGACGTACAAACGGCTCGGCGAGGTGCTCGACGAACTGGACGCCCAGCGCGGCACGGCGGGCAACCGGCTCTACTACCTCTCGACCCCCGCCGAGGCGTTCGAACCGGTGATCAACGGCCTGGCCGGGGCCGGGCTCAACCACGCCCGCCCCGGCTCCTTCGCCCGCCTGGTGATCGAGAAGCCGTACGGGCGGAACCTGGCCACCGCCGGCGAGCTCGACCGGATCGTGCACGCCGCGTTCGAGGAGCCCCAGGTCTTCCGGATCGACCACTACCTGGGCAAGGACACCGTCCAGAACGTGCTGGCGCTGCGCTTCGCCAACGCGATCTTCCAGCCGATCTGGAACCGCACCTGGGTCGACCACGTGCAGATCACCGTGGCCGAGACCCTCGGCGTGGGCACCCGGGGCGGCTTCTACGAGCACGCGGGCGCCATGCGCGACATCGTGCAGAACCACGTGCTGCAGGTGCTGGCGCTCGCGCTGATGGAGCCGCCCGCCTCGTTCGAGGCCGAGGGGCTGCGCAACGAGAAGGTCAAGCTGCTGCAGGCGATCCGGCTGCCCACCGACCGCGACATCGCCGACACCGCGGTGCGCGGCCAGTACACCCGCGGTGGCACCCGCGAGGAGCTGATGGCCGGCTACCGCGACGAGCCCGGCGTGGACCCCCTGTCGCGCACCGAGACGTACGCGGCCATGCGCCTGGACGTGGACAACTGGCGCTGGGCCGGGGTGCCGTTCTACGTGCGTACCGGCAAGCGGCTGCCCGCCCGGGTCACCGAGGTGGCTCTGGAGTTCCAGCGCCCGCCGCACCTGCCGATCCCGCAGGACCAGCTCACCGGGCTGGAGGCCGACGCGCTCATCCTGCGGATCCAGCCCAACGAGGGCATCTCGCTGCGCTTCGGCGCCAAGGTGCCCGGCCACTCGTTCCGGGTGCGCACCGCCAGCATGGACTTCTCGTACGACGCCACGTTCCGCGAGGAGTCGCCCGAGGCGTACGAGCGGCTGCTGCTGGACGCGCTGCTCGGCGACCCGACGCTGTTCATCCGCACCGACGAGGTCGAGCAGTGCTGGCGGATCGTCGACCCGATCATCGAGCAATGGGCGAACGATCCGTCGCCGATCCCCACGTACGAGGCCGCGTCGTGGGGCCCGACCGACGCCGACCGGCTGATCGGGCGCAGCGGTCGCCGGTGGCGCAACGCGGTCTGACGCCGCGGATTCGGCCGTCGGGGCGATACCGCCTAGGGTGGAGGGATCCACCCTAGGCGGCCCCGACCGGCCGTGCCCGTCGCTCGACACCGAAAGCGACCACCGGAATGCAGGTCTCCGTCGCGCACCATCCGCCCAACACGGCTGTCCTCGTGCTGCGCGGCTCCCTCGACATCGACACGGCGCCGTCGCTGAAAGCCAACCTGACCCGGCTCGTCGAGCGACCCCGGCCCCGGGTCGTCGTCGACCTGGGTGGCCTGGACTTCTGCGACTCCATGGGCGTCGGGGTGCTCGTCACCGCCCACCGGAGCGCGGTGGAGCGCGGCGGCTGGGTCCGGCTGGCCGCGCCGTCGAGGTTCCTGTGCCGGCTGCTCGACACGCTCGGGCTCACCGAGCACCTGTCGCTGCATCCGGACGTCGCTACCGCGCTCAAGGACTGACGTACGGCCGGGGCGGGCAGACCCGCCCCGGCCGCCGGTCAGCTCAGCTGGTCACACCGAAATCGATCCGGCCCAGGGTGTCCTCGATCCCGACGAAACCCTCGACCGGGCTGAACCGGTCGTCGCCGAAGTCGACGTCCCGGTCGTCGGCCGTACCGCCGACGCCGTCCGGACCCACCCCGAACAGCACGCCGAAGTTGGCCCCGCCCGCGTCCTGCAGGTTGGCGTGCTCGTCGGAGTTGTCCGTGTGCCAGTTGCCGAAGAAGTGCCCGGCCTCGTGGGCGATCACGTTGCCCAGGGCCCGCCCCACGAAGGCGATCCGGTTGCTGGCCGGCCTCAGGTACGTGTTCAGCGACGCGTCGTCACCGGCCGGATCGCTGAGCACGTCCAGCAGCACCAGGGCCGTCTCCTCGGTCTCGAAGTTGCCCGGGTCGATGCTCTGCGCGATGCCGATCGTCGGCACGCCGGACTCGGCGATCGTGCCGCCCACCACGACGCGGCTGACGTTGCGCCCGCCCCACGGGTCGGCGCCGCTCCTGCTGGTGACCAGCTTGAGCTTGAACCGCTTGTTCAGGCCTCGGGCGGTCAGATCCTTCCTGAGGTTCTCCACCACCGTGGCGGTGACGACGTCGATGAGCCTGCCCTCGTCGGCGCGGGTGAGTCCCCACTTGGCGAGGAACGCCGCCAGCGGGCTGAGATCCACGTTGCCCGTACCGCCGAACACACCGGTGTTCACCCGCTCACCGTTGAAGTCCAGGAACAGCGTCTGGATGGGCCGCACCCGTTCCAGGACGGCCCGGTACCCCTCCACCGTGACGGCGTACGAACCCGAGCCGCCGGTCACCCCGACGTAGTGCCAGCCCGCCTTCGTGGCGACGTAGTCGGTGACCTGGTTGCCGCCGCCGGGCAGCGGCGAGGCCATCGGGTAGATGAAGGAGGCGTTCTGCTGCGAGCCGTGCACTTCTCGCGGCGTGGTGTCGAAGACGGTCAGGTACGTGTTCGCGCCCTTGGCGGAGGCGCCCAGCACGTCACCGGCCCGGAGCTTGACCGCGAAGAAGTCCGAGTCGTCGTCGCCCGAGGTGATGGCCACCGTGTACGGGCCCTCGCTGGCTTCATCGTCGCCGTCACGGCCGGGGTCGCCGTCGCCGCTGGCCGGGTCGAACGGGTCGGCCGGCAAACCCCGGTATGCCGCCACCATCGCGTAGAAGGTGCCGCTCGCGGGCACCTTGTACGCGAGGCGGCTGTCCAGGCTGCCGCCGAAGTCGTCGTTGGCGGCCAGCACCTGACCGGCGGGGTCGAACAGCACCACGACCGTGTCCAGGTCACCCGTCGGGGTGTCGGTGGCGATCGTGACCACTTTGCCGGGCGTCGAGGTGAGCTTGTAGAAGTCGAAGTC
The DNA here is from genome assembly GCF_004217545.1 of Krasilnikovia cinnamomea. Classification (NCBI taxonomy): domain Bacteria; kingdom Bacillati; phylum Actinomycetota; class Actinomycetes; order Micromonosporales; family Micromonosporaceae; genus Krasilnikovia; species Krasilnikovia cinnamomea. Next base: position 173,501 of record NZ_SHKY01000001.1, read on the forward strand.
GTTGGTGCCCGTACCCGCGGAGCCGTGCGGGCCGTCGCCGATCCGGGCGCTGGTCTCGATGCCCTTGCGGCCCGCCGCGCCGATGCCGGTGTTGCCCGCCAGCGGGATGGCGCCGTCGTCCTCCGCGTTGGGGTCCACGGTGTCCGGGACGACCAGCTCGGGGTTCAGGCTACCCAGGATGCGGATCCGCGGCTTCTTCGTCGGGGCGGTGCCGAACCTGGTGATCCGCTGCGCGGTCGCCGGGGACTCGTTGGCACCGCGGGTGCCGTCCGGCTCGTCCTCGTCGACGACCAGGGTGCTGCCGGACGGGCGTACCGCGCCCGGAGCCTTCAGCCGGGCGACCGCCTGCGCCGGGGAGCGGCGCTGCAGGTAGTGGTTCCATCCGCTGTAGTCGACCCGGGCCGCGTCCGGCACCATCGCCAGGTACGGGTTGGGTCCGCTCGGCTTCGCACCGAGAGCGGCCTTGGGCGCCACCGAGATTCCGGCGGCCAGCGAGGCACGGTCGGCCGGACTCAGCCCGGGATCGGGCGGTGCGGCACCGATGGGCGACGCGGCGCCGGGGATGATGATGGATAGTCCGAGCAGGATAGCCCCGACGGTGGCGATGCTTCGTCGCATCAGGAGTCCCCCTTTGAGCGTCCGGGGCCCCCGCCCCGGACAGCGCTCCTGACGCTACTGAAGCAAACGATCAAGCTCCACGATGTCGGTGACGCGTAAGGCGTACTGCCGGGGGCGAAACCGCCTGGCAGCGAAGCGGGTGGCCGGGGACGACGGGCGTCCCCGGCCACCGCCGGATCAGAGCGTACGGATCAGCTGGTCACGCCGAACACGATCCGGCCGAGCGTGTCCTCGGTGCCGACGAAGCCCTCCGCCGGGCTGAACCGGTCTTCGCCGAAGTCGACGTCGGGGTCGTCGGCGGTGCCGCCCACCCCGTCCGGGCCCACCCCGAACAGCACGTCGAAGTTCGCGCCGCCGGAGTCCTGCAGGTTGGCGTGCTCGTCGGAGTTGTCCGTGTGCCAGTTGCCGAAGAAGTGCCCGCCCTCGTGGGCGATCACGTTGCCCAGCGCCTGCGCGACGAAGGCCACCCGGTCACTGCCCGACGTCAGGTACGTGTTCAGCGACGCCGGGTCACCCGCCGGGTTGCTGAGCACGTCCAGCAGCACCAGCGCGGTCTCCTCGGTCTCGAAGTTGCCCGGGTCGATGCTCTGCGCGATGCCGATCGTCGGCACGCCCGACTCCGCGATCGTGCCGCCCACGACGATGCGGCTCACGTTCGCCTTGCCCCACGGGTCCGGGTCGTCCTTGCTGTTGAGCACCTTGAGCTTGAACCGGTTGTTCAGGCCGCTGGCGACCAGGTCCTGCTTGATGTTCTCGGTGACGCTGGCGGTGACGGCGTCGATGAGTCGGTCCTCGTCGGCGCGCGGGATGCCCCACTTGCCGAGGAACGCCGAGAACGGGGTGAGGTCCACATTGCCCGCGCCGCCGAACACGCCGGTGTTCACCCGCGCGCCGTCGAAGTCGAGGTACAGCGTCTGGGTCGGCCTGGCGCCCTGCAGTGCGGGACGGTAGCCCTCGACCGTGATGTCGTAGCCGCCGGCGCCGCCGGAGACACCGACGTAGTGCCAGCCCGCCTTGGTGGCGACGTAGTCGGTGACCTGCCTGGCGCCGCCGGGCAGCGGCGAGGCCATCGGGTAGATGAACGACGCGTCCTGCTGCGAGCCGTGCACCTCGCGCGGCGTGGTGTCGTACACCGTGAGGTAGTTGTTCGCGCCCTTGGCGGCGGCGCCCAGGACGTCACCGGCCTTGAGCTTGACCGCGAAGAAGTCCGCGTCGTCCGCCGCCGAGGTGATGGTGACGCTGTACGGACCCTCGCTGGCCCCGCCGTCACCGCTGGCCGGGTCGAACGGGTCGGCCGGCAGCCCGCTGTACGCCGCGACCAGCGCGTAGAACGTGCCCTGCGCCGGCACCTTGTAGCTGAGCTGGCTGTCCAGGCTGCCGCCGAAGTCGTCGTTGGCGGCCAGCACGTTGCCGGCCGGGTCGTAGAGCACGACGACCGTGTCCAGCGCGCCCTCCGGGGTCGCGGTCTTGACCGTGATCACCTTGCCGGCCGGGGCGGTCAGCTTGTAGAAGTCGAAGTCGTTGGTGCCCGTACCCGCGGAGCCGTGCGGGCCGTCGCCGATCTGCGCGTCGGTCACGATCCCGTCGCTTCCGGCGCCGACGCCGGTGTCGCCCGCCAGCGGGATCGCGCCGTCGTCCTCGGGGTTGGGCGCGATCGTGGTCGGGCTGACGAACTCGGGATCGAGGCTGCCGAGAATGCGCAGCCGCGAGTCCTGCCCGGAGCCGGTGCCGAAGTTGCGGATCAGCTGCGCCGACGCCGGGTCGTCATTGGAGCCGCGGTTGCCGTCCGGTTCGTCCTCGTCGACGACCACGGCGGAGGCGGCCGGGCGCGCCGCGGCAGGCGCCTTGGCCAGCGCCTTCAATCGGGCAGCGGCCCGCGCGGACGCTTGGCGCTGCAGGTAGTTGGTCCAGCCGCTGTAGTCGGCTTTGGCCGCGTCCGGCAGCATTGCCAGATACGGATTCGGGCTGGCCGGCTTGGTGCCGAGGGCGGCCTTGGGCGCCACCGGCAAACCGGCGGCCAGCGAGGCGCGGTCGGCGGCACTCAGCCCGGGATCGGAGGGAGCCGCGGCGCTCGGCGCGGCCGGGGCGAACCCGGCGAACGCGAGCACGACGGCTCCGACGGTTGCGATGCTTCGACGCATCAGGTGTCCCCCTTCGAACGTCCGGGGCCGATGCCCCGCACGGGCACGGCCGACGCTACTGAAGAGGGCGTGCGAGATCCATAGATGTCGATGAGGCTTCACACCTGCTACGACGAGCGCACCGGGCTACGCGGACTGCACCGACTCCAACGCCGCCACGGCGGCCCCCCGCGCACCGGCCATGTCGAGGTCCGGGACGAGCGCGAACGTCGCCGCGGCCGCCTGCTCCCGGCGCAGTTGGGTGTGCTCGCGCACGGTGTCGAGGAACCAGGCGCGGAACGCCGGCGCGGCCTCCACCACCCCGCCGCCCAGGAAGTACGCCGACGGGTCGGTGAAATTCGCCGCGATCGTGAACAGCTTGCCAATCGCCCGCGCCTGCTGGCCGAAGACCGCCAGGGCAAGGGGGTCGTCCTGCTCGCCGTAGCCGCGCAGCAGCTTGGCGGCCCGCGCGATCGGCTCGGCGGCCAGCGGGTGGTCCGGGAACCGGGTCAGCCAGTACGGCAGCAGGTTGTTGGTGATGCCGGTCAGCGACGCGATGCTCTCCACGTCACCGGCGAAGCCGCAGTTGCACTGCGGGAGAGGCTGGCCGTCCTCCAGGACGCCGTGCATCGGGATCTGGACGTGCCCCAGCTCCCCCGCCATGCCCGCCGCGCCACGGATCACCCGGCCGCCCTCCACGACCCCGCCGCCCAGGCCGGTGCCGACGATCGCCGCGACCGACGAGTGCTGCGCCGCCACGGGGCCGAAGTGCCGGTGGTGGGCGTACAGGGCGGCCGCGTTCGCGTCGTTGTTGTAGATCACCGGCAGGCCGATGCGCTTCTCCAGCGCGCCGCGGATGTCGAAGCCGCGCCAGGCCTCCTGGGAGAAGTTCGTCGAGCCCTTCGACGAGATCACCCCGCCGGCGCTGGCCGGGCCCGGCGTGTCCAGGCCCACCGCACGGACCAGGGTCAGCGGGGTGCTGGTGAGGTCGAGGACCGCGTTGAACGCCTCGGCCAGCGCCTCGACCGCCAGCTCGGGGCCCTCCTGCACCCGGCTCGGACTCTCCGTCATGTGTTCGACGAGGAACTGGCCCGTCGCGTCGAGCACCGTCGCGTTGTTGCAGGTGCCGCCGTTGTCCAGGCCCACCACGACCCACGACGCGGGGGTGCGCACCGACTCGTTGAGATCCACGCGCTGAGCGTACGTCGGTGCCGCGGCGGGCGGTAACCGGTGCCCGGTGTTCGCGGCCGTAAGCTCAGGCGGATGCATGTTGACGCGGTACCCGACTCCGGCACCGGCCACGTCGTGCTGGGCACCCGCCGGGAGCAGGGCTTCGCCTCGCTGCGGCTGGACGCCCGCCCCCGGGCCGAGCGCTACGGCCTGGGCCGGTCCCTGCGCGAGCGCTCGCCGCGCGGCGGGCTCGGCCACTGGGCGCCCGGACCCGGCCGGATCGATCCGGTGCACCAGCTCATGGCGGCGCACACCGGGCGGGTGCCCGAGCTGATCCCGATCCGGGTGGGCCGGATGATCGCCTCCCCGTACGCGTTCCTGCGCGGCTCGGCGAACATCATGGCCGACGACTTCGCCACCCTGCCGTACACCGGCATCACGCCGGTTATCTGCGGCGACGCCCACCTGGGCAACTTCGGTTTCTACGCCTCCCCCGAGCGGGAGCTGGTCTTCGACCTCAATGACTTCGACGAGGCGCATCCCGGCGCCTGGGAGTGGGACCTGCGCCGGCTGGCCACCAGCGTGCAGATCGCCGGCCGCCAGAACGGCTTCGCGGACACCGCGTGCGGCGACGCCGTGCTGCACTGCATCGAGCAGTACCGGGAGCAGATCGGCCACCTGGCGGAGCAGCCGCTGCTGGCCCGCTCGTTCGACCGGCTGGACGTCGACCGGCTGCGGGCCGTGGCCAGCAAGCCCAGCTTCCGGGACGAGATCGAACGGGCGGCCCGGCGGGCCCGGCGGCGCACCAGCGACCGGGCGCTGCCGCGCTTCACCGAGCAACGCGACGGCACCCGGCGCATCGTCGAGGAGCCACCGCTGATCACCCGGCCCAGCGCGGCGGACCAGGACCGGCTGGCCGCGGCGCTGGACGGCTACCTGAACACGCTGCCGCCGCACTGGGCGCGGATCCTGGGCGGGTACCGGATCGTCGACATCGCGCACAAGGTCGTCGGGGTCGGTTCGGTGGGGCTGCGCGCGTACGTCGCCCTGTGCGAGGGCAGCAGCCCCGACGATGTGATCTTCCTGCAGCTCAAGCAGGCCCGGCGTTCCGTGGTGGCCCGTCACCAGCACGGCGACGCCGCCTGGCACCGGCATCAGGGGCAGCGGGTGGTGGAGTACCAGCAGGCCCTGCAGACGGTCAGCGACCCGCTGCTGGGCTGGGCCACGATCGGCGAGCAGCAGTACTACGTGCGGCAGTTCCGGGACATGAAGGGGGCGATCACGGTCGAGGGCATCGACGCCCCCGCGCTGGCCGACTACGCCGGGGTGTGCGGCTACCTGCTGGCCCGTAGCCACGCGCGGACCAGTGGCGCGTCCATGATCGCGGGGTACATCGGCGGCAGCGACAAGATGGATCAGATGCTGTGCCGGTTCGCCAGCGCCTACGCCGACCAGGTCGAGAGCGACCACGCCCGGCTGGTCGCCGCGGTCCGCCGCGGCATCCTCCCGGCCGAGCCCGCATGAGCGAGTGCACCGAGCGCAGCGAGTGCCGCGAGCGCATGCGGCAGGTAGGCGCCGCATGAGCGGGCGGCTGGACCTCGGCGGGGCGGCGTTGCGGGCGTTCTGGGCGGAGCGGCACCTGTGCACGCTCACCACGCTGCGGCCCGACGGCTCGCCGCACGTGGTCGCGGTCGGCGCCACCCTGGACGCCGGCGCCGGACTGGCCCGGGTGATCAGCTCGCGGACCTCCGCCAAGGTGCGCCACGTCGCGGCGGCCGGGCCGGGCGGGGCACGGGTCGCGATCTGCCAGGTCGACGGGGCGCGGTGGAGCACCCTGGAGGGCGTCGCGGTGATCCGCGCCGAACCCGCCGCCGTCGCCGAGGCGGAACACCGGTACGCGGCCCGCTACCGCCAGCCCCGGCCGAATCCGCTGCGGGTGGTGATCGAGGTACGGATCACCCGGGTGCTCGGCTCGAACCGGCTCCTCGACGCCTGAGCCGCTGGGGCACCGTACTCGGCCGCTCTGCGTACGCACACTCATCCGGGCGGGCCCGCCAGGCGGCAGGCTGCCCGACATGAACGTCACCCTCGGATCCCGTACGCCCGTTGCGGCCGCCCGCGCCGCCGACCTGGCCGCGCGTACCCCGGCGAGCCGGGACCGGTACGTCGACCTGCTCCGGGTCCTCTCCCTGGCCGCGGTGATCTTCGGGCACTGGCTGATGGCCGTACCCGTCGTGGCGGCCGACGGGTCGGTCGAGGTCGGCAACGTGCTCTCCGCCGTGCCCGCGTTGCGGCCGCTGACCTGGCTGTTGCAGGTCATGCCGGTGTTCTTCCTAGTCGGCGGGTTCGCCCACGGCACGGCCTGGGCGTCGCTGCGCCGCCGCGGCGGCCGGTACGCCGACTTCACCCGCACCCGCGCGGCCCGGCTGCTGCGGCCCACGGCCGTGTTCCTGGCGGTGTGGCTGGCGCTCGCCGCCGTGGCGGGACTGGCTGGACAGGACGCGGGTCTGGTGAAGGTGGCGCTGCGCACGGTGACCCAGCCGCTGTGGTTCCTCGGCGTCTACCTGGCGCTGGTGGCGCTGACGCCGCCGCTGTGGGCGTTGCACCGCATGCTGGGCCGGTGGGCGCCCGCACTGCCCGCCGCGCTGCTGGCCGCCACCGCCGTCGTCGACGTGCTGCGCTTCACCGGCGGCCACACCCGCCTGGCCACCCTGAACCTGCTGCTGGTCTGGGCCGGGGTGCACCAGCTGGGCTTCCTGTACGCCGACGGCACGCTGCAGCGCGGCGGCCGCCGACTGGGCGCGTGGCTGGCGGGCGGGGGCCTGCTCGCGCTGGTGGTGCTGACGAGCGTCGGGCCGTACCCGGTGTCCATGGTGGGTGTGCCCGGCGAGGCGGTGTCGAACATGTCGCCGCCCACGCTGGCGCTGGCCGCGCACGCGGTCTGGCTGACCGGTCTGGTCCTGCTGCTGCGCGGGCCCGCGACCCGCTGGCTGGCCCGGGCCCGGGTGTGGCGGGCCGTGGTGGCCGGAAACGGCCTGGCGATGACCGCGTTCCTGTGGCATCTCGGCGCCGCGTTCGCCGTCGTCGGGGTCGTCGCGGCCCGCGGCTGGGATCTCGGCGCGCCGGGCGGGGTGCTGTGGTGGCTGACGCGGCCGCTGTGGCTGGGCGCGGCCGCGCTGTTCACGGCCGTGTTGGTGAGCGTCTTCCGGCGCTTCGACGCGCCCCGGGCGTCCGTGGTGCCGGGCGGGGGGCACCCGCTGCGGTCGGCGCTGGGGATGGTCCTGTGCACCCTCGGTGTGCTGGGGGTTTCGGCGGTGGGCTTCGGCGGGCTGCTGGCGGGGCGGACCGCCACCCTGCTGGTGGTGCCGGTGACCGCTCCGGCGGCGCTGGCCCTGCTGGTGGCGGGCGCGATGCTGCTGCGCCCCGCACCGGACGCGCCGGCCACCGCGGCACGGTGAAACGCTCGCGGCCCCGAACCGGTCCGCCAGCACACCACCCAGCACGGCGTCGCGTGCCGGACGACCGCTGGTCGCCCGGTTCAGCCGCGCCCGCTTGGATGGGGCTTGGCGAACCTGACGCGGCGATGTGCCCGCCCATGGCGGGAGCGACCGCTCGGGGGTGGCGGCGCGAGACTCTTTGGTGAGTTCAGGTCCGCAGCCGACCCCAACTCATCAAGATCGAACGACACCGAAGCGCGGACGCGCGCACACGCCACCCATGGGCGCAGACCAGCGGCTCGAGGATGGTCGCGGAAGAGTTCGGGTTTGGAACGGGCCCGGACTCGGGCGTTACCGTGGCGCGGTGAGTGCTCGCGACCCCGATCCCGGCGCGGTCGAGCTGCTGGCGGGGATGCCGGTGGCGCTGGGCGGCCCGCGCGCGATGGCGGTTACCCGCACCCTGCCGAACCGGGACCGGCGGATGGTGGGCGCGTGGTGCTTCATCGACGCGTACGGGCCGGACGACCTCGACGCGGGCGCGCCGGGCATGCGGGTCGCGCCGCACCCGCACATCGGGCTGCAGACGGTCAGCTGGCTGGTGGCCGGGGAGATCCTGCACCGCGACAGCCTCGGCAACGTCCAGGAGATCCGGCCGGGGCAGCTCAACCTGATGACCGCCGGGCGGGGCATCGCCCACTCGGAGCAGACCCCGGCGCGGCACTCCGGCGTGCTGCACGGCGTACAGCTGTGGGTGGCCCTGCCGGACCGCGACCGGACGATGGCGCCGGGCTTCGCGCACCACGCCGACCTGCCCGTGGTCGCCGACGGCGGCCTGCGGGCGGTCGTGCTGATGGGCGAGCTGGCCGGGGCGGCCTCCCCGGCCGCGTGCCACACCCCGCTGGTCGGCGCGGAGCTGACGCTGGCCGCCGGGTCGGCGGCGCGGCTGCCGCTGCGGCCGGATTTCGAGTACGCGGTCCTGTCGCTCGACGGCGCCGCGACCGTGGCCGGGACCGCGCTACAGCCGGGCCCCCTGCTGTACCTGGGCACGGGCCGCTCCGAAGTCCGGCTGACCGGGGGCGACGGCTCGGCGCGGCTGGTGCTGCTGGGCGGCGAGCCGTTCGACGAGTCACTCGTGATGTGGTGGAACTTCGTCGCGCGCGACCACGAGGAGATCGTCGAGGCGCGACAGCGGTGGGTGGACGGCGGCTTCGGTGTGGTGCACGGGTACGACGGCGACCCGCTGCCCGCGCCACCGATGCCGATCACCCGGCTGCTGCCCCGCGCCCGGGCCCGCTACTCGTAACCCTGCGCACATCTACTGTGATCACGTACGGTCACATCGGGGTTCAGGATTCACGACCGTCGCCGGGCCGGGCCACGCCTCGGCAGCGGGTGTTGCATTAAATGTTGCTTAATTTCAGTACGCCCCCTGCGGGACCCGCGAACGGGTCAATGACAAGAAACGCATTCACATACCCGCACCACATCAACGGATGGTCAATTGCCACCGACCGGGTGTACGGGCTGGCCGCTCGGGTGAACCAGAGCGCACGCCCGTGCGTACAGTCCGTTGACGGGACACCTCCCGGCGTACCACCGCGCCGGGCCGACCCGCATACCACCGACGTCCACGGGGTGGGTGAAGCGCTTCCAGGGGCCCTGGCGCACGCCACAAACCCATGGTTAACCTTCCGTCTCGACCGCGTGGGAAGGTGGTATCGGGCGCGCGGACAGGCGCGAACAGGGACGCGGCGAGGACTGGGGGCAGGGATGCGGCACCGGAGCGGACGGCGCCTTCCCGGCGACCGCCTGCCCACCGGCGGCCGCCCCCGCGGCGGGCACCGCGCCGAGGGGGCCCGATGAGCTTCGAAGACGACGAGTACTGGGACGCCGAATACTCCGATCAGGCCGTCGGGTACGCCGACAACACCGCGATCGCCCACGACCGGTATGCGTATGTGGACCGGCCCGTCCCGTCGCGCCGCAACGGCTCGGGCGGGCGCGACGAATGGGCCGACGACGCCGACGGGGAGGCCGCGTACGACGAGCTCGCGGTCCGTCGGCAACGGCGCCAGCGCAATAACGCACAGTCAGCGAGCCGGGAACAACGGATCCGGGCCGCGTTCGACGCCGAACGTCCAAGCTGGCTCGACGACCCGGCGTTCGCGGCCCGGGGCGGGCAGCGCACGGGTGACCAGGACCGCGACCGGGACCGGCGGGCGCCCGCCGGTCCCGGCTGGAACACCGACACCGCGGACTGGGACGAGCAGGGCGACGACTGGGACGCGGCGGACGACGAGTGGGATGCGCCCGCCGCCGACTGGGACGAGCCACGCGACCGGCAGCCACGGCGCCGCGCTACCGGAGCGGACGGCGCCGGCTGGGAGCCCGACGACGACGGCCCGATCCGACGGCCCGGCGGGCGGCGTACCGGCGGTGGCCCCGGCGCGTACGACGGCGTGCCGTCACGCCCGGCGGACCGGCCCGCGTCCGGCCGCGCGCGGGTCCCCGAACAGCCGGTGAGCGACGCGCCGCTGGACCTCTACCGGCCTCCGTCCCGCAGGAACGACTCCGGCCGTGGCGAGGACGACGGCCGGCGGCGGGCCGACGTACCGTCCGGCGATCCCCGCTCGGGCGACGGCGCCGCCCGCGCGGCCGCCTGGGCCGACGACGACATCGCCTGGGCGGACGACGCGGCGTGGCGGGACGGCAGGGCGCGACGCGACGACTCGGCGGCCTGGGCGGACGAGCCGGGCCGCCACCCGGCCCCCGGCCGCGACGGCTCACGCCGCAGCGACGCGACGCCACGGCCTGTGGGCTGGGCCGACAACAGCCAGCGCGCGGTCGGCTGGGCGGGCGACGACGGGCACGGGACGGACCGGCTCGACAGCGACCGGCGCGCCAGCGGGCGGCCGGGCCGGGCCGACCGCGAGACCGGCTGGACCGGGCAGGCCGACCGGAAGCCCGGCTGGGCGGAGCAGGTCGACCGGAAGCCCGGCTGGACGGAGCAGGTCGACCGGAAGCCCGGCTGGACGGATCCAGCCGACCGGCAGACGGGCTGGGGCCGCGAGCAGGACGACCGCCAGACCGGCTGGGACAGCGAGCAGAGCGACCGCCAGACCGGCTGGGACAGCGAGCAGGACGACCGTGAGACCGGCTGGGACAGCGAGCGGAGCGGCCGCGAGACCGGGTGGGCGGATCGATCGGAGCGCGACCGGCGTGGGACAGAGCGGCGCGGGACCGGGTGGCGGGATGCCAGCCAGCCGCGCCGCGACCGGCCGGACAGCCGGACCTGGCCGGATGACGACCTCCCCGCCGCGCGGGGCCACGCCAGTGTCGACGGTGCCGATGCCCGGTCCGGGCGGGGGACCGCGGGCGACCGGCGGGACGGCCCGCCCGCTGGCGATCGTCGCGACGACGTGCTGCACGGCGAACTGCTGCCGCCCGACCCGCGCCGTCACCGGCCGCAACCGGGCGCTCCGGCGGGCGGCCCCGGGACCACTCCGGAGCAGTACGGCGCCCCGTTCCCCGCGCCGGGATTGCCGGGGTGGACCGGCGGACCGTTCCCCGGACCCGGCTTCCCCGGCTGGACCGGCCCCGGCTTCCCCGGCCCGTGGGGTCCCGGTTCCGCTGGCCCAGGGTGGGACGGACCGCCGTGGGAGCGGCAGGGGCACGGCGCGCCGGGCTGGGCCGAATCGGGCCGGCCCGGGGAGTTCGCGCAGCGTGACGCCACCCCGCTTGCCGATCGCCCCGCCGCCGTGGAACCGGACGAGGACGAGGACTGGTCGCCGTCCCCGGCTGCCCGGGGCGGCGCCGCGGTCGAGGACACGCGCCGCGACCGCACCGACGACGCCGAGACATGGGACGACCGGGCGCCGTACTCCGGTCGCTGGGACGAAGAACGCGCCTTCCGGCACGAGCAGGGCACGAATCCCGACCGGTACGACGAGCGCGGCGGTCGCGAGTACGACGAGCCCCTCGACCCCGCCGCACGCGAGTACGGCCAGCCCCTCGACCCCGCCGCACGGGTGCGCCGTGAGCGCGGCGACGAGGACGCGCGCGGTGACGAGCGTCGAGCCGAGTCCGGGCCGGCCGACACGGGCCCCCGGGTGCTCAGCAAGGCGAATCCGCCGACGGCGCCGCGGGTCATCAGCAAGGCCACCCCGCCGCCCGCGCCCCGGGTGATCAAGAAGGCCGAACCGCCGGCGATGCCCCGGGTCGTCGGCACCACGCCGCAGGTGGGACCGGCTCGGGTGATCCCACCGGCGCCGCCGACGGTCCAGCCCGGCATGAGCCCGGCCGCCACGACGGATCCGTCCGGCACCGGCCCCGTCGCGGCACCCACCTCACCCGCGGCGATGCCCGCCGCCACGGTCGCCCCGGCCGGTACATCCGCACCGGTGTCGCCCGCGCAGGCGAGCGCGCCGCCCCGGTCCCCCATGTCCCCGGCCCCCGCGCCACCGGCCCAGGCTCCCGCGTCGTCCGCCCACGCGCCCGCGTCATCCGGCCAGACCCCCGCGACCCCGGCCCAGGCTCCCGGGTCGTCGGATCCCCGGCGCGCCTCCGGCGTTCCGGGCGGCACGTCAGCGCCACGGGTCCGGCCGCCCGTGCCGCCACCGTCCGCCACCCCGGCGGCCGGACCGTCCGTACCCGGAGTGCCCCGGTCGGCCACCGCGCCGCCCGCCGCCGCGCCGCGCGCGGTTCCCCCGCCGGCCGTTCCGGCGCCCGCTCCCGCCCCACCGGCGGTTCCCCCGACCCCGGTCCCCGCAGCCGCCGCTCCCCTGCCGGTGGCCCCCGGGGCAGCGGCACCCCCGCGCGCGGTGCCACCGGGACCCGCCACCGGCAGCACCGCACCGGCGCCGCAGCCCGCGGCGGCCGGGGGCGGACCGGCCCACCCGGCTCCGACCAGGACTCCTCCGCCCCCTGGCGGACGGCCGTCCGCGCAGACCGCGGGCGACGGCCCGCTGAAGCCGATCGCCCGGCTCGCCACCTCAGGCCCGGACACCGCACCCCGTCAGTACGCCGACGCGGGCCTGTCCGGGGGCTGGTTCACGCCGCACGCCGACGCGCCACCCCCCGGCCCGGACGCCGGTGGCGCGCCGGCCACGGTCACCGCCGACGCGGCGTCGGGCGCCGACCGCGCCCCCGGGATGGTGGTCGACCTCGACATCACCGACATGCTGACGAACCTGGCCACCGGCCAGCAGCCGGTCGTGGTGCCGCACCCGACGCTGCCCGCGGACGAGGAACCGGAGGACGCCGCCGGGAACACCACGGCGGAGCGGCCGGAGCCGTCGGTCATGTCCCGCCCGGAGCCGGTCGAGCCGAAAACCCCCGTACGCCCGCTCAAGCCACTGTCCGCCGAGGACCTGGCCGCGATCCGCTGGCGGCTGGACGGGGGAACGCTGCGCGAGGTCGTCGACGACCGTGACGCCCTGCGCGAGCTGGGGGTCCGCCTCGACGAGCCGCTGGCCGGCGAGGCGGACCACGCGACCCGGGCCGGGCTGCTGTCCGTACGGGCAGAGGTGTACCGCCTGCTCGACGAGCTGGGCATGGCCGCCGCCGCCAGCCGGCTCGCGCTCAGCCACGCCGAGTCCTCGGGCGACGTGCAGGCGATCGTCATCGCGCAGGCCGAGCTGGCACACGTGCTGCGGCTGCGCGGCGACCACGCCGAGGCGGACCGCCTGTTCGAGGTGGCGGCCAGTTCCGAGGCGCCGCCGGTGCTGCGCAGCGTGGTGCACGAGAACGCCGGCCGCAGCTGCTTCGACCAGGGACGGCACATGGAGGCCCTGGATCATTTCGCGCGGGCGATCCGGCTCGGCGACCCCGAGGACCTCGACCTGGTGGAACGCGTCGACGTCTCCCTGGAGGCGGTCTACATCCACGTGCTCCGCGACGGGTGGGGGCCGTACCCGCGCCTGCGCCGGGAGATCCTCGGCGAGCCGGCCGAGCGACCGGCCGCCACCGCCGCGACAGGATAGGCCCGGCTCACTCGGTCCGCAGCGCGACCACCGGGTCCAGCCGGCCGGCACGTTGCGCCGGGACCACCCCGAAGACGATCCCGACGGCGGCGGACACTCCGAACGCGAGGGTCAACGACCACCAGGTGATCGCGGCCGGCACCGGGGAGAGTCGATCCACCAGCAGCGCGACCCCCACACCCAGGGCCATCCCCACCACCCCGCCGATCGTGGTGAGCAGCACCGCCTCCAGCAGGAACTGCACGCCGATGTCGCGCGGCCGGGCGCCGACGGCCTTGCGCAACCCGATCTCCCGGGTCCGCTCCCGCACGCTGACCAGCATGATGTTCGAAACCCCCACCCCGCCGACGAGCAGGCTGATGCCCGCGATGGCGGCCAGCACCCCGGTGAGTACGCCCAGGATGTCGCCGAGCACGCCGAGGATCTGCTGCTGCGTGACCGCGCTGAAGTCGGTGTCGGGATGCCGTTTGACCAGCGCCGCCACGACCGCGTCGCCGAGCGCGTCGATGCGGTCCCGGTCGGGTGCCCGGATGGCCAGCGCGTCGATGCGGTCGGTGCCCAGTAGCCGCTGCGCGGCCGTGACGGGGATGTGCACCTCGCCGTCGCGGTCCACGCCGAGGCTCTGCCCGAGCGGCGCGAACGTGCCGACGACCCGGAACCGCACGCCGCCCAGGGTGATCTGCCGGCCGATCGGGTCCCGGTCGCCGAACAGCGTACGGGCGGTGCCGGCGCCCAGCACCGCCACCCGGCGGCCGGTGCTGACGTCCGCCTGGGTCAGGTACGTACCGCGGTCCAGCCGCCGGACGAAGACGTCCGGGGTGCTCTCCAGGACGCCCTGCATGCTGGCGAAGGCGGACCTGCTGCCGGCGCGGACGGTCTGGCCGGATTGGACGGTGACCGCCACCCGGGACCGGTCGCCGACGACCCGGGTGACCGCGTCGACGTCGTCCAGGGTGAGGGTGGAGACCGTGGGGGCGGCACCGGCGGCGAGCCGGCCCGGCACGACGATGAGCAGGTTGGAGCCGAGCCCCTCGACCTGGCGTTCGATCAGCTGCTTGGTGCCGGTGCCGATCGCGACCAGCGCCACCACGGCGGCCACTCCGATGACCACGCCGAGCATGGTGAGCACACTTCTCAACCGGTTGGCGCGCAGCGCGTCCAGGGCGACCCGCCACGCCTCGGCCACCCTCACGCCGCACCACCGTCCGCCACGCGACCGTCCACGATGCGGCCGTCGGGCGCGAGGCCGTGAGGTACGTCCGGAGCCTCGCCCGAGGGCGGGGTGGGCGGTGGAGCCTCGACGATGAGGCCGTCGCGCATGACGATCTGGCGGCGGGCCCGGGCCGCGACGTCGCGGTCGTGGGTGACCAGGACCACGGCGACGCCGTCCGCGTTGAGCGACTCCAGCAGCGCCAGCACCGACCGGCCGGTCGCCGAGTCGAGGTTGCCGGTGGGCTCGTCGGCCAGCAGCACCGACGGCTCGGTGACCAGGGCGCGGGCGATGGCGACCCGCTGCTGCTCGCCACCGGACATCTGGTTGGGGCGGTGCCCGACGCGGTGTCCCAGGCCGACCCGGTCGAGCAGGGCCGCGGCGCGGCGGTGCCGCTCGCGGCGCCCGATCCCGCGGTACACCAGCGGCAGCGCCACGTTGTCCCGCGCGGTGGTACGGGCCAGCAGGTGGAACGACTGGAACACGAAGCCGATGGTCTCGTTGCGCAGCCGGGCCATCTCGCCCGCCGAGAGCGTGGCCACGTCCCGGCCACCGATGAGCAGTTGGCCGCTGGTCGGCCGGTCCAGGGCGCCGAGCAGGTGCATGAGGGTGGACTTGCCCGAGCCCGAGGTGCCGACGATCGCCACGTAGTCGCCCGGCTCGACGGTCAGCGAGACCCCGCGCAGCGCCGGCACGGACACCCCGTCCAGCTCGTACGTGCGGGTGATGCCGGTGGCCACGATCGCGGGTGTGGTCACCGGGGCAGCTCCTGGCCGGGCCGGACCTGGTCGGCGCCGCCGATCACGATCCGTTCGCCGGTCCGTACCCCGGAGACGACCTGCACCACGTCCTCGCCCTGGACGCCGAGGGTGACCGGCACCCGCTCGGCGCGGCCGGACCGGACCGCCCAGACGGTGTCGCGCCCGTCGGCGGTGACGATCGCGGCGGCGGGCACGGTCACGGCGTCGGTGGCCTGCCGGACCCGCAGGCGGAGGACCGCGCTCATCCCGGGCCGCGGGGTCGGGGCGGGTCGGCCGTCGGGGTAGCGGCCCGCGCCGAGCTCCAGCCTGGCCCGGTACGAGACGCCGCCGCGCGAGGAGGTGGTGGGCAGCAGGTCGACCGCCCGTACCGTGGCCCGGTAGGTGGCACCGGTGGCGGCGTCCAGTTCGACGTCGGCGCGGACGCCGGGCCGCACGAGCAACACGTCGGTCTCGTCGACGTCCGCGGCGAGGCCGAGCCGGTCCACGTCGACCACCGTGAGGATCGGGGTACCGGCGCTGACGGCGGCACCTTCGGGCACGGCCGCGTCGACCCCCGGCAGGGCCGGACCGGCGGCACCCGTCGCGGCGCCCGCCCCGGCTCCGGCGGCGGTGCCCGCGCCGGCGGACAGCAGGTCGTTCAGGGAGGTCGCGCCGCCGGACGGGGTACCGCCGAGCTGCACCACCCCGGAGACCGGGGCCCGCAGGGTCAGCGCGTCGACGGCGGCGTCGGCCAGCTCGTACGCCTGTTGGGCCTGCATCCGCTGGGCGGCGCCGAGTGCGCCGACGGCTTGGCCGAGGCTCGCCACGCCACGCTGCACGGAACGCACGGCGGCCGAGGCGGTCTGCGACACCGCGGCGTACTGGCGGCGGGCGGCGTCGAGCTGGGCCAGCAGCGCCGCACGCAACTGCGGGTCGCTGACCTGGCGGGCCGCGTCCCGGGCGGCGGCGAACGCGTCCGCGGCGGACGCGTCGGTACGGCGCTGCGCCGCCGCGACGCCCGAGCTGCCGCCGGCCGGCACGCCGGTGCCGCCGGAGGACCGCTCGAGTGCCCGCCGCGCGTCGCGCAGCCGCCGCTGCGTGGCGGGCGAGTCGATGACGGCCACGACCTGCCCCTTGCGGACCCGGTGGCCCGCGTCGACGCGCAGCTCGGCGAGGGTGCCGTCGGCCGGGGCGTTGACGGTGGCGGCGGCCCGCGCGGTCACCGAACCGGGCGCCTCGACGATCTCGGCGACCGTGCCCTGGGCGGCGGTGCCGAGCGTGACGCCGGTCGCCTTGTCGCCGCACGAGGCGGCGGTCAGGCAGGCGAGCAGGACGGCCGCCGCGAACAGCACGACTGGCCGGCGCCCAGGAACAGCTCGTCGCCCGGAATCGAGGCGGCGCTTGACGGCAGGGCCCCCGGAAGCAGGGCGACCCGTCGACGCGGGGCGGTCCTCGGATGCGGGTCGGCGCGGGAGATCAAGACCGCGCGGGTCGGCAGGTCGGCGCTGGGCGGCAGGCACGGGGCCATGCTATGCCGGTGGATCAGCGTCGACCGATCCGTGTACGACCTCCGCCCGGCTTGCCCAGGCCTGATACACGATGCCTGGTTTCGGGCGCTGTCGCGCCGCCGACAGGGCGGGTTGCCGACGCGGCGCACCGGATCGAACGCCGCCGCGATCCGGACCTGGCCGCCTGTGAGAGCACGGAAACGACACGCGGCCCACCGGCGTCGCCGGTGGGCCGCGCTCACGGTACGGCGGATCAGGTGCCGGGACGGCGCCCGAACACCTTGACCGTGGTGCCGGACTTGAGCATGCCGTAGAACTTCTTGGCGTCCGACGGCAGCATGTTGACGCAGCCGTGCGAGCCGCGCCACGCGTCGTGCAGGTAGGTGGTGGTCTGGTGCAGGCCGATGCCACCCACGAAACGCTGCCAGTACGGCATCCACACCTTGTACTTCTCGGAGTACTCCTTCGACGCCCGCTGCCAGATGCGGTAGGTGCCGGTGGGGGTGCGGTAGCCCTTCATGCCGGTGCGGGTGACGCTCGGCTTGGTGTACACCTTGCCGTTCTTCATCACCCAGATGGTCTGATGGGACAGGTCGACGCAGACCGTGGTCCGGCTCTTGCTGGCCTTGCACGCCTTGGTGTTGGTGGCGGCGATCCGCTTGGCCACCCCGCGCGTGGTCGGGCCGGCGAGGCCGGCGGCCGGCTGGATGCCGAAGCGCCGCTGGAACTTCTTGATTGCCGCGCAGTCCGCGGCCGACTGCTTGCCGTCGACGGTGACCGCGCCGAATCCGCCGATCTTCTTAAGGTAGCCCTCGACCTGGCGCTGGTACTTGCCCGTCGAACACGAGGCCGCCGCGGCCTGGCGAACCACCACGGCCGCCGGTGCGGCAGCGGCCACCGGGCCCGCCGCAACGGCCGCGCCGGGTGTCAGCGCGACGGCGCCGAGACCGCCGCCGAGGCCCGCCGCCAGAGCGGCGGTGACCAGGCGCACGGAAACTCGCTGTTGCAAATCTTCCTCCCCGAACAGATGTGTCCCGACATAGAAGCACAGGACTGTGTGGCGCAGGATCCTCCGGCCGGCCGTGGCACGAAACCGTGACCTCGGCGGGCGCACTACCACTGACCAGGCGGTCCGCGGTGCGCTGCCCGGCTGGCCTAGCGCAGGTAGACGAGGCCGTCGGAGGTGACGGTCGGGCGGCCGCCCGTGCCGCGGACGACGATGGCGACGGTGTGCCGGCCCTTGGCGAAGGTGCGGGTCCACAACGCCTGCCGGTAGCTGTTCTTGCCGGCCTTGAGGTCGAGGGTGCCCACCTTCCGGCCGTCCAGGTAGACGTCGACCTTGCCGGACTTGGTGCTGCGGGCGAACAGCAGAGCCGCCGAACTGCCGGTGAAGGTCCAGGTCAGCTTCGCGTTGCGGGTGCCGGTGGTCAGCGCCTTGCCGCCCAGGTGGGCGCTCTTCGAGGCGGTACGCCACTTTCCGCCCCGCTTGGCCTTGGTCTCCGGCAGCAGCACCACGGTCCGGCCGACCGTCGCGGCGCCGGTGTTGCCCGCCACGTCCTTCGCCGCGAGTTTCCAGTAGGTGCCGCCCGGCTTGACCGCGGTGGCCCACGAGGTGGTCGTCGGGCCGAAGGTCCGCGCGGCCGGCGCGGTGACCGCCACCGACGCCAGCTTGGCGTTGTCGGCGGCCCGGAAGGTGAGGGTCACCGGCACGGACTTGGCCGAGACGGTGCCGCCGCGCAGCACCACCGCCGGGGCGCCGGGGAAGGTGGGGGCGGTGGTGTCCCCCACGACCGTCGAGGCCGTGGAGGTGCCCGTGGCGCCGTTGTCGCGCACGGCCCGGACCTGCAACTTGTGGGCGCCGCCCGGCACCTGAACGGTGGCGGACCGGTCGGCGGGGCCCGCGGTGCCCACGACCGACCCGTCGACCAGCAACTCGAAGCGGGTGAGCACAGTGGACGGGTTGGCGATCGCCCACGTCATGGTGACCGGGCCCCGGGTGTAGTAGGTCCCGCCGGAGACCCCGGCGCCGCCGCCCGGCTTGGCGGTGAGGCCGTAGATCCCCGCGTCGGCCTCGGCCCGGATGTCGGCGAGCTGGGCGTACAGCGCGTCGCCGGGGCACTCGGTCGCGACGCCGTCGCGGTGCCCGGAGATCCGCGCGAACGTGACCACGGTGCCCTTGGGGAACTTGCCGTCGGAGACGCCCTCGGTCATCTTCGTGCTGCTGGTGGGCGCGAAGCCGTACATGCCGAGCTTGTACGCCGCCAGCTGCGCGATCGTCGTCTGGGTCGTGGCGGGCGCCCGGTCCTTGATGTACGTGCCCAGCACCGCGATGGCGGCCGAGCCGGTGTTGAACCCGTACGTGTGTGCGCCGATGACCGGCTTGTCCACCCCGCCCTTGCGGCCCTCGAACAGGGTGCCGCACTTGTCCGTCAGGAAGTTGTAGCCGATGTCGTTCCAGCGCCGGCTCTGCACGTGGTACGCGAGGATGCCCCGGACGATCGACGGTGAGTCGGCGCACTGGTAGTCGTTGGTCCCGGCGGTGTGGTGCACGAAGAGCACGCCGACGTTGCCGGCGTAGTCGGGCGCGTTCTTGACCAGGCCCTCGTCCGCCTGCCATCCGGCCCGGCTGACGTACGGTGGCAGGCCGCCCGGCAGCGTCGCCCGGGCCGCCTTGCGCGGCGCGGCGGGCGTGGTCGCCGCCTTGGTCGGGGCGGTCGTGGTCACGGCGGGTGCGGGCGGGGTGCTCGCGGGCGCGGCCGGTGGTGGTGGCGCGCTGGTCTCCTCGGACGCGGACGGCTGGGGCGCCGGTGAGCTCGGGTCGGCCGCCTCCTCGCCGCCGCCCTGGCCACCGCTGGCCCCCCGGGCGTTCGCGGTGGAGTCGAGCAGTTCGAGGCGCAGCCCGGCGGGCAACGCGCGGGTGACCCCACCGGCGGCGTCCACCACCCGGGCGGCCACGCCGTCGGCCGGGCCGACCCACAGCGGCTCGGTGCCACCGCGGGGGTGGCCGCCGCGCTCGGCGGCGGTGTCCGGCCCGAGGCTGTCGTCGGAGTCCAGGGTGCGCCACGGCGACCACGCGCCGGTGGCGACCGCGCGGGTCCGGACCTGGACGGTGCCGGCCACCCGGGCAGCGGGATCGGTCCAGGTGATACCGAGCAGGCTGAACCTGTCCGTGCGGCGCTCGGACACCTTCAGGGTGTGGGCCCGGCGGTCGGCCGGGGCGATGTCGAGGCTCTGCCGGGCCACCTTGAGCGGCGGCCCCTTGGGAGCGGCCGGCTCGGCGGGGTCGGCGGCGGGACGTGCGGCTACCGGGTCCGCGGCGGCGGCCTGGTGGGGTGACGCCCCGGGCCGGTTCAGCGCGATCGCCGCCGTACCCACGGCGACGACTGCGGTGGATACGAGCACACCGATGACCTGGCGCCGGTTCACGCTCACCCCCGTACCTGCCGGTCGCGGGCGCGTCCGGATCGGCCGTGAGGCTACCGGTTCGGGTGGGGGCCGCGCGGGCCGCTCCCGGTCCCTCCACAGTCGACGAACGTCCGGGACCTCGGGAACCTCCACCGTTCGGCCAGATCGATTGGGGCCGAACGGATGATATTGCCAGGCTCACACCCCGAACCACCGGCGGCACGCGTCGACGCCCGACACGGTCACCTCGCGGCCGTACCCCGTGGCCTGCCACGCCTCGGCGGTCAGCCGTACATGCCGCAGTTCGGCGCGGCCGGTCGTCTCGGCCACGAACCCCAGCCCGTTGTCGGCGTAGCCGAGCCGCCGGGACACCCCGAGCGAGGCGGCGTTGGTCACCACCGCGGAGCTCACCGCGGCGAGCGCACCGAGATGGTCGAACGCGAGCCCGAGCGCGGCCATCCGCATCGCCACTCCCAGCCCGCGCCCGCGCGCCGGGGGCACCAGCCAGGAGGCGGTGTCGACCGTACGCAGCACCGCGAAGTTGTCGCCCTCGACGGTCTGCACCCCCACCAGCTCCCCCGCGTGCCGGACCGCCAGGTGCAGCACCCACGACGACGGTGACCAGGTGCCCAGCGCGCGCCAGTACCCCTGGCAGAACAGCCGGCGCTCGTTCTGCGCCGCCGACTGCTCGTCGAACAGCTCCAGCCGGGGGTCGTGTCCGACGTCGCCGGGCAGCGCGCCCGCGAGCTGTGGCAAATCGTCCTCGCGGACCGGCCGCAGGGTGACCGTCCGGCAGGCGAGCCGGATCCCGAACAGCGGCCAGTCAGCCATCGTCATGCAGCGAGCATGGCGGCCACGGCCGCCGCGCACTACCGGGTTGCCGGATCCCGCTAGATCCAGCCGCTTGACGTCTCAGCGACCGCAAGGCCACGCCGGCCGAACCGGCCCGGCGTGGCCCCGCAGCGTTACTCGGTGCCCAGCGCCACGACCGGGCTCACCCGGGCCGCCCGGCGGGCGGGCAGCACCCCGGCCAGCGCGGTGAACGCCACCAGCGCGCCGAACACGGCCAGCAGCTGGAGCACCGGCAGGCGCAGCGGCGCGTTCACGCCGAGGGCCTTGACCGCCAGCCATGCGTACGGCACGCCGAGCAGCAGGCCGAGCACCGCGCCGATGACGCCGTACAGGCCCGATTCGGTGGTGAGCATGGCGCGCAGGCCGCCACGGGTCAGCCCGACGGCGCGCAGCAGCCCCGACTCGCGGGCCCGCTCGACCACGGACAGCGCGACGGTGGTGCCGACCCCGACGACCGCGATGAGTACGGTCAGCCCGATCAGTCCCAGCGCGATCGCCAGCACCGCGTCGATCGCCTCGTTGGCCTCGTCGCGCTGGTCGGCGAGCACGTTCAGGCCGAGCCCCGACCGGTTCTCCATGACCTGGCGCAGCGCCTGCTGCGCGGCCGTACGGCCGTCCTCGCCGGGCTGGGCCGCGTCGGCGAGCAGGCCGGAGGCGAGGGCGGGAGCGCCGAGCTTGTCCAGGTCGCTGCGGTGCAGCAGCACGCTGGAGCCCAGCGGGGCGGAGTCGGGCAGGATCGCCGCCACGGTCAGGGTCAGCCTGTGCTTGCCCTTGCCGGTGCTCACCTCGACGCGGTCACCGAGTTTCACCCCGGCGCCCTCGTTCGCCCAGCCCGACAGGGCGACGGTGCCGGGACGCAGGTCGGCCAGGGACCCCTCGGCGACGTCGATCTTGCTGAGTTCGGGCAGGGCCGCGGGATCGAGGTCGTTGGCGTCGAAGAGTGACGGCGCCGCTCCGACCTGCACCTCGTTGAGCCGCCGGTACGTGGTGACATGCCGCAGCTGCGAGCTGCCGGCAGCCCGGGTGACCAGGTCGGCGGGCAGCGCCGAACCCTCGCCCGCGGTCAGCTCGAAGTCGGCCGGCGCGGAGGAGGCGAGTTCCCGGTCGGCCAGCACCCGCAGCGACGCCCCGCTGACCACCACCCCGGCGATGAGCGTGACCCCGAGCGCCACCACCACGGCGACCGCGGCGGCGCGGCGGGTGGCGCCGCCGACCCCGCCCACGGCGAGCCGGCCGACCGGGCCGAGGCGGCGCAGCGGCAGGCCGACGACGGCCAGCACCGGGCGCATCAGCACCGGGCCGAGCGCGATCAGCGCGAAGTACGCCAGGGCGCCGGAGAAGACGATGGCCAGCAGCATCAGGTCGGGCTGGTAGTCCTTGGTGTCGCGGCCGGGCAGGTTGGTCGCGACGTACCCGGCGGACAGGGCGGCCCCGGTGCCCAGCAGCAGGCCGAACACCCAGCGCAGCTTGCCGATGCCGTGCTTGCCCGCGGTGGTGGCCGCCGCCCGCAGCGCCTCCAGGGGCGCCACCCGCGACGCCGAGGCCGCCGGCGCGATGACCGCCAGCAGCGTGACGACCACGGCCAGGGCCACCACGCCGAGCGCGGGCAGCACGGGCACGCCGGGACCGGCCACGGTGATGTCGAACAGCCGCAGGATGGGCGGCACGGCGGAGCCCACGGCCAGTGCCCCGAGCACCCCGGCGACGCCCGCGGCCAGGCCGGTCAGCACCCCCTCGGCGGCCAGCGCCCGCACGATGGCACCTCGCCCGGCACCGACGGCGCGCAGCAGTGCGAGCTGGCGCATCCGCTGGGCGAACACGATCCGGAAGGTCGACGCGGCGACGAGTCCGGCGGCGACCACCGCGATGGCGATGAACATGCCCACGACCGCGAACAGCGCGTTCAGGTCGGCGGCGGCCCGGTTCGCCTCCTCGAGGCGCACGTCGGCGCCGTTGCGGACCTCGGGGGCCTGCTTGCCGCCGGTCGCGGCGATGGCGGTCCGGACGGCGTCGGCGTCGGCGCCCGCGTCCAGCCGTACGTCGATCTGCTGGAGGGTGTCGCCGCCGGTCAGGGCGGTGACGCTGCTCTGCGGCGCGTACGCGACAGAGCCGTAGTCGTCGGCGGGCGCGACGATGCCGACGACCTGGAGCTGGACGGTCCTGTCCTTGTCGTCGCCGCCGAAGACTTTCAGCCCGAGCCGGGTGCCGACGGGCAGACTCATCCGGCTGGCGGTGCGCGGGGTCACCGCGATCTCGTTCGGCGCGGCCGGGTAGCGGCCCTGAGTGACGCGGACGACGGACAGCGGGCCGGTGCCCGGATCGCCGGTCACGCCGAGGTACTGGCCGCCGATCTCGCCGCCGGTCTCGACCCGGCCGACCGCCTCGGCCACCCCCGGCACCGCCTTGATCTTGCCGAGCTGGGTGGTGGTGACCGGGACGGCGTTCTCCGTGTCGGGGCTGTCGACCACCAGGTCCACGGCCTCCGGCGTGCCGCTGAGGGTGTCCAGGGCGGTGCGCAGGGTGATCTGCTGGGCGAGGACGGTGGCATACACCACGAACGACGCCACCAGCATGGCCAGACCGGTCAGCAGCAGCCGGGCGGGCCGGCGGGCCGCCCCGCCGAGCTGGGTACGCAGCACCGGGCTCATCGGGCGCTGCCCAGCGACTGCAGGGCCTCGGCGACGCTGGCGCGGTCCGGGCGGTCGATCTCCCCGGCCACCCGGCCGTCGGCCAGCAGCACGACCCGGTCCGCGTACGCGGCGGCGGCCGGGTCGTGGGTCACCATCACCACGGTCTGCCCGAGCTCGCGCACCGAGTTGCGCAGGAACGCCAGCACCTCGGCGCCCGAACGGGAGTCCAGGTTGCCGGTCGGTTCGTCGGCGAAGACCACCTCCGGCCGCGACACCAGGGCCCGGGCCAGCGCGACCCGCTGCTGCTGCCCGCCGGACAGTTCGCTGGGCCGGTGGTTGAGGCGCCCGGCGATGCCGAGCACCTCGACCAGGTGCTGCAGCAGGCCCCGCTCGGCGCGGCGCCCCGCCAGGTCGAGCGGCAGGGTGATGTTCTGCTCGGCGGTCAGCTGGGGCAGCAGGTTGAACGACTGGAAGACGAAGCCGATCCGCTCGCGGCGCACCTTGGTGAGCACCCGGTCGGGCTGGGTGGTCAGGTCCGTGCCGCCGAGCAGCGCGCGCCCGGAGGTGGCGGTGTCCAGGCCGGCCAGGCAGTGCATGAGGGTGGACTTGCCGGAGCCGGACGGCCCCATGATGGCGGTGAACGCGGCCCGGGCGAAACCCACGGTGACGCCGTCGAGCGCCCGTACGGCCGTGTCGCCGCTGCCGTAGACCTTGACCAGGTCGACGGCCGCCACCGCGGAGTTGGTGGTGTCCGCCGGCATCGGCGCGGCGGCCGGGAACTGCGTTCTCATCGTGGGTCCTCTTCGGTCGGGGTCGAAAGCTGGACAGAATCCTGTTCGACGCCGATCAACGCCCGCATCGGCCCGCAGCCGGGACCTGAGACGGCACCGGCTCTGCCTTTCGGCCGATGAAGGGTCCGTTCGGCGCCCACTACGCTGGGTCACGATGTTGACGCAACAAAACCGGAACCTGCTGTTCCGCCTCGGCCAGCTCGCCCTGCTGGGCCTGATGGCGCTGCTCGGGCTGGTCGATCTGCAGGCGGGCATGGCGGGCGCCGGTGGCGTGGTCCTCCTGCAGGTGCTGGCCGCCATGGCGACCGCCGTGGTGTGGCTGCCCCGGCACCAGCAGGGCTCGACACGTCTGCCGAAAGTCGCACTCCTGGTGGCCGGGTTTTCGCTGGTCGTGACGGTCCTGGTCGTGCTGACCGGCCCGACCGACGGCAGCTTCGGCATCGCCGAGGCGCTGGGCCTGCTCGGCATGCTGTACGTGGTGTGCCGCCGCGCCGAGGCGCAGCTGGCGGTGGCCGCCGTGGTGACCACGGTGGTCGCGGTGGGTCTGCTGCCGGTGCGCGGCGGGCTCACCCCCGAGTACGTCATCGCCGGGCTGATGCTGGCCCTGGTGTCGACGGCGGCGATCGGCGGCGGGGTGTACCTGCGCACGATCGAGTCGACCCGGCAACGGGCGATGGACGCCGTACGGGCGGAGCAGCGCGCCGAGTTCGCCCGGGACCTGCACGACTTCATCGCCCACCACGTGACCGGCATCGTGGTCCAGGCGCAGGGGGCCCGGTTCATCGCCGAGCAGGATCCGCAGCGGGTGCTGCTGGCGCTGGAACAGATCGAGCAGGCGGGCGCGGAGACGATGGCGTCGATGCGGCGCATGGTCGGGGTGCTGCGCGACCCGGACGCGCACCCGGACGCGCCGCTGGCGCCGCTGGCCGGGGTGCACGAGCTGGGCCCGCTGCTGGAGCAGTTCAGCTCCTCCGGCGGCACGCTGGCCCGGCTGCACGTGGACGGGGACATCGGGGGGCTGCCGGTGGAGGTGTCGACCTCGGCGTACCGGGTGGTGATGGAGGCGCTGACGAACATCCGCCAGCACGCGCGGGGGGCGCGGGTGGCGGACGTGTGGATCCGGCGTACCCCGGAGTGGTTGTTGGTCCGGGTGGCCAACGACGGCGCGGCCCCCCGGCCCACCGCGCCCCGCGAGCGCCCGGGGTACGGTCTCGTGGGCCTGACGGAACGGGTCCGCGCGGTCGGCGGGCGCATCACCGCCGGGCCGGGCATCGACGGCGGCTGGGTGGTCGACGCGGCCCTGCCGGTGGTTCAGGAGGTGACGCAGTGATCCGCGTACTGATCGCCGACGACCAGGCCATGGTCCGCACGGGCTTCGGGATGATCATCGGAGCGCAGCCGGACATGGAGGTGGTCGGTGAGGCCGCCGACGGGGTCGAGGCCGTCGCGCTGGCCCGCCGTCTCAAGCCGGACGTCGCCCTGTTCGACATCCGGATGCCGAAGATGGACGGCCTGGAGGCGCTGCGCCTGCTGGCCGGGCCGGGGGTCGCGGAGCCGGTCAAGGTGGTCGTCGTCACGACCTTCGACCTCGATGAGTACGTGCACACCGCGCTGCGCAACGGGGCATGCGGTTTCCTGCTCAAGGACTCCGGCCCCGCGCTGCTCGTGGAGGCGGTGCGCGCGGCGGTGTCGGGTGACGCGCTGATCAGCCCGTCGATCACGGTACGGCTGCTGGAGCATCTGAGCCCGCCCGCGCCCACCGGCGACGACGGCGGGCTTTCTCCGCGCGAGCTGGACGTGGTGAAGCTGGCCGCGCGTGGTCTGACCAATGCGGAGATCGCTACGCAGCTGTTCATCTCCGTCGGGACGGTCAAGACCCATCTGGGCAGTGTGCAGACGAAGTTGGGTGCCCGGAACCGGGTGGAGATCGCCGCGTGGGTGTGGGAGCGCCGCCTGGTGGGCTGAGCCCGCCTACAGTGTGATCCAGTACCGGCGGATCCGGCCCAGCTCGGTGTCGTCCTCGACGATCCACCACTAGGTGCAGTGCACCCGACCCGGTTCGGGCTCCACGGCCGGGTCGGCGGAGCGGCGCAGCCGGTCCACCCAGGCGGCGAAGCCAGCCGGCGAATCGACATCGTCCTCGGCGTGCAGGCCGGAGCCGTCCTGGTGCACCCCGCGCCCCCACTCGTCGCGCGCGGCCAGCCAGGCGTCATGCAGGCGGGTGGTGGGGCTGATCAGCTCGGGCATGCCGCCGACGCTAACGGCGCCGCTTCGCGGACGGCAGCGATTTAGCGCTCCACGGCGGGGGTTACGGCTCGGACGCGGCGTCGAGGCGGGCGAGGATGCGCCGGGCCATGTCGCCGAGCTGCTCCAGCTCACGGTCGCTCAGGGCGTCGAGGATCAGCGTACGGACGGCCTCGACGTGCCCGGGTGCGCTGGCCACGACCTTGTCCCATCCCGCGTCGGTGAGCACCGCGTTGGTGTACCGACCGTCCTCGGGGCAGGCCGTCCGGGTCACCCAGCCCCGGCTCTCCAGGCGCTTGACGACGTGCGAGAGCCGGGACAGCGAGCCGTTGGCGAGGGCGGCGAGGGCGCTCATCCGGCGGGTCCGGCCGGGCGCCTCGGAGAGGCTGGCCAGCACCAGGTACTCGAAGTGGCTGAGGCCGGAGTCGCGCTGCATCTGGGTGTCCAGCGCGGCGGGCAGGCGCAGCAGCAGGCCTCCGACCGGCAGCCAGGAGCCGAGTTCGGCGTGGTCGAGCCAGCGTGGCGGGTCGGCGGGGGCAGCGCTCACCCCTCCAGTGTAGGGCGCTCTTGAAGCTTCAAGTTCACCCGATCGGGTCACGCCACGAGCTGGAGCATCTGCCGGATCTCCTCCTGGCGGGTCTGGGTGATGGCCGCGGCGAGGTCACGGGCGGGCGGGTAGCCGCCACCCGCGGACTCCATCCGGCTGACCGCGACGCAGTTGTGCAGATGGCCGATGAGCAGCGTCAGTGCGGTCCGGTCCAGGTCGGCAGGCCGGGATCCGCGCAGTTCCGCCAGGTCGGCGGCCCGCAGCGAGTGCGGGTCACCGTGCCCGGCATGCGCACCCTCGGCCGGGTCCGCGGTGAGCGGCTGCTGCCAGCGCAGTAGCCAGTGCCGCATGGTCTCGGACTCGGCACGCCACTCGGCGCGCAGCCGGGCGGCGAGGGCCCGCACCCGCGGGTCTTCGGCGCGCTGCTCGGCGACCGCCGCGACCTGATCACCCTGATCCGCGTACGCGAGGCTCATCTGCAAAAACATCACGTCGGTGGCGTTGCCGGCAGTCGGCGCGGGGGCCGGTGCCGGGGCGGCCGGGCGACATCCCGTGAGCACGAGGAAGGTCAGCATGATGGCGCCGAGGACACGCAAGCCCGGCGGCGGTCGCCCGGCGGGGCGGGTCCACGCCCGTGGCCGTGGCCCCGCCCCGCCGCGGCGTGGGATCAGATGCGTTCCCACAGCGCCGGGGCGTTCGGCGGTTCCCAGCCGGCCAGGGCGGTGTGCGCCTGGCGGCACCGGTACGACGCCCCGCCGTACGTGACGACGGCCCCGACCGCGTACGCCGTGCCCGCGGCCCACGTGCCGCCGGCCGGCGGCGTGGTGGTGGGCGGGGTCGTCGGCGAGGTGGTCGGCGTCGTCGGCGGGGGCGTGGTGGGCGGCGGGGTGCTGCCGCCACCGATGTTGAGGTCCACGCAGGAGTAGAAGGCGTTGACCGTGTCGGCGATGTTCCACCGCGCGAGCACGGTCTGTCGCCCACTGAAGCCCTTCATGTTCACCGTGTGCGTGGCGGTCGCACCGGGCTGCGCTCCCCCGCCGCTGAACGAGGCCAGCAACGTGTTGCCGATGAAGTACTCCCAGTTGCTGGTGGCGTGCCGGGCGGTGAACACCCAGTTGAACGTCACGCTCTGTCCGACCGAGGCGGCGGGCCAGTTCCTGCTGTTGTCGTTGAGGACGGCGAACCGCGCGCCGCCGCCGTTGCACTGCATCGAGCCCTTGGGGGCCTCGACGCTCTGGGGTTCGTAGATGATGTCGCCGCAGTTGGTCACGGCGCCGCTGGCGCAGTTGGCCTGCCGGCTGGGCGGCGACGAGACGTAGCCGTGCGCGGCGGCGGGTGCCACCGCGACGAAGAACGACGCGACGACCGCGCCGATGGTCAACAGGGGTAGGGCGATCCGGCGTCTCATGAAGTGCTCCTCGAGCGTGGGGGGATGGGCTGCTTCATGGGTCGGCGGGCCGGGCGTGGGGGCGCCCGGCCCACCGCGGGTGGGTGAGGGACGGGTTCTTCACATCGACGTGCGGCGATTGGAGACGCCGTCCTCGAGGTGTGCGCACAAACATAAGTTAAACAGTGTTAACAGTAAAGAGACTTAACCAAGATTTTCGATACAACGATGCCCCGCAGGTAGAGCGGCATCATCGTCGAGCTCGGACGGTCCACACCGGAACAGCGGACGATTGCGGGAGTTCACAATTGACGGACCTACGGGCGAGCGGCCGCGCTGCCGGTCCCCTGCGCCGCCGCACACCTGGGG
Source organism: Krasilnikovia cinnamomea (assembly GCF_004217545.1). Lineage (NCBI taxonomy): Bacteria > Bacillati > Actinomycetota > Actinomycetes > Micromonosporales > Micromonosporaceae > Krasilnikovia > Krasilnikovia cinnamomea. The sequence continues at coordinate 202,510 of NZ_SHKY01000001.1, forward strand.
CCGGGGCTGAAGGAACCGGTCAGAGCGTACGTTCCCGGCTCGCGGACCCGCAGCGTGCTCCAGCCGTCGGCACCGGGGGTCAGGCAGGCCGACGGCCCGCGCACGCTGAGCCATCGCGACCAGGCGATCCGGACCAGGACGTCACCCCGGGTCGGCGCGAACACGGCGAGCTCCGCGTCGGTGGACGACAGGAGCGTCGCGCCCTCGACGACTGCCGGGGGCCCGTCCACCCGGAACAGGGTCCATCCGTCGCCGTGCCAGACCTGCCTCAGGTACGGCGGACGCTGACGGACCAGCCGCGCCTCCTGCATGCCGAACGAGCCGTGTGGACCCTCCGAGATCGCCACCAGGGAGACACCCTTGCCCTGAAGCCAGCGCCGATACCCCTCCGAGGTCAGGCGAGGCTCGAAGAACAACCCGTTGCGGGCGATGTCGGCCTGCCGGAGCCAGCCGCGGGCCAGCGGGACCTCGCCGGCGAGCCGGGCGCTCTCCCAGTAGGCACGGGTGGGTACGACCTCGATCCGGCCGACCGGGGCGAACCGTCGTACCTGCGCGATCAGCGATTCGTACCGGCCGGGCGACGCCATCGGGTCACCGGCGTGGCTGAACTCGCGCAACGCCACGGGATGCTGCCAGGCCGCCACCGCGACGAGCATCGCGGTCAGCCCCAGGGCGGGCCGCCGCAGCCGGGGGCGGACCCAGCGCGGGCGGGCCCAGCGCGGCGGGATCACATGGGCGGCGAGCACGGCGAGGGCGAACGTGGCGGAGAGCCGTCCGGCGTTGAGTCCGACCGGGGTCTGCAGGACCGCGGCGGCCACCACCCCGGCCGCGGACAGCAGCGCGCCCACCCGGATCACCGGCTGCGCCACCAGCACCGCGACGAGCAGGCTCACCGTGGCGGAGCGCAGCGTGTCGGACGGAATATGGTTCATCGGGCCGGCCGAACCGAACAACGCCGACACGGCTCCGATGGCCAGCCCCGCTCCGGCCGCCAGCAGGAAGCCCTCCGGGCGGCGCCTGCGGGACGCCAGCAGCAGCGCGGCGCCGGCAAGGCCGCAGAACAGTCCGGCCACCGGGCTGGTGGCGGCGGTGAGGACGCCGCCGACGACCGCGCCGGCCCGGCGTACGCCGGTGTGCCGCGCGGTCATCACGAGCAGGGTCGCCAGGCCGACGGCCAGACCGGCCGTGAACGTGATCCGGCCGGAGACCAGGTTGCCGACGATGCCGACCACGCCGACCACGCCGCCCAGCACGGGCCGTCTCGCGCCGGTGCGCACCAGAAGTGCGGCGAGCAGCACCGCCGCGACGACGGCCGCGATCGCACCCAGCCAGCGGGCTCCGGAGATACCACCGCCCAGCCACGCCATCAGCGGCGGCGTCACCAGGCTGTACTGGTACGGCGAGCCGCCCCCGTACCAGCCGAGGTCGAGGACGGCCGGGCCGTGCCGGGCCCAGAAGTCGGCCCGCGCCACCTGCGCCGCCAGATCCACCCCCATCGGCGGTGCGAGCAGCCACAGAATCGTCGCGAGCAGTGCCGTGCCCGCGGTCGCGAGCACCGGTCGCCGCAACGGTTCGCCGCCGGAGCCGGCGTTCAGCAAACCGCGGACGGCCGTACGCAGCGCATTCAGGTTCCGGACTTCCGCTCGGCCGGCCGCGCGAAGCAGGCACGTACGTTGCCCACGCTCTCGCCTCCGACGAAGTCCATCGGCGCGGCAGCGGTGGGTTTCACCGTGCGCGGATCCGCGTCGAAGTTGATCATCCAGTAGTAGATGCCGCCGAGGTCGCGCCGGCGCATCAGCTCGCAGGTGGCGTCGAACCAGCGCTGCTGGATCCGGGGGACGAGCGGGCCGTTCGGCGCCGTCGAGAACGGCTTCTTGTACGCACCCCGGCGGGCACCGATGGCCACCTCGGCGAGCACCAGCTCGGGCGTGGCGCCGACGGTGTTCGCCTCCAGCCAGGCGTCCAGCGCGGCGGTGAGCTGCGCAACGGTCGCGCTGTCCGGCAGGTTCACCGGCGGGTACGCGTCGACCGACTTCACCACACCGCTGATCGGCATCGAACCAGGCAGCCGGTCGTGGTTGGCCGAGTAGCCGAGCTCCCCTCGGAAGACCTGGGCGGCGGCCTTGGTCACCCGGCTCCATCGCCGGTCGCGTTCCATCGAGTTCAGCTCCGTGGCCACGATGATGCTGGCCGCGCCGAAGGTCTGTGCCGGCTTGGCGTACTTCGAGATCATGGCCGCATAGCTGGCGAACCACTCGTCCCGGTCGGCCGGGGCGATGGTGCCACGCCACGCCTTGGGATCCTTGGCGGTGAGGTTCTTCTCGCTGAGGATCGGACGCAGGGCGGCTCGCAGCCTGCGCGCGCGGGCCTCCTCGAGGACAATGCCGATCTGGCCGGCCGTCGGGGTCATCGGACCGTCGTCGTTGATCCTGCTGCTGGTGATGCCGGACATCGTGAACGGGTATGACAAGGACACCGAGTTCGCGCCCGTGGAGACCACCCAGTCGAGAATCCTGCGCGCCTTCGCCCGCACCGTCTGGTCACTGTCCTTGGTGTTCCGCTCCCAGTAGACGGCGATGCCGTACTGGCGCATGCCTGCCCGCCAGGGCCGCGCCACCGGCTTCGGCGGCGGCTCCTGAGTGCCGCCGGACGCCGTAGGCGCCCCCGGCCGGCTGGGATCGTATGCATGGATCCGCGACAGCGGATCGTCCTCGCCACTGCAGGCGCTCAGCATCGTGCCGAGCATGACCACCGAGACGAGGCGGGCCAGTCCGCGCGACCTCATGCCGGCTTCGCGATCACGACGAAGGTGTTCTCGGTACGGCGCAGGTAGCGGTACAGGCCACGCAGGCCGCCAATGCCTTCCATGAGGGCGAAGACCGGGATCAGTGCGATCACCACGAGGCCCTCCCACCAGGTGCGCCGGCCACGCTGGGACACGGCGACGTTCATCCGCAGCCCCTCCCAGTAGAGCCAGACGGCATAGGCCATGTTCAGCGCCCAGATCGGCAGGACCGCCAGGGTGATCGGCACGGTGTCGACGGATCCCAGCGCGGCGCCCAGCAGCAGCACGAAGCCGATGTGCCCGAACGGGCCGATCATCCACGACAGCACCGAGTACCCGATGAACAGCCGGTCGCGCAGCGGAACATTCGCGTTGAACGCCAGCCCGACCAGGCCCCACGCCCAGCGTTCCCGCTGCTTGAGGAAGTCGCGCACGCTGGCCGGCGACGCGCCGTAGCAGCGGCCGGGGAACCATGCGCTGCGGCCCGGGTGCAGCCGGCTGAAGATGAGGGCAAACTGCGCGTCCTCCACGATGGCGTCCGGGCCGAAGTCCCAACCGATCTGCGCCTCGACGGAGGCACGGACGAGCAGGAGTTCCCCGTGCACACCCGCAAGCGGAGTGCCGTTGCCGGTGAACGCGGAGAACGTGGTGACGTCGGCGACCGGTCGCAGCGCATCGGCCAGCCAGGTCAGCCGGTTCCGCGCGTTCTCCCGGGGGTAGGTCAGGATGCCCTGCGCGAGGTGCTTGCCGTCGGCGCCCGCAGCCCGCTGCCGGCGGATGAAGTTGGCCATCGAGACCGCGGTGTCCAGGCCGACCCCGGTGTCGTCGTCCATGTGCAGGATCCACACGTCGTCGCGGTCCTCGTGCTGGGCCAGCCGCAGCTCGTGCACGTAGTGGTTGGCGCGCGACTTGAACCGGGTGCCGTTCGGCGTGCGGTAGCTGCGGGGCACCGTGACGACGCGGATGTAGCGGCTGACCGCGCCGAGCTCGGCGATGCTTTCCGCGGCCTCGCAGCCCTCCTCGATGACGACGTCGACGCGGAGCCGGGGGAAGCACTCCGGGAGATAGGTGATGTAGGACCGGACCGCCCGCTCCAGCGCCGGGTAGGTGTCGTGGCGGCCGATGGTGGGCACGACCACGACCAGCCGGTCCGGGCACGGAGCCGCGACGTCGTCCGCGGGGGCGTTGGTCAGGCGCCGCCGGGTGATCCAGGCGCCCCACAGGCCCACCAGGGTGCCGATGATCGGGTAGGTCCAGAGCACCGTGACGATCGGCCCGAGCGGCCCGGTGGACTGCACGCTCTGCGCCAGCGTGGCGGCGAGGACGATCGGGAACGTCACGAAGAGGATCCAGAACCGCGGACGCCATGCGTCGTGTCGCCGCGCCATGCGACTCGCCGAGGCGCTCACCGGCAACCGGGTCGCCGGCAGGACGCTCGTCTCGGACGGAGCCGGCATCCGGATGATCTCGGTCATGGCGTCGAGGAGCGCAGGCCGGCCCGAGCGGGGCGGGGCCGTCGCAGGCGGTTGCGGTGCGCCCACCGGCGGGCGGTCCGCCTGCGGATGCCGTCCCTGCCGGTTCATCGCAGGCGCCGCCGTGCGCTGCGGCACGGCCCGCTGCGGCACGGCCCGCTGCGGCACGGGACGCTGCGGCACGGCCCGCTGCGGCACGGCCGGCGGCGGCGTCACGCGCGGCGGCATGCCCGCAGCCGGTACCGGGCTCTGCGGCGCGGCCCGCGGCGGCGGCACGACCCGAGTCGGCGGCACGGGACGCGGCGGCACGCTTCCGGACGGCGCCGGGCTCTGCGGTGCCGCCCGCCCCCGGGCTGGGACGGGCGGATCGGCCGGGCGTGGCGCCGCCTGGCGCGGCACGGGCATGCGGACGGTCGGCGGTTCGGTCGTGTGTGTCATCAACTTCCCCCGTTGCGTTGCAGTAGAGCGATGGTCAGCCCGGTCGTCTGCCAGGCGCCGGCGATCGTGTAGTCCCGACGCAGGACGGTGGTCTTCGTGCCGTCGAGTTCGGCGATCGGGTCGGGGTAGATGCCCAGGCGCAGCACCCAGATCCGTCGGGTCGTGCCCAGACAGCGCGCCACGTCGGCACACTCGCTCGCCACCATGTAACCGGCGGTCCGCATCGGACGCTGGACCAGAAGGTCCTTGGGGCGGCGCTCGGCCGGCAGGTAGTGCGCGATGATGTCGCGGTTGAGCACGCCCGGTCCACGGTCGGTCAGGCCGTACACGATGCCGTCGCCCGGCCGGAAGTCCCGGTTGATCAGCGCGACCGCGGCCTTGGTGTCCTGCAGCCGCTCGGCGGGCGTGCGCACCTCACGCTGGCCGGGAATGGCCGCGGCGGCCAGGCAGGCGCTGACCGCGAGCACCACCACGGTGCCACGGCGCTCCAGTGCGGTCGCCACCAGCAGGACCCAGCCGATAACGGTGAACAGAATGTAGCGTTGCTGCCACAGCGGAATCATCGTGCCGACGGCGAGCAGGGTGGCCGTCGGAATCAGCGCCACGGCACCGCCGACGATCGACGCGCGCTGACGGCCAAGCCCCACCAGACCGATGATGAGAACGGCACCGGTCAGCAGAGCGGAACCGAAGAATGACTGGACGTAGTGTTCCATCGCACCCCATGGGTCCTTTTCGATCCAGCTGGTCTGGGCGCTCTGCCGACGGCCGAGAACCACCAACGGAAGGACCGGGATGATGCCGAGAACAGCGGTACGAATCCACCGCCACAGCATCGGGCGCTGCAGGATCCACACGGCCAGTCCGTGCGCCACGACGAGCAGTCCCCCGATGAGGTGCACATAGCAGAGGACCGTGAGGCACAGCGCGTATGCCAGGCCATTCGGGAACGTGCGGCCGTCCAGCAGGCGCACCAACAGCAGCGTCGCGACGGCGGCGAAGAACACGGCCATCGCGTACGGGCGCGCCTCCTGCGCAAAGCGGGCGGTCACCGGCAGTACGGCGAACAGCAGCCCGGCGACCAACCCACCCCGGGCACTGAGCAGCCGGGTGCCGATCCGGCCGACCACGGCCGCGGCGCCGGCCATCGCGAGCACGGACGGCACACGCAGGGCCAGGTCCGAGTCGCCGAACACGGCGCACCACAGGTGCATGAACACGTAGTACGCACCCAACGTGGCGTCGGTGCCGCCGAGCTGGCGCCACGTCTCCGGCCACGAGACCCCGGTCATCCCCCAGGTGGCCAGCTCGTCCGCCCAGAGCCCGGGACCGGTGATCCCGACGCTGGCAGCCGCCATCGTGACGATTGCCGGCACGACCCACGCCACGGCCCGCCACGCCGGGCTGCCGGTGATTGCGGCCTCGCCTGAATTCGGCGGCTGCGCCGGAATCGCGACGGCACCCGCATCGGGGCGCCGCGGCACCGGGATGTAGACATCGCCGTTCGCGCCGGCAATCGGCAGGGAGGTCGTGTTCACAGGAGCGGAAGCATAAGGGATGTCGGCAAACTTGAATAGATCACTGTGACGCGAAGTATGCGCGTAACACACGCGCCACAAAACGATGACGCAGCCGAGCCGTGATCGTGGCTGGGAGCCGACCGGAAACCGTCCGTGGCACCACGCCCGATCCATCCGAAATGCACACCGGCAAAGGCGCCCGGTCCAGGTCATGCGGACCGGGACGCGCGGTTCCGCCACGTCGGCGGCCCGCAGTGAGTGCGGTCACCCTGCCCGGTCCGCCGAATCCGCGGTGAGCGGCTGCCGCCAGCCCAGCAACCAGTGCCGCATGGTCTCGGACTCGGCACGCCACTCGGTGCGCAGCCGGGCGGCGAGCGCCCACCCCCGCGGGTCCTCGGCGGGCTGCTGCCGCCACAGTCGATGTTGAGGTCCACACAGGAGTAGAGGGCGTTGACCGTGTCGGCGTTGTTCCACCGCGCGAGCACGGTCTGTCGCCCACTGAATCCCTTATGTTCACCGTGTGCGTGGTGGTGACACCGGGCTGCGCTCCCCCGCCGCTGGACGAGTCCAGCAACGTGCCGCCGATGAAGTACTCCGAGTTACTGGTGGCATGCCGGGCTAAAGCGATGTTAATCAAGATTTTCGATGGCTGTCCCTCCCAGGTCGGAGCCATTTCGTGCCACGACAGCCCACGCTGGTCCGAGAGAGCGCGTTCACCATTGGGTCGAGCCGGGGCAGGCGGCGAAGACCGACGACGACGTACTGGCGTGGGCAGCGCGAAACAACCGGTGCGTCGTCACGGAGAACGTCGGCGACTTCGCGCGCCTGGCCCAGCAGGGATCCGGTCACGCCGGGATCAGGTTCGTGTCGAGCCGGCGTTTTCCCCGCACGGCTTCCGGGCTGCACCGGCTCGAGAAGGCCCTCGACGAGCTGCTGGCGGCGCATGAACTGCCGGGCCGGGACGACGTCGTCTGGCTGCGATGAGTGGGACCGCCGCGCCGCGACGGCGCTCGGCTTTCCAAGCCCGGCCGACGGCGTCACGTGGATGGCATGATCTGGTCCCATGACCGAGTCCGCCGATCTTCTCGCCGGCGTCGACGACGTGCCGTGGGGGCGGATGAGCCATGCCTACGGCGCCGCGACCACCATGCCGGAGCGGTTGCGCGAACTCGTCGACACCGATCCGGCCGTGCGCGAGGGCGCGCTGGATTTCCTGTACGGCGCCGTGCACCACCAGGGCGACGTGTACGACTGCACGGTGGCGGCGGTCCCGTTCCTGCTGCGCATGGTGGCCGACCGGCGGCGACCGGGACGGGCCGACCTGGTGGAGCTGTTGGCCAGCATCGGCAACGCCAGGTACGCCGGCACCCTGACCGACGCCGAGGCGCGGGCCAACCGGGCGGTGTCCGCCGCGTACCGAATGTGGCTTGGGCTGCTGACCGACCACGTGCCGGCGGTCCGCGCGGCCACCTGCACCGCCCTGCTCGCCTGCCGGGATCACGCGGGCGAGGTGCACAGCGCGCTCCGGAAGCGCTTCACCGAGGAAGCCGACGCGCGGACCCGGACGGCCATCGTCGGTGCCGTCGCGGAGCTCGCCCGGCGCAGCGGTGCCGGCGCCGAAACCGGGGCCTGGCTCGCCGAGGTGCCCATCACCGACCCGGACCCGGGAGTGCGCGTGGCGGCGCTGACGCAGGCGATCGCGTTGACGCCGCTCGGCGGGCCGCCGGTGACCGTGGCGGATTCGCTCACGCTGCTGACCCAGCTCGGCACCGCACCGCGGCGCCGGGTCAACCTGGGCGACGAGGTACTGGGCCTGAGCCACTCGATGGGAGACCAGGTCGGGGCGCGCATCGATCTGCTGACCGCGCTGTTGAGCTCGCCCGAGCGCAAGTACCGGTTGAGCGCCCTGGCCCCCGCCCGTTACCTGGTCGAGGGGTGGCGTGCGGACTTCGCGCCCCTGGTCGGCCTGGTCGGCGACGAGGTCACGCGCGGACCAGCTTCCTGCCGGGCGGCAGCCGTCGAGGTGCTCGAACGGATGGATGTCCTGGCGGCTCCGGCGGCCGACGCGCTCGTCGGCGCGCTCGAACGCTCCGACCGGATGGTCGGTCAGGCCGCGATGAACAAGAAGGCGCCGTGGGTGGTCGCGTTCGACTCCGGCTCGACGGGCATCGGTCCCGCGTTGCGGGCGCTGGTCGGCACGGGTGACCTACGTGCGGTTCCCATGCTCGCCTGGGCGCTCGAGGTGGAGAACCTGCCTCGTGACGTGGGCGAGTACGTGGGCCGGCTCGGCGAGGGTGCCGCGGAACTCGTGCCGTTGATCGTCCGGCGCTGGCGGGAGCTACCGGTCGGCGACCGCCGTCGGCACGATCTGGTCGGCGCGCTCGGCCGGATCGGTTCCGCGGCTGCCGTGGCCACCCCGGACCTGCTGGCCGCGCCGCTCGACCGGGGCAGCATCGGGGCGTTGGCCGGATTCGGGCCGGCGGCGCGGGAAGCGCGGGGGCAGTTGCGGGACGCCGCCGCGACCGGGCCCCGGATCGACGCGATCGCCGCCGCGCGGGCGAGCTGGCGAGTGTGCGCCGACGACGCGGCGGCGAGGACGGTGCTCGCCCGGTTCCGCGACGACGAGTACGCCCGCCGTGACCTGGCGTCGCTCATCGCCGAGGTCGGCGCTCCCCTGGCCGACTTCGCGCCCTACCTACGCGACCTGCTCCGGCAGGACGACGTCTGGTTGCAGGAGCCCGCCGCCCAGGCCCTGTGGTGTGCGGCCGGTGACGGCGCCGCGACCATGCCCGTGCTGGAGCGGCTGTGGCGGACGAACCCGCTCAGCCGCCGGGTCGCCGCGACGGTGTGGGCGCAGATGGGACCGGACGCCGCGACGGCCCGTCCCCTGTTGCTGGCCGAGCTGCGCCGCAGCCGCCGCCACACGGCGGCCGACAACGCCCGCAGCCTCACCGGCGTGCGCGACGACGAGGAGCTGCTGACCCTGTGCCGGGCGGCCCTGCACGCGACCCGGTAGGTGGCTGCCGCCGTCAGCGGTGCGGCGACGAGCGCCGGCCGGACGCCCGGCTAGCTGACGGAGCGGCGCTGGAGGAACTCGTACACGTCCTGGGCGTCGACGCCGGGGAAGGTGCCCGGCGGCAGCGCGGCCAGCAGGTGGGCGTGCACCCGGGCGCTCGGCCAGGCGTGCCCGGCCCAGCGGGCCACCAGCTCCGCGGGGGGCCGCCGGCAGCACTGCGGGTCGGGGCAGGTCGAGACGGTACGCCGGGTGGTGTCGCCGCCACGGAACCAGCGCGCGTGCTCGTACGGCGTGCCCACGGTCACGGAGAACTCCCCCGAGCGGGTCGACTCGATGTGCACCGTGCACCAGTACGTCCCCGACACGGTGTCGGTGAACTGGTAGAACGACGAGTACGGGTCTTCGGCCTGGAAGATCGTGCGCGACGCCCACTTGCGGCAGGCGTGCTGGCCCTCGATGGCCCCGGTCACGTCCGACGGGAAACGCACGTTGTCGTTCTCGTACGCCTTGTAGATGGTGCCGCTCTCGTGCACCCGGGTGAAGTGCACCGGGATGCCGAAGTGGTGGGTCACCAGGTTGGTGAAGCGGTGCGCCGCGGTCTCGTACGACACCCCGAACGCGTCGCGGAAGTCGTCGATGGCCAGGGCCTTGTCGGCCTTGGCCGCGGCCAGGAAGTCCGCCGCGAACTTCTCCGGCATGAGTAGCGCCGCGGCGAAGTAGTTCGCCTCGACCCGCTGGCGCAGGAAGTCGCCGAAGTCGGCGGGTTCGGGGTGGCCGAGCACGAAGTGCCCGAGCGTCTGCAGCACGACCGCGCGGGGGTCGTGGCCCTTGCCGCTGGCCACCTGGGGCAGGTAGATACGCCGGTTGCGCAGGTCGGTGATGGACCGGGTGGAGCCGGGCAGGTCGCTGACGTAGCTCAGCGTGAAGCCGAGCTGTTCCGCGATGTCCAGAATGCCCCGCTGGGACAGCGGGCCCGTGGTGTGCCGCACGGACTCCAGGACGCGCGCGGCGGCCTGCTCGATCTCGGGGAAGTAGTTGTCGCGGCGGCGCATGTCGGCGCGCAGCTGCTGGTTGGCCCGGCGGGCCACCTCGGGGGTGGCGCTCTGCTCGGTGAGCAGGCGGGTCAGCTCGCGGTGCAGGCCGATCAGCGACTCCAGGGCGTCCGCGGGCAGCCGCCGGCCGCCGCGCACCACGGGCAGGCCGAGGGCGGCGTACGCGCCCTGGCGCTGGAAGTGGGCCAGCTCGATCTCCAGCCCGGCGCGGCGGCTGGGCGCCTCGGGGCGCAGCAGGTCCTGGACGCCGACCCCGAGGGCGGCGGCGATGGCCTGCAGCACGCTGAGCTTGGGTTCGCGTTTGCCGTTCTCGATGAGCGACAGCTGCGACGGGGCGCGGCCGACGGCGGCGCTGAGCTGGTCGAGGGTCATGCCTTTGGCGCGGCGGAGGTGGCGCAACCGCTGGCCAAGTGTGACGAGATCAACTTGACCGTCGGGGGACGGGGTGGCGGCGAGAGGCGAAGCGGACACGCGTTTCACGCTATCAGAATTTCTTCGCTTCTTCTCCTCACATCGCCCTTCTTCGGGGGTTGCGCGGTGCGCAACAGTCGAGTTCTTCCACCGATCAGCAGGAAGAAACACGGGAAAGGAACCATCTGATGAGCGATCAGTCGACCGAAGTCAGGGGCGGTACCGCCGCGGACCTCACTCGGGCGTGGGCCGGCGATCCGCGTTGGCTTGGCGTGAAGCGCAGCTACACCGCGCAGGACGTGGTGAAGCTGCGGGGCACCGTCCAGGAGCAGCACACCCTGGCCGAGCGGGGCGCCCGCAAGCTGTGGGATCTGCTGCACAACGAGGACTACATCAACGCGCTGGGCGCACTCACCGGCGGCCAGGCGGTCCAGATGGTCCGCGCCGGGCTCAAGGCGATCTACCTGTCCGGCTGGCAGGTGGCCGCGGACGCGAACCTGTCCGGGCACACCTACCCGGACCAGAGCCTCTACCCGGCGAACTCGGTGCCCGCGGTCGTGCGGCGCATCAACAACGCCCTGCTGCGGGCGGACCAGATCGACCACGCCGCGGGTCGCGACGAGCGTGACTGGCTGGCCCCGATCGTGGCCGACGCGGAGGCCGGCTTCGGCGGCCCGCTCAACGCGTTCGAGCTGATGAAGGGCATGATCGCGGCGGGCGCCGCGGGCGTGCACTGGGAGGACCAGCTCGCCTCGGAGAAGAAGTGCGGCCACCTCGGTGGCAAGGTGCTGATCCCGACCGCGCAGCACATCCGTACGCTGAACGCGGCGCGCCTGGCGGCCGACGTGGCCGGCGTGCCGTCGCTCATCATCGCCCGCACCGACGCCCTCGCGGCGGACCTGCTGACCACGGACGTGGACGAGCGCGACAAGCCGTTCGTGACCGGTGAGCGCACCGCCGAGGGCTTCTTCCGGGTCCGCAGCGGCCCCGAGGCCGCCATCGCCCGTGGCCTCGCGTACGCGGACTACTGCGACCTGATCTGGGTCGAGACCGGCACCCCGGACCTGGAGTTCGCGCGGCAGTTCGCCGAGGCGGTGCACAAGGAGCACCCCGGCAAGATGCTGTCGTACAACTGCTCGCCGTCGTTCAACTGGAAGCGCAACCTCGACGACGACACCATCGCCAAGTTCCAGCGCGAGCTGGGCGCGATGGGGTACAAGTTCCAGTTCGTCACGCTGGCCGGCTTCCACGCCCTCAACCACTCGATGTTCGAGCTGGCCAAGGGCTACTCCGAGACCGGCATGAGCGCGTACGTGAAGCTGCAGGAGGCGGAGTTCGCCAACGAGGCGATCGGCTACACCGCCACCAAGCACCAGGCCGAGGTCGGCACCGGGTACTTCGACGCGGTCTCCACCGCGCTGAACCCGGACTCCTCCACCACCGCGCTGTCGGGCTCCACTGAGGAAGAGCAGTTCTGACATGCGTACCCAGGAGGAGATCACGATCACCGGCTCGGCCGAGGGCCGGTACACGGAGATCCTGACTCCGGAGGCGATCGACTTCGTCGTCGCTCTGGATCGCGAGTTCGGCGCGCGCCGGGTCCAGCTTCTGGACCGGCGCCGCCGGCGGCGGGCCACCCGGACCACGGAGCTGGACTTCCTGCCGTCCACGAAGGTCATCCGCGATGACGAGTCGTGGCAGGTGGCCCCGCCGGTGCCGGATCTGACCGACCGCCGGGTCGAGATCACCGGTCCGCCGGAGCGCAAGATGACGGTCAACGCGCTCAACTCCGGTGCCAAGGTGTGGATGGCCGACTTCGAGGACGCCACCGCACCGACCTGGGACAACATCATCACCGGCCAGCTCAACCTCAAGGACGCGCTGGACGGAAAGATCGACTTCACAGCCTCGGACGGCAAGGAGTACCGGGTCGGCGAGACCCTGCCGACCATCATGGTGCGCCCGCGCGGGTGGCACCTGCCGGAGTGCCACGTGCGCATCGGCGGCCGGGCGGTGTCGGCGTCGCTGTTCGACTTCGGGATGTACCTGTTCCACTGCGGACAGAAGCAGCTCGACCGGGGCTCCGGGCCGTACTTCTACCTGCCGAAGCTGGAAAGTCACCTGGAGGCCCGCCTCTGGAACGACGTGTTCGTCTTCGCCCAGGAACGGCTGGGCATCGCCCGCGGCACGATCCGCGCGACGGTGCTCATCGAGACGATCACGGCCGCGTTCGAGATGGAGGAGATCCTCTACGAGCTGCGCGAGCACTCGGCCGGCCTGAACGCGGGCCGGTGGGACTACCTGTTCAGCATGATCAAGAATCGCCCGGACGTGGTCCTGCCGGACCGCGCCCAGGTGACGATGACCGCGCCGTTCATGCGGGCGTACACGGAACTGCTCGTGCGCACCTGCCACCGGCGCGGGGCCCACGCGATCGGCGGCATGGCCGCCGTCGTGCCCAGCCGCGACCCGGTGGCCGCCAAGCGCGCGCTCAACCAGGTCCGGCAGGACAAGCGGCGCGAGGTCGGCGACGGCTTCGACGGCTCGTGGGTGGCCCACCCCGGCCTGGTGGAGACCTGCAAGGAGGTCTTCGACCAGTGGCTCGGCCACGAACCGAACCAGATCGTGCGGCGCCGCGACGACGTTCAGGTCACCGCGGAGCAGTTGCTCGACGTCCGGTTCGGCTCGGTCGCGGTCAGCGAGGTGGCGTTGCGGACGTCGGTCAGTGTCGCGCTGCGCTACGTGGCGGCCTGGCTCGGCGGGCGGGGCGCGGTCGCGCTGAACGGCCTCATGGAGGACGCGGCCACGGCGGAGATCTGCCGGGCCCAGTTGTGGCAGTGGATCGCGCAGGGCACCCCCACCGACTACGGCGTGCCGGTCACGGCGGGCCTGGTGATGCGGTTCCTGCGGGAGGAACTCGACGTGCTCAGCGAGACGGGAGCACTGGACGAGGAGTCGGCGCGGCTGTTCGGCCAGGCGCGCACGCTGCTGACCGTGCTGCTCAGTGAGCGTACGTGTCCGGAGTTCCTGACGCTGCCGGCGTATCTGCGGCACATGGGCGGCGGCGTGGCGACGCCCGCCACCCAGCCCGCGATAGCTGCCTGATCGGTGGCAGCTGCGGCCCGGGGGTGCAAGCCCCCGGGCCGCTTCGCGTGCCCGTCGGGTACCGGACTCCCGCGCCGGACGGGCGGTGATTGTGGCGCCGCCGCCGCGCTGCCAGGATGACGTTTACCCTGGTGGGCACGGGACGCAGTCACGGGAGGCGCGATGACCCTGCCGCTGCGGGTGACGGTGGCGCCTGAGCGGGCCGACGCGTCACCCGGCGAAGCCCTCACCTTCGACGTGACCGTGCGCAACGCCAGCGACATCGTGGAGCACTACGGCCTCGAACTGCTCGGCCTTCCCGACGGGGCCACGGTCCGCACCGAGCCGGAGGTCGCCAAGCTGCGCCCGTCCGAGACGGGCACCCTCACCGTACGGGTGACGCTGCCGGTGCAGCCGCCCGCGCCCGCCGGGACGTACGTGCTCGGGGCGCTGGTGAAGTCGCGGTACCGCGACGACGTGTCGCGCTGCGTCGAGGTGCCGCTGCAGCTGGCCGCCGTCGAGGAGATCACCGTGCGGGCCACCCCGGAGGTGGTGACCGGGGGCCGGACCGGACGCTACACGCTGGAGATCGCCAACGGCGGCAACGCCCCGGTCCGGCTGTACCTGGCCGCCACCGACCCGGAACGCCGGGTGCGGCCTGAGTTCCAGCCCGCCTGGGTGGACCTGCCGCCCGGCACGTCCGCGCAGGCCCTGCTGTCGGTGCAGGCTCCCCTGCCGTGGAACAGGGAGAAGCAGCGGCAGCTCACCATCACCGCGACGCCGGACCTGCCCGGTGCCGCCGCGGGCACCGGTACGGCCACCTTCGTCCAGCAGCCCCGCTTCGCGTCGAAGTTCGCGAAAGTGGCGGGCATCGGTGCCGCGGTCGCCCTGGTGGCCGCCGCGATCGCGGTGCCCGCCCTGGTGGTCAACGCGAACAAGCACGACGACAAGACACCCCAGAACGGCGCGGCCAACGCCCCGCAGAGCGCCGCCGCGCCACCGCCCGCCCCCAGCGTGGCCGCGTCGTCGGCGGCGGCGCCGTCCGCGTCCGCGAGCGCCAGCGAGGCCCCGTCCTCCGCCCCGGCGTCGTCGGCGCCGCCGTCGCCGTCCGCGTCGGCCACCGGTGACGGGGCCCGCGACGTGGACCTGGGTGGCGTCGGGCCCGGGGTGCTGGCCAGCGACGCGTTCCGCAACCAGGGCTTCCTGGCCAGCGCCGATCCCGGCACGGTGATCGTCGCGGGGTGCGAGGACGCGCGCAGCGTCGCGATCGTCGCCGGCCCGGACGGCAGGAAGGTCCTCACCTCCTCCAGCGCCGACGACCCGGCGAAATGCAACACCGTCCCCATGATGATCGACTTCGGGGCGGACGCGCTCGGCGGGTCCATCAAGCTCACCCCGCTCAACCCGGACACCCTCGAGATGGAGGTCGCGTACCGCGACCTGACCCGCGAGGTGAAGTCCGACCTCGCGGTCGCCGACGCGTCCGGGCACGGCGGCATCGACTACGTGCTGGTGCGGCCCCGCGCCGCCACGGGCGGGGCGGCTCCCGCCGCCGTGGCACTCACCGGAATCCGCATCGGCCCGCTGCGCTGACGTTCACACTCCCGCCGCGTGAAGGTCACCGCGGTCGCGGGCGGGATCCGTGGCCGGGCGATATCGTGCGGGATGCTGGGCCGGTCCACTTCGCACCACACCCGACTCGAGGGGATCTCCGCGATGGCAAAGGTCATCTCCACCCTGTTCATCTCGGCCGACGGTGTGGCCGAGATCGACCCCGACTGGCACTTCCCGTACTTCGACGAGAACATGGGCCGGGCCGTCACCGAGGACTACGGCACCGCGGACGTGCTGCTCATCGGCCGGGAGACGTACGACAGCTTCGCCGGGGCGTGGCCCGAGCGCGAGGCGGCCGGCGGCGACGACGCCGGGTTCGCCAAGCAGCTCGGCGACGTACGCAAGATCGTGGTGTCCCGCCAGCCGCTGGAGCTCAGCTGGCGGAACTCCGAGCTGATCAAGGGCGATCTGGTCGAGGCCGTCACCGCGCTCAAGGCCGACGCGGGCGTCAAGGGCGTCCTCATCCCCGGGTCGATCTCCGTGGTGCAGCAACTGCTGGCGGCGGGGCTGATCGACGAGCTGCGGCTGCTGGTGCACCCCGTGGCGGCGCGCAAGGGCCGCCGGCTGTTCGACGACGGCGACGCGCCCTACCACCTGAAGGTGCTGGCGACCGAGGCGTTCCCGACGGGCGTGATCCGGGTGATCTACACGCCGGCCGAGGCCCCGGCCAAGGTCGGCTACGACGACGTCAAGGACCAGGTGCCCGAGGGAAGCTAACGATCGCCGGTGGGGTTTCGGCCCGGTGATCGCTCGGGAGCGAATCGGGAACCGGCTATCAGTGAATCGCGGGCCCCGCCGACGCGGGTGGTGTGACACTTACGCCCGCGCGGTTGACCAAGCAGCTTCGCACGGCCGGCATCCTCGCGGCGCTCGTCGCGGTGGCCGGTCTCGTCGGGTCCGCGGGCGTGGCGACGCTGGTGGCCGGCGAGCAGCGTGACGCGGCCCAGCAGCAGCTGGACCGGCGTGCCTCGCTGGTGGCGGCGGCGGTGACCGCCGAGGCCGGCCGCTACGTCGACACGCTGAGCATGGTCGCCGCGGGCCTGGGCGGCTCGGAGACCCTGACCGCCGCCCGTTTTGAGCAGGCGGTGCAGCCGCTGGATGACATGCGGCTGGCCGGCGCCGCCTCGGTCGGC
This sequence comes from Krasilnikovia cinnamomea, assembly GCF_004217545.1. Classification (NCBI taxonomy): domain Bacteria; kingdom Bacillati; phylum Actinomycetota; class Actinomycetes; order Micromonosporales; family Micromonosporaceae; genus Krasilnikovia; species Krasilnikovia cinnamomea. Next base: position 219,035 of record NZ_SHKY01000001.1, read on the forward strand.
TTCCTCGTGCCCAGTTCCGACGACGACGTCGCCGCGACGCAGGCGCGCTGGCGTGCCCGCGGCGTCCCGAAGCTGAGCCTGCGCCCCACCGACGGGTCCAGCGAGCACATCTTCTCGGTCGTCAGCCGGCGCTTCGACGGTCGGCCGACCACGACCGGCACCGACTTCTCCACGGCCTCCGCACCGGCTCAGGCGCTGGCCCGGTCCCGCCGCACCGGCCAGGTCACCGTCTCCGACGCGTACCAGTTGCTCTCGGACCGGCAACTGCCCGCCACGCGGCAGCAGCTCTCGTTCGCCCTCACCGCCCCGGTGTACGGGCCCGCCACTACGGCCGGGGAGCGCCAGTTCCGCGGCTGGGTGGTCATGGCCATGCGCGGGCAGGACTTCATGGGTGCCACCCTGACCCGGCTTTCCCAGAACCTGATCGACGTCACCCTGCACGCCCCCGGCGTGGACGGCACCCAGCTCGGGGTCGCCGCGCTGACCGCCGGCCTGCCCGGAAAGCGCGACCTCAGTCGCACCACCGACGTCTCGGTCGCCGACCGGACCTGGTCGCTGACGGTCGACTCCGTCGCGAAGCGGCTGCCGGGCGGCGTGACCCGGCTACCGCTGCTGGTCACCGCCGTCGGAACGCTGCTCGGCCTGCTCTCGGCCGGCCTGGTGTGGGTCCTGGCCACCGGGCGCGCCCGCGCCGAGGCCCGGGTCCGCGCCGCCACCGCCCGGCTGAGCACGGCCCGCGACGAACTCCTCGGGCAGAAGACCTACCTGATGCAGGTCCTGGACACCCTCGACACGGCGGTGCTCACCTGCGACAACACGGGCGCCATCGTGCATGCCAACCACGCCGTCTACGACTGGACCCGGGTGGACGACCGCACCGGTGCCGGAAACCCGGGTGCCGACGATCTGGACCGGGCGCTGGCCCGCGCCCTGTTCGGCCAGTCCGTCCGGGGCGAGGAGATGACCATCGAGCCCGCCGGGCGGCCCCGGCGCAACCTCCTGGTCGACGCCCGGCCGCTGCACGACCACACCGGACGCATCATCGGCGCGGTCTGCTCCGCCTCCGACATCACCGTGCTGCGTGACCGCGAGGCCGACCTGGAGGCCTTCGCCGGTGTCGTCGCGCACGACCTGAAGGGCCCGCTCGGCGGGGTCGCGGGATTCGCCGAAATCCTGGACGACCACCTCGACGCCGGCACGACCGAGCCGACCCAGCTGCGCCCCGCGCTGGACCGGATCCGCAGCGGCACCGACCGGATGCGCGGGCTGATCGACGATCTCCTGGCCTACGCCACCGCCCGCGACGCCCAACTGCACCGCGAACCGGTCGACCTGCGGGCCCTCGTCGCCGAGGTCGTCAACGAGCGCACCGCCCCGCTGCGCGCCAGCGGCACCCCCGAGGCTCAGCTGCCGACCATCCACACCGGCCCGCTGCCGGTCGTCCACGCGGACCCGGCGATGATCCGCCAGCTCCTCGACAACCTCATCGGCAACGCGCTCAAGTACACCCGGCCGGGGCAGCCCGCCCAGATCGCCATCTCCAGCCAGGCAACGGCTGACGGCACGGCCGTCATCGAGATCGCCGACCGGGGCATCGGCATCCCCGCCGCGGATCAGCCCCACGTGTTCACGTCGTTCCACCGCTCCGCCAGCCATCGTGGCTACGCCGGCACCGGGCTCGGCCTGAGCATCTGCCAGCGGATCGTCGACCGGCACGAGGGCACCATCACGGTGTCCGACAATCCGGGCGGCGGCACCCGGATGCGCTTCACCCTCCCCGGCGCCACGGACCTGGCCCTGCCCACCATGTCGCACCCGACCTACACCGCCTCGCACCAGGGCCGGTTGCTGGCAAGCCCGTTCGCCGACGTGTAGGCAGGCAGCTAACAGCCGGGTGTCCTCACGGTACGGACCCTGGCGGCACGATCCACTCGACCTGCTGGCGCGTGACCGCCGCGATGGGGCGCGGCTCTCGCCGATCGTCCCGCACCGGGTTGGTCAGCGCGAATAGGTCCAGACGAGCACGCCGGCGAGCACCAGCAGCGCCAGCACCGCGAGCACGATCAGGGCGATCACCCAGCCCCAGCTGTCGCGGTGCGGCTGCTGGGGTGGCATGGGCGGCCCGAGCACCACCGGCTCCGGCCGGGCCGGCTGCAGCTCGTGGCCGCACCGCTCGCAGCGGATCCGTACCGCCTCGTTGCCGAAGCCGCAGCGGGGGCAGGCGACCTGGCCCGGGGCGACGGGCGGGCGGCCATACGTTGCCGCCGGGAACTGGCGGGTGTCGGCCCGGCCGGGGGCCGAACGCAGCAGGCCGGTCGGGTCGTCCTTCTCGTTCGGGGCGCGCGGCACCGCGCGGGCGTCGTCCTCGGCGGGCGCGCGCAGGAACATCAGCGGGTAGCCGCAGCGCGGGCACAACTGCTCGACGTCGGGGCGCACCGGGGAGCCGCAGTCCGGACACGGCATCTGCCGCACCCCGCCGCCGCGCTCAACCATTGCCGCCCCCGCCGTCCACCGGGCGGGCCCGGCCGCGGGCGGTCTGCGGCTGGAACCGGACGTCCAGCCGCACCCGGGCGCCCAGTGGCAGCTCGCTCTGCAGGAAGCCGAGGACCTGCCGCTCGGTGAGGTGGCCCGTGTGGTCCATCTGCACCACCACGACCGGGTCGGTGGGCGGAACGGTGTCGTTGCGGCCGTACACCCCGCCCGCGTCGAGGACCGTGACCCGCGCGCCCGTGGCCGCCTCCAGCAGGGCCTCCACCCCGAACCGGGTGCCCCGCCAGCCCAGCAGCCGCCCCACCTCGCGGACCATGGAACGCCGGTACTCGGCCGGGTCGGTGGGCTCCAGCTCCACCCCCAGCCAGGCGCCCAGGTACTGCAACATCTCCGGGCTGGCCAGGCCGGTGTCGATCTGGTGCTCGACGCTGTCGATGCGTTCCCGGACGGTGTCGGCCACCTCCTCGAACGCGGACACGAACCCGCGCAGCACCGGGTCGGTGGCCATGACCCGGGGCAACTGGCCCACCAGCCAACCGGTCGTGACGGTCACTGCTGCACCACCACCCGATGCTCGTACGACATGAACAGCGCCTCCGGCATGAGGCGCAGCCGCTGCTCCACCTGGTCCAGGGTGCGCTTGCGGCGCAGGTCGGCGGAGAAGAAATGTACGGCCTCCACCCCCTGCACGCCGAACGATCCGTGCAGCACGCCGTACACGTCGCCGAGGCGCAGGTCCGTGTCGAACGGCCAGCCCTGCCCGCTCGGTCCGCCGGTGAGCGGGTTCAGGTACGCGTACAGCGCCCGCTCGGCGCGTTCCCGGACGGTCTCGGTGCGCACCCCCGGCCCGGCCCGCACCTCGGCGACCACCTTGACCCCCTGGTAGCGGGGCGAGTCGATGCGCAGCCGCATGGTGAGCAGCCGCCGCGGCTCCAGGTACGCCTTGATCTGCTCCTCCAGCTCGTCGGAGATCGCCAGGTCGTCCAGGGTCAGCGCCTCCGGGGCGATGTCGACGCGCGGGACCACCAGAAGGCGGGCCGGCTCGTCCGGGGACGCCGGGGGCAGGCAGCGGGCCCGGGCCACGCTCGGGGCGGCGTCCAGGGTGAGCCGTTCCACGTCCTCGGCGGTGACCGCGCGGCGGCCGCCGCGCAGCAGCATCGGGCCGCGCACCTTCGCGTTCTCCACCGTCTCGGCGTCCACCCCGCCCGCGCTGGGATCCAGGTTGGTGACCGAGGCGACGAACGGGATCGACGTGTGCAGCACGGTCAGCCGGTCGGCGGCGACGTTGCCGCGGCGGCCCCCGCCGAACCGGTAGCCGGTGACGTAGACCTGCGCGTCGATGGGCGGGATCGCGCCGTGCTGCCACACCTGGCCGTTGCGGTCCAGCACGCGCGGCCCGAACCGGATCTCCCCGGTCGCCCCCGACCACGTGTAGACCCGGTCGTCCTCGGTGGCGTCGGCCAGGTCGGCGACCTCCATCCAGTCCTGCTCCTCGGGTTCGCCGGTGCGTTCGTGGCGGGGCAGCACCACCCGTACGTGTTCGTCGTGGCGGCGCGGCAGCACCGGCACCCGCCGTACCTGAAAGACCTGGCCGGGGCGGCCGGTGCTGGCGCCGAGCAGCTCGGCCGGGGCCGGTTCGGCGTGGTGGGCGGGCACCGCCCCGCCCAGGGCGACCGCCGACAGCGACTCCAGTTCCGGCGGGTTGGTGTACTCGGGCTGGCCCTCGACCGCGCGGACCAGGCGACAGCGCAGCCAGTGCGCCCGGCGCGAGCCGATCGCGAGGGCCTCGTGCCGGGCGGGCAGCAGCAGCGTGACCTGGCCCGGGCTGTTGAAACCCGCGCTGGTGTCCTCCAGAATGCGCACGTCGTGCCACTGCTGGCCGTCCCACGCCTCCCAGACGCGGGGCGGGCGGCGCGGGTCCACCCCGGCGCCCTCGGGGCCGGTGTGCACGTCGAGGCGCAGCAGGTTGCCCGCCGCGGATTCGGCGAGCCCGAAGTACACCGCCTCGTCGTGGCTGAGGCTCGGGAACAGCCGCACTGACGACGCCTCGGTGCGCAGGCTGTCCCAGTGGTCGGTGTACCGGTCGCCGGTGTGGGTCAGGCACGCGGTCAGCTCGGGCGGGGTGACCTGCAACTCGGTGTCGGTGAGGAAGACGACCGGTTCCTCGTCCTCGCGGCGCTCCGTGCTGACCTGGGTGCCGGCGGGGACCCGGACCACGTCCTCGCGGGGCGTGGTGAGGCGGAACAGCACGTCGGCGCGGGCGGGCACCGCGGAGAACAGTTCGACCCCGACGAGTTCGAGGAACTTCACGTACAGGCGGTCGGGGACCTGGTTGAGCCGGTACAGGGTCATCTCGGTCATCCAGGCGAACAACTCGACGATGGCCACCCCGGCGTCGGAGACGTTGTGGTCGGTCCACTCGGGACAGAGCCGGTTGATCCGCCGTTTCGCCTCGTCCACGATGTCCTGGAAGCGGCGGTCGTCCAGGTCCGGCGCGGGCAGACTCATGCCGCGCCTCCTTTCGGCATGCGCTCGCGGCCCTCGCTACGCTCGGTGCACTCGCTCATGCCGGCTCCTCGGTCGGGATGGTATAGAACGGAAACACCAGGTTGCGTACGTCGTTGGTGGCCCGGATGCGGTAGGCGACGACGATGTGTACGGTGCCGGTGCCCTGCTCGCCCGAGGCCAGCACCGATTCCAGCTCGATCCGCGGCTCCCAGCGTTCCAGGGCCTCCCGGACGGCCTGCTCGATCAGCCCCAGCGTGCCCGCGGTGATCGGGGCGAACAGCTGCTCCCACATGGCGCAGCCGAACTCGGGACGCATCACCCGCTCCCCCGGCACCGTGGACAGGATCATGCGGATCGCCGCGTCCACCTCGTCGACGCCGCTGACCAGCCGCACCGACCCGGTACGCGAGATCGCGGCCGGGAACGCCCACCCGTTGCCGATGAAGTCGTACGCCATCCGCGGCCTCCCTAGTTGAGCTTGATCGGCTTGCCGGACGCGGTCAGCCCGCCGGACGCGGTGATCTCCACTTGGGCGCCGCTGAGACTCAGCTTCTGCGTCGCCTTGATCTCCACCTGGCTGGCGGAGATGACCAGCTTCTGGTCGCCGGTGAGGGTGGATTCGCTCTGGGCCAGCTTGAGGGTGCACGGGCTGCCGCCCAGGGTCAGCGCCACCGACGGCACGTCGTCGTCGAGGGTGAGCCGGGAGTCCTTGCGGCTGACCAGCACGCGCTGCTTGATCTTCCCGCCGGAGGCGGCGTCCGGCTGGGGCGGGTTGTCGTCGCGGTTCCACAGCCCGCCCAGCACCACCGGGCGCGCGTGGTCGTCGAGTTCGAAGCCGACCAGCACCTCGTCGTCCACCTCGGGCAGCCACTGCATGCCGCGCTGGCGGCCCGCGCCGGGGGCGGCCACCCGGGCCCAGGCACTCTCGTCGTCGGCGGACAGGGTGGGGAACGTGACCCGTACCCGGCCCAGCTTCTCCGGGTCGTCGTTGTTGGTGACGATGCCGATGACCAGGCCGCCCCAGCCGCGCCGGTCGCCCCCGGCGGTGGCGGGGCCGGTCAGGTCGGCGAGGCCGCCGGGCTCCTTGCCGCCGCACACGAACCGGGTCACGTACGGGCGGCCCGCCCCGTACGTGTGCTCCACGCCGGTGACCCGGTAGTTGCCGGTGAGCCGGGAGCCGACCCCCTCGATGTGCACCTTGGCCCCGGCGGCGATGCTCGGGTCACCGGCCGCCTCGCCGCGCAGCACCACCTCCTCACCGGAGGCGCGCAGCAGCAGCGCGGCCGCCAGCTTGTCCGCCTCCGCCTGGTCGGTGACCGGGAACTGCCCGGCGTTGCGCTTGACCCGCCCGAACGCCCGCCGCGCCGCCCCGGTCAGCTCGTCGGCGGCGGGGGCGTCCGTACCCGGGTCGGGCTGGTCGGCGCGGCCCGCGATGGCCTGCTTGCCGAGCTGATCCCAGCCGCGGATCTGCACCTCGTCGCTGCGTTCGGCGGCGGAGAAGCGCACCGTGAACCGGCTCAGGTTCTGCCCGAAACGCAGCTTCGGCGGGGTGACCTTGGAACGCGGTGCGCGTTTGAAGGAGAACTTGCGTTCGGTGACCCACACGTCGTAGCCGATGCGGGCGGCGCGGCGGCGCAGGAACGCGTAGTCGGTCTCTCCGGCCTGCAGCACGTAGTCGTGCACGGAACCGGTGGCGTCCACGTCGGTGTCGAGGCCGTACTCGCCCGCGATGCGGCTGGCGATGTCGGCGTCGGTGACCCGCTGGAAGCTGCGCGACTTCGGCTCGCGGGCCATCCGGTGGGTCAGGTCGAACCCGGTGAGCACCAGCTCGTGCCGTCCGGAGACGCCCGGCTCCACGACCACCGCGGTGATCTCCCCGGAGGTGACGACCACCGGATCGCCCTCGGCGCGGAACGCGATGTCCAGCTTGGTGCCGAGGGTGAAGGTGCCCCGGTCGAACAGCTCGAAGTGCGGGTCGTCGAAGTGCACCGCGAAGTAGTCCGGCAGGTGCACCGACTCCTCGACCCGGACCATCGCCAGCCTCGGGTACAGGTCGGCGGCCAGCGGGCGCCCGTCCACGGTGAGCACCACGCCGTCCAGGCGCTTGGTCGCCTCAGCCACGGCGACGCACCGGCAGCTCGGGGATGACCAGCAGGGTGCCGGGGGCGAGCCCGATCGGGTCGACCACGCCGTTGGCGGCGGCGATCAGCCGCCACCGGGTGGCGTCCGCGTAGTGCCGGGCGGCGACCCGGTCGAGGGTCTCGCCGAACCCGAGCCGGTGCACCGTGTGCAGGGTCGGCGTGTGCGAGGTGGGATTCTGCAGCAGGGGTTTGCCCTCATCCTTGTACTGCTTGAGCGCCAGGTCCGCCTTGGCCCGCAACGGCATCCCGTTGCTGGCGAAGTACGTGAACTTGAGCTGCAGCCGTTCCACGATCGCCTTGAACGAGTGCAGCTTGCCCCAGTGGAACTCCACCCACGGCGGCCGGGCCTTGTTGCGCTGCTTGTCCGAGCCGGGCAGGCTCGAATCCACCTTGAGCAGGTCCAGCAGCTTGTTGGTGTAGTCCGTGACGTCCTCGCCCGTCGCGGTGGTGTCCAGGGTGATGCTCAGCGCGAGGGTGCCGGACTGACCGGCCTGGAAGCGCAGCTCGGGAGCGTTGCCGCCCTTGTTCTCGGCCGCGTTCCAGGTGTTGGCCTTGGTGATGGTCAGCTCGGCCGGGTTGAACAGGAAGTCGATCCGGTCCTTCTTCTCGGTGAGCAGGAACGCCTTCGCGGGTGCGGTGGGTGCGGTCATCAGAACACTCCTGCCCAGCGCCCGCCACGGCGCTCGATCTCGCGCAGCAGCCGCGCCTCGACGATTTCCACGACCTTGTCCGGGTCCAGCGCCGCCTTCGCCGCCCCAGCGGCACCGCTCGCGGCCCCCGCCACCGTGGCGGCGGCCTGGCCGGCGGCGCCGGAAACCGCCCCGGCGGCGGCGTCCACCGCGCCGGTGACGCCGGATGCCGCCTCGGCGGCCAGACCGCCCGCCGAGGCGAGCGCCCCGCTCGCGGCGTCCCGGGCGTCACCCACGGCGCCGGTGAGCCCGGACATCGGACCGGACGTGGCCTCCAGGACGGCGGCCCGGGCGGCGCGCGTCGCGACGTCGCCGACCGCGCCCAGGCCCCCGCCCACGGGCAACTGGTCCACGATCCCCGCCGCGCTGGGCGCGGCCTCGGCCAGCCGGTCGCGCCCCGCGGACAGCAGCCCCTGCCCCGCGTCGGCCAGCCGCTGCCGGCCGGCGGACAGCGCCTGCCGCTCGTCGTCGTCGAGCAGACCGGCCGCGTGCTCCAGCAGGAACCGGGGCCGCCGCACCGGGCTGCGGGTGTGCGTCAGCTCGTGGGCCAGGACCTCCGACATGACGGGCACGTTCGCCGGCGCCTCGGGCAGGTGCACGACCGTGCCGGTGGTGGCGCCGCGCGCACCCGCGGCCGCGAGCGCGTGCCGGGTGGCCGGGCCGGTGGTGAACAGCGGCGGATGCGCCCGGCCGGTCAGCGCGGACGCCATCGCGTGCAGGGCACCGGGCAGCGGCCGCGGCGCCTCCAGCGGCCGGGCGGCGACCGCCGCCTCCCACCGGGCCCGGGGATCGGACTTCTCAGATCCAGGCTTCTCGGATCCAGGCTTCTCGGATCTGGGCCGTCCGGATCCTGGCCGTTCGGATCCGGGCTTTTCAGGTACGGGCATCCCGTAACCGCCGATCAGCCCCCGCCCGTGGTCGGGCCGCAGCGTGGTCACGGCGCCCAACATGTCCGGTCCCGTCCCCGGGGGCTGCGGCCCCCCGCCGAGCACGCGCAGGTCGGCGGCGGATTCGGGGTTGCGCACGGACGGGCCGGGCCCGGGCCGCGCCGTCAGCGACCCCGCCCGGCCGAGCGGCCGAAGACCGGTCACGAGTCCCGGCCCGGTTCCGGGCACGGCGCGGCCGGAGGATCCCGTGCCCCGGCCGGCGGCCGAGCTCGCCGCGTCCCCACTACGGACAGGCCACGCGCCACCCGTCCGATCGGTCGCGTCGCCGCCACGGCCCGGGCCCGCACCGAGCACCCCGGGCCCGCCGGTCGCGCCCGCGCGGGCCAGCACCGGGCGTACCCCCAGCGGTCCCTCCCGGTACGGCGCCCCGGCGCCCACGTCCGCCCAGGGATGCGGGTGGCTGTCCGAGGCTCCGGAGTGGAGCGAACGGACGATGCCCGCGTCGCCGTCCCGGCGGTCCCCCCGCGTTCCGAACGCCGGGCGCAGCGTCAGCTCGTGGCCGGGGCGCACGTCCGGACCGGTGGCGGGTCCGGAGGTCAGCGGCGGGCGAGGCGTGCCGAGTGGGGCGAGCGTGCCCCGGCCGGCGACCGCGCGGCTCCGAGCCGGAGAGTCGCGCAGCATGACCGGGGCCGCGCCGATCTCCCGGCCCGTGGGCGCGGGGGCCGGACCGGTGTGCCGGGGGCGCCACCGTCGCCACCAGCGCAGCAGCGACCAGGAGGCACGCACCGGCAGGGTGGCGGCGAGGTCCGCTCCGACCCGGGGACCCGGCGCGCGGCGGCGGCCCGCCCACCGGTCGGTGAACAGGCGGCGCACGACCCGGCGCAGCGTACGCGGGCGGCGCTCACTTGCCGGTGCGGAAGCCACTGTGGCACACCTCCAGCTCCTCGACGGCGAGGTCGCGCGACGACGCGGCGAACCGGGGGCCGGTCCACTTCACCGGCTTGGCCTCGAGGATCGTCCACGTGCGTACGGGCTGGCCCTTCGCGTTCCGGATGCTGATCTTGCCGTCGCGCGGCTTGATCCGGTTCTTCTTGGCGGTCAGCCCCTCGCCGGAGCACTCCATGACCCACTCGAACAGCGCGTCGGTGTCGGTGAGGCCGCGCTTGAGCACGAGGTTGGGCCATTTCATCCGGCCCAGCAGCTTGTGGGTGAACGCGTTCTGCCCGCCCTCGGCGAGTTCCTCCACGTCGAGCTGGACGGACAGCCCGGACACCTCGGTGAACGAGCCGATCACGGTCGCCCCGATCTCCAGCGTGAACTTGCCGACGAACGGCGGATCCATCGTGCGTGCGTCAGACACCCTGCACCCCTTGCCATGCGCGTTCGTTCAGGCCGCCGACCTCGCGCAGGAGCAGGATCCGGTCCCCGTGTTCCAGGTCCAGCAACCGGTCGAGGTCCCAGTGCAGGTGGTACGCCAGGAAGGCGATCTCCTGCCACAACTCGTCGTGGGCGTAGTGCCCTAACCCACCTCCACGGACGCCGTCGGGAAAGGGGTGCCCGGCTCCAGGGCGTCGAGGATGCTCGGGTCCTGGAAGTTGATGATCCGGTAGAGGTCCTGCAGGTAGCCGAAGTCGCTGACGAACAGCGACTCGATCGTCTTGGTGGTGACCCGCTGCACGGTGCCGAGTTCCGTGACGACCCGGGACAGCACGATGACGGTGGCGTACGCGTCGTTCTCCTTGACCCGGCCGTCGCGCAGCGGCTCGATCTCGTCGCGGGCGCAGGCGAGCCGCATCACCCCCGTACGGTGCAGGGTGCCGTTGTCGTCCACGAAGCCCTTCGGCAGCGTGAACGGAAATTCGGTCCGCAGCCCGCTCATCCCCGGTGCAGCCCTTCGTGCGTGATCGTGACCTTCTCCGTGGCCACATCGTTGGCGCCCGCGTCGAGTTCGGCGCCGGTCCACTTGGAGACCCAGCCGCGTTCGAAGTTCCAGCGGGCGACCTCCTTGTGCATCGAGTCCTTGATGACGATCGAGCCGTCCCGGCGGGCCTTGTCGACGTCGCCGTCCTCCACCTGCTTGCGCCACTCCCACAGCGCCTTGGACGCGTCGATGCGGCGTTCCAGGGTGATGTCGCTCCACTTCATCGCCCCGGGCACCTTCCGGATGATCATCTTGCCCTCCTTGGTGGCCTCCTTGTACTCGATCGTCTCGGTCTCCGATTCGACGCCCGAACACTTGCGGAAGCTGGCCATCTCGACTCCGCCGATCTCCAGGACGAAGTTGAACGTGGTCGTGAGGTCTGGCATGTCGGTCTCCCCTTACTCCGTCGCGGCGCCGCCGCCCTGCCACTGGCTGATCCGGAAGATGACGAACTCGGCGGGCTTGCTCGGAGCGATGCCCACCTCGACGATGAGCTTGCCCTCGTCCACCGACGACGCGGGGTTGTTGCTCTCGTCGCACAGCACGTAGAACGCCTGCTCCGGGGTGGCCCCGACCAGCGCGCCCTGGCTCCACAGGCCACGCAGGAACGAGGTGATGTTGCGCTTGACCCGCTGCCACAGGTCGAAGTCGTTCGGCTCGAACACCGCCCACTGGGTGCCGCGCCGGATCGACTCCTCGACGTAGTTGAACAGCCGCCGCACGTTGATGTAGCGCCAGCTCGGGTCCGTCTTGGCGAGGGTGCGCGCCCCCCAGATCTTGGTGCCGTAGCTGCCGAACGAGCGGATGCAGTTGACGCCCTCGGGGTTGAGCAGGTCCTGCTCGCCGCTGGTCACGTCGGTCTCCAGCCGGACCGCGCCGCGCAGCGCCTCGTTGGCGGGCGCCTTCCACACCCCGCGCGCGCCGTCGGTACGCGCCCACACGCCCGCCACGTGCCCGGACGGGGGCACGGTGAGGTACAGCTCGCCGTTGGTGGCGCCGGGCCGGGCGAGGGGGTTGCTGATCACCACGTTCGGGTAGTACAGCGCGGCGAACGCGCTGTCACGGGCCAGCCGGGCCCGCCACTCCAGCGCCCGGGTGGCGTTGAGGCCGGGCGGGGTGTCCAGGATCGCCATCTTCGTGTGGCTGGCCTCGCAGTAGTCCAGCAGCTGCTGCTGGGCGGCGAGGAACATCTCCTCGTCGACCGTGCCGTCGCGGCGGGTGGCCACCGTGACCAGGTCCGGGATGGCGACCATGGTGACGTTCTCGGCGATGGCCAGGCCCTGGTAGCCGGTCCGTTCGGACTCGGAGCCGACCAGGTCGGCCGGGGTGACCGCTTTCGCGGACACCGGCGGGGCCTGCAGCTCGTAGCGGCCCGGGGCGGGGGCGCGTTCGGCCAGCGAGGCGCCCTGCAGCGGCTGCAGCTCGATGCGCAGAAGCCGAGAGCGCTCATTGACCGCACGTTCCACCGAGCGCGCGCTTCGGCCACTGAACTGCAGGCCGCCAAGCTCCTCGCGCAGCGTCCCGTCCTCGTAGACGCGCAGCGTGTACTCCCCGCCGCCGCTCTCCGAGCCCTCGGCGCCCTCGGCGGGCGGGGGCGGCGGGACCACCTCCACCTCCAGGCGGCCCCCCGGATTGAGCGCGGACACCCGCAGGCTCGGCAGCTCCGGCTGGTCGGCGACCGCCAGCGTCACCGTGGGAGCGGCTCCACCGCCGTCCTCGCCGCTCGCCCCCGGCACCCGGCAGATGTACGCGGCGCTGCCACCGTTCTCGAAGAACCCGCGCACCGCGTGCGGGAGCATCGCGCCGCGCACGAACCCGCCGTACACCCGTTCGTACTGGGGCCAGCTTGTGACCAGCTGGGGTTTCACCCCGGCCGGGTCGGTGGGGTCACCCTGCTCGGTGTCGTAGCGTTCGGTGAAGCCCACGAACGCGGCGACGGCCGTACCCACCCCCTCGATGGGCATGGAGCCGCTGGGTTGCTCCTCGATGTAGACGCCCGGTGCTCCATATGACGCGGCCATGCTGGCACCCCTTCATCAGGCCTGCACCGCGCTGGTGAGCAGCGCGGGATCGCAATCGGATTCGTAGAACTCGCCGTAGTGCAGCGGCGGGAAGACGCGCATCCGCGGGCGGCGCGACGAGCAGGCGACCACCTTCACCGCCGGGAACCGGTGGACGATGACGTGCACCAGGTCACCGGTTCCGTGTTTGTCGAGGTCGAGCACGATCACGTCGGGCAGCGCCTCGAGCAGCCGGGCGAGCACGTCCGTACCCGCGGTGTCGATCAGCTCGATGCCCTCCCGGCGCAGGATGTCCTCCAGGCCGAGGCGGTGCAGGGCGCTGAAGTCCCCCATGAGGACCCGCGTCATCGCCTCACCTCCGCGTCGCGCCGACCCTGTGAGCGTGCGCCCGCCCCTCGCACGGGAGAAGGTGCGCCGGTGCAGCCGAAGGTGCAGCGACGTCCCGGGCACCTTGCCCCGGCACGGCGGCGGCCCCGATGCTGGGTCGGGGGTCGCCGGTGAAGCTGTCTACGCGCGAGGAGCCGCAGACCGACGCGCAGAGCGGGTCGGTGGGTCCGGCCGTGCCCAGCGGGGCTCTGACGGTGGCCCGCGCCGCGCGGCCCGGGCCGGGGCCGGAGGCCGCGCTGCCGGCCCGCGCCACGGACACCGCGGAGCCCGCGCTGCTGGCCCGTGCCGCGGACACCGGGGCGTCGGCGGCGCCCGTCCGGGATCCGGCGGTCGCCGGCGGCAACGCGGCGATCGCCCGCCTGGCGACCGGCCGGGCACCGCACCCGGTGCACCTCGGCGTGCTCGCCCCCGGCGGCGGGCACGCGCTGCGCCGCCTGCACGCACAGCCCAAGCTGACCGTGAGCCAGCCGGGCGACCGGTTCGAACGCGAGGCCGACGCGGTGGCCACACAGGTGGGGCTCGGCCGTGACGCGCAGGCGTCCGCCGGACCGGCGCCGGGCCTGTCCCGGCTGGCCACCCCGGCGGCGGCCCCCGGGGACCCGGGCGCGGAGGCCCCGCCCGGGCTGAGCGCCCTGCTGGCCGACCCGGGGCCGGGCGTGCCCATCCCGCCGGACGTGCGGGCGCGCGTCGAGGCGACGCTGCGGTTCGACCTCGGCGGGGTGCAGGTGCACTCGTCCGAGCGGGCGGCGGCGGGCGCGGCGCAGCTCAACGCGCGGGCGTTCACCACCGGCGGGCACATCTTCCTGGGCGCCGGGGAGTCGGCCAGCGACCTGGCGCTGATGGCGCACGAGGCCACCCACGTGGTGCAGCAGCAGTCGGTCGGGGTGTACCGGCTCGGTCTGCAACGCGACTCCGACAGCCTGCTGCCGGACTGGGCCCTGGCCCCGCTGCGCTCCGCGGTGCACGCCATCCCCGGCTACGACATGCTCACGGTCGTCGCCGGGTACGACCCGATCGCGAACCGCAACGTCGAACGCACCCCGGAGAACCTGGTGCGCGGCGTGCTCGGCCTCGTCCCGTTCGGCGGGGTGGTCGCCGGGAAGCTGCAGGAGATGGGGGTCCTGCAGGACGCCTTCCGCATGATCGACAGTGGGTTGGCGGCGCACAACCTGACGCTGGCCAGGTTCCAGACCGAGGTCGACCAGGCGTGGTCCGAGATCAGCGTGACGAAGGGGATCGACGGTAACGTCGCCGTGGTCACCAGGCACGTCGACGGCCTGTACAACGACGCGCTCGGGTTCGTGCGGGGCATCATCGACGCGGTGGTGCAGCTGATCCGCGACGCCGCGGTCGGCTTCGCCGAGAAGTACCTGGTCGGCACGCCGGTGTGGGATCTGACGAAGAAGGTGCTGCACACCGATCCGCTGCGCGGCACCCCGGTGAACGCGCCGACCGTCGAGATCCTCGCGGACTTCCTCAAGCTGATCGGCAAGCAGGACGCGCTGGCGCAGATGCAGGAGCGCGGCACCCTGCAGAAGACCGCGGACTGGCTGGACCTGCAAGTCCCCCGGTTCCTGGGGCTGATCAACGACCTGATCGCGCTGTTCCAGGCCGGGTGGAACGCGATCCAGCCGGAGAACATCGCGAACCTGGCCGACAACCTGAGCAAGCTGGCCCGCGACGCGATCGGCCTGGTGCAACGGATCGGGGCGTTCGCGTACGACGTCATCGGCACGGTGCTGAGCCTGATCAAGGACGCGTTGCTGGACTGGCTGAGCAGGCACGCGCACCAGACCCGGGGCTTCAAGCTGCTCACCGTGATCATCGGCATGGATCCGTTCACGGGTGCGCCGGTGCCGCGGAGCGCGGAGAACCTCATCGGGGGATTCATCACCCTGCTGCCCAACGGGGAGGCCACGTACCAGAAGCTGGCCGAGGCCGGAGTGATCGCGGACGCCGCCGCGCAGATCGAGGGCGCGATGACGCGCCTCGGCATCTCCGCGGACATGATCAAGAACACGTTCCTCGGCGTGTGGAACATGCTCACCCTCGAAGACCTGCTCAACCCCCTCGGCGCGTTCCTGCGGGTGCTGGACAAGTTCGGTGAGCCGCTGGGGCGCATCGTCGCGTTCGTCGGCGAGGTGCTCAAGGTCGTCGTGACCCTGATCCTCAAGCTGATGGAGTTCCCGTCGGAGCTGCTGGGCAGCATCGTGGCCAATGCGATGGCGGCCATCGAGGACATCAAGCGCGACCCGGTGGCGTTCTTCCTGAACCTGTTGCAGGCGCTCAAGACGGGCCTGTTCGCGTTCCTCGACAAGGTGCTGACGTACCTGTTGAACGGCCTGGCCGACTGGCTGTTCCGCGGACTCGCCAAGATCGGCATCCAGAAGCCGCCGGACCTGTCGCTGAAGTCCATCCTCAACCTAGTGCTGCAGGTCCTCGGCATCACCACCGAGATGCTCTGGCAGAAGCTGGGCAAGACGATCGGCGAGGAGAACGTACGCAAGATCCGGGCCGGTCTCGCGATGGCCGGCGAGGCGTGGGAGTTCATCAAGGACGTCCAGGAGAACGGCGTCGCCGCGATCTGGAAGCACGTCGAGAGCCAGCTGGGCAACCTGTGGGACACGCTGCTCGGCATCGTGATGGACTGGATCACCAAGGAGATCGTCGAGAAGGCCACCGCCAAGCTGCTGTCCATGCTGGACCCCACGGGCATCATGGCCGTGGTCAACAGCACGATCGCGTTCTTCAAGGCCGTACAGTCGGTCATCGACTATGTCCGCGAGATCCTGCAGATCATCAACGACTACGTGTCCACGCTGGCGGCCATCGCGAAGGGCGACATCCAGTCCGGCGCCGCGAAGGTCGAGAAGGGACTCGCCAACGCCGTGCCGGTGGCGATCGGGTTCCTGGCGAACCAGGCCGGGCTGGGCAGCGTCCCCGAGGAGCTCGCCGAGCACGTCAAGGAACTCCAGAAGGTGATCGACGAGGCGGTCGAGTGGCTGTTCGCCAAGGCCAAGTCGATGGGCCAGGCGGCGCTGAACGCGCTCGGGGTCGGCGGCGGCGCGGACGGGCAGCCACCCCCCGCCGCCACGGGCGTCAAGGGCAAGGCGGAGCAGGAGGTCACCGCCCGGATCGGTCAAGGCATTGGCCGCGACGACCTGGACGTCGCGCTCGCCGAGATCCTGACCCGGCTCCGGCCCGAAGGCCTGCACGACCTCCGTGCGGTCGACCGCAACGAGCAGACGGCCGTCGTGGCGACGGCCAGCCCCACCGACGACCTGCTCAACCTGGCACCCGAGAAGGTCGCCTGCCGCATCGACGTGACCATCAAGCTGGAAGGCGACCAGCCGGCGACCGCCGGCATCCTGGCCCCCTTCAACACCATTCGCCGGCCCAATGCGGCAGGCGAGTGGGTCGACGAGGAGGGCAAGGTGGTCAGCGACCCACGCACGGCCGCACCGACGCCGGTGCGGACCACCCTGGATCCCGTTCAGGTCGAGAACGCGGCCCGCTTCCCCGGCCAACCGACGCGGGAGCCGCGCCTGCGTACCGGGGGGATACTCGTCCCGCCGTCGGCCGAGGATCCGAACACCATCAAGCTGGAGGCATGGAACACGGGCGAGCGGCCGTACGACTTCGCCACCAACAGCTCGCATGCCGAACCCCAGTTGCACCGGTGGATCCGCGACAAGACCACGAGCGAGTGGAAGGGCCGGGTCATCGAGGTGGAAATCAAGATCACCCTGACGCCCTGCACCATGTGCACGGAGAACGTCGTGGAGATCGCCAAGATGCTGACCGACGCCAAGGATCCCGGAAAGACGATCAAGCTCGTCCTCTCGGCCGACAAGTGGTACGTCGGCAAGGGAGCGAACAAGGACCTGTCCACCACGGACGCCTCCTGGGCGCTGGTCCGGGCCGCGTGGCCACAGGGCACCAGTCCCGCCCCGCAGAAGCAGGGCAAACTCGCGGTCGCGAAGAAGTGACGGCCCATGGTGCGCGCGGACGTCATCCACAGGGGGTACGGGCTCGGTGTCGACCTGGGCACCACCTACACCGCGGCGGCGGTGCGGGGCACCGACGGTGTCGACGTGCTGCGGCTCGGCGCCCGCCGACCCGAGGTGCCCTCACTGGTCTACCTGCCCGCCGACGGGCCGGTGCTGGTCGGCGAGCCCGCCGCCCGGCGCGGCGAGAGCGATCCGGGACGGATGGCCCGCGAGTTCAAACGGCGCCTCGGCGACCCGGTGCCGCTGCTGGTGGGCGGCGCGCCGTACTCCGCGCACGCGCTGCTGGCCCGGCAGCTCGACCACGTCCTGGGCACGGCCGTCACCACGCAGGGTGAGCCACCCGGGTCGGTCGTGGTGACCTGCCCGGCGAACTGGGGTCCGTACAAGCGGGACCTGCTGCGCCAGGCCACCCGGCTCGCCGACCTGGAGACCGTCGAGCTACGCACCGAACCGGAGGCGGCGGCCGTACAGTTCGCCTCGGGCGAGCGGGTCGCGCCCGGCGAGATCGTCGCCGTGTACGACCTCGGCGGCGGCACGTTCGACGCGGCCGTGCTGCGGCGCACCGCGACCGGATTCGAGCTGCTCGGCGAACCGGAGGGCATCGAGCAGCTCGGCGGCGTCGACTTCGACGAGGCCGTCTTCGACCACGTTCGGGCCACCCTCGGCGACGCGGCGATCCTGACCACGGAGGATCCGGACGTCCAGGCCGCGTTCGCCCGCCTGCGCCGCGACTGCGTCGAGGCCAAGGAGGCCCTGTCCGAGGACACCGAGGTGCTGGTCCCGGTCGCGCTGCCCGGCCTGCATACCCGGGTACGGCTGACCCGCCGCGAGTTCGAGGCCATGATCTTCCCGGCGCTGGAGGAGACCGTCGGCGCGATGCGGCGCGCGTTGCGCTCGGCCGGGGTGCCCGCCGACCAGCTGCGCTCGATCCTGCTGTCCGGCGGGTCGTCCCGGATCCCGCTGGTCACCGAGGTCCTCGGCACGGCGTTCGGATGCCCGACCGCGCTGGATCCGCATCCCGAGCACAGCATCGCGCTCGGTGCGGCCCGGCTGTCCGCGCCCGAGACGTTCCGTCCTTCGGCGCAGCCGCCCATGGTCGCCGCCGGGCGGCCCCGCACGGCCGGCCAGACCGTCACCACGCCGCCCCTGACCGCGCCACCGTCGGCCTCTGGGAAACCGGTCGGAGCCGCAGGCGAAGCGACAACGCCCACGGCCGTGCCGGGCGAAGCCGCACCGGGCGTGGCCGTTCCGGACGACGCGCCACCCGACGCGGCCTTTGCGGACGAAGCCGCACCGGGCGTGGCCGTGCCGAACGAAGCCCCACCCGGCGCGGCCCTGCCGGACGAAGGGCCACCGGACGCGGCTCCACCGGACGCGGCCCTACCGGTTGCGGCATTCGGCAGTGCCGCAGGTGCCGGGCACGCCGACCGCATGCCCGGGCCACACAGCGCAGACACCTCGCCCGTCGGTGTGCGACGCGGGCCTGGAGAGCCCGGCACCACGGACAGTGCCCCGCCCCGGCGTCGGTGGAGGCGGGCCGTGCTGGCGGTCGCCGCGGTCCTCGCCCTGGGCGGCGCGGCGGCCACCGTCGCAGCCCTGCGCCCCGACGGCCGCGACAGCGGTGGCTCCTCGGCGGCGGCGTGCGGCTTCGCGGACTCGTTCGACGGTGACACCCTGGATCCGGCCTGGCAGCGTCAACGCACCGACACCAACGTCACCGTGGCGGACGGCGCGGTCACCATGGACGCGCCCGACGGCTCCGACATCTTCGAGACCTACCTCGCCGCCCCGATGCTGCTGCGGCCGGTCACGGGCGACTTCACCCTGGAGACGGACGTGACGGCGGCGCCGTCCCAGTTCTATCAAGGTGCGGGGCTGGTGCTGTGGAACGGCCCGGACAGTTACGTCCGGCTGGAGCGGGGCTATGGCGACACCGGGGCCGTCGTGTTCGAGTACAAGGACCATGCTCCCCACGTGAAGGTGCACTCGCCGGTGCGCAGCGATGGAACCCTGGTCGAGACGGACGCGCAACGCGGGATCCTGCAGCTCATCCGCAAGGGCGACACGATCACCGCCAAGGCCCGGTCCGCACTCGACGCCCAGCCGAAGGACCTGGGCAGCATCCAGGTGAACCTGCCGCAGACCGTACCCGTGGGGGTGGCCGTGCTGAACCGGGCACAGCAGGGGGCGAAGCCGTCATCGTTCAGTGCTCGCTTCGACAGCGTGACTGCCCGATGCTGAGCTCTACGGCTCGCGCGCCGCGGCCGAGGAGGAGAGCTTCGGATGAACCAGTCTGGTCAGCAGTTCGCCGCTGAGCTGGAGGCCGGTCGCGGCGGCGGCGCCTTCGTCATGCTTCCGGAGCACGTCCGGTCCGCACTGGGCGGCGGAAGCCGGATGCGGGTGACCGGCACTCTCAACGGGGTCGAATTCGCCAGCTCCACCATGGGAATGGGTGGCGGCAAGGTGTGTCTCGGGCTGCACAAGGCGACACGGGAGGCCGCCGGGGTCGCCATCGGCGACGTGGTCGAGGTGACGGTCGAGCGGGACGACCGTCCGCGCGTGCTGACCGTGCCGGATGATCTGGCCACCGCTCTTGCCGGGGACGAGGCGGCCGCCGCGGCGTTCGAGCGCCTGTCGTTCAGCCATCGCCGCGAATACGTCGAGTGGATCACGGAGGCGAAGCGCGCGGAGACCCGCGCCCGACGGGTGGCGCAGACCCTCGAACGCCTCCGAACCGGCTGAGCCGGTACGAACGACCGACAGTTCGCGCGTTGGTCGTGCCGGCTCCGGCAGGGCGATTGAGTCGATCAATCTCGGTCTATACCGTCCTCGATGGCGAACGAGCACGGGGAGGGTGACTGCGCAATCCCAGCCCCAACCCTGGCGCTCTCAGGGAGGCAACCATGATGAAAGGCACCGTTGGAGGGCTTTCCGAGAACCCCGGAAAGAAGCCGCACACCCGCCGAATCTGGCTGGTCATGTTTCTGGCCTTCCTTGCGGCCTGCGCTTCCGCGGCCGGCGTGCCCTGGCTGATCTCGATGAGGTCGCCGTCAGCGCCGGTAGAGAACTCCGTGACTGCCGACGGCACGCGCACGAATGCGCAGGACCACGGCTCGGCCAGCGAGCGACGTGCCGTGGTCTGCGCCGCCCCGCCCGCTGGCAGGATGGACAACGGACACTGTGCCCGGATCAGCGCCGATCTCATTCGGCGAACCGGTCTGACGCCGAGGCAACAGCAGGTGGCAGCGCAACTCGCGCCAGCGGTCGACCGGGCCGCCAGTTCCTCACGGGAGTCGCGTACCGAGTGCGACTCCGCGACGGCCGTGTGCCGGCGCGTCGCTTCCGCAGCCGAGGTCGGCGAGGTCCGCCGTTCGCTGGCGGCGGCCGGCTTCACGGACGCCGTCGTGCGCACGGCGCGGCCGGATGATCCCGCACCGGCCGGCGCAGTGGTCTATGCGGTCGGGTCCGGTCCGGCGTGCGTGCTGGGCTATCTGTCCCCGAATTCCACTGGTGTCGGGTCGACGCAGATCGGAGGAAGACTGCCCGACGGCACATGTCTGACCCGATGAACTGGTCCACGTCCGTAGCTGAGGTGCAGAATTTCATCGCCGATGCAGACGCCACAGAGAGGCGGCCTGAAGAATCAGGCCCCCCGTTGGCACACATTGACCAATGTGAGCACATGAGCACAAACGCAATCGAGAACCGTGCCGGGCCGCCCCGACGCCCGCCGACGATGAGGCGCCGCGCTCAGCGGCGCCGGAAAATGCGGGCGATGCTGTCGCGCACGAGCATCCACAGTGACCAGAGCAGAATCAGCGCCGGGATGCCGGCGATCAGCCCGAGAACGACGCCAAGCACGCCCAGCGCTGGTCGGGGAGGCAGGGTGGGGCGCGAGTATTCCCGGCCGTTGCGGGACGTCCCGTTGTCGCCGATCTGGATGGACTTGCCCACGTCGTCGGCATGAACCAGGCGAGGGCCACCCACTGTCCCACGTTCCACATTGCCGTCGTTCCAGGTGATCGACAGGACACACTCGTACCAGTAGCCCAGCACGGCGCCAACCGGGCCGCGCCGGTCACACGACTCCACCTTGGCCTGTCCGACCCGTCTGGCGTCGTTGAAGTCGTTGCCGTTGTATGTGGCGACCGTCGCCGCGATCTGTAGGACGACGATGATGCCCAGCACCAGCGCGAGAAGCCCGGCTATCGAGCGCAGCCGGCCCCGACGCCGGCCCGCCGGCTGAACGGGCGACGCCGCCTGGGGTTCCGGGGCAGGCCGTGGTGGAGACGCCTCGTTCTCTCGCCTTAGCTTCTCGAGTCGCCCCTGCAGCTCCCGAACACGTTCGAGATCGTCGTCAGCCACCGTCACACATCCTCTGGCCCCGAAGTGATCTAAAGTGGCAGCTCGATCGGCGGCGGGCCTTCGCCATCCGCCTTGTCAGCCGTCGATCCCGCATTCTGCGACGTGTTCGACCGCGCGGAGTTGATCGCAGTCTCTTTCAGGACCGTCGGCAGAGTGCCGTGCGCGGCCGTGTGCCCGGCGCTGACCGTCTTGAAGGCGTCCCGGTATGCCCCAGCGTAGTTCTTCAAGCCGGTACCGGGGGCAGCCAGTCGCGCGCCTGCCGCCTCGGCACGGTACGCACCCAGAATGGTGGCGCCGTGCGATGCTTCCCGCAGCGAGGTTGCGATGTTGTCCACCATGTTCCCGAGCTTGCCGAGCTGCGACGTGAGCTTGGAGATCGCCTTGGTCAGCTTCTGCAACATGTTCACGATCTTCGAAGTGCATTCGGCGACCAGGACGGCCACTTCGGCAACGATCTTTGGAATCGTCACCACGAGCAGTGCTTGTACCGCCTTCGACACTGCAGCGCCGACTACCTCGGCGATCAGATCCCGGATCGTGTTTCGCACCACTCCGATCACCGCGCCAGCAATCAGGGTGCATTTCGCCATGAACTCGCACGATGCCCCGAGCGCCTGCACCGCCTCGGCATGCTGCCCCGCCCGGTGTTTGTAGGCGTCGGCCGCCTTGGCGGTCCACTCGGCGGTACCGCGGTTCACCTCGTCGGCAAAGAAGGTAACCGACTCGAAGATCCGGCCCTGGATATTGCGCCAGGTCTGCGCATGGCCCTCGATCTCCTTGGGATCACCACACAGCGCGTCTAGTGGCTCCCGCAGGAAGGAGACATGCTCCATTAACCAACTCACGCCGGCGGCGAAAATCGCCTGGAACGGATCCATGATCGCGCCGATCGCACCGAGGCCGGTGGCGACCAAGTTACCGCCGAAACCCCAATAGTCGGCTTCGCCAAGAGCATCGCTCATGCCCATCACGGACTCTAGGATGCCCGCACCTTCGTACCATTTGGTGTCGCCTTCCGGCGCGATGAGGCTGCCTCGAGTCACCACCGCGTCGGTCATCAGTGGCCCCCCAGCCGGCGAGCCGCGTTGTCGTCGCTGGTGTCCATGTCCCCGGCGGTTGCTCGCAACAGGTCGGCCAGCGACTGGGTCGCCGTGACGGCGTCGCGGATCGCACCGATAGTGCCGTCCTGGATTGGATTGAGCACACCTGTGAACACGGATCCGTACAGCAACCCGTACGCGTCATTGCTGGCCCGCACCCAGCCACCAGCCTGTGCCGCTTCGTCGATCATCGTTCCGAACTCGTCGACCATGCCCGCGTGCCGCCGCACCGCATCCGAGTTGATCCTGATGTCCGGCTGCGTCATCGCTGGTCCCCGTCGGCGTCGTCATCCGGGCGCGGAAAGCGCTCGGCGTACGCCTGGCTGACGAACGATGCCGTCTCCGACCCCTGCCCGAACACCTGCGCCACCGCCTCGCTCATCGACTCAGCCAGTCGAGCCTGGGCCCGTCGCGAAGTCTGCAGAACCAATGCGGCGAGATCCTCCAGTGAAAGCTCACTTGCGCCGCGACCGAACTCGAGACCCGCGAGTCCACCAGCCGAGTCCACGGTCAGCCGCACTTCACCGTCCGCCGATGCGACCGTCACTGATCGCTCCTGTAGCTGGCGACTCAGCTCGTGCGCCCGTGCTGCCTGCTCTTGAGCACGCAGCTCAAACGTGCGAATCCAGTCATCTGGCATGGTCATCGGCGTCCTCCCGTGTCGGGGAAGTCTAAGCGATCAGACCTGCCGGATAGGTTCCCCGTGACGGCTACGGACACCGGCTTAGCGGACCTCAGCCACCTGCCACGGGCCCCCCGCTCACGCTCCGTGCCGCCTTCACGACTGTCGATCACCATCAGCGTCCGACCGACGCACCAGCACGCCTATCGCCTGCCAGACTCGATACCCACCGACGACCGGATCCGCGGTTTCCGCGGCGCCGGAAAGTCCGGCCGATGCGTCCGCCTCACCCAGCTCCGTCCGGGGGGAACGAAGGCGCCGGTGGGCCGCCTACGTGCCGGTCCAGGCCGCAAAGGTCGTACACCCACTCGTGCGGGCTCTGCTGGGACTTGGCCGACCACTTCGCGGCGTTCCTCGCCGCGAATTCGTCCATTATCTCGGGATCAGTCTGGGTCCACGCGGGGAATCTCGCGAGCCAGTCCTCGGCCTGCTCGGGATCGTGGCCACCGCCGATCAGCCATTGCACAAGCAATGCGAGTTCGACCCACGAAGCGGCCTTGGTCGCCCATGCCCAATCGACGATCCGGAGGCCGTCCGCGGTCACGATCAGGTTGGCCGGATTGAGGTCAGAGTGGACGAACGTCCCACCGGCCATCGCCGGATGCCCGAATCCGAATCTGGCTTCCGGGGTGAACCACGGTTTGGCCCGGTGCAGGAGTCTCTTGTAGTTCCTTCAATGTCGCGGCGAGCAGATCGAGATCCGGACTGCCGGGGGACAGATCGGCGTGGGGACCATCGAGATGTTCGGTCCCCACCACCAACCAACCGGCAGACTCGAAGTCTCACAGGACTACGGCCGGGTACCGACCAACGGTCTTCGTGACGGCCAGCTCGTAGCGCAGTGTCAGAACGTTCGTCGCGGCTGAGGCAGCCTTGATGAACACCGTTCCGTTCGGCCCCGTGACAGTGGCGGCGATCTCCGCACGGTCGCCGGGCACCGCCGGGGTCACCTCGAAGGCTCCGCCGATTCGGTCGGCGATCTCGGTGATGACAGCCTCCGGCAAGGCGGTCCAATCACTGCGCAAGGGACATCCCTATCGGTTAGGCGTTGATACCCGGCTGCGGCGGATTCGGTGGGCGGCACGACTCGGCCTCGCCGCTCCAGAATTCCAGGTCGACCGGAAGCCGGTCGCCTGCAACGCCGACTGTGTGTAGGGGACGGCGGTGCCGTCCGGCATGGCCTCAGTCAGGATCAGGCGGTGGTGCAGGTAAGGGCCTGCGATCTCCTGGCGGGCGGAGGTGTAGGGCTCCGCTCGCAGGGCCATGCCGCGTCCAGGCAATGAACCGTTCGAAGACCGCATTGAGCGACCCTTCGTGGCGGTCAGAGCAGTACTCCTCAAGGTAGATCCACATCAGGATGGCCAACCGCGTGCCTCCGCCGGTATCGGCCGCCAGGTGCGCGCGGGCTGGATCACACGGCCATGGCTTGCCGCATGCGCCGCATTCCCATGAAGGCCGGTCCGGCTGGTGCCCGGCAGTCACCGGGCCAGCCCGCGGATACGTTCATACGCCGCGCGACGTTCGGCGTCCTCCCGGGCAGCCGCGGTAGCCAGCACCGCCCGGGCACGGGCCTTGCGCATCCACGGTAGTCGCCGGGAGAACCACATCATCGACACACACCATCCGCCGTCGCTCGGGAAGGCGGCAGGCCTGAGATCCGGATCCTCGACCGAGCCGCCGCGTTGTTCTCCGATCCTCGCGGGGTGATCATGCGGAGAGGAGTAGAAGGAAGTCCGCGCGGGCGTCCGCAACGCGGCGTACTGTCCGCAAATTCTGCGGACGGGAAATCAGGCCGCCGGGGCGGACGCCTCGCCGGCTTCCCGTACGGCGTCGACGAGCCACATCGGAGCTCCCGCTCGTCCCGCCCGCCGTTCCGCTCGGCGCAGGATGCGCGGCACCCGGGCCGAGCCCGCGACCGCGGACCGGGCGATCAGCTGTTCGGCAACCTCGCCGGCATCCCGCCACGCCCCCACATCGACCAGGTCGGACACCAGCCACGCCCGATACAGCGCCTGGTCACGACCCTGACCGGCCGGAAGCTCACGCACGGAGCGCTCGGACGCGGCCACCGATCCGCGACCGTCGCCGGCAGCGGATCGGATCCGTGCCTCGTGCACCGCCAGCTCGGCGGAGTGCAGCCACCACGACCAGGCGGGATCGTTGGGTCCGACGCCGCCGGCCAGCTCGCCGCTGGCCCGCTGCAGCTCTGCCAGCGCACGCGTGCCGTCACCGAGCTGGCCCAGCGCCCGCGCCCGCCGTACTCGCATCATGCCGACGACCCGCCGTGACCGGGGCCGCTCAGCGATCACCCGGTTGGCCAGGTCTAGGGCCTCGCTGCCGCGTTCGAGGTAGGTGGCCTGCATCGACAAATGCGACAGCAGGAAACGTTGCATGCTGCTGTCGCCGGCCATCCGAGCGATGAGCATGGCTTCGTTCGCGATCTGCCGCGAGATGTCCTGATGCTCGCTGTCGTAGGCCAGCCAGGCGGCGACCTCCCCCACTTCGGCGATGACCACCTGCAGGTCGCTGCGCGCCGCCTGTTCCGCACCTGCGGTCGCGAGTCTGCGGTGGGCGTTGCGGAAGGCGCGGACGGCGGTCGCGTACAGGCTCTCGGAGCCGTGCAGCGTGTCCAGCGCGACCAGATGCTTCACGGTCTCGTGCAGTTGCTGGACGTGTTCGTCGGTCATGGGTTGGTCGGCGGGTGACGCGGCCACCGGCAGGGTGAGGGCGTGGACCAGTGCCGGTTCGGTGTGGGGCGCGGCAAGATGCACGAGGCCGCCCCCGGCATCGAGCGCCTCGTCGAGACGCCGCGCGACAGCGGGATTCGGAACCCTGCGCCCCGTTTCCAGGTCGTGCACGTAGGACTTGCCGTAGCGCGACAGCGCGGCCAGCTGTCGTACGGACAGGCCGCGCCGCTGGCGAAACTGACGAAGCCGCAGGCCGAAACTGGTGGGCTCCGAGGTCATCGGCTCCACATCCCTGGAAGCGGTCGGGCGGAGCCGCATGCTGATAGCAGCGACCGCCCGGGCATTCGAGTCTAGCCAGCGTCGGGCTCTGTCTCGCCTCCGAGGCCGCTGCTGTAGAGGTGGTCGGGCAGCCGATCAGCGATCCACACGCCGAACAGCGCCACACCAAGGCCGATCAGGATCCACATCCATGAGCCCCACCCCGCGAGGATCACCAAGCCGCCCGGTACGAGGGAGAACAGTCGAGCGTCCCTGACCTCGGCGGCGCGCCGCGCGGCGGCCCTCTCTCGTTCACGTAGTCGCACCGAGGCGCGACCGACCTGCCGATGGAGTTCCCGATATTCCGGGAACTGAGCGTTCAAGGACGCGAGCCGTGCCTCAGCTCGCTCGATCTTCTCGCGTAACTCACCGGTGGCATCGCTGCCTGGCTCGGCGTTGATCACTCCCTCCTACCCCTGTGACAGTGGTCGGCCGGGAGCCGTGCGAGACGTCCCGACCGTGATGCCGCAATCGACGGCACGGCCCCGCCGCAGCAGGCGACGATATCGACTCTGTTGGACCTTCCGCACATCGAATCCCCGACGATGTCTAGGCTCGTCCCGTGATCACGCGCGCTGAACTCGACGCCGCGGTGCGCCTGGTGCGGCCGCACGTGCCGGTGACTCCGGCGTACCGCTGGCCGCTGCTGGAGCAGGTGACCGGCACACCTACCTGGGTCAAGCACGAGAACGCCACGCCGACCGGCGCGTTCAAGGTGCGCGGCGGCCTGGTCTACGTGGCGCGGCTGCTCGCGGCCGAACCCGAGGTACGCGGAATGATCTCGGCCACGCGCGGCAACCACGGCCAGTCGCTGGCCTACGCCGGGCGCGCGCACGGCGTCCCGGTCACGATCGTCGTGCCCGAGGGCAACAGCCCGGACAAGAACGCCGCGATGCGCGGGTTCGGCGCCGAGCTGATCGTGTACGGGCGGGACTTCCAGGAGGCGCGTGAGTACGCGATGCGGCTTGCCGAGGAGCGCGGGCTGCCGATGGTGCCGGCGTTCCACCGTGACCTCGTCGCCGGCGTGGCCACCTACGCCGCCGAGCTGCACGAGCAGGCTTCCGAACTGGACGTGGTCTACGTGCCGGTCGGCCAGGGCTCCGGGCTGTGCGCCAACATCGCCGTCCGGGATCTGCTCGGCCGCCGCACCGAGGTCGTCGCTGTCGGGGCCGAGGGCGCCCCCGCGTACGCCCTGTCCTTCCGGGCCGGACATCCGGTCACGACGCCCGAGGCCGACACGTTCGTCGACGGCGTCGCCACCCGGGTGCCCGACGACGAGGCCGTCGCGGTGATGCTGCGCGGGGCGGCCCGCTTCGTGCAGGTCAGCGACCAGGCGACCGAGACGGCGATGCGCTTGCTGTGGCAGACCACGCACCAGATGCCCGAGCCGGCCGGTGCCATCGCGCTCGCCGGCCTGATCGCGGACACGGCACGCCCCGACGGCGCGGCGGCCGCGGTGATCATGACGGGTGGCAACTGCGACGGGGAGCTCGTCCGGCGCGTGGTCTCCGACTCTTGAAGCGGAAAAGGCCCAGGTGTACGGAACGGCCGTGTTCCCGGGTCGCGGAGGTTCCTGGCATGCGGCGGCGCGGCGTAGGGGCTTGACTTTCAATTGAATACTTTTTCAATTGGCGTTATCGTCGTGACGGGTCGCGCTTCGCGGGCTGATGGGTCGATCCGACAGGCCGTCGCCGGTCGGAGAAGTGCTGGTAGGCCCCGCGCGGCGGGACGAGCGGCGAGAGAGGTAGAGGCCGGTGCCGGTCCCGTTGTATCAGGCCAAGGCGGAGTTCTTCCGGATGCTCGGCCACCCGGTGCGGATCAGGGTCCTGGAGTTGCTGCAGGAAGGGCCGATGGCGGTGCGTGACCTGCTGGCCACCATCGACGTGGAACGCTCCAACCTGTCGCAGCAGCTCGCCGTGCTGCGCCGCTCGGGCATCGTCACGGCCACCCGCGCCGCCGACACCGTCATGTACGAGCTCGCCGGGCCCGACGTCGCGGAGCTGATGCGCGCCGCGCGGCGGATCCTGACCGAACTGCTGGCCGGGCAGCAGGATCTGCTCACCGAGCTCCGCGACGTCGATGGTGTTCCGGAGCAGCGGGCGCGGACGGGCCGGGCCGGGTGAGCGCCGCAGACCTGGCCCGCTCCCTCGCCGCCCGGACCGCGTCGGTGCTGCCCGACCGGCACACCCTCGCCACAATGGGCCGCAGCCCCCGCCGGGACCTGCTCGCCGGGCTGACCGTGGCGATCGTCGCACTGCCGCTCGCGCTCGGCTTCGGGATCTCCTCCGGGGCGGGCGCCGCGGCCGGACTGGTCACCGCCGTGGTGGCCGGCGCCCTCGCCGCGGCGTTCGGCGGGTCGAACCTGCAGGTCACCGGTCCCACCGGTGCCATGACCGTCGTCCTGGTGCCGATCGTGCACCAGTACGGCGTGGACGGTGTCCTCACCGTGGGGCTCATCGCAGGCGTCCTCCTGATCGGGCTGGCGCTGCTGCACGCCGGCCGGTGGATGGCCTACGTGCCCGTCCCGGTCGTGGAAGGTTTCACCCTCGGCATCGCCGCCGTCATCGCACTCCAGCAGATCCCTTCCGCGCTCGGCGTGCCGGCCCCGTCCGGCGCCAATCCGGCGGTGGTCGCGGTCAGGGCCGCCGGGGACTTCGCCGCGCATCCGCACTGGGCCACGGCCGCCATCACGGCCGGCGTCGCCGCGCTCATGCTCGCCGGCGCGCGGCTGCGCCCTGGCATCCCGTTCTCGCTGCTCGCCGTGGTCGCGGCGACCCTGCTGGTCGCCCTCGCCGACCTCCCGGTCGCCACGATCGGGGCACTGCCGGCAGGCCTGCCCGCCCCGTCGCTGTCGTTCGTCCAGGCCGGGCAGGTGGCCGCCCTGCTGCCCGCCGCCCTGGCGGTCGCGGCGCTGGCCGCGCTGGAGTCACTGATGTCGGCCTCGGCAGCCGACGCCATGAGCGTCAGCGAGCGGCACGACTCCAACCGGGAGCTGTTCGGCCAAGGCGTCGCCAACCTGGCCGCCCCGCTGTTCGGCGGCGTCGCGGCGACCGGGGCGATCGCCCGCACCGCCGTGAACGTCCGCACCGGTGCCGCGTCCCGGCTGGCTGCCCTGGTCCACGCCGCCGTACTCGCCGTGATCGTGTTCGCCGCCGCGCCCCTGGTCGCCGGGATCCCGGTCGCCGCGCTGGCCGGCGTGCTGATCGCTACGGCGATCCGGATGGTCGAGGTCGGTTCCCTCACCGCCCTGGCCCGCTCCGGGCGCGGCGAGGCCCTGATCATTGCCCTGACCGCCATCGTCACCGTCGCCTCCACGCTGGTCAACGCGGTCGTCGTGGGCCTGCTCGTCGCCGGGGTGCTCGCGCTGCGCCAGGTCGCGCAGGCGGCGCGGCTGGAACAGGTGCCGCTGCACGCGGACCTGCCGCCCGCGGACCACCACGAGGAAGAGCAGGCCCTGCTCGCCGAGCACATCGTCGCCTACCGGATCGACGGCCCCTTGCTGTTCGCCGCCGCCCACCGCTTCCTGCTGGAACTCACCGAGGCCGCGCAGGTTCAGGTGGTCATCCTGCGGCTGTCCCGCGTCTCCGCCCTGGACGCCTCCGGCGCGAAGGTCCTCGGCGACGCGATCGACAAACTCACCCGGCGCGGCACCCTTGTGCTGGTCTCCGGCGTCCGTGCGGAGCACCTCCACCGGATGGACGCCCTGGGCGTCCTGGACACCCTCCACGACACCGGCCGGATCTTCCCGAACACGCCGCAGGCGATCGCCCACGCCCGCGCGCACCTGCAACGCGCCGGGCTGCTGTCTCAACGAACCTGAACGTCGAGGAGGATTGTGGCTCAGGGCGTCGGGACGCCGCTGGCCGTCCGTACCGATATCTTCTCGGTGGGTGGTCCGGCGGCGGCGCGCAGCGCCGCGTCCAGGGTGACCGTCACGACCAGGTCCAGGCCGGGTTTGAGCTGACCGCCCAGGGCGGACCAGAAGTCGGAGTTCTCGCTGCCGTCGCCGCTGCGCAGCCGCAGGCCCGGCAGCGGCCGCACCGCGCTGAACACGCCCTGCACGTGCTCGGCCGCGATCACCGGATGCAGCAGCACGGTGGACAGGACGTCGCCGAGCAGGGAATGCTCGTCGCGCACCTCGCTCGTCCAGGCGGTCACCAGGTAGCGGCAGTCCACGCGGGGCAGCGGATCGCGGCGGAACCGGCGGCCGTCCTCCTCCTCGACGATGAACTCGCCGAAGTCGCGTTCGGTGAGGTTCGGGCGGACGTCCCACAGGTACAGGTCGACCGTGGGGCGCGAGGACAGCGCCGCGGACCAGTCGGAGTCGGGCGCGTCGAACGCCACATCGACGTCGCGGGCCGGCAGCGGCACCTCGGCGCGCAGGAACGCCTCCAGGGTCTCATCGAGCAGGTGCAGCATCGGCGTCTCGATTCACCAGGTCGAAGTAGCGGTCGAACTCCTTCTCGGTGCGCAGCCGCCCGAGCTTCTGGAACTCGCGTTTCATGGAGAGCACGGCGTGGCGCATCGTGATGGGGCTGTCCTCGGCGGCGGCCAGGAACGCCGCGCCCAGCGCCGCGTTGCTGATCACCCCGCCGGTGACCTTGAACTGCCGGGCGAGGAAGTCCAGGTCGAGGTCGCACAGCGGGGCGGTGGGCGGGAAGGCGCGGGCCCAGATGGCGCGCCGCTGGGGCTCCTCGGGAGCGACGAAGTCGATGGCGACCGAGATGCGGCGCAGGAACGCCGGGTCGATGTTGCGCTGCAGGTTGGTGGCGAGCACGACCAGCCCGTCGTAGGTCTCCAGGCGCTGCAGCAGGTACGCCACCTCGATGTTGGCGTACCGGTCGTGGGCGTCGCTGACCTCGGAGCGCTTGCCGAACAGGGCGTCGGCCTCGTCGAAGAAGAGCACGAGGTCCCCGGCGGCGGCCGCGCCGAAGATGCGCTCCAGGTTCTTCTCCGTCTCCCCGATGTACTTGCTGACCACCGCGGACAGGTCCACCTTGTACAGGTCCAGGCCGAGCTCGCCCGCGACGACCTCGGCGGCGAGGGTCTTGCCGGTGCCGGAGGGGCCGGCGAACAGCGCCACCACCCCCGTGGAGGGCACGGGGCTGAAGCGCCACCGGCCGTACACGGTGTCGCGGCCGAGATGGCGGGCGGACAGTTCGTGCAGCTGACCGGTCTCGTCCGCAGGCAGGATCAGGTCGTCCCACCCCCGGCGCGGGCGGATGCGTACGGCGACGCCGTCCAGGTGTCCCCCGGCCAGCCGCCGCACCGCCGGGGCGACCTGGCCGGAGTCGGCGGAGGCCGCGGCGGCGACCAGCCGCAACTGCTCCCGGCTGAGCCGGTACGCCGGATCGGGCGCGCGCCCCAGCACCCGCTGCCAGTCGTCGGCGTCGGCCTCCCCGTCGCCGACCCGGATCTCCCGCCAGGGCCGGTCGGGTACGGCCTCGAGTGGCTGCTCCCCCGCCGACGACAGCACCCAGTCGAGGTGAGCTCCGTGGCTCACCGCGTCGCGGGCGGCGGCGCTCAGCGGTGCGGTGAGTTCCAGAACGACCACGAGGTTGCCGATCGTGGCCTCCCGCACCACCGCCTCCCAACCCGCTGCGGCCTCGGGCGGCGGGCAGACGAGCAGCCCCGCGCCGGGCCAGTGGGCGCGGACCGCGCGCAACCGGCTCTCCCGGTCGCCGCCGTGCACCAGCAGCAGCCCGCCGGGGCGCTGCGGCGCGTCGCCGGGGATGCGTACGGTGCCGGGCGGCAGCGCCGGGTCGGGGGACGCGTCGCCGCGCAGATGCCAGACGAGCCGGGCGGCGGGCTCGGCGACCAGGGTGGCCCACGGGCCGTCGCCGCCGAGCCGGGCCAGCGCGGCGCGGCGCGGACCCGCCCCGGGTGCCAGGGCCCGCTCGGCCGGATGTCCCGGGTCGTCGGCGAAGATCTGCGCCAGCGTGGCGAGGGTGAGCCTCGGCAGTTGCACCGAGTCCTGCAGGTACGCGACGAGCCGTTGCCGGGCGGGGGACAACTCGACCGCCACGACAAGGGCGAGCACCTCCGCCTCGGCGGTGCTCAGGTGCGCGGCGCGGGCCAGGGCGGCCAGCCGGGAGGTGCCGGTCAGCGCCGCGCGGAACGCCTCCCGGGCCCGCCCGACGCCGGTCGCCGAGCCGGCGCGGACCGCGGCGACCCGGGCGGGGCCGGGGCCGTCGAGGCCGGGCAGCCCGGCCAGGACCCGCTCGACCTCCTCGTCGCCGACGTACAGGCCGGCGAAGTCGCGTGGGGGCCGGCCGTCGGCGAGCCGGCAGACCAGCGCCTCACGCTGCAGCAGCGTGTCGGCCAGGGTGATCCAGGGTTCCGCCGGTGCGGCCATGGCCGGTCAGATCACGCCTTCGCGGGTGGCGACCGCGACCGCCTGTGCCCGCGTCCGGCAGTTCAGTTTGGTGAGGACGTCGTGCACGACGTTCTTCACCGTGCGTTCGGAGAAGCACAGGTCCTCGGCGATGCCCCGGGTGTCGAGGCCGTCGGCCAGCAGCCGCAGCACGGAACGTTCGCGGGCGTTGAGCCCGGCCGGGCCCAGATGCGAGGTCTGGGTGACGTGCAGCAGCAGCCGGGCCAGCATGTCGCCGGGCAGGGCGACCGTGCCGGCGACGACCGCGCGTACGGTCGCGATCAGGGTGTCGGGGGTGAGCGTGCGGTGTGGCAGCACCGCGCCGACGCCCGCGTCGACGAGTTCCCGCACGGCCTGCTCGCTGACGTCGCGGACGGTGGCGACCAGGCGGGTGGCACGGCCGTCGGCCAGCCGCACGGCGCGGCGCAGCGCGGTCGAGCCGTACTCGAAGACCAGGATGTCGAGGTCGGCGACGACCGGCACGGGGGCGAGCGTGGCGCTTTCGCCGCGGACCACGAAATCGGCCTGTTGCAGGCAGGCGGCCATTCCGCGCCGGACGATGGCATGACTGTCATCGATCCATACCGTAGGCGGCCGTTGCGCGAGCATCATTCCCCCTGGCGAGCGGCGCGAGCCCCCCTCGACCGCCCGACCATGATGCTCTCAGGAAGTCGATCAGAACAATAGCTCTTTCGGGCTTTGTCGCCGGTCCGACTTAGCCGCTGTTTTCGCAGCTCGCAAAGGGCAGAATGGAACGCGCTTTGCAGAGTGGATCGAGGGTTCTAGGCTCAACACCATGCCCAGGTACTCCGCGGAACAGATCTATGGATTCGCGCGCCGCGCCGGCTTCTCGCCGGACGAGGCGGCGACCATGACCGCGATCGCGCTCGCCGAGTCCGGCGGGAACAGCCGCGCGCACAACCCGCACGGCGAGGACTCCCGTGGCCTCTGGCAGATCAACGGCCGGGCGCACCCGAGCTTCCTGACCAAGTACGACCTGTACGACCCGCAGGACAACGCGAAGGCGGCGTTCGAGGTGTCCCGGCACGGCCGCGACATCTCCCCCTGGACGGTGACGCACGGCGGTCTGGGCTCGCGCTACCTGCGGCACAAGGAGGAGGCGCAGTCCGCCGCGATCGCGTACGGCGACGGGGCGGGTCGCGGGGTGTGGACCGGCACGGCGGGCTACGGCGACCGCGTGTCCGCGTCGACGGGCGACGGGCCGGCCGGCGACAATGCCGCGCTGGAAACGTTGCTGCGGGTGGCCAAGGCGCAAATCGGAGATCGTTACGTGTTCGGCGCCGAGGTCAAGTTGAAAGATCCAAATCCCGAGGTATTCGATTGCTCGGAATTCACCCAATGGGCGGCTTATCAGGCCGGGGTGCGAATCCCCGACGGCGCCACCGCCCAATATCTTGATCTTAAGGAGAAAGGTCTGCTGATTCCGGTCGAGAAAGCGAAGGACACCCCGGGTGCCCTCCTGTTCTCGTTCGACCGGGAGCCACGGGCGGGCGACGGCCGCACCCCGGGCGCGCACGTCGCCATCAGCCTCGGCGACGGCAAGATCGTGGAGGCCGCCAACCGGCGCGCCGGGGTGCGCGAGAGCACCGCGGGCAGCAGATTCGAGTACGCCGCCGTGCTGCCGGGCATCTCGGACGGCAGCGCCACCCCGCTGGCCGAACCGACGCCACCGGAACTGGGCGTACCACCGCTGGCCCCGGCCGAGCCCGCGCCGCTGCCCGACCTGGGCGGTGCCGACAGCGACCACGACGGCCTCAGCGACGCCCTCGAACGCCGCTACGGCCTCGACCCGCTGCGCGCCGACACCGACGCCGACAACCTCACCGACGCGCAGGAACTCGTCACGTACGGGACCGACGCCCGCAAGGCCGACACCGACGGCGACCAGCTCAACGACGCGTTCGAGCTGGCCCAGGGGCTCGATCCGCGCTCGCCCGACACCGACCACGACGGCCACCTCGACGGCAGCCTCGCACCGGCGCAGACCGACACCGACCTCGACGGGCTCGACGACGCGCTGGAACGAGTGCTGGGCCTGGACCCGCGCCTCAGCGACTCCGACGCGGACGGTTTCAGCGACGGCCTGGAGTACCACTCCGGCAGCAACCCGCTCGACGCGCGCGACAACCCGCTGATGCGCCAGCCCGGTGAGCTGCCGGGCGCCGAGGGCGACGTGCCCGGCGCGCCGCCCGGCACGGGCCAGCCGGGCACCGGCCCGGCGCTGGGGCAGACCCAGTTGCTGGGCGGCCGGACGACCGGCGACCCCCACGACCTGCCTTGATCCGGCACCGGGTGCGATGATCATGGATGTGGAGGTGATCCTGCCGACGGAACCCGTGACCCTCGCGCCCGGTGTCGCCACGCGGGTGCCCGTGCAACTGCACAACGCGTACGGGCCCGAGGTCACGGTGCGGGTGTCGGTCACCCGCGGGCGTGCCGGCGCGTGGGCGTCGGTCGAACCGGACAGCGTCACCGTCGCGACGGGCGCCACGGTCAGCGTCGACCTCATCCTGCGGCCACCCGCCGACCAGCCGCCGAGCGGCACCCTGCTGCCGTTCACCGTGCAGGCGGCCGCCGACGGCGCGCCGGCCGGGTTCGCCACCGGCCTGCTCAGCGTGGCCCTGCCCATCCCGGTGGTCGGGGAGCTGGTGGCGCGCACCGGCGAGCCACACACGTTCGACCTGCGGCTGGCCAACGACAGCGACCGGGCCGCCGCGATCCGCCTCGAGGCGAAACTGGACCCGCCCGCCGGCCACGTCACCACCGAGCCGGGCGCCGCGCTGCTGGAGCCCGGCGACACCCTCACCGCGATCGTCCGGGCCCGGCCCGCCCGGCCGCTGATGGGCGCGGCCCAGCCGTACGCGGTGCTGCTGTCCGTCACCGACGCCCACGACCCGCAGCGCCCGCCGCTGTTCACCGCGACCGGCACCGGGCGCCGCCCGCCCCGGGTCACGGCGCTGGCCGCGGGCGTCGCCGCCGTGCTGCTGGCCGTGGCGGCCACGGCGGCGGTCGCGGTCTCCGGGGTACGGCTGCCGCTGCCCGGCCGGGCCCGCCCCGCACCCACCACGGCGGCGCCCGCGGCGACCGCGGTCGTGGTCGGGCGCCCGTTCGCGCTC
The DNA here is from genome assembly GCF_004217545.1 of Krasilnikovia cinnamomea. NCBI lineage: Bacteria > Bacillati > Actinomycetota > Actinomycetes > Micromonosporales > Micromonosporaceae > Krasilnikovia > Krasilnikovia cinnamomea. Next base: position 254,751 of record NZ_SHKY01000001.1, read on the forward strand.
GTCGACGTGTTCCCGCACCGCGGCACCGACGGCGGACGCGCGGCCGCCGAGGCGGAACGCGCCCGGCTCGCCGCCGCCGGCATGCCCGTGCGGCTGGTCGACAGCCTCGCCTCCGACCAGCTGGCCGACGAGGGCGCCGGCTTCTGGGTGCTGCTGCAGGACGGCTTCGCCTCCCCCGCGGCGGTGACCGCCTACTGCACCCAGTGGCGCACCCTGGCACCGAAATGCCGCGTCACCTCATGAGCCGCCTCACGAACCACCCGCCTGTCGGTGCCCGAGGTCGCGCCCGAGCTCTAAGGTCTGGGGCGTGGTGATGCAGTACGGCTTGGGTGTCGACCTCGGCACCACCCAGACCGCGGCCGCGGTACGCGTCGACGGCCAGGTCGAGGTGCTGCGCCTGGGCGGGCGGCGCGCGGAGATCCCGTCGCTGGTGTTCGTGAAGCCCGACGGCGGGCTGCTCGTCGGCGACGCGGCGGAACGGCGCGGTCTGGCCGAGCCCGCCCGGCTGGCCCGCGAGTTCAAGCGGCGCATCGGCGACCCCGTGCCGATCCTGGTGGGCGGCGCGCCGTTCTCGGCGCACGCGCTGACCGCGAAGCTGCTGCGGCACGTCCTGGACACGGTCACCCAGTTGCAGGACGCACCGCCCGCCACGGTCACCGTCACCCACCCCGCGAACTGGGGTCCGTACAAGCGTGAGCAGCTCGACCAGGCGATCCGGCTGGCCGACGCGGGGCCGGTGCTGCTGCGTACCGAGCCGGAGGCGGCCGCGCTGCAGCACGCCACGGCCCGCCGGATCGCCCCGGGCGAGGCCGTCGCCGTGTACGACCTGGGCGGCGGCACGTTCGACGCGGCCGTGCTGCGCCGTGACGGCGACGACTTCGTGCTGCTCGGCGAGCCCGAGGGCGTCGAGCAGCTCGGCGGGGCGGACTTCGACGAGGCGGTCTTCGGCCATGTGATCGAGGTGCTGGGCAGCAAGGCGGAGGGCCTGGACCCGAACGACCCCGAGGTGGTCACCGCGCTGGCCCGGCTGCGCCGCGACTGCGTCGAGGCCAAGGAGGCGCTGTCGTTCGACACCGAGGTGATGATCCCGGTGGCGTTGCCCGGCCTGCACACCCGGATCCGGCTCAACCGGTCGGAACTCGAGGCGATGATCGCACCGTCGCTCGAGGACACCGTGGCCGCCATGCACCGGGCACTGCGCTCCGCGCAGCTCGCGCCCGCCGACCTGAGCGCGGTGCTGCTGGCGGGTGGCTCGTCCCGGATCCCGCTGGTCGCGCAGCTGCTGTCGACCGCGTTCGAACGGCCGGTGGTCGCCGACCCGCACCCCGAGCACAGCATCGCGATGGGCGCGGCCGTCGCCACCGCGGCGACCTCGGGGGCTGCGGCACGGCCGGCACCGCCGGCGTCCGACGGGCCGGTATCGCCGGTGCGCGGCCCGGCCGACACGCTTGTCGAGCCGTTGACGCAGCCCCACGGTACGGCGCACGCCGCCACCGCCGTGCCGCCGGTCGTGCCCGGCGTGGGCGGCGCCCGTCCAGCCGAGGAGGACACCACCCTGGTCACGCCGGGTCCCGCAGACGCGGGAGCGGCGCAGACCGGTTCCTCCCCTGCCCCGGCCGGGGCGCAGGGCGGCGAGACGACCCCGGTCGCGTTCCGCCGGGGCACGGCCACGGTTCCCGGCAGCGGCGAGAAGGCACCGGAGCCCGGAACCGGCGCGGCGGCGCCGGCGGGAGGTGCGGCGACCGCGACACCAGCAAGCGGCGCGGCGGGAGGTGCGGCGACCGCGACACCGGCAAGCGGCGCGGCAGGTGTCGGCGGTGGCGCGCTCGGGCGGCGTGGGCTGTCCGCGCACCCCAGCGGCCCGACCGCGGCCTGGTCACCGGAGGCGGCGCCGAACCCGTTCGCGGCGCCGGGCACGGTGGTCCAGACGGTGCCGGGCGGCCGGTCCGGGCGGCGGACCAAGCTGCTCATCACCGCCGGGGCGATCGTGGTGGCGGTGCTGGCGGCGGGCACCGCCACGGCCATCGCGCTCAACCGTGACAAGGACTCCAGCGGCACCGGGCAGAACCCGCCGGCGGTATCCGCGCAGCCGTTCCCGACCGACGCCATGCTGATCCGCGTAGACACCGGCGGCGACCTGCCGCCCAGCCGCAAGTCCGGCGTCTACCAGCTCACCCCCGGCGGCGACGCCCGGACGAAGGTCGTCGACACGGGCTCCGACGTGCTGCCCGAGTGGTCGCACGACCGCAAACGGATCGCCATCACCCGCAACCTCGGCGACACCAACGAGATCTGGGTGATGAACGCCGACGGCAGCGACCAGCAGAAGGTCATCGGGAACGTCACGGGCGGCCGCACCTCGTGGTCGGCCGACGACAAGAAGCTCGCGTTCATCCGCGTCGTCGACAAGGTGCCGCAGATGTTCGTCATCACCCTCGGCGAGAGCAAGCCACGCCAGCTCACCCGCTCGTCGGCGGCGAAGGACGACCCGGCCTGGTCTCCGGACGGCAAGTCCATCGCGTACTGGGTGGACGTGGACGGGGTGCGGCAGATCTACCTGCTGTCGGTCGACGACCCGCAGGAGCCGGGGCAGGCCGTCACGTCCGGGGACGACGGCCCGGCGGTCGATCCGGCGTGGACGCCGGACGGCAAGACGATCGCGTACACCAAGCAGACCGGCCCCGGGGTGTCCGACATCTGGGCGGTCGACGCGGACGGCACGGACGCGCACCAGGTCACCAACGACCCCGCGCGGGAGATGGACCCCACCTGGGCACCGGACGGCACGTGGCTGGCGTTCACCCGGGGCGAGCTGAACAAACCCCGGATCACCGTCGTCAAGGCCGACGGCTCGCAGGAGCAGACGCTGACCCCGGCGGACGCCCGCGAGGGCCATCCCTGCTGGTCCTGAGCCGGCCTGCGATCAACCCGGGGCGGACCCGGCCAGGATGCCCTCGCAACTGCGGGCCGCCGCCCGCGCCGCCGTGCGCAGCTCGCGCGGCGAGAACGGATGCTCCGCCGCCGCCTGCCAGCGGGCCAGCGCCGCGGTGGCCGCGGCGCCGATCCGCTCCGGCGGGGCGTCCGCGGGCAGGCCGAGCCGCTGGTACGGCGCACCGCCCGCCCCGCCCAGCAGCAGGTCCATTTCGGCCAGCTGCTCCGCGGAACCCGGCAGCCGCCCCGAGCGCAGCAGGTGCAGCAGGCGCAACTCGACGAACTCGTGAGCGCTGGCCCGGATCCGTTCCGCGTCGGCGGCCAGGCCGTCGGCGGACCGGCCGGCGAGGCACTCGTCGAGCACCGCCAGCGCGGAACGGGCCTTGAGCACCTCGCTGCGGCCCACGAACTGGGCCGCGAACACCTCCCGCAGCCGGTCGATGCCGCTGTGCTCGGTCAGGGCGCGGGCCAGGTCGGCGGCGTCACCGACGGCGCCCTCGCGGACCAGCCGCACCGACAGCCGCACACCGAACAGGCCCAGCCGGGCCAGCACGGCCGCGCGGGCGGACCCCGAGCCGGCGAACCGGTCCGCGGTCAGCAGCAGGTCCACGACCTCGTCCATCGGCTGTTCGGCGACCGCCGCGAGGATCCGGAACTCCTCCTCCCGCAGGGTGGCGCCGGCCGCGCCGAGCAGCCCCGCCACCGGCACCACGACCGGGCACAGCCGGCGCAGCCGTTCGTCGTGGGCGTACCGGTCGGCGACCCGGGCGGCGGCGGCCATCGCGTCGAGGCGGCAGCCGCCGATCTCGTCGGCGCGCGAGAGCACCCCGACCGCGTTGACCGGGGTGCCGCTGGACAGCCCGTCGCCGTGGAACGATTCGAGGAACCGTACGTCGCTGCCGTGCATGTGGCGCAGCAGGTAGATCACCGCGTCAGTCTGGGCGGCGCGCTCACCCTCGGCTTCCAGGAACGCCATGGTGCGCAGCGACACGTCCGTGGACAGTGACGCGATGCCGGGGGTGTCGATGAGGGTGTGCCGGCGCAGGCGGGCGCTGGGCACCCGTACCTTGAGGTGGTCGACCTGGTCGGCGGGGCGGCCCAGGTCGATGCGGATGGCGCCGCTGACCCGGCGGAACGGGCGCTGCTCCGCGGTGCCGTCGGTGAGGTGCGCGGTCACCTCGTAGGTGTGCCCGTCGGCGTACCAGGTGACGATGCGGGTGCACTCGCCGGCGTCCGTCGGGGCCAGCTCCTCCCCCACGAGCGCGTTGAGCAGGGTCGACTTGCCGGCCTTGACCTTGCCGGCGATGGCGACGCGCAGCGGCTCGTCGACGCGGCGGCGGGCGTCGGCGAGGCGGGCCCGGGCCGCGGGGTCGGGCAGCTCCGCCTGCGCCCGGTCGAGCAGGGTGCGTACCTGATCCAGCAGGGTCATGAGCGGTCCAGCCGGTCGAGGCGGCGGCGCTGCTCGGCGAGGGCGTCGGCGCGGCGGGCCCGCTCGTCGTCGGGCAGGGCGGCGGTGCGGCGCACCGCCGCCGCGGTCGCCGCGGCGGAGCGCTCGATCACCTGGGCGCGGGCGGCGAACTCGTCGCGCAGGAAACGTTGGGTACGCCGGACCGCCTCGCGCGAGTCGCGTCCCACGTGGAACGTCACGTCGTCGACGTAGCGGCGCAGCTCCGCCTTAGCCTGCAGGCGCCGCTGCTGGGCCTGCCGTTCCCGCTCCGCCTTCATCAGCCGGCGCCCCAGCGTCATCCCGGCCAGCAGCCCCAGCGGCGCGGCCAGCGCCACGTTGAACAGCGCGCCGAGCGCGCCGAGCATGTAGAAGCCGCCGTACGTGACCCGCGCCGCGGTGAACGCGCCGAGGAACTGCGCCATGCCGGACTTCTCGAAGCTGACGTCCAGCTCGCCGACCTTGCGCAGCGCCAGTTCGGGCGCGGGCAGGTCGACGTCGAGGCTGTCGTATTCGATGTCGAAGCGTTCGGCGACGTCGCGGGCCAACTGCTCGGTGCGGCCCACCAGCAGCATGAGGTTGTCCACCGCGGCGGCCGTGGCCTCGCGCGCCGCCCACGCCTGGAAGTCGCGCCAGGTGTCGCGGGGGTCGGTCTCGTCGAGCAGTTCCTCGCCGCGGCGCACCATCAGCCGCAGCCGCTCGCGCAGGTCGTGGTCGACGTCGGCGGCCAGGTCCTGGATGCCGTCGCTGAGCACGGTCTGCCAGGTGCCGCCGGACAGCCGGGCGCTGCGCCGGCTGCGCTCGGCGTAGCGCCGCTCCAGCTGGGGCGCGGTGGCCGGCGCGGCGGCGGCCGCCTGTTCCGCGTGCACCCGTTCGCGCAGTTGCGCCACCACGAACGACAGCTCGGTCCGGGCGGTGGCCAGCGCGTTCGCGCGGGCGGCGCCGAGCACGTCGCGGCGCAGGATCTCCACCAGGGGCGGGAAACCGGACTCGGTGTTGAGGGCGGTGCTGTCGCGGGCCTGGGCCCGCATGCGCAGGAAGGACGACACGGCCACGATGGGTACGTCCAGTCCGGCGCGCGACAGATGCCCCTCGTTGATCTCGACGATGCGGCGCCACTCGGCGTACAGGTCGGTCTTGGTGACGACACAGAAGACCTGGGGGCAGCGCTCCTTGACGCGGCGCAGGAAGTCGACCTCGGGGGCGGTGAGTTCCTGCGCGGCGTCCGTGACGAACAGGGCCGCGGCGGCCAGCGGCAGCGTGGACAGGGTGAGGTTGCCCTGCGCCGAGTCGAGGCCGCCCACGCCCGGGGTGTCGATGAACGAGAGACCCGCGCCGAGCAGCCGCCGGTCCAGGCGGACCTCGACGCTGCGCGGCGCCTCGGCGTCCGGCCCGGCGGCCGCGCCCTCGGTGACGTAGCGGCGCAGCTGGTCGAAGGGCACCGGCACCTCGGTGTGGGCGCCGTTCGGGCCGGGCACCCGCAGCAGCACGGCGGGTGGGCGGCCGTAGCGCAGCACGGTCGGCACGGCGGTAACGACGTCCGAGTCGACGGGGCAGATGTCGGTGCGCAGCAGCGCGTTCACCAGGGTGCTCTTGCCCTGCTTGAACTCGCCCACCACGGCGACGGTCACGTCGTCGGCGCGCAGCCGCCGCGCGGCCTGGGCGAGGCGTTCGGCGAGGTCGGGCCGGTCCGCCTCGGCGGCCAGCCGCTGGGCGTCGGAGAACTCGGCGAGCAGGTCGGCGACCGCCGTGCCGCGCCGCTCTGCCGTCGGCGTCACCGTGGCCAACCGATCCCCCACAATCCCCTCGACGCGGCCCTGCTCAGACCCTACGCGCCGGGGACGACGGCGGACCAGCGAGTGACCGATGGCCGATCACGGCGCGTCCGGGCGGCGCCGCGGCATCACGGGTGGCGGCCGCGGCACCGCCGGACGGTACGGTCACCCCGGCCGAGCGGTCGGGTCATGGTCGCCGCGTTCGGGGCGGCCGTAGATTTGGCCGATGACCACCACGACGCCGCCGGTGCCCGCCGTGACCGGGACCCACGAGGTGCTGAACCAGCCGCCGCCGCTGGTGGGTCACGACGTCGCCGCCGACCCCGCGCTGCTGGCCGCCGTCACCCGGGAGGGGGCCGGGTGGGCGGTCGACGACCTGCACCGGCTGGGCCGGCTGGCGGGCGGCGCCGAGGCGCAGCGGTGGGGCGACGAGGCCAACCGGTACGAGCCGCGGCTGCTCACCCACGACCGGTACGGCCACCGCGTCGACGAGGTCGACTTCCACCCGTCGTGGCACCGGCTGATGGACGTCGCGGTCGCCGAGGGCCTGGCCGGCGCGCCCTGGGCGGACCAGCGCCCGGGTGCCCACGTGGCCCGCGCCGCCGGCATGTACGTGTGGAGCCAGGCCGAGGCGGGCCACTCCTGCCCGATCTCGATGACCTACGCGGTGGTGCCCGCCCTGCGCAACGCGCCCGAGCTGGCCGCCGCGTACGAGCCGCTGCTGACCAGCCGCGTCTACGACGCGGGGCTGCGGGCGCCGCTGGGCAAGCGCGGCCTGCTGGCGGGCATGGGCATGACGGAGAAGCAGGGCGGTTCCGACGTACGCGCCAACACCACCACCGCCACGGCGGCCGGGGACGGCAGCTACCGGCTGCGCGGGCACAAGTGGTTCACCAGCGCGCCCATGTGCGACGTGTTCCTCGTGCTGGCGCAGGCGCCGGGCGGGCTGTCCTGTTTCCTGGTGCCGCGGGTGCTGCCGGACGGGACCCGCAACACGTTCCGCATCCAGCGGCTCAAGGACAAGCTCGGCAACCGCAGCAACGCCAGCAGCGAGCCGGAGTTCGACGACACGGTGGCGTGGCTGGTCGGCGAGGAGGGCCACGGGGTCCGCACGATCATCGAGATGGTCTCGATGACCCGCCTGGACTGCGTGACCGGCTCGGCGTCGGGCATGCGGGCCGCGCTCGTGCAGGCGGTGCACCACGCCCGGCACCGCAGCGCGTTCGGCGGGCCGCTGGCGGAGAAGCCGCTGATGCGTAACGTCCTGGCCGACCTGGCGGTCGAGTCGCAGGCCGCGACCGTGCTGGCGGTACGGCTGGCCGGTGCCGTGGACCGCGCCGGCCGCGGTGACGCCGGGGAGCAGGCGTTCCGCCGGCTGGCCATCGCGGTCGGCAAGTACTGGGTGTGCAAGCGCCAGCCGGCGGTCGTCGGCGAGGCCCTCGAATGCCTGGGCGGCAACGGGTACGTGGAGGATTCCGGGCTGCCCCGGCTCTACCGTGACGCCCCGCTGAACTCGATCTGGGAGGGCTCCGGCAACGTGCAGGCCCTCGACGTGCTGCGGGCGCTGCGGCGCGAACCGGACAGTCTGGGCGCGTTCTTCGCGGAGGTGGACGCGGCGGGCGGCGCCGACCGGCGGCTCGACGAGGCGGCCGCCGGGCTGCGCGACATGCTCACCGAGCGGGCGGATCCGGAGGGCCAGGCCCGGCGGGTGGTGGAACGCATGGCGCTGGTGTTGCAGGGGTCACTGCTGGTGCGGCACGCCCCGGCCCCGGTGGCCGACGCGTTCTGCCGGAGCCGGCTGGCCGGGGACGCGGGGCTGGCCTTCGGCACCCTGCCGCGAGGCATCGACACGGCTGCGCTGGTGGAGCAGGCCGTCCCCGTGTAGCCGGGAGCACGACACACGCGCTCAAGGGAACCTCAACTGAGCAGGCGCCGGGCCGATGGCACGATGTGCGGTTCGGCGGCCTGTGGCGTTGGTGGCTGGCGGTGGGCGTGCTGTCCATCGGCGGCTACTTCCTGCTGCCCGACCACAGCCTGCCGCGCAGCATCGCGTACAATCTCACCGGTTTCATCTCCAGCGTCCTGATCCTGCTGGCCGTGCGGCTGCACAAGCCGCAGCGGCGCAACATCTGGATCTGGTTCGCCGTCGGACAGCTCATCTGGGTCGTCGGGGACGTGGTCTTCGACTACTACCGGCTGGCGCTGGACGAGGAGCCGTACCCGTCGCTGGCGGACGTGTTCTACCTGTTCGCGTACCCGATGATGATCTTCGGGTTGATCCTGCTGGTCCGCGGTGGCCAGCGGCTGGCCCGCCGCGACGTCGCCGGGTTGATCGACGCCGGGATCGTCGGCACCGGTCTGGGCCTGGTGTTCTGGGTCTTCGTCATGGAGCCGATCGCGGCCGGCACCTCCGCGTCGTTGCTGGAGCAGGCGGTCAGCGACGCCTACCCGGCCATGGACGCGGTGATGCTGGCGCTGCTGGCCCGCCTGTTCCTCGGCAGTGCGAAACCCACCATGAGCTCCCGGCTGCTCGGCGGCGCCGCGCTGGCGCTGCTGGCCGCCGACGTCGCGTTCTCGGTGATCAGCCTGCACACCGACTACGACGTCGGGTTCATCGACGCGGGCTGGCTGCTGTCCTACGTGCTGTGGGCGGCCGCCGCGCTGCACCCGTCGATGCGCACCACCGGGGAGGCGCCGGTCACCGGCACCATCCACGTGGGGCGGCGCCGGCTCTGGCTGCTCGGCGCCTGCTCCCTCATCGCGCCCGCCATGCTGCTGGTGCCCGACGTCGCCGCGAACGGCCGGGACCGGATCGCCATCGCCTTCTCCGCCGGGATCCTGTTCCTGCTCGTCGTGCTGCGCATGTCCGGTTTCGTGGCCGAGGTGCAGCGCCAGTCCGGCCAGCTGCAGGAGCTGGCGATGCGCGACGACCTCACCGGGCTGGCGAACCGGCGCCGGTTCGAGGAGGCGCTGCGCGCCGAGTTCGCCACGGGCTTGCCGCAGGTGGCCCTGTTCGACCTCAACGGCTTCAAGGACGTCAACGACCGGTTCGGTCACGCCGTCGGCGACGAGCTGCTGACGATCGTGGCCAGCCGGATCACCAGCGTGCTGCGCCCCGACGCGATGGTGGCCCGGATGGGCGGCGACGAGTTCGCCGTGCTCATCCCGAACGCCTCCGACCGCGCGGGCGACGCCGTGGTACGCCGGCTCGCCGCCACGTTCCACGCCCCGGTGCACGCCGGGCAGCAGGACCTGCTGGTCGGCGCCAGCATCGGGATCGCCGGTGCGGAGGGCGCGGACGGCCCGATGGAGGTGCTGCGCCGCGCCGACGTCGCCATGTACGAGGCGAAGGGCACCGGCAAGCCGTTCCACCGCTTCACCACGGAGCTGGACCAGCATTCCACCGAGCAGGCGCGGCTGGGCGCCGAGCTGCGGGCCGCCCTGGACGCGGACCAGTTCCAGCTCGTGTACCAGCCGATCGTGTCCCTGCCGACGGGATCGCTGGCGTCGGTCGAGGCGCTGGTGCGCTGGGTGCACCCCGAGCGGGGCTGGGTCTCGCCCGCCGAGTTCGTCCCGGTGGCCGAGCAGAACGGGCTGATCGTGGAGCTGGGCGCGTGGATCCTGCGTACCGCCTGCACCCAGGCCGCGGACTGGCGGGCCCGGCTGGGGACGCGCGCCCCCGCGCGGGTGAACGTCAACGTGTCGGCGCGCCAGCTGGCCGAGCCGGGCTTCGCCGACGTGGTGTCGGCCGCGCTGGCCGACAGCGGGCTGCCGCCGTCCTGCCTGGTGGTCGAGGTGACCGAGACGGCCGTGTTCGAGGGCGGCCGGGCCCTGGAGACGCTGCACGAGCTGCACGCGCTGGGTGTGCTGGTCGCGCTGGACGACTTCGGCACCGGGCACTCGTCGCTCGGCCTGCTGCAGACCGTCCCCGTGGACGTGCTGAAGGTCGACAAGTCGTTCGTCGACAACATCACCATGGCGGGCCGCCACGCGGTCATCGCGACCGCCCTGATCAACGTGAGCACCGGCCTGGGGCTGACCGCCGTGGCCGAGGGTGTGGAGACCGCCGAGCAGGCCGCCGAGCTGCACCGGCTCGGCTACCGGCTGGCCCAGGGGTACCACTTCGGCAAGCCGGTCGCCGAGCCCGACTTCGGCACCGCCGAGGTCACCGCGGTGGTCTGAGTCGCCGCCGCCTCAGGGTCGGCGGATGACCCCGGGGGCGCCGCCGGGCCGTGGCCCGGCCCGGCGGCGCAGGGTGGATCAGTGACCGGACAGCAGGGCGTGCGCCCGCTGGATCGCCGCCCAGGACTTCGGCTGGTGCGGCGCGGCCGCGCGCAGCGAGGCCGCCGAGGCCGCCGGGGCGGTCGCCACGTCCGGCTTCGCCGGGGTGAACAGCCACGTCTGGAACAGCGCGTCGAGCTCCTTGCCGGAGATCCGCTCGGCGAGCGCCACGAACTCGTCCGTGGTGCCGTTGCCGTACCGGTGGGTGGTGGTCCAGGTGCGCACGATGTCGAAGAACGCGGTGTCGCCGACGGCCAGCCGCAGCTGGTGCAGGGTCATGGCGCCCCGGTCGTACACGGCGCCGTCGAAGACGTCCGCGGCGCCCGGGTCGCCCGGCTTGACCGACCAGAACGGGCTGTCCGCCGGGTAGTGGGCGTACGTGTAGTCGAAGATCTCCTGCGCGGTGCCCTCGCCCTGGGCCTGCGACCAGAGCCACTCGGCGTAGCTGGCGAAGCCCTCGTTGAGCCAGATGTGCTTCCACTGGGCCACCGAGACGGAGTCACCGAACCACTGGTGGGCGAGCTCGTGCACGACCACGTACGTGTTCGAGCCGCCGCGGAAGAACCGGGCCGAATACACCGGCCGGGTCTGGTTCTCCAGGGCGAAGCTGATCGCCCCGGGCGGCGCGACGACCCCGCCCTGCGCCTCGAAGGGGTACGGCCCGAACAGGCCGCTCTCCCAGTCGATCACCTCGGCGGTGCGTTCGACGCTGGCCCGGGCGGCGTCGGCGTAGTCCGGCGCCAGCAGCTGGGAGTACGCGGTGAGCACCGGCTGGCCGTTCGGGGCGGTGTCGGTGCGCAGGTCGTACTGGCCGATGGCGAGGAAGGCCAGGTAGGTGGCCATCGGCTTGACCGAGCGCCAGCTCCACCGGGTCCAGCCGAGGATCTCGGGTGACGGCGGCCGCGACTGCACGCCGTTGCTGATCGCCTCGACCCCGTCCGGGACGCTGACGGAGACGTCGAAGGTGGCCTTGTCCGCCGGGTGGTCGTTGGCGGGGAACCACCACCAGGACATCTCGGGCTCGCCGACGGCCAGGGCGCCGTCGGGGGTCTTCGTCCACGCGGTGGACCCGGCGGCCCGCTTGCTGGAGGGCACCCCCGAGTACTGCACCACGACGGTCATCGGCTGCCCGGCGGCGAGTCCGCGCGGCGGGGTGACGACGAGCTCGTGGTCGCCGGTGCGGGCGGCGGTCGCGACCCGGTTGTTCACCCGCACGCTCGTGACGTCCAGGATGAAGTCCAGGTTGAAGCTGCTCAGGTCCTGGGTGGCGGTGGCCAGGATGGTGGTGGTGCCGGTCAGCGTGTCGGTGTCGGGGTAGTAGCGCAGCCGGATGTCGTAGTGCGAGACGTCGTACCCGGAGTTGCCGTAGTCCGGGAAGTACTCGTCTCCCAGGCCGGGCGCGCCCGGTGCGGGGGCGGCCAGGGCGGGCAGGGTGGTCCCCGCGAGGGTGGCGGCTGTGGCGATCAGGGCCACGAGCGCTCGTCGCACGGTGCCAGGTCCTTCCGTCGGCGGACCGGATCGCGGTCCGACAGGTCAGAGGGTCATCCCGAACCTATCGGAGTTCATCGATGCGTGGTGGGTCAGTCGTCGGTCACCGAGATCACCGCGGCGGGGCAGCGCAGCACCGCCTGCCGGACCGCCTCGTGCTGCTCCGCCGGCGGCGCGGGGTCGCGCAGCACCACGACCGCCTCGTCCGGATCCTGGTCGAAGACGGCCGGAGCGGTCAGCGCGCACATCCCCGACCCGATGCACAGACTGGTGTCCACGGCGACCTTCATCGGACCCTCCACAAGGTACGGACAGAAGGTGACCGGACCAACACTGCCCGTCGGTTCGACATCGGTCAATGCCGCAGGGGGACGCCACCCGGGATGATCACTGCCACATCATCCCGCCGGAAAAATCCGACTGTCCCCACGCCGGGGGACGGAAACCCTACATATCTGCCCGCCGACTCCTCGCTGCTCCTAGCCTGTGTGTCGAACCGCCAGCCCACCGGTGGTGTACACACTGGGGACGACCACGAGCGCCGGAGTTAGACATGACGGTCACCCGCCACCCGACCCGCACCTCCTCCCTGCCCCAGGCCACGCTGGCCCGTGCGGTCCTGTGGGCCGCGCTCGCGGTCAACGTGCTGATCGTGTGGGTGATGTTCTTCGCCGCCCCGCCGTCGAAGAACGGCGTGCTGGCCGCGGGCAAGTTCATCGGCCTGCACGCCGCCCTGCTGATCTTCCTGCAGCTGATCCTCGTGGCCCGGGTGCCGTGGCTGGACCGGCGCATCGGCATGGACCGGCTCACCTCGTGGCACCGCTGGGTCGGCTTCACGCTGTTCTGGGCGCTGGTCACCCACGCGATGCTGATCGTGGCGGGCTTCTCCGTCCTCGACAAGGTCTCGCCGTTCAAGACCTACGCCGCCCTGGCCGGGGTGCCCGCGTCGCTGATCGGCATGCTCGCGCTGTTCCTCATGATGGTCGCGGTCGCCGCGTCGATCCGGGCCGCCCGGCGCCGCGTGCAGTACGAGACCTGGCACGCCATCCACCTCGTGCTGTACTTCGCGCTCGCGCTCGCCCTGGTGCACCAGTTCCTGGAGGGCACGACGTTTCGCACCTCGGCGCTCACGACGGCGTACTGGTGGACGCTGTGGGTGTTCGCGGTCGGCGCCTTCCTCACCGGCCGGGTGATCATGCCGCTGTGGCGCAACAGCCGCCACCAGCTGCGCGTCGCCGCGGTCGTGCCCGAGTCGGACAACACCGTCTCGGTGCACGTGACCGGCCGCCGCCTCGACGAGATGCCCGCCCTGGCGGGACAGTTCATGATCTGGCGGTTCCCCGGGTTCCGCTCGTGGTGGCAGGTGAACCCGTTCTCCCTGTCCGCCGCGCCCGACGGCCGCTCGCTGCGGCTCACCGCCAAGGCCGTCGGCACCGGCAGCGCCGGGCTGCGCGACCTCCCGGTCGGCACCCGGGTCTTCGCCGAGGGCCCGTACGGCGCGTTCACCGCGCTGCAGCGCACCCGCGAGACCACGCTGCTCATCGCAGGCGGGATCGGCGTCACCCCGATCCGGGCACTGCTCGACGACCCGACCCTGACCGGCGACATCGTCGTGCTGTACCGGGTGCACACCGAGGCCGACGCGGTGCTGCTGGCCGAGATGCGGGCGATCGCCGCCACCCGGGGCGCGCGGCTGCACCTGCTCACCGGCCGCACCGGGCCGGGCAACCAGCCGCTGAGCCCGGACGGGCTGCGCGCCCTGGTCCCCGACATCACCGAACGCGACGTGTACGTGTGCGGCCCCAACGCCATGACGAATGCGGTGCTGGCCAGCCTGCGCACCCTCGGCGTGCCCAGACGTCAGGTGCACGCCGAACGGTTCGCGCTGGCCAGCTGAGTCCTGGCCAGCTGAGTCCTGGCCAGCTGAATCTGGCCGGCTGAATCTGGCCGGCTGAGTCGTTTCGCCGGCCGCCGGGAGGCGGGCGGCCGGCGAAACTTTTCCGCCTGCGAAGACCTAGGGAAACTTGCGCGGCGCGATGGTTTCGCCAGCGGGTTCGGCATGTTGGGATGGGACGGTCGTCACACCCCCGGACACCGCGAGGAGACCGCCGCGATGCTCAACCTCTCCGTCCTGCTGGAGGACAGCGCCCGCCACTACCCCGACCGGGCCGCGGTCGTGCTGGGACCGCAGCGCCTGACGTACGCGCAGGTCGACGCGGCAGCGAACCAGGTGGCGAACCTGCTGGTGTCGCGCGGCATCCGCCCCGGCGACAAGGTCGCGCTGTCCTGCCCGAACCTGCCGTACTTCCCGGTGATCTACTACGGGATCCTCAAGGCGGGCGCCGTGGTGGTTCCGCTGAACGTGCTGCTCAAGGGCCGGGAGGTCGCGTACCACCTGACCGACAGCGAGGCCAAGGCGTACTTCTGCTTCGAGGGCACGGCCGAGCTGGCCATGGGCGCCGAGGGCCACGCCGGGTTCGACCAGGTGCCGGGCTGCGAGCACTTCTTCCTCGTCACCGCCGACCCGGCCGCCGCGTCACCGATCGAGGGCGCCGAGACGTTCGGGGCCGCGGTCGCCGGGCAGTCGCCGGCCTTCGAGTCCGTGCTGGCCGCCGAGACCGACCCGGCCGTCATCCTCTACACCAGCGGCACCACGGGGCAGGCCAAGGGCGCCGAGCTGTCCCACTCGAACCTGCTGGTGAACGCGCTGACCTGCAACCGGCTGTTCCAGAGCACGCCGGGCACCGACACCCACCTGCTGGTGCTGCCGCTGTTCCACTCGTTCGGCTCGACCGTCCAGATGAACGGCGGCTTCGCGGTCGCGGCCACCCTGGTGCTGCTGCCGCGCTTCGAGCCCGCCGCCGCCGTGAAGATCTTCGAGCAGGAGGAGATCACCTACTTCGCGGGCGTGCCCACGATGTACTGGGGGCTGCTCAACGCGCTCACCGACGACGTGGACGTCGAGCGGATCGCCCGCAACCTGCGGGTCGCCGTCTCCGGCGGCGCGAGCCTGCCGGTCGAGATCATCAAGCAGGTCAAGGAGCGGCTCGGCGTGCAGATCCTGGAGGGCTACGGCCTGTCCGAGACCTCGCCGGTGGCCACGTTCTCCGACCCCGACCGCGAGCCGCGCCCCGGGTCGATCGGCATCCCGATCTGGGGCGTCGAACTCAAGCTCATCGACGAGAACTGGAAGACCGTCGAGGGCGCCGACGAGGTCGGCGAGATCGCCATCCGGGGCCACAACATCATGCGCGGCTACTACAACCGGCCCGAGGCCACCGCCGAGGTGATGAACAACGGCTGGTTCCGTACGGGTGACCTGGCCCGCCGGGACTCCGACGGCTTCTACTACATCGTCGACCGCGCCAAGGACATGATCATCCGTGGTGGCTTCAACGTGTACCCGCGCGAGATCGAGGAGGTCCTCATGACCCATGAGGGCGTCTCGCTGGCCGCGGTCATCGGCGTGCCGCACCCCCAGCACGGCGAGGAGGTCAAGGCGTACGTCATCCGCACCCCGAACGCCACGGTCACCGAGGAGGAACTGGTCGGCTGGGCCAGGGAACAGATGGCGGCGTACAAGTACCCGCGCATCGTCACCTTCGTGGACACACTGCCCATGACGGCCACGGGCAAGCTGCTCAAGCGCCAACTGAGCTGACTCATCCGTACGGACGACGCGCCCGGGGGGACCATCCCGCCGGGCGCGCGTCGGTGTCCGTAGACTCGGCGCCCACCCGGGATTCGGCCGGTCTCCGCGAAGATCATCTGTTGCGGCGGTGCCGCACAGTGTGAGGGTGACGGGTCGTTCCCCAATGGCATCGACGGAGGAAGCTTGCCCACCGCCCAGCTCGACCGGCCGAGGGCCACGCCGGACGTCACGCCGCCGGTCGGCAGCCGTGTCGCCCGGGTCCTGCGCCGGGTCGGCGCCCTGCGCCACACCTCCCCCGGCCGCCTGCAGCTGATCCTCGCCGCGCTGCTCACCCTGGGCCTGCTCACCGGGCTGGTCAGCGGGCTCGCCGCGCGCGCCGCGCAGACCGGCACCGCCGACCTCGGCGGCCGCGCCCAGCCGCTGCTCATCGAGGCCGAGACCATCTACTCGAAGCTGGCCGACGCGGACACCACGGCCGCGCAGGCGTTCCTCGCGGGCGGGCTGGAGCCGACCACGCTGACCGCCCGCTACGACGACGACCTGCGCCTGGCCACGGCCGCGCTGGCCTCGGCGGCCCGGCGGGTCCCGGCGGGCAGCGCCAGCGCCGACGCGGTGCACGAGCTGGCCACCGGCGTCGCCCGGTACGCCGCCCTGGTCGCCACGGCCCGCGCCAACAACCGGCAGGGGCTGCCGGTCGGCGCGGCGTACCTGTCGGCCGCCTCCACCCTCAACCGCGACACCCTGCTGCCCCAGGCGCAGACGCTGTTCCGCACCGCCCAGGACGAGGTCGACGCCGGGTACGGCGACGCCCGCAGCTCCGTCTGGGTGACGCTGCTGGTGCTGCTGATGGCGACGCTGCTGGTCACACTGCTGCTGGCCCAGCGGTACCTGAGCCGCACCACGCACCGCACCTTCAACCTGCCGCTGGTCGCCGCGACCGTGGTCGCCGCCGTGCTGGCGCTCGGCGCGGGCGGGCTGCTCGCCCACCAGCGGGCACACCTGCACAATGCGGACACCGACGGGTCGGCCCCGGTCGCCCGGCTCGCCGAGGCACGCATCCTGGCCCTGCGCCAGCGCGGCGACGAGGCGCTGACCCTGGTGGCCCGCAGCGGCAAGGGCGCGTACGAGGACGACTTCGGCGCGGCCGACCGGCAGGTACACGAGCTGCTCGACCAGCTCGCCGTCGAGCTGGACGGCCCGGCCGCCTCGGCGGTGGGCGACGCCACCCGGCTGCTGACCGCCTACGGCGCGGCGCACCGCAAGGTGCGTGCGCTGGACGACGACGGCGACTACGACGACGCCGTCGACCTGGCCATCGGGGACGACACCTCCAGCACGTTCGGCGCGGCGACCGGTGCCATCGGCGCCGCGATGGACGACCGCAAGGCCGCGTTCACCGCCGAGATCGGTACGGCCGGACGCGGCCTGGGGGTGCTGGCCGTGCTCGGGCCGCTGCTCGCCCTGCTGGTCTGCGCCCTGGCCGTCGTCGGCGTACGCCCCCGATTGGAGGAGTACCGGTGACCCGTCCGACCCGCGCCCGCGCCGCGCTCGCCGTGGCCGTCCTGTGCACCGCGGCGGCCCTCGCGGGATGCACCCCGGACGCCCGCCCCCGCGCGGCGGCCCAGGCGGCGGCCACCACCGCGCCGGCCGCCCACGCCCCCGTGGACACCTCCTGCCAGCCCCGGCGCAGCCTGCGACCCACCGGCGCCCTGCCGCAGCCGGGCAAGATGCCGGCCGGCAGCTACATGGCGCAGATCCAGAAGAGGGGCCGGCTGGTACTCGGCACCAGCCAGGACACGCTGCTGTTCAGCTCACGCAACCCGTTCACCGGCGCGGTCGAGGGCTTCGACGTGGACATGGGCCGCCAGATCGCCGAGGCGATCTTCGGAGACCCCGGCAAGCTGAAGATCAAGGTCATCCCCAACGACAAGCGGGTGGACGACGCCGCCGACGGCACCGTCGACCTGGTGGCGTACACGATGACGATCAACTGCGCGCGGTGGAAGCGGGTGAACTTCTCCACGGTCTACTACGACGCTGGGCAGAAGGTCCTGGTCTCCACGACGTCGCCGGCCAAGGGCATCGCCGACCTCCGCGATCAACGGGTCTGCGCCCCCAACGGCTCGACGTCGCTGGAGAACATCGCCAAGCACCCCGCCAAGCCGATCCCGGTGGGCCGGGCCAGCTTCGGCGACTGCCTGGTCGCGTTCCAGCAGAACGAGGTCGACGCGATCAGTACGGACGACACGATCCTCGCCGGGCTGGCCGCCCAGGACCCGTACGCACAGGTGGTCGGCGAGAAGTTCACCGAGGAGCCGTACGGGCTGGCGATGTCGCCCGAGCACCCGGAGTTCACCCGCTTCGTCAACGCCGTGCTGGAACGCAACCGCGCCAACGGCACCTGGAAGCGCACGTACGACCGGTGGCTCGGCCGGTTCGGCGCGGCGCCGCAGCCGCCCGCCCCCGAGTACCGGGACTGAACCGGCGATGACCGCACCCCCCGCCGAGCTGCTGGCCCGCGCCGACGCCGAGTTGCGGCGCCTGGAGGCCGCCGCCACCACCGTCGCCGCGAACCTGGTGGACCTCGACGACAACTCCGCCCGCAAGGAGCTGGACGGCGCCCGGCTCACCGGCGCCACCGCCGCCGCGTGGGCCGACGCCACCACCGCGCTGGCCCAGCTGTGGGACGGCTACGGCCTGCTCACCGCGCTGACCACCGGCGCCCGCGCGGCCCGCGACCAGCGCCGGTTCAGCGACGCGGAGAAGGCCGCGTACGTGGAGCAGGTGCTGGGCCGCTCGATCACCCTGTCGGTCGCCACGGTGCCGCTGGCCCAGCGCGGCCTGCTCGGCGCCGGGCAGGTCAGCACGACCTGCACCCCGGCGGAGCTGCTGGCCGCGATGGAGGCGGCGTTCGCGACCGTGGTGGACGTCGCCACCCGGGCCGGACAGGTGTGGCAGCGGCTGCTGCCCCGCGCCGCCGAACTCGCCGCCGCGCTGGCCGGCGTCCGGGCGCTGGCCGACCCCGACGCCACCCTGGACGAGGCCGACCGGCGGCTCGGCGAGGTCACCGCCGCCCTGGCCACGGATCCGCTGGGCTGCGACGAGAACGGCCTCACGGCGGTCCAGGCGCTGATCGACCGGGCCGACGCCGAGCGCACCTCGGCGGCGGAGCTGCGCGAGGCCCTGAGCCGGCGGCTGGCCGACGCGCGCACCCTCGCCGGGGAGCTGGCCGAGGCCGAGCGGGCCGCGCGGGCCGCCGCCGACGCGGTGTCCGGCCGGTTCGCCGACGCCGACATCGCCGCGGTCACCGGCGGGGATTCCGACCTGGTAGCCGGCCTGGCGGCGATCGACGCGCTGGCCACGGCCGGGCACTGGTCGCTGCTGAGCCCGCGGTTGGCCGACTGGAACCGCCGCGCCCGGCAGCGCCTGGCGGCGCTGCGCGACGCGGCCGACCACAACCGGGGCCTGCTGGCCACCCGCAACGAGCTGCGCGGACGGCTCGACGCGTACCAGGCCAAGGCGGCGCGGCGCGGCCTCGCCGAGGACCCCACGCTGACCCCGCTGACCGAGACCGCCCGGGCGGCACTGTGGACCGCGCCGTGCGACCTGTCCGCCGCGCGCACGGCGGTCGCCGCGTACCAGGACGCGGTCACCGCGCTCACCGCCACGCACACCAGGGATGGCAAGCTATGACGTGCCCACGCGACTGTCCGGGGACGATCCAGGACGGCTACTGCGACACCTGCGGCATGGCGCCGCCGGCCGCCGCGAAGGCGACGGGCTCCAGCGGGCTACCGGCCCAGCGCACCGCCACCGCGCCGTCGGTGCGCACGGGCGCGCTGTCCACCCGTACCGGTGGGTCGGGGCGCAGCGGCAGCGCCAGCGGCAGCCGGCGGCGCCGCTTCGGTGGTGGCCTGGTCGACGTGGCGCCGCTGCCGCAGCGGGACCCGTCGACCGCGGTGATGGCGGTCGCGCAGGTGCCCGAGGACAAGCGGTACTGCGCCAAGTGCGGCCAGCCGGTCGGTCGGGCCCGCGGCGAGCGCCCCGGGCGCACGGCCGGGTTCTGCCCGTCCTGCGGCGAGCCGTTCGACTTCACCCCCAAGCTGTCCAAGGGCGACCTGGTCGGCGGCCAGTACGAGGTCGTGGGCCCGCTCGCGCACGGCGGCCTGGGCTGGATCTACCTGGCCGTGGACAAGAACGTCTCCGACCGGTGGGTGGTGCTCAAGGGCCTGCTCAACTCCGGCGACGAGGACGCGCTGGCCGCGGCGGTGGCCGAGCGGCGCTTCCTCGCCGAGGTGGAACACCCGAACATCGTCAAGATCTACAACTTCGTCGAGCACGACGGCGCGGGCTACATCGTCATGGAGTACGTCGGCGGCGACTCCCTCAAGTCCATGCTCAAGGCCCGGATGGCGGCCAACGCGGGCAACCCCGACCCGCTGCCGGTCGACCAGGCCCTCGCGTACGTGCTGGAGATCATGCCCGCGTTCGGCTACCTGCACGACCGTGGCCTGGTCTTCTGCGACTTCAAGCCCGACAACGTCATCCAGACCGGCGACCAGGTCAAGCTCATCGACCTCGGCGGTGTCGTGCGCGTCGACGACCTCGACTCCGCGATCTACGGCACGGTCGGCTACCAGGCGCCCGAGATGGCCACCGCCGGTCCCTCGATCCAGTCGGACCTGTACACGATCGGGCGTACCCTCGCGGTGCTCACCACGGACTTCCGCGGCTACCAGAGCACGTACGCGGACAGCCTGCCGGAGCGCGACGCGTTCGCGGTGTACCGGCGCAACGAGTCGTACTACCGGCTGCTGCAACGGGCCACCCGCACCGATCCGGCGGAGCGGTTCGTCGACGCGGCCGAGATGAGTGAGCAGCTGCTCGGCGTGCTGCGCGAGGTCCTCGCCGCCGACGGCCAACCCCACCCCGCGCCGTCGCGGCTGTTCACCGGCGAACTGCGCACCGACACGCGCGACGACGAACCGAACTGGCGGTTCCTGCCCGCCCCGCTGATCGACCTCACCGACCCGGCCGCCGCCTTCCTCGCCTCGGTCACCGTGACCGACCCGCAGGAGGTCCTCACGCTGCTCGGCAAGGCACCCGAGAACACCATCGAGGTGCAACTGCGGGCGCTGCGGGCGCTCATCGACCTCGGCGCGGCCGGTTCCGGCCCCGACGCGTTCGCCGACGCGCGGACGATGCGCGACACGATCGCGGCGGGCGCGGCCGCGGACTGGCGGCTCGCCTGGTACGACGGGGTGCTGGCGCTGGCCAGCGGCGACGCCGCCCAGGCGGTAGTCCAGTTCGACGCGGTCTACTCGGCACTTCCGGGGGAACTGGCGCCCAAGCTGGCCCTGGGGCTGGCGTACGAGCTGGCCGGGCAGCCGGGTGACGCCGCCGCCCGCTACGACGTGGTCAGCCGCACCGATCCGGCGTACACGACGGCGGCGGCGGGGCTCGCCCGGTGCCGGCTGGCGGCGGGCGACCGGGGCGGGGCCGTGGAGGCGTACAACCGGGTGCCGGGCACCTCGTCGGCGTACCGCAGCTCCCAGGTCGGCGCGGTACGCGCGCTGGTGCGCCCGCACGCCTCCGCCGCCACTGACGTGGCCGCGCTGGCCGCCGCGGCGGCGCTGATCGACCGGCTGGAGGTGGAGGCGGCACAGCTCGCCGCGCTGCGCGCCGAGTTGCTGGAGCAGGCGCTCGACGCGCTGGCCGGTGGCGCCGCCGTTCCGGCCGCGGTGCTGGGTGGCGCCGGTGCGGCGGCGCGCTCCGGTGGCGCCAACGGCTCCGCCGAGGAGCGCGACGTGCGGTTCGCGCTGGAGGCCGCGTACCGGGAGCTGGCGCGCGCGGCGCACGGCGCGGAGAAGATCCGCCTGGTGGACCTGGCCAACGCGGCGCGCCCGCGGACCCGTACATGAAGTCCGAGGAGGCCCCCGGGGTGACGATCACCGAGTGCGCGTCCTGTGTGGATGAGCGCGGCGCGGGCGCCGCGTTCTGCGAGGCGTGCGGCCGCCCGCTGACCGCGGCCCGGCCGGACCGGGCCGACCGGCCGCTCGACGAGGTCGACCAGGTTGACCAGCACGACGAGCCTCGTCGAGGCGAGGGCGGGCGCGGCGAGGGCGGGCGCGGGGAGGGCGGACGCGACGGGGGCGGGCGCCGCGAGGGCGGCGCGGCTGACGACCGGGCGTGCCCGGCGTGCGGCACGCCCGCCGCGATCGGTGTGGACGGATACTGCGGGCACTGCGGGATGCTGGCCGGGCGGCCCCGCGACCACCTCGAATCCGTGGCGGGCGCCGCCGCCGCGGTCACCGACCGGGGACGCCGCCACCACCGCAACGAGGACGCGGTGTTCCTGGGCGGCCCGGCGGGCGGCATCGACGTCGTGATCTGCGACGGGGTGTCCGCCTCGTTCGACCCGGACGTGGCGTCCGAACTGGCCGCCGAGACCGCCGGCCAGCTACTGACCGGGTCCACGCAACCGTTGCCCGCCCGGGTCGCGGCGGCGCTCACCGCGGCCGCCACGGCGGTCGCCGCGCTGGCCCGTACCGGGGATCCACGGCGCGCCGCGTCGAACCCGGCCTGCACGGTCGTGGCGGCGTGCGTGCGCGGCGCCGAGGTCGGCTACGGCTGGGTCGGCGACAGCCGCGCGTACTGGCTGCCCGCGTCCGGTGACATCGTGGCGCTGACCGAGGACGACTCGTGGGCCGCCCACGCCATCGCGCTCGGCGCCGACCCGCAGGCCGCGTGGCGCGACCCCAAGGCGCACGCCATCACCGCGTGGCTGGGCGCGGACGCCGGGCCGGTCACCCCGCGCACCGACGGGTTCACCGCGCCCGGCCCCGGCCACCTGGTGCTCTGCAGCGACGGGCTGTGGAACTACCTGGCCGAGCCCACGACGTTCGGCGACACCGTGCGCGCCCACCTGGCCGCCGCGGCCGGCGCCCCGCACCCGCTGCTGGCCGCGGCGCGTTCGCTGACCGCGTTCGCCAACGAGGCGGGCGGCGCGGACAACATCACGGTCGCCCTGATCCCCGTCGAACTCACCCCCGCGTCCTGAAGGAGAGGCCCGTGCCGTACACCGCCGAGGCGTTCCAGAACGAGTTCCTCTCGCTGGGCGCCACCGAGGTCAACGCGATCGTGACGGTCGCGTCGACCGGCAGCGAGGGTGGCCGGCGCACCGCCGGTGCCACCGAGATCATCATCGTGGACGCGTCCGGCTCGATGCAGGCCGAGGGCCGGATGGCGGCCGCCCGGCAGGCCGCCAAGGCGGCGATCGAATGCATCGACGACGGTGTCCACTTCGCCATCATCGCGGGGGTGAGCACCGCACAGCAGCTGTTCCCCGCGCCCGGCCAGCTCGCGGTCGCGTCGCCGCAGAGCCGGGCCGACGCGGTCCGCTCGATCGACCGCCTGCAGGCCAACGGCGGTACGGCCATGGGCGCCTGGCTCACCCTGGCGGCGCAGCTGTTCGCCCAGCGCCCCGGCGACATCGCGCACGCGATCCTGCTCACCGACGGCGAGAACGGCGAGTACCAGGGCTACCTGGAGCAGGTGCTGCAGCAGATCGCGGGCAAGTTCCAGTGCGACTGCCGGGGCGTCGGCACCAACTGGCAGGTCTCCGAGCTGCGCAAGATCGCCACGGCGTTGCTGGGTACGGTCGACATCGTCGCCCGCCCCGCCGACCTGACCGCCGCGTTCGAGCAGATGATGACCGCCGCGATGGGCAAGACCAGCGCGGACGTGCAGCTCAAGGTGTGGACCCCGGTCAACTCGACGGTCCGCTTCGTCAAACAGGTCGAGCCGGAGGTCGTCGACCTGACCGGCAAGCGGACCGAGGACGGTCCCCGCGCCGGGCGCTACCCCCTCGGGTCGTGGGGCGCCGAGAGCCGCGACTACCACATCTGCGTGGACGTGACGGCGGGTGCGGCCGGCGACGAGATGCTGGCCGCCCGGGTGTCCGTGGTCGAGGGCGACGATGTGCTCACCCAGTGCCTCGTGCGCGCGGTGTGGACCGAGGACACGGCGCTGTCCACCCGGATCAACCGGCAGGTGGCGCACTACACCGGGCAGGCGGAGCTGGCCGACGCGATCCAGGCCGGGCTGGAGGCGCGCAAGGCCGGCGATGACCGTACGGCCACCCTGAAGTTCGGTCGGGCCGCGCAGCTCGCCCACGCCAGCGGCAACAAGGCCACCGAGGAGCTGCTGGCCACGGTGGTCGACATCGAGGACCCGGCGACCGGTACGGTGCGGCTGCGCCGCAAGGTGGAGGCGGCGGACGAGATGGCGCTGGACACCCGCTCCACCAAGACGGTCCGGGTGGGACGCGCGCAATGACGACGTACCTGTGCCCGAAGGGCCACGCGTCCAGCACGGACGACTTCTGCGACACGTGTGGCGCCCGGATCGGCGGCACCGTACCGGTCAGCGCCCCCGCCTCCGCGCCCCCGGCCGCCGCTCCCCCGTCCCCGGCGCGCGGCACGCCGTGCCCGAACTGCGGCACGCCGCGCACCGCGATGTGGCGTTTCTGCGAGGACTGCGGGTTCGACCACACGACCGGCAAGGTGCCCGCCCTGGACACCCCACCGGCGGCGGCGCGCCCGGCGGGACCGTGGACCGCGACGGTGACCGCGGACCGGACCTACTTCGACGCCAACGCGATCGAGGGGGTGGAGTTCCCGGCGCACTGCCCCGAGCGGCGCTACGTGCTGCCGACCCCGCAGGCCCGGATCGGCCGCCGGAGCACGTCGAAGGGCACCGACCCGGAGATCGACCTGTCGGCGGCGCCGCTGGACCCGGGCGTCTCGCACAGCCACGCGCTGCTGACGGTCAACGTGGACGGCGGCTGGCTGGTGTCGGACCTGGGCTCCACCAACGGCACGTACGTCAACGACGAGGCGACGCCGCTGAGCGCCGGGCAGAGCCGTACGCTCGGTGACGGCGACCGGGTGCACGTCGGCGCGTGGACGACCATCACGTTGCACGCGCCCGCGAACTAGTCAGACGCTGATCCACTCCGTGGCGACCTGACGCCCCGCCACGGAGCACTCGATGCGGATCGGGCCGGGCGAGGTGGCCGGGAAGGTGAAGCAGCCCACCTCGTCCGCGGTGGTCTCGGCCGCCAGGCCGGCGACGGTGAACAGCCGTACCGTGGCCGGTTCCGGCGGGATGAGCTGGCCCTCGATGCCCGCGCCGGACAGCTCGATCTCGACCCGCAGCTCGTCGCGCCCGAACACGAGGTTGCGGGCGGCGCTGGGCTGCGGACCGCGCACGCCGACGGTCTGGTCCACGTAGGAGTCGTAGAGCAGGGCGGCCAGCTCCCGGTCCGGGTCGGCGGTCTGCCAGGCCCGTACGGCGCGGGCCGCCTCGATGACCTGGGCCTCGATCGGATCGGGATGCAGGGCGTCGCGGACGTCGAGGAACAACTCCTCGTCATCACTCCAGTTGCGCCAAGGCATCACGGACACCTCCCGATGTGTGCGGATTCGTCTTCCCCGAGGTACGCCCGGACGGCGTCCGTGTCGCGCAGTTTGCCCAGCACGCGGCTGCGGGTCGGGCCGATGCTGCCGATCGGCAGCCCGAGCACCCGGCTGATCTCCTGGTACGAGTACGGCGGGTCGGCGGTCAGCATCAGCAACAGCTCCCGCTGCTGGGGGGCTAGTTCCCCGAGGCCGTCCAGCAAAACCTGGCGGCGTTCGGCGGCGATCAGCAGCTCGTCGATCTCGGGTGAGTCGGCGCGGTCCAGCGCGGGCATGGTCTGCGGGTCCATGGCCACGTTGCGGCCGTTGGTACGCAGGTACCGTTCGCATTCGTGCCGGGTGGTGGTGGTCAGCCAGCCCGGCAGGGCGGACGGCTCACGCAACTGGCCGAGGTGTTCCACCAGGCGCAGCCAGACCAGCTGGCTGACGTCCTGGGTGTCGGCCGGCGAGAGCCGGTAGTGCCGGATCACGTACGCCACCAGGCCGGCGAACCGGCGCACGATCTCGTTCCACGCGTCCTCGTCGCGCTCGACGCTGGCCTTGACGAGCGCCGGTAGCTCCCACTCCAGCATGTCTGCCATGTTGTCCCCGCTTCGTCACGTCGCCGGAGGGCGGTGCCCGGGCCGGCCAGTGTCACGTCGCGGCCCGTTCGCCGGGTCGCATCATCCGATTCCCTGCAGGATCCGCATCGCCTTGCCGAAGCCGACGACGGACTTGCCGCGCGCGTCGAGCAGATCCACCGCGTCGCGCGGCGAGACGTTCTGCTCGGCCGAGATGCGGGCCACCGCGCCCGCGATCTGCGGTGCGGCGAACGAGGTGCCACTCCACACCGCCGCCGCGTTCGGGCCGAACGTGTCCGGCTCCGGGTCGAACAGCGGCGACTCGGCGCCCTCGGGGTAGACCGAGCGGATGCCCTCACCCACGGTGGAGAAGCGCACCGCGCCGTAGCTGGACCAGGACGCGGGCGACAGGTACGCGGTGAGCCCGGCGACCGCCTCGACACCGTCGAGCGCGGCGGGCCAGACGATCCCCCGGTCGCCGTAGTTGCCCGCGGCGGCCACGATCACCTTGTTGAAGCGGCCCTTGCTGTCGCGCCCGGCCTCGGCGTGCACCGTCTCGACGGCCTGCTGCATGAGCAGCGGCGGCTGGTCGTCGAGGGTCTTGCCGCCCAGCGACAGGTTGATGATCTCCGCGCCGTCCCGGTGAGCCTGCACGATCGCGGCGGCGATGTCGTCGTCGGTGGCGAAGCCGTCCGTGTCGGCCGCGCGGTAGACCCGGATGTCCGCGCTCGGCGCGACCCGCTGCACCACACCGGCCACGAACGTGCCGTGCCCGGCCTCGTAGTCCAGGAAGCCGTCCCCGCCCCGGGGCAGCACATCGAGCAGGTCCAGGTTCTCCGGGGTACGTGTCACCTTGCCGAGCCAGTGGTCGCCGCGCATGGTCTCCTCGACACCGGTGTCGATCACCGCGACCGGCGGCCGTGGCCCGGGCCCGCCGTCGCTCGGCGCGTTCGGGATGCGGTAGTTCGCGAAGTCGCCCAGCCAGGGTGCGTTCTCCGGGCCGCCGACGCCCTTGCCGACCGCGGCCATCGAGGCGATGTAGTTCGGGTGCGCGGCGATATTGTGCACGGCGCAGTCGTCGATCACCCGGTCCAGCTCCACGCGCCCGGCGGCGAACCGGCGCAGGCGTACGTGGTCGCCGACGGTCCGGTCGCCGTAGTCCTGCACCAGCGCACCGACGGCGGCGAGATCCTTCGCCGAGATCAGCAGCTCGCCACGGGCCAGCAGGCTCGGCGCGCCGTCGCGGCGCAGCGCCACCTCGATCTGGGCCCGCTCGCGGTCGCTCGAACGGCGCCCGATCAGGACGCCGAGCAACCGGCCCTCGGCGGACGGCCGGGTGTCGGCCAGCCGGACCACCTGCTGGGCCACGATGGTACGCAGGCGCAGCAGCTCGGAGCCGTAAGATTCCGGATAGTCGCCCTCGAAGGCATAGCCCAGGGGCGCATCGGTCAGATTCATAGCGGTTCCTGGCCTTTGTGATAGATCGGCACAGCGACGGGCGGTCGCACGCGCGGTGGAAGTGGAACCCTCAGTGGAAATAGAGACGCCTGACGACCTTGTGATACACGCTAGGCGAGTTCATGAGGGCGTAATAGCGGATCCCCGACGCTACGGGCCGATCGCCGCCGAACTCGTCCGAACGGTACGCCGCTCCGGGCCGCCCGAGGCGCTCGCGCTCGCGCTGCGCGCGTACGCCTGGGCGGAACGGGCCCGGCTGGCCGCCGCCCCGGCCCGCAAACTGCTCGACGAGGCCGCCCGGATCGCCCGCCGGCACAAGCTGCAACACGTCCTGGCCGACGTCCTGATGAGCCGCGCCGCGGTCAACCAGGAGCTGGGCCGCCTCGACAGCGCCCAGCACGACCTCGACGCCGCCGAACCCCTGGTGGCCCCGGACCGGGCCGTCGAGCTGACCTTCCAGCGGGCGGTCCTGCAGCAGAACATCGGGCTGCTGGCCCCGGCCGCCGTCGCCTACCGCGACCTGCTGTCGGGCACCGGCACCCCGGACCGCACCAGGGTCATCGCGGGCAACAACCTCGCCATCATCGAGGCTCAGTACGGCCGCCACCCCGAGGCGCTGCGCCGCCTCGACGACGCCGGAACGCTGGCCCGGAAGGTGGGCCCGGCCCTGGTCGCCATGGTGATCGAGACCCGGGCCTGGGCGACGGTCCACGCGGGCCGCCTCGCCGATGGCGTCCGGTTGTTCGACGACGCGGCGCACGCCTTCGAGGCCGCCGGTCTCCCCCTGGGCGAGCACTACGTCGAGTACGCGGACGCGCTCATGGACCTGCGGCTCATCCCGGAGGCCACCGCCGCCGCACGCTCCGCCGCCGAACAGTTCGAACGGCACGGGGTGCCGCTGATGGGCGCCGAGGCGGAGCTGCGGGTCGCCCAGCTCGCCCTGCTCACCGGCGACCCACGGGAGGCCGAACAGGCGTCGGCCGCCGCCGCGCGCAGCTTCGAGCGGCAGGGGCGCCGCGCGTGGCAGGCCCGGGCCGCCCTGGTGCACGCGCAGGCCCGGCTCGACGCGGGCCGGGCCACCGCCGCCGACCTGCGCGCGGCCCGCCGGGTCTGCCGCACCCTGGAAAGCCAGGGCACCTGGGCGTACGCGGTCGGCGCGTACGACATCGCGGGGCGCATCGCCGCCGCCCTGGGCCGCCGCCGGGAGGCCGTCGCGGCGCTGCAGCACGCGGTCGAGCTGGCCCGGCGCACGCCCGTACTGGTCCGGATGCGCGGCAGCGTGGCCGGGGCGACCGCCGCGGCGCTGCTCGGCGACGACGCCGGGGTGCTGGCGCACTGCCGGCGCGGCCTGAACGACCTCGCCCGGCACCGCACCGCCCTGCCCTCGGTGGAACTGCGGGCGCTCGCCTCCGGGCACGGCACCGAGCTGGGCCAGCTCGGGCTGGAGGTGATGGTGCGCGGCGGCTCGCCGCCACGGGTGCTGGACTGGATGGAACGCACCCGGGCGGCCGCCCTGCTGGCCGTCGAGCCCCCCGGCGGCACCGACGTGGCCGACCTGGAGGCGCTGCGCGGCATCCACGCGGAGCTGGAAGGCCTGACCACCGGCGAGCGTACGGTCGGCCTGCGCGATCCGCTGCTGGCCCGGCAGAAGGCCATCGAGGACCGGATCCGGCGCGCCAGCTGGCGCCGCCGTACGGACAACCGGCAGGTCACCACCACGATCCGGCCCGCCCGGCTGCGCGCCGCCCTCGACGGCCGGATCCTGGTCGAGTACGCCGTGCTGCACGACGACATCGTCGCGGTGGTGGTCGAGCCGCGGCGCAGCCGGCTCGTCGCGCTCGGGCCCGGCGCGCCGGTGCTGGAGCAGGTCCGCGCGCTGTTCTTCGCACTGCGCCGGCTGACCCGGGCGCTGCCGGAATCGTCGCTGGACGCGGCCCGGCTCAGCGCCGACGTCCGGGTCGCCAAGCTGCGCGAGCTGCTGCTGGGGCCGCTGGGCGTGCCCGGCGACGCCGAGCTGGTGGTGGTGCCCGCCGGGCACCTGCACGCCCTGCCGTGGTCGGCGCTGTGGGACGCGCCGCTGTCGCTGGCGCCCTCGGCCGCGCTGTGGACCCGCACCCGGGAGGCGGCGCTGGCGCACCCGGGGCCGGGCCCCACCGTGCTCGTCGAGGGGCCGAACCTGCCCGGCGCCACCACCGAGGTGCGGCGGCTGTCCGAGCGCTACCCCGGCGCGGTGACCATCGTGCCGCCGGAAAGCACCACCGCGCGGGTGCTGCGCCGCCTCGACGGCGCCGATCTGGTGCACCTGGCCTGCCACGGCTGGCTGCGCTCGGACAACCCGCTGTTCTCCTCGCTGGTGCTCAGCGACGGGCCGCTGACCGTGCAGGAACTGCAGACCAGCGGGGTCGCCCCGCACCGGCTGGTGCTGGCGTCGTGCCAGTCCGGCGCGGACGTCAGCTACGCGGGCGACGAGGTGGTCGGGTTCATCAGCTCCCTGCTGGCCCGGGGGACGGCCGGGGTGGTGGCCAGCGTGGCCGCCGTGCCGGACGTGGCCGCCGTGGAGCTCATGGTGGCCCTGCACGAGCAGGTGGCCACCGGCCGTACGCTGGCGCACGCTCTGCACACCGCGCGGGCCGCCCTGGACCCCACGGATCCGGCGGCGTACGTCAACTGGTGCACGTTCAGCGCGTACGGAGCAGCCTAAAGGCTGAACCCGGTGATGTATCACCACTGATCGCCGGAACTCTGACTCAACGTGGATGTCGGACAGCAGCACCACCTCGACCGCACGACGGGACACCGGCGGGACGCCGCCGTGCTGTTCGCCGATCTCTCCGGCTTCACCGAACTCGTCGAGTCCGTCGAGCCGGAGATCGTCTACCAGGTGGTCCGGCCGCTCATGGACGACCTGGTAGACATCGCCCGCCGCCACGGCGGCGAGATCCAGCAGGTGCTGGGCGACGGCTTCATGTGCGTCTTCGGCCTGCACACGACGCGCGGCGACGAGGCGGAACGCGCGGTCGCCGCCGGGCTGGAACTCGTGGCCGCGGGCGGTGCCCGGCTGGGCCGGCCGTCGGTGCACGCGGGGGTGGAGACCGGCGAGATCTACGTGACCGCCTCCTGGCCCCCCGCCGGGTACGGCGTGTGGGGCCGCCCGGTGAACCTCGCGGCACGGCTGTGTGACCTCGCCGGGCCGGGCGAGCTGCAGATCGGGCCGCGCGCGTTCGCCCAGGTGCGGCGCCGCTTCGGACCGGCGCGGGCCGCGCGGACCCGCCTCAAGGGCCTCACCGCACCGGTGCTGACGCACCGGATCTCGCCGCAGCGCGTGCCCCAGCACACCGAGCCGGACCACGCGATGATCGACGCGGCGTAGCCCGGAGTCGCACCACTTCGGACCGTCCCCGGCCGGGCCGTCCACACAGCACGGTGAGCCCCGCAGCGGACGGCTCGACCACCGCCGCTGCGGGCGCCGCCTCCGGACGGCACGGCCCGATCAGAGGGTCGGCTGGTGGGCCAGCACCCCCCGGTTGACCGCACCGATCGCCCGGCGGGCGGTGTCGCGCACCGTCGGCGACACCCCCGACGCGTCCTTGAGCTGGCCGAGCAGGTCGAGCACCTGCCGCGCCCAGCGGACGAAGTCACCGGCGGGCATGTCCTGGTCGTAGTTGGAGCCGCTGGCCAGCACCTTGGCGAGCGGCTCACCCCGGGCCCAGCGGTACATCGGCCAGACGAACCCCAGGTCCGGCTCGCGGGTCAGCGACAGGCCACGGGCGGCCTCGGCCGACTCGATCTCCGACCACAGCTTCCCGCAGGCGTCCACCGCGGCGGTGGTCGGGCCCTTGGGCATCGAGGCCCGCTCGTCGCCCTCGCGGCGCGACTCGTACAGCACCACGGACACCGCGGCGGCCAGTTCCTCGGGGGCCAGGCCCTCCCAGACGCCCTGGCGCAGGCACTCGGCGACGAGCAGGTCCGCCTCCGTCCAGATCCGGGCCAGCATCCGGCCCGCCTCGGTGACCTCCCCGTCCGCGCTCAGGTAGCCCCGGTCCGCCAGCACCGCGCACACCTGGTCGAACGTCCGGGCCAGCGACCCCGTCCGGCCCGCCACCCGGGCCCGCAGCCCGTCCGTGTCGCGTTGCAGCCGGTGCCGCCGCTCCGCCCAGCGGGCGTGCTCCTCGCGCTCCGGGCAGGCGTGGCAGGGGTGCTGGCGCATCCGCACCTTGAGCAGCGCGATCTCCGCGTCCTCGCCGTTGTTGGCGCCGCGGTTGCGGTTGCGCCGGCCGCCGCCGTGCCGGTCCAGCCCGGTGGCGCTGATCGAGGACGCCAGGTCCCGGCGGGCCGCCGGCGACCGGTGGTTGAAATGCTTCGGCACCCGGATGCGCTCCAGCACGTCCACCGCGCCGGGGAAGTCCGCGGGGCTGACCCGCCCGGCCCAGCGGTCCTGGGTGAGCACCAGCGGGCGCGGCTCACCGAACCCGCCCGTGCCCGGGTCCAGCACCACGGCCAGCCCGGCCCGGCGGCCCTGCGGCACCCGGATCACGTCGCCCACCCGCAGCCGCTCCAGCGACGACACCGCCGCCGCGCGCCGCTGCGACGCGCCCTGCCGGGCCAGCGCCCGCTCCCGCTCGGCGATCGCGACCCGGATCGCGAAGTACTCCTCGAAGTCGCCGTGGTGGCAGGTCTCCTCCGCGCCGTACGACTCGATGATCTCGGTGTTGCGCTGCACCTGCCGGGCCAGCCCCACCACCGAACGGTCCGCCTGGAACTGGGCGAACGAGGACTCCAGCAGCTCCCGCGCCCGCTCCGCGCCGACCGTGCCGACCAGATTGGCCGCCATGTTGTACGACGGCCGGAAGCTGGAGCGCAGCGGATACGTCCGGGTGGAGGCCAGCCCCGCGACGTGCCGGGGATCCACCTCGGGACTCCACAGCACCACCGCGTGCCCCTCGACGTCGATGCCGCGCCGCCCGGCCCGCCCGGTGAGCTGGGTGTACTCCCCCGGGGTGAGGTCGACGTGGGCCTCGCCGTTGAACTTGACCAGGCGTTCGAGCACCACGCAGCGGGCCGGCATGTTGATGCCCAGCGCCAGCGTCTCGGTCGCGAAGACCGCCTTGACGAGGCCGCGGACGAAACACTCCTCGACCGCCTCCTTGAAGGCGGGCAGCATCCCGGCGTGGTGCGCCGCGATGCCCCGCTCCAGGCCGTCCAGCCACTCCCAGTACCCGAGGACGGACAGGTCCTCGGCGGGGATCGTGGCGACCCGCGCCTCGGCGATGCGGCGGATCTCGGCCCGCTCCTCCACGCTGGTCAGCCGCAGACCGGCCGCGAGGCACTGCTGCACCGCGGCGTCGCACCCGTTGCGGCTGAAGATGAACAGGATCGCGGGCAGCAGCCCGGCGTGCTCCAGCCGATCCACCACCTCGGCGCGCGGCGGCGGCAGCCAGCGGCGCGAGCGCCCGCCCCGGTATCCCGGCCCGGTGGACCGCTCGCCCAGCTCGAGGCGGCGCATCATCTCGCGGGTGTAGCGCAGCAGCTCCGGGTGCACGTCGTGCTTGCGGGCCGCGTCGGCGTCGTGGAACAGGTCGAACATGCGCTTGCCGACCAGCATGTGCTGCCACAGCGGGACGGGCCGGTGCTCGCTGACCACCACCTCGGTCCGCCCGCGCACCGTGACCAGCCAGTCGGCGAACTCCTCGTAGTTGCTCACCGTGGCCGACAGCGACACCAGGGTCACCGACGCGGGCAGGTGGATGATCACCTCCTCCCAGACCGCGCCCCGGAACCGGTCGGCGAGGTAGTGCACCTCGTCCATCACGACGTACGCGAGCCCGCGCAGGCTGGCCGAGCCCGAATACAGCATGTTGCGCAGCACCTCGGTGGTCATCACCACCACCGGGGCGTCGCCGTTGATCGCGTTGTCACCGGTCAGCAGCCCGACCTGGTCGGCGCCGTGCCGCTCGACCAGATCGTGGTACTTCTGGTTGGACAGCGCCTTGATCGGGGTGGTGTAGAAGCACTTGCGCGGCGCCCCGCCGGCGGCCTCCGCACGCAGTGCCAGGTGCACCGCGAACTCCCCCACCACGGTCTTGCCGGCCCCGGTGGGAGCGCACACGAGCACCCCGCTGCCGCGCTCCAGGACCTCGCACGCCTCCCGCTGGAAATCGTCCAGATCGAAGCCGACATCGAGCATGAAATCGTCGAGGGCGGGGAACTGCGCCGCGCGGGCCGCCCGCCGTTTCGACTCCGCATACCGTTCGGCGGGGCTCGTCATGGCACCAAGGCTAATTCGTCCGTGTGACAAGTACCCGCGGCGGTTGGCGGCGGGCGCGTCCGGCCCGGTCGGTATCGTGCACGGCGTGCCGGATGCCCACGACTCGACCCGTCAAACGCCGGATTCCCCGCGCCGTCAGGTCGACGCCGTGCTGTTCGACTTCCACGGCACGCTGGCCCAGGTCGAAGACCCGGTCGCCTGGGTGCAGGCGGCCGCGGCGGTGTGCGGGACGCAGCTGGACCGGGGCCGCGCCACCGGGCTGGCCGACCGCCTGGTGATGGCGGGCCGCGCCGGGGGCCCGCTGCCGCACCGGGTGCCGCCGCATCTCGCGGAGCACTGGGCAGACCGTGACCTGTACGAACACAGCCACCGCGCGGCGTACACCGGCCTGGCGGAGACCGTGAGCACCGACGTCGAGGGCCTCGCCGACGCCCTGTACGAGCGGCTGCTCGGCCCCGACGGCTGGCTGCCGTACGCGGACACCGAGCCGACCCTGCGCACCCTGCACGACGCCGGGATCAAGGTGGCCGTGGTGAGCAACATCGGCTTCGACATCCGGCCGATCTTCGCCGCCTGGGGCCTCACCGACCTGGTCGACGCGTTCGTGCTGTCGTACGAGGTGGGCCGCTGCAAGCCCGATCCGGCGATCTTCCTGCGCGCCTGCGGGATGCTCGGCGCCGATCCGGAGCGCACCCTGATGGTGGGCGACACGCCCGCCGACGCCGGGGCGGTCAAGGCGGGCTGCGCGGCGCTGGTGCTGCCCGCCGCCGAGCCGGGGCGGGCCAACGGGCTCAGTGCCACCCTGGCGCTCGCGGGCTGCGCCAGCTGACCGGCGCGCGCCCCTGAGCGGAACCCCGCCCCACCGGCAGCCGAACCGGCCGGGGGACCTCAGAGGTAGATGTCGACGACGGTGCCCAGGGTCACCCAGGGGTCGTGTGCGGGTTCCTCGCCGCCGCCCCGGGGCCGGTCCACGGCCGCTTCGGCGACCGCGCCGGACTCACCGCCCCGGGCCGCCGCGTCCGGGCCCGCAGCCGGAGATCCGGCGGGCGCAGATCCGGCGGCGGGAGATCCGGCGGGCGCAGATCCGGCGGGCGGAGATCCGGCGGGCGGAGATCCGGCGGGCGGAGATCCGGCGGGCGAGGAGTCGGCCGGTGCGGGGCCGGGCGCCGCGAAGCCGGGCGGTGCGGTCACCGTGGCCGGGCTGACCGATCCGATCGACATCTGCTCTCCTTCGCGGCGGCTCCTGCCCGTACCCTTCGGTGCGCCCGCCCGGTCGCTGACGCCGTCCTCAGCGCAGCAACCGCAGCGCACCGGGCACGCAGCCGACCCGCAGCGGAAGCGGCCCGACCCGCTCGCCGTCGGCGTAGCCGACGATGCCCGCCGCGGCGATGACCACCTCGCGGGCACGGTACGAGTGCACCCGCGGGTCGGTGACATGGGTGCCCTTGCGCAGCCGCGGCTTGAGCCGGGCGAGGGTGACCCGGCTTAGCGGATCCGCCACCACGACGTCGAGCAGGCCGTCGGTGGGATCGGCGTCCGGGCAGATCCGCATCCCGCCGCCGTAGCTGGCGCAATTGCCGACCGCCACCAGCACCCCGGGGAAGTGCTGTGTCCGGCCGTCGAGCTCCAGCGTGTAGGAGCGCGGACGGAGCCGGGCCAGCTCCAGCATGACGGCCAGGTCGTAGCGGCGCGGGCCGCGCGGGCGGCGCATCCGGTTGGCGCGCTCGTTGACGATGGCGTCGAACCCGGCCGCCAGCACCGCGCCGAACCAGCGGCTACGGCCGGTCGCGTCGCTCACCCGGGCGAGGTCGATCCGGGTGTGCCGCCCGTCGCGCAGGGCGGCGGCGACGGCGTCGGCCGCGATGAGGGGTACGGCGGACACGCCGACCGCCGCGGCGAAATCGTTGCCGGTGCCGGTGGGGACGACACCGAAGGCGACCGCGGTGTCCGCGACGGCCTGCAGCGCCAGGTGCACCGTGCCGTCGCCGCCGAGGGCCACCAGCGCGGCGGCGCCGTCGGCCACGGCCCGGTGACAGGCCGCCTCCGCCGCCTCGGCGGTGGGCGCGTGCAGCACCTGGACGTCGTACCCGCTGTCGCCGAGACGGCGGACGAGGCCGGGCAGCACGGCGCGGTGCCGGCCCCGGCCCGCCCCGGGGTTGGCCAGCACCGCGACGGCGTCACCGGTCACCATCGGGGCAGCGTACCGGCCGGAGGGCTCCGGCCGGTCGAGCCCGCTAGGTCATGTCGTCGTAGCGTCCGTCCAGCGGCAGCGGCTTGCTGACCGGCGCGGGCAGGTCCACCGGAGCCGGTGCCTCGATCCGGTCGGCCGCGCCCACCGCCTGGTGCTCGTCCGCCAGCGGGGAGATCGCGTCGTCGTCCAGGTCGGCGTACATCTCGCGGCCGCGGCCGCGGCGCCGGTCGTTCAGGAACGCCACACCCACCGCGAGGAAGTACAGCAGCGACATGCACGCGGCCAGCAGGGTCATGCCGAACGGACCGGGGTCCGGGGTGGCGATGGCCGCGAAGCCGAAGGACAGGAACACCACGATCCGCCACCAGCTGAGCAGCTTGCGGCCCGACACCACGCCGGTGAAGTTCAGCATCAGCAGGATCAGCGGGAACTCGAACGCCACGCCGAACAGCAGCAGCATGGTCGTCACGAAGTCGATGTACGCCGTGACCTCGAGCTGCTGCGACTCCTGGAGGACGCCCGCCTCCATGATGAAGCTGAGGCTGTGGCCGACCACGTAGTAGGCCAGCACGGCGCCGCCCATGAACAGCGGCGCGGCGATCGCCACGAACACGTACGCCCATTTGCGTTCGTGCCGGTGCAGGCCGGGGGCGACGAACGCCCAGAGCTGGTAGAGCCAGACCGGCGCCCCGATGACCAGGCCCACCCACAGCGCGATCTTCAGCTTCAGGACCAGCGAGTCGGTGGCACCCAGCGTCAGGAACCGGCACTCGGGGACGCCCGCGCTGTTGGGCACCCAGGAGCTCTTCAGCGAACAGTACGGCCCGCTGAGGACGTGGAACACCCAGTTGGCCACCAGGAAGCCGACGATCAGCCCGGCGATGATGCCCAGCGACGCCCAGAACAGGCGGTTACGCAGCTCCCGTACGTGTTCGATCAGCGTCATGGACCCGTCGGCGGCCCGCGCGAAGCCGCTGGGCCCCCGACGGCGCAGGGTGAGAGCCATGCCGGGCGGTCAGCGGTCGTTGGTGCGCTGAACCGGGTCGACGATCGGCTGCTGCGGCTGCTGGTAACCCTGGGGCTGCTGCTGGAAACCCGGCTGCGGCTGCTGAGCGCCGGGCTGCTGGATCTCCGTGGGGTGCAGCGGCTGGCGGGAGTGCTGCGCGTCGGCCTTGTCCGCGACGTTGGCGTCGTCGTCCATCAGGCCCTTGGTCTCGGCCTTGATGATCCGTAGCGACCGGCCCAGCGAGCGCGCGGCGTCCGGCAGCCGCTTCGCACCGAACAGCAGCAGGATGACGGCCGCGAAGATGAGAAGGTGCACTGGCCTGAGGGCGCCCATGGTGGTGACTCCAGTCGGTTCTGACAGCGGTCCTGGCGGTTAGCAGGTCCATCGTACGTGCGGATTCTTCACATGCCCCTGGCCGGACGACTGGTTTATCCGCGTCCGGCCTTGATCGCCTCGGCCCGCAGCTGCAGTTGCTCCGCCTGCTGCTGGACCTCGGCGACCGTACGCTGCAGCGTCAGCGCCTTCTCCTGCAGGCGGGCCGCCTCCTGCTGGCGCCGCTGGAGCCGCAACGCGGCCCGCTGCAGCCCGGCCAATCGGCCACCGAGGGAGAACAGGGCCGCCCCGAGGACGAACACGGCGACGATGACGACCAGGCCCCAGATCTGCCACATCACCCGGCCAGCCTAGCGGGCGGCGGGCGGCGGTGCGGGATGAGGCGCGGCGTACTGATCCAGAGCCGTCGCGGCCTGCGCGCGGATGCGGTCGACCAGCTCCGGCGGGCCGAGCACGGTGACGTCGGCGCCGAGCCCGAGCAGCAGCCGCTGCGCCCAGCCCAGATCGGTGACCCGCATCGCCACCACCCACCCGTCGCCGTCGCGGCGCACGTCCTCGACCGGGTAGTACTCCGTGATCCACCGGCCGCCGCGGCCCACCCGGACCGTGACCAGCGGCAGGTCGCCGCCCGGGTGGAACACGCCGCCGGTGAGGTCGTGCGGCACCGCCCGCGCGGGTGGCGCGGCCGGCTCGGCCAGCTCGGTGAACGCGTCGATGCGGTCGATGCGGAACAGCCGGGTCGCCTCGGCCCGCCGGCACCACGCCTCCAGGTAGCCGCGGGCGCCGACCATGAGTACGCGCATGGGGTCGACGACGCGCTCGGTCGTCTCGTCGCGGGCCGCGGTGTAGTAGGTCAGGTGCAGCGCGCGCCCGCCCGCCACCGCCGTACGGATCGCGTCGAGCCGTTCGGCGTTGACCGGCAGCCGCACCGCGACGGGCGCGTCGGCCAGGTCCCCGGCCGCCCCCTCGATCTTCGCGAGGGCCCGCTCGATGGCGTCCCGGTTGCCGGTGCCCGGGGTCTCGGCCAGCATCCGCAGCGCCACCACCAGGGCCAGCGCCTCGTCCTGGGTGAGCCGCAGCGGACGGTCGATGCCCGCGTCGTAGGTGATGGTGACCCGGTCACCGTCGAACGCCATGTCGATCAGATCCCCGGGGCCGTACCCGGGCAGGCCGCACACCCAGAGCAGTTCCAGGTCCTCGCGCAGCTGGCGTTCCGTGACCCCCAGGTCGGCGGCCGCCTCGGCGACCCGGATCCCCGGCCGGGCCAGCAGGTACGGCACCAGGTTGAGCAGCCGGCCGAGCCGGTCGGCCGACGCGCGGTTCGCGGGGGTGCGCGGCTGCGGCGTCACGTCGGCACCCCCGCCGGGCGGGCGGTGCCCTCGTGCCGGGCGACGACCTCCTTGAGCTGCTGGATGACCGCCTCCCGCAGCTCCGGCGGGCCCTCGACGCGCACGTCGGAGCCGTAGCCGACCAGGGTCGCGGCCAGCCGCTCGACATCCGCGTACGCGATGGTGAGCTGGTCGCCGTCCGGGCCGGGCTCGGTGTGCTCGGCCATCCGGCGCAGCCCGGCGGCGCGGCCGGGCCGGGCCAGCACGCTCGCCCGGCCGGTGTGCACCACCGGGCCGGACCAGCGGGCGACGTGGCTGATCAGGTCGACGTCGGGGGGCGGGGTGAAGGCGCCGTCGCGGCCGGTGGCGCGGACGTTGCCGACGATCCGGGACAGCCGGAAGCACCGGGTGGCGGCGCGGTCGGAGTCGTGGCCGACCACGTACCACCGGCCCTGCCAGCAGACGACGCCCCACGGTTCGAGGTGGCGGGTGGCCGCGGTGTCGTTCTCCGGGGTCCGGTAGGCGAAGGTGACCGCGCGGCGGTCGCGGGCCGCCGCGGTCAGCGGGCCGAACGACGGGTCGACCGTCACGACGGGCTCCACCCCGAGGGTGGCCTGCGGGTCGACGTCGACGCCGGCGGCGCGCAGCTTCGCCAGGCCCGAGGAGGCGGCGGCGGCCAGCCCGGCGTGCTGCCACAGCCGGGCGGCGATGCCGACCGCGGCGGCCTCGTCCGGTTCGAGAGGGATGTCCGGCAGGGCGTACTCGCGGTGCGCGATCCGGTAGCCCGGCTCGCTGTCGAAGGCGCTGGCCGTGCCGGTCTCCAGCGGCACCCCCAGCTCGCGCAGCTCGGCCTTGTCCCGCTCGAACTTGCGCTGGAACGCCTCGTGGTCGCGCGGATCGGCCGGGTTGTGCTCGTAGCCGGGCACGGTCGCGGCGATCTGCGCGGCGGTCAGGAACCGTCGCGTGGACAGCAGACAGATCACCAGGTTCACCAGGCGCTCGGTACGGGTCCGCGACACGGCAGAAACGCTAGCAGCCTCGACGGACCTTCGCGGTACACGCCGAGTCCGCTTCCCGGCGGCGGCACCGCCGACCGATAGGTTGGCCGCCATGGTGCGCTGGCGGTCCGGGACGGTGACGAGGGTACGGCGGCGCTGGCGGGGCGCGGTCGAGCTTGAGGTACGGACCCCCGACGGGGAACTGCGGGCCCTGGCGTACCCGGACCTCACGGGCGAGCCCGAGCCGGGCGACCGGGTGCTGCTCAACGTGGGCGCCCTGGTCATGGGGCTGGGCACCGGCGGATACGCCCTGGTCGTGGCGCTGCCCGACCGGCTGCCGGGCGACCCCGCCCAGGACGGCACCACCCGCGA
The DNA here is from genome assembly GCF_004217545.1 of Krasilnikovia cinnamomea. Lineage (NCBI taxonomy): Bacteria > Bacillati > Actinomycetota > Actinomycetes > Micromonosporales > Micromonosporaceae > Krasilnikovia > Krasilnikovia cinnamomea. The sequence continues at coordinate 294,312 of NZ_SHKY01000001.1, forward strand.
CGCCGGGCACCTGGTCAAGGCCCGGTACACCCCGTTGCAGCCGATCCTGCTCGGCGTCGACGAGGAGGCCTCCCCGTACCGTGCCGTCATGGCCGCGGCCGACGGCCTCGACGCGCTGCCGGTGGTCACGGCCGACCTGCATTCCGCGCTGCCCGCGATCCTGGCCGGGGTGCGCGCCGAGCGCCCCGACGCCCGGGTGGCGTACGTGATGACCGACGGCGGCGCGCTGCCCGCCTGGTTCTCCCGCACCCTGGACGGGCTGCGCGGGCAACTGGCGGGCACGGTGACGACCGGGCAGGCGTTCGGCGGCGACCTGGAGGCCAGCACCGTCCACACCGGGCTGCTGGCGGCGCGGCACGTGTTACGGGCCGACGTGGCCGTGGTGGCGCAGGGGCCGGGCAACCTCGGCACCGGCACGACCTGGGGTTTCTCGGGAGTGGCGGTGGGCGAGGCGGTCAACGCCGTGGCGGCGCTGGGCGGGCGGCCGGTGGGTTCGCTGCGCGTCTCGGCCGGGGACCAGCGGTCGCGCCACCGCGGCGTCTCGCACCACAGCCTCACCGCGTACGGGCGGGTGGCGCTGGCCCCCGCCGATCTCGTGCTGCCCGAGGAGTTACCCGCCGAACTCGCGGCCGACGTGGCCGCCGCCGTGGCGCCGCTGGCCGAACGGCACCGCCTGATCCGGGTGCCGGTGGCGGGCCTGGACGAGGCGTTGCGCGCCAGCCCGGTGACCCTGTCCACGATGGGCCGCGGCCTGGACGCCGACCACGCCTACTTCCTGACCGCCGCCGCGGCGGGCCGCCACGCCGCGACCCTCGTCACCGGGTGACGATCAGGTACAGCCAGCCGAGCAGGAGCAGGCCCAGCAGCGTGGCCAGCACCCAGGTGGGGATGCGGTGACCGCCCGCCCGGTTGCGCTGGACCTCGGCGCGGATCTTCTCCTGCCGCCGCCGCACCCGGCTCCACAGCACGTCCTCGGCCGTACGCTCCGGGCGCTCGTCCGGAGCCGGCCCGGGCGGGTTCCGGTCGGATGGCTGCTGGTCGGGCGGGGGTGTGGCCATGGCCCGACCAGCGTATCCGTCCGCGGTCACATGCTGGCGATGAGCCGTTCCACCCGCTCGTCGTACGCCCGGAACGGGTCCTTGCACAGCACGGTGCGCTGCGCCTGGTCATTCAGCTTCAGGTGCACCCAGTCGACCGTGAAGTCGCGCCGCTTCTCCTGGGCGTGCCGGATGAACTCGCCGCGCAGCCGCGCCCGGGTGGTCTGCGGCGGGGTCTCCTTCGCCTCGAAGATCTGCAGGTCGTTGGAGACCCGGTCGATCTGTCCCCGCTTCTCCATGAGGGCGTACAGCCCGCGCCCACGCCGCACGTCGTGGTAGGCCAGGTCGAGCTGCGCGATCCGCGGGTGCGACATCTGGATCTGGTGCTTGGCCTGGTACCGCTCGATGAGCTTCAGCTTGCTCACCCAGTCGATCTCGCGGGAGACCGGGGTGAGGTCGCCGTTCTCGATCGCGTTGAGCACCCGGCCCCACAGCTCGACGACCCGCTTGGCGACCTGGTCGCCGCCGCGCCGCTCGACGAACTCGGTGGCCTTGGCCAGGTACTCCTGCTGGATCTCCAGCGCACTGACCTCCTTGTTGTTGGCCAGGCGGATCTTGCGGCGGCCGGTGATGTCGTGGCTGACCTCGCGGATGGCCCGGATCGGGTTTTCCAGCGTCAGGTCCCGCATCACCACGCCGGCCTCGATCATGCGCAGCACGATGTCCGCGCTGCCGACCTTCAGCAGCGTCGTGACCTCGTTCATGTTGGAGTCGCCGACGATGACGTGCAGCCGGCGGTAGCGCTCCGCGTCGGCGTGCGGCTCGTCGCGGGTGTTGATGATCGGGCGGCTGCGGGTGGTGGCGCTGGAGACGCCCTCCCAGATGTGCTCGGCGCGCTGGGACAGGCAGAACACCGCGCCGCGCGGCGTCTGCAGCACCTTTCCGGCGCCGCAGATCAGCTGGCGGGTGACGAGGAACGGGATGAGGACGTCCGCGAGGCGGCCGAACTCGCCGTGCCGGCTGACGAGGTAGTTCTCGTGGCAGCCGTACGAGTTGCCGGCCGAGTCGGTGTTGTTCTTGAACAGGTAGATCTCGCCCGCGATCCCCTCGTCGTGCAGGCGCTTCTCGGCATCGACGAGCAGGCCCTCGAGGATCCGCTCACCGGCCCGGTCGTGGGCGACCAGGTCGGTCACCGAGTCGCACTCGGGGGTGGCGTACTCGGGATGGGAGCCGACGTCGAGGTAGAGGCGGGCACCGTTGCGCAGGAAGACGTTGCTGGAGCGTCCCCAGGACACCACGCGGCGGAACAGGTAGCGGGCCACCTCGTCCGGAGAAAGCCGCCGCTGACCCCGGTAGGTGCACGTGACGCCGTACTCGGTCTCGAGGCCGAAAATTCGCCGTTCCATGACGAAACACTAGCCGCCCGAGGGGCGTCAGCGGCAGTCACAAACCGCCTCGACGCTCACAGATCCCTGAAATCACCACCACGCAGCGTGTCCGCCCGGTCGCGACGTACCGTCCGCGCGCTGGACCCGGCGGTAAACTGCCGCTTTGATGAACCTTCTGGTGACCGGCGGTGCCGGCTTCATCGGCTCCCACTTCGTGCGGTCGGTGCTCACGGACGCGCTGGACGGCCTGGCCGGGGCCCGGGTCACGGTCATGGACAAGCTCACGTACGCGGGAAACCTCGACAACCTCGGCCCGGTCGCGCAGAGCCCGCGGCTGGACTTCGTGCCCGGCGACATCTGCGACGCCGCGCTGGTGGATTCCACCCTCCCCGGGCACGACGCGATCGTGCATTTCGCCGCGGAGTCGCACGTCGACCGCTCCATCCTGGCGGCGGCGCCGTTCGCGGTCACCAACGTGGTGGGCACCCAGGTGCTGCTCGAGGCCGCGCTGCGCCACGGCACCGGCAGATTCGTGTACGTCTCCACCGACGAGGTCTACGGCTCGATCGACACCGGCGCCTGGGACGAGCACGCCCCCTTCGCGCCGACCTCCCCGTACGCCGCCACCAAGGCGGGCGGGGACCTGCTGGCGCTCGCCTACCACCGCACCTACGGGCTGCCCGTGGCGGTGACCCGCAGCGCCAACAACTACGGCCCGTACCAGCATCCGGAGAAGCTGATCCCCCGGTTCGTCACGAACCTGCTGTCCGGCCGCACCGTGCCGCTATACGGCAGCGGCCTGCAGGTCCGCGACTGGGTCCACGTCGACGACCATTGCCGGGCCACGGCGCTGGTGCTGCTGCACGGCAGGCCCGGCGAGGTGTACCACATCGGCGGCACCGCCGAGCTGTCCAACCGGGAGCTCACGGGCATGCTGCTGCGTGAATGCGGGGCCGACGAGAAGTCGGTCGTCATGGTCGCCGACCGGATGGGACACGACCAGCGGTACGCCCTCGACGACGGCAAGATCCGCCGCGAGTTGGGTTACCGCCCGCGCGTCAGCTTCGCCGAGGGCCTGCCCGCCACCGTTCGCTGGTATCGCGACAACGAGCGGTGGTGGGCTCCCTTGGTCATCGACTGACGCACATCCGGCGAGGCGGGTGTGCGGCGCGGTCCGTCAGCCGTCGGCGTCACCGCTGTCGGCGTTGCCTTCGAGATCCTCGGAGGCCGCGGAGACCGTCGGCTTGGCTTCGGCGGGGGCGGGCAGCGCGGCGTCCCCGGTCGGAGCCCCCTTCTCCGGTTCCGGCAGGTCCTTGCCGCCCTCGAGCAGGGTGATCAGTGCCGTCCCGGCGATGCGCCGGAAGGCGCGGCCCTTGCGGCGCCGGTCCAGCAGCGCCACTTCCAGCTGGGCGGCGCCCAGTTCGCGGGCGGCGCCGTTCTCGCCGCCGACGCTGCCGAGCGCCTCGACCGCCAGCTTCAGCGCGGCGCCGAGGTCGGCGGCGACGTCGTGGCGTTCCCGCAGCACGTTCGAGATCGCCTCGGCCTGCCCGCCCATGGCCATGAATCCGGGCTCGTCCATGACCGAGCCGTCGTAGGTGATGCGGTACAGCTCGTCCGCCTCGACAGTCGCGCCCACCTGGGCCACGCAGATCTCGACCTCGTACGGCTTCTGCGTCTCGCTGAAGATGGCGCCCAGGGTCTGGGTGTAGGCGTTGGCGAGGCCCCGGCCGGTGACGTCGCGGCGGTCGTAGCTGAAGCCGTTGAGGTCGGCCATCCGTACGCCCGCGCGGCGCAGGTTCTCGAACTCGTTGTAGCGGCCGACGGCCGCGAAGCCGATCTTGTCGTAGATCTCGCTGATCTTGCGCAGCGAGGTGAGGTTCTCGGCGACCAGCAGGATGCCGCCCTCGTAGGTGAGGACGACCGCGGAGCGGCCGCGCGCGATGCCCTTGCGGGCGTACTCCGAGCGGTCGCGCTGGACCTGCTCGGGCGAGGCGTAGAACTGCATTGCCACGGGTGGCTACTCCTTCGATGACCGGATGGCGGGTGTCCTGCGAACGGGCGCCGGCGCTCAGCCGCCCGGATTCTCCATCCGCCCGGCGACCACGTCCTCGGCCACCGAGGTGATCTCCGAATCGGCGAGGCGGTGGGTGCCCTCCGCCGTCGCGGTCATGACGACCGGGTAGATCTTGCGGGTCAGATCCGGGCCGCCGGTGGCGGTGTCGTCGTCGGCCGCGTCGTACAGCGCCTCGACCGCCAGCCGGATCGCGTCCGGGGTGCTGACGCCGGGCCGGTACCGCTTCTTCAGCGCCGCCTTGGCGAACAGCGAGCCGGAACCGATCGCGTCGAAGCCGGTCTCCTCGTAGAGACCGCCCGCCACGTCGAAGCTGAAGATGCGCCCCACCCGGGCCGGATCGCCGGGCGTCAGGTCGAACCCGGCGAACAGCGGCACGACCGCGAGCCCCTGCATGGCCGCGCCGAGGTTGCCGCGCACCATGGAGGCCAGCCGGTTGGCCTTACCGTCGAGGGACAGCATCGCGCCCTCGATCTTCTCGTAGTGCTCCAGCTCCACCTGGAACAGCCGCATCAGCTCGATGCCGACGCCCGCGGTGCCCGCGATGCCGATCAACGAGTGCGCATCCGCCGGGTGCACCTTCTCGATGTCCCGGCTGGCGATCAGGTTGCCCATGGTGGCGCGCCGGTCGCCGGCCATGACGACGCCCTCGGCGGTCGCAATGGCCACGATCGTGGTGGCGTGCGGTGCCAGTTCGGCGGCCATGCCGGGCGGCAGCGGCCGGCGACCCGGCAGCAGTTCGGGCGCGGCGTAGCTCAGGAACTGCGTGAAGGAGGACGTCCCCGCATTGGTGAACACATCTGGAAGACGCCCGGACGGATCAAAACCCGATGCCACGTGGTTCCCTTCAGATACGTGATCGCCTCGGCCAGCAGTTCCGGGCTGTCCCGAAACCGCCCGAGGCCACCAAAGCAGTCCAAGCACAATATCCCGCGCACCCATCCGGTGCGACGATCGTGATCAAGGTGTTGGGGGTCGGGCGCCCGGCAGATGGCGCACCGACCCTCCTGGGCCAACATCAACTCGTCGAACTCGACCGAGTTCTCTCCGTCGCGGTCGTCCAGCCCCCGTGGCATGTCCGATTCGCTCCCCTAAGCGCTACTCGCCGCCCTTTTGTACGTATCCGCGGACGAACTCCTCCGCGTTCTCCTCCAGGACCGAGTCGATCTCGTCGAGCAGGTCGTCAACATCCTCGGTGATCTCGGCGTGCCGTTCGGCGACCTCCGGGCTGGCCTCTGTGGTGACGTCCTCGATCTCCTCGTCGCGGCGGCCCTTGCCGGACTGCGACTGGCCGCCGGTGTCTCGGGTTGCCATCTGAGTCCCCCTTCATCGCCCTCGTCGCCCGGCATCGCCCAGCCGAGCCTCCCCGGTGCGGAGGCCCCTGACCAGCAAGCCCGCCCGCACCATCGGGTTGGGAAAAACCTACCTCGCGGGTACGACGAAAACCCCTGTCGCACCGGGTGTTTCTCTGCCCCGCCTGTCCGTTCAGCGACTCGTGATGACCTCGAGCAGGTCCTTCGCGCTCTCACACCGGTCGAACAACGCGCCCACGTGCTTGCGGGTGCCCCGCTCCGGCTCCATCATCGGGACCCGCACCAGCGACTCCCGGCCGACATCGAAGATGACCGAGTCCCAACTGGCCGCGACCACTTCGGACGCGTACTGCGCCAGGCACCGGCCACGGAAGTAGGCCCGGGTGTCCTCCGGCGGCTCCACCATGGCGCTGCGGGTCTCGTCCTCGTCCAGCAGCGTCTTCATCGAACCGCGCGCCACCAGCCGGTGATACAGCCCCTTCTCCGGACGCACGTCGGAATACTGCAGGTCGACCAACTGCAGTTTCGGCGACGACCAGCCCAGGTTCTCCCGCTCGCGGTAGCCCTCCAGCAGCCGCAGCTTGGCCACCCAGTCCAGCTCGTCCGAGCACAGCATCGGGTCGCGGCCCAGCTTGTCCAGCACCGCCTCCCAGCGGCGCAGCACGTCCGTGGTCTGCTCGTCCACATCGTCGCCGAAGCGGTCGTCCACGAACAGCTTGGCCCGCTCGAAGTACGCCCACTGCAGGTCCAGCGCCGTCAACCGGCGCCCGTCGCGCAGCCGCACCAGGTGCTTGAGGCCGGGGTCGTGACTGATCGCCTTCAGCTCCGACACCGGATCCGCGATGCCCAGCTCACCGGTGAAGATCTTCGCCTCGATCATGGCCAGCACCAGCGCGGTGGTGCCCACCTTCAGGTACGTGGCGATCTCGGACAGGTTCGCGTCACCGATGATGACGTGCAGCCGCCGGTACTTGTCGGCGTCGGCGTGCGGCTCGTCGCGGGTGTTGATGATCGGCCGCTTCAGCGTCGTCTCCAGGCCTACCTCGACCTCGAAGAAGTCCGCCCGTGAGGAGATCTGGAAACCGGCCCCGGTGCCGTCCTGGCCGATGCCGACCCGACCGGCGCCGCAGAACACCTGCCGGGTCACGAAGAACGGCGTCAGGTGCGCGACGATGTCCGCGAACGGGGTCTGCCGGCGCATCAGGTAGTTCTCGTGCGAGCCGTAGCTGGCGCCCTTGTTGTCGGTGTTGTTCTTGTACAGCTGGATCCGGTGCGCACCGGGGATCGTCGCGGCCCGGCGCGACGCCTCGGCCATCACCCGCTCGCCCGCCTTGTCCCAGCGCACCACGTCCATCGGGTTGGTGCATTCCGGGGTGCTGTACTCCGGGTGGGCGTGGTCGACGTACAGCCGCGCCCCGTTGGTCAGTATCACGTTCGCGAGGCCCAGGTCCTCGTCCGCCAGCGCGTCCGCCGGGTCGTAGGCCGCACCCGAGTAGGTGAAGCCGCGGGCGTCTCGCAGCGGCGACTCCTCCTCGTAGTCCCAGCGCGCACGCCCGCCCCGGTTGAGTTCCGGCCGCGCCCCGTACGCGTTCACCACCTGCGATGAGGTGACCATCGGATTGGCCCCGGGCTGGCCGGGCACGGAGATTCCGTACTCGACCTCAGTGCCCATGATCCGTCGAACGCTCATCCCGCCACTCCGCCCGCCACGTCGTTCCCCGAGCCCATGCATCGAGCCTAGACGCTTCGCCGCGTGTCTTGTCGTCTGCGGGTACGCGGCGCGGCACGCTCGGTGGTGAACGGCACGCTCCGTGGCGGGCCCGGCGCCCCCTCGAGAGCGCGCAGCAGCCGCCGCCCGAGCGCCTGACCGGGCCGCTCGACCACGCGCTGCGACACCGCGGCCACACCCAGCGCCAGCAGGAGGAACACGGCACCCACCAGGCACCGCTGCGGCGCCGGCCGGTGGGCCAGATCCGGCACGAACCGCACCACCTGACCGAGCACCACGACGTGAAGGAGATACAGCGAGTAGCTGATCGTGCCCAGCCAAGCGAAAATGCGCGGAACGGCGCGCCGCCGCAGCGCGTACGCCACCGCGAAAGTGGCCGCCACGGCCGCCACCGTGGTCAGCCAGACCTCGGTGCTGCGCCCGGGCAGATACACCGCATGCGCCGCCACGGTGCCGCCGCCGACGGCCGCGAGAGCCGACGCGGCCGGCCACCGCCCCAGCTGCCCGTGCTGGGCCCGGAACACCACCGTCCCGGCGAACATGACCGCCAGCAGCAGCAGACCCTGCCAGGACGCGGCAACCGTGCTGTCGGCGCTCGGATGGCCGTCGAGCGCGGGCAGCGCCAGAAAGCAGATTCCGGCCGTCCCGGCGGCCAGGGTGAGGCGCCGGCGGCCGCTCAGGCAGGCCGCGACGACCCCGGCGACGAGCACCAGTAGCACCGCCGCCGTGATCCGGCGCCCGCCCGGATCCGCGGCGAACAGCCCGTCCGGCAGGCGGGGGCCCGCCATCAGGGCCACGGCCGCGAGCCCGGCAGCCCACCAGCCGCTGTGCCGGTGCAGCCGCCACGCGAACAGCCCGGCCACCACCAGGTAGAAGATCATTTCGTACGACAGGGTCCAGAAGACCCGCACCGTCCCACGAAGCCCCAGCGGGTCCATCAGCATCGTGGCGTGGGCCAGCACCGCCGTGACCGGATCGGCGCGCAGCGAGGCCCGTAGCCCGCCCAGACCGGCCACCACCAGAACCCCGGTGACCGCGATCGTGGCCAGGTACGCCGGGTACACCCGGAACAACCGCCCGACCCAGAAGCGGCGCAGCGAACCGTGCCGCTCCAGCGACATCGGGATCACGTACCCGCTGACGAGGAAGAACAGCAGCACCCCGTACTTGCCCAGGTCGATGTGGTGGTGGATGCGCAGGTGCCGTTCGGGGCCGAGCACGACGGGGCTGAGATGGAACCAGACGACCGTGAGCGCCGCGAACCCGCGCAGCGCGTCCAGCCAGCCGAGCCGGGCCCCGGCTGAGCCGGGAGAGTCGGGGCCCGGAGAGCCGGGGCCCGAGGAGCCGGGGCCCGAGGAGCCGGGGTGGGTGCCGGGCGCCGGGCCGGTGGTGGAGCCCGGCGACCGGCCGGAGGCGGCGGTCTCGACGGTCACACCGGGTGCAACGACGCGGCGCGGGCGGGGCGACGAATCGCCCCGCCCGCGCCGGGCGCTGCGGTGCTACAGGTACTGGCCGGTGTTGCTGACCGTGTCGATGGAGCGGCCGGCCTCGGCGCCCTTGCCGCCGGAGACGAGCGTACGGATGTAGACGATCCGCTCGCCCTTCTTGCCGGAGATCCGGGCCCAGTCGTCCGGGTTGGTGGTGTTGGGCAGGTCCTCGTTCTCGCGGAACTCGTCGACGCACGAGTCCAGCAGGTGCTGCAGGCGCAGCCCCTTCTTGCCGGAGGTGAGGAACTCCTTGATCGCCATCTTCTTGCCGCGGTCGACGATGTTCTGGATCATCGCGCCGGAGTTGAAGTCCTTGAAGTACAGGACCTCCTTGTCACCGTTGGCGTAGGTGACCTCCAGGAAGCGGTTCTCCTCGGACTCCGTGTACATCCGCAGCACGACGGCCTCGATCATCGCGGCCACCGTGACGTCGCGGTCGTTGCCGTGCTCGACCAGGTCGTCGTCGGAGAGCGGCAGCTCGGCCAGGATGTACTTGGCGAAGATGTCCTTGGCCGCCTCCGCGTCCGGACGCTCGATCTTGATCTTCACGTCGAGCCGGCCCGGGCGCAGGATCGCCGGGTCGATCATGTCTTCCCGGTTGGAGGCGCCGATGACGATGACGTTCTCCAGGCCCTCCACGCCGTCGATCTCGCTGAGCAGCTGCGGGACGATCGTGTTCTCCACGTCGGAGGAGACGCCGGAGCCGCGGGTCCGGAAGATCGAGTCCATCTCGTCGAAGAACACGATGACCGGGGTGCCCTCGCTGGCCTTCTCCCGGGCCCGCTGGAAGACCAGGCGGATGTGCCGCTCGGTCTCACCCACGTACTTGTTCAGCAGCTCCGGGCCCTTGATGTTGAGGAAGTAGCTGGTGTGCTTCTCCTCGCCGCGCCGCTCGGCGATCTTCTTCGCCAGCGAGTTCGCGACCGCCTTGGCGATCAGGGTCTTGCCGCAGCCGGGCGGGCCGTAGAGCAGGATGCCCTTCGGCGGGCGCAGCTGGTGCTCCCGGAACAGGTCCGCGTGCAGGAACGGCAGCTCCACCGCGTCGCGGATCTGCTCGATCTGCGCGTGCAGGCCACCGATGTCGCCGTAGTCGACGTCCGGGACCTCCTCGAGGACGAGCTCCTCGACCTCGCTCTTCGGAATGCGCTCGTAGGCGTACGCCGAGCGCGGCTCGATCATCAGCGAGTCACCCGCGCGCAACGCCGACACCTGCAGCGATTCGGCCAGGTGGACGATCCGCTCCTCGTCGGCGTGCGAGACGACCAGTGCGCGGTCGGGCAGCTCGCCGCCCGGCGCGGTCAGCACCTCCTTGAGCAGGACGACCTCGCCGACCCGCTCGTAGCCGAAGGCGTCGACGACGTTCAGCGCGTCGTTGAGCAGCACCTCCTGGCCGCGCTTGAGATCCTCCACCACCAGCGACGGGGACACCGCCACGCGGAGCTTGCGGCCGCCGGTGAACACGTCGACGGTGCCGTCCTCGTGTGCGGTGAGGAACACGCCGTAGCCGCTGGGCGGCTGGGCGAGCCGGTCAATCTCTTCCTTGAGAGTGACGATCTGAGCCCGGGCTTCCTTGAGGGTCGCCACGAGCCGGTCGTTGTTCTCGGTCAGTCGGGCCAGCTGCGCCTGCGTCGCCGCGAGCCGCTCTTCGAGCTGCCGGACGTGTCGGGGGCTTTCGGTCAACTTGCGCCGTACCAGAGCGAGTTCCTCCTGCAGGAACGCGACCTGGCTGGAGAGATCGTTGGCTTCCTTCTCCCAACGTGCGGCGCGTGAATCCGCCTCGTCGCTACGTGCCACGTCCCACCTCCCCGGGGGCTCGAACGTCTTGCACATAACACTAGCCGTTGCGGGGCGGTTTTCGACCGGTGCAACACCCTCGTCACTGAACCTTGATCCATTGAGCCGGACTGCCGCGCCACCCGGTCGGAGGTCTCCGGTACGGTCGGTGCGGGAGAACTGTGGGAGGCCCACCATGTCGACACAGACGGGGACAGACGAGCTCCAGGTCTGGGTGGATCAGGATCTGTGCACCGGCGACGGCCTGTGCGTGCAGTACGCGCCGGAGGTCTTCGAATTCGACGTCGACGGTCTCGCGTACGTCAAGGACAGCGCCGGTGAGCTGCTGCAGGACCCTGGCGTGCGCACCGACGTGCCGGCCGGGCTGCGGCTCGAGGTGATCGACGCGGCCAAGGAGTGCCCGGGCGACTGCATCCACGTGGTGCGCCGCACCGATGACGTGGAGGTCGCCGGCCCCGACGCGGACTGAGGCGGCCCCTCAGAGCGTCGGGCGCCCGACCAGGGAGGCGACCACCCGGGAGAACTCCTCCAGGCGGGCGATCTGGCCCGGGCCGCCGTCGTCGAGGGTCTTGCCGAAGCGCAGCGCGTCGTGCCGCAGCGCGGGGCGGCCCTCCTCCTCCAGCCCGGGCGGCGGCACCGCGTCGTCGACGGAGCTGAGCAGCAGATACACGTCGATGCTGTCGACCCGCGCCTGCCCGGTGGGGGTACGGGTGAGCCGCCGCCGGCAGCCCACCTCGGTGACCGTGGACAGCGGCACGACCCGCAGCGAGGAGGTCATCGAGCCGACCGGACCGTCCCCGGGCGCCACGTCCTCGCCGTGCCAGAGCACGAGCCGGCTGCCGTCGCAGATGACGACCTCCTGCCAGACGCCGTTCACCTCGTTGACGAAGCGCTCGAGTGTGAAACACAACACCGAGGCGCCGCGCAGCACCCCGAACAGCGCGTCGAGGGCCACTTCGGGGTCACGCAGATACGCCCGGGCGGCCGAGTCGAGGTCCTCGTACGGCGACCAGTCCGGGAACACCGCCGGCATGTCGTTGCTGCCGCCGAACGGCGGTGAACTCATCGCGCCCACCCCATCCTCCCGCTGGCCCTGCTCCCGCTGGGGCCCTGGCGCTCGCTGAGGCCCTGCCCCTCGCTGAGGCCCTGCCCCTCGCTGGGGCCCTGCCTCCCGCTGACACCCGGCGATTGCAGGGGTCCGCGACGGAACCTACCCGACGCGGGCCCCGCGCTCACACCCCGGGATCGGCGTCGATCTCCGCGTGATCGGGCACGGTCCGCGGGCCGGTGGCCGCCGGGACCTGTTGCGCCGCCCGGCGCAGCGCGTACGCCTCGGCGCCCTTGCTGGGCTTGCGCCGCCGTGGCGGTGCGATCACCCCGGGGGCGAGCTTGCGGGCCGACACCAGGAACGCCGTGTGCGCGATCATCCGGTGGTCGGGGCGGACCGCCAGTCCGTCGGCATGCCAGTCGCGGATCAGCGACTCCCAGGCGCGCGGCTCGGTCCAGCCGCCGCGCTCGCGCAGCGCCTCCACCAGCTCGGACAGCTGCGGGGTGGTCGCCACGTACCCGATGAACACGCCGCCGGGCACCAGCGCCCGCTCGACCATGTCGAGGGCCTCCCACGGGGTCAGCATGTCCAGGATGATCCGGTCGAAACCGGTCTGGGTCGCCTCGGCGACGTCACCGTTGTGCAGGTGCCACGCCGGGTGCGGGCCGCCGAAGAACGACTCCACGTTGCGCCGGGCGATCGCCGCGAAATCGTCGCGCAGCTCGTACGAGTGCAGCTCGCCGGAGGGGCCCACCGCCCGCAGCAGCGAACAGGTCAGCGCGCCGGAGCCGGCGCCGGCCTCCAGCACCTTGGCGCCGGGGAAAACGTCGCCCATGGCCACGATCTGGGCCGCGTCCTTGGGGTAGATCACCTGGGCTCCGCGCGGCATGGACAGCACGTAGTCGGCCAGCAGCGGCCGCAGCGCCAGGTACGCCGTGCCGCCCGTCGACGTCACCACGCTGCCCTCGGGCAGCCCGATCAGCTCGTCGTGCGCCAGCGCGCCGCGGTGGGTGTGGTACGCCTTGCCGGGTTCCAGGACGACGGTGTGCATCCGTCCCTTGGGATCGGTGAGCTGCACCCGGTCTCCGGGCTGGAACGGCCCGCGGTGCACGGGGGCCGGCTCGTCGACGGCGGCGGTGGAGTGGACGGTCACGGCACTTCTCTCTCGGTGGGGGACGTCCGGCCGGTTCAGCACTTCCTCGGTCGGGCACGTCCCCGGCCGGGTCGGCATCTCGGTCGGGCACTTCCGGGCGGGTCAGCGCGGAACGTCGCGCCGCCGGCCGCGGTGCGGCTCCAGCACCTCGGCCAGGTCGCCGACGTGCAGGACGCCGAGCACATCCTCGCCTGCGGTCACCAGGTAGTGCGCACCCGGGTGGGCCTGCACCGCGCGGACCACCTGTTCGCCGCTGAGCCCCACCGGCAGCGCGGGCACGCCGGCCAGGCCGCGGGCCACCGTGTCGACCGCCACCCACGGCCGGCGCTGCGCCGGCACGCGGGCCGCCGAGCCGCTGTCGACCACCGCGACCAGGCGCCCGGCGGAGTCGGCGACGGCCAGCGTGTGGGGCTTGGCCGCCGCACCGGCGCGCCGCTGCGCCTCGGCGAGCGGGGTGCCCGAGGGCACCGCCAGCACTGGCCGGGCCAGCTCCTCCAGGTCCACCAGCGGGAACCGGCTGGTCATCCGGCCCAGCCGGATCGACTGGCCCGCGCCGTGTCCCAGCGTGAACGCCACGAGCAGCACGAAGGCCAGCCCGAACAGGGTGAGCAGCCGCAGCTGGTACAGGCTCAGCGCCAGCAGCACGGTGCCCGCGGCGATCACCCGGCCGGCCCAGCCGGCCACGACCGTGGCCCGGTTGCGGTCGCGCAGCAGGGCCCACAACCCGGCGCGCAGCGCCCGGCCGCCGTCCAGCGGCAGGCCGGGCAGCACGTTGAAGACCGTCACGATGAGGTTGCTGGCGGCGAGCTGGAAGGCGATCTGGGCGAGCACCGTACGGTCGGGCAACGCCAGCGCCGCGGCGGTGGACACCGCACCCAGCACCAGGGACACGGCGGGGCCGGCCAGCGAGACGAGCGCGTCGACCCGGGGGTTCGGGGCGTCGGCGTCCATCTCCGTCCAGCCGCCCAGCAGTTCCAGGGTGATGCCGCGCACGCCGATGCCGTAGCGGCGGGCGGTCAGGGCGTGGCCCAGCTCGTGCAGCAGCACCGAGCCGAGCAGGCAGAGCACGAAACCGAAGCCGACCAGGTAGCCCAGCGGATCCGGCAGGCCCAGCTCGGTACGCACGTAGCCGCCGTAGACGACCGTGACGACCAGGGCGAGCAGAACCATCGAGGGGTTGACGTAGACCGGCACGCCGAGGACCCGGCCGATTCGCCGTCCCCGGCGCGCGGAAGGCCGGCGCGGGCGCGGTGAGCTGTCGTCCACGGCATCGATGCTACGGAACGCCCGCTGCGTACCGATGCGCCGTTTCGTCGTACCTCTCCCCTAGCCTGTCCCCCATGACGGCACAGACGGCGTCCCCCGCCCCACCGACCGCGACCCGGACCACCGCTTCGGGGCCGTCGGGCGACGCTTCGGCGGCCGAGCCGGCCGATCGGACCACCGGCCCGTCGTTGTCGCCGTCGCGGGCGGCGGATTTCAAGACCTGCCCGCTGCTGTTCCGGTTCCGCACGATCGACCGGCTACCCGAGCAGCCGTCCGCCGACCAGCTCCGCGGCACGCTGGTGCACGCGGTGCTGGAGCGGCTGTTCGACCTGCCCGCAGAGCAGCGCACCCCGGCCGCGGCGGCCGCCCTGATCACCCCGCAGTGGCAGCGCCTCGTCGCGGAGGAGCCCGCGCTGGCCGAGCTCTTCACGCCCACCGCCAGCCCCGTGCCGGACGAGGCGGACCTGCTCGCCGACTTCCTGGCCGGGGCCGGTGAGCTGGTGAACGGCTACTTCGCCGTGGAGGATCCGCAGCGGTTGGAGCCGGCCGAGCGGGAGAGCCTGATCTCCACGCTGGTCGACGACGAGCTGCTCATCCGCGGCTACATCGACCGCCTGGACGTCTCCCCGGCGGGCGACCTGCGGGTCGTCGACTACAAGACCGGCGGCGCGCCCCGGGAGGCGTTCGAGGGCCGGGCGTTGTTCCAGCTCAAGTTCTACGCCCTGGTGCTCTGGCGCACCCGCGGCCTGGTGCCCAAGGTGTTGCGCCTGCTCTATCTCAAGGACGCCGAGGTGTGTGACTACCGCCCGGACGCCGAGGAGCTGGAGCGCTTCGAACGCACGCTGGTCGCCCTGTCGCAGGCGATCGAGCGCGCCAAGCGCGACCGCGACTTCCGGCCCAAGCCCAGCCGCCTGTGCGGCTGGTGCCGCCACCAGCAGCTGTGCCCGGAGTTCGGCGGCACCCCACCGCCGTATCCCGAGCCGGACGACCCCGTACCCGGCAGCGCGGTCGCGGTCACCTCGACCGGCACGGGAGACCCGGCGGGCACCCGGGACGCCACCGGCACGGGAGACCCGGCGGGCACCCGGGACGCCACCGGCGCGGGGAGGCCTGGGTGAGCGCAGGCGCAGCTACGGCACCGAGGCGGCCGCCGATCCGCGTGCTGCTGGCGGATCCCGCGCCGATGCAACGCTCCGGCCTGCGCATGGCGCTGTCCGAGGCCGGCGACGTGGCCGTCGTCGGGGAGGCCACCGACGGCACCGAGGCGGTGGAGCTCGCGCGCCGGCTGCTGCCCGATGTCGTGCTGCTGGACGTGCGGCTGCCCCGCCTCGACGGTCTGGCCGTGACGCGGGCCATCGCGGCGGCCGCCGCCCCGGTCGCCCGGGTGCTCGTCTTCACCGCCGACGACGGCGACGAACTGGTGGTCGGCGCCCTGGCCGCAGGGGCGTTCGGCTACCTCGGCAAGGACGCGCCCGCGCAGGAGCTGATCTCGGCGATCCGCACGATCGCCGACGGGGGCGCCGTCGTGGCCCCGCGGCTGCTGGCCCGCCTGCTGCCCCGGCTGGCCGACACGGCGCCCGCGCCCGCGGCACCGGCCCCGCCGACGCTGGGCACACTGACCGAGCGGGAACGCCAAGTCCTGGTGCACGTCGCGCGCGGCCACACCAACGCGGAGATCGCCCGCGCCCTGCTGGTCAGCGAGACGACGATCAAGACCCACGTCGGGCATGTGCTGGGCAAACTCGGCCTGCGTGACCGGGTCCAGGCGGTCGTGCTCGCGTACGAGACCGGCCTCGTGGCCCGGGGCGTCTGAGGCGCAGGCGGGCACCCGGGGCGACGTGGCCTCCCCGGGTGCCCGGCGGTGCTCAGGTCGGCGGGGTGCGCCCGCGCCGTTGCGGTCTGGCGGCCGGGGCGAACCGCGCCGCGCGACGTGTGCCGAGACGGTCCTGGACGTGGCGGGCCGCCGTCTCGACGCTGGCCCTGTCGTGCGGCAGCATCAGGCGGCCCGCGCGGTGTCGTCGGCGGCCCGTGAAGCGTCATCGGCAGCCCGGTGCACGTGGATGTCGCCGCTGGCGGTGCGGATGCACAGTTCGAGACCGACCTGCTGGCCGCCCTCGTCGGCCTGGCCGATGGCGAGGTCGCTGCTGGTGGAGCCGGACGCGGTGTTGAGGTCGAGCCAGACGCCGGTGCCGCGGGCCACGCCGATCGTCACGTCGCCGGAGGCCGAGTGGACGTTCGCCTGGCCGCGCGCGAGGCAGCCCACCTCGATGTCCCCGGACGCGGTCCTGGCCTGCAGGGAGCCGCCGATGCTGCGGACGGTGAGATCACCGCTGGCGGTGTTCGCGATGACGTCACCGGTGACGTCACCGACGCGCAGGTCGCCGGAGGCGCTGCCGATGTGCAGGCTGCCGCCGACGCGGTCGAGCGTGATGTCGCCGCTGGCGGCCTTGACCTGCGCCGCGCCGGTGACCCGTTCGACGAAGGCGTCGCCGGAGGCGAGGTCCGCGCGCAGGACGGAGAGCTCACCCCGGGTGCGCAGGTCGGCGGAGGCGGTCCGGGCGTTCAGCGCGCTGCCGACCGGCACCTGGACCACCACGTGCACCTTGGCGGAGCGCCGCCACGGCCACCCCGTCTCCTCGGACGGGCGCACCGACAGCTGATCTCCGTCGAGCTGGACGCGGAAGTTCTCGGCGACCTGGCGCGCGGTGGCGCTGTCGTCGTACGGGGTGACGTTCACACGGACGGCGTCGCCCGCTTCGGCGGTGACCTCGGCGGCGCCGCGGTGCATCTCCAGCCGGATGTCGAGGGGGCCGTCGTGGGTGAATTCGTACTCGGGCATGGTGCTGCTCCTTTGCGGGTGAAGGCGAGGTCAGGCCTGGGCGAACCCGGTGATGCGCTTGCCCGAGCGCCCGGGCGGCCCGGGCGGCGCCGGGGGCGCGGGCGGCGCGGGCCAGCCGGGCGGCTCGGGCCGGGCCCAGCGCGGCGGCTGGGTGGCGGCCGCGGTGACCGCGCGGACCAGCCACGCGTTGACCGAGATGCCCTCGGCCGCGGCGGCCTGCTCGACGTGGTTCTTCAGCGCCTCCGGCATGCGCAGGGTGAGCCGGGCGAGGTCACCGCCGTCCAGTGCGGGCGGCTCGGGCGCCGGCTCGGTCACCGCCTCCGTGACGACGAGATCGGCCTCCCGGCCGCGCAGGCGCACCTCGACGCCGGCGCCGTGCAGCCGGGTGGTGATCTCGGCGGCCGCGTCGGACAGCGCCTCCAGCAGCGCCAGCCGGGCGGACGCCTCCAGTGCGTGGCCGAGCAGGTCGGCGGCGCGTTGGGTCTCGGAGCCGCCGGGTGCGGCCGCGGCCGCGAGATCGGCCCGGAGCGTCTCCAGATACGGGGTCAGGTCCATGACTCCATACTGACGTCACTGGTGACGTCAGTCAAGCGTCAGATTGACGCCACTCCGCCGTCAACCGCGCACCGCGGGCTCAGCACCGGTCGCGCAGGAGTGCGGCCAGGTACGCCGGATCCACCCCCTCCAGCGACTCACGCAGGTGCACGCCGTCGATCGGCGGCAGCTCCAGCTCGACGGGCACCGCCAGGACCGCCGCACCGGCCGCCAGCGCGCTGCTCACCCCGGCCGGCGAGTCCTCGACGGCCACGCACGCCGCGATCGGCACGCCGAGCAGCCGGGCGGCCGTTCGGTACGGCTCCGGATCCGGCTTGGGCCGTTCGACCTCGTCGCCGCAGACCACGACGTCGAAGTTGGCCCGTCCCAGCGTGTCCAGCGCGACCTCGACCAGCTTGCGGCCGGTGGAGGTGACCAGCGCCGTGGGCACGCCCGCGGCCCGCACGGCGCACAGCAGTTCCCACGCGCCGGGGCGCCACACCAGACCGTCGGTGAACAGCTCGAACACCCGGCCGGTCAGCCACGCCACATCCGCGGCCTCGTCGCGGTCGGGCTGGCCCAGGTCGTCGCGCAGGAGCTGCATCGTGCGCGTCATCGTGGTGCCGACCATCGCGTGCCGGGCGGAGCGGGACAGCTCCCCACCGGCGAGCCGGGCCAGCTCGATCAACGCGACGTCCCAGACCTTCTCGCTGTCGACCAGGGTGCCGTCCATGTCGAACAGCACCGCCGCCGGTTGTCGTGCGCTCAGGATGAGCCTCCAGGTTCGTCGGGGCCGCTGGCGCGGCCGGGTGGGGTGGCGGGGCACGGCATGATGGTTGGCGTGCTCGTCGAGGACGTGACCCCGCTGACCGTACGGCCCGTGCGGCGCCCGTTGCTGAGCCAGCGCTGGCACGACCTCACCTTCCTGCACTGGGCGGTGCCGCCGTCGGCGGTGGCACCGCTGCTGCCCGCGGGCACCGTGCCCGACACCCTCGACGGGGCAACCTACGTGGGGCTGATCGGCTTCCGGATGGTCGGGGTGGGTCCGCTGCGCGGGCCCGCGGTGCCGTACCTGGGCACGTTCTGCGAGACGAACGTGCGGTTGTACAGCGTCGACCGGCTGGGGCGGCGGGCGGTGGTGTTCCGGTCGCTGGACGCGGAACGGCTGCTGCCGGTGCTGGTCGCGCGGGCGCTGCTGCGGCTGCCGTACATGTGGTCGCGGATGCGGCTGGCCCGCGAGGGTGACGTGCTGCGCTACACCAGCCGGCGCCGGTGGCCGGGCCCGCGCCCGGCCGTCAACGCCATGGCGGTCCGGGTCGGCGCGCCCATCGCCGCGCCGACGCCACTGGAGCAGTTCGTGACCGCCCGGTGGGGACTGCACACCCGCGCGTGGGGTCGCACCCTGCACCTGCCCAACGACCATCCCGTCTGGCCGCTGCACCGCGCCGAGTTGCTCAGCCTCGACGACACCCTGGTACGGGCCGCCGGGCTGCCGGATCCCTCGGGTCCACCGGTCAGCGTGCTGTACTCCCCCGGCGTCCCGGTCGTCTTCGGGCCGCCCGACGTACCCCCGATCAGCCCGCGTCGAGCAGGGCCACCGACGGCATGTCCCCGGCCAGCAGGCGGGCGATGACGTCCGCCTCGGACGGGCGGGCGAAGTAGAAGCCCTGCCCGAGGTCGCAGCCGAGTTCCCGCAGCGTCGACCACTGGGCGCTGGTCTCGACCCCCTCGGCGACCGTCTGCAACCGCAGCGCCCGGCCGATGCCGATGACCGCCTCGGTGAGGGTGGCCGCGTCCGCGTCCTCCTCGCCCTGGACGAACGACCGGTCGATCTTCAGGATGTCGACCGGGAAACGCTTCAGGTAGCCCAGCGACGAGTACCCGCTGCCGAAGTCGTCGACGGCCACCCGCACCCCGAGGCGGCGCAGGCCGTGCAGCGCCGCCAGCACGACATCGGAGTCACGCATCAGGGTCGTCTCGGTGATCTCCAGGACGAGGCAGGACGGTTCGATGCCCGAACGCGACACCGCGTCGGCGACCTCCTCGACCAGGTTCGGGTTCTGGAACTGGCGCGCCGACAGGTTCACGCTCATGTGCAGCTCCCGCGCCGAGGGCAGCTCCCGGCGCCACTCGGCGAGCTGGTCACAGGCCTGCCGCAGCACCCACCGGCCGAGCGGCACGATCAGACCCGACTCCTCCGCGTACGGAATGAACGTGTCCGGTCCCAGCACCCCGTCGGTCGGGTGCCGCCAGCGCACCAGCGCCTCGACGCCGGTGGGGCGCCCGCTGGGCATGTCCACGATGGGCTGGTACAGGACGAAGAACTGCTCCTCGGCGACGGCGCGTTCCAGCTCCGTGCGCACCCGCGCCTCGCGCAGCACGTCGGCGTACATGGCCGGGTCGAAGACCGCGTAGCGGTCCCGGCCGTTGCGCTTCGAGGCGTACATGGCCAGGTCCGCGTCGCGCAGCAGCTCCTCGGTGTCGGCGGTGCCGTCGCTGGGGGCCGCGATCGCGATGCCGATGCTCATCGTGCAGACGACGTCGCGGGCGGCCAGGTTCACCGGCTCCCGGACGACGGCCAGGATGCGTTCGGCCAGGGCCACCGCCTCCCGCTCGTCGACGCCCTCCACCAGCAGGGCGAACTCGTCACCGCCGAGGCGGGCGAGGGTGTCGGAGGGCCGTACCTGTGCGCTCAGCCGCTCGGCCACCGTGGTGAGCAGATCGTCGCCCGCGCTGTGCCCGAGGGTGTCGTTGACCATCTTGAAGTTGTCGAGGTCGATCAGCAGCAGGGTGACGTGCTCGCCGCCGCGCCGGGCCCGGGCCACGGCATGCTCCAGGCGGTCGTGGAACAGGGCCCGGTTCGCCAGCCCGGTCAGCGAGTCGCGGAACGCCTGGCGGGTCAGTTCCTCCTCCAGCGAGCGGCGGGCGCCGATGTCGCGGACGCTGAGCACCAGCGCGCCGAGGTCAGCGTCCTCGACGCGGTTGGTGCCGATGATGTCGGCGTACAGCCACGCGTCGTCCGCGCACCGCAGGCGGGCCTCGATCCGGCTGGTGTGCCCGACCGGCGTGGCGGCCAGGGCGTTGAGCCATTCCCGGGTCCGGGCCAGATCGTCGGGGTGCGCGAGGGCGCCCAGGTTGCCGTCGATCTGCCACGGCTGGTCGGGGCCGAACAGGGTCCGCGCGGACGGGCTGACGTAGCGCAGGCGTCCGGCGGGGTCGATGGCGAGCACGGCGTCGGAGGAGTTCTCCAGCAGCAGTTCGATGCGCCGTTCCGCGGTGCGGCGGCGGTCGTCGAGCCGGCTGCGGCTGCCCGCGGTCAGCGCGCACAGGCCCACGACGCAGGCCAGCATCGCGGCCATCCCGGCGATGAAGGTGACGTCGATGCCGGGCTGCATCGGCACGAGGGCGAAGAACCCGCCGAGCGCCAGCACGCCCACGCCGATGACCCACCGCGGCGGGTACAGCGCGGCGGACGCCGTGACGACCAGCATGACGGCCGGGACGTAGCGCATCCGGCCGGTGTCGTCGACGACCTCGAACAGGTAGATGATCGCCAGCTCGGCGAGGAACCAGGTGAGCAGAGCCTCGCGCGCGTGCGGCAGGCGGACGATCCGCGCCCACGGCAGCCGGGTCGCGGCCGCCTGCACCAGGGTCACCACACCCATCGGTACGGCCCACCACCGCATGCCGGACTCCCACGCCACCGCCATGCGCAGGGCGGCCAGCAGGGAGATCCCGACGGCGACCCACGCGCAGATCCGGACCTGACGCGCCCAGAACTCGACGTCGTAGTCGTCCGCCAGGGGCTTGAGCTTCACGCCTGGGTAATCGGGTGCGGCGAGGCCCGGCTGAGTCATCGGCCCGGCCGTGAGCCGGTGGTCCCGATCAGAACATTCGTGGCAGCACGAGCCACAGGGCGACGCCGAGCGCCGGGACGGACACCGCCAGCGCGGCCCGGGCCAGCCCCCGGAACCGGCGCACCGGCCCGGACACCCGCAGCACGGCCGCACCGGCCGGTCCCGGCTCCATCACGTACTCGTAGCCCTGCGGGTCGCGGGCCCGCAGGCCCGGCGGATCCGGCCGCTGCTGGACCGTGAGGCCCGCCCGCCGCCACATCCCCCGATACACCGCCACCAGCTCCGGGTACGACACCGGCAGGTCGCGCAGGTCCAGGCTGCGCTGCCGGCGCAGCTGCCCGCCCGGGGTACGGATCCGCCCGGCGCCGCCCGCCGCCGCGGTGACCGGCACCCCCGAGCCGACCAGCGCGCGCGCGAGCCGCCGCGCCACCGCTCGTTCGGCCGGGTCGGCGGGCAGCAGGCGCAGCATCGCGCGCACCAGGTGGGCGTTGGCCACCGCGAACACGCACAGCACCGCGATCCGGGCCAGCGGCGGGGCCGTGCCCGGCCCGGTCAGCCACCGATCGGCCGGCACGTACAGCAGGCCCGTGGGGAAGACCAGCGGGGCGGCGACCCCGCTGCCGGCCGCGGCCAGCACCGCGACGGCCGCCACGTACACGGCGGTCGCGGCGCGAAACGCCAGACCCGGACGCATACGGCCAGTCTGCGAGCCCGGGCCGGGCGGCGCGCGGATTCGGCGCACGCCGGACCGGGCGGCAGCGCATCCGGGCCTGCCGGGTCGGCGGGCTCAGACCGGCACCGCCACGCCGTCGCGGGCGTGCCGGACCGGCTCGGCGGCGGCGAGGCGCCGTTCGACCCGCTCGGCGAGGGCGCGCAGGTGCGGCCAGCGCACGTGGTCCACCCGGGCGTTCCACGAGTGGGCGCCGTGCCGGCACAGCATCTCGGTACGCCGGTCCGCCAGGGTGACCCGCTGGCCCTCGGGCCCGACGGTCTGGTCGGCGTACGTCAGCGCGTCCGCCACCACGCCGCCCTCGTCGGCGAACGCCGCGAGCGCCCCGCCGAGCCCGCGCGCCGCCGCCACGAACACCGCACCCGAGTGGTGGGCGACCAGCCCCGTCACGCGCGGCGGCCACCGCCGGGCCGCCAGGTAGCCGGCCCCGTCCAGCGGGTGGAAGCCGGTGACGACCGCCGGCGGCGCGTACCCGATGTCGTGCAGCCAGGCCGCCGCGACCAGCAGGTCCGCGTCGATCCCCAGCGGTCCGGCCAGTTCCGCCGCCCGGTGCGCCACCCCGCGGCTGTGCCGCCACCGCGCGCCCATGCCCCCCAGCAGCGCGTACGCGGTCTGCTGCGCGGCCTCGGTGAGCGTCGTCAGGGCCAGGCTCATGCCTCGCAATGGTGCGAAACGCCGGTGAACGGCGACCCACGCGCGGGTGACCACCGGCTGAACCCGGCCCGTCGAGCGACCTGCGAAACGTCGGACCGCCGTCTCGCAATTCATTAAGCGAGCGCCGCCGCGGCCGATGTGCTCCATGTTGGGGAGGTCGAGGAGACGCATGCGCAGAGTCAGGATCGGTACGCGGCTGGCAGCCGCGTTCGTGGCCGTGCTCGCCCTGCTAGGGGTGGTGGCGGCGGTCGCGTTCACCGGGATCCGTAATCAGAAGGCCACCGCCAGCGAGGTGCGCGCCCTGCAGGTGCTCACCAGCGAGGCGAAGGAGATCCGGTTCTACGCGGCCAGCCTCAACGGCTGGCAGAGCGCGTACGTGGCGGACATCCACCGGCTCGGCGCGGCTCGCGCGTTCGGTGGCGACTCGGTCAACTACCGCGCCTGGCAGCGCGAACGCGACCGCTTCCAGGCGTACCTGAAGGCGGTGCACAAGGCCGACATGAACGGCGCCGAGCAGGCGCTGTTCGCCAAGGTGCAGAAGGAAGCCGCCACCTACTTCGGGGTCAACGAGCAGGTGGTGGCGGCGTACAAGCCGGGCACGCCCGCGGCTGTGCGCAAGGGTGACCAGCTCGCCCAGTACGACAGCTGGAACTCCTACTACCGGATCATGACCGCCACGCAGCGGCTGGTGGAGTCGGTCGACCAGCGCAGCGACCAGGCGGTCGCCGAGTCGGCCGCGGCGGCCGACACCGCGCAGCGGATCATCCTGGTCGGCAGCGCGCTGGCGCTGCTGCTCGGCTGCCTGCTGGCCCTGGTTGTGACGCGCAGCATCACCCGGCCGGTCGTGGCGGCCCGCGACGCCCTGCGCCGGGTCGCCGACGGCGAGCTCAGGGTGGAGCTGCCGCGCGGCGGCACCGACGAGCCCGCCGAGATGGCCGCCGCGCTCGGCGACGCGCTCGGCTCGATCCACCGGGTGGTCGTCGACGTGGCCGCGCAGGCGGAGGTGCTGGACCAGACCTCGGCCGCGCTGGACGAGGTCGCGCAGACCTTCGCCACCAACATCTCCGAGACCTCCACCCAGGCCCGGATCGTGGCCGACGCCTCGCAGGAGGTCAGCGCCAACGTGAACTCGGTGGCCATGGGCGCCGAGGAGATGGGTTCGGCGATCGCCGACATCGCCGAGAGCGCGTCGCAGGCGGCCCACGTCGCCTCCGAGGCGGTCGCCGCCGCCGGGGTCGCGAACAGCACGGTCGCCAGCCTCGGCGCCTCGTCGGCGCGGATCGGTGACGTGCTGCAGCTGATCACCGCGATCGCGGAACAGACCAACCTGCTGGCGCTGAACGCCACCATCGAGGCGGCCCGGGCGGGCGAGCTCGGCAAGGGCTTCGCGGTCGTGGCGGGCGAGGTCAAGGAGCTGGCCCAGGAGACCGCCAAGGCCACCGAGGACATCGGCCGGCTGGTGCAGGACATCCAGAGCGACAGCGCGGCGGCCGCGTCGGCGATCTCCGGCATCGGCGAGATCATCAGCCGGATCAGCGGCTACCAGACGACGATCGCCAGCGCGGTCGAGGAGCAGACCGCGACCACCACGGAGATGAACCGGGGCGTCGCCGAGGCCGCCGGGGGCAGCACGCAGATCGCGGAAAACATCGCCGCAGTCGCCGCGGCCGCGAGCGCGGCCAGCGACGACGTGGCCCGCTCCCGGGCCGCCGCCGCCGAGCTGACCCGCATGTCGCGGCAGCTGCGCGAGGCCGTCGGACAGTTCCGGTACTGAGAGGCGACGAGGACATGCGTACGAAAATGTTGGTGGCCGCGGCCGCCGCGGGTGCTCTGGCCCTCGCCGGGTGTGCGAATACGCCGGTGGCACCGGCCGACTCGGCGGCCGCCGCGGCGATCGCCGGGCTGGGCGCCGAGCACGTCAAGGTCGGCATGGCGTTCGACATCGGCGGGCGCGGCGACAAGAGCTTCAACGACATGGCCGGTGCGGGGCTGGACCGGGCCAAGAAGGAGCTCGAGATCGAGGTGACCGAGACGGCGCCCGCCAAGGAGGGCGACGACGTACGCCTCGACACCCTGCGCAAGCTGGTCGCCGCCGGCAACAACCCGGTGTTCGCCGTCGGCTTCCAGTACGTCAACGCGTTGAAGAAGATCGCCACCGAGCACCCGGAGACGACGTTCGCCATCGTCGACGACGACTCGATCGCCGCCGACAACGTGGTGTCGCTGGTCTTCGCCGAGGAGCAGGGGTCCTTCCTGGTCGGCGCGGCCGCCGCGCTGAAGTCGAAGTCCGGCGTCGTGGGCTACATCGGCGGGGTGCAGATCCCGCTGCTGCAGAAGTTCGAGGCGGGCTTCACGGCGGGCGCCAAGCACGTCAACCCGAAGATCAAGGTAAAGGTGAAGTACCTGAGCGCCCCGCCGGACTTCAGCGGGTTCGGCGCACCGGACAAGGCGAAGCAGATCGCCGCCGACATGCTGGACGATGGAGCGGACGTGATCTACGCGGCCGCCGGTGGCTCCGGTGCGGGCGCGCTGCAGGCGGTGGCCGCCACCGAAGGCG
Source organism: Krasilnikovia cinnamomea (assembly GCF_004217545.1). NCBI lineage: Bacteria > Bacillati > Actinomycetota > Actinomycetes > Micromonosporales > Micromonosporaceae > Krasilnikovia > Krasilnikovia cinnamomea. Next base: position 319,769 of record NZ_SHKY01000001.1, read on the forward strand.
CCGCGTTCGTCGGCGTCGACTCCGACCAGTACGCCAGTGCTGACGGGGCCGTGAAGTCCGCGGTGCTGACCTCGATGCTCAAGCGCGTCGACAACGCGGTGTTCCAGGAGATCCAGGCGTTCGTGAAGGGTGACCGCGCGGGCGGGGTGCGCCGCTTCGACCTGAAGACCGACGGCGTCGGCTACGCGACGTCGAACTCGGCCCAGATCGCCGGGCTGCAGCCGGAACTGGACCAGCTGCGTCAGCAGCTGTACGACGGCCGGATCGTGGCGCCGACCAAGCCCTGAGCGTCAGGAGCGCGGCAGGAACCACCAGCCGTCGGCCACGGGCCGGCGGCTGGTGCCGTCCTGGGGCAGCGCCTCGGCCAGCACCGAGCGGTGGGCGCGGGCGGCGAGGTACTCCGGTTCCCACCCCTCGAACTCGGTGACGATCTCGACCCGCGGGTCGTCGCCGGGACCCCGCAGCCAGAGTTTGATGCGCATGCCCACGCCCCTCTACTAGGCAATAGCCTATTTCGTACGACCATAGCGTATGTGCTGATCGTCCGCTAAGTTCGCACACGACGCCTATGCGGCTGCCTAGCCTGCGATCATGGGTAAGAAGCTGAACCTCATGGGTGCACATGAGATTCGGGTGCGCCTCGGCGGGATCAGCCGCCAGCGGGCCTACCAGCTCACCAGCCGCCGGGACTTCCCCGCACCGGTGGCCGAGCTGGCGATGGGTAACGTCTGGCTCGCCGAGGACGTCGAAGCCTGGATCAAGGAACGACGGCGGCCGGTGGCCAGCGACAACGACGACGAGGACTAGCTCCGGCGGCCCGACGCAGGCGGACCCCCCGATAACCCGCGGCCGGCAGGGCCGCCGGGTCGTCGGCGGCCGGCCGCCCCGGTCGCGCGGCACCCTCCACATCGGCCTGCCGCCGGACGCGGGTTCCCGCCGCCCGTAATGGCACCACGAGCGCAGCCGGCGCCCGACACACGGTGACGACGGTGAATCGACTTGCGCCGAAGTGACCGCTTCTCGCCGCATTAGCGCAATGCCGCACGGCCCGCTCAACAGAAACACTCGCGGAACAAGGTCAACTGGCAAATGTTTGTGGTACCGTGCCCGCCGTGACCTTGCGGAAATCAATCAATCGAATGCTGCGATCGGTCACCGGCTATGAACTTCGCCCGGCAGGTTCCCCACGCAATGGAGCTGGTGGCCAAAGCGTGAAGGTACCCCCGCGGAGCCAACCGCCGGTGGTCAAGCCCGCTCCGAAGCCGGCGCCCAAGCCGCAGCTCGAGCTCCCCCATGACTTCGACGAGGCCACAAAAGACACCATCCGCGCGGTCAAGCCGCGCACGATGACGTCGCCGGAAAAGCTGAACGCACTCGTCAACTCCGTGCGTTACGTCGTTCGCCACCAGATTCCCGGCGACATCGTCGAATGCGGTGTGTGGCGCGGCGGAAGCATGATGGCAATCGCGAAAACACTCATCGAAGCCGGCGACACGGACCGCCATCTGCACCTCTACGACACATTCGAGGGAATGAGCGAGCCGACCGAACACGACCGGCGCTTCGACGGGCGCCCAGCCGCGGAGATGCTGTCGGCGGCGGACCGCAGCGCGGGGATCTGGGCGTACGCGTCGCTGGAGGACGTGCAGGAGGGGATGCGGGAGTCCGCGTACCCGGCCGACCGGGTCCACTTCTACAAGGGCAAGGTGGAGGACACCATCCCGGCGCACATCCCCGACCGGATCAGCATCCTGCGCCTGGACACGGACTGGTACGAGTCGACCCGGCATGAGCTGAAGCACCTCTGGCCCCGCCTGGTCCCCGGCGGCGTGCTCCTGCTCGACGACTACGGCTGGTGGGACGGCGCCCGCCAGGCCGTGGACGAATGGCTGGAGGAAACCCGGCTGCCCCTGCTGCTGATGCGCATGGACGAGGGCAGGTTGGCCGTCAAACCACCCGCGAGCTGGGACCACAGCCTCTAAGCCGGCTCTTCGTCATCCCCCGCCGCCAGCTCGGCCAGCACATCCGCCGCGTCGCTGCTGCCGGCACCGGCGAGCCGACGAAGTTCCGCGGTGTCGCGACGCTCGCCCGCGAGCTGGACGAGCTCATCGACGGCGTCGCTGCTGCCGGCGTCCGCGAGACGGCGCAGCTCCGCCAGGTCACCGCGCTCGCCGGCCAGCTCAACCAACTGGTCCACCGCGTCTCGATCCCCGTTCGCGGCCCGCGCCCGCAGGTCCGACAGCTCACGATCAGTCATGGCGCCTACCCCCTCAGGTGCTCGGCGTCAGCGTAGACCGCCGAATGCCCGGCGGGCCGCATCACTGGGCCGGCCTCTGGCCCGCCGCGAACCCGCGTGACGCGTACGTGCGACCGGCACGCGGCTAGCGCTTGCGCTCCTGCCGCAACGCGGCCACCGCCACCAACGCGCCGAATCCGATCAACGCGACCAAGAACAGGCAGACCAACAGCTGCCATGGCGCTATCCCACCCATGACGACGAAGCCTAGATCAACAACAACACCGCAGAACACGAGCCGGGTACGGTCGAACTCGCCGGCCCTTCGAGCCGAGGTCAGGCCAAAGGACCCGACCTGCTGGCCACTGTCGAGAGCTCGGCAGGCGAAACAGGCCGCCCCCGGTGGACGCCCGACGTGCTGGCGAGTTTCAGCCCGCCATCCCGACTCCCTGCCCTATGACGAGGCAACGCCATGGATGTCGATGCCTCTGGACGTGGGCGTCGATCACTTCAGGTGTCGCGTGGCGTTATCCCACGGCCGCCAGGAAGTCCGAGTAGAACAGGCCCAGGCCGATCGCCACGCAGATGCCGGCCACGATCCAGAACCGGACCACGATGTTGACCTCGCTCCAGCCGGCCAGCTCGAAGTGATGGTGCAGCGGCGCCATCCGGAACACCCGCTTGCCGGTGGTCTTGAACGAGATGATCTGGATGACCACGGACATCGTGACGATCACGAACAGGCCGCCGATGATGACCGACAGCAGCGTGGTCCGGGTCGCCACGGCCAGGCCGCCGATCAGCCCACCCAGCCCGAGCGCGCCCGTATCCCCCATGATGATCCGCGCGGGCGAGGTGTTCCACCACAGGAAACCCACGCACGCGGCCGCCGCCGCAGCCGCGATCATCGCGATCTCCAGCGGATCCCGCACCTGGTAGCAGTAGTCGTTGACCCGGGCGTAGTCGCTGTCACCACACCAGTGCCGGTACTGCCAGAAGCCGATCAGCGCGTACGCCCCGAGCACCAGGATCGACGCACCCGTGGCCAGGCCATCGAGGCCGTCAGCCAGGTTCACCCCGTTCGACATCGACATGATCACGAAGACGAAGACCAGCACCGAGCCGACCTTGCCCACGTCCAGCAGGCTGACGTCCCGAATGAACGAGATGTACTCGCTGGCCACCGTCTCGCCGTTGGTGCTCGGCACGTACAGCGCCGCGACGCCGAAGCCGCCGCCGACGATCAACTGGCCGAGCAGCTTGCCCTTCGCGCTCAGCCCGTCCGAGTTGCGCCGGCGCACCTTGAGGAAGTCGTCGAGGAAGCCGACCACGCCGCAGAAGACGAACAACCCGAGCAGCACCAGCGCCGTCATGGTCGGGCGTTCCTGGGCGATCTGCCGCTCCGGCAAGGTGGTCAGGGCGACGTGCCCGGCCACGTACGCAATGACGGTGGCCGCGATGAACGCCACCCCGCCCATCGTGGGCGTGCCCTTCTTGCCCTGGTGGGACGCCGGCCCGAGGACCCGGATGGGCTGCCCGGCCTTCAACGCGGCGAAGACCCGGATCGCGACCGGGGTGCCGAACAGCGAGATGACGAAGGCAACCGCCGCCGCAACGATGACCGCCCTCACGGTCTAGCCTCCACGGGATCCGGACTTCTCCCGGCGTCCCAGAGAACCCGGAGCGTCGACCCGAGCTGGCCGTACGGATCGTCCTTCGCGAGATCATCGATCACGGGACACGAGCTTGCCATCCGAGAGCAAGAGGCCCGACCGGTGATCTTGCCTTGCTCGTCCGTCCGGCTGTCGAGCCGTCACCGGCCCGCTACGGCTGTCGGCGCCGTGCCGCGGCCGGGTTTGTCGGTCCGGCTGTCGGCCAAGCCGAGCGCGTCCGCGGCCGTCCTTCGCCTCTCAATGCCAGTAGCGTTCGTAGACCTGTCGGGCCAGCAGCACCGGGCTACCCAGCCGGGCGGCGAGACTCACCGCGTCGTTGACCCCGGCCTCGATGCCCGGGGCGGCTTCCTGGTTACGAAACCTCTGCTCGGCGGTCTGCGGCACGATGAGCCGCCAGGCCTGATTTCTGTCCGACGGATGGGCCGCAGGCCATATCCGCATCACCGCGCCGCCTGCGGCGACCACGGCACGCTTCTCCAGGGTGTACAGCTGCGTGTGACCCATCGGGACGGCGATGTCGTGGCCCCAGGGCTCTTCGACACCGCGCATCGTGCAGGTGAAGCCCCAATTTGTGGCGTAGATCAACGACGTCTCGTCGTGGGTCACGTCGAACGCGGGAAGGCCGTCCGCGAACGGCCCGTCGTACGCATACGTCGATAGGTACGGAGGGGTGAAGGACGTGGCGTCCGGGGACGTCCAGGCCGTGCTGTCGGTGATCTGGCCGAGGTCGAGTGTCACCAGTTCATGATCGCATCGGCGGGCTGGTGGGTGCTTGCTCATGACGGGCGTGGGGTGGACTGATGACGGGCAACGCTGCTGACGCACGTACTGACCAGCGACCGTTAGTCGAACGTCAGAAGAGGCCAGCTCATCAGCGGCTGCACCGACCCAGCGACAGTCATCACCAGCCCCACCGAAGCGAGCCCAGATGCCCGCCGTGGCGTGGTAGCCGCACGGGAGCGATTCCATAGCAACAACGCGACCGGATACCCCACCAATGCAGGACCGGCGAATCGCAGCAAAGATAAGAGGTCGTCTCCCCGATGGAGAGTCGCTACGGTCGCCCCCACCAGCGGCAGCGCAGCACCTAATGCCACGAGTGCCGTTGTAGTCCGCAAAGTCGTAGGTATCAGTCCGAATCCAGGTCTATCAATACTCATTCCGGCACAGTAGCGAGGCCGATCCACCGGTATCGCCGCGTACGCAGCGAGGCCGATCCACCGAGCTCGCCGCGTACGCGGCCACAGCGAGGCGCCATGACCGAGCGCGGAAGCGGCAGCTCCGGATGCCGCGGACGCTTTGCTTCGCGGACTGCCGACACCTGCGCCCGGACGGCTCGGCGTTCTAGTCTCTTGGCCATGGTCGATTATGTACGCCAGGCTGTTCTCGCCGACTTTCCGGTCGATCTTGGCGTAGCCGCGCAGGTGGTCGGCTTGGCGGAGCGGGGACTGGTGACGGTTCGCCGCGACGATGGCCTTCTCATCCTTGCCCGGCGTGGCCCGGCCGACGCGGCGGGGTTGTCGGCCACTGACCAAGTATTGCTGGTCGAGTTGGCGTCGGCGTCCCGGGCGGCAGCTGGCGAGTGGCAGTTGAGCAGGCACCGGTTCGGTCGCATCGGCCGCCGACTGGCGGGGCGGGCTCGCGCTGAACTGCGGGCGGCGGGGCTGCTGAAGGCCCGGCCGACGGTCCCGACGAAGATTGCGCTGGCGGTAGCCGTCGTCGCCGGACTCGGCAGCGCCGTCTGGGTTGCCCGCGACGGCGACGGTGGCCGGCTCATCGCCGGCGGGTTCATCGCGCTGTGTGTGCTGTCCCTGGCTTGGGTGCTGTACGACATCCTTCGTCAACGGATCCGTCCCACTGCGGCGGGCCGGGACGCGCTGGCCGCGGCGCAGGAGCTGCCCGAGCTGCACCAGCTGGCTCCGCTGCTCGTGGCCCGGCGCTGGAAGGAGTGGACTGGACTCAGCCGTGACACCGCGCCTGACTGGCTGACCGGGGTGCCATGGTCGCCCGGTCCCGACATCACCGCGCGGACGGCGACGCTCAACCAGGTGCTGGGTGACATTCGGATGGCGTTTCGGGAGCCGGTCGACCACGGCGACCATTGACCGGCAGGTACCTGTGCCCACTGAGGAGCTTAGCCGCGTGAGCACGCTGCGGGTCCAGTGGTGCCCCTGGCCGGTGTCCGCGGGGTGATGCTGGGGCGTTCAGGTGATGTCGCGGTCGCGGTAGGCGCGGGGCAGGTGTTCACGGGGGGTGCCGGTGGCGACGCGGTTGCGTCCTTGGTGTTTGGCGGCGTAGAGGTTGCGGTCGGCGCTGGCGAGGGTGGCTGCCTGGGTGGGGGGCGCGGTTTCGCTGGTAGCGGCGGCGCCGATGCTGACGGTGACGGGCAGGCCGGCGGTGGTGTGGTGCCAGTCGTGGGTGCTGATGGTGTGCCGGATGTGGTCGAGGATGCTGGCCGCGACGTCGAGGGGGGTGCCGGGTAGGGCGAGCAGGAATTCTTCGCCGCCGAGGCGGGCGGTGAACCCGTTGGGGATGGCGGCGGTGAGTTCGGTTTCGAGGATCTTGGCGACCTGGATGAGGACCTGGTCGCCGGTGTCGTGGGAGAGGGTGTCGTTGATGCGTTTGAAGTGGTCGATGTCGGCGATGGCGAGCGTGAGGTGAGGGTCGCCGGTGATGAGGGCGGGCAGTTTTTCGTCGGCGTAGCGGCGGTTGGGCAGACCGGTGAGGGGGTCGCGGCGGGCTTGTTCGCGGTATTGGTCGGCTTGCTGGCGGGCCTCGGTGGTTTCGAACACGGCATGCCGGGCCTGGGCTTGGGCTTCGCGCTCTCTTGAAGCCAGGTTTTCCTTGGCGGTGGTGAACGCTTTCAGTTCGGCGAATGCGGCGGTGTGCTCGCCGCGGGCGGCGTGCAGTTCGGCCTGTTCCTCGTGGATCTGGGCCAGGAGTTCTTGGAGTCCACGTTCGGCGCACAGTTCGCGGCAGGCGTCCAGGTTCTGCTGGGCCTGGACGAGGTCGCCGAGGCCGCGCCGGGCGCGCGCCAGGGTGAGCTGGTAGAAGGCTAGATCAGCGGCGTTCTCGACGTGTCCGGCTTCGTGCCGGGCGATGCACGTCAGCATCGATTGCTCGGCTGCGGCGTAATCCCCGCTGGCGGCCTGGATCTCCGCGATCGTGTGCAGTTTCACGGGATCGAGTTCGATGCTGTGCGCGTCGGCGGCTGCCGCCATCCGGTCGGTGACTTCGCGGGCTTGGGCTAGATTGCCGAGCTCGTACTCGTAGTACGCCCAGTTGTTGAGCACCACCGCCAGCAGGTTCCACCGCTGTTCTTTGCGCGCCTGGTCCTCGGTCTGCCGGTAGCGCTGCCGTGCCGAATCCATCGCGCCGGTCGCGGCGAGTGCGTCGCACAGCCGGATGCGGAGCGTGATCTGCAGGTCCGTGGGGGCGGTCTCGTCGAGCAGTTGGACCGCGCTCAGCGCGTGCTCCAGTTGTCTGGCCCCGTCGCCGGCGTACTGGTGGATGTCCGCGCAGGCCCCGTGCGCGCGGGCTTCCAGCAGGCGCTCGTCGTGGCGGGCGGCCCAGTGCAGGATGTCGTAGAACTCCCGGGCGACCCCCGCGGTCTCGCCGGTCCTAAAGCTCATACATACCCGCCGGAGGCGGGCGCGCATCACCAGCGCCTCGTCGCCCAGCGCCATGGCCTGCCGCTCCAGCCGGGCCGCGGCGGCCAGGCTGGCCGCGGGGTCCGTGACGAACTGCTCTTCCATCGCCAGCAGGGCAGCCGACAACGCCTCAGCACCCATGACGCTACCGTCCATCGGCCCCACCTCCGGGTCCCAGCGATACGATTTGCCATCGGCCCCGGGCATCGATTACTAAGCGATGGTGGCGAGTTCAGCAGAACCTGGCACGGCGGGCACCAGGGACGCTGACGATCGGCCGGGGTGCGGTTGACGGAAACGGCACCGGCCGACGGCGCCGAAGCGTCCCACCGGCTGCTCCACGCGGACGTTTCCGCAGGTCAGGATGGGTGTCTGGCTCACTTGGCGTTGAAGTAGTTCGCCTCCGGGTGGTGGACGATGATGGCGTCGGTCGACTGTTCCGGTTCCAGCTGGAACTCCTCCGACAGCGTCACCCCGATGCGCTCCGCGTCGAGCAGGTCCACGACCTTCGCCCGGTCCTCCAGGTCCGGGCACGCCGGGTAACCGAACGCGTACCGGCAGCCCCGGTAGTCGTTCTTGAGGATGCCCGCGAGGTCGGCCGGGTCGCCCGCGCCCACGGACCCGCCACCGGGCAGGATCAGTTCGTTGCGCACCCGGCGGTGCCAGTACTCGGCCAGGGCCTCGGTGAGCTGCACCGAGAGGCCGTGCACCTCGAGGTAGTCCCGGTATTCGTTGCGGGCGAACATCTTCGCGGTGTATTCGCTGACCGGCTGGCCGACCGTCACGAGCTGCAGGCCGACGACGTCGAGGCCTTCACCGCGCGGGCGGAAGAAGTCGGCCAGGCACAGCCGCCGCTCCTGGCGCTGCCGGGGGAACGTGAACCGGGCCCGCTCGCTGACCCCGTTCTCGTCGAGCACCACGAGGGTGTTGCCCTCGGAGTACGCCGGGAAGTACCCGTAGACCACGGCCGCCTCCAGCACGTGGTCGGCGGCGAGCCGGTCCAGCCAGTACCGCAGCCGCGGACGGCCCTCGGTCTCCACCAGCTCCTCGTACGTGGGGCCGCTGCCGCCGCGGGAGCCCTTGAGGCCCCACTGGCCGAGGAACGTGGCCCGCTCGTCGAGCATCGCCGCGTAGTCGCCGAGCGGGATGCCCTTGATGACCCGGGTGCCGAAGAACGGCGGCGTGGGCACGTCGACGTCCCGCGCCACGTCGGAACGCACGGACGTGTCGTCCAGCGGCGGCAAGTTGTCCGTGACGATGGCGCGCTGCCGGGCCCGCCGTTCGCGCCGGGCCTGCAGCACGGCCTCACGCTCGGCGTCGACGACCGTGGCGCCGCCGCGCTTGGCGGTCATCACCTTGTCCATCAGCGTCAGGCCCTCGAACGCGTCGCGCGCGTAGTGCACGTCCCCGTCGTACGCCGAACGCAGGTCGTCCTCCACGTAGGAGCGGGTCAGGGCCGCGCCGCCGAGCAGCACGGGGTACCGGTCGGCGACCCCGCGGTCGGCCATCTCCTGCAAGTTCTCCTTCATCACCACGGTGCTCTTGACCAGCAGGCCGGACATGCCGATGGCGTCGGCCTGGTGCTGCTCCGCGGCGTCGATGATCGCGTTGATCGGCTGCTTGATGCCGATGTTGACGACCTCGTACCCGTTGTTGCTGAGGATGATGTCGACGAGATTCTTGCCGATGTCGTGCACGTCGCCCTTGACCGTGGCGAGCACGATGCGGCCCTTGCCGGCGTCCTCCTCGTGCTTTTCCATGTGCGGTTCGAGGTACGCCACGGCCGCCTTCATCACCTCGGCGGATTGCAGCACGAACGGCAGCTGCATCTGGCCGGAGCCGAACAGCTCACCGACGGTCTTCATGCCGTCGAGGAGCACGTCGTTGACGATGGTCAGCGCGGGCTTGTCGCTCAGTGCGGCCAGCAGGTCGTCCTCGAGGCCGTTGCGTTCGCCGTCGATGATGCGCCGCTTGAGCCGCTCGTCCAGGGGCAGGCTGAGCAGTTCCTGGGCGCGCGTGGCGCGGGCGCTGGTGGCGTCCACCCCTTCGAACAGTGCCATGAACTTCTGCAGCGGGTCGTAGTCCTCGGTGCGCCGGTCGTAGATCATGTCGAGCGCGACCTGGCGGTGCTCGTCGGGGATCTTCGACATCGGCAGGATCTTGCTGGCGTGCACGATCGCGCTGGTCAGTCCAGCTTGGACACACTCGTGCAGGAAGACCGAGTTGAGCACCTGCCGGGCGGCCGGGTTGAGGCCGAACGAGATGTTCGACAGACCGATGGTGAAGTTCACGCCCGGGTACAGCTCGCTGATGCGCCGGATCGCCTCGATGGTCTCGATGCCGTCGCGGCGGGTCTCCTCCTGGCCGGTGGCGATGGGGAAGGTCAGGCAGTCGATGAGGATGTCGGCGCGGGCCAGACCCCAGTTGCCGGTGAGGTCGTCGATGAGCCGGGCGGCCACCCGTACCTTCCAGTCGGCGGTGCGGGCCTGGCCCTCCTCGTCGATGGTCAGCGCGACCACGGCGGCGCCGTGCTCCTTGACGATCGGCATCATCCGGGCGAAGCGGGAGTTCGGGCCGTCGCCGTCCTCGTAGTTGACCGAGTTGACGATGCAGCGGCCGCCCAGCATCTCCAGTCCGGCCTCGATGACCGGCGGCTCGGTGGAGTCCAGCATGATCGGCAGGGTGGAGGCGGTGGCGAAGCGGCCGGCCAGCTCGCGCATGTCCTGGGTGCCGTCGCGGCCCACGTAGTCCACGCACAGGTCGAGCATGTGGGAGCCGTCGCGGGCCTGGCCGCGGGCGATCTCCACGCACGCCTGCCAGTCGCCGGCCAGCATCGGCTCGCGGAACGCCTTGGAGCCGTTCGCGTTGGTCCGCTCGCCGACCATCAGCACGCCGGCGTCCTGCCGGAACGGCACCTCGTGGTAGATCGACGCCGCGCCGGCCGCGTGTTCCGGGTGGCGCGCGGCGGCCTGCCGGCCGCGCACCCGGGCCACCACGGCCTCGATGTGGGCGGGGGTGGTGCCGCAGCAGCCGCCCACGAGCGGGACGCCGTACTCGGTGACGAAGCGGTCGAGGGCCTCGGCCAGCTCGTCGGGGGTCAGCGGGTAGTAGGCGCCGCCGGCCGCGAGGACCGGCAGGCCCGCGTTCGGCATGACCGACAGGGGTACGCGGGCGTGCTGCGACAGGTAGCGCAGGTGCTCGGTCATCTCGGCGGGGCCGGTGGCGCAGTTGAGCCCGATCAGGTCGATGCCCAGCGGCTCCAGCGCGGTCAGCGCGGCACCGATCTCGCTGCCCAGCAGCATCGTGCCGGTGGTCTCGACCGTGACATGGCAGATCAACGGCACCGTATGGCCGACCTCCGCCATCGCCCGGCGCGCCCCGATCACGGCCGCCTTGGTCTGCAGCAGGTCCTGGCACGTCTCGACGATCAGCGCGTCGGCGCCGCCGAGGACCAGGCCCGCCGCGTTCTCCAGGTACGCGTCGCGCAGCACGTCGTACCGGGTGTGGCCGAGGGTGGGCAGCTTGGTGCCGGGGCCGATCGAGCCGAGCACGTAGCGCGGCTGCTCCGGCGTCGCGTACGCATCGGCGGCGGTCCGGGCGATCCGCGCGCCGGCCTCGCTCAGCTCCCGGATCCGGTGCTGGATGTCGTAGTCACCGAGATTGCCGAGATTCGCCCCGAATGTATTGGTCTCGACGCAGTCGCTGCCCACCGCGAGGTACGCCTCGTGCACGCTGCGCACCACGTCGGGCCGGGTCACGTTGAGAATCTCGTTGCAGCCCTCGAGGCCCTGAAAGTCCTCGTCGACGCTGAGGTCGGCGGCCTGCAACATCGTCCCCATGGCCCCATCGGCGACGAGAACCCGGTCGGTCAGCGCAGCAAGGAAGTCATTCGGCACCTTCCCAGGCTAAAGGTTCGGCGCCGCACAGCCGAATACCCACCGTCACGTGGGACGCGGAGTGTGACGGGGCTCTCCACCAGCGCCGGCTGCGGCCCTGTCACCCCACGGCGCGGCCGCCGGGCCGGTATCCCGCAGGCCACGTAAGGTTGGCGATGTGACTGAGTTCGACGGCCTCCCCGTGCTGCGCTCCCCCGTGGCGATCGCCGCCTTCGAAGGGTGGAACGACGCGGCCGACGCCTCCACCGCCGCGGTGGAACACCTGGAACAGGTCTGGCAGGCCCGCGAGATCACCAGCATCGATCCGGAGGACTTCTACGACTTCCAGGTCAGCCGCCCGACGATCACGATGGCCGAGGGTGAGACCCGCCGCATCGAATGGCCCACGACCCGGTTCATGGTGGCCAGCCCGCCCGGGACGGAACGCGACGTGGTGCTCATCCGCGGCATCGAGCCCAGCATGCGCTGGCGTACGTTCTGCGAGGAGATCCTTGAGGTCTGCCACAGCCTGGAGGTGAACCGGGTCGTGCTGCTCGGCGCCCTGCTGGCGGACGTGCCCTACACCCGGCCGCTGCCGATCAGCGGCACCGCAACCGGCCGCGAGACCGCGGAGAAGTACAAGGTCGCGCCGACCCGCTACGACGGCCCCACCGGCATCGTCGGGGTGCTGCAGGAGGCGTGCGGCCGGGCCGAGCTGGAGGCCCTGTCGTTCTGGGTGCACGTACCCCACTACGCGAACAATCCGCCGTGTCCGAAGGCGACACTGGCCCTGCTGCACCGCGTTGAGGACGTCCTGGATCTGCCGGTGCCGATGGCCGACCTCGCCGAGGAGTCGGGTGAGTGGGAGCGCCGGGTCCGCGCGGCCGCCGAGCAGGACTCCGAGCTCGGCGAGTACGTGCGGGAGCTGGAGGAGCGGGTCGGCGATGAGGGCATCCAGCCGCTGACCGGCGACGAGATCGCCAGCGAGTTCGAGAAGTACCTGCGCCGTCGCGGCGGCTCCGCCGGCCCGACCGCAGGTTCCTGGTAACGCCCGCCCGCAGGTTCAGGCAGGCCGGAGGTCTGCTGGGCGTCCACACTGGACGGCGTGGTCGTGCCACGGATTTCGGCGTGTCGGCGACACGGGGCACCGTGCGTGGCGCATCCTAGGAACCTGGGTTCATTGCGAGCCGGAGGTGCGCCATGACGATCAACCCTGGTACCGCCGAGTTCCCGCACCGGCAGATCGCCGCGCAACTGCGCGAGCGTATCCGGCGCGGCGACTGGCAGCCCGGCGAGCGGCTGCCGTCCATCCCGGCCATGGCGGAGATGTTCGGCGTCGCCAAGCAGACCGTGCAGCGTACGGTCGATCAGCTGCGCGTCGAGGGCGTACTGATCACCAAGCCGGGGTCGGGCACCTACGTGCGCGGCACCCGGCGCCGCCTCAACCGCCTCTCCCGCGGCCGGTACGGCGCACACCGCGGCTACCACGCCGACCTCGCCGCCCGGTACCGCCAGCAGCTGGCCGGGGTGGGCCGCGAGCCCGCCCCGCCCGAGGTGGCCGACGCGTTCGGGGTGCGGGACGGAACGGAGATGCTGGTCCGGCGGCACGTCGTGCGCACCGACGACGCCCCGGTTGAGGTGGGGGCGTCGTGGTTCCGGGTCACCGACGCCAGTGGCACCTCGCTGGAACGCGTGGAGGCGTTCGGGCGCCCGCTGTACCAGGAGGCGGAGGAGGCGATCGGGCGCCGGTACGCCTCGGCCACGGACACGATCAGCGCCCGCCAGCCCAGCCGCGAGGAGGCGGAAATCCTCCAGATCCGGCCGGACACGCCGGTGCTGCACCTGCTGCACGTCGCGTTCGACGAGGCCCGCAAGCCGATCGAGGTGGCCCAGGCGACCTGGCCCGGGCCGATGACCACGCTGACCGAGGAGTACCGCATCCCCGCGCCGATCCCTGACCCGGACCCGGACCCGGGCTTCACCCTGGCCTGACCGCAGGACAGACGGACGCACCCAGCGATCTGTGAAGAGTTCGGGCGAGGAGCCGACCCGAACTCACCAAGGATCTCGGTGCAAGCCGCGCTCACAAACGCAAGCAGCTTGGCGGACAAGCGCGGTCCGTGCGTCTCTGAAGAGTTCGGGTCAGCAACCGACCCGAACTAACCAAGATTCGCTGCACCCACCCCACGCCCCATAAGGCGCCAGCAGCAGACTGGGTTAACAGACGAGCAGGGCCGGTTGCCAGGTTAGAGGCGGATGCCGAGGCGGGCGTCGACCGTACGGGCCAGCAGTGCGGGCGCCTCGGGGTCGTCGCCGGTGCCGGCCAGGGCGGCGTCCGCCCAGGCGTCCACCACGGCGAGGGCGGCGGGGGTGTCGAGGTCGTTGGCGAGCGCCTCGCGTACGGCGGACAGCAGGCCCTCCCCGGACGGCCCGGCGGGGGCCGCGGCGGCCTCGCGCCACCGGGCCAGCCGCTCCTGGCCGGCCTTGAGCACGTCGTCGGTCCACTGCCGGTCGCTGCGGTAGTGGTCGGCCAGCAGCGCCAGCCGCACGGCCATGGGGTCGATGCCGTCGCCGCGCAGCCGGGAGACGAAGACGAGGTTGCCCTTGGACTTCGACATCTTCTCGCCGTGCAGGCCGATCATGCCGGCGTGCACGTAGTGGCCGGCGAACGGGGCCGCGCCGGTCAGCCGCTCGGCGTGCGCGGCGGAGCACTCGTGGTGCGGGTAGATCAGGTCGTTGCCGCCGCCCTGGACGTCGATCGTGGCGCCGAGCAGGCCCAGCGCGATGGTGGCGCACTCGATGTGCCAGCCGGGGCGGCCGGGGCCGAGGTCGCCGCCGTCCCAGGCGGGTTCGCCGTCGCGGGCGCCGCGCCACAGCAGCGGGTCGAGGGGGTCGCGCTTGCCGGGGCGTTCCGGGTCGCCGCCGCGCTCGGCGGAGAGCACCAGCATCTCCTCGCGGCTCAGGTGCGACTCGTAGCCCCAGGCGGGGGCGGCGGAGATCGGGAAGTAGACGTCCCCGGTGCCGTCGTCGAGCCGGTACGCCGCTCCGGCCGCCAGCAGCTCCCGCACGTGCGCGGCGATGGCCGGGATGGACTCGACCGCGCCCACGTAGTGCTCCGGCGGGATGATCCGCAGCGCCTCCATGTCCTCGCGGAACAGGGCCGTCTCGCGCATGGCGAGCACCACCCAGTCCTCGCCGTCACGGTTGGCGCGCTCCAGCAGCGGGTCGTCGATGTCCGTGACGTTCTGGACGTACGTGACGGGGTGGCCGGCGTCGCGCCAGGCACGGTTGATCAGATCGAACGTGATCATGGTGGCGGCGTGCCCGAGATGGGTGGCGTCGTACGGGGTGATCCCGCAGACGTACATCGTCGCGGTCAGGCCGGGAGTGGTGGGCAGCACCGACCGGCGGGCCGAGTCGTACAGCGCCGGCGGCGTGGCGGTTCCCGGCAGCGTCGGCACCTGGTGCCCCATCCATGCGTCCATGGTCACCGAGCCTATCCAGCCACGGCCGCCGGGTTCGCATGGGCGTGAGCTAGACCTCTGGCCCTAAACCGGGGGCCACGGGACGGCCGGCCAGTCCCGCGGTGGCTTCGGGAAGCGCGCCGCCCGGGCCAGCCGCCGCGCCCGCAGCCGCACGTGCTGCACCTCCGAGGTGGTCAGGTGCTCCTCCAGGGCCTCGGCCAGCGGCCCTTCCAGCCGCTCGCCGAGCCTGGTCAGCACCTCCACGGCCTCGTCGGGCAGGGCCTTGCCGGTCCAGCCCCACAACACCGTGCGCAGCTTGTTCTCGACGTGGAAGCAGACGCCGTGATCGACCGCGTAGATCCGTCCGTCCGGGCCGTACAGCACGTGGCCGCCCTTGCGGTCGGCGTTGTTGAGTACGGCGTCCAGCACGGCGAGCTGCGCCAGCCGCCGGTCGTCGGCGTGCGCCAGCGCGTACGCGTCGCCGCCGGGGTCGCGGGCGGAGGCGATGGCGAACCAGCCCGACGGCACGTCGTAGGCGGGTACGAAGCCGATCAGGGCCTCGGCGTCGTCCGGCTCGTCGATCCACAGCTGGACCGCGCCGGGGCCGAGCGGGCCGTCGCGCAGGATGGTCGGCGGCACCAGGCCCCACCCGGTCGCCTGGGAGACCAGGTACGCCGAGACCTCCCGGCCGGCGAGCGTGCCGTCGGGGAAGTCCCAGAGCGGGCGCTCGCCCCGGACCGGCTTGTACACGCACCGGGCCCGCACGCCGTCGAGGGTGATCTCGGCGCGCAGCGTGGTGTTGGACGCCTCGACGAGCCGCCCCTCCAGCTCCATCGCGCCGCGCTGGAGCAGGTCCAGGGCATCGTCCTCGGACAGCACGGCGGCCGGTCCTGTGGTGGTCACCGGTGGTAGCCGTTGTGCCGGGGGCAGAGGTGACCGGCCGGGTCGAGCGGCTGGCCACACAGCGGGCACGGCGGCCGACCGGCGGCGACCACCCGCCGGGCCCGGTCGATGAACTCCCGGGTCGCCTCCGGGGTCAGCCGTACCCGGAGCCGGTCCAGGTCGTCGTCGGGCTCGTCGTCCTCCTCGGCCGTGTCGTCGTCGCCGGCCAGCTCCGCCTCGGCCTCACCCTCCCCCGCCTCGATCGCCTCGATCACCACGGTGGTGGTGTCCACGTCGAAGGCCAGGCCCAGGGTGCCGACGCGGAACTCCTCGTCGACCGGGGTGTCCAGGGGCTCGTTGTCATGCCCGGACGCTGTGCTCTCCGGCAGCGAGACGCCGAACCGGCGGCTGGCCTCGGTGAGCAACTCCTCCAGCTTCTCCGCCAGCAGCGAGACCTGCACCTTCTCCAGCGCGACGCTGACCACCCGGCCGCCGCCGCGAGCCTGCAGGAAGAAGGTCCGATCGCCGGGCTCACCCACCGTCCCGGCGACGAACCGCTCCGGCGGCTCGAAGGCGTGCACCTGGTGAGTCATGCCCGGTCCCCCTCGGGCAAACCGGGGCGCGGCACCGGTGTGCCGCTGCTCCCGCCGGGCATACCGCGGTGGCCCTCGCTGCGCTCGGTCATACCGTCGACCCTAGTCGCCCGCGCGCACGGGTGCGCAGTGCACGGGGGCGGGTTCGCGGAGGGCGCAACCGGGTACACGCAGGCGTAACACCCCGGTCACGGGCCGTGCTCAGACCCCCGCCCCGGCGCCTCCACCCACGGCCGCGTCCGAGGATTGCGCCGCGCGCGCCGACCGGCCTCGCCGGTCCGGCTTCGGGGGTACGAGCGAGGCCAGGTCCGCGGTGTCGTTCAGCCGGACCAGGAACGGCCGCGTGGACGTGTAGCGGATCGCCGTGATCGAGGCGGGATCGACCACGATGCGCTGGAACTGATCGAGGTGCAGCCCCATGGCGTCGGCCACGATCGCCTTGATCACGTCGCCGTGGCTGCAGGCCAGCCAGACCGCCTCGGGCCCGTGTTCCGCGGTCACCGCGGCGTCCCACCGGCGCACCGCGGCCACGGCCCGGGCCGACATGTCGGCCATCGCCTCGCCGTTCGGGAAGACGACGGAGCTGGGATGCTGCTGGACGACCGGCCAGAGCGGGTCCTTGGCCAGCTTCTTCAGCGGCTGGCCCTCCCAGTCGCCGTACCCGCACTCGATCAGGCCGTCGTCGACGGCCGGGTCGGTGCCGGGCAGGGCCAGTTCGAGCGTCTGCCAGCAGCGGCGCAACGGGCTCGTGACCACGGCCGCCAGCGACACCGACCGCAGCCGCTCGCCGACCCGCTGCGCCTGGGCACGGCCGGTGTCGTCGAGTTCCACGGGCTGGCGCCCGGCCAGCCCGCCGGTCGCGTTCGCGGCGGTGCGCCCGTGGCGCAACAACAGGACGGTCGCCACGGTCAGACGGCCACGCCGGAGGCCTCGTACGCCTCCGCCGCCACGCGCAGGGCCGTCACAGCGGTTTCCCGGTCCGGGGCGTGCAACTCGACCGACAGGGTGCCGACACCGGCGGCCGCGTACTCGCGCATGCGTTCCGCGATCCGGGCGGGCGGGCCGATCAGCGAGACCCGTTCGATGAACTCCTGCGGCACCGCGGCCGCCGCGTCGCGGATCTGGCGGGCCAGGTACAGCTCCTGCACCTTCGCGGCCTCCTGCTCGTAGCCCATCCGCACCGCGAGCTGGTTGTAGAAGTTCTGGTCGCGGCTGCCCATCCCGCCGACGTACAGGGCGGCGTGCGGGCGGACCACGTCGGCGGCGGCGGCGATGTCGTCGCCCAGCACCAGCGGGGCGGTGACGTTGACGTCGAAGCCGCTCAGCCCGGCGCCGCTCTTGGCCCGGCCGCGCTCGATGTGCTGCAGGTACTCACCGGACGCGTCCGGGGCGAAGAAGATGGCCAGCCAGCCGTCGGCGATCTCGCCGGTCAGCTCCAGGTTCTTCGGGCCCACCGCGGCCAGGTAGATCGGGATGGTGTCGCGCGGCGGGTGGAAGCCGAGCCGCAGCGCCTTGCCCGCGCCGTCCGGCAGCGGCAACTGGAAGTGCTGCCCGGCGTACGCGACCGGCTTGCGGGCCAGGGCCAGCCGGACGATGTCGACGTACTCGCGGGTGCGTCCGAGCGGCTTGGCGAACCGGACGCCGTGCCAGCCCTCGGAGACCTGCGGCCCGGAGACGCCCAGGCCCAGCCGGAACCGCCCACCCGAGACGGTGTCGATGGTGGCGGCGGTCATCGCGGTCATCGCGGGGCTGCGGGCCGGGATCTGCATGACGGCCGCGCCGACGTCGATCTGCCGGGTCTGCCCGGCGATCCAGGCGAGCATGCTCGGCGCGTCCGAGCCGTACGCTTCCGCCGCCCAGACCACCGAGAACCCCAGCCGGTCCGCCTCCTGGGCCAGGGCGAGGTGGTCCGCAGGGGTCGTCCACGAGGTCTGGTAGCCGAGGCTGAGTCCGAGCCGCACGGGTCCTCCCGAGAGTCGCGGGAGCCGCCTTGCTCCCGTCAGGAAGCCTACGCAACCACGCTCGGTGATCTTCGCGGTGTTCGGTCGCCTTCCCGACGCGGTTGACCTGCCGCAAGGATTTCGCGGATGACCTGCTCTGAATAAGGTTCACCCATGCAGCAACGACCGCTCGGCCGCAGCGGGCTGGCGGTCTCCCGGCTCGCGCTCGGCACCATGACCTGGGGACGCGACACCGACCCGGACGACGCGGCCGCGCAACTGAAGTTCTACCTCGACGCCGGCGGCACCCTGCTGGACACCGCCGACGTGTACGGCGACGGCGACGCCGAGGCGGTCATCGGCTCCCTGCTGGACCAGCTCGTGCCGCGCGACGAGATCCTCATCGCGACGAAGGCGGGCCTGGCCCGGGGGCCGCACCGGCGCCGCGACGGCTCGCGCGGGCACCTGCTGCGCGCCCTGGACGCGTCGCTGCGCCGGCTCGGCACCGACTATGTGGACCTGTGGCAGGTGCACGGGTACGACCCGCAGACCCCCCTGGAGGAGACGCTGTCGGCCCTGGATCACGCGGTGGACTCGGGCCGGGTCCGCTACGTCGGGGTGTCGAACTTCGCGGGGTGGCAGATGACGCGGGCGGCGACCTGGCAGGCCGCGTACCCGGGGCGGGCGCCCGTGGTGGCCGCCCAGATGGAGTATTCGCTGCTGGAGCGCGGCATCGAGCGGGAGCTGCTGCCGGCCGCCGCGGCGCTGGGCATCGGGGTGCTGCCCTGGTCGCCGCTCGGGCGCGGGGTGCTCACCGGCAAGTACCGCAACGGGCGCCCGGCCGATTCGCGGGCCGCCTCGGAGCACCTGGCGGCGTTCGTGCAGACCTACCTGGAGCCGCGCAGCTCCAGCATCGTCGAGGCGGCGGTGATCGCGGCGGGCGGGCTCGGCGTGTCGCCGCTGGAGGTGGCGCTGGCCTGGGTCCGGGACCGGCCCGGGGTGGTGGCGCCGATCCTGGGCGCGCGCACCGCGGGGCAATTGCAGGGCGCGCTGGCCAGCGACCGGCTCACCCTGCCCACCGAGATCGCGGCGGCGCTGGACGACGTGTCGGCCATTTCCGTGGGTTACCCGGAGCGCGAGGGTACTGGTAAAGCCCCGCAGGCTGGCGCATATTAGGACGCATGGACTACGAATACGCGCCGCTGCGGTTGCCGTCGAATGTCGATCGATTGACCGCTGCGGCGCAGCTGGCCATCCGGGCGGAGTTCTCAGGCTGGGAGCTGGCCCGGGTCCAGCTCTTCCCGGACGGGTCCCGGCGGGTGATGTTGCGCCGCCTGGTGCAGGGCCCCGCCCAGCCAGGTCTGTCGTACTGAATCCGAGCCTGACCGGGCGGCGCCGATCAGCTCAGTGCTGGTGGTCGTGCTCCTCGTCCTCGTCGGGCAAGAACGGGTGCTCGTCGAGGCGGCCCACCAGCAGGTCACCCGCCTCGGGGGTGAACGGCCCGGTGCCGTCGGCGTCGTCGTACGCCTCCAGGTCGAGCGGCTTGGCCACCTCGCTGACGGTCAGCAGACCGTCGAGCGGCTCCAGCTCGGGCACGTCGAGCGAGGCCAGCGAACCGTCACCGGCCTGCAGCAGCTCAAGGACGGCCTCCCCCACACTCTCCACGCTGCCCGCGTCCTCGTCGGCGGGCACCGCCTCGCGGCGGGCGACCTCGGCGATCCGCAGCAGGGCGGCGACGCTGGGCACCCGGTAGTCGCGCCGCTGGCGCACCGAGATCACCTGCGGGTACGGGTCGCTGGTGCCCGTGCCGCCGAGCCCGTCCACGCCGAGCCCGAAGCGCCGGTCCGCCTCGTCGGGGTCGATCGACTCGACGTCCCACGGGGTGACCTCGCCGAACGTGTCGAGCAGCTGCTCGTCGTACGCATAAGAGGTGTTGTTGAGGGTGACGTACGCCTGCCACACCTCGTCGTCATCGACTCGGCCCTCGGCGGCCTTGACCGCCGCGAGATGGGCCCGGGCGGCGTCGAAGACCCGTTCGAGGGCCTTGTCCAGCTCCGCATACTGGTCGGACATGGTGACGGCGTCCCTTCGGAAAAATATGAACTCAGCTGGTCTGCAGAAGTCGGTCGAGCACGCGCACGCCGAACTGTAGTCCCTCCACCGGCACCCGCTCGTCGACGCCATGGAAGAGCGCGGAGAAGTTGAGGTCGGCGGGCAGCCGCAGCGGCGCGAAGCCGAAGCAGCGGATGCCCAGCGTGCTGAACGCCTTCGCGTCCGTGCCGCCGGAGAGCATGTACGGCACCGCCCGCGCGCCGGGATCCTCGGCCCGCAGCGCGGCGGCCATCGCATCGACCAGCGCGCCGTCGAAGCCGGTCTCGACCGCGCCCTGCTGCGAGATGTGTTCGATCTCGATGTCCGGGCCGATGACCTCGCGCAACTGTTCCAGGAACGCCTCGGCCTGGCCGGGCAGGGTGCGGCAGTCGATCGTGGCCGACGCCCGGCTCGGGATGACGTTGTCCTTGTATCCGGCGTCCAGGCGGGTCGGGTTGGCGGTGTTGCGCAGGGTGGCGCCGATGAGGTTGGCGATCGGGCCCAGCTTCGCGATGGCGATCTCGGGCTCGGCCGGGTCCAGCTCGATACCGAACGCGTCGGACACCTGCTCCAGGAACGCCGCGACCGTGGGGGTGACGACCGTGGGGAAGCGGTGCCGGCCGACCCGGGCGACCGCCTCGGCGAGCGCGGTGACGGCGTTGTCGTCGTGTACGAACGAGCCGTGCCCGGGGCGGCCGCGGGCGTGCAGGCGCAGCCAGTCGAGGCCCTTCTCGGCGGTCTCCACGAGGTACAGGCGCAGGTCGTCGTTGACCGTGTAGGAGAAGCCGCCTACCTCGCCGATCGCCTCGGTGCAGCCGGTGAACAGATCGGCGTGCTGGCGGACCAGCCACTGGGAGCCGTACTCCATGCCGGCCTCCTCGTCGGCGGTGAAGCACAGCACGATGTCGCGCGGCGGCGTCACGCCGGTGCGTTGCCACTGGCGGACGACCGCCAGCATCATCGCGTCGAAGTCCTTCATGTCGATCGCGCCGCGCCCCCACAGGTAGCCGTCGCGTTCGGCGCCGGAGAACGGGTGGACGGACCACTCGCTGGCGTCGGCGGGCACGACGTCGAGGTGGCCGTGCACCAGCAGGGCGCCGCGGGAGCGGTCCGCGCCGGGGATGCGGGCCACCAGGTTGGCCCGGCGGGGGGCCGACTCGAAAAGCTCGGAGGCGATGCCGACCTCCTCGAGGCGCTCCGCCACGTACTCGGCGGCGGTGCGCTCGCCCACGGTGGTACGGGCATCACCGGTGTTGGTGGTGTCGATCCGGAGCAGGTCGCGGCAGATCTCCACGACCTCGTCGGCGGCGGTGGCGTCCATGGGCCCTTCATACCAGGCGGCAATCGTCTGCCCGTTCGCCGGTGTGCGGGGCCGGCGGGCGGCGACACGGCCGTCGATGCCGCGCGAGGTATCCGCACGATATGTAAACAACGTACAAAGTAGACGTTGATCTTACTGAATGTGCCTACTCCTGCACGGAAAGTTCAGATCTTGCGCACTAGTTATTCGGATCTGTCCATTTGTGTAACCCGTTTGTCATATGTAGCGGATCTCTCACTGTCCAAAGGTCTTCCCGTCGATCCCATGAACGTCCTACCGTCACGCTATGAACCTGGAGCTGCGGCATCTCAAGGTGGTCTGCGCCATCGCCGAGACAGGCAGCGTCACGAAGGCGGCGTCGCTGCTGGGGCTCGCCCAACCGGCCCTGACCGCCCAACTGCAACGCATCGAACGGACCCTCGGCGGTCCACTGTTCGAACGCGACCGACGCGGCGCCCGCGCCACCGCCCTCGGCGAGCTGGTGCTCTCCCGGGCCCGCGTCCTGCTGCCCGCGATGAAAGGCCTGCAGGACGAGGCCGCCCGGCTCGCCGGGGCCGGCACCGACCAGGGCATGAGCCGGTACCGGATCGGCACCATCGGCGGCCCGGTCATCGGCGGTCTGGTCCACCGGCTGTCCGAGGCCCAGCCCGACGCCCAGATCTCCACCCAGGCGTCCTACTACGTCGACGAACTGGCCAACATGGTCGTCGCCGGCAAGCTGGACTACGCGCAGGTCGGCGTCTGCGGCGACGCGATGCCGTCGGCGGACTACGGCCTGATGTGGCAGACCATCGCCGTGGACGCGGTCTGCATCCTGCTGCCCGAGGGCCACCCGCAGGCCGAGGGCGACGACATCGACCTGGCCGAGCTGGCCGAGGAACAGTGGGCGGCCGGCACCGGCGACGGCTGCATGGCCGACTGCTTCGCGGCCGCCTGCGCCCGGGCCGGTTTCACCCCGCGCCGGGTGCTGGAGACCGACGTGCGCGGCGTCGTGGACATGGTGGAGATGGGCCTGGCCATCGGCATCTGCCAGCCCACGTTCCGCCCACCGACCGGGCTCACCCACCGGCCACTGGCCGGGGCACCGCTGCGCTGGCGGCAGGTGCTCGGGTGGCACCCGGACAGCCCCGCGGCCGCCGTCGCCCCACGGCTGATCGGCATGGCCGTGGAGGCGTACCAGGAGGCGGTGGCCCGCAACCCGCGCTACGTGAAGTGGCTGGTGAACTATCCCGCGCTCGGCAACCACCAACTCGCGGCGGCGTAGCGGGCGTGCGAGGCTGAGGGCATGGCCGAACCGCTGCTGATCGTCGACGGCGCCAACGTGGTGGGCTCCGTACCCGACGGGTGGTGGCGCGACCGGGCCGCCGCGGCGGTCCGGCTGCGCGAGCGGCTGGCGCCGCTGGCCGCCGCCGGCCTGCCCGACCTCCCGGCCCCCGTCGAGGTCGTGCTGGTCGTGGAGGGCAAGGCCCGCGACATCCCCGCCGCCGACACGGTACGGGTCGAGCGCGCCGCCGGCTCCGGCGACGACACCATCGTGGACCTGGTCGGCGCCGCGCAGCCCGGCCGCCGGGTCATCGTGGTGACCGCCGACCGCGAGCTACGCGCCCGCGTCAGCTCCCTCGGCGCCGAGACCCGCGGCCCGTCCACGCTGCCCCGGCCGGACCCGCGCTGACCGGACGCCGCCCGGCGGAATCGGACGTGCGGGCACGAGCGCCCCATCGGGGACGACTATCCTGGTCGGCGGCGTACCCCCCAAACCCCCCAGGAGGCTGCCGCCGTGGCCAGCGTCGCCGAGCTCAGAGCGGCTGTCGATGCCGCCCTGCAACAGGTCACCGAGGGGCAGGCGGCGATCCAGGCGGCGCGGGAGAAGCTCGGCGAGGCCCAGCAGAGCCTCGCGGCCGCCCTCGACGGCAGCGCCAACGAGGCCGTCGGCGCCGCGCACGCCGCCCTGTCCCAGGCCGACCAGCAGCTGGAGGAGTGCCTCTCGGCCACCCTCGTCGCGGTCGAGCAGGCCCAGACCTACACCGCCACGCTGTAGTCCGCGATGTCCATCCTGCAGGAACTCGGCGCGCAGCTGCGTGCCGCCGGTGACGAGCTGCCCACCGGCCTGGTCGACGTGGCTCTGGCCCGGCTGGGCGCCGCCACCGAACTGCTGAACTGGGTCCGGCAGACCTCCGTGGACCCGCTCGGTGTGCCGCAGCTGGGAAACGCGACCGAGCACGCCGAGCACGCCGCCGCCGCGCTGCGGGTCGCCCAGGAGGCCCTGGCCACCTACCTGAACGTGCTCGGACTCGCGGGCGACGCCGCCCGGCCGGACCCGGGCTGGCGGGCCGGGCTGACCGAGGTCGCACCGCCACCGGCGCCCGACGCCGGTACCGCACCGCCGCAGCGGCTCGGCCCGTGGTGGCAGCAGCGGGTCGCGGAGCTGACCGGACAGGCCCCGGAGCGCGACACCGCCCCCGCCGCGACCGACGCCGCCGACCTGCTGCGCCGGGTGGCCGCCGGGGTCCGCAGCGGCGACCGGGCGCGGCTGGGCCGTGACCTGCACGCGGTGAACGCCTCCTCGGGGCTGGCGCTGTCCGCGGTCACCCCGCCCGTGCTGCACCGCCTCGCGGGCGACCTGCTCGGCCACGAACCCCGGCCCGCCGACGTCGAGCGGCTGCGCAACGCGGCCGCCGGGCCCGTCCGCAGCCTGCTGCCCGGCGTCGCGCCCGCCGTGCTGGACACCCTGCTGGCCCGCGTCTGCCGCGCCCCCGCCGAGGATCGCGGCCAGCCGCACCCGGCCGACACCGCGGTCACCTCGGGCGTGCTGACCGGCGTGCTCCTCGCCCGCCTCGGCCGCGACCCGGCGGCCCTGCTGCCCTCGGCCCCCGAACCGCGGCGCCCCCGCGACAGCGATGCCTGAGTCCGCCACCCAGCAGGTGCTCGACGTACGGGCCGGGCTGGCGCACGCGCTCGGCGCCGCGCAGTCCGCGCTGGACACGGCCCGGGACCGCCACCTCGCGGCGGTCGAACGCCGCAACCGGGTCGCCGCCGCGGCCGAGGCGCAGAAGGTCCGGCTGGCCGTCGAACGCGACACCCGGCTGCGCGACATCGACCACCAGCACCACGACGACCTGGCCGCGCTGGCCGGGGCGGCCGCCGACGCGGGACGGCGCGGGGCGCCGGGAGCGGCGGGGGCGCCCTGGTCGAGCTGGGCCCCCACCCCGGGCGTCGGCGCGGCCGAGGTGCGGGTCGGGCGCCTGCTGCTGCCGTACGAGGGGGAGGTGCCCGCGCTGGTGCCGCTGCTCGACCGCGGTCACGTGGTGGTGCGCGGCGACGCCGCCGCCAGCGACGAGGTGGTGGCGGGCCTGCTGCTGCGCGCGCTCGGCACGACCGCGCCCGGCACGGTGCGGCTCACCGGATACGACCCGGAGCAGCTGGGCGGCGGGCTGGCCGGGTTCGCCGGGCTGGCCACCGCCGGGGTGCTCACCTTCGCCGGGCCGGGCGCGCTGGGTGCCCTGCTCGACGAGCTGGTCGACCACGTCCGGCGGATCAACGAGACCGTGCTGGCCGGGGAACACCCGTCGCTGGGCGCGCTCGCCGACGCCACCGGGCGCCGGCCCGAGCCGTGGCGGGTCGCGGTGCTGCTGGGCGGCGGGCACGGCGACGAACTGTCGCGCAAGGAACGCGGGCACCTCGACCGGCTGCTGCGTACCGGGGCGGCCTGCGGGGTGCACCTGGTGCTGCGCGGCGTCGCGGTGCCGCAGCCGCCCGCCGGGGTCGAGGTGATCGACGCCGCCCGGGATGGCACGGCCCGCCTGTCCGGCTGCGGCGACCTGCCCGTACGGCTGGACGAGGGTCCGCCCCCGGCGCTGGTCACCGCCACCAGCCGCCGGATCGCCGAACAGGTGGCGGCGGGACCACGTCCGGTGGCCCTGGACACCCTGCTGCCGGACGAGGAGTGGCGCGAGCACTCGGCGACCGGGCTGAGCGCCCCCCTCGGCGACGGTCCACACGGGACGCCGGTCACCGTGACGCTGAGCGACTACCCGCCGCACGCGCTGATCGCGGGGCCGTCCGGCACCGGCAAGACCAACCTGATCTACGCCTGGATCGGCGCGCTCGCGGCCCGCTACTCCCCCGCCGAACTCGCCTTCTACCTGCTGGACTTCAAGGAGGGGGTGTCCTTCGCCCGGTTCGCGCCCGGCCGCCGCGACCCGAGCTGGCTGCCCCACGTACGCCTGGTCGGGGTCAACGTCAACACCGACCGCGAGTTCGGGCTGGCGCTGCTGCGTTTCCTCGGCGCGGAGCTGCGCCGCCGCGCGGACGCCGCCAAACGGCACGAGGTCACCAACCTGGCGGAGCTGCGCGCCGAGGACCCGGACGGGCACTGGCCGCGGATCGTGGCCGTGGTCGACGAGTTCCAGGTGCTGCTGGCCGGGCGCGACGCGCTGGCCGCCGAGGCCGTGGACCTGCTGGAGGACCTGGCGCGGCGGGGTCGTTCGCAGGGCATCCACCTGATCCTGGCCAGCCAGGACGTCTCCGGCATCGAGGCACTGTGGGGACGGCCCGCGCTGGTCGCGCAGTTCTCGCTGCGCATCGCGCTGCCCCGGGCCCGCCGCGTCCTGGCCGAGACCAACCCGGCCGCCGACGCGCTGCCCCGCTTCCACGCCGTGGTCAACGCGGACTCCGGCGCCCTCGAGGCGAACCGGGTGGTGCGGGTGCCCGCCGCCGGCGACCGGGAACAGTGGAGCGCGCTGCAGCACCGGCTGTGGCGCCGTCGGCCGCCCGAGCTCAGCGCGCCACGGCTGTTCGACGGCGACGTGGTGCCCCGGCTCGCGGACAGCCCCGACTTCGCCCGCCTCGCCCCGGCGCCCACCGTGCCCGCCCCCGTGGTGCTGCTCGGCGAGACGATCGACGTCGCCGCCCGCTCCGCGCGTACGGTGCTGCGCCGGGCGCCCGGCCGCAACCTCGCCGTGCTCGGCACCCGGGTGGACGAGGCCTGCGCGGTGCTGGGCACCGCGGCCCGGGCCCTGGCCGCGCAGTATCCGCCCGGCGCGGCCCGCTTCTCCGTGGCCTGCCTGGACCCGGACGCCACCGCCGCGGTCGACGCGCTGCGCCCCCACCTGCCCGAGGACTCCGGCTGGTACGGCCCGGACAGCGTGGGCTGGCTGCTCGACGACGCCGCCGAGGCCGCCGACGCGGACCTCGCCGCCGTCCGCCCCCACTTCCTGTTCCTGTACGCGGTGGACGCGGCGCCCGGCGGGGCCCGCACGGCGGAGCGGCTGCGGCGGATCCTGCGCCAGGGCCCCGAACGGCGCATCCACGTCCTCGGCTGGTGGCGCGGCGCGGCACTGCTGCGCGAGACCCTCGGCGGGCAGGGCTCGCGCACCGACGCCATCGGCGCCTGGGTGGCCCTCGACGTGCACGGCAGCGAACTGGCGCCGTACTACCCGGGCGCGGGCGCGCCGGTGTGGTATCCGCGACCGTGGCGGGCACTGCACTTCGACCGCTCGGTGCACCGCGGCGCCGAGGTGATCATTCCGTACGGTGCGCCGTGAGCGCGGGTGCACGGTGAACGGCGACGAATACCGGGCGGTGCTGCGTCGGCTGACCGCACTGGACGCCACGGCGGCCGCGCACCGCGCCGAGGCGGTGGCCTGGCACGAGGGGCGGGTCGCGGCGGCCGACGACGCGGTCCGCGCCGCGGACGACGCCGTACGCGAGGCGGCGGGCGCGGTCCGCGCGGCGCAGCGGGATCTGGAGGAGGTCGACGCCCGGGCGGCCGGGCTGTGGTCCGACTTCGTCCACCGGGTCGGCCCGGCCGCCGAGCGGTTCGGCCGTACCGTGCCGCAGCCGGCGGTACCCCGCCAGCGCGGCGAGCTGACCACCGACGACTATCTGCGGGAGGTCGCCGCGAAGATCGCGTACACGCCGCCCGCGCGGCCGCTGACCGGCGCCACCACCACGGTGTTCGCGATGTTCGGGGTCGTCGGCGGGCTGCTGGGAGTCGCGGCGCACCAGCTGCTGCGCTGGGCCGGCACGGCCGCCGGTGGCGACTGGGCGGCGGGGCTGCCGGTGGTGGCGCTGATCGCGCTGGTGCTCAGCCCGGTCGTCGCGGTGTTCGCGGCGAAGCGGGTGGCGGATCGCCGCGGCGCGGAACTGAACGCCGCGGCGATCACCACGGTGCTGGTGAGCGGGCTGGTGACCGCCGGGCTGCTCGTCGCGGCCCTCGGCGGCGGCTAGGCCGGTACGGCCAGGCCCTCCCGCAGCAGGCGGCGGCCCAGCACCAGCCGGTCCGCGTCGTCGTCGAGGCCGGGCAGGTCCCCGACCCGTACGGGCTCGCCGCCGAGTGCGGCCCGGACGGCGGCCGCGCAGTACGCCGGGAACCGCAGGGTGCGGTCGGCGAGCTGGAGCACGACCCGGTCGCCGCCGTCGCCGGACAGCCGCCAGCGCAGCCCGGCCCGCCCGGCGATCCGGTCGGCGGCGCCCAGCCGCTCCGCGAAGTCGAGCTGAGCCAACGGGGCGACCGGGGCGGGACGCGCCGCGGACCAGGCCCGGGAACGCAGCCGCTCGGCGACGGCCTGCGGCTCGGCGGCGCACAGCCAGTCCCGCAGCGCCTCCACGGTCTCGGTCAACTCCGGCTCGACCGCGTCCGGGTCCGTCACGTCCAGGCCGTACGGCAGGCTGGCACGCAGCCGGCGGTCCTCCGTGGCCAGCGCCAGCAGCTCCTCGACGATCGCGTACCGGGTCAGCGCCCGGACGCCCACGGTCAGGTGCAGGCTGCGGCCGTGCACGGCGGCGGCGGAGTGCAGCCAGCCCCGGGGCAGGTAGAGGACGTCACCGGGGTGGAGCTCCGTGTCCAGCGCGGCCGCTCCCTCGGCGGTCGCCGCCACCTCGTCGGCGCGGCCACCCCACGGCTGGCGTTCCAGCGGGTCGGGCAGCACCGGCTCGTGCACCCGCCACCGTTTGGCGCCCTCCACCTGCAGGACGAACACGTCGTGGGTGTCGTAGTGGGTGGCGAAACCCTGATTTCCCGGCGGCGTCAGGTACGCGTTGATCTGCACCGGCTGGCGGAGCTCCGCGCCGAGGCGACCGGCGAAGTCGATCAGCGGGGGCCAGATCCGGTGCAGTCCCTGGAGCACGAGCGTGGCGCCGCCCGCGTACAGTCGCAGCACCTTGTCGTCGTGCACCTGGTCGCCGATCTCCGCGCCGGCGCCCGCCCCGCCGGTGAACCGGCCCGCGGGCAGCACCGTGC
This sequence comes from Krasilnikovia cinnamomea, assembly GCF_004217545.1. Lineage (NCBI taxonomy): Bacteria > Bacillati > Actinomycetota > Actinomycetes > Micromonosporales > Micromonosporaceae > Krasilnikovia > Krasilnikovia cinnamomea. Next base: position 348,734 of record NZ_SHKY01000001.1, read on the forward strand.
CCTGGTCCGCGACCCGCAGGAACGGCGTGCGCAGGCCGCGGCGGCTGAGCAGCTCATCCACCGCGGCCGCGCCGAGCAGATCCGTGAAGGCGTCCGGGCCGGCCAGTTCCCCGGCCCGCGACAGCAGCGGCGACCGGCCCCAGTACGCGGCCGCGAACTTCGCCGTCTCGATCGCGACGCAGCGGGCCAGCGCCGGGCGGTCCGACCCGCCCGGCGCCGTCCGTCCCGTACCCGTGTCCGTGTTCATCCGTGACCCGCGCCCGCCGCCTGGCCGGTCAGCGCGCGCCGCCATCGGCGCCGCCGTCGGTGCCCGCCGGGTTCGCGCCGCCATCGGCCGGTCCCTCGCCGCCCGCGCCGCCGTCCGCACCGCCGTCGTTGCCCGCCGGGTTGGCGCCGCCGTCGGCCGGCCCCTCGCCGCCGCGGACCGCGCCGCCGTCGGCGCCACCGTCCTGGCCGCCGGCGTTCGCGCCGCCGTCCGCGACGCCCTCGCCGCCCGCACCGCTGGCGCCCGTGATGTCGTCGTCGCTGAGTCGCATGGAATCTCCTTCGATCTTCCCGGCCCTCGCTCGCCGGGCCCGTCGGGCCTTCGATCTACCCAACATCGCCACGGCTAACCCGGCGAACGGCTTTCGGCCGGGGCCCGGTGGGTAACCACCACCACGTGTTGTGGATCGGAACCTCGGGCTTCCAGTACCGGGACTGGCGGCCACCCGGCGACGGCGACGGGACCGGGTACCTCTATCCGGCCCGCCTGCCGCAGCGGCTCTGGCTGGAGCACTACGCGCGGCACTTCGCCACCGTGGAGATCAACAACGCGTTCTACCGGCTGCCGGAGCGCACCACCTTCCAGCAGTGGTGCCAGCGCACGCCGGACGACTTCGTGGTGGCCGTGAAGATGAGCCGCTACCTGACCCACATCCGGCGGCTGCGCGAGCCCGCCGATCCGGTGGCCCGCTTCCTGAGCCGGGCCGAGGGACTGGGCGACAAGCTGGGCCCGGTCCTGCTGCAACTGCCGCCGAACCTGCGGGCCGACCCGGCCGCCCTCGACGCGACACTGGCCCTGTTCCCGGCACACGTGCGGGTCGCGGTCGAGCCGCGGCACGAGTCGTGGTTCGTGCCGGAGATCCGCGACCTGCTGACGCGGCGCGGCGCCGCACTGTGCTGGGCCGATCGCCGGGGGCGCCCGGTGACTCCGCTGTGGGTGACCGCCGGGTTCGGCTACCTGCGGCTGCACGAGGGGCGGGCGCAGCCCCGGCCGCGCTACGGCAGGGCGGCCCTCGGGAGCTGGCTGGACCGGGTCGCGCAGCGGCTGGCCGGGCTGCCCACGTACGTCTTCTTCAACAACGACCCCGGCGGCGCCGCGGTGATCGACGCCGCCGCCCTGGCCCGGCAGGCCCGGCGCCGCGGCCTCGAGGTCACCCGCACGCCGCAGATCAGTCCCCGGCCGAGCCGGTAGGGCGCGGTAACGTCGACGACGAGCCCGCCGCTGAGGGAGCCCGTCCATGGATCAGCCGACCATCGGTGACACCATCGCTCGGCTGCGCCGGGCCAGGCCCATGACGCAGGAAGGCCTCGCCGAGGCGGCCGGCGTGAGTGTCGAAACGATCCGCAAGCTGGAGCAGAACAAGAACACCTCCGCGCGGATGTCCACACTCCACCGCATCGCCCGGGCTCTGGGCGTGCCCACCTCCCGGCTCGTCGGCGGCGCCGCGCGGGCCGTGGCCGACGGATCGCCGGACATCGACCAGCTCGCCCTGATCGACCTGCGCCGGGCGCTGACGCCCGCGCGCGGCCTGCGCGGGACGATCCCCACCGGGCCTGAGCACGAGGCACCGGTCCTGGACGACATCCGGCATTCGATCGGTACGCTCGATCGGGCCTACCACGCGGACGACTACGCGACGACGCTGACCGGTCTACCCCTGCTGATCGACGAGGCCCGGCTCGGCGTCGCGGAGGCCGCGGACGACCAGCGACCTTCGGCGTACGAGCTGCTGGCGCAGACGTACCAGCTGGCGGGCACCGTCCTCATCCAGCTTCGCGCCTTCGATCTCGCGCACCGGGCGCTCACCGACGCGCTGGACGCCGCGGACACCTCCGGCAACGACATCATCGGCGCGTCCGCGGTGACCACGATGTGCTGGCTTCTGCTGCGGCAAGCCCGGTTCGAAGAAACCGAGCAGCTGGCGGTCACGACGGCCGATCTGGTGGAGCCGAGCTTCTCCAGATCAGTGCCTGCGCAGCTCGCCGTCTGGGGTTGGCTGCTGCTGCGAGCCGCGGCGGCGGCCGTGCGGGACAACCGCGACGACGACGCCGAGGACATGCTGAACGGTGCCGCCGCCGCAGCGCAGCGCCTCGGCGACCGGGTACCCGACGCCCTGCTGTCGCCGGGGCCGGCGACGATCGGGCTGTTCTGTGCCACGACGGTGGGGTGGAAGCGCATCGAGTCCGAGCTGATCGCCGGCCGGCCGGACCGGGCGCTGGCGCTGTCTCGTACCATCCCGGACTCCACCCGGCCGACATCGAACAACCGCAATCGTCATCGGCTCGACGTGGCCGCCGCACACGCCCAGCTGGGCGCGTACGACGAGGCCCGCACTGTGCTGCTGGCACTGAAGGACGACGCGCCGAGGTGGCTTCGCCATCAGCGGTACGCACGGGACGTCGTGGCGATGATCGTGGCCGGGAAGCGGCGCGCGATGAGCCGCGACGTCGCCGCACTGGCCGCGCTGGTCGGCCTGGATCCGTAGCTGGTACGCCACGTACGACGTCTGCGGGATCGCGCACGAGCGACGGTCCGGCACGTACCTTCACCCGCGGTGTGCCCTCCTCGACGATCGGGAGGCGGCGGGCCGGAACGGGCCCGCCGTCCCGGGCGATCGTCCGGCCACCGCGGTGAAAGGCATACCCCATGCGAGTCTCCCGTGCTCAGCACGAGGTGGCGGCCGAGCATCTGCCCGCCAGGCCCTCCTGGATCGCCGTCGCTTGCTCGCAGCCCTGGCCGTGCGATCCGGCCCGCCGGCACCTGGCGACCGGCACCGGCGGCGGCACGGCGCTGGCGGTGTTGATGGCGACGTACTTCGAGGATTTCTGCCGCGACCGGCGTGACGCGCCGCTGCACGTGGCGTTCGAGCGGTTCCTCGCGTGGACGCGGTCGGCCCACCGGTCCGAATAGTGGCGGGTCCGGCCCCCGGGGCGCGGAAGTCACGGTGACGGCTGCTGCTCGCGGCGACACGGCACGAAGCTGATGGACTTGGCGGCCGGCAAGTCGCCGATCAGTCGTTGGGTAGCGCGTCTCTGGCCTGGACGACCAGCTGCATCGCTACCTCCCCTTCGACGGCGTCCGCCCAGAGTTCGTCGATCGCCGCGACGAACTGCGCGGCCTGCGTGCCGTAGTAGTGGATGTCGGTCGCGAAGGTCTCGACCGCGACGACGGTCTCGTCATCGCCGATGAAGGCAGCCGTGGTGTTCTGCGGGATCCTGCGCAGCCGCACCCCGGTCGGCAGGATGCCGAACCGGACGTTGGGCATTGCGATCACGGGCAGAAGCCGCGTGAGCTGCGCGCGCATGACGCTAGGCGGACAGAGCAGCCACTCGAGGACCGGCTGGGCGAGCAGGAACTCAAAGCGGCGGTCGGTGTAGAGCAGCTCCTGGCGCTCGAGGCGCGCGGTCAAAGCCTTGTCGACGTCGGCGACGGTCAGCTGGTGCAGCCGGACCATCTCGTCGAACATCGCGCGCGCGTACGCCGGGGTCTGCAGCATCCCGGGCACGGCCGTCAGCTCGAAGTCCTTGATGGTGTGCGACCTGCGGGCCAGCTCGAGGTAGCCCGCCTGCACCGGTTCCTGCCCGGCTCGCATCGCGCTCTTCCAGCTGCGGTGCTCGGATTCCGCGTCGACCAGGACGTCGACGAGCGTGTCGGCCAGCTCCCTGGGCCCATTCACCGCGGTGATCCATCGTCGGATGTCGTCGGCGCTGGGTTTGGTTCTGCCGGACTCGATGCGGCTGACCTTCGAGTGACTCCACCCGGTGATGGCTGCGATCTCTTGCTGCTGCTTGCCCGCCTGCACACGCAGTTCGCGCAGGCGGGCTCGCAGTCCCTCGGGCCCGTCGAGAGCCTTTTGCAGGGGATTCACGGTGCGATGGTGTCCTTGATCGCTAGGCGACTGCGGGCCGGGCGTCGCTCAGCTCGCTGTGTCGGATCGCCAGATCCCGCCACGTCGCTGCCTGCTTGACGGTTGCCGAGTCGGTCGTGCTGAGGTACTGCAGCCGGCGGCCGTCGGGGTCGTGGGTGATGAGGATGAGACGCTGAACGTCGATCAGCCACCAGTCGCCCTTGGCGCCGGCGGCCGGAAGCAGGCCGACCTCCAGAGCGCGTTGCCGAGTCATGTAGCGGATATTCTCGCCGGCTCGCAGGTTCCACGGGTCACACCAGCGCTCGAACCGCTGGTAGGACGTCGGCTGGTCCTCCTGGATGCGGACGCGCCCCACCTGAACCCCACGGCTGGTCTGCTCGCCGATCCGGGCGAACCAGTCCGCCAGCTCGGGTACCGCCGTCGGGGCGCGGAACTCCCCGGCTGACCAGCGGTCGACCAGTTCCTGCTCGTAGCTTTCGATGTAGGTGGGTTGCAGTTCAAGCCGGAAGGCCGACCGAGCGGCACCGTGCAGCGCGGCGAAGAACTCCTCGCCGTCGATCTCCCGCCACACAGGACCCGACATCAGCGATCGGCCAGCCGGTCGAGCACGTTGGCGGGCACGAACACGGCGACCTCGTCCTCGCCGAGGTCACGTAGCTGGGCGATCTCGCCCGGCCCGAGCACTTTGCCCTGCACGACGTAACCGTCTTCGACCTCGTAGAGGGCGGGGCAGTTGCCGCCGACCGAGACACCGTCTTTCCACATGAACTTCAAGGTCCGCATAGGTCTCCTCCCCAGATCCGGTACCGCTCCGCGCATCCTCGCACCAAGCGCACGTGCATGCAAGAGCTCTGCGCCGAGAATCCCATATCGGCGCCTTTGAGGGAACTCGATCAGCAGAATGGCGGATCATCGCATGTGCACTTGCACGCATGTGCATTCAGTGGAAAGGTCTTCTCGGAGGGAAACGCCCCACGCTGTAGAGACCGGGTGGTCGGCAGGTGAGCAGAAGTAGATATCCATTCGCACTTCAGCACGGGCCGCGCTGGCACTGGCGATACCCGTTCCGCCTCATCTGCCGATGCGGCCTGGCGGCACACCCGTGCCCGGTCGCGATGGCGCGACGGCAACCGCCGACCGCGCAACGCAACCCCCCGTGCCCCGTTCGTTGGCGGTCGGGCAGTTGAGGGCCGAGCATCTGCCGATCCGGCCGTCATGGACCTGCGTCGCGTGCTCGCAGCCCTGGCCGTGCGATCCGGCCCGCCGGCACCTGGCGACCGGCACCGGCGGCGGCACGGCGCTGGCGGTGTTGATGGCGAGGTACTTCGAGGATTTCTGCCGCGACCGGCGTGACGCGCCGCTGCACGTGGCGTTCGAGCGGTTCCTCGCGTGGACGCGGTCGACCCGCTGGTCCGGATGAGAGCAGGGACGGGTAGTTCCGCGCTCCGGCGAGGGCCTGGCAGGTAGCACTCGGCTGCCGCGACGCAGCGCGACCCGCACACCACAACCAACTCACGACCGACGTCAGGCCAGCCGAACGGATTCGTCCGCTCGCTCGGTCTTGCCGGACGTCGGCGCGTGGTGGTGACCCGTCGCGGCGGATCGGGACACCGATCATCCGGAATGGCGCCCGACGGCTATGCCGGGCGCGGCGCACCGGCCACAGTGGGCGGGCGGCCGGTTCTGGGCTGGGGGCCGGCCGCCCTTCCGGGTCACGTCCAGCGCGGACGGAGCCGGACCGTGACCTACCACCCGCCGGACGACCCGGAGCGCATCCGGTACGCCTACCTGGTGCCCGTGGTACCCGGCTCGCCGCAACCGCCGCCCGGCCCGGTGACGCCGGAGGCCGGAAACGTGGCAGGGGCCGCCGAATTCGGGCAGAGCCCTGATGCGCGGCATCGTTGGCGCGCCCGGCGGCTGGCGCCCGCGTGGATTGCCGACCTTGTCGGCATCGCCGCGGCGAACTTCACTCGCCGGGCACGCGGGTCGGCGTCACGTCTCGGCGGCTAGGAGCGCCTGGAGGTCGGCCGCGTTGCTCTGGGCGTAGTCCCGGTAGCAGTTGTTCATGAACACCTGGGTGTGCTGGGCGTCGTCGGCGAGGGCGCGCAGCTTGGGCGCCCACTGGGCCAGTTCGTCGCGGGAGTACCGGTAGCCGTACTTCTCGTGGATGTCCTTGCTGGTCCACTTGTCGCTGTGGCCGTGGAACCGCACCACCGCCAGGTCCGCGGTGGCCGCCAGCACCGGCGGGACGGAGCTGCGGTGGCCCTGCGGCATGTCCACGCAGACGAACGGCAGCCGGTACGCGCGCAGAAAGTCCAGCGTCTCGTTGCGGTTGGCCCCCTCGAACCAGGAGGCGTTGCGCAGCTCGATGACCGGTCGCAGCGGCGCGCACCGGGCGGCGACCTCCCGCAGATACTCCTTGTTGGAGCGGCGGATGCCGAACCACGGCGGGAACTGGAACAGCACCGCGCCGAGCTTGCCCGCCTGCTGCAAGGGGTCCAGCGCCGACAGGAACCGGGACCAGATCTCCTCGTACGTCTGCGGGGGCAGGTCACCCGGGTAGACGTTCTTCTTCTCGGTCTGCGGGCGCAGGTCCTTGTAGATCGCGGAGACCTTCGTGGGATGGCCGGTGAGCAGGCTGAACGCCTTGATGTTGAACGTGAAGTGCGGCGGGGTGCGCTCGGCCCACAGCCGGGTGGTCTGCTCGGCGGGCGGGCCGTAGTAGGTGGCGTCGACCTCCACCACGGGGAACTGCCGGGCGTAGTAGGCCAGGCGCTTCTCCGGGGTGTTCGCGGTCTGCGGATACCATCCCGAGTCGAGCAGGGTCCGGTCGGTCCACGATGCCGTGCCGACCTCGATCGTGCCCACCGGCTCACGCTAGCGGAGGATGCGGCCGGTCCGCCGCCCGGACGGGACGACGGACCGGTGGCGTACGGGGCATCAACCCGCGCGGCGCTCGCGGTTGGACTTGCAGCTCACGCACGTGGTGGCCGACGGGAACACCTCGAGACGGGCCACCGGGATCGGGTTGGCGCAACCCTCGCAGTAGCCGTACGTCCCGTCCTCCAGGCGCTGCAGCGCGAGTTCGGCCTGCACCCGCCGGTCGAGCAGGGTACGCAGCAGGGACGTGGCGGCGTCCCGTTCCGCCGTCTTGGAGCCGCTGTCGGCCTGGTCGTCGCCCGCGGCGTCACCGATCTCGACGAGGCGCAGCTTCTGGTTCTCGGCCACGGCGTCCTCGTACTCGGAATTCAGATCCTCGTAGCGGGACCGCAGCACCGACCGGATCTGCTCGACCTCCTCGGCTGAACGCCCCGTGGCGGTCTCCGCACCCTTTCCCGCGATCACCGTGCTGTTGACGAGCATGCGCTCCCCTGCCCTTCGCCTGTGACCCTGCCGGTCTGCTCTGCCCCTGCCTGCCGGTGGGGTCCCCCGGGCCGGCATGGCCTCCGTGAAGCCGGCTGATACCCACCGCGGAAGATCTCAAACGGGATCTTCGCTGAAAAGTAATCGGAGCATAACTGTCAGTGCTCGAAACCGCCACGGACTGCTCGAGGATGCTTTCGCGTCGCAGGTCAGAGGCGGTTTGCAAGGTCGCCGACCATCCCGCGTACCGGGATTCAGGCGCGTTCGAGCAGCACAGCGGGGTGGCGCGGGTCGTCCACGCGGACCACCACGTCGGCGAAGGCGGCGGGATCGACCTCGGCGTCGTAGCGCGCGTACGCGGGCAGGGTCCAGCGCAGCTCGGGCGCCGTCCGCCGGTTCAGCGCGGCCGGCGACAGGGCCAGATGCACCGCGACATCGAACGGCAGGGAGCCACCGAGCAGCAGCGACCCACTCACCAGCACGACCGCACCCGCCGGCAGCGCACGGTACGGTTCGCGCGCCGACCGGTCCGTACGTGTGTCCCACAGCCTGGTCAGCACGCGCCCGTTGCCACCGGGACCGGCCGGGTCGAGCACCTCCCGGCGCAACCCGGACTCGTCCAGCCAGCCGGCGTAGAACGAGTCCGGGTTGGTCCGGCCGAACTCCAGGCGCAGCGAGGCGGGCCGCAGGAAGTCTCCGGCATCGATCCGGACGGCCGCCCGCCCACGCGAGCGCAGCGGGTCGACGAGCGCGTCCGCCAGCTCCCCGGGGCCGGCGGCCGGCGCCCCGTCCACACCCACCCGCAGCCACCGGTCGGGGTCCGCCGCCGCGAGGCGGTCGGCCAGCTCCTCGACCAGGGCGGCGGTGGACACCGGACGGGCGCGCATGCGGCCACGATAGCCGCGTGCGCGTCTCAGTCCTGCGGCTGCACCACGACGCGGGCCTCGTCGGAGAGGCGGTACCCGACGCCGTAGACGGTGGTGATCAGTGGAACGTTGCCGCCCAGCTTGACCCGAAGCCGCCGGACGTGCACGTCGACCGTGCGTTCGCCGGTGTGCTCGTAGCCCCAGACCGCCGACAGCAGCTGAGTCCGGCTGAAGACCCGGCGCGGGTTCTCCGCCAGGAACAGCAGCAGATCGAACTCGAGCCGGGTGAGCGGCAGGACCTCACCGTCCAGCATGACCTGCCGGGATGCGGTGAGCAGGCGCAGCTCGGGACCGCTGTGTGCGGTGACCGGCAGCGCGGGTTCGGGATCCGGCGGCGCGACGGAGACCGCGCCCTGACCGAGCTCGACGAGCTCGCGGACGGCGTCCAGCAGGCGGTGTGCCTGCGGCGTGAGCCCTTCGTCGGTAAGCGGGATCGCCAGTGTGACGGTCAGCGCGGGATCGGCCGCAAGCGCGGCCGGGGCGCGGCGGATCGTCGCGACGTTCCTCGCTCCCGTCGCGTGCGAACCGCGCCGTCCGGCGCGTGCCGACAGTGCCGTGACCGGCATGAATGCCCCCCAATTGCGATACGGATAGGCCGCACCCCGCAGCGGCGACGAAATCAATACATTCGTAAACGGGGTCGATATTGTCGGTTCGCGGGTTGTCCGGTCAAGGCGGCAACCACAGTGTGGGAAGGTCGTTCCACATGAGAGATTTCCGCACTGGAAATGCGATTCCCGTCACGGGTTAACAGCATGCATCCATTCGTTGGAGTCCTCGGGAAAGAACAGTTTTCCTCACGTCAAACTACCGTGGCGGGGCGAGGCCCGCCACCCAGGCAGTGATGGACATCTTACGATGCGTACCGCCTGCGGCGCTCCGCAGCCCCGCGGGGCGTCGCCGGAAGGCGCCCGAAGAACGCGCTCTCCGCTGAGTTTCCCCAGCACAACAAGGGGTACTGCAGACTGGACCCCGCCGCGGGGCCACCACCGCGGCAGTCATCGGCGGCTGCGGGGCCCGCCCACGCCGGTGCACCGGGGCCCGCCCGCCGGGCGGTACGTCAGCGCAGGCGAGAAATGGCCATGCGACCTCCCGGCCGGTACGCGGCGGCGGGTCCGGCCAGCCGCGCCGCACGTCACATCCACGCCTTCCGCGAATGTGGGCCGAGATTGGCATCGTACGCTCAGGTGGTTGCCGACGAAATAATCCGCGCGCGGGACGGCGAAACGATCGCGTTCACACCAGGATGCGTGACGAGCCCCGCGCACCGCGCGCCGCCACGGGAGTCCCGACATGATCCTCGCCTACGAGATGCGAGCCACCGCGGACACGCTGCTGGCCGCCCTGACCGACGAGCAGGAGGCCGCCGCGACCCGCGGCTTCGACGACGCGGCCCGCCGCTGGATCGAGTACCGGCCCGAGCCGCGCCCCGGGCTCAGCCTGGCCGACCTCGGCGTGACCGCCCGCAAGGCGGCACACCGGCTGCTGGCCACCGCCCTGAGCCCGCCCGCGTACGCCCAGGCCATGGCCGTCCTGGCGTTGGAGGAGGTGCTGGACCGCCGGGAGGACTGGCGCCGTGGCCGGCACAGCGAGGACTACCGGGTGGTGGTCTTCGGCACCCCCGGCGACGACCGCTGGGGCTGGCGGTTCGAGGGCCACCACCTGTCGGTCAGCATGACCGTGGCCGACGACGTGGTCTCCCCCGCCCCGGTCTTCCTCGGCGCCAACCCGGCCCGGGTGGACACCGCCGGGCGGGTGGTGCTGCGACCCCTGGCCGCCGAGGAGGACCTCGGGCGCGAACTACTGCTGGCCATGACACCCACGGCACGGCGGCGGGCCGTCGTCGCCGATGAGGCACCGTACGACATCCGCAGCGGCACCGCGCCGTCGACGGGACCGATCCCACCGGCCGGGGTGCCCCGCGCCGACCTGCGCCCGGGCGAGCGCGCCCTGCTCGATCAGCTGGTCGCGCTCTACCTGGGACGGCTGCCCGACGAGCTGGCCGCCGCGTACGCGGACACCCTCGGCGCCGAGGTGCACTTCGCGTGGGAGGGGCCGCCCGGACCGGGCGGCCGCCACTACTACCGCGTCCAGGCCGACGACCTGCTCATCGAGTACGACAACACCACCGACGACGGCAACCACGCGCACACCGTGCTGCGCCGCCCGCGCGGCGACTTCGGCGGCGACGTGCTCGCCGCCCACCGCGCGGGCCCGGGGCACACCCCGTAGCTACTCCCCGCCGGAGGTGAGGCGGCGGCCCACCGCCGCGATGAGCCGGTCCAGCTCCGAACCGAACGGGTTGTCGTGCACCAGGTACGTCCACGTCGCGCTGGGCCGCACGATCTGCGCCTGCTCGGGCTGCCAACCGTCGGAGAGGTCGACCTCCTCGAACGTCTCGATGGTGCGCCGCTCGATCTCGGTGAACATCGTCTGGAAGGCCGGCACCGCCGCCCGGTGGAACTCGTCCAGCGGGTCCAGCTTGCCCAGCGCCCGCAGGTGCACACCCTCGCGGACCTCGTTGAGATGCGCCAGGTGCTCGGCCCACAGCCGGTCGAGGTGGAACAGGGCGATGGCGCGCGCCGCGTCGCTGAGGACGTCCTCGTCGGTCGCCTTCGCCTTCTCCGGCGAACGCTCCAGCAGCATGATCGCGGCGACCTCGCTGGTGAGCAGCCGTTCCCGGCGCTCGGCCAGCGCCACCCGCTGCTGCTCGATCACCACGCTGTAGCGCCACGTGTTGCGGTGAATCTCGTGGTTGACGCCCTCGGCGACCCGCTGGGCGTGCTCGACCGCGTAGTCCACGGTCTCGTCGTGCACCACGCCGTCGATGTCCATCCGCGGCGACGCGGGCAGGATGTCGCCCGCGTGCCGAACGATCAGGTCGTCCTCCAGGCTGACGAAGAACACCGAGCCACCCGGGTCGCCCTGCCGGCCCGCCCGGCCGCGCAGCTGGTCGTCCACCCGTCGGCTGTCGTGGCGGCCGCTGCCGATCACGTACAGCCCGCCCAGCTCGACCACCCGCTCGCGGTCCTTCTCGTCGCTGCCGCCCAGGCGGATGTCGACACCGCGTCCCGCCATCTGGGTGGAGACCGTCACCGCGCCCAGCGCCCCCGCCTCCGCGATGATCGCCGCCTCCTCGGCGTCGTTCTTCGCGTTCAGCACCTGGGACGGGACCCCGGCCGCGGCCAGCTGCGCCGCGAGCTGCTCCGACGCCTTCACGTCCAGCGTGCCGACCAGCACCGGGCGGCCCTTCTCGTGGGCCAGCTTGATCTCCTCGACCAGCGCCTCGTCGCGCATGTCGTGCGCCGAGTAGATCCGGTCCGGCTCGTCGACGCGGATGTTCTCGGCGTTCGACGGGATCACCGCGACCTCGAGCTTGAAGTACTCCCGCAGCTGCTCACCCACGTGCACCGCGGTCGCGGTCATCCCGCACACCGTCTTGTACGAGGCGATGAACGCCTGCACGGTGATCGTGTCCAGCACCTCGCCCTCGGCGGTGGCGCTCAGACCCTCCTTGGCCTCCACCGCGGCCTGCAGACCGTCGGGCCAGCGGCGACGCTGGGCCACCCGGCCGCGCATCTCGTCGATCAGCTCCACTGAGCCCTCGCGCACGATGTAGTCGACGTCGCGGCGCAGCAGGGCCCGGGCATGCAGCGCCACGTTCACCGCGGAGAGCTGCTCGACGTTCTCGTGGGCGTACAGATCAAGGCCCATCCGGCGCTCGACCTCCGCCAGACCCGCGGCCGTGAACGCGACGCTGCGGCCGTCGTCGGCCACCTCGAAGTGCTTGCCGGGACGCAGGTCACGGACCAGCTCGGCGGCCTCGTGCACCGGGTCACTCTCGGTGTGGATGCTGCCGGCCAGCACCATCGGCACCCGGGCCTCGTCGATCAGGATCGAGTCGGCCTCGTCGACGATCGCCGTGGCCAGCTCACTCTGCACCCGGTCCGCGATGTCCGTGACCAGCTGGTCGCGCAGGTAGTCGAAGCCGGCCTCGCTCACCGACACGTACGTGACGTCGGCCGCGTACGCCTCGCGGCGCTCCTGCGGCGTCGACGCCTCGGTGACCCAGGCGACCGTCAACCCGAGCAGGGTGTAGACCGGCTCCATCCAGGTGGCGTCGCGGCGGGCCAGATAGTCGTTGACGGTGAGCACGTGCACCGGCCCGTTGCCCCGCCGGACGTGCCCGTAGGCGGCGATGGTGGCGGTCAGGGTCTTGCCCTCACCGGTGGCCATCTCGGCGACCTTGCCGGACAGCAGGGCCATGGCGCCGAGCAGCTGCACGTCGTACGGACGTTGGTCCAGAGCCCGCTTGGCGGCCTCCCGGCCGACCGCGCAGATCTCCGTGAAGTCGTGCGCCTCGGCGGCCGCGGCGGTCAGCTCCGCGTCGTCGAGAGCCGCCAGCGCGTCTTCACGCGCCTCGATCTCCGGGAGCCGACGGCGCAGCGGGGCGAGATCGACCGTGGTGCCCGGACGCTGCAGGAACTTACGGAACCGGCTCTTCAGCCGCTGCGACACACCCATGGCCGGCAACGGTACTTGATGTCGGCCGCCGATTGCGCCCGACTCCCGCCCCGGACGCCCGATATGCCGGCTGGTGTCGGCCCCCGGCGCCGGGCCGGGGCATCACTCCTGCTCCCCGGCCGGCGCCGGCCGCGCACCGCTCAAGCGGCCCGGCACGGCTACTCGGGCGCCAGCATCGGGGCCAGGCCGGAGACCGCCAGGATGCGGGCCACGTACGGTTGCGCGCCGCGAAGGATCAGCGGCACCTCGGCGCGGGCCGCGCCCGCGCGGGCGTCCACGAACGCCGCCACCCCCGCGGCGTCGATCAGCGGCACACCGGAGAGATTCACGACGACCCGCTGGCCGGCCGCCGCCGCCACCGCCTGCCGCAGCCCCGCACGCAACCGCTCGGCGGTGTCCCGGTCGACCTCCCCGCGCACCCGCACGGTCAGCCCGCCCGGCACCCGGGCCACCGACACGCGCATGTCGTTCCCGGCGTCCGCGGCGCCCTCCCACCGGGGCAGGGTGTCGCGCAGCATGGCCTCCCGCAGCCAGCTCAGCGCCCGGCTCAGCAGCCGCGACACGTGCATCTGCGAGACGCCCAGTTCGTGGGCGATCTCGGCCTGGGTCCGGTTGCCGTAGAACCGCAGGGCGAGCATCCGCCGCTCCCGGGCCGGCATCCGCAGCAGCAGGTCCGCGACGGTGATCTTGTCGTCGACCGCCTCCAGATCCAGGTCCACGCCGCCCAGCAGGTCCCCCAGCTCACCCGCGCCGCCGGCACCGACCGGGGCGTTCAGCGACGCCGGGCAGTAGCTGGCCGCCGATTCGATCGCCTCGATCACGGCGTCCTCGTCGACCCGCAGGAACTCGGCGATCTCGGCCACCGTGGGGCTACCCGAGAGCTGGCTGGTCAGCACGGTGCAGGCGTGCGCCACCTCAAGGCTGAGGTCCTGGATCCGGCGAGGCACGTGCACACCCCAGGTCTTGTCACGGAAGTGGCGCTTGATCTCGCCGGTGATGGTGATGACCGCGTACGCGGTGAACGAGCCGCGCCCCGGGTCGTACCGGTCGATGGCCTTGACCAGGCCGAGGCGGGCGACCTGGGTGAGATCCTCCATCGGCTCGCCGCGGCCCCGGTAACGCCGCGCGAGCCTGCCCGCGAACGGCAGGCAGGCCGCGATGAGCTCCTCGCGCAGGACCTGACGTGTGGCGGGCGGCGCGCCGGCGCAACGTCGCGCGTAGACGACCGCGGCGGCGTCGAGATCCGCCGGGGGACACTCCAGCGTCTGCACTTTCTCAGGTGCGGGCATCGTCTCTCCCTCGCGCGGCCTCGCCCCGACAGGCGAAGCCACCCTCGGCCGGAGGGCGAGGCGGAGACCATCGCCCCGCTGGCGCCTCGAGCGCCCGGTCCCCACCGTCCCCGGATCGGCCCCTTCGAGCGACGTTACTGCCCCGTCTGCCGGACTCAAACGCATCGACCGAAATCGTGGCGCGCCCGCCTCCGATTCGCGCCTCCGTCCCGCGTCCGGTCACCGGGTGTGTCGTCCCGCTGCGGCCTCGGTGTCAGCCGCTGGAGTCCCGGCCGGTGCTCTCGTCGTCCTCGTCGCGGCGCAGGGCCCACGAGGGTGCGCCGGTGTCCGCCGGCCCGGACGGCGGCGGCTCGCCCGCGGTCCCGCCCGGCAGGCCGGACTGGAGTCCGCCGCCCGGCCCGGGCAGACCGGACTGCGGGCCACCGCCCGGCCCGGGCAGACCGGACGGGAGGCCACCCGCGTGGCCGGACGGGCTTGCGGACGGTGGAGCGGCATATCCCGCCGAGGCGGGTCCCGAAGGCGGGGCGGCGTATCCCGGCGTGGGCAGTCCCGACGGCATCCCGGTTCCGGACGGGGCCGGGCCGGACGGTCCCGACGGCGCACCGGCGGGGGTGGCTGCCTGGCCGGGCAGTCCGGACGGGGCGCCGGGCCCCGGCTGTCCGCCCTGCAGCGGGCGGTTGTGCTGACCGAGCTGGGGCGGCTCCAGCCGCGGCCGTTCAGGCGGCTGCGTCGACGGTTGGCCACCCGGGGAAACGGTCGGTTCGTGGCCCGGGGTCTGCAGGGCGGCAGGGGTCGGAATGGGCCCCAGCGATCGAGTCGGACCGGTGCCCTGGAGCGGGTTCGCGGCGGGGCCCGGTGCGGGTTCCTGGCCGGGCACCGCGGTGCCCGCACCGAACGAGGCCGGGCCGGACGCTCCGCCCGTGGACGGCCGCGCCCAGGGCTGCTGCGCTGACTGCGTGTCGCCCGGGCGGCCAAGCCCGGACGGGGCTGCCGACGGTGGTGGATTGTGCTGGCCGAGCTGCGGTGGCTCCAACGGCGGTCGCGCCGGGCTCTGGCCCGCCAGCGGAGGCCGGTTGCGCTGGCCCGGCTCGCCCGCCTCGTGCGGGGGACGGTTCTGACCCAGCTGCGGGGGTTCCAGCGGGGGGCGACTCTGCCCCATCTGCGGCGGCTGCAGCGGCGGCCGGTTCTGACCCATCTGCGGCGGCTGCAGCGGCGGCCGGTTCTGACCCAGTTGCGGGGCCTGCAGCGGCGGCCGGGGTTGCTCCTGACCTTGATTCTGCGGTCCGAGCGGAGGTGGACCACCCGCCTGACCGGCCAGTGGGGGCCGGTTCTGCTGGCCCAGCTGCGGGGATTCCAGCGACGGCCCGCTCGGCGCCTGCCCTGCCGGTCCGGCGGGGTTCTGCTGCCCGAGCTGCGGCTGCCCGAGCGGGGCCTGTCCGAGCTGGGGCGTGTCCAAGGGCGGTTGGGCTGGAGGCTGGGTTCCCGGCAGGCCGCCGGATTGGGCTGCCGGCGTGGCCAAGTGGTCCGGGCGCTCGGTGCGCGGGAGGTCCATGCCCGGCGTCGACTGACCGGGGGCCGCCTGTGCAGCGGGAGCAGACTGTCCCGCCGCGCCCGGCTGTCCAGGAGGGCCTGGCTGCCCGGCTTGCCCCACGCCGGGCTGCCCCACGCCAGGCTGCCCCACGCCGGGCTGCCCCACGCCGGGCTGGCCCGCAGGGCCGGGACGCCCCGGTTGCCCCATCAGGCCCGCTTGCCCGGGCACGGTCTCCCGACCGCTCGGGGTGCCGCCCGGCTGGTCGGTCCGCGGGCGCGAGGGAGTGAACTGCGGTGCGTCCAGGGGCCGGTTCTGCTGGACGTAGATCGGCGGCCCGAGCAGGAGCGGATCGAAGTCCGGCGGAAGCGTCGGCGGCACGGCCGGTGGCGCGCCCCCAGCGACGGGGCCGGCGCCGGCCGGCGGCGTGAGTGGGCTTCCCCCCGGGGAGGACGGCGAGCCCATGCCGTGCGGCGCGGTGGGGGCCCCACCGGTCTGCGCTCCCGTGGCGGACCATTCCGGCGACGGCTGCGCCCAGCTGGGCTGGGTGCCGGGCGCGTCGCCTCGGGCGGCGTCCGTACGGCCTCCGGGCGCGAATCCCGGTGCCGCCGGCGGTGTGCCGGTCGGCGTGGGCGGCCCGGACGGTACTGGTGCCCCGTTCAGCGGGCCCGCGCCGGGTCCGGCGGCCGGGGCCTCGGCCCGCTCGGCCGGTGCGGCCGTGGGATCCCATCCGCTCACCGGGCTCCCGCCCTGCGGAGGCGCCGCCGGTGCGCCGCTGATCGCGCCCGACAGCCCGGACGGCGGGGTGGCCGCGCCGCTCCCGCTGAGCGTGCCCCATTGCCCCGTCCCGCCCGCCTGACCGGCGGTTTCGTGGCTGCCCGGTTCCCTGGAGGCGGGGTCGCCCGCCCCGGGGCGCGACAGACCCGACAGCGCGCCCCCGGCCGACGACGATGGCGGCGCGTCCGACGGCGCGGCGGGCGGCGGCGGGACAGACAGCCCGGACGGCGGGGCGGGCGGCGCGGAGACAGGCGCGGAGAGACCGGACGGCGCCGCAGGTGAAGGCGGCGGCGCGGACAGACCCGACGGCCCACCAGGAGACGGAAGCGGCGCGGACAGACCCGACGGCCCACCAGGAGACGGAAGCGACGCCGACAAACCCGACGGCCCACCAGGAGACGGAAGCGGCGCCAGCCCGGAAGGCGGTCCGGCAGGTGCGGGTCCGGACAGGCCGGACGGCGCACCGGCCGGGCCCGGGGCCGGGGTGGTGAAGCCCGGCGTAGAAGCGACCCGGCCCGCCGCTTCGGGCGCGGCCGGGCCGGGAGTGGACGATTCGGCCGGAGGCTCGGCGGCGGGTGGCAGGCCCGAGGTGGGCGCCGGCGGCAACCCCACGGTGGGCGGCAACCCGGAGGTCGGGGGAAGCCCCAGAGCCGGGGCGGGGGCGGTCCCGGGCGGATCCGCCCGCATCGGCGAGGGCAGCTCATGGCCTGCAGTCTCTGCCGGATACCGAAGAGGCCCCGGCAGGTCGTGGGTGGCCGGGACGTCGGTGGAGGGCGCGGCCTGCCCCAGGTTTGCGGGCCCCGTGGCGGTCGGCAGACCCGGGATGTCGAAGTCCGGTACCGGCTCGCTGGTGCGCGACGTGGTCGGCCCGCCGGGCGGCATGAGCGGGCCAGGGGCCGCGCCCCGCCCCTGCCGGGCCGCCTCGACCAGGCCGGACGACTCGGCCAGCCCGGCGGCGACGAGTACCTCGGCGGCGGCGAGGCCGGTCGAGCAGGGCAGCGGTTCGCCGCACACGGGGCAGGTGGTCATACCGACGGTGGGACCGGCGCCATCGGCGTGCGCCTTCATCACTTCCGCGGCGGTGCGCGCCAGGACGCTGTCCGGCCGGATGTACGCCGTCGACCCTGTAGCCATCGTGGTCCCCCGTCGGTCCGCCGCGCGCCGGGACGCGTGGTCAGCACAAGTTCACCGCGACCGGGGCGGGTTTGGAGCGGTTTCGCGCAATCGGAAGACCTTCGGCGGATGGCCGTGGAGCGGGCCGGACAGCGGACCGCGAGTGGATCACCGGTGGGCTGCGACAGGAGGACGCAATGAACCAGAATTCACTCACTGTGTGCTAGACGTCGCTCTCCGTACCATCAGGGGACATCCATCTCCTCCCCCCGGGGGTGACCCATGGACGACGCCGGGTTGTACCGCGAGCAGATCCTCCGGCACGCCGGTCCCGTCATCACCGGCCGGTTCGTCGGGTTCCAGGCCTCCTACACCCGGGAGGTCAAGGTCGGGCAGCCGTTGCTGCTGGCCGTCTTCGTCACCGCCGGGATCGCTCAGGGCCTCGTCGCGCTGGTCCTCGCCAAGCTGCGCGGCGGCGCGCTCGGTGCCCGCCGGAGCTTCAGGGAACTGAAGAAGGGCCCCGAGTATCTGGTGACCCCGCTGCGGGTCCGCGACGATCTGGGTCAGACGTACGAGGTTGAGATGCACGGGTACCTGCCGGTTTCGGCGCTGCACCGGGGCGATCTCGTCCAGTTGCGCACCCAGCAGCAGAAGGACCCCCAGCTGCCGGTGAAGGTGCGGCAGGTCCTCAACCTCACCACCCTGCAGCCGCTGACCCCGCGCGTCCCGACACTGTGGTCGCATCTCGGCCCGGGGCTGCTCATCCAGGCCGGGGCGGGCCTCGTACTGGTCGGGCTGCTGGCGGCGGCCTGGCTCCACTGACCCCGCCGGGACTACGCACGGGCACACCCGGGTACGGATCGAACCGGCACGCCATCCGCCCGGTCCATTCGGGACGGCGCTCGCGCCGTACCGGAATCGATCGGGCGGCGCGCGGCCCGCCGCGCCCGCGCGGGAGTTGCGCGTCCGATGATGCGGTGAGACGGTGACGGTGCGTGGAGAGGGAGATGCACAGTGGGTGAAGAGGTCGAGCAGCACGCGTTCACCCGCGACGACCGCGCGCGGTACCGGCAGAAGATCCGCCGGAGCCTGGACGTGTTCGCGTCAATGCTGCGGGAGTCCCGGTTCGAGTTCGAACGGCCGCTGACCGGCATGGAGATCGAGCTGAACCTCATCGACGAGCACTGCGACCCGGCGATGCGCAACGCCGAGGTGCTCGGCGCCATCGCGGACCCCGACTACCAGACCGAGCTGGGCCAGTTCAACATCGAGATCAACGTGCCGCCGCGCCTGCTGGCCGGGGACGGCAACACCGATCTGGAACGCGGCCTGCGGGCCAGCCTCAACAACGCCGAACAGCACGCCCGCTCGGCCGGCGCGCACATGGTGATGATCGGCATCCTGCCGACGCTGCGCAAGGAGCACCTCACCATGGAGTCGCTGTCCGCGAATCCGCGGTACCGGCTGCTCAACGAGCAGATCTTCGCGGCGCGCGGCGAGGACCTCGACATCCGCATCGACGGCATCGACCGGCTCGCGGTCACCACCGACACGATCGCGCCCGAGGCGGCCTGCACGAGCACCCAGTTCCACCTGCAGGTCAGCCCGGGGCAGTTCGCCGCGTACTGGAACTCGGCGCAGGCCATCGCGGGCGTCCAGGTGGCACTGGGCGCCAACTCGCCGCTGCTGTTCGGGCGTGAGCTGTGGCGCGAGACCCGCATCCCGCTGTTCGAACAGGCGACGGACACCCGCAGCGAGGAGATCAAGGCGCAGGGGGTACGCCCGCGGGTGTGGTTCGGCGAGCGCTGGGTCACCTCGGTCTTCGACCTGTTCGAGGAGAACGTACGGTACTTTCCCGCCCTGCTGCCGATCTGCGACGATGCCGACCCCGAGCAGGACCTGGAGCGCGGCGACATTCCCGAGCTCAGCGAGTTGCGCCTGCACAACGGCACCGTCTACCGCTGGAACCGGCCCGTGTACGCGGTGGTCAACGGCCGTCCCCACCTGCGCGTCGAGAACCGGGTGCTGCCCGCCGGACCCACCGTGGTGGACACGATCGCCAACGCGGCCTTCTACTACGGCCTCGTGCGCAGCCTCGCCGACGCGGAGCGTCCGCTGTGGACGCAGATGTCGTTCAGCGCCGCCGAGGAGAACTTCCACGCCGGTGCCCGGCACGGCATCGCCGCGACGGTGTTCTGGCCCGGCCTCGGATACGTCCCGGTCACGGAGCTGGTGCTGCGCCGGCTGCTGCCGCTCGCCCACGACGGGCTGGACCGCTGGGCAGTGCCCGCCGCCGAACGCGACCGCCTGCTCGGCATCATCGAACGCCGCTGCCTGGCCGGGCGCAACGGGGCGCAGTGGCAGGTGGACACGCTGCACGCGCTGGAGGCCGACGGCCGGGAGCGTCGCGAGGCCCTGCACGAGATGCTGCAGCGGTACCTGCCGCTCATGCACGGCAACGTACCCGTCCACGAGTGGCCGCTGCCCGGCTAGCCGGGTTGTCCGGCCTCTCCGCCCGGCTGCGCGGAAGCGGTGCGGGGCAGGGCCGTCGTGACGGCCCGATCCGCGACCGCCACGGTGAGGCCTGACCACACCGACTTCGGCAGGATCAGTCGCGCGCCGGGCCCGGCGGCCAGCAGGGCGGCGGCCTCGGCCACACTCGGTGTCCCGGCCGCCGCGGCGACCCGCGCGCTCGGATGCGGCACCGGCACGACGGCGAGCTGGTCCGCCCGGTACGACCGCACCGCCCATTCGTGACGGTCCGCGACGGCCCTCAGCGTCGCGCCGGCCCGGCGGTCCAGCGTGGCCACCACGCCGACGTCCCCGGGCGACAGGCCCGCCGCGGTCAGCGCGGCGCGGATCGCCCAGTCCAGCTCCGCTTCGAGCAGGTCGCTGCGCGCCCCGACGCCCACCGCCACCCGCCCGCCGTGAACCGCCACCGGTTCGCCGCACCGGACGTCGTCACCCGCGCCGACGACCCCACTGTCCTCGGTGAACGGCGTAGCGGCATCCCGGCCGCGCGCCGTCACGGGGCACGCTCCAGCGGCGCGTCGCGGGCGGCGGCCGCGGTGACCACGCGGTGCGCCATCGCCGGTTGGCCCGCCCAGTGCAGGTGCAGATACGACGCATGCAGGCTCGGGGTCGCGAAGCCCTCCGGGTCGGCGCCGCGCCACCCCCACGCCGCCCCGGCCGCCGGGGAAAGCAGCAGCCCGGAGCGGGGCTGCACGACCGTACGGTGGAACTCGTGCCCGGTCACCCTGGTCCCGGCCACGGCCAGGGGGCTGTCCGTCAGCGCCGCGGCGTCGCGGTAGCCGAGGGTCAGCGTGGGGGTCATGGCCGCCTCCGCGTCGAGCACGCCGCACATCGGCGCGCCGTCGAGGGCCCGGCAGAGCCAGAGCAGGCCCGCGCACTCGGCCACGATCGGCAGACCGGCCGCGGCGCGGGCGGCCACGTCGCGGCGCAGCGGCTCGTTGGCGGACAGCTGCTCGGCGTACACCTCGGGGAAGCCGCCGCCGACCACCAGGGCGCCGGTGCCGGCGGGCAGGGCCTCGGCGCGCAGCGGGTCGACCGTGACGACCTCGGCACCCGCACCGGCCAGCAGCTCGGCGGTCTCCGCGTACGAAAAGGTGAAGGCCGGGCCGCCCGCGACCGCGACGACCGGGCGGCCCGGCACGGGCTCGGCCGCCGCCGGGGTCCACGCGGTGGCCGCCAGCGGCGGGGCGGCGCGGGCCAGCGCCAGCACCGCGTCCAGGTCCACGGCGGACGCGACGAGCGCGGCCAGCGCGTCGACCGCCGCGACGGCCTCGGCGCGGCGCTCGGCCGCCGGGATCAACCCCAGGTGCCGCGACGGAGCGGCTACGGCGTCGGCGCGGCGCAGCGCGCCCAGCACCGGGGTGCCCACCTCCTCGCACGCCTCGCGCAGCAGTTGCTCGTGCCGGTCGGAGCCGACCCGGTTGAGGATGACCCCGCCGATGCGGGCGTCGCCGAAGCTGCGGAAGCCGTGCACGAGGGCAGCCACCGAGCGGCCCTGCGCGGCGGCGTCCACCACGAGCACCACGGGCGCGGCGAGCAGGCGCGCCACGTGTGCGGTGGAGCCTGTGTCGCCGGCGCCGGTGCGGCCGTCGTACAGGCCCATGACGCCTTCCACGACCGCGAGCTGCGCACCGGCCGTACCGTGCGCGAACAGCGGACCGATCAGCTGCTCGCCCACCATGACCGGGTCGAGGTTGCGCCCGGGCCGCCCGGCGGCCAGGGCGTGGTAGCCCGGGTCGATGTAGTCCGGCCCCACCTTGAACGGGGCGACCGCGAGGCCGCGCGCCGCGAACGCGGCCAGCAGGCCGGTGGCCACCGTGGTCTTGCCGTGCCCGGAGGCCGGCGCGGCTATGACCAGGCGGGGCACGCTCACCATTCGATGCCCGGCTGCCCCTTGCGGCCCGCGTCCATCGGGTGCTTGAGCTTGGTCATCTCGGTGACCAGGTCGGCCGCCGCGATGAGGTCCGGGTGCGCGTCACGGCCGGTGATCACGACATGCTGGGTGCCGGGCCGTTCGGCCAGGGTCGCCACGACGTCGGCCACGTCGACCCAACCCCATTTCATCGGGTACGTGAACTCGTCGAGCACGTAGAACCTGTGGGTCTCGGCGGTCAGGTCCCGTTTGATCTGTGCCCAGCCCTCGGCCGCCTCGGCGGCGTGGTCGCGTTCCGTGCCGGCCCGCTGGATCCAGGACCAGCCCTCCCCCATCTTGTGCCAGGCCACGGGCGGGCCGCCGCTCGCGCCCAGCGCCTTGAGGGCGGTCTCCTCGCCGACCCGCCACTTCTCGCTCTTGACGAACTGGAACACCCCGATCGACCACCCGGCGCTCCAGGCCCGCAACGCCATCCCGAACGCGGCCGTCGACTTTCCCTTGCCGTGTCCGGTGTGCACCGCCAGCACCGCCTGGCGGCGCCGCTGGCGGGTGGTCAGGCCGTCGTCCGGCACCGTCGTGACCTTGCCCTGCGGCATCAGGCTGCTCCGCTCGTCGCTGCGGGCTCGTTCATGCGGCCCTCCGGGTGGTGGTGTGTTCCAGGTGCTCGAGGGGCACGAGGTCGGCGTCGAGCGCGGCGGCGAGGCGGCGGGCGAGGCCGAGGCGTACCGGGCCGGACTCGCAGTCCACCACCACGGTGGCGACCCCGGCCAGGACGCCGGCCAGCGTCGTGGGGTCGGGTCCGCTGGTGGCGCGGCCGTCGGTGACCACGACCAGCAGGGGACGCCGGCGGGGGTCGCGGCGGCGCTCGGTGGCGATGGTCGCGGCCGCGGCGCGCAGGCCCGCGGCGAGCGGGGTACGCCCGCCCGTGCGCAACGAGGCCAGCCGCAGCACCCCGACCTCGTGGCTGGAGGTCGGCGGCAGCACCTGATCCGCGGATGAACCCCGGAAGGTGATCATCCCGATCCGGTCGCGCCGCTGGTAGGCGTCGCGCAGCAGGGACAGCACCGCGGTCTTGACCACGGTCATCCGGCGGCGCGCGGCCATCGAGCCGGAGGCGTCCACGACGAACAGGACGAGGTTGGCCTCCCGGCCGACGTGTACGGCCTGGCGCAGGTCGCGTGGCTGCACGGCGAGGCCGCCGGGCCGGGCGGTGCGGTGCGCGGCGGCCCGGTGCAGGGCGGCGCGCAGCGTGGCCGGCAGGTGGGGGGCGCCGGTGAGGCGGCCGTGCGGCGCCCGCGCCCCGACCACGCGGCCGCGACGCGCGTACGCCGGGGAGCGGCGGCCCGCGTGGCCGCCGTCGCCGCGCGCGGCGATCCGCAGCGTGCGCGGGCGGAACGCGGCGCCGGCCCGCGCGGTCCCCGACCGTGGGCGGCCGGGTGACGCCGACTCGCCCGGCTGATCCAGCGGTGCGTGCCCGGCGGCCGGCCCGGGCCGGTCGGTGGCGGCCGCCGGCTCCGGGGGGTGCTCCTGCGCCCGGCTCGGCGACGACGAACCGTCCGCGCCGGACGGGTCTCGGTCGCCCGGCGGCGGGCCCTGGGTGTCCCCTGAGTGAGGGCCGTCGCCGGGCGCGGGGCCGTCGTCGGGTGGTGGGGCGCCGCCGTCCGGCGGGGTGGGCGGGTCGTCGTCCGGGTCCGCCTGGGCCAGGGCCTCCTCGAGGCGCTGCTCGTCCGTGCCGGGCGGGTCGAGCGGGTCGCGGCGGCGCCGATGCGGCAACGCCAGCCGGGCCGCGTCCTTGACGTCGTCGCCGGTCACCCGGTCGCGTCCGTGCCAGGCGGCCAGCGCCACCGCGCACCGGGCGACCACGATGTCGGCGCGCATGCCGTCGACGCCGTACGCGAGGCACACCCGGGCGATCCGGTCCAGCTCGGCGTCGGGCAGCGCCACGCCCGGCAGGGCGGCCCGGGCCTCGGCGATCCGGTGGGCCAGTGTCCGCTCGGCGTCCGCGAACCGGGCCGTGAACCCGGCGGGATCCGCCTCGTACGCGAGGCGGCGTCGCACCACCTCGGCGCGCTGCCCGGCGTCGCGGGGCGCGGCGACCGTGACCACCAGCCCGAACCGGTCGACCAGCTGGGGGCGGGGCTCGCCCTCCTCCGGGTTCATGGTGCCGACCAGCAGGAAGCGGGCGGCGTGCTTGACGGAGACGCCGTCGCGTTCGACGTGTGCCCGGCCCATGGCAGCCGCGTCGAGGAGCAGGTCGACGAGGTGGTCCGGGAGCAGGTTGACCTCGTCGACGTACAGGGCGCCACGGTGGGCGGCGGCCAGCAGTCCGGGCTCGTACGCCTTGACCCCGTCGGCGAGGGCGCGCTGGATGTCGAGGGTGCCGACCACCCGGTCCTCGGTGGCGCCGACCGGCAGCTCCACAAGGGTGGCGGGCCGGTGCCCGTGCGGTGCGTCGATCTCATGTGGCCCGTCGGGGCAGTCCGGGTCTGGTCCGGCGGGATCGCACGCGAAGCGGCAGCCGCGCACCACGTCGACCTCGGGCAGCAGCCCGGCGAGCGCGCGGACCACGGTCGACTTGGCGGTGCCCTTCTCGCCTCGGACCAGGACGCCGCCCACGGCCGGTGACACGGCGGTCAGCAACAGGGCGAGCCGCAGGTCGTCGAGGCCGACGACGGCGGAGAACGGGTACGCAGGCAGCACGCGGCAGATCCCTTCCGCGGGTGTCCACGCCCGCATCCTCAAGGTACGAGCGGCCGGAGTCTCCTGGCTCCCGGATCGGCGCTCGCCGCGGCCTTCCGGCCGTCTCCGGCCGTGGCGTCGTCGCGGGTCACTCCCCGGTCACAGTGGCGGGACCGCCCCGGTCTCGCACCGGGTTCCTCCGCTACCGCTCGCCGGTCATGCTTTCCTACCACGCCACCGGTCGTCAACGTGACGTGCCGCCCTTCACGGCGCCGGCCGTCCTCACCGGCCGGTGAGCCCGCGCAGTTCGGTGTGCACGTCGGTCACGGCGTGGACGGCGCGCTCGACGAGCGGGCGCATCCGGCGGTACAGGGCCGCGGCGTCCGGGTCGGGCCGGGTGGGTTCGCCGACGCCGACAAGGGCCCCGGCGTGATCCAGGTCGGGTAGGGTGCCGAGGGCGTGCCAGCCCAGCAGGGCGGCGCCGAGCGCGGTGCCCTCGCGGGTACCGGCGACCGCGACCGGCAGGTCCAGCGCGGCGGCCAGCACGTCCACCCACAGGGCGGAGGCGACCGCGCCGCCGGTGGCCCGTACCTCGGCGACCGCGATCCCCTCGTCGGCGAAGGTGTCGCGGACGAGGGCCAGTTGCTGGCACACCCCCTCGACGGCGGCGCGGACCAGGTGGGCTCGGCCGTGCTCGCGCCCCAGCCCCAGGTACGCGCCGCGCAGCCCCGGCCGCCACCACGGCGCCCGCTCCCCCAGCAGGTAGGGCAGGCAGAGCAGGCCGTCGCTGCCCGCCGGGACACGGCCCGCCTCGGCCAGCAGCGCCGCGTCACCCACGTCGGCCCCGAGGGGGTCCATCTCGGCGCGGTCGGTCCCCGGGTAGCCCGTGAAGGTCTGCCGCGCCCAGCGCACCACCGACCCGGCGTTGTTGACCGCCCCGCCGACGACCCAGCGGTCCGTGGTGAGCGCGTAGCAGAACAGCCGGCCCGCCCGGTCCACCGTGGGCGCGCCTACGACCGTGCGCAGGGCGCCGCTGGTGCCCAGGGACACCGCGGCCACGCCGGGCGCGGTGGCGCCCACGCCGAGGGTGGCCAGCGGCCCGTCGGTGGCGCCGACGATCACCGGCGTGGTGGCGGGCAGCCCGGCAGCGGCCGCGATGTCCGGGCGCAGCGTGAACCGCGCGGTGGTCGGCACGACCTCGGCCAGGTGCGCGGGCCGCACCCCGGCGATCTCCAGCGCCTCGGGGTCCCAGCGCCGCTGGTGGATGTCGTAGAGCCCGGTCCCGGAGGCGGCGGAGAGGTCGACGACGAACGGCGCGTCCGCGAGCGCGGCCAGCACCAGCTCCTTGACCCCGCCCCAGCGCGGGGTGTCGCGCAGCGTCGCCGGGTGGGTGTCGCGCCACCAGGCGAGCTTGGCCAGCGGCGACATCGGGTGCACGGGGGTGCCGGTGCGGGCGTGCAGGGCCCCGGCGCGCCCGGCGGCCACGAGCGCCGCGGACTGCGCCGCGGCGCGGCCGTCGGCCCAGGTGATCATCGGGCCGAGCGGGCGCCCCACGGGATCCATCGGCACGAGCCCGTGCAGGAACGCGCTGAGGCTGACCGCGACGACCCGGTCGCCGCGCTGGCGGGACTGCCGGGCCGCGTCGACGAGGGTGTGGATCGCGGCGTCGCGCAGGCCGTCGGGCTCCAGCTCGGCCCGGCCGGCCGCGGGTACGGACAGCGGATAGGCGACGCTGGCGGGCGCCCTCGGCTCACCGGCCGCGCCGAGGGCCACCGCCTTGGTCGCGGTGGTGCCGGTGTCGATGCCGACGATGACGTCCACGTGTCAGGCCGGGGGCGGCGCGAGGCACGGCGGGCGCCCGTCCAGAGTCGACGTCACGCCGCCGAGCCTAGTCAGCGGGCGAGGCGTCGCGCGTACCCGTCGCGCAGGTCGTCCCAGCCGTACGCGAGGGCGTCGCGGCCGCGGATGACACCGACGGGGGTGCCGTCGAGCAGCCGCCGCAGCACCGCCATGCACAGGTGCCAGCCGGCCGCGACCATGGCGTCCATGCCGGGCTGGGCCAGGGTGTGCCGCAGGGTGAGCCGGGTGCCGCCGCCCTCGGCGTCGAGCTCCCAGCGCAACCGGTCCTCGCCCCAGGTGTACTCCAGCACGCGGGGTGCCTCGGCGCGCAGCACGGTGACGGGCTGCTCCAGGCGGGTATCGCCGTCGATCATGGTGAGCGTGGTGTCGCCGGGCGCGCCGAGGTCACGGGCGACGGCGAAGGGTGCCCACTGGTCGAGTTCGCCGGGGTCGGTCAGGGCGCGCCACACCCGCTCGGGCGGCTGCCGCAGGTCGCGGACGAACACCAGGGTCCAGGCGTCACCGTCAGGAACGACGCTGGCGTCGCCGGGCGGGCCGGGGTCGAAATCGGTGGTGGGGTGTCTCATGGCTGCTCCTCGGAGTCGAGGTGGCGTTCGAGAGCGTCGAGGTGCCGGGTCCACAGCGCGCGGTAGGGCGCCAGCCAGGCGTCCAGGGCCCGGAAGCGTTCCGGCTCCAGGTGGTAGATGCGCTGTTGGGCGGCCGTCCGGCAGGTGACGAAGCCGGCGTCGCGCAGCACCCGCAGGTGCTTGGAGACCGCGGGCTGGCTCATCTGGAGCGCGCCGACCAGGGCACCGACGCTGAGGTCGGCGTGGCGCAGCTCGTCCAGGATGCGGCGCCGGGCCGGTTCGGCCAGTACGGCGAGGGCGTCGACGGGCACGACCCCGACTATTCCACCGCCGTTATATAACCGTCAAGGCAAACAATGAGGTACGGTCGCCGGAAACACCACCGCCCCGCCGGCCGGGCCGACGGGGCGGAGTAGCGAGCGGGGTCAGCGCTTGTCGATCGGGATGAACTCGCGCTCCGGCGAACCGGTGTACAGCTGACGGGGCCGGCCGATCTTGGTGGTCGGGTCGGCGGTCATCTCGCGCCACTGGGCGATCCAGCCCGGCAGGCGGCCCAGCGCGAACAGCACCGTGAACAGGTTCGTCGGGAAGCCCATGGCCTTGTAGATCAGGCCGGTGTAGAAGTCGACGTTCGGGTACAGCTTGCGCGAGACGAAGTAGTCGTCGGCGAGCGCGATCTCCTCGAGCTTGAACGCGATGTCCAGCAGCGGGTCGGGCTTGTCCATGGTGGACAGCACGTCCCGGGCGGCCTTCTTCACGATCGCGGCACGCGGGTCGTAATTCTTGTAGACCCGGTGGCCGAAGCCCATGAGCTTGACGCCCTTTTCCTTGTTCTTCACCCGGTTGACGAACGTGTCGACGTCGCCACCCGCACGCTGGATCTGCTCCAGCATGTCCAGCACCGCCGCGTTCGCCCCGCCGTGCAGCGGGCCGGACAGGGCATTCACCCCGGCCGAGACCGACGCGTACAGGTTGGCCTGGCTGGAGCCGACCAGCCGGACCGTGGAGGTGGAGCAGTTCTGCTCGTGGTCGGCGTGCAGCACCAGCAGCATGTCGAGGACCTTGGCGAGGGTCGGGTCGACGTCGTACCGCACCGTAGGCAGGCCGAACGTCATGCGCAGGAAGTTCTCGACGTAGTCCAGGGAGTTGTCGGGGTACGGCAGCGGGTGCCCGATGGACTTCTTGTACGCGTACGCCGCGATCGTCGGAAGCTTCGCCATCAGCCGGATCGTGGAGATTTCGACCTGATCCGGGTCTGTCGGGTCGAGCGCGTCCTGGTAGAAGGTCGACAGGGCGGTCACCGCCGAGGAGAGCACCGCCATCGGGTGCGCGTCACGCGGGAAACCGGAGAAGAACGTCCGCATCTCCTCCTGCAGCAGCGTGTGCACCCGGATCTTGTCGGCGAAGTCAGCGAGCTCGGTGGGAGTCGGCAGCGCGTCGTGGATCAGCAGGTAGGACACCTCGAGGAAGGAGGCCCGACCCGCCAGCTGCTCGATCGGATACCCGCGGTAACGCAGGATCCCGGCGTCACCATCGATGTAGGTGATCGCGGACGAGCAGGAGGCCGTGTTGACGAAACCCTGGTCCAGGGTGACGAAACCGGTTTCCTTCAGCAGCGCGCTGACTTCGATGCCTCCGGGGCCCTCGACCGCCTCGCGCACCGGCATCGTCAACTGGCCACCGGGGTGGTCAAGCTTGACATCCGTCATGTATTTCCCTCGCTTCACCGGCAGATGTCCCCTAGAACGTGAACTTCACCGTAAACCCTCGACCTGAATGGGTCATTAGCTGCCCGCCTGCTGAGGCATTGATCACCTGTGCGACGAAGAACACACCGCTGGATAATGGTTGTGGAGGTGGGAGTCAATGGCGACCCCGGGCTCGACGGGTGTGGTGGTAGGCGTGAACCGGACCGCGGCCGGCCTCGCCGCGGTGCGGCTGGGTGCCCGGGAGGCGGTGGCCCGCGGGTGCGCGCTACGGATCGTGCACGCATTCACGTGGCCGGAAACCGCCCCACCAGGACAGAACCCGGAAGGCCAAGACTACGGCACCGCGCGGCACGCTGCGGCCCGGATGGTCGAGCACGCGGTCACCGTCGCGCGGCGCGCGACCCCGGCACCCCGGGTCCGTGGCCTGGTCGTCGACGGGCCCCCCGCACGGGTCCTGCTGCAGCAGAGCCGCGCCGCCCAGCTGCTGGTCCTCGGCGAGGACGACCTGGCCAGGGTGCCGCACCTGACGGAGTGCTCGGTGCTGCTGCAGACGGTGTCCCGGGCCCGCTGCCCGGTCGTCGTGGCCCGCGGCGTACGGCCGCCGACCGGGCCGCTGCTGGCCGGGGTGGACGGTTCCGCCGCCTCGCTGGCCGCGTTGCGGCACGCCGCCGCCGAGGCGCGCCGCCGGCACCTGCCCGTCGAGGTGGCGCACGTGGTGGAGCGGCCCGACCCGGCGGCGCGGGCCCGCGCGCGGGGCCTGCTCGACGCGGCCGTCGCGGCCGTACCCGAACTGCCCGCCCACCGGGTCCTGCTGCTGACCGGAGATCCGGTGGCCGAGCTGGTCCGCGCCTCCCGGCACGCCCGCATGGTGATCGTCGGGCCGCGCGGCGCCGACGGCAGCCCACTGCTCGGCCCGGTGGCCCACGAACTGCTCCGTCGATGCGTGAGCCCCACGTTGTTTGTTCACGGCGGCATTGCCAATGAGCACACCACTGCGGGTACGGTGCCTTCGGCGGGGGTGCCGGCCTCCTGACTGCGACCTAATTGCCACCTGGCGAGACCCTAGGTGCCACCTGGTCCTGGCAGGGTTACCTGGCAACGCACGTGCAACAAAGTTCTCCACCGGCCACAGGCGGCCAGGAGACGGTCCTGCCAGGGGGCGATCGGGGTGCAATCCACGGTTCCGCCGACCACCGGTCGGCGGTACGCGCCATGGCTGCTGTTCGCGGTGGCGGGGCTCACCGCCACGGCGGTCTACGTGGCCGACCTCTCCGAGACGGCGAGCCTGCTGGCGTTCGCGGTCATCGGCATCGGCGCGGTCACCGCGTGTTTCGCCGGCCCCCGGCGGTTCGGCGCCGAACCGCGCGCCGCCTGGCTGCTGATGGGCGCGGCCTGCCTGGCCTTCCTCGTCGGCGTCGTGGTCCGGCCATGGGCGGCCACCCAGCCGCACCCGCAGGACCTGCTCGGCGACGCCGCGACCATCCCGGGGTATCTGCTGCTCGGGGTGTTCTTCGTGATCCTGCTGCGGGCCCGGCAGAGCGTCGAACGCCACGCCGTGCTCGACGGGCTGATCGTCTGCCTGGCCGGCGGGCTGGCCAGCGCGCTGCTGCTGGCGGCGCCCGCGGCGGCGGTGGCCGGGCGCCCGCCGATCGAGTCGGTGCTGGCGGGCCTGTACCCGCTGTTCGACGTGGTGCTGCTGCTGCTCGTGGTGAACCTGACCTTCACCGCCACCAACTGGCCGGTCAGCCTGGTCACGCTGCTGGGCACGATGGTGCTGATGATGACCGGCGACCTGGCGTACGCGATCATCGGGGTGGCCGGTAAGACGTACACCTCACCGCTGATGGACGTGCCGTTCCTGCTGGCGTACGTGCTGCTGGGGGTGACCGCGCTGCATCCGTCGGTGGTGCAGCTGAGCCGGGCCGCCCGGCGCCCGGTGCAGGCCTGGTCCGGGCACCGGATGGCGCTGCTGGCGCCCGCGATCTGCGTGCCGTTCGTGCTGCTCGTGGCGGTCGGCGCGCGCTCGCCGTGGCATCGGCTGACCATCGCGGTCGGCGGCGCCGCCATCGTGGTGCTGCTGCTGGCCCGGGCCGTGTCCGCGGTCCAGGCCCAGGTGGCGGCGGAGCTGCACTCCGAGCACCAGGCCGTGACCGATCCGCTGACCGGGCTGCCGAACCGGCGGATGATCTCCGAACGGATCGCCCACCTCGTCGAACAGACCCCGCCGGACGGGCCGCACCGGGTCTGGGTGTACTACCTGGACCTGGACGGCTTCAAGTGGGTCAACGACTCCTGGGGCCACGACACCGGCGACCAGCTCGTGATCGAGGTCGCGACCCGGCTGCGGGCCGCCCTGCCCCCGACCGTCACGCTGGCCCGGGTCGGCGGCGACGAGTTCGTGCTGGCGTACGTGGGTGAGCAGGCGGGCGCGCTGCGGATGGTCGAGGACGTGCAGGTCTGCTTCGCCCGGCCGCTACCGGTCCGCGACACCGAGGTCGTGATCACGGCGTCGGTCGGCATCGCGCACGCCGCGGGCGATCCCAACCCGGCCGTGACCGCCGAGGCCCTGCTGCGCGACGCCGACACGGCCATGTACCGGTCCAAGGCCGAGGGGCCCGGCCGGTCGACCCTGTTCGATGTCTCGATGCACAACCGGGTCCGCGAGCGCATCGAGTTGGAGGCGGCGCTGCGCACCGCGCTGGCGCGCGGCGAGCTGCGGGTCGCCTACCAGCCGATCGTGAATCTCGAGACGGGGCAGCCGCTGGGTGCGGAGGCGCTGGTCCGCTGGGAGCACCCGGAGCGCGGGAACATCTCGCCGGCCACGTTCATCCCGATCGCCGAGGACGCCGGGCTGATCGGCTCCATCGGCACCTGGGTACGCAACCAGGCGATGAGCCAGCTGGCCCGCTGGCGGGCAGACGGCACCGTGGCCGACGACTTCTACCTGTCCGTCAACGTCTCCCCGCGCCAGCTCACCGACGCCAACCTGCCCCTGATCGTCTCCGCCGAGCTCCTGCGGTACGGCGTCCCGGCCGGCGCCCTCGCGCTGGAGATGACCGAGTCGGTCATGGTGGACGGCTCCAGCGTGACCTCCCAGGTCCTGTTCGAGCTTCGCGAGCTGGGGCTGCGCCTGCTGGTCGACGACTTCGGCACGGGATTCTCGGCGCTGGGGTATCTGCGCCGCTTCCCGGTCACCGGGGTCAAGATCGACCGGTCGTTCGTGTCCGGGCTCGGCGAGAGCGTGGAGGACGAGGAGATCGTCCGCGCGGTCGTCGCGATGAGCCGCGCCCTGGGGCTGAGCATCGTCGCGGAAGGCGTGGAGACCCCGACGCAGCGCGACGCCCTGGCCGCGGTCGGGGTGCGGCAGGGCCAGGGCTGGCTGTGGGGGCGCGCGATGGCGCCCGACGAGTTCGTCGCGAGCGTCCGCGCCGTGGCGTCGGCGATCAACCGGGATCAGCTGGCGGCGGGGAACTCGTAGCACCAGAACGACTGGCTGTCGACCCGCTGCGCGCGGGCCGCACCGGCGATCCGGCCGAGGATCAGCTCCACCCGCTGCGGCAGCGCGTGCACGGCCTCGTTGTGCGTGCACACGTCGATGGTGACGATGCCCGCCACGGCCGTGATCGGGCGCATCATCTCGCGCAGCAGGGTCACGAAGACGCCCATGCCGCGCGGGCCCGGCCGGG
Organism: Krasilnikovia cinnamomea; assembly: GCF_004217545.1. NCBI lineage: Bacteria > Bacillati > Actinomycetota > Actinomycetes > Micromonosporales > Micromonosporaceae > Krasilnikovia > Krasilnikovia cinnamomea. Next base: position 381,292 of record NZ_SHKY01000001.1, read on the forward strand.
CGCCGACGAACACCGCGTAGAAGATCCGGCGCTGGGCGTACCGGTCGGGCCAGCGGTGGGCGAAGTACTCCGGCGAGATCAGCGGGACCGCGTGCAGGTCGTCGGTCTGCGCCGCGAGCCCGACGATCGCGTCGCCGTCGCCGGCCACGTACTTCATGACGCGCTTGTCGGCCATCAGCTCGTCGAATTCGTGGCGGTACATGACGTGCCGGGCCACCGCGCGCGTGCGCAGTTCGTCGAACGTGTCGTGATAGAACCGCCAGGCCGCATCCAGCAACGTCGGCGGCAGCTCCGCCACGACATCCACCCGCATGAGTTCCCCCTGTTCAGCGGGATCGACCGTAGCCGATGACGGCGGGCCGGGCGCGCCGGGGCCACGCCGCGGCCGGTAGCGGCGGCGCCCGCCCGGATCGGGCAGGCTGTGCAGATGCGCTTCGCCACGTGGAACGTCAACTCCGTCAAGGCCCGGCTCCCCCGCCTGCTGCAGTGGCTCGCGGACACCGGGCCGGACGTCGTCTGCCTGCAGGAGACCAAGGTCGCGGCGGACGGTTTCCCGGCCGAGGAGGTCGCCGCGCTCGGCTACGCATGCGCCGCCTACGGCCAGGGCCGGTGGAACGGGGTCGCCCTGCTGTCCCGGATCGGCCTCGACGACGTCCGGCACGGCTTCCCCGGCGAGCCGGGCTTCCCCGAGCCGGAGGCCCGGGCGATCAGCGCGATCTGCGGCGGCGTGCGGTTCACCTCGGTGTACGTGCCGAACGGGCGGACCCCGCAGGACCCGCACTACGACTACAAGCTGCGGTGGCTGGCGGCGTTCCGGGACGCCCTCGCCACGGATGTGGCCGCCGGCCCGACGGTCGCGGCCGGGGACTTCAACGTGGCACCGACCGACGACGACGTGTGGGATCCCGCGCTGTTCGTCGGCGCCACCCACGTCACCGCGCCGGAGCGGCAGGCGCTGGCCGAGATCCTGGCGGTCGGGCTGACCGACATCGTGCCGCGCCCGCTCAAGGGCGACCACCCGTTCACGTACTGGGACTACCGCGCGGGCATGTTCCACCAGAACAAGGGCATGCGCATCGACCTCGTGTACGGCACGCCGGCGGTCGCGGCCGCGGTGCGCGACGCGGTGGTGGATCGGGAGGCGCGCAAGGGCAAGGGCCCGTCCGATCACGCGCCGATCGTCGTCGATCTCGATCCGGTGGCCGGGTAGACCGGATCGCGCGCGAAGTCCCGCGAAAAAGGGGTGGCGCCCGGGGCCGCCGCCTCGGTAGCGTGCCCGCATGATCTCCTGACGTCGCCGCCCGCACCGGGCCCGTGCCTCGCGCCGGTCCGGCTCCGCGGGCTTCCGCGCCCCCGGGCCAGCAGGCCCGGGCCGTGCGCCGGCCTCTCCGGTTCCGGGCGCCGCGGCGGTGTCGTCTGCCGTGGAACCGCCTTCCCGCCGCCCGGGACGTCCGACCGCGCGCCGCCGTGGCGGCGCTCCTTCCACGGTTCTCGCTCCTCGACTCAGGAGGACTTCGTATGCCTGACCAACCGTTCACCGTGCACGTCGACCGCGACGATCTGGCCCGGCAGGAGATGGCCGCCGCGTCGCGCGACGGCCGTCCGACCGGGGCCGGTTCCCCGGCAGCGCACCACGGCGCCGGGGATTCGCGGCTGGCCGCCCGCCAGCGTTCCGAGCAGGTCCGCTCCGGCCGGGCGTCGCGGTCCGGCCAGAGCCGCTCGTACGCGTTCCGCCGTAGCTGAGCCGGCAGGGGCGTGGCCCGGGACGGTCGTCCCGGGCCACGTTCGCTCATCCGGCGACGGCGACCACGTTGTCGAGGTACCCGTGGTACATGTCGGAGGTCGTGTTGAAGTTCGGCCCGCCGATCCGCATCGGCATGTTGTTGCCGATCTCCAGGGTGGGCGGGATGATGACGTGGCCGCGGTCCACCCCGTCGATGTAGACGGTCAGGACGCCGCCGGAGCGGCGGCAGAGCACCCGGTGCCAGACGCCGTCGGCGACCGAGATCGTGGAGCGCGCGACGTAGGCCTGGCTGGAACCGCGCCCGACCACCACGCAGTGCGCCTTGCCGCGGTTCGCCCCGACCTGCAGCTTCCACTGACTCTCGGTGTCCGACACCCCCTTCTGCATGATGTTGGACGACCCGAGGACCTGCCATTGCTTGACGTAGACCGTGGCGCCCCAGCGGAACGGGGCGGTGCCCGGGTCGAGATCGTTGTCGTCCGGCGCCTCGAACAGGGCCCGCGGGCACCTCGTCGCGGTACGGGCGCAGGGCGCCGGGAAGCCGACGTACCGGCCCGTGGCGGTGCGCAGGAAGCGGATGGTGCCACCGTCCACAGTGCGCTTGACCAGCGGCGCGCCGGCACCTGAGGTGTCCGCGATCCGCCCGGTCGCGGTGGGGCCGGCGTCGAACGTGTACCGCATGACGGTCCGGGGTGCGGCCGTGGCGCTCGCGGCCAGGGCAGGGACGGCCGGGGTCGTGATCAGCAGGAGGGTGAGGAGTCTGGCAGGAACCTTCATGGGGCTTGAAGTTACTTAGATGCTCTTGGCGAGCAAAGTGCCCCTATTGCCGTTTCGGCCTTTTTATCCGAGCGCCCCGGCCGACCCCTCGGTCGGGCGCACGGCCAAAGTCGCGAATCACACCCGGGCCTCGCGGTGGGAGCGGGCCAGCAGCTCGCCCGCCTCGGCGGCGGGCACCGGCCGGGCGAAGTGAAACCCCTGGGCCCGCTCGCACCCCAGCGCACGCAGCAGCGCCACCTGCTCGGCGGTCTCCACCCCCTCGGCGATCGTGCCCAGCCCCAGCGCGGTCGCGAGGTCGATGATCGCCTTCACCAGGGTTCGTGCGGTCGGATCCGGTTCGCCCGGTCCCGGCATGAACGACCTGTCGATCTTCACGTGGTCGATCGGGAGGTCACGCAGGTACGCCAGCGACGAGTAGCCCGTACCGAAATCGTCGACGGCGACCCGCACGCCGCGCTCACGCAGCGCGCCCAGATGCCGTACGGCCTGTTCGGCGACGGGGCCGGAACCCACCAGCACCCCCTCGGTGATCTCCAGGATCAGCGCCTGGGGCGGCAGTTGCGCCCGCTGCAGCGCGTCGAGGACCTGGGTCGCGAAGTCGGGTTCGCGCAGCTGGCGCGGCGAGGCGTTCACCGACACCACCGCGCCGTTGTCCCGGTGCCACGGGGCGGCGACCCGGCACGCCTCGTGCAGCACCCACGACCCGATCGGCACGATCAGGCCGCTGTCCTCGGCCTCGGGGATGAACGCGTCCGGCGGCACCATCGCCTCCCCGGCGGGCCGCCACCGCAGCAGCGCCTCGGCACCGACGTAGCGTTCGTCGGCGAGCCGGACCAGCGGCTGGAAGTGCAGCAGCAACTCGTCGCGGTCGAGGGCGCCGCGCAGCCGCTCCACGGTCCGCGCCCGGGCCAGCCGCTGCTCGCGCATCCGCTGATCGAACGTCGCGAGCTGGTCGCGCCCGGCCGCCTTGGCCGCGTGCAGCGCCACGTACGCGTCGCGCAGGATGTCCGCGGTGAGCAGGTCCGGGTCGAGCCCGCGCAGCCCGACGCTGATCGCGCCGAACAGCGCGTGGTGCTGCACGGTGACCGGACGGCGCATGGCGACCAGCAGCTCCTCGGCCCAGCCGATCGCCTCCCGGTCGGTGGCCTCCTCCAGCAGCACCGCGAACTCGTCGCTGTCCAGCCGTGCGACCATCGCCCGGCCCGCCAGCATGCCGGTGATCCGGTCCGCGACCGCGACCAGCAGGTCGTCGCCCACCGCGTGCCCGAGCCGGTCGTTGACGTCCTTGAAGTCGTCGATGTCGAGCACGATCAGCGCGCCTGGGGTGGCCGCGGCCAGCGCGGCGTCGATCCGCTCATACAGCAGCGCCCGGTTCGGCAGGCCGGTGAGCGCGTCGTGCTGGGTCCGGTGACGCAGTTCCCGCTGCAGCTCGGCCTCGGCGCGCAGGGCCTGTTCGAGCCGGGCGGCGTGGCGGCGGGCGACGCCGTTGAGCTGCTGGATGCGCCACAGCAGCAGAGCCGCGGCGAGGGTGGTGATCAGCAACGGCACCCCGATGTCGCCCGGCCGGATGGTGCCGGCGATCCGCTCGTACATCAGGTATGTGGCCGTGACCAGCGGGGCCAGCACGACGATCACCAGATACATGGGCGCGGCGGTGACCTGCTCCGGCCCGGTCGCCGTCACTTCCGGCGGCCCGGCCGGCGCCGGTTCGGCCGGTGCGTCGCGGGCCATCGACGGGTGCAGGGCGGCGGCGCCGAGCAGCAGGTTGGCCAGCAGCGAACAGACTGCGCTCAGCGGCGGAGTGCTCCCGGTCGCGGACACGAAGTACGCGGTGTCCGCCACCAGCAGCATGGCCGTGGCGAGTGCGATCAGCACGGTCCAGGGACTGCGCCGACCGCGGACCAGCCGCACCGCGAGGGCGAGCATCGCGAAGTCGAGCAGCGGGAACGCCAGCAGGCGGCCGTGCACCGGCAGGCGGCCCGCGTCGCTGAGCGGGTCGATCACCAGGATCCACCAGAGCACCGCCGCGCCGCAGGTGAGGATCCCGGCCTCGGCCATCCCCCCGGCCGTGGAGCGGTCGTCGCGGCCGCGCGGGCCGAGCATCGCCAGCGCCGCGGCCAGTACCAGGTAGACGGGGTAGTAGAAGTAGTCCAGGACAGGCGGTGGGGTGCCGTCCCGCCCGGCGAGCACCTGCCCGGTCACGCCGAGCACGGTGGCCGCGCCGACCACCACGACCAGCAACCACCACGGCGTGGGCCGGGGCGGGCGGTGCAGCTGGATCCCGGCCGCGATGGCACCGCCGACGGCGAGCCCGATGACCAGCCGCCCGGCTGGTCCCCCGGCGGCCGCGCCGACCGCGGCCAGCAGCACGCAGGCGCACAGGCACCACGGCCACCACCGGCGTGCTGCGCTCCCGGATCGCCCTGACTGGTCCACCGGCGGCCCCCTTCCGCCCGTTCCTCACGGTCGCACGACCGTCGGGCACAAGGGGGCGGAAAGGACAGAACGGGCTAGCCGGGCAGTTGGTCCATCGCCCGGTAGATGCGCTTGTCGGACACGGCGTACGCGGTGCCCAGCGACTGGGCGAACAGATTGACCCGCAGCTCCTCGATCATCCAGCGGATCTCGTCCAGGCCCTCGTCGGCCTCCCCGCCCGGGGCCAGCTCCGCGCGCAGCTCCCGGTACTCCGCCTCGATCTCGTGGACCTGAGCCATCAGTTGCCGGTCCCGGGCCAGGGTGCCCGGCAGCCGGTCCAGCCGGTACGCGATCGCCTTCAGGTACCGGGGCAGGTGGTGCAGCTGCCGCCAGCCGGTCTGGGTGACGAAGCCGGGATGCACCAGCGCGCGCAACTGCGCCCGGATGTCCGCCAGCGCCGGCAGCAGCGCGGGGTCCTTCGTGGCGCCGATCCGCTGGTCGATCTCGTACGCCGTGGCCAGCACCGCCCGCACCTGGGTCACCACGTTCGCGACCGCGTCCACGAGGTCGGCCCGGACCGCGTCGCGCAACACGGCGAACGCCTCGGCGTCCCAGGCCGGGCCCCCCGCCTCGGCGACCAGCCGGTCCAGTGCCGCCCCCGCGCAGTCGTCCAGCAGCTCCGCGATCGACCGGTACGGGTTGCCCCGGCTCAGCTCCAGCTTGGCCCGGTTGTCCAGCCGCCCCTGCAGGTAGCGGGCGGCCTGCGGCAACGTGAGCAGCAGCAGCCGCCGGGTACCCGCCCGCATGGCGGCGCGCTGCTGCGGCTCGGTCTCGAAGACCCGTACGGCCACGCTGTCGCCCTCGTCGGCCAGCGCCGGGAAGACGGTCACCGCGTAGCCGCCGCGGTTCTGGGCGACGTGGCGCGGGATCGTACCGATCTCCGCCGTGGTGATGCCGCGCCGCTCGACGTTCCCGGCCGCCGCGGAGATCGTGGCCTGGACCTTCGGGGCCAGGCTGCGGCGCAGCACCTCCAGATCGCGGCCCTCGCCCAGCACCGCGCCGTCCTCGGCCACCACCCGGAAGTTCATCCGGAGATGGTCGGGCACCTGGTCGGGCCGCCAGGCGTCGCGCGGCACCACGGTGCCGGTGAGGCGCCGCAGCTCGGTGCCGATCGCGTCGGGCAGCGGTCCGCGCCGGGCGGGCACCCGGGCCAGCACCGCCTCGGCCCAGTCCGGCACCGGGACGAAGTGGGTGCGCAGCGCCTTGGGCAGCGCCCGGATCAGCGCCACCACGACCTCCTTGCGCAGGCCGGGCACCGACCAGCCGAAGTCCTCGGCGTCCACCTTGTTCAGCAGCGCCAGCGGGATGCGCACGGTGACCCCGTCGGCGGCCGCGCCCGGCTCGAACTGGTAGCTCAGCGGCAGCCGCACCCCGTCGGCCAGCCAGGCGTCCGGGTACGCCCCGGGGTCCACCGCGTCCTTGCCCGCGTTGACCAGCAGGTCGCGGGTGAAGGTCAGCAGTTCCGGCTCGGCGCGCCGGGCCTTCTTCCACCACGCGTCGAAGTGCCGCCCGGACACCACGTCGGCCGGGATGCGGGCGTCGTACAGGGCGTACACGGTCTCGTCGTCGACGGCGATGTCGCGGCGGCGGGCCCGGTGTTCCATCTGCTCGATCTGTTCCAGCAGCTTGGCGTTCTGCGCGAAGAAGGCGTGGTGGGTGTCCCAGTCCCCCTCGACCAGGGCGTGCCGGATGAACAGCTCCCGGGCCAGCACCGGGTCGACCCGGGCGTAGCCGACCTTGCGCCGGGGCACGATCGGCAGGCCGTACAGCGTGACCTTCTCGTAGCCCAGCACCGCGCCCTGCCGGCGGTCCCAGTGCGGCTCGCTGTAGCTGCGTTTGACCAGGTGCGGGGCGAGCTTCTCGGCCCACTCGGGCTCGATGCGGGCGTTCACCCGGGCCCACAGGCGGCTGGTCTCGACCAGCTCGGCGGACATCACCCACCGGGGTTGCTTCTTGAACAGCGCCGAGCCCGGGAAGATCGCGAACTTCGCGCCTCGGGCGCCCAGGTACTCCCGCTTGTCGGTGTCCTTCAGGCCGATGTGCGACAGCAGGCCCGCCAGCAGGGCCGTGTGCAGTCGCTGCGCGTCCGGCGGCTCGGCGTCGTCGTGCTCGGTCACGCTCAGGCCGAGGGTACGGGCGACCTGCCGCAGCTGCGCGTAGATGTCCTGCCACTCCCGGACCCGCAGATAGTTGAGGAATTCGGCGCGGCACAGGCGGCGGAACTGGTTGCCGGACAGCTCCCGCTGCTGCTCGCGCAGGTAGCGCCACAGGTTGAGGTAGCTGAAGAAGTCGGATTCCTTGTCGGTGAATCGGGCGTGCTTCTCGTCGGCCTGCTGCTGCTTCTCGGCGGGGCGCTCGCGGGGGTCCTGGATGGACAGCGCGGCCGTCACCACCATCACCTCGGCGACGCAGTCCTGCTTGTCGGCCTCGATCACCATGCGGGCCAGCCGTGGGTCGACCGGCAGCTGGGCCAGCTGGCGGCCCAGCGGGGTGAGCTTGCGCCCGTCCAGCGCGCCCAGCTCTTCGAGCAGCTTGATGCCGTCGGTGACGTTGCGCCGGTCCGGCGGGTCGATGAACGGGAAGCGGGCCAGGTCCCCCAGGCCGAGCGCGGTCATCTGCAGGATGACGCTGGCCAGATTGGTACGCAGGATCTCCGGCTCGGTGAACTCGGGCCGCTGCGCGAAGTCCTCTTCGGAGTACAGCCGCACGCAGATGCCGTCGGAGGTACGCCCGCAGCGGCCCTTGCGCTGGTTCGCGCTGGCCTGCGACACCGGCTCGATCGGCAGCCGCTGCACCTTGAGCCGGTGGCTGTAGCGGGAGATCCGGGCGGTGCCGGGGTCGATCACGTACCGGATGCCGGGGACGGTCAGCGAGGTCTCGGCGACGTTGGTGGCCAGCACGATCCGCCGCCCGGTGTGGCGTTCGAACACCCGGTGCTGTTCGGCGGCGCTCAGGCGCCCGTACAGCGGGACCACCTCGGTGTTGCGCAGGTCGCGCTTGTTCAGGGCGTCGGCGGTGTCGCGGATCTCCCGCTCGCCGCTGAGGAACACCAGGATGTCGCCGTCGCCCTCGGCCCCCAGTTCGTCGACCGCCGCGGCGATGCCGTCGACCTGGTCGACCGGCTCCTCCCGGCCCTCGTCCTCGCCCTCGCCGGTGGTGGCCACCAGCGGCCGGTAGCGCACCTCGACCGGGTAGGTCCGCCCGGACACCTCGATCACCGGCGCCGGTCCGGCGGGGCCCGCGAAGTGCTGCGCGAACCGGGCCGTCTCGATCGTCGCCGAGGTGATGATCAGCTTCAGGTCGGGGCGGCGGGGCAGCAGCTCCTTGAGATAGCCGAGCAGGAAGTCGATGTTGAGGCTGCGCTCGTGCGCCTCGTCGATGATCAGCGTGTCGTACGCGCGCAGCGCCCGGTCGTTCTGGATCTCGGCCAGCAGAATGCCGTCCGTCATGACCTTGATCATGGTCTGGTCGCTGACCTGGTCGGTGAAGCGCACCTTGTAGCCCACCGTGGCGCCCAGCGGGGTGCCCAGCTCCTCGGCGATGCGCTCGGCCACCGTGCGGGCCGCGATCCGGCGCGGCTGGGTGTGCCCGATCGCGCCCCGGACGCCGCGGCCCAGCTCCAGGCAGATCTTCGGCAACTGGGTGGTCTTGCCCGAGCCGGTCTCGCCGGCCACCACCACGACCTGATGGTCGCGGATCGCCGCCGCGATGTCGTCGCGGCGGGCACTGACCGGCAGCTCCTCCGGGTAGCCGACCTTGGGCACGGCGGCCAGCCGGGCCTCGTAGCGCTGCTGCGCCTGCGTGACCTGTTCGGCGATCTCGGCCAGCGCGACGGCGCGGGCACCCTCGTCGCGGATGCGCCGGATGCCTTCCAGCCGCCGCCCGAGGCGGTGCTCATCGCGGGGCAGCAGGGTCGTCAGCGTACGGCGCAGCGCGGCGGCGTCCGGGGATGGCATCGACATGGCGGAGCAAGGATAGGCGGCCCGGGCGCTGCGCGCCGCGTGATTACCGTCCCTGGGGTGTCGATCACCGTCACTTCCAGGTGTCGTACCGGTACAGACCCCACCGCGCCATGATGCCGGTGATCTTGGTGTAGTAGTTGGGGTCGGTGGCGTACCCGGCCTTCCACACGGTCCAGATGAACTTGTTCGCGCTGCGGGTGTACTTGAAGGCCGGCTTGTACCGGCTGTTGACCCGCAGGAAGTAGCCGTGGTCGCGGTACGAGTTCGCCTGCGACGCGTACGTCCGGAAGCTCGCGGTCGTCACGAAGCACTTGCCGGCCTTCGTGCACTCCTGCGTCTTGTACGTGTGGCAGCCGTTGGCCAGCGGGCCGTGCTTGCCGTTGAAGCACTTGATGCCGAAGAAGTTGCGATCGGCGACGGACAGGTCGCTGCGGCCCCAGCCGGATTCCAGGATGGCCTGGGCGATCGTCACCGACGGCGGCACGCCGTACTCGCGCCAGCCCCGCTGGGCACCCGCCACCGAGCGGGCGATGAACTGCTCCGGGGTCAGCGCGGGCGTCTGCACGGGCCGGGGCGCCCCCGGGCACAGGCGCAACGTCGGCGTCACCACGTACGCGTGGGAGACGTAGCGGCCGTTGGACAGCCGGTCCCACTGGGTCGTGGTGCGGACGGTGCCCTTGACCCGGGCGCCGACCACCCCGCACACCAGGTTGACCCGGGCGCCGTTGGCCAGGGTGGCCCTGACCGGGGAGGTCAGCGACACGCCGGCGCGGACGTTGACCCGGCCGTCCGAGCTGCGGATCCGGCCGACGGTGTACTTCACGGCCGCCGTCTTGACGGCCGCGGGGCGGACCTTGACCGGCTGGGCCTGCGCCCGCACGGCGGCGCACGACGGGATGGTGCCCAGCGGCCGCACGTACGCGTGGGAGATGTAGCGGCCGGCGCCGAGCCGGTCCCAGACGTCCGTGGTGCGCTGGCTGCCGCGCACCTCGGTGCCGCGGGTGGCGCACTCGACCGTGACGCGCTGCTCGTCGTGGACCGCGCCGACGATCGGGGCGGCCAGCGACGGGGCGGTGCGGATCCGCAGCGTGCCCCGCACGTCCACCGTGGCGGCGACGCCCGCGGCGGCGGCCGCCTGCGGTGCGACGAGCAGACCGGCGCCAATCACGACGGCCAGCGCCGGGGCGGTGAGCAGCCGGCGGGCGGTGTGCAGCATGAAGCGGTCCCCTCTGGTGGCGTCGGGCGTCTGTTCGACAGTCACGGGGGGCCGTTGCGGGTGGAGGGGGAGCCCGGGTGCGGCTCGGTTGCACCGGATGGCACTACCGGGACAAGTGGTGCCTTTGGGAATTATGACCCCTAGGGTGGCCGCCGGGGGGACCGTTACCGAACTGCGTCGTCGTCCGTGGCCTCGCCGGGCGTTCGTCGGTGCCGCGTGATACACAGCGAGGAACACCATCGGACGGCAGACAGGATCAGGGATGGTCATCCTCGGCATCGACATCGGCGGCTCGGGCGTGAAGGGCGCACCGGTCGACCCGGTGCGTGGCGAGCTGCTCGACGAGCGCTACCGGGTGCCCACGCCGCAGCCGTCGGACGTCTCCGCCGTGGTCGAGGCGGTCGCCGAGGTGGCCAGCCGGTTCCCCGGCTACGACCGGGTCGGGCTCACCTTCCCCGGCGTCGTCGTCGACGGGGTCATCCGCACCGCCGCGAACGTCGACCGCTCCTGGCTCGCCGCCGACGCCAGGGCCCTGTTCGCCCAGCGGCTCGGGCGGCCGGTGGCGGTGCTCAACGACGCCGACGCGGCGGGCGTCGCCGAGGTCGCGTTCGGCGCCGGGCGCGAGCAGGCCGGCCTCGCGGTCATGCTGACCTTCGGCACCGGCATCGGCAGCGCCCTGTTCCTCGACGGGGTGCTGATGCCCAACACCGAGTTCGGCCACCTGGAGCTCGGCGGCGTCGACGCCGAGGTACGCGCCTCCGACCGCGCCCGCGAGCAGGAGGACCTGAGCTGGGAGCGGTGGGCGCAGCGGGTGCAGCAGTACCTGCGGCACCTGGAGATGCTGCTGTCGCCCCAGCTGTTCATCATCGGCGGCGGCGTCAGCAAGAAGGCGGACAGGTACTTCCCGCTGATCGACATCCGCACCCCGATGGTGCCCGCGGCGCTGCTCAACAACGCCGGCATCATCGGCGCCGCCGTGACCGCCGCGCAGGCGGCCGGCCACACCGGCCCCCTGACGGTCGACGCCGCCCACGCCGGCGCCTACCCGGGCTGAACCGCCATGGCCAGGAGCATCGCCACCAACACCAGCGCCGACCGCGCGCAGCTGCTCGAATTCCTGCGGCCCCGGCACCGCGCCATCCTGATCACGACGCGGCGCGACGGGCGCCCGCAGTCGTCACCGAACACCTGCGGGGTGGACGCCGACGGCCGGGTGGTCATCTCGACGTACCCGGAGCGGGCGAAGGTGGCCAACATCCGGCGCGATCCCCGGGTGTCGCTCTGCGTGCTCTCCGACGAGTGGAACGGCCCGTGGGTCCACCTCGACGGCACGGCGGAGGTGCTCGACCTGCCCGAGGCGCTGGAGCCGCTGGTGGAGTACTTCCGCTGCATCTCCGGTGAGCACCCGGACTGGGACGAGTACCGCGACGCCATGCGCGCCCAGGGCAAGTCGCTGATCCGGATCTCGATCGAGAGCTGGGGGCCGATTGCCACGGGCGGATTCCCGGCCCGGCTGGCCGACTGAGCGCAGGCGGCCGGGCTGGGCGGGCGGGCTGGGCGGGCGGGCTGGGCGGGTGGCGGTCAGCCGCTGATGCCCAGCCAGGGGTTCGGCACCTCGACGCCGAGCAGGTAGCGCAGCGCGTCGCGGTGCATGCCCGCCACCGGGTCCAGCAGGTCGGGGTGGCGCAGCAGCACCGCGGCCGCGCGCTCGCGCGGGTTAGGGGTGGTGAGCCGGCGGAACTGCCCCAGCAGGTCCCCCGCCCGGCGCGGGCGCGGCCGGCGGTGGTCCTCCTGCTCGGGCACGGCCGCCGCGACGGCGGACACGGCGCGCACCGCGAGCACGGGGTCGGCCAGCAGGCAGGCGCCCCAGCTCACCACAACCTCGTCGACCCAGGTGCGCCACGCCTCGTCCTCGGCGTACTCCTCGACCGGTTCGCTGCCGGCCCGCCAGTCCAGCACGGCCGAGCCGCCCGGCCCGGCCAGCGCCACGAGTTCGGCGTCCACCGGCGTGGGGTAGCGCAGCCAGGCGGCGACGGTCACGGCCTGGCGCGCCTGCAACTCCGCCAGCGCGGCCGCCTGGTGATCCTCGCCGGTGGCCGGGTACGCCCGCGCCAGCCAATGCGTGCTGGCGGCGATCACCGGCGACAGCGCGGCAGACGGACCGGCCACGTGGCCCTCCCAGGGTCGAGGCGACCCGGGCGGGGCGCGACACGCCCTGTTCCTCGGCGGGGAGCCGCCCAGCCTAAGCAAGATCACTCGGTTGGCACCGCATGGCAACCGACGCGCACCCGAGGAGGCTCCCCGGCGCTCGCGCTCCGGTAGGTTGAGCCGTGACGCGCGCCACCGGATCGCGCCGTTGCTCCACTGCGGAAACGCGGCCCGGGGCACGGCGTGGATTTCCCGGTCGCCGAGCCCGTTCCCGCGCCTGAAGACTACGGTGGAGATCATGACCGGTCGCTTTCCCATCGAAGACGTCACGCCGTCGGTGTCCTGCGGCCGCTACCCCGCCAAGGCGGTCGTGGGTGAGCTGGTCCCGGTCTCCGCCGTGTCCTATCGGGAAGGACACCACGCGCTGGGCGTCAACGTGGTATGGCAGGGCCCGGGCGCCCAGCCCGAGCCGTTCACGCGCATGCGGCCGGGCGAGCCGGGGCTGGACACCTGGCACGCGATGATCAAGCCGGACCGGGTCGGCCGGTGGACCTTCACCATCGAGGCGTTCGACGACCCGTACCTGACGTGGCGCAACGCGGTCACCAAGAAGATCGGCGCGGGTCAGGGCGCGGGCGAGCTGGCGAACGATCTCGCCGAGGGCGCCGAGGTCCTCGACCTGGCCGCCAAGATCGTCCCGGCGGCCGAGGAGGAACGCGTCCGGGCCGCCGCGGCCGCGCTGCGCGACGAGCAGCGCCCGCTGTACGAGCGGGTCTCCCCCGCGCTGGACCTGGAGGCGCTGCTCTGGCAGCACCCGGTGCGGCACCTGGTCACCACGACCCGCTCGTACGCGATCTGGGTGGACCGCAAGCGCGCCCTGTTCTCCGCGTGGTACGAGTTCTTCCCGCGCTCGGAGGGCGCCGAGGTGGGTCCCGACGCCGTCCCGGTCAAGCACGGCACGTTCCGCACCGCCGCCGAGCGCATCCCGGCCGTCGCCGCCATGGGCTTCGACGTGCTCTACCTGCCGCCCATCCACCCCATCGGCAAGATCAACCGCAAGGGCCGCAACAACACCCTCGTGGCCCGCCCCGAGGACGTCGGCTCCCCCTGGGCGATCGGCTCCGATGAGGGCGGCCACGACGCCATCCACCCGGAGCTCGGCACGCTGGAGGACTTCCGGGCGTTCGTCGCCACGGCGCAGGACAACGGCATGGAGGTGGCGCTCGACCTCGCGCTGCAGGCCGCGCCGGACCACCCCTGGGTACGCGAGCACCCGGAGTGGTTCACCACCCGCGCCGACGGCAGCATCGCCTACGCCGAGAACCCGCCCAAGAAGTACCAAGACATCTATCCCCTGAACTGGGACAACGACTACCAGGGCCTGCGCAGGGAGGTGCTGCGGGTCGTCCTGCACTGGGTGGAACAGGGCGTCAAGATCTTCCGGGTCGACAACCCGCACACCAAGGCCCTGAACTTCTGGCAGTGGCTCATCACCAAGGTCAAGGACGTCGACCCCGACGTGCTGTTCCTGGCCGAGGCGTTCACCCGGCCCGCCATGATGAGCGGCCTCGGCAAGATCGGCTTCAGCCAGTCGTACACGTACTTCACGTGGCGGACCACGGCCTGGGAGATGCGCGAATACCTCAACCAGCTGCTGGCCTCGGTGGACTGGATGCGGCCCAACTTCTGGCCCAACACCCCCGACATCCTGCACGAGACCCTGCAGCACGGCGGCCCGCCGATGTTCAAGCTCCGCGCGGTGCTGGCCGGGCTGCTGTCGCCGTCGTGGGGCATGTACGCGGGCTACGAGCTGTTCGAGCACGTGGCCCGGCCCGGCGCCGAGGAGTACCTCGACAACGAGAAGTTCGAGCTCAAGCCCCGCGACTGGGCGGGCGCCGCGCGCTCCGGGCGCACCCTGGCGCCGTACCTGACCACGATCAACCAGGTACGGCGGGAGAATTCCGCCCTGCACTGGCTGCGCAACCTGCACTTTCACGAGGTCGACAACGGCTCGCTGCTGTGCTGGTCGAAGCGGGACCCGGAGAACGGCAACACCATCCTGGCGATCTGCTCGTTCGACGCGAACAACGTGCAGTGGGCCAACACCACGCTCGACATGCCGGCGCTGGGCATGGACTGGCACGAGCGGTTCACGGTGACCGACCAGATCACCGGGGCGTCGTACGAGTGGGGACAGCACAACGCGGTCCGCATCGACCCGTACGTCGAACCGGCGCACATTTTCGTGGTGCAGCCGCGGAGCTGACGCGATTCGAGTCCCTGCGGGTGGGGTAGGTGGGAGCGATGGACGACGCGAGTCAGGTCGACCCGGCGGAGGGCAGTCACCTCGAACACGGCGTGGTCGAGCACCCCAACGCGGACGACTTCGGCCACGCCCGGGCGCTGCCCGCGGACCGCACCTGGTTCCAGCGCGCCGTCTTCTACGAGGTGCTGGTCCGGGCGTTCTACGACTCCAGCGCGGACGGCTCGGGCGACCTGCGCGGGCTGATCGAGCGCCTGGACTACCTGCAGTGGCTCGGCGTGGACTGCCTCTGGCTGCCGCCGTTCTACGACTCCCCGCTGCGCGACGGCGGCTACGACATCCGCGACTTCTACAAGGTGCTGCCCGACTTCGGCACGGTCGACGACTTCGTCGCCCTGCTCGACGCGGCACACAAGCGCGGCATCCGGGTGATCACCGATCTGGTCATGAACCACACCTCCGACTCGCACCCGTGGTTCCAGGCGTCGCGCAACGACCCGGACGGGCCGCACGGCGACTTCTACGTGTGGAGCGACACCAGCGAGCCCTACGCCGACGCCCGGGTGATCTTCGTAGACACCGAGGAGTCCAACTGGACCTTCGACCCGGTACGCCGCCAGTTCTACTGGCACCGCTTCTTCTCCCACCAGCCGGACCTCAACTACGAGAACCCGGCCGTGCAGGAGGCCATGCTCGACGCGCTGCGGTTCTGGCTCGACCTGGGCATCGACGGCTTCCGGCTGGACGCGGTGCCGTACCTGTTCGAGGCCGAGGGCACCAACTGCGAGAACCTGCCCGCCACCCACGCGTTCCTCAAACACTGCCGCAAGGTCATCGACGACGAGTACCCGGGCCGGGTGCTGCTGGCCGAGGCGAACCAGTGGCCCGCCGACGTGGTCGAGTACTTCGGCGACCCGAAGACCGGCGGCGACGAGTGCCACATGGCGTTCCACTTCCCGCTGATGCCACGCATCTTCATGGCCGTTCGCCGGGAGTCCCGCTTCCCGATCTCCGAAATCCTGGCCCAGACTCCAGCAATTCCGGAGAACTGCCAGTGGGGGATCTTCCTGCGCAACCACGACGAGCTCACCCTGGAGATGGTGACCGACGAGGAGCGCGACTACATGTACGCGGAGTACGCGAAGGACCCGCGGATGAAGGCGAACGTCGGCATCCGGCGCCGCCTCGCGCCCCTGCTGGAGAACGACCGCAACCAGATCGAACTGTTCACCGCGCTGCTGCTGAGCCTGCCCGGCTCCCCCGTGCTGTACTACGGCGACGAGATCGGCATGGGCGACAACATCTGGCTGGGCGACCGCGACGGCGTGCGTACCCCGATGCAGTGGACGCCGGACCGCAACGCGGGCTTCTCCACCGCCAACCCCGGCCGGCTCTACCTGCCCGCCAACCAGGACCCGGTGTACGGCTACCAGGCGGTCAACGTGGAGGCCCAGCGCGACAACTCGACGTCGCTGCTCAACTGGACCCGCACCATGCTGGCGGTACGCCGAAGGCACGAGGCGTTCGCGGTCGGCACGTTCCGCGAACTGGGCGGCTCCAACCCGTCCGTGCTGGCGTACCTGCGCGAGGTCGGCGACGACGTGGTGCTGTGCGTCAACAACCTGTCCCGCTTCCCGCAGCCGATCGAGCTGAACCTGCAGAACTGGAACGGCTACACCCCGGTCGAGCTGACCGGGCACGTGAACTTCCCGCGCATCGGTCACCTGCCGTACCTGCTGACCCTGCCCGGACACGGGTTCTACTGGTTCCAGCTCTGCGGAACCGAGGAGAAGTGATGACGCTGCCGTTCGCCGACTGGCTGCCCCGGCAACGCTGGTACGCGGGCCGTACCCGCACCCTGGAGTCCGCGAAACCGGCGTCGTCCACCGCGCTGCGCGACGCCCTCGACCTGATCCTGGTCGACGTCACCTACACCGACGGGAGCTCGGAGCGCTACCAGGTGCTGGTCGCCTGGGACTCCGGCCCGATCCCCGAGTACGCCGCGATCGCCACGATCGGCTCCGACGGCGAGCGCATCGGCTACGACGCCCTCTACGACCCGGAGGCCACGCGGTACCTGCTGTCGCTGCTCGGCACGGGCAAGGCGGTCGGCGACGTCGTGTTCGAGCCGGAGCCCGGCGTGGCCCTGCCGTTCGACGCGGCGCCCCGGGTGTTCGACGCCGAGCAGACCAACACCAGCGTGGTCTATGACCAGGCGGCGATCCTCAAGGTCTTCCGCCGGGTGGCCAGCGGTGTCAACCCGGACATCGAGCTGAACCGGGTGCTCGGCCGCGCCGGCAACCCGCACGTGGCGCGGCTGCTCGGCTCGTTCGAGACGACCGAGAGCGGCGAGCCGTGCGCCCTCGGCATGGTCACCGCGTACGCGGCCAACTCGGCCGAAGGATGGGCGATGGCCACCGCCAGCGCCCGGGACCTGTTCGCCGAGGACGCGGAGCTGCACGCCGACGAGGTGGGCGGCGACTTCTCCGGCGAGTCGTACCGGCTGGGTGAGGCCGTGGCCAGCGTGCACCGGACCCTGGCCGAACAGCTGGGCGTCGGGCCGTCGCCGTTCCCGGTGGACGCGGTGCTGGCCCGGCTGCGGGCCGCGGCCGCCGCCGTGCCGGAGCTGGCCGCGCACGTACCGGCCATCGAGGCGCGCTTCCGGGAGCTGACCGGCGCTCAGGTGAACGTCCAGCGGGTCCACGGCGACCTGCATCTGGGTCAGGTGCTGCGGACCCCGCCCGCCTGGCTGCTGATCGACTTCGAGGGCGAGCCGGGTGCGCCGCTCGACGAGCGGCGGCTGCCCGACTCGCCGCTGCGCGACGTCGCCGGGGTGCTGCGCTCCTACGAGTACGCCGCGTACCAGCTGCTCGTGGACACCGACGACGAGCAGGAGCATCTCGCCGCGCGGGCCCGGGAGTGGGTGGACCGCAACCGGGCCGCCTTCTGCGACGGGTACGCTGCGGCGGCAGGCATCGACCCGCGTGATCAGGCCCCGCTGCTCGCGGCGTACGAGTTGGACAAGGCGGTCTACGAGGCCGTGTATGAAGCCCGGCACCGGCCAGGGTGGTCGCGGATCCCGCTGCGCGCCATCGCCCGGCTCGTCGGCTGACTGCGGAGGAAATCGATGATCGGGCACAGCACCTCGGCCTCCTCGGCCGCCGACGAGCGGGCGATGCGCGCGGTGATCAGCGGGGACACCCACGACCCGCACGCGATCCTCGGGGCGCACCCGCACGGCGGGCGCACCGTGATCCGTACGCTGCGGCGCGGCGCCACCGCGGTGACCCTGCTGTTCGGCGGCGAGAAGGCGCCGATGACCAAGGTGCACCCGGACGGGATCTTCGCGGTCGACGTGGCGGGCACGGTGCTCGACTACCGCCTCGACGTCGACGGGGTGGAGTGTGACGACCCTTACCGGCACCTGCCCACCCTGGGCGAGCTGGACCTGCACCTGATCGGCGAGGGCCGCCACGAGAAGCTGTGGACCGTGCTGGGCGCGCAGCACCGCGGCAGCGGGGTGGCGTTCGCGGTGTGGGCGCCCAGCGCGCAAGGGGTGCGCGTCGCGGGCGACTTCACCGGCTGGGGTCCGCACGACGGCTGGCCGATGCGCTCGCTGGGCTCCAGCGGGGTGTGGGAACTGTACGTCCCGGGCGCCGCGCCCGGCTCCAGGTACAAGTTCCGCATCCTCGGCCGCGACGGGGTGTGGCGGGAGAAGGCCGACCCGATGGCCCAGCACACCGAGGTCCCGCCGCAGACCGCCTCGGTAGTGTACGAGTCCCGCTACGAGTGGGGCGACGCCGAGTGGATGACGGCCCGCGCGTCCCGGCACCCGCACCAGGACCCGATGAGCATCTACGAGGTGCATCTGGGCTCGTGGCGCCCCGGCCTGTCGTACACCGAGCTCGCGGAGCAGCTCACCGAGTACGTGCTGGACACCGGCTTCACCCACGTCGAGCTGATGCCCGTGATGGAGCACCCGTTCGGCGGCTCGTGGGGGTACCAG
Organism: Krasilnikovia cinnamomea; assembly: GCF_004217545.1. NCBI lineage: Bacteria > Bacillati > Actinomycetota > Actinomycetes > Micromonosporales > Micromonosporaceae > Krasilnikovia > Krasilnikovia cinnamomea. The sequence continues at coordinate 399,883 of NZ_SHKY01000001.1, forward strand.
GTCACCGGCTACTTCGCGCCGACCTCCCGGTTCGGCACCCCGGACGAGTTCCGCCACCTCGTCGACACGCTGCACCGGGCGGGCATCGGGGTGATCCTCGACTGGGTGCCCGCGCACTTCCCCAAGGACGAGTGGGCGCTGGCCCGCTTCGACGGCACCCCGCTGTACGAGCACGGCGACTGGCGCCGCGGTGAGCACCCCGACTGGGGCACGTACGTCTTCGACTTCGGCCGTACCGAGGTGCGCAACTTCCTCGTCGCCAACGCGCTGTACTGGTGCGAGGAGTTCCACGCCGACGGCCTGCGCGTCGACGCGGTCGCCTCGATGCTGTACCTGGACTACTCCCGCAACTCCGGTGAGTGGACCCCCAACCAGTACGGCGGCCGGGAGAATCTGGACGCGATCAGCTTCCTGCAGGAGATGAACGCGACCGTCTACAAGCGCAACCCCGGCGTGGTGACGATCGCCGAGGAGTCCACGGCGTGGCCCGGCGTCACCCGCCCCACCCACCTGGGCGGCCTCGGCTTCGGCTTCAAATGGAACATGGGCTGGATGAACGACACCCTGACCTACATGGAGAAGGAGCCGATCTACCGGCAGTGGCACCACCACCAGATGACCTTCGCCACGGTGTACGCCTGGAGCGAGAACTACATCCTGCCGATCAGCCACGACGAGGTGGTGCACGGCAAGGGCTCGCTGACCGGCAAGATGCCCGGCGACCGGTGGCAGAAGCTGGCCAACACCCGCGCGCTGCTGGCCTTCATGTGGGCGTTCACCGGCAAGCACCTGATCTTCATGGGCGCCGAGATGGGCGACGAGCGGGAATGGAACGAGGCCCGCGGCCTGGACTGGGATCTGCTGCAGGACCCGGCGCGCGGCGGAATCCGGCGCCTCGTCCAGGACCTCAACCGGGTGTACCGCGACACCCCGGCGCTGTGGACGCAGGACACCGAGCCGAGCGGCTTCCGCTGGATCAGCGCCGAGGACTCCCAACACAACGTGTTCTCGTTCCTGCGCTTCGCCCCGGGCGGCGACACCCTCGCGTGCGTGGTCAACTTCGCCGCCGTACCACACGAGGGCTACCGCATCGGCCTGCCCCGGCCGGGCGTCTGGCGCGAGGTGATCAACACCGACAGCGAACTGTACGGCGGCTCCGGCGTCGGCAACCTCGGCCAGGTCACCGCCGAACCGCAGCCGTGGCACGCCCTCGACTTCTCCGTGTCACTGCGGGTCCCGCCGCTGGGTGCCGTCTGGCTCCGCCACGAACGCTGACCGGGCCGGGCTGTCCGATGGTCGTCCGGCGAGATCCGGCAGGCGCACGGTAAGATTCCGAATCGAATCCCGATCGAGGACTCCCACCACAACGGACGGGCTGCGTGCCCCTCACGGACGATTCCCAGGCCCAGGACCGGCACCGGATCGAGTTCGCCACCACCGACCCCGAACGCGCCATGGCGTACCTCAATGCTGCGTTCGGCTCGGCCACCACCATCCACAGCCACCCGGACACCTACCGGTTCAAGCACCGGCGGCTCAGCGTCGGCCCGTTCTGTCTGGATTCCCTGGAACATCACGCCCTGATCGAGTACCGGTGCGACACCGAGACGCCGATCATGGTGACGCGGGTCCACCGTGGATGCCGGACCGATCTCGACCGCGGCATCCGCTACGGCATCGGCGACCTCGGCCTGCACGTCAACACGGGCCGGCTGCACCGGGTGCGGCAGGAGGCCCTGGAGGGCTCGCTGGTCGGCATCGCCGCGCAGGTCGTCGTCGAGGTCGCCCGCAACGACCCCGAGTGTCCGGGTCCGCCGCTGCGCTTCACCGCCGTGAGCCCGGACCGTCCGGCCGACGTCCGCCGCTGGCTGCACGTCGTCGACTACGTCACCGACAGCGTGCAGAACGCCCCCGACTTCATCGCCCACCCGCTGCTGGTCGGCCCGTTCGCCCGGCTGCTGGCCGCGACCCTGCTCACCACGTTCCCGAATACCTGCGCGACCGAGCCGCACCACTACGATCGCACGGACGCGACCGTCGCCGCCCTGTCCCGCGCGGTCGGGTTCCTCGAGGCCAACGCCGACCTCGACATCAGCGTGGTCGACGTCGCCCGCGCCGCCCGGGTCACCGTTCGTGCCGTTCAGCGCGCCTTCCGTCGCCACCTCGGCACCACCCCGATGGCCTACCTGCGGCGCGTCCGGCTGGCCCGCGCCCACGACCAGTTGCGGGCCGCCGAGCCGGGCGACGGTACGACGGTCGCCGACGTCGCGTTCCGGTGGGGCTTCGGCCACGTCGGCCGGTTCACCGGCGCCTACCGGCAGATCTACGGCGAACAGCCCGGCCAGACCCTGCGCCGGTGAGCCCGGGCAGTAATTCCTGTCACGTGCCGGGCCTATGAAGTGCCACGCCGGGGACGCCGATGGGAACCCGGAGCCGCGCTGCGGCCCAACGTCACGGCGTCCCGGCACGGATCATCAGCACCCTTGTCCTCGGCCGCCCCGGCGCGGCGCCGGGGATGATCCGCGCCGTGCCGCCGATCCGCCAGGCCACCGCCCGGCACGTCCACCCCGCCTCGTCCACCCGTGGACGGCACCCGACCACACCGGCACCGCTCGCTGAGCGCCGCCCGGCCGAACACATGGAGGATCGACCCCGATGACCGCCCCGTCCCGTGTCCTGTGCCTCGACGACGATCCCCGTATGTTGAACGAGCTGGAACGGATGCTGCGCACCAGCTACCAGGTGGTCACCACCACCGACCCGGGCGACGCGCTGGGCCGGCTCGCCGACGCCGCCGCCGACCCGTTCGAGGTGTTCATCGCGGACATGAACATGCCCACCGTCGGCGGCATCACGGTCCTCCAGCGGGCCTACGCCGTGTCCCCGCACACCACCCGGGTCCTGCTCGCCGACGAGATCAACCTCAATGACACCGTCGCGGCGATCAACCAGGGACGCGTCTTCGAGTTGCTGCTCAAGCCCTGCCCGCCGGTCGAACTACACAACACCGTCGCCGCCGCCACCGTGCAGCACCGGGCCGCGACCCGCACCGATCCGCGCCAGGCCCAGGCCGCCCTCGCCGGCAGTGTCCAGGCGCTACTGGCCACGCTCGCCCAGGCCCAACCCGCCCTGGTCGAACGCGCACACCGGATGCGCCGCATCGCCGCACACGTCTGCGCCACCCTCCAGGTGCCCCACGCGTGGCAGATCGAGCTGGCCGCCGAACTGACCATGGTCGGCGCGGTCACGCTGCCGGAATCCACCGCCGAGGCCGTCATCACCGGCATCCCGCACAACGACGCGGAAGGGCGGGTGCTGGCCGACCTGTTCGACCGCGCCGCCGCGGTGCTGATCCACGTGCCCGGCCTGGCACCGGTCCGTACGATCATCCAGCACCAGCTACGCACGGACCGCGACCCGATGTGGCCGCTACCGGCCGACGCCCCGCACGGCGCGCTGGTGCTGCAGGCGGTCCGCGAATACGACGCGCTGATCCACCGCGGCACCCCCGCCGACCTCGCCCTGGCCACGCTCACCATGCGGAAGACCCACCGCCCGGAACTCGTCGCCGCCCTGGCCGGCTACGCCGGCGTCGCGCTGCCGAACCAGGCCGTCCGCGAGGTCACCGCCGAGGAACTCGCCATCGGCGACGAACTCGCCGACGACGTGCACTCCGCCCTCGACCTGCTGCTGGTCTCCCGCGGCGAGATCGTCACCGAGCAGCTGCTCGACCGGGTCCGCAACTTCAACGACTCCACCGGCCTGAAAGGCCGCATCCTCGTCACCGCGTGACCCTGCGCGCCGGTCTCAACGACGGGTCAGCCAGTCCGTGGCGAGCAGGCCGAACAGCAGGTCGTCGGTCCATTCACCCTTGGCCCAGGTGTGCTGGCGGCGCAGCCCCTCGCGGGTGAAGCCGACGCGTGCGAGCAGGCGGGCCGAGGCGAGGTTGCGGGCGTCGCACTCGGCCGAGACGCGGTGCAGTCCGCGAACCCGGAACAGGTGATCCAGGACTGCGGTCACGGCCTCGGTGGCGTACCCGTGGCCGCGGTGCCCCGGCGCCAGGGTGAAACCGAGCTCCGCCTGCCGCCCGTTCGGGTGCGTGCCGACCGCGACGTCGCCGACCAGGACGTGGTCGGCGGTGCGCTCGACCGCGTACTGGAACCATCCCGGGCCGTCGGGGTCGGACACCGCCATCTCGGCGACGAACGCGCGCGCCTCGTCGAGCGGGAACGGGGCGTCCCAGGACTGGTAGCGGGCGGTGTCCGGATCGGACCGGTACGCCGACAGCGCGGCGGCATCGGCGCCGGAGAAGCGGCGCAGCACCAGCCGTTCGGTGGTGAGCAGCTCAGGCTTCCTCGACGTCGGCGACGATGACCGTGACGTTGTCGGGGGCGCCCGCCTCCAGGGTGCGGGCGATCAGTTCGGCCGCGCACTCCTGCCGGTCCGGGTGGTCCCGCAGCGTCGACGCGATCACGTCGTCGGTGACGTAGTCGGAGAGCCCGTCGCTGCACAGCAGGAACCGGTCGCCCGCCCGCACCGGCACCATCCGCCCGGCAGGCCGCAGCGGGCCGCCCTGCACCGCCTGGGTGACCAGCGCGCGCTGCGGGTGGCGGCGCGCGTCCGCCGGGGTGAGCACCCCGGAGTCCACGAGCGCCTGCACGTACGTGTCGTCGCGGGTGAGCTGGGTCAGCACGGCGTCGCGGCTGAGATAGCAGCGGGAGTCACCGACGTTGAGCGCGGCCATCGCGTCGCCCGTCAGCATCAGCGCCGTCACGGTGGTGCCCATGCCATCACGCGCGCCGTCGTCGGCGACCGCCGCCTCGATCCTCTCGTTCGCGGTGCCCAGCGCCGTGATCAGGTCCTGCAGTGGCTCCCCGGAGTCGGGCAGTTCGTCGACGGTCGCGAGCGTGCGCACCAGGATGTCGCTGGCCAGTTCCCCGGCGGGCAGGCCGCCCATGCCGTCGGCGACCACGAGCAGCCGGGCGCCGACAAACGCCGCGTCCTCGTTGTTGTCGCGCACGAGTCCCTGATCGGTGGCCGTGACGGCGCGTAACACCAGCGTCATGCCACCAGACTGCCAAGAACCTGCGGCGGTGTCTGTAGTACCTACTACGTAGTGTTGGGTGGTGATGGCGGTACCAATGGTGGGACGCGCCGCCGCGCTCGACGAGCTGCGGCGGGCGTGGCAGCGGGTCGACGACGGCGGCGGATGCCTGCCCGCGGTGCTCACGGGTGAGCCGGGCACCGGCAAGAGCGCCCTGGTCGGGGCGCTGTTGCGCGACGTTCGGGCGGGCACGGTGCTGGCGGGCGCGGCGCGGCTGCACTCCCCCGCGCCGTACGACTGGCTGGCCGCCGTGCTGGCCGGGCGGGACACCAGCGCGCTGCCGGTGCCGCCGGACGCCCTCGCGTGGCTGGCCCAGCATCCCGACGTCCCCCGGGAGCGGTACACGCCCGAGGCGCTGCTGCGGCTGGCGGTGGGCGCGGTGCGGGCGCTGGTCGGCACCGGACCGGCGGTGCTCGTGGTGGAGGATCTGCACGCGCTCGACCCGGCCAGCCTGAACCTGGTCGGCGAGCTGGCCGCCACGGACCTGCCCACCCTGCTGCTGGTCACCAGCCGCCCACCCGACGACGCGGTCTCCCCGCAACTGGCCGCGCGCAGCCTGGCCCGGCTCTCCGGGGTGCCCGGCGCGGTACGCCAGCACCTCGGCGCCCTGGACGCCGGGCACGTCGCGGAGATCATCGCGCACGCGTACCCGGACGACGCGCCGTCGGCGCACCTGGCGTCGGCGGTGTGGCGGCGTACCGGCGGCAACCCGTACCGGCTGACGGAGCTGCTGGCGATGGCGGCCGGGCGGGGCCCGCAGGCGCTGGTCGACGAGCCGCTGCCCGGCTACCTGCGGCCCGACGCCGGCCCGGATCCGGCTCCCGAGCCGCCGAAGGAGCTGACCGCCCGGGAGCGGGAGGTCCTCGGCTGCCTCGCCGAAGGGATGTCGAACAAGCAGATCGCCCGCGCCCTGGAGATCTCGGTGCGCACCGTGACGGTGCACGTGTCGAACCTGTTGCGCAAGACCGGCGCCTCGTCCCGCACCGAGGTGGCCCTGCGGGCGGTCCGCGCCGGGACCCCGGATCGTCACCCCAGCGTGCACCGATGAGCGGGGCGGCGCGACAACCCCCGGCGGCCTTGGGCACAATCGTCGCGGCAGTCCTACGAGAGGTGAACGAGTGACGACCACGATTCATCAGCGCATCGCCGAGGAGCTCGGGGTGCGCGAGCGCCAGGTGACCGCGGCGGTGGAGCTGCTGGACGGCGGGGCGACGGTGCCGTTCATCGCCCGCTACCGCAAGGAGGTCACGGGCACCCTGGACGACCAGCAGCTGCGCACGCTGGAGGAGCGGCTGGGCTATCTGCGGGAGCTGGAGGACCGCCGCGCGGCGGTGCTGGAGTCGATCCGCTCCCAGGGCAAGCTGGACGAGGCCCTCGAGGCGCAGGTGCTGGCCGCCGACTCCAAGGCGCGGCTGGAGGACATCTACCTGCCGTACAAGCCGAAGCGGCGCACCCGCGCGCAGATCGCCCGCGAGGCCGGACTGGAGCCCCTCGCCGAGCTGCTGCTGGGCGACCCGACCCGCGACCCGCGCACCGAGGCGGCGGCCTACGTGGACGCCGACAAGGGTGTCGCGGACGCCGCCGCCGCGCTGGACGGCGCCCGCGCCATCCTCGTCGAGCGCTTCGCCGAGGACGCCGACCTGATCGGCGAGCTGCGCGAACTCATGTGGACCAAGGGCCGGCTGATCGCGAAGGTGCGCGACGGCCAGCAGACCGAGGGCGCGAAGTTCGCCGACTACTTCGACTTCGCCGAGGCGTACACGAAGCTGCCGTCGCACCGGATCCTCGCGGTGTTCCGGGGCGAGAAGGAGAACGTCCTCGACCTGACCATGGAGCCGGAGCCCGAGGACGCGTCGTCGTTCGAGCCGCGGATCGCGGCCCGTTTCGGCGTGGCCGACCACGGGCGGCCCGGGGACAAGTGGCTGGCCGACACGGTGCGCTGGGCCTGGCGTACCCGGATCCTCGTGCACCTCGGCGCGGACCTGCGGCTGCGCCTGTGGCAGGCGGCCGAGGACGAGGCGGTCCGGGTCTTCGCGGCCAACCTGCGGGACCTGCTGCTGGCCGCGCCCGCGGGCACGCGGGCCACGATGGGCCTGGACCCCGGTTTCCGTACGGGCGTGAAGGTGGCCGTGGTCGACGCGACCGGCAAGTGCGTGGCCACCGACACGATCTACCCGCACGTGCCCAGGAACCAGTGGGACGAGTCGATCCACAAGCTGGCCGGGCTCGCCGCCGCGCACGGCGTGGAGCTGGTCGCCATCGGCAACGGCACCGCGTCGCGGGAGACCGACCGGCTGGCCGCCGACCTGATCAAGCGGCATCCCGAGCTGACGCTGACCAAGGTGATGGTGTCCGAGGCGGGCGCGTCGGTCTACTCCGCCTCCCCGTACGCGTCGCAGGAACTGCCCGGCCTGGACGTCTCGCTGCGCGGGGCGGTCTCGATCGCCCGCCGCCTGCAGGACCCGCTCGCCGAGCTCGTGAAGATCGACCCCCGTTCGATCGGCGTCGGGCAGTACCAGCACGACCTGTCGGAGCTGAAGCTGTCCAAGTCGCTCGACGCGGTCGTGGAGGACTGCGTGAACGCGGTCGGGGTCGACGTGAACACCGCGTCCGCGCCGCTGCTGACCCGGGTCTCCGGCATCGGCGCCGGGCTGGCCGAGAACATCGTGCTGCACCGCGACGCGAACGGGCCGTTCCGCAACCGCTCCGCGCTCAAGCAGGTGGCCCGGCTGGGTCCGAAGGCGTTCGAGCAGTGCGCTGGCTTCCTGCGCATCCCGGACGGCGACGACCCGCTGGACGCCTCCAGCGTGCACCCCGAGTCGTACCCGGTGGTCCGGACGATCCTCGCGGCGGCGGGCTCGGACCTGCGCACGGTGATCGGGAACAGCCCGCTGCTGCGCGGGCTCAAGCCGGACCGGTTCGTCACGGACAAGGTCGGGCTGCCCACGGTCACGGACATCCTGCGCGAGCTGGAGAAGCCGGGCCGGGACCCGCGCCCCGCATTCACCACCGCCACGTTCGCCGAGGGCGTCGAGAAGATCGCCGACCTGAAGCCCGGCATGATCCTGGAGGGCGTGGTCACGAACGTGGCCGCGTTCGGCGCGTTCGTGGACGTCGGGGTGCATCAGGACGGGCTGGTGCACGTGTCGGCGCTGTCGAACACGTTCGTGCAGGATCCGCGCGACGTCGTGAAGTCCGGCGACGTGGTCAAGGTCCGGGTCGTGGAGGTCGACGAGGCCCGCAAGCGGATCTCGCTGACGATGCGGCTGGAGGACACCCCGCGCCGGGAGCCGGGCGGCCGCTCCCGCGACGGCCGGGGCGGTCAGGACCAGCAGCGCCAGGGCGGCGGGCCGCGCCAGGGCCAGCAGCGCCAGGGTGACGGGCCCCGCCAGGGCCAGCAGCGCCAGGGCCAGCAGGGCGGGCAGCGGCAGGGCGAGCAGCGGCAGGGCGGGCAGCGGCAGGGCCAGCCGCGCGACGGTCAGCAGCGGCAGGGTGGCCAGCGGGGTCGCTCGGGCGGATCCGGTTCCGGTTCCGGCGGCAGCTTCAACGGCGGCGCGATGGCGGACGCCCTGCGGCGGGCGGGCCTGGCCAAGGACTGATCCGCCGGAGCCGGGGTGACGCGGCGCCGCGTCACCCCGGCCGGTCAGCTCGCGGAGTAGATCTCGACGTTGCGGAAGGCCACCTCGTAGGCCTGCCCGGCGGGCACACCCTCCTCGGTGAAGATGCCCAGCACGACGCGCCCGTCGGTGATGAGATCGCGGTCCTGCAGCGGCACCGTGCCCAGCGCCGTGCCGTCGCGCGAGATCTCGACGGTGTCGCCGACGGTGGTGATCGTGACGTGGGTGGGCGGGCCACCGACGGCGATCGGTGCGGCGTCGAGCGGGAACGTCTTGTAGACGTCCGGATTCGCCCGCTTGTGCACGCCCACGTACACGGCCTTCTCGCAGAACCGCACCTGGTAGCCGCGAACCGCCTTGAACCGCAGCCAGATGCTCGCGCAACTGCCCGGGGTGCGCAGCTCCAGATCCACCTCCGTGCGCAGGTCGTTGGGGACCTGATCCAGCGGGCCCCGGCAGCGGAACGACCCGGAGCTCTCCCGGCGCACCACGAGGGCTCCTTCGAACGAGCAGCTCGCCTTCTCGTTGGCGTCCGACGTCGACTGCCACAACGACCGGACCGTCAGCGCGTCGGTGATGAGCGGGGTGGGTGCGGGCGCGGTGACCGTCGCGCTCGTGGTGGGCTCGCCCGCGCCGGCGTACCACGGCGGGCCGATCGCCAGCAGCGTGGCGATGCCGAGCACCGCCACCAGCAGCACCACGGCCGCGGCCGCGGCGATGGCCCGGCCCGGCCCGCGTTTCGCCCCGTCCGGCTCGGCGGGCGGGGCCGACCGCAACGCGGCGACCGGGCGGGTCTCGGCCTCGCCGTCGACGATCCCGGCCAGTTCGGGCGCCGGGTTCAGCATGGTGAGCTGGCGGTTCGTGTCGTACCCGGTGGCGGCCTGGGCCTCCTCGGTGGCCGCCCGCAGCCCCGGCTGGTCGGCCAGGGCGGCCGCCGCGGCCGGTGTCCGCCGGGCGCCGCTGACCAGCAGGTCGAGCAGCTCGCGGGCGGTGGGCCGGTTCGCGGGGTCCTTCTCCAGAGCGTGCGCGACCAGGTCGCGCAGGGGACCGGAGAGTCCGTCCAGGGTGGGCGGCTGGGTCAGGATCCGGGCGGCGGTCGCGGTCGGCGAGTCGGCCGAGAACGGGGTACGCCCGGTGCCCGCGTACGTGACGACGCCGCCCCAGGCGAAGATGTCCGCGGCCGGGGTCAGGGTGTGCCGGACGTCGTCGCCGAAGCGCTCCGGCGCCATGTACGCCACCGTCCCGACCATCTGGTCGGTGCGGGTGAGGCCGGTGGTCGCCTCCAGCGCGCGGGCGATGCCGAAGTCGATCACCTTGGGGCTGCCGGGCGCCAGCAGCACGTTGCGGGGCTTGAGGTCGCGGTGGATCACCCCGGCGCCGTGGATGGCGGTGAGCGCGGTGGCCACGCCGATCGCCACGGAGTGCAGGTTCGCGGAGGTCAGCGGGCCGCGGTCCTGCACGACGTCGGCGAGGCTCGGGCCGTCGACGTACTCGACCACGAGGTACGGCAGCTCGTGGTCGGGGTCCGCGTCGAGCACCTCCGCGGTGCAGAACGGCGGCACCTGCCGGACCCGGTCGACCTCGCTGCGGAAGCGCCGCCGGAACTCGTCGTCGGGCGCCAGGTCCGCCCGGACCACCTTGACCGCCACCAGCGTCCCGCCGGGGTCGCGGGCCAGGTAGACCGTGCCCATGCCGCCCTGCCCGAGCCGGCCGACGACCTCGTACTTGCCCAGCTGGCGCGGGTCACGCGACCACAGCGGTGCCGCGCGCTCGTTCGTCATCGTGCCCCCACGCCCATCCCAGCCCTCGAACGGCCGCCGACCCGCGGCCGACTGGCACCTTATCGGGCAATGTCAGTGCCTGCGAACCCCCTGCCGCGCGTTGCCGCCTAACTGACACTCCGTGATCGCGGCGGGGCCTCAGAGGGACTGGATCGCGACGTCCGCGAAGGTCACCGAGGTCGCGGCCCGGGCGGCCGGCGCGGCCACGCTGGCGCCGAGCACCACCTGGCCGTCCTGGGGTGAGTCGGCGGGCAGCGGGAGGGCACCGGCGAACTCCCCGGCCAGGAACAGCTCGGCCCGCCCCTCGCGCACGACCAGGTGGATCCGGGTGTCGGCGCCCAGCGGGATCGGGCGCGGCAGCGGCACCGTGCCGAACACCTGCTGGTCCCCGGGGGCGTCCGCGGCGACCGACAGCTCCCGCTGGCACACCCGCAGGACCTGACCGCCCGCCTCGGAATCCCAGTGGTACCAGACGGCGGCGCAGCCGCCCGCGTTGAGCAGGGTGACGCTCACCTCGACGGCGAGGTCGCCCGGGAACTGCTCCGCCGGGCCCGGGCACTGCAGGGTGCCGGGGCCGGGGAGGGTGGCGCGCAGAACCCCGCGGACGGTGCAGCCGGCACCGTCGGCGCGCCGCGCGGTCTCGCGCCACTGGGCGGGCGAGTCGAGCGAATCCTGCAGGTCCGGCTCGCCGGACGGCTCGACCGGAGCGGCGCCCGGGCCACCACCGTCCCCGCCCGCGCTGCCACCGTCCGCGTCCGCGCTGCCACCGTCCGCGTCCGCACCCGAACCGTCGGCACCGCCGTCCGCCTCCGCACCCGAACCGTCGGCGCCGTCGTCCGCACCGGAACCGTCGGCGCCGTCGTCCGCGCCAGAGCCGTTCGAGCCGCCGCCAGAGCCATCCGGGTCGCCGCCGCGACCGGAGTCGGAGATGAGCGCGTCGCGCGCCAGGCTGTCCAGGCGCAGCACCGCGGCGACGGTCCCGAGACCGGCGAGGACCAGCAGCATCGCCAGGGCCGCCAGCAGGCGGCCACCGCGCGGGCGCCGGGCGTACGCGACCGGGCCGCCGGGCGGGCGGACCGGGGCCGCCGAGGTCGCCCGGCCCGGATACGCCGGAGGCGGTCCGGCGAGCCGAGCCGGGGCCTGGGGCGGCCGGGGCCCGGTGCGTGTCGCGGGGCCGGCCGGACGCCGGACCGGCGCCTCGCCGAGCAGCATGTCGAGCAGTTCGCGGGCGGTGGGCCGCTCCGCCGGGTCCTTGGCCAGCGACAACTCGACGAGGCTGCGCAGCGGCTCGGCCAGCCCGTCGAGGTGCGGCGGCTGGGTGAGGATGCGCGCGGCGGTGGCCGGCGGCGAGTCGGCCCGGAACGGGGTGCGCCCGGTGCCCGCGTACCCGACCACGCACCCCCACGCGAAGACGTCCGCGGCGGCGGTCAGCGGCACGCCCGGCTCGGAGGAGAACCGCTCCGGCGCCATGTACGCCACCGTGCCCACCATCTGGTCGGTGCGGGTGAGCTGGCTGGTCGCCTCGAACGCCCGGGCGATGCCGAAGTCGATGACCTTGGGGCTGCCCGGGGCCAGCAGCACGTTCTCCGGCTTCAGGTCGCGGTGGATGACGCCCGCGCCGTGGATGCCGGCCAGTGCGGTGGCCACTCCCACGGCCACGGAGTGCAGGTTCGCGGCGGTCAGCGGCCCGCGCTCCTCGACCACCTGGCCGAGGCTGGGCCCGGGAACGTACTCGACCACCAGGTACGGCGGCTGGTGTTCGAGGTCCGCGTCCAGCACCTCCGCCGTACAGAACGACGGCACCTGGCGGGCCCGCTGCACCTCGCTGCGGAACCGCTGGCGGAACTCCGGGTCGTGCGACAGCACGGCGTGCACCAGCTTGACCGCGACCGGGCCGCCATCGGGGTCCTCGCCGAGGTAGACGACACCCATGCCGCCGGATCCGAGCCGCCCGACGAGCCGGTACCGGCCCAGCCGGCGCGGGTCGTTGCGGTGCAGGGCCTGCACCGGGGGCGCGGCGGGTGCACTCATCGGGCCCCGCCTCCCACCGCGCCAGCGGCGCCCGCCGGCTCGGCCCGGCGCTGCCACCGCAGCCCCGCCGCGACGAGCACCAGCAGCGCCACGGCGAGCCAGCCCGCGCCGACGCCGCCGATCAGGTCGCTGATCCGGCGCTGCAGGCCGGTGGCGGCGGCGACGAGCGGGTCGTGTCCCGAGACCCGCAGGTCCCGGGCGAGGCGCAGCTCGTACCAGCCGTAGTAGGCGACGTATGCGCCGCAGATCAGCAGGACCGCGCCGCCGAGGCGGGGCACCACGGCGGCGGCCCGCCGCAGCCGGGTCACGGCCGAGGTCCGGGCCAGCGCCACGGCGACCGCGACGACGCCGACGACGATCGCCATGCCGAGCGCGTAGGCCGCGAACAGCGCCAGCCCGGCGCCGATGGTTCCGGCGCGCAGGGACGCGGCCACGATGGCGAGGAACGGACCGGCGGCGCAGCCGAGTGAGGCCAGCGCGTACCCGGCGCCGAACAGTGCAGTGGAGGTGAGCGAGCCGGTCAGCCGGGGGGCGCGCAGCCGGGCGCCGAGCGCGGGCAGCGAGCGCCCGGCCACCAACCATCCACCGATCGCGGCCAGCAGCGTGCCGAGCACGACGGTCAGCCACGGCAGGTGCGGCTGGACCCGCGCGGCCAGCGGCGCGACCACGAGGCCGAACGCGCCGAACACGGCGACGTACCCGGCGGTGAGGGCGGCGGTGCAGCGCAGCGCGCGGACCACCGGGGCCGCCCCGGCGGGTCCGCCGTCTGCGGACACCAGCAGGGACAGGTACGCGGGCAGCAGCGCGAATCCGCACGGGTTCACGGCGCCGAGCATCCCGGCGGTGAGGGCGAGGAGCACCGGCACCTGCACGACTCAGGCCACCAGCGCCTTGATCTGGGCGGTGAGCTGCAGGTCGTCGAGGTAGCCCGAGATTCGCACCGCCCCGGCGCGGTCCAGCAGCACGTACGTGCTCTGCTCAGTGACCCCGAAGCGGCGCCACAGGACGCCCTGCCCGTCGTCCAGGTGCGGCACGGTGCCCACCGTCAGGTCCGCCACGAACCGGTGCATCGCCGTGTTGTCGCCCATCCCGGCGATGCCGAGCACGGCGAGCCGGTCGCCGTACGTGTCCTTGAGGTCGGCCACGGACTGTGCCTGAGCCGCGCAGGTCGCGCACCACGGGGCCCAGAACCACAGCACGGTGGGGCGGCCGGCGAGGGTGGCCGCGTCGTACGCCGCCCCGTCGAGGGTGCGGCCGGTGAACCGCAGGTTCGCCGGAACGCTCGCCGCCGAGCCGGAGCTCGCGGCGGTCTCGGCTGCCGGGCGGGCGGCACAGCCGGCCGTGGCGGCGGCGAGGCCGGCGGCCGCCACCGCCAGAGCCATCGCCGCCGCCACGGCCCGCCGGGTCACTTCCCGGCCGCCTCGGTGAGCCGCAGCGCGAGCGCCGGGCACACGTTGACGGCCCGGCGGGCGCCGTCCTCCAGCCATGGCGGCAGGGGCGTCGTCGGGAACGCCGGGAAACCGTTGGCGTCGAGCCGGATGATCTCGGGCGCGACGGCGGAGCACAGCCCGTGCCCGTCGCACCGCGACCAGTCGAGGGCGAGCTTGCGTACGCCCTGATTCTGGTGGTAGGGCAGCGGCAGGATGCCGCGCACCTGCTTGCCGCAGCCCTCGCCGTTGGCGTGCGCCGCGACGTCCTTGTGGAAGATCTCCAGCGCGGACAGCGCGAACCGGGCGGTGCCGTCCGGGTGGCTGCACGCGCCGCGGCCCTTGACCACACCCGCGGCGGCGCGCACGTCCTCCAGCGCGTTGCCGCCCAGCGAGACCAGGGTGACCGAGCGGGCCAGGTCGGGCAGGCCGAGCCGGCACGGCCCGCACTGCCCGGCGGACTCCCCGGCCAGGTACTGGGTGACCTGGGCGACCTCGCCGAGCGGGCAGGTGGACGACCCGATCGGCAGCAGCATGCCGGCGCCGAGGGTGGCCCCGGCCTTGGCGAAGCCCTTGCGGCTGATCGTGACGGTCTTCGCGGCCTCGGCGGACAGCCACTTGCCGTGGTAGCCGCCGACCAGGATGCCGGGCCCGATGTCCGCGCCGCACATGGTGAGGATGTCCATGAGCGGGGTCCCGGTCGGGGCCTCGACGACGGCCGGCGCGGTGGCCGAGCCGCCGACGGTCAGCATGACCGTGCCGGGCTCCTCGGGGATGCCGACGCTGTTGTACTCCCACGGCCCGAGCCGCGCGGCGATGGCCAGCTGCGAGTACGTCTCCGCGTTGGACAGCAGGGTGGGCAGGCCCATCACGCCGTTGTCGCTGGAGCGCACCTTGCGCCCGGGCGGGATGTGGGCCTCGCCGTTGATGCCGCGCACCAGGGCACCACCCTCACCGGAGATGAACCGGTGCGGCACCGTGACAATCCGGGTCGGTACGGGCATCTTGCGCTCGGCCAGCGCCGCCGCGAGCGAGTCCTGGCCGATGCCGTCGTCGGCGACACCGATGACGATCTCCTCGGCGTCCAGGGCGGCGGCGGCCAGCGCGGCCCCGTCGAGGATCAGGTGCGGGCCCCGGGTGAGGATCGCCTTGTCCTTCCAGGACGGCGGCTCACCCTCGGTCGCGTTGACCACGATGACCGGCGGCAGGTCCTGGCGGCGGCAGGAGTCCAGCACCGCGCGCACCTTGCGGGCGAACGGGAACCCCGCCCCGCCGCGGCCGCGCAGCTCGATGCGGTCCGCCAGCCCGATCAGCTCCCCCGAGCTGAGCGCCGCGAAGCCGCCGTGTACCTCCTGGTGGGCGACCAGGTCGAGGCGGCCGTACTCGTCGAAACCCGCGGTGATGCGCGGGGTCCCGATCGCGGTGACCGGTGGAACCTTGGACGCGCTCATGGCCGCGCCCCCCGGCGCCGCCCCGCGTCACCCCTGCCGTGGTGGTGCATGTTCACTGCGCTTCTCCTCGCAGCTGACGCCAGTACTGGTCGTCGGCCACATCGTCGGTGCTACGTCCCCGACCGCGACGAGCCCCCCGGCTCGCCCCGCGCGGGGATTCGGGCTGTTCCGCCCGGCGGGCCCGCCGCGACGCCATGTCCACGAGGGTGGGCGTCTCGTCGGGCTCCAGGTCGGGGCCCCACGCCTGACGGTCGTACTGCGGGCCACCGAGGTCGACGAACTCGCTGCGGCTGTGCCGCCCGGAGTCGGCCCGGTCGACGTCGCCACCGCGATCCCCACGGTCGCGCCGGGAGCGGGGCGCGGGCGAGGGGTCGTCAGAGTACCGGGTCGAGCGGGGTTCCGGGAGGCCCGGCGCGTAGCCGGGATCGGCCCACCGGTCGGCGCGGCGGGGCCGCGGGTCGGCGTACCCGTCGTCCTCGGCGGAGCGGCGGCCGCGGGGCGGGTCGTCGGCGTACCGGCGGCCTCGGGGCTCGTCGTCGCCGCGCGGGGCGCGGCGGGGCTCGTCCTCGGCGTACCAGCCACGGGCCGGAGCGGCCTCGATGGCGCGGCGCTGCCGGGGGGCGGGCTCGTCCTCGGCGTAGCGGCCGGCGCGGGTCTCGCGCTCGTAGCGGGGCGGCACGTACTGCTCCTGCTCGCCCGTGCGGCGGCGCGAGCGCGGCGCCGGCTCCTCCTCGGCCTCGAAGTGGCGCCGGCCCGACTCGATCGCCCGCTGCGACATCGCGCGGGTCTCCTCGTCGAAGCGGGGCGCCGGGCGCCGGGCGGGCCCGTCGGAGTCGGCGTGGCGGCGCGAGCGCGGTGCCTCGTACCCGTCCTCGCGCCGGCCGCGTGGCGCGCGGTCCTCCTCGCCGGCGCCGCGGCGCGACCGGGTCTCGCGCCGGTACACCTCCTCGTCGTACTCGGACCGGCCATCCGCCTTGGCGGGCGGGGCGCTGTCCGCCTTGGCCGCCGGCTTGTCTCCGGCGGGCGCGGGGGCGGCCGGGACCCAGGGCTCCAGCACGGCGGTCTCGGTGAGGCCCGGGTTGGAGGAGATCCGCGAGCCGAACCGGTCGCCGTCGCGGCGCTTCCTCATTCCGGCGGCGCCGCTGGGTGCGAGCTTGCCGACCGGCTTCATGGCGCCCGTGCTGGTGCCGGACTGGGAGGCGAAGTCCTTCTTGCGGTTCAGGCTGACGGAGACGCGCACGGCGAGGCCGAGGACGACCAGCAGGATGCAGACGACGTAGCTGACGATGACCCAGACCGCGCCGGGGCGGCCCGCGTTCAGGCCGTGCACCACCGCGAGCGGCCACATCAGGTACGAGCTGGCGTGCACCGAACGCCACATCCACGGCTTGCCGCGGCCGATGAACCGGGCCCGCGCGATGCCGCTCCACAGGACCACCACCATGATGATCGCGGAGATCGTGCCGAAGCCGACGAAGAAGTTCCCGTGGAGGAACGGGATGAACACGTCGATCACATCGATGTGCTGCTCCATCAGCTTCGCCCACAGGTGCACGCCGAGCGCGCCCACGGCGATCACGCCGAAGGTGCGGTGGGCGGACTGCAGCAGCACGCGCTGCCGGATGGAGAGCACGAGCCGGTCGGTGCTGACCAGGCCGAGCATGATGGTGATCGAGAGCGACACCAGGGTGAGCACACCCATGTAGTACTCGAGATAGGCGAAGACATAGACGTACAGGACACGGCCGGCCGGCGTGAGCATCGCGGCGGCCCAGATCGCCAGGATGATCGAGACCGCGAGGGTCACGATCGCGAGCTTCGACGGCGGGGTGGGGCCACCGGTGGCGTCCATCGGCACGCTTCCACGATTGGCGGATCGTTGGTTCAGCTTCGTCCGGGCCATTGACTCCTCGTTCTCCGCAGCGGTCGCGTCTCGGCGGGCCTTCCTTGACGCCGGCACCCGTGGGGGATGCCCCGCGCTATTCCGTTGGGCGGTGCCGCAGACCTACCTTTCTCACCGTGCGTTGCGGCCAGTCCCTGCCCAATCCCCATCTACGTGTGCGGGCCGCGTGCGGATGAACGATCCGCAACTTCTTTGTCGGCAACTTTGCACCGGGCTGCTAGGGCACCCGCTTGCATGGCCTCTGAGCTGCGAAGACATCGGAGCGCAACCGACGGGTAAGAGAAAAGTAAGGTCCCCGCGCGGGTAATCCCGCACACGTGGTGAACCTTTCGGCGGCGCCGCCCGAACTACCTCGTGAGCGAGCAAGCTGACGCCTGAGCGTAAGGAGATGGTCGCCGTGCGGCATCGTGCTGCCCTGCTCTTGGCGGTGCCGGTGGTCGCGGCCGCGGCCGCGTTCCTGGTCCTGCCCAGTGCCGCCTCGGCGGCGCCCGGCCCCGGTGGGGCCGAGGTCCGCATCACCGAGGCACCCCGGACACTCGACGCGGGCGAGGACGCGGACACGGTCACCGCCGTCGTCACGACGGACCGCGGCGGCCGTTGCCGCAAGGTGCGCTGGTCGGCGGTGCTGCGGGCGGAGGGCCCCAGCCTCGATCAGGTACGCGTGCAGCGGATCGAGGACGACGGCGACTTCGCGGTGCAGGTGCAGGCCGCCGGTGACGCCGCCCGCCTGACCGATGTGCAGTTCGACCCGGGTGAACTGTGCCGGGGCAAGACCGTGACAGCGCGGTACCGGATCGCGGTGGACGAGGACGCGCCGCAGGGCCGGATCACGCTGGAGGTGCAGGCGTTCGAAGGGGGTGTGCGGGCGCTGGGTGCCGCCGTCACGACCGCCACGGTGCAGGGCGAGGGTGCGCAGCCGGAGCCGAGCGAGTCCGAGGAGGCCGAGCCGAGCCCGTCACCGGACGAGTCGGACGACACCGGCGGCGCGGCCGTCGGCGACACCACGGAACCGTCCGGGCGGAACCCGGGCGCGGCCGCCCCGGCGGCCGACAACGCCGCCTCCTCCTCGGACGGCTCCTCCGGCCTGCTCGGGCCCGGCCTGATCGTCGGGGCGCTGCTGGTCTTCGCCGGGGTGGGCCTGCTGCTGCGGCTGCGTACCCGCAACCGGGCGGCACGCCACCCCATGCCGACCTCGTTCTACCCGGCCCCGTGACCTGGTGGGCCCCCGCCACTCCGGAGCGGCGGGGGCCCGGTCCCGGTCAGGACAGCGGCGGGTACGCGTTGGCCATCAGCTCACGGAACTGGGCGGAGAACCAGGCCCCCGACAGGGGAGCCCCGGACAGGGCACCGGTCAGGTTGTTGCCGTTGCGGGCGTTGCCGGTGTACGTCGGGTCGCACATCCGGTCGAAACCCTTGCCCTCGTCGTTCGGGATGAGGGTGCTGGAGCCGTCCGACTCCCCCGGCGGCTTGACCCACACGTACGCGTCGATGCCCGGTTCGGGGGCCGCCGTGGGCCGCTCGCCCAGGCCCGCACCGGACTGGTTGCACCAGTTGCCGGCGTGGATGCGGCGGTCGACGCGCGACTCGTTGACGAACGTGTTCACGTCCGTCGACGTGCTGGCCCGGGTGGGCCGGTTCGGGCCGCCCCAGCCGTTGCGGGAGGTGTCGATGAGCATCCCGATGCCCGGGTCGAAGCCGATCGAGACGAGCTTGCTCCGGAACGCGGTGGCGAACGTCAGCTCGTCGACGTACTGGTTCCAGTCGATCCACTTCGACTGCCGTACGGAGGTCCCGTTGACCGTCGAGGCGACCGTGAAGTGCGGCTCCCGCAGCGCCGAGTAGTTGGCGGTGTCGGTGATGAACCCGGTGACGTTGCGGACGTCCCCGGAGGCCCGGGCGGTCTGCAGCATCAGGTCGGCGGTGGGGCCGAAGCTGGAATCCCAGCCGATCCAGCCGTGGTGCGCCGCGTCGAGGTAGTTGTAGGTGTTGCCGATCGCCCCGAGCTTGCGCAGCGCGTACGCGATGCCGTTGACGTATCCGCCGTTGCTCTTCATGGTGTCGCACATCGCGGTGGCACCGGCCTGGCCGGCGGTGTTGGTGACCAGGTTCGGCAACGAGTCGATCTCGATGACGTTGATGATGCGCAGGCCGCGGTACCTGGCGTCGGCCTGGATCGCGGCGATCGGGTCGATGTACTCGGCCTGGTAGCGGGGCAGGTCGGTGGGCCCCAGTTCGCCGTTGGAGGCCAGCGCGGCGCAGTCGCGGCCGGGCAGGTTGTAGATGACGAGCTGGATGTAGCCGGCGCCCTGGGCGAGCGCGGCGTCGAGGTGGTCGCGCAGACCCATGGCGCCGTTGGAACCGCTGCCGGTGGCGCCGTCGATGGCGGCGATCCGGTCCAGCCACACGGCGGTGGGGTTCTGCGAGATCCGGCTGCCGCCCGGCTCGGCCTCCGCCTTGGCCCTCCACTCGGGATTGACGTAGCCCTTGGCCCCGACGTACGGGTTGTCGACCCGCGACCCGGGGGCCGGCGAGGTCGGGGGCGTGGTGGGCGGGGTGGTCGGGGGCGGGGTGGTCGGGGGCGGGGTGGTCGGGGTCGTGCCGGTGCAGGCGACGCCGTTGAGCGAGAACGTGGCGGGGGCCGTGTTGGTGCCGGAGTAGTCGGCGTTGAAGCCGAGCGACGCCGTGGCGTCGGTGGCCAGCGACGCGGACCAGCCGGGATTGGCCACGCTGACCCGCTGGCCGGACTGGCTGAAGGTGCCGTTCCAGCCCTGGGTGATGCGCTGGTTGCCGGCGAACTCCCAGGTCAGCGTCCAGCCGTCGGTGATCGGGTCGCCGAGGTTGGTCAGGTTGATCGACCCGGTGAACCCGGTGTTCCACTGGTTGACGGAGTAGGCCACGCGGCAGCCGGCCGCCGCGTGCGCGCCGGGGGCGAGCGCGACGACGCCGGCGCCCGAAACGGCGGCGGCGAGGGCCGCGGTGGCACCGCGTGCCAGGCGTGAGCGCCGGGTGGGTGGATCGGATCTCATGGTGGGGGCTCCTCGGGGATGGAGTGGGGGCGCGACCGGGCAGTGTGGCCGGGCTGACCGGCGAGGTCGCGACTGCCGACACCCGGGGCCGGTCGGCGGTGATCGACACATGGACATCGGTCACTGCGACCGCCCCGTCAGCATGGCATGGGAGCGCTCCCAGCGCAATCGTTCTGTGACGACTCGGAAACAGCTGAGTAACCGGCGGTGCTACGGCAGGTCGAAGGTGGCCACCACCGGGGCGTGGTCCGACTCGGGGTACTTGCGGTCCGTGGCGAACGACGCGCTCTCGTCGTGCAGCACCTCGTTGTGGATCTCCGAGCCCCGGTAGTAGGCCAGCAGATTGCGGGTCACCAGCAGGTGGTCCAACATCTCGCCCCGGCCCTGGTGGAACAGCGTGTACCGGTTCGACAACGGCACCGTGTTCTCGATCGGCACGAGGACCCGGCCCGCCAGATCACCGTTGCCGGTGTCCTCGACGTTGCCCCGGATGGCCAGCACGGGCACGTCGTCGGGGGTGGCGTTGAAATCGCCCGCCACGATGACCCGCGCCGCCGGGTCGGCGTCCAGGATCCGGTCGACCAGGCGGCGCACCTCCACCGCCTGCGCCATCCGTTTCATGCTGGACAGGAACACCCCCTCGGCCCAGGCGTCGGCCGCGCGCCAGGTGTACGCGTCCACGGTCTGCCCCGGGATCGGGGTGGGGATCTTCGACTTGAGGTGGACGTTGATCATGTGCAGCGGGAGACCGTCGGGGGTGGACAGTTCGACGTGCAGGATCGGCCGCTCGACGCTCACCTCGACCGGCGCTGCGTCGGCGGGCACCGCGGTCAGCCGCTGATAGCGGGGCGCGGCCACCAGCTGGTGTTTGAGCTGCTCGCGGGCCACCACGGGCAGGGCGGTGGCGACGACCAGGTTCCGTTCGTCGTACACCTCGTCGCCCTGCGGGCGGGTGCTGACCAGCTCGGCCCGCTCCAGCGCGGTCCCGGTCAGCAGCTCGCGCAGGGCCAGCAGCGCGCGCGGGCGGCCGGGCCGCTCCTGGCCGTTGACCTCCTGGAAGCAGACCACGTCGGCGCGCAGCCGGGCGATCTGCGGGCGCATCAGGGTAATCCGCTCGCCGAGGCTGGGCCGCTCCCCGGCCGCGGTCTCGTCGAAGTTCTCCAGGTTGAACGTGGCCACCCGCAGCTCTGCCATGCCCCACGCTAGCCCCGGAACCTGCTCTGACCTGCGGTTCTGTCGGTGATTTCGCACCGGTCAACTAATCGCGGCCGATCCGGCGACCCCGGCCGTGTCGGCCGGGGTCGCCGGGGCGCTCAGTCCCCCGAGCTCCGGCCCGGCCGGGGCGCCAGCGCGCACCCCGGCGAAGCTCGTCGTGAAGTGCTGGTCGGCCCCGGAGTACTGCAGGTAGAAGTCGCTGTTGCTGGGCCCGTCCTGGCTGACCACGGTCTGGAAGGCGCCGTCGGCCTTGTCGAGCCTCACCCACGCGGCGGCGGTGTAGTCCGATGCCGTGTTCAGCAGGGGCGCACCGGTGCCCAGGTACTGCGTCGCGCCGTCCAGGGCCACGGCCTGTCCGGTGTGACCGGCGACGAAGGCGGCGCCACCGACCGGGGTCGCGTCGTGGCCACCGGCAGCGGCCACGCCCGTGCCGTCGAGCGGGTAGATGGCGATCCCGGTGAGCCCGGGTGTGCCGGGTGCCGGCTGGGGCACCTGACCGGCCGAGCCGTCCGCCTCGGCGATGATCCTGGTGTTGATCGCCCGGACCTGGTCGAGGTCCATCTGGCCACCCGCCGGTCGTACGTGAAGAAGCCGTTGACCTCCCCGCGACGTCAGTGAGCTGGGTGTACACGGCCGCGCTGATGCCGCACGCCCGCGTCGGGGCGAGCACGTCCTCCTGGTTGTCCCACGTACTTGCCGGTCAGGGTCGCCGCGCCGGGCTCCATCTCGTACGCGTGCCCGTCGCCGAACCACATGTGGTTGGCGACCTTGAAGCCGAAGCCGCCGTGCTCGCCGTCGATGGCCACCCGCTCGCCGCTGGGCGACAGGTAGGCCGGGCCGAGGTACTGGTGGAAGTCGATCACGCCGCCGTGCGCGCCGGCGGAGACCGGCGTCGCCGTGCGAGTTGCTGGCTAGACTCAACTTTCGCGAGGGCCATCGGAGCCGCCCGACCCACTGACCGCCGACGGAAGGTGACACTGTGGACGGACCTGCCCCGGCTTTCGGCGAACTGCTACGCCAGCTCCGCCTCGCACGCGGCCTGTCGCTGCGCGCCTTCCAGCCGCTCACCAACCACTCGAAGAGCCTGATCGGCGACTGGGAGACCGGCCGCAAAGTACCAACGTCCGACATCGCCAAGCGCCTCGACCACCTCCTCGACGCCGGCGGTCGACTCGCCGCCGCAGCCGCAGCCACCCGCCCGCCTAACGCGCCGGACCGGATCGCGTCCGAGGTCGTCCGCCACTTCGCTCACCAGGGCCCGGTCGCTGACGAGATCAGACGACGCGCCGAGGTCGCCGGGCAAGTCGACGTGCTGGCAATTCGCGGCCTCGGCATCCTCGGCCTCAACGACTCTCTGCTACGGCCCACGCTGGCCCGACGCGGCTGCCCGTTGAAGGCGCGCATCCTGCTGCTCGAACCCGGCTGCGAGGCGGCCGCCACCCGGGCGGGTGAAATCGGCGAGAACCCCGCCGCGTTCGCCTCCGGCATCAAATTCACGCTCGCCCGGCTCGAGGAGCTGACGGCGTCCGCGGAGAACCTCGACCTGACCGTGTCCCTGTACTCCAGCCAGCCGATCTGGCGCACCATCCGTGTCGACGATGTCCTCTGGGTGTCGAGCTTCGCCCCTGGCTGGGAGGGCCACGAGTCGACGATCTACGAAATCCCCAAGACACCGCGCGGAAGCTTCTGGTCAGGCTACTGCAAACAGTTCGACGAGATGTCCGCCCACGCCCGCCGCGTCATCTGAGGAGTCCACGGTGATCGAAGCCGAGCTCAAGGCCCGCCTGAGCAACCCTGGAGCCGTCCGTGCCGCCCTGGCCGCCCGGGCAGCGCCGACCCGCGAGATCTACCAGGACACCTACTACGACACCGCGGGCGAGGACCTCGACCACACCGGGCGGGAACTGCGGCTGCGCAGCGTCGACTCCGGTGAAGTTCGGAGCCACCTGCTGACCTTCAAGGAACCGGCCGTCGACGAGGTTTCCGGGTCGAAGCCCGAGCACGAGTCGACCGTGGGAGCGCCGCGGGCCGTCGACCACCTCCTGCGCTCGCTCGGGTATCACCCAATAGTCGAGCTGATCAAGGAATGCGAGAACTATCGGCTGTCCCACCTCGGCCGTGACTTTCTGGCCACGGTGGTCGAGGTGCCGGAGATCGTTGGCACCTTCCTCGAAGTAGAGACGATGGCCGAAGCGCACGAGGTCGACAAGGCGCTCGCCGCAGCTCTGGATCTTCTCGGCGAACTGGGCGTCACCGCAGGCGAGCTGACCACAGAGCTGTACACGGACGCGGTCCGTGCCGCTCGCGCCGCCCGGTAGCGGACGGCTGTCCGCGGCTCCGTCCGCGTCCACATTTCCGGAGGTGGACAAGGCTCGGACGTCCCCGCCTCCACACTCGGTGATCGCGCCGCCACGATCGGAGCGGGAGGCGGCGGCCGTACCCGATGGTTCGCGATCAGTCCCGCCGTCTCCCCCGATCAACGGTGGAGGTGGAATTGATGTTGCTGTCCATGCGATTGCTCAGGACGGGAAGGGCCCGCGCCCGGGCGGCACTGAGGGCGGCTGCCGCTCGGGAGGAAGCCGAGCGGCGCGCAGCGTACGAGCGCATCCGCGGGCTCGCCCGGTGAGCGGGGAGCACCAGGCGGCCCGGCCGTCCTGGGACTGCGCCGCGTGCGCTAGGCCCTGGCCATGCGATCCGGCCCAAGAACGGCTGGCGACCGATACCGGCGGTGGCACGAGGCTGGCCGTACTGATGTGGACCTACCTTGAGACCTACTGCAGCGACCGTCACGACGGACCGCTCGGGGAGGTCTTTGAGCGGTTCATCGCCTGGACGCGTCGGTCCAGGGCACCCCGGATGCCGATCGGGGGGCCAACCCCAACCCGTTCGGGGGAGCGGGCGCAGGCTTGAATGGGGCGAGCAGCGGGCGCAGTGGACGGGCGGTCAGCCGCCCACCGACAGATAGCGGTAGCCGAGGCGGCGCATGCGCTCCGCGTCGAGGCAGTGCCGCCCGTCCAGCAGCACCGGCGTACGCATGGTCGGCAGCAGTTTGCCCCAGTCCAGGTCGAGGTAGTGCGACCACTTGGTCACCAGCACCACCGCGTCGCTGTCGTCGAACACCGCCTCGGCGCTGTCGCAGAGGTGCCGGGCCAGGTCCGGCCGCTCGCGGCGGAAGCGCTCGGCGGCCACCGGGTCGTGCAACGCCACCCGTGCCCCGTGCGCGATCAGCTGCTCGGCGATGTCGGTCGCCGGAGAGTCGCGCAGATCGTCCGTCTCCGGCTTGAACGCGAGCCCGAGCAGGCCGATCCGCCGGCCCTTGATCAGGCGCAGCTCGTCGAGGAGCCGATCCACCACCATGCGGCGCTGGCGCGCGTTGACCTCCCGGGCGGCCTGCACGATCGGCATGTCGTGGTGGTACTCCCCCGCGGTGGTGATCAGCGCCGCGGTGTCCTTGCCGAAGCAGGAGCCGCCCCAGCCCACCCCGGGCTCCAGGAACCGCGGCCCGATCCGGGCGTCGAGCCCGGTGCCGCGGGCCACCTCCATGATGTCGGCGCCGACCCGGCCCGCCAGCCGGCCGATCTCGTTGATGTAGCTGATCTTGATGGCGAGGAAGGCGTTCGCGGCGTACTTGATGAGCTCGGCGGAGGCCAGGTCGGTGGAGACCATCGGCACCGCGCCGAGTTCACCCGGGCGGGGCAGGAACGTCGGCGGGGTGAAACTCTGGTTGAGGATGGGACGGTAGAGCTCGTTGAGCACGTGGAGGCTGCGCGGGTCGTCCGAGCCGATCACGATCCGGTCCGGGTACAGGGTGTCGAAGAGCGCGACGCCCTCGCGCAGGAACTCCGGGTTCGACGCCACCGCGAACGCGCCGTCCGGGCGCCGCCCGTGAGCCCGCTCGAAGGACTCCCGCAGGATCGCGTCCACCCAGTTCCCGCTGCCGATCGGCACGGTCGACTTGTTCACCACGACCGTGAACGGGCCGGCGACATGCTCGCCCACGGTCTCGGCGGCCGAGCGCAGGTACCGCAGGTCCGGGTTGCCGTCCGGCAGCGAGGGGGTCTGCACCGCGATGAACACGACGTCCGCGCCCGGCACCGCCTCGGCGTACTCCGTGGTGAAGCGCAGCCGCTCGGCGGCCTCGGCCAGCAGCTCGTCCATGTGCGGCTCGTAGATCGGCGACCGGCCCGCCCGCAGCGACTCCACCTTCGCGGCGTCCAGGTCGACGCAGGTCACATCGTGTCCGAGATAGGCCAGGCACGCACCGGTGGTCAGTCCCACGTACCCCGTGCCGACAACACACACCTTCATCGCTGGTGTCCCTTTCCGCCGCCTGGATGCGCTGCGCCGCACCCGGTCCGCCACGGTAATGCACCGGGGCCCACAGGAAACCCCCATGGTTCCAGGCTCAAGGTCAGGGAGTCGCTGCCGACCTTAGGTCCGTGACTGTGAGCAGTGGCGTGCGCCTCGCCGGTAGCCGGGACGGGTTCACCGTGCCCAGCCAGGCCCATGCGGTCGACGTGCAGACCGACCTGCTTGCCGCCCTCGTGGACGTCATGACCCGGGACACACCGGTCATCGAGCACGTTCTCGACCTCGTCCACCGCCACCTGGGCGAGGTCGCGGAACTGCGCTGCGCCACGGTCTTCACCCTCAGCTCGGAGGACGGCGGACTCTATCCGGTCGCCACCGTCGGCGATCCGGAACCCGGCGAACTGCGTACCGCCGGCATGGTCTTCCGCGTTCCGGCCGGTGCGCCGCCGACCCGAAACGGCGACCGGCTGACCGTACGGTTGCGCATCGGCGGCCAGACGGTCGGCGTGCTCGTGCTGACCGGCGGCCGCCTCGACCGGGTCCGCGAGGACGTCGTCGCGTCGGCCGGCCTGCACCTGGCCGCCACACTGCAGTCGCTCGAGGCGGAACGGCAACGGCAGTTCCTCGCCAACGCGACCACCACGATCCGCCGCCTCTTCGAGCGCGGCACGGTCGCCACCAGCGTCGAGACCGCCGCCGAGCTGGTCGCCCGCGCCACCGCCGAGGCGTTCCGCACCGAGTTCTCCGGGCTGCACCTCGTCGACACCGACGGCCGGATCCGCTACGCCATGGGCGTGGGCCCCACGGTCGACAACACCGAGACCCTGCAGCGCAACCTGATCGGCAAGATGGCCAACGACTCGCCGATCTGGCGGGCGGCCGTCCAGGACGGCTCGCCGGTGCTGGTCAGCGACGTCGAAACCGTCGGGGTCTCCCCGGGCGGCTTCGTCCACACGATGGGGCTGCGTTCCTTCATCGCCATGCCGCTGATGTCCGCGACCGGCCCGGTGGGCATCGTGCTGTGCGGCGACGCCAGCAACACCCGCCGGTGGAGCGCCGACGACCACGGCCTGGCCCGCCAGCTCGCGGTCGAGGGCGCGCTGATCGTCGACAGCGCCCGGCTGCGCCAGGCCGAGCAGCAGCACGTCGCCGAGCTCACCCGCCAGGCGTTCCACGACGCCCTGACCGGCCTGCCGAACCGCTCCCACCTGCTGGAGGGGGCGGAGCAGGCGGTGGCCGCGGCCGAACGCGCCGGCGAGCGGACCGCCCTGCTGCTGCTCGACCTCGACGGCTTCAAGCAGGTCAACGACACCGCCGGGCACCACGCGGGCGACGCCCTGCTGCAGGCCGTGGCGCACCGGCTGCTGCGAACCGTGCGCGACAACGACCTGGTGTCGCGGCTGGGTGGCGACGAGTTCGCCATCCTGCTGACCCGCAACCCGGACCACGCCTCGGCCGCCACCGCCGCCGAGCGGATCCACCAGCGACTCAGCGAGCCGTTCGACATCGAGGGCCGGACGGTCACGATCGGCGCCAGCATCGGGGTCGCGATGTTCCCCGACGACGCCGGCGACGTGCCCCGCCTGCTGCGCGGCGCCGACGCGGCCATGTACCGCGCGAAGCGCGACGGCGGCGGCGTGCGCCTGGCCCGCTGACGCGCGGCGTGCTCCCCGGCCGTTGACGCGGACGGGGGATCCCCGTGTCGCACTGGTGACACCCAGTGGGCAGGCGAACGCGAGCGGGTCACCATGGCGGCAGGGGCGGCCCCCGCAGCGCCGCCCGAAGGGGATGATCGACATGGCCGCCCTCTCACCCTGGCCGATCGTGCGCCGCGGCGCCACCGACCACCCGGTACCCAGCCTGCAGTACCTGCTGCGGGCACGCGGGCAGACCATCACCGTGGACGGTGACTTCGGCCCGCGCACCGAGAACGCGGTGCGCACCTTCCAAACCCAGCGGCACCTCACCGTGGACGGCGTCGTCGGGCCACAGACGTGGGGCGCGCTCATCATCACCGTACGGCGCGGCTCGCAGGGCGACGCGGTGCGCGCGGTGCAGGAGGAGTTCCAGTTCCGCAACCTGTCCGGCGACCCGAGCAAGGGGCCGCAGATCGACGGGATCTTCGGGCCCGTCACGGAACGCTTCGTCCGCGACTTCCAGCAGGCCATCAAGGCGGACGTCCCGTCCATGGCGGTGGACGGCATCGTCGGCCCGATGACCTGGCAGGCTCTGATCAGCGGCATGTTGTCGTTCTGAGCCACGCGGCGAATTGAGTACGGGGCAACCCCGCCCGCTCGTAGACTTCGGACCCATGCTGGCCATGCAGGACGCCCTCACCCGGTTGATCGAGTACTGGACGCGGCAGGGCTGCCTGACCGTCCAGCCGATGAACACCGAGGTCGGCGCCGGGACGCTGAACCCGGCCACGTTCCTGCGGGTACTCGGCCCGGAGCCGTGGCGGGTCGCGTACGTGGAACCGTCCGTGCGCCCCGACGACTCCCGCTACGGCGAGAACCCCAACCGCCTGCAGACCCACACCCAGCTCCAGGTGATCCTCAAGCCGGACCCGGGCGACGCGCAGGAGCTGTACCTGGGCAGCCTCGCGGCCCTCGGCATCGACGTCGCCGCCCACGACGTGCGCTTCGTCGAGGACAACTGGGCCTCCCCTGCGCTGGGCGCCTGGGGTCTGGGCTGGGAGGTCTGGCTCGACGGCCTGGAGATCACCCAGTTCACGTACTTCCAGCAGGCCGGCGGCCTCGACCTCGACCCGGTGTCGGTGGAGATCACCTACGGCATCGAGCGGATCATGATGGCGTTGCAGGAGGTGCGGCACTTCAAGGACATCACGTACGCGCCCGGCATCAGCTACGGCGAGGCGTTCGGCCAGGCCGAGTACGAGATGTCGCGGTACTACCTGGACGATGCGGACGTCGCCGCCAACCGGCGCCTGCTCGACGAGTACGCGGCCGAGGCGCAGCGGATGGTCGACGTGGGACTGCCAGTGCCCGCCCACACGTACGTGCTGAAGTCCTCGCACGCCTTCAACGTGCTCGACGCCCGGGGCGCGGTGTCCACCGCGGACCGCGCGGCCGAGTTCGCCCGGATGCGCCGCCTGGCCGGCGACGTCGCCCGGCTCTGGGTGGCCCGCCGCGCGGAACTGGACCATCCGCTCGGGGTTTCGGCGCCCCCCGCACCCGCGACGCCGCAGCCCGCCGTCGAGGTGACCGGCGACCGGGCCCGGACCCTGGTGTTCGAGATCGGCACCGAGGAGATGCCGCCCGCCGAGGCGCGCGCCGCCTGCGCCTACGTGCGCCGCGCGGTCGCCGAGCGGCTGGCCGCGACCAGGCTGACGCACGGCGAGGTACGGGTGGCGGCGACACCGCGGCGCCTCATCGCGACCGTCGCCGACGTGGCCGCCCACGAACCGGACCAGGTCGTCACGGTCCGTGGCCCCCGCGCGTCCGCCGCGTACGACGCCGCCGGCCAGCCCACCCCGGCGCTGGCCGGTTTCGCCCGCGCCCAGGGCGTCGCGGTGGAGTCCGTGGAGACCGCCGAGCTCAACGGCGTACCCCATGTGGTGGTGCGGCGGCACGAGGCCGGCGGCGCGGCAGCCACCGTGCTGGCCGCCGCGCTCGCGCCCGTGGTCACCGGGCTGCGCGGCGCCCGCAACATGCGGTGGAACGATCCCCGGCTGTCCTTCATTCGGCCGATCCGCTGGCTGCTGGCCCTCTGGGGTGAGCAGGTCGTGCCGGTCACCGTGTCGGCGCTGGCCGCCGGACGGCACACCCGCCTGCTGCGCACCGCCGCCGAACCGGTCGTGCCGGTGCCCTCGGCCGAGGAGTTCGCGGAGCTGATCGCGGTCAACGGCATCGTCGCGGACGCCGACGACCGGCGCGATCTCGTGGTGACCGGCGCGCAGGATCTCGTCTACCCGGACGGCCGGATCGACGTGGCCGCCGAGAGCGGCCTCATCGACCAGATCACCTACCTGGTGGAGCAGCCGACGCCGCTGCTCGGCACGTTCGACGAGGCCCACCTCGAACTGCCCGAGGCCGTGCTCACCACGGTGATGCGCAAACACCAGCGGTACCTGCCGGTGCGTGACGCCGACGGCGCGCTGCTGCCCCAGTTCGTGACGGTGGCCAACGGCCCGGTCGACGTGGACCGGGTGCGGGCGGGCAACGAGGCCGTGCTGCGGGCCCGCTTCGCCGACGCCGCGTTCTTCTACGCCGCCGACCGGCGCGCCGACCCGGCCACGCTGCGGGCGCGGCTGGCCCGGCTGACCTTCACCGACCGGCTGGGCTCGATGGCCGACCGGGCGGACCGGATCGCCGCCCTGGCCGCCGCGCTCGCCGCCCCGCTCGAACTGTCCCCCGCCGACACGGCCGCCCTGCGCCGGGCCGCCCCACTGGTCAAGTTCGACCTGGGCGCCCAACTGGTGACCGAGATGACCAGCCTGGCCGGGGAGATGGCCCGCGACTACGCCCGGCACGCCGGCCAACCGCGCGACGTCGCCACCGCACTGTACGAAGTGGAACTGCCCCGGCACGCGGGCGACGCGCCGCCGCGTACCCTGCCCGGCGCGCTGCTGTCACTGGCCGACCGGCTCGACCTGCTGGCGGGCCTGTCCGCCACCGTGGGCCTGCCCACGGGCAGCAGCGACCCCTTCGCGGTACGCCGGGCCGCGCTCGGCGCCCTCGCGGTGCACCGCGCCCACCCCGCCCTGGGCGCCCTGAGCCTGACCGGCGCGCTGGACGAGGCGGCGAAGCTTCAGCCCGTCGAGGTCCCCGGGCCGGTCCGCCGCGACGTCGCCGACTTCCTGGCCCGCCGCCTGGAACAGGTGCTCACCGAGGAGGGCCATCCGGTCGACCGGGTCCGCGCGGTGCTGCCGCACGCGGACCGCCCGTCGCGCGCCGACCACCTGCTGTCCGAACTGGCCACCCTCGTCGAGGACGAGTCGTTCCGGGGTGTCGCGGCGGCGATCCAGCGGGCCCGGCGCATCGTGCCGGAGGGCACCGCGGCCGCCTACGATCCCGCGACGCTGAAGGAACCGGCCGAGGTCGCCCTGCACGAGGCGGTCGTGGCGGTCCGTGCCGATCTCGACCCGGACCCGGATCTGGCCGGCTTCACCCGGGTCGCGGGGCGGCTGGTCGCGCCGGTGGACGCGTTCTTCGCGGACGTGTTCGTGATGGCCGAGGACCCGGCGCTGCGGGCGGCCCGCCTCGGCCTGCTGGCCACGGTCCGCGACCTCGGCGCCACCCTCCTCGACTGGCCCCAGCTACGCCTCTGACGGCTCCACCCCACGCCTGGCAGATCTTGAAGCGTTCGGGTCAGCGCCGAACCCGAACTCTTCAAGATCTGCCGTCCCCACCAAACTCGCCGGTCGTCGGGAGACGTATCGCGGTGGGGCTGCTCTGGCTACCGTGGGATGAGCGGGCGAGAGCGGGTGGTGGCGATGCGAGCCAGGCTGGAGCCACGGCGTGACGCCGACGAGGCGATCGTGCCGGTTGCCCATCCCACCAGGCCATCCCCGCGGCCCGGCCGCCTGTCCCCGGACCAGTTGCCACCCGACCGGTTCTCGTTGGAGACCGCCCTCGTCGCGGGCAACGCGGCGATCCACCGGCTGGTCCGTGACACCACGGTCCCGCCGCACCAGGACCGGAGCGAGCCGGCCGACGCGTTTGCGCTGGCGACCTCGGGCCAGGCGGGATCGGTACCCTACCGCGCGCGGATGGAGGCGGCATTCGGTCAGGACTTCGGGCACGTCGACGCCTACCTGGGCGGCGAACGGGCGCGGGCCGGGCTGGCGGCGCTGGGCGCGCACGCCGCGACGTACGGCAACCGGATCGCGTTCGCCGACCCACACCCGGCCCCCGGGGTTGTCGCGCACGAACTGGCGCACGTCCTGCAACACGATGGGGCGAGCCTGCCGGAGCGGCCCAGTGGGGTGAGCTCCCCCGGCGACGCGACGGAGCGGGCAGCGACAGAGCGGGCCGCGGCGGAGCGGGCAGCGACCGGCCGGTCGGTCGGCGCGGCCCCCGCGCTGATTCACCGGCTGGTCGCCACGGCGGGCGGGTCCTGGACGACCTCGGCGTACCGGCCGGTCAACCAGCCGGGCCGGATCGGCGCGCACATCGAGCTGCACTTCACCGCGAACGACCTGGTCGAGGCGACCCAGATCGGCCTGAGCCAGAGCGTCCGGACGCTGTCGGCGACGGCCCGTGGCGGCGCCGTGGACACGCCGTCGAACGCCCGTACGATGCCGGACTTCCTGCAGCGCGGCGAGGGCGACGTGGGCCGCGGCATCGACCGGCGCGACTTCGGCCGCGGTGGCACGATCCCCAACACCAACCCGCTGTACGGCGTCTACAACGTCGCCCCGGCCGGCGCCGCCCCGGCGGTCGTGTCGGCCGCCCTGGGTGACGTGGCCGCCAGCGGCGGGAACAACGCCACGGGCGTGCACCGGCGCAAGCCGGACGGCACGTTCTTCCCGGCGGTCGACGCGGTGCTCGACGACACCCCGGGGCGCACCCCCGCCTTCGCGGGGCAGCAGTGGGAGCAGAGCTTCGAGGTCGCGGCGCTGGCCATCGACGGTCCGCTGGCGGGGATGTACCTCGGCAGCGTGGCGTGGGGCTGGCGCACCGACGACGCGGGCCGGGCCAAACTGGATCCGGCCGCGATCACGCTGGTGCGGCAGGGTCCGCCGACGGAGGCGTTCGGCGACGCGGCCGTGAAGTGGAACGCGCTGACCTTCACCGACCCGACCACGGGCACGGTGTACAACACGGTAGACCTGCCGATCGCCCACGACATCGACATGTTCGACACGGTCAACCTGGCCCGGCGGCTGGTCGAGCTGCGCGCGGAGGTCGCGCGCCTGCCCGCGGGCCCGGACCGGGTACGGCGCGACTTCACCCGCCTCGCGTACGAGCGGGAGCTGGCGCACCGCAACGTCGAGGTCTGGGTCAAGGTGCGCGGCACCGAGGACTGGACCGGCGCCGACGAGGTGTACGTCCGGGTCAGCGGCCAGAAGAAGCACAGGACGAAGGCGAAGAAGCTCAACGACGGTGACAGCCACGACTTCCTGGTGCCGCTGGAGGCGTTCACCACCACGCTGCCGCTGGCGTCGGAGGTGCTGATCGAGGTGTTCGACGAGGACACCCCGGACGCGGACGACAAGATCGTGTCGATGCGCTGGTCGCCGGCCATGGGCCCGGTCAAGAACAAGGCGTCGATGGACGACGCCAACTACGACGTACGGGTCGGCTACGAGCGCTGAGGGGGCACGGGTGGGTGAGGTGGCGTGGTCGCCGGTGGTGGCCGGGCTGCGGCTGGGCGGTGCGGCCGACGGCGACACGGTGACGTTCACGCTGCAGAACGCGGGCCCGGCGCAGCTGACCGTCCTGAGTCACGTGGACGTCGGCGAGATCCACCTGGACTGGTACACCGTGCTGCTCGACGGCGGACGCAGCCTGCGCTTCGTCGCCGACCGCGACGAGTCGGCGGTCGAGCGGGCCCGGCTGGCGCCCGGGGAGTCACTGACCCACACGGCCGATCTGCGGCACTGGGCGGGCCGGCCGGTCAACGGGGGTGCACCGTTGCCGTCCGGCCCGCTCGTGCTGCGGTGCCGCTATGAGGTCGACGCGGCGACGGCGGCGACGTTCGGCGGCGTGTGGTCGGGGTCGGTGACCACACCGCAGTTCGGCTGACGGGAAAGAGGGGGGCGGGCCCCGTCAGCCTGGTTCAGTTGTTGAGGGCACAGGGCGCGAGGGTCGCCACGTCGAGGCTCGGCCGGGCGGCATGCCGCCCGATGGCGGTGGCGATCCGGTTGATGGTGGCGACCCGCTTGTCCTCCAGCGGCCCGAGGATCGCGTTCCGCACGAAGTTCGGACCACCCTCGCCGACGCTGGTGGCCAGCCGCCGGTTCGCCTCGCCGATCTGGGTGTCCAGCAGGGCCAGATTGCGGGTCACCTCGTCCTGGGCCCGCGCCGGTATCGCGGGCAGCGCACCGTCCACGCGCGGGCAGTTCACGGTCCGCGCCGCGACCGTGCCGGGCGCCTGGGTGGCCACCGTGGTGGGTTCGGCGGCAGAGCCGCCGCCCTGCTGGTTCAGCGAGCAGGTGGCGAGCCCCTGCACGTCGAGCTGCGGACGCGCCGCGTTGCGCCCGATCGCCGTGGCCATCCGGTTGATCGTCGCAACGCGTTTGTCCTTCAGCGGCCCCAGGATCGCG
The DNA here is from genome assembly GCF_004217545.1 of Krasilnikovia cinnamomea. Lineage (NCBI taxonomy): Bacteria > Bacillati > Actinomycetota > Actinomycetes > Micromonosporales > Micromonosporaceae > Krasilnikovia > Krasilnikovia cinnamomea. Next base: position 433,979 of record NZ_SHKY01000001.1, read on the forward strand.
TTCTGCACGAAGTTCGGACCACCCTCACCACGGCTGGTCACCAGCCGCCGGTTCGCCTCGGCGATCTGGGTGTTCAGCAGCGCCAGGTTCCGCGAGATCTCCGCCCGCGCCTGAGCCGGCACCGCGGGCAGTTTGCCGGCGACTCCGGGGCAGTTGACGGTGGGTGCGCCGGTCTCGTCGGCGGCGGCCACGCCGAGCCCGACGCCGACCATTGCCACGGCCACTGCGGCGACGCCGGCGATCTGCCAGCGACGTACGTTCGTTCGGGAGGTATACATGAGGGCGAGGAACCTTCCTGTGCGGGGAAGCGGGCTTCCCCGATAGTTACGGGAGCGCTCCCATAACCGTTCACCGCACCGGATTTCTTCAGGCTCCCTTAAAGTTGCGCGCTCGCGGATGCCCGGTCCGCGGCGGCGCCGCGGACCGGAACGGCCTCACTTGTCGACGATCGTCGGGAACACGTCCGCGAAGCTGATCGTCTTGCCGAACCCGCTGGCCACGATGAACGCGATACCCAGGACGACGGCGAGCAGTACCACCCCGAAGCAGACCCAGCCGAGCGCGGTGCCCAGCGGGCGCGGGGTCGGCCCGGTCACGCCGGTCTCGTGCACCTCGGCGTCGCCGCCGCCGCCCCAGGCCAGCGACCGCACCCCGAGGGTGAACAGGGCCGGCAGCCCGGCACCCAGCAGCAGACCGGCCAGCAGGACCCGCCACGCGCCGTCCAGCGCGAAACCCAGATTGTGCATCTCGTACGGCTCCTTCTCAGCTCGCCGCGGCGGCGGGGACCGGGGCGGTGACCGCCGGGGCGGGCTCCCACTCGTCGTTGACGTTGTGGTGGTCCACCGGGGCCCGCCGCGACCACAGGTACATGGCCGCGGAACCGACCACCAACAGGGTGAAGATGGCCAGGGCGCCGCCCATGCCGCCGATCAGGTGGCCGATCCACCACATGACCGCGCCGACCAGACCGGCCGCGGGCAGGGTGACCAGCCACGCGGCCACCATCCGGCCCGCCACGGCCCAGCGCACCGAGGCACCGGCCCGGCCGACGCCGCCACCGATGATGGACCCGGTGGCCACGTGCGTGGTGGACAGCGCGAAGCCGAGGTGGCTGGAGGCGAGGATGACGGTGGCCGCAGCGGACTGCGCGGCCATGCCCTGCGGCGGGGTGATCTCCACGACCCCCTTGCCAAGGGTCCGGATGATGCGCCAGCCGCCCAGGTAGGTCCCGAGGGCGATCGCGACCGCACACGCCACCTTGACCCAGAACGGGATGTTCGCGGTGTCGTGCCACTGCCCCGCGGCGATCAGCGCGAGGGTGATGACGCCCATGGTCTTCTGCGCGTCGTTGGTGCCGTGGGCCAGCGAGACCAGCGAGGCGCTGCCGATCTGGCCCCACCTGAAACCGGAGTCGGTGAACCGCTGCGCCACGCCGATGCTGGCGCGGTAGACCAGCCAGGTCCCGGCCGCGGCCACGATCCCCGCGATCATCGGCGAGAGTACGGCCGGCAGCAGGACCTTGCCGATCACGCCGTCGAGCTTGCTGCCGTCACCGGCCCAGTTGACCCCGGCCCAGCCCAGGCCGGCGACCGTGGCGCCGATCAGGCCGCCGAACAGGGCGTGCGACGAGCTCGACGGCAGGCCGAGCAACCACGTCAGCAGGTTCCACAGGATGCCGCCGGCCAGCCCCGCCAGGATGATCAGCAGCAGCGCGGTGCCGCCGTCGGAGAGCAACTCGGGCTTCGGGGCGCCGGTCTTGCCTTGGATCTTGACGACGGCGTTGGTGACCGTCAGGGCCACCTCCACGGACAGGAAGGCGCCGATCAGGTTGAGGACCCCGGACAGGGCGACGGCGACTTTTGGCCGCAGGGCGCCCGTGGCGATGGAGGTGGCCATCGCGTTGGCGGTGTCGTGGAACCCGTTCGTGAAATCGAACGTGAGCGCGGCGACGATCACCAGCGCCAGGATCACCGATGTGGTTGTCACGCGGCGATGGTGACCTGCCCGGGCCACGTTGATCCAGTGGGTGAACCACACATGTAAAGGAGTTCCGCATTTGTTTGCCTAGTGTTTCCCTAACTCCTCGTTTGAGTGACGGTGAAGTAACAGGAGGTGACCGTTTGGCGGGAATGGACGGCCTCGTTAACCAACCGTTCGCCCGCGCGGGGCGTCCGGTCCTTACCATCGACGCCGGTCACATCGGCATGAGCCGGGCCGCCAGCGCCACCGCTTTGAGGTCGCCCTCGCGCAGCCGCGCGGCCGCCTCGGACTCCCCCAGCACCTCCAGGCGCGTCACGGCCGTACCGATCAGGCGGGCATCGCCGGCCAGCAGATGACGCGCCAGCCGGGCCTGCGCGGGACTGAGCGACGCGTACGCGCAGTTGTCCAGCGCCGTGATGGTCTCCTCGTCGAGGGTGCCGGCCAGCGCCCGTTCCGTGACGACGTTCAGCAGCCACGCGGGCCACCAGCTGTATCGCCCGATGAGCAGGCCCGACCGGACCGCCTGGGCGGGCTCCTGACCGCCTCCGAGCAACCGCAGGGCCAGCGGGATGTCGAAGTAGTCCAGGCGCAGCGCGGTGACGAACAGCTTCGCCAGCTTCACCGTGCCGACGTACGGTTCGCAGGCGGACGCCGCCTTCGGGTAGCGGCCCAGCAGGGCGTCGCACAGGGCCGCTGCCTCGGCGATCGAGCCCGTCCCGGTCGACCGGTCGGCGATGCGGTCCAGGGTCGCGACGAACCGCTGCAGCGCGTTGTCCGCCCGTTCGGCCGCTTCCGGACTGTTCGGCCGCTCCAGCCGCCGGACCACGATGTCGGTGGCGATCTCCGCCTCGCGGCGCAGCAGCGGCGACGGGATGTGCGGCAGGATCAGCTCACCGAGCCCGTCGACCGTGTACGCCGCGTCGAAGCGCTCGGACGCCGCCGGGAACTGCGCCCACCAGCTCTCCGGATGCCGCCCGCTGCGCTGCGCCACCACGCCAACAGCGTCGCCTACGGGCAGGCGCCACACCGGGCAAACCCGCGAGCTCGCCACCGGGTGGAGCTCGGCGGTCAGGGGGTCCACCGAAAGGCGGAGTCGGCCGCCCGCCAACCCGCCGAGCGCCAGATACCCGGCCGGGCCCGGCGCCAGCAGGCTGAGGAAGGCCACCACGCACCGACACCCTGGGGGACAACGATGGCGGACACGGCACCGCTCGCGCACACCGACGTCCTGGTCCTGGACTATCTCGCGGCGCTCTGGGCCGAGACCGAGGACCTCACGCCGGAACTGCGCGACGAGCTGATGACCACGGTGGCCGACTACGTCGCCCGCCGGCGGGCCGCGGGCGGCGAGCATCCGGAGCGGATCATCCGGCGGCTGGGGCCGCCCGAGGATCTGGCCGCGGCCGTACGCCGGGGACGGATGCCCCCGCACCTGCGCCTGCCCGCCCTGATGCCGGTCGCGGCCCCGGGTCCCGCCGCCGGGACCACCGACTACGTGGCGATCGTCCTGCTCATCGTCGGCGCGGTGTTCCTCCCGCTCGTCGCGCCGCTGGCCGGGATGGCCCTGGTCAGCGGATCACCGCGGTGGACCCCCGCGCAGAAGGCGGCGGCCTGGGTGCTGGCCGCCACCCCTTCGCTGTGCGGGATGCTGCTGCTGTTCGGGGGCATGCTGCTGGCCGCCGAGGTCGGGCCGGTGGTGCTGCTGGCGTACCTGGCGATGGTGGCCGGTCCGTTCGTCGCGGGCCTGACCCTGCTGCCGGGCCTGAGCGCCCGCCCGCAGGCCGCCTGAGGCGCCCGCTCAGATGAGGCCGGAGCGGCGCCACAGGGCGACGCCCGGGCCGCCGATGAGGCCGAGTTCGTCCAGGTAGGAGACCACTCGCTGGCCGGCCCAGCGCAGCGTCGCCAGATGGTGCGGATTGGTCCGGGCGGCCCGGCGGCCGACCTCGGGCGAGATCCCGACGCAGCGGTACACCTGCGGCGACACCATCTGGGTGCCGGTCAGGTACGCCGACCGGGCGATGATCATCCGGTCGTAGGCCAGCCGGGTCCGCCCGGCGGTGCGTACCTGGCGGGCCAACTCCTCGCGGGCGTACCGGACGTGGCGGGCCTCCTCGATGACGTGGATGCGCGACACCATGCGGACCAGCGGCTGCAGCGACTCGTCCGCGGCGGACTCCCGTTGCAGCGCGTCCAGGACCTCCTCGGCGATGAGGATCGCCGCGAACATCCGGGGGCCGGTCGCGGTCGCCGCCAGGAACCGGCCCAGCAGGTCGTCGACCATGCCGACCCGGTACGCCGGGCAGCCCAGCTTGGACAGCATCCGGCCGAACATCACCGAGTGCCGGCACTCGTCGGCGACCTCGGTGAGCGCGTACTGGGCGTGGGCCTGGGTGGGGTCCTGGCGGTAGTAGTCGCGCAGCAGCAGCTGCATGAGGATCGTCTCGAACCAGATGCCGAGGCCGGCCACGCTGGCCACCTCGTGCCGGGTCAGCGTGATCCGCTGCGCCTCGGTCAGCGAGTCCCACAGCGGGGTGCCGTAGAGGCTGCAGCGGTGCGGGGGGACGAAGTAGCGGTCGGGCGCCAGCGGGGCATCCCAGTCGATCTCCACGTCCGGGTCGTACGTGTGCGGCGGGGACGAACGCAGCAGGCGGGTGGCGGTCACGTCGCGGGCGGGGGGTGGGGTCACCATGACGAGCCTCCGGGATCGGGGGTTGACGTTACCCGAAGTAACAGTTACTTCTAGTACTATGAACTCGGTCGATGCCTCCGTCAACACCCGGCACGACGGCCGCCGGGGCCGCTGGGCCGATCACCGCGAGCAGCGCCGCGCCGAGCTGACCACCGCCGCCATCGAGGCCATCCGGGAGCTCGGACCCGAGATCGGCATGGAGTCGATCGCCGCGCACGCGGGCGTCAGCAAGCCCGTGCTCTACCGCTACTTCGCCGACAAGTCGCAGCTGTGGCAGGCGGTCGGCCAGCAGGGTGCCGCATTCGCGATCGCGGCCATCGGGCCGGCCGTGGCCGCGGTCCGCGAGGAACGCGACGTCATCCACGCCGCGATCGACGCGTACCTGGCGCACATCGAGGCCGACCCGCACCTGTACCTGTTCGTGGTGCACCAGCCCGGCATCGCCCGCGCCCGCGACGTGGTCGCCGAGGTCATCGACACCGTGGCCAGCGGCCTGGCCAGCATCCTCGGCGACCGGCTGCGCGCCCTGGGCCTCGACACCGGGCCCGCCCTGCCCTGGGCGTACGGGGTCGTCGGCTACGTGCAGACCACGGCCGACTGGTGGCTGCGGCGGCAGAAGCCGATCAGCCGGGCGGCGCTCAGCGACTACCTGACCACGCTGCTGTGGAGCGGCGTATCCGGCATCAAGGCGGCGGCCGACCTGCCGGGCGGGCTGGCGGTGACCGGGCGATGACCGGCCTCCACGAGCTGTCCGGCGTGGACGAGCAGTACGCGGGCGTCGCGGTGCTGCGGGTCGACGGCCGGGACACCCCGGTGACCGTCCGGCTGTCCGCCCGCTTCGAGCCGGTCGAGGGCCGCTACCGGTGGGCCGGCCGGGCCGGCGCCGGCGACGACCTGCACGCCGGGTTCCGCTCCGGCCTGCGCGACGGCACCCTGCTGATCGGGACGGGCCCGGCGGTCGCCGTCCGGCTGGGCGAGCCCGATCCGTGGGGCCGCCTGCGGCTCACCGGCACCGGCCTGCCCCCCTGGTACCGGCCACCCGGCGGGCCACAGCCACCCGTCGCGGCGGCTGAGGAGGGGGGCCGGCTCCGGGCCGGACGTACCGAAGGGGCCGAAGGTCCCTACTGACCTTCCGGCCCCGGGCGCGAGCCTGACTCTGGGGGTTTCCCTCCCGTGGGCGCCACGGCCGTGGCGTGCCGCACGTCGAAGGTCCCTTCCATGAGGACATGCGAGCCATGAGGACATCCGAGCGCCGGCGCCGCAGCGCCGTCCACCGATGACGGCCGGGACCGCCCGGGCGTCCCGACCCCGGCGGTTGCGCCGCAGCGCCCCGGCGCTGACGCCGTGGGCGCAGGCCCGCGCGCTGGCGCGGCGGCTGCCCACGGCGCTGCCCCCGGAACGGATACCACTGGACGCCGCGGCGGGCCGTACGCTCGCCGCCGCGGTCGTGGCCGCCGCCAGCCTGCCGGGCACGGACGACGCCGCGGTGGACGGGTACGCGGTCCGCGGCATCGCACCGTGGCGCGTGGTGGGCCGTGCCCTGGCCGGGCACGGCGGCCCCGCCGCCGTCGCCGCCGGGGAGGCCGTGGAGATCGCCGCGGGTGCCGCCATCCCCGAGGGCACCCACCGGGTGGTCCCGTACGAGGAGGCGCAGCGCGACGGTGACCTGGTCTGCACGGCCAGCGTGGCGGCCCGGCGGCACATCCGCGGCACCGGCGAGTACGCCGCGGCCGGCGACCCGGTGCTGCCCACGGGCGCCGTGCTCACCCCCGCCGCCCTCGGCCTGGCCGCCGCGGTCGGCCTGGACACGGTGACGGTGCGCCGCCGCCCCTCGGTGCGGCTGCTGGTCACCGGCGACGAGATCGTCGCGGCGGGCACGCCGCCGCCCGGCGCCGTCCGCGACGCGGTCGCGCCGATGCTCGCGCCGATGCTGCGCGGCTGGGGTGCCGAGGTCGCCGCGCCCCGGTACGTCCCCGACCAGCCCGCGATGGCCGGGACCGCGGCCATCGCCGGGGCGGTCCACGACGCCGAGGTCACCGTGGTGTGCGGCGCATCGTCGGCCGGACCCGCCGACGGGCTGCACCGCTCGCTGCGCCTGCTCGGCGCCTGCGTGCACGTCGACGGGGTGGCCTGCCGACCGGCCGAGCGGCAGGTGCTCGCCCAGTTCGGCGACCGCTGGCTGGTCGGCCTGCCCGGTGATCCGTACGCGGCGCTGGTCGCGGCGCTCACCCTGCTGGAGCCGCTGCTCGGCGGCCTCGCCGGCCGGTCCCCCGCCCCGGCGGCGCAGGCGCTGCTCATGGGCGATGTCCGCGCCGACCCGCGCGCCACCCGGTTGTTGCCGGTCGTCCAGCAGGGCGCGTACGTGCTGGGCCACGCCACGGCCCCGCCCTGGCATCTGGGTGACGCGGCGCAGGCCGACGCGCTCGCCGTGGTCCCGTCGACCTGGCGGCCGGAACGGCCGGTGGAACTGCTGGCCCTCGGCTAGGACCCCGGTTCGTCCTGGATCACCCGGGTTGTCGCGGGCGGGCCGACGTTCGCCCGGTCCGCGTCTGGGTTCGCCGTGGCCCGGCCCGGGTACCGTCACCGCAACGGTCCACGCATCCGGCGCGGCCCGGCCCCCCAGCCAGCCGAGCGACCACGCGGACGATGACCCAGCAGACGACCCTCGAACACCCGGCCGACGCCCCGCCCGCGGCGGGCGGCACGCGACGGCGGCGATGGCCGTTCGTGCTGGCGGCGGTGGCCCTGCTGGCCCAGATGGCGGTCGCGATGCTCACCACGGCGGTGCAGCAGACCCCCACCATCGACGAGCCCGTGTACGTCGGGACCGCGGTCGTCTACCAGCAGCAGCACAGCCTGCGGTACAACCCCGAACATCCGCCGCTCGGCAAACTCCTGATCGGCGCCGGACTGGCGTTCGCCCAGCCGCATCTGGCGGCGCCCACCCGGCGCGACACCCAGGAGAACCTGGGACGCACCCTGCTGTACGCCTCCGGCAACGACCCGTACCGGCTGATGCTGCTGGCCCGCCTGCCGGTGATCGTGCTGACGCTGCTGTTCGGCCTGGTGGTGCTGGCGTTCGCCACCGAGCTGGCGGGCCGGTGGGGTGGCCTGCTGGCCCTCGCCCTGTACGCCTTCTCCCCCGACGTCATCGCGCACGGCTCGCTGGCCACCCTGGACGTGCCCGTCGCGGGTTTCCTGCTCACCGCCGCGTGGCTGCTGTGGCGGGCCCGGAAACGCCCGCGGCTGTACCTGCCGCTGGCCGGGCTGGCCCTCGGCGCGGCGCTGGCCACGAAGATGAACGCGCTCGTGGCCGTACCGGTGATGCTGGCGCTGGCCGCGCTGTCGGCCTGGCCCGCGACCCGGCGCACAGCGGAGGCAGCGGACGCAGCGGCGACCCGGCGCACAGCGGAGGCAGCGGACGCAGCGGCGACCCGGCGCACAGGAGAGGCAGCGGACGCAGCGGCGATCCGGCGCACGGCGGACGCGGCGGCGGACGCGGGCGCGATCCCGCGGCAACGGGGCGCGGCGGGTGGGCCCGGTGAGGACCGGACGCGGCGGGTGCTGCGCGCCGCCGGGGCCGCGGCCGTGGTGGCGGTGTGCGCGATCGCGGTGGTGTGGGCGAGCTACCTGGCCGTGGATCCCCGGCTGCGCTGGGTGGCACCGCCGGGCGTACCGGCCATCGGCGGGCTGCGTGGACTGGTCGCGGACTGGCTGCCGGTGCCCGCGGCGTACTCGGACGGGATGCGGATCCAGTTCGGCTTCGAGGACGACACGTACCGGGGGTTCCTGTTCGGGCGGCAGTACCGCGGCGCGCTGTGGTACTACCTGCCGGCGGCGCTGCTGGTGAAGACGCCGCTGGGCATGCTGGCGCTGTGGGCGGCCGGGGCGGTGCGGATGGTGGCGACCCGCCGGCTGTGGCCCGCCGCCGCGTACGTGCTGCTTCCGGCCGGGGTGCTGCTGCTGTTCGCGATGACCGGGGCCCGCGACTTCGGCACCCGGTACGCGATCTTCCTGCCGATGTTCCTGGCGGTCGCGGCGGCCACCGTGGTGACCCTGCGCCGTCCCCGCTGGGCAGCGGCCGCGGCGGCCGCGCTCGTGGTGTTCGTGGCGGCCAGCTCGCTGCGGACCTTCCCGTACTACCTGCCGTACTCGAACGAGGCGTTCGGCGGGCCCGCCAAGACCCACCTGCGGCTGCACGACTCGAACGTCGACTGGGGGCAGGACCTGGGGCGGCTGGCGGACCGGCTGCGCGAGCGGTATCCCGGCGAGCCGGTGTGGCTGGTCTACAAGGGCAGTGGCGTCCCGGCCGCGTACGGGATCACCGCCGGCAACCCGCTGGCCGTCCCGCCGGAACGGGTGCGCGGGCTGCTGGTGGTGTCGGACTCGCGGATCGCCCGGCCCGGCAGACAGTTGCGGGAGCTGATCGAGAGCAGCCGGCCGGTCGACACGGTCGGCCACTCCATCACGATCTTCCGCCGGCCGGGGTGACCGGAGCGGCTACAGCGGCGGGCGTACCACGAAGGTGGCCGCGTCCCCGGTGGAGGCCGGCGCCAGCACCAGCTTCCCGCGCCGGACGGTCACGTACCGGTCGGGGTAGTTGGCGGAGCGCAGGGTCACCCGTTCGCCCGGCTTGTCGGGCACCGGGCAGAACGTCGCGTCGGCCGGGAAGGTGCTGTCGCTGGACCGCTGCCGGTCCACCCGGACCAGGAACGTACGGTGCCGCAGGAAGTGACCGGGACGGGCGGCCGACTCCAGCGACACGCACGCCGGATCGGCCAGGCCGGGGCGGACCACGAAGCGGGTGGCGAGGCGGTCGGGGGCCGAGTCGCCGGGCCGTACGGTGCCGATCCAGGCGTGGGCCCGGCCGTGCCCCAGCCGGTGCCCCGGCCTGGCGGCCGGCTCCAGGCCGATGACCGCCCCGGCCACCAGTGCCGGAACGTCCGGCGACGGAGGCGCGGGCGGGGGCGGCTCGGTCGACGCGGTGGCGCCGGTCGTCGTGGCGGTGGCGGGCACCGGCACGGTCGCGGACGTGGCGTGCGCGGGTCGGGCGGGGTCTTGCGACTCGGGCGCGACGGTGCCGGTGGTATGCGGCGGCGCGACCGTACGGGTGCCGGGCACCGCGACGGGGTGGCTGGACCCGGGGGTGACCGGGCTCACCGGCTCGGCGGCGGTCGAGGGCACGATGAAGCGGCTGGGTGCCGCGGAGCGTGTCTCGCGGACCAGCAGCATCGGTACGGCGATCGCGACGGCCAGCAGCACGGCGGAGCCGGTGAGCGTGACCTGGCGCAACCGCGCGCCCTCCTCTGTGGACATCAGTTCCAATCCCTGAACGCCGACGGTGACCGCGACAGACTATGGTCGGCTCCCCGGCCACGATCCGCAAGGGCGAAAATGGCGGCGCTCGCCACGTCGGCACGGCATCCGACCAGCAAGATCACGGCGTAGACCAGGGCAGATCGGGGCGTAGACCACGCCGGGGTCCGGGCCGGACGGGAGCGGGCCAAGAGGCCGCAAACAGGCCGGGCCGGGCGGCCGGCAACGGTTGACACGCCGGTCGCCGTTCGGCGTAGGTTTGCCGGGTGAGCGACGACTGGCCGACCGCGGGCACCCTGCTGGCCTCCCGGTACCGGCTCACGACCCGCCTGGAGACCGGCGGAATGGCCGAGATCTGGCGCGCCGACGACGAACTGCTCGGCCGCCCGGTCGCGCTGAAGCTGCCCACGAATCTCACCTCCACCGCCGCCGAGCTGCTGCAGCTCGCCTGGAAGGAGGCCCGCGCCGGGGCCCGGCTGTCGCACCCCAACGTGGCGGCGGTGCACGACTACACCGAGGCGATCCGGCCGGACGGCTCGCTGGCCCCGTTCGTCGTGATGGAACTGCTGGCGGGCGAGACGCTCGCGGCCCGGCTGGACCGCGCCGTGCTGCCCTGGCGGGAGGCCGCGACCGTCGCGGCGGCGGTCGCGGACGCGCTGGCCGCGGCCCACGCGACCGGGGTCGTGCACCGCGACATCAAGCCGGGCAACGTGATGCTCACCCCGACCGGCGTCAAGATCCTCGACTTCGGCATCAGCGCGGCCACCGGCGAGCCCGACGACGACGAGAGCGGCCGGACCTTCGGCACCCCCGCGTACGTGTCCCCGGAGCGGCTCGACGGCCGTCCCGCCCAGCCCGCCACGGACGTCTACGGGCTGGGCGTCCTGCTGTACGAGATGGTGACGGGCGACCCGCCGTACCCGGTGGACACCTGGGAGGAACTGGACGCCGCCCGGCGGCACCCGCCCGCGCCGCTGCCCGAGACGCTGCCCGCGCCGTTGCGGGAACTCGTGCGGCAGTGCCTGGCCGAGGACCCCGCGCAACGCCCGGGCGCCGGGCCGGTCCGGGACCGGCTGATCGCGCTGGCCCCGCCGCGGCGTGGCGGCGCGGGCAGCACCGGGGGCGGATTCGCCGCCGGTCGCGCCCCGGCCCGTACGGTCGCGCTGACCCGGCCGCCCCGGCGCCGCCGACCGCTGCGCGCCGCGCTGGTCGGGCTGGCCGTGGCCGCCGGGGCCGGGTTCGTGGTGCTGGGGGCGGCGCTGCGGATGGACGAGCCGGGGCCGTCGGCACCACCGGCGGTGGCGGCGCCGCCGTCACCCGTACCGTCCGCGACCAGCCCCCGCGCGCGGCGCAGCACGCCGCCGCCGACCCCGCTGGACCTCGACGCCGCGCTGCGCCGGGTCGACACGGCGGTGCGCGACGGCCGGGCCGCCGGCCAGATCCGCCCCGACGTCGCCACGGACCTGGCGAACCTGCTGCGGCCGCTGGCCGGGGCGGCGGCCGGTGACGTCGCGGATCGGGTCGCCGACCTGCGGCGCAAGGTGACGCAGCGGGCGAGCGAGGGGGCCATCGCCGCCGACCGGGCCGAGATCCTGCAGTCCCGCCTCACCGACCTGGCCCGGGCCGCCCGCGCCTGACCGGGCCGATCAGGCGGAGCCGCGCACCACCAGCCGGGTACGCAGGACGATCTCGCAGTCGTCGAGGTCCTCACCGTCGAGCTTGGCCAGCAGCAGCCGGACCATCTCCTGGCCCATCTGCTCGATCGGCTGGTGCACGCTGGTCAGCGGCGGCTCGGTGTGCCGGGCGATCACGGAGTCGTCGAAGCCCACGACCGCGATGTCGCCCGGCACCCGCAGGCCACGCTCCCGCATGACCCGCATGGCTCCCGCCGCCATCATGTCGGAGGCCGCGAAGACGGCGTCGACGTCCGGATAGTGCTCGAGCAGCCAGCGCATCGCGGCGGCGCCGCTCTCCTCGCTGAAGTCACCGACCGCCACCGGGCCGTGGCCGACGACGTCGCGGAAGCCCTCCAGCCGGGCGACACCGGCGGCCATGTCCTGCGGCCCGGCGATGGCGGCGATCCGGCGGCAGCCCTGCTGGTGCAGGTAGCGCACGGCGTCGCGGGCACCACCCCGGTTGTCCGCGTCGACGACGCAGCCGCGCGCGGGATAGGTCGCCCGCCCGGCCCGCACGGTGGCCAGGCCCCGCTCCTCCAACTTGGCCGGCAGCGGGTCGTTGCCGTGCAGCGAGAGCAGCAACGCCCCGTCGACGTGCTGCCGGGTCAGGTAGCCCTCCAGGCGCTGCCGCTCCTGCGCCGACTGGGCGATCATGAGCAGCATCTGCAGGTTGCGGACGATCAGCGCCGAGGAGATCGACTGCACGATCCGGCCGAAGAACGGTTCCGCGAAGAACCGCTCCCCCGACTCGAAGATCACCAGAGCGATCGAGTCCGTACGCTGCGTCACCAGCGCCCGGGCCGCGCGGTTGGGCACGTAGCCCAGCTCCTCGATCGCGTCCTGCACCGCCTGCCGGGCCTGCGGGCTGACCTGCGCCGAGCCGTTCACCACCCGGGAGACCGTTCCACGGCCCACGCCGGCCCGCAGCGCGACCTGATCCAGGGTGGGCCGTCCCGTCGAACGGTTGCGCCCGCTCGTCATCGCGCCCACGCTCCCTTGTCCGCGTCCGTCACAAGCTACCGCCCGCGCCGCGGCACACGGCGACGGAGATCGGTAACGGTACGCCATCCGGCGGCCGGGAGCTCAGCAGCTGACGCCGCCCCACTTCACGCATTCGACGATGTACTCGGCCTTGGTCTGCAGCGACACGGCGTCGCCGTCGTCGTTGAGGATCGAGCCGGTCTTCTTCCAGTACCGGGTCAGCCCCGAGTTGGTACCCGATCCGGTGTACATCGTCAGGGTCTCACCGGGCTGCAGCACCGTGTGGTTGAGGAACGGGTACCGGTACGGCTTGTTGACCAGCACGTGCCCGAACAGGTCCACCGCCGCGGCACTGGTGTTGGTGATCTTGACGTGCTCGACGGTCTGCTCGCGCACCGTCAGCGACACCTTGCCGGTCAGCGGGCTGGTGCAGCCCGTCAGGCACGGGTACTGCATCCAGGCGCGGACGTCGCCCTGGCGGTCGAACAGGTACGCCCCGTCGCCGATCACGTGCGCGGCGGCACCCACGTTCTCGAAGACCGGCGCGGTCAGACCCCAGTACTTGTGCGTCGCGGTGTTGCGGCCACGGCCGACGTGCAGGAACACCGCCCCATGGGCGGGCACCACGGTGTTGGCCGGGAACGTGTAGCGCCGCAGCCCCGAGTCGCGTACCCACCAGCCGTCGATGCGGATGCTGGCGCCCGAGTCGTTGCCGATGCGGACCCACTCGCCGTTGAGGTTCTTGCTGTCCTCGCCGTCGGCGTCCGAGTTGACCCACACGCTGAGCGCGGTGCTCTGGTACGGGCCGCGTCCGCAGCTGTCGGTGTCGAACAGGTTCAGCCGGTCCCGCGCCGCCAGCGCCTCGAGCCGGCGGTACGTCTTGTCCGCCGCCCACTCGCCCGCGAACGGCTGCCACAGCGTGAGGCCGCGGCGCACCAGGTCGGCGCCGATGTCCCGCCACTGGCCATTGATCTTGACGGAGATGGACCGCAGCGGCCGTCCCTTGCTCTTGCTGGAGGCGCGCAGGGCGGTCATCCGTACGATGCCGCCGCCCGCCTTGACCAGCTGCTCGGCCCGGGCCGTGGCGGCCAGGGCGTGGCACTCGCCGCGCCGCTTCTTGGGGTTCGGCGAGTAGACCTTCTGCTCCATGGCCTGCATGCCGATGATCCGCACGGACTTGGGGGTCCTGGTGCCGTCGCCGTAGATGTCGACCAGCATCGTGTCGCCGTCGGCGACCCAGGCCACCTTGCCGGTCCAGACCTGGCAGCGCGCGCTGCCCGAGATCGGCAGGCAGTACCCGGTCGACGCGGACGCCGGCGCGGCGGCGAGGGGGACACTGATGAGCGCGGTGGCGAGCACAGCGGTGAGACGGCGCAGCACGGTGGGGACCTCCCGTGGGCTCGGGCGTTCGACGCGGACGCGATGTCACATGCCATCGACCGGGACGGGCGGGTCCTTAGCGTTGTCCACGCTGCGGACGCGCCCGGGAGGCGATCACCGCCGTCAGGCGGGCAGATCCAGCACGTACGAGTCGCCGGAGCGGCGGAAGCCCAGCCGGTCGTAGTACGGCGCCAGCATGCCGGGCGGGGTCACCACGGTCCGGCAGCCGCGTTCGAGGAAGTACTGGCTTTGCCGGTAGACGAACTCCCCGGGCGTGAAGTCCCGGTACGGCGGGGTCACATAGTCCAGCTCGACCCGCGCCACCCCGTCGCCGCTGGTCCGGAACAGCACCGCCCCGACCACCTCGTCGCGGTTGACGACGAGGAACGCCGCGCGGTCGGGGCTGGGCTTGGCCGGGCGGAAGCCGGGGTTGAACCGGGCGATGTCGTCGCGGTGGCGCTCCAGCACGTACTCGAGCATCTCGTCGTCCGAGCCCACCTGCACCACCCGGTACGCCCGCTCGTCGTGCCGGGTCGCCAGCATCCGCCACAGGTAGAAGATGTTGATCACGGCGAGCACGAGGTTGAGGCCGACCATGGGCCACACGCCCAGCGCCGCGTTGAAGCCGAGCAGCACCACACAGCCGAGCAGGTTGAGGGCGCGCAGGCGCAGGAGCCGGCTCTGCAGCAGCGACCAGACGAGCAGCGCCGAGCCGGCCCAGCCGATCGCGTCGAGCCAGGTCACCCGACCAGCCTAGGCGGGTTGATCGCCACCCGCCGCGGAAGGCTCCGCCTCGTAACCGCGCTGCGGCATCGCCTCGGGTTCCAGACCGCGCAGCACCGCCTCGGGCTCCCCGCCGTGCGGCGGCCCCGCCAGCACCATCTCGGGCTCGATGTTGCGCCGCGGGCCCGGCACCACCGGCTCAGCCGCCGGCACCGGCTCGGCGGTCGCCACGGGCTCGGCGGCGTGCCGTGGCTCCTCCGCCTCCGGGAGTTCCAGTTCGCCGATCACCTCGGGCTGATCGAGCCACAACGCGCGCAGCTGGCCCTGCATGAAGGCGGCGAGGCGGGCCCGGTAGTCGCGGTCGAAACGCTCCAGCGCCTCGATCTGCTCCTGCAGGTCCTCCCGCTTCGCGCTGAGGCTGCCCACCACGTCGTCGTAGCGGCGCTGGGCCTGCAACCGCAGCTCCTCGGCGTTGGCGCGGGCATCCGCGGCGATCGACTCGGCCCGCGCCTGCGCGTCCGCGACGATCTGCTCGGCGTTGCGCTGCGCCTCCTCGACCCGGGTCCGGGCCTCGACCGCGCCGTGTTCCGCGGTGGCGCGGGCCTCGGCCAGCACATGGTCGGCCTCACGCCGCACGGCGTGCGCGTGGTGCTCGGCCTCGCGGGCGATCTGCTCGGCGGAGGCCAGCGCGTCCGTACGGATCTTGTCCGCCTGGCGGTGTGCCGTGGCGACGTGCTCCTCGGCGGTCCGCTGGGCGAGCGTGAGCACCTGCAACGCCTGGTTGGGGTGCCCGGCGGTGGGCGCCATCAGGACGTGCTCAGAGGTCACCCCGTCGGGCGACGTCCCGAGGATCACCTTCATCCGGTTGTCAGTCACGCGGACCTCCATGCGTATGTGGGTCGCCCGCGGCTGCGCGCGCCGGACGCGGGGTCGGATCCGGACACGCCGCGGAAACCCGAGGCGGGCCCGGGCCGGGGCACCGGCCATGATCCGCGCGGGAGCCTACCAAGCCGAACAGGCAGGTCGCGATAGCCGAACGGGCTGCTCCGAGGTGGTCTGACCGGCCCCGACACGTTCGCGTGCCGCCATGCCGAGGCGTCGGGCGCGATGCCTACGCCGCGGTGCCGGCGATGACGAAGCGCCCCCGGCCGAGACCCTTCGCGCGGTACATCGCGGCGTCCGCCGCCCGCAACAGCGCCGAGGGCCGCCAGGCGGCGTCGGCCTGGCCGGTGCCCGCGCCCGCGATGCCGATGCTCGTCCCGACCGAGTGCAGCGCGCCGTCGTGCGCCACCGGCGCGGCCACGTCACGCAGGATGCGCTCGGCGATCGGTACGGCCGCCGCCTCATCGAGGCCGGGCAGCACCACGACGAACTCGTCACCACCCAGCCGGGCGACCGTGTCACCGTCGCGGACGGCGGCGCTCAGCCGCTGCGACACCGCGCGCAGGATGGCGTCCCCGGCCTCGTGCCCGGCCGCGTCGTTGATCGCCTTGAAGCCGTCGAGGTCGAGGTAGAGGACCGTGGTCATCGGCGGTGCGCCGTCCAGCGCCTGGCTGAGGGCGGCCCGGTTGGCCAGCCCGGTGAGCGGATCGTGCAACGCCTGGAAGCTCAACTGCCGCTCGGCACGCTCCAGGGAGCGCAGTGCGCTGGCGAACCGGATGAACACGAACACCAGCGTGATGACGGTGGCCGTGAACAGGGCGATCCGCTCGGCCGGAACGTAGCCCTGGCGGGTGAAGGTGATGGTGGGCGCGGTGAGCAGGCCGACACCGAGGAACCAGATGCGCGCCGGGTGCAGGGTTCGGGTGCCCTGTGCGGGCTGGGTCAGCTCGGCGCTGCCCGGATGCAGCGCGGACGCGATCAGCAACCCGTTGCTGAGCAGGATGATCCCGGTCGGGACCATGATCGCCACGGCGTCGTCCGGGATGTACGTGGTGCCGAGGTCGGCGGCGATGCGCACCACGGCCGAGGCCAGCAGCAGCCGCGTCGCGGTACCCCGTACTCCGGGCGAGAGCACGAGCAGCAGCACTCCGCCGGTGACGACGACGTCACCGAGCGGGCCCAGGATCACCAGATAGGCGTACATCGGCTCGGCCACGAGATCCGCCAGGTACGGCGAGATGAACGCGACCCAGATCGCGATGCCGATCGCGGTGGTCAGGGTCAGCATGTCCAGCACCGCGGGGCGCAACCACCGCCCGGCCCGGCTGCGGGCCATGATGATCAGAGCCGCGCCGTACGCCACGTACCCGAGGGTCCAGAGCACCGCCTCCGCCGCCGCCGGTTCCGCCCGCCCGAGCAGCCGGGCAATCGGGTACGCGGCGTTGCCGGCCAGCCAGCACAGTTGCCCGGTCACGATCCACAGCCAGGGCCGACGGTCCGCGCGCCGACGCGGGCGCAGCGCGCACACCAGCCCGGTCACGCAGATGCCCGCGTGCGCGAGCAGGTAGACGGCGTCGCCCACGGATCCGCCGGCGGTCGCGCCGGCGGTCACCGCGGCGACCACGGTCGCGGCGATGAACAGGTGCACCGGCTGAACCCTCACGGCCGGTGTGATCGGCGACGGAACAACGGAGTTTCGCCTTGTGCCGATTTCGTGGCGCACTCCGGTGCCGCCCCGGCCCCCTCTACCGTGGTGCGCATGATGACGGATCTCGCACAGCGCATCGCCGCCCGGCTCCACGAGACGCTCGACCAGCGCGTCGGCGCCGAGATCAGCGTCCAGCACGCCGAGCGCGGCCTCGCGGCGGGCGGGCCGGACTTCCCGATCATCGCGCTGACCGTGGAGGAGGTGGCCCGCATCGCGGCCCGCGTCGCCCGCGAGACCCCGGCCGCGCCGGACGCCACGCCCGGGGCCGGGCCGGGTCCGGACGCGCGCGCATGACCGGAGATCCGGCCCTGGTCGACCGGGGCGGACGGCACTACCCGCTCGCCGAGCCGCGCTGGCGCGGAGACGACGGCTCACCACTGGCCGTCACCGCCCTCGGCGGCCTGACCCGCGACGACCTCGACACCACCGTACGGTCGCAGTGGCGCTACGCCGCCGCGCTGCCGGTGTCCATCCGGCACCCCGTGACCCTCGGCGAGGGGATGACCCCGCTGCTCCCGCTCCCGGTCGACGGGCTGGAGCTGATGGTCAAGCCGGAGTGGTACAACCCGACCGCGAGCTTCAAGGACCGCGGCACCACCGTGATGATCTCGCTGCTGGCCCAGCAGGGGGTCGGTGCGGTGCTGGAGGACAGCAGCGGCAACGGCGGCTCGTCGGTCGCCGCGTACGCGGCCGCCGCGGGCATCCGGGCCACGATCCTCGCCCCGGAGGCGACCTCGCCCGCCAAGATCCAGCAGAGCCGGTTCCACGGCGCGGCGGTCGAGCTGGTGCCCGGCCCCCGGCAGGCGACCGCGGACGAGGCGGTGCGCCGCTCGGCGACGACGTTCTACGCCAGCCACAACTGGCACCCGTTCTTTCTGCAGGGCACGAAGTTGCTGGCGTACGAGATCTGGGAGGACCTGGGGTTCGCGGCGCCCGACGCGGTCGTGCTGCCCGCCGGTGCGGGCAGCCTGGTGCTGGGCTGCCACCTGGGCTTCGGCGAGCTGCTGGCCGCCGGCGCGATCCGCACCCGGCCCCGGCTGCTGGTCGCACAGCCGCGCAACTGCTCCCCGCTGGTGGCGGCGTTCGCGGCCGGTGCCGCGGAGGTCTGCCCCGGGCAGTGGAGCGCGACCGTGGCCGAGGGCACCGCGATCGCCCGGCCGGTGCGGGACCGGGAGGTGCTGCACGCCGTCCGGGCCTGCGGCGGCGACATGGCGGCGGTCGCCGAGACGGACATCGGCCCGGCCACCGCCGAACTGGCCCACCGCGGCCTGTACGCGGAGCCGACCAGCGCGATCGTGCTCCCGGCGATCCGCGAGTTCGTGCGCCGTGGCGCGCTGCGCCCCGGCGAGCGGGTCGTGGCGGTGCTGACCGGCTCGGCCTTGAAGGCCACCGACGCCGTCGCCCGGCTGCTGGCCCCGCCGGATCGCACCGCACCGTACGGGTGACCCGTCCGGCGCCGGCGTGTCGGCGGGCGCGCTGACTCACTGTCCCTTGTAGGGTCACGCACGGTCGAGCTGAACGCGGTTCGACACCACTCCGGACCCTCCCCGGCTCCCGGTCCGGACGTTCCCCACATCACCCGAGCCGGCAGCCCGCACCCCACCGCGCCTTCGTGGCCGGTCGGGCGATGCCTGGCGCCCCCCGAAAGGACCGCATTGTCAACTGTTCGAGCAGTACCGCGTTGGGCCGTGGCGGCCGGCGCGGCCGTGGCCACCGTCCTGGCCCCGGCCACCCCGGCCCTGGCCGCGGACGGCGTGACGCCGGCGACCTACACGGCGTCGCTGAAGCCCGGCGAGCACACCACGGTCACCAAGACCGTGACCACGCCGCAGATCCTGCCCAAGCCGGACGTCTACTTCCTGGCTGACACGACCGGCAGCATGGACCCGGCGCTGACCGACGTACAGTTCAACGCCGGTGCCATCCTGGGCCTGGTCAACGGCGGCGCCGCCGACGCACGCTTCGGCGCCGGCCAGTACCGCGACTTCCCCTCGTCGAGTTTCGGGTACAAGAACGACGTCGCGATCCCGGCCGCCGACGACAACGGGGCCGCCGCGAACGGGGCCATCAACGCCTGGTCCGCCGCCGAGGGCGGAGACGCCCCGGAAGCGAACCTGTACGCGCTGCACAAGCTGGTGACCCAGGCCGGATTCCGGGCCGACTCCAGCAAGATCGTGGTCTGGTTCGGCGACGCGCCCGGACACGACCCGGTGTGTTCGGCGATCTCCGGTGAGCCCGCTGGCGATCCGGACGTCACCGAGGCGTCGGTCACCGCGGAGCTGCAGGCCGCCGGGATCAGGGTGATCGCGGTGTCCAGCACCACCGGTACCCCGGACGGTCTCGACGGAGACCCGGGCCTGTCCACGGAGTACGGGGTGTGCGGCGCCCCGGGCGGCACCCCCGGCCAGGCTTCCCGGATCGCCAGCGCCACCGGCGGCCTGGTCTTCACGGACGTCAACCCCGGCGACGTGTCGACGGCCATCCTCTCCGGTCTGTCCAACCTGCCGGCGACGGTCAAGCCGGTCGCGACCTGCGACGCCGGCCTGACCGCCACCTTCGACGCCGTGGAGAAGACGGTGCCCAGCGGAAACTCGGTGACGTTCACCGAGACGCTGACCGTCGACTCCGGCGTGACCAGCGACGCCGACCTGAAGTGCGAAGTGGACTTCCAGGTCAACGGCGTTTCGGCCGGTCCGGCCTTCGTCGAGAAGAACACCATCAAGCCGATCATCAACAAGGCGCCGGTGTGCACCGCGGTGAAGGCCGACAAGGGCGCGCTGTGGCCGCCGAACCACAAGTTCGTCACCGTCTCGCTGGGCGGCGCCACCGATCCGGACGGCGACTCCACCGCGCTCACGATCACCGGGGTGACCCAGGACGAGGCGCTGAACGGCACCGGTGACGGCGACACCGGACCCGACGCCGCGTGGGTCAACGCCGCCGTCAAGGACAAGGTCCAGCTGCGTGCCGAGCGCGCCGGTACCGGCGACGGCCGGGTGTACCGGATCGCCTACTCCGTCAGCGACGGCAAGGGCGGCACCTGCACCGGAACGGCGACCGTCGGCGTACCGCACGACCAGGGTCACGGCCCGGCCGTGGACACCGCCTCGGTCGTGGTCAACTCCTTCGGCTGATCCCGGCCGATCGATGCCGGGCACCGGTGATCTCACCGGTGCCCGGCGCGACCGTTGGCCACCCCTGATAACGATCCTGCCGCGGTGACCGCCGCGCGGACCCGAGACGACACCGCGGCCTTCCTCGCCGAGGCCGCGCGCGACGCCGGGGCACAGCCCCGGACCCGGTTCGCGCTGGCCGTGCTCGACCGCGCCGGGCAGGCGCTGATCGGCTCGGTCGAACTGTCCGTCACCAGCGCGGCGCATCGGCGGGCCAGCACCGGATACGCGCTGGCCCGGCCCGCGTGGGGGCAGGGCCTGGCCACCGAGGCCGCGGCGGCGATGCTGCGCCTGGGCTTCGACCGACTCGACCTGCACAAGATCTCCGCCACCTGCGATCCGGGCAACCTCGCGTCCGGCCGCGTCCTGGAGAAGATCGGGATGCGGCGCGAAGGACACCTCCACGACCATCTGTACGTCCGGGGCCGCTGGCGCGACCGCCTGTTGTTCGCGGCGATCGCCGGGCGGTGACGCGCGCGCGGCCGCACCGTGGCGACGGGCGGGGACGGTCAGGAGCGCTGGCGGCGGCGCCAGAAGATCACGGCGAGCACGGCGGCACCGGCCAGCAGGATTCCCGCCGCGATGAGAGACACCGTCAGCGGGCTGGTCGCCCGGGGCAGGTCCCGGGGGTCGACCTTGGACGCCCGGACCGGCTCCTCCGGTTCCGCCGGCGCCGCCGCGCTCGACGGTGCGGCGGAAACGGGGGGCGCTTCGGGCAGCGGGGCGACGTCGGCGGTCAACGCCTGGACGACGTTCAGCCGCCCGTACCCGTAGGTGTCGTCGCGTCCCGGTGCGCCCGCGTCGTCGGCGGTCGCGGTGAGCCGGTGGACCACCTCGGCCGCGCTCATCCTCGGGTACTTGGCGCGGATCAGCGCGGCCGCGCCGCTGACCACGGCGGTGGACTCACTGGTGCCGTCGACCCGCCGGTACCCGGACTCGCTGATGCCGGTGGTGACGAGGCGGTCCCCGGGAGCGACCAGGTCGACCTGGGGGCCGGTGACCGAGAACTCGGCGATCTTCCGGTTGGCGCTGTACGCACCGACCGTGAGCACCTCCGGATACATGCCGGGGTAGTCGCCTCCGCCCTGGCCCCGGTTGCCGGACGCAGCGACCACCACGATGTCGTGGGCCAGGGCGGTGCGGATCGCCTCGTGCTTCGCCTCGTCGTCGGGACCACCGAAGGACATGTTGATGACGCCGGCGCGGTGCGCAATCGCGAAGTCAACCGCCCCCTTCAGGTCCACGTTCCCCCAAGAGCCGATTTGCGTGCTGATCGGAAGGAGCTTCGCGGCGGGTGCGATGCCGAGCACGCCCGCGCCGGAACCGTGCCCGCGACCGGCGATGAGGCCCGCCATCTCGGTGCCGTGTCCATCGCTGTCATCCCGGCCGGTGGGGTCCCCCGCGTACTTGCCTCGCCGCGTGTTGTGCCCGGGCAGCACGGCCCCGGCAAGGTCACGGTGTTTCGCGTCGACGCCGGTGTCGATCAACGCGACAACGACACCCTCGCCCCGGGTGATCCGGTGCGCCTCGGCGATCTTCAGGTCCGACAGGTGCCACTGCGCGTCCCGGACACGATCGGCGGCGGCCGGCGCCGGGGACACCCCGATCAGGACCAGCGCGGTGACCGCGCCGGCCGCGATACGCCTGATCACCGCGGGAAGCCGAGAACACCGGGCCCGGGATCGTGCCTCGCCTGGGTGGCGTCCGGGACGATCACCGCCTGCACCCCGTCGGCCGTCGCCCACTGCTGATCGGCCTCGCCCTCCGGCATTCCGGCCCCGTCCTCGCTACGCCGGCCAGGGCGCTGTCCCGGCACACCGAACGGCGACTGGCCCCGCCCGCCTGCCCCGTGTCCGTCGGCGCCGATCACCGCACCCGAGGGCATCCCGCGGCGCATCGGCACGGCCTGCCGGCTCGCGGCGGCACCGGGCCCGCCGGAGACACCCAGGCCACCCGGGACGCCCAGGCCACCACCCGCCGCCCCGCCGATCGCACCGGCGCCCGGAGCACCGAACGCCCCGAGGCCACCGGCGCCCAGCATGCCGAGGGCTCCGGCGCCACCCGCGCCCGCGATCAGGCCGGCGGCTGCGTTTCCGGCACCACCGCCGATGACCGCGCCCGGCAGGGTGCCGCCGGCCGCCGATCCGCCCGGGAATCCGCCCAGGCCCTGGCCCGGCAGCGGTCCGGCCGGGGTGATGGTGGATCCGGCGAGACCGGGGCCGACACCGGGGGACGGGTCGTGTCCCGGCATCGTGCCGGGCGCGGTGACCGCACTGTGCGGCGGCTCGCCGACGAGGACCGGATCGTGCGGCACGGCGACCGGCAACGGCCGCGCGTGTATCGCCGCCTGGCCGGAACCGCCGCCCGGGTTACCCGGGTCACCCGGATCGACGGGGAAGTCGCCTCCGTCCTCGCCCTTGCGGATTTCCATCCTGAACAGCTGAGGTGCCCGGATCTGCGGGTTGTGATCCCGGATCGCGGCCTCCGCCTCGCGCATCACCTGCTGCGCCTGCTCGTCGTACTCGTCCTCGGCGTGGTCGATGAAGCGGGGCGTCAGGTCGTCGCTGACCTCGGCCCGGCCCTGCGACAGGGTCCGGATCGTGGTCTGCGCCGTACTGATCGCGTCCAGCACGCCGCGCAGCCCGGCCCGGGTGTCTTCCGCACAGGTCAGGGTCTCGGCCATGGACGCGCCGAGTTCGTCGATGAGTTTCTGGAACGCCAGCGCCGACGCGTTCTTCTCCGGCGGCCACACCGCGGCCAGGTCCTCGGCGGCCTTGGCCAGCCGGCGGTGCTGTTCGCGCACGGAGGAGGCCAGACCCTCCCAGGCCAGCACCCGGTCGGCGCCGGTGCAGGCGTTCTCGCCCTTCAGCATGTCCTCGATGGCCGGCAGGTTGTAGTTGTCCCAGTTCGTCGCGCTCACAGCAGCGGCCCCCTAGTCGTCGGGTCGATCGCGACGTTCGCCATGCGGACCGCTCCGGCGATCACATCCTGGATCTTGCGCTGGGCCGCCGCGGAACTCATGTCGGACGACGCGAACATCCGAGCGATCTCGTCCGCCGCCTCGGCCAGCACGCCCGCCGCCAGGCGGTAGGCGCGCAGGTTCGCCTCGGTGTTCTCCAGGGCCTGCGCGTACCGGGTCTTGGCCTCGGTCACCACGCTGCTGGGGGTGATCCGGGCACCGAACTCCACGCCGTGACGGTGCAGTGCCGTACCCCGCTGCGCCGCCTCGGCGAAGCCGCCGTTCGCCTGGCCGCGCATCCCGTGCGCGACATCGCCGACACCGTCCGTGTCGATCTGCACTCCATCCGGCACGCTGCCTCCCCGTTTGCCGTAGCGCCGCTGTTGATCATATCGGCGGAGTGCCGACGGCGTGGGCCCCGTCGGGTTGACGTATCGACGGACATCTTTGTAACTTCAGTTAGGATTATTAACTGTACGGAGGTGTCCCGGTGTTGACCCCACGACGCCCCACTCCCCTACGGCGCGCCCTGCTCGGGCTCGCGGCCGCCCTGCTGACCAGCGGCGCCGCGGTCGGTGTCGCCGCACCGGCCCACGCCGCGGCCGGACTGACCGCCACGTTCTCCTCGGCCGACAACGGCTCCTGGTATCTGGACAAGTACGTCATCGCCAACCCCACCTCCGCGTCGATCACCGGGTGGACCCTCGAGTTCGACCTGCCACCCGGCGTCACGATGGGCAGCGCCTACAACGGCACGGCCACCACCAGTGGCGGCCACGTCACGGTCGGCAACGCCCACTACAACGGCACCGTCCCGGCGGGCGGCACCACGGAGCCGTACAGCTTCTGGTTCGTCGCCACCGGCTCCCCGGCCGCGCCCCTGAACTGCCGGATCAACGGCAACCGGTGCGACGGTGGCCCCGACCGCGCGCCGGGGGCCCCGACCGGGCTGGCCGTGACGGGCCGGACCACCACGACCGTCGCGCTGTCGTGGACGGCGGCCACGGCCGGGGACTTCCCGGTCGCCTCGTACGACGTGTATCGCGGCGGCGCCCTGGCCGCCAGCGTCACCGGCACCGCCGCGACGGTGACCGGGCTGGCGCCCAAGACCGCGTACTCCTTCACCGTGCGGGCGAAGGACGCCCGCGGCAACGCGTCCGCCGACAGCGCGGCCGTCTCGGCCACCACCCGTGACCCGGCCGAGGACACCACCGCTCCCCCGGCGCCGGGTAGCCTGCGTACGACGGGACGGACCGCCACCAGCGTGAGCCTCGCCTGGAACGCGGTCACCGACGCCAGCGGCATGGCCGGGTACGACGTCTACCGGGGCGCGACGCTGGCCACCACGGTGGGACCCGCCGTCACGGCCGCCACGGTCGGCGGGCTGAGCCCGCTGACCGCGTACACGTTCACCGTGCGGGCGCGCGACACCTACGACAACGCCTCGCCGCCCAGCGCCGCGGTGACCGTGACGACCGACGACGCGGTCGGCACCGGCAACTACGCCAAGGTCGGCTACTTCGTGCAGTGGGGCATCTACGGCCGGCAGTTCTTCGTCCGCAACCTCGACACCTCGGGCGCGGCGGCGAAGCTGACCCACCTCAACTACGCGTTCACCAACCTCGACCCGGTGAACCTCACCTGCATGAACGGGGTCACCAGAGGCACCACCGGGAACCCGCAGGACCCCGACCAGGGCACCGGCGCGGGTGACGCGGACGCCGACTACGCCCGGCCGATGAGCGCGGCGCAGTCCGTCGACGGGGTGGCCGACACCGGGTGGGAGCCGCTGCGCGGCAACTTCAACCAGCTCCGCAAGCTCAAGGCGAAGCACCCGCGGCTGAAGGTGCTCATGTCGATCGGCGGCTGGACGTACTCGAAGTTCTTCTCCGACGCGGCCGCGACCCCCGCCGCCCGGGAGAAGTTCGTGCGCTCCTGCGTGGACATGTACCTGCGCGGGAACCTGCCCGCCTACAACGGGGCGGGCGGCGCGGGCAGCGCCGCCGGCATCTTCGACGGCATCGACCTGGACTGGGAGTGGCCGGGCGCCGAGGGGCACCCGGGCAACCACTGGGGTGCGCAGGACAAGGCGAACAACACCGCGCTGCTGGCCGAGTTCCGCAGGCAGCTCGACGCGCTGGGTGCCACCACGGGCCGGCGTTACCTGCTCACCGCGTTCACCCCGGCGGACCCCGCGAAGATCGCCGCCGGCTGGGACATCGGCGCCTCCGGTGTCTTCCGGTACCTGGATTTCGCGAACGTCCAGGGGTACGACTTCCACGGCGCGGGCAGCGACAACTCGTGGGAACCGAACCGCACGGGCCATCAGGGCAACCTCTACCGCGACGCGCAGGACCCGTACCCGTTCGAGTTCAGTGTCGAACGGGCGATCCAGACCTACCTCGACGCGGGCGTGAACCCCCGGCAGCTCACCGTCGGCGTCGCGTTCTACGGCCGCGGCTGGCAGGGCGTCACCGCCGGCACGGCACCGGGCGGCGGTTCGGCGTACGGCGAGTGGCAGTCGGCGACCGGCGCCGCACCGGGACAGTTCCCGGAGGAGGCCGGCACCCGCGGGTACGCCAACCTGCTGGCCGCCGTGCCCGGTTGCGTGGTGCACCACGACGCGCAGTCGGTGTCCACCTACTGCTACACGGGCCCAGGTGGACAGTGGTGGACGTACGACGACGCGTGGTCGCTGGCCCGCAAGACGGCGTGGACCAGGGAACGCGGGCTGCTCGGCGCGATGATCTGGGAGATGTCGGGCGACACCGCGAGCGGTGAGCTGATGACCGCGCTGGACGGCGGGCTCTGACGCGATGGTGGCCGGGCCGCCGCACCGCCTTCCAGGCAGGTACGGCGACCCGGGAACCTACTCGTTGAGGAGCGTCAACATCTGTTGGATCTGACCGGTACGGGACTCCACGACGCGGCGGGCGAACTCCTTGGTCTCGGCGTTCGCCCCGTCCGCGGCCTCCTTCGTCGCCATCTCCACCGCGTTGTGCTGGTGGCCGATGAAGAGGTTGAGGAGCCGACCGTCGAATTCGGACTTGCTGGCCTTCTTCAGCGCCGCGATCTGCTCCGGTCCGGTCGCGGGCAGGCCACCGTGGTTGGCATGCGCCGCCGGGTCGGTGTCCACGGCGACCGGTTTGGACCAGCCGCGCAGCCATGACGTCATCATGCTGACCTCGTCGGTCTGGGTCGCCGCCACGGCCGCGGCCAGCGTCCGGACCTCCTCCCGCTGCGCCCGGGCACCGGCGAGCTGCGCCAGTTCCACGCCCTGCTTCCCATGGGCGACCATCATCTGCAGGAACATCACGTCGGTGTCGTTGTGTGGGCCGTCGGCGCGCACCGTGGTCGCCGACCCGGTCGTCGCCGGATCGGCCGCCACGGCCTCGCTGGTCGGCGACCCGGCGGGCTGCCGGTCGGCCGACCCGGTGCCGCAGGCGGTCAGGGTCCACGGCACGACGACGGCCAGCAGCAGGGCGGCCCGGCGCGACCCCTTCCGTTGCCTCACAGCGGCAACCAGAGCGCCAGGGTGAACTGCGACGGCTCCCAGCCCTGCAGGGCGGTGTGTCCCTGCCGGCACTGGTAGCGCTTGCCGGCGAACGTCACCGCGTCTCCGGTGCGGTAGCTCGTCCCCGCGGCCCAGGTGCCCGCCGCCCCGCCACCGGGCTTGCTCGGGCTGCCGGTCTGGGTCGGGGTGCCGGGCTGGGTCGGGGTGCCGGGCTGGGGCGGCGTGGTCGGCGCGGTGGTGGGCGGTGTCGTCGGCTGGGTGGTCGGCGCGGGCGCGGATCCGCCGCCACCGATGTTGAGGTCGACGCAGTTGTAGAACGCCATCGGGGTGTCACCGATGTTCCACACCGCCAGCACGGTCTGCCGCCCGGAGAACGCGCTCAGGTCGACCTGGTGCGTCACGACCGCCTCCGGCTGCCGGTTGCCGTCGTCGAAGACCGCGACCCGCTTGTCCCCGATGAAGTACTCCCAGGTGCTGGTGCGGTGGCGCGCGGTGAGGGCCCAGCTGAACGAGACGGTCTTCCCGACCGCCTTGGCGGGCCAGTTACGGCTGTCGTCGTTGAGCACCGCGAACTGGGCGAGCCCGCCGTTGCAGTTGCGCTGGCCCTTCGGGCCCTCGACACTCTGCGGCTCGAACTGGATCGGGCCGCAGTCGGGTACGGCCTTCGCCGCGCACAGGGCCTGCCGGCTCGGCGGCGACGACACGTATCCGTGCGCCGAGGCGGGCGAGCCGGTGACGGCGAGCGTCGCGCCGGCGGCCGCGATCGCGGCGAGCGGATAGGTGATCAGTCTGCGCATGGCCATCGTCTACTCAACCCGTTTCTGTCGATCAGATCGCCGGTCTTTCCGACGGATCTCGAGTAACGGTCGCGACGCTAACCAGGGATTTCTCAAACGAACCTTAAACGATTCGGAAAGGGCCGTGAAACCACGCAGCGGCAAGGCTCGGCGACTATCCGCGTCGCGGCGTGCGTACCTTTTTGAAGAGTCCACGCGGCCGCGACGGCCGTGGAACGGTGGCCTGCGCCCGGGGTCCAGACGGTTCCGGTACCGACAGCACGACCGCCAGCCGGGCCCCGCCGAGTGGCCCGCGGCTGATCTCGAGCCGTCCCCCGGCGGCCACCGCCACCCGCTGCACGATGTCGAGGCCCAGCCCCGTGGAGCCGGCCCCACTCGACCCGCGCCGCACGGCGGCGGCCGGGTCGGCGATTCCCGGGCCCGCGTCGTCGACGATCAGCGCGCGGTCGGAGATGCTGACCTCGAAGCCGCAACCCTCGGGCGTGTGCGAGAAGACGTTGCCGAGCAGGGCGTCCACGGCGAGGATCAGGTCGCCACGCGACACCGGCACGGTGACCGGCCGGTCGCCGCCCACGACCGTCCACGGGCGCTGCTGGTCCTCGGCCAGCACCGACCAGAACGCCAGCCGGTCGGCCAGCACCTCGACCAGGTCGGTGGACTCGGCGGCGCGGTCGCCCGCGCCCCGGCGCGCCCCGGTGATGATCGCCTCCAGCTCCTCGTCCAGCAGGTCGCAGGCCTGGCGCATCCGTTCACCGAGCGGCCCCGGCGGCATCGCGTCGGCGTCGAGACGCAGCGCGGTCAACGGGGTACGCAGCCGGTGCGACAGGTCCGCGGCGAGTTCCCGCTCGGCGGCGAGCAACCGGCGCATGTCGCGGGCCATCGTGTTGAACGCCTGCGCGGCGTCACGCAGCTCGGGTGGGCCCTCGGGCACGACCCGGGCGCTCAGGTCGCCCTGGCCCAGTTCGCGCGCCGTACCCGCCAGCCGCCGGGTCGCCCGGACGATGCGGCCGCCGAGCCGGTCCGCGACCAACGTCGATCCGAGGACCAGAACCACCGCCACCGCGCCGAGCGCCAGCCATGCCCGCCACACGCCACGTTCCATGTCGGCGCGGGTCACGTACACCTCGATCACCGCCGTGCGGCCGTCGCGGATCACCGTGGGCGACAGGTACGACACGCCCGTTCCGGCATCGGTGGTGACCGCTCGCCGGTACCGGGCCGCGAGCGCCACGTCATCGGGATCGGCGTGCGCCGCGCCGATCGGCGCCAGCCCGGGCAGGTGTACCGCCAGCCGCCGCTGGCTTCCGGCGGCGGTGCTGGCCACCGCCAGGGTCAGCAGCCTGGGGTCGGCATCGACCGCGAGGGCCGCCACCATCGCGCTGGCCTGCTGCCGGGCGTCGCCGAACGCGCGGTCCTGCGCGAGCTGCCGGGTGACGACCGCCAACGGCACCAGGAAGGCCAACGCCACCATCGACGTGATGGCCAGCGCCAGCCGGTTGAGCGCCCACCTCATCGCGGTCCTTCCCTCAGCCCGGGTCGACCATCATCACGCCGACGCCGCGTACGGTACGCAGCATCCGCGGTTCGGCGGCCGTCTCCCCGAGCTTGCGGCGCAGCCACGACAGGTGTACGTCGATGGTCTGCTCCTCGCCGATGCGCGGCTGCCGCCACACCTCGGTCATCAGCTCCTGCCGGCTCACCACATGACCGACCCGCTCGGCCAGGTACGTCAGGACGTCGTACTCGCGGCGGGTGAGCTTGATCGGTTCGCCGTTCATCGACACGCTCCGCTCACTGCGGGCGATCACGAGTGGACCGACCGTGATCGTGCTGCCCTCGTCGGCGGCGCTGCTACCGTACCGGCGGAGCACGGCGTCGATGCGGGCGAGGATGTGCTCGCCCGAGAACGGCTTCGTGACGTAGTCGTCGGCGCCCGCGTGGAGCAGGTGGATGATGGCGTTCTCCGATTTGCGCGCGGTGGCCACCACGACCGGCACGTCGGACACGGCCCGGATCATGCGCAGTGCGTCGGTACCGTCCATATCGGGCAGGCCCAGATCCAGCAGGATGAGCGTGGGCGGGTGGTCGGCGAGGATGTCGAGCGCCTCGCGCGCCCGGCTCACCGCCTGCACCACGTGCCCGGCGTCGGTCAGCGTCCGACGCAGCGCCGCGGTGATGATGCGGTCGTCCTCGACAAGCAGGATCAACGCCATAGGATCAAACATAGAGGCAGCTGAAAGGCGGTAACCGTGCGACTACTGCGAGGCTGGGCGCCCCTGCTCGGCTGGCTGGCGGCAACCGTCGCCGGCGTCGCGCTGTCCTCGGTGGCGTTGTTGCCGGTGCTGCGTGCCGCCGCTCCGGCCGAGCAGGCGCTGACGTCCGTACACGAGCTGGCCGGTCAGGCGGCGCGACCGCAGCCGTCCGTGACCGTGCCCGACGACGTCCCGCCCACCACGCCCGCCCCGCCCGCTCCCTCATCGGCCTCGCCCACGCCGTCGGCGAGCGCATCGCGGCCGGGCGCCACCCGGTCCCGCAGCGCGACCCCGGCACCGGAGACGGAAGCGGAGGTCCGGGACGGGTGGACGGTCACGACAGACGAGGCCGGGGTCACCTCTTACACCCGGTCCTTCCTGGTCGAGGGCGGCCAGGCGGTGATCCGGATGAGCGACGGGCGAATGCAGCTGGTCACGGCCACCCCGGCCGCGGGCTATTCGGTGGAGAAGGTGCAGCAGACCCCCGACAACCTGGCCGTCTTCTTCATCGAGCAGGGCCACCATTTCGTCATCCACGCCGTCGTGCGTGACGGCCAGCCGTTCGCCGAGGTGAGCGAGATCGGCGGCTGAACCCGGGTGCGCTAGCGGTGTTCCATCACCAGGACCGCCCAGGTGCCCGGCGCCAGCGCCTCGTAGTGGTGCGGCACGTCGCCGGGGAACGACACATAGTCGCCCGGCCCCAGCTCGACGGTCTCGTTCACGGGCCCGGCGCGCAGCCGGCCCGCGGCGACGACGACGTGTTCGACGCTGTGCGGGATGTGCGCCTCGGCCTGCCGCGCCTGCCCCGGTTCCAGTTCCATGACGTACAGGTCGCGGCGGGCATGGGTGGAACCGGCCGCCAGCAGGGTCGCCATGAAGTCCGCGCTCTCGGCCCGCAGGCGCGGCCCCTCTCCGGCGCGCAGGACGCGGACCCGGGGCGCGGGGGGCTCGACCAGCCGGCTGAACGGCACGCCGAGCGCGACGCCGAGCGACCACAGCGTCTCGATGCTCGGGTTGCCGGTCCCGGCCTCGAGCTGGGAGAGGGTGGACTTGGCCAGGCCGGCGCGGCGGGCCAGCTCGGCCAGGGAGATGCCGGCCCGCTCGCGCTCCCGGCGCAGCGCGGCGGCGATGGTCGCCAGCGGAGGGGCGGGCTGGTGCATGTTCGCTCCATCGGTCAGTTCGTTCGGTTTGACGAACGACGGGTCGGTCGTTCATTATTCTGAACCATGCGTACGTCAAGCCGAACGCCCGATCGGGCCCTCCGTCGCGACGCCGCTGCCCTCGCCGCCGCCATGGTCGCCGTCGGGGCGTCGTTCGGTGCCATCACCATCGCGTACGGGCTGCCCGTCTGGGTGCCGGTGCTCATGTCGTTGATCGTGTTCGCGGGTGGCTCCCAGTTCCTCGCCGTCGGCCTGATCGCGGCGGGCAACCCGGTCGCGGCCGTGCTGGCCGGGCTGCTGCTCAACGCCCGCCACCTGCCGTTCGGGCTGGCGGTCGCGCAAGCCGCCGGTCCCCGGCTGCGCCACCGGTTGATCGGCAGCCACCTCATGACCGACGAGGTGGTGGCGTTCACGCTGGCCGAGCAGGATCCCGCACGGCGCCGCCGCACCTACTGGCTGATCGGCGTCACGCTGTTCACCTCGTGGAACGCGGGCACCGCCCTGGGCGTGTGGCTCGGCGGCGCCACCGGCGACCCGACCGTACTGGGGCTCGACGCGGCGTTCCCGGCCGGACTGATCGCGCTCATCCTGCCGTCCCTGCGCGATCGCGACACCCGCCTGGCGGCGCTGGCCGGCGCGGGCGTGGCGGTGCTGCTCACGCCCGTTCTGCCCGCCGGGCTGCCGGTGCTGTGCGCGCTGCTGGGCCTGGCCGCCCTGATCCGCCCGCGCCGCCGCAGGCCGGCGGGTGACCATCCCGCGACCGATCCGGCCGTACGTCAGGAGGCGGCCACATGCTGATCGCCGCCATCCTCGCGCTGGCCATCGGCACCTACACCATGCGGCTGGCCGGAGTTCTGCTGCGCGAGCGCCTCGATCTCCCGGCCGGGTTGCAGCGCCTGTTGCCGATGGCCGCCGCGACCCTGCTCACCGCACTGGCCGCGACGGCCGCGCTGACCGACGGCGGCGGGTTCGCCGGTGTCGCCCGCCCGGCCGGGGTGGCGGTGGGCGCGGTGGTGGCGTGGCGCCGCGCGCCATTCGTCGTGGTCGTGGTCGCGGCGGCCGCCACCGCCGCCCTCCTGCGCCTGGCCGGCATCGACTGACCCGCCGTGCCGAGCGCGGCGGGCTAAGGGGACGCCTGCCGGGGCCGATGGGAGACGGCAGAGGACTGGCCGGGGGTGGATCGATGGGCGGTAGCGCGCTGGATACCGAGGCGGTGTCGGCTGCCCTGCTGGCGATGGAGGAACAGCTCGCCCCGGACGCCGCAGCCGGTCTGGCCGCCGCCGCCGAGCTGGAACGGCGGGCCACCGCGTTGGGTGACGACGGCCTGATCAGGCGCGCCCGGCTCTGCCGGGCCAACATGGCCGTACGCAGCGGCGAGATCACCGGAATCGCCCGGGAGGTCTTCGACATCCAGCAGTGGGCCGCCGAGCACGGCGACCGCATCCTGGAGGCCCGCGCCCACGGCATGTGCGCACTGATCCAGCGGCTGTCCGGCGACGCGGCCAAGCGCCTCGAACACTCGTTGAGCGCGGTCGAACTGCTCGACGAGACCGCCACCGTGTTCACGCAGATCTGGCATCGCACCCGGCTCGCCGACGCGCTGGCCGACACCGGCGCGATGGACGCGGCACGGCAGCGCTACCGGCAGGCCGAGGAGCTGGCCCGCAGAGCGCGGCACTGGGAGCTGCTGAACGTCGTACACAACAACTGGGCGCACTACGAGTACCAGGGCGGCGACGCCGCCCGGGCCCGCGAGGTCATCGGCCGGATGATCGCGGACGCCGACGCGCACGGTCTTGAGCTCGATCCCCCGACCCTGCACACGGTCGGCGAGGTGCAGACCGCCAACGGCGAGTACGCCGCGGCCGAACAGACGATGCTCACCTGCATCACCCGGTACGAGGCCGGGCAGATGGAGGCCGTCGCCGACCTGGTCTACTACCGGCTCACCCTGGCCCGCGCCCGGCGCGGCCTCGGTGACCTGGTCCGCGCGCAGGAGATCCTGGACGCCTGCCGTGAGCTGGGCGCCGAGCTCGGCATGCAGGCGATCCTGGTCGAGGTGCACGAGGAGCAGGCCGACCTGCACGCCGCCCGCGGTGATCACACCGCCGCGTTCGCGGAACTCAAGGCGTTCATCGCCGCCCGGGAGAGTGTGCGCTCACGGGAGCGGGAGGCCCAGGCACAGGCCCGGCAGGCCATGTTCGAAACCACCGAAGCCCGCGAACAAGCCGAACGATTCCGCGAACAGGCCCGCCGCGACCCCCTCACCGGCCTCCACAACCGCCGCTACGCCGACGAGGAACTCCCCACCCTGATCACCCAGGACCCCGAACTCACCCTCGCCATCGCCGACATCGACCACTTCAAACGCATCAACGACCAACTCTCCCACGACACCGGCGACCAGGT
Organism: Krasilnikovia cinnamomea; assembly: GCF_004217545.1. Taxonomy (NCBI): domain Bacteria; kingdom Bacillati; phylum Actinomycetota; class Actinomycetes; order Micromonosporales; family Micromonosporaceae; genus Krasilnikovia; species Krasilnikovia cinnamomea. The sequence continues at coordinate 467,578 of NZ_SHKY01000001.1, forward strand.
CCTCATCCAGGTCGCCCACCTCCTGAACATCGGCCTCACCGCCGCCGTCCCCCACGGATTCGTCGCCCGCCTCGGCGGCGAGGAATTCCTCCTCGCCCTCCCCGCCACCCCCCTCACCACCGCCACCACCATCCTCGACGACATCCGCCAAGCCATCGGCGGACACGACTGGCACGACATCACCGGCGGCCTACCCGTCACCGTCAGCATCGGCGCAGCCACCGCCGACGAAACCTCACCACCCAACCAAACCGCCACCCTCGCCGCCGCCGACCGCAACCTCTACGCCGCCAAACGCGACGGACGCAACCGCGTCATCGCGGGCACCCCACGCGAGCGCCTCCCCCGCGCCTACCGCGACCGCGACGTCGCCTGAACGCTCGGGAGGCCGCGGCCCACCATTGAGGACACGCGGGCCACCCGGCCTGTGCGGTCGAGAACGCGGACCGGCCCGGTGGCCGGAGCTCGCGCCCCGCCCACCGGGCCGGTGAGGGTCGTGCCGTAGCTCAGTTGTTGAGGACGGCGGTCGCCGAGTACTCACCGTTGAGCTGGTTGTAGGCCACCACGTGGTATCGGGCGCCGGCGGTGCCGTTCGGGTCCCAGAACGACTCGGTGTTGGTGCCGGCCACCAGGCCGATGCGGTCCACCAGGTGCACCTCGCCCGGGACGGTCTCGTCGACCGCCACGAAGACCTGCGCGAAGGCCGCGTTGGCCGGCGCCGCCTGGCTGTACGAGCTGGTCGTCCAGCCGTTGCCGTTGTCGACCGAGCCGTAGTTCGAGGTGGCCATCCGGGCGATCATCGTGCCGTCGGCGGTGAACCAGACGATGCCGGCCCGGGCGCGGTGCCCGTTGTTGTTGACCGCCCGGTACGACGAGACCGAGGTGTACATCTGACCGGGCGTCACCGGGATCATCCGGGTGGTGGCGGCGCTGATCTGGCCGGTGGTGGCGGACGTCAGAGCGAGCGAGTAGCCGCCGCGGACACCGGCCCCGTTGTACACGCCGACCGACGTCTTCGACCCCGCCGTGTAGTCGGCCGCGACGCCGCCCTCCAGGCTCGCCTCGTTGACGGTGAGCAGGTTGCCCGGAACGGAGACGCTGCCGAGCGGCATGTCGGCCACCTGGACGCCGTTGCGGAAGACCTTGTACCCGGCGACCGGGGCCACCGCCATCGCGGTCGACTCCTTCCAGGTCAACTCGTTGCTGGTGGCGACCAGGTTGGTCGGCGTCTCGACGGCCTGGGAGGTGACCGTACGCAGCAGGGTCGGGATGTTGCCGACGAGCGTGTTCCGGCCCGACTGGCCGGTCGGGTCAGCCGGGTCGCTCAGGACCGTGCCGCTCGTCGTGGTGGTCGCCTTGCGGGCGCCGAGGTGCACGCCGTACAGGGTGGTCGGGCGGACCTGGTTGTCCTCGATCACGTTGTTGTAGATCTTGTCGCCGACGCCGAGCGCGGTGCCGATGCCGGTGGTGTCGAACGTGCCCGCGCCGGTGCTGTACGACAGCGAGCCGCCGAAGCCGGCGTTGACGATCCGGTTGCCGGTCACCGTGTCCGGCGCGTCCTTGGCCTCGTCACGGCTGCCCATGATGAGGATGCCGGACAGCTTCGGGTTGACGATCAGGTTGTCGCGGAAGACGTTGTTGCCGCCGGGACGCATGAAGTGGTCGTTCGCGTTGCCCGTGCTGTTGCCGGCGCCGATGGTGCCGATGGTGCCGTCCGCGTCGGTGTAGTCCTCGTACGCGGCGGTGATGCCGGCCCAGTGGGAGTTGCGGATCTCGTTGTTCGCCACGAGCGTGTCCCGCGCGTTGCCGACGTCCTTGTTGTCGTACGTGTGGTCGTAGCGCACGTTCGACTGCAGGATGATGTGGCCGCCGACGAGCAGGTTGCCGGTGACCTGGGCGCCCGGCACGTCCTCCAGGAACATGGAGCCGTAGTCGCCGACCTTGCGGGCGCTCATGAGCGACGCGTTGTCGGTGCGCACCACGTTGTTGCGGATCACGGTGTTGAAGGCGTTGGTGAAGTCGAACGAGTTGCCGCGGATGGTGCGGTCCCACTGGTTGTACTCGATCACGACGTTGTCGTTCTCGGCGCCGCCACCACCGCCGATGTTGTCTTCCTCGTGCGACTCGGCGCCGCCCCAGTTGTCCCAGCGGTTGTCGATGACGTGCACGTTGCTGGCGTTGTTGATCCAGAGCTTGAAGTACTCCAGGTTGGTGAAGCGCACCTGGCGGACCGTCCAGTTGTCCGCGACGCTGATGCCGCCACCGGTGTTGTCCTTCGCCGGGTCGCTGGTCATCGCGGGGTTGCGGAAGTCGCAGATCTCGCCGGGCCGGGTGACCGGCTGGCTCGCGTCCGGCTGACCCTTGCCGATCCGGCAGTTGCCGTTGACCGTGAGGTCGGAGACCAGGTTGCTGGCACCCGCCCAGTTCTGGTTGTCCTGGTAGCGGATGATGAACCCGAAGTTGCGCCAGTACGCGGTGTCCAGCGTCAGCGTGGTCCTGGTGATGCCGCTGCCGCGCAGGTTGACGTTCGGCGGCAGCAACAGCGGACGGCTGAGCAGGTAGGTGCCCTCGGGGATCAGCACGGTCGCGGTCTTCGCCGGCGTGATGACGTTGCCGTCGGCGTCCAGCACGGCCGGCGAGGTCTTCGCGGTGGCCCGGGCGATCGCCTTGTAGAGACCGGCGTGGTTCTCCACGCTGCTCACGTTGACGGCCTGGTTCACCTCACAAGAGGCGTCCGCCTGGCACTCCGCCACGGTCATCGGCGCGGGCGCCACGGTGGCCGCCAGGGAGTACGGCGTGTCGGGCAGGCTCTCGGCGGCGAACGCGGTCGAGGCGACAGCGAACGGGGCGGCCACCAGCGGCAGCACGGCTGCCGTGAGCGCGCGGGCGGTACGCCGAGCGCGCTGGGCGCTCTTGGGGTTCTTGCTCATCAAGCGGGCAACTCCGTGATCGGGCGTGATTCTGTCTGCACCGAGCGTGCTGGCCCAACCTCAAGCTGGGCGCAAGCGCGGTTCTGGATTGCCCGGACTCGGAAGATCATCGCGAGGGAGGACGAATCGCGCGATGAGGTGCCGGCTCCACCCGGATGGCGCTCAGCTCCGCCCGACCGGCTCGTCGACCTCGCCGCCCGGCCAGTGCCGCGCCCACCGCTGATCGTCCTCCAGCTGCGCGGCGAGCGAGACGAGCAGCGGCTCGCTGTTGGCCGGGCCCAGCAGCTGCGCACCGACCGGCAACCCGTCCGGGGTGAAACCGGCCGGGACGTTGATCCCCGGCCACCCCAGGACGTTCCACGGCCACGCGTACGGGCAGGCGGCGATGATCGCCCGATCCGTGTTCCAGCTCGACAGCGCCGCGCAGGCGCCGATCGTGGGCGGCGGGGTCGCGGTGGTCGGCGTCAGCACCACGTCGAACCGGGTGAAGATGGCGCCGATCCGCCGGCGCGAGCGTGATTCCGCCGCCCGGGACAGGCGCAGGACCGGTCCGCCGAGGATCCGTCCCTGCCGCACGTTATGCCGCGTGCGCCGGTCCAGCAGCGCCTGGTCCGGCATCCGGCGGGCCCAGTCCCGGACCCCGGCCGTCGCCCGGGGCACGAAGGTCAAACCGATCAGGCCGTAGCGGGGATCCTCCTCGACCACCTCGTGACCCAGCCGGGCGAGCACCTCGGCGACGTCCAGGACGGCACGCCGCACCGCCGGGTCCAGCGGCCTGGGCACACCGCCGTGGAAGGCGCTGCGCAGCGACAGCGCGATGCGCAACCGGCCCGGGTCGCGTTCCACGGCCGGCAGCACCGTCACCGGCGGTGGGCGGTGGCGGTCCCCGGGATGGCTACCGGCCACGACGTCGAGCAGCAGGGCCGCGTCGGCGACCGTACGGGCCAGCGGCCCGTAGCCGGTGAGGCCCTGGAACGCCTCCGGATCGGGCCAGGTCGAGACCCGGCCGCGTTGCGGCTTGATCCCGACCAGGTGGGTCCAGGCGGCCGGGATCCGTACCGAGCCGGCGCCGTCGGAGCCGAGTGCCGCGGGCACGAGTCCGGCGGCGACCGCGGCCGCCGCGCCGCCGGACGACCCCCCGGGGGTGTGCGCGGGCGACCACGGGTTGCGGGTGGCGCCGAAGGCCGCCCCCTCGGTGAACGGCCACTGCCCGAGTTCGCAGGTGTTGGTCTTGCCGACCACGACGGCACCGGCCGCGCGCAACCGGCGTACCGCCTCGGCGTCGGCCGTCTTCAGCGAGAACTCGCCACCGCAGCCGAACGCCGTCGCCTCCCCCGCCACGTCGATGTCGTCCTTGACCGCCACCGGTACGCCCAGCAGCGGCAGTCGTTCACCGGCGGCGAGCCGCTGATCGGCGGCGTCCGCCTCGGCCAGCGCCGCGTCGACCCGTACCCGGCGGAACGCGTTGAGCGTCGGCTGCGTCTCCGCGATACGGGCGAGGGTCCGCTGCACCAGCAGCCGGGAGGTGACGCTGCCGTCGGCCAGGGCGCGGGCCTGGGCGAGGAGACCGGTGGGAGTGGCGTCGGGCATCGGGAACCCCTGTCATCGGCGCGGTCAGCCAAACGACAGAACGATAGGGCTCACAGGCCATCATGCATAGCCCCGCCTCAATGAATCAGGCGGAGCCGGACCGCGCCGGGTCGGCCTGCGCTCCCGCTCCCGGAACGTCTCAGGTGGTCAGACCTTGCGATAGCGGGCCTGCGCGAAACAGTAGATTCCGTACGCCGCGAACCCGAGCGCGATCAGACCCAGCAGCCAGGGCCCCCAGCTCTGCCCGGCCAGCGTCCGCAGGGCGCCGTCCAGCCCGCGCGCCTTGTCCGCGTCGTAGGTCACGGCCGCGGCGATCACGAGGACCCCGACCGCGGCGTACGCGACGCCCTTGGCGGCATACCCTCCCACACCGAGTCGCCGGATCGTCCGGTGCATCGTCGCGCTCATCCGCCCGGTGTCGAGGCGCCGCTCGAACCTCTTGGTCGCACCGTATCCGAGCAGGCCCAGACCCACGCCCACGACGACCACGCCGACGAGCCCGACCAGCCAGCGCCCGCCGGTCGCGCTCAGCAACTGGGACGTGGCCTGCTCCTGGCTGTCGGCCGGTGAACGGCCCGCGCCCCGCACGACCAGCACACCGGTCCAGGCCAGCCAGAGATAGATGACGGCACGGCACCCGTTGACCACCCGTTCCGCGACCGCGGTCCGGCCCCGCTCTCCGCTCTCCCCGATGGCCGCCACCAGGCCCTGCCAGAGCGCCAGCGCGACCATCCCGACGACGACCACGATGACCAGCGCCTTGCCGAGCGGCTGCGCCGCGAGGGTCTGCAGCGCACCCCGCTGGTCACCCTCTCGAGCCGGGTGGCCGAACGCCACCCGCAGCGCCACCCAGGCGAGCAGCAGATGGACGATTCCGTAACAGATGAAGCCGCCGCGAGCCAGGTGTCGCACGGCGGAGCTGTCGGCGGCGCGGCGCGCGGCGCGCGGCGCTTGTGCGGTGGTGGTCATGGCCTCTGATGTCACCGGTCGCGCCGCTCCCGAAACCCTAGGAGTCGGCGCGGGTGTCAGATCCGGGCGGTCAGGTCGAGGACGGTGCCGATCGTGTTCGCGTTGCGTGCCGTCGCGACGACGCCGAGACGGCGCTCGATCACGTGGTTGCCAAGCTTCGCCGCGTGAAAGTCGCTGGCGTACCGCATCCAGGCGTTCCGTTGCACGAAGACGATCTCGTCTCCCGACCAGTCGGCGGCCGTCATGGCGTCGGCTGCGCCTTGGTCGTGCCTGTCGTCCCACATGGAGAGGTGCACGCGGCGCGCGTCCTCGTCCGGCCACGGACAGGCCTCCAGCAGGTCGGCGAGTTGGGCGGCCGGACGCACGACGACCGGGATGTCCAGCCCGGTGAGATCGTCGATCAGCTCGCGGATCAGTCCCGCCAGCCCCGGCGCAGGCGAAGCCACCACGAGATTGCCGGACTGAAGGTGGTGCCGGACCGGCCCACCGGTCGCCTCCGCGAGCCGTTCTGCCAGCGGGCGCTGCGGCACCCGGTTGCGCACGCCGAGGTTGACACCGCGCAGGAACGCCACCGCTGTCTGGGCCACGGCACCACCATAGTGCAGCCCGGGTGCGGCAGTCGTACACTTGTTCGATGCCATTCGGCCAGAAATCCGCGGTGGTCCGGCATCATCGCCGACATGACGGAGACACAGTTCCTTGCAGCCGACCATCGCCAGCACACTGCCTACGACCCGACAGTCATCGTCAACGGCTTGGGGTAGGAAGGGTCTGGCCTTCGTATCGACCAGGAGGGCGCTCTACTGTGATCGATGGAACCACCCACGGCGATGAGCCGGAAGGCGGCGACCGCCTCGTCATCTTCCGTGACATGGTGATCAACGACCGGCTCTGCACGCTCCGGGTCACCGTCGCCGACGGCATGGTGGGCATCACGTTCGACGCGGCCCACACGGACGCCGAGGCGATCGTGACCGGGTCGCTGACCGGCACCATCGTCCTCGACGACCTGGTGCCCGTCACCCGGGCCATCAGTGCGACCCTCGGTGGCGCCGCCGAAGCCCTCGGCCTGACCGACTAGCGGCACCGCGTCGACCTCGACGGGATGCCGGGACGTGCGCGCGGCGCCGGATCAGCCGTCGCCGCGCAGCAGTTTCCGGATGCCGGCGAGCATCCGGAACACCTCCAGGCGGCCGTCGAGAAACCCCCGGCGATAGTCCACGCCGGTCGCCGGATCCGCCGCCCTGGCCGCGTCCCGACGCCCATCGAGGGCGTCGAGGCGGCCGGCGCCGTACGCCAGCAGCGCCTCTTCCATAACCACTCCCCATCACCGGTCCGCGCGACAATGTCGCATCGCGCGCGTACACATGGCAGTGGCTGTCCATCCGACCTCGCCCCCACCGATCCGCCAGCCGATGCACGATGGGTGACCATTCGGGAGACCTGAGTGATCGCGGGCCGGCTCCACCTGGGAATCTGTCTGTGATGCCGGACTGGTGAGCCTTCTGGTGGTATGCGATAGCTCGGTGTCCGGTGGTCGATGCGCCCCGGGCACCCGTTAGCCGCCCAACACGCGCCGCAGACGAGCCACGGCCTCGGCGACCGTCGCCGGATCGGTGGTGTGGCACAGCCGGAACCAGCCGGGTTCCGGATGGTGGAAGACCGCACCCGGCAGCAGGTTGATCCGGCCCGCCGTGAACAGACGCCGCCACAGCAGCTCTTCCGCCGCCGGCGTGGCCGTGTCCAACCAGCCACGCAGGTCGGTCCAGATGGAGAAGCCCGCCCCGGCCGGCAGGAACGGCACACCCACGCCGGTGAGGTGGCCGGCCGCCGCGGCGTACGAGGCGGCGAGCCGGTCCCGGCCGGTGGTCAGGAACCGCGCCACCCAGTCGTCGGCGGCCAGCAGATCCGTCAGCAGCCACTGTGTATCGGTGGAGACCGGCGCGAAGTAGGCCAGCTCCCGCGCCGCCGCCCGCACCTGCGGTTGCCGGGTGTGCAACACGCCGACCTTGAGCCCGGGCAGGCCGAGGTCCTTGGCGAACCCCCACACCACATGCACGCGGTGCGGATCCAGCACGCCCGGCGCCGCGTCGCGGGCACTGACGAAGGCCGGACCGGTGAACGCGCTGTGTGCGTACACCTCGTCGGCCACCAGGTCCAGGTCGAGTGCCGCGCAGGCGGAGGCGAAAGCCTGCAGCTCGCTCTCGCGGTACACCAGTCCGAGCGGGTTGTGCGGGGACGTCAGCACCAGCGCGCGAACGGTGGTGCCGGCGGCCCGGGCTCGTCGGACCGTGCCGATGAGCGCCGCCGCGTCCGGTAGCGACACCCCGGCGAGCGGCGGCACGGGCAGCAACCGCGCCCCGGAACGACCGGTCAGGTCGGTGTCGAGCGCGCCGTAGTACGGCACCGGCACGGCCAGCGCCTCGCCCGGATCGCACAGCACCGACGCGATGATGTCCAGGGCCGCCGTCGCCCCACTGACCACGATCAGATCCTCGGGGTCGACCGGGGAACCGCCGCGAGCCAGGAACCGGGCCACCTGGGAGCGCAGCGCGGCGGTGCCGTGCAGCGGCGCGTACCGGATGTCGGCGGCCGCCACGCCGCGCGCGGCACGCAGCCGCGGCGCCAACAGGTCCCACACCAGGCGGTTCTCGGCCGTACCGACGTTGACGTAACCGTCCGGGTTGGATACCGGATCGTACGGATCGGCCTCGGCGGCGAAGTGGGCGGAGGCGATCACCGGCGTCCCGGCCACCAGCCGGGCGGCCTGCCGCGACACCATCAGTGCGCGGCCGGCTCGGGCTGGAACATTCCCGGAGCCAGGCCGAGTCCCAGCGAGGCGTCCAGGACCGCGCCGTGCAGGATGGCAGCCGAGTCGGTACACAGCCAGGCGATGACGTCGGCGACCTCGTCGGGCTCGATGAGCCGCTGCTTGGGCAGCGCGGCCAGGAACGCCGCCCGCGCGGCGCCGTCCATCCGGCCCAGGACGCTCGCGGTGAGCATGGGTGTCTCCACGGCGCCCGGGCAGACGGCGAACACGTCGACCGGCGTGTGCGCCAGCTCCACCGCCAGCTGGCGGCTCAGGTGCACCAGTGCCGCCTTGCTCATCCCGTCGGCCGGGTCGAAGGTGGGGAACGAGGCGATGCCGCCGCCCACACTGGCCACGTTGATGATCTTGCCGTAGCCGCGGGCCACCATGCCGGGCACCAGCTGCTGGACGAGCCACAGCGGACCGACGCTGTTGATCTGCAGCATCGCCGCCGACCGCCGGTGTGCCGCCCCGGGCTCGTAGTCGACCACCGTGGCCGAGCCCACCGCGGCGTTGTTCACCAGGACGTCCACCGGGCCCGGCAGCTCCCGCAGCAGCCGCTGATGGCTGTCCCAGTCACCCTGGCCGAACGCGAAGGCGATCACCTCGATGCCGTCCGCGGCGAGCTCGGCCACGAGATCCTTGGCCCGGCCCGCGCCGTGCAGGTAGGTGAACCAGACGGTGTCCCCACCTCGCGCGAAGCGCCCGACGGCGTGCCGGCCGATACCGCTGGAACCACCGGTTATCAGTACGTTCCTGCCACTCATAGCCGGCTGCGAACCTCCCACAGGTCGGGGTAGAAGTGCCGGTCACCGCGCGAGCGCAGGTAGCTCGCCCCCGTGCTGCCGGCCGTGCCCACCTTGACGCCGATCTGCCGCTCCACGAGCAGCGCATGCCGGCCACGCCACAGCGACCAGGACTGGTCATGGTCGAGCAGGGCCTCGGCCAGCCGCCACAGGCCCGCCCGGTCCGACGCGGCGCGCGCCAGGCCCACCAGCACACCGGCACGCCGTTCCGGATCGGACACGTCATGGCCCGCGGCGGTCAGCGCGGCCAGGAAGCCATCCCACAACGTCGGCTCGTCGAGCCGCCGCTGAAGGCGGGCCCGCTCCTGCACCGGCAGGCCGGCCGACAGGTAGCGCCGGTCGGGCCAGCCGGACAGGAACTCGATCTCGCGGTACTGGACGGACTGGAAGCCGGAGGTCTCCCCCAACGCCGGCCGCAGCTGCGCGAAGGCGGCTGGTGACAGGGTGTCCAACACGTCCATCTGGGCCAGCATCAACCGTTCCACGGCGTGACAGCGGGTCAGCAACGCCCACGGCCGTTCCGCCTCGCCGGCCAGCATGGCGTCGCGCGCCGCGGTCAGCTCGTGCAACAACAGCCGGAACCACAACTCGTACGCCTGATGCGTGACGATGAACAGCAACTCCTCGTGCACCGGCGGCACGGCCAGCGGCCGCTGGGCGTCGAGCAGCTGCGGAAGCAAGAGGTAGTCGCCATAGGTGAACCCGCCGGGCGCCTGCGGCGCGGGGCGGCGCCGTACCTCCGGCGGGCTAGTCATCGACCAGGCCCTTGGCGGCGAACGCCTCCCAGGCTCCCGGTTGGTCCAGAACGCCCGTGGAGCGACACAACCGGACCGTGGCCGACGCGGTCTGTCGCATCTGCGGGGTGCCGCCGTAGCAGTCGCGCACCACGGTGTCGGCCTCGGCGGCGGTGAGCCCGGCCAGGGTCAGCGACCGGCGGACCGGTTCGCCGTCCCAGCGCAGGCAGTCCTCGATCAGCTCGGGCAGCGCGACGGCCGCCCGGGCCCGGGTCGGCGCGTCGAGTTGGGTCCACAGGTGCCGGAAGAACCCGGCGAAGTAGCGATGGTGGCGTCCTTCGTCGCGGGCGTGGTCGCGGGCCAGGTCGCGGACGGTCGTCACCACCGTCGGATCGGCGGGCAGCTCGTTGAGCACCGCGGTGATCAGGGTTTCGAAGACGACGACCTGCAGCAGTTGGGCGAGCACCTCGGCACCGGGCAGCAGCGCGGCCGCGGTCGCGTCGAGCCGGTCGGCGAATCCGCCGAAGTCCCAGTCGGGCACGGCGATTCCGGTTGCCGCCTCGACCTGCCGAGCCAGGTCCAGGCTGTACAGCGAGTGGTAGCCCTCGTCGCAGTAGACCTTGAACGCGTCCATCCGCAACTGCGCGTCGACCGGCACGCCGATCCGGTTGTTCGCGATGCGTTCGGCGCCCCGGTTGACCACCCGGGTCTCCAGGTGCGTGGTGGCCAGCAGGAACTGGTAGAGGTGCCGGACGGTCAGCGTCTCGCGCTGCTGCGGGGCGCGCTCGCGCACGAGGTCGTGCTCCAGGTACGGCACGAGGGCCGTCGGGAAGAACACCTTGGCCTGGTCGCGCTCGTCGGCGAAGGTCCGGCGTATCCCGGCCCGCACGCCGGCGGCGTCGTACCAGTCGGCGAACGGGTCCATGGCGTCGACCTCCTCGTCATCGGCACCGACATGGATCGATGCTAGGTGCGGTTCGAGCGGGGTCACCAACGCCGATGCGTGGTTCGTCAGGTCAGCCCCCGGGCTTCGCCACGTTCGCCTTGCGACCATTACTTCGGAACCGTATAGTACGGAACCATGAAGAACGATTCCGTGATACTCGAGTTGCAGCGAGCGACCCATGCGACGCTGCATCTGCTCACCACGGAGCTGGTGGATCTCGACCTGACGGCTTCCGAGATCAACGCTCTGGGCAATCTCGCGGACGGCACCGGCCGCACGGTCTCCGAGCTGGGGGCGGCCATCGGTACGCGACCCGCGACACTGACCGGGATCCTCGACCGTTTGGAGCGCCGTGGCCTGATCACCCGCGCCCCCCGGCCGGGCGACCGCCGCGCGGTGCTGATCGCGCTCACCGCCGACGGCAGGCGGACGGCCACGCTGATCCGCAGGACGCTGCGCGACGTGGAGCAGCGGGCGCTCGCCGGCCTACCCGCCGATGCCGTGCGGGGAGCCCGCGCCGTACTGCGTGCCCTGACGGAGGTCGGGCGATGAGCCACCCTCGACCGGCGGCCCCCGCCCCGACCGACGCCTTCGACACGCTGATGGCCGAGGTCATGGCGCACGAGCACCGCTTCCGCCACCGCCAGCACATCCACCTGACCTGGCTGGCCGTGCGCGGATACGGCACCGGCGCCGCGATCGCACTGATCAGCGACGGCATCCGACGCACCGCCCGGTACGCCGGCGCACCGCAGAAGTACCACGCGACGGTCAGCCGCGCCTGGGTCGAACTCGTCGGCCACCACGTGGCGGGCAGCGACGACGACACCTTCGACGCCTTCGCGGATCGCCACCCCGCGCTGTTCGACAAGCGCCTGCTGGCCCGCCACTACCGCTCATCGACCTTGGCGACGGCCGAGGCGAGATCCGGCTGGGTCGAGCCGGACCTCGCTCCATTCCCCTGAGCAGGGAGGTCGAGCCGTGCGACTGCAACGGCAGCGCCGCACAGAAGTTTCGCCCTCGATCAGCCCGTCTCCTGAGGTCCCGGCGGTGCTCAGGGGTGCGTGGTGGCGGGTCGTTCGCGGTGGAGCGTTTCACGGATGCGGGCGAGAAGTTGCTGACTGGTGAAGGGTTTCTCGACGATCGTGACGCCCGGCGGCAGGGTGCCGTGTTCGGTGAGGACGGGTTGGGCGTAGCCGGACATGTAGAGGACGGGGGTTTCCGGGCGGGCGGTTCGGATGCGCGCGGCGACCTCGTTGCCCATCATGTCGGGCATGATCACATCGGTGAGCAACAGGTGGATCGGGGCGGGGTGGCTGTTCGCGGTGTCGATGGCGGTGGGGCCGTCCGAGGCCTGCAGCACGTCGTAGCCGGCCCGCGTGAGGATGCGAGTGGTGACGTCGCGTAGGGGAGCCTCGTCCTCGACGAGCAGGATCGTCTCGTGGGGTGTCGGGGCGGGCGACGGGTCGGCGGGCACGGGCCGCCGGGTGGCGGCGGTGGCGTCGAGGGCGGGCAGCAGCACGGTGACGGTGGTGCCGATGCCGGGTTCCGAGGAGAGCCGGACGTCGCCACCGGCGGCGGTAGCGAGGCCATAGATGGTGGCCAGGCCGAGGCCGGTGCCGCTGCCGGTGGGCTTGGTCGTGAAGAACGGCTCGAACGCGCGTTCCGCGACCTCGGGCGGCATGCCGGTGCCGGTGTCGCTGACGCGCAGGCGCACGTACCGGCCCGGGGGCACGGTGGCGTGCGCGGTGTCGTCATCGGCGGCGGGGAGGTCGACGGTGGTGGTGTCGATCGACAGAGTGCCGCCGGTGGGCATGGCGTCGCGGGCGTTGACGGCGAGGTTGAGCAGGATCTGTTCCAGGTGCGACGGGTCGGCGGTGATCGGCTGGGCATGCTGGTCGAGGTTGGTGACGAGGTGGATGTGTTCGCCGAGGGTGCGGCGCAGCATCTGTTCGACGTTGCCGATCACGTGGTTGATGTCGAGTACCTGGGCCTGGGTGATGTCTCGGCGCCCGAACGCGAGGAGCTGTTTCGTGAGCCGGGTGGCGCGTTCTGCGGCCTTGGCGATCTGACCCAGGTCCGTGCGGGCGGCGGCGATGTCTCGCGGGTTGGCCGCCGCGGTGTCGAGACTGTCGACGGTGTCGAAGAGCAGTTCCGTGTAGCTGGCGATCACGCCGAGGATGTTGTTGAAGTCGTGGGCGACACCACCGGCGAGTTGGCCGAGGCTTTCCAGCCGGCGCGTGTGCTGGAGGCGGTGCTCGGCAGCCAGGCGTTCCCGATCGGCCTGGGCCCGCAGGCGTTCGGTGATGTCACGGACGCCGGCGGAGACGATGATCCCCTGATCGGTGTGCAGGGCGCTGAGGCTGATCTCGACGGGAAATTCGGTGCCGTCCTTGCGGACAACGGTCAGGTCACCGTCGCCACCGATGGTGCGGGGTTCGGGATCGGCGAAGTACGCACGGCGGATGCGCGCGTATTCCGGGCGCATCCGCTCGGGCATCAGGACCTCGACAGATCGCCCGAGCAGCTCGGCCCGGGAGTATCCGAACAGACGCTCCGCTTGGACGTTGAGCAGGGTGATGGCGTCGTCGTGGGTGATCCCGATGATCGCGTCGGGGGCGGACTCCAGCAGGCCCCGGAACATCGTCTCGGCGCGTTGCCGTTCGGTGACGTCCCGAGCGATCGTGGCCACCCCGACGACGGCGCCTTGCGCGTCGGCGATCGGGGACATGGTCCGTGACACGGTGACGGTGGTGCCGTCCTTGCGACGCCGGGGCAGTTGGTGCTGCTCGATACGTTCACCTCGGGCGACGCGGTCCATCAGCGCGGCCTCGGCCGCCAACTGCTCGGCCGGGATCGTGATGGTCCCCGGTTGGCCGATCGCCTCTGCCGCCGGGAAGCCGTAGAGCCGCTCGGCGGCGGCGTTCCAACTGGTGATCACCCCGTCGAGGTCTCTGGCGACGATCGCGTCGTGGGACGACTCCACGATGACGGCGAGTTGCTGTTTCGCGGTCAGGAGCGTCCCCCGCTCGGCGACCGCGGCGGCCTGGGTGGCCAGCCGGGCGACCAACGCGACGTCGTCTTCGGCGAACAACGTGCGGTACCGGTTCAGCAGGACCAGCGCACCGTCACGCCCGTCCAGGGTGGTGGGGGCGGCGGTGACGAACCGGGTGCCGCTCGACTCGGCGAGGTCGACCGCGAGTGCGGGCGGGTGGGTCCAACCGGCCAGCGCGTCGATGGTGGCCGCCGGGAGGTGGAGAAGCCGGTCGAGATCACTGGCCGGGTACTGCTTGCTTTCGGTGTCCACGGGAGTGCTAGCCACCCACCGCACCGTACCGGCCGGGGCGGGCAGGACCACCGCCACCTCGTCCGAGCCCAACACCGTCCGCGCCTCCCGGCAGTACCGCAACCAGGTTCCCTCGGGCGGTTCGTTGGCCGGAGCGCTCAGCATCCGGCGCATCACCTCGTTGGCCGCGAGCAACGACCACCGGCGGCGCAACCATTGCGGGGGCACGAACGCCAACAGGTACATCACGGCCGACACCACCGCCACCGCCCGCGCCGACACCGCGAACACGGGACGACCACCACCGGCGATCAGCAGCGCGACACCGAACAGCAGGGTGCCGGCGGCGGCGCACCACAGCCGAATCCGGGCCGCACCGCCCCGCCGGCGTGCCTCGGCCGCGAGCAGCACCGAAGCCATCGTCTGCACCGCGAAGAACACCGTCACCACAGCCATGGCCGCCGGTCGTGGCATCGGATGCTCCAGCACCGCCACCGGCACCGCGGTAGCCGCCCATCCCGCCAGTGCCGCCGCCAGCAGCCACCGAGGCACCGGCCGGACCCGGGACATCAGCTGCACCACGAAGAACGGCTGCCCGAGCAACAACAGGGAGAACAGCACCGTGACCGACTGAGGGAGCACTCCGAACGCCACCCTCAACACGCCGATGACGAACAACATCGCAACCGCGCCGATCACCAGCATCACCGCGCGCAGCAACGGATCTCGACGCCGCAGGTACTCCCACACGACCCACATGAAGATCAAGAAGTAGAGAGCGGTGATCGCCAGCATCGCCACCATGGGAACCCCCCGAGTCCCACCGGCCAAAACAGGCAAGGCGCGTTTTTGTGAGCATAGTCCGCGCGGACGGGTCGAACCAGGGGATCTGGAGCACCTCAACCGGTAGGGGCAGTGAATGGCGAAGCGGTGGTAGCCTCCACGGTCGCTTGATCGACACCGAGAAATAGGCCCAACAGACTCAAACCAGACAATATGAATACGGTCATTCGTCCTCCGGGATGCCCGGTACCCCTAACACTCGGCGTTCCGCGACCGAAGCCGACGCCCATCCGGATAGTTCATTCGATTCGACAGGCAACGTTTCGAGCCTCGGTTACGTCTTGTCTTGTACAGCCACGGACCGCACCGGCCGGGACCCCTCGATTGTGAGAGCCATGATTCAGCGACGTAACGTCATCATCGGCGCACTGGGCGTGGCCGCAGCCGCCGCGGCCGCCGGGTGCACCTCACACCGAACCGCCCGGCCCGGCGCCGGCAACTGGGTCGAACCGGTGGCCAACACCGAACAGCCCGCCGTGCCGGTCCGGTTGAGCGTTACGCCGGCGAGCGGGGCCACCGGGGTATCACCGGCAAAGCCGATCGTCGTCACCGCCGAGGGCGGCACGTTGCAGTCGGTCACCGTCACCGCCGGCAAGGCGAAGGTCAGTGGCGCCATGCAGGACGACGGGACCTGGCGCTCGACCGACGACCTCGCCTACGACAAGACCTACAAGGTGGTCGCGGCGGTCACCGACGGCCAGGGCGCCGCGACCGCGCACACCTCCAGCTTCACCACGGTGAAGCCACACAGCCTCGCCAAGATCACATTCCAGGCCAACGGGATGAACTTGCTCAAGTCCGGCCACACGTACGGCGCTGGACAGCCGGTGATCATCGCGTTCAGCCGTTCCGTCAACAAGGCCGCGGCGGAGAAGGCCATCGAGATCACGACCTCACCCTCCGTCGAGGGCAAGTTCCACTGGGCGAACGACTCAACCGTGCATTGGCGGCCGGCGAAATACTGGACCAGCGGCACGAAGATCAAGGTGAACGTCAAGGCGTTCGGCGTCAAACTCGGCAAAGAGGTGTACGGAGCGACGAACGCGTCGACCCACTTCCAGATCGGACGTCAGCTGGTCGCGATCAGCGACTACCGCAAGCACGTGACGAAGGTCTACATCAACGGCAAGCTCGTCCGCACCATGAAGTGCAGCCTCGGGAAGGGCGGCTCCACCACCGGCGCGAACGGCGAATTCATCAGCTACTGGACGACCGGCGGTCCCCACGTCGTGCTGTCCAAGCAGCGGGTGTACAGCATGAGCTCGGCGAGTTACGGCGTCACCGACCCGAAAGACCCGAACTACTACGCTCCCAAGGACATCGAGTACTGCACCCGGATCAGTTACTCGGGCGAGTTCATGCACGCCGCCCCGTGGAATCGTTCGCTGGGGCGCGCGAACCTGTCGCACGGCTGCATCAACCTCAGCGTGGCCGACGCCAAATGGGTCTACGAGAACTTCATGATCGGCGACATCGTCGACGTCAAGAACAGCCCGAGACCGGTGCAGATCTGGAACGGGCTCGGCGACTGGGCGGTCCCCTTCCACAAGTACGGCCGCTGACCGCAGGCCACGGCGCAGGCGACGTGGTTCAGGGGTGGCACGGCTGGTTCGGCACGATCAATGGTGTGGTGCTCTGCACGGTGATCGTGCTGCCGCTGGCCGCGCTGACCGTGTGGGCCCTGGCGCGCCGCCGGATCGCGGCCGCCTGGCGGATGTCGCTGGCCGAGGTCGGCATCGTCTACGGGACGGTGCCCTGGATCTGGATGATCATGTTGCCCGGCGACCGGGCCGGTGCCGTCCCGGGCCGGGTAAGTCTGGTACCGCTGCGGGACTTGCTCACGGTCCTCGCCGGCGAACCGCTGACGGCGACGGTCCAGATCGTCGGCAACCTGCTGGTGTTCGCGGCGCTGGGGTTCCTCGCCCCCCTGCGGTTCGCGGCCCTGGCGTCCTTACCGCGCATCCTGGCGCTCGCGGCGGGCTGCTCGCTGTTCGTCGAGACCGCGCAGTACGTCCTGCGCCTCGACCGCGTGTCGTCCGTGGACGACGTCCTACTCAACGCCGCCGGCGCGGGGCTGGCCGCACTGGCGTCACGCCGCTGGTGGCGTACGACGACCGGATCGGGCCCGATCGGCCGGGGTGCCGGGCCGCTGAGGCACCCGACGGAAAGACACGCTTCGACCTGATCGCGCCCCGGGTCGTCGAGCCCGTGGGGCAGGACACGTCGAGGTCGGCACGGCGGGCAGCCGGTTCACCCACAGCGAACTGAAAGGTCTGCCGCGATCATGTTCCGGCAAGATCGTCGGATGCATGCTGGCGGCAGCCATGCTTCCGCCCGGCACACAAGACCGGCCGACCGTCGGCGGAAAGTAGACAGGTTCATGGATTCCAGGGTGCTAGATGTCCAGGTTTGGCTGAACCGGGAGTACGGCTCGGTGACCGGTTTCAACCGGGTGGCGGAGGACGGCATCACCGGCTGGGCCACGATGCGCGCACTCACCCGGGCGCTGCAGTACGAGCTGGGCATCTCCCCGCTGTCGGACACATTCGGACCGACGACCCTGGCCAGGGTCACGGGAATGTCGGGTGACATCGAGGGCTTGTGGACGACCAACCGGATCAAGATCGTCCAGGGTGGGTTCTACTGCAAGGGATATGACCCGGGTGCCTTCGACGGCAAGTGGGGCAGCGAGACCAAGCGGGCGCTGGATCGCATGATGTACGACGCCGGCCTGCCCGCCGCGCCGGACAACACCTTCCCGCCGAAGGTCCTCAAGGCGCTGCTCACCATGGACGCGTTCGTGAAGGTGGCGCTCGGCACCGAAGCGATCCGCAAGGTCCAGCAATGGCTCAACGGCCGCTACAGCTACCGGCAGAACTTCTTCCTGGTGCCCTGCGAGGGCGTCTTCTCCCGCGATGTACAGAAGGCGCTGTACCTGGCCATCCAGTACGAGGTCGGGCTGACCGACGCGCAGGCCACCGGCACGTTCGGCCCCACCACGAAGAACGAGTTGCGAAAGCGGCCGGTCGGCAGTGGTTCCACCGGTGCGTTCGTCAGCATCTTCACCGCGGCCATGGTGTTCAACCGGATCAAGCAGCCCGGCTTCCCCTACTTCGAAGGCTTCACGGACCGGTTCGGCGAGGAGGCCGCGATCGCGCTGCGGGCGTTCCAGAAGTTCTCCGCGCTGCCCGAGACCGGCCAAGGGGATTTCGCGACG
The DNA here is from genome assembly GCF_004217545.1 of Krasilnikovia cinnamomea. Taxonomy (NCBI): domain Bacteria; kingdom Bacillati; phylum Actinomycetota; class Actinomycetes; order Micromonosporales; family Micromonosporaceae; genus Krasilnikovia; species Krasilnikovia cinnamomea. The sequence continues at coordinate 485,708 of NZ_SHKY01000001.1, forward strand.
TGGTGCCAGCTGCTGGTTTCCACCGGCGACCCGGACCGCCCCGCGATCGCGTCCGACACCGCGAACCCGCTCACGGCCGCGCGTGCGTCGGCGTTGTGGTCCGCCGGCTACCGGTACGTCGGCCGCTACCTCGACAACGTGCCGGGCAGCTCGCTGAACAAGAAGATCCAGCCCGGTGAGCTGAAGCTGATCTTCGAGAACGGGCTGAAGGTCTTCCCGATCCAGCAGTACTACGGCGGTGAGGTCTCCTACTTCAACTACAACCGGGGCTATCGGGACGCCCTCGCGGCGCATCAAGCCGCCGTCGGGCACGGGTTCGATGCGGGCACCACGATCTACTTCGCGGTCGACTACGACGCCACGCAGGCCGACATCGACGACGCGATCGTCCCCTACTTCAAGGGCGTCGTCGGGGGCCTCACGGTCTCGGGCAAGCGATACAACGCCGGGGTGTACGGATCCCGGAACGTGTGCATCGACGTCAGCCGGCGAACCGACGTCCGCTGGTCATTCGTTTCCGGCATGTCCTCCGGATTCTCCGGAAACATGGGCTACCCGCTGCCGGAGAACTGGTCGTTCAATCAGATCCAGACGCTCACCGTGGGTTCCGGCACCGGAGCCGTCGAGATCGACAAGGACGCCTACCGGCTCGGTAGCGACCCCGGCGTCAACAAGCTGAACAGCGACTACACGACGGTCGACGGGCTGATCCAGCACGTCGAGGACATCTACCAGCTGGCGAAACAGATCGGCGGCTACAACCCGAATCTGCTCGTCCTGCAGTTCCTTCGGTGGGGACGGTACGACACGTTCCAGTTCAACAACCTCGTCGGCCCGATCGTCTGGCCCTGGGAGAACCTGTTCACCAGCCGAAACCTCACCCCTATGCGTACGCTTCGCGAACCCAACACGGGAATCGACTACTCCATCGCGCACTGGGCGTACTCCTGCGAGGGCGTGCTGGCCGGTGGCACGGTGGAGGACCCCAACGGATTCAACGCCAGTGACGTCGCCGGGTGGGGTGGCGACCTGATGACGTTCTACGGTGATTGGCGCCGCGAGAGCAACAGAGTCCCGTCGGGTCTTGCGTTCTGCCGGGAGAAGCTCGCGAGGCAGACGGACGACAACTCCTTCAAGCTGCGCGACATGCTCGAGGACGCGGACGCCTACAACGTCGCCATGAATCTGCGTGCCGGCGCGAAGATCACCGACGAGCTCGACAACCTGTTCCGGCGCGGCGGGTACAAGCGCCGCTTCCGGTCGTTCTTCAACGGCAGGTTCCAGAACACGGCGAACGCCCAGAAGCTTGCGCGGCTCGCGCTGGTGCCTGGGGGGCAGAACCCCATCATCGATCTCGGCCGGGTCAGCCTCATCGAGCTCACCGGGGGAATTCCCACGATCCTGCCGCACATGCTGCCCGGTGGCCGGTTGGACGAGTTCATTCAGGGCTTCAGCGACCGGCTCCAGGAGCTGGTCGCCGAAGAGACCAAGGCCTTTCCGTCATGAGCGGCTCCCGCGTCCCCGGTCACCATTCTGAGGAGTCCACGATGATCGACCGTACTGTGTTGTCCCGACGGCGGTTGCTGGCCGGGCTCGGCGGCGCCGCCGCGGGGCTGGCGATCGGCGCCCCCGCCCTGGCCCGGTCGGCGGCTGCCGCCCCGCCCGGAGCCGGGCAGGCCACCGGCAATGGCTGGCCCGCGGTCAAGAGCGGCCAGGTCCGGAACCACCGCATCGAAGGCAGCGACACCGCCGTGGCCCTGCTGCCGGGTGCCACGGCGACGGTGCTGCTGCACGTCGCCCGGCGCTTCCACTACGACGTGGACGAGCTGGCCGCCGGTGAGGCCGCCGGCCACCACAGTTCCGCCGCCGACGGCACCGCGGCAGGGGTGAACTTCCGGTCCGGCACCGCGCTGGCGCTGCGCCCGGACAGCTATCCGGCCGGTGCCGGGGGCAATCTCTACCCGCAGCAGATCGCCATGGTGCGCGACATCCTCGCCGAGTGTGACGGCGTGGTGCGCTGGGGCGGCGATGACGTGTCGCGGCCGATGGAGGGGGCGTTCTACATCGACGTGCCGCCCGGCGACGCCCGGCTGAAGCGGCTCGCCGCACGCCTCGCGGGGTGGGCGAAGGAGCCCGGCCAGGGCGCCGGTGTCGTCGTGGACCCGGCCGCGCCGGACCGGCTCCGGGCCGCGGTCGCGCTGCGACGGACGCAGACCGCCCGCCGCTGACGTCAAAGACCGTTGTCCGGCCCGGTGTCCGCAGCGGGCCGGACAACGCCGCGACCTGCCAACCCACTGACGCGTGAGCCGACGGTCAACGTTGTGCCCGGGTCGTCGCCAGTGTCTTGATCGACGCGAGTGCGGCGGCCGGGTCGGCGCCGAGGCCGCTGAGCAGGCTCACGAACATCGGCACCAGGACGTGTTCGACGCCGTCGTCGCCGAAGTAGCCACCGACGTCGAGCGTCACGTAGCCATGTACCGCGGTCCACAACTGGCTGGCGATCGCCCGCGGCTCCGCCGGCTTCAACCGTCCCTGTTCCACGGCGCGGCGGGACGCCTCCACGATCTCGTCGAACGTGTACCGGCCGCGCTCTCGCTCGTCGGTGGTCTGCGGGCGGTAACGGCCCAGCGAGGCGGTGCCGAACATGACGGCGTACAGATGCGGGTTCTGCCGGGCGTTGGCCAGATAGGCGCGGCCCAGCCCGCCCAGATCGGTGATCGCGTCGTCCGTGCGCGGCACCTTGGCGAGCAGCGCGCCCAGCCGGGCGAAGCCCTCGGCAACCACCGCATCGGCGAGGTCGGCCATCGAGCCGAAATGCGTGTACACGGCCATGGTCGACGTGTCGGCCTCCGTGGCTACCCGGCGCAGAGTGAGCGCCGAGGGGCCCTCCTCGGCGAGCAGGCGGGCGGCGCCCTCCAGCAGGCGTACCCGCACGGCGGGGTTGCCACGACGCTCGGTCACCGCGCAACACTATCGCTATAGCAACTGCTATAGCAGGCGCTATAGTGCTGGCGGAGGTGTCGTCATGAACGACTGGGACGCGATCGTCATCGGCTCCGGCCTCGGCGGGCTCACCTGTGCCGCCTACCTCACCGCCGCCGGAAAGCGCACCCTGGTACTCGAGCAGAACCAGGTCGCGGGCGGCTGCAGCCAGGTCTTCCGCCGCAAGGGAAACCGGTACGAGTTCGACGTGGGCATGCACTACATCGGCGAATGCCACCCGGGCGGACGCATGACGACGGCACTGCGCGGCCTCGGCCTGGACGGCCGGGTCGAGTTCCGCCAACTCGACCCCGACGGGCACTCCACGCTGGTGTTCCCCGACCTCACGTTCCGGGTGCCCAGCGACTGGGACACCTACCTGGCCCGGCTGATCGAGGCGTTCCCCGACCAGAAGCGCGGTTTGCGGCTCTGCGTCGGCATCCTGCGGCGGATCGGTACCGAACTGCGTAGCACCGTCCTGCCCGGGCGCAGCGTACGCAGTCTGCTGCGCTTCGCCCGCACGGCACCAACCGTCACCACCGTCGGACAACTGCCGCTGACCTGGCTGTTCGCCGCATGCCGGCTCAGCCCCCTGGCCAGGGCGGTGATCGTCGCCGAATCCGGCGACTACGGGGCGCCTCCGTCCCGAACATCGGTCGCGCTGCACGGTGGCTTCCTCGACCACTACCTCACCGGTGGCGCGTGGTACCCACGCGGCGGTGGCCAGGTCCTCCCCGCCCATCTCATCGACGTCATCGAGACCCACGCCGGTCAGGTACGCACCAAGGCCCGCGTCACCGACATCCTGGTCGAGGACGGAGCCGTGGTCGGCGTCCAACTCGCCGGGGGCGAGACGATTCACGCCCCGATCGTCGTCTCGGGCGCTGACCTCAAGCGCACCTACCTCGACCTCGTCGGCCGCGAACACCTGGCCCCGGGCACCGTCACCCGAGTGGAGAAGTACCGGATGGCGCTCCCGCTGTTCAGTGTCTACCTGGGGCTCGACATCGACCTCGCCGACCAACTGCCCAACAGCACGTACTGGTGTTACCCGCACACCGACGTGGAGGGCGTGTACCGCGCCGCCTACGCGGGCCGCATCCCGGACGAACTGCCGATCTTCCTCACCTCCGCGACCACCAAGGACCCGGGGAACCCGCATGCCGCCCCACCCGGCCACAGCACTCTCGAAGTGATGTGTCTCGCCCCGCACGGCACGTTCTGGCCCAGCGTCGACGGGTACCGCAAGAACCCGGACTACCTCGAGCTCAAGGAACGCCTCACCGAGCACCTGATCGACCGCGCCAGCACCGTGATCCCCCACCTGCGGCAGCACATCGTCTGGCGGGAGGCGTCCAGCCCCGTCACCCACGAGCGGTTCACGCTGTCCAGCCTCGGCTCGAGCTACGGCATCGAAATGGCCGCCGACCAGATCGGACCACGCCGACCAGGCCCGCGCACCGAAATCCGCGGTCTATGGCTGACCGGTGCCAGCACCACCTGGGGCAACGGCATCGTCGGCGCCGTCTGCAGCGGCCTGGGCACGGCCGGCGCGATCCTTCGCCGCCCGCTCAGCGCCGAAGTCAAAGCCGGTGCCGTGATCGCCGACCCGTCCAAGCTCACTCCGGTCGGCCCCGACTGGGACCCGCTGGCCGCGTCCAAACCGAGTTCCCCGCTGCGCGACCGGGCCGGCGTCACGACCAGGAACGCATCAGCGGGCCGCGGATGATCCGTCCCCCGCTCGCGCCCAACCTCGCCGGGACGCGCGGCCACCCAAGCAGGGTCAGCGCTCGGGTCACGTCCGGTGTTCCGGCGGTCAGCGGCGGTACGTGCGCTTGCTGCTGTAGTGCACGTTGCCGGCCTGGTCGTAGGCGCGCAGCTGCATGGTGAACGTCTTGCCGTATCTGGCATGCGGCGTCAGCGAGAATGCGTAGCCGGACGTCCGGTCGGTGGCCACGACCTTGCCGTTGACCAGCATCTGCACCCGGTTCACGCCGTACCGGTCCTGCGCGCTCGCCGTGATCGCGACGGCACGGCGGAGCTTGCTCCGGTTCTTCGGAGCTTTGGTGATGCGCATCGAGGGTGCGGTGTTGTCGACGGTCACGGACCGGCGCACCAGGGTCTGGTTGTTGGCCTTGTCGCGAACGTCGAAGGAAAGCGTGTGCGGGCCGTCGGAGTAGCTCCTGGTGTCAACCCTCAGCGACCACGGCGCCCGGCCAGTGAAGTAGCGGGTGCCGTCGTCCAGTCGCACCAGCATGTAGGCCGGGCCCGTGGCGTCCTTGACGCTGGTGAGGCGGGCGGTGAACACGCCGCGGACCTTGGCTCCAGCGGGCGGGGTCGCGGTGACCACGGGCGCGTCGTTGTCGACGGTTACGGTGCGGGTCAACACGGTGACGTTACCGACGCCATCGCTCGCTCGGATCGTCATGGTGGCCGGGCCGTTGGCCGCACCGCGGTCCCACGGCAGGTATCGCGGGAACTGCCCGCTGGTGTCGGTGTTGGCCACGGTGCCGTTGACGAGCAGCTCGACCTTGCCGATCCAGGCGGGGTCCCGCGCGTCGACGAAAACCGAGTCGCGGGCGTTGATGTAGCCGTCGACCAGAGTGAAGTCCGCGCTCAGTTGGGGACCGGCGTGGTCGGCCCAGGCGTGCGTGGTCAGGGTACGCACGTTGCCGGAGGCGTCGTGTGCGGACCAGGACAGGGTGACCGGGCCCTGGTAGCCGGTGGTGTCCCAGTCGACGGTCCACGGCGCGGCGCTGGTGGTGCCGATGACGGTGGCGCCGATGGACAGCACCACGCGCACGACGTCCTGGTCGTTCGCCGAGCGCGGGGTGAAGGTGACCGGTACGACGCCGGTGAAGCTGTTGAACCGGCTCTGCGTGCTCAGGTCCCCCCACGGAATATCGACAACCGGGGCGGAATTGTCCGCGAAGACGGTGGTGGCGGCAGTCGTCGTGTGGCCGTCGCCGTCGTGCGCGGTGACCTCGACCAGGACATCCTGGTTCGAGTTGCTGCGCGTGTCCCAGCTGAGGGTCCACGGCGCCGACACGGAAGAGGTCACCAGACGGTGATTGACGCGCAACTCGACCTTGGTGACCGCCACGTCATCTGAGACCACCGGTCGGATGGTGACGGTCTTGTTGACCCGCTCACCGGCGGCGACGCCCACGTCCGAGATCACCGGCGCTGCCGGGTCCGGCTCTGCCGCCTCGGCCGACGCCGGGGCCACGATGCTCGTGGCCAGTGCGGCCACGATCGCCCCGATGCGTACGGCGACCACGCTGTTGCTACGCGTCACTTTTCCAACTCCCTAGCCCCGTTGTGCCGCGGCAGCATATGTGAGCTGGACTCGGATCGGCTTCATCCCTTCGGTGACGGGTTCTGGTCAGGCGTCACGCTGGTCGTGCCCGAGGCCATCGCCACCCTCGCCTAACCCCGGGCTCGGCTCCGAGGGCCGGGAACGGCTCTTCAATGTCGCCTTCGTCGTGCTGAGCGCCGTGCCGCTGGCGGCGTACCTGCGTCGCTCGAAGAAGCCTGAGATGAGGTAGCCGACCCTGGAGCTCTCGCTGACGGCGTCAACCTAGAGTTGACTTCCATCATGCGTCAACTTATGGTTGACGCATGACGACGCCTCAACCCATCGCCAATTCGATCCGGCTCGACGACCTGATCGAAGCCATCAAGAAGACCCACTCCGCCGCCCTCGATCAGCTCACCGACGCGGTACTGGCCGCCGACCACCTCGGTGACGTCGCGGATCATCTGATCGGGCACTTCGTGGACCAGGCGCGCCGCTCCGGCGCTTCCTGGACGGAGATCGGCCGCAGCATGGGCGTCACCAAACAAGCGGCGCAGAAGCGGTTCGTCGCCAAGGGTGACGCACCGGACCTCGACGCCAGTCAGGGGTTCAGCCGCTTCACCGACCGGGCCAGGAAGGTCGTCGTGACGGCGCAGGAAGAGGCCCGCGCCCGGGGCAACGGCCAGATCAACGTGGCTCATCTGGTGTTGGGTCTGGCGGCGGACCCGACATCGCTCGGCGCCCGCGCGATCGTCGCGCAAGGAGTGTCACTCGACGACGTCCGGCGGACCGCCATCGCGACGCTGCCGGCGGCAGCCGAGCCGGTGCCCGCGCTCATCCCGTTCGACGCACACGCCAAGAAGGGCCTGGAGTTGACCTTCCGGGAGGCGCTGCGGATGAACCACAACCACGTGGGCACCGAACACATCCTGCTCGCGCTGCTCGAACTCGAAGACGGCGCGGGCGTCCTCGCCGGACTCGGCATCGACAAGGCCACCGCCGAGACTTCCATCATCGCCGCCCTGGCCGAGTCACCGGCACCGTAGGCGTCACGGCCCTCCCCGTGCCGTTCGCCGCACCTGCGAGACGGTATGCCGTCACGGCGGGATCCGCATGGGCACGCTCACGGTAGTGTGGCGAACCGTGCGCGGGTCGAGCAGCGGGGAGGCGCGACAGTGTCGAGGTCGACAGACGAGCAGATAGCCGACGCCATCGCCGCTATCCGGGACGAGTCCCGGCGGTGGTCGGCCCTGATTCAAGCCCGGGGTACGGCGTCCCGTGTGGCAGCCAGGCGGACGTGCCTCCTTGTCACGGCACTGTCCGCAGCGCTCCTGCTGTGCGCCGTGGCCGCCAGTGCCATGACCGCGAAGCTGGCGATCGGCGGCACCCTGTTCGCCGTACCCATCTTCGTAGCCGTCCTGGGCCTGAGCGGTTCGCTGTCGCTGTACGTCGTCGGCGCCGCGCTGGCGTACCGATCGGTCGGGAGCGGTCCGACGCTGCCGGCGCGCATGCGAGTCCTGGTTGCGGTCACCATGACCGGCCAGACGCTGTCCAAAGGCACCGCACTCGCGACAGCTCTGGCCGGCCTACTGGTCGCCGTCAACGGGGCACCGGCCGCCGCCGTCCTGGCCGTGGGAATCGCGGTCGGTGTCATCGTCCTCGGGCGAAAGTTCGCAACCGTCATCCGGCATGCGGCAGCGGCGTAGGGCCGGGCAACCGCGCCGCAACGCCTGCCGCCAAGCCGCACATCGTTGACGGCAGGAAAGCTCGGTGGCGGTAGAGCGACAAGGCCATCGGCGAATCAGGCGTCCGCCTTCATGAGGGTGTCGAGGATGTGCAGCATCGCGGCGGTCGCGGCGGGCTCCCCGAAGATGACGATTTTCAGGTGGGCGCGCTCCTCGTCGTAGAGGGTCTGGACCCTGGCCCCCTCGGCCGCGGCCATGACGGTGTTGCTTACCCGGTCCGCCGTAGCGCGCCCCACGGCGTCGATGTCCACCACGCTGGAGACTTCCACACTTCGCGCACGGCCCGGGCCGTTCTCCGGCGCTGCGAGCACCGGCCCGCCGGTGAGCGCCTCCAGGTCGGCGCGGGCGATCCGGTACTGCTTGCCGATCCGTACGGCCTTGAGGCGCCCGTCGCGGACGTAGTTGCGAACCGTCCGCACGTGCAGGCCGAGCCGCTCAGCGACCTGCTCCACCGAGTACAGCTCCTGCACCATCGTCGTACCGTAACAGAGCTTTGAGGTGGAAGATGCGTAACTTTAAGGCACTTGCGGGAACGGTGGAGTGTCGTGCTCCCGTGAGCGGCGGTCAGCGCGACTGGCCGTCGGCGATGGCGCGCAACGCCGCGAGGTGGCGAGCCATCGCGTCCCGGCCGGCGGGCGCGAGGGCGAGCCAGGTGCGCGGCCGTTTGCCCACGTAGCCCTTCTCGACGGTGACATAGCCGGCCTCCTCGAGCATGGAGACCTGTTTGGAAAGCGCCGCCGCGGTGAGCTCCACCGCGTCGCGGACCAGGGCGAATTCGACCCGGTCCACTTCCGATAGATAGGCCATGATGGACAGCCGGATCGGAGCGTGGATCAGCGGATCGAGGCGATGGCGCGGATGCGCTCCGGTCACCGGCCCACCCACCAGGCGGCGGCCGCCCACACCGAGAAGCCGGCGGCGGCGCCGATCGGATACGCCAGCGGGTAGTCGATCCCGACCGCCATCGTCAGGCCGAACACCACGGACCACGCCAGGATGGTCACCAGTTGCACGCGCCGGGGTATCGCCCGGACCGGCTGCCGCCGGAGCCAGAACGCGAACAGTCCGACCAGCAGCGCGTACCAGACTCCCCACCACGCGGACGACACCCACGCCGAGACAGTCCACACGGCCAGCACGGAGCCAGCAGACACCGCGCCGAAGCCGAGCAGGTAGCGCCGGGCCCAACGGCCGGCGGTCCGACGGCCCGCGGTACGTGCCTGTTCAGCGGCGTCGAGCGCGGCGCGGGCCTGCGCCTTGTCGAAGACGTTGCCGCTCATGTCGCTCTCCGGGACAGCCGGACCACTCATTCCACCAAGCTAGCAACTAGTTTCCACTTTGACAACTAGTTGCCGAGTCGGATCGGCCCGGCCACGCAGCTCGCAGACTCGGGACAAGCGACGTTCCGGATCGGGGGCGGACCGCGTAGCGTGGGAGCCGTACGCACGACGTCGGGTTCGCCGGTCTTTCGTCAGGCTCGTCTTCTCGGCACTGCCTCGGTTCGCAGAGGCGGTCAGCACAAGGTCCTGACTTCCCGACGCCGGAAGGCGTGACATGACATTCCCACCCGCTGCGCCCGCCCCGCCCCTGCTGGTGGAGGTCGAGGCACCCACCAGCGCCGCCACGGTCGTGACAATCACCGGCGAGATCGACATGGTCAGCGAGTCGCAGGTTTGTACCGTCGTGACGGACGTGTTGCGCCGGAGCCGCCCACACCGCCTCGTGCTGGACATGAGCGACGTGACGTTCCTGGATTCGTCCGGTGTTCGTGCCCTGATCCAGTGCCGCGACCGCGCGGAACAACTCGGCGCCCGGCTGGAAATCCACCCGGCCCATGAGATCGTCCGCCAGGTCCTGAGCATTTGCGGCATCGCCGACCTCTTCCTACTGCAGGAGCAGTGAACGTCGCCCCCGGCTCGTCGGCCCCGTGCGAGCGGTCCGCGGACCGCTAGGCTGCGAAGGTGGCCGATGAGGACGTGGTTCGGGAGCTGCTCGCGGCGATTCCCGCGGGCTGCACCTGGCTCCTGCCGGTAGCGGACGACGACGGCACGGTCGCCGACTTCCGGATCGCCGCGACCAGCAACCAGATCCGTGACATCTACGGCCGCGGCACGCAACGGCTCGGCGGCCGGCTACGCGAGCTGTACCCGTCCATGGTGGGTGGCCCGCTCTGGACGCTCTATCTGGAGGTGATGCGGACCGGCGCGCCCGCGACGATGGACGACTTCCGGTTCGAGGAATCCCGTCCCGGCGTGGTCGCCGAATCCCGCTTCCAGGTCAGTGTGCAGCGGGTGCTGGGCGGCCTGCTGGTCTGGTGGCAGCGGATCGACGAGCACCGTCGCCGGCTGGAGAGCACGGAGCTGCTCGGCAGTCTCGGCTGGGCGGAGTACGACCTGACCACCGGCCGCTCCGAGTGGTCCCCGGGGATGTACCGGATCTTTCAGCGCGACCCCGCCGACGGCCCCCTGCCCCGCACCGAGCAGGCTGCCGCGGTCCTGCCCGAGGACCGCGGGATCGCCGAGGCAGCCTGGCAGACCCTGGACGTCGGGGCCGCCTCGGACGTCACCGTCCGGTTCCGGATCGGCGACGCGGTCAAGCACCTGCGGATCCTGTCCAACCTGGCGCGGGACGCCGCCGGCCAGCAGGTGAAGATCTACGCAGTGGTACAGGACGTGACTGCCCGGGTCGCCTCCCGCACCGAGATCGAGCGGCTCAGCGACCAGGTCCGGGTCCGGGAGCTGACCGCGATCGCCGAACACCGGCTGGCCCGGCAACTGCAGCAGATGATCCAACCGGTGCCCGCCGGCCCGTTCGAACTGGACGGCATGGCGGCGATGGTCAGTTACCTGCCGGCGGAGAGCGCCGTGCAGGTGGGCGGCGACTGGTACTACGCGCAGACGCTGCCGGACGGACGGGTCGCCCTCGCCGTCGGCGACGTCGCCGGGCATGGCCTGGAGGCCGCCAGCGGCATGGCCCATCTGCGATTCGCCCTGGTCGCGTGGCTGTCAGTGGGCATCCGCGACCCGGGCCTGCTGTTGCACCACCTGAACCTCCTCTGCGTCCAGCTGGGCATCACCGGCACCGCGGTGATCGGCGTCTACGACCCCAGTACCCGGCTGCTGCCCTGGGCCCGGGCCGGCCACATGGCTCCGCTGCTCGGCCGCGACGGGCACAACATCGAACTCCAGCGGCCGCCCGGCCTGCTGCTGGGCGCCGAGACCGAGATCGACTTCCCGGTCGCCACCACCCAGTTGCACCCCGGCGACCTGATCCTCTTCTACACCGACGGGCTGATGGAGCGCCGCGGCGACGTCGCTCAGCGCGCCGCCGAGGTACGCGCCCACCTGAGCTCGGTCTCCGCCGAGCCGGGGATGGATCCGCTGCCCCGCATCCACCGGCTGCTGCATGCGCCGAGCCCCGACGACGACACCTGCACCCTGGCCGTACTCGTCGACAAGTGAAGCCGGTCAGAGTCTGAGGCAGAGCCGGACCAGCGTGCCGCCCGGCACCGCGAGCGTCTGGACCGAGTCGCAGATTCGCTCCACGATGGCCAGGCCCCGCCCACGGAACGCCTCGGCGGACGGCATCGCCCGGCCGAACGCCCGCGGACCGCCGCCGTCGACCACATCACAGAACAGGTGGCCGTTGTCGGCCCAGATTTGGATGTGCCCGCCGCCGCCCGAGTGCTGCAGGGTATTGGTGGTCAGTTCGCTGACCGCGATAGTGAGCAGGTCGATCCGCTCGGCCGCCATACCCAGCGCCCGGGCCCGCTCGGAGACGAAAACGCGGACCGAACGCAGGTCGTCGGGCTCCGAGTACGTCATGCCCGCGGCGTCAACCGGCTGCTCAGGCATGGCGATGCCCTTCGGCCGGGGCCCGCAGCAGCGCGTCCAGCCCGGTCAGCTCAAGTACCGCGGCGACCGCTCCCCCTGCGTTGACGACAAAAAGCCGACCGTTCCGGCCGCGCGCCGCATGATGGGCGGTCACCAGGGCGTGCACGCCCGTGGAGTCGAAGAAGCTGACCTCCGCCACATCGACGAACACCGCCTTCTCGCGGCTTACCGCGTCCAGCAGCACGTGGGTCAACTGGTCGCGGGCCGTAAGGTCGCAGTCGCCGCTCAGGACCACCGTGACCCGACCCTCCCCGGCGGCCGTCCTCGCTTCGAAACTCGCCATGGACCGCCGCACCTTCCTACCCAGGAACAGCCTGCCAGCCCATCATGTCATCCGGCGTTGCGAGGAGTCGCCGAGACCAACGCCTCAGCGGCTCCGCCGCGACCCTGGCGGCGTGGCCGCCGACCCGGCGCGTCGCTGTTCGGTGGGTTCTGGGCCGTTCATGAGGCTTGGTACGGCGTCGATCACGCGCAGCCATGGCCTCGCCACCATCGTGGATGATTCTCACGGCCCCGCGAGAACGTGATTGGTGGAGGACGGCGCTGGGTATCTGCCGACCGCGCTCGGAGACACCGCAGCGAGAACGGAGCTAACCATGCTGATCCTCGGCCTCATTCTCCTGTTGCTCGGCATATTCCTGCATGTATCGATCCTGTACACGATCGGCATCATCCTGCTGATCGTCGGTGCCGTGTTCTGGATCCTGGGCGCGGTCGGTCGCCCGATCGGCGGTCGCAGATACTGGTATTGATCGCCCGCCACGGGCCCGTCTCGTCGTACGTGATCCCGTGTCCCCTCGGCGCAGGGGCGCCCGCCGAACCGGTGGGCGCCCCTGCGCCGTGCTGGCCGAGCGTCACCCCTCGAGGCGGGCCCGCCTGCCTCCCAGCCTCCGACCTACCCAGCCTCGCGCCACCGTTCGACACCTATCGCGGTACGGCACGAAACCACCCTTCCCGGTCGCCGGGGTCGGGTCCGCGCCGGGGCAGCACCGGCGGGTCCTCGCCGGTGACCGGCGCGTAGTGGTCGAAGTGCGTGGTCAGAACGGCCTCGCCACCGGTGAGGTCTGGAAGCGCCGCGACGACCTGCGGTACCCGCGACGACGGCAGCGCGCCGCTCACTTCGAGATACCCGCCAGCGGCCGAAGTGTCGTGGACGACCGCTCCGAGCCGGCCGAGTAGCCCCATCACCGCGTCCACCGTGTGGTGCGCGAGGTTGACGTCGAACCGTTCGATCGGCTCGCACACCCGGGTGCCGGCCTCGCGGAGCGCCGCGGTCACCACGACCGGGGCGAGGTTGCGGAAGTCCGCCGCCACACTCGAAATCGACTTGTCGAACTTCTGGTGCGGCTTGCTCTGTCGCGGCCAGTACTGCGAGGACGTCATGGTGACCGTGCAGTCGGTGACCGGCCAGCCGTGGCGGCCGTGGCGGAGAGCGGCCCGCACACCCTGCTCCGTGGCCGCGATGAACGCCGGTGGCAGCCGGCCCGGTTCGATCCCCGGACGGAACTCGATCCCGTGTCCCACCTCGGCGGCGTCGATGCGCAACCCGAGCCCGGCCAGGTACGGGTTCCCGCGCTCCTTGACCCGGTCCTCGGCTGCTCCGGTGCCGACGACCCGTTCGATACAGGCCGTCAGGGTGCTCGAGAATCTGACCCGGACGCCGTACCGGTCCTCCAGAAGTGCGGCCACCACCTCCTTCTGGACCTCGCCGTGCAGGCGGATCACCGCCTGCGCCTGCTGCTCGTCGAGCCGCAGATCCACCAGGGGATCCTCGTCGGCCAACTCGGCGAGACCGGCGAACATCGTCAGCCGCTGCGCCGGGTCGACGGGCTCGACAAGCGCCTGCCGGGTCGGCGGCGGGAACCGGTACGCGTTCCGCCGGGGCGGGCTCCCGACGTGCTGGCCGATCCGGGCCGACAGGCCGCGGACCGCCGCGATCTGGCCGGCGGACGCCGACGGGCGCACCACAACACCGGCGGGCTCGCTGACGGCGATCTGGGTCACCGCCTGCGGCCGGGCCCCGGCGACCTGCACCCGGTCCCGTACGCGCAAACTCCCCGACCACAACCGCAGCCAGGCCCGCCGGCCCTTGTCGTCCCGATCGACGGCGAAGACCGTACCCGCCAGCGGGCCGTCCCGCTCGTCGCAGCGCGGCAGCAGGTGGGTCAGGATGTGGCGCAGGTGCGGCACTCCGGCTCCGGTGATCGCCGAGCCGCACGCCACCGGGCTGAGCGCGGCGCCGCGTACCGCGTGCCGCATCGCGATCCGTACGTCACGGATGCGTGCCCGTTCGCCCGCCAGCCACCGGGCCGCCACCGCGTCGTCGACCTCCGCCACCGCCTCCACGACCGATTCGGAGTCGAGGCCGATGGCCCGCACCCGGGCGTCTCGCTCGCCCGGAGAGGTGACTGTGGTGAGCATGACCACTTGCGCCGCGAGCCGCTGGCGTACCTGGGAAAGGACCCGGTCGACGTCGGCGCCGCGGCGGTCCACCTTGTTGAGGAAGAACACCGTCGGCACGCCGACGCGGCGCAGCGCCCGCCAGATCGCGACGGTCTGCGGCTGGACGCCCTCCACGCTCGACACCACGAGTACGGCGGCGTCCAGCACGGCCAGGGACCGCTCGACCTCCGCGATGAAGTCGGGGTGACCCGGCGTGTCCAGCAGGTTGATGCTCAGATCGCCGAGCCTGATCGACGTGACGGCCGCCCGGATGGTGATGCCGCGCCGACGCTCCAGCTCCATCGAGTCGGTCCGCGTCGTTCCGGCGTCCACGCTTCCGGGCCGGGACACGGCCCCGGCCTCGTACAGCAGGCGCTCGGTCAGGCTGGTCTTTCCGGCGTCAACATGGGCGACGATTCCGAGGTTCACCAAGGACAAGGCGCAACTCCACGGTAGGACGGTCAAAGGTCCGGAGCGTGGAAGTCGCTCGCATTGTCACTCCTCGTCGTGGTCGGTGTGGCCATGCGGCCCGCCGGCGATCCATCGGCGCAGGCGATCCCCAGGTTCACACGGTCGTTGCGACAGCCGCGACCGAATTTCTCGCCCAGGCGGCGTCGCCCGGCCAGGCCTTGTCCCGGGACCGATCCCGTTCTGACGCGGCTGTCCCGGTGCCCCGGGGCCGCGTCGGTCAGCTGAGTTCCGCTGTCAGAACCGCCGGGACGTTCACCGCCGGTCCGGTCAGGTCGTAGGCCGCCCGGACCGCCGCGGTGACCACCGGAACCGTCACGCCGGGCACGACGTCCTCGACAGCGCCGACGGTGGCCGGCTCGAAGTCGTAGCCGAGTTCGCGGTAGGCGGCGGTCAGCACCTCGCGGAGACGGTCCGAGCCGGCGACCTGGATGACCGTGCTGAACAGCCAGCCGTCACGGGTCACCCGCTGCGCCGAGCCGACGATCTTCATCCCGCCGGCGTTGATGCTGTACTCGCCGGGGCAGTACTCGCCGGCGACCGGGCCGATCCGCGCGTCGACGCCGAGCCGCACCAGCAGCGCGGCATGCAGCGCCGCGAATCGCTGGAACCGCTCGACCGGCTCGGGGGACGCCTGCTCGGCCCGGCACACGTGATCGACGACCACGCTGCCCCGGTGGTAGGCGGCGAGGCTGCCACCCTGCGGGCGGACGACCGGCGCGAAACCGAGGCGGTGTACCGCTTCGGCCGCCCCCGGATAACCCGGCCGCAGCGTGTCGCGGCGGCTGAACGCCGCGGTCGGCTCCGGCGAATACACCCGCAGGATGTCGCGGGCCTCCCCCAGGCCGCGCCGCAGCAGCAGCGGCCCGAGCGCCACATCGTGCGCCGGGCCGCCCGCCAACTCCTCGTCGAGGAGTACCGCCGTCACAGCCGGGCGATCGCCGAGGCCGGGTTCTCGATCGCGTCGGCGACGCTGCGCATGAAACCGGCCGCCACCCCGCCGTCACACACACGGTGATCGAACACGAAGCTCATCTGCGTGATCTTACGGACGCGGACCTGCCCGTCGACCACCCACGGCCGATCCAGGATGCGGCCGAAGCCCAGGATCGCCACCTGCGGATAGTTGATGATCGCGGCACTGCCGTCGACCCCGAAGCCGCCGTAGTTGTTGAGCGTGAACGTGCCCGCGGACAGTTCCTGCGCGGTGGCGCGTCCCTCACGGGCGGTGGCGGTGAGCCGCCGGATCTCCTCGCCGAGCCGCGTGGTGGTCATCGCGTCCGCACCGATCACGGCCGGCACGACCAGTCCCCGGTCGCCTTGCACCGCGATGCCGAGGTTGATCCGGTCGTACTCGACGATCTCCTGCCGCTCGGCGTCGAACCGGGCGTTGAGCACCGGGAACTCGCGCAGCCCCGCGACCACGAACCGCGCGATGTAGGCGAGCAGCCCCGGGCCTGCCGGGTTGCTCTCGCGCAGCTCCCACAGCTCGGTCGCGTCCACGTCGACCCACACGGTGGCCTCGGGGATCTCGGCGCGGCTGCGGGTCAGCGCGGCCGTCGCGGCTTTGCGGAACCCGTTGAGCGGAGTACGCCGCTCCCCCGCGCCCGGCGCAGGCGACACCGCCGACCCGCCCGACGCAGCCGATGCGGCCGACAGGGGCGGCGCAACCGACGGCGATGCGGCGGGAGCGGATCCAGCGACGGCGCGCTCGACGTCCGCCCGCAGGATCACACCGCCAGGGCCGGTCGGTTCGACCGTACGCAGATCGATGCCGTTGCTGCGGGCCAGGTTGCGGACCAGCGGCGAGATGACCTTCGGCACCCGCTGCGGTCCGGGGCCCGGATGGGCGACAGCCGCGGTGCGGGCGCGCGGGCGGCGGCGCCGGGTCGTGGTCGCGCCACCGGAGGTGCCGTACCCGATGAGGACGTTGCCGGAGCCGGCCTTCTCCTCCTCGCGGTAGGCCGCGGCGGCCGGTTCCAGCGCCTCGACGGTGATCAGCGGCTCGCCGACCGCGAGGGTGGTGCCCGCCGCCGCGTGCAGGGTCGCGACCCGGCCCGCGTACGGCGACGGCACCTCGACCACCGACTTGGCGGTCTCCACCTCGGCGATGCTCTGGTCCACGACCACCTCGTCGCCCTCGGCCACGAGCCACTGCACGATCTCCGCCTCGGTGAGCCCTTCGCCGAGGTCGGGCAGGCGGAATGTCTGGGCGGCCATCACTGCTCCCACTGCAGGTCGTCGACGGCGTCGAGCACCCGGTCCACGCCGGGCAGCTGGAAGTGCTCCAGTTTCGGCGGCGGGTACGGGATGTCGAAGCCGGCGACCCGGCGGATCGGCGCGGCCAGGGAGTGGAAGCACCGCTCGGTGACCCGGGCGACGATCTCCGAGGAGACGCTGGCGAACCCGGCCGCCTCGGCGACCACCACCGCACGGCCCGTGGAACGCACGGCGGCGCAGACGGTCTCGTCGTCGAAAGGCACGATCGAACGCAGGTCGACGACCTGCAGGCTGCGGCCCTCCCGGGCGGCGATCTCGGCGGCCTCCAGCGCGACCGGCACAGCCGGACCGTACGCGATCAGCGTGGCGTCGGTGCCCTGGCGGCGCACCACCGCCGTGCCGATGCCAGGCGCCCGGACCGGGAGTTCGACCTCCTGCTTGCTCCAGTACAGCTTCTTGGGCTCCAGGAACACGACCGGGTCCGGGGATGCGATCGCCTCGCGCAGCAGCGCGTACGCGTCGGCCGGGGTGGCCGGTGCGACGACGTGCAACCCGGGCGTGTGCGCCCAGTACGACTCGGAGGAGTCGCAGTGGTGCTCGACGCCGCCGATGCCGCCGGCGTAGGGCACCCGGATCACCATCGGCAGCGCGACCCGGCCGCGGGTGCGGTTACGCATCTTGGCGACGTGGCTGACGATCTGCTCGAACGCCGGGTAGGCGAACGCGTCGAACTGCATCTCCACGACCGGGCGCATGCCGTTCATCGCCATGCCGACGGCCATGCCGACGATCCCCGACTCGGCCAGCGGCGTGTCGAAGCAGCGCGTCTCGCCGAACTCGGCGGTCAGCCCGTCGGTGATCCGGAAGACGCCGCCGAGCGCGCCGACGTCCTCGCCGAACATCACCACGGTCGGGTCGGCGGCCATCGCGTCGCGCAGCGCCTGGTTGAGTGCCTGCGCCATCGACAGGGTGCGGACCTCGGTCTTCGGTACGGGCCTGGCGTCGAGAACCGTCATCAGTGCGCTCCCTCTCGGCTCAGCTCGTCGG
The DNA here is from genome assembly GCF_004217545.1 of Krasilnikovia cinnamomea. Lineage (NCBI taxonomy): Bacteria > Bacillati > Actinomycetota > Actinomycetes > Micromonosporales > Micromonosporaceae > Krasilnikovia > Krasilnikovia cinnamomea. Next base: position 503,803 of record NZ_SHKY01000001.1, read on the forward strand.
CCACCAGCGCCGCCTGCTCCTTGAGCTGCGGGGTCGGGCTCGCGTACACGTACTCGAAAAGGTCGTCGGGGTTGGGGGTGATGTCGGCGTTGAGGCCGTCGCGCAGGTGCGCGGCCACCCGCTCGGCGTCGGCCGTGAAGCGGGCGTCGACGTCGTCGGTGAGCAGCCCCCGCTCCCGCAGGTGGGTCCGCAGCCGGGTGATCGGATCGCGGTGCACCCACGCTTCGACGTCGGCGTCGTCGCGGTAGCGGGTCGCGTCATCGGCGTTGGTGTGCGCCTGCATCCGGTACGTGTGCGCCTCGATCAGCTGCGGGCCCTCGCCCGCGCGGGCCCGGTCGACGGCCGCGCCGAGCACCGAGAGCAGCGCGGCCATGTCGTTGCCGTCGACGCGCTCACCGGCGATGCCGTAGCCGATGCCCTTGTGCGCCAGTGACGGCGCCGCCGACTGCCGCGACAGCGGGACGCTGATGGCGTACTCGTTGTTCTGCACGAAGAAGACGACCGGGGCCTTGAAGACCGCGGCGAAGTTCAGTGCCTCGTGGAAGTCGCCCTCGCTGGTGCCGCCGTCGCCGCACATCGCCATGACGACGGTCGGTTCGCCGCGCAGGCGGGCCGCGTGGGCGACGCCGACGGCGTGTGGCAGCTGGGTGGCCAGCGGTGTCGCATGCGGAGCGACGTGGTGCTGGTAGGGGTCGTAGCCGCAGTGCCAGTCGCCCTTGAGCAGGCTCAGCGCCTCGACCGGGTCGACGCCTTTGACCACGGCCGCGACGGTGTCCCGGTAGGTCGGGAACAACCAGTCGTCGGCGGTGAGGACCTGCGCGGCCGCGACCTGACAGGCCTCCTGGCCGTGCGAGGACGGGTAGACGGCCAGGCGGCCCTGCCGGACCAGCGCGTACGCCTGGTCGTTGAGCCGGCGGGCGGTGATCAGAGCCCCGAGCGACCGGATCAGGTCCGCGTCGTCCGGGACGGGGTACGAGCTCTCGACCGGCCGCCCCTGTGCATCGATCAGGGTGACCGGGTCCGCGGACGGCAACAGCCGACGGGGGTCAGATGTCATGGGCAAATTGTGTGACCATCGCCATTTGTGTTCCACAACACGGGGAAGAACGAGAAAATGGCGTTCCAGACCGCCGTCTCGAGAGCCAAACGTCCAGGTGAACGGGCCTTCAGGCCGGGAGGGGAAGACAGGTGGCCAGCACGCTCGACGACGTCGACCGCCAGATCCTGGTCGAGCTGAACCGCGACGGCCGCATGTCGATCCGTACGCTCGCCGAAAGGCTGCACATCTCCCGGGCCAACGCCTACGCCCGGGTGCAGCGCCTGCGCGAGACGAACGTGATCCGAGGGTTCCGCGCCGACGTCGACCACGTCGCCGCCGGGATGGGCACCTCGGCGTACGTCACGGTCAACCTGCGCCAGGCCGAGTGGCGCGCCGTCGGCGAACGGCTCCGAACCCTGCCGGGGGTCGTACACATCGCGCTCGTCGGCGGCGACTTCGATGTGATCCTGCTGGTCCGGGCCAAGGACAACACCGACCTGCGCCGGCTGGTCCTCGACGAGATCCAGGGCATGCCCGGTGTGGTCAACACGCGGACCCTGCTGGTCTTCGAGGAGTTCGAGCCGCCGACGGCCGCGGCGATGTGGGAGGAGTAGCAACGCGGTCAGTCGTGCTCGACGCTGCCCTCCCTCGCACGGCCCCGGCGACGGGCATCGCCGGTGTTCCGGGTCCAGCGCTGGAAGCTACGGCTGCCTGAGGCGACTTCCGGGTCGCCACACACATGTAAGTAACCCATGGCGGATGAGGCCGGGATGACCAGCGCGCGGTGAACTGGAGAGACCTCGATCCCCATACCGCCGACGCAGTCGGCGTCGACCCGGAAGGGCACTTACGTGTTCGACAACAACGGCTCGTTCCTGCTGGCCGCCTTCGAGTTCTTCATCTTCCTCGCGTGGTTCATGGGCCTGTTCTGGATCTTCGGTGACCTCTTCCGGAGCAAGGACCTCGGCGGTGGGGCCAAGACCCTGTGGTCGCTGTTCCTCATCTTCCTTCCGATACTCGGCATGTTGATCTATCTGATGGCCCGTGGCGGCGGCATGACCGACCGCGCACTCGCCGCCCAGGCCGACCTGCAGAAGCGGCAGGAGGCCTACATCAGGTCGGTCGCCACGTCGAACGGCGGTAGAGGCAGCGTCACCGAGGAGATCGCGTCGGCGAAGGCACTGCTCGACTCCGGCGCGATCAACGCGAGCGAATACGAGCAGCTGAAGGCCAATGCGCTCGGGAAGAACACCGCCTCGCTGGTCGCCTAGAACGGTCGCGGCGCGTGCGTAGGGCGCGGCCGGGTGGGCGCGTCCACGCGCGCCTGGACCCAGTTCGGCCATGCTGCTGCCCACCCATGACGGGCCGGATGGTGACACCGTGACCGGCTGCTCGGATCCCGAACTGAGCGCTTAGCCCTGCCCAGGGCTCGCGAATCGACGTTGCAGAGGCCCCAGTGCGGAGCGGCTCAATTTGTATCGTGCGGCAACTTATATTGCCTTGAACCGCCCTCGCCTCGACCATTCTTTCCGGCCGGACGGCCCTTCTTTTTGCTGTCCCCCCTGCATTACATTCACTCGCCATGACCCGACCGGACTTGCCGCGCCTCGTCGAGCAGACCCGAGCACTACTGTTGCTGCAGATGTACCTGACGCTGCTCGTCCTGGTTTTCATGACGCTGCTGATGCAGTTCTTGACCAGCGCTATGGGCCCGTCTCGTGGCGACAGGTTCCTCACCGTCTACGTGATCCTGGTGTGCGTCCCGTTCGTCCTGGGGCTGTCGGCCTGGATGTTCCGCCGAGGGCAGGTGCTCGGCTGGATCCTTGCCTTCGTCGCGGAAGTGGTCAGCTTCTCAATCGCCGTCGGCTCCATCCTCGGCCCTTTCACGGGCATTGCGGCGGTCATCCTGCTCGTGGTGGCGTCCTGCATCCTGGTCAACCTCTTCCGTCCCGAGGTCCGCCGGTTCTTCTTCGGATAACCGCCGTTCGGCTCCGGGGCCGCCCGTCGTCGACTCAGTGTGCGGAGTCGTCGTCACCGGATCCGCGGACTTGTCGCGCAGCCACCGGCGCGTGACGTGGCTGTGTGCCGCGGCGACAGAGGCCGCCATGAGTTCGGCCCGCGATGACACCGGCTCGGTCGGGCATCCACCGATGACGTTGACGGCCGCCCCAGTCGGATGCGCCGGGGCGGCCGTCCCCCGGTCACAGGGCCAGACGCTGACCCGGCCGGATCAGGTGCGGGTCGCCGCCCAACACACCCCGGTTCAGCCGGAACAGAGTGCGCCAGCCGCCCTTGATGTGGTGCCGCTCGGCGATCGACGCCAGCGTCTCGCCGGCGCGTACGACATGCACCCGGGCCCGGTGAGCCCGATGGGTGTCGTGTGTGCGGTGCGTCTTGCGAGCCTTGTGCGCGGCGGCCCGATGATGCTTCGGCGAGCCCGCCTTGGCGCCGCATACCGGCCACGCGCGGATGCCCTGGGTACGCAGGACCCGCTCGGCGACCGCGATCTGCTGCGCCCGGGTGGCCTTGTCGGCCGTACGGGCGTACTTCGTACCCCCGTGACCGGCCCAGGTACGGCGGCTGAACTGCAGCCCACCGTAATAGCCGTTGCCGGTGTTGATGTGCCACCTGCCGCCGGACTCGCAGCGGGCGATGGCGTCCCAGTTGACGCTGGACGCGGACGCCGGAGCGGCCGGGCCGAGCAGGGTCACGGCGCCGGTGACACCGGCCGCGATGACGCCCAGCACGAGGCGGGTGGGCTTTCGGAACTGTGCCATGACAGAGAACCTCCACGCCTGCGAGGTCAGCTGTCGGGTTCGGGCTGAGGCGCCCGGCCGCGGTCTGCGGCTTCACCCCGAGGCGCGCGGCAGCGCACCGAAGAACTAGTGGGTCCCCCGCTCCAAGCCTGGTTGAGGAATGCCCGACGAGCGGCGGCTTGGATTCGGCGTTACCGCCCGCGGGGCCCGCGTTGGCGGACGCGGGCGACGGTATCCACGAGAATTGTGGAGCCGCAAAGAAATCCAGCCGGATCGTGAGATCGATCTCTTGTTCGCCGGCCTCACGGCTACCCGGATCTGATACCGCTACCGGTCCCCGTCACCGCTCGGTCTGGCAGGCGCCCGGTACCGGGTGGACGGATGCGTGACTGATGCAACAATCCTGTGCGGACCAGGAGGTCCGCCCTGTCCGCGTACCGAGCGAACACGCCCGTACGCGGCCGGATGCCTCAGAGCGCTTGGGGGTCGCCGCTACGCACGGCCTCGGTCCGGCTGCGGCCGGTACGCAGCATCCACCACAACTCCCCCGGGACGGCACGCCAACCGCGGGCGCGCGCCGCCTGGTAGGTGGCCCGTCCCATGAGGAGTACGCCGATCCAGAAGCTCACTTCGGCGAGCACGAGGATGGTGACCACGGTCCATGCGGGGGCGCCGGCGGCGGCCGCCACAGTTGCGGCGAGGGCCCACGGCAGGCTGGTGAGCGCTAGCAGCGCTCCGACCCGAAGCTTGTTCACGCGCTCATCATGGTCCATCGCATCAACAGCTACCCCGGCGGGCGCTTGCGTCCAGCTCATTGATCGCGGCGAGGAGGGCGGTCGCTTAGCGTCGCATGGCGAACCGGTCGAGTGAGCAGCGACGGCGCGGTTGCCTTTTCAGCTGGTTGATGCCGCACGCCACGGCGTGGCGCTGCTCATTGAGCTCGGGATCAATGGTGGTGGACGGCCGCCCCTCGACCCGAGCATGCGCCGCCTGGCGTCCTGATCGGCCTTGCAACTGCTTATCAACCCGAATCACATCATGCCGGGGTATCCCTCGGCCCTGGCGGCGGCCAGGTTGCTTCGATCACACCAGGCCGGTCGGGACAGCGGGAACCGCGTCGCCTCCATACCGTCGCCCGATAGCTGATCGAGTTCAGTGCTTACGGGGCGGACCAAGATGAATCGACCAACGACGGAAGGTATCGGACACGCAGGGTCGCCGACGTCGACGACAGCGGTGCACGCAGGGGCCCGACGCAAGCACGCGGCGCTCCTCGCGGTGGCCACGGCGGCGCTGCTCGGCACTACCGCATGCAGTGCCGTTGAGCCCACGTCCGCGAGGGACGCGGCGAGCCCCGCAGTGTCCAGCGCCGCTGCGGCAACGTCCACCTCTACGGCTCCGTTGCCGTCGACAGCGCCCGGCGTCTACAAGCTCACCGGCAATCCTTGCCAGGCCATTGACGCCGCCGCGATCGCCTCCGTGGTCGGCCGCACCGACCAGCCCGCGCCAAGCCGGCGAGCGGTCTCACCCCGGCGATCAGCCGCTGCTCGATCAACTACCGTGCACACCGGCTCAGCGTGGACATCAACCTCGTCGACGACGCGTCCACCGAGCCGATCTACCAGCGCATGCGCGGCGCCGCGGCGAAGCAGTTCTCGATCACCGAGGTGTCGGGAATCGGCCAGGGCGCGTACCTCTATGACGACCCACAACTCGGTCCGCACCTGGCCACCTACGACGGCAACCTCAACCTCGAGATCAGTCTGATCCCGCGTGGCGGCACCGTGCCTGACGCCACGACGCTGCTCACCCAAGTCGCAACCGGCACCCTCGCGAAGCTACGCGCCTGACCGGTAGCCGACACATCTGATCCGCTGGGGACTACCGCACGGATGCGGCATTCCCCCGGGGGCGCTGCACCTGTCGGCGAATGACCGCTCCAGGCTTTGAGAACGGCCGGCTACCTCAGTCCCGCCAGACGGTAGAGCACCAGGGAACCGGCGACGGCCACGTGGAGGCTCAACCCCGTACCAATCATGGGGATCTCCACCACAGCGTCGAGCAGGTCAACGGCCTCCACCGGAATGCCATCGGCCTCGTGCCCGGTCCTCCTGCCGAGCCACTGACCATCGCCCGGGCGGACCAGAATCCCCTCCGCCCGGGCCATGTGGAGTCAGCGGCCGGCCGCGACGACCACCGGGTGACTGTTCATGGTCGAGTAGTCGTTGTACAGGGACGTATTGACGCGATACGAGGCGATTGCTTGCAGGACATCGCCGTCATCGGCGTGCCATCCACCTCGGAAACTCAGCCGAAGCTCGGCGTTGTACGGTGCGTCCTGAGCAGTGAGGGTGTCAGCCACCTCACCGGCCAGCAGAAGGGTGGATCTGCTGAGGTTCACAACCTTGACGTACAGCTTGAAGTCCCTGACGTTCTCCATCAGCTCCTTGCCGATCTCGACGTTTCCGATCACGTCGAACGGCTCCCCATTCGCGACTGTGTCGGATGCGAAGAACGTGCCGACATCGGCAAAGTAGACGAGCTTCAAGGCGGCATCGTACTGATTGCTTGGCATCCCGCTCTCCCTTTCCTCAAGGCCGGTTCTTGACGCCGCGCTGCGTCGGAGATGGTCCGAGGCCTTAGTCACTAATCCGGTCGGGCCCGTGGGAGAGGTGCGGCTCTCACTGTCCACTGTCGCACTCCGAAATGATCCGCTTCCATGGATGTCACCCTCAGAGTGATGAACCAGTTTTCTCGGCGGCCCGGGAATGTGGGATAGGGCGACCGATTGCGATGGGTGTGTCCGAACCGGCCGAAACAGGTTGCTCGCGCAATCAAGTTGCAGCAGGAGAGTTCTTTCGAAGAATGGTGTCGCGTTGTGTGCCAGCCCCCAGCCCACCGCCATGGCGAGGGTGCTGGGCATCGCCGCAGCAACCACCAATTCCCGGTCGCGACACCGTTGTTTTACCGACGCAAGCACTGCAGGCAGCCTGCGCGCCAGACCAGCAAGGTCCTTGGTGGTGAAACGATGCGTATGCCAGTCATCACTGTCATCCACGCTCCATGGTGGCTGGATCACGTGGTATTCCGTAACGCCTCTACCCTCGAAGATCCGCTTCGGGTCAAGGTGACGCAGCGTCATTGTCAGGGCGATAATCAGCCCGACTCGTCCGGCTTCGTCGGAGTCGTGCGAGGTCCGACGCTCTACCGTCAGGGCGTCCATCGACCGCGATGGTGTCCATGGCAGCGTAAAGAAGGCCTCGGCTGCGCCCGTACCGGTGCCTGAAGGCCAGCCGGTCAGCTCCACCAACCGCGGATCGGCGGTGACTGGCAGCTGCGCACCAACGGCGATCGCGGCTGGCCATGGCATGTCGCAGGCCAAGGCCAGAGTTCCGGACTCGAAGTCGAGGTTGAGCATCGCCTCAATCGCTGCAGCGACAGCGGTACAGGCCGGCGCAATGTCGACCGGATGAGCTGGAGTGTCAGATGCGTAGCTGACCCATCGAGTGATGGACCTTGGTGTCATGTGACGCCGCCGGGCCAGCGCCAGCAGCCTGAGGTGGCGTTCACGCATCGATCGGTCCAGATCAATCGACTCGTCCAACAGCCGCACATGCACCACATGGGATGGCATCCGCTGAAATGAGACCAACCATCTCAACGAAACCAGCAACCCGGACAGACCGGCAATCAACGCGAGACCGTGCGTTGGCAATGTCCAGGCCGGATCGATCAGGGGCACGGCATCGGCCAGCACAAGCGCTGTCGAGGCGACCGTTACGGCAAGGCAGGTCGCAGAGAGGAACCAGGCAAGAGTCACTCGCGTCCGGCTGGGCAGCCGGCGATGCGGGCGTGGGGCCACGGGAACTCTAAGCTGCCCACTCAACGGGCGCGTCAACAGAATCGATGACTTTCACGCTGCATCCTATCCGGCCAAGATTATTGATTATCCACAAAGGCAGGGAATCAAGATCGGGCATTTGGATCGGGGGGTCCGGACGGCCACCCACTCGCAGGGCACCGCACCACACTGCGAGCGGGTAGCGAGTCGAGCATACCGCCCTTGGACACAGCATCTCCATATCGCACGGCCAGTTCACACGGCAGTGTTGTCATCTGTTCGGAGATCCTCTGCGGATGGCCTGTACCCCTCATTTGGTCTTGCGCCTGACGCGCCGGCCGGGGCGGCACCCTCCACATTTCTCTGATCGAATCAACCCGACATTTTCGGTCCCTACGATCATCGCGCCGCCACTCTGAATCGAGTCCACGGCCATACGGATCGGCAGCCGCCGGGCGTTCTTGCTCTCCAGAGGGCAGCCCGCGCTCGGCAGGTGAGCTGAACACCATCCTCGTTCAACAGCTCTGTGGCAAGCAGCCCGAACGCCATGTCCAACCGCGCTTCGCCAATCAGCTCCGGCAGCAGGAACCGCGTACGGTAGTCCGCCTTTCGGTCGAACTCAGCCAGCAGCTCGGCAACGTGCTCCTGGGCCATATCCCAGCAGCAGAGCAACCCATCCTCCACTGCCTGGGGATCTCGACGTCGCATCATTGCGTCGTGCCGGCCTGTCGCCGCACACACCGCTTGATCGCGCGATGCTCGTAGTCGCTCATGGCGTCAGGTTAGCGACGACCTCTTCGGCATAGCGATACACACCGCGTGCGCTCACCGGCCGCCGACCGAGCGCGACGGCGAGTGATCGACGGCTGTGGAGCTACGGACGTCCGATCGTGCCGATGTGAGCGCGTTCGACTAGTGAGCGCGTTCGACTAGCGTGCACACATGGCCGAGTCTTTGGACCTCTCGAGTCCGGCTTCGCGTCGGGAAGCGCTCCGGATGGTTGACGTAGATGATCCTGGCCCTTACCACGCGATGCTCCGCGAGATCTTCGACCTCGAAAGGGCGTGGCGCGAAGGCGCGGACATGGGCGAGAGCGACGAGTACGAGCAGATCTACGTGACGGCCTTTCTACTGTTCCTCATCGGTGATCCCGCGGACTCGCCTCGCCTGTATGGGGCAAAGTTCCGCACGGGCGACATGGACTTGGGCATCGGGTTCGACGCCCAGGCCATCTTCGGAGCGGGCCGGGACGACACGCTTCAGTGGCTCCTGGAGAACGGATACACCAACGAGCACGCGCATCTGTCTGAGTGGTTGTCACAGTCGGAAGACCCGGAGATCGAAGACTGGGCTCGGTACACGCGCGATTACTTCTACTCACCAGACGGCGTGCTGCTCCTGGATCCGCTCTAGACACGCCCCCGGCCAGCTGGATCCGTCCGCTCTTGGCGCCGTCCGGGAGCCTGATGTCCCCGGCTTACTCATCCGGCTCCGACAGCGGGCGGCGGTGGGCACTCATCCACGCTTCCACGTCCTGGGCAAGCCAGACCTTTCCCTGGGCCAAATCTGCGATGGGCTCCGGGAAGTCGCCTCGGATGGTGATCTGATAGGTCCGTTGTCGGCTGACCCCGCCGAGCCGGACCCGGATTTCTTCGGCCCCCATGAGATGAAGTCGCATGCCTACCATGCACATGACAATAGGCATTCGACCACCTTATGCCAAGGTGCGTAATCCGGGATCGACTCTGCCCGATCCCGAGGCCGCGGCAGGCGTCGCGCCAGGCGAGCGACTTGTAGACCGAGCCGTTGTCCGACAACACCCGTTCGACGGTGACGCCGCGGGCCGTGAACCAGGCCACCGCGTTGCGCAGCACGTCGATGGCGGTGACGGCCTTCTCGTCCTGACGGATCTCGGCATAGGCGACCCGGGAGTGATCGTCGACCACGGTGTGCACGAAAGCGGTACCGATCTGCGGGCGTGGACGCGCCTTGGGACGCGCGTGCCAAAGCGTCCGCATCAGGACCCACCGTCGTGGGCGGTCTGCGACACGCGCTCTGCGATTTGACGGGTCGGCTCGTCGAAGAGCACGAGACGGACCACCTGCACAGTGGACTGCTCCGCTTGCAGCGCCGCCAAGGCCTGCGCGACGGCATCCTCCTTCGGCCAGCGATACACACCGGAAGAGATCAACGGAAAGGCGACAGACCGTGCCTCCAGCCCGGCGGCGACCGCCAATGATGTCGAGTAACAGCTGCGCAGTAACGGGGACCGGTCCTCGTCCGTACTGAATACCGGCCCGACGGTATGGATTACCCACCGGGCGGGTAGCTGCCCAGCGGTGGTGGCCACCGCCTGTCCGACCGGGAGTCCCTGTCCGTACCGGCTGGCCCGCAAAGCACGGCACTCCTCCAGAATCGCTGGGCCGCCCTTGCGGTGAATTGCCCCATCGACTCCGCCCCCGCCGAGTAGCGACGAGTTCGCCGCGTTCACCACGGCATCGACATGTTCGGCCGTGATGTCGCCAGTGACCAGCTCGATCCGCATTGCATCACACCTCTCCGGCTCGAACTTGGGCAGGAACGCCCTGCCGTGCGAGTAGGCAGCATTGAGGATGCTACGCGGCGACCTGCATACGGTGGCGTCCCAAGTCGTCCCATGGCGGATGGTTGGCTGTCGAAGATCATGAGGGGGTTCATCCTCTGGAGAGCCTGACTGACCGAGCGGCCGTGCTCGCTGAGACGCATCTCGCAGAGACCCTTCCCCGGCGGTGGAAGCGCGTCCAATCCGCCTTACCTGCACGGGTGCACGTCGACCTGGAAGGGCAGCCGGGCGCCGATCCCGCCCTCGGTCCACGTCTGGCGCTCCGTACGCGTCGACGGCGACACCAAGACCCGCAAATCGCGCCGCTCCCTCGGGCTGCCCGCCCGCTGCGTCCAGGTCCTCACCGACCAATAAGAACGCCAAGGCCTACCCACCGGCGACCCGCTCGTGTTCGCCAGCAAGGCCGGGACCCAACTCGACCGGCACAATGTCCTGCGCGCCTTCCGACCGGTCATCAAGGCCGCCGGGCTCAACCCCGCCGAATGGACACCCCGAGAGCTGAGGCACAGCTTCGTGTCGCTGCTGTCCGACAACGGCATGAGCCTCGAAGAGATCGCCGACCTGTGCGGGCACTCCGGCACATCGATCACCGAGAGCGTCTATCGTCACCAGCTGCGGCCGGTGCTACTGAACGGAGCCGTCGCCATGGACCGCATCTTCGGCCCGCACGACACCAACGGCGCGTAGTCACCGCGTTAGTCACCCGGGGAGAAGCTTAGACCGCATCTCGTTTGGGGTTGTTGTCGGGCAAGGTCATTCGTTGATCGGGCATGGACGACGTGGAGAAGTACTGTCCGGAGTCGTTGTGGGTGCTCGCGCAGCCGCTGCTGCCCGCGCACCCGAAACGTCACCAGGGCGGTGGACGACGCCGTATCGATGACCGGACCTGCCTGGCAGCGATCTTGTACGTGCTGCAGAGCGGCTGCGCATGGGAGGCGCTACCGGCCTCGTTCGGCGTCTCGACGCCGACGGCCCACCGCCGGTTCACCGAGTGGACCGCTCACGGGGTCATGAACGCCTTGCATCGGGCCATGCTCGACGTGCTCGGCGCAGCCGGACAGATCGACTGGTCGCGGGCCAGCGTGGACGCCATGCACGTGCGCGCGGTCAAAGGGGGGACCTGACCGGGCCCAGCCCGGTCGATCGCGGTAAGCCCGGCTCCAAGGTCCACGCGGTCGCGGACCGGAACGGGCTTGCCCTGTATGCGGATGTCTCTGCCGCCAACGTCAACGATCATCTGCTGCTCGCGGACGTGGTCGATGGCGTCAGCCCCGTTCGCCAGCCGGTCGGTCGGCCCCGTCACCGGCCGGTCAAGATGCACGGCGACAAGGGCTACGACTACCCGGCCTGCCGCGAGGTGCTGCGTGAGCGCAACATCATCGCCCGGATCGCCCGCCGAGGCATCGAATCATCGTCCCGGCTCGGCCGGTACCGCTACGTCATCGAACGCTGCCTGGAGTGGGTTAGCCGGTTCCGGCGCCTGGTCCGCCGTTACGAACGCAAGGCTTTCCACTTCCTCGGATTCCTGCGCCTGGCCTGCGCTGTCATCTGCTACCGCCGCGCCGTACGCCTCAACCTGCTGACCAGCAACAACCCCAAATGAGATGCGGTCTTAGTCACCCAGTTAGTCACCCAGGAACGAGAAGAGGGCATATCCATCGAGAGGATATGCCCTCTGGCCTGTGTCGGGCTGACAGGATTTGAACCTGCGACCCCTTGTTACCAACCGCGACCGCTCCAGGCTTGTCATCGGTTGTCACACATGGGCAATGAGCTGCATGAACGGCGTCGATCGGTGATCACCGCTTGTCACTGATTGTCAGCCGCAAGCAGGGGTTTGCGGGGGGTAAACGGGGGGCACCCGGATGCCCATCCCGGTCAGTCCCCACATCAACCAGTCGACGAACCCGCTCCCCTACCAACCCGCCAGGCGGGCGCTGATGACCCACAACCGGCGCGTACGACCGACCGTGACGCTCAATCTGCTGCAAGCGTGGGAGTTCGTGTCGGCGGGGCGATCGATACCACAACCCCACGGGAGCAGCCGACCGACAGCGAAATCGTCATCGACATTGCCGTCGTGGTCTAGCTAAACGATGTCTCGTAACTCGGCCGGTGGTGTCTTGTCATGCGTCTTGCGCTGAACCTGGCTGCTGCGCCCGGTTCGTGGGGCCCCCAGCAGGCTGCCACCGCTTGGGGCGGCCCAGGCGGCGGGTAACATGCGTCGATGTTCCACAAGCCTGTGGGCGATCCCCGAAGCGCCCGAGCGGTCTACCCGGGAACGTTCGACCCCTTTACTGACGGACACCGAGATCTCGTCGATCGAGCGCGACGCCTGTTCGAACACGTAACGGTGCTGGTGGCCGTCAACGACGAGAAGCAGCCCACCAAGACGGGCGCGCAACGCGCGCTGGACATCCGTGCCACTCTGCCCGCGGACTGGGAGAACGTGGCAGTCACTGCCTGGAACGGGCTGACAGTGGCCTACTGCCACCTATATGGAAGCGGAGTGATCGTCCGCGGCCTGCGGCATGCCGTCGATGCGGAGCGGGAGTATCAACTAGCGGCCGCGAACGAGTCCCTGGGCATCATGACCCTCTTCATGCCGGCTCGGCCGGAACTGGCGACGATCTCCTCGACCGCGGTCCGCGCAGCGGGGGCCTGAGCGACGTCTCGTCACCCGAAGATCTTCACCGCACAGCGATGATCCATTGCCGGCGGTGAGGCCGTAGGCGAGGCACAGCGCGAACGCCGGACCGAGTGGCCCGGACGTGCGGGCCAGCGCGGGCAGGAGGTCTCCGCCGCCGCGGACGTTGCCGTCAGCGGCCGGGGCGAGTGGGACTGTACAAAGAACGGCCCTGTCTCACATTCGGTGGTGACGGTGTGTCTCTTACGTTCATCCATCATGGACACTGATACTGGTGCGGTCATGGTCGATTTGTGGGTGTGGTGTTCGCTGGGCTGTCGTCGCTGGTCATCGAGGAGGTGACCGACGAGGGCGGCTGTATCCGGGTGCGGGCACGGACGCGGAATCAGCCGGTGTCTTGCCCGGATTGCGGCGTCGCGGGGGTACGCGTGCACGCGTTCGCCGAACGCACGGTGCGTGACGTTCCCCTCGATGGACGTCCCGTGGTGATCACGGTCCGGGTTAGGCGTCTGGTCTGCCCGACCCGGGGCTGCCGGCAGACGTTCCGGGAGCAGATGCCCGGAGAACTGGAGCGTTACCAGCGACGCACCGTCCGCCTGTCCCGGCAGGTTCAGGCTGTGGTCAAGGAGTTGGCGGGCCGGGCGGGGGCCCGCCTGCTGGCGACGCTCGCGGTTGGCCTGTCCCGGCATACGGCCCTGCGCGCCTTGCTGCGCATCCCGCTGCCCACACCGCGCACGCCGCGTGTGATCGGCGTGGACGATTTCGCGCTACGCCGGCGGCACCGCTGGGCCACCGTGATCATCGACGCCGAGACCCACGATCGGATCGACGTACTACCCGACCGCACCGCCGAGACGCTGGAAACGTGGCTGCGGCAACGTCCGGGCATCCAGGTGGTGTGCCGTGACGGCTCGGCTACCTACGCTGAGGCCATCCGCCGCGCCCTGCCCGACGCGACGCAGGTCGCCGACAGGTGGCACCTGTGGCACAACCTGTGCGACGCCGCCCTCAGCGAGGTCAAGGCGCACAGCACCTGCTGGGCGAGCGTGCTGGACGCACCCCTGTACGACGGGCCCCGCGCCCAGAGCACCCTCGAGCGCTGGCAGCAGGTCCACAGCCTGCTCGACCAGGCCGTGGGCCTGCTGGAGTGCGCCCGCCGCCTGCAGCTGGCCCTGAACACCGTCAAACGGTACGCGCGAGCCGACCGGCCCGAGCGGATGCTGCGCGTGCCCAAGTACCGGGCCAGTCTCGTCGACCCCTACCGCGAGCACCTGCGCACCCGCCGGGCCGCCGACCCGGGCGTGCCCGTCGCGCACCTGTTCGAAGAGATCAAAGCCCTCGGCTTCACCGGCTGTCTGAACCTGCTGCACAAATACATCAACCAAGGCCGCGCGGACGCCGAGCGCAGCCATATTTCCCCGCGCCGGCTCGCCCGGATGCTCCTTACCAGGCCCGACAACCTCAACCCCGAGCATCGGGATCTTCTGGCGCGGCTGACCGCGGCCTGCCCCGAGATGACCGCACTGGCCGCCGCTGTCAGACACTTCGCCGAACTCCTGAGGCCGCAGGAAGCAAATCCCGGCCAGCTTTCGCTCTGGATCACCCAGGTCCGCGCGGTCGACCTGCCCCATCTGCACGCCTTCACCCGGGGCCTGGAGCGTGACCGCGACGCCGTGAACGCCGCGCTGACACTGCCGTACAGCAACAGCCCCACCGAGGGTGATGCACGGACGAGCAAGCTTCAGCCTGCTCCGCCACCGCATCCTCCTCGGATAGCAGCACGCTCCGTCACCACCGAATGTGAGACAGGGCCGAATTTCTTACACTCCCGTTCTTTCCAAGATCTGCAGCAGTCGGGCTGCGGCGTGGGCGAGAGGAATGGCTTCTTGCTCAATCCGGCGGAACGGGGTGGGGCCCGCGGTTGCGATGGTGTTGTAGGCGGTGGTTTCGGCGTCGGTCAGGTGCGGCAATGGCTCGGGTGAGGGCTTGATGGGGCGGCCTGCCTTGTCGTGGTTGACGCCATGTTGGGAGTAGCGGTGGAGGTCGGTCGCTTCCATGAGGATGGAAATGACGCGTTTTGCTGGTGCACCGTCTGGTGCCGGCTGTGCGAGGGTGGCGCGGAACTGGTCGAGGATCGCGTACCCGTCCGCGTCGATGTCGCCCCAGTAGATGACGTAATCTGCGGCGCGGATCCAGGGCACGTTCGCTAGTAAGGCTGCTGCGGCCTTGCCGCCGCCCTCGACGACGATCGTGTCGCTGACGGGCGGGAACCAGAGGCGGGAGTCGCGGTTTTCTACGACGAGGACGACACGCGGCTGGTAGGCGATCTCGTGCACGTCGCCGGTAGTCCAGGCGTCGTGCCGGCGTCGGCCCGATGCGGCGTGGTGAGGGTCGACGTAGGTGAGGTGCATGACGGTGAGCCGGGGCCGGACTTCGTCGCGGACATCGCGTCCGGCGACGTCGCGCAGCAGGGCGCCGTGGGTGTCGAGCCATTTGGTGTGCATACCGGGCACCGGTAGTTGCCGCAGGGTCCAGGTGCTGGCGTCGGGGTGTTGGTGTAGCCAGGTCACCGCGTTGATCAGCACCTCGACGTCGGCGTCTTGGAGACGGTAGACGGCTCGGAGGGTGGCCGGGGTGAGGGTCGCGCCGGCTGATCGCAGCGCCCGAGCGAGCGAGCGGGCGCGGCCGAGGCCGACGCTCGGCGATTCAGCATCGGTGTGGGTGTCGGTGGTGAGCCTGTCGGCGCCGTCCAGGTCGGCGACGAGCGTGGCGGGGAAGTCGCCGGCGACTCCTCGGATCGTCACCGGTTTGCGAACGAGCCCCACGCCGGTGGGCAGTTGGTCGGAGAAGGCACGCCACTGCATGTGCCACTGGTGCCAGGCTGCGTGCCCGAGCTGCTCGACGGCCTTGCCGGTCGTCACGCCGGGGCGCAGCGGAACGGAGAAGACGACGTGGTCGCCGACGCCGAGCTCCGCGCTGACGGCTTCGGGCCACTTCTGATCAATCTTGCGGCGCATGGCCGCGACGGCGTCCTGTGGGGTGACGAGTGCGCTCATGCGTCCGGAACACCGACCAGTGGCTTCGCCCAAGATCGGCCCTGGGGGTTCTTGAGGATCAGGTACTCCGCGTCGACGTGTGGTTCGATCGCGCTGTGCTTGTCATTGGGGGCGCCGATGATGAGTTGGAAGCCCAGGCCGCGCCAGGCGCCGATGGCCCGGCCGGTGAAGTGCGCGTCCGCCTTGATCAGTGCCTCGTCGAGGAAGACGGGGGCGTAGCGGGGGCGGGCGGCGCCCGCGTCGCCGAGCTGGTACCGCAAGGCGGCCCCGACGATAAACGCGACCAGCTCTTGCGACTCGCCGCCGGACTTCTCGCCGATGTGGTCGTACACGGCGACATGCCTGCCCTCGAGGTCGCACTTCTCGGCGCTGATCCGAACGTGATTGCGTGCGTCGACGAGGTCGGCGAAATCGGGCGCGGTGCGCCGGATGCGGTCGATCACCTTGGCCATCCGGTGATAGGCGCGTTCCCGGTCGTCGTCGGTTGCCGCCTGGTCGATGAAGGCGCGTACGTCGCGCAGCTCTTTGCGGAACCGGGCGCGCACCGCGGAGTGGCTCTCCTGCGGGTCGATACGCAGCCGGTGTTCGTCGTCGGAGAACGGCAGTTCGGCGAGGATGCGGTTGACTGGGTCGATCCGGTCGCGGATCTCGCGGACCGCGGCGGCCAGTTCGCTGTCCAGGCCGGTCAGGTCGTTACCGGACAGCTTGAGCAGACTGTCGCGCCACTCGGTCTCCAGTTCGTGCAGGCCACTGGTCTCCAGGTCGGTGAGCAGACGGTCGAAGTCGCGATAGGAGCCGTCCGGGTCGATGCCGAGGTTTGGGTTCGGCCAGCGTTCGAGGAACGTTGAGAACGTGTCGAGCAGCGCCTTCCGTGATCGCCCGATCGTCTCGGTTGCCGAGTGTCGGTCGGCGCGGATCCGTTCGGTGACCCGTTTCATTGCGGCGTCGAACTCGGCAAGCGCCCCGTCCGGGGTGGTGGCGGTTGCTTCGCTGCCGAACAGCGTCTCCAGGTACTCCCGGTGTTCCTCAGGGACATCGACGCCTGATTCCGTGGCCGTGTCGAGCGCGAGCTGGGCGCGGTCCACCTCGTCGACGGTCGACCTCCACGACTCCCCGAGCTTCTTCAGGTTGTCCTTTTGCCGGCCGACGCGTTCGGTCAGTTCCCTGACTCGCTCCTTGAGGCCGTCCACCTGGCGCTGGAGCTGATCGATCCGTGGGTTGCCCGCCCGGATTTCGTCGGCGACGCGGTTCCAGCGATCCTGTTCCGCTCGGACCGCATCGAGGTCAACCTGGTCCCAGGACAACTCGGTCAGAGTCTGATGGGTCGCGCGTCTAGCTTCGAATGAGTTGAGGTTTTCCTCCTGCCTGAATGCCCGGTCAACAGCAGCGTCGAGGCGTTTCTGGGCGAGGCCGATGCGGTGCTCGAGGTCGGCCAGCAGCCTGCTGTTCGTAAAACCGAGCACGTTGGCCCGGCCGTGACCGCCGTGCGCTCCCCGCCCGCCTTCCGAGGTTTGGCCGGTGATCGTAAGGGCCTTGGGGTACTGCGGGAGCAGCCTGGGCGTCTCGACGCAGACGAAGTCGAACCGGCGGGCGAGCTCGCTCTTGAGCCAGGCGGTGAACGGCGAGGGTCGGTAGTCGAGTCTGCCGGGCAGTGTCTTTGCGTCCAGCCCGACCTCATCACGCAGGCCGGTACGCACGCCCTCGAACTGAACCCGTCGAGCGGTCGGCACCGCGTTGATCGCCTCGCGGAACGAGTTCAATCTGCCGATGTCGATCAGCATCCGCGTAGCGAATCCGCCCAGCGCCAGGTTGAACGCCTCCCGCCACGGCTCGAACTCCGTCCGCACCTCGATCAGCTCGCCGACGAACGGCAGGTCGTCTGGTTTGAGTCCGGCGGCCTCGGCCAACAGCGCGCGAGCCGCGTGCAGCTCAGTCGGGATGTTGCCCCGACGGGTCTTGACCGCCTTGTGCTCGGAGCGCAGCGTGGCCAGCTCTCGTTCGGCGCCCTTCTTCTCCGCCATCGCCTCGGCGAACTGGTTCTGCGCCGTCTTCCGGGCATCATTGTCGGCGAGAAACCGATACGCCGTCTCGACCAGTGCCGCGAAGTCCTCACCGGTCGACACGGTGACGCCGATGACGGCAAGCGCCCGGTCCAGGCGCTCCCGTGACCGTTCGACATCGCCCAGCCGCTGCTCCACGGCACGGATCTCCCGCAGCGCCGTCTCGAGGCGGTCACCACCGGAGGCACGAAGGGTTTCCACCAGCCCATCTCGCTGCACTTCGGCCGCGGCGACCAGGGCGCTGGTCTCGGACACTTCCTCCTGGGCTCGGCGGTGCCGCTGAGCCAGATCCTGCTCAGCCGAGCGCAACAGGTCCAGCCGGCGTTGATGACGCCACAATGCGGCAGGGGTCGACGCCTCAGTGAACGATCCGACCTCGTCGATCAGGCGCAGCTGGTGCACCGCGTTCTCGATGGTGGCCCGGTGGTCGCGGATCGGAGTCAATGCCTTCACCTGCTGTCGGGCTGTGATCATCCGCGCCCGGGTGCCGGAAAGTTCGTCGAACTGCTGTACCACCGCGTCCGCAGTGGCCAGCGTGGACGGCTCCTCAAGCACCATCGTCTTGTATAGGGCATCGACCGTGGTGATCTGTTGGCCGGCCTGAATCCGCCCCAGCAGCGCGACCGCCTTGTGCCCGTCGCCGGCGGCGCCGATACCGAGGGTGGTGTGCAGACGCGCGGTGAAATCCCGGTCAGTGTCACACCAGCTCAAGCCAGTGGCCACGACCTCGGCGCGGACGAGCTGTTTGCTCGCCGGGCCTTCCAGCATGCGTAGTTGATAACCGTGGTCACACGTGGCGCGTACCGCCACGACGTCGTCCAAGCTCCGAGCGGAAGACGGCACATACCAGGCCCGCAGCGCGGTGAACTCGGCACCGGTGTGGTCGACCCACGTCATCGCGATGGCGGACCACGTATCCCGGCCGTCGCCGCGCAGCACCCGTACCTTCGTCCCGCCGTCGGTCCGAGACTCGTCGAGCTTGCCGCGCGCGTAGGAGAGGATATTGCGCTGGTCCTTGCCCCGGGGCCTGCCGACCACTCCACCGTTGGACGCCCCGTTGAACGGAGTCGTATGCGGCATGAGCAACGCGATGTACGAGTCCATCAGTGTCGACTTACCCGACCCGGAACCTCCGCTGAGCAAGGTCGCGCCAGGCGCGATTCGCAGGTGGTGATATCCGTCGTAACCGCCCCAGTTGACCAATTGCAGGTCCCGCGCCACCCACTGCTGACCCCGCGAGGCTGCCGGGATCAAGCCGAACAGCGTGTCGATCATGCTCACGCTGTGGCCTCGTTCCGTCCGCGTAGCCACTGGTCCAGTTCGGCGAGCTTTTCCGTGCTCAGCACAACCTCCACCAGCGGGGTGATCCGATACCGGCCTGCGGACTCCTCCGCGAGCAACCCTTCGGGGACTAGCCGCTGCACGGCGTTGCGCACCTCCTGTTGGCGCCGGGCCAAGTTATGGTCGTGCGGATCGAAGTAGGTCAGCACGGTCTGCTCGAGCTCCTCGATATCCACCCTCGCGGACGTCTCGCCCGTACCGCGTTCCCGCTGGAAGACGGTCCGCAGGTGGATCAGGACCAGGGTCTCGGCCCGGGTGTAGGGGTCGTCCTTGAGCAGGATCGGCACGTCCAGCTCGACTGAGCGCACCTGCTGCTTGTACGCCACGCCTCGGTCGTGGTCGACCACGAGGCGAACGAACAGGTCATGCATGCGCGATTCGATGATCTGTTGGTTCTCCAGCAACGTGCGCCATTGCGCGGGATTCTTTTCGGCCAGCAGGAACTTGCGCCGCAACAATTGAACCAGCACGCGGCGTACCTCTGCGTCCAACGTTCCCGCATCGCCAGCGAACAGCTCGGCCGGATCTTCCTCCATCGAAACGGGGTCGATGAACCCGGCCGCCGTGCCCACCGGCCAGCCGTCGTCGACGCCGTCCGGCTCACTCATCACCACCGCTCCCCTCGACGCCCGCCGGGTTCGCCGCCACCACACTGCCGACGGCGAACCGTCGCCGGGTCTGGTCGGGCCGGACCGTGTCAACCACCGCCACCTCGGATGTCTCGGTCATCCCGGCGTCATGTGCAATTTCCAGCAGGCCTAGCAAATCGACCGGCCGCTGGAGATCCTCGGCCGCTGCCCGAAACGCCGCCAGCACATCCACGCTCGCCGCGCCGGCCGCGAACGCTGCCAGGTGGGCCCGCAACTCGGTGTACCGAGGGCCGCCCCATGCCCGGGTGTCCGCCGCCGGTATGTCCTCGGCCTCCTCCTCCTCGGCCCAGTCCCGCAACGGCGCAGGTGGCTCCGGTGGTCGCGGATCACTCATCCGCTGACGCAAGTGCCCGACATCGGCCACCGGCAGGCGACGCAACGGCTCAACGACCTCCCCACGGCGTGAACCGGGAACCCACTTGTGCAGGCCCGACATCACATCCCTCAACAGTTCATCCACCTGGCGGTCGCGCATCGGGTCGTGGTTGCGGACCTGCGTGGTGATCACATGAGAGGCCTGCCGCTGGGCGGCCAGCACCTCCTTGACGCCCTGCTCGATGCGCCGCGAAATCTCGGCAAGCTCCCGCCGCTGCTGCTCCGGCAACAGCTCAGTGAATCGGTGCCTCAGCACCCTCCGCAGCTGGCCCCACAGGTCATCGATCTGCGCCGGGTCGCCGATCAGGCGCAACGCCCCCGCGAACGCGCGGCCTTCCGGTGTCGCATCCAAGATCCGCTGGCCGCGGGCCAGGTATTCACGTAGCACCTCCCCGGTCGGCCGCACATCGTGCCGCAATTCGGCGACCACGTCACGCTGGATAGCCTTGATCGACTCTGCCACGCGGGCGAAATCCGCAGGCAGCTCCCGCGCCAAGTGCAGCACATTCTCGGCGGCCTCAAGCAGCTGCTCGTCCTCGGCTGTCTCGACGGCGCCACCCTGTTCGAGTCGAGCCAGCTCCTTCTGCCGCTGCTGGATCTCCTCCTGCAGGCGCGCGAGCCGGGTCATCAGGTCCGGATCGGCTTCCTGCGCAAGCCGCTCGATCGCCTCCAACAGCGTCCTGACCCGCGACTCTGACACCCTGGTCCGCGCCCCGCCGACACGCCCAGCGATCTCCAGTGCACCGACACCGTACGCCGACAGTCGGTACACCTCGACATCGCCGTCGGACACCTGCCGCACCAACCACCCCGCCTGCACCCACTGCCTGCACAAGTCCCGCGAATTTCCACTAGGCAGCGGCTGGTTATCCTCGTCGCCATAGCCGGCAGCCCGTAGCTGGTCAAGGGCGTCGTTGATCTCCGCATGCGCATCCGCCACCGCGACCGTCGGCCGCTCCGCCGTGAAGACCATCGCCAACACCGTCACCACGAACGGCGCGTGCGTCTGATGGAGCAAGGCAAGCATCGGATTCTGGAACGCCCGGAGCGCACCCTGGTAAGCACCTTCTACACCTCGCGTAACCATCGACAGGAAGCGTACGGGGCGGGTACGACACAGTCAGCCCCTCGCGATGGATAACCCGCGACCTTCGTGGTACGGCCCATCCCCAAAGCTCGGTTGCCGCCGAAGACAGTCGGTGGTTTCGACACTCGGCCGCTACCGCTCCAGCGCGGGACGGTACGCCAACGGCGTTACCCCAGAAGGACCGCGACGACTTCGTCCTCGGCACGGGCGCAACCTGACAGACGATTCTATCCCAATTGGGTCGATGAAGCGGCTCGCCGATGACCTTCGATGGTGGTCCCGCGATTCCTTCCGGCGAGGAGTACTGCGTAACGATGACAAGAGTCGACAACCCCTTGTTACCAACCGCGACCATTCCGGGCTTATCGCCAGTTGTCACACCCTGGCAGTGAGCTGCACAAACACGTCCGATCGACGATCATCCATTGTCACTGGTTGTCGCCTGCGAGCACGGGTTTCGGGGGGTAAACGGGGGTAACCCTGATGCGCCTTTCCAGGTCCGTCCCAACATCAATCGGCGCTTTCACCACCGGGCCCGTGGCGACACCGGACGCTGCACCTGGTTAGTACGGGCCGTCTTTGGCTCCGAGGGTGTCGCGGAAGGTCTACAAGTGGTCACGATGTACGCCGCTCGCGGTTCATCGGCCCGACACATCAAGTTTGCCCAGCCGCCCGGCATGCACCGGTAACTTCCGGCCCGGCAACGCCTCGCGCGGAGGACTCTGTCCACTTCTCTCGAAGATCCAAAGTTTGGTCCTACCTGTTGTAGCGTGGCGTGCATGACAGAGCTGGAACCCGCGGAAGACCGGGAATCCGAGGAAGATTTCGGATCTGCCGAAGAGGTAGAGCGTGGCTGATGCGCCGGCCGGAAATCCTGGCTGCGATCGAGCGCAGCCGCCATGACAACGTATGGGCGCCTCGGCCGGTACGCCACCGCCCGAGTGCCGCTGCTGGTACCGCCCAAGCTTCCCCGGCCGAGCCGAGTTGGAAAGGCTGAAGAGCCCAACCGACAGCATCATCCCTCGGAGACCAACCTATCTTCGGTGCTTCGGCGGCTTTCACCGCCGGCGCTGGAGGCAACGGCGAGATCGATGGTGACATCGTCGATGTCGACATCGAAGAGAGTGGCGACGGCATCACGGGCCATAGCCGCTGCGTCCGCCAGGTCCCGGCCCTGGGTGTGGGCAATCATGTTGGGCGGTAGGCCGTGAATCTCCACGGCCCACCAATGGCCGTCGCGGGTGGCGGTGGCCCGGTAGTGGTGCTCGCTCATGCCTCGGCCTTCCGGATGGTCGCGCAGGCGGTGATCTGGGGAAAGGTACTGCCGCCGATCGCTAGTCTCGCTCGGGCCGCCACGTCGTGGCGGTGAGCTGGGGAATAATGCGAGTTACTTCAACCTCGAGAATGATCTGGTCCTGCGCCTTGGCAGTGAGGCAGGGGTCGCACAGGTACGCCACGAGGTGCCGGTCTCCGGATGGGTCGTAGGCCGTCGACCCGTAGTTGCCTGGGATCGTGACGACCACGCCATCGCTGGGCCGTGGCGGCTCGGTTGACGTGCCGTTGTCCTGCAGGGTCGCGCCACACACGAGGCATTGCATTGCCGGAGCCCTGTCATATTCTCCCTGCTGCTGTTCTCCGGCGTGGGTCATGTCTTCGACGCTGTCGGCCGTGGTTTCTCGGTCGGCGTTCAATTCCTCGACACCTGGGCGGAGCCGTTCGGCGTTTGCCGGGTTGTTGAGCAGGTAGTCGGTCTCGTCCATCTCGCTGCCCCCACGGTGATGTTGGCATGACGCCTGTTGGCTCAGCCATTGGGCGTGGGTGGTCAAGAGTTCCGGGGTGCTTCGGCGCGGAGGGTCGGGGTGGTGCTCCATCCACATCTGCAAGTCGGCACCCCAGCCGACCGAAAGCCCGAACCCCTTCATCGCGGCGCTCAGGCGCTGATGGTAGGCGCGGCGACCGAGGACCGACTTGTTCGCCGCCCGCTGCACCGCCTCGACGATGAACGCGTTCGGGTCGGGCTGTATTGCCAGGAACGGGACCAGGTCGTCGTCAATTTCCACCTCCAGCTCGACCATCTCACGGCCGTCAGCGTCGCGGTAGCGTCGTACCTCCCTGACGGAGTCGTCGGGCGGCAGCGCACGAACCGCAGTCGAGTTGGCAGCGGCTAGGGCGTCCAGAAGGCTCTGGGCACGGTAGGCGCTGGCTTCGGATTCCGCCAGCATGTGTGCGGCGGCGTCCGCAGCGGCGGCCAGTTGCTTAATGATCTTTCGTGACATGGCGCGGACCGTACGGGTGGGGTACGACATGAACCGCCGCAGAGAGCCCTCCCTGTCACGCTGATGTGAGACAGCCCGTCTACCAGGGAATACTCTTCCTGGACGGCCCTGAGGAGAACACACCAGCATGACTTCGAAGCCCCATGAGAGCCCGGATCTGGACGCCCGGCCCCAGCGGCGGACATTCACCGCGGAGTTCAAGGCGCGGATCCTGGACGAGTACGAGTCGGCGCCGGATGCGGCGGCTCGCGGGGCGATCCTGCGCCGGGAACGACTGTATGGGTCACACATTCTCGACTGGCGCAAGGCCCGAGACGCCGGAGCCGCGGCCGGCCTGACCGACCGCCGTCAAGCGGCCGCGCGGGCAGCGAAGAAGGCCGAAAACGCTGAACTTGCCCGCCTGCAGCGGGAGAACGCCCGCTTGCAGGCCAAGCTGGCCAAGACCGAGACCGCGCTGGCGATCATGGGAAAAGCGCACGCGCTCTTGGAACTGCTCTCCGAGAGCGCGGATGCCGCGCCGATGTCGAACCCGTCCTCACCGAGGCGCTCCAGGCGCTGACCCCGGCGTGGGGCATCGCCGGGGCGTGCCGACTGACCGGCGTATCCCGCGCGACGCTCTACCGGCACCGCAACCCGCCCGCGCCGCCGAAGCCGCGGACTCCGCGTGAGCCGCCGCCCTCGGCGCTGTCGCAGGCCGAACGTGAGCAGGTCCTGCAGTTGCTGAACCGGCCCGAGTACGCCGACCTGGCGCCGGCGCAGGTATGGGCCCGCGAGCTCGACGAGGGCCGCTGGTGGTGCTCGGAGTCCACGATGTACCGGATTCTGCGGGCCGCCGGTCAAAACGGTGAACGCCGCAGCCAGGCCACGCATCCGGCCCGGACCAAGCCCGAACTCGTGGCCGACGCGGCGAACCAGGTCTGGTCCTGGGACATCACGAAGCTGCGCGGGCCGGTCAAGGGCGTCTGGTTCCACCTCTACACGGTGATCGACATCTGGTCGAGGTACGTCGTCGGGCACCTGGTCGCCGCGCACGAGGACGGGCAGCTCGCCGAAGCGCTGATCGCCGACGCCGCCGCCCGTGAACGCGTCGATCCCGATCAGTTGACCGTGCATGCCGACCGCGGCGCGGCGATGACCAGCAAGACCGTCACCCAGCTGCTGACCGATCTGAAGATCGGCCGTAGTCACAGCCGGCCGAAAACCTCGAACGACAATCCCTACATCGAGGCGAGCTTCAAGACGTTGAAGTACGACCCGAGCTTCCCGGACCGGTTCGGGTCGATCCAGCACGCCCGGCAGCACTGCGAGGCGTTCTACACGTACTACAACCACGAGCACCGGCACTCCGGGATCGGCCTGCATACTCCGGCCTCGGTCCATCACGGCACCGCCGGACAGATCCGTGAACAGCGGCAACGGACCCTCGACGCCGCCTGGGCCGCGCACCCCGAACGGTTCGGGCGCCGCCGTCCGCAGCCACCCCGCCTCGCTCACCGGGCATGGATCAACAAACCCGACAACAGCGACCTCGGACAAGTCGCCGTCGCGGCTGTGACCACCCTTCCAACAGCACAAAGCTAAAGAAGATCAAGAAACTGTCTCAGTTGACTTGACAGGTTCCGGAGCTGGTCGTATCGCAATGACTCGTCCGCATGGTCGACGCAGGTTAACCCCCATCGGTAGGTACGGCTCGGACCAACGGTTACCTGGTAACCGGCCTCGGCGGAAGTGTCGCTGCGTCCGGTGATGGCGGACGTCGAGCGTGACGGTCCGCGGAACCCGGTTACCGCGCCCGCGCCGGCGACCCGGGTAGGCGTGATGACACGTCGGCGGTGCAGTCACGGTCAGAGGGCTATAGGTGCGCTTTAGGTCTGTTGTCAAGGGTCAGGACGAAGTCCTGTCCGATGGCCTTTGATCGTCCTTGTGGGCGGACAGCAGAAGTCCGTGCCGGTGGCCAGGTGTCAAGCCCCGGGTTTGATGGAGAGCTTGGGCGGGGCGGCTTCCTTTCAGGTCAACCGGCCGTCACAAGCTCGGTCCGTCGTAGTCCTCGGCGATGGGGGACTCGTAGAACTCGATCGGGGTCCGGCCGCCGGCGTAGATTGCCTCGCGGACGGTCGGCTTCGTCAGATCGAGCACGCGCATGTTGCCGTTGACTCTGCTTAGCGCTGCGATCCGGTGGAACGACGCGCCGTGGTCCTCGGCGAACTGCGCGAAGCCTTGCAGCTTCTCGGTCGAGTCGCCCAGGTGGTGGCCGTGCGGGTCGACGATCGACGGGACGATCTTGCCGTTCACTTCGCTGAAGAAGATGAAGTCCGGGTGCATCGAACGCCAGTTGCCGTTGCCGTCCCGGTACGCGATCCCAAGCGAGTCCGTCGCCTGACGCGGCGGGTTGCGGTACCAGGCGACAGATCGCTTCAGCTCGGCGAAGACCACTTCGCGCTCCCAATCGTTCAGCTTCGTGATCGGCACCTGCCCGTGCCCGTCGGACATCAAGTGCTTCGACGCCAACGGCGCCCGCGACTCCTGCCCGGTCTTTTCGTCCACCTCGACGTAGTCCTCGATCCGCGTCCTCGGCCGCCCGAGCGACGTCACTTGCGGCTCGACCGACAGCGCCCGGATGTCCTCGTACTCGGACCGCCGGTCGTCACGCAGGCTTTTGATATCGACGCTATGTTCGGCGAACAACGTGTTCGCGATCTCATTCGCCCGCGCGTCGATCCGCTCGCGGATCTCCGGGACGTTCGCCAACGCCGCGGCCTGGATGAAAGCGTCGCGCAGGTTGTCGTCCTCGCCGTCTTCGCCTACCAGGTGGTCCACGTACATCGACGCGATGTCTGAGCCGAACGCCTTGCGCGCGTCCTCAAACGCCGCACGGATCGCCCGATCGTCGGCCTGTTCGATGACGTCCGCGTACGCGATAGCGCTTTTCCCGATTCGTCCGGAAATCTGCTGCAGCCGGACAGCGAGCACCTCCGCCATCGACGCCTTCACTTTGGACGCAAACTCCACGTTCGCCTCGTCCAGCGCCGCGTGGATTCGCCCGGCGACTTCCTTCACCGCACCGCAACGCACACCGTCAGTGGCCAGCGCGTGGGCGAGCGAGGCGAGCCGCTTCACCGGCGAAGCGCCCCGCTGCGGGACGGTCATCGTAGGGATTAAATCCCACACGGGCCAGACGAAGCCAACCGCTATATTCGGCAGCAGCTTGCACTCTTCGATGATCGCCTTTCGGCCTGAGCCGTCCGGTACCCCGTCGATCTTGCCGGTCAGGTACTTCACGACGTTGCCCGCCATCGTTCGGTCGAAGAACGGAAGGATGCAATCGACCGCGTTCAGCACCTCGTCGCCGGGCACGCGGCGGGCGAGCGGATTGCGCACCATCCGGCCGAGCAGCTGGGTAATGTGCGTGTGCTCACGGGCCCGGCGGAACGACACCAGCACCTCCGCACGCGGGCAGTCCCACCCGGTCGAGATTGCGTCCTTGGCGATCAGGATCCGGATGTGCGTCTTGTCCTCGACCGTCTGCGGCTCGACCCAGTTGACGTCGTGTGCGCCGAACTGCTGGGGAGTGTGTGCGCCGAACACGTGCCGGACACACCCGGCGGGCAGCGCCGTGAACTCCTCGAAGATGACGTTGATCGCCTCTCCAATCTTGTCGTGGTCCGGCGTGGCCGGTGCCTGCAGGATCAACAGCGGCCGGACCATGTCCGGCAGGCCCTGGTCGGTGCAGTACTTCTCCCACCGCTCACTCGACTCACGGAACTTCCTCGCCGCCCGGCGCAGTAGGACCAAGTCGATGGCCTGGGCCTCGGCGGGGATCTCCAGGACGACAGTGTCTTTGACGAGGCCGGACTCTTGAACTTGAAACCCATCCACCTCGATCGGGGGAAGCGCCCGGCGGGCTTCGGACGAGTCCGCCTCAGCCATTGCGTCGCGGAACTGTTCGATCGTGGCCGAGATGCCCCACACGATCGGAATCGGCGGATACCCGGAGTGGCCGTTGACGAGCTTGCGAACGGTCGTCGGCTTGTCGAACACGCTTCGGTCGGCGCGGAACCCGCGGTGCGCCTCGTCGAGGATGAGGTACACAGTCGTGTCCGGGTCGTTGATCGTGTTGGCGATCGTCTCCCAGATCGTCCACCCCTGCATGTCTGGCTGGGCCGCGTCATGCAGACCGAAAAGAACTTGGCCCTCCTCCACCTCGACGTGACCGCGGGTGAGCAGCGAGTTCTTCGTCAGCTTGCCGGTGTTGAGGAAGTACACCTTGCCCGGGTCGAGCCGCGGCTTGGCGAACGGCGGTTCGATGACGACGAGGTCAGACGACTCGATCTTGTCGGACGCCTCCATCAGCCGGAACCGCGACTGCTCGTTGAGGTCCGGGCTGTACGAGAACCAGATGACGACGGCACCGGGGTCAAGCTCGAACTCGAACCTCTCATTTCCGTAGAACAGGGCCTCAATGACCGCGGCGGCCATCACCGTCTTGCCGGCACCGGTCGTCGCGGACAGAGACACGGACGTCGGGACGTTCTCCCGCTCGTACACGTTCCTCGCTCGCTCCAGCGAGCTGAGCATCGAGGCGACGGCATCGGCCTGGTATGGCTTGAGGGTGAACTTCATCGCGTTGCCCGCCCCGCCTCGATCTCAAAGTTGCGTAGGTACGCCTCATACAGGCGAACTGGCTCGACGAGCGGGGGCAACTGGCGCACCATTGCCTCGAACAGCCGGTCCTCGTCCGTCACGATGAACGCGAGGGTGACGCTCGGCGTGTCTTCCATCGCCTTGAGGAACTGCTGCGACTGGTCGAGGTCGGCGATCACTCCGTACGCCTCCGCAACGTCCCACCCGGACGAAATGTCGTCGATCCGTCGACCGCGGGATCCCGCACGCAGCCACAAGAATGGAGCGACCTTCGCGAACTCGCGGTTTGTAGAGACGCGAAGCGGCGCCTCGTACGTCAAGGTGAAGAACTCTGCGTTTGCCTCCGTTTCGGAGAACGCATTATTGAGTCGCGGGACAGCTCTTGCCTCGTACACTCCCAGGGCTTCCCATTCTGGGTCGCCTGGTCGATTTCCGCCAACTCTCGCGGCATCGCGATCGGTCTTGCCCAGCTCGTTGTTGGTGACGAGTATAGAGCGCCTTTCCCCTCCGTCCGCCGCATTCATTTCGGCAACAGCATGAGCCGTGCTGCCTGATCCTCCGAAGAAGTCAAGGATTACCGCAGTTGGTGAGTTGTTTGCCCACCTCACCAGCTGACGAATCAATCGAATTGGCTTCTTCCCATTGGCGAAGCCGACGCCTCCTTCGCTGGAGACGTGGCCCATGTCCGAGTGAAATCCACGCCATAGATCACCTCGAATGACGGTCCGCCCGAATCGGGGAACGTAGTCGTCAGACAAGCGGTAGTTGCGGTCGAGTGTGTAGATCTGCCAGACCTTGCCCGAGCTCGACTTCATGAGCCGGTAGTCCCGACCCTCCGTTTGGTGATGAACCCACCGCCCAGCTGGCACATCTACGGATCTCCCCGAAACGGGCGGCGTGTCGGTTCTTCCAATTCGGTGCAGGTTTTCTCCGATGAAGGTTCGGGCGGCCTCGGACGTCGCGAGCAGGACGTCCATGGTGGGTGCGCCTACAAACCTGCCTGCTTTGGTACCAAACGCAACCGTCAGCCCAAAACGCTCGATGTCTACACGAACTGAGGGCTCAGCGTCCAGTCGATCGTATAGCGATTCTGTGGTGCCATCATCGTTGAGCCAAAGTGGATAGTTAGCATCCCACCTATCGATGCCATCATACAGCGGGGTGTGGCGCACCTCGGTATCGAACGCGGCAGAGCGTCGGTAAATGAGGACATATTCAACGTTCTTGACGATCGTCCCTTGCTGCGCGTTGGTCGTCTTTGGTCCTGAGGTAGTCGACATTTCGACAGCTAGCTGAGCAACTTGATTCTGGCTGTCGAACACCTGATCCATAAGCAACCTCAGCCTTGGCTGCTCCTCGTCCCCTATCGACACCATGATCACGCCCGAAGGTTTGAGCAATTCTTTCGCCAGCAGTAATCGCCGCTCCATAAACGCGAGCCACTTTGAATGCTTGTAGAGATCGTCTGAAGCTATATACTTATCGTTGTAGATCCAGCCGTTGTTACCGGTATTGTACGGCGGGTCGATGTAGATGACATCGACTCCCGCACGATGCGTGAACATCAGCGCTTGCAGGGCGTGGTAGTTCTCGGCATTGACCACGGCATGATATGGCTTTGCCGGGTCACCGTGCTCCCGCCTGCCCGTTGATACTAGACCCGGGTAAATAGGATCGCGGAACTCAGCGACGACGACGAGATCGTCGACCACGACCGACCACTCATCGGCTGTCTCGTCCATCGAGACGATGTTTGCCCAGCGTTGGCCGTCTTCCGTGTAGACGGAGTCGACGCGCCAGAGCCGTTCGTTCTCCGCCGTTAATGCCTCCCCCCTGGCGGGAAGGCACCGCACCTTGTCATTCTTGCGGACTCGCCGACCGGGTAGTTCAACCGCCTCGGGGACGTGGCGCTCGAAGTTCAGGCCGAACGCGCGCCGCTCAGCGTGAGCGTCCGTCTCGCGCTTTAGGTCCGCGGCAAGGCGCTCGTCCTTCAGCGCGACCTGGCGGAGAAGTTCAGAGAGGCGAGACATGCCGTTGAGTCTTTCGAGTCGGCGTTCAAACGGTGTAAGTGCCCCGGGCAAACGCGGCGAGGATACGTTGGTGGGTCTGCCGCGGCAGAGTGCGGCTGCCAGGCTCCCCGAACGGCGTGCCGGGCCTGGCCGGCGCCTCCTGCAGCATACGGTCCAGCCCGGGGCGAGCTACGATAATGAGCCCGTGGGTAGCCCGAGTACACGTAACGGCCAGGCGACCGAACGACGAGTTGAACTCGTCGAGTTCCGAGGCGCCGGTGAGCGGGTGGACTGCGACCGTGATGCCGTTGGTCTGCCCTTGCCACGAGTCGACGGTGGATGTGAGCATTTCCGCTTCGGTCAGACCGTGTCGTTTGCGCAGCCGTTCGACGGCATCGGCGGCGTCGTCAACCATAGCGTTGCGGGTGGCGAGGACGGCGACGAGCGGATCGGTCGGTTCGTCCCCGGGTTTGGTTGTGATCGTCCTGCCGCTCGGTGTGCCGTCGCCGTTGTACTCAGCGGCGGCGAGCGAGAAGCCAGCGGTAAACAGTTCGTCGAGCAGTTGCTCGACAAATTGGACGAGGGGAAAATCGACATCGGCCGCTTCGGCGGGCGGCAGGCCGTCGACTTCCAGTAGCGTCGGAACGCCCGAGGCGACGGACTCCCATACGTCCTTAGCGACGCCCGTCAGTTTGCCGATCTTGATCGACCGGTCCCCCGGGGCGGCGACGCAGTTGAGGGAGCGCCACTCGGGGTAGAACGCGCGCCACAGCCCGAGCTGCTCCCCCGTAGGTCGCCACACGGCGGGCAGTTCGGTGGCCCACGCGCTCTCGTCAGAAACGTGGTTGTGCGGCCACGCACGGTACGGGTTGTACCCGGAGTCGCCTCGCCATGGGTTCTCGCCGATCTCGATCGGTGGCAGCTGCCCAACGTCGCCGACGCCGACGCGAATCGGGGCGACGTAGTTCAGCTTGTCGAACCGGTGGCTCGCCAGTTGCCACGCTTCGTCGACGAATAGAGCGTCGAATCGGTAGTCGCCGTGGAACGACGGGGTGAAGTGGTCCTTCACGATCTTCCGCGGGCCGATTTCACCGAACATGTGCGAGGTGGCGATCACAACTGGGGCGTCGGTGGGGACGGCGTTGCCGGAGTCGACGACGGTGGCGGCTGTTTTCACCGAGTCGGGGACGTCGTTGAACCGGTCTTTCGACGACCAGAGGTAAACCTTGTCTTTGCCGATGGCGGCGCCGAGAGACTCGGCGAGCGGCCAGAGCTGCCGGTTCTGGAACGCGGTGACGGCGACCCGCAAGCATTGTGGCTGGACGATCGCGTCCTGAACGAGTTGCTTGAGGACGTACGACTTGCCGGCTCCGGCGGCAGCTTTGAGCAGGATCGTCGTGATGTCGGACGAGCCGTTGAGCGCGTCTAGCAGCTGGCCTTTGGCGAACTTGGCGGCGGCTTCGTTCTCGGCGGCCGCTCGTGAGTGGTAGTACGCGCTGGTGGCGACAGCTGTGGGCGGGGTGAAGGCGACGGTCATGGGCTACTCCACGTCGTCCATCGAGAGGTCGTCGGGCGGGGCTGCTGCCGGTTCGGCCGCTGGGTCGGGTAGGTCGTCGCCGACGGCGGCGACGTCGAACGCGTCCGAGTCGACGATCGGCGGCCAGGTTTGTGGGTTAAGCCGACCGGACGCTCGTCGGTTGGCGAGTTCGTCCGACCACGTGGCCTCCGAGACTTCGTGTGGCTTGCAGCAGTATTGGTGGTTCGCCGGGTCGTCGCCGTACGAGTCGTGGGTGCAGTCGGGCTTCGGGGCGGAGCGCTGGTCGACGCTCGGCCGCGGGACGTTCAGGAACGCGTCGCCGGTGTTCTTGGAGAACCACGCGAAGTCGGCGACGACGAGTTCGTCGCCGACGGCTACGCCCGGGTCGTGGTGAGGGTCCCACTCGAACTGACGTGGGTCGGCCGAGATTTCGGCGAGCGGACCGATCGCCATGTTCGAGATCTTGAACGAGCCCTTCTGGATCTTCACGGTGACGGTGGGCTCTTCCACGCATGGTTCGCCGTTGACGTGCAGGGCGACGACTCGCGACTCGTCACCGATGCGCCGCGAATCGACTTCGAGTACGTATGGGGAGGTGCCGACCACACGGGCGATGGCGACGCGTCGGTTGCCGGCGTCGACAGCGGCGTCGTGGGCGGCGAGCGGGCTGGTAAGGATGGCGAGCTGGTCGACGAAGAGCTTGTCCGCCTCGAGGACCGGGACGTTGTCGTTGCGCCAGAAGCGCGACGTGCGGGAGAACCGCACGAGGTCGAACGCGTGCAGGTCGAGGCGCCGACGCCAAACGATCTGCGAGTCGCCCTCGACCTGGCGGAGGGCGGCCCGCAGCTTGGACGCGGCGAACTCAGTGTCGAGCGCGGCGAGGCACTTGTCGAACACGTCCGTCTTGTACGTCAGTTCGTCGCGCACGAGCGAGTCGTACGCGGCCGGTTTGGCCGGACGGGGTAGACCGGGCTTGTCGCCGGTGAACGCCTTATGGATCGCGTTCGACTGGGGGGTGGTCAGTTGGGCGCCGACGGTGTGCGGCGACTTCTCGATGACGGAGCCGTGAGCGCGGAAGTCGATCGTCACTCTGCCGGAGACCGCCCACGGATACAGGTAGTCGACACGCAGCGAGTTCGCGGCGGGTCCGCCAGCGGTGACGAGAGCGGCGAAGGCCGCGCGTAGGTCGACGATCGGGATTCGTGACCTCATCGTGCGGGCGCGGTCCTGTTCGAGCAGGAACGACACGGCCGTCCGATCTTTCTCCGGCAGCCGCGGCGGGATGACGGCGGGCTTGCCGTCGAAGGTCAGCGCTGGACGGTCTTGGTTCCTGTCACGCTGCCAGCGCAGCCGGGACAGTTCGGAGCCGGCGATCGAGTCCGCGATGCCGACGAGCAGGTCGGCGGTGCCGGTGTCGGGGACGACTACGTGGACCGGTTCGGGGTTGGCGCTATTTGCTTTCACGGCGTTGGAGAGGGCGTCGAACAGCTGCTTGCCGAGCAGCTTCATGATCTGACGGCGAGTGGCATCGGAGTCGGGGTTGTCGAACACTGTGACGTCCCACGCCTCGGCACCCTGCGCGGTGACGCGCTGTATGGCAAGGCCGTACACACCGAGTGTCGCGCCGTCGGACTTGGCCAGGACCACGTTGACGGTGCCGGGCGACCCAATCGGGTCGAGGCGCCGCTGCCGCGACTTCACGCCGACGCCGGAAAGCGAGGCCTCGATCATCGACCGGACGGAGGACGACACGGGGCCGAGCGGTGTGGTCTTGTCGACTAGACCTATCGCCTGCTGACGTATCTCCGGCTTCACGCCAAGTTCGATGAGCAGGTCGGCGGGGTCCTTCGACAATTGGAGTTCGTTTCGACAGAAGATGAAGAGGTCGCAAGCGGCGCACGAGGCAGGGTCGAAGTGAGCCGCGAGGTGGGCGAGGTGCTCGAGTGGGTCGATCGCCGTCGGGTCGGGGAACCGTGCTACCTCGGTCTGTCGCTCGACGACGCGCATGCGAACTTCATCCCGGTGGTCGGTAAGGTCCTCGATGACGGCGGTCGGATTCAGGGACGTATTGCGCGGCACTGCGAGCACGCCGGACGTGTGGACTTCCATACCGTCCGGCAGTTGCGACCACTGGGCGGCCGATTCGGCGCCGAGGGCGACCTGTAAGAACCCCTTCATGAGCTTCGAATCGTCGATCTTTGCACGCACGCGCTGGTAGTCCTTCGCGTCTCCAACGATCAGCCACGACGCGCTGACCTCACCACCGGCGTCTGGGTGGCGTGGGGCCACGACCGCGAAGTCCGGTCGTGTGGTGGTGGCGTTCGAACCATCGAGCCCGACGAACGGGACAGCGAGGTGGTAGATGAGAGTAGCGCGGCCGTGGACGATCGCGTCCTTGTGAGCGGCAGCGAGTGCGGCGGCGGTCTTCATGACGTCGACACCGGCGTCCCTGATGACGACGCCGGTCGGGCGGTCCAGGCCGAGGCCCCCGACGGCGGTCGTGACAACTTCGGAGGCGAACCGTTTGTCCTGAACAAGGCCCTCGAACGTCATCGCACGCATCCATCGCAGCAGCGGGATGGCGCTCTCCTGGCCTTTCGAGTGGCCGGCGTCCTGCGCGAGCTTCCGGCGGGTGACGCCTGTGATCAGCGGATCCGTCCCTCGGAATCGGGCACACGAGGCGTGTGCAGACGCTGCCACTGCGCTGCTGGCACCCCCGGACACCTTGCCTGGCATACCCGAGATTCTGCCGCAAGCTAACTATCAATTTGGCGTAACGCAAGGGTCGCGTTTGTGGTTTGAGCGGTCATTGACGTCTACCGTTGGGTTGATTGTGGCATGTGGGACTTAAGTCATGAATGGGCCTTGCCGGACCCTGTTGCTGTCGGCGCCTGCCGGTGCGGCCTTCGGCGGGACCACCGGCAAGTGAGCTTCCTCGATTTGGGGATGGAGCCTCTTGATCAGGCGTGACGGTAACGGGGAGGAAGGATCGGTGGCAGCGCCCAAGAAGTACCAGGAGGGGCTGCGGCAACGCGCCGCTCGACTCAATCAGCCTCGGATCCGAAGCCGGTGACCAAAGCGGCTGGCGGAACAGCTGAACGTGCACCCCGGAAGCCTCGCGGACTGTATCCGGCAGGCCAAGGCCGATCCCGCGGAGCGCTCGGATCGGCCGAGCACGGACATGATCGAGGAGATTCGGCGGCTGCTGAAGGAGAACGTGGAGCTGCGGCGGGTGAACGAGATTCGGAAGGTAGCGCGCATTTCGCTGAGCTCGACCCGACCCGCGACGGGTCCTGACGTTTGTCGACGAACAGTCAGACCAGGTCGCGGTAGCACTCCTACTACGGGTCTTGGAGATCGGCGAGTCGACCTACCAGGCTTGGCGCAGCAGATCTTGCAGCCCCGTGACCGCGACGTGGTCGAATCTCGAGCTGCTGCCTAACATTGAGCCTTTTTCAGGCTGATCTTGCAGGTCAGGGCGGGTTTGGTGGACCCGATGATCGATGGGTGCGAGGCTCCAGATAGGACAGCTGTCGACCAAGACCCGAAGCCCCGACCGGGAGCCTCGCCATGCTGTCCTACCCCGCCACGATCCCGTTGTCCAGCCGGACCCTCAACCACCTCGCCGAACGCATCCGCGGCCACCGTAAGCAGCGCCGATCCCGATGGCGGCGCCTCGAGCCAGGGCGCCAAGCCCTGCTCGCCCTGGCTCATCTGCGCAACGGTGACACCTACACCCGCCTCGCGGCCGGCTTCCAGATCGGCGTCGCGACCGCCTGGCGCTACGTCCAGGAAGCGATTGCCCTGCTCAGCGCGGCCGCCGACGACCTGGACACCGCCATGCAACGGATCCGGCTGCTGGCCTACGCGATCCTGGACGGCACGCTGATCCCGATCGACCGAGTCGCTGATCAGAAGCCCTACTACTCGGGCACAAACGGCACGGCGTCAACGTGCAGGTCATCGCGGACCCGGCCGGCCGACTCGTCTGGGCGTCAGCCGCCCTGCCCGGCTCGACGCACGACCTGACCGCCGCCCGCATCCACGGCGTCGTCGATGCGCTGACCAGCGCGGACGTGATGACGTTCGCGGACAAGGGCTACCAGGGTGCCGCTTCCGGCCGAAGCTGTCCCGCCGGCAAAAAGCCGTCAACCAAGCGCACGCCAAGATCCGCGCTCGCGGCGAACGCGCCATCGCCACGCTCAAAGCCTGGATCCTGATCAAGCTGCGCTGCTGCCCGCGCCGAGCCACCGCGATCGTGCAGGCCATGGGTCTGCTGCACCGATAGGTGACAGGTGTAGTCACGCGGCCTGACTGGCCGGTGGAGTCATGATCGTCTCGAACTCGATGGGGGTCAACCGGGACAGCGAGCGTTGGCGTCGGCGGCGGTGGTAGGTCCGTTCGATCCAGGTCACGATCGCGATCCGCAACTGCTCGCGGGAACGCCATACGCGCCGGTCCAGGACGTTGTTTTGTAGCAGGCCGAAGAACGATTCCATGGCGGCGTTGTCGCCAGCGGCACCGACCCGGCCCATCGAGCCGACTATCTGGTGCCGGTCGAGGGCCCGGACGAATTTCCTGGATCGAAATTGCGACCCGCGGTCGGTGTGAAGTACGCAGCCGGCCAGGTCATCACGGCGGGCGGCGGCGTTGTGCAGCGCGGCCACAGCCAGGCGGGACTTCATCCGCGAGTCGATGGAGTAGCCGACGATCCGGTTCGACCAGACGTCCTTGATCGCGCACAGGTACAGCTTGCCCTCACCGGTGTGATGCTCGGTGATGTCGGCCAGCCACAGCCGGTTCGGGCCCTGCGCGGTGAAATCACGGCGCACGAGGTCGTCGTGCACCGGCGGACCGACCTTGGCGCCCTTACCGCGCTTCTTCTTACCGAACGCGCTCCACCAGCCGTTACCCGAGCAGATCCGCCACGCGGTCCGATCAGCCATCGGCTGCCCCGCTTGGCGGGCCTCGTCGGCCAGGAACCGGTATCCAAACTCTGGATCATCACGGTGTGCGTCCACGAGCGCGTTGGCTCGGTACGCCTGGGTGACCTCCGCGGTCGTGACTGGTTGGGCCAGCCACCGGTAATAGGGCTGGCGAGCGATGTTCAGTACCCGGCACGTCACCGCGACGGGGATCCCGCCGGCGGCCAGCTCACTCACGAGCGGGTAGAGCCTTTTCCCGGCAGGTTCGCCTGCGACAAGTACGCGGCGGCGCGGCGTAGGACCTCGTTCTCCTGCTCCAGCAACTTGTTCCGGCGCCGCAGTTCCCGCAGCTCGGCCGACTCGCTGCGGGTCACACCCGGCTTCGCGCCGGCATCGACGTCGGCCTGACGCAGCCACTTGAACAACGTCATCGGATGGACCCCAAAGTCCTTCGCGATCTGCTCGACCGTCACACCCGGGTCACGCTCACGGGCAACCCGGACGACGTCGTCACGGAACTCTTGGGGGTAGGGCTTCGGCACAGGGACATCCTTCCAGCTCACCCACAGGGCAAGCCATCTCAGATGTCACCTACCGGTGCAGCAGACCCCATCCTCGTCCTGCACCACATCGAAGCCAACCGCTACGCACGATGAAAATGGCTCACTATGACATCTGGGAGGCTCGAGCTTCACCTACCGCTTCGACCGGGCCCAGCAGGAGCTACGCCGCGACAGGATCCTGATCGGCCGAAGGCGCATTGCGCCGGCAGAGCTGGCAGGGCGCGTTCCTACGGCGCGGGGTTGTGCGGCCGCTCGACACGCCAGGACCCCGGACCGCCGCGGGAGTGGCCCCGGGCTGCATGGGGGTGGCATGTCAACGGCCCGCACGGGGGGCAGCCATCTAATGTGGGACGACACTAGGAGGGACACCATGCCGGGCAAGATCACGGACGAACGCACGCTGGCAGGATGGCTAAGTGCCCCTACTCACAGCCGCGCCAGCTTGGCTAGCTCAACGGGCAAGACGCCACTCATCCTGTTCGCCGACGTCGAGGAACACGTCCTGGACGTAGAAACAGGCACAACCAAGCGGTGCGACCTGACGCTTCGAGGTGACCGCGGACCACTAGCTAGCGCCGAGATGAAGCGACCAGAGGTCACGCAAGCGAACAACCCAGCGTTGCTGCACGATTCGTGGAAAAAGGCAATCGCACGCGGTCTCCCGTACTTTCTGACCTGCAATTTCGCGCAGGTCCTCGCATGGGAAACTGCGAGAGGGCCGATTAGCGCGAAGCCCGTCATGTCGTACACGCTCGCACAGGGATTCAAGCACTCATCTTCGGCGGCTTCCTATCGTTCCGAGATGCTGGATAACTGGCAGAAATTCTTAGACGATTTCGAACCCTTGCTGGCAGCAAGACTTGCCCCAAAGAGAGCGAGTCGTTCTTCACTGCCTCCTCAGGCCATTGAGTTGAAGGAGGCGATCGTCAACGTCGCGGAGGAAGCTGCGGTCCGGATCTCTGCTGCAGCATCTGACGACGTATATCGCGAAATCGTACTCGAGACGTTCAGGGCACAGTTCGGCGTTGAAATTTCACTCGATCCGATGGGCAACCAGCATGTACTCCGAGACGAGTCGGTCCAAGTAGCCACGATCTGCTCCTTCGTGGTTGCTACACGCCTGATGCTCTACCAAGCATTGGCAGACTCTGGTGCGAGGGCGAACCCACTAAAGCTCGACGAACTAGACGTCAATCGCGCTACCGCAGACCCGCAAAGGATCCATCAGGAGCTGGGTGCCCTCTATGAACACGCACACCGCAGAACCGGTGACTATGAGGTCCAGTTCGCAACTACACAAATAGACGAGATTCTCTTCGTTGATGCACAAACGGAAACGGATGTGGGTTCTCGCTGGGGTGGACTTATCGATGTTATTAAGCGCGCAGACTGGACTGGGCCCGCAGCATACGTTCCAGGATTGTATGAGTCCCTACTTGACGACGAACACCGCCATGTCATGGGTGTTCACTACACACCCGACCGCGTTGCCGAGGTTGTTGCCGCATATGCGGTTCGAGACGCCGCAGATACCGTAATGGACCCAGCTTGTGGTGCCGGAACGTTCGCGAGTATGTGTTATGAGCGAAAACGAAGCCTCGGGTCCACTCATGAGGAGTCACTCGGTGAGGTCTATGCGAGCGAGCTCGCTGAATTTGCTGCATCACTGGCCGGGCTTAGCCTGGCCCTAGCAGATCCGAATGCGTCATCTGCTTATCCCAGAGTCTTCCGTCAAGACTTCTTCAAAACTTACCCGGGGGAAGAGAGCGATTTGGAACTCCCGGGTGAAGGGAAGGTGCCGTACCCTTCCCTTCTTGACGCTATGGTGGGAAATCCTCCATACATCAGATTCGAAAATCGAAGTCCGCATGAGCGCAATGAGGTAATACGCTTTCTTCAAAAGCATTTCTCGAAAATGCAGCTTCCTTACCCGGACTTCACTGGCAAGGCCGATCTATGGGCCTTTTTCGTGGCGGGCGCCCACATGTACCTCCGCCCAGGCGGGCGATTAGGGTTTGTATTGTCTTGGAATCTACTCGCGTCAGACTACGGAGATGCTGTTCTATCCTTCCTGGGGCGATACTTCTTGGTAGACGCCATAATTGATAGTCGCGTTGAACGATGGTTCGCGGCTAAGCAAAATACGCTGCTCTTGCTGGCGCGCAAAGCAGAAGTACCTGTCCAGCCCAATACTTCGTCGCCCAACCCGAACATTCCTCCAAGCCATAAAGTAAAGTTCGTCCGTTTGAAGCAGCCATTGGACGCATTGCTCGATGCCGGTCAGCCACGAGGTAAGCGCGCCGAGGACTTGATCGATGAGCTGTTGAGCGTCGAAGGTGACGTCGGCGAGGATCTGCGCTGGGACATTCGAGTCTTCAATCAAATCGACATCGTGCGACGCACAGTAGGGAGCGAGTCGGGTGCCTAGCACCGTGCCTAAGGCGGACTTCAAGATCTTTGGAAGCGCGACCGCATTTCCTGGCGACCTTAAGCTGTCTTGGGGAGCTTGTCTAGTCGAACCTCCTGATATCGGCGGGCTACGCCGGATAGCGCGAGAGAAGCTAGTACCTCTAGAGCAGATTGCGCGCCCCCGTTCAGGTATTCCGACTCGAGTAGTGGGATATTTCTGCTTAGAAGAGCTGGATGACCCAGCCA
Source organism: Krasilnikovia cinnamomea (assembly GCF_004217545.1). NCBI lineage: Bacteria > Bacillati > Actinomycetota > Actinomycetes > Micromonosporales > Micromonosporaceae > Krasilnikovia > Krasilnikovia cinnamomea. The sequence continues at coordinate 543,863 of NZ_SHKY01000001.1, forward strand.
CGCTTGGCAAGTTCGGTATTAGATCGAACCAGGATCGCCAGCGCTTGACTGTAGTGAAAGACGGACGTGGTGCTTTGCATAAGATTGAAAGGGCTGCACTTCGACCTATGGTTCGGCGACCTGGGGATTTGGAAGGCCGACTGTATGTGGATGCAGCTATGACCGCGCCATGGCACATGCTCTACCTCGAGGACGATCGTGAAGAACTCGAGCGTAAGCGTTGGCGGCACACACTCGAATACATCCGGTACGGCGAGACTCAAGATTTTCCGGCAAAAGAAGGAAGTAGACGGGCTGGCGGTGTGCCGGCAGAGCGTCCGCAGGTTAAGGTTCGTCCAATATGGTTCCAGGTAGCCAAAATTGATATTGGTCCTGGTCGCGTATGCTGGATAAAGGGACGCGGAGATCGGCATTATGCGCCAACGATCGCTCCAAGACTTCTGGTCCCAGACAACTTCTTGTATTCTGATCCACCTCAAGAGCTTCATGATGCGCGAAGCTTCGCGGCGATAGCAAATCTTTCCTGGACGCACCTAATGGCGGAAATATTTGGTAGACGAAGCGGCGGTGATGGCGTACTCCACACTTACATCCGAGAGCTCGCGATGCTGCCCTTCATTGACCCTAGGAAACTGACGCCGACTCAATCGGACGACTTGGTCGGTCTGTTCGACATTCTTGCCAATAGAGCGGCTCTTCCTGTTGCTGAAGAGCTTAGGCAGCCCGACCGGCAAGCTTTCGATCTCTGGGCAATGCGGTACTTATTTCCCGAAAGCGCCGATGCCGCGGCGCGATCGGTGGAACGTGCTCTTCGCGATCTGACAGCAGAAAGAACCCAGCGCGCCGTCAGTGGTAGAGAACAGGTCCGCAAGGCGGTACGCAGAACTAGTTTTGACCCTACTCCAATCGCCGCTCGCGCTCTTGTCGAGGTGGGAGTCCCTCCCCGGCCAGCAGAACATTTTGGTGAACTTGTCAGGGGTGGCCTTGGTTCAATCGAGGTAATTGTTCCGCAGCATATAGAGGGCGTGCCGGAGGTCGGCAGCACTCTGTTTGACCTAGGAGATGTTCTCATCGACGGGGTCACGCTACTCAGTGCTCCATCCGAGAGCCATGCTCAGCTCGTCGTTGCGCACCTGATGGTGGATATCAGATTCACTGGAGAACTTTGGCTTCCGGCCGCACCGAAGGCAGCAGATGAAAGTTACCGGCGGTGGCTCGATGATTGGAAACAATGGCGATTGCAAGTAGCGAAATTTCTGCGCAATGTCCTCCCTCGGCCCCAGCAGTCCGAGCGCAGGCTTCAGGTCGCACGAGAGGTTGAACAACAGGCGCAAATGGCCAAGGGGGTATTGGACGTTTCTTCCCTTTCGTAGCAGCCAGGAAATGCCGTTGAAGTCTGTTGGCTTTGGTGCTGGCCTGGTCATGTCGCGGTTGGCCCAACGGGTGGCTTCGGTGATGTCCGTGCGGCCTGCCAGACGTAGGGCGTTGATCGCAAGGTTGCGGAGCGAGGCCAGTGCGCGGGGTCCGGAGCCGGTGCGCACGCGGGAGTGGTCCGCGGTAGCAGGTGTCCCTGATGAAGTGCGGGGATTCAATGGCCTACTGGCCACGGTTGAATCCGGCGATCTCGGCGGGGCCGGCGGCCTCGGCGGGGTGGCTGGTGACGCCGAGTTGCGCGGCGGCGGACTGCTTGCCGTCACTTGCGGTGACGTAGCCGTCAGAGCGCAGCCGGGTGAACGGGTAGGCGGCGCTCTGGGCGCGACTCGTACGCGACGACGGGCCGAATTCGGCGATCAAGTCGCTCAACCGCGCCTGGGCCTGTGACCACGGCAGCTCACTCGAGCCCGCGGTGGCCAGCTGCCCGAGCGCCAACAGTACCAACAGCGGCTTGTGCGGTGAGCGTCGCCCGCCCTGCTGATGCTGACGCAGCGACGCCAGCCGGGTCAGCAGCGCCGCGTCCTGATCGTCGACCATGGTCGAAGATTGCCATGCTCAAGGCGGTCGCTCGAGCAGCCGGCGCATGGCAGTGGGGTGGGGCGTGGCCGAGGACACCGACCGGGTGGTCGACGGTGCGACATCACCGAATGGACGCCGACTACGCGCTAGGTTGCCTGGTCGGCGACCGCGCGGGCAGACAGCTCGTCTCGCACGGGGACGGTGTACGTCCGGGCGTAGACAAGCACGCTATCGAGACCAGAGCCGCCGGGACACCATCCGCGCGTGGCCGATCTCCCATTCCACCAGCCCCGACAGCAACTCCAGCGCAAGGTACTCAACCGGCGCGTGCGGGCTCTCCGAGGCATCCACAAGATCAGGTCGAACTCGCTTCAGATCGGCCAAAGCAGACCCGATTGCGTTCGGGTCACCCGTGGACAGGCTATGGATCAGCGCAACGGCTGGCTCCCGCGCCGGGTAGTCCCTGGCGATCTGGTCCAATCCTGGCGGCGCTGTCGAACCCGCCGCCGCTGCAAGGGCCCCCAGGACGAAGTCAGTCAGTTCCGAACGCCCCACCGGCAGTGCGGGCATCACCGCCACCACCGCGGCCCGCGCTGCAGACTCGTCCCCCCCCTCAGCCTCTGGCTGCCCGAGGGCCACCGACTTGTCGGCTCGCCAGGCCATCTGCCGGCGACCGACAATGGCCATCTCATACAGCAGCGCCAGCGCTTCCGCCACGTACGGGTCGGAAACCCTCTCGTCGGCGACGATGGCGGCGAACAATGGCACCGCACCAGCGGTCCATGCGCGGCAGGTTCCCTGATGCATTGCCTGATCATGGAGAGTCGCCAAGAGGTCGCCGGCATCCTCGTACCCGGTCGGCGCCAACCGGACCTGGGCCGGGGTCGCGTCGGTGGTTGCCTGTGCAACAGCCTCAAGCGCTGCCCGCAACACCTTGCCACGGGCACCGAAGGGACCGCACCGCAACCCCTCCGGCAAAACCACCGCGGCCACGGCTGGCTCGACAGCACGGATCGGGGCCCGCACCGCCTCGGACTCCTCCTGGCTCACTTCGTGCACCAGGCCATCTCTGTTAAAGATCCTCACCAGGAGGTCTGCCCGGTTGCCGTACGAATTCGTCACGACACCACGGAAGCGTCGCGCGATTGCTCCCACGGCCCTGATCTCCGCCGTCGGCTCTACCGGCAGGTCACCACCCGTTGGCGGATCTACCACCAGCGAGAAGACTCTCCACCAGCCGTTCACCTCCGGCTCGAACGCCGAATTCACTACGGGGCGCACCGCGACGAGCCGATGCCCCCGCGCGGCGAGAAGGTCGGCCACCGCCTGGGCGTCGGTCTCTTCCTGCACCGTGACGGTGTAACTCTGTGCGTAGACACGCACGACAGCATCCTTCCAGTCCACTCTCAGCCAGAACTCGGCCGGGCCACCCACAACGGCGACCCGGCCTTGTCTAGTTCACAGTATGCCTTTTCGCAGCCGTGTGTTGATGCTGTGCTGCGTTCCCGTCGTCGCGACGAAATTGCGCTGCCCCTTGGGCCGATAGTTCCGTCCGACCCCGGGGACCACTTGCCGCCAATTCGACGGGCCAGCCAATTGCCCACCCCTGTCCCGAATGGTGTTCTCACACCATGGACAGACATTGCGACTAGCGCCGCCCTCGATCGCAGTTCCACCGACATCGTCGATGAATTTCAATGCATTGGTTTCGGCGTGATATCCCAGATAGTTGTCCGCCGCGATCTCGTTTCCTCGAAGCGCAGCCTCCTGCGCTTCGGTCAAACCCTTGCCGTTGGCTGCGACGACATCAACGTACTCGTCTCCGATCTTGGCCCGCACAACGGCCGTTGTACCCAACTTCCAGCGCCAATAGCCAGACACAGTTCCGTCCCGAAGAACGTTGTGGATTTCGGCAGCCCGGTTGTTGAGAAGTGAGCAGGCGCCGGTGTTGTGCACCAGGACCGGCGTGTCGCCGACAATGACATAGAAGGTGTTGATGTTGTCGATGGACAGGTTGTTAACGGTCGCGACCGCGTCGTATGCGACGACCGCGAGGACGGTGACCCGCGCGCCGTCCGGCGTGAGAAGCCGCATGCCCGGCTTGAGCTTCGAGGCGTTGAGCCAGTCCCGTTCACTCGCCACCCAGAACGGGTGACCGTCGGTCGCGGTGACCGCGCCGTCATCGACCTGGTCACCGTCTGCATCAACGGTGATCTTGACCAGGTGCTTGTCGCCGTACCCGGTGATCACCGCATTGACGGGCCGGGAGCCCTTCGCGCCGGTTTCCGGGTCGAACGCGCGGACCTCGTCGTCGGGCTGGATCTCGCTGATGGGCTTCCATGTCTTGTTGTCGCCCATCAGGACCGGCGTATCGGGCGTGAAGCTGTTGCAGCTCTTCAGCGTCTGTTTGGCCGCGTCCTTGAGCGCGCCGACTCCGCGGGCCGCGTTCTTCGCCTGCCGGACGCCGGGGATCATGCTGGCGATCCCGACCGCGCAATCCCCCACCGCGCCCGCCGAGCACGACTTGGCGGTGTCGATGGCACCGGCGACCGCCGCCACCGCGCCGGCCGCTGCCGCCACTACCTGCGCGGGTGGCGGGAGGAAGGTGGCCACCATGGCCACCGTGCCGGCGACCGTGGCGATGGTGCCCGCGTTGTCCACGACCGCTTTCGTCGCCGTGGTGACCCCGCTGGCGACCGCGCCAGCGGCCTTCTGGAACCCGTTCTTGATGGCGCCCCAGAACAGGCCGTCGGGGTCGGAGAAGGTGGTCGGGTTGTTGTTGGCGTAGGCGTACGGGTGCAGCCGCTGTGGATCGTGTTCGTCCACTTCCGGGTCGACGGAGATGAATGCACCGGTCTTCGGGTCGTAGTAGCGCGCACCCAACAAGGTCAGACCGGTCGGGTCACCGACGCCGCCGACGAAGCCCCGCTGCCCGGCGGGCCACTGGGGTGTCGCGGAGCCGTCGCGGGGATTGCCGTACGGATCGTTGTACTTGATCGTCGCGACCCGGGTCACCGAGTTGACCGCCCAGGTGGCCGAGTCCTGCTGGTCGGCCCCGAGCCAGATGATGTCGCCCTTGCGGCTTGTCGTGTCGGTGCGGGACGCGACCGTGTCACCGGCGTGCTCGTAGTAGCGGGTGGCGCTGGTGCCCTGGTTGGGGGTGGTCGTGTACTCGTGGCCGTAGACGAATACCGTGGCCGTGCCGCCCGGGTCGACGCGTGCGATCCGGTTGCCGTCGACGTCGTACACCATGGTGGTGTCGCCCTCGGGCCCGCTGATCTTCGTCAGTTTGCCGTGCGGGCTCCACGTGAACGTCTCGCTGCGGTCGCCGATCTTGCGGTAGGTGAGGTTGCCGCGTTCGTCCCAGTCGTAGTGGTCGACCTGGTCGCCGGTGGTAATGGTGCGGACCGCGTGGGGCTGCGTGGCGCCGGTCTCGTCCCGGTAGTCGTATTTCGATGTCTTGCTGGCCCGCTGGTCGGTGGCCGTGGTTCGGGAGCCGTGCTCGTCGAAGGCCCACGACTTCCAGTACGGCGCCTTGCCGCCGATCGATGCGGTGGCCGGCGTGCCGCATGTGGTGGAGTCCTGGGACCAGGCTTGGGTCAGTCGGCGGAGGTAGTCGTAGGAGAAGCACTGCACGTCCTGCTCGCCCGGGCGCGGTTTGTTGTCCGCGTCGAGGGGGCGGTTGGCCATCGACAGGACGTTCCCGGCGTCGTCGTACTCGTACTTGAGCGCGGCGACGTTCGGGACGGTGCCGTCGCGGTCGAAGTAGAATTCCTGCAGCCGGCGGGTGACGTCGTCGTACACGTAGTTTTGGTACGCCTGCGGCTTGTCCCCGACCGGCGTGCCGAGCCAGCGGTTGAGCACTTCACCGTACGGCGAGTAGGCGGTCCGGTCGACGTAGGTGCGTACGGTGCCGGAGGGCGATGAGGTGCCGGCCAGCTTGGTGACGTTGCCCAGGTCGTCGTAGGTGCGGGTGATGCCCTCCTTCTCCGTCGGTCCGACCTTGGGCAGGCTGTCGCGGTACGGCAGACCGTTGGCCGTGTACGTGTGGGTCGCCACGTAGGTCCCCGCGAGAGCCGTCAGTCCGGGCATGGCCGGGATGACCGACTCCTCGTCGACGACCTGGTACGTGTCGCTGTATTCGAAGATCTCGCGGCTGAAGGAGTATCCGTTGACGATCGAGGTCGACTTGGTCGGGTGTCCCTTGGCCACGGTGTCGTAGGTCCAGGTGGCGGCCTTGACGCCGTTGAAGAAGCGTTCCTTCTGCCGGCCCAGGTCGTCGTAGGTCGTGGTGACGATGTCGCCCTTGGCGTCGATGGACTTGGTGACGTCGTCGGCGTTGTTGTACTCGACGCTGGTGGTGCCCTTGTCCGGGTCGGTCGTCTTGGTCTCGCGGCCGCGCAGGTCGTACTCGTATTTCCAGACGTACTTGCCCTTGTTGACCGTGGCGAGGTCGCCCCGTGGGGTGTAGGTGTACTTGGTCGCGTCGAAGTCACCGGTCGGCTGACGTCCGTGGAACTCGCGCTTCTCGACGACATCGCCGTCGACGTTTTCGATGGTGGCGGTGGCCGTGGCACCCTGCGGGGGCGTGACCGCGACCTGCCATCCGTCCGGGTTGCCGCCGTAGGCGGTGGTGGTGGCCCATTTCTTGACGTTGTTCGACCAGAGGGCGCTCTCGACGACCCTACCCAGCCGGTCGTAGGTGGACACGGTCCGGCTGCGGTCCTCACCGGGCTGGATCTGAAGCCGCGCTGTGTTGGGCTTGCCGAGTGCGTAGTTCTCGTCGGATTCGTACTCGACCTGGCCGCGGTCGTTGTAGCCGGTGCTGGTGATCAGGCGGGCGTCCTTGCCGTCCTTGGTCTTGGGGGCGTCCTCCTGCTTCTGCACCGAGCGGTAGAGCGAGTCGAAAAGGCCGACCTCGGTGATGTAGTTGCCGTTAGGCCCGAGCCGCTTGGTGGTCACCGCGACGGGGCCGTCGTTGCGGACCTGGTAGCCGAACTCCAGGTTCGGTGTGGCTGTGGCCTTGGCCCGGCCGGGCAGCCACACCTTCGTCAGGCGGCCCATGGCGTCGTGCTGCAGGTCGGTGCGCTTCTTGTTGGCGTCCAGGATCGACGTCGGCGCCGCCCAGGCCGGGTTCTGGTCGGTGATCACCTCGTGGCCGAGCGGGTTGACCGTCTTCGTCTGGGTCACGGGTCCGGGCCCTGCCGGCGTGTAGGCGGTCGTGGTGGCTTTCCCCAGCGAGTCGGTGGAGCTGACGACCCGGCCCAGCCCGTCGCGGGAGGCGCGGGAGGTCGTCGTGTAGACCGGCGCTCCGCCGGTCCAGGTGTTCAGCGTGTCGACCCGGGAGACCTGACCCTTGGTCGGCGCCGTCCCGTGCGTCTCGGACCCGTCGTAGAAGGTCTTGACATCGGAGACGATGTCGTCCGGGCGGGATGTCGCCGCGTCGCACCGCTCGGCGACGGTCTCGGAGCGGGAGATGAGACCACGCAGCCACGGCCCGTCACTGCTCACATACGTGTACCGGGTGCACTTCTCGTCCCCGGCCTTGCCGGTGTCGCCCAGTTCGTCCTTGGTCTTGGCGTAGCCGTCACCGTAGTAGTCGGTGCGGGTCTCGGTCTGTCGCCAGGTCCCGGCCGCCATGAGCTTGCGGGTCTTCTGCACCGACGGGGCGACCAGGTACGCCCGGTCGCTTCCGCCGGTGCGGTCCCGCTCCGCGGTCTTCTTGACCCAGTACGCGGTGGTGCTCGCCTCGACCACGGTGCCGCCGTCGAGCTTGGCCTCCTCGAGGGTGGCACCCGCCAGGGCCGGATGGTCGGTGTAGGTGTTGCCGGCCGAGTCGGTCACCTGGACGTTGCGGGTCTTGTCGTCCGGCAGTGGCTGGTCGTCCAGACCGCGGTAGAAGCGTTTGCGGGTGGTCAGCACCTTGCCCGTGTCGCTCTGCCCGACCTTCGAGACGACTTGGGCGTACCCGCGCCACTGGCCGTAGGTGCGGTGCTTCTTCTTCGTGAACTCGGCGTCGTCCCAGCCCCACAGGACGTTGGTGCCGCCGCCGTCGGTGGAGTACTCGTACCGGGTGGTGATCGCGGGCTGGTCCGCGGTCCGGTCGCTGTGGCTGATCTCCCTGACCAGGTACTTGCGGAACCAGTCGCGGGTCGGTTCGAAGTAGCCGTCCGGGGTCCAGTAGACCGGGTAGCAGAGTCGGCTGTTCGTCGAGACGTTCGGCAGGTCGTTGCCGTCGCAGTCCGGGTCGGAGTAGGTGACGTGGATGTCGGCGCCGGATTCGGTGCGGACGTTGTCGATGCGCCAGCGGGAGAACATCTCCGCACCGGCGATCGCGTTGACCTGGTTGGCCAGCTCGACACCGTGGAAGACGACCGGAGGGTCGGTGATCGTCGCGCCGACGTGGCCCGCGTGGGTGATCTGCTTGAGCCACAGCGACGCCGAGCGGGCCACCTTCGGTGCCTTGAACTCCTGGTCCAGCGTCCAGGAGTCGACCGGGGTGAAGGCGCTGCCGCTGCGGACCTCGGTCGTGATCTTGGTGAGTCTTTTGATGGAGAAGAAGACCGGGGCGAGCTTGTCGGTGCACGGCTCGGCGGTGCATTCCTTGTCCCACGGCACGTCCGGCCAGTTCGCGGCGACCGGCTTGTCGTCCTTGTAGCACTCGCTGGCGAAGCAGCGGTTGGCGGTGGCGAACACGACCCGGGCGGTGGCCGCCACGTCCGGGTACGCGGTGTGGAGGCCGTACTCGATGCGCTCGAGGTTGCCTCCGCGGTCGAACGCCACCCGGTTGTTCTTGTCACCGGCGGCGCCGTAGTGTCCCGTCTCCTTCTTGTAGAAGTAGCGGGTCATGTTGCCGTTGACGTCGATCTTCTTGTCCAGCAGCCACCGCCATGCCTGCTGGCAGGAGGAGTCCTTGAACGCGTCGGCGTGGCAGTTCTCGCCGTCGTGGTTGCCGAATACCGGGACGGTCCACCGGGAGTTGGCCGCGGCGACTTCGCTGGCGAAGTAGTTGCGGGTGCCGTCCGGGGTGGTGATGACCCACCGCTCGGTGGTGGCCGCGTCCTTGGTCGCGGCCGCGCCCTGGTACTCGACCTTCCAGTCGGCGTCCTGGGCCGGACGCCACTGCCCCGTGGCGTCGTCCTTGACGAGAGTGGCATTTGTGTCGCCGAGGGCGACCGTGATGTTCGGGGACTTGCCCTTCCAGCACTGGTCGGCGGTCTTCTTGTCCTTGTTGTTGGCGTCCTTGCCGTCGACCTTGGCCAGGTCGTCGAGGCAGGTGACGTACGTGCGTTCGAGGAAACCGGGCGAGTAGTCCCAGCCGTCGCCCGCCCAGGACGCCTGGTTGTTGTTGCCGGCCATGCGCCCGTCGACCATCTGCGACGAGTAGTTCAGCGCGATCTCCGGGGTAGGGCCTTGCGCGGGTGGCACCTTGATCGCGTTGGTGTAGGTGAAACCGCCGGAGCCGTCGCCGGCAGTCCACGATCCGGAGGCTTGCAGGTCACTGGCCTTGTAGTCGCCCTCGCCGGATTCGGTGTCGCCGGTCGCCGCGAGCATCGTGGCGCCCGCGGTGGACACCGACAGCCGGGTCGCAAGGGTGTCCTTGGTTTTGGCGGCGCGGGTCGGCGTCGTCGCCTGGCACTCCGCCCGCTGCGGTGTCGTGGCGGCGCAGGCGGGGAGTTGGGCGAGGGTGAGCCGGGCGGCCCAGTCACCGCCGTACAGCTGGGAGAAGCTGTCGTAGTCGATGGCGGCGTCGACCTCGCCGGGCTTGTCGCCCTCCACGGCGATCACCGGACCACTGACGCCCAGCTTCGCGGAGTGCTCCCGGGGCAGCGCGGAGACCCGAACCCGGTTCGGGGTGGGCTTGCCCGGCACGGCCTTCACCCGCACTGGGATGGAGCCGGCCTGGCCCCGCACCTCCTCCCCCGCGGCGCCCGTGAGCACCATCTCGGCCGACCCGGCCGATGGCCACCGGCCCTTGGCGGGTCCCGTCCACGTGCCGCCGTCGGCCGGTAGCGGCGGTGTCGTCACGTGCACGACGCCGAAGTCCTTCGCGGCCACAGACTCCACGTGTCGCTCGCCGTTCAGTTCCTGCGCCACCCAGTGGTAGGTGAGGAAGGACGTCACCATCAGCGCCGCGGCGCCGAGTGCCACCCTGCGCCGGGCGGGCGAGAACAGGGACTTCTGCTGCGACATCGATCTCTCCCGGATCAGGCGTGCGCGAAGGTGCCGAACAGGTCGGGGTCGACCGTGGAACTCCAGGCCCGGACGTCGTCGACGACGCCGCCCAGGTAGTCGGAGCGGCGGCCGTCCGTCGACCCGAGGCAGCCGACGGTCAGCGGGCCCGCCGCGTGCCACGGAGCCGACGGGACGGGTGCCTCCCCCTGTGGCTCGCCGTCGACGTAGAAGCGCAGCTTCCTCGCGGGCAGGTCGTACACCGCGGCGACGTGGGTCCAGGTGCCTGCCGCCGGGGCGGCCAGGGAGCGAACCTCCACGAGCGGCGCGTTGGCGGTGTCGCTGTGCGGCATCACCACTCGCAGCCGGTTGGCCTCGCCGAAGTACTCGATGCGGAAGCCCTGCCGGACCGTGCCGGACTGGGATACCACGGTGCGGGTGCCGGTCAGCTCGTCCAGGGAGACCCACGCGGCGACCGAGAACGACCCGTCGGTGCGGACCACGGGCCCGGCCGTCTCGGCGCAGGATCCCTCGGCCAGGGCCAGCCCGAGCGCGCCGTTGCGGCTCGCGAAGCGGTCCTGTTCCCAGCTGTACGCGCCGGCCACGCTCAGGTGCCGGGTGTTGTCGGAGCGGTCTTCGAGGTTGGTCGGCTCCTCGGCACGTGGCCCCTCCAGCGGCCACATTCCCTCCAGTTTCACCGGCGGGTTGGCGCCCTTGACCGCGGTCGCCTCGGCGTCGGTGAGCACGCCGCGCCATACCCGGACGTCGGTGATCGCGCCGCGGAAGTAGTCCGCGGGTACCCCGGCGTACTTCCCGCAGCCGATGGTGAGCGGCCCGGACGCGGCCCAGTTGGTGCCGCCGCGGCCCACGGACGAGACCTTCTCGCCGTTGACGTAGAGGGTGATGGTCTTGGTGGTGGCGTTGTAGGTGCCGACCAGGTGGGTCCACTTGCCGACGGTGGCCGCGAAGGCGTTGGTCGTGGAGTAGGCCCATTCCGAGGAGGATTTCTCGTCGTCGGAGGCTTTCATCATCAGCGACCAGAACGGCACGCCCTGCCCGTTCGTCCGGGCTCCGAGGAACCAGCCGCTGACCCGGTTGCCGTCCGCGCCGATGATCGTCTGGTTCATCCTGCTGGTGTCGTCGAGCCGGGCCCAGACCGCGAGGGAGAACGACTCGTCGCTGCGGACTACGGAGCGCGGGCTGGTCGCGCATCGGTCACCGGTCACGTACCAGGCGGACTCGGGCCGGGCATACTGGTCACCGGTCCACGCCGTGGGGGCCGCCGGCGCGGGCGGCGTCTCAGGGTCGGTGGACTCGTCGGGAACCTCGGGGTTGGTCGGCTCAGGCACAACGGGTTCCGGGATGCTCAGATCGTATCCGTGGCCGGAGTCATCGGCGCCGGTCTTGCGCAACATCCATGCACCGGACACACCGGCCGGCAGTTCGTTGGCGGCCGCCGAGAGCTGCGCCTCGGTGAGCAGACCGCTCCACATACCGACCTGGTCGATGGCGCCGACCATCTCCTGGTAGGTGGTACTCCCGTACCCGCCGCAACCGATCAGCGTGCGCGCCTCACCACGCCACGGGACTGAGGAGATCGCCGTCTCGGCGACGAGTTTGCCGTCCAGGTACAAGCGGAGCACCTTGCCCACCGGGTCCACGCTGGCCGCCACGTACTGCCAGGTGTTGAGCGGTGGCGCCGTGGTGCTGCGGGCGACCGTCCAGCTGACCGACGAGCTGTCGCGGTCGGTGAGCACCGTCTCCCACCGGTCCGTACCCGCGTGGTAGCCGAGCATCCAGGCGGGCGCGTCGGCACCGCTGATGGCCAGCACCGTACGGTTGGTGGACTTGTCGCCGAGCTTCACCCAGGCCGCCGCGGTGAACTCCACGTCACTGCGCAGTACCGGCATCGTGGACGCGCAGGTTCCGCCGGTGAATTCGAGCGCCGCCCCACCTTTACCCAGATGGTCGGCCGTGTACGACGGGCCAGCCGATCCATTCCAGCGCAGATCCTTCTCGTCGGCGTGCACGTCCTTGTTGCCGGAATCATCCGTGGTGCCCGAGTCATCGCGCAGGTCGTACGTGAACCGCCAGACGCCCATCGGCACGATCGGCGTGATCCGGCCGGTGAACACGTTGTAGATGGCACGGGCGGAGCGGTTGCCGGCGTTGTCCTTGGCCCAGACATAGATCTGCGTGCGTCCGGAATCCGGGGTGAACGTCACGCTCGCCTTTCCGGACGAGGCGTTGACCGTGGTGTCCCCACTGTCCACGCCCACGCCGTACTCGAAGCGCTGCACACCGGAGAGGGCATCCGTCGACGAGAAGCTCAGCGTCACGGGCTGGCCGAGGACCGGCTGCCCCGACGTGCGGGTGATCTCCGGCATGGTCGGCGGGGTGTGGTCCTGCCGGAAGTAGCAGTAGTAGTCCGTCCAGCCGGTCGAGTCGGTGCCGTCCGTACCGTAGACCCGCCACTTGTAGTTGCCATCGGCCAGGGTCGGTGTCGTCCAGTCTGCCTCTGCTTTGGAGGCAACTGCACGTGACGTGTAGTCGGCGGGGCTGGTCGGCCCGGTCAGATCGAACACGACCTTCACGGAATTGTCCGTGTCGGTCGCCGTGCCGTACAGCGTCGGCGTGCTGTCGTTGATCCACGGGCCGGGCGAGGTGCGGTTGCAGGAACCGCCGGGCGCCGAGCGGGCCGCCACCGGCGAGGTGGGCTTCGACTGGTATTCAGCGGTCAGCTTGACCTTGTCACGGTCGACCTTGACCCAGTGGCCGCCGTTCTCGGTCGGCACCCGTAGTCCGAAGGTGATCGTCGTGAAGCCGGCGTCGGCGTGCCGCTGCACGTGGGACTTGATCCCGGAGGCATCGAACTTGACGTAGTTCGGCTTCTGACCGCTGCAGCCGGAGTTCGCTTTGGCGGTCCTGGTCTGCAGCGGATCACCGTGCAGCCACTTGTCCCGCATGCCGTTCCAGGTGAGGTTGTCGCCGTCGATCCCGTTCGTCTGCCAGATCTCCAACGCTTCCCCGGCACACGCGCCCGTGTGCACCACATAGGCTTCGACGCTCGGCGCCTTGATTAGACGTTTGCCCTTCAGGATGCTGATGTCGAACTGCGTATGGGCACGCCACACGTCCGAGTGGTTGTCCCAGTTCGAGCCGACCCTCATGACGTCCCGGGGGTAACTGTCACCGGATGTCCACCGCGAGTCCGGATGGAGCTTCGAGACGGGGATCCATTTCTGGTAATACTTTGAGTACACCGGGTCGATGAAGATCGGGAACGCCGACTGACCTGCCAGCAGACCCTCGTCGACGCGCACCTTCAGCGTCCGGTTGGAGATCTGGACGTCGAGGTCCGACCGCCGGGCCAGATCCCCGGGCGCACGCACGGTCGAGGGGCTCGCCGCGGGCGCTGCCGCGCCGGCCGGTGAACTGCGCAGCGCCTTCATCGACGCCGGAGCGGCTCGGGTGGAGTCCCATGCCACCGGGCGCGGCGCCCCGGCCACCACACCCTTCGGACCCTTGATGACAATCTCGTCGTTCGTCTCGGACACGGTGGCGGAGCCCCCGATCACGTACGACGACTCACGCACCGCAGGGTTCGCCGCAGCTTGGGGCGTCTTGACCACGAGCACGTGCGAGAAACCCCCCGCGACGGCCCGGACCACCAAATCGACATCCGGATAGACATTCGGATAGGTGACCGAGTCACCCGACACCACACCGGACGGCAGCGCGGAAGGCCAACTGAGGGTGAAGTCCGCACCACCCTCCCGGAAGGTCGCGAACGGAGCGGTACCACCAGCGGAGAAGGACACGTCTGCCGCAACCCGGGGCCGGAACCGGCCGTCGGCCGTCTTCTCCAGACGCGTGTCCAGGTCCAGCCAACGATCTCCGCGCTTCACCCGCTGCGGTTCCAGGTAGCTGTCCAACGAGAAGTCTCCCGACGGCAGCGCCATCACCCTGGTGGTCTCGTCCGCCCCGGCAAGCACCTCGACCGGCTTCGCGCAAGCAACGGCGAGCCGTTGCGCGGAGGCCTCCGTCTGCGCGGTGGGCTCCTGGTCAGCGGCCACTCCCGCAGGACAGGCCGCCCGCGCAGCCGCCGGATGCGCTACCACACAGAGCGACGTCGCGAAGACCGCCAAGGCTGAACCGAGCACAATGCGGCCACGCGCCATCGACATCAGGAAATCTCCCCCGCAAAGCCATCGAAAGCTTGCCGGGGGCAGGTCCGTCCCCGCCGCGGAGATCCCCGCACAGCAAGCGTGCAGACCGACCGTAGAGGGCTCAGTCGAGGCCCGTCAATAGTGATGATCACCTAAGCGTTGCGGCTCCCCGTGACCCGACCTCGCGACCCTCCCGCAGATGTAGGTTGCTCGGCCTTGTCGCTCATGTCGGACACCTCGCGCCGCAACCTCAAGCCGTTCCTGAACAGCTGGCTGTACAACAAGAAGATCCTGGGCCATGCCGGGTCACCAGGACTGGAAGACGCCCGCCGCACGCTGAGCGGTCCGGTACTCAGAGGCTCGCCCTCCTCTGAGCACCGGTGCATTCCTCCCCCGTTCCCTCACAAGGTTGCCAGCGGGTACGGTGCACCGTTGATCGATGTCTCTGACGTGCGTGGCGAGGAGTGGCCCGGGTGACCACAGATCAGGCGAAGTCAGCCGCGACGGCCACGATTCCGTTGCCACGCACGCTCGAGCAGTCCGGCAGCTCGTGGCTGGCGGCTCTCCGCCGGCGCGGCATGAGCTGGCAGCGGCCGTGGTTGCGCGGCCTGCTGGTGGCGGTGGCGCTGTACCTGGCACTGCGCGTCGGCACGCTGCTGGTGCTCGACACGTACGCGGAGGCCGACCCGGACCATCCCACGCTGCGCAGCCTGCTCACCGGCTGGGACGCCGTCTGGTACGGCGGGATCGCCGAGCACGGCTACGACGAGGCGATCCCCCTCGGCAAGGACGGCGAGCCCGAGCTCACCAACCTCGCGTTCTTCCCGCTGTACCCCGCGCTGGTGGCCGCCGCGAAGTTCCTGCTGCCGATCCACCTCACCACCGCCCTGCTGCTGGTGGCCTGGGCGTGCGGGCTCACCGCGGCCGCCGCCCTGTACGCCGTCGGTGCGCACCTGCGCGACCCCCGCACCGGGGTCCTGCTCGCCGCGCTGTGGGCCGTCCTGCCGCACGGCGTGATCGAGTCCATGGGCTACAGCGAACCGCTGTTCACCACGCTCGCGGCCGGCGCGCTGCTGGCCGTACTGCGCCGCAACTGGCTGACCGCGGGGGCGCTGTGCCTACTGGCCGGGTTGACCCGGCCCACCGCGGCGGCGCTGGTACTCGCCGTCGGACTCGCCGCGCTGGTGCAGGTGTGCCGGGAACCGGCCCGGTGGCGCGCGTGGTGCGCGATGCTGCTCGCCCCGGTCGGCCTGCTCGGCTACCTCGCCTGGGTCGGTGTGCGCCTGGGCCGCGCCGACGGCTACTTCTACGTGCAGAGCGTCGTCTGGAACATGAGCTTCGACGGTGGCGGCTACACCCGCCAGAGCGCCAACGCGGCCCTACTCGGCAAGCAACCGCTGGAGTTCGCCGAGGTCACCCTGGTCCTGCTGATCGCGGTGCTGCTGTTCGTCGTGGCCCTCGGCGAACGGCTCCCCTGGCCACTGCTGGTGTACGCCGGCGCCTGCCTGGCCATCGTCCTGACCGGTGACGGCTTCTACTGGGCGAAGGCCCGCCACCTGATGCCGGCGTTCCCGCTCCTGCTGCCCGTCGCGTACGCGATGGTCCGCAGCCGCAACCGCACCGTGCCCTACGCGGTGATCGGCGGGATGGCCGTGTTCTGCGCCTTCTGGAGCGTCCACCTCAACCTCACCTGGGACCACTCCTTCTGAAGCGCTTCGTCCGGGAGCGTCACCGGACATCCACGGCAGCAGGCCATACCGTCGGCACATGAGTGTCATCCAGGGCGACCGCCGGACCTTCTACCAGTTGCTGGTGAGCACCCTGCTGGTATTAGTGGCCAACTTGGCCGTGACCGTGAGGACCGCCGCCACGCCCATGCCGAGGAAGCGCCGGGCCCAGCGATCCTGCCTGTCAGCCACTTTCGACTAGCGCGGCGTTGGCGACTTGTAGCACGGGGAGTAGATGAGGACGGCCAGCCATTCTGGGGTCTTAGCGGTCGTCAGGTTCAATTCGTAGCCGTCGTCACCGGTGCTGGCCGACAGCTTTCCCCGGTTCTCGCCGAAGGTCTCGTCTTCGGTGATCTTCCAGCCCTTCGCCTTCCACTGCTCGCGGAACTGCGCAAGGGTCGGCAGTTGCTTCTCCGGAGCGAGCGTGATCTGGTAAGCGCCCTGCACGCTGTAGACGTCGTCGCTGGTCTCACCCAGTTTCCCGGTGCACGCCATCGAGGACTCGCCCTGTTTGGTGAACTGGCCACCGATCGTGCTGCGGATGTCCTCGGCGTACTGGCGGACGATGGCGTTCACGTCGGCTTCGGTCTTGGTGTCCACGGCCCCTCCATTGGTGCAGCCCGCCAAGGCGGTGAGTACGGCGACGACGGCAAGCCTGGTTGAGATTCGCATTACCTGTTCTCCGGCTTCGTCCCGTGGTCGAGTGTGACAGCTTCGTAGTTCCCGGCGATGATGGCGCCCTGGTTGTTGAGGCTGTCGCTGCCACGGTCCCAGTAGCTGGTGTGCAGCGGCGTGTCCACGTGGTACTTGTTCGCCCCGAACTCCTGGTAGTGAGGGCTGCCATCGTGCCCGTCGGCGTACAACTCGCCGAGCATCTGGCCGACACCCCCACCAAGGACGGTGAGGATGTCCTGTACGCCTGTGGTGCCGGAGACCGGGTCGGTGCTGGAGGCACCGGCCCAGACGTGGCGGGGGTCGACGTGCAGGTCCCGGGCGTGGTCGACGTGCATGCCGGGTGATCCTTGCACGAGGATGTCGTCGACGCGCAGGTTGCCGGTCTTGGCGGCTTCGCCGACGACGGTCGACCCGTACGAGTGGCCCATCGCGGTGAGATGGTTCGCGGGGCCCTCGTGGGTGGCGCGCATGCTCTCCATGAAGTTCAGATACGGCGGTCCGCCGGCCTTGGAACGGTCCTCGAACCCGACGGAGTCCAATTCGGGGGCATCGTAGCCGAGCCAGTAGACAGTGGACACGGTTTCGCCGGGGTCGGCGTGTGCGTTGGCGGCTTCGTTGAGGGCGATCATCCGGTCGACGTTGTCCTTGGTGTTGCCCTCAAGGGTAGTGCCCAGGCCGGGCGCCCACACCGCCGTGTGCTGCGCCGTGTCGGGGTTGCCCACCGCGATGATGACCTTGCCGTCACCGCCGGGTTGCGGGTCGATACCCAGCAGCAATCCATTGCCCCCGAGTTTCGTCAGGGCTGCGTCGACCGGCGCCAGTTTCGCCTGCATGGCGTCGATCGCACCCACTTCCTGCAGCAGGATGCCCAGCTCGTTCTGCTTCGCCCAGTCATCACCCACGCCCTGGGACTGCAGTTCGGCGATCCGCCGCCGGTAGCCGTCCTCCAGGCTCTGCAGCTGATCCTGCCGGTTGTGCAGGAACAACCGGTTCGCGATGTCGCGGTCCGACGCCGGTACCCCGTCCAGCCAGCCCACCAGGTCCGGGAAGGTGGTGATGGCGTCTTCCTGCTGCTGCGGGGTGAGGCTGTCCCACCACGCCTTCACGTCCGCGGGTGGCCGGCCCTTCTGACCCTGCAACGCCGCGGCGGTCACCGGCGCGATGCTGCCGGTGCCGAACCCGGTCCGCGGGTCGGGCAGGTTCACCTGGATCGCGTTCATGGTCGAGGAGTCCAGGTCCACGGCCCGCTCGATGATCCCCTGCAGCTGCTGCACGTACGACGAGATCGCCTGCGCGAGCTGCTGCCCGGCGCTGGAATCCGACGCCAGCGCAGTGCCCGCGGCCACCGTACCGGCGGCGAGGTCGACCACGAAACCCTTGCTGGTCGCCTCGGCGGCGATCTGCCGAGCCATCTCCTGCAGGCTACGTATCGTGTCGGCATGGGTTCGCAGCGCCTGACCGATCCGGCGGCACGGCGGCTCCGTGTTGCTCGCCTCGGCTCGCAGGTCACGGTTCGCCTGCTGCGCGGCCTGCGCCGCGGGGCCGAGCGGCCACGCATAGGGCAGATCGCGGCTGCCCCGGATCAGGTCTTCACAGGCGTCGTCGAGGTCGCCCGCCACCGCCAGCCACGCCTCGGCCGCGGCGTGGACACGCTCCGGGTCGGCGTCGAGCAGTGTCTGCAGTGTGAATGCCATCCCGACGCCTACCGCGCCGCGCCGGGCGTGGGATGCCCATTGGGACTCCCGGCGAGCCGGGCCGCGGCACCGCGGTCAGTAGTCGCGTAGTCCTTCGCGGCATTGCTCAGTGACATGCCGTGGGCGTCGACCTGGGCGACGAGATTGCGGACGAAGGCCGACCATGCCTTCTCAGCGCTTGCCAGCACCTCGCCAGTCCCCCAGCCACGCCACGCGCCAGCGGAACCCAACTGCCCTGCATGGGCCCGGTACGCCTGCTGGAACTTGTCCGACGACTGATCGACCGCTGTGCCGACCTTCACCAACGCCACCGTATCGACCTGCCCCGTTGGATACCCCATAGCCGTGCGCCTCCCCCGTCATGCGCCGCCCGCCTCGACGGCGCACGCGGGACGGTACTACAACACCTACATCCATGTGGCCCCGCATTCACCACCAAACGGGCTTTCCGTACGGATCGCTGCGTCGAAGGGCGCGCCCATGGAACTAAGACCGCATCTCGTTTGGGGTTGTTGTCGGGCAAGGTCATTCGTTGATCGGGCATGGACGACGTGGAGAAGTACTGTCCGGAGTCGTTGTGGGTGCTCGCGCAGCCGCTGCTGCCCGCGCACCCGAAACGTCACCAGGGCGGTGGACGACGCCGTATCGATGACCGGTTCACCGAGTGGACCGCTCACGGGGTCATGAACGCCTTGCATCGGGCCATGCTCGACGTGCTCGGCGCAGCCGGACAGATCGACTGGTCGCGGGCCAGCGTGGACGCCATGCACGTGCGCGCGGTCAAAGGGGGACCTGACCGGGCCCAGCCCGGTCGATCGCGGTAAGCCCGGCTCCAAGGTCCACGCGGTCGCGGACCGGAACGGGCTTGCCCTGTATGCGGATGTCTCTGCCGCCAACGTCAACGATCATCTGCTGCTCGCGGACGTGGTCGATGGCGTCAGCCCCGTTCGCCAGCCGGTCGGTCGGCCCCGTCACCGGCCGGTCAAGATGCACGGCGACAAGGGCTACGACTACCCGGCCTGCCGCGAGGTGCTGCATGAGCGCAACATCATCGCCCGGATCGCCCGCCGAGGCATCGAATCATCGTCCCGGCTCGGCCGGTACCGCTACGTCATCGAACGCTGCCTGGAGTGGGTTAGCCGGTTCCGGCGCCTGGTCCGCCGTTACGAACGCAAGGCTTTCCACTTCCTCGGATTCCTGCGCCTGGCCTGCGCTGTCATCTGCTACCGCCGCGCCGTACGCCTCAACCTGCTGACCAGCAACAACCCCAAATGAGATGCGGTCTAAGACGGTGGGAAGCGGCGTCGGGGGGCTCCTTACGGCCAGGGCAACGGCAGAGGTTCCGCGTCGGGGTCGGGCCGTAGGGGTATGGCCGGCTCGAAAGCGACGGAGGGTGTTGACGACGGAGACCGCAACGTTCTCGAACTGCTCAGGCTCGGCCGAAAGGATCCTCGATATCGATGTGGTTCGTGTTCGACTTCGAGCCCGCGGATCAGCCAATGGTTGTCCGCCTGGCTCTCGAGGACGGCTTGGTAGATCTGGTGGCCGATCCAGGATCGCCACAGCCGCTGCACGTCAGCGGCGTCGAGGTGCGCCAGCCAGCGGATCTCAATGTCGAACGGGCCGAGGCCATCGCTCAGGAGCTGTCGGGCGTCAGCGTCCAGGACCAGGCCGGATGAACGGCTTCTCATCCGGCGGTCCACCGCCGGGAAAGCTCGCCCCGCCGACGTCCGCCAGCGCTTGATCGGATCAGCATTTCGGTGACGCGACGGGCGTTGACTGGGTGCGCACCGTCACGGGGGGTACGGGATTTCACGCTGGGCCTTCGGCCGCGCCGCTGGCACACGGGGAGAAAGCGTCCGGGGGTGCTGGGCCTACGCAGGTAGGGTGCCACCGTGCGCCTGCTGACCGACCTGGTCGAATCGAATGATCCAGCCTGGCCCGAGATCGAGGCCGCAGTCGCCGCATCGCCATACCCAGTTGTCACGCTTGCCGCTGACCCGCAACGCGCCGACGAGGAGTTGCTGTGGGCGCAGGTGACGACGCGGTCCTGGTTGGGTGCGGTGGTGCACCGCAGCGGCGGTCTCGTGATCGATCACGGGTGGCTGCGTGTCTTGGGATCGGGCAACAACGAGCGCCACCTGGCCAGCCTCAGCGAGATCAACGACAGCGTCACCAGCGGCGTCATCGTGGCCCAAGACGTCTTGGGCGGTCAGTTCGCCTGGAGACCAAACACCACCGGCAAGCCCACGATCTGCTACCTCGCCCCGGACACCATGGACTGGGAGGACTGCGAGCGCGGCTATGGCGACTGGCTCGCTGCCATGCTCGGTGGCGCGACGACCGCCTTCTACAAGGATCTGCGGTGGCCAGGATGGGTTGACGACGTGCAGGCGTGCCGCCTCGACCACGCCATCAGTCTGTGGCCTCCGCCGTGGACGAGAGAAGGCAAGGATCTCAGCGCAGCCTCCCGCCGCCCGGTACCGATGTCCGAAGCGATGTCCTTGATCGGCGTCACCCGAAATGGTCGAAGCCCCGCCTGAGTCCCCGAGGACGTTCACGATTGACATACGGCTCACCGTCGTAACGCCGCGACAACCGGTCAATATCCCGCAAGCCCACGTCATCAGCGATGGAGACGACCCGGCCATGCATGCTGACGTGGGTACCCCAGTTGTCCTGCGCCAGCACGGTCAGCGAGACCCGCGGGTCCGCGCGCAGGTGCTCGAGCCGCGGCCGCTTCGCGTCGAGGCCCAGCAGCACACGGCCGTCGTCTTCGAGCAGATGCCAGGTGGCCACGGTGACCGGACGGCCGTCAGCGGCGACCGTGGCCATCACCGCGGGATTCGGCTGCCGGAGAAGATCAACCACGGGCTGCGGCAGAGGCTGGTGAGTTGACATGGGCCGAGCGTGGATCGCCCAGCGCCGTGCCATGTCCAAGGCGTGGTGTTGGACCGCCGGTAAGCCCAGGAAGCCACAAAATGATCAATCCGGCAGGGCCCGAACGAGATACGCCAGAATCTCTTGGGCGCCGTCGCGGACGGCCACGTCCGCGTCGACAAGCAGCTCCCGCAGAGCCCGCCGGAACCGCGAGCGATCCGCCTGCGAGCCACAAGACAACGTGAACAACCTGCCACTCAAAGCGTCGTAGAGATGTTGGGAGTGCTCATCGTCCCCCGTCGTCCAGGCAGAGGTGAACAGCCGCAACGCCGGCCCGTCAGCCCGCAGCAACAGTCCCTCCGCCGTCGCATCGGTGACAGCGGTGTCGCGGGGATCGAGCAGCAGCGAGTGCACTACCACGTCCACCTGTTCATCTCCGACGAAGCCACTCAACTCGCGGCCAGCGAACGCCCGATCCGACCACAAACCGGACCGGGCCAGCGACAGCAACCGTTCCACATCCACAAGGAGATCATGCCCGAGCTTGACCTCTACGGAGATCGGAGGTCTTGCACCGCTACCACGTCGGGTGCGTGATCGTTGATCAATCCCGCCAGTCCTCGGAGCTTCGCGTCGTACGCCGCCGCGGTGTTCGGCCCGCCCGGTTGGCCGGACCGGAACTGGTTCTCCACATTCAATGGCTTCACCGTGAACATGAGCACCCCCGGAGCTGCCCAGAACCTCGGCTGCATGGGCAGGTCACGCCGCCCCGGCGGCTGCAATCTCCAGCATCGTCCCGGCGCTCGGCGACACACGTTGTCACCTGAGCGACACGGCGCGCCCGATCGGCTGACGTAGTTCTGAAGGGTGCGCGTGCCGGAGACCTGGCGAGCCGACATCCGGCCCGCTCGAGCGAGCCGACCTTGTTACCCGTCGTTCGCGGGAAGGGGCGCGCGGTTCGCGGCGATCCATCCTTCGACGTCCTGGGCAAGCCAGACCTTGCCCTGGCCCAGGTCGGCGACGGCCTTCGGGAAGTCGACCCGGCTGGTGATCTGGTAGGTCCGCTGCCGGCTGATGCCGCCGAGCCGGATCCGAATCTCATGAGCGCCCATCAAGTGCAGTCTCACATCCGTCATGCACAAGACTATAGTCATAGGTCTACTTCATGCGCAAGGAGTCGGCGACAACTCACGCCGTCACAGCGGCAGGCCTGCCGGACGGGCCAGGTTGGCGGCTGAGCGTGGCTGTCGAAGGGATTCGGTAGGTTCGGCTGGGGTGAGCCGACCGCCGAAGACGTTCGGAAGTGGCGGTCAAGGGACATTCCACACCGCATGAATCCACTCGTGGCCCGCTCAGGGGTCTCCGCCACCTCTCGCGGCTGCCGATTTACGCAGGGTGCGGGTGTGTCCAGCCGCTGAGTTGGAGGGGTGTGTCGGTGCGCCAGGCGGTGACGCAGGCACTGGTGTACGGGTAGGTGGCGGTCGGCAGGGAGTCGGCTGGGAACCATTCGATGCGGGCGCATTTGTGGGGTTCGGCGTTGACGGGTTCGCCGTGGCGGTCGGGATCGTGGTGGGCGGTGAAGACCAGCCCGATCCGGGCGTGGCCGGTGGTGTTGCGGTGGTGCACGGTGGCGACCATCTGCACTTCTGCGGGGTCCAGGTGGAGGCCGACTTCTTCGTGGGTTTCGCGCAGGACGGCGGTGATGGCGTCCTCGCCGTGTTCGAGTTTGCCGCTGGGGAGGTTCCACTGTCCGTCGGCGTAGCCGGTGCCGCTGCGCTGGGCGAGCAGGACGCGGTCGTCGTGGTGGAGAAGGAGTAGTACGTCGACGGGGTGGGTGGGTGTCACGGCTGGGGACGGTACCCGGCGGCTGTGGTGAGCAGCGGTTCGACCCGCCGGGTCAGGTGGGTGACGCGGCTGGCGAGGTCCAGCCCGGGTGGGACGTCGTGCAGGGTGAGCCCGGCATCTGCGCAGGCAGCCCGCACGGCCTGGCCGGTCTGGTCTTGGAGGTGGGTGACGCGGGCCCGCAGCGGGTCGCGGTGTGCGGGGTAGGTGTCGGGGAGCCAGAAGGTCGCGTCGTAGATGCCGGGTGCCCAGGCCCGGCAGAAGCTGGCCATGGCGTCGAGGACCGCCCCGGTACGACTTCCCGCCGGTGCGCTTAGCAGGAGCCGCGCGTACGCGAGGACGTTGACGGGGGTCTTGTCGCAGATGAGCAGTTGCTGGTGGCGGGTGGCGCGCGTGCTCGAGAGGTGGGCGCCGAACAGGTCGACTTCGGTGTCCAGGTCAAAGTCGCCGCGGCTGTGGATCACGATCTGCTCGATGAAGGGGCTGCTGCGGGCCGGTTCGGGCAGTGCCTCAACGAGGACGCCGCGGGCGCGGTAGTGGGCGGTGAGCGCGTGCACGAGGGTGGTTTTGCCGCTGGCGTGGGTGCCCTCGACGGCGACCACGACGCAGCCACCAACGCTCACGCCGTTGCCGTGGTGGCGGGAAGGAGGGCACGGAAGGTGGGGTGGTCGAGCCACCCGAGGCGGCCGGACAGGTGCCGGGCCAGCAGCGCGTTGACGTTGACGTGGTGGCAGTTCGCGAGCCCGGCGGCGTGGAGGCCGACCAGGGCGGTGGACAGGCTGTGCCGCAGGTTCAGCGCGGTGATCCGTTCGCGGGCTTCGGTGTCACAGCTGATCATCCATCGTCGGTGCAGGGCGGTCATGGAGTGGCGGGCCAGTTCGGGCTGGGTGACGTCGAGGGCGAGTTCGCCGCAGACGTCGACCAGGCGCCGCGATCGTCCGGTCAGGAGATGACCGGCGTCGAACCGGGTGTCCAGGACTCGGCCGGCGGGCGTGCGCCGGGTGTGCCATGCCTGCCGGGCCGCTGCCAGCGGGGTGGATGTGGTGGTGTCGGCGTGGGCGTGCAGCACGGCGAGGTCGCTGCCGAGTTGGTGGCCGATCAGGAGGTCGGCGGTGTGTAGTGCTGCGGTGAGGTCGGCTGCGGCGGCGCTGATGAGGTTGCCGCGTTCGTGTTCGTGATCGAGGTAGAGGCTGGTGCAGGCCAGCGGTAACTCTGCTGCGGGTGGCGGCGGGGTGCCCGGCGCGGGCAGGGTGATCCAGACGATGGAGTAGCAGAAGGGCCGGTTGCCGTTCTTGATGCGGTAGTTCTTGCTCCATTCGACGTCGACCGCGGCCACCAGCCGGGCACCGTCATGCCGGGCCGGAATGCCGGACGGACCGCCCACGTCGCTGATCGTGTGCACGGTGCGGTGTTCCCCTCTCGCAGGCGGGTCCGGGCCACCGCCGCAGGCGCGGCGGTGGCCCCGAGGTTAGCGGCGTCTACCGGCACAGCGGCGGTACCGGCTGGGTGGCGGTGTCGGCGGGCAGCAGGTCCCAGGTTTCCCGGTCGGTCACCTCTCTGACGCGAAACTGGCCCTCCCAGTGGTAGCGGCCGGTGTGGACAGCTGCGGTCAGGCCGATCGCCAACGCGCGGGCCAGCACCCTGCGGCACCCTTGCGCCGACTCATCGGGGCTGGTCGGCAGGGCCACCGGGGTCGCGGGCAGGGGCATGTCGAGGTCCGCGCCGGTCGTGGCGGCCTCGACGGCGGTGTCGACCATCCGGGCCAGTCCTCGGGTCTTGGTCATGCGGTGGGCCCACACGTCGATCACGCCGGCGGCGCCGCGTAGCGGGACCCTCGAGCGGTCCAGGATGCGAGCCAGGTCGCCGCCGAGCCGGTGCCCAGCCAGGATCGCCGCCTGGCGGCGAGCCCGGGTCAGCGTGCGGTCCAGGATGGCCAGAAGCTCCGGCAGCTCGTCCGGGGTGTCGATCACCGTGGTCCGGAAGCCGATCGACAAGGTGTCACTGTTGACTTCGTACGCGTTGCCGTGGCGGCGGACGCCGAGGTAGACGGCAGCCGCCCCGACCGGTAGCGGCTCGCCGCCGCGCTGAACCGCCCAGTCGATGGCAACCGCGGTGAGCATGTCCCGAGCCCGGCCGAAGGGGCGTTGCTCGGCACCGAAGGGCGCCTCCGGCCATAGCAGATTGCTGATGTCACGCACGGCCATACCCTCCGGCGGGGGTGTCCGCGTGGGCGACCGTCCGGATCGAGGTGCCCAGGTACTTGGCGAAGTGGTTGCGCTTGAACCGATACCGCCTCCAGATCTCGGTGACCGGCTCGGTCAGCAGATCGCCGAGGGGTTCGAGCAGATCGGGGGCGTCGTAGACGGGCCACGCCGACGCCTTGCCCGTGACCTCGACCAGGATCATGTGACCCTCGGTCTGCGGGGTCCACGTCGTCATGCGAAGCGCAGGGCGCCAGTCGTGGACCGCGCGGGCCTCGATCAGCCGGTCGAAGGTGTGCGCGGCCTCGTCCAGGCTGATGAACTCGTGTTCGGCCAAATCCAGGGCGTTACCCTTGCGCAGCGGCAAGATCAGCTTGAGCTTGCCTGCCCCGAGGGTGTCGGCGATCTGGTAGGTGAACGGCAGCGCGGCCAGCGTCGACCGGTACACCACCGCGGACAGCGACAGCGGCAGACCGACGGCCTGCAACGCCCGGATGCCGGCCATGACCTGGTCGTAGTCGCCGCGAACCCGGTCCGTCGTGGCCCGGGGCCCTTCCAGGCCGACGTTGACGAACGCGACCTTGCCCACCATGGCCGCCGCGTGCTGCAGGCCCCGGGTGGCGTTGGTGGGAATGCCCAGGATGAAGCCGTCGGAGTACATGTCGACGATGTCGCCGAAATCCCGGCGCATCAGCGGCTCACCACCGGACAGGAACACCCGCTGCACCCCGGCCAGGTGGCCGCGGATGGTGTCCAGCTCGGTCAAGGTGGGGTCGGGCAACTGCAGCGTCTCCGAACAGAACGAGCAGTCGAAGTTGCACCGCTTGGTCACCTGCAATATCACCGACAAGGGGGCCGTCGCGGCTTCGGCCAGCTCGTCGACCGAGGCGCCCTCGGCGAGGGTGAAATGGTGCCCCATCGTGAACCCAATCGGGCCGGAACGCGGTCCCGGGGTGGCGACGGTGGGCATGCCGAGCAGGGTCATGCGTACTCCCGGAAGACAGGCACCGGGCAACTCCCGGCGCAACCAACGAAGAGGGGTGCAGGGGGTCGGCGCCGCCGGTCAGCAGCGCTCGACACGATCAGCGAGACGGCCGCAGCGCGGCAGCCAAAGCGGCCACGCGAACCTGCAGCCCCCGAGTGCGGATACTGTGGTCGCTCAGCGACTCGTCGACAGTGAGCAAGACCCACGGTTCGCCGTCGAGCAACGTGACCGTCCCGACCGCGCAGACCACGACGTCGATGTCGCCAAGCCCGAATTTGTAATGCGCCTCCGGCAGATGCAGGCGCAGGCCCGACCGCAGCACGACGCTGCCGAGCAGCACGGCAGCGGCTCCAGGCCGATCCGGGTCAGAACGCGTGCCGGGCAACCGGCCACCCCGCCGCACCCCGCCGCAGGCCATCGAGCCGATCGGACCCTTCACGCAGACTGACCCGATCCGGCGTAGTGGTGTCGACCGCCGTACCAATCCCTGCTCCTGGACGGAACCGCACCGTCACCGCGGCGGCTGATGTCAACAACACAACGCCTGGCCGCTGACCTTGCGCGGTGTGAAACCAGATCCGGGCACCCTTCGGCACCAAGACGGCCGACGTGGACCGCGGCCATGGATGCAAGGCGGGCATACGATGCCTCCTGTCGTGTGATAGTCCCGCCCCACAAGGCGGGGGAAGTGATGGAAGCCAACTGGCGGAACGGTCATGACTAGTTCTTTGCCGAGTCCGCTGCCCCGCCATCGGGCTGCGGCGCCCGCCACATCGGACAGAGCTGCGGGCCATCGGGCACCTGAAAGCCGTGTCGGTCCTGGTAGTCGTGGCGATGGAATAGCGCTCGACCGGCGGGGTCAATGGCCTCAACATATGCGGAAATGTTCTCAGCATCGAGATAGGCGTGGTGGTGCCTGAGTAGGCTCGTACCCAGCCCGCAACGCTGGAGTCCGGGTCGCACGGCCAAAAACGCCAGGTAATGATGTGGATTGCCGGCCGGATGATGTCTGCGCATAGCTTCGTCCAAGGCGACGAACCGATGCATGAATTGCCCACAAACGAGCCCCAACCGTGTGTCGGAGCTGGGAACCCAGAGTTCAGAAACCTCAGCGAGCGGGTACCAGAATGCAGCCGAGTTGAGGTCGTCGGTGACGTCTACCCACCCGACGGTCAAAGCGTGCTCCGTACGAATGTGCGAGTACAGACCGCAAGCCCGACGTCGGGTTTCTAGGCGTGGCACGAGCCATGAGCCGATGCCGCTGTACAGGAACGCCTCGGTGAGCAGACCAACAATCGACCCGACGTCCTCTGGGGTAGCTCGTCTTATTCCGGGAGCCAGTTTCAGCGTTGTGATCACAGGCCACCTTCCGTTGCAGCCAACCCGGCCGTGGGGCCAGAAGTCCTGAGCGCGACGCGGCTCGCGGGCCGAACCTTCGAGCCGTTTCCCCTGATCAGAATGCGGCGGTGGCGGTCGTTCGGGAACGCCGCGACGTCCTAGTGTTGTCCTAGTATCGACGCGTCCGTGACGACGTGAACCCACTAGCCTGCCGTAGGCTGCAACCCATCGCTGTGTCACGTGGTTTGGGGGTTCCCTGGTGAGAACCGTGCGACAATGGACCGGCCACGAAGCCAAGGTGCTGCGCCAAGCAAGGCGGATGAGTGTGCGGCGGTTCGCCGCGCACCTCGGGGTCAATCCCGCGGCAGTGTCCAATTGGGAACGGCGCGGGACCGAGACCCGGTTGCGTTACGAGACGCAGGAAATCCTGGATACGGACTTGGCGCACGCATCGAACGAGATCCGGCAACGGTTTGAGCAGGCCCTCGCTGACGACCTGCAGGGCGAACGTGGAACCGGTGGATCATTCCCTGCGGGAATTCCGGTCGCACCCTCACTGTCGCGGTCAGTCTCCCGGCTGGGTGAGGGATCGGGCCGTCGCACGCTCTCCCTCCTTGAGACGATCAAGCCGGGACACGACTCGAGACTGCGCTACGTACCGCCCAATGGAGCAGTCAGTTCCGCCGTCGACTTTCTGGGCTCGCCATCACGTGTGTTCGTTGTCAAGGGGCCTCCGGGAAGCGGCAAGAGCCGCCTGATGTATCACTTGGCAGAGCAGATCGACCTGGCGGACTTTCAACTAATCTCCGCAGTGGACTGGAGTGAGGGCTCCATGGACCTTGCCGCTGAGATCCTGCGGTACGCTTCGATACCTGGTGGTGCGGATCCGCTTCTCACCCTCGAGCATGAAAGCGCGGCGTTGAGTAGGCCTTTGGTCGTCGTGATCGACGGACCTGCAGTAGGAAAATCGCTACAGGAGGTGTGCCGCCAGCTTGATGTGATCTTGCGCCAAGTGCTCATTGCTCACCTACGGTTCCTTTTGGTCATGCGTACGCCTCCGGATCTCGAGCTGGCGCGACACCCTGTACTTGCGGCATCGATCATGGAGCCAGACAAGACCGATCGCGGGTCATCACTTCGTCTTGACCGATGGGATCTTGCCAGCGCGCGCGTAGCATGGGAGAGCAGCCGCGCCTCCGACGAGCCTTCGTTCGATGAACTTCCTACTCGAGTTCGACACCTCGCGCGAATGCCGTTGTATATGCATCTCATCAAGGCGGCTGGACTGAGCGAATCACCGGCCCACACAAACGCCTACCGCTTGGTTGATTTTTGCGTCCGGTCTATCGTGATGGCTTCGGGACGAGATGCCCCAGCCACAATGGAGCAGCTCGGCCAACTCGCCCAACAAGAGATATCTGAGACTGTCGTCGGTCCACTGACCGCATTGCAGCGGCCGGCGGACCGGACGGCTCTCGTGGACGCTCCTTTGGATGCAGCAGCCTTGCCTCTGCTGCGCGTCGCAACGGGTCGTCGGCCGACGTTCGACCACGATGTCATTCGTGAGTACTTTCTTGCCACCTCTGTCGCGCAGATGATCGAGGGACGGGGTCGATCATCTGCGACGGTGGAAATCATTAACGATCTTGCTGCACGAACCATGACGTCAGCGGACGTTCACGGGATCTTCGAGTTCATTCTCCAGTATCTCGACGCGAAGGCACCCGACCTGCTCGCAGCGGTTTCCCAGGCGCCGACTATAAGCCTGACTGGCGCTTTGCCGCTTATGCTTGATCTTACGGGCGACGGCGCGGGCTTCGCCACCGAGGACGTTCTGCGCGCCTGCGCCTCACGTTCCATGAGCGATAGCGGCCTTCCACTTGCCCAAGCGCTGCTGCGTATTCCCGCCCTGGCATCGATTCTCGGTGAGGATCATCCCAACTGGATACTGCAGGTGCTAAGTCGCTTCGGCTCACCGGCTTGGCCCAATATAGTTTCCCACGTCCAAGAACACCTCAACGCTAGGGAAGTTCAGAACCTACTCCGCTCGGCCCAGCTCGACGACGCCGACGAGGCGGTCTTCTTCGCAAGATACTTCTTCGCCTCCTTCGGCGAAGATTGCGATCCCACCGGCTCCTTGCAGGCCCTCCTTGGTCATACTGACTGGCGGGTTCGGGCTGCCCTCGCCGCCGGGATCGCCGAGCAATCCACCGGCCACCACATCACCGACGTGGTGATCGACACGTTGGTCACCGATCCGGACTACAAGGTGCGTGCCGCCGCCGCCGAAGCTGTCGGCCGCAGGCCACTAGGAATACCGCACCACCGCATGTCACGGCTCCTACTTGATGAGAACTGGCACGTACGTGAGCGCTTCCTGCGCGGCATCGCCAGCAACGGCACGCCTATCGATGACGCAGTACGGGCCATTCTCGGGGGCGAGGCGTGGCAACACGCACCGGCGAACGTCTGCGTGGCAGCGCAGCGTCTCCTGCTTCTCTACAGCGAGACGAATCTCGCGGACACAGATGCCCGCCGCCGAGCCCTCTTCGGCCTGCTGCGCGAGACACGAACCGGTCACCGGACCTTGACGGAGGGCGTCCAAGACCGTCTTGTCGGCGAGGCGCTCCGATCCTCCGACTGGCTTGTGAGTCGCGAGGCATCCGCACTCCGCGACACTGGCGAACCATCCACCGATCTGCGTGCGAGCAAGGAACGGTTCCGGCGGCTCCGCGATCACCGATCCCTGCAGATCGCACTTGACGTACCCGACATGGCACACGCGCTCATGATCGCCGAGGCTGCTGCGTCCGCCGGAGTCCATTTTATCGAAGTCGGTGACCCCCTCATCAAGAGCGTCGGCACGGGTGCCATCAAGCAAATCAAACATGAAGCTCCCCAGGTCAATGTCGTGGCCGAGTTGATGTCCGCAGACTGGGGACGCGACCAAGTCGAGATCGCTGCGGAGGCAGGCGCCGATGTCGTACTTCTCATCGGCCCGGCCAGCATTGCTAGCGTTTCTGCAGCCGTGGAAGCCAGCAGGCGCCTGGCCGTCCCGCTCGTCCTTGATGTCCCTCAGGGGCGGCTCGATCTGCAGTGGGTGCAAACGATGGAGGGCGTAGGCATCGACGGCTTTGCCATAACCACAAACATCGACTTGGGCATCGCCAACCTGCATCCCCTCGACCAGGCCCGAACGCTCAGAACCTGGACGAGACTCCCCGTCGCGGTCTCTGGTGGTTTCGGCAGCACAGACGACGCAGTACGCCAAAGCAGGTGCTGGGACATCCTCGTTGTCGGCCGCGCCGTCACAGATGCCACGAACCCCGCCGCGGCAGCCCGCCAACTTGCATCACTCGTCACGACGACACCGCAAAGGTCGGTTTCATGAACATCGTTCCCCTCAGCCAGCAGCTCATTCCAGCCGTCGAGCGCCTTATCGAACTCGGATTGCCGTACGTGCGTCTCCGCACCAACTCCGACTACTGGCTCTACGCGACGCTGTTCTCCACCACGTGCCGTGTCGCCCTGGTGGATGACACGGTGGTCGGCGTCGTCGTAGCCTTCCGCAGCCAAGATGATCCCTCCGAGCTGTACGTCCAGGACGTCATGACCCATCCTGGTCATCGGCAGCGGGGAATCGCACGCAGCCTGGTCAGTGCGGTTCGCGACCAAGCCATCCACTGGGGATGCAGACGGCTGTATCTGACCTCCGAGCCGGACAACGCTGCGGCTCACAACGCATGGCTGTCGCTCGGGTTCGTGAACGTCCCAGGCGATCACAAGGAGGGCGATGTCTCGGTAATTTCGAACTATAAGGGGCCCGGCAAAGATCGGGCAGTCTACGAGCTACTAGTCGGCTCCCGATAGCTACGGATCTCATCCGGCTTGGGAACAGTGCCGAGGAGCCAGCCAGGAGTGCAGGTCCATCGGCATCGCTCATTGGTGGTTCGCGCTGCGGTGGCAAGGCGCACAACACCTTCCGAGCAGCTCACGTGCGGTCCGCTCAGCGTTGGCCGGGCGTTTCACAGTTCGGTGAACCGGGGCAGGCGCGGGGAGGCTACCGGGGCACGTCACCGCGATCCGCACCCAGGAGCCGGATGAGCATTATGCCTGGCTGGCTGCCCACTACCCAGGCCATCGGCACCGGGTGTGGCCCCGGGCGCGGGGGTCTTAAGGCATAGCGGACGTCATCGCGCTCATCGATGCCCCTCTAGCTCACGAAGACCGCGAGTAGCCATCCAGCCCAGATCGCCGGCCCCATAGGCGATGTCGCTCGCGTCTCTGTTCGGCCCTTGCAAGTCAGGACGAGGATCCCCTGCAGCATGAAGGCGATGAGCACGCCGGCGAGGGCGGCTTGCCAGCTCAGCCATGCAAGGTTCAGGTTGACCACCCCGAGCAGGGCTACGTCCCCGAGCCCGAGCTGGCCGGAGAAGGCCAGGGCCATCGTTAGCATGGCAAGCGCTGTGAGGGTGCCGGCCACGAGCGCTCGGAGAAGGGCGCCGGCGGTTCCAAGCGCTGCGGCATCCACGGCGAAGCAGATTAGGCTTACGGCCCCGGCGGTCCCCGTCAGGGCGTACGGGAGGCGACGACGGCGCACGTCGATGATGGCTAGGCCGACGCCGATAACGGCAAGGGCCCAGAACGCGGGCAGCGCTGGGGACCATGGAAGCCGACGGGCGACGAGCCCGGCCGCTACCCCGGCCAAGAGCGAGACGAGTACGACGGCCGTCGGGCGTGCGGGCGCACCGCGCCACCACCCACCTGGTAGGCGGAGGCTGCCGTGCGCTGGCGCCGAGTACGCGATGGCCGCGATCGGGATGCCGCCGATCGCGCCCGCAACGGCGAATCCGCTCGCGGGGAGGACGTTCACGGCCTACTGACCATTATGGTTGTCGTCGTCGGGCCAGTGCTCTCGTGCCCAGCGTTCGAGTTCGGCCAACAGATCGACCAACTCGGTGCCCGCGGCGGTGAGGCGGTAATCGGCGGTGTGGCTGTCCTGGCGATGCTCCACTAGGCCCTCTGACTGCAGGTAGGTAAGCGTGCGGGTCAGGGTGCGAGCGTGGACGGCGTCTGGGCTGGCCCGCGATACGGTGTGGTGGAGTTTGGAGTACCGGAGGGGACCGTCTCGAAGAGCGGTCAGGATGGCACGGTTCAGCTTTCTCCGAGCGATGTTGAAGACGGGTTCGAGATCGTTCGTCAGCGCGACTCACCTCCCCCGACACGAGCGCGCAAGCGAAGGATCATTGTATCGAGTCGGACAAATGTTCGGCCAGTCGTTTGATCGCTGAAACCTGAAGTCGGCAAGGGGAACAGCGCTAGCCGAACCTTATTCGCTGCAATTGCGGGGAATGAGGAGGTTTGCGACTATCGCGCCGAGTCTCGGCCTCCGGTGACGACGTGGACGGCTGGCGGCCCACTCTTGAAGGCGTAGTAGGTGGCCGGCTACCGCTTCACCCTTGGCCGTCAGGCAGAAGTGGGTCTGCTCGCCCGGTTCGATGTCCAGGGTGCCGCTGCGGTGGCTTATCACGAGTCCCTCGGTGACCAGCGCCCGCAGCAGGGTGAGCGGCTGTCGCGCCTCGGCCGCGATCTGGGCGAACGTGGCTATGCCGTTCCGCGACTGTATGGCGTGGAGTACCTCGTAGGCCCCGGGCCGTGCGAGCAGCGTGAGCGCTTGGTCGGTGCGGCTGCGGTCGGTCATCGCGGGACACCTCCTTGCCGCCACACACATTTCGCGGAGTGTAGCCCTGAATCGGAGACGGCAGATCTGTCAGGTAGGCGACAGTCCACGTTGACTTTGTGACGGTTCGGTCAGAGGTACGTACCTGGAGATGCGTACCTGAAGGTACGTGAGTTCAACCCCTTGAAGGTGCGTACGTGCCGGTACGCACGTTGCGGTCCCTATGGGGTGACGGTGTACACACGATTCGTGACCTTGATTGGCCGGCCCTCTGTAGCCAGTGTCAGGGTCGAAGAGCGGCTTCCCGAAAGGGAGCCGTCCACGAGTTGGGGAGGTACTGCCGGTGTTCACCCGTCCGGTTCTGGTTGGTCTCGTCGCGGCGTCCGTCCTGCTCGGCGCGGGTTGTAGCTCCGGCAAGCCGAAGGGCGCGCCGGTCCCGCAGCCACCCTCGACGTCGTCGACGCCGAGCCTCGAACCCGGCGCCACCGCCGAGCGCGATGCGCTGATCGCCTACCGGGGAATGTGGAGCGCGTTCGTGGAGGCAGCGAAGACGTCCGATCCGGAGGCTCCGGACTTGGGCAAGTACGCCTCGGATCAGGCGCTGAGGCTGATCGCCAGCGGGCTCTACACCGACCGCGATCAAGGGAAGGTGACGAAGGGCAACCTCATCCTAAGTCCCAAGGTGACCGGGGTTAAACCTGCCCAAGCGCCGACGGAGGTAACCGTTCTGGACTGTGTCGATTCCACGAAGTGGCTGGAGTACAAGGTGTCCGGAGAGCCGTGGGACGACAAGCCGGGCGGCAAGCACCGGACCACCGCGACGGTGAAGAACTCGGATGGCACGTGGAAGGTCAGCTCATTCATCTTGGAGGAGTCAGGGACATGCTAGGTCGGCGGCCCGTAGTGTTGCTGGTGATCCTCGCCGGTCTGCTCGCCAGCGCGCTGGTATCAGCACCGGCCTGGGCCGGTGACGGCGCCGGCAAGGTGCAGTGCACCAAGGGCGATCCTCGACCGGCCTGCAACATCAGCGCTGGGACGCCGCAACGACCCGGTAGCGGTGGCGGTAACGACGGCGGCCAAGGC
Organism: Krasilnikovia cinnamomea; assembly: GCF_004217545.1. Classification (NCBI taxonomy): domain Bacteria; kingdom Bacillati; phylum Actinomycetota; class Actinomycetes; order Micromonosporales; family Micromonosporaceae; genus Krasilnikovia; species Krasilnikovia cinnamomea. Next base: position 578,262 of record NZ_SHKY01000001.1, read on the forward strand.
GGTCAGGGTGGTGACGGCAAGTGCCGTGATCCGCAGGGTAAGGAGATTCCGTGCCAGCGGGATGGGGGTTGGGCTGGCGCGGATGGCTGCTATTACAAGGCTGCTGACCTGTCGCCGACCATGATTGAGAACCTCGGCGGTCAGCCCGCCGGGGAGGGCGGCTGGTACCAGAAGGTCTGCTACGGGCCGGACGGGCAGGCGACAACGGGGTTCGGTGGGCCGGTGTGGATCGCGGGTGCGCCGCCTGCGGTGTCGCCGGAGATCCTGGCGCGGCAGGCGCGGGCCAAGCTGCGGCTGCCCGAGGTGACGATTCGGATGAACCCGCCGGGTGACCAGCTGGTGAATCTGCCGGTCTGGCTGGCCCTGGATAAGGCGTCGTGGAAGACGCAGTCGGCCACGGCCTCAGTCCCCGGGGTGAGCGTGACCGCAACGGCGCGACCGGTGTCGGTGGCCTGGTCGATGGGCGACGGCTCCACTCGCACCTGTGATGGGCCGGGCACGGCGTGGACGCCGGGCACGGATCCGAAGGCGGCGTCTCCGGACTGCGGCTACGTCTACCGGCGCTCGTCGGCGGGCGCTGCGGGCGGCTCCTACACGGTGTCGGTGACGGTGACGTGGGAGGTGACCTGGGCCGGGGCGGGGCGGTCCGGCACGGTGCCGGGGTTGACAACGACCGGTCGGGTGCCGACCCGAGTGCAGGAGTCCCAGGCGGTCATCAGCCGCTAAACAGCAAGGCAAATCGATAGGTAGAAGCGCCAAGTCGGGGAGGACGTTGGTCATGGCGCTAGGTTCCGTGCGCCCAAAATCAGGGCTGGAAGATCGCCCCACGGTCACCGCGCCGCGTGCGGGGCGGGGACCGTGGCGGGCGGCCCGTCGTCGCCGCCGTCTGCCGTTCGTGGCGTTGGGCGGCCTGCTCGTCATCGTGTGTGTGCTGGGCTACGCCTGGGGTGCGGTACGCCTCGGTGACCGCCTCCCGGTAATCGCTGTGGCGCGTCCCGTCGCGGCCGGGCAGGCGTTCACCGCCGCCGACCTGCGGCAGGTCTCGGCGGCGCAGGACCCCGGGCTGCAGCTGATCCCCGCCGAGCAGGCGCAGCAGGTGATCGGACGGACGGCCGTGGTGCCGCTGGTGCCCGGGACGCTGCTCACGCCGTCGCTGGTGGGCGAGGCGGCGTTCCCGCCCGCCGGGAAGGTCGCCGCGTCCCTCGCGCTGAAGCCGGGCCAGTACCCGCAGGGCCTCGCCACCGGCGCGCGGGTGGCGGTGTACGTCTCGGCGACCGGGACGGGCGACGACGGGCAGGCCCCGGCGAACACCAAGGCGGCCGGGTCTCCGGTGCAGCTGCAGGCGGTAGTGCTCGGGGTGGACCTCGCCGGGGACGGTCAGGGCGCCACCGTGATCACGCTGCTATTGGACGCCTCCGACGGGCCGCGCCTCGCCGCCGCGCCGGCGGGCGGAGTGGTGCTGATGCAGACCGCGCCGGGAGGTAACTGACATGCCCCTCATCGCTGTGGCGTATGTGAAGGGCCGTCCGGGTGCGACGACCACCGCGTTCGGGTTGGCCGCCGCCGCCCACAAGGAGGCGCGGCCGGTGGTGGTGGAGGCCGATTCGGCGGGCGGGGATCTGATGCGCCGCCTCGGCCTGGCCGCTACGCCAAGCGTGGTGGACCTGGCCGCCGCCGCCCGGGGCGCCACCCGGGCCGAGGACGCGCTAACCGCCGGGATACAGGAGACCGTCATCCGGGAGGCGGCGGTGCCGGTGGTGGTGGCCCCGGCGGGCGGGGCACAGACCCGCGCCGCGCTCCCGGAGCTGACCGGCGCCGGACGGGCGGTGCTGACCACGCCTTCGCGGCTCGTGATCGCTGATTGCGGGCGGCTGACTCCCGGCTCTGCGGCGTGGCCGCTGCTGCGCCTGGCCGACGTGGTCCTCGTGCTGGCCCGCGCCCGCACCGACGACCTCGCCCACGTGCGCGAGGCACTGGCGGACCTCGTCGACGTTGGCGCGGGCCGCCTGGTGGTGCTCCTCGCCGCCGGTGGCGTGTACCCGGCCGCCGAGGTCGCCGACGTGCTCACCCGGCACGTGGTGGAGGAACTCGCCCGCGACCCGGGCGCGGTCAGCGTCCTCGGTCCGCTGCCGACCGACCGCAAGGCCGCTGCGGTGCTCGGCGGGGAACTGCTCGCGGGGCGGCGGTGGCGGCGGCTGCCGCTGATGCGCGCCTACACGGGTCTGCTCGACAGCCTCGCACCGCACCTGCCCGGCACCGCATCGACCCCGACGGACTTTCGTGAGGAGGCTTCCCAATGAGTCACCCGTTCGAACCCCGGGCGCTGGGCCGCCACCGTGACGGGTTCCCGCCCGAGCTGCCCGCCGACGCCACCGAGATTCCGGTGGTGCGGCGCATCCGCCGGGAGGTGGCCGAACGGCTGACCCGGGCCACCCGGACACACGAGAGCGCCACAGGCCGGGTGATGACGGCCGCCGAACAGCAGGCGACCACCCGGGATCTGATCACCGCCGCGCTGGACGCCTACGCGGCCGAGGAGATGAACGCCGGCCGTCCGCCGCTACGCCCGGACGCGGAGTCACGGGTGGGCCGGGCGGCCGCGGACATGCTGCTCGGCGCCGGTGGGCTGCAGCCGCTGCTCAACGACGAGCGGGTGGAGGACATCCACGCCAACGGCGCCGATGAGGTCTTCGTCCGCTACACCGACGGCACCCGGGTACAGGTCGCCCCAATCGCCGACACCGACGCGGAGATGGTGGAACTGATCCGCCGCCTCGCCGCCGACGCCGGCCGCGCCGAGACCGGCGGCGAGGGCGCCGAGGAACGCCGCTGGGACCGGGCCGCGCCGATCCTGAAACTCCAGATGCCGGACGGGTCCCGCCTGCACGCCATCATGTCGGTCACCCCGCGCCCGGCGTTGTCGATCCGCCGCCACCACTACCTCAAGGTCACCCTCCCCGACCTGGAACAGCTTGGCACCCTCAACCCCGTCCTGCGCGAGGTGTTCGCCGCCGCGGTGCACGCTCGGTTGAACACACTCGTCGCCGGGCGCACCGGCGCGGGCAAAACCACTCTCCTGCGTGCGCTGGCCGCGCAGATCCCGGCGCATGAGCGGATCGTGACCATCGAGGACACCTACGAACTCGCCCTCAACGCCGATCGGGTCCTGCATCCGGACGTGGTGCCGATGCAGTCCCGGGAGGCCAACGTCGAAGGCGAGGGCGCCATCGACATGTCGGAGCTATTCCGCAGTGGTTTGCGGATGTCACCGGACCGGGTGATCGTCGGCGAGATCCGGGGCCACGAGGTCATCCCGATGCTCAACGCCATGAGCCAGGGCAACGACGGCTCGTTGGGCACCATCCACGCCTCCTCCAGCGCCGGGGTGTTCAAGAAGCTGGCCCTTTACGCAGCGCAGGCCCCGGAGCGCCTCGAGCCGGCCACGACGAACCTGCTGGTCTCCGAGTCGGTGCACCTGGTGGTCCACCTCGGCCTCACCGCCGACAACCGCCGCGTGGTCACCTCCGTCCGCGAGGTCGTGGACGCCGACGGCCTGTCGGTGGCCTCAAACGAGATCTTCCGGCCCGGCCCGGACGGACGGGCGGTCCCGGCGGCCCCGCCGTCGACCGCCCTGCTGAGCCTCCTCGCCGGTGCTGGGTTTGACCGGCGGCTGCTGGACGAGGCCCGCACCGCCCCGGGCGGGGGGTGGGCGTCGTGACGTTGACGGTGCCCCTGGCGGCAATGCTCGGACTCGGCACGGCGTTCGGGGGGGTCCTGATCGTCGTGGGGCTGACGGGCCGGGACGACGGGCCCGCGGACCGCGAACCGGACGCGTGGCTGTCAAGGTTCACTGCGAGCCGTGGCCCGGTCGACCGGCGCCGGTTAGCGGTGTGTGTGGCCGTGGGCGTGGTGGTGGCGGTGGTGACCCGCTGGCCGGTCGCAGCAGTGCTGTCCACTGTTGGGGCGTGGGTGCTACCGGCGATCATCGGCCCGGACCGTGACCACCCCCGCCGGGTCGCCCGCATCGACGCCATCGCCACCTGGACCGAAGCCCTACGCGACAACCTGTCCGGGGCGGCCGGGCTCGAGCAGGCCATCACCACCAGCGCCATCGAATCCCCCGAGGCGATCCGCGACGAGGTGACCCGCCTCGCTACCCGGTTGCAGCGCAGTTGGCGCCTGCCCGTCGCGTTGCGGGCGTTCGCCGCCGAGCTGGCCGACCCGACCGCCGACCTCGTCGTCGCCGGCCTGCTCATGGCCGCACGCGGCAGTGCCGGGCAGCTCGGCGACGTCCTCGGCGAGCTGGCTACGTCAGCACGGGCGAAGGTGGCCTCCCGGCAGCGCATCGCGGCCAGCCGGAAACGTAACCGCACCAGCGCCCGGGTCATCGTCGGTGTGACCCTCGCGATGGCCGGGATCCTCACTCTGATCAACCAGGGGTATCTGGCGCCGTTCGACACCGCCACGGGACAGCTCGTCCTGCTGGTGGCGGGCGGGTGTTTCGCCGTCGCGTTCGTCTGGCTCGCCCAGTTGATGCGCGACCGAGACACGAGCCGAATCTTGCAGAACGTCGCCGGGAACGCGGACGCGCAGGCGGTGGTGAGGTCGTGACCGCGTTCCTGCTGTGCGGCGTCGGCACCGGCCTCGGCCTGTGGCTGATCGTCGTGGGCTGGCTGCCTCGGCCGCCCCGGCTGGACAAGGCGCTCGACGCCCCGAACGTCCACGCCCGCCGCGTTCAGGCCGAGGCAGGTGAGGCCGCCGCCGGGTGGGCGGGGCGGTGGGGCCGTCCGGCGGTGCGGTGGCTGCGCCGCCTCGGCCTGCCCACCCGGGGCACCCGCCGGGACCTAGCCACGGTGGACAAGCCGGTCGACGTGCACCTCGCCGAGCAGACCACCGCCGCCGTGGTTGGGCTGCTCGTGCCGCCGGTGTTCGCCACTCTGCTCACGCTCACCGGGATCACCACGGGCGTGGCGGTGCCGATGGTGGCCTCACTGGTGCTGGGTGTGGCCGGGTTCCTGGCCCCGGAACTGTCCGTCCGCTCGGACGCGGCCAAGTACCGGGCGGCGTTCCGCGACGCCCTCTCCTCGTTCCTGGACCTCGTGGTCATCTCGCTTGCCGCCGGTTCGGGTGTCGACCAGGCCCTCGATGAGACCGCCGCCGTCGGGTCCGGCCCGGCGTACGCGGAGCTGCGCTACGCGCTCACCGAAGCCCGGCTGACGCGGGTGCCACCGTGGGACATCCTCGCCGTCCTCGGCCAGCGCCTCGCCGTCGCCGAGCTACAGCAGCTCGCCGCGACCGTCAGCATGGCCGGCACCGAAGGCGCCCGGGTCCGCGCGTCGCTGCGCTCCCGGGCGGTGGCGATGCGCGACCGGCAGCTCACCGACGCCGAAGGCGAGGCCAACGCCGCGACCGAGCGCATGGCGCTGCCCATCGTCGCCCTGTTCGCAGGATTCCTGATCTTCCTCGGCTACCCCGCCCTGGCCGCCGTCCTCGGCGGCCTCTAACACCCCCGCCCCGATTCCGTTTCTCCGCCCGCATCCTGAAGGAGGCACACGCCATGTCCGCACTCCTGAGCTACCTGACCGCCGAGATCCGGCACCGCTGGAACGCCGTCCGCGACACCGGGGACGGCGGCTACTCCACCGAGGCCGTTCTCGTGATCTCCCTGCTCGTGGTGCTGGCCATCGCGGTCATCGCCATCGTCGCCGCGAAGGTCACCGCCAAGGCCAACAGCATCAACCTCGGCTGAGCGCTGCCATGCCCCCTGCGACCCTCTCCCGAGACCACCGTGCCGCCCGCCATGCCTCCCCGGCGCGTGGCACGGCCGGGCGGCTGCGTACCCGGTGGCGGCGCGCCGCCGCCTGCCCAGACGCGGGCGGCGCTACCGCTGAACTGGCCATCGCTATGCCGCTGCTGCTGCTCATCGTCATGGTCGTCATCCAGGCCGGCGTGTGGATGCACGCCACCCACATCGCCCAGGCCGCCGCCACCCGCGCGGCCAGCACCGCCGCCGCATACCAATCCAGCGCCGGAGCCGGACAAGGCGCCGGCCGCGACACCCTCGCCGCAATCGGCTCCGGGGTGCTGAAGAACCCGCAGGTATCGGTCACCCGCACCGCCACCGAGGTCCGCGTCCACATCACCGGCACCACCGAGACCCTCGTCCCCGGTATCCACTGGCGGGTCAGCACGGTCGTCGCGCGCCCGGTGGAGCGCTGGACAGGATTTTCCCGTGAGTTCGAGATTTCTGAAGCATCGCCGGCCGGGAACTGAAGGGCGGGTGGCCGTGAAGAGCGTAGCTGAGGGCTTCGGTTCGTGTACTGGCGTGTGGTCAGCCTTGTCGTGGTCCGGGGTCAAGGTCGGGATGGCTCAGGGCGGCGGTGTAGAGCACTGCGCCGGCGGGGGTGAGTCCGAACAGGATGCAGATGCGTTTGAGGTCGCCGCCGGTCGCGATGACCTCATTGAGGATCCGGTCGGTGCGGATGCCGCGGGCGGCGGTGCCGAGTTGCAGTCCGAGCCAGCGTCCCCCGACGGGTTTGAGTTCCAGGGCGGTGCGCCTGTGGATGAACAGGTGTGGGTTGGCGGTGTTCGGCCAGGTGGCAGTGCGGTAGTCGAGGTAGGCGGCCAGCCGGATCAGGACGGGTTCGGCGAGCGGGATGACGCGGCCGTCGAGGTGCAGCCGTCGGTCGCGGATGTCGGTGGTCGTCAGGTTGCGCAGCTGTCCTGGTGTCAGGGCGTGAAAGGCCAGCAGCGCGGCGAGCGCGGCTCGGGTGGGGTCGGGAGAGTTGAGGGCGTCGCGGATGACGTCGAAGTCGGCCGGTTCAGGGCCGCGGGTGTGCGGGGCTCCGAGCTTGATGTGCAGGGTGGGGTCGCGGAAGACGACCTTGTGTCCCTTGAGGGTGTGGAAGATCGAGTGCAGCGCGGAGCCGGTCAGATAGCGGGGCCCGCCTTCGTCGGCAGCGGCGATGGCGTCCAGGACATGTTGGCGGGTGATCTCGCGCAGCGACTCGTATCCGTCGCCGGCCCAGGTGTGCAGCGTGGGCAGGGCTGCGTTGAGCTTGTAACGGATGGTGCCGTGGTTGCGGGCACGGCTGCGAGGCGCACGCATCTGGGCGGGCAGGTCAATGACCTTGCCGGCGAACCAGGTCTTCAGGGCCGGGGTCAGGTCGTCGTCAAGCATGTCGATGCCCGCGAGGAACTCGCGCAACAACCGAGTGGCCCGGCCGGTGGGGCCGAGATCGCGGATGAGGCTGGTCTTGATGCGAGCGCCAGGGGTGTCTTGCAGGCCGAGGACGGCGTTGATGCCGCTGCGGGCCTTCTTGCAGGTGCTCGGGCTCCAGCCGCGTTGGGCGGCGTGGTCTTCCAGCAGGTCGGTGAGTGCCTGCGCGGCGTGCGGGTCGGGCGGTGGAGGCAGGACGATGCCGGGACGCAGGCTGCGGCGCGCGTCGAACAGGACGAGTTGCTCGTGGTCGACGGGTCGGATCGGCGCAGCGGTGCTGCGGGCTCGGGGCTCGACGGCTATCGGTGTGCGGGAGGCGGAGCCGCGTGCGGCCAGTGGTGTGCTGAACATGTTCGCGATGAACAGCTGCTGGCCGTCTTTGTTCGCCTCGGCGAGCGACAGACCGGTGCGGCTCCAGCGGAGCATGGCGGCTTGCCGCCAGCACAGCCGGCAGAACCGGCGCTCGTCGACGGGGACGTGGCGGCGGCAGCCCGTGCAGGTGCCGTAGGTGTTCTTGGTGCGCCAGTTGACGCAGCCCCAGCACAGGTACTTGGTGTGGCGGGTGACGCCCCAGCCGAGGCAGTGCTTGCAGGAGGTGACGTGCTGCGGAGCGGCCGGGTGGCACCGTCTGCAGAGCCCGGCGGAGTAGTAACCGTCCACTGCGGTGCAGGCGCGGCAGGGCGGCGGGGTGAACGGCCCGCCGGGCAGGCACTGGTAGCAGAAGTCGACGCGTGGGTTGGTGAACGCGACGGGGTTGGCGCGGCAGACCGGACAGAGCTTGGGTGGACTCATGCCGGTGGTGCGGAGCGGCGCCGGCCGGGCCGAGGCGTGACCGCCGCAGTCCGGTCGGCCGCGGTCTCGCCCGAAGCGGCGCGTGACGCCGGCGCCTCGGCGGCGGGCTTGCGGGCGGCGACCTTCTCCGGTTCGCAGATCAACAGATCCGCGGGGGTGCAGTCGAGGACCGTGCAGATGACGTCGAGGTCGTCGAGCCGGATCGTGGTCGGGGTGCCGGTCCACAACGCGGACATCTTTCCGGCGCTGATCTCCAGCCCGGCCTCCAGTAGGCGGCGGCGCAGCTCGGTGGACTTCCAGATGCCCTGCTGGGCGGCGTGCAGTCGCAGGTTCCAGCGCACGGGACTACCTTCCCTGGTCAGCGAATCGGTCGGCGACGCGCTGCTTGGCGGCAGCCCACGCACGGTCGATGTGGTTGTCGTGGATGAGCTCCGGCGACGTCAGATGCTCCAACTGCCTGAACGGATGTCCTGCCATGACTGCCGATTGGTCGTGTCGTCAGGGTTGGCAGGCGCGGATCAGTTTGTCGAGCGCGCCGGTGGGGTCGTGCAGAGTGCGGGCGCCATCGGTGACGACTCGACGGGTGCCGGCGTCGAGCGGATGGATGCTGGCCCAGTCTGGCGAGCCGATATTGATCTCGACCTCGAGGCCGGAGGAGGTGCAGAAGCGTCGTTCGGTGACTGCACCCCAGGACTGCACCCGGATCAGGTCACCGATGGCCAGTTCGTGCGCCCAGGTGTTGTCGACGTATCGGACCTCGTCGGTGGTGAGCAGGACGAGGTCGATGTCCGAGTCGGGCCGGGCCGCGTTTCGGGCGTAGGAGCCGGCCAGGAGCAGGCCGACAACGTCAGTGCGGTGTGCGGCCCACCGCGTGACACGGCCGATGATCTCGTCTACTTCGGCGACACGCTCCGGCGAGAGTGCGGTCGGTTCATGGGTAGCCGATTGGTCGTTGTGCATCAGGCTGTCTCCCTGGCTGATGTGATGGCTGGAGTCGGCGCTGAGCTGGAACTGGGTGGTGACTCGGTCTGGTCTGGGCCGCAACTCGAGCCCGCGGAGCCGTTCGCTGAGCACACCGGACTACGTCCCTTGGCCGGTGAATCGGTCAGCGACGCGCTGGTTGGCGGCAGCCCACGCGCGGTCGATATGGTCGTTATGAACGTGGATATATCGGGTAGTAGTGGACAGCCATTCGTGCCCGAGCAATTCTTGGATGGCCTTGAGGTCCATGCCTCGGGCATACAGCGCCGAGGCGCAGTGGTGACGCAACCCGTGCGGGGTCAGCCGTCCCGTCCAGGCGGGCAGCCATCGCCTGACGGCCTGCGCCAATCCGGAGCGCAGTGCGTCGTCGCCGACACGAGTGCAGCGGCCGGTGAGCCGGTCGTAGCGTTCGCTGGGCAGCAGCGGCGCGTCCGGGTCGGTCGGGTCGTCGCTGAACTGGCCGCGCACGTCGGTCAGCCACCAGAACATCAACTGGTCGACCGAATTGATCGCAGGCACCATCCGCGGCTTCGGGCCGCGGCCCATGCTGCCCTTGCCGAACCGCACATGCAGCCGGCCGTGTTCGCCGAGATCGGGACGCCAGTCGCGGATGTCAAGCCGCACCGTCTCGGTGATACGCAGTCCGGCGCGGCGCCACAGCGACGCGGCGAAGTAGTCGCGGGCCGCGGGAAGGTATTTGCGAGCCGAGGGCACCGCGTCACGCCAGTCGTCGAACAGCACCGCCACGTCGGTCTCCGGCGGGGGGACGCGGACGGTGTCGCGATCGACCTTCGCCGGGCGGTTGAACTCGTCCACCGGCTGGACGACCACGGCGCCGGTCAGGGTGTGGATGTCGCCCTGGTAGCGGTCGATGACGAACTGGTAGAACCGCGCCAACGTCCACGCCTTGCTCTGCACGGTGCTGCGCGCATTGCCGCGCTCGCGCCGCTGGTGAGCCAGGAAACGGTCGGCGTCCTGCGGTCCGACGGTCCACAAGGGGCGGCCGAGGAAGCGCAGGAACTCGAACACGGTCGAGCGTTCCTGCGCGATGTGGCCGTCGGTCAAACCAGCGCCCACCGCGGCGAGGGCGTACTGGTCGACCAGCTCCTGCTCAAGCTCCTCCATCGCCTGCGGCGACGGGTTCCTGAACCGCTCCGCGGACCCGATCGAGCGCACCACCGCCAGACCCATGAGCACTCCGCTTCAGCGAGACCAACGAAGCCACGAAGATACCCGGCAACCTTCAGGAATTTCAATGTCTCATCGGAATTTGGACCGAGGCAGTCGAGACGCCGTGCACCAGGAAGAACACTCCTGTCAGCGAAGAACCTCGGAGAACGAACTCACGGGATGTCCTGCAGGCCAACCATGACGCCCCTGCACCCCGAAGCCTCGTCCAGCCTGCCAGACACCGACTCGGAGGACGCACTGTACGCCGCCTACCTCGCGGGCATCGTCGCCGACGCCGAGGACCCCGACAAAGGCCCCCACTGCCGGGAGCTGCTGGCCGAAGACCCCCGAAATGCTGCGCGCCAAGTGGGACATCGCACGGGCGCACTCGGTCAAGGGGCAACCGCCGCGATGGCTCAACTGGCCGTTCCTCATCGCCCTCCTCGTCGTCGCCGTGGTGTCCGAGAGCCTGTTTGCCGTCTGGCTGTTCACATGAGCCGCGTACGCGCTGCCCTGACCGCCCGGTGGCGGATGCTGACCGCGACCCCGGACGCCGGGTCCAGTACCGCCGAGATGACCCTGCTCACCCCGCTGCTGATCATGCTCCTGCTGCTGGTGGTGCTGTGTGGCCGGTTGGCGGCGGCGCAGATCGACGTGGACGCCGCCGCCAGTAGCGGCGCCCGCTCCGGCTCGATCGCCCGGACCCCCGGCTCCGCAATTGCCGGGGCGGAGCGCACCGCCCGCGCCAGCCTCGCCGCCCGAGGTGTGACCTGCCAGTCGACCGACGTGCAGGTCAGCACGGGCGGGCTGCGGCCGGGCGGGGCAGTCACCGTCACGATCTCGTGCCGGGTCCGGCTATCAGATTTGACCTTGCTCGGGGTGCCGGGCAGCCGCGTCGTCCGATCGAGCGCGACCTCCCCGATCGACGCATGGATCGGAGGCACTCCGTGAAGCGCCGCATCACCGCTGTGGCCCGCTGGGTCTGTCACCGTGCCGGAGGCGTCGACGGCGGGCAGGTCACGCCGTTCGTGGGCCTGCTCAGCGTGGCCCTGGTCGCGGTCGCCGGGCTCGTCCTCGACGCCGGGCTCGCGATCTCGGCGAAAGTGCAGGCCCTGGACGTGGCGCAATCCGCCGCGCGCGCCGGAGCGCAGCAGCTCGACCTCAACGCCTACCGCACCCGCGGCATCACCCGCCTCGACACCGGCCGCGCGGTCTCGGCCGCCCGGTCGTGGCTGGCCTCGGCCGGAATGTCCGGCGACGCGACGGCGACGGCGACCACCGTCACCGTCACGGTGCGACGCGACAGCCGCACGCAGATCCTGCACCTCGTCGGCGTGCGCAGCCTGCACGTGACCGCCTCGGCCACGGCGACCGCGGTGCACGGCGTGACCGGTCCGAACGCCTGACCCGCCCTCGACAAAGGAGGTTCGAGCATGAGGCGCGCCCTCGCCACGGTCGGCCGGCTGCTGCGGGCCTTGACCGCCTTCGCCGTCCTGGCCGCGTTCACCGCCGGGGTGCCGTGGCTGCTGACCGCCTCGGCCGGGTGGCCGCTGAGCTGGCTCGGCTGGCCGCACCTCGCCCAGATCCCCGGCCCGGCCGAAGTGTCGGGGGCGGTGACGAGCCCCTGGTCGAATCAGATGATCCTCGCCCTGCTGGCCACGATCGGCTGGCTGCTGTGGGCAGTCTTCGTCCGGCATCTGATCGTCGAGGTCCTCGAGGCCAGCACGGACGCCGCCGCCGCCCGGCGCGGGCAGCCCCGGCCGCCGGTCAGCGGGCGCGGCCCGATCCGCTGGGTGGCCGCCGTGCTGGTCGGCGCGATCGTCGGCGCGGTGCTGTTCGACGCCGCCCGCGCCGCCACCGGCGCGGGCACCCCGACCGCCGCCGCTGCGGCCGATGCCGCCGCGCGTCGCCCGGCCGCGGCCGTCGCACCCGTCGCCGCACCGGTGGCCGACGCCCCGGTCGCGCACACCGGGCCGCGCCCGGCCATCACCGTGCACGCCGACGCCGCCATGGCACGACCGGTGCACGCCGCCAACGGCCACCACCACGACCGCGAAGTACCCGCATGGGCACGCGATGCCCCGGGCGGGGTGCACCGGGTCAAGGCTGGGGACAACCTGTGGGACATCGCGAAGGACGAGCTCGGCGACCCGCACCGCTGGCGCGAGATCTACACACTCAACCGAGGCCACCAGCAGGCCAACGGCTACGCCCTCACCGACCCCGACGAGATCCACATCGGGTGGACGCTCGCCCTGCCCGCCCGTCACACCGTACCCACGCCGCCGGGTTCGGCGGGCAAGACGCCACCCCCAGCCGAGGCGAACGGTTCCGGCAAACACGTCACCGAGCCCGTGTCAGGCGGTGCGGCACCGCACACCTCCCCCGCCCCGGTGGCCAGTACACCGAGCGCCCCACCGGCCACCGCCCCACCGGCCAGCGCGTCACCGTCGGCCAGCGCGTCACCGTCGACGGGCGTCTCGGCTGCCGAGACCGCCGAACACGACAGCAGCCCGAACACCGAAGACGACCGGGCGGGGATCAGCCTTCCCTCGCAAGGTTGGGTCAGCGGCGGACTGGCCGCGCTGATCGCCGCCATCGCGTCGTTGCTGCGCCTGCAGCGGCGCCGCCGCGCCCGGCTCACCTTCCCCATCTCCGCGCGTCTCGCGCCGCAGCCGGCCCCGGTGCCCGAGGCCCTCGCCGTGGCGGACGCGGCCGGTGCCCGCCACCTGCCTGCCGAGAACGAGGACCCGCACCGGCCAGCTTCCCCGGTGGTGGCCGCACCGATCGGCACCAACCAGGCCGGGACGGAGGTCAGCCTGTTCGACCTGCCCGGCCCCGCACTCGCCCTCACCGGCACGGGAGCCGACGCCGCCGCCCGCGCTCTACTCGCGTCGGTGCTCGCCACCGGCACCACCGACATCCTGGAACGGCGACCCGTGGTCGTCGCCACCACCGAGATCCTCGCCCGGCTCCTGCCCGAGGGCGTGCCGCTGCGCGGCCTCGACCCTGACGCGACCAGCTACGACGGGGAACGTCTCATCGTCCTCGACGACACGGCAGCGGCGGTGACCCATGCCGAGGAGGAGATGATCGTCCGCCGCCGGCTTCTGGACACCTTCGACACCGACAGCATCACCGCATTGAATGCGCGTACCGACCACGCCGAGGCGCAACCGCCGTACGTGCTGCTCATCCAGGCGGTACCCCGGCACGCCGCCCGCCTGCTCGCCGTCGGCGCCCACCGTGACGCGCTGGACCTGTACCCCGTCATCCTCGGCAGCCTCGACGGCGCCCTCACCGCCGACATCGCCGCCGACGGCACCACCGACGGGGTTGGGGTGCGTCGCCTGTCGACCCTCACCGCCGCCGATCTCGCTGCCGTCCTCGGGATGCTCACCGACGCCGCGGCCCGACCGGAGATAGGGTACGACATCGACCTCGACCCCGCCCCGAGCGACACGACCGCGGCGGCGGACGAGGCGGCGGGCGATGCGGACGAGCCCGTTCCCGTGCAGCCCGCCCACGTGCCGCCGCTGGTGCGGCTGCGGGTGCTCGGCCCGCTGCTGGTCGAAACGGTGGCCGGGCCGGTCGCGACCGGGATCCGCCGCGGCTCCTACCTCGTCCTCGCCTCCCTCGCCGTACACCCGTCCGGGCGGACCCTTGACCAGCTCGCTGCCGATCTGCACCCTGACACCGACCTGCGCACCGCAGGCAACCGCATCCGCACCGACATCAGCACCATCCGCCGCGTCCTACGCCCGGCGACCGGCGCCACCGAGGCCATGTTCGTCAACCACGACGCCGCCACCAGCCGCTACCGCCTCGACCCCGACCTCATCGGCGTGGACCTATGGCAGATGCTCACCACCATCAAGGCCGCGAACACCGCCACCGACGACACGACCGCCCTCGCCCTGCTCCGGCAGGCGGCAGAGCTGTACGGCGGGGACTTCGCCGACGGGCACGACCAGACCTGGATCACCGACCACGCCACCACCTACCGCCACCAAATCCTGTCCGTGCACGCCCGCATCGCCGAGATCCTCGAAGCCGAGCACCCCGACCAGGCCGTCACCGCCCTGGAACGCGCCCTCGACCTGGATCCGGTCAACGAGGAGCTGTACCAGCGCATCATGCGCATCCACGGCCGCGCCGGACGCCCCGACGCCGTGCGGCGCACCCTGCGCCGCCTCGAGGAACGCCTCGCCGACCTCGGCGACACCGAACCGTCCGAGGCCACCCGCCGCGTCGCCGACCGCCAACTACGCCCCACCACCACCGGAAGCCGCCGATGACCCCGGGCCGGCTGCGGCGGCTGCAGTGGGCGGTCCGCGCCACCCTCACCCTCGGCGTGGCCGCCTCAGTCACCGCGAACATCCTGCACGCCCGCGACAACCCGATCTCCCAAGCTATCGCCGCGTGGCCACCTCTCGCGCTACTCATCACCGTCGAGCTGGTCTCCCGCATTCCCCTGTACCGCAAGGGCCTCGGCATCCTGCGCCTCGGCGCTACCACCACCATCGCCGGTATCGCCGCCTGGATCTCGTACTGGCACATGGCCGGTGTGGTCGCCCGCTATGGCGAAACCGGCACCGTCCCGTACCTCCTGCCGCTGTCCGTGGATGGCCTCATCGTCGTGTCCTCGGTGTCGCTGGTCGAACTGTCCACCCACCGCCGCGACGCCAGGCCCACACCCGCCCCAGCAACGGTCGTCGCAGTCGGCAGGGCAGCGACCGCGCCAGCCTCGTCGGGCACCACGACGGTGGCAGCCGCGCCCACGGCCTTCGCATCCGGCGAGCCGAGCGACGCCCCCGAGCATCACGTGACGCTCAGCGCCGCGCCTGACCCGGCGGCCAACGCCGCAGCCCCAGTCGACGCCAGCAGGGCCGCGCCTGGCGAGGCCGGCGACGACATCGGTCCAAGGCAGGAAGCCGACGACGACCTCGAACCCGGCGACGGCGACGAGGGCGATGACGGTGCCGATCTCGCACTGGACCTCGTGCCGCTGCTGCCGGCCGCCCGCGCCGCCCGCGACGAGCTGGTCCGCGAAGGACGCACGGTCAGCCGGGACGCCCTCGCCGCACGCCTTCGCCGCAACGGCAATGCCATCCGCAACAACCGCGTGTCCGAGCTGGTCAACGCGCTACGCCGCGAACAGGCAGCCGGCAATGATGCTCGCACGAGGGTTTCGGCGTGACACGGCGCTGGCTCATACCCCGGCTGCTCGATGGAAAGTGGCGAGACGCAGATGGACGAGTCCGCTCCGGCGCCTAGCACCAACCTTGCCGGGTGTCGGCGTACGGGTTCCGTGCAGAACCGCGTACGCGTGCAATCCCGGCCAGCCGAGACTCAAATTCTTCGGATACCCCGACCCCGGGAGTCAGGGGTCATATCGGCGTTACTTGCGGTACCAGGTGCGGATGGTGGTGGATTTTCGTGTTGCCGAGCTTGTCGTACGCGCGGACTTGCACCTTCATCGTCTTCTTCTGCGTGGTGGTGTTGACGCGGAGGGCGTAGACGGAGGTGGTGTCCTTGGCGACGACTTTGCCGTTGACCAGCAGTTCGAGGCGGGCTACGCCACTCGGGTCCGACGCCTTGGCGTACACGGTGACCGTGCCTTTGACCGTGGCGTTGTTCGTGGGTGCCTTGGTGATGGACAGCGACGGTCCGGTGTTGTCCGCGGCCACCGTGCGCGGCGGCAGTGTCCGGGGCTGGCCCCAGCGGTCGGTGAGCGTCCAGCTCAGTGCGAGGTTGCCGGAGTAGGTGCCGGTCTTGACTGCCAGCGCGTACGGGGCGGTGGTGTCGGTGCCCACGAGTGTGCCGTTGACCCGCAGTCGCGCGGTGACCACGCCGCTGAGGTCGCTGACGCCGGTCAGGGTACTGGTGAACGTGCCGCGCAGCCGTGCCCCCGGCTCGGGTGTGAGCACCCTGCCGGCGGGCGGATCGTTGTCGACCTGCACGACGGTGGACAGCGCTGAACTGTTGCCGACGTGGTCGGTGAGTATGACCGCGACCTGGCCTCCGGGTTCACCGGGACGGCGCCCTTCCACAGATTCGTGTCGCCGACCCGGGTGAGTGAACCGGTCCCCTACGCGGAGGTGATGGACTGCAGGTCGGTGTCCGGGCTTTCGACGGTCACGTCGACGGTGGCACCGTGCACGACCGTGAGTTGCTCCGGCGAGACTATCCAGCCGGTGGGCGCGCGCAGGTCCGCCTGGACCACCGTGGTCGCCTCACCCACGTTGCCCCGGTAGTCGAAGGCCCGGACGGTCTCCGCCAAGGGTCCGCTGTGCCCGATCGGCGGTTGCACGCGACCGGGTGTTGCTGGAGCCGCTCCTGGCGTGGAACGACAACGAGTGACGCCCGGGCGGGTCCGTACCCCGCGCCCGTGCCTGCGGTTCAAGGTTGTGAGGAAGCCGGGCAGGCGTCCCGTCGGTCGACGAGCGCGGTTGGATCTGGACAGGGCGGCCGCGTGCGCATACGAGGCGCCTGCACATGTCAGGATCGCAAAGCGTCAGCAGCCCGTCGGAGATGCGAGGCAGCCGCGGACAACGCAACGACGGCCCGGGTCGGCAACATGCCGGTCCGGGTCCCCTGGCGGAGGAACTCCCGCGCCAAGGCCACGTGCCACTGCCAGTGCCAGAAGGCGTCGCGCAAGCCCAGCTCGGCAACACACAGGTATCTACGCTGTTCGGTTAGGACCTGAGCGATGAAAGCGTCGACAGGGGTCGTCGACTCGCCAGCGTTGTCGGCGGTGCAGCCGCAGAGCCCATCGGCGTAGGCGCAGTCGTCCGCAACGGCGGACCATAGCATGGACTCGACGCCAGCCCGCCGCACCTGCAGCACGAGATCCACCAGCAGGCGAGTCGAGTCGGTGGCCCAATGATGTGGCCCGTACTGCGATGCGTCGACCAGCACGGGGCGCGGCTGGCCGACAGTTTGGACCAGGACGTTGGTGGCGTGCAGGTCGCCGAAGGCGTGGACGAATACCACAGTCTTGTCGATCATGCTGGGTTCGACGCCCGGCAGGGTCCGGGTCTCGATGTACGTGCGGAGCAGCACGACACGCTCATCGACGTTCTCTTGATGGGCGCCCTCGGGATGTGCCCAGACCGGGGCGTAGGTCGCAAGGGCATCCTCGATCCGGCGCTTATGAAGTGGTGCAGTGTCGAGCCATCGAGAGCTGTCCTGGGTCTGCCGCAGAGTCTCTTGAAACAGACGTTTTAGATGCCCGCCAAACAACTCGTCGGCCACCTGTCGAGCCTGCGCGGCGGTCGTCTCCGGACTTCGCAACCAGGAATCAAGAGTCACGGCGTTGTGTGCCAGGCGTGCCGCCAGGGCGCCGTAGTCTGAAGAGTGGTCGGTCTTCAGGCCGTCGGTATGCGTGACAAGCAATTGCGATGTCAGCACCCGCGCCGCCTCGTCGTTCGCCTGGCGTTCCGCCTCCAACGCGGCCCGGTCGAGGCCAATTTTGAGGACGAAGGACTCCTCTGGCTGGCCCGCCTGCTTGCGACGTACCTTGCACACATGCGCCCCTGACCGGCCAGGTGCGAGACGGTCGACAAACAGGACCGCACCGGCATCATTCTCTCGTTCCAGAAACTCGAGGATCAAGGTACGGGCGATGTGCTTGCCGCGATCGATCACGTCTCCCCTCGCGCCGGGCGGCTCGCCGAGGCTGCTCAGCATGGATTGAGTGCCGGTGTCCTTTGCAAACTCGATCTTGAAGTCGTGCACCCGCTCCAAGGCCTTCATGTGTTTGCGGATACGGCGCGCCAGGCTTACTGCGTCCCACGCTTCTGAGCCGTCGTTGCCCCTCGGCCGCAGCGTAAGCCGCGTCCGAATAATTGCATCGTCGGCGCCAGCACCAATGGAGAGCTCTCGGAAGTCGGGATGGCGGCTCGCCTCGCCCGTAATCACCAGGACGTAGCAGTCGGGCCCTTGGCGCATTCGAAGTTCCTCTACGACGCTCTTGCCGATTTCGCCGTCAAGGTCGTAGTCGATGATGGCGAAGTCGAACGTCGGCAATTCCTGAATCATCCTAAAGGCCGTCAAGATTGAATCGGTCGGTTCACATTCCACTTCCCAGTTCAATGCATTGAAGCCGTAGTCCACAATTCCCTTGATCTGTTCTGCGAGGCCGGGAAAGTCATCGACGATCAAGCCGCGGGGGTTCGTCATGCCGGCATCCTCCATACGTCCAGCTGTACCGCGACGGCGTAGGTCCAGCCCTCTCCGGCTGGGACTTCCTTAAGCGCGCCGCCGAACCGAGCAAGTCGGTGCCGCAGCGTCTCCAGACCTGTTCCCCTGCCAGGGGTGTCCCGCGCGCTGCCATTGTTCCGAACCGTAACTATGATGTGGTCGGGGCGCGGCTGAGCGAGTTCAACCCTAAACTTCTGAGGGCTGCCGGGGATGCGATGGGTTATCTCCGCATTGATGCGGATGTGATCAAATATATCCGTGATAAGACGATTGGTGCAAAACGCAATGCTTGTGGGCCGTCTATCCAATTCATCGCCGGGGTCTGCGGCGACGATGACTGCCGGAGGAGGGAAGAACTCCTCGATGAATTGCAAGACATCGATCGGACCGCGTTCGATGACTCGCGGAAGCAAGCCGTCAGGATTTAACACGAACTGCGGCCACCATGCGAGATCGGCAAGCAGTTCGTCGGCCTTCTCCGCAGAGGGCCGGATGCCTTTGTCTATCTCACTGAGAATATCTTCTAGTCGCACCGTTGTTTCGTCGACTACCTTGTCGCCGCCGGCGGACAGCGATTGTTCCCACCGGGTGGCGTCGTCAGCAGCCAGATCTGCGAGCACGATCTTGCTGAGTAAGATTTGCCGCAGCGGCTCGACGTTCGGCAGGATCGCCTCATGCAGGTAGCGTTCACAGGTCCGCCAGAGTTCCCGCATCCGCTCTGTGCTGCCGACCGTTCCCCCCGCTGCGGCGAGTTCGATTCCTCGTTGAATGTGCCACACGGAGTTCCCGTAATCGTGTGAAACTGATTTCATCTCATGACTGAGCATGAACCAGGCAGCCTGGGCATCGGTGGGCCGCTCCCGCAACGGGCGCCGGGCGTGCGACAACATGTAGCGGATCAGGGAAAGTGTGACGAAGTCCGAGGCGATCGCCGGCGCCTTGTCCTTGTCTCGTAGCTGGTCCTCGAGGTACACGAGACCCTCCGTCAACTGCTGCGCGACCCGGTTCCGTGGGTATTGCACGGACCCGCGCGGATCGACGATCAGTAGGAGGGTCTCCAGTAGCACCTGCTCGATCACCAGGCCTTCGCGCCGGTTGGTACGCAGAATCCCGCTCAGCTCACGGGCGAACCGCTCCGGCGCCACGTGGGCCAGGAGAATGGCCGCCTGCGCGCGAAGCCGGGGCTCGATCAGCAAGGCGGAGTTGTCGGCCAGCATCGAAGCGGCCATGTCCGCAATCTTCGAGCGACACTCAGGGAACCACAGCGGCGCTGACGTGAGCCACTGAGACTCGGCGACGAGCAGCCGGACGAGTGCGTCCCGAGCCGGCTGGTTCCGCGCCACGGCGGGGAGCCGCCTGAACAGCTTCGCGCGACGTGTGGTGTCGAGCGCGGCATCCCGCAGTTGCAGGCGCCAGCTCAGGTACTCCACGCAGTCGGGCTGGCTCACGCTCGCGCCGAACAGATCGGCTGCCTGCTCCTCGAACAGCACAGGCTTGGTCCGCGCCTCGAGCGTTCGCATCAACCAGGCACGGTGCCCGGCGAGCGCATGGGGAATCGGCGCGTACAAGGTCACCGACCCGTACCGGCGGCGCAGCGCGCAGATGGCGCAGCGGCCGCTGGTGATGCTGCGCATGGCTGTCTTGGCGACGTAGTAAATCTCCAATGCAGCCGGGCCGAGCGTCGACTCCCGGACCGAACGCCGAACCGTGGCCATCCGCTGCAGATTCACGGCATCGCTGTCGCTCATCCCGTTGAGCAGGAGGACGACGGTGATGGTGACGGCGTCGTTGTCGGCGGCCAAGCCGACCAGTTGCTGGACGGTATGGCCGCTACTTGAGCCGGAATCGAGGATCACGGCGTGCTTGACCGGGGGCAGATTCACCGAGCCTGTCAGCTGCCAGTTCCCGGCGTGGGCGGCCCTCGGTACCGCGATCGGCCGCGCTAGGTTCAGGCCGGCCGTCGTCAGCGCCGCATGCAGCCAATCCGCAGTTGTCGTCAGATCGTCTGCCGTACCTGCGGGAAACAGGAGACAGGCCGCCGCATCGTCGGCACCGAAGGAATCTCGATGTCGCTCGCTGATCACACCTGTGATCTTGTCGAAGACCCTCCGGGACCACTCCTTCTCCCGGAAGAGCAGCGTCGGGTCGACGTACGCGGTGTAGTGACGGTCGGCTGGCCGCTCGATGTGTCCGAGGCGGGCCGCCGTGTTGCGTTGCAATGCGTGCACATATGCGTCCTGCTCGACGAGGTAGCGGGGGGTGGGTCGCCGACCTGCTTCGGGCCGCCGCAAGACGGGATCGATCGGCTCGGACCCGCCCTGATCGTCGGCGCTAGCATCAATGTCCACTGTGGCTAGGCTTACCAGCGGGATACGGCCAGAACCGTACTCGACGTGGTGCGGCTCGCTGACGCGGTGCTCCACCGTACGCGCGTCCACCACGGCCGCAACGCCGACGGGAACCAGTTCCCGATCGACCGCGTCGGTCAGAGCCCGGAACAGGGTCGTCCCGCTGGAGACGACATCCGTCACCAACAGGACCCGCGTGCTGGCGTCGGACTGGTGCTCAGCGGAGGGAACATCCTGCAGGGAATCGACAGATTCATCGTGACCCGTCAGCGACCTTGCGAACGCGGCGGCCATTTCTGCCGGCGTGTGTTCGAGCCGGACGATCACCGGCGGAGTTGCGTCCCCATTCAACGGGCCTACGGCGTCCTCCACGAGGGCGGCGAGCGTGACCCCCGTCAGTGCCTGCAACGTCAATCGGTCCAGCAAAGCGTCCAGATCAAACCATCGGTTTGTCACTCGCAGGGTCGGGGTCAGGTACCGGCCCCGCCACACGTCGCCCTGACCGGATCCTCGAGGGGCGTCCCTGATCGTGCGGGCGATCTCATCTCCGACCCATCCCGCCAAGGCCGTAACCGCGTCCTCCGGTCTCGCTTGCAGGGCCACCGACTCCTCGCCGACCAGCAACAGCCGGGTCCGGTTCGCGAGCTCCGCGATCGCGGCCGCCTCGTCGTCCGGCCATGATGAGATGGTGTCCGCGGCCGGTGGATCGGCAGTCGACAGCCGGGCAAGCACACGTCGCTGTAGTGGTGTGCCGCCAACCCAGTAGTGCCCGTTGCTCGGGGCGATCACCAGAATGGGTGGCGGCAGCGCAGCACCTTCGGCAGCTCGCTCATCGAATCCCGCGTTCAGATACTCCACCGCCACCGACATGAGCGGGCGGTTGACGTTCGGGAACGCGATCGTCACCGGCTGGGCTGTGATGTCCTCGGCAGCGATATCCATGATTTGGGCGATGGCGTGACCTATTCCGGCGTCGTCGGCACGGTCGCCGGTGTGCGGAGTATTCACGGCGACGACCAGGTCGGTGGTTCCGGCGGGCAAACTTCCGCGCAGATCCCGGATACGAGCCCGGTCCTCATCGAGCAGGCCCGCCGGGGAGGACAGCTGGGTGGTGACGGAAGTAATCTTCGGACGTGCCGTGGATTGCCGGCGGCGCGGCGTGGCAAGCTGCCCCGCGCCGATGAGTGCGGAGTCTCCCGGGCTAGTCAGGACGGCGCACTCCACGAATGTCCCGGTCAGTCCGCCCGGGGCCGTGCCCAACACCTCCCCGGCCTCACCGCCCTCGAAGACCCGGCCGACTACGTGCATCCTATTCGAGACCAACAGCGCCCCTCGATACGCACGGACAACCCTCGAGACCTTCCACAGCCCGCGTGCCGCGCCGTCGAAGCCGCTGTCTGCATCGCCCAGGCATGTGTCGAACGCTCTGACGATGGCGTCGGCACGAACCACTCCCCGCCCGGTGTCCGCCACAACGAGCCTGATGAGTGGGCTGTTGACCGCCGCGGCATGCCTGGCGGAGGTCTGCATTGACGTGTGGAAGTCGGCTGCCCGCGCGCCGGATGTGTCAGGGTCGACGATGACTCCGCCGAGGAGGATCTCCGCAGTATCTGAATGCTGCTCGGCGTTCTCGAGCAGCTCGAAGACGATTCCACGGTTTACCGCAGCCGCCGTCTCCGACCGTAGGCCCATTTCGCGCAGTGTCCGGTATGTTTCGTCCGGACGTTTCATCAACATGTTTCGGACAGATTCGACTTTCATCCATCGGTAGCGAAGAATTCGGCGGTACCGATGGGAAGGTGCTGCCTGGGATGCCGGCCCCGGCGATTCCAAATCCATATTGGCCGCGACCGCGTCGGATCTCGGCTCCTCGTCGATATGGTGGCCCAAGGCCTCGACCATGCCGGTCTGCTCGAGATAGAGGCGGCAGGTCTGCCTTCGCATGACGCGCGGCGCGGTATTCCAATCCTGCGGAGTGCCAGTTCGTAGGCCTTCAATACTGGGCAGCCGCACGGAGCAGTCCGCCCCGGCGTCGGTGACACTTCGGACGAAGACGAGCAGGCGGCCGAGCGTCACGAAATCGGCGTATCCCACCTCGCTTAGGTCGACCTGCACTCGTTCATTTCGCAACGCGCCTTCCCGGTGGCTGCTCTCTGAGAAGCGGCTGGGCAGGGTGGCGAGGGCCGTCGACCACGATTGATCGTTTAGGCGCACCCCGAATGTCAAAATGGACATTACGAGCTCTCCTGTGCTTAAGGCCGGTCACTACCGTCAGGCCGCCCCGCGGTCGGTTCGATCCGCAAAGACACGGCTCAGGAGGTAACTGGAGGTGCCGACGGCCATTAGGCCTGTGATCCACACGGAGACCACCCCGGCCGTCGCCCACCCCGAGTGATGGTCTGGGTGGAAGACGAAACGTGCAGTCCATCCGAGAGCCAGCAGGCTTGCGCCGGGAAAGCAGATGATCAGCGGCAGGTACCAGTCGAGCAACCGACCGGGCCGACGATTCTCGGCCGCCCACACAGACCATCTGAAGCCGCCCGGAACCCGCTCGCTCAGCTCCTTCGTGATGTACCGCGAAGCCCAACGTATTGCGGTCCGCTGGCCGACGTACCGACCGCAGAGCAGATAGGAACTCAACGGAACGATCATCAGAATTCCCACAAGACTTGGTCGCGACAAACCGAACGCAAAGATCGCGCTGGACAGCGTCAACTGCAGCGCAAGGATCTGTTGCTGATATTTATAACGAGAGTCGATCTCGGCGCGGAGCGTAGTGTATTCGGCAAGCGCGCCCTCGTATTCCCGTTCTGCCATTCTCCGGCGTCCTCCGTTCCAGGGCCTGTGTTTGGCCCGATGGATCGGGTCACGGCACGGGTCGATAGCCTTGTTTCGACGCATTCGGTGCCTTAACGGGATGCCTGGTCATCGCGTCAAGAAAGGCTCAAACGGTCAATCCCATGTGCCGGGATTCACCATTGTCCCCACGCCCGGCAAGCAGTTGGCCGGCACGTCGTTGAGCCGCGACCAGAGCGGTTGCTGCCTGTGCTCGTTCCGCATCTCGCATCATGACATGCAGTGTCCGGCCCAGTCCGTGCTTCGAGTGAAGTCACCGTCGGTCATGCGGCCACGGATCTCTCGGTGCGGCGGCGTGTCGATGATCGCGTGTGCGGTGACCGCGGACAGCGGTGCGACGCGGGTGTGGGATACGAGGATGTGGTCGATGCGTGTGGTGCGGCCGCTGCTGATCCGGAGTAGCCCTGGCCTGGGGTATGAGCGGGGCAAGGTTCCACATGCACTGGCTGTCGCCGCGGTATGGCTGGTCGAGGCCGCGGGGCCGATCTCGGAGCCGGGCGGGCCGAGTAGCAGTTGGAGGGGCAGTCCCCGTTCAGGATCATCCGAGGCTCGCCCGGCCCGTTCAAGCCGGCGGTGAGGGCCACGCGGAGGGCGGCAGCTTCGCCGATGCGGCGGGTGAGGGCGTAGGCGGCGTAGCGGGCGCGTTCGTCCTCGTCGTGGGGGTTGAACCGGCCACCGGGGAACGTGAGCAGCTTCGACTTCAGGCGTGTGGTGATCAGCCGCACCGGGACACCGGCGTCGGTGGTCACGGTGATCGCGACCGCTCCCCTGCCCATCTGCCCCAGCGTCGTGCCCTGATCGTCGACCTGTACCGGCCGCAGCAGCGCCGGGAACGCGGTGATCTCCGCAGGGTCGCGACGGCTCTGGTGCTCAGCGTCCTGCGAATGCTCACCGACGCCGCGGCCCGACCGGAGACCGAAAAAGGCGCCGGCCGCGCCGCGACGCCCTCGCCCACCGGTTACGCCGCAACGGCATCGCCATCCGCAACAACGGGTCTCCGAGCTACTCCGTGAGCTTCGCCGCGAGGAGTCAACTGTCAACGGTGCACGCCCGACGCTGCCGGTTTGATGCCTGGAGTGAAGACAACGCACGCACCGGGCGCCCCGCCCCCGACCCGTACGCCTTCCCCGCCGGCGCCGACCCCGCCTCGGCGAGGGGAGTGGTTGCCGATCGACTCGTCAGTCGCAGTCCAGTCCTTCAGGTCTCAGTACTGGTCATGTGACTCGTGGCGTGTCGCCACGACAACTCCCACTCTCCCGTGCCCGATCCCGGCAGCCAGTACGCACATCCGCCTCATTCATTCAGGTCAGCGAATGGAAGGATCATCTGCGCCTTGGTCAACAGCAGGCGCCCCCGACCGTCACTAATCTCACCGAGCGGGTCAGCAATCCTCGTGATCACCGGCGTTGCAGAGTCCGTCCCAGTCACCCGGTAGATGTAGTACTGGCTGCGGTGAAGAGCGGCCTCCAACAATTCCGTGTGAGAGATATAGAAGGGCTCACCAGGATCATCTGCCCTGGTGGCTTTAACTTCGATGTATATGACCTGATCGTCGTCGTCGACGCTGCGAATGTCGAACGGCGACGTCTCGCGTTCCGCCGACACCCAAACTGTCCTATTCGGGTCCTTGCCCGCGGCTCGAAGCCGCTCGCGCTCCTTGTGGAACACGATCTCTTCGCCGCGCCGGCCCACCCGGCGCTTGTCCGCTTCACTCTGCAGGGTGGGAGCCGGGCCACCACCCCCGAGGTCAGCCGCACGCGTGGCAGTTCTCTTTTCGTCGAGCGTGCCCAGGCGACCATCAACGATACGCACCAGCTCGTAGTCTGGCTCTGGGATTTGCGGCAAATTCGGCGTCGGCATGCTGGGTGGTCCCAAGCTGCTGTGGGTCACCAGGCTGCCGGGAGCGGAGCGGCCCAACCCCGCCGCCAGTTCTGGTTGCGGATTGCGGATGGCAGGGGCATCGATTAAGGCCGCGAAGTCGTCAGGTATGACATCGATGTCTTCCTCATCGACCAGCCCGAGCAGCTCGCGAGCCTCGTCGACGTCTTCCGGCTGGATCTGCCGGTCGGCCATCATCCGCTGGCGGTCGTTGTATCCCGCGGTGAAGACCATCGTGAAGGCATCGGCCAGAGCGGGTATGCCAAGGTGCTGGGCGAGTTGCCTGCCGAATGGGAACCAGTGGGGTGCACCGGTGTCCCGCTCCAGTTCAAGGTATGCAGTGGCGATCGTGTGACGGCGCGCGTCGCGCCGTTCCGCGATGAAACAGGTGGCGTCGTCGCGTTCAATGATGTGGCCGTCGTGCTCGTACTGTAGGACAAGGCTGTCGCATATCACGAGTTCCATGCGCGCGAGGGCGTTGCGGGCGGTAATTTCGGATCGGGCGTTCTCGGATCGGACTAACGCGAACAGGTACGGTTTGGCTGCCGTAATCGTCTTCGAGACTGTCCGGTGAACGTCGTCACTTACGTGTTCGCCGAATGCCACAGGCGTTGTCGATACGGCCTCGTCCAGGCTGGTCAGTGCCAGGTATCGCACGAGCCGACCGAGCCGCTGGTCGGCATTGAGCACCGGGCGCTGCCGTTCCCAGGTCTCACGCAATAGTGGGTCATCGGTGTACGGTGGCCTCGCGACGAACATGGTCCGTCCGTCGTACCGCGCGAGTACTCGGATCGAGTCTGGATGGGGATGTGGTGTCTCGTCCGTGAGAACGTCGTCGAGGGCACGCACCACCCATCGGGCCGCGAGGTCGATTTCCCGATTAGTGTGCCCCAGGCGGTCAGACTCCTCGGCGATGTCGGCAAGCAGCGCGAGCAGGTCGGCGACCGCCGGCCGGCTGGCGTCGGTGACACCCAGCGCGTCGGCCAGGGCCCTACCGCCCTTCATCTGAAACATCGACGCGCTGATACGGGAAATGCGCTCCCGGATCCGCTTGGGTACGTCGTGTGCGTCGATCCATGCGTCGCCAGGCCGGACCAGCTCGGCTACCTTGCCTCGATACACGGGCAACCAGCGCCAGGATCGCAAAGAATAGGCGAACAGCGATTCGACGGGGCGATCGCGATCGCCGATGTGCTGCGACTGGCTACAACAAAACGTCGCCGTCATAGCGCTCTCGTAGACATCAGCCCAGTGCAGCGCCAGCTGCCGCCAGAGCGCCTGGAACCGTTGCCTATCACGGCTGTCCAACAGATCCTCGTGACGGTCCATCCGATAGGCGCCTTGCAACATCTGCGAGTTTCCGTGTCCCTGCTGGCAACGTCGGGCGGTCTGGACCTCTGGCTGCATGCGCCAGGCGTCATACGCCCTCGTCCGTCTCAGAGCATCCGATGCTTTTGCCGCGTAGCCGTCGGGGGCGTCCGTCTTCGCCTCCTGGAGTCGCGGGTGGTCCCGGACGCCGAGCATCTCGTAGAAATCCTGCTCGACGTGGCGTTGCTCCGAATCGACTGGAGGGTCGACATCCAAGAACTCCGCCTCCCCAAATGGCCCATAGATGACCTCAAGGTCGTCTGAGCCGGTCCAATCGCGTCCGAAATAGATAGCGCCCCCGGCGCGCAGCTCCCGCCGGTCCCCCGCCGCGGCCCGCGCCGGCAGCAGGACACTACCGAGTTCCGAAACCAAGGCGTCACTTCCCGACAGTCGGGCCTGATGATAGGCGCGCATCCCTGCCATGGCGCGGTCGCGCAGTCCCGGCTGTGCGTCGGGATTCGTTAGAATTCCGAGAAGGAAGTCACGGACGAGCTCCCGCCACTCGAACGGCCGGACACCCAACTCCCTGAGGAGCGCTTCGGAACCGTCGACCTTCGGCACCTCCGCGATCGGCACCGGAAGATCGACTGGTATCGGTGCATCGCCTCGAGTTCGGGGAAAAAACACTGGCTGCCTAGCGGCAACCCTCAGCTCACCGTTCACCGTAAGCACGCATGGCACCTCCCGCAGCTCGGGCAGCAACCGCCGACCGTCCTCCTCCCGCCAGTCGGCGAGAAAACGGTAATAGGCCACCGCGGTCGCCAAGTGCGGAGGACGGAGGACTGCGAGGAAACCCCTGATGCTCATCACCCTGATGCGCACGTGTCCGGTGAGGAAGGACCGCACCGGACTCAGTTGCTCAATGTCAGGGCGTAAAACACGTTCGCCGTCGAGGTCGGCCAACTCGTGCGCGGCGTCAATGTTCGGCAGTTTGTCGGGAAGCAGGCTGATGTCAGCGGGTCGGGCTAGCGACCCGGCGACAACCGGCAAAAAGGGCACCCGGGTCAGCGCATCCTGCCAACGACCGCGCAGGGCCTGGCTGGCCCCGCCGCTCTGTGGGGCAAAGGCCGGTATGAGCGCCGTGACGGCGGCCGCCGAGGCATTCCAGCGCCGCACCATGTCCACGGCGGTTTCCTCAACTGACTCGGCCAAGTGTTCGAGGAGCATCTCGTTGTACGGCTGAGCTTCCGGGGCGGCGCTCAGTTGACGCCGGTCCATACCAAGGATCCATTCGGCATGGACCAAGACACGGAGGCCCGGATCTTCCTCAGTGGGGAAGTAGACGTGCAGAGGGAACGTCTCGTCGGTGCGGGGCTCGCCCGCTTCGTCCAGCGGCACCGCCACCGCCCAGCGGACTGCCTTGACCTCGGACCACGCCTCGCCTAGTGGGCTCAGAACCTCAGGTGTCGGTTGCGCCTCGTGGCGGTAGATGAGCCATTCTTCAGCGCCAGCCCCAGTGTTGAGCGTCACCCGCTCCGCATCGTTGACACTCTGCCGGGTCACCGCCGCCGAGAAGTCCGCCGAGGTGCCCTGCAGGTCGATACGGTCGATGCCAGGCAGGAAGAGCAGCAGGCGCGGCCGAAGGTGGGTCACCAAGTGTTCGGCAACCGTCAGCCGGTCGACTCCGAGCCGCAGGGGCAATCGGATCACCGTACTGAATCCCTCATCCCGCAGGCGGAGTATCTCGCCTGCATCGTTATCGAGCTCAGCCGCCGCGACCGTGAACGGAAACGCGTAGACCGGTAGACGCTGATTGGCAGGCAGGTCTCCAACGATGGCAGCCACCTCCCGACGAAGCCGGTCGCCGTCGAACTCGAACGACGTCTTCGCCGAGAAAATCTGTGGCCGATCGGTGATCTCGCCGACTGACTTGAAGCCGAGCCCTTTGTGCCCGACGGCCGTGCCCGGCCCCTTTGATGACCGCCCGAGGGAACAGATCGCTGCGACGTGCCTGTCCTCGAAGCCGGATCCATCGTCGGCGACGATCAGAGCCGTCTCGGTGAGGAGGAAACGCGCCCGGCCCTGAGCGTTCCTGTCGACCGCTGCATCGTTGGCGTTCTGGAGAAGCTCAAACGGATAACGGCCCGAGTACTGCTGGCGAATCAACTCCTGGGCTCCGCCACGCTCATCGAGGATCTTCAGTCCGGTCTCACGAAGGCCCTCAGCCACGTGGAGCCGGATCGACGCGAACTCCTGCTCGCGCAGCCGTGTCGCCTG
Organism: Krasilnikovia cinnamomea; assembly: GCF_004217545.1. NCBI lineage: Bacteria > Bacillati > Actinomycetota > Actinomycetes > Micromonosporales > Micromonosporaceae > Krasilnikovia > Krasilnikovia cinnamomea. The sequence goes on from NZ_SHKY01000001.1 coordinate 607,296, forward strand.
GTCCATTCCCACACCCTCCCCTGACGGTTCCGAACGAAGGATGCCGCATGCCTACGACATTCTCGGTGGGTAACGGCCAGAGATGGCCAATCGAGGCACCGGCCAGAGCGGGAACGAGGTGACCACACTCCGGCGAGATACGGCGCTGGATCAGACCCCGCTGCTCGATGGAGGTGAGGAGACCGACATGGATGAGTCGATCCCGGCACCTGGCGCCGTCCTTGCTTGGCCGCGTCCGGTGTACTGCCCACCCTGGTGCACCACCGAGGGCCGCCATCACGGCGTCGACCCGCCCGGCACGGCGGTGCACCGCAGCCCACCCGCCACCGTGCCCGTCTATGACGAGGCGTGTGCGCCGCGCTCATATCCGGCCGCGTTCTACGACAAGGCCCCGGACCGGATCGGTTCCGACCCCTCCCGACCTCGAGCACCCCCACGTTGAGGTCACCATTCCCCGGCAGCGCCGTGCAGCTGTGCCTGGCTCCCGGGCGGGTTCGCAGCTTCGCCGCAGTCCTCGAACGCCCGCTGTCGCCGCGGATACTGAGACTCCGACCGCCCGCCGGATCCATCGCGCACGGCCTCGCAGGACCCGCCCGCCAGTGCGCCGCCGCTGTCGGCTTGATGCCTCCGTGCCGGTCGGCATGGATGGGGATACCAGTGCCCGGACGACCGGGCAGCCACCCGTCATGAACTGGAGGAACCGAGATGACCACGCCCGCACCCGGACGGCGCCTGATCGAGATCAGCGACGAGGCGTTCGACGTCCTCTCCCGTACCGCCGAGACCCGAGGCACCGACTTCGACGGCGCCTTGCGCTATCTGATGCAGGCCCCAGCGGTGTCGACCGCCCGCCCGGACGGCGACGAGGACGGGGACGGGGACGAGTGAACTGACGAGGCCAGGGCGCCGCCGGCCACTTCGTCCAGCGGCGCCTCGCGTCCTTCACCGCCAGCCTTACCCGTCGGCCTCGGCGGCGGTGAGTAGCCGTTGCGCGGTGCGCGGCGCGATACCCAGGCGGCGGGCCAGCTCCACGCCGAGGCCGCGCCGGTCGTGTCCGGCCTCGCGCGCTTCGGCCAGCAGTTCGGCGGCGAGTTGGAGGCGCGGGTCGTCGGCGTACGGGTGCGGTTTGTGAGGGCCGGTGGTGCCGCGGGTGCGGCCGGTGGACTGACGCCCGGTACGAGCGTCCGCGACGGCCCACACGGTGCGCCGGTACCAGCGCCGCCGCAGCCGCCCGTTCGAGAGGATCTCCACGTCGTCGGGCCGGTCACGTAGCTCGTCGGGAAGGTTACGGTACGAGCCGTACCCCATGATCTTCGCGGCCTCCCCCGAGCCGACGAGTTCGTCCGGGTCGCCGCTGCGGTCCACGGTCGTCAGGACGGCCAGCTTCGCTCGGCGATGCGCGGTGTGGAAGGCGTCGATCTCGTCTTGCCAGAACCATTCCTGCCCGGTGTCGTCGGTGAAGGCGTCGGGAAAACCGGTGTGCTCACGGTGCCGGTACCAATGGTTGACGGTGGAGCGGGCCGCGCCGGTGTGGGCCGCCACGCCGGACCGGTCCAGGGCGATGCGGGCGTCGAAGGTGCGTCGTGCCACGCCGGTCATCCTCCCTCGTCTCACTCGCGCGGTGCCGCCGCAGTGGCGGTGGTGCGGGCCAGGCGGAGCGCTCGCCGCCGTGGTGGATCTCGATATCATCGGCGGACGCCCGACCCGGGGAAAGAAGCGGCCTGGTTATGCCGTGGTTGGGCCTCGGAGCCTGGGCGAGGTGGCCGGTCGGGGTTCGCGCACACCGGTTCCGGTGTGTCCCACCGGCCACCGCCCAAACCCCGCCCTCACCAATGCTGGTCGCCGGCGGCGTCACCCCCGTCATATGCGCGGAGGCGACGCCGCCGGGCATCGCGAACCTCAGGACCCGCCGCCGATGACTCGCCACGCGAACGAGGCCATGATCGTGATGGGCAGCGCGGCTATCTTCACCTGGGTCTTCGGAGTGGCGGCGTCGTAGACGGTGAGGATGGCGTTCGCGGTGGTGGCGTCCACGAAGACGCCGCCGATCTTGCGGGCGTTCCCGGCTTTCGCCTCCCGCAACATCGCGATGACGTGCGGGTCGCCGTCGGCCGCGTCATCGGGAATGGTCTCGTTCTCGGCGGCGTCCGGGCAGTCGGGGCAGTTGACCAGGTGCGGCTCGTCGGTGACCCGGGTGTCTGGCCCGTCGTCGGCGCCGCAGACGGCCTCTGGGTGGCGGGTGGAGCGTCCGTGGGTCCAGCGGGCCTTCACGGTGTCACCTGCTCGGGGTTGGCCGGCGCATCGAGGTCGGCCGGGTCGAGGGCGATCCCGAGGTGGGTCTTCACCGTCCCGTGAATGGCCAGCAGCAGGCCGATGAGGTCGGTGTTGATCCGCTCGTCGTAGTCGTGGGCGATGCGGCACGCGTCGCGCAGCGACCGCAAAGCGGTGGTGAACGCGGCCACGAGCGCGGCGTGGTCGTCGGCCCGGGTGCAGGCGACGATCTCGGCCGGGGGTGTAGCTGCGTTCCTCGCCGGTCGGGAAGCGCAGCTGTAGGCGGCGGATGTGGGTGGTATGTGGGGTCGAGTAGGTGATGTCGGTGATGGTGGCGAGGCGGTACTCGACCGGGTCGTGGGGCTGGCGTACGCGGGCGGTGTCGTTGAGTTCCATAGGGGGTCTCCGATGACGGGTGTCGGTGCGTTTTTGGTGCGGGCCGAGACCGCCAGGGCTGGTGGTCTCGGCCCGCTGTGTTCAGTCGGCGGGCGCGGCGGCCGGGGCCGGGGTGTCGAGGTTTCCGCCGAGGTAGGTGGTCGCGGTGGCGGTCAGGGTGTCGAAGACGTCGCTGAGGGCGCGGTGCAGCAGGTCGTGTTCCTGTGCGGCGGTGATGGCGTGGTCGAGGATGGTGCGGATGGCGGCGAGGTCGGTCTGCACGATCTCGCGGTGCGTGGTGAAGTCCCGTACGGCCAGTTCGTCGCGCCAGTGCCATGCGGTGATGCCGTCGCGGTACCGGACGCGGTACCGGTCGCCTTCGTGGATGCGCGGGCGGCGCAGGATGCCGATGACCACGCCGGGGTGTTCCTGATGTTCTTCGAGGACGAACCGGACGCGGACCAGGTCGCGGAGTTGCGGCTCGGGGCCCGTCGGTGCGAGGTGGCCGGGTTCGCCGGTGGTGTCGGTCATGGCGGTGGGGCTCCTTAGCGGATTGGGTGGTCGTGTTCACCGCTGCCGTTGACCTCGAACGCGATGATCCGGTCGGTGGTCTCGGTGGCGTAGGCGCGCAGGTGCAGGTTGCGCAGGACGTCGGCGATGACGGGGTCGAGGTCTTCGATCAGGGCGAGAGCGTCGAGCAGGCGGGGAGCGTGGAGGGCGTGCTGGCCGTCGCTCATGCCGCCGGAGGCGGGGGTGAGGTCGGGGTTGTTGGTCGAGCAGGGTGCGTGGCGTTCGGCGCAGGCGTACGCGGCGGCGTACTCCTGCACGAGGGTCAGTAGGTCTCATGTTCGAGTTCCTTCGCGTGAAGGCTGTGGTGCGGCGTACCGCCGTGCGGCCGGACGACCCCGGCCGCACGGCGGGTCCGCCGGGTCAGCGCTGGTGCGCGGGGGTGGCCGGGCCGGGCACGGTCGGCAGGGATGCCGGGGCGGTGCCGGTGGCCGGACCACCGGAGACCGGGTGGAGTTCGGCGTCGGGTTTGAGGCCGATGCGGTCGAGGGCGACGGCTCCGCAGGCGGTGAGCCGGCCGCCGAGGTTGAGGGCCTCGGTGCCGGTGAAGAGCACCGCGACGGGCCGTGCGCCGGTGTCGATGGCGCGGAGTTCGACCTTGCCGCCGGGCAGTGCCCGGACCGGCATGAATCCTTCGGCGGTGGCCTGTTCCGGGAACGCCGGGAGGACGGCCCGTTCGACTTCGCGGAGCCGGTGCGCGGCGATCTCGTCCCATTGCCGTTGCCCGGCGAGGTGGAGCTGCTGCTCGTCGTGGTCGAGTTCGTAGGCGGCGGCGATGCGGTGGGCGGTGCTGTTCTGGTATGCCTCGCACAGGTGGCCGATAAGGTTCATCAGCTCGTCGGATCTCATGGTGGGTGCCTCCATCGGCGTAGAGCCGGATCGGGTGGAGTCGGGTGAAGGCGCGCTCGTGGCCGTGGCGGCGGATCGCCGCCGGGCCGGTGGCGCTGGTGCCGGGCCGCCGCCGGGCGGACGGCACGGCCCCGGTGGGCAGCGCGGGCCGGGCGCGCGGGCCGTCGCCGAGCCGCATGCGCGACGCCGGGCGGGGTCGCCCTGCCGGGGCCGGGGCCGCCGTGCGCCACCAACGGCGGCGGTGGCGGCCCCGGTGCCGCAGGCGCATCACACGGCGAGCAGGTCGAACGCGCGGGCCTTCACCTCGGCCCCGGCCCCGGTGAGCGCCCGGGTAGCGCGGACGGTGTCGGTCTTGGCGGGGGCGAAGTGGTCGACGTACTCGGTGATGGCCTGGTATCCGGCCCACCGAGTGCCCTTGATCGCCTTCTGAGTGTCCGCGTCCCGGATCAGGTACCGCAACGTGGAGGTCCGCTGTTTGGCGTTGTTCTTCGCCACGTCGGAGGCGTCGTCGGCCAGCGGCCACACCTCAGCGATGATCTTCTCGAACTCGCCCATGGTCAGCGCCTCGTTGAGCATCTTCTCCGCGTCGGTCTCGAACGCGGTGAAGTGCTTCCACACCAGACCCAGCGCCTCGCGGGCCTCGCTGATCTGCGCGTGAACGTTCGAGGTGTGCCGGAACGTGTACGAGCCCTGCGACCGGGCGTAGGCCATGCGCTGGGTGTTCGCGCACACGATCCGGACCGGGGTCGCGTCCAGCCGCAGCGAGGCGGTCCCGTCGTGCGAGGTGGTGGCGGCCAGGTAGAGGTCCATCCGGTCCACCCCGGCGATCTCCATCGCGTCGGGGAGCTTCATCGTGACGAAGACGCTCTTGCCTTTGCGCATCGAGCCGGCCGTGTCGAAGTGCGCGCCGGACTCGTCGACGAGCAGGTTCAGCATCTCGGCGACCTGCTCGTTCTGCACGGTGGCGTAGTCGTCGCCGACCACGCCGAGGTACTCGGTCGCCCCGGTCTGGGGGTTGGTCCGCACGGTCATCCACTTGTCGGGGCAGTCGACCTTCGTGACGCCCTTGGCGTTGACCTCGATGCCCTGCAGCGGGATCTTGCGGACCTCCCAGCCGCCGAGCCATGCCTTGGTCATGACCTGCTCGGCGGTCATGCACTCGTCGGTGATCTGGCCGAGCTGGTGCCACGCCGACTGGCGGGCAGAGGCGAAGGCAGTCTCGCCGTTCGCGAGACGCTCGAGTTCGTGTGCCATGACAGGTGTTCCCTTCCGATGGTTAGTGATGCGGTGTGGGTGGCGCCGCCGCCGGGGTTCGCGTCCCGGCGGCGCGCCGTCACAAGCAATGTTTCCTACCTCCACGGGGCGATCAAGGCCGTCGGCTGGAGCCGATGAAGGTTTCTGCGGCCAGTCTGACGGCCGCGATCCGGGGCGGTCACCGGGTGCCGGGGCCGGGGTGCAAACGCCCGTCCGGGCCGTACACATAGGCGCGCACGGTGCGGAACGGGGCCGGCAGGTAGACGGTGAACCCGTGTTCGGGCAGGTACATCGACCGGCAGGTGCGTGATGCCCAGCCTGCACCCGGCGGGTTTGTCGCCGTGCGAGCCGGGCGGCATGATGCCCGCGCTCGGCCGGTCGGCTTGGGCGCGCCGGTGCCGGGCGAGGGCAACGTGTAGGCACAACGTGACCGCGACCATGCACTCCGGACGGCCGGGCGGGTCGGTGTAGCGGCGTAGCTGTGCCGCGCGGCGACGCTCGCACGAGTGGGCTGGACAGCGCGTGTGCCGATGAAGGCCACGAGCGATTTCGTCGGTTCGCCGCACAGCGAGCACCGCCGTTCAACCGCAAGCCTGGTGGAAACGATCGTGTTGATTGTCGTGAAGTCCACGTGCCTACCGCCGCTGCCGGTGTTGGCGTGCACGTTGACCGGCGGAATCGGCAGGCCGCGCCGGGCGTCTCGCGGCCGGGCCGCCAACCCGGGCGGAAGGTCCGGCGTCGGCCGGCCCCAGGGCCGGTGCCGGTCACCGGTCGGCACCGCGCGGGGTGTCCACCGTGACCAGACCCGGCGCCGTCGCCCCACGGTGGGCGTCTGTCGAGGCGGGTACCGGGACCGTGGGCGCCGCACCGGGCGGGCGTCGGCGGGACGGTAGCCGGCCGGGCCGACGACCGGACACAGCGGTTCGCCGTCCGGATGTGACCAGCGCGACCGGGGGCCGGCGGCGGTCACCCATTGGCGGGGCGGGCACCGGCGGGCCGGCTCGCCGCATTCCGGGCACGCCAGGTGGCGGCGTACCCGACGGATGTGGATCTTCATCGAGGGGTCTCCGTTCGGTGGGGTGGTGCGAGGTCGGCGTGCGGCGGGGCCGGGACGCTGCCCGCGCCCCGGCCCCCGTGCGGGTGGTCACGCTGCCCGCGCCTCGTCGTCGGTCGAGGCGTCCGCCGCGTTGTCGGTCTGGGTGTCGGGCGCGTCGGTGGTGGTGTCGCTGATCGCGGGGCGGGTCATCAGCGCGGCGACCTCGTCGGACGGGGCCGGTGCGGTGTCGGCCAGGGCGTACTTGACGGGCGCCTCGCTGGTCAGCACCACCGCCCCGGCGGCGGACAGGCGACCCAACGCGTTCAGGCACGCGCCTGAGCTGCGGCCACCCAACTCCCGGCCCACGGTGCCCGGGGTGACCTCGTGACCGGGACCGAGGTCGCGCATGAACGCTTCCACCTGGTTGCGCAGGCCGTTCTTGCCGAGCTTCGACGTCCCGTCGGTGTTGACCTCACCCGTGGTGCGACCGGTGCGGCGGGTGGTCACGGTCGCGCCGGTCCGCACGCGGTGACGGTGCCCGCATGTGCACACGCACTCCCGGTATGGGGCCGCGTTGGCAAGGTCCACCGTACTCAGATCGGCGTCACCGCGAACCCACAGTTCCGGGGCGGCGTCGCTGCCGCCCGGCTGGCGCACCGCCGCCCCGGCAACCTCCATAGCGGTCAGCACCCGCGCCACCACCGGACCGCGAAGCCCGGATTCCTCGGCCACGTCGGCGGCGGTCACACCGTCGGGGTGGTCACCCAGGACGCCCGCCACCATCACGATCTTGAAGTGGTCCGCGCTGCCCGACGGCGCACCCGATACCGGCACAGCGGACACCGGCACAGCGGGCACCGCCGCCGCCAGCGTCGACCCCGCCGCGTTGCTGGCGTCGTCAGGCTCATCGGTACCTGCCGCGTCGCTGGCGTCGCCGGGCTCGTCAGCACCGGCGGCGTCGGATGTGACGGCGACGTCCTCGGTGGGGGCGTCGTCCGTCGTGAGGGCATCGTGGGTGGTGATGGTGTCGGCGGGCATGTCGGTCTCCTCGTCAGCGGTGATGGCGGCGGTGGGGCGCCAGATGTCGGCGGCCTTGCGGGTGCCGTTGGTGGGGCCAGGCGTGCGGGTGGCGGTGCCGTCGTTTTCCATGGCGACCAGCACCTTTGCGGCGGTGGAGGCGCCCACGCGGGCGGCGGCGGCGAGGTCGCGGGTGGTGATGCCGTCAGGGTGGGCGATCAGGGTGCGCGCGATGGCCTTGGCGGTGGGGGTGGCGGTAGCGGCGGCAGACATGACAATGACCTCCACAGAAAAGGGGGAAAGCGAATTCCGCATTCGGCGCCGGTGCGTCTTTGTCTTTGCGGTTTCGCCGGGGCGTTTGTTGGTGCCCACGTCCATGGACGCTCTGCACACGACTAATGTCAACCCGGGTGCCGAACTTTTTCGGGCCCGCCCGGGCCTCGGTTTTCGGGATGTCGCGCTCATGTTCCTAGCGTTTGCGGCCGCTGTGCGCCACGCTCAGCGCCTACTGATTGGCGCCGGCATATCGGTATGGGGTGCGCGTGCCGTGGGCCGGACGGGGGCGCTGGGCGGGCACCGATTTTGCCGGGAACACGCCGCGCGCCCGGCCAGTCGGCCGGGCGCGCGGGATGCGGGTCGGTGCGGTTACCGCATGGTCGCGTTGATCATGGCCGTGAGCCCGTCAGAGATGGCCCGCCACTGGTCGCGGTTCGGGGTCTCACCGGGTGCGCCCTGTAGTTCGATGTGGTGCACAGCCCCGGTGCCGTCGGCGGCTAGCACGATGCGCTGGGCGGGCAGGATGACGACGTATGCGGCCAGGTCGCCGTCTACCGGGACGCGGCGGGCGGCGGGAATCATCTCCGCCAGGGTGTCGCCGATGGCATCTGCCGCGAGCCGGTCGGGCGCGACGGGCAGCCGATGGCCGGTGATGATGCCGTTATCGATCTCCAACGCGTACACGGTCGGCAAGACGCTACGGGCGCCGTAGTACCCGGCAGCCCTAACGACGGCATCGGCGGTGCGGCTGTGCGGGGTGGCGGTCATGTCGTTGCACCTTTCGGGTCGTTATTGCTACCTACCCATGGACGCTCGATTAGCCGCCTAAGTCAAGCCCGTGAATGTGCGGAATCTCTCTTTATCGAATGCCGCTTGTCGCGCCGTTGTGGATTTCAGTTATTGCGGGACGACACGCCGAATGGTGGCCACGTCGGACGCCCATCCGGATAGGCGGCTGATCTTCACGACGTCGCCCGTTTTCGGGGCTTGGATCAGCAGCCCGGACCCGAGCGCCATGCCCACGTGTCTGGGGTCGGCGCGGGTGCCGTCGCTGCCCGGGATCAGGATCAGGTCACCGGGGCGCACGTCGGCCAGGCTGCCCACCGGCGTCCCCGCGTGGACCTGTTCGTGGGTGGTGCGCGGTAGCCGGATGCCGGCCGCCCGGTACGCCTGTTGCATCAGCGATGAACAGTCGCACTGGTGCGCCGGGACGCCGGAACGTGGGGCGGTGCAATCGCCGCCGAACGTGTACGGCGTGCCCAACTGTCCCAACGCCCACCGGATAGCGACTACCACCGGGGCCGGGGTGTCGGCCGGCAGGGTGAACCCTGGCGGCAGCGCCGGCAGGTCCCCGCCCGGCCCACCGACGATGCCACCGTCACAGGTGATCCCGCCCGTGTACGCGGCGGCGACGATGGCGGCGGCGGTCGCCTCGTGTGTGGCGTACGCGTCCGGGTACGCGCTGCGTTGCACGGCCTGCGCGGCGTCGGTCAGCGGCAGTGTCTGCCACCGGGGCACTGCGAGCAGGTGCCGGTAGAACGACGTGGCCGCGTGGTCGGGGTTCATGATCTCCGCCGGGGTGCCCCACCCCTGCGACGGCCGTTGTTGGAACAGCCCCAACGAGTCGTGATCGTTGGCCGCACCGAGGTCCCCTAGGTTGACCAGATCGGACTCCTGGAGCGCGGTGGCGACGGCGATCACCCACCCGCGCGGCGGCACCCGCAGCCGCTGCCCGACCCCGACGATCACGGCCGCGTTGCCCGCCTGTTCGGCGGTGAGCCCCGCCGGGGTCGCGCCCGGCGTGGTGGCGACGGCGGTGCACGCGTAGGCGGCACCGCCCCCGAACACCGCCCCGATCACCCCGGCGGCAGCGGCGACCAGCACCACCAGCGCCGCCACCGCCACCGCGACCCCGGCTGCTAGCCGTCCCACGGCGCGCCGTCTCCGTGCGGGGCGAGGTCAGCGAGGCTGACCCGCCCGGGGTGTCCGGCGACCCGCCACACCGGCCCCACCGGGCCGGTGTCGGCCGCGTGGTCGGCGGCGGCGGTCGCCACGGTCACCGCGTCGGGCACCCCGGTGCGGGTGAGGTAGGCGTGGAAGTTCAGCTCCCGGGCGCCGGTGGGGAACCAGAACAGCACCGGATACGCCCACGACGGCGGCAACGCCGCGTAGCCGGTCAGCTTGCCTGCCACCCGCGACAGGGTTTCGGTGCCGAGGTCGGCCTCCAACCAGAACGGCACCGCCCGCGTCCCGGCCACCCACACGCCGTGACCGTCCGGGCGGACCACCGCGCCAACCTGTTCGCGGCATCGGGCCTCGTTCCACCACCGCCGCAACCGGGTACCGCCGTGGGTGCGGGCGTGCCCGGTCAGCGCCACGAAGAACCCGTTGACGGTCACCAGGTGCGGCAATGTCGGAGACATGGCGACTCGGGCGGTGGCGTCGCGCACGGTGGCCGGGCGGGGCAGCGTGTCACCGCGTCCGGCCGCCAGGATCGCCGCGCCGACCGGGCCGAGGCACCACCGCCAGGACTGCGAGCCGGGCCGCGTGTAGTGGCGGAACCGGTCGAGGATCTCGCGGGTGTAGAGCTGGCCCAGGCGGATGCGGGTCCGGGCCAGGGAGGTGAAGGCGAGGGTGTGGATCTGCTCGGTGGTGAAGGTCTTGTGCGCATCGAGCAGGTCGAGCAGGAGCCGGTCTCGGGGGGTGAGTCTGGTGAGTTCGCCGGCCACGACGGACGCCGTCAGGCGGGCACCGGTAGGGGCAGAGCGGGCAGTGCTGGTAGGAGTGGTATCTCTTATCGGTCGGTTCCGTTCCACCAGTCCTCCACAGGGCTCGTGACGTGCGCGTATGACGTGTCATAGGGGGCGTGTTCACCGGCGTTTCCGTCGTCGTGAGCCGCCTCGTGAGCCGCCTCGTGAGCCGTCATCTGAGGGGTCACCAGTGACCGCTCGGGGTGCAGCGCGAAGTTGTTCGGCTCCGACGGCGCAGGCACCATCACCGGGGCGGGCTGCTCCTGCTCCGGGTCGGCCGGCGCCGTGTTGGCCGCGCCGAGCAGCTCCCGGCGGGTCTTGCGGGACAGGCCGGTGTGCTCCCGCGCCGCCCGGCGCAGGACCTCGGCGCGGCCCTTGATCGGCGGCGGTGGGGGCTCGGTGTCGGCGGTGGCCGGTGGCACCACTCGGCCGTTCGCCACGGGTCGCAGGACGATTTCGTAGCCGCCGAGGCGGATCAGATCCCCGTCGTCCAGGTACGGGCGCAGGTGGCGGGCCTGGTCGATGGCGTCGCGCGGCGCGAGGGCGAAGTACACCTTGTTGCGGGCGTTGGCGTCGATCGCCTCGGCCATCTCTCCGGACAGCTGGCCCAGGTACTGGTGTGCAAGGACGAACGAGGTGTGCAGGCCGCGGGCCTCTGCGAGGGCGTCATCGATGCCGATGGGCAGGTGCAGGAAGTTGTGGCACTCGTCTAGCACGACCATGCAGTCCGGGCGTTGGTTCTCCGGGATGCGGGCGCGGGCGGTGGTGGCCTGCCACAACCCCGCCAGCAGCAGGGAGCCGATGAGCCGGGTGCCGTCCTCACCGATGACACCCTTGGGCAGCCGGGCCAGTAGCACGCCGCCGTCGAGGATCTCGGCGAAGGAGAACGTCGTGGCCGGCATCCCGAACAGCGACTGCGCCATGGGATGCGCGAGCACCAGCCGGAGCCGGGACAACAGCGGCGCGACCAGTCCCGCGCGCTGCCCAGCGGGAAGGGCGTCGAAGCCTTCCCAGAAGTCGCCGAGGGTGTTGCCCTCCCACGCGTTCAAGCCCCGCACGACGGCTTTCACGCGCTCGGCCCGCCACTTCGGATCGGACAGCAGCCGCGGCAACTGGGCCAGGGTCGCGCCGGGCAGGTGGGCGAGGGTGAGCAGGCCGTGGTAGCAGATGTCGGCGGAGCGGTGGCCCCACCAGCGCGCCCACACCTTCGACATGACGGCGGTGAGATTCGCGGCCACGTCGTGCGGGGTACCGCCGTGCACGGCCGGGTCGAGCAGGTTGATCGCCGGTGGGGCCTTGCCCTCGTCCGGGTCGATCAACACCAACCGATCCCCGGCGGACCCGGGCATCCGGTCGAGCAGATCCCGGATCAGATCGCCCTTGGCCGGGTCGAACGCGGCCACGCCCCTGCCCGCCTCGATGTCGTCGAGGATCATGTTCATCAGCAGGGTGGTCTTGCCGGTGCCGGTAGGGCCGAGCGCGTGCACGTGGTAGCGGCAGTCGGTCAGCGAGATCCCGATCCTCGTGCGGGGGCCGGCGTTCGCGACACCGATCACCTTCCCGCCCAGGCCGTAGCGCTCATCGAGCGGAACGAGGTTGAGGCGGCGACCCTCCGGGCGAGGGCCCGCCGAGGCGGTCTGGTCGTGGTTGGGGGTCACGGGGCGCTCCACACTGCAGACGGTTCGTCGGTGTCGTCATCGGGCTTCGCCCGCTCGTCCGGCTTCGGCGCGATGGCCTGGCGGTGGCCTGCCATCTCCTGACCGGAGGTCCGGGTGGTGGTGCGGAAGACGTCGCGGCTGCCGGGACGGCGCCGGGACGCGGCGGACGGCAGGCCGTAGGCGGCCGGTTCGGCGGGCAGCCCGGCCAGCGCGGCGGCCTCGCCGACGGCGGCGAGGCTCATCCGATCCTCGGGCACCCAGCGCTGGGCCGCCGCGGTGGTGCCGCCTCGCAGCCGCCGGCGGGTGAAGTGCGCCGACAGCAGCCCGAACCCGCTAGTGATGTCGGCGGCGGCCGACAGCGCGGCGGCCTTGGTCGGTCCGGCGCCGGTGGCGTAGACGGCGACGAGCAGGTGCGGGGCGGCGCTGAGCTTGCCGCGCGCCTGCCGCGCCAGCTCCGCCAGGTACGGGTCGGTCCGGCCGGACGCGTTCCGGCGCGGGCCTGGGCCGGGGCTGAGCAGATTGAGCGTCGCCAGAATCCCGGCACGGAGTGCCTCGGCGAGCAGACCGACGGCACGGCTGGCGCCTCGGGTCTTGCGGGCGCGTTCGGGGCGGGTGGTGGCCCGGCGCAGCATCCGCATCCGGTGCGCCGGTGCCCGCCCGATGTGGACTTGCAATAGGCCACCGCCCGTGCGCCCGGCCGAAGCCAGCCCGTCGAAGACGGCGCGCAGCCGGTCGTCCTCCGGACTGGAGGTGTCCACCCGACGTGTCGTCGAGGGCAGGTCTTCAACGAGGGGCAGCCAGTCCGGCTGCGTGGGTAGCAGGGCGAGGGTGGTGGCGATTCCGCCCCGCACGACCGGCGGGGCGGCGTGTTCGGCGCGTACACCGGGCCAGGCCCGCTGGAGCAGCCGTAGTACGGCGGTCGGGTTCACCCCGGGCGGTAGCCAGAGTCCGGCGCGCATCCCGTGCGGGTCGGCCTGGACCTCCCACACGATCCGGGCCGGGCGCAGCGCCCACCGCGACGGTGCCGGAAGCGCCGTGGCCAGCAGCCGCCACAACCCGACGGTTGCGGCCGGTGTCGCGGTGACCGGCGGAATGATCTGCAACCACCGCGCCCGCCCCGCGTGGGCGCGCCACACCCGGCGCCGCCACACCCGCCACACCACAGTGAACGTGACCAGCACGGCGATGACGGCGAGGAACAGCGGCCACCGGACACGGACGAACTCGACCACCGCGGCGGGGGCCTTCGGTCCCCAGGTCCCGCACAACAGTTCCCCGAGCACGCCGTCGGGCGTCCCGGCCTGGCCGGGCACACACCCGGCCGATGGCGACGGCGACGGCTCTGCCAGCAACGAGGGGTGTGACAGCGGGACCGAGAGGTGTGACAGCGGGAGGAAGGGGTGTGACAACGTGGAGATAAGCGACATGATGGGCTCCGATGCGGCAAAGGGGCTATCGGCGGGTGGCGGCCGGACCGGTGACGACAAGCTCGTGCTCCACGTCGGAGGCCAGGCTGTGAAACGCCACCCGCGAAGATCCACTAGCCAAGAGCGCATCTCCGCGTGAACTGGACAGCAGGAACGCCCGCTCGCCGTCGGTGAGCCCGAACGCGTCGGTGACGGCGTCGATGGCCTGCGTTGCCTGCCGCAGCAGCACCTGCGTGGCCGCGTTCGAGACGACCGCCCGGCCGACCTCGGTCGCGAGCACGTCGGCGGCGTCCTGCGTAATCACGGACAGCCCGGCGCCGTACTTACGGGCGGACTTAGACAGCCGGAACAGGAACTGCGCGCCGAGCCCGGCGCGGAGCATCAGCCACGCCTCGTCCACCAGCACCAGCCGCCGGACCTCCGGCCGCGACTCGGCGACAGCGCGGCGGTTGGCGGTGCTGACGGTGCGCCAGATCGCATCGAGGATCAGCAGCGTCCCGACCGGCTTCAGCTCATCCGGCAGGTCTTTGATCGCGTAGACGACGAGGTGGCCTTCGGCGGGCGTGGTGGTGGGACCGTCGAACAGGCCCTTGAAGCTGCCAGCCACGTACGGGTGCAACCGGGCCGCGAGGGTGCGCCCGGCGTCGCCCGCCTCGGTGAGGGCTTCGGCGAGGTCGGCCAGCAGCGGGGCCGGGCGCCGCCAGGTGCGCGGGTCGCTGGTGATGCCCTTGCCCCGGTACGCGGCCAGCACCGCGACGTCGAGGGCGGCGGCCTCCTGCGGCGGGATCTGGCCGGTGCCGGTCAGCACGGCGACGAAGGTTTGCAGGAACAGCGCCCGCCGCACGAGGGCGTCGTCGCCGTCCCCGGCCGACAGATCGAGGGGGTTGATCCGCACCCCGGGGGTGCCGGGCCGGATGATCGTCCCGCCGACCGCCTCGGCCAGGCGCAGGTATTCGTCTTCGGGGTCGATGACGAACGCCTCGACACCGAGGTACAGGTTGCGGAGCAGGTCGAGTTTGGCGAGGTAGGACTTGCCCTCACCGGAGCGGGCGAGGATGACGGAGTTGTAGTTCGACTGCGCCCACCGGTCCCACACCACCACCCCCGGCGAGTGCAGGTTCAGCCCGTACAGCACGCCCATCCCGGTGTCCCCGGCCGTGGTGGGCAGGTCCGGCGACGTGAACGGGAACGCGGCGGCGAGGGCGTCGGTGTCGAACACCCGCTTCATCCCGAGGGCGTCGAACGCCAGCGGCAGGCCGGTGATCCAGCCCTGCAACTGCCGCCAGGTGGCCGGGGCGACATCGAGCAGCAGCGACGAGGCGAGGGCGCGGACCTCGCTCACCCGGTCGGCCAGCTCGTCTTCGGTGTCCGCATGGACGGTCAGGTAGAGGCCGAGGCGGAACAGGCGGGCTTCGCCTCGGGCGACGCGGGCGGCGAGCTCGGCGGCGTCGGCCGCCGCGGCGTCCAACTCGGGGTCATCAAGGCGCCCCTTCGAGGCGTCCTGCCGGCGGGACGCCTCGAACCGGCCGCGCTGCTTACGCAGCCGCTGCGACGCCACCACCGGCGGCACGGGGTCGATGTGCACGGACACGTCCACCCGCCCCGGATACGCGAGCAGTGGCTCGAGCCAGCCGGGGCCGACCTCGGCCGGATATCCGATGACGGCGAGCGCGGCGGTGTAGCCGTCCCCCACCCGCACCGACCGTCCCCCAACCTCAACGGCATCCGGGCTGCCGGGGACGACCGTCCCCGGCTCGGGGACGGCAGTGTTCCGGTTGCGCGCGAACAGACTCACGGCTCCTCGCTTCCATCAAGGTCGGGGACGGCCCGTCCCGGCGGCGGGGACGAAGGGGCGGAGGGGTTGAGGGCGCCGGCCAACGTGAGGGCGGCGTCGGCCGGTTCCAGCACCCGCGCGGCGACCTCGCAGCCGGACAGCGCCCGAACCGTTTCGGCAGCCTGATGGGCGGTGGTGGCGGGGCTGCGGGTGCTGCGCACCGCGACGGTGACGTGCCGGTGCAGCAGCTCCCGGCGGGCGCCGAGGTCGTCCAGGAAGGCCGCATGCGACATCGCGGCGTGTTCCAGGGCCGGATCCGGCAGGCTCGGCGCCTGTGCGGCGATCCGGTCGGCGAGCTGCGTCAGGTCGACGCGTTGCGCCCGGACGAGGATCTGCGCCGGGCCGTCCAGCGAGTGCAGCCAGCGGGCGAACCCGGCGACGAGGCCGTTCTGCTCGGCCGGGGTCCGCAGCCCAAACGCCACCGTCGACGCGGCCACCAGGCCGGTCGTGCCGTCCGAACCCAGATCGACCAGGCCATCAGGGGTGATGCCCTTCGCCGGGAGGCGCAGCGGGGCGGGCAGCGGAAGCCGGTCCCCCGGCCCCCGCGTGGTCGCCACCCACGCCGGGGCTGCGACGATCGGCCACTCGGACGGCACGAGCCGGTGCGGCGCCCGGCGGTGACGCCACCCGGCGAGCAGCCACCGGTCGAGGCCGATCCCGTCGCGGCGACCGACCGCCAGGAAGAACGCCGCGCCCAGGATCGGCACACTGCACGCGGCGAACACCACCGGCGGCACCACCGTGGCCAAAGCCGTCCAGGCCGCGTAGAGGACGAGGCCGGTGACGGTCAGGATGACCAACTGCCGCCCGGTCATACCGAACGCGATCCGATCCGGGCGCTCCACATCAGCGGGCACCCGGGCGCGCAGCGGCGCATCATCATCACGGCGGCCCATCACTTACCCCCTCCTTCTCGGGGACGGCGCCGCGCTGGCGGCGGGGACGGCGGGGACGAGGCCTCAGCCCGCCGGGACGGCGGCGGGGACGACGCCGCCGGTCGGAACACCGGAGCCGCGCTGCCGCGCGGTCGCGGCGCAGACGGCGGGGACGGCGGTGGTGAGGCGGCCGGTGTCGGTCGAGGCGTCGGGGACGGGCGCGGGGACGGCTGAGCGGCCGGACTCGGCGACGGGGACCGGCGCGGGGCGGCGGGCGCCTTGGTCACCGGCGATGGAGCGGCCCGGCTGGCCGCGGACCGGGGTGCGGCGGTAGGCCGGGAGGCAGCGGTAGGCCGTGTCCTCGGGTTGGGCGGTGCGGACGAGAACACCGGGGTGACCGGTGCCGGTGGCCGGCGCGGCGCGCTCTGCGGCCTCTGCGGGTTCGAGAACGTTGCCGCAGGCGGCGGCCCCGTCGGGGTAAGACTTGCCGGACCGGGTGTGGTGTTACTGAACGCCACCGGAGCCGCACGCCCAACTGGTCCAGTAGTGGTCGGCTGTGGAGGGTTGGGGTGTGAAAACGGGGCGGCCGATGCTGGCGCGGTGGGGGTCGCCGCCGGGGTGGCGGGCTGCTGGGGGTGGCTGAACGTGGGTGCGCCGGTGGTGCCAGCGGGCGCCGCCGGCGGCGTTTGCGTGGTGGGGGAGTTACTGAACGCCACCGGGCCGGGCGGGGACGGCCGCACCGGTGCCGGTCGCGGGGTACCCGCCCGCCCCCGGGTGGCGGAAACGGGCCGAGCGGTGCTCGGCCGCGCCCCGTTGCTGGTGGTGGCTGCCCGCTGGCGCGCCGCCGTCCTAGCGGGGTGGCTGCCTTTGCCGATGAACCCGGCGGCGGTGCCGAGGGTCTTGACCATCACGTACGCCTGCAGGAGCTGCCCGATCAGCCCTCGGCCCTGGCTGCGCAAGCCCAGCGGTGCGAGGACGAACTGTTTCATCAGCCCGGGAAGCTTGACCAGTAGCCACAGCATCGTGACGCAGACCAGCACCCCGAGCAGGCCACTGGCGGTGGCGGGTACGCCGAGCAGGACGAGGCCGGACGGGGTGAGGAACACCTTCACCGTGGCCAGCACGACCACCGCTTGGGCTAGTTGCAGGCCGAGGCAGGCGAAGAACGCCCGCCACCACACGTAGGCGATGCCCTCGGTCGGCGGTGTCGCGTGGCAGGCCAGCGCCAACGGCGCGACCCCGACGAGGACGACGAGTAGCGCGATGCGCAGCAGGAACGTGATGACCACGACGATGCTGAGCACGACGACCGCGATGACCAGCACCGCGAGCAGGATGTTCGGGTTGGTGCCGTTCAGCGGCTGATCCAGGATGCCGAGGATCGCGTCCGCCGCGGTCGGACCATCGACGCCCTGCCCGGCAATCGCGGCGGTCAGGGCGTTGGCCGCCTCGATCGCCTTGCCGCACAGGATCAGGCTGACGTTGGAGATCACGGCGCCGAGGACCAGCCGTGGGGCGATCTGCTTGAACCCGTACTGCGACTGCACGGTTTCGCGGGAGGCGACGATGAAGCCGCCGGCGATGATGAACAGCACGTAGATGCCGTTCGCGGCGACCAGGCTGGTCGTCCACACCGCCTTCACGTGCGCGCTGCCCGTCAGATCCGGGGTCGACAACGCGGTCCGGCCGAGGATATCCATCACCGGCTTCAGACCGGTCTTGGCCACCCACAGCAGAAACTCGCTGATGGCCTTGCGGATCTGCCCGGGGATGTCGAACATCCCCGGCTCGTCATCGGCATCCCCGGCCCCGTCTGCCGGGGACGGAGCTGGCGTCGGCGGGGACGAAGGGACAGCCGGTGTTGGTCCGCCCGTGGGCGGGGTGGGGACAGGGGACGGCACGCCCGGGGCGGGGGCGGGTGTCGGGGACGGCGCGGCCCACGCCGGTGCCGCCGTGGCGGGACAGGCGGCCAACCCGATGCCGAGAACCGCGAGGATGAGCAGTCGGACGCCACGGCGGGACGGCCGAGGACGGCGCTCGGGGACGGCGGGACGGCCGTCGGGGACGAGGGGACGGCGGTGCGGGACGCCGGGACGGCGGGACGAGTCACGGTGGTGGGTAATCACTTCACCCACCCGCCGACGATGGTGACGAATAGCGGCGCGAGCAGCGCCAGGCCGTAGCCGATGGCGGCGGACTTGAGCGCGAGCTTGGCCTTCTCGACCTCGCCCGGGTCGCCGTTCGCGGCGGCGTAGCGCAGCCCGCCGACGGTCAGGAACAGGGTGGCGACGGCGACGAGGATGCCGACCAGCCAGGTGCGGATGTTGTTGACCACGGCCTCGATGGAGTCGGCCGCGTACGCGGCGTCCGAGACGAGCGCGACCGCGACGGCGGCGCTGAGGGTGACCGCGACGGCCGGGGCCAGGCGGCGCACGGTACGGCGCAGGCGCCGACCGGGCCGGTCGGTGACCGGGCGGCGCGGAGTCGGCGTGGGGCGGCGCAAAGGGCGGTTCATGGGATGGGCACCTCCGGGGCGGCCCAGCCCACACCCCGGGGTGTGGGCTGGGCGAGCAGGCAAGCGGGTTGGTGGTGACCTGCGACCGGCCGTGGTGGCCGTCCTCCTTCGCAAAGGGGTTTCGGCGGGGCCGTTGCGGGGTGTCAGCGCCGTCAGCGGGGCCGGGTCGAAGGGCCACCGGGTGCGGGAAGGTCCCGCACTAAGAGATACAGATTTCGGCCCTCGTTTGGACAAGCCGCAGGTCAGACACGGCGCGATCGGTCGGCGGCGAGGGTCATGGTGGCCTCGGCAATCACGGCGGTGTCCTCGTCGGACAGCGCCCCAGACCGGATGGCCGCGACCAGGCGGTCCTCGGCCCGCGAGCGCTCCTTGGCGACCGCCCAGTAGCCGCGACCGGACCGGGCGGCGTAGTCGGCTACCGACACGCCTTCGAGGCGGGTCGCGCCGATCAGCTCCGCCTCGCCAGCCGTGAGGACTCCGGCTCCGACTGCGCGGGCCAGCACGAAGTCCGGGTTCCCGGCACCGGCGGCAGGAGCGCTGATCGGCGGGTTCGCGCGGCTCGGCTCGGCGGTGCGCAGCGCGGTACGGGCGGCGGTGAACGTGGCCGTGAGCAGCCGCTGCGCCACCTTGGCCTCGCCCGGCCGTACCGTCCGCAGCGCCGCGACGAAGGCGGTCAACAGCTCGGCCTGCACGTCCCCGTCGTGGTGTCGCAGCCGGTAGGCCGCCTGCCGTAGGCCCGGCAGCGCTACCCCGACCGCACCCACGACCCAGGCCGGGCCGTCGGTGCGGGCACGGCCGATGAGCAGCCGCCACACCTGGTCACTCGTGGCGTAGCCGCAGGAGGGGTGCATCAGGATCGCGGCCAGCTCCGACAACGCGATCCGCCGCGCGGGCAGGCCCTCGCCGAGCGCGGCACCGTCCACAGCGAGAGCCTCCGGACCGGTGGTGAACAGCCGAAACGAGTTCGCGGTGACGTCGAACGGCTGCTCACCGAGCACGAGATGCGGGGCGTCGGTACCGGCGGCGGGCAGCACGGAAGAAACGAACGCAGACATGGAAGATCCCCCGAGGGGTGGCTGGGATGCCGGCGCCTCGCTGAGGGCGTCCGGCGGGAACAGCACCCATCCCGCCACGCGGGTGTAACAGATCTTGAACACTGTGGATCCTGTTCAAGGGTCACGCCACGTGTTCAACCCTGGTGCTCCCTCCCCGGCGAGCAGGCCGGGCCTACATCCGCCCGTGCGCCTCGCCGGGAGGCTGGGCTGCGTGTTCAACCCCTGTCACACCGAGGCCACCAGGGCGGACCGCTGGCGTGCAGAGGTGCCGTGAACATCAATGCCCGCCCGACGGTGAACAACCTTGGGATGCCGCCGGTACCACCTCGCGGCGAGGCGCGTTCAACCGCGCGCGAGATCCTAAACGCGACCGAAAGGCCATTGATGATCTTGTTTGCGTCTAAGTCGATCTTGTCATAGGGGGTCGATGATCTTGTTCAACCTCGGTCGTGATCTTGTTACACCGCACCTGATCTTGTTATGGGTTACCGCGATCACCGAGCACGGCGGCCAACCCCCGCAGACGGCAGGCCAGTCTCTAGTCCAAGCGCTGACCTGCGTGTTCAACCCCGAGTCGATCTTGATATAGGGGTCCGACCGGGGGTGTTACTCGGGCACGGCGGGCCTGCGGGACCGAGGCCGATGTCCAAACAGGCCCCGAAATCTGTATCTCTATATGTCAGCGTTCGTCGGCGGCCATGGCCCACACACCCCATGCCGCAGACCCACACCCTCGACGCCCGCCCTCCGGCGCCCGTCGGACTCCTCCTCACCCCGACCCACTCCCGACGCCCCGCCGATCCGGCCGGGCGGACGGTGCCCGACTGGTACGGCATTCACCCCGATCACGTCGCCCGTTTGATCGCCCGCTACACCCGCGACGGCGACACCGTCCTCGACACCGACGGCCACCCGAGCGTCGCGGCGGCGGCCGAGTACCTGGGCCGCCGATCCGGCGTCGCCGTCACCAACGGTGAGGATCCGCACCGGCGGCCCGAGCCGCTCGACGGCGTCGAAGGGCGCGGCGCCGGGCTCGTCCTGGCGACCCTTCCGCGCCTGGGAGTCGACAGCCGCGACACCCACGCGAACAGTTGCGCGCTCGGCGCGTGGCGGGCGTGGCTACGCCCCGGCGGGTTCCTCATCGTCCTGCTCACTGCCGGACCCGGCACCGCACCCATCGGTCACCGCTCGACGGTCATCGCCGCCGCCCGCACCGCCGGGCTGCTCTACCACCAACACATCCCGGCCCTGCTCGTGCCGCTGCCCGAGGTCGAGCCCCGCACCGAGTCCCCCTTTGTGCCCCGCCCGCCGCTGCTCGCCGGGCGACACGTACCGGCGCACAGGGACCTCCTCGTCTTTGCGTCGATGAAACCGGAGGCCGCTCATGTCTGAGTACCCGTCGACCGCCCGTCCCGCTGCCGCCGTTCCCACGTCGACGGCTGCGTTGCTGGCGCAGGGATATCCCGGGTCGGTGTGGCTGGCCGGGCAGAAGCCCTCCCGGGAACTGCGCAAGGGCCGCTACACCGCCGAGTCGATCACGCACCCGGGCAAGATGCTGCCCACCATCGCCCGCTACGCCATCCACACCTACACCGACCCCGGCGACCTCGTGCTCGACCCGATGGCCGGCATCGGCACCACCATGGTCGAAGCCATGCACCTCGGCCGCGACGGCATCGGTGTCGAGTATGAAGCCCGCTGGGCCGCGTTGGCTGCGGTCAACATCGCCCTCGCCGCCCAGCAGGGCGCGCCCGGGAACGGGGAGGTCTACACCGGCGACTCACGCCAGCTCCCCTCCCTATTGCCGGCGCGGATGCGCGGCCGGGTCACCCTGGTGGTCACCTCGCCGCCGTACGGGCCGTCCACCCACGGCCACGCCCGCACCCCCGGCGCCCGGCGGGGCAAGGTCCGCAAGGTCCACCACCGGTACGGGGGCAGCGACAACCTCGCCTACCGCGACCACGACACCCTCGCCGCCGGGTTCACCGACATCCTCGCCGGATGCCGGGCCGTCCTGCGCCCCGGCGGGCACGTCGCCATCACCGCCCGCCCCTACCGGCGGCACGGGGAACTCGTGGACATCCCCGGCATGGTCGTCGCCGCCGGACAAGCCGCCGGGTTGGAACTGGTCGAGGAATGCGTGGCGCTGATGGCCGGCGTCCGCAACGGGGTGCTCGTACCGCGGGCGTCGTTCTTCCAGCAGAAGAACGTCCGCGACGCCATCACGGCCGGCGACCCGCAATGGATCCCGCAGCACGAGGACGTGATCATCCTGCGGCTCGGCCAAAATTTCGCGAGTTCGGCTGAACCCAAGTGTTCGCAACGCGAATCCGAGTGTCCTGAGGCGACATCATGCCATGCCGGCACCGGGGTTCACGGCGACTCGGGGAGGCGAGTCGCGTGAGGCTCGCCGATGAGTTCCCGTGCGTTGGTGGCCCAGCGGATGGCGGCGCCGTCGCTGCAGCCGAAGACCGCAGCCAAATGCAGCGGGTCCGCGCCGGTGGCGACGGCTTCTTCGAGTTGACGGTCGATGCGCAGTCGTTCGAGGGTGCCTGGCAGGCCGCGCAGGTTGAGGATCCACGTGTGGCTGACCGGGCCGTGGCCCAGCGCGCTGGCGTAGCTGATCAGCAGGTGCTGGTTGGCGGTGTGCGGCCAGCGTTCGCGGCGGTAGGTGAGCCAGTCGAGCAGCACCTGGGCGGTGAGGTCGTCCAAGGGGCGGCTGTTGCCGGCGATGGTGAGCCGGCGGCCGGTGAGGTCGACGTCGTCGAGGTGCAGGGCCCGGATTTGGCCGGGTCGGGCGGCGTGGACGGCGGCGAGCACGACACACAGCCGGGCTTGCACGGTGGTCGCGGCGGTGACGCTGGCGGTGATGTCGTCCGGTTCGAGCAGCGGCCAGATCAGGTCGGGCACGGTGACGCCGCGGACGCCGCGGGTCGGATTCCGGAAGATCAGCTTGTGGGTTTTCGCCCACCGGAACAGCCCGCGCAGCGCGGTCGTGGCCGTTTCCCGGCGTCGGCCCTGCAGCGCGCTGAGGTAGGCGTCGACGTCGTCGCGGGTGACTTCTCGCAGGTGGTCACGGTGCGGCCAGGACGCGGCGGCATCGGCGGCGACGTTCAGGTAGGTGCGGACCGTGCCCTCGTGCCGCGGGCGGCTGCGTGGGCCGCCGTCGCGCAGCAGCCGGCCCCAGTTGGTCAGGTCTCGCCGCCATGGGCCGGGCAGGCCGGCGAGTTTGCCGGTCATCCAGCCTTCGAGGCTGGGCGGCCGGTCGTCGTCGACGACGCCCATGGTTGTGAGGATCTCGACGACGTAGTCGAGGTTGATGTATTGCCCGGCGGCGGCAGCGGCGAAGTCGCTGACGCGGATGCGGTCGGGTTCGCGGTGCTCGGCGAGCAGCATGACCAGCACGCGTTGCATGGCGCGGCGCACGACGGGTGCCCAGCCGCGGGTCTCGGCGGTGCTGTGGGCCAGGTGCAGCGCCCAGGCCAGCCAGGGGTTATCCGGTGGCGGCCCGGCGCGCAGGTCGATCACACCGCGCCGGTAGTCACGGCGACCGGCGGGCAGCAGCGGCTCTTGCAGCCAGCGGCTGACCGGGCGTCCGGCCGCGGGCGGTGGCTGCTTGCGGGGCCGTCCCTTGACGCCGTAGCGGCGGGGCGCGCTGCGCGGGGGTGCCTGGCGGCGGTCGCTGATGCTCAGGAACAGCTGTTGCCAGCGGATTCCGGTCAGATAGGGGGCCAACACGACCGCGGAGCGCGCGTCGGACGCCAGCCGTCGCCGGTCGTCACGGGCCTGGCACCAGCACAATCGGCAGTAGCCCTTACGGACTCGCTGCCGACGCCCGCATGCCTGGCAGTCGCCGTAGGGGTTGCCGTCGCGCGGGTTGGCGAACTGGTAGCAGGCGAGGCAGACGCCTTGGGAGAAGGTCAGGCCCCAGGCCAGGCATGCCGCGCAGCTGGTGACGGTTCGTGGCACGAGCGTGCCGTCATGGTCGCGGGCGCCCACCGGTCAGCGCGGTGGCAGGGAGCGGCCGTCACGGCGGCGCGGCACCACGCGCCGGATGTCACTGGGCGTGGTGGCGTCCGCGGCGGGCTTCGCGGAAGTGTCCTGCCCGGGCCGGGAGACGGTGTCGGGTTCGGCGATGAGCAGATCACCGACCTGGCAGTCCAGCGCCACGCAGATGACGTCGAGGTCGGCCAGCTTGATCGTCACGGGTTGGCCGGACCACAACCCGGACATCTTCCCGGCGGAGATCACCAGGCCGTGCTCGGCGAGCAGCCGCTGCACGTCGGAAGCCTTCCAGATGCCTCGTTGGGCGGCGACCAGGCGCATGTTCCAGCGCATTCAGACCAGTCCTTCCAACCGGCGGGCGGCGCGCCGCTGCCCGTCGAGCCACGCCTGCTCGATGCGGGTGCGGTGCACATGGACGTACTTCATCGTCGTGGCCACCCAGGAATGGCCGAGCATTTCCTGGATCGCGATCAAGTCCACGCCGTTCAAGTACATCTGCGACGCGCAGTAGTGCCGCAACACGTGCGGGGTCAGCCTGTCCGTCCAGGCGGGCAGGTGCGTGGCGACCGCGTCGGCAAGCCCGGCGCGCAGCGAGTCGTAGCCGACCCGGCGCACGCCGTGGCGTTCCGAGGGGAACAGCGGCGCCTGCGGCGAGCGGTGGTCGCCGCCGAAGTGCGCCCACACGTCCTCGATGAACCAGGCCAGGGTGCGGCCCGCCTGGTTGATCAACGGCACCACCCGTTCGCGGGGGCCGGAGCCGCGGGAGCCCTTACCGAAGCGCACGTGCAGCTTGCCGAACGGGCCGACGTTCCACTTGATGTCATCCAGGTCCAGGTTGCGGGCCTCGTTGACACGCAGCCCGACATCGGCCATCAGCCGGGCCGCGGTGTAGTTGCGCGCCGTCGGCGCGAACTTGCGGCACGTCGCCAGCTCCGCCGCCCACCCGGCGAACAGGACGTCGATCTCCTCGGCGCTGGGCGGGATCCGCAGCTTGGCGTCCTTGCGCCCACGGGGGCGGTTCATCTCGTCGATCGGGCACATCACCACCCGCCCGGTCAACGCGTGCAGTTCCGCCTGGAACCTCAGCTCCAGAAACCCGAAGTAGATCCGCAGCGCCTGCGAACGGGCCAGTCTCGTGCCCGAGGGAGCACCTCGCAGCGCACGGCCGAAGTAGGCGTCGGCGTCGGCCGGCTCCATCTCCCACAGCGGTCGGCCGAACCAGTCCCGAATCTGTTCGAGCTGGCTGACATCGCCACGGACCGTGCCGTCGGTCAGCCCGGCCGAAGCCCGCGCCAGCACGAACCCGGCCAGCACATCCACCTCGAACCGCTCGAGTTCCTCCGCGGACGCCGGCACACGCCGGTCTCGGAGATCCCGGACGACCGCCAGTCCCAACCCGAGAACCTCACGTTCACATCAACCGAAGCCAACCCGGACCATCCGAAGCAGCTTCAAGATTCCCGAGGAAGGCTCAGAACACAACCATTGATCCACATTGCGAGATCAACGAGACCAGGCACCTGCACACACACGACAGCGACAACGAACTCAAGCGATGTCGTACTGCCGCAGACCACCCGGCACAGCTCCGCGCCGAGCACGACGGATCCCGCCGGGCCACACACCGATCGGCTTGATCCCTTCACCACGTCCCGCATGGATCGACGGGCGCACCCGGCGCCCGCCGCGAACGCCAACAGCGGCAGTGCCACCCATCCCCGGCCCAACCCCGACCGGGACGTCGAAAGGACCGCCGCCCCGTGCCCGCCCTACGCACACCCCACGCCGGGCAACGCCCAGCCCGACACAGCCACCGCTTCCGACCCGCAGGCCGGTTCGTCCGCCACGGCAGGCCGGCGATGAGCGCCTCACCCGCCGCCGAGTGGCGGCCCGACCCGCTCCTGACCATCGACGATGTGGCGGCCTGGCTCGGCAAGCCGAAGAACACCCTCTACGCCTGGCACAGCCGCGGCAAAGGACCGCGCGCCATCCGGGTCGGCAACACCCTGCGCTACCGGCGCAGCGAGGTCGACCGCTGGCTCGACGCCCATACCGACCCGGAGCGCTGAACCATGGCCCGACCTCCCCTGCCCGTCGGTACCTGGGGCACGATCCGCACCGAGAAACTCGGCCCCAACCGGTATTGCGCCCGCGCTCGGTTCCGCGACTACGACGGCAAGACCCGTGACGTCGAGGCCACGGGCGCCACCGGTCCGGCCGCCGTCCGTGCCCTGAAGGAGAAGCTGCGTGACCGCGTCGCCCCCAATGATGACGAGATCACCAGAGAGACCCACCTCAGCACGCTCGCCGACCTGTGGATCGACGAGATCACCGCAGAGGACCGCCTGGCACCGCAGACCATCGACCGGTACCAGAAGAGCCTGCGCACGATGATCGTTCCAACCCTCGGAAATCTGCGAGTCCGGGAGGCGACGGTCGGCCGCCTGGACCGGTTCCTTCGGGAAATCGCGAAGAATCATCCGGCATCGGCCAAGGGCGCGAAAGTCGTCCTCGGACAGATGCTTGCCCTGGCTGTGCGCCACGGCGCGCTCACCACCAACCCGGTCCGCGACACCAGTCGGCTCCGTAGACCACGCCGCAAGGTCACCGCCCTCACCGGTGATCACCTTCAGGCCGTCCGGACAGCCATCCGGGAATGGCAGCACCCCGTCCCCGGCAAGCCGGGACCTCGGCACACCGGCGACCTGGCCGACATCGTCGACCTCATGCTCGCCACCGGCGCCCGCATCGGCGAGATCCTCGCCCTGCGCTGGGCAGACCTGGACCTAGCCAACTCCCGACCCACCCTGACCATCTCCGGCACCATCGTCTACGTCAAAGGCAAAGGCTTCTTCCGCCAAGAATGGACCAAGTCCGACGCCGGCTACCGGACCGTCGTACTACCCCGATTCGCCATCAGCATGCTGCTGGGCCGCACAGTCGATGCCGCCGACAACCACAACGACGCGATCTTCCCGTCACGGCGCGGCACCTGGCTCTCCCCCAACAACGTACGCCGCCAATGGCGCCACGCCCGCGCCGACAGCGACCTGGAATGGGTCACCCCCCACACGTTCCGCAAGACCGTCGCCACACTCATCGACAAAGAGGCCGACACCAAGAGCGCCGCAGCCCAACTCGGACACGCCAGCGAGGAGATCACCACCACCTACTACATCGCCAAGCCCGCCCTCGCCCCAGACGTCTCCGACATCCTCCAACAGCTCGGCACCGATCAATCAACGGGCGAGCCTGTTCGCCCGTAGGCGCACCCACACTATTCTCCCAATACCCGAGCCTGCAGGCTGCCGCCTGCGCCGGACAGAGCCTCGACCGTTCCGGAGCGCAGCACATTTGCTGGGCCGGGGCCTGAGGCGGGTGGTGCCGCCCCTCAGCTCGCGCGGGCGCCCGCGCGAGCTGAGGGGCGGGGCGGCCCGGAACCATCAGGCTCGGCTTTGAAACCAGGATCACTGCCCGATCGCATGAGGGCTGGGCAGCAGCACACCACTGCGGAGACCAGCGCGTGGAGCGCCGCGAGCGGGATCGCGAGCAACGGCCCTGAAGCACATGGTGATTCGCCCGGCGGCTCACGAGGTTCGAGGTGTCACGCCCGACGGTCTACTGGGTGCTGGAGCGGGCCGCCGCCGGGGCCGGGGCGCCTGCGTGATTCTCGCCAGCGCCCAGGACGAGGCGGTGGTGAGGAAGTCCCGCAACGGTCACTACGGCACCTGCTCGACGGATAAACGCCGTCATAAGATCAGTTATGCGGTCACAGGATGTGGATCATGATCCGGGGCAGTCCCGGGGCTGTCCCCGGTCGCGAAGGGCCGTGACGGTCTACTGAAGAACCGTGCCGTCTTCCGGCGGGCGGCGCAGCCCTCGGAACGGGCGGACCACCTGAGAGCCGTCGGCCCGGCGGATCCACACGTTGCGCGGGCCGCCGCCCGGTCCCCATCCGCAGACGACCGTGACCGGGCGCCCGCGTTCCAGGTACACCCGCCCGGCGATCACGGCGTCGACACGTCCGGGCCGGCCTGGTCGATCAGGCGGTCGAGCATCGTGATGATCCGGTCGAGCTTGCCGTGCGCCGCGGCCAGGGACTCCTCGTGCCGGTCGAGTTTCTCGTTGTGCTGCGACTGGTTGATGGCCATCGCCTGGATGCTGTGGTGCTGCGCCCGCAGGGTCTGCGCCAG
Source organism: Krasilnikovia cinnamomea (assembly GCF_004217545.1). Taxonomy (NCBI): domain Bacteria; kingdom Bacillati; phylum Actinomycetota; class Actinomycetes; order Micromonosporales; family Micromonosporaceae; genus Krasilnikovia; species Krasilnikovia cinnamomea. The sequence continues at coordinate 635,253 of NZ_SHKY01000001.1, forward strand.
CCCGGAGAGGTCACGATCTGCGCTCGCACGCAGCCCGGCCTCCAGGCCCACCTGTTCCTCCAGCGCGGCGATGCGCCGTTCCAGGTCTTCCAGGCTCGCCATCAGGTCGTCTCCCTACTGCCAGGTGTGGTCACGGGTGCCGGGCGGGCCGCGGGCGCCTCGGCGACGCGGGCCAAAGACTCGTACACCTTGGCCCGGGTCACGCCCAGTTCGCGGGCCAGTGCGGTGGCGCCCCACCCGCCGTCCAGGGCCTCGGCAACCGCGTGGCCGCGCACGTCGGCCAGGATCGTCTTGCCCGCCTCGATCAGTTCTGGGGCGCGGCGGGCCCGCTCGACCGGGTCCAGCCCGGCCAGCTCGTCCAGCGCGGCCCGCAGGTCGTCGAGGGTGCCTGGGCGTTCCCATCCGGTACTCACGGTGCCGGGCTGAATGTCCACGATCGACCTCCCCGGTGCGTGGGTGCGGGAACCACCACACCGTATCCCCTAGGGGATACGGTGTCAATGGTAGGGGATACACCCGCTCGGGTGACCGCCCGCGCTCTACATCTTGCGGCGCCCCATGTCAGGACCTCCCTGCTGGGCCGCAGGCGAACAGCACGTTCTCCTCGCTGCTCGGCGGCCTCGCCGGGTCTCCGGATGCGTCGCTCGAACGAGTGACGCATCGTGATCGGCGCATAGGCTGGTGAGTCCAATGACGCGATGAGAGCAGGGGCATGAGCAGCGACTGGACGGGCGCGGTCTATCTGGGCGTCGATCACGGCATGTGGCGGCCCCGGACCTGGCAGGACGTGCTGGATGCCGCCGCCGGAGGGCTGCTCGACGAGTCGCGGTGGGTGGACCTCAAACGCGAACTCAAGGCTGGCCGGCCCGGCAACCACGACCTCGCGATCGACGTCTCGGCGATGGCATTGGAGGGCGGCCTGCTCATCTACGGCATCGTCGATCGCGACAGCCACGCCGGCGAGGTCGTCGGCGTGGAGCTGCGCGGCCTCGCGGACCGGGTCGATCAGGTCGTACGGACGAAGCCCCACCCGCCGGTGCGGGTCCGCTGCGTCGAGATTCCGGACCCGGCCCGCACCGGGTGGGGCTGCCTGCTGGTGATCGTCGCGCCCAGCCCACAGGCGCCACACATGGTCGACAACGTCTACTACGGGCGCGGCGACAAGGCGAACCACAAGCTCAGCGACCAGGACGTCCGGCAGGCGATCAGCGTCCGGGCGCAGCATCAGCACGACTTGTCGCGGCAGCTACGAGTGCTGCGCGATGAGGACCCGACGCCGCAGCCTCACGAGCAGGCGCACCTGTACGTGATCGCGCAGCCGTTGGCGGCGCGCGACGACGCGATGGTGGAGCTGATCACGGGACCGCAGCTGCAGCCAACCTTCCAAGTGTTGGCCAGGGACATCACGGCGGAGCTGCAGTTCGAGTGGGCGCCCCACCTGACCCATGTGACCAGGCCGCAGCGCCGAGCGGACGGGGTCGCCTTTACCTCCTACCGCGAGCGGGATCGCATCATCGAGACCGACCTTCTCGAGCTGGTGTTGCGCGAGGACGGTGGGGTGGCGCTGACCTGCGGCCGCGGCACCGACTGCGGGCGGAGTGACCCAGAACGCTTCGTTTTCCCCGCTCTAGTTCTAGGTCTCACGCATTGCCTGCTCAGCCTGGCCGGGCGCCTGGCCGAGCAGGTCAGCGGCTATCAGGGCCAGTGGGCGGTCGGTGTGCTGCTGGACAACCTCAAGGACGTGAGCCCGTGGGACGGCCGTTCCACCTGGGGAGACATGGGCGTGCCCTACAGCCGCGCAGAGTACGAGCTGCTCGCCACGACCACCACGGAGGAACTGGTCGACGACACCGCCCTGGTCGTGGAGCGCCTCCTCGGTCGTCTCATGCGCGGCCTGGAGGTGGACGGACGATACCTGCCCTACTCGGCTGATTCGCTGCGCAGGACTCCTGGCCTCTGACCCGTATGTGAATGTCGTTCCACTCAGTGTAGGTTCTCGCCGAAGATGTCGGAGCTCCGGGCCAGTGAGCTGCCCAGTGTCACGGCTTCTCACCGGAATGTCGGTCCGGATTTCTCACCGACCTGGCGGTTTCCTCGTCGAGCGCGGCCGGGTGGTGCGTAGGGTCTGCGCATGCCGGATGACGTCAAGATCAGGCCGAGTGCTCGTGTCGTGCTCCTGGATGAGGACGACCGAGTGTTGATGCTCAAGATTCATGACCCTGCTGCGGCTCGGGGGCCCAATCCGATCACGGCTGATTTCTGGCTGCTGGTGGGCGGTGGGGTGGAGCCAGGTGAGACCTATGAGCAGGCGGCCCGCCGTGAGGTCTTCGAGGAGACCGGAATCCGAGACGTCTCGATCGGCCGATGCGTGTGGACGCAGGAGAAGCTTGTGGCCGGCACTGCCGGCGAGCCGTGGTTGGTGACCGCCCGGTTCTTCGTCGCACGGGTCTCGGCGCGCTCGGTGGTCGACTTCGGCAGCCACGAGCCGCTGGAGGCGTCAACGATTGAGGGATATCACTGGTTCTCGCATCAGGAGATCCTCGAGCGTGAGGGTCGGGAGACGTTCCTGCCTCCCGGGCTGGGCAGGCTGCTGGGTGACGTCCTCAACGACGTCCACGAGGGCCCTGTCTCGCTCACGGATGCTGCGGAGGTCGCGAGGGCTCCGTCAGACGAGTAGGGATCCGGGGGCGTTCGGAGTTGGCGGCAAGGCGTTGGCCTGCGGTGTGCCTCATGAGCTGCCCAGCGGTGGGTCAGGGCTGCTGTCCATTCCCAGCTTCCTGTAAGCGTGGGTGGTCCTCATGCCCCGGCTGGCTGGCTGGCTGGTGAGCGTTCCCGCGTTGGCGTCGAGGACGGCTGGGACACCCTGGGCGACGACGGCCTGTTCGTCGCCGTGGCCGATCGGAAGGCCGCCGAGCACCGGAACGCCGAGTTCGCCGAGTTGCTCGGCGAGGACCTGCTGCACGGTCGGCGACGGTCCGTCGCCGTGGTCGCATTCGGTGAACTGGCCGACCGCGACGCCCGCGACGCCGTCAAGCCAGCCGGACTGCTTCAACTGCACGATCGAGCGGTCGATGCGGTATGGCTCCTCGCCCGCGGCCTCGATCAGCAGGATCGCGCCGGTGAGGTCGAGCCGGTGGTGGGTGCCCGCCGTGGTGGCCAGCATGGTCAGGTTGCCGCCGAGCAGCGTTCCTTCCGCACGGCCGGGCACGCGGACGTCGAAGGTGTCCTCGTTCTCGTCGGCGGTCACGACGATGGGGTCTGTGGTCATCAGCGCCCGGCGGGCGCCGTCATGCAGATTCGACAGTCGGGGGCCGTGCACCGTTGGCAGCCCGGTTTCGCACCACAGGGCGACGTGTAGCGCGGTGATGTCGGAGAAGCCCATGAAGAGCTTGGGATCGGCCCGTACGGCGTCGAAGTCGAGCGCGTCGACGATGCGCTGCGCGCCGTAGCCGCCGCGGAGGCAGACGACGGCGCGTACGTCTGGATCGTGGAAGGCAGAGTTGAGGTCGGCCAGGTGGCTATCTCCGCGGATGTGGACACCGTTTGAACGCCGCTTTGGACACCGCTTGATCATCGGCGGATTTCATGTCTGCGAGTTTCGGCACCACTGCGTCCGGCCGCTGTGGCGCCCCAAGCAGCAGGGATGCCGTAACGGCTATGTCAGAGGGGGACGATCCCGCCGCGTTCGATCCTGATGGCTACGCCGGTTTTGGCGGCGAGGGCCTGCGCGAGTGCGGCGTCCGCTGCGGGGATGCCCTCGGCCGGCGGATGGATGTAGTCGCCTCCGACGGTGACGCCGTCGAAGTCGATGTCGATGGTTCCGACTGAGCCCACTTTGAAGTTCTGGAACACGCCGGTGCCCGAATCGATGGAGATGAGCTGTTTCGCGGCCTGTTCGAGGTCGTCCCTGCTGTAGTTGCGCTGCTGGATGGAGATGGGAATGCGCCGGCGGCGGGCCTCGTCCACGATCTGCCGCTGCACAGCGTCGGGCGGCCCGTGCCAGACCAGGATGGCGGAGCCGGCATCCGGGTCGACGATCGTGAAGCTGAACCCGCTGGTCTTGATGCCAGGCAGGGCTTCGATCCAGTAGTTCAGATCGCTGAGCAGTTCCTGGCGGCGCCAGAGAGCCTCCTCGGAGGCCAAGTCGTAGCTCGACGCCATGGGATGGGGCTTGTCGACTGCCGGTTTACTGGCCGCCGGTTCACTGACGGCGGCCGCCGCGGCATGCATCCCGGTGATACCGGCGATGGCGGTGAGGGCGACGACCGCGGAGGTCAGGAGCAGACGGCGCCGCACCGGGCCGGAACCCGACATCAGGTCGGCCGACGACTCGTCCGAGCGCACAGAACCATCGGGGTCGGCCGGGCTGACGGCGTCTTCATCGAAAGTCATCTCGTTCCTCGCTCCGCCTGGTCACGGCTGAGCGGGAATGATAGCGCCGGTTTCAGATTCCGGGACCCCTGTCCATGTTCGGATCGACAGCCAGGGCTCACCGCGGCGGGTGGTGACTTTCATCCCGCGAGATCACCTCTCGAACACCAATACTCCGCAGGGTGCCGTCTCACGAACTCTCGGTAATCAAGACGATCTTGAACACCTATGGGAGCGAGTCCGTGCCGACTCAGGACGAAATCCGTACCCGACTCGGAATCCCAGTTCGTGCCCCGACACTTGCTCGTGTTGTCCTTTGCCAATGAAGCGTGTCCGTTTGCCAACGAACATTGTCTCCGGCGTAGTCCGAAAGGGTGACGTCACCGCCTTGGAGGGACGGATCTCCGTGGACCCGATCCATGCAGGGCACCGAGGCCGTTCCCGGTAGCGCGGCCGGATAGCCGCAGGCCAGCAGGTTGGCGAGACAAACTCCAGTGGCAAGAACGTGGCCCGAGACAGGGTTGGATGTCACGAGCAGACTTCGATGGCAACGGACAACACCCCGCCCGCGGGGGGCGCGGCTGGGCGTGGTTCTGTCAGTGATTCCGAGAGCCGGTGATACGTGATTTTCGGAGCCGCCTGGCGGCTCCGGGAGTTCGTGTCGGTGAGTTTGGGAGCCACCTGCCCGGGCCCGGTAGACGGGCCGCTGCCGTTGTAGATCAGTTACTGCAGCGGTGGAGCTGGGCGCTACTGGCGCGTCGGACGGCGCGGTCCCGCGAACCGTCGGCGTAACCATCGAGGTAGCTCGCGCCGCCTCACGAACATGCCGACGTCGCTTGCGGCATGAAATGCGTAACCGCGGATTTGAGCGTGATGTAGCGGTGTCCGGTCGCTCAGGGCGCAACGCAGCTGCCTGACCAGATCGCCGTCGATCGCCTGGTGCAGGCGGGCGTAGTGGCCGAGTGACTGTAATGCGTTGGCCCTGGTTTGGGCGTTCGGCGACATCAACGCTCGCTTGATTCGCGGAAGCGCGACTTCGGAATCAGGATGGTTGAGCACCAGCGCGAGCAACGCGACGCCCGCATGTTCGTCGTTCCGGTCGACGGCCTCGTCAACCGCTTCCGGCCGTTCGACGACCCCGATCCAACTGCCAATGAACCAGGGCTGATCGCTCGTCACGCCGAAGATCATGCCACGTGACCCACCGCACCGGCTGGCAGAGGACGCCAGGCTGGATCAGACATGTGGCTCTGGAGCTGGACTTTGTCCGCGAGTTTGAGAGCCATCCAGCGAGGTCCTCGATCGGGTGGATCCGATGGTTCGGCAGTTTCGGAGCCGGCTGAGCCGGTGGGCGCATCGGCGGGTCTGGACGGAGGCTGGCCGATGCCGCGGATGTCGAAGATTGAGATGTTCGCGGCGATCCGCAGGGACTCGCGCGAGGGTGTGTCGGGTCGGACGCTCGCATTGCGGTACGGCGTCAGCCGGAACACGGTCGCGGAGGCGTTGACCTCGGCGGTGTCAACCCCGCGGAAGAAGGCGGCCCGGCGGCCGTCGCGGCTGGATCCGTTCAAGCCGGCGATCGACGACATCCTGCGCACGGACCTGAGCGCGCCGCGCAAGCAGCGGCACATGATTCGGCGAACCTATGCGCGGCTGATCGATGAACATGGCCTGCGTGACGTGTCGTATCAGGTGGTCCGGGCCTACGTCGCTGACCGGAAACCGGAGATCCGGGCAGAGGTGGGAAAGGGCCCGGCGACGGTGTTCTTCCCGCAGACGCACCGGCCCGGTGCCGAGGCGGAGGTGGATTTCGGCGAGGTCGTGATCAACCTGCGGGGAACACCAGTGACCTGCATGTTGTTCGCCTTCCGGCTCTCCTTCTCCGGCAAAACGGTGCACCGCATCTTCGCCTCGGGCGGCCAGGAGGCATTCCTGGAGGGCCACGTCCATGCGTTCAACGCGCTCGGAGGGGTGCCAGTTGATCATGAGTGGGCGGGGTTGATGCGTCAGCGCTGGATTCGCCGAGAGGGTGCCCCTCCCAGCGCCCATCTACAGGTTTCGAGCCTCGCGTTCTTGGTGGATCTTGGCTGGTGGGCGCCAAGGACACCCTGCGAATGGTTGATACCTGAGTACGCCGCAGGTCTGGTGCTGCGATTCAAGCGCCCGCTGCTGACCTGTCAGGACCGCCTGAGGCTCCGCGATGGGCGTCGGTGCACCGTCGCCCCCCGGTGATCCGGCCCGACGGTGCACCGACGCGGTGTGTGCTGGTGTCAGAAGGTGGGGTAGCCCGCGCATGAGGTGCCGCTGAGGCGCTTCACGGAGGTGATCTGGTCGTTGAACCGCCACTGCTGACTGTCGAGGTCGCTGATGCGGCGGCCCGGCGTGATGCAGTACCGGCGACCGGTGTAGTTCGGGTCCGCGTACAGCACCCAGGCGACGTCGCTCCGGTTGTAGAGCGAGGTCGCCTCGTCGTCCGGGTTGATGCGCGGATTGCTGACCCAGAAGGGCCAGTTCTGGCCGCTCAGGCTTTGGTGCTCGCCGAGAATCAGCGGCGAGTCGGCCGTGGCCGCGCCGGGGTGGGTCGGCGCCGCGCTGGCACCGCTCGCGCCCAGGCCGACCACTGCGGCGGCGCCGGCCAGCACCAACGCCGCCCTGCTCGGGATGGTGTGCATGTGCAGTTCCCTCTCATCGGTTTCCATGACCAGCGAAGCGGCCGGGTTGCAGATCCGCGCCGGTCCGATTCACTGCATTCACCATCGTCAATGGAAAGTCGGAGGGGTATTCGCAGTCCTGCGTATCCGCGCCTCCCGTCCGGCGCCGAGCCTCGCCGGCACTGCGGCAGAAGACATCCATTACCATCGATGCTTAGCTGGAGCGATGAATGCGGCGGCGCGTGAGCTGACGAGCAAAGACCTGCGACGGGTGCTGGAGTTCGCCCGGGCCACGGGCGAGGACGACACCACCGAGCCGACGTCTCACCTGCTGGAGCGCATCGTCCCGATCGTCGGCAGCGACCTGGCGTGGTGCGCTCACGTCGACATCCCGCAGCGGTCTGTGTCGAGTGTGGGACCGCCGGGACATCCCAGAGTCAGCCTTCGGGAGGGCTTCGCCGAGGCGTTTCGCGAGCATCCCGGGTTCGTCGCCGTGCAGCAGGGGCGGCTGCAGCCGGGCACACCGATGGCGGTGTCGGACCTGATCGACCGGCGGGGCCTGCGGCGCCTGCGGCTCTACGTCGACCACCACCGGCCGTTCGGTATCGAGGACCAACTGTGTCAGGTTGTCTCCTGCCGGCCGCAGGTGGACGGGGCGCACCTCGACGAGGATCCCACGACAGGTGGACTTGCTGGTGATCAGCCGCGCTCGTCCCGGGTTCTCCCGCCGGGACCGCGCGGTCGTGGAACTGCTCGCCGGCTTCCTGCGCCAGGCGATGCGCCGACATGCCCGGCAGCGAAGCGCCGCCGCGATGCACCGGCAGGCGATCCGGGTGAGCCGGGCCGCCCAGGGATGGGCCGGGCTCACCGCTCGGGAACGGCAGGTCGTCGAGCAACTCGGTACGGGCGTCAGTGACCGGGAAATCGCCCGTGCCTTGGCGGTCAGCGAACACACCGTGCACAAGCACCTACAGCACGTGTACGGCAAACTAGGCGTGGGTAGCCGCGCCGAAGTCCTTGCCGCCGTGTTGGCCGGCGAACCGCCACCGGCAGCGGCACCATCCGGATCAGTTGCTGGTGCGCCGCGCCCGTGGGCGCAGGATGCGGCGTCAGTCCAGGAAACCTCATAGGAGACCGCGATTTCACGTGGGAGGGCACCTCGGGTGCCCTCCCACGGTTTGTCCCGGTCTCCGCACCAGGGGGACTATGAGTCAGGAGAGGAAATAGCAGGTGGTTATCCCGGCACCGAAGGTGAAGGCACCGGCGCCACCGCCGGCTTTGAGGGCTTCCAGGAGTGTCGTGCCCGACCTGGACCAGATCCAGGTGGTGATCGTGCCGACCAGTAGCGCAAGCAGGATGATCACCACTAGCCATGGAGCCTTCGTCATTGAGCTACCGCCTTCGTGTCCGTCATTGTGATCATTCCTGGATGGTTCGGGCGAAGCGGGTCGCCTGCTGGAGAATGTGGTCTAGCCGCTTCGAGACGGCGCTTTGGGTGCGGTATCCCATGGCCTCTGCCACGTCAGTCAGTTTGGTTAAGCCGCTGCGGAGCAGCACGACGATGGTGCGGTCGCGGGTGTCCAGGAGCGCAAGGAAGTCACCGAACAGCATCTGGTCGATGACTTCGGTTTCCGGTCCGTGGACGGGGATGACATCGTTCAGCTCGACGAACTTGACCTGGACCTTGGCTCGCTTGTGGTAAAGCTTGCGCTCGAAGTCCTCCTTCGCGCCGCTCCAGTGCTGCGAGAAGTCGTCCTCGCAGCGATGCGAGCGGACCGCATCGAGGATTCCGCGTAGCCGACCGGTGGCGTCGGCCGCCTCGACCGTATGCCGGACGACCTCGGCGGCCTCCTCCTCACCGTGCCAGAGGTCCCCACCCATCCGGGGGTTGGCTCGCGTCGCCCCGGGCAAGACCGAGCCGTCCATCAGCGACACCGGTCCTGGGGCGACATCGTTGTCCACCACCGGGAACTCCCGTAGATAGTCCTCTAGCACCTGGGTGACGGGTGGGAGCCAGAAGTCCAGATTGTGAGCCAAGATCCGGATGGGGTCGTCCCGGGTGAACTTGCTGATCCCGGATTTGGGCTGCGGCATGAGGTGCCGCCAGACGGTGCCAGCCCAGGCCCGCGCCAGCCGGTCCTGGAAGTCGGACGGAAGGTACTCGTCGATGTTCTCCACCTCGCTGACGAAGGGCCACTGGCCACGCTTCAAGAACGGAAGGCGGTGTCGCTGCAACGCGGCTCGGGGCAGCAGGTGGAACAGTGGCGCGTACTCGTAGTAGCCCGACGTGGTGCGCGGGACGAAGATGACGTTGACGTCGCCCTGGTCGGCGATCTTGTAAAGCGGTGGCGGCAGGTCCTCGTCGTCGAAGAAGCGGCGACGGAACTGCGCGGCCTCCCACAGCAGATTCCACTTGGAGATCGCAATTGACAGCTTGGTATTCGCGTCATCCCAGAGACCGAGCCTGAGCGGGACGGTTACGTACTCGGGCCGCGCCGGTGTCTGCGCCCGGACCACGGCCTTGAGCATGAACGCCGCGGACAGGTTCGCCATCCATGGGTATTCCTCCGGCGCCGCTCGGTCACACCCTGGGTCAAGCAGCGGGCCGTAGTCCTCGTCGTCCAGGTGGTCGGGCTCGCCGGTCATGATCACGTCCGCTACCTCGATGTCGTTGTTCACGGTCTACCTCACGACGCTTGACCGCGGTTCTGTTCCAACGACTTCTAGTGAATTGCCGACCAACGGAGGCGGCCCCTTGGCGCGGCGGCCTCGGGGCTAGTCAGGCGGTTCCTTCAGCGCCTGGGCGCGGGTGAGCAGGTGATCGTAGGGCTCGACGCTAGGCGCTGGACGGGTGTCGACGGGTAGCTGCGTGCCACGGGCGCGGGCCTGCCCGGCGGCGCGGAGTTCGCGTAGTTCGGGGATGTGGTTGTAGAGGGTGCCGGGGCTGACGCCAAGGATCTTGGCGATGGAGGCGACGCTGACGTCAGGGTTGGGCAGCATGTCGCGGGCCGATCGGAGGAGGTCGGCGTCCATGACGGTGGGCCGCCCGCCGACGCGGCCACGGGCGCGGGCGGCGGCCAGGCCCTCGCGGGTGCCGGAGACGATCAGTTCCCGGATGAACTCGGCGAGAGCGGCGAAGACGTGGAAGACGAGCCGGCCGCCGGGGGTGGTGGTGTCGAGGTTCTCGTGCAGGCTCTTGAAGCCGATATTGCGGCGGCGTAGGTCGGCCACGGCGGTGATGAGGTCTTGCAACGAGCGGGAGAGCCGGTCGAGAGCCGGGACCACGAGAGTGTCGCCGTCGGTGAGGAAGGCGAGGCAGACAGTCAGCTCGGGCCGGTCAGTGTCGCGGCCGGACTGCTTCTCGGCGAAGATGCGCCGGCATCCAGCGGCGCGCAGCGCGTCGAGTTGCCGTTCGAGTTTCTGACCGCCGGTGGAGACCCGGGCATAGCCGATGCGGATCTCGGTCGGGGCCGCTGGCACCGGAGCGAGCAGTTCAGTGGGGTCGAGGGGCGCTTCCACACGTCCGATGATGTCAGAAAACGGTGTTTGGGGGGTTGTTGAACCCGCCTGTTGCTGACGGAGTTTTTGACGATCTAGAGTGTGACCTTTAGTGGTCTACGGCGCTGAATCTTCGCCGGTAGTTGGCGCGGCGGCGGTTGGCCAGGCGCGGTACAGCTTGGCTCGTGAGACGCTGATCAACTCGGCGACCTCGGCGAGGGGTACGCCGTTGTCGCGCAGTTGGCGGGCCAGTTCATCCTGCTCCTGGGTGAGTAGGGGTGGTCCTGGTTGTCGGCCGATCTTGCGGCCGGCGGCGACGGCGGCGGCGAGTCCTTCTCGGGTGGATTCGGAGCGCCAGACGTTGCGGGCGTCGATCAAGCCTTGGGTGATCTGGCGGAAGAGTTCGCCGTGTTCGACGGTGTCGAGTTGCTCGTGCAGGGCGCGGAGCCGAATCCCGCGATGGTCGAGGCAGATGAGCAGCTCGGCCAGGTGTTCCAGGGAGCGCCCGATGTGGATGAGGCGGCAGACGACGAGGGTTCCGCCGGCCGGAAGCGCGGTGAGGGCATGATCGAGCTGGGGCTGCTCGGCGCGGACAGGGATCCGTTCGTCGCAGTAGATCGCAGTGCATCCGGCGGCGGTCAGTTCGGCCCGGATGGCCGCAGTGTCCTCGCTGGCGCGGGTGCGGGCGTAGCCGATGACGGTCACGGCACGCCGATGACCAGGGTTTCGCGAGCGGCTTCGACGACTTCCTTGGTGACCACGGTGAGGTGGTTGATGTCGAGGACCCGTTTGATCTGGGCGACCAGGCGGGCGGTGAGCCGGAAGTTGCCACTGGTGATGCGGATGATCGCCGCGAGCGCTTCGGCCGTGGTGAAGTCGTCCGGGTCGTGCAGGGCGAGCTCGGGCCAGTGGCGTGCGAGCACGAACGCCTGTTCCTCGGCTGAGAGCACTCGGAAGTGGTGCACGAATCCGACGCGGCTGTAGAGCTGCGGGTAACGAGCCAGGCGCTTCTCGATGCCGGGCATGCCGATGAGGATCAGACCAACGCCGGTGCGGTCGTGCCGGTCACGTAGTTGTTCGAGGGTGGCGGTCTTGAGCCGGTCGGCCTCGTCGACGATCAGCAGTTCGGCGAAGCGGCCCTGGTGGCGCGTGAGCAGCGGTGGGCCGTGCTCGGGGTGTTCGAGACTCTGCACCATCCAGGAGACCCGGTCCTGGATGAAGGCTAGGTCCTTCTCCAGCCGGCCGGGGCTGTTGTGCACCTTGGGGGTGTAGACCGCGCTGCGGGTGTCGAGGATCTCGCGGGGGATGTGGTCGGCCTCGAAGAACTTGAACGTTTGCACGGCGTACTCGACCAGGTCCCAGCGGGCGTAGCGGCGGGCGGATAGGGTCTTGCCGACGCCGGGCGGGCCGTAGCATAGGCCGATGTAGCGCTCCCGGCGTACCGCCTCGGCGAACTCGGCGAAGCGCCGGTACTCCTTGGTGACCACGAACGGCGCCGCGGTGGCTGACTGGGGCTCGATGTCCGGCAGTAGGGCGACGGGAGTCTCCTCCTTCGCCCGCCGCGCGGGTGTGTCGCCGCGGTCGTCGAGGTCGGCCATCGTTCAGTCCTCCCGGTAGAGCTTCAGCGCGGCGGCGCCGGGCCGGATCGGCTGGGGGTCCGGCGCCGCCGGGGTGGGGTCGGGTGGCTGGTGCACCGCGAGGAGCCGGTCGACGACGCTGGCGCGCCGCGTCAGCCCGTGGGCCAGTCCGCGCCGACGGGCGTTGCGGGCGGCGGAGATCTCCTTGATGCCGATGGTCTGCGTGGCCAATTCTGGGCAGATCGCCCGGCACAGGAACCGGTCGTCGTGGAATACGCGGATCTCGGCGACGTCCCGCGGGGTCGTAGCGGATGGTGACCGGCTCGCCGACGTACTCGCCGAGCACTGTCACGTCGAGGTAGCGCAGGCCGAACAGGTGGATCCCGTCGGGGTGGACCTTGCGGGGCTTGGCGATGGTGAGCAGCAGCAGGTCGAGCTGCTCCAGGGAGGTGGGCAAGTGCGGCAGGAACCCGGCGGCGTCCCAGCGGGCCTGCGGCGGCTGGCCCGTCTCGCTATGCGGCTGCTGGTTGTACTGCGCGACGACAAACCGGCCGATCGCCGCGTCAAGCTCGGCGAGGCTGAGTCGAGCCTGCCCGGCCCGGTCCTTGGTGCCCCGTGGGCGTAGCCGGGCAGGGCGGGCAGGCACATCTGGTTGATCGTCTCGAAGTACCGTTCGATCTTCCCGCGACCACGTGGCCTTCCCTTGCCGGAGAACATCAGCCGGATCTTCAGGTCGGCGGCGACCTGCTCCATGTGCTGGGAGGTGAAGTCCGAGCCGTGGTCGGTGTAGAAAGTGCCCGGGATGCCGCAGACGTGCCAGCCCGGCTCGCCCTTGCGCCAGATCGCCTGCCGTAACGCGAGTGCGGTCTGGATCGCCGACGGGGCGCCGAGGTTGACCGCGTACCCGGCGATGGCTCGGGAGTGGTCGTCCTCGATGACGGTCAGCCATGGCCTGGCCGGCTTGCCCGAGGGGGCGATCACCCACAGGTCCAGCTGGGTGTGGTCGGCTTGCCAGATCTCGTTCGGTCCGGCCGCCTCCCGGCGGTGGATCAAGTCGAACACCTCCCGGTACCGCTTGTCGCCGTCCAGGGCCAGGGTGCGCATCGCCGGGTCGATGTTCCGCATGATCGCGTACACCGCGGCGTACGACGGCACCGGCCAGCCCTGGTTCTTGGCCGCGTCGACAACGACGCGGTGCACATGCGCCGCCGACGGCCCTGGCGGGCGCAGCGCCAAGCCTTCGATCAAGAGCCGCAGATCCTCGGGCAACCGCGGCGTGCCCCGGTCGCTGCGCGCCGAACGCGCAAGCCCGGCCAGCCCGTCAGCCCGGTAGCGGGTCAGCCACCGCTGCGCGGTCCGCAACGCCACCCCTGCCGTTCCCGCCGCGCGGGCGAGCGGCACCCCGTCTTCCAGGTGCGGACGCAGTACCCGCCACCGGCGCAACGCCTGGGCCCTCACGGCATCTGGCAACTCGGCCAGACTGTGGGCCGTCAACGGGGCGGGCGAGCCGCGCACCACATCAGAATAGGTCTAAACCTGTCGATGCCACGCGGAGGGACCTAACGGTGTCGCTGCGGTAACCCGGTCACCCGGTCACCCACAAGGCCCAGAATTCCGCCGGGCAGCCCGGCTTCTACCCCCCTGCTAGCTGAGGAAAGGCTTCGCGCACGGCGGTGAACGCCTGCCGGTATCCGTCGCGCCCGTGAACGTATGCCAGGCACACCAACGTTTCGAGCGCCGCTGCCAGTGAGTCCTCCATCGCCGAGTGGAACAGGGCGCTGATCGCCCAGTCCTGCGGTGACTGCTCGTACTCCCCATTGGGTGGCACGGGAACGCTGGTCCGGGCGACGTCCGCGGCGCCCAGAATCGGCCAGACCATCGCGCTGTCGTCGAACGGTTTGGGCACTTTCCTGCCCTTGCGCAGGGCGGCGACTGCCGGAGCGATCTGTGGAAGATCAACGAGGCCGGCCCGCTCCAGTGACCGCAGCGTCGCCCAGGTCGCGATCTGCCGCTGCGTGGCGTCATCCGCGGCGGCGACGGCAAACTCCAGATCGATGTCCAGTTCGGAGATCGCGCTCAGATACAGGCCCTCGGCCTGGCGGAGCCGGTCGTTCGGGATCCGGTCACCCCACCGTTCCCGGGCTTGCTGCTCCTGCTCCTCCGCTTCGCGCTGCTCGTCTTCCTGCTGCTCCTGGGGTGTCAGCGTCCGCCGGGCCCGGTGCCAGTACGCCGCCCGCTTCCCGCTCTGCTTCACGATCCTGCCGCTGGCCGGCGGGGCCGGCCAAAACTGCAGCAGGTAGGCGTCAGGGGTCTCGTCGGTGGTATCCGCCTCGTCCATCCCACGGATGCCGTACCGGACCCGGTAGTCGTTGCGGGGCAGGTCGAACTCGAAGGCGTCGCCGTCCATCCCGGCCAGGACGACCTGGTCGGACATCGCAGTGAAGGACACCTCCACGATTTCGTCCCAACTGTCGTCGAGAGGCGGTGCACTGGGGTGCAGCTCAATCCGGAACGGGAGCCAGCCGGTGTGCGTGCCGGTGGTCAGCACGAGGACTCCCTCGACTCCCGCCCCGCAGAGGCCATTGGTCTCATCCGCAAAGGCAGCTTCCAGGTCGTAGTCGATCTCGTACGGGTCCTCCCCGCTGGCTACCGACGCCAAGCTATAGGTCACGAACACCCGCGGCTCGTCCAACAACACCTTCATCCCCAAGCACCTCTCGACCGCCGACATCTTCGACGCACGCCATCCCGTTCTGATCATTCGACACCACTGGCGCCGGGTCGCGTGACCGAACCAATGCGGACGCGCATTCGGCGCCCACACCCCCATGGCCGGCACTGAGCGGCGAGCGTTCCACATCCAAGGAAGTGGAACAGCGGTTGTCGGAGTCCGAGGTTCTCTGCATGAGCCGATGGTCGTGACCAGGAGCCGTGCACGGGAGTGTGAACTTTCCGCTGACCTGGACTCGTGTGCACTACGGTCGATTTGCTCCGTACTCCTGTGCACGACAGTGAGGGCCTGGGCATGGTCGATGAGCCGGCGCTACTTGAGCGGGGTGTGCTGACCGCGCCCGCGGAGGTCTGGGAACTGGCGGCGCGCCGGGCCGAGGTGATCGGCCGGCTGGCCACCGGCGCCACGGTTGGGCACGTGGCTGCGGATGCGGCCGCGGTGGAGCTGGGGGTGTCGCGGCGGCAGGTGTACGCGATGCTGGCCCGGTGGAGGGCGGGTTCTGGTCTGGCGTCGGACCTGGTCCCGGGCCGATCCATGGCGGCCGCGGCCGCGAGCTACTGCCGGAAGCGGTCGAGACGGTAATGCGCGAGGTGCTGCGTAGCAAGTACGTGTCCCGGCAGCGCCGATCGTTGGCGGCGGTGCACCGGGAGGTCGCCCGCCGGTGCCGCGTCCAGAGTCTGCGGGTGCCGTCGCGGGGCACCCTCGCGCGGCGGGCGGCGCGGCTGGACCCGGTGGCCACCACGACCGCCCGGCAGGGCCCGGACGCGGCACGGGCGTTGCAGGCCGCCGGCGGGGAGCCGCCGCCAGTAACCGCGATCCTGCAACAGGTGCAGATGGACCACACCCCGGTGGACCTGATCGTGGTCGACGACCGGCACCGGCTGCCGATCGGCCGGCCGTACCTCACCGCGGCGATCGACGTGTTCAGCCGCTGCGTGATCGGCATGGTCGTGACCCTGGAGGCGCCCTCGGCGCTGTCGGTCGGGCTGTGCCTGACGCACGCGGTGCTCAACAAGCGGGACTGGCTGGAGCGGCTCGGCGTGCAGGCGGTGTGGCCGATGAGCGGCAAGCCGCTGGAGATCTACGTCGACAACGCCGCCGAGTTCCGGGGCGAGGCGCTGCGCCGCGGCTGCGAGCAGCACGGCATCAAAGTGAAATGGCGGCCGCCGGGCCTGCCGCACTTCGGCGGGATCGTCGAGCGGGTCATCGGCACAATGATGCAGCTGGTCCACGAACTGCCGGGCACCACGTTTTCCAACCCGCGCCAGCGCGGCACCTACGACTCCGACGGCAAGGCGGTGCTTACCGTCCGGGAGCTGGAGCGGTGGCTGTCCCTGGCGGTGGCCTCTTATCACGGCCAGGTGCACTCCACGCTCGGGCAGACCCCGGCCGCGGTCTGGGCCGCTGGCGCCGCGATGACGGCCCCGATCACGGTGACCGGGGAGACGGCGTTCCTGGTGGACTTCCTGCCGGTGATCCGCCGGACGCTGACCCGCACCGGGTTCGTCATCGATCACGTGCGGTACTTCAGCGACGCGCTCAAGCCGTGGATCGCCCGCCGAGACCGCCTTGACCGGTTCGTGCTGCGCCGCGACCCGCGCGACCTGAGCCGGATCTGGGTGCTCGACCCGGACGGTGGCGCCTATCTGGAGGTGCCGTACCGGACGCTGGCCCACCCGCCGGTCACCCTGTGGGAGCAGCAGGCCGCCGTCGCCCAGCTGCGGGAGCAGGGCCGCGCCCAGGTCGACGAGACCGCGCTGTTCCGAATGGTCGAGCAGATGCGCACGATCACCGCCACCGCCGCGGCGACCACCCGCCGGGCCCGCCGAGATGTCCAGCGCCGGGCCGCAGTCCCGGTGGCCCGGGCCGCGGTGCCGAGCAGCGTTGTGCCGCCGTCGGAGCCGGCTGAATCGGTGGCCGTCGCGGAGCCGTTCGCGGTGATCGAGGAGTGGTGAGCTCGGACGGGGAGGCCATGGACCTGGACCATCTGCATCCCGGTGCCCGGCCGGTGGCGCTGCTGCCGGCCCGGCAGCGGATGCCGAACCTGCTGCTGATCGGCCCGACCAACAACGGCAAGTCGATGATCGTGGAGAAGTTCCGGCGCCTGCACCCGCCGATCTCGCACCCGGACCGCGAGGAGATCCCGGTGCTGGTGGTGCAGATGCCGTCCGAGCCGTCGGTGATCCGCTTCTACGTCGCGGTGCTCGCCGCGCTCGGCGCACCGTTGCGGCCTCGGCAGCGCCTGGCCGAACTCGAGCAGGTCGCCCTGGCGCTGCTGCGCGCGACCGGCGTGCGGATGCTGGTCGTCGACGAGCTGCACAACGTGCTCGCCGGCCGCGGCGACGTGCGCCGCGAGTTCCTCAACCTGATCCGGTTCCTGGGCAACGAGCTGCGGATCCCGCTGGTCGGGGTCGGCACCCGGGAGGCGTACCTGGCGGTCC
The DNA here is from genome assembly GCF_004217545.1 of Krasilnikovia cinnamomea. NCBI lineage: Bacteria > Bacillati > Actinomycetota > Actinomycetes > Micromonosporales > Micromonosporaceae > Krasilnikovia > Krasilnikovia cinnamomea. Next base: position 652,522 of record NZ_SHKY01000001.1, read on the forward strand.
GCTCCGATGACCAGCTGGAGAACCGGTTCGAGCCGTTCCCGCTGCCGCTGTGGCAGCCCGGCGCCGAGGCGTGTTCGCTGCTGGCCAGCTTCGCCGCCTCGTTCCCGCTGCGCCGGCCTTCGCCGATCGCGACCGAGGAGATGGCGCTCTACCTGCTGACCCGCAGCGAGGGCACGATCGGCGAGTTGACCCGGTTGCTCACCGACGCCGCGATCGCGGCGATCGACTCCGGCGAGGAGGCCATCAACCAGCGCACCCTGCTGCTGGCCTCCTACCTCGGGCCCACCGAGCGCCGTCGGCTGTTCGAGCGAGAACTGGTGTGACACCGCGCTGGCCACTGCACCCGGCACCGGTACCGGGCGAGGCACTGTCCTCGTGGTTGCACCGACTCGCTCGCACCTACGACATGCCGGTCGATGAACTGCTGCGGCACAACCTCGGCACCCTCTCAGCCGATGCCGGGCGTGACGTTGTCGGTCTCGACCTCGATCCGCCCGGCTGGCTACTGACGGCGTTGGCCGAACGTACCGGCGTACCGATCCACCAGATAGCGCGGATGGCCGTCAGCGGTTGGACACCGTGGCTACTGGACTCGCTCGATCACGACCCGGACGCCTACACCACCTATGTCCGACAGGACAGCGTGCTCCTGCCGCTGGGTGAAGCCCCACAGCTGCGGCCAGGCCGGTAGCGGCCGTGGCTGACGAGCACGCCGATGCGTCGAGCCTGCCCCGGATGTATCCAGGGCCCGACACGGACGTTCAGTCTGATATCCCAGCTCCCGCTCACTCTTTCCTGCCCCATCCACGGCCTGCTCCTGTGGGATGCCTTCGGCCCCGCCGGGACGTTCATCGGCTGGGAGAGTGACGGCGAGTCCGTGGCAGCAGGTGCCGCCGTGCAGGAAATGGATCGACGCACCCATGAAGGGCTTGCCACCGGTCTGGTGGATCTGCCAGGCCGACCGGTGCATCTCGGGGTGTGGCTGCGCCTGCTGCGCACCGTGCTCGATGAGATCAACCTGCCGCTATCGCTGATCCGGCCGGCACGAGCCCGCACCATCCGGCAGATCTGGGCGGCCACAGGCCGGCGGGAGCGGGACGGTCAAAGCGGCTGGCGGCCGTACGAGTCACTGGACTGGCCGGTACAGCAGGCCATGCTCGATGCCGCCGCAGCTGCCCTGCACCTGGCGGAGACCAGAGTCATCGAGGCAAGCGGCAGCCTCGCTCCGCTGCTACGCGCCGAGCCCTACCGGCCGGCGTACCCCGGCTCGCCCCGCCGGGAGGGGCACACCGGGCTCGACCAGATTGACGACCGACCTCGCAGCCATGCCGCCGACCTCTGGCAGCAAGCCATGGCCGCACTTCAGGACGCGGTCACCGCTGCCCAGACCGATCCCGCCTCGGCCCGGCAGTTGCTTGGCGTGTTCACCGCTTTCTGCCGGCGGAGGCCGTTCGTCGAGGCGACGTGCCGGGAACTGGCCCGCGCTGGCGTGCCCGAGGAGTTCCTTCCCGACCAGGACGAGATCGCCGACATCTCGTGGTGACCATGTCCCACATAAGCGAACGTTTCCGATAGACCTTCACTGGGTCAGCCGCCGCCGACCATCAACCCCAGCATAGAGGTCAACCAAAATCCACAACGAAAACAAGCCAACACAACTTCGCCTGGGAAGTAAGTTTCGATAGAGTCGAGCAGTGGGGCACAAGATCGGATACGCCCGAGTCAGCACCGCCGACCAAGATCCGCAGCTGCAACTCGACGCACTCACCGCCGAGGGCTGCCTCAAGATCTACAAGGATGTCGCCACCGGCACCAAGGCGGACCGCCCGCAGTGGCAGGCCTGCCTGGACGACCTCCGCCCCGGAGACACCCTGATCATCTGGAAGATCGACCGGCTCGGCCGCAACCTGCGCGACCTGGTCGACATCGTCGCCGTCCTCGAAGAACGCGGGGTCGGCGTCAAGTCGCTGACCAACGGCATCGTCGACACCACCACCGCCCACGGCAAACTCGTCTTCGGCATGTTCGCCCTCATGGCCGAATACGAAGCCGCTCTCATCAAGGAACGCACCCTCGCCGGCTTGGCCGCCGCCCGCGCCCGCGGCCGCACCGGCGGCCGCAAACCCAAAATGACCCCGGCCCTGATCAACAAAGCGCAGCGCATGTACGACTCGAAGCAGTTCACGATGGCCGAGATCGCCTCCTCCTGCGGCGTCACCCCTATGACCGTCTACCGCAACATCCGCACCTCTCCCGCGCCCCGGCCTACCGCGGCGACCACTGCCGCGCCCAGAGCCGCGCAGTGAGCCGCCCGGTCTGGCTGCTCGACGTCGACGGCGTCCTCAACGCCACCCGCCCCGGCTGGAGCGCCGCACCCCGCAACGGCACCGCGTACGGCGGCGGCCACCCGTACCGGCTGCGCTGGGCGCCGGCCCTGATCGCCCGCATCCGTGCCCTGCACAACACGGGGACCGTCACCGTGCGCTGGTGCTCCACCTGGTGCGCCGACACCGACCAGATCGAGCGCCTATTCGCCCTGCCCCGGCTGGAGCGCGCCTGGACAGACCCGATCAGCCACAGCGAGGCACCCGCGGCCAAGCTCGCCGCGGCCCGTACCGTCCTGGAACAGGGCCACCGGCTGATCTGGACCGACGACGACGCCGTACCCACCAGCGGACCGATACACGACGAACTCGCCGCGACCGGCCGAGCCCTGCTAATCGCACCCCTACCCAACCGGGGCCTGCAACCCGAGCACCTCGACGCGATCGAGGCCTTCGTCTCGGACACAACCGTGCCGGACACCGGCAACAGCGACGGCCGGGATGCTTTGAAGATCGCCCGCCGCCTGCTGGGCGACACCGCATGAGCCCAGGGGCAGGTATCCAGACCACGGCGACCATGCTGGAGCCAGCTCTCGCTCACCGTCTCGATGCGTCGATCCTGTAGCGCTGGGGTGTACTCCAATAGGCGACACTTGCCAACCTCTGACGTCATGTGTGCGGCGAGGTTCGCACCGCTCATGGTGCGAACGGAGATCCGTGATCATCTCGCGGAACGTATGCTCAGCGGCGTAGAGGTGAGATCAGCGGATCGAGTGCGGAGCGGGTATGCCGGAGAACTCCGAGGTAGCCAGGCGCCGTATTCGGGACGTTGCTGTGAGCATCGCCGCGGTGCTCGCCGCGGTTGGCGTGGTGTACATCTTCCTCGTCAGTCCCGCTCCGGCACAGATGGCCTGGATAGGGCCAGGGACCAAGGCAGTCGTCGCGGTGGCCGTCGGGTGTTGTGGCGCGTTGTTCGGTGTGGTGATCAGGCTGGTGTCGGCCAGGACCGCGTCGCTCGGCGAGTGGGTTTGCCGTGCCTGCGCTGGTGTTGTTCTACTGACTCCCGCTCTGGTGTATGTGACGTGGGCTTTCGGCGCCCCGGGCTCGTCACATCAATGTGGCTCGCTAATCGCCCCCTACAGTCCGGCAAACCTGGACCCTGCGGAGTTCCGGGCCGCCTGCAAGCCCGGCGCTCAGTACCGGCTGCTCCAGGCGGTCGTCTGGGCAGCAATCGCGTACGCGGTGGCTGTGGCATACGGCCTCTGGCTGCGCCGACGGCGGGGGATCCGCGCAGTCCCGCAGCCCGGCGCGCCGGGATAGCAAACCGGTTCGGAAGCTTGCATGCCTCGATCGCTCCGGTCGGGAACGGGCCGGGATCTAGTCGTGCGGTGGATCGGCCGCCAGCGCACTGGCTGGGGGTGGGTTGGCCCGTCGGACGCGGTCCATCGAGTCCGTCACGGACGCGCCGCCGCAGTCGCCTGAACAAGATTTCTCATCCCCAACCCTTGACTGTTCGCTCGTCTGGGTCGACCAGAGGCTTGAAGGGCTTGCGGTGGGTGACGTCTGGGCGATGGAGGCGGCGGTGCGGGGTGGCGGGGTCGCGGTTGTCGCGGTGGTGGCCGTGGCGCTGGCTGGCTGCGGGAGTGGTGGTGAGGTGGCAGCACCGCCTCATGCGGCGCCCAGTTATACGGCGCCGTCGGTACCGCAGTTCGGTAATGGGTGTGCTGCCGTACCGGCCGACCCGGCGAACCCGGGCAGTTTCGAGGCCATGGCCGCTAAGCCGGTCGCGTCGGCGTTGGCCGGCAGCGAGGGGTTGTCGGGTCTGGCGGAGGGGTTCAAGCGGGCCGGTCTGGTCTCGTCCTTGAACGATGCTGCGGGGTTGACAGTGTTTGCCCCGACCGACGGCGCCTTCGAGAAGCTCCCCGCGGCGCGACGGCACGCGTTGGGGGCGGACAAGAAGCAACTCGCGGGGATGTTGTCGGGTCATGTGGTGCCGCAACGGCTGACCCCGTCGCAGCTGCCGGGCTCGCACACCACCCTGAGCGGTGCCAAGGTCACCGTGACCAGCCAGGGTGGCGTGGTGAAGGTGAATGGCTCCGCTGAGGTGGTGTGCGCCAACGTGCAGACCAAGAACGCCACGGTGTATCTCGTCGACACCGTCTTGACCGCCGCCGAGTGATTCACCGCCACGCACTAAGCGCAGGAAGAGGATCACGGAATGTATCGATCTTGAGGTGTCCGTGAGTTAAGTGGTTGACAGCGAGATGTTGTTCACGGGCCGACCGGATCCGGATACTCCTGGGAACCATGGACACATCTGAGGTTCAGTGCTTCTGGCAAGGCGTGGCGCTGGCGGAACAGGTCGCCCGAACGGCTGAGGACTCTGCCGCCGTCGACAATGGCCTCCACCCGGTTATTAGGACAACCCACACTATTCGCATGTACTGCCCGTAGCCGCCTCAACCGCACTCTCTTGCAGTCCACGACTGCAGGAGGCGTTCATGCCGGCTCGCACAGGCCACACCATCCTTGGCTCGGCAAGGGTCGCCTCGTTGGCGCCGCGCCGGCATCCGGCGGTGATCCTGTGGGTCGTGACGGCTCTGCTGGCCGGGTTCGTGGCGGCGCCGCCGGCGCATGCCAACACCGCTCCGGTCGTGGCCAATCCGGGCGGGCAGGCCAGCCCCACCAAGGTGGCGCTGAGCCTGACCAGCACCGTCGTCGGTGGCACCGCCCCGTACGCCTGGTCGGCGACCGGGCTGCCCGCCGGCCTGAGCATCAACACCAGCACCGGCACGATCACCGGCATCCCCACCAGGGTCGGCACGTACTCCAGCCAGGTCACCGTCACCGACGCGGCGGCCCTGTCCCACAGTGCGGTGTTCAGCTGGACCACGGGCGTGATCGTCACCAACCCCGGAACTGTCGGCACGGTCACCGGCACGGCGGCCAGACTCACCATGGCCGCGCGGGGCGGGACCGCCCCGTACGTGTGGTCGGCCACCGGCCTGCCGACCGGGCTCACCATCAGCCGAGCCGGTGTCATCTCCGGCACCGCCCGCACCGCGGGTACGTACACCGCGAAGGTGACCGCCACCGATGCGGCAAAGATCGCCGGCACAACGGCGTTCATCTGGAACGTCGGCGCCGCTCCCGTCGTGGTGAGCCCGGGCAACCAGCTCAGCCCCAGCAAGACGGCGCTGAGCTTGACCAGTACCGCCAAGGGTGGCACGGCCCCGTACGCCTGGTCCGCGACCGGCCTGCCCGCCGGCCTGAGCATCGACGCCACCACCGGCACGATCACCGGCACCCCCACGACGGCCGGCAGGTACTACACCAAGCTGACCGTCACCGACGCGCGGAGGATCCCGGGAAGTGTCTGGTTCGCCTGGACCACCGGGGTGGTCGTCGGGCCCGTGGCGACCCGCGCCAGCGTCACCGGCGTCGCGGTCACCGCGACCCACACCGCCACGGGGGGCACGGCCCCGTACCGGTGGGCGGCAACCGGACTGCCCGCCGGCCTGCGCATCAACCGCACCACTGGCACCGTCACCGGCACCCCTACTAAGGCCCGTACCTACTTCACGAGGATCACCGCCAAGGACGCCGCCAAGGTTGTTGGCCACGTCACCTTCACCTGGCATATCGGCCAGGCCCCGATCGTGAAGGACCCCGGCCCGCAGCACAGCAACACCGGCGTGGCCGTGTCGAAGACCCTCATCGCCACCGGCGGCACCGCACCGTACACGTGGTCAGCGACCGGCCTGCCGGCCGGGCTGGGTATCAACTCGACAAACGGAGTCATCAGCGGCATCCCGACCGCCGCCGGGTCGAGCACCGTGACGGTGACCGCCACCGATGCCAAGAAGATCTCCAGTGCCGCCCGCACGTTCACCTGGACGGTGAGTACGCCGTTGACCGTGCAGGACCCCGGCGCTCAGAACAGCACCACAGGCATGGCGGTCTCGCTCACCGCCATCGCCACCGGCGGCGCCACCCCGTACGCTTGGTCGGCTACCGGCCTGCCCGCCGGCCTGACGATCAACACGGTGACCGGTGCCATGACCGGTACCCCCACCACGGCCGGCACCTCCACCACGAAGATCACCGTGACCGATGCTGCTGGCGCCACGAACACGGCCACCTTCACCTGGACCGTCGCCAACCCGCTGACCCTGACCAACCCGGGCGATCAGCATGCCACCCTGGACACTCCGGTGTCGCTCACCGTCACCGCCACGGGCGGTACCGCCCCGTACGCCTGGTCGGCCGCCGGACTGCCCGCCGGCCTGACGATGAATACGACGACCGGTGCCATCACCGGCACCCCCACCACCGGCGGCAGCTACACCACCACGGTGACTGGCACCGACGCCGCCCTCCGAAGCACCACGACCACCTTCGGATGGACGGTCAGTGCCCCGCTCGCGGCGGTGAGCCCTGGCGCGCAGCAGGCCACCACCGGCGTCCCCACGTCGGTGACGGTCCACTCCACCGGCGGTACCGCCCCGTACGTGTGGTCGGCGACCGGCCTGCCCGCCGGCCTGGTCATCGACACCGGCACGGGCATCATCTCCGGTACGCCCACCACCGCCGGCGCCAGCACCGCGTCGGTCACGGTGACCGATGCCGCCCACCGCACCAGCAGCATCACCATCGCCTGGAACGTCGCCCTCGCGGCGCCGTCGCAGCTGTCGGCGCGGGCGGACGGGTCTCAGACGGTGCACCTGGCCTGGGTCGAGGCGCCCGGCGCGACCGGCTATTACGTCTACCGCGACGACGAGCTGGTCGCCAAGACCGGCACGTCGCCGGCGTTCATCGACCGGCAGCTCAACGGCGCCACCATCTACCACTACCAGATCAAGGCGGTCGATGCCGCCGCCCACGCCTCCGAGCTCAGCACCGCGGTGACCGCCACGACCGATGCGCTGCCGGCCGCGCCGGTCAATTACGCCCGCTGCGGCGCCGCCGACACCATGCCCGGCTGCGCCTACACCGCCACGGTGCCCGCCGACCCGGCGCACCCCGACACCGGCGGCACGTCGCTGACCGACGGTGTGCACGGCAAGACCACCGAACGCACCGCGTGGCAGGGCCGCAACAACGTCACCACCTACTCGTTCACCGTTGACCTCGGCGGGCAACGCCCGATCACCGAGATCAACAGCGGCTGGCTGCAGGACAAGGACGACTTCACCGTCCTGCCGGCCGGCATCACCTACCTGATCTCGGCCGACGGCGTCACCTTCACCGCGGCCGCCCACATCGACCGCCCGGCGGTCAGTGACGCCAACCAGGCCGTCACCTACCGCGCCGTCGGCCTGGCCGCCACCGCCCGCTACGTCAAGGTCGAAGTCGATGGCAGCGGCGTCTGGACCATGACCGACGAAATCGAGATCCGCGGCACCACCCCCGTCGGCGTCGCGGCGCCCACGGACGTCGTGGCGGAGCTGGACAGCGCCGGGGCGGTCAACGTGACCTGGCAGGACAACGGCGCCGCCGCGTATCAGGTATTCCGCGACGGTACGCTCATCGCGACCACGAGCCTGGCGACGCTGGTCGACCAGCCGTCCCCCGACACCGGCACGGCACCCGGCGTCCAGTCGCGGGCAGCCGTCGGCGCCCGGATAATCGACAACAGCGCCGGCTACAGCTACCAGGTCAGGGCACTCGGCCCGGACGGCGCCGTCTCCCAACCCAGCGCCAAAGCGACCACCATCCCGCAGGGCAGCAAGTTCCGGGTGCTGCAGCTCAACCTCTGCAACGGCGGTACAGCGGGCTGCTACGAGAACGGCAGAGCTGTCCGCGACGCCAAAGATATGATCCTCGACAATTATCCGGATGTGGTTCTGCTGCAGGAAATCTGCGACTCGGACATGCCGGTACTGGCCACCATGTTGGGCACCACGAACTACCGGTTCCAGGCCGTCAACGAGCGCGGCGCACCGATGAAATGCACCGAGAACAGGGGGAACTACGGCATCGGCATCATCGTGCGGCCGGAACACACTCCGACGGGGTGGTCCGACGGCCACTACCCTGAGTATCTCCAGCACGCCAACCCCGACTGGGAGCGGCGCGCCTACCTGTGCGGCAAATTCTCCGGATTCTCCGCCTGCACGACGCACCTGGTCAATGCCGACGAATATCTGGCCATGGACCAATGCAAGTACCTCACCGGATACGTCATGCCCGGAAAGAAGCAGCAAGGCTTGCCCATGATCATGGGCGGAGACCTTAACCTCTATTGGGCCGGACGCGACCGGGATGACCCGCGAAATGTGCAGCACTGCGTACCGAACGGATACACCCGCAAGGGCGACGACGACGTCCAGCACATCATGTGGACCGGGGAGTTCGGCTTCGACAGGGTCGAGAACCTCGACTGGCCCGGCGCGATCTGGGGCGAAGCCACCGACCACGACGGGTTCCTGGCCCACCTGACCTACTACGGCCGCTCAAGCGCGCCCAGCCCTGCCCCACCGGGTGGCGCCCCCGCGAAACCCGCGCCGTCGACAGGGCCGTTCCTCCCCAAGCTGTCCCCGGCCTCCTTCGTGCACGAACCCGGCTCCTTCTCCCACGCCGGAGCAAACGGTGTCGCAAAGATCCGGGGCAACGCCTACTACGCCCTCTACGACTCCATCGTGCGGTATGACCTGAACAGCAAAACAGAAACGGTGGTCGCCGAAGGATTCGACGCCTCCAGCAACTATCAGCCATGGGTTCGCGCGTCATACGGGAACACGATCTTCGTAACCGACCCCACCGGGGTGTATGCGGTCAACGTCGACAACGGCAGTAAGAAGCTCATCCTGGATACCACGGGCTACTCGTCGGTGAGCGTCGCGGGAAACCAGCTGTTCATCAATTACGGGGACACGATCTACCGGGTCGATCTGACCAGCGCCAGTTTGACTGTCCATGTGGTTGCAGTGCTTGACGTGCCGGTCATGGGAGATATCGCCGCCGACGCGAACTCCATCTGGGTGGCCACGTCATCGTTCGAACACGAGACCGGAGGCATGTATCTTCGACGCATCAATCGAGCGTCCGGCAGCATGACCACCGTGGCCACGCTGGACAGCCACGTGGCCCGGGGCTCGATCCGGTCGGTGGGACGGTACCTGTACGCAGCGGCATCCGACCCGTACTGGAATGAGAGTCGACTTGTTCGAATCAGCAAGTCGACCGGATCGGTCAAAGACATCGCGGGCGGCTTCCGCGGAATCTCAGGAATCGAATCCGACGGCGTCAGCGTCTACGTCGCCAGCCGAAACCTGTACAGAATCGACCAGCCATGACGGCGAACGAACCGGCGGCGTCGAACCGCCGTGGCTGCTCGCCACGTCCCGTGTCCTGACAACCGCCAGTTCTACTCGCTCGTCGAACGCGTGCCCCGCACAGCTCAGGCCAGCTGTGCGGGGGTGGTTCGTCGGTGAGCTTGAGAGCGCGTGTCGTCGGGGGCTGCCCCTCTTGGGGTTGACTCGGTGATCGGGATACCTTTCGCGCGTCGACGCCTACCGGCGCTGACGACCCACGCGCGAGGTACCCCGCTGCAACCAGCGCCCATAGACGGCGAGCCGAGCAGAGGACCGCAGACATCCGTGCAGACGACCTCGGAATCCGACAGAAGGCGGGACGATGCGCGTCGGCTACGTCAGGGTCAGCACCGTCGACCAGAACACTGTCCGGCAGCTCGACGGCATCGACGTCGAGCGCACCTTCACCGACAAGGCATCCGGCAAGGACACCGCTCGCCCGCAGCTCGACGAGCTGATCGCGTTCGTCCGCGACGGCGACACGGTGATCGTGCACTCGATGGACCGGCTCGCCCGCAACCTCGACGACCTGCGCCGCATGGTGCGCACGCTGACCGGCAAGGGCGTACGGGTGGAGTTCGTCAAGGAGACGCTCACCTTCACTGGCGAGGACTCCCCGATGGCCACCCTGCTGCTGTCCGTCATGGGTGCCTTCGCCGAGTTCGAACGCGCCCTGATCCTCGAACGCCAACGCGAGGGCATCGCCGCCGCCAAGCAACGCGGCGTGTACACCGGGCGCAGGCCGGCGCTGACCGCCGCGCAAGCGCTGCAGCTACGTGAGCGCGCCGCCGCCGGCGAGCGGAAGTCCGCACTGGCCAGGGAGTTCGGCATCAGCCGCGAGACCGTGTACAGCTACCTACGCCCCGCCCGGGTCAAGGACTGACCGATCACGTCACCGGCGCTGGCAGACGTCGGGAACGGCGCGTAGTTCATTTCGTAGTACAATGATCGGGTGCCCTACGAATGGCTGTCGACCGCGTTCGCCGTGCTGCTCGCCCGGGCATCGAGCCGTACGAGGTGCTGCAAGTGCTCTACGGCGGGCACCGGCGCCCAGTCCTGGTCCGCCACCCGCACGGGGTGGTGCTGCTCAGCATCTGGGGTCGCACCCAGGCTGGCCGACTGCTGATCGTCACCGTGCGCCCGGTCGGCGGCTTCGACAGCCAGATCGTGGGCGCCCGGGACCTGACCAGCGACGAGCGGGAGGAGTTCGAGTCATGGGAGAACAGCCGATGAGCGACAGCGAGTTCCATGCCGTGCTCGGCCAGCGCGACGTGCGGGACATGAACGCCGAACAGATCGGCGAGCTACTCGACAACCTCACCGTCGTGCCCACCACGGCGGCGCAGCAGGCCGAGCTGGAGGCCCTGCTGCCGCCGCCCGGCGAACCGGACGCCCCGCTGAACGTGGTCCGCTCGCTACGCCTGCCGCAAGAGCTGAACCAACGCCTGGACGACGCCGCCGCAGCCCAGGGGATCCCAGCGTCGGTGTTCATCCGCCGGGCGATCGAGTCCGCCATCGCCGGAACCACCACCAACCTGGTCAGCCTGGACGACGTCCTGCGCGCCATTCAGTCGGTGCCCAAAGCCGCCGCCTGACAGGCACTTAAGCCTCAGGTTCTCATCGCCCTACCAGGGGTCGCAACTTATACGCAACCTGGCAGCGTGTCAGTCCGTACTGGTTCTCATCGCCCCTACCAGGGGTCGCAACGTGCGCGACTTGCGGGCCACCCGCCGCCCCAATCGGCCCGGACCTGACTCGGCGCCGTGACCCCATACCGTGCCGCCCGGCCCCAGTCCCAAGGCCATAATGTTCCATATGGGAGTTTCGCCGGAGGGCCGGTTCATCATCGAGTGGGAATCGCTCTACTGTCTGGAGGGCTGCTCCACCGTCCTTCCGGTGCAGGCCATCGATCGACACAACATCACCGACGCCCGATACCGCCAGATGTTGCACGCGCAGGACGGCGTCTGCGCGATCTGCGCCAAGCCGGCCTGGAGGAACGGCGAGATCGCGCCCTTGGTCATCGACCACGACCACGTCTGCTGTCCGACTGAGCGCCGCGTCTGCGGGCGCTGCACCCGGGGACTGCTCTGTCCTGGCTGCAACGGCTCGCTCGGCGAGCTGGAGCTGAAGGGTCCGTCCGCGTATCGCCGGGAGTCATGGACGACCGCCGCCCTAGCCTATCTCCGCGAGGTCGGTTGCGACTTCGACTTGCCACACCGACGCGCATGGTTCGCCCAGGAGCTGCAACGACGCCGGTCCAGCAGGACGGACTCCGTAGTCCAGCACCGACGGGTTGGAAATGCAGCCCTTCCGGCCAGTAGCCGGCGCGCAGAGCCGCGGCCGAGCCTTAAACCCGGCAATTCCGCCTAGCTCCGGACTCGCCCTACCCGCGGGCCGTCAGGCGAACGTGCCGGCGAACAACGTCGCCCGGGGCGACGAGTGTCGTATCGCCTACCTCGATCCAGTGACGCCAGTACGCGGCGCCACCGTGGTTCTCGCCCAAGCATGAGCAGGTGCAGTCGTCGCCGCGAGCATCGCGGCATCGGGTATCGCAGCGCTCGGCTTGCCGAAAGTCGAGGAGGATGTCGACGTAGCCGAAGCGCTCGGCCAGACCCTCTACCAGGTGCCGGAAATGCGATCGGGCGACAGCCCATACTCCGCCGCCTCGATGTTCCGGGCGGATCTGGCTGCCGAGCCGCTGATGCAACCACCGCCGGTTGCTGCCACCGTCGTACGGCATCATCGTCAAGATGCGGCCCGCTATCGGCCGATGCACCCACGGCGGCGGGTAACCAATCATGTGTCCACAGAATCACGTTCACCAGGGCGGCGTGCGTCCCTGGTCGTCGCCGGCCCCTGCCCCGATTGGGGTGATCCCGATCGACGACGCCTGGTAGGCCCTACGGAACTTCGCGCACCAAGGGTGATCTTGAAATGGTCGGGCTTCACGATCGGCCTAGGCCTACCGAGGCGAGCCCCTGCCGACAACCGCCGCACCCACCCGAACTTCGTCATCGCGCCAGCCAGAGACTCCGACCCTCGTACGGTCGTTGACCTCGCCATGAGCCAGCGGTGTGCGGGGCGACGGCGGCCGTGGCAGGGCTTGCGGTGGTGGGCATGATCGCCGAGGCGGAGGCGGAGGGGAGGGTCGGCGCGGCGATTACGCCGATGACCGGCGGCGGCCCGATCCCCTGCGGTGTCGATGTAGCCGACGATCTTGGCCAACAGCTCGCCCCGGTCGTTCGCCGCCGGCCAGGCGTCGCGCAGTGGGCCCACCCGACAAACCGTTCGCGCATGCGCGAACTGGGTAGCGATGACGACGCGCGACCGCCAAGGGCCGTGCGACCCCACCACGTTACTGATGAACCTGGCTGTCGCCTGCATTAGTGGGGGGTTTTCGGGGGGCGGTTCAATACAACATAGATATACATCAGGCTCTGACCGGCATTTCCGCTGTTCAGAGCCTAAGTGTGGTCGGGCTGACAGGATTTGAACCTGCGACCCCTTGACCCCCAGGCCGTTGGGGTAGGCATTTCCGCACGTCAAGCCCGATGCGACCCGTTCGGGTGCGCGTGACCTCACGCAGGTCGCGCGTGGTCGCGCACGACGTGTGGTCCCCAAATGGTCCCCACCGGTCCCCGCCGTCCTCACTCGCCGGATGGGGACACCTCTCCCGGGGCTGTCCCCGCCGTTTCCGCAGTTCACGGCCTGTCTAGGGACAGCAGGGACAGCAGGGACAGCAGGGACACCAGGCGACGTGTTCGTTTGACGGCTGGGCGGGAGTACTGGCATCCCTTGGGCAGTCCGACCCAGTTCGGTCGCACAGCGGGCTAGCGCGACCGTGCCAAGGCTGGATGTATCCGAAGAGCCGATCCTCTGGTCACGGCCCTTCGGCACCATGAAGGGCTGCCGATGAGAGTTGCGGTAACGGGGAACCGGGAGACGGTCGTGCGCGTCATACCGCCTCGGGAACGCCGAGGGTATGAGGTGGGTGGGGCATGCATCGCGTACGACCGGTGATCGCCATGCTTGTGGCGGTACTGCTCTCCGCGTCTGGATCGCAGACGCCGATAGCGGGCGAAGAGCCGGTGACGGTGCAGCTCGTGGAGCCGGACCGCAAGCCCGCTCTGCCGGCCGGATGGCGGTGGGAGTCCTACGGCGGTGTCGAGGTGGGTATCCCCGGCGAATGGGGCTGGGGCGATTCCGGCCTGCGCCTGGACGCCTGGTGCGTCGGTTCGGCGGGCAACCGGCCGCCCGTCGTCGCCCGGCCCGGCGGGGCCACACCAGCGATCGCCTGCGGTGGTGACGGGACGCGGATCGCCGATACCGGATGGGTCGTCGGCCTTGGTCATGCCTTGCAGGTGTCCGATGGTGTCGAGCGCGTGGGAGACCGTACTACGGTGCGGTTGGCCGGAGTGGAAGTCGTCGTGCAGGCTCCGTGGGGTTTGCGCGAGCAAATCGCCGCCACGGTTCATCGAGTAGACGTCGACGACTTCGGCTGTCCCACCACCAACCCGATCAGCATGCAACCCGCCTTGCGTCCGGCACGGCCGGTTGATCTCGCCACGCTGCGCAACGTGAGTTCCGTCTCGGCCTGCAAGTACGAGCTCCGCCAGGGCTACGACACGGCGCAGCAACGCCCTTGGCTAGTTTCCAGCCTGCACCTGGACGGCGCCGCGGCTGAGCGCGCGATCCGGCAGATCGCGCAAGCACCGGTCGGTGGGGGTCCCGACCAGCCCGATCTCGCCTTGCCGGAGGCGGCCTACGGTGATGACGCCATCGTGCTGCGGGTGCGTTCCCGGGTCGGGCTGACGGAGGTCATGCTGCGGTATTCCGGGTGCGATCACAACGGATTCGACGACGGCATAAACGTCCGACGGCTGACCGCGGCTTCGGTGGCGCCGTTCATCGCCGGCCCGAACACCGTGCTCATGTTTGCCGGGCCTGACGAGAAGATCGCGATGCTGTCCAGCCCGCACCCCAGCGATTGAGGAAAGCAACAACGGTTCCCCGGTACCGCCACGTTCACGGCTGTACCGGGGATTCGTCATACCCGTTCGCGACTGCCGCAGGGCTGGAACCCCGGCGCCAAGGCGACAGCTGGCGGCGCAGGGACGGTCCTCGGCCCGGCCCTGCTGGGCGGCGCGACCGGCCCGCGAAGCGGGCCAGTTAACCCCGTACAGAACGCAGCACTAGACCGCACGACCCCCAGGCCGTTGGGGTAGACGTTTCCGCACGTCAAACGCGATGCGCAGTGTTGGCACGCGTGGCAAGGGTGCAGGTCCATGCACTGGCGTGCATGCCGTGTGGTCCCCAAATGGTCCCCAACCGGTTCCTCCCGGTCGCGCTTGCAGGAGGGACACCCCCACACTCTCCCGCCCCTGGCGTTTGCGCAGGTCAGGACACATCGAGGGACACCAGGGACACCCAAACTGCTAAGGGGGCACTCGGCCAAGATCGCTGAACTGCGACTCGCTGGGCGAACCACACCATCCCCTGGGCCAAGTCAGCGGGGCTTCGGGAAGTCGCTCCGGATGGTGATCTGGTAGGTCCGCTGTCGGCTGACCCCGCCTTGGTGGATCTCGGCCCGGTCGCAGCGCCAGCAACCCCGACGAAGTCCCGGCTGACGAGGTGTAGACGTTCGTAGGTCGGTGAACCAGCGTGGCCACACATGTTGTGCGTAAACGCGCCCAAGACGCCATAAGGTTGGGGAAGCAACCGATCCACGCCGACCAACGGAGCGCAGCATGACGGTTGAGCAGTCGCCGGACGGGTCTCGGAGACTTGGGGTCTTCTATGACGACGATGGTCAGCGTCGTGTGGAACAAGTAGTAACCTTAGACAACGGCCAGACTGCGCGGATAGTTCACCGCCATCCTGACGTTCTTTCCCACCCATATTTCGTTGAAGGCATCGATTCGGAAATATGCCTCCACCAAGGTCAGTTTATCCCTTCAGATGACACCAGCCCTGATCCGCTAGATGGTGACGTGCGATTCATGTGGATTCCAACTCCACATATTCTTGCCCGTGGCAGCCGGGCGACTAGAATCGAAGACTTTGACGAGTTCGGCAAGAGTCCTGTAACAACCTCTATCTGGACAGACAAACCAGAGCTTTCAGAGCCCAGCGGTTCCTTTCGCATCTCGGATGCCAGTTCAAGGCCGATCACTGAGCCGCCTAGCAATTCTGCGCGGTTTGAATTTTCGTCGCGGCCTCAGGAAGTTGGTAGCGGCCCGGTGGATCGCATCCGGTTCCTAATTCCGAACGGATGGGACTCGCACGATGGACATTACGTTACCAGCCCGGACAATCTTGCCTATTCTTGGCCCGGCCGACTCCGTGCGGTGGCGGGCGATTGGTCGGTAACAATCGACGTCACAAAACAGGCTGGCCAGAGTGAGTTCCGGAAGCGGCTAAAGGCGTCTGGCGGGAGGGCGATTACTCACCTTGGCGAGCTGCATCGAGTTGATGGAGCGGAATTTTCGACAGCCGAGGCGCAACCTCATTTGGAATCAATTAGGCTCTTGCTCAACCTCATAGCAGGCAGACGGGTCAATCTGATTCTTCCCGTAGGATCGAAGGACGAGGCTGATATCTGGGCGTACTGGGCAGCTCCACCGGTAGACCAGATGGCGAATGTGGATTCGTGGATCGATGCCACGATCGCGTGCAAACAGATCAGCGAATTTCTCGAAAGCGGTTTGGCTTACTGCGCGAATTCAGCAAATCAAAATGTAATTAAGTACGCAACTTCCTACTACGTAAGCGCCAATGCGGACGTCGACGTTGAACCTGCCATTGGACTTGCGATTTCAGGTTTGCAACTGCTAGCACATCACCGGCTCGTTAACGAACGCAATGCATACGCAACCTCGAAAGCGTTCGAAGAATCCGGAAATACGGAGAAGCAGGTCCGTGAGCTACTGACGGATTGTAAGATCAACCTTGACATTCCGCAGCACTTCCCCTACCTCACCCAGGAAGCTGCCCAGATGCCCACCCAGACAGGAATAGGTCGGGATGGAATCGGGGCCGCGATTTACCTTAGAAACAAGATAATCCATCCGACAAAGAGTCTTCCGAGTAACTGGAGTATGTACGCGTGGGCCGAGGCCAGCATCTTGGTGCGCCACTACTTTCGCTTGTCACTCTTGAATATTCTCGGTTACAAAGGGCAGCACAGATCTTCTGTCTCGCCTGATCGCTGGGTGGGCGCCGTCGAGCCCGTTCCGTGGGTCTAGAGGTGGGTTGAGGGATACGCCCAGCCCTTCCTGTCCCGGTCGTTACTGCAGGCCAGGCTGTTCGAGGGACATCAGGGACGCCAGAAACACTCGGCCGGGCTGCGGCCCACCTCCCGAAGTAGCACCTCATACGGGGTCTGGGATCCGATCCCACCGGGGGGCAGCTCCTCCCCGGCCCGGCTCAGCCGCCGACGCATCACGAACGCCCATGGCCTCGGGATCTAAAGCGCCCGTTCCGCCGTACGGCTGGCCCGACGTCTCGCGCGTGAGTTTCACCCTGGAACTCCTCCAGCAAGATGCCGCGCAAAGACACGGCCCTTGTGTCAGCGGCTTTCGCATCCATTCGCCCTAAGATTGGAAGAATGAGCAACAGCATTCCGTGGTGGGGCGTTCCGATAGTGGCTGGCTTATTCGCACTAGCGGGCGTGTTTGTGAGTCAGCTCTTCACATACAGAATCGAAAAGGTTAGGACCCATCGCGAAGAACAGAAATGGTGGCGCGAGGAGAAACAAAAGACATATTTGCGATTCCTCTCGGCCACTAAGCAGCTTGAGCAGCAAATAATCAAGAAGCAGGACGGCGATAAATTCGATTCTCGTGGCTGGGGGGAAGACACCAAGGAGCTACTAAGGAGTGTGATGGAAGTCTTCGACGAGGTCAATTTCATATCAACAGACGACGTCTGCGATGCCGCCACAAGCTGCCTTGCAACTACCGAGCTGTTCGCAACTACTTGGGCAAGAGAGACTGATCGAGAAACGATGAAAGAAGTACGGCGCCGGTTCCAAGCGGCACGAAAGATGTTCATGATGAAAGCTCGGATGGAGCTTGGGCTTGAACCGGAGCTTTCGCAGGAGGTCCAGCGAATAGTGTCAAAATGAGGCCGAAAGGAATCAATATTCCATCGAGGAGGCGGAAGGCGTGAGGAGAACTCTCCTCATAGCCGTGGTCAATCCGATCGAATTCATGGAATCGGAATGCCGGTGGCTGGAGGCAACCGGTCGGCGGAGGGAACGTCCGGCCTGGGAATCCCGGCAGGCTAACCACCGCACTTACGACACCTTCGCCCCCAGGGGCCGAACGCGTCAATCGGAGTACGGCACGATGTCGAACTCCAGTCGACGCTTCTATGGTCGAGGGACAGCAGGACAACGGGGGACGGCCAGGGATCGGCCTGGCCTGACCTCAGCGATTCGTGTTGCACCCTCTCAGCCTGAGGCGCGGTCAGGTAGTGTCGGGGACCGATGCGGCTTCGCCACCCGGCTGGCGAACCTCGGCCACCTTAATTACCTGCCCCGGGCCGATGAACCGACGCGCGACCAGGAGCCCAGCTTCGTGCGCAGCCGGACCGGCATGGCTAGCTGACGCATCCTCGATAAGCCACGGCGTGAGGTCGCGCTCGAATGCATCGACAGCAGTTTTCAGGACACAGCTCTCGGTGGCGATTCCGCAAGCGTAGACGTCGGTCCAGCCGTGAGATCTCACAAGGTCATCGAACTCCGGTGTAAAAGCGCTGTAGATTCGCTTGTCCACGATCGCGGTCGCCTTTTCAGCGTACGGCTTCAGAGCCTCGACGATGTCGACCTCGGGGGATGATTGCAACTGACGCCATCCAAAGAATCGTTCAAACGGACTGCCCGGATAGTTGAAGTATCGGGTGAATACCGTGTCCGCGCCCGCTGCTTGCCAGCGGGTGACGAGGTCGACGAGAACAGGTACGGCGTGTGCGGACTGCTCTCTGACGAATCCATTTTGCACGTCGACAAGAACGAGAACCGGCTTTGTGGCGGGCATCTTGCGTCAACCCCTGTCCGTATCGCGGAGGCTTTCGATGGCGTGCTCTAGCTTGGGCAAGAGGTCACTTGTCCTGAGAATCGCCTTCCGCATCATCTGGTGCTGACCGGTTTCAAGTGCTCTTGATGTCGTCAAGCGTGACCGAATGCCACGAAGGTATCGCCATCCATATTCATCGGCAACGCTAGGGTCGCGACCCTGCTCTGTCTGCCTGTTGATGGCGTCCGTATACGCCCAAGCGGACTGCGTGGCCAGCTCGCACGCCACCAACTCGGACTCAGTCAGCGAACGTTCAGGGGCAAGCGGGTGGTAGACCACGCCGGACCATGATGCATACGCAGCCGAGATGCCCCGCAGGCCGAACGACTCAATGCCTGCGTGATCGTAGTCCTCGGCGAGTAGAGACTGTTCGATCAGCTCCGCATGTGCAAGATGACTGTCGTCGATTGGTCGGTCACGATGCAGCAAGACGGCTGGAGTCGAGAGAATGCGGAGTGCCGCGTCGAGCGTCCCAGCTGACCACGCTGGGGCGGTTAGCCAATGGGCGCCGAAGACGTAGATGGACTCAGCGTCGACGGGTCCGACATCGGTCGCCAGTTCCTCGGCTGCCCAAGCGCTGTTACCGCTGTACGAAACCCTTCTCCAGGCCGCGAACGCGGCGAGTGAGCCCAGCTCTACGTCCTCGATCAGGTGGAATATCGCGACGCCACAAGGCCAGACAAAGAGTTCGCATTGACCCTCGGGATGCTCGACGGACCCGCTGTCGCAGTCGGACCATTGACCGGCCGCCGGCTCCAGGCGGCGCTGCTCGCGTAAGTGCGCGGCTCCGGTAGGCCCGATATACGCAGGTACGAACTTGTGCGACCTGAGCGAGAATCGGGGCCGGTCGGAATCGTCGTGGTGGCTCACCTCGCCGAATAGGTCGTGCGGTGTCGATCGGTACGCGAGGCAGTACAGGCGCCGATAGATCGGATCGGTGACGGCCACCCGCCCCGTCTCATGGCGGTACATCGCCTTCTCGATCGCCGGAACAGTGGGCGTGTCCTTGATCCCGTGCTCACACCCGAGTCGGTGCAGCTCCCTGGCAGCTCGCTTGCGCGAGTCCCACCCGGCCGCCTGGCGCTGGTTGACCAGCACCAGGTTCGGTTTCAAGGAATGCCGAACGTCAATGGACATGACCCGTGTCCTCTGTGTCCACGCGTGGGGTCTGCACGTGGCGCCTCATGTCAGGCAGTCTCGATTGCAGACAACAACAACGCCAGAGGAAGGAGCGACCGACATGGAACCCATCACGAAGCCGACCCGCCGCGCCGGGGCCGCTCCGCCTGCCACTGCTGAATGGCTCTGGGTCGCCACACGGGTGACCGCCCAAAGTTGCGATCCGGCGCGGGCGCCTGGCCCCGCGACACGTATGACGCCCACGTAGCACGACCGATCGGCGCACCGACCGACTGCAGGTACGCCAGGACGTGCTCAGTGCTCCACCAATCGGTGGGTAGATCCACAGTCTCAGCCATCTCTACAAGCCTACGCGGTACCGACGCTTGCGTGAATACAACGTCGCGTTGTAGCGTGCTATACAACGCCAAGTTGTATAGCAGCAAGGACAGCGGCCAGGAGGACGGGTACGGCGGCACGGGTTGCCGCGCGCCACGACACCGCTGGATCCGGCCGTTCTTTGACAACTGCATTCAGTGGGTCGCGCCTCCCCGTAGCAACCGCCGAAAAGGTCGCCGTGCACGGCTCAGGTCCGTGCATCTGTCCCTGTTCCTACTGGTCGGCGCGGCTGTAGCCGCATCCTGCTGCCGCCGCGCCGACCTCCCACCGTGGAGAAGTCACCGTGAGGAAGCACCGTCGTACCACCGATGAACCCACCCGCGCCGAGCTGGCCGCCATCGAGGACGAGTGGCCGCTGATCGAGGCGGAACTTGACCTGGTGAACGCCGAGATCGCCAACATCTACGCCGCCGACCGTGGCGGGCCGACTGAGCTGGATTGGCGTCGGTTGCGCCGCGCCGAGGCCCGCGTGACCCGCGTCGCCGCCGAGCTGGCCGCGCGTCCTGCCGTCCGGCGCAAGGCGCGGGCCAAGCAGGTGCCGCGCGTCGATGCTCTGTCCGCCCCCGATCTGGCCAGGATCGATGCCGAGTGGCCGCTGTTCGCCGCTGAACTGGACGTACCTCCCACCGCTCGCCGGG
The DNA here is from genome assembly GCF_004217545.1 of Krasilnikovia cinnamomea. NCBI lineage: Bacteria > Bacillati > Actinomycetota > Actinomycetes > Micromonosporales > Micromonosporaceae > Krasilnikovia > Krasilnikovia cinnamomea. The sequence goes on from NZ_SHKY01000001.1 coordinate 673,398, forward strand.
CGGTGGCGTGATGAACGCCCGGAAGCTGCTCGGCGGCGCCCTGGTCGCGTTCGGCCTGTTCTTCGCCATCACTAACCCCGGCCACGCCGCCGACATCGTCCACACGATCGCGTCGGGAATCAGCGCGTTCGCATCCGCTCTGGCCAGTGGAGGTCACTGATGCGCAAGCCCGCTGTGTCTGGCCGGGTCTGGGCCTACATCGGCGCCCTGCTCGGCGGGATCGTGTCGATCGCCGCGAACGTCGCCCACTCCTACGTCCCCCCGCCCGACGCCCCGCCCGACTGGTCGCCGCAGGGCGGCGCCGTGGTCGGCGCGATCTTCTGGCCGGTCGCCCTGTTCGTCGCCGTGGAGATCCTGGCCCGGACCGCCTGGCCGACCGGGCGTCGCTGGTCGCTGCTGCGGTTCGGCGGTCTGGTCCCGGTCGCCGGGGTCGCCGCGTTCGTCTCCTACAAGCACCTGTCCGGCCTGCTCGCCTTCTACGGCGAAGACGGCCTCACCGCCACCCTCGGCCCCCTCGCCGTCGACGGCCTCATGGTCATGGCAACCGGCGCCCTACTCGCCACCGCCCGCCGCACCACCGCCGCCGACCCGGAACCCGTGACGGTCCCCGCCGCTGTCACCGTGACGGCACCCGCCCCGACACCCGATCCGGCCGCCCACGTCACGAAGCCCGTCAAGGCGGCCCCCGCAAAGCGAGTCACGCGCAAGCCTGCGTCGGCCGAGAAGGTCGCCCGCGCTGCCGCCAAGATGCCCGGCGCGTCGGTCGCCGCGATCGCTGCCAAAGCCGGGGTGTCGGAGTCGACCGCCCGCCGCCACATGCCCGCCCCGCCGGTCGCCGTGACGTCACCAATTGCCCCGGTTCCTGCGGAAACACCCACCCTCACCGCCGCCTGAAAGGACCCCCGCCATGCGTCACCTCTGGCACCTGTTCAACGCCGCCATGCTGCTCAACGTCGTCCTGTGGTTGCTCGCCGACACCACCGCGAGCAAGTGGCTGCACGGCATCGCCGCGATCGCGTTCGGCGTCGCCGTCCTGGCGACCCGCCCGAAGCAGCCGCCCACCCTGCACTGACGCCGCCCGGCGGCACGGCCCCACGCCTGCCAGCTATGTGCCGTGCCGCCGGTCACCACCCGCACAAGCCCTTACGAACTTGCAGGAGAGAACCTGATGGTCTCGCAGAACCCTAACCCTGATGAGAACTTCGACTGGACCGCCGCCGAGCACGACATGAGCGCCGAGGTCGTGGACCTCGACGCCGCCCGCACCACCCGCCGCCCCGAGACGCATTTCGAGGTGACGCTCGATGAGCAGCCGCAGCGCGGCGGCCAGCCCGTCGACCCGCCCCCGGTAGACGCCTCGGGGCTGCGGCCGATTGTGCCGGCCAACTGGCGCGGCTGGGTCAACATCCGGCACAGCCTCGCCGACCTCGCCACGCTGACCGGCTACCGGGCCGCGTTCCACGTGGTCCGTGCGCCCTGGTATCTGCTGCTCACCGTGTTCTGGTCGCTGGTTGGCGTGTTCCGGCTCGCGAACCGGCAACTGCGCTGGTGGTGGGTGGCCGAACAGTACGGCCTCCGGCAGGGCGCCGCCGACGCCAACGACCCGGCGATGTGGCTCAAGCTGCACCGCGAGGTGAAGTCCACCCGCTCCTGGCGCGGCTTCATCCTGGTCGCCGAGCTGCTTACCCTGGCCATCGGCGGGCCGATCGTCTACGCCCTGGCGCCCGCCTGGGTGCTGGCTCTCGCTGGCGCCCTGGCCGTCGCGTACCTCGCCCACATCGGGCGGCCCGAGGACCGGCGGATCATCACCCCCGCCACCGTCTCGGGGCGGTTCCGGCGGGTCAACCCGGACATCATCCTCCGCGCCTACTACGCCGCCGGGCTCGGCCACCCGGACAAGGCGCACCAGCAGATCGCGTTCGGGTCGACCATGGCCCGCGACCCGTCGGGTACCGGGTCGCAGGTGTCGATCGACCTGCCGTACGGCAAGACGTTCGACGACGCGGTGAAGGCCCGCGGTGCCATCGCCTCCGGCTTGGACGTGGCGATGTCGCAGGTGTTCATCACCCGCGACCCGTCCTCGCACCGTCGTCACGTGCTGTGGGTGGCCGACCGGGATCCGCTCGCGCAGGGTGCGGGTCGGACGCCGCTGCTGCGGTGCAAGCCCACCGACATCTGGCAGCCTGCCCCGTTCGGCCTGGACGAACGCGGCAACAAGGTGTGCGTTGACCTGCTGTGGAACAGCATCCTGATCGGCGCGCAGCCGAGGCAGGGCAAGACGTTCGCGGCCCGGCTGCTCGCCCTGTACGCCGCGCTGGATCCGTACGTGAAGCTCACCGTCTTGGACGGTGGGGGTAAGCCGGACTGGCGCAAGTTCGCCCTGGTCGCGGACCGGTGCGCGTTCGGGCTGGCGATGACCCGCGACGGCGACCCGGCCGAGATCGTCCTGGAAGCGCTGCGGGAGATCAAGGCCGATGTGCAGGACCGGTACGAGCGGCTGTCCAAGCTGCCCGTGGACGTGTGCCCGGAGGGCAAGCTGACCCGGGAGATCGCCCGGGATCCGAAGTACCGGATGCCGGTGCGGCTGGTGTTCCTGGACGAGTTCCAGGAGTACTTCGACCTGGGCGACATCAGCAAGGAGATCGCGAGCCTGTTGGTATACCTCGTGAAGGTCGCCCCGGCGGCCGGGGTCGGGTTCGTCGACGCCACGCAGCGGCCCAGTGGGATCGGGTCGGGGCAGGTCGCGCAGCAGTTCGTGTCCTTCCGCGACAACCACCAGGTCCGGTTTTCCCTGCGTACCGGGTCGTGGCAGGTGTCCGACCTGGTGATGGGCTCCGGCGCCTACAGCGAAGGACACGACAGCTCGACGCTGCTGCCGTCCTACAAGGGCGTCGGGATCCTGCGCGGCGCCTCCGACCACACCCCCACCGTCCGCACCTACCTGGCCGATGCCGACGACGCGGAGAAGATCCTCATCGCCGCGCGGAAGCTGCGCGAGGCCGCCGGAACCCTGACCGGCATGGCAGCGGGGGAGGACATCGCCCGCGAGGCCCGCGACGTGCTCGCCGACGTCCGCAGTGTGATCGAGCGCGGCGAGTCGGGCGCGCAGTGGGAAGAGATCGCCGCCCGGCTCGCCGGACGGCTGCCCGAGGCGTACGCGGACATCACGGCTGAGTCGATCTCGGCTCAGGTCAGGGCGTTCGGTGTACGCAGCGTAGATGTCAAGCGCGCCGGGAAGGCGCTGAAGGGCGCCAAGACCGACGACATCGACGCCGCGATCCGCCGCCGCAACGCCGCCTGACAGGTCGCGGCCCACCCGCGACCGGTCGCGTCACCGCGACCCGACCCGCGACCGCCCTGGTCAGCACAGACATCGGACGGTCGCGGGTCGCGCCGCCACCCCTCCATGCCTGAAACCGCCCCGGGAGGCTCCTCCATGTCTGCGCTCGCCGCGACCGCAACCCCCGAAACCACCCTCACCGGCCTACTCCTGCTCACCCTCGCCGTGACCACGCTCGGTTACGGACTCGGGTGCTGGCTCTACCCGTTCGGCGCCTGCCGCCGCTGCCACGGCACCGGCAAACGCCGTAGCCCGTTCGGCCGCGCATTCGGCCTGTGCCGCCGCTGCCACGGCGACGGCCGCCGCCTGCGGATCGGCCGCCGCATCATCAACGCCCTGCGCGAACTGCACGACAAGGGCACCCGCTGATGGGCCGCCACGCTCGGGGCGCCCACACCGGATGGTGCGCCGCCGATCACCGCTGCAACCTCACCGAACACCGCTCCGACGACCTGGTCGTCACCCTGCCCGGCTTCGGGCGGGCCGTGCTCACCCGGGTCCGCGACGAGCGCGGACGCGAGTACGGCGAACTCCGCGCCCGCATCGCCCTCGACGGCGACGAGTACACCGCCCGCGTGCAGCTCCGCACCGCCCTGACCGACCTGCGCGCCCTGCTGTCGCGGGCCGCCGAGTACACCCGGAGGGCCGCCTGATGCCGAACCACATCGTCCAGCAGTCCCGCCGCGAGCCCCGGTCCGCCGAGGACTTCACCCTCGGCTGCGGCCAACCGCCTGCGGGCGTGACCAACGGCCGCGTCTGCGCCGGTACCGGCGCCGAGCTCATTTGCCAACTCTGCCCCAGCTCACCTACCTACTGGCGGAAGACGGAGGTGTCCTGATGTCCCGCATCCGCGCTGCGTTCCACGACCCGGACGGCGCCCGCCACGGCGGCCTGCCGACCTACTGGTGGCAAGGCGCCCCGACCGGCTACGCCACCCGCCGCCAACTCCGCAACCAAGGCTTGCGGCCAGGCGGCCAGCCGATCGCCGCGCAGATCCTGTGGTCCGGGGTCGGCGGCACCCGCACCGACCTCGCCCGCCCGAAGCGCACCGCCACCCCCGCCCAGCTCGCCGCCGTCGGCAAGGCCCTGCTCGCCCGCCGGACCTGCCCCGCATGCCACCAGGAGCGGCCGTACTACATCCGCCGCTCGCTCGGCCAATGCGAGACCTGCCACGACACCCCGGCACCGTCCACACCGCACACCCGGGAGCCCACCACCATGCCCGCCAACGACCTGCTCACCCGCGCCCTCGGCCTCGCCGACCGGGGCTGGCACGTCTTCCCGCTCCGGCCGGACGACAAGCGGCCCGCCGTCCGCGACTGGGAAACCCGCGCCACCACCGACCCGGACCGCATCCGCCGCTGCTGGACCGCCGGACCGTACGGCATCGGCATCGCCTGCGGCCCCTCCGGCCTGGTCGTCATCGACCTGGACACCCCGAAGCCCGACCAGACGCCCCCGCCCGAGTGGACCGCCCCGGGCATCCACAGCGGGGCCGACGTGCTCGCCGTCCTGTGCGAACGCGCCGGTCAGCCCTACCCCGGCGACACCTACACCGTGACCACCGGCCGGGGCGGCACGCACTTCTACTTCACCCACCCCACCGACGGGCTGGACCTGCGGAACACCGCCGGCACGTTGGGGTGGCTGATCGACACCCGCGCCCACGGCGGCTACGTCGTCGCCGCCGGATCCACCGCATCCGGACGCCCCTACCGACTGCTGCACAACGCCCGACCTCGGCCGCTGCCCGACTGGCTGACCAGCCTGCTCCGGCCCAAGCCGCTGCCGCCGCAACAGCCCGTGCGGGTCGCCGTGCCCGACGGTCGGCGCGGCGCCTACCTCCACGCCGCCGTGCAAGCCAGCCTCGACGCGATCGCCGAGGCCAAGGACGGCACCCTCAACAAGGCTCTTTACGGCGCCGCCGTCGCCCTCGGCCAGCTCGTCGCGGGCGGCGCCCTGGACGAGACCACCACCGCCGACCTGCTGGCGCAGGCGGCGATCCGCAAGGGTCACCCGGAACGCGGCGCCCGCAACACCATCCGCTCCGGGTTCCGCACCGGCGCGAACCGCCCCCGGAGCGTGGCCGCATGAACGCCGCCACCCCGGAACCCAGGCCGAACCTGCACGTCGTCGGCCCGGACGATGCCGCCGAAGTCCTGTCGTCCCCGGTCCGCCGGGAACCGGCCCGGATCCGCACCGCGTGGACCGCCGCCGACATCATGGCCATGGACTTCCCCGAACCGAAATGGGCGGTCCCCGGGATCATTTGCGAGGGCGTCAACCTGCTCTGCGGGCCGCCGAAGGTCGGAAAGTCTTGGATGTCGCTCGCCCTCGGCATCGACATCGCGTTGGGCGGCAAGGCGTTCGGCACCATCGACGTCCAGGCCGGACCCGTGCTGTATCTCGCCCTGGAGGACACCGCCCGGCGCCTGCAAACCCGCCTCGGCAAAGTCCTCGCCGACCGCAAGGCACCCGCCGGGCTCACCCTCGCCACGTCCTGCCCGCCGCTGCCGCAGGGCGGCGACGAGGCGATCGCGGCGTGGCTGGACCGCAACCGCGACGCGCGGATGGTCATCATCGACGTGTTCGCCAAGCTCCGGGGCATGTCCGCACCCGGCATGTCCGCGTACGACGCGGACTACGCCGCCGTCGGCCGGGCGAAGAAGGTAGCCGACCAGTACAGCATCGCGGTCATCCTCGTCCACCACGTCCGCAAGGCCGGATCCGACGACTTCCTGTCCGAGGTCTCCGGCACCAACGGCCTCGCCGGAGCCGCCGACGCCACATTGGTACTCAAGCGGGCACGCAACCAAGGCGACGGGGTGCTGCACGTGACCGGCCGCGACGTGGACGAGTCGGAATACCCGCTCGCCTTCGACCCCGCCAAGGGTGCGTGGCGGATGCTCGACGGCCCCGCCGAGGACCACCAGGTCAGCGAGACCCGCGCCGCGATCCTGCGCTGGTTGCGGGCCGCGCCTGGGTCCACGCCGAAAGCGATCGCCGACGGCACCCAGCTCGACTACGAGGCGGTAAAGAAGACCTGCCAGCGAATGCTCGACGCCGGACAGGTCGCCGCCGACACCGGAGGCCGGTACCGCGTCCCCGGTGTCCCTGCTGTCCCTGCTGTCCCTCAACCGGCCGTGACCTGCGAAAACGACGGGGACACCCAGGGACAGGAGGAGTTGTGGGCGTAACCGCCAAGGATCGGCTGAAACACGGAGGCATCTCCATGTTTCAGCACACACCCATCCGAACACACCAGGACGCCCGAGATCTTGGCTCAGCGGCGCTCTCAGCGGGCCGCTCTCAGGCTTCCTCTCAAGCATCACGCCGTACCGTTCCTTTGACCACCATGGACCGCCGGGAGGCCAGCACCATGCGACTCAGGCCGATAAACACCGAGGCAATCGAGGCCGTCGAGTCCGAACTGATCACCACCGAAGAACTAGCGAGGATGCTGCGCGTCGATCCGTCCAGTGTCCGCAGGTGGCGGACCGTCCGGCCGCTACAAGGTCCGCCGTACATCCAACTATCCGAACGAGTGATCATGTACGACATCGAGGACGTCCGCGAATGGCTGGCGAGTCGCCGGATTCGACCGGAGGCCGCGTGATGACCACGGCACAAGACATCCCCCTCGGTGTTTCAGTCAAGACCGATGTGGAGTACCGCGCGGGTCGCCCCAAGCCCTACAAGGCACGGGCGCGCTGGATCGACCCGACAACGGGCGACCGGCGATCCAAGTCCGAGTCGTTTGCCACGCCTGAGGAAGCACAGGACTGGATCGACGGAATCGTGCGGGCGGCGAACGGCGGTATCGACCCGGCCGCCGCCACGCAACGACTCGCCGAATACGGCGACGACGTGATGCCGCTGGCCATCCGAGGGCTGGAACGCAAGACCCTCGATCCGTACCTCGCCGGATGGCGCCTGCGCGTGGTCCCCTCCCTCGGTCACATCCCGGTACGAATGATCACCAACGGCGTAGTGGATAGGGCCGTGCACGCCTGGATCGCCGACGAGTGCAGCCGCTCCACCGTCAAGAACAGCATCGCGATCCTAGTCAGAGTGCTGGAGCAAGCTCTCCGCGATGGAGTGGTGCAACACAACGTCGCCCGGGTGACCGGCTGGCAACGCGAATACGAGCGCGCCGAGGACGAGCTGGACGACCCGCGCTCGCTCGCGCTGCCGGACTGGGAGGCGCTGACCCGCCTCGCGGACGCCCTGGTAGCCCAGTCACACGGCCGGTTCACCGGATGGGGGCACGTGGTCACGTTCGCCGCCTGCACAGCGGCCCGCATCGGCGAGGTATCCGGCGTCCGGGCCGCCGACATCGACCGCAGAACGTGGACGTGGACTGTGCGGAGGCAGACCACACCGGGACCGGGTGGCCTGATCGACAAGGGCACCAAGGGCAAACGCGCCCGCAAAGTCCCGATCATCGAAGAGGTCCGCGAGATGGTCACCGAACGGCTGGACTCCGCATCCGGCCCTGACGGGCGCCTGTTCACCGGACCGCGCGGCGGCCGGATCAGCACCGCCGTGCTGCGGGACGCGACGCACTGGGATCAGGTGGTCACCGCCCTCGGGTACGAACACCTGCGGCGCCACGACCTGCGGCACACCGGCCTGACGTGGATGGCCGACGCCGGAGTCCCCGTGCACGTCCTCCGGAAGATCGCCGGACACGGATCGCTCATGACGACTCAGCGTTACCTACACCCGGACCAAAGCTCGATCGAGGACGCCGGAACGGCCCTCAGCGCCCACCTCGGGAGAGCCCCGGGAGCCGGATGGTCCCCAAATGGTCCCCAACTCAGAGCCGTCTAGTAGGAATATCCGAATCAAGCCGAGAGTGAGAAACGGCCGCCGACCAGGGCAAATACCCTTGTCGGCGGCCGTTGATCGTTGTCGGGCTGACAGGATTTGAACCTGCGACCCCTTGACCCCCAGTCAAGTGCGCTACCAAGCTGCGCTACAGCCCGTAACCACACCCCATCCGGGGTGCGGCGACTCCGAAAGCTTACCAAGGGGGCACGGAAACCCGCGCACCGGCATACCTAGCCGTGCGCCTTGCCCCGCCCCCCCGGACCGGTCTTCTTGCGCGGCCGTACGGACACCTCGATCGGCGTGCCCTCGTACCCGAACTCCTCGCGCAGCTTTCGCTCGACGAAGCGTAGATACCCGGCGTCCAGCGGACCGGTCGTGAACAGCACGAACCTGGGCGGCGCCACACCGGCCTGGGTCGCGAACAGCACCCGAGGTGCCCTACCGCCCCGTACGGGGTGGGGGGTGGCCTGGGTGAGGGCGGTCAGCCACTGGTTCAGCGCTCCGGTCGCGACGCGCTGCTCCCACGCGGCCAGGGCCCGGCGCAGCGCCGGGGCGAGCTTGTCGACCGCGCGGCCGGTCTTGGCGGAGATGTTGACCCGGATCGCCCAGGGGATCCGCTTGAGGTCCCGGTCGATCTCCTTGTCGAGGTAGTACCGCCGGTCCTCGTCGACGAGGTCCCACTTGTTGAACGCGATGACCAGGGCCCGGCCAGCCTCGACGACCGACGTGAGGACCCGCTGGTCCTGTTCGCTGATGGTCTCGGACGAGTCGAGCAGCACGACCGCCACCTCGGCGGCCTCGACCGCGCCCGCGGTCCGCAGGGAGGCGTAGTACTCCGTGCCGCTGGCCTGGTTGACCCGCTTGCGCAGCCCGGCGGTGTCGACGAACTGCCAGACTTCGCCGTCCATCTCCACGAGGCTGTCGACCGGGTCGACCGTGGTGCCGGCGACGGAGTCGACGACGGCGCGTTCCTCCTTGGCGAGGCGGTTGAGCAGGCTGGACTTGCCGACGTTGGGGCGCCCGACGAGGGCGACCCGGCGGGGGCCGCGGGGGCCGCCTTCGATGATCGGCGGCGCGGGCGGCATGGCCTCGAGGATCGCGTCGAGCAGGTCGCCGGAGCCGCGGCCGTGCAGCGCGCTGATCGGATGCGGCTCGCCGAGAGCGAGCGACCACAGTGAGGTCGCCTCGATCTCCAGGTTCTGGTTGTCGGCCTTGTTGGCGACCAGGATGACCGGCTTCGAGCTGCGCCGCAGCATCTTGACGGCGGCCTCGTCGACGTCGGTGGCGCCGACGGTCACGTCCACCACGAAGATGACGACGTCGGCGGTCTGCACCGCGATCTCGGCCTGGGCGGCGATGGCGGCGGCCCGGTCCTTGGCGTCGGGCTCCCAGCCGCCGGTGTCGACGACGGTGAAGCGGCGCCCGTTCCACTGGGCGTCATACGGTACGCGGTCGCGGGTCACGCCGGGTACGTCCTCGACGACGGCCTGGCGGCGGCCGATGATCCGGTTCACCAGCGTCGACTTGCCCACGTTGGGGCGGCCGACAACGGCGACAACGGGGGCTGGACCGCTGGGGGCCTGCTCGGCGTCCGGAGCGGCGGAGTAGTCGTCGATCTCGAACTCGGAGAGATCAACCGGGAAGTCGGTCACGAATGTGCCTTGCTGTTCAGCAGATCGAGCAGGTGGGATACGACCTCGTCGATGCCCATGCCGGTGGTGTCCACCTCGACGGCGTCGTCCGCCTGGCGCAGGGGGTCGGTGGCGCGGCTGGAGTCGAGCCGGTCGCGGCGGGCCAGGTCGGCCTGGGTGGCGGCGACGTCGGTGGCGTCCTCGGCGCTGCGCCGCTGGGCGCGGGCGGCGGCGGACGCGGTGAGGTAGACCTTGAGGTCGGCGTCGGGGGCGACCACCGAGGAGATGTCGCGGCCCTCGACGACGATGCGCACGGTACCGGCGATGAGGGCGCGCTGCTGCTCGACGAGCAGGCGGCGTACGGCGGGGACGGCGGCGACCGCGGAGACGGCGCCGGTCACCTCGGGGCCGCGGATGGGGCCGTCGACGTTCGTCCCGTTCGCGAAGAAATGGGGCGCGACGGGGTCCGTACCGATGGACAGCTCCGTCTCCTGCGCGATCTTGGCGATGGCCTCGGGGTCCTGCAGGTCGACCCCGGCTTGCAGGACGGCCCAGGTCACCGCCCGGTACATGGCGCCGGTGTCGAGGTAGACGCCGTCGAGGGCCGTGGCGAGACGCCGGGAGACGGTGGATTTGCCTGATCCGGAGGGACCGTCGACGGCCACCACGCACCTCGCCGGCCGTACCTGTTCCGCCACCGTTCCTCCTCAGTCCCGGGCCGACCAACAGTCCCCGCGTCGACCAACCCTCCTATTGTGCCCGGCGTCCGGGACCGCCGCGGACTCAGTCCCCGACGGCCTTGAACAGGGCCCCGATCTCGGCATTCGACAGGTGCCGGAAGCCGCCGGGCCGCATGTCGCCGAGGCGGATCGGGCCGACCGCCGTACGGATGAGCCGGCTGACTGGATGACCCACCGCGTCCAGCATGCGCCGCACGATGTGTTTGCGCCCCTCGTGCAGGGTCACCTCGATCTGCGCGGTCTTGCCGAGCGTGTCCACCAGCCGGAACGTGTCGACGCGGGCGAAGCCGTCCTCGAGTTCGACGCCGGACAGCAGCTGGCGGCCGACGCTGCGCGGCAGCGGCCCGGCCACCTCGGCCAGATACGTCTTGGCGACTCCGAACGAGGGGTGCATCAGCTTGTGCGCCAGCGCGCCGTCGTTGGTGAGCAGCAGCAGCCCCTCGCTGTCGGCGTCGAGCCGGCCGACGTGGAAGACGCGCTGTTCGAACGTGCCGAGGAACTCGGCGAGCTCGTTGCGGCCCTTCTCGTCGTCCATGCTGGAGACCACGCCGCGGGGCTTGTTCATGGCCAGGTACACCATCTTGGTGTCGGTGACCACCCGCTGGCCGTCGACGTGGATCTCGTCGGTGCCGGGGTTCACCTTGTCGCCGAGCTGGGCGACCCGGCCGTTCACGGTGACGCGGCGGCGAAAGATGAGGTCCTCGCAGGCGCGCCGGGAGCCGACTCCGGCGGTCGCGAGGACCTTCTGCAGCCGTACGGAGGTGGCCGGGTCAGCCTGAGGCATCGAGCACTTCTTCCACGTCGTCGGGTAGGAACGGGGCCAGCGGGGGCAGCTCGTCGACCGAGTTGAGGCCGAGCTTCTCCAGGAACAGGGCGGTCGTCCGGTACAGGAACGCCCCGGTTTCGCGCTCGGTGCCGCACTCCTCGATGAGGCCGCGGGTCACCAGGGTACGCATCACGCCGTCACAGTTCACACCGCGGATGGCGGAGATGCGCGAGCGGGTTACGGGCTGCTTGTACGCGACTACCGCGAGTGTTTCCAGGGCAGCCTGGGTGAGCCGCACGGACTGCCCGTCCAGCACGAACCGCTCGACGTAGCGGGCGTACTCGGGCCGGGTGTAGAGCCGCCAGCCACCCGCCGCCCGGCGCAGGTCGAAGCCGTGACCGGCCGCGGTGTAGCCCGCGGAGATCTCCTCCAGCGCGGCCGCGACCCGCTCGGCGGGCTCTTCGAGGATCTGGGCGAGCTGCAGCTCGGCGACCGGTTCGTCGACGACGAGCAGAATCGCCTCCAGGGCGGCACGCAGCTCGGCGTCCGCCATCGGCTCACGCTCGGCCTCGTCGGCCCCCGGCTGCACGTCGTCGGCCCGCGCGGCGGGCGGCGCCTGCGCGATGTCGGCGTCCGGCACCCCTTCGGCATCGGCGGTGGGCCCTACCTGCACTGCGTCCGCGTCCAGCGCCCCTCCAGCGGCGGGCGATGCCTGCTCGCCATCCACGTCCGGCGCCCGTTCGGCCCAAGACGCGGCCCCTGCCGGCCCGGCGTCCGCGTCCCACTCGGCCTCGGTCGAATCGACAGATTCAGCGAGGTCTGAAGAATCGGCGAGATCGGGAAGGGGCTCCCCCGCCTCATCGGCGACCGCGACCGCGGCGCCCGGCTCGTCCGTCCCGCCGGACCCAGTGTCGTCGGTCACGTCCGCCACCGGCCGCCCGCTCAGGTCACCGACCTCGGCGGCCCCAGACCCCTCCGCTCCGGTGGGCTCCTCGGGCTCATCGACGCCGTCCGGCTCCCGCTCGTCGGCCAGACGCGCGGCTTCCTGGTAGGCGCGGTCCGGCGGGCGGTTCGGGCATTCCCACGGAGGCACCCACGAGGCGGCCTGCTGGGCCAGAGAGTCGGGTCGCTCGTCGGTCATGACGTCTCCTGCGCTGCGGCCGGGTCGGGGTCGGGCTTGGGCGGGGTGCCCTCGTAGTCGTCGATGTCGAGCTCCACGGCATCGGCGTCGTCGCCGCCGGTCCAGCGCACGGTGAGCTCGTCCAGCGAGACGGGCTGCTCGAACTCGACCAGGCCCTCGCGGTACAGCTCCAGCAGGGCCAGGAAGCGGGCGACCACCTCCAGGGTGTTGTCGCAGTCGGCGACGAGCAGGCGGAAGGTGGCGGTGCCGGCCCGGCGCAGTCGCTCGCGCAGCAGGTTGGCGTGTTCCCGGACGCTGACCCGGACCTGGTGGATGTGCGCGATCGAGACCTCGGGCGGGCCGGGTTTGGGGGTGAACTGCTTGATCGCCATCTTGAGCAGGCGCTGCGCGCCGATGCCGAGCACCAGGTCGGGCAGGGCCTCGGCGTAGCGCGGCTCGAGGGAGACGGCGCGGGGCCAGCGCCGGGCGCCGGTGCCTTCGAGCTCGGCGAGGTGGGCGGCGGCCTCCTTGAACGCCTTGTACTGCAGCAGCCGGGCGAACAGCAGGTCGCGGGCCTCCAGCAGGGCCAGGTCCTCCTCGTCCTCGACCTCGGCGGCGGGCAGCAGCCGGGCCGCCTTGAGGTCGAGCAGGGTGGCCGCCACCAGCAGGAACTCGCTGGCCTCGTCGAGGTCCCAGTCGTCGCCCATGGCCCGGATGTACGCGATGAAGTCGTCCGTGACCTGGTGCAGCGCCACCTCGGTGACGTCCAGCTTGTGCTTGCCGATGAGCTGCAGCAGCAGGTCGAACGGCCCGGTGAAGTTGTCCAGCCGCACCGTGAAGCCGCCCGGCTCAGCCGCGGTGGGCTCGGTGGGGGGAGACTCGGGCACGCGTTGACCGTAGACCACCGGCCCGACAGCCTGGTCAAGGCTCACCTGCCGACCCCCGCACCCTGGGAAACACGTCTTGATCATGCCAACGCGTGACACGGCGTGGAGTGACTGGGTGACCGGGCGGCGGTCCGCGCCACATCCGGGAGAGCGGCTAGGACCAGAGCCGCAGGAACACTGTCCCGACCAGGTCGATCGGGAGCAGCAGGAACGGGCCGCCCAGGGGGAAGAAGGAACAGACCAGCAGGATGATCACGCCGACGTTCTTGTGCTCGAACCACAGCCGGTACCCCTGCATGCCCTGACCGGGCTGCCGGTACGCGGACCAGAGCAGGCCGAAACCGTCCAGCGGGGGCATCGGAATGAGCGCCATGAGCCCGAACGCCAGCAACCCGACCGCCAGGCAGAGCACAAACTGCTCGGCGTACGGTGCGTCGAAGTTGCCCTGCAGCACCTGGGCGGGGCTCAGCGAGTCCAGGTAGAAGAAGGCGTCCGGGAAGACGAGCCGGAACGCGAGCAGGACGAGCTGGGCGGCCAGCAGGACCGTGACGGGCCCGACGGCGAAGACGGCCGCGGCGCGACCACGGCCCCGGAAGCGCGGCACCTCGTCCACGTCCAGGACCTTGCCCCAGCCGGCCCCGGCGACGGCCGCGGCGACCGCGCCGAACGGGTCGATGTCCTCGCGCGGGCGCGGGGTGATCGGCTCGCGCGGGGCGGTGAGGCCGAGGGCCCGCGCGCTGATCCGGATGGCGAGGGCGCGCAGCAGGAGTCCGAGCAGGAACGCGAGCAGCAGCCCCGCGAAGGCCACGGGCTGGCCGAGGGCGAACAGCACCGGGTCAGTCCCGCTCGGCTTGCGCGGCGATCACCTCGCGGGCGAGCTGGCGATAGTTGCGCGCCCCCGAGGACGCGGGGTCCAGAGTGGTGATCGGCGCGCCCGCGACCGTCGACTCCGGGAACTTGACCGTCTTGGTGATGACGGTCTGGTAGACCTTGTCGCCGAACGCCTCCACGACCCGTTGCAGCACCTGGCGGCAGTGCGTGGTGCGGCTGTCGTACATGGTGGCCAGGATGCCTTCGAGTTCGAGGTCGAAGTTGAGCCGCTCGCGCACCTTGTCGATGGTGTCCAGCAGCAGGGCGACCCCGCGCAGGCTGAAGAACTCGCACTCCAGCGGGATGAGCACCCCGTGCGCCACCGTCAGCGCGTTGATCGCCAGCAGGCCGAGCGACGGCTGGCAGTCGATGAGGATGAAGTCGTACTCCTTGCGCACGCTGCGCAGGGCCCGGGCCAGGGCCATCTCCCGGGCGACCTCGTTGACCAGCTGGATCTCGGCCGCGGACAGGTCGATGTTGGCGGGCAGCAGGTGCAGGCCGGCCACGTCGGTCTTGATGATGACGTCGTCGGTGGTGACGTCGTCCTGCATGAGCAGGTTGTAGACGCTCAGGTCGAGGTTGTGCGGGTTGACGCCGAGGCCGACCGAGCAGGCGCCCTGCGGGTCGAAGTCGACCAGCAGCACCTTGCGGCCGTACTCGGCCAGGGCGGCACCCAGGTTGATCGTGGTGGTGGTCTTGCCGACCCCGCCCTTCTGGTTGGCCAGGGCGATGATCCGCGCCGGGCCGTGCCGGTCGGTCGGCATGGGCTCGGGGATCGGGCGGCGCATCGTGTACGCCGTGGGATCGGCCGGGCCCAGATCCGCGCCGAGGTCGAGGGAGCTCTGCTGCTCGCGCAGGGCCGTGGTCCAGGCCTCCGCCTGGTCGCCGTTGCCCGCCATGTCGTCCCGTCGCCCCCTTTCGACTCGTCGCCTTGTCCCGGGGTTGATCTCTGTTTTCCGCCGCGGGTTGGCTCAGCCGATGCTCGACTGTACGCCACGCGCAGCGCCGGGCCAGGGTGAACATTCGGCGTGTCGCACCGTCGGATGCCAGGGTCAACGAGCGCGGGGGTGCGCGGTTGCGTACACCTCGCGCAGCCGGTCGACCGTGACCAGCGTGTATACCTGCGTCGTGGTCACCGAGGCGTGGCCGAGCAGTTCCTGCACCACACGGACGTCGGCGCCGCCGTCGAGCAGGTGGGTGGCGTATGAATGCCGCAGCGTGTGCGGGCTGACCGCGCGCGGCCCGTCGGTGTCGAGCCCGGCACGCTGGGCGGCGCGGCGCAGGATCGCCCAGGCGCTCTGCCGCGACAGCGGCCCGCCGCGGGCGTTGAGGAAGACCTTGGGGCTGCCGCGCCCGGCGCCGACCAGGGTCGGCCGCCCGCGCACGAGGTACGCGTCGAGCGCGGCGCGCGCGTACCGGCCGACCGGCACGACCCGGGTCCGGCCGCCCTTGCCGTGCAGCACGGCCGCGCCGGGCTCGCCCAGATCGAGGTCGTCGACGTCCGCGCCGACCGCCTCGGAGATCCGGGCGCCCGTGCCGTACAGGAATTCCAGCAGCGCACGGTCGCGCAGGGCGAGCGGACCGTCGTCGCCGCCGGTCGCGGCCAGCAGGCGTTCCACCTGGTCGACGTCGAGGGCCTTGGGCAGCCGCTTGGGCGGGGCGGGTGGGCGCACCTCGCGGCTGACGTCGTTCGGGGTGACGCCCTCGCGGGCCGCGAAGCGGTGCAGCCCACGGACCGCGCTGACCGCGCGGGCCGCGGACGCGGCCGACAGGGCGGGATGGCCGTCGCCGCCCTCGCGCAGCAGCGCGAGGTGGCGGGCCACGTCGGCCTCGGCGACGGCGGCCAGGTCGGCGATCCCGGCCGCGGCCAGGGTCCGCAGGTACCGGTCGAGATCACGCCGGTACGAGACCAGCGTGTTGCCGGCCAGGCCGCGCTCCACCGTGAGGTGGTCGAGGTAGGTCCCCACCACCCGGCGCAGCGCGGCCGACGGTTCCTCGCCCGATGAATCCTGGCTCAGCGCAGCACCTCGGACAGCGCCAGCACCTGCATGCCGTGCGCGTCGGCGACCGGGCCGTACACGACGTGCCCGCCGTAGGTGTTGACCCCCAGGGCCAGCGCCGGGTCGGCCTGCACCGCGTCGCGCCAGCCCCGGTTCGCCAGCTCCAGCGCGTACGGCAGGGTGACGTTGGTCAGCGCGTACGTGCTGGTGTGCGGCACCGCGCCGGGCATGTTGGCGACGCAGTAGAACATCGAGTTGTGCACCCGGTAGACCGGGTCGGCGTGCGTGGTGGGCCGCGAGTCCTCGAAGCAGCCGCCCTGGTCGATGGAGATGTCGACGAGCACGCTGCCGGGCTTCATCCGGGACACCAGCTCGTTCGAGATCAGGGTCGGGGCCTTGGCGCCGGGCACGAGCACCGCGCCGACGACCAGGTCGGCGTCGAGGACGGCCTTCTCGATCTCGTACGCGTTGCTGGCCACGGTCTGCAGGTGGCCCCGGTAGTCGGCGTCGAGGGCGCGCAGCCGGGCGATGTTCTTGTCGAGCACCAGCACCTCGGATTGCATGCCCAGCGCGATGGCGGCGGCGTTCTGGCCCGAGACGCCGGCGCCGATGACCACGGTCTTGGCCGAGTAGACCCCGGGCACGCCGCCCATGAGCACGCCGCGCCCGCCGCCGGAACGCATCAGGTGGTACGCCCCGGCCATGGGGGCGAGCCGGCCCGCGACCTCGCTCATCGGGGCCAGCAGGGGCAGCGAGCGGTCCGGCATCTCGACCGTCTCGTACGCGATGCCGGTGACCTTGCGGTCGATGAGCGCGTCGGTGCACTCCTTGCTGGCGGCCAGGTGCAGGTAGGTGAAGAGCACCTGGCCCTCGCGCATCCGGCCGTACTCCTCGGCGATGGGCTCCTTGACCTTGAGCACCAGATCCGCGGTGCCCCAGACGTCGTCCGCGGTGGCGAGGATCGTGGCGCCCGCGGCCACGAAGTCGGCGTCGGTGATCGAGGAGCCGTTCCCGGCTCCGGCCTGTATGAACACCTCGTGTCCGGCGCGGGTGAACTCGAACACGCCAGCCGGGGTGATCGCCACCCGGAACTCGTTGTTCTTGACTTCGGTGGGAATGCCGACCTTCACGAGCCGACACCGTCCTTTCCTCAACGCTGAGTGACGTCCCGGGTCCGTTCGGTCCTATACCCGAACGGGGCTCACTCGGAGACTACCGTCCCATTCAGTGGAAGGCCGACCGCGGCCCGGGACGTCACCGCACGTCACGAGGAGACGCGTGCCACCGATCCGTGAGGCCCTGCCCGAACCCGGTCGGCGTACCGGCGTCTCATGGGGCCGGCGGGCGTCGCCGTACTCAGATGGCCGGGGTGTCCGCGGGCCGCAGGGTCGTCCATCCGGCGGCGCGGGCGGCGGACGCCGCCAGCACCCCGCCGACCGCCGACGCGTTCGTGATCTCGCCGCGCAGGATCATCGCGACCGCCTCGTCCAGGTCGACGCGGACGATCTCCAGGTCGGCCTCCTCGTCGGTGCGCACATGCCGCCCGTCCTCGGGCACCGGGGACAGGTCACGCGCCAGGAACAGCCGGATCGTCTCGTTGCTGAAGCCCGGCGAGGTGTGCAGGTCGACCAGCAGGTCCAGGCGGCCCGCGACCAGGTCCGCCTCCTCGGCCAGCTCCCGCAGCGCGGTCAG
Source organism: Krasilnikovia cinnamomea (assembly GCF_004217545.1). Lineage (NCBI taxonomy): Bacteria > Bacillati > Actinomycetota > Actinomycetes > Micromonosporales > Micromonosporaceae > Krasilnikovia > Krasilnikovia cinnamomea. The sequence goes on from NZ_SHKY01000001.1 coordinate 691,277, forward strand.
GGCCAGATCCTCACCGGCCACGTCGCGCAGCCCGGCGGGCAGCTCCCACAGCTTGCGGCGCACCGGATGCCGGTACTGCTTGATCAGCACGACCCGGTCGGCGTCGTCGAGGGCGACGACGCCGACCGCGCCCGGGTTCTCCGTGACGTCGCGGGCGGCGGCACGGCCGCCCGGCATCGTCACCTCGTCGGTGAAGACCGAGAAGATCGGGCCGGCGTAACGCTGGGTACGGGAGCGGGTCTCGTGGCTGAACGTGGTCACGAGGCGGCGACCGCCTCGTCGGCCAGCGGCTCCACCGGCAGCTCGTCGGCGGCCGCATAGCTGACGGCGGCCGCCACGAACGCGGTGAACAGCGGGTGCGGGCGGGTCGGGCGGCTCTTCAGCTCCGGGTGCGCCTGGGTGGCCACGAAGAACGGGTGGGTCTCGCGGTCCAGCTCGATGAACTCGACCAGCCGGCCGTCCGGCGAGGTGCCGGAGAAGACCAGCCCGGACGCGGCCAGCTTGTCCCGGTAGGAGTTGTTCACCTCGTACCGGTGGCGGTGGCGCTCGGAGATCTCGGTGCTGCCGTAGGCCTGCGCGACGATCGAGCCCGGCGCCAGCGCCGCCGGGTACGCGCCCAGCCGCATCGTGCCGCCCATGTCGCCCTTGCCCGCGACGATGTCCTCCTGATCGGCCATCGTGGAGATCACGGGGTGCTGCGCCTGCTCGGCGAACTCCAGCGAGTTCGCCCCGGTCAGACCGGCCAGGTTCCGCGCCGCGTCGATCGTCATGCACTGCAGGCCCAGGCACAGCCCGAGCACCGGGATGCGGTTCTCCCGGGCGTACCGGGAAGTGTTGATCTTGCCTTCGATGCCGCGGACGCCGAAGCCGCCCGGGATGACGATGCCGTCCACCCCCTTGAGGGCCAGCGCCGCCCCGGCCGGGGTCTCGCAGTCGTCGCTGGGCACCCAGCGGATGTTGACCCGGGCCTGGTTGGCGAAACCGGCCGCGCGGATCGCCTCGCTCACCGACAGGTACGCGTCCGGCAGGTCGATGTACTTGCCGACCAGCGCCACCGTGATCGTGCGGCGCGGGTGGTGCACCCGCTGCAGCAGGTCGTCCCAGGTGGACCAGTCCACGTCCCGGAAGGACAGGCCGAGCCGGCGCACCACGTACGCGTCCAGGCCCGCGCGGTGCAGAACCTTCGGGATGTCGTAGATGCTCGGCGCGTCCGGGGCCGCCACCACGGCCTCGCGGTCGACGTCGCAGTACAGCGACAGCTTGTGCCGCAGCTTCTCCGGGATCTCCCGGTCACTGCGGCACACCAGCGCGTCCGGCTGGATACCGATGTTGCGCAGCGCGGCGACCGAGTGCTGGGTCGGCTTGGTCTTCAGCTCGCCCGACGGCGCCAGGTACGGCACCAGCGACACGTGCAGGTAGAAGACCCGGTCCCGGCCGATCTCGTGGCGCACCTGGCGGATCGCCTCCAGGAACGGCAGCGACTCCATGTCGCCCACGGTGCCGCCCACCTCGGTGATGACCACGTCCGGGCGGCGACCACGGTCGTCCGGGTCGGCCATCGCGAAGATGCGTTCCTTGATCTCGTTGGTCACGTGCGGGATGACCTGCACCGTGTCGCCCAGGTACTCGCCGCGGCGCTCCTTGGCGATGACCGCCGAGTAGATCTGGCCGGTCGTCACGTTCGCCTTGGCCGACAGCTCCCGGTCCAGGAACCGCTCGTAGTGGCCGACGTCGAGGTCCGTCTCCGCGCCGTCCTCGGTCACGAAGACCTCGCCGTGCTGGAACGGGTTCATCGTGCCCGGGTCGACGTTGAGGTAAGGGTCCAGCTTCTGCATGACGACGCGCAGTCCGCGGGCGGTCAACAGGTTACCCAGGCTGGAGGCGGTGAGGCCCTTGCCCAGCGAGGAGGCGACGCCTCCGGTGACGAAGATGTGCCGCGTCTCGCGCACTGCTGCTGCCAAGGCCTGCTCCCGTGGTCATCTGAGGCGGTCACGCGGACATGAAGTCCGCGGACCGGCGATGATCAGGAACCGATCATCCACGGGACTCCAGGGTAACACCATCGCGGTCGCACGGACGTCCGGGCTGGTCGGGCACGAACGTGTCACCGGGCGCCCACTCGGCGCAATACCGGATCGGGTGGCGCGAGACCCGGGCCACCCGGCCCGTCGGTCTCGCCGTCGGCCCGGGTCCGGTCCGCCGCATGGTCGAGTACGCGCAACGCCACCAGCACCGCGGTGGGCACCGCCGCGGCCGCCGCCGCCCCGGCCACCGCCAGCGCGGAACCGCCCAGCACCCCGGCGATCAGCGTCACCACGACCGTACCGGCGGTGGCCGCGCGCAGCGCGGGGTGCAGGCCGAAGAGCCGGTTCAGCCCGCCCCACGGCGAGTACCGGCAGAACGCCAGCATCAGCGCGCCCACCACGGCCAGCAACGTCAGCGGGCTGTCCAGCAACGCCTGGCCGTTGGCCGCCGCCAGCCGTTGCACCGCGGGGCCGCCCGTCCCGTCGCCCAGGGCGCTGAGGAAGCGGCCCAGGCTGCCCCGTTCCAGGGCGGGGCGGCGCAGGTCCACCACCGCGAATCCGATGGTCACCACCAGCCCGGCGAGCGCGGCCCAGGCGAAACGCGGGAAGGTCAGCCACCCGCCGGTGCTGATCGCCGCGGCGACGCAGACCCCCGCGGTCACCGCGATCGCCCCCACCGGGTCGGCGCCCAGGTACGGGCTGCCCACCATGACCACCGCCACGCCGCCGACCAGCACGACGATCACCGGACGCCAGGGGCGCCGTACCCATTGCGCCGCACAGCCCGCGGTGACCAGCGCACCGGCCACGAACACGCCGAGCCCGACGCTGCCGAGCCCGGCGTACCGGTTGCCCAGCACGGTCGAGTACCCGGCGACGCCGTTGAGCTGCAACCGCGCGCCCGTGAGCAGGTCCACGCCGACCACCACGGCGCCGACAGCGGCGGCCGCGCCGAGCGGCCACAGCGTGCGGCCGTACCGCGGCGAGATCCGCACCGCGACCGTTCCGACCGCCGTGAACAACGCCGTGACCAGGCCGAACACCAGGCCCGGATGGTCGGAGCGCCACCACGGCACGGTGTCGGCCAGCAGCGCGGCCGGGATGGCCAGGGCGGCCGCGATCAGCGCGGGCTCCGCGATCGCCAGCCACCGCCGCGGCACCCCCGCGGGACCGGTCGGCCCGGCATGCCGGCGGGCCCGCACCAGCATGGGTACGGCCAGCGCGAACAGCAGCAGCTGGACGGCGGCCAGCCCGGTGAAGAACGTCCCGGTAACCCGCTGCTGGGCACCCGCCTGGCGGTCCGCGTCGCGGCGCCCGCCCATGGCGACGGCCAGGTCGGCGGGCCGCCCCGGCACCGAGGTGACGCTGCGCCCGGTGAACAGCTTCTCCGGCTGCGGGCGGCCCAGCGCGGCCAGCACCGTCGGCGCCAGGTCGACCAGCTTCAGGTACCCGTCGCGCCCGGTGCCCGCCGAGGTCAGCCAGCCACCCGCCCAGCCCGGCCCCTCGACGATCGCGACGTGCAGCCGGGAGGTGGTGTCGGTGTCCGACACCCCCGCGACGGCGACCAGGGAACGCTCCGGCCGCGCCGCCACGACCCGCGCGAGCGCGGCGTCGGCACGCTCCACGGCGGCCTGCCGCGCCGCCCCGGTGCCGGTGATCGTGCCCAGGTCGACGACGCTGAGCACGCACGACGAGAGCAGTGTCCTGGGGTCGGCGGGCAGCACCGGCTCGTACCGGTCCACCCGGCCGAACGGGCGGGCCGCGGCCACCGCGGCGCCCGGCCCGACCGCGACGGTGCAGCGCACCGACTCGGCCAGCGCCCCCGGCACCGCCCCGTACGGGGACTGTTCGGCGTTGGCGTCCACGATCGAGCGCTGCTCGGTCAGGTTCGCGCCGAGGTCGTCGGGGCGGGTGAGCGCGGGCTGCAGCGGCGGGCACCCGCCCGTGACCCGTTTGGTGTCCCACGCGGCGTAGTTGCCCGCGCCCAGCGTGAGCCAGCCGTCGACCGGGCAGGTGGTGTGGTGCCCGCTGCGGACCGACAGCCAGCCCACGGAGCCCTTCGTGGCCTGCTGCCACAGGGCCGGGGTGCGCTGCGGGTCGAGGTCGTCCCAGCGCAGGCCGGGGGCGCCCGCCACGATCACGTAGTCGGCCCGGGCCTGCGCCGCTCCGGTGGCCGGGCGCACCGTCAGCCCGGCCAGGCTGGCCGCGGCGGCCAGCACCACCAGCAGGTACGGCAGCCAGGACCGGACCCGGCGCCGGGTCACGCCGAGTCGGCGCAGCCAGGCGCGGGGGCGGCGTAACCGGTTGCGCAGCGGCGTCACCCGCGGCCCGCCCGGCTGTTCGCCGTCACCGACGCGTACGCGGAGCGCACGTCGGCGACGGTGTCCTCCTCGCTGGGCCAGGTGGCGGCCCGGCGCGGACCGCGCTGCGCGAGGTCGGCGCGGCGCTGCGGGTCGGCCAGCAGGTCCCGGACGGCGGTGTCGAGCGCGTCCACGTCGCCGGGCGGCACGAGCACACCGGCGTCGCCCACCAGGCCCGGCAGGCCACCGACGGCCGTGGCGACCAGCGGCACCCCGGCGCGCAGAGCCTCCTGGGCGAACAGCTGGCGCGCCTCCCAGTCACTGGTGACCACCGCGAGGTCCGCGCCCGCCAGCAGGTCGGCCACGTCGGTGCGGTGCCCGAGCAGGAAGAACGGCGCCCGCTTGGCGCTGGCGCGCTGGGCCAGCGGCATGTAGCTGGGGCCGGAACCGGCGACCACGACCACCGGCGCCGGGTCGAGATCACGCCACCGGGCGGCGGCGTCCACCAGCAGGTCGTACCGCTTCTGCGGGTGCAGCCGGCCGACCGACAGGATCAGGGGGCCGCCCGGCTTGAGCCGGAACTCCGCGCGTACCTGTGCCCGGGAGCGGCGGGCCGCCGCGGCCTGCGGCGCCGCGACCGGGCCGAGCCGGGCCTGCCTCGCGCCCACGGCGGTGGCCCTGGCCACCAGGTCCTCCGAAGCGCCCAGGGTCAGGTCGGCCGCGCGCGCGACGATCCGCTCCACCAGCGACGACGCCTGGCCGCGCAGGCCCCGGCTCAGGACGGCGTTGTGCCAGGTCACGACGAGCGGAACCCGGGGCCGGGCCAGCGCCGCGACGAATCCGGCGCGCAGGCCGTGCGCGTGCACCACGTCGACGTCGTGCTCGGCCAGCGCGCGCCGCAACGCCCGGATCGCCCCGGAGTCCTGCGGGCCCGGGTTGGCGGGGATCTCGACGGGCACGAAGTCGGCGCCGCCGGCGGTGAAGCCGAACAGCTCGTCGGTGGCCGCGGGCCCGCACACCAGCACCGGGCAGCCCGCGGCGACGAGGCCACGGGTGAGGGAGGCGACGTGGCGACCGATCCCGCCGGTGCTGGAGGCCAGCACGAGGGCGACCGGCCCGCACCAGTCGCGGGGCGCGTCCGTCATGACGTGTTCCTCCCGTTCGGCGTGCCGGCCCCACGGCGGCGCAGGCGACGGGCCAGCGTCGCGACCAGCGGCCGGACGTCGTGGCGGTCCAGTGGGTACGCCACCGCGACGAACCCGGCCGCCAGTACGACACCACCAAGAATGCCCTGCGTCAGGCCGCGGACGGCGTCGGGCGCCGCTCCGAGGGCGTGGCCGGTGACGAGTACCACCGCCCACGCGAGAAGTCCGGCGGCGACCGCGGCCACAATACCGACGCCTGCGGCGCGGGGCAGCCCCGCGAGTGCCGCGGCGCCGGCGCGCCGCCGTACCGCGAGGACGAGCAGCAGCCCGAGCACGGTCATCCCGATCGTGTTCGCCAGGCCGAGGCCGAACACCTGGCCCCGGCCGGGCAGCGCGTTCGCCAGCGCGACGGCGCTGACGGCGGCGACGCCCCAGCCGGCCGCGGTGGCCAGCGCCGCCGCGGTCGTGGCGCCCCGGGCGTACAGGGCGCGCGACAGCAGGGCGAACAGGGCGTAGCCGAGCAGGCCGGGGGCGAAGCCGACCATTCCGGGCGCGGCCCCGTCCGCGTTGAGCAGGGACGCGGCCGGTTCCGCGAGCGCGGCCAGCGCCGCCGCGCCCAGGCAGGCCAGCAACGTCACCGACCGGGCGGTACGGGCCAGCGCGTCGGCGTACCCGGTCTCGTCGCCGCGCGCGGCGGCGGTGGCCAGGCCCGGGTAGACCGCGGTGGCGAGCGGCACCGCCAGCACGGCCCAGGGCAGCAGGAACATCGTCTGGGCGGCGTTGTACAGCGTCAGCGGGCCGTGCACCGCCAACACCAGGACCGTGACCACCATGATCTGCTGGGCGCCCACGGTCACCGCCCCGGCCCAGCCCAGCCGCACCGCCTGACGCCCCTCCGCGCCGGGGAACCGGTAGCGGGGCCGCAGCCGCAGCCGCAACCGGCGCAGCGGCACGAGCAGGCACAACGTGAGGACCACGACCCCCAGGGTGGTGCCGATCGACAGGGTCAGCTCCCCCGCAGGGCTGAGCCCATGCAGGTCCGTGCCGGCGCCGTCGAGGGCGGCGTACGTCAGGTACGCGGTCATCACGGTCACGCTGGACAGCAGCGGGGCGATGACGGGCCAGGCGAAGCGGTGGTGCGCCTGCAACACCCCGGTGAGCACGATGCCGATGCCGTACAGCGGCAACTGGGGGGCGAAGACGCGCAGCATGCGGGCGGCGACGACCTGGTCGGCGGCGGGGATGTCGAGCAGCCCGGCAATCGGTCCCGCCGCGAGAGCCACCACGAGCGCGAGCGGCACCAGCAGGGTCAGCACCCAGGTCAGCAGGGCGGAGGCGACTGCGGTCACCCGGGCGCGGTCACCGTCGGCCACGGCACCGGCCAGCAGCGGCACCACGAGGCTGGCGAGGGCGCCGCCCGCCACGATCTCGAAGACGATGTTCGGAATCGTGTTCGCGGCGTTGTAGACGTTGGCCAGACTGTCGTGGCCGACCGTGTGCAGGAAGACGAACGTACGGCCGAAGCCCGCCAGCCGGGCGACCACCGTGAGCAGCGTGATCACCGCGGCGGCCCCGGCGATCCGGCCCATCGCGGCGGGTCGCGCCCAGCCCGACCGGCCGTCGTCGGCGTCTGTCGTTTCCGGCCCGGGCTGAGCGGGCACCTCGGCCGGCCCCGGCCCCATGGCGCGCTCGGGCACCCCGGCCTCAGGCGGAACGCTCACGCTGGGCCTCCCTCCGGCGTGCACCGCGGCGCGCGGCGCACTCGCTCACGCCGAGCCGAGGGGGCGTGCGCCCGCTGCGCTCGCGACCTCCCGCTGGCGTGCGCCGGCGGCACCTGCTCACGCCGTCGGGGGGCGGCGGCCGAGCTCGTCGAGCCGGCGCAGCCACGGGGTGTCCTGGATGACCTTGGTGAAGCTGACCTTCTCGCTGGCGGCGGTCAGCCCGGCGACGGCGGCCAGGGCCACGGCCCGGCCCACGGGCCCGGTACGCGCGGCGAGGGCCACCCCGAGCAGCGCGCCGAGCGCGTTGGCGCCCGCGTCGCCGAGCATGATCTCCTCGCCGAGGTCGGCGGGGAGCAGTGCCGCCCCGGCACCCAGAGTGCCGGCCGCGACCCCCCCGCCCGGTCCCACCGCCAGCGGGGCGCCGATCAGGGCGCCGGCCTTCAGCGCCCGGCCGGGGCGCAGATCCAGCAGGTTGATCAGGTTCGCGGTACCGGCGATGACGCCCGCGCCCAGCAGCACGTCGGCGCCGCGGCGCAGGGCCCCCGCCCCGGCCCGGCCGGGATGCGCCCGGACCCGCGGGTCCGCCGACAGCAGCGCGGCGGCGGCCAGCCCGGCCGCGCCCACCCCGATGATCTTCACGACGCCGCTGGTGACCCGGCCCTGCCGCAGCGCGGCGAGGTGACCCGCGAAGCCCTTGGCCGCCTTCTGCTCGGGCCGGGCGCCGACCACGTCGTCGTATCCGCCGACCGCGCCGCAGGTGGCCCCCGCCACCAGGGCGGCACCGGCGACGGCCGGGCCGGGCGCGCCGAGCGCGGCACCGAGGGTCGCACCGGCGGCCAGCGCCGGCCCCCCGGCGAGGCTCACGGTACGGCCGTGGAAGTTGGTGCGTTCGAGCTCGCCCGCGCGGGGATCCCGGCGGATCCAGGCCAGTGCGGCACGCGCGACGATCGCCCCGGTGCCGAAGGACCGGGCGAACCGTGTGGCCATGATGTCGATCTCCTGACTCCGCCGGTCCGGGGGAAGGACCGGCGACCGGGTAACGAGTCTAAGGAGCCGGGGCTACGCCGCCGTCTTCGGCACGAGGGAGGTCGCGCCGGCGGCGAGGCCGTACTGGCCGATCTTGCCGCCCGTCATCCGCTCGATCACGGTCAGTACGGCGGCCAGTTGGCCCTGCACGCTGCTGGCGTTGTCCACGGTCGAGATGCGGCGCACCAGCGTCGGGTCGCCCCGCACCTCGGAGACGAGGTTGCCGTCCCCGCTGCCGTTGCCCGCCACGACCAGCGGCTTTTCCTTGACGAACTGGTTGGCCAGCATCACCGCGGACTGGCTCTTCTTGGCGGCGTCCTTGTCGACCGGCGGGAGGCCGGAGATCACGACGGTGGCCTCGGCGCCGCCCACGGCGCCGTCCTCGACCGCGATGTAGCCCGGCCCCGAGTACGCGGCGAGCACAGCGGTCAGATCGCCGGGGGCGACCTCGGGGGTGCGCTGCTGCAGGGCGAGCGCCAGCAGGGCGCTGGAGGTCTCCACCCCGTCGCTGTTGAGCGGCAGCCGCGCCACCCCGATGGTCGGCTGCGAGGCGCGGTTGGCCAGGTCGAGCAGTTCGAGGCTGTTGGCCGGGTCGAAGAACTTGTCCTGGACGGTCACCTTGGCGGTGATCTTGGCGCCGGCGACGGTGAGCATGGTAACCACGCCGTCGACGTAGTCCTGGCTGCCCGGGAGGGCGACCACGAGCAGCCGGCGGCCGGTCAGCTTGCCGCCGATCAGGGCGGGCGCGACCTCGGTGGCGAAGTCCTGGCTGCGGTTGAGTTCCTCGCGGTACTGGTTCGCCTGGGACCGGTAGTTGCCGTTGTCCTTGCTCAGCGTCGTGACCTGGTCCTTGAGCTTGTCCGCGACCGGTCCGTTGAGCGCGGCGGTGCCCACGACCAGGCCGAGGGCCAGCGCGAGGAAGACCGCGGTGAGCGACACCACGTGGTACCGGAAGTTGATCACGCCTTGAGCCTCTTGGTCATTCGGGGGTCAGAAGAGGTTTCCCAGCTGGAACACCAGATTGTCCCACCACTCGGACACCACGGCGAGGTACGCCTTGCCGACCGTGGACACCGCCACGGCCGAGGCCATGGCCGCGACCGCGGACAGCACGAGCAGCACCAGCGCCGAGCCGGAGATGTTCTGCCGGTACAACCGGCTGACCCCCTTGGCATCGACCAGTTTGCCGCCCACCTTGAGCCGAGTGAGGAAAGTCGACGCCATGCCCCCGCGGCCCTTGTCCAGGAACTCGACCAGGTTGGCGTGGGTGCCGACCGCGACGATGAGCGAGGCGCCCTTCTCGTCGGCCAGCAGCATGGCCAGGTCCTCGCTGGTGGCGGCGGCCGGGAAGGTCAGCGCGGCGACGTCGAGCTGGCGGACCCGGTCCAGGCCGGGCGCCCGCCCGTCCGGGTACGCGTGCACGACCACCTCGGCGCCGCAGCGCAGCACGTCGTCGGTGACCGAGTCCATGTCCCCGATGATCAGGTCGGGGGTGTACCCGGTCTCCACGAGCGCGTCCGCTCCCCCGTCGACGCCGATCAGCACCGGCTTGAACTCGCGGATGTAGGGCCGCAGCACGTCCAGGTCGGCCTTGTAGTCGTAGCCGCGCACGACGATCAGCACATGCCGCCCGGCGATCTGGGTCTTCACGTCGGGCACGCCGACGCCGTCGAGCAGCAGGTCGCGCTCCTGCTTGAGGTAGTCCATGGTGTTCGCGGCGAACGCCTCGAGCTGCACGGACAGCCCTTCGCGGGCGTTCGCCATGGCGGCCGCGACCGTGGCGGCGTCCTGCCGGATGCCGGTCGCCACGACTTCGTCCTCGATCAGTACGGCGTCACCCTCGATGCTGACGGTGACGCCCTCGCGCAGCCGGTCGAACAGGGTCTCGCCGAGCCCGTCGATCAGCACGATGCCCGCCTGCACCAGCACTTCGGGGCCCAGGTTCGGGTAGCGCCCGGAGATGGACGGCTTCGCGTTCAGCACCGCGGAGACACCGACCGCCACCAGGGAGTCGGCGGCCACCCGGTCGATGTCGACGTGGTCGATGACCGCGATGTCGCCGGGGCGCAGGCGACCGACCAGACGCTTGGTCCGGCGGTCGAGGCGGGCGGTGCCGGTCAGCGTACCCGGCTCGACGCTCCGGGTCCGGCGCAAGGTGGGAAGTCGCATCGTGGCCATCCTGACATGCCCGATCACGCACGCCGAATGCGACATGCGAGAGATCACGCCCGAAAAGGACAATTAGGTATCGGCTGCGCCGGGCCGCCGCGGCGCACCGGCCGAGCCGCACCGCGGCTCGGCGACGCCGCAGGTCAGCCCCGCTTTTCCTGACCCGCCACCGCCAGCAGCTCCTCCGCGTGGGCGATGCCGAGGTCGGAATCCGGCAAACCGGCCAGCATCCGGGCCAGCTCCCGCGCCCGCTCCCCCTCCTCGACGACCCGCACCCCGCTGGTCGTGATCGCGCCGCCGGTGTCCTTGGCGACCACCAGGTGACGGTCGGCGAACGCCGCCACCTGCGGCAGATGCGTCACCACCAGCACCTGATGGGTCCGCGCCAGCCGGGCCAGCCGCCGCCCGATCTCCACCGCGGCCTGACCGCCCACGCCCGCGTCGACCTCGTCGAAGACCAGCGTCGGTGGGCCACCCGCACCGGCGAACACCACCTCGATGGCCAGCATCACCCGCGACAGCTCACCCCCCGAGGCGCCCTTCTGCAGCGGCAGGCTCGGCGCCCCCGGATGGGCCAGCAGCCGCAGCTCCACCTCGTCCGCCCCGTCCGGGCCTGCGGCCAGCTCCCGGCCGTCGACCCGCACCAGCGGCTCGTCGCGGCCGGCCGAGCGGGCCAGCACCACCACCTCCACCCGCGCGTGCGGCATCGCCAGCCCGGCCAGTTCGACACTGACCTGCTCAGCGAACCGGCCCGCGGCCTGCTGCCGGGCCGCGGTGAGCCGCCCCGACAGCTCACCCACGGTCGCCTCCAGCCGCAGCCGCTCGCGGTCCAGCTCCTCCAGCAACTCGTCGGAGGTGTCCAGCGCGGCCAGCCGGGCACGAGCGTTCTCGGCCCAGGCGATGACGCCGTCGACGTCGTCCGCGTACTTGCGGGTGAGGGCCCGCAGCGCGGCCCGCCGCTCGTGGACCGCCGCCAGCCGGTCCGGGTCGGCGTCCAGCGCCTCCAGATAGCCCGACAACTCCGACGACACGTCACCCACGAGGGTGGCCGCCTCCTCCAGGCGGACGGCGAGGTCACCCAGGACCGGATCCACCGCCGACTGGGCGGCCAGGGTACGGCGTGCGGTGCCCAGCAGCTGGGTCGCGTCCGGGGTGTCGTCGACCGTCTCCACCCCGCCCGCCAACGCCTGCGCGGCCAGCGCCGCCGCCGTACGCAAACCCTCGGCGTGCTCCAGCCGCTGCGCCTCGGCACGCAGATCCTCGTCCTCGCCGGGCTGGGGGTCGACCCGGCTGATCTCATCCAGCCCCAGGGTCAGCAGATCGGCCTCCTGGCTGCGCTGGCGGGCGTTGCGCCGCCGGTCGGCCAGGTCGTCGACCGCCGCCCGCCAGCGGGTGAACGCCTCCCGGTACGTCTCCAGCAGCTTCTCGTGCTCCGGACCAGCGAACCGGTCCAGCGCGGCCCGCTGCTCGGCCGGGCGCAGCAGGCGCAACTGGTCGGACTGCCCGTGCACCGCCACCACCTGCTCGCCGACCTCGGCCAGCATCGCCACCGGCATGCTCCGGCCGCCGACGTGGGCGCGGGACCGGCCCTCGCTGGTCACCGTCCGGCTGAGCAGTACCGTGCCGTCGTCGTCCGGCTCGGCACCGGCGTCGGTGACCCGGGCCTGGACGCTGGCGGCCAGCGGGCCGGTCAGGCGCAGGCGACCCTCGACGACCGCGCGGCCCGGGTCGGCCCGGACCCGCCCCGCGTCGGCCCGGCCGCCGAACAGCAGGCCCAGCCCGGTGACCACCATGGTTTTGCCCGCGCCGGTCTCACCGGTGATGACGTTCATTCCCGCCGTCAGGCGCAGCGTCGTGTCCTCGATGACGCCGAGCCCGGTGATGCGCAACTCCTCCAGCACAGGGCAGACAGTATCGGTGGCGACCGACAATTGCCCACCGGCGTCCGCGTGGATCAGCGTCGATTCCCCCGCCAGCCGTCCACCGGCAGGGCGAACTTGGCCACCAGCGTGTCCGTGAACGGCCGCGGCGCCAGCCGCACCAGGCGTACCGGAAGATCCCCGCGCTGCACCGTCACCGTCGCCCCCGGCGGCAGATCCCAGGTACGCCGACCGTCGCAGCACATCACCGCGAACGACGTGTACGGATCCACCGTGAGCATGAGAGTGGAGGTGGGCGCGGTCACCAACGGCTTACTGAACAGGGCATGCGCGCTGATCGGCACCAGCAGCAGCGCCTCCACCTCGGGCCACACCACCGGCCCACCGGCCGAGAACGCGTACGCGGTCGACCCGGTCGGAGTGGCACACACCACGCCGTCGCAGCCGTAGCGCGACAGCGGCCGCCCGTCGACGTCCACGAGCAGTTCGAGCATCTGCGCCCGCTGCCCCTTCTCGACGCTGACCTCGTTGAGCGCCCAGGAGTCGGCGATCAGCCGCCCGTCGTACTCGGCCCGCACGTCGAGGGTGAGCCGTTCGTCCACCGTGTACGACCCGGAGATGATGTCCCGCACGGTCTGGTCAAGGTCGCTGATCTCGGCCTCGGCGAGGAAACCCACCTTGCCGAGGTTGATGCCCAGCAGCGGCGCCTTGACGGGACGGGCCAGCTCGGCCGCGCGCAGGAAGGTGCCGTCCCCGCCCAGCGCGAAAACGATCTCCACGCCCTCGGCCGCGGCCGGGTCGTCGACCGGCGTGACCCCGGCGGGCAGGTCCAGGTCGGCGACCTCCGCCGCGATGACCCGCACCTCGAAACCCGCCTGGATCAGGTCGCGGGCGACCGCCCGGGCGTGCTGGGTGCTCTGCCGGCGACCCGTGTGGGTGACCAGCAAGGCGGAGCGAGTCATGCCATCTCCTCTTCAGCCGGACGGTTCGGGCGCCGGCCCGCCGGAGGCTACCCCGCCGGAGGGCCCCGCCGCGACCACGGCCCGTACGCGCTCTTCGTCGGCCGGTGGCGCATCGCGGCGGAACCACAGGAAGAACTCGACGTTTCCGCTGGGCCCCGGCAGCGGGCTCGCGGTCACCCCGGCCACCCCGAGGCCGAGACCGGCGGCCGCCGCCGCCACCTCCAGCACCGCCTCCGCCCGCAGCGCGGGATCCCGGACGACGCCGCCCGCACCCACCCGCTCCTTACCCACCTCGAACTGAGGTTTGACCATCAGCGCCAGGTCACCGTCGGCGCCGGTACAGGCCGCCAGCGCGGGCAGGACCAACCGCAGCGAGATGAACGACAGGTCCGCCACGGTCAGCTCCACCGGCCCCCCGATCGCCTCCGGGGCCAGGGTGCGCACGTTGGTGCGTTCCAGGACGGTGACCCGGTCGTCGGTGCGCAGCGGCCAGGCGAGCTGGCCGTAGCCGACGTCGACCGCCACGACATGCGCGGCGCCCGAGCGCAACAGGACGTCGGTGAAACCACCGGTGGAGGCACCCGCGTCCAGGCACCGCCGGCCCGCGACGGCCAGCCCGTCCGGGGCGAAGGCGGCCAGCGCGCCCGCGAGCTTGTGCCCGCCCCGGGACACGTACTCGCTGCCGGGGTCGTCGCCGGTGACCAGGACCGGATCCGCCGGGTCGATCATGGCGGCGACCTTGTGGGCCACGGTGCCGCGCACCTGGACCCGGCCGGCCGCGACGAGCGCGGCGGCCTGCTCCCGGGAGCGGGCCAGCTTGCGGCGGACAAGCTCAGCGTCGAGACGGGCGCGGCGGGCCATTCAGATTCCTCGGGTACGGGGTGCTCAGGACGACGTCACGGGGCTCAGCGGTCGATGCTCGCGAGCGTCTCCTGCAGCACCTGGTGCGCGGCCTCGTACGCGGCGATCTGCTCCGCCGGGGGTAGCTGGGCGGCGTTGTCCAGCGAACGCAGCACCGCGTCCACTGCGGGGTGTCCCGTGGTGTCCCCGCCGGTGGTGGTTCCGGCGGCCTCCGGTCCGGCCGGGACCCCGGCCGGACCGGGCAGGAGCGGTGGGACGTGGCCCGGCGGCGGACCGGGGCGGGCCGCGCCGAGCGGCGGGCCGGGCCGGGGGCCGGGGGCCGGGGCAGGCGAGATCGTCACCAGGGCGTCTCCGTTTCGGTCGACCGCTCGGTCACCGGTGGGGTCGCGGGCGCCGGTGCCTGTCCGCCGGTCGTCTGCCCGGTGGCCCGGTCAGCGCCGGGACCGGCGGCCGCGCCCTCCGACAGCCCGGCCGGGTTCGACGCCACGGCCGGAGCGTCGATCGACGTTGGCGTCTCGGGCGCGGTCACGGCCTGCTTCGTCAGCGCGCCCGGTGCGTTGCTCGGGCCCGCTGGCGCTGGCGCGGTAGGCGCCTTCCCAAGGCCCGCTGGTGCCGACGCGGTGGGTGCCTTCCCAAGGCCCGCTGGTGCCGACGCGGTGGGTGCCTCGCCAGGGCCCGCTGGCGCTGGCGCGTTCCGCGCTCCCGGGACCTTGGCGGGTGCGCTCTTCGCGGCGGATCCGGCCGGCGCCGCCTTCTTGGCGGCCTTGCGGGCCGACGGCGCGGGCGTGGGCGTAGCGGCGGACGATGGCAGGGCGTTCGGCGCCGTCTTCTTCGCCACCGCCGTCTTGGCGACGGCCTTCTTCGCGACAGTGCTCGCGCTCCCGCTCTGCGCGGTCCCGGCCCGAGCGGCTCCGGTTTCCCCGGTCTTCTCGGCCGCCACCTTCGTGGCCACGGCCTTCTTCGCGACAGCCTTCTTCGCGACAGCCGTCTTGGGTACGGCTGTCTTGGCGGCGGCCTTCTTCGCGACAGCCGTCTTAGCCACGGCCTTCGTCGCCGCGGTGTTCGCCACCTCGGCGCCAGTCGTCGCCGCGGCCTTGCTGGCCGCTGCCTTGCTGGCCGCTGCCTTGCTCGCCGCTGCCTTGCTCGCCGCTGCCTCCTTGACTCCCGCGCCCGCTGTTCCAGCGTCACCCGCCACAGCCTCGGGCGTCACGGCCGCTTTCGCGATGGCCTTCTTCGCCACAGTCTTCTTCGCGACAGCCGTCTTGGCGACGGCCTTCTGTGCCACCGCGTTCTCCGCGACAGCCTTCTTTGCCACGGTCTTCTTTGCCACGGTCTTCTTTGCCACGGTCTTCTTTGCCACGGTCTTCTTTGCCACGGTCTTCTTCGCGGGCTGTGCCGCGGCAGTTGCCTGGGCGCCGCCCCCACCGGTCTCGCCGTCGCCCGCGGCCGGCGTGCCACCACCGGCCTCGGCGGCTGCGGCGCGGGCTCGCGCATCGCGGAGCTGACGCTCCAGGTCCCGGACCCGCGTGGTCAGATCGGCGACCTCTTCCGCGGTGGCCAGGCCGACGAGCCCGAGGGCGCGGTCAACCTCGTAGCGCACGATCGTGGTGAGCGCCTCCCGGTTGGCGAGTCCGGCGCCGACCACATCCGCTACGAGACCCTGCAGCTGTACCGCCGTCTCACCGCCGCGGTTGATCAGCTCACCGGCCGCCTTCTGGACCTTGCGGCGCGGCTCCTCGGTCAAGCCGAGCGCCATTTCCAGATACGCCCGCCATGCGTCCTGCATGCCCGCTCTCCTCGTTCGCGGCCGCCTCCATCGGGTGTCACGCTACCGGGCGGCTCAAGGCGTCCTGTGCGGTACCGTGCGGTACGCGGAGGTGTCGCGCGAAGGGAGCCCGTATGGCCAGCGTGGACGAGTGCCGGCAAGCGCTGCTGGACCTCGCCGCCCGCCTCGACGCCAACGCCGAGACCCGGGGCAGACTCGACCTCGACCGCACCCTGGCGTGCCGGATCCCCGACCTGGACGCGGCCTTCCACGGCCGGCTCGCCGACGGACGCCTCGTCGACATCACCGACGGGGACGACCCTCGGGCGAAGATCGCACTCGTGGCGAACAGCGACGATCTGATCGCCGTCGTGGCCGGCCGCCTCGATGTCACCCGGGCGGTGGCAACGCGTCAGGTGACCATCAAGGCGAACCCGTTCGACCTGTTGAAGCTGCGCAAGCTGCTGTAGCGCGTCAGCCCGGCAGTCCCCAGCTCGTCAGCAGCTCGCGGGCCGCGTCCGAACCCGCCCGCACGTCGCCGGGCGCCACGCCGTCCCAGACCCGGCCGCAGAGCAGCCGCAACGCGTCGACCGGTGTGCCGTCGCCCGTCAACCTCACCGCCCCGCCGTCATCCGCCAGGCGCCACCCACCGGCCGAGTCGGCGTCCGGCGGTAGCAGTTGCGCGGCGTCGGCGGGCGCGAACAGTCCCGACAGGTCCGCCGCTACGTATCCCGGCCGCCGGGCCGGCGGCGCGGTCAGTAGATCCACCGGACCGGTCACCCCGGTCAGCACGAGCAGGCAGTCCATGCCCGCACCGACCGCGCCCTCGATGTCCGTGTCGAGCCGGTCACCGACCACCAGGGGACGCGTCGCCCCGGACCGCGACGCGGCCGCCCGGAACAGGGCCGGCGACGGCTTGCCCACGACCACGTCCGGGTCCCGGTCCAGCGCGGTACGCAGCACGGAGACCAGCGAGCCGTTTCCGGGCAGCGGACCGCGCGGGCTGGGCAGCGTACGGTCAGTGTTCGTGGCGATCCAGGTCGCACCCTTCCGCACCGCCAGGGCGGCCTCGGCGAGGACCCGCCAGCCGACGTCGGGGCCGTAGCCCTGTACCACCGCGACCGGCGCGTCCTCCAGCCGCTCCACCGGCGTCAGGCCCTGCTCGCGCACCTCGGCGCGCAGTGCCTCCGCGCCGACCACGAGTACGGGTGCGCCCGCGGGCAGGTCGTCCGCCAGCATCACCGCCGCGGCCCCGGCCGAGGTGAGCACCTCGTCGGCAGATGCGGGCACGCCCATGCCGGTCAGCAGCGCGGCGACGTCGGCGGCCCGGCGGGACGCGTTGTTCGTCGCGTACGCGATCGCCGTGCCCTCGGCATGCAGCGTGCCGACCGCCTCGGCGGCGCCCGGGATCGGCTTGTCGATGAGATAGACGACCCCGTCGAGGTCGAATACTACGAGGTCGTACCCGTCGACCAGCCGATCACTCACGCCTTTGCCCGCCCGTCGTCGCCGTCTTCGTCGGTGGTTACCACGAACTCGTCCCCGAGCGCCTTCTGCTCGTCGCGCGGGCCGTCGTCCGCCCCGCCACGGCGACCCGCCGACTCGTCCGCCGCTTCAGCATCGTCGTCGAAGTCCTCTGGGTCCAGACCGGACTCGTCGTCGTCCAGGAAGCCTTCCGGCCCCGCCTCCTCGTCCTCGTCGTCCTCGTCGAGGTCCGCCGCGGCGTCTTCGGCGTACGGCTGCTCACCGTCGTCGCCGTCCTGGTCGTCCTCCCCGTCGTCGGCGAAGTCGACGCCGTCGAGTTCCAGCAACCGTTCCGCCGCGTCGGTCAAGCCGTCCTCGTCGGCGGTCGCCGCCCGCGCGAACCACTCCCGCGCCTCGTCGCGGCGCCCTGCCGACAGCAGCGCATCCGCGTACGCATACCGCAGCCGCGGCGCCCATTCCGCCTCACCATCACCGGTGAGCTCGCGAACCTGGAGCATCGCCACCGCGGCGTCGTGCTGGCCAAGGTCGCCGCGCGCCCCGGCCGCCACGATGAGCAACTCGATCGCCCCGGCCTTGTCGAGGGCCTCACGGTCCGCACCGCGGTACAGATCGATCGCCCGTTCCGGGCGGCCCAGCGCGCGCTCGCAGTCGGCCAGTTCGGCCAGGTGGGTCTGCCGGCCCGACATGCGATGGTACGTACGCAGCTCCGAGATCGCGGTCGCCCAATCCCCCGCCGCGTACGCCGCGAGTCCGACGGCCTCCCGCACCGCGGCGATCCGCGACGCGAGCCGCCGAGCCGCGATCGCATGCTGCAGGGCCAGATCCGAGTCCTCGTCGATGATCTGTCCGGCCGCGACGAGATGCCGGGCGACCCGGTCGGCGACGTCGCGAGACAAGCTCAGCAGTTCCGCGCGTACGTCCTTGTCGAGGTCGGACGCCGCGATGTCCTCGGGCAGGTCCGGCGCCTGGAACGCGGGCTGTTGGTCGTCGCGGGCACGCGAATCCTGGAACCGGTCGTCGCGGATCCCGTCGCGCTCGTGTCGAGCCTGGCGCTCACCGCCGGCTGACGACGGCCCCCGGTCGCTGCGGAATCCGCCGTCGCGCGGACCACGATCCCGATCGCCCCGGAAACCACCATCCCGGAACCCGCCGTCGCCCGATCCACGGTCGCCCCGGAACCCGCCGTCACGAGGGCCGCGGTCCCGGTCACCCCGGAACCCGCCATCGCGCGGACCACGATCCCGATCGCCCCGGAAACCGCCATCGCGGGGACCACGGTCGCCCTGGAAGCCGCCGTCACGAGGGCCACGATCCCCCCGGAAGCCGCCATCGCGCGGACCACGGTCGCGGTCGCCCTGGAAGCCGCCGTCACGAGGGCCACGATCCCCCCGGAAGCCGCCGTCGCGCGAGCCGCGGTCCGGGCCCCGGTCGCGGAAGCCTCCGTCGCGGCCGCCCGCGTACCCGCCGCGCTCGCGATCGGCTCGGAAGCCACCTGCTCCCCGGTTACCTGGGCGGTCCCCGCCGCGGAATCCACCACGATCGTCGCGCGAGAAGCCGCCACGATCGCCGGTACGGTCACGACCATCCTGGTGCTCGCGCTCCCCGCGGAACCCGCCGCGCGACTCGCTGCCGGGCCGCCGGTCGCGTTCGTCCCGGAATCCCGGACGGTCACCCCGATCCTGGTAGCCGCCGCGACCGCCCTGGAAGCCGCCGCCACCCTGGTAGCCGCCGCCACCCTGGTAGCCGGTGCGGCCGCCCTGGAAGCCGCCGCCGCGACCGCCGCGGTCCGCCCCGCCACGGGGGTGCTGACCGCCCTCCCGGTCTCCGCCGCGGAACTCGCGATCGCCCTGGTGTCCACGCTGCCCAGTCGGGTGGCCACGGTCGCGGTCCCCACGGAAGCCGCCGCGTCCTCCGTCCTGGAAGCCGCCCCGGTCGCGCTGGGCTCCGCCCCGGTCACCCCGGAAGCCGCCGCGGTCACTCTGGAATCCGCCACGGTCGCCTCGGAACCCGCCACGGTCCCCCTGGAATCCACCCCGGTCGCCCTGGAATCCACCACGGTCGCCGCTCCGGTCACGGTCGCCGCGAAAATCTTGCCGGCTCCCGGGATGACCCCGGTCGCCACCACGGGGACGGTCATCGCGGTATCCACCGCGCGCCCCGCCGTCCCGGTAGCCGCCCTGAGAGCCCCCGTCCCGGTAGCCGCCCTGAGAGCCCCTGTCCCGGTAGCCGCCGCCCTGAGAGCCGCCTTGCCGGAAGCCGCTACGATCCTGACCGCCACGGCCGCCCTGGAAGCCACCGCCGTCGCGCCCGCCCCGGGTGTGGCCACGATCGCGGTCGCCGTAGCCGCGGTCGGCGCCGAAGCTCCGATCCCGGTCACCGCCGAAGCCACGGTCGGGTCCGCGATCGCGGGAAAAGCCGCCGCGGTCGCCGCGACCCTGGTATCCACCGCCCTGCGAGCCGCGGCCGCCACGGTCGCGGTCGTCACGGAAGCCGCCCCGCCCCCGGTCGTCGCGGAAACCGCCCCGGTCGCCGCCACCGGCGCCGCGGTCCCGACCGCCGCGGAACCCGCCGTCGCCGCCCCGACCACCGGCGCCGCCGTGGTGCCCGCCGTCACGCCCGCGACCGGGCCGGCCCTCGTCGTCGCGGTTGTGGCCGCCGCCGTCCTGCGGTCCTGTCGTCACGGGTCGTTCCTTCCGATACGGCGATTCCCGCGGGGTGGCGGGTCGGCTCAATGCTCACAAAGGCTACTCGTCGAGCGGCCTGGAATGGGGTGGAGGGCGCCGCCCTGTGGATGAGGCCGGGACACACAGTCCTGGCCAGCATGCAGTGAGGGCCGCCCCCGGGGTGGGGGCGGCCCTCATCATGTTTGAGTCCGGCGGCGTCCTACTCTCCCACACCCTCCCGGGTGCAGTACCATCGGCGCTGGAGGGCTTAGCTTCCGGGTTCGGAATGAGACCGGGCGTTTCCCCTCCGCTATGACCACCGGCACAACTACCAGCCACCAAGCCCCCATCATCTTCCACCCACCAGACTGTGTGGCCTCGATGGTGGGTGGGGTGTGTGGGGGGTGGTTGTTTGCTGAGATATCACACAGTGGACGCGTTGAGCACCAAATTTATGGGTGTGGTTAAGCCCTCGGCCTATTAGTACCGGTCAACTGAACCAGTTACCTGGCTTACATTTCCGGCCTATCAACCCAGTCGTCTAGCTGGGGGCCTTACCCACTCAAGGTGGTGGGATACCTCATCTCGAAGCAGGCTTCCCGCTTAGATGCTTTCAGCGGTTATCCCTTCCGAACGTAGCTAACCAGCCGTGCCCCTGGCGGGACAACTGGCACACCAGAGGTTCGTCCGTCCCGGTCCTCTCGTACTAGGGACAGCCCTTCTCAAGTATCCAACGCGCACGGCGGATAGGGACCGAACTGTCTCACGACGTTCTAAACCCAGCTCGCGTACCGCTTTAATGGGCGAACAGCCCAACCCTTGGGACCTGCTACAGCCCCAGGATGCGACGAGCCGACATCGAGGTGCCAAACCATCCCGTCGATATGGACTCTTGGGGAAGATCAGCCTGTTATCCCCGGGGTACCTTTTATCCGTTGAGCGACACCGCTTCCACACGCAAGTGCCGGATCACTAGTCCCGACTTTCGTCCCTGCTCGACCTGTCAGTCTCACAGTCAAGCTCCCTTGTGCACTTACACTCAACACCTGATTGCCAACCAGGCTGAGGGAACCTTTGGGCGCCTCCGTTACCTTTTAGGAGGCAACCGCCCCAGTTAAACTACCCACCAGACACTGTCCCTCGACCCGATCAGGGCCGCAAGTTAGATACCCAAATCCAACAGAGTGGTATTTCAAGATTGCCTCCACCCGAACTGGCGTCCGAGCTTCACCGGCTCCCACCTATCCTACACAATTGCATTCAGATACCAATGTCAAGCTATAGTAAAGGTCCCGGGGTCTTTCCGTCCTGCCGCGCGTAACGAGCATCTTTACTCGTACTGCAATTTCGCCGGGCCTGTGGTTGAGACAGTGGGGAAGTCGTTACGCCATTCGTGCAGGTCGGAACTTACCCGACAAGGAATTTCGCTACCTTAGGATGGTTATAGTTACCACCGCCGTTTACTGGCGCTTAAGTTCTCCGCTTCGCCCCGAAGAGCTAACAGGTCCCCTTAACGTTCCAGCACCGGGCAGGCGTCAGTCCATATACATCGTCTTACGACTTGGCATGGACCTGTGTTTTTAGTAAACAGTCGCTTCCCCCTGCTCTCTGCGGCCATACCACGCTCCACCCGCAAGGGGCTTCACGCGTCCGGCCCCCCTTCTCCCTAAGTTACGGGGGCAATTTGCCGAGTTCCTTAACCACAGTTCGCCCGTCGCCTCGGTATTCTCTACCTGACCACCTGTGTCGGTTTGGGGTACGGGCCGCTCGGAACATCGCTAGAGGCTTTTCTCGGCAGCATAGGATCACTGACTTCACCTGAATCGGCTCGGCATCACGTCTCAGCCTCCATGTGCCACGGATTTGCCTATGGCACGGCCTACACGCTTACCCCGGCACAACCACCGGCCGGGATCAGCTACCTTCCTGCGTCACCCCATCGCTCAACTACTACCCACCAGGATCCCAACCTCGCCCACGTCACCCCGAAGGGATCAACAAACTCGGATGGTTAGCACAGTGAGGTTCATCGCTGGCGCTCCTACGCGGGTACGGGAATATCAACCCGTTATCCATCGACTACGCCTCTCGGCCTCGCCTTAGGCCCCGACTCACCCAGGGCGGATTAGCCTGGCCCTGGAACCCTTGGTCATCCGGCGGAAGGGTTTCTCACCCTTCATTCGCTACTCATGCCTGCATTCTCACTCGTATGGCGTCCACACCTGGGTCACCCCGGCGCTTCACCCGCCATACGACGCTCCCCTACCCACCCACACACCTGCACGAAAAGACCAAAGTCTCTTCGCGAAGTACTTGTGTGAGTGCCACAGCTTCGGCGGTGTGCTTGAGCCCCGCTACATTGTCGGCGCGGAACCACTTGACCAGTGAGCTATTACGCACTCTTTAAAGGGTGGCTGCTTCTAAGCCAACCTCCTGGTTGTCTATGCGATCCCACATCCTTTTCCACTTAGCACACGCTTAGGGGCCTTAGCTGGTGATCTGGGCTGTTTCCCTCTCGACTACGAAGCTTATCCCCCGCAGTCTCACTGCCGCGCTCTCACTTACCGGCATTCGGAGTTTGGCTGATTTCGGTAAGCTTGTAGGCCCCCTAGACCATCCAGTGCTCTACCTCCGGCAAGAAACACACGACGCTGCACCTAAATGCATTTCGGGGAGAACCAGCTATCACGGAGTTTGATTGGCCTTTCACCCCTAACCACAGGTCATCCCCCAACTTTTCAACGTTGGTGGGTTCGGTCCTCCACGCAGTCTTACCCACGCTTCAACCTGCCCATGGCTAGATCACCCCGCTTCGGGTCTAGAACACGCGACTCAACGCCCTCTTCAGACTCGCTTTCGCTACGGCTACCCCACCCGGGTTAACCTCGCCACGTGCCACTAACTCGCAGGCTCATTCTTCAAAAGGCACGCCATCACCCCAAAAGGCTCTGACGGATTGTAGGCGAACGGTTTCAGGTACTATTTCACTCCCCTCCCGGGGTACTTTTCACCATTCCCTCACGGTACTCGTCCGCTATCGGTCACCAGGAAGTATTCAGCCTTACCAGGTGGTCCTGGCAGATTCACGGCAGATTACAGGAGTCCGCCGCTACTCGGGAAATCCACACAGAGGTCACACGCTTTCGCCTACCGGGCTCTCACCGTCTACGGCTGGCTTTCCCACACCATTCAACTAACGTGCAACTTTGTAACTCTCCACCGCGCTGTCAGACACGGTACGTGGCTCCCACAACCCCGGATATGCAACCCCTGACAAGTATCACACACACCCGGTTTAGGCTCCATCCGCTTTCGCTCGCCACTACTCACGGAATCACTATTGTTTTCTCTTCCTACGGGTACTGAGATGTTTCACTTCCCCGCGTTCCCCCCACCACCCTATGAATTCAGATGATGGTGACACGACATGACTCGTGCCAGGTTTCCCCATTCGGACACCCTGGGATCACAGCTAGGTTGACAGCTCCCCCAGGCCTATCGCGGCCTCCCACGTCCTTCATCGGCTCCTGGTGCCAAGGCATCCACCGTTCGCCCTTGACAACTTAACCACAGAAAACAAGATGCTCGCGTCCACTGTGCAATTCTCAACCAACAACCAACCCACAACCCGAACCGCCCCCCACCAAACCCCCAACACCCACCCCGAAAGGCCCACGCCACACAGACGCACAGTGTTGAAACGGTATGAGGGACCAGGTCATGCCTGGCGCTGAACAACAACCCCCAGCCTCTCAGCCGGGTACCCGACCCGCGTTCCCACGCGGTACCGGGCCTGGTTGTTCCTTCAGGACCCAACAGGATGTCTTGATCGGTCGCCCCGCCCCAGCCGCACCAGCCCACCGTTCCCCCACCCCACACAGGGATGCGTACTAGATGCGCCGGCCGTTGCCGGAACCAGACTAGGCCAGTGTCTCCGCCATCGAGCACCCCGTCACCACACTCGGGTGACGCGGGCTCCTGGCCCGCTTTCACGGGCAAGGTGCTCCTTAGAAAGGAGGTGATCCAGCCGCACCTTCCGGTACGGCTACCTTGTTACGACTTCGTCCCAATCGCCAGCCCCACCTTCGACGGCTCCCTCCCACAAGGGGTTAGGCCACCGGCTTCGGGTGTTGCCGACTTTCGTGACGTGACGGGCGGTGTGTACAAGGCCCGGGAACGTATTCACCGCAGCGTTGCTGATCTGCGATTACTAGCGACTCCGACTTCACGGGGTCGAGTTGCAGACCCCGATCCGAACTGAGACCGGCTTTTTGGGATTCGCTCCACCTCACGGCATCGCAACCCTTTGTACCGGCCATTGTAGCATGCGTGAAGCCCTGGACATAAGGGGCATGATGA
This sequence comes from Krasilnikovia cinnamomea, assembly GCF_004217545.1. Classification (NCBI taxonomy): domain Bacteria; kingdom Bacillati; phylum Actinomycetota; class Actinomycetes; order Micromonosporales; family Micromonosporaceae; genus Krasilnikovia; species Krasilnikovia cinnamomea. The sequence continues at coordinate 715,637 of NZ_SHKY01000001.1, forward strand.
CTTGACGTCATCCCCACCTTCCTCCGAGTTGACCCCGGCAGTCTTCGATGAGTCCCCGGCATAACCCGCTGGCAACATCGAACGAGGGTTGCGCTCGTTGCGGGACTTAACCCAACATCTCACGACACGAGCTGACGACAGCCATGCACCACCTGTCACCCGCCCCGAAGGACCCCGTATCTCTACGAGTTTTCGAGTGATGTCAAACCCAGGTAAGGTTCTTCGCGTTGCATCGAATTAATCCGCATGCTCCGCCGCTTGTGCGGGCCCCCGTCAATTCCTTTGAGTTTTAGCCTTGCGGCCGTACTCCCCAGGCGGGGCGCTTAATGCGTTAGCTGCGGCACAGAGAACCGGAGAGGCCCCCCACACCTAGCGCCCAACGTTTACAGCGTGGACTACCAGGGTATCTAATCCTGTTCGCTCCCCACGCTTTCGCTCCTCAGCGTCAGTATCGGCCCAGAGACCCGCCTTCGCCACCGGTGTTCCTCCTGATATCTGCGCATTTCACCGCTACACCAGGAATTCCAGTCTCCCCTACCGAACTCTAGCCTGCCCGTATCGGCTGCAGGCCCGCGGTTGAGCCGCGGGTTTTCACAGTCGACGCGACAAGCCGCCTACGAGCTCTTTACGCCCAATAAATCCGGACAACGCTCGCGCCCTACGTCTTACCGCGGCTGCTGGCACGTAGTTGGCCGGCGCTTCTTCTGCACCTACCGTCACTCTCGCTTCGTCGGTGCTGAAAGAGGTTTACAACCCGAAGGCCGTCATCCCTCACGCGGCGTCGCTGCATCAGGCTTCCGCCCATTGTGCAATATTCCCCACTGCTGCCTCCCGTAGGAGTCTGGGCCGTGTCTCAGTCCCAGTGTGGCCGGTCGCCCTCTCAGGCCGGCTACCCGTCGTCGCCTTGGTAGGCCATCACCCCACCAACAAGCTGATAGGCCGCGAGCCCATCCCACGCCGAAAAACTTTCCACCCCCGACCATGCGGCCAGAAGTCATATCCGGTATTAGCCCCCGTTTCCGAGGGTTATCCCAAAGCATGGGGCAGGTTACTCACGTGTTACTCACCCGTTCGCCGCTCGAGTACCCCCGAAAGGGCCTTTCCGCTCGACTTGCATGTGTTAAGCACGCCGCCAGCGTTCGTCCTGAGCCAGGATCAAACTCTCCAACAAAAACCTGAAGAATCAACCCCAGCAACAAACAAATTGTTGCCAAAGGAATCCACAACCGACCACCAAAATGATCGGCCAGGGACAAAACAATCACAATTGGCACTGGCTTATCAAAACACCCTGTTGAGTTCTCAAAGAACAACCACACACCAAAACCAGACCCCCAACCGGAGGCCCAACCTCGGGGCACTCGTTCAACTTACCCTCGCAATTTCGCACCGTCAAATCCGGTGCAATTTCACTCGGGCACCCATGGTGAAGCGCGTGATCAATGATCACTTGCTATTCCGTGGGTTCCGGCAGGACGGCCGCTGCGGATTTCTTCGCCGCTCGCCCGTTTCCCTACCGGCTCGAACCACTTTACCCGGTCGGCTTCGCGGATCCAAATCGGGGTCCCCGTGAGGGTTTCCCGTGCCGCACCGCCCGGATTCGGCTGCGAGATCGTCGATTCGCGGCCGAATCCCGCAACTCCGTGATCAATTCACGGCGTCGCGGTTCCACGCGACCGCGCACGATCGCGAGGATCGCTTCGGTCTCGTGGGCCGGCAGGTCGACCATGACGACTCGCCGCGGTCACTGCCGTTGGTAGAACTCACCCGGCCGGTTTCCGGTCACCGAGGAATTCGGTCACCGAACCGCCCGGGACTCGACCCGACGGAGTTGACCTCCGCGCGGCCGATTGGGTCCCGACCCGGGGACTCGCGCGCCGGAATCCCGGCGCCCGGTCTCACGGGCGAAGGGAAACGCTACGTGGCGACGGAGGACAGCGTCAAACTCCCGGCGGTTGACCTACGTCACACCAGTTCCACACCGGCAAAGGTCCGCTTGCCCCGGCGCAGCACCAGGAACCGGCCGTGCAGCAACGCCGACGCCACCGGCACGGCGTCGCCGTCCGTGACCCGCTCGTTGTTCACGTACGCACCGCCCTCGGCGATCGTCCGGCGGGCCTCGTTGGCGCTGGCCACCAGGCCGGAGTCCTTCAGCAGGGCACCGATCGACGGCAGCTCACCGCGTACCTGAAGCAGTCCGGCCTCGGCCAGGGCGGCCCGCAGCGTGTCGACGGACAGCTCGTCGAGCGAGGCCCGGCCGAACAGCGCCTGGCTTGCCATGATCGCCTGCCGGGCCTCCTCGGCGCCGTGCACGAGTGCGGTCATCTCCTCGGCCAGCGCCCGCTGGGCGAGCCGCGCCTGGGGGCGTTCGGCCGTGGCCTTCTCCAGCTCCTCCAGTTCCTCGCGGGGGCGGAAGCTGAAGTAGCGCAGGTAGTTGTTGATGTCCCGGTCGTCGGCGTTGACCCAGAACTGGTAGAACGCGTACGGCGAGGTCATCGTGGGATCGAGCCACGTGGCGCCGCCCTCGGACTTGCCGAACTTGGTGCCGTCGGCCTTGAGCACGAGCGGCGTCGTGAACGCGTGCACCGGCCCGGCACCGCGCCGGCGGACGAAGTCCACGCCGGCGGTGATGTTGCCCCACTGGTCGGAACCACCGAACTGCAGCGTGCACCCGTTGCGTACGTGCAGCTGGTAGAAGTCGTTGGCCTGCAGCAGCTGGTAGCTGAACTCGGTGAAGCTGATGCCGGTCTCGAGGCGGTTACGCACCACGTCGCGGGCCAGCATCTTGTTGACCGGGAAGTGCTTGCCGACGTCGCGCAGGAACTCGATCACGGAGGTCGGCCCGGTCCAGTCCAGGTTGTTCACCAGGGTGGCCGCGTTCACGCCGGTGTAAGTGACGAACGGGGACAGCTGGGCCCGGATCCGGTCCTGCCAGGCCGCCACCACCTCGGGCGGGTTGAGGGTGCGCTCGCTGGACTCGCGCGGGTCGCCGATCTGGCCGGTGGCGCCGCCGACCAGCAGCAGCGGGCGGTGGCCCGCGAGCTGGAGGCGGCGGGCGGTGAGCACCTGCATGAGGTGGCCGACGTGCAGCGAGGCGGCGGTCGGGTCGAAGCCCACGTAGAACGTGATCGGCGCGCCGTCCAGATGGCGGCGCAACTCCTCCGGATCGGTGGAGTCCTGGATCAGCCCCCGCCAGCGCAGGTCGTCGACGATGGGCTGCACGGTCGCGGGTTCGGCACGGTCGGTCACGTGGCCGATTCTCCCGCATGCGTTCCGGGGCCGGACACCGGGTTTCGGGGTGACGGTGCGCGGCTTCGATGCCAGGGTGGAGCCATGAGCCGTCTCGGATCCGCGACGCCGCCCGTCGAGCTGTCCAAGAGGAAGGCGGTGGCCCGGCTGGTGGCGGCGCAGCAACGCCTGCTGCGGCTGCGGCTGCTGCTCGGCGGCCAGATCGGCGAGAAGCGGATCGGCCCGCCGCTGTGCGTCGTCTTCGAGGGCTGGGACGCCTCGGGCAAGGGCGGCGCGATCAAGCGGCTGGTGGCCCCGCTCGACCCCCGGCACGTGCGGGTCTCACAGTTCGCGGCGCCGACGTACGACGAGAAGCGGCATCACTTTCTCTGGCGGTTCTGGCCCGGGCTGCCGGGTTGGGGCGGGATGGCGGTCTTCGACCGGTCCTGGTACGGGCGGGTGCTGGTGGAGCGGGTCGAGGGGTTCGCCTCCCGCGAGCAGTGGACCCGGGCGTACGGGGAGATCGTCGAGTTCGAGCGGACACTGACCGCCGAGGGCATGATCATCGTCAAGTTCTGGATGCACGTGTCCGCCGCGGAGCAACTGCGCCGTTTCGAGGACCGGGCCGCCGATCCGCTGCGTACCTGGAAGCTCACCGACGAGGACTGGCGCAACCGCGACAAGCGACGGCAGTACAAGGCCGCGGTCCAGGAGATGCTCGAGCGGTGCGACCCGCCGTGGGCGCCGTGGCACATCATCGCGGGCGACGACAAGCACTGGGCACGGCTGGCCGTGGTCGAGACGGTCTGCGCGGCGGTCGAGACGGAGCTGGAACGGCGCGGGTACGACCTGGAGCAACCGGCCATGACGGCGAGCTGACGTGGCGGAGCCGGCCGCTCAGGCCGGGGCGCCGATCAGCAGGGGGCCGGGAGCGGGCCGGCCGTCGAGCTGGGTGGGATCCAGACTCCACGCGGACGCGACCGCGAGCACGTCACGTTCCGTGACCAGTACGGTCGTCTCCTCGTCGAACGTCGGCGGCAGGCCCGCGGACCGCTCGGCGGCGTCGGGTTCACCGAACCAGGAGGTCACCTCGCCGGTCTGCCCGACGTAGCCGAAGGCGCGTACCGGCTGCCCGTCGACCGCGCGCTGCCAGCGGTGCAGCTCGGTGACGCGGTGCGACGCGAAGAACTGGACCTCGGTGCCGAGCCGTCCGGACAGGCCGGGCACGTCGACCACCGTGCCGGGGCGCAGTAGCCAGCGGCCGGTGGCGAGCACCCAGGACGCTCCGGCCGCGCCGGGCAGCGGCGGGGTGATCGCGACCCGGTCGTCGGTGAGGTAGGCGAGGTCGATGCCATCGCGCCAGGACACCGAACCGAGATCGCGCAACCCGAGGGCCGTCAGCACCTGGCCGGGTTCGGCGTCGCGCACGGCGAGCCACGCCTGTTTCGTTCCGAAGCCGACCATCGCCCCCGCAGTCATGGGCCCCACGCTATCGCCCGTCCCGCTGGGCGGTCCCCAGGTAACGCGATTGCGGCGCGGCGGCGAGGACGGCCGGTAACGCGGCACAGCGGGTGGCGAGGACGGCTCAGGCCCAGCCGTACTCGCGGCGCAGGCGGTCGGCCACCCGGTCGTAGCGGCCACGGTCCAGGACCGCGCCCTCGCGGCGGATCCCGTCCTCGTCGACCTCCAGCACCCGGTCGAGCCGGACCCAGCTGGGCCGGGCCGTGACGTCCCAGTCGCCGGGGCCGAGCGCGAACCAGCCACGCTGGCCGTCCCGCTCGCTCTGGCTGGACAGCATCAGACCCAGCAGGGTACGGCCGGCGCGCCCCACCACCAGCACGGGCCGGTCCTTGCCCTGGCGGGGGTCGTCCTCGTAGGGCACCCAGGTCCAGACGATCTCGCCGGGATCGGCGGCGCCGTCCAGGTCGGGCGCGTATTCGAGCCGCCGGCCCCGGCTGGCGGTGGGCACGGACCTCGGTGGGGTCGCCGGGGCGGGGCGCGTAGTGGGCACGCCGCGGCGCGCGGCCCGGCGCAGCACGCCGGCGATGCCCTTGAGCAGGTTTGCCACCGCCGCACTCTAGCGAGCCGCGACCCGCCCGGGGACGGACGCACTGGCCGAGGGCCATTGATGATCCGTAATCTTCGACGCTGCGACCGTCCACCGGAGATCACCACCATGACCATGTCCGTGCCCGCCGGCGAGCTTGGTACGCCGTACCTGAGATTCGACCTCGACGGCCTCGACCGGGCGTACCGCGCGATGCGTGATGCCCTGCCCGAGGCCCGTGTGCACTATGCGATGAAGTGCAACCCGGCCCGGCCGATCCTGGCCCGGCTGCGGGAGCTGGGCGCATCGTTCGAGATCGCCTCGGCCGCGGAGCTGGGCGAGCTGCGGGCGATCGGGGTGCCGGCGGCCGAGGTGCTGTTCAGCAACCCGGTCAAGGTGCCCGCGCATGTGCGGCAGGCGTGGACGGCCGGGGTGTACCGCTTCGCCGTCGACTCCGACGCCGAGCTCGACAAGATCGCCTCGGCGGCGCCCGGAGCGGCGGTGTACGTGCGGCTGGCCACCACCGCCGGGGGCAGCGCGGTGCCCAGCGAGGGCAAGTTCGGGGTGGGACCCGGCGCGGCCGCGCGGCTGCTGCGCGGGGCCCGGGCGCGGGGGTTGCGCGCGTACGGGATCACGTTCCATGTCGGATCGCAGATGACCGACCCGGGTGCGTGGGCGGACGCGATCGAGCGGTGCGCGGCGGTGATGACGGGGCTGCGCCGCACCGGCATCCGGCTGGCCATGCTGGACGTGGGCGGCGGATTCCCGGCCCGCTACGACTCCGACGTGCCGGATCTGCGGACGTACGCCAAGCACATCCGCACCGCGATCGACCGGCATGTGCCGTACCCGGTGGAGCTGGTCGTGGAACCGGGCCGTGCGCTGGTCGCCCAGGCCGGGGTGATGGTGGCGACCGTGATCGGGGTGGCCCGGCGCGGCGGGGCGCGCTGGGCGCATCTGGACGTGGGCGCGTTCAACGGGTTCATGGAGGCGCTGGAGACCCGCACGGCGCTGCGCTACCCGGTGTGCGACTCGCGCGACTCGCCGCGCCGCGACTCGTTCCACCTCACCGGGCCGACCTGCGACAGTCAGGACACGGTGCGCTACTCCGTGCCGCTGTCGGCGGACCTGGCCGTGGGCGACCGGGTCTACCTTCAGGTCGCCGGGGCGTACACGACGGCGTACGCCTCGCGGTTCAACGGTTTCGACCCGCCGGGGCTGCGGTTCGTATGCTCGGCGGGTGCACCCTGACATCGAGGCGTGGCAGGCCTGGGACCCCCGGGTGGCCGCGCGGCGGCTGGCCGGGCTGCCCGCGCCCTGGTACGTGGCGGCGGGCTGGGCGATCGACCTGTTCACCGGCGGCACGCCCCGCGATCACGAGGACCTGGAGATCGCGGTCCCGTCCGGCCGGTTCGCGCTGGTGCCGCCGCTGCTGCCCGACTGCGACTTCTGGGTGCCGCAGGGCGAGGGCCGCCTCGTGCCGCTGAGCGCGGCGACGCTGGCGGGCGAGTCGCACCAGACGTGGGCGTACGAGCGGGCGGCCGGCCGGTGGCGGCTGGACGTGTTCCGGGAGCCGCACGACGGCGACATGTGGATCTGCCGGCGCGCCGAGGACCGCATCCGGCGTCCGTATACGGAGATCATCCGGCACACCGACGACGGGATTCCGTACCTGACGCCCGAGGTGGTTCTGCTGTTCAAGGCGAAGGCTGCCCGCGCCAAGGACGAGCGCGACCTGTCCGGGGCGCTGCCGCTGATGACCGCGACGCAGCGGGGATGGCTGCGCGACGCGCTGGAGCTGGTCCATCCTGGCCATCCGTGGCTACGGGTCTGCTGAGCTCAGCCGCGCGGGCGCTTCGGCCCGCTCGGGTGGGTACGGCGGGTGGGGCGGCTCGGTGGCGGCGGGCGTTTGGGGCCGACCGGCCGGGCCGGGCCGTACGGGCGGCTCACTTGACGAAGTCCTGGGTCATCCACGTGACCCCCTTGGCGTCGCGCACGACGCTGAGCCCGATGCGGCGGAAGTCGTTGCTGAGCAGGTTCCTGCGGTGCCCGTCGTTCGGCGGGACCTCGGCCAGCATGCTGTCGGTCAGCCCGTTGGCGGCGTCGACGATGGCGGCGTCACTCGCGCCGGAGGACCCGAAGCCGATGTTCTCCCCGGCCGAGCTCCAGGAGACCCCCTGGGCGCTGAAGCGCTGACCGAGGCCGCTCTCACCGTTGCACTGGTGCTGCAGCCCACACCCGTTGATCATGAGCTGGTTGTGCAGGGCGGCCGCCTTGGACAGGTCGTTGTCCAACGTGTACGCGGGCAGGCCCTTGTCGGCGCGGGCCGCGTTGATGTGCGCCAGTACCCGGTCGAGGACTCCGCCGCTGGTCTGCGGCACCTTGCCCGCGCTGGCCGCCCGTCGCGGGGCCGTCCGGGTGGCCTTGGGCTTGGCCGGGATCGTCGTGGCCGTCGCGGACGGCTTGGGCTTGGCAGCGGGGGACGTGCTGGCGCTGGCGCTCGGGGCGGGGACGGTGGCGGTGCCGTCGGCCGGTGCCGCCAGCGGGGCGGCGTCGGCGGCCGGCGGCGCCGCCTCGCCGGTGGGAGCCGCCGCGGCGGCGACGTAGCTGTCGGCGACACGGGCCTGTGACGCATCGGCGGCATGCCGGTGCAGGCCAGCCGTGGTGAAGCCGACGCCGATCACCACCGCCGTCGTGCCGGCAACGAGGGTGTAGCGCAGTCGCAGGGTTTCGGACATCGACACGGGCTCGGTCGCTCCTCGATCCTCAGGCGGCCGCGTGGGGGGCGGCCGTGCACCGTGGGGCACGGGCGGCACCGACTATGCCGGGCAGCCCGGGCGGGGCGGGCGCACCTCAGGAGCGCTTAAGGATCGACTCAGCGAGAGATAAGTTCGCGCCCGCGCGGTCCGCGACCCGTCACCCCCCGGTAAACGGCGTGGTGACGCATCGGTCGCTGTCCGCGACCGATGCGGGTACGCGGGTACGTGAGCGATGGTGCTAGCGGGCGGGCAGCGCGTCCTTGCGGGCGTTGGCCCGGTCGCGCATCTCGGTGAACCGGCTCGCGGCCTGGTCCAGGTCGGCGAGGAACGCGGCCAGTTCCTCGCGGGCCGCCTCGCCGTCGCCGGAGAGCCCGGTGCGGTCCAGGACGCGCAGCTGACGCAGGACCGGCATGATCACCTCGTCGTGGTGGATCCGCAGGTCGTAGATGCCCGCCTTGGCGATTTGCACCGATTTGCGGCGGAAGTTCTCGATCCCGTGCCCCGGCATCTGGAATGCCTTGACCACGCCGCACACCGCCCGCATCGCCTCGTTGGGCGCCAGCTCGAACGCCGCGCCGAGCAGGTTCCGGTAGAACAGCATGTGCAGGTTCTCGTCCTGGGCGACGCGGGCCAGCAGCTGGTCGCACACCGGGTCCTCGCTGATCCGGCCGGTGTTGCGGTGCGCCACCCGGGTCGCCAACTCCTGGAACGACACGTAGCTGATCGACGGCAGCACGCCCTGGTGATCCGTGGTGAACCCGTTCTCCATGTGCGTCATGCGGGCGCGCTCCAGCGCCACCGGATCGACGGCCCGGGTGGTCAGCAGGTAGTCCCGGATCGCGATCCCGTGGCGCCCCTCCTCGGCCGTCCACCGGTGCACCCAGGTGCCCCAGGCCCCGTCGCGGCCGAACAACGAGGCGATCTCGTGGTGGTAGCTGGGCAGATTGTCCTCGGTCAGCAGATTCACGATCAGCGACGTACGGGCGACGTCAGACAGCTTGGACTGGCCCGGCTCCCACGCCTGCCCGCCGAGCACCCCGTCGAAGTCGGTGCCCTCGCTCCAGGGCACGTACTCGTGCGGGAACCACTCCTTGGCCGTGCCGAGGTGGCGGTTGAGGTTGGCCTCGACCACGGGCTCCAGCTCGGTCAGCAGGGCGACTTCGGAGAGGGGCTCGGTCGTCACACGTCCTCCAGGCTGCTCGTTCACAGGTGCCGTCGGCTACGCCACCGTAGGTTACGGTAGCGTAGGTTACCGCCTGCCGGTCGCCGGAGAAGGTGCCAATCGGGGGTATGTGCTTGTCTTGACGCCGTGAACTATCCCTGGCTCACCGCCCCGGCCGAGGCGGTCGCGGACACCGCCCGCGATCTGCTCGGGTGGCTGGTCAGCGCCCACGGCGTCACGGCGCGGCTCACCGAGGTCGAGGCGTACAGCGGGCTCGGGCAGGATCCGGCCAGCCACGCCCACCGCGGGCCCACCGCGCGCAACGCCGCGATGTTCGGCCCGGCCGGTCGGCTCTACCTCTACCGGATCTACGGCATGCACTCCTGCGTGAACGTCGTCTGCGGGCCCGAGGGGCAGGCGTCGGCCGTACTGTTGCGCGCTGCCGAGGTGATCGACGGGCTCGCGACCGCCCGGGCCCGGCGGCCCGCGGCGCGCTCGGACCACGACCTCGCCGCCGGACCGGCGAAGCTCGTGCAGGTGCTGGGGCTCGACGCGTCCGCGTACGGCACGTCGGTGGTCGACGGCAGCGGCCCGATGACGATGACGCCGCCGCCGGTTCCCGTGGCGCCCGAGCTGATCGAGGCGGGGCCACGGGTCGGGGTCACCTCCGCGCACGAGGTGCCGTGGCGGTTCTGGATCAAGGGCGATCCGACGGTCAGCGCCTACCGGCGGCACGTCCGCCGGGCCCGCCGGTAGGGGTGGACCCCCGGGGGCCCACCCCTACCGGTCATGCGGACGGCGACGTGCGGCGCTTGCGCGCGGCGGCCGGCGCGGACTCCTTGCGGATCTTCGACGAGCCCGTGCCCACGGACCAACCGGCGACCCAGCGGGTGGCGCTGTCGCGGCGGGTGCGGTCCGCCAGGTGGTACCAGTCCATCCGGCAGCGGTCCGTGGTCACCTCGAACACGCCGTACCCGTGGCCGTCCAGCTCGGTCCACTTCACGTGCGGGTTCGTGGCGCGGATCAGGTCGGCGGCCAGCAGGCTGAGCGGCCCGCCCGGGCTGGTGTGCAGGAAGTCGTTGAGGTTGTCGCTGGTCACCGACGGGACCACGAACTCCGCGGCGGCCGGGTTCTTGGTCCCGGTGTCCTTGGTGGTCAGCTCGCTGGCCCAGGAGGTGTGGATGTCGCCGGTGAGGAAGACGACGTTGCCGGTGTGGTGCGCCCGCAGCGAATCGACCAGGCGTTCGCGGTCGGCGTTGTAGCCGTCCCACTGGTCGGCGTTGAGGACGATGCCGTTCTCCGGGATGCCGAGCAGCTTCGCGAGGGGGCCGAGCAGCCACGCGGGCAGCGTCGCCAGGTCGACGCGGGCGATCATCACGGGATTGCCGACGATCTTCCAGCGGGCGGTGGAGGAGTTCAGGCCGTCGATCAGCCACTGCAACTGGTCGGTGCCCGCGATCGTCCGGCTGGGGTCGTCGACGTCGGTCCCGTTGGACTGCTTCGACCGGTAGGTGCGCAGGTCCAGCATGGACAGCTCGAACAGGTTGCCGTAGCGCAGGCGGCGGTAGATGTGCCCGTCGGCGGCGAGGCGGACCGGCATCCACTCGGCGTAGGCCTGGCGGGCCGCGGCGACCCGGGCCCCGAAGGCGCCCTCCGTGCCGGGCGTGTGGTTCTCGGCGCCGCCGCTCCACATGTTGTTGGCGACCTCGTGGTCGTCCCATGTGATGATCCACGGGATGGAGGCGTGCAGGGCCTGCAGGTCCGGGTCGGTCTTGTAGCGGGCGTGCCGGGTCCGGTAGTCCGCCAGCGTCACGATCTCGTGGGTGGGCTCCGTGCGGCGGACCACGGTGCCGCCCGCGTCGAACTCACCCGTGCCGTACTCGTAGATGTAGTCGCCCAGGTGCACGACCAGGTTGAGGTCGCCGCGCTCGGCCAGGTGGCGATAGGCCGCGAAGTAGCCGGCCTCCCAGTTGGCGCAGGACACCACGCCCATGCGCAGCCGGCTGATGGCCGCGTCGGTGGCCGGCGCGGTCATCGTGCGGCCCGTCCCCGACCAGGCCCCGCCCAGCCCGAAGCGGTACCAGTACGTGGTCGCCGGGGTCAGGCCCGCCACGTCGACCCTGGCGGTGTGGTCGCGGTCGGGTCCCGTGTGGACCTGGCCCGAGGCCACCACGGTGGCGAACGACGGGTCCGCCGCCACCTGCCAGTCGAGGGTGACGGCGGGACCCGCGCCGGAGCCGGGAACGGAGTCGGGGGTCGGGGTGACCCGGGTCCAGAGCAGGATGCCGCCGGGCAGCGGGTCGCCCGAGGCGACGCCGTGCTGGAAGACGGATGCGGAGGCGGCGGAGGCGACACCGGGCCGGGTTGCGGCGACGACGACGCCCGCGCCGGCGGACAGGCCGGCGACGCGCAGGACGGTGCGGCGGTCGACCGGGCGATCCGCGCCGGGGATAACAGTCATGACATGTTCTGTAACACGAGCGACACGTCAAACGTGTCAATGATCACAAATATTTCACGGATCTTGGCCTGCTGGGCAAGGAAGCGTTCTTTTCCCGCAACTTGATGAACCCGACACCAACGACGGGTATTTTCCACAAAGTCAACCGAGTTAGTAGACAAAGCAGGGTTTCCCCGCCAGACTCTCGGCCATGGATCTCACCATGGCGCTGGCTGGACTCGGTGTCGGCATCGTCGTCGGCCTCACCGGCATGGGTGGCGGCGCCCTGATGACACCGATCCTGGTGCTGTTTTTCGGCGTCCCGCCGATCGCGGCCGTCTCCAGCGACCTCGCCGCCAGCGCCATCATGAAGCCGTTCGGCGGCTTCGTACATGCCCGGCGGGGCACGGTGAACTGGCGGCTGGTCGCCTGGCTGTGCGCCGGCAGCGTGCCCAGCGCGTTCCTCGGCGTCCTGCTGCTGCGCCTGATCGGGGACGACGCCGCCACGCAGCACGCCATCAAGATCGCCCTCGGGGTGGCCCTGCTGCTGGCCGCCGCCGGACTGGTGCTCAAGGCGTGGACCGGCCGCCGCCGTCCGGCCGAGGCGGCGCCCGAGCCGATCCGGGTACGCCCGCTGCCGACCCTGGCCCTGGGCGTGGTCGGCGGCCTCGTCGTGGGCCTGACCTCGGTCGGGTCGGGCTCGCTGATCATCGTGATCCTGCTGGCCATCTATCCGAAGCTGCGCGCCAACGACGTCGTCGGCACCGATCTCGTGCAGGCCATCCCGCTGGTCCTGTCGGCCGCCCTCGGTCACGCCCTCTTCGGTGACCTGCACCTCGACATCACCGGCGCGGTCCTGCTCGGCTCCATCCCCGGCGTCCTGCTGGGCGCCCGGATCTCGTCGCGGGCCCCGGTCGCGCTCATCCGGACCGCGCTCGTGGTGGTGCTGCTGGCCAGCGCGCTCAAACTGCTCGACGTGCCGACCGCCGCGGTGGGTGTGATCACCGGTGTCGCCGTGCTGGCGGCGGCCGTCACCGCGGTGGTGGCCCGGGTGCGCGGTGCCGCACCGGGAACGCCGGCGCCGGTCGAACCGGTGACGAACGCCCGCCCGGCCCGGGCCGAGCTGGTACGGGACTGAGCCGCCCCACCTCGCGGATCTGCGACAGCGTCCGAACTCTTGACCTACCAACTCCTCATAACGTTACCATTGGTAACGATATCGTGGATGCGACCGGGCGGCCGGCGTCGTCGCATCAACCCCCGAGGAGAGCCCGTGTCAGACCATCTGCCGCGCACCGTGCTGCCCATGCCCGACCGCCCCCACACCGGGCCGGTCACCCACGACGTGCACGACCCCGACCACCGCCACACCCCGATCACGCCGCTGCGCCCGCCCACGGGCGCACCCAACGTATTGATCGTGCTGCTCGACGACGTCGGCTTCGGCGCCAGCAGCGTCTTCGGCGGACCCGTGGACACCCCGGTCGCGCAACGGCTGGCCGACGGCGGCCTGCGCTACAACCGCTTCCACACCACCGCCATGTGCTCGCCGACCCGGCAGGCGCTGCTGACCGGCCGCAACCACCACTCGGTGGGCATGGGCGGGATCACCGAGCTGGCGACCGGCGTGCCCGGCTACCACACGGTACGGCCCAACACGAAGGCCCCGCTGCCCGAAACGCTGCGGCTCAACGGGTACGCCACCGCGCAGCTGGGCAAGTGCCACGAGGTACCGGTGTGGGAGACGAGCCCGGCCGGGCCGTTCGACCGGTGGCCGACGGGCAGCGGGTTCGAGTACTTCTACGGCTTCGTCGGCGCGGAGACCAACCAGTACTACCCCACCCTGTACGAGGGCACCACGCCGGTCGAGCCGTCACGCACGCCCGAGCAGGGCTACCACCTGACCGAGGACCTCGCCGACCGGGCGGTGGACTGGATCCGCCGCCAGCATGCGCTGCAGCCCGACCGGCCGTTCTTCATGTACTTCGCCCCCGGCGCCACGCACGCCCCCCACCACGCGCCACGGGAGTGGTGCGACCGGTACGCCGGACGCTTCGACGCCGGCTGGGACGCGCTGCGCGAGGAGATCTTCGCCCGCCAGAAGTCGCTCGGTGTCATCCCGGCCGACGCGGAGCTGACCGCGTTCAACCCGGAGATCCCGCACTGGGACGAGATGCCCGACGACCTCAAGCCGGTGCTGGCACGCCAGATGGAGGTCTACGCCGGGTTCCTGGCGCACACCGACCACCACGTCGGCCGGATCGTGCAGACGCTCGACGACCTGCAACTGCTGGACGACACGCTGATCTTCTACATCGTCGGGGACAACGGCGCGTCGGCCGAGGGCACCCCGCAGGGCAGCTTCAACGAGTTCATCAACTTCAACGGGCTCGGCGCCCTGGAAAGCGCCGACTTCCTGCGGGCGCGGGTCGACGAGTTCGGCACGCCCAGCTCCTACAACCATTACGCGGTCGGCTGGGCGCACGCGCTGAGCACCCCGTACCAGTGGACGAAGCAGGTCGCCTCGCACTGGGGCGGCACCCGGAATCCGGCGATCGTGCACTGGCCCGCGCGCATCGCGGCCGCGGGTGGGCTGCGTCAGCAGTTCGCCCACGTCATCGATGTCGCACCGACCATCCTCGAGGCGGCCGGCCTGCCCGAGCCGGTGGCCGTGCACGGCGTCACGCAGGCCCCGATCGAGGGGATCAGCCTCGGGTACACGTTCGGCGACGCCGCCGCGGCCGAACGCCACGAGACGCAGTACTTCGAGATCGCCGGCAACCGCGGCATCTACCACCACGGCTGGACGGCGGTGACCAAGCACCGTACGCCGTGGCATCTCGTCGACATGCAGGTGGTCGCGTTCGACGACGACGTCTGGGAGCTGTACGGGCCGGACGACTGGACCCAGGCGCGCAACCTGGCCGCCGAGCAGCCGCAGGCGCTGCACCGGCTGCAGCGGCTCTGGCTGATCGAGGCGACCCGGCACGGCGTACTGCCGCTGGACGACCGGATGGCCCAGCGGTGCGACGCCACCCTGGCCGGGCGTCCGCAGCTGATCAAGGGCAGCACGCAGGTGCTGTTCCCTGGCATGGGGCACCTCAACGAGAACTCGGTGCTCAGCGTCAAGAACCGCAGCCACGCGGTCACCGCGCAGATCGTGGTGCCCGGCCCCGGGGCCGAGGGCGTCATCGTGTCGCAGGGCGGCATGGCCGGCGGCTGGAGCCTGTACGCCCACAAGGGCCGGTTGCGCTACTGCTACAACCTGGTCGGACTGCGCCACTTCTACGTCGGCAGCGACACCGAGCTGGCGCCCGGGGAGCACCAGGTGCGGATGGAGTTCGCCTACGACGGGCCGGGCCTGGCCAAGGGCGGCACCGTCACGCTGTACCTGGACGGTGCGCGGGCCGGGTGCGGCCCGATCGCGGC
This sequence comes from Krasilnikovia cinnamomea, assembly GCF_004217545.1. Classification (NCBI taxonomy): domain Bacteria; kingdom Bacillati; phylum Actinomycetota; class Actinomycetes; order Micromonosporales; family Micromonosporaceae; genus Krasilnikovia; species Krasilnikovia cinnamomea. The sequence continues at coordinate 730,702 of NZ_SHKY01000001.1, forward strand.
GACCCAGCCGGTGGTGTTCTCCGCCGACGAGGCCACCTGCGTCGGCCGGGAGACCGGCTCACCGGTGACACCTGACTACCCGGCGCGCGGCAACGACTTCACCGGCACCATCCGGTGGGTGCAGATCGACGTGGACGCCGCCGCCGGGAACCCCGAGCACCTGATCCCGATCGAGGAGCGCTGGCGGGTCGCCATGGCCCGGCAGTGATGCCCGCCCCAAGACCACCGCGTGCGCGCCACGGCACCTCCCCTGCCCGTGGCGTGCACGCGGTGCCCGCCCGTCATGACGCTGCCGCGGAGTTCCTGACCACGCAGCGGAACCCGACGTGACCCGTCGTGGTGTCGATCGGCTGCGGGAGCCGGGCCGCCGGCCGGTAGCGGCGGCAGTAGCTCGGCGCGCACAGGTACGACCCGCCCTTGATCACCTTGCGGGGGATCCGTGCGTGTGGCGGCAGCGCCGCATCGACCGACTGCGCCCGCGTCCGCGATGCGGCCCCACAGCAGGCCGGTACGGGCTCGGTCCGGTGCGCGGACCACCAGTCGGCGGTCCACTCCCACACGTTGCCGATCATGTCGTGCAGCCCGAAGCCGTTGGCCGGGAAACTGCCGACCGGCGATGTCCAGTACCAGCCGTCGGCTTGGTCGTTGGCGTGCGGGAAGTCACCCTGCCAGACGTTGGCCATGTGCCGGCCGCCCGGGGTCAGCTCCGCGCCCCAGGCGTACTCGCTCGAACCACCAGCGCGGGCGGCGTACTCCCATTCGGCCTCGGTGGGCAGGGACCGTCCCGCCCAGGCGGCGTACGCCTCGGCATCGGCGTGGCCGACGTGCACGACCGGATGCCGTCCCAGACCCTCGATGCCGCTGCCCGGCCCCTGCGGGTGGCGCCAGTCGGCGCCGGGCACACCGGACCACCACTGGTAGGCGTCGCGCAGATCGACCCGGTGCGCCGGCGGCGTGAACACCGCCGACGACGGCACCAGCAGCGACGGGTCAGCGTCCGGGTAGTCGGCCGCGTCGGGTGCCCGCTCGGCGAGGGTCACGTGCCCGGTGTCGGCGACGAACGCGGCGAACTGGTCGTTGGTCACCGGGTGCCGTTCGATGTGGAATCCGTCCACGGCCGCCGGGTGGGCCGGGCCCTCCTCCGGGTAGTGCTCGTCGGAGCCCATCGTGAACCGGCCGCCGGGCACCCAGAGCATTCCGTCAGCCGACACGGCATCCGTCGTCACGTCCCACCACCTCGCGTTCCGGCGCGGCGGAGGTTGCCCCCACCGCGACGACCGGCCCCCGCGTGCTCAGCGGGGGACGACCGTCTCGATCGCCCACTCGCGCCACGAGTCCAGCCGGTGCTGCACCGTGGCGAGCTGCTCGGCCACCGGGCCCGGCCCGGTCGACCCGAACGTGGTGCGCGCCGCCAGCGCCGAGCGCACCGACAGCACCTCCCGCACGGACGGGTCCAGGTGCTCGCTGACGGTCTTCAGGTCGTCGTCCGTGACGTCCTCCAGCTCACACTCGCGGGCCGCGCACAGCGCGACGAGGCGGCCGGTGATCTCGTGTGCGTCCCGGAACGGCACGCCCCGGCGTACCAGCCAGTCGGCCACCTCGGTGGCCAGGGAGAACCCGACCGGCGCGGCGGCGACCAGCCGGTCCACCCGTACGGTCATGGTGGAGATCATTCCGGCGAGCGCGGGCAGCAGCAGTTGCAGCGTGTCGACGGCGTCGAACGCCGGCTCCTTGTCCTCCTGCATGTCCCGGTCGTAGGTCAGCGGCAGGCCCTTGAGCATGGTCAGCACCGCGACCAGCCCGCCGACCAGGCGGCCGGACTTGCCGCGGGCCAGCTCGGCGATGTCCGCGTTCTTCTTCTGCGGCATGATCGACGAGCCGGTGGCGAACGCGTCGTCCAGTTCCGCCCAGCCGAACTCCGTGGAGGTCCAGAGCACCACCTCCTCGCCGAGCCGGGACAGGTGCACCCCGATCAGCGCGGTGACGAACAGGAACTCGGCCACGAAGTCGCGGTCGGCGACCGCGTCCATCGAGTTCGGCGCGGGGGCCCTGAAGCCCAGCTCGTGGGCCACCGCCGCCGGGTCCAGCGGCAGCGACGAGCCGGCCAGCGCGCCCGAGCCGAGCGGGCTGATCGCGGCCCGCGCGTCCCAGTCGCGCAGCCGGTCCAGGTCGCGCAGCAGCGGCTGGACGTGGGCCAGCAGCCAGTGCCCGAAACTCACCGGCTGGGCGTGCTGCACGTGCGTCATGCCGGGGGCGGGGGTGTCCACGTGCCGTTCGGCCTGCTCGACCAGGGCGTCGGCCAGCTCGACCAGCCGCCCGGCCACCCCGCGCGCGTGGTCGCGCAGGTACATGCGCAGGTCCGTGGCGACCTGGTCGTTGCGGGAGCGGCCCGCGCGCAGCTTGCCGCCGAGCGCGCCGAGGCGTTCCAGCAGGCCGCGTTCCAGCGCGGTGTGCACGTCCTCGTCGTCCACGGTCGGGCGGAACTCGCCGGAGGCGCAGGCCGCCTCCAGGTCGTCCAGGGCGGCCAGCATCCGGCCCAGTTCGTCCGGGTCGAGCAGGCCCGCGGCGGCCAGCACCCGGGCGTGCGCGCGGGACGCCGCGATGTCGTACGGCGCGAGGCGCCAGTCGAATTGGACGCTCACCGACAGCCGGGCGAGCGCCTCGGCGGGGCCGCCGGCGAACCGGCCGCCCCACAGCGAAGTACGTTCTTCCGTCACGGCGTTCAGTCTGCCAGCCGCTTGTCCCGGGCCGACGCCATCCGCGACGGCAGGCCCCAGAGCTGCACGAATCCCTTGGCGAGCGACTGGTCGAAGGTGTCGCCGGTGTCGTAGGTGGCCATCGCGAAGTCGTACAGGCTGGCCTCGGAGCGGCGGCCGGTCACCACCGCGCGGCCGCCGTGCAGGACCAGCCGGACCTCGCCGGTGACGTGCTGCTGCGCCTCGTCGATGAATTTGTCGAGCGCGTCCTTCAGCGGGGAGAACCACAGGCCGTCGTAGACCAGTTCGGCCCAGCGCTGGTCGACGCCGCGCTTGAACCGGGCCAGGTCGCGTTCGACCGTGACGTTCTCCAACTCCTGGTGGGCGGCGATGAGCGCGATCGCGCCGGGGGCCTCGTACACTTCGCGGCTCTTGATGCCGACCAGCCGGTCCTCGACCATGTCGAGGCGGCCGATCCCCTGGGCGCCCGCCCGCCGGTTCAGCTCCGTGATGGCCTGCAGCGGGGTGACGGTCTCCCCGTCGATCGCCACCGGGTTGCCCCGGTCGAACGTGATGACCACCTCGTCGGCGTCGCGCGGCTCCGCCGGGTTCTTCGTGTACGAGTACAGCTCCTCGATCGGCGCGTTCCAGATGTCCTCGAGGAAGCCGGTCTCCACGGCGCGGCCCCACAGGTTCTGGTCGATCGAGTACGGCGACTTGTGCGTCACGTCGATCGGCAGGCCCTTCTCCTCGGCCAGCACGATCGCCTTGTCCCGCGTCCACGCGTAGTCGCGGGCCGGGGCGATGACCTTCAGGTCGGGGGCCAGCGCCCCGATGCCGACCTCGAAGCGGACCTGGTCGTTGCCCTTGCCGGTGCAGCCGTGCGACACGATCGTGCCGCCGTGCTGGCGGGCCGCCTCGACGAGGTGCCGCACGATCAGCGGGCGGCTCAGCGCCGACACCAGCGGGTAGCGGTCCATGTAGAGGGCGTTGGCGCGCAGCGCGGGCAGGCAGAAGTCGGCGGCGAACTCGTCGCGCGCGTCCACCACGACGCTCTCGGCGGCGCCGCAGTCCAGGGCGCGCTGCCGGATCACGTCCATGTCCTCGCCGCCCTGCCCGACGTCGAGGGCGACGGCGATCACCTCGCCGCCGGTCTGCTCGGCCAGGTACGGGATGGCCACGGAGGTGTCGAGGCCTCCGGAGTACGCGAGTACGACCCGCTCGGTCACGGGGTGCTCCTTCCAAGGTTGTCAGCGGTATGGCCGGCCCATTCGGCGAGCTTCTCGGCCAGGGCCTTGCCGCCGGTCACGTCGCGGGCCACGACGAGGATGGTGTCGTCGCCGGCGATGGTGCCGACGACGTCGGAGAGCCCGGAGCGGTCCAGCGCGCTGGCGAGGAACTGCGCCGCCCCGGGCGGGGTTCGCAGCACCGCGATGTTGCCGCTGGCGTCCACCCCGGTCAGCAGCTCGCGCAGCAGGCGCTGCAGCCGGGCCGGTCCCTGCTGGGTCTCGCGCAGCGGCCGCTGGCCGTCCTCCGGGATCAGGTACGCCCCGCCGACCTTGATCGCGTTCAGCTCCTCCAGGTCGCGTGACAGGGTGGCCTGGGTGACCTGGATGCCCTCGGCGGCCAGCAGCTCGCCCAGCTCGGTCTGCGAGCGCACGGAGCGTTCCCCGATCAGCGCGACGATCCGGGCGTGCCGCCCGGCGCGGGTCACCGGCCCGGTCATGATTTCGCCACGAGCCAGGTGAGCAGCGCCTTCTGGGCGTGCAACCGGTTCTCCGCCTGGTCGAACACCGCGCTTTGCGGGCCGTCGAGGACGTCGTCGGTGATCTCCTCCCCGCGGTGCGCGGGCAGGCAGTGCAGCACGATCGCGTCGCTTCCGGCCGCGGCCAGCAGGTCCTTGTTGATCTGGTACGGCCAGAACGGCGTGCGCCGGTCGCGCCCGTCGTCCTCCTGTCCCATGGACGTCCAGGTGTCCGTGGCCAGCACGTCGACCTTGTCCGCCGCCTCGAACGGGTCGCGCAGCACCTCGACGGAGCCGCCGGTCCACGCCGCGATCTCGGCGGCCCGCGACACCACGGCCGGTGCGGGGTCGAACCCGGACGGTCCGGCGACCCGCACGTGCATCCCGGCGGTGGCCCCGGCCAGCAGGTACGAGTGGGCCATGTTGTTCGCGGCGTCGCCCACGTACGCGAGGCGGCGCCCCGCCGTGCCGCCGCACCGCTCCCGGATGGTCAGCAGGTCGGCCAGCAGCTGGCACGGGTGGTAGCCGTCGGTCAGCGCGTTGATGACCGGCACCCGCACGTCCGAGGCGAGTTCGGCGAGGCGGTCGTCGCCGCTGGTGCGGTACACGATCGCGGCGGCGTACCGGGAGACGACCCGGCCCGCGTCCGCCAGGGTCTCGCCGCGCCCGAAGTGGGTGGCCTGGGTGTCCACGATGATCGGGTTGCCGCCGAGCTCGGCGATGCCGGTCTCGAACGACAGCCGGGTCCGCAGGCTGGCCTTGTCGAAGAAGACCGCCACGGATTTCGGCCCGGCCAGCGGGTGGTGCCCGAACCGTTCCGCCTTCATCTGGACGGCCAGGTCGAGCACCTCGGCCTGCTCGGCCGGGGTCAGGTCGTCGTCACGCAGGAAATGCCGGGTCACGAGAGTCCCTCCTCGGTGCACTCGGTCACGACGGGACCGCCAGGGCGGCTGGGAGCGCGGCGAGGAACGCGTCGGCCTGCTCGGAGGTGAGGATCAGCGGCGGAGCCAGCCGGATGACGCCCGGCTGGACCGGGTTGACCAGGAAACCCGCGTCCCGCAGGCGACCCGCGACCGGGGCGGCGACGTCGGCGGTGAGCACGATACCCAGCAGCAGACCCGACCCGCGGACCCCGGCGATCAGCGGGTGGCCCAGAGCCTCGATGCCACGGCGCAGCTGCTCCCCCACCCGCTTGACGTTGTCCAGCAGACCCTCGGCGGCGATGGTGCGGATCACCGCGAGGGCGGCGGCGCAGCTCACCGGGTTCCCGCCGAAGGTGGTGCCGTGTGAGCCGGGGCCGAACAGTTCGGCCGCCGCCCCGAACGCCACGCACGCGCCGATGGGCAGGCCGCCGCCGAGCCCCTTGGCGAGGGTGATCACGTCCGGTTCGACACCGTCGGCCTGGTGGGCGAACCAGTGGCCGGTGCGGCCGATGCCGGTCTGCACCTCGTCGAGGACCAGCAGGGCGCCGCGCGCGGTGCAGATCTCGCGGGCCGCGGCGAGGTAGCCGGGCGGCGGGACGACGACGCCGTTCTCCCCCTGGATCGGTTCCAGGATCACCATGGCGGTGGCGTCCGTGACCGCCTCGGCGAGCGCGGCCACGTCCCCGTACGGAACATGGGTGACGTCTCCCGGCAGCGGCCGGAACGGGTCCGCCTTGGCGGGCTGGCCGGTCAGCGCGAGCGCGCCCATCGTGCGGCCGTGGAAGCCGCCGTGGGTGGCCACCACGTGGGTGCGGCCGGTGAGCCGGGACAGCTTGAACGCGGCCTCGTTGGCCTCGGCGCCGGAGTTGCAGAACAGCGCCCGTCCGGGCCGCCCGGCCAGCGCCAGCAGCAGCTCGGCCAGGGCCACCGGGGGCTCGGCGATGTACAGGTTGGAGACGTGGCCGAGCGTGGCGATCTGTTGCGAGACGGCGGTGACCACGGCCGGGTGGGCGTGGCCGAGCGCGTTGACGGCGATGCCGCCGAGCAGGTCGACGTACTGATGGCCGTCCTCGTCGGTGACCACCGCGCCCGCGCCCGCGACCAGGGCCAGCGGCGGGGTGCCGTAGTTGTCCATCAGGGACTGGGACCAGCGTTGCGCGAGTGTGCTCATGAGGGGATCACCATCGTTCCGAATCCTTCCGAGGTGAAGACTTCGAGCAGGGTGGAGTGGGCGACCCGGCCGTCCACGACGTGCGCCGCGGGCACCCCGCCCTGGACGGCGCGCAGGCACGCCTCCATCTTCGGGACCATGCCGGACTCCAGGCGGGGCAGCAGCTTCGCCAGCTCGTCGGCGGTGATCTCGGAGGTGAGCGAGGAGGTGTCCGGCCAGTCGGTGTAGAGGCCCGGGACGTCGGTGAGCACAACCAGTTTGCGGGCGCCCAGCGCGACGGCCAGGGCGGAGGCGGCCGTGTCCGCGTTGACGTTGTGCACGACGCCGTCGGCGTCCGGGGCGACCGTGGCGACGACCGGGATCCGGCCCGCCGCGATGAGGTCGTCGACGGCGGACGTGTCGACGTGCGCGACGTCGCCGACCTGGCCGACGTCGACCGGCTGACCGTCGATGGTCGCGGGGCGGCGCACCGCCGTGAACAGGCGGGCGTCCTCACCGGACAGCCCGACCGCGAACGGGCCGTGCTGGTTGATCAGGCCGACGAGTTCCCGGCCGACCTGGCCGACCAGGACCATGCGGACCACGTCCATGGCCTCCGGGGTGGTGACGCGCAGGCCGCCACGGAACTCGCTGGCGATGCCGAGCCTGTCGAGCATCGCGGAGATCTGCGGACCGCCGCCGTGCACGACGACCGGCTTGATGCCCGCGTAGCGCAGGAACACCATGTCGGCGGCGAACGCCCGCTGGAGCTGCGGGTCGATCATCGCGTTGCCGCCGTACTTGATGACGACGGTGGCCCCGTGGAAGCGTTCCAGCCAGGGCAGCGTCTCGATGAGGACGGCGGCCTTCTCCTGCGGCGTCACGCTGAGCCTTCCTTCTCGTTCGCGCAAGCGCTCACGACGAGTACGCCGAGTTCTCGTGCACGTACGCGTGGGACAGGTCCGTCGTCCGGATCGTCGCGGACAGCTCACCCTCGTGCAGGTGCACCAGGATGGTCACGTCCCGGCCGGTCAGGTCCACCTTGCTGCGGTCCTCGGCGGCGGCGCCGCCCCGGCACACCCACACCCCGTTGACCGCCACGTCCACCCGGTCCGGCTCGAACGCGGCGCCGGTCGTGCCGACCGCGGCGAGGATGCGGCCCCAGTTGGGGTCGTTGCCGAACAGCGCGGTCTTGACCAGGTTGTTGCGGGCCACGCTGCGGCCGACCTCGACCGCGTCGGCCTCGCTGGCCGCGCCGAGCACCTCGATGGCGATGTGCTTGGTGGCGCCCTCGGCGTCTGCGATGAGCTGCTCGGCCAGGTCCTGGCAGACCGCGGTGACCGCCGCGGTCAGCTCCTGCTGGGTCGGTTCGACGTTGGCCGCGCCGTTGGCCAGCAGCAGCACGGTGTCGTTGGTGGACATGCAGCCGTCGGCGTCGATCCGGTCGAAGGTGAGCCGGGTCGCCTCGCGCAGCGCGGCGTCCAGCGCCTCGCTGCCCGCCACCGCGTCCGTGGTCAGCACGACGAGCATGGTGGCCAGGGCGGGTGCCAGCATGCCGGCGCCCTTGGCCATGCCGCCGACCGACCAGCCGTCGCCGGTAACCACCGCGTTCTTGGCGACCGAGTCCGTAGTCATGATGGCCTCGGCGGCGGCCGGACCACCGTCGGTGGCCAGCGCCTTGACCGCGGCGGTGACCCCCGGCAGCAGCCTGTCCATCGGCAGCAGCTCGCCGATCAGGCCGGTCGAGCAGACCGCGACGTCACCCGCGCCGATGAGCAGCGGCTTGGACCCGGCGCGCAGCGCGGCGGCGGTGTGCTCGGCGGTGGCGTGGGTGTCGCGGAACCCCTGGGTGCCGGTGCAGGCGTTGGCGCCGCCGGAGTTCAGCACGACCGCGCGGACGATGCCGCCGCGCAGCACCTGCTGGCTCCAGAGCACGGGGGCGGCCTTGACCCGGTTGGCGGTGAAGACCCCGGCCGCGATGGCGTCGGGGCCGTCGTTGACCACGAGTGCGACGTCTCGCGCGTCGCCGGTCTTGAGCCCGGCCGCGATCCCGGCCGCCCGGTATCCCTTGGGGTGGGTGACGCTCACTGGACCTCCCTCTCCCTGTGTGCGATGGGTCCGGTCATGGGGCCACCCCGTACACCGACAGGCCGGTGGTCTCGGCCAGGCCGTACATGAGGTTGGCGCACTGCACGGCCTGCCCGGCGGCGCCCTTGCCCAGGTTGTCGAGCGCGCTGACCACGATGATCCGGCCGGAGTCGGCGTCCACTCCGGCCTGCAGGTGGCAGGAGTTGGATCCGGCGGTGGCGGCGGTGTGCGGCCAGGCGCCGGGCGGGAGCACGTGCACGAACGGCGCGTCGGCGTACGCGGCGGCCAGCACCTCGCGCGGGTCGGCGGCGCCGGTGGGCACGGCGGTCACGGTGGCCAGGATGCCGCGCGGCATCGGCGCGAGGACCGGGGTCATGGACAGCGAGGTCGCGCCGGTGGCCTGCTTGATCTCGGGTACGTGCTGGTGGGCACCCACCTTGTACGGGCTCAGGTCGCCCATCACCTCGCTGCCGAGCAGGTGCGCCTTGGCGGCCCGTCCCGCGCCCGAGGTGCCGGAGGCGGCGACCACCACGACGTCGTCCGGGCTGGCCACCCCGGCGGCGATGAGCGGCGCGAGCGCGAGGGTGATGGTGGCGGCGTAGCAGCCGGTGTTGGCGACCCGGCTGGCGGCGGCGATGCGGGCGCGCTGGCCGGGCAGTTCGGGCAGCCCGTACGTCCAGGTGCCGGCGTGCGGGCCGCCGTAGTAGCGGGCCCAGGCGTCCGCGTCGCGCAGCCGGAAGTCGGCGCCGAGGTCGACGACCTTCACGCTCGCCGGGAGTTGCGCGGCCAGCGCGGCGGACTGGCCGTGCGGCAGGGCGAGGAAGACCAGGTCGGCGTCGGCGAGGGTGGCCGGGTCGGTCTGGGCGAGGGTGAGGTCGAGCCCGGCGAGCTGCGGGTGCACCGCGGTCACGGGGCTGCCCGCCTGGGTGTGCGCCGTGGCGGCGACGAGGTCGAACTCGGGGTGTCCCGCGATCAGGCGCAGCAGCTCGCCCCCCGCGTACCCGCTGGCGCCGGCGACCGCGACCCGGACTCCCATGCCCAAACCTCCCTCTGCATTTCTATGCACAGCACCGTATCAACTCTCAGTCGGGCTGGGCAAGTTCCGGAACCGCGACGGGGTGCCGTAACCGGTTCCGTACTGGAAGACTTCCAATTTGTTCGTGTTCCACACGACCGCGATATGCGGTCGACCCGCCGGAGGCGTGCGTGACCGGAGATCCCCCGTACCGCGATGTTTCGCGGACCGTCGACGAGCGGGTCGAGGATCTGCTGTCCCGCATGACGCTGCCCGAGAAGGTCGGGCAGATGCTCCAGCTCGACGCCCGCGGCGACATCAAGGAGATCGTGGCGGACAAGCTCGCGGGCTCGATCCTGCACGCCTCCCCCCGCACGATGCTGGAGGCCATCGGCCTGGCCGCCCGGACCCGGCTCGGCATCCCGCTGCTCACCGCGGAGGACTGCATCCACGGGCACTCGTTCTGGCCCGGCGCCACCATCTTCCCGACCCAGCTCGCGCTGGCCTGCACCTTCGACGCCGCCCTGGTCGAGCGGGTCGCCCGGGTGACCGCGGTCGAGGTCGCCGCCACCGGCATCCACTGGACCTTCTCCCCCGTCCTGTGCGTGACCCGGGACCTGCGCTGGGGGCGCGTCGGCGAGACGTTCGGCGAGGACCCGTACCTCATCGGTGAGCTGGGCTCCGCGATGGTGCGCGGATACCAGGGCGCGGGGCTGAGCGACCCGACCGCCATCCTCGCCACCGCCAAACACTTCGCCGGATACTCCGAGACCCAGGGCGGCCGGGACGCCAGCGAGGCCGACCTGAGCCCGCGCAAGCTGCGCTCGTGGTTCCTCCCGCCGTTCGAGCGGGTGGCCCGCGAGGGCGTGCGCACCTTCATGCTCGGCTACCAGTCGATGGACGGGGTGCCGATCACCGCGAACCGGTGGCTGCTCAACGACGTGCTCAAACAGGAGTGGGGCTTCACCGGCACGCTGGTCACCGACTGGGACAACGTCGGCCGGATGGTCTGGGAACAGCGGGTCTGCGCCGACCAGACCGAGGCCGCGGCGGTCGCGGTCCGCGCCGGCAACGACCTGATCATGACAACCCCCGATTTCGGTACGGGCGCCCAGGCCGCGGTCGCCGCCGGGCTGCTGGCCGAGACGGAGATCGACGCCGCGGTACGCCGGATCCTGCGGCTGAAGTTCGAGCTCGGCCTGTTCGAGAACCCGCGTGCCCCGGACGCCGGGCGCCAGGCCGCGGTCATCGGCGCCCCCGAACACGCCGCCCTCAACCTGGAGGTCGCCCGGCGCGGCCTGGTGCTGCTGCGCAACGACGGCCTGCTGCCGCTGGCGCCGAGCACCCCCCGTACGGTCGCGGTGCTCGGCCCGAACGCCGACGACCCGCACGCCCAGCTCGGCGACTGGGCCGGCGCCTCCGGGCAGGTCGACTGGATGCCGGACGGCCATCCCCGCGAGCTGATCGAGACCGTGCTGGACGGGTTCCGCGCCGTGGCGCCCGGCGACTGGACCATCACCCACGCGCGCGGCGCCGACATCGAGAGGCTGGTGCCGGACCCCGAAGGGCCGCTCTACCCCGACGGGCAGCCCCGCCCGCCGCTGTCCCGCCCGGCCCCCGCCGATCCCGCGCTGATCGCGGAGGCCGTCGCCGCCGCGCACGCCGCCGACGTCGCGGTCGTGGTGCTCGGCGACACGGTCGCCCTCACCGGCGAGGCCTGCTCCACGGCCACCCTGGAGTTGCAGGGCGGGCAGATCGCGCTGCTGGACGCGCTCGCCGCGACCGGCACCCCGACCGTGCTCGTACTGATCAACTCGAAGCCGGCCGCGCTGCCCGACTCGGCACTGCGCTGCGCGGCCGTGATCCAGGCGTTCAACCCCGGGATGCGCGGCGGCCGGGCCGTGGCCGAACTGGTGCTGGGCCACATCGAGCCCACCGGGCGGCTGCCCGTCTCGGTGGCCCGGCACGTCGGCCAGCAGCCGGTCTTCTACAACCAGATCCGCGGCCAGCACGGCAACCGGTACGCCGACCTGACCCAGGACCCGCTGTTCGTGTTCGGCGAAGGGCTCAGCTACTCCACGGTCGAATACGACGGCCTGGCGATCGAGCGGCCGCGGGTGGGTGTTCCCGACGTCGTGCGGGCGACCGTCCGCCTGACGAACACCGGCGGGCGTCCGGCCACCGAAACTGTGCAGGCGTACGTGCGCGACCTGGTCACCAGCGTGACCTGGGCGGATCTGGAGTTGAAGGCGTACCGGCAGGTGCGGGTGGCGCCCGGGGAGAGCGTCACGGTCGAGGTGGAGGTGGCGGCAGCCGACTGCACCCTGGTCACCGCGGACGGGCGCCGGATCGTCGAACCGGGCGACTTCGAGCTGCTGGTCGGCCGCAGCTCCCGCCGCGACGACCTGCTGGCCGCACGGTTCTCCATCACCTGACCGGTCGGCGCCCGCGATCCACCGGAGCGGCTGATCCTGGCCGCTCGCACCTGGCCAGCCTTGACCTCGGCTGGCATCGTCGGGCCCATGCGGAAGATCACCCTGCGTCGCGCCCTGCGACGCCTCGTCGCGGTCGGGGCGCTCGGCGCGGCCGCCGCCGTGCTGGCGATGGCGGCGGGCGCCCTGTGGGCGCGGGCCGGCGCCGACGGGCACGTGTACGCCGTGGACGCCGTACCCGCGGCGCCCGTGGCGCTGGTGCTCGGCGCGCAGGTGGACCCGGGCGGGGTGCCGTCGCCGTTCCTAGCGGCGCGCCTGGAGATCGCCCGCCAGCTGTACGCCGACGGCAAGGTCGGGGCGATCCTCGTCTCCGGCGACCACGGCCGGTGGGAGTACAACGAGCCCGGCGCGATGTTCCACTGGCTGGTCGACCACGGGGTGCCGTCGCAGCAGATCGTGCTCGACCACGCCGGGTTCGACACGTACGACTCGTGCGCCCGGGCCAGTCAGATCTTCGGGGTACGCCAGGCGATCGTGGTGACCCAGAGTTACCACATCGACCGGGCGGTGGCCCTGTGCCGCCACCTCGGGGTGGACGCCAGCGGGGTCGGCGACGACACCGTACGCATCTACCGGCAGCCGTGGCTGCACAGCGCCACCCGGGAGCGGGGCGCGGTCGTCAAGGCGCTGTTCGACGTGGCGTCGGGGCGCGACCCGGTGTTCCTCGGCCGCCAGGAGACCGGCGTCGAGGCCGCCCTGAGCTGAGCCCTTGCCGTCCGCGGGCGGTGCCGGGTTCCGTGCCCGCGAGCAGACCGAAGCGGCCGCAGGCTACGTCCGGGTCCACCGGTAGATCTGGCCGTCGCGCAGCTCGAACGCCGTCGGCGGTTGCGGCGCGGGCCCGACCGCCAGCCGGGCGAGCACGTTGCGGCGCCCGCGCAGCCGCACCCCCGGCTCCGCCCAGTGCAGGTACGGGTGCAGCAGCGCCGTGAGCGCCGGCACGTCCCCTGCGGTGGCGGCGGCCAACGCCTCCGCCACGATCCGCTCCCCTGCCTCGGTACCCGCCATACTCGACAGCATGCGACAGGCGTACGCGCACCGGGCCGTACTCGTGCTGGAATCCGGTGCCGACGAGCGGGCGCCGGGCGGCGCGATCACCGCCGCGTTGTGCGGCCATTGGGCGCACGAGCCGCCGTGCCCGCTGGCCGCGCACCACACGGCGGCCGAGCGCGACGGCGACCGGGTGCGCCTGCGCATCCTGTTCGCGGCCGCCCCGGACCGGGTGGACGAGGTGCGGCGCCGCATCGAGGACGCCCTGGCCGCCGGCCAGTTCACCGGCCCGGAGGGCGTGCTCAGCCGATGGCGGGCCGAGGAGAGCGGCTGCGACCGCCTCGCCCCGCACGAGCGCCCACACGCCCGCCGCCTTCTGCACTAGCCCGGATCTTGAAGAGTCTAGGCTAGGAGCTAACCGAACTCTTCAGGTTCGGGCCGGCTCGCCCGCCGCGCCGCCCGTTGAGGGCGGCGTGGCGGGCGATGGGCGCTACGCTCCGCGCAGCACCGCCCCGTGGCGGGACGCGGCAGCGGCCACGGCCGCGTCGCGGGCCGCCACGGCCTCCTCGACCGTCAGGGTGCGGTCCGGGGCCCGGAACGTCAGCTTGTACGCCAGGCTGCGCTTGCCCTGCCCCAACTGCGCGTCGGTGTACACGTCGAACAGGTGCACCGTTTCGAGCAGATCCCCGGCCCCGGCGACCAGGGAGTCCTGGACCTGCGCGGCGGGCACGTTCGCGTCCACGATCAGCGCCACGTCGATCAGGGCGGGCGGGAACGTGGCCAGCCGGACGGACTGCACCACCGGCGCCGGCGGCAGGGCGTCCAGGTCGAGCTCCACCGCGCAGGTACGCCGCGGCAGCTCCAGCGCCGACACCACGGCCGGGTGCAACTCCCCCGCGTACCCGACGGTCACGTCGTCGACCAGGACGGCCGCGCACCGGCCCGGATGCCACGGCGCGTACTCGGCGGACTCGACGCGTACCCGGTCGGCGGGCAGCCCGGCCGCGGACACCGCGATCCGGGCGGCCTCCACCGCGTCCGCCCACCCGGCCGGCCGCCCGGCGCCCCACCAGCCCGCGGGCTCGATGGCGCCCGCGAACACCACGGCGAGGTGCCACGGCTGCTCCGGAACGATGTCGTTGGCCGCTGCCCAGTCGGCGTCGGACGGGCGGTGCTCGACCCCCATCTCCGGTGGCGCGACGGCGGACAGGTGCGGCCGGAATACCGTACCGATCTCGTAGAGGGCCAGGTCCCGGTGGCCGCGCCCGAGGTTGCGCTTGAGCGCGCCGAGCAGGGTGGGCAGCAACGACGTGCGCAGCTGCGGCTCCTCCTCCGACAGTGGGTTGGTCAGCCGGGCCGCGCTGCGCCGCGGGTCGTCGGGGGCCAGCCCGAACGCGTCGTGCACCGACGGCGACACGAACGGGTACGACAGCACCTCCACGCACCCGGCCTCGGCCAGCGCCCGGCCCACCGAGCGGCGGCGGCGCTGTGCCGGGGTGAGCCCGCGCCCGCCCGGCGCCAGCGGCAGGATGCTCGGGATCGCGTCGTACCCGCCGAGGCGGGCCACCTCCTCGACCAGATCGGCCGGGGCCAGCAGGTCGGGACGCCAGGACGGCGGGGTGACCACCAGCGGGTCGGCGCCCTCGACGGTGCAGCCGATCCGGGTGAGCAGCTCGACCACCCGCTCCGCCGGGTACGGCACGCCGATCCGGCGCGACGGCAGGGCGGGGTCCAGCCGGACCGGGGCGGGCGGCTGGACGTGATCGAGGTCGAGGACCCGCTCGTCGACCGTGCCGCCCGCGTACTCGGTGAGGATGGCGACGGCCCGTTCCAGGGCGACCAGCGGCAGCCGCGAGTCGACACCGCGCTCCCACCGCTTCGCGGCCTCGCTGAACAGCCGGTGCCGCCGGGCGGTGCGCCCGACCATCACCGGATCCCAGTGGGCGGCCTCCAGCAGCACGTTCACCGTGCCCTGGTGCCATTCGCTGGTCTCGCCGCCCATGACGGCGGCCAGCGACACCGGACCCGAGTCGTCGAGGATGACCATGTCCTCGGCGTCGAGCACCCGGGTCACACCGTCCAGCGTGGTCAGTTTCTCGCCGTGGTGGGCGCGGCGCACCACCAGGCCGCCGCGCAGGCGGTCCAGGTCGAACACGTGCATCGGCTGGCCGGTCTCCAACATCAGGTAGTTGGTGATGTCGACCGGCAGCGAGATCGTCCGGATGCCCGCCGCGACGAGGCGGCGCTGCATCCACTCCGGCGAGGGGGCGTTCGGGTCGATGCCGCGCACGACGCGGGCGGCGAACCGGTCACACCCGACGGTGTCCTCGACCGTCACCGGATACGGCGGCTCGGCGGTCCCCGCCGCGAACGGCAGCCCACCCGGATCCCGGTACGCGCTGTCGAACGCGTACGACAGCTCGCGGGCCAGGCCACGGATGCTCATCTCGTACCCGCGGTCCGGGGTGATCTCCACGTCCACCAGCACGTCGTCGAGGCCGACGATCGGGCGGGCGTCCGTACCGGGCTCGGCGACGCCGGGCGGCAGCACGATGATGCCGGAGTGGTCCCCGCTGAGGCCAAGCTCGGCCGCCGAGCAGATCATGCCCGCGGAGGTCTTCCCGTACGTCTTGCGGGCGCCGATCTTGAAGCCGCCCGGCAGCTCGCCGCCGGGCAGGATGACCGCGACGAGGTCACCGACGGCGTAGTTGCGCGCCCCGCAGATGATCTCCTGCGGCTCCGGGTTGCCGACGTCGACGAGGTTGAAGCGGATCGGCTTCTTGAAACCGGTCAGCTCCTCGATCTCCAGCACCCGCCCGACGACCAGGTCACCGGAGACGGTGGCGGCCTGGTCGACGACGGACTCGACCTCGATGCCGAGGCCGATCAGGGCCTTCTCCAGTTCGGCCGCGCTCAGCGACGCCGGCAGGTCGACGTACTCCCGCAGCCAGGACAGCGACACCTTCATCGCGTCAGACCTCCATCCCGTACTGGCGGGCGAACCGGACGTCGCCCTCGACCATCTCCCGCATGTCGCTGACCCCGTTGCGGAACATCAGGGTCCGCTCGACGCCCATGCCGAACGCGAAGCCCGAGTACCGCTCCGGGTCGATGCCGCAGGCGGTGAGCACCCGCGGGTTGACCATGCCGCAGCCACCCCACTCGACCCAGCGCGGCCCGTCGCGGTGCTGCGCGAACCACACGTCGAACTCGGCGGACGGCTCCGTGAACGGGAAGTAGTGCGGCCGCCAGCGGGTCTGCGCGTCCGGCCCGAACATCGCCCGGGCGAAGTGGTCCAGCGTGCCGCGCAGGTGCGCCATGGTGATGCCCTCGTCGATCACCAGGCCCTCGATCTGGTGGAACACCGGGCTGTGCGTGGCGTCCAGCTCATCGGTCCGGTACGCCCGCCCCGGGCAGACGATGTAGATCGGCGGCTTGCGGGTCAGCATGCTGCGCACCTGCGCCGGTGAGGTGTGCGTCCGCATCACCAGACCCGGCAGGTCCAGATAGAACGTGTCCATCGCGCCGCGCACCGGGTTGTCCGGGCCGATGTTGAGGGCGTCGAAGTTCGCCCACTCCAGCTCCAGCTCGGGCCCCTCGGCGACCTCGTAACCCATGCCGACGAACAGGTCCGCCATGTGTTCCATGAGGGTGGTCAGCGGGTGCCGGGCGCCGCGCGGGCGGCGGTCCCACGGCAGGGTGACGTCGACGCGCTCCTCGACCAGCATGCGCTCGGCGCGTTCGCGCTCCAGCTCGGCGTGCCGGGCGTCGAAGGCGGCCTGAATGGACTGCCGGGCCACGTTGACACGCTTGCCCGCGTCGGACTTCGCGGCCGGGGGCAGCGAGCCGATCTCGCGCCGGGCCAGCGACACCGGGGACCGATCGCCCAGGTGGGCTGGCTTCAGCGCGCCGAGGGCGTCCAGGTCGGACGCGCCGGCGAAGGCCTTCTCGGCCTCGGCGACGGCGGCGTCGAGCGCCTCGGGGTCGAGCAGAGCGGCCTGCTTCGGATCGTACGGATCGTTGCGGTAGGACATGATCGGGCGAACTCCCTCACACCGGATGAGCCCATCGGCTCGTCGGGACCGAGTGCTCCGGGCGCAGCGTGGGCCGGGCGACTCAGGTGGATCAGTGTACGGAGGCGCGGCTGGGCCGCAGCCCGCCGGTCAGGGAGATTCGCGCAGGAGGCTTACCCGCGACGCCCGCGACCAGCGGGCCGGGTAAACATCCTGGTGAGTGTCACGTGCGCCAGCTTACCGCCCAGCCAACCCACCCCGCCACGCCGTTACCCCCGATCGACCCTTGGCCGGGACTCCCCCAAAGCCAACCCCAACCAGTCAGCGCGGGGCGTGCCCCGAGACGTTGAAGAGTTCCGGTCAGCAGCTGACCCGAAAGCTTCAACGTCTCCGGCGTCAGCGGAGGGCGCGGGCGGAGGCGTAGAGGCAGACCGCGGCGGCGGCGGCGAGGTTGAGGCTCTCGGCGGCGCCGTGGATGGGGACACGCACGCGGCGGTCGGCAGCGGCCAGCAGATCGGCGGGCAGGCCGTGCGCCTCGGAGCCGAACAGCCAGGCGGTCGGCCGGGCCAGCTCCCCCGCGTCGAGCAGGTCGTCGAGGTCGTCGGCGCCGTGCCCGGTGGCCGCCAGCACCTGCACCCCGGCGGCACGCAACGCGTCGAGGACGGCGTCGGGCGCGCGGTCGCGGACCACGTCGACGTGGAACAGGCTGCCCGCGGAGGCGCGTACACATTTGCCGTTGTAGGGGTCCACCGCGTCGCCGGCGAAGACCACCGCGCCCGCGCCCGCGGCGTCGGCCGTACGCAGAATGGTCCCGGCGTTGCCGGGGTCGCGGATGTCCGCGGCCACGGCGATCAGCCGGGGCCGTTTCGCGAGGGCCTCGCGCAGCCCGATGTCGACCTGGCGGCAGACGGCGACCAGGCCCTGCGGCTGCACGGTGTCGGCCAGCGCCTCGAGGGCCTCGTCGGTGACCGCGGAGACCTGCTCGGCGTCGGCGGCCAGCGCGGCGTAGCGGTCCAGGGCCGCCACGGTGCCGAACAGTTCGATGACCGCGCCCGCGGCCACCGCCTCCCGCACGGCCTGGGGGCCTTCGGCGAGGAAGCGGCCGCTCTGCTCGCGCTCGCGGCGCCGCTGCAGGCGCCGGGCAGCGACGATGCGCGGGGTACGGGGCGTGAAAAGGCGCCCCCCGTCACGGCTCATGCCGGAAACGGGGGGCGCCTCTCGCACGGGTGGATCAGGCAGCCTGAGCGGCTGCGCCGCCGGTGCCCTCGGCCGCGACGGCCTTGCGCGCGACCTCGACGAGGGTCGCGAACGCGGCGGCGTCGTTGACCGCGAGGTCGGCCAGGATCTTGCGGTCGACCTCGACACCGGCCAGGCGCAGGCCCTGGATCAGCCGGTTGTAGGTCATGCCGTTGGCGCGGGCGCCCGCGTTGATCCGGGTGATCCACAGCTGGCGGAAGTCGCCCTTGCGGTCCCGGCGGTCGCGGTACGAGTACTGCATCGAGTGCAGCACCTGCTCCTTGGCCTTGCGGTACAGCCGCGAACGCTGACCGCGGTAGCCGCTGGCGGTCTCCAGCAGGGTGCGGCGCTTCTTCTGGGCGTTCACAGCGCGCTTGACGCGTGCCATATCGGTACTCCTATCGGGGAACGGGTGTGGCGCGCGTCAGCGGCCCAGCAGCTTCTTGACTCGCTTCGTGTCGGCCTTCGCCACCACGACGGTGCCGGTCATCCGGCGGGTCACCTTGGAGGACTTGCCCTCCAGCCGGTGCCGCTTGCCGGCCTGCTCGGTGACGAGCTTGCCGCCGCCGGTGACCTTCACCCGCTTGCCCATGCCGGTGTGGCTCTTCATCTTCGGCACTTCTCGAACGCCTCTTTCTCGATCTTGCTCTGCTCCGCCCGGCTCGCACCGGGCGGAGCGTCACTCTGCGGTGGTGTCGGCGGCTGCGGCCGGCGGTGCCTCGGCACCCTCGCCCTCGCGCTGCTCACGGGGGGTCTTCCCACTCGCGGCGGCGGCAGCAGCCTTCGTAGCCCGGTGCGGGGCCAGGACCATGATCATGTTGCGGCCGTCCTGCTTCGGACTGGCCTCCACGAAACCCAGGTCCGCGATCTCCTCGCTGAGCCGGCGCAGGAGCCGGAAGCCCAGCTCCGGGCGGCTCTGCTCGCGACCGCGGAACATGATCGTCACCTTGACCTTGTCGCCCGCCTTGAGGAACCGCACCACGTGACCCTTCTTGGTCTCGTAGTCGTGCGGATCGATCTTCGGCCGGAGCTTCATCTCCTTGATGACGGTCTGCTGCTGGTTGCGCCGCGCTTCGCGCGCCTTCAGTGCGCTCTCGTACTTGAACTTGCCGAAGTCCATGAGCTTGCACACCGGCGGGCGCGCCATAGGCGCAACCTCGACCAGGTCCAGGTCGACATCCGCGGCCAGCTGGAGGGCGCGCTCGAGCGGGACGATGCCCACCTGCTCACCCTCCGGACCGACCAGACGGACCTCGCGGGCCCGGATCTGTTCGTTCACGCGTGGTTCGACGCTGATGAGGCCTCCTTAGAACGATGTATCTCGCCTGCCCGGCCCACCGAGGGACGGGCACCGCCAATGTCGGTCGGCCTCGTGCACCCCCCGGCTACGGGGGCGACGGGAAAGCAGAAGGCCCCGGACATGCCGGGGCCCGCTCGACCGGTCATCGGCGCCCAAGAGGACGCGCCCCGCCCCCGGGAACGCGTCCCGAGGCGGGTGACCGGACCCGGACACCCATGACGGTGACTCAGGTGGGAACCAGCGGGCTCCTCTTTCGCGCGCAACACACCGAAGTGACTACGCGTGGTCGACTGACGAAGTCTACCAGCCTCAGGTCGGCGCGTCCGCCGCGCCCTGATGCAGGGCCCGCAGCGTGCGCACCCCCTCCACCGCGTACTCGCGGTCGACCGCCTGCAGGGCGTGGATCGAGATCGTCTCGTCGTCCAGCAGTTCCAGGGTCGCCCACGGCGAATTGCGGTCGAACCGGACGGCCCGCACCACCGACCAGGGCAGCTCGTACCCGCCGACGACGTTGCGAACGCGCACCCCGGCCGCGTCAGCGCTCACCCGGGGCCGGGTGAAGGCCAAGATGCCCAGGCCGATGAGTACGCCCAGGCCGATCATGGCGGTCTGGTCGCCGCGCGCGAACTGGCCGACGCCGTCGCCGGTCGCGCCGTGCAGACCGAAGCTGAGCACGGTGAACAGGATCACCACGGTCGCCGCGGCGGCGCCCGCCACCCAGCGGATGCGCCGGGGGCGGTAGACGACCGGGGCGGAGGACTGCGTCACGCCCACCACTGTGCCACTCACGTCTGGACCCCTCACAGCCGGCAGTTGTGGATGTCGGTGACCAGGATGGCCCGGGCACCCAGCTCGTACAGCTCGTCCATGATCCGGTGGACCTCCTTGCGCAGCACCATGGCCTGCACCGCCACCCAGCCCTCGCGGTGCAGCGGGGAGACGGTCGGCGACTCGATGCCCGGGGTCAGTCCGGTCGCCTGCTCCAGCAGGTCGGCGCGCACGTCGTAGGCCAGCATCACGTACGAGCGGGCCACCAGCACCCCCTGCAGGCGGCGCATCAGCTGGGCGACGCCGTTGGGCGCGGCCGTGGCGTGGCGCCCGATCAGGACCGCCGACGAGCGCAGGATCGGCTCCCCGATCGTGACCAGCCCGGCCTGGCGCAGGGTGGCCCCGGTCTCCACGACGTCCGCGATGACGTCCGCGACGCCGAGCCGGACCGCGTTCTCCACGGCTCCGTCGAGGCGGACCACGTCGGCCTTCAGGTTGTGCTCGGCCAGGTGCTGCTCCACCACCCCCGGGTACGCGGTGGCGATGCGGCGCCCGGCGATCTCGTCGGCCGACGTCAGGGTGCCCGCCGGGGCGGCCCACCGGAACGTGGCCCCGCCGAACCCCAGGTCGAGCAGCTCGGCGGCGGGCACTCCCGAGTCGACCAGCAGGTCCCGGCCGGTGATGCCGAGGTCAAGGTCACCGGAGCCGACGTAGGTGGCGATGTCGCGGGGCCGCAGGTAGAAGAACTCGACGTTGTTGGCCTCGTCCCGGCAGACGAGATCCTTCGGGTCGGTGCGCTGGCGGTAGCCGGCGTCGCGCAGCATCTGGGATGCCGGGGCGGACAGGGTGCCCTTGTTCGGAATGGCGATGCGCAGCATGACGTGCTCCTTGAAGTCGGGGTGGGTACTCCTCGAGGCGGCACGTCACAGATGTCGGTAGACGTCCTCCAGCTCCAGACCGGTCGCGATCATGAGCACCTGGGCCTGGTAGAGCAGCTGGGAGATCTCCTCGGCGGCCCGCTGCGGGCCCTCGTGCTCGGCGGCCATCCAGGACTCGGCCGCCTCCTCGACGACCTTCTTGCCGATGAAGTGCACGCCGCGCTCCAGCGCCGCGACCGTGGACGAGCCCGGGTCCTGCTGCTCCGCCTTCGCCTTCAGCTCGGCGAACAGCTCTTCGAACGTCTTCACGGGTGCCGATTGTGGCAGCTCGTCACGGGATGGCGTCGGACGACCCCAGTGGTTGGGACGTGGCCTAGGCTGCGCCTCATGCCTAGCCGACACTCGCGCACCGCGCTCGGGGGCGCGGTTCTGCTCCTGACCGCCCTCGCGGGATGCGCACCCGCCGACGACGACGCCTCCCCGAGCGGCTCCGCATCGGCCTCCGGCAACCCGTGCCCGCCCGGTGCGCTGGCCACCCGTACCCCGGGCAAGCTCACCATCGCCACCGACGACCCGGCGTACGCGCCGTGGTTCAGCGACAACAAGCCGGACAACGGCAAGGGCTTCGAGTCGGCGGTGGCGTACAGCGTCGCCGAGCGGCTCGGCTATCCCAAGGAGAACGTCACCTGGATCCGGGTGACGTTCAACAACGCGATCGCGCCCGGGCCGAAGGCGTTCGACCTCGACATCAACCAGTTCTCCATCACCGACCAGCGCCGCCAGGCCGTCGACTTCTCGTCGCCGTACTACCTGGTGCGCCAGACCGTCATCGCACTGAAATCGTCCAAGATCGCCGGGGCGAAGACCATCGCCGAGCTGCGCGGCGCCAAGCTCGGCGCGCAGGTCGGGACGACCAGCTACCAGGCCATCAACGAAGTGATCAAGCCCACCACCCAGCCGCAGGTCTACAACAGCAACGACGACGCCAAGAAGGCGCTGCAGAACGGGCAGATCGACGGCCTGGTGGTGGACCTGCCGACCGCGTTCTACATGACCGGCGCGGAGCTGGAGAACGGGGTCATCGTCGGGCAGCTGCCCCAGGTCGGCGTGCCCGAGCAGTTCGGCCTCGTGCTCGACAAGGGCTCCCCGCTCACCGGGTGCGTCAGCACGGCGGTCGACCAGCTCCGCCAGGACGGCACCCTCGCGGTGCTGGAGAAGACCTGGCTGGCGGGCACGGGCGGAGCCCCCGAACTGACCCCATGACGACCGAACGCAGCGAGGGCCGCGCGGGGTGAGCACGGTCGGATACGAGCTCAGCGAGATCCAGCGCGGGCGGATCGCCTACCGGCGACGGCAGACGGTCCGTTCGGTGCTGCTGGCCGCCGCCTCCACCGCGATCGTGGGCACCCTGCTCGCGGTCGCGGTCACCGGGGCGCCGGGCTGGGAACGGGTCAAGCAGTCCTTCTTCGACCCGCAGGTGGCCCGCGAAGCCCTGCCCGCCATCGGAGTGGGACTGTGGCTCAACGTACGGCTGCTGGCCGTCTGCGCGATCGCGTCGCTGGCGCTGGGGCTGCTCGTGGCGGTGCTGCGCACGCTGCGCGGGCCGGTGTTCTTCCCGGTCCGGGCGGTGGCCACGGGTTACACGTACGCGTTCCGCGGGCTGCCGCTGATCATCGTGCTGTACCTGTTCACCTTCGGGGTGCCGGGGCTGCGGCTGCAGGGCACGCCGAGCGTGCTGGTGCTGGGCGGGGCGGCGCTGGTCGTCACGTACGGGGCGTACCTGGCGGAGGTGTTCCGGGCGGGCATCGAGTCGGTGCATCCGAGCCAGCTGGCCGCGGCCCGGTCGCTGGGGCTCACGTACCGGCAGACGATGCGGTTCGTGGTGCTGCCGCAGGCAGTCCGCCGGGTGGCGCCGCCGCTGCTCAACGACACCGTGGCGCTGCAGAAGGACGTCGGCCTGGTGTCACTGGCCGGGCCGATCGACGCGGTGCGGGCGGCGCAGATCGCCACCGCCGAGCACTTCAACTACACCCCGTACGTCGTGGCCGGGGTGCTGTTCGTGCTGCTGGCCCTGCCGCTGATCGTGGTGACCGACTGGGTGACGCTGCGGGCGGCCCGCCGCCAGTCCGGGGGTGCCTGATGCCGGTGCTGTCCTGCGCGCACCTGCGCAAGGTCTTCGGGACCCGGGTGGTCCTCGACGACCTGAACCTCGACGTGGAGGAGCACCGCGTGGTGGCGCTGATCGGCGCCTCCGGCTCCGGCAAGTCGACGCTGCTGCGCTGCGCCGCCCTGCTCACCGAGGTCGATGACGGCACGATCCACCTGGACGGCGAAGAGATCACCGATCCCCGGGTGGACCCGGACGCCGTACGGCGCCGCATCGGCATGGTGTTCCAGGCGTACAACCTGTTCCCGCACATGAGCGTGCTGGACAACATCACCCTGGCCCCGGTCCGGGTGCACCGGCGGGCGCGCGACCAGGCGCGGGCGCAGGCGCGCGAATGGCTGGACCGGGTCGGGCTGGCGGACCAGGCGGACAGCTACCCGGACCGGCTCTCGGGCGGCCAGCAGCAGCGGGTGGCGATCGTGCGGGCCCTGGTCAACAGTCCCCGGCTGCTGCTGCTCGACGAGGTGACCTCGGCGCTGGACCCGGAACTGGTCGGCGAGGTGCTCACAATGATCCGCGACCTGAAGGCCGAGGGGATGACCATGGTGCTGGCCACGCACGAGATGGGCTTCGCCCGGGAGGTCGCCGACGAGGTGGTCTTCCTGGACGCGGGCCGCGTCCTGGAGGCCGGGCCGCCGCAGCGGGTGCTGGGCGACCCGACCGAGCCCCGTACCCGGCAGTTCCTGTCCCGGATCATCGAGGCTGGGCGGCTCTAGTCGGGCAGGCCGCGGATGGTCAGGGCGGCGTCGAGCACCGCGACCGTGCTCTGCCAGCCCTTGTCCTCGATGGAGTCCTCCAGCCCGGCGCGGTCGCGGGCCTGCCCGATCGACTCCACGGTCAGCACGCCGTGCGCCACCGGGGTCTGCTCGTCGAGGCCGACCCGGGTCAGTCCGGCGGTGACCGCGTCGCACACGTACTCGAAGTGGGCGGTCTCCCCGCGGATCACCACCCCCAGCGCGACCACCGCGTCGCAACGCTTGGCCAGGGCCTGCGCCACCACCGGCAGCTCGACCGAGCCCGCCACGCGGGCCACGACCACGTCGTCCACGCCGCACGCCTTCGCCGCGGCCCGGGCCCGCTCGACCATGTGGTCGACCAGGCTCGCGTGCCACCGGGAACCGACGATGCCCAGCCGCAGCCCGGCGGCGTCGACGGTGTCCAGATGCGGGTCCCCGAAGCCGGCCATGTGTTCCGCCCTCCCCAAATCAGGTGATCCGATTGTCGTCCCCGGTCGCGCCCACGACCGCGGTTTCGCCCATTCCCGCGGCGTCAGCCCGCGGCCGGGCCGGCCTCACCGAGCTCGTCGAACAGGTGTCCCATCCGGTCGCGCTTGGTACGCAGGTAGCGCACGTTCTCCGGGTGCAGGCGCACCGGCAGGGCCTCACGCCCGGTGATCGTCAGCCCGTACCCCTCCAGCCCGGCCCGCTTGGCCGGGTTGTTGGTGAGCAGCCGCATCGAGCGCACCCCCAGGTCGTGCAGGATCTGCGCGCCGGTGCCGTAGTCGCGGGCGTCCGCGGGCAGGCCGAGGCGCAGGTTCGCGTCGACCGTGTCGAACCCCGCGTCCTGCAACTGGTACGCCTGCAGCTTGTGCAGCAGGCCGATGCCGCGCCCCTCGTGCCCGCGCATGTACAGCACCACGCCGCGGCCGACCTCCGCGACCCGCCGCAGCGCCGCGTCGAGCTGGGGGCCGCAGTCGCAGCGCACCGAGCCGAAGACGTCCCCGGTCAGGCACTCGGAGTGCACCCGGACCAGCACGTCCGCGCCATCACCGAGGTCGCCGTAGACCAGCGCGACGTGCTCGGCGCCGTCGGTCGCGGCGCGGTATCCGAACGCGGTGAACACGCCGTGCTCGGTGGGCAGCCGGGTCTCGGCGAGCCGCTCCACCTGCTGCTCGTTGCGCCGCCGGTACTCGATGAGCTGCTCGATGCTGATCAGCGCGAGGTCGTGCTCGGCCGCGAACTTCTCCAGGTCGGGCAGGCGCATCATGGTGCCGTCGTCGTTGACCAGCTCGCACAGCACCCCGGCCGGGCGCAGGCCGGCCAGCACGGTCAGGTCGATGGTGGCCTCGGTGTGCCCGGGGCGGCGCAGCACCCCGCCGGGCTTGGCGCGCAGCGGCACCACGTGCCCGGGGCGGGCCAGGTCGCTGGCCTGGGTGCTGCCGGAACTCAGCAGCCGGATGGTGTGCGCCCGGTCGGCCGCCGAGATGCCGGTGCTGACCCCCTCGCGGGCGTCGACGGTCACCGCGTACGCGGTGCCGCGCCGGTCCTGGTTGGTGTGGAACATCGGTGGCAGGTCGAGGCGGTCCGCCTCCTGCTCCGTCAGCACCGCGCAGATGTAGCCGGAGGTGTAGCGGACCATGAACGCCAGCAGCTCCGGCGTCGCGTGTTCCGCCGCGAAGATCAGGTCGCCCTCGTTCTCGCGGTTCTCGTCGTCGACGACGATCACGGGTCGTCCGGCGGCGATGTCCTTGACGGCCCGTTCGATGTCAGCCAGCACGGTGGCCTCCCAGCATCTTCTCGACATACTTCGCGATGACGTCGACCTCGAGGTTCACCGGGTCACCGACGCCCTTCTGGCCCAGGACGGTGAGCTTCAGCGTGGTCGGGATGAGGCTGACGCTGAACGTGTCGTCCGTGACCTCGGTGACCGTCAGCGACACGCCGTCGACCGTGATGGAGCCCTTCTCCACCACGTACCGGGCCAGCTCGGCGGGCAGCGAGAAGCGCAGCACCTCCCACGCCTCGCCCGGCTCCCGCGACAGCAGCCGCGCCACCCCGTCGACGTGGCCCTGCACCAGGTGCCCGCCCAGGCGCGAGCCCAGGGTGGCGGCCCGCTCCAGGTTCACCGGGCTGCCTACGCGCAGCGCGGCCAGGGACGAGCGGTGCAACGTCTCGGCCATCACGTCGGCCGTGAACGCGCCGTCGGAGTTCTCCGTGACGGTGAGACAGACGCCGTTGACCGCGATGGAGTCGCCGTGGCGCGCGTCGGCGGTCACGAGCGGTCCGCGCACGGTGAGCACTGCCGAGTCGCCGTCGGCGCCGGCCAGCGCCACGACTTCCCCCAGTTCCTCGACGATGCCGGTGAACATCAGGCCTCCTTGTGGCGCAGCGTTGCGGTGAAGCGCAGGTCGGAACCGACCTGCACGACCTCGGTGAGTTCCAGGTCGATCGCCTCGGCGATCGTGGCGACGCCGGCGTCCACCAGTGCGGACAGTCCGGCGCCGAGCAGCTTCGGCGCGACGTAACCGATCACCCGGTCGACCAGCCCGGCGGACAGGAACGCGCCCGCCAGCGTCGGGCCGCCCTCCAGCAGCACGGCCCGCACACCCCGCGCGTACAGCGTGCTGAGCAGGGCCGACAGGTCGACCCGCCCGTCCGGGCCGGTGCCCAGCTCGGCCGCCGTGGCGATCCAGGTCGGCGCGGACGCGTCGCGGACCCGGGCGGTGGCCGGGGTGCGGCCCGCCGAGTCGACGACCACCCGCAGCGGCTGGGTGATCGCCAGGCTGCCGTCACGCAGGTCGCGCACGGTCAGCTGGGGGTCGTCCGCCAG
The DNA here is from genome assembly GCF_004217545.1 of Krasilnikovia cinnamomea. Lineage (NCBI taxonomy): Bacteria > Bacillati > Actinomycetota > Actinomycetes > Micromonosporales > Micromonosporaceae > Krasilnikovia > Krasilnikovia cinnamomea. The sequence goes on from NZ_SHKY01000001.1 coordinate 757,708, forward strand.
CACCGTGCCCACCCCGACGACGATCGCGTCGACCGTGCTGCGCAGGGTGTGCACGTCCGTGCGGGCGGGCCCCGAGGTGATCCACTGGCTGGTGCCGTCCGCGGCCGCCGAGCGGCCGTCCAGGGTGGCGGCGAACTTCCAGGTCACGTACGGGCGGCCGCGGCGCACCGCGGTCAGCCACGCCACGTTGCCGGCCTCGGCCTCCGCCCGGCGCACCCCCAGCGCCACCTCGACGCCGGCCTCGCGCAGCGCGGCTGCTCCCCCGGCCGCGGCCGGATTGGGGTCGTCCACGGCGATGACCACGCGCCGGATGCCCGCGCCGACCAGCGCCTTCACGCACGGCCCCGTACGCCCGGTGTGGTTGCAGGGTTCCAGGGTGACCACCGCGGTGCCGCCGCGGGCGCGCTCGCCCGCCTGGGCCAGCGCCACAATCTCGGCGTGCGGGCCGCCCGCGTACGCGTGGAAGCCCTCGCCGACGACCTCGCCGTCCGCGCTGAGCAGCAGGCAGCCGACGACCGGGTTGGGGCTGGTCGTGCCGAGGCCGCGGGCGGCGAGCGCGATCGCGCGGCCCATGGCCTCGTCCTCGGTCACCATCTGCGTCCCTTTCCGCACGGCGTGGTCACGCGCTGGAAAGGGGATAGAACGCCGGGAACCGGACACGACGGGACGGCTGGACGCCGCCCGGCCGGGGTACGCGACAGCGCACCCTCGTCCTGCTCCGCGCGCTGTCTCCCATCCGGACTGTCTGACCGGCCGGCATCATGTGCCGGTCGATCAACCGTCGGCCCCGGATTCTCACCAGGTCCACCGGGCGTCGTGTGGTCGACGACCGGGTCGCGGGCTTACCTCAGACGGAAGGCCTGAAGATCACCGCCGGTTCGGAATTTCACCGAGTCCCGCCAGCGCGTGGTGGGTCACCCATGAGTCTTGCACGCCGAACGCACATTGCAACCAGGCGAGCGACCCAGGTCACAGTCCCCGTTCGTCCTCGTCGTCCGAATCGGCGCGCCGCCGGTCGATCGCCACGTACGAGCCCGGCTGGCTCTTGGCCACCTTCTTCATCTCCGAGGCGACCGCCACCACCATCCGGGGATCGGAGAGCCGACGCCCGTCCGCGGTGGCCTGCGCGACCCCGATGGACAGCGTGATCAGGGCGGCGCGCTGCTTGTTGCCGCGCCGGTCCGGCACCTCGATGTAGCCGCGGCGGGCGTCTTCCGGGTCGTACAGCCGGTCCGCGGCCGCCTCGAAGTCGGTGACCGCGCGCTTGGTCAGCGGCAGCACCTGGTCGGGGGTGCAGATGAAGATGAAGTCGTCGCCGCCGATGTGCCCCAGGAAGATCGACGGGGGGTCGGACGCGGCGACCGCCCGGTGCAGGCTGCGGGCCAGCGCGGTGATGAACTCGTCGCCGCGATCGAAGCCGTACACGTCGTTGACGCTCTTGAACCGGTCGATGTCGATGTAGCCGACCGCGTAGTCCGCGCCCGAGCGGATCCGGTCGGCGATCTCCCGGCGGACCCGCGCGTTGCCGGGCAGCCCGGTCAGCGGCGAGACCTCCCGGAACTCCTTGGTGCGCCGCAGCGTGGACGAGACCCGGGCGATCAGCTCGGCCGTGTCGAACGGCTTGATCAGGTAGTCGTCCACCCCCGCCGTGAGCCCGACGACCTTGTCCACGGTCATCCCGCGCGCCGTCAGCATGATCACCGGCAGGGCGGAGGTGAGCGGTTCCGCGCGCAGCCGCCGGGTCAGCTCCACCCCGTCCATGTTCGGCATCATCCAGTCGACCACCGCCAGATCGGGGCGGCGGCTCTCGACGACCTCCAGGGCCTCGCGGCCGTCGCGCGCCCGCACCACCTCGAAGCCGTGCAGTTCAAGGTTGAATGCCACGAATCCGGCGATGTCCTCGTCGTCGTCGACCACGAGGATGAGGTCGGGACGCTCCTCGGGCTCCAGGCCGGGCTCGTCCGCCGCGTGCCGGACTCCGCCGGTGGTCACCGGACACCCGCTCGGCAACCGGGCCTGGTCACGGCGTCACCATCGCACGCTGCGCCAGGGCCCGCAGCTTGCGGACGGCCTCGGCCGGGTCGTCGGCGGCGTACACGGCCGTGCCCGCCACGAACGCGTCCGCCCCCGCCTCGGCGGCCTGCTCGATCGTGTCGGCCGCGATCCCGCCGTCGACCTCCAGCCGGATCTCCAGCCCCATCGCGCTGATCCGGCGGCGCACCGCGCGGACCTTGTCCAGCAGTTCCGGCATGAACTTCTGGCCACCGAACCCGGCCTTGATCGTCATCACCAGCAGGGTGTCCACATAGGGCAGAAGTTCCAGGTACGGCTCGATCGGCGTGTCCCGGTCGATCGCCAGGCCGGCCTTGGCGCCAGCCGCCCGCAACGTCTTGGCCAGCGCCACCGGGTCCTCGCACGCCTCCGCGTGGAACGTCACGTTGTGGGCGCCCGCCTCCGCGTACCCGGGCGCCCACCGGTCCGGGTCGGTGATCATGAGGTGCACGTCGAACGGGATGCTGGTCGCCTTGCGCAGGCTTTGCACCACCGGCAGGCCGATCGACAGGTTCGGCACGAAATGGTTGTCCATGACGTCGACGTGCACCCAGTCAGCGGCGCCCTCGATCGCGTGCACCTCCTCGGCGAGGCGGGCGAAATCGGCGGCGAGGATGCTGGGCGCGATGATCGGCGAAGGCTCCACGGCTGAAGTGTATGACCCGACGGCGGAGCGGGGACTGCCGTCAGTGGCGGCCGCCCGCGATACTCGAAAACGCATCCGTGACCGTCGACGTGGGGAGGGACCGGTGCGACGGTGGTTCGCCGTGGCCGCGGTGGCGGTCGTGCTCGCCGCTGCGGGCTGCACCGCCGGCTCCGGCACGGACCGCGACCTCACCGGCAGCTGGTCGATGATCGGCCCGGCCGTCCCGTTCCGCCCGGCGTCCGGGGTCTGCCACGAGCACCTGCCGGCGGACGGGTCGTTGGAGACGTACCGGCCGGTGCCGTGCGCGGAGCTGCACCTGACGGAGACCTTCGCGATCCGTACGGCGCCGGACGCCCCCGTGCCGCCCACCCCGGGATCGGCGCAGGGCCGGGAGGCGTACGAGCAGTGCGCGCGGCGGGCCGACGCGTTTCTGGGCGGACCGTGGCGCGAGGCGCGGATCGGCGTCCGGGTGTTCTGGCCGTCGCGGGCGGGGTGGCGGGGCGGGGCGCGGTGGTACCGCTGCGACGTGACCGAGACGGACGCCGACGGGCTGGCCGACCGCAGTCGCAGCGGCAGCCTGGCCGGGGCGCTGCGCGGCGCGTCGCCGCTGCGGCTGGGCTGCTTCGAGCCGCGGGTCAGCGGCGAGACCGTACGGGCCATGGCCGCGGTGCCGTGCACGAAGCCGCACCGGGCCGAGTTCGTCGGCCTGTGGACCGCCCCGGAGGTCTCGTACGCCGCGCTGAACGCGGACCGCACCGACAGTGCCCGCGGCTGCCGCAGCGCGATCGCCCGGTACACGGGGGTGCCCGACGACAACGAGGTGCAGTACCGCACCGGCTGGATCTCCTACCAGCCGAGCCGCGCGGAGTGGCAGTACGGCGAGCGCCGCGTGCGCTGCTTCCTGTGGTTCCGCGACCGCAAGCTCACCCGGTCGATGCGCGACGCGGGGCCGACTGCGCTGCCGGTGCGCTGAGCGGCTGAACCGCGCCCGAAATCCACCCTGCCACCTCAGACCTGACGTACGTTACGGGCGCGATGTCCTAATTTGCGGGAGGACCCTTGCGCGCCTTTCGAGCCCTGCTCTCGTGGTCGTCGACGCTGGTTGTCACCTGCGCCCTGACCGCCGCCGCCAGCCCCGCCGCCGCCAGCCCCGCCGCCGCCAGCCCCGCCGCCGCCAGCCCCGCCGCCGCCTCGCCGGCCGCCGCCGACTGGACCCACCCGGGATACGGCCCGGGTGACACCTACTTCAACCCGCGCGAGTCGGTCATCAACCCGCGCAGCATCGACGGTGTCGCGTTCCGCTGGTCGACCGGGCTGCCGGCGGCGCCCGGGCCGTCCTGCTCCGAGGCCACCCCACCGCTGGTGGCGGCCGGCCGCCTGTTCGTCGCCGATGAGACCGGCATCGGCGCCTACCGCGCCGCCACCGGCCGGCTGATCTGGCATCACACCTGGGCCAGCCCCGGCGATTTCCGGACCCCCCACCTGGCGGTGTCGGGCGGGCTCCTGCTGGCCGGCGTCAGCGGGTGCCGGTCGTTCGAGGATCCGGGTGGACGGATCATGGCCCTCGACGCCGCGACCGGCCGGGAGAGATGGCACGTCGACGACGGCGGCCCGGTCGCGTCCCTGCTCGTGGACCGGGGCGTCGTGGTGGCCGACGGCGTGTCCGACGCCTTCCCGGCGCGGGTCCGGGCCCTGCGCGTCAGCGACGGCAAGCGGCGGTGGGTCCTGCCCGGCTACCTGTCGGGGGTCTCCGCCAACGGTCGGCTGCTCGTGCACCGCGCGTACGGCGACGGCGTCGCGGCCGTCTCCGTCACCACCGGCCGGAGGCTGTGGAGCAAGCCGACCGGAACCCGGATCGAGGCGGCCACGCCGGCGGGGAACCGTTTCTACGTGACCGACCGGTCCCACCTGATCTGCCTGAAGGCGTCGAACGGGTCCGTGGTGTGGCGCGTGCCCGCCCTGGACGCCTGGATCGGCGCGGACGACCGGCGCGTCTACCGCTCGGTCTCCAACGGCGTCGAGGCGCTGGACGCCCGCAACGGGCGCCGGCTCTGGGGAGCCGACTTCGAGGGGGACGCGGGCCAGCCGGTGGCCGCCGGTGGGCTGGTGTACACGAGCGTGGACGCCGGGGAACCGCTGGGCGTCCTCAATGCCGCGACCGGCGCGGTCGCGTCGTCCGGCACCCAGTTCCACCAGCTCGACGAGCGCTACGTCGTCGTGTCCGGCGGCCGGCTGTACCTGACCCGCCGCAACTCGCTCGAGGCGTACACCCCTAGCTAGCAGGGCGGTCAGCTCGTGCGGCGCAGCACCGCCAGGAACATCGCGTCCGTGCCGTGCCGGTGCGGCCACAGCTGCACCGTCGGGCCGTCGCCCAGGCCGGGCATGCCCGGCGGCAGCAGCGGGCGGGCGTCCACGAAGTCGACCTCGACGCCGGAACGGCGCGCCCCCTCGGTGACGGTCACCTGGGTCTCCACCATGTGCGGCGAGCACGTCACGTACGCCACGACCCCGCCCGGCCGGACCGCGCGCAGCGCCGCCACGAGCAGCTCGCGCTGCAGGCGGGTCAGCGGCGGCAGGTCGGCGGGCTGGCGCCGCCAGCGCGCCTCGGGGCGGCGGCGCAGCGAACCCAGCCCGGTGCACGGCGCGTCCACCAGCACCCGGTCGAAGCCCTCCTCGGGCAGGTCCGGGTCGCGCCCGACCGTACGGCCGTCCGTGGGGAGCACGGTCACCGGCAGGCCCGTGGTGGCCTGATCCACCAGGCGCGCCCGGTGCTCGGCCACCTCGACCGCGGTGACCTCGGCGCCGCGCAGCGCCGCGATCGACCCGATCAGCCCGGTCTTGCCGCCCGGGCCCGCGCACAGGTCCAGCCAGCGGGTGTCCGAACCCTCCACCGGCGCGGCCAGCAGCGCGGCGGCGACGAGCTGGGAACCCTCGTCCTGCACGTGCGCGCGGCCCTGCCGGATCGAGGCGAGATCGCCCGGCGCGCCGCCGTCGAGATACACCGCGTACGGGGAGAACGCGGCGGGCACGCCGCCGGACTCGTCCGCGAGGTCCACGGGGTCGATCCGGCCCGGCCGGGCGCACAGGTGCACCGCGGGGGGCTGGTTGTCCTCGATGAGCAGCCGCACGGTGTCCTCGAGGTCGCCACCGAGCGCCTCCAGGAACGCCCGCACGATCCACTGCGGGTGGTGGTGCACCACCGCGAGGTGCGCGACCGGGTCGTCGTCGTAGGCCGGGGCCACCTGCTCCAGCCACGTGTCCAGGTCCTTGCTCGCGATCTCGCGCATTACCGCGTTGGCGAACCCGGACGCCCCGGGCGCCACCGAGCGGACCAGATCGACCGTCTGGTTGACCGCGGCGTGCGCCGGCACCCGGGTGTGCAGCAGCTGGTACGCGCCCAGCCGCAGCGCGTCGCGGGCGGGCGGGTCGATGCGGGACACGTCCCGCCCCGCGGCCGCCGCGATGATCAGATCCAGGGTGCCGACCGCGCGCAGGGTGCCGTACGTCAGCTCGGTCGCGAACGCCGCGTCCCGGCCGTGCAGCCCCATGTCGCGCAGGATCTCGGAGAGCACCAGGTTCGCGTACGCGTCGTCGCGGTGCACCGCCGCGACCGCCTCGTACGCCGCCTGCCGGGCCGGGTCCGACGGGGGCCGCCCGCCGCGCGGAGCCCGCCCGGAGCGGGCGTCGCGGTCCTGTCCCCGACCCTGGCCGGGGCCGCCGGAGCGACGGGGACGGCCGGAGCCGTGCGGGCGGTCGGCGCGATGATCCGTCACGCGAAGCTCTCCCCGGCCGTGAGGCGCAGCCCGCGCGCCCAGTCCACCGCCGCCATGGCCCGCTTGCCCGCCGCCCGGACCTCGCCCAGGGCGACCGGGGTGGTCGCGGTGCCCGCCAGCACCTGGGTCCGCTCGACCCGCAGCTCGCCGGGGGCCAGCGTCGGCGCGTTGGCGACCGGGTGGACCGGGCCCAGCTTGAGCCGGTCCCCGCGCAGCGTCGTCCAGGCACCGGGCGCCGGGGTGCAGGCACGGATGCGCCGGTCCACCGCGAACGCCGGGTCGTCCCAGCGCACCTGGGCGTCCTCCACGGTCAGCTTGGGCGCCAGCGAGACGCCGTCGGCCGGTTGCGGATGGGCGCGGGCGGTGCCCGCGTCCATCGCGTCCAGGACGGCCACCAGCAGCTCCGCGCCCGACACGGCGAGGCGTTCCAGCAGGTCGCCGGAGGTGTCCCCGGGGCGGATCTCGTCGGTGAGGGTGCCGTACACCGGGCCGGTGTCCAGGCCCTCCTCCAGTTCGAACACGCTGGCGCCGGTCACCTCGTCGCCGTGCAGGACGGCGTGCTGCACGGGCGCGGCGCCGCGCCACGCGGGCAGCAGCGAGAAGTGCAGGTTCACCCAGCCGCGCTTCGGGATCTCCAGGGCGGCCGGGGGCACCAGGGCGCCGTACGCGACCACCGGCACGCAGTCCGGGGCGAGGGCGCGCAGCCGCTCCAGGAACTCGGGCTCGCGCGGGCGCTGCGGGGTGAGCACCTCGATGCCGCGCTCGTCGGCCCACGCCCCGGCGGGCGAGCGGACCAGCTTGCGCCCGCGCCCGGCGGGGGCGTCCGGGCGGGTGACGACCGCCAGCAACTCGTGGCCGGACGCGGCGATGGCGTCCAGCGAGGGCACGGCGACGGCCGGGGTACCGGCGAAGATCAGGCGCATACTCACCGCCCCAGGCCCAGGTTCAGGCCGAACAGGCCGCGCCCGTGCGGACTCTGCTTGACGGTCGGCGGGGCGCCGTCGTCGTACCACTCGGCGGCCCGGATCTGCTTCATGGCCTCCTTGCGGCCCGCCGGGTCGAGGCGGTCGATGAACAGCACGCCGTCGAGGTGGTCCGTCTCGTGTTGCACGCAGCGGGCCATCAGACCCGTGCCGACCAGCTGGATCGGGTCGCCGTGCTCGGTGAAGCCGCGGGCCACCACGTTCTGGCGGCGCTTGGTGTCCAGGTAGACGCCGGGGATGGACAGGCAACCCTCCGGGCCGTCCTGCTCCTCGTCGTCCGGGAAGTCCAGCACCGGGTTGATGATGTGACCCACCACGTCGTCCACGTCGAACGCGAACACCCGCAGGCCGACGCCGAGCTGCGGGGCGGCCAGCCCGGCACCGCCCTCGTCCCGCATGGTCTCGATCAGGTCGGCGACGAGCTTGCGCAGCTCGGCGTCGAAATCCACGACGGGCTCGGCCGGGGTGCGCAGCACCGGGTCGCCGAACAGACGGATGGGCTGGACGGTCACGCGGTGCAACTCCCTACGGGTACGGACGATCGCCCTAGTCTACGGAGTCCAGCCGTACGGGCAGCGTCGCCCAGCCACGCAGGTTCGTCCGGTCCCGGCGCTCGGGCTGGCCGGCCACCGCCAGGCGGGGGAAGCGGCGCAGCAGCGCGGGCAGCGCCACCTGCGCCTCCAGCCGGGCCAGCGGCGCGCCGAGGCAGTAGTGGGCGCCCGCGCCGAACGACAGCGGGGCGTTTCCCGGGCGGTCCGGGTCGAACCGGTCGGGATCGGTGAACCGCTCCGGGTCCCGGTTCGCCGCGCCGAGCAGCAGGACCAGCTCGGTGCCGCCGGGCACCGCCACGCCCTCGATCTCCCGGTCCTCGGCGACGAAGCGGTTGGTGGCCTGCACCGGCGAGTCGATCCGCAGGATCTCCTCCACGTACGCGGGCGCCAGCTCCGGGTCGGCGATCAGCCGCCGCGTGTGCTCGGGGTGCTCCAGCAGCAGCATCACCCCGTTGCCGAGCAGGTTCGTGGTGGTCTCGAAGCCCGCCACGAGCAGCAGCGCCAGGTTGCCCATGAGTTCCGCGCCGGTGAGCCGGTCACCGCCGGAGTCGTGGGCGGCGGCCAGCACCGTGACGAGGTCGTCGCCCGGTTCCCGGCGGCGCAGCGCCAGCAGGTCCTCGAAGTACGCCTCCAGCTCGTACGCGGCCGCGTTCGCCGCGCGGCCCTGCTCCCGGCTGAAGCGCACCTCCAGCACCGCGGTCAGCGCCTCGGCGAGACGGCGGAACATGCCGCGGTCGGCGGCGGGCACCCCGAGCAGCGCGGTGATCACCCCGATCGGCAGCGGGTACGCCAGGTGGGTCATGACGTCGACCTCACCGTCGACTGCGTTCGCGGCCAGGGCGTCGAGCGCCTCGTCGACCTGCGCCACGATGACCTCGCGCAGGGCGTTGACCCGGCGGGCGGTGAAGACCCCGGCGGCCAGGCGCCGCATCCGGGTGTGGTTGGGCGGGTTCTGCTTCAGCATCGAGTCGACGAACAGGGTGAGGGCGCGGCTGCGGCGCCAGTCCGGCCACTGTGTGTCGAGCATCGCCGCGTCGTACGCCAGGATCTCCGGGTCGCGCAGGATCCGGTCGACTGCCGCGTACCCGGTGACGAAGCAGGCGCCCGGGCCGGGCACGAGCGGGCCCTGGGCACGCAGGGCGGCATAGGCGGCGTACGGATCCTTGTTGGTGCCCGGCGACAGCAGCGTCCCGGCGGCGGCGGCAACGTCCATCGTTCCATTGTGACGGATCTTGGCAATAGATGATCTTGGAAGCGCGGAGGCTCGCATCCGGACAGTCAGAACAGGTCCGCGGGGTCGACCTGGATGCGCACCGGCAGGCTCGCCTTGCGGGCGCCGCGGACCGCCGCCGCCTCGTGCAGGGCCCGGGCCAGCTCGGGCAGCGCGCCGCGGGCCACCCGCACCAGCATCCGCTCCTGGTCGTCTCCGGCGTCCAGCGCCTCCGCATCGCCCGCGGCGCGTCCCCCGGCAGGCATCTCGGGCCCGGTCCGACCGGGGCGCGGCGCGGCCCGGGGGCCTCGGCCCGCCGGGACCGGACCGAGCAGTTCCGCACCGTCCGGCAGCCGGGCCGCGTCGAGCAGCTCAGCCACCGCCTCCGGGCGGCCAGTCACGCTGGCCATCCGGGCCGCCGGGGGGAAGCCCAGCTCCCGGCGCTCGGCCAGCTCCCGCGCGGCGAACCAGCCCGGATCCCACCGCAGCAGCGCCTGCACCGGCGCCAGCGACCCGTCGGCCACCACGATCACGCGGCCACCGGCGCGGCCGGGGCGGGCCAGCGCGGCGGCGCTCAGCCAGCGCCGCATGGTCTCCTCGGCGGCGCGCAGATCCGAGCGGGTCAGCAGGGCCCACGTGTCGAGCAGCAGCACCGCGCCGTACCCGCCCTCGGCGCGCGGCTCGGCGCCGGGAGTTGCCACCACCACGGCCGGCTCTCCCGGCACGACGTCCAGGACCTCGTCGCGGCCGGACGTACGCACCGGCGCTCCGGGGAACGCACGGCCCAGCTCCTCCGCGGTGCGCCGGGCCCCGGTGACGGAGGCGCGCAGGCGACGGCCACCGCAGGTGGGACAGGTGTACGCGGCGGCGGCCCGCCCGCACCAGTGGCAGGTGGGCACCGCCCGGGCCCCGGCCAGCCCCAGCGGCCCCGCGCAGTGCGGGCAGCGGGCCGGGGTGCGGCAGTCCGCACAGGCGATCGCGGGCAGATATCCCCGGCGGGGCACCTGCACCAGCACGGGCGCTCCGGCCTGCAGCGCCTGCCGGGCCGCCTGCCACGCGAGGCTGGGCAGCCGGGCGGTGACCGCGCCGGGGTCACGGGCGAGCTGGGGATCGTCCCCGGTCGGCGAGATCGCGGGGCAGCGCGCGCGCAGCGTCTCCCGGTCTGCGGTGATCTCCTTCGCCCACCCGGTCTCCAGCAGCAGCTGCCCCTCCCCGGTACGCGCGTAGCCGCCCACCAGCGCCGCACACCCGGCCAGCTGCGCCCGGGTGAGCAGCACCTCCCGGGCATGCGGGTACGGCGCGCGCGGCTCTGCGTGCAGGTCGTCGCCGTCGTCCCAGATCACCACGAGGCCGAGCTCGGCGACCGGGGCGAACATGGCCGCCCGGGTGCCCGCCACGACCGGCACCTGGTGCCGGCTGGCAGTCAGGAACCGCCGGTACCGCTCGGCGGGCCCGGCAGCCGCGTTGAGCGCGACGTGCCGCCCGGCCCCCAGCGCCTCGGTGAGCGCCCGATCAACCCGGTCCAGGTCACGCGCGTCGGGCACGACCACGACCGCCCCCCGCCCCGCGCGCACCGTGGCGGCGACGGCTTCGGCGATCCGTGCCGCCCAGTCCTCACCGGGCAACGCCGCCCACACCGCCCGGGCAGCCCTCCCGCCCTCAAGCGCACGCAGAAACGCGCCCCCGGCCGGATACAAACCCCAGCCACGACCGTCCTCCGCCTCCCGGTCCGGCCCACCACCCCTGCCCACCTCACCGGGAATCGGCGCCCCTGGCACAGATCGACTCGCTGCCGGCGCCTCGTGGTGCGCCAGCCCGCGGATCTTGGCCACCTTCCGCCCCCCTGAGGGCAGAACCTGACCAAGATCCGCACCAGCCTCACCCACTTCTCCGTCGCGCCCCGCGCGCGACGGGGAGATCTTGGAAGCTGGCGGCCCCTCTACGGGCCTGCCGCCTCCAAGATCCGAATCAACCACAACGGACCCTCGCCCGACGGACCCAGCCGCCCCGAATCCGGAACCGGGCTGCTGGAGGGTGGGAAGAACCGGGGTCGGTTGGGACTCGACGCGGGCGTGGCGGGGTGGAATGGCCAGGCGCAGGACGTCGCCCAGGTTGCCCGCGTAGCGGTCGGCGACCGCGCGGGCCAGCCGGGCCACCTCGGGGTCGAGGACCCGCTCGGCGGAGACGACCCGGTCGAGATAAGCGAGCTTGGCGTGCTCCGAGGACTCGACCCGTTCGAGCAGGAAACCCCCGACGAGCCGGCCCGCGAACCGGACCCGCACCCGAACCCCGGGCTGGGCGGCCTCGTCGTCCGCGGCCGAGACGAGGTAGTCGAACGGGCGATCCAGGTGGGCCAGCGGCAGGTCGACGCAGACACGCGCGACCGGGAGCCGTGCCGCCGGCTCCCGGTCGCGCGTCGTGCCGCCGGGTGTCACCCGGCCATCCTGCCGGGTGACACCGACAAGTTCGCCTCAGGCCGCGGCGGCCTTGAGGTCCTGGGCGCGGTCGGTGCTCTCCCACAGCAGCTCCGGCAACTCCCGGCCGAAGTGGCCGTACGCCGCGGTCTGCTGGTAGATCGGGCGCAGCAGGTCCAGGTCCCGGATGATCGCGGCGGGACGCAGGTCGAAGACCTCCTTGATGGCCTTCTCGATCCGCTCCACCGGCACGTTCTCGGTGCCGAAGGTCTCCACGAACAGGCTCACCGGGTGCGCCTTACCGATCGCGTACGCCACCTGCGTCTCGCACCGCTCCGCCAGGCCCGCCGCCACCACGTTCTTCGCCACCCAGCGCATCGCGTACGCCGCCGACCGGTCCACCTTGGACGGGTCCTTGCCGGAGAACGCACCACCGCCGTGCCGGGCGTACCCACCGTACGTGTCAACGATGATCTTCCGGCCGGTCAGGCCCGCGTCACCCATCGGACCGCCGATCTCGAACCGGCCGGTCGGGTTGACCAGCAACCGGTAGCCCTCGGTGTCCAGGCCCAGGTTCTCCAGCTCCGGCGCGATCACGTGCTCGCGGACATCCGGGGTGAGCAACGACTCCAGGGAGATGTCCGCGGCGTGCTGCGACGACACGACGACCGTGTCGAGGCGCACCGGGCGCAGGCCGTCGTACTCGATCGTGACCTGGGTCTTGCCGTCGGGACGCAGGTACGGAATCGTGCCGTCCTTGCGGGCGGCCGACAGCCGCCGGGCCAGCCGGTGCGCCAGCGCGATCGGCAGCGGCATCAACTCCGGCGTCTCGGAACACGCGAAGCCGAACATCATGCCCTGGTCACCCGCGCCCTGCGCGTCCAGCACGTGCTCGGAGTCGCCCTTGCGCAGCTCGATCGCCGAGTCCACACCCTGGGCGATGTCCGGCGACTGCGCGCCGATCGAGACGCTGACGCCGCAGGACGCCCCGTCGAATCCCTTCTTCGACGAGTCGTACCCGATACCCAGAATGGTGTCGCGCACGATCGCCGGGATGTCCGCGTATGCCTGAGTCGTGACCTCACCGGCGACGTGCACCTGACCGGTCGTGATCAGCGTCTCCACGGCCACACGGCTGCGGGGGTCCTGCCGCAGCAGGGCGTCGAGAATACCGTCGCTGATCTGATCAGCGATCTTGTCCGGGTGGCCTTCCGTGACCGACTCGGAGGTGAACAGGCGGCGTGCCACGGTGCTCCTCAGGGTGTCGAGTAGTTCGTTGCGCGGAAGTGTAGTCACCGCCGCGAGGCGTACGTCATGCCGTCCCATCGTGGGCGACCTGCGGCGGGAGGCGCGTGAGCACCGCGTCCCATATCGCATCCGACACATCGTCTTTCGGTAGTTCGCCGAAGTCGACGTGCGTTCCGTCGGCACCTACGAGGGTGACCGTGTTCGACTCGGCGCCGAAGACGCGGTCGACGCCCACCTCGTTAACGATGATCAGGTCGGCGCGTTTCTTGACGAGTTTGGCCCGGGCGTTCTCCAGCGCGTCGTGCGTCTCGGCGGCGAACGCGACCAGCACCTGACCTGGGCGTTTGGCGGCGCCCAGTTCGGCGGCGATGTCCGGGTTGGTGACCAGTTCGATCGTCGGCGCCGTACCCGAATCGGACTTTTTGATCTTTCGCTCGGCGACCGTGGCGGGGCGGAAGTCGGCCGGCGCGGCGGCCATCACCACCGCGTCCGCGTCGGCGGCCGCCTCCAGTACCGCCTTGCGCAGCTCTTCGGTCGTGCCGACCTCGACCAGGTCGGCCCCGGCCGGGGCGGGCAGGGCGACGTTCGCGGCGACGAGGGTGACGCGTGCTCCCCGGGCCACCGCGGTACGGGCCAGCGCGTAGCCCTGCTTGCCGGAGGAGCGGTTGCCGAGGAAGCGGACCGGGTCCAGCGGCTCGCGGGTGCCACCGGCGGAGACCACCACATGGCGGCCGGCCAGATCGGGCCGGACTCCGCGCAGCGCCCGGCGGGCGATCGTGAAGATCTCCTCAGGCTCGGGCAGGCGCCCCTTGCCCGTGTCGGCGCCGGTGAGCCGCCCCACTGCGGGCTCGATCACCACGGCGCCGCGCGAACGCAGCAGCGCCACGTTGGCGACCGTCGCCGGGTTCTCCCACATCTCGGTGTGCATGGCGGGCGCGTAGACCACCGGGCAGGTGGCGGTCAGCAGGGTGTTGGTGAGCAGGTCGTCGGCGAGGCCGTGGGCGGCCTTGGCCAGCAGGTCGGCGGTGGCGGGGGCCACGACGACCAGTTCGGCCTGGCGGCCGATGCGCACGTGCGGCACCTCGTGGGCGTCGTCCCACACCTCGGTCGTGGCGGGGCGGCCGGACAGCGCCGCCCAGGTGGGGGCGCCGACGAACTTCAGCGCGGAGGCGGTGGGCACCACGCGCACCGCGTGCCCGGACTCGGTGAACAGCCGCAGCAGCTCACACGCCTTGTACGCGGCGATGCCGCCGCAGACGCCGAGCACGACCTCGGTCATGAACTCTCCCCCGGGAGACGACGAAACCCGCGCCCCGGGGCGGGACGCGGGTCCATGGATCCTGGTCGTGCGGGAACGGCCGGGACCCGGCGGGCGGGTCAGGGCTGGTCGGTGGCCTCGGCCGTCAGCAGGCCGGCGTTGATCTCCCGGAGGGCGATCGACAGCGGCTTCTCCTGCGGGGTGGTCTCCACCAGCGGGCCGACGTACTCCAGCAGGCCCTCACCGAGCTGGCTGTAGTAGGCGTTGACCTGGCGGGCGCGCTTGGCCGCGAAGATCACCAGCGAGTACTTCGACGAGGTCTTGTCGAGCAGCTCGTCGATCGGCGGGTTGGTGATGCCTTCGGGGTTGGCGATGGTTGCCACGGTGGTGAAATCCTCAGTGGTCGGGAGCTGATGGGCCTCGAAGTTGCCCAGAACCCGAGATTCAAACCTCAGGAGCCTGAGCGGGCGTCAGGAATGACGAACCGAGCAATCCTACCAGTTCGTCCGCGGCGCGCTCGACGAAGTCGTTGACGACCGTTCGGTCGAATTCGGTCTCCGCCGCCAGCTCCTCGTCGGCGTGGGCCAGCCGACGCTTGATCGTCTCTTCGTCGTCGGTGCCTCGGCCGATCAGCCGGCGCTGCAGCTCCTCGACGCTGGGCGGGGCGAGGAAGACCAGTTGCGCGTCCGGCATCGCGGCGCGAACCTGGCGGGCGCCCTGCAGGTCGATCTTCAGCAGCACCGGGCGGCCCTGGGCGAGCCAGCCCTCCACCTGCGCCCGGGGGGTGCCGTAGAGGTTGCCCGCGAACTCCGCCCATTCGAGGAGCTGGTCGCCGTCGATCAGGCGCTGGAACTCCGAACGGGTGACGAAGTGATAGTGCTCACCGTCGGTCTCGTAGTCGCGCTTCTTGCGCGTCGTCACCGAGACAGAGAGCTTGATCCATGGCGAGCGCGCCCGGATCAGCTCGATCACGCTGTCCTTGCCGACCCCGGAGGGGCCGGACAGGACGGTGAGTCGGGCCGCCGGGCGCGCTTCGTCATCCATGCTCACGGCTCATTCCTACACGAGCCCGCGAGTCAGTTCGCAGCGAACTCCCCCAGGAGGGCCTTGCGCTGCTGCTCGCCGAGGCCACGAAGGCGACGGCTGTCGGCGATCTTGAGCTTCTCCATGATCTGGGTGGCCCGGATCTTGCCAATGCCCGGCAGCGCCTGCAGCACGGCCGAGACCTTCAGCTTGCCGACGACGTCGTCGCCCTCGGCCCGCTCCAGTACGGCGGCGAGGGTGGTCTTGCCAGACTTGAGCTGTTCCTTGAGCTCGGCCCGGGCTTTGCGAATCTCCGCGGCCTTCTCCAGCGCGGCTGCACGCTGCTCGGGGCTCAGTGACGGGAGCGGCACCAGTTCTCCTCAGGTCCCTATGCGGCGGTACTCCAATACCGGCGCTTCTGTGAAACGTGGTGTGCCATGGAACCAAAGGGGCATGTGGTTCCCGGCGCCGGGAAAACTAGCGGTCAACGACGGTTTCGGCAACGTGGGGGTACCCCCCGACCGGTTCGGCCGGGACCTGCTAGGCGGCCCGTTTCACCCGAGCGCGGCCCGGCATTCCGCCGTCGCGCGGGCCGCCGCGGCCCGCAGATCGGCCACCGAGGGTCCCGCGCCGAGCACTTCCCGCGAGTACGACGGCAGCACGTTCCGCACGCTCGCGCCGAAGACCGCACGGAGGTCTGCGGGGGTCGCGCCCTGCGCTCCGAGGCCCGGGGCGAGCAGTGGCCCGTTCACCTTGGAGAGGTCGTGACCGGTTTCGCCGATCGTCGCCCCGACCACCAGTCCGACGCTGCCGAGCGGATCCGCACCCGCGTTGACCTGCGAAATCTCGTCGATGATCGTCTGCGCGACCGTCCGGCCGTCGGCCGCGACGGCGTGCTGGACGCCCGGTCCCTCCGGATTGGACGTGAGCGCCAGGACGAAGACTCCGGCGCCGTGCGTGGCCGCGAGGTCGAATGCCGGCTGCAACGAGCCCACCCCGAGATAGGGACTCACAGTAATCGCGTCCGCACTCAGCGGACTCGCCGGATTGAGGTACGCGTCGGCGTACGCGGCCATCGTCGAGCCGATGTCGCCACGCTTCACGTCGAGTAGCACAAGCGCACCGGCCGCGCGGGACTGTCGGATAGTTGACTCAAGAACGGCCACTCCACGTGACCCAAATCTCTCGAAGAACGCCGACTGTGGCTTCAGCACGGCGACCCGATCGGCCAGTGCGTCGACGACCGTATGGGCGAAGCGTTCCAGGCCGGCGACGTCGTCCGGCAGACCCCACCGGTCGAGCAACGCGGCGTGCGGGTCGATGCCCACACAGAGGGGACCGCGCTGCGTGACCGCCCGGCGCAGCCGGGTTCCGAAGCTCTCCATCGAGTCGAATCACTCCTTCTGTCAGTTGGCCGCCACCGCGGCGGCGATCGCCGCGGTAATGCGGCCCACGTCGGCGTCGTCCGCCACGTACGGGGGCATGGTGTAGATCAGGTCGCGGAAGGGGCGCAGCCACACGCCCTCGGCGACGGCCGCCGCGGTGGCCTTCGCGACGTCGACGTCGACGTCGAGCTGGACCACGCCGATGGCGCCCAGCACCCGCACGTCGGCCACCCCCGCGGCGCCGCGCAGCGGTTCCAGGCCGGCCGTCAGGCCCCTCTCGATGCGGCGTACCGCACCGGCCCAGTCCGTGGCCTGGAGCAGGCCGATGGAGGCGTTGGCGACCGCACAGGCCAGCGGGTTGCCCATGAACGTGGGTCCGTGGGCCAGGCCGCCGCCCTCGCCCGCCGAGACGGCCTCGGCGACCCCGGTGGTGCACAGCGTCGCGGCCAGGGTCAGGTAGCCGCCGGTCAGCGCCTTGCCCAGGCACATGATGTCCGGAGTCACCCCGGCGTGCTCGGCCGCGAACAGCGTCCCGGTACGCCCGCAGCCGGTGGCGATCTCGTCGAAGATCAGCAGGATGTCGTGGGCCCGGGTCACCTCGCGCAGCACCCGCAGGTACCCGGGGTGGTGGAAGCGCATCCCGCCCGCACCCTGCACGATCGGCTCCACGATGACCGCGGCCAGCTCGTCCGCGTGCCGCCCGATCGTCGCGGCCAGCTCGTCGGCGTACGCCTGGTCGAACCCGGCCGGAGGCGGCGGGGCGAAGACCTGCCGGGGCAGCACCCCGGTCCACAGCTGGTGCATGCCGCCGACCGGGTCGCAGACGCTCATCGGGTGGAACGTGTCGCCGTGGTAGCCGCCGCGCCACGTCGCCAGCCGGTGCCGCCGCGGCCCGTGCCGGAACCGCTGCGCCTGCAACGCCATCTTGATGGCCACCTCGACGCCCACGGAGCCGGAGTCGCACAGGAAGACGTGCTCCAGGCCGTCGGGGGTCAGCTCGACCAGCGTGGCGGCCAGCTCGACCGCCGGGGCGTGGGTGAGCCCGCCGAACATGACGTGGCTCATCCGGCCGCTCTGCTCGGCCAGGGCCGCGTCCAGCACCGGGTGCCGGTAGCCGTGGATGGCGGCCCACCACGACGACATCCCGTCGACCAGCTCCCGGCCGTCGGCCAGCCGCAGGCGCACGCCTTCGGCACTGTCCACCACGTACGGATCGGAGCGCCCCGGCATCGGCCCGTACGGATGCCAGACGTGCGCCCGGTCCAGCTGCAGCAGCCGCCCCGGGCCGCTGGTCACGGGCGGGCTCGTTCCGCGGCCGTGGCGGCGGCGCGGGCCGCCGCGCGGACCAGGCCCGGGCCGCGGTAGACGAATCCGGTGTAGAGCTGCACCAGCGAGGCTCCGGCGTCGAACAGCCGGGCCGCGTCGTCGGGTTCGAGGATGCCGCCGACCCCGATGATCGGCAGGGCGCCGCCGGTCTCGGTGTGCACGAACTCCACAATCTTGCGGGACCGTTCGGTGAGCGGCCGCCCGGACAGCCCGCCCGCCTCCCCGGCCCGCGCCTGGTCGGCCGCGGCCAGCCCGTCCCGGGCCAGGGTGGTGTTCGTGGCGATCACCCCGGCGGTGCCCGTGGCCAGGCACACCTCCAGCACCTCCGAGATCGCGGACTCGGAGAGGTCGGGGGCGATCTTCACCAGCACCGGGGTCTTGCCGACCAGGGCGCCCAGCAGCGCCGCCAGCGCCGACCGGTCCTGCAACGCGCGCAGGCCCGGGGTGTTGGGCGAGGAGACGTTGACCGCGATGTAGTCCGCGTACGGGCGGAGCAGGTTGTACGACGTCAGGTAGTCGTCGACCGCCTCGTCGAGGGGGGTGACCTTGGACTTGCCCAGCGAGATCCCCAGCGGCACGGGCAGCGGCCCGAGGGCGGCCAGCCGCTGCGCCAGGGCGGCGGCACCGGCGTTGTTGAAGCCCATCCGGTTGATGATCGCCTCGCTGTCGCGCAGCCGGAACAGCCGTGGCCGGTCGTTGCCGGGCTGGGCGTGTGCCGTCACCGTGCCCACCTCGACGAAGCCGAAGCCGAGCGCGGGCCAGGCGGGCAGGGCGACGCCGTTCTTGTCCATGCCCGCCGCCAGCCCGACCGGGTTGGGGAAGCGCACCCCGAACGCCTCGACGGGGGCGCTCACCGCGTACCGGCGGCGCAGCAGCGCCAGGCTGCGCTGCCGTCCACTCAGGGCGGCCAGCCGCCGCAGGGTGAACTCGTGCGCCGCCTCCGCGTCGCCGCCACCCACCCGGAACAGCACCGGCCGCACCAACCGCTCGAACGCGCTCACCGCCGCCCACTCCCCGCGCCGGGGACCTGCGGACGGGCGCCGAGGGTCACTGCGCGCTCCGCAGGGAGGCGTGCAGTTCCTGCAGCGGGCGGACGGACATGTCGCCGCGCATCAGCGCCTCGATGCCCATCACCGCGGCGGCCACGCCGGGCACCGTGGTGATGCTCGGGATGTCCGCGACCACCGCCGCGCTGCGGATCTCGTACCCGTCGGCGCGGGCGCTGGCGCCCGAACCCTGCGGGGTGTTGATGATCAGGGCGATCTCCCCGGCGAGGATCAGCTCGACCGCGTTCTTGCCGGGGCTCTCGAAGTGCTTGGGCACGATCTCGCACTCGATACCGTGGCGCCGCAGCACCTCGCCGGTCCCGGCCGTGCTGACGATGGTGAAGCCCAGGTCGGCGAGGCGCTTCACCGGGAAGATCATCGAGCGCTTGTCCCGGTTGGCCACCGAGACGAAGACCTTGCCGCTGGTGGGCAGCGATCCGTACGCGGCGGACTGGCTCTTGGCGAACGCCGGGCCGAATCCCGGGTCGATGCCCATCACCTCACCGGTCGACTTCATCTCCGGCCCGAGCAGGCTGTCCACGCCGTGCCCGGCGGGGGTGCGGAACCGCTTGAACGGCAGCACCGCCTCCTTGACCGCGATCGGGGCCCCGGGCGGGGTCTCCCCACCGTCGCCGGTGGACAGCAGCACCCCCTCGGCGCGCAGCTGCGCGATCGTGGCGCCCAGCATGATCCGGGCGGCGGCCTTGGCCAGCGGCACCGCGGTCGCCTTCGACACGAACGGCACCGTACGGGAGGCGCGCGGGTTGGCCTCCAGCACGTACAGGGTGTCGTCCTTGAGGGCGTACTGGACGTTGAGCAGGCCCCGTACGCCGACGCCGCGGGCGATCGCCTCGGTGTAGCGGCGCACCTCGGCCAGGTGCGCCCCGGCCAGGGTGACCGGCGGCAGCGAGCACGACGAGTCACCGGAGTGGATGCCGGCCTCCTCGATGTGTTCCATCACGCCGCCGAGGTAGACCTCGCCGGTGGCGTCGCAGAGCGCGTCCACGTCGATCTCGATGGCGTCGTCGAGGAACCGGTCCACCAGCACGGGGTGGTCCGGGGAGATCTCGGTGGCGCGTTCGATGTACGCGGCCAGCGTCGGCTCGTCGTACACGATCTCCATGCCGCGGCCGCCGAGGACGTAGGACGGACGCACGAGCACCGGGTAGCCAATGGTGTCGGCGATCGCCTTGGCCTCCTCGAAGCTGACGGCCGTGCCGTGGTCCGGGGAGCGCAGCCCGGCCCGGGCCAGCACCGCACCGAACGCGCCCCGGTCCTCGGCCAGGTCGATCGACTCCGGGGAGGTGCCGACGATCGGCACTCCGGCGGCCTTGAGGCGGCGCGCCAGCCCCAGCGGGGTCTGCCCGCCGAGCTGCACGATCACTCCGACCACGCCGGGCCCGCCGGCGGCCTTGCCGGAGGCGTCCTCGGCGTGCACCACCTCGAGGACGTCCTCGAACGTGAGCGGCTCGAAGTACAGCCGGTCGGCGGTGTCGTAGTCCGTGGAGACGGTCTCCGGGTTGCAGTTGACCATCACGGTCTCGTACTCGCCCTTAAGCGCCTGGACGGCGTGCACGCACGAGTAGTCGAACTCGATGCCCTGCCCGATCCGGTTCGGCCCCGACCCCAGGATGAGCACCTTGGGCCGGTCCGACGGCGCCACCTCGGTCTCCTCGTCATACGACGAGTAGTGGTACGGGGTGTTCGCGGCGAACTCGGCCGCGCACGTGTCGACGGTCTTGTACACCGGGCGTACGCCGAGGCGGTGCCGCAGCGTGCGGACCCCGTCCTCGCCCGCGAGCTCGGGGCGCAGCGCGGCGAGCTGACGGTCGGACAGCCCGGCCCGCTTGGCCCGGCGCAGCAGGTCCTCGTCCAGCACCGCGGCGGCGAGGATCTCGGCGCGCAGCTCCACCAGCGCCGCGATCTCCTCCAGGAACCACGGGTCGATGCGGCCGCTGGCCTCGTGCACCTGCGCGATCGTGGCGCCGAGCCGCAGGGCCCGCTCCACGGTGTACAGCCGCCCGTCGTGCGGGATCCGCAGCGCTTCGAGGGTCTCGTCGAGGGAGTCGGTCGGGTCCGGCTGGGTCCAGAAGCCGGCGGCCTTGGTCTCCATCGAGCGCATGGCCTTGTTGAGCGCCTCGGCGAAGTTGCGGCCCAGGCTCATCGCCTCGCCCACGGACTTCATCGTGGTGGTCAGCTCGGGATCGGCGCCCGGGAACTTCTCGAACGCGAACCGGGGGATCTTCACCACCACGTAGTCCAGCGCGGGCTCGAACGCGGCCGGCGTCTTCAGCGTGATGTCGTTGGGGATCTCGTCGAGGGTGTAGCCGATGGCCAGCTTCGCGGCGATCTTCGCGATCGAGAAGCCGGTGGCCTTCGAGGCGAGCGCCGACGAGCGGGAGACGCGCGGGTTCATCTCGATGACGACCAGGCGGCCGTTGTCCGGGTTCACCGCGAACTGGATGTTGCAGCCGCCGGTGTCCACGCCGACCTCGCGCAGCACCGCGATGCCCAGGTCGCGCAGGCGCTGGTACTCGCGGTCGGTCAGGGTCATGGCCGGGGCGACGGTGACGCTGTCGCCGGTGTGCACGCCCATCGGGTCGATGTTCTCGATCGAGCAGACGACCACGACGTTGTCGTGCTTGTCGCGCATCAGTTCGAGCTCGTACTCCTTCCAGCCGAGCACGCTCTCCTCGATGAGCACCTCGTGCACCGGGGAGGCGGCCAGCCCGGCGCCCGCGATGCGCTCCAGGTCCTCGTCGGTGTGCGCCATGCCGGAGCCGAGCCCGCCCATGGTGAACGACGGCCGGATGACGACCGGCAGGCCCAGCTCGGCGACGGTCGCGCGGACCTCGTCCATCGAGTGGCAGACCCGCGAGCGCGGGGTCTCGCCGCCGGCCTTCGCGACGATGTCCTTGAACTTCTGGCGGTCCTCGCCGCGCTGGATCGCGTCGATGTTCGCGCCGATCAGCTCCACGCCGTACTTGTCGAGCACGCCGTTCTCGTGCAGCGCGACCGCGGTGTTCAGCGCGGTCTGCCCGCCCAGGGTGGGCAGGATCGCGTCGGGGCGCTCCCGGGCGATGACCAGCTCGACGAACTCCGGGGTGATCGGCTCGACGTAGGTGGCGTCCGCGAACTCCGGGTCCGTCATGATCGTGGCGGGGTTGGAGTTCACCAGCGAGACCCGCAGGCCCTCGGCACGCAGCACCCGGCACGCCTGGGTGCCGGAGTAGTCGAACTCGCAGGCCTGGCCGATGACGATCGGCCCGGAGCCGATCACCATGACATGACGCAGATCAGTACGCTTCGGCATCAGGAAGCCCTCTTCTCGACGAGCTCCACGAAGCGATCGAACAGGTAGTCCGCGTCGTGCGGGCCCGCAGCCGCCTCGGGGTGGTACTGGACGGTGAACGCGGGCACATCGAGGGCCCGCAGCCCTTCGACCACGTTGTCGTTGAGGCACACGTGACTGACTTCGACCCGGCCGAACTCGGTGTCGGTCACCTTGTCGGCCGGGGCGTCGACGGCGAAGCCGTGGTTGTGGCTGGTCACCTCGACCTTGCCGGTGGTGCGGTCCAGCACGGGCTGGTTGATGCCGCGGTGGCCGTACCCGAGCTTGTAGGTGCCGAAGCCGAGCGCGCGGCCGAGGATCTGGCTACCGAAGCAGATGCCGAACAGCGGGATGCGGCGGCGCATCACCTCTTGCGCCAGCGCGACCGGGTGGTCGGCGGTGGCGGGGTCGCCGGGGCCGGGCGAGAAGAACACCGCGTCCGGGTTCACCGCCAGCAGGTCCTCCACGCTGGACGACGACGGCAGGATGTGGGTGGTCACCCCGCGCTCGGCGAGGCGCCGGGACACGTTGCGCTTGATGCCCAGATCCAGCGCGGCGATCGTGTAGCGGTGCTCCCCCACCGCCTCGACCGTGTACGGCTGGGGCGTGCTCACCTGCGCGGACAGGTCCGCGCCGACCATGCCGGGCGCCTGCTGGACCTTGGCCAGCAGTGCCTGCGGGTCGGTGTCCAGGCTGGACACGCCGACCCGCATGGCGCCGCGTTCGCGCAGGTGCCGGGTCAGCGCCCGGGTGTCGATGCCGCTGATGCCGACGACGCCCTCGGCGGCCAGCCGTTCGCCGAGGTCGCCGGTGGCCCGCCAGTTGGAGGGGCGGCGGGACGGGTCGCGGACCACGTAGCCGGAGACCCAGATCCGGTTCGACTCGTCGTCCTCGCCGTTGACGCCGGTGTTGCCGATCTGTGGCGCGGTCTGCACCACGACCTGCCGGTGGTACGACGGGTCGGTCAGGGTCTCCTGGTACCCGGTCATGCCGGTGGTGAAGACCGCCTCGCCGAAGGTCTCGCCGACGGCGCCGTACGCCTCACCGGCGAACGTGCGGCCGTCCTCGAGCACGAGGATCGCAGGGGTGCGTGTCACTTGGTCGCCTTCCCGTCCAGGACTGTCGGCTCTCCCCGGAGGAAGGTCGCGACGATGCGACCCGGCAGGGTGGTGCCCGCGTACGGTGTGTTGCGGCTGCGGCTCGCCAGCCCGGCCGGGTCGACGACCCGGCGGGCGGACGGGTCCACCAGCGTCAGGTTGGCCGGCGAGCCGACCGTGAGGTCCCCGCCGTGCCCGGTCAGCCCGGCGATCCGGGCCGGGGCGCGCGACATCCGCTCGGCGATCAGGTCCCACTGCTCACCGAGGACCGAAAGCACGACCGGCAGCGCGGTTTCCAGGCCGACCATGCCGGGGCGGGCGTACGCCCACTCGCACTCCTTGTCCTCCACGGCGTGCGGGGCGTGGTCGGTGGCGACGATGTCGATGGTGCCGTCGGCCAGGGCGGCGCGCAGCGCCTCGATGTCGGCGGCGGTACGCAGCGGCGGGTTCACCTTGTACACCGGGTCGTAGCTGGCGGCCAGCTCGTCGGTGAGCAGCAGGTGGTGCGGAGTCACCTCGGCGGTGACCCGCACGCCACGGGCCTTGGCCTGGCGCAGCACCTCGACGCTGCCCGCGGTGGAGACGTGGCAGACGTGCAGGCGGCTGCCCACGTGCTCGGCCAGCAGCACGTCCCGGGCGATGATCGCCTCCTCGGCGACGGCGGGCCAGCCGGTGAGGCCGAGCCGGGTGGAAACCTCGCCCTCGTGCATCTGCGCACCCTCGGTGAGCCGGGGCTCCTCGGCGTGCTGGGCGATGATCCCGTCGAACGCCTTCACGTACTCCAGGGCGCGGCGCATCAGCCGGGGGTCGGCGACGCAGAAGCCGTCGTCGGAGAAGATTCGTACCCGGGCCGCGGAGTCGGCCATCGCGCCCAGCTCGGCGAGCTGCTTGCCCGCGAGCCCGACCGTGACCGCGCCGATCGGCTGCACGTCGACCAGCCCGGCCTCCCGGCCGAGCCGCCACACCTGCTCGACCACGCCCGCGGTGTCGGCGACCGGGGAGGTGTTGGCCATCGCGCAGACCGCGGTGTAGCCGCCCAGCGCGGCGGCCCGCGAGCCGGTCTCGACCGTCTCGGCGTCCTCGCGGCCGGGCTCGCGCAGGTGGGTGTGCAGGTCGACCAGGCCGGGCAGGGCGACCAGCCCGGCCGCCTCGATCACCTCGGCGCCCTTCGCGTCGCCGTCGGCGATCACCCCGTCGCGGATCAGCAGGTCGCGGGGCTCACCGCCGAGAACCCGGACACCCTTGATCAGGTACGCCGCCATCATTTGCCTCCCAGGAGCAGGTAGAGAACGGCCATCCGGACGCTGACGCCGTTGGTGACCTGTTCGACGATGGTGGAGCGGGGCGAGTCGGCCACCGCCGGGGTGATCTCCATGCCGCGGTTCATCGGGCCGGGGTGCATGACGATCGCGTGCTCGGCCAGCCGGTGCATCCGGGCGGCGTCCAGGCCGTACCGGCGGGCGTACTCGCGGGCCGAGGGGAAGAAGGAGTCCTGCATCCGCTCGGTCTGCACCCGCAGCATCATCACCACGTCGGCGGTGGGCAGCACGGCGTCGAGGTCGTACGAGACCTCGGTGCCGGGGGCCAGCGCCGCCGCGACGTCCAGCGGGATCAGCGTCGGCGGGCCGACCAGCGTCACCTTGGCGCCCAGAGTGGACAGCAGCAGCACGTTGGAGCGGGCCACCCGGCTGTGCAGCACATCGCCGACGATCACCACGTTCAGCCCGGCGAGCCGGCCGAGGCGCGAACGCATCGTGTACGCGTCCAGCAGCGCCTGGGTCGGGTGCTCGTGGGTGCCGTCACCCGCGTTGACCACGGAACCGTCGATCCAGTTGGCGAGCCGGTGCGGGGCGCCCGAGGCGGAGTGCCGGATGACGACCGCGTCCGCGCCCATCGCCTGCAACGTCAGCGCGGTGTCCTTGAGGCTCTCGCCCTTGCTGACGCTGGAGCCCTTGGCGGAGAAGTTGATGACGTCCGCGGACAGGCGCTTGGCGGCGGCCTCGAAGGAGATCCGGGTCCGGGTGGAGTCCTCGTAGAAGAGGTTGACCACGGTGCGCCCGCGCAGGGTGGGCAGCTTCTTCACCTCACGGCCCGCCAGCGCGGCCATCTCCGCGGCGGTGTCGAGGATCAGGATGGCGGTGGGTGCGTCCAGATCGGCCGCCGACCGCAGATGCTTGATCATTTCTCGCCTCCGGTGAGCCGGACCTCGTCCGTACCGTCGTCGGTCTCGGCCAGCGCCACGCGCACGCTCTCGGACCGGGCGGTGGGGATGTTCTTGCCGACGTAGTCGGCCCGGATCGGCAACTCGCGGTGACCCCGGTCGACCAGGACGGCGAGTTGCACCGAGCTGGGCCGCCCGATGTCGCTGAGCGCGTCCAGCGCCGCCCGGACCGTACGGCCGGAGAAGAGCACGTCGTCGACGAGAATGACCCGGCGCCCGTCGATGCCGCCCGGCGGCAGTTCGGTCTTGCCGAGCGCACGGGTGGCGTGCAGCCGCAGGTCGTCGCGGTAGAGCGTGATGTCGAGCGCACCGACCGGGACGTCCACGCCTTCGAAGGCGTGGATCCGGGCGGCCAGGCGGCGGGCCAGCGGAACACCCCGGGTGGGGATGCCGAGAAGCACCGTGCCCGTGGCACCGGAGGTCTTCTCGAGGATCTGATGGGCGATCCGATCCACCACCCGGTGGAGATCGGCCCCGGAAAGAATGATCTTGTCAGTAGTGTCGGCGCGTGGATATGCCACGGCTGACCTCCTTCCCCGCCTCACGGGACGGGTCGTTAAAGGATGTCTGGCGGGAAACCCCTGGGGCAGGGGTCAACCCACTGGCTGGCGTCACGTTACCAGTGAACACAGAGTGCAGGTCCGTGACGTGCCCTACCCGCCGAGGAAAGGGGCTAAAGTGGTCAAGTTACGCGACTCCCGCGTCTCATCGGTAACCGACACTTGACCCGGGATCGCAAACTCCGTACCGTCACGCTGCGTAGCGATCCGCAGAGGAAGAACCCTCTGGGCCAGCACAGCACTGGGAGTGACCGTATGCCGTCTGAGTACGCCAAGTCGTTGGGCGCCCGCCTGCGCTCCATTCGCCAGCAGCAGGGCCTGTCCCTGCAGGGCGTGGAAGAGAAGTCGAACGGCCGCTGGAAGGCCGTCGTGGTGGGCTCGTACGAGCGCGGCGACCGTGCGGTCACCGTGTCCCGTCTGGCCGAGCTCGCCGACTTCTACCGCGTCCCCGTGTCGGAGCTGCTGCCCGACGGCAGCGGAGTCCGGCTCGAAGCCACCAACAAGATCGTTCTCGACCTCGAGAAGCTGTACGACACCACCAGCGAGGACCTCGCCTACGTGGCGCGGTACGCGCGGGCCATACAGCAGCAGCGCGGTGACTACAACGGGCGGGTGCTGTCCATCCGCGCCGACGACCTGCGCGCGCTGGCCATCGTCTACGACATCTCGCCGTCCGGCCTCATCGAGCGCCTGACCGAGCAGGGTGTCCTGGTCGCCGACCCGCGGGCGTTCTTCGCCTCCTGAGCACCGAACCCCACCAGCGGAGCCCGCGTCGCCCCTCCGGCGACGCGGGCTCCGCCGTCTGTGGGGCGGGATTGCCGCAGATCCTGGTGAGTTCGGGTTAGCCCCCAACCCGAACTCACCAACTATGTGGAGCGGACCTCGCCGTGGGCGGCTGAGCCGCACCCCGGCACACGCAGGCGCGGGCGGGCAAGGACGTGGGGCACACAGACCGACGGCCCGGACCATGGCTGGTCCGGGCCGTGAACGCGCACGTCAGCGGGTGGCGAACTCCGCGATGCGGCCCAGGATGCCGTTGAGGAAGCGCGGGCTGTCATCGGTGGACATCTGCTTGGCCAGCTCGACCGCCTCGGTGATCGCGACCGGGTCGTCGATCTCGGGCACGTAGAGCAGTTCGTACACCGCGATGCGGGCCAGGTTGCGATCCACCACGGGCATCCGGGACAGCGTCCAGCCCTCGGCGTAACTGGCGATCAGCTCGTCGATCCGGTCCAGGTGCGTGGCCACACCCTCGACCAGCCCGACGGTGTACTCCAGGTGATCCGGGTGCGGCTTGGCGATGCGTTCCAGGTAGCCCGCGAGCACCTGGCGGGGCGGCAGATCCCGCAGGTCGGCCTCGTAGAGGACGTCCAGCGCCCGCTTGCGCGCCTTGCGACGCGCGGGCATCTGCAGCTTGGGGGCCTCGGGCATCAGCTGCGGCCGAGGTAACGGCCGTCGCGGGTATCGACCTTGATCTTCTCGCCGGTGGTGATGAACAGCGGCACCTGGACGGTCGCGCCGGTCTCCACGGTCGCCGGCTTGGTGCCGCCCGTCGAGCGGTCGCCCTGCAGGCCCGGCTCGGTGTACGTCACCTCGAGGAAGACGCTGGTGGGCAGCTCGATGTAGAGCGGCACGCCCTCGTGGGTCGCCACGGTCGCCTCGGCCTCGGGCAGCAGGTAGTTCGCCGCCTCGCCCACGGTGCCACCGGGCACGTGGATCTGGTCGAAGGTGTCCAGGTCCATGAAGACGAAGTCGTCACCGTCGAGGTACAGATACTGCATCGTGCGCTTGTCGACCGTGGCCGTGTCGACCTTCGTACCCGCGTTGAAGGTCTTGTCCACCACCTTGCCGGAGAGCACGTTCTTGAGCGTCGTGCGCACGAACGCACCGCCCTTGCCCGGCTTGACGTGCTGGAACTCCACGACGGCCCAGAGCTCGCCGTCGAGGTTGAGCACGAGGCCGTTCTTGAGGTCGTTCGTAGTGGCCATGTCCTGCCTTGATCTTGACGCGATAGAAGTGACCCGAAAAGTTTACCGGCGCGGCGTGTCACCCGACGAATCGGGCCACCGCGCGATGTGCTGCAACGCCAGCCGGTAGCCGTCGACCCCCAGCCCGGCGATGACGCCGGTGGCGACCGCGGAGACCACCGAGTGGTGCCGGAACTCCTCCCGCGCGTGGATGTTGGAGATGTGCACCTCGACCAGCGGGGCGCGCAGCAGCGCGCAGGCGTCCCGGACCGCGTACGAATAGTGCGACCACGCTCCGGGGTTCAGCACCACCGGGGCCTGCTCGTCGGCGGCGGCATGCAGCCAGGCCAGCATCTCGTGCTCCGCGTCGGTCTGCCGGACCCGCACGTCCAGGCCCAGCTCCGCGCCGGTCGCCTCGCACATGGCGACCAGGTCCGCGTACGAGGTGACGCCGTAGACGTCGACCTGCCGGGTGCCAAGCCGCCCCAGGTTCGGCCCGTTGAGCACGTGCACCCGCCTCATGCTGTGCCTGCCTTTCGCGTGCGCTCGCGGCCCTCGCTGCGCTCGGTGCACTCGCTCACGCGGTGGCCACCGCCTCGTACGCGCGGGCCAGCAGCGCCTCGTCGGGCCCGGTGAGGATGCCCGGCTTGGCGAGGCCGTCGAGCACCACGAAACGCAGCGTGTCGGCCCGGGTCTTCTTGTCCACCCGCATCGCGCTCAACAGCTCCGGCCAGGCGTCCGCCGGGTACGACGTGGGCAGGCCCAGCAGGTCGAGCACCGAACGGTGCCGCACGGCCGTGGCGTCGTCCAGCCGCCCGGCGAGGCGGGACAGTTCGGCCGCGAAGACCAGCCCGACCGCCACGGCGTGCCCGTGCCGCCACCGGTAAGCCTCCCGCTTCTCGATGGCGTGACCCAGCGTGTGCCCGTAGTTCAGGATCTCCCGCAGCCCCGACTCGCGCAGGTCCGCGCCGACGACCTCCGCCTTGACCCGGATGGCGCGCTCGACCAGCTCCCGTACGGCCGCGCCGCGCGGGTCGGTGGCGGCGCCCGGATCGGCCTCGATCGCCTCGATGATCGCGGGGTCGGCGATGAAGCCGCACTTGACCACCTCGGCCAGCCCGGCGACCAGGTCGCCGTCCGGGAGGGTGTCGAGCATGTCGAGGTCGCAGAGCACCCCGGCCGGTGGGTGGAAGGCGCCCACGAGGTTCTTGCCCGCGGCGACGTTGATGCCGGTCTTGCCGCCGACGGCCGCGTCGACCATGCCGAGCAGCGACGTCGACCACGGCACCCAGCGCACCCCGCGCAGCCAGCTCGCGGCGACGAAGCCGGCGAGGTCGGTGACCGCTCCCCCGCCGACGCCGATCACCACGTCGGTGCGCGTGAAGCCCGCCTCGCCGAGCGCGTCCCAGCAGCGGGCGGCGACCTCGACGGTCTTGCCGGCCTCGGCGTCCGGCACGGGCAGCAGGCTCGGCCGCAGCCCGGCGGCGGACAGCGTCTCCGCGAGGCGCGTGGCCTGGTCGCGCAACGGCGGCGCGTAGAGGACCGCGGCGCGTACCGCGCCGTCGAGCAGCGGCGGCAGGGCGGACGCGAGCCCGCGGCCGACCAGTACGTCATACGGCCGGTCACCGGCCACGGGGATTCGGGTCACGTCGTCCATCGGCGCCGAGCCTAGTGACGCGTCATGGGGTTATATCCCTGTAACCCCTACAGGGGTTATAACTGCGCCATGCCAAAAATCAACGTGTACCTGCCCGACGACCTGGCCGAAGCCGTCCGTGACACCGGGGTGCCGATCTCGGCGGTCTGCCAGCGCGCGCTGGAGCAGGCCGTCAAGCGCATCGCCGCGATCCGGCAGATCACCCTGGACGACCTCGCCGCCGACGGCACCGCTGGTGACGTACGCGGCGGCGGCGGGTTCCTGACCGACCGGCTGCCGCACTTCACCGCTCGCGCGGCGACCGCGGTCACCCTCGCGGTGGCGCGGGCCCGCGACGCCGGTGCGCCGACCGTGGGCACGGGCGATCTGCTGCACGCCATGGTGGCCGAGGGCGGGAATCTGGCGTTGCAGATCCTCACCTCGATGGAGATCGACCCGGTGCGGCTGGCGGCACCGGGCGCTCCGGCGGAGCCGGGAGGTGGCGGCGGGCTGCGGTTCAGCGACCCGGCCGCGGCCGCGTTGGAGCTGACCGTCGCCGAGGCCACCGCGCTCGGCCACAACTACGTCGGCTGCGAACACCTGCTGATCGGCCTCGCCGCGGAGCCCGACGGCGCGGCCGGACGGGCGCTGCGCGCGGCGGGCGCCGACGCCAAGGTGGTGCGCCGGACGGTCGTCGCGGCTCTGGCCGGATACACCCACCTGCGGGCGCAGACGGCGCCGGCCACGGGCCCGGGCGCGCTCATGACCGCGGTACGCCAGGAGTTGCGCCCGCTGGTGGCGCGCATCGAGCGACTGGAAGCGCGCCTCAGCCCCGCGCCACCCTCCGAATAGGAATGTCCGGGCGGCTCGTGCCGATGTCGGCGGGTGACTCAGGTGTCGAGCCGAGCGGCCAGCAGCTCCGCGATCTCCTGCGGGGTGCGGCCGTCGGTGGCCACGGTGTGCGTGGCCACCGACTCGTACAACGGGCGGCGCTGGTCCATCAGGTACTTCAAGGTCGCCCGTGGGTTCACGCTCAGCATGGGACGCCCGGCGCCCAGGCCGACCCGCTTCACGGCGTCGCTGAGCTCGACGGACAGATACACGACCCGGTGCGCCGCCAGGGCGGCCCGGGTGCCGTCGTCCATGATCGCGCCGCCGCCCAGGGCGAGGACCCCGTCGAAACCCGCGAGGGCGTCCGCCACCGCGACCCGCTCCAGAGCCCGGAACGCGGGCTCGCCGTCCTCGACGAAGATGTCCGGGATCGGCTTGCCCGCCGTCGTCTCGATCAGCGCGTCGGTGTCCGCGAACGGCACCTCCAGCAGCGCGGCCAGGGCCTGACCGACCGTGGACTTGCCGGCCCCGGGCGGGCCGACCAGCACGCAGACCGGCGTCATCAGCGGATCAGCAGGCTGTCGAGGTAGCCGGCGAGGTTGCGGCGGATCTCCGCCACGGAGTCACCGCCGAACTTCTCCGTGGCCGCCTCGGCCAGCACCAGCGCCACCATGGCCTCGGCGACCACCGCCCCGGCCGGGACCGCGCAGACGTCGGAGCGCTGGTTGATGGCCGTGGCGGGCTCGCCGGTCGCGACGTCGACGGTCTGCAGCGCGCGGTTCAGCGACGAGATCGGCTTCAGGGCCGCGCGGACCCGCAGGTACTCGCCGTTGGTGATGCCGCCCTCCAGGCCACCGGCCCGGTCGGTTACCCGGCGCACCCCCTCGGGGGTCGGGATGATCTCGTCGTGCGCCACGGAGCCGCGCGAACGGGCCTGGGTGAAGCCGTCGCCGATCTCGACGCCCTTGACGGACTGGATGGACATCAGGGCGGTGGCCAGGCGCGCGTCGAGCTTGCGGTCCCACTGCACGTGCGAGCCGAGACCGGGCGGCACCCCGTACGCCAGCACCTCGACGATGCCGCCCAGCGTGTCGGCGTCCTTCTTGGCCGCGTCCACCTCGGCGACCATCCGCACGCTGGCTTCGGGGTCGACGCAGCGCAGCGGGTCCGCGTCGATGCGCTCGGCGTCCTCCGGCACGGGGACCAGACCGGCCTTGGCCGCGACCGAGCCCAGCTCGACGACGTGCGAGACGACCTGCACGCCGATGGTCTGCCGGACCAGCGCCTTGGCGACGGCGCCGACGGCCACCCGGGCGGCGGTCTCGCGGGCGCTGGCGCGTTCCAGGATCGGGCGGGCGTCGGTGTGCCCGTACTTCTGCATGCCGGCCAGGTCTGCGTGGCCGGGGCGGGGGCGGGTCAGCGGGGCGTTGCGGGCCTGCGCCGCCAGCTCCGTGGGGTCGACCGGGTCGGCGGCCATGACCGTACGCCATTTCGGCCATTCGGAATTGCCCACCCGGATCGCGACCGGGCTGCCCAGGGTGAGCCCGTGCCGGATGCCGCCGATGATCTCGACCTCGTCCTGCTCGAACGACATGCGCGCGCCGCGGCCGTAGCCGAGGCGGCGCCGGGCCAGATCGCGGCGGATGTCGTCGCTCGTCACCCGCACACCGGCGGGCACGCCTTCGAGGAGGGCGACGAGCGCCGGGCCATGGGACTCACCTGCGGTCAACCAGCGCAACACGGGTCACAGTGTGGCACGCCGCCGCAGCGCGCTGTGCACCCGCCCGGCGCGCGTCCCGCCCTGCGGACCGCCCCCGGCCCGGAGCCCACCTGCGGAATCGCCGCCGGACCGCGAGGGTACGGTGCGGGGCGTGTCCGCATCGATCAAGAGGCCCGCCGCTCCGCACGGCCCGCTTCTCGTGGTGATGCTCGGGCTGACCACCGCGATCGGGCCGCTGTCGCTGGACATGTACCTGCCCGCCTTCCCCGCCATCGCCGCCGACTTCGGGGTGCCCGACGCGCAGGTGCAGCTCTCGCTCACCACCTGCCTGATCGGGCTGGCCCTCGGGCAGCTGGTCGGGGGCCCGCTCAGCGACCGGTGGGGCCGCCGCCGCCCCATCGTCTTCAGCGTCGCCGCGTACGCGCTCGTCTCACTGCTGTGCGCGCTGTCCCCGAGCGCGCCCGTGCTGGTGGCGCTGCGGCTGCTGCAGGGTCTGGCGGGCGGGTTCGGTGTGGTGGTGGCCCGGGCGATCGTGCGCGACCTGTACTCCGGAGTGGCCGCGGCGAAGTTCTTCTCCCAGCTCACCCTCATCTTCGGGGTGGCGCCGATCGCGGCGCCCGCCCTGGGCAGCGCGGTGCTGCGGGTCACCGCGTGGCCGGGCGTCTTCGTCGCGCTGGGCGCGATCGCGGCGCTGCTGGCGGTGCTGGTGGCCGCCCGGATGCCGGAGACCCTGCCGGAGTCGCGGCGGGCGCGGGGCGGGCTCGCCGAGACCGCGCGGGTGGCGGGCCGGCTGCTGACCGATCGGGGCTACCTCACGTTCGCGCTGGGGCAGGGGTTCGCGTTCGCGGCGATGTTCGCGTACATCTCCGGGTCGTCGTTCGTGTTCCAGGACGGGTACGGGATCTCCCCGACCGCGTTCAGCCTGCTGTTCGGCCTCAACGCGGCCGGGCTGATCGGGGTCAGCCAGGCCAATCGCCGGCTGCTCGACCGGTTCACCCCCACCCGGCTGCTGATCGGCGGGCTGGTGACACAGACCTGCGGTGCGGTGGCCGTGCTGGTCGCGGCGGCGCTGGGCAGCCTGGCGGGGCTCGCGGCGGCGCTGTTCGTCGTGGTGGCCTCGATCGGGATGGTGATGCCGAACGGCACGGCGCTGGCGCTGGACCGCTACCCGCAGCGGGCCGGGACGGCGGCCGCGGTGCTGGGCGGCATCCAGTCCGTCGTCGCCGCGTTCGCGGCTCCCCTGGTCGGCCTGGGCGACGCGGGCACGGGCGTACCCATGGGGGTGGTGGTCCTGGGTTTCGCCGCGCTGGGGTTGCTCGTCACGACCACGCTGCGCCCGCGCCAGCCTCACGAACTGGTACGCGCCGACTCCCCTCCATGATCACCGCCCGTGGGACGAACCGGGAGGCGGGACGATCTTGAAAGGTTCGGGCTCGCTCCTAGCCCGGACTCTTCAAAGTTCCGTGGCTTGCGGTCTGGATGATCAGCGCTGGGCGGCGGCGGCCAGCAGCGCCGCGCGCATGGCGGGCTCGGGGGCCGGGTGCACGCCGGTGAACTGCTCGAACTGGCCGAGGGCCTGGGCCAGCAGCAGGTCCAGGCCGGACACCACCGGCAGGCCGGCGGCGGCGGCCGAGGCCGCCAGCGGGGTGGGCCAGGGGTCGTAGAGGGCGTCGAACAGCACCGTGCCGCGACGCCAGGCGATCGCGGGCGCGAGGGGGTCGGCCGCCCCCTTGGGTACGGTCGAGATCAGCACGTCGGCGGCGCAGGCGGACGGGGCGGCATCCCACCGGACCCCGGCCAGCGTCACGCCGAGCGTGCTGGCGGCCGGGGCCAGCTCGGACGCCGCCTCGGGTCGCCGGGTCACCACCGTCACCGTGGTCGCACCGAGCTGGGCTGCGGCGGCGAGGGCTGCGCGGGCCGTGCCGCCGCCGCCGAGCACGGTCACCGTGGGGGCGGCGCCGACGCCCGCGTCGCGCAGCACCCGCACCATCCCCGACACGTCGGTGTTGTCCGCGTGCCAGCCGTCCGCGCGGCGGACCAGCGTGTTGGCGGCGCCGGTGGCGCGGGCCACCGGGGTGGCGGAGGCGGCCAGCGCGAGGGCGGCCTCCTTGAGCGGCATGGTCAGCGACAGCCCGGCCCACTCGGGGCCCAGGCGCGCGACCAGGGCCGGCAGCTCGGCCTCGGCGCACTCGATGGCCTCGTACGACCAGCCGGTCAGGCCCGCCGCCGCGTACCCGGCTCGGTGGATCACCGGGGACAGTGAGTGCCCGATGGGCTTGCCGCACACCGCGGCACGCCGCGCGGCGCCCCGCTCAGCGGTCACAGAACGCCGTTCTTGCGGGCGATCGCCTCGTTCTTGCGCTGGCCGTCGAGGGTGGTGGCGAACGCCGAGTGGCCCTGCTTGTCGATCGCCACGAAGTACAGCCACTGGCCGGCCGGCGGCTTCATCGCGCCCTCCAGCGCCGCCTGGCCCGGGTTGTTGATCGGCGTGGGCGTGAGCCCGGCCTTGTTGTGCGTCCGGTACGGGTTCTTCGGGTCGGTTAGCTCCGCCAGCGTCATGTCCTTCGACGGCTTCGTCGGCCGCCCGGTGAGCTGGTAGTAGTAGTTGATCCCGACGTCGAACTGCAGGCAGCTGCACGGGAAGTTGCCGCCGTAGATCCGGTTGTACGCGACCCGGGCGACCTTGCCGAGGTCCTCGTCGTTGCCCGCCTCGGCCTGGGCCAGCGACGCCACGGTCAGCGCCTCGTATGGGCTGATCTTGCGTTCCTTCTCCACGGTGCTGACGAAGTCGATCTTCTCGGCGACCTTGAGGAAATGCGCGACCATCGTCCGCAGCGCGTCCTGGGCGGTGCCCTTGGGCTGGAACTCGTAGGTGTCCGGGAACAGGAAGCCCTCGATCGAGCGGGTCGATTTCTGCCCGTCCGTCCGGTTGAACCAGAACGCGGGCACGCCCAGCGCGACCGGGTCCTTCGCGGCCGCCTCGAAGTCCTTGACCGGGATGTTCGTGGCCTTGGACAGCAGGGCGTACACCTGGTTCGCGGTCTTGCCCTCGGGGATGGTCACCCCGGTGCTCACCCGCGACTTCGGGTCCAGCAGCATGGCCACCGCGTCCTTGGCGGCCATCTGCGAGCGCAGGTTGTACGTGCCCGAGCGGATGTTGTGGCCCTGCGGGTTCGCGTCGGCGGCGTTGACGAACGCGGCGGTGCTCTTGACCACGTCCTTGTCGACCAGCGCGTTGCCCATGTCGGTCAGGGTCGCGCTCTCCTTGATCTCGACCTGGACCGTGCCCGTGCCGGGGCCGTCGTAGTCGGCCGCGGTGAAGAAGCCGCGCACCTTGTTGTAGCCCAGGTACACGCCGCCGCCGAGGACCGCCAGCAGCACGAACGTCAGCAGGAACGCGGCGGACGTCTTGCCCTTGCCGCCGCGGGAACGCCGGTGTCGCGGTTTGGTCCGATCGGCTTTCTCATCGAACGCCAGATCCAGCTCGTCGATCATCGTGTCTGCCTCCGCTGCGCATCCAGCCAGCTCTGCAGGATCTCCACGGCGGCCACCTGGTCGACCACCGCCCGCTGGCGCCGTCCACGCACGCCACGTTCGGCCAGCCTACGGGTTGCCACCACGGTCGACATCCTCTCGTCCGTCAGTACGACGGGCACGTCCCCGACGGCACGTGCCAGCCGGTCAGCGTACGCACGAATGTCTACCGCGGCTGCCCCTTCGGCGCCCGACAGGCGCACCGGAAGGCCCACCACGATCTGCACCGCCTCGTGCTCCGCCACGAGGCGCCTGAGCTCGGCTATGTCGGCGGGTACGGAATCGGCGGCCGCCCCCATGTCACGGGAAACCGTCACCAAAGGGGTGGCAAGGATCCCGTCGGGGTCACAGATCGCAACCCCGACACGGACCTTACCGACATCGACGCCCAGCCGCCTACCCCGCGGCGGTGCCATCATCGGGCCACCCTCTCCGGCGTCACGCAGCGTCGCCGACCGCCTTCTCTACCGCTGCCAACAGGGCCGACACCTGATCGGCCGGTACGCCACCGCCCTGAGCGAGGTCGGCGTTGCCGCCGCCGCGCCCCGACAGCGCCCCCTTGACGAGGTCGGCCGCCGACAGCCCGCGACCCTTCGCGGTGGCGTTGATCGCCACGATAAGTGATGCCTTGCCGTTCGCGCGGGACGCGACCGCAACCACCGCCGGGCGCGCCGGGTCGATTTTGCCCCGGATCTCCTGGGCCAACGTGCGGA
The DNA here is from genome assembly GCF_004217545.1 of Krasilnikovia cinnamomea. Lineage (NCBI taxonomy): Bacteria > Bacillati > Actinomycetota > Actinomycetes > Micromonosporales > Micromonosporaceae > Krasilnikovia > Krasilnikovia cinnamomea. The sequence goes on from NZ_SHKY01000001.1 coordinate 794,233, forward strand.
CGTCGTTGCCGGCCGCCCCCTCGGGGGCCTCGGTGCCCACGTACGCGACGCCGCGCAGGTCCTTCGCCTGCCCCGCGAGCGCACCCGCGCCGCCCAGCACCATCTGGGCGCGCAGCTTCTCCAGCTCCTTCTCCGCGTCGCGCAGCGCGGTCACGGTCTGCTCCACCCGCTCCGCGACCTGGTCGCCCGGCACCCGGAACAGCTCCGCCAGCCGCGAGACCAGCAGATGCTCCTTGGCCAGGAACCCGAACGCGTCGATGCCCACCAGCGCCTCGACCCGGCGTACGCCGGAACCGATGGAGGACTCGGAGAGGACCTTCACGAGGCCGAGCTGGCCGGAACGGGACACGTGGGTGCCGCCGCACAGCTCCCGGGCGTAGTCGCCGACCTCGACGACGCGGACCTCGTCGCCGTACTTCTCGCCGAACAGCGCCATCGCGCCCAGCCGCCGCGCCTCCTCCTGGCTGGTGATGAACGCGTGCACCTCCAGGTCACGCAGCAGCACCTCATTGACCTGCTGCTCGACGTCGTGCAGCACCGCCTGCGGCACCGCGCCCGGGGTGTTGAAGTCGAAGCGCAGCCGGCCGGGCGCGTTCAGCGAACCCGCCTGGGTCGCCGACTCGCCGAGGAAGTGCCGCATCGTCTGGTGGATCAGGTGGGTCGCGGTATGCGACCGGGAGATCGCCTTGCGCCGGGTCACGTCGATCTCCGCGAAGCCCGCCTCGCCCGCGCGCACCTCACCGCGGATCACCCGCGCCTTGTGCACGATCAGGCCCGGGACGGGCTGCTGCACGTCGACGACCTCGACCTGGCCCGCGCCCACGTTGATCAGGCCGGTGTCGGCCTGCTGGCCGCCGCCCTCCGCGTAGAACGGGGTCGCGTCCAGGACCAGCTCGACGAACTCGCCCTCGCCCGCCGCCGCGACGCTCGCGCCGCCGCCGAGCACCGCGCGGATCCGCGACTCGCGGGACACCTCCGCGTACCCGGTGAACTCGACCGGGCCGCCCGCGTCCAGCACCGCCCGGTACGCGGACAGGTCCGCGTGGCCGGTCTTGCGCGCCGCCGCGTCCGCCTTCGCCCGCGCCCGCTGGTCGGCCATCAGCCGCCGGAAACCGTCCTGGTCGACCTGCAGGCCCTGCTCGGCCGCGATCTCCAGGGTCAGGTCGATCGGGAAACCGTACGTGTCGTGCAGCTGGAACGCCTGCGCGCCGGTCAGCGTCGAGCCGCCGGACGTCTTCGTCTCCGAGATCGCGGTGTCCAGGATCGTGGTGCCCGCCCGCAGCGTGGACAGGAACGCGTCCTCCTCCGCGTACGCGTAGGTGGAGATGCGGCCGAACTCCTCCGCCAGTTCCGGGTACGACGGCGCCATGCAGTCGCGCGCCACCGGCAGCAGCTCCGGCATCGCGGGTGCCTGCCAGCCGAGCAGGCGCATCGCGCGGATCGCCCGGCGCATGATGCGGCGCAGCACGTACCCGCGGCCCTCGTTGGAGGGGACGATGCCGTCGCCGATGAGCATCAGCGCGGTGCGCACGTGGTCCGCGATCACCCGCAGCCGCACGTCGTCGGGGTGCGACTGGTTCGCCGCATGCCCGGACTTCGCGCCGTACTGTTTGCCGGTCAGCTCCGCCGCGCGCGCCAGGATCGGGCGGACCTCGTCGATCTCGTACAGGTTGTCGACGCCCTGCAGCAGCGACGCGATGCGCTCCAGGCCCATGCCGGTGTCGATGTTCTGCTTGGGCAGGTCACCGACGATCGTGAAGTCCTCCTTCGACTTCACGTCGGTGATCTCGTACTGCATGAAGACCAGGTTCCAGAACTCCAGGTAGCGGTCCTCGTCGACCTCCGGGCCGCCCTCCGCCCCGTACGCCGGGCCACGGTCGTAGTACAGCTCCGAGCAGGGGCCCGCCGGGCCGGGGATGCCCATCGACCAGAAGTTGTCCTTCTTGCCGCGGCGCACGATCCGCTCCGCGGGCAGGCCGGTCTGGCGCCAGATGTCGATGGCCTCGTCGTCGTCGAGGTACACCGTCGCCCAGATCTTCTCCGGGTCCAGGCCGAAGCCGCCCTGTTCGACCGGCTTGGTGGACAGCTCCCACGCCAGCGGGATCGCGCCCGCCTTGAAGTAGTCGCCGAACGAGAAGTTGCCGTTCATCTGGAAGAACGTGCCATGCCGCGACGTCTTGCCGACCTCGTCGATGTCCGGGGTGCGGATGCACTTCTGCACGCTGACCGCCCGCTGGTACGGCGGGGTCCGCTGGCCCAGGAAGAACGGCACGAACTGCACCATGCCGGCGTTGATGAACAGCAGGTTCGGGTCGTCGATGGCCGGCAGCGGGGCACTCGGCACGACCGTGTGCCCGTTGGCCTCGAAATGCGCCAGGAAGCGCCGCTTGATCTCCGCCGTTCTCATCGTGACCCCTTCTGGGCGTGTCGCCCCTGCGTACCGTCCTCCGGGTCCTCCCGCAGGTCGCTGAACTGATCGTCGAAAAGCTCGCCGGCGGCGAAGGCCTCGTGGATCTCCTGCTCGCGTTCGGCCATTCCGTCGCGGACGTCTTCCACGAAGTTACGCAGCGACTCCACGAGGCCGCCAGCGGATTGCGACAGCGAGGCGGCGATGCCGGACGGGGTGAACTCGTCGGCCTTGCGGGTCAGCTTGCGGACGACGACCGCGCCGACCGCGAGTCCGATGCCCAACCAGAGCAGGCGCTTCATGGCGGCGTTCCTTTCTCGGCGGCCCGGCAGCGCTCGGTGGCGGTGGGCGGGCGGCCGCGGATGATCGGGAGTCGGCTCAGCGGGCGGACCGGCGCCGCCGCTTCAGTGTCTCGCGGACCTCGCGCTCCTCCTCGGCGTGCCGCCGCGCGACCGTGGCCTTGCGCAGGCCGTAGCTGAACGACGCCACCTTGACCAGCGGGTTCGCGGCGGCGGCGGACACGACGGCCACCAAGTTCGCGACGTTCGCGGAGATGTTCTGCGCGTGGCCGGTGATCGCGTCCACCTTCGCCAGCTGGAGGTTCACACCGTCCAAAGAGACCTGCACCTGGCCGAGCGCGGTGTTCACGTTCTCCACCGTCTCGTTGACGTTGCCCAGCAGCGGGCCGGTGCGGTCGGTCAGGTCGTTGATGGCGCGGGTCGCCGCGTCCACGGTGTGCCGCAGCTTGAGGATCGGTACGGCGAGCACCAGCACGAGCATCAGGAACGCGCCCGCCGCGATCAGCCCTGCGATTTCTCCGGCGTTCATGAACGCGTCTCCTCTACTGGCGGCCGGGTACGGCTAGTGCAACCGTGCAGACCCTACCGTCCGTCATCACCGATGCGTGTCACGACCGGGAGGGTGTCGGCTCCAGCAGGGGATCATCGCTGAGAACCGGGTCCGGCGTCTCGCCGACCAGCGAGGGGTTCGGCGCCGGTTCGGGCTTGCCCCGCAGGTCGGTGATCGCGTTCTGCACCTTGATGCTGACGCTGGAACCCGTGCACTTCTTCGGGTCCGTGGGGGGCGCCACACCGTTCGCCCCGGTCGACGGCAGCGCCGCCGGGTCCTGGGCGGCGATCGCGTCGATCGCGCACGCGGGCGGGCCCACCCACAGGTCCAGAGTGAACTCGTCGCGCCGCCAGCAGGTGTAGCTGCCGTTGGTCACGGGCTGCTCGGGGCACTCGTCGACCTTCCAGCGATGCCACCCGGCCGTCGACAGCGCCGCGGCGTACGCCTTGGTGGTCTCCTGGTAGGGCTGCTGCGACTGGGCGGTGCGCTCGCGGAACCGGCAGTCGAGGAAGCACCACTGGCTGCCGCTGCTGCGGTCCTTGACCTGCGCCGCGGCCCAGGACGGCACCTGCAGGGCGTCCAGGGACGTGAAGACCGGGTCGCGGGTGGCCGAGCGGATGCCGAAGAACAGCGGCAGCAGGCCCAGCACCACGACGGCCAGCGACATCAGCGTGAAGACCCGCAGGCGCCGCTGGGTGCGCATCTTCTGCCGCAGCTCGGAGCGGGCCTCGCGCAGGTTGTCCAGCGCCGCGGCGGGCGCGCCCGACGCGAACGGCCGTACCGGTGAGCGGGTCGCACCGGCGGCGCTCGGCGCCGCTTCCCGGGCCGGGACCGCGGCGCCGCCCGGAGGCGACGGCGGCATCGTACGGGCGGACGCGGCGGCGATGGCAGCGGACGCGGTGCCGACGGAAGCAGACGCGCGAGCGGGTGCGGGTGTGCCGCCGCCGGGGACCTGGGCGCGGCCTGGCGCTGGAGCGGCCTCCAGCGCCCGGCTGGGCGCAGCCACCGAGGCGGCACCGGTCACCCAACCCGGTGTCTCACCCGGCGCCAGGGCACGGCCGGGCGCCTCACCCGGGGGCACGGCACGGGCGGGAGCCTGGCCAGGGGGCACGGCGCGGGCGGAAGCCTGGCCCGGAGGCAGGGCGCGGGCGGAAGCCTGGCCAGGGGGCACGGCACGGGCGGAAGCCTGGCCAGGGGGCACGGCACGGGCGGAAGCCTGGCCCGGAGGCAGGGCGCGGGCGGAAGCCCGGCCCGGAGGCAGGGCCTGGCGGGGTCCCTCACCGGGGCGCTGGGCGCGGCCGGGGCCGCGGTCGGGTGCGGCGGGTGGGGACACCGGCGCGGCGCCGGCGCCGGGACGGGCGGACGGCACCGGGCCCGGGACGGGCGCGGACGCCAGACCCGAAGCGGCAGCCAGGCCCGAGGCGGAGGCCAAGCCCGAGGCGGAGGCCAGGCCAGTGGCGGGCGGGCGGGCGGAACGTTGATCCGGCGCACCGTGGGCGGGCGGACGCGCGGGCTGCTCGCCCGTGCCGTGGCGGGGCATCGGCTCCGGGTGCTCGGCCAGGCCGTGCCGGGGCGCCGCCTCGGGGTGCGCGGTCAGGCCGTGCCGGGGCGGTTGGTCTCCCGGGACGGCGGCGACGCCCGGCGCGGCGGGGCTGGCCGGGCCCGTGACCGGGCCGGGCTGCCGGGCGACGGCGCGACCGGCGCTCTGGCCGGTGACGGTGCCGGGCCGGCCGGTCTGCGGCGCGGGTGCGCCGGCGCGTCCCGTCCGGCGGCCCGTGCCGCCGGTGCGGGGGGTGTCCCCGGTGCGCGGGATCGCCCCGGAGGCGCCGCCCGCCATGGCGCCGGCGCGGCCGGGCACGGCGGGACTGCGTACGCCCTCGCGGCCCGGCACGACCGGCGGGGCGACGGTGTCGGCGGCCTGTCTGGGCTGGCCGCCCGCCCGCCCGCCTCGGGCGCCGGCTCCGCGCCCCGGTTGGGCGCCGGGCGCGTGCCCCGGCTGGACGCCGGTCGGCGGCCCGGGCGGGAACTCGCCGGCCGGGAAGGATCCGGGGTGCCCGGGCGGAAGCTGGGCCTGGCGACCGCCCGGCGATCGCGGGGCGGGTCCCGGCGGCAGGCCGGGGCGCTGGTCGGCCGAACGCTGGTCGGCGGGACGGCCCCGGCGACCGGGCGGCATCGCGGTCGGCTCGGGTGCGGTGGCGTGCGCGCCGGATCCGGGCAGGCCGTGGCGCCCGCCGCCGTCGCGGGTGCCGTCCACGGGCGGTGGGGCGATCGCGCGACCGCGGGTGCCGGCCGCGTTGCGGGATCCGAAGCCGGTGCTGTCGGGGCCGGGCACCGCGGAGACCGGTCGCGCGGCGCCGCCCTCGCGATGGTCGGGCGGCGGGTACTCGTGGCGCGGGCCGTCGTCGGGCTGGTACGCCCCGGGCGGGAAGCCGCCGCCCGCCGGTTCGGGCCGGGCGTGGCCGGCGGCCCGGCGGGCACCCGGCGCGGCCGGTGACTCGTGCGCCGGGTGTCGGGCCGCCGGAGCCGCGCCGGGAGCGGGACCGGACGGCGGCTCGGCGGCGGCCCGGCGGCCCCGGGACGGCGTTGCCGCGCGACCCCCGCGAGGCGCGGGCAGTTCGGGCGGATTGCCGGACTGCGGCACCACCGGGGCCGGGTTCGGCGAGACGGGCGCGGCGGGCGGGACGAGATCGGCGGGGCCGGGACCGCGGCCCGGCTCGATCTGGCGGCGCCCCTGGCCCGGCCCGCGCTCGGCCTGCGGGCGCGGCGGCGCCACCGGCACGCCCTGACGATCGCGCGGCACGCCGTGGGCCGCCTCACCGGACCGCGACCGGACCCCGGGCGGCACGTGACCCGCCGGGGACACGGAGCCGGGCGGGGGCACGGAGCCGGGCGGGGGCACGGAGCCGGGCGGGGGCACGGAGCCGGGCGGGGGCACGTTGCCCGCCGGGGACACGGAGCCGGGCGGGGGCACCGAACGGGGTGCGGCGGGAGGGGCCGAGCGGGGAGCGGGTGCGGGGCCACGCGTCCCGGGCGGGCCGGCGACCGACGCGGCGGGAGCGGCGGGCAGACCGGGGGCCGCCGGGGACACATGCCGCGGGTCGACGGCGGGCCAGCCGCCGGTGGCGGGGTACTCGCCGGAGCCGTCCTGCCAGGACCGGGCGCGGCCGGTCTCGCGGACGCCCGGGCCACGGCTGGCGGCACCGGTCGGCGCACCGCTGGTCGCGCGGGGGCCCGGCGGCGGGCTGACCGGGCGTACCCCGGTCTCCCCGCCCGAGGCTCCGAACGGGTCGGGCCCGGCGGCGTTGTCGTCCGGGCCGGGGGCCTTGCGCCCGGACTTGCTGCTGCGGGCCTCGCCGGGGGAGGCGCCGGGGCCGATCGCCCCACGCTGTTCCTTGGCCGTACGCAGGTCGTCGAGCCAGCCGGTCTCCTCCTGCGGCACCTCCTCGGGCGTCACCGGATCCGGACGGCCACGCCCGAAGCGCCGACGGCTCCGCCCGGCCTGCTCGTTGCGCTGGCCGGTCTCGTCGTCGGGCCGGTCGGCACCGCGCGATCTCACAGCTGTTCCCCTCCGGCGGCGTCGCCGCGCTCGCCCGCGTCCGGACCGCCGGGTGACGGTCCGCGCTCTCCCCGCACGATTCTGCGCAGTCGGGGCAACCGCTCCCCGACCGCCCGTTCGGCGCCGTGGTCGGTAGGCCGGTAGTACTCTGCGCCGATCAGATCATCCGGCACATAGCGCTGCGTAACAACACCCCGTGGGTCGTCGTGGGGGTAGCGGTAGCCCGAACCGTGACCAAGACCACGTGCTCCGGGGTAGTGCGCGTCGCGCAGGTGCGCCGGGACGGCCCCGCCGCGCCCGGCGCGCACGTCGGACAACGCCTCCCCCAGCGCCGTGGTGACGCGGTTGGACTTGGGAGCCGTGGCGAGGTGCACGACCGCCTGGGCGAGGTTGAGCTGGGCCTCCGGCAGGCCCACGTGCTGCACCGCCTGTGCCGCCGCGGTGGCTACCAGCAGCGCCTGCGGATCCGCCATGCCGACGTCCTCACTGGCGAAGATCACGATCCGGCGGGCGATGAACCGCGGGTCCTCCCCGGCGACCAGCATGCGGGCCAGCCAGTGCAGCGCGGCGTCCGGATCGCTGCCGCGCATGCTCTTGATGAAGGCGCTGGTCACGTCGTAGTGGGCGTCGCCGTCGCGGTCGTAACGGACGGCGGCCACGTCGACGGCGCGTTCCGCGGTGGCCAGGTCGATCTCGGTGGCCCCGAGCGCCTGGGCGGAGGAGGCCGCGGCCTCCAGGGCGGTGAGGGCCTTGCGTACGTCGCCGCCCGCCAGCCGGACGAGGTGCTCCTCGGCCTCGGCGCTGAGGGTGACCGCGCCGGCCAGGCCGCGATCGTCGACCAGTGCGCGGTGTACCAGCGCGCGCACGTCGTCCTCGGTCAGCGCGTGCAGGGTGAGCAGCACGCAGCGCGACAGCAACGGCGAGATGACCGAGAAGTACGGGTTCTCCGTGGTCGCCGCCAGCAGCGTCACGGTCCGGTCCTCGACGGCGGCCAGCAGCGAGTCCTGCTGCGTCTTGCTGAACCGGTGCACCTCGTCGATGAACAGCACCGTCGGCGGGCCGCCGCCCCGGCGGGCGCGGCGGGCGGTGTCGATGACCGCCCGTACGTCCTTCACCCCGGCCGACAGCGCCGACATGGCCACGAACGTACGGTCCGTGGCGGCGGCGACCAGGTGGGCGATCGTCGTCTTGCCCGTGCCCGGCGGCCCCCACAGGATCACCGACATGGGGGCCCGGCCGGTGACCAGCTGGCGCAGCGGCGCGCCGGGGGCCAGCAGGTGATCCTGGCCGACGAGCTCGTCGATGCTGGCGGGGCGCATGCGTACGGGCAGGGGCGAGTCCGGTCCGGGGGCGGTGAACCCGACGGGCTCGGCGCCGGCCGGGGCGGCGGTGCGCACGGCCCCCGGCCCGGTCAGCGGAAACAGCCCGTCGGATTCCATCGGCACCGAGGGTACCGGCACGCCCGTCAGTGCCGGAAATGCGCCGAACGTACGGCTTCGGCGTCACCCACGGCCGGGGCGGCGCCCGTAGAACCGGCGGCCGCTGCCCGACCCGGTGGCCGGGCCGCTGCCCACGCCAGCCAGGTACAGCGAGAGCAGCAGCAGCCCCAGCGAGGCGAACGTGGGGAAGTTGACCAGGTCGGTGGTCTTGATGTCGAGCAGGTCGAGCAGCAGGTAGATGCCGAAGACGACGGCGGCGCCGATGGCCAGCATGTTTTCCTCCGGGGGGTGAGTGACCTGGCGTGCTGATACCCCCGCCGGGGCCGCGCCGAAACGCCGCCGGGACGGCGGACCGGACCCGTTACCCTGCGGCACATGATCCCCGTACGCCGTGCCACCCCGACCGACGCCGACGAGCTGATGCGGCTACGGGTGGTGATGCTCAGCGGCATGGGCGCGCCGGTGGCCGGTGGCCCGTGGCTGACATCCGGAGCGGACCTGCTACGCCGCCAGCTCGCCGACCCGGCCGAGCGGGTGGCCGCGTTCGTCGTCGCCCGGCCGGACGCCCCGCAGACCCTGGCGGCCTGCGTGGTGGGCGCGATCGACGAGCGGCTGCCCGGCCCGCACAACCCCAGCCCGTTCAAGGGGTACGTCTACAACGTCGCCACCGATCCGGGCTACCGCCGCCGCGGCTACTCCCGCGCCTGCATGCGGGCCCTGCTCACCTGGTACGCCGAGCGCGGCGTCACCCGGGTCGACCTGCGCGCCTCCCCCGACGGCGAGCCGCTGTACACCGCGCTCGGTTTCGTGCGCACCCCCGACCCGGCGATGCGCCTGATCACGCGAGCGCGTTGACCGCGTCGGCCGTCACCAGCTGAGCCCGCTGAGGACGCTCAGTTCGAGTGCTCCACCGGCAGGGCGACGCCGTCGGTGCCGGGCAGGCCCGCGGTCGGCTTCGGCTTGGCGTCGATGCCCGCCTCCAGCCGCTGCTGGGCGGTGATCGGCGTGGGTGCCCCGGTCAGCGGGTCGAACCCGCCACGGGTCTTCGGGAACGCGATGACCTCGCGGATCGAGTCGGCGCCCGCCAGCAGCATGCAGGTGCGGTCCCAGCCGATCGCGATGCCCGCGTGCGGCGGCGGCCCGTACTTGAACGCCTCCAGCAGGAAGCCGAACTTGTCCTGCGCCTCCTCGGGCGAGATGCCGAGCAGGTCGAAGACCCGGCTCTGCACGCTGCCCCGGTGGATACGCACGCTGCCGCCACCGATCTCGTTGCCGTTGCACACGATGTCGTACGCGTACGCCAGCGCCCGGTCCGGTGCGTCCTCGAAGTTGTCCATCCACTCCGCGTTCGGCGAGGTGAACGGGTGGTGCACAGCGGTCCAGCCGCCCTCGTCCGTACGCTCGAACATCGGCGCGTCGACCACCCAGCAGAACGCCCACGCGGACTCGTCGATCAGGTTGGTCCGCTTCGCGATCTCGATGCGCGCCGCGCCCAGCAGCTCCTGGGCCTCCCGGCGGTGGTTCGCGGCGGCGAAGAAGATCGCGTCGCCCGGCTTCGCGCCGACCGCGTCGCCGAGCCCGGCCAGGTGCGCGGCGGACAGGTTCTTGGCGACCGGGCCGCGCGCCTCCCCGGTCGACTCGTCGAGCACCACGTACGCCAGCCCGCGCGCCCCGCGCGCCTTGGCCCAGTCCTGCCAGCCGTCCAGCTCCTTGCGGGTCTGCGACGCGCCGCCCGGCATGACCACCGCGCCGACGTAGCCGCCCGCGTCGATGGCGCCCGCGAACACCCGGAACTCCGTGCCGCGCAGGTAGTCCGTCAGCTCGGTCAGCTCCAGGCCGTACCGCAGGTCGGGCTTGTCGGAGCCGTACCGGTTCATCGCGTCGTGCCAGGTGATCCGGCGGATCGGGGTGGGCACGGTGACGCCGGCCAGCTCGCCCCACAGCTTCGACACGATCTGCTCGCCCAGCTCGATGACGTCGTCCTGGGTGACGAACGACATCTCGATGTCGAGCTGCGTGAACTCGGGCTGCCGGTCCGCGCGGAAGTCCTCGTCGCGGTAGCAGCGGGCGATCTGGTAGTACCGCTCCAGCCCGGAGACCATCAGCAGTTGCTTGAACAGCTGCGGGGACTGCGGCAGCGCGTACCAGGTGCCGGGCTGCAGGCGGACCGGGACCAGGAAGTCGCGGGCGCCCTCGGGGGTGGAGCGGGTCAGCGTCGGCGTCTCGATCTCCACGAAGTCACGGGCGTGCAGCACCTCGCGGGCGATCTGGTTGGCCCGGCTGCGCAGCTTCAGCGCGCTCGCCGGGCCGCTGCGGCGCAGGTCCAGGTAGCGGTACTTCAGGCGCAGGTCGTCGGAGGCGGTGACCGCGTCGTCGACCGGCAGCGGCAGCGGGGCGGCCTCGGAGAGCACGACCAGCTCGCTGGCCACCACCTCGACGGCGCCGGTGGCCAGGTCCGGGTTCTCGTTGCCGGCCGGGCGGGCGGTCACCTCGCCGGTGACCTTCACACAGAACTCGTTGCGCAGCGCGTGCGCGTCCTCCTCGCGGAAGACCACCTGGACGACGCCGGAGGTGTCGCGCAGGTCGACGAAGATGACCCCACCGTGGTCGCGCCGGCGGGCCACCCAGCCGGCGAGCGTCACCGTCGTGCCCGCGTCACTCGCACGCAGGCTGCCGGCGTCATGGGTACGGATCACGGAAACGTCTCCTTACAGCTGTCACAGGGCGCACCCGACATTCTGTCAGGGCTGCCGGGCCGGACTGCGACGCGGGCCGAAACTCGTCGATCAGAAGTACGTGTGCAGCACGTCCACGACGCGCAGCTCGTCATCGACCACCGGAATGTGACGCCACTTGTCGAACGCCGTGCACGGGTGCGAGATCCCGAACCGCACGATGTCGCCCGGCGCGAGCGGCACATCCGGGGGCGTGTCCAGGTAGGCGTGGTGGTCGTTGAGCCGGGTCACCGCGAGCCCGTCGGCGGCGAGGACGCCGCCGCCCGCCCGGCGCACGGCCAGCGGCACGGGCAGACCCTCGTCGAAGGGGGCGTCCCGCTTGCCCATCCCGACCAGCGCGAGGCCGGGCTCCGGGACGGACAGGACCTGGGCGTACAGGTCCAGGGCGGCGGCCAGCGGGCCTTCGGCGGGTACCCGGCGAAACGGTGTGCGCTCGGCGTACAGGCCGTCGTCGTGGGTCACCGAGGCGCCGCTGCGCAGCACCGTACGCAGCTCGTGGCCGGGCAGCCACTGCCCGGCCAGCAGCGCGGCGACCCGGTCGAACCAGGCGCTGCCGCCCGCCGACACCAGCACCCGCGGGCCCAGCAGTCCGGCCGCCGCCAGCGCCCGCGCACCGTCCGCCAGACCGGCCAGGAAGGCGTCCACCTCGGCCTGCCCGGCCAGCCCACCCTCGTAGCCGGTCACCCCGGCCAGCTCCAGGCCCGCGACCCCGGTCACGGCCCGGGCCACGACGATCAACTGCTCGACGGTACGGCAGCCCGTGCGCCCGCCGGAGTGCCCCACCTCGACCAGCACGCGAAGGCGTCCCCCGGCCCCGGGAGAACCGCCCGCGCCCGGCCCGCCCACGCCCGAACCACCCGCGCGAGATCCGACCGCGCCCGGCGCGACCGCGTGAGATCCGGCCGCCTCAGATCCGGTTGCGTGGGTGACGAGGCCGTCGATGGCAGCCGCGGCCGCGGCCACTCCGGCTGTGGAGTCGACCTGGAGATACACCTCCCAGCCGCGGGCGCTCTCCCCCGCCAGCCAGCGCAGCGCGGTCGGGTCGAGCACCTGGTTGGCCAGCACCACCCGCGGCACGCCGAGCCGGCGCAGCACCAACGCCTGGTTGGCCGTGGCCACCGTCATCCCCCACGCCCCGGCGTCCAGCTGCGCGGCCAGCAGCGCCGGGGCCATGGTCGTCTTCGCGTGCGGCGCGAAGTCCAGCCCGTGCCGGGCGCAGTACGCGGCCATCGTGGCGATGTTCGCCAGGGCCGCCGACCGGCGCAGCACCAGCACCGGCCAGGTGAACGCGCCGTCGAACAGCCCCGGCCGCGCCGCGGCGAACTCGGGCCCGGTCACCGACGTGCCCGGCAGCCAGAAACCCTTGCTGCGCCAGTCGATCCGTTCGCCCGGGATCTCCAGGGTCACGCGCGGCTCCCGACGACTCGACCGATCCAGCGACTTGACCAGCGCAGCGCCGCCACGCACGCTGTGCAAGCTACACCGTGATCGACCAGTGTGGAGGACACGCGCCGTGCCGGGCCCGTACGATCTGCTTCTCGCCGGTGGCGACGTCCTCGACCCGGGTGGCGGCCACACGGGCCGGCTGGACGTGGCGGTGCGCGAGGGCCGGATCGCCGCGATCGGGCCCGGGCTGGGCCCGGCCGCCCGCACCGTCGTCGACGTCGCCGGACGGCTGATCACCCCCGGGCTGGTGGACCTGCACACCCACGTGCACCCGGGCGCCGGGTACTGGGGCGTCGACCCCGACCCGATCGCCTGGTACACCGGCGTGACGACCTGGGTCGACGCCGGGTCGGCCGGCGCGTACACCCTGGACGGGCTGCGCGACTTCGCCGGCGGGCGGCGGGTACGCGTCGCGGCCCTGCTCAACATCTCCGGCCCCGGGCTGGCGGCCCGCACCGGGGAGTGCCGCGACCTGTCCACCTGCGACGTCGCCGTGGCCATCGACACCGTCCTCGCGCACCGCGACCTGATCCGCGGCGTCAAGGTGCGCGTCGACGCCGAGGCGGTCGGCGGCAACGAGGTCGAGCCGCTGCGGCGGGCGCTGGCCGTGGCCGACGCCTGCGGGGTCCCCGTGATGGCGCACGTCGGTGCGGCGCCGCCGGACCCGGCCGAGGTGCTGGACCTGTTGCGCCCCGGCGACATCGTCACCCACTGCGCCAGCGGCATCGCCGCACCGCTCGGGCCCTCGGCGCGGGCCGCGCACGAGCGGGGGGTGCTGTTCGACGTCGGGCACGGCTCGGGCGGGTTCGCCTTCGACGTGCTGGAGGCGCAGCTCGACGCGGGGCTGCGGCCGTACACGATCTCCACCGACCTGCACGCCCGCTCGGTCCACGGTCCGGTCTTCGACCTGCCCACCACCATGGCCAAGCTGCTGGCCGTGGGGATGTCGCTGCCGGACGTGGTCGCGGCGGCGACCGTGCACCCGGCCCGCGCGCTGCGACTCGACGCCGGTACCCTCACCCCGGGTGCGCCCGCCGACCTGGCGGTGTTCGCCGTCGAGCCGGGCGAGTTCGAGGTGGTCGACGCGCACCGGCAGGCCCGGCGGGCCCCGGTGCGGCTGATCAACGAGGCCACGTACGTGGCCGGGCGGCGGCTGGAGCCACGGCTGCCCGCACCGCCGCCGTCGTGGATCCCGCTCACGGACGCCCAGCACGCCGCCCTGCGCCGCCGCGAACGCGACGTACGCGCGCTGCTCGCCGCCCCGCTCGTCGGCGTCGACGGGCTGGCCGAACAGTTCCCCCGCCCACCCCGCTCCACCGCCGGACCCTCGCGCCCAGCCCGCTCCACCGCCGAACCGTCTCGCCCACCCCGGTCCACCGCCGATTCATCTCGCATGCCACCGACCGGACCGGTTGCGAGTCCTCGGCAGGGGACCGGACAGCTTCCCGAGCCCACCACACCCGTACAGGAGTAGGCGAATGCCCAGCCGTGCCGTCCACACCGACCAGGCCGCCCCCGTGGGCGGACCGTACTCGCAAGCCGTCGTCGCGGGCGACACCGTGTACCTGGCCGGGGTGATCCCGGCGCGCCCCGACGGCACCGGCGTCACGGGCGGCTTCGCCGAGCAGGCGCACGCGGCGTTCGGCAACCTCGCGGCGGTCGCCGAGGCCGCCGGCGCCAGCCTGGACCAGGCCGTACGGGTCGGTGTCTACCTGCGCGACTTCGCCAACTTCGCCGAGCTCAACGAGATCTTCGCCCAGTACTTCCGCGGCCCGGTCCCGCCCGCGCGCACCACGATCCCGGCGGCGCTGGAGGGCTTCGACATCGAAGTGGACGCCGTGCTGTACCTCGGCTGAGTGTCGGGCCGCGTCCCGGGCCGCCCGGCGTGCTTTGATCGGGTGACCGGTGGCGGACGCGGCGGTAACGCGCCGGAAACCTCAGGCTGCGAGCATTTCGCTTCGGCGATCAGGGAGGCCCGGCTTGTTCCTCAGCCAGCACGAGCAGGAACGCCTGCTCATCCACGTCGCGGCGGACGTTGCCCGGCGCCGGCGGGAGCGAGGACTGCGGCTCAACCATCCGGAGGCCACCGCGATCATCACCGCGTTCCTGCTGGAGGGCGCCCGAGACGGCCGGACGGTCGCCGAGCTGATGGACGACGGCCGCCGGGTGCTCACCCGCGACGACGTGCTGGCCGGGGTGCCCGAGATGCTGACCGAGGTGCAGGTGGAGGCGACCTTCCCGGACGGCACGAAGCTCGTCACCGTACACGGGCCGATCTCATGATCCCCGGCGAGATCCTGCCCGGGTCCGGCGACATCACCATCAACCCGGACCGTCCGGTGCGGGCACTGTCGGTCCGCAACACCGGCGACCGGCCGGTGCAGGTCGGCTCGCACTACCACTTCGCGGAGTGCAACGCGGCGCTGGAGTTCGACCGGCAGGCCGCCTGGGGGCACCGGCTGGCCGTGCCGGCCGGGACCTCGGTGCGCTTCGAGCCGGGGCTGCCCCGCGACGTCGAACTGGTGCCGCTGGCCGGGCGACGGATCGTACCCGGACTGCGCGGCCTCGCCGGTGGCGGCCTGGACACCGACCCACCGCCACCCCCACCGGCCGAGGTGGACGACATCGAGCCCGCGGGCTCCCTGGACGAGGACGAGGGCGACGGCCCCGCCGGCAACGGGAGCGCCCGGTGACCGCCCTCGACCGCGGCCGCTACGCCGCCCTGTACGGCCCCACCGCAGGCGACCGGATCCGGCTGGCCGACACGAACCTGCTCATCGAGATCGACCAGGACCTCAGCGCTGGCCCGCACCCCGGTGACGAGGTGGTGTTCGGCGGCGGCAAGGTGATCCGCGAGTCGATGGGCCAGTCCCGGGCGACCCGCGGCGAGGGCACCCCGGACACGGTGATCACCGGCGCGGTCGTACTGGATCACTGGGGCATCGTGAAGGCCGACGTCGGCATCCGCGACGGGCGCATCGTGGCGCTCGGCAAGGCCGGCAACCCCGACACCATGGACGGCGTGGACCCGGGGCTGGTCATCGGCCCCGGCACCGAGGTCATCGCGGGCAACGGGAAGATACTCACCGCGGGCGCGATCGACAGCCACGTGCACCTGATCAGCCCGACCATCCTCGACACCGCGCTGGCCTCCGGCATCACCACCATCATCGGCGGGGGCACCGGCCCGGCCGAGGGCACCAAGGCCACCACGGTCACCCCGAACTCGTGGCACCTGGCCCGGATGTTGGAGTCCCTCGACGCGTGGCCGCTCAACGTGCTGCTGCTCGGCAAGGGCAACACGGTGTCCGAGGAGTCGCTGTGGGAGCAGCTGCGCGGCGGGGCGGGCGGCTTCAAACTGCACGAGGACTGGGGCACCACCCCGGCCGCGATCGACGCCTGCCTGCGGGTCGCCGACGCCTCCGGGGTGCAGGTCGCCATCCACACGGACACGCTCAACGAGGCCGGCTTCGTCGAGGAGACGCTGCGGGCCATCGCGGGACGCTCGATCCACGCGTACCACACCGAGGGGGCGGGCGGCGGGCACGCGCCGGACATCATCACGGTCGCCGGGCAGCCGCACGTGCTGCCGTCCTCGACGAACCCGACCCGCCCGTACACCCGAAACACCCTCAGCGAGCACCTCGACATGCTGATGGTCTGCCACCACCTGAACCCGGCGGTGCCCGAGGACCTGGCGTTCGCGGAGAGCCGGATCCGGCCGTCCACGATGGCCGCCGAGGACCTGCTGCACGACCTCGGCGCCATTTCGATGATCGGCTCGGATTCGCAGGCCATGGGCCGGATCGGCGAGGTGATCCTGCGGACCTGGCAGACCGCGCACGTGATGAAGGCCCGGCGCGGCGCGCTGCCCGGCGACGGCGCCGCCGACAACCTGCGCGCCCGGCGGTACGTCGCCAAGTACACGATCTGCCCCGCGGTCACGCACGGCCTGTCCGAGCTGATCGGCTCCGTTGAGCCGGGCAAGCTGGCCGACCTGGTGCTGTGGGACCCGGCGTTCTTCGGCGTCCGGCCCGCCCTGGTCCTCAAGGGCGGCATGATCGCGTACGCGCAGATGGGCGACGCCAACGCCTCCATCCCCACCCCCCAGCCGGTGCTGCCCCGCCCGATGTTCGGCGCGTACGGCGTCGTCCCGGCCCAGACGTCGCTGGCGTTCGTGGCGCCCGCGGCGATCGACGCGCTGCTCGGCGACCGGGTCGCGGTCAAGCGCACCCTCGTGCCCGTCGCGGACACCCGCGCGGTGGGCAAGGCGGACCTGCCACTCAACGACGCGCTGCCCCGCATCGAGGTCGAGCCGGACACGTTCACCGTGCGCGTCGACGGCGAGGTCGTGACGCCCGAACCGGTCACCGAGCTGCCCATGGCGCAGCGGTACTTCCTGTTCTGATGCCGCAGACGTCGCTGGCCACGCTGCTCGTACTGGCTGACGGGCGGCTGCCCGCAGGGGGCCACGCGCACTCGGGCGGACTGGAGGCGGCCGTGGCGGCGGGCCGCGTCACCGACCTCGCAGGGCTGGCCGGGTTCCTGCGGGGACGGCTGGCCACCTCCGGGGTGGTCGGGGCGGTGTTCGCCGCGGCCGCCTGCGCCCGTACCCGGGAATGGGCCGACCTGGACGCGGGCCTGGACGCCCGCACGCCGTCGCCCGCGCTGCGCCGGGCATCGCGCGCCCAGGGCCGGGCCCTGCTGCGCGCGGGCCGGGCCATCTGGCCGGCCCCGCCGCTCCTCCCCGCCTCCCCCGGCCGCGCGCTGCCGGACGCGGCCATGAGTCGCCCCGGAGGCCAAGCGACCCGAGGCGACGCAACGAGCCCTTCACCACCTGGAGACCTCGCTAGCCCGGGCGCGGCGATACGTCCTTCACCCCCCGGGGACCCCGCAAGCCCGGGCACGGCCATGCGTCCTTCACCTGCCGAGGGGCCCGCAAGCCCGGGCGCGGCCATGCGTCCTTCACCTGCCGAGGGGCCCGCAAGCCCGGGCGCGGCCATGAGCGCCGCATCCTTGGGCATCGCGCCCCATCATCCCGTCGCGCTTGGTCTGGTCGCTGCGGCCGCGGGCCTGCGGCCCCGCGAGGCCGCCGTCGCCGCCGCGCACGGCACGCTGACCGGCCCGGCGTCCGCCGCGGTCCGGCTGCTCGGCCTCGACCCGTACGGGGTGCACGCGCTGCTGGCGGAGCTGGCCGGGGTGTGTGACCGGATCGCGGACGACGCCCACGCCCGGGCGGACGATCCGGTGGACGCCCTGCCCGCGTCCGGGGCGCCACTGCTGGACATCGGCGCGGAGTTCCATGCCACCTGGGAGGTGCGTCTCTTTGCATCCTGAACCGACCGCTCCCCCGGCGCCGCGCGGCGCCGGGCCGCACGCACACGCCCCGGACGAGGTGCCACACACCCATCCACAGCCGGGACGCGACCCGCATGCCGCCCTGCCCGCCGGTACCCGTGCGCTGCGGGTGGGGATCGGCGGCCCGGTCGGCTCCGGCAAGACCGCCCTGGTGGCCGCGCTGTGCCGGGCACTCGGCACCGAGGTGCGCCTGGCCGTCGTCACCAACGACATCTACACCACCGAGGACGCCGACTTCCTGCTACGCACGGGCGTGCTGCCAGCGGAGCGGATCCGCGCGGTGGAGACCGGCTGCTGCCCGCACACCGCGATCCGTGACGACATCTCGGCCAACCTGGATGCGGTCGAGGATCTCGAGGCGGCGCTCGGCCCCCTGGATCTCGTACTGGTCGAGAGCGGCGGCGACAACCTGACCGCGACGTTCAGCCGCGGGCTCGTCGACCGTCAGGTGTTCGTCGTGGACGTGGCGGGCGGTGACAAGGTGCCACGCAAGGGCGGCCCCGGGGTCACGGGAGCGGACCTGCTCGTGGTCAACAAGACCGACCTGGCGCCGCTGGTCGGCGCGGATCTCGGCGTGATGCGGCGGGACGCGGCGGCGCGGCGTGGCGCCCTGCCGACCGTGTTCCTGTCGCTGGTCGAGGACCGCGCCGCCGTCCCCGTGGCGGACTGGATCCGCGGCCTGCTGGCGGACCGCGTACCGACGGCCGCGAGCGCGACGCCATCCGCGACCCCAGCGCAGTGATGCGGGCGGCCGCGCGCATCGTGGCCGAGGCCGACGGGCGCGGCGGCACCCGGCTGTCGGTGCTGCGCGGCGAGCCCCCGCTGTTGCTCCGGCGTACCGGTGCGGCCGGCGGCCCCGCCACGGTGCATCTGGTGGGCGGGGCGGCGGGCCCGCTGGGCGGCGACGACCTGCGGCTCGACGTCGAGGTCGGTCCGGGCGCGTGGCTGGAGGTGCGCTCGGTGGCGGCCACCCTGGCGCTGCCGGGTCCCCCGGACGGCTCGGTCGCGGCCGCCCTGGCGCTGCCGGGTCCCTCGGGCGAATCGGTGGCGGCCGCCCTGGCGCTGCCGGGTCCCTCGGGCGAATCGGTCGCGGCCGCCCTGGCGCTGCCGGGTCCCCCGGGCGAATCGGTCGCGGCCGCCCTGGCGCTGCCGGGTCGGCCCGGCGTCCCGCCGTCGCGGTTCGAGGTCCGGGCGTCGGTCGCCGCGCGGGCGACACTGTGCTGGTTGCCGGAGCCGCTCATCGCGGGCGCGGGCTGCGATCACCGCGCGGTGACCAGGGTGGAGGTGGCCGACGGCGGGACGCTGCTCTGGCGCGACGACCTGGCCTGCGGCCGGCACGGCGAGCCCCCGGGCGACGTCCACACCGACGTGACCATCCGGTACGCCGGGTCGACCCTGTACCGGCACGAGCTCGCGATCGGACCGCAGTCCCCTGGCTGGTCGGGAGCTGCGGTGCTGGGTGCGGCGCTGCTGTGCGACGTCCCGGCGGTGGAGGAGCCGGCGCATAGTGATCGTCCAGCCGGCGCCCCGCTCACCACCGTGGCGGGACAACGCCCCTGCGCCGCCAGCCCGCCGACACCCGGCCACGTGCCGAGGCCGCGGGGTAC
Source organism: Krasilnikovia cinnamomea (assembly GCF_004217545.1). Classification (NCBI taxonomy): domain Bacteria; kingdom Bacillati; phylum Actinomycetota; class Actinomycetes; order Micromonosporales; family Micromonosporaceae; genus Krasilnikovia; species Krasilnikovia cinnamomea. The sequence goes on from NZ_SHKY01000001.1 coordinate 813,630, forward strand.
CGTCTCCGGCCGGCCCGGCGCCCCAGGCGACGGTCACGCGGTGGGCTCGGTCGTGTTCGCCAGTTCGGACCCCTCCGCGACACACCGCGCCACCTCGCACTTCTCGGAGGCGCCGCCGCGTGGCGAGTCGGCTGTCATGGCCCTGGCCGGGCCGGGTGTGCTGGCAACGGCGATCGGGCCGGACATTCGCTCGGTAAAGGCAACGCTGGACCCCTGGTGTGCCGCTCGCCTACAAGATCTTGCAGAGTCCGGGTGAGGCACTAACCCAAACTCCGCAAGTTCGGACCTCCGCAACACACCGCGCTACCTCGAACCTCTCGCGGGCAGCGCCCGAGTGCGAGTCGGCTGTCGTGGCCCTGGCGCGGTACATGATCCCCGTGGCCACCGACCGCCACCTCGACTGGGCCGGAAGTGCTGGCAACCGCGCTGACACCGGACATGCGCCCGGTAATGGCAACGCTGGACCCGTGCTGTGCCGCACCGTAACGAGATCTTGCAAGGCTCAAAGTGATAGGCGAGGAACTGACCCGAGCTCTGCGGGTCCCGGCCGCACCGCGTCACGGCTACAGCGACCGGAGCCGTTCACCGACCAGCTTCAAGACGTTGCAGAGTTCGGGCGAGCTACTGACCCAATCTCTTCAGGTTCCGGCCGCACCATGCCATGGCGACGGCGACCGAGGCCGCTAGCCGCACGGCGACGACACCTTGCCGCACGGGCTACGAGATCTTGCAGAGCTCGGGCGAGCTGCTCACCCGAACTCTTCAGGTTCCGGCCGCACTGCGATGGCGACCGCGAGCAGGCCGCTGCCCACACGGCCACGACACCTTGCCGCACGGGCTACGAGATCTTGCAGAGTTCGGGCGAGCTGCTCGCCCGAACTCTTCAGGTTCCGGCCGCACCGCTGCCCACGTGGCCACGACACCTTGCCGCACCGCGGCGAGATCTTGCAGAGTTCGGGCGAGCTACTGACCGGAACTCTTCAGGTTCCGGCCACGCCACGGCGACCGGGTCCGTTGCCGACGAGAGGCTGGCGCGTAGCCCGGCAACAACGGTGCGCGAATGCGGCGACCGCAACCGGTAGCGCCACACCGCCACCACGGCCGAGCGGCCACCACCGCCGAGCGGCCACCACCGCCGAGCGGCCACCACCGCCGGGCGGCCGCTAGGCGGCGACTGCGACCGGCACCCCGTGGCTGTCCGTCAGGGCCAGTCTGGTGTGCAGGTTGCCCTGCCGGGTGACCCGGGCGAAATACTCGGTGCGGCGCCGCTGCATGCACCCTTTCCGGGTGCGCGGCCCACCGGCCGCGACGGTGAGCAGCTCCGGCGCCAGCGAACTGTTCAGGCCCTCACGCAGCATCCGCAGCGCCTCCGTACGCAACTGGGAGATCCGCGACTCGGTAACCCCCAGTTCCGCGGCGACCTCGCTGAGCGGCCGCTCCTGCAGGAACGACTGGGTGACGACCATGCGCAGCCGCTCGGGCAGCGCCTGGATCGCCTGATGCAGGTAGCCGAGCCGTTCCCGCTTGAGCAGCAGGTCCTCCGGGCCCTCGGCGGTCTCCGCGATCAGTTCCTCGGCGGCTCCGGCGGGGAAGCCCTGCAGGCTGAGCAGCGCGGCCTTCTGCACGTCGTCGTCGACCGCGGACAGTTCGGAGATCCCGATGCCGAGGAATTCGGCCACCTCGGCATCGGTGGGGGTGCGGCCGAGCGCCGCGGTGAGCTCCTGCCGCGCGGCGGCGGTGCGGCGCGCCCGGGCGCGTACCAGGCGGCTGGCCCAGTCCTGGCCGCGGAGCTCATCGAGCAGGGCGCCGCGGATGCGTACGGCGGCGAACCGGTGGAACGGGATGCCCCGGGTGACGTCGAACGAGCGGGCGGCGTCCAGCAGCGCGGCGAACCCGGCGGACGACAGGTCGTCGGCATGCACATGCCCGGGTACGCGGTTCAGCAGTTCCCGCACCAGATAACCCACCAGCGGCATGTGTTCCCGGATCAGGTCCTCGAGGTCGCGCGCGGACGGCGCGTCGTGGGTGGTGCCGATGGTGGCGGGGAGTTCGGACGTGACGGTCACGGAGGTCCTCCTCGCGCGTACGAGAGCCGGCCCGGTGGTGGCCGGTCAGGAGAACCCTCGCCGCCCCCGGGTGCAGGGGCGGCCGAACTCGGTTGCTTTTCTGGTGCTTTTTGCTGAAAATCCTCAGTTCGCGAAGTGGGGGTGGCGCTCCTCGACCATCAGGCGTTGGAGTTGCCTGCACACCCACCCCATGCGGCGAACGGCCAGGTCCGGGTGGTCCCCGTACTCCGTGGCGACGCCGGCGGCGCAGCCATCGCTGCCGTGCCGCAGGATCATGGCGGTGACCGCCTGCTCCATCGACTGTCGGCTGGGGTGCTCGGACGGCTGCAGGTTGGAAACGAACAACGCTTCGGCGGCCAGCTCCCGCATGGTGCTGATCATGTCGAACTCCCCGATGTGCGACGACGTGCGATATCCGGCCGAACACATGCGCTAGGACCGATCGCCTTCATCTTCCTCGCATGTGCCCTACCGCCCGGCAGGCACGCCGATGCATTTTTTCGCGAGTACAGCCCGGGTACGGGCGCGGGTCGCGCACCCGGAACCGCAGGCTTCGCCGTACCGGACGGGTCGGGCGGCTGGGTGCGCCGAGACCCGCCCACACGCGGGACCACATCCGCGCCGCAGTGGCACGGCTGAGCCCCACCGGCATCGGAGGGCGAGGCGGCGGTACGTCGGGTCGTCCCTGATGCGACATCCGGGGCCCGCGGCGGCGTCGTCGTCACCGACCGCGCGGTCCAGGCCGGAAAGTGTCTGCTGGTGTCACCCACAACCGTATCGCGGCGATCGGCCGACCCGCCGCGTTTTTTGGTCGGCCGCCGGATCTCCCCCTCGGATGAGGCCGACCGGCCGGGAGACGAGGCGCATCGCCCCTACGGCGTCCTAGGACCCTGCCCGGTCACGGTCTGCCCGGTCACGGTCTGCCCGGTCACGGTCTGCCCGGTCACGGTCTGCCCGGTCACGGTCTGCCCGGTCACGGTCTGCCCGGTCACGGTCTGCCCGGTCACGGTCTGCCCGGTCACGGTCCGCCCGGTCACTGGTCAGCCGGGTCCTGGTCCGCAGGGTCGGGCGGCGGCAGCGACGGGCTCGGCGGCGGCGGGTTGGTCGTCGTGGTCGTGGTGGGCGCCGTCGTGGTCGGGTCGGTCGTCGGCGTGTCGTCGTCCGGCGGCTTCGGCGGCGGTGGGGTGGTTGTCGTCGCGGCCGTGGTGGGCGCCGTCGTGGTCGGGTCGGTCGTCGGCGTGGTGGCGCCGGGGGACGGCGTCCCGGTCGCGCCGGGGGTCGATGCCACCGGCACGGGCACCGCCAGCCCGTTGGGCGCGATGGAGATGCCGGGCACGGGGTTGCTGGTCGTCGGCACCGGCCCCAACCGGACGCCGCCGCCGACCAGGTGCTCGACCGGGCGGGACGGCTCGCCGGGCTTGCCCGACACGAACGTCTCGCAGGTCTTGCCGTCGAGCTGGAAGACCATCGGCGCGGCGTTGCTCTCCGCGTACCGGCCGGTGACCTGCACGGTGGTCGTATGCAGCGGGCTGAGCGGGTCGTCCGACGTAACCGTGACGCCACGATCCTGCTGGTCGAGCCTGAGCTTGCCGTTGCCGGACATGGTCTGGTCACCCGGCATGACGAACCACAGGTTCCAGTCCTTGATCGGCACGGTGTCCCGGTTGGCGACCGTGACGGCCGCCTTGAACCGCTTGCCGTCGTCGGACCAGACCGTGTAGCTCACCACGCATTTGCCGTTGGCGGCCAGCACGGACGGCTGCGGCGCCACATGGGCGGCGTCGTTGCGACCGGGCCCGGTGCCCGCGACCGCCCAGGCCCCCGCACCGAACGCGACCAGCGCTCCGGTCACGATCAACGCCCGCCGCGTCGGCACGCCGCGACCGCCGGCGGGGCCGTCCGGCGCCGCCGGCCCGTCGCCGCGACGCTGCGGCGGCACGACCTGTCGTTGCGGGTCCAGCCCGTCACGGCTGTTCGCTCCCACGGGCGGGCGGATGGCGGTCGGAGTGTCCCCGGACAGGCCGGCCACGCCCACGGCCCCGGGACCGGCCCACGCCTGCGCTTCACGGTCGGCCCAGCCGGAGTTCTCGGCGTCGTGCCCGGTGGCCCGGCGCAGCTCGGCGCCGGGTGCCCCTCCGCCCGGCTCGCCGGGCAGAGCGGCGCCGGGCAGGGCAGTGCCGGGATGGCCAGGGCCGGGCAGAGCGGCGCCGGGCAGGGCAGTGCCGGGAAGGCCAGGGCCGGGTGGGGCGGTGCCGGGCGGGGCGGACCGGGCCGCCGCGCTGAACCGGTTGTTGCGTGCCAGGCCCGGCGCGGGACGCAACGGGCCTCCGTTGGCGGGCGACGGGGCGGCCGGGTCGAGCGGGTCGGCGAGGCTCGCCGGTGCGGGGAACCCGTCGTGGAACGGGTCCGCGTCGACGCCGCTCCCCGCGTCGGATCGGGCCAGCGGGGAGCCCTGGGCGTCCACATCGGCCACCGCGGCGAGCCCGGCCGCGGCCATCCCCGAGGGCACCGCCGCGACCCCGCGCCCGGCCTGGGCCGGTGCGTCCGCGACCCGGGCGTGCCCCGGCCGTACCCGGCCGAGGAAGCCGTCGGTCTGCCAGCGAGACGGCAGGATCGTCGTGTCTTCGCTGTTGTCGGCCCAGTCCGGCACGAAGCCGCGTGGGGCCGGGGCGCCCGCCGAGAGGCCCGCCAGCACGTGTGCCAGCTCGGCACTGGAGGGGCGGTCGTCGGGGCCCTTCTCCAGGCACCGGCCGACCAGCGCCTCGACCGCGTGCGGCAGGCCCTCCACGGGCGGCAGCGGCTCCGGCTCGGTGTACTGGTGTGCGCGCAGCAGTGCCGTGGTCGTGCCGACGTCCCAGGGGAGCTGGCCGATGAGGGTGCGGTAGATCAGCAGGCCGACCGCGTACACGTCGGTGGCGGGGCTGACCTGGCCGCCCTCGAGGCGCTCCGGTGCGAGGTAGGCGGGCGTGCCCAGCAGGCTGCCGTCGGGGTCGATGTCGTTCTCGCCGATCAGGGCGGAGATGCCGAAGTCGACGACCTTGGCGCCGGTCGAGGTCAGCATGACGTTGGCCGGGGTGACGTCGCGGTGCACGATGCCGCGGGCGTGCGCGGCCGCCAGCGCCGCCGAGACCTCGGCACAGATGCGTACGGCGGCGGGCCAGGGCAGCCGCCGGACGCGGGCGAGTACGGCGGCGAGCGACTCGCCGTCGACCAGCTCCATGACGACGTACGGGACGGGCTCGCCGTCGACCGTGGTCGCCTCGCCGTAGTCGTACACATTGGTGATGTGCGGATGGCTGAGCCGGGCGGCCGCCTGGGCCTCTGCGCGCAGCCGGCGCCGGAACGACGGGTCGGCACTGGTCGACGGCGGCAGGACCTTCACCGCGACCTGGCGACCGAGTACTTCGTCGAACCCTCGCCACACCACTGACATCCCGCCGGCGCCGAGTCGCTCGACCAGCCGGTATCGGCCGGCCAGCAGACTCGAACCGGGGAGGTCCGTCGTGCTCATGTGCCCCCACATGCGCGATCGGAAGAAACGTCGAGTTCGCACCGCCATGCTGCCCGACGCCGGGTGTGGATCGGTCCGTCGTTGAACCGAAGCATTCCCCATCGACGGCGAGGATGTTAGCCGACGATCGGCCACTATCTCGACCGATCAATGACAGTACCGGCTCACGGGCCGTCACTCTCCGTTCCGGACTTTCCGCACCTGAGATGGTCTCACGTTGATCGGAGAAACCCCAGCTCAGAGGCGTTTCCGTGCACAACGCTTGTCCGATCTAGACGGTATGCCGGATTCGCGTACTCTTGCGACGGTCACCCATTAGTGAGGCATCCGGCCAGGGGGTCGCACTTCTCGTGGCGAACACGCTACGCAGCGAATTCCTCGGTTCGATGCAAACAACGATCAGACCCGGAATCTGCGACGGAACCGGCCGGCGATTACCGTGCGTTGCCATTCTTTCGATACTCATTTTCCGGCCCTATCGGTACTCGCCCGCCGAGGCTCCGGCATTGACCAGGACAACCCCGCCTGATTGGCCGATCCGGGCGAACGATCATTCCTTATTCGCAGCCGTCGACATTCGTACGGACATAGGGGCCAAGTCGGTCGTGGACGCGATCATCGGGCGGCGCCGGCCAGTCCCGCCTCCGCGGGCCGCGCGCCCCGCCCGTGCAGCAGCCCCAGCGCGGCGTCCGCGTGCCCGTGCAGCAGCAGCACGACGTCGCCGGGCTGCGCGAGCCGCAGGACGGCGTCGAGGGCCTGCGCGTCGCTTCCCGCCCGCACCGGGGTCAGCTCCGGCCGCCGCGCCAGCATCTCCCGCTCGACCAGGGCCGGAACCTCCCCGGGGGCGCGTCCCCGCAGCTCGCCGTCGTAGAGCACGACCCGGGTCAGCCCGTCCGCCAGCACCTGAGCGCAGAGCGCCAGCACATCGTCGCGGCGGTCACCGGGCAGCGTGACCGCCGCGAGGCACCGCTCGGCGCCCCAGAGCCGGTGCAGGGTCCGCAACACGGCCGCCAGCGCCGCCGGATCGCGGGCGTCGTCCACGAAGACCGACACCTCGCCGACCCGCAGCAGGGTGCCCCGGCCGGGGTTGTGCCGCGGCGGGTCGAACTCTGCCAGCCGGGCGAGCGCCGTCTGCTGGGCGGTGCCCAGCGCACGGGCCGCCGCCAGCGCCGCGAGCGCGTTTGCCACGGCGTATCCGGCCGCTCCCCCGAACGCGCCCGGCACGTCGGCCGCGCGCACCAGCGGCGTACGCCGGGCTCCGGTGGCCTGCACCAGCCAGCCGTCCGCCAGCAGGTACGCGGTGCCACCCCCGGCCAGGTGCGCGGTCAGCACCGGATGGCGCGGGTCCAGACCGAACCAGACCACGCGTTTGCGGTCCGCCCGTACCCGGGGCAGGTCCACCAGGCCGCGAACCCACGGGTCGTCCGCGTTGAGCACCAGGGTCCCGCCGTCGCGGACCCGTTCGGCGATGAGCGCCTCGACCCGCACGCGGTCCTCGATCGAATCGGCCCCGTCCTGGCCCAGGTGGTCGGCCGTGATGTTGGTGATCACCCCGACGTCGGTCCAGTCGTAACCGAGCCCGCCGCGTACCGTCGCGCCGCGCCCGGTCTCCAGCACGACCGCCTGCACCCCTGGATCGCCCAGGACCATCTGCGCCGCGCCCGGCCCGGTGGCGTCCCCCCGGTGGATCAGGCGCCCGTCGATGCTCACCCCGTCGGAGGTGGTGAGCCCGACCCGCTGAGTGCCCGCCAGCAGGTGCGCGGCGAGGCGGGCGACGCTGGTCTTGCCGTTCGTGCCGGTCACCGCGGCGGCCGGGATCCGCCCGTTGGAACCGCCCGGGAACATGGCCCGCACGATCGCGTCCCCGACGTCGCGGGCCGGGCCCTGCTCGGGTGCGAGATGCCTGAGCAGCCCGGGTGCGGCGGTGACCTCGACGACCCCGCCGGCCGGCTCCACCGTGGGGTCGCCGGCCGGCACCGGCTCCGCGACGTCGGCCAGGCGCAGGTCGACGCCGGCGATGTCGAGTCCCACCAGCGCGGCGACGCGCCGGCAGAGCCGGGCCACGTCGGGGTGGACCCGGTCGGTGACGTCACGGCTCGCGCCGCCCCTGGCCGAGGGTGCCGCCATCCGCTCGGCGGCGGCCACCACGGCGTCGGCCACGACCAGGACGCGGTAGTCGCGGCCCGGCAGCTGGCGTTCGACCACCACGTCGCCGCCGGCGGCCGCGAACGCCCGCTCGACCTCGTCCGGCGTGCCGAGATCGAGGGCGATGCCCTCGCCCGGCCGGCCACGCCGCGCCTTGACCACGACCGGCGCCCCGAGCCGGTTGAACAGGCGCACCGCCTGCTCGGCGGTGTTCGCGGCACCGCCGGGCACCACCGGGACACCCGCCTCGGCCAGCAGCCGCCGGGTGACCTGCCGGTCCCCCGCGATGTCGACGCCCACCCCGCTGGTGCGATCGGTCCTGGCGTCCCAGGCGAGGCGGCGCCGGTTGCCCCAGCCGAGCCGCAGCAGGCCGAGATCGCCGTAGCGTTCGACCGGGATGCCCCGGCGCCGGGCGGCGGCGACCACGGAGCGGGTACCCGGCCCGGTGGCCTGCCGCTCGGACACAGCGGCCAGCTCCGCGAGGCGTTGGGCCAGGTCGAAGTCGGGCAGCACGGCGGCCACCGAGGTCACCGCCTCCACGGCGGCGTCCAGCAGTTCGGCCGGGAGGGTGGAGTCGGGCGACTCGTCCACGGGGCACTCGACGACGAGGTCGTACTGCCCCGGCTCGGCGGAGGCGACCGTACGGCCGAAGCTCACCTCGCGCCCGATCCGGCGCGACAGCTCGACGCAGACGTGCTCGGTGACGTGCCCGAAGCAGGTGCCGACGCGCATCCGGCTGACGAACTCACCGGGGCCGCCCGCCGCGCAGCGGTGCTCGGCCAGGCCGGGCAGTGCCCGCAGCAGCCGTTCCGGAAAGCCGGCGAGATCGGTGGTCTCCTGCCCGGCCAGTTCGTCCAGGCGCAGGCGCGCGACGGCGACCGGCCGGGCGAGGTACACATTGGGTCCGCGCAGGCGCCGGACGCTCAGGATTTTCACCGCATCCTCCTCACCCGGCCGCACCAGAGTGGAACCACCCCTGAGGTTAATCGGAACATTTCCGAAACATCCCGCTAATCTCCCGAGTGGGCGGCGGCCCTCGTCCGGCGTCGCGGGCCCGGCCGCCGCGGGCCCGGCCGTCGCGGGCCCGGGCGGCCGCGGTCCGGCGGACCCCGAGGTCAGCGCCGCCGGGCGCCGGGGCCGGGGCGCGGCACGATGTCGCGGTACCGGTCGACGCGGTGGCCCTCGGCACAGTGCAACTCGCCGTGCAGCGGGGCGCCGCACCCCCGGTGCTCCATCACCAGCGGCGGCCCCTCCGGCTCGGCCAGGTACCGGTCACCCCACTCGCGGACCGCGATCAGCACGGGATACAGATCGAGACCCTTGTCGGTGAGCCGGTACTCGTGCCGCACCCGGGCGCCGGGCTCCCGGTACGGCTCCCGGCGCAGCAGCCCGTCGGCGACCAGGGCGGCCAGCCGGTTGGCCAGAACCTGGCGCGGGATGCCGGTGCGTGTCCGCATGTCGTCGAAGCGCCGGTTGCCGACGAAGACCTCGCGCAGCACGACGACGGTCCATCGCTCGCCGAGGACCGCCATGGCCCGGCCGATCGTGCAGACGTCGGCGTCGTAGTCGAGGGCCTCGGGGTGGGTGGTGGCGGGCGTCATACCGCCAGGCTAGGTCTGTTTGACAGATGCAGCAAACCGGTGCCAAGCTGCGTCCATGACCCAGACTCAGGATGCCACCGGCCACACCGACGATCTCGGCACCGCCGCGGCGGATGACGGTGTCCGCGCCCGCACGTTCACCTGGACCGATCCCGCGCGCCACGCCCACCTGCTGGGCCGCAGCGGTGGGCTGGAGCTGCTGCGGCGCATCGCCGCGGGCGAACTGCCGCCACCGCCGGTGATGGAGCTGCTCGACATGTCCGGCATGGAGGCCGAGGAGGGCCGGGTCACCTTCTACCTGCGACCGCAGGAGTTCCACTACAACCCGCTGGGCACCGTGCACGGCGGGGTGCTGTCCACCCTGCTCGACAGCGCCGCCGCCTGTGCCGTGCACAGCACCCTGCCGCCCGGGTTCGGCTACACGTCGCAGGACCTCAACGTCAAGTTCCTGCGCGCGGTCACCGTGGCCTCCGGACGGCTGCGCTGCGAGGGGGTTGTGATCCAGCGGGGGCGCCGCACCGCGTACGCGGAAGCCCGGATGACCGACGCCGACGGCCGCCTGGTCGCGCACGCCACGTCCAGCTGCCTCATCTTCGAGGTCACCCCCTGATCGGGTGCCGCCGCCGGTGCCGTGGACGGCCGGGTGCCTGCACACCGTCCACGCTGCCCCGCCGACGGCGGTCACGCCTTTCCCCCAGGCTGACGAGGGCGCCGGTAGGGTCACGGGATGCTCGCCGGAATCGTCGTGCCGGGTCGCGGATACACCGCGCAGGGTCCGCTGCTCGACCTCGCCGACCACGCGCTACGCGACCGGCAGGCGCATCTGGAGACGATCTCGTGGACCGTGCCGTCCGGTCTGCTGGACGTGGGACCGGAGCCGTTCGTGCGGGCGCACGTGGAAGCGGCCCTGCACCGGGCGCACGAGGCCGCGCCGAACGCCCGGCCGGTGGTGATCGCCAAGTCGCTGGGCTGCTGGGCGGCCGCCCTGGCGGCAGAACGCGGGCTGCCCGCGGTCTGGCTGACCCCGGTGCTCACCGCCGACGACGTCGTCGCCGCCATCGGCCGCAACCCCGCCCCGGCGCTGCTGGTCTGCGGCACCGCGGACTTCGCCTGGGTGCCCGAGGCCGCGCAGGCGACGGGCAAGCCCGTGGTAACCGTCGCGGACGGCGACCACAACCTGCGGGTGCCCGGCCCGCTGCACCGCTACACCGACGCGCTCGGCACCGTGGGCACCGCGATCGAGGAGTTCCTCGACGGGCTCGGTTAGCCCGCGCTGACCGTCGCGTGCCGGTCGGCGGCGGGTGGCTCCCAGGTCGCCGGGTCCGCGTCGACCTGTGCGCCCGAGCGGATGTCCTTGACCGAATCGGCCGCCCCCTCCACACCCGGGAACCACACGTACGGCACCCCGCGCCGCTCGGCGAAGCGGATCTGCTTGCCGAACTTCGCCGCCGTCGGCGCCACCTCGGTGGCGATGCCGCGACGGCGCAGCGCGGTCGCGATCCGGTCGCAGGCGGGCCGCAGTTCCTCGTTCGGCAGGGCCACCACGACGCAGGTGGGCACGGGGCGGGACACCGCCAGCGCGTCGCGGCCGAACAGCAGCCCGAGCATCCGGGACACGCCGATGGAGATGCCGACCCCGGGGAAGCGTTCCGTGCCCGAGGTGGCGAGGTTGTCGTACCGGCCGCCGGAGCAGATCGAGCCGAACTGCTCGTAGCCCCGCAGCTGGGTCTCGTAGACCGTGCCGGTGTAGTAGTCCAGGCCGCGGGCGATCTTCAGGTCCGCCACCACCAGGCCGGGGGCGTGCTCGGCGGCGGCCTCCACCACCCGGACCAACTCGCCGAGGCCCTCGTCGAGCAGCGGGTCGTCCACGCCGAGGGCGCGTACCGCGTCGACGAACGAGGCGTCCGACGCGCTGATCTCCGCCAGCTTCAGGCATGCGGCGGCCTGGGCGTCGCTCGCCCCGGCGGTCTCGACCAGCAGCGCGGCCACCTTCTCCGGGCCGATCTTGTCGAGCTTGTCGACCGTACGCAGCACCTGCTCGGTGTCGGCCAGACCGAGGCCGCGGTAGAAGCCCTCGCAGACCTTGCGGTTGTTCACCAGGATCCGGGCGGGCGGGATCGGCAGGGCGGCGAACACGTCGCCGATCACCAGCGGCATCTCGGTGTCGTAGTGGAACGGCAGGGTGTCGCGGTCGACCACGTCGATGTCGGCCTGCAGGAACTCCCGGTACCGGCCCTCCTGCGGGCGCTCGCCGCGCCACACCTTCTGGATCTGGTAGCGCCGGAACGGGAACTGCAGCTTGCCCGCGTTCTCCAGCACGAAGCGCGCGAACGGCACGGTCAGGTCGAAGTGCAGGCCGAGCGCGTCGTCCCCGCCGGGCGCGGACGGGTCCTCCTGCAGGCGGCGCAGGACGTACACCTCCTTGGAGGTCTCGCCCTTGCGCAGCAGCTGGTCCAGCGGCTCGACCGCGCGGGTCTCCAGGGGGGCGAAGCCGTACAGCTCGAAGGTGGCGCGGATCTTGTCCAGCACGTACTGCTCGATCAGGCGCTGGGGCGGCAGCCACTCGGGGAAGCCGGAAATGGGCACTGTCTCTCCGTATACGGGGTCAGAGGCCGCGGCGGGGCGCGCCGGTCAGTTCCCGCAGGTACGGGTTCGAGGCGCGCTCGCGGCCGATGGTCGTTGCCGGTCCGTGGCCGGGCAGCACGACGGTGTCGTCGGCCAGCGGCAGGATCTTGTCCCGCAGGCTGGACATCATCGTCGCCGTGTCGCCGCCCGGCAGGTCGGTGCGTCCGATGGAGCCGGCGAACAGCACGTCACCGGAGAGGCAGACCTCATCTGCGTCCCACGTCGTGCCGGCGCCGGGCAGCCGGAACAGCACCGACCCGCCGGTATGGCCGGGCGCGTGGTCGACCGTGATCTCGATGCCCGCGATGGTCAGCGTGCCGCCGTCGGTCAGCTCGGCCACGTCCTCGGGCTCGGTGTACGGCAGCCGGCCGCCGAACAGGGCGGCCAGGTCGATGCTCAGCCCCTTGGCGGGGTCGGCCAGCAGTTCGCGGTCGGCGGGGTGCACGTACGCGGTGATGCCGCGGGCGCCGCACACCGGCGCGACGGAGAAGGTGTGATCCAGGTGGCCGTGAGTCAGCAGCACGGCGGCCGGGTGCAGCCGGTGCTTCGCGATCACCTCGTCGAGCCGGTCCAGCACGCCGATGCCCGGGTCGACGATCAGGCACTGCTCCCCCGGACCGGCGGCCAGCACGTAGCAGTTGGTGCCGAACGCCTCGGCCTCGAAGCCGGTGACGAGCACAGGGCACCCCTCTCGCACGGTCGGTATCGCCCCGCGAGCCTACCGTGCGGGGTGGTTCGGTCGGCGGTGCACCGGGACGGGCCGCCACACCGTACACACCGTGACGGAACCTCGCACACCACATTCTCAGGAGTTACCCGTACACTCTTGCGGGCGTGTGGCATCGCGCACTCGCCGCAACAGGCCGGTGTGCGCACCGGGTGGGCGCGCGCGCCGCGACGGGATGAGGAAGGAAACACTCGGTGGCATCCAGCAAGGACCGGCAGCGGAAACTGGCGCGGGCCAAGCTCGACCGGCAGCAGGCGCGCCGGGCCTCGAAGCTGCAGCGCCGCCGGCGGATCCAGGCCGGCGTGGGTGCCGCGCTCGGGCTGCTGCTCATCGTCGGCGGGGTGGCCTGGCTGGGTGGCGCCTTCGACAGCGACGACACGGACGCCCCGGACGCTTCCGCCTCCGACGTGTGCGCGTGGACCCCGCAGAGCGCGACGACCAACACCAGCCTCAAGGAGGTCGGCACGCCGCCGACCAAGGGCATTCCGACCTCGGGCCCCCAGACGATGACGATCACCACCAACAAGGGCAAGCCGATCGTCGTGAGCATGGACACGGCCACCACGCCGTGCAGTGCGGCCAGCTTCAACTACCTTGCGGGCAAGAAGTTCTTCGACAACACCGAGTGCCATGAGCTCACCACCGACGGCGCGGTCCGCTGCGGCGACCCGACGGGTACGGGCCAGGGCGGCCCGACGTACAGCTTCTATGACGAGAACCTGCCCACGGCTCCGCCGACCCCGGCGCCGAGCCCCTCGGTGAAGACCCCGCCGAAGATCGCTCCGCTGTACCCGAGGGGCACGGTCGCCATGATCGGCAACCCGCCGGGCAGCAACGGCAGCCAGTTCCTGATCTTCTTCAAGGACTTCAGCCCGAAGACCCCGCAGTACTCGATCGTCGGCCGGGTCACCGACGGCCTGGACACCGTGGCGGCGATCGGGCGCATCCCGGTCGTGGACAATGGCTCCGGCGCCAAGGTCAAGCCCAAGGACAAGATCGTTGTGCAGAGCGTGACCGTCTCCGCCGCGACCGGCGCCACGCCGGCGCCCAGCACCAGCAGCCAGTCCTGACCACCCTCACCGCACCGAGGCATACAGGAGGAAGACCGTGTCGTCGATCAAGGACCGGCAGCGCGCGGCGGCGCGGGCCCGGCTCGAGAAGGAGATGGCCGAGCGCGCGGCGGCCGCCAAGAAGCGGCGCCAGCGCCAGGCCATCATCGGGTCGGCCGCCGCGGTCGTACTCATCGCCGGCGCCGCCGTGTGGATCGTGACCGCCATGCGCGACGACGACAAGAAGTCGACGTCCAACGCCGGCGCCCCGCCGGCGGGCACGGTCGCCTGCACCTGGACCCCCGTGCCGGCCAATGGCGGCAAGGTCAAGGACGTCGGCACGCCCCCGCCCAACGTGCCGAACACCGGCACCAGTGTCATGACGATCGACACGAACCTGGGCAAGATGACGGCGAAGCTCGACCTGAGCAAGGTGCCGTGCACGGCGGCCAGCTTCCAGCACCTGGGCAGCAAGAACTTCTGGAACGACACCAAGTGCCACCGGGTGGTCAACGAGCCCGGCTTCCGGGTGCTGCAGTGCGGCGACCCGTTCGCCAAGGGCAAGGGCTACCGGGAGACCGACGGTACGGGCGGCCCGAGCTACACCATGGCCGAGGAGAACCTGCCCACCGACCAGAACAACCCGTACCCGGCGGGCTCGATCGCGATGGCCAACACCGGGCAGCCCAACAGCTCGGGCAGCCAGTTCTTCATCGTCGCGGAGGACACGAAGCTGCCGCCCAGCTACACCCTGGTCGGCAAGCTCGACTCCGGCCTGGACATTGTCCAGAAGGTCGTCAAGGCGGGCGACGACGGCGCGTTCAAGGCACAGGCGGGTGGCGGTCACCCCAAGATGGAGACCGTGATCAAGTCGGTGTCGGTCAGCCCGAGCTGACCCGTACACGAAGAGAGGGCGCGGACCGTGGTCCGCGCCCTCTTCCGTTGTCTGTCAGGCCCCCGAGGTGACCCGGTAGGCGTCGAATACGCCGTCCACCTTGCGCACCGCGGCGACCAGATGGCCCAGGTGCTTCGGGTCGGCCATCTCGAAGGTGAACCGGCTGACCGCCACCCGGTCCCGGGTGGTGGTGACCGTCGCGGACAGGATGTTGACCCGCTCCTCCGACAGCACGCGGGTCACGTCCGCCAGCAGCTTGTGCCGGTCGAGCGCCTCCACCTGGATGGCCACCAGGAACGTCGACGCGCTGGTCGGCTTCCAGCTGACCTCGACGACCCGTTCCCGCTGCATCCGCAGGTCCTCCGCGTTCGCGCAGTCCTCGCGGTGCACGCTGACCCCGCCGGAACGGGTGACGAAGCCGAACACCGTGTCGCCCGGCACCGGGGTGCAGCAGCGGGCCAGCTTCACCCACACGTCGCTGACACCCTTGACGACGACGCCGGGATCCTGGGCGCTGCCCCGGGTACGCGGGGGGCGGGTGGCCACGGCGGTCTCGGCGATGTCCTCGACCGCGCCCTCCTCGCCGCCGAACCCGGCGACGAGCTTCTGCACCACCGACTGCGCCGACACCGTGTTCTCGCCGACCGCCGCGTACAGCGACGCCACGTCGGCCAGGTGCAGGTCGCGGGCGATCGTGGTGAGGTTCTCGCTGGTCAGCATGCGCTGCAGGGGCAGGCCCTGCTTGCGCATCGCCTTGACGATGGCTTCCTTGCCGACCTCGATCGCCTCTTCGCGGCGCTCCTTGTTGAAGTACTGCCGGATCTTCGTACGGGCGCGGGGGCTCTTGACGAAGCCGAGCCAGTCCTGGGTCGGGCCCGCCGAGGACGACTTCGAGGTGAAGATCTCGATGACGTCGCCGTTGGACAGTGTGGACTCCAGCGGCACCAGCTTGCCGTTGACCCGGGCGCCGATGCACTTGTGGCCGACCTCGGTGTGCACCGCGTACGCGAAGTCGACCGGGGTGGAACCGGTCGGCAGCGGGATGACGTCGCCCTTGGGGGTGAAGACGTACACCTCCTGGCTGGACAGGTCGAAGCGCAACGCGTCGAGGAACTCGCTCGGGTCGCTGGCCTCCCGCTGCCAGTCAAGTAACTGGCGCAACCACGTCATCTCGTCGATGTGCGCGGGCGGGCCCACGATCGTGGCGCCCTTCTGCTCCTTGTACTTCCAGTGCGCGGCGATGCCGAACTCGGCGGTGCGGTGCATCGCGAACGTACGGATCTGCATCTCGACCGGCTTGCCGGTCGGGCCGATGACCGTCGTGTGCAGCGACTGGTACATGTTGAACTTCGGCATCGCGATGTAGTCCTTGAACCGGCCCGGCACGGGCTGCCAGTTCGCGTGGATGACGCCGAGGGCCGCGTAGCAGTCGCGGACCGTGTCCACCAGGATGCGCACGCCGACCAGGTCGTAGATGTCGTTGAAGTCGCGGCCCCGCACGATCATCTTCTGGTAGATCGAGTACAGGTGCTTCGGGCGGCCGGTGACCTCCGCCTTGATCTTCGCGGACTTCAGGTCGAGTTGGACCCGCTGGGTGACCTGGCGCAGCAGCGCCTCGCGCTGCGGCTGGTGCTCCCCGATCAGCCGGTTGATCTCCTCGAACCGCTTTGGGAACAGGGTCCCGAACGCGAGGTCCTCCAGCTCCCACTTGATCGTGTTCATACCGAGGCGGTGGGCCAGCGGGGCGAGGATCTCCAGCGTCTCCTTGGCCTTCTGCTCCTGCTTGGCGCGGGGCAGGAAGGTCAGCGTACGCATGTTGTGCAGCCGGTCGGCCAGCTTGATGACCAGCACCCGGGGGTCCTTGGCCATGGCCACGACCATCTTGCGGATCGTCTCGGCCTTCGCCGCGTCGCCCAGCTTCACCCGGTCGAGCTTCGTCACGCCGTCGACCAGCAGCGCCACCTCGGGGCCGAAGTCGGCCTTCATCTGCTCGAGGGAGTACGCCGTGTCCTCGATCGTGTCGTGCAGCAGCGCGGCCACCAGGGTGGTGGTGTCCATGCCGAGGTTCGCCAGGATCGTCGCGACCGCGAGCGGATGCGTGATGTACGGGTCGCCCGACTTGCGGTACTGCCCCGAGTGCCAGCGGGCCGCCACGTCGAACGCCCGCTGCAACGCCCGGATGTCCGCCTTCGGGTGGCTGGCCCGGTGGGTCGCGATCAGCGGCTCGAGCACCTCGCTGACCTGGGTGCTCTGCCACGGGGCGTTGAACCGGGCGAGCCGGGCCCGGACCCGGCGGCCGGTCGGTGCGCTGGCCAGCGCACCGAGCGGGGCGCTCGGGTCGTCGGCGGGCGCCAGCGGCTGGGTCGCGTCGGGGTCGGGGCCGCTCGGGCGCGCGGTCGTGGTCGGGCGGCCAGACGATGCCGGCCGGCTGGGCGCTCCCGGCCGCACGGTGGTGGCCCCGGTGCGCGCGGCCCGGGCGGTCGCCTCACCCTTGGACGCGTCACCGCCCTTGGCGGTCTGACCCGTGGGCGTCTTCCCCTTGGACGTCTCCGCCTTCGGCGACGCAGCGGGCGGGGCGGTCTTGGAGGCTGCCGTCTTGGACACTGCGGCCTTGGGCGCCTCGCCCCGGGACGCCTCGCCCGGGGACGCCTCGCCCGGGGACGCCTCGCCCGGGGACGCCTCGCCCGGGGACGCCTCGCCCTTGGGCGACGCCGTCTTGGCCGCCTGGCCCTTGGCGGGCGCGGCGTGCGGCTCAGCCTGGGGGGACGGGGCCTTGGTGACCTCGCCCTTGGACGGCGCGGCCTTGGTCGCTTGGCTCTTGGCCGGCGCTGCCTGCGGCCCGCCTTTGGCCGGCGCTGCCTGCGGCTCAGCCTTGGGCGGCTCAGCCTTGGGCGGCTCAGCCTTGGGCGGCTCAGCCTTGGGCGGCTCAGCCTTGGGCGGCTCAGCCTTGGGCGGCGCGGCCTTGGGCGACGCCTTCGACGGGCGGTCGCCTGCGGGCGGCGCGGGATCGGCCGGGCGGTTGCCCGAGCGCGACCTGGTGGGGCCTTCCACCACCGGTGGACCGCCATTGGGCTGCGCGAGGTCAGCGACCGGCGCCGCTCCGGGATTCGTCGCGTCTCCGGCCGCCTGTGATGCGCCTGGGCGTGCGGAGTCCGCAGCGGCCACCGCCTGGGCGTCCGCGCCGGGCGGTGAGCTGTCGGTCGGCTGCACCGCGCCCTTCACTGGAGGAGCGACGTCGCTGGACACCGGCCTCCTCACACCATCGCCAGGGAATCCGCCGGCCGGAGTCGGCCACCGGGCTCCTTCACCGCCAGGAACACCGTTGCTCACCTGGTTGGAAACGTCATCCTACCCGGGTCTTCATACCCGGTGGCCGGGCCTGAACTCCGAAAGGGGTCACCTGGTGGGGCCCAAACGGATCAAACGGTCAGGACCGCATGGACCGTACGCGGGGCCAGCCGTTGCCGACCGTCCAGGAAGCCGAGCTCGAGCAACACCGTGAACCCGGCGACCGTGCCGCCCGCCTGCTCCACCAGGTCGAGCGCCGCCGCCGCGGTGCCGCCCGTGGCCAGCACGTCGTCGACCACGAGGACCCGCTGTCCGGCGATGAACGCGTCCTCGTGCACCTCGAGGGTGGCTTCGCCGTACTCCAGCGCGTACGTCGCCGACAGCGCGCGGCGCGGCAGCTTGCCGGCCTTGCGCACCGGCACCACGCCGGTGCCCGTCGCGTAGGCGATGGCCGCCGCGACCACGAACCCGCGTGCCTCCACCCCCGCGACCACGTCGAACCGTTGCGCGCCGTGGTGCGCCACGATCTGGTCGATGACCTGCCGGAACACCGGCCCGTCCGCGAACAGCGGCATGAGGTCCTTGAAGAGGATGCCGGGCTTCGGGAAGTCGGGCACATCCAGCACCCGGCTGGCGACGAGCTCGGCGGCCAGCCGCCCGCTGTCGCCGCGTACCGCTGCGGTCTCAGTCACCCGCTCAGCCTATCGACGGCCGAAAGGCCCGCCACCGGTGCGGTGGGCGGGCCGTTCGGGACATGCTCGGGCCGGTCGGCGACGCTTGCCGCCACCAGCAGGTTGACGGTCAGCGGCGCTTGCCGCCGCCGCCAGGCCGGTTGCCGGACGCGCCGGGACGGCCCCCGCGAGAGTTGCGCTTGGCGGCCGGGCGAGCCCCCGGGCGGGGGGACGAACCGGCCAGCGCCGGGGCGGCCTCGTCGGAGGCGCCCTCCGCCCGCTTGGCCGCGCCTTCCGTCCGGGCCGCGGAACGGCGGCTCATCACCCGGGCGTTGTGCGCCTTGATCCGCGGCTCCTGGTCCTTCAGCCAGGACAGCAGCGGCGCCGCGAACAGGATCGAGGCGGCCACGCCGATGCCCATGCCGACGAACAGCACCAGGCCGAGGTCCTTGAGGGTGCCCGCGCCGAGCAGGCCGGCGCCGATGAACAGCAGACCGCCGACCGGCAGCAGCGCCACCAGACCAGTGTTGATCGAGCGCATCAGGGTCTGGTTGACCGCCAGGTTGGTGGCCTCGCCGTAGGTCTGCGTGCTGCCCGCCGTGATGCCCCGGGTGTTCTCCTGCACCTTGTCGAACACCACGACCACGTCATACAGGGAGAAGCCCAGAATCGTCAGGAAGCCGATCACCGTGGACGGGGTGACCTCGAAGCCGATCAGCGAGTAGACGCCCGCCGTGAGGACCAGGTCGAGCAGCAGCGACGAGACCGCGGCCACGGCCATCCGCCACTCGAAGCGGATCACCAGATACCCCATCACCAGGACGAGGAAGACGCCGAGCCCGATCAGGGCCTGCCGGGTGACCGCTCCGCCCCAGGCGGCCGAGACCTGGCTGTCGCTGACCTGGGTGGCGTCGACCTTGAGATCCTGGACGATGGCGGCCTTCGCGTCCGCGGCCTGCTGCGGGGTCATCGTGGACGCCCGGATGGTGTAGAACTGCTGCCCCCCTCCGGCACGGCCGACCTTCTGCGCGGCGCCGACGTGGGCCTCCGGAGCGACCGACTCGACCGCCCGCGACACCCCGTCCTGGATCTCGGTCTGCGTCAGCTCACGGCCCTGAGCGGTGGCGGGCACGTTGAACGCCGTGCCGCCCTCGAACTCGATGCCCAGCTCGAAACCGCGGAAGATGAAGCTGCCGATCGCGACGAGCGTGAGCAGAGCCGAGATGAGGAACCACTGCCTGCGCCGCCCGATGATGTTGAGGTTCGCCTCGCCTCGGTACAGGCGATCGGCGAAACCGCCGGTGCGGGCCATCTCATGCCTCCTTCGCGCGCGACGTGCGGGGCGCCGACTCGTCTGCCTTGGTCCGGGCGGGAAGCACCCGGCCGAGGCCGCTGACGCGAGGCGACAGGAACGCCTTGGTGTTCGCGAACATCGTCATGATCGGGTGGCGGAACAGGAACACCACCAACAGGTCGATGATCGTGGCGAGGCCGAGCGCGGCCGCGAACCCCTTCACCGCGCCGATCGACACGACGTACAGCACCACGGCCGCCATGATCGTGATCGTGTTGGCGCTGATGATGGTACGCCGCGCCCGCACCCACGCCCGGGGCACCGCGCTGCGCGGGCTTCGCCCCTCGTGGATCTCGTCCTTGAGGCGTTCGAAGTAGATGACGAACGAGTCCGCCGCCACACCGAGTGAGACGACGAAGCCCGCGATGCCCGCCAGGGTCAGCGTGAAGCCGGTCGCCCGGCCCAGGAAGACCAGGGCCCCGTAGGTCAACACGCCGGACAGGATCAGGCTCAGGAAGATGACCGTGCCGAGCAGGCGGTAGTAGAAGAAGGCGTAGATCGCCACCAGCCCCATGCCGATCGCGGCGGCCAGCAGACCGGCCTTGAGCTGCGCGGTGCCCAGCGTCGGGGAGACCGTCATGGCCTCGCCCGCGGTGAACGTGACCGGCAGGGCGCCGTACTGGATCTGGTCGGCCAGCTCGCGGGCCGACTTCGCGTCGAAGTCGCCGGTGATCTGGGACTGGCCGGTGAGCACACCCTGGATCTCCGGCGCCGAGATGACCGTCTTGTCCAGCACGACCGCGACGTGGCAGTGCTGGCCGTCCCCGCCGAGCGCCTGGGCCGCGTTCTCACACCCGTCGGGGGGAGTCTTGTTGTACGCCTCGCGCGTCAGGTCGGCCCACTTCTGCTGGCCCGACGCGGTGAAGTCCAGGGACACGACCCACTGGCCCTGCTGCTGGTCGTACTGCGGGCTGGCCGTGTCGATGTCGGTGCCGACCACCTTGGCGACGTCCAGGTACATCTTCCGCCCGGCCTTGTCGCAGGCGGTGGCCTTGGCCGTCTCGTTGTCGATCGCGCCGTTGGGCCGGTCCTGCAGCTGCTTGCAGCTGATCGTCGGCACGTTGTACTGCATCTCCGGGGTCAGCGCGTTGACCTCGTCGCCGGTGAGCGTCGCGAACTTCGCGAACTGCGCCGCGGCCTGCGGGTTCTGCGACAGGTCCGGCGCGTCGGTCAGCTTGCTGGCGGCCGCCCAGGCCTCCGGGCCGACCTTCTTCTCCACGTCCGCGCGGGTCGGGGCCGTCTTTCCCGCAACGGGCGCGGCCGACGCGGACGCCGCCGGAGCGGAGGTGGCCGCCGCGGTCGCCGACGGGGCCGGTGCGCTCGGGGACGCGCTCGGCGCCATCTGGCCGCCGCCCTGGCCACCGCTCGGCGTGGTGGTCGGCTGGTCGGTGCCGGTGACGTTCGGCGCCTTGGAGGCCGGTGCCGACGGCTTCGCGCTGCCGCTGGGGGCGGCGCTCGGGGCCGCCGACGGCGGGTTGAGCGCGGCCGCGGCGACGTCGGGGGTGGCCTTGAGGACCTTGCGGAAGCGCATCTGCGCGGCCTGGCCGATGTTCTTCAGCTCGTCGGCTTCCTGGCCCGCGACGGAGACCACGATGTTGCGGTCACCCTCGATGACGACCTCGGCCTCGGAGACACCGAGCGCGTTGACCCGGCTCTCCATGATCTCTTTGGCCTGCTCCATGCTCTGGCGCGACGGCACCTGGCCGTTGGCCAGCAGGGAGGCCTGGTACGTCACCTGCGTACCGCCGATGAGGTCGAGGCCGAGCTTCGGCTGCAACCGGTCCCGGACGCTGCCCTCCGCGCCCGCCGCGAAGAAGACGAGCAGGTACAGCACGACGAAGATGAAGCCGAGCACGGCGAGTTGCCGCCCGGGATGCATCTGTCCCTGTGGTGGTCGGGCCACGGCGTTCGGTCTCCTCGTGCGGTACGGCCGCCGCACGCTCGCGACGACAACGGGTAAAGGTGCGGGGCAGCCGCGTCAAACCGGACGATCCGCCCGGCGATGATTATTCACAATGGCGGGCTGCCCGGTCTCCCCGACCCGGACATCCCGCCATCGAAGCTGAGCGATCAGTCCTTGTCCTTGCGGGTCTCGACGACCGGGCTCTGGATCGGCTCCTCGGCGGCCGGAGCGTCGGCGGCGGGCTCGGACTCGGCCTCGTCCGCCGCGGTCGCGGTCGTCTCGGGCTTGACCACCCGCGCGATGGCCGGGCGCGCGAATCGCAGCTCGACGCCGGGAGACGCCTCGATCGTCACCACCTCGTCGTCCGCAGCGGTCACCGTGCCGTGCAGCCCGCCGATCGTGACGACCTGGTCGCCGGGGCCGAGCGCGGACTGCATCGCCTGCGCCTCCCGGCGCCGCTTCTGCTGGGGGCGGATCATCATGAAGTACATGACGCCGAAAAGCAGGGCGATCAGCAGCAGCGGCGTGAAGCTGCCACCACCCTGGGGATCAGCTGCAAGAAACACGAAGTGAGCCTTCCATGGAGCCTCCGGCGCGGCACATGGTGCGCGACGGGGCGAGACAGACATCCCGTAAGAACCGCGGCGAGTTTAGTCCCTCTTCCTGGGAACACAGCGCGCGGCACACGTCACGTTCACATTACGAGGGCACCCGCGCTCAGGCGTCACGGGCGAACAACTCCGGCTGGCCCGCGACCAGGCCGCGCCCGTCCGCCGGCGGGGTCCTGCCCAGATGCCGCCAGCCCGCGTCGGTGGCCACCCGCCCGCGCGGGGTACGCGCCAGCAGCCCCGCCCGGACCAGGAACGGCTCGCACACCTCCTCGACGGTGTCCGCCTGCTCCCCCACCGCCACGGCCAGCGTCGACAGTCCGACCGGCCCGCCCCGGAACGACTCGATGAGCGCCCGCAGCACGGCCCGGTCCAGCCGGTCCAGGCCCAGCTCGTCGACGTCGTACACGGCCAGCGCGGCCTGGGCCGTCTGCTCGTTGACCACCCCGTCCGCGCGGACCTCCGCGTAGTCGCGCACGCGGCGCAGCAGGCGGTTCGCGATCCGGGGGGTGCCCCGCGAGCGCCCGGCGATCTCCACGGCGCCTTCCGGGGTGATCGGCACGCCCAGGATGCGCGCGGAGCGGTGCAGCAGCGCATCCAGGTCGGCGGGCGAGTAGAAGTCGAGGTGCGCCACGAACCCGAAGCGGTCGCGCATCGGCCCGGACAGCAGGCCGGCCCGGGTGGTCGCGCCGACCAGCGTGAACGGCTCCACGTCCAGCGGGATCGCGGTCGCGCCGGGCCCCTTGCCGACCACCACGTCGACCCGGAAGTCCTCCATGGCGCTGTAGAGCAGTTCCTCGGCGGGCTTGGCGATCCGGTGGATCTCGTCGATGAACAGCACGTCCCCGGGGCCGAGGCTGGTGAGGATGGCGGCGAGGTCGCCGGAGCGTTCGATCACCGGGCCGCTCGTGGTGCGGATGCCCGTACCCAGCTCGGCGGCGACGATGTTGGCCAGGGTCGTCTTCCCCAAACCGGGCGGACCGGACAAGAGGATGTGGTCGGGTGGGGTGCCGCGCCCCATCGCGCCCTTGAGCAGCAGTTCCAGCTGGTCGCGGACCCGATGCTGGGCGATGAACTCGGCCAGCCGGCGGGGGCGGACGCTGGCCTCGGCGTCCAGCTCCTCATCACCGACGTACGGCGAGACCACGCCGTCGCCGGTCACCTGGTCCGCCCGAGCAGCCGGATCGCCTGGCGCAGCAGGACGGGCACCGGCGGGATCTCGCCATCGAGGGTCTCACCGATCGCGGCGACCGCCTGGTCGGCCTGGGCGGCGGACCAGCCGAGCGCGACGACGCCCTGGCGTACCTGGTCCTGCCAGTCGCCGCGCAGCACCCCGCCGGACGCGCCGTCGGTGGCCGGTACGACGCCGATCCGGTCGCGCAGCTCCAGAACGAGGCGTTCGGCGCCCTTCTTGCCGATGCCGGGCACCCGGGTCAGGGCGGCGATGTCGCCACCGGACACCGCCCGGCGCACCGCGTCGGGCGCGTGCACGGCCAGCACGGCCTGCGCGAGCCGCGGACCCACCCCGCTGGCGGTCTGCAGCAGCTCGAACAGGTGCTTCTCGTCGTCGTCGGCGAAGCCGTACAGGGTGAGCGAGTCCTCGCGGACGACGAGGCTGGTGGCCAGCCGCGCCTCCGCGCCGGTCTTGAGGCCCGCGAGGGTGCCCGGTGCGCACAGCACCGCGAGGCCCACGCCGCCGACCTCGATGACGGCGCTGTCGGGGGCGATCGCGGCGACCACGCCGCGGACGCTGGCGATCATCGGGGGGCTCCTGTCCGGCGGGCGGCGGCCTGGGCCGCCGCGGCGATGCGGGCGCGGGTGCCGCCGCGCCAGATGTGGCAGATGGCCAGGGCGAGCGCGTCGGCGGCGTCGGCCGGGCGGGGCGGCTTGTCGAGGCCGAGCAGCCGGGTCACCATGCTAGTGACCTGCGCCTTTCCGGCGGTGCCGGAGCCGGTGATGGCCGCCTTGACCTCGCTCGGGGTGTACGTCTGCACCGGCAGGCGGGCGCGCGCCCCGGCCAGGATGGCGACCGCGCTCGCCTGGGCGGTGCCCATGACCGTACGTACGTTGTGCTGGCTGAAGACGCGCTCGACCGCGACGCTCTCGGGCCGGTGCTCCGCGACCAGCTTCGCCAGCGACTCGTCGAGGTGCCGCAGGCGCAACGCGATGTCCTCGTCGGCCTCGGTGTAGACCACGTAGTAGGCGACCAGCTTGCAGGGCCGGCCCGGCACACCCTCGACGACGCCGACCCCGCACCGGGTCAGCCCCGGGTCGATGCCGAGCACCCGCACTACGCGACCTCCCCATGCCTGGCGTACGTGTGTTCGACACCCTAGTACGAGTACCTCTTGTGCCAGGAAGCGACACGCCTCGACGATGGGGTGGGAGGCGTCATGGCGTACCTGTTCCCGCCGATGGCGGAGGAGCCGCCGAGCGACTACGTGGACTTCGTGGCCGGTCATCTCACCGCGCTGCGCCGGGACGCCGCGCGCCTGACGGACGGCGACCCGTACGCGAATCAGCTGCCCGGTGAGGTGCTGGCGGACGTGGCGGGGCACTGGCGGCGGCTGCGGTGGTGGTCCCGGCTGCGCCGGGGCGACGCGGCGGCGGACTTCCTGTCGCGCCGGCTCGTGGCCCGGGCGAAGCAGTGGCGCGAGGACCGGCCGTATCCGGTCGACGTGCGTTCCGTGCCGTCAGACGCCCGGAGGCCGGCAGCTGCCTCGATACCGGCAACTGGGGCGGCCTCGTGTCTGGCGGCTGCCCGGCCGGTCAGCGTGGCTCAGGGGCTGGCGCCGTTGTTGGGGTCGACGATCCGGGTGACCGGGCGGGCGGTGGCGGAGGCGGAGATCGCCTGGGTGCATGCCTACCAGCGGTACTGCTGGCGGCGGGTGGGGCGGGTGGCCGCGGCGGTGGTGCTGATCGTGGGCGGCATCGTCCAGATCATGTCCCACCTGTCCGCGCCGATCCCTTGACCGCCGGGTGGTTCATTGCGTCGATCACTGCGACGGACCCATCGCGGAGTCGAGGCTGGATCAGCCGTAGTGGTAGCGGCACATGAGGATCTCCAGGTCGCCGCTCGCCGTGGTCCGGTACACGAGACGGTGCTCCTGGTTGATACGGCGCGACGACCAACCGCTCAGGTCGCCCTTGAGCAGTTCGGGTTTGCCGATGCCCCCGTCGTTACCCCGTCGGATGTCTCGGATGAGTTCGTTGACGCGGCGCAGCACGCGCCGGTCCTCCGCCTGCCAGGCGACATACTCGTCCCACGCGGAGGGATGCCAAATGATCTTCACGCAAGGCTCGGACCGGTGTCGCCGTCGATCAGGTCGTGCACCACACCGCCACCGGCGTCCATCTCCGCAATACGGCGGCGCAGTTCAAGACCGTTGGCACCACGAGACAGGTAGTCGGTCTCCCGCCAGGCGTCGTAGTCGCGCTTGAGCATGATCACGACGTCTTCGTGACCACTGCGGGTCACGACCAAGTTCTCGGCGTCGCTCTCGATGGCGTCGAGCGCGGCCGCGAGGTTCGACCGCAGATCAGACGCGGAGATCACTCGCATCGCACACCTCCCCGGTTCGTACGTAATAGCGTACAACGCGGGAGGAGCGAGCGGCAGTGGAGCTACGCGGTGGGCGGCCGAGCTGAGCCTTCCGCGGAGGACCACTGCAGCATCGGCGTCAGGCGTCGATCTTGGCCATGACGTCGTCCGAGACGTCGAAGTTGGCGAAGATGTTCTGCACGTCGTCGCAGTCCTCCAGGACGTCGATGAGCTTGAACACCTTGCGGGCCGCCTCCTCGTCGACCTCCACGGTCATCGTGGGCACCAGCGACGACTCGGCCGAGTCGTACTCGATGCCGGCGCCCTGCAGGGCCGTGCGGACGCCGACCAGGTCGCCGGCCTCGCTGATCACCTCGAACGAGTCACCCAGGTCGTTGATCTCCTCGGCCCCGGCGTCGAGGACCGCCAGCATGACGTCGTCCTCGCTCAGGCCGGTCTTCGGGACGATGACCACGCCCTTGCGGTTGAACAGGTACGACACGCTGCCCGCGTCGGCGAACGTGCCGCCGTTGCGGGTGAGCGCGGTCCGCACCTCGGTGGCGGCGCGGTTGCGGTTGTCCGTGAGGCACTCGATGAGGATGGCGACGCCGTTCGGGCCGTACCCCTCGTACATGATCGTCTGCCAGTCGGCGCCGCCGGCCTCCAGGCCGGAGCCGCGCTTGACGGCGCGGTCGATGTTGTCGTTGGGTACGGAGCTCTTCTTCGCCTTCTGGATGGCGTCGTAGAGGGTGGGGTTACCGGCCGGGTCGCCGCCCCCGGTGCGCGCCGCGACCTCGATGTTCTTGATCAGCTTGGCGAACATCTTGCCGCGCTTGGCGTCGATGACGGCCTTCTTGTGCTTGGTCGTCGCCCACTTGGAGTGGCCGGACATGGGGAACCTCCGTCTTCACCGGTCGTCTGCGGCGCTGGACACCATCTGCACGAAGTGCCGGTGGACGCGCAGGTCGCCGGTCAGCTCGGGATGGAAGGCCGTGGCGAGCAGGTTTCCCTGCTGAACCGCGACAATCCTACCGGCGGCCGGTCCCGCCGTGACGCGGCCCAGCGCCCGCGCCGCCGGGCCGATCTCCTCGACCCACGGGGCGCGGATGAAGACGGCGTGGAAGTCGCCGCCCGCGATGCCGTCGATCGCGACCGGAGCCTCGAACGAGTCGACCTGGCGGCCGAACGCGTTGCGCCGCACGGTCATCTCGATGCCGGCGAAGGACTCCTGGTCGGCTCGGCCGTCCAGCACGGTCGTGGCCAGCATGATCATGCCGGCGCAGGAGCCGTACACCGGCATGCCGTCGGCGATCCGCTTGCGGATCGGGTCGAGCAGGCCGAACGAGACGGCCAGGTTGCTCATCGTGGTGGACTCCCCGCCGGGGATGACCAGCGCGTCGACCGCGTCCAGTTCCTCCGTGCGGCGCACCGGCCGCGCCTGCGCGCCGCTGTCGGTCAGCGCGTTCAGGTGCTCGCGCACGTCGCCCTGCAGGGCCAGCACCCCGATGGTCACGTCGTCCTCCAACTCGTCAAAAGCGGTCCCCGGGCCCTCGAGGGGCCCGGAGACCGCGTGGTGCCCGGGGATGGATTACCAGCCGCGCTCGGCGAGACGGTGCGGGACCGGGATGTCGTCGACGTTGATGCCGACCATGGCCTCGCCGAGGCCGCGCGACACCTTGGCGACGACGTCGGGGTCGTCGTGGAACGTGGTGGCCTTGACGATGGCGGCGGCCCGCTCGGCCGGGTTGCCGGACTTGAAGATGCCGGAGCCGACGAACACGCCCTCGGCGCCGAGCTGCATCATCATGGCCGCGTCGGCGGGGGTGGCGATGCCGCCCGCGGTGAACAGCACCACCGGCAGCTTGCCCGCCTCGGCGACCTCCTTGACCAGCTCGTACGGGGCCTGCAGCTCCTTGGCGGCGACGTACAGCTCGTCGGCGGGCAGCGACTGCAGGCGGCGGATCTCGGCGCGGATGGTGCGCATGTGGGTGACCGCGTTGGAGACGTCGCCGGTGCCGGCCTCGCCCTTCGAGCGGATCATGGCGGCGCCCTCGTTGATCCGGCGCAGGGCCTCGCCGAGGTTGGTGGCGCCGCAGACGAACGGCACGGTGAACGCCCACTTGTCGATGTGGTTGGCGTAGTCGGCCGGGGTCAGCACCTCGGATTCGTCGATGTAGTCGACGCCGAGCGACTGCAGGACCTGGGCCTCGACGAAGTGGCCGATGCGGGCCTTGGCCATGACGGGGATCGAGACCGCGTTGATGATGCCGTCGATCATGTCGGGGTCGCTCATCCGGGACACGCCGCCCTGGGCACGGATGTCGGCGGGGACCCGTTCGAGCGCCATGACGGCGACGGCTCCGGCGTCCTCGGCGATCTTGGCCTGCTCGGCGGTGACCACGTCCATGATCACGCCGCCCTTGAGCATTTCGGCCATGCCGCGCTTGACGCGGGCGGTACCGGTGACGGGCGTCGGCTGCTGGCTGTCGGACACGGAGATCGGCTCCTTACGGCGGGGTTTGTCGGGGTCCGAGTCTAGAGCGGCCACTTGGGGCCACCGATGGCCAATCGACCCCCCAGTGGCCTGCTCCGCAGAGCCACCTGCGGTCAGCCGGCCTCCACCGCGACGGCGGGCGGGGCAAGGCGGGCCATCGTCGTGTACGGGTCGACGATGTCGAAGTACTGCGGCCGGGGGTAGCGGCGGGCCAACCGCAGCACCCGCACGAGCGGGCGGCGGCGGGCGGTGAGCGCGTCGCGTACCTGGTCGGTGTGCACCTGGCGGGCCAGCACCACCCGCCGGCTGTGCACGATCAGGGCGTGGGTGGCCGGGTCGGTGCCGGTCAGGTCGATCGCCTCGAGCTGGCGGGTCAGGTCGTTCTCGGCGGCCTCCCGCTCCCCCGGCGCGGCGTCCAGGGCCAGCCGGGCGGCCAGGTACAGCTCGGTGTTCTCGGCGGCCTCCGCGACGACCGCGGCCGCCGCCGCGCGGCGCAGCAGGTGGGCGTCGAGGGCGCGCTGGGCGGAACGGGCGCGCACGTGTACGCGCTCGACGCGGTGCGCCGTCCAGGTCAGGTAACCCGAGAGCAGGGCAGCCGCCATGACGATGCCCATGACCCACCACATGCCGGGCATCGTAGTGCGGGATCGCTCGTGGCACTCACCGCGCGGGGGGTGGTTCCGCCCACTCGGCGTCGAAAACCCGCCCGTCGGTGGCCTCGATGGCGGTGGCGTAGACCTCCAGGACCCGCTGCGCCACGGACGACCAGTCGTAGGCCCGCACCACCTCGCGGGCGCAGGCGGCGAGCTCGGCCCGGCGGGCGGGCGAGTCCAGCAGCCCGGCCAGCACCTCGGCGAGCGCGTCCGCGTCACCGGTGGGGAACAGCGCTCCGGCCCGGCCGCCGTCCAGGACGCGGCGGAAGGCGTCCAGGTCGCTGGCCGCGACGGCCGCCCCGGCCGCCATGGCCTCGGTGAGGATCATGCCGAAGGATTCGCCGCCGGTGTTGGGTGCCACG
This sequence comes from Krasilnikovia cinnamomea, assembly GCF_004217545.1. NCBI lineage: Bacteria > Bacillati > Actinomycetota > Actinomycetes > Micromonosporales > Micromonosporaceae > Krasilnikovia > Krasilnikovia cinnamomea. The sequence continues at coordinate 843,123 of NZ_SHKY01000001.1, forward strand.
TACACGTCGACGCTGCGCAGCATCCGCGCCTTGTCGGCCTCGGAGACCAGCCCCAGGAGGGTCACCCGGTCGTGCAGGTCGGCGGGCAGCTCGTCGTACAGTTCGTCGCGGTCGCCGGGGCCGGCGACCAGCAGCCGCAGGCCGGGGCGCTGCCGGGCCAGGGTGACAAAGGCGGTGCGCAGGATGGCGAAGCCCTTGCGCGGCTCGGTGAACCGGCCCAGGAAGCCCAGTGCGCCGCCGTCGCCCGGCCAGCCGGGCAGCGGTTCGGCGTGGGCGAACTTCGCCACCGCCACCCCGTTGGGGATTTCCACGGCCCCGCCGCCCAGGTGTTCCACCTGCACCTTGCGGGCCAGTTCACTCACCGCGATCCGCGCGGTGATCTTCTCCACGATGAGCTGGAGCAGGCCCTGGGCGACCGCCAGCGCCCGGGACCGGGTCATCGCGGTGTGGAACGTGGCGACCACGGGACCCCGGGCGGACAGTACGGCCAGCATGGACAGGCTCAGCGCCATCGGCTCGTGGACGTGCAGCACGTCGAACTCGCCCCGGGACAGCCAGCGCCGCACCCGGGCGGTGGAGACCGGCCCGAACGCGATCCGCGCCACCGACCCGTTGTACGGCAGCGGCACCGCCCGGCCCGCGGGCACCACGTACGGCGGCAGGTCGGCGTCCTCGTCGGCCGGGGCCAGCACGCTGACGGAGTGGCCCAGCTCGATCAGTGCCTCGGCGAGGTCGATGATGTGGTTCTGCACCCCGCCGGGCACGTCGAACGAGTACGGGGAGACGATCCCGATCCGCACGCCGCCCGCCTCAGGCCCGGCCCGTGCGCGCGGGCGTGTCCAGCCACAGCTTCTGCAGCATGTGCCAGTCCTGCGGGTGCGCGGCGATCCCCTCGGCGAACGCGTCGGCGAGGCGCTGGGTGGCCACGCGGACCCGCGCGGTCAGCGGCCCCTCGTCCGGTCCGGGCAGCGGAATGCGGCGCATGCTGGCCTCGGTGCGCTCGGGGGTGAACCACATGTCCACGGCGTACAGTGGCGCGCCGGTGCGCAGCGCCACCAGGGCCGGGCCGGGGGGCATCCGGGTGCGGCCGCCGAAGAAGTTCACCTCGACGCCGCGCGCGGACAGGTCACGGTCGGCCAGCAGGGCCACCGCGTACCCCTGGGTGGCCCGTTCGGCGAGCACGTCCAGCGGGTGGCGCTGCCCGCCGGTCAGCGCCAGCACCTCCATGCCGAGCTTTTCCCGGTACTCGACGAAGCGCCGGAACACGCTTTCGGGCTTGAGCCGTTCCGCGACCGTGACCAGCCGCCAGCCGTTGGCGGACACCCAGGCGGCCGCGGCGTCCCAGTTGGCGACGTGCGGCAGCGCGAGGACCGCCCCGCGGCCGTGGTTCAGCAGCTCGGCCAGTTCGTCGGCCTGGGCCAGCCGGAAGCCGTCGAGATGCTGCGCTGGGGTGCGCGACGGGAGCCGGAACGCCTCCATCCAGTACCGGGCGTAGGAGCGCAGTCCAGCCCGGACGAGTTCGTCCAGGTCCGCCTCCGGCAGGTCCGGCCCGACGACCTGGCGCAGGTTGTGGCGCAGGCGCTGGGTGCCACGCCCGTCGCCGCGGTACGCCCGGTCCGCGCCGGCGCGGAACAGCGCCTCGGCGGCGCGCTGGGGCAGGGCGCGGACGAGCCGCCAGCCCGCCGCGTACCCCAACTCGGCGAGCCGGTCCTGGGCCCTGCTCACGGGGTGGGGGTCCGCGCCGAGCGGGCGGCGTGCGTGAGCCGCTGGAACACCGTGATGATCGAGAGCACCGCCAGCAGCCACAGCATGACGGGCAGGCCCCAGAGCAGGCCCGCGCTGGAGAGCAGGCCGCCGACGCCGACGATGAGCAGCCGTTCGAGGCGTTCGGCGATGCCGACGTCGGCGTCCAGGCCGAGGCTCTGCGCGCGGGCCTTGACGTACGAGACCACCTGGCCGGAGGCGAGGCACAGCAGCGCGGCCACCACTCCCCCGTACGGGTTGCCGCGCTCGGCCAGATAGAAGGTGACGGCGCCGAAGACGGCCGCGTCGGCGATGCGGTCCATGGACGAGTCGAGCAGCGCCCCGAACCTGCTGGTGCCGCCGCTCATCCGGGCCATCGTGCCGTCCAGCGCGTCCGTCAGCGCGCAGGCGGTGACGATCCAGACGCCCCAGAACAGGTGGCCGAACGCGGCGACGGTCGAGCCGGCGAGCACCCCGACGGTGCCGGCCACGGTGACCGCGTTGGGGGTGACGCCGAGGCGCAGCAGGAACCGGGCGGTCGGGTCGACGCCGTGCGACACGACCGCACGGGCGGTTCCGGTGAAGATCTTTGCCATGGCCGTCTCACCATAACGGCGTGCCGTCTGCCGACGGTACGGCCCAGGTCACCCGTTGGCCGTATCGTCATGGTGGCGCCGCCGGCGACTACTGGGGGTTGCGGTCACGACTGCGCAGGGTGTGGGATCCAAGAACAGCGTCGTAACTCTTCTGAAACGGAGGTGCGCTGCCATGGCGCAGAAGACTTCGGAGAGGGGGCTCGCCGGCGCTGCCGCGCCGGTGGTTACCGAGCCCGGCAGAGTTCGTAACGTGGTGCTGGTGGGCCACTCCGGTTCCGGGAAGACGACGCTGGCGGAGGCGCTGCTCGCCGCGTCCGGCACGATTCCCCGGCCCGGTTCGGTGACCGAGGGCACCACGGTGTGCGATCACGATCCGGCGGCCGTACGCCAGCAACGGTCCGTCTCCCTCGCGTGTGCCCCGCTGGTGCACGACGACGTCAAAATCAACTTGCTGGACACCCCCGGGTTCGCCGACTTCGTCGGGGAGCTGCGCGCCGGCCTGCGGGCCGCGGACGCCGCGCTCTTCGTCGTCTCCGCGGTGGACGGCGTGGACGACGCCACCACCGCGCTCTGGGAGGAGTGCGCCGCGGTCGGCATGCCCCGCGCCGTGGCGATCACCCGGCTGGACCATCCGCGCGCCGACTACGACGGCACCCTGGAGCGCTGCCAGGAGGCGTTCGGCGACAACGTCATGCCGCTCTACCAGCCGATGCTGGCCGACGACGGCCAGTCGGTCGCGGGCCTGCTGGGCCTGGTGACACTGCGGGTGCTGGACTACTCGGCGGGCTACCCGCCGCAGGCGCGCGACGCCGAGCCCGAGCACCTCGCCCCGGTCGAGGAGGACCGCAACACGCTCATCGAGGGGATCATCGCCGAGAGCGAGGACGAGACCCTGATGGACCGCTACCTCGGCGGCGAGCCGGTCGGCCAGGACGTACTGATCCCCGACCTGGAGAAGGCGGTGGCCCGCGGCCACTTCTACCCCGTCATCCCGGTGTGCGCCCAGACCGGGGTAGGCCTCGACGCGCTGCTGGACACGCTGGTCACCAGCGCGCCGACCCCGCTGGAACACGACCTGCCCGCGGTGACCGGGGTGGACGGTTCCCCGCGTACGCCGCTGACCTGCGACCCGGACGGCCCACTGGTCGCCGAGGTGGTCAAGACGACCATCGACCGGCACGTCGGGCGGGTCTCGCTGGTCCGCGTCTTCTCCGGCACCCTGCGCCCGGAGCAGACCGTGCACGTCTCCGGGCACGGCATGGCCGAGCGCGGCCACCCGGACCACGACGCCGACGAGCGCATCGCGCACATCTACTCCCCGCTCGGCGCCCAGCTGCGCGAGGTCTCCGCGTGCGTGGCCGGGGACCTGTGCGCGATCACCAAGTCCGGCAGCGCCGAGACCGGCGACACCCTCTCCGGCAAGGACCAGCCGCTGCTGATGGCGCCGTGGCGGATGCCGGAGCCGCTGCTGCCGATCGCCGTGGTGGCCAAGTCCCGCTCCGACGAGGACGCCCTGGCCAAGAACCTGGCCCGGCTGGTCGCCGGCGACCCGACCCTGCGCCTGGAACGCAACGCCGACACCCACCAGCTCGTGCTGTGGTGCATGGGCGAGTCGCACGCCGACGTGGTGCTGGAGCGGCTGCGCGCGGGCGGCGTCGAGCTGGACACCGAGCCGGTCAAGGTGTCACTGCGGGAGACCTTCGGCGCGGCCGCCAAGGGCCACGGCCGCCACGTCAAGCAGTCCGGCGGCCACGGCCAGTACGCGGTCTGCGACATCGAGGTGGAGCCGCTGCCGCGCGGTTCGGGCTTCGAGTTCGTCGACAAGGTGGTGGGCGGCGCGGTGCCGCACAACTACATCCCGTCGGTGGAGAAGGGGGTACGCGCACAGCTGGAGCGCGGCCTCGTCGCCGGCTACCCCGTGGTGGACCTGCGGGTCACGCTGTTCGACGGCAAGGCGCACAGCGTCGACTCGTCCGACGCGGCGTTCCAGACGGCGGGCTCGATGGCGCTGAAGGAGGCCGCGGAGGCCGGCCAGATGACCCTGCTCGAACCGGTCGACGAGATCGTCGTGCGGGTGCCGGAGACGTACGTCGGCGCGGTGATGAGCGACCTGTCCGGCCGCCGGGGCCGCCCGATGGGCAGCGAGAGCGACGACGACACCGGCTACAGCCTCGTGCGGGCCGAGGTCCCGGCCACCGAGCTGATCCGGTACGCGGTGGAGCTGCGCGCGATCACCTCCGGGGCGGGCACCTTCTCCCGTACGTACGTGCGGCATGAGCCGATGCCCGCTCACCTGGCCGAGGCCGTCCGCAAGGAGGCCGTGGCCAGCCGCTGACCGCTCCCGACGACCGGCCCGGGGCCCTCAGGCGACCTCGGGCCACGCCTTCGCCAGCATCTCCCGGGTGTCGGCCAGCAGCTGGGGCAGCACCTTGGTGCGCCCGATCACCGGCATGAAGTTGGCGTCGCCACCCCAGCGCGGCACCACGTGCTGGTGCAGGTGTGCGGCGATGCCCGCACCCGCGACCGCGCCCTGGTTCATGCCCAGGTTGAACCCGTGCGGGCGGCTGGCACTGCGGATCACCCGCATCGCCCGCTGGGTGAACTCGGCCAGCTCGACCGTCTCGGCCGCGTCCAGCTCGGTGTAGTCGGCGACGTGCCGGTACGGGCACACCATCAGGTGCCCCGGGTTGTACGGGTACAGGTTGAGCACCGCGAAGACCTTCTCGCCGCGCGCCACCACCAGGCTGTCCGGCTCGGCGCGCCCCGGCGCGAGACAGAACGGGCAGCCCGACGGCTGCTCGTACCCGCCCTCCGGCCGGTCCTCCCCCGAGATGTACGTCATCCGGTGCGGCGTCCAGAGCCGCTCCAGCCCGTCCGGATCCTGCCCGCGCCGCTCGTCCACCACGCCTGTGATCCTAGGCGTAGTGGACGAGCGGGCGCGGGCCGCCTCAGGCCGCGGACGGCCCGGTGTTGACCCGGGAGCGCACCACCTCGGCGACGTGCGCGACCGCCTCGTCGAGCGGCACGCCGTTGCGCTGCGAGCCGTCGCGGTAGCGGAACGAGACCGTGCCGCCGCTGACGTCGTCGTCGCCCGCGATCGCCATGAACGGGATCTTCTGCTGCTGGGCGGTGCGGATCTTCTTCTGCATGCGGTCGGTGGAGTGGTCCACCTCGGCCCGGATGCCCTCGGCCCGCAGCCTGGCCGCGAACTGCTCCAGGTAGTCGGCGTGGTCGTCGCGGATCGGGATGCCGACCACCTGCACCGGCGCCAGCCAGGCCGGGAACGCCCCCGCGTAGTGCTCCACGAGGACGCCGAAGAACCGCTCGATCGAGCCGAACTTCGCCGAGTGGATCATTACGGGCTGCTGCCGGGACCCGTCCGCGGCCTGGTACTCCAGGTTGAAGCCGGCCGGCTGGTTGAAGTCGTACTGGATCGTCGACATCTGCCAGGTACGGCCGATCGCGTCGCGAGCCTGCACGGAGATCTTCGGTCCGTAGAACGCGGCGCCGCCCGGGTCGGCCACCAGCTCCAGGCCGCTGTCGGTGGCGACCCGCTCCAGCACCGCGGTGGCCACCTCCCACTGCTCGTCCGTACCGATGAACTTGTCGCTCTTCGGGTCGCGGGTGGACAGCTCCAGGTAGAAGTCGTCCAGGCCGAAGTCGCGCAGCAGCGACAGCACGAAGTCCAGCAGGTGCTTGATCTCGCCAGGGGCCTGCTCCGCGGTGACGTACGAGTGGGAGTCGTCCTGGGTCAGGCCGCGCACCCGGGTCAGGCCGTGCACCACCCCGGACTTCTCGTACCGGTACACCGACCCGAACTCGAACAGCCGCAGCGGCAGCTCCCGGTACGACCGCCCGCGCGAGCGGAAGATCAGGTTGTGCATCGGGCAGTTCATGGCCTTGAGGTAGTAGTCCGCGCCCTCGAACGGGATCGGCGGGAACATCGTGTCGGCGTAGTACGGCAGGTGCCCGGAGGTGTGGAACAGCCCCTCCTTGCTGATGTGCGGGGTGCCGACGTACTGGAAGCCCTCCTGGATGTGGCGGGCCCGGACGTAGTCCTCCATCTCCCGCTTGATCACCCCGCCCTTGGGGTGGAACACCGGGAGGCCGGAGCCGATCTCGTCGGGGAACGAGAACAGGTCCAGTTCGGCGCCGAGGCGCCGGTGGTCGCGCCGCTCCGCCTCGGCCAGCCGGTTCAGGTACGCCTTCAGCTCGTCGCGGCTCGGCCACGCGGTGCCGTACACCCGCTGCAGTTGGGGGTTCTTCTCGCTGCCGCGCCAGTAGGCGGCGGCCGAGCGCATCAGCTTGACCGCCGGGATCAGCCGGGTCGAGGGCAGGTGCGGGCCCCGGCACAGGTCGCCCCAGACCCGGTCGCCGGACTTCGGGTCGATGTTGTCGTAGACGGTCAGCTCGCCGCCGCCGACCTCCATCACCTCGTCGTCCTCGACGTCACCCTTGAGATCGACCAGTTCCAGCTTGAACGGCTCGTTCGCCAGCTCCGCCTTGGCCTCGTCCAGCGAGTCGTAGCGGCGGCGGCGGAACAGCTGCCCGGCCTTGACGATCTCCTGCATCCGCTTTTCGAGCTTCGCCAGGTCGTCGGGCTGGAACGGCTTGGCCACGTCGAAGTCGTAGTAGAAGCCGTCGTGGATGGGCGGGCCGATGCCGAGCTTCGCCTCCGGGAAGATGTCCTGCACGGCCTGGGCCAGCACGTGGGCGGCGGAGTGCCGCAGCACGTTCAGCCCGTCGGGTGAGTCCATCGACACCGGCTCCACCTGTGCGGGAGCGTCCGGGGCCCAGTCGAGGTCGCGCAGCCGGCCGTCGGCGTCGCGCACCACCACGATCGCCTTGGGGCCGGAGGCGGGCAGGCCCGCGGCGGCCACCGCGTCGCCCGCCGTCGTCCCGGCCGGGACGACGACGGGGTCGGCCACGGCATGGGTACGGGGTGCAGACACGGTCTTTCTCCTTTTCGCCGGTGGTGTACCGGCCCGCCGATTGCGGGCCGTTCCCGATGCTAGTGGTTCCATTTGCGCACCTCGGAACCGACGCGGCCACCGGATTTCCGGTGCGCCCGGCCAATGCCGGAAAAGCCCGCCCCAGGACCTCGGCGCCCCGTTCCGACCCCCCGCTTTCGTGACTCTGTGTCATCGTGATATTCCCCTGCATCACCATTTAGGAGTTACGTGCCGGTGGCAGTACGGTGCTCGGCATGGCCACGGTGTTGCTCGTCGAGGACGACCACGTCGTGCGCGGCGCGATGCTGCGGTCGCTGGCCGACCGGGGCCACGCCGTGCACGCCGTCGGTACGGCGCTGGACGCCCTGCGCCGGGTCGCCGCCGAAACACCCGACCTGGTCGTGCTCGACCTGGGGTTACCTGATCTGGACGGCTCGGACGCGCTGCGGATGCTGCGCGGCATCACCGACGTACCCATCATCATCGCCACCGCCCGCGACGACGAGCAGACCGTGGTGCGGCTGCTGCGCGCCGGCGCGGACGACTACATGGTCAAACCGTTCACCGGAGCCCACCTCGACGCGCGCATCACCACGGTGCTGCGCCGGGTGGGCCGGGCCAGCCGCACCGCGCAGCCCGCCGTGCACGAGGTCGGCGAGCTGCGCGTGGACGTCGGGGAGCGCAGCGCCACGCTCGGTGACACTCCGCTGGCGCTGACCCGCAAGGAGTTCGACCTGCTGGCGTATCTCGCCGCCCGCCCGGGCCGGGTGGTCTCGCGTCGTGAGCTGTTGGAGGAGGTATGGCGACAGCCATCCGTCGGGGAAGACCAGACGATCGACGTGCATCTGTACTGGCTACGCCGGAAACTGGGCGAATCCGCGGCGAAACCTCGCTACCTGCGCACCGTGCGGGGGGTCGGATTCCGGTTGGTGGCCCCGGACTGAGGGCGCGGCTGGCGTACGTCAGCGCCGCCACCACCGCCGTCGCCGCCCTCGCGTTCCTCATCCCGCTCGGCTGGGAACTGCGCGACGACCACCGCGTACAGGCCCTGTCGGCCGCCGACCAGCGCAGCGCGACCGTGGCCGGTGCGCTCGTGGCCGGTGCGAGCCGCCGGGAGTTGCAGGCCGCGATCGACGCGGCGGGCGGCACCCCGGTCGTGCACGCGCCCGGCGGCACCGGCGCAGGCCGCGCGGCCGCCGACGACGTCCGCGCCGCCGCGACCGGCCGGCGCAGCCTCACCGAGGACGTCGACGGCGGAGTCGTCCGCCTTCAGCCGGTCACGGTCGGTGACAAGACCTCCGTGGTCGAGGTGTTCGTGCCCGACGCCGAGCTGGGCCAGAACACCGCCCGGGACTGGTGGATCCTGCTGGGTATCGCGCTCGGCCTGGTGGTCGGTTCGGTGATCGTGGTGGACCGGCTGGCCCGCGGCGCGGTGGCGTCCGTGCGCAACCTGGTGCAGGCCGCGATGGCCGTCGGCGGCGGTGACCTGGGCGTCCGGATCCAGCCCAGCGGGCCGCGCGAACTGGCCGAGGCCGGGTACGCGTTCAACCGGATGGCGGACCGGCTGGTCACCTCCCGCACGATGGAGCGGGAGCTGGTGGCGGACCTGTCGCACCGGCTACGCACCCCGCTGACCGTGCTGCGGCTCGACGCGGAGGCGCTCGACCCGGACGACACCCACATCGGCGAGTACTCCGCCGCCGAGCTGGACCGCCGCCGGGGCATCCGGCGCATCCGGCAGGCCATCGCCACCCTGGAGGGCGAGGTCGACCAGCTCATCAACACCACCCGCAAGGCGGTCGCCGCGCAGGTGCAGGCGCCCGAGGACGGCCTCTGCGACGCCAGCGAGGTGGTCCGGGACCGGATGGTGTTCTGGTCCGCGCTCGCCGGCGACCAGGACCGGAAGCACCGGGTGCTGGGGGCCAGCACCCGCATCCCGGTGCCGGTGGACCGCGCCGAGCTGGCCGCCGCGCTCGACGCCGTGCTGGGCAACGTCTTCCGGTACACCCCGCAGGGCACCGACTTCGAGGTCAGCATCTCGCGCCGCGACGGCTGGGTGGCGCTGCGGGTGGACGACGCGGGGCCGGGCATCGCCGACCCGGAGAAGGCGCTGCGCCGCGGCGAGAGCGAGCAGGGTTCCACCGGCCTCGGGCTGGACATCGCCCGGCGCGCGGCGACCGCGACCGGCGGGTCGGTGAGCATCGACCGGGCCGTGCTGGGCGGCGCCAGCGTGGTGATGCTGCTGGCCGACGCCGAGGCCGCCCCGAAGCAGGCCAGCCGGTTCGGCCTGGTCGGGCGGCTGGCCCGGGAACGAGATCCGGTGCGGCGCAGATGGCCGCAGCAACGCACCGAGCAGACCTGAGGACCTGCCCGATCCGCCCGACCTGGGCGATTCACTCCGGACGGACCAACTCTTGCTTAGATCTCTATTAAGGGCGTTCCCCTGGCGCGGCAGGCCTGGCACGATCCCAACCGATCCCATCCGGCTTGCCGGTTCGACGGGCGCACGTCGTCCTCGCAGCGCGGACCGGTCGAGCCCCCGCGCGGTGGGAGGTGGTCACCCCATAACCCCCTCCCACCGCGCTCCGGCAGCACGAGGAGGGTCTTTGTCCGCGCACCGACGGCCCGCGCTGCGCGAGGCGGCGCGACGTCGCCTGGCTGCCGTGCGCCCTCGTCGGCGGACGCGCTCGGGTACGCACCGGCTGCTGCCGGTCGCGCTCGGCCTCGGCCTGCTGGCCATCGCCGCGGTGGCGGGTCCCGGGGTGGTCGGTGGCGGCTGGAACGGTGAGGACGGGCAGAACCGGGAACGGATCACCTTCGCCGCCCTGCCGGACGTGCCGGACCAGGGCCTCATCTACGACGGGCTGCGGCTCGCCTCGGCGGACTCGCTGTGCGCGGGGTCGTACCAGCTGGACGAGCTGACCTGCACCCACGGGCCCGACCCGGCCCCGGCCGGGCTGCGGGTACGCCGCAGCGTGCCCCCGGTGACCGAGAAGGCGCCCGAACCGGCCGGTCCGCGGCGCGAGGCGGGCCGGGTGCCCGCCGACGCCGAGATCGTCCGCGACCAGGGCGGCAGCGCGCTCACCCCCACCGCCCCCGCGCTGATCCCGGACGCGGCGCCCGGTGACGCCGACTTCGTCATGGGCAGCCACGACGTCGCCTGCGCGGGCGACGGCCGGACCGGCAAGCGGGTCCAGGTGCTCTACCTGCACGAGTTCGGCACGCCGAGCCGGTACCCCGACTACCTCGGCTCGATGCGGGTCTGGTCGGCCGGGGTGGACGCCATCTTCGACGCCAGCGCGGCGGAGACCGGCGGGTCGCGGCACGTGCGCTTCGTGACCACCCCGCAGTGCCGGGTGGACGTCGCGGAGGTGCAGGTGCCCGAGGGGGCGCTCGCCTCCTTCACCGCGAGCATCGACGCGCTGCAGACGCTGGGCTACAACCGCACCGACCGCAAGTACCTGATCTTCGCGGACGCGAACGTGTACTGCGGCATCGGCACGTACATCGCCGACCGGCGGCCGGGTCTGGGCAACCGCAACAACGGCGGCCCCTCGTACGGGCGGGTGGACTCCGGCTGCTGGAGTTCCACGATGGCGGCGCGTGAGGTGACGTACACGCTGGGCGCGGTGCTGCAGGACTCCCCCAACGCCAGCGGTGCGGGCGGCTGCACCGACGACTACGACCTGCTGTGCGGGCGGGACCGCTCGGGCAAGCCGGTCCGCACGGTCTGCCCGAAGAAGCACGAGAACCGCCTCGACTGCGGCCACGACGACTACTTCCACACCAGTCCGAAGCCGGACAGCTACCTGGCCCGCAACTGGAACGTCGCGCAGAGCGAGTTCCTGCTGCGCACGGACGGCGGTGACGACCTGCCCGAGGGGGCGGTCCCGGCACAGTCCCCCGCCACCACCGTCGCGCCGACCGGTACGCCCTCCTCCCCGGCGGCCACCACCGCGCCGCCCGCCGACCCGAAGCCGGGCGGAGCCCCGGCCACGCCGGGCGAGCAGGGGAACGGCCCACCCGACGACCGGGGCAAGCCCACGCCGAGCGCTCCGGCGAGCACGCCACCCGGCGCCGAGCCGTCCGCCGAGACCCCGCCCGCCCCGCCCACGGCCGGGGCGTCCGGTAGCGCGCCCCCCGCCGATCCCGTGGCTCAGCAGGTGCAGGCGGTGCTGGAGATCCGCGATCCGACCAGCACGGCGGTCCGGCTGACTTGGAGCGCCGCCGCCCGCGACGCCCGCTACGAGGTGGCCGTGGACGGCGTGCCGGTGGCGACCACGGCGGCGACCCGGGCGCAGCTCATCGGGCTCAAGCCCGACACGTCGTACCAGGTGAGCGTGCGCAGCGAGAAGCACGGCTATCTCGCCCGCAGCACCGCGCGGACCGTGCCCGCGGCCCGGCCCGCGCAGAACACCTGGTTCGTGCTGACCAACTCGCTGACCGGCGGCGCCGCCGACCTGTACGCGGCCCGCACGGCCAGCGGCACGCCGATCACGCTCGGCGGCACGGACGGCGACGCGCAGCAGCAGTGGAAGTTCGTCCCGGCCTCGGGTGGCACGTTCGCGCTGCAGTCGCGGGCCACGGGCAAGTGCGTCGTGCCGCTCGACGGCAACCTCGTGGCGGGCACGCCGCTGGTGCAGGGCGACTGCACGGCGGACGCGGGGCGCTGGTCGCTGCAGGCCTCCGACTACGGCTTCACGCTGCGTACGACGGTCGGGGATCTGGCGGTGGGCGTGGGCGACCAGCGGTTCGGGGCGCACCGGCTGCTGGTGCTGCAGCAGGGCAACGGGTCCCGGCATCAGAGTTGGACGGCCGTGCCGGGCTGAGCAGGCGGACACAGAACCGACAGCGGACGGGTGGCGCCGGACCCGCCGCCGAGGGAAGGGGAACGACCATGCTGGACACGGACGTGACCGTGGAGCCGGGGCTGGAACCGGACGAGGACCCGGCCCGCTTCAATCGCCGCCGCCTGGTGCGCTGGGTGGCGGTCCTGACCGTCGGCATCGTGGTGGTGCTGGCGGTCTGGCAGGACCCGCTGTACGCGGGCCGCTCCTGACGCGCGGGCCCGCACCCGTGGGCGCGGGCCCGGGAGGCGCCGCGCCGGGTCAGTGACCGGCCGCGTACGCGTCGATCTCGGACCGCAGCGCCGCCTTGCCCTGGGCGGGCAGGAACGACGCGTCCACCGCGGCGCGGGCCAGGTCGGCGACCCCGGACTCGTCGAGGCCGAGCAGGCGGGCGGCGACCGCGTACTCCTGCTCCAGGGTGGTGCCGAACATCGGCGGGTCGTCGGAGTTGATCGTGACCGGGACCCCCGCCGCGACCAGGGTCGGCAGCGGGTGGTCGTCGAGGTCGGTGACCGCCCGGGTCCGCACGTTCGAGGTGGGGCACACCTCCAGGGTGATCTGGTGCTCGGCGAGGTGGGCCATCAGCGCCGGGTCCTGGGCGCTGGCGATGCCGTGGCCGATCCGTTCGGCGCCGAGCTCGCGCAGCGCGTCCCAGACGGTCTGCGGCCCCGTGGTCTCGCCCGCGTGCGGGACGCTGCGCAGCCCGGCCGCCCGCGCCTTGTCGAAGTACGGCTTGAACTGCGGCCGGGGCACCCCCACCTCGGGGCCGCCGAGACCGAAGCTGACCAGCCCGTCCGGGCGCTGTTCCAGCGCGATCCGCAGCGTCTCCTCGGCGGCGGCCAGGCCGGCCTCGCCGGGGATGTCGAAGCACCACTGCAGTTGCACGCCGAAGTCGGTGGCCGCGCTGCGGCGCGCGTCCTCGATAGCGCCGCAGAACTCGGCGGCGGGGATTCCCCGGCTGGTGGACGAGTACGGGGTGACCGTCAGCTCGGCGTACCGGACCTGCTGACGGCCGAGCTCGCGGGCCACCTCGTAGGTGAGGGTGCGTACGTCCTCGGCGTCGCGGATCAGGTCGACGACGCTGAGGTAGACCTCGATGAAGTGGGCGAAGTCCCGGAACGCGAAGTAGTCCGCGAGCGCGGCGGGATCGGCGGGCACGGGCGTGGCGCCCTCGTGCCGGGCGGCCAGCTCGGCCACGGCGCGCGGGGAGGCCGAACCGACGTGGTGCACGTGCAGCTCGGCCTTGGGCAGGCCGGCGATGAATGAGGCCAGCTCGGTCACTGTGGACTCTCCTTGGGTGTGGTCGCCACGGCGAAGACGCGACGGAACGGGAAGGCCACGAGGCCGCCACGGGCGGGGTACGCGGCAGCCAGCCGCTCGCCGAGGGCGGCGCGGAACTCCTGCCACGCCGCGTCGTCGAGGGCCGCGCGGACCGGCCGCAGGGCGGTGCCCTCCATCCAGCGCAGCACGGGGTGGGCCGCGGCGGGATCGGCGGGCAGCAGATGCACGTACGTAGTCTCCCAGGCGTCGACCGTGGCACCGGCGTCGGTGAGCACCCGCGCGTAGCCGGGCGCGTCGTCGACCGGCGCCTCGCGCAGCAGGCCGCCGAGCCGGTCGGCCCACGGCGTGGACCGGGCGACCTCGCGCAGCGCCCGGTGGGACGGGGCGTCGAAGTTGCCGGGGACCTGCACGGCCAGCCACGCCCCCGGGGGCAGCTCGCGGACCCAGCGGCGCAGCAGGTCGTCGTGCCCGGGCACCCATTGCAGGACGGCGTTGCTGATCACCACGTCGTCGTCCGGGCCGGGCCGCCAGGCCCGTACGTCGGCGACCCGGAAGTCGGCCGGGGCGCCGAGGGCCACGGCCCTCTCGATCATTTCGGGCGAGGAGTCGAGGCCGGTGACCCGGGCGGACGGCCAGCGCTGGGCGAGGGTGGCGGTCAACTCGCCGGAGCCGCAGCCGAGGTCGACGACCGCGCGCGGCGCCTCGGCGGCCACCCGGGCCAGCAGGTCGGCGAAGGGCCGGGAGCGTTCGGCGCCGAACCGGCGGTAGACGGCGGGGTCCCACATGACGCGCCTCCCAATAAAACCGTACGTACGTTTTGTATGACGGTAACACCTCGCGGGTAGGCTCTGGACGTGGAAACCCGGACCTTTGCCCGGATGGGGCGAGATGTCGGCGTGGTCGGGCTCGGCGCCTGGCAACTCGGTGCCGACTGGGGCAGCGTGACCGAGCAGGACGCCCACGCCACCCTGCAGGCGGCCGCCGACGCGGGCGTGACGTTCTTCGACACCGCCGACGTGTACGGCGACGGCCGCAGCGAACAGATCATCGGCAGCTTCCTGAAGGACCGCCCCGGCATCACGGTCGCCACCAAGATGGGCCGCCGCGTGCCGCAGGAGCCCTCCGCGTACACGCTGGACAACTTCCGGGCCTGGACGGACCGTTCCCGCGCCAACCTCGGCGTGGAGACCCTGGACCTGGTCCAGCTGCACTGCCCGCCCTCGCCGGTGTTCGCCATGGACGCCGTCTTCGACGCGCTGGACACCCTGGTGCAGGAGAGGCGCGTCGCGGCGTACGGCGTCAGCGTGGAACGGGTCGACGAGGCCCTCACCGCCATCGCGCGGCCCGGCGTCGCCAGCGTCCAGATCATCCTCAACGCGTTGCGGCTCAAGCCCCTGGAACGGGTGCTGCCCGCCGCCGCGGCGGCCGGGGTCGGCATCATCGCCCGGGTGCCGCTGGCCAGCGGGCTGCTCTCCGGCCGCTACGACGAGCACACCACGTTCGCGCCCGACGACCACCGCAACTTCAACCGGCACGGCGAGGCCTTCGACGTCGGCGAGACCTTCGCCGGTGTGGACTTCGCCACCGGCCTGGAAGCGGTACGCCGCCTGCGCCCGCTGGTGCCCGCCGGGGCGAGCATGGCGCAGTTCGCCCTGCGCTGGATCATCGACCAGCCGGCGGTGACGGTGGTCATCCCGGGCGCCCGCGATGCCGGACAGGCCCGCGCCAACGCGGCCGCCGCAGGTCTGGCCCCCCTGCCCGAGAGCACCCACGACGCCGTACGGGCCGTCTACGACGAGCTCGTCCGGCCCCAGGTCCACGATCGGTGGTGAACGACGTCATGCGCGGATGGCTGGCGATGAGCCTCGGGCTGCTGGCGGTCGTGCTCGGTGCGGTGTGGACACTGCAGGGGCTGGACGTGCTCACCGACAGCGCGATGAGCGGCGTGACCGCGTGGGCGGTCATAGGCCCGGTCGTCGCGGTCGGCGGCCTGGCCCTCATCGTGATCGGACTCCGGCAGCGCAGCCGCGGCAGGGCCGGAAGCGCGGCCGAATAACGGGAAAGCCCCGCATCCTGCGAGGATGCGGGGCCAACCCGGGCCGACCTCCGCCAGGCGGCCGGCAGCCGGTGTCACCACCGGCGGGCTGGTCTCAGAGCGGGCGGACCTGCTCCGCCTGCGGGCCCTTCTGGCCCTGGGCGATCTCGAACTCGACCCGCTGGTTTTCTTCCAGAGTGCGATAGCCGCTCATCTCGATGGCCGAGAAGTGGACGAACACGTCAGCGCCCCCACCGTCGACGGTGATGAAGCCGAAGCCCTTGTCTGCGTTGAACCACTTCACGGTTCCCTGCGCCATGCTGAACTCTCCTTCTGACAATGCCGGCCCCCGTGATGCGGGGCCGATGGCCGTTTTCGAGCAGCGGCGCCTCAGGCGGCCCTGTGAAGGACAGTCCCACCCGCTCGCCACGCGACACCTGGCGGCGGAGCGCGGCGGGCGGAAGCAGCAAACCACGTACGCAAAAACTGGCCATACTGTACCGAAGAACGGCGCGCAAAGCTGCCCCCCGGCCGCATCGAAAACCCTTGACAGGACAGGGAAACGGGCCCCCACAACGCGATTGCGTGTGAGGGCCCTCGATCAGGGTCGATCAATGTCCGTACACTCAGCCCGGCCACTCTCCGGTGAGCTTGCGCACCCCGGTCGCGCCGCCGCGATCCACCAGTGCCTTCACGACGGCGAAGACGGCGCCCTGCAACGCGGCGGCGGCGACGATCTCGCCCCAGCCCCTGTCCTCATCGGTCGCGTCCGGGGTGTCGTCGTCGCCGGAGGCGACCTGCCAGATCTTCCGGGTCACCATGCCCGCGACGGCACCGGCCATCACCCCGAGCAGCAACCCGACGGGCTTGTACGCGATCTTCTGCACCCGGGCGCTCATCGGCGCCTCCGTCGCATGACCAGGATGATGCCGCCCAGCACCGCGGCGCCGGCCAGCAGCGCGACCAGCGGGATCGGGTTACGGCGCACCCGTTCCCCCGCGTCGGCGGCTACGTCTAGCGCGCCGGATTCGCGAACCCGGTCGGTGGCCGACTGCGTCGCGTCGCGGACCGCGTCCGTGGCGGACTGCGCCGCGTCCCGGACCGCGCCGGTGGCCTCGGCCGCCTGCGTCTTGACCCGCTGCTTGGTCTGCTCGACCTGCTCCTTGGCGCGGGCCTTGACGTCCGTCTTGGCGGCCAGCGCACTGACGGTCTCGCCAAGATCGGCTCTCGTTTCCGCGATCTCTTCCCGCAGCGCGGTGATCTCCGGTTTGGCCTGCGGGGAACCGTTCTTCTCACTCATGCCCGGCTGCGCTCCTTGATCGCGTGCTTGACCTCGTCGACATCCGCCCTGGCGCTCTCGATGGCGCTCTCCGGTTCGATTGGGGTGGCCCGGCGCATCTGCTTCCTGCCGAGCAACGCCATCACCCCGGCCGCGGCGAACAACACCACGGTCATGATCAGTGCGGCCAGCCAGAGCGGGAGGAACAGGTCCAGCACCACGATGCAGGTGGCGATCAGCGCGCCCACGCCGTACAGGGCCAGCACGCCTCCACCGCCGAACAGGCCCGCACCGAGGCCGGCATGTTTGCCCTTCTCCATCAGCTCCGCTTTCGCCAGTGCGATCTCGCTGCGCACCAGGGTGCTGAGCTGGTCGCTCGCACGCTGGATCAGCGCTGCGGTCGACTGGTCGGTGGCCGGGGCGGCCGGGCCACCGCTCAGGACGTCAGCCATTGCGTCCTCCCTTCTTCTGCCTAGGCTTTATGCCCTGATCAGCGAGGCGTCAATCCTGACCCGGGAGAAATCCCCCACCGGTGACACCGGCCGGTACACCTCAGCTCACGGCTGCGCGCCCGGCGCCGGGCGGCCCACGAACGTCGCGCCGCGGCTCTCGCCGTCCGACCCGCCGCTGAAGACCCGCGCGTCCTCGTCGGTCTCGGGTACCACCGCGGTGATGGTCGCGGGCCGTCCCGGATCATGGGCGGGCGGCGTCTCGGCGCGGTAGCGGGGCAACGCCTCGCGCTGGTGCTCCCAGACCCAGGCGACCAGCCGTTCCCGGACCAGGCAGCGCAGGTCCCACAGCGACGGCGCGTCGTGCGCGCTCACCAGCGCCCGCAGCCGCACCATGCCGCGCACCGCGTCGGTCACCTGCAGCACGCACACCCGGCCGTCCCACAGCTCGGTGCTCTCGCACACCGCCCGCAACTCCGCGCGCAGCGGTTCCACCGCGGTCCCGAAGTCCACGTCGATCTCGGCGGTGCCCAGCACCGCCGACCCGGTCCGGGTCCAGTTCTGGAACGGCTTGGTGGTGAAGTACGAGGTGGGCAGGATCAGCCGCCGGTCGTCCCAGACCTGCAGGGCCACGTACGTGAGGGTGATCTCCTCGATCCGGCCCCATTCCTGCTCGACCACCACCACGTCGTCGATGCGGATGGCGTCGCTGAAGGCCAGCTGGATCCCGGCGAAGACGTTGGCCAGGGTGCTCTGCGCGGCCACCGCCGCGACCACGCTGATGATGCCCGCGGAGGCCAGCAGGCTCGCCCCCAGGGCCCGGACCGCGGGGAAGGTCATCAACGCCACCCCGAACGCCAGTACGACGATCACGGCGACCGTGACCCGGCGCAGCATCACCACCTGGGTGCGGACCCTGCGGGCCTTGCGGTTGTCGGGCACGTCGGTACGCCACCGCGACAGCGCCATGTCCTCGAGCACGAGCAGCAGAGCGCCCACCAGCCAGGCACCGGAGACGATGACCAGGATGACCAGGATGTGCAGCACCTCGTGGCGGCCGGGGAACTCGCCGGTGGCGGTGCGCAGCGCCTGCTGCACCGCGAACAGGGTGACGGTGGTGAGGAAGGGCTTGTGCGCGGTGCGCTCGAGCCTGCTCAGCAGGGGTGAGCGGCGCGCGTACCGGGTCAGCAGCCAGTGCACGGCTTCGACGAGCACGATGGCGGTGCCGGCCGCGAGCACCACGGCCAGCAGGGCGTTCAGGAAGTCGGACACGGTCTCTCCTCCGCGAGATCGCGAGCGCCCGAAAATTCCCTTTCACACCGTACACGACGGGCCCGCACCGGGGCCCGGACGACGGCGCCGAAGGCGATGCCCGGGCGCCCCAGGCTCAGCGCGAGATCCGCACCTTCACGGCGTCCTGGGTGACGCTGTCCAGGCTCACCTGCAGGCCCGCCACGTCGACGGCGGACTGGCCGGTGGTGAGCTGGATCTGCTCACCGGCCACCTCCAGCGTCACGGTGTCCCCGTCGGCCCGGACGAAACGCGCGTCGACGCCGAGGACGCTGGCGCTCGCCTCCGTGCTGCGCTCCAGGGTCACCGTGCAGGCGTCGACGCCGCAGTCCACGTTGTCGCCGCCGCAGCCGGACAGCAGGGCGACGGCGAGGACGGCGCTGGTCAGCAGGGCGGCGCTACGGCGCGCGGGGCGGATCCACATCCCGACCAGGATACGCGGGCCGCGCCACCGCACCACCCGGCGGCGCTGCGGGGCGGTGCGGTGGCGCGGAGGGTAGGGATCAGGCCGCCACGGGCTCCGGCGTGGGCACGGTCGATCCGGCGATGACCTCGGTGGCGGCGAGCCCGCAGGCGCGGGTGGCGCCGTACGTGGCGACGTGCACGCCGCCGCTGACCGCGACCGGGACACCCATCTCCACGACGATCGCGTCCGGCCGCACGGCGAGGGTGTGCGCGAGCGCCCCGGCGATCCAGGGGTGCCGGTGCGCGTCGCGGACCACGAGCACCAGCGGGCGACCGGCGGCACCCGCCAGCACCGGGGCGGCGGGATCGGGCACCCCGGCGAGATCGTCGGCGTCGAGCCGGACCGCCGTGGTGCCGGGCATGCGCTCGGCCAGGGGACCGCCCACGCCCCACGGGGTCTCCGACCCGACCGCGATGTTGCGGGGCGGGGCGAACTCGACCACGTGCGGCGCCTCGGTCAGCGGCAGGGCGGGGGCCGCCGCGCCGATGGTGATCTTGACGGCCCGCCGGGCGGCCGCCAGGCCCACCGCGGATCCGGCCTGCGCGGCGCCGATGGGGCCGGGCGCCGTCGGCGACCTGGCGGCGCGCGCGTCGGCGGCCGCGCGGGCGCCGGTGGCGATCTGGCTCACCTCGGTCCAGGCGGCCAGCCGGCGGACCCGCTCGGCGGCGTCCCGCAGTCGTTGTTCGCCGAGCTCGCCGGAGCGCACCGCCGCGACGATCGCGTCGCGCAACAGCACCGCGGTGTGCTCGTCGGCGTGGTCGCCGCCCACACAGATGGCGTCGGCGCCCGCGGCCAGCGCCCGCACGGCGGCACCCGCCAGCCCGTACCGTCGGCGCACACCCTCCATCTCGATGCCGTCGGTGACGATGAGCCCGGTGAAGCCGAGTTCCTCGCGCAGCAGGCCGGTGAGGATGCGCCGGCTCAGCGTCGCGGGCAGCTCCGGATCCCAGGCGGGCACCAGCAGATGCCCGGTCATCACGGCCTGCACCCCGGCGGCGATCGCGGCACGGAACGGCAGCAGCTCACACGCGTCCAGCTCGGCCCGGCTGCGGTCGATCACGGGTACGGCGTGGTGCGAGTCCACATTGGTGTCACCGTGACCCGGGAAGTGCTTGGCACAGGCGGCCACCCCCGCCCGCTGCAGGCCGGTGACGAACGCGGCGCCGTGCCGGGCGACCAGGTGCGCGTCGGATCCGAACGCCCGTACGCCGATCACCGGGTTGTCCGGATTGGAATTGACGTCGGTGTCGGGGGCGTAGTCCACAGTGATGCCCGCGTGGGCGAGGTCGAGCCCGAGGTCGTGGGCGACGACCTCGGTGACCGTGACGTCGTCGATCGCGCCGAGGGCCAGATTGCCCGGACGCGAGCTGCCGTAACGGGATTCGAGCCGGGTGACGTCACCGGCCTCCTCGTCGATCGCCACGATGACGTCCGGCCGTTCCGCGCGCAGTTGCGCGGTGAGCGCGGCGACCTGGGCCGCGGATTCGACGTTGCGGGCGAACAGCGCCACTCCACCGAGGCCCTCGGCGAGGCGGCGGCGCACCCAGTCCGGCGCGGTGGTGCCCACGAAGCCCGGCTGCAGCACGGTGGCGGCGAGTTCCGGCAAGTCCCCTTGTCGCGGCATGAGCCCCGAACCTCCGGTGACGATCGACACGCGCTCCGGTGAGCGCGTCCCCAACTGACAACCGACAACCGTCATGGGCGCGGCGGACGGACCAATGGTCACACCCGGTCCGCGTTCAGTCAACAAACCTTTCTATTGGTACGGTGTCCGCGCCCGTTAGAGTTCTCGGCGTGCAGACCCCCCTCGCGGCAACCTCCGGCGTGGACTGGTCCGAAGTGCATGCCGTCCGGCTGCTCGGCGTCGCCCTCGCCGCGCTCATCCTGATCTGGGCGATTCGCCGCATGTTCGGCGGCAAACGCTGACCCACTCCTGGGCGGCCCACGCAACGGTCAAGGCCACCCCGGTGACCGGGGCGGCCTTGACCGCGACAGCCGCCGAGGCGGCCAAATTGACTTCACCGCCGAGGCGGCCGAACCCGGGTCAGACGCCGATCCGGCCGTACCTGACCCTGCCGGGCTCGAAGATCGCCGCGAGCTTGACCCGGCTGCCGGGCTTCGGGGCGTGCCACACCTTCCCCTGACCGGCGTAGACGGCCACGTGGTAGGCGTGCCCGCCGCGAACCCAGAAGACCAGGTCGCCGGGGCGCCGCTGCGCCTTGGCCAGGCGGCGCACCTGGTGGAACTGGGCGTTCGCGGTGCGGCCCAGCTTCAGCTGCGCCTTGCGGTAGACGTATCCGGCCAGGCCGGAGCAGTCGAAGGCCTTCGGGCCGCCGGCGCCGAGCCGGTAGGGCTTGCCCTTTTGCGCCTTGGCGAACGCGACGATCCGCAGGCCCCGGGCCTTGGCCGCCGCGACGGCGCGCGCCTGAGCCGCGCGGGCCTTGGCGGCCCGCTGAGCCGCGGTCGCGTGCGACCCGGCCGCCCTGGAGTCCGCCGCCGCCGGCGACGGCGCCGCGGCACCCAGGGTGACGGTGGTTACCAGCGCTGCGGCCAGCCCGAACAGAGCGAGGCGACGCAGAACCGGCGGGTGGGAATGAGACATTCAGGCATCCTGATCCTTCAACCCGCGTGCGAGGTTAGCTGTCGGGTTAGGCCTTGAAGTGGCCCGCCACGCTCCGCGTGGCCGCACCCCCAGCCGGTGTCGGGCACCGGCACACTGGGTCCCCCGCTCCTGCCCATCGAAGTCACTGATAGGAGTCAGTCTTCGTTCGCACTCCCGGCGGGCAGGACTCCGCGGCCGGAAGCAGCGACCCCGGGTTCGGGGTGCGCCCTTACCGTCGGCACGGGGGCGAACCGGCTCACCGCCACTGCGGTTGCATGGACCTCGCGACTCACGAACCCGACGCCCGGTCGGGTACCCGGCGGGACACGGCTGGTCCAAGACCCCCGGAAGCGGACGACCCGGGCAGGGGTCTGTGGCGTAGGTCACAGCCGAGCCCGCCGTCCGGCGGTGCCGGGAATCGGGACCCGGGCGGCAGACGATACGGGCCCGGCCGGTCCCCGACATTCGCCGCGGTACCGGATGACGATTCGGTTCGGCGCAGCCCGGGTACGGATCCCGTCCGTTCCGGCAGGCGAGGAGAATGCACTCTCGGTCGCCGACAACCGTGGAAAGGACCACCCGAGTGACGGACCAACCGATGTACGCCAGCCTGGGCTACACCGACGCCGAATGGGGACTGCTGACCGGCCTGCCGCAGTCGGTGCTGACCGCCGCCAGCGCCGCCAGCCTCGACGGGGCCCGCAAGACGCGCGCCGAGAACGCCGCCGGCCTCGACGAGATCGCGGACGCCCGGACCAGCAGCAGCCCGCTCGTCGCGGCGGTCGCCGCCGCCGTGGTGGACCGCGTCGGCGACCCCGAACTCGGCGAGGAACTGCCGGTCCTCGCCCCGGCCGACCCCGCCGGGTACGCCGGGGACGTGCTGGAGCGGGTCGGGCAGGCGGTCACGCTGCTGGCCGCCAAGGCCCCGGCCGAGGACGCCCGGACGTACCGGCACTGGCTCGTGGAGATCGCGGAATCGGTGGTCGGGGCCGCCTCCACCGGAGGTGTGCTCGGCATCGGCGCCGAGACGGTGACCGACAGCGAGCGCCGGTTCCGCGACGAGCTGTCCGCCGCGCTCGCGGACTGATCACGCGCCGGGGCGCTACGCGACCGCCTCGGCGTCGGAGCGGCTCTCCAGCGCCGCGTACACGGCGCCGACCTGGGCCGCCGCCCGCTGCCAGGAGTACGCCTGGCGGGCCCGGTCCAGCGCGGCGGTCGCGTACGCGAACCGGCGCACCGGGTCGATGATCAGCCGGCGCAGCGTGCCCCCCAGCGCCTCGGGGTCGGCGGCTGGCACGAGATCACCGGTCAGGCCGTCCACCACGGTCTCCGGCAGCGCGCCGGACGCGACGCCCACCACGGGCACGCCGCACGCCATCGCCTCCAGCGGAGCCGCCTCGTACCGGTCCTGCCCGGGCGCGACGACGAACACGTCCGCCGAGCGGTACCAGGCCGGCAGGTCCGCCGAGGTGACGGCACCGACCAGGCGGACCCGGTCGGCGACCTGGCAGCGCACCGCGAGCTCGCGCAGCCGGGCGGCCTGCGGGTCGTCGGGCAGCCCGGCCGCGGGCGGGCCGCCGATCAGCACGAACTCCGCTCCCGGCACGGCCCGCATGGCCCGGACCACGGCGCCGTAGCCCGTACCGTCGGCCAGCCGCCCGACGGCCAGGATGCGGGGGCGGCGCGGGTCGCGCTCCGCCACCGGGCCGTCCGGGTTGAACCGCCGGCTGTCCACCCCGGCCGGGACGAAGGTGATCCGCGGGCGCGGCACCCCCCGGTCCACCAGTTCGCCTACCTCCTGCTGGCTGCGGGCGAGCACCCGATCGACGGCGCGGCCGAGCGCCCGCTCGTAGCCGGCCCGCGACGGGCCGTTGCCGCCCGGCTCGGCGGGGCCCGCGCCCAGCTCGTGGAACGACTGCACCACGGGTACGCCGATCCGGCGGGCCGCGGTCACCGCGGCGAGACCGCCCGTCCAGAAGTGCGCGTGCACCACGGCCGGCGCCCAGTCCCCGTCCCGCCAGGAGCGGCCCAGCCACCGCGCGAACTCACCCAGGCACGGCAGCCGCTCCTGGACGGGAAGCACCCGCGCCGGACCGGCGGGAACCCGTACCACCGGGACACCGCCCGGGGCCCGCACCACGTCGGGCGCGGCGGGGTCGTCGCGCCGGGTGTGGATCCGTACGTCGTGGCCGAGCTCCGCCAGCGCCTCGGCCAGCTCCAGGACGTGCCGGCCGCCGGCGCCCAGGGAACCGGTGTTCTCCGAGATCATCGCGACGCGCATGGGTCCTCCTCCAGCAGAGCAGCCTCCGGGAGGACGACCGGAGGAAGGCCGTGACA
Organism: Krasilnikovia cinnamomea; assembly: GCF_004217545.1. Taxonomy (NCBI): domain Bacteria; kingdom Bacillati; phylum Actinomycetota; class Actinomycetes; order Micromonosporales; family Micromonosporaceae; genus Krasilnikovia; species Krasilnikovia cinnamomea. The sequence goes on from NZ_SHKY01000001.1 coordinate 867,000, forward strand.
CTCGGTGCGATGTGCCCCGGCCAGCTCGGGATAAACCCGACCCGGCCCATCAGAACGTGCGGAGTTTCAGGGCGGTGGCGGGTGCGCGAAGTTCCATGGCGTACCGGTCCGGAACGCGCGGCCAGGCGGCCGGAGCCAGCACCGACCCGGCGGGCACGGCGTCCCGCGCCGCCCACGGAGTCGTGACCGACCCGGCGCCGCCGCGCAGCCGCACCCGGACCGGGCTGGCGGCGGGTGCCCGTACGGTGATCGTCGCGGCCGGGCCGGTGACCGTGACCGGCACGGTGCCGCGCGGGCGGGGCAGCCGCACCTCGATCAGCCCGGCGGCGCCCACGTCCAGCCGCCGGATCCGCCCGTGGCTCAGGTCGAGGTGCTGCTCCCCCGCCCCCGCCGGAAGCCGCAGGTCCCAGCTGACCGTACGGTTCAGCGCGATCCCGACCGCGTCCGCGCCGTCGCCGCCGGTGGGCCGCAGGGCCAGGCGAAGCCGGCCGTCCATGCCCGTGACCCGCGGGGCCAGGCCCGACCCGGCCGGGGTGCTGATCCGGTAGAGCAGCCCAGGCAGGTCCGCCAGGCGCACGTCGACCCGGGAGGCCGCGTCCCCGACGACCAGCGACGCCCCACCGCGCCCGCGCAGCGGCGCCTCGACGACGTGGCCCGCCCCGGTTCCCGTGGGTACGGCGGTTCCCGTGGAGCTCCCGGCGGGTCCGGCGTGCTCGGCGGGTCCGGCGTGCTCGGCCGCGCCGGTGCACGCGGCCGCCGGAAGCACGGCCAGCAGAGCGGACAACAGCGCGGCCGGGCGGCGGCGGCTCAGCTCGCGGAACACGATCGGACAACGCGGAATCGGCCGAACGGGTGACGGCGTTTCGCCCGCATCGCGGCAGACTTGCCGGGTGCAGTCCGCAGGCTTCCTTTCCGACCGCCAGCGCCGGTTCGCGTGGCTCGGCTTCGTGCTGGCCGCGTTCCAGGCTCCGCTCGCGGCGAAGTTCACCGACGACGCGTCCTGGCTGTTCGCGCTGGTCGTGGCGCTCGTGGTTGCCACCGTGATCCTCGCCGACGACGTCCAACGGCGCCGCCCGGAACCAGCCGAATAGTCATCGCGGTTCAACCGATCTGCACCGGTCGGGAGAACCTATGGCTACCCGTGGCTTCCTACCGTCTCTTTCCATGACTGGCCTGTTCGGCGGCCACGCCGCCCGCGCTGCACTGCGCTCCGCCCATGCCTGCCTCGACGCCGTACACGCGTCGGTGGGAGTTTCCGGTTTCGCCGCGGCCGCGGAGTCCCCCGGCCTGCTGGCAGCCGTGGACCAGCACTCCGCCGGGATCCGGGAGAGCCTGTCCGCGGACAGCCGCCCGCTGACGGCCGTGGTCCTCGCCGCGTACGCCGAAGGCGTCCGGGAGGCCGCGTACAAGCACGGCTGGCGCGCGCCGGCCGACGGGATCGACTGGGAGGTGCAGGACTGGGTGCTGGTGCGCCTGCTGGCCGTGTGCACACTCGCCCGGAGCCTGCCCCCGCGCCGCTGACCCGCGAGGCGGAAACACCGATCAGGCCGTACCGATCATGGGCCGGTGCCGGAATCTCCGGCACCGGCCTTCGTCCGTCCGCTACCTCGTCGTCCGCTCAGCTGCGCTTGCGGGGGCGGGCGCGGCGGGTGGTGGCGGGTGGGTGCTCCGGCCCGGCCGCGTCGGCGTCCGGTCCGGTGGGCGGGAGAACCTGGGTGTCGGCCGCCGCGTCGGCGTCACCGACCGCGATCGGCTCGGTCACGTCCGGCCCCGTCGCGGTCTCGGTCGCTACGGGAATCGGCTGGGTGTCATCCGCCGGGATCGGCTGGGTGTCGTCGCTGACGCGGAGCGGCTGGGTGTCATCGGCGGCGCGGAGCGGCTGGGTGTCATCGGCGGCGCGGAACGGCTGGATGTCGCCTGGTGGCTGCGGCTGGGTGCCGCCGGGTGGTGCGAGCCCGCCCGGACCGGCGCCGGGAACCGCGGACAGGTCGGTGGTCGCCTCGTCGTCGTCGCGGCCGAACCCGGGCACGAAGTCCGGCCGGTCGTCCTCGGTATCGGCCCGGCCGCCGGAACGGCGCCCCGAACCGCCCCGGTTCTGTCCAGCGGCCGCCGCGCGGCGTTCACGCTGGCGGGCCGCCTCGGCCTCGGCCTCCGCCCGGACCGCGTCGGCCGCCGCGAGGCGGGCCTGCTCCGCGCGCCGGGCCTCGTCGGCCGCGCGTTCCCCCGCGACCCGCTGCTGCTCGCGGGCCTCCTCCGCTTTCCGGGCCTCCTCGGCTTTGCGGGCCCGATCCGCGGCCCGCTGAATCTCCTGCGCCCGGCGGGCCTGCTCCGCCTCACGCGCCTCCTCGGCCTTGCGGGCCTCCTCGGCCTTGCGGGCCTCCTCGGCCTTGCGGGCCTCTTCCGCCTTGCGCGCCTCTTCCGCCTTGCGCGCCTCTTCCACCCTGCGGGCCTCCTCGGCCTTGCGCGCCTCTTCCGCCAGCCGAGCTTCCTCCGCCAGGCGGGCCTCCTCCGCCTTGCGGGCCTCTTCCGCCAGCCGAGCTTCCTCCGCCAGGCGGGCCTGCTCGGCCGCCTCCCGGGCGCGCTCGTCGGCGTACGACCGCGCGTGCTCGCGGATCGCCGCGGACTCCGCGCCAGCCCGCTCGAGCCACTCCTCCCAGCGCTTCTGCATCGGCCGTACCAGGCCACCGCCGACGCCGACGACGAGGATGCCCGCGATCGTGGCGAGAACCGCGATGAGTAGCGGCTGGGTCACCGACGTGGCGATGTGGACCTGATCCAGGGCCGCGATGACCCCCAGCGTGATGATCAGTACGGAGGCGATCCGGGCCAGCAGCCGGCCGTAGCTCAGGCCGCCGAGCGCGCTCGCGATCAGGTCGTGCGCGGCCCCGGCGATAGCGGAGGCCACCACGACGATCACGATGGCCACGAACGCCCGGGGCAGCCAGGCGATGAGCACGGTGAGCAGATCACTGACCGGGTTCGGACCCCACAGTCCGAACGCGAGCTGCAGGGCGAACAGCAACACCGCGTAGAAGGCGATCTTGGCGCACAGGTCGCTGGCGTCGATGTTGCTCCCCCGCAGCGCCCGGCGTACCGCGCCGCGTTCCACGGCCCGGTCGAAGCCCATCCGCTGCAGGGCCTTGGCCACGAGGGTGCGGGCCAGCCGGGCGACGACGTACCCGATGGCCAGGATCGCGATGAACGCCAGCGCCGTCGGCACGAACAACAGCACCGAGCGCCACATGTCGCTCAACCCCCGGCTCAGGTCGTCGCCATTCATCCGCGCCCCCTAGCTGCCGCAACCGGCCGGCGACCTGCCGGCACACTGACGACATTAGGTCGGTCGCGCGGAGCCCGCCGAGTGCAGCGCGGCTGTTCGCCCGTCCGGTCAGGCGCAGGGGTCACCGTTGATCGCGCAGTTCAGCGGCTCGGCGGTGAGCACACCCTGCACCCGGAAGGTGAAGGTGACCGATCCGCCCGCGGGAATGGTCGCGTCACCCGGCGGCGTGAAGGTGACTTTCTCACCGTCCTGGGTGACGGCGACGGCCGCGTCAGCGTCGACCGCGTTGCCGCCGGGGATCTTCAGGGTGACCCGCCACTGCCCGGCGGCCCGGTCCCGGGGGTTGGTGACCCGCACCGTGCCCGCGTAGTCGGTGATGCCGTCCGGTCCCGTGTCGGACGTGTGCGTGAACGTCGCGGTGAGCGGTGCAAGCGCGGTCGGCGTGGGGCTGGCCGTCGCCGACGACGAGGCACTGCCGGTCGGCTTCGGGGTGGGGGTGCCGCTGCCCGGCGTGGCGGCGCCGGGCAGGGCCGTACCCGGTCCACCCGGCGTGCCGGTGGGCGAACTGCCCCCGGCGGGGCCGGTGCGGCGGGACGCGGAAGGTGTGGCGGTGGGGCTCACGGTGGTGGGCTTGGGGGACTCGCTCGGCAGGGCCGGGCTGGCGTCCGCGCCGGAGTCCGCCGGGTCCAGCGGCGCGTCGTCCGAGGGCAGGACCGAGGTGGTCGCGGCGGGTGCGGCCGCGCGCGACGGCGCGGCGGGACCGCGCAGCGCCGCGTAGCAGAGGCCGGTGCCGAGCAGGACCGCCGTGGCGGCGGCGCCGAGCACGAGGCGGCGCCGCCGCGCGCCGCGCGGCGTCTCCGTCTCGGGCAGGCGGTGCCCCGCCGCCGCGCCGTGGCGCTCGGCCGGCGGGCCGCCGCGGCGGTTGTCGGCGGTGACCGTGAGTTCCCGATCGTCGCCGTCCGGGGCGGTGCGGTGCGCCGCCCAGTCATCCTCGGCCGGGGCGTCGGCGGGCGCCACCCAGCCGTCAGCGGTCCGCGAGTCCCACCCGGGGGCCGGCGGCACCACGGCCGAGGCCTGCCAGCGGTCCGCCGCCGCCCAGCCGGTCGCCTGCTCCTGCGCGCCCCAGCCGGTCGCCTGCTCCTGCGCGCCCCAAGTGGCGCCCTGCTCCTGCGCGCCCCAACCGGCCTGTTCCTCAGCACCCCAGCCAGCGGCCTGATCTTCCCGGCCCCAGCCGGTTGCCTGCTGCTCCTGGTTCCAATCCGACGCCTGCTGCTCCTGGCGCGAATCGGTCTCCTGCCGCTGGCGCCAATCGGCCCCGTACTGCTCCTGGCGCCAATCGGTTCCGTACTGCTCCTGGCGCCAATCGGTTCCGTACTGCTCCTGGCGCCAATCGGCCGCCTCGTGCTGGGGGAACCAAACGGACGCGGCGTCGGCCTGGTTTCCGCCGGTGCCGTACGTTCCGGCCCCGTACGGGGATTGGGCGGGCCCGGCCGACGGCCCGTCGGGCCGCCAGGCGAAACCGCCGGTCCCGCCGCTGAGCAGAGATCCTCCGGCGCGCCGGTTGTCGCCCGCGTCGTGGGGCGGATGCTCCGGCACCGCGAAGCGGCCGCGCGGCTGTTCCTGCTCCGTGCCCGGCTCGGGCAGCGCCCAGGCGTCCCGGAAGAGGGCCGCCTGGCCGGAAACCGGCCGCCCCGCCCCCTCCGGTGCGTGCCCCCCGCCCGGCTGCGCGGACGGCGCGGCGGCGGACCGGCCCGGCGGCTCCTCATCGCGCGGGGCGAGATCGGCGAGGGCCGCGTACGGGTCGGTCGGCTCGGGGTCGGGCTCGGCCGCGGGCTGAGTGTCGAACTGCTGCAGCTCGGCGACGTACCCCATCACACCGCGGCTCGGCCGGGGCTGGCTGGGAAAAGTCACGCCGGGACTATAGGACCTGGGAAATGGAGAACACCAAGGTCAATTGGGGTACGACGAGACTACCCAGCGTCAGGTCGTGGGCGATAACGTCACATGTGACGCAGGGCACTCCAGGTGGCACTCGCAAGTTTCGGACGGTCGGATGGTGCCCACATCGTCCAAAAGGTTGAGTGGGGATAGGCTTTCTACATGACTGGCTCGGGAGGCGGGGACCCTTCCACGATCACCGCGCTGCCGACCCAGGCGGGCGCGGCGGCCCAGGGCGACCCGGACTGCGCCCGGCTGGTGCACGAGTTCCCGTGGGAAACGACCCCGCTGGGGCCCATGGCGGAGTGGGACCCGCAGGTCCGGGCGGCCGTGGACGTGGTGCTCGCCGCCACGGTGCCGATGGCCCTCACGCTCGGCGACGACTTCCGGCTGATCTACAACGACGCCCACGCCGGCGCGCTCGGCGACCGGCATCCCGGCGCGCTCGGTCGCCCGGTCGCCGAGGTCTCCGCCGAGCTGTGGCAGGTGACGGCGGCCGAGACCACCCAGGTGACCCGGCGCCTGCAGAGCCTGAGCGAGCTGACGGCCCAGCTGGCCGGCGCCCTGACCATCGACGACGTGGCCCGGGTCGTGCTCGCGTTCGCGACGGCCTCGTTCGACGTGGACCACTGTGCCTTCGTGGTAGACGACGGCCCGGCCTGGCGATCCGTTCGCCGAATCCGCGGTGAGATGCTCGACGAGGCCGACGAGCGGCTGCCCCCGCTGTGGAAGCGGGTCGGCCCCGAATCCGGCTCGCCGCTGGTGGCGGCCGCGCAGAGCGGCCGGAGCGCGTTCACCGCCGAGGGCACACCGCTGCGCGACGTCGCGACCGACCGGCACGAGCAACGCCTCCGGTCGCTGGCCGTGCTGCCGTTGCGGGCCATGTCGGTACGCGGGGCCCTCTCGCTGGGCTACCGCAGCGCCCATGCCTGGCCGCCCGCGGATCGGGCACTGCTCACGGCGGCGGTGGAGCTGGTCGCGCAGGCTGCCGAGCGGGCCCGCCGGTTCGAGGCCCAGCACGGCACGGCCCAGTTGCTGCAGCGCAGCATGCTCCCCGAGCACCTGCCCGAGCTCGACCGCTTCCGCATCGCGGCCCGCTACGACGTGGGGGTGGACGGCAACGCGGCGGGCGGCGACTTCTACGACGCGTTCGAGCTGGCCGGCGGACGCCTGGCCATGGTGCTCGGTGACGTGGCCGGCCACGATGTGCGGGCCGCCGCGGTGATGGGCCAGGTCCGGGCCGCGCTGCGGGCGCTGGCGCTGACGGATCCGGCCCCGCAGACCGTGCTGGCCGGGCTGGACCGGCTGATCGGCTCGCTGGGTGCGGAGTCGCGCAACGAGGAGATCTTCGTAACCGTGGTCTACGGCGTACTGGATCCGGTCGACGGCATGATCACGCTGGCCAGCGCCGGGCACCCGCCGCCGGTGCTGCGCCGCGCGGGCGCCGACGGCGGCCCGGCGACGGCCGAGCTCGTCGCGCTCCCGCCGGGTGCGCCCCTGGGCCTGGGCGGCCGGTGGAATGTCGGAAAGGTACGCCTGGAGCCCGGCGACACGATCCTCATGTTCAGCGACGGGGTGGTGGAGCGCCGCCAGCAGGCCCTGAGCGTGGGCCTGGACGCCCTGGTCGACGTGGTGGCCGCGGCGCCCAGCGGTGATCCGCGCAATCTCTGCGCGCTGGCCAACGCCGCGGTTCCGGGGCGCACCGACGACGACGTGGCGGTCCTGGCGGTCGAGCACGCGGTCACGTTGAGCCGCTCCGCCACCATGCAGGTGCCGGCGGAGCCGACCGGGCCGAGCCGGGTGCGGCACTGGATGACGAGCCGGTTGCGCGAGTGGTCCGTGCCCGAGCCGGTCATCGGCGCGGCGATCCTGTGCACCAGCGAGCTGACCACCAATGCCCTGCTGCACGCGGGCACCCCCGCTCAGGTGCACATCGACCTGAGCGCTGAGCGGCTGCTCGTCTCGGTGGCGGACACGGGCACGCGCGGCAGCGTGGCCCGTGCGCAGACCGACACGATGAGCAGCCGGGGCCGGGGCCTCGGGCTCATCGAGGAGCTGAGCGACGCCTGGGGGACGGACCCGAGCGTGCGCGGCGCGACGGTCTGGTTCGAGATCCTCATCCCCCACCGCTGACCCCACCGGACGCGGTCCGAGGTGGACCGGCGCCACTGCGTGTTCACGCCGGCGCAACGCGTCAACCATTCACGTTCCGTACTTGCAAGATGCGCAACGCTGAGTGATGAACGCAGCGTGAAACGTAGTTCTTTCGGACATTGAACCTCGGTGTGATGGCAGAGCGTATTCATTGTCGTAAGGTGTTCGGCACCCCTCCCCCATCAGTCGGGCATCCACGATGGAGCTACCGGAGAGAGAAAGAGGTGCGGCCGATGCGCATTCGAGGCTTCGCGCCGGCGAGCCCGTGCTGGGTCGAGCTGGCCAGTGCGGACCCCGCCCGGGCGGCGGATTTCTACGCGGCCCTGTTCGGCTGGGAGCCGGCCGGCCACCGTTTCCGCCTCGACGGGCGCGTCGTGGCCGGGTTGACCCGGGCCGGCGCGGACCGGCCGGCGGGCTGGCTGGCCTACCTGAACGAACCCGATCTGGATGCCGCGCTCGACCGCGTGCTGCGGGCGGGTGGGCACTGCGTGAGCGCGCCCGCGGCGGCCCACGGCGGCTGGTCCACGATCGTCGCCGACGCGGAGGGGGCGACGCTGGGGTTGTGGCAGGCGGGCGACTTCGCGGGCATCGAGGTGGGCGGCGAGCCGGGCGCGATGACGTGGCCGGAGCTGCTGACCCATGACGCGCAGACCGCGCTGGACTTCTACGGCCGGGCCTTCGGCTGGCTGCTGCGCGACGAGCCGGGCAGTGCCCGTACCCGGGGTGAGTGGCTGACCCGGGGGCACGACGCGATCGCCGGGCTGGCCCCCGGCGACGGCTGGACCCGCTGGCGCTCGGCCTTCCAGGTGGCCGACTGCGCCCGGGCCATCGAACGCTGCCAGGCCCTCGGCGGCCGGGTGGTCGCGGGGCCGGTGCAGATGGGCGTGGGCCGGTACGCGGAGCTGGTCGACCCGTGGGGCAGCCGGTTCGCGGTCGCCGCCCCGGTGGGGGTGCCGGTGGAGCTGGGCATGTCGTTCGGATCGCCGACGGGGGTGGAGCTGACCTTCCCGGGCTAGCACACGAGCGCCGGACGACACGACGACCGGGGTCGGTCCCTTCGCGGGGCCGGCCCCGGTCGCGTGTCAACATTGGTTGACAGAGCGGTCGTGTCAACGTACGTTGACAGCATGACCGAAGCAACCGACCTGGCCGCCGCCGCGGGCAGCGCCGACCCCCGGGTGGGCCTGCGGGCGGTCGTGGCGCTGCGCCGCCTGCTCGAAGGGCTGGAGCACCTGCAGGTGGCCAACGCCCGCCACCAGGGCTGGTCCTGGCAGGAAATCGCCGACGCCCTCGAGGTGACCCGCCAAGGCGTACACAAGAAGCACGCGGCCCGCATGCCGATGCGCGACCCACGGGAGGACTGACCGATGTTCGAACGCTTCACCCGCTCCGCCCGCGAGGCGGTCGTCCGCGCCACGACGGAGGCGAAGCAGCTGCGCCAGTCCCCCGTCGGCACCGAGCACCTTCTGCTCGCGCTGCTGGCCGATCCCGACTGGGCGCCAGCCGCGACCCTCCGGGCGGACGGCGTCGACGCCGCGTACGTGCGGGCCGAGATCCTGCGGCGAGCCGGAGGCATCGCCGGACCGGGCGCCGACGCTCCCGACCCGGAGGCCGAGGACGCCGCCGCACTCAAGGCCATCGGCATCGACCTGGACGCCGTGCGCCGCACCATCGAGGAGACGTTCGGACCGGGGGCGCTGCGGCTGCCACGCGAGACCGAACCCAAACGCCGCGGCTTCATGAGCCGCTTCTACGGCAGCGGCCACACCCCGTTCTCCGACCGCGCCAAGAAGGTGCTGGAGCTGTCGCTTCGGGAGGCGATCCGGCTCAAGCACAACTACATCGCGCGCGAGCACCTCATGCTCGGCCTGCTGCGCGAGAACCACGGGTTGGCCGCGCGGATCCTCACCGACGCGCACGTCGACGCCGCCACACTACGCGCGGGGCTGACCGAGTCGCTCAAGCACCGGGCCGCCTGACGCGCTGGTGCCGATTGACCGCGAATGCGGACGCGATGGACTGACCCGCCGTCACGCCGCCGGAAGGTGAAACAGGTCCTCCAGTCCACAAACGTGGAGTACGCGACGAACTCGATCGTGCACCGGGCGAATCTCCAGCCGGATGCCGAGCTGCTCGGCGTCGCCACGGCAGATGACCAGGGCCCGAATGCCGGACGAGTCCAGGAAGGTCACGTTGCCCAGATCGAGGACGACGTGGCTGTTCCGGTCCTCCTGGAGGACTCCAGCGACGGCCTTCGACATCTCCGCACTGGTGACCTGGTCGACCTCACCGGCGATCACCACGGTCGTGACACTCGCGGTGCGCCGAACGTCCACGTGCAGCGGTGGGCAGACGTCCGGCATGTCAGCAATGTCCACCACGGATCCTTCCCGTCGGTCTCACCATCGTCCATGCGTGCGAACCACCCTGGAAGCCCAGAGGTGGTGCCGAGTGGACGGCTCTGTGAGCAGCCGAAGGACCCGACGACGTGCATACGCACCCACGCTACACCCATTTGCCCTCGTTGCACCCGCTCGCACGGATCGACGTCCGCAAAAGGACCCAAGGCGGATGATTACCTACTTCTTCCTCTCGGTCTCCGCGAGTAGAGCGTCGAGCGCCGCCTTCGCGTCGGCCACGGCGGCTGGCCGGGCAGCCGCGCCGAGCCGCGCTTGGCGCCAGCGTCCGCTAGACGGATCGGGCAGACAGCTCGCCCACGGCCCGGAACAGATCGGCATAGGTGAACGGCTTGGCCAGAAAGCCGACGTTTCCGGGCGGGACGGGGGCCAGGTCCGCCGGCTTCCACGACCAGGTCAGCAGCAGCGCCGGCAGGCCCGGGACGCGCTGGCGCAGCCGGTGCAGCAGGGTCACCCCGTCGGCGTCGGGCCGGGTGACGTCCAGCACCACAGCTTCGGGCATCCCGTGCCGGTCCACCGCGGCAAGGGCGGCGGCAGCGCCGTCCGCGACCAACACGGTATGTCCGTGGGTGCGCAGACACGCCGCCATCAAGTCCTGGACGTGAAGGTCATCGTCGACCACCAACATCTGCATTTCTCGGCACCTCCGACCGTTGCTCGCCCTACCTATCGCCGGGCTCGGCTGGGCGGTGAGCGTCGCTCCCGCAGCGGTGCCATCACGGGGCGAACGTCCCGAACCGGACATCGGGCATCACCGGCTACTTCGCGGGCGGCGTACAGGTTGAGGACGTAGAGTCGGCCGACAGGTCAGGAGGGTGTGACATGCCTGCGATCACTGTTGACGACGTCCTGGTCCTGCCCCGCCTGCCCGGGCTCGACCCCACGGCCGTCATCCGGCCGGTCCATCGGCTCACCACGGCACCGAGCGGCTTCGAGGGCGAGGGCTTCCCGGTACGCCGCGCGTTCGCCGGGGTGCCGCTCACCGAGCTGGACCCGTTCGTCCATCTCGACCAGATGGGCGAGGTCGACTACGCCCCGGGTGAGCCGAAGGGAACGCCGTGGCATCCGCACCGCGGCTTCGAGACCGTGACGTACATGATCGACGGCACCATGGATCACCAGGACTCGAACGGTGGCGGCGGCACGATCACCAACGGCGACACCCAGTGGATGACCGCCGGCCAGGGGATCCTGCACATCGAGGCACCGCCCGAGCGGCTGGTCGCCAGCGGCGGGCTCTTCCACGGCCTGCAGCTGTGGGTCAACCTGCCCCGGGCGGCCAAGATGATCCCGCCGCGCTACCAGGACATCCGCGGGCAGGCGGCCGCCCTGCTCACCACGCCCGACGGCGGCGCACTCATCCGGGTCATCGCGGGCGAGATCGCCGGGCACGCCGGCCCCGGATCCACCCACACGCCGATCAACCTCGCGCACATCACCCTGCAGCCCGGCGCCCAGCTCGACCTGCCCTGGCAGCGGGAGTACAACGCGCTCGTGTACGTTCTCGCCGGGCGCGGCACGGTCGGCCCCGACCAGCAGCCGCTGCGGCTCGGGCAGCTCGTCGTACACGGGGCGGGGGACGCCATCCGGATCACCGCCGAACCCGCGCCGGACACCCTCGAACTGTTCGCCCTGGGCGGGCGGCCGATCCGCGAGCCGGTGGCGCAGTACGGGCCGTTCGTCATGAACACCCGCGCAGAGCTGATCCAGGCCTTCGAGGACTTCCAGCAGGGCCGTCTGGGCGTCATCCCGGCGGAACGGCTACCGCACACCGGTTGATCCAGGACGCCCGTCGTCAGGCCGGGCTGCCAAGTGGATCCATCCGAGGAATCGCTCGTACAGGTCGGGCGGCACGTTCCCCATGACCGCCACGAGGTCGTCCGCCGCCTCGCCGAGCTGCTGCCATTCGGCGTCCGGGCATGGCCACGTGAGACCGCATCTGCGTCGACGAATGAACGGAACCCGGCGTCCATGCCGCATTCAGCCTCCCACGCCCCAGGAACGCGTTGGCCTGTGCCCGCGGATGCCGGCTCGGCCGTTTCGCTGAAGTTAGGGTCGATGGGCGAGCACTTCATTGCACCGAGCTATGCGACGCCCAGGCCGAGGCGCTTGGTCATGGCGAGTAGATCCTCGGCTACCGCCCTGCGCCGGGACCTGGCGACCATGGTTGAAACGAGCTCACGGGTGATCGGGTTGAGCCGGAAGGGCGCTGGGGCCGCACGCTCGGCCCTCCCGTTCCGCTTCCGCCAGGTGCGCGTCGGCAAGCGCCGTCTGCTTGGCCGCCGCGCTCGACAACGCCGCCGAGAGGTGAATCTGTCCGAGCATCTGCCGGGCCCTGGGATCCCCGGCAGCATTCTGTAGCGCAACAAGACTGCGCTCACCGGCCTTGCGCGCGACAGCGGCCGCCTCGACCGGCAGGGACAGCGTATAGACGAATTCCGCGGCACCGATCCACGCGGGATCCCCCAGCTCGCGGGCCGCACTCACCGCGATGCGGGCAGCGGGCCACGCAAGATCACGGTAGCCGAGATTACGCAGGCACACCGAGGCTTCATAAGCGATACGTACGAGTGCGTCGGTGCCCGGATGGCCTGCCGCGTCGCGCAACAGGCTGGGCAACATCGGAGCCAACGTCAGGTAGTCGCTGTTCTGCCGCAGCCGCATCGCGCTCTCGACCGCGTCGGCCATCTCGTCACGACCGCGCCGGGCAGGGTCCGCCTCCCCGGCTTCGAGTTCCACCAGTGCGACCCGAATGGCCGCGACCGCCTCGGAGGCCCTCACTCGGACCGGATCAACCGGATCACCGGACTGCCCGAGCAGGTCGGCAACCGACGTGTCCAATGCGGACGCCAGAGCGATCAGCGTGCTCCGCCGATCAACTCCGCGAGTTCCCGCCTCGATCTGGCTGATGTAGCCCTGGCTCAACCCGGCCAGACCGGCGAGTGTGGCCTGCGACAGTCCCCGGCGGCGACGCCACGGCCGGACCCTGGCTCCGATGTGCTCACCCGGCATGGCAAACGCCCTTCCTCGGGGATCTCCAATGAACGGTACCGGCACCCATTGGTGTCGGACACCGGCTGCCGCCGATGGGTCGCGGCTTCACCGACGAGCAGGAGCTGCGGCCCTCACCACGGGTTGACGCTCACCACTTCCCCGGGATATTGAGGACCATGGCACCCTCGGCGGCATACGACGAGATCGCGGACTGGTACGAGACCGAGTTCCTCCCCCAGCAGGCCGACACCGACCCGCTGGGCATCCGGCAGGCGCTGACCACCCTGCTCGGCCCCGGCACCGGCGGCACCTGCCTGGAGGTCGGCTGCGGCACCGGCATCCACGCCGCGCAGATTCGCATGCTGGGCTGGCACCCCGCCGGCGTGGACCTTTCCGCGGGCATGCTGCGCCACGCGCGAGGGCGCCTGCCGGTCGCCCGCGCCGACGCGGTGCGGCTACCCCTGCGCGACGCGCGCCTCGACGCTGTCGTCGCGGTGATGGTGCACACCGACATGCCCGACTACCCGGCGGTGCTGCGGGAGGCGGCCCGCGTGCTGCGGCCCGGGGGCGCGTTCGTCCACATCGGCGTGCACCCCGCGTTCTGTGGGGGCTTCGCCGACCGTGTTGACCCGGCGGCCGTAGTGATCCGTCCCGGCTACCTCGACGGGCGCTGGACGAAACAGTCGTGGACCACCGAGGGCGTACGGGGCAAGGTCGGTGCCACCCACCTGCCGCTACCCGCCCTGCTGCACGCCTTCCTCGACGCGGGGCTGGAGTTCGTACGCTTCGCCGAGGGCGGCGCGCCGGTCCCCATCGTGCTGGCGACCCGGGCCGTCAAGCGGGACTCACGCGAAGGCCGGTCCGTCCGGATCTAGGAGAGGCCGTGTTCCACTGTGCTTGATCGGCAGGGCGGACCGCCTCGCTTCCACCACCGCCGCCGCGAGCCGTTCGGGCACGTCGGCGGCGTGGTACGGCCGTTCCGCGGGCTCGATGGCGGCGAGGAAGTCCGCGTACACCTGAGCTCCGCGCAGCGCCGCGACCGGCCGCATGAGCTCGACCGCCCGGACCGGGTCGCTGCCGGGGGCGTCCCGCCGCCAGCGCAGTGCCCACGCCGCCACCAGTGCCTCGGCGTCGCCGGGAGGCAGGCCGCCGGTGAGCCGCAGAATGTCGTACGCCGGGTGGCCCACGGTCGCGTCGCCCCAGTCCATGAGGACCGGCCGCCCGGCGCCCACTCGGGCGTTGCCGGGGTGCAGGTCGCCGTGCACCAGCGTGGGCGGCAGCCCGCAGGCGGCCACCTCGGCCAGCCGGCGCGGCAGCTCGTCGATCAGCTCCCGCAACCCCGCGATCTCGTCCAGGTACGGCGCCGCGACCCGGGCGAACGGCTCCGCCGCCGGGCGCCGGTCGGGCAGGCCCACCGCCAGCAGTTCCTCGACCCGCCCCGCGAAGTGCGCCTGCACGGGGTGGAACGCCTGCGCGATCCGGGCGCACACGTCGGCGCCCGCGCCGTACCCGTCGGCTCCGGGAACGTGCGCCAGCAGCATCCGGCCGTGGGCGCCCGAGGCCAGCAGCGGCGGCACCAGGCCGGGGGCGACGCTGGCGACCAGCCGCAGCACGGCGGGCTCGTGTGCGAAGAAGGCGGGCACCTGCTTGAGCCACGCCACCGGGGTCCCGGCGGCGTCCAGCCGCCAGATCGCGGACAGGTTCCAGGTGCGCTGCTGGCGCGCGGCGGCTGCCGGGGTGCCGAGCGCGGCGAGGGCCGCCACCGCCCAGCGCACCGAGTCGGCGGGCCCGCCGGGCTGCGCGTACGGGGCGCGGTTCGGTTGCGGGGACAGGTCGACCTCGGCGGGGCCCAGGGCGATCGGCGGGTTGCCGGTCAGCTGCGCCAGGTAGGTCACCTCGCCGCCCACCGGGCCGTCGCCCGTGCCGTGCAGCAGGCGCAGGACCTGCACCTCGACGCCGTCGCGGGCCTGCACGGCCGCCACCACGTCCGAGACCTCCTGCCACCACGGCAGCGGCACGGCGACGGGTGGCAGCACCCCCAGCGGCTGCCCGGCGCGGTCGACCAGCACGAGGGTGACGGTGCGCCCCACGATCACATCCACGCCGAGACCGTAGCGCCCGCCCGCCACCGCGTCGCGGGGCGCGTCGGTCACTCGCGGGGCGGCAGGCGGGTCTCGTCGAAGCGGGCCTGCAGGGTCTCGGCGCCCGCCGGGTCGGGGCGGCCGTGCAGCCGCAGCCGGGCCATCCCGCCGTCGGGGTAGATGTCCAGGCGGACGTGGGTGGCCGCGGGCACCACCGTCACCGGGAACCGGTGCGGGGTGTCCGGCATCAGCCGCACGGGCGGCAGCAGCTCGAACCAGTCCGCCGCGTCGTCGAGCGCACCGGTACGGGTGTCCACCGCGTGCAGGGCGGCCCGGCCGGGCGCGTTGCCCTTGAACCAGGTGGTGTCCAGCTCGGCCAGCTCGATCACGGCGGGCACGGCCAGCTCGACGAGCGCCCAGTCGTTGCCGTCGTCGCGGCGGCGCGCGGTCTCCCAGCCGTCGCCCATGCTGGTGGCCAGCCCGGGGGCCAGCATGCTCTCCGGGTGGCCGAAGAACCGGTCGCTGCACCCGGCGATCCGCCCGCCGTGCTGGGCGGCGGCGACGTCGAACACCCCGGGCAGCAGCCGCGGGTCGGGCACGACCTCACCGTGCACGCGCAGCCGGGCCACCCCGCCGTCGGGGTAGATGGTGAGCCGCACATGGGTGAACCGGTACGGCGCGTCCACCGCGAACAGGTTGTGCCCGTCGCCCTTGATCGGCGACATCGGCACCAGCGCCACCCAGTCGGCCGCCGCCAGCTCGTCGGCGTCCGGGTAGCCGCCCACCGCGCAGGCCTCGACGGAGGCGTGCGGCGGGTAGTTGCCGACGAAGAACGTCGTATCGACGTCCACGCCGTACACGACGCCGGGGGCGCCGAGCCGGACGACGACGTGGTCGGTGCCCTCAACCCGGCGGCGGCGGGTCTCCCAGCCGTCGTACACCTGGCCGCGCAGGTCGAAGGTGCGCGGTTCGAAGACGGGCGGCGCCGGGTCCAGCAGGTGGTCCGCGGCGGCGAAGAACTCGTCGTTCGCGTGCACGATACTGGCGCCCAGAGTGCGCGACGCGAGGTCGGGCAGCGCGGTGAAATCGTCGGTCACGGATCCTCCCTTTCCAGCAGGCGGCCGCGGGGCTCGTCGCCGGTCACGCTCCGGCCGCGCAGCCAGGTCGTGTGCACCACACCCGACAGGGTCCGGCCCGCGTACGGTGTGACCGGGTTGCGGTGGTGCAGCCGCAGCGGGTCCACGGTGAACGTGGCGTCGGGGTCGAAGGCCACCAGGTCGGCGTCGGCGCCGACCGCGATGCGCCCCTTGCGGGTGAGCCCGACCAGGTCGGCGGGGCGCCGTGCCATCCAGTCGACGACCTCGGCGAGGCTGTGCCCCCGCGCGCGGGCGGCGCTCCACACCACCGGCAGGCCCAACTGGACGGAGGCGATGCCGCCCCACGCCGCGGCGAAGTCGCCCGTGTCGCGGTGTTTGAGCTCCGGGGTGCACGGCGAGTGGTCGCTGACCACGCAGGAGATGAGGCCCTTCGCGAGGGCCGCCCACAGGCGGTCGGCGTTGGCCCCGTCCCGGATGGGCGGGCAGCACTTGAACTCGGTGGCACCGGCGGGGATGTCCGCCGCATCCAGGGTCAGGTAGTGCGGGCAGGTCTCTGCGGTGACCCGGACCCCGTCGGCCCGGGCGGCCGCGATCAGCGGCAGCGCGTCCGCGGCGGACAGATGCAGGATGTGTACGCGGGCGCGGGCCGCGCGGGCGGCCGCGATCGCGGTGGCGACGGCGGCGTGCTCGGCGTCGGGCGGGCGGGAGGCGAGGAAGTCCGCGTACGCCGGTGAGGACGCGGCCGCGTGCAGGTGGTGTGGGTCCTCGGCGTGCAGCACGAACCGGGCGTCGACCCCGGCCAGCGCGCCGGCCAGCCCGTCGGGGTCGAGGGGCGGGAACTCGGGTACCCCGGAGTCGGCGAGGAACGCCTTGAAGCCGAACACCCCGGCCGCGTGCAGGGCGGGCAGGTCGTCCGTGTTGCCGGGCACGGCGCCGCCCCAGAAGCCGACGTCGACGTGGCACTGACCATCCGCCGCCGCGCGTTTGATCTTCAGTGCGTCCACGGTCACCGTGGGCGGGATGCTGTTGAGTGGCATGTCGATGATGGCGGTGACGCCACCGGCGGCGGCGGCCCGGGTGGCGGTGGCGAAGCCCTCCCACTCGGTGCGGCCGGGCTCGTTGACGTGCACGTGCGTGTCGACCAGGCCGGGCAGCAGGGCCAGCTCACCGAGATCGACGTCGTGGTCGGCATCGATGCGGGCGCCGTGCTCGTGTACGGCCACGATGCGCCCGCCGGTGATCTCGACCGCGGCCGGTCGTTCCCCGGCGGGCGTCACCGCGCGCCGGGACCGGACGACGAGATCAGCCATGCGCCGAGCGTAGCGGCCCGGACACGACTCGCGGGGACTTACCGCCCCTGGAAAATCGCCGCGCTTCATGCTCGCCCACATTGCCCGACCACTGGCGGCCACAGCAGCGGCTCCGACCACCACCGAGCCGTCTCAGGACGGACGGCGGTCCTCCACAATTTCGAGAAGATTGCCGCTCGGGTCCTTGATGAAGAAGTACCTGATGCCGGTCCGACCCTCCGTTATCTCTGGTGGCACGGGCGCGAGGCCGGAATCTGCCACGAAGTGCCTAGCATCCTCGATGGATTCCACCTGCAGTGCGAAATGCTTGATGCCCACACGCGGCAGATCCGTCACCAGTTCGGCTGCCGACCGGGGCGGCGGGTGGTGATTCCGGTAGCAGAAGATCTCCAGAAGGGTTTCCCCGAGCTTGAGGTGAGTGATGGAAACACTGCCGTCCGGATGCTTGTACTCGAATGTCTCCCTGAATCCGAACCGCCGGTAGAAGGCGCAGGCCTCGGCCATGTCCGCAACACTGATGGAGACATGATGCACCCGGAAGCGAGGACCATCGCTCATTCCACGCCACCATCGGCAGGGACGACCTGCCGGGGGTCCTGCGGGAAGTTGGCTTCGTCGAAGAGCACCCACTCCCTCACCGCGATCTCATAGAGACGGCTGTGCGCCTCACCACGCGCCAGCAGTCCGGGATCTATGGCGCTGCTGGCGGCAGGCCAGCGCGTAAGAAAAGCCCGCACCCTGTCCTCCGTACCGATCGTGGGCAGCTCCCTGGCCGTTCCGACGAACGTGACGCCTCGGGTGACCTGGCCAAGCCCGGTAAGATCGATTGCGACGATGCTGCCGGCGACTCTGCCGTCGCGCCGGATGTTCTCGCAGTGTTGCCGTTGCTCCTTCGAGATGAAGTTCAGGGTGTCCGGGCCGAAGCCGCATGAGTACCAGACGTTGCAGACATTCGGACCGCCGCTCGGCGACAGGGTGGCAACCTGCATCAGCTGGCCATTGCGCACGTATTCCTCCAAGAGCCGGCGTGCGTCATTCATCCGAACCCCCTCGAAGGGCACCCTGAGGCTGCCGGAGGGAGGAAAATACCTCCCGCCATTCGCTGGCAGCCTGACCGGCGGAAGGACCTATGAGCCCGGTGAATTCCTTCGCACGCGCGACGACTGTCACCCCGTGATATGTGCGGCGATCGAGAACGGCGGCCGTCGCTAGCCGACACCCTTCCTGAATTTCCCCAGCTTGAACGAACGCGCTTGCCTGCTCGAAGCGAGCGAGCGCAGGTTCGGTGGTTTCCGCAAAATCGTACCTGGCGATGGCGCGCTCGGCTGCGGCCGACGCCTCGTCGACCTGGGAGAGTTCCACCCATCCACGCGCCTCGTAAAAGTCAATCTTCTCTGGCAGAAAGGAAAAGATTCCCGGATGGATGAGAGACTGATCCGATTGCCCGAGCACGTGTTTCGCCCTGTCGATCGCTCGCTCGAACGAATACCTGTCACCAAGCATGGCGTGCGCTTTGGCGGCGAAGCCCCAGAGCCACGCAGTCGCTGGAGTAGGGGTGACACGACCGTCGAGCCGGGGCCCCACTGTGTGCAGCACCTCGCGAGGATCCGGGCAATAGGTAGGGATGTATGCGCTGCCCGCCAACGCGAGGTCTGACAGGAGCTGATCCCCCGCCGCATCTGCACATCGGCGCGCGATGCCGTACCAGTGCCCGGCGAGCGCGAACTGCCCCTCGTTGAACATGATCTCGCCTACCACGGTGGCGTACATCGCCGAGCACCGGACGAGCTCGCGGGCGATCGCCAGGGTCTGCTTCCGCGCGGCCAGCTTTCGGACCTCCCGAAATCGCATGAGCGCCTGATCCAGCAAGGTCGCCGGTGGTAGGCGGACGACACGGACGCCGAGGTCAACCGCTTCCTCCTGCAGTTGCCCCAGCCGGAGGGGTCCGACCGAGGAACCGTCGAGCGCTTCGTGCATCCGGTTCGGTTCGGACCAGAGCTTGTCCAGCAGAAATGGTGCGATGAGGGCAGCGCCGGACTTCAGCGCCCGTCGCCGGTTCGTCGGATTCCCCTTTCCGCTCCCCTGGGAAGCGTCCTCATCGGGTGGGAGGCTGAACAGTTCGGCGACTGTCCGACCAGGAAACATGCGTTCCAGGACCCGGCAATGGTCCGGGTGCGGTTTGGTCCTGATCCGACCGGACAGCCACCGCTGATATTGCTCGCGACCCGGTGCGCCCGCGGAAAGCGCGGCGTCGATGCGTCTGGCGACGCGTTCATACTCACGGCAGAAGGCCGGGTACGACTGCAGATGCCGCTCGGTCAGGAGCAACTTGAGCAACGTCGATGAGCGCGCCATGTGTGCCCTCCGGTCCGGTTTGCCAGCGGCAGGGTCAGCCTAATGCGCAGGATGCGGGGATCGGGGCGCGGATCCGGAGGAAGGCACTGATCGGCCCGATAAGCCGCCAAGAAGACATCGAGAAGCCAGCAGGATCCCGGTTCATGCCGTCTCGATGCCGCAGGCGCGCCCGGCAGGCTTCCTCACACGGCACCGGGGCCGGTGCTGAGACCGCCTCCACAAGGTACGGAAATCCGCCGGCCTCGGTGCTCCTCACTCCGAGAGAAGGGAACCGTCTTGGACACCACCACACCCCCGCCGGCACAGGTTGGTCCGCGCGCCGCAGATATTCTCGCGCTGATCAAGAGCACGGAGGAGTTCCCCCGGCTGGAGAGGTCGTCGCAGGCGTACACCGACTGCTGGGCGACGTTCACCGGCTACCCCCTGGTCGCCAACTGGGACCTCACCGCCGACACACCGCCTCTGTTCGAGGAGGCGTTGCGGGTGCTCGCCCTCAAGTCCGCGGTGTTCGAGCTGTCCGGAGGCGATGAGCACACAGCCGAGCTGGAGATCAGCGCCCCGGTCGACGAGATGGTGCACGCGGTGCTGGCGCAGTACACGTTGTGCCAGGCGATGACCGGGAGGATCGGCATCCGGTTCGTGCACATGACCGACCAGGAACGGTTCAACTACGAGGCTGACGGCTATACCGACCAGTGTTACCGCGCAGGCGGATGGGGGGAGCCGAACCGGCGGTACTGGCTCAGCCGCGCGGAGATGGGCCGCAGGCTCGACATCCTGGGCGTGAAGTACGAGAGCATCGGCATCCAGGCGGAAGGTCGGAGCCATCGGTTCAGCTTCGACGAGCCGACGCCGACCGAGGCTGCTGCAGCCGGCGTCACGGCCTGAATCCAACGGCTCAGCGCCGTGCCAGCTCCACGGTCAGCACGCGGCGCATTGCGATCACGACGTCCCTCTCGGCGAAACGGTCACCGGCCAGCGTTTCGGCTGCCGCCAGTGCCTGATGGATCCGGGCCGGGCCGGCGGCGCGAACTACCGCGATGATCCACGCTTCGAGGTTGGTCACATCGTCGGGCAATTCCAAGGCGTCGCGAGTCGGTGCCGGCGGTTCCTCGGGAATCGTCGGCACCGGCAGGCCACCCGAACGGTACGCGCCCGGTGGAAGGCCGACACGGTACGGGTGGACGCATACCGGAACCCGGGTGTGGACGTCCACGCGGCAGCCGAGCTCCGGATCGTAACGGGACGTCGGGCCTGGACGGTCGGTCACATCGAACTGCCCGAGGGGCAGCGACTGCGCCGGGCAGACGACGCACGTCGCGTCGATCAACTGCTCGGCCGTCATCGCCATGCCAGCACAGTACATGTGCAAACCAGCTGAAAGCAGATGCGAATGGGTGCACCGTCATTGCCCCGGACACCATTGGTCACCCAGGCGATCACGCTGGCCCGGCAATGGTGCCAGGGCCACGTCATTGACGGGTCACCAGCCATCGGACACGCCCTCAAGGTGGCTCGCAAGGTCGTGGAACACCTGCCCGACGCTCCTGAGTCCCTGCTCGCTGCGGTGATCTTGCACGACGCGCCCTACTTCGCGCCTAAGGACCTCGACCTCGGACTCGTACTCACCGATCAGCTCAATCCCAGGGTGGTCCAGATCGTCCGGGCGATCCAGGAAGAGCATGACTGCCTGCACCACGCCGTAATCCCGGGAGTGAACGTCGGGGAGCCCGACGTGATTGTCGCCAGTGCGGCCGACAAGGTGGTCAGCATCGGCGCCATTCTGCGGCGCGCGCAGCGGCATCCGACGCCAGCCGCGTACTGGATGACTCGCCAGCCGTTTGTTGACCGCGTTCCCTACTTCGGCGCCTTTGCGACCGCGGCCGGGCCGATTCTGCCGATGACGCTGGCCGAAGAGTTGAAGACCGTTGTCGGTGCCGCGTACGCCGCGACCCGACATGCCGCGAAGCGCTGATCCGGTGGCGGTGTCGTAGCCGACTACCGCCGCACCTACGGGAAGCTGCCCAGCCGCACGCTCGATCACTAGCGGGCACGTCGGCTTCTATTCGATGCACTTCTGGCCTTCGAGCGCGAGGGCGACACCGTCCACCTTGCCCTTCCTCACATCGATGCGGTAGCCGGCCTTGCGGTTGCCCGGCGTGTCCGCCCAGCCGTACCCCGTGTCGCCGCCCCCGACAATCTCCTCCCAGTCCGGGTACGCCTTCCGAACTCCGTCGATCGAACTGCCCAGCCGGATACCCTCCGGCGTGCGGATGCCGCCGTACATGTCGATACTCGACAGTCCCAGGCCGGGGGTGAAGAAGACGGTGGCGTTGGTACCCCGCAGCTTCGAGATGCCGCAGTGCCCGGTGAAGTCCTCGACCTTGTATCCGACGATCATTCCGGTCGCCCGGGCCTGTTCCAGGGTCATGCCCAGCTTGAGCGCGCCCAGGCCCTGGGGGCCCAGCACCAGGGCGGCCGGTGACGTCGACGGCTTCGGGCCGGCTGCGGGCGGCGTGGTGGACGGGGCCGGGGCGGGTGAGCCCGGAGCGGACGGGGCCAGGGCGGACGGGGCCAGGGCGGCGCTCGTGGGCGGGGAGCCTCCGGCGGGCGCCGCGTTGCCGTCCAGCCGCCGTGGGCCGTCGTCGCAGCCGGCCACCGCCAGCGCGCCGACGAGCACCACCCCGGCGAGTCGCGTCCTGGTCATCTCGATCCCCCGTTCGGGTCTCCGTTGTTCGATCACCTGGTGCGATGCCGGAACGGGCGGCCCGGTTCGCAACTTCCGGTCTCGGTTCGGTAACGGGGCGATGGGGCGATTCGTCGGCGGACCGGGCTCAGCGGCCGGACAGGGCGGTCAGCTCCGCGCGGGTGAATCCGGCGTCGGTCAGGGCCCCGCAGTCGACGCCGCGCAGCAGGAACCCGGCGAGGGCGCGGGCGGTCGCGGGCTCGTCGGCGATCCCGCTGTCCTGCCGGTCCAGGTAACGCCGCAGGCGTTCGACGGCGGTGTCGCGGCCGTCGGCGAAGAACGCGTACGTGGCCGCATAGCGGGTGGGCAGCTGCGCCGGGTGCAGGTCCCAGCCCTGGTAGAAGCCGCGTTCCAGGGAGCGGCGGACGAGCCGGTGGTGCAGCTCCCACGCGGCGTGCACCTGCGCGGGGGTGCCCACGGGCAGCACGTTGGTGGAGCCGTCCGACAGGCGTACGCCGGTCTGGGCGGCGGCGGCCTGCATCACCGCCTTGGCGTGGTCGGCGGCCGGGTGCTCCATCGACTGGTACGCCGCCGCCACCCCCGCCGCCGCGCTGTAGTCGTACGTGCCGTAGTGCAGGCCGAGGCAGCGCCCGGCCGCGGCCGTGATGAGCCGGGCCACCGTGGCCGTGCCGTCCGCGCCCAGCACGGCCGCGGGCAGTTCGACCTGGATCTCGAAGCGCAGGGTCCCGGCGGCCAGGCCGTACGCCGACTCCAGGCGCTCGCACAGCCAGACCATCGCGGCTACCTGGTCGGCGCCGCTGACCTTGGGCAGCGTGATGACGAACGGGTCCGGATAGGACTCCAGGAACAGCTCCAGGGTGCGCAGGGCCCGGTGCCGGGTGGCGGCCTCCAGCGACTTGATCCGGATGCCGACGAACGGCGGCACCGGGCCCGCGCGCAGCACGGACACGGCGGTGCGGACCGCCGCGTCCTCCTGCGCGTCGTCGCGCACGCCGTAGCCGTCCTCGAAGTCGACGCGCAGGTCCTCGATCGGTTCGGTGGCGAGCTTCGCGCGCACCGCGTCAGCGCCCGGGAAACCGAAGCCGTACCGGTCCATCGCGGCGACCGCCTGTGTGCCCCACTCGCGGAAGTCCGCGATCCGGTCGGCGGGCACGTAGACGGTGTGCACCGGCTGGCGCCCGGCGCGCTCGCCCGGGTAGCGCTCCGCGAGGAACGCGTCGTGGGCGGCGAGCCGGGCATCCAGCGCGGCACGGTCGGAGTCGCCGAGGCGCATCAGTCGATGGCGTCGTACGCCACGGTCGTGAGGAAGTCCGCGAAGTCGTCGGCGAGGGCGACCCGCTCGAACAGCTTGCGGGCGTCGTCGAAGCGCCCGGCGGTCCACGCCTCGTCGCCGATGGCCTGACGGATCTTGACCAGTTCCTCGTCCTCGATCCGGCCCACGAGGTCGGCGGTGATCGGGGTCCCGTCCTCGAGGCGGACCCCGTTGTGGATCCACTGCCAGATCTGGGAGCGGGAGATCTCGGCGGTGGCCGCGTCCTCCATCAGGTTGTGGATGGCGACGGCGCCGTTGCCGCGCAGCCACGCCTCCAGGTACTGCAGCGCCACGTCGACGTTGTTGCGCAGCCCGGCCTCGGTGACCGCGCCCGGGGTGGCCGAGACGTCGAGCAGCTGGGCCGCCTCGACGGAGACGTCGTCGCGGAGCCGGTCGAGCTGGTTGGGCTTGTCGCCCAGCACCCGGTCGAAGACCTCCTGGCAGACCGGCACCAGGTCGGGGTGGGCCACCCAGGAGCCGTCGAAGCCGTCCCCGGCCTCGCGCTCCTTGTCCTCGCGGACCTTCGCGAGCGCCACCTCGTTGACCGCCGGGTCGCGGCGGCTGGGGATGAAAGCGGCCATGCCGCCCATCGCGAACGCGCCGCGCTTGTGGCACGTCGACACCAGCAGTTCCGTGTACGCCCGCATGAACGGCGCGGTCATCGTCACGGCGGCCCGGTCCGGCAGCACCATGTCCGGGTTGTCGCGGAAGTACTTGATGATGCTGAACAGGTAGTCCCACCGGCCCGCGTTGAGCCCGGCCAGGTGCGGGCGCAGCGCGTGGATGATCTCGTCCATCTCGAACGCGGCCGGAATCGTCTCGATGAGCACGGTGGCGCGGATCGTGCCGCGCGGGATGCCGAGCGTGTCCTGGGCGTGGTCGAAGACGTCGTTCCAGAGCGCCGCCTCCAGGTGCGACTCCATCTTCGGCAGGTAGAAGTACGGCCCGCTGCCGCGCTCCAGCAGCTCCTTGGCGTTGTGGAAGAAGTACAGGCCGAAGTCGACCAGGGCGCCGACCGCGGGCTCGCCGTCCACCAGCAGGTGCCGCTCGTCGAGGTGCCAGCCGCGCGGACGCATGACGATCGTCGGGTACGGCCCGGCGCCCAGCTCGTACGTCTTGGCGGGGGTCTCCAGGCGGATGGTGCGGCGGATCGCGTCGTACAGGTTCTGCTGGCCGTCGGTCACGTTGGCCCAGTGCGGGGTGTTGGCGTCCTCCAGGTCGGCCAGCCACACCTTGGCGCCCGAGTTGAGCGCGTTGATGGTCATTTTCCGCTCGGTCGGGCCGGTGATCTCGACGCGGCGGTCGGTGAGGTCGGCCGGGGCGGGTGGCACGGTCCAGTCCCCGGCGCGAATGTCGGCGGTCTCGGGCAGGAAGCCCAGCGTGCCGCCCGCGGCGATCTCGGCGCGGCGCTGCGCGCGCCGGGCCAGCAGCTCGTTACGGCGGGGCCGGAACCGGCGGTTCAGGTCTTCGACGAACGCCACGGCCTCGGCGGAGAGGATCTCGGTCACGTGCGGGGCTCCCTTCGCAGCACTGCGGATGCCCGTACGTTACTGGCCGGTAGGGTGCGTGGCACAGCGGGCGTCCCACTGGATGAAGATCACAAATACCAGTCCGCGGTCGCCGGGGGCGCGTCGTCGCGGGACACCGTGCCCTCGATCAGCCCGTACGGCCGGTCCCCCGCCTGGAACACCTGGCCCGGGTTGTCCAGTCCGAACGGCGCCAGGTCGACCAGGTAGTGGTGCTTGTTCGGCAGCGCCAGCCGCACCTCGGCCACCTCCGGGCGCTGGCTCAGGACGACCGTGCCCATGGACAGCAGGGTCTGCTGCAGCGAGTGGCTGTACGTGTTGACGAACGCGGACACCAGCGCGTCCCGGACCCCGTCGAACGAGTCCGCCCAGTCCGCCTCGTCGCCGAGGTGGCGCCAGCGGGCGTTCACCGCCGTGGCGAGGATCCGGTCCGAGGTCTCCGCCAGCGTGGTGTACCGGTCCTTGATGAAGCCGTGGAACTCCGAGGCGGTCGTGTTCAGCAGCACCAGATCGGAGATTCCGGACACCACCTGCACGCCGCCCGGATGCACCGTCACCGTGGCCGTCCGGGTCAGGTCGCCGGTGCGCTGGAACGAGTGCGGGCCCAGCCGCCGCCACCCGTACGACTCGATCGTCACGGTCGCCGTGTCCACGTGTCCCACGGTCTTCACGAAGTGGCGGGCCAGCAGCAGCCCGAACGCCTCGGGCTCGCCCACGCCGTGCTCACGGGCGAACGCGTACACGGTGTTCTTCATCGTGTCGGTCGGCAGCACCGCACTGTTGTCGCCGGTCACGTGGGTGGCGGTCAGATCGCCCGCCAGGGACACGCTGACGTTGAGGTCGGCCAGCGCGTGGGTGTCGCCGTCGCGCACGACGCGGACCAGGCGGGTCTCCGCCTTGCCGTACCGGTTCGGCCCGAGCACGATCGCCACGCGTCAACTCCCTCGGTAGGTGGTGTAGCCGTACCGGCTCAGCAGCAGCGGGACGTGGTAGTGCCGGTTCGGGTCGTGCACGTGGAAGGCCACCGTGATCTCCGGGAAGAACGCCTTGCCACCCAGATACGGCTCCACATAGAACAGCAGGCGGTACCCGCCCGCCTGCCACTCGTGCATGCCCACCTGGTAGCGCAGGCGGCCGTCGTCGTCGGTACGGCCCTCGGCGACCGTACGCCAGCCGTCGGTGTCGTGGCGCTCCAGCCGCACGTACACGTCGCGGGCGGGCTCGCCCGCGACGGTGTCCAGGATGTGGGTGGAGATCCGGGCGTGTGACTCCGGTTCGGTGCCGTCAGCCGAGCTCATCGAGCAGCCTCCACAGCCGCAACAGGGCGATCTTGCGCAGCTCGTCCGCCACGATCGCGCGCTCCCTTGTCTCGTCGTTGCCCAGCCGTTCCCGCGCGGCCGCGAGGATCTCCGCGGGTGTCTTGCCACTCGCGGAGATGAGGAAGACGTGGCCGAACCGCTCCTCGTAGGCCCGGTTCGCCTCGATCAGCGCCGCCCGGGTCGCGTCGTCCTCGGTCGCCGCCGCGGCCTGCTCGCGCCGCGACCACTGCGCCTCCCGGGAGTCACCCGCGGCGCGTTCGCCGATGCGCGGATGCGCGGACAGCCCCTTGAGGACGTCATCCCAGGTCAGGGCGGTGGCGGCCGCGTCGGCCGCGGCCAACAGCCGGACCCGATCCGGGTACGGGCGGCCCGCCGCGAGCGCGATACCCCACTCGGGAGCCGCGCAGCATGCGGCCAGCCGGGCCTCCAGATCGTGCGCGGGCAAGGAGTTGAACACCTCGACGCCGGCCAAGCTCACCCCCTCGTGCGCTGACGGACAGTCAAGCAGGCCGCAACGGATCGCGCATCGGTTTGCGAAGGAAATTACGCCGGTCGATCACCAGCGGCGCGGTGCCGGGGTGAGCGAGGATGGGCCGATGCTGATCGCCGCCGAGGCCCTGCCGGACCTGCCCGTCCGGGCGGTCCTACCGGAGCTGACCGGCGCGCTGGCGCGGGCCGGGACGGCGGTGCTGGTGGCCCCGCCCGGCACCGGCAAGACCACCGTGGTTCCCCTCGCCCTGGCCGACGCGGCCGGGGGCCGGGTGGTGGTGGCCGAACCGCGCCGGGTCGCGGCCCGCGCCGCCGCCCGCCGCATGGCGGCGTTGCTCGGCGAGCCGGTCGGCGCCCGGGTCGGGTACACCGTGCGCGGGGACCGGCGGACCGGCCGCGACACGGTCGTCGAGGTGGTGACCACCGGCGTGCTGGTACGCCGCCTGCAGCGCGACCCCGAACTGCCCGGTACGGCGCTGGTCGTGCTCGACGAGTGCCATGAGCGGCATCTGGACGCCGACCTCGCGCTGGCGTTCCTGGTGGAGGTGCGCGCCGCGCTGCGCCCCGACCTCGGGCTGCTGGCCACCTCGGCGACCGCCGAGTCGCACCGGCTGGCACAGGTGCTCGGCGGCGCCCCGGTGGTCACGGCGGCGGCCCGGCTGTTCCCGGTGCAGGTGCACTGGTGCCCGCCCGGGCAGCCGGTCGACGCGCCGCACGGGCTGCGTGTCGACCCGCGCCTGCTCGACCACGTCGCGGCCACGGTCCGGCGCGCCCTGGCCGACGGGCCCGGGGACGTGCTGGTCTTCCTGCCCGGCGCCCGCGAGATCGAGACGGTGGCGCGCCGGCTGGACGGGGTCGGCGCGCGGGTCCTGGCGCTGCACGGCCGCCTGCCCGCCGCCGCCCAGGACGCCGTGCTGAGCGGCGAGGCGGCGGCCGGGCGGCGGGTGGTGCTGGCCACCGCGGTCGCGGAGAGCAGCCTGACCGTGCCGGGGGTCCGCGCGGTGGTCGACGCCGGGCTCAGCCGGGTACCGCGGATGGATCACGCGCGTGGCCTCGGAGCCCTGGTGACCGTGCCGGTCTCCCGGGCGGCGGCGCGGCAGCGCGCGGGGCGGGCGGGCCGCGAGGCGCCCGGGCGGGTCTACCGCTGCTGGTCGCAGGCGCTGCACGACCGGCTGCCCGCCCAGCCGGAGCCGGAGATCGCCGCCGCCGACCTGACCGGCTTCGCCCTGGACCTGGCGTTGTGGGGGCACCCGGACGGCACCGGCCTGAGCCTGCCCGATCCGCCCCCGGCGGGGGCGCTGCGGACCGCGGTGGGCACCCTGCACGACCTCGGCGCGCTGGACGAGCACGGCCGGGTGACGCCGCGCGGCCGGGACCTGGCCGGGGCGGGCCTGCACCCGCGCCTGGCCCGGGCCCTGCTGGACGGCGCCACCACGGTCGGCGCCCGCCGGGCCGCCGAGGTGGTGGCGCTGCTCGACGAGGTCCGCGCCGACGGCGACGACCTGGTGGCCGCGTGGCGGCGGGCACGCCGCGACGGCGGCGCGGCCTGGCGAGCGGAGGTCGCGCGGCTGACCTCGGTGCTGTCCCGCCACGGCACGCCGGGTGAGACGCCGGGTGGGCGCCAGGCGCGCCCGCGGACCGGCCCCGCCACGGGGCTGCCGGACGATCTCGCGGCGGGGCTGGTGGTCGCGCTCGCGTACCCGGAGCGGGTGGCGCGGGCCCGGGAGCCGGGCGGGCGCGCGTACCTGATGGCGGGCGGGACCGCCGCGGAGCTGGCGGCCGGCAGCGGCCTGGCCGGGACGCCGTGGCTGGCCGTCGCGGACGCGGACCGGGCGCCCGGGGCACGGACCGCGCGGATCCGCGCCGCCGCCCCGCTGGACGAGGACACCGCGCGGGAGGCCGCGGCGGCGCTGCACACCGAGGTGACCGAGATCGGCTGGGTGGACGGCGACGTGGTGGCCCGCGGTGTGCGACGCCTAGGCGCGATCACCCTGGCCGAGCGGCGGCTGGACGCCCCCGATCCGGAACGGCTGCGCGCGGCGGTGCTGGACGGGCTGCGCCGCGACGGGCTCGGGCTGCTGGCGTGGACGGACGCGGCGACCCGGCTGCGGCAGCGGCTGGCGTTCGCGCACGCGGCGCTCGGTGAACCGTGGCCGCCGGTCGACGACGCGGCGCTGCTGGCCGCCGCCGAGGACTGGCTGGACCCGGGGGTGCGCCGCCGCGCGGACCTGGCCCGGATCGACGTGGCGAACGCGCTGCGGCGGCGGTTGCCGTGGCAGGTCGCGGCCCGGCTGGACGAGGTGGCGCCGGAGCGGCTGCCGGTGCCCAGCGGTTCCCTCGTGCGGGTCGACTACGCGGACCCGGCGGCGCCGGTGCTGGCGGTGAAGGTGCAGGAGACGTTCGGCTGGCGGGAGGCGCCGCGACTGGCCGAGGGGCGGGTGGCGGTGCTGCTGCACCTGCTCTCCCCGGCGGGCCGCCCGGTCGCGGTGACCCGGGACCTGGCGTCGTTCTGGGCGACCGGGTATCCGCAGGTCCGCGCGGAGCTGCGCGGCCGCTACCCGCGGCACCCGTGGCCCGAGGATCCGACCAGCGCGGAACCGACCCGCCGCACCAACCGGCGCGGCTGATCCGTCAGGGCGCGACGGTCAGGTCGGCGATGATGACCGTGACGTTGTCGGGGCCGCCGCCGTCGAGGGCCAGCTGCACGAGGCGCTCGGCGCACTCCTGCGGGTCGGCGACCTGGAGCATCTCGGCCTCGATCTGCTCCGGCGCGACAACCCCGGTGAGCCCGTCGCTGCACAGCAGCCAACGGTCGCCGGAGACCGGCTCCACGATGACGTACGCGGGGCTGACCGGCTCACCCTGCAGCGCCTGGGTGACCACCGCCCGGCGCGGGTGGCTGCCCGCCTCCTCGGGGCGGATCAGCCCCTGGTCGACCAGCATCTGCACGTACGTGTCGTCCTTGGTGAGCTGGTTGAGCCGGCCGTCGCGCAGCAGGTAGGCGCGGGAGTCGCCGACGTGGGCGAGCGCCGCCCGGTCGCCGGAGAAGATGACCGCCGTCAGCGTGGTGCCCATGCCGACCAGGGCGGCGTCGGCGGCGACCGTCTCGGCGATCTTGCCGTTGGCCACCTCCAGCGCCTTGTGCAGGGCGTCCATCTGCTGATCGTTGTCGATCGGGACGTCCAGCGAGGTCATCGCATCGATGGCGATGCGGCTCGCCACGTCGCCCGCGGCCATGCCACCCATTCCGTCGGCGACGACCAGCAAACGGTCACCGGCGTAGAAACAGTCCTGGTTGGTGCTGCGGACTCGTCCTTGGTCGGTGACGGCGGCCCACCGAAGGTGCAAGGTCATGGCGTGCAGCCTGCCAGGTCGGGTCGAGCCTGTCTGCACGCGGTCACCGCCTTTGGCCCCCGGGGACGGGCGGGCCCGCACCGGGAAGGGCCGGCGAGCGCGGCGAGGCGCCGCTCAGCCCGGGTCGAGGGGCCTGCCGAGGCACCTGGGGTCCAGGGCGGCGAGGCGCCGGGCGGGGGCCACCCATTCGAGTACGGACGCCTCGACGGGCCAACCGCGCACCTCCACGGCACTTGCGGGGACCTGCGCCGTTTCGGGGCAGATCGTCCGAGTACGCAGGTCCGTGTTGCGGACGAAGTGGACCAGGCCGTCCCGGTCGATGATCGTGGTGGCCACGTCGTCGACCGTGATGACCTGCCCGCGCAGCACCTCCACGCCGTTGCCCGTGGCGACCTCGACCGCCGAGGTGGGCAGGATCGGCGCCCGCAGGAACACCACCCCGACGACGAACGGGGCGATCAGCGCCGCCAGCACCGCGGGCCAGTGCGTGGCCAGCCGGGCGAAGCGGACCGGCACCGGACCGGCCAGCATCGTGCCCAGCAGCGGTGGCGCCAGCAGCAGCACGGCCGTGGCGGCCTCGCCGCGCCGGACCGCGTCCACGATGCCGGGCAGCACCCACACGAACACCACGGCGGCCGCGGCCACCGGCACCCCGACCGACACCACCCGCAGCACGAGCCGGTCGTCCGGATGCCGCTGCCAGGCGGTCAGGCCCATGATGACCACCAGCAGCATGACCAGTGCGGGCAGGAAGCGCAGCTGCCAGGTGAACGCGGCCAGCAACGCGGCGACGACCACCACCCAGTCGGGCATCCGCTGCGCGGTCACCGCCAGCAGCGAGCGGGTGGCCCGGGCCTGGTCCCGCGCGCTGACCAGCAGCAGGCCGCCCAGCGCCCGCAGGACGAGCACGACCGCGGGTACGGACCACGCCAGCGTGATGAACAGGGCGCTGATCATGCCGAGCGGGTTGACGTACTGGACCAGCAGCAGCATGGTCGGCAGGTCCTGGCGGCTCAGATACCACAACCGCAGGACGAGCAGCAGCAGCGGGAACGCGGGCAGGACCGCCAGCAGCCAGTTCTGCTGCGAGCGCCGGGGCGCTGTCGGGACCGGCTCGGTCACCCGGTCAGACCCGTTCCCACGGCCACTGCCGGACGCTGGGTTCCTCGACGGCGGGCTGGGCGCCCACCGCGATCGGGGCGGGCTCGTTGACCGCCTCCTCGACCCGGAAGTTGCGGTCGAAGGCCTCCTCCCACCGGTTGTCCTTGGGATCGTTGCGGGACCGGTAGAGCGCGAGGTTCACCAGGTCACGCAGGGCGGGGTTCTCGCCGACGTTCACACCCCACGCCTCGGTGATGTCGAGACCGATGTCCCAGTGGTCGTACTTCCCCGGGAATTTCGCCTTGTATCCGGCCAGGATCGCGGCGTCGGTGGTGATCGCGTCGAAGTCGTCGCGGTCCAGTGCCGCGAAACACTCGCTGATCTTCTTGCGGCTGCTCAACAACGCGCCGACCCGCGTCGCCGGGGACTCGCTCGTGGAGGCGGCCAGGCTGCACACCCTGCGGCCCTTCAGATCCTCCAGCGAGGACACGGGGGCGTGGCCGCGCCGGGTCATCACGGCCTGCTCGGTGTACAGGTACGGCGCGGAGAACGTCACCCCGGCCATCTGTTCCCGCGCCGGGGTGATGCTGTAGCTGGCGATGACCATGTCGACCCCGACGCGTTCGCCGTTGCGGTCGGTGGCCTGCATGCGGGCCCGGTCCTCGCTCTCGATGGACAGGAAGCGGATCTCGCTGCGCCGGAAGCCGAGTTCCTCGGCGATCAGGTACGCGATGTCGATGTCGAAGCCGGTCCACCGGCCGTCCGCGTACTGGGCGACGCCGGGCTGGTCGTCCTTCACGCCGATGAGCAGCTCCCGCTTGCCGTCGAGCCCGGCCTGCACCCGCAGCTCGTCGACGGACGGCGGCCCGGTGAACACCACCACCACGAACGCCAGCACGATCGCCAGCACCAGCGCCACGGCCAGGGCCACCAGCCGCACGGCCATGGCGCTGCGCCGGGGCAGGATCCGGTCGGCCGCCGACTCCTCGGCGGTCGGCTCCTCGGCGGCCGGCTCCTCGGCGGCCGGCTCCTCGGCGCTCGGCGTCACCGGCTCCAGGCCGCGCGCGTCCCCCATCGTCTGAACACTCCACTCTCGAACTGCGGCGGGATCACATGGTGCCGCAGGAAGGTCACGGAACGGGGTCGGCTGTTCCCTCCGCCACACCGGGGCGGCAGCGGCGAACCCGCGCGGCGGCCAGGGCGGACCCGCGACGCAGACCGTACCGGCTGATCGCCTCGTGGCCGTAGGCGCTGCACGTCGGGGTGAACCGGCACCGGGTGGGCAGCCGGGGCGACACCTTCCGGTACGCCCGGATGGCGGCCAGCGCCGCCCGGTCCGACACGGCGGCGCCGCCGGTCGCCGACCGCCCGCCCAGCCGGCCCGCCGCCAGCAGCCCGAACGACACCAGGCTCAGGTCACAGAACGGCAGGTCGCAGAAGTCGCAGGCGCAGTCGCAGTGCTCCCACCATCGGTCCTTCTTCCGCCTGTTCCGCCGGCTCCGGCTGTACCACTTGCTGCGATGTTTCACGGCGACCATGGTGACGGAGCGAGGCGAGCACCCGGAGCCAGGGTCAGCGGTACTCGATCACCGCCGCCGACTCGGGCGGCAGCTCGACCCCGTCGTCGCGGGCCGCCACGCCCGGCTCGGTGGCCAGCAGCACCGCGCCCACGGGTGCCCGCAGGTCCACCGCCTGCGCCCGCGCGGCCAGGTTCGCGGCGATCGCGCACCGGCCCCGCCGGACCACGACGAAGTCCTCGCCGTGCCACACCGACACCTTGCTCAGGTCCGGGTCGGTCAGTTCGGCACGCTCGCGGCGCAGGGCGATCAGCCGCCGGTGCAGGTCCAGCAGCTCGGCGTGGCCCGGTTTGTCCAGCTCCGACCAGTCCAGGGTGGAACGGGCGAAGGTGGCCGGGTCCTGCGGGTCCGGCACGTCGGCCTCGGCCCAGCCGTGCGCGGCGAACTCGCGGCGCCGCCCCCGGCGCACCGCGTCGGCCAGGTCGGTCTCGGGGTGGCCGGTGAAGAACTGCCACGGGGTGCCGGCCGCCCACTCCTCCCCCATGAACAGCATCGGGGTGAACGGCCCGGTCAGCAGCAGCGTGGCGCCCACCTTGAGCAGCCCCGGAGACAGGATCGCGGACAGCCGGTCGCCGGTGGCCCGGTTGCCGATCTGGTCGTGGTTCTGCAGGTAGGCGACGAACCGGTGCCCCGGGATGCGCCGGTCGACCGGGCGGCCGTGCCGGCGCTCCCGGAAGCTCGACCACGTCCCGGCGTGGAAGAACCCCCCCTCCAGCACGGTACGCAGGCACTCCAGCGAGCCGAAGTCGCCGTAGTAGCCCTGCCGCTCGCCGGTGAGCAGGGCGTGCAGCGCGTGGTGCACGTCGTCGTCCCACTGCGCCTGCAGGCCGTACCCGCCCGCCTCCCGGGGGGTGATGAGCCGTGGGTCGTTGAGGTCCGACTCGGCGATCAGGGTCAGCGGGCGGCGCAGGTGCGCCGAGAGGGCGGCCACCTCGACGGCCAGTTCCTCCAGCAGGTGCGTCGCGGTGTGGTCGACCAGGGCGTGCACGGCGTCGAGGCGCAGGCCGTCGACGTGGTAGTCGCGCAGCCAGGCCAGGGCGCTGTCGATGATGTACCGGCGCACCCCGTCCGAGCGCGGCCCGTCGAGGTTCACGGCGGCACCCCACGGGTTGCTGCCCGACGCGGCCAGGTACGGCGCGAACGCGGGCGCGTACGCCCCGCTGGGGCCGAAGTGGTTGTACACCACGTCCAGCACCACGCCCAGGCCACGGCCGTGGCAGGCGTCGACGAAGCGTTTCAGGCCATCGGGGCCGCCGTACCCCTCGTGGGGCGCGTACCAGCAGGCGCCGTCGTAGCCCCAGTTGCGGTCGCCGTTGAACGCGTTGACCGGCAGCAGTTGCACCAGGTCGACGCCGAGGTCGACGAGGTGGTCCAGCCGGGCGATCGCGGCGTCGAACGTGCCCTGCGCGGTGAACGTGCCGACGTGCAGCTCGTACAGCACGCTGCCGGGCAGTTGGCGGCCGGTCCACCCGGCGTCGGTCCAGGCGAAGGCGGCGTGGTCGTACACCCGGCTGGGGCCGTGCACCCCGGCGGGCTGCCAGCGCGAGCGCGGGTCCGGCAGCGCGCCGTCCTGCCCGTCCAGCAGGTACGCGTAGTCCGCGCCCGGCCCCGCCTCCGGCACCTCCAGGCGCCACCAGCCGCCGTCGCCGCGTGCCATGTCCCGGTCCGCGCCGCCGACCCGCAGCCGGACGGTCCGCTCCGGCGCCCACACTTCGAAGACGGTCACTGCTTCACCAGCAACGCGACGGGGTACGTGGCCAGCAGGTCGGCGACCGCGACGTGGCGGCCCCCGAACTCGGTGTCCGTGAGGACGTCGGTGAGGCGGGAGCCGTCCAGGCTCAACGCGGTGTCGTGCCAGCCGCCGTGGCGGGCCAGGCCGACCGGCAGCCGGGTGGCGACCACGACGACGCCGCCGCGGTCGAACACGAGCGCGTGCTCGCCTACCCGCCCCTGGGCGAACACCGGCCGGTAGGTGCCGAACAGCTCGGGATGCCGGCGGCGCAGCCGCAGGGCCCGGCTGGTCACCAGCAGCTTGGCGGCGCCGGTCGCGTCGACCGGCGGCTGCCAGCCCTCGTCGAGGCGGGCCAGCAGGGCCCGCCGCTCACCGAAGTCGACCGGCCGCCGGTTGTCCGGGTCCACCAGCGAGTGGTCCCACAGCTCCGCGCCCTGGTAGGTGTCCGGCACGCCGGGCATGGTGAGCTGGACGAGCTTCTGGCCGAGCGAATTCGACCAGCCGGGCGGGGTGATCGCGGCCACGAAGTCGGACACCTCGCGGTGCAGCGCCGGATCGTCGTAGATGGTGTCCACCATGGCGCGCAGAGCGGCCTCGAACCGTTCGTCGGGCCGCTGCCAGGAGGTCACGGTCCCGGCCTCCCGGGCGGCCTTGAGCGCGTACGCATGCAGCCGTTCCCGCTCGATCGGCCACGCACCGACCGCGGCCTGCCAGATCAGGTGGGCCAGCGACCGGTCGGGCAGCGGGGCGATCCGCACCCAGCGGCGGATCACCTCGGTCCAGTCACCGGGCAGCTCGGCCAGGACGGCCAGCCGCGCGCGGACATCCTCGCCGCGCTTGGTGTCGTGAGTGGACAGCGTGGTCATCCCGGTGGGCCAGGTCTGCTGGCGTTCCTGCGCCGCGTCGTGGAACTCGTCCACCGTGAGCCCGAACTTCGTCGGGTCGGTGCCGACCTCGTTGCGGGCCGTGAACCGGGTCCACCGGTAGAACGCGGTGTCCTCCACGCCCTTGGCGGTGACCGCGCCGCTGAACTGCTGGAACCGTTGCGCCAGCTCGTCGGCCGGGTTGCGCAGCCGGGTGGTGAGCTGGTCGAGGGTCGAGATGAGCTGGGGGCGGCGCCGCCCCGCCTCGGCGCGGGCCCGGGCCAGGTGCCGCGAGCCGAACGGCAGGTAGGTGCGGTAGACCGGGAAGCAGGCGGCCAGCTCGGCCAGGCCGGGGCCCGCGTCCAGCTCCGGCGCCAACCGGCTCATCCGGCCCAGCTCGGCGGCCAGCATGGTCGTGGCGACGTGGAACCGGGTGTCGTGCACCAGGTTGTGCCAGGACATCTCGCGGCCGGTCAGGTGGTGGTCGAGGGTGTCGAAGAACGCCTCCGTGGTGGTGTCCACGAAGACGCCGCTGACCTCCGCGAGGGCGTCGTAGCCGGTGGTGCCCGCGATCGGCCAGGGCGGCAGCGGCTCGCCCGGCGCCAGGATCTTCTCCACCACGATCCAGGCGTCGGGGGCGGCCTCGTGCAGCCGTTCCAGGTACTCGCCCGGGTCGCGCAGGCCGTCCGGGTGGTCCACCCGGATGCCCTGCACGGCGCCCTCGGCGTACCAGCGCAGCAGTTCGGCGTGGGTGGCGGCGAAGACGTCCGGGTCCTCGACGCGCAGCCCGGCCAGCCCGGCGATCCCGAAGAAGCGCCGGTAGTTCAGCTCGGCGTCGCCTCGGGTCCAGGCCGCCAGCTCGTAGTGCTGGCGGTCGTGGATCTCGCGGGCGGAACCGTCGCCGGTGCCGTCCGCGATCGGGAACCGGTGCTCGTAGTAGTGCAGTTCGTCGCCGGAGACGGTGAGCCGGTCCAGCGCGTCCGGTTCGTCCGCCAGGACCGGCAGCAGCAGCCGACCGCGCGACCAGTCGATGTCGTACCAGTCGGCGTACCGCGAGTCGGGGCCGTGCTTGAGCACGTCCCACCAGGTCGGGTTGGCGGCGGCGGTGGCGACGCCGGCGTGGTTGGGCACGATGTCGACGACCAGGCCCAGCCCGGCGGCGCGCAGCGCGGTCACCAGCCCGAGCCGGCCTTGCTCACCGCCGAGCTGCGGATTCACCTGGCGGTGGTCGACCACGTCGTAGCCGTGCTCGGAGCCCGGGGCGGCGGTCAGCAGGGGGGCGGTGTAGAGGTGGCTGACGCCCAGCTCCGCGAGGTAGTCGGAGAGTTCGGCGGTGGCCTTGAGGTCGAAGTCGGGACGGACCTGGACCCGGTACGTGGCGGTGGGGGTGGCCGGGGGCATGGTCTCAGACCGTCCGGTCCAGCACCATCAGGGAACGGTCCGGGACCAGGATCTTGGAGCCGGCCTCCACCATCGGGTGCCGGTGCGGGGACGGTTCGGCGGTGTCGATGACGACCTCCCACTTCTCGCCGTAGTCGATGGGCGGGGTGGAGAACTCGATCGGCGCGTCGTGCGCGTTGAAGAACAGCAGGAACGACGAGTCGACGTGGCGCTGGCCGTACTGGCCGCGTTCGCGGATGCCCTCGCCGTTGACGAACAGCGCGACGGCCCGGCCGAAGTCGTTGCCCCAGTCGTCGCCGGTCATCTCCCGGCCGTCCGGGGTGAACCAGGCGAGATCCTCCAGGGGGTCGCCGCCGCCACGGGCCGTCACGGGCAGGCCGGTGAAGAAGCGGCGGCGGCGGAACACCTGGTGCCGGTGGCGGAACGCGGTCAGCTTGCGGGTGAACTCCAGCAGCTGCTCGTCGGCGTTGTCCCAGTCGATCCAGGCCAGCTCGTCGTCCTGGCAGTACGCGTTGTTGTTGCCCTGCTGGGTGCGGCCCAGCTCGTCGCCGTGCGAGATCATCGGCACGCCCTGGCTGAGCATCAGGGTGGCCAGGAAGTTGCGCCGCTGCCGGGCCCGCAGCTCCAGCACCGCCGGATCGTCGGTGGGGCCCTCCACCCCGCAGTTCCAGGACCGGTTGTGGCTCTCCCCGTCCCGGTTCTCCTCGCCGTTGGCCTCGTTGTGCTTGTCGTTGTACGACACCAGGTCCGCGAGGGTGAACCCGTCGTGCGCGGTGACGAAGTTGATCGAGTGGAACGGCTTGCGGCCGTCGTCCTGGTACAGGTCGGCCGAACCGGTGATCCGGCTGGCGAACTCCGCCAGGGTGGCCGGCTCGCCGCGCCAGAAGTCGCGCACGGTGTCGCGGTACTTGCCGTTCCACTCCGTCCAGTTCGGCGGGAAGTTGCCCACCTGGTAGCCGCCGGGGCCGACGTCCCACGGCTCGGCGATGAGCTTCACCTGGCCGACCACCGGGTCCTGCTGCACCACCTCGAAGAACGTGGACAGCCGGTCGACGTCGTAGAACTCGCGGGCCAGGGTGGAGGCCAGGTCGAAGCGGAAGCCGTCGACGTGCATCTCGGTCACCCAGTACCGCAGCGAATCCATGATCAGCTGCAGGCTCTGCGGGCTGCGCACGTTCAGGCTGTTACCCGTGCCCGTGTAATCCATGTAGAAAACCGGCTGGTCGTCGACCAGCCGGTAGTAGGTGCGATTGTCGATGCCCTTGAGGCTCATCGTGGGCCCCAGGTGGTTGCCCTCGGCGGTGTGGTTGTACACGACGTCGAGAATCACCTCCATGCCCGCGGCGTGCAGGGCCTTGACCATCCCCCGGAACTCCTGGGTCTGCTGGCCCAGCGCCCCCATCGCCGAGTACCCGTGGTACGGCGCGAAGAAACCGAGGGTGTTGTAGCCCCAGTAGTTGCGCAGCCCCAGGTCGACCAGCCGGTTGTCGTGCACGAACTGGTGCACCGGCATCAGCTCCACCGCGGTGATCCCGAGGCCCTTGAGATGCTCGATGATCGCCGGGTGGCCCAGCGCGGCGTACGTGCCGCGCAGCTCCCGCGGCACCTCCGGATGCCGCTGGGTCAGCCCCTTCACGTGCGTCTCGTAGATCACCGAATGGTGGTACGGGATGTCCGGGCGCCGGTCGTTGCCCCAGTCGAAGTACGGGTTGACCACCACGCCCTTGGCCATGTGCGGCGCCGAGTCCAGATCCGACATCTGATCCGGGCTGTCGAAGTCGTACGCGTACAGCGACGGGTGCCAGTCGATGTCCGAGTCGATCGCCCGCGCGTACGGATCGAGCAGCAGCTTGTGCGGGTTGCACCGCAGGCCCCGCGCCGGGTCGTACGGGCCGTACACCCGGTAGCCGTAGCGCTGGCCGGGCTCGATGCCGGGCAGGTAGGCGTGCCAGACGAACGCGTCCTGCTCGTGCAACTGGACCTTGCGCTCGTTGCCGGACGGGTCGAACAGGCACAGCTCGACGGCCTCAGCGACCTCGGAGAAGATCGCGAAGTTCGTGCCCGTGCCGTCGTAGGTCGCGCCCAGTGGATACCGGTGTCCCGGCCACACCTGCATGTCGTCTCCCACCCTCGACCGTCAGGCCTGCGGCCGCGTCACCAGCCATTCTGACCGATTCGGCTGATAACGTCTGCGCGACTGTCCGGTTACCCGCAGACCGCCCGCGGGATCCACTTTCGAGCATAAGGGTGACCGTGCCGCTGACCGAGCTACCACCACCGCGCCCGCGCGGCGCCGGACCCGCCCGGCGATGATCCCGCCCATCCGCTTCGGTCCCCAGGTGTGCGCCTCGCTGGCGGACACCGCGGGTGCCGGACGCGAATGGCTGGTGGTCGACGGGCTGGGCGGCTTCGCCGCGGGCACGGTCGCGGGCCTGCGCACCCGCCGCGAGCACGCCCTGCTGACGGTCGCGGACCCGGCGGGCGGGACCGGGCGGGTGGGCCTCGCGGCGCTGGACCTCACCGTCACCCTGCCCTCGGGTACGGCGGTGCCGCTGTTCAGCCACGAGTGGGCCTCCGGTGCGGTCTCCCCCGCCGGGCATCGCCACCTGGAGACGTTCACGCTGGCCGACGGCCTGCCCCGGTGGCGGTGGCGGGTCGGCGAGGTGGTCGTCGAGCGGGAACTCGCGATGGCCCGCGGGCAGCCCGGCCTCGCCGTCGTGCACCGGGTGGTGGCCGCGCCGGAACCGGTCAGCCTGGCCGTCGCCGCGATGTGCGGCGCGCACTACTCCCGGGTCGAGCAGGTGGCCGACGGCGCGGTGGTGGCGGACGCGTTCCGGCTGGCCGGGCCCGGCTGGCAGCCCGGCGGGACGTGGCACCTGGGGGCGCGCACCCGCGCCGACGGCGCCGTCGAGGACCTGTGGTTCGCGGGCACCTTCCTCGAACGGGTGACCCCCGGCGGTGTCATGGAGATCTCCGCCTGGGCGGGCGAGCTCACCCGGCGCCCGCCACCCGCCGGCACCGTCGTCGCCGCCGCACGCCAGCGGGCGCGGCGGCTGGTCACCGCTGCGGGCGACGGGTACGCGGGCGCGCTGGCGCTCGCCGCCGACGCGTTCGTGATCCACGGGCCCGGCGGGCCCGACGTGGTCGCCGGATATCCGTGGACGGGCCACCACCCGGGCGACACGATGACCGCGTACGAGGGGCTGCTGCTCGACGGCGGCCGCGCCGACGAGGGCCGCGACCTGCTCACGGTACGCACCCGCGCGGCGGTACGGGCGGCCCGCGCGGCCCATCCGGCCGAGCCGGACATCCCGGCCCCGCGCGCGAGCGCCCCGTCCCCCGGCGTCCCGTCGCCAGGCGCCCCGCACTCCGGGCCCGCACACTCCGGGGCCGCACACTCCGGGGCCGCGAACTCCGGGGCCCCGCACGCGCCACTGTGGCTGGTGCACGCGGTCGACCGGCACGTCCACCGGATCGGGGACACCGACCTCGCCGCGGAGCTGGGCACCCCGCTGGGCCGACTGTTGCGCGCCCACCTCGACGGCAGCGGTCCGCTGCACGTCGACCCCGGCGACCAGCTGCTGCGCGTCAGCCCCGGTACCGGCCACACACCGGCGGATCAGGCGGCCGTCGCCCCGCGTACCGGCAAGACGGTCGAGATCAACGCGCTGTGGGTCAACGCGCTCGCCGCCCTCGCCGGCCTGTACGACCTCGCCGGACGCGACTCCACCGAGCTGCGCGCCCGGCACGCCCGCGCCCACGCGTCCTTCGCCGCCCGGTTCCCCGCCCCCGAGGGCTGGCTGTACGACGTGGTCGACGGCCCCGCCGCCGCGTACCCGCTCGGCGGGGCACACCACGACGACCCCACGCTGCGGCCGCACCAGCTGCTGGCCTGGTCCCTGCCGTACGGCCCGCTGGCCGGCGCGGACGGCAAAGGCGCGGCGGCCGTCCGGTCGATCGGCGACGCCCTGCTCACCCCGCTCGGCCTGCGCACCCTGGCGCCCACCGAGTACGGCTACCAGGCGGACACCGCACACCAGGGCCGGGTCCGGCCCTGGCTCATCGGCCCGTACGCGGACGCCTGCGCCGCGACCGGCCGCCCGACGGAGGGTCTGCTGAGCGGACTGGAGGCGCACATGCACGAGCACGGCATCGGATCGGTGAGCGAGAGCGCCGACGGCGACGCGCCGCACCGGGCCACCGGCCGCCCGTTCTCGGCCCGGGCGGTGGCCGAGGCGCTGCGGGTACGGGAGCGCTGCCGGTGACCCGGGTGCTGATGCTGAGCTGGGAGTACCCGCCGCTGCTCGTGGGCGGCCTCGGCCGGCACGTACACGCCCTGGCCACCGCGCTGGCCGCCACGGGACACGAGATCACCGTCGTGACCCGGCACACGCCGGGCGCGCTGCGCGAGCAGTACACCGAGGGGGTACGCGTCGTACGGGCCGCCGAGGACGCGCCGCCGGTCGTGGCCGCCACCGGGGACCCGCTCGCGTGGGCGCTGGGTTTCGGCCACGCTCTGACCCGGGCCGCCCTGCGCGCCGCCCGCACCGGCGGGTACGACGTGGTGCACGCCCACGACTGGCTGGCCGCGCACCCCGGGGTGACCCTGCGCGAGCACCTGGACGTGCCGCTGGTCGCCACGATCCACGCCACCGAGTCGGGGCGGCACCAGGGCTGGCTGCCCGCCGCGCACAACCGCACCATCGACGACCTGGAACGCTGGCTGGCCCACGAGGCGGTACGGGTCGTCGTCTGCTCGCAGTACATGCGCCGGGAGGTGCTGCGGCTGTTCGCTGTGGCGCCGCAGCGCGCCGAGGTGGTGCCCAACGGGGTCGACGCGCTGCGCTGGCACGCCCGGCCCCGGGCGGTGGCCGCGGCCCGGCGCCGGTACGCGGACGGCGACGCCCCCCTGGTCAGCTACGCGGGCCGGCTGGTCTACGAGAAGGGCGTGCAGTTCCTGCTCGCGGCGGTGCCGATGCTGCGCGAGCGTCACCCCGGGCTGCGGGTTGTGGTGGCGGGCGACGGCCCCTACGCCGACGACCTGCGGGCGCAGGCGGCCGGGCTGCCGGACGTGACCTTCACCGGGTTCCTCGGCGGCCACGAGCTGGCCGCCCTGATGGGCGCGTCCGACTGCTACGTGGTGCCCAGCCTGTACGAGCCGTTCGGCATGGTGGCGTTGGAGGCCGCCGCGGCGGGGACCCCGGTCGCCGTGGCCGACACCGGCGGCCTGGCCGAGATCGTCGAACCCGGCGCCACCGGGGTGACGTTCCCGCCGGGCGATCCCGGGGCGCTGGCGGCGGCGGTCGGCACCGTACTGGCCGACCGGGAGTTCGCGCGGTCGCTGGCCCGGCGGGCCCGGCGCCGCGCCCGCGAGGACTTTGCCTGGCCGCGCATCGCCGCCCGCACCGCCGAGGTGTACGAGGCGGCCGGAGCCGCGGCGGCCGGGCATGCGCTCGCGGCCCTCGGTGCGCTCGACCATGCCGGCGACGCCCGCCCGGTCGCCCGGGAGACCGGGAACGTGCTGGCCACCGGCATCACCATCCCGCCCGCCCGGCAGGCCCGTACCCCGCGTCCGGCGGGTTGACTCAGCCGAGCAGTTCGTCCTCGAAGCACCACCGCCACGTCTCCCCCGGCTCGTACGAGCGCATCACCGGGTGACCGGTCTCGTCGTGGTGGGCGGACATGTGCCGGCGCGGCGAGGAGTCGCAGCAGGCCACCAGCCCGCAGCTCAGGCACTCCCGCAGGTGCACCCAGTCGTGGAGGCCACCCGCGACGCACTGCGGGCAGCCGTCCTCGTACGCCGTCCGGGGGGCGGGCTCCCCGGCCTCCTTCAGATGCTGGCAGGTCAATCGTCACTCCGGGTCAACTGGGACTCCTCCAGGTCGAGCTCGCGCTGAGCGCGGGTCAGCACCTCCTCGGGG
The DNA here is from genome assembly GCF_004217545.1 of Krasilnikovia cinnamomea. Classification (NCBI taxonomy): domain Bacteria; kingdom Bacillati; phylum Actinomycetota; class Actinomycetes; order Micromonosporales; family Micromonosporaceae; genus Krasilnikovia; species Krasilnikovia cinnamomea. The sequence goes on from NZ_SHKY01000001.1 coordinate 909,928, forward strand.
ATGCGGCCCTCGTTGCGGGCCACCTTGAAGACGTGCCGCTCCGCCGCGATCATCTCGCGCCGCAACCGACCGTACGCCGCCGACGGTGTCTCCTGGGCCTGGTTGCCGAGCCGTTCCCAGGCCACGTTGGCCCGGCTGTCGGTGAGCGCCCGCAGCCGGTCCACCACGGCGGGCGGGGCCCCGCCCGCGTTGTCCTCCAGCGCGGTCAGCGCCGCCCGGCTGGCCGCGTGCTGCACCCCGGCCTCGGCCAGGGCGTCCTGCGCGCTGGTGTCCTCCACCACGCCGAGGCGCCGGGACAGCCACGGCAGGGTGGTCCCGTGCACGAGCAGGGTCAGCACGATGACCGCGAACGCCACGAACACGAACAGCTCGCCCGGCAGGTTCTCGTACTCGGTCAGCGTCAGCGCCGCCGCCAGCGTGACCACGCCGCGCATCCCGGCCCACGCCACGATCGCGGGCACCGCCGGGGCGGGCCGCTGCTCCCGGGCCCGCACCCGCGGCACCAGCCGGGCCAGGTACGTGGCCGGGTACATCCAGGCGAACCGGACCACCACCACCGTGGCGAACACCGCGCCGGTGACCGCGGCCGTGGTGGCGGGCGGCGTCTCCAGCCCCGCGACCAGCTCCCGCAGCTGCAACCCCACCAGCAGGAACACGACCCCTTCGAGCAGGAACGTCAGCAGCCGCCACACCGCCTCCATCTGCAGCCGGGAGGTCGCCGAGAGCAGGTACGGGATCCGGTGGCCCAGGTACAGCCCGGCCACCACGACCGCGACCACGCTGGAGGTGTGCAGCCGCTCGGCGACGATCACCACCACGAACGGCGCCAGCACCGACAGGGCGTCGTCGAGCAGCGGGTCCTCGATGCGGCGGTGCAGCCACGCCGCGCCCATCGCGGCCAGCAGGCCGATCAGCAGCCCGCCGCCCGCCTTGAGCACCACCTGGCCGGCGATGTCCCAGAAACCCACGGCCGAACCGAGCAGCGCGCCCACCGAGATCCGCAGCAGCACCAGGGCGCTGGCGTCGTTGAGCAGGCTCTCGCCGTCCAGGATGGTGACCACCCGGCGGGGCAGCCCGACCCGCCGCGCCACCGCGGTCGCCGAGACCGCGTCCGGCGGGGCGACCACCGCGCCCAGCGCCAGGCACGCCGCGAACGGCACCTCGGGCAGCAGCAGGTGCACGACGGCGCCGACCGCGAACGCGCTGACCACCACGAGACCCACGGCCAGCAGCAGGATCGGGCGCAAGGCATCCTTGAACGCCGGCAGGGAGGTGCGCAGCGCCGCCACGTACAGCAGCGGTGGCAGGATGCCGAGCAGCACCAGCTCCGGCTCCAGGTGCACCTCGGGGACGCCCGGCACGAAGGACAGGCCCAGCCCGGCCACCAGCAGCACCAGCGGCGCGATCAGCCCGAACCGCCGGGCCAGCGCCGCGCCGAGCACGCTGATCGTCACGAGCACGACCGTGTCGACGATGGCCTCCATGCCGGGAAGCTTAGAGACATCCCGGTCACCGGGACGCGGGGCTGCGCCGGGTACGCGTGCGCAACCAGAATGAGTCGCCGTACTCACCTGTGCGACACCGGTTCCGGGGAGGCTGGCCCGCATGACATCGACCGTGCCCCGGGTGGGGATCACCGCGGCGGCCGCGTACCTGCCAGCGCAGGAGGTGGCCACCGCCGACCTGCAGCAGCGGGTGGCGGCGGCCAGCGGCCTGCCGCTGCCCGCCGGGATGTTCGCGCAGGCCACCGGGATCGACCGGCGCCGGGTCGCCCGGGACGACGAGTACGCCTCGGACCTGGCGATCGGCGCCGCCCGGCAGGTGCTGGCCGAGACCGACCTGCACGCCCTCGACATCGACCTGCTGCTGTACGCCTCGGCGACCCGCGACATGGTGGAACCGGCGACCGCCCACGTGGTGCAGTCCGCGCTCGGCGGACGGGCGCACGCCTTGGACGTCACCAACGCCTGCAACAGCTTCCTCAACGGCGTCGACCTGGCCCGCTCCATGATCCTGTCCGGCCGGGCCCGGCGGGCGCTCGTGGTCACCGGCGAGACACCGACCCGCGCGATGCGCCCCCGGCTGGCCGACCTGGCGCAGGCCCGCACCGCGCTGGCCGGGTTCACGTTCGGCGACGCCGGGGCGGCCGTGCTGGTGGAGCCGGTGGCCAGCGGCGGCATCCTCGACGTGGACACGGAGACGCACTCCCAGCACTGGGACGTCGGCGGCATCTTCGGTGGCGGGTCCCGGCACCCGCGCGGCGACGAGCACACCTACTTCACCGGCGACGGGCACAAGCTGCGCGGGGTCTTCGAGAAGATCGGGCTCGGCCTGCTGGAACGGGTCGCCCACCGCACCGGGCTGGGCTGGGACGACTACGCGCGGGTGCTGGTGCACCAGGTGACGTGGCCGTACCTGCGCCGGTTCGTGGAGGTGGCCGGGGTGCCCGAGGACAAGCTGGTGGTGACCGTGCCCGAGCTGGGCAACCTGGCCAGTGCGACCCTCGGCGTGCAGCTGGCCCGGATCCGGCCGCAGCTGCGCCCCGGCGACCGGGTGCTGTTCGTCGGCCTGGGCGGCGGGGTCAGCCTCATGACGATGGTGTGGGAGGTGTCCCCATGAGCATGTGGGTGGTGGTGCCCGCGTACAACGAGGCGGGGCGGATCGGCCAGACCCTGGACGCGCTGGCCGCGCAGACCGACACCGACTTCACGCTGCTGGTGGTCGACAACGGCTCGACCGACGGCACGGCGGACATCGCGCGCGGTTTCGCGGCCCGCGCCCCGTTCGGCGTGCACGTGCTGGTGGAACCGGAGAAGGGGGTGGGCTGCGCGGTGGACACCGGCTTCCGGCACGCCATCGCGCACGGCGCCACCCTGCTGGCCCGCACGGACGCCGACTGTCTGCCCCGCCCCGGCTGGCTGGCCGCCGCCCGGGCCGGGCTCGTCGGCGGGGCCGGGCTGATGTGCGGGCGGGTCACGGCCCGCCGCGACGAGCACGGGCCGGTGGGCCGGGCCGCGTTCGGGGCACTGGTCGCGATCGCGGGAGCGTTCGGGCGGCTGCGTCCCGCGCACCGCGGCGCCGGGTACCTCGCGCCGTACCGGATGCACGCGGGCAACAACATGGCGATCACCCCCGAGCTGTACGAGGCATGCGGCGGGATGCCCCGGCGCCCGTCCCCCACCGACCGCACCTTCCTCAACCGGGTCCGGCGTACCACCGCGGCGATCCGGCACGACCGGCGGATGGTGGTGGAGAACTCGACCCGGCGGCTGCGCGCGTACGGGCTGGTCGGCACCGCGAAGTGGTATCTGGACCGGGGCAGCGGCGCGCGTACGCAGGATCCCCGCTGATGCTCGGCGACCTGCTGGCGAGCCTGCGCGACGACGACGAGCGCCCCGCGATCCTGACCGCCGGGCGCACCGGGCGCACCGTGGTCCGGGCCCGCCGGGGCGAGCTGTCCCGGCTGGCGGCCGGGTACGCGGCCGCGCTGCACGCGCGCGGGCTCGCACCGGGCGACACCGTCGGCGTGGCGGTGCGGCCGGGGCCCCGGTCACTGGCGGTGGTGCTGGCCGCGTACCGGCTGGGGTTGCGGGTGGCCGTGCTGGACCCGACCGCGGGCCCGGACGTGCTGCTGGCCCGGCTGGGTGTGGCCGCGCCCCGGCTGGTGCTGGCCGACGCGGCCGCGCAGGCGGTGGCCGGGTGGGCCGCCCCGCTGGCCCGGCGCGCCCAGCTGGCCCTGCCGGACCTGACCGCACTGGCCCCGGCGGCGACGATCGGGCCCCGGCTGCCCGGCAGCGCCCCGGCGCTGGCCCCCGCGACCGGCCCGGCACCGGTGTACGACGGCGACGGCGACGCCGTGGTGATCTTCACGTCGGGCACCACGAGTTCGCCGCGCGCGGTGGTGCACACCCGGGCCAGCCTGGCCGCGGGGATGCGGGCGGTGACCGAACTGGTCCGGCCGGTGCCGGGTGCGGCCGTGCTGGGCGGCACGTTCTTCGTCCTGGTCCCGTCGCTGGCGGCGGGCGCTCCCGTGGCGCTGCCCGCCCGCCGCCCCCGGCTGCTGGCCCGGCAGGCGGCCCGGCTCGGTCCGCAGGCCACCTACTTGACCCCGCCGCAACTGCGCGCCGCCCTGGCCGCGGGCACCCGGTTCACCGGCCGGGTGTACAGCGGTTCCGCGCCGGTCAGCGCGGGCCTGCTGGCGGCGGTCCGCCGCGCCGGCGCCCGCGAGGCCTGGGGGGTGTACGCGCTGACCGAGGTGTTCCCGGCCGCCGCCGTCGAGTCCGCCGGCAAGGCCGCATTCGACGGCGTGGGCGATCTCGTCGGCGAGCTGCTGCCCGGCGTGCGGGCACGTGTCGACGCCGACGGCCAGCTCCTGCTCGCAGGCCCGAACACGGCCGACCGCTACCTCGGTGAGCCGCCGATGACCTGGGTGGCGACCGGCGACGTCGGCCGGCTCGAGGGCCGCCGGGTGGTGCTGGGTGGCCGGTGCAAGGACATGATCCTGCGCGGTGCCGAGAACATCTACCCCGGACTGTACGAGCCCGCCCTGCACGTGCCCGGCGTCGAGCTGGCGGTGCTCGTGGGGGTGCCCGCCGACGACGGTGACGAGCGGGTCGTCGCCCTCGTGCAACCGGAACCCGGCGTCGCGGAGACCACGGTGCGGGCCGCCCTGCGCGGCCCCTTGGCCCGGATGGGCGCCGCCCGCCCCGACGACGTGCTGCTCACCGGGGTCCCGCTGGCGGGCCGGTCCCGCAAACCGGACCGGGCCGCCGCCGCGCGCCTGGCCGCGGCCCACCTCACCGCGGGCGGACACCGATGACGCTGGCCGTGGTGGTGCCCGCGTACAACGAGCAGGCGTGGATCCCCGCCACCCTGCGGGCACTGGCCGCCCAGACCGACACCGACTTCACCCTGGTCGTCGTGGACAACGCCAGCACGGACGGCACGGCCGGGGTGGTGCGCGCGTTCGCCCGCGACAGCGGGCTGGACGTACGGCTGATCCGCGAGCCGCAGCCCGGGGCGGGCACCGCCGCCGACACCGGATTCCGGTACGCCATCGCGCACGGCGCCACCCTGCTGGCCCGTACGGACGCGGACTGTGTCCCGGCGCGCGACTGGGTGGCCACCGCCCGGTCACTGCTGGCGGGCGGGGCGGAGCTGGTGTGCGGGCGCAGCGTCCCGCGCCGCGACGAGCACCCCGGCCCGGTCCACCGGTACGTCTTCCCCGCCGCGGTGCGCCTCGCCGCGCTGTACGGCCGCTTCCGCAAAGCCCACCGCGACCCCGCGTTCCGCACCCCGTACGTGCTGGTGCACGGCCACAACCTGGCGCTCACCGCGGAGCTGTACCTGCGCTGCGGCGGCACCCCGAGGGAGGCGCTGGCGGACGGCGCCGAGGACGTCACCCTGCTGAACCGGGCCCGGCGGCACACCGACCGGATCGTGCGCGCCGAGCACCTGGTCGTGCAGGCGAGCCTGCGCCGACTGCGGGCGTGGGGTCCACGGCGGACCCTGCTGTGGCACTGGGACCGCCGGTACGCGCCCGCCGAGGTGCACGTCCGATGAGAGCCCGTCGCCGGGACCGCCGGGTCTATCTCGGCAGCCATCCCGTCCTGTTCGCGTTGCTGGCGCTCAGCCGGTGCCGCCCGGTGCTGCGGCTCGGCGGCACGCTGCTGGTGCACGACCGGGCGGCGTACCTGGCCGCGTTGACCCGGGTGCCGTTGGACCGGACCGCGGCGGGCACCACGGGCGGTGTGGCGGCCGAGCTGACCGGCGGCGAGCTGCTGTTCGACCAGCACGGCGGCGAGCACCGGCGGGCCCGGCGGGCGCTGGCGGACGCCCTGGGCGCCAGCGGCGTGGCCCGGTTGCGTCCGGTGTGGACCGCCGTCCTGGCGCGGGGCCTGGCGCCGTTGGCGGACGGCGGCGAGGTGGACCTCGTACCGGTCGCGGCCGAGCTGGCCGGGGTCACCGCGGCGGCCCTGCTGGGTGTCGCGGTCGACCCGCTGACGCTGGCGGACGCCGCGCGGGAGGCCGGGGCGACCGCCGCCCGCGCGCACCTGCCGGGCCCCGGCCGCCGCCGCGCACAGCGAGCGGCGCGGCGGGCGGCGACCCGGCTCACCGCCCTGACCACCCCCGGCGGCGGCCCGCCGACCGGCCCGGGCGCGCCCGGTGGTGGCGCGGCGCCGACCGGTGGCGGGTCGGAGCTGGCCGGTGGCGGGGCGGGGCTGGCCGGTGGCGGGGCGGGGCTGGCCGGTGGCGGGGCGGGGCTGGCCGGTGGCGGGGCGGGGCTGACCGGTGGCGGGTCGGAGCTGGCCGGTGGCGGGGCGGGTCTGGCGGCGATGCTGGCGGCCGCCGCCGTGAACACGACGGTCTCCGCGCTGCCACGCGCCGCGGCGTGGGCGGCCGACGCGGACCTGTGGCGCTACGCGGACCGGCCCGCCCTGGTCGACGAGCTGCTGCGGGTCACCGCACCCACCCCACTGCTGCCCCGGGTGGCGGCAGGGCCGGGTGATCTGGGCACCACGGCGGCAGGGCCGGGCGAGCTGGGCACCACGGCGGGGCCAGGTGGTTGCCCGGTGCGGGCCGGGGACCGGCTGCTGCTGGTCACCCGGCACGCGGCGGACGCGCACCGGTCCGATCCGGATCCGGTCGCGCCGGCCCCGCCCCAGGTGGCGCAGGTGGTGTTCGGTGCGGGCCCCCATGCCTGCCCGGGGGCGAGGCTGGCCCGGGCGCAGCTCGCGGATCTGCTGGCCGCGCTCGCGCCGTACCGGCCGGAGGTGGTGCGGGCGCGGGTGGACCGCCGGTCGGCCCTGCCGGGCTGGCGCAGCCTGGTGGTGCGGCCGACCCGGTGAGCGCGGTTGCCCTACTTGGTGCGGATGGGGGGTGAGCGGTAGACGGTCGCCGCGTGGGTGCCGTCGCCGCTGCGCCGCTGGACCACGGCGTCGATGGAGAACACGTACCCCGTCTTGGGTGTGAGGCCGGTGATGCGGCCGGTCATCTTGCCGCAGGGCGACGCGGGCTGGATCGTCACGAAGCCGTAGTCGCGCTGTCTGCCGACCCTGAGGTCCTGGCTGATCGCGGTGAGCCGGAACTCGACCAGGTTGTAGCCGCCGATGTTGTACCAGGTGGCCACGGCGTCGGTGGTCCCGGTCGTGACGTCCAGGGCGTCGATCCGGGAGAAGTCGTAGGTCCGCGGCTCGCAGGTCTGGCCGTTGGTGGGCACCGGGGTCGCGGAGGGCAACGGCAGGAAGCCGGTCGCGACGGGGCTGGGCGCCGGGGCGCGGTAGCTCGGCGTCGGCGACGGCGTGGGCTTGCCCTGCGCCACCACGATCCACGGCGGACCGCCGGACGGCGGGCTGGTGGAGGGCACGCCCGCGCTCGGCGTCAGCAGGCTTGACGCGCTGCCGCAGCCGGCCAGAAGGGCGACTGCCAACGGCAGCACCGCCCAACTCCTGGGTCGCACGGCGCCTCCCGCCGATCGGACTGTTACCCGGTTCAGATCGGACGCGGCACCGGCCACTTTAGTGATCTTGGCGATAGTGATCGCGGGCCCGGCGCGCGAGCTGGGTGGTGGCCGTCGAGTTCGCCCAGGTACCCAGGATCACACCGGCCCCGGGGATGATCTTGGCAAACATCCGCTTGGTCGCCTTGATGCCCGTCATCTGGGCCAGCTTCGCCCCGAGCCGCAGGATCGCGCCGGTCAGCGGCCGGTCGGTCACCCCCTCGAAGATCCGGCTGGCCCGTTCCCGGCCGGCGGCCACCCCGAGCGCCAGCCGGGCCGACTCGGCGATCCGGTGCACCCGCTGCAACACCAGCAGATCGGTGGCCCGGGCGGGATGGGTCGGATCGAGGCCGTACGCCGCCGCGACGTGCAGCACCATCCGCGCCTGCGTCCAGGCCAGCACGCCGACGTCCACGACGGCACCGGGCAACCCGACGGCGCCGGAGATCGCACCGGAGAGCCGGGCCTGGTGGGTGAAGCGCCGGATGGCGAGCTGCGCCACGGCGTCCGGGCCGGCGTCCGGCCGCTCGGCCCGGGTACGCGCCGCCCACGCGCGGGCCTGCGGCCCCAGGCGGCGCACGGCCTCCAGCGCGAGGTGCTCCGGGGCGTACTCGGGGTCGGCCTTCATCCGGGCCCACAGCGTGCCGGGCGGCCCGGCGCTCTCCGGTCGCGGACCGGACCGGTCGTCGGCGGGCGGGGCGGTCGTCTCGGGCGGGGACTGCATGCGGTCGCTCACCAGATCGCTCCGGAGGGGAGAAGGAAGGGATCCTCCCCCAATTGTGCCGTGCAGATGCACGTGCACGCGTACCGCACCCGATCATCGCGCTGACCAGCCCTGACGCGTTCTGCTCAGACCATTGGGCGGGCGACCGATAAGCCAGGCCGAGGGGCACGCGGGTGCCCTGGGCGGACACCGGAAGGCGACAAGGCATGACGGTCGAAGGACAGCAGGTGGAGCGGCTGAGGCCGACTCCCGCGCTCGTCATGGCCGGCGCCATGGTCGTCGTCTCGATCACGCTGTTCCTGGGCAACCTCGCCGGGCCGTGGACCCCCCTGTTCTGGAACTGGGTGCCGTCCATCGGCACCGCCGTGGCCGCCGCCGTGGTGTGCTGGCGCACCGCCACCGGTCCGGGACGGGACGCCGTCGGCCGCCGCTTCTGGCGCCTGCAGGCGCTGGCGGCCGTACTGATCGGCCTCGGTGCCAGCGGCGACGTGCGGCAGGCCGCGGCCCACCCGAACGGCTCCGGCGCACAGCACGACCTGCCCACCACGATCCTGTACTGCCTGTCGATGGCCGTCCTGCTGTGGGCGATGCTGAAGCTGCCGGTGATCCGGCACGAGCGCCGGGAGCGGCTGCTGCGGTTCGCGGGCGACGCCCTCACGGTCATGGTGACGGTGGGTCTGTTCGCCTGGTACCTGACCCGGCACGCGGTCAGCGCCTCCCTGGCCGGCAGCGACGCCCTGCCCGTCATCGTGCTGGCCACACTCGCCCTCGTCGGCGTGGCCGCCGTCGGCAAGCTGGCCATGAGCGACCTAGGTGGCCTGGACCGGATCACGGTCCGGCTGCTGGCCGGCGCGACCGCGGTGGGCGCCTTCGGCGCCGGCCTGTTCCCCCTCTTCGTCGACCTGCCGCCGGGCCTGCGCGGCTCGCAGATGTTCACGCCCGCCACCCTGCTGTTCCTGGCGTTCGCCGCCGACCGGCAGCGGCGCGCCGCGGGCGTGGCGCCCGTCGAGCGCCCCCGCCGCCGCTTCGGCGTGCTGCCGTACCTGGCGGTCGCCGCGACCGACGGCCTGCTGCTGGTGATCAGCAACGCGGTCGGGGACGGTGCGCTCGTGGTCGCGCTGGCGGCGGTCTGCCTCACCGCCCTGGTCGTGTTCCGCCAGGTCAACGCGCTGCGCGAGAACGGCCGCCTGCTGCGCCGGCTCGACGCCAACCTGGTGCAGCTCAACCAGTACCAGCACCAGCTGACCCACCGGGCCACCCACGACGGCCTCACCGACCTGGCCAACCGGGCGCTGTTCGAGCAGCACACCCGGGACGCGCTCGCCGCGGTGGCCGCCTGGGGCGCCGAAGACTCCACGCTGAGCCTGGCGCTCATCGACCTGGACGACTTCAAGGCGATCAACGACCGGCTCGGCCACGCGGTCGGTGACGCGATGCTCGTCGTGGTGGCCCAGCGACTGCGCGAATGCGTACGGGCGGAGGACGTGGTCGCCCGCCTCGGCGGCGACGAGTTCGGCCTGCTGCTGCACGGCCTGCGCGGCGACGAGGCCACCGAGGTGCTGGCCCGCATCACCGAGGCCCTGAGCCGTCCCGTGCACGCGCTCGGCTACGACCTGCTCGTACGCGCCAGCGTCGGCCTGGCCGAGGCGTGGCCCGACGCCAGCCCGCAGGAGCTGCTGCGCCGCGCCGACCTCGCCATGTACGCGGCCAAGGAGCGCGGCAAGGGCCGCCACGCCGTGTACGACGCCGAACTCGAGCAGCACCAGGCCGCCGACGCGCAGCTGGGCGCCGAGCTGCGCCAGGCCCTGGACCGCGGCGAGTTTTCGCTGGTCTACCAGCCGATCGTGCGGCTGCCCGACGGCAAGTGGACCGGCGTCGAGACGCTCGTGCGCTGGACCAGTCCCACCCGTGGGTTCGTCGGGCCGGACAAGTTCATCCCGATCGCCGAGCGCACCGGCCTGATCGTGCCGCTGGGCGACTGGATCCTGCGTACCGCGCTGCGCCAGGCGATGGCCTGGGTCCAGCAGTTCGGTGACGACGCACCGCACGAGATCGGCGTCAACGTCTCCGCGCGGCAGCTGCGCGAGCCCGGCTACGCCGAGACGGTCCGCGACGCGCTGGCCGAGTCCGGCTTCGACCCGGAGCGGCTGGTCGTCGAGGTCACCGAGACCGCGGTCTTCGACGGCGGCGTGGCGCTGGACGCCCTGCAGATGCTCGTGACCCTCGGCGTGAAGGTCGCGCTCGACGACTTCGGCACGGGCCACTCCTCGCTCGGCCTGCTGCGTACCTGTCCGGCGGACACCCTCAAGGTGGACAAGTCGTTCGTGGACGGCATCGGCGGGCGCTCGGAGGAGGCGGTCATCGCCACCGCGATGATCCAGATCACCAACGGTCTGCACCTGCAGGCGATCGCCGAGGGTGTGGAGACCGCCGAGCAGGCGGACACGCTGCACCGGCTCGGGTACCGCTTCGCCCAGGGCTACCACTTCTCCCGTCCGCTGTCGGCCCAGCAGCTCGGCGACCGGCTGACGGAGAGCATGCTGGCGCAGGCGACGCTGACGACGCGCTGAGCCGCGGTCCGGGGTCCCGGACGGCGGCGGCCATGATGCGGATCACGTGAGGTTCACACCAAGGTCAAGACGGCCGATTGATCAGACAACAATCGCCGCCTAGGACAGGGTCCAGAGTTGACTTCCCACGCATTCAAGGCCGGCGGGGCGACCCGCTGGATCCGCAACCTGCCGATGTACACCAAGATCCTGTTGATCGTCACGGTGCTGTCGCTGGTCGGTGCGGGTGTCGGCGCCTTCGCCATCGTGCAGATGGCCGGGCTCAGCCGGACCGCCGACGGCCTGTACACCGGCAGCGTCGTGCCCACCCAGCAGCTCGACCAGATCGCGGTGGACATCAGTGCCACCCGCACCGCGGTGTTCAACCACGGGCTCACCTCCTCCCCCTCGGCCAAGACCCGGTACGAGCAGGAGATCAAGAAGATCGACGCGGCGTTCGACCGGGACGTGGCCGCGTACCGCAAGGTCACGGTGAACCCCCGGCACCTCGACCGGCTGGTCGCCGCCTGGCAGGAGTACCGCACCGTACGGGACAAGCAGTTCGTCCCCGCCAGCCGCCGGCTCGCCGCACCCGACGTGGAACAGATCGGCGACAACGTCCTCGCGCCGGCCGCGGCCACGGCCACTGCCTACCTGACCGATCTGATCGCCGGGGAGAGCGCGCAGGCCAGCGCGGACGCGGCACACGCCCGGTCGCGGTACGCCACCGCCCGGACGGTGACGATCTCGGTGCTGGTGGTCGGGCTCGGCCTGGCGGCGATCTTCGGCGTGCTGGTGGCGCGTGGCCTGGTCACCCGGGTCCGCCGCCTGTCGCAGGTGATCCGCGCCCTCGCGGACGGGGACCTGACCAGGACCGCCGACGTGGACAGCCGCGACGAGGTGGGCCTGATGGGCGCCGAACTGGACCGCGCCACCCAGACGCTGCGCGCGACGATCGCCCAGATCAGCGGCAGCAGCCAGAGCCTGGCCGGTACGGCGGAGCAGATGGCCGCGATCAGCGCACAGATGGCGTCCAACGCGGGGCACACCAGTTCCCGCGCCGAGCAGGTGTCGGCGGCGGCCGTGGAGGTCTCGACCAACGTGGACACGGTCGCGGTGGCCGCCGAGGAGATGACCGCGTCGATCCGCGAGATCGCCGGCAGCGCCACCGACGCGGCCGGCATCGCCCGCGACGCGGTGCAGGTGGCGAAGGCCGCGAACACCACGATGGCCAAGCTCGGCGTCTCCTCGTCGGAGGTCGGCGACATCGTCAAGGTGATCACCTCGATCGCGGAGCAGACGAACCTGCTGGCGCTGAACGCCACCATCGAGGCGGCCCGGGCCGGCGAGGCGGGCAAGGGCTTCGCCGTGGTCGCCTCCGAGGTCAAGGACCTCGCGCAGGAGACGGCCAAGGCCACCGAGGAGATCTCGAGCCGAATCCAGGCGATCCAGACCGACACCGGTGCGGCGGTCAGCGCGATCGGCGAGATCGCCGACGTGATCGAGCGGATCAACACGTACTCGGACACGATCGCGTCCGCCGTGGAGGAGCAGACCGCCACGACCAGCGAGATCGGTCGCAACGTGGCGGGGGCGGCGGCCGGGGCCGCGGCCATCACCGAGACGATCACCGGGGTCGCCGGGGACGCCCAGAGCACCACGTCCGGGGCGGGCGAGGCCAACCGGACCGCCGAGGAGCTGTCCCGCCTCGCCGGTGACCTGAACCGGCTGGTGGAGCAGTTCCGGGTGTGACCGACGCCGCGGGCGCCCGCCCACCTCGGGTAGGCGCCCGTGCGGCAGGATCGGGATCGCGAGCCTGCCGCGACCGGTGGCAGGAATGAACGCGCGGGCGGCGGCGTTGCTCCCCATATTCGTCGCCCGGCGCGTCATGAGGAGGTCAGCAGCGTGCTCGACCCACAGGGTCTCTACGAGTTGGCAGACGACCTGCCCGGCCTCGACAGTCCGGTGCTGGTCCAGGCGCTCACCGGGTTCGTCGATGCCGGCAGCGCGATCCAACTGACCCGCGAACACCTGCTGGAGCAGCTCGACGGCAAGGTGGTCGCCACCTTCGACGTGGACCAGTTGCTCGACTACCGCTCGCGCCGCCCCACCATGGTCTTCGTCGAGGATCACTGGGAGAGCTACGAGCAGCCCAGCCTGGCCCTGCACCTGCTGCGCGACCGGCTCGGCACCCCGTTCCTGCTGTTGGCCGGCCCGGAGCCGGACCTGCAGTGGGAACGCTTCATCACCGCCGTGACCGACCTCGTGGAGCGCCTCGGGGTCCGGCTCACGGTCGGCCTCAACGCCATCCCGATGGCCGTGCCGCACACGCGGCCGGTCGGGGTGACCGCGCACGCCACGGATCAGCGGCTGCTCGGCGACCACGAGTCGTGGCTGCAGCGGGTGCAGGTGCCGGCCAGCGTCGGCAACCTGCTGGAGTTCCGCCTCGGCGCGGCCGGGCACGACGCCATGGGCTACGCCGCGCACGTCCCGCACTACCTCGCGCAGACCACCTATCCGGCGGCGGCGGAGCTGCTGCTGGACTCGGTGGCGGCCGGCACGGGGCTCGCGCTGCCGACCGGGCAGCTGCGCGACGCGGCCGCCCTGGTCCGCGAGGAGATCGACAAGCAGGTCGGCGAGGACGAGCAGGCCAGTCGCCTGGTCGCCGCGTTGGAACAGCAGTACGACGCGTTCGTGCGGGGCCGCGCCGGCAACCTGCTGGCCGGCTCGGGTGAGTCACTGCCCACGGCCGACGAGCTGGGGGCGGAGCTGGAGCGCTTCCTCGCCGAGCAGTCCCGCGACGGCGAATAGCGCCGAACTGGACCAAAGCCGCACCAACGGGGCGGGCGCTGCCGGATGATGGGGATCATCGCCGGACCCACCCACAGGAGCGGCCGTGAGCGTATTCCGGTCCACCACGGCCGACCAGGCGCGACCCATGCGCATCCCCCGCGACGTCGAAAACCTCGAAAAGCTCATCCTCGATCTCGACCAGGCGACCGACGAGGCGTCGACCTGGCGGATCACTGTCGACAGTACGGTCGAGGCCCAGGACTTCGCCTACGGTGCCGTCTGGCTCTCGGACGGCCGCGGCACGGTCACCCTGGAGTACGAGCAGGGCGCCATCGCGGCCGAACTGCAGGCCGCCATCGCCGCGCACGCCATGCCGGCGGACGCGGGCCTGGTCGGGCGGGCGCACCGGACGCGGCAGCCGCACTACGTCGACAACCTCGAGGGGTACGTCGACTGCCTGCGCTGCCAGGCCGCTGCCCAGGTCGGCATGCGCTCCGCGGTGGTCACCCCGGTGCTGCACGACAACGAGGCCATTGCGGTGTTCGAGTACTACTCGCCCGAACTGCTCAACGTCGACGGCCCCCGTACCGAAAAGTGGTCCGCCATCGCCCGCATCGCCGAGCAGGCCCGCCAGGCCGCGCTGGCGAACGCCGAACTGCGCCAGGCCGCCAGCGACCGCTACGCGGTGACCAACGTGGTCAGCGCCCTGGGCGAGGTCAACGACTCGGCGACGGCGCTGCGCACCGCCCTCGACAGCGTCCGCAGCGCCTTCGGCTGGGCCTACGGCTCCTACTGGGAGATCGACGAGACCGACCAGGTGCTGCGGTTCCGGTTCGAGTCCGGCACGGCCGGGGAGGAGTTCCGCAAGGTCACGCTCGCCGCCACGTTCGCCGAAGGGGTGGGCCTGTCCGGCCGGGCGTGGCGTACCGATGACCTGGTGTTCGTGCGCGACCTGGCCGACCTGACGGACTGCGTGCGGGCACCGGCGGCCCAGCGGGCCGGGGTCCGCTCCGGGGTCTGCCTGCCGATCCACCGGCACGGCCGGATCATCGGCACGATGGACTTCTTCACCACCGAGCCGGTCGACCTGTCGGAGTCGCGGGCGTCCGCGCTGCGCAACGTGGAGCAACTGGTCTCCCAGCGACTCGACATCGTCCGCGGCACCGAGCAGGCGGCGGACAACGCCAGTGCCCTGCTCGACACGGTCTCCCGGCTCCGCGCCGCCAGCGACGACGCCACCCGGGTGGCGCAGGAGGCCGTGAGCCGCGCGTCCGCGATGACCCAGGAGGTCGAGGCGCTGGGCCGGGCGTCCACGGCGATCGGCGACGTCATCAAGATCATTTCATCGATCGCGGACCAGACGAACCTGCTGGCCCTCAACGCCACCATCGAGGCGGCCCGCGCCGGAGAGGTGGGGCGCGGTTTCGCGGTGGTCGCGGGCGAGGTCAAGGACCTGGCCCGGGAGACCGCCGAGGCGACCCAGCGGGTCGCCGACCAGGTCACCGGCATTCAGCAGAGCGCGAAGACCGTGTCCTCCGGCATCCTGACCACCAGCGAGACGATCGGTCAGATGGACGCCGTGCAGGCCCGGATCAACGAGGTGCTGGAGGAACAGGCCATGATGGCGAACCGGTTGCACTAGCGGGCTACCGCCCGACCGGCAGCCAGTCCAGCACGGCCTGAATCTGCGCGTCCCAGTACGACCACTCGTGCGCGCCCGGCCCGAACTCCGCCTCCAGCGGCACGGCACGCTCGCGGCACGCGGCCACGAACCGGTGGTTCTGCTCGACCAGATGGTCCTCGGTGCCGCACCGCAGCATCAGCCGCGGCAGCCGCGCGGGATCGGCGCAGGACAGCAGGTGCAGCAGATCGTCGTCCGTGCCCGCGACCGGGTGGTCCCCGAAGACCCGGGCCGCCACCTCGTGCGTGTACGGCTGCCGGTAGATGGACGCGACATCGAGCGCGCCGGAGAGGCTGGCCGCGGCCGCGAACCGCTCGGGCTGGCGCAACGCCCACTTGAACGCGCCGTACCCGCCCATCGACAGACCGGCGACGAACGTGTCCGCCCGCTGGGTGGAGACCCGGAAGAACCCCGACACGACGGCGGGCAGTTCCTCGGACAGGAACGTCCAGAAGCGCCCGCCGTGCGCTTCGTCGGTGTAGAAGCTGCGGTGCACCTGTGGCATGACGACCGCGAGCCCGCGGGCGGCCGCGTACCGTTCGATGGAGGTGTACCGGGTCCAGGCGGTGTCGTCGTCGCTGAGGCCGTGCAGCAGGTACAGCACGGGTGGCGCCGCGTCGCCGCCGTGACCCGCCAGGCCGATCTGGCTGCTCGGTGACTGCGGCAGCAGCACCGTCATCGAGGTGCCGAGTTCCAGTACGTCGGAGAAGAAGTCACAACGGATCACGGCCATCTGGCCAGTCTCTGCCATGCCCGGCCGCGCACGCAGGTCGGGGCCCGCGTTCCCGCGAGATCGTGATGACGTCTGGCCAGGAGCTAACCCGAACTCATCAAGCTTTGGGGAGGCGGAGCTCCGGCCAACCCGGCTCCGGGCGGAAGCCGGTGTGTGTGCCGTCGAACGGGAAGTCTCCCGCCTCGATCAGCTTGACGACCCGCTCACCCTCGGCACGGATGTCAGCCGCCTGGTCGGCGTCGAAGTACAGCGGATTGCCGATCCGCAGGTCGAACTCCTCGACGTCCTTCCACTCCCACCGCCGCTGCGGATCCACGACGATGTCGAGGACCAGGTCGGCGGTGTCCACCCCGTCGGGCATCCGGACGTACGGGTCCTCGAGGTTGACGTACCAGGAGTCGAACTCGCCGTTCCGGAAGAACCACCAGACCGAGTGGGACGCGCCCGGCGGCATCAGCACCAGGATGTCGTAGTCCTGCCACGCGCGCACGACCAGCTTCGGATCGCGCATCTGGTCGACCGGCAGCTCGTGCTGGGTGTTGCCGTCGGCGTCGATGAGCCGGGCGAAGTCGCTGCCGGCCGGGTGCCAGAGCAGCAGCCCGGTCTCGTCGTCGCTGATCACCCGCATCGGCTGGACCCAGGTGTATCGGGCGGCGCGCCGGTAACGGCGAGTGATGACCTGGCCAGGCTCGAACGACATCGGCGCAGCCTAGCCGATCTTGACCTGGACCATCAGCCCGCGACCTCAGGCGCCGGAGGTCGTCCCGGCTCCGCCGCGCGCACGACCGGTCCGCGCCAGGCGTCATGTACGGCGCGGCGGAGCCGCTCCTCGGCGCCCTCCCGCACCCGCGCCATCGACCACCGCAGCATCGGCCCCGCCATCACCGAGGTGACGAGCGCGACCAGGACCACGACCGTGTAGGTGGTGGTGTTCAGCACGCCGAGCCGCAGGCCGGTCATGGCCACGACCACCTCCACCACCCCGCGCGAATTCATCGCCGCCCCGAGCGCGACACCCTCCCAGTGCCCCAGCCGGCTCGTCCGTGCCCCGAGGTAGGCGCCGGCGAACTTGCCGACGATCGCCACCGCGATGACGACGGCCGCCATCAGCAGCACACCGGGCCGGGCCAACGCGGTCAGGTCCATGCGGAAGCCGGCCATGACCAGGAACAGCGGCGCGAGCACCGAGTGGACGACCACGCGCAGCGGAGCCAGCCGCGCCGGGTCGGCCATGCCCGCCCGCAGCACGAGCAGGCCCGCCACGAAGGCGCCCAGCACCGGCTCCATGCCGAGCGCGTGCGATGCCGCGCCGGCCAGCAGCACGACCACCACGGCGGTCGCCACCGACGGGCCGGGCCCGGGCGAGCGGGCCGCCAACCGCATCACGCAACGTACGGCCGGCTGCCCGACCACGGCCGCCGCGGCGGCGAATCCCGCCACCGAGAGCACGGACAGCGCCACCAGGCCCGGGCTGATCCCCGTGGTGGCCATGGCCGCCACCACCGACAGCAGGAACCAGCCGACGGTGTCGTCCACCGCGGCGGCGATGAGCGCGAGCTGCCCGACGTCGCGATGCTGCAGGTTCAGGTCGGTCAGCGTCTTGGCGATGACCGGGATCGCGCTGACGCACATCGCAACGCCGAGGAAGAGCGCGAAGACGGTCCGGTCCGTGCCGCCGAGATACGCCGTCGGCAGCAGGTAGCCGGTGCCCACGCCCAACGCGAGCGGGATCAGGAGCCCGGCCACGCTCACCCGCGCGGCGGCGCCGCCGCGCCGGCGGATCAGCTGCCGGTCCAGCTCCATGCCGGTCAGCCCGACGAGCAGCAGCACCCCCAGCTGCGCCACGGCGTCCAGCAGGTGCACCTGCTCCGGATGGCGCGGCAGCAGCCAGGCGGAGACCGCGGGAGCCAGGTGGCCCAGGACCGAGGGTCCGGCGAGGACGCCGGCCAGCAGTTCGCCGACCACCCGGGGCAGGCGGAGCCGGGCCGCGAGCGCGCCCAGCAGCAGCGCCAGCGCCAGCAGCAGCGCGACCTGCAACAGGAACAGCAGCAGCTCGCCCGAGGGCAGGGGCGCGACCACGTCGGCCAGGGAGCTCACCACCGTGACGGCACCCCCGCCGGGCGGTTGGGAATGTCGTACCCGTCGATTAGAATGTATGTACGAAAACGGCTCCTGACCTGCGGGGAGATCACGTGACCACGCCCGTTGTGCCGCCCTCGGCGGCGTCCCGTCCGCACTCGTCCGTCCTCACGCTTCCGCCCTACACGACCATGCTCGGCTTCACCCGCTACGTGGCTCGCAACGGCCCCGCCAAGGCCCAGTTCGTCGGCGGGCTGCGCCGCCAGCGCGAGCGCCGGTCGGGGTTCAACCCGCACGGCCAGCTCGTCAAGGCCCTCAAGGCCGACGTCGCGTTCCACACCGGAGGCAGTTACCTGGCCGGGGTGACCGACCTGGTGAAGCCTCGGTGGCGCCCGCTCTACGAGGTGGTCAGCGCGGGCGCCGCGACCTACCTGCACTCGCTGGGCGACCCCGGCGATGTCAGCCTGGCCCAGACCCGTGATGCCCTCGCCTCGGTCGGCCCGCTTGCTGTCAAGATCAATCCGCACTTCGGACTACGTTTCGCCGACGGCCGCCGCGAGGCGGTACGCCTGCATTTCGACGAGGATCCGCCCTCCGCCGAGGCGGTCACCGCGACGCTGCACCTGATGGCGCGGCACATGGATCAGATCCTGCCGGAGGCGGAGCCCGTGCTGGTCGACCTGCGCCGGGGGGCGGTCCACCGCCTCGACCCGGCCGCCCGCACCGCCGACGTCGAGCGCTGGCTGGCCGGGGAGGCCGCCGCGTTCTCCGCCATCTGGACGGCCGTCGCGGCCTGAACCGTCCGACGCTGCCGGCCCTGCCCGCCGCCAGTCAGCGGGCAAGGCCGGCAGCCCAGGGTTCAGGCCAGCACTGGGTTCAGGCCAGCCCAGGGTTCAGGCCAGCCCGGGGTTCAGGCCAGCACGGGGTAGTCGGTGTAGCCCTTCGCGCCTCCGATGTAGAAGGTGGTCGCGTCCGGCTCGTTGAGCTCGGCGCCGCGCGTCCACCGCTGCACCAAGTCGGGGTTGGCGATGAACGGCCGCCCCACGGTCACGGCATCAGCGACACCATCGGCGACGATGCGTTCGACCTCGTCGCGGTCCGAGTCCGCACCGAAGCCGGTGTTGAGGACGAACGTCGCGGGCCACGCCGCCCGCAGCTTGCCGACGATCGGGTCGCCCGCCGCGGCGAGCACGTGCAGGTAGGCGAGCTTGAGCTCGGCGAGCTGGGCGACGAGCACCTCGTACACCGACAGGTCGTCCTCGGTGATGTCGTTGAACCCGTGCTGCGGCGAGATCCGGATCCCGACCCGGTCGGCGCCGATCGCGGCGCTGACCGCGGTCGCGACCTCGACGACGAAGCGCGCCCGGTTCTGCGGCGAGCCGCCGTAGCTGTCCGTGCGCTGGTTCACGCCGTCGGCCAGGAACTGGTGCAGCAGGTAGCCGTTCGCGGCGTGCAGCTCCACGCCGTCGAGTCCGGCGGCCACCGCCCGGCGGGCCGCGTCGGCGAACTCGGCGGCGATCCCGGGCAGTTCGTCGGCCGTCAGCTCGCGCGGCTCGGAGAAGGGCTGCAGGCCGGTGGCGGTGAACACCTCACCCGCGGCGCGCACGGCCGAGGGCGCCACCGGGGTCTGGCCACCGATCGTGCTGGTGTGCGAGATCCGGCCGGCGTGCATGAGCTGCACGACGATGCGGCCGCCACCGGCATGCACCGCGTCGGCGATGCGCTGCCAGCCCTCCTGGTGGGCGTCGGTGTGCAGGCCGGGCGTGTTCGGATAGCCCTGGCCGACGGCGGACGGCTGGCTGCCCTCGGCGATGATGACGCCCGCACCGGCACGCTGGCCGTAGTACTCGGCCTGCAGGGCGCTGGGGGTTCCGTCTACCCCGGCCCGGTTGCGGGTCAGCGGTGCCATCCAGATGCGGTTGGGCACCTGGAGCGCGCCGACCGTCACCGGCTGCAGCAGCGGGCTGTCGGAGCTGAGTGGAGTGTTGGTCATGCCGGTACGAGCATCGGCACCGTTCGGAAACTTCCGTACCGTGGCCTGGATCACGCCGTCGGATTCGCGTCCGGCGGACATCAGACGGCCTCCACCACGACGGTACCGACCATCTTGTCGCTGAAGGTCTGCCGCTTGCCGTCCCACAGCGGCGCCAGCCAGCCGAGGCAGAGCGCCAGCGTGTCGACGATGTGACCCAGGTCGCGCAGCAACGCCCGCCCGCCACCGACCGGCCCGCCGTCCTGTTCGCCGATCAGGTTGATCCGCATGAGCTGCCGGCCCCACGTGCGCCCGGTGCGCCCGGCCCGGATCCACCGGTTGTAGGCGAACACGACGACGGCCAGCGCGATGCCGATCAGGTCGGCGGTACGCCCCAACGCGCTGGGCTGGCCGTCCGGACCGACCGTCGACTCGTAGACCAGGCCCCCGGCGAACGACGGCAGGAACGCGAGGACGACGTCGACAAGGTAGCCACCGGCTCGGCGCAACCAACTGGCGTAGTTCATGACCACTCCCTGTTCGTGAGGTCCCGACCTGGGCAGGCCGCGTCAGCCGACACGGCCGGTCATCCCGCGGGAACCTGGCGTGAGTGGACAGCGTACGAACGTGAGCCGCCGCTCGTGGTCCGCGCGACGTACCTCGTCAGGTTCCCGTGCGCACTGTCGCGGATGGACCCCGGCGGCGCGGCGGTGCGGCGGGTGGGCGCACGGGGACGTACCGGCGGCAGCCGGGCCACCGACCCACGGTGATACCGGCCCGAACCTGACGAGGTGGGCACCGCATCGATCGAAGAGGCCGCCGCGCCGCGCCCGGCGCCCTACGGTGGGGGACCACTCGGGCCGCCGGTCGGCCCGATCGGTGGCCACCCGCCGCAGGGGTGGGCCGCGACCTGGACAAGACGGGAGAGCCACGCATGGGCGATGGCAACGTTGGTCAGGAATTCCTCGCGACACAGGTGCAGCTGCTGGAGGCGGGCGACACCGCCGGCCTGTCCCAGCGCTACGCCGAGGACGCCGAGTTCGTCCGCCTGGACAAGGTGGTCCGCGGACGTACGGGGATCAAGGAGCTGTTCGACGCGTACCTGGAGCAGAAGCCGAACATCGAGCAGGTCGAGGCGGTGCAGATCACCGACGACACGGTGCTGTACCAGGCCCGCGAGCAGCTCGACGGGCGAGAGGTGTGGGCCGTCGGCACGCTGGTCTTCGTCGATGGTCAGGTGTGGCGCCAGAGCGTGGCCTTCATCGACCGCTGACCCGGCCGGCCGACCGGCGAGCCGCCGGCGGCCTGCTCCGTGACCGGCCCGGTCGTCCACCCCGGGGGTGGCGACCGGGCCGGCCCGCGAGCCGCCGGGTGTGATTTTCTCGGTTTCGGAACGGGAATCGCTCAGGTGCAGCTCGGTTGCGACGATGCTTCCGGTGGCAGGGAAATGTGCCAGGGGGGAACGAGACGTCGGGGGGCGTTCGGTCATGGGAGCAGTGGGACGTACGGGTGGCATGGTGCTGGCGGTGCTGGGAGCCGCGGCGGGGGCGGTGTACCAGGCGGCACCGGCCGTGGCGGCGACACCGACGCTGAGCAGCCAGGTCGCCTACGTGCGCAGCGGCAATGTGTACGTGAGCAAGGGCGCCACCGAGAAGCGCCTGACGACCGGCGGTGGCTACTCCCGGCCGAGCTGGTCGCGCGACGGCCGCCAGCTGGCCGTACTCAAGGGTGGCCAGGTGTGGGTCATGAAGGCCGACGGCACCGCCAAGCGCCGGTTGAGCACCCGCCCGGCGGCGGGCGCGTCCTGGTCGCCGGACGGCCGGTGGATCGCGTTCGCGTCGGCGTCCTGCACGGGCGGTCCCGGGGTGTACCGGATCTCGACGACCGCGCGGGCCGCCACCCCGCAGGTGCTGTTCCCGAGCGAATGCCGCGGCGAGGCCCTGCCCGACGCGACGGCGCCCGCCGCACCCGCGACCGGCACGCTGGCCGAGCGGCTGCGCTACGACAACGCGGTGGCCTGGTCCCCGGACGGCGGCCGGATCGTGTTCCGTGGCGGCCTCTGCGAGTCGATCTACGATGACTGCCTCACCATCGGCACGGTGTCCACCGGGGCCGAGCGGACCGTCGCGGCATACGGCGGCGGCAGCCTGCAGAACTCCGGCTTCGCGGTGCTGCCGGGCTGGCGCCCGGACGGCACGAAGCTGGCCTGGACCGCCTACCAGCAGGGCGAGACCACGGCCGACAACCAGCCCGTCCACGTGGTCGAGTTCGACCCGGCGACCGGCGTCAAGCGGACCCTGGGCGCGCCGGAGGACCGGGAGCTGGCCTACGTCGACGCGAACCGCGCCGTGGTGACCGGCCAGTACCGGGGCGGTTCATGGGTGCTAACGCTCGACCTGCGCACGGGCGCGCGCGCCGCGTTCCACGCCGGGTCCCAGCCCAGCGTGCAGCCGGTCGCGCGATGACCGTCGCGGTGGCGGGCCGGCCACCGCGTCGCGACCGCTATCGTGGTCGCCTGATGTCTGACTCACCGACAGCCACCGCGGCCCGGCATTCCGCCGGGCTCGTGGCCGTGCGCCCGATCCGCACCTTCCACCCGCGCCGGGGCCGGGTGAGTACCCGGCATGCCGACGCCCTGGCCGCGCTGTGGCCCACCCACGGGCTGACGGTCGTCGACGGCGACCGCACCCCGCTGGACCTGGGCGAACTGTTCGGCCGGGCGGCGCCGCGGGTGCTGGAGATCGGGTTCGGGATGGGCGAATCGACCGCGGCTATGGCGGCCGCCGACCCGGACCGCGACTATCTCGCGGTCGAGGTGCACACCCCGGGCATCGGCAACCTGCTCGCCCTGGTCGGCGAGCTGGGCCTGCGCAACGTACGGGTGGCCTGCGGCGACGCGATGGAGCTGGTGCACCGGCTCGCCCCCGGCAGTCTCGACGCGGTGCACGCGTTCTTCCCGGACCCGTGGCCCAAGGCGCGCCACCACAAGCGCCGCCTGATCCGGCCGGACAACGTGGCTCTGCTACGGCAGCGGCTGCGCCCGGGCGGGATCCTGCACTGCGCCACGGACTGGCCGGAGTACGCCGAGGCGATGGCCGACACGCTGGCCGCCGACCCGGGGCTGCGCAACACGTACGACGGGGTGGCGCCGCGACCGCGGCACCGCCCGGTGACGAAGTTCGAGCGGCGCGGGGAGCTGGCCGGACGGCCGATCGCCGACCTGGTCTTCCGCCGAGCCGTGAGCACGCCTGCGGACCGCGGGCCCGGCCACGAGTCGCGCCGCGCTGGATGACCCGGCGGCCGCCCCGTACCTGAATAGCCGGTTTTGCCGCTTTGGTCTTGTTAGGCTTCTATGGGAGGTCGGGCCATGGGTCGGACGGACGCCGGCGACGGCGCCGGGCGGGCGCGCGATATGCCGCCGCCCCGCGCTCCCGGCCTGGCCGACCTGCCCCGCGAGCTGTTCGCGGGCGGCTCCGCCGACCAGCTCGCCGCCCTGCTGGCGCAGGCGACCGGCGCCCCCACCGCCACGGTCGCGCTGGCGCTCGACGGGGTTCTGCAGACCTGCGGCAGCCACGGCCCGGACGCGGAGCTCGTGCCGGCCGACCTCGCCGCCCGGGTCCTCAGCACCGGCGAGGCGGTGATCGTCCCGCACGGCCCTTCCGCGCCCGCCGCCTATCTGGGCCAGCCCGTGCACGACCAGGACGGCGCCGTGGTCGGGGTCTGCAGCGCCTACGATCCCGGCCCGCGCGCGTGGGCCGCCGAGGCGATCAGGGGCTGCGCCGCGGCGGCCCTGGTCGCCACCCAGCTGGTCACCGAGCAGATCGCCCGGCACCTCATCGACCGGCAACACCGCTTCCTCGACGCGGTGCTGGACAGCCTGCACGACGGGGTGGTCGCCTGCGACGCGGACGGCCGGTTCGTACTGATCAACCAGCAGATGTTCCGGCTGTGGGGCAATGCGCCCGTGCCCGACAACCTGGACGACCCGGCCTCGGTCGAGGGGCTGCTCGACGAGCTCGGCCAGCCGATGACCCGCAACGACGTCATCCTGCGGCGGGCACTGCACGGCGAAACCGTCCGCAACGAACGGCTCGTCGTGCAGGGCCGCAACCGGCGGACGCGGCACTACCTCGTCGACGCCCAGCCGATCGTCGGCCCCGACGGTGGCACCCAGGGCGCGGTGGCGGCCCTGCAGGACGTCACCCGGCAGCGGCGCGCCGAACGGTTCCGCTCCTGTGAACTCGCCGTGGCGAACGCGCTGGCCGAGGAGAACACCGTCGAGGCCGCCGGACGGCGGGTGCTGGAGGCGGTCGTCTCCACCCTCGGCTGGGTCCACGCCGAGCTGTGGCTGGTGGACGTGCCCGCCGGCATGGCCCGCCCGGCGGCGCTCTGGACCGCCCCGTACTGGCAGGGCGGCGACATCGAGGTCCCCCCGGAGCTGGCCTTCGGCGAGGGCCTGTCCGGCCGGGCCTGGCAGGTCGCGAAACCGCTGTGGCTGCGCGACATCGGCCAGCCGCAGAGCCTGATCCCGCTGCGGACCGGCGGCTGGTCGAACCTGCACGCCGCGCTCGCGGTGCCGGTGCAGGACGGCCGCGACATCCTCGGGGTGCTGACCGTCTTCGCCGACACCGTGGAGGACCCCGAGGACGAACTGGTCGCGCTGCTGGCCGGGATCGCCGCGCACATCGGCCAGTTCCTCGCCCGCCGCCTCGTCGAGGACCTGCAACGGCAGCTGAACCGCAGCAAGGACGAATACCTGGCGCTGATCAGCCACGAACTGCGCACCCCGCTGACCGCCATCAGCACGTACACCGAACTGCTGCGCGGGGCCGACGCGCAAGGCCTGGCCGCGGACGCCCCGGCGATGCTCGAGGTGATCGAGCGCAACACCGCCCAGCTGCGGCGCATCATCGACGAACTGCTCGAACTGTCCGCGCTGGACACCGGCCACATCGCGATGAGCACCGGCCCGGTCGACATCGCCGCCGTCGTGGCCGAGGCGGTGCAGGAGGTACGCGCGCAGACCGAGGGCACGGCCGTCACCGTCAGCGCCGACCTGCCGGAGGCACTGGTGCTGCCCGGCGACCCGGCCCGGCTCCGCCAGGTCGTCGACAACCTGCTCGGCAACGCCGTGAAATACAGCCCCGACGGCGGGCAGGTGTCGGTACGGCTGATCGTGAACGGCGGGGTGGCCGAACTGACCGTGTCGGACACCGGCATCGGGGTGACCGAGGACGAACGCGATCGCCTGTTCGACCGGATGTACCGCAGCAACCGGGCCCGCAACCGCGCCATCCCCGGCACCGGTCTGGGGCTGTCGGTCACCCGGGCGATCGTGCAACGGCACCACGGCACCATCGAGCTGGCCGACCACGAGGGTCCGGGCACGACTGTGATGGTCCGGCTGCCCATGGAGGCCCGCTGAGTCCCTCGTACGGGGCTGGCCACGCGCCGCGCGCCCCGCGAGACTGACGGTCATGACCCGCTGGACCCCGGATCCGACGTTCTATCCCTCGCCCCGCGACGCGGCCGGCGCCCCCGCCGAGAAGCTGGCCTACGTGGCCGCGTTCGACCGCTCGGCAAGCCGCCCCGACGCCATCGCGGTGATCGACACCGACCCCGGCTCCACCGGCTACGGCCGCGTGGTGGGCTGGACCGACCTGCCGCACGTCGGCGACGAGCTGCACCACTTCGGCTGGAACGCCTGCTCCAGCGCGCTGTGCCCGACCGCGCCCCATCCGCACGTGGAACGCCGCTACCTGATCGTGCCCGGCCTGCGCTCCTCGCGCATCTACGTCCTGGACACGAAGGACGATCCCCGCAACCCGAAGCTGGTCAAGGAGATCAGCGCGCAGGAACTCGCGGCGAAGGCGGACTACTCGCGCCCGCACACCGTCCACTGCGGACCGGACGGCATCTACGTCTCCGCGCTGGGCGCGGGCACCGGCGGCGACGGCCCCGGCGGCATCGCGGTGCTGGACCACACCACCTTCGACGTACGCGGGCGGTGGGAACACGACCGGGGCGAGCAGTACCTGGCGTACGACTTCTGGTGGCACCTCACCCGCGACGTGCTGGTCAGCTCCGAGTGGGGCACCCCCGCCATGATCGAGGACGGGGTGAATCCGGACCTCCTCCTCGGGCGCGAGTACGGCCACCGGATCCACTTCTGGGACCTCGCCAAACGCACGCTGGTGCAGACCGTCGACCTCGGCGACGAACACCAGATGACCCTGGAACTGCGCCCGGCCCACGACCCCACCAAGGAGTACGGCTTCGTCGGCGTGGTCATCAGCGTCGCCGACCTGTCCGCCTCCATCTGGCTGTGGCACCGCGACGGCGGCGAGTTCGCCGTCACCAAGATCATCTACATCCCGGCCGAACCGGCCGACCCCGCCGCGCTGCCGCCCGCCCTGCAGCCGTTCGGTGCCGTACCGCCGCTGGTCACCGACATCGACCTGTCGGTCGACGACCGCTTCCTGTACGTCTCGTGCTGGGGCACGGGCGAGCTGAAACAGTACGACGTGCGCGACCCGTTCCACCCGGTCGAGACCGGCTCGATCCGGCTCGGCGGGGTGGTCGGCCGGGTGGCCCACCCGTCCTTCCCGGACGAGCCCCTGGCGGGCGGCCCGCAGATGGTCGAGGTGTCCCGCGACGGGCGCCGCGTCTACGTCACCAACTCGCTGTACGGCTCCTGGGACGACCAGTTCTACCCGGACGGCGTGGGCGCCTGGCTGGCGAAGGTCGACGTGGACCCGGAGGCGGGCGGGATGGCCCTGGATCCGCGCTTCTTCCCGCACGGCGACGAGTTCCGCGGGCTGCGGGTGCACCAGACCCGGCTGCAGGGCGGGGATGCGTCGTCGGACTCGTACTGCTTCCCGTGACCGGTGCCCAACTGGCGGCGCTGGCCGTACTGGGGGCGTTCCACGGTCTGAACCCGGCGATGGGCTGGCTGTTCGCGGTGGCCCGGGGCATGCAGGAGCGCAGCCGCCGGGTGCTGCTCGGGTCGCTGCCGCCGATCGCCGCCGGGCATCTCGCGTCGGTGGCGATCGTCGCGGCGCTCGTCTCGGCCACCGCGTCGCTGGGCGCGGCGCGGGCGGTCGGCGTCGGGGGCGGGGTGCTGCTGGTGGGCTACGGGCTGTGGCGGCTGCTGTCCCGGCGGCACTTCCGGTGGGCGGGGATGCGGCTGTCGGCGTACCAGCTCGCCGGGTGGTCGTTTCTGATGTCGTCCGCGCACGGGGCCGGGCTGATGCTGCTGCCGGTGCTCCTGCGCGGGCCGCTGCCCGCCGGCGCCGGCGGGCACGGCGGGCACCCGGTCGCGGTGGCGTCGGCCGGGGCCGCCGGCACCCCCGGGGCGGCGCTGCAGGGGCTGGCCGCCGCGGGAGTGCACACCGTCGCGATGCTGGCGGTGATGGCGGCCTGCGCGTCGGTGGTCTACGAGTACGTGGGGTTGGCGGTACTGCGGCGCGCCTGGTTCAACGTGGACCGGCTGTGGGCCGCGGTCCTGGTGGCGGCCGGGGCGGTGACCATCGCAGTGGCGGCGTGACCTTCTCCATCGCGGCCCGGGGCGGTGGTGTCGCGCGCCACCGCCCCGGGACGTCGCGCTTCAGCGCCTGGCGGCAGCTCCGCTGTGCCCCGCCGGTGCGCTGCCGGGCACCACGACCGCTGCCGCGCCGCCGCCCCGGCGTACCGGCTCGGCGGCCGCGATCAGCTGGCCGTGCGGCCCGAACTCGATCGCGGTCAGGGCGCCCAGCTCCGGGGTGTCCGGCCCGAACGCGTGCCCCAGCGGGGCCAGCCCCGGCTGGAACTGGGTGCGGTACCCGACCTCCGCCTGGATCGTCGGGCTGTTGCGCTGCGAGGCGCGCGGCGCCGCGACCGCCTCGGGCAGGGACATGCCCAGTTCCAGGCGGTTCACCAGCACCTGCAACACGGTCGTGATGATCGACGCGCCGCCGGGCGAGCCGAGCGCCAGCACCGGCCGGCCGTACTCGAACACGATCGTCGGGGACATCGAGCTGCGCGGCCGCTTGCCCGGGCCGGGCAGGTTCGGGTCCGGCGCGGTGCCCTGGGTGGGCGTGAAGTTGAAGTCCGTCAGCTCGTTGTTGAGCAGGAATCCGCGCCCGGGCACGACCATCGCGTTGCCGCCGGTCTGCTCGATCGTCAGGGTGTACTCGACGACGTTGCCCCACCGGTCGGCGACGGTCAGGTTGGTGGTGCTCTGGCCGTCCTCGACGCGGCCGCCGGGCACCCCGGCGGGGCAGCCGGAGGCGGTCAGCGGCGCCGGGGCCACCGGCTTGGTCAGGGCGCGCTCCGGGTCGATCAGGCACGCGCGGGCCTGCGCAAAACCGTCGCTGAGCAGGGTGCGCAGCGTCGTGCGGGGGGTGCCGTCACCGACGTAGCGGTTGCGGTCGGCGAAGGCCAGGGCGCTGGCCTCCAGATACCGGTGCTGCGCCTGGATCAGCGGCAGGTGCCGCAGGTCGGCGGTCTCCAGGATGTTCAGGGCCTCCCCCACAGCGGTGCCACCGCTGGACGGGGTGGCCATGCCGTACACCGTGAGGCCGCGGTAGTCCGACCTGGTGGGGGCTGGATAGCGCACCCGGTAGCCGGCCAGGTCG
This sequence comes from Krasilnikovia cinnamomea, assembly GCF_004217545.1. Taxonomy (NCBI): domain Bacteria; kingdom Bacillati; phylum Actinomycetota; class Actinomycetes; order Micromonosporales; family Micromonosporaceae; genus Krasilnikovia; species Krasilnikovia cinnamomea. The sequence goes on from NZ_SHKY01000001.1 coordinate 938,572, forward strand.
GACAGTTGCAGGCCGCCCGGGCGGATCGGGAAGGCCCACGTCCCGATGGGATCCTCCGAGACCGGCGGCTGCTGCACCGTACGGACGAGGTCCGCACCGACCGGGCCACCGTAGAAGACGTCGGTCCCCTCCCGGGCGATGAGCCGGTAGGTGGCGGCGAGATCCGGGTTGCGCTGCACCGTGCCGACGGCGGGCGGCGCGCCACCGGGCAGGTACAGCTCGCGGGTCGCGTCGAACTGGCCGAACGCGGCGGCGTTGTCCGCGACCTGCTGCCGGAACGTGGCGTCCACGGCGAAGCCCTGTTCGGCGACGCGGGCGGCCGGGCGCAGCAGGCTGCTCAGCGGCCGGGTGCCCCACCGCCGCGCCGCGGCGGCCCAGGTCGCCAGGGTGCCGGGCACCCCCACCGACAGGCCGCTGACCCGGGCCTCCGGGAAGGCGTACGGCAGCCCGGTGGCCGGATCGACGAAGGTGTTCTCGGTCATCGTGGCCGGGCCCGCCTCGCGCCCGTCGATCGTGTGCACGGTGTGCCGCCGGGCGTCGTAGTACACGAAGAAGCCGCCACCGCCGATGCCGGCGGAGAACGGCTCCGTCACGCCGAGGGTGGCCGCGGCCGCCACCGCGGCGTCGACCGCGTTTCCGCCGCGACGCAGCACGTCCAGGCCGACGGCGGTAGCCGTCGGGTCCACCGTGACCACGGCGCCGCCGTAGCCGTACGCGGTGGGTTGCTTCGGCGGCGCGGCGTGCGCCGGGCCCGGCTGGCCGGTGAGGACCAGGGTGGCCGTGGCGGCCAGCGCCGCGAGTGCTCGGAACCGCATCGTTCCTCCGGAAAGACAAAGTGGCCGGTCCATCTCTGCCTACCGGGGATCACGCACCGGCACAACCGGGACGCGGAGTTGTCATACCGGGCCCGGGCGGCGGAGTCGGGCGGCGGGATGGCACCGTGGAGGGCAACATCATCGGCGAAGGGAACCGACGTGACCGCGACCCGGACCCGCCCACGCTGGGCGCTGGCGATCGTCACCGCGAGCGCGGCCCTCGTCGCGGCCTGCTCCGACGGCGGCGGCCCGCCCACTGACCCGCCGCCCCCGACGTCCGCGACACCGGCCCCCGGGCCGTCCGCCCCGGCGCGGTCACCCGCGCCGTCCACCGCGACCGGTACGCCGGACCTGTCCGCGCCGGAGACCGTCGCGACCGGGCTGGACGTGCCGTGGGGGCTCGCGCTGCGCTCCGACGGCAGCGCCCTGGTCGCCGAGCGCGATTCCGGCCGGATCCTGCAGCTGCGCCCCGGCGGCGGCGCGCCCCACGAGGTCTACCGGGTGCCCGGCGTGGCGCCGGCGGGCGAGGGCGGGCTGATGGGCCTGGCGATAGCGGCGGACCACGACCGCACGGGCTGGGTGTACGCGTACTTCACGGCCGCCCGCGACAACCGGATCGTCCGGTTCAAGCTGGGCGACGCCGCCGCCCCCGAGGTCATCTTCAAGGGCATCGACAAGGCCGACTTCCACGACGGCGGCCGGATCGCGTTCGGACCCGACGGCATGCTGTACGCGGGGACCGGCGACGCCGGGGACCGCCCGTCCGCGCAGGACCCCGACGACTCCAACGGCAAGATCCTGCGGCTGACCCCGGACGGCGACCCCGCGCCGGGCAACCCCGGCGGAAAGCCGGTGTGGAGCCTGGGCCACCGCAACGTGCAGGGCCTGGCCTGGTCGGCCGACGGGACGATGTACGCCACCGAGTTCGGCCAGAACCGCTTCGACGAGGTCAACCTCATCCGGCCGGGCGCCAACTACGGCTGGCCCGAGGTCGAGGGCACCTCCGGCGACAGCCGCTACGTCAATCCGCTGGTGACGTGGTCCACGGAGGAGGCGTCACCGTCCGGCGCCGCCATCGCGGGCGACACCCTGTACGTGGCGGCACTGCGCGGGCAACGCCTGTGGACCGTACCCCTGCGCGGCGGCCCGCCCCGCGCCGAGCTGGTCGGCCGGTACGGACGGCTGCGCACCGTGGCGGTCGCGCCGGACGGGGCACTGTGGCTCACGACATCAAACCGGGACGGTCGCGGCGACCCGCGCCCGGGCGACGATCGGATCCTGCGCTTTCCGGCCCGGTGAGCGGGCAGCCGGCCTTCCGGCCCGCTCAGCCGGCCGGCGCTGGGTCAGACGGTCGCGTTCGCCGGGGGTAGGAGCGGCAGATGCGAGATCACGGCAGCGTACTGCGCGATCTGACGACCGTTGATCACGACTCCGAAGGTGCGGAGCTGTTCTTGGATCGCCTGCGCGACGGCATCCTCGGACTGGCCGCGGTGCGTCTGCATGACCTTGTTGACGACATAGTCAACACGAAGCTGTACCTGCCAGCCTGCGGGACGGCTACCACCCGTGCTGGCAAGGTTTACGGGGGCGACGGGTTCCATGCGCTCGAGTATCGGGAGGGTGCACACCACACCGGAAGGCCGCCGGGGCGCGTGCAACCGGACTGCACCCCGATCACACCGAGCTCTCCATCAAACGGCCAACCCGGCCACCGCTTCGGCGATCTCGGGCTATCCGGGCGTTACGCCCGGATACCCACCGGTAGGCGCACCGGGGCCTACGGCACCTGTCACCGCAGCTTAGCGATCACGTCCGCGGTCAGGTCATCCAGGTCGTCGACGACCAGGCCAGCCAACGCGAGGGCGTCCGGCGCGGGCGGGTACTCGCCGTGCGGCACGGCGACCACGGCCAGCCCGGCGGCAGCGGCCGCGCGCAACCCGTTGCTGGAGTCCTCGACCGCGGCACAGTCGCCCGGCGCCAGCCCCAGCCGCCGCGCGGCGGCCAGGTAGACGTCGGGGGCGGGCTTGCCCCGCTCCACCTCCTCGGTCGACAAGGTGACCTGGAACGCGTCGGCCAGCCCCGCGGTGGCCAGCACCTGGTCGATGAGGATCCGGGCGGACGAGCTGGCCAGGGCCAGGGGAAACCGCTCGCCCAGGCGGCGGACCGCCGCCACGGCGCCGGGGATCAGCGGCAGGGCGTCGGCGTAGCGCTGCGCCATGCGGCCCAGCACGTCGTCGGCCACCTCCCGCGGGGTACGCCCCACGCCCACGTCCTCGCTGAGGTGGCGCGACCACTCGCCGGTGCTCATGCCCATCATCCGCTGCTGGGTGTCCGGCAGGAACGCGCGCCCGTGCTCGGCGACGTACGCCCGGCGGACCTCCTCCCACACACCCTCGGTGTCGATGATGACCCCGTCGAGGTCGAACACCACCGCCGCGATGCCGCTCACAGGGCCTCGGCCGCGGGGATCAGCTCGTTGGAGAAGATCTCGTACTGGTCGAGATCCCAGGCATTGCGCAGGCTGCCGTGGGCCACCGTGAAGCCGAGCCCGGCCAGCCGGCGCAGGTCGTCGATGATCTCGCCGACCCGTTCGCCCTTCTCGCCGAGGTCGAAGTTGTACAGCACGGTCTTCTCGATCTCGGCGTAGTCGCGGCCCACCGCCGCGCAGTGCCGCTGCAGCACCTCGAGCTTGTGCTGCACGTCGGGGCCGCCGAACAGGTTGCAGGCGTCGCCGTACTTCGCCACGAACAGCAGGGTCTTCTTCTCCCCGCCGCCGCCGATCAGGATCGGGATGCGCGGCCGGGCCAGCGGCGGCGGCGAGTTGAGCAGCCGCCCGAGGCGGTAGTGCCGGCCCTCGTACGCGGTCTCGTCGCCGTCGAACATCCGGCGGCAGATCTGCAGCGCCTCCTCCAGGCGCTCGAACCGCTCGGCGGTGGGCGGGAACGGCAGCCCGAGCCCGAGCGACTCCTCCTCGTTCCAGGCGGCGCCGATGCCGAGCATCGCCCGGCCGCCGGAGAGCACGTCGAGGGTGGTGACCGCCTTGGCCAGCAGGCCGGGCTCGCGATACACCACGCCGGTCACCAGCGTCAGCAGCTTGGCCCGGCGGGTGTGCGCGGCCAGGAAGCCCAGGGTCGTGTACGCCTCGAGCATCTCCTGCTCGGGCGGGCCGATGACCCCGATCTGCCACAGGTGGTCCATCACGCTGATCCGCTCGAATCCGGCCTCGTCGGCCGCCGCGGCCACCTCGCCGAGGACCGCGCCGAGCCGAGGCGCGCCCTCGGGCCAGGTGAAGCTGGAGATGTGCAGGCCGAGTTTCACGGCAGGTCCTTTCGCCGGGCGGACGGATCGCCGGGGATGTCCCCGGAACGATCCTCCTGCACCCTAGCTCCCACCACCGACGCGCATGGGCCCGATGGGTTGCCGTCCCGTGGACGGTTGACGCGCCGGACGAGCTTGCTAGGTTGAACCGCGACGCGCCTCCCCCGCGTCGAGACTGTCCGAGGAGTCACCGCCATGCCTTCCTCGCGGCCCCCGTACGCCCTGCCGCGCGACCCAGCGTCGTCACCGACCGTGAGCGTCGTGATCCCCGTCCGGAACGAGGAGGAGAATCTGCCCCTCGTCCTGGAGGGCCTGCCCCCGGTCGACGAGGTGATCGTGGTCGACGGCGGCTCCACCGACGACACCGTCGCCGTGGCCCGGGAGATCCGCCCCGACGCCGTGCTCGTCCGGCAGACCCGCACCGGCAAGGGCAACGCCCTGGTCTGCGGGCTCGCCGTCGCCAGCGGCGACATCGTGGTCACCCTCAACGGCGACGGCTCGGCCGACCCGGGCGAGCTGCCCCGGTTCGTGGACGCGCTGCTGTCCGGCGCGCAGGTGGCGCACGGCTCCCGGTACCGCCACGGCGGTGCGCAGAGGGGCGGCCCGCGCCTCGAACGGCTCGCCGACCGGCTGCTGTGCGGGCTGGTCAACGCGGTCTTCGGCACCCGCTTCACCGATCTCGGGTACGGCTACAACGCGTACCGGCGCGAGGTGCTGCCGATGCTCGACCTGCCCGCGCCGAGCCGGCCCGGGACGCGCCGCGGCGCCCGGACCTGGGGTGACGGGCCGGAGATCGGGCCGCTGCTCACCCTGCGGACGGGCACGGCACGGCTGCGGATCGTGGAGGTGGCCAGCATCGGCTACCCGCGCATTCACGGGCCGTCGCAGCGGCGGGCCCTGCGCGGCCTGGGCTGGGCGTTGCGGGCGGCGTGGAACGAGTACCCGCGGCGGCGCTCCGCCCGCCCGCCGGACACCACCGCGCCCCGGGCGGTCCCGGAGCGCGGTGTGCCCGACGCGGGCGTGTCCGGGGCCCGGCACGCGGCCGCCCGGGTATCGGTCAGCCGCCGGCCCGCGCGCGCAGCCGGGGCAGGATCTGCTGGCCGTACAGCTGCAGGAAGCGGTTCTGGTCCGGGCCGGGTGCGTGGAAGACCAGGTGCTTGAAGCCCATGTCGAGGTACTCGGCGACCTTCGCCGCGTGCTCGTCGGGGTCGGCGGAGACGATCCATCGCGTCGCGGTGCGTTCCACCGGCAGCGCGTCGGCGCGGCGCTGCATCTCGATGGGGTCCTCGACGCCGGTCTTCTCCTCGGGTGACAGGGCCAGCGCACCCCAGTAGTGGGTGTCGTTGCGGGCCTGCTCCAGGTCCGGGTCGAAGGACACCTTCACCTCGATCATGAGGTCCAGGTCGTCCACCGACCGGTCCGCCTTCTCCGCGCCCTCCCGTACGGCCGGCAGCAGGGTGTCGGTGTAGAGGGCGTGGCCCTTGCCGCTGGTGGTGATGAACCCGTCCGCGACCCGCCCGGCCAGCCGGGTCGCCGCCGGACCGGAGGCACCGATGTAGATCGGCACCGGCTGTTCGGGCTTGTCGTAGATCGTCGCCAGCTCGGTCCGGTAGTAGGTGCCCTCGAACGTCACCCTGTCCTCTGTCCACAACCGCCGGATCAGCGCCACGGCCTCCTTGAGCCGGGCGAAGCGCTCCTTGCCGTCGGGCCACTGTGTGCCCAGCGGCACCTCGTTGAGCGATTCCCCGGAACCCACCCCGAGGATGATCCGGCCGGGGGCGAGGCAGCCCAGGGTGGCGAACGCCTGGGCGACGACCGCCGGGTGGTAGCGGAACGTGGGCGTCAGCACGCTCGTGCCGATCAGGACCCGTTCGGTGCGGGCGGCCAGCGCACCCAGCCAGGGCAGCGCCGCCGGGGCGTGCCCCCCGTCGTGGCGCCACGGCTGGAAGTGGTCGCTGACGAACACCGAGTCGAAGCCCAGCCGCTCCGCCTCGACGCCGTACGAAAGCAGCTCGGTCGGCGGGAACTGTTCCGCCGACGCCTTGTAGCCGAAGCGAATCATGGTCTCGACCCTATCCCGCGGCCCGGTACGCCTTCCCGGCCTCGGTCGGGGTCGAGCCGTTGCGGTAGAGCCCGAAGTCGGCGCTGTCGCCCACGGCGGGCAGCCCGAACCAGGCGTAGCGCTCCACGTACCGGCGTGCCTGGAGTCCGGCCGTGCTGCCCCTGATGAACGCGGCCTGCTGGGCCCCGGTCGGGTACTTCGGGGAGCCGCCGAAGTTCGCCAGCCCGAACTCGGTGACCCAGATCGGCAGCCCGTACCGGCGGTGCACCGCGTCGACGTAGCTCAGGAAGTGCCCGACCGCGGCGGGGCCGAAGTCGGAGCCGTACCAGTGCAGGGTGATGAAGTCGACGCGCCGTCCCTGGGCCTTGGCGCCGGACATGAACCGGTCGAGCCAGCCACCCGGGGCGTCGCCGCCGTACGCCACCGCCGGGCTGCCCAGGCGCAAGCCGGTCCGTTCCAGCCGGGGCCACAGCTCGAGGGCCTGCTCCACGGTCAGGTTGGCCTGGGCTGGCAGATCCGGCTCGTTGAAGCCGAGCAGCACCCGGCCGGCGCGCCGGGCCCGGGCGAGAGTCGCGTCGGTGACGGCGGCCCGGCCCCAGATCATCGGCACGTACTCGACCCCGGCGGGTCCGCGCATGTCGGCGTTGTCGGGCGCCCAGTTGTAGTACCAGCCCGCGCCGACGTCGCCGAGCGCCCCCGACAGGCCGGGAAACTTCCAGACGCCGACGCCCTTCTTGGCCGCGACGGCGGCCGGGGCCTTCCGCGTCGTCCGCCGCGCGGGGGCGCCGGTGGTGGCCGGGGCGGAGGCCGACGTGACGCTCGGGGCGGGCGACGACGGCCGCGGCTGCGGCGCCCCGGTGGCGAACGCGACCGCGGCGGGCGGGGTGCCGGGCCGGTCGTCGGAGTGCCGCAACGCCACCGCGGCCCCGCCGCCCGCGACGGCCCCGGCCGCGAGCACCGCGGTGAGCACACGCCGGGCGACGCCACCGGCGATCACCTTGCCCAGCGCCGCCGCATGCCCACCGCCCTTCACCGCCGCACCCTGACCCAGCGCCGCGCTCTGCCCGCCGCCGTGCCCGGCAGCGCCCTTGCCCACCGCCACCGGATGGCCGCCGCCCTGCCCCGCCACGCCCTTGCCCCACGCCACCGCAGGGCCGCCGCCATGGGCCGCCGCGATCGACGGTCCGAGGGTGGCGGCCGGAGGCAGCGGGACCAGCGCCATGCCGACCAGGAGACGCTCGGCCGCGACCAGGCCGGACCAGGCCGGCGCGCAGTGTGGGCAGTCCCGGGTGTGCCGGGCGATCCGCTTGCGCCACAGCGCGGTGGGGTGGCCGTCCCAGTCGCCGACGACCAGCCGCAGGTCCGGGCAGGGGCGCGGGGCGGCCAGCGCCCGGACCACCACCCGGGCCGTCTCCAGCTGGCCCTTCATGCGCTGGACCCGGACCGCCGCGTGCTGACGGGTCACCCCGAGAGCCGTGACGATCTCGTCGCGGGTCAGTTCCCCGGACGCCTCCAGCCACCACAACGAGAGCAGTTCCCGGTTGTCCTCGTCGAGCCAGCGGGTCGCCTCGGCGGTCTCCCGGCGCTGCCCGGACAGTTCCAGGCGGGTGATGGCCAGATCGGTGAAGTCGGCGCCCGGGTCGCGGATGTCGGCGTCCACGAGAGCGTCCGGGGCGCCGCGCCGCAGCCGTACCCGCTCGCGCACCTGCCGTACCGTGATCGCCACCAGCCAGGACCGGAACGCCTCCGGGTCCCGCAGGTCCGCCAGGTTGCGCAGCACCCGCAGCATGGTGTCCTGGACGACGTCGTCGACGTCGGTGTGGCCTTCGAGGGCGCGGCCGACGATCGTGTAGACCAGCGGCAGGTAGCCCGCGATGAGCCGGTCCACCGCGGCCTGGTCACCGGCGCGGGCTGCCAGGACGGTCGCGGTGTCGGGTTGCTCCGGCATGGCACCTGCCTCTCGTGCGGCAACGATCATCGCTCACGGTGACCGTCGTGCACCACGCCCCCGAGCCGGGCCGTCTCGCCGGCCGCCGCGGGTGTCCGTCGGCCACCGCATACGGAGACCGCCCGCCACACATCGGATAACGGATTTCCGCCGGGCACGGCCGGGCGGCACCCCCGCGAGCCGCGCCACACTCACGCCCGTCCGGCGCGGCCGGCCGGGTCGCGTGACGGTTGGTTCTCCGGAAGTCACACCGAGTTGCCGAACTCTTCCATTCTCCGGGCGGAAGGGGGGCCATTTGAGCGGCGTGCGGGCGCCGTACGAACTCGTCTTTCGGGGATGTCCCGGCCGCTCGCCGGCCGGTCGCGCGGGTCCGTGCGCGCCACGGCGCCGTGATCGCGGAATGCACCAACGGTTTCGTACGTGTTTCGTTGTCCTTTCCGGTCAGCCCGCGTTGGCCTGCCGGTACGCCGCGGTGACGCCCGATGGAATACGGCCGCGTTCGGAGATCTGGTGTCCGTGGCGCAAAGCCCACTCACGAATCAATCGGTTCTCGTCGCGGCTGCTGGCCGTGCGGGCGGCGGGCGCGCCCCGCGCCGGACGCCCCGAAGCACGGCCGGCGGCGCCCCGGGCGACCCGCGTGCCTGCGGCGATGTACGGATCCAGTGCCTTTCGGAGCTTTCCCGCATTGGCCTCGGAAAGGTCGATCGTGTAGTGCGTGCCGTCGAGACTGAACTCGACGGTGCGATCCGCCTTCTTGCCGTCCAGATCGTCGATCAGAGTGGTGATTACCCGCCGTGACATGACGACTCCCGTTGTTCTCCGTAAGAACCGGGATCAGTGTCACCCGGGTCCGCGTTCCGGCGCAACGGTTCCGTGAAAATTCGACACATAACGATTCCCCGAGCCCATTTTTCGGACCGGGTTTTGTGAAATGGCGCACCGCTATTCACGCGATTCGCCGATCCCGGCCGATCGACCGACTTCGCAAACCCGGGTGGCTGAGGGCACCGGACTGACGTTAGGGTCGTCGCCATGAACGACGAGCGGGCCGCCTGGCGGGAACAGCGCGGACGGGCCGTCGCAGGGCGCGCCGCCGCGCTGGAGGCGGACCGCGCCGCCGAGGCCACCCAGGCGACGGCTCTGCTGACCGACTTCGTTCAACGCGCCACCGAGCGCGGTCTGACCCCGTCCCCGTTGACGGCGCGGTCGTTCGATGGCCGCACCACGTACCGGACCCGGCTGCGCGGCTGGTATCTCAAGGCGAACCGGTCGGTCGCGGTCGGTGAGGACGGCCGGTACTACGTACTCAGCGTGCCCGCGTCGCTGGGCGCCCGGTTCCACGGCGCCGAGGTCGCGCCGAGCCTGCCCCGGCTGGTGGTCGGCGCGGGCGGCGGCGACGGCGAGACGATGCCGCTGGCGCAACTGCTGACCCGCCGCCTCGACGCGGGGGTCACATGGCCGTGACGCGCGACGCCCGGACGCCCTGGCGCGGCGTGGTGGCGGTCGTGGCAGCAGCCGTCGCGACGCCACTGGCCGCCGCCGCTCCCGCCACAGCCGCTCCGCCCCGCCAGGCACAGGCCGCCACCGCTCAAGCCCGCCAGGCACAGGCCGCCACCATGGAAGCCCGCCAGACAGAGGCCGCCATGGCGAATCCGGTCCGGGCCGCCGAGCGGGCGGCGCCGGTGCCGTGTCCCAGGCCCGCCGTCAAGCCGCCGCCCGGGCGTCCCCCGCGCCCCGTGCCACCCAAGGACGATCCGGACCAGCGCGCGGTGGGCGGGCCGGCGCTGGCCACCGACGGGCTGGTCGTGCCGCCGGGCGCGCCCCGGCCGCCCGCGCTGACCGCCACGAGCTGGCTGGTCGCCGATCTCGACACGGGTGAGGTGCTGGGCGGCTGCGGCCCCCACGTGTACGGCACCCCCGCCAGCGTGCAGAAGTTGCTGCTGGCCGCGACCGTGCTGCCCAAGCTGGACCCGAAGCGGACCGTGACGGTCACCGACGAGGACCTGGCGATCGAGCCGGGCAGTTCCGCGGTGGGTCTCGTGCGGGGCGGCCGGTACCCGGTCTCCACGCTGTGGCTGGGCCTGCTGCTGAACTCCGGTAACGACGCGGCGAACACGCTGGCCCGGCTCGGCGGCGGCGACGGCGGGGTCGCCGCGACGGTGGCCGAGATGAACGCGCAGGCCAAGCGGCTGGGCGCCAACCAGACTCACGCGGTCACCCCGTCCGGCCTCGACGGCCCCGGCCAGTTCACCAGCGCGTACGACCTGGCGCTGATCGCCCGGGTCTGCTTCGCGCGGCCCGACTTCCGCCGGTACGCGCTCACCCGCAGCGCGCAGATGCCCGCCCAGAAGGCCCTGAAGAAGGGCGGGTTCCAGTTCCAGAACGAGAACCGGCTGATCTACAACTACCCGGGTGCGCTCGGCGGCAAGACCGGCTTCACCCAGCTCGCCCGGCACAGTTACGTCGGTGCGGCCGAGCGGGGCGGCCGCCGGCTCGTCGCGACGCTGCTGGGTGCGGAGGCGAGTCCGCTGCGCGGCTGGCAGCAGGGCGCCGCACTGCTCGACTGGGGCTTCAAGGTGCCGCGCGGGACCTCCGTCGGCCAGCTGGTCGGCCCGCAGGACGACACGGACACCGTCAAGGACGCCCCCGCCCCGCAGGCGCGCTCGCGGCAGCAGGCGACCGTCGCGCGGGCCGGCATCCCGGGCGGCGTTTCGGTGGGCGCCGCCGCCGCGGTGGCGGTGGTGCTGGCCGCTACCCCGTTGCTGCTCCTGCTCACGCAGCGGCGCCGCCGCGTGCGCCGCCGCCGGACCCGGCGCAGCCCCGCGTTCCCGCTCCACTGACCGGCGGGCGACCCGCGCCACAGCGGTCGGCAACTCTCAACCCGGTTTCCGCGGCGCCGATTCTCACTGTGGCGCCGCCGAACCCCCACGGCGGCGCCCCCCTCATCCCGTAGCGCTCGACCCCCCGCGGCGGCGCCCCCTCATCCCGTAGCGCTCGACCCCCCGCCCCCCGGCCCTTACCGGCCGGGACCCTCGTGCTCTCTGACCGCCCCGCTTCAACCGGGGCCTACGGCGCGCGCCCTATTCCCGCGACCTCGCAGAGTCACCAAGATCCGGTCGGATACAACCCTGCGGCAACTCTGCGCAACCGGAAGCCGTACCCCAGGTCACAGACAGTTTCCCTGTCAGCCGGCACGCCCACCGCCCGGGCCGCCGACCAGAACCGGGGGAAACGTATGACCAGCACCGATACGACTGCTGCCGACTCCGACGCCGACATCACCGTGGCGACGGTCCTGTCCGCCCGCGAGCAGGAGGAACTGGTCCGCCAGCACATGCCGCTCGTCGGCCACCTGGTCCGGGACATGCTCAGCCGGATCCCGAACCACGTGCACCGCGACGACCTCACGAGCGCCGGCCTGCACGCGCTGGTGAAGGCCACCCGCAGCTGGGACCCGGACCGCGGCATCCCCTTCCACCGCTTCGCGACCACGCGCATCCGCGGCGCGATCCTCGACGAGCTGCGCTCGCTCGACTGGGCCACCCGCTCCGTACGGACCAAGGCGCGCGCGACGGACACCACCCGGCAGCGCCTGACCACCGCGCTGGGCCGCACGCCCACCAACGAGGAGCTGGCGCAGGCGCTCGGCACCACCACGGGTGAGCTGCACCAGACCGACTCGGACGTGCAGCGCGCGACCGTGCTGTCGCTGCAGAACTTCACCAGCTCCAGCGCGGACGACCTGGTCACCGAGCCCGCGCCGGGCCCCGAGGACATGCTGTTGCGCCGGGAGCAGATCGGCTACCTGCACCACGCGATCGCCTCGCTGCCCGACCGGCTGCAGACCGTGATCACGGAGTACTTCCTGAACGAGCGGCCGATGGCTGACATCGCCGCCGATCTGGGCGTCACCGAGAGCCGGATCAGCCAGCTGCGGGCGGAGGCGCTGTCGCTGCTCAAGGACGGCCTCAACACGCACCTCGACCCGCACCTGGCGCCCGTGCCGGAGAACCCGGCCAGCATCACGGCCCGGCGGCGCGCCGGCTACTACGCGGCGATCGCGGGCAACACGACCATGCACAGCCGGCTGGCGATGACCAACGCCAACGGCCACACCATCTACGGCGTGGGCGCCCCGGCCGCCTGAGCCGGGACACCACCAGCAGTTGACGATGGGGTCGGCGCGCGGCGCCGACCCCATCGTCGTCAGGGTTCCAGTGACGCCAGCACCTTCGGCAGATCCCGGGTGTGCAGCACCGCGAGGCGGCGGGTCGCGCGGGTGACCGCCACGTACAGGTCGCTGAGGCCGCGCGGGGACTCCGCCACGATGTCGTCCGGCTCCACCACGAGGACACTGTCGAATTCCAGGCCCTTCGCCTCCCGTACGGTCATCAGCACGATGTGGTTGCGCAGGTCAGGCTGCTCCCCCACCGCGGCCTCGGGCACGGCCGCGAGCAGCGCGGGGCCCAGCTCGGCCTCCAGCGCGGCGGGCACCAGGACACCGAGCCGGCCCTCGCCGGCCTCGGCCGCCTCCCGGCGCACCGCGGCGACGAGCTCGCCGGCCAGCGGGCCCGACACCCGCGACGCCCACGGCACGACCCCGGCCTCGCGCACCGAGCGCGGCGGCTGCAACGACGGATCGATCGCGGACAGTACGTCGGCGGCCACGGCCATCACCTCGGCCGGGGTCCGGTAGTTGACCGTCAGCTCGGTGAGCCGCCAGCGCTGCGCCACGTACGGTTCGAAGACCTGATCCCACGTCGTCGTACCGGCGAGGTCGCCGGTCTGCGCGACGTCGCCCACCACGGTCATCGAACGGCTGGGGCAGCGGCGCATGAGCAGCCGCCACGCCATCGGCGACAGCTCCTGGGCCTCGTCGACGATCACATGCCCGAACATCCACGTACGGTCGGTGGCCGCCCGTTCCGCCGCGGTGCGGGTGTCCACCTCGGCGTAGCGGTCCGCGAAGGCGCTCGCGTCGACCACGTCGACCGCGTGCAGGATCTCGCCCTCCCCCTCGTCCTCGAAGTCCAGCGAGCGCGAGCCCTCGACGATCTCCAGCACGCCCTCGGCGTACTCGATCGCCTCGCGGCGCTCGCGGGCCGCGGCCCGGACCTTCGCGCTGTCGTCCTCGCCGAGCAGCTCGGCCAGCTCGTCGAGCAGCGGTACGTCGGCCGGGGTCCAGTCGGCGCCGCGCTCGCGGCACAACAGCGCCCGCTCCTCGCCGGTCAGCCGGGGCGCCGCGCTGGCCAGCCGGTCCGCCGAGCCGAGTAGATCGCCCAGCACCCGTTGCGGGGTCAGCACGGGCCAGAACTCGGCCAGTGCTGCCTGCAGCTCCGGGTCCTCGCGCAGTTCCCGGCGGGTCTCGGCGAGATCGGCCTCCTCGAGCAGGTTCTCCCCGCCCAGCGGGTCCGCGCCGATGCGCTCGGCGACCTGCAACGACAGTGCGTGGATCACCTCGGTCACGAAGACCGCCCGGGCCAGGTTGTGCGGGCGTTCCGACGCGCGGGCGACGGCCCGGGCGTCCTCACACACCGACCGTTCGATCCGCAGGGGGAAGCCCTCGTGGTCGACCTCGACGTAGTCGTGCGGCACGGTCTGGCGGTCCGCCACGGCCGCGGCCAGCACGTCGAGCATCCCGAGCTGGCCCTTGAGCGCCGCGGCCGCCGGATCCTCGACGGCACGCGCCCGCACCCCCGGATACATGTCCCCCAGCGTGGCCAGCAGCACCCCGGTCTCCGCCAGCGACGGCAGCACCTGGGAGATGTAGCGCAGGAACGTCGCGTTGGGCCCGAGGATCAGCACGGCCGACCGGGTCAGCTGCGCCCGGTACGTGTAGAGCAGGTACGCGGCGCGGTGCAGCGCGACCGCGGTCTTGCCCGTACCCGGGCCGCCCTGCACCACCAGCACACCCGGCAGCGGGGAGCGGATCACCTCGTCCTGCTCGGCCTGGATCGTCTCGACGATGTCGCGCATGCGGCCGGTCCGGTTCGCGGTGAGCGCGGACAGCAGCGCCGCCTCCCCGGTCACGTCCTCGCGGCCCCCGACCCCGCCCAGCGCCGGATCCAGCACCTCGTCGTCGATCCCGACCAGGTCCCGCCCCCGGGTACGCAGGTGGCGGCGCCGGGTCACCCCGTCCGGCGACACCGCGGTGGCGAGGTAGAAGGGGCGGGCGGCGGGTGCCCGCCAGTCCACGAGCAGCGGGTCCCGTTCCCGATCTTCGTCGAACAGCCCGATCCGGCCGATGTAGCGGGGATTGTCGGCGGTGAAGTCGAGGCGACCGAAGCAGAGTCCGTTCTCCACCGAATTCATCTGCGCGAGTTGTTCGGTGTAATGAATGCGGGTGGCGTCGCGCTGGGAGCGGCCCTGCGGGGTGCCCCCGCTTTCCAGCAGGATCCCCCGCAACCGGCGATCGGCCTGCTCACGCAGCTGATCCAGGCGGTGGTAGAGCCCATCGAGATACGCCTGTTCCCGCGCGATGTCGTCGTTCCGCGCACTGTGGAGGCTCTCGGCGGAGCTTGACAAATCCACTCCTCGTCGTGGTAACATTCCGAAGCCAGCGACCATTCTTCCGATCTTTCGGGAGTTATTGGTCGCTTTTTCTATGGGCATGGAAATGTTCAGACTAGCGGATCCGGCAAGGCCCGGCACCACCCACGGGCGGGTAACGGATATCTCATCCGCGCACAGTGATCACATGGGCACCAGCACCACCGGGCGTGCTATCGGGGTGACGCACCGGCGCGTCACCCCGGATCACACCACGCAGAACGCGGATCAGGCCGCGGTCGACAGTCCGTCCACGCCCGTGACCGCCAGCCGGCTGTGCAGCGTCCCCAGCGTCGCGATCTGGTCGTAGTACGCCGCCCGGCGCCGCGCGACGCAACCGTCCTTCTTGGACGCCTGGGCCGCCAGGGCGGGGTCCAGGTGGGTGTTCAGGCCGTCGCGCAGCAGCACCAGCGCCTCCGCCCGCAGCTGTGACACCCGGGACTCGGTGACGCCCAGCTCCGCGGCGATGTTCGCCATCGGGCGCTCGTCGAAGAAGTACCCGTTGATGACGGCGCGCAGCCGGTCCGGCAGGGCGTCGATCGCGTGCTTCAGGTAGCCCAGGCGCTCACGGCGCAGCAGCATCTCCTCCGGCCCGGCGCTCGGCTCGGTGACCATGTCCTCGGCGCCCGCCGTGGCAAAACCCTGCAGGCTGAACACGACCGCGCGCTGAACGTCGTCGTCCGCGGCCTCGATGTCCTCCACCGAGCAACCCAGCCGTTCGGCGACCTCGGACGAGGTCGGGGTACGGCCCAGCTCGGCGGTCAGCTCCTGACGCGCGGCGTCGGTCCGGCGGGCCCGCTGCCGCACCGAGCGGCTGGCCCAGTCCAGGCCACGCAGCTCGTCCAGCAGGGCGCCCCGGACGCGGGCGGCGGCGAACCGGGCGAACGGCACGCCGCGCTCCTCGTCGAAACCACGGGCCGCCGCGACGAGCGCCGCGTACCCGGCGGAGAGCAGGTCGTCGCGATTGACGTGCGCCGGCACCCGGGCGAGCATCTCGCGGACCAGGTGGCCGACGAGCGGCATGTGCGCGCGGACGACGTCCTCGCGGCGGCGGTCGACGACAGGTGCACCGCTCATGGGGGATCTCCTCATGTAACGGCCGGGTGCGGGGGAATGGCCCGGCATCGAGGAGAACGTTGCTGGTCAGCGGGTGCAGGACGGTTCACCGGCGGGTGCGGCGAGGTTGCAGCGGCGGAGATCCGCCGGCCGCGTCAGGGATGCCATCGGCAGGCACCGCCGGATGCGAGGAGCTTTACGCAAACTTGATGATCTGTTGATGTGCTCGGCGGCGCGGCGCCGGCCACGCACACCTGACATGGGTGCGCCGGGGCGTCAGCTCGCGGGGATCTCCACCGCGATCTCCTCGCCCAGCCGGTACCCGGCGCACAGCTCCAGGTCGTCACCGCTCCAGAAGCGGCCGGGGTCGTACCAGTTCGGCTGGCGGCCGCGCGGCAGCAACCCCATCTGCTCGTAGGTCACCGCGACGACTTCCGCGCAGTACGCGGATTCCAGCGCCGAATCCACCTCCGCCTGCGAACGCCGCCACGGCCGGCGCACCTTGGGCACCCGGCCCCGGGCCCAGCGCCAGGCCAGTTGCGCGGTGGAGGGGAACGGGGTGCCGTCGAGCCGGGCGACGGCCTGCAGCGCCCTGTCCTCCATCGCCGTGGTCACCGGCTGCTCCAGCTGACGCAGCCAGGCGCGCTGGCCGTACCGGTTGGCCCAGACGACGACGGCGTCGCGCAGGTCGTGCAACTGCACCCCCCGCTGGAACGTGCCCGACCACAGGTCCGGCAGGGACTTGCCCAGCTCGGCGTGCCACATCAGCGCGGGCATGTCCTCGATGACCAGTGACATGCCGACGTGGTTGACGGGGCTGTTGGTCAATGCCTGGATGGCGCGGTCGGGCGCGCTGCTGCCCCGGAAGATCCAGATGTCACCCGTACGCGTCAGGTCGATGGCCTCGTCGAGGCTGATGGTGGCAACCACGTGTCTATCCTCAGCAGATGCGTTGGTGGAAGGTAGCGGGTTTGGCCGGGCTGGCAGGCGTGGCGGCCACCGGGATCGTGCTGGCCCGGGCGGAACGGCGGCGGCGGGCGTACACCCCGGACGAGATCCGGGAGCGGTTGCATGCCCGCCTCGCCGAGGCGGACGAGCCCGGTGCCGACCCGGGGGACGACGCCGGGTACGCGGCCGACGACAGCTGATCCTCAGACAACGTCGGTGTCCCGCAGCAACGACCACAGGCCCGCGCCGTCCGGCGCGGTGAACCAGGACTTGCCACCCGACCCGACCACCTCGGGGTCACCGGCGGGGCCCGGGATGGCGCCGGCCAGGACGGCCTGGGTCGGCGACAGCCGCCGGATGGCCACGGCGACCACGTTGTCGGGGAAGGCGTGCGCGAACTCGGAGTACAACTCCTGGTCGTGCTGGCCGTCGTCGCCGATGAGCAGCCACTTGATGTGCGGGAACTCCGTGGCGAGCCGGCGCAGCGTGGCGCGCTTGTGCTCCTGGCCGCTGCGGAACCAGCGGTCCGGGGTCGGCCCCCAGTCGGTGAGCAGCAGCGGGCCCGCCGGGTACAGGTGGCGGGACAGGAAGCGGGTCAGCGCGGGCGCGACGTTCCACGCGCCGGTGGACAGGTACACGAACGGGGCACCGGGGTGGGCCTGGGAGAGGCGTTCGTACAGCACCGCCATGCCGGGCACGGCCGCCCGGGCGTGCTCGTCGAGGACGAAGGTGTTCCACGCCGCCAGCAGCGGGCGGGGCAGGGCGGTGACCATGACGGTGTCGTCGATGTCCGAGACGACGCCGAAGCGGACCTGCGGGTCGACCACGCGGACCGGGGCCTCCACCGTGGCGGCGCCCTCGGTGCTGATCCGCACCGACGCCCAGCCGGGCTCGAGGTCGCCGGTGAGCCGGCAGTCGACGTAGCCGCTGCGGTCCGTCCGGGTCTCGTGCACCTGGTCGCCGACGCGGATCAGCACGGGCGCGTCGTGCACCGGCGAGGTGGTGAAGCTGCGCCAGCCGCGCACCTTGGCGCGCTGCTTGCGCACCTCGGCGCCGCGGGTCAGCACGATCCGCGCCATGACCCGCGCCCAGCCAGGGGCGCCGTAGCCGGTGTACGCCGTGATGACCGGCTGCCAGCCGCGCTGGCGCAGCCGACGTTCGACCATCTTGTTCAGCGCATCCTCGACACGCGCGGCCCGGTGCAGCCGCTGCTCGGACGCACCGCCCGCCGGCGTCACCGCCACCCCCGCCCCCCTTCAACCGCGCGGGTCGCGGCCCCGCTGCTGTCGATGTCTCCGGCTGACGGTACCCGGCCGGGTCGACGGCCGGGCGCGAACGGGTGGGTGACGACGCGATCGAGCGATGCGCCGTTCCACTGTGGACAACGCGTCGCCCCAGCCGCTCAGGCGGCCACCATCGGGATCGGTTCGGTCGTCGCCCACTGCTCGGCCCACCACTCGGCGCCGGCGGACCGGGGGCCCTGCCCCGCCCGTACGCTCGCCGCGCACGCCTCGGCCCGCAAGGCGGACAGCGCGGCCGCCGCACGCTCCGCCTCCTGCCAGGTCCGCCGCTCCCGTTCCGCGGCGTCGGAGTAGGCGGCCAGCCGGTGCTCGCGGACCGCCTGGCGCAGCACCACCTCCTGGTGCACGGGGTGCAGGCGGGGGTTCCAGCCACGGTGCGCGAGCACGTCGTTGAGCTGGGCGATGGACAGTTCGCGGTTGCGGCAGGCGGCCGTGGCGGTGTGGTGCAGCCACCGCTCCCGGTCGACCCGGTCGGCGGGCTTGCGGCGGCGCACCAGCAGGGGGTACGCCGCGGCGGCGGCCATCCGGCGGGCGGCCGCGTCCGCGTCGTCGTACGCCGTCCACGCGGCGTCGAGTTCCCGGCACGCCTGTTCCCACTCGGCGCGGCAACGGCGGGCGGTGGCGGCGGCCCGCTCGGCCGCCACGGCGATCTCGTCGGCGTAGCGCTGGCCGGCCTCGGCGTCCTCGCCGGGGTCGTCGGACTCGACCGGGGGGTGACCGGCCAGGGACAGCCGGACCGACAGGCGGCCGGGCAGGGCGAAGGCCACCACGGCGGCGGTGGCGGCGAGCAGCATGGTCAGCCAGATGACGGCGGCCTCCGGGACGGAGATCAGGATGCTGTGCAGGGCAGTTTCCATGATGAACACCTCGGGGGGATTTGCGAAGCATCGAGCGATCTCTGGGCGCGCCGCGCGCGACGCGCCGTGGTGCTTCGGCGGCTCAGGTACGGCCACCAGCGCCGCACCTGCCGCCACGGGGTGAGCTCCGCGGGACGGCCGCGTGCGCGCGGACGCCCCGGACGGTCACCGGCGTGGGGTCGGGTTCAGGCGATGGGCGGGGCGCGCGGGCCGGATGCGCCCGGGGCCGACCCGGAGGGGTGGGCCGCGCCAGCGGCCTGGAAGCTCTGGATGGCGGCGGGGCCGGGGCGGGCCGCGAAGGCCTCCGCCACGTCCGCGGGCACCGGGTGGGCGTGGGCTCCGTCCGGCTCACCGGCGCCGCCGGTCCCCTGCCGCGCGTGTCCCGCCGCCGGATCCATCGCGTCCCGCCCGGCTGCGGCGACCGGATCCACCGCGTGCCACTCGGACGCGGCGATCGGATCCGACGCGACCCGGGCGGGCGCGGCGACCGGATCCATCGCGTGCCGCTCAGGCGCGGCGGCCGGATCCGACGCGACCCCGGCGGGTGCGGCGGGTTTGGCCGAGGGGCCGTGCGGGGCTTGGACCGTGGCGGGCGCGCGGGCCGCGTCGGTGGGCGCCGGGGCGGCATGGGCGTCGATGCGTCCGGTGAAGGCGAGTGCCAGCAGCGCGAGGCCGGTGAGGAACCGCAGGAGTCGGCGCCCGTCCCAGTGACGGATCTCCCAGTGACGGGGTAGCAGGCGCGCGACGACGGCCATGGGATCAAGGTACCGGTGCGGCTCCGTTCGTGCATCCCTCGTATCGACTGGGGCCTTCGCCCGATCCCCGGGCCGGGCGACACCCCGGCGGCGCGAGGCAGCATGGACGGGTGACGGATGCGGGTGTGGCGCGGCTGGCCGAATGGGTCAGCGACGGCGGCGTGGCGGTGCTCAGCGGGGCCGGGCTCTCCACGGACTCGGGGATCCCGGACTACCGGGGGCCCTCGGGGGTGGCGCGGCGGGCCACGCCGATGACGTACCAGGAGTTCACCCGCGATCCGGTGGCGCGCCGCCGGTACTGGGCGCGCAGCCACCTGGGCTGGCGCACGGTCGGCGACGCCGCACCCAACGCGGGTCACCGGGCGGTCGCACGGCTGCAGGAGCTGGCCGCGCTCGGCGGCATCGTCACGCAGAACGTGGACGGGTTGCATCAGGCCGGCGGCGCCCGCGACGTGGTGGAGCTGCACGGCAACCTGGCGCGCGTGGCCTGCCTGGGGTGTGGGGCGCGCAGCTCCCGGTGGGAGCTGGAGCAGCGGCTGACCGCGGCGAATCCGGGCTTCGCCCCAGCGGTGTCGGCGGTCAACCCCGACGGCGACGTGACGCTGGACGACGGCGCGCTGGACGGGTTCGTGGTGGTCGACTGCGCGGCGTGCGGCGGGCTGCTCAAGCCGGATGTCGTGTACTTCGGCGAGACCGTGCCGCCCGACCGGGTCTCGCGGGCGTTCGACCTGGTCATGGCAGCCCGCACGCTCCTGGTACTGGGCTCTTCGCTGACCGTGATGTCGGGGCGGCGGTTCGTGTTGCGCGCGGCGAAGGAGGGCATCCGCGTCGCGATCGTCAACCAGGGAGCGACCCGCGGGGCGCCGTACGCGGGGGTGGTCGTGGACGCGCCGCTGGGCGAGGTGCTGCCCGAGATCGTGCGCCGGGTCGAGGGGCCCGCAGCGGCCTGACGCGAAGCCCGTTTAGTCCCTTTTCGCAGCGAAACTTTAATCCGCCCCGAGAGCGCTCTCACCTGGGTTTACCTGCGGCGTTACCGTCTCGAAATCTGAAGAAAGTCATCCATGCGTTGACGTGACCCGGCTCACTACGATTAACTGCCCGGAACCGCTCCCGAAACCGGTTCCGAATTTCTCGGCAACCGCTCGGACACGATTACCCTCGTCAGGAGAGACCAGTGCCGATCACCATCGCCGACGTGGCGGCCCGGGCCAAGGTCAGCAAGACCACGGTCTCCCGGGTGCTCAACGGCAAGGGTGAGCTGGACGAGTCGACCGCCGCCCGGGTCCGCAAGGTCATCGAGGAGCTCGGGTACGTACCCAGCTCCCGCGCCGTCGGGCTGGCCCGCGGCCGGACCCGGGTGGTCGGCATGCTGGTCCCGTCGCTGACCTGGCCCTGGATCGGCGAGGTGCTGCAGGGCGCGGTCGACGTGCTGGAGACCGAGCGCTACGGCCTGCTGCTGTTCACCTGCAACCGGGGCGAGGAGTCCATGCGCCAGTTCGGCGCCCAGGTCTCCGCCAAGAGCTTCGACGGTCTGCTGGTGATCGAGCCCGAGGGCACCCTCGACTACATCGCCACCCTGCACGCCCGCGGCCTGCCCGTCGTGCTCATCGACGACCGGGACCACCAGCCCGGGCAGATCCCCAGCGTGGGCACCACCCACCACACCGGCGCCGGGGCGGCCGCCCGGCACCTGCTGGAGATCGGCCGGCACAAGCCACTCGTCGTCGCCGGCCCGGAACGCTTCGGCTGCACCCAGCAACGCCTGGAGGGCTTCACCACGGTGTACGCCGAGGCCGGTCACCCGATCCCGGCCGAACGCATCCTGCCCGGCGACTTCACCATCGCCTGCGGGCTCGACGGCGTCCGGCGGGCCATCGAGGACGGCATCGAGTTCGACGCGATCTTCGCCCACAACGACCTCACCGCGACCGGCGCGATGCAGGCGGTCCTGGACTCGGGCCGGCGCATCCCGCAGGACGTCGCGGTGGTCGGTTTCGACGACATCCCCATGGCGGCGCACACCCAGCCGCCACTCACCACCGTGCACCAACCGTTGCGCGAGATGGGCGAGGCAGCGGCCCGTACGCTGCTCGCCCACTTCGAGGGCTCACCCCTGCCCAACCGACCCAC
The DNA here is from genome assembly GCF_004217545.1 of Krasilnikovia cinnamomea. Lineage (NCBI taxonomy): Bacteria > Bacillati > Actinomycetota > Actinomycetes > Micromonosporales > Micromonosporaceae > Krasilnikovia > Krasilnikovia cinnamomea. The sequence continues at coordinate 960,311 of NZ_SHKY01000001.1, forward strand.
CGTCATTCCCGCCACCTTCAAGGTCCGCGCCTCCACCGTGGTCGCACGGACCGCCGCTCCATAACGGCACCTCGGCCGGACGCTGCCGTCCGGCGCCCCACCACCAACCACCACCCGGCGTCACCGCGCATCCCGACCCCGGTCGCTTTCGCGTCGGCGCAGCCCTTCCTCGGGCGACCCCTCCAACCGCACTTTTCCGTAACCCCCTGAGGAGAATTTGATGCAGCGCAGGACACTGTTCGCGGTCGCCCTGGCGGGTGTGCTCGCCAGCGGCGGGATGACCGCCTGCAGCAGCGATTCGCCGAACGCCAACAAGACCAACGGCGCAGCCGCCACGTTCCTCAGCGTCGGCATGCCGAACGGCCCGCAGACCGAGAACTTCAACCCGTTCCTGTCCACATCGGCCGCCGCGTCGCTCGGTTTCAAGTGGATGATCTACGAGCCGCTGATGATGTGGAACCCGGTGAAGCCCGCCGACCCGTCGAAGCCGTGGCTGGCCACGGAGGCGAAGTGGGACCCCGCGTTCAAGAAGGTGGACATCACGGTCCGGGACAACGCCACCTGGTCGGACGGGCAGAAGCTCACCGGTGACGACGTCGCCTTCACGTTCAACCTCATCAAGAGCAACAAGGGGCTGAACACCAACAACACGCCGTACGACACCATCACGGCCAACGGCAACGTGGTGACGGTGACGTTCAGCAGCTCGATGTTCGTCTACAAGGACAAGTGGCTGGGGCAGACGCCGATCGTGCCCAAGCACATCTGGTCGAGCGTCGCCAAGCCGGACACCGACGTGAACAAGAACCCGGTCGGCACCGGCCCGTACACGGTGAAGTCGTTCACGCCGCAGACCACGACGCTGTCGGTTCGAGAGAGCGGTTACTGGCAGGACCTGCCGAAGGTCAAGGAGCTGCGGTACACCTCGTACACGGACAACAACGCACAGACCACCGCGCTGAGCTCGGCCGCCTGCGAGTGGAGCTTCGTCTTCATCCCCAACTACAAGACGGTCTTCATCGACAAGGACCCGGCGCACTACAAGGTGTGGGCCCCGGCCGTCCTGGGCATCCACGGCCTCTACATCAACACCGCGAAGAAGCCGTTCGACAACCCGGCGCTGCGCCGGGCGATGAACATGGTCGTCAACCGCGAGGACATCTTCAACCAGGCTTCGGCGGGCTACTTCCACCCCGTGGTCACCAGCGTGACCGGTCTGCCGTCGCCCGCCGGTGACTCGTTCGTCGCGCCGGAATACAAGGGCAAGACCCAGAGCGTCGACGTCGAGGGCGCCAAGAAGGTGCTGACCGAGGCCGGCTTCAAGCTCAACGGCAGCACGCTGACCGACCCGAGCGGCAAGCCCGTCAAGATCACCCTGACCGACCCCGCGGGCTGGTCCGACTACCAGACCTCGCTGGAGATCGTGAAGTCCAACCTGGAGCAGATCGGCATCGCGGCCACCGTCGAGAAGGCCAACCAGGACGCCTGGTTCAAGAACGTGGAAGAGGGCAACTTCGACGCCACGTTCCGCTGGACCAACGGCGGGTCCACGCCGTACGACCTGTACCAGACCGTGATGGACGGGTCGCTGATCAAGCCGATCGGCACGGCGTCGCCCGCGGGCAACTTCGGCCGCTTCAACAGCCCGGAGGCGACCGCCGCACTCAAGGCGTACGCCACCGCCAGCGATGAGGCGACCCGCACCACCGCGCTCAACACGCTGCAGAAGGTGTTCGTCGAGCAGACGCCGATGATCCCGGTCGGGGCGGACAACGTCGGTGCCGCGTACAGCACGAAGAACTGGATCGGCTGGCCCGACGACTCGAACCCGTACGGCGCCGGCCAGCCCACCCAGGCCAACGCGCTGGACGTCGTCCTGCACCTCAAGCCCGCCAACTCCTGATCCGCACCCTGCCTCCCCGGACGGTTCCACCCGTCCGGGGAGGCGGGACCCGCGGCATGACCGAGCGCACCGAGCGAAGCGAGGGCCACGAGGGCATGCCCAGCCAGCTGAGCAGCGACAAGACAGGAACTCCCGTGACGTTGAGCCACGACGCGCAGGCTCCGGCCGGCGAGGTGGTGCTGGAGGCCGTCGGCCTGACCAAGCACTTCCCGGTCCGCCCGCCATTGCGCACTCTCTTCAGCAGAAAGCGCGACGCGGTGCACGCCGTCGACGACGTACACCTGACCCTGCGCCGGGGCCGGGTCACCGCCCTGGTCGGCGAGTCCGGCTCGGGCAAGTCCACGGTGGCGCGCCTGTTGGCCCAGCTCTACCCGCGCACCGGCGGCGACATCAGGCTGCACGGGGTGACCACCACGGTCAAGGGCGGCCGGCGCTTCCGCGAGTACGCCCGCCGCGTCCAGATGATCTTCCAGGACCCGTTCGCGTCGCTGAACCCGGTGCACACGACCCGGTACCACCTGACCCGGTCGCTGCGCATCCACGGCAACGCGGGCAGCACGCCGCAGGAGCTGGAGGACGCGCTGGCCGGGCTGCTCAACCGGGTGTCGCTGACCCCGCCCGAGCGGTACCTGGACAAGTTCCCGCACGAGCTGTCCGGCGGGCAGCGCCAGCGGGTCGCGATCGCCCGGGCGCTGGGCGCCAACCCGGAGGCCCTGCTGGCCGACGAGCCGGTGTCCATGCTGGACGTCTCCATCCGGCTCGGCGTGCTGAACCTGCTGCGCGACCTCAAGGAACGGCTCAACCTGGCGATCCTGTACATCACCCACGACATCGCCTCGGCCCGCTACTTCGCCGACGAGACCATGGTCATGTACGCAGGCCGGATGGTCGAGGGCGGCGACAGCGAGACCGTCACGCAGTCGCCCGCGCACCCGTACACCCGGCTGCTGATCGACTCCGCGCCCGACCCGGACCGGCTGACCGGCCTGGCCGACGTCGACGCCGAGGACCGGGGCAACGGGGAGCCGCCGAGCCTGATCCGGCCGCCGTCCGGCTGCCGCTTCCACCCCCGCTGCCCGCACGCCATGCCGCGCTGCTCGATCGAGATGCCGGTGCCGCTGCCGATCGGCGACCGCCCCGGCCACTGGGCCGCCTGCTGGCTGTACGACGAGGCAAGTCTCGCCACCACGGCTTCGAGCCCTAACGGTCGGGAGGAGCTGTCGTGAGGTATTTCCTGCAACGCCTCGCGTTCTACGCGTTCACCGCGTGGGCCGCCATCACGATCAACTTCTTCATCCCCCGGATGATCCCGGGCGACCCGGTCAAGTCGCTGCTGGCCCGCTTCCAGGGCGAGATGAACTCCGACGCGATCGCCTCGCTGTACGTGCTGTTCGGCCTCGACAAGGACGCCAGCCTGTGGAGCCAGTACGTCGACTACTGGCGGCAGCTGTTCCGCGGCGACCTGGGGTTGTCGTTCAGCGCCTTCCCCTCGCCGGTCTCCGAGGTGATCTCCCAGGCGCTGCCCTGGACGGTCGCCCTGGTCGGCATCACCACGGTCGTCAGCTTCCTCCTCGGCACCGGGCTCGGCGTGGTCGCCGGGTGGCGGCGCGGCTCCTGGGTGGACGGGTTGCTGCCGGCGACGACGTTCCTGTCGTCCATCCCGTACTTCTGGCTGGGCCTGCTGGCGATCTACCTGCTGGCCGGGCCGGACAGCTTCTTCCCGGCCTCCGGCGGCTACGAGCCCGGCCTGGTGCCCGCGTGGGACCAGTACTTCATCCCCAGCGCGATCCAGCACAGCCTGCTGCCCGCGCTGACCATCCTGATCTCGTCGGTCAGCGGCTGGATCCTGAGCATGCGCAACATGATGGTGACCGTCTCCGCCGAGGACTACATCACGGTCGCGCACGCCAAGGGGCTCAAGGAGCGGCGGGTCGCGCTGAGCTACGCGGCGCGCAACGCGCTGCTGCCAAACGTCTCCGGTTTCGCCCTGGCGCTGGGCTTCATCGTCGGCGGCACCCTGCTGGTGGAGATCGTCTTCTCCTATCCCGGGCTCGGCTTCCTGCTGTTCCGGGCGGTGGGCGCCAAGGACTATCCGCTGATGCAGGGCATCTTCCTGGTCATCACGATCTCGGTGCTGCTGGCGAACCTGCTGGCCGACATCGCCTACCTGCTGCTCGACCCGCGTACCCGTAAGGAGGGCTGACCATGACGCTTCCCGCCTCCAGCATCGAGCAGGAGATCCCCGGCCAGGGCGTGGTGGCCCAGCCCGCGGAGCCGAAACCGACCAAGGCGAAACGGCAGCGGTTCCGCTTCGTGGCCAACGCCAAGGCGATGACGGGCCTGATCGTGCTCGGGATCTACGTGCTGTTCGCGATCATCGGCTCATGGGTCGCGCCGTACGACCCGGACGCGCGCAGCAGCGCCATCGTGCAGCCGCCTTCCGCGGAGCACTGGTTCGGCACCACCCACCTGGGCCAGGACGTGCTGAGCCAGGTCCTCGTGGGCACCCGCGGCGTCATGGTCGTCGGGCTGACCGCCGGGATCGTGGCGACGATCCTGTCCGTGGTGGTCGGCGTCACCGCCGGTTACCTCGGCGGCGCCTGGGACGAGTCACTGTCCGCGCTGTCCAACGTGTTCCTGGTGATCCCGGCGCTGCCGCTGATCATCATCGTGGCCTCGACGCTGAACAACGCCGGCTCGACGATCGTCGCGCTGGTCATCGGCTTCACGTCGTGGGCGTGGGGGGCACGGGTGCTGCGGGCCCAGACGCTGTCGTTGCGCCGCCGCGACTACGTCGAGGCGGCCCGGGCCACCGGCGAGAAGACCTGGCGGATCATCCTGTTCGAGATTCTGCCGAACCTCACCGCGATCATCGCCTCCAGCTTCGTCGGGACGGTCATCTTCGCGGTCACCTCGGAGATCACCCTGGCCTTCATCGGCATCGGCAGCATCTCCAACTGGAACTGGGGCGAGATCCTGTTCTGGGCGCAGAGCCAGCAGGCCCTCGCGCAGGGCGCCTGGTGGTGGTTCGTGCCGGCCGGTCTGGCCATCGCGTTCCTGGGCACCGCGCTGTCGCTGATCAACTTCGGGATCGACGAGTTCGTCAGCCCCCGGCTGCGCAGCGCGGGCAAGACCAAGGTCAAAACCGCCTCCGGGCACACCGTACGGATGCGGGTCGGCTTCACCCCGGTGCTGGGGTCCGCACACGTCCCCGCGCACCGGATTCCCGAGCAGCGAGAGGAGGCCGCGCGATGAGCGCAGCGGTGAGGCTACGACCCGGACCACAGCGGCGGACGATCGCCGAGCCGCGAAGCGGAGGCCAGCAATGAGCGAGCCCGTTCTCGAGATCCGCAACCTCAACGTGGACTACGGACTCGGCGACGCGTCGGTACAGGCCGTCCGCGACGTCAGCCTCACCCTGCACCGCGGCGAGGTCCTCGGCCTGGCCGGGGAGAGCGGCAGCGGCAAGTCCACCCTCGCGTACGGCGTGACCCGGCTGCTGCCGCCCCCGGGCGTGATCAGCGGCGGCCAGGTGATCTACCACCCCGAGCAGGGCGAGCCGTACGACGTGCTGCGGCTCTCGGACTCCGAGTTGCGGGCGTTCCGGTGGGCCGAGACCGCGATCGTGTTCCAGGGCGCGATGAACTCGCTGAACCCCGTACACAAGATCTCCACCCAGATGGACGACGTGCTGCGCGCGCACGAGCCGACGATGAGCGCGCACAGCCGGGCCGCCCGCTCCCGCGAGATGCTCAAGCTGGTCGGCATCGCCGCCGACCGGATGGACGCCTACCCGCACCAGCTCTCCGGCGGCATGCGGCAGCGCGTCATGATCGGCATGGCGCTGATCCTGCAGCCGCAGGTCGTCATCATGGACGAGCCCACCACCGCGCTGGACGTCGTGATGCAGCGCCAGATCCTCGGCCAGATCATCGAGCTGCGCGAGCGGCTCGGCTTCTCGGTCATCTTCATCACCCACGACCTGTCGCTGCTCGTGGAGTTCTCCAACCGGATCGCGATCATGTACGGCGGCCGGATCGTGGAGCAGGCACCAGCGTCCACGTTGTACCGCGACTCGCTGCACCCCTACAGCGCCGGGCTGCTCGGCTCGTTCCCGGCGCTGCGCGGCCCCCGCCGGGAACTGTCCGGCATCCCCGGTTCACCGCCGGATCTCAAAGGCATGCCGAGCGGCTGCTCGTTCCACCCGCGTTGCCCGAAGGCGTTCGACCCCTGCGCCGCGCGGATCCCGGTGCTGGGCCGCCCGGACACCCCGGACGGCGCGTCCCGCTCGGTGGCGTGCTGGCTGCATCCCGTCGGCTGAGGACGGACGAGGGGACCGCACCGGCCCGCCGGTGTGGTCCGCGATTCCCGGCCGCCCGCCGCCGTACCGGCCAGCACCGCCAATCGCCGGCCACCCACACGCTCAGGAGAAGCATGAACCCCACCGCCACCACCCCTGCCCCCGGCCTGCTGCTGCCCACCGACGCGTTCCCCCCGTCGTTCAAGTGGGGCGTGGCCACCTCCTCGTACCAGATCGAGGGCGCCGTCGCGGAGGACGGCCGCGCACCGTCCATCTGGGACACGTTCTGCCGCGTACCCGGCGCGGTGACCGGCGGCGACAACGGCGACGTCGCCTGCGACCACTACCACCGGATGCCCGAGGACGTGGCGCTGATCAAGAGCCTCGGCGTCGACACGTACCGGTTCTCGGTGGCCTGGCCCCGGGTCCAGCCGAGCGGCCGCGGCCCGGTCAACCCCGCCGGGCTCGCCTTCTACGACCGGCTCGTGGACGAGCTGCTGGCCGCCGGCGTCGACCCGTGGGTCACGCTGTACCACTGGGACCTGCCGCAGGAGCTGGAGGACGCGGGCGGCTGGCCGGTCCGGGACACCGCGTACCGGTTCGCCGACTACGCGATGCTGGTCTTCGACCGGCTCAGCGACCGGGTCGACACGTTCACCACGCTCAACGAGCCGTGGTGCTCGGCCTGGCTCGGCTACCACACCGGGGTGCACGCGCCCGGGCGGCGCGAGCCCGCCGCCTCCATCGCCGCGGTGCACCACCTGCTGCTCGGCCACGGCCTGGCCACCCAGCGGATGCGGGCGGCCGCGACCCGCCCGCTGACGCTGGGCATCACCCTCAACATGGGTACGGCCGACCCGGCCACCGACAGCCCCGCCGACCGGGAGGCGGCCCGCCGCGCCGACGGGATGGGCACGCGGATCTACCTGGACCCGCTGCGCAAGGGCGAGTACCCCGCCGACGTCGTGGCGGACCTGGCGGACAACGGCATGGCGCTGCCCGTCCAGGACGGCGACCTGGAGATCATCTCGGCGCCGTTCGACGTGCTCGGGGTGAACTTCTACTTCGGGCAGGACTTCAGCGGCACGGACGAGCACGGCAACACCCGCGACGCGGACGGGGCGCCGATCGTGCGGCCCGTGCTGCCGGACGGCTCGCGTACCGGCATGGACTGGCCGATCACCCCGGACCGCTTCACCCAGTTGCTGGTCCGGTTGCACCAGGACTACCCCGGCCTGGCGATGGTCGTCACCGAGAACGGGGCCGCGTTCGACGACACGGCCGACTCCGACGGCTTCGTGCGCGATGACGGCCGGACCGCGTACCTGGCCGAGCACATCGCGGCCGTGGCGCAGGCCCGGGCGCAGGGCGCGGACGTGCGCGGCTACTTCGCCTGGTCGCTGATGGACAACTTCGAGTGGGCGTACGGCTACGCGCAACGCTTCGGCATCGTCCACGTCGACTACGCCACCCAGAAGCGCACCCCCAAGCAGAGCGCGCTGTGGTACCGGGACACCATCGCCCGCCTGCGCCAGCATTGACGGCCGCGACCGTGGTGTTCCGCCGGCATGCACGCCGGTGGAACACCACGGTCGCCTACATATGCCATGCATTTACATATGTAGTTGATCGTCGTATGGTGTGGACCATGACGACGCGCCTGCGCGAGCCGAGCTACTTCATCCTGGCGTCACTACAGGACGAGGCCCTGCACGGCTACGCGATCATCACGCAAGCGGCCACCCTGTCGCAGAACCGGGTCCGGCTGGCCACCGGCACGCTGTACGCCGCCCTCGACCGCCTGACCGGGGAGGGCCTGATCGAGATCGTCCGCGAGGAGATCGTCAGTGGACGCGCCCGCCGGTACTACGCCCTGACACCGGACGGCCGGACGGCACTTCAGGCCGAGGCCGAGGCGCTCAGTCACGCCGCCCGCGTCGTCACCGACCGGGCCGCCGCCCGCGTCCGGCTGCGGCCGGCGGGAGGTCCGGCATGACGGACCTGGAACGGGCGTACGGCCGCCTGCTGCGCCTCTATCCCGCCGACTACCGGCGCGCCCGGGGCGCCGAGATGCTCGACGTGCTGCTCTCGGCGGCCGAGCCCGGGCGACGCCGCCCCGCCCTCCGCGAGCAAGGGGCGCTCGTACTCGGAGCCCTACGCATCCGCGCCAAAGCGGCCGGCCGCCGCACGACGTGGGGTTCCTGGCAGGTCGCCCTGCGGGCGGCGGCGCTGACCCTGGTGCTCGGGTGCGTGCCCTATCTGGGTCGCGACCTGTTCGATCCCACCGTCGGCGGCCGGCCGGAGGTGGCAGCGATGCTCGCGCTGCTGGCCGCGGCGGTGGTGCTGGCCTGGCGCCAGCGATTCCTGCTGGCGGCGATCACGACGGCGATGGCGGCGGGGCTGGACGGAGTTGTCACCGGCGGCGGACAGAACTGGCGTTTCGCGGTCTACCTCCTGCCGGCGGTCGCGTTCCTCGGCCTGCTGGTGGGGCGAGGTCCGGTCGCCGCGCGGCCCACACTGCTCGCGGTGCTGTTGCCGCTGACCCTGCTGCCGCGACTACCGGGGTACGTGGCCTACTGGACGTTGATGGGCAGCGACGTGACGTTCCCACTCTCCTGGGTCCTGACCCTGTCGGTACCGGTCGTCGCCGCCGTCTGGTCCCTCGTGGACGAACGGGTCACCATGGCCTACGGCTTGCATCACCTGGGCCTGGTGGTCTTCCTGGCCGTCAGCCCCCGGGTGCTCTACGGGTTCGACCCCGAGTCGGTACCGCTGTACCCGGACCTGATGCTGATCGTCGGGCCACTGCTGGCCGCCGGCATGGCAGCGGTGCTGGCACGCCACAGATCCCGGGTCTGAAGGACCGGCCCGCCCGGCCAGGCCGGGCGGGCCAGGCGGGCCGGTGCCGTGGTCAGGGGCGGGCGCGGCCGATCGGGCGGCGCTGGGCCGGGCGCGCCCGCGACGCGGCGGCCCCGACCACGGCGGGCAGGCCGCCGTCGGCCAGCAGGCGGGCGATCGGCAGGGTCGCCGCGCCCATCGCGACCGCGTCCGGGCCGAGCTGGCAGGCCTCGATCCGGGTCTTCGAGTACGGCTGCCGCAGGGCGTTTCGTGCCGCCGCGGCCCGGATGTCCGACAGGAAACGCTCTCCCAGTGCCAAGCCCGTCCGCCCACCCAGCACGATGCGCTCCGGGCTGAACAGGTTGATCAGACCCGCGATCCCGGCGCCGAGGTAACCGACCGTCTCCGCGACGACCTGCGCCACCGGCGCCGGCAGCGGGTGGTCGCCGGCCAGCAGCCGGGTCAGCAGCATCGGGTCGGCGGGCTCGCCGGTCGCCTGCGCGAGGCGGCGGATCACCCGGTCCGCCCCGATGTACGCCTCCAGGCAGCCGCGCGCCCCGCACCGGCAGCGCTCGCCGTCGTACACCAGCGTGGTGTGGCCCCACTCCCCCGCGCTGCTGTGCGCGCCGCGGTAGTTGCGGCCGTCCATGACGACCGCCGCGCCCACCCCCGTGCCCACCAGGACGATCACGGCGTGCCGGGCGCCCCGGCCCGCCCCGAACCACATCTCGGCCTGCCCGACCGTCTTGGCGCCGTTCTCCACGAACACCGGGACGTCGGTGGCGTCCCTCAGCATCGCGCCCAGCGGCACCCCGTCCCAGCCGGTGGTCTGCGCGTACACCACCGCCTCGCCGCTGGAGTCGACCACGCCGGCGACGCCGACGCCGTACCCGAGCACCTCGTCGGGGCCGATCCCGGCCTGCTCCACCACCGCGTGCAGGCCCTCGACCAGCTTCGCGACCACGAGCCGCGGGTCGCGGGCCCGCTCGCCCAGCTCGTACGACGCCACGCCGAGGCGCGACATCGCCAGGTCGTACAACTCCACCAGGACCCGGGTGTCGCCGACGTCGGCGCCCACCACGTACCCGAAGCCGGGGGCCACCCGCAGCAGGGCGCGCGGGCGCCCGCCGTCCGAGCCGACCAGACCGGCCTCCTCTACCAGGCCCTCCTCGATCATCTCGCCGATCAGGTTGCTGACGCTGGCCTGGCTCAGCGCGGTGGTGTCCCCGAGTTGCTGGCGGCTCTGCCGGCCGCCGTGGAACAGGTCCGTGAGCAGACTGGCCCGGTTGGCGCGGCGGACATCCCGCACCGTCGTACGCCTGGACTCCACCCGCGCACCACCCCCCGCATTCACGCTCGGCGAACCGACACCCCACGGTAGCGCCCGCCGGGATGCCCGCGGGTACCCCTGACCTGCAGTACGGTCAGGCCCCATGACCGACTACCGCGAGGTGAACCGGGCCAACTGGGACGAGCGGGCCGACGCGCACGCCGCCTCGGCGGACTACGGCCTGGCCGCGTTCGAGGCGGATCCCGGGCATCTGAGCAAGGTCGTCCGCTTCGACCAGCCGCTGCTCGGCGACGTCGCCGGGCTGCGCGGGGTGCACCTGCAGTGCCACATCGGCACGGACACCCTGTCGCTGGCCCGCCTCGGCGCCACCATGACCGGGGTGGACTTCTCCGCGCGTTCCCTGGCCCAGGCGCGCCGCCTGGCGCAGCGCGCGGGACCGCCGGTGGAGTTCGTGGAGGCGGACGTGTACGCCGCCCCGGACGTGCTCGGCCACGGCGGCTTCGACCTCGTGTACACCGGCATCGGGGCGCTGTGCTGGCTACCGGACGTGGACCGCTGGGCGCGGACCGTGGCGGCGCTGCTGCGCCCGGGCGGGCGGCTCTTCCTGCGCGAGGGGCACCCGGTGCTGTGGGCGCTGGACTACGAACGCGACGACGATCTGCTGGTGCTCTCGGAGCCGTACTTCGAGACGGAGCGGCCGCAGGTCTACGACGAACCGGGCACGTACGTCGACACCGACGTCGAGTTCACCCACACCGTGACCCACGAGTGGAACCACGGGCTCGGCGAGATCGTGACCGCGGTGCTGGCGGCGGGGCTGACCCTGACCGGGCTGGTCGAGCATCGCAGCGTGCCGTGGGAGGCGCTGCCGGGGCGGATGCGCCTCGACGACGCGGGCGAATGGCAGCTCACCGACCGGCCGGAACGCCTGCCGCACACGTACACGCTGCAGGCGGTGCGGGCCGGCGGGTAGCGCCGCTAGTAACGGAACCGGGCGACCAGGCCGCGCAGTTCGTCGGCCATCGCGGCGAGTTCCCGGGCCGTCTGCTGGGATTCCGCGGCGTCCCGGCTGGCGGTCGTGGTGACGTCGGCGACCCCGGCGATGTTGCCGGCGATCTCCCCGCTGGCACCGGCCGCCTGGGCCACGCTGCGGCTGATCTCGGCGGCGGTGGCCCGCTGCTGCTCGACGGCGGCCGCGATCATGGACTGGAACTCGTTGACGCGGCCGATGACGTCGCTGATCGAGTCGATGGCGTCGACCGCCGATGCCGCGTCGGCCTGGATCGCCTCGACCCGCCGCACGATGTCCTCGGTGGCGCGGGAGGTGTCCTGGGCCAGGTCCTTGACCTCCCCGGCCACCACGGCGAAGCCCTTGCCCGCCTCGCCGGCACGGGCCGCCTCGATGGTGGCGTTCAGCGCCAGCAGGTTGGTCTGCTCGGCGATCGAGGTGATCACCTTGACCACGTTGCCGATCTCGGCGGAGGACTCGCCGAGCCGCGACATGATCTGACCGGTCGACTGGGCGCTGGTCACGGCGTCGGCGGCGACCCGCGCGGCCTCGCTGGTGTTCTGCGCGATCTCGCCGATGGAGGAACCCATCTCGTCGGTGCCGGTGGAGACCTGGCTGACGCTGTCGGAGACCTGCGCGGCGGAGCCGGAGACGACGGTCGCCTGGCCGTGCACCTCGTCGACCGAGGTGGCGATGCGGCACGCGACCGTGGACATGGTCGCCGCCGACGACGCGACGGTGTCGGCCGAGCCGGCCAGGGCGCGCACGGTTTCCCGGACGCTGCCGATCGCGGTGTTCAGCAGGCCGGCCATGCGACCCAGCTCGTCGCGGGTGGACACGTCGGCCTCCCGCGACAGGTCGCCGTCGGCCATCGCGCCCAGCACCCCGCTGACCGCACGCAGCGGACGCAGGATGCTCTGGGCCACCAGCACGCCGATCAGCGCCAGCAGGGCCACGCCCACGATGGCGACGATGCCCAGCATCCAGACCGCGCTGTGCCGCTGCTGGCCGACCGCGGCGGAGGCCGCGGACGAGCGGGCGTCCAGGGCGTCGGCCACGGCGGGCAGGTCCTGCTCGATCGCCGAGAACGCCTCCTGGAAGGCGGCCAGCGTCTGCGGCGTACGGTCGCCGGCCAGGGCCGCGTCGACCGTCTTGCGGCCGAGGTCAACGTAGGTGTCGACCTCGGGGACGACCTTCGTGGCGGCGGTGCGGACCTCGGGGAACATCGACGGCACGGTGAAGCCGCGTACGCCGTCGCGCAGGATGCCCGAGTGCTCCGCCAGGTCGGCGTGGATCTCGTCGGCCTCCGCGCCACCGGAGCTGAGCAGCGCCCGCTGGACGTCGCCGCGCACGGCGTCGTGGGCCATGTCGGATTCCAGCGACACCCGGGACAGGCGGGCCACCCGGTTCAGTTCCCGGGTCTTGTCGCCCGCCTTCTCCAGGGCGGTCAGGCCCGCGACGGCGACACCCATCAGCGCGATGAGGCCGACCGCGACCAGCGCGGCCAGCTTGGTCCGCACCGACCGGTCCGCGACCCATCTCGTGAGTGTGCCCATTGTCGACCCCCGTGGATAAAGAACAGTCCGTTAACGCAGCTATCGCCCAACGCCCACCGCCGTTTAGGTGTGACCGCCCGTTTCCCACAGGCGGAGACGGGGTGATCGCACGCAGGGCGTGAGAGCTTGCTCACCAGCCACTTCGGCACCAGTCGAAGCAACCACGGTCCGTCACATTCGTACATGGCTATATGTCATTGGGTTTGCCGCCGCGACCGGCGCACCCGCCGCGCGGCGGGCGAATGCGTGACTCGGCAGGCAACCTGCCGCACACACCGATCGGCGGCACCGCGCGCCGGCCGGTTTGCTCATCCAAGATCGCCGTTGCTAGCTTCCAACCCGCTCGCTCCGCCGAAGATTCAACGGAAGATCATCGAAATAGCTGATGATTCGATGCCTGTCTCGCCGTTCTTCCGAAGATCTTCGATACCCGTCATCTTTGGGGGAAGACACGTGACCACGATCAACCGTCGTGAGCTGCTCAAGCTCGCGACCGCCGGCACGGTGGCGGTCGGCACCGGCGCCCTGGCCGTCCAGGTCCTCACCGCGGGCGGCTCCCAGGCCGCGCCCGCCCGGGACACCCAGGCCAACGCCCCCGCCGGCGAACGCTTCGCCGAGGTCTACAAGGGCCGCCGCATCGAGGGCACGGCGGTCGCCGCCGCGGCCCCCCGCGCCGCCCGCAGCCTGGCCGCCGCCCCACCGGCCACCGCGGCCACGCCCGACCTGCTCATCGACGGCGTCCCGCTGCACGTCATGGTCAACGGGGACGGCACCTACACCAGCGTCGTGAACCACTACGAGACCTTCCGCTCGCTGCGCGAGGTCGCCCGGGCCGCAGTGGACCAGCTCGACGGCGCCGCGCTCGTCAACGGCCACCACCACCGCTGATCGCCGCCGACCACCCCACCCACTGAAAGGCCGACCCACCACCATGGGCGTACGCAAGAACCAGCGCGACCTCACCACCACCGAGAAGCGCGCCTTCGTCAACGCCGTGCTCGAGCTCAAGAAGCGCGGCCGCTACGACGAGTTCGTTCGCACCCACAACAACTTCATCCTCAGCGACACCGACAACGGCAACCGGGTCGGGCACCGCTCCCCGTCGTTCCTGCCGTGGCACCGCCAGTTCCTGCTCGACTTCGAGCGGGCCCTGCAGGCCATCGACGCATCCGTGAACCTGCCCTACTGGGACTGGACCGTCGACCGCGACACCACGTCGTCGCTGTGGTCCGCCGACTTCCTGGGCGGAAACGGACGCGACTCCGACGGCCAGGTCACCACCGGGCCGTTCGCGTTCAGCGCCGGCAACTGGGTCATCAACGTGCGCACCGACAGCCGCAACTACCTGCGCCGGGCGCTCGGCACGGGCCAGCGGCCGCTGCCCACCGCCGACGACGTGCGCTCCGTGCTGAGCCAGACCACCTACGACGTGTCGCCGTGGAACAGCACCTCCACCAGCGGCTTCCGCAACCTGGTCGAGGGCTGGCGCGGGCCGAACCTGCACAACCGCGTGCACGTCTGGGTCGGTGGCGACATGACCTCCGGCACCTCGCCCAACGACCCGGTCTTCTGGCTGCACCACTGCCACATCGACAAGCTGTGGTCCGACTGGCAGAAGGCCCACCCGTCCTCCGGCTACCTGCCGACCCGGGCCACCACGAACGTCGTCGCCCTCAACGGCACGATGGCGCCGTGGAACAACGTGCGCCCGGCGGACATGCTCGACCACACCCCCTGGTACACGTACGCCTGATCGGGGGCGCGCCGTGGCGGCACCGGCCGTCACGGCGCGCGACGTCGCTCCTCATCCGGTGAACGCCCCCCGGGGCGACCCGTTCGCGGCCCGGCGCCCAGCGCCGGGCCGCGCCCGCTCAGTCCCGTTCGATCAGGTGCCCGACGATCTGCGGGCCCATCATGACCGCCTCGCCGGAACCGTCGCGGCGACGATCCGGCTCCGGCAGCTCCACCGGGTCACCCGTGGCGCTTGAACCGACCGGCCGTGGCCCCACCCAGGCCACCGCCAGCCGCGACTCTCCCTTGAGGAAGCGCTGCACCCGCACCCCTCCGGTCGCCCGGCCCTTCGCCGGGTACAGCGCGAACGGCGTCACCTTCACCTGATGACCCGTGGAGGTCACCACCATCGGCTCGCCGTGCTCCGGGTCATCCGTGGGCACCACGTGGAACGCGATCACCTCCGCGCCCGCCGACAGGCTGATCCCCGCCATGCCGCCGCCCTTGAGGCCCTGCGGGCGCACCAGCTTCGCCCCGAACCGCAGCAGCGCCGCGTCCGAGGTGACGAACACCAGCGACTCGCCGCCATCGGTGAGCCACGTGGCGCTGAGCACCTCGTCGCCCTCCTTGAGCGTGATCACCTCGAACTCGTCCGACCGCACCGGCCACTCCGGCGCGCACACCTTCACCACCCCGTGCCGGGTGCCCAGGGCGATGCCCGGCGAGCCCTCCGCGCCCAGCGGCGCCAGCCCGACCACCCGCTCCCCCGCCTCCAGCGGCACCAGCTCCGAGGCGGACATCCCGCCGCGCAGCGACACCGTGCCGGACTGCTCCGGCAGCACCGGCAACGGCAACACGTCCGTCTTGAACGCCCGGCCCCGGCTCGTCACCAGCAGCACCCGGCCACGCGCCGTCGAGTGCACCACCGAGCGCACCGCGTCGTGCTTGACCCGGCCGCTGCGGCGGCGCGCCTCCACGGACTCCTCGCTCTCCGCCGCGGTACGCGCGATCAGCCCCGTGGCGGACAGGATCACCTGGCACGGATCGTCGGCGACCTCCAGCGGCCCCGCCGGCACGGACGCCGCCAGCACCTCCTTGAGATCCCCACCGATCAGCGTCGTGCGGCGCGCGCCCGCGTGCTCGGCCGCGACCGCGGCCAGCTCGTCCGAGACCACCTGCCGCAGCACGGCGTCGTCGTCCAGGATGCGCGACAGCTCCGCGATCTCGGCGCGCAGCCGCTCCTGCTCGGTCTCCAACTCGATCCGGTCGAAGCGGGTCAGCCGGCGCAGCGGGGTGTCCAGGATGTACGTCGCCTGGATGTCGCTGAGCCCGAACTCGCTGATCAGTCCCGCCTTGGCCGCCGCCGCGTCGTCGCTGCCCCGGATCAGGGCCACCACCCGGTCGATGTCGATCAGCGCGATCAGCAGGCCGTCCACCAGGTGCAGACGGTCCTGCCGCTTGGTACGGCGGTGCGTCGTGCGCCGGGTCACCACCTCGTAGCGGTGCGCCAGGAACACCTCGAGCAGTTCCTTGAGGCCCAGCGTGCGCGGCTGCCCGTCGACCAGCACCAGGTTGTTGATGCCGAACGAGCTCTCCAGCGGGGTCAGCCGGTACAGATCCGCCAGCAGCGCCTGCGGGTTCACCCCGACCTTGCACTCGACGACCAGCCGGGTGCCGTGTTCGCGGTCGGTGAGGTCCTTGACGTCCGCGATGCCCTGCAGGCGCGGCGCCTGCCGCTGACCCTTGCGCGGGCCCGAGACGATCAGCTTGCCCTTCACCTCGTCCGTGATCGCCTCGATGATCTTCTCGCCGCCGATGCCGTACGGCAGCTCGGTGACCGTGATGGCCTGCCGCCCCCGGCCGCCCTCCAGCGGCCCCGTCTGGGCGCGGGCCCGCATCCGCACCACCCCACGGCCTGTCTCGTACGCCCGGCGCACCTCGTCCAGCCCCAGCAGCTGCCCGCCCGTGGGCAGGTCGGGGCCGGGCACGAACCGCATCAGCGTGTCCAGGTCGGCGTCCGGGTGGGTGATCAGGTGCTGGGCGGCGGCCACCACCTCGCCGAGGTTGTGCGGGATCATGTTGGTCGCCATCCCGACCGCGATGCCCGAGGTGCCGTTGACCAACAAATTCGGGAACGCGGCGGGCAGCACCTTGGGCTCTTGCTCCGAGCCGTCGTAGTTCGGCTTGAAGTCGACCGTGCCCTCGCCCAGCTCGCCGACCAGCAGCATCGCCTCGGGCGACAACCGGGACTCCGTGTACCGCTCGGCGGCCGGGCCGTCGTCCGGTGAACCGAAGTTGCCGTGCCCGTCGATCAGCGGGTTGTTGAGCGAGAAGTCCTGCGCCAGGCGCACCAGGGCGTCGTAGATCGCCAGGTTGCCGTGCGGGTGGAAGCGGCCCATCACGTCACCGGTGATCCGGGCCGACTTCACGTACGGCCGGTCGGGGCGGTGGCCCTGGTCGTACATCGAGTACAGGATGCGGCGGTGCACCGGCTTGAGGCCGTCGCGCGCGTCCGGCAGCGCCCGCGAGTGGATCACCGAGTACGCGTACTCCAGGTAGGAGTCCTCGACCTCGGTGGTCAGCGGATTGTCGACGATCCGTGCCCCCGCCTGCGCGAAGGCGGACATGTCGACCTGGGAGCGATCCGCCTTGCGGCGTGCCATACCGTGTTCTCCGTTCCGATACGCCGTCAGGCGTCGATGCTCTCCTCGTCGAGCCGGCCAGACGACTCGATCAGCCAGTTCTTGCGCGGCTCCACCCGCTCGCCCATCAGCAGGTCGAGCACCTGTTCGGCGTACTCGACGTCATCGAGCGTGATCCGCCGGACCGTCCGCACCGCCGGGTTCATCGTGGTGCTCCACAACTCCTCGGCGTCCATCTCGCCGAGACCCTTGAACCGGGGCACCGGCTTCTGCACCTGCTTTCCGGCCTTCTCCAGGCGGGCGACGGTCGATTCCATCTCCTGCTGGGTGTAGGTGTAGATCGTTTCGGAGTTGCGACCCTTGGTGACCACCTTGTGCAGCGGGGGCATGGCGGCGAACAGCCGTCCGGCCTCGATCACGGGTCGCATGTACTTGGCAAAGAGCGTGATGAGCAGCGTGCGAATGTGCGAGCCGTCGACGTCCGCGTCCGCCATGATCAGCACGCGTCCGTAGCGGAGGCTCGACAGGTCGAAGGTGCGGCCGGAGCCCGCACCGAGCACCTGCACGATCGCGGAACACTCGGCGTTGTCCAACACCTGCTGCAGGCTGGCCTTCTGCACGTTCAGGATCTTGCCGCGGATGGGCAATAGCGCCTGAAACTCGGACGATCGGGCCATTCTGGCGCTTCCGAGGGCCGAGTCGCCCTCCACGATGAACAATTCCGACTCGGCGACGCCGGTGGAGCGGCAGTCGACCAGCTTGGGAGGCATCGAGGCGCCCTCGAGCGCGGTCTTGCGCCGGGCCGCGTCCTTCTGCTGCTTCTGGGTCAGCCGCACCCGGGCCGCGTCGACGATCTTCTGCAGCACCGTGCGGGCCTCGGCCTTGGTGCGCCGCCCCTCCAGCCACTCCTTGATGTGCGCCTCGACCAGCCCCTGCAGCACCCGGGTGATGCCCGCCGTGGACAGCTCGTCCTTGGTCTGCGAGGTGAACTGCGGCTCCGGGATGCGCACGTGGATGACCGCGGTCATGCCCTCCAGCAGGTCGTCCAGGACGGGCGGGTCCTCCTTGGGCTTGAGCAGCCCGCGCGCGTTGCGGATCGCCTCGGTCAGCGCCCGGACCAGGGCCCGCTCGAAACCCTTGCGGTGGGTGCCGCCGTGCATGTTGCGGATCGTGTTGGTGAAGCACTCGACGGTACGGTCGTAGCCCGTGCCCCAGCGGAACGCGATCTCCACCTCGGCGCGCCGCTCCACGTTGGACTGCATGACGCCGTTGGCGTCGGCGGCGTTCTCCTTGTACGTCCCCTCGCCGGTGACCAGCAGGATGCCGGAGACCGGCTTGTCACCCGGCGGGGCCAGGAACTCCACCATGTCGGTGAGGCCGTTCGGGTAGTGGAACGTCTCCGTGGTGGGCTCGGGGCGGGTCTCGTCGCGCAGCGAGTAGGTGACGCCGGGGACGAGGAACGCGGTGTTGCGCAGCTTGGCCCGCACGGATTCCACGTCGAGGCGGGCGGCGCCCTCGAAGTAGCGGGGGTCGTACCAGTAGCGCACGGAGGTGCCGGTGGCCTCGCCGCGCTTCATCTTGCGCACCATGCGCAGGCCGGACTCGCGGTGGAACTTGGCGTTCGGACCCGGGCCGTCGAAGACGCCCGGCACGCCGCGGTGGAACGACATCTCGTGGACCTTGCCGCCGCGCTTGACCGTGACGTCCAGGCGCAGGGAGAGCGCGTTGACCGCGGAGGCGCCGACGCCGTGCAGGCCGCCGGAGGTCTTGTAGCCCGAGCCGCCGAACTTGCCGCCGGCGTGCAGCCGGGTGAGCACCAGCTCGACGCCGGTGAGGCCGGACTTGGCGTTGACGTCGGTGGGGATGCCGCGGCCGTCGTCGTCGACCTGCACGGAGCCGTCGGCGTGCAGGGTGACCGCGACGGTGGTGGCGAACTCGGCGACGCCCTCGTCGGTCGAGTTGTCGATGATCTCGTTGGCGAGGTGGTTGATGCCCCGGCTGTCGGTCGAGCCGATGTACATGCCCGGGCGCTTGCGCACCGCGTCGAGGCCCTCAAGGTGGGTGAGGTCGTCGGCCCCGTACAAGGTCTCCGGTTGCGCAGTCACGAGGTGGTACTCCCGAGCGAGGTGGCGATCGACCCGGCGAGCCTACCGGTCACCTCCGACGAGATTGCGGAGATGAGTGGAGCCCGCCGGGTCGCGCCCGGGCACAAGACGGACAAACGCCGTCAGGGCGTGAGCGACGACACGTCCGTGGCAATGCACTACGCGGCGACCAGGGCGCGCTCCGCGGGGCGCGCGGCGGGGACGGCGGCGCTCAGGGCGCGCCAGAGCTCGACGGGGTACGGCCGGCCGGTGATCGCCATCGGGGGCAGCTCCTGGTAGGCGATCAGCGTGTCGGTGACCTGCCGGGTCTGCGCGCAGACCACCACGGTGTCGTGCGGGGCGTACGTCTGCAGCCGCGACGCGGTGATGACCACCCGGCCGCTGACCATGCCCTGCCCGCCGTCGCGGGCCGCGTCGAGGTCCACGATCACCTCGCCGGTGGCGACACCGACCCGGGTCCGTACGGTGAACAGCCCGGCCAGCAGCCGCCCCCGCAGCGCCTGCTGGACGGCCAGCCCGGCCCGCACCGCGTCGCGCGCGGCGGCCACGGGGTCGCCGTCGACGCCGAAGACGGCCAGGACCGCGTCGCCGACGAACTTCTCCACCACTCCGCCGAACCGGCGCACCACGGTCGAAACGCGGGCGAAGTACTCCATCTGCAGCGCCCGTACCTCGGCGCAGTCGAGCTCCTCCACCAGGGCGGTGTATCCGACGATGTCGATGAACATGACCGTCACGTGCTGCCGACGGCACCGGGCTGGGCTCGTCACGACGTTCATGGCCACCTCGCTTCCCCGCGGTCGTGTTGGTGTCCTCACGCTGCCAGCCGGGCCTTTCGGAGGGATCCGCAGAACGACGTATCTCTGACACGGCCATCGACGGTCAGGTTTGTGACGCAGAACAGTCCGAACCGGGGAGAACGTGCTAGCCCCTTTCGGTTTAGGCTGCCGGGCATGGCCAGCGAGGGGGACGAGGCGCCACTGGTCGGGCGCGCGGCCACACTGGCTGAGCTACGTTCGGACCTTTCGGACGTCGGCCCGGCCGGGACGGCCGCCGTCTTCGTGACCGGTGAGAGCGGCGTCGGCAAGAGCCGGCTGCTGCAGGAGACCGCCGACGCGATGCGTGCGGCGGGTGCCGCCGTACTCTCCGGGGCCTGTCTGGACATCGGTGACGCCTCGCCGTTGCACCCGGTGCTGCAGGCCCTGCGCCGGTGCGGCCCGGCGCCGGACGCGGCGCCGACCGGCGGGCCGCCGGACGAGGCGGGGGCCCTGCTGGAGTGGGTGTCGCAGCGGTTGCAGGCGATCGCGGGCGACCGCCCGCTGCTGCTCGTCCTGGACGACCTGCAGTGGGCCGACCGCAGCACCCGGCAGCTGCTGCTCTACCTGCTGGCCGGGCTGGGCGAGGTCAACCTGTCCGTGCTGGCCGCGGTGCGGGCCGAGTCGCTGCAGGGTGCGCACCCGCTGCGCCGGGTGCTGGCGGAGCTGCGGCGGCTGCGATCGGTACGGGTGCTCGACCTGGCCCCGCTCGATCAGGACGGCACCCGGGAGCTGGTCCGGGCCATCGCGGGTGAGCAGGTGGCGGCCGAGGACGCCGAGCGGGTCTTCAAGCGCAGCGGTGGTAACCCGTTCGTGGCCGAGGAACTGGCGCGGGATCTGCGCGACGGCCGGGCCGAGCTGTCCGACACGCTGCGGGAGATCTTCCTGGCCCGCGTGGACGAGCTGCCCAAGCACGCGCACGCGGTGGTGCACGCGATCGCGGCCGGGGTGGAGCCGGTGGAGCACCCGGTGCTGTCCCGGGTGGTGCAGCTGGGCGACGGCGAGCTGCTGGAGGCGGTCCGGGCCGCGGTCGCGCACCGGTTCGTGCTCGGCGAGGCCGACGGGTACCGGCTGCGGCACCGGCTGGTGGCCGAGGTGCTGGAGCAGGAGGTGCTGCCCGCCGAACGGGCCGCCCTGCACCGCCGGTACGCCGAGGCCCTCGAAGCCGATCCCGCCGCCGACCACGCCGCGCTGGCGCACCACTGGCAGCAGGCCGGCGAACCGTTGCGGGCGCTGCCCGCCGTGGTGGCGGCGGCCCGCGACGCGGAGCGACTGTACGGCTTCTCGGAGGCGCACCGGTACTGGACGGTGGCGTTGGAGCTGGCCGGCGAGGGCACCCCGGAGACCGGTCGCACGGAGTTGCTGTCGCACGCGGCCGAGTCGGCGTACCAGTGCGGGGAGCACGCGCTGGCCCTGGCCCGCCTGGAGGAGCTGGCCGGGCGGCCGGACGCCCCGGGCGTCTGCACGCTGCACCTGCGCCGGGCCAAGTACCTGGCGGCGGCGGGCCGGACCGCCACCGCCGAGACGGAGTACGAGAAGGCGCTGGCGCTGGCCGACTGCACCCCGCGGGAGAAGGCCAGCGCCGCGGCCCACCTGGCGGAACTGCTGCTGCACCTGGGCCGGTACGCCGACGCGAACGCCCGCGCCCGGGAGGCGCTGGAGTTGGCGGAGCTGGACGGCGCCACGGCCGACCTGGTCCGGGCCAGCGCGGCGCTGGGCTTCAGTTCGGCGTTCCGGGAGGATCCGGACGCGGGGCTGGCGGTGATCCGGCACGCGGTCGAGATCGCGGAACGCTCGGGGCACCCCGACGACATCGGCTGCGCGTACCTGCACCTGGCCGAGCTGCTCACCGGGCCGCTGAACAGCCTGGAGGAGGGCGTGCTGGTGGCCCGCCGGGGCGCGGAGAAGCTGGCCGCGCTCGGGGTGGGGCGCACGTACCAGACGCGGCTGCTGGCGATCGCCGCGAACGGGCTGTTCCGGGTCGGCCAGTGGGCCGAGGCGGACCGGGTGCTGGCCGACGCGATGCGGCACCGCCCGTCCGGCGCGGACGCGGTGGAGTTGCTGCTGGCCCGGTGCCGGCTGTGGGTGGGCTTCGGCAACGAGGAGGCCGCCGACCGGGATCTGGACGCGATCGCCACGATGCTGGCCGGTGGCGGGGCCCGGCATGTGCTGCCGATGCTGACGTTGCGGGCCGGGCTGGCGATGTGGCGGGGCCGGCACGCGGAGGCGCGCGCCGCGGTGCAGCGCGGGCTCACCGAGACCCGCTCCGACGATCTGGTGCTGCTCGGGGTGCTGGCCTGGCACGGGCTGCGGGCGGAGGCGGAGGCGCACGCGTCCGGCGACGTGCCCGTGGACTCCGCTGTGGTGCGCCGGTTGAAGGTGGTCGTGGACCGGATGGGTCAGGGTGCCGGTGACGCGGCCGCCCCGGTCCGGGCCGTCATCGACGGGTACGTGGAGCTGTGCGCGGCCGAGCTGAGCCGCCTGGAGGACCGGCCCGACCCGGAGCCGTGGGCCCGCGCCGCCGCCACCTGGGACCGCCGCAAACAGCCCTACCCGGCGGCGTACGCGCGGCTGCGCCAGGCCGAGGCGGCGCTGGCCCGCAAGTCCCGCCGGGCCGTCGCGGTGACCGCGCTGCGGCAGGCGTTCGAGACCGCCCAGGCGATGGGTGCCCGGCCGTTCGCGGCCGAGATCAGCGCGCTGGCGGCCCGCGCGCGGGTGCCGCTGACCAGCGACGACACGGTCGACGTGGGTCCGGCGGCCCCCGCCGACGAGCTGGGTGTGCTGACCGAGCGCGAGCGTGAGGTGCTGGCCGCGGTGGCGGAGGGCCTGACCAACAAGGAGATCGGCCACCGGCTGTTCATCAGCGAGCGGACGGTCGGGGTCCACGTCGGGCACATCTTCGACAAGCTTCAGGTACGCACGCGGGTGCAGGCCAGCAGGGTCTTCCTGCGTGCGGCGTGACCTTTCCGTGACCTACGTACGCCGAATACGTCGTTCTACGGATCCCCGTACGCATCCGGGATGCAAGGCTGTTGGCACGGGGGAGCACCGCCCGGTGACGAGGTCGCCGGGCGGTGCTAGGGGGCCCCGGAGGACCTGACTCACGCTGGTGGAGGCAAACCGATGACGGAGTCGGTCTGGGGATCCGTGCACGACGACATGACCGCCCTGCTGAGCGGGCATCCCGACGACGTGCCCGCCGTCGTGGACCAGCTCACCAAGCTGCAGGACGTCCTGGAACGGGTGCCGCCGCTGCTGGCCAGCAACCCGCTCGCGGACTTCAACCGGCTGTACCTGAAGATCACTACGTCCGTACTCGAACGGCTCTACGCCGGACGCTTCGCCGACCCGGCGTTCCTGGCCCGGCTGGACGTCGAGTTCGCGGCCCGCTACTTCGACGCGCTGCGCCAGTTCGGCGACGGAAGCACCTGCTGCCCCCGGGCCTGGGGCGTGCTGCTGCGCCGCGTCGCCGGTCCGGACTGCCGCCCGCTGCCGTCGGCCGCCGCCGGGGTCAACGCCCACATCAACTTCGACCTGCCGTTCGCGCTGGTCACCACGTTCGACCACCTGGGCAGCGATCCGATCGACGACAGCGACCAGCACCGCGACTACCTGCAGATCAACGAGATCTTCGCGGAGAACATCCCGGGTCTGCGGCGCGGCTACCTGGAGCGGTGGCAGCTGCTCATCGACACCATGAACGGCGACCTCGACGACTGGTGGCAGGGCGAGCTGATCGAGTACACCCGCGACGTGGCCTGGCGCAACGCGCAGAAGCTCTGGGCCGTACGTCATGATCTCGCGGGCCTGGCGCAGGAGCGTGACCGGCTCGACCAGAACGCGGCCAGCCTGGGCCGCCTGCTGCTGTCTCCTCTGGGGGCCTTCCTGCAGTGAGCGTCCCGGGCCCGCGCCGGGGAGGACGCGGGCCCGGGTCGCGGATCACTTGACGGCGATGAGCCGGGCCGTGGCGGTGTCGCCGTCCTTCAGGCCCGCGACGCCGACCTGCGCGCCGGCCTTGATCGCGGAGGTCTCGGCGGGCTTGCGGTCCTGCCGCACCTTCAGCCTGTCGCCGAAGCTCCAGGTCTGCGCGAAGCCATCGGTGGACTTCACGGTCACCCCGTCCGCGCTGACGGCGGTGACCGTGCCGCGCTGCACGACGACCGTCCTGACGCCGCTCTTGGTCTGCACGGTGACCTCGCCGTGCAGGGTGTTCTTGCGCAGGAAGCGGCGGCCGGTGCCCTGCCCCGGCCCGTGCCTCTTCGCGTCGGCGGAGGCCGCGGTGGACGGCGTCGTGTCGTCCTCCAGCCCGGTCTCGAACCCGACCTGGGCCAGCACGGTCGCCTCGTCGGAGACGTCCGCGGCAGCCGCGGCGGGGGTGCTCGGGCCGGCGCCGCACGCGGTCAGGCCGAGCAGGCCCGCCAGCGACACCGTGGTGAGGGTCAGGGCGATCCGGGTACGTGTCATGGTGATCAGCCTTCCCGGGCCGTGCTCGGGGCTGGTCAGCGCTGTGTTCGGGCCGGGTAAGGAAGCTCGACCGTGAACCGGGCGCCGCCCTCGGCGGCATGGCCCGCCTCGATCGTGCCGCCGAGCCGCGCCACCAGCCGCGCGGCCAGCGCCAGGCCGAGCCCGCTGCCGACCTTGCGGATGCCCCGGTAGCGCTGGTGCAACGCACCCCGCTGGAACGCCACGGCCAGGTCGTCGTCGGTGAAGCCGGGGCCGCCGTCGCGCACCTCGACCACCCCGCCGGTGGCCGCGGCCCGGGCGGCCAGCACCAGCGGCGCGCCCGGCGGGACGATGCGCAGCGCGTTCTCGCAGAGCCCGTCGAGGACCTGGCGGATCCGGCCGGGATCGGTGTGCACGACGATCGGCTCCGGCGGCGCCTCGACCAGCAGCCGGGGCCCGTCCGGGACGCACCGGGGCGCCCACGCTTCGGCGGCCGCGCGGACCAGCTCCGCGAGGTCCACCTCGACGACGTCGATCGGCAGGTCGGCCGCCTCCAGCCGGGACAACACGAGCAGGTCGGCGATGAGCCGGTCCAGCCGTTCCGCCTCCGCCAGCATGGTGGCTCCGGCCTTCGGGGCGCCCTCGGCACCCACCACCCCGTCGGCGAGCGCCTCGGCGTACCCCCGGATCGTGGAAAGCGGCGTACGCAGCTCGTGTGACACCGACAGCAGGAAGTCGCGTTCCCGGCCCTCGCTGGTCTCCAGCGCCGCGGCGAGCTGGTTGAACGCACCGGCCAGCTCCGTGGCCTCGGCGGGCGGGCGCACCGCCAGCCGCACCGTGCGCTCCCCCGCCGCCAGTTGCGCGGCGGCCGCCGCGGCCTGCCGGATCGGGCGCGCGATGAACCGGGCCAGCAGGGCCCCGGCCAGCACCCCGCAGGCCAGCCCGGCCAGCAGCGCCAGCCACACCCCGCGCAGCACCCGGGCAGCGGTGCCGGTGGCCGGGCGGGTGAGCACCACCCCCGCGTCGTTGCCCCTCAGCGGGCGGCCCGCGATCAGCATGGCCCGGCCCCCGACGACGCCGCGCGTGTTCACCTGCGAGCCGTTCGCGACCTGCTGCACGATCCGCGGCGGCAGGCCGGGCGTGTCCGCCACGCCGCGGCGGATCAGGTACACCTGGACGCCCTCCTCGCGCAGCTGGCTGACGATCTTCTCGCGCGCCGCCGGGCGCTCGGTGCGCAGCAGCTCGACCGCGATGGCGCTCTTGTCCTGCAGGTCCACGCGGGCCGCGGTGTTGGCGGTGCGGACCGCGATCGGCACCGCCACCAGGGCCGTGACGATCACCGCGACGACCGCCGTGGCCGCAGTGACCAGGACGACCCGCCCGGCCAGGGTGCGGAAGAAGTCACGCATCGGCGGTGTAGCCGACGCCACGGACCGTCCGGATCAGGTGCGCGGCGTCGCCGAGCTTCGCGCGGACCTGCGCGACATGCACATCGACCGTACGGGTGCCCGCGTGCGAGGCGTACCCCCACACGCTGGCCAGCAGCTCCTCGCGGGTGAACACCCGCCCGGGGCGGCCCAGCAGGTGCCCGAGCAGGTCGAACTCCGTGGGGGTCAGCGCCAGCCGGCTGCCGTCGACCGTCACCTGGCGCCGGGCCGGGTCCAGCGTCACCGGCCCCAGGGTGCGCACCGGGGAGTCCGGCGGTCCCGCCGCGCGGCGCAGCAGCCCCTTGACCCGGGCGACGAGTTCCCGGGGGCTGAACGGCTTGGTGACGTAGTCGTCGCCGCCCAGCTCCAGGCCGAGGATGCGGTCCACCTCGTCGTCCCGGGCGGTGAGGAAGATGACCGGGGTCCAGTCACCGTCGGCGCGCAGCCGGCGGCAGATCTCGGTGCCCTCCATGCCCGGCAGCGCGATGTCCAGCACGCAGACCACCGGGCGCAGCCGGCGCGCGGCGGCCAGGCCGGCGGCGCCGTCGTGCTCCACGTGCACGCCGAAGCCGTCGCGGGACAGGTACAGCCGGACCAGGTCGGCGATCGGGCGCTCGTCCTCGACGACGAGCACCAACCCCTTGCCGGCCTGCGATTCGGTCACGGACCCATCATGCCGGGCGGGTCCGCGCCCCGGTGTTCGGGCAACGTAAGGGCGGGGCCCGGGCATAGGCTGACCGGGTTCACAAGGAGGCAGCTCATGGACAGTGTCGTCCATTTCGAGGTCCCGTTCGACGACGCCGAGCGGGCCACCACCTTCTATCGCGAGGCGTTCGGCTGGAAGCTCGACTCGATGCCGGACTTCGCGTACACGATGGTGACCACCACCGCGACCGACGAGCGGGGGCGGCCCAGCGAGCCCGGCGGGATCAACGGCGGCATGCTCAAGCGGGGCCAGATCACCTCGCCGGTGATCACGATCAACGTCGAGGACATCGACGACGCCCTGGCCCGCGTCGAGAAGCTGGGCGGCCAGGTGGCCATCGGGCGGCAGCCGGTCGGGGAGATGGGCTTCAGCGCGTACGTGCGCGACACCGAGGGCAACCTCATCGGCCTCTGGCAGAACGCCTGATCCGCGCCCGGCTCTCCGGACGCGGGCCCCGCCGGATTCCTTACCCGGGCCGCGCGCTCGCCGATCGGTGTGAAGTCCAGTGCACCGTCGCCGCCCCCGCGGCCAGGGAGAGCCGATGCGCACCGCTGCAGCATGCCGAGCCGCGTGCTCGCCGCAGCGCGCCCGGCGCCGGGTCGGCCCCCGCTCCGCCCATGGTCATGATGACGGTTTCACGCTGGTGGAGGTGCTGGTCTCGCTCGCGGTGATCGGCACGGTGATGACCGCGCTGGCGCCGTTCTTGATCCGCTCCCTCGCGGTGGTCGCGGATCAGCGCAACCGGGAGGTGGCCGTCCAGCTGGCGGGCGACGCGATCGAACGGGCCCGCGCGCTGACCGGCACCACGGCGCTGGCCGGGCGCAGCGAGGCGGCCACCAACGCGCAGTGGATCACCGCGCCGGCGGCGGTGCGGCCGTACCTGCGGACGATGTCCCCGGCCTGGGACACCTCCAAGCAGATCGACCCCAGCGCGGGCGTCGATGCGGGGCTGCCCACCAGCGCCGTCGAGGTGCCGGTCAACGGCCTCTCGTACAGTCAGAACTGGTACCTGGGCACCTGCCGGCAGCAGTTCGGCAGCGGCGGTCCGTGCGACGATCCCGCCGGGCCGGACCCGGAGCCGGCCCGGCCCGACGTGCCGTTCCTGCGCGTGGTCGCCACCGTGACGTGGCCCGACGGGTCCTGCCCGGACCGCTCCTGCACGTACGTGACCACCACGCTGATCAGCGCCGCGCCGGACCCGGTCTTCAACCTCGACCGGCCCGCGCCGAAGGTCGACGACCCGGGCCCGCAGACCGGCTACGCCAAGATCGCGACACCGGGGTTGCAGCTCACCTCCACCGGCGGGACCCTGCCCCTGGTCTGGACCGTGACCGGCCTGCCGCCGGGCCTGACCGCCGCGGAGAGCGGCATGATCACCGGCACGCCGGACGATCCCGGCGCCAACGTGGTCTACACCGTCACGGCCACGGTCAAGGACCGGCGGGGCCGCACCGACAGCGCCAGCTTCCCGTGGACCGTCTGGGCCGCCCCGGTGCTGATGAGCCCCGGCGACCAGAGCACCCACACCGGTTCACCCACGTGGCTGGCCATGGGCCTGACCCACGCGGTCGACCCGGTCGCCTGGACCGCCACCGGGCTGCCCGCGGGCCTGTCCATCGACCAGGCCGGTGTCATCTCCGGCACCCCGACCGCGACCAGCCGTACGGTCTCGCGGGTCACGGTCACCGCCACGGACAAGCCGGGCCGCAGCAGTCAGGTGAGCTTCAACTGGACCGTGGTGACCCTCGCGGTGCCCGCGATGGCGACCCGCACGGACCGGATCCGCGACAGCGTGAACTTCTCCGCACCCGCTCCCACGGGCGGCGTGGGGCCGTACACGTACCGGATCGAGGGGGTTCCGGGTGAGGCCCGGGACATCTCGATCGACCCGGCCACCGGGGTGATCTCCGGCCGCGTCGCGTACGCCAACCGCTTCTTCACGACCGTCTACGTGAAGGACGCCAACGGCGACGAGGTCAGCACGACCTTCCTGTGGAACGTGGGGGCCAGCCAGCCCAACGACCTGGTGATCACCGCGCCCGACCCGGCGACCCCGGACCAGACCGGCACCGTGGGCCGGGCCGTCAGCCTGAACACGGACCTGACCGGGGGCAGCAGCAGCGACGTCACCTGGTCGGCCGTGGGCCTGCCGCCGGGCCTGTCCATCAGGGCGCGCGGCAGCCAGGGCGGCGTGATCACCGGCACCCCGACCACCGCCGGAACGTTCCGCGTGACGCTCAAGGTCGTGGACTCCACCAACAAGTACGCGCTCGTGGTCTTCGACTGGACGGTGCTGCCGTGAGGGCCGCCGTACGCGCGTGGCGGCGCCGGAACCGGCGCGACGACGAGGGCATGACCCTGCTCGAGGTGATGCTCGCGATGAGCATCCTGGGTGTCCTCATGATGATCTTCACCAACGCGGTGCTGGAGGTCTACCACCTGGTCGACCGCGCGGAGAACGGCGCGGCGGTGCAGAGCCAGCTGCACCTCAGCGTCGAGCGGCTCGACCAGAACGTCCGCTACTCCTCCGGGATCACCGAACCCAACACGACCCCGGTCGGCGGCGCCTGGTACGTGGAGTACCTCACCATCAACCCGACCAACTCGCAGCAGGAGTGCCACCAGCTGCGCCTGGCCCCGGCGCCGGGCGCCGGGTCGACCGGCGCGGTCGGGGTGCTCCAGCTGCTGCGCTGGATCCCCGGGCACCCACCGGCGGCGGGCAGCGCAGGGCAGACCATCGCCTCCCAGATCGTGCTGCCGGGCGGCAACGTCCCGGTGCCGTTCGAGCGGACGATGGCCGGCACGAGGTCGCAGCCCAGCGCCCCGGTCGGGAGTGCCTTCACGCCGGACTTCATGCGCCTGCGGCTGCAGCTGACCGCGAGCGCGGGCCGGGCCACCAGCACGGCCCGGATGACCTTCACCGCCCTCAACACCTCCCGCGACACGGCCGCGGACAACGTCTGCCGCGAGGGGAGGCCGTAGTGAGGCTCCCCAGCCGGACACTGCGCCGCCCCGACGCCGATCGGGGCTCGCTGCCCATCGCCATGCTGCTCACCCTGGTCGGCCTGGCGATGAGCGCGCTGCTGGTCCCCGCGGTGGTCCAGCAGGTGCGCGGCACCCAGGGCGCCTCCGAGCGGACCCGGGCGCTGCACGCCGCCGAGGCCGGCCTGGACGCCGCGATGGGCCAGATCCGGGCGGCCGTCGACGGCACCGGCGCGGGTGACGCGGCCCGCCTGCCGACCGGCCAGCTGGACGGCAACGCCGCACCGGACGGCGGCCAGCGTTACCGGGTCACGTTCGCGTACCGCGATCTCGACGGCAACCCGCTCGGCCCGGTCATCACCGAGCAGCCGGGGAGCGCCGTGCTGACCTCGACCGGCGTCGCCGGCCCGGACGGCGCCTTCGACGCGCGCACCGCGGGCGCCCGTACGCTGCGGGCCACCTACTCGTTCCGTACGTCGAACGAGCACATCCCGGGCGGCCAGATCCATGTCCGCAGCGCCCGCGCGGACCTGTGCGTGGACGCCGGTTCGGCCGACCCGGCGCCGGGCACCGCGGTGACGATGCAGGCGTGCGTGGACGCGCCGCAGCCGCCGTCGCAGCTGTTCGCGTACAACCCCGATCTGACCATCACGCTGGTGTCGTCGCGGACCTCGGCGAACCCGGCCGGGATGTGCCTGGACGCCGGCACGCCGCACTCGGCGGGTGCCACGGTGCGGGTAGAGCGGTGCGCCGGGACCAGCCCGGCCGCGGCACGCCAGCAGTGGAGCGCCAACGACGTCGCGAACTTCATGGGCACCAGCGACGGCACGAGCCTGGACAACTTCTGCTTCAACGTGCTGCAGCCCGACACCGTCGGCAGCACGGTCGTGCTCGGCACGGGCGGCAACTGCTGGGGCGACTACGACAACAAGCAGACGTTCCAGCCGGATCCGGCCGTGGGCGCCGGTGCCGCCGGGGCCGCCACCGGCCAGCTGGTGAACTACGAGCAGTTCGGACGCTGCCTGGACGTCACCGAGAAGAACACGGGCGCGGGATATCTCATCGCGTGGCCGTGCAAGCAGGCACCCAACCCCAACAACGTGGGCTGGAACCAGCGGTGGAAGCTGCCCGCGGTGGGCGGGACGAGCAACACCGGCACCGGCCCGATCACCGTCACGGTCGGCGGCAGGGAGTACTGCCTGAAGAGCCCCGGCTCGACCAACGCGTACCCGACCGTGACGGCGTGCCCGAGCGGCACGCTGCCCGCGGAGCTGACCTGGACGGTGTACGGCGACACCGGGACCTACGCGACGAGCTACCAGATCGTCGACGGCGCCCACCCGACGACCGCCGGGCTGTGCCTGGCCGCGGCCGACCTGAAGGCCACACCGCCGCAGCTGTACGACCCCGCCAGGTACAAGGGCCCGCCGATCGCCCGCATCGTGCTGCGTACGTGTGACGGCAAGGCGGCGCAGAAGTGGAACGCCCCCGCGGACCTGTCGCTGCCCACGCCGTTGCGGGACGTCCACGAGCGGACCGGCTGAGCCGCCGCCCCGCTCACCCGGTGGGCGGGGCACCGCCGGGGATGGCCGCGAGGTCGTCGTCGCGCACGGCCCGTTCGAGTGCCCGCAGTCCGGGACCGTCCTGCAGGCCGAGCTCCTCGAACAGCAGGTCGCGGACCCGCGCGATCGCGGCCAGCGCGTCGTCGCGGCGCCCCGCCCGGTACAGGGCGGCGGCGTACAGCTCCCACAGCCGTTCCCGGTACGGCGTCTCGCGCACCAGCCGGTCGAGTTCGGTGACGCACCAGCCGGCGTCGCCGAGCAGCAGGCGGGCTTCCGCGCGGTCCTGCACCGCCTGGGCGCGCAGGTTCTCCAGCTGGGCGATCGTGGGCCCGGTGAACGGCTCACCGGGAAAGTCGGCCAGCGGGTCACCCCGCCACTCGGCCAGCGCCGCGTCGAGCGTCCGCGCCGCCCCGGCCGGTTGCCCACCGGTCAGCGCCTCGCGGCCCGCCGCCGCTCCCCCGGCGAACCGGCACACGTCGATCCGCTCGGGTGCCACGTCCATGAGGTAGCCGTTCTCGCGGCCGACCAGCGACTTCCCGGCTGTCTCCAGCGCCTCGCGCAGGGCGGCCACCTGGTCGTGGACGTGCGCGGCGGCACCGGGCGGCGGCGCGCCGTGCCAGAGCTGGCCGATGATCCGCTCCACCGGCACGAGCTGGCCCGGCCGCAGCAGGAGCACGGCGAGAACGGCCCGCCGGGTACGGGACCCGAGCGCGAGGCAGCGCCCGTCCGCGCCGCAGACCCGCAGCGGCCCGAACAGATGGAAAGTCAGTTCCCCGGCCACGAGCAGACGCTACCCGTCCGGGGCGGGGCGCAGGCGCAACGACCGGGCGGGAACACCCCGGACGCGGCAGGATGGAGGCCATGGCGTACGTGAATCCGTCCGGCGAGTTCACCCGCGATCAGCGTTACATCGCCACCCGCGTCACGGCCGACGGCCGCGACGGCTACCCCGTCGAGCCGGGCCGGTACCGGCTGGTGGTGAGCCGGGCCTGCCCGTGGGCGAACCGCACGATCATCGTGCGCCGCCTGCTCGGCCTGGAGGACGCCCTCTCGATGGGCATCGCCGGTCCCACGCACGACCCCCGGAGCTGGACCTTCGACCTGGACCCGGGCGGCCGCGACCCGGTGCTCGGCATCGAACGGCTGCAGGAGGCGTTCTTCGCCCGCTTCCCCGACTACGACAAGGGCATCACGGTGCCGGCGATCGTGGACGTGCCGACGGGACAGGTGGTCACCAACGACTTCGCGCAGATCACCCTCGACCTGAGTCTGGAGTGGAGCCGGTACCACCGCGAGGGCGCGCCGCAGCTCTACCCGGAGGCGCTGCGCGACGAGATCGACAAGGTGAACCGCTACGTGTTCGCCGACGTCAACAACGGCGTCTACCGGGCGGGTTTCGCGGGCACCCAGGAGGCGTACGACAAGGCGTACCACCGGCTGTTCGACCGGCTCGACTGGTTGTCGGACCGGCTGAGCGCCCAGCGCTACCTCGTCGGGGACACCATCACCGAGGCGGACGTGCGGCTGTTCACCACGCTGGTCCGGTTCGATCCCGTGTACCACGGCCACTTCAAGTGCAACCGGCAGAAGCTGAGCGAGATGCCGGTGCTGTGGGCGTACGCGCGGGACCTGTTCCAGACGCCCGGCTTCGGCGACACGATCGACTTCGTGCACATCAAGCGGCACTACTACGTCGTGCACACCGACATCAATCCGACCCAGGTCGTGCCGGCCGGTCCGGATCTGGCGGGCTGGCTGACCGAGCACGGGCGGGCGGCGCTGGGCGGGCGGCCGTTCGGCGACGGCACCCCGCCGCCGCCTCCGCGCCCGGAGGAGGTCGTGCCCGCGGGCCACGGCGCGGCCTGAGTCCCCACGGGCTGATCAGGTTTCGTACGGTTCCAGCGCCGCGCGCAGCAGCGCTTCGAGGTCGCGCTGCTGGGCGGGGGTGAGGTGGGCCAGCAGCCGCTGCTGCTCGGCGAGCCCGGCGCCGACCGCCCGGTCCGCGACCTGCCACCCCTGTTCGGTGAGGCTGACCAGGACGCCGCGCCGGTCGTGCGGATCGGGGGCGCGGCGCACCAGGCCCGCCCTCTCGAGGCGGTCGAGCCGGGCGGTGGTGCCGCCGCTGCTGAGCATCATGGAGGCGGCCAGCGCACCCGGGGACAGCTGGAACGGCTCCCCGGCGCGGCGCAGGGTGGCCAGCACGTCGAACTCGGGGCGGCCGATGCCGTGCCGCCCGTACGCCCGGGCCACCTCGTCGCCCGACACCTGGGCCAGCCGGTAGACCCGGCCGAAGATCGACATGGCGGTGGTGTCGAGGTCGGGGCGCTCGCGGGCCCACTGGTCGATGATGCGGTCCACGCCGCGGGGATGACCCATGTCTCCATTCTCTCGACGTCGAGCTTCTTGACAAGGAGAAGAACGCGAGAGAGTCTCTTCATGTCGAGATACTTTACGTCGAGGGAGTTGGTCGTGCGGCGGATCGTTCTGATCACCGCCCTGACCCCGGTCGTCTGGGGCACCACGTACGCGGTCACCACCGAGTTCCTCCCTCCGGACCGACCGCTGCTGGCCGCCACGCTGCGCGCCCTGCCCGCCGGGCTCCTCCTGCTCGCCATGACCCGCCGGCTGCCCCGGGGCGACTGGTGGTGGCGCTCCGCGGTACTCGGCGCCCTGAACATCGGGATCTTCTTCGCGCTGCTGTTCGCCAGCGCGTACCGGCTGCCCGGCGGCATGGCCGCGGTGCTCGGCGCCGCCCAGCCGCTGGTCGTGGCGGGCCTGTCCGTGCTGATGCTCAGCGAGCGCGTCGCCCTGCGTACGGTGCTCGCCGGTTTGGCGGGTGTGGTGGGGGTGGCCATGGCCGTGCTCACGGCCTCGGCCCGGCTCGACCCGATCGGGGTCCTCGCCGGGCTGGGCGGCGCGGTGTCGATGGGGCTGGGCCTGGTGCTGACCAAGCGCTGGGGCCGCCCGGACGCGTCCCTGCTCACGGCGACCGGCTGGCAGCTGGCCGCCGGTGGACTGATGCTGGTGCCGATCACCCTGGCCGTCGAGGGACTGCCGGGCTCGCTCACCGGCGGCAACCTCGCCGGGTACGCCTACCTGTCGGTGGTCGGCACGGCCCTGGCGTACACGGTGTGGTTCCGGGGCCTGGAGCGCCTGCCCACCGCGCAGGTCTCGCTGCTCGCGCTGCTCTCCCCGGTGGTCGCGACCGTGGTGGGCTGGGCGGTGCTCGGGCAACGGCTCACCGCCGCGCAGCTGGTGGGCATGGTGGTGGCGTTCGGCGCCGTACTGGTCGGGTCGCGGGCGCCACGCCGTTCCCGCAGCGAACCGGTGACGGAGGCCCCCGTGACGGTCGAAAGCGTCGTACCGCGCGCCTACAGTGCGGCGTGTGCCCGTTGAACGATGGACGACCGCCGAGCCGGACGGCACCGCCGACCTAGGTGGTGCGGCCCAGCCGCCGGACGTGCCTCGGTGGAACGACGCGCGGGTCGCCGCGCTGGCCCCCGACGCAGGCTCGTTGCGGGCCGCCCGCGCGGTGAGCGGTGCCGGCCACTGGGCGGCCACCGGCCTGCTCGGCGAGATCCTCTGGGGACTGTGCCGGGGCAGCGGCAGCAGCCCCTATCAGGTCTGCGTGGACCTGGCCGGTCCCGCGTACCGGTGTTCCTGCCCGAGCCGCAAGATCCCCTGCAAGCACGCGCTGGGTCTGCTGCTGCGCTGGGTGGACGGTCCCGACCTGCCGACGGAGCCGGCGCCGGCGTTCGCGGCCGAGTGGCAGGCGGCGCGGGCCGCCCGGGCCGCCCGGGCCGCCACACCGCCCGGCGGCGCCCCGGCCGACCCCGCCGGGGCACACCAGCGGGCCCGGCAACGCGCGGAACGCGTGGCGGCCGGGATGACCGAGCTGCGCCGCTGGCTCGACGACCAGGTGCAGCAGGGTCTGGCCGCGGCGGAGCAGGCGGGTCACCGGCCGTACGAGACGATGGCCGCCCGGCTGGTCGACGCGCAGGCACCCGCGGCCGCCACCGCCGTCCGGCGCCTCGGCGGCCTGGTCGGCGTCGGTCCACTGTGGGCTGACCGGCTGCTCGGGGAGCTGGGTCTGCTGCGCCTGCTGGTGGCCGGGCACGAGCGGCTCGACGAGCTGCCGCCCGGCCTGGCCGCCACGGTCCGGGCGCGCATCGGCTTCCCGGTGGCCACCGACGACGTGCTCTCCGGTCCCCGGGTCACCGACCGCTGGCAGGTGCTCGGCCAGGTGGAGACCGACGACGGCGCGCTGACCACCCGGCGGACGTGGCTGCGCGGCGCCGACAGTGGACGGTTCGCCCTCGTGCTGGCGTTCGCGGCGGCCGGCCAGTCGCTCAACCCCGACTTCGCGCCCGGCACCGAGCTGCGCGCCGACCTGTGCTTCTATCCCGGCACGACACCGCTGCGCGCCCTGGTCGCCGAGCGGCACAGCGCCGCGGTGGCCTACGCCGCGCCAGCCGGTGCGCTGCCCGCCCGGGCCGCCCTGGCCGGATGGGCGGCCGCGCTGGCGTCCGATCCGTGGCGTCATGACGCGCCGGTGCTGCTGGCCGGTGTGACACCGACCGGGACGGGCTGGGTGGTCGACACCACCGGCGAGGCGCTGCCGCTGGCACCCGGCCACCACGAGCCGTGGTGGCTGCTGGCGGCGGCGGGCGGCGCACCGGCCACCCTGGCCGCCGAGTGGAGCCCGGCCGGGCTGCGACCCCTCGCCGCCTGGGTCGGCGGGCGGCACATTCCGGCCCCCGCTCCCCTGTTCGACTCCCGCGGCCCCGATCTGCCGCCCGAGCTACCGTCCGACCTGCTCGCGGCGGCGCTGCTGGGTACGGCCCGCCGCCCGTGGACACAGCCCGGCGCACGCCTCGCCGGGCGCACGCTCGCCGGGCCCACTCCACCAGCATCCGCCTCGTCCGGATCTGCGCCGTCAGCGCCGGCGTCGTTGTTGGACGCCGCCGCCACCGCGCTGGCCTACGGGCGGGCGGGCACCACCCCGGCCACCGGTCACCGGCCAGTGGCGGCCGCTCCCCCGGAGCAGGCCGCACCGCTGCCCACGGCGGCCGCGGACCGCCTGCTGCGGCTCGTCGACGGCGACGCTCCCGGCGGCGCCCAGGCGGTGCAGGAGCTGCTGGCCCAGTGGCTGGCGGCGGCGGCGCGGCGCGGCGGGCACGTACCACCGCAGGCCCTGCCCGCGCTGCTGGAGGCCGGGCGGCGCAACGCCACCCTGCGGCCCGCCCTGGGGATGGTCGCGGGGCGGCGCGGCGGCTGGCTCGCCGCGCAGCGGGCGGACTGGCGGTGGCTGCTCGACGAGGCACCCGGCGCCGCCGCCGCCGAACCGGAGGTGTGGCGGACCGGGTCGCCCGGCGAACGGCTGGCGTACCTGGCCCGGATGCGGGCCGACGACCCGGACGCGGCGCGGGACCAGCTGGTGGCCGGCTGGGACACCGAGGCACCCGAGGAACGCGCCCGGTTCGTGGCCGCGCTGTCCGCCGGTCTGTCGGCGGCCGACGAGGCGTTCCTCGAACGGGTGCTCGACGATCCCCGCCGGGAGGTTCGCGAGGCCGCGCTGGAGTTGCTGCGCCGGCTGCCCGCCTCCGGGCTGAGCCGGCGGATGGCGCGGCGGGCACACGCCGCCGTCCGGCTGGAGCGGACACGCGGCGGTGAGCGGCTCGTGGTCGACCCCCCGCAGACCCTGGACCCGGCGCTGCGCCGCGACGGCGTGGGCGCCACCCCGGCCCGGGGCATGGGCATCGGGGCCTGGCTCCTGGAAGAGGTCGTGGCCGGGACCCCGCTCGACACGTGGACCACCGCCCTGCACCGTGACCCGGCGGCCGTCGTGGAGCTCGGCCGGGGACACGACTGGGCGACCCCGCTGCTGCACGGCTGGGCGAAAGCGGCGATCGCCCAGCGCGACCCGGCGTGGGCGGCCGCGCTGCTGGCCGCCGACTCCCGGCGCGGCGCCGCGGGCCTGCGCGAGGCGGTGCGCTGGGATCTGCACCTCATCCTGCCGCCCGCCGAGCTGGGCCGCCTCGCCGCCGACGCGCTGCGCCGGGAGGACCACGTCGCGCACCGGCTGCTGGCCGTCCACCCGGGACGGTGGCCCGACGAGCTGGCCGTGGCGGTGATCGAGACGATCGCGCACCGTGCCCGTACCGACCGGCACAGCTGGCAGCTCGGGGAGCTGTGCCGGGCCGCCGCCATGGCCATGCCGACCGGGTACGCCGGGGCCGTGGCCCGGCTCGCCGCCGAACTGGACGCCGAACCCGCCGACCCGTCCCGGGTCCGCCCGGTCGCCGAGCTGGCCCGGACCCTCACCTTCCGCCACGAGATGCTTCAGGAGTTGCAGTGACCGTTCTGCGCCCGCACGCCGAGGACCAGTACGCCGAGGAGCTGGCCCTGCTGGCCGCCGCCGACGACCGGCCCCGCCCGCCCGGCTGGCGGCTGTCCCCCCAGGCCGTGGTCACCTACCTGCTCGGCGACGGGGCGAAGGTGTCCCCCAAGTACGTGGGCCCGCGCCGGCTCATCGAGGTGGCGGTGTCCACGCTGGCCACCGACCGGGCGCTGCTGC
Source organism: Krasilnikovia cinnamomea (assembly GCF_004217545.1). Lineage (NCBI taxonomy): Bacteria > Bacillati > Actinomycetota > Actinomycetes > Micromonosporales > Micromonosporaceae > Krasilnikovia > Krasilnikovia cinnamomea. Next base: position 998,198 of record NZ_SHKY01000001.1, read on the forward strand.
TGCTCGGCGTGCCCGGCACCGCCAAGACGTGGGTGTCCGAACACCTGGCCGCCGCGGTCTCCGGCAACTCGACGCTGCTCGTGCAGGGCACGGCCGGCACGCCCGAGGAGGCCATCCGGTACGGCTGGAACTACGCCCGCCTGCTGGCCGACGGCCCCACGGAGGCCGCGCTGGTGCCCAGCCCGGTGATGCGGGCGATGCAACGCGGCGCGATCGCCCGGGTGGAGGAGCTGACCCGGGTCCCCTCCGACGTGCAGGACGCGCTGATCACCGTACTGTCGGAGAAGTCGCTGCCCGTGCCCGAGCTGAACACCGAGGTGCAGGCGCAGCGCGGGTTCAACCTCATCGCCACCGCCAACGACCGTGACCGGGGCGTCAACGAGCTCTCCAGCGCGCTGCGCCGCCGGTTCAACACGGTGGTGCTGCCCGTCCCGGCGTCCGCGGACGACGAGGTCGAGATCGTGGCCCGCCGGGTGGCCCAGCTGGGCCGGGCGCTGGAGTTGCCCGAGGTGCCGGCCGCGCTGGACGAGATCCGGCGGGTGGTCACCGTGTTCCGGGAGCTGCGCGGCGGGCTCACCGAGGACGGCCGGACGAAGCTCAAGTCCCCCACCGGCACGCTGTCGCCCGCCGAGGCGATCTCGGTGGTGACCAACGGCTTGGCGCTGGCGGCCCACTTCGGCGACGGGCGGCTGCGGGCCGCCGACGTCGCCGCCGGCATCGTCGGCGCGGTCGTCAAGGACCCGGTCTCCGACCGCGTGGTGTGGCGCGAGTACCTCGAGACCGTCGTGCGGGAACGCCCCGACTGGAGCGACTTCTACCGCGCCGCCCGCGATGCCTGAACGGTTGTACGGCATCCGCCATCACGGTCCCGGCTCGGCCCGCGCGCTGGTGCAGGAGCTGGACCGCCAGCGCCCGGACATCGTGCTGATCGAGGGCCCGCCCGAGGCGGACGAGCTGGTGCGCTGGGTCGCCGACGAGCAGCTGGCGCCGCCCGTGGCGCTGCTCGGGTACGCCGTCGACGACCCGCGCCGGGCCGCGTTCTGGCCGTTCGCCGTGTTCTCACCGGAGTGGCAGGCGATGCGCTGGGCGGTGACGCACGGTGTGCCGGTGCGCTTCTTCGACCTGCCGTACGCGTACCACGCGGCCGGTGGCCTGGCGGACGCGCCCGAGGGGCCGGGGGTGCGGGGCCGGTCCCGCCCGGCCGACCCGATCGGGGAGCTGGCCGCCGCGGCCGGGTACGACGACCCGGAACGCTGGTGGGAGGACGTGGTCGAACACCGGGGCATGCCCGCGTTCGCGGCGATCGCCGAGGCCATGACCGCCCTGCGCGAGTCCACCGTGGACGATCCCGAGGATCTGGTCCGTGAGGCGTATATGCGCACCGTGCTGCGGGAGGTGCGCCGTACCCGGGAGAATTTGGCCGTGGTGTGCGGCGCCTGGCACGTACCGGCGCTGGCCCGCCGGATCCCGGCCAAGGACGACGCGGCGCTGCTCAAGGGCCGCCGCAAGACGAAGGTCGCGTGCACCTGGGTGCCCTGGACGTACGGGCGGCTGGCCACGGCGTCCGGCTACGGCGCCGGGGTGCGCTCCCCCGGCTGGTACCACCACCTGTTCGCCACGGCGGAGGAGGTCGTGCCCCGCTGGCTGGTGGAGGCCGCCGGGGTGCTGCGGGCCGAAGGGGTGCCCACCTCGTCGGCGCACGTCATCGAGGCGACCCGGCTGGCCGAGGCGCTGGCCACGCTGCGCGGGCGGCCGCTGGCCGGGCTGGCCGAGGTGACCGAGGCGGCCGAGGCCGTGATGTGCGACGGTGAGCCGCTGCGGACCGAGCTGATCGGCCGCCGGCTCATCGTCGGCGAGCGGCTCGGCGGGGTCCCGGAGGCGATGCCGGCCGTGCCGCTGGCCCGCGATCTGGCGGCGCAGCAGCGGTCCGTACGCCTGAAGCCGGAGCCCGCCGAGCGGGTGCTGGAGCTGGACCTGCGCCGCGACATCGACCTGCGGCGCAGCCGGCTGCTGCACCGGCTGCGCCGGATCGGCGTGCCGTGGGGCGAGCCGGAGGCGGGCCGGCGCGGCACGGGCACGTTCCGGGAGGCGTGGCGGCTGCGGTGGCAGCCGGAGTTCGCGGTCCGGCTCGTGGAGTACAGCATGTACGGCACGACGGTGAGCGCCGCGGCCACCGCGCGGGTCACCGACGCCGCCGGTGCGGCCGCCTCGCTGGCGGAGGTGACCGCGCTGGTGGAGGCATGCCTGCTGGCGGATCTCGGCGAGGCGTATCCGCCGGTGCTGTCGGCGTTGGACGCCCACGCGGCCGCGGACGCCGACGTCGGTCACCTGATGGCCGCCCTCCCGGCCCTGGCCCGCACCCTGCGGTACGGCGACGTCCGCCGCACCGACGTGGCCGGGCTCGCCGCCGTGACCACCAGCCTGTTCGACCGGGTCTGCGCGGGCCTGCCCGCGGCGGCCGGCGCGGTGGCCGACTCCGCGGCGCGGGAGCTGCGCGGGCACCTGGACGGCGTGCATGCCGCGGTGGCGCTGCTCGACGACGCGCCCCTGCGGCAACGGTGGTTCGCCACGCTGGCCACCGTGGCCGCCCGCGCCGACCTGCACGGGCTGCTGGCGGGCCGGATCACCCGGCTGCTGCACGACGCCGGACTCCTCGACGAGGCCGAGGTGCGCCGGCGGCTGCGGCTGCCGCTGACCGTCGGGACGCCCCCGGCGCACGGGGCCGCCTGGGTCGAGGGTTTCCTGGCCGGCGGCGGGTTGCTGCTGGTGCACGACGAGGCGCTGCTGCGTCTGCTGGACGCGTGGCTGGCCGACATCCCGGCCGACGCGTTCGACGAGGTGCTGCCGCTGCTGCGCCGCACGTTCGGCGGGTTCGCGGCGGGTGAGCGGCGGGCCATCGGCGAACGGGTGGCCGGCGCTTCGGCGTCCGGCGCAAGCACCGGCACCGCGATGGGGCCGCTCGACCACGACCGGGCGGCGATCCTACTGCCGACCCTCAGCGCCCTGCTGGGCCACGAGATCCAGGCGCGGGAGACATCAGATGAACGACTCTGAACGCCGTGCCCGGCCCCGAGTTCCACGCGCCGGAGGTGCCCGATGACCGATCCTGACCACCGGGAGCGACTGCGCCGCTGGCGGCTCGTGCTCGGCGGCCCGGCCGAGGACTCCCTCGGCGCCGCCACCGGCCGCGACGGCGCCATGGACGCCGCGCTGGCCGCGCTGTACGACGCCCCCGAGGACGGCGACGGTGACCGGCGCGCGGGCCGCGCGGGCGGGCTCGGCGGTTCCGCCCCCCGCGTCGCGCGCTGGCTCGGCGACATCCGGGAGTACTTCCCCAGCACGGTGGTGCAGGTCATGCAGGCCGACGCGATCGAGCGGCTGGAGCTGACCCGGCTGCTGCTGGAGCCGGAGATGCTGGCGGCGGTGGAGCCCGACGTGCACCTCGTGGGCACCCTGCTGTCGCTCAACCGGGTCATGCCCGCCGAGGCCAAGCAGGCGGCCCGGCGGGTGGTCCGCACGGTCGTCGACGACCTGGAGCGGCGCCTCGCCCAGCGCACCCGCGCGGCGGTCGCGGGCGCGCTGAACCGGGCGGCCCGGATCCGCCGTCCCCGGCACGCCGACATCGACTGGGACCGTACGATCCGCGCGAATCTGCGGCACTACCAGGTGGCACATCGGACGGTGATCCCGCAGCGGCTGATCGGCTACGGCCGCCGCGCCTCGGCGGTGCACCGCGACGTCGTGCTCTGCGTCGACCAGTCCGGCTCGATGGCCTCCTCGGTGGTCTTCGCGGGGGTGTTCGCGGCCGTGCTCGCCTCGGTGCGGTCCCTGCGGACCTCGCTGGTGGTCTTCGACACCGCGGTGGTCGACCTGACGGAGCAGCTCAGCGATCCGGTCGAGGTGCTGTTCGGCACCCAACTGGGCGGTGGCACGGACATCAACCGGGCGCTGGCGTACACCCGGCAACTCGTCACGCGGCCCCGGGACACCATCGTGGTGCTGGTCAGCGACCTGTACGAGGGCGGCTCCCGGGAACAGATGCTGCGCCGGGTGGCGGAGTTGACCACCGCCGGGGTGCAGGTGGTGGCGCTGCTGGCGCTCTCGGACGAGGGGGCTCCGGCGTACGACCACGAGAACGCGGCGGCGCTCGCGGCGCTCGGGGTCCCCGCGTTCGCCTGCACGCCGGACGCGTTCCCGGAGCTGATGGCGGCGGCGATCGAGCGGCGCGACCTCGTGGCGTTCGCCCAACGCCACACTATGGGCTAAATCAGTGTCTACTGTGCATGCGATGTCGAACCGACCGGCAGAGGGGATCACCATGCCATTGACCGGAGAGTACGAACCCAGCCCTACGGACTGGGCCCGCAAACAGGCCGAGTCGTACGAGGAGACCGGCGGCGCCGAGGCCGGCACCCTCCGGGGCCTGCCCGTCGTGGTGCTGACCTCGGTGGGGGCCAGGACCGGCAAGCTGCGCAAGACCCCGCTCATGCGGGTGGAGCACGACGGCCGGTACGCGGTGGTCGGCTCGCTGGGCGGCGCCCCGAAGCACCCGGTGTGGGTGTACAACGTGCGCAAGCACCCGCGGGTGGAGTTGCAGGACGGCGCCGACCGGCGCGACTATCTCGCACACGAGACCGAAGGCGCGGAGCGCGACCAGTGGTGGGAACGGGCGGTCGCCGCGTTCCCCGACTACGCGGATTACCAGCGCAAGACCGAGCGGGTCATCCCGGTGTTCGTGCTCACTCCCGCCACGGACTGACCGGCGGGAGGCGCCCGGCGCCGGGTGCCCGTCTGCTCCGCCGTGGTCAGAGACCTGCGAAAACGGGATGCCGCTTCGGCCATCCTGGTCGATCATGGAAGGCATGCGTGCCCCCCACCAGACCGTCGACCGGCCAGGCGGCCGCGCCGTGGAACAGGCGGTCAACCCGTCCGCGTCCACCGGCGCCGCCGCCCGGTCGCGCGCGCCCGGCGCGGTGCCGGTGTCCGGCAGCCTCGACGACGCCGACCGGCTGGTGGACGTGGTGGACCTGCTGGCCCTCGACGCGTTCACGACCGGGCGGGAGCCGTTCGGCCGGACCAGCACGCTGGAGAACGTCCGGGCGGATGCCCCGCTCAGCACCGACGACGCCCGCGTCGTGCGGGACGCGGGCGAGGAGGACATCCACGGCCGCCTCGCCGTGGGTGACGGGTGGACCCTGCACGTGATCCGGTGGCCGCAGAGCCGGCGCGCCCGGGTGACCGTCACCGCGACCACCGCGGAACTGGCCGAGCGCGTGCTGGCGAGCGTGACCGAGGGCGCGGTGGAGCCGCCCGCGCCCGCGGCCGACACCGTACCGATCGGCTTCTGGCATTTCGGCCAGCACGGGCCGCGCCGGGTGCCGCGCGAGATCGACGCGGCCGGGTGGCAGCGGATCCGACACAACTACGCGAGCCCGGTGGCCCGCACCCTCGAGCAGCTCATGGCCCTGGACGGCACGTCGATCAACGGCCGCCTGCTGCTCCTGCACGGGGAACCGGGCACGGGTAAGACCACGGCCCTGCGGGCGCTGGCCCAGCAGTGGCGTTCCTGGTGCCAGGTGGACTGTGTGCTGGATCCGGAGCGGCTGTTCAGCGATCCCGCGTATCTGATGAGTGTCGCGTTGGGCGGCGGGGACGACGACGAGCCGCGCTGGCGGCTGCTGATGCTGGAGGACTGCGACGAGCTGATCAGCGGCCAGGCCAAGGCGAACGCCGGGCAGTCGCTGTCGCGGCTGCTCAACCTGACCGACGGGCTGCTCGGCCAGGGCCGCCACGCACTCATCGCGATCACCACGAACGAGGACCTGGCGTCGCTGCATCCGGCCGTCGTGCGTCCGGGCCGCTGCCTGGCCAGCATCGAGGTCGGCCGGTTGCCGTACGCCGAGGCGGTCACCTGGCTGGGCCGCCCGACGGGCATCGGCCCGGACGGCGCCACCCTGGCCGAACTGTACGCGCTGCGCGCCGACGCCCGGCCCTTCACGGTCACCGCGGCACCGCCCGCGACCGGCCTCTACCTCTGAGTCAGCCCTACTCGGGCTGGTTGCCGGCCGCCCCACCGACCCGGTACGGCGTGCTCACGCCGTGGTAGGCGAGGTGGGCCAGCAGCCCCTCCGCCGCGTGCTGCAGGTTGTGGCAGTGATCAACCCAGATGCCCGGATTGTCCGCGACGAACGCGATCTCGTACGTCTCGTCGTCGCCCACGTCGAGGGAGTCCACCCACCACGGGCTGCCGGTGGCCGCGGCCCCGTTGCGGCTGAGCACCACGGCGTGATGGCCGTGCAGGTGCATGGGGTGCACCTCACCGCTGGTGTTCGCGATCGTCATCCGCACGACGTCGCCGGTGGTGACCATGAACATCGGCAGGTCCGGGAACAGGTGCCCGTTGACCGTCCACCACAGACCGGGGCGGCCGTCGAGGAACCCGGGGCGGCGGCCGACCTCGTACCGGAAGACCCGGGTGGCCTTGGCGGGGTCGAAGCCGAGCGGGGCGGGCGTGCCGTAGCCGAGCAGGTCGAGGGTGGCCCGCGGCTGCGCCGTGGCGGGCGCGTCCGGGCCGGGGCCGACGACCAGCGCCGTGCCCGCACCCACCTCGACCCGGGCTCCGGTGTCCGGCACGGTGAACGCCACGTCGATCCGGCCGCCCGCGGTGACGAGCACGGCGGTGTCCGAGACCGGTGTCGGCTCGTGCACGTCCCGCCCGTCCACCGCCTCCACCCGGTACGCGGCGCCGCTCACCCAGACCCGGATCGGCCCGGCGTCGGTGTTGATGACCCGGGCGCGCACGCTGACGCCGGGCCGGGCGGCGAGGTGGCCCACTCCCGGGCGCCCGTTGACCGTGCGCCGCCCGCCGTACGTGTGCACCGCGACGACCGGGTCCGCGTCGAACCCCGGCTGGGGCGCCGGGGCGGGCGTGACCACCAGCGCGCCGAACAGCCCCAGCCGGACCTGCTCGTGGCCGACCTGATGGGAGTGGTACCAGTAGGTTCCCGCGTCGCGGACGACGAACCGGTACACGTGGGACCCGCCGCGCGGCACCGCGTCCTGGGTGACGCCCGCGACGCCGTCCTCGGCGTTGGGCACGTCCACCCCGTGCCAGTGCAGGGTGACCCCGTCCGGCACGGACTCGTTGACCAGCCGGACCTCGACGAGCTGACCCTGCCGGGCCCGGATCTCCGGTCCGGGCGACACGTGGTTGAGCGTGTACCCGGCCCCTTCCCGGCGCGCGGTGAGGGCGACCGACACGTCGGCGGGGCCGGATGGGCCGGTCAGGTCGGTGACGCTCAGGCCACCGGCGTGCCCGTGGCCGGGCGGGCCGCCACCGTCGTCGGGATACCCCATGGCGGCCATGTCGTAGCTGTCCGGCACGAGGCTGCGCTGCCAGAACCAGCCGAGCGGCCCGAGCACGGCCAGGGCCGCCACCACGGCGACGACGAGGCGCAGGCGGGCGGACACGGCCCGGTCAGGCCGGGGTGGCCGGGGCGGCCGCGGCCTCACCGGCGCGGCGCGCCTTGGCGGCGGCGACCGAGGCCACCCCCGCCACCGCGAACGCGTTGATCCCGTGCAGCAGGCCCACGAACGGCGCGGACGCCCCGGCGGTGCCCAGCACCACCTGGAGCAGGACCACGCCGAGGGTGATCGCGGCCCACATCACCCCGCCGGGCACCTTGGCGAAGAACGCGACCACGAGCAGCAGCACCGCGATCGTGGGCAGCACCATCATGCCGATGACCTCGTGCGCCTCGTGGCCGCCGTTCAGCGTGTTCTTGTCGAACACGCCGCCGGAGTCGGTGTCGTGCAGGACCGCGAACCAGGCGTACGCGACGGTGGCGGCCTGGACCACGACGCCGACGGCGATCAGCAGGGCCAGGACCCGGTAGGCGGTGCGCATCTGCGCCTCCTGTGCAGCGGCGGGACGAGACCGGCACAGGCTAGTGGATGCCGCCGCGCCGCCCGGGCACGCCCCGGCGTGGCGTGGTCAGCGACGCGGCGGCCGAGCGTTCAGTCCAGCGCGTCGAGCGTGATGGACGCCTGCGCCGGCGCCCCGTCGTGCACGAGCGACTCGTGGGCGCCGACGTCGTCGAAGGCGAACGCGTACGCCCGGCCGTCCACCATCTGCGCGTGCACCAGGCGGGCGTACTCGTTGGTGACGGCGTCGGCGTAGAACCCGCCCGCCTCGGTGTACGGCTGGTCCGCGCTGGACAGCAGCGTGCCGCGGTTGTATCCGGCGCACAGGGTTCGCGAGATGGGACCGCGGACCAGGTCGTTGGGGGCGTCGAGTTGCTTGTAGCAGCCGAGGATGCTGTCGGAGTCCGGCCTGCCGAAGGTGGTGACGACCTGCCCGGCCGCGTTCGTGAACGTCATGACGTCGCCGGTGACCCGGCCGTAGTACTCGATCTCGGGCGACTGGGCGAACGGGGCGACGGTCAGGGTCTGTCCGCGGTACCGGGCCCAGACCCGGTTAACGTAGTCGTCCAGCAGGGTGCGGGGCAGGTCGCCGGCCTCGATGCCGTGGCCGGGCGCCACGGCCCGCAGGACGGTGCCGTCGGCGCGGGTACGGATCAGGCCCGCCCACCCGCCGGGCAGGCCCCGCAGTGCGGCGAAGAACGCCTGGTAGCCGCCGGGCTTGAGCCGTCCGGTGCTGAGGGTGGTGCCGTCGGCCCTGGTGAGCCCGACCGAGTACGGGGCGGAGAACATGTCGACCTGGGTGCTGTTGATCCACAGGCCGTCGTCGTTGAGGGTGTATTCCGTCCAGTTGAACAGGATGTCCGCGTTGGGGTCGGTCGGGCTCTGCACCGCGGGCTGGACGAGGCCGCCGGTGGCGAGCCGGAAGACGAGCTTGCGGCCGTACGAGAAGTAGACCCGGCCGGAGAACTTCGGCATCCGGATCGTGAGGCTGGCGCCGTCGGCGGGTCCGGCGATCGAGGCGTCCGGTGCGTCCACGGGCGGTGAGCCGCCACCGGGCCAGGGGTGGAAGGTGCCGTTCGCGTCGGCCCAGCCCTGTTGGCCGGTGCTGAGCAGGGTGCCGATGTTGTAGACGTACACGTGTTCGCCGCGACCGGAGTGGTTGGCGATGGTCAGCGGGATCGTGTCGGCCGTGACCGCGGCCTCGGCGCCGGTCGTCGGGATGGCCGTGACGACGGCGCTGACACCGACCGCGAGTGCGGCGGCGACGGCCGCGAGGCGGCGTCGGCGGGGCTGGCGAGGTTGCTCGAACACGGTGGAACCCCCTGGCAACGTCGGGTCCGCCGGCGCGGGGACGGCGCCGGCGGTGGCGGGACGGTGCTTCACGGCCGTGAGAGCGCTCTCAGCATCCGTGGAGTAAGTCATGCTTGTCAATGCTGCGTTAACGCCAGATTGCGGAATGCGATCGGACGGAACCGCACTTTCGGGTTGATCCCGCCCGGCAACACGCCGCCTCCGCAGGTGGGGCGTCAGATGAGCGTCCCGGCGGCGGCTACCCTCGGTGGCGACGGCGCGCGAGTACGCGCCGACCACCGCCGGCCCGACGCCGCGCCCGCGGGCAGCCCGCACACCTGCCAGGAGGCTTCTTCCGCATGGCCAGCAAGCCCGCGTCCAGCCGACGCTCCCTCTGGATCGCGACGGGCACGGTGGTCCTCGCACTGCTCGGGCTGGGCGCGGCGACCGCCGTGCAGACGAGAGCCGAGACCAACCACACGGCACCGGCGCCCCCACCGGTCACCCGCGTCCCCGCGCAACCCCCGGCCGCCTCCACACCGACCGGTGGGCCCGTCACCACCCCGCCGGAGCGCTCGGCGCGCACCCTGGTGGCCCTCCCGAGGGCCGCGGGCGCCTGGCCCGGACCGAACGGCCTGTCCGGCGTGAACGGCGACCCCGTACTGGACGCCGCGAGCGTGGCGCAGTTCTGCTCCGCCCGTGGCCGGGCCTGCCGGGTCGCGCAGACCTACACCGACCGGACCACCTACGAGACCATGACCAGCGGCACCGGTTGGACGTTCGAGTACTTCGCCAACTTCGACGGTGTGCTGGTCATCTCGCAGGGCCTGGTGCCGATCGGCGGCGAGGCCGCGCTGCCCGCCTGCGCGCGGGGCGAGTTCGACGAGTCCTGGCGCAACTTCGGCAATCTCATGGTCCAGCACGGCCGCGGTGACTCGATCGTACGGTTGGGGTGGGAGTTCAACGAGCGCACGAGCCCGTGGGGGGCGACCGACGCGCAGACCTGGATCGCCTGTTACCGCCACGCCGCCGACGCCATTCGCGCCACGAACCCCGCCGTGCTGTTCGACTGGACCATCAACGCGCACAGCACGCCGCGCCACCTCTGCGGTGGCCTGAGCACGAACTGCTACCCGGGCGACGAGTACGTCGACATCATCGGCATCGACAACTACGACCACTATCCGTGGTCGCCCACGAAGGCGGACTTCGACCGCGTCGCCGCGCGCCCCGAGGGCCTCACCTGGCTGTACGAGTTCGCGCTGCGCCACGGCAAGCCGTTCGCGGTGGGTGAGTGGGGCGTGGTGCCGACCGGGGACGCCGGAAAGGAGAACCCGGAGTTCGTGCGCTGGATGCATGAATGGTTCGCGGCGCGAGCGCCCCATCTGGCCTATGAGGCGTATTTCTCCAACTGTGACGCCGGAGGTGTCCAGTCCAGCCTGTTCCGGGTGGACCCACGCTGCACGGGCAATCCGGGCTCGGCCAAGGTCTACCGGGGACTGTTCGGCCCCTAAAAAGGTACAAATCTAATCAAGTTCATCACTCTCCGCATTTGTCCGGAATAGCCGAGTTAGGCTCCGAGCGAGATGGCCCGGTGACGCCGCTGCGCGCGCGGGCCCACCCATCCATGAGCGGTTCACAGAAACCGTAGGAGGACCCTCGCATGCGGAAGTCCCAACGTAGGGCCGGCGCGCACTGGTTACGCGCCGGTATCGCGACAGCGGCGGTGGCCACCGCCGTCTTCGCAACCAGCACCGCCGCCTTCGCGGTCGACGTAACGGTCACCATCACCAACTCACCACTGTCCGGACCACTGGGCGGCAGCACCATCAGCTTCACCGGTACCAACGTGTTCAACGGCATCACCACGCCGACCGGACGCGTCACGACCCTCGCCACCTGTCCCACCACATTCGGCACCGGCTCGACCGCCACGAGTGTGATCGTGACCGTGACGAAGGACGGGACCACCCCCGCCGACGGTGGTACGGCAGCCGTGCCCGCCGCGGTCGGATTGGGCAGCTGGCGGCTCTGCCTCTACGCGAGCTCCGCCTCGACGGCGGCCATCGCGGGTCACTCGTCCAACCTGTACAGCGTCATTGAAGCCACGACGACCGCGAGCCCGACGAGCGGCGGCTCCGGTCTCGCCACCCCGATCACGCTCTCGAGCACCGACCCGTTCCTGCAGACCGTCACCACGCTCGGTGGACTCTTCAGCACCGCGGCGACCTGCCCGGCCCTGTACACGACCACGGGCGTCACCAACGCCACCCCGACGAAGGTCGCGACACCCGTGGCGCCGACGCCCGCGAACGGCGCTGCCTCGATAACCGCGCCCGCCACGCTCGCGAACGGCACGTACAGCGTGTGCCTCTACAACGGCACCGCCGCCAACACGAGCAAGCTCGTCGGCAAGAGCGAAGCTGCCTTCAATGTGCTTCCCGGCGTCGCCATCAATCCGGCCGTCGGGCCGTCGGGCGTAACCACGCCGATCACCGTCACCGGGTCGACCGCGTTCCTGACCGGGGTCACCGGACAGCCGGGCGTCACGCTCAACCGCAACGGTTGCCCGGGAACGTACGGCGGCGGTAGCGGCCAGGAGAATGCCACCGGCGTTACCAAGATCACCAACAGCAAGCTCGTCGCCACCGTGCCGGCCACCGTCGCGCTGCTTCCCGGCCCGCCTGCCGAGACGACCGCGGCGTACAACGTGTGCACCTACGCCGGCTCCGCCGCCGGTGACGTGCTCATCGCGGCCGCGGGCACCTACACGATCGCGCCCAACGTCACGCTCGGCATCGTGGGGCCGCCGGCGGTCGCGCCGGTCACGCCGACCGCTGGCCCGGCCCAGGGCGGCAGCACCGTGACCATCAACGGTTCGGGCTTCCCGACCGCCCCCGGCGCAGCCGTGAGCGTGTCCCTCGGCGGTAGCCCGCTGACCAACGTGACCGTGGTGTCGTCCAGCGCGATCACCGGCGTCACCACGGCACACGCTCCTGGGCCCGCCACGCTGAGCGTCACCACGGCCGCCGGAACGAAGACCGCGAGCAACGCGTACACGTTCTCGTACGGCATCTCCGTCACGCCGAACACGGCCGCGCCCAGCTCGACGGTGTTCCTGGACATCCTGGGCGCCGGATTCTCGGGCCTGACCTTCGGCACCGGCAACCCGACGATCCCGGCGGCTGCCTCGCCCGCTCCGGCCGACAACGCCCGCGTCTTCCTGGTCGACAACAACGGCTACCGTGCGCCCGGCACGGCGGGCACGCCACCGGCGACCGCGGGTTCCTGGACGAACGCGCCGGTCCAGGAGTGCACCGGCGTGATCCCGATCAGCGACGCGGAGATCATCTGTTCGCTCGACCTGTCCAACACACTGGACACCGACGGCACGCAGAACGCTCCGGCGGTGGCCGTGCCGACCGGCACGTACACGGTCATGGTGGTCTCCGACGCCACACCGGGCGCGACCCTGGTCGCGGGCACGGACACGTCGATCATCTCCAGTGGTTCGACGTTCACGGTCTCCTCGTTCTGACCGGTGCACCGCACTGATCGTCTGATCCGAAAGGACGATCGCCTGACCAAGAAGTGAAGTACCAACGGCGGCCCGGAGCGAGCGCTCCGGGCCGCCGCCACGTGCCCACCAGGTGCGCGCGACAGAAACCGGCCCGGCCGCGCTGCGCGGCCGGGCCGGTCGAGGTGGGTGCGGGCCTCAGCCCATGGCTGCCAGCGTACGGTCGATGACGGCGGCGCTGTTCGCTGGGGACGGTCGCCCGGAGGACTTCACGGCAATCGTGAAGACGCTGCGGCTGGCGCTGGTGTTCCAGCAGATCAGCATCGTCGGGCGCACCTTGGCCTCGGTGTTGGTGCTGCTCCGGATCCGCTGGGTGCAGCGGGCGTCGCCCGCCTTCGTCCCCTTGTCGGCCACCCAGCCGAGCGGGCCGTACCGGGTGAGGTCCTTACGGGCCGAAAAGACCGTGACGGTCTCGCCGCCGCGCCGCACCGTCGTGGTGGTCACATCCTGCGGAGAGACCGGAACCGCCGGGCCCGGCAGCGGGCGATGGATCTTCTTCCCGGCCGAGCGCGCGGCCTTGCGCACCTCGGCGATCTGCTCCGCGGTGGTCTTCGGGCGCGGGGTCGTCGGGCTGGACGCGGCGTTCTGCTTGACTCCCGCCTTCGGCGCGGCGGCGTGGGACGCGGTCCCGCCCGCCCCGGTCGCGCTGGTGGCCCCACCGGTCGTGCCCGTCGCCGGGAGCGGCGCAGCGCCCGTGTCGGCGGTGCGGGCGGCGTGCTCGGACGTGCGTTCGGCAGCCAGATAGGCCCCGGCGCCCAGGATGGCGACGAGGCCGATCCCCCCGGCGAGGATCTGCTTGCGGTGCCGGGAACGGCGCACCACGGCGGACGCGTACATGCCGTCCGGCACGGGCTGCCCGGGGGCGGAGTCGTCGTGCTCTGCGTTGCGCATGCTGGAAAGTCCTTTGCGGGTCTCGACTGGGTCGCCCCGCGGGGACGGCCCCGAACATCCATCGTCCCATCCGTACGGATATATCGGGCCAAAACAAGGCGCATTCGTCCACTGGTGGGTCATCGATGGCCGTGCTTGGATGGCGCCATGACGGGTGACCGCAGAGCACTGGTACTGGGCGGGGGCGGCGTCACGGGCGTCGCCTGGGAGATCGGCCTGCTGTACGGCCTCGCCGAGCACGGCCTCGACCTGACCGGCGCCGACCTGTTCGTCGGCACCTCCGCGGGTTCCGTGGTGGCCGCCCAGGTGACCACCGGCAACCCCTTGGAACACATGTACGCCGCCCAGCGCGCGGCCGCCACCGGGGAGATCGCGGCCCGGATCGGCGTCGGGTTCTACCTGCGCTTCGCGGTGGCGGGCCTGTGGCCCGGCGACCGCCGCCAGGCCCGCGCCCGGATCGGCCGGGCCGCGCTGCGCGCCCGTACGGCGGCGACCGAGGCCGAACGCCGCGCGGTCATCGCGCGCCGAATCGAGACGGACGAATGGCCTGACCAGCGGCTGCTCATCCCCGCCGTCGCCGCGGAGTCCGGCGAAACGAAGGTCTTCGACAAGGACAGCGGCGTGTCCCTGGTCGACGCGGTCGCGGCGAGCTGCGCGGTCCCCCTGGTCTGGCCGCCGATGACCGTGAACGGAACCCGGTACGTCGACGGCGGCGTGCGCTCGGTGGCCAACGTCGACCTCGCCAAGGGCCACGAGCGGGTCGTGGTGATCGCGCCGATGTCCCGCTCCGCCCGCCGCGCGGGCCGCCCGGATGCCCAGGCCGCGGCGCTGGGCCCGGGTGTGCGTTCCGTCGTGGTGGGCCCCGACGCCGCCGCCGTCACGGCGATCGGGCCCAACGCGCTCGACCCGGGCCGCCGTGCGCCCGCCGCCGAAGCGGGGCGGGCGCAGGCGGCCGCGGCCGTGGCGCGGATCCGCGAGGTCTGGACCTAGCCGACCCCGACACCGGCGTTGCCCGTGGGAAGCTTGCGGCCACCCTGGTCGTACGCGGCGAGCTTCCCGATCCCCTTGACGGCCGGGTCGAACCAGAACACCACCACGGAGCGGTCCTCGCTCCACCGCGCCTGATGCGCGGTGACCGTACGGCCGTTCGCGCGGCCGGTGATCCGGGCCGCGGGACCGGCGTAGTAGCCGAAGGTCGGCGACTGACCCGCCTCGATGCCCATCCCGGCCTGGACGGCGTGGAATCCGGGCGCCCGGTCGGAACCCGTGACCTCGTTGGTCATGACGTCCGCGGTGAGCGTGCCGCCGGGCAGGCGGCGCCCGGCCATCACGCCGAAACGCACCTTCGGCAGCGCCGGCTCCGCGACCGGCACCCCGTAGAACACCCAGGAGCCCTCGCGGGCGGCGATGCCACTGTCGATGACCGCGCCGATCGGCTCGGGCTTCGGCGGGCTGGGGTCGGGCCGCCTGGTTGCGGCACTGGTCGACGGCACGGGCGCGGCCGGGGCCGCTCCCGCTCCGGCGGCCGCGCCACCGGTCCGGCCGGTCATCCCGGCGTTGGCGGCCACCGTGCCGACGGCGATGACGGCGGCGCAGGCCACGGCCGAGCCGCCCGCGTACAGCCAACGGGTCCTCGTGCTTTTCATGGGGTGGATCCCCTCCTCGATGATCGCGTGGTGTGGTGCGCAGATCGAGACGGGTGGTCGCGGCGAAAAGTTGCCGCCGTGGCCGGCAACCTTTCGGGGCCCCCGCTCGTAGTTGCGGCCGTGGCAGAGATGGCAGCGCATGGCGCGCGGTGACGACGAGTTCGTCGAGTTCGCGACGGCGAGCTCGGCGCGGCTACAGCACGTGGCGTTCCTGCTGACCGGCGACCGGCACGAGGCCGAGGACGCGGCGCAGGCCGCGCTGGTGCGCACGTACGCGGCATGGTCGCGGGTCCGCCGCCGCGACGCCTACGCGTACGCCCGGACGGTGCTGGCCAACCTGGTCACCGACCGGTGGCGCCGCCCGCTGCGCGAGTACGCCACGGAACAGGTGCCCGAGGGGCCGGTTCCCCGCGACCTGGCCGACGACGTGACCCGGCGGCGCTGGCTGTTCGGCGCGCTGGACGTGCTCTCACCCCGGGAACGGGCGGTGATCGTGCTGCGGCACTACGTGGATCTGTCCGAGGCGGAGGTGGCGCGGGAGCTGAGCCTCTCCCTCGGCACCGTCAAGAGCCTCAACTCTCGGGGCCTGGCCAAGCTGCGGGTCGCGGTGGACTCACCACCCGTGCCGGGCCAACGGAGGAATCAGGAGAGCGGAGTACACCGATGACCGACCTCGACGACCTGCGCGACGCGTTGCAGTCGCCGCCGGGCTTCGCGCCCCGGGTCCTCGACCTGGATCAGGTCATGGCGGCCGGGGGCCGGTTGCGCCGCCGGCGCCGGCTCGCCGTGGGCGCAGCCTCCGCGTTGGCCGTGGCCGTCCTGCTGGTCGGTGGCGGCCAGGTGGCCCGGCTGGCGGGCGGCCCGCCCCCGGCGCCGGCGAATCCCGCCCAGGTGGCGGACGTTCCGGACGGCCGGGTTCTGGGCGAGGTCATGCCGACCGGGGTACGCACCGGCGCCGCCGAATGGGTGATCTACGCACAACCCGTCGAGCTGCCTGGCCAGTCCGGCGTTCGTTTCGGGTTCCAGCTCGGCCGCCGGTCCGCCGACGGGTCCCTGCGGGACGAGGTCATGACGAACGACGTCGAGGGCTCGGACCGGGCCCCGGGTTTCCATGCCGTGCAGCGGGCCATGACCATCGACGCCGGGACGACGCTGACCTTCGGCTACTACGTCGGTTCACCGGCGACCATCACCGCCCGCGCGGGCGGCCGCACGGTGACCGCCGAACGCGCGGTGTGGAGCGAGGACCCGTCCGTCACCGTGTTCTGGTTCCGGCCGCGTGACGTCACGCCGAACACGAAACTGACCAAGTTGACCGCCAAGGACGCGCAGGGCCGGGTGCTGCCTGCCGGCGACACCACGGTCGGCGTGGGCTGACCCGGGCGGCCCGGGGGCCGGGATGGCGGACACCGGCCCCCGGGGCGCTCGCGGGCCGACCCGCGGGGAGAACCCCTCGCGCGGTCGGACCGACCCCTGAGGTCAGTCGCGCAAAGTCCTGCGGAGGCGCGCGGCAAGGCCGAGCGGGCTGGGCGGGGCCGAGACCGTGCCGGGACGCGGCGCGGCCGCCACGCGGTCGCGCGGGGTGGCCGGGCGGCTGGCCGCGCCCGCCCGGTCGTAGTCCGCCGTGGCGATGGCCTCGACGATCTGGGCGTCGCCGAAGTTCTCCGACCCCGGGATGGAGGGCACGAAGCCGACCAGCATGCCGTCGCGCATGACCTGGGCTTCCAGACCGGCCGTACCGTCGGTGTCCCAGACCGCCTCACGCCCGCCGGTCAGCACGACGCGGATGCCGTGCCGGGTAAGGCCGGCATGTGGCAATTTCACATGCGCGAAAACGTTGCGGGTTTGCAGTGCCTCGACGATCCGGGCGGCTCGCTCTGCATCCATGTTCTGAAATTAAGGGACGAATATGTGGGCACCCTGAAGGCCGGCTGAAGAGCCGGTGAGAGTGGTACCACTATTCGCGCACGTAACATCACTGCATGGCATAGATGCAGGTCGCATCGACGGATGTTACTACGAGGTAACACAGATGTCACTGTGTTTCTTTACCTCTGCTCTTGACTTACTCTGCGGTAACCGGAGCGCTTCGGCCCCCTTCCCATCGCGGATCCGGAGGCCAACCGATGAGCAGACGCCTTTCCGTCCTGGCCTGCCTCGTCACCACGACCCTGATGACCGCCCTGACCGCCGCCCCCGCCCAGGCAGCGGCCACCTACGAGAACACCGACTACGTCGCCCTCGGCGACTCCTACACGTCCGGCGCCGGCGCGCCGGACCAGAACGGGCTGTGCCTGCGCGGCTCCTGGGCCTACCCAACACAATGGGCCGCGCAGAACCATCCCAAGTCATACACGAATGTCTCGTGCTACGGCGCCACCATCGACACCATGCGGCTCACCCAGCTAGGCGCCCTCAACGACAAGACCGACCTGGTCACCGTCACGATCGGCGGCAATGACGCGGGCTTCGGGCCGGTCGTGCTGTCCTGCACCATCACGTCCGACAAGGGCTGTGCCGCGATCGTCGACATCGCGCACGACTACGTCCGCGACGTACTTCCCGGCAAGCTCGACACGGCCTACCGCGACATCCGCAAGCACGCGCCGAACGCACGGGTCGTCGTGCTGGGGTACCCCGTGCTGTTCGACACCACGTCGGCGGACTGCGGCTTCGCGGGCCTGAGCATCGCAAAGCGCGAGATGATCAACGCGGGGGACAACGACCTCAACGACATCATCCGTGACCGCGCCCGTGCGGCCGGCTTCACGTACGCCGAGGTCCGAACGCACTTCGACGGTCACGGGATCTGCGCCAGCAACGCGTGGATCAACGGCCTCACGGTGATCCCGCCGACCAACTCCTTCCACCCCACCCAGCAGGGCTACACGTACGGTTACCTGCCCGGGCTGGTCGACGCGCTCAGCTGAACCCCTCTCGACGCGGCCCGGCGGCGGCCACCACGCCGCCGGGCCGTCACCACGCCGCATCGCGGGGCGCCCGGAGCACTGAACCGGGGGGTGTGGGTCCTGCTGTTCTCGCCGATCGGCGCGATCGCGTGGTTCGTCGCCGGGCGTCCCGCCCGGCCGGTACGCCTCAGCAAAGGCCAGGTGTGGCGGCCCGGCAGTGGTTTCCCCGAGAACGCGCGGCCCCGCCCCCGCGAACGCGCCCGGCGCGCGGGTCGCTCCGTCACCACGCGAAGACGTCGCTGACGCTGCGGCCGCTGACCTCGCCGGTCCCGCGGCTGCGGTACTGCCAGCGCACCACGACCTGGTACCGGTGCCCGCGCGGCGGGTTCAGCGCGGTGGGCCCGCAGGTCCGCCGGATCCCCGGATCGGCGTCGCGCACCCGGCGGCACTCCTTCACGTTCCCGGCCGGGCGGCCGGTGCCGGCGTCGAGGAGGAACACCGCCATCCCCGCCCGCCCACCGGCCGGACCGGTCAGGTCGGCCCGCACCCGTACGTCGGCGCCGAGGGCGAAGCAGGCCTGCACGACGATCGGGCCCGCACCGGCGGGCCTGACCTCCTGCCCGCACCGCGGCGGTCCGTACTGTTTCACCTCGGGCGACCGGGTGGCTGGGCGAGACGACGGCCCGGTCACGGCGGGGCCCGGGACACTCGCGGTGGGCGGCGGTGCCGGCACGGTACGGGTGACCGCGGCCTCGATCTGACGGCGGGCCGGGCGCACGGGCGCCGACCGCGCAGGCGTGGCCGCACCGGCGGGGTGGCCGGCGGCCGACCGCCCCGGCACCGGCGACACGGAGCGGGACCGGGCCGGGAGCACCGCGTCCGGGCCCGCGAGCACGGTGCCGCCGATCGCGTCGTCCACTCGGCCCAGTCGCGACGCGGTCGTGGCTGCGCCGGCGGCGACCATGGCGCCGCCCGCCACCAGCATGACCGCCACCAGCGGGCGGGCCCAGCGCCGGTCCCCGGCCGGGTCGGGGCGGCGCGACCGGGACGGCCGCACCGCCGGGCCGACCAGCGTGGGCACCGCCGGACCGGGCGGGCTCTCCGGGCCGGTCCCGGCACTGCCGGCGAGACCGAACCCGGCCTTGGCCAGGGTCTGGGTCGGGGACGAGAAGCCCGGCGGCACGGGTGCCGTGAAACCGGCTGTGGCCTGGGCCTCCAGCTCGGCGGCGAGGGCGGCGGCGGTCGGCCGCGACCCGGCTTCCGGTCGCAGGCAGCGCCGGATGACCTCCCACAGTGGATCCGGGATGCCGGGGCGGCGCACCGGCTGACCCGCCAGATGCCGGCGCATCAGCTCGGGCACCGAGTCACCCTCGTACGGTGGCTGGCCGGTGAGCAGTTCGTAGAGCAGCACGCCGAGCGCGTACACGTCCGCCGCAGGGCTGGCGGGCACCTTCTGGAACGACTCCGGGGCCATGTAGTGCGGGGTGCCGACGACCGAGTGCGGCATGGTGAGGCTCGGGGTGGCGAGCATCCGGGCGATGCCGAAGTCGGTCAGCCGCGTACGCAGCCGCCCGTCCTCGACCTCCAGCAGGATGTTGTCCGGCTTGAGGTCACGGTGCACCACCCCGAGCTCGTGCGCCTCCGCCAGGGCTCCGGCGATTTGGGCCGTCAGCCGTGCCGCCTCGCCCGGGGCCACCGTACGGTGCTCGCGCAGGTGGTCTCGCAGGCTGCCGCCCGGCACCAGATCCATGACCAGGGCCAGGGTCTCCCCCACGCTGACCAGGTCGCGCACCCGGACGACGTTGCGGTGTCGCAGCATCAGCAGGATGGTGCGTTCCTGCACGAAGCGGGAGACCAGCCTCGGCTGGTGCAGCAGCCCCTCGTACAGGACCTTGACGGCCACCGGCGCACCGGTGGCGCGGTCGACGCCGCGCCACACCTGGCCGGTCGCCCCCTGCCCGATGGGTTCGAGGAGTTGGTACGAGCCGCCGACGCACCGGCCGCTCAGATCCAGGGTGAACGGATCGTCGGCATCCGCCGGGGCGGCACCGCTTGCGGGATCCTGGGTCACCTGAGGTCGTGTCCTTCCGGCCGGCTGCCTTTCCTAACCGTTCCGGAATCTTGCTTTTGTCCTTATTGGTACGCAAGCGTCACGGCCCGAGTTCGCACGAAGGGTAGGAGTCCCGACAAAGCCGTCACCACGTGCCACCCCCCTCGTTCGTGGGGGTGGACGCGCACCGGCCGGTCACCCGAACAGGGCGCTCACCGATTCGCCGTTGTGGATCCGGCGCATCGCCTCGGCCAGCGCCGGCGCCACCGACAGCACGGTCAGCTTTTCCGTGGCCTTGCCCGGCGCGATCGGCACCGTGTTGGTGCAGACGATCTCCTTGATCTCCTTCTCGGCCGACAGCCGGGCGATCGCGTCACCGCTGAACAGCCCGTGTGTACAGGCCACCCGGACGCTGCGCACATTCCGCTCCCGGAGCCGGTTCAGCAGCTCGAACACCGTGCTGCCCTTGGCGATCTCGTCGTCGAGGACGATCACGTCCCGGTCGGCGACCTCACCGATGACCGAGCTGATCACGACCCGGTCGTCCGCGAACCGCTGCTTGGCGCCCGCGGCCACCTCGATGCCGAGCATCCGCGCGAACGCCGCCGCCTCCTTGGCGTTGCCCAGGTCCGGCGAGACCACCACGGTGTCGCTCAGGTCGTACCCCCGGAAGTGGTGGGCCAGCTCGCGCAGCGCGTGCAGGTGGTCCACCGGCACGCTGAAGAAGCCGTGCACCTGCGGCGAGTGCAGGGTCATCGCGAGGATGCGGTCCGCACCCGCGGTCTGCAACAGGTCCGCGACCAGGCGCCCGCCGATAGAGATGCGCGGGGCGTCCTTCTTGTCACTGCGGGCGTACGCGTAGTGCGGCAGCACCACGGTGATCCGACCGGCCGAGGCGCCCCGGGCAGCGTCCAGCATGAACAGCAGCTCGACGAGGTTCTCCTGCACGGGCGGCACCAACGGCTGGATGAGGAACACGTCGCGCTCCCGGCAGTTGCCCTGCAACTGCACCTCGAGGCAGTCATTGGCGAACCGGGAGACCTTGGCCGGTAGCAGCGGCACCCCCAGTTGCTCGCAGATCTGAGCCGCCAGCTCGGGATGGGCACTGCCGGAGAACACCGCGATGTCACGCACGCGCCCACCCTAGATCACCATTAGGCTGACCCCGTGTCCGACGTGACGCGAGAACGCCCGCGCATCCCCGGCTCCCGCTCGGCGACCGAGCCGGAGCGGCGGCTGCCGCGCGGACGGCACGACCTGACGCGCGAATTCGTTGCCCGTACCCAGCGTGACCGGCTGATCGACGCGATGGCCCGGACGGTGGCCGAACGCGGCTACACCGCCGCACCGCTGAGCGACGTGTGCGCCGCCGCCGGGGTGTCCACCCGGGCGTTCTACGAGCACTTCGCGGACAAGCAGGCGTGTTTCCTGGCCGCCTTCGAAATCGGCGCCGAGCTGCTGCAGACGGCGGTGGCCGCGGCGTACGCGCAGCCCGCGACGTGGCCCCGGCGCATCCACCGGGGACTGGACACCCTGCTGCGGACGCTGGCGGCCGAACCGGCCTTCACCGCGCTGGCGGTGGTCGAGGTGCTGGCGGCGGGCACCCGGGCCCGTACCCGTCGCCGCGAGATGCTGCACGGGTACCTGGCGTACTTCGCCGACGCGCCGCGCCGGGCGGGT
Source organism: Krasilnikovia cinnamomea (assembly GCF_004217545.1). Lineage (NCBI taxonomy): Bacteria > Bacillati > Actinomycetota > Actinomycetes > Micromonosporales > Micromonosporaceae > Krasilnikovia > Krasilnikovia cinnamomea. The sequence goes on from NZ_SHKY01000001.1 coordinate 1,020,164, forward strand.
CGCCCCCCGGTGTCGCGCGGCGTGACCGAGGCGGCGGTCGCGGGCGTGTACGGGGTCATCTACGACCACGTCTGCACCGGCCGGGTCGGTGAGCTGCCGGATCGGTTGCCCGACCTGACGTACCTGGTGCTGGTGCCGTTCCTGGGCCCGGCGGCCGCCGCGCGGGTGGCCGCCGAGCCCGTCGTACCGCTCTGATCCCGGTCAGCGCACGGCCGGGGGCGGCTCGGCGAGTCCGGCCGAGACGGTGATCTGCTGGGCCGGGTCGGTGGTGTCGGTGACCGCGTAGCGTGCCTTCAGGATCGCGCTGGTCGCGCCGGTCGGGCAGGCCAGGCCGCCGGTCACCCGGACCGGCAGCGACACGCCGGCCGAGAGGTCGAGAACCGGCGGGCTCGTGTCGGTGCCCGGGACCCAGGCGCCGCTGATCGAGACCGGCCCGTCCGGCGCCACCGTGGCGGTGCACGATGCGAGCCCGGAGATCTGGGTGATGGATCCGCCCTGCGGGATGGTCATGGTCCCCACGGAACCGGCTGGGTCGTACTGCAGGGAGATCGTCCAGTCGCCGTTGGTCGAGTTGGAGGTCGTGCGGGCGGTGGTGAACGGCACGTTGGTGGGGCACGCGCCGCCGTTGTTCGAGAAGCTGGCCGGGGCCAGCGTGTTCACGACCGGCCCGTCCGGGTTGCTGTTGGCCGGTTCGGCCGGCACGGTCCCGGAGCTGCCGGACTGGTTGCAGGTGGAGGTCGTCGTGCCGACCGTGAACGTGACCGTGGTGCCGGACACCAGCGCGGCGCTGAACGCGTGGCCGGCCGGGCTGACCGTGGTCCCGGTGGCGGCCAGGGCGGGCCCGGCGGACAGCGCCGTCAGGCCGGCGGTGGCCATCACCGTCGCGGCGGCGAAGACCGCCCCGCGGCGCAGAGTGGACGTGGGGGAACGACCCATCTCGAACTCCTTTGTTCGGGGAACGCAAGCGTCAGGGTTCAGAAGCACTCGTCACGGCCCCAGTGCAGCCGCAGGGAGAGGTGGCGCAGGTTGAACTGCCCCGCGGCGGTGGCCCAGGCGACCTGCTTGAGGTCGGTGATGGTGACCGTGTCGGCCTGCTGGCTGAACATGCCCTGGCGCCGCTGGGCCTGCTCGCCCGGGTCGTTGGTCGGCCCCTTGTCCAGAGTGGACGCGTCCCGGCCGATCTCGATGTTGGTGAAGTTCGCGTTGCCGTCGAGCTGGCTCATGTCCACGACCATGTCCCGCGCCGTGGCCGGGTCGCCGCCGGTGCCGGCGCGGATCTTCAGCGAGACGGAACCGAAGTCACCGAGGTCGGTGACGACGGACTGGCACAGGTTCTTCAGGGTGGCGGTTTTCATGGCGGACACCGCCACCGGCTCGGGAATCTGGTTGTCACCGCCCGGCTCGACGCGCGCGTCGACCGTGCCGTACTGAATGAAGCCGGTGGCCACGAGCTCGTCGGCGCTCACCTTGAACTGCTGACCGGAGACCGTGAAGCCCGCCGCCACCGCTCCGTTGGCGACCATGGCGAGCAGGACCGCCGTGGCGGCGGCGCTGAGGCCGAGAAGTGCCGCCAATCGGCGCCAGCGGGTATACCCCTCGCCCGGCACCGGATCCGTTGCCGTCATGCGGAACCCACCTCCATCAGTCGCGATTGGATCGGGAAAGTGAACTGCGTCTCATAGCGCGGCACGCTAGACCGCCGCGCGAGGCATCGTCAAGCATCTATTTACTCGCCAGTACGATCCGGTCGGTGCGCCAGCCCCAGCCAGGTCCGCAGCGCCCACCACAGGCGGGTGGTCTCCAGCACGCCCGGCCGCTCCCCCGGTTCCCCGCCCAGCGCCGGGATACCGGTGATCTCGTGCAGCCGGCGCAGCCGGTAGCGCACCGTGTTCGGGTGCACGTGCAGCGCCGTCGCGGTTTGATCCAGCCGCAGCCCGTGATCCAGGTAGCCGAGCGCGGTCGCCACCAGTTCCCGGTGGAAGTCGTCGCCGGGCCGCAGGGCGTCCAGCAGCGCGTCGCGCAGCAGCTCGGCCAGCAGCGGTTGCGCCGTCAGGGCCGTCTCGGCGGCCAGGTCGACGACGTCGTGCAGCCCGGCCAGGCCACACCGGACGGCCGTGCGCAGGGCGGTGACGCACAGCCCGTACACGGCGCGGATCTCCGTGAGGGGGCGGGCGGGCGCCGCCACCGCCGGGACCGTACGGCCGAGCGCGATGGGCGGGGGCAGGCGCGGGGCCAGCGCGGCGAGCCGGCCGTCCACCGTGCCGACCACCGCGCCGAGCGCGGACAACGACTGTTCCACGGGACTGATCCGGGTCACGTCGCCGAGCTCCGCGAGGACGCAGTGGTACCGGCCGTCCGCGCGCAACCCGAAGCGGTTCAGCTCGTGCGGTGGCACCCCACCGTGCTCGCCGAGCAGCAACCGGCGCAGCATCCGCGAGCGCGCCTCCCGGTGCCCCCGGCCCAATCGCCGCTCCGCCGCCCGGTACCCCTCGATGACGTGCCGTTCCAGGGTGGCGGCGTACCGGTCCACGTCGAGGACGGCCTCCAGCAGCGCCTCGTCCGGGATGCCGGCCGCGCGCCCGTGGCTCACCACGATCTCCAGGGCGCGTGAGCGGCAGGCCTGCACGCCGTACAGCAGAGCGCCGATCGGAACCCCCTGCGCGGCGCGCTCGGCGCCGAGCCGGGCGGCCTGGGCGAAGTCCCGATCCCCCAGCTCCCCCAGCCGGTCCAGGGCGGTGACGGCGGTGGAGAGCAGGGTCTGGATGTGGCGGCGGCTCTCCAGGTGCGGCAGCCGGGCCACCTCCGGCGAGCGGGACCGGGCCACCTCGACCATCTCGTCGAGGATGCGGCCGTCCGAGACGAGGTCGTCGAGCAGCGTACGGATCGACGCGTCCCGCTGTCTCATCGCCATCGCGATCCCGCTTTCCGCAGGGGGCGCCGTTGTGGCCCGCGCACAACGGCAGGTCCGGGCCTTGGCGCCCGGAGCCTATGGATGGGCACCGATCCGTTGTTTCCTTCTCGTTACCGGAAGGTAACACCGGGTGCCGCCCAACGGAATGTCGAATCCGTGTCCATTCAGGAGCTGCCATGAATGCTCACCGCAGGCGCCCGCGGCGCACCGCCGCCCTGGCAGTCCTGGTCCTGACCGCGCTGATGTCGGGACCGCTGCCCGCGTCCGCGGCGGCCCCGCCGCAGGAGGTCATGTTCGTCGGCAACAACTGGGACGGCACCGTCGACGTGATCGCCTCCCACGGCACGTACGCGAGACTCGGCCGGGTCAACGCCGTCCCGGACCGCGAGCAGCGCCTCTGGGAGATCTACCTCAACCCCGTCAAGCTGGCCTTCTACCTGGGCATCCGGCAGGGACCCGGGGAAGGACACGACCAGCTCGTCGACGACATGTACACCACGCCGGACGGCAGCGCGCTGGTGGTGTCGCGGCCCAGCTTCGCCGACGTCGCCTCGATCGACCTGACCACCGGCGCGCTGCGCTGGCGGTTCCCGGTGTCGGGCTTCCGCTCCGACCACATGGCCGTCTCCCCCGACGGCACCCAGGTCGCGGTGTCGGCGTCGCTGACCAACACCGTGCACGTCCTGGACATCACCACCGGGCGGCAGGTCGGGTCGTTCACCACGGGCGACAAGCCGCACGAGAACGTCTACACCGGCGGCGGCGCGTACCTGTGGAACATGTCCATCGGCAACGTCGAGACCGCGCTGGACGACCCGGCCTGGGACTGGACGAAGGGCGACCGGCACGTCACCGTCGTGGACGGCCGGACGTTCCGGCAGGTCAGGACGATCGACATGCGGCCACGCCTGGACGCCGCCGGGCGGAAGGACCTCTCCGACGCCGTCCGGCCCGCGGTCTTCACCCCGGACGAGTCCACCCTGTACTTCCAGGTGTCGTTCTTCCACGGCGTGGTCGAGTACGACGTGGCCGGCGACCGGATCACCCGGGTCGCGGAGCTGCCCACGAACCCCGCGACCAACGAGGACCGCACCACCTGGGTCAACGACTCACGACACCACGGGCTGTCGATGAGCCCGGACGGCACCAAGCTCTGCGTCGCCGGGACCATGGATCAGTACGCCACGATCGTCGACCGGGCCACCCTGGCACCCGGGCCGCTGGTCGGGGCGGACAAGCCGTACTGGGCGACGGTCAGCGGCGACGGGCGGGACTGCGTGATCTCCGAGTCCGGCGCCGACCGGGTCAGCGCGATCAGCTTCGCGACCGGCCAGCGGGTGGCCAGCGTCGCGGTCGGCGACCACCCGCAACGCGTACGGATCGGCCACGTGGCACCGGGCTGGACCCCGCCGGCCGCACCGTGACCGCCCGAATCAACCCGCCCCGGTCCACTCGGGACCGTCCGGGGCGGCACCCGGCACCACGGCCGAACGGCCGGCACGGACCCGGCGCCCGCGACGCCGACGCGAGCGCCAGCGATGGGAAAGCCTCGGCGGGCGGGAGGGCGAACCCGCCCGCCGAGGCGGGGCCCGTCGTCAGTGCGCGACGTCCCCGGAGACATCGGCGCGGCGCGCCCGGGCGACCCGCACGAGCCCGCCGACCAGCAGCGGCAGCAGCACCCCGGCGCAGGCGACCGCCAGCAGCCCGGCGATACCGACCTGCACCGGGTTGGAGCCGACCATCGAGTAGGCGATGGTGCGGAACGGATCAAGGTCGTACATCCACATGGACTCCAGCGCCACGACCGGGGTGGCCAGCAGCAACAGGGCCCAGGCTCCGCGCGGGTCGCGGCGGCGCCCGTACCAGACGGCGGCGGCCAGGGCCGCGACGAGCAGTCCCATCGCCGCCCGGTGCAGCGCGGACGCCACGGGCCCCTGGCCGTCGCAGCATTCCAGGTACGGCCCGAGCCGGGCGGTGTGCGGCCCGCCGGTGGCGGCGACGCCCGCGAGGGTCGCCACCGCGGCCCCGACCGGCGCCAGCCGCAACGACCACGAGGGGTTCGCCGGTTGAGCGATCGCCAGCGCGCCCAGTACCAGCAACGGCAGCAGCACGAACGGTGGCAACGACACGGCGGGGGGCCGCGCCACCGCCACCACCGTCACCGCGCCGAGCAGCCCGAACGTCCCGGCGGCGGCGAGGCGGGCCGGACGGCCCGGCCACACCACGGCGGTCAGCGCGGTGAGCAGCCACCCGACGTAGACCAGCCCGGCCAGGCTGGTGAACGGCCGGACCCGCCACAGGCTGCCCGGGGTGGCGCTCTCGAAGGACAGCAGGAAGTGGACCGAGATGGCGGCCGCCGTGGCCAGGGCCAGCACCGCCGCGATCGGCAGGCCGTCCACCACACCCGACAGCCCGGCCGCGCGCAGCCGCTGCCGCACCCCGCCGAGGAACAGGTCGGCGGCGTCGCCGGCACTGGGACGGCGCCGGTCGCTCCCGGCCTCCAGATAGGTGTCGATCAGCTCGCGCTCGCGATCCCTGCGGTAGCGGCGCGGGTAGGCGAACAGCAGGCGCCGGTACGCCCGGGCCAGGGTCTCGTCGGTGCTCACGCCCACACCTCCCGGACGAGTCGGCTGAGGCCGAACGGATCGGCGGCGAAGGCGAAGGCGGTGCCCTTGCGCCGGCTCAGGCGGGCGCTGGCCGCTTCGACGTGGCGGCGCATGCGTTCGGTCTCGGCGCGCAGGGCGTTCTCGCCGTCGGGGGTGAGCCGGTAGTAGCGGCGGAGCCGGCCGTCGACCACCTCCTCGCGGTCGGAGACGACGAGGCCGTCGTCGGCCAGCCGGTCGAGGGCTCCGTACAGGGTGCCGGGGCGGAGGCTGACCCGGCCCTCGGAGAGCCGGTCGACCTCGGCGATCACGCCGTAGCCGTGCAGTGGCGCGTCGGCCAGCGCGGTGAGGATGAGAAACGTCGGTTCACGCAACGGAGAAGTCACCCGAGCAATATAACGGCTACGAAGGTATACCGGTAGCCAGGGGGTGTCTGCCGGATTGCCGACGGGCCGCCGCTGCCCCAAGCTGTACGTCACCGACCGGGCACCGAAGTCGAGCGCGACGAAAGGAGTGCCGGGTGCGCCTACTGCAGGGCCCGTTGTTCGAGGACCTCTTCCGGAGGTTCGAGCACACCGCATTCCACCTCGAGGTCGACGACACGTACGACACCCCAGAGGAGTCCGAACCGTTCCGGAAGTTCCTGGCCGGGGAACCGGATGACTTCGCCTGGCATCGGGCCTGGCTGGACCTGGTCCGGGAGACCACGAAGTCGGGCAGGTCGGTGGAGCGGGTCCGCGTCGTCTCCGTGCCACACGTCGACTACACCCGGTGGGGACTGACTGTCGCACCACTCAACATCGCGGCCGGGGAGGACATCCGCTGGCTGCCACGCGACCGTCTGGATGGGTCGGACATCACCGCCGACGACTTCTGGCTGTTCGACCGCAGCCGTGTCGTCTTCACGGTCTTCACTCCCGACGGAGCGTTCTGCGGCGGAGCGGAGACCCGGGATCCGGCGATCGTGCAGCGATGTGTCCGCGTACGGGACGATCTTTGGACTCGCGCGATCCCGCACTCGGACTATGCGGACCGGTAGCCCCCGACACGATCCACCGACTTGGGTAATGCCGCACAGAGTGTGCGTCTGGATCGTCTGAGCGTCCCTACGATGGCCGGTCGTGGCTTTAGGTGAAACGGGGACGAAGTATCTACAGAGGGCCTTCTGGCTGTCACTCACCGTCGCGGGGATCCTGTTCGGGATCCGGTTCCACCTCACCTCCTCCGACGGCGGCGGCATCCTGACCTGGCTGGTCCCGGTGGTGACGGCGGTCGTGGGCTTCCTGCTGGGCAATCCGATCCGTACGGACGGCGTCTCGCAGCGCAGGCTCATCGTCAACGGGAGCCTCTGCCTGCTGGCGATCATCGGCATGGGGACGCTGGCGGTTCTGGCGCCGTGGCGCACGCAAACGGACGACGACCCGCAGCGGTATCTCGGCAGGCCGTTGCGGATCGGCGTCACGACGGGATCCCTCGACGGCTGGAGCCGGGGCGGGTCGAGCAACGGCTTCGACAGCGCGCTCGCGGACTTCATCGCCGCGAGGTTCCACACCACGTGGGAGGCCGTGCCGGTCTTCGGTCACGACCGGGTGCAGATGCTGGAGCAGGGTGAGGTCGACCTGATCATCGCGACGTTCACGATCAACGAGCCCCGCGCGCAGCGGGTGGACATGGCCGGGCCGTACTTCATCGACACGACCGGGGTGTGGATGAACGCCGCGAAGGCCGGCGTGCCCCCGGACGAGGCCAAGCTGTGCCAGGCGGAGGGAACCACCGGTGTCGGCGCGGCGGGCCAGTTCCGCCGGCAGTACCTGGGGCGCAAGTTCGCGATCGTGGACACCGAGCAGACCACGGTCGAGTGCATCGACAAGCTCCGCCGCAGGGACGACAAGACGACCTTCGTCGCCACCGACTGGAGCATCCTGCGTGCCGCCGACACCAACCTGAACATCCTCGACGGGAACGACTACCTGCCGCGCGACGTCGACGTGCGCGGCTACGTCCTCGACCCGGGGCCGCCGCCGGGCGGAGACCCGCTGCGCAGCAGCGACCTGCAGCGCTACGGGGTCGCCCTGCGCAACAACCATCCCCGGGTCTGCGCGGCCCTGACCGACGTCATCAACGAGTTCCTCGCCCGTGACGACGGTTTCGCCGCCGCCTACGACCAGAACCTCCAGGCGATCCTCGGTGCCGTTCAGGGTGACTGGCACAATCCCCGCCGCGCCGACGCACCGGGGACACCGAACTCCTACTCCTGCATGTAGGCGCCATCAGACCATCCACATCGCGCCCCACCACTGCCCCCGCCGGCCGGACGCCGGCGGGGGCAGCGCACTCAGCGGGTCAGGACTGGTTGACCGCGACCGTGTTGGGCAGTGCGACGTACGGGAACTCCGTGCGGAACGGGTGGTCGTTCACGTTCACCGCGTCGCCCAGCGTGTCCACGACGGCCGGGTGACCCGGCAGCAGCGCGCCCTCGGCCGCCCGCAGCGTGACGTCCACGATGTCGTCCGCGAGCCGGCGGCCGTTCGGGAAGCCGGCGAAGTCGCCGCCGAGCACGCCGAGCCGGTTCGGGCTGACCGAGGGTGCCACGCCCAGGTTGAGGCGCAGCTGCTCGCTCGGGGTGAACTTCTTGGCGTCCTTGTTGAGCAGTTGCGAGTTGAGGTCCGCCTGCACCGGGCCGCACGCCTTGCACACGCCGGTCAGGAACACCTCGACGAGGTCCTTGCGCGGCTCGGCCGGGGCCGGGATGCCGTAGATCGCCTTGATCAGCTTGGGGACCTCGGGGCTGGTGACGTACTTGAGGAACTTGGCGTCCTTGTCCGGGGTCGTGGCGTTGAACTCGTTCTTGCGTCCGACCGGAATGACGACCTCGTTGACCAGCGGCATGCCCAGGCGCGACACCTGCTGGTACTTGCCGTGCGGCTTGCCGGTCTTCATGTCGAAGCTGGCCCGCGCCGTCGTGGTCCAGATGCCGACGACCGGGTTGCGGGTCGGGTTGCCCTTGAGTGCCAGGTCCGTCTTGGGCACCTGCAGGGCGATCGTGTTGACGTTGTAGCCCTTGAGGGTGTCCTGGCCGACCTCGGTCAGGTTGCCGCCGTACAGCAGGTCGAAGACCCGCAGGTCGAGGAAGAACGGGTCGTCGGCCTGGCCGGCGAAGGACTTCCCGCCGCCGCCGTACGAGTACGAGGTGATGGCCGCGTTGGACAGCGCCGGGTAGTTGGGCATGGAGGCGGGCCCGACGAACGAGGGCGCGACCGGGGCCTTGGACAGCAGCGTCTGCTTGCCCGACTTGGTGATGCGCTCCAGCTTGTAGTACTGCCGGACGTTCAGGTCCGGGTCGGTCAGGGAGGTGACCGGGCCGGTGTTGTAGAGGAACGTATTGGTGTTCTGGTACGTGGTGGTGAACGTCCAGCGGTAGACGATGTCCGGCTTGGCGTCGCCGTTGTTGTCGATGTTGATGTCATGCGCGGTGTACTCCGCGAAGGGATAGAAGTTCGGTCCCCCGTTGGGCTCCTCGAACGGCTGCCAGTTCGCCACCATCGTGACGGTGTTGGGGGCGTCCGGGCTGACGAAGGCGTACAGGTCGGTGTTGTCGAGCGCGGGCAGCCCCGCGATCAGCGGCGCCTCGCGGTGCGACGAGGCGATGCTCTGGACCGGAGCGAGCGCTGCGACGCACGCCGCCGACACGCCGATGGCGGCCGCGGCCATGAGGCCGCGACGGCCCGTGGGCACGAGTTTCATCGTTCTCCTGATTTTGTGGATAAGACGGACGGCGCGTACGCCGCCGCCCTGATGAGTTGATAGTTACTGTATAGGCGCTTTGGGCGGTTTAATGGTGATTTAGGCCCGAATGTGCTTAAACGTCGCGTGTGTTCGGGTAGCGGCCCGGCGGAAAGGACCCTGCGCGATGCGCGGACGATGGACGATGCGCTGGGTGCTGGTCAGCCTGCTGGCCGTGGCGGCCCTGATGAGCGCGGGAGTCGTACTCGGACCCACCCGCACCGGCGAACCCGGGCGGCCCGCCGACGCGGCGGCGCCGGCAGCCGCGACCCACGACCTCGACGCGTACGTCGCGCGGACCACCGCCCACCTGAGGCAGGTGCCCGGCGACTGGCAGAGCTGGGCGCAGCTGGGCATGGCCCACGTGCAGCTCGCCCGGCTGAGCTACGACCCCGCGCACTACCCGGCCGCCGCGGCCGCGCTGCGCCGTTCGCTGCGGGTCCGGCCTACGGACAACGCGGCGGCGCTGACCGGACTCGGCGCGCTGGCCGCCGCCCAGCACGACTTCCGCGGCGCGCTGCGCCACGCCCGCGGCGCCGTGGCCGCCGACCGCTACTCCGCCGACGCGTACGGCGTGCTCACCGACGCGTACGTGGAACTCGGCCGCTATCGCGAGGCCACCGCCGCCGTGCAGCGGATGCTCGACCTGCGCCCCGACACCGGCTCGTTCGCCCGGGCGTCGTACCTGTTCGAGCTGCACGGTGACACCGCCCGCGCGACCCGGCTCATGCGGCAGGCGCTGGACGTCGCGACCGGCCCCGGCGACATCACCTTCGCACTGCTGCACCTCGGGGAACTCGCCTTCAACGCCGGTGACCTCACCACCGCCGCGGCCCGCTTCGGCGAAGGGCTCGCCCGTACCCCGGGTCAACCGGCCCTGCTGGCCGGCCGCGCCAGGGTCGCCGCCGCCCGGGGCGACCTGGCGGGCGCGCTCACCGACCTGCGGGCCGCGACCGCCGCGCTGCCCACCGTGGACCATCTCGTCACCCAGTCGGAGGTGCTGAGCGCCGCCGGGGACCGGGCGGCGGCCGCCCGTACCGACGAGCTCGTGCGCGTCGGCGCCCGGCTGCCCGGAGTCACCCCGGCCAGCACCGACATCGACCTGGTGCTCTTCTACGCCGATCACGGCGCGGCGGCCGACGCGGTCGCCAAGGGGCGGGCGCTGCTGGCGGCCCGGCCCAGCGTCAGCGTGGAGACCGCGTACGCCTGGGCCCTGCACGCCGCCGGACGCGACCGCGAGGCCCTCGCCCACGCGAACCGGGGACTGCGCCTGGGCACCCGCGACGCGAAGGCCCACTACTACCGGGGCATGATCCGCCTCGCCCTGCACGACCGGGACGGTGCCCGCGCCGATCTGCGGCGGGCGCTGGCGATCAACCCGTACTTCTCGCTGCGCTACGGTCCGGCGGCGCGTCAGGCCCTGACCACCCTCGGAGGTCGCGCGTGATCCGCCGGCTGCTCTGCCTCGCCGTGCTCGGCCTCGCCGGCGCGCTGCTGCTTCCCGCGCCCGCCCAGGCACACCCGCTCGGCAACTTCACCACCAATCAGTACGCCGGGCTGCGGGTGAACGCCGCCGGGGTCGATGTGGACTACGTGCTGGACCTCGCCGAGCTGCCCGCATACCAGGCGTGGCACGAGGAGGTCGACGCCGATTCCGACGGCACCGCCTCCCCCGCCGAACGCGACGCCTACGCCGAACGCACCTGCGCCGCGGCGGCCGGGGCGGCCACCCTCACCGTCGACGGTCAGCCCCGGCCGCTGCGGGGCCGCCCGGCCGGGGTGAGCTTCCCGCCCGGCGCCGGCGGCCTGACCACCCTGCGCCTGCAGTGCGTGCTGCACGCCGACGCGCGGATCACCGGGCAGGCCACGATCGGCTACCGGGCGGCACTGTTCGCCGACCGCGTGGGGTGGCGGGAGATCACGGCCGTCGGCGACCGGTACACGCTGCTCGCCTCGGACGTGCCCGCGGACAGTGCCAGCGCGCGGCTCACGGCGTATCCGGCGGGAGCGCCCACCTCCGACGTGCGGGCCGCCGCGCTGACGGTGCGGCCCGGCGGCCCGGCCGCGCCGCCCGCCCCGTTCACGGCCGCGGGTGATCCGGGTACGCCAGCTCGCGGCGTCGACCGGTTCACCTCGTGGTTCGCCGACCTGATCGGACGGCCGCAGCTGACGGTCGGAGTGGGAGTTCTGGGCTTCCTCATCGCGGTGGTCCTCGGTGGCGCCCACGCGGTCGCGCCCGGACACGGCAAGACGATCATGGCGGCCTACCTGGTCGGCGCCCGGGGGCGGCTGGTGCATGCGCTGACGGTCGCGGTGTCGGTGGCCGCCACCCACACCATCGGCGTGCTCACCCTCGGCATCGTGCTGGCGACCTCCCTCCAGCTCGCCCCCGACGCCATGTACGAGTGGCTACGCCTGGTCAGCGGCGTCGTGGTCGCCCTGGTCGGCGCCCAGATGCTGACCCGCGCCCGCCGCCGCCGGGCCACCGCCCACCTCCCCGACCACCGCCACCCCGACCACGACGACGACCACAGTCATAGCCACGACCACGACCACGACGATCACCGCCACCTCGGCAGCGGCGATCACGTACACGGTCACGACGGCAGTGATCACGCTCACCATCACGACGGTGAGCTGGTGGTGGCGGGGCACACCCACTCACCCGACCAGCGTTCTTGGAGAGGTCGGGTGAGGAACCGACCCGAACTCGCCAAGAATGCGGTGGATCCACCGGCGACCGGCACGGTACGGCCGTTGTCGCACTCCCACGGCGGGCGGACCCACACCCACTACGTGCCTGCGCCCGATGAGCCGCTGCGCGTACGGACCCTGTTGGTCATGGGTTTCGCCGGCGGCCTGTCCCCCAGCCCGTCGGCCGTGGTCGTGCTGCTGGGCGCCGCCGCCCTGGGCCGCGCGTGGTACGGGGTGCTGGTCGTGCTGGCCTACGGCATCGGGCTGGCCGCGACCCTGACCGGCATCGGGTTCGCGCTGGCCCGGTGGGGTGAGCGGCTGCATCGCGCACGGGCGCACCGCTGGAACCGGCTGCTGCTGCACCGGATGCCCGCGACCACCGCCGTGATCATCCTCGCGGTCGGCGTCGGGATGGCCGCCGCCGCGACGGTCGGCCTGCTCAGGGGCTGATCCGCCCGTTCTCCGTCCGGTCCCGTATGAACATCGCCACTTTCTTGCCCACCCGGAAAACTTGCCAGCCCGGCAAGATTCGCCGATGGTAGGGGCATGACCTCACCGGCAGGGCTGCGCGAGCGCAAGAAGGCGGCGACCCGCGCGGCGCTCAGCCACGCGGCCTGGTCGCTGATGATCACCGCCGGGCTCAGCTCCGTCACCCCCGAGGCGATCGCCGCGGCCGCCGACGTCTCACCGCGCACCTTCCGCAACTACTTCGCCAGCCGGGAGGAGGCGATCCTCGGCGAACTCCTGCAGCGGCACCTCGCGCTGCTCGACAAGCTGCGCGGGCGCCCCGCCGACGAAGCGTTGTGGGACGGCCTGGAACAGATACTGCCGCAGGGGGTCACCGAGATCGTCGGTGACCGCGACAGCTTCGCCGTGCTGGCCGAGGAGATCCGGCGCAACCCCGCCATGCTGGCGCAGAACCTCGTCGTGTTCCAGGACGCCGCGATCCAGATGGCCGCGATCTTCGCCGAACGCACCGCCACCGACCTCGACGCCGACCCGGGGCCCCGCCTGCTGGCCGCCGCCGTCTGCGCCGCCATCAGCACCTCCATCGACCTGTGGATCAGCGGTGCCATCGACCGGACACTGCCCGAGCTGATCCGTGACTGCCTGGCGCGACTGCGCGCCGGCCTGCCCATGGGCGCCGCCGAACCGGCCGCCTGACCCCGGATTCCTTCGAGCCGTCCGCCCGACCGGGGCGGGCGGACGGTACCCCTTGCCCTGCGAACAGGAGATCGTAATGGCTTCCCTGCTGTACCGGCTGGGCCGGTTCTCGTTCCGACAGCGCTGGCTGATCACGCTGGCGTGGCTGGCCGTGCTCGCCGCGACCCTCATCGGCGCGGCCACCCTGGCGAAGCCGACGTCGGACGCGTTCAGCATCCCCGGCACCCCGGCGCAGCAGGCCATCGACGTGCTGCACGACCGGTTCCCCCAGGCCGGTGCCGGTGGCGCGACCGCCCGGATCGTCTTCGCCGCCCCCGCCGGGCACACCCTGGCCGAGCCGGGCAACAAGGCCGTCATCGAACGGGCGGTCGCCGCGCTGAAGACGGCCCCGCAGGTGGCCTCCGTGACCGATCCCTTCCAGACCCGGGCGGTCAACCAGGCCGGCACGGTCGGGTACGCCCAGGCCACCTACACCGTGCAGGCCCCGGAACTGAGCGACGGCGCCCGCGACGCCCTGACCAAGGCGGTCGACGGTGCCCGCGCTGCTGGGCTGACCGTCGAGACCGGCGGCGACGCGGTACAGCACCAGCCGGGCGGCAGCGCCTCCGAGGTCATCGGCCTGGTCGTGGCCGCCATCGTCCTCGTGGTCACCTTCGGCTCGCTCGTGGCGGCCGGGCTGCCGCTGCTCACCGGCATCATCGGTATCGGCATCGGGGTCGGGGCCATCTCGGTGGCGACCCACTTCGCCGACCTGTCCGGCAACACCTCGACCCTGGCGATGATGCTCGGCCTGGGCGTCGCCATCGACTACGCGCTGTTCATCGTCTCCCGCTACCGGCACGAACTGGCGGTCGGGCGCGACCCGCAGGAGGCCGTCGGCCGGGCGGTCGGCACCGCCGGTTCCGCGGTGGTCTTCGCCGGGCTCACCGTCGTGATCGCCCTCGCCGGGCTGGCCGTGGTCGGCATCCCGTTCCTCACCCAGATGGGGCTCGCCGCGGCGGGCACGGTCGCCATCTCCGTACTCATCGCCCTCACGCTGCTGCCCGCGCTGCTGGCCTTCGCCGGACGGCGGATCACCGCCGGGCACATCCCCGGCCTGAAGGAGCACGACCCTGAGGGCGACAGCGACAAGCCGACCCTGGGGGTCCGCTGGGCACGGGCGATCGTCCGGCGACCGGTCGTGGCGCTGCTGGCCGCCGTGCTCGGCCTCGGCGTCGTCGCCATTCCGGCCCTGGATCTGCGGCTGGGCATGCCCAGCGACGGCACGGCCGCGCCGGACAGCACCCAGCGCAAGGCGTACGACCTGCTGGCGGCCGGTTTCGGTGCGGGTTTCAACGCCCCGCTGATGGTGGTGGTGGACACCCCGAACTCCTCCGTCAAGGCCGCCGCCGATCAGGTCGCCGGGCGCATCCGCGGCATGGACAACGTCGCCGTGGTCACCCCCGCGGTGCCCAACCCGGCCGGGGACACCGCCATCCTCACCGTGATCCCGACCGCCGGACCGGACGCCGCCTCCACGCAGGACCTGGTGCGGGCCATCCGGCGCCTCGATGGCACGGTCACCGGCGCGTACCTCGGTGTCACCGGCACCACCGCGATCAACCTCGACGTCTCCACCAAGCTCGCGGACGCGCTGCCGCCGTACCTCGCGCTGGTGATCGGGCTGGCGTTCGTCCTGCTCACGCTGGTGTTCCGGTCGCTGCTGGTGCCGTTGAAGGCCACTCTCGGGTTCCTGCTCAGCGTCGCGGCCACTTTCGGCGCGGTCGTCGCGGTGTTCCAGTGGGGCTGGCTGGCCGACCTGCTGGGGGTCGACCACACCGGGCCGGTCATCAGCTTCCTGCCGATCTTCCTGATCGGGATCGTGTTCGGCCTCGCCATGGACTACCAGGTCTTCCTGGTCACCCGCATGCGGGAGGAGCACGTCCACGGCAGCGCGCCGAAGCAGGCCGTGGTCAGCGGCTTCAGCCACGGCGCCCGGGTCGTCACCGCCGCCGCGCTGATCATGATGAGCGTGTTCTTCGGGTTCATGCTCGGCCCGGAGGCCATCATCAAGTCGATCGGCTTCGGCCTCGGCATCGCCGTGTTCTTCGACGCCATCGTGGTCCGGATGATCATCGTCCCGGCCGTCATGGCGCTGCTCGGGCGGGCCGCCTGGTGGTTGCCCCGGTGGCTGGACCGAGCACTGCCCGACGTGGACGTCGAGGGCGAGAAGCTGTTGCAGCAGCTCGACCACGGCGACGCGGAGGACGTCCCGGTGGCCGAACCGGCACTGCGCTGACGCCTGACGACCGCGGGGGTCGCCACCACGGTGGCGACCCCCGCGTCGTGCACGCCGGTCAGTGACCGTAGGTGGTCCACTGGCCGGGCGACGACGGCTCCTCGGGCGCGGCATGGCGGCCGCCGACCTGGTCCGGGTACTGCGGCGGGTAGTCCTGATTCGGGTACGCCGCCGGCGCTCCCTGTCCGTCGTAGGCCGGCTGGGCGTACCCGACGGGGTCGACGGGCGGGTAGGGCGCGGGTGCGGGACCGGGATGACCGGAGTGCTCCGGGTACGCCGGGAACGCCGAGCCGCCCAGCCCTGACGGCAGGTCGTGGTACGAGGCGTACTGGTCTGCGAACTGCCCCGGGGAGGCGTTGGGGACCGGCGCCTCCTGCGCCGCGCCGACCTGGTCGAACCCGGGCTGGGCGAACCCGGGCTGGGCGAATCCGGGCTGGGCCAATCCGGGCTGGGCGAATCCGGCCGACGGCGTGGCGGGATGGGCCGCGTACCCGTGATCGGCCGGGCCGGGTGGCGCGAACGCCGCGCCGTACCCGACGGCGCTCGCCGCCTCGGACGGTGCCGGGGCGCTGGCCCGGGTCGCCGCGCGCGAGCGCCAGACGTGGATGACCGCGAAGACCGGCGCCGCGAACGCGTAGTAGAAGACCGTGAACTCCATCGGATCCGCGATGATCAGATACGCGGCGTACCCGAGAAACCCGAGGCTGAACAGGCCGTCCAACAGACGCGCCCCGACCGTCTGGCCGAACCCCCGGACGGCCAGCAGGGACAGCACGAGGCCGCTGAAGATCAACAGGGCGATGTAGCCGTGAAACTCGCCGTCCGACACGCGCAACTCCAAGCACTGGGAAATGAACTGTCCCAGGCTTGGTCGGCACGGGTGCGGCACGGGTGCGGTTCGGGTGCGGCCGGGTTGCAGGATCCGCCGTCCGTCCCCTTGATCATAGTTGAGCGCGGCGGTGCCCGTGAAACCCGCGCGTCCGATTCGGCGCTTCGGTCAAGGTCCGACCCGCGCGCTGGTGTCCCCCGCTTCACGCGCGCACATTGGTCGTCGCCCTTGGCCGCGTGTGTCGTCGCGCGGCCGCCATCGAACACATAGGAGGGTCCAGCATCGTCGACGCGGGATGCACCATCGCCGCATCCACCAGCCAACTCGAACACTCGACGGGGGGAGAGTTCAGTTTGTCCATCTCCGGTGTGACCGGCTTGTCCGACATCGCCGCCATTCTGCGTACGGTCCGCACTGGACCGGGGTCAGCGCCGGATCCGGACATCCGCACGCACGACGTGTCGTCCACGACCGCGCCGAGGGGAGCGCGACAGATCGTCTTGCACGCCCGCCAGCAGGAGGAACGACACCTGCTCCGGCAGGCGACCATCCGCCGCTGAGCTGACCGGCCGCTGTGCGGGGCGCCTGCGCTCTCGGTGCGCATCCGCACGGCGTCCCGGGCCGCCGGCATCGCATCCGTAGCGTTCGCCGTTCCTCGGACCTGCCCGCAACACCATCGCGGAGATCATGCCGGTGCGATCCCGGCCCCCGCTTACGGGTTGACGCGGGGTTTGGCCGGGCAGCCGTTCTTCGTCTTCCAGGCGTTGATCTCGGCGACCGGCGACTTGTTGCCGCCCTTGCGCCACGAGTCGAGGTAGGGCCAGGGCCAGATCGCCCCGCGCTGGGTCCACCAGTCGCTGCCGCCGGCACACGGCGGGGAGATGCCGAAGTGCAGGTGACAGGCGCTGGCGTGCCCCGTGTCGCCGGTCCGTCCGAGCGTCTGGCCGGTCGTGACCCGCACCCCCACCTGGATCGCCGGGTCGATCGCGGACAGGTGCGAGCCGTAGTACCGGACCCCGTCGTCGCCGAGGATCGCCACGGACAGGCCGCCACGGGTGTTTCCCGCGTTCACCTTCGGGTTCCAGGTGTCCTTGCGAACGACGTAGGTGATGGTGCCGCTGGTGACCGCGACGACCTTGTTCCCGCACGCCGTGATCACGTCGGTCGCCGGATAGTCGTGGTGGACGCGGGCGTACGAGTTCTTGCCGACCACGGGGAAGGCGTAGGTCACCGCGCTCGCCTTCGCCGGGGTCGAGGGCGGGGCCGTGCTGGTGGCCGGCGCCGGCGCCGACGGGACGGCCGGGGTGGACGGGGAGGCCGCGCCGCCCGGGGCGGCGAAGGTGGGCGTGGCGCTGGGCGTGACGAAGGCCGGGGCCCCGGCGCTGTCGGCCTCCGGTCCGCCGCAGCCGCCGAGCGCGGCGGCGCTCACCCCGATGAGTACGAGACTTCCGATCCTCGACCGCAACACGAACCCTCCCCGCTGGTGGCGACGCCCAAGATAGCGCGCACCGGCACGGGCGGCCGGTGCCGGCGCTCAGGGCGACCTGACCGTGTATGCCCGCGCATTCAGGGCTTTCCGTACCGGGGCGGTAGTCTCCGGGCGTGACAGACTATGTCGGTACCGCGCCGGGGGTGCGCGAGCTGGCCGCGCTGACCATCACCAAGGTGTCGGTCGGTCCCATGGACAACAACAGCTATCTGCTGCGCTGCCGGGCGACGGGCGCGCAGCTGCTGGTGGACGCGGCGAACGAACCCAGGAAGCTGGTCGAGCTGTGCGGCGGGCGGCTCGACGCCATCGTCACCACCCACCAGCACCGGGACCACTGGGAGAACGGGCTCGCCGACGTCGTGGCCGCGACCGGCGCCCGCACGTACGCGGGCGCGCCCGATGTGGCGGGCATCGCCGTGCCCACCGACGTGCCGTTGCAGGACGGGGAGGTCGTCCGGTGGGGCGAGGTCGCCGTCGAGGTGATTCGGCTGACCGGGCACACCCCCGGCTCGGTCGCCCTGCTGTATGAGGACCCGGCGGGCCACCCGCACCTGTTCACGGGCGACTCGCTGTTCCCCGGGGGTCCTGGCCGGACAACAAACCCGGCGGAATTCGACTCGCTCATGACGGACCTGGAGACCAAGGTCTTCGGCCGGCTTCCCGACGAGACCTGGTTCTACCCGGGTCACGGGCGGGACAGCACGCTCGGCAAGGAGCGGCCGGCGATCCCGGAGTGGCGATCCCGCGGCTGGTAGCCGCGGGCCGTCCGGTCAGTCGGTGCCGGATTCGATCGCGGCGCGGTCGAGCGCGTCGGCCTCGACGAACTCGGGTTCCGCCCCGCCGATCCGGGCGATGGTCGCCGCGCCGCCGAGGGTCAGTTCACCGATGAGGCCGCCGCCCGGCGGCAACTGACCGTGCGCGGCGTACTGCTCCAGCTTGTCGCGCGAGTCGGCGATGTCGAGGTTGCGCATGGTCAGCTGGCCGATCCGGTCGTCCGGGCTGAACGCCGGGTAGTGGCTGCGCTCCATCGAGAGCTTCTCGGGGTGGTAGCTGAACTGCGGGCCGTTGGTGTCGACGATGGTGTAGTCGGCGCCGCGGCGCAGCCGGATGGTGACGCTGCCCGTGATGGGAAAGCCGATCCAGCGGTCCAGGCTCTCCCGGATCATCAGCGCCTGCGGGTCGAACCACCGGCCCTCGTAGAGCAGGCGGCCGAGCCTGCGCCCCTCGGTGTGGTACATCGCCACGCTGTCCTCGTTGTGGATCGCGTTCAGCAGCCGCTCGTACGCGATGTGCAGCAGCGCCATGCCGGGGGCCTCGTAGACGCCGCGGCTCTTGGCCTCGATGACCCGGTTCTCGATCTGATCCGACATGCCCAGCCCGTGTCGGCCGCCGATGGTGTTGGCCTCGTGCACCAGCTCGACCGGGGAGGCGAACTCCCGGCCGTTGACGGTCACGGGGCGGCCGTGCGCGAACTCCACGGTCACGTCCTCGGCCGCGATGTCCACCGTGGGATCCCAGAACGCCACGCCCATGATCGGGGACACCAGTTCCATGGAGGTGTCGAGGTGTTCGAGCCGCTTGGCCTCGTGGGTGGCACCCCAGATGTTGGCGTCCGTCGAGTACGCCTTCTCGGCCGAGTCGCGGTAGGGCAGGTCGTGCCGGGCCAGCCAGGTCGACATCTCCTGCCGGCCACCCAGCTCCGCGACGAACTCGCCGTCCAGCCAGGGCTTGTAGATACGCAGGCCGGGGTTGGCCAGCAGGCCGTACCGGTAGAACCGTTCGATGTCGTTGCCCTTGAAGGTGGACCCGTCGCCCCAGATCGAGATGTCGTCGTCCCGCATCGCCCGCACCAGCAGCGTGCCGACCACGGCCCGGCCCAGCGGCGTGGTGTTGAAGTACGTCTGCGGACCCGAGCGGATGTGGAAGGCGCCACATGCCAGCGCCGCCAGGCCCTCCTCGACCAGCGCCGCCCGGCAGTCGATCAGGCGCGCCTGCTCGGCGCCGTAGGCGAGCGCGCGGTCGGGCACATCCGCCAGATCCGGCTCGTCGTATTGGCCGACATCGGCGGTATAGGCGAAAGGAATAGCACCCCGGTCCCGCATCCAGGCAACCGCGACGGAGGTGTCGAGCCCACCGGAGAACGCGATTCCGATCCGTTCGCCGACCGGCAGTTTTCTGAGGACCTTCGACATGCGGGCAGTGTAGATGACGCCGATTCCTGGAGCACCGAGCCTGATCGGGAATACGCTCGATCCGCTGTGCCGGAGGAGTCCGGCGATCGCCTGACGACGCCACCCGCCCCAGCCAGACCTACCAGACGCCGCAGGTCAGGTGCGTCGGATCCGGGCCCCACAGTGGAGTACGAGAACTGCACGGCCGAGGCGCGGACGGCAGCCGCCGGCGTCACGCGGAACGGTTCGTCGCTCGGGACCGGGCGGAAGTCGCCATTCTTGCGGAGAACCCGATCGCGACGATGGCGCGCGATTCTCCGAGGGGTTTCCCGCGCGAAACATGCGCGCAACGGCACCGCTTTGTCGATCAGTGGAATACCCATCGCGTGGCGGCTCCGACTGGCTGTCGCCCGCCGGCGGCGATCGGCCCCCTTCGCCGAGGCGGGGGCCGATCGCGGCGGCTGGCCAGTCAGGGATTCGAGGCTCCCTGACCCCCGTGGCCAATGCTGGGAAGATCCGGCGCCATCGAGTCTGCGGGCTCGGCGGCGGGGGGCGGCGAAGTCTGGACGAATTTGGACGCCGGTCGGCACTCGGCCTAGCCTCGGAAGCCCCAAGATGCCGAGCGTGGTCCATGGAGTGAGCGATGCCGCCGTCGCAGAAACCAGCGCCCGCGCCGACGGGCGGGTTCGCCGGGTTGCCCGATCCGGCACCGGCGGACTCCCTCGACGACCTGGTCGAACGCCTACGACTGTTGAAGGTGTGGGCCGGCGACCCGTCGTACGAGACGATCAAGAACCGGGTCAACGCGGCCTGGACCGCGGCGGGCCGGCCGGCGGGTGAGCTGGCGCGTCGGTCGACCGTGGCCAACTGTTTCCAGCCCGGCCGACGACGCTTCAACACCGACCTCGTCGTCGCGGTGGTTCAGGCGCTGCACCCGGATGTGGGTTACGTGGCCCAGTGGCGCCAGACGCTGCGGGTGATCGGCGGGGAGACCGAGGCGGTGGCCCAGGTTCGGGTCCGGGACTCGTTGCCGCAGGATCTGGATTCGTTCACCGGCCGGACCAGTGAACTGGACCGGCTCCGCCTCGCCCTGCGGGGCGATGACGCGGTGGTGGTCTCCGCGATCAAGGGCATGGCCGGGGTCGGCAAGACCCAGCTCGCGATCCACGCCGGACACCTGTTGATCCGGGACAAGGAGGTCGATCGGGTCCTCTTCGTCGATCTGCGGGGATTCCACGCCGATCGGGCACAGCCCCCGGCCGACCCAGCCGCCGTGCTGGACGGGTTCCTCCGTCTGCTCGGCGTGCCCGGCCAGCAGATTCCGCACCACCTGCCCGCGCGGACCGCCGCCTACCGCGACCGGCTCGCCGGCACCCGGACCCTGGTGGTGCTGGACAACGCCGCCACCGCCGAACAGGTCCGCCCGCTGTTGGCGGACGTCGCGGGATGCCTGACCCTGGTCACCAGCCGGCGCAGCCTCGCCGAGCTGCGGCCGGCGACCCAGCTCACCGTCAGTGCCTTCACCCCCGAGGAGGCGCTGTCGTTGCTTGCCAGTGCCGTACCCGAGGTGCCCATCGGCCCGGATCCGGAGGCCCCGGCACGGATTGCCCGTCGGTGCGGTTACCTGCCCTTGGCGCTGAGCCTGATCGCCGGGCACATCCGCGGCACACCAGGCTGGACACTCACCGACCACGCCGACCGGCTCGACGAACGCCACCGCGACCGGCGCCTGGACACCGGGGTCGAACTCGCTCTCACCCTGTCGTACCAGAACCTCCCCGACGACGAGCAGCGGCTGCTGCGCCTGGCCGCGCTGCACCCGGGCCAGGACTTCGACGTTTACAGCGCGGCCGCGCTCGCCGACACCGATCCGCCCACCGCCCGGGCCTGGCTGAACCACCTGTGCAGGGATCACCTCCTGCAGGCGGTCGGCCCGGAACGGTACACCTTTCACGACCTCGTCCGCGCCTACGCCGCCACCCGCGCCCAGGACCAGAGTCCCCCGCCCGAGCGCCGTGCCGCGCTGACCCGCCTGTTCGACCACTACGTCACCTGCTCGGCGACGGCCATGAACACCCTGTATCCCGCAGAGGCCGACCGTCGGCCGCAGGTCCCCCCGGCGGCCACTCCCGCCCCGGACCTGACCGATCCAGGCGCGGCACTGGCCTGGCTGGACACTGAACGGCCCACCCTCGTCGCCGTTGCCGCGCACACCGCGACGTCCGGCTGGCCCCGCCACACCACCAGGCTGGCGCGCACCGTGTCCCGATACCTCGGCAACAACTTCTGCACCGACGCGTTGACCATGCACGGCCATGCCCACGACGCCGCCCGCGACAGCGGCGACCCGATGGAACAGGCCTATGCCCTGCTCAACCTGGGCGTCGCCCACCTGGGCCCGGGCCGGGTCGGGCGGGCCGGCGACTACCTCCGGCAGGCCGCCGAGATGTTCCGGCGGATCGACCATCCGGCCGGTCAGGCCCGCGCGCTGTTCAACCTCGGCCTGGTCGCGTCCCGGTCGGGTCACTACGAAGAGGACATCGACTATCAGCGGCAGGCGCTGGCGCTGTATCGCAGGGCCGGTGACCGGACCGGCGAAGCCATCACGATCGACGGGCTGGGCCGGTGCATGGAGAGCATGGGCCGTGTCTCGGAGGCCATCGACTACTACCGGGACGGTCTGACGCTGGCCCGGCAGACCGGCAACCAGCGCGGGGAGGCCATCGCGCTGGACAGCCTGGGCTACGCCGAACTGCTGTGCGGCAGGCACGGGCCGGCCGGCGAGCACCTGCGGCAGTCGCTGGCGCTGTTCCGGCAGCTCCGGGACCGCGCCGGCGAAGCCGCTGTGCTGGACGACCTGGGCGTGCTGCACACCGCCCTGGGCCGGCCCGACGAGGCCATCGGCTACCACGAGCAGGCCCTGACCATTTTCCGCGACACCGGCGACCAGCACTTCGAAGCGTGGGCTCTGAACGGCATCGGCGAGGCCGCCCTCGCCGCCGGGCGGACCGCCGATGCCCTCACCCACCACACGGCTGCCTGCACCATCGCCACGGACAAGGGCTACCGCAACCAGCAGGCCCGTGCCCGGGCCGGTCTCGGCCACACGCACCGCGCCCTCGGCGATCCCGCCGAGGCCCGGGAGCACTACGAGCAGGCGCTGGCCCTGTACACCGATCTCGGCCTACCGGAGGCCGAACAGATCCGCGCCCGCCTCGCCGAACTCGACGCCGTACGGTCCCGGATATGACGAAACGCTCGGACCCGTAGCTCATGGGTCCGAGCGTTTTCGCGGTTCAACGTGCTGGTGGGCGATACTGGGATCGAACCAGTGACCTCTCCGGTGTGAACGCGGAAGTCATGGTTGCCAGCCGTTCGCCCCTTGTCGAGGGCTGCGCATTTCGGCAGCTCACATGGCGTTTGGTGTTAGCCGCTGCCGTCTGATGTCGGATGAGTCGCTGACTTTTCGCTGACGGACGCCCCGCGCTACCCAGCCCAGACCTTCGTTCCGCCGCAAACTTCGCCGCCCACGTGGGCCCGATGATCTTCGGTTCAAGCGGCTACGGCAGCATTCGTGGGCGGGCGCCGTGGGAACTCGTTCGACGACTCCAGAGATACTGCCTCCGCCAGCAGTGAGGCAGCGTCCCACTACTGTCTGCGCACATCCGTGGTCCTCAGGGGCCTGAAACAGACGACGGCAAAGACGGCCATCGGGACTGACGTCGAGAGGACCCAGAAGCTGGCATCCGACCCCATCCATCCGGCGGTACCCGCCATCCAGACGAAAGGGCCGACCAAGACAGCCGCGCCCAGCAGGAACCAGAACATGACAGCCGCGAACACGCTTCGCCACACCCGCCCGGTGGACTTAATCCCGGGTACTTCACCACGTACGAGGACGCGGACGCCCCAGCCAACAAAGGCCAGCCCCACCAACGCCCCGAACACCGCCTGGACAATCATGGCCTGAGCCTATGAGCCTCGGATGAGGCGGCTGGCTGACCAAACCGGCGCCGTATGTACAGCGAGAGCCCCAGGAGCGCCAGATAGGCGACGAGCGCGGCGGCGGCGCCTCCATCTCCGAGGCCCCAATCTGCCCCGGTGTACACCGCGATCAGCACCCACGCGGCAACACCGTTCAGCACTTTGGACACGCCAGCCGCTACTTTCGGTGCACCCGATCCACCGCTGCGTGAGATGAGCCATCCCCGTCTCATCTCCCAGAGCCCGTAGAGGATCAAGGCCGTCGCGAAGATCATGAGAAGGACTTGCAGGATTTGGAACACGCCCCTGTCCCTCCCTCGCGTCTCTCGGCCCCTCGTTGAGCACCCGGCAGCATAGGCCCTTGACCAGCGGATTCCCATCCCCAAACGCAGCCAGCAAGACCAGCACCAGCAACTACGAGCTGGCCGAACGACCAGCTGGCGATCACCAAACGGCCCTCGGCCGTTCATCCGAAAGTCGTATCGCGCTGGTGTGAAACCTGCTCCTTGGACGACTCCAGAGATAACGACACCACGGTCCAGAGTTCGCGGCATCGAGCGGCTGGGACATGGTCAGCCAGCCGCGGCAGGGGGCCGGGGTGCGGGTGCCTCGACGCCACGGGTCCATTGCCCACCGGTACCGATGTCGATCATGCCGTGGGCGGAACCGGCTTACGGCGGAAGGTGTCGCGGATCAGCGCTGTCGGCACGCCGACCGGCCCGAAGATGTCCCGTGGGTGGTTAGGCAGCGTCTCCCGCAACGTGCGGGAGAAGGGCAACACCGCACTCCAGCCGAGCACCAGCCCCACCAGTAAGAGGCCAAAAGTGCCTACGAGCAACACGACGTGGGCCGGGCCCGGGAGCAATACACCAACCACCGCCGACAGCACCATGAGGAACGGCGTAGGCAGCATCAGCCGATACGCCCACACCGCCCGCCGAAAGGGCGGTGAGGTGCGCAACCGGAGCAGGCCCTCGTCGGTCTTCTGTTGCCTCGGCGCGCCCGTTTCCATCGACACGCCTTGGTGTCCGGCACGGCGCAGCCCCCGACCTTCAGGCGAGGTGCCGAGCTGACCAAACCGGCGACGTATGTACAGCGAGAGCCCGGCGGCGGCGGACACCATGAGAAGGATGAACATGGGTTCGTACACGCCCGGCCCCCCTTGCATCCCTCGTCCGCCTGTAGGACACCAGGAGAGTAGGCCCGTGACCTGCGGATTCCCATCCGCCGACGCAGCCGGTGATACCAGCATCAGCGTTCCCGAGCTGACCGAATGGCCACTCGGAGATCACCAAACGGCTCCCTCAAAGGTCATTCCTGGCTGTGCCGCCTTGGTGTGAATCTGCCTCCCTCAACGACTCCAGAGATACTGACGCCGCCGCAAACCGAACTCGCTGTGGCAAGGCCCGGCACGCTGGAATACTGATCATGGACCGGTGGCAGAGCCGGGTTATTGCAGCGCCCAAAGGTCGATAGCGCGCACGCGCGCTGGCCTTGCAGGCGCGTGGGGCCGCTGGCGTGCCACGCCCCACCAGGGGTTCAAATCCCCTCCGGTCCGCGAGCCCTAGCACTACCGGTCTGGTGTGTTTCTGCCTCGCTCGGAACCTGTCAAGTCAACTGAGACAGTTTCTTGATCTTCTTTAGCTTTGTGCTGTTGGAAGGGTGGTCACAGCCGCGACGGCGACTTGTCCGAGGTCGCTGTTGTCGGGTTTGTTGATCCATGCCCGGTGAGCGAGGCGGGGTGGCTGCGGACGGCGGCGCCCGAACCGTTCGGGGTGCGCGGCCCAGGCGGCGTCGAGGGTCCGTTGCCGCTGTTCACGGATCTGTCCGGCGGTGCCGTGATGGACCGAGGCCGGAGTATGCAGGCCGATCCCGGAGTGCCGGTGCTCGTGGTTGTAGTACGTGTAGAACGCCTCGCAGTGCTGCCGGGCGTGCTGGATCGACCCGAACCGGTCCGGGAAGCTCGGGTCGTACTTCAACGTCTTGAAGCTCGCCTCGATGTAGGGATTGTCGTTCGAGGTTTTCGGCCGGCTGTGACTACGGCCGATCTTCAGATCGGTCAGCAGCTGGGTGACGGTCTTGCTGGTCATCGCCGCGCCGCGGTCGGCATGCACGGTCAACTGATCGGGATCGACGCGTTCACGGGCGGCGGCGTCGGCGATCAGCGCTTCGGCGAGCTGCCCGTCCTCGTGCGCGGCGACCAGGTGCCCGACGACGTACCTCGACCAGATGTCGATCACCGTGTAGAGGTGGAACCAGACGCCCTTGACCGGCCCGCGCAGCTTCGTGATGTCCCAGGACCAGACCTGGTTCGCCGCGTCGGCCACGAGTTCGGGCTTGGTCCGGGCCGGATGCGTGGCCTGGCTGCGGCGTTCACCGTTTTGACCGGCGGCCCGCAGAATCCGGTACATCGTGGACTCCGAGCACCACCAGCGGCCCTCGTCGAGCTCGCGGGCCCATACCTGCGCCGGCGCCAGGTCGGCGTACTCGGGCCGGTTCAGCAACTGCAGGACCTGCTCACGTTCGGCCTGCGACAGCGCCGAGGGCGGCGGCTCACGCGGAGTCCGCGGCTTCGGCGGCGCGGGCGGGTTGCGGTGCCGGTAGAGCGTCGCGCGGGATACGCCGGTCAGTCGGCACGCCCCGGCGATGCCCCACGCCGGGGTCAGCGCCTGGAGCGCCTCGGTGAGGACGGGTTCGACATCGGCGCGGCATCCGCGCTCTCGGAGAGCAGTTCCAAGAGCGCGTGCGCTTTTCCCATGATCGCCAGCGCGGTCTCGGTCTTGGCCAGCTTGGCCTGCAAGCGGGCGTTCTCCCGCTGCAGGCGGGCAAGTTCAGCGTTTTCGGCCTTCTTCGCTGCCCGCGCGGCCGCTTGACGGCGGTCGGTCAGGCCGGCCGCGGCTCCGGCGTCTCGGGCCTTGCGCCAGTCGAGAATGTGTGACCCATACAGTCGTTCCCGGCGCAGGATCGCCCCGCGAGCCGCCGCATCCGGCGCCGACTCGTACTCGTCCAGGATCCGCGCCTTGAACTCCGCGGTGAATGTCCGCCGCTGGGGCCGGGCGTCCAGATCCGGGCTCTCATGGGGCTTCGAAGTCATGCTGGTGTGTTCTCCTCAGGGCCGTCCAGGAAGAGTATTCCCTGGTAGACGGGCTGTCTCACATCAGCGTGACAGGGAGGGCTCGACGACTCCAGAGATACTGACTCCGAAGCCCAAGATGTCGTAGCCTGCATCTGTGGAGGAGCCAGGGACCATCCTGCGGCTGACCAGCGACGAAGCCCTGGTGTTGTTCGAGTGGCTCAACCGGACCGACAAGCAGACTGCTGGCTTCGGCAGTCTCGTCCAGGACCAGGCCGAGCAGCGGGCGCTGTGGAACCTCATCTGCCTGCTCGAACGAGAGTTGGTCGAGCCGTTCTCCGAGCGATACGTCGATCTTGTCGAGCAGGCTCGCGAGAGACTCCGTGACGAGGACTGATCATCCGGGCTGTCCGGACGCTCGGTCGAAGAGTCGCCCGAGGAGTACGGACTGGCCAGCGGCGAGCACGTGGCCCTGGGCGAGGCAACCAGTAACACTCAAATGGGATTGGCGCGCTGTCGCCGTCACCCCGCTCCTCCGTAAACCAGCGCTCCGGAACCTCGGGCAAATCGATCGAAAGGTGGTAGAAGTGCCGGACGTGGATGGCGTCGGCGTACGGCCGCATGTCGTACTCGCTCGCTCCGAGGTAGCGCTACTAGGGGCGGGCGTGTTAAAGAACCTTCGATATTTGGGTGAGTCGCTGTCGGCGACCCGGGCCGGAACGTTCCACAATGGAAATCCTGACGGGCCTGACTATCTCTCGGCGTACGTAGGTGCTCGATGTACGCCATCCTCCTGACCGTCCGTTGACCTGGCCTCGGACCCCACGGCCTGGATGCCCCTTACGTCAGCACTTCCTCGGACAGATACTCCGACGCCAGATGCAGGCAGGCTGCCCCGCTGGGCGCGATCGGCTGGGTGTCTAGCAGGCGACGCATCGCCTCCGGGGTGAAGTTGTATTCTTCCGTGTCTACGTCGCCTTCGTCGTTCTGATCGACCATTCCATCGAAGATCGCGTCGAACACGTCGGAGTCAAACACCGCAAGCGTCAAGACGTCGCCGACATAGTTGAGCGAATCAATTCCGACACCCAGGCAGTAGACGCGTATTCTACCCTCGCGTCGTGCCGTATCGAGCGAGCGAAACGGCTCGTCGTTTACATAGTCGACCGGCGGCCCATCGCCATCGTGTTCCGGGTTTCCGAGAAATTCCTCGCTGTATTCCCGCATTACATTTCGCCACAGATCAAAGTCCGGCGAATTTGGCGCCGGGAGAACCGACGCTGGCTGGAATACGCCAGTGGGAAACACGCTGAGCATCCCGCCCGCAATGGCGACCTTCGCGGCGTTGCGTCGAAGCATGTAGAACGTCGATCCTGCTCTACTTGCGCGAACGGTTAGGGTGCTCACTGAAATCATCAATGGATACGTTGCGAGTTCAAACGGATCGCGAATGAGTCGCCGAAATGGGAGGTGTTCCCATGCCACGCCATCGGCGCTGAATTTTCCCTCGGCTGTACGAGCAGCCAATGCGGCCTCGTGTGCCAGCGCCTCGCCCACGTCGATCATGTCGAAGTAGCACATCTCGCCCAACGTAAGGTCAAGGTCGAGCTGCTGGGCGCCTCTGTCTCCGACGGGCGCGACATCGAGCAGGCGATAGCAGAGACGATTTTCAAACAGTCGCGGACGAGCCAAATCGCGCATGGCACGGTGATATCTGCTGTAGTCGCGACCTTTCGACAACAATGGCCGAACATGCTTGGTTTCGCGCTCTCCACCGTTGACCGCTGGTCGTGGCGTCTCTTCCTGCCACCGCAGCGTCACATCCGACAGATCGATGGGCGCAGGCAATCTCCATTGCGGGGGGATCAGGATTCCCGTATTGCCGAGCCGGACAGATTCAGGATAAAGGTCGTACACGGCCTTGGTAAGTTCACCGCGATGCGCACCGAGGAACCTTCTACCCGATAGCCACTCCCCCTGGCTCGCTGGCACCGGACCCGATTCCGGCCCTGCATCCTCCAGCGGAGCGAGGCCGAGCATTTTTCGCGGGATTCCCAGTCCATCCGCAACGCGCTCGATCAGGTCGATCGTTATGACCTGCCTATTTCCGCGCTCGATTCCGCTGACATGCGGTTGGGGAATTCCAATCATCATGCCGATGTCCGTCTGACTGGCGCCGGTCCATCGTCGATAGATCCGGATTGCCGCGCCGATGTCACGTCGGGCCAACGCGTCCGTCATATCTGGACGTTCCCACAGGTCAGGCGGCGGCGTCGGCACGTGCTTGTGTCGCGAGGTCATGCACCCGGCTCCTATGTAGATTTCCTATACGGTCGCTGTATACCCCGTTCGGCTGTGGATTATCCCGCAAACGCGGTTGTCTTCAATGCATGACAACGGACGCCAACGCAGGACACGACGCAGCACAGGGTTACTGCCGGACGAGACCACGAACGACGGTCTTGACCGTGGCGAGTGAAACCCCAGCAGCTTCGGCAATCTCCGACACAGTGTGGTTCGTCGATCGACGGACCTCGCGGATGAGGTCATCCCGCGCCAAGCGCGCGGCGTCGAGCTCCTGCTCAGCGGACCGGACCCGAGCGCTGGACTCTCGCAGTTCTCCGAGGGTTGCCATAGCCGAACAGCGTACAAGGTGACCAGCTAGCCACACTACGGCTAGACGGCTAGCCGCTAGCCATATAGCCTCATCTCAACGCAAGCGGCCCCGACGGGCTCCTACCCCCGTCGAGGCCAATACATCCCGCTTCTCCCGTGTGATTGGAGTACGAAGATGCAGGTCAAGACTACCCGGACCGCACTGCCTTCGGTGTCTGCGGATGGGTTCGTGGACGACCGGGACCACCTTCACGGCCAGGCCCCGGAGGCAGTGCTGACCGCCTCGGTGCCGTTGACGGCGCTGGAGCTGGTCGCGGCGCTGTACTGCCGCTCGCTAGGCATGGAGTACGACTACCTCGCCGAGATGAGCGACGCCGAGGTCCGCCGCTGGGTTGCCCACATCATCACGTTCGACGGCATCAACACGGTGCACCGGGACGCGCAGACGGACTTGCTGGATCCGCCGGCGGATCCGGGCGAGCGGGCGTTCCTGGCGTTGTGCGAGCGGCGGGTGGCAACGGCGTTCGGTATCACGGTCCGGCCGACGTTCCCGGCCTCGATCCCGTGGGTGCGCAGCATCCCGGACCGGGCGGGCCGCGTGATGGCCCGCCTCGACGTGACGCAGCTGCGCGACCGACTGTTCGGGCTGACCTACGGCGAGGTGGCGGCGGCCGTGTTCGCGTCCCCGTTGGCCGAGGACCAGGCCGCCGACCCGGCCGACGTGGTCCGGGCTGGACTCGCCGCGGTCAACGATGCCGAGCGGGCCGCGTGGCGTGCCCGGTGGCAGGAGCTGGTCGCCGCGCAGCGCTTCGGCCAGTCACGGCAGGTCCGGCGCGCGGCGGCAGCCGAGTACCGCCGCCTGTGGGGCGGCCGGTTCAACCGGGTGCACCGCACCGCAGAACGGTTCTGGCGCCAGCACGGCACCTGGCTCGACGCCGCACAGGCCGCCTGACAGCCGCTCTCCCGGCGGCCCCGCGCGGGCCACCTCCTGACGACATCGGACCCCGTTCGGGTCGCACTACCTCTAGGCGTGGGCGTTCGCGCTTGGCGCTGGCTCATTGAGAACTCAACAGGGCACTACCGGCACGGCCGACCGGCCGTGCTGGACGACACGAGCAAGAGCAAGGACGACCGGCAGAGCCGGGCTGCTGGCTGGCGCCGCTGCGCGGCGCGTGGCCAGCCGATCCGCCGGTCGCTCCTGTTGCGCCGCTGACGCCAGCCACCACGACCCCAGCCGGTCCGGTGGCGCGTCGCAGCGCCGTCACCAACCAGCCCGTACGCAGCACAAACCCGCACCACACGACGACCGTTTGACGACAAGGGAGTCCGACACCGTGAACCCGCACCCGCCACCTGTTGACGACACCATGACGCCAGCCCGGACCCGGCGACACCCGGGTCCGCGACACCCGCGACCAGCCACACCACCACACGGCCAGGCCCGGCCACGACCGGCGGTCAGGCCCGCACCCGGCCCGGCCCGAACGCCCCGGTGTTTCAGCCAAGACCGTGGTGAGATGCCCCCCGCCGCCGCCCGACCGGGCCGACCTGTGCGGTGCCGGGGCGGGGGCATCTCACCACCCCGGCACCTGCCCCAGCCGTACCCGCCACGAGGATCGGCTGAAACAGCCGCGCGTCCGGGCCAGCGTCGGGCTGTGCGGCCATGACCGACACCAGCAGCACGCCGGGCGCGGCGGTGCTCGACCAGGTCGCGGCGTTCATCGCCCGCTACGTGGCCTTCCCGTCCGAGCACGCGTTGACGGCGGTGACGTTGTGGGCGGCGCACACGCACGCGGTGGGCTGCTTCTACGTCACCCCGCGCCTGGTCCTGGACTCGGCCGAACCGGGCTCCGGTAAGACCCGCGTGTTGGAGCTGCTGAACCTGCTGGTTCGGCACCCGGAGATGACGATCAGCGCCAGCACGGCCGCGCTGTTCCGGCTGATCAGCCTGCATCCGCACACGATCCTGTTCGACGAGGTGGATGCGATCTTCAACCCGAAGACCGGCGGGAACTACGAAGATCTGCGGGCGCTGCTCAACGCCGGGTACAAGCGCGGCGCGACGATCGCCCGGTGCGTGGGCGACGCCAAGAGCATGAAGGTGGCCCGGTTCGTGGTGTTCGCCCCGGTCGCGCTCGCCGGGATCGCCGGGTCCATGCCCGCGACGATCCTGACCCGGGCCGTGGTGGTCCACATGCGGCGGCGGGCACGGTCGGAGCGGGTGGAGCCGTTCGAGGAGCAGTACGCCGAAGCCGAAGCCGCACCGATTCGCGACGCCCTGGCCGAGTGGATGTCGCAGCAGGCTGACTCGCTCGCCAAGGCGCGGCCACGGATGCCGGACGGGGTGGCGGACCGGGCGGCCGAGGTGTGGAAAGCGCTGCTGGCCATCGCCGACCAGGCCGGGGAGCGGTGGCCGGAGGCCGGACGCGACGCGGCCCGCTACTTCGTGCTGGACACCGCGACCGCGCCGACGTTCGGCACGCGCCTGCTGGCCGACCTGCGAACCCTGTACGACGGGCGGGACCGGATGCCCACCACCGACATCCTCGACGCGCTCACCACGGCCGAGGACGCCCCGTGGGGGGACCTGAACGGCAAGCCACTCGACGCCCGACGGCTGTCGAAGGAACTGGGCCGGTACGGCATCGCCCCGGCCGCGTTCAACACCGGCCAGGGCACGGCCAAGGGTTACACCACGTATCCGACGACCGGGAATCTCGGCCTGGCCGACGCCTGGGATCGGTACCTCCCGGCGGGAGGTATCGGTAACTCCGGTAACTGCGGTAACCGGGCAGGTCAGACCGGTTACCGATCCGAAAAGCCGTCGGTAACCAGCGGTAACCCGCAAGATCAGGTTACCGATCCATCGGTAACCCGCATCGGCATCGGTAACCCGCTGACCAGGGAAGTTACCGAAGTTACCGAGATTACCGACCAGGACTGGCCGCCCGTGGCCGTGCCCGGCGGTAACCGGCCACCGTCCACCCCGGATCGCCCCGGTCCTCACTCTGCGTTCACCAAGGGAGCGGCAGCATGACCCTGCATCCGACCGCGCTCGCCGACCAACTCCACGCCGCGAGCGCCGACGCCCACCACCGCCTCCTACGGGCCGCCGAACACCCCTGGGCCAGGCTGATCGCCAGCCCGGACACCCCGCCGTGGCTCGCCTCTCTGTTCCAGCGGCACGCCCTGGCCCTGCTGGGTGGACACGGCCGGACCTGTCCGCACCTCGGCCCCGGGCCGCGTGTGGTCCATGCGTTCGCCTGGGCGCCAGGGCTGATCGTCTGCCCCGCCTGCCGCCACCTCGCCACCCCCGACCCGATCGAGGACAGCACCTGCGACGGCTGCCGCCGACACTCCGACCGGGTGTGGGCCGGGATCGCGCAAGTCGGGCCGATCCTGTTCGGCTACGGCCTCTGCGACACCTGCCACCACACCGCCGAATAGCCCACAAAGCCGATCGGCCGCATCGGATGACACCAAAACGGCCCGGATCTTGGCTCAGCGTGGCTCTCAGCGGCCCCACCGATGCCACGGCCCGCGACCGAACCGCCGCACCATCCCACCCGGCCCAGCACCACCCACATTGGAGGCATCACCGTGCGCACCGCCCACGCCACCGTTCACCCGCTCACTCCCCGCACCGCACCCGCCGAGGCTCCGCAGCGCGCCAGGCCCGCACCGGTCGGGTCGCTGACCTACACCGTCAAAGAAGTCGCCGAAATGCTCTCGCTCAACCTCGGCGGCACCTACCGCATGATCCGCTCCGGAGACATCCCCGCCCGCAAACTCGGCGGCCGATGGGTCATCTCCCGCCGCGCCTTCCACGACTGGCTCGACTCCTGCATCGAGACCACCCCAGCCGAAGCCGAAGCCAACCGCCGCGCGTCGATCGGGGAGCTGACCGACGCCGAGAAAGACCTCATCTGGGCCTACCGCAACGACCCGAAACGGCACGGCGCGTAACCCACCCAGCGGCCGGATCAGCCGCTAGCGCTAGCACCCTGGCCCGCTAGCGCTAGCGGCACCGCTAGCGGCCCGACCGGGCCATGACCAGGCCGCTAGCGGCTAGCAGCCGAATCAGCCGGCACCCCGGAACCGGCCCGCCAGACCGGAATCCGACCCCGGCAACGGCCGCTAGCACCCCCGGCCCCCACCGGGCACCGTCCACTACCGAGAGTCATAGTCGCGGTGTCGCATCGTCGCGTGTCTCCTCGCGCGTACGCGCGCGCGTTGGACGCCTGTCCCGTCGTCGCACGCGACAGTGCGACACCGCGACAATCCGCCACCCTGCGTCACCATGACAACCGCCGCCGAGCCCGCGATGCATCGCGGGGAGGACCGCGATGCATCGCGGGTCCGCTACCCCCCACCCTCGCGGCCCTGATCGGCGACCTAGCGGCATCGCGGCCCAACCCAGCCACACCCCCGAAACCCGCCCACAGGCCAGACCGGGACAACCCCGCACAGCCGCTAGCACCAACCCCGGCAACACCCGCGACCGTCACGCCGCGTAGACATCCGAACGGTTCGCCAGCCCCACGGAGCGCCGCAAGGCATTGCGGCCTGACCCGCGAGGCATTGCGGGTTCGCAATGCCACACCCTCGCGGCCCTGACCAGCGACCTAGCGGCATTGCGGCCCAACCAGCCACACCCCCGAAAACCGCCTGAACGGCCATCCGCGACACCCCGCCGCCAAGCCGCGAGGCAGACGGACAGGTAACACGCGCGTCACCCTGCCGTCACCGCCTGCCACCTCGCCGACGACTCGAAGGTGGCGGTAACACGCCACCCCAACGCACCGCCGAACACCGCCGAACCGGCACCCCGACGCTCGACCCTTTCGCCGTTACCCACCCCGGCCCGGTCGCGGGCCGCCCGCGACCGGTCGCGCCGACGCGACCCCAGCCGCGACCGCACCGACCAGCACGATCACCCACCGGTCGCGGGTCGCGCCTACCCAGCCGATACCCGCGACCACCCCGAGAACCAGCGCCAGAGGGCCACACGGCCCGCGACCGCGACCCGGCATCAGACCGTCCGGCACATCGACACACGGTCACCGCCACCCCGCCCGCCGACAGGTAGCGGCCGAGGTAGCGGACCGCTACCGGGTAGCGCCAGCGCTACCTCAGCCGCTACCGCCCTGGCCAGCCCACACGGCCCCAGGTAGCGGGTAGCGGCACCCACCACCGCACCGCCGAAACCCCCGGAAACCAGGGGTAGGGGCACCCCCGCGTGCCGCTACCCGCTACCCACCACACGAAGGAGATCCATCACCGTGGGTCACACAACCCCAACCCCAGCAGGCAATTGGCGCGCCAACTGGCGCGACGCCTCTGGCAAGCAGAAGGCCAAGACCTTCCAGACGAAGCGGGAGGCCAAAGCGTTTCTCGCCGAGATCGAGTCCACCCTGACGCGCGGTACCTACGTCGACCCGCACGCTGGACGAATGCGCCTCGGTACGTTCGCCGCTCGCTGGCAGCAGGCGCGCAGTGACGAACTCGCGACACGGGCACGCGTCGCCTCGGTCCTTCGTACCCACGTTTTGCCGCGATGGGGTGACACGCCGATCGGCAAGGTCGACCATCTGGCAGTGCAGCAGTGGGTTACCGACCTCGCCGGGCGCGGCCTTTCGCCCGCGAGCGTTGCCGACTGCCACCACGTCCTGTCCTCGATTCTGCGAGCTGCGGTTCGCGACCGTCTGATCGGCACCAATCCATGCGATGGCGTGAAGGTGCCGCGCCGTCGCAAGAAGGACACCGACGGCCGCACCATCACGATGGGCCAGCTCACCAACGACCTGCTTCCGGCCCTGCCAGACCGCTTTCAGGCACTCGTCGCCCTGGCCGGTGGTACCGGCATGCGATGGGGTGAGTGCGTCGGGCTTCGTTGGGAGTCCGTCGACCTGATCAATCGCACGGTGAGCGTCGTGCGCGTGGCGGTCGAGATCGCTGGAACTGTCACGACCAAGCCCTACCCGAAGTCTCGCGCCGGACGCCGAACGGTACCTCTGCCCCCGTTCACCGCAGACCTGCTGGCCGCCCACCGGGAAACGTTCCCCGCCGGTCCCGCTGGCGAGGTCTTCACCAACACCGCAGGCGGGCCGATGCGTCGCACGCTCTTTCGTGCTCGGGTCTGGCGCCCGGCTCTTGCCCGCGCAGGGCTGCTGGGCCGCATCGATCGCCTCGGACACTTCAAGTTCCGGGCCGCGTGGATGGACTCTGACGGCATCTGGTGGGACAAGGAATTCACGACCGAACGGGACGCCATCGGCCACATCGCCAGGGTGGCGGGCAACGGGCTGCGGTTTCACGACCTCCGCCACTCGTACGCGACCTGGCTCGTGTCGCGCGGCGTGCCCGTCAACGACGTCAGAGAGGTCATGGGTCACGAGCAGGCGTCCACGACGCTGAACCTCTACACACACGGTTCGGCAGGGCGTACGAAGCGGGTGTTGGACGCGTTCGCTGACTTTCTGCTGACTTCCGAGGACCCTGCATAGCCGGAAACGCTGACGGCGCCCTCGACTGGGGGCGCCGTCTTTGCTGTGAGCTGCGGGTAAATCTTGGTGGGCGATACTGGGATCGAACCAGTGACCTCTCCGGTGTGAACGGAGCGCTCTCCCGCTGAGCTAATCGCCCGCAACGCGATCAGACTGTACCGGACGGCCACCCCCGAGGGCGAACCCGGGGTCGGCGCGTCAGGAGCCGCCCAGCCAGCCCCACGCCAGCGCGGCCAGGTCGACCCCGAAGCTCAGTTTGACGGACACCCACAGGATCGCCGCGACGAACACCATGCCCAGGGCGCCGATGAGGAGGCGGACCGGCAGCGACTGCCGTGTGGCCCAGTGGGTCCAGGACTGCACGTGCCGCTTGGTGAACTCGAGCACGTGCTGGGCCCAGGCGAACTCCAGCGCCAGGATCGCCAGGCCCAGGATCACGATCGCCCAGCCGGGGCCGGGGAACGGGATCAGCACGACACCCAGCGCGACCACCAGGCCGCCTACCACCCCGATGCCCACCTTGAGGGCGACCCGGCCGCTCGGGTTGGCCCGGATCCGGTGCAGCAGACCGATGGGGCCGTGGCTCTCTTCCGTACGCGGCTCATCACTCACACGGTCGGTTCGGGGCATCTGATCACTTTCGGGGCGCGGACTCGTCGGCGGCGAGGCGCTGGGTTTCCTGGTCATTCATCCCCCAGTGTTCCGGCGCCCCGTCACTACCCGGGAGGAATGGACGTTACCGGAGTAAGTCAACTGCTGGACCCACCCGACGCCGGGCGGAGCCGGGTACTTGGGCAGAACAGGACAAGATATCGCTTTACGTCCTGCTCGAACGGGCTTTCGGAACCGTCTTCCCACTACTGGGTGAGATCAGCGTATGGCGGAGCGTAACGACAGGGATCACCTGAGTATGGGAAAGCGGGGTTTACCGACCCCGCAGCGGTGCCGGGGGGAGTT
The DNA here is from genome assembly GCF_004217545.1 of Krasilnikovia cinnamomea. Classification (NCBI taxonomy): domain Bacteria; kingdom Bacillati; phylum Actinomycetota; class Actinomycetes; order Micromonosporales; family Micromonosporaceae; genus Krasilnikovia; species Krasilnikovia cinnamomea. The sequence continues at coordinate 1,057,222 of NZ_SHKY01000001.1, forward strand.
CGTCCATGAGTACCATTCGTCCAACGACCGTCGAGGTCGAAACATCGCTACGGCTCGTAGCGCCAGATGCCACGGCACTGCCCGTGCGCGCCAGTCTGCGGTACGACCCAGCCGACCCGTATGCCGTGCACGTGTTGTTCCACGCAGAATCAGCCGGTGGGGAAGCCGTGAGCTGGTCCTTTGCGCGCGAACTGCTCGTCACCGGGCTCGACGAGCCCGCTGGGATCGGCGACGTCCGGGTGTGGCCGTGGGCCACGCCGCGCGGCGATTTCGTCGCCCTCGCGCTGTCGTCACCTGACGGCAACGCGCTGTTCGAAGTACCCCGCAGTGTCCTCGTCCGCTTCCTTCGGCGCACCTACGTGGTGGTGCCGCGAGGTCGCGAGTCCGAACACCTGGACGTGGACACGGCGGTCAACCGGCTGCTGGCCGGTCGATAGCGACGCGCATTTTCCGGGGCGACCCGTGCGGACACTGCCGGTCCGCACGGGTCGCTTCTTTCGTACCCCCGTCTTTGGCATTGCACCATTCCGAGTAACTCGGGATAAATCGGACAAACAATGCGCGGGATTCCAGGGAATCCCCGGCTCGCCCACACCGCCCAGTACGTCCGCAATGTCGCTTTTCACCCAATCCCTGCGTTACCGGACCGGGCAATTTCGGGCCCCACCGGTAGGGCCGGTAGGCCAAGGGACCCCGGTCCGCCACCGTCCGCCGACTGACGGTAATTCCCACAGATTCATGGGGTATGTGCGAGCCGCCCGAACCGACCCGGCATGATAGTGGTGTGCAGATCTCCGCTCGTGGCGATTACGCGGTCCGGGCCGCGCTCAGCCTGGCGCAGTCCTACCCGCAGCTCATGTCCGCACAGGCCATCGCGCAGGACCAGGACATGCCGCGCAAGTTCCTCGAGGCGGTGCTGGCCGACCTGCGCCGCGCCGGTGTGGTTCGTGCCCAGCGCGGCGCCGAGGGCGGCTACACCCTGTCCCAGCCGCCGCGTGACGTGACCATCGGGCAGATCCTGCGCGCGGTCGACGGGCCACTCGCCGGGGTCCGCGGGCTGCGTCCAGAGGAGACCACCTACTCCGGCGCCGCCGAGAACCTGCCCAACCTCTGGGTCGCGGTCCGCTCGGCGGTGCGCGAGGTGGTCGACGAGGTCAGCCTCGCCGAGCTGATCAGCGGACGGATGCCCGCCCACGTACGGAAGCTGACCACCCGCCCGGACGCCTGGCAGCCACGCTGACGGACCGTCGCGTGTGGCTGTTCGGCCGGTGAGCTCCCGCAACACCGGCGAGGCGCGCTACGCGTCCGCGACGGCGATCACCACGTCGCCGCCGAGGCGGCCGTGCTCGGGACTCCGGGTCACCGCCCCGGCCGCCAGCAGCGCCTGCAGCACCCGGGTCGCGTCCGCCGCCCGGTAGACGGTCTCGGTCAGCGCGAACGTCCGCAGCTCCGTCACGGTCGCCGGGCCCGCCTCGGCCAGGTGACCCAGCAGCTCGCGCCGCAACGGCCCCGGATGCGGGGTGAGCGAGATGTCGAGCAGATGCCCCTCCGGATCGCCGGGATCGCGGTAACGCACGCCCGCGTACTCGTCGACCGCCCACAGGGTGTCCTTGAAACCCTCCAGGCTCTTTCCGGACGCCGTGGCGAAGACCAGCAACTGTCCCGGTCCCCCGTTCGCGACCAGTTCCACCGCGGCGACCAGCGGGAAGCCCGCACGGCGCAGCGCCGCCCGGTAGGCGTCCACCCGCGAGCCGTCCCCGGGCGGGCCACCGAACACGCGGACCGCCGCGTCCGGATCCCCGTCCAGTCCCTCCAGCGCGCCGGGCGCGAGAACCAGCAACACCTCCGCGGGCTTGCCCGCGGCCAGGGCCGCCACGGTGGCCAGGGCCGGCGGGCCCGGCGCGGCGGTCGCATCGAGATAGCCCAGCAGGGGTACGCGGGCCGCCCCGCCCGCCGCCAGCGCCACCGCCAGCCGGGCGTCGGTGCCACCGTCCACGGTGTGCACGCTCAGCCCGGCCGCGACACCGCCCTCGCGCTGCGCCGTGGCGAGCCGGGCGGCCGCTGCCGTGGTGTCGTCGCCCACCGCCAGCATGGTCAACTCCCGGCCGCGCACCAGGTCGGACAGTTCGGCGAAGACCCGCACCGCCGCCTCGGCCGCGCGACCTCCGTCGGCGTCGGCGTATCCGTGCACGTAGCTGGCGTGCCGGGCCCGGTGCAGGGCGGCCGGAGCCCACGCCTCCAGGTGCCGCACCAGCACCTCACGCCTGACTTCAGCAAGGTGGTCGTCGGTGGTCATACCCGCTTTCTACCGCCCCCGGGTTGCGCAGGTCGGCTCGGGTCGGCGCGGCGCGGGTCTTGTACCGTGGGTCGCTGAGCAGACACTATGAGGCACGTGCCCCCACCGCTGGCCGAACTCACCGCGCATGCACAGTCGCTGACGTCCGCCGGGGACCTCGCCGGGGCGCGGGCCGTACTCGCGGACGTGCTTGATCCGACCGACGCGGACCCGCAGCGCGCCACCGCCGACCTCGCGGTCGCCGCCGCACTGCACGCTCGCATCCTCATCGCCCTCGGCGACCCGCACGGCGCCCGGATCTGGGCCGGATTCGCCCACGCCGCCGAGGAACGGCTGCACGGCCCGCACGACGAACGGACGATCGCCGCCGCGGCCACCCACGCCGCGGTGCTGCAGCGGACCGGCAACCACGGCCGGGCGGTCCAGCTCTACCACGACCTCGTCGCGGAACTGATCACACTGGACGGGCCGGACTCGCCGCGGGTGCTGGCGGCCCAGGCCGACCTCGCGACGGCCGAGCACTCCGCCGGGCAGTGCACCGCGGCCCGCTCGCGGCTGGCGCAGGCGTGGGAACGGCACCGCGTGACGTACGGGGACGCGGCCCCGGCCGGTATCAAGATGCTGGCCCGCCTCGGCGCCATGCAACGCGAGTGTGGCCATGACGCGGCGGGACGAGAGCACCTCGCCCTGGCCCAGGAGTTGTGCGCCCGCTACCTGCCCGCCGACCACCCGCTCGCGGTCCAGGTCAACGCCCTCGCCCGCCGGAACGAGCCGGACCGGCACCGGTGCGGCCGGGTCACGCCCTCGGTCGGCCCCGACGCCCCGGCGCCGGGCGTGCGGCACGTTTCCGGCGCCGCTCCGGGCGTGACACCGGTCCACCCGACGGGTGGTGGGCCCGGTGGGCGACACGCCCGCGCGGACCGGCCCCTGGTCACCCCGCCGCCGCCCGACCCGCCCCGCTTCGTGCCGCACCCGGCCCAACGGCCGCTGGTCACCCCACCACCGGCCGACCCGCCCCGCTTCGTGCCGCCACCACCCGCGTCGCCGCAGGTCACCCCGCCACCCGCCGATCGGCCGCCCACGGTCGCCCCACCGCCCGCCGACCCGCCGCGCTTCGTGCCGCTCCCGCCCGAGCGGCCCGCAACGGTCAGCTCACCGGCGCCCCGGGACCCACCCGCCCGACCGGAGCGGGACCCTGTCCGCCCCGAGCCGGACCCCGTCCACCCCGAGCGGAACCCCGTCCACCCCGAGCCGGACCCCGTCCGGCCGGATCCGGACCTCGCGCAGGCGGATCAGAGCCACGCGTACGCCGGATCCGGCGCCGCACCGGCCGGGCGGCCCGCTCCCATGGGCTGGCAGCCGTCCGTGGTGTTCCCGCCGCCGCATCCCGAGCCCGTCCGTACCCCGCCGCCGCCCCATGCCGTGCTGGGCGGCGGAGCAGCCGCCCAGCCGGGCAGCAGCCTGGTCGCCGACCGGCGGCTGCCCGTACCCGTCGCCCGGCCGGAACCGGCCCGCTCCCGGCACTCCGCCCTGCTGGTCGCCGTACTTTTGGCCGGGATCGTGGTCGCGGCCGTGGTGGTGGCCGCGACGCTGCCGCGCGAGGGGCGCGGCGAGCCGCAGGCGAGCGCCGCCGCACCGACGACCGCCGCCGCGGCCCCGGCGGCCGTGTCCAGCGCCCCGGCCGCCGAGGCACCCAGCTCAGCCGCACCCGGCGGGGCGCCGGAGAACGTCCGGCTGCGGGACAACCGGGACAGCGTGTCACTGCAGTGGGGATACCCCCCGGGCGCCGAGGGCCCGGTCCTGATCTCCGGTGGCCGCACCGGCCAGGAGCAGCGCGCCTTCCAGCAACTGCCCGCCGGCACCACCGACTACGTCGTGTACGGGCTCAACGAGCAGGAGAACTACTGCTTCACGGTGGCGGTGATCTACACGGTCGACAACGTCGCCGCCGCACCGCAGACATGCACGGACCGCCGCTGATCCACACCCGTGCAACCGAACTGCACCCGAGCGAGACCTCAACAACCACCGCCCCGCACCGATCGTGAACCCTGACCAACATGACGGAGGCGCGCACGGTGACCACGGAAGCGGCGGTGACGGCCAGTCCAGTACTGGCCGAGGACGAGCGTGCCACGCTCGCCGCCCTGGTCTCCGAGTTGGAGCGCCTGCCCGGCTCCCAGTTCCGGGCGGTGCCCGGCCCGGCCGCCGAGGCGGAACGCCGGGCCGAGGAGCTCGGCGCGCAGGAGCTCGTCCAGCGGGCCCGGCTGCTGCGCATCTCGGTGATGTTGCGGGAAGGACGCTCCGCCGAGGGCGGCCGCGCGGTGCACCAGATCCTGGCCTGGGCCAGGGAGAACCGCAACGAGTACCTGCTGGCCCGGGCGCACCGCGAGCTGGCCATCTTCTACCGGCAGGTCGGCGACGTGTCGGGGGCGCTGACCCACGCCGTACAGTGCGTCGCGCACCTGCCGGAGGACGTGCCCCCCGGGGTCCGCGCCCGGCATCTGCAGTCGCTGGCGGTGGCGCTCGACGAGAGCGGCTCCGCCGCCGAGGCCGACCGCCGCTTCCGCGAGGCGCTGGACATCGCCACCGCGATCCGCGACGACGAGCTGACCCTGTTCATCCTCAACAACATGGCCTATACGGCGTACGAGAACGAGGACGAGCCGGCGGCCCGGGCCCTGATCGAGCACATGCGCGAGGTCCAGGCGGATGGCAGCCGCCCGTTCAGCGCGAACGAGCTGGACACCATCGCCCGCGTGGAGATCATGGGCGGCCGGTTCGCGGCGGTCGAGGAGACCCTGCACGCCGTCCTGGACGCGGAGCAGTCCACGGTGCTCGGCAACGAGGGCGACGCGATCGCCATGTGCCTGCTCACCCTCGCCGAGGCCCGCCGCCGTGCCGGGCGGTACGAGGCGGCACAGGAGGCCCTCGACGCGGCGCTGGGGATGAGCGACGAACGCGAACTGGCCGCCGTACGGGCGCAGATCCGCGAGGAGCAGGCGGCGCTGTACGCGGCGACCGGGCGGCACCTGGAGGCGTACGAGGAGCACCGGGCGTTCCACGCCGAGGCGACCGCGCTGCACTCGGCCCAGCGGGAGGCCCGGGCCCGCGCGCTACAGGCGGTGTTCGAGGCCGCCGAGGCCCGCCGGGCCACCGAGCACTTCCGGGAGATGGCGCACCGCGACCCGCTCACCGGCCTGCACAACCGCCGCTACGTCAACGAGCGGCTGCCGGAGCTGCTGCGCGAGGCGGCCTCGCGGCGTAGCCCCGTCTCGCTGGCCCTGGTGGATCTGGACCACTTCAAGCGCATCAACGACACGCTGTCGCACGACACCGGCGACACCGTGCTGCAGCACGTGGCGAAGCTGCTCCAGGAGGCGGCGGGCGGCCCGGCCGTGGCCGCCCGGATGGGTGGCGAGGAGTTCCTGCTGGTCTTCCCGGGGGTGGGTGAGGTCGAGGCGACCGAGCGGTGCGAGCGGCTGCGGCTGCGCATCCGCGCGCACGCCTGGGAGCCGATCACCGGCACGGTCCCGGTGACCACGAGCATCGGGGTGATCACCACCCCGGAGGGTGTGGGCACGCCGTCCGGTCTGCTGTCCCAGGCGGACCGTCGCCTGTACGCGGCGAAGCGCGGTGGTCGCGACCGCGTGGTGGCCGTCGCGGACTGATCGCCAGGTCCGCGTTGGGTCGTACCGTCCACATCAGGACGCTGAGCCAACCCACGGTGAGCAGCAGTGCGCCGAGCGCGTCGGTGGGGTGGTGCTCGCCGCGGTACATCCGTGACAGCGCCACGCCCGCGGGCATGACCACGGCCAGGACGACGAACACCCAGCGCCACCAGTGCCGTAGCCGGGGGACGGTCAGCAGCGCGATCGCGCTCCACAGGCACATCGTGGCGGCGATGTGCCCGGATGGGAACGACGTGGTCGGCATGGGGCCGTCGAGCTGGGCGACCGGTGGCCGGGGCCGTGCCACGGCCGCTCCGGTGCACAGGAACAGGGTCAGCTCACCGAGCATGGAGAGGGCGACGAACAGCACCAGCCGCCACTGCCGCCACAGCGCCAGCGCGAGCGGGCAGAACACCAGGCAGACCGCGAGGATGGCGTGCGTGTCACCGGCCTTGCTCCACAGGTAGCTGAGCTGGTCGAGACCGGAGGTACGGAAGGTCTGCAGCCAGCGGGGGACCCCGACGTCGAACGACGCCAGCCACGTGCCGGCGGTCAGGTGGGTGACGGCGTACCCGACCGTGTACAGCAGTCCGAAGGTCAGCACCCAGCCGGTGACGATCTCGGCGGCGCCGGTCCAGGGATGTGGCAGCACCTGCCGTTCGTCCGGCGCGGGCCGCAACTGCCGGGCGGACTCCGGTTCGAGCCCCTCCTCCAGCGGCGGCACCGGAACGCCCGCCTCCCGCCGCCACACCCGGAACGCGTACGCGGTGACCCCGAGCCAGGCCGCGCCGAGCAGCCAGCCCGCCAGCACGTCGGAGAGGTAGTGCACGCCCAGCGCCGTCCGGCTGACCCCGATCGCGAACACGGTCAGCGCGGTGGCGGCCGCGAGATACGGCCGTGCGCGGCGGGGCACCGCGGGCAGGAAGACCAGCAGCAGGGCGCCGTACACCACCATGGAGCCGAGCGCGTGCCCGCTCGGGAAGCTGTTGCCGGGTGCGACGGCGACGGGCACGTCCACGATGGGGCGCACCCGGCCGACGAGCGTCTTGACGGACGGGTCGAGCAGCAACGCCCCGGCACCGGCCACCACGAGATAGATCGCCAGCCTGGTCCGCCGGCGGATGAGCAGCACGATTACGGCCAGCACGACCAGCCGCAGCATGAACGGGCGGCCACCTATGCCGGACACCTCACTCAGCGCGGACACGATGACCGGATGGGGGGCGACGAGATGGTTGAGCGCTTCGGCAACCCCGTGGTCGAGGCGCTGCAGGGGCGCCCAGTGGAAGCGGACGAGCAGCAGCAGCGTGCCGAACCCGAGTCCGATCGCGACCAGAGCCAGCAGGCCGAACACGCTGCGCTCGGCGAAGTGCCGCAACGCGACCCGCCCGGCCCGCTCGCGGGCCTGAGCGTCGTCGTCGGTGCGCGGCTCGCTGGCCAGAGTGGCGTCGGTGCGCGGCGGATCGATGGCCTGCGTGGCGTCGGTGCGCGGCTGGCGGGTGTTCTGTCGGATCACGGTCGGGGGCTCACTTCCGGGGGGTCGGAGGTGAGCCGCTTCTACCCGGTCGCGTCGCTGCGTACACCACCGTCGCGTGGGCCCGGGACCCACGGCGTCTCCTCGGCCGGCTCCCACTGGTCCTCCTGCGCCGGGCGGCGCACCCCGACGCGGCGGGCCTCCAGCTGGGCCGCGAACGCCAGCCCCAGGAAGAACGTCACGCCGGTGAGGTTGGCCCACAGCAGCAGGCCCATGACCGCCGTGAGCGGGCCGTACGTGGCGCCGAAGCCGTCGCTGACCCGGACGTACCCGGCCAGCAGCAGGCTGGCCAGCCACCACAGGATCGTGGTGACGGTCGCGCCGAACAGCAGCCAGGACAGCGCGGGCTGCCGGCGGCGCGGCGTGTGGCGGAACAGCATGCCCACGGCCAGCACGATGAGCCCGAGGCTGACCGGCCAGCGGACGACGTCCCAGGCCAGCCGCATGCCGCCGGACCAGCCGAAGTGGTCGGCCATCGAGTCGCCCGCGGCCCGTCCGGCCACCAGCAGCAGGAAGCCGCCGAGCGCGGGCAGGCCCGCCACGAGGGCCAGGACGGCCGCGCGGACGTACTTGGCGAGCGCCGGCCGGTCCCGTTCGACCCCGTAGATGCGGTTGGCGCCACGTTCCACCTGGGCCATCGCCGTGGTGAGCGCCACCAGGCCGGTGAGCAGGCCGAGCACGAGGGCGACCTCGCCCGCGTCCGAGATGCGGTCGTCGTCGGCCAGCAGGTCGCGCACGAGCGGCTCGCTGGCGCCGGGGGTGAGCGCCAGGACGGTGTCGGCGACGACCCGCCCGCCCTCCTCGGCGCCCAGGTCCGAGGCCAGCCCGGACAGTGCAATGAGGAACGGGACGATGGCCAGGCACAGCTGCAGCGCGAACGCGCGGGCGTGGCTGAACCCGTCGCCGTACCGGAACCGGATGAACGCGTCGCGCACCAGCGGCCAGCGGCCGTAGTGGCGCAGGGCGAGGAAGGCGTCGTCGGCCGACAACTCGTCGCCCGGCATCGTCCTGGTCTCGGGCACCGGCTCCGCCGAGCTCACCGGCCGTCCTGCGCGCCGTGTGCCGCGCGCCGCGTGGCGCCGACGTCGTGTGCCAGGTCCGGGTCGCTGTCGGGCTGCGGCACACAGAGCACCAGGGCCCGGTGCCGCAGGGTGATCGACATGCTGGCGCCGGGGGCGATGAGGTCGCCGTCGAGCTGGCGCGGCTGCCGGCGCCCGCTGCGGATCTCGACCCGCCGGGCGGTGTAGGTCTCCATCAACGGCTTGCGCGGCCGTCCGCGCACCACTCCCCAGGCGAGGGCGGCCCAGTGCAGCAGCGTGTCCGGGCTCAGGATCGCCACGTCCAGCAGCCCGTCGGCCGGGTCGGCGTCGCTGAGCAGCTTGACGCCGCCCTGCAGGCGGCCGACATTGCCGACGATCACCGTACGGGAACGCCGCCGCATCGGCGGGCCCCCGTCCAGGGAGACGACAATCGGCATCGGCCGGTCCCGCAGGTGCTTGACCGCCCCGGCCACGTACGCGAGCCAGCCGAGGTGTTTCTTGGCCGTCTCGGAGGTGCCCTGCAGCATCTGGGCGTCGAAGCCCATCCCGGCCATCACGACGAAGCACCGGTCCTCGACGACCCCGACGTCGATGCGGCGCCGGCCACCCTGCACCGCCACCTCGACCGCGGTGGCGACGTCGGAGTTCAGCCCCAGGTTGGCGGCCAGCAGGTTCCCGGTGCCGGCGGGCAGCACGGCCAGCGCCACATCGGTGCCCGCGAGCGCGGTGACGCAGGCCGTGACGGTGCCGTCCCCGCCGCACACGAAGACCACCTCGGCCGAGTTCTCCACCGCCTTGGTGGCCTGCCCGAATCCCGCGTCGTCGCGGGTGGTCTCGTACCACTCCGGCTCCGGCCAGCCCGCGCGGGCCAGCACCGCGCAGACCGTACGGCGCAGCGACTCCAGGTCCGGAACCTTGACCGGATTGACGACGACGGCGGATCGGGGGGCCTCCATGCCAGTCAGTGTGCAGCAGGGTGATCACCACGGCGAGTTGAACGCACCCGGACGGGTGGCGGTCCTGTCACGTACGGTGTCTTCGTGGGTGCTACGAGCGTCACGTGGTGGGGTCACAGCACGATGTGGCTGACCGACTCCGACGTCGCCCTGCTCACCGATCCCGTGCTCACCGACCGGCTGGCGCACCTGCGCCGGATGACCGGGCCGACGCCGCGGCTGGCGCACGCCCCCGACGCGGTGCTGCTGTCGCACCTGCACGCGGACCACTTCCACCTGCCGTCGCTGCGCGCGGTGCCGGGCGAGCCGGTGCTGGTCCTGCCGCGCGGCGCCACCGATCTGGTGGCCCGGGGCCTGGGCGCCCGGTACGCGGACCGGTGCGTCGAGCTGCTGCCGGGCGAGCAGACGGTGGTCCGGGGCGTGACGGTCCGCGCCGTACGGGCGGCGCACGACGGCGGGCGGGCGCCGTGGTCGCGGCACCGCGCGATCGCGCTCGGCTTCGTGGTCGAGGGCGCCGCCCGCACCTGGTACGCGGGCGACACGACGCTGTTCGACGGGATGACCGCGTTCGGGCCGCTGGATCTGGCGCTGGTCCCGGTCGGGGGCTGGGGACCGACCCTCGACCCGCACAAGCACCTGAACGCGGCCACGGGCGCGGAGGCGCTGCGACTGGTCCGGGCGTCCTGGGCGGTGCCGGTGCATTACGGGACGTTCTGGCCGTTGGGCCTGAGCCGGATCCGGCGGCACATGTTCCACGAGCCCGGCGACGCGTTCGCCCGGCACGCGGCCACGAGCTGCCCGGACACGAAGGTCCGGGTACTGGCCCACGGCGAGACGCTGACGATCGGGCCGGACGCGTGATCAGCACCCTGCAGGCCCTGAGCTGGCTGTTCCTCGTGGTGTCGTTCGGGGCCATCGTGCCGGTGGTGCCCACCGGGGCGGCGGTCAGCGGGGCCGCGGCGCTGGCGATGCACACCCACCCGCTGACGATCGTGCTGGTGATCGCGGTCGGCGCCGCCGGGGCGTACGCGGGTGATCTGGTCATGTACGCGATGTGCCGGGCCGGCGGCGAGCAGCTGGCCCGGCGCCTGCGCTGGCTGCGCGATCAGGAGCGGCTGGCCGCGATGAAGGTGCGGCTGCACCGCAGCCAGGTCCCGGTGCTGGTGGTGTCCCGGCTGCTGCCCGGCGGCCGGGTGCCAGTGCTGCTGGCCGCCGCCGTCCTGGGGCTGAGCTGGCGCACGTTCGTGGTGGCCAACGCGCCGGCCTGCCTGCTGTGGTCCGTGCTGTACGCCGGGATCGGCGTGGCCGGCGGCTCCATCTTCCCGGAGCCGTGGCAGGGGGTGCTGGCCGCGATCGTCCTGGTCGTGCTGATCACCCAGGTGGTGAGCCTGGTCAACCGGCGCCGGGCCGCCCGGGAGCCGGCCCCCGCAAACGGGGACACCAGCCCGTCGGACACCTGCGCCGAACGCTGACGGCCCCGCTAGTACCTGAGGTGCTGCCGGGTCAGCTTGGCGACCTTCTCCACCACCGTGATGCCGCCGGACATGCTGCGGTGCCCGTGGGACAGCACCGCGATGGAGACGTCGGTGTCGGTGTCGGTGAGCCGGCCGACCGAGTTGATGATCCAGCGGTTGCCCTCGGTCGAGCGGGGCAGCCAGCCGTTCTTCACGGTCGGGGTCTCACCGGCGCGGGCCACGGCCGGCACACCCCAGTCCTGGTCCGGCTGGACCGTGCTCATCAGGTCGAAGGCGAGCTTGCGGGAGGCGGCGTTCAGCGGCCCCTTCTTGTCGACCAGCTTGGCCAGCAGCTTGACCTGGTCGTCGACCGTCGTGCGGGTCAGGCCCCAGGAGCCGCTCACCTTGGTCGAGGTGAGGCCGAGGCGCCGGTTGCACGCGCCGATCGCGCTCGCCCGGCCGAGGCGGGAGAACAGGGAGGTGGTGGCGTCGTTGTCGCTGGCCCGGATCATCCGCTTGGCGAGGGACAGCTCGCTGGCGGTGAGCTTGCGGTCACCGTCCTGGGCGGTGAGCAGCAGGCAGGCCAGCACCTGCACCTTGACCACGCTGGCGGTCTCGTACGCCTCGCCGCCGCGGAACGCGTACCGCTGGCCGGTCTTACGGTCGAGCACCGCGACGGAGAATTCGGGCGCGCTCGCGGCGTACTTCCTCAGCGCCGCGTCGAGGGCCTTGGCCCGGCGGGCGTGCTCCAGGCGGGCCAGCTCCTGCGGGCTCGGGCCGGTCGGGGTGGGCGCGACGCTGGCCGTGACGGGCTGGTTGCCGAACGTGCCGGCGACGGGCAGCACACCGCCGCCGCCGCCGCCCTCCCGCATGCCCAGGCCGATCAAGCCGGCACCTCCGAGAATCACCACCGCCGCCACAGCGGAAATCCAGAATCCGGTACGTCGCACCTATGCATAGTGCCGTGTCGGAGGCCCTTCTGGCCCGCCCGAAGGCCCGCGCCGGGAAAATCGGCCCGAACTTTCGACCCTCGGCACGGGTTACGTCACGCTGGGTACGCGCACAATGAGCGGATGACCTTCCCCCTCTCGACGCCCGGCGCCCTCACCGACCTGGCCCGCGCCGCAGCGGGTCAGATCCTCGAGTCGGCCGCGTCGATCGCGACCGTGCCCGTGCGCGTGCTGGGCCTGCTCGGGCAGGGCGAGCTGCTGCTGAGCCGGGTCACCCTGGTGGCCGAGCGGACCGAGGCGCTGATCGAGCGGCTGGAGGGGGTGGTCACAGAGGCGGAGAAGGCGGTCGGCGCGCTCCAGGCCATGATCGCCGCCGCGAACGACGGCCGCCCGGGCGGGCCCGCCGCCACCCGGCCCCGCGCGACGCGAGCCCGCTCCCGCGACCCGCAGCCGTAGGCCCCCACGGCGCGAGCCCGGTTCCGGACGCCGCGTGGTCAGCCGACCCGCAGGCGCAGGCCGACCAGCTCGTACGAGGCGATCTCGGGCCGCAGGCGGACCTGCGGCGGGCCGACCATCCGCAGGCCGGGCAGCGCCAGCAGCCGGGTCAGGAACGTCTCGGTCTCCTGGATCGCGATGTACGCGCCGGGGCAGCGATGCGGGCCGTCGCCGAAGGCCAGCCCCGCACCCCCGACCCCGTCGGGCAGCGCCCGGCCGGGGCAGACCGCGCCGGGCTCGGCACCGACCGCGGCGCCGTCGAGGTTCGCGGCGGCGACGCCGACGTCGACCCGGACCCCGGCGGGGATGGTCACCGGACCCTGCGCACTCGGCAGCTCCAGCTCGGCCGTGGTGGTCCGGTACAGGTCGCTGACCACCGGCTCCAGGCGCAGGATCTCGTGCAGGATCGCCACCCGCCGGGACTCGTCGCCCCCGGTGTAGTCGTGGCGCAGCTCGTCGTCGGTGAGCAGGTGCCAGGCGGCGAGCGTGATGAACTCGCGGGTCGTCACCATCCCGGCGGCGGCGAAGGTGACGCACTCGCCGAGGATCTCGCTCGCGGAGCAGCCCTCGTCGATCAGGTGGGAGATGAGGTCGTCGCGGCGCGCCGCGCGCCGGGCCGCGATCGAGGGCCGTACGTCGAACCAGTAGAACTTGCCGAGGTTGACGTTGCCGCGCAGCGCGCGCACGGCCGCGCCCGGATTCCGCCAGCCCGGGGTGCCGCCCTGCTCGGCGAAGAAGCGTTCCAGCCGCCGCGCCATCCCCGCGCCGCCGTCGGTCAGGCCGATGACCTCGGCCGCGACGGCCACCGCCAGCTCGAACGACAGGTGCGACAGGTCCGCCTCGCCGCGGCGGCTCAGCTCGTCGCACTGCTGCTGGGCCAGCCGCTGCATGAACCCGCGGTACGCCGTGTCCACCTTCTTCGGGGTGAAGTACTTCGCGGTCTGGCGGCGGTGCTCCCGGTGCTCGGCGCCGTCGCGGTACAGCACCGGCAGGCGCATCTTGCCCTCGAGCTTGCGCGCGTTCTCGATGTTGAAGCCCGCCTGCCGCGTCTCGGTGCTGCGCAGCAGCGCGCGGGCGGTGGCGAAGTCCTGAACCCGCCAGGTCCCGTCGGCATCGGCGTGCGCCGGGCAGCCCGGTGCCAGCTCGCCTCGGGCCACCTTGCGGGTCGATTGGACCGGGGTCTCGGCGGTCATGCGGGCTCCTGTCGGGCTCGGGGCGGTCCGTCGATTGTGCTGGTTCCGGCGGCGCCTGTCATTCGGTACGCGCAGAAAGGGTCCCGCGGGGCGGCGGGACCCTTTCTACCGTGGGAACACGTTCAGTAGACGCTCACCCCGTACACCGACAGGGGCTCGACGACCGGCTGGAAGAACGTGGTGCCGCCGAAGGAGCAGTTGCCGCTGCCGCCCGAGGTGAGGCCCAGGGCGGTGCTGCCGGAGTACAGCGAACCGCCGCTGTCGCCCGGCTCGGCGCACACCGTCGTACGGATGAGACCGGTGACGGTGCCCTGCGAGTAGTTGACCGTGGCGTTGAGCGCGGTGACCCGGCCCGAGTGGGTGCCGGTGGTGCTGCCCCGGCGGTACACGGTCGAGTTCACCGCCGGCGTGCCGGCCGACGTGATGTCCTGCGAGCCGACGGCGCCCGGACGCGACACGTTCGCGTTGGTGTACGCGACGATCCCGTAGTCGTTGCCGGGGAAGCTGGTGCCCGCCCGCGAACCCAGCGTCGTCGAGCCGTCGGTCCAGGTGGCACCGATGTTGGTGCAGTGCCCGGCGGTGAGGAAGTAGTAGCTGTTACCGCTGCGGACGTTGAAGCCCAGCGAGCAGCGGGCTCCGCCGGTGTAGATGGCGTCGCCGCCCGTGATCGTGGTGCTCAGCGTGCCGGGCAGGCGTTCCAGGCGGGCCCGGTCGCCGAGCTTGGCGACGATGGCCCGGACGGTGGCGAGGCGGGCGCCGGTGACGGTGTCGTCCGCGCTGACCACGACCTGGTTGCCGACCGGGTCGACCGCGAACGCCGTGCCGGGGATCTTCAGGGTCGACCGGAGCGTGGCGTCGGCGGCGGCGAGGGCGGCGCCGCTGTGGGTCACGTACCGGGGGGTGGCGCCGGCCGCGCGGACATCGGCGGCGGTGGCCGCGTCGGTGACGTTGACGACCACGGCGCCGTGGTCGTCCACGTAGGAGCCGGCGGTGCGGGTGCCGAAGCGGGCGTCCAGGGTGCCGGCCAGCGCGGAGGACGCGAAGGACGGGTCGGCGGCGGCGCGGGCGGGGGTGGTGGCGGCCGCGGCGGGTGACGCGGCCAGCGCGCCACCCACGAGCATCGCGACGGCCAGGCCGACGATCGGCCGTCCTGGCTTGACGGGGATACGCACGGGGTTCCTCCCAGGGGGGTGAGAGAGGTCCGCCGGTCCGGGGGTACCGGCGCTTGCCCGCAGTATCGAGATATTTCAATGTCAATATCAAGACTAGTTACGAATGTGAACAACCTGCCTCGACGTTCGCCATACCGGCCGTGACCTGCATCGATGGCCGTGCCATAACGCGGGGCTATCACCAGTTCGGGATGCCGCGGTGGGGTCAGGCCGCCACCTTCAGGGCCCCGGTGGAGCTCAGATCCACCGCGATCCCCCGGGCCTGCGTACGGATCTCGGGCACCGCGGTCGTCTCCCACAGCGCGCCCCGGCGCAGCGGGCCGACCAGCCACAGCCGCGGCTGCACCGAGCCGTCACCAGCCACCACCCGGCCGGCCGGGTCGATGTCGAGGCCCAGCCCGTGCGGCCCGACCCGGGCGAAACCGGCCCGCAGCAGCGCACCGACCAGCGGGAGCGCCGCGCCGGGCAGCCGGCCCGGTCCGGTGCAGTTGACGATCGCCGCGAACCGGCGCGCCCGCCCGTCCAGGTCGGCCATGAGCCCGCCGCCGGGCGCCGGGGCCAGGCCCGCGAGGCCGCCGGCCCGGACCGCCAGAGCGCCCGCGGCGCGCAACGCGGCGATGCGCTCGGCCACCTGCGGCGCCATCCGGTGCCGGTGGCACTCCCACGGGCGGGCCAGGTGACGCAGGAACGCGTCCTGTTCGGCCGGGCTGAGCGCGCACCACAGCCGGTCCAGGTGCGGGCGCAGGCCGTCCACCACGGTCCGCCAGTCCCCGGCCTGACCGGCGCAGGCGCGCACGGTCCGTACCACGTCGCGCAGGGTGCGGCACTCGGCGAGCGCGGGCACGGTGGGCGGGGCGGCGGTCGCGGTGTGACTCAGCGGGAGGCGGCCGCGACGGCTCACGGCGACGACCGTGCGCCCGCCGCCGTCGGCGGTGAGGGTCAGGGCGATGTCGACCGCGGTCAGCCCGGTGCCGACCAGCAGGACCGGCGCCCGCTCCGGGATCGCCGCCAGCGCGCCGGGACGCCACGGGTCGGCCACGTACGCGGGGTGGCCCGCGAGGCGGGCGGGGATGCCGGGCGGCCGGGCCCCGGCGGGACCGCCCACGGCGAGGATGACGTGGTCGGCGAAGACGATGGTGCCGTCGGCGAGGGACACCGCCACGCCGGTGCGGCCGGGATACAGCGACCGTACGGGGGCGCGGCGGACGGTACACCGGCCGGGGTGCGCGGCGACGGCCTCGTCGAAGGCGTCGCGCAGGTACCGGCCGTAGTCGTGGCGGCTCAGGAACGCGTCGGGGTCGGCGCCGAGGCCGCGCTCGCGGGCCCAGCGGACGAAGTGGCCCGGGTCGTCCGGGTCGGCGCTCATCGCACCGGCCCGCGAGTTGAGCAGGTGCCACGGCTGTGCGGCGCCGTACGCGATCCCGCCGCCCAGCTGCCCCGGCTCGATCAGCACCACGTCGTCGTCACCGGCGCGCAACACCTCGCGTGCGGCCAGTACGCCGGCACATCCGCCCCCGACCACGACCACGGTCCGTCGCCCCATTGCGCCTCCCATGTCAGCCAAACCCGCCATTCCCTAGCAATAGGGTAGGGAATGCGGGTTAGTGACGCCAGAGGCGCGCGGGGTCACTCGGCCGCGATCACCTGCACCCGGGCCTCGTCGGCCAGCCGGTATCCGACGCCGTAGACCGTGGTGATGAGGTCGGCGTCGCCCAGCTTGGTGCGCAGACGGCTGACGTGCACGTCCACCGTACGGGCCGTCGTGTGGGTGTGCCCCCACACCTGCGCCAGCAGCTGACTGCGGCTGAACACCTGCTGCGGGTTGCGGGCGAAGAAGAGCAGCAGGTCGTACTCCAGGCGGCTGAGCTCCAGCGCCGCGCCGTCGCGGCTCACCGCGCGCGGGCGCGGATCGAGCCGCAGGACACCAGGCCGGGCGGGGGCGGCCAGCCCGAACGGCGCCGCGCCGGGCGTGTCGGCGGCAAGCGGCTCGGTGCCGTCCACGACGATGTCGGCGCGCGGCCCGGCCGCCGCGACGAGGTCGTTCAGGGCGGCCAGGACCCGCTCCCCCTCGGGCGAGCCGCCCACGCCGATGGTGACCGTCACGGTGACCGAGCGCGCGTTGTCCGGCAACGGCCGGAGCCGGGCTGTTCGCCGCCGGCCCAACCGCCCGCGCGTAGGGGTGGGACGGGCGGAGCCATGGAGATCGGCGACTGCGAGAACGGACATGGTCTTTCCTCCGGATGCTCTGGCCGCCCGCCGGATCTCGACGACGGCAACAATTCTTATCCCATGTGCGGGATAGGGTTACGGACGCATGGCGCTGGCGTGGATGGCTCGACCGGGGAAGGTCACCGGGAGATCAGCGACCGGAGCAACACCGCGCGCTCGCGCATCGGAGCAGGTCAATAGCGAGGCGGGCCGTGAGTTTGATCTCGTGCAGCCGCATACCGTTCATCGTTGTGAGACCGGCTTGAGAGGTCAAAGATAATCCACCATGCGGGAATGCGTCACGAGGAAACACTTGCGCTGTCACCGGAATGGGTGACGGGGCGCACATCAAATGCATTTCCGCACGCATCACAGTGGATTGCGACGACCGGTACGTGGACGCGGCGGCCGGAGGCGGGACCGGAGCCGAGCCAACGAACGACATGGCCATCACTCTCGCCGACCCGGCCGGCCTTGTCAACCATTCCCCATAGGTTTACTAGGATATGGCCACCGGGTGTGCATTGGCTCTCCCCCGCGCCTGCCCGCCCGGCCAGGCTGATGACATGATCACGTCGCTGCTCGGGGTGCAGGGGTTCCTGCTCGGCGGCGTACAGATCGTGGTCAGCCTGACGGTCAACCTGCTTATCGTCTCGGCGGCCGGGACCATCGCGGTCTTCCTCGCCCGCCGGCCCGGCTGGCTGCGGGCGCAACGCTGGTTCATGGGCACCGTGCTGGGCGGGCTCGCGGTCCGCCTCGCCACCGACCGCGCCCCGGCCCACCCGTAGCGGCGGTGCCCCAGGCGGCCGCGCCGACCCGCACGATCGCATCCGCCGGAAACCGCCCACGCGGCCGCGCGGGTCGCGATAGCTTGTACGCAGCAAGGCCGGGAACTCGCCGCCACGGGCTCCCGGCCTTCCTCGTTCCGGCCGGGTCAGGCGACGCCGCGGGCGTACAGGGCCAGACGGACCCGGTTCGGGCTGTCCGTCTTTGTCATCAGGCTCGTGACGTGCGTCTTCACCGTCGTCACCCCGATGTGCAGCCGTTCCGCGATCTCGATGTTGGACAGTCCCTCGGCCACCAGATCCAGCACCTCACGCTCGCGGGTGGTCAGCCCGGCCGCCGGGCGGGGCTCCTCCACCCGGGCGTCCACGGCCCGCCGCACCAGCCGCCGCAGCACCTGCTGGCTGAACGGGCTGTCCCCCGCCGCCGCCCGGCGGATGCCGTCGAGCAACTCGCTCGGCGGCGCGTCCTTGAGCAGGAACCCGCACGCCCCGGCGGTCAGCGCCGGATAGAGATGGTCATCGTCACCGAACGTGGTGAGCACGAGAATCCGGGCGGCCGGCCGCTCGGCGAGGATCCGCCCGGTCGCCGTGATGCCGTCCATTCCCGGCATGCGCAGGTCCATCACGATCACGTCCGGCGCCAGGCGGCCGGCCAGCGCCACCGCGTCCCGCCCGTTGTCCGCCTCCCCGATCACGCTGAGGTCCTCCTCGGCGTCGCAGAGCATCCGCAGGCCCGCCCGGATCAGCGGCTGGTCGTCGACCAGCAGGACGCGGATCACGCGGGCCCCACCGTGGCGGGCAGCGTGGTGTGCACCCGCCAGCCACCCTCGGCCGGCCCCGCCGAGAGCCGCCCACCGAGAACCTCCACCCGCTCCCGCATGCCGGTCAGGCCGTGCCCGCCGGACGGCACCGCGGCCGGTGGGGTGCCGCCACCATCGTCGCGGACCTCCCATTCCAGGTCCCCGTCGCGCATCCCGACCCGCAGCCGGGCGTGCGCCGACGTACCGGCGTGCTTGGCCACGTTCGTCAACGCCTCCTGGGTGAGCCGCAGCACCGCCAGCCCGCGCACCGCGTCCAGCGTGCCCACGGCCGGGTCGATCTCGGCATGCACCGTGAGACCGGCGCGGGCCGCCGTGTCCACCGCCGCGCGCAGGGCCGCCGGCAGCGCGGCCGGTTCGATCGCGGTCAGGCCCGCGTCGGTGCCCTCGGCATCCGGGTCGCGCAACACCGCGACCAGGCGGCGCAGGTCGGCCAGCGCGGCGGTGCCGGTGCGGTGCACGTCGTCGAAGACCTCCGCGACCCGCGGGTCGGCCTCGGGCAGCACGTGCTGCGCCACCCCGATCCGCAGCACCATCGACGCGACGTGGTGGGCCACCACGTCGTGCAGCTCGCGGGCGATCGCGCCGCGCTCGGCGGCACGGGCCGCCCGTTCCTCGGACTCGTGGCGGCGCCGCTGCTCGGCGGCGCGCTCCTCGGCCTGCCGGGCCAGCTCCCGGCTGGTCCGGATCACCAGGCCGAACAGGACCGGCAGCCCCACGACGACAACCAGCCGGAGCACCCACTGCGGCAACGCGGACAGCGGCATTCCGGCGAAGTCGACCAGGTGCGCGGCGACCACGACGGCGGCCGCCGCCCAGATCATCCACACCCGGCTCACGGCCATCGTGACCTCGAGCAGCGCCCAGCTGGTGCCGACCTCGTTGATGGTGGCGTCGTCGATCACCGTGAACGCGACCACCAGCAGCGCGGTCTGCACCAGCAGGTTCACCACCGGGCGGCGGTGCAGGACCAGCGCCGCGGTGAAGGCGACCACCGCCAGCACCCACTGCGTCGGCGTCGGTGTGCGCCCGGTGTGCGGACCGAAGACCAGGTAGGCGACCCCGCTGAGATCGAGCAGCAGCATCCGTACGCGCGTGTCGCGCGCGTCGAACAGCCGGCTGACCCAACCCACGCGATCAGCCTAGGCGCTGCTCGGCGGCCGCCGGGACCGCTGCGGGCCGGGGCCACCTGGACCGCAGCACCAGATATGTGCCCAGGCCGAGCGGCCCGAGCAGGATCGTGAGCACCAGCACCGGCGAGATCACCAGCGCGGGGATGCCCCGCTCGCGGGAGTCCAGCCAGGCCCACCGCCCGACGAACAGGTCGAAGCCGATCATGTGGGCCCAGGCCGCCGCCGCACCACGGTCGGTGCCGAGCAGGTCGCGCACGCTGTCCAGGGTGGGCGAGGCCACCGCGGGCAGCACCGTGCCGAGGGCGGGCAGCACCAACGCCAGGTAGATCACCACGACGGGCAGCACGATCAGCGGAGAACCGACCACCCGTGCGGTCCACGACCACCGGGGCAGCAGGATCATCAGCGCCCAGAACGGGGCCGCGACCGCGAACGTCAGCGTGAACAACGATTCCGTCATCGCCGCGCCTCCTGTGCCACCCATGCCCTGCCCTCCCGGTCCTTGCCGCCCTCGCCCCGGAGCACGGCCACCGTGGCGGCCACCGTGGCGGCGGCCAGCACGCCGAACGCGGCCAGCGTCAGGCCGTCCGGGCGCAGCAGCGGCTGGCCCCGCAGAGCCTGCCACGTCAGCAGCACGGTCAGCCCCCCGTACGCGGCGCCGGCCACGAGCATCAGCCGGGCCCGGACGGCCTCGTCCAGATGGCCCGCGAACCGGCCCAGCAGCAGCGCCAGCAGCGGCAACGCCTGCAGGGCGTGCAACCCGACGAAGTGCCCGACGCGCAGGTCCCCGCCGACCGTGCTCCAGCCCACCAGCGGCAGGCCGGGACCACCGTCGGGCACCCCGACGCTGTGCGCGCCGGCGATGCCGGGCGTATCCGGTGCCGCGGTCGGCAGCACCATCGGGATGGCGGCGGCCAGGCCCAGCAGCGACAGCCCGAGGCCGAGGCGGAGGCCGTACCCGGCGACGCGGTCGGCCTGCCGCTGCCGGAGCAGTACCGCGGTGACCACGAACTGCGCGGCGAACAGCACCATGATCGCCGTACCCATGGCCTGCCACAACGCCGCGTTCAGCGGCGTCGTCTCGTTGTAGTGACTGGTCTGGCCGCGGACCACCTGGCCGACGATGACGGCCATCTCGACCGCCGCCGTGGCGACGATCGCGGTCGCCGCCCACTCGGCGAGGCGGCTGCGGCGCGGCAGCAGGGACAGCATCCACGCGATGGTCAGGGTGTACACCCCGAACGACACCGCGAACTTGAACGGCTTGAGCCAGATCGGCACGCCCGTGAGCACCCGCGGGTCCGCGACGATCCCGACCAGGGTGGCCAGCGCCGCCACCCCCATCAGGGCGGCGAAGACCACCAGGGGGCGGTGCCAGCCGGCCACCCGGCGCACTGCGAGAGATGTCATGCCATCGATGTTCGCGGCCGCGCGGGACCGTTTCGTCCGTCCCCGGGCCGCACCCCGCGGCCGCCGGTCGGAGCCGCCCTCCTACCGCGGTAGGAGGGCCTGGTGCGGCAGGAGAGCCCGCGACGGCGCGCTCGCCAGCGGAGCGATCAGTTCGGCCAGGTCGTCGCGGGTCGGGCCGTCCGGGATGGGCGGACGCCAGCCCCCGGCGTAGATCTCGCGGGCCCGTGGCTCCGCCTCGGCCAGCGACGACGGCAGCGCCCGCATGCTCAGGTACGGCCCGACGACCCGCATGAGCCGCGGATCGGCCCGGGCGGCCGCCACGATGTGCCCCGAACCGAGCGGTCGGCTCAGGTCGACGTCCTCGCCCGCCCACATGCGTGTCTCGTCCGCGTCCACCGCGAGGTGGTCGAGGAACCAGGGCCGGATCTCCTCGGTGCACCAGGCGTCGAAGTCGCGGGTCGCGGCCTCGACGTCGCCACGGTGCCCGGCCAGCGACAGCACGATCCGGTGTGCCTGCATGAGGCTGGTGGCCATGCCGCGCCCGGCGGTCGGGTTCGTCGTGCACACCGCGTCGCCGAGATGCACCAGGCCCGGCAGCGCCACCCGCCCGTCGGCGTCGAGCTGGCCACGGTACGTGTTGTGCAGATGCCCACCCGGCAGCACCGGGGTGATCGGCCGGGTGCGCTCCGGCGAGGTCCAGGCGTCCAGGCCCGGGATCGCCTGAACCGCCGCGTCGAACGCGGCCGTGGTGCGCAGCAGCGCCAGCGCCCGGTCGGTGCTCGGCCGGGCGATCAGCACGGAGACCGTACGGTTGTCGTGCAGGAACACCCCGGCCAGGTAGCCGCGGAACCGGATCATCAGCCCGACCGGGGCGTTGACCGGCCCGCGTTCGGCGCCGGGCAGCAGCTGGTACTGGCGCGACACGTACGCCAGGCCGCAGTCCGCCGCCGTGCCCGGCGCGCGCAGATCGTCCGCGAACCGCCCGCTGCGCCCGGTGGCGTTGACGACCAGGTCGGCGTCCAGTTCCCGGCCGTCCACTCGCACCCCGCCCGCCCGCCCCCGGCCGCGCAGCACGTCGTCGGCGTGCCCGCGGACCAGCGTGACGCCGGGTTCGGCGACCGCCGCGGCGCGCAGCACCCGCTCGAACGTCGACCGGCGGCACTGCATGCCGACCACCATCGAGGGGTGCTCGCCCTCGGCCGGCACAATGGTCAGTGCGGCACCGGCCGCCAGCAGCGCGTCGCGCACCTCGGGCAGCTCCGCCTCCAGCGCCTCCACGATCTGCTGCCGCAGGCCGTGCGGGTGGTGGAACTGCATGACGCCGCGCCGGTCCCACGAGCCGTCCGGTGCCGGTCCGGCGTCGCGGTCCACCACCGTGGCCCGGTGCCCCCGGCGAGCGAGAGCGATCGCGGTGAACAGTCCGGTCGGCCCCGCCCCGACGATGGCTGCGTGCATGTCGCCCCCTGATGTTGCGGGCAGCCTATGATCGGGCCGCCGAGCCCGTCAGTCGGGATTCCGTCAGCGCGTGCCTGGGCCGATACGCTCAGTGGACATCCTGCCCGCCCCGGCGGCACGGGCGGCCCCATCCACCCAAGATCGGTGATGTGATTACCCGGTGCTGCAATTGCGGATCATCGCGCCCGCCGACCGGACCGCCGCGGTCGAGGAGGTGCTGAACGGGGACCCCGGCGTCACCCACCTCGTGGTGTTGCCCGGGGCGGCCCGCGACCCGGCGAACGGTGACGTGCTCTATTGCGACGTGGTCCGGGAGGCCGCCAGCGGGGTGCTGTCCCAGCTGCGGCAGCTCCGGATCGACCAGGACGGCTCGATCATGCTGGAGCGGGTGGACACGATGCTGTCCGCCGCCGCGGACCGGGCGGCGCGCCAGGTGCCGGGCCACGGCGCGGACGCGGTCGTCTGGGAGGAGATCGAGCACGCCACGGGCGAGGAGTGCAAGCTGTCGGGGGCGTACCTGACGTTCATGATCGTGGCGACCGCGATCGCGGGCATCGGTGTGCTGCTCGACCAGCCCATCCTCATCGTCGGGGCGATGGTGGTCGGCCCGGAGTTCGGGCCGCTGGCCGCGCTGTGCGTCGGCATCGTGCGGTTCCGGCGCCGGCTGATCAGCCGCGCTCTGACGGCCCTGCTCGTGGGGTTCCCGGTCGGCATGCTGGGCACGGTGCTGAGCACGTGGGCGCTGGACTGGATGGACTTGGTGAGCAAGGACATGCTGCTCGGTGAGCGCCCACTGACCGCCTTCATCTGGCAGCCGGACGCGCTGAGCTGGGTGGTCGGCATGCTGGCCGGGGTCGCCGGGATGCTGTCGCTGACGTCGGCCAAGGCGGGCGCGCTCGTCGGGGTGCTGATCTCGGTGACCACCGTCCCGGCGGCGGCCAACGCGGCCGTGGCACTCGCGTACGGGGTGATGAACGAGGCCGCCGGATCGGCGCTGCAACTGGTCATCAACCTCGCCGCGATCGCGGTCGCGGGCGTGCTCACCCTCATCGTGCAGCGCCTGGCTTGGCGCAGCTGAGCCCGGGGCGCAAAGGACCTTGACGAATTCCGGTCAGCTTCGAACCTGAACTCTTCAGGTTCACTGGCGGAGATCGGGGACCACGGTGACGCGCCCGCGCAGCCGGCGCAGCATGCGGGCGTCGGAGAAGCCGACCGCACGAGCGGCGGCCTCCACGGTGGCGCCCTGGGAGATCAGGTGCTCGGCGCGTTCCACCCGCAGCAGTTGCTGGTAGCGCAGCGGGGTCTGCCCGATGGCCGCCGTGAACAGCCGGGTCACGGTGCGCTCGCTGACCCCTGCCGTGGCGGCCAGGTCGGCCAGGGTCAGGGTCTCGGTGAACTGGGCGTCGATCCGGTCCTGCACCCGGTGCACCGCGTCACTGAGGTGGCCCCGGTGCCGCAGCATCGCGCTGGCCTGCTGGGCCTCGCCGTTGCGGCGCGCGTACACCACCATCTGCCGGGCCACCCGGGCGGCGGTGGCCGGACCGTGGCGGACCGCGACGAGGTGCAGCGCGAGGTCGATGCCGCTGGCGATGCCGGCCGAGGTGACCACCCGGCCGTCCTCGACGTAGAGCACGTCGCGGACCACCTGCGCCCTCGGGTAGCGCCGGGCCAGTTCGTCCTGCACGTCGTGGTGCGTGGTGCAGCGGCGCCCGTCGAGCAGTCCGGCCCGCCCCAGCGCGTCGGCGCCCGCGCAGACGCTGGCCACCATCCCGCCGGCCGCGTGGTGCGCGGCGATGCGGCTCAGGGTCGGGCGGCCGAACCGGCCCGAGCGGGCCAGGGTGGGCGCCCGCCAGCCCGGCACCACGACCAGGTCGTCGCGGGTGAGCGGGGGCCAGTCCAGGGTGGCCTGCAGGTTCAGCCCCTGCGCGCTGCTGACCTGCGGGGTGTCGGCCACGTACGCCAGGTCGTACCGGTGGCCCTGGTCGGTGGCCGTGCCGAACACCTGGGCGGGCCCGGCCAGGTCGAGCAGGTGCACCCGGGGCGCCAGCACGAACACCACCCGGCTCACGATCCGGTCACCGGCCCACAATGGCGCCGGTCAGCTCGTCGACCGTCCGGATCGTGGCGAACCGGCCGGCCAGCGCGTACTCGGTGCGCGCGACGATGTCCACGGCGCGCAGCGTACGCGGGTCCGCCAGCAGGTCCGCCACGCTGCGTCCGGCCGGGGCGTCGCGGTGCGGGATCGGGAAGGTGGCGGTGGCGTCGGTGACGAACGTGACCGCGTACCCTAGGTCGGCGCCGACCCGGGCGGTGGTCTCGCAGCACTGCTCCGTCTGGATGCCGCAGATCACGAGGTCGCGGATGCCGCGCGCGGTAAGGTGCTGGGCGAGGTTCGTGGTGGTGAACGCGTTGCGCGAGGTCTTGGTGAGTACCGGTTCCCCGGCGGCCGGGCGCAGCGGTTCGATGAGGCGGACCAGGCCACTGTCCGGGTCGAACTCCCCACCGGTGCCGGGTTCGGCGTGCAGCACCCAGACGACCAGGTCGGCCGCGGCGCGGGCGGCGTCGACGAGGCGCTGCACCCGGGTGACCAGGGCGGGGTTGGAGACGGCCTGCCACAGCGGGCGGGCCCGGAACGATTCCTGGACGTCGATGACGAGCAGCGCGGAGGTCATGACTTCATCCTGAGCCGGGTTCGGTCCCGCCGGAAGGCCGGATCACGTCCGGCACCGGAACGATCCGGTCACCGGGGGCGCACCGGCGGCACGGACGCCTCGCCCGGCTCGGGCGGCGGGCTCGGTTCGATGCCCAGTTCCTCGCGGACGGCCACCTCGAACTCGTGCATCAGCAGCGGTACGTGTCCGAGCAGCTCCAGAAACGGCCGGTCGGTGGCCGTACCGGGTGCGGGGCACCGGTTGTGCAGCTGCTCCAGCACCAGATGTACGGCGAGAGCGGCGCTGCGGGTCGGCGCCGAGGCGATCAGCCGGACCCGCATGAGCGCCGGACCGACCTCGTCGAAGTAGCGGGCGGGATCCGGCTCGGTGACCCCGGCGGTGTATCCGGCCCGCAGCCGGTGCACCACGCGCTCGTAGGCCGCCATCAGCGCGACGTACGCGTCCCTGCGCTCGGTGTACCAGCGGTGGCCCTTGCCGGAACGGGTGCGCGGACGGCGGTCGCGGGCTGTCACAAGCAGCGTCACCCCGGCGCCGGCCAGGGCGAATACGGCAGCGATGAGGGGCAGCCCCCACCACGGGATCTCAGCCACCCGACAACGGTAGCGAGGGTGCGGGGTCAGACCGTCGCGGGTGGGCGGATCCAGTCGTCCAGGTCGGTGGCCACCTTCGCGGCGCCGTAGTACCAGCCCTGCGCCAGGTCGCAGCCCTGGGCCCGGAGCCAGTCGCGCTGCACCTCGGTCTCGACGCCCTCGGCGACCACCCGCAGGTTCATCGCCCCCGTCATGGCCAGCACGGCCCGCACGATCGGCTCGTTGGCACCGCTCTCGCCGACCTCGGAGACGAACGAGCGGTCCAGCTTGACGATGCCGACCGGCAGCCGGTTGAGGTAGCTCAGCGACGAGTACCCGGTGCCGAAGTCGTCGATGCAGAGCACGACGCCGAGCTCGCGCAGCGCGTGCAGCGTGGCCAGCGCGGTGTTCAGATCCTCCATGACGCCGGACTCGGTGATCTCCAGCCAGAGCGCCTGCGGCGGCAGGCCGGTTTCGGCCAGCACGTCGCGTACGACGTCGACGAGCGCGCCGTCGCGTAGCTGGCGCACGGAGACGTTGACCGAGACGTGCAGTTCGCGGGCGCCGCCGGGCCGCTCGGCGATCCAGCGGGTCAGCTGGTTGGCCGACTCGCGCAGCAGCCAGGCGCCGGCCTCGACGATGAGACCGGTCTCCTCGGCGATGGGGATGAACTGCATCGGTGACACCGCGCCGAGCACCGGGTGCCGCCACCGCATGAGCGCCTCGAACCCTTCCAGCTCCCCGGTGCCGAGGTCCACGATGGGCTGGAAGTGCACCGACAGCTCGTCGCGTTCCAGGGCGCCACGCAGCGCCTGTTCGAGGTTCATCCGGTCGCGCACCTCGTCGCGCAGCGACGTGTCGAACATGGCGAAGGCGTTGCGACCGGAGCCCTTGGCCTTGTACATGGCGGTGTCGGCGTCGCGGATCAGTTCCAGGGCGTGCGCCCCGCCGAGCGACTTGGCCACGCCGATGGAGGCGGAGATGACCACCTCGCCGACGCTGAGCCGGAACGGTCGCACGAACTCGCCGAGCACCCGCTCGGCCAGCGACTCCGCGTACCGGGAGTGCGAGGGGGTGGCCAGGGCGATGACGAACTCGTCCCCGCCGATCCGGCACACCAGGTCGTCCTCGCGTACCTGGGTGCCGAGGCGGCCCGCGACCGCGCAGAGCAGCTCGTCGCCGATCTGGTGTCCCCAGTGGTCGTTGACCATCTTGAACCGGTCGAGGTCGATGAAGAGCAGGCTGATCTCCAGCTGCTCGGCGACCGCCCGGTCGCCCCAGGTGGCGATGGTCTCGGCCAGCAGTTCGCGGTTGGGCAGGTCGGTCAGCGCGTCGTGGGTGGCGCGGCGGCGGATGGACTGCTCGGCGCGGGCCTGGGAGTTGTTGGCCCGGACGACCCGGGCCAGGACGCCGATGACAAGCAGGGCGCAGAGCACGGACCGGACGGCGGCGTCGACCACGCCGCGCGGCGGCTCCAGCGTGGTGATCACCGTGGGCACGACGACCACGAGCGCGATCAGGACCGTACGGACCTTGCTCAGGTCCTGGGCGATGATCTGCTGTGGCTGGGTCAGCGTCCGCATGGACGGGTGCAGCGCCGACGCCCCGACCAGCAGGAACACGGCGACGAAGAGGGTCTCCACGGTGTGCTGGGAGAGGTCCAGGATCTGTCCGTCACGCAGGGTGAACAGGAAGTCACCGGCGAACATCGCGGTGGACCCGCCGATGAGCAACCACAGCGCGGGCTGGCGGGCGCCGCCGGCCAGGGTGAGCTGGGCGACCAGCACGAGCAGGACCACGTCGATGACGGGGAAGCAGGAGTTCGCCAGCCGCAGGACGTTGACGCCGTCGTGGCCGAGCTGCGGGGCGATGACGTACGTCCAGGTCATGAACGCGGTCGCGAGCCCGACGAGCAGGGCGTCCACCCGCGCGGGGGCGTCCTCGGTGGCGCGGCGGCGGCGCAGCATGCCCGCGAAGCCGTACCCCATGATCAGGTAGGCCGGAAGCACGAACGCGTCGGGGATCAGGACCATCGGTCCGGGCGGGGTGGCGGCGGCGCCGGGCACGACGGCGCGCAGCACGATGGCCACCAGGAACAGCCACGCGGCCACCAGCAGGCAGCGCCACGGGCCGCGCTGCTCGGGGGCGGCGTTGCGGCGCATTCCGTACGTCAGTGCCCAGAGGCCACCCGCGAGAGCGAGCAGCGTGAACGGGGCGCGCAGCACTGCCGGGCCCCAGGCGACCAGCGCGAGCACGCCGACGCTGGCGGCCACGAAGGCCCACGCCAGCGTGGTGACCCGGCGCTGGGGCGCTGGCCGGAACCCGCCGGAGGGGGGTTGGCCACCGGCCTGCTCAGGGCGCACAGACAGAGAGAGCACGCCTGTCCATCGGCTCGCGGACGGCCATTATTACGAATTGTGCAGGCGCGCAACCGAATCCGGGCAAATCTCCCCTCCCAGGAGGTGATCGCGGTCACCCGACCCGGCAACGTCGGACATAACCGAGTTGCTCGATTCATCCTGTATCGGTACCTGCCGACAGGAGATCCGTGGACGTGACTCGGACCAGCAACCGGATCGTCGCCGCCGTGACCGGCGCGGCGGTGGCCATCACCGGCACCGTGACCGGAACCGCCGCACCCGCCCCGCCCGCATACGCGGCGCCCGCCGCGGAACCGGCGTTGCAGACGCTGGCGCTGCCGACAACATCCGGCGCCACGCCCGCCGGGACGTCGTTCGCCGCGCCGGGCACCGCCCGCGCCGGGGGGACCGGGCTCGCGGTCGCGCCGCGGGTCACGAAGCCGTTCAGCCTGCTCGGGGCGACCTGGACCGATCCGCAGGCCCGGCTCGGCGGCACCGTGCAGGTCCGTACCCGGGCCGCGGCCGACGGCCGGTGGAGCGCCTGGCGCACCCTCGAATCGGACGGCACCAGCCCGGCCGCGCCGGGCAGCGCCGACGCCGGCGGGCGCGGCAGCACCGATCCCGTCTGGGTGGGCGACTCCGACGCGGTCGAGGCCCGCGTCGCGACCGGCGACGGGACCCGGCCCCTGCCCGCAGGCCTGCGCCTGGACCTGATCAACCCCGACGCCGACCTGCCCGCGCCGGTCGCGGGCACCCCCTCCCCCGGCCCGGCCGCCTCGGCCTCCGCCTCGGGCGCCTCGGATTCCGCCGCGCAGGTCGGCGGTGGCTCGGTCGCCGGTACCGGCCGGGCGGCCGTGGGAACCGCCGTCGCCGTGCCGCCGCGGCCCGCGCCCGCCGTTGTCAGCCGCGCCGGCTGGCGCGCGAACGAGGCCATGGTCGCCGACCCCCCGGAATACACGACCGACGTGCAGGTGCTGTTCGTGCACCACACAGCGACCAGCAACGACTACTCGTGCGCGGACTCGGCACGGATCGTGCGCGGCATCCAGGCGTACCACGTCCGCAGCAACGGCTGGAACGACATCGGCTACAACTTCCTGGTCGACAAGTGCGGCACCCTGTTCGAGGGGCGCGGGGGCGGGGTGGACCAGCCCGTGCTCGGCGCGCACACCCTCGGCTTCAACTCGCACAGTGCGGCCATCGCGGTCATCGGCGACTACACCGGCCGCGCCGTCTCCACGAAGGTGCGCTGGGTGATCGCGCAGGTCGCCGCGTACAAAATCGGCATGTACGGCCATCTGGCCACCGAGCGGACCGCGCTCGTGTCGTCGGGCGGCGAGCGCTTCCCCGCCGGCACCCGGGTCACGTTCAACCGCGTCTCCGGGCACCGCGACGCCGGCAGGACGGCCTGCCCCGGCAACGCCCTGTACGGGCAGCTCGGCACGATCCGCGGCCTGGCGGGCGGCGCCCCCGCCGGTTTCAAGATGGCCCGGATGACCGGCGCCACGCAGGTCGGCGCCGCGTTCTACGCCCGTGGCCCGGTCCGGCCGCTGTGGACCACCACCACCCCCACCGCGCTGCTCAACCGCTTCGACGTCATCGTCGACGGCGCCGTGGTCGCCTCCGCGCCCCGGGCGCACCGCACCACGCTGCTCAATCTGAATCCGGGCCGGCACGTGGTCACCGTGCGTGCCTACCACCTGTCCGGCCGCGCGGTGAGCCAGACCCGCGCGCTGGTCGTCGACCGCACCGCACCGACGTACACGTCCGGCCCGGCGGTATGGCTGCGCGGCGGGTCGCTGGACGGCTCGGTGCCGATCTACCTGCGCTGGACGGCGACCGACCCGGGCGGGCTGCGCTCCGTGACCCTGACCAGGCCGAGCGTCGTCGCCCTGGGCACCACCGCGCGCGCCTGGGCGGGCACCGCGACGCCGGGCCGGCCGACGACCTGGTCGATCCGGGCGGCCGACCGGGCCGGCAACACCCGCACGGCGACGGTGACCCGTACGCCACTGCTACTCACCGAGCGCACCACAGCGCGTACCGGGCGCTGGGCGAACGTCACGGGCCGGGGGTATTTCGGCGGCAGCGCGCTGCGCAGCATCACCGCCGGGTCGAGCATGACGTGGACGTTCACCGGCTCGTCCGCGTCGCTGGCCGCCAGCCGGACCCCCACCTCCGGCCGGTTGAAGGTCTACGTGGACGGCCGGTACTCCGGCGTCGTCGACCTGCGCTCCCGCACGACGAGCCACCGGATGGCGGTCTGGGCCCGCTCGTGGCCGGCCAGCGCGACCCATACCGTACGGGTGGTGGTCCAGGGCACGACCGGGCGACCGGGCGTGGCCCTGGACGGGCTGGTCCTGCTGCGCTGATCTTCGCCCGGCGTGGTGCCGTCCCGGCACGTTTCGTGGGCGGCGCCGGGTCAGCGGGCGCCCGGCGGGTCCCCGGCGAGCTGGCGGTCGAGCACCGCGCGCAACGCCCGCATGGCGAAATACAGCCGGGACTTGACCGTCTCCACCGGTACGCCCCGGGCGGCGGCCGCCTCCTCCAGCGAGTCGCCGCGGTAGAACAGCTCCACGAGCACGTCGCGGTGCGTGGCGGAGAGTTCGTCCAGCGCCCGCAGCACCGTGGTGCCGGGCGGCGCCGACGCCGCGCCGAGCCGGGGGCGCCCGTTCCGCGACTGCCGGGCGTGGCGGCCCATGCGCGTACCTCGCTCTCGTGAACACATCACCGCCGCGCGGGCGGTGCGGTCCATGGTGCGGTGGGCACCCGGCGGCGCCACCGGGACAATTACCCGGATCACTACCCGTATTCGTAGTGTCAGAACTGAACGTCACCGGAATTCGGGTACCGGGTAGGTAGTTCACCCGTGTCCGTTCCCCGGACGGGAGCGCATGGTTGCAGGCAGGAGGGACTGACATGTGTGACCACGCGCCGCCTTGCCCCCGCGCGGCCGACCCCGACCACCACGCCGCGAGAGCGGTGGCCACTCACCCTGAGCAGGGTTGGAGCCTGCTCTGTAACGGAGTGGTGACTTTCGATGACACGGGCGAGATCCTGCCGGACGGCACGGTCGTCGACCCGCACCGCCCCGCCGTACGCAAGCTCGCCGCAGCCGTCGGCTAGGGCGTCCGGCGCGAGCAGCGCCGAAACCGGCCGCGGCGCGGCGATCCGCTCGCCGCGACCGCCCGGTACGGCACTACGGTGCTCCTATGAGCACCGCCACGACCCCGCGCGGTTTCCTGGGCAACCTGCCCGCCGAGGTGACCAGCTTCGTGGGCCGCCGAGCGGAGGTGACGCTGGTCCGCCGCATGCTGTCCAGCAGCCGGCTGGTCACCCTGACCGGCGCGGGCGGGGTCGGCAAGACCCGGCTGGCGTTGCGGGTCGGCGCGGAGATGCGCCGCGCGTTCCCCGACGGCGTGTGGCTGGTGGAGCTCGCCGAGCTGCGCGATCCCGACCTGCTGGCGGTCGCCGTGGCGGAGGCGCTCGGCATCCGCGAACAGGCGGTCGGCCCGGGCGCGCCCGGGCTCGCGGAGTTCCTGGCCGACCAGCGGATCCTGCTCATCCTGGACAACTGCGAGCAGCTCGTGGCGGCCTGCGCCGAACTGACCGAGACGCTGCTTCGGACCTGCCCTGAGCTGCGCGTACTGGCGACGAGCCGGCACGCGCTGCGGCTGGCCGGCGAGGCGACCCTGAGCGTGCAACCGCTGTCCGTGCCCGACCCGGAGACCCCCTGCACCGCCGGGGAACTGGACCGGTACGAGTCGGCCAGCCTGCTGGTGGAGCGCGCCACCGCCGCCGACCCCGCCTTCGCGGTCACGGACGGCAACTGCGCCACCATCGCCCGGCTCTGCCAGGCGCTGGAGGGCGTACCGCTGGCGATCGAGCTGGCCGCGGCCCGGCTGCGGGTGCTCTCCCTCGACCAGCTCCTCGACCGGCTCACCGACCGGTTCCGGCTGCTCACCTCGGGGACCCGCGACGCGCCGCCACGCCAGCAGACCCTGCGGGCACTCATCGACTGGAGCTGGGACCTCTGCGCCCCCGCCGAGCGGGCGCTGTGGTCGCGGCTCTCGGTCTTCTCCGGCGGGCTGGAGCTGGACTCCGCCGAGCAGGTCTGCGCGGACGACGAACTGCCCGCCGAGTCGATCCTCGACCTGATCGCGTCGCTGGTCGACAAGTCCGTGCTCAGCCGCAGCGGGGACGGCCAGCGGGCCCGCTACCGGATGCTCGAGGTGGTGCGCGAGTACGGCGCCCTGCGACTCGCCGAGGCGGGTGAGCAGCGGGCCGTGACGGAACGGCACTGCCGGTGGTTCGCCGAGCTCGCCGCGTACGGCGACCGGCACTGGGTCAGCCCCGACCAGGCGGCGCTCATGCTGCGGCTGCGCCAGGAGAAGGCCAACCTGCGGGTGGCACTGGAGTACGCGGTGACCGCGGGCCCCGCCGAGCGGGCGCTGCGGTTCGCCGCCGACCTGGAGAACCACTGGTTCGTCCGGGGTTTCCTGTCCGAGGGCCGACACTGGCTCGACCGGGCACTGGCCATGCCCGCGCCGCGACACTGGACCCGGGTCAAGGCCCTGCGGGTCGCCGCCTGGATCGCCACGATTCAGGACGACCGGGACCGGGCCCAGGCGTTGCTGGCCGACGCCCGGGAGCTGGCCGAACAACTGCCGCGCTCGGTGGAGCTGGCGTACATCCCGCTGGTGGAGGGCAACATCGCCCTCTTCTCGGGCGACCACGCGACCGCCCTGCCCCTGTTCGAACAGGCGCTGGGCCTGTTCCGCGAGCTGCGCGGGCGCAGCGGGCAGATGTGGACGCTGGCCGTGCTCGGGCTGACCCGCGGACTCACCGGATCCCCGGCGGACGGATACGCCGACCTGGTCGCCTGCCGGGACATGGGCGCCGCCAGCGGCGAGGTGTGGTGGCGCTCGTTCGCGCTGTGGGCGCTGAGCGTGCTGCGCTGGCGGGCCGGTGACGACGCGGGCGCCAGCGAGGCGGCCAAGGAGAGCCTGGAGGTGCAGCGGTTCGTCGCGGGTGAGCAGTTCACGGTCGGCCTGTCGCTGGAGTCGCTGGCCTGGATCGCCGGCAGCGAGGGCCGCGACCAGCGGGCGGCGCAACTGCTCGGCGCGTCGGACCGGATGTGGCGGGCGATGCACACCTCGCTGTCGTCGTTCCGAAGCCTGAAGGAGTTCCACGACGAGTGCGCCACCGCGGTGCGCGGCCGCCTGGGCCGGCGCGCGTTCGAGGCCGCGCTGCGCCGCGGCGCCGAGTGGACCCCGGCGGAGGCGGTCGCGGCGGCCCTGGAGCAGCCCGGCCGGGTGCCGATGCCGCGTACCGACGCCCCGGCCGGTGCGGACTTCGGGCTGACCCGCCGCGAGCGGGAGGTCGCGGCGCTGATCGCCGAGGGCCTGACCAACCGGGAGATCGCGGCCCGGCTGGTGGTGGCCCAGCGCACCGCCGAGGGGCACGTGGAGAACATCCTCAGCAAGCTCGGCTTCACCTCCCGCGCCCAGGTGGCCGGGTGGCTGGCCGCGCAGCAGCAACCCGGCGCCGCTTCCTGACGGCCCGAAGTTGTCGGACCCCTGGGGCAGGATCGGCGATGTCGGCGACGAACGGCGTCGCCCGTCGGAGAAAGGTCCCCGGCATGTCGGGAATCGCCACCCTGGCCATGATCAACATTGACGCCGCAGACCCGGCGGCGCTCGCCTCCTTCTACTCCCGGCTCCTCGGCTGGGAGGTCGTGCACAGCGCGGACGACTACGCGATGGTCAGCGACGGCACGATGAGTATCGGGTTCGGACGGCTGCCCGGCTACGCGGGGCCCGGCTGGCCGGGCGAGACCACCCCGAAGCGCTTCCACCTCGACCTGTACGTCGACGACCTGGACAAGGCCGAGGAGCAGGCGCTCGCGCTCGGCGCCAGCAAGCCCGACGCGCAGCCGGAGCCGCAGCGGTGGCGGGTGCTGCTCGACCCGGGCGGCCACCCGTTCGACCTCTGCGCGCGGCCACAGGGCTAGGCCGGCAGGCGGTCCGTGCGGCGAACAAGACCGGGGCAACCCGGTCCGGCCGGTTTCCGCGAACGAGCCGGAACCCGCGTCCCGCTTGTTACCGTCGCCGAGGGACCGAGGACGTGTGCCCGTTCCACATGCCCTCGTGACCCGCGGTCCGCACGGTACTCCCGGTCATGCCGGAACCGGCCGGTTCGTTGTCGCGAGGTGGACCGCGCCCATCCGTGCTGCGGGGAGGCAGCCGCCGAGCAGGGAGGCCGGTCATGCCCGCGCAGACCTTGCGGCTGGTGCCGCCGCCGGTCCGGCTTGCCGACGCGCCCGCACCGAGCTGGGCGCAGATCGCCCGGCTCACCGACGACACGGGTCTGCTCGGGCACGCCCACACCGCGATCGCCCGCCGCGAGTACGGCTACCGCGTGGCCGACGCGGCCCGCGCCCTGCTCGTGGCGAGCCGCGACCCGCGCCCGAGCGCTCAGCTGGTCGGCCTGACCGAACGCTATCTCGCCTTCCTCCTGCACGCGCAGGCCCCGGACGGCGCGTTCCGCGGTCGCCTCGGCTACGACCGGCACTGGCTCGACGAGCCGTCGACCGGCGAACCGTGGGGCCACGCGATGTGGGGCCTGGGCACCGCCGCGGCCCGCAGTCCGGTGCCGTGGATCCGCCAGGGCGCCCAGGACGCGTTCCGATTGGGCGCGGACCTGCGCTCGCCTCAACCGCGAGCCATGGCACTCGCCGGGCTGGGCGCCGCCGAGATGCTGCGCGCCGACCCGCGCGCCACCGCTGCGGCGGACCTGCTGGCCGACGCCGCGACCGTGGTCGGCCTGCCCGGCGGGGACCCGTCGTGGGCGTGGCCGGAACCCGAGCTGACAGCCGCGAATCCGGCCCTGGCCGAGGTCGTCGTCGCGGCCGGTGACCTGCTCGGCGACGAGGCCCTGCTCGCCGAGGGCCTACGGATGCTCGCCTGGCTGTGCGACATCCAGGACCACGACGGACACCTGTCCCCGGTCCCGGTCGGCGGCCTGCGCCCCGGGGCACCGGGCGGCGGAACCGCACACGCCGCCCACCCACCGGCCGCGCCCGGCGCCCAGCTTCCGGCCGAGGTCGCCGCCACCGCGGACGCCTGCGCCACCGCCGTGGCCGTGACCGGCGACGACCGCTGGGACGTCCCGCTGTTCCAGGCCGTCACGTGGTTCCTCGGCGCCAACGACGCCGGCAAGGTGATGTACGACCCGCTGACCGGCGGCGGATACGACGCCCTGACCCCGGCAGGCCCGGATCACCACCAGGGCGCCGAGGCCACCCTCGCGCTGCTGTCGATCCTCCAGCACGCCCGGGCGCTGGCGGCCCGCCAACCACGCGACGGCCGGACCGTGACGCCCTCCCGCCGCCGGGGCTGACGGCCGAACCCGCCCGGCTACCCGCCCGGCTACCCGGCCGAGCCCGCGCCACGGCACGGCCAGCCCGGCCAGCACCTGCGTGAACGACGTGGCCGGACGCCCGGTGAGCCGCGGCACCGCCGGGTCCACGGCGGCCAGTTCCACCTTCATTCGCGGGGCCGTACCTCGGGGCCGACCACCCGCGCGGTGGCCAGCACGTCGGCGAAGGTGTCCGGGTCGAGGCCCAGGCCACCGGGGATCCAGCAGGGCTCGGCGGCCGGGGCCGTCATCGCGGTCAGGATGTCGTCCGGGCTCATCCCGGCCCGCTGCAGGGCCCGGAGCTCGCGCGGGTTGACCGCGAGCGGCAGCGGGCCGTTGCCGAGATCCGTACCGTAGCGGACCGTGCCGCCCTGGCTCAGGAAGGCGCGCAGGTTGCCGATCGCGGTCTCCTGGGCCGGGTCGGGCGACCCCCACCCGTGGATGTCCAGGGTGCTGATCCAGGTCATCCGCGCCGCGCAGTCGCGTACCAGCCCCGCGTCGAGCGCCTCCGTCCACGGCGTGTGGGCCAGCACCCCGGCCCCGGCCCGGTACGCGGCCGCGACCGTACCCGGCCCTTCGGCGTGCGCGACCACCGGCAGGCCGAACCCGCCGGCCGCGTCGACCAGCGCCGTCAGCGTCGCCGGCGACGGCATCGGCCCTCCGGCGTGCAGCGTGACCTTGATCAGCGTGGCCCCGCCCGCGTGCGCCTCCCCCACGGCCTCGGCCGCGTCGGCCGGTGAGCGCACCTCCCGCCAACTTCCCGGCGGCGCCCACGGCCGGTCGCTGGGATACCCGCCCGGTGCGGTCAGGAACGGCCCGGCGTGGCGGATCCGGGGCAGGCCGGAGCCGGGCCGCGCGGCCCGGTCGGCGAGCGCGGCGACCGCCGCCGGTACGCCACCCAGGTCCCAGACCGCCGCGATCCCGCCCGCCCGGACGGCGCCGAGGTCGACCAGCGCCGAGTGCGCGTGCGCGTCGCAGAGCCCGGGCAGCAGGGTCCCGGGCAGCCGCCGGCGGTCCGCGCCCGACGGCACCCGCGCGGCGGGCACCGCTGCGACCGGCACCCCGTCGTGCAGCTCCAACGCCTCCCCGTGCCGCAGCCGCCCGTCCCACCACAGCGATTCGGCCACCAGCCATTCGGTACCCGGGTTCATCGCTGCTTTTCGAGCAGGGAGCGCAGTACGGACAGGCCGCGGTACACCTCGGCGAAGCTCGTGCTCAGCGGTGCGGGCCCGATCCTGATGCCGTCGGGGCGGCGGTAGTCCGGGATCACCCCCTGCCCCCACAGCGCGTCCAGCAGCTGCTCGAATCCGGGCCGGCACAGCGTGACGTGGCCGCCCCGCCGGTGTGCCTCGCGGGGGCTGACCACCTCGACGCCCAGCGGCGCGAGCCAGCGGTCGGCCAGTTCCAGCACGTACCCGGTGAGCTGCACCGACTTGGCCCGGACCGCGGCGATGCCGGCGTCGGCCAGCAGGTCGAGGTTGGCGTGCAGCGGCACCATGGCCAGGATCGGCGGGGTGCCGCTGAGCAGGGCGCGGGCGCCCGGCGCCGGTTCGAAGCCGGGTCCCATGTGGAAGGAGGCGCGGTGGCCCATCCAGCCCCAGATCGGCTGGCGCAGCCGGTCCTGCAGGTCGCGGCGCAGGTAGGCGAAGGCGGGCGCGCCGGGCCCGCCGTTCAGATACTTGTACGTGCACCCCACGGCGAGGTCGGCGTGCCACGCGTCCAGTTCGACCGGAACGCTGCCGACGGAGTGGCTGAGGTCCCACATCGTCAGCGCCCCGGCGGCGTGCGCGATCCGGTTGATCTCCGCGGCGTCCGCCAGCCACCCCGACCGGTACGCGACGTGGCTGAACAGCACCAGCGCGGTGTCGCCGCCGACCGCGGCGGCGACCTGCCCCGGGTGGATGCCGGTGGCGGGGTCGGTCTCGATCCAGACCAGCTCCAGCCCGCGTTCGGCGGCGATGCCCTCCAGCACGTACCGGTCGGTGGGGAAGTTGTCGGTGTCCAGGACGACCCGGCGGCGGCCGGGCTGGGCGTCGACGGCGGCGCGGGCCAGCTTGTACAGCAGCACGGTGGTGGAGTCGGCGATCACCACCTGGCCGGGGCCGGCGCCGAGGGCGACCGCGCCGAGCCGGTCGCCGAGGACCTGGGGCCATTCCAGCCAGCCGTCGGTCCAGCCACGGATGAGCCGCCCGGCCCACTGTTCACGGACGAACGACTCCATCAGCCGGGCGGTTGCCTCCAGGGGCCGGCCCAGCGAGTTGCCGTCGAGGTAGGAGATGACGTCGTGGCCGTCGGGGGTGACGAAGCGGGCGCGCAGGGGTGCCAGGGGGTCCGCCGCGTCGAGGGCTTCGGCGCGGGCGAGCAGGTCGTCGGTCATGGGGCGTCGTTCCCGCCGGATACGCCGATCTCCGTGCGCACCGCGTACAGCTCCGGGAAGAAGGTCAGGTCGAGCGCCCTGCGCAGGAACGCGACCCCGCTGGAGCCGCCGGTGCCGCGCTTGTAGCCGATGGTGCGTTCGACGGTCTTGAGGTGCCGGAACCGCCAGTACTGGAAGTTCTCCTCCAGGTCGACGAGTTCCTCGCAGGCCTCGTAGGCCTCCCAGTGCTGCCCCGCGTTTTCGTAGATGTTGACGAACACCGGCACCAGTTCGGGATGCATCTGGTAGCCCTCGGTGACGTCGCGTTCCAGGATCGTCGCGGGCACCTCGTGGCCGCGCCGGGCGAGCAGGCGCAGGAACTCGTCGTACACGGTGGGCGTTTCCAGGGCCTCGGTGAGCATCGCCTGGGCGGCCGGGTCGTGGTCGAAGACCGACAGCATCGCCCGGTCCTTGTTGCCGAGGGTGAATTCGATCGCCCGGTACTGGTACGACTGGAAGCCCGACGAGGTGCCCAGGAAGCTGCGGAACTCGGCGTACTCGGTCGGGGTCAGGGTGGCCAGCACCGACCACTGTTCGGTGAGGCAGTGCTGGATGTGTTTGACCCGGGCCAGGCCCTTCAGGGCGGGGCGCAGCTCGTCGGCGGCCAGCCGGCGCTGCACCTCGCGCAGCTCGTGCAGGATCAGCTTGAGCCACAGCTCGGAGGTCTGGTGCTGCAGGATGAACAGCAGCTCGTCGTGGTGCACGGGCTCGCTGACGGGGTGCTGCGCGGACAGGATCTCATCCAGGTGCAGGTACTTGCCGTACGAGAGGTTGACCTTGAAGTCGCGGACGATCTCGTCCTCGAGTGGTCGCTCGTGGCTGCGCGTCGACATTGACGGCTCCTCGTTGTGCTGATCCTTGTCGTGCTGACGATCTTCTTCGCCCCAAGCTCAGCACATCACATGGTTCAGGGGTGCGCGAGGTCGCCGTCGCCGAGGACGGGACCCCAGTACACCCACTGCCCGTCGTGGCGCACGAATCGGCTGCGCTCGTGGAGCTCGCCGGGGCGGCCGTGGTCGCGGTAGTGGGCGCGGAACTCGACCACCCCCTCGGCGTCGAACAGCCCTCCCCCGCTGGTACCGAGCACGTCGAGACGTGTCCAGGTCGGGCCGGGGGCGGCCGCGACCTCGGCGGGCCGGGTGTCGGGATGCCAGGAGCGCAGCACGTACCCGTCGTCGTCGCGGGCGTATGCGCTGTACCGGGCGCGCATCACGGCCTCGGCGCCCGCCGGGGCGTGTCCGTGGTGGGCCGGGCCGCAGCACTGCGCGTACGGCAGGCCGAGCCCGCACGGGCACGGCGCGGCGTCGGCGGTCGGGCGGGGCGCGGTGTGGCGCGCGGTACGTCGAGCCATCTCCCCATCCTCGCGCATCGGCCCCGCCGGGCGACCGGGTACCGGTGATCCCGCCGGCTGCGGCGCGACAAGCGGGAAGCGCGCCGGTCAGCCGGCCTGTTGCTCGGCGACGATGCCGCTGATGATCTGCTGGCAGCGGTCCAGCTCGGCGATGAGGTGCTGCATCTCCTCGATGGCGGACACGGCGTTTTGGGTGTCCGCGCGGATGCCGCCGACCTGTCCGCCGATCTCGTTGGTGGCCGTGGCGGTCTCGTTGGCCAGGTCCTTGACCTCGCTGGCGACGACGGCGAACCCCCGGCCCGCCTCGCCGGCGCGGGCCGCCTCGATGGTCGCGTTGAGGGCGAGCAGGTTGGTCTGCTTGGCGATCGTGGCGATCAGCTGCACGACCTTGCCGATCTCGGTGCTGCTCGCGTCGAGCCGCTGGATCACGGCGACGGCCATCTCGGCCGCCTTGACGGCCTGCCTGGTGGCGGTCGCCATGGTGTTGCTGACGTCGGCGAGCCGCTGTACCGAGTCGCCGCGGCCTGCGCCGCCGTACTCGTATGTGCCCTCGTCCTGCTGTTCGTCAGTGGCGGTGATGTCCCAGTCGGTCATGCTTAGCGACCATCCCTTCCCCCTGGTCCCAACATCGCACCCCGACCGGGGCAAGCGCACCATTTTGGCCTGATTCGTGGCACTCGTCGAATCCGCGGACTCCCGGGCGACCGCTCACCGGCCGCGACTGCAAGACCCGACCACCCTTGCTGCAAGAATTTCAAGAATCCGACGTACGATTGCGCGCGTGACCAAGCGTCTCGCCGAGGTGGCGAAGAAGGCGGGCGTCAGCGAGGCGACCGTCAGCCGGGTGCTCAACGGGCGCAGCGGGGTCTCCGCGGCGACCCGGACCTCCGTACTGACCGCGCTCGACGTGCTGGGCTACGAGCGACCGACGAAGCTGCGCGGGGAGCGTGGCCGCCTCGTCGGCCTGGTCCTGCCGGAACTGCAGAACCCGATCTTCCCGGCCCTGGCCGAGGTGGTGACCGCGTCGCTGGCGCAGCGCGGCTTCACCCCGGCCCTGTGCGCGCGCACGATCGGCGGCGTCCCGGAACGCGACTACATCGAGATGCTGCTCGACCACCAGGTCTCCGGGGTGGTCTTCGCGGGCGGCGCGTACGCGCTGGCCGAGGCCGAACACGGCCACTACCGGCAACTGCGGGAGCGGCGCATGCCCGTGGTCATGGTCAACGCGGGCGTGCCGGGGCTGGGCTTCCCGCACATCTCCACGGACGACGCGGTCGCGGTCGAGCAGGCGTACGGTCATCTGCGCTCGCTCGGCCACGAGCGGATCGGCCTGGTCACCGGGCCGCAGGATCATGTGCCGTCGCGCCGCAAGTTGGCGGCCGTGTCGGCCGTGGCGGGCTGGTCCGAGGCCGACCGTGACGCGCTGGTGGAGCGCACGACCTTCTCCATGGAGAGCGCCCGGCTGGCCGCGACCCGGCTGATGCAGCGCGGCGCGACCGGCCTGATCTGCGCCAGTGACGTGCTGGCGCTGGGTTCCATCCGGGCCGCGCGGCGGCTGGGGCTGGCCGTGCCGGACGACGTCTCGGTCGTGGGCTTCGACGACAGCGCGCTGATGACCTGCACCGATCCGCCGTTGACGACGGTGCGCCAGCCGATCGAGCTGATGGGCCAGGCCGCCGTGGACGTCCTGGTGCACCAGATCGAGGGCGGCGCGGCCAGCACGGACGAGCTGCTGTTCGAGCCGGAGCTGGTGGTGCGCGGCTCCACCGGCCGGGCACCGGCGCGCGTTCCCGCGACAGCCACCGGGCCGCGGCCCGGGACGGTCTGACGCCCCGGGGGCAGGCCCCGCAGCGCAGGACATTCATCGACGCCGAAGGGCGGGCCGATCCGGCCCGCCCTTCACTGCTTCCCGGCCCTCGTTGCAGTCGTGTTTTTTCTTCTTCTGATCCGATTCTTGCGGAGTTCAGTTCGCCTTTGTATCGTCATCGCCACGAAACATACGGGGCTTCGAACCCCCGTCCCCTCCACATCCCCACGCCTCACCCACCCCTGCGAAAGGGCGATGTCATATGTCCACGTTCACGCTGCGCGCCGCGCTCGGGCTGCTGCTCGCCGCCGGTGTCTGCCTGTCCGCCGCCGGATGCGGTGACGACGACGCCCCCGCCACGAAGGACGGCAAGGTCACTCTCGTGATCAACGGCCTGCCCCCGGCCACCGAGAAGGCCAACCACGACCGGTTCCTGGCCAACGTCGCCGAGTTCGAGAAGGCGAACCCGGACATCACGATCGACGCCCGCGAGGGCAAGATGGACCCGCAGACCTTCCCCGCCAAGCTGGCGGGCGGCCAGCTCGAAGACGTCTTCTACGTCTACTTCACCGACCCGGCCGGGCTGATCGCCAAGCACCAGGTCTCCGACGTCAGCAAGTACCTCAAGGACTTCCCGGCCACCAGCCAGATCAAGCCCGAGGTGTTGCGGGTCTTCCAAGACGGCAAGGGCGGCACGTACGGCCTGCCGTACAAGAACTACTCGATGGGTCTGCTCTACAACCGCGACCTGTTCACCAAGGCCGGGCTGGACCCGAACGCCCCACCCGCGACCTGGGCCGACCTGCGCACGGCCGCCAAGAAGATCGCCGATCTCGGCGCCGGACACGTCGGGTACGGCGACTACAGCAAGAGCAACACCGGCGGCTGGCACTTCACCACGGAGCTCTACTCGCTCGGCGGCGACGTCGCCGTCAACGACGGTGGCACCTGGAAGGCCGCCTTCAACACCGCACCGGGCCGCCAGGTCCTGCAGCAGCTCAAGGACATGCGCTGGACGGACAACTCGATGGGCAGCAGGCAGCTGCTCGAATGGGCCGACCTGCTGCAGATGATGGGCGGCGGCAAGCTCGGCATGTACCTGGCCACCGCCGACAACATCCCCACGATCGTCAACCAGTACAAGGGCGACTACCAGACGTACGGCCTGGGGCCGATCCCGGACGGCCGGGGCACGCTGGGTGGTGGCGAGGGCTACATGTTCAAGGCGGGGCTGAGCCCCGAGAAGATCCGGGCCGGGCTGAAGTGGTTGACGTTCTGGTTCACCTCCCCCGACCGCATCGCCGCCGAGAACAAGTGGGCCAGCGAGACCAAGCAGCCCGTCGGCCTGCCCGAACCCGCCATCTACACCGGCGACGCCGCCGCCAAGCAGGCCGCCGCCGACAAGCAGTACGCGAACGTCCCGCAGCAGAACTACGCGCCGTTCGTCGCAGGCCGCGTCCCGGTCAAGCTGGAACCCCCGAACGCCCAGCAGATCTACGCGGTGCTCGACGTCGCGATGCAGAAGGTGCTCACCGACCGGAACGCGAACGTCGACCAGCTCCTGACCGACGCCGAGAAGCAGGTCAACTCGATCCTGGCCGGGGTCCGGTAGCCGTGACGCAGCCGATGGCCCGCCTGCGCCGCAAGGCCGC
Source organism: Krasilnikovia cinnamomea (assembly GCF_004217545.1). NCBI lineage: Bacteria > Bacillati > Actinomycetota > Actinomycetes > Micromonosporales > Micromonosporaceae > Krasilnikovia > Krasilnikovia cinnamomea. The sequence goes on from NZ_SHKY01000001.1 coordinate 1,100,038, forward strand.
GGACAACCTGTTGGCGTACGCCTTCCTCGCGGCGGGCCTCGCCTGCTTCGCGCTGTTCTCCTGGTACCCGCTGGTGCGCGGCATCGTGCTGAGCTTCCAGCAGGTCAACTTCGTCACCGACCCGTGGTGGGTGGGCCTGGACAACTACCGGGCCCTCTTCGACGACCCGCTGTTCTGGACCGCCTGGCGCAACACGCTGGTCTTCACCGGCATGGCGCTCGTCCTCGGGTACGCGCTGCCGTTCGCGGTGGCCGTACTGATCAACGAGTTCCGTCATCTCACCGGGCTGTTCCGGGTGCTGGTCTACCTGCCCGTCATGCTGCCGCCGATCGTCAGCGTCCTGCTGTGGCGCTACTTCTACGACCCCGGCGACGGGCTGTTCAACACCGTCCTGCGCGGCGTGGGGCTGCCCGAGTCGCAGTGGACCCAGTCCCCGCGCACCGCGATGATCTCGCTGGTCCTGGTCTCCACCTGGGCGAACATGGGCGGCGCCACGCTGATGTACCTGGCCGCGCTGCAGGGCGTGCCCGGCGAACTGTACGAGGCGGCCGAGCTGGACGGCGCGAGCGTCTGGCAGCGGCTGCGCCACGTCACGATCCCGCAGTTGCGGTTCGTCCTGCTGGTCCTGCTGCTGCTGCAGATCATCGCGACGATGCAGGTCTTCATCGAGCCGTTCCAGCTCACCGGCACGTCCAGCCCGGACACCATCACCGTGATGGTGCTGATCTACCGGTACGCGTTCACGGTCAACAACGACTTCGGCCTGGCCGCCGCGATGAGCGTGCTGCTGTTCGGAGTGCTCGGCGCGTTCTCCGCGCTGTACCTGCGGCTGACCCGGAACGCGGACTGAGGAGCGACGCATGACCCTGACCGCCCCACCCCCCACGCGGGTCACCCCGCCCGCGACGGCTCCGGCTCGCCGGCGCCCCCGGGCATCAGGACCACGCACCCTGATCTCCGCCGCCGACCTCCACCGGCACCGCGTCGCCTACCTCGTGGTGCTCGCGCTGACCCTGGTCGCCTTCTGCCTGGTGTTCCTGTTCCCGCTGTACTGGATGGCGAGCGGCGCGCTGAAGTCACCGCAGGAGTTCGCGCAGAACCCGCCCACCCTCGTCCCGCACACCGTGCACCCCGAGACGTACGCGACCGCGTGGGACTCCATGCGGATCGGCCGGTACTTCCTCAACACGGTCGGCTACGCGCTCGGCGCCTGGCTCGTCCAGCTCACCGTCGCGGTGGCCGCCGCGTACGCGCTGTCCAAGCTGCGGCCGATGTTCGGCCGGGTCGTGCTCGGCGCCATGCTGGCCAGCCTCATGCTGCCCGCCGCCGCGCTGCTGGTCCCGGCGTACCTGACCGTCACGGACGTCCCGCTGCTGCACGTCAACCTGCTGAACACCCCGTGGGCGCTGTGGCTGCCGGCCGCCGCGAACGCCTTCAACGTGTACGTCCTCAAGCGGTTCTTCGACCAGATCCCGAACGACCTGCTGGACGCGGCCGCGATCGACGGCGCCGGGCGGCTGCGGGTGCTGTGGTCGGTCGTGCTGCCGCTGTCACGGCCGGTCCTCGGCGTCGTCTCGATCTTCGCCATCATCGGGACCTGGAAGGACTTCCTGTGGCCGCTGCTGGTGCTGCAGGACCCGGACGCGCAGACCCTGAGCGTCGCACTGAGCCGCCTGGCGAACACCAGCCAGGTGCCGCCGACACAGTTCCTGGCCGGGCTCGTCATCGCCAGCGTACCGATGATCGCCGTCTTCCTGATCTTCCAACGCAGCATCATCGGCGGCCTGTCCGCCGGCTCGCTCAAGGGCTGACCCCACCCTCCCTACCGGAGAAAGCAGGTGACCGTGGCTACCCAGTGGTGGCGCGATGCGGTGATCTACCAGATCTACCCGCGCAGCTTCGCGGACGGCGACGGCGACGGCATCGGCGACCTCGCCGGCATCCGCCGCCGCCTGGGGCACCTCGCGGACCTGGGCGTCAACGCGATCTGGATGAGTCCCTGGTATCCGTCCCCGATGGCCGACGCGGGCTACGACGTGGCCGACTTCCGGGACATCGACCCCGTCTTCGGCACCATGGCCGAGGCCCGGACCCTGATCCGCGAGGCGCACGCCGCCGGGATCCGGCTGATCGTCGACATCGTCCCGAACCACGTCTCCGCCCACCACCCGTGGTTCACGGCCGCCCTGGCCGCGCCGGACGCCCCCGAACGCGACTACTTCTGGTTCCGCCCGGGCGGGGCGGCCCCGAACTCCTGGCGCAGCGAGTTCGGCGGGCCCGCCTGGACCCGCACGGTGAGCGGCGACTGGTACCTGCACCTGTTCACGCCCGAGCAGCCCGACCTCAACTGGGACCACCCCGACGTGCGCGCCGAATTCGAGAACATCCTGCGGTTCTGGTTCGACGCCGGGGTCGACGGGATCCGGATCGACTCGGCGGCCCTGCTGCTCAAGGACCCCGCGCTGCCCGAGGTGCCGGAGCACGGACCGCACCCGTACCACGACCTCGACGGGGTGCACGACATCTACCGGTCCTGGCGGCGGGTGGCCGACGGCTACCCCGACCGGGCGCTGATCGGCGAGGTGTGGCTGCCCGACGCCGAGCGGTTCGCCCGCTACCTGCGCCCCGACGAACTGCACGCCGCCTTCAACTTCGACTTCCTCGGCTGCGCCTGGGACCCGGACCTGCTGCGCGAGTGCATCGACCGGACCCTGCACGTCCACGCCGCCGTGGGCGCCCCCGCCACCTGGGTGCTGTCCAACCACGACGTCACCCGCCACGTCACCCGGTACGGCCGCCGCGACACCACCTTCAGCTTCGCCACCAAACGCGAGGGCACCCCGGTCGACCTGGAACTCGGCACCCGCCGCGCCCGGGCCGCCGCCCTGCTGTCACTGTCGCTGCCCGGCACCGCGTACGTGTATCAGGGCGAGGAACTGGGCCTGTGGGAGCACGAGAACATCCCGCCCGGGCTGCGGCAGGACCCGATGTGGGCGCGCTCGGGCCACGGCCGCGACGGGTGCCGGGTGCCGCTGCCCTGGCACGGCGACGAGCCGCCGTTCGGCTTCTCCCCCGGCAGCACCGCCGAGCCGTGGCTGCCGCAACCGCCGGAGTGGAAGGGCCTGACCGTGGCGGCCCAGAGCGGCGACCCCAGCTCGATGCTGGAGCTGTACCGCACCGCGATCCGGCTGCGCCGGGCCGAGCCGGGCCTGCACACCCCGGCGATGACGTGGCTGCCGAGCGCGCCGGGCACGCTCGCCTACACGCGCGGGCCCGGATTCGCCTGCGTCGTCAACCTGTCCACGGCCCCGGTCGCGCTGCCGGACCACGAGACCCGCCTGCTGGCCAGCAGCCCCCTCGACGGTGACCTGCTGCCCCCGGACACCGCGGTGTGGCTGCGCCTGCGGCAGGACCGACTTCCCGATCACCTGGCCACCTGACGAAAGGGATCCCCATGGCCATCCGCCCCTCCCCCTCCCATCCCCGGCTGCGGCGCCTGCTGGCCGTCCTCGCCAGCGTCGTCGCCGCCGCATCCCTCACCGCCACGGCTCCCGCCCGCGCCGCCGAGACCAATCTGGCGGCCGGAAAGGCGTTCACCGCCAGCAGCAGTACCGAGGTCTACCAGCCGGGCAGGGCCGGCGACGGCGACGCGGACACGTACTGGGAGAGCGCCAACAACGCGTTCCCGCAGTGGATTCAGGTCGACCTCGGCTCGGCCGTCGCGCTCGACAAGGTCGTGCTGCGGCTGCCACCGGCCCCGGCATGGGCGACCCGCACCCAGACCGTGTCCTTCAGGGGCAGCACCGACGGCTCGACCTTCGCGGAGCTGAAGCCGGGCGCCGGGTACGTCTTCAACCCGGCGAGCGGCAACACGGTCACCGTCGACCTGCCCGCGACCACCACCCGCTACCTGCGGCTGACCTTCACGGCGAACACCGGCTGGCCCGCCGGTCAGCTGGCCGAGCTCGAGGTGTACGGGCCGACCACACCACCACCGACCGGCACCGACCTCGCCGCCGGCAAGCCGATCGAGGCGTCGTCCACGATGTATTCGTTCGCGGCCACCAACGCGAACGACGGCAACGTGGCGACCTACTGGGAGGGCAGCGCGTACCCGGCGAACCTCACCGTGAAGCTGGGCTCCGACGCGGTCACCAAGGCCGTCGTGGTGAAGCTGAACCCGGATCCGATCTGGGCGGCGCGCACCCAGACGTTCTCGATCCTGGGGCGGGCGCACGACGCGTCCGCGTTCACCACGCTGGTGAGATCCGCGACGTACCGCTTCGATCCGGCCTCGGGTAACACGGTCACCGTCGCGGTCAGCGCGACCGTCGCGGACGTGCGGCTCGGTTTCACCGCCAACACCGGAGCACCGAGCGGCCAGGTGGCGGAGTTCCAGGTCATCGGCACCCCGGTGCCGGAACCCGAGACCTCCGACCTGGTCGGCGCCGCCTCGTGGTCGCCGGGCAACCCGGCCGCGGGCGACCCGGTCACCTTCTCGGTGACCCTGCGCAACGCCGGGAACATCGCCTCGGCGTCCGGCGCGCACGCCGTCACGGTCACGATCCTCAACGGCTCGACCACGGTACGCACCCTGACCGGCTCGTACACCGGAACCCTGGCGCCCGGCGCCTCGGCACCGCCGATCGCGCTCGGTTCCTGGACGGCCGCCACCGGCCGGTACACCGTGCGTACCGTGATCGCGGACGACCCCGGCGAGCTGCCGGACCGCAGGGCCAACAACACCACCGAGACGCCGCTGCTGGTGGGTCGCGGTGCGAACATGCCGTACGACTCCTACGAGGCCGAGGACGGTCAGCTCGGCGGCGGCGCCCAGGTCGTCGGCCCGAACCGCACCATCGGCGACCTCGCCGGGGAGGCCTCCGGGCGGCGGGCCGTCACGCTGAACCAGATCGGCGCGTCCGTCCAGTGGACCACCAAGGCGAAGACGAACACGCTGGTCGCCCGCTTCTCCATCCCGGACGGCACAAACAGCTCGATCAACGTGTACGTCGACGGCACCCTGAACCGCACCCTGCCCCTCACCTCGAAGTACGCGTGGCTGTACGGCGAGGAGGCCAACCCGCAGAACTCGGGCACCGGCGCCCGGCACATCTACGACGAGGCCAACATCATGCTGACCGGCACCGTGGCGGCGGGCAGCACGATCCGCCTGCAGAAGGACGGCGCGAACCCCGGCCCGATCGCCATCGACTTCATCAACACCGAACAGGTCACCCCGATCGCGAACCCCGACCCGGCGAAGTACGTGGTCCCGTCCGGGTTCGACCAGCAGGCCGTGCAGGCGGCGCTGGACGCGGCCCGGATGGACACCGGCAAGACCGGGGTGTACCTGCCCGCGGGTGACTACCGCACCACGGGCAAGTTCCAGGTGTTCGGCCGGGCGATCCAGGTCGTCGGCGCGGGACCGTGGTACACCCGCTTCTCCACGCCCACCGACCAGACCGAGACCGACGCCGGGTTCTCGGCGCAGAGCGGCGCGGGCGGCTCGGCGTTCAAGAACTTCGCGTTCTTCGGCAACTACACGATCCGCCGGGACGGCCCCGGCAAGGTGTTCGACTTCAGCAACATCGCCGACATCACGATCGACAACATCTGGGCCGAGCACGTGGTGTGCCTGTACTGGGGCGCGAACACCGACCGGATGACCCTCAGCAACTCGCGGATCCGGAACACGTTCGCCGACGGCCTCAACATGACCAACGGCAGCACGGACAACCACGTGGTCAACATCGAGGCGCGGGCGACCGGCGACGACAGCTTCGCGCTGTTCTCGGCGATCGACGCGGGCGGCGCCGACGAGACCGGCAACGTGTACGAGAACCTGACCTCGATCCTGACCTGGCGCGCCGCCGGGGTCGCGGTGTACGGCGGCTACAACAACAAGTTCCGCAACATCTACATCGCCGACACGCTGGTGTACTCCGGCATCACCATCAGTTCGCTGGACTTCGGCATCCCGATGAACGGTTTCGGCGCCGACCCGCCGACCGTCTTCGACAACGTCACCATCGTCCGCGCGGGCGGGCACTTCTGGGGCGCGCAGACCTTTCCCGCGATCTGGGTGTTCTCCGCCTCGAAGGTGTTCCAGGGCATCCGGGTGAGCAATGTGGACATCATCGACCCCACGTATTCGGGCATCATGTTCCAGACCAACTACGTGGGCGGCCAACCACAGTTCCCGATCAAGGACACGACGTTCACGAACGTCACCATCACCGGCGCGCAGCGCAGCGGTGACGCGTTCGACGCCAAGTCCGGCTTCGGCATCTGGGCCAACCCGATGCCCGAGGCTGGTCAGGGCCCGGCCGTCGGCGAGGTGAGCTTCACCAACCTGCGGCTGGCGAACAACCACCGCGACATCGAGAACCCGACCACCACGTTCACGATCCGCCGCAATTGAGTACGGCGGGCCCGCAGCTTCCGTCCCTACCCGGCGAAACGGGAGCTGCGGGCCATCGCCCTGTACGCGGCCAGGCTCGTGCTGCTGGTGTCGATCCGGAAGTTGTGCGGCGCGTCATGGGTGTCGGTGTCGAACCACACGAGCCCGCCGATCTGCGGCGTCGACTTCACGTACGCGGACAGGTCGGCGATCCAGTCGGCCTTGCTGTTGCCGCCGTGGTCGATCGCCGCGGTCTCGGTGACGATGATCGGCTTCTTCCCGCCGTACGCGCTGACGACCGGCTTGAACAGGGTGCGCGGCGACTCCTTGTAGAAGTTGTAGCCCGACACCCCCACCCAGTCGACGTACGCGTCACCCGGGTAGTAGCGCTGCATCTTGTTCCACGACGTGTTGGGGCCGGAGTTCCAGTTCGGGCTCCACACCCACGCGACGTTGTCGGCGCCCTCGCGGCGGAAGATGTCGTGCATGCGCCGCCACGCCCGGATGTAGCCGGCGGTGTCCTGGCCGTTGTTCGCGCCGCCCCACTCGAACCAGTCGCCGTTCATCTCCCAGCCCCAGCGCAGCAGCACGGGCCGCTTGTGCCCGCGCAGGTCCCGCGCCGCCGACGCGATCAGCTTGTCGGATCCGCCGCCGTTGATCCGGGAGTACGGCACGCCGTGCCAGGACGCCAGCAGCGTGCTGTCGCCGATCGAGGGCCGGTGCAGCCGCTCGCCGAAGCCGTAGAAGGCGTGCACGATGCGCTGCTCGCGACCGAGCTGGCCGCGGCGCAGGGAGATGCTCGACGACAGCGAGCGGCCGCTGAGGCTCAGGTACGCGCCGAGCTTCACCTTGCCCTGCCCGAACGGCACCGGGCCGCCGAATCCCGACCGGCCCGCGGCGGCCCGGGTGCTGGGGGACGCGGACCCGGTCGGGGTGGCGGACCGGGACGGGGTGGGCTGCGCGGTCGCCGTGGCGGACGGGCTCGCGGTGGGGCTGGCGCTGCTCGCGGCGCTGGCACTGGCACTGGCGCTGGTGGCGGCACCGGCGGGGGTGGCACCCGGCGCGGGCGCCGCCTCGGCGACGCGGGAGACTCGGGAGCACGCGGCCGGGAGGGTCGCCAACGCGGCCAGCGTGAGCAGCCCACGGCGCGGAAGCCGGGGCCTGCCGGATGGTGCGGTGGTCATGGTTCTCCTCGCGTACGGGTCGTGTCCGCGGCGAAGGCTACCGGCCCGAAACGCATAAATATGTCGTGGGCAACCATTCCCCACGGCGCATTTTGCCCAAGGAACCGCATTACTCCGGGATACGACAAACCCAGATTTGAGCCGTGGTAGGGCTTTCTTGGAGAATGCCGTGCTTCGTATTTTGTGTCCGATCGGCGCCCTCGCGGGAGGGTCTGCCGCGAGCCCGCCTCGGTCGAAACGGCGAGCCGCCGTCTCCGATCAACCCACACCGGTACGTGTTCCGGCCGACGGTGCGTGGCCGGATGTCCGCACCTGGCGCCGGACCCGGCAAACCCTGGACTAGACGCCCGATTCGCGCGGTTCGCGGGGTATCCGCCGCCGGTCAGGTGTTCGCGGCGTCGGCGGTCACACCCAGTGCCTGGCGCACGGCGTCCAGCAGCTCCACCGCCGTGAACGGCTTGTGGATCAACGGAACCCCGTCCATCACCAGATGCTGCACCCTGGCCGTCTCCTCGCTGTACCCGGAGATCAACAGGATGCGGAGCCCGGGGTACTGCATGCGTACCGTCTCGGCCAGCCGGGACCCGGACATCTCCGGCATGATCACATCGGTGATCAGCAGGTCGAACGGCCGGCGGTGGATCCGGTCCAGCGCCGCCCGGCCGTGCTCGGCCTGGCTGACCTGATAGCCGTTGGTCTCCAGAATCCGTACGGCGATCCGCCGGACCTCCGGGTCGTCCTCCGCGACGAGAACGCGCCGCCCCGCACTGCCCGACGCCTGCGTGGCGGCGTCGTCCGGGGGTGCCGTGCCCGCGGTGACGGTTGGCAGGAGAATCCGGAAGGTGGTGCCGACCTGCGGTTCCGACGTCACGGAGATGTCGCCACCCGACTCGGTCACGATGGCGTACACCGTGGCCAGGCCCAGTCCCGTACCGTGCTGTTTGGCCTTGGTGGTGAAGAACGGCTCGAAGATGCGGGCGGCGACCTCCGGGGTCATGCCGGTGCCCGTGTCGCTCACCTGAAGCTGCGCGTACGAACCAGCCGGCAGCGGCGGCAGCCGGTCGGGATCGTCGTCGAGCTCGACGGGAGCGGCCTCGATGATGACCGTGCCGCCGTCCGGCATCGCGTCGCGGGCGTTGATCACCAGATTGAGCAGGATCTGCTCCATGCGCCCCCAGTCGGCACGGATGGCCAGCGGCTGCGGGGACGGGCGGGTGATCAGCTCGACGTGACCGCCGATCGTGCGGCCGAGCAGCGCCCGGGCATCCTCGATCACCGAGTCGAGGTCGATGACGTCGCCGTCGCCCGGTTCCTGCCGGGCGAACAGCAGCAGCTGCCGGGTGAGCTCGCGGGCCCGCTCGGCGCTGGCCCGGGCGCGGGTGAGGTCCTGCCGGGCGTCCGGGTCGGAGGTCTGCTCCAGCACGAAGTCGAGGTAGTTGAGATTGATCGCCAGCAGGTTGTTGAAGTCGTGTGCGACACCACCGGCGAGCTGACCGAGGGACTCCAGCCGTTCGGCGAGCGCCGAGCGTTCCATGATCTGGCGGCGTTGCTCCTCGGCGCGCTTCAGGACGGTGACGTCGCGTTCGATGCACGCGACGGCGACCACCCGGCCATGGCGGTCGCGTACCGGAGACATGCTGACGGACACGTCGACGACCGCGCCGTCCTTGCGGACCCGCCGCGCCTCGAACGCACCGGTGCCGTCGCCCCGGCGCAACGTCGCCAAGGTCTCGGGCAGCCCGTCCATTGAGTCCGGCGGATAGACGAGGGAGATCTCGCGCCCGATCGCCTCCTCGGCGGACCACCCGTACTGGCGCGTCGCGCCCTCGTTCCAGGTGGTGATGGTGCCGTCGAGGTCGGTCATGATGACCGCGTCCTCCGTCGAGTGCACGATCGCGGCGAGCGTCGACTCCTTCTCGGCCCCCCGGTGCGCCCGGCTCTCCAGAACCCCGAGCCGGTGGGCGAACGCGGCGCTGAGCACAGTCATCCCGAGGATCGCGCCCAGGCGCACGGTCTGGGCGGTGGTGCCGGCCAACCCGTGCCGCACGGTCATGACCCAGACCATCAGCAGCGCGACGAGCCCGACCACGGCCACCGCCCACGGGCGCAGCAGCGTCGCCGCCAGCACCGGCGCCATCACGACCAACCAGAAGAACACCACGTCCGGTGGGGTCAGGAAGTCGGCGACGGCCGCCACGATCGCGAGCAGGGTCGCGATCACGAGCAGCCCGGAGCGCCATCCGCTCTCCAGCGCCCCCGCACGCTGCCGCCGCACAATCCCGTACCTCATGCCCAGCCCCCGTCTGGGCCTCCCCGGGGGAAGGCCACCGCGTCTCAGAATGACACGCTGGTGGCCCCGGGACGGGCCTTATGCCGCGTGCTGGTACGTGGGGTAGGTGAGGTACCCCTCGTCGCCGCCCGCGTACCAGGTGCGCTGGTCGTCCTCGGCGATCGGCAGGCCCAGGCGGAGCCGCTCGACCAGGTCGGGGTTCGCGATGAAGGCGCGCCCGAAGCTGATCAGGTCGGCGCCCAGCGCCAGCCACCGGTCGGCGGCCGCCCGGTCCGCCTTCGTCGGCCCCATCGGGAACGCCGGATTCACGATGAGGGTGCCCGGCCAGGCCCGGCGCAGCCCGACCAGCACCTCCTCGGCCGTGGTCAGCTCCAGGTGCACGTACGCCAGTCCCAGCGGCGCCAACTGAGCCAGCAACGCCGCGTACATCTCGGGGACGTCCGTCTCCGCCGCGCCCCAGATGCCGGCGCCCGGCGAGAGCCGGATGCCCGTACGGTGCGCGCCCACCGCCTCGGCGGTCGCGACCACCGCCTCCACCGCGAACCGGATCCGGTTGGTGATCGAACCGCCGTAGCTGTCGGTGCGCTGGTTCGCCGCGCTGGAGAGGAACTGCGAGATCAGGTAGCCGTTCGCGCCGTGCAGCTCCACCCCGTCGAAGCCCGCGTCGATCGCGCGCCGGGCAGCCTCGGCGTACGAGTTCGCCTGCTCGGGCACCTCCGCGGTCTCCAGGGCGCGCGGCACCGGCGCGGGCTTGCGCCCGGTCGGGGTGAAGATCTCCCCGTCGAACGGCACCGCCGAGGGGGCGACGGGCTGGAACCCGGTCGTCTCCTCGTGCGACACCCGGCCGCCGTGCATGATCTGGGCGAAGATCCGCCCGCCGTTGGTGTGCACCGCGTCGGTGACCTGCAGCCACGACTTGACCTGCTCGTCGGTGTGCAGGCCCGGGGTGCCGGGGTTGGACTGGCCGACGGCGCTGGGCTGAACGCCTTCGGTCACGATGAGCCCCGCCGTGGCGCGCTGGGCGTAGTAGGTCGCCATCGACGGGGTCGCCAGGCCGCCCGCCGCGGCGCGGACCCGGGTGAGCGGGGCCATCACCACGCGGTTGGGCAGGACCAACTCGCCGAGCTGGAAGCGGTCGAACAGGGTCGTCATGGGTAAGTGCCTTCCAGGAGCCGCCTCGGGGCCACCGGCCCGGGTGAGCGGCCGGCGGTCACGCCCAGCGATCGGGCGTGCCGCTACGCTAGGACCTGACACTGACGTCAGATGCAAGCGTTGCGCGGCGGATCACATCCAGGGAGGCACCCATGCGGATCGGTGAGCTCGCGGAGCACGCCGGAGTCAGTGTGCGTTCGCTGCGGTACTACGAGGAGCAGGGGCTGCTCGCCAGCACCCGCACCCCCGGCGGCCAGCGCCACTACACCGAGAAGGAGATCGCCCGGGTGCGCTTCATCCAGCGCCTGTACACGGCCGGGCTCTCCAGCCGTACGATCGCCGAGCTGTTGCCGTGCGTCGACTCACCCAGTGCGGACAACGCCGACACCGCGTGGCAGCGGCTGACCGAGGAACGGGACCGGATCACCGCCAACATCGAGGAGCTCACCCGGGCCAGGGACTCGCTCGACCTGCTCATGGAGATGAACCGCCAGCACCGCGCCCGGCTCGCCGGATAGCGCTCACGGGCTGGTCGTGTAGCCCTCGATCTCCTCCAGGAACTTCCAGTCACCGGACTTCGTGCCGATCTGCACCCGGTGATCGGCCTGGGTTCTGATGCCCGTCGCCAGCTCCGGATGATTCTCCCCTTTGGCTATCAGTCGCACCTTGCCCGGGAACGAGGACAGCGCGAACAGGATGTCGTTCTGGTGCACCTGGTTCAGCATGGGAGCGGTCGCCGTCGCCCGCAGGAACGCCGAAGCCACCTCGGCACGCCCCGCATGACGGGCGGCGGTCGCCTCACCACGCGCCCGCAGGTCGCCGCTGATGAGCAGGGCGCAGGCGATCGCCACGCCGCTGCCCAGCAGTGCCGCGCTGGCGATCAGGGCGACCACGACCGCCTGACCGACCTGACCCACGACGGGCACCACGACCGCGGCCGCCGCGGACAGGGCCGCGGCGACACCGCCCACGCCGCCGACCCACTTGGTCATCGCCCGGGTGATGGCCGTCGCTCCCGACTTGATCGCCTGCACGGACGGCGGGGTGTCCGCGTTCCAGGACGCGCTGACCGCGCCTTCCCGGTCCTTGTCGTCGGCCAGCAGCTGAAGCGACATCAGCAGGGATGCGAGTCCGACCTCGCCGGCCTCCTGAGGCGAGCGCCCCCACTTGAGTTCGTCCAGCCGCGCGGCGGGCTCCGGACCCGTTCCCGCGTGATCACCACCAGCCATGTTCGCCCCCTGGTCATCGTGAGATTCACGTCCAGTGGAGCGCAGCGGCCCACGCCGGGCGCCGGAAATTCGCGTTTGCGAACGTCACCCGGCGTCGTGCGGGGGGTCAGCGTGATCCCGGAGGATCCGCCCGCCGTCTGCTTGTTCGCGCCCAGCCGTTGGAGGTGTAGATGAGTTCGGGGCCGTCGTACCCGATGGTGTCCAACTGCCGCGCGCGGCGCAGACCGATGCGCGTGACGACCTTGAGGGAGGCCGTGTTCTCGGGGCGGACCCGGGCGATGACCGTGCGGTCCGGCAGATGGGTGACCGCCCACCGCAGCACCGCGCCGGCCGCCTCGGTGGCCACGCCCTTGCCCCAGATCCGCGGATCCAGCCGGTAGAAGAGGTTGAGCACGATCCGGCCGTGCAGGCGCATCAGCTTGACGCCACAGAATCCGAGCGGATGATCGTCGGGCAGGTCCGGCGAGCCGTGGACGGTCCAGTAGCCGAAACCGTGCTGCTCCCAGTGGCCGCTCCACCGCACGAACCGGCGCTCGGCATCGGCGGGGTCGGCCAGCATGTCGGAGGGGTTGTGCGCACAGGCGCGGCGGTCGCTGTGGATCCGGTAGATGGCTTCAATATCCGTACGGGAAGGACGACGCAGCGACAGCCGCGTGGTCCACAACGCCTCATTGCTGGCGACATCACGTTCCGGCATGTACGAGACTCCTCCGTCCACCAGGCGGATGAGATTGCCCCGATCCAGTGTGCATGATCGGGGCGCACATGCGTTCTACTTCGCCACGTTCTCCGTCGGCACAATGCCGCTATTTCCCGCGAATCCGAACCAAACATCCGCTCGGAACTTGCTCTAGATCACACGTCGGACCGCGTAACTCTCATACCCGTTAATGTCTGGCGCGTTCTGTTCATCGGGGAAAGAGCGAGCCATGCCGGCAAGACGGCACGGCTCCTCCATGCAAAGGGTTCAGTGTTGAGTGAAATCCGCAAGTCTCCACAATCCTCGACCCGTCGCCGCAAGCGCGTCGCGATAGCCGGGCTGTCGGCCGTCGTGGTCGCCGGCCTGCTGGCGGGGACCACGCTGGCGCACGCGGTCGAGGGCGAGCCGGCAGCCGACGGCAAGTACGGATTCGTCGCCCACGTCCAGATCGGCGAGCCTGGAGCCGGTGGCAGGGCATGCACCGGAGCGCTCATCGCCCCCCAGTGGGTGGCGACCGCCGCGGCCTGTTTCCTCGAGCCGGGCCAGACAACCCTGCCGTTCGGGGCCCCCGGCAAGCCGACCACCGTGACCGTCGGTCGGGCGGACCTCACCACGACCGCCGGTCAGGCCGTGCGCGTTGCCGAGCTCGTCTCGCGGCCCGGCCGCGACGTCGCCCTCGCCCGGCTGGTAAGCCCGGTCACCTCCGTCCAGCCCGTGGCGATCGCCACGACCGCGCCCAGCACCGCCGACGTGCTCACCGTCGCCGGCTACGGCCGGACCAAGACCGACTGGGTACCGAACCGACTGCACACCGCCGCCTACGCGGTGACCGCGGTGGCCGGTGACACGGTGGACATCGCCCCGCAGACCCCGGCGGACAGCGGCATCTGCAAGGGCGACGCCGGTGGCCCGGCGCTGCGCGAGGCCGCGGGCAAGGTCGAGCTGGTCGCCATGCACCACAGCTCCACGCAGAGCGGCTGCCTGGGCAGCACCGAAACGCGTCAGGGCGCGGTGGAGACCCGCGTCGACGACCTCAACGACTGGATGACCACCTACATCCGGACCGGTTCCATCGGGGTGCGTAACGGCGTCAGCGGGAAATGCCTGGAGACCGACAACAACGCCGGCAACAACGGCGCCCAGATCCAGCAATGGACCTGCGGTGACCAGCTGGCCGCCAAGTGGGATCTGGAGTTCGTCGGAAAGAACGGCAGCGACCCGATCTACCGGCTGCGTCACCGTGCGCACCCGAACATGTGCGTGGAGATCCCGGACGGCTCGACGCTCAACGGCGCGGTGGCCCAGCTGTGGCAGTGCGGCGACCAGCCCGCCGCCCAGTGGACGTGGCGCCACCTCGGCGCCGGAAAGTACAACCTGATCAACGTGAAGTCCGGCAAGTGCCTCGAGGTGGACAACGGGACGTCGGCGAACGGCGCCAAGGCCCAGCAGTGGGGCTGTGGCGGCCAGGCCGCCGCGACCTGGCACCGGGACGAGACGGTCACCGTCCGCAATGGTGTCAGTGGGAAGTGCCTGGAGACCGACAACAACGCCGGCAACAACGGCGCCCAGATCCAGCAATGGACGTGCGGCGGCCAGCCGGCCGCGAACTGGAACCTGGAGTTCGTCGGCACCAGCGGCAACGACCCGATCTACCGGCTGCGTCACCGTGCGCACCCGAACATGTGCGTGGAGATCCCGGACGGCTCGACGCTCAACGGCGCGGTGGCCCAGCTGTGGCAGTGCGGCAACCAGCCCACCGCCCAGTGGACGTGGCGCCACCTCGGCGCCGGAAAGTACAACCTGATCAACGTGCTGACCGGCAAGTGCCTCGAGATGAACAACGCGACCTCGGCGAACGGCGCCAAGGCCCAGCAGTGGGGCTGCGGCGGCCAAGCCGCCGCCACCTGGTACAAGTTCTGACCGGCTGAAGCCGGGTCGGGGTCCGCGTCGGGCGACGCGGGCCCCGGTTGGTTTCACCGCAGTGCTTGACGAGGTGCCATGGAGGTTCATGGCGACTTCCACGGCTCACCAGCGTAGGGTCGTCCTCCAGGCATTCATGCATGCATGAGGGGGTCGGAGTGCCCACGGACGCATCTGCCCAGCGGCTCCGAATCGGCGCCGACCTGCGCCGCCTTCGAGAGACGGCGCAGCTCTCGGGCGAGCAAGTGGCGCGCACGCTTGGTTGGTCGCAGCCCAAGGTTTCTCGAATTGAGGCAGGGCGGACCGCGTTCACAGTCAAGGACGTGGCCAGCCTGCTGGCTCTCTACGGAACCCCGGACGACGTGCGCGCAGAGTTGCTCGGTGCTACCGCCGAGGACACCGGCGAGGGCGCATGGATCGTGCGCGCGGGTGGCTTCCCGCACCGCCAGGACTCGATCGCGTCGCTCGAGTCAGGCACCAAACGCATCCGGCATCATCAACCCGTCGTCGTGCCCGGCCTGCTGCAGACGTACGAATATGCCCGCGCGGTGGCCTCGGCCGCCGGGGCGAAAGACCCCGACGCCATCGCGGCCGCGCGCATGCGTCGCCAGGAGATGCTGGCCGCGAAGGCCGGTCCGAAGTACGAGGTGGTACTGGATGCCCGCGCCCTGCTCCTGGGCGTCGGCGACGTCGATCTGATGAAGCGTCAGCTCCATGCCGTCGCTGAGCGGGCCGAGACGCTGCGCCGGCTGGACCTGCGCGTGATCCCACTCGGTGCTGTCGTGCCAGTGTTCTCTACCGTCGGGTTCACGATCTACGAATTCCAGGCCGACGAGAGTCCCTCGGTCGCATGGATCGAGGCACCAACCGGCGACGTCTACTTCTCCGCGACCGAGGACGTGAACCGCTACGCCGCACTGTTCAAGAAGCTGCGGGGCGTTGCGCTGACCGCCGAACATTCGATTGGATACCTTCGATCGCTTGCGACTGACGTGCGGCGATACGTGGCAGTTCCATAGGTGGGGAGGCGGCTGGGAATGAACCGTCCGGACCTCGGTGCCGCTCGGTGGCGAAAGAGCAGCGTGAGTGGCGATGGCGGATGTGTCGAGGTCGCGTGCGTCAACGGTGAGGTTGGCGTCCGCGACACCAAGGATCGCGGCAGCGGCCCCGTGCTGACCTTCACTGAACGCGAGTGGGCGGCATTCCTCGCCGGCGCTCGCGCCGGCGAATTCGACATCGGGCGGCTCGCGAGCTGAGCCAGATGGCAGCGGAGGCAGCGGAGCAGCGCGCACGGGGAATCCGGCGCGCCGCTCCCCTGTTGGCTGCAACCGCAATCTCCGTCACGGGGGATGGCGCATTCCTGGCTGCCGCTCCCCTGATGGCCGCCACCCTCACCCGCGATCCCCTCGCGGTCTCCTCCGTAACTGCCGCTGTCTATGTACCGTGGCTCGTGTTCGGCCTTCCAGCGGGCGCCCTGGTCGATCGTTGGCACCGCCGGCGAGTCATGATCACGGCCGACCTCTTCCGCGCCGCAGTGCTGGCTGTGCTGGTCGGGTTGCTGCTGAGCGGCATCCTGACCCTGCCCATGCTCGTCGCGGCCGTACTTCTGGTCGGGGTTGCGCAATGCTTCTTCGACTCTGCCGCCCAGGCGGTCATTCCGACGATCGTCGGGCGTGACAAAAACGCCCTGGCAAAGGTAAACGGCAGGTACTGGGCGCTCGACACCGCCGGCCGGGCCCTGGTCGGGCCACCGTTGGGCTCGGTAACCTTCGCCCTCGGCCGTGCCCTACCCTTCGCTGCCGACTCCCTTTCCTTTGTCGCATCGGCCGCGCTGCTTCGACTGCTGCCCGGTGCTCCTCCCCCGGCCGGGCCACACGAGAGCGTTGCGGCCGCAATCCGGTCGGGGGTGCGGCATCTCGTCGGCACCCGCGACCTTCGGGCTCTCGCGCTCAGCATGGGGGCGTACAACGGGGCCTTCAACATGGCCATGGCGCCCTTCGTGCTCTATGCCACCGACGTGCTTCATGTGGCGAATGCCGCGTACGGCATCCTGCTGGCGGTGAGCGCACTCGGGGGCGTGCTGGCCGGGTGGCAGGCCGGGCCTCTCACCCGCAGACTCTCGTACGGGCAGACGATGGCCGTCGCGCATCTGCTGCAAGCCCTGACGTGGGCGGGCATAGCCTGGTCAGGCAACGCCTGGATCGCCACCGGCCTCCTGGCCGTGCTCGGTGCCGGATCATCACTGTCCAGCGTGGCCGTCGGCTCGGCACGTCAGGCGCTCACACCGGACAACCTGCTCGGCCGCGTGGTCGCGGCGTTCCGGTTGTTCGGGATTGGCGCCGCCGGGATCGGTGCGCTCATCGGCGGAGCGATCGCCAGCCATTACGGGACGGTGGCACCACTCGTTGCCGCCGCCGTTGTCGTGCTGCTGGGGAGCCTAGTGACCTGGCAGGTTACGACCCAGCAAGCCTGAACTTCCTCAACTCGCTTGGCGACACACCTGGCGCCGCCGCCATGCATGCGAGCATAGTATCCATGCACGCATGAATCGTGTGGGTCCGACCGCAGCGGAGGAGGCGGGCCATTTTGGCCGCCCCGAACACGGCGCGGATGCCGCCGGAGGAACGCGTGCTCCAAGCCACCCGCACCGAAGGGGCGATTCATGACGCTGGCAGTAGCGGTGGTGGCCGCACTGATGATCGGCTTTCTCGGCGGACTACTCACCTTCAGGGTGAAGCAGCGGTGGTGTCCGGTGTGTGGTGGGTCGCTGGAGTGTCCGCAGCATCGGACGGGCGCACCGGCTCGCCGCGCGCCGCGATGACCCGTACCCAAAGGCACACCCCCGACCGGCCCGCCTGGTCCTGCCGAGCCTGCACCGAGCCGTGGCCCTGCGCGACCGCGAAGGCCGACCTGCTGGCGGAGTTCCAGGCCGCGCCCTCGGCCCTGACGGTGTACCTGGCGGCGCAGATGTATGACGCGCTCGCCGACCTGCACGGGCCCGATCAGCCACGACCGCCGGACTGGCACGACCGCTTCCTCGCGTGGGCCCGCTCACGCCGTTGAGTGCCGAAGCAGGCCGGAACCCGCCCCGGCCTCGACCTACCCGGGCCCGGCGCAGCCATCGACATGCTTGGTTCACGCCGGAAATGGGCACGTCACATGTTCGGCATACGGGGTGGCCAGGCTCCCGAACAGGGCAGCTTCGCCGGACAGAACGACAAGGCGGGTTATCGCATGACGGAGTCACTGAGCGTCACTGAGGACGGCGCCCCGGCGCCGGGTCGCGCGGTTCTCACCCTCGGCGTCGAGGAGGAGCTGCACGTCGTGGACCTGCGCACCCGCGAGCTGGTGCCCCGGGCACCGGAGGTGCTCGCCCACCTCGACGAGGACCACTACTCCGCCGAGCTGCACCGCTCGGTGGTGGAGACTAACACCCCGGTCGCGGCCACCCTGGACGACTTGCGTGACGGCATCGTGGCGTTGCGTCGCCGGGCCATCGGCGTCGCGGAGGCGCAGGGGCTGGGCCTGGTGGCCGCGGGCACGGTACCCCTGGCGGACATGGACACCCCGCCGGTGACGCCGACGTCCCGGTTTCGCCGCATGCTCGACGACTACCAGTTGCTCGTCCGCGAGCAGCTGATCTGCGGCGCGCAGGTGCACGTCGGGGTGCCGGACCGCGACGAGGCGGTCGCGGTGACGCAGCGGGTAACCCCGTTCCTGCCGGTGCTGCTGGCGCTGTCGGCCAGCTCGCCGTACTGGATGCTGGAGGACTCGGGATACGCCAGCGCCCGGTCGCTGATCTGGATGCGCTGGCCGACCGCCGGTGACAGCGGCACCGTGACCTCGGCGGCGGACCACGACGCGCTGGTCGCGGACCTGATCGCCTCCGGCACCATCACCGACCCCAAGATGATCTACTTCGATGTACGCCCGTCCGCGCACGTCCCGACGGTCGAGCTGCGGGTCGCCGACTCCAGCCCGGACGTCGACACCGTGGTGCTGCTGGCCGGCCTGTTCCGGGCGCTGGTGCTGCGGGCCCGCCAGGAGCACCGGGCCGGGGAGCCGCCCGCGCGGGTCCGGGCGCCGCTGCACCGGGCGGCGATGTGGCGGGCCGCCCGCTCCGGTCTGGAAGGCGACCTGCTGGACCTGCCCCGCTCCCCCGCCCCGGTGCCCGCGGCCGTCGCCGTGGAACGGCTCGTCGCCGACCTGCGCCCCTGGCTGGAGGAGCTGGGCGATTGGGAGCAGGTCGTCGACCTCTCGGTGTCGGCGCTCAGCCGGGGCAGCTCGGCGGCCCGGCAGCGGCGGGCGATGAGCCGCCGGGGGCGGCTGTCCGACGTGGTCGACCTGCTCCTCGCGGACACCCGTGGCGGCGCGACCGGGATCGGTCCGCAGGGGCAGAGTGTGCCCGCCGGGCTCACCCCGTACGCGGCGATCGGCGACGAGGCGTTCCCGGGCGGCGACGTGGCGCCGGTCTACCAGGGCATCGTCGACGTGCTGAGCAGCCTCGGCCCGGCGGGGCTGCGCCGCCGCGAGGACGCCAAGGACGACGAGCAGCGCGCCAACGGGGTCACGTTCAGCGTGGCCGGGGAGGCGGCCACCCGGCTGTTCCCGTTCGACCTCGTGCCGCGCATCGTCGCGGCGGACGACTGGGCGCGGCTCAAGGCCGGGCTGGTGCAGCGGGTCCGGGCCCTGGACGCGTTCGTCAACGACGTGTACGGCGAGCGCGCCGCGATCGCCGACGGGGTGATCCCCGGCTGGGTGCTCACGGGCTCGCCGGAACTGCGGCCCAGCGGCGCCCTGCTGCACCGGCCCGCGGTGCGTGCCCAGGTGGCGGGCGTCGACCTGGTCCGCGACGCCGGCGGCACGTGGTGCGTGCTGGAGGACAACCTGCGGGTGCCGTCGGGGATCGCGTACGCCATGCAGAACCGGCGGCTCACCGACGCCGTCCTGCCGGAGCTGCCCCGCCCGGCCGGCCTGGCCGCGCCGGACCGCGTACCGAAAATGCTGTTGCAGGCCCTGCGCGACGCGGCCGGACCGGCCGCGGGCGACGACCCGGCGGTGGTGCTGCTCAGCCAGGGGCCGGACGACTCGGCGTGGTTCGAGCACCGGATGCTGGCCGAAGAGATGGGGGTGCCGGTGGTGCGCGGCACGGACCTGCTCGTCGACGACGGCATCGTGTACCGGCTGGCGGACGGCCACCGGCACCGGGTCGACGTGATCTACCTGCGGATGGGCGAGGACAGCCTGGTGCACTCCCCCGGCGCGGACGGCATGCCGCTCGGGCCGAGCCTGGTGGCCGCGCTGCACGCCGACACGGTGGTGCTGGCCAACGCGCTGGGCAACGGCATCGGCGACGACAAGGCCGTGTACGCGTACGTGCCGAAGCTGATCACCTACTACCTCGGCGAACGCCCCCTGCTGGCGGACGTGCCGACCTACCTGTGCGGCATCGAGGAGCAGCGCGCCGAGGTGCTGGCGCGCCTGCCGGAGCTGGTCTGCAAGCCGGTCGACGGGTACGGCGGCGACCGCGTCGTCATCGGCCCGCACGCCACGGCGGAGGACCTGGCCGCGGTGCGCCGGCAGATCCTCGCCGCCCCGCACCGCTGGGTGGCGCAGGAGGTCGTGCAGCTCTCCACCCACCCGGTGTTCGACGGCCACGAACTCGCGCCGCGCCACGTCGACCTGCGGGCGTTCGTGTTCACCGGCACCGAGTCGGTGGTGGCACCCGCCGCCCTCACCCGGGTCGCCCCCGCCGACAGCATGATCGTCAACTCGTCGCGCGGCGGCGGTTCCAAGGACACCTGGCTGCTGGACAGGCCCTGAGGAGGAACGGATGTGTGGAATCGGCGGCGAACTGCGCTTCGACGGCAACGCGGCGGACAGTGACGCGGTCCGGCGGATGCTGCCGCACCTGGCGTCGCGCGGCCCGGACGGCGAAGGCGTGTGGCGGCGCGGGCCGGTCGCGTTCGGGCACCGCCGTCTGAAGATCATCGACCTGTCGGAGGCCGGCGCACAGCCGATGACCGACGAGACACTCGGGCTCACCCTGGTCTTCAACGGCTGCATCTACAACTACCGGGAACTGCGGGAGCGGCTGCGCGGCGAGGGCTACCGGTTCGTCTCCACCTCGGACACCGAGGTGATCCTCAAGGCGTACCACCGGTGGGGCGCCGACTGCGTGCAGCACCTGCTCGGCATGTTCGCGTTCGCGATCGTCGAACACGCCACCGGTACGGTGACGCTGGCCCGCGACCGGCTCGGCATCAAACCGCTGTACCTGGCCGAAACACCCGGGCGGCTGCGCTTCGCCTCCACGCTGCCCGCCCTGCTGGCCGCCGGTGACGTCGACACCTCCCTGGACAAAGTGGCCCTGCACCACTACATGACGTTCCACTCCGTCGTTCCGGCGCCGCGCACGATCCTCAACGGGGTCCGCAAACTGCCGCCCGCCACGGTCCGGACCATCCAGGCCGACGGCAGCAGCGACGAGCGGGTGTACTGGCAGCCGACCTTCGAGCGGACCCGGTCGCTGAGCCGCGAGCAGTGGGCCGAGCAGGTGCACGACGCGCTGCGTACCGCGGTGCGGCGGCGGATGGTCGCCGACGTGCCGGTCGGGGTCCTGCTCTCCGGCGGGCTCGACTCCAGCTACATCGTGGCGCTGCTGGCCGAGCAGGGGCAGCGTGGGCTGACCACGTTCAGCATCGGGTTCGAGGCGGCGGCCGGGGAGAGCGGCGACGAGTTCGCGTACTCCGACCTGGTGGCCCGCAAGTTCAGCACGGACCACCACCAGATCCGGATCGGACGCGAGCGCTTCCTGCCCGCCGTGCAACGTACGGTCGCGGCGATGAGCGAGCCGATGGTCAGCCACGACTGCGTCGCGTTCAACCTGCTCAGTGAGGACGTGTCCCAGCACGTCACGGTGGTGCAGTCGGGGCAGGGCGCGGACGAGGTCCTCGCCGGGTACAGCTGGTACCCGCCGCTGTCGGGGGTGCCCCGGTCGGCCGCGGTCGACGCGTACGCGCGGGAGTTCTTCGACCGCCCGCACGCGACGCTGGCCCGGCAACTGTCCCCCGACTGGCTGACCGACACCGACGTGAGCCGGGAATTCGTCGCGGCCCACTTCGCCCGCCCCGGTGCGGTCACCGCCGTGGACGCGGCGCTGCGGCTGGACTCGCAGGTGATGCTCGTGGATGACCCCGTCAAGCGGGTGGACAACATGACGATGGCGTGGGGGCTGGAGGCGCGCGTACCGTTCCTGGACCACGAGCTGGTCGAGCTGGCCGCGGCCTGCCCCCCGGAACTCAAGCTGGCCCAGGAGGGCAAGGGCGTACTCAAGGACGCGGCCCGCGGCCTGGTGCCCGACGAGGTGATCGACCGGCCGAAGGGCTACTTCCCGGTTCCGGCCATCCGGCACCTCGACGGCCCCATCCTGGAACGGGTACGCGACGCGCTGCACGCACCGGCGGCACGGGCCCGGGGGCTGTTCCGCGCGGAGTACGTCGACGCGCTGCTGGCCGACCCGAACACCGCCCGCACCACCCTCGGTGCGAACCAGTTGTGGCAGCTCGGGCTGCTCGAGATGTGGTTGCAGGACAAGGGAATCTGACGGATGGGGAGTGCTGGGTGACCGGACAGCTCGACGGGGCGGTGCTGCCCGTGGCAGGGATCACCTCCCCGGTCTCTGAGGTAGCCGGCTGTTGGTCGCCGGCCCTGTCGCCGGACGGGCGGCACGCGGCGTACGTATCCGACCGGGGCGGCACCCCCCAGGTCTGGGTGCAGCCGATCGGCAGCGACCTGGCGTTCGTCATCGACACCGGCGGCGAGCCGGTCGCCGCGGTGCACTGGTCCACCGACGGCGACTGGCTGGCCTGCCAGGTCAGTCCCGGCGGGGCGCCCCGGCACGAGGTGTGGCTGGTGCGTCCCGACGGTTCCGCGTCGCACCAGGTGGCGGGCTTCGGCGCGGACACCGCCGACGCGATCCGCTGGCTGCCCGGCCGCCCGCTGCTGGCGGTCACCGAGAACCTGAGCCGGGCGTTGCTCGTCGACGCCGGAACCGGCCAACGGCACGTCGTCGCTGAGGGCGAGCTCATCGCGCTGCTCGACGTCAGCCCGGACCACGGCCGGGCGCTGCTGCGGCGCGGCCCGCGCGGGGCGCGCCGGCTTGTCGTGCGCGACCTGCACAGCGGCCTCGAACGGTACGTGACCCAAGGCCAGCAAGGGTGCTTCGGCCCGGACGGGCATTCCGTGTACGCGGTCAGCGACGCGGGAGAGTTCCCGGTGCTGATCCGGTGGCCTAGCTACGGCGGGGAGGTGGCGGCCGGCACCGGACCTGGGAATGTGGCCGACGCCGCCGGGGTGGTGGCCGACGCCGCCGGGGTGGTGACCGACGCCGCCGGGGTGGTGGCCGACGCCCGGCCTGGTCAGGTGGCCGATGGGGTCGAGGTGGTGGCCGACGCCGGGCGCGGGGAGGTGGAGTCGTTTGCGCTGACGGTGGACGGCCGTACCGTTGCCGTGTTGTGGAACGTCCGGGGCGGGGAGTCGGAACTCGCGCTGCTCGACCTCGCCCACGATGGACGCCGCGTCGTGGATCCGCTGCCGGGCAGCGTGGTCGGCGGCCTGGCGTGGAGCGCGGACGGCCGCACGCTGGCGTTCACGGCCGAGGGTCCGGGGCAGCCGCATGGCGTCTGGACCTGCCCGGTCGAGGGGCAGCCGCTGCCCGTCGCGGTCGAACCGGGCGCCCTCGAGCTGTTCGGGATCGGCGACGGCGACTCCGTGACCCGCCCGGGCGGGTCGTCGGGGCGGGACCGTTTGCGGGCCGCCGAGGCCGACGCGCCACATCCGGCCGGAGCCGGCGCATCCCCAGCGCAACGGGGCACGGCGCGGCCGGTGTTGCACACTCTGCGGTCGCACGACGGCCTGGAGATCACCGGATGGCTGCTGCGGCCCGCAGGTGACGGCCCGCACCCCGCCGTGCTGTGGCTGCACGGCGGCCCCGAGGCGCAGGAACGGCCCGGACACAACCCGCTGTTCCAGTCGCTGGTGAATCGCGGCGTCGCCGTCTTCGCACCGAACGTGCGCGGCTCGTCCGGCTTCGGGCGCAGCTTCGTCGCCGCCGACAACGGCCCGCTGCGGTACGCCGCGATCGCCGACGTGGCCGCCTGTGTGAACTACCTGGTCACGGCCGGAATCGCCGACCCGGCCCGGGTGGGCTGCGCCGGCCGCTCGTACGGTGGCTACCTGACGCTGGCCGCACTGACCAGGTACCCGGAGTTGTTCGCGGTCGGCGTCGACGTGTGCGGCATGTCGAACTTCGCCACGTTCTACGCGCACACCGAGCCATGGATCGCCGCCGCCGCAGTCACCAAGTACGGCGACCCGGTGGCCGACGCCGAGCTGCTGCGCGACCTGTCCCCGATTACCCGGATCGACCGGCTGCGCGCGCCACTGCTCGTGGTGCACGGCGCGAACGACAGCAACGTGCCGGTGATCGAGTCGGAGCAGGTGGTCGCCGCCCTGGCCGAGCGCGGGGTGCCGCACCACTATCTGTTGTTCCCCGGGGAAGGGCACGAGCTGCTGCACCGCGCCGCCCGCGCCGAATACCTGCGAGTGACCACCGACTGGCTGGCAAAGCATCTGCAGGCACACGTCCTGACCTCCTGACCCCGGCCCTCCTGACCTCCTGACCCCCGGCCCCTCCTGACCCTCCTGACCCCGGCCCTCCTGACCTCCTGACCCCCGGCCCCTCCTGACCCTCCTGACCCCGGCCCTTCTGACCTCCTGACCCCGGCCCTTCTGATCCCGGCGCCGACTGCTCCGGGATGGGCGCTGATCGTCACGACGGTGGCTCGCGCCAGCCGGCCGCTGTCAGGGCGGCCCGAATCTGCGCGGCGACCTCGTCGGGCCGGCCCCGCAGGAGCCAGGACGGGAAGCGCAGGATCCGGTCACCGGAGATCCACACCTCGTTCTGGCGCAGCATGTCGGCTGCCCAGTGCCGCACGTCCATGTGGTGTGCGCCGTCGACCTCCACGTGCAGCCGCCACTGTCGCCAGTACGCGTCCAGGTAGCGGTGACGGCCCCGCGCGTCCGTACGGTGCTGTTGAAGATCGGGTGACGGCAGCCCGTACCGGCGGCAGAGCGCGACGAAGTCCAGCTCGGAGAGGGCCTGGGCGCCGCCGTCGAGATCCGAGATCGTGGCACGGATGAGTGCCCGCCGTGGCGACCGGGGGTGGGCGGCCACCACCTCGTGCAGCTGCGACGGCAGGACCCGGCGCTGCTGGCAGGCCGCGGCCAGCACGACGCGGGCCTCGTCATCCGTACGGGCCCACGAGGCGGCGTCCACCACCGCGCGGGCCACCGTCGTCCGCGGCGGTCGGCCGAGTCGCGTCCCGGGCGTCAGCAGCGTGCTCCGATGCACTCGTACGCCGGGCATGTCCAGCGGCAGGCCCGTCAGCCGTCGGGTCACCGTGCGGTGGGCGGGGATCAGGACGTCCACTGGCCCGGCCCGCAGGCCACGGACGCCGCCGAGGGTTGCGGCCGTCACGCCTCCGAGAAGGGCGCCCGGGCCCGCCGCCAGCACCGCGACCCACAGCTGCTGATCCCAGCCGAGCCGACCGTTCTCGGTCAGCAGTACGCCGCGACAGATCCGTCGCCAGCGTCCGAGCCGCAGATGTCCACGCACGACACCCCGCCCGGCCGCCGCCACGGCCTGTGCGACCGTCAGGACGCCGCATTGCTCGAAACCGATCCACTCCAGAAGATCGGCGTCGCGCCGGGGCCCACCACCACCGCCATTACCTCGCACGCAACCATCCACGTCTCTCATGACCTGCCGCCTCGGCGCACCGAGAACCACCGGCCAAACAGTCGTTATGCATCGATGTCATCGCCGCCGGTGCCACCTTCCCACCTTCGACGCCGGCGCGGGCGACGCCTGTGGACAACGCGCCCCCACTCTCGGCCGCAGAACACCGCGCCCCCACTCTCGGCCGCAGAACGCGCAGCCACTGTGGACAGCGCACGGCGGCGAACTGACCGGCGGCTCCAGGCGCGGAACCGACCCGGTCGGCCAGCGCCAGGACCGGGGCAATCCGCGCCGCCGCAGGCCCGGATCTTGATGACTCTTGGATAGGAGCGATCCCGAACTCACCAAGTTTCGGAGCGGCCCCACGCACGCCAAGCGGTCACCCAGACGCAGGCCGCGATCTTGATGAGTTCGGGTGAGGAGCTGACCCGAACTCATCAAGGACGTATCCCCCACCTACGCCAACACGAGGACCCGACCACCACCAGGCGGGCGGGCGAAGGGACCACAACCAGGGCAGACGCAAGGGCAAAACCAGGGCGGACGCAAGGGCAAAACCAGGGCAAAACCAGGGCAGACGCAAGGGCAAACCAGGGCAGACGCAAGGGCGAGACCAGGGCGGACGCAAGGGCAAACCAGGGCGGGACGCAAGGGCGAAACCAGGGCAGACGCAAGGACGAGACCAGGGCGGACGCACGGACGGGTACCGAGGCAGGAAGACAAGCGAGAACCCAGGCAGAGGCACGGAGCGGAGCCAGGCGCACGGTCCGCGAAACCAGCGCGCCACCACGAGGAGGCCGTGACGCGGACCACCGAGGATTTGTGAGGTAACTCGCTGTGATCGGGGTGGATCGAAAGCAGGGTTGAGGGCGGACTGTGCCCGCACGACGGGAAGGCGTGAGATGGCCCTGCGACCCGAGGCCCGGGCCTGGGCGGTGTGGGGTGTCGGCCTGTCCGCGTACGTCGTGGCCGTGCTGCACCGGACGTCGCTGGGCGTGGCCGGACTCGACGCGCAGGCCCGGTTCCAGGCCGGGGCCGGCGCCCTCGCCTCGTTCGCCGTTCTCCAACTGCTCGTGTACGCGGCACTGCAGGTGCCCGTGGGTGTACTGCTGGACCGGTTTGGGTCGCTGCGGCTCGTGGTGAGCGGGGCGCTGCTCATGGCGGCCGGGCAGGCGCTGATGGCGGTCACCCACGACATGACCGGCGCGGTGGTCGCCCGGGTGCTGGTCGGCGCGGGCGACGCCATGACCTTCATCAGCGTGCTGCGCCTGGTGCCGCAGTGGTTTCCCACCCGCCGGGTGCCGGTGCTGACCCAGTTGACGGGGCTGATGGGGCAGGCCGGGCAGGTGCTCAGCGCCGTACCGCTGGCGGCGCTGCTGGCGGGGCGGGGCTGGTCCACGGCGTTCGGGGCGGCGGCCGGTGCCGGGGTGTTCGTGGGGCTGGTGGCGCTGGCGGCGTTGCACGACTCGCCGCAGCGACGGGTCAGTTCCGGCGCCGCGATGACGCCCCGGCAGCTCGGCGCCGACCTGGTGACCGCGTGGCGGCATCCGGGCACCCGGCTCGGGCTGTGGACGCATTTCAGCACCCAGTTCACCGGTACGGTGTTCGCGCTCATGTGGGGCTACCCGTTCCTCGTGGCGGGCGAGGGGTTGTCCCGGAGCCAGGCCAGCGCGCTGCTCACCGTGTTCGTGCTGACCGGCATGGCGGCCGGGCCGGTGATCGGGGTGCTGGTGCAGCGGCATCCGATGCGCCGCTCCTGGCTGGTGCTCGGCGTGATCGGCGCGAACGCGCTCGCCTGGGCGCTCGTGCTGGCCTGGCCGGGCCGGGCACCGCTGCCGCTGCTCGTGCTGCTGGTGCTGGCGCTGGGGCTGGGCGGGCCCGGCTCGATGATCGGCTTCGAGTTCGCCCGTACGTTCAATCCGCCGAACCGGCTGGGCACCGCGACCGGCATCGTCAACGTGGGCGGGTTCGTGGCGTCGCTGGTCACGATCCTGCTGGTCGGCCTGGTCCTGGATGCCCGCACGGGCGGCCGGGCGGGGTACGGCATCGACGACTTCAAGCTCGCCATGTCGGTGCAGTACCTGATCGGTGGCCTGGGGGTGGTCGGGATTCTGCGGACCCGGCGGCTGGCCCGCCAGCGGCTGGCCGACGAGCAGGGACTCGTCGTGCGGCCGATGCGTGAGGTGCTGGCCGACCGGGGGTGGTTCGGGCGTCGGGAAACGTTGACGCGGGGGGACAATCCGGAGGGTACTCACCCGAAGGAGCGTGCACGGTGAACGTGAGCGAGGTACTGAACGAGGCGCTGGGCCGGCTGCCCGACCTGGTGCGGGGTGCCGTCGAGGGCCTGACCCCGGAGCAGTTGCACTGGGCCCCGGCCGCGGGCGCCAACTCGATCGGCTGGCTGGTGTGGCACCTGACCCGGGTGCAGGACGGCCACGTGGCGGAGCTGCTCGGCGCGGAGCAGATCTACCTGACCGGCGACTGGGCGGCCCGGTTCGGGCGCAAGCCGGACCCCGACGATTCCGGGTACGGGCACACGGCGGCGGAGGTGGCCGCGGTGCGGCCGGACAGCTGGCAGGCGCTGGTCGAGTACTACACCGCGGTGCACGAGCGGACCCGCGACTATGTCGCCGGGCTGGCCCCGGACGACCTGGACCGGGTCGTCGACGAGCGCTGGGATCCGCCGGTCACCCTGGGTGTCCGCCTGGTCAGCGTGATCGACGACGACGCCCAGCACGCCGGCCAGGCCGCGTACGTCCGCGGCCTGCTCTGACTTACGCGGACGGGGGTTCGGTCACCGGTAGCCGTACCAGGAAGCGGGTGTCGCCCGGCTGCGACTCCAGCCGGATGTCGCCGCCGTGGCCGTTCACCACGATCCGGTACGAGATGTCGAGGCCGAGCCCGGTCCCCTGCCCCACGGGTTTGGTGGTGAAGAACGGCTCGAACACGCGCTTGCGCAGATTCTCCGGGACGCCCGGGCCGGTGTCGCCCACGGACACCACGACGTGGTCGTCGTCGGCGTACGTCGAGATGGTGAGGGTTCCGGCGCCGTTCATCGCCTGGACGGCGTTGTCGATGAGGTTCGTCCACACCTGGTTGAGCTCGGCGGGGTGCGCCGGGACCTGCGGCAGCGCGCGGTCGTAGTGCTTGACGACCGTGATCCCGTCGCCGATCTTGTGGTTGAGCATCACCAGGGTGCTGTCGATCCCGGCGTGCACGTCGATCCACTGGTGTGCGGCGCGGTCCATCTGCGAGTACTGCTTGGCGGCGGAGACCAGCGAGGACACCCGGCCGGTGGCGTCCTCGATGTCGCTCATCAGCTGCTCGGTCTCCATCGCGTACCCGATCCAGTGCACGGCCTGATCGAGCAGGCCCGGGTCGACCTTGCGCTCGATCGCGGTGAGGCAGTCGAGGTCGATCCCGCCCTGTGCGAAGACCGGTGCGAGATCCCAGGCGCCGGTGATCTGGCGTTCGTCCATCCAGTCGCCCAGCTCGTCCTCGCGGTCGGCGGCCTGCATCGCGGTCAGCTCGGGCGCCTTGGCGGCCCGTTCGATGACCTCCTCCTGCAGTTCGACCAGCGCGTTGAGCTGGGCGGGGGCGACCTTGCCGGCGGCCAGCATGCCGAGCTTGTGGCGCATCCCGGCGACCCGCTGGCGCAGCGCGCTGGTGGCCCGCGACGCGGCGGCGGCGGGGTTGTTCAGCTCGTGCATGAGCCCGGCCGACAGGGCGCCGAGGGCGGCCAGCCGCTGCCGTTCGCTGACCACGGCCTGGCGTTCCCGCATGCCCAGCGCCAGGCCCTCCAGCAGGTGGATCGCCATGGGGAACCAGTCGCGCATCATGTGGCCGAAGTCCGCCGCGGGCATGACGAAGAACTCGGCGTCGTCGAGCGCGCGCATCGACGCCTGGTAGGTGCGGGGGACACCGTCATCGCGCAGGTACGCCTGGGTGGCACCCATGTACACCCCGCGCTGCTCGGTGCGGACGGTCTGCACGTCGTCGTCGCCGACCCGGCGGGTCAGCGAGATCGTGCCGCTGAGCAGCATGAAGAACTGGTCGGCCGGGTCGCCCTCGCGCAGCACGAGCCCGCCCGCCGGGACGCGCATGGTGCAGCCGTGCTCCCCGATCCAGGTGAGCTGGTCGTCCGACAGCTTCTCGAACAGGAACAGGCTCCGCAGCTCGTCGTTCGTCAGCCGCCCGGGCTCGCAGGGTACGAGCCGCACCGCCTCCGGTTCGGTCATGGTTATCGCGCCTCCAGGTACCGGTGGACCAGCGTGACGGCCATCGCGCCCTCGCCGACCGCGGAGGCCACCCGCTTGACCGAGTTGGCCCGCACGTCGCCCGCGGCGAAGATGCCGGGCACGCTGCACTCCAGGTAGAACGGGTCGCGGTCGCGATCCCATCCCGGCGGGCGCCGCCCGTTCGACAGCAGATCCGGCCCGGTGTAGACGAAGCCGCGCTCGTCGCGGGCCACGACGTCGCCGAGCCAGTCGGTACGCGGCTCGGCGCCGATGAAGATGAACAGCGAGCCGCATTCGACCGTGCTCCGCTGGCTGGTCTTGCCGTCGCAGATGGTGATCGCCCGCAGGTGGTCCCCGCCCTCGGCGCCGACCACCTCGCAGCGGGTCCGCACGGTGATGTTGTCGATCCGGTCGAGCTGCTGGATCAGGTAGTACGACATCGAGGACTCCAGCGAGTCGCCGCGCACCAGCAGGGTGACCGTGCGGGCGTACCGGGCGAAGAACAGGGCGGCCTGCCCGGCCGAGTTGGCCCCGCCGACGATGTACACGTCGGAGCCGGAGCAGGACGGGCCCTCGGTGGCCGCCGAGCCGTAGTACACCCCGGCGCCGGTGAGCTCGGCGACGCCGTCGGCCACCAGCGGGCGGTAGGCCACCCCGGTCGCCAGCACGATCGCGTGCGCGGACACCTCGCCACCGTCCGCGAACGTGAGGGTGCGCGCCGAGCCGTCCGCGCGCAGCCCCACCACCTCGCGGGTGTTGAGCACCTCGGCCGCGAACTTGCCCGCCTGCCGCCGGGCCCGGTCGGTGAGCTGGGCACCCGAGATGCCGTCGGGGAAGCCGAGGTAGTTCTCGATCCGGGAACTCTGCCCGGCCTGGCCGCCGACCGCCCGCCGCTCCACCAGCAGGGTCTTGAGGCCCTCGGAGGCGCCGTACACCGCGGCGCCGAGCCCGGCGGGGCCGCCGCCCACGATGATCAGGTCGTAGAAGTCGCGGTTCGGGGCGGTGGACAGCCCGGCGACCTCCGCGACCTCGGCGGTGCCGGGCCGGGACAGGGCCCGGCCGTCGGCCGTGACGACCAGCGGGATGGCCTCGGGGCCGACCCCGGCCGCCTCCAGCAGGCGGCGGCCCTCCGGCTCGTCCGCCCCGAGCCACCGGTACGGCACGAGGTTGCGGGCGAGGAAGTCCCGGATCTGGTACGACGGCGCGCTCCACCGGTGCCCGACCACCCGGATGTCGGCCACCTCCCGGTCGCCCGTGGCCAGCCAGGCCTCCAGCAGCGAGTCGATCACCGGGTACAGCTTCTCCTCCGGTGGGTCCCACGGCTTGAGCAGGTAGTGGTCGACGTCCACCACGTTGATCGCCTGGATCGCCGCGTCGGTGTCGGCGTACGCGGTGAGCAGCGCCCGGCGCGCGTTCGGGAACAGGTCCATGGCGTGTTCGAGGAACTCGATGCCGTTGGTCTGCGGCATCCGGTAGTCGGCCAGGATCACGGCCACCCGGCCGCCGCGCAGCTTGAGGTCCTTGAGCGCGTCGAGCGCGTCGGCGGCGGAGGAGGCGCGCAGGATGCGGTACTGCTCGCCGTACCGGCGCCGCAGGTCGCGGGCGATGGCACGGGAGACCGACGGGTCGTCGTCGACCGTGAGGATGGCGGGCTGTCCCATGGGCCGGTCCGTCCTATCGGGGTGGGAAGCGGGCCACGATCATCGGGGAGCCGCCCCGGGATCGAGCACGTCGCGGAACTCGGGGTGCCGTTGCAGGTATCCCGCGACGAAGGGGCAGGTGGGGATGACGGTGGTGGCGCGGGCCCGGGCGTCGGTCAGGGCGGCCGCGGCCAGCCGCCCGGCCAGCCCGCGCCCCTCGTACGCCTGGTCGACCTCGGTGTGCAGCAGCTCGACGCGGCCGTCGCCGCGCCGGTAGGTCAGCACCCCGGCGACCTCGCCGCCGAGCAGGATCTCGTACCGGGAGTGTTCGAAGCTGTCCACGACGGTGGCGTCGGCGGCGCCGCCCGGCGCGACCTGGGCGCTGCCCTCGACCCGCAGCTTGCGGCGGGCCCGCTCGTAGAAGGAGGTGCGGCCGAACCGGATGACCTGGGCGGCGCCGGGCACCTGCGTGATGGTCAGCCGGTCGCCGCCGGTGGCGTGCCCGGCGACGATTCCGTCCACCTCGATCGCGACCCGGCCGCTGGTGGGCAGCACGTCGAGCGCCAGGTGCTCGCCCGCGGCCAACATGAGCGAACGGTTGAACGAGGAATGCGCGGCGGCGGCGCTGACCAGCAGGCCCTCCACATTGGGCGACACGATCGGGCCACCGGCCGAGAAACTGTACGCGGTGGAGCCGGTGGGCGTGGCCACGATGACCGCGTCCGCCGCGTAGTTGACGAAGGTGCTGCCCTCGACCGTGATCCCGATCCCGGCGAGCCCGCTGCCGGGCACCCGCACCAGGGCGATGTCGTTGAACGCGGACACCTCGGTGCCGTCGGGCAGCACGGTGCGCACGGCGGCGCGCGGCTCGACCGTGTAACTGTGCTCGTCGATGGCGGACAGGGCCGAGGGCAGGTCGGGCAGATCGACCTCGGCGAGGAAGCCGAGCCGCCCCACGTTGACCCCGAGGACCGGGGTCTTGCGCCCCTCGACCAGCCGCATCGTACGCAGCATCGTGCCGTCGCCGCCGAGGCTGACCAGCAGACCGGCCCGCTCGACGAGCTCGTCGGCGGAGACCGGCACGGCCTTGCAGTCGATCCGGGTGATCTCGTCGGGCAGCCCCAGCACGGTCACGTCGCGGCTGGCGGCCCAGTCCACGATCGCGTCGATCGCCGCACCGCAGTCCCGCCGCGGATGCAACACCAACCCGACGACCTCGATCATGCCCATCGCAGCCCCCTCCGCGCGCACCGGCCTTCAGCCTCGCACGCGGGACCGACAACGGCGAGCATCCGTCGGGTCACGGTGACGCCGTGGTGACGGAATTCGACGCTCATTCGAATGCGCCGACGGAAGAATAGGGCTCGAAAAAGTGTTATCGCGCACCGATCGCGCTGACCGCCATCGACACGCGACCGTACGTGACGATCGCGGTTAAAAGAACTTTATTGATCGACAGAAAGAACCGTGAAGCGCTCCGGAGTCCACATAATCGGCGGGAACTGTTTCCCACTTCTTCGGAGGCTCACCCGCGATGCGCCGCAAGCGAACACTGATTCTGTCCGTCGCCGCCGCAGTTGCCGCGGCCGGCACCGCCTGGATCGCGCTGCCGGCCTCCGCCGCCGCCCCCACCGCCACGCTGCGTACGGTCGCCGACTGGGGCACGGGCTGGCAGGCCGATGTGACCGTCTCGAACACCGGCGCGTCCGCGATGACATCGTGGACGGTCGAGTTCGACCTGCCCGAGGACAGCACGGTCGGCAGCTTCTGGGAGGCCGACATGAAGGCCACGGGCAGCCACCGTACGTTCAGCAGCCGTCCGTGGAACGGCGGCGTCAAGGTCGGCGACAAGGTCTCCTTCGGCTTCATCGGCTCCGGCCCGCTGCCCACCAACTGCCGGCTCAACGGCCTGCCCTGCGGTGGCAGCGGCGGCGCGCCCGCCACGTCGGCGGCGACCTCCGCGCCCGCCACCCCGGTGACGACCAAGGCGACGGTGCCACCCACCGCCCCGGCGACCACGCCGCCCACGGAACCCCCGGCCACCGCGCCGACCAGCGGCGAAACGGCCCCGCCGCCCCCGGCCGCGGACCGGCTGCCGCTGAAGGTCAGCAACAGGACCGGACGCGGCGACGACACGTTCCTGTACGTCCTGGGCACCGACCTCAAGAGCGGCAAGCTCGGCTACGTCGACGCCGGTGGCACGTTCACGGCGTGGCCGGGGGCGGGCGCGGAGCCCGTACCGGCGCCGGACGTGTCGATCCCCGGGCCGAAGGACGGCGCCAGCACCACCATCAAGGTCCCGAAGGGACTGTCCGGCCGGGTGTACTTCTCGTTCGCCAAGAAGCTGGACTTCCGGCTCACCTCGGGCGGGCTGGTGCAGCCCGCGCCGTGGGCCGGCGGCGACCCGAACCGCAACATCCTGTTCGACTGGAGCGAGTTCACTCTGGACAACGGCGGGCTGTTCCTGAACAGCTCGCAGGTCGACATGTTCGCGGTGCCGCACATCGTCAGCGTCCAGGGCGGCAACGGCGTGGTGACCAAGACCGGTGAGCTCAAGGCCGACGGCCGTGACAAGGTCATCGACGCGGTCAAGGCCGACTCGGACTTCGCCAAGAGCGTCGTCAAGGGTTCCGACGGCACGGTGCTGCGGGTGCTGGCGCCGGGCAAGGCCGCCGACGCGGGCCTGATGGACCCGACCTACCTCAACGAGTCCATCGACGAGGCGTGGAAGGCGTACGCGAGCCGAACCCTGACCGTGGCGCCGTTCAGCGACCGGCCGGACACGAAGTTCTTCGGCCGCACCTCGGGCGACGTGCTGAACTTCACCGACGGCTCGGGCAAGACGGTGGCGTCCTTCCCGAAGCCCAGCACCGCGAACGTGTGGGGCTGCGACGGCGCGCTGGGTGCCCCGAACGACCAGGTCGTCGGCCCGATCGCCCGGACGCTGTGCGCGGCGCTGACGCGGGGCACGTTGGGCACGCTCGACAACCAGCCGAGCGGCGGCGCGGCCGACTTCTACCGCGGCGAGGACCCCAACACCTACGCCAAGGTGATCCACCAGAACATGGTCGACGGCAAGGCGTACGCGTTCGCCTTCGACGACGTACAGAACCAGGAGTCGCTGGTGCACGACGGTGACCCGCGCACGGCGACCATCACCCTGACCCCGTTCTGAGCCGGATATCCGGGCTGAGCCTGTGCTCCGCATGCCGCCGCGGCGCGCCTCGCGCCGCGGCGGCTCGTCCGTTCGTAAGGCCCACCGATATCTGACGGATGCCCTATTCTTCCCCGTAGGTGTGCTTGTTGCTGCGGCCAGCCGGGCGATCCCGGATGGCGCCCCCATGGCGGCTGACCTCGGCCACACGGCGGGTTAGACCCCCGGTGATCGGGACGATCACCGTTGTGGTGCGGCGGAAGGACGGGCGTTGAGGCGGAGACGGCGATGGGGAGTACGCCGTCAGGGCGCGGCATCCGGCGCTCCGAGCCCGCGCGGGTCACGCCCGAGGCTGCGGCTGAGCGCCGCGATGGTGGCCACGATGCTCGGCATCGTCGTGCCGGGTTCGGCGGCGGCGTGCGACTCCGGCATGCGCTCGACCACCTCCAGCGTCGACCCGGTGTCCGGCACGGTGACCGTGCTGGCGGCGGCGTCGTTGAAGGGGGCGTTCGACCGGATCGGGGCCGCGTTCGAGACGGCGCATCCGCACACGAAGGTGACGTTGTCGTACGGCGGCAGCGACGACCTCGCCCAGCGGATCGTCTCCGGAACACCCGCGGACGTCTTCGCCGCCGCCAGTGCCGCCACGATGCGCACGGTCACGGACGCGGGGGACACCGCGGACACCCCGGACACGTTCGCGCGCAACCAGCTCGTCATCGCCGTACCCAAGGGCAATCCGAAGGGGCTGAACTCACTGGCCGACCTGGCGCGGCCCGGGGTGCGGGTCGCGCTGTGCGCGGCCCAGGTGCCGTGCGGGACGGCCACGGCCAGGGTGCTCGGCGCGGCGGGGGTGGAGCTCACGCCGGCCGCCCGGCAGCCGGACGTGAAGGCGGCGCTGGCGAAGGTCCAGCGCGGCGAGGCGGACGCGGCGCTCGTCTACCGTACGGACGCCCGGGCCGCCGGTTCCGGCGTCGAGGGCGTGGAGTTCCCCGAGTCGGTCCAGGCGGTCAACCTGTACCAGATCGCGGCGCTCAAGGACGCCGCCAACCCGGTCGGTGCCGCCGCCTTCGTGACGTACGTGCTGGGCGCCCAGGCCCAGCAGATGCTGGCGGACGCCGGATTCCAATCGCCCTGACCCGGCCGGCCCGGGCGCGCCGACGTCCACCGGGGAGGCGAGGACGTAGGCGCACCCGGACTGCGCCGGCGCCCCAGCGGGGAAGCGGGGCGCGCGGCGCAGCCGGCCCGTCCGTGGACGGGCGGGTTCCCGCGGTCAGGCCACGGACCACCAGACCGTGGTGTCCGCGGGGATGAGCACCTGCGCCGCCTCGTCGTCGACCGGGCCGCTGGCCACCAGGGCCTGGCCCGGCTTGGCGATGACGATCGGCGCGTCGGTCAGGTTGACCGTGCAGCGGAAGGCGGGACCGTCGGGCGCGGAGCGCTCGAAGACGAGCAGGCCCTCCGGCGCCTCGCACCAGGTGAGGTTGTCCGGCGCGCCCAGGGCCGGGTGGGCGCGGCGCATGAGCAGCGCGGACCGGTACATCTCCAGCGTGGACTCGGGCACCCCGTCCTGCGCGGCGACGCTGAGCCGCGCCCAGCTGTCCGGCTGCGGCAGCCAGCTCGGGCCGCCCTCGGGCCCGAAGCCGTACGGTGCCGCGTCGCCGGACCAGGGCAGCGGCACCCGGCACCCGTCGCGGAAGCCGTCCTGGCCGGTGGCGCGGTGGAACGCCGGGTCCTGGCGCACCTCCGGCGGCAGGTCGATGACCTCGGGCAGGCCCAGTTCCTCGCCCTGGTACAGGTACGCGGAGCCGGGCAGGGCCAGCATCAGCAGGGTGGCGGCCCGACCCCGGCGCAGCCCGGCGACCGGGTCCGCGGCGGTGGGGCGGCGGCCCGCGGCGTCGCCGGAGATCGAGTTCATGAGCCGGGTGGTGTGCCGCACGACGTCGTGGTTGGACAGGGTCCAGGTGGCCGGGGCGCCGACCGAGCGCATGGCCGCCAGGGACTCGTCGATGATCTTTCGCTGCGCCTCGACGGTCCAGGCCGCACCGAGGTAGCTGAAGTTGAACGACTGGTGCAGTTCGTCGGGGCGCACGTACTTCGACAGCCGCTCCAGGCTGGGCGCCCAGGCCTCGGCCACCGCGATGCGCTCGCCGGGGTACTCGTCGAGGATCTGCCGCCAGCTGCGGTAGATCTCGTGCACGCCGTCCTGGTCGAAGCAGGGGCTGGCGGCGACGTCGAGCAGGTGCAGCTCGCTGGCGTCGCCCGCGTCCGGCAGGCCCTCGGCCTTGACCAGGCCGTGCGCCACGTCGATGCGGAAGCCGTCCACGCCCAGGTCGAGCCAGAACCGCAGGATGGTACGGAACTCGTCGGCGACCGCCGGGTGCTCCCAGTTGAAGTCGGGCTGCTCGGGGGCGAACAGGTGCAGGTACCAGTCGCCGGGGGTGCCGTCCGGGTTGGTGGTGCGGGTCCAGGCCGGGCCGCCGAACAGCGACTGCCAGTCGTTGGGCGGCTGCTCGCCGTCCGTGCCCTTGCCCGGGCGAAAGTGGTAGCGGTCGCGGGCGGGCGAGCCGGGGCCCTCGGCGATGGCGCGCTGGAACCACTCGTGCTGGTCGGAGGAGTGGTTCGGCACCAGGTCGACGATGACGCGCATGCCGAGGGCGTGCGCGTCCGTGATCAACTCCCGGGCGTCGTCGAGGGTGCCGAACATCGGGTCGACGGTCCGGTAGTCGGACACGTCGTAGCCCGCGTCGGCCTGCGGCGAGGCGTAGAACGGCGAGAGCCACACCGCGTCGATGCCCAGCTCCTGCAGGTACGGCAGGCGGCTGCGGATGCCGGGCAGGTCGCCGATGCCGTCGCCGTCGGAGTCGGCGAAGCTGCGCGGGTAGATCTGGTAGATGACGGCGTCGCGCCACCAGGGCGCGGGGCCGGCCGCACCGGCGGCGTTCTCGTCCGCGGTGGCGACGGTCAGTTGATCGGTCATGGGTCCTCACTGCGAGGTCAGGCGCCCGAGGGACGGGTTCGGGTGCGTGAGACGGGCCACGTTAGCACAGTGACTAACACGTTTTACTTCACGAGTTAGTCACGACGGAAGGCCCCAGGGCGGGAATTACGCCCTGGCGACGGGTGGAGCGGTCGAGTCGCGTACCACCAGTGACGTGCCGAGCACCTGGTGTGGGTGCTGGTCCTCACCCCGGATCGCGGAGATCAGGAAGTCGGCGGCCGTCCGGCCCTTGGTCACGATCGGCTGGCGCACCGTGGTCAACCGGGGGCGGAACCATGCAGACTCCGCGAGATCGTCGAAACCGGTCACGGAGACCTCACCGGGCACGTCGACGCCGAGCTCGTGCAGCGCGTCCACGGCCCCGTACGCCAGCACGTCCGACAGCGCCAGGATCGCGGTCGGCCGGTGCTGCGCCATCAGCGCCCGGGTCACCTGATACCCGTCCGTACGGGTCACCGGCACCTCGGCCATGGGCACGTCCGCCCACGTCATGCCCACCTCGGCCAGCGCCTCCGCGATGCCGTCCAGGCGGCGGGCCAGCGGCCCCCAGTGCTCGCCCGGCTCCGGGCCGCCGGCACCGATGGACACCACCGCGATGCGGCGATGCCCCAGCTCCAGCAGATGCCGGGTGACGTCGCGGGCGCCGCCCTGGTCGTCCACGTCCACGCTGGGCGCCCCGGACTGCCCGTCGCTGTCGATCAGCACGAACGGGATGTTGCGCCGCTGCAACTCGGCGACCTCGCCCCGGTCGGTCTCCAGCCCGCAGACGATGAAGCCGTCCACCGCCGCGTACGGAATCGCCTTGAGCACCGAATCCTGCAGCGGCGGGGTCAGCAGCAGGGTGTAGCCCTCCTGGTCGCACACCTGCCCGGCACCCATGAGGAAACGCGCGTAGTACGGGTTCTCCAGGATCCGGGCCAGCCGCTGCGGCAGCAGCACCCCCAGCGACTGGGTGGCCCCGGACTGCAGCATCCGCGCGAGGGTGTTCGGCGTGTACCCGATCTCCTGGGCGACCGCCATGATCCGGTCCCGCGTCGCGGCCGAGATGCGCTGCGGGTTGTTGAAAGCGAACGACACCGCCGAGCGGGAGACCCCGGCCGCCGCGGCCACGTCACCCGAGGTCGGCTTGCGGCCTCTGCCCGGCTCGGCACCGGACCTCTTCGATGCCATGCGCCCCGATTCCGCAGATGTGATGGGCGATCACGATATCGCGCTCAACACCCCGCGCGCCGTACGGGACCGGCGCGGCGCGCGGGAGCACCTCAGTGCGGGTCCCCCTGCGGGCCGAAGGTGGTCAGGAAGCGG
This sequence comes from Krasilnikovia cinnamomea, assembly GCF_004217545.1. Lineage (NCBI taxonomy): Bacteria > Bacillati > Actinomycetota > Actinomycetes > Micromonosporales > Micromonosporaceae > Krasilnikovia > Krasilnikovia cinnamomea. Next base: position 1,139,055 of record NZ_SHKY01000001.1, read on the forward strand.
TCCCGGAACGCCTCCATCGGCCACACCGGAGCCTGCGCCCCGGGCTTCAGCCCGTCCTGCCAGCCCCAACCCGCGATCCGGTCCAGCACCTTGGGGTCCTTGGCCACGATCGTGACCGGCACGTCGTGGCTGGCGCCCTCACCGGTGACGATCGGGGCGGGCTGGTGGTCGCCGAGGAAGACCAGCACGAGGTTGTCGTCGCCGTACTTCTGCGCCCAGGAGGTCAGCGCCGAGACGGAGTAGGCGACGGACTTCGCGTACTCGGTGCGCACCCGCTTCGGGTCCTTCCACACCTGGTCCGCGGACTGTCCCGCAGCGGCCTGAGCGCCGAAGACCGAGCCGTCACCCACCGCGTCCCAGTCGATCATCTGCGGCAGTGGCGCCCACGGGGTGTGGCTGGAGCTCAGCGTTACCTCCGCGAACAGGGGACCACGCCCGGCCCGGCCGAACTCGTTGCGCTGCATCGCCGCGAGGGTGTACTGGTCCGGCATCCGCGACCAGCTGAACTGCGGTCCCCGGTAGCCCAGGTTCCGCGCGTCCCAGACCCGCTGGTAGCCGTAGAAGTCGCCCTCGGGCCACGCGTACGTGTTGTTCGGCTCGAAGCCGACGGTGTCCCAGCCCGCCCGCTTGAACGCCCCGGTCAGGGTGAGCCGGTCGGTGGAGACGAGGCTGCGGTAGCGCTGCTGATTGTCGATGGACAGCCCGGACTGCAGCGTCGAGTGGGCCAGCCAGCTGTACCCGCCGAACGTGGGCGAGGTCAGCCACGCGCTGCGGGTGGCGAACCCGGCCGCGGTGAGCTGCCTGGTGCCGTCGGCCAGCGCCGGGTCGACGTACTGCGCCAGCGCCGGGTCGTCGATCGCGGACCGGCCATAGCTCTCGATGAAGGACACCACTACGTCCTTGCCGGCCAGGTGGGTGAGCAGCTGGCTGCCCGGGATGTCGCCGAAGCCGTCCACCTCGACGGCGCGCTCGAACGCCCGCTGGTCGTGCACGCCCTGACGGACCAGCAGGGCCCGATCGCGGACGAAGTCCGCCTCACTGCGCGAGGCGACCGGCAGCCCGGGCACCACCTGGACGCCGAGTGTCGCGCAGACCACCCAGGCGGCGGTGAGCCCGATCCCGGTGCGGGTGGCGGCGGTGCGGTGCCGCCCGGCGACCCGGGACAGCCGCAGCGCGGCCAGCGCCAGCAGCACCACCACGGCCAGCGCGAGCACCACCACCCCGGCCGCCGCGGCGCGCGCCCCGGCGCGGCCGATCGAGTCCTCCACCACCCCGAGGCCGTCGTCCAGCAGGCCCCAGTCGGCCACCAGGTCGAACTGCCGGTTCAGGAACGACCAGAAGCCCAGGTCGAGCGCCTTGACCAGGGTCAGCAGGCCGAGCATGGTGCCACCGAGCAGCGCCACCACGCCGCGTACGCGGCCCGGCAGCACCAGCAGGACCGCGACCGCGATCAGCGCCTCCACCGGCACCCGCAGGAAGGCGGCCGGGGTGAGCTGGCCGAGCTGGTTCGGCAGCAGCAGGGCCGCGACGATCAGGGCGGCGGACAGGACCGTCAGCGTACGGCGCAGCACGATCCGCCAGGTGCGCCGCGGCACGGCCCCGGCGTCGGGGTTGTCCGTGCGGGCGGGCGGCGGCGGACGCAAGCGGGTGAGAAGCGACACCGGGATTCCTTCGATACTTGGCGGAGCAGCGACAGCACTTAGTGACACGTCCGTGCCGCCGGGTCGGTTCACCAGCACGGGGTCGGCGACCCTACACCGGTGAACTCGATCATCTACGGCCCATGCCGGATCGCCTGAAGAAGGAGGTCACCCGGTCCGATCGGGTGACCGGCGGGCGACGCCCATGACAAAATACCGGTGGCTGAGTGAGTACTCGCTCATTAGTATCGGCCGGGTGACATCCCAGGAACGCCGCCGCCGGGTCCCCGCCCTGGCGCCCGAGGAACGCCGCGCCGCGCTGGTCGCCGCGACCGTGCCGCTGCTGCACCGCTGCGGGCTGGAGGTGAGCACCCGGCAGATCGCCCAGGCCGCGGGCGTGGCCGAGGGCACCATCTTCGGCGTCTTCCCCGACAAGCAGTCGCTGGTCGTGGCCGCGCTGACGCAGGCCCTCGACCCGCAGCCGACCCTGGACGCGCTGGCCGCCATCGACCCCCGCGCCGGGCTGCGGGAACGCATGACCGAGGCCGCGGACCTGATCCACCGGCGCTTCGCGGGCAACGCCCACCTGATGGCCGGGGCCCGCCGCCTCGCCGGGACAGCGGGCGCCGACCCGGAGACCAGGCACGCCATGGCCGCCGCCCGGGAACGGCTGCTCGCGGCGCTCACCGCGGTCATCGAACCCGACGCGGCGCGGCTGCGCCGCTCCCCCACCGCCGTCGCCCGGCTGCTGCTGCTGTTCTGCGGGGCCAACACGTACGGGCCGTTCGGCGACCCGGAGCACCTCGACGGCGCCGAGACGGTGTCGCTGCTGCTCGACGGCCTGCTGAACGACTCCGACCAAGATCACCGTCCCACCCGGACCGAGACCCCGAAGGTGCCATGAGGTGCTGATCAAACTCATGCGGGCGCAACTGCGCCCGTACCGCCGAGAAATCGCGCTCATCGTCGCGTTCCAGTTCCTGCAGACGCTGGCGACGCTCTACCTGCCCACCCTCAACGCCGACATCATCGACAAGGGCGTGGTCACCGGCGACACCGGCTACGTGATCCGGACCGGCGCCACGATGCTCGGCATCACGCTCATCCAGATCGCCGCGCAGATCGTCGCGGTCTACTACGGCGCGCGCACCGCCATGGCGGTGGGCCGCGACGTCCGGGCCGCGATCTTCGCCCGGGTGCAGGACTTCTCGGCCCGCGAGGTCGGCCAGTTCGGCGCGCCGTCGCTGATCACCCGGACCACCAACGACGTCCAGCAGGTACAGATGCTGGTGCTGATGACCTTCACCCTGCTGGTCTCGGCGCCCATCATGTGCGTCGGCGGCATCGTGCTGGCGCTGCGCCAGGACGTACCGTTGTCCGCCCTGCTCCTGGTCATCGTGCCCATCCTGATCATCCTGATCGGACTGATCATCGCCCGGATGCGGCCGCTGTTCCGGTCCATGCAGGAGCGCATCGACCGGGTCAACCGGGTCATGCGCGAACAGATCGCGGGCATCCGGGTCATCCGGGCCTTCGTCCGCGACGAGCACGAACAGGACCGGTACGGCGAGGCCAGCCAGGACCTGATGGACGTGTCGCTGCGCGCCGGGCGGCTGATGGCCCTGATGTTCCCGACCGTGATGCTCGTGGTGAACGTCTCCAGCGGGGCCGTGCTCTGGTTCGGTGCGCACCGCATCGACTCCGGTGGGATGCAGATCGGCGCGCTCACCGCGTTCCTCAGCTACCTCATGCAGATCCTCATGGCGATCATGATGGCCACGTTCATGTTCATCATGATCCCGCGCGCCGAGGTGTGCGCCGACCGGATCGTGGAGGTGCTGGGCACCGAGTCCAGCGTCCGCCCGCCCACCGACCCGGTACGGGAGCTGCGCAGCCACGGCCACCTGGAACTGCGCGACGTCGACTTCCGGTACCCGGGGGCCGAGGCCTCCGTACTGTGCGGGGTGGGACTGGTGGCCCGCCCGGGTGAGGTCACCGCGATCATCGGCAGTACGGGCAGCGGCAAGACCACCCTGCTCAACCTCGCGCCCCGGCTGTTCGACGTCACCGGTGGGCAGGTGCTGGTCGGCGGCGTCGACGTGCGGGAACTGGACGGCACGCTGCTGTCGCGCACGGTCGGCCTGGTGCCGCAGAAGCCGTACCTGTTCACCGGGACGGTCGCCTCGAACCTGCGCTACGGCAACCCCGACGCCACCGACGAGGAGCTGTGGCAGGCGCTGGAGGTGGCGCAGGCCCGCGAGTTCGTGGAGCGGATGGACGGCGGGCTCTCCGCGCGCATCGCCCAGGGCGGCACGAACGTCTCCGGCGGACAGCGGCAGCGCCTGGCCATCGCCCGGGTGCTCGTGCAGCGGCCCGAGATCTACCTCTTCGACGACTCGTTCTCGGCGCTCGACTACGCCACGGACGCGGCGCTGCGGGCCGCGCTCGCGCACCGCACCGCCGACGCCACCGTGGTCATCGTGGCGCAGCGGGTCAGCACGATCCGCGACGCCGACCGGATCGTCGTGCTGGACGACGGCGTCGTGGTCGGCGCCGGCACCCACGGCGAACTGATGGACACCAACCCGACGTACCGGGAGATCGTGCTCTCCCAGCTCACGGAGCAGGAGGCAGCCGCATGACCGAGTGCACCGAGCGCAGCGAGGGCCGCGAGGGCATGTCTGGAAGGCACAGCATGACCGAGTGCAGCGAGGGCATGTCCGGAGGCGGGGAATGACGGCGCCGGCCCGGCGGCCCCCGGCGGGTCCGCCCATGGGCGGACCCGCCGCGCGGATGATGGCCGGGGGGATGCCGCCGGAGAAGCTGGAGGACTTCCGGGGCTCCACGAAACGGCTGCTCGGGCTGATGCGGCCGCACCGGTGGCTGGTCGCGATGGTGCTGGGGCTCGGCGGCGGCAGCGTCTTCCTGTCCGTACTCGGGCCGCTACTGCTCGGGCACGGCACCGACCTGATCTTCTCCGGCGTGGTCGGCAAGATGCTGGGCGAGACGATGCCCGGGGCGAGCAAGGCCGAGGCGGTGGCCGCGCTGCGGGCCCAGGGCCAGAACAACCGCGCGGACATGCTGGCGTCCATGGACGTCGTGCCCGGCCAGGGCATCGACTTCAACCAGCTGGCGCACCTGCTGGCCTGGGTGTTCGTGGTGTACGCCGGCGCCTGGATCTTCGGCGTGCTGCAGGGTCGGCTGACCGCCCGGGTCGTGCAGGCCACCGTGTTCCAGTTGCGGGCGGAGGTGGAGGCCAAGCTGTCGCGGCTGCCGCTGTCCTACTTCGACAAGCAGCCGCGCGGCGAGGTGCTCAGCCGGGCCACCAACGACACCGACAACATCGCCCAGACCCTGCAGCAGACGTTCGCCCAGCTCGTCACCGCGCTCCTGATGATCATCGGGGTGCTGGGCATGATGTTCTGGATCTCGCCGCTGCTGGCGCTCATCGCGGTGCTGACCGTACCGGTGTCCGTGCTGATCACGACCGTGATCGGCAAACGGGCCCAGCCGCAGTTCGTGACGCAGTGGGGCACCACCGGCCGCCTGAACGGCCACATCGAGGAGATGTTCACCGGGCACTCGCTGGTGCGGGTCTTCGGCCGCCAGGCCCAGGCCGCCGCCACCTTCCGGCAGCACAACGAGAAACTGTACGCGTCAAGCTTCCGCGCCCAGTTCATCTCCGGGCTGATCCAGCCCGCGATGATGTTCATCGGCAACCTGAACTACGTGCTGGTCGCCGTGGTGGGCGGCCTGCGGGTGGCCTCGGGCAGCCTGTCGCTGGGCGACGTGCAGGCGTTCATCCAGTACTCGCGGCAGTTCAGCCAGCCGCTGACCCAGGTGGCCAGCATGGCGAACCTCGTGCAGTCCGGGGTGGCCTCGGCCGAACGGGTGTTCGCGCTGCTCGACGCGGACGAGCAGAGCCCCGACCCGGAGGGCCCGGTGCTGCCCGGCCCGGTACGCGGCCGGATCGCGTTCGAGGACGTGTCGTTCCGCTACCTGCCCGACAAGCCGCTGATCGACCACCTGTCGCTGACCGTCGAACCCGGACAGACCGTGGCGATCGTCGGCCCGACCGGCGCGGGCAAGACCACCCTGGTCAACCTGCTCATGCGCTTCTACGAGGTGACCGGCGGGCGGATCACCCTGGACGGGGTGGACATCGCCACCATGCCCCGCCCGGAGCTGCGCGAACACATGGGCATGGTGCTGCAGGACGCCTGGCTGTTCGGCGGCACGATCGCGGAGAACATCGCGTACGCCGCCGACGACCCGACCCCGGAGAAGATCGCCGCGGCGGCCGAGGCGGCGCACGTGGACGGGTTCGTGCGCATGCTCCCGGACGGCTACGACACCGTCATCGACGAGGACGGCTCGAACGTCAGCGCCGGGCAGAAGCAGCTCATCACGATCGCCCGGGCGTTCCTGGCCGAGCCGAGCATCCTCATCCTCGACGAGGCGACCAGCTCGGTCGACACCCGGACCGAGGTGCTGATCCAGCGGGCGATGAACTCGCTGCGCGCGGGCCGGACCAGCTTCGTCATCGCGCACCGGCTCTCCACGATCCGCGACGCGGACGTCATCCTGGTCATGGAGTCCGGGGCGATCGTGGAGCACGGCACCCACGACGAGCTGATCACCACGGGCGGCGCGTACGCCCGGCTGTACTCGGCCCAGTTCGCCGAGGCCGCGGTCGAGGTGGACTGAGGCGCGGGCCGGCAGCGGCGGGGCGGCCCATCCGGCCGCCCCGCCACCGTCTCGCTATCCTCGCCCCCGACCGGCGACGCCGGACGACCCGCCGCCCCGGAGGTACCCACCGCCCATGCCACGCCCGGCCCGCCCGCCCGTCCGGTACCGGCGAGCGCTCGCGGCGCTCGTGCTCGGCGCGGCCGTGCTGGCGATCCCCGGCGACGCCCCGGGTGCCCCGGGGACACCCGCGCCGGCCGGCGGCGGCTGGCGCCTCGCCTGGTCCGACGAGTTCGACGGCACCGGCCTCGACCGGAGCCGGTGGAACCTGCGCCGCCGCGAAGGCCGCGACGTCGACTCGGGATGCAGTGTGGACAGCCCACGGAACGCCTTCGTCACCGGCGGCACCCTCACCCTGCGCGCACTGCGCGAGGACGTGCCGTGCGGCCGGGCCACGCGCCGGTACACGCAGGCGTACCTGGACACCATCGGCAAGGCGTCGTGGACGTACGGCCGGTTCGAGATCCGCGCCAGGTCACCGGGCGGACCGCGCACCTCGGCCGGAATCTGGCCCGCGTTCTGGCTGCGCCCGGACGACGCCGGGCACGGCGAGATCGACGTGACGGAACTGCCCGGCGGCGCCGCCTGGTACGACCGATTTACCGTGGCCATCTTCCACGACTACTCGCCGGTGAAGCAGGACACCAGGATCGCACTCCCCGGCGGTGGTCACCCCGGCGACGGCTTCCACACGTACGCGACGGAGTGGGACCCCACCGCGCTGCGCTGGTACGTGGACGGCACCCTGGTGTGGAGCCGGGATCGCGGCACGACGGGGTGGTTCGACGAGGTGTTCCACAAGCCGTACAACATCCGGCTCAACCTGCAGGTCGGCGGGTGGCTCGGGGAGCCGGACGCGCGGACCGCCTTCCCCGCCGACTTCGTCGTCGACTACGTGCGGGTGTACCAGCGCTGAGCCGACCGCCGTACCGGCGGGCCGCTATTGTGTGCGCGTGCGGCAGCATTCCATCCGCGTCGATGTCCCGGGGCAGCGCGCGCCGTCGGACCCGCTCGCCGGCCCCGCCGCGAGCCCCGGGGATCCGCGCGGGCGTGGCGACGGGCTGGGCTGGGTGACCCGGGCGGTGTTCGGCGACTCCCGGCTGCGGCTCAGCCTCGGCGCCGACGCGGGCGCCACGCTCGCGTACGCCGTGGTCCCGTCGCTGGAGCGGGCCCGGTTCCTGCTGCCCCTGGCCGGGCGGCGGGTGACCGCCGGGTCCGTGCTGGCGTACAACGCGCTGCGGCCACCCCGGGTCCGCGCCGGACGGGCCGCCGTGGGATTGCTGGCCTGGGCCGGGGCGCTGCGGCTGACCGGGGCGCCGGTGCTGTCCGTGCACGTGCCTGCCGGGGTCGAGCCGGGCGAGGTGCTGCTCTGCGCCCATCTGGCCGGCCTGCTCGGCGTGCCCGGGCTGCACGCCGCCATCGGCATCCGGCCACCCGACCCCCACCACAAGCCGACCCTGCAACTGTTCGACGACGCGGGACGGCCGCGCGGGTACGCGAAGATCGGCTGGAACGACGGCACCCGGGCGATGGTCCGCGCGGAGGCGGCCTGCCTGGCCGACCTGCCCCGGCCCGGCGGCGCGCTGCCCGTGGTGCCGGGGCTGGTCCTGCACACCCGTTGGCAGGACCGGGAGGTCGCGGTCGTGGCGCCGATGCCCCGGCGCGTCCGCCGCCTGCGCGGCCCCGACCGGCCCCGGCTGGCCGCGATGCTCGCGGTCGCCCGCCGGGGCGGCCCGGCCACGGCACCTCGGCCGCTGCGCGACGCACCGCTGCTGGACGACTGGCGCCGCCGGGCGGCAGGTGCCCCGGCGGTCGCGCCATCCGGGGCGCACCCGGCCGCGATGTCCATCGGCGAGGCCATCGACGCGATCGGGGCCCGCGACGGGGATCTCGCATGCGAATTCGGGGACTGGCACGGTGACTGGGTGCCCTGGAACATGGCCCGGCACCGGGGCCGCCTGTACCTGTGGGACTGGGAGAACCGGGGATCCGGCGTACCGGTCGGCTTCGACCTCGCCCATCAGGCGTTCCAGACGGCGCTGTCACTGCACGGGCGGCCCGCCGCGGACTGCGCGGCCGCCGCCGACGCGGCACTGCGCCGGTACGGGCCGGGCCTGGGGCTCGACGCGGCCCGCCAGCGGCTGGTGGCCGACGCGTACCTGGTGGAGCTGTGGCTGCGCACCTACGAGCTGTCGGCCGGCGGAGCCGGGTGGAATCCGCGGTTGCATCCCGCCCTGCTGCACCTGCTGACGGAGCGGCTCGGTCCCGGCCCGGCGAGCCGGGCCGCCAGGAGCGACGTTCCGCCCGATCAGGACCAGTCGAAGGACATCCCCAGCCGCGCGGACAGCGCCGCGTTGTACGGCCGGTAGTACGCGGTCAGCTCCGCCCGCACCTGTTCGTCCATGCCCCGGCCCGGCCGGTCGTTGAACACGTCGTACGACGGCAGCTCGTGGCGCGGCAACTGGAGGAAGTCGAGCACCCCCGCGTACGTGGCGGCGGGTTCGCGGTACAGCGTCTCGCTCGGCACGAACAGCAACCGGCGGCGGTCGAACCGGCGCAGCCACGGCTCCAGGTGCTCCAGGTACCGGCCCCGCGCCCGGTACGAATACCAGTCGTACGCCGTACTGTGCGAGCCCGGTTCGGCGATCAGCCGCTCCCGCTCCCCCGCCGTGCGTTCCGGCTCGGCCGCCAGCGCCGCCGCGAAGTCCAGCGGCTCCACGCCCTCCGTGCGCCGTTCCTTCCAGTGCGAGAACGCCCGCTGCACCGGGTCGCGCAGCAGCACGATGATCCGGGCCCCGGGCATCAGCGTGGCGACGCGGTCCGCCGCCAGCGGATGGAACATGTACAGCGGCGCCGCCTCCCCGACCCGGGACGGGGCGCCGTGCCGGCGCTCCAGGGCGGCCCGCTGCCGCTGCGTCGGGAAGTGCGAGCGGTACCACGCCTCCCCCCGCGACCAGTTCTCCTCGAAGAAGTGCGAGGTCTTGGTGTTCCACGCGGGGAACAGGCGCGGCACGAGCGGATGGCGCAGCAGGTAGCGCCACAGTGAGGTGGTGCCGCCCCGCTTGGTGCCGATGATCAGGAAGTCGGGCAGCGGGCGGCGGTCGCTGGTCCGCTGCCCGTAGCGGGCCAGCAGGTCGCGCACCCCCTCCCGGGCCTGCCGCGGTGCGGCCTGCTTGATGCGGTCCTTGACGGTCACGGAACAACCTCCGGTGTGTGCGGACGATCCGGGGGATGGAACGTCGATGCGGCGGGCGGGCGGCCCGCGACGCCGGGCTGATCCGGCCCGGCTCGGCCGGGCTGCGTCGCGCCGGGCTGATCCGGCGCGGTCCGGCCCGGGCGCAGCAGGACGAGCGCGGCGCGCAGGGCCGCGCGGACGCGGGCGCTGCGGAGAAGCGCGAGAGCGCCGATGGCGAGGAGGCCGAGCGTCAACGCCAGCCCACCCGGTCCACGGCCCCCGGCCGCGGCGCCCACGGCGGCCGCGGCGCCGGTTCCGGCGAGGGCGGCCAGGGCGGTACCCGCCACCGCACGTCCGGCCAGCGGCTCGCCCAGTACCCGCCGGACCAGGACGGCCGCGATGACGTTCTCCGTGACGATGCCGAGCGACCAGGCCACGGCCGCGCCCAGCGCACCGTGCCGGGGGACGAGCACGAGGCAGCCGATCAGGTACACGACCAGGCCGGTCGCGGCGGCGAGAAGGTGGCCGCGGCTGTTGCCGTTCATCAGCAGCACGGTCTGCACCGTGCCGACCCCCACGTTGACCAGCATCGCCACCGCCAGCACCGCCATCGGGGCGGCCCCGGCCGCGAACGGCGCGCCGAACAGCGCCAGGAACGCGGGCGCGAACACCGCCAGCAACAGGTACGCGGGCCAGGACAGCAGCACCACGACCGTGGTGACCCGCCGGTGGACCGCGGCCGCCTCGGGCGTGCGTCCCGCACCGAGCAGCCGGGACAGCTGCGGGGCGATCGCCACCCGCAGGCCCTGCATCACCAGGAGCCCGGCCAGCGCGTAGCGGCACACCGCGCCGAACACGCCGGCTTCGGCGGGCCCGGCCAGCGCGGCGGTGAGCAGCACCCCAAACCACATGCCACCCGCGTCGATCACCGTGGACACCGCGCGGGGCAGCGCGAATCCCCAGAACCGGCGCCGGTCCGCCGCCGTGGGCCGCAGGCGGGCACCCCGGCCCAGCCCGAGCGGCCCGGCCACCAGCAGCACCGCCGCCACCCCGGCGGCGGCCATCGGTAGCAGCCACCCGGCGAACGCGGCCGTCACCGAGCCACCGGCCGCGACCGCCGCGCCGATCAGCAGCGGACGCGCCACCGGCACCGCGACGAGCTGCACCCCGACGTACGCCGCGACCGGGCGGGTGGCCCGCAGCGCGGCCAGCAGCACGGTCGCTACGGCGAACACCGGCACCCCGGCGAACGCCAGCCGCACCAGCGTGGCGTCGCCCGAGCCGAGCAGTGCCGCGTCGACGGTGGGCGCGGCCACCCACCCGGCCGCCGCGACGACCGTGGCCAGCGCGAGGGTGGGCGCCACGGCCAGCGGCAGCAGCCGGGCCGCGTCTCCAGCCGGACCGGCGGCGCGGCGCGGCAGCGCCCACATCAGGGCGGTGTCCGCGCCGAGACAGCACAACGGACCGAGGATGCTGACCAGCCCGATGACGGCGAACATCGCGCCCGCCCCCGGCGCGCCCAGCACCCGGACGATCACCGCGGTCAGCACGAAACCGCACACGCCGTTCACGGCCGCGCCGAGCAGACCCAGCGCGCCGCTGCGGGCGATCGCGGTCATCGGGGAACTCCCGGATCGCGGTTGACCGCCCCGTCCACCGCGGCCAGGCCCAGCCCCACCCCGGCGAACAGCACCGACATGTTCGGATCGACGTACCCGTAGAACGGGGTGATCACGGCCGCGATGACGGGCAGCGCGCTGAGCCACAACCCGCTCGCCGACACGGCGGCGGACAGCCGCCGCGCCACCACGAGCAGCAGCAGGTAGTAGCAGGCCGCGGCGGGAATGCCGTAGCTGTACAGCAGCTGCCAGAGCAGGCCCTGGGTGCCGAGCGGCTCCACCGAATGGGTGGTGTCGACGGAGGTGGGCTGGCCGTAGCCGAGCAGCGGGGAGTGCAGGACCGCGGCCCACGTCTGCACGTACAGGTCGTAGCGGTCGATGTTGGTGTCCGTCGTGGAGGTCCGGTTCCGGATCAGGTCCACCACCGGGATGATCAGGGTGACCAGCCAACCCACCAGCAGGATCACCGCGACCGGCAGCAGCAGCCGCACCCGGCCCCGGGCGATCTCGCGGCCCAGCAGGTACAACACCCCGGCGCCGAGGCCGATGAACATGCCCCGGTTCAGGGTCAGGAACGCCGGGACCAGCGACAGTGGCAGCGATATCAGCAGGACCAGCCGCAGCGGGCCGCGCCGCACCGCCGTCAGGTACGCCAGCACGAACGGCACCAGGAACGCGAGCCCCGTCCCCCAGTTGTTCGTGTACGGGTACGGCGCCGCCGGCCGGTAGATCGGATTGGCGCTGTACGGGTTGAACTCGGTCGCGTCCAGGTGCGTCAGGTCCTGCAGGAACGGTTGCGCGGCCAACCCGACCGGCAGGGCCAGCTCCACGGGGCTGGCCGCGCTGAACCGGGGCGCCAGCACACCGAGCCAGCCCAGCGCCACCACCGCCACCCAGTACACGCACACCGGCGCCGCGACGCGCGCCCACGGCACCCGGTCCCGGGCCAGGTTGTACACGTACAGGCCGACCAGGAACGCAGTGACGAGCATGCCCAGCCGCAGGGAGAAGGTGGCCAGCGCGGTGGGCCGGTTCAGCCGTACCGCGCTGACCGCCACGATGCCGAGGAACACCAGCCACACGGTGGTGCCGGCCGGGAGCCGGATCCGCCCGCGCGTGGTGAGCAGCACGAACAGCAGCACCCCGAAGCACGGCCAGGCGAGCTGGAAGGCGCCGAGCGCCCACCACAGCGGCATGCACCCGAACATCGCGGTCAGCGGCCACACCGGCAGCCGCGCGGTGTGCACCACCCAGGCACCGCGGTCGCGTACCCCCGGCTCGACCGGCGCGACCGCCCGGGCCCGGACGGCGGCGACCGCCCGTACGGGCCACCGCAGCCGCCGGCCGCGCACGGCGGTGTCAGACACCGCGGCCCCGCCTCTGCGCCATCCGCAGTACCCGCTCGCCGGTGACCAGCCCGAGGATCACGGGCACGATGACCAGCACCCGTTTCTCGCGCCAGTTGAGCCGCAGCACCGCGGCGAGTTCCCGGATGGCCTCCAGCCGCCGGTTGCCGGCGGCCAGCGCGAACGCGATCTGACCCCGGATGCGGGCCGTGCCGGTACGGCTGAGCGCCAGCTCCGGATGTTTGCGCAGCAGGTAGCGCTGCGCCTCGACGATCGTGGCCCACCGGCCGAAGTAGAACGAGCCGCCGTGCCAGTCGACCACCACCAGCGGCTGCCGGCAGATCGCGATCGGGGTGTGTGCGGCCAGCCGCAGCAGCCACTCGTAGTCCTCGCTGTACCCGCCGGGAATGTCCTCGTCCACCTCCCCGGCCGCCAGCCAGGCCGAGCGGCGCAGCAGCATCGTGCTGGAGTGCACCTCCATCACCCGGTCGGCCAGCAGCTCGTCGAGGATGACCCGGTCGCGGGTGAGCACCCGTTCGGTGTCGATGCCGGGCCCCCGCAGGCGCAGCCCGCAGCTGACCGCGCCGACGGCCGGGTCGGCCAGCAGCGCCACCTGGCGGCTCAGCTTGGCGGGCAGCCAGATGTCGTCGTCGTCGCAGAACGCCAGCAGCTCGCCGGTGGCCGCGTCGACCCCGCTGTTTCGCCCGCCGGGCAGACCCGGGCGGCGCCCGTTGGAGATGACCTTCAACGTCCGGTAGGCGCCGATGGGCACGTCCAGCTCGCGGACGGGCACGTGGTCGTAGACGACGATGCATTCGACCGGGCCCGGGTAGACCTGGCCGAGGATCGCCGCGACGGCCCGTTCCAGCAGGCCGGGACGGTCCTTGGTGGCCACCACGACGCTGACCGACGGGTACGGCAGGGCGATTTCACCCACGCCGGCCCCCGGTGAGGACGAACCCGACGGCCTGGGCGCCGGCCGAGCGCAGCCGGTCCACGAGCCGGGTCAGCTCGGCGTTGCGGGTGCGGTCGCGGGCGACCACGAGCAGGGCCACCCCGGACTGCGCGGCCCGTACGCCGCGCTCGTCGGTGTCGGAGGGCGGCGCGTCCACCACGACCACCCCGTGGTCGGGCAGTTCCCCGAGGGGATGCAGGCGTACCGCGCCGCCGCCGATCAGCACGGCCAGCGGTCCCCGCCCGTCGGCCTCGTCGCCGGGGCGCGGCGCCAGCATCGGTGCCGCGCTCGGGCGCGACACGGCCGCCTCCATGACCATGGTGGCGTCGAGATCCGCGCCGGGCTGCATCCCCGCGACGGGCCGGGCGAAGCCGGGCCGCATCGGCAGGGCACCGCCCTGGGCGAGCCCGGGCCGGGCGGCCCCGTTGAGGCGCGGCGCGGCGTCGGCCTCGGGCAGCAGGCGGGGCCGGGGCGGGGTGCGCCGCTGCGCGGCGTACAGGATCTGCTTGAGCTCGGCCTCACTCTCGGCCGGGGCCGCCAGGTGCACGTCCTGGCCCGCCTCGGCCAGCGCCACCGCGAGGTTGCCGGTGACCACGGTGCGGCCCTCGTCGTCCCGGCCGGAGAGCACGACCAGCGGCCGGTCCGGATGGCGGCCGAGCCATTTCAGTACGGCCAGCGACACGTACCGGGCGTCGGCGGCCGCGGCCGCGTCACCGCCGCCGCCCGCGCGCACCACCCCGAGGGCGGGCACCCCGACCAGGTCGGCGGCCTGCTCGACGGAGCGTACCCGGCGGTCGAGCGCCTCCCGCGCGTGTGCGGCCATCAGGCCGAGCAGCGCGCCACCCAGCAGCGCGCCGAGCAGGTACAGCGCCGCGTTGTCGTGGCTGGACGGTACGGGGGTACGCGCCGCGGCCGTGATCGCGCCGGGGCTCAGGTCCGCCGAGGCGACCTTGGCGCGGGCGTTGGCCAGCTGGGCGAGCTGGTCGTTGAGCTTGCTGACCTGGTCCAGCATGGCCTGCACGCGCGGGGAGGCGGGGCCGGGCCTGGTCGTACCCTCCTCCGGCAGTTCCTTCTGCGCGGCCTTGCGCTGGCTGGTGACCTGTTTGATCGTGCTGTCGTAGGAGAGCAGCAGGGCGGCGCGCTGCTGCTGGTAGATGGCCTCCCGCACCTTCAGGTACGTCTGCGCGGCGGCGTTCGCCCCGGTGATCGCCTGCGCCTCGGTGTCGCCCGCGTACGCGAAGCGCAGGACCTGCCCGCCGGTGGGCACCTCCACCGAGAGCGCGTCGCGGACGTCGTCGGCGTCGCGGCCCAACGTCTGCGCGGTGGCGTCGACGACCTCGTTGCCCAGCGCGATGCCGTTCTCGGCGGTCATGTTGATGGCCCGGTCCGCGCCGCCCGCGGGCAGCGTGAACGGGTCGGTCACCACGGGACGCAGCACGACCACCGTGGTCGCGCGGTAGGTGGCGGGGAAGAAGATCAGGTAGCCGACGGTGGCCAGGACGACGGCCGCCGCGGTCGCCGCCACGGTCCGCCACCGGCGCACCGGGATCCGGACGACGTCGGCGAAGCCGACGACGCGCTGCCGGCCACCGGCGGCGGCATCAGTCACATCCATGGGTCTCTCCCCGCAGGTTTGTGCCCGGCCCCCGGACGGGCGCCGGGCCGCTGCGGTGCGGCACCGGCGTCCGGCCGGGGGTGAAGTGGTGCGGTCGTTCGCCTACGAGGTGGCGAAGAACAGGGTGGGGTTGGACCAGTTCGCCCCGGTCGACTTGCGCGCCACGACGGTCGCCGAAGCGCCGTTGACGGCGGTGGACGCGGCCGGGTCGAACGCGACCGTACGCAGCGAGCCGTCCGTCGAGCCATAGACGAGCTTGCCCGCGACCCAGGTCAGACCGCGCACCGTACGCCAGTCGATGCCCGAGGTGGGCAGCTTGAACTCGGTGCAGCCGACGATGGAGCCGTCCGGCTCCAGGTAGCGGTAGTACAGCGCGTTGCCGCTGGAGGTCGTGTAGTACATGCGGCCCCGCAGGTAGAAGGCGCCGGTCATGGAACCCGCCTGGTACCAGGAGTTGAAGCCGCTGCTGACCCACGGGGCGCCGACCGTGCCGCCGGTGAACATGGACAGCTGCAGCACGTCGCCCTTGGCCCACCACAGCTTGTTCGACACCGAGAAGGCGGCCTTGGCCGAGGTCAGGTTCGGCTGGTTGGTCACCGTCGCCGCGCCGGCCCCGGACGGGCCGTACGGCACCTTGGTCAGCTTGCCGTTGCCCGCGCCGAGGTACAGGAAGCCGGAGGCCGCCTGCGGCGCGTCGACCGGCGCGACCGTACGCCCACCCGAGGTCGGGAAGTACGCCTGCCGCCCGTGGTACTCGTTGCCCACGCCGTCGGAGTCCTGCCCGATGAGCAGGCCGGACGGCCCCTTCCAGATCTCCCAGACGATCGGGCCCCAGGAGGTGCCGCCCGAGGGCAGGTGGCTGCCCGGGGAGCGGCCCGGGTTCCAGGCCATCGGCAGGCCGTTGCCCGGGTCGAGGGCGCCGAAGCCGTACCGGTCGATGGCGCCGGGACCGGCCTTGTCGTCGCCGTTGGCGTTGTTCAGCCAGCGGAAGTGCCCGCCCAGGTAGACCACGTTGTCGGCCGCCTCCACCGAGGTGATCGAGTCGTGGCCGGTCCGGTTGACCCAGGTGGCGTCTAGGTTGCTGCCGCGCGCCGAGGTCTCCCAGCGGCTGATCGTGTCGCAGAACGCGTCGCCGCCGATGCCGCCGTCCGCGCCGATGACGAAGTAGCTGCCGTCGTCGGAGAAGTCGACGTCGCGGGCGTAGAACGGGA
This sequence comes from Krasilnikovia cinnamomea, assembly GCF_004217545.1. NCBI lineage: Bacteria > Bacillati > Actinomycetota > Actinomycetes > Micromonosporales > Micromonosporaceae > Krasilnikovia > Krasilnikovia cinnamomea. Next base: position 1,155,362 of record NZ_SHKY01000001.1, read on the forward strand.
ACGTCTCGATCTGGCAGTCCGGGGCGAACCGCTGGGTGCTCCAGTCGGCCACCTTGGGCGTGCCCGACACGTCGATCATGACAACCTGCTCGCGGGCCAGGTTGTTGACCTTCCTGAAGTTGCCGGCCGCGACGACCGTCCGGCCGTCGGGCGAGACGGTGAGGGCCCACACCAGTTCGCTGCTGGCGCGGGCGACGCTCGCGTCGATCTGGAACGAGGAGTCGATCGCGCCCGTGGTGGCGTTCAGCCGGGCCAGCAGCGAGTGCTTGGTGCCGTTGACGTAGTGGAACGCGCCCGCGAGGTACAGGTGGTTGCCGTGCACGATGGCGCGGCGCACCACCCCGCCGTCGGCGCGCCCGACCCAGCTGGTGATGGTCGCACCGGTGCTGGGGTCCAGCTCGACGAGGTTCTTGCGGGCCACGCCGTTGACCGTGCCGAAGTTGCCGCCGACGATCAGCTTGCCGTCGGGGCTGACCGCGAGGGTCTGCACGGCGTTGTCGAAGGTCGGCTTGAAGCCGGTCTTGAGCGCGCCGCTCGTCGCGTCGTACGCGATGAGGTAGCTGACCGTCGTCCAGGAACCGGCCCCGGCGTTCTTGGCGCCGGTGAACGAGCCGCCCGCGTACACGGTGTTGCCGATCTGGGCGAATGCCCGCACGCTGCCGTTCTGCACGTGCGGGGTGGTGTCCGCCGGGTTCGCCGTGACGAGGGTGGACGTGACGTTCGGCGGGACGTACACGGCTTGGGCGGGGATGGCGGTCAGGGCGACCGTACTCAGCGCCGCGGCGGCCGCCAGGAGGCTGGCGGCGGCGCGGGGCCGAAGTCGACGGGGCAGGGACACGTGCCCTCCTATTCGGAGTATGAGGGGTGGTGGGACGGGGCTTGGGGGCAGAACCGGAACGGCGGCGGTGCCGGTCCGGTCCGGACCGACCAGGCGGCGGCGGACCGCAGGTCGGCGAGGTCGATCTCGTCGGCCTCGCGGGCGACGACGAGGTTGCGGGCGGCGAGTTCGGCCGCCATGTCGGCCTGGTGGTCGTCGACGTGTTCGCCGTGGGCGCGGCGCCGCGGCACGTACACGGCGCGGCGGCCCGCCCGCATCGCGGCCAGCGCGGAACCGACCCCGGCGTGGGTGATCACCACGTCGGCCTCGCGCATGGCCTCGCGCAGCTCGGCGACCGGGACCTGGGCGCGGGCCCCGGCGGGCATACGCCCGGCCACGGTGGCACCGACCTGCCAGAGCACCTCCAGCTCGGGCGGCAGGATCCGGACCAGCCGGTTCAGCAGCCGGGGGAAGGTGAACCGGGGGTGGGTGCCGAGACTCACCACCACCTTGCGTACGGGCGGCGGCGCGGGCAGCGGCTCGGCGACGAACGCGTCGAAGATGGAGCCGCCGTAGCGCCACTCGCCCCCGGCCCAGCCCGGGTACTGGGTGTAGAGCCGGACGCCCGGCAGCCGGGCGGCCAGCCGTCCGGTCAGCGACGGCCCCCGGGTGCGGGTGGCGCTCTCGATGTAGGCGCAGTCGATCCCGGCCGCCCGGGCGGGCACGAAGAACGACACGGCGACGCTGGCGCCGGTGCTGATCACCCGGTCGTAGCGCCCGGTGCGCAGCAGCCGCCGCGCCGCCGCCAGGTCGCGGGCGGCGCCGACCAGGTCCCGGCTGGTGGCCGGCGGCACGTGCACGACGTCCTCGCCCGCCAGCAGCGACCGGCTCTGCGGGCTGTCGAAGGTGACCCACCGGTGCGCGCCCACACCGAGGCGCGGCCGCAGGTCGTGCAGTTCGGCGAGGTGGCCGCCCGTGGACGCCACCAGCAGCGTGGTCACCGCGCCGCCCCGGGGCCGGGCGCGCCCGCGGCGACCAGCGCCGACGAGATGACGGTGCCCGGCGCGGACGAAGCCTCGCCACCTGCCGGCCGGGCATCGCCGGTTCCGGGCCGTGGACGGGCCGCCGGGCCCACGAGGACGAGAACCGCGACCGCCCAGCCGAGGAACAGCGCCGGTCCGAACAGGAGACCCGCGATCACGTCGGTGAGCCAGTGCTTCTGCACGTACATCCGGGTGTAGCCCTCGGCGACCGCCATCACCAGCACGGCCGTGCCCAGGCCGACGCGGGCCCGGCGGCCGAGCCGGAAGGTCAGCGCCGCGAACAGGGCCAGCGCCCCGAAGGTCATCACGATCCGGGCGATCCCGCCCGACGGGTACGTGCCCAGCCCGGTCGGCGGGTGCCCCCGGTCCACCATGCCCGCGAGCACGGCCTGCACGTACTGCTCCAGCGGGAACTGGGCGAGGATCGCGACCAGCGGGATCCAGAACCGGCGCCGCCACAGCGCCGCGAAGACCAGGGCGCCGACGATGGTGACCACCTTGAGCGGGGCCCGGTCACCCAGCGCCGTGTACGCCCAGTTCAGCCGCGCGAACGACGGGTCGAGACGGGTGCTCACCCACGCGTGCACCGGCACGTCGACCGTGGGCTCCAGCCGGTGCGCCAGCTCACCGAGTGGCCAGAACACCGCCACCACGGCGGCCGACCAGGCCAGCAGGAACGCCACCGCGGTGGCGGGGCGCCCGATCGTGGCCACCAGGGCGGACAGCGCGGCGCGGACCCGGCCCGCGAGCCCACTGCGCGGCCAGCGCCGGCCCGGCCCGCACGCCAGCGCCGGTCCCGCGACCGCGGGTAGCAGCACCGCCAGCGCGGCCGCGAAGTACATCGTGCCCAACGAACCGTCCCCATCCTGCGGCGTACCGACCGCACTGCCTGCCATCCGAGCGGCGCCCGGTCGCCGTTCCCCCACGCCGGGACGTGCGCGCTGCTCAGTACGCCCCCGCGCCGCGCCGGACCGCGATCGCGGTGCGCAGCAGGATCACCAGGTCGACCGTGAGCGACCAGTTCTCCACGTACCGCAGGTCGAGCCGGATCGAGTCCTCCCAGGAGAGGTCCGAGCGGCCGCTCACCTGCCACAGCCCGGTCATGCCGGGCTTGACCATCAGCCGCCGGCGCATGTCCTGCGGGTACCGCTCGACCTCCGCGGGCAGCGGCGGGCGCGGCCCGACCAGCGACATGTCGCCCAGCAGGACGTTGAACAGCTGGGGCAGCTCGTCGAGGGACCAGCGGCGCAGCACCCGGCCGGAACGGGTGACCCGCGGGTCCCGGCGCATCTTGAACAGCACGCCCGCGCACTCGTTCTGCGCCCGTACGGTGTCGAGCCGCTGCTCGGCGTCGACGTGCATGGTCCGGAACTTGTACATCCGGAACGGCTCGCCGCCGCGCCCCACCCGGGTCTGCCGGAAGAACACCGGGCCACCGGTGTCCAGCCTCACCACGAGCGCCACCGCGAGGAACACCGGGGCGGAGACCAGCAGCAGCACCGCGGCCAGCGACAGGTCGAACACCGACTTGATCAGGCGGCGGCCACCGCCGAGGCGGGGGTGCTCGACGTGCATCATGGGCAGCCCGTCCACCGGGCGCACGGTGACCCGGTCCCCCGAGGTGTCCACCAGCGACGAGGAGACGATCAGGTCGATGTCGTCGCGTTCCAGCTCCCAGGCGAGCCGGCGCAGCATGGCGCCGTCGAGCTCCGGGCAGGACAGCACCATCACGGTGTCCGCCCCGGCCGCCGCGGCGCAGTTCGCGGCGGCGGACAGCGCGCCGTAGACCGGCACCGGCACCGTCGCGGCCGCCGAGGCCAGCTGGCCCTCGGGTACGCAGGCGCCCACGAGCTGCAGGCCGTGGTGGTGCCTGCGGTGCAGCTGGCGGGTCAGCCGCGCCACCGCGTCGGCGTGACCGAGGGCGAGGACCCGGTGCATGCAGGTGCCGCGCCGGCGGGCCCGGTGCAGCGCCCGGCGCAGCGCGAACCGGCCCAGCAGCGAGCCGCCCGTGGTGAGCACGAGCACGATGAGCAGGTAGCCGCGGGCGACCCCGGCATGGGTCACGTACGCGGCGAGCGCCGACCCGGCCGTGAGCCGGCCCGCGGAGCGCAGCACCCGCTGGTACTCCTCGGTGCCGACGAACAGCAGGCGCCGCTCGTACCCGCGGGTCAGCGCGAGGATCGCGACCCACACCAGCGGGATGAGTACGGACAGCGCGAGGTACCAGTTCGCGTAGCGGGCGCCCTGGAAGCGCAGCACGAACGCGGCCAGGGTGGCGATCAGTGCCGCGCCGACGTCGATGATCAGTAGATATCTGACGTAGCGCGCCTCCCACACCCAGCGGTCGGCGTGCGCCTGCCCGGCGACCCCACCGAGATCCCTTTCGGTGGTGCCGTAATACGCCGCCGTCGCCGTCGCCGACGGTGGCGGTGTTGTTTCCGCAAATGACGATGTTGCGGCAAATGAAGCTGACGCGGCGTTGTCCGCCGCGGTATCCGTCGTAGTCACGACGCCCTTGCCTCCAGTGAGACCCCACGCCCACTCGGCATTTTCATGCACGGCACCAAGACGTCCCCATCCCTGATCTCCCGCGGAAGTGCGGTTGGTCAGAGGCGGTGACGCCGGACTGTTTCCAGGTGGGAACCCGACCCCTCGATCGCGATTTCGACAAACGACAGGAGCAATGCGCGGACGCCGATCCCGGGTGACATCCGTGGCATTGCGGATGGACTCACGTCCACGCCGGACAAAATAGCAAGGGCATCGACCCCCGCGGAAGGCGGAAGCGCTCCCTTACCATCCGCACCGGATTATGCATTGGCGGTTACGATTTGCCCGGCGGTGTGAATCGGGCCACCGCACGGTAGCACAAAAGACACCCCAGACAAGGCCTCTGGTACTGCCGATCATCGATGACCCGCATCGACGGCCACGAACCTGCCGGAAGCGGTCCGAGGTCCACCCGATCGGGTGTCAGCGGGTCACTCCCAGCGGAACCAGCGGGCGGCGGCCACCAGGGCACCGGCCGCCCACAGCGCGAGGCTGGCCCAGATCCAGCCGTCCACGGGGGCGCCGCCGGTGAGGGTGGCGCGCAGCGCGGCGGCGTGCGCGGCCACGGGCAGCAGGAAGTACCCGGCCGGGCCCAGATCCGGGGCGGCGAACATGATCCCGCCCGCGGCCAGCATCAGCACGTAGATCAGGGTCGCCGCGGCGGTCACCGTCTCGGGCCGCAGCAGGCTGGCCAGCAGCAGCGCCAGACCGCAGTACGCCGCCGTGGCCAGGGCCGTGACACCGACGGCGGGCAGCACCTGGCCGAGCTGCGGACGCCAGCCCACCGCGACACCCACGACCGCCAGCACCAGCAGCTGCACCGCGACCAGGCACCACACCGCCGTCGTCTTCGCGGCCAGCAGGCCGGGCCGGGTCAGCGGTGAGGCGCCGAGCCGCTTGAGGACGCCGTAGCCGCGCTCGTAGCCGGTGGTGATGGCCTGGCCGGTGAAGGCCGTCGACAACACCGTCAGGGCCAGCACGCCGGGCACGACGTAGCCCGGGCGGTCGGCGGCGGGCACATTGGTCGCCCGGGTCAGGGTGGCGCCGAGCAGGACCAGCAGGGGTACGCCCATCGCCAGCACGACGGCCTCGCCCCGGCGGGCGGTGAGCAGCAGCTCCGTACGGATCTGGCGGGACAGGACGGCGCGCATCGGCGCGCGGCCCGGTGCCGGTGTGAAGGTTCCCGTCATCGCTGGCCTCCCTGTGCTGTCCACCGGCTGACCTGCGCCGTTCACCGGCTGGCCCCGGCCGTGAGGGCCAGGTAGACGTCTTCGAGCGTGCGCCGCCGGGTGTCGACGCTGGTCACCTGGGCGCCCTGCGCGGCGAACCAGGCCAGCACCCGCGCCAGGGCGTCGGTGTGCAGCGGGCCGGCGAGCGCGTACTCACCGGGCGAGGCTTCGGTGACCGTGACGCCGTCCAGCCGGGCGGCCAGGTCGCCGACCGGCAGCCCGGGGTCGGCGCGGACCTGCAGCAGGTCGATGCCGGCGGCGGCGGTGAGCTCGGCCGGGGTGCCCGTGGCGGCGACCACCCCCGACCGCATGATCACGACGTGGTCGGCGAGCCGTTCGGCCTCGTCGAGCAGGTGCGTGGTGAGCAGGACCGTGACGCCGTCCGCGCGCAGCTCCTCGACCAGCCCCCACGTGGTGTGCCGGGCCTCGGTGTCCATGCCCGCGGTCGGCTCGTCCAGGAAGACCAGCTCGGGGCGACCCACCAGGGCGACCGCGAGGGCCAGGCGCTGCTGTTCGCCGCCGGAGAGGCGCCGGAACGTCGTACGGGCCACCCGGCGCAGGCCCAGCCGGTCCAGCAGCATCCCGGTGTCCAGCGGCCGCGCCGCGAAGGAGGCGAACAGCTGGAGGATCTCGCCCGCGGTGGCCCAGGGGTACATCCCGCCGGACTGCAGCATGATGCCGAGCCGGGGCATGAGCGCGTCGTGGTCGGCGACGGGGTCCAGCCCGAGCACGCGCACGGTGCCCGCGTCCGGGCTGCGGAAGCCCTCGCACACCTGCAGCAGGCTGGTCTTGCCGGCGCCGTTGTTGCCGAGCAGCGCCAGCACCGCGCCACGCGCGACGGCCAGCGACACCCCGCCGACCGCGGTGCGGGTGCCGTACCGGATCACCAGATCCCGCACCACCACGGCGTCTTCGTCGCCCATGTCAACCCTCCGTCGGATTCGCCGCGGCAACGATACCGAGCCCGCCGGTGTGCTCGCGGTCACCGCCGGTACCGGTGCCCACCGGGTATGCGGGACGGTCCCCGCCGCTCGGTATCGTGCCCGCGTGACCGACAACAGCGCCGTGGTGGAGATCTACACCGATGGGGCGTGCGTCCCGAATCCAGGCCCGGGCGGGTGGGGTGCCGTGCTGCGCTACGGCACCGCCGAGAAGGACCTGTGCGGCGGCGAGGCCACCCCCACCACGAACAACCGGATGGAGCTGACGGCCCCGATCCGGGCGCTGGAGAGCCTGACCCGGGCGCCGCTGACCGTCCTGCTGTACACCGACAGCATCTACGTCCGCGACGGCATCACGAAGTGGTTGCCGCGGTGGCGGGCCAACGGCTGGCTGACGTCCGCCCGGCAGCCGGTCAAGAACGTCGACCTGTGGCAGCTGCTGGACGCGGCCGTGCGGCGCCACGACGTGCGGTGGCACTGGGTGAAGGGCCACAACGGCCACCCGGAGAACGAGCGCGCCGACCGCCTCGCCGCCCGCGGCCTGCAGGAGGCTCTCAGCGCGGCACGCGCAAGCGCCGGCTGACCCGCCGGCCGGCCTCGGGGGGCGGATGAGCGGCTCATGGGGCGGGTGAGCGGCTCAGCGGGCGGGTGAGCGGCTCAGGACGAGCGGGGCTTCGGCACGGTGATGCGGGTCGTGGGGCGCGCCGCGACCTCCGCGTCGACGCCACCACCGGCGCCGTGCACCTTGGCGCGGGCCACCCGGTCGGCCGGCAGCCGGTACGTCGGGGCCTGGACCAGCTCGTCCGGCACCTGATGACGGCCGGAGGGCCCGGCGGCCGGCAGGGGTTCCGCCGAGCCCTCCACCACCGCGGGCGGCGGCACGATCACCGCGGCCGAGGCGCTGATCGCGGTCCGATCGCCGCGTCGCGGCGCCATGATGCGTGCGGCCAGGCTGAACACGCTGCGGGTGGCCGTGTCGTACCCGTCGCGGAACGCCTCGTCGCGGTCCAGCCCCGTCCGGTACCACTGGTGCAGGCGGCCGGCCGCGTACCCGGTGCACGCGATGAAGGCGGCCAGCAGCGTCAGGAGCAGAGTGGAGTTTCCGGGGGCGGTCATGCGACAGATTCTGGCCAATGGGATAGACCGCAAGCTATGGCCCGTTTGACGTACCCCGATCGACGTACCGCTCTGCGCCCCGGGGCGTACGGGGCCTCGCCCGGGTGGCGCCCGACGCCCATCAGGCGCCGCCCGGACGAGGGCTTCAGGCCACGACGGGCGGCACGGCGACCGGCGTCGCACGCCGGGTACGCCGCCGCCGCACGAACGGCGAGATGCGGGGACGGCGACGCGCGGCGAGGTCCTCCACCCAGCCGAGCGAGAGCACACAGACCACGAGCATGGCCATGGCGATCGCGAAGTCTGCCAGATACTGCAGCGTCTCGTTCGGGATCTCCCAGAGCCTGAGCGGGACGATCAGGGCGACCGCGACGGTGATGGCGACGTTGTGCCACAGATAGATGGTGACCGCGCGGTTGTTCACCATGGACACGAAGCTGTCCACCGGGCGGGCGCGGGTCAGCCAGTCCATCCGCGGCGCCCAGCGCAGCAGCGCCAGGACGAAGCCGATGGAGTAGACCGCGTACGCCACGGGCAGGTCGGCCATGTTGACGCCGTGCTCGCCCGGGTGGGTGTACGCCCAGGTCAGCGCGCCCGCCACGCAGACCACGGCGATGCCCAGGACGACGGGGGTACGCAGCCGGGCCAGGTCACCCTCGCGGTGCGCCATGCCGAGCACCCAGCAGGAGCCGAACCCGAGGACGTTCAGCAGCACCCAGAAGACCGTCGCGCCGACGATGTCCGGGTACGCCATCAGCAGCATGAGCGCGACCAGCGGCAGCAGCACGGTGGGCAGGTTCCAGCGGCGGTAGAGCTTGAGCAGCACCGGCGAGAGCAGCACCAGCCACAGGTAGGTGACCAGGTACCAGAGGACGCCGGCGGCGGGGTAGCCGAACTCGCTGGACGGCGGGTCGGCGATGGGGAACGCCCACAGCAGCAGGCGCGGCCAGGACGGGCGGTCCGGCCAGCCGTGGTGGATCATGACCGGCACGGCGATGAGTCCCATCACCCACAGTGCTGGTAAAAGGCGGCGCAGACGGTTACGTACGGCCCGGGGTGCGTTGCGGTCGAGGGACTTGACCATGAGCGAGCCGCCGAGCGCGAACATCACCCCCATGGACGGGAAGATCAGCTCGAACGCGGCGACCGGATAGGCGTGGAACAGAACGACCCGGATGATGGCAACTGCACGGAGAGTGTCGAAGTACCTGTCTCGGCCGGCTTTCTTACCGTCCGCCACAACGCCTCCAGCTGCTCGTACTGTGGGTGACCACCCCGCGTGGCAGCTACAAAACGTAGTGTTCTGCACAACCTTCGCGGAGTCCCCGAACGGCCAGTTCCGGGCACTGATTCGGCGGACGATCAGGTACCTCCGCCGAACGGGAGCGCCGGTCGATGCGGTGGAGCGCGACCCACGGCCGGACATCGATGCCATACTTGCGACCTCGATCGACGCCCGCATGCCCGCCAGCACAGTACGGAGCGCCATGTCCGCACCCGGGTCCGCCGACGGGCAGGCCGTACGGCGGCCGACCCTGACCCAGGTGGCCGCGCTCGCCGGCGTCAGCCTGAAGACCGCGTCCCGGGCGCTCAACGGTGAACCGAACGTCGCCGAGACCACCGGCGAGCGGGTACGCGCCGCCGCCGACCAGCTCGGCTACCGGCTCAACGGCATCGCCCGTGAGTTGCGCCGGGGCGCCACGTCGGCGCTCGTGGGCCTGATCAGCGGCGACCTCACCAACCCGTTCTACTCGGCGGTGGCCAGCGGCATCGAACGCGAGCTGCGCCAGCACGGCCTGCAGCTCGTGACCGCCAACAACGACGAGGACGCCGAACGCGAACGCGCCCTCGTCGACGCGTTCCTGGAACGCCGGGTGCGGGCGCTGCTGATCGTGCCCAGCGGCACCGACCACGGGTACCTGGCGATCGAGGGCACCCGCGGGGTGCCGTTCGTCTTCCTCGACCGGCCGCCGGTCGGCATGGCCGCCGACACCGTGGTCATCGACAACCACGGTGGCGCCCGCGCCGCCGCGCTGCACCTGCTGGCCGGTGGTCACCGGCGGGTCGCGCTGGTCGCCGACCTGGCCCGGATGGCGCCGCAGCGGGGACGCATCGACGGCTTCGTCGAGGCGATGGCGGAGGCCGGCAACGACGAGTGGCGGCCGTATCTGCGCACGGATGTGCACGACGTACGGCAGGCGGAGCGCACGGTCCGCGAGCTGCTGGCGACGGACCCGGCGCCGACCGCGGTGTTCACCACGAACAACCGGCTGACCACGGGTGCGCTGCGGGCGTTGCGGGGGCATCCGCGCCCGCCGGCGCTGATCGGTTTCGACGACTTCGACCTGGCCGATGTGGTCGGTACGACCGTGGTCGCCCACGACGCGATGGCGCTGGGCCGCTCGGCGGCCCGGCTGGCGCAGGAGCGCATCGGCGGGCACGAGGGCCCGGCCCGCACGATCGTCGTCGCGACGTCGGTGATCGCCCGCGGTTCCGGCGAGCGCCCCCCGAACTGACCGCCGACTCCCGGCTCCGGGGACGGACACACTCGCAATCCGAGTCGAACAAGACCGCTCACGTTACAACACGGATACAAGCGCTGACCTGCGATTGACACCCCTGATTGGAAGGAGCAGCGTATTCGCCGTTGTCTGTGACAACGATGTCAAAGATTGGGGAGGACCATGGGCTTTACGCGACGGGCCGCGGTGGCCGTAGTGGGCGTCGCCGCCCTACTCACGGCATCCGCGTGCGGAGGCAGCGACAGCGACGGCGGCACCGGATCCAAGAACGTCGAAGTGTTCACCTGGTGGGCGGACGGGGGCGAGAAGGCCGGACTCGACGGCCTCGTCGGCGTCTTCGGCACCGCCTGTGCGGGCCAGACCTTCCAGAACGGCGCGGTGGCCGGCGGCGCCGGCGCCAACGCCAAGTCCGTGCTTGCGTCCCGCCTGCAGCAGAACGACCCGCCGGACACGTTCCAGGCACACGCGGGCGCCGAGCTGCTCGACTACATCAACGCGGGCCAGGTCGAGGACATCAGCGCCGACTACGACGGCTGGGGCCTGAAGCAGGCGTTCCCGGCGGGCCTGATCGGCAACCTCACCGTCGACGGCAAGATCTACTCGGTGCCGGCGAACATCCACCGCGCCAACGTCGTGTGGAGCAACAAGAAGGTGCTCTCCGGCGCCGGCATCACCGCCGACCCCAAGGACCTCACCGAGTTCTTCGCCGCCCTCGACAAGCTCAAGGCCAAGGGCGTCAAGGCGCCGCTGGCGCTCGGCAAGGACTGGACGCAGCTCATGCTGTTCGAATCCGTGCTGATCTCGGACCTCGGCGCGGAGAAGTTCACCGGCCTGTGGCAGGGCAAGACGGACTGGAACGACGCCAGCGTCACCAAGGCCATCGCCGACTTCCAGCGGCTGCAGACCTACTCCAACAGCGACCGGGACGCCCTCGACTGGACCGACGCCGAGAAGCTGGTGATGGACGGCAAGGCCGGCTACCAGCTGATGGGCGACTGGGAGGCCGCCGACCTCGACGCCAAGGGCTTCAAGGACTACGGCTGGTTCACCTTCCCGGGCAACGGCACCACCTTCCAGTGGCTGGCCGACTCGTTCGTGCTGCCCAAGGGCGCCAAGAACCCCGACGGCACCAAGTGCTGGCTGAAGACGGTCGGCAGCGCGGACGGGCAGAAGGCCTTCAACACCAAGAAGGGCTCCATCCCGGCCCGGACCGACGCCAACCCGGCGGACTACCCGAAGTACCAGCAGTCCGCCATGGCCGACTGGAAGTCCGCCACCCAGGTACCGTCCTGCGCCCACGGCTCCGCCTGCTCGCAGGGCTGGCAGCAGGCGGCCAACTCGGCGCTCGGCGCCTTCTCCACCAACCAGGACGCCGCCGCACTGCAGAAGGCGCTCGCCGCCGCGGCGCAGCAGTACGCCGGCAAGTAACGAGACCGCGACGGCGGGGCGGCTGGCGGCCGCCCCGCCGTCGCACCCTTGAACCACCACGAAGGAGCCCGATGCGCCGACTCCGGCATTGGGGACCGGGCCTGCTGCTGCTCTCCCCCTCACTGATCCTGCTCGCCGTTTTCGTGTACGGGCTGATCGCCTGGACCACGAAGGTCTCCGTCTCCGACGAGCACAACGCCCGCGGCTCCAAGGGTTTCGTCGGGCTCGACAACTACGTCAACCTGTTCACCAACGACATCAACGACCGGTTCCTGCACTCGCTGAAGAACCTGCTGATCTTCACGGTCGTGTTCATGGCCGGCACGATGGTGATGGGCCTGCTCTGGGCGTTCCTGCTGGAGCGCGGGGTCCGCGGTGAGGGCTTCGTCCGTACGGTCTACCTGTTCCCGATGGCGGTGTCGTTCGTCGCCTCCGGGGTGGTCTGGCGCTGGCTGATGAACCCCGGCACGGGCGAGGACGCGGGCGGGCTCAACGCCGTCTTCGGCGCCCTGCACCTGGAGTTCCTGCAGAACACGTGGTGGACGAACCCGAACTGGGGCATGGCCGCCATGGCGATGCCGGCCATCTGGCAGCTCTCCGGGTACGTGATGGCGCTGTTCCTGGCCGGCTTCCGGGGCATCCCGCAGGAACTGCGCGAGGCCGCCGCCATGGACGGGGCCAGCACCTACCGGCTGTACCGCAACGTCATCTTCCCGCAGCTCACCCCGGTCGCGCTCTCCGCGCTGATCATCGTGGGGCACATGTCGATGAAGATGTTCGACCTGATCATGAGCGTGTCCGGCGCCCAGTGGCTCACCGAGGTGCCCGCGGTCTACGTCTGGCAGGCGCTGCTGACCAGCGACTACGCCAAGGCGGCCGCGATCTCGATCATCCTGCTGCTGCTCGTCGCGATGGTCATCGTCCCGTACCTGATCTGGACCAACCGGACGGAGCAGCGCTCATGACCGCCACCACGACGACCCGGTCGGCGGCCGAGCCGGTGTCCACGGCCCCGCGCGCCGCGCGCTCCGGCACGCCCCGCACGGTCGCGGGCCGCGCGGTGAAGTACGCACTCGTGCTCTTCTTCCTGTTCATCGTGCTGATGCCCGCGTACGTGCTGATCGTGACGAGCTTCAAGTCCGGCTCCGAGATCGGGGTGACCGGCCAGTGGAACCTGCCCGAGCACTGGACGACCGCGTCCTGGGCCAAGGCGTGGCGGTCACTGCAGCCGTCGTTCGTCCGTACCTTCGAACTGGCCATCCCGGTCGCGGTGATCTCCTCGCTCATCGGCGCGGCCAACGGCTTCGTGCTCTCGCGCTGGCGCTTCCCCGGCGCCGACCTGGTGTTCACGCTGATCCTGTTCGGCATGTTCATCCCCTACCAGGCCGTCATGATCCCGCTGCGGGAGATCGTCACGACGATCGGCATCCCGCCGGGCATCCCCACCCTGGTATTCGTGCACTGCGTCTACGGCATCCCGATCTGCACGCTGATCTTCCGGAACTACTACGCCACGACCGTCCCGGAGGAGCTGATCGAGGCGGGCCGGGTGGACGGGGCGGGGTTGCTGCGCACGTTCTGGTCGCTGATCCTGCCGATCTCGATCCCCGGCTTCGTGGTGACGGTCATCTGGCAGTTCACCTCGGCCTGGAACGACTACCTCTTCGCTATCTTCCTGTCCAACACCCGCAACGGCCCGATCACGATCGCGCTCAATGCGCTGGCGGGCGCCCAGTCGCCGGACTACGCGGCGTCGATGGCGGGCGCGCTCATCACGTCGCTGCCCACGCTCATCGTGTACGTGCTGCTCGGCCGCTGGTTCATCGGGGGCCTCATGGCGGGTTCCGTCAAGAGCTGAACGCCCGTCCCGGGCCGTACCCCGAGCCGATCTCTCGGGTCCGCACGCACCGGGCGGGAACCGGCCCGGGCGCTTAGAGTGCGGTAGTGACCCCCGAGGCCGTGCCGCCGCTGATCCGGCGCACCGATGTCACGGCCCGAACCGCGCGGGAGATCCGGCAGGCCGAGCTCGAGGCGGAACGGCGGCTCACGGTCAGGCTCCGGGTGACGGCCGTGACGCTGGCCTGGCTGGTCTCGGTGTCGCTGGCGCTCGGCTGGGGGTTCACCGCAACGCCCGGCAGCCCACCCGGCGGGGCGTTCACGCTGGCGGCCGTACTCGTGGTGCTGCTGCCGTTCGTCGCCGCGGTCATCGCGACCCGGCACGGCCGGGTCTGGCTGGGCGGGCTCTACGTCGTGCTCACCCTGGCCATGGTGGTGCCCGCCGTCATCATCGCCCGCGCGGCGAGCTGACCCGCGCACCCGCGCGGTCGGGCAGGATGGGCGGCATGAGTACGGGCGGCGAGGAACGCGACGGCGTACCCCTGACGAACCTGGACCAGGAGCTCTTCCCCGGCGCCGGGGCGACCAAGCGGGACCTGGTCGACTATCTCGACGCCGCCCGGGACGCCATCCTGCCGGTCCTGCGGGACCGCCCCCTGTCGGTGGTGCGCGTGCTGCGCGGACAGGACCGCTTCATGCAAAAGAACCTCCCCAAATACACCCCGGACTGGGTGCCCCGGGTGCCGGTGTGGGCGGAGGCGTCCCAGCGCGAGGTCCAGTACGCCCTGTGCAACGACCGCCGCACCCTGCTGTGGTTCGCCAACCAGCGGGCCGTCGAATACCACCCGACGCTCGCGCTCGCGGGCAGCCACCACCCGACCCACCTCATCATGGACCTCGACCCACCGGAGGACGGCGGGTTCACGCTGGCGGTCCGCGCGGCGCGGCTCGTCCGGCAGGTGCTGGCGGACGCGGGCATGGCCAGTGCGGTGAAGACCAGCGGCGCCAAGGGAGTGCACGTGTTCGTACCGCTGCCGGCCGACGTCGACGTGGCGGACGTGGCGGCCGCCACCCGGGCGGTGGGCGCCCGCGCGGAACGGCTCGACCCGGCCCTGACCACCACCGCGTTCATCCGCGAGGACCGGCACGGCAAGGTCTTCCTAGACTCGACGCGGGCGGGCGGCGCGACGGTCGTCGCCGCGTACAGTCCGCGGGCGCGGCCCGGGGTCCCGGTGTCGTTCCCGGTCGCCTGGGACGACCTGGACGATGTAGGCCCCGCCGACTTCACACTGCACACCGCGCCCGCGCTGCTGGCCGGACGCGACCCGTGGGCGGACGCCATGCCCGCGCCGCAGACCCTGGACCCCGGCCTCGTCGAGGAGGGACACACGATCCCGATCGCGCGGGTCGCGGCGATGCACGAGGGCAAACGCCGGGCCCGGGCGCGACGGGACACCACCCCCTGACACCCCGACGGCCGGCGGTCTCACCCGGGGCGCCCGCCTTGCAGATACCTCAGTGTCCCGTGGTGGTCGGCGTCGAGCGCTTCCCGCACCCGGCTCTCAACGTACCGAGCCGGGTCAGGAAATTCACAGCGTGCGTGCGGGACGGGCAGGCACAATCGCGGAGTGCTTGATCCAGTCGACGGCCCACCGTTCCGATGGGACCTGGTCAGCCCGGACGAACTCGGTTCGATGCTCGAGGGCACCGCCGAACCCGACCTGTGGTTCATGCCGGACCTGGTGCAATGTGCCGGCCGGGTCGTTGCCCGTAGTGGCAACGGCGACTTGTTCTTCGTGGGCCGGTCCCTCGACTCCATGTTCGATCTACTCAGCGGTGCCTTGGCGGATCTGACCGCGCCGAACCTCGTGGCCCGGGCACCGTTCTCCTTCCAACGCCAGGCCGGACAACCGCGCCGCTCGAAGTGGACTGCCGACCAGCAGGCAGCAGCACGCCGCCTCCTGGGCAGCATCGGCATCACGCCTCGCGCCCTGGCCCGCCGCAGCCGCCCCGCCACCTTCGTCGACGTGGTGGATGCCGGCGGCACCTTCGCCGACCTGTTCGCCCTGCTGGACGAGTGGATCGTCGAGAGCCGCGAGCCGTGGGAAGTCATCCGGAAGAAGCTGCGTTTCGTGGGCATCACGGTGCGCCGTGCCACGAGTCCCAAGACGTGGCGGTGGCAGCAGCACGCCTCCTGGACCCGGCGTCTCCCCGCCCGCGCCGTCGTGAACGTGTCACTCGATCCCGAGGTGTGGTCGTACTTCGGCGACTACCAGACGAAGCTCACGAGGTCCTTCCGCCCCGACCGCTGGCTCGCCGCCGAGGAAGGCCCACGACGCGATGAGCGGACCCGCCAGGCACTTGCCGAGGCCGTGGCCGTTGTCTCCTACGGACGCGGCAGCGAAGGCCGCCGCGCGCTCGCCCGGGCCATCGACGGCGAGCCAGCCCTGGCGCAACCGTGGCTGCGGTCTCTCGTCCGCCAACTCAACAGCGCCGCCTGAACACTGGGCGAATCGCACGAGAAACGCGGTGACGTCCGTGGTCGCCCCCGCGACAATGGCCGGCGTGCCGGAGGCCGAGGTCGTCGTCGCCCAAGCGGCGGTCCAGACCGGCGCGGTGGCGGGTCAGGCCAGGTCGCGGTCGCGGTGGGCGCGGGTACGGAACTCTCGTGGCGTTTGCGCGACGACGCGGTTGCGACCGGCGTTCTTGGCGGCGTAGAGGTTGCGGTCGGCGGCGGACAGCGCCCCCGCCTGGCTGGGCGGAACGCTCTCGCTCACCCCGGCCACGCCGATGCTGACCGTAACCGGCAGTGCTCCCGTGATGTCCTGCCAGCCGTACTCGCCGATCGCGCAGCGGATCTCGTCGAGGTACTTGGTCGCGGACGGCACCGGGGTGGCGGGCAGGACCAGCAGGAACTCCTCGCCGCCGATGCGGGCCACGAACCCCGCCGGGGCGATGGCGGCCAGCCCGGCCTCCAGCATTCTCGCGACCCGCACCAGCACCTGGTCGCCGGTGTCGTGCGACAGCGTGTCGTTGATCCGCTTGAAGTGGTCGACGTCGGCGATCGCCACGACCAGGTCCGGGTCGGCGGCGATCAGGACGGGCAGCTCCTCGTCGACGTAGCGGCGGTTGCGCAGCCCGGTCAGCGGGTCGTGGCGGGCCTGCTCCCGGAACCGTTCGGCCTCCTGGCGGGCCTCGGCGGTTTCGAACATGACCTGCCGGGTCTGCGCCTGCGCCTGCCGTTCCTTGCGGCGCAGGCTCTCCCGGGCGGCGAAGGACGCCTTGTGCTCGGCGAACGCCGCGGCATGGTCACCGCCGGCGGCGTACAGCTCGGCCTGCTCCAGGTGTACGCGAACCATCAGTTCGGGCATCCCCCGCTCGGTGCACAGCGCACCGGAGGAGTTCAGGGCGGCTTGAGCCCGGTCCAGTTCACCCATGCCACGCAGGGCCCGGGCCAGAGTCAGCTGATACTCGGCCATGTCGTCGGCGTTCTCGTTCTCCCCGGCCTCCCAGCGCTCGATACACAGCCGTAGGGTCTGCTCGGCCTGGGCGTACAGGCCGTTGGCGATCTGAATCGCTCCGATCGTGTCCAGGACGGCGGGAGACAGGGTCAGCCCGCGTGCGCCCGCGTGTTCCAGGAGGCGGTTTGCTATCTCCTCGGCGCGTTCCAGCTCCCCGGTGGTGAACTCGATGTACGCCCAGTTGTTGAGCACGACGGTGACCTGCCGCCACTGTTGCAGTTCCCGGCCCAACCGCTCGGCCTGGCTAAAACGGGGCCGGGCGGCTTCCATCGCGCCGTTGAGGGCCAGCGCCTCGGCCAGCCCCAGGCGGTGCAACACCTGCATGAACGGGGTGGCGGTGTCGTCCAGCAGCTCCACCGCGCTCAGGGCGTGCTCCAGCCGCTTGGCGGAATCACCGGCCAAGCGGTGGGCGTGCGCGCAGGCGTTGTGGGTACGTGCCTGCAGCCGACGGTCGCCGTGCTGAGCGGCCCACTCGTGGATGGCGTAGATCTGCCGGGTGGCCGTGGCGACGTCACCGGCCCGCAGCCGCATGCCGGCCGCGCAGAGCTGGGCGCGTGCCAGCAGCCCCTCGTCGCCCAGCGGCGCGGCCAGCCGTTCGAGTTCGACGGCTGCGGTGTAGCAGTCCTCGATGTGCGTCACGACCTGGTCTTCGAGTGCCAGCAGGGCAGCCGACAGCTCCTCCGCGCTCAGGACACTGCGGTCCACCAGTCACCCCCGGTCGTCGTAGTGCCGATCGGCTTGCCGGAGCGCGGGATGAACATTCGGTGCCATGCACCGCGACACACGCCCGGGCCGGTATGCCTTGTTCGTCCCGAGGCACCCTGATCTCCACGTGGAGTGAGCTGCTTCACAGCGATTTCCTCGCTCGCCGGTGACGGCCGCCTGACATCGATGTCAATCGAGTGTGGTCAAAGTCTTGCGCATCGATGGACGTGGACGTAAGCATGTGTCGCGGACGTTTCGTAGGTTCGTGATTCGAGCACCGGCGCGCCCACCCCTCGCGCCAGTGCCCGATTCACGGGCCACCAGGCGAAGGAGGCGGCATGTACCGGTCGCGATGGGCTGTCGCGCTGTTCTGCGTCCCCCTCGTCGTCGCGGCCGCCGCCGTGGCGTGCGGCGGGGCGGCGTCCGCGGCGCCGACCGACCCGGGCGAAAGCGGCACCGGGGCGTTCGCCTCCTCGTTCGAGCCGGGCGAGCCCGCGCCGGACTGGCGCGACACGGTCGAGACCGGCCCGGACGGCGCACCGCGCAGCGGCGGCGTCGACGGCAGCGTCCAGGTCGGCCTGCCGGGCAGCCTCCGCGAGCACGTCACCGGGATCGCCGTGAACGCCGAGCCGAACCCGGACGAGAACGGCGCCAACCTCAACGACGCCGACCCGGCGACCAAGTGGCTCGTCGACACCCCCACGAGCTGGGCCCGGTACACCCTGGACTCCCCCGCCCGCGTCGTGCGGTACGCGCTCACCTCCGCCAACGACGCCCCCGAACGCGACCCGCGCGACTGGACCGTGGAGGGCTCCGCCGACGGCACCACCTGGACCACCGTGGACACCCGCACCGGGCAGAGCTTCGACCAGCGGTTCCAGACCCACACGTACGAGGTGGCCACCCCGGGCTCCTTCGCGGTGTACCGGCTGAGCATCACCGGCCACCCGTCCGGCAGCCTCACCCAGCTCGCCGACTGGCAGATCGCCACCGAGGACACCACCACCCCGCCCGCGACGAACATGCAGAGCCGGGTCGGCGGCGGCCCCGCCTCCTCACCCACCGCGAAGGCGAACGTCGGCTACACCGGGCGCAACGCGTTCCTGATCGGCGGCCGCCACCTCACCGGCGGCCGGGCGTACGCGTACAACAAGGTCTTCGACGTCAACCTGACCGTGACGGCCGACACCGAGCTGTCGTACCTCGTCTTCCCCGAGTTCAACCGGGACGACCTGAGCAACCCGGCCACGTACACGGCGGTGGATCTGGCCTTCACCGACGGCACGTACCTGTCTGATCTGAAGGCGACCGACCAGCACGGTGTCGTGCTCAGCCCGGCCGCCCAGGGCGCCGCGAAGACGCTCTACACCCAGCAGTGGAACCAGCGCACGGCCCGGATCGGCGCGGTCGCGGCGGGCAGGATCGTCGACCGGATCCTGGTGGGCTACGACAAGCCCGCCGGGCCGACCAGCTTCCGGGCCTGGTTCGACGACATCGCGCTGCGCGTCGCGCCGCCCGCGCCGCCACGGGCACACCTGTCCGAGTACGCGGACACCCGGCGCGGCACCCAGTCGTCCGGCGACTACTCGCGCGGCAACAACTTCCCGGCCACCGCGGTGCCGCACGGCTTCAACTTCTGGACCCCGGTCACCGACGCGGGCACCACCAGTTGGCTGTACGAGTACCACCGCGACAACAACGCCGCAAACCGGCCGACCATCCAGGCGTTCTCCGCCAGCCACCAGCCCAGCCCGTGGATGGGCGACCGGCAGACCTTCCAGGTGATGCCGTCACCCGCCACCGGGGTGCCGGACGCGGGCCGCGCCAACCGGGCCCTGGCGTTCGGGCACGACAACGAGGTCGCCCGCCCGTACTACTACGGGGTCACGTTCGACAACGGCATGAAGACCGAGATCGCACCGACCGATCATGCGGCGCTGATGCGCTTCACGTTCACCGGCAACCGCGGCAACCTGATCCTGGACAACGTCAACGGCAACGCGGGCCTGAGCATCGACGCCGCGAACCGGTCCGTCTCCGGCTGGTCCGACGTGAACAGCGGCGGGCTGTCCGCCGGATGGACCCGGATGTTCATGTACGCCGTGGCCGACCGCCCGGTGGCCGCCAGCGGTTCGCTGTCCAGCGGGAACCGCCCGTCGACCGGCTACCTCGCGTTCGACACCTCGACGCAGAAGACCGTGACGCTGCGGATCGCGACGTCGCTGATCAGCGTCGCGCAGGCCCGGCACAACCTGGAACTGGAACTCGCCGCTTCCGCGACCGTGGAGTCGGTGCGCGACGCCGCCCAGCGGCAGTGGGACACCCGGATGCACACCGTCGAGGTCGAGGGCGCCTCCGAGGACCAACTGGTCACCCTCTACTCGAACCTGTACCGCCTGTTCCTCTACCCCAACTCCGGGTACGAGAACACCGGCAGCGCCGAGGCGCCCGTGTACCGGCACGCGGTGCAGTCGTCGACCACCACCCCGGCCAGCTCACCCACCGAGACCGGCGCCCCGGTCAAGGACGGCAAGGTGTACGTCAACAACGGCTTCTGGGACACCTACCGCACCACGTGGCCCGCGTACGCACTGCTCACCCCGGGCGAGGCGGGCGAGATGGTGGACGGGTTCGTGCAGCAGTACCGCGACGGCGGCTGGATCTCCCGGTGGTCCGCGCCGGGCTACGCCAACCTGATGGTCGGCACCAGCTCCGACGTGGCGTTCGCCGACGCGTTCCGCAAGGGGGTCACGGTCGACGCGGAGACGGCGTACCGGGCCGCGCTGAGGAACGCGACCGTCACCCCGCCGAACGCCAACGTGGGCCGCAAGGGCCTCGCCACGTCGATCTTCAAGGGGTACACGCCGAGCGACGCCACCGGCGAGGCGATGTCCTGGGCGATGGACGGCTACATCAACGACTTCGGCATCGCCGGGATGGCCGCCGAACTGGCCAAGCGGGGCGGCCCCAAGGCATCCGAGTACGCCGAGCAGGCCGAGTACTTCCGCAACCGGGCCCAGAACTACGTGCACATGTTCGATGAGTCCGTGAAGTTCTTCCAGGGCCGCGACTCCGGCGGCACCTGGCGGCTGCCCGCCGACCGCTACGACCCGCGGGTGTGGGGCTACGACTACACCGAGACCGACGGCTGGAACATGGCGTTCCACGTGCCGCACGACGGCCAGGGCCTGGCCAACCTGTACGGCGGCCGCGACGCCCTGGCCAAGAAGCTGGACACGTTCTTCGCCACCCCGGAGACCGCCGGATTCCCCGGCTCGTACGGCGGCACGATCCACGAGATGCTGGAGGCCCGCGACGTCCGGCTCGGCCAGTACGGCCACAGCAACCAGCCCTCGCACCACATCATCTACATGTACGACTACGCCGGTCAGCCCGCGAAGGCCCAGGCGCTGGTCCGCGAGGCCCTGTCCCGGCTCTACCTGGGCAGCGAGATCGGCCAGGGCTACCCGGGCGACGAGGACAACGGCGAGATGAGCGCCTGGTACGTCTTCAGCGCGCTCGGCTTCTACCCGTTGCAGATGGGCAGCCCCGCGTACGCGATCGGCTCGCCGCTGTTCACCAAGGCGACGGTGAACCTGGAGAACGGCAGGAAGATCGTCGTCAACGCCCGCAACAACAGCGCCCGCAACGTCTACGTGCAGTCGCTGACGGTCAACGGCCAGCCGTACACCTCGACGTCGCTGCCGCACGCGCTGCTGGCGGGCGGGGCGACGCTGGACTTCACGATGGGCGACCGGCCGTCGGACTGGGGCACCGGCGCCGACGCCGCCCCGCCGTCGCTGACCACGGGCAGCGCCGCGCCCGACCCGCTGCGCGACCTGGCCGCCCCGGGCAAGGGCACCGCGACGGACCCGACCCTGGTCGACGACACGACGGCCACCCGGGCGGTCTTCGGTTCCGCGACCCCGGCCTGGCAGTACCAGTTCACCGGTGCCGGGGAGCGCGCCGAGTTCTACACCCTCACCTCGGGCGCGGTCGCGGGCGACCCGACCGGCTGGCGGCTGCGCGGCTCGTACGACGGCACCCGCTGGACGACGATCGACGAGCGCAGTGCGCAGAGCTTCGAGTGGCGGCTGCAGACCCGGCCGTTCAAGATCGCTACGCCGGGCACGTACCGCTACTACCGGCTGGAGGTGACCGGGAACACCGGCCAGCCCAGCACCACCCTGGCCGAGGTGGAGTTGCTCGGCCATCCCGCCCCGGTGTGCTCGACCACCATCGCGGACCGGGTCGTTGGCGCCCTGTCCGTGCACTCCGGGGTGACCTGCCTGCGCGGGGCCACGGTCACCGGCCTGATCAGCGTCCGCGACGGCGCCTCGCTGTACGCCACGGACGCGAACCTGCGCGCCGCGCTGACCGCCACGGACGCCGGCACGGTGTCGCTGCAGCACACCACCGTGACGGGGCCGGTCACCGCGACCGGAGCGACCGCGGTGTCCATCGAGGACTCCACCGTTTCGGGACCGGTGTCGTTGCTGCGCAACCGCGGCACCACACTGATCTCCGGCAATACGATCGGCGGGGCGCTGACCTGCACGGGCAACCATCCCGCGCCGGTCGACAACGGCCTGGACAACACGGTGTCCGGCCCGCGCCGGGGTCAGTGCGCCACGCTCTGATCCGCCGGGAGTGCCGACGCGCCGTGGTCCCACCGGACCACGGCGTGTTGCATAGAGTGGTCCCATGTCTGAGCAAGGTCTGTGGGATCTCGTCGTCGCCGCCAACCTGGGCACGCTCGCCACGATCAAGCGCGACGGGCGGCCCCAGCTGTCCGATGTCAACTACACCGCCGACGCCGCCGCCCGGGTGCTGCGCATCTCCACCCGTACCGAACTGGCCAAGGTCAAGAATCTGCGGCGCGACCCCCGCGCCAGCCTGAAGGTCACCGCGCCCGGCGGAGCCGGGTACGCGGTCGTCGAGGCGACCGCCGAGCTGTCCGCGCCCGCCGCCGACGAGCACGACGCCACCGTCGAGGAGTTGATCGAGGTGTACCGGCAGGCCGCGGGCAAGGAGCACCCCGACTGGGACGACTACCGGCGGGCGATGGTGGCCGACGGCCGCCTCGTCCTGCGCCTGCGCGTCGAGCGCCTGTACGGCTGGGTGCTGTCCTGACCCCCGGCCGCATGCCGTGACGTGCGGCACGTAGGCCGCGGTCCTTAGCCGCCTCCAGCCGTGCGGCGCAAGGGCCGGAGGTCCCGCACGGCGGCTCAGGGCAAGGCGGCAACCCGATTGCACCCCGCGCCGGGCGTCTCCACCGCAGGTTTGTCTCAAGGTCGCACGGCCCGGACCCGATGTCTGCGGCATGGCCACCCGACCCGCAGGGCGTTCCCCTGGAGCCGGAGATAACGATGGCAGCGGTGACTGACGCGCCGGTGCCCACCGCCGCGTCCGAGCGCCGCGCGCCGCACCGGCGCGCCTGGGCGCGGCTGGGCGTGCTGGTCGCCGTCGTGGTGGCCCTCTTCGGTGGCATTCTGGGCACGGACCCGTTCGGTGCCGGTGCCTCCCGGATGATCTCCATGGTCGGGCTCGCGGTCGCCGCGCTCGTCACGGCCACCACCATCCTGATCCGCTCGCGGAGGTACACCGGTCGCGGCCGGCTCGGTTGGACCCTGGTCGGGCTCGGCGTGCTGTCCTGGGCACTGGGCCAGCTGTGCTGGCTCTATCTGGCTCTGGTCCACGCCGACAAGCTGCCGTTCCCCTCCGTGGCCGACATCGGCTTTGCCGGCATGGTCCTGCTCACCCCTGCCGGCCTGCTGGTGCTGCCCGCGGAAGCGCAGACCCTGGCGAACCGTGCCCGCAGCCTGCTCGACGGGCTCATGGTCGCCACCTCGCTGGCGCTGGTCGCCTGGCTGGTGGCGATCGAGCCGCTGCTGCACGCGGGCGGCAACGGGGGCCTCGCGCTCGCCATCAGCCTGGCGTATCCCCTGGCCGACATCGTGATCGTCACGATCGTCGTCTACATGTTCGTGTTGCGCCGCCGCACCCACGCGGTGACCGTGCGCCTGGCGTTGGTCGGCACCGGTATGACGGCCTTCGCGGTCGCCGACATCGGGTATGCGTACTTCAACCTGGTCGGCACGTACGCCTCCGGCGCGGTCACCGACACCGGGTGGTTCGCGGGCTTCGCGTTGCTCCTACTGGCGGCGTGCGCGCCGGACCAGGCCGACGATGTGCCCAAGGAGCGGGTGGAGACCCGGCGCCCGATCGGGGTGCTGCTGCCGTACGTGGCCGTGCTCGTCGCGCTGGCCGTCTGCATCTGGTGGTCGTCGCGCAACGGCTACAGCAGCACGTTCATCACCTACACCCGGACCGCGCTGACCCTGCTCATCGTGGGCCGCCAGCTGCTGGCCCTGGCCGAGAACCGCAACCTCACCCGGACCCTGGAGTTCCGCGTCGCGGACCAGACCGCCGAGCTGGCCGCCAGCGAGCACCGGTACCACGCCCTCGTGCAGTACGGCTCGGACGTGATCACGGTCGTCGACCCGCGGGCCCGCGTGCTGTACCAGAGCGAGTCGGTGCAGCGGGTGCTGGGATTCCGCCCGGGGCACCTGACCGGGCGCGTGCTGACCGAACTCCTGGACACCGAGTCGGCGCAGCGGCTGACCGGGGCGCTAGCGGCGGTCCTGCAGCGGCCCGACGAGAGCGTCGTGGTGGAGCTCCTGGTCCCGCACCGCAGCGGCCGGCCGCGCCAGGCCGAGATGACGGTGACCAACCTGCTGGCCGATCCGAACGTGGGCGGCCTCGTACTCAACACGCGCGACGTCAGCGATCGCAAGCAGTTGCAGGATCAGCTGGTGCACGCGGCGTACCACGACGCCCTGACGCAGCTCGCCAACCGCACGCGGTTCCACGAGCAGGTCTCCACGGCCCTGCGGCAGCGCACGCCCGACACCGACGTGACCGTGCTCTACCTGGACCTGGACGGGTTCAAGGAGGTCAACGACAGCCTCGGCCACCTTGCGGGCGACCGGCTGCTCGTCGGAGTCGCGGAGCGGTTGCAGGCCTGCGTCCGCCCGGGCGACCTGGTGGCCCGCTTCGGCGGGGACGAGTTCGCGGTGCTGGTGCAGGCGCCCATCGACGCACCGGACGCCGAGCGGGTCGCCCGCCGCATCCTCGCGGGCTTGCACGAGCCGTTCACCTTCGACGGCCGCGACCTGCACGTACGGGCCAGCATCGGGCTCGCGGCCGCCGGCACCGGTGGCGAGTCCACACCCGGTGGGGTGGAGCGGTTGACCGGTGAGGCGGCCGAGGCCGAGCAGCTCATGCGCAACGCCGACCTGGCCATGTACCGGGCGAAGTCGGCGGGCAGCGGCCTGGCCAGCTACGACCCGGAGATGCTGACCGGTCTGATCCAGCGCCTGGAGCTGGAAGCCGACCTGCGGCTGGCGTTGGAACGCGACGAGCTGCTGCTGCACTACCAGCCGACGATCGATCTGGCGGACAACCGGGTGGTGGGTTTCGAGGCGCTGGTGCGCTGGCAGCACCCGACCCGCGGCCTCATCGAGCCGATGCAGTTCATCCCGATGGCCGAGGCGACGGGCCTGATCGCGCAGGTGGGCCGCTGGGTGATCACCGAGGCGTGCCGGCAGGCCGCCGCCTGGAACGCCGAGGGCGCCGAGCCGGTGACCATGGCCGTCAACGTGTCGGTCCGCCAGTTCGACCGGACCGACCTGGCCTCCGAGATCGCCGAGCAGCTCACGGCGTCCGGCCTGCCCGCGGACCGGCTCTGCCTGGAGATGACCGAGAGCGTGCTGATGACCGACACCGAGGAGAACCTGGCGCAGCTGATCCGGCTCAAGGCGCTCGGGGTACGCCTCGCGATCGACGACTTCGGCACGGGCTACTCCTCGCTGGCGTACCTGCGGCGGTTCCCGGTCGACACGTTGAAGATCGACCGGTCCTTCGTGGAGCGGCTGGGTGAGCAGGCCGACGACGCCGCGCTGGCCGAGACGATCGTGCAGCTCGGCGAGAGCCTGGGGATGTCCACGGTCGCCGAGGGTGTCGAGGAGTACGGCCAGCTCGCGGCGTTGCGCGAGATGGGCTGCAACGAGGCGCAGGGCTTCTACTTCTCCCACCCCGTGCCCGCCGACGAGGCCCACCGCCTGCTGCTGGAGGGTGCGGCGGCACACCGCCCCTGACCAGGCCGGTCTGAGAAAACGCTTCCCGCGCCACCCGCCGAGCCCGGTGTTATAACAATCGCCATGAGTACGTGGCCCCCGCGCGGTGGGCGTAACCCCACAATGGACCAGGTCGCCCAGGCGGCGGGGGTGTCCCGGGCCACGGTGTCCCGCGTCATCAACGGCGCGCCCACGGTCGACGCGAAGATCCGCGAGGTGGTGCAGCGCGCCATCGCCGAGACCGGCTACGTGCCCAACGGCGCCGCCCGCACCCTGGTGACCCGCCGGACCAACTCGGTCGCCCTGGTCATCTCCGAGCCCGAACGCCCGAACGACTCGTCGTTTCTCAACCGGGTCTTCACCGACCCCTACTTCGGCCGGATCACCGCCGGGGCCACCGGCGCGCTGCGCCCCCACGACATCCACCTGGTGATCGTCCCGACGGACTCGTCCGGCCACCACCACGTGCTGCGCTACCTGCGCCAGGGCCACGTCGACGGGGTGCTGTTGATCAGCAGCCACGGGCGGGACCGGCTCCCCCGGCTCGTGTTCGACCTGGGCATCCCGGCCGTCGTGTCGGCCCGGCCCCCGCGGTCGCTGGCGGTCAGCTACGTCGACGTGGATCAGCGCCTCGGCGCCCGGCTGGCCGCCGACCGCCTGCTGGCCCGGGGATGCCGCCGGCTCGCCACGATCACCGGGCCGCTGGACTCCCCCGCCGGTCACGACCGCTTCGACGGCTTCCGGTCGTACCTGGCCGCCCACGGCCTGTCCGAGGTGCCGTACCTGGAGGGCGACTTCACCCGGGCCGGGGCGGAGCGGCTCACCCGCGAGCTGCTGGGTCGCCACCCCGAGGTGGACGGCCTCTTCGTGGCCAGTGACCTGATGAGCGAGGGGGCGCTGCGCGCGGTGCAGGACCTCGGCCGCCGGGTGCCCGAGGACGTCGCCGTCGTCGGCTTCGACGACAGCAGCGCGGCCCTGGACTGCCGGCCGCTGCTGACCACGGTCCGCCAGCCCGTCGAGGAGATGGCGGCCGAGATGGCGGGGATGCTGCTGGCGCACATCGCCTCGCCCGGGCGGCTGCCGGACTCGGTGACGTTCCAACCCACCCTCGTCGCCCGCGACACCGCGTAAGCGAGCGAAGTGAGGGCCCAGCCGGCCCGGCGAAGCGAGTGCCGCTAGCGCCCGCCCGGCGAGTCCCGCGTCGGTCAGCGCCGCCGGACGGGGGTCCCTCGGAAGGGGTGCGCCGTCACCCGCACGGGCGGGGCGCCGATCGCAAACCCGACAGGCCGACCGGCCCGACGCGCCGGGCCGGTACAAACGGCTGCATGTCCGCCGATTTCCTGACCATCGACAGCCCTGCCGACGTCGCCCTCGCGGCGCGGGCGTTGCACGACGGGCGGGTGGTCGCCACCGCGTTCGGCAACATCTACGCCATCGTCGCCGAGCCGTCGGCGACGGCCGTTCGCCGGGTCAATCTCGCCAAGGGGCGCCCGGCCGGTCAGATCGGCAGCGTCACGGCCGCCGCGGACGGCATCCCGGCCCTGTTCGACTGGACGGAGGTCGCCCGGCGGCTCGACGTCCCGCGACTGGCCGCGCTGCTGGTGGCACTGGCCCGGACGGGACCGATCGGATTCCGCGGCCCGGCCGCCCCGCACCTGCCCGAGCACCTGACCCAGGTGGACGCCGGAGTCCGTACCGCCCAGGTGATCACCCCCGGCACCGCGTGCCCGTCCAACGCGCTGTTCGCGCAGGCGACCGCGGCGCTGGGCCGCGACCACCTGTACGTCACCTCCGCGAACCGTTCCCGGCATGCGACCGGGGCGGCGGAGGAGCCCGCGCACTGGCGTGCCGCCGAGCTGGAGGTGGACCTGCGCCACATGCCGGACCTGACCGTCATCGCGCACCGCGACGAGGAGGCGGCCCGCAACGCGTACCCGCGGCATCTGCCGATGTCCGTGACGCTCGTGTCGTTCCACGACCCCGGCACCGGCCCGTCCCCGATGCTCACGGTGGAGCGGCACGGATCCCTGCACCTCTCGGACGTACGGCGGATCGCCGCGCCGCTGGGCTTCACCGTCACACCGGGCCGGGCCGCCGCCCAGCGCCTGCCGGTACGCGCGTACGCGCGGGCACAGGCCCCGGCCTGAACGATCAGCGCAGGTGCTCGGCGAAGAACGACTCGATGCGCTGCCACGCGTCCGCGGCGGACCCGGGCTCCGGACCGATCTTCGCCATCCGCATGAGCGGCCACAGGATCTTGGGACCGGTCGGTCCCTCGTTCAGGAACGAGTGCCCGGCGGCCGGGTACTCCTTGACGTCGTGCGGCACCCCGGCCCGGGTCAGCGCGGCGGTCAGTTTGGGGGCCGACCCGCGCAGCCAGTCGCGACCCGCGTAGCTGGCCACCACCGGGCAGGCGCCCGCCATGGTGCCGTCCAGGTCGCGAGGCAACTCGCCGTAGTTCGGCGCGGCGGCGTCGTAACGGCCCGTGCCGGCCAGCATCAGCGCGAAGTTGCCACCGAGGCAGAAGCCGATGACCCCAACCTTGCCGGTGCACTGCGGCGAGGCGGTGAGCCAGCCCCGGCCCGTCTCCAGATCCGTGAACGCCCGGCCCTCGCCACGCCGGGCGGCGCGCACCGTCGAGACCAGGCAGCGCCGCATACCGCCGGCGCTGTAGAGGTCGATCGCGAGGGTCAGGTATCCGGCGGCGGCGAGCCGGTCGGCGTGGCGCAGCACCACGTCGGTGAGCCCGAAGGACTCGTGGATCACCAGCATGCCCGGCCACGGTCCGTCGCCGGGCGGCGTGGCCACGTATGCGCGCAGCGTCGGGGAGCCGGCGTTGGCCGCGCTCGCCTCGCTCAGATCGACGAATCCCATTGTGATCATCCTAGTGACGCGCGGCGCGGGTGGACATGACCCGCGGCAGGTTCTGCCCTTGCGGGCAATGACCGGGCCACCGTGGAACGGCCCCGCATACGGTGACCGCAGGTTGATCGGTCGCAGCCCGCGGGCGGCCACCGATCGCGCCGAGAAGATCCTCACCGGACTCGCCCCCGGCCCACTGAGCCCGCGCCATTCCCCGGACCGAAGGCGCGGTCCGGGGAATGGCCCGAAGCTCGATCAACCGAATCGCACCACCGCCCTACTGAATAGGCGCGAACCGGACTATCGGGCATCATTCCGTGCGACGTTGAACTGAGGGCGAACACATTTGCACGGAATTGTCGGGCGAAAGGGCCACCGGCGGACGGATCTCGGCCGTTCGCGGCGATCCCGGTCAGGACGGCGACGGTCACGGCGCCGCCGGGCCGGACCGTGCGGGACCCGGAGGCCCGCGCCCGTGCGGGCGCCCCCGGGCGGTCGCCCCAGGGGAGGGGGCGACCGCCCGGGACGGCCGCCCGACCAGCTACCGGGCGCGGAATTGACGCGAACGATTACCCATCGGCACCCACCGGATACGGCTGCCGGTTTCCCCGGTACGGCATCATGCGTACGCGGTGAGGGCGCACAGCCGGTCGCCACATTGACGCCGATGCGTTCTCGAGTGCGATTCCCCGCCTTCGCCCGGCGTCGTGGCTGTGGCGAAGGACACCGCGCGGCACCCCCCGAACGCCTCCCCGGGCCCCTCGAGGGCACCCGATGGGCACCTTCTGAGCCGACATCCATGTCGCGCCGGATCGCGCGGTTCCGTCGATATGCCCGGCTCGTCACCGAAGATCTTCCCGTTGATCATGCGTCCTGCCGTGGCGCTTCCCGCGACACGCCGCCGAGCACGAAACCCGCCCGAAACACTTGACCGGAGGGTTGGCAAATCCGATGCAAGTACCGTGGGCACTATGGCCGTTACACCATGTGATGAAGAGCGACGCCTACCCGACATAACGGTCAGGCGAAAAGTCCGCCTTCTCGCTGGTCCTTGGTGTTTGATCGTTATGTGTGGTGGGGACTTGTGACGGCGATCATGGCCCATCGCACCTGAGCTGTTATTCATTCGATGCGTCAACTCATTTCCTAAGGCCCACTTGCCGACTACGTTCCAAGCGCAGCGTCCGAATACCTCTCACGCACGACGCACGTGGAGGTGTCGTGTCCCATGGAGGTGACTAACGCGTGGAACCGATGATTGAGGAAGCCGATCTCACGAGGACCGGCCTACCGTCCGGCTCGGGACCCACGTCCGCCGCGAACTCCGCGACGGAGAAGAAGACCGGCAAGACCCGGGGCAAGTCCCCGACCGGCATCGCCCTGGCGCGCCTCCGCAAGGACAAGGTCGCCGTCGTCTGCGCGAGCATCTTCATCTTCTTCGTGCTGATCGCGATCTTCGCGCCGCTGCTGGCCAAGCTGGAGGGCCAGGACCCGACGACGTACCACCTGGATCTGATCGACGACTACGGCTTCCCCACCATCGGGCCCACCAGCGAGCACTGGTTCGGCGTCGAGCCACGCACGGGCCGCGACCTGTTCGCCCGGTTCGTCTACGGGGCCCGGCCGTCCCTGCTGGTCGCGGGTACGGTCACGATCGTCACCACGATTGTCGGTGTGATCGTCGGCCTGATCACCGGCTTCCTGGGCGGTTGGATCGACCGGACCCTCTCCTGGGTCATCGACTTCGTCCTGAGCCTGCCGTACCTGCTGTTCGCGATCGCCGTCCCGGCTGCGCTGCTGGCGGTGTTCATCGGCGCCGACGCGGAGAACGCCTCCGCCGAGGACGTGGCCACGGTGCGCTTCTACTCCCTGATCATCGTCCTGTCGTTCTTCGGCTGGGCGAGCCTCGCCCGGCTGATCCGCGGCGAGGTGCTGTCCCTGCGCGAGCGTGAGTTCATCTCCGCCGCGAAGGTGCTCGGCGTACCCACTCGCAAGGTGTTGTTCAAGGAACTGCTGCCCAACCTGGTGGCGCCCATCGTCATCTCAGTCTCGATGGCGCTGCCCAGCTACATCGTCACGGAGGCGGGCCTGACCTTCCTCGGCGTCGGTCTCTCGGAGCCCACGCCGTCCTGGGGTCTGACCATCGCCGCGGCGCAGAACTTCTATCGGGCCGATCCGCTGTACCTGTGGATCCCGGTCCTGGCCATCACGATCCTGGTCCTGGCACTGAGCCTGCTCGGTGACGCAGTCCGTGACGCATTCGATCCCCGCACCCGACGGTGACGTGGTGACGCCCAGTATGAGAAGAGGAGATATGGCAAGGCGACTTAACGTGGCCGTCGCGGCGACCGCCGCCGTGGCCCTTGGCCTGACCGGCTGCAGCAGCCCGTCATCGAACAACGAGAACTCGGGCAACAAGGCCGACACCGGCAAGATCACGCAGCAGCAGAACGCGCTCGACCCGAACGCCAAGGGCCCGGCTCCCGAGGTCCCCGGCGCTCGCAAGGGCGGCACCCTGCAGGTGGTCGCGCAGACCACCCCGAACACGTTCGACCCGACGGACATCTACTACGTCGACTCGAACGAGATCGGCAAGCTGCTGTTCCGTACCCCGACGCAGTTCGACATCCGCAACGGCAAGCCGACCCTCGTGCCGGACCTCACGGACCTCGGCACCGTCTCGGCCGACAAGCTGACGTGGACGTTCAAGATGCAGCCGGGCATCAAGTACGAGGACGGCACCCCGATCAAGGTCGAGGACCTGGCGTACGCGATCAAGCGCTCCTTCGCGCACGACATCTACGCCAACGGCCCGTCCTACCAGATGCAGTTCTTCAAGGACGGCGAGAAGTACAAGGGCCCGTACAAGAGCGGCGACAACTACTCCGGCGTGGAGACCCAGGGCACCGACACCCTGATCATCCACCTGGCGAAGCCGTTCTCGGACCTGCCGTTCTACATGACCTTCCCGATGTTCACGCCGATCCCCAAGGCGAAGGACACCAAGCAGGACTACAAGAACCACCCGCTGGCCACCGGCCCGTACATGTTCAAGAGCTACGTCCCGGGCACCTCGCTGAACCTGGTGAAGAACCCGCATTGGGACGCGAACACGGACGCGGCGCGGCACCAGTACCTGGACGGCATCGACTTCGCGTGGGGCGCGGACGCGGTCAAGGCCCAGCAGGCCGTGCTGAACAGCAAGAACCCCAAGGACGCGAGCACGATCAGCTACGACGTTCTCGACGCCACGCTGATCCCGCAGCTCAACGGCGAGAAGAAGTCGCAGCTCGTCCAGGGTGAGAGCCCCTGCACCATCGTCGTGAACATGGACACCCGCAAGATCCCGCTGGAGGTCCGCAAGGCGATCGCCAAGGCGTACCCGAGCGACCAGATCTGGAAGGTCGCGGGCCTCAACGACTACGTGGCGGAGCCGGCCAGCACGGTCCTGCCGCCGTCGGTCCCGGGCTACACCAAGTACGAGCCGCTGCCGGACCTGACCGGCCGTGGCACCGGTGACCCGGAGGGTGCGAAGAAGCTGCTGGAGGCCGCCGGCAAGCTCGGCTTCGAGGTCAGCTGGTACTTCGACAACACCAAGCCGCAGACGCAGCAGACCAGCCAGGTCCGTGCGGACGCGCTGACCAAGGCGGGCTTCAAGGTCAAGCCGATCGGTGTCGCCACCGCCGACCTGCGCGCCAAGCTGTCGAACTACGACGCCCCGGTCAACCTGGGCCAGAGCCCGTCCGGCTGGTGCTCCGACTGGCCGTCCGGTGGTTCGTGGTTCCCGGTGCTGTTCCAGACGCACAGCATCGCCGACGGCCAGAGCTGGGGCATGCTGAGCGACCCCGCCCTGGACAAGGAGATCAACGACGTCGCGAACCTGCCGGCCGACCAGGCCACCGCCAAGTGGGCCGAGCTGGACAAGAAGATCATGGGGATGTACGTCGCCATCCCGCGTTACTACGACAAGATGGCTGTCCTGCAGGGCACGAACGTCGGCACCACGGTCGGCGACCCGACCATGGGCATGCCGCTGTTCACCTCGATGTACCTGAAGAGCTGACGCTCTTCTAGCAGGACCCGGGGTGGTCCGGCCCGCCGTCACCGGCGTCGCCGGACCACCCCGGACACCAACCACACCCCCCATGCCGCGCGACGGCCGACCGGCCGGCATGCGGCGTTCTCCCCCGGGACACGAACCCGGCGCCGTGATTTAAAAGAGGAGCAAGCGGTGCTGCTGTACATCCTTCGGCGCGTCCTGAGCGCGATATCGGTCGTGATCGTGACGCTGGTGGCCAGCTTCGCGCTGTTCTTCTTCGCACCGACGGACCCCGCCGGGGTCATCTGCGGCCCTCGCTGCACCCCCGAGCGCCTGGCGAACATCGAGCAGAGCCTCGACCTCGACAAGCCGGCCGTCCAGCAGATCGCCTCCTACATGAAGGGGCTCGTGGTCGGCCGGGAGTACACCTCGGGCGGTGTCACCCAGCACTGCTCCGCGCCCTGCATGGGCTACTCCTACACACTCGGCCAGCCGGTCACGAAGCTGCTGGCGAACGCGTTGCCGGTCACGATCTCCATCGTCATCGGCGGGGCCGTCGTCTATCTCACCTTCGGCATCCTGGCCGGCACCATCGCCGCCCAGGTCCGCGGGACACCGATGGACAAGTTCACGGTCGGCACGACCCTGGTGATCGCGTCCTTCCCGTACTTCGTCTTCGCCCTCCTGGTCGCGCTGTACGCGACGTTCCTGCCGCAGTCGGGCTGGACCCCGTTCACGGAGAATCCCTGGGCCTGGGCGACCGGTCTGGTCGCGGCGTGGCTGTGCGTCGGCGTGACCAACGCGGCGTCGTACACCCGCTACTCCCGGGCCTCCATGATCGAGTCGCTGGGTCAGGACTTCGTCCGCACCGCCACGTCCAAGGGCATCAGCCGGCGCCGCGTCGTCTACCGTCACGGTCTGCGCGCCGCTCTCACCCCCGTTGCCACGATCTTCGGCATCGACCTGGCCTTCCAGCTCACCGGCGCCATCTTCACCGAGAGCATCTTCGGCCTGCCCGGGCTCGGCCTGCTCACCCTGCGCGCCTTCGGCCAGTACGACCTGCCCGTCCTCATGGGTGGCGTGCTCGTCGGGTCGGTGGTGCTCGTGGTCATGAACCTGATCGTGGACATCGCGTACACGGTCCTCGACCCGCGGGTACGGCTCGGATGATCCCGACCGCGCCCTCCATCCCCGATATCCGCAGCACGAAGGCGGCAGCATGAGCGACCAGACCATCCGCGCCCCGCACACGGTGACGCGCGTTCCCCGCACCCGCGCGGAGAACGAAGAGGCCTACCTCGAGGTCACCGACCTGCAGGTGCAGTTCCCGACGGCCGACGGGCTGGTCAAGGCCGTACAGGGGCTCAGCTACTCGCTGCCGCTGCGCCGCACGCTCGCCATCGTGGGCGAGTCCGGGTCGGGCAAGAGCGTCTCCAGCATGGCCGTGATGGGCCTGCACGACCGCAAGACCGCACGGATCTCCGGCTCCATCAAGGTGGGCGGCCGGGAGATCGTCGGCATGAGCGACAAGGACCTGGAGGCGTTCCGGGGCGGCGACGCCGCGATGATCTTCCAGGACCCGCAGTCCTCGCTGCACCCGTACTTCACCGTGGGCGACCAGATCATGGAGGCGTACCGGGCGCACCACAGCGTGAGCAAGAGCAAGGCGAAGCAGCGCGCGATCGACATGCTCGGCCGCGTCGGCATCCCGAACCCGAAGCGGCGCGTCGACAACTACCCGCACGAGTTCTCCGGCGGCATGCGCCAGCGCGCGATGATCGCGATGGCGCTGGTCAACGACCCGAAGCTGCTGATCGCGGACGAGCCGACCACCGCCCTGGACGTGACCGTGCAGGCGCAGATCCTCGACCTGATCGCGGACCTGCAGCGTGACTTCGGCTCGGCGGTCGTCTTCATCACCCACGACCTCGGGGTGGTCGCCGAGATCGCCGACGACATCATGGTCATGTACGCCGGTACGGCCATCGAGCACGGCCCGGTCGACAAGATCCTGGGCAGCCCGCTGCACCCGTACACGTGGGGTCTGCTGGAAAGCATCCCCGCGCTGACCGGAGAGCCCCAGCCGCTGCACCCGATCCCCGGCTCCCCGCCCAGCCTGCTGGCGGTGCCCAGCGGCTGCGCGTTCCACCCGCGCTGCGAGTACCGCGGCCGGGTGAGCGGCGACCTGTGCTTCACGACCCGGCCGGAGCTGGTGGCGCGGACCGCCGACCAGGGCCGCGCGGCGCGCTGCCACCTGCGCGATCCCGACCAGGTGTTCGCCAACGAAGTTCTGCCCCGGCTGCCGTAAGGACTCCGACGATGACCGCTTCGACCGAATCGCGCGTCCCCAAGGTGGACGGCGCCCCCCTGCTCCAGCTCGACAACCTGGCCATGCACTTCAAGGCCAAGGGCGACGGCATGCTGTCCCGCGGCACCAAGTGGGTGCAGGCCGTGGATGGCGTGAACCTCACGGTCAACGCCGGTGAGACCGTCGGCCTGGTCGGCGAGTCGGGCTGTGGCAAGTCCACGACCGCCCGGCTGATCACCCGGCTGCTGGAGCCCACCCAGGGCCGGATCCTGTACCAGGGCCACGACATCGCGCACCTGTCGGAGCGCAAGCTGCGGCCGTACCGGCGGGAGATCCAGCTGATCTTCCAGGACCCGTACTCGTCGCTGAACCCGCGGCACACCGTCGGCGCCATCGTCGGCACCGCGCTGCGCACCCACGGCATGGTGTCCAAGAAGGGTGAGCTGCCCCGCGTCCAGGAACTGCTGGAGGTGGTCGGCCTCAACCCCGAGCACTACAACCGGTACCCGCACGAGTTCTCCGGCGGTCAGCGCCAGCGCATCGGCATCGCCCGGGCGCTCGCCGCCCGCCCGAAGATCATCGTGGCGGACGAGCCGGTCAGCGCGCTCGACGTCTCCATCCAGGCGCAGGTGATGAACCTGCTGGAGAACCTGCGCAAGGAGTTCGGCATCGCGTTCGTCTTCATCGCGCACGACCTGGGCGTGGTCCGGCACTTCTGCGACCGGATCGCGGTCATGTACCTGGGCCGCGTGATGGAGGAGGGCACCCGCGACGGCCTGTACGGCTCCCCGCACCACCCGTACACGCAGGCGCTGCTGTCGGCGGTGCCGGACATCGGGGTGGTGCGCGGTACGCCACCGAAGCAGCGGATCCGCCTGCTCGGCGACGTGCCCAGCCCGGTCGACCCGCCGTCGGGCTGCCGCTTCCGGACGCGCTGCTGGAAGGCGCAGGAGATCTGCGCCCAGGTGGCCCCGCCGCTGGACGAGAAGGCGCCCGCGCAGCGGGTGGCCTGCCACTTCGCCGAGCCGCCGGCCGAGTCGATCCTCGCCGAGGCGGGCTGACCGCGCGTTCCAGAACAGCGACACGGGCCGCACACCGATGGGTGTGCGGCCCGTGTCGTGTGTTCGATCAGGCCACGTTCAGCTCGGGGTCGCCGGCGGCCTGGTCGCCACCCGCGACGATCGCGATGCGGCGCGGCTTGGCCTGCTCCTTGACCGGCACCCGCAGCGTCAGCACGCCGTCGGAGTACCGCGCCTCCAGCTGGTCTGCGTCCAGCGACTCGGCGAGCACCACCTGGCGGGTGATCACGCCGGTCGGCCGTTCGCGGACGACCACCTTCGCACCGGCTGGGGCGGTGGGCTTGCGCTCGGCCCGCACGGTCAGCACCCGGCGGTCCACGGTCGCCTCGATGCCGGCCGGGTCGACGCCGGGCAGGTCGATCGCGATGACGAACGCGTCGCCGTCGCGGTAGGCGTCCAGCTGGGCGCCGGTGCCGCGCTGGGCGGTGTCGAAGACCCGGGCGGTGAGCCGGTCGAAGTCACGGAAAGCGTCGGTGCGCAGCAACATGGTCGATCCTCCAGCTAAGCAGATTCAAGGTTGAGCGTGGCGCGCTCAAGTTTTGTAACGGGACGGGCCCCGTGCGTCTTCCGCGTCGTGGTGTGACCTGGGCCACCACCTCGTCGTTCGAACATGTGTGCGAGGATGTGCCGGTGGCTGACACGGCGACGATCCTGCACGCCGACCTCGACTCCTTCTACGCATCGGTCGAGCAACGCGACGACCCCGGCCTGCGCGGCCGGCCGGTCCTCGTGGGTGCGGGCGTCGTGCTGGCCGCCAGCTACGAGGCGAAGGCGTACGGGGTGCGCACCCCCATGGGGCTCACCCAGGCCCGGGCGCTCTGCCCCGGCGCGATCGTCGTGCCGCCCCGCATGCGGGCCTACTCCCGGGCCAGCAAGGACGTCTTCGCGGTGTTCCGGGACACCACCCCGATCGTCGAAGGCATCAGCATCGACGAGGCGTTCCTGGAGGTCGGCGGCCTGCTGCGGATCCGCGGCACGCCGACCGAGATCGCCACCCGGCTGCGCGCCGACGTCCGGGCCCGCGTCGGCCTGCCCATCACCGTCGGGGTGGCCCGCACCAAGTTCCTCGCCAAGGTGGCCAGCAGGGTCGGCAAACCCGACGGTCTGCTGGTCGTGCCACCCGGGCGGGAACTGGCCTTCCTGCACCCGCTGCCGGTCGAGCGGCTCTGGGGCGTCGGCCCGGTGACCGCGGCCAAGCTGCGCGAGCGGCACATCCACACCGTCGGCCACGTCGCCCGCCTCGGCGAGGCCGCGCTGGTCACGATGCTCGGTGCCCACGCGGGACGGCACCTGCATGCCCTCGCGCACAACCGCGACCCGCGCCGCGTCCGCACCGGTCAGCGTCGCGGCTCCATCGGTGCCCAATGTGCCCTGGGGAGCCGACCCCGGCCGTTCGCCGAGGTGGAGGCGACCCTCGCGGCGCTGGTCGACCGGGTCACCCGGCGGATGCGGGCGGCGCACCGCGCCGGGCGCACGGTCACGCTGCGGCTGCGCTTCGCCGACTTCACCCGGGCCACCCGCTCCCGCAGCCTGCTCACCGCGACCCTGCACACCCGGGTCGTGCTGCAGACCGCGCGGGCGCTGCTGACGCAGGCCCGGCCGCTCATCGACGAGCGCGGCCTCACCCTGGTCGGCGTGGCGGTCGGCAACCTCGACACCGACGGCGCGGTGCAGTTGGAGCTGCCGTTCGAGCAGCAGGACGACCACGGCCTCGACGCCGCCCTCGACGCGGTACGCGACCGCTTCGGCGGCACCGCCGTGACCCGGGCCGCCAACCTCGGCCGCGACCTTGGCCCTTCGGTCCCGATCCTGCCGGACTGACAGGCCTGCCGGTCCCGCGCCAGGGCCGGTGGCGCGGGGTGGGCCGGGGGTACGGCAGACTGGCGGCGTGCGGAAGATCTACGTCATCGGGATCGGCGCGGGCGACCCCGACCATCTGACTTTGCAAGCGGCCAAGGCGATCGGCCGGACCGACGTGTTCTTCCTGCTCGACAAAGGCGAGGCCAAGGACAGCATGATCGAGCTGCGCCGGCAGCTCATGCAGGCGTACGGGCGGCCCGGCAGGCGGGTCGCCGAGGGACGCGACCCCGACCGCGACCGCACCCCCGCGGACTACCCGGGCACGATCGCCGACTGGCGGCACCGCCGCGCCGAGATCACCGAGGCGCTGATCGCCGAGCACCTGCGCGACGGCGAGACCGGGGCGTTCCTGGTGTGGGGTGACCCGTCGCTGTACGACTCCACGATCGCGATCCTGCAGGAGATCCTCGCCCAGGGCGAGACCACTTTCGAGTACCAGGTGGTTCCGGGCATCAGCAGCGTCTCCGCGCTCGCCGCCAAGCACCGGGTGGGGCTGAACCGGGTCGGGCGGCCGTTCCAGGTCACCACCGGGCGGCGCCTCGGCGAGGGCTGGCCGTCCGAGGTGGACGACCTGATCGTGATGCTCGACGCCCAGCACGCGTTCGACGCGTACCGGGACGCCGAGGTGGACATCTACTGGGGGGCGTACGTGGGGACCCCCGACGAGCTGCTGGTGTCCGGGCCGCTGGCCGAGGTCGCCGACGAGATCATCCGGGTGCGCACGGAGGCCCGCGCGAAGCACGGCTGGATCATGGACACGTACCTGCTGCGCCGCCGCGGCGCGTGACCGGCGCGGGGCGCGATCGGCACCCCGGGCCGGACTAGTCGTCGCCCTCCAGATCGCCCTCGGCCTCCAGATACACCTGCCGCAGCGCGGCCAGCGTGTCCGGATCGGGCTCCGCCCACATGCTGCGTTCGGCCGCCTCCAGCAGGCGTTCCGTGATGCCGTGCAGCGCCCACGGGTTGGACTCGGTCATGAACTTCTGGTTCTCCGGGTCCAGCACGTACGTGGCGGCGAGCTGCTCGTACATCCAGTCGGCCACCACCCCGGCGGTGGCGTCGTAGCCGAACAGGTAGTCCACGGTCGCGGCCAGCTCGAACGCGCCCTTGTACCCGTGGCGGCGCATCGCCGCGATCCAGCGCGGGTTCACCACCCGGGCGCGGAACACCCGGGCGGTCTCCTCGGTGAGGCTGCGGGTGCGGGCCGCGTCCGGATTCGTCGAATCACCGATGTACGCGGCGGGCGCCCTGCCGGTCAGCGCCCGCACCGTGGCAATCATCCCGCCGTGGTACTGGAAGTAGTCGTCGGAGTCGGCGATGTCGTGCTCGCGGGTGTCCACGTTCTTCGCGGCCACCTCGATGCGCCGGTACGCGTTCTCCATGTCCGGGCGGGCGGGCACCCCGTCCAGGTCCCGGCCGTACGCGAAGCCGCCCCACACCGCGTACACCTCGGCCAGGTCGGCGTCGCCGCGCCAGTTCCGGCTGTCGATCAACGGCAGGATGCCCGCACCGTACGCGCCGGGGCGCGAGCCGAAGATGCGGGTGGTGGCACGGCGCCAGTCGCCGTGCGCAGACTCGTCGGCGACCGCGTGGGCCCGTACGTAATTCTGCTCGGCGGGCTCGTCCAGCGCCGCGACCAGCCGGACCGCGTCGTCCAACATGGCCACCACGTGCGGGAACGCGTCGCGGAAGAACCCGGAGATGCGCACGGTCACGTCGATGCGGGGGCGGCTAAGCTCGGCCAGGTCGATCGGTTCGAGGCCGGTGACCCGGCGCGACGCCTGGTCCCACACCGGCCGGACGCCCATCAGCGCCAGGACCTCGGCGATGTCGTCTCCGGCCGTACGCATGGCGCTGGTGCCCCAGACCGACAGGCCGACGGAGCGCGGCCAGTCGCCGGTGTCGGCGCGGTAGCGCGCCAGCAGCGAATCGGCCATGGCCTGACCGGTCTCCCAGGCCAGGGCGCTGGGGATGGCCTTGGGGTCGACGGAGTAGAAGTTACGGCCGGTCGGCAGCACGTTGACCAGGCCGCGCAGCGGGGAGCCGCTCGGACCGGCGGGCACGTAGCCGCCGTCGAGGGCGTGCAGCACGTGGTCCAGTTCGTCGGTGGTGCGGGCCAGCCGGGGCACGACCTCGGTGGCGGCGAACGTGAGGACCGCGGCCACCGTCTCGTCGGTGCGGCCGAGCACCTCGCGGACCGCGGGGTCCACCGCGGCGGGTGACCAGTCAAGCGCCTCCATCGCGTTGACCAGCTCGCGGGCGGTCGCCTCGACCGCGTCCACGCTGATGCGTCCCGTCCTGGCGCCAACCGCGCCTGCCGCCTCGCTTCCGGCCGTGCCCGCCGCCTCGCTTCGGGCGTTGCCTTCCGCCTCGCTTCCGGCCGTACCCGCCGCCTCGCTTCGGGCGTTGCCTTCCGCCTCGTTTCCGGCCTTGCCCGCCGCCTCGGCTCCGGGTGTGCCGGGCTCGGTGAGGCCGAGGGCTTCCCGCAGGCCGGGCAGCGCGGCGACCTGACCCGCCCACATCTGGCGGGCGCGCAGGATCGACAGCACCAGGTTGATCCGCGCCTCGCCGGTCGGGGCGGCGCCCAGCACGTGCAGGCCGTCGCGGATCTGGGCGTCCTTGACCTCGCACAGCCAGCCGTCGACGTGCAGCAGGAAGTCGTCGAACTCCTCGTCGCCGGGCCGGTGCGCCAGCCCGAGGTCGTGATCCATCCGGGCGGCCTGGATCAGGGTCCAGATCTGCGCGCGGATGGCGGGCAGCTTCGCCGGGTCCAGGGTGGCGATCGTGGCGTGTTCGTCCAGCAGCTGTTCGAGGCGGGCGATGTCGCCGTACGACTCGGCGCGGGCCATCGGCGGGATCAGGTGGTCGATCAGCGTGGCGTGGGCGCGCCGCTTCGCCTGGGTGCCCTCCCCCGGGTCGTTGACCAGGAACGGGTAGATCAGCGGCAGGTCACCCAGGGCCGCGTCCGTGCCGTCCGAGGCGGACATGCCGACGTTCTTGCCGGGCAGCCACTCCAGGTTGCCGTGCTTGCCGACGTGCACCACCGCGTGCGCGCCGAAGTCGTCGGCCAGCCACCGGTACGCGGCCAGATAGTGGTGGCTCGGCGGCAGATCCGGGTCGTGGTAGATGGCGACCGGGTTGGCGCCGAAGCCGCGCGGCGGCTGCACCATGACCACCACGTTCGCGTCGCGCAGGGCGGCCAGCACGATGTCGTCGCCGTCGACGTACAGCTCGCCGGGGGGCGGTCCCCAGTGCCGGGTCACCGACTCGCGCAGGTCCTCGGGCAGGGTGGCGAACCAGGCGGCGTAGCGCGCGCCGCTGATCCGTACCGGGTTGCCCCGCAGTTGCTCCTCGGTCAGCCAGTCCGGGTCCTGGCCGCCCGCGGCGATCAGCGCGTGGATCAGGCCGTCGCCGTCGTAGCCCGGGAACGACCCGGTCTGGTAGCCGCGATCACGCATGGCCGCCAGCAGCCGGACCGTCGAGGCGGGCGTGTCCAGGCCCACCGCGTTGCCGATCCGCGAGTGCTTCGTCGGGTACGCCGACAGCATCACCGCGATCCGGCGCTCGGTGGGCGGGATGTGGCGCAGCCGGGCGTGCGCCACCGCGATCCCCGCGACGCGGGCGGCGCGTTCGGGATCGGCGACGTACACCGACAGGCCGTCCGGGTCGATCTCCTTGAACGAGAACGGCACCGTGATGATCCGCCCGTCGAACTCCGGGATCGCCACCTGCGTCGCCGCGTCCAGCGGGGTCAGCCCGTCGTCGCTGTCCTCCCAGGCGGCGCGGCCGCTGGTCAGGCACAACCCCTGCAGGATCGGTACGTCCAACTCGGCCAGCACCCCGACGTCCCACGCCTCGTCGTCACCGCCCGCCGAGACGGTCGCGGGCCGGGTGCCGCCGGCGGCCAGCACCGTCACCACCAGCGCGTCCGCGCGGCGCAGCTCGGCCAGCAGCTCGGGCGGGGCGGTCCGCAGCGACGACGTGAAGATCGGCATGGGCCGCCCGCCCTTGTCCTCGATCGCGCGGCACAGGGCCTCGACGAACGCGGTGTTTCCCGCCATGTGGTGCGCGCGGTAGTAGAGCACCGCGATCGTCGGCCCGCCGCCGGAGGCCGCATCGCCGGTCACCACGGCTCCCGATGCGTGAGTCCCCGCCGTCGTAGGTCCCGACACCGTGGCCTCGGACGCCACGGCCGTTTCCCCCGTGCCGGTGGCACGGTCCAGCACGCCCCAGTCCGGGGCCGGCTCGGCCGGGGCGAAGCCGTGCCCGGTGAGCAGCACCGTGTCGGACAGGAAACTGTGCAGGGCGGCCAGGTTCGCCGGGCCACCGTGCGCGAGGTAGCCGTGCGCCTCGGCCGCCACCCCCGCGGGCACTGTGGAGAGTTGCATCAGCTCCGCGTCGGGAGCCTGCTCCCCGCCGAGGACGACCACCGGGACGGTTCCGGCCAGCAGCGCGTCCAAGCCCTCCTCCCAGGCCCGGCGGCCACCGAGAATGCGGACGACCACCAGCTCGACACCCTCGAGCAGGGCGGGCAGCTCGGAGACCTCCGTACGGGCCGGGTTGGCCAGGCGGTACGCGGCGCCGCTGGCGCGGGCGCTGAGCAGGTCGGTGTCGGACGTCGACAGCAGCAGAAACACGGCTCTCCCCTCGGGGTCCGCGCCCCGGGTCGAAGGGTCACGGCGACCGGAGTTCCTGGCTCCCGGGGTAGCTGACCCGGTGACAGTGGCGGGACCGCGCCGGACTCGCACCGGCTTCCTCCGCGGCGTCGCCGCACGTGGACTCCCACTCTGCGCAAGTGGTGCCGACCACGTCAAGGCGGCGTGCCGCGTCCGACAACAACGACGGGTGCGGCGGAACGGTCGCCGCCCGCCCGTAGTATCCGGGCCGTGTCCTCCCCACGTCGCGTCAGCGTCGACGCCTGCCCCGGAGCGCTACGGCTGCACGCCGCGGCCGACGGGCCGCTGGCGCGGGTCCGCCTGCCCGGCGGGCGGCTCACCGGCGCCCAGGTGCGGGTGCTGCGCGAGCTGGCGGACGAGTGGGGCGACGGGCACGTCGAGCTGACGTCCCGGGGCAACGTGCAGCTGCGTGCCCTCACCGCCGCCCCGGCCGGGCGGCTGGCCGGGCGGCTCGCGGATGCGGGCCTGCTGCCCTCACCCACCCACGAGCTGGTACGCAACATCGCCGCGTCCCCCCTTCCCGGCGGTGCCCTGGACGTGGCACCGCTGGTCGGCGCGTTGGACCGGGCACTGTGCGCGGACCCCGCCCTCGCCGGGCTGCCGGGGCGGTTCCTGTTCGCCCTCGACAGCGGGCGCGGTGACGTGGCGTTCGCGGCGGACGTGGCGGCGTACCCGCTCGGTGACGCGGTCGCGATCCTCTTCGCGGGTGTCGACGCCGGGCTGCGGGTGCCCCCTGGACAGGTGGTTCCCGCGCTGCTGACCGCCGCGCACGCCTTCCTGTCCGAACGCGAGGCACCACGGCCCACGGTCCCACCCACGCCACCCGCTGCCGCACCGCCCCGTGCCGCGCCGTCACCGGCCGCACCGCCCGCGGCCCCGCCGTTGCTGGCCGACACGGCACCGGCGGAGACCTCCGAGATCTTGGAGGCTCCTGGCCCCCAGGAGGGCCACCGGCCGCCAAGATCTGGCGATGGGACCGCGAGTGCGCCGGGGGTGGGTGGTGCGTGGCGGGTGCGGGAGTTGGTGGACGGGCCCGGCCGGCTGGCGGCGCGTGTCGCGGCTACGACCGGGGTGCGACTGGCCGAGCCGGTTGCCCTGGAACGGCCCGGGATGGTGCCGCCGGTCGGGCTGGTCGCCGGGCCCGGCGGGCTGGTCAGTGTCGGGGCGGTGGTGCCGCTCGGGCGGTGGAGCGCCGTACAGATGAAGGTCTTGGAACGGGCCGCGACGCTGGTGGTGACGCCGTGGCGCGGGGTGGTCGTGCCCGGACTGGGGCCCGCGGAAGCCGGGTCGTGGTCGCGAGCGCTGGCCGGGGTCGGCCTGGAGGTCGCGCAAGGGTCCCGGTGGGCCGGGGTGACCACCTGCGCCGGGTTGCCGGGGTGCGCGAAGTCGCTGGCCGACGTGCGCGCCGACGCCACCCGGGCCGTACGCGGGACAGAGCCGGGTGCGGGCCCGGCGGCCCGCGGATGCCTGCCGGTGCACTGGGTGGGCTGCGCGCGGGGCTGCGGCAGCCCGGCCGGGCCACATGTACGGGTCGAGGCGACCGGCCGGGACTACGAGGTGCGCTCCCCCGCCGGGTCGGGCCGGGCGAGCGCGGACGG
This sequence comes from Krasilnikovia cinnamomea, assembly GCF_004217545.1. Lineage (NCBI taxonomy): Bacteria > Bacillati > Actinomycetota > Actinomycetes > Micromonosporales > Micromonosporaceae > Krasilnikovia > Krasilnikovia cinnamomea. The sequence goes on from NZ_SHKY01000001.1 coordinate 1,199,630, forward strand.
GGTGGCCGATCTGGTCGCCACCGCGAGGAGGAACTGATGGAGTACGTACGCGACGGGGCGGAGATCTACCGCCGGTCGTTCGCCACGATCCGGGCCGAGGCCGACCTGTCCCGGCTGCCCGAGGACGTGGCCCGGGTCGCCGTCCGCATGATCCACGCTTGCGGGATGGTCGACCTGGTGGACGACATCCGGCACAGCCCCGGGGTGGTCACCGCGGCCCGCAAGGCGCTGCGCGACGGCGCCCCGATCCTGTGCGACGCCGAGATGGTGGCGTCCGGGGTGACCCGGCGGCGGCTGCCCGCGGACAACGAGGTGATCTGCACGCTGCGCGACCCGGCGGTGCCCGGCCTGGCCGCCGAGCTCGGCAACACCCGCAGCGCGGCGGCGCTGGACCTGTGGGGCGACCGGCTGGACGGTGCCGTGGTGGCGATCGGCAACGCGCCGACCGCGCTGTTCCGGCTGCTGGAGCTGATCGCGGCGGGGGCGCCCCGCCCGGCGGCGGTGCTCGGCATCCCGGTCGGCTTCATCGGCGCGGCCGAGTCGAAGGAGGCGCTGGCCGCCTCCGAACTGGAGTATCTGATCGTACGCGGGCGGCGCGGCGGCAGCGCGATCACGGCGGCGGCCGTCAACGCCCTGGCATCGGAGGACGAGTGAGCGGGCGGCTGTACGGAGTGGGCGTCGGGCCCGGCGATCCGGAGCTGATCACGGTGAAGGCGGCGCGGCTGATCGGGGCGGCCGACGTGGTGGCGTACCACGCGGCCCGGCACGGGCGCAGCAACGCCCGCGCGATCGCCGCGCGGTACCTGCGGTCCGAGCAGGTCGAGGAGCCGCTGATCTACCCGGTCACCACGGAGACCACAGACCACCCGGGCGGGTACCAGGGTGCCATCGACGAGTTCTACGCGGACGCGGCCCGGCGGCTGGCCGCCCACCTGGACGCGGGCCGGGACGTGGTGGTGCTGGCCGAGGGGGATCCGTTCTTCTTCGGCTCGTACATGCACATGCACAAGCGGCTGGCGCACCGGTACCCCACCGAGGTGGTGCCCGGGGTGACCTCGGTGAGCGCGGCCTCGGCCGCCCTCGGCCGTCCCCTCGTGGAACGCGACGAGGTGCTCACGGTGCTGCCCGGCACGCTGGCCCCCGACGATCTGGCGACCCGTCTGGCGGATGCCGGACCCGCCGCGATCATGAAGCTGGGCCGCACCTTCACGGGCGTGCGGGAGGCGCTGGAGAAGGCGGGCCGCCTCGACGACGCGTGGTACGTGGAGCGGGCCACCACGGACCGGCAGCGGACGGAGCCACTGGCCGAAGTCGATCCGGCCACCGTGCCGTACTTTTCACTGGCCCTGCTGCCCAGCCCGGCAGCCGTCCCGGCAGCCGTCCCGGTCGCGCCGGAACCTGCGGCGCTGGGCAGCCGGGTAGCGCTGGACGGTTCGGAGGGCTCGGTCGGGCTGGACGGTTCCGTCGCGCGAGACGGCTCGGTCGGGCTGGACGGGGTCGGTTCGGTGACAGCGGGCCCGGCTGCTTCGGTGGCGGCGGATGGGGCCGGCTCGGTGACCGTGGTCGGGTTGGGGCCGGGCGGGCGTGACTGGCTTACTCCGCAGGCCCAGGCGGCGCTCGCGGCGGCCGACGATCTGATCGGGTACGGCCCGTACCTCGACCGGGTCGCGCCGAACCCGCGGCAGCGCCGGCATCCCTCCGACAACCGGGTCGAGGCGGAGCGGGCGGCGTTCGCGCTGGACCTGGCGAAGCGGGGGCGCCGGGTGGCCGTGGTGTCCTCGGGTGACCCGGGCGTGTTCGCGATGGCGGCCGCCGTCCTGGAGGTGAGCGAGGATCCGCAGTGGAAGGACGTACCGGTGCGGGTGGTGCCCGGCCTGACCGCCGCGCAGGCGGTGGCGAGCCGGGTGGGCGCGCCGCTGGGGCACGACTTCTGCATCGTGTCGCTGTCCGACCGGCTCAAGCCGTGGCGGGTCATCGCCGACCGGCTCACCGCGGCGGCCGGCGCCGACCTGGTGATCGCCCTGTACAACCCGGCGTCGAACAGCCGCCGCGAGCAGCTGGTCCGGGCCCGGGAGCTGCTGCTGGCGTACCGGGCTCCGCAGACGCCCGTGGTGGTGGGCCGCGACGTGGGTGGCCCGTCCGAGACGGTACGGGTGACCACGCTGGCCGAGCTGGATCCGGCCACGATCGACATGCGCTGCCTGCTCATCGTGGGGTCGTCGCAGACCCGCGCGTCCACCCGCCCCGATGGCACGGCCCTGGTCTTCACTCCCCGCCACTACCCGACCTGATTCCGGCTCCGCCTGCGTGCGGCCCGTCCCTTCGTTGAAGACTTCCGGTCAGCTCCTGACCGGAAGTGCTCAAGATCGGGGTGGCGGTGCGCGGCGACGGTCAGTTCGCGACGCGGGCGGTCAGCCAGGCGAGCGCCGCGGGGATCGTCGCGACGGTCTCCGTCGCGACGACGGGGTTCGTGCTGGTCGGCCCGCTGGGTAACGGCGGCCCGTGACCGGGGGGCGGTGGGCGGTCGATCATCACGACCGGGATGCCGCGTTCGCGGGCGGCGTCCAGTTTGGGTGCCGGTCCGCCGCTGTCCTTGGTGACCAGCACGTCGATCCGGTACCTGTCGAGCAGGGCCCGCTCACCCTCCACGGTGAACGGCCCCCGGTCCAGCACGACCTCCAGCCGGGGCGGGACAGGCGGCCGGGGTGGTTCCACCGACCGGGACAGGAACCAGCGCCCGCCGACTCCGGCGAACGCGGCGATGCTCTGCCGCCCGGTGGTGAGGAACACCCGCTGACCCAGGGCGGGCACCAGTTCGGCGGCGGCGGCCAGGGACGGCACCCGGTGCCAGTCGTCGCCGGGACGCGCCACGAATCCCGGACGGCGCAACACGAGCAGCGGCACCCCGGCCCGGGCGGCCGCGACCGTGGCGTGCGCCGACATGGTCGCCGCGAACGGATGCGTGGCGTCGACCACCGCACCGATCCGTTCGGACCTCAGGTAGGAGGTCAGCCCGTCGACGCCGCCGAACCCGCCGACGCGCAGCTCACCGGCTGGCAGCAGGGGCGCGCTGGTGCGCCCGGCCAGGGAGCTGGTGACGTGCAGTCCGGCCACGCCCGCGCAGGCGGCGGCCAGCGCGCGCCCCTCCGAGGTCCCCCCGAGAATCAACACCCGCAGCCCGGCGCCGAACAGCCCGCCGTCAGCGTCGGAGCCACCTCCAGAGTCATGGCGCCCAGCAAGGCCAGAGTCGCCTCCGGGGCCGTCACGCCCGGCAACGTCGGGGTCACCTCCGGGGCCGTCATGCCCGGCAACGTCGGGATCGCCCGCGTCAGGCCGGCTCAGGTCCGGCATCGGTCCGCGGAGTACAGGTGGCTGTCCGGGAACTGGGACGCGGTCAGCGCCGCACCCACCACGATCACCGCGGTCCGCCGGATGCCCGCCTCGGCCACCCGCCCGGCGATGTCCGCGAGGGTCCCCCGGACGATCAGCTCGTCCGGGCGGCTGGCCCGGGCCACGACCGCGACCGGACAGTCCGCGCCGTAGCTGCCGGTCAGCTCCGCGACCACCGCGTCGATGCGCTGCACGGCCAGGTGCAGCACCATCGTGGCGCGGCTGGCGCCCAGCGTGGTCAGATCCTCGCCGGGCGGCATCGCCGTGGCCCGTTCGGCGGTACGGGTGAGGATGACCGTCTGCGCGACCTCGGGGACCGTGAACTCGCGCCCGAGCGACGCGGCGGCCGCCGCGAACGCGGGCACCCCGGGCGTCACGTCGTAGGGCACCCCGGCCGCGTCGAGGCGGCGCATCTGCTCGGCCACCGCGCTGAACACCGACGGGTCGCCGGAGTGCAGCCGCGCCACGTCGTGCCCGTCGGCGTGCGCGGCGACCATCAGCGCCACGATCTCGTCGAGGCTCAGCCGCGCGGTGTCGACCAGTTCCGCCCCGGGCGGGCACGACGCCAGCAGTTCGGCGGGGACGAGGCTGCCCGCGTACAGGCAGACGGGTGCGGCGGCGATGAGCCGCTGCCCCCGTACGGTGATGAGGTCCGCGGCGCCGGGGCCGGCGCCGATGAAGTGCACCGTCACGGCTTGGTCACCGACCAGATCGTCACCGGCATCATCGCTCTCCATCCTGTGAAGCCACCGACCGGCGCGCCCCGGCTGACCGCGATCCTGCTCAGCTCGCCGCCGAGCCGGGTGTGCCAGGCGGCCAGCACCGCCTCGGACTCCACGGTGACCGCGTTCGCGACCAGGCGGCCGCCGCCGCGCAGGGCGGACAGGCAGGTGTCGAGCACGCCGTCGCGGGTCAGGCCACCGCCGATGAACACGGCGTCGGGGGCGTCCAGCCCGGCCAGCGCGTCCGGGGCGCGGCCGTGCACCACCCGCAGCGCGGGCACGCCGAGGGCCGCGGCGTTGGCGCGGACACGGGCGGCGCGCTCGGCGGCCGACTCGACCGCGACGGCCCGGCAGGAGCGATGCGTACGCATCCATTCGATGCCGATGCTGCCGGAGCCCGCGCCGACGTCCCAGAGCAGCTCGCCGGGTTGCGGGCCGAGCGCGGCGAGGGTGACCGCGCGGACCTCCCGCTTGGTGAGTTGCCCGTCGGTGTCGTACAGCTCGTCGGGCAGGCCGGGCACGCACGGTACGGGGCGGCCGGGCCCCCGGCAGTCGACCGCGATCACGTTGAGCGGGTCGGTGTCCGGGTGCGCCCAGTCCGCGGCGGTGCCGGTGACGGCGTGTTCGGTGGGGCCGCCGAGCTGGGACAGCACGGTGAGCGGGCTGTCGCCGTAGCCGCGCGCGGTGAGCAGCGCGGCCACCCGGGCGGGGGTGGCGCCGTCGCGGCTGAGCACGAGGATGCGCCGGCCGGGGTGCACGAGCGGGTGCAGTTCCTCGACGGGCGCGGTCACGAGGCTGAGCACGTCGGTGTCGGCCAGCGGCCAGCCGAGACGGGCGGCGGCCAGCGAGGCCGACGACGGGTGCGGCAGGACCCGGACGGCGTCCGGCCCGGCCAGCCGGACCAGGGTGGCGCCGATGCCGTGCCACATCGGGTCGCCGCTGGCCAGCACGCTGACGGCCTGTCCTCGGTGGTCGTCGAGCAGGCCGGGCAGGGCGGGCAGCAGCGGCGACGGCCACGGAACGCGTCGCGCGGCGACGGCCGGTGGCAGCAGCGCGAGCTGCCGGTCGCCGCCGAACACGACGTCGGCTCCGGTCAGCGCGGCCCGGGCCGGGCCGGTGAGGCCGTCCCAACCGTCCGCGCCGATCCCGACGACGGTCAGCGGGTGCGGTTCGGCGGTCACGGCCTGACGCTATCGCCCGCCAGCGGCGAACCGGCCCGCAGGGCTCGCGGAGCGCCCGCACGGGTCTCGCGCGGGAACGGTCCGGTATGCGACAGGATCCGGCGACGGGCCGCGGTGCGTGTGGTGGTCGGGGACATCATCCGCGACTGACCCGGGTTCGCGTCTTCCCGCCGTACGATTAGATCGATATCTTTCTATGCATGAAGCGCGCCCTCGCGGTCTTCACCCTGATCACGACGCTGGTCGCGGCGCCCCACCCCGCTGCGGCCGCCACCGTCGCCGCCGACGCGTCCTACCGGACGCTGAGCACGGCGCACCACCCGGACTGGATGCGTGCCGTGCCGGACGCGACCGGCCTGGCCGCGCTGTCGCTGCCCGGGACCCATGACACGATGGCGATCCACGGCGGCGGGCCGACGCAGACCCAGGAGGACTTCGGCGACAGCGGCGGCACCCTCACGGCCCAGCTGGCGGCCGGCATCCGCATGATCGACATCCGGGCCCGGGTGAACGGCGGCAACACGTTCACGATCCACCACGGCGCGGTGTACCAGCACGCGAACTTCGACGACGTGCTCGACAAGCTGGCCGCGTTTCTCGGCGCGCACCCGTCCGAGACCGTGGTCATGCGGCTCAAGCAGGAGTGCACGGGCGAGCTCGGCTCCTGCACGGACGCGCCCGGCCAGCTGAGCTTCCCGGACATCTTCGACCTGTACGCCGCGAAACGTCCCGCCCTGTTCTGGCAGCCCTCGATCCAGCGCGGCACCGCCGCGGCCACCCCCACGCTCGGGGCGATTCGCGGCAAACTCGTCCTCGCGGTGCTGCACGGTGCGTTCGGCGGACCGATCGAACATTACGGGCTTATCCAGTTCCTGGACTGGAACGGCACCTCGACCTACGTGCAGGACAACTACAACGTCCCGAACATCGGCGCCATCGCCACGAAGCGTGATCAGGTACGCCGCTTCCTGGACGCCACGGACGCCGGCGATCCGACCAAGATGTACGTGAACTTCACCAGCGGCGCGAGCGCGTTTGTGCAGCCCCAGTGGTGTGCGGGCGGCGCGCTGTGGGTGCCGGGGGTCAACCCGTTCCTGCTGGACTACCTGAACCAGGGGCACGTCACGCACCGCACCGGAATGGTCGTGATGGACTTCCCGGGCGGCGGCCTCATCGACCGGCTGATCAGGTTCAACCCGGGTTTTTCCGCGTCGGCTTGAGCCTTCGCGGCGCCCGCTGCGTACCAAAGCCCGACGGCCTCCGGTCGTCACGTCCGCCGCCGGGGGGTGGCAGACGCGAGACGACGACTGCTGGGCGGGTGAGAGGCGATGGCGCGGGTGCAGGGTGACGTCGCCGGCCGACAAGGGCCGGGGGCGTTCCAGACCTTCGAAGACCAGCGCAACCGTCGGCCGGAGCCGGTGGCGACGGCCCGCTTCCTGGCGCGGACCCAGCCGCGACAGGAGTACGCCCGCGGCGACATCATCGTCGAGGCGCCCACCGACCCCAGCGGCTGGCGCGGCACCGAGTCGGGCCCGGCCGTCCCGGTCGACGACCGGCCCCCGGCCGAGAGCGTCTCCGGCAACCGGCTGCTCACCATCATCCTGTTCTTCGCCGGGCTCGGCACCAGCGTCGCCCTGTGGGTCTTCAACACCCAGCCCGGCGCGATCAACGACACCGCCACCCTGCTGACGGCGGTCGGCCGGGTCACCGGCCTGATCGGCGGCTACCTGCTCTTCGTCCAGCTGTTGATGATGAGCCGGGTGTCCTGGCTGGAGGAGTGGGTCGGCGCCCGCGACCTGCTGCGCTGGCACCGCTGGCTCGGCACCTCACTCGTGGTCGCGGTGCTGGCGCACATCGTGTTCATCGTCTTCGGGTACGCCAAGGCCGCGCAGGCCGACGTCGTGAAGCAGGGCATCGACATCATCACCACGCTGCCCGACATGATCAGCGCCACGGTCGCCACCGTCCTGCTCGTGGTGATCAGCCTGCTGTCGATCCGCGCCGCCCGCACCAAGCTGCCGTACGAGCTGTGGCACCTCACCCACCTCGCCGCGTACCTCGTGCTGCTGCTCGGCTACGGCCACCAGGTGGCCACCGGCGCCGACCTCAGCGGCCAGTACGCGAAGATCTTCTGGCCCGGCCTCGGCGCGCTGGTCATCGCCGCGCTGATCTGGGGCCGCCTGGTCGAGCCGGTGTGGCTCAACGTGCGGCACCGCTTCGCGGTCGCCGAGGTGGTACCCGAGGGCGCCAACACCTTCTCGATCTACATCGACGGCAACAACCTGGACCGGCTGCCCGCCCAGGCCGGGCAGTTCATGCGCTGGCGGTTCCTGACCCGCAACGGCTGGTGGCAGTCCCACCCGTTCTCCCTGTCGGCCGCCCCGAACTCCGACTGGCTGCGGCTCACGGTCACCGTCGCCGGCGGCCACACCGCGCGGCTGGGCGACCTGGAGCCCGGCACCCCGGTCTGGGCGGAAGGCCCCTTCGGTACGTTCACCGCCCAGCACCGCACCCGGCGGCGGGCGCTGCTCATCGCGGGCGGCAGCGGCATCGCGCCGATCCGGGCGCTGCTGGAGGACATGCCGCCGGACACCATCGTCATCTACCGCGCCAGCCGCCCCGACGAGCTGGTGTTCCGCGAGGAGCTGGAGGACCTGGCCGAGCGGCGCGACGCCTGGGTCCGCTACATCGTCGGCTCCCGCTCCGACGCCGGCCCCCGCCGCCTGTTCACCCCGGAAGGGATGCTCGGCCTCGTTCCCGACGTCAACCGCCGGGACGTGTACCTGTGCGGCCCGCCCGGGCTCGTGAGCGCGGCCGTGAGCACCCTGCGCGAGCTCGACGTACCCGACAGCCAGATGCACCTCGACCCCTTCGAGTTCTGACGGAGACACCGATGCGACGTAGTACCGCAGCAGCCGTAGGCACCCTGACCGGCGCCGCCCTGATCATCGGCGTACGGCTCAGCGTGTCCGCGCCCGTAGTGACCGCCGCGCCACCCGCCGTCGACGTCGCCAACAACGACCTGGGCGCCGAACCCGAGCCCTCGAAGTCGTCCGGCAAGAAGAAGGAAAAGGAAGAGGGCGACGACAACTCGGGCACCGCGGGCGGGGAGAGCGGCCTGACCGACGGCACGTACAAGGGCAAGGCCGTCCGCAACCCGTACGGCACCGTGCAGGTCAGCATCAGGGTCACCGACGGGAAGATCAGCAAGACGGCGGTCACGTACCCGACCACCGGCGAGAGCGCCACCATCAACCCGGGCGCCGTGGCGCAGCTCAAGGAGCAGACTCTCCAGGCGCAGAGCGCCGACATCGACTCCGTCTCCGGCGCCACCATCACCAGCAAGTCGTACGTGGAGTCGCTGCAGGCCGCCCTCGACGAGGCGAACGCGTAGGGTCGACCGGGTGCGGCACGTCGAACATGTCATGGGCACCGTGGTCAGCATCGAGCTGGCCGACCAGCTGCCCGCCGACCGGCTCACCGCACTGATCGGCGACGCCTGCGACTGGTTGCACGAGGTGGACCGCCGGTTCACCACGTACGCCGACGACAGCGAGGTCATGCGGCTGCGCCGGGGCGAGCTCAAGGCCGACGACGCCTCCCCCGACCTGCGACACGTCCTGGCCGCCTGCGCCGACCTGTGGCGCGACACCGACGGCTGGTTCGACGCGTACGCCGCCGGGCCGCTCGACCCGTCCGGCTACGTCAAGGGCTGGTCGATCGAGGTGGCCTCGGCCCGGCTGGCCGAGGCGGGCAGTGTCAACCACTGCCTCAACGCGGGCGGCGACATCCGGATGCGCGGCCACAAGGCGGACGGCCGACCCTGGCGGGTCGGCGTCCGGCACCCCTGGCAGGCGGACAAGCTGAGCTGGGTGCTGGAGCTGACGGACGGGGCGGTGGCCACCTCCGGCACGTACGAGCGGGGTGCGCACGTGTTCAACCCGCGTACCCGGCAGGCCGCGCAGGGGCTGCGGTCAGTGACCGTGACCGGCGCCGACCTGGCCCTGGCCGACGCGTACGCCACCGCCGCGCTCGCCATGGGCGAGCCCGGCATCGGCTGGCTCGGCAAACTCGCCGCCGACGGGTACGAGTCCGCCGCGGTCACCGACGACGGCCGCGCCTTCCGCACCGCCGGCCTGCCCGCCGTCGACGACGCGTAGGCGATCTCCCGTCCATCGCCCGGGCCGCCCTCGCCCGTGGTGGTCAGAAGTCTGCGAACACGTAGGGCATCGTGCGCGGGAACAGCGCCCGCAGCGGCGCCACCGCCTCCCGATCCACCTGACCGAACCCACGGACCACTACGTCGACCGGATCCAGTACCCCGTATGCGAGGCCGGACAGGCCCGCGCAGTTCAGCGTTGCCTGAGCGCCGCCGCCGGGGTCTCGTTCCACCGTGAGGCGCCCGGCGACGCCCGCCAGCCGGTAGCTCCCGCCGATCAGGTCGTCGTCGACGACCGTCACGGTGACCCCGGCAGCCTCCCCCACCGCCGCGCCCGACAGGGCCTCCACCGACAACAGCCGGGCCATCGGGGAGTTCGCGGTCGGGTACGCCACCCGGCCCTCGGTCGTCGCGATCAGGTCGGTGCCCCACAGCTCCGGCACCTCATCCGTGTCCACGAACACGGCGACACGGGCAACCTGATCCACATGGCGGGCGAAGAACTGCAGCAGCAGGGCCCGGCTCAGCGGGCCGGTGGTAAGCAGGTGATCAGCGATCAGGTCCCCGCCGTACTGGTCCACCCGATACGTCACCGCGCCCACCACCTCCCCGTCCACCCGGGCGAGCGCGACCCACCGTGGCGGGCTGTCGCGGAACTCCGCCGTACGGATCTCGTCGAACACGCTGAAGCCGTGCCGCTCCCCCAGCAGGCGCAGAGTGAACGCCCGGTAGTCGTCGAAGCCGTCGCGCAGCCGTCGCCACTCGACCGTGCCCGGCAGCTCGGCGCGCTGCAGGTGCCCCAAGCCCTCCGGCGCGAACGTGGCCGTGCGCCACCTGGGCAGTCCCACGAACCCGAAGCGCTCGTAGAACGAAGGGCGGAACGGGTACAACGCGCTCACCGTGCACCCCTGGTCGCGCATCTGGCGCAGGAGGCGCTCCAGCAGCATGCGTACCAGACCACGGCGCCGGGCGGCGGGATGGGAGGCCACCGACGCGACCCCGGCCATGTCGTGCACCACGCCGCGTACGTTCTGCCGCATCGGGAAGGCGGTCGCGCCGGCGAGGGTCTCCCCCTCCTCCTGCGCGATCAGGCTGACCGCGGAGCGGTAGAACCGCATGCGCCGCGCGTACGTTTCGGTGTCCTCGTCCGATCCCGGGGACGGCTGGAAGGCGTACGCCTGCAGCGGCCGCATGGTGTGGGTCCGCTCCTCGGCGCTGATCTGCCGGATCTCCATGCCACCATCCAACTCCATCTCCCGGCCGCCCAGGTCAGGGCGTTGCCGATGCAGGCCGCGACGCGCCGGGGGACCCCGGTTTGGCAACCCCTGGGGCAACCGGCTAAAGTTCCTATCCGTCACCGGGGAACACCACCGGAGCGACAAGCGGACGTAGCGCAGCTGGTAGCGCATCACCTTGCCAAGGTGAGGGTCGCGGGTTCGAATCCCGTCGTCCGCTCGGAGAGGCTTCCACAGGTAACGTGCGGGGCCCACTCGGTGGAGTGGCCGAGAGGCGAGGCAACGGCCTGCAAAGCCGTGTACACGGGTTCAAATCCCGTCTCCACCTCGGCGAGGTATGACCGAGGGCGATTGGCGCAGCGGGAGCGCGCTTCCTTGACACGGAAGAGGTCACTGGTTCGATCCCAGTATCGCCCACCAGCTCAGAGGCCATGTTCAATCGATGAACATGGCCTCTTTCGTGCCAGTACAGCACCAAAGTACAGCAGCGGTCACCCATCGAGGCTCTCCCCCAGCTTCTTGAGCGCTTCCCGCGTCGATCTCGATGACACCTGCGTGTAGATCTCCATCGTGATCGAGAACCGGGCGTGCCGCAGGATCGTCATCGCCACCCGGGGGTGCACGTCGAGATCCGCGAGCAGTGATCCACAGGTACGCCGGGCGTCGTGCACGGTGATCTTCCGGATGCCCGCCTTGCGGCACCGGGCGTCCCAGGAGCGATTGAAGTTGCGCGGGTCGACCGGTGTGCCGAACGCCGAGCAGAACACCAGCCCGGTGTGCTGCCATGCCGACCCAGCGGCCGGGCGGGCCTGGTCGGCGTCGGCCAGGCGCTGCCGCAGGGCGGTGACGCAGATGGCCGGTAGGGGCAGGCTGGCGTCCGAGGCGCGGGTCTTGGTCTCGCGGTGCAGCAGTTGCCGGGCTACCCGTTGGAGTTGCCGGCCGATGGTCAGCTCGGCGCCGTCGAGGTCGACGTCCTCGCGGGTCAGCCCCAGCACCTCGCCCTTGCGTAGCCCGCAGACGAGGACCAGGACGTAGGCCGCGTACATCGGGTCGCCGTCGCGGCGGGCGGATTCGAGGAACCGGCGCGCCTCGTCGGTTGACCATGCCTTGCCCTTGCGTCTGCGGTCGGCGGGGAGCTTGGCGAGTCCGGCCACGTTGCGCGCCACCAGTTCTTCGGTCTGCGCGTGCGACAGTGCCGAGCGCAGCACCTTGCGGGCATCACCGAGCGTGCTGGTCACCGGGTAGGACGTGCAGCAGGCCCCGAGCGCGCAACACCGCCGTTTCTCGATGGGGCGGCGGGCGTCCTTGCCCTGTGCGCAGCATTGGCACGTCGTGGCGAGGGTGTTGAGCCACGCCTGGACGTCGCGGACCTGGAGCCGGTCCAGCCGCTTCGGACCGAGGCCCGGCTTGATGTAGAGCCGGATCAGCGTCTCGTAAGTCGCCGCTGTCAGCGGTGCCAGGTTCGGCCGGACGACTTCCTTGTGCCAGTAGTCCAGGTACTCCCCCACCGTCGGCACGCGGGTGGCGACCGGTCCGGCTTTGGCCTGCTGGTGGAGCTTGATCCACTTGGCGTGGACGTCCTCGCGGGTCTTGCCGTAGACGTACTTGCGGGTGCGTTTGCCGTCCGGCTTGGTGACCCAGACGTAGGCGGCATAGCCGTTGCGGTACGGGAAGATCGAGCCTTCCCCGTTGGCTCGGGCGCGGGTTGCCATCAGGCGGCCTCCTGCCGGTCGATCTGGTCTTGCACGTATTGGTCGACCCATTCGGGCAGGATGCGGCGGTACTTGCCGTCCTTGATGGAGCGGAGTTCGCCGGTGGCAATCTTCATCTTGACCTTGGAGAGGCCGAAGCCGAGCAGGACGGCGACCTCGGCGGGTGAGTACCAGCGGGGTGTCAGGGGTGGGGTCATCGTGGTAGTGCCTCCATGGGGGTGACGGTGAGGTAGACGCGGATCTCGCCCGGGTTGCGGGCGGGGCGGGTGCTGGTGTGGCAGGTGGCTCGGCCGCTGTAGCTCTTGGCGAGGTAGGCGGCCAGGTATCTCGCCTGCGTGGCGGCAATCTCGGCGGGGCCGATGAGTCGGACCGCGAGGATGGGTTTGGGTCGTCCGGACATGTGATGTCTTTCGTTTGGGTGGTCGGGGGTGCGGGCGTGAGCACGGGATTCCTGGGGTCGTGCCGGTGGTGGCGTTGGTCGGGTGGTGGCGCGGACCGTGGTGGAGCGGGCAGCCTGGCGGGACGGGTGATCGTTCAGTCACTGTGGAGTTATCAAGAGACGAGTTGACACGTACGTGTCAGAAGGCGCGGTGGTGGTCCGCCGCCGTGTAGTCGGCGGCGGCGTCGCGGGCGGCTCGGGCGTGTCGGCGGGCGGCGTCGGCGGCGGAGTTGGCGAGCAGGGCGTCGCCGGTGGTGCGCCAGCCCGCGCCGTTGTAGGCGAGCAGGTTGATCACGACGGTGGTTTCTTGGTCGTGCTGCTCGGCCTGGTCGCTGGAGTCGAGGGTGCGGCGCCAGATGACCCGGGCGTCGCGGAGGATGCGGAAGGTGACCGAGTAGCGGCGGCTCTTGGTGAGGAAGTGGCCGCCGAAGCCGAGCATGTGCGCCCACCGCCGCAGACCGGACCATTCGCGGACGCCGCCGAGGGTCCAGGCAGCGTCGATGAGCCGTTCCGGGTGGCTGCCGGTCGGGTTGGCGTACAGGTCGATCGTGTCGCCGGTGAGGCGTCCGGAGACGTGGCCGGTGGTTTCGGTGCTCTTGGTGGCGTACTTGGCGAGGTAGGCGGCGACCATGGCGTCGGTGATGTCGCCGTCGCCGGTGAGTTTGACGGGGCGGATGTCGGCGTAGTGGCCGCGTCCTTCGTCGCCCCACCCGATCGGCCAGCCGTCCGGCTGCTGGGGGTGGCCGGCTGTCTGGAAGTGGGTGGTCGCGGCGGCGTGTTCGATCGCGGTCGCCAGGTCGAGTAGGCCGAGCGGCGCGGGCGGGGGCACGATCGCGCCGGGGCAGTCGGGGTTGACGCCGTCGAGGCGGACGATGACGTGGTAGTGCACGACGCCGCGGCGTTGCATCTCGGCGACCTTGCCGTAGGACAGGCGGAAGTCGCCCGCGCGGAGGCCGAACTGGCGGGCGGTGCGAGCCAGGGCGCGGCGGATGGCGATGGTGGTGCGTCGCCACAGTTCGCCTGCCTGGTGGTTGAAGACGACCTGGGCGTGGTGGTCGTAGCAGTCGAGGCACAGCGGGGTGCCGAGGATGTGTTCGCCGCTGGCGTGGATACGGGTGCAGCGCAGGTCGACGCCGTGCGGGCAGACGTCCGGGTTCCGGCGGGGGCGGCAGGGGATCTGCTGGCCGGTCTTGGAGGTGCGGCGGGTGTGGACCAGTCCGAACGAGGGTGCGGTCAGGGTGAGGAACACGGCCGGGTGGGTGCCGACCCCGGCCGGTACGCCTTTGCCTCCGGCGAGGCCGGAGCGGATGAGTTGGTACGCGTCGCGCCGGTACACCTCGGCGCAGGAGGGGCAGACGGAGGTGCGGCGGTTGCCGCACGGCTTGTAGATCACCCCGTCCGGCATGTCCTCCGTGTTGGTGACGGACAGCACGCGGGCCGTCTCGACTTCGACGGCTGATGCGGTGCCGAGTCGCGCGCGTCCGGCGGTTTCGCCGGTCAGCATGGTTCCGGCGAGCCGGATCGGGCGGGTACACCCGGCGGCCGGGGCGATGTGGCGCAGCCACTCGAAGTAGCGCGGGTCGCGGGCACGCAGGCGGGCGTAGTCGTCGGCGTAGATCGGACGGCGACCGGAGTCGGGTGCGCGGCCGTGGTGGGTGGCCGGGGTCTCGGCGTTCTCCCCCACACCCACCGTGATGGTGGGTGTGAGAGGCAGCGTCGAGCTACTCATCAGGCGTTGACTCCGAGGGTGGTGCCGTTGTGCGGCCGTGTGGTGGCCGGGGTCGGCGGGTTGGTGTGGAGGTGGGTGAGGATGTCGGTGGCCGTGGTGGTGGGTACGCGTAGCCGGACCGCGAGTTGGTTGGGGTTGATGTCCTCGCCGCGTTCGTCGCGGTGCGCGCGTGCGATGGTCCGCGCGTTGGACAGCAACGGCTCCGGGAACTGCCGGGCGGCCGGTGCCGACGCGGTGGCCGTGGCCGGGGCCGATGCAGTGGTGTCGGGTGCTGCGGTGCTGGTCTTCTTGGCGGGTGTCCGCTTGCGTGGTGCCGTCTTCGTCGCCGGGGGGCTCTTCTTGGCGGTGGTGGTGGCCCTGGTCTTGGGTGTTGCGGCGGCCGGGCGGACCTTCGCGCGCGTGGTGTCGAGTGACGGGGCGCGGGAGGTGGCCGGCATGGGTGCCGTGACCGGGTTGGTGGGCCGGGGTGTTGCGGTGGCGGTGAAGACGAGCTTGGACAGGCCGAGGAAGGCCAGCGCGGGCAGCGCGGAGACCACCCAGCCGGACGGGCCGGGTTTGGCGACGGCGAGCTGCGCGGTCAGGGAGAAGCCGACGGAGCCGACGAGCAGCACCATCGGGTACCGCACGCTGGCGGCGGGGTTGCGGCGTCGGCGGCGGCCGATCTCGATGATCGAAGCGGTGGGGATGAGTTCGGAGATGACGGCGTTGGCCCAGCCGAACCAGGCAGCGGTGCCGGTAGGGCTGTTGTCCAGAGTCCATTCCTTGACGTGGTGGAACGAGGCGGCTCCGGCCATGAGGCCGACGAAGAGCACGATGACGACCAGGACGAGCACCTGAGCGGTGTCGACCGACAAGCGTCGGCGAGGGGTACGTGTGTCCGGTGAGGACACCTGTGCGGTGGTGGTCATGGCAGGTCCTCCCACGCGGCGAGAGGGGCAAGGGCGACGACGCCGGTACAGCCCATGCAGAAGACCGGGGCCAGGCGCAGGACCGCGAGGTCGGCGGCCAGCTCGAAGGGGGTGTTGTAGTTGGCCGGGTAGACGGCGATGCCGTCGCAGCGCGGGCAGGGCTGGGTGCAGACCGGGCAGCGCTCGAACAGTTCGCCCATGTCCTCGTCACGCCCAGCGGGCATATTGGTGTCGATGCAGAACCGGCAGTCGATAATGGCGGTGGTCATCGTTTGACCTCCGTGCAGTCGAGGCAGGCGCCGGTGCGGGTCGGGATGTAGTAGTCGCGGAGTTGGCCGCAGGTGCCGCAGGTGCGGCGGGCGGTCAGGGCTTTGTCGATCGCGGCGCGCTGCGCCGGGGTGGCCTGCCGCTTGGGCTTGGCCAGGTCGATGCGGTAGAGGTAGGCGCGGCGGTCGCCGCGACGCCACAGGATCTGCGCGGCGATCTCCTGGCCGCCGGGCCGCAGGCCACGGGCGCGGAGCTGCCGGACGGTGGCGAGTCCGGTCGGGGCCATCTTGAACGGGTAGGTCGGGATGCCGTACTTGGCGCCGGTGGGGTCGTAGAACACCATCAGGTCCTCCGAATCGGTGCCGTCGAAGTGGGAGGCGCAGGACTGCTGGTTCACGCAGACGAGCTGCGGGACGCGGGGGTCCGGATCGGATGTGCGCATGACCGGTACGCCGGGCGTGCCGCAGATTTCGCACCCGCCGATCTGTCGGGTGTCGTCGGCCAGGGCGTCGCCGTGGGTGCAGGCGGGGCCGAAGGTGGGGTGTTCGTAGGTGTCCCGGTCGATTTCGTCCGGGAGGAACGCCGCGGTGCAGGCGGCGCAGACGATCGGGCCTTCCTCGAATGCCTTCCCGGAGAGGCGGATCTTGCGGGGGCATTCGCACTCGGCGCTGACGCCGTTGTTGTTGTTCGTGCGCTGTTTGCCGTCCCCGGTCGGTTCCGGGTGCCGGTACGCCTTGAGCGCGTCGGCGAGGGTGGTGATGACGTCCGCGTAGTCGGCGGCGGTGGTGTCGTTGAGGGTGCAGGGTGAGTAGCCGAGCTTGTCGTCCTTGACGGCGGTGAGGCCGAGTTCGGCGGCGAGGGTGGCGAACTTCTTGTTGTGCCATCGGCCCTGGCGCGATGTGTCCTGGACGCCTCGGGTGTCGGCGAGGCCGTGGGTGGCCTCGTGGAGCAGGGTGGTGAACACCTCGGCGGGGGTGCGCTTGAGTCCTTCGCCGGAGATGAGGACTTCGGGTAGTTGCTGGTCGCCGTGCTGCCAGCGCAGGGACGCGAAGTGCCCCCACTTCATGGACTTGCTCCCGGTGGCGGGGGAGCCGGAGCCGACGATCAGGACGGCTGCGGGGACCTCGGGATGCCGGGTACGGATCGCGGCCCAGCAGGATTCGAGTGCGGACAGCAGTCCGGCAGTGGTGAACGGGCTGGGTTGACACGTAGGTGTCAAGACGGGCGTGTCGGTGGTGGTCATCGGTTGGCCTCCGTACGGATGCGGCCGGTGAGGAAGACGAGTTCGACGCCCTCGGGCACTGGCACCGGCGTGGTGCTGGTGTCGGGGTCGCGGGAGTAGCCGAAGCCCTGATCCGGGCTGGCGTGCTCGGTGAGGTCGTGCTGGCAGCGGTCGCAGAGTCGCGCTGGTGCGGTGATGGTGGTGGTCATCGCGGTCACCCGCCCGTCAGTCGAGGGGTCCGCAGGTGTGGTCGCGTTGCGATCCGTGACAGCCGCAGGCGAGATAGCCGCCCACGTCCAGCAGCGGCAGGTCGGCCGCTGCGGTGTCGAGGTCGTTGGTGGCTCCGCGCTGGATGGTCGCCGGGGTGACAACCGGTCCGTTGTCTGGCTCGGCGGCGGAGCTGTCCGGGTGTTGGGTAGGGTGCATGGATGCCACGTCCTTTCGTAGGCGGTGGTGGTGGCCGACGAGCCGGTCCGGCTTTCCTAGGGCGAGGTCCGGTTCGTCGGCTGTTCCTATGGGTTGGTGCGGTGGTGCCGTTGGTCAGCCGCGTGCGGCCGGGTACGGGTCGCGTCCTCGCGTGCAGTCGCGGCAGATGACGCTGTTCGGTCGGTAGCGGCGGGAGTGTCGCCAGCGGCGGCACGCCGCGCAGCGGATCTCCAGGGTTCGGGTGGTGCAGGCGCGGTGGTTGCGGCGCATCCGCCAGGCCGTCGTGAATCTCAGTGCTTGCCGGGTGAGTGGTTGGTCGGCGCGGCTCATGCGGCGGCCCGCAGTTCGGTGGTGAGGCGGGTTTCGGTGCTGCTGCGCCGGACCCAGGCGGCGTAGTTGGCGACGCGGATGATGTCGGCGTTGGTCATGAAGCAGGCTTTGACCAGGGCGGGGATGCCGCCTTCGGCGATGAGGTAGCCGCAGCCCTGGTTGTTCGGGTCGACCGTGTTGGCGCTGTAGCCGCGCTTGGCCCAGCCGTGGCCGAGGACGATGTCCGACGACACGTCGTCGGTGCAGCGACCGGCGAACCGCCAGGCGAACAGGGCGCGCAGCGAGGGCAGGATGATGTCCGAGGACGGGCGTTGGGTGGCGGCGACGACGATGATCCCGACGGCGCGGCCGCGGGCGGTCAGGTCGCGGAGCAGGGCCATGAACCGTTCCTGGTCCTTCTTGTCGCCGACGGTGGCGGAGAAGTAGGCGATCTCATCGATGGCGACGAGGATCGCGTCGAAGGCGTCGCGGGGCAGGAACTTCTGCCGGTTCACCGAGCGCAGGAAGGCGTACCGGTTGTCCATCACGGTTTGCAGGCGTTCCAGGGTGAGAATGGCCAGGTCGAGGTCGGGGCCGACGAACACGTCGGCGCTGCCTTCGTAGAGGCCCAGTTCGACCAGCTTGCCGTCGAGCAGGCAGAGCCGGACGTCGTCGCAGAGGGCGGCGTGCCCGACGATCGTGTTCAACAGGCTGGACTTTCCGGCGCCGGGTTCGCCGCCGATGAGCATGTTGCGGTAGATCAGGGGCAGGTAGACCGGCTGGCCGAACTCGTCGATGCCAAGGAACAGCGGGTCGAAGATGGACATCAGGGTGCCGACCGGAACAGTGCCCGTGTCGGCGGCGGGTCGGGTGGTTGTCATCGGGTTCTCCAACGGGGGTGTCGGGGCAGCTCGCCGGGCTGACGGGGGCGGCGGCGCCAGTGGGCTTTGCCGATCTGGATGTCGCTCCACGCGACGACGTACTCGTCGTGTTCCGGGACGCACCAGCCGCACAGGGTGGCTTCGCAGTTGCCGTCCCAGTACTGGCCGAGTTCGCCGCAGGCTGCGCAGCGCCGCGGGGTGGTGGGCATCGGATGCCGTCCTTCCATCGGGGGGACGGGTGTCCGGCGCGGCGGCGGTGACCGAATGGTCGAGGGCCGCGCCGGACGTGCCCGGGTTAGTTGAGGTGGGGGTTGATCGGCCGCAGAAGCGACAGGTCTTCGACGTCGGCGGGTGGGCCGAACACGGCGCTGATGGCGTCGCGCAGCGCCTGGTAGGCGATGTGGCCGTCGAGGACGAGGCCGGCGATGACGCACCCGTGCATCAGGGAGCAGGGCTGCGGTGTGTCCAGGTCGACGATGACGACACCGGGGGTGCCGTGGAGGGTGAGTGCGGCCATGGTGACCGCGATGATGGGGCCGTAGAGGGTCACCGCCGTGGAGGGCACGGGCGGGTCGTACAGGTCGTCGGCGGGGTTCGCGTCGAGGGTGAATCCCAGGTGGCCGACTTCGGCGTGGGTGTTGTGTTCGTTCAACATGGCAGGCTCCGATTCGGGTCAGGCGTAGTCGCGGGGGTCAAAGCCGGACGGTTCGTCCTCGGGCGGGGTGGCCGCGGTGTTGCGGCCACGGCGTGGCCGGGGTTCGGTCGTGCTGTTGGTGTTGGTGGCCCGCGTGTTGCGGGGATGCGGCACGTCGGCCAGGTTCACGCCGACCGGTGGGGTCGCCGGGGCGGTCAGCGTGTTGTCCGGCATGTCGGCCGGTACGCGGTTCGGTAGCGGGGACATCACGGTGCCCGTGAGGGGTTCGCGTCGGGTGATGTCCACCCGGATGAGCGCCGCCCGTTTGCGGGAGGCGCGGGTGACGCGGACCTCGTTGGCCCAGCACGCCACGGCGAGTTTCTGCACCTGGCCGTCCTGCTCCAGGTCGCGGATCGACAGGCCGGGGCGAAGCCAAAGCCACACCCGTTCTCCCGCCGGGGTCGGCCGGGCGAGCAGGATCAGCGGCAGCGTCCCGGAGCGGTTCGTGGCGATGAACGCCGCGAAGCACACCCGAAGGCGGTGCCGCACGATCAGGCACCACACCGGGGCGAGAACCCAGTGCCGGACCCGCCCGAACGCGGCGGGGACACCGACCAGGACGACCACCAGGACCAGAGCCAGCCACAGCGGGGTGGCCTGCATCAGCCACGTCCAGCCGTAGACGACAACGAGTGCGATGACGATCTCGGCTAGCCAGTGCCAAACGATCCGCAGGACCGGCCACGCCACGATCAGCGCGAACACCACCGCGCCCAACACCAGCCCGCCCAGCACGCCGAGCAGGCCGCCGAGGATCGGATGCAGGTAGTGGCTCGCGACGGTGCCGCCGAGCAGGGCGACGACCACGAGGGTGACCCAGAACGCGACGATGGCCTTACGCCGCTGGCTGCGGCGGGTCGGGGCCTCGATGACCGTGACGGTCTGCCCCCGGGTTGAACTGCCGAACATCGTTCGGCCGCTAGACTGGGACACGACGATTCCTCCCTGATGCAGGGCTAGGGATTGGGTTGGAAGGAGTGCGGGGCCGCGCTTGGACGCCAATCTCTGGCGGTCCCGCCTCCTGCGAGCTCAGACGCTCCGGCAGGCCGGAGCAGTGGATAGGGTCAGGCGGAGGCACCTGCCATCGCAGGGACTCGCGTCTCCACGGGCTCCAGCGCGGTGCACTTGAACGAAACACCCGAGTTGATGTCGCCGTCCTTGCGCTTGTTCGCCCACGGGAACGCCTCCAGGTCGAGCGGTACGACCTGCTCACACACGTCCGCGGTCGGCTTGTCGACGTTGGTGACGGCAACGTTGAACACCGCGCTCCACCCGCGACCACGGGCGTAGAGCACGACCATCCACACCGGCAGCTTCGTCTCGAAGTCCACCTTCTGCGTGTTCGTCTTCTCGTCCAACTTCGGCGTCGCAGGCTGCGACACCTCGAAGATGACGTTGGTGATGTCCAGCATCAGACGCGGCTGGAGATTGCTCGGCATAGCTGTGCTCCTTCATCATCCGTTGATGCCGCTTTGGTGGGCGGCGACTGGTGAGGACAGCATCCATCTACAGCCGAAGCTCAACCCGCACAAAAATACGACCCGCACTTTTGTGCGGGTCGCAGCAGGTGATGATCGGACGAATTGACACCTACGTGTCAATGGCAGCGCCCGAAAGCATCTCCCTCAGAGCGGCGGCGAGCCAACGGGGCTGGAACGATTCGACCACACCTGCGCCGCTGCCAGATTGAATCGGCTGCAGGCTGTGCTCACCTGATTGGAGATCCATGAATCTCACGCCAGACTTGCTGAGCGCCTCGATTGCTCCGGGCAACGCCGTGTGTCGCCAAAGCTTGTCGTTTACCATTGGCGCCATCAGCACCGGCAGCCCGGCGCCGACACTCTCGCAAATGAGGCTCACGGCATAGTTGTCGGCGATGCCAGCCGCGACCTTATTGACGGTATTAAACGTTGCCGGGCAGACGACGACTGCATCGGGATCTGCCGCCGATCTGTTCTGATCCGGCGTTCGGTAGTCGATGCGTGGAGGCGATCCGAGAGTCGAGACCAGCAGAGGTATGTCAAGCCACGCCGCAGACGATGGTGTACCGACAATCGATACAGACCAAGCATCCCTCATTAGATAGGTAGCAATGTCAACGGTCCGGCTAGATAATGGCGCCGCACAAACGACGAGCGTAACGTTCGGCATCTTTCAGTCCCTCAGTCCAAAACTCCGGACCGGACGGCGAGGCTGTGTAACGCACTGTTCTTTGAACGCTTCGACCTCGTGAGCATCTCACGGACCATCTCACGAACTACCACGTTGTATCGAACGGCTGCGGGCGCGCTTCGCTCGGCCTCCAGCAGATGGAGAAGAGCCTCAGCGTCTCGTTTGCGTTGGGCCTGAGCCCACGCCAAGTCCAAGCTGACCTGAGCCCGCCGGCTGTTGAGGCCCGCCGGAAGCTGGTCGGTATTGACCGCCGTTGCGGCATGAAGTGCCTCGGCCGTGTCACCCAGCTCGGCGGCAACACTTACGCGATGGATCGCAACATTGGTGGGCCCGAACGCCGTCCAAGCGAAGTTCGCGTCATGCCCCAGCTTCTCCGCAAGTTCCTGCGCGATGCCCAGGCGCCTCCAAGCCTCATCACGATCCGTACGTCGAGCCGCGATCACCGCGCTAGCGAGCCACAGAGCACCGCACACGGACACGAGACTCGGGGAGTCGGATCGCGCAACTGACTGGAGACGGGTAGCCATCCTAATGGCAAGCCCTTCGGCATCTTCGGGTCGATCGGCCTTCAGCAACGCGCAAACGACCTGATAGGCCGCCATACCTTGCGCCTCGTCCGAGTCCGCCTCCAGAGCGGCAGTGGCACACCGGTCCGCCGCAAGAAGCGCAAGATCACTAGCACCCATTTTTGTAAGAAGCTTCGCAGCAACGACGTACGCGGATACGTAGCTAAGTAGCGTCTCGCGACGATTCGGCCCAGGCGACGACGCATGCAAGGAGTCAGCGGCGAGCAGAAGCTCGGGCAACTGGCGAACGAGAGGCTCGTATTCTGCTGCCTGATAAATGCGATGAGCATCCGCTGCAAATGTTCGCAAGCCAGCAAAGTCCATCGAAGGTTCGCCAGTGGCACCGAAGAGGTGGTCATACCTTGCGAAGTACTTCCTGACGTCATCCAAATCTGTGGGCGTAGTTCCACCATTGGGCGCATACTGCCACGGACGTCCAGTCAACGCTTCTGCCTCGACGTGAAGAATCTTAGCCAAGTCAAGGAGAATCGAGAGCCTGTCAACCGACCGGACTCCACGCTCCACTTGAGAAAGCCACGACTCGGAACGACCGATGAGTCCGGCAAGTGCTGCCTGGCTCATTCCACGACGACGACGGTACGCTGCTATCCGCTCACCAATCGATCCCGACACCATGTATCCATTGTCTCACACATGGACGGCACAATGGGGCCTTTATTTTCGGAGGTTGCGAAGCGCGGGCCGGCTATCAGGACCTGCATGACGGATCCGTCTCGGAACGTGGGTGACATATCTGGCTGACGATCTTGTGGAGGCAGGTAGTGTCAGGCACTTGTCCGCTGCTCTGGCCTGCCGGAGCGGCAGACAAGGGCGCGAAGACAGCTCTGCTGGGTGATGCCGATGCAGACATCCACCCCGCCGCAGCTTTGGGCGACCCGGTCGGCTTGCGCGGAGGCAGAGGCGTTGGTACGTCAGGTCCACCCGGGCGACACCGTCGAGCCAGCCGGCGACGGCACATCTGGGCGCCCAGCCTTAAGCGACTGGAGAGACGATGGCAGAGCAAGAGTCAGTCAGCGGTCAGGCCTCGATTGCAGCAGCCATCATCGTGCATGACGGCAAGGTTCTGCTGGTCCGGCGACGAGTCAGCGAGGGAACGCTCTCCTGGCAGTTTCCGGCAGGCAAGGTTGAGCCCGGCGAGTCCGACGTTGAAGCGGCGATACGCGAAACGTCCGAAGAGGTCGGCTTGGAGGTACGCGCCAGTCGACGCCTGGGCGAGCGCGTCCACCCGACCACCGGCCGAACCATGATCTATGTAGCCTGCGACGTTGTGGGCGGCACTGCACGAGTGGCCGACGCCGACGAAATCGCCGCGGTCGAATGGTGCGACCGCACCAAGCTTCTCCAACACGTGCCGTACCCACTCCACGACCCGGTCCAGAGATACCTCGACGGCTGCCTAGAGTCTGGGTGACTGGCGTGCGACACGTCTTCCGACAACGGAGCTGCGCCGGGTGGCAAGCACACGGTGTGCCGCTGTTACCACGCACGAATCTGCCGATGAGAATGCGCCCCATCACTCGCTCCGCATGGGCTGCGACAGCCAGTCGGTTCCGGGAGGCCATCAGCCGGAAACGTGCGCACACGCGCGTGGTCCATACGTGTTCAGTCGGCGATCCGACCGCCGTCGTCAGGCTGCATGTCGACCCGCGACAATCAGCACGTGAATTCGTCATCGACAGGTCACCGGCCACCTCGTGGTTGGTCGGCGGCGGAGCGGGCGATGTGGCAGGCGTTCCGCAAGGGCGAGCCTTTCGGTGGGCCTCACCAGGCTACTGCGGTCCGGGCGGATCGAGTCCGTTACCTGCTGCTGGCGCAACCGGCGGCCGAGCCGGGTCACCAGGCCAGCCTGCGAGCGGACGGGGTGACGATTCAGGGGCAGTTAGACCTACGCGACGCCGTGCTCGGATGCGTGGTGCGATTCTATCGCAGCACCTTTACCGACCCGATTCTGGCTCACGGGCTCACGGTTCCGTCGATGATCCTGTCCGACTGCACTGTTCCAGGGCTGCGGGCGGACCGGATTCGGGTTGATCGCAGTCTTAGCCTGGCGAACTCTAGGGTGGATGGGTGCGTGTATCTGCGTGACGCACGTATCGGCGCGGAGCTCGACCTGGCGGGCGCCCGGATCACACCTACGGGCTACACCGGTGCCGCCCCACGGCACAACGGCGACCGGCACCCCGACTCGTATGTCGGCGTCGATGCGGAGAACGCGGTCATCGGCGGGGACTTCGACGGGAACGGGTTAACTCTGCGCGGCGGGCTGTTCCTCAACTTGGCACGGATCGACGGGGCGCTTGGATTGCAGGGTGCACAGATCCCCGACGGCTTCGTGCAAGCACCCAGTCTGATCGTGGGCGGCGTTTATGCACGCCGGGGATTCACCCTGGCCGGCACCATCAATCTGTTCAACGCGGTGATCAACGGTCCGATCGAACTGGGCGGCGCCATGATCGACAATCCGGGAGAGATCTCCTTCGGTGGGTGGGGCATGTCCGTCCACGGTTCGATCATGGCGGACGCCAGCTCGTGCTTCACCGGCACGGTCGACCTCCAATCGGCCGACATTTACGGCGGACTCGACCTGGCTGACGCTCGGATTTCGGCTCCCGGCCCGGACGGCGCCTTGCATCTTCCGCGAGCCACCATCCGCGGAGCACTTCGCGCGTCCGGCGCCCAGATCGACGGCCTGGTCACGCTCACGCACACCCAGATCTCAGCCGGAGTCGATCTATCTGCGACAAAGCTCGGGCGTATGGATGCAAACAACCTATCGACCGCAGGCGACATGAACCTCACCCGGGCAACGATCTTCGGGCCAATCTCGCTGCGCGGGGCCCGCATTGAAGGAACAGCCGACCTCGACGGAGCGAAGGTCGGAAGTGCCAACGGCGTCTCGATCCAGGCCGACGGCCTCGTCGCGTTCGAGCTGACCGTCCAATGCCACCGCCCAGCGGGCCACATCGACCTCAGCCATGCCCGTGTCGAGCTGCTCTGCGACAGGCTGACCTCTTGGCCCGCTGGCTCCGGAAGGCCGATCCTCACCGGCTTTAGCTACCAGCAACTGCGCAACTACACAGCGGTGGCCGACCGGCTTGAAATGATCCACGATGCGACCCCGACCGCCGAGCCACAGCCGTACGAACAACTGGCGAACGTCCTTCGTGCCGCCGGACGAGACGAGGAAGCCCGGCGAGTGCTCCGCGAGAAGCAACGACGCGAAGCTCGATCCGGCCGATGGCCACGACGGCTATGGGGCGCCGTACAAGACCTCACCATCGGCTACGGTTATCTCCCCGGACGCGCCGCCAGCATCTTCGTGGCACTCCTGCTGAGCGGTACCGCCTACTTCGCTCTCGCGGCCAACTGCAACGGCCAGGACGGGCTCTGCCCGATCAAGCCGACCGAACATCCCACCTGGGACCCCTTCCTATACGTGCTCGACGTCCTCCTGCCGGTGATCGACCTCAACCACGAGAAAGCATGGGACCCCATCGGAATCGACAAGATCGTCACGCTGGCCCTTCTGATCAGCGGCTGGGTTCTGGCCACCACCATCGCAGCCGCTGCAGGGCGGGCCCTTAACCGGAACTGATCCCCAATCGACCACGAAATCGCGTCGCGTTGATTTGCCGATGACAGTGCGTCGACCGTTGAGGAATATGCGCAGTAAGTGATGCCCATATTCGGCATCACTTACTGCCCTATTCGCCCGCCTGAAGTTCTGCGCGCATTGCCATTGTCTCAGTTCTCAACGCGTTAGTAACATAAGGCATTGCAACCAGACATAGGCCTAGAATTGTTAAGCCGGCCAGGACGAGGATCTCGGCGAAGCGATTCAACCAACCGTGCGGCTCTACGACGACAGCGAAGAGGCATAGACCTTCGGTCACCACAAAGGCCGCTCCAATCGCCGCGAAGGCATTGGCGACGCGCCATCCCAGTGCGTAGTGCGGGGCGGAGGAGGGGAGCACGCCGTAAAGGTGTGTAATATCCTTGCGCAAGTTCAGCGCCTTAAGTAGCCAGCCGTTCGGGTTGTGAAGGGTTGGATGTGAAGGAATCCACTCGACAAGAGAGGCTGCGAATTCGTCGGCCGCTTGACGCAAACTACGCATCTCCAACACTACGGCGATCATTAAGGCTGGCAGCACCTGTGCCAACGTAAGATATACAGCGGCGGTCATCGCTCAATTGTCTCTACCGTGTCAAAGCGTCCAGCGAGACGGTACGTCTCTCATGCCGCCGACAGGGCGGTTGCCGATAAGTTGCGCTCGAGAACTATCGATGCTGTCGGCCGTCTCGGATGCCGTCGTTGTGGGTAAGGTCGGCGCGTAGTTGGGTGCGGGTGCGCATCAGAATCCGGCCGAGCACGTCCTGACCGGTGCCGGTCCGGCCTCGTCCCCATTAGTGGTCGGTGCCGGTGTCCTCGACGATCTCGGCGTTGCCCGTGTCCAGCAGGATGGCGCGGATGTCGGCATGGGCGGCGAACTTGGCCGCTACGGCCCGGCGCATCACGTCGTCCTTGACCCGCTCCCAGTCGCGGCGCAGCGGTAGGGCCCGGCCGCGGCCCAGTTCGGCGGCGCGCACCGGGCTGGCCGTCCGACGAATCAGGTCGGCGTGGCGGGTGCCGACGAACTTCTGGGCCTGGAAGTAGTGCTCGGACGTCGGCCACCAGTGCCCGTCGAGGTCAAAGCCATGCGAGGAGAAGTTGGAAAAGCAGCCGTACGGAACCTCGTCGGCGCCGTAGAAGTAGATCGTCACCTTGGCCTCGCAGTAGGGGCGGGGATCCACACGGTGCCACACATCGACAAAGCGGCAACCGATATGCCACCACGCCACCGGATCTGCCGGGACTCGCGCGATCAGGGACGTTGGTCTGGGTCGGTCTCGGCCTCGCACTCGTCGCATCGGATCCACTCCGGTAACTGGTTCCAAGCGGGCTGGCCTCGCACCGCGACAAGCAGCTCCCACGGGTAGCCACAGGCGGCGTTCCGCGCTTCGCTCGGCTGCAGATGACACGTCGCGGTCGGCGTTTCGGGCTCGGTGTCATACCGCAAGCGCGTCTGCGACTCGCCGAACAGACACGTAACGACGTGCCACCATCCCTGACGTGGCCATCCCAGACGTTCAGTCGCCACGAAGTACAGCACGATCCATGATCGCATCGGCCCATACAGTCGTCCTTCGAACTACTCATCAGCCGCCGGTCGTACGTAGTCGCTGTCGTATTCGTCACGCTACGTGCGGTTCGCCGTAATCCGGGAACGCTCGTACCGAGATACGTGAGATCTGCCTATGCGGGCTGATCAACCCAGGCCGACGACCAGGATGAATCGGTGATGCCGACCGACGGCCGCGTTGAACGCCATGAGCACATCGGCAGGCTACGGCAAATCGGGGTGGTCGAGCCCTCTGATTCCTCTGATTCCAATGCTGATTCTGATGTTCCGATGCCGAGTCTCATGACGTTGGCGACGGATCGGTCTCGGGACCTGGGCGACACCTTCGGCTAGATGCGATCGTCTTATCTTCCGTTGTCGGGTGCGCTCGGCATCTATTTCCGGCCGATGTGAACGCTGCTGGGCCATGTCGGCAGCTAGGTTGATTGTGTGGGCATGGCGGCAGGCGACATTGAGCGCGTCGTGACGTTGCCGGATGGGCGTGCACTGGCGATCCGCGAAGGCGGGGACCTGGCCGGCGCAGCGGTGGTGTACCACCACGGCACACCGGCTTCGCGATACCAGGCCGGTTTCATCGAGGCTGCAGCCCGCTGCCACGGCATTCGAGTGGTGTCCTTCAACCGTCCCGGGTACGGCAGCGCGCCCGAAACCCCACCGAGTCTCGCCTCGGTGGGAACCGACGCGGTCCACATCGCCGACGCGCTCGATCTTGAGCAGTTCAGCACGGTGGGAGTGTCCGGGGGCGGCCCCTATGCGTTAGCGACGGCGCTTGCCGGGCCGGGACGCGTTTCCCAGGTCGCCGTCGTCGCCGGCATCGGGCCGTGGCGGCTAATCGAGCCGGAAGACCCGAGCGATCCAGAACGCGAGCTGCTCGCCCTCGCGGATGCCGGAAAGATCGACGCTGCTCTGGCCGGATACCGGGCAGTGCTGACGGCGGAGATCGGTGACCTGCTAGCCATCGGCGACGACAGCGCCCTGGTCGAGGCGTATCTGGACGGTGCCCCACCGGACGACCTGCAATGGCTCGACCAGGAGAAGCGATTGCTCTGGGCGGTGGATCTCCGGGAAGCCGTACGTACCGGCGACGGGTACGCACGCGACAACGTCGCTTGGGGCGGCCGGTGGGACATCGACATAGCCGCTATCCGCTGTCCCGTTCGGCTCTACTACGGCAATCTGGACCGGCTCGTTTCCCCAAGCCATGGCCGTTGGCTGGCAGACCGGATTCCGGGCGCTATTCAAGTGACGTGGCCGGATGCCGGACATGGAATAGCAAGCTTCGGCCACTGGGACACGATCTTCGCCTCAATGCGGGACGAGTCTGTCTGACTTGTCATCGCGAATCCGAGCCCGCGGCACCCAGTCAGCCGCATTCGGACTGCCTCACCACGGCGGTTCCCCCAGCACACGGCGCAGTGTCGCCCAGGTCCCGAGACCGATCCGTCGCCAACGTCATGAGACAGGACAAATGTCGATCCATGCCCCCGTGAGAACTTTCTATACGAGTTCAAGGCGGCCCGCTGACGCGGGCCGCTCGCGCCGCCGGACCAGGGCCGGACCTACGGTCCGCCGCTCGGGATCCACGCCTTAGGCCTGGCGGCCACGGCGCGGACCCGGCGGTTCCAGCCCGCCGGACAGCGCGAGAAATGCAGAAGGCCCGGAGCCGCCGGGTTACGCCGGGCAGTTCCGGGCTTGCTTGCAGCTTCGATAGATCAGGAACAGCGTGCCTCCGGCGGGGCGCTCGGGCGCTCCGGGATGGTGGGCGCCATCCCGTCGGCCTTCGTCCAGGCGAAGCCGAGCAGACGGGGCCTGCCCGGTCAAGGTCGGTCAGACGTAGGGTGCTCCACCTTGCCCAGGCAGGCCCCGTCTGCCCCACGGTGTGTGGACGAAGGCCGACGGGATGGGGGCACGCCGAAGGAACGCCCCGCTCATGTTCGAATCCGGTACGCTGTGATAACGCCACGGAGACTTGGAGCGATCGGACCAGATGACGCACACGATCTCGAACGAAAAGATGCGGATCGAAGCGATCAATCAATTTAGGAAAGCCCAAGAGGGTGCGGTCCTCGAGGTCGCCGACCAAGGGCTTCTTACCCTTACAAATCTGGTCGCCTCTGGCGCGGTCGACGTCTCACCAAACTTCCAGCGCAGGGAGCGTTGGAGTCCCGAAAAGCAGTCTCTGCTAATCGAATCTTTTCTAACGAACATACCGGTTCCTCCCGTGTACCTGGCAGAGGACTCGGTCGTTCTGGGGAGCTATGCGGTCATTGATGGAAAACAGCGGCTAACTTCCATCTCGTCCTTCTTCCAGAACGAACTGGTCCTACGTGGGCTGACGCGTCTCGGGGGACTAAACGGACTAAGGTATGACGCCCTTCCGCGTGAAATCCGTAACCCGCTCGGCATGAAGGCGCTCCGAACAATTACACTGCTTCGGGCATCGGATCCGGAGCTTAAGCATGAAGTGTTCCTTCGCCTTAACACGGGTGGCGAGGTCCTAAATGCACAAGAGATTAGAAACGTTGCCTACCGAGGACCGCTTAACGACCTTATCTACTCACTTGCCGAGCACCCTTTCCTGCGACACCAGCTCAAGGTCAACCCACCTTCCTCTCCCAACTTCCGTCAGATGCTGGATGCAGAATACGTCCTTCGCTTTCTTACCTTGGCCGATGGTTGGCGGGAATTCAAAGGCGATCTTCGTGGGGCATTCGACGACTTTATGGTCGCAAAGAGGTTCGCTGACGACATCGAGTTGGAGCAGATGAGGGAGTCCTTCAATGAATGC
Organism: Krasilnikovia cinnamomea; assembly: GCF_004217545.1. Lineage (NCBI taxonomy): Bacteria > Bacillati > Actinomycetota > Actinomycetes > Micromonosporales > Micromonosporaceae > Krasilnikovia > Krasilnikovia cinnamomea. The sequence goes on from NZ_SHKY01000001.1 coordinate 1,229,631, forward strand.
ATTGGTGCAGCAGAAGCGATTTGGGAGCTGGACGCATTCAAGAGACCTGGACGCGATCAAGCGCTAGCAGGACTCTTCGACGCACAGATGGTGGCTCTACACGAGATTGGAAGGTCGAAACATGAGGCGCTGATTCGGTCGCGAGACAGAGTTCGCACAGAAAGCGCGAACCTTTTTGCGGACAAGTATTTCGATGAGGCCGCACGCATCGGCACCAATACGCCGGCCAGGTTGAAGAAGCGGATCGATATGATGTTGCGGGTCTTGAGCAACATAGCAGGGGCTTCTGGTGGCGAGTAAGGCCAGGAAGTCCCTAATAACCGGCGTTGAGGCCCTTAGGCAATCTCTCGTTAGCAGTCTGGTTTCCGGCAGCGATACCGTAGGTCAGTTCCTGCGACGGGGCCTCACGATCGTCAGCTACAACCTTCTCGAAGCTTTTATGGTTGAACGAACCACGGAGATCGCAGGACATGTGAATTCTGGGTTGAGTCACTTTTCCGACCTTCCACCCAAGCTGCAGAAGGCCGCCGCCCACGACCTATTGAGGATAGCGAACTCGCAGCTTCAGTGGTCGACTTCAGACTTGGCGTCGATTCTGGACTACACACGAGATGTAGGTGAGAGTCTGGCGTCCACTGCCGGAGCCCTTCGCCTGTCGCCTCTAATGTGGCAGTGGTCCAAAAGTAACATGTCGGTAGATGATTACACCAGGACACTTAGATTGTTCCATGTAGACCAGCCTTGGGACACGGTTGGTGAGATTGCGAGGCGGGTCGGCATGCCGATGCATGATCCGAGGTCCGTGTTGCACAATCTCCTCCAAGAGAGGAACAAGTGTGCTCACCAGTCGTCCTACGTCGTGTCAAATCTATTTGTTCGAACGATACCAGGTCAAATAATTCAGCTTGCACTTGCGGCGGATATTGCGATGTCGGTTGCGGCCGAAAGAATGCGGCAAGCTGATGCGTCCTTCTACTCTGATGAGAAATGGTTCACCGCGAGTCGAATTACGTTCAGGTTCGTGCAGAAACGTAGCAAGCAATGGGCCGATGTACCGGAAGGCGCGAGTCGCGCCAAGCGTGTCGGGCCTGACGTACAGACTGTTATGCGATACGCGATGACCAACGCCAAGGGGCAAATGCAGGTCGTTGTTGCTACGGATGCCGCACGGCAGGTCCTGGATTGGGTATATCCCGAATGTCCGTAACCGCTGCGCAACGTCCATGGCAGACGTCGTGCCCGTTGGTCGCCGACGTTCATTCGGCACCGCGTGTCGCTGTACAGCAGGAAAGTACAGCAACCCAGCCCACCGCAACGAACCGGTAGCCCCGTCGCCCATCCACCTGACCTCGTAGGACACTCCATCTGACCGGCTCGCGCAAATTTGACACGGAAGAGGTCACTGGTTCGATCCCAGTATCGCCCACCAGAGTTTCACGTGCTCAGCGGATCGTTACCGGATCTTCGGTAACGATCCGTTCGCGTTGCGCCGCTTACGGTGGGAGCAGATTGGGAGCACAAGATCTCGGTTGTGCCAGCCAGCCGCGCACCCCGAGAAGCGCGACTGGTCAGCTCCACGACATGCGCTGCCTGAGTCGATGACGGACCCGCCTTGTCAGCTCCGCTGGGCGAGCTGGCCTGACCTATGTGTGCACCAGCGTGGGCTGGGTGTACGCCGCGTTCGTCCTGGATGTGTACTCCCGGATGATCGTCGGCTGGCAGGTGTCGACGTCGCTCTACACCGATCTGGCGTTGGACGCGCTGAAGATGGCGATCTGGCGCCGCGAGAATCAGGGCGCTGACCTGGGCGGACTCGTCCATCACTCGGACCGGGGCGTCCAATATCGAGCGATCCGCTACAGCCAGCGGCTCGCCGAGGCCGGCGCCGTCGCGTCGGTCGGCTCCAAGGGCGACTCCTTCGACAACGCCATGGCCGAGGCGTTCAACTCCCTCTACAAGGCCGAACTCGTGCGCAACACCGGCCCGTGGCGCGGCCTGGACGACCTGGAGATGGCCACCATCGAGTACATCGACTGGTACAACAACCGCCGCTTGCACGGCGAGCTCGGGCACGTTCCGCCCGCTGAACACGAGGCACTACACGCGATGACCCAGCCGTCACGACTCCACGGAACCCGGGGAACATCAAACTCTCCATCAAACCCGGGGCTTGACACCTACGAGTGCCCCCGGATCCTGCGGTTGATCGATTCGACCCCGGTGCCGTGCGGCACGTCCCGGGAGACCGCGAAGCGTTCAGACCTGGCCGGTGACGCCGGCTATGACTGCAGCGCCTCGCACTCACGCTACTTCTGGGGCATGCGCCTGTACCTGCTGGCCACGGCCGAGGGCCTGCCTGTGCTGTGGTGCCTGGCGAACGAAACTCGACGAGCGGGAGGTAATGGCCGCACTCATCGAGGCCGACCATCACCTGATCACCGACGGGCAGGTCATCCTGGCCGACCGCGGGTTCGCCAGCCCGAAGTTCGACCAGTTCTGCGACCTGCAGAACATCCACCTGGTCCGCCCGAAACGCGCGAACACCAAGGCCGACGCGCCGCGCAGCCCGGCCGAGAAGGCGCTGCTCCGCGCCCGCCAGTGGATCGAGTCGATCTTCCAGACCCTGAAAGGTCAGCTCTCCCTGGAACGACACGGCGCCCGCCGCCACGACGGCCAGTTCGCCCGCGTCGGTCAGCGTCTCCTCGCCTTGGCCGCCGTGATCTGGCACCACACCAACATCGGCGCACCCAACCCACGATCACTCTTCGCATACGACCATTGACCAGCAAAGACTTAGGACTCAATCATTTAGGCCGCACCCGGCTCACCGCCATGACCCGCCGGGAGGGGGTGGCCGTCGTTCGACATCGCGTCGTCGCTGCGACCGACGCTCAGGGCCAACCCACTGTATGCCCACCGAGCTTCACCTGCACCCCGTAGCGCCGCCTACCGCCCCAAGGGGCCTGCTCATGCGAATCCGGCCCGCTCATCGATCAGAACGGCGGCACCTCCGTCGTTCCTGACCCCTGGGCCAGCCAGGAACGTGCCGCGTCCTGGGCTGGTCCGGCCGCGGTCAGCCGCGTAGACGCGCGGCGACGATCGCGGCGGCCTGCGCCGCCACCTCGTCGATCTCGTCGTCGGCAGCCGTCGCCATCACCTCGAACGCGAGGTCGCTGAACTGCAAAATCTCGCCCTGTTCCGGGCCCGCACCGTCGCTGCGGATGGTGACCAGACCGGTGGCTAGCAACACAGCCCGGGACCCAAACGGCAACAACTGGACGGCGCCCTGCGCGATGGACGCCGGCGCCCCGTACAGGTCAGTCAGGAACTCGAGCAGGTCCGGGGTCAGGAACTGCACCGCTTCGGCGGCGCTGAGCTGGTCCGGGCAGCCTGGGGGCTTTCGCACCATCGTGACCATCTCCGCCCTCTCCCTCGCGTGCCTCACTTTGACTATGCGCGAGCAGCCCACCTGGCAACCCGCAGTGTCGGATTCTTTGACATGCCCCGGCCCTCGGGCATGCACAGCCCGGTCTGCGCGTCGCACGTGTGCTCCACGGCCCCATCAGGAACTTGTCGCCCATGCCAAGGTTCCGGCCGAGGCGGTCGATCGTGTGGACAGTCAGGCGCTGCTCCGCTTGTCGCCGGATGGCAAGCTCGTGTCCCGTGATCGATGATCTCGTGAAGGACTACTTGCACGGCCAGCTCAGGTCGACACGTCGGGCGCTGGTGTGGAAGCTCGATGGCCTGTCCGAGTACGACCTCCGGCGTCCTCTGACGGTGACGGGAACGAATCTCCTGGGCCTGGTGAAGCACGTGGCGACCGTGGAGGCCTGGTATTTCGGTGAGGTCTTCGGCCGCCCGTTCCCGGCGCCGCTGGGGCGATGGCAGGACGCGGACGGCAGCGACCTGTGGGTGAGCCCGACCGAGAGCCGCGACCAGATCATCGACTTCTATCAGCGGGCCTGGGTACACGCGGGCGCGACGATCAACGATCTTCCCCTTGACGCGCCTGGCCACGTGCCATGGTGGTCGCGGCCCGACGTCAAGCTGTTCAACATCATGGTCCACGTTCTTCAAGAGACCGGCCGACATGCCGGGCACGCCGACATCCTGCGTGAGCACATCGACGGCCGGACCGGGGTAATGGCTGAGTACGAGGAACAGGTAGACACGGAGGCCCGCGAGGCGCACTGGGCGACGATCGAGCGCGCTGCGCGGGAAGCGGCCGGCGGCGCGCATCCTGCCGAGCTATCCGACGCTCATCGAGCGGTGGGACCCGCGCTGTGAGTGTTCCCGATCTCGTGGAGGCTCGCCCGTGAGGGCGGTCATCGTCGCGGCCGCCGTCGCGTTCCTCATCTCCCTGTTCGGCACACCGGTGGCGATCCGGGTCTTCACCGCGCTCAAGGCCGGACAGCCGATCCGCTCCCTCGGGCTCGCCTCGAACCAGGGCAAGAACGGCACCCCCGCGATGGGTGGGGTCGTGTTCATCGTGGCGACCCTCTGCGCCTACGTCGCCGGGCATCTGGCGCTGACCACGCTGCCCGAGCGGCAGATCGCGCAGGAGAAGCCCACCATGACGGCGCTGGTCCTGCTCGGGCTGTTCGTCTTCTGCGGCGCGGTCGGCTTCCTCGACGACTACCTCAAGGTCCGCAAGCCCAACTCCGACGGCCTCTCCGCCAAAGGCAAACTACTCGGCCAGGCGATCGTCGGCGGCGGGTTCGGCATCACCGCGCTCTACGTGGCCAGCACCAACGGCCAGACCGTAGCCAGCGAGCACATCTCGTTCATCCGGGACCTCACCTGGCTGGACGTCGGCAAGGTCGGCTCGGTGATCATGTTCGTCTTCGTGATCACGGCAATGTCGAACGGCGTGAACCTCACCGACGGCCTCGACGGCCTGGCCACCGGTGCATCAACCCTGGTGCTCGGCGCATACGCACTGATCGGCTTCTGTTGGCGAGTCTGCGGCCCATAGTTGGCGAGTGCCGGCCGGCGGCTTCACATCAGATGTCGTGGTGGTGATCGATGCGGTGGGCGAGTTCCGCGGGCGGCAACGCCTGGCCAGCGTCTCCAACCAGTGGTATGTACTGGTGGTACATACCACTGGTACGGTGCTCATTCATGCGAACCATTTTCAAGATCGTGGGAACCGCAGGCGTGGTGGTCCTGCTCAGTTACCCACTCTGGGCCCCCCGGTGGGGCCGGGGCATCCTCGGCGACATCGCGGGCCTGTCCCCGCCCGGGACAGTGGTCCTCGTCGCCGCGTTCTTCGGTCTCGTCGCGTTGTACTGCCGCACCCTGCAGCGGACTCTGACTCTGGTCCGCCCCGACGCCAGGACCACACCCGCCGCCTATGTCTGGCGGATGTTCGCCATCCCCTTCAACTTCATCGAGGACTTCTTCATCGTCGGCACGGTCGGCACGGCCCTGGCTGCCGACGCCTATGTGCCGGCGCGTGAGCTGCACCGATGGTCGGTGCTGGGGTACGGCTGGTGCGGGCTGCAACTGCTGTCACTGTTTCCCGGCATCGCCGGCTACCTGGGCGGCATCGGCGCAATGCCAGTGTGGGTGGCGCATTGGGTGATGACGGTCCGGATCAACCGCCGCCTCGCCGACCGCACGCCGGCCGCGACACTCGCCACCGGATAGGTTTGTCGGATGCCCCTGCCCCGCTTCGACCGGCTGGCACCGAGCGCCCGCGCCGCCATCCTCACCGTCGCGCGGGCACACTTCGCCCGCGACGGCAAAGACGCCGCATCATTCAACCAGATCATCGCCGATGCAGGAATCTCCAAGACCAGCGCGTACCACTACTTCGACGGCAAAGACGACCTCTTCACCGCCGTCGCCGCCGACGCGGCCGACCGAGCCCTGGCCGTACTCGGCCCCTGGACCGAGGTCGACAGCGCGCAGGCCTTGTGGGAACAGATCGCCACAGGCGCCAACCGGCTGGCCGCACACCTCCGCGACCACCCCGACGACCGGGCGATACTCGCCGCCGCCCGCCCGGACGGCCACCACCCATGGATCGACCAACTCCTCGACAATGGCCTACGCCTCGGCCTCATCGACCCCCACCCTGACATCGAACTGATCACACTGGCCACCGCCGCGGTCATCGCCACCGTCGACGCCTGGACCCTGGACCGTTCAGACGAACTCCACGACTCCCTCGCGCCCACGCTGACCCTTCTGCTTTCACGACTTTGGAACACCCCTAACGACTTGCGCATGCATTGACCGCGACCCCAACGACTGTCCTTGGATAATGCGCGCACATGCCGCTCCGAGCGTGCTGACGTTCACCGACGTTGGTGACGCACGGTAGTGCATGGCTGCCTTTCCCATCTCCGAGTCCGATGTCGTCTCTTCCGATCAACTCGTCGTGCGGGCCGCAGCGTCCTCCTTCCTGGGCCGCTACCGCGGCCAGACCCGCGTGCACACCGACTCCGACCTGCGCGTCTTCCTGCGCTGGTGCACCGACCAGGACCTCAACCCGCTGACCGCACGCCGGGCCGACGTCGAGCGGTATGGGCGCTGGCTGCGGGAAGTACGTCGATACCAGCCCTCGACGGTCTCCCGGCGACTGTCGGTCGTGGTCGGCTTCTACCGCGTCTGCGTCATCGACGCCATCCTCGAACACTCCCAGCCGACTACGTCCGCCGCCCCACCGTGCCGGCCAAATCACCGACCCTTGGCCTCGGACACCTGCAAATTCGAGGCACTGATCACCACCGCCCGGCAGTCCACCAACCCGAACGACTTCGCCTTGATCGCGCTGCTGGGCCTACTCGGACTGCGGATCTTCGAAGCCTGTGGCGCCAGCATCACCGACCTGAGCGAGGAACAAGGCCACCGTGTGCTGCGCGTCCACGGCAAGGGTGGCAAGGTTGTACTCGCCCCCCGGCCACCCGCTGTAGCCCGAGCCATCGACCGGGCCGTTGAGGAACGCCTCGGCGGGCCGATCCTGCGCAGCACAATCGGCGCCCGGATGGACCGGCACGCCGCGACCCGCCGGCTCAAGCATCTCGCCGCCACCGCTGACATCCGGATGCCGAGAATGCACCCGCATATGCTGCGCCATACGTTCGTGACCACCATGCTCGACGCTGGCGTCAGCCTCCGAGACGTGCAGATTGCCGCCCGCCATGCCGATCCCAAGACCACCATGCGCTACGACCGTGCTCGCAAGAACCTTGACCGGCACCCCAACTACATCCTCGCCGCCTACACGGCGTCCGGTACATAACAGCGAGCGACGGACCAGATCGAGCGACTCTGCCGAGAGTAGTGCGTCTGATCTTCGGGTTGGTGACCTTCTATTTGATGGTACCGGTTACTGGTTGTTGCCATACCTACGGTGGTAATGGTGCGCGGTGGGGCGGTGAGCGAGTTGGATCTTGGTGAGTTGTCGTCAGCGTTGGTGCCGGCTGTAGTGTGGCGCTTCTACTTTTTAGGAGGAGCGGGGAATGACGCGGACGGCAGTCGTGGTCGGGGCCGGCATCGGCGGACTGAGCGCCGCGATCGGCCTGCGCCGCGGGGGCTGGGACGTGACGGTGCTCGAGCGGGTCGCGGCCTTTCGGCCGGTCGGAGCGGGCCTGGTGCTGCAGGCGAACGGCTTGCGCTGCCTCGACGCCCTCGGCCTCGGCGAGGCCGTGCGGATGCGGGGCCTCGCCGACGCGTCCGCCGGCACCCGCCGGCCGGACGGCCGGTGGCTGGCCCGCATTCCGGCGGGCGACCTGGAACGGTTGCTCAAGACATCCGCGGTCGGCATCCACCGCGCCGCCCTGCACGAGATCCTGCTCGGCGCGCTGCCGGCAGGCACCGTGCTGACCGGCGCGCAGGTCACCGCCGTCACCGCGGACGGCCTGGTCGACTACGACGGCCCGTCCGGACCGGTCCGGATCGCGGCCGACCTCGTGGTCGGCGCGGACGGCATACACAGCACGGTGCGCCGGCTGATGTGGCCGGCCGCCGCCCCTGTGCACGTCGGCGTGCGGGTCTGGCGCGGGGTGACGCCGCCCTGGGACGGGGACCTCGCCGTTGCGTTCACCTGGGACCGGGGCGCCGAGTTCGGCATCGTGCCGCTGGTGGACGGCCGCGTCTACTGGTTCGCCGCCGTGAACGCCGTGCCCGGCGGGCCGGCCGGCGACGACAAGGCCCTGGTGCTGCACAGGTTCGGCGGCTGGCACGAGCCGATACCCGCCCTCATCGCGGCCACCGGCACCGTGCTGCGCGACGACCTGGCCTGCCTCGACGAGCCGCTGCCGACGTACGTCCGCGGCCGCGTCGCGCTCCTGGGCGACGCCGCGCACGCGATGACGCCGAACCTTGGCCAGGGCGCCAACCAGGCCCTGGAGGACGCCGTCGTACTGGCCGGCGTCGCCGGCCGGCCGGACGGGCTCGCCGCCTACGATGCCCAGCGCCGCCCCCGTAGTCAGCAGGTGGCGAAGGCGTCGCGGATGATGGGCCGCTTCGGCCAGCAACTCCAGAACCCGATCGCGGTGGCCGCCCGCAACACGGTGATGCGCCTGACGCCGCCGCGGATGGCGCTGCGCTCCATGGCCCGCTACGCCGATTGGCACCCTCCGGCGCAGACCGACTTGGTTTGAGCGCTGGTGAGGGTCCGGCCGGCCAGCACGTGGCCCTCGGGGGCGAGGAGTAGGACGCGCCGTAAGCCAGCCAGACGCTCTCTGTCTCGGTACATCGCGCAGGACGTCCTTGAAGCGGGTTACTCGGGTAGGTTCGCAGCGATGATGGCTGGCTCTGCTGACCGCCCGCTGCTCTTCCTCGACGTGGATGGGCCGCTGATCCCTTCCACTTCCGACCGGTCCCGCGCAGATCTCCCTCACGCGACGGCGCCGGCACGTCGAGTGATGCGTCGGGCAATCCCCTGATAGACCGGCTCCACCCAGCGGATGGACCCAGGCTGTTGGAGCTGGGTTGCCAACTCGTTTGGGCGACGACGTGGATGGGAGAGGCGAACGAAGTCATCTCGCCCAGGCTCGGGCTCCCAGAGTTGCCCGTCGTTGACTTCCCCGATGCCGAGGATCAGCTGGAGCGTGGGCTGCATTGGAAGACGATGTTCCTTACCCGGTGGGCAGCCGGGAGCCCATTCGTCTGGATCGACGACGAGACCACCGACGCTGACCAGCGGCGGGTGATGGATAACCATCCAGGGAGGGCTTTGGTGCATCGCGTCGACCCGACCGCCGGCCTTACCGATACAGATTTCTCACCGATTCGTCGGTGGCTCGTTGGCTGTCAACCAGAATGAGCCGGTTTACTCACATGCCGCGGTGCGGGTCTTAAGGGCACGACATAAGCGACTCAGCCGAGCCGATTTCACCTGGGCTTGACAGACTGCGCTCTCAAGTCCAGCCACCAGACCGCCCCGGTCGTCGGGCAGCTGGGCCGTTCGTGACCCGTGCCGGTGCCACGCCGAATCTGCTGCCCAACGGCTACGCCTTTGCCGTGGCGGCTCGCGTCCTGGGCCGAAGTACTTCGCCGGGGTTGCAGCGCTCGGTGGGCGGGTAAGTATCGAGTTCTCGATTCGAGGAGGCACCACGATGGCGACTCTCGCCCAACGCGTCCGCGCATTTTTCCAGAGCCCGCAGGGTCAGCGGCTGGTCGATCAGGGGCGTCAACAGTTGGCCAAGCCGGAGAATCAACGTCGACTGCGCGGGTTGTTCAGCCGACTGCAGAAACGGCGTCGCTACTGACCTGCCCGAGCCGAATGCCGTCAAGGTCGAAAAATTCATCCGCCCCCGATCCGGCGTCCGCCGTATCAGCACGCCTACCGCATGCGCGGGTTCGGCGCCACGGCTCGTTGACGCGCTGTAACGGTTAAGGGCTCATCCCAGATGGTTGTGTTTGGCCAGGCGGCGGTAGGTCAGGAGGAGACAGCCCAGGTCAGCGAAGGCCTGGAAGTGTTCGGCTTTACGCTGGCAGCGGCGCACGAGACGCCGGTTGCGTCGTCGCTCTTCACGGGCGCAACCGGCACAAGGGCGCGCCTTCATCGCGGTCCCCGCCGCCGGCCTCGGCTCGGCAATACCAACACACGTAGTCAGCTCTGTCGATCTCAGCGCGTCGCGGGATCAATGGTGGCCGAGGACGTGGTTTGGAAGTTCTCTGCCTCGCGTAGACGGTCGCGGCCAGCAGAGTGGTCGATGACACTGACCGCGCGGCCTCGTGGCACCGGTAAGGTGCGCACGTGTCGAAGTATGTCTCCGCCATGCTGGGCGTGGTGCTGGCCGGTGTCACGGTCGCTGTGGCCTTGCCGGCAGAGGCCGCCGAGGCGCCTGTTCCGCCGACTCCGCACGAGACGGTACTCAACTACCTGTACGGCTACGCGAACGGCCGCACCATAGGCGGCCAGCACCACAAGCCGGAGGTGCACAGCGTGGAGAATCCGGCTGACTGGGTGACTTTCTCCTCCGATGCCGTGACTACGGTTACCGGGCATCGACCAGGTCTCTGGGGAGCGGACTTCCTGTGGTACGACGGCCATCAGGACCAACTGGTCGCCGAGGCGAAGAAGCAATGGCAGGCCGGCTCTTTGGTGACCCTCATGTGGCACCAGTGCCGGCCTAAGGTTTCTCCGGGCATCTGCACCAAGGACCCCCGGACGGGTACACCCGGCGAGACGTTGACTGATGCCGAGTGGACGGAACTGTTGACCGACGGCTCGACGCTCAACCGGGCGTGGCGGCGGGACCTCGACGAGGTGGCCGGCTACCTGCTCCAGCTACGCGATGCGGGCGTCGGCGTGCTGTGGCGGCCTTATCACGAGATGAACGACGACTGGATCTGGTGGGCAGGGCACGGCGAGCGCAGCCGGCGGCTTTACCAGATGATGCACCACTACTACGACAGCTTGGGCCTGACCAATCTCGTCTGGGTCTGGAACGTCGTTGACAAGGAAACGGACGCGTGGGCCAGTTATCTGCCGTCCGCGCCCTACGTCGACGTGCTGTCGCTCGACCTTTGGCACAGCTGCATCGTCGGGACGGTCGACAACTGCCAAGAGTGGGACGGTGATGAGCCCACCACCACCGAATACGACATGCTCGTCCGCCTCGCGGCGGGTCGCCCGGTCGCCCTCGGCGAGACGAAGAAGGTGCCGACCGAGGCCTTGCTGACCCGCCAGCCTCGTTGGTCGTGGTTCATGCAGTGGCCGGAATACGACGCCGAGAACCCGCCGGCTCGGCTGCGCGCGACCTACGCCGCCAAGGCAGTGCTCGACCAGGCAGACCTGCGCCGTGCCACGCCAGCCGAGCCCGGCGCCGATCTTGCGAGGAATCGGCCGGCTTATGCCAAGACCAGCGAGAATTCCTGGATGGGGGCGCGTTGGGCCACGGACGGCGACAGCCGCACCCGCTGGGGCAGCACCTACTTGGACGATCAGTGGATCTACGTCGAGCTGGCGGAGGCCGCGGTGGTCCGCCGCGTCCGCTTGGATTGGGAGACGGCACGCGCCAAGAAGTACCAGGTCCAGCTCTCCGCCGACGGCAGCACTTGGCGGACGGTAGCCACGCTGACCGACACCAGCACCTCGCCGACACTGCGCGACATCATCATCGACGACTCAACCCCCGCGAGGTACGTGAAGATCTACGCCTGGGAGCGGCTCGACGCGAGGTACGGCTATTCGCTCTGGTCGATAAGCGTGTACGGCGACTGAACCCCGCACCCAGGAGACCCATGCCGGGCGTCCGGGGAGGTGACCGACCGGAATCCGCTAGCGGCCGTTCGCGCGGGCCTCTGCGACTCACAAACGGTGAAGTCCTCGGGAAGCGGAACGTCGATCGCCTCGTCCGGCGGATCCGCCAGGGCGGTCAAGTTCGTCAGCAACATCGCCACACACTATTGTCGCAGGCCACCAGTCAATTTCGTTGCCCGCTTAGCCGTACGCACCCAACAGCTCCGGCCAGGAAGTCTTGGTTGGCGCTGATCGGCAGGCGCGGCCCCTTGACGGACATCCCACCTAACGGCGGTGGCCCCAGGGGGCCGACCCGGTATGCCGTTCCGCCTGCACGTCCTGCTGCGCACAGTCCGTCAGCACCGAGGCCAGCTGCGGTTCCGGCAAGACCGGCGTTACGGCTTGACGCAGCTGGAACTGCTGCGCAGTGTGGCTTTGATGGTGCCATCGCTGCCGCGAGCGACGAGGATACCCAGCTGGAATCCGTCGTCAGGATGTTCGACCACGAGCTCCGGCACGTCCGGGCTCGAGCGATCGTCACGGGCAACCTTGTAGCCGGCACTCTCCCAGTACTTGGCGAGGGTCGCGATGGTCTGGTCCACCGGCCAGCCCGACGAGAACGCGATGTTGTAGTCCGTCTCGACCATCACGTTCCCGTCGTCACACGGCAAGCCGTCCTGCGCGAATTCCTTGACCAGGGTGGCCCCCGGCGGAAGCTGCGCGAAACTCTCCTGCGCGCGCTGAGCGACCCGCTCGATCGCTTGCTGCTTGGTCACGGTCGGTTCCATGTCACATCCAGTCGTGAGAAGCGCTGCGGTGAGCGCGGTGACGATGACGGCTGCCCTTCGGCGGATGCGGGTCATGACACCTGCCCACCCTTCCCGATGACGATCTTGGCAATGTTCGCACGACTCGGGTTGCCCTGCTCCCAGTACGAGTTGGAGTGATTCTCGACCGGGTTCCACCACGACTTGTTGTCCGTGGTGAACGTAGTGGCGCCGAAGGCAGAGTTGGTCGGGTCGACACCGAAACGCTTGAGATCGCCAATGCCGGTGACGTCGATGGCGTCGAGGGGTGAGGTACTGGCGTACACGTGTTCCTTCCCCGCCTTCTGCCACGACACCTGACCGCCGGGCTCCGTTACCTGGTTCTCCACCTTGAACCCGTCGGCGCCTTCCACCCAGCCCACCCCGGGGCTACCCAGAAAGACGATGTCGTTGGCGGCCAGACCCTCACGGGCGGCGTACCCGACGACGGTACTGCCGTAACTGTGCCCGAGGACCGTGTTGTGCGACGGCGGGCCGTCGTGGGTGGCACGCAGACCGGCCTGGAATTCCCGCAGGGCGGGTGCGCCCGAGTCCGCATAGTCCGACGACCCGGCGTTGGTCACGGCGTCCGGAGCGTCATAGTCCAGCCAGTAGACCGCCGAGGTCTTCCGCCCGGGGTCCATCTGGTTGGCGTCGACCGCCATCCGGTCGGTGCGCTCCAGGTCAGTGGCGATCCCGGCCACGTCCGAGGTGGTACCAGGGGTGAAGGTGACGACGTTGTCGGCGGTGTCCGGGTTTCCGACGGCGACGATCGCCCTGCCGTCACCGGCGGCGGACAAGCCCATCAGGTACGCACCCGGCTTGTCGGGGTCATCGAGGCGGGAACTGATCGCCTCCATTCCATGGAGCTTGTCCGCGATCTCCGACCGCTGAACTCCCAGCTTCAGCATCTCGACGTCCATCGAGGTTCGCGGGTCGGACGTGTCCGGGTACACCTCATGGATCCGACCCTGGTCGAACATGCTCTGCAGGTACTGCAGGCGGGCGTCGATCGGGGAGAGTTGTTGCTTCGACAGATCGATCTCGCGCTGCAGCACGGACCGGTTAGCGGTGTCGCGGTCGGTGACCGGGACGCCGTTCATCGACCCGACAAGGTACGGGAACTCCAAAATCGCCTGCTCCTGCTGCAGCGGAGTGAGCGAGTCCCACCAGCCCTTGACCTCGGCCGGCGAACGCTTGGCCTGCGCCTCGAGATCGGTCCGGGAAACGTTCTGCAGGCGCCCGGTGCCGAAACCGGTGCGCGCGTTCGGCAGGTTCACCCGGATCGCGTTCATCGTCGACTCGTCGAGGTCCACGGCCCGCTCGATGATTGACTGCAACTGCTGCACGTACGACGAGATCGTCTGCCCGATCTGCTGCCCGCCGCTGGAGTCCGACGCCAGCGCCGTACCCGCCGCGACCGTGCCGGCGGCCAGGTCGACGACGAAACCCCGGCCGGTCGCTTCGGCGGCGATTTGCCGGGCCATCTCCTGCAGGCCACGCACCGTGTCCGCGTGCGTACGCAACGCCTGACCGATGCGCCGTGCCGGCGGCTCGGTGTTACTGGCCTCGGCCAGCAGATCCCGGTTCGCCGCCTGTGCGGCCTCCGCGGCGGGGCCGAGCTGCCACGCGTCGGGCAGGTCCCGGCTGCCTCGGATCAGTTCCTCGCATGCGTCGTCGAGGTCACCGGCCATCGCCAGCCACGCCTCAGCCGCGATGTGGATGCGGCCCGGGTCGGCATCGAGCAGGGTTTGCATGGTGAATGCCATCTGCGCCGCCTACCGAACGCCGGGGTGAAGGTGCCCAGCAGCGGTGACTCGACCGGCGGCAGCACGGTCGGTACTCGTGTACTCCCTGGCGGACTGACTCAAGGACGCCCCGTGGGCATCGACCTGGGCGGCGAGATTGCCCACGAACGTCGACCACGCGTGTTCGGCCTCGGCCAACGCGTCACCGGTCCCCCAACCCCGCAGAGCACCGACGGCACCCACCTGCCCGGCATGAGCGCCGAACGCCTTCGAGAACTTCGCCGACGACTGTTGCACCGCGGCGCCGACTCTCTCCAGCGCCGCCGGATCGACCTGTCCGGTCGGATAACCCATGACCCCGCCGCCTCCCCGTGGCACGCAAGCCGCCACGGCCGCGCACACGGACGGTACAACACCCGCCGGACGATCATGGGGGCGCTGACGCCGTCGTGAACCACTCGCGTACTCGAATGTCCGGATGCGCCCGGGTTCACCGTGCAATTGCCGACAGTTTGCCTGCAGCAGGATCTCACCGAGCGTCACGGTGTCGGCCTTCGTCGGAGATGGTCTGCATGTGTCTGGACGACGGTGCACCGCTACCAGCCGGCTCGCGACAAGGCCTACCTGAGCTTGCAGCCTTCGAAGGCGAGAGAACGAGTTGCGGTGGCCGCGACCTCGGTGCAGACCTTGCGGTCGATCCGGAAGCCGCCGTAGGGGTCCTGGCTCATGTCGATGGTGACGGCGATCAGGCCCGAATCGTCCGTGACGTACTCCTCACGCACCGGATTGCCCTCGGTTGAAGGCGCAGTCCGCTCGAGCCTGGCCGCCCGCTTCGCTCGATGCGCGTCGAGGAAGCACGTCACCGGCGGCTCCGGCATCTCCTCGCCCTGGCGGAGAGTGAAGCTGCCGCAGTCGGACACGGCCGGCTCCGGAGACAAGGCTGGCGACAAGGACGGGGTCGCCGCAGAAGGCGACACCGGCCCGGCCGACGGCGGGGCGGCACAGCCGGCGACCACCAGCAGAAGGACCACACCCACGAGACGCATCACGACCATGTGACGCGTCTCGGCCGCCAGAGGTTCCGGCCGGCCTACGTCCCGCCGGCGCCCACCAGCGAGCCGCTCGCGTCGGCACGTCGGTCCGAGAGCTATACACGCTGATGTCCGCGGTCGTCGACGCCGCACGTCCCCACCTGAACCAGACAGATCCATTGGGGCACCCTCCGTGCGGGAGCAGGCGGGGTGATACCCAATTTCTTGACATAGCACTATTTATCCTTAATGCTGCATGGGCTCATTCCCCCCCTGTCATGCCCGGTGCACCCAGCATCCCCCGCTGGCACCGTCAAGGAGCCCCCAGATGTCCTATGCCCTCGACGACGACACCCTCCGTGAGCTCTGCGCCGTGGCGCTGAGCGAACACGCGTCGGAGAACCGTTTCGTCGCCCTGGCCCTCGCCACGCACGACCCGCTGGCCGACATCGCGCGGACCGTCGAGCGGATCGTGTTCGAGGAGTCGTTCGGGCTGGACGAGGCCGCGATGATCGCCGAGTACACCCCGTACGAGGAGCAGAGCTACTTCTTCCTGGTCCTGGACCGGGAGACCGGGATGCCGGCGGGCGCCGCACGGGCGATCGAGGGTGGCGGCAAGACCCTGGACGACGCGCCCGACCTGATCGGTGTGTCGTTGTCCGAGATCGTCGAGACGCACGGCATGCACGACGGCGGCAAGATCTGGGACTACGCCACGCTCGCGGTACTCCCCCGCTACCGCGCCGATCGCAACGGCCTGACGGTCAGCAGCATGCTCTACCGTTCGTTCATCAATGCCGGCCACCGCTGGGACGTCCGGCACGTCGTCTGCATGCTCGACTCGGCCGCCTTCCGCAACCTGGACATGCTGGGCGTCCGGTTCATCCCGATGGCCGGCTCCACGCCGTTCGAGTACCTCGGCTCGCCCGCGAACCGCGCCCTGTACATCCCGTTCGAGGAGATTGCCCGCTCAATGGGCGATATGGCCGAGCTGCTCAGCCAGCCCGAGGTCCCGGACGCCAACGGCCGCCGCCGGCCCGGGGCCCGCCGCCTCACCCAGCGCCTGGCCGCCCAGGTGTCCTCCGGCGACGGCCTCGATCCGCACATCGACATGCCGGGCTTCGAGCGGCGCCAGCACCCCCGCTCCTGACTCATCGGCGAGCAGTGCTGCGACAGGCCCGGATTCAGCCTGCGAATCCCCTTTCGGCAGGCGAGCACCCTGACGTCACTTGTCGTGCTGCCGGGCTGGTCTACGAGTCAAGCAGGCAAGCGACCGTACGATCGCCGGTGCCCTCGTCATCGACGCCGTGGGTGATGCCGGTGAAGCCGGGCCAGCGCTGGGCCAGGACCTGTTCGTGCCGGAGGAAGCGCACGATCGTCGCGCCGATCCGCTCGCCGGGAACCAGCAGCGGAATTCCCGGCGGGTACGGGGTGAGAAGCACCGCGGTCGTCCGGCCCGCCAGCTTGTCCAACGGCACGTGTTCGACGTGCCCGGCGGCCATGGCGGTCCACGCGTCGGCCGGGAGCGTCACCTGCTCCACGGGCTCGGTGTAGATCGTCGTGGTCAGCTCGGCGAGGTCGGCGTCGCGGTAGGTGGTGTGCAGGGCAGCGCAGAGGTCCCGTAGTCCGAGCCCCGCGTAACCGGGATACGCGGCGGCGAACGCCGGCATGAGCCGTTCGATCGCGGCGTTGCCGTCGTAGGCGCTCTTGAAGCGGTGCAGTTCGGCGACGAGGGAGTTCCAGCGGCCCTTGGTGATACCGATGGTGAAGAGCACGAGCAGCGAGTACAGGCCGGTCTTCTCCACCACCACACCGTGTTCGGCGAGATAGCGCGCCAGCACCACGCCCGGGATGCTCGGTGAGCCGGGTTCGCTGAACTCGCCGCGCACGGTCAGGCCCGGCGTCGTCAGCGTGACCTTGATCGGGTCGAGCATGGTGAAACGGTCGTCGACCTGGTCGAAGCCGTGCCAGGGCGCGTCAGTGGTCAGCTCCCACTCGGAGCGTTCGGGCAGTCCCGTCCGGGGCGGGGTGTCCGGTCCCCAGACGCCGAACCACCAGTCGTCGCGTTCCTCGCCGACGCGGATGATGGTGCGGCGGAACTCCATCGCCTCCATGATGCTTTCCTCGACCAGGGCGGGGCCACGTTTGCCGGCCATCATCTCCGCGGACACGTCGCAACTGGCGATGATGGCGTACTGCGGGCTGGTCGAGGTGTGCATGCGGTACGCCTGGGCCAGAACCCGGCTGTCGAAGTGGCCGCCGGTGGTGTCCTGGACGAGGATCTGGGACGCCTGGGAGAGCCCGGCGAGGAGTTTGTGGGTGGACTGGGTGGAGTAGACCACGGTCCGGTCGGTGCGGTCGCGGTTGTTGGCGACACCGTGCATGCCTTCGTACATCTCGTGGAAGGCGGCGTGCGGCAGCCAGGCCTCGTCGAAGTGGAGGGCGTCGACGATGCCGTCCAGGCTTTTCCTCAGTTCGTCGGCGCGGTAGATGATGCCGTCGTAGGTGGATTGGGTCAGGGCCAGCAGGCGGACCCGCTTGCTCTTGTCGGCGACCAGAGGGCTGGCGTCGATCTTGGCCTGGAGTGCGGCGGCGGTGAACTCGCTGCGTGGGATGGGTCCGATGGTGCCGGCCTTGTTGCGGGTCGGCATCAGGTAGATCGGTACGGCTCCGGTGAGCACGATGGCGTGCAGGACCGACTTGTGGCAGTTGCGGTCCACCGCCACGACGTCGCCCGGCCCGACCAGCGAGTTCCACACGATCTTGTTCGAGGTGGAGGTGCCGTTGGTGACGAAGTAGAGGTGGTCGGCGCGGAACGTCCGGGCGGCGAGGCGTTCGCTGTCCGCGATGGGGCCGGTGTGATCGAGCAACTGCCCCAGTTCCTCGACGGCGTTGCACACGTCGGCACGCAGCAGGTTCTCGCCGAAGAACTCGTGGAAGAGGGTGCCGATGGGGCTTTTCAGGAACGCGGTGCCGCCGGAGTGGCCGGGGCAGTGCCAGGAGTAGGCGCCGTCGTTGGCGTAGCGCATCAGCGCCGCGAAGAACGGCGGTGCCAACTGACCGAGATAGTGGCTGACCTCCCGCAGGATCTTGCGGGCCACGAAGTCGGGAGTGTCCTCGTAGGCGTTGACGACGCCGTCGATGCGGGAGAGCACCGTCTGCGGAATTCGTCGTGCCGTCACCTGCTCGCCGAACAGCAGGAGCGGAACACGGTCATTGTGTACGCGGACGGCCTGCACGAACTCGGCTGCCGCGCGGACGGCGGCCACGTCGGAGGGTTCCTCGGGCCCGTCGTGAGACCGGCCGACGGTGAGCTGCAGCGTGTAGAGAACAGCCGAGCTCGACCGGGCTACGTGTGCCAGCGTCGCCAGCCGCTCGGTGCCCCGCCCTTCGTAGCCGAACCGCGCGATCTCCAGACCAGCCCGGATCAGCGCTGCCTCGAGAAGTTCCAGTGGCCGTTGCGCCCCGGCGGGGCCTTCCGCGGGGGTGACGATCGTGACCGGGAACGACAAGGTGAACGCCCTCTCGGCGGGTGGCTGGCGCAGCGGGGCAGGTGCATCGCCGTGAACCTAGCCAGGACGTGGGCGGCCCGGGCGGGGAACCCGTGCGGGTCCCCGAGCCGGGTGACATCCACATGCGGTGTCGCAGAGCCTGCGCGACTCTCATTTCAGAGGGCCCTCGCTTCCCGACCGCCACTCCCGCCGGAGTAGCCCGTACACCCAGGAGTCCGAGACGTCGCCGTTCACGACGCAGTCTTCCCGCAGCGTGCCTTCACGTACGAAGCCGAGCTTCTCCAGGACCCGGGCCGATGCCGCGTTGCGCGTGTCGGTCTCGGCCTGGACCCGATTCAGGTTCAGCGTGTCGAATGCCCAGTGCAGCACGGCGCGCGCGGCCTCCGTCGCGTAGCCGTGGCCCCATGCCGCATCGTCGAAGCAATAGCCCATCGCCGCGCTGCGGTAGTCCGGGTTCCACCGGTTCAGGCTGCACCAGCCGATGAACGCCCCGTCGGAGGCACGGTCGACAGCTAGCCGCGCCCCGGTGCTTTCCTCCGCCATCTGCCGGCACGCCGTGATGAACCGCTCGGCCCGGGCACGTTCGGTCCAGGGCGGCGCGTCCCAGTAGCGCAGCACGTACGCACTGCTGTGCAGCGCGAAGAGGGCGTCCGCGTCCGCGTCGTTGAAGGGGCGCAGTCGCAGGCGCGCGGTCTGGAGCGTGGGCGTAGGCAGGGACATACGTGCCATGTTGCCTCTCGTGCGGGGCGGCCCCGCAAACGAGAATGGCGATGCCGATCCCCCCAACCCGGGCTACTCGGAAGTGGGGACTTGAATTCGGTACCTAGGTACAGGCTTACCGTCGTTGCATGGCGCTAATCGAGCTGAGGCAGAGCGGTGGGTGCGGGTGCTGCGGTCCCGCCGATAGATCAACTGGTGCAGCGAGCGGGGCCGGCGCCGACGAGGACGGCTCCACGACGCGGATCCGGTTCGTCGCGGGGGCCGAGCAGCTCGGCATTGCCGGCGACGACCTCGCCGCCCTGGTGACGCTGTTCCATCGTGGGGACTGCGCGGCGGTGCGGCGGCACATGGCGCAACTGGTGCAGGCGAGGCTGGCCGCCGCCGAGCTGCGGGTGGTGGAGCAGATCGAGCAGGCCGCCCGCGTTCAGGCCGGGGCGGGCGGGCTCGGTCCTGGATCGGGTCCGGCGGATGCGGGGTTGCCGGGTGCGGTGACCGAGCTGACCGCGCTGGTGGCGCGGCTGCAGGGCGCCGCGCATCGGTTGGCGCAGCCCACCGGCAGTGGGGCGTGCGACGCGGACTGCCCGTGCGTGACCGCCGCATCGGCAGTATCGAGTCCACGGATCCCCGCGAGCCGCGCCGCCCTGTCCGGCAGCGAGCTGAACGGTCCGGACCTGGTGTGCACGATCGAGGGCGGGATCGACGCGATGCGGGCCAGGATCACCGAGTGGCAGGCCGTCCTGGGCCGGGCGACCGGGCGCGAGCCCGCCGACGGTGGAGTGGTCCTGAGCTTCAGCCACGACCCGGCGGTGACTGTCGAGCTGGCCCGGCTGGCCGCCGCCGAGTACGCCTGCTGCTCGTTCTTCACCTTCACCCTGATCGTGGGCCCGGACGGGGTGCGGTTCACGGTGACCGCCCCGCCCGACGCGCAGGATGTGGTGACCGCCTTGTTCGGCGGCCGGGCCGAGGCCGGGCTGCCCTTGGGTACGCGCGGGAAGGCGGCTGCCTGATGCACGACATCGAGAACCGGCGCCTGCGTACCGGCGAGGTCGCCGCACGCGCGGGAGTGAACATCCAGACCCTGCGCTATTACGAACGACGGGGGCTGATCGCCGAACCGCAGCGCAGCCCCGGCGGGCACCGCACCTACCCGGCCGACACGGTCACCCTGCTCGGGGTCATCAAGGCCGCCCAACGCCTCGGCTTCACCCTCAACGAGGTGGCCGAGCTGCTCGACACCGGCCGGCGCGGACACCCCACCCGGGACCTGAAAGCCCGCGCCACGGAGAAGATCACCGAGGTCGACCGGAAGATCGCCGACCTGACCACCATCCGGGACGCGCTCAGGAAGGTGGTCGCGGCCGGCTGCGACAGCCTGACCCACTGCACCTGCCACGACTGCCCCCTGCCGTTCGCCGAACTCGCCGAGGGAGACCCGCGATGACCGTCCAGAAGGTCACCACCGGGCTCGCCGCCCTCGCGTGCGCCGCCTGTTGCGCGCTGCCGCTGCTCATCGCCGCCGGGGTCCTCACCGGTGCCGGCGCCGCCCTGGCCGAGAACCTCCTGCTCGCCACCTCCGGGGTGCTGGTGGCCGCGGCCTCCGGGATGTGGTGGCTGCACCGGCGCCGTACCGCCCGCAAGACGGCGGCCGGTGCGGGTGGCTGCGCGGGCGGCACCTGCGGCTGCTGACCTTGCGGCGGGAGGCGACTTGGGAGCAAGCCCCGAGCGCCCCGGCCGGGACGAGTCTGCTGCGATACCACTGTGACGATCATCCGCTCGCTGCTGCTGTTCAGCATCGCCGCCCTCGCCGAAATCGGCGGGGCCTGGCTGATCTGGCAGACCGTGCGCGAACACCGCTCGGCCTGGTTCGCCGCCGCCGGGGTCATCGCCCTCGGCGCCTACGGGTTCGTCGCCGCGTTCCAACCCGACCCGCACTTCGGCCGGGTCCTGGCCGCATACGGCGGCGTATTCGTCGCCGGCTCGCTGGGCTGGGCCGTCGTCGTCGACAAGTTCCGCCCCGACCGCTACGACATCGCCGGCGCTCTACTCTGCCTGGCCGGCGTCACCGTCATCATGTACGCCCCGCGCACCTGACTCACACCCGCGGTGAGCTGGTGGTTCAACCATGTTGGCGTCCGTACCCATCGGCATCTCCGTCAATTACGTCAGTCGACGTCGCAGGCGCGGGGCCGGGGTTCCGGTGGCAGTCCCGCGACGACCCGGTTGCGGCCCTGCCGTTTCGCGACGTAGAGGTTGCGGTCGGCGGTGGACATGGCGCCCGCCGGGCTGGGCGGCGAGGTCTCCCCCGCTCCGGCGACGCCCATGCTGACGGTGACGCTCCGGCCGCGGGTGCTGCCCTGCCAGTCGTGCTCGCTGATGGCCTGCCGGATCCCGTCGACCCGCGCGGCCGCTTCGGCGACCGGGGTGGCGGGCAGCACGAGCAGGAACTCCTCCCCGCCGAGGCGGGCGACGAACCCGTCCGGGGCGGCCACGGCCAGGCCGTTCTCCAGTAGCTTCGCCACCTGTACGAGCACCTGGTCGCCGGTGTCGTGGGACAGCTCGTCGTTGATCTTCTTGAAGTGGTCGATGTCGGTGATCGCCACGGTCAGTCCGGGGTCGGCGGCGATCAGCGCGGGCAGCACCTCGTCGACATAGCGGCGGTTGTGCAGGCCGGTGAGGGGATCGCGGCGGGCCTCCTCGCGGAACCGCTCGGCCGCCGTGCGGGCCTCGGCGGTCTCGAATTCGACATGCCGCGCCAGCACCTGAGCCTCCCGCGACGGGGAGCGCAGGCCCTCGCTGGCGGTCCGGAACGTCTTCTGCGCCGCGTACGCCGCGGCGAAGTCACCGCGCGCGGCATGCAGTTCCGCCTGCTCCTCGTGCACCCGCAGCAAGAGACCCTGCTGGTCGCTCTGGGTACACAGCACCCGGCAGGCGTCCAGGCTGTCCTGGGCCCGGTCGGTGGCGCCGAGAGCGCGCTGGACCTGCGCCAGGCTGAGCAGGTAGTAGGGGAGGTCGTTGATCTCATCGACCTCCCCGGCCTCGTGGCGGGCGAGGCAGGTCTGCAAGGTTCGCTCGGCCTCCGCGTATTCGCCGTTGGCGGCCTGGATGTCGCCGATCGTGTGCAGCAGTCCGGGAACGAGCTCGATGTCGTGCGTTGCGGCGAGGTCCACCATCCGGTGCGCGACCTGTCCCGCTCGTACGAAATCCCCGATCTTGTACTCCGCGTAGGACCAGTTGTTCAGCAGGAGCACCAGGCGGTTCCATTCGTTGGCCTCGCGGGCGAGGCTCTCCGCCTGCCGGTAGCGCAGCCGGGCCGAGTCCATGTCGCCGGTGAAGGCCAGCGCGTCGGCCAACGTGACGCGGTGGCTGATGCGCAGGACCGCCGGGGCGGTGTCGTCCAGCAGTTCCACCCCGCTCAGGGAGTGCTCCAGGAACTTGGCGGCATCACCGGAGATCCAGCGGATGGTCGCGAAGAGGATGTGCGTGCGGGCCTGCAGCAGGCGGTCGCCGCAGCGGGTGGCCGAGTCCATGATCTCGCCGAGCTGCCCGTCCACCCCCGCGACGTCGCCGGTCCGCACCCGCATCGCGACCTGCCAGAGGCGGGCGCGCATGAGCAGATGCTCGTCCCCCAGGGCCAGGGCCCGCTTTTCGTACCCGACCGCTGCGGCGTGCGCGGCCTCGGGGTCCCCGGTCCGGTCCACCTCGAGCGCGAGCAGGGCAGCCGACAGTTCCTCGGCGCTCATTCCGACGTCGTTCACCGGCCCACCCCCAACCATCTCTCATCGGCCCCGGGCGTCCTGCGCTGAGACATTCACCCTTCATACCTACCTAGTCTCACGCTATAGTCGTGCGCATGGTTGACCTGGGACCGCACCTCATGGGTGCACACGAGATCCGCGTCCGGTTGGGGGTCAGCCGGCAGCGGGCCTACCAGCTCACGAGCCGGAAAGACTTCCCCGCCCCGGCGGTCAAGCTGGCGATGGGGAACGTGTGGCTCGCCGTGGAGGTCGAGATGTGGATCAACACTTGCCGACCGGCCCGGTCACCACGGCGGGAGCCGTCACCGGCACCGACCGGTGGCGGTCCGGCGGACGACCGGCCCGCCGGGCCAGGCAGGCCTTAGCTCAGA
Organism: Krasilnikovia cinnamomea; assembly: GCF_004217545.1. Taxonomy (NCBI): domain Bacteria; kingdom Bacillati; phylum Actinomycetota; class Actinomycetes; order Micromonosporales; family Micromonosporaceae; genus Krasilnikovia; species Krasilnikovia cinnamomea. The sequence continues at coordinate 1,253,275 of NZ_SHKY01000001.1, forward strand.
TCCGTCCCCGCGCGGCCGATGTTTGGGGCACCTCGACTGGAAGAAGGTCAGCGCACATGTTGCCCTCGGTGTGGAGGGGTGCCACCTCCGCTCGCCAGGGCAGGATCAGGGCGAGCGCCCTGCGTACCATGCTGCCGCCAGCGGCGGCGATGATCTATGTCCTGGGTACGCCGGACGGGCCGCACCGCCGGGTCATGTTGGCGATCTCGGCGGGTATGGCTGTCATGGCCCTGCTGGCCTGGGCGGGCGCCCCCGCGGTGGCGCGTTCGCGGCTGCGGGTGCCGATCCAGCTCGCCATTGCGGTCATGACCCTGGTCGGCGCCTCCGGACTCGCCCTGCTCGACGGTGGCGTGACCAGCCCACTCGCAGCCCTGGAACTGTTCTCGCTGGTCTTCTTCGCGGTCGTGCTGCCCACCCGCATGTTCGCCCCGATGGCGCTGCTCTGCGTCGCGGCGTACGCGACGGTGGCGCTGGCCGGCGGCGCCGCGCCGCCGGGCTTCGCGTGGGTCTTCGCCTTCACCTACGCCGGTGTGGCCTACCTCGCCATGCGGCACACGGCGACGCTGGCCTCGCTGCGCCGCCGGCTGGGCGCGGTCTCCCGGATCGACGCGTTGACGGGCTGCCTCAACCGTCGCGGCTTCGACGAGCGGCTGGACGCCGACTTCTCGGCCGCGGCCCGCCGCGGGGAGCCGGTCACCCTGATCCTGGCCGACCTCGACCGGTTCAAGGACGTCAACGACCGGCACGGTCACCGGGCGGGTGACCAACTGCTGGCCTGGACGGGCCGGACGCTGGCGCGCGGCATCCGCGGCAACGACTCCGTCGGCCGGATCGGCGGCGACGAGTTCGCCGCGGTGCTCGTCGACGCGGACGTAGACGACGCCCGTTCGGTGGTGGAACGGCTGCGTGCCGAGCTCGACCCGGTCTCGCCCGCCAGTATCGGTTACGCGTCGTACCCCGCGGACGCGGACAGCCTCGCGGCGCTGCGGCAGCTCGCCGACGAACGCCTCTACGCCGACAAGCTCGCCCGCCAGCCCGGCCCGCCAGCCGGTGAGTCCGCGGCGCGGGCGCGGGTCCAGATCGAGCGGCGCACGGCCCCGGCGGTCTCCGGGCGGGAACGGCGGCGGCGTTCGGTCGCGGACGGCGGCTGGCTGGCGGTCTCGATCTGTGCCATCGGGCTGGGCTATGTCGTCCTGTTCGCGCAGGGGCATCCGCACCGCCTCGGCATGGGCACCCTGCTGGCGGCCGGCTGGCTGCTTGGGGCCATGGTCGTCGCGGGCGCCGAGAAGCTCAGCCGCTCCACGGCGCTGCGGTGGTGGATGGTGGGCTTCGGCCTGGTGGAGTTCGTGCTCTCCACCGGCATCGTCGCGTTCAGCGGCGGCGCGACCAGCACGCTGGCGGTCGGTCTGCTGGCGCCGATGCCGCTGATCGCGCTGAGCACCCCACCCCGGATCGGGGTGCCGCTGCTCGGCGTCGTCTCCAGTTGCTACCTGGCCGTCGCGGTGTTCGTCGGCGCGGACAGCCCCTGGCACGTCGCGGTGCACCTCGGCGGCACCATCGCGGTGACGATGGCCTGCGGGTCCCAGGGCGCCGAGGCCGGGCGGCAGCGCCGACGGCTGACCGAACTGTCCCGCATGGACGCGCTGACCGGCATCCTCAACCGGCACGGATTCGAGCAGCGGTTCGCCGCCGCGCTGGCCCGCGCCGGCTCCGACCTCTCGCTGCTGATTCTGGACCTGGACCGGTTCAAGGACGTCAACGATCAGCAGGGGCACGCGGCGGGTGACGCGCTGCTCACCTGGGTCGCCGGCACGCTGCGGGCCACCGTGGCGCCCACCGACGTGGTGGGCCGCCTCGGTGGTGACGAGTTCGTGGTGCTGCTCACCTCCGCCGACGCGGCCGAGGCCGCGGCCACCGCCGACCGGCTGCGGTCGGCGCTGGCCGAGCGGACCTCCGCCAGCATCGGTACGGCCACCCTCGGCGCCCACGGCGGCGACTTCGACGCCCTGTACGCCCACGCCGACGCCGATCTGTACGCGCGCAAGCGTCGCCGCACCGCCGCACCGCCGGCACCGGCCCAGAACCGGCGCCGGACTCCCCGCGCCTACGGGCACCCCGAGCGCCGGGAAGCCGCCGCCCCGGACGAGTTGAGACCCGCATGACCCGCCGCCCGTACGTGCTGGTGGCCGTGGTCCTGCTGATCGTCGCCGGTGCACTGCCGGTGCCGCCGCGCCCGGCCGCCAGGGCGCCGCATGATCCGGGGAAGGTCTGTCTGGAGGCGAGCGTCGATCAGGTCGCCGTCGAACTACGGCGCCTGAACGGGCAGCACGACTCGACCCCGGCGGGCGGATACGAGCCGGGCGAGATTCCGGCCACGCAGATCGGGCCCAACCGTCTCGGCCCGGGCGAGTCGTACCGGCGGCGGGTCGGCGCCGACGACCTGGCGGCGATGCTGGGCTGGTCGGGCTCGTGTGAGCCCGCCGTCTCCCCCGACGCGCCGGACCCGCGCCCGGTCGGCTCGGACACCGACATCGCCGCCCTGCTGGAACTCGGGCTGGCTCCCGGACGGTCGTCCACCGTCACCTTGACGGCCCGGCAGTGGCGCGCGGTCCTCGAACCGCTCGACTTCGTCTCCCACCTGCCCGACGACCCGGACGGGGCGGCGACGGACCACGTGCCGGGGATCGTGGCGGCCGTCCGCGGCCGGATCCGCGCCGCGAGCGCGAGCCGCCCGGTGCCGGTCAGCCTGACCGGAGCCCAGTGGGTCAGCGTCGCGACGGAACTGGCCTCGTCTGCCAGCATCGCCGACGAGATGGCGGCCGAGGGCGACGGGATCCCGGACGGGTCGGCACTGTGGCGGCTGCTGGATCAGATCTCGACCCGGCTGGGCGGCCCGGCGCACCCGTCGCTCGGCTTCACCCGGTGAGGGCTACGTCGGGAACGTGGCGCAGATGCTCGGCCAGTCGGCCCGCTCGCGGTTCTTCCACGGCGAGTCGACGGCCAGGTTGAGTACGGGGCTGCCGCTCAGATCCACGTACCCCAGTGGTGGGGTGCCCCCGCACGCCACCGTTCCGGTCTCCGCCAGGTACTTCGCTTCCAGCGTGCTGAGCCTCGGCGCCGCGAACGACGTGCCGAAGCTGCCCGGGACCAGACCCGGCCCGGTGCCGTCGAGCTTGACCTCGCCGGAGTTGAGCCGGGCGGTCACGTCCTTGTCGCCGTCCGCGCTGGCGCTGACCACGAAGTCCCACAGGGCCGGCGCGAACGGGAACGGCAGGCCCCGGCGGATGAGGTTGGCCGGGTCGTGCGCCGTGTCGGGGTCCGCCTTGGGGTCGGGGTACTTCACGCCGTTGCCCGCCGCGCCGACCGGGATGACCTTCAGCGTGGCGCCGGACGCGCCGGGCTCGACGAACTGCTTGCGGAAGCCGCGCCAGCCGGGGTCGTCGTAGATCGTCGACAGCGGACGTTGCTCCACGCTGAATTCCTGGATGTCGATGGTCTGGTAGAACGCGCCCGCCAGGTAGGGGCGCATCGGGCCGAGCCCGTCGTCGCGCAACAGGGTCGCGGTGAAGCCGCCGGAGCGCACCAGGCCCGGGTCGAGTTTGCCCGCCGCGTCGAGGTAGCCCAGCAGACCGGCCTTCAACGCCGGGTCCTTCTGGATCATGGCATCGTAGGTCCGCAGCAGCGCGTCGAGGTCGGCGTCGTTCAGCCAGCCGACGACGTCGCACGGGATGACCACGAAACTCAGGTTCAGCACGAAGCGCTGGAACCCGTCGCGCCGCAGGGCCGTGATCCGGTCCCGGATTCCGTCGAGCAGGTCGTCCGTGCGGTACCGGTCGGTGTGCACGGCGACGAGCCGCGCCGCGTGGTGGGCCCCGCCGATCGGGAACTTCCACTCGGTCGTCGTCTCGATGGGCGGGCCGGGCACCGGCCGGGGCATCGTCGTGGATCCGACCGGCGGCTGGCCCAGGACGGCGGTCAGCTCGTCCGCCAGCACCCGGTACACCAGCTCCCCGTGGCCGTACGTGGAGACCGGCAGGTCGTCGCCCGCGCCGTTGGATCCGACGTCGTTGGTGCCGACCGTGCAGTTCTCGTCGCGGTCGCCCGGCTCGGCCTGGGGATCCTTGCCCAGCCCGAAGTCGTCGATCACGAGCACGGCGACGTCGCCGGGCCGGGATTCACCCGGTGCGGCCGCCGCGGCGCCACCGGCGACGGCCGGTCCGATCAGGACAAGCAGGGCCAGCAGGGTCCCGTACGGGCGCTTCATGCGAACCTCCGGCGATTCCGCGACTACCGGCAGCCTCGTCGGCCCGGCCGCCGTACGCAATGGATGTGACGGGTTATCGATCGCCGCGCAGCCGGTCGATGGCCTGCCGCAGACCGGCGTCGTCGCTGTGCCGCGCCTGCAGCCGGTCGAACGCGGCCCGCGCGTCGCGGCCCCGGCCGAGCGCCCGGCACGCCACCGCGAGCTCCCGGCAGGCGCGGTCGCGCAGCTGGGTCAGCCAGGACACGCGGTCGCGGACGAAGCCGGCGTCGGGCAGGCCGAGCAGCGGCGGCTCGGTCCACATCGCCAGCGAGCGCATCAGCAGGTCCACGGCGACGACGTCCTGGACGGCGGCGGCCCGGTACACGAGATCGGCGAACACGTGCAGGTCCACCTGGTCGTCGTCGAGCAGCAGCCGGTAACCGGTGCGGGCCGAGCGTTCGGTCACCAGCAGGGCCGTACCGTCGGCGTCGGGCCCCGGCGCGAGGCAGCGCCGCAGTTCGCCGATGCGCTTGTGCACGGCGACGCGCTGCTCGCGCCGGACCACCGCCGTCGGGTCGCTCCAGCAGTCCCGGTAGAGGTCGTCGGCGTAGACCAGGCCGCCCCGGGCCAGCACCAGGCGGGCCAGCATGGTCCGGCTGATCGGCGGCAGCAGGACCCGGGCCCCGTCGATGTCGGCCCGGAACACCCCGAACCCGGTGAACCGCAGGCGGGTCCGCGCCGTGGCGCTCCGGTAGTGCGGCGCCAGCGCGACCCGGTCACCCACGTCGGCGCCACGGGCCGACGGGACGCGGTCGGTGTCACGTGCGAGAGCGGCGATGGTCATCGGTTTCCTCCCGTGGTCGGTATGCCGCCCAGCCTGCGCCGCCGCTGCCGGCCCAGGACAGGGATGCGGCGGCAATGCTGACGGTTTGCGGACGGACTGCTGAGGATCGGCAGGCCGACAGCGATGTGCGGCGCGGCCCGCGCGTGCGGTTGGATGGACCATCGGCTCGAGCCGCGGGAGGAGCAGTGGCCGGATTCAGCAAGCACCGGTGGCCGGCCGACGGCCCGGAGCGCGAGCTGCTGGAGTACCTGGACGAGCTGCACCGCGCGCACGGCCAGCCCTCGATGGCCCGCATCGGCAAGGCGGTGGGGCTGGCGGCCGGCACGGTGTCGGCCTTCTTCACCGCGGCCCGCCCGATCGGGCCGGAACGGCTGGAGGCCGTCGTCGGGTTCCTGGGCGGTGACGCGGCGCGCGCGGAGCGGCTGCGGCGTTCGGCCGCCACGGTCCGCAACGACCGGCGCGCCGGCCTGCCGGTCCCGGCCGCGCGGTCCGGTTCTGGGCCCGGCTGGTCGGCCGCCGCCACCGACGACAGTACGACGCGGCTCGACGTCATCCTGTTCGACACCGCCGCGAACCGGCTGAACCGCCCGGAGCTGATGGTCGGCCGGCAGCGCCTCATCGAGACGGTGACCGCCTGGCTGGACGTCAACGGCCGGGTCCTGCTGTACGGGCTGGGCGGCGCGGGCAAGACCGCGATCGCGGCGACCGTCGCCGACCGGTACGTCGACGCGCACCGGGGCCCGTACGTCTGGATGCGCGTCGGCGACGCGGACGCCGACGTCGTCCTGGACGGGCTGGCGCGGTGCCTGTCCACGGCCTTCGGTACCGGGGGTGCCCTGCCGCCGCCGGGTGACGCCCGCCTGCTGGCGATCGAGGGTCAGGTGTCGCGGGCCGGGATCGGCCTGTGCGTCCTCGACGACGTGTGGAACCCGGCCGCCCTGCACACCGTCCTGCAGGCGATACCGGCGAACGTCGCGGTCCTGGTCACCTCCCGGCTCCGGCTGGGCGTCGAGCACCAGGTGGAGGTGGACGGGCTCGAGGCGGGCGAGGCGGTACGGCTGCTCGCCCATCACGCGCACGACGACGCCGTCGCGGCGCATCCCGACGCCGAGGCGCTGTGCCGGGACCTGAGATTCCACCCCTACCTGATCGAGATCGCCGGGCACCGCCTGCGCCAGTACGCGCTGACCCCGGCCGAACTGCGCCGCGACGTCGACGGCTCCCCGCACGAGCTGGAGATGCCCGCCGGGTTCGCCGCCCCCGGGCGGCAGAGCGGCCGGCGGCTGCTGGACACCACGATCGGCGCGCTGCCCCACGCCGACGCCCGGGACGCGCTGGCCGCGGTCGGCGCGCTGTTCAGCGGCAGCGTCACACCGGAGCTGCTCTCCTGCTACCTGGGCGTCGGCCTGGGCCGATCCCGGTCGGCGCTCAATGCCCTGGTCGACGTGAGCTTCGCGAAGCGCTCGGGCGGCACGTACGTCATCCATGATCTGACCGTGAGCTACGCCCGCACGGTGTTGCGGGACGACGGCGCCGGGGCGAAGTCGGCGGTGGCCGCCGTCCGCGATTTCGTGGCGGCCTACGCCGACGACCACGAGGTGATCGCCCGCGACCTCGACAACATCGTGGCGGCCGCGGGCCGGGCCCGGCACAGCGCGGTCGAGGACTTCGTCGCGATCGTGGAGACCCTGGCCGCGCGCGGATACCTCGACACCCACGGGCACACCCTGGCACTGCTGCGGCTGCTCGACGCGGCCATCGACCTGAGCCGGGCCCAACCCGGCACCGAACGGCTGCATCTGCTGCTGAGCAAGCGCGGCAACGCCAGCTTCAACGCCGGCGAGTTCGACGAGGCGGTCGGCTTCTACCGGGACGCGCTCGCGCTGGCGCCGACCGCGCAACGCCGAGTGATCATGCTCAGTGTCATCGCCAAGGCCCTGGCCGAGGCCGGGCGGCACGAGCCGGCCGAGGAGACGTTCGCCGAGGCGTACGCGCTGGCCGAGGCCGAGGCGGACGAGGTCGGCACGATGCGGGTGCTGGAGGCGCACAGCGTCGCGGCGTTCCGGCGACACGACTATGCCCGGGTGCGGGAGCTGACCGAGCGCGGCGTCCAGCTCAGCCGCGCCCTGGGTGACCGGGCGGCGGAGGCCATCTTCCTCAACAACCTCGGCTCGGCCACCTTCGAGCTGGGTGTCGAGACCGCGTTGCGCTACCACCACGAGGCGAAGGCGATCGCCGTGGACACCAGCAACGAACACATCCTCGCCATCACCCACCGGTGCATCGGCGCCGACTACCACGCCCAGGAGCAGTTCGACCGGGCCCGGCAGAACTTCGCCGAGGCGCTGCGACTCTACGGGCGGCTGGGCCAGACCCAACGCGAGGCGAAGGTGCGCCAGCTCATGCGCCAGTTCGGCTATCTGACACCGGCGGACTGACGGCACATCGGAAGCAGCCGCGGCATTGCTTCGCCAGCGGCGGTAGCCGTCTGCTTGGTCGGTCCACCCCGGGCGTTCGTCAGCAGCTCCTTCAGGAGAGGAACGGCCATGAGATCACAGAACAGGCGGCCCACGGTGCTCGGCGTCGTGGCGCTGCTGACCTTGGTGGCATCCACGATCTGGGCGCCGGCCAGCGCGGCGCAGCCCCCACGTCCGGGCCGGCAGGACTGGCAGAACAGCATCGCCACGGCCCCCCGGCCGGGGCGGGGCTGCTACACCGCCACGTATCCGAGGCTCGTGTGGCGGCCGGTCGGGTGCGTCACCGCACCGGACATTCCGCAGCCACCGCGCCGTGGGCCCCGGCCCCTGGTGATCGGCAACGGCAGTGACATCGCGGCGCGGGTGCCGAGCGGGTTCATCTCGACCGCGATCGGCTCGTTCGACAGCGTCGTCAACGTGACCAGCGAGAGCGGGCCGATCGGCAACACCGGGCCGTCGATCGCCAACGCCTACACGCTGCAGCTCAACACCAACTTCTTCGCCAGTACGGCCTGCGCGGGCTCGCCGAACCCGGGATGCCAGGGCTGGCAGCAGTTCGTGTACGGCAACGACGGCTCCTCCGGGGCCGCTTTCATCCAGTACTGGCTGCTGCGGTACAACGCGGCGTGCCCGGCGGGGGCCGGCTGGAACACCTTCTCGTTCACGGGTGACCCGGACATCTACTGCTGGAAGAACAACACCGGTGGCGCGGTCGGGGTGCCCAACCAGCCGATCACGAACCTCGGTGCGCTGAGCCTGTCCGGCCAGGTGAGCGGCGGCGGCGACAGCGTCACGCTGTTCAACGGGGCCACGGCGTACTCGCGGGTCGGCGACAACGCCGTCGACGCGGCCACCGGCTGGGACACCGCCGAGTTCAACGTGTTCGGCTACGGCGGCAACAGCTCCGGCGGCGGCACGGCCACCTTCAACGCCGGGGCGGCCCTGACCGTACGGACCAGAACCATCTACGGGGGCACGGCCGCGCCGCTCTGCGTGGCCACCGGCTTCACGGCGGAGAAGAACAACCTCAGCTTCGGTACGCCCGCCCCGGCGATGACGCCGCCCGGCCCGGCCGTCCAGTTCGTCGAGGACACCGTCGGCGGCGCCGCCACGAACTGCGCGGCGGCCACCACCATCGGCGACGTCCACGCGCACACCGTCGCCGGTCTGTCCTACGACTTCCAGGCCGTCGGCGACTTCGAGCTGGCCCAGGTCGGCCCGGACTTCGAGGTGCAGGCCCGGCACATCTCCGGGGCGCCGACGTGGCCGAACGCCTCGGTCAACCAGGCGGTCGCGACGCGGATGGGCGGCACCACGGTGGCCGTGTGCGGCGGGCCGAGGCTCGTCGTGGACGGGCGCGACGTCCAGCTGCGGGAGGGCAAGCCGCTGTCGCTGCCGTCCGGTGTGGACATCACGCTGGCGGGCGGGGCGTACGTGGTGACCGATCCGGACGGCAACAGTGTCCGGGTGACGCCGCACCACTCGCCCGACTACATGGACGTGGCGGTCGGCCTCGGCACCTGGCCGACGAGGGTGCGCGGGCTGCTGGGCAACCCGGACAACAACGTCCAGCTGCTGGAGGCCAGCGACGGGACCGTGTTCAAGGTGCCGCTGTCCTTCGACGACCTGTACTACCGCTACGGCGACAGCTGGCGGGTCAAGCCGACCGACTCGCTGCTGGCTCCGTGCGGCACCAAGGTCGAGGAGAGCAACCCCGCGAAGCCGTTCTTCGCGGAGGACCTCGAGCCGAAGATCCGCGAACGGGGAATGTCGATCTGCCGCCAGGCCGGAGTCCAGGATGCCTGGATCGGCGCCTGCACGCTCGACGTCGCGGTGCTCGGCGAGAAGGCGGCGGCGGTGTACGTCGGCAAGCCGCCACCGGTCCTCGACGGTAACCGGTAACGGCATCGCCGCACCGACCCTCTGGCCGGCCCCGCGTGGCCGGCCAGAGGTGTGCTGGCGAACCGGTGGATCAGGTGGCGCCGCGGTCGCGGTAGGCGCGGGGGCGCCGCTCGCGGGGCGTGCCGGCGACGACGCGGTTGCGGCCCGCGCGCTTGGCGGCGTAGAGGTTGCGGTCGGCGGTGGACAGCGCGGCCCCCTGGCTGCGCGGCGTGCTCTCGTTCACCCCGGCCACGCCGATGCTGACCGTCACGGGCAGATCCGCGGCGATGTCCCGCCAGTCGTGGTCGCCGATGGCCCGCCGGATCCCGTCCAGGTGCTCGGTCGCCGCCCCCACCCGGGTGGCGGGCAGCACCAGCAGGAACTCCTCCCCGCCGAGCCGGGCGACGAACCCGCCCGGCGAGACCCGGGCCAGCCCGGAGTCCAGCAGCGCGGCGACGCGCACGAGGACCTGGTCGCCGGCGTCGTGCGACAGCGTGTCGTTGATCCGCTTGAAGTGGTCGACGTCGGCGATCGCCACGACCAGGTCCGGGTCGGCGGCGACCAGGCCGGGCAGCTCCTCGTCGACGTACCGGCGGTTGCGCAGCCCGGTCAGCGGGTCGCGGCGGGCCTGCTCGCGGAACTGCTCGGCCTCCTGGCGGGCCTCGGCGGTCTCGAACATGACCTGCCGGGTCTGCGCCTGCGCCTCCCGCTGCTGCGAGCGCAGATTCTCGCGGGCCTCGAAGAACACCTTCTGCTCCGCGAACGCCGCGCCGAAGTCACCGCGGGCCGCATGCAGCTCCGCCTGCTCCTGGTGCACGCGGACCATGACCTCGGCCAGATTCCGTTCGGTGCACAGGTCGCGGGACGAGTCCACGCTGGCCTGAGCCTGGTCCAGCTCCCCCAGGCCGCGCAGCGCCCGCGCCAGGGTCAGCAGATATTCGGCCATGTCGTCGGCGTCGTCGCTGTACCCGGCGTGGTAGCGGGCGATGCACAACCGCATCGTCTGTTCGGCCTCGGCGTACTGGCCGTTCTCGATCTGGATCCCGCCGATGGTGTCCAGGGCCGTGGGATCCAGGTCGAAGCCGTGCGCCGCCGCGTGGGCCAGGAGCCGCCCCGCCACCTGTTCGGCGCGGGCGAACTCCCCGCCGGTGTACTCGACGTACGCCCAGTTGTTGAGCACGACCGTGAGCAGTTCCCACTGCTCCAGCTCCCGGGCCAGCTGTTCCGTCTGGTGAAAGCGGGGCCGGGCCGCGTCGACCGGGCCGTTGAGGGCCAGTGACTCGGCCAGCCGGAGCCGGTGCGCCACCTGCATGTACGGGGTCGCGGTCTCGTCGAGCAGCTCGACCGCGCTCAGCGCGTGCTCCAGCATCTTGGCCGCGTCGCCGGCCAGCCGCTGGACGTTCCCGCAGGCCATGTGGGTGCGCGACTGCAGCCGCCGGTCACCGTGGGTAACGGCCCACTGGTGCAGCGCGTGGATCTGCCGGGCGGCGGTGGCAGTCTCGCCGGTGCGCAGCAGCATCCCGGCCGCGCACAGGCGGGCGCGGACCAGCAGCCGCTCGTCGCCGAGGGCCGTGGCGTGGCGTTCGAGCTCGACCGCGGTGGCGTGGCAGGCCTCGATGTTCAGGACGATCTGATCTTCGAGGGTCTCCAGCGCAGCCGACAGCTCCGCCGGGCCCAGCGCGCCCTCGTCCACCGGTCCACCACCCCCTTCGTCGCTGCGGGTACCGATCGGTCCCCTGCCCACCGGGCTGAAGCAATTCGGAGGCACGTGGGCGGGGACACGTCCGGACGCACCTCCCGGTGGTGGCGGCGCGGATCGCGACGACCGGCCGTTCGGCGGTGGCATGCTCACCGCATGGGCGAGTGCCGACGTGGACGGGCTGGCGGCCGGGTGAGCGTCAGTTGCCGGCCGCGTCCAGCTCGGCGTGCAGCTCGTCCGGTGCGCGCATCCGCCAGGCATCGGTCACGAGCTCGCGGAGCCGCTCGACACCGACCCGGGTCAGGCGGAGCATCACCAGCGGCAGACCGTCGTAGCCGGCGGTGGTGAAGAACAGGTCGGGCTCGCCGAGCAGCAGCGCCTGCTTCTCGGCCTCGTCGCCCACGTACAGCACCGCGATGTCGGTGCGGATCACCCGTGGCTTTCCGGGACTGCGCTCGGGGTAGGACCAGACGAATCCCTTGCCGGCGACCCGGAAGTCGAACCCGTCGCTGTCGATCTCCACCACGTGCGGCAAGGCCAGCGCCAGGCGGCGAACGTCGTCGGCGTCAGCCACCCGTCCTCCTCCGGTACCCGCGGTTCGCGGTACCGAGGCTATCCTGCCCCGATGCGTCCCCCCTCGATCGGCTTCCCGTGCTGGCCAACGCGCTGAGCGGCTATCGGCTGGCGTTGATCCATGGGGGTCGGCTGCTGGCCGCGATACTGCCCCCGCTCGCGCTGTCCCTGATCGGGGCACTGGCACTGGATCTGTCGATGGGCCGGGACCAGGTGGTGATCGTCGACGGCGGCCTGCTCGTCGGCGGCGGGGCCGACCCGCGGTGGTGGCTGAAGCTGGCGTTGGCCGTCGCCGCCTGGCTGCTGGCGCTGACGGCGGGGACGGTGACCGTGGTCGGCGCGCTGCGCGAACGCCCGGTGGATCCGCTCCGGGCGCTGGCGGTGGCCGTCCGGCAGTTCCCGGCGCTGGCGCTCGGCACGTGCGCGGTCGGGGGCGTCGCGGTGCTGGCGACGTGGGCGGTGGTCGGTGTCGCGGGCGCGGTCGATCATCCGTTCGGCATCGTCCTCGTGGTGGCGGCCGGGGCGATGATCGCGCTGGCGGTGGCGCGGACGCTGCTGGGGGTGGCCACCCGGGTCTTCGGCGGCTCCGCGTGGGAGCTGACCCGGGGCAGGGTGCTCGGCACCGCCGGGGCGTTCCTGCTCGGCGGCGTCGTGTGTCCGGTTCTCGCGTCGACCTTCGCCTACCGGCTGGCGACGTTGACGGCCTCGCCCGTGCTGGCGGATGTGCTGGACGCGGTCCTGCTGACCGGTGTCGTCGCCGTGCAGGCCGGCATCCTCGCCCACGTCTACGTGCGGCGGGTCGAACAGCGGTCGGACGGGGCGGATCTCGGCGCGCTCGACGCCCGGCTGGCGCCGCTGGCCGGCGGGCGGGTGGGCTGGGCCTGGCTCGGCCTGGCCGCGCTGGCGCTGCCCGTGGTGCTGTCGACCGGCGTCGCCGCGGCGAACCCCTTCGACGCGCCCGCGCTGCGGACCACCGGCTCGCCCGGGGGCGCGGTGGCCGTCGCGTGGCCGGCCGGGCAGCATCCGGTCATCGTCACCGACACGGCGGTGCGGTTCTGCGACACCGACCTGTGCGACCGCTACATCGACCGCGACGGCGGTCCGCCGGTGGTGGAGGGTTGGGGCACGGCCGGCATCGGACCCGACGGCGCGGTGGTCACGGCGGCGGTGACCGGCAGCGAGGACAGGGGCGGACCCTTCATCGAGTACGGGCGGTGCACGCGCGCCGGCTGCATCCGGCAGTGGCTGCCGGTCCGCGCCTCGGCCAGGGAGCCGTTCGGTTGGCCCGAACTGGCCGTGTCCAGCGCGCCCGACGGCGCCGTCTGGTTCGCCCTGGCCATGCCGTCGCCGGAGGACCGGCCCGGGCGGCCGACGTACACGATCTCGTTGATCCGGTGCGCGCAGGTCCCCTGCGCCAAGCCCGAGCGGCACGTGGTCGGCACCACCGAGCGGACGCCGGCGGACGGCTTTCCGGACGGCCGGCGGGGCCGGCTGTCGATCGGCGCCGACGGGCGTCCCGTCGCCGCGTTCTGGATCGGGCACTCCGTGCACGTGGTGACGTGCGACCCGGTCACCTGCGCCAACCCCCGGGCGACGGATGCCGACGCCGCCCCGCCCGACGCCCGGTGGAGCACGCCGACCGGGCTCGGTCAGGATGTCGTGTCGCTGCGGCACGGCGAGCTGCGCGTCGGCGGCGGCGGGGTCGTCCTGGCCGGCGACGTCGGTGCGCAGTCGGGTGCGATCGCCGTCGCGGGTTCCGAGCTGTACGCCACGGCAACCGTGGCCACCACCGCCGTCGCGGATCGGGAGCCGGGCCTGCGCGTCAGGGTGGGCAGGCCGCGCGGGCCATGGCAGCAGATCCTGTGGCGGTGCCCGCGGGCACAGTGCACGGAGCCCGAGCGCGTGCCCCTCGATCTGCCGGCCGACCCGCCCGGGCGGGAGGCGCTGGCGGTCGGCGGGGACGGCCGGGTGCTGATCGTCCGACCGGACCGCGTCCTGCTGGTCACGCCGCCACCGGCCGCCGGTTAGAGGTACATCGCGCGCAGCCGGGGGGCGAGCGTCTCGTCGGGTCCACCGGCGACCGCGTTGAGCACGTCGCGCAGCGCGGCCATCGCCGCTGCCCCGTGTGCGCGGGCCAGGCGCCGTTCGTAGCGCTGGTGGAACTGGCGCGCCGCCGCCAGCGCCGCGGCGCCCCGGTCGGTGAGCTCCAGGCGCTGCGCGCGCCGATCGTGGGGGTCCGGGGTACGGCGGACGTAGCCGCGCCGCTGCATGTCGTCGACGATCTGTGCCGCGGCCTGCTTGGTCACTTCGAGCCGGACGGCGAGCTCACTGATGGACATCGGGCTGGCGCCCAGAGCCCGGAACACGAACCCGTCGGAGCGGCCCAGGTCGTCGAAGCCCTGCTCCGCCAGGTGGCTTCGGAGGTCGCGCACGAAGTTCTGGTACGCGAGCGCCAGCAGGATGCCGAGATCAAGGGGTTGCGCTTGTGCCGCCATGTCCTCATGATAGACAAGTCAGCTTGGACAAGCTGGCTTGTCTATCTGGAGGAAACCGATGCACATCATCCGCACCGCGCAGGCCCCGCGCTTCGAGGTGCCCGGCGTCGCGTTCACCGCGATGGCGGCGCCCAGCCGCGGTTCGGCCGACATCTGCACCTGGCTGCTCACCGTGGAGCCGGGCCTCAAGTCACCGGAGCCGCACACCCTCGACGCCGACGAGGTCTTCATGGTCGTGTCCGGCACCGTCCAACTCGGCCTGGACGCCGAACCGCTCGGCCCCGGGGACGCGGCCGTCGTACCGGCGGGCGAGCCGATCCAGGTGTGCAACCCGGGCGCCCAGCCCGCCGAGGTGTACGTGGCGATCCGCGCCGGGTTCACCGCCCGGACCGCCGACGGCACCCCGATCGGCACGCCGCCCTGGGCGCAGTGACAGTCGCCGGCCGCCGCACGGGGGACGGCCGGCGATAGTCGAGTCAGGAACGACGGTGGTAGGGAGTCGTCAGGCCGCCGGCCCTGGTACCGGTCGGCCTGCGACTCAGCCTCCGGCCTGCGACACGGAGCGGTCGATCAGCTCGCGCAGGGCATCGAGGTCCAGGTCGGTGACGTGTTTGACGTAGAGGCAGCCCTTGCCGGTCTTCGGGTTGCCGAGGCGGGTCAGCAGGTCGTCGAAGGCGTCGAAGCCCTCCGACAGGTAGATGGTGATGGCCTGCTTGCGCGGGGAGAACCCGACGACAAACCAGTCCAGCTCCCGGCCGCTGGCGTAGCGCAGATGCCGCTCGCCGAAACCGACGATGGCATCGCCCCACATGGCGCCGGGCTCGCCCGTGACGCGGGTCATGAGATCCCGCACGGTGCGGGCGTCGCGGCGCCTGCCCTCATCGGCGAGGCCGTCGAGGAATTCATCGACACTGGCATCCGTACGTGTGGTCTTCAAGGTGGCCATGACTCCGATCATCCGCCCTTTCGCCCGCGCCGGGCGGCAACGATGGCGTGCCGAAACGCACGGAACCGGCGGTGCTGGTCGACAGCACCGCCGGTTCCGCTCGTCCTGCCCTTACCGGACGGTCGTGGTGACCGCCCGGGCCCGGCCCGTACCGGCCGCGTTGACGGCCTGCACGGTGCAGCGGTAGCGGGTGCCCGCCCGGACACCGGTGACCGTGAACGACAGGGCGCGGCGGCTACCCGACACCACGGTCACCACCGGGGCGCCGTACGGGCGGCCCTTGGCGTCCAGCCGCTGCCGGGTGATCCGGTACGCGGTGACCGGCGCGCCGCCGGTCGACGTGGGGGCCGTCCACCGCAGGGTGGCGGTGAGCTTGCCACCCTGCGGGCCCCGGGTGCCGGTGAGGCGCCCCGGTGCGCTGGGCGCGGTCCGCGGGGTCACCGCGGCCGAGCCGGCCGAGAAGGCGCCGGTACCGACCGAGTTCACGGCGCGGACCCGGAACCGGTAGGCCACTCCGTTGGACAGACCCGTCACCGTCAGGACGGAGGCCGCGGCCGACGTGGTGCGCAGCGCGCCGACCTGGCTGCCCTTCGCGTTGAGGACCTGCACCTCGAAGCGGGTGATCGGCGCGCCGCCGTCCTGCGCCGGGGCGGTCCACCGGACCGTGCCGACCCCGTTGCCCGCCGACGCCTGGCGGATCGTCGGCTGGCCCGGCGCGGTGCGGGTGACCGGCGGCACCGGGTCGGCCGGGTCGGTCGGGGTGCCGGGGTCCACCGGGGTGCCCGGGTCCGTCGGGGTGCCCGGGTCCGTCGGGGTGCCCGGGTCACCGGCGCCGATCGTGACGGCGTTGGAGGTCGCCGAGAAGTCGCTGGCCCCGGCGGCGTTGACCGCGCGGACCCAGAAGACGTACGACCCGCCCGGCACCAGGCTGCTGAAGGTGAGTTCGGTGGCGTCCGGCCCGGCGACGTCCACGTCGAGCACGATGCCGGACTCGGCGTCGAGCGCCTGCACCTCGTACCCGTAGATGTCGCTGCCGCCGTTGCGGGCGGGCGCGGTCCACCGGACCACCGCGGTGCCGTTGCCGGTCGTGGCCGTGCCGATGGTGGGCGCGTCCGGGGCCACCGGGGTCACCGGCGAGTCGGGCGCGGCCACGGGGGTGACCGGCGCCGACGGCGCGCTGAACTCGCCCGGACCGGCGGGAGTGACGGGACGGACCCGGAAGGTCACCGGTACGCCGTTGGTGAGGCCGGTGACGACCATGCTGGTCGCCGTGGCGGGCGCCTCGACCAGCCGGGTCGTGGTGCCGTCGTTGACCTCGATCTCGTAGCCGGTGACGGTCGCCCCGCTGGCGTCCACGGGCACGGTCCACAGGACGGTCGCCTCGGCGTCGCCCGCGAAGGCGGTGACGGCCGTGGCCGCGGTCGCCGCGGTGACCTCGACGGTCTGGTCGGCGAAGGCCAGCTTCTCGACGTTGCGGATCGTGTCGGTGCCGTCCGGGCCGGAGACGATCAGGGCGTCGCCGACCGGGGTGACCGCGTACTGGTCGCGGTCGCCCGAGAAGACGGCGGTGTCCTCGCCACCGGTGCCGGTGCGGATCTCCCGTACGGTGACGATGTCCTTGGGGTTGATCTTGCCGGCGAAGACGTCGGCCTGCAGTTCGGCCATGCTGTTCGCGGTGCGGATCTCCTTGCCGTCGGCGTCGCGGACGCTGAGCCGGACGGTCAGGTAGCGGTCGCCGTCGATGATGTCGTCGCCGCCGCGACCCTCGATGGTGTCGCTGCCGGGCCCGCCGAGCAGGATGTTGCCCTCACCCCACACGTTGCCGTGCAGGTCGCAGGGGCGCCCGGTCTGGTTGCCCACCGCGGAGGCCGCGATGGGCAGGCTGGTGACGACCTGGTCCAGGCCCTTGATCCGGGCGATGCCGTCGGCGTCGAGGGCGTCGCAGCCGAGGAAGCCGCCGCCGCCCCGGGTGGACGGGGTCACGTCGTCGCCGCGCAGGGTGTCGTCGTGCACGCCGCCGGAGAGCGCCTCGAGCTCGTTGTACCGGTCGCGGACCCCGACGGCGAGGATGCTCAGGGGCAGCAGCGGGAGGTCCAGGTCGGCGTCCATCGGCTGGTCGTCGCCGCCCTGCTCGGGGCGCGCCGCGATGGACCAGTCGTAGCCGGAGCCGCCCGCGTTCTTCTCGATGCCGGGGCCCTGGACCCCGATGTCGTCGCCGCCCTCCATGTCGTAGTCGTCGTCGCCGCCCTGGCCGATCAGCACGTCGTGGCCGGGCTTGTTGGAGTCGTCCAGGAAGAACAGGTTGCCGCTGTCACCCTGCAGCAGGTCGGGCGAGTTGCCGCCCTCCTGCCAGTCGTCGCCGGCGTCGCCGAAGACGGCGTCCTCGCCGTCGCCGGCGTTGATGATGTCGTCGCCCTCGCCGCCGAACGTCTCGTTGGTGTTGGCGCCGCCGTTGGTGAAGTCGTTGCCGTCGCCGCCGAGCACGATGTCGAGGCCGGGGCCGCCGTCGATGGCGTCGTTGCCGGGGCCGCCCTTGCTGATGTCGTCGCCGCCGAGGTCGGTGAGGACGTCGTCGCCCTCCCCGCCGAGCGCGATGTCGTTGCCCGCGCCGCCCTCGATGACGTCGTCGCCCTCGCCACCCCAGGCGGTGTCGTTGTCGTTGCCCGCGCTGACCCGGTCCCGCTCGTCGGTGCCGGAGAAGGTCGACTGGGCGTTGATGCCGGGCTTGTCGACGGTGTTGCGCGAGCGGTACTTGATGGTGCCGTCCGGCATGCGGATCAGCAGCGCCTTCTCGTCGCAGGCGGTGGCGGGGTCGTCGGCGACCAGGTTGCCGAACTGCTCGTACCCGGCCGGGGTGCCGGCGAGCTGGGACAGCTCGAAGGTGCAGTCGGCGGTCGCGAACGAGTCGGCCCGCAGGCTGTGCGCGGTGGTGGTGCGGCCGATCAGCTCGGCGAACGAGTTGCCCTCGAGCTGGGCGCGCAGGTTCATGCCGGGCGTACGGGCCAGGTAGTACAGCCGGTCGCCGTTCTGCAGGCGGGTGAGCTGCTCCTCGAACACGTAGTTGAAAGTGCTGCCGAGCAGGCCGCCGAACGGGTTGGTGACCTCGGCGAGACCGCCGATCCACAGGTCGACGTCGTCGAGTCCGGAGGTGGCCGGGGTCCAGGTGCCGGTGGCGTTCATGAACGCGGCGGCGTCGGCCGGCGGCGTGTCACCGGTCTGCGGGTCCACGATGGCGCGGGCCGCGGCCCGCTTCGCGGCGGCCGTGGTGGCCGCGACGATGCTCGGGTGCTTTCCGTACGCGGCGACGAAGTTCACCAGCGACTCGGGGTGCTTGAGGTGCTCACCGAGGTCGACCCAGCTGGTGTACGGGGCGAGCTGGCCGTCGTTGGTCTTCTCGTGCAGCTCGCGGCGGAAGTTGTTCAGCGACGGCACACCCTCGGAGCGGCCCCGGGCGATGTTGATCGCGGCGAGGTCCATCGGGAGGCCGAGCAGGTTGCTGCGCAGCGTGTCGGTCATGAACTCGTCGAGCTCGTTGCCGACCTGGCCGGACATGCCCATGACGATCTGGCCGGCGGCCTGCTCGGGGCTCAGCGTCCCGTTGTCGGTGTACGCCATCGGGTTGAGGAACCCGTCGAGCAGCGACAACGAGGCGTCGGAGCCGTCCTCGCGGATCCGCGAGATGCGCTCGGTGAGCATGGAGTGGCCGAAGCGGTAGACGGCGTGCGCGAACTCGGCGTACACGGCCGGGTTGAGCTCGGTCTGGGTGAACGCGAACGGCTGGAACGGGTTGATCCCCGGCTGGATCTTGCGAGCGAACTCCTCGAAGACCAGGTGCTGGTACTCCATCTCGTTGACGAACCGGGCGGCCTGGAAGATCCGCTCGCCGTTCCAGGCGTCGCCGATCTGCCACTCGGACAGGGCGGTGCCGTCCTCGGTCAGGACCCGCTCGATGTCGCCGACGAGCCGGTTGTGCTCGGCGTGCCAGATCTCGTGCACGGCGGTGAGGCCGATGTTCTCGTTGGCCCGGCCGTCACCGGCGATGTAGTGGGCGTCGAGCATCTCGTCGTCGTACGTGCCGGCCGGCTGCCTGGCGAAGTCGGCGCTGGCGGTGTCGTCGTCGTCCTTGCGGGGCGCGACCGGCGCGGTGGCCGGGTTGTGGTCGGTGTCGACCGGGCTCGGGTCGGCGTGGTGCGCGATGTCGGTCAGGAACGGCGTGTTGAAGTGCAGCGCGTCGGCGGGCACCCGGACCGGGTTCGCGGTGTCGCCCTCGACCAGGCCGGATCCGGTGACGTACTGCGGCAGGCCGCGCTCCGGGCCCGGGACGAACCTGCCGTAGGGATCGGCGAGGATCATCGGCACGTTGGTGACGTCGGCGTCGGTGAGTTCGAGGCCGAGCAGTTCACGGGCCTGGCGCTTGGTGTCCTCCCAGGTGGGCATGCCGCCGAGCGGGCCGGAGAGCAGGTTGCCGGTGGTCACCGGGCGGCCCTGCGGGTCGTTGGCGTACTCGCGCAGGAAGACCTGGTGCGCGGCGTGCGAGGTGTACGCCTGGGAGAGGTCGACGAACGGGGTGTCGGTGTTGACCGCGTCCTGCACGTCGTCGGCGGTGCCGAGCTTGCCGTCGGGACCGGGCTGGTTGGCGGCCCGGGTGAGCACCATGAACCGCATCGCCGGGGGCACGTACCTGGCGTCGCCGGGCTTGGGGTCGTCGGCGGTGCCGGGGGTGGTGTCCGGCCCGGCGATCAGCGGGTCGTCGGCCTTGAGCGGCACGATGACCGTCCCGCCGCCCTTGACGGTCTGGTCGATGCCGTGGTCGAAGAACTGCCCGAACAGCGTGAACCACGAGTTGTAAGGGGCGGACAGGCCGACGTCGGTGGTGACGTTGGGGATGAACAGCGTCTGGCCCTCGGTCGTCGGGGGCTTCGCGCCGCTCTGCGACCGGACCGGGTTGCCCGCGGCCGCGACGGCGGCCGGGTTGTTCGCGGTCTGGTCGGCGATCAGGTTGCTGATCAGCCGGGGCTGCGAGTCGACGACGGTGTTGTTCCTGGTCTTGTCCGCGTAGGTGGTGGACATCGCCGGGCTGCCCGGACCGAACATGTTCGCCGGGGCGGTCTCCGCGGCCTTGAAGGTCTTGCTGGCGAGCCGGGGGAACTTCTGGTCGGCGGCGCCGAACATCTCCTGTCCGGCGGTGAGGTTGTTGCAGCTGCCATCGACCGTGCGCAGACCCTGCGAGAGCAGGGGGCTGGGCAGTTGGTCCGGCCCGTCGCCGAGCAGGGCGCCGCAGGGGCCGGTCGCGCTGGTGGTGTTCGCGACGTGCGCCTCAGCGATCTTGATCTGCTTGAGGATGTACGCCAGGTCGGCGGGGGTGACGGTGAAGCCCTGGCCGATCGGCGCGGCGGCGGCGGGGGTGGCGACGGCCGCACCGGCGACCAGGGTGGTGACCAGGGCACCGATGGCGGTGCGGAGGGGGAGCCTCATTGACGCATCTCCGTGGGAGTCGGGGAAAAGCGCTGAATTCGCACATCTTGGGCAGCGCCGGTGTGGTCCGGCTGCCGTCCCGCTCCCGTCCGGCTGAGGACACGCTGAAGGGCCGTCCCCGACTCCGGGAACGGCCCTTCAGGCTGTGCTATTCGATCAGTGGTGCCCGCCGCCGTGCTTGGTCAGGTCGGGCATGCCGTGGGCCAGGTCCACGCCCGGACCGGGCTCGCTGGCCGCGACGGCCACCCGCTCGGCCGGCACCCGCGCGGCCCGGCCCATCGCCTGCCGTACGGCCTCGATCTGGCCGTCGGAAAGGACCGCGCCGAAGTACCGCACGGTCAGCCCGGCGGGCTGCACCGTGGTGACGTAGCTGTTCAGCGAGTCGGACAGCACGCCCTCGGCGTCCTCGGCCGCCTGCGCCTGGGCCGGGGTGACCCCGGCAGCCGGGACGACCGCGAACGTCAGGTGGTGCACCAGCACCGGCCGCGCCGTGTAGAACCCGACGGTGGCGGGCTGGTGGTCGCGCATGAACCGGTCCGCGTCGCCCGCCGAGGCGCCCTCGGGCAGTACCAGCGTCAACTCCGGCACCACCGTCTCCAGCAGCCCCTTGTCGAACACCGCGAACGTCGCGTCGGTCAGCTCGCCGTACCCGTCCCGCTTCGCCGCGGCGCGCAGGTCGCGGGCGATCTGGCGCCGGTCGGCGCCCTTGACCGGGTGGATACCGATGGCCGCCCGCAGGCGCAGCATCGGGCCGTCATAACTCGTCGTGGCGAGCTCGTCACCGGCGTCGTCGTTGACCGGCCCGGCCGCCACGGCGGGGGCCGGCGTGGCGCTCCAGCCACCCCAGCCGCCCAGCGCGGCCGCACCGCACAGGATCAGCGCGACGGCCAGGCACCAGCGCAGGCCGGTGTCCCGCTTCCGGCGGTCCATCAGGTGCCCAGCGGGTAGCTGGGGGCGTACGTCGCGGGCCACGTCGCATCCGCGTCGTACTTCGGGGCGTCCATCTTGATCGGGTCGTTTGCGTTGATGTCGCCCACCGCAAACTGGATCATCATGTCGTCGTCCTCGTGGATGAGGTTGTGACAGTGCATCATGTACCGGCCACCGGCGTTGCCGGGACCCGTGGTGAACTGCATGAGCACGCTGACCGTCTCGTTCTCGCCGAGGTAGAAGACGTCCTTGCCGCCGCCCTCCCAGGCGTGTGCCTGGCGGTTGGCGGTGGTGTTCCGGGCGATGATCTTGGCGTCGATCAGGTGGATGTGCAGCGGGTGGAACCAGCCGCCCGACTCGTTGACCAGGTCCCAGATCTCGACGTCGTACGGCTTCGGGTTGGCGAAGACCCGCTGGAAGTTGGTCTTCTCGATGTCGTCCCAGGTCTCGCCGTTGATGGTCCAGACGCCGTGCTTGCGCTCCAGGCGCATGGAGCGGCGCGCCTTGGCCATGGCGGGGGTCAGCTTGTTGACGTCGATCGCGCCGAGGTTCGCGTACGGCTGCGGGCCGAGGTCCAGCACCGTGGGGATCTTGTACGTGTCCGCCGGGCCGGAGTCCGCGACGACCTCGAACTGCATGACCTTGCCGGTGTTGGCGAAGTCGACGTTGTTCTTGTTGCTGAGGTTCCGCAGCTCGATCTTCTGGCCGGGCTTGTACTTCCGGAAGTCGATCAGCACCTCGTAGCGCTCGGCGGCGCCGTGCCGCCACGACGTCACGGCGTTGACCTTCGGGGTCATGCCGGCGTCGGTCCCGACGACATGGAACGCGTCACCGGTGCTCAGCGCGAACCGGAACGACCGGGAGATGCTGGCCACCAGCACCCGGAAGCGGTAGACGCGCGGCTTGACCTTCATCTTGGGCCACGGAACCCCGTTCACCAGGATCACGTCGCCCATGAAACCGGCGTTGTCCTCGCCGTCGAAGGCCACCGAGCCGTCGGCCTTGAACGCCATGTCGCTGACGATCAGCGGCACGTCGAACTCGCCCTGCGGCAACTGCGCCTGCTCGTACTTGTCGTGCAGGTGGTACATCGCCGCCAGGCCGGCGAACACGTTCTGGGCGGTGGTGCGGTGGTTGTGGTCGTGGTACCAGAGCGTGCGCGCCTGCTGCCAGTTCGGGTACTGGTAGACCTTGCAGTGGCCCGGGCGGGTCTGGTCGTTGGCGTAGCCGTCGTACTGCGGCAGCGACGCGGAGCCGTGCAGGTGGGTGACGGTGCTGAACTCGCGGCCGTGCAGCGGGTTCACGGTCAGCTTGTTCGCGATCCGCACCTCGGTACGGGTGCCCTGCTGCACCTTCAGGGTGGGGCCGGGGAAGATCCCGTTGTACCCGGCGATCTTCGTGGTCAGGCCGGGGACGATGCTGGCCGTGCCGACCTTCTGGGTGAGCGCGTACCGGGCGAACGGGCCCTTGGCGTCGACACCCTGCGCGTAGGGCAGGAGCACCGGCGGACGCCGGAACATGTTCGTGTACGGCGTGGGCCTGTTCTTCGCCGCGAGCGCGCTGGAGGCGGCGACAACCTCACCGCCGGAGGCCGCCACGATCAGACCGCCACCGCCGATGGCGAGTGCGCCCTTGAGCAGACCGCGGCGGGTCAGCTTTGAGTCAGTCATCCGCATTCTCCGCCTTCCACGTACCAGGTGGGCGAGAAGCTAGCGGCGGGCGCTGAGGTGTCCCGGTGGAAATCCTGTCGCCGGCACCGGGAGTGGCCGAAAGGACACACAGCAGAACCTCAGCCGCGGCTGGATAAGACCTCAGGATCCGGCCGGGACGGGAGCGAAAGGCTCAGGATCCCCGGGGACTCACCGATCGATGCATCCTGCAGAGGAGGTCATTCAGGCGATGCGGGTCACGGTGCTGGGACCACTGACGGTCGCCGACGGCGACGGCGTCGTGCTGCCCGCCGGTGAGCTGCCCCGCCGCGCCCGTCAGGTGCTGGCGGTGCTGTCCGCCCGGCACGACCGCATCCAGTCGAAGGACGCCCTGGCCGACGCGGTGTGGGGCAACGACCTGCCCGGCAACCACGTCGCCACGCTGGAACACTACGTGTCGATGATCCGGCGGCGGCTGCAGCCCGGGAGCAATGCGGCGTCGTGGTTCATCGTGACCCGGGGCAGCGGCTACCTGTTCGACACCGGCCGCGCCGAACTCGACCTCGCCGAGCTGCGTACCCGGATCCGCGGCCTCGACGACCTCCCGCCGGAGGGCTCCGAGCGGCTGGCCGCGCACGGCCAGATCCTCGCCCTGGCCCGCCAGCTGCCGTTCCCGGAGGACCCGTACGCCGACTGGGCCGAGCCGGCCCGCACCGAGGTCCAGTTCGCGGCGGTGAACGCGCTGCTGGCACTCGCCGCGGCCGCGCTGCCCGACGACCCCGCGCGCTCCCTGCGCCTGGCCCAGGAGGCGGTCGGGCTCAGCCCGTTCCTGGAATCGGGCTACCAGGCCGCCATGTCCGCGGCCGTGGCCATGGACCGGCCCGACGAGGCCCTGCGGATCTTCGACCGGTGCCGCCGGGTCCTCAACGAGGAGCTGGGGGTGCCGCCATCGGCCGAACTGGTCCGGCTGCAGGCCGCCGCCCTGGCGCACCGCCTCCCCCGCCCCGCCGAGGCCCAGCCCGCACCGACGCCACCCCCGACCGAGCCGGCCGTTTCCGCGCGGCCGGCCACCCCCCAGACCTCCGAGCTGGACCGGGCCGCCGTCGCACTGGGCGGCTTCGTGGGCCGCCAGCCGCTGCTGGACGTGCTGTTCGAACCGGCGGCCCCGCTGATGATGCACGTCGTCGGGCCGGTCGGCGCGGGCAAGTCGGCCTTCCTTACCGAGCTGGCCCGGCGCGCCCCCGGACGGGTCGGCATCGGGCACGCGGGATCGCTGGCCGGGGTGTTCCGGCTGGCGTGGCTGCGCGCCGCCCTGATCGACCTCGGCGCCGGCCCCGACGTCCTTGCGGCCGTCGACGGCGCCCGGCCGGACCGGGCGCTCGGCCCGGAGGACCTGGAGCTGATCGGTACGGTGTTCGACCGTCCCGAGCGGGTGTTCCTGGCCGTGGACGACGCGGCGGACCTGGACGCCGCGGGCGTCGCCGAACTCGCCTGGCTCAGCCGGCACTGCCCGCAGCTGCGCGTGGTGCTGACGTACCGCTACCCGTCGCAGGTCGTCGACCGGCCGCTGGCGGCCCTCGACACGGCGGTGGTGCTGCGGCTCGGCCCGCTCACCCACGCCGAACTCGCGCCCCTGGGCGACGAGCGGGTGGCCGAACGCAGCGGCGGGATCCCCGCTCTCGTGCCGGTCGCGACCCGGCCGCCGGAGATCGCCTGCGCGGTCGCGATGCAGATCGCCCGGCAGCGCACCCGGTGGATGCGCGAGCCCGCCTGGGACGTGCTGCGCCTGTGCGCCGTGCTCGGCCCGCTCAGCGCCGCCGACCTGGCCCCGCTGACCGGCCGGCCCGTGCCGGAGGTGCTGACCGCCATCGACGACCTGGTGCACGCGCACCTGCTCAGCGACGGCCCCGGCGGCACGGTGCAGCACCGCAGCTCGCTGGTCCGCGACGCCATCCGGGAACAGGTGTCGCAGGCCTCCAGCGCGCACCTGCGGGAAAAGCTGGCGGCGGCCTCCTGAGCAGGAGACCGCCGCCGCTGGTGTTGCTGTTTCGCTCAGCCCGTCAGTTGGTCACGCTGACCGCGAAGCCGAGCTGGCGGCCGCCGGTCGTCGAGACGAAGCTGACCGTACGCACCGTGCCCGGGTTCGGGCCGGTCACCCGCAGGCTGAACGCCCCGGTCGCGTCCACGTTCGCCGTGCCGATGACCCGGCCGGTGAGCGTGCTGCCCAGCACCACGGAGACCCGCTGGCCCGCGAGGATGCTGCTGCTGCCCGAGATCCGCCACTCGTTGTTGCCGGTGCGGTAGCGCACCGCCAGCCCCGAGAACGTCTCCGGCTGCGGCGTGACCACGACCCGGTCGGTGCTCACCCCGGCCGCGTTGCGGACCGTCAGCTCCAGCACCACGGGGGCGTTGTTGTAGACGTACGTCGCGTTCGGGCCCGGAGCCGCGGGCAGCGCCTGCACCGGGTAGGTGAACGACGGCTTCGCGGACGTCGCGCCGGCCAGCGTCACCGCCGGGCCGGACACCTGGGTCCACGAGTAGGTCTCGGCCGCGGTCGACTTCGAGCCGTCGAGGGTGACCGCGCGGCCCCGCAGGATGCTCTGGTCGACACCGGCGTCGGCCTTCGGCGCGACCACATCGGTCACGTCGACCGATGTGGTCGCCTGGCCGGTACCGCCCGGCCCCTCGACGACGACCTTGAACTCGTACCGGCCCGGTGCCGTCGGCGCGAACGTCGCGAGCGAGGTCGCCGCATTCGTCAGCGTGACGGCCGTACCGGCGGTCTGCGTCCAGGTGTACTTGGTGATCTCACCGGCCGAGCCGGTGGCGTCCAGGCGCACGGTCTGGTTGACCAGAGCCGGGGTGTCGGCGGTCGCCGCGGCCACCGGGGCGGTCGGCAGGAACTCCCCACCGGTGCTGACCAGCGGAACGGTGGTGGAACCACCCGCGGCGGAGGTGACCGTGATCGCGGCCGGCGGGGCCGCGACGTTGCTGAACGGCGTCGCGGTGACCGGACCGAACCCGGCGACCGACAGGGCCGGGTTGGCCTGCTTGTCGCTGGAGCTGGCCACCACCGTGAGCTGCTGCGTGTCCGCGTCGTACGCGGCCGTGGCCGTCACGACGTCGACCAGGGCCCGCGTCTTGTGCGTCGTCGGACGGTCGCTGACGTTGACCACCTCGACCTTCGGGTCCGCCGGCAGCGTCCCGGTGAGCGGGAACCGGCCGTAGTAGCGGCCGTTGTCGCCCCGCAGCTTGGTGTTGTGGAAGCCCAGCGCCGGGTCGGCCTGGATCTCGATGACCTGGCCCGGCTCGCTGCTGGCGAACACCTCTACCGTGCCGGTGCCGTTCGCGGCCCGGGTGTAGGTGGCCTGGTCGATGTCGACGCCCGCGTTGGTCGCGTAGCGGCCCTGGACACTGAACAGGTCCGAGAAGCCGACCTGACCGAGCACCGCACCCGTGCTGGGGTCCAGCTGCTCGATGCGCACGAAGTTGGTGTTGTACGGGCTACCGACGACCTTGTGGTCGACGCCCGGGTCGCCGGTGTACCCGGCGGGCGCGGCGGGGGCCACGGCCGGGTCCCACTTCAGGAACGGACCGATCCGGCTGTTGAAGGCCGAACCGAACGCGAGCGGGGCGGCACCGATGTCCTCGGTCATGTTCACCCCGCGGTCGTCGGCGACGATGTCGTCGATCCCGTACGGGTGGGTGATGCGGAAGCGCTGGCCCGCGGTGGCGTCGAAGCGGATCCGGACCCGGCCGAAGACCATCTGGTCACCGTCGATCGGCTCCTCGCGGGCGAACGCGGCTTCGAGGTTCATGCCGATGACCGCGCGCACGCCGTTGGTCAGAGTGACCTCGGAGCCGGCGAGCTGGTAGAAGGACTCACCGGGGAAGTTGTCCGGGAAGGACACCGGTGCGTCCGGGTCCGGCATCTCGTCGGCCGGGCCCGGGCAGAGCAGGTCGGCCGGGTCGGTGCACAGCTCCAGCCGGACGTTGTTGCTGTCGCGGTACCAGGCCGGGAAGCCGTGGTCGGCGATCGGGCCGACCTGCGTGAGCTTGCCGGACCGGGGGGCGCTCGGGGTGACGACCACCGCGGCCGCGGTACCGGCCAGCGGCGCCAACACCGCCGCGATCACGCCCAGCGTGACCGGCAGGCGGGCCAATGTCTTCTTCATGGAACTCCTCAGCAGTTTCCGGGTCCGCCGACGATGGCCGAACGGCCCGTGGCAGCGGTCTCGTCCGGCTGAGGTTCGGTTGAGGTTGCGCTGAGGTCCGGCTGAGGTTGACGGTGATCTTCCGGCCAGGGGTGGACGCTCCGGGAATTCTCCCGAGGGCCAAGTCGCCTATAACGCCACTGCCAGCTATCTACCGCCGGAAGGCCGCATACCGCTAAAACCGCGTACTGCTCGGAAGCGTCGGATTTCCCATCTTTCCCACCTAGGGTGGACTAGGACTCGGAACCGCGCCCGATCGATCCGGGCGCCGTGAGGGGCTACGCGTGAAGCTGGCGGATCTGCGAAGCGACAGCGGCGCTCTCACCCGCCGCTGGTGGCGGGTTGGGATTCTGCTGCTCGCGGTGCTGATCATCCTGATCGCCGGCGTCGCCGAGCTGCTGGCCCCACCGCACCTCATGCTGTTCGGCCTCGTCGTGGTCGGGCCGGTGCTGGCGGCCGCGACCGCCCGGCCGTGGGCGGTGGCCGCCGTCGGCGTCCTCGCGCTGCTGGTGGGCTGGGGCACCTCGACCTGGAACGGGTCGGGCGGGAGCCTCAACCAGTCGCTGCGCCTCTGGGTGATCACGGGCATGGTCCTGATCAGCGTCGCGGTCGCATACCGTCAACAGATCCTGGAACGCCACGCCATCCGGGCCGCCGAAGACGAGTCCATGCTTGCCGGAATCGTCGAATCGTCCGAAGACGCGATCATGAGTACGGACCCGCACGGCACGATCATGACGTGGAATGAGAGCGCCACGCGCCTGTACGGCTGGACGGCGGAGGAAGCCATCGGACGCAGCATCGCCATCACCAATCCGCCCGAGCATATGCGTGCCGTTCGGCCGATCCTGGAGAGGCTCGCCGCCGGCGAGAGCGCCGTGTCCATGGAGTCGCCGCGGATCCGCAAGGACGGCACCCTCATCAACGTCTCGGTCACCGCATCACCGGTGCGGGACCGGCACGGCACGGTGATCGGCGCCGCGGGGATCGAACGTGACGTCACCGAGCAGCTCGGCGCCGAGCGGCGCCGTCAACAGATCCTCGAACGCTCCGCCCGCGCCGAACGCCTCGAAAGCCTCGGCCAGCTCGCCGGCGGCATCGCCCACGACTTCAACAACCTGCTCGCCATCAACCTCAACTACCTCGAATTCGCCCTCGAACAAACCACCGACCCCGACATCCACAACGACCTCGCCCGCGCCAAAGCCAGCGCCGAACGCGCCCGCGACCTCACCCGCCAACTCCTCGTCTTCGCCGGCAAAGTCCCCACCACCGCCCACACCCACGACCTCAACACCATCATCACCGACAACCACACCCTGCTCGAGCGCGCCATCGGCACCACCAACGAACTCATCACCCACCTCCACCCCCACCCCCTACCCATCCACGCCGACCGCAGCCGCCTCGAACAGGTCCTGCTCAACCTCACCATCAACGCCCGCGACGCCATGCCCGACGGCGGAATGATCATCATCGAAACCGGCACCACCACCCCCGACGACAACCCCCACCCCCACGCCCACCTCAACATCACCGACACCGGCACCGGCATGCCCCCCGACGTCGCCACCCACGTCTTCGAACCCTTCTTCACCACCAAAACCAAACACCACGGCACCGGCCTCGGCCTCGCCACCGTCTACGGCATCATCACCGAAGCCGGCGGCACCATCACCCTCACCACCGAACCCGGCGTCGGCACCACCTTCCGCATCCTCCTACCCCTGAGCACCACCAACGCCACCACCCACCCCACCCCCACCACCAAAGCCCCACCCGGCCACGGCCAACACATCCTCGTCGTCGACGACGACCCCGACGTCCGCCAGGCCACCACCCGCATCCTGCAACGCCACGGCTACCACACCACCGCCGCCGCCGACGGCTACACCGCCCTCGAACACCTCAAACAACACCCCTACGACCTCCTCCTCACCGACATCGTCATGCCCGGCATGTCCGGCTACCAACTCGCCGAAACCGCCCTCCGCGACCACCCCACCACCCTGATCATGCTCATCTCCGGGTCCAGTGAGGACACCTCCTCGACCCGGCGCCTGCGCACCGACGGGGTCCCGATGATCTACAAGCCGTTCACCGCCGAGGAACTGCTGCAGGCCGTCCACGAATGCACCCAAGCGACCGCCGGCACCACGCCGGCCGCGACCTAGCGTCCGGCCTCCGTCCATTCCGGAGGGTCAGACCGGGCGGGCCACCGCGGCGAACGGCGAGAGCGTGAACCAACCGGGCAACGACCGGCGCAGGGCGGCGGGCCCCTGGATCTCCACGTCACCCGCCCGCAACGCGGCGGACCAGCTCAGGTCGCCCCGCCACACCCGCACCAGGCTGCGCAGGTCGGCGGTCACCGTGACGGCCACCGGGTGGCCCGGGTCGCCGTCGCAGACATCCACATCGTCCGGGGTGATGACGAGCCACCAGTCGCGCGATTGCGGCCGCGCATGGGGGAACCGGAACTGCACTACCGTCCGGCCGTCCGGGACGGCCTCCTGGTCGACGTGCCGGTGCATGTCCCACAGCAGCAGCTTGGGGTCGAGGTCCTCGTCGCCCAGCTCACCGATCCAGCGGGTACCCCAGGCGCCGAGCGCCTCCACCACCGGACGCAACTCGCGCCCCGCGGGAGTCAGCACGTACCGGACGTCGCCGCCGTCCGCGCGGCGTTCCACCACACCGGCCTTGACCAGCTGCTGTAGCCGCCGCGACAGCAGGGTGGGCGACATCCGCGGCAGCCCGCGCCGCAGCTCGTTGAAACGCTCCGAGCCCGACACGAGCTCCCGGACGACGAGCAGCGTCCAGCGCTCGTCGAGCAACTCCATCGCCTTGGCGACCGGGCAGAACTGCCGGTACGGAGACCCCATGCCGAAAGGCTAGGGGTGGCGACGCCCCCCGGTACAGATTTCGTACTAGTTCGGGGGACGCCGGATTCCTAATGTCGGTTCCGGTCGCAGGGACCGACGAGGGGGAGAAGAGATGAACACGCAGACGATCGCGCCGGCGCCCACCACCGCGGAGGCCGACCGTACGTTGAAGGCCAAGCACCGGGCCATGTGGGCCCTGGGCGACTATCACCGGGTGGCCGCCGAGCTGGTCGGCGACCTGGGCGCCGTGCTGGTGGACGCCTGCGCGGTGCGCCCGGGCGACCGGGTGCTGGACGTGGCCGCCGGGTCCGGCAGCGCCGCGATCCGCGCGGCACTGGCCGGGGGGCGGGTGATCGCCAGCGACCTGACGCCGGAGCTGTTCGAGCCCGGGCAGGCGTGGGCCGCCCAGCACGGCGCCGAGCTCACCTGGGCGCAGGCGGACGCGGAGAACCTGCCGTATCCCGACGGGGACTTCGACACCGTGCTGTCGTGTCTCGGGGTGATGTTCGCCCCGCACCACCGCAGCGCCGCGGACGAACTCGCCCGCGTGTGCCGCCCCGGCGGGACCGTCGGGGTGCTGAACTGGACGCCGGAGGGGTTCATCGGCCAGATGTTCGCGACGATGAAGCCGTACGCGCCGCCGCCCCCGCCGGGCGCCCAGCCGCCGCCGCTGTGGGGCAGCGAGGAGCACGTCCGGGGGCTGCTCGGTGATCACCTCGACGGGCTCACGGCGCGCCGTGGGTCGCTGCGGGTCGACCGGTTCGCCGAGCCGGCGGCGTTCGTCGAGTACTTCAAGGCCAACTACGGGCCCACGATCGCGGTGTACCGGTCGATCGCCGGTGAGCCGGAGTCGGTGGCCGCGCTCGACCGGGCCCTGACCGAACTGGCCTACCGGTTCCTGCGCGACGGCGTCATGGAGTGGGAGTACCTGCTGGTCACCGGCCGCCGCCGCTGACCTCCTCGGCCTCGGTGAACGGCCCGTCGGTCGCGGTGCTGGCCCCGACTTTCTGCCGCGATCAGCCTGCGTGGTAGTCCGTGAGGATCTCGCGGAACTGCTTGGCGGTCTCGTCCAGGCCCCGCTGGACGCCGACCTTGCCCTGCAGGATGCGGCCGAGCGTGGTCTCGAACGGGGTGTACAGCTCGCCGCCCTTGGCGACCGCGGGCCGGGCCCGGGCGATCTCCAGCACCGGCTGGAACCCGGCGATGGTGGGGTTCCGCTTGACCTCCGCGGTGTACGCCGAGGCGCGGGTGGGCAGGGTGCCGTTCTTGACCGCGACGGTGGCCTGGCTGGCCGCCGAGTTCATGAACCGGATGAAGGCGTGCGCCGCGGCCGAGTTCTGGCTCTTGGCGTACACGACCAGGTTCTGGCCGCCGGTGGGCGCGCCCGCCGTGCCGGAGCCGCCGGCCGGTACGGGGGCGATGCCGAGGTTGCTCTTGTCCTTGAACGCCGGGCCGGAGTAGTCGTCCGGCACGGACCACGGTCCGTTGATCACCATGGCGACCTTGCCCTCCTTGAAGGCGGACTGCATGCCGCCGTACAGGTCGGCGTAGTTCGGCGCGACGGCCGCGCCGGAGGCGATCAGGTCCTGGGCGGTGCGGATGGCGGCGGTGACCTTCGGCGAGTTCACGGTGATCTTCTTGTTGTCGGCGTCGACCCAGTCGGTGCCCTCGCCGTACAGGAACGGCAGGAAGAAGTACGCGGCGCTGTTGAGGTAGAGGCCGTCGGCGCCGGTCTTGGCCTTGATGGCCTTGCCGGCCGCCTTGAGCTCCGCCCAGGTGCGCGGCGGGTTCGCGACGCCGGCCTTCTTGAACAGCGCCTTGTTGTACAGCAGGCCGAGCGTGTCGGTGACCTGTGGGGCGCCGTAGACGTGGTCCTTGTAGACGGTGGTGTCCAGCGGGCCGGGCAGGAAGTCGGGTTGGTCCTCAAGGGCGGGGGTGCCGTCCAGAGGTGCGATGGCGCTCGCGTTGACCAGCGCCGGGATGGCGCCGCCGTCGATCCGCAGCACGTCCGGGACGTCCTTGCCGGCGCCGGCGGCGGCGATGAACTTGCTCTGCGCCTCGTTGAAGTCGACGTAGACGTGGTTGACCTTCACCGCGGGGTACTTGGCCTGGAAGGCGGAGATCAGCTGGTCGTACACCGGGCCTTCGGCCTTGGCGTCGGCGGTGTCCCAGTACGTGAGGGTGCCCGACACCTCGGTGGCCCGCATCGCGGCCTGCTGGTTGGCGACCTCGCCGACGGAGGTGCACGCGGTCAGCGTGAGTCCGAGTACCCCCACGGCGGCGACCGCCGACAATCCCGTACGACGCATGGTGCCCACCTGTCTTTCCAGCCGGATTCCCCGCACCGGGGCCCGGCGCTCGCCGATGTACAGCGCTCCATCGGGCCCCGACGCCGGGACATGACAGACCTGCCACCAATGTGAGATTTTCCATGATTTCGCACTTGACTAACCCGGAGGTGACCACTGGCCGATCGGCGGAACGTGGCGCCCAACCCGGCGCGGGCCGCCACCGCCGGTCGTCCCGGCTGACCCGTGCTGCCGGGCGATCTGGAACGAGGGCCCATGAAGATCGACGCCGTCAAGCCGCCGCACCGCATTCCCACCCGGCTCGTCACGAGGTGGTTCGCCAACCGCCGGCTGGCCACCAAGATCATGCTCGCGGTGGGTTCGGTGGCCCTGGCCGCGGTGCTGGTCAGCATCTTCGCGATGACCCGGATGGCCCACCTGAGCAACAGCCTGGACCGGATGCGCTCGGTCAACGTGGCGGGCCAGGAGCGCCTCGACACCGTCCGGAAGGGCGTCCAGCTCGCCAACGGTGACCTCGCGGCGTACCTGGCCGCGCGCGGCATCGACGCCAAGGCGCAGGTCGTCGGCCAGGCCAAGCAGGACGGGGCCGACCTGGACAAGGCGCTGGCCTCGTACCGGGCCGGCATCCGCTCCGACGATCCACGGCAGGTGGAGATCGCCAAGTTCACCCAGGCCTGGACGGACTACCAGAAGGTCCGCGACAACTGGGTCTTCAAGTCCACCGGCACCCCGGGCCCGTCGGTGATCCTGCAGTTCCGGCAGAACGCCGACCGGATGGGCGACGCCCTGAGCGCCCTGATCGGCAGTGAGCGGGCCAGCGCCGACGCGGCCGCCGACAAGGGCCGCAGCGAGTATCACACCGCGCTGACCGTCACCATCGTGCTGACCCTGGCCGCGCTGCTGCTGGGCCTGGCGCTGTCGTTGCTGATCGCCCGCCCGATGGTCCGCCAGCTTCGCGAGGTCGCCACGGCCCTGGAGGCGACCGCCGAAGGCGACTACACGCACACGCCGCAGGTGCACAGCAACGACGAGCTCGGCCAGATGGCCTCCGCGATGCAGCGCGCCTCGGAAGCCCTGCGCGCCGCCATGGGCACCATCTCCACCAGCGTCCACAGTGTGGCGAACCACGCCAGCACGCTGACCGAGACCAGCATGTCGATCCGCGAACTGTCCCGCGAGGGATCCGCCCAGGCGTCCACGGTGGCGCAGACCGCCGAGGACGTCTCGCGCAACCTGCAGATGGTCGCGGCCGGCAGCGAGGAGATGGGCGCCTCCATCCGGGAGATCGCGGGCAGCGCGAACGAGGGTGCCCAGGTCGCCGCGCAGGCGGTCGAGGTGGCCGAGTCCGCGGGCCAGACCATCGCCAGCCTGGGCGCCTCCTCCGCCGAGATCGGCAGCGTGATCGCCACGATCACCTCGATCGCGGCGCAGACCAACCTGCTGGCGCTGAACGCGACCATCGAAGCCGCCCGGGCGGGCGAGTCCGGCAAGGGCTTCGCCGTGGTCGCCGGTGAGGTCAAGGACCTCGCCCAGGAGACCGCCAAGGCCACCGAGGACATCTCGCGCCGGGTGGAGGCCATCCAGAGCGACACGGAACGCGCGGTCGCGGCCATCGCCGAGATCAGCGAGATCATCAGCCGGGTCAACGGCCTGCAGGCCACCATCGCCTCGGCGGTGGAGGAGCAGAGCGCCACCACCAACGAGATGAACCGCAGCGTCGGCTACGCCGCGGCCGGCGGCGCCACGATCGCGGGCAACGTCGACGGCCTCGCCGGTGCCGCCGAGGCCACCGCCCGGGGTGTCGAGGACAGCCAGGTGGCCGCGGCCCAGCTGGCCGATCTCACCAAGGAACTGGACGCGATGATCGGCCGCTTCCGCTTCTGATCGGTACGCCTGACCTCGGTTGAGACCGCCGACGAGAGGTCCGTGGGCGTACTGCTACCGGTGGATCCGCGCCACTCTGATCTCGGTGGACAGCGCGGGGGCGCCGTCGACCGGTGCCGGGTCGTCCGGGGTCGGCGCCACTCCCCCGGCCGCCACCCGGTCGAGCGTGTCCAGGCCCGCCGGATCGACGGTGCCGAAGATGGTGTAGTTCGGCCGAAGCGCGGAATCCGCGTAGACCAGGAAGAACTGGCTGCCGTTGGTGTCCGGGCCGGCGTTGGCCATCGCCAGCACGCCGCGCGCGTAGACGCGGCGGGCACCGGTCGGATCGGTCGGGGCCGGCGGCAGGTCGGTGGGCAGTTCGTCCTGGTAGCGATAGCCCGGTCCGCCCTCTCCCGTCCCGGTCGGGTCACCGCACTGCAACACCTTGAGCGTCGGGTACGCGGTGAGCCGGTGGCAGTGGGTCCGGTCGTAGAACCGATGACGGGTCAGGTGCAGGAAGCTCAGCACCGTGCAGGGCGCCTGGGCGCGGTCGAGCACCAACGGGATCGGTCCGAGGTTGGTCCGCAGGACGACATGGACGGTCCCCCGGCTCGGCGTACGCCGGGGGTCGGGGGGCAGCGGCACCGGCCGGGCGGCCGGGTCGTCCGGCGTCGGTGTGAACGCGCACGGACCGCCGGTGGGTTCCGTCGGGTCGGCGCCGTTCGCGGCCGCCGGGGACGCTCCGGCGAGGCTGGACCCGGCGATGACCAACGCGGCGAGCACCTGGCTGAGCGGCCGCATGCGGCGACGCGGACGATTGCGGACCACTTCGTCCTCCTTGGGCTTGGCTGACACCAGCCCTCGGTTTAATCGAAGTTCATGGATCGGTCAAGGGCGGCTCACCGCGCCCGGGCGGCGGCCACGTCGGCGGGCCGCTCGGCGTCGTCCCAGCCGAACAGGCCGCGCACGAAACGCCAGCCGCCCTCGACCACGTCACCGGCGTCGGTGACGACCCGGTCGGCGGTCAGCATCCACTCCCCGAGCAGCGACGCGGCGCGGTCCATCGTGCGCCGGGCCTGCTCGAAGTCGTCCGGGTCGGCGCGCAGCTCCCACATCCGCAGCGCCTGCTGCCAGGCGTGCGCGCGGGTGACGTTGACCAGCACGCGCTGGCTCCAGTCGTCCAGCGGCCCGACGAGCTTGTCCAGTTCGAGCTGCCAGGCGTCCGAGAAGCCCCGTCGCAACGGCTGGATCTCGTCGTAGAAGATGTAGTTGACCAGCAGGTAGTCCGGTTCGATCCGGTCGCCGTCGGGCGCGCCGAGCTGGTCCCAGGTGGAGATCAGCGCGAGCGCCAGGTCGTGGTTGATGTGCGCGTTGACCCCGAGGATCGCGGCGACGAGCTGGCTCACCTCAAGGTCGTGCGCACGCTTGAACAGCACCTCCCAGACGTCGGGGGTGTCCTCGTCGTCGCAGTTCCACAGGTCCAGCGCGGCGAAGTAGCGCTTGGCGAACTCGACGTCGAGCAGTTCGAGGAACTCCGGGGAGGTGGCATCGGTGCGCAGCGCCCCGTCGACGCGGCGGGTGATGGTCAGGTAGAGGTCGTTGAAGGCGGACACCCGGTTGTTGGCGGGGCTCGGGGGCAGGTCGTCGAGGATGCCCTGCACCGTCTCCAGCTTGGAGATCACGCCGGCGATCCCGGTCGGCGGCTCGTGCAGCGCCTCGGTCATCCGCAGCCGTAACGGCTCCCAGCCGCGCCCCGCCGGGATGGGCAGGTCCGACAGCGTACGCCGCCTTTCCCGGAGCATGTCTGCGCTGCTGCGGGCCAAGTCCCGATCGAAGGAAATCACGATTGCCAGCCTGCCGATTGCCGGGGCGCCGCACCACTGTGATGTCGGAAAAAGGTCGAGTGAAGCTCACACTTCTCGGACGAAAGAGGCCGGAAGACCCTGCGCGACACGGCGTGCGGTCGGCCACGATGACGGAAGCCACCGTACCGATAACCGGCGAAAGCGCGCGAAGGGGGCGAAACCGCTTGGCCCGCCGTCCGCACCGGCCGCCCGCGCTGATCAACCGTGCGGTCCTGGCCGTGCTGCGCTCGACCCGGCTGCACCGGCTGCTCGACGCGGAACTGTGCGAGCTGCGGTACCGCACCGCCGACGGCACCCGTACCGTCGCCCTGCCGGTGCTGTACGCGGCCGACGGCGACCGGTACGTGGTGCTCGTCGGCGACGCCCCGGACAAGAAGTGGTGGCGGCATTTCCGCCGGGAGGCGCCGGTCGAACTGCGCCGTGGCGGGCTGGTCCGCAACGGCAGCGGCCGGATCCTGCCCCACGACGACCCGGCGTACGCGGCGGCGGTCCGGACCCACCAGGACAGGCATCACGTACCGGTGGTGGGCACCGACGAGGTGCTGCTGATCGAGGCGGGCGCGGGCTGAGCCGCCCCGACAAGATCAAGATGCGGCGAGGAAGTGGCGGCGACCGGACGGAGGTCGCCGCCACTTCAGGCTGTGCCGCTCAGCGCAGCGGCAGCTCGAACCAGCTCGGTCCGGTCACCGTCACGCTCGCGTTCCGTGAGTTGGTGCCCTGGTAGAGCGGGTCCTTCGTGTCGACGACCAGCGAGAGGTAGTGCCCGGACGGCACGTCCCACGCGGTCAGTGGCAGCCGCAGGTCCAGCGTGATCGGCTCGCCCGGCTTGGCATCCACCCAGCTGATGGGCGCCTGCGTGATCAGCGCTCCCCGGCCGACGGCGTTGACGTCGTACAGATACGCCACGACGGTGCCGTTCGCCGCGCTGGGCCGCACGGTCAGGTGCATCCGGGGCATGCCGCGGATCGGCGTGGCGCGCAGCCAGTCGGTGCTCCACACCACGCCCCGGCGCCGGTCCACCGCGGGCAGCCAGGCGTGCGGCGTACGGCCGGTCAGCCCCTCGACGGTGTTGGAAAGGATCACGACCCCGGAGTCCGCGACCGTGTCACCCGCGGTCGAGATCCGCTCGGACCAGTTCCCGGTGATCTCGTTGGTGCTCATCGGGCCGCTGCCGGTCCACCGCTTGTCGCCGAGGTGGTAGCGGGTGGTGGAACCGGTCACGTGCGCCCAGTCCGGGTACTGCTCCACCTTGCCGTGTGCGTTGCGGACCTGCAGCACCAGCGCGTCATCGGTGTCGATGCCGTTGTCGACGCCGTTGAGGTAGTGGCCGAACCAGCGGTGGGTGCTGGTCCACACGTGGTTGGGCAGCCCGGCGAGGCCGCTCATCTCGGGTATGGCGTGGTCGCCCGGGGCGTACTCCAGGCGCTTGGGCCCGTGGTAGGCGTTGAAGAAGTCGACGTGCTGGTTGGGGCCGAACACGCTGTCCCCGTACGCTTGGGCCATCATGATCGCGGGGCGGTTCCGCTGGAGCTGGGCGAGGTAGGTCATCGCGGAGCGTTTGGCGCCGTACTCGATGAGGGCGGGGACGTTGCGCCCGGCGAAGAAGTCGTCCGCGATCGCCTTGAATTCGTCGCTGAGGCGACCGACGATCCGGCCGACGGTCAGCAGCAGCCAGGTGGACTGGACATGCCGCGTCTGGTCGGCGTACAGCGACTGCACCAGGTCGGTCCAGCCGGACATCATGACCACGCTCCTGATGCGCGGGTCGTTGGCGGCGGCCAGCAGGCTGATGCCACTGCCGTAGGAGACCCCGCCGAAGCCGATGCGCGTGGGGTCGGTCGGGGTGTTGGCGATGAGCCAGTCGACGACGACCTTGGCGTCGTCGATGTCCTTCGGGCCGGCCACGTCGATCTTGCCGCCCGAGAACCAGAAGCCGCGCGTGGTGTACGACAGGACGACGAACCCGTCCTGCGCGAACTTCGTCGCCTGAACGAGGTATTCGGCGTCGCTGAGCCCCCAGCTGGCAGCGAACACGATCGCGGGGTGGTTGTTGCCGATCACCGGG
This sequence comes from Krasilnikovia cinnamomea, assembly GCF_004217545.1. Classification (NCBI taxonomy): domain Bacteria; kingdom Bacillati; phylum Actinomycetota; class Actinomycetes; order Micromonosporales; family Micromonosporaceae; genus Krasilnikovia; species Krasilnikovia cinnamomea. The sequence continues at coordinate 1,291,682 of NZ_SHKY01000001.1, forward strand.
GTCATCACGTTGGCTTTGAGGACGACGCCGTCGGATGCGGTGATGTCGACGAGCCGCAGCGCGGGACGCGCCGAGGCGACGGTGCTGGTGGCGGTGGTGGTGGCGACCGCCGCCGTTGCCGGGCCGCCGACGATCAGGAACATCACGGCGGCGAGCGAGGTCAGGATTCTGCGCAGCGTCATGCCGGGCCTCACAGGAACGGAGCCACACCCCGGTCAGGGGTGGGCTGGGGGTGTCCGGCGGCGCCTACCGGGCGGATGTTACCGTACGGTAACCGAGATGTTTCGCGTGACACAAGACATTGACAGTTGTCAATTTTTATGCCTCGCGATTTCGCCCTGGACGGATGACGCGTCCGCGCTCCGGTGCTGCGATTCTCGCGACGTCACACCACATCTGTGCGACGATCGGAGAGCCGGATGCCAGCCCAGGCACAGCTGCAGGAACTCATCCACGACCTGACGCAGGGCAGTGGCCCCGTACTCGAGACCCTGGCAAAGATGAACGCCGACACGATGCTGCAGGGCGGCCTCGACGAGCGGACCGCGGTCATGTCGCGGTTCGCCGCCCTCATCGCGCTGGACGCTTCACCCGCCTCCTACCTGGTCCACCTCGGGATGGCCGACCAGCTCGGGATCGCACCGGAGGACATCCGGGGCGTGCTCATCGAACTGGCGCCCGTGGTGGGCAGCGCCCGCATCGTCTCCGCGGCCGCCAACATCGAGCGAGCGATCCAGCTCGCGTCCGGGTGAGCGCCGCTGGGCGGCGCGCACAGCGAGGGGAACACACACCATGGCTGATCCGATCAGCGACTTCTTCGAGGACCTGAGCCAACGCAAGCACGACCCCAGACTGAGCCACGTCACGGCGACGGTTCGTTTCGACATCGTCGACGGTCGGCAGACCGACTCCTGGCGGCTCGTCGTGCGGGACGGACAGCTCGAGGTGGAACCCGGTGACGGCGCCGCCGACGCCACCGTCACCGCCGAACGGACCGTCTTCGAGGGCCTCGTCAGCGGCACGGTCAATGCGATGGCGGCCCTGCTGCGCGGCGAACTCCTCCTGGAAGGAAACGCGAACCTCATCGTGTCGGTCCAGCGGCTCTTCCCCGGGCCACCCGGCGGGCGCTCACCACGGACGATCCCCGCGAAGGCGGGTGCCTCCTCATGACCGACGACGTACGGATCCTGGACGGCAACCACTTCGTCGTCAGCGACGGCCGCGGCGACATCGAGGCCTCACCGACCGACCCCGACGGCTTCTTCGCCAACGACACCCGGTACCTGTCGACCTGGGTGCTCACGGTCGACGGCCACCAGCTCTCCGCGCTGTCCGTCGACGACCTGCAGTACTTCGAGACGCGCTTCTTCCTCGTCGTGGGCACCGGCACGGTGTATGTCGACGCCAAGGTCTCGGTGATCCGGCACCGCACCATCAGCGACGGCTTCCAGGAGCGGGTCAGCGTGCTGAACCACGCCGACGAGCCCGCCAAGCTGACCCTCAAGATCGCCGCCGGCAGCGACTTCGCGGACCTGTTCGAGGTGAAGGACGCCCTGAAGAAGAAGGGCACGTACCGCACCGAGGTGGAGGGCAACCGTCTGGTGCTGCACTACGAGCGCGGTCCCTTCCACCGGGGTACCGAGATCACCACCAGCGAGCCCGCGCAGATCACCCAGGACGGACTCACCTACGAGATCGAGGTGCAGCCGCACGACGAGTGGTCCACGGAACTGCGCGCCAACCCGCTGATGACCCACCGGAACGGCAACCCGATCGTCGCGAACGGCAAACACCGCGAACCTCGGGACCTGCACATGGACCTGCAGGAGTGGATCGCGCGGGCGCCGAAGCTGGAATGCGACTGGGAGCCCTTGAAGGTCACCTACCGGCGCAGCATCGTCGACCTGGCCGCGCTGCGCTTCGCGCCCGCGATCGCGGGACGGCACAGCCTGCCCGCCGCGGGCCTGCCGTGGTTCATGACGATGTTCGGCCGCGACAGCATCTTCACCAGCCTGCAGGCGCTGCCGTTCGTCCCCGAACTGGCGGAGACCACGCTGCGGGTGCTGGGCCGGTGGCAGGGCACCCGGGTCGACGACTTCCGCGACGAGGACCCGGGCCGGATCCTGCACGAGATGCGCTACGGCGAGCTGAGCGCGTTCGAGGAACGGCCGCACACGCCGTACTACGGCAGCGCCGACGCCACCCCGCTGTACGTGGTCCTGCTCGACGAGTACGAGCGGTGGTCCGGCGACACCAACCTCGTCCGGGACCTGGAGTACGAGGCCCGCGCCGCACTGGACTGGATCGACCAGTACGCCGACCTGATGGACAACGGCTACATCTCGTACGAGCGGCGCAACAAGGACACCGGCCTGGAGAACCAGTGCTGGAAGGACTCGTGGGACTCCATCGCCTACCGCGACGGCCGGATCCCCGGCTTCCCGCGGGCGACCGCGGAACTGCAGGGCTACGCGTACGACGCGAAGGTGCGCGGAGCGCGGCTGGCCCGGCTGGTCTGGCACGACAACGCGTACGCCGACCGCCTGGAACGGGAGGCCGCCGACCTGAAGCGCCGCTTCAACCGGGACTTCTGGGTCGCCGACGGCGACTACTTCGCGCTGGCCCTCGACGCGGACGGCAGCCGGGTCGACGCGCTCGCCTCCAACGTCGGCCACCTGCTGTGGAGCGGGATCGTCGAACAGGAGCGGGCACAGTCGATCGCCAAGCACCTGCTCGGGCCCCGGCTGTTCAGCGGCTGGGGAGTGCGGACCATGGCCGAGGGCGAGCACCGGTACAACCCCATCGGCTACCACGTCGGAACGGTGTGGCCGTTCGACAGCTCCATCATCGCGTGGGGCCTGCGCCGCTACGGCTTCAAGGAGGAGGCCGCCCGGGTCGCGGACGGCATCCTGGAGGCCGCGGAGTTCTTCAACGGCCGGCTGCCCGAGGCGTTCGGCGGCTACGAGCGCGCGCTGACGAAGTACCCGGTGCAGTACCCGACCGCCTGCAGCCCGCAAGCCTGGTCGTCGGGTGCGCCGTTGCTGCTGCTGCGTACGATGCTGGGCCTCGAACCGCTGGGTGAGCACCTGGTGGTGGACCCGGCGCTGCCCGAAGGGGTGGGCCGGGTGGAGTTGCTCGACATCCCCGGCAGGTGGGGACGCCTGGACGCGTTCGGCCGGGGCCGGGTGGCCCGCGCGCCCTCGTCCGTCAAGAAGGACGCCACGGAGTCCGAGCGGGCGGACGCGAGCGCACCCTGACGAAATGCCGGTCGCAGGGACTGACGGACGTGTCCCGTCAGGCCCTGCGGTCAGAGGCCGGCCAGGACGGTGCCGCGCCGCCCCACCGACGGGTGCCGGTCCAGCTCCCGATCCAGCGCGATCGCCGCGTCGATCAGAGCCAGGTGAGTGAACGCCTGCGGGAAGTTGCCGATCTGCTCGCCGGTGAGCGCGATCTCCTCCGAATACAGACCCAGATGGTTCGCGTACGTCAGCATCTTCTCGAACGTCACCCGCGCCTTGCCCAGCCGGCCCGCACCGGCCAGCGCCGTCACGTACGAGAACGTGCAGAGCGAGAACGTGCCCTCGGAGCCGCGCAACCCGTCCGGTGAGGCGGCCGGATCGTAGCGGTACACCAGGCTGTCGGTGACCAGCTCGGTGTCCATAGCGTCCAGAGTGGACAGCCACATCGGGTCGGCGGGGGTGACGAAGCCGACCGTCGGCATCCGCAGCAGCGCCGAGTCCAGCACGTCCGTGGCGTAGTGCTGACGGAACGCGCGCCGGGTGGGGCTCCACCCCCGATCCATGATCTGCTGGTACACCGCGTCGCGCTCGCGCTCCCAGCGCGCCACCGGGCCGGGACGGCCGTGCTCTGCCGCCAGCCGGATGCCGCGGTCCAGCGCCACCCAGCACATCAGCCGCCCGTACGTGAAGTCCTGTCGCCCGCCGCGGGTCTCCCAGATGCCCTCCTCGGGCTGGTCCCAGTTCCCGGCCACCCAGTCGAGCAGCTCGCAGATCCGCAGCCAGCCCTGGTGGCCCGGGGCCAGCCCGTGCCGGTCCGCGACGTACAGGCTGTCCAGCGCCTCGCCGTAGATGTCGAGCTGCAGCTGGTCGGCCGCGCCGTTGCCGATGCGCACCGGGGCCGAGCCGCGGTAGCCCTCCCAGTGCTCCAGCGTCTCCTCGTGCAGGTCGCTGGAGCCGTCCACCCGGTACATGATCTTCAGCGGGCCGCCGCCGTTCTTGTCGGCCTGCTCGTCGACCCGGTCGCGCAGCCACCGGCCCAGCGCCGCCGCCTCGTCCGTGAAGCCCATGCCGAGCAACGAGTACACGGAGAACGAGGCGTCGCGGACCCAGGTGTAGCGGTAGTCCCAGTTGCGCTCGCCGCCGATCTGCTCCGGCAGGGCCGCGGTCGGCGCGGCGACCAGCGCCCCGGTCGGCGCGTACGTCATCAGCTTCAGCGTGATCGCCGAACGGTTCAGCGTCTCCCGCCACCGCCCCGCGTACGTGGAGCCGCGCAGCCAGCCTTCCCAGAAGTCGACGGTCTCCTCGAACAGGTGCTGCGCCTCCGCGACCCGCATCTGGCGCACCGGGCCCGCCGTACCGGTCTGCAGCATCAGTCCGCGCATCTGCCCCGCGGCGAGCCGGACCTCTCCCCGCACGTCGCCGTCCTCGACCCAGGTCCGCGCGATCCGCTCGTCGTCCGCCTGCCGGACCAGATGCACCGTCACGGCGGTGCGGGGGCCTTCGAACACCGCGCCGTCCTCGCTCAGGTGCGTCTCGAAGTTCTCCCGGCCGTAGTCGAAACGGGGGGCGATGTCGACGGCGAACGTCATCTCGCCGCGTACGCACCGGACCATCCGCACCAGGCGGTGACTGGTCGTGGCGACCGCGCCCCCGACCGGCATGAAGTCGACGACCTCGCCGACCCCCGCCTCGGTGAGGAACCGGGTGACCAGCACCGCGCTGTCCGGGAAGTACAGCTGTTTGGTGGTGAAGGCACCGGCCGCCGGCCGGATCCGGAAGTGACCGCCGCGCGCCGCGTCGAGCAGGGCGCCGAAGATGCTGGGCGAGTCGAAGCGGGGCGCGCAGAACCAGTCGACGCAGCCGTCCGTGCTCACCAGTGCCGCGGTCTGCAGGTCACCGATGAGGCCGTGGTCGGCGATGAGCGGGTAGTCAGGCATGGCAGTCACCCTTCCCGTGCTTTCGTCCGATCATTCGGCCGCGGCCGAGCGGCGGCATCATGCGCGGAGGATGATGCCCGCCCGCCCGCGCAGGGTGCAGGCTGCGCGGAGACGTCCGATGGTCTCGGCAGCGTGGCCGACTCGTACGGGAAGCAGGTACACGATGGCTGAGAAGGTCACGTCGGGGCGGCCGTCGCGCGCATTGCGCCGGGTGCTGATCCCGCTCGCGCTGGCCCAGTTCATCTGCAGCTTCGCCGGCTCCAACATGAACGTGATGATCAACGAGATCGCCAAGGACCTGGGCACCACGGTCCAGGGCATCCAGTTGGCGATCACGCTGTTCCTGCTGGTCATGGCGGCGCTGATGATCCCGGGCGGCAAGCTGACCGACAAGTTCGGCCGCAAACGGTGCCTGAACCTGGGCCTCGCCGTGTTCGGCCTCGGCGCGCTGATCAGCTCGTTCGCCCAGGGCCTGCCCACGCTCATCATCGGCTACTCGATCCTGGAGGGGATCGGGACCGCGCTGCTCATCCCGCCGGTCTACATCCTCACCACGATGCTGTTCACCGACATCACCTCGCGGGCCCGCGCGTTCGGCGCCATCAACGGGATGGGCGGCATCGGCGCCGCCACCGGCCCGCTGATCGGCGGCATCATCGCGACAGCGATCAGCTGGCGGGCCGCGTTCGTGTTCCAGGCGGCGATCATCGTGGTGATCGTGCTGTTGAGCCGCCGCGACGTGCGGGACCCACTGCCCGCCGAGCCGGACCGCCCGTTCGACTACACGGGCGCGGCGCTGTCCGCGCTCGGGCTCGTGCTCATCGTCATGGGCATCCTCGCGGCGGACAACAACGGCTGGCTGATGCTGGGACTGATGGTCGCCGGTGCACTCGTGCTGGCCTGGTTCTTCCTCACCGTACGGGCAAAGGAGCGCTCCGGCCGCGAGCCACTGCTGACCCTCGATCTGTTCCGCAACCGCACGTCGAACCTGGGCCTGGTCACCCAGAACATGCAGTGGCTGGTGCTGCTGGGCATCTCGTTCACGATTTCGGCCTACCTGCAGGTGGTGCGCGGCTACAACTCCATCGAGACCGGCCTGATCCTCACCGCCGCCACGGTCGGGTTGCTGCTGTCGTCCGCCGCCGCCGAACGGCTCGCGAAGCGCCGCGCCCAGCGCACTTTGGTCATGGCGGGCTTCGTGCTGACGGCCACCGGCATCGTCCTCGGCATCGCCCTGGTCTCGGTCTCCACGTCGGTCTGGGCGTTCCTGCCCGGGCTGTTCCTGATCGGGGTCGGCGTCGGCGCGATGCTCACCCCGTCGGTGAACGTCGTGCAGTCGGCCTTCCCGGACGAGAAGCAGGGCGAGATCTCCGGGCTGTCCCGCAGCGTCTCCAACCTCGGCTCGTCGCTGGGCACCGCGATCGCGGGCACCATCCTCGTCGCCGGGATCACCAAGACCCCGGAGCGGTCGTACGCGCTGGCACTGACCGTGCTGGCCGCCATCGCCGTCGGCGGGTTGATCGCCGCGTCCTTCCTCCCGTCCACCCGCCCCGCCGCCCCGGCGGCGGACGGGCTGCCCACCACGCCCCATCCCCACGCGAAACGGAGCGAACGCGGTATACCGGGATTCACCTCCCCCGATGGTGTGGACAAGAGCACAGCGACGCCTGACTCCAAAGCTGATTGATCTAGCCACTGAGCGTGAGGTAGCTTCGGCGCCGATCACGGGGAGTTACACAAGCACACGTCGGTAGGACGTTGCCGTACCTCTCCTTCATGAGGTCGAGCCTCGGAGGAGATTGATGAACTCACGCCTCACCCGCCCCTTGCTGACCATGGCCCTCAGCGGTGCCATGATCGCGGGCAGCGCCGCCGTACCCTCGCCGGCCTTCGCCGACACGCTGCCGGACACGACCGCTCCGGTCGGCGCGTTCACGCTGAACACGCCGGCGCTCTGGATCGGCCAGTCCGTCGTCCTGACCCAGGGCGCGGTCACCGACGACGTGAGCGCCCCGGAGCTGATCACGCGCAAGGTTACGTGGGGTGACGGCACGTCCAGCACGGTGGCGGCCGGCGCGGCCACGGTGGCGCACAGGTACGCGTCGAACGGCCGCTTCACGGTGACCGTGACCTACACGGACGAGGCGGGCAACAGCAGCACCGCCGCCTCCGCCGTGACCGTCACGACGCCGGGCACCTTCCGGATCAGCAAGACCTCGGTCTGGTGGTACGAGGACACCGTCGTCACGTTCTCGAACGTCCCCGCCGGCACCACCAAGATCGCCTTCGACAATGGCGACGGGTGGGTGCCGATCCTGAAGGGCAAGAACCAGAGCGTCACGATCCTCTACCACACCCGCAAGAACGGCGGGCTCGTCAAGGGCCCGGTCACGCTGCGGGCGACGTTCTACAACAAGTACGGCGCCTCGTCCCCGATCCGGATCGGCACGATCAACGTCAAGGTGGACAGCTGGCGCCCCGTCCCGAAGATCAAGAGGCCGCTGCGCCCCAGCCGGGTCAGCTCCTGGAAGTACGTCAAGGGAACGGCGACCGACCGGGGCGCCGGTGCTTTCCGAGCCGAGGTCCACGTCACCCGGGTCACCGGCAGCAAGGTCTACTGCTTCACCTCTGCGCGGAAGTGGAAGCGCGTGCGGTCCGAGGCGCAGTTCAACAAGTACTGCACGCCGCCGCTCTACGTGAAGGTCAGCCGTGGCAAGTGGTCGCTGCGCGTGCCCGGCATCCGCAAGGGCAAGCTCTACGTCGAGGTGTGGGTGCAGGACCGGGCCGGCAACTGGAGCAGCAGGTCCGCCTTCACCACGGCCAAGCTCACCCGGAGCTGATCGTTCGCAGGCCGGGCATCCCCTTGCGGGATGCCCGGCCTTCGCCGTACATGGGGATGGTCCGGAATCGATAGGGCCAGCTCGGACCCTATGTAGAAAATCTTGCGAGGGTCGGTTACGGTGTCCGGCATGGCGAACCCGATACGGGTGACCGCGGCCGTCTCCAAGGTGCTGGCCGCGTTCCTCGAAGACCCCGAGGCAGACCGCTACGGCCTGGACCTGATGCGTGCCAGCGGACATCCCAGCGGCACGCTCTACCCGATCCTGCTGCGCCTGCAGAACGCCGGTTGGGTCGAGGCGCACTGGGAGAAGATCGACCCGGTCGCGGCCGGTCGCCCCGCCCGCCGCTACTACCGCCTCACGCCGGACGGGCAGCTCTCGGCACGCACCGAGCTCGCGGCCCTGCAGGCCCAGCTCAACCGAGGCCTCGGCGCGGCGACGCCGACCACGAACCCACGGACCGCGTGAGCGCGCGGTGAAGGCGAGGTCGGCATTGGACCGGTTCACCCGCTGGTGCCTGGCGCGAGCCGCCCGGCGCTGGCCCGCCGAGCTGCGCGACGAGATGCATGCGGAGTGGCTCGCCGAGCTGGCCGCGCTAGAAGCGGACCAGGCTACCGCGAAGCAACGGCTGGGGTTCGCCTTCAGCCTGCTCACCGCGCCACCGGTCCGCGACGCGAGCGGAGCGCCGCGCGGCTGGGGCGAGTCGCTGGCACCCGGCGCGCCGGCCGTCGGCCTGCTGGTCGCCGCACTGATCACGCTGGCCGTCTCCGACTACGCCGGCAACCTCGCCTCCTGGCTGCTCGACCTGGCCGGCGCGGTGCCGGCCTCCTTCGGCGCCGACTGGCTGGTCGCCCTGGTCGCAGCCGTCATCACACTCGCCTGGTGCCTCCCGGCCGGGCGCTGGCTGGGCCGGCGCTGGCCGCTGTCGCGCACCGGCCGGTTCGGCGACGCGGGCCCGGCCGCGCTCGCACCGGTCGGGTTCGCGCCGATGGTGCTCCTCGGCGCGCTCCCCGATGGGGACCTGCCGCACCTGCTCGGCGTACTCGTCGGGTTGCTGGTCTGGGCGACCGGCACCGCGGCGGTGAGCGTCGCCGCGGTGCGTGCCGCCGGACGCGGCCGGGTCGCATTGCTGATGCTGCTCGGCGTGCCGGCGGTCAGCGCACTCGCCGCGGCGGCGTCCGCCGTTCCGTTCGCGCTGAGCAGCCGCGACGGGCAGGCCACGATGCTGGCGTCGCTGACCGGAACCGAGCCGCCCCCGGAGTTCGGGGAGATCGTGAACGGCCTCACCAGCCGTGGCTTCTACTACCAGGGTCCGTGGGCGCTGGCGCTAGCCTGCTTCGCGGCGTTCACACTGGCCTACGGCTTCGGCGCGCTGCGCCCGCGCCGGGCAACGGCACCCGCGCCGACGACGGTCGCGGCGCCGAATGCGGCCACGCGGCGAGGGCCGTTCCCGCTGGCCGTCGTGGTGGCCGGGGCCGGCGCGCTCGCCGTGGCCGTGATCGGCTGGGCGTACACCCTGGCCGTCCTCACGCCGGGGATGCTCGACGTGTCGCAGTCCGCGCCGATGCCCGGCGGCGATGGCGAGCTCTACATGTGGACCGCGGAGCTGCGCGCCACCACGATCCTGCTGGCCACGCTCGGCATGCTGGTCGCCACCGCCGAGCGCCGGTTCGGCCCGGCGGGCACACTGCTGGTCGGCGCCGGACTCACGCTGGCGAACGCGGTGCTCAACCGGATGAACGTCAGCGGACCGGGCGGTCTGCGGCTCGCGTTGCTGGTCGGCGTGGTGCCGGTGATCGCCGGCTGGGTGGTGGCCGGGCGCGCCCCGCACGGCCGGCAACCCGACGCCGCGCTGCGCCGCGTGACGGTCGGCGCGCTGGTGGCGGTGAGCGTCGTTCCCCTGATCACCCTGCAGGGGACTCCCGGCGTGAACCACCCGTTCCTGCCGGTCGGCCTGACGGTGACGACCATCGGCCTGGCGGTGGCCGGGATGCTGCTCGGGATCGTCCCGGCGCTCGCGCTCAGCCGCCGCCCGGTACCGGTCTGGGCCGCGATCCTGCTGGTCGTGGTGCCCGTCGCGCTGACCGTCGGGGCCGGACTGATCCCGCCGCCGCCGTCCGAAGACGACACCGGTGTCGGCGCGTACGCCGCCTTCGCCGCGCTGCCGCTCACGGTCGGGTGTCTCGCGCTGCTGCGCCGGCACCGGGCGCGCCGCCCGTACCGGACCGCCGCGGTGTGGACCGGGCTGGCCCTGGCCGCGCTGCCCGGCACCGTCCTGATCATCGCCGGTGGCGGGTTGCTGCTGAACTTCGTGCCGAATCTGGTCTTCGCCATCGACGGCGGCGGCTACTCGTTCGACGGGCTGTCGTTCGTGCCGGGCGCGGCGACGCTGATGCTGCCGCTGGCCGCGCTGGCCGCGGCGCGCCTCGACGGATCGCGGGGGCGTGCTCCCTCGCCGGACCCCGATCCGTTGCCCGCACCCGAGTCCGCGCAGCGGTCGGCGCCGCGCTGAGATGTGGAGTTCGGGTCGGCCACGCACCCGAAGCCATCAAGATCTCAACGGCGGCACGTTCAGGTGACCGGGACGTTGCGCAGGATCAGATCCTTTCCCTGCGGCCAGAAGAAGTCATGGATCACCACCGTGACCGCCTTGGTCCGGGGGTTGGTGTCCCAGTCCACGAGGACCAGCTTGGTGCGCTGATTGACGGGTGGATTTCCGGTTCCGCTGCCGGTGAAGGGTACGTTTTCGAGCAGTGTGCCGTCCTTCGCGGTGACCGTGTACTGCATCCTGGAGTGGGTCGTTCCCTCGGTGACCGTCACGTAGCCGGTGATGGTGATGGAGGCCTGATGCCGGGACTTCGGGCCCTCGTTGGTCGTCCGTTTGATGCTCGTCAGTTCGAACCGGTAGCCGTATCCCTCGACCTTCCAGGGCCCCTGGCCTACAGCGTCGACGGTGATCTGCCGGGCCGGGGTGAACGGCGACGACGGCAGCCAACCCAGTATCTCGTCCTTGTTGACGACCGCCTGCTGGACGGCGAATCCCAGTGCCGCCAGGAGCACGACGACCCACAGCATGCGGTAGCGCCGTGGCCGGCGGGAAACGGCGGGCATGGACGGACGCGACGGCGCCGGTGCGACGGGCCGGGCGGCGGTCAGCGCACGTCCGGCGACTGCCATGGGAACGGCCGGCGCCGCGGGCGGCGGTGCCTGCGGCGGCACGGGTACGGGCGCGGCCGGATCGAACGCACGGTTACGCGCCAACGCGAGGTTTCCGACGGTCTCCTTGTTCAGCTGGCTCGGTTCCGGCAGGTTCTGCGCCCGCATGGAGAGCTGAATCTGGTGGTAGATCGCGTGAAGTGACAGCAGCGGAAACGGCCCGGGTATGCCCTTCTCGAGGACACGCAGGAGTTCGCCGGTGAACCGGGTGTGCCGGCCATCCGGCGACGTCGCCAGGGCCGCCTGGTGCCAGCGCGTCGCGGTCATCACATAGGTGCCCGAAATCTCGATCATGCCGAGGACGTCACCGCTCATCAACGCCCGCCCGCTGTAGCAGCAGTCGAGGACGACCACCCGGCTCGCGCTCGGGTAGACCGGGCTGGCGAGGAAGATCTCCCGGATGTCGCGGTAGTTCAGCGCGGTTACGAAAGGACGGTCCGGGTGAGTGTCGCGCATCGCCAGATGCAGTTCGCCGCTGCGGTGACCGGCCAGCCCATGCCCGGCGAAATAGATCAGCAGGGTGTCCCCGGCGCGCTCCGCCCGATCGTGGAGCACCTGCAGGACATGGCCCGCGTCGGGCGGGTCGAGGATCAACTCGCAGCGGTCGGGCGGCAGGCCGCCAAGGCCCGGATCGGTCAACGCGGCCCGCAGGTCGACGAGGTTGTCGCGCACCGTCGGCAGGTCGTCGAGATGGCGATACCTGCTGACGCCGATGAGGACCGCGAACGATCGAGCCGGATCTGGCAGTCTGGTGTGCACCTATGGGCCCGGTTCGATGACGCCCAAGGCCTCGCGCACCAGCCGCGCTGGGTCGGCGGTGTTGCTGACGCTGAGCTGCGCCTTGCCGTTCGGGCCGCTCACGATGACCACGTCGGAGCGCTTGAGCCGCGCACGCTCCTTCAGATAGTCCAACACCGCCTGGACCATCGGGGTGCAGGCGCGGGCCAGCACGGCCGCCGTCGCCATCACGCCGATGACGGTCTCCGCGCCCATCGTGCCGGGGGCGGACGACATGCCTCGCAGACGCAGGTGCCCTCGCAACTCCGGAATCTCGCCGAGCCGCAACCACAGCGATTCGACGTCGGCGTCGGCGCTCTCGATTCTGATCTCGGCTTCAACCACCCGTGTCGCCTCTCCGGCCGTCCCGCCCTTGGTCGAGGGAAGGGTAACGGCCGGTGAGCGCACTGGACAGTCCACATAGCCGATCGGGGCCCCCGGAGGGATGTCAGATCTTGGACACAGCCACAGGGCGGTCGACGCTGCGCTGACCACCGTCGGTGCACCCTTGCGTCGGCGGCACGGTGAGATGTGGAGTTCCGGTCAGCCTCGCACCCGAACTCTTCAAGATCTCACTGGCCCACTCACGTCAGCCCAACCGGAGACGGTGCTCGGCGAGGGCAGCCTCGATGATCCCCAGCGCCTTCGGCCCCATGCCGTGCAGCAGGGCGAGCTCCGCGCGCGGCACCCCTGCGAGCTGACGCAGTGACGTATAGCCCGCCCCGTTCAACGCCCTTGTCGCTGGCGCGCCGATCTTCGGCAAGGCCGAGGCGGCGAGCCGGCGGCGGACTGCCTCCTCAGCGAGTGAGGACGCGGCTTCCTCACTTTCGACGGCGGTTGTCACCTGAAGAATGCCTGTCACGTGTTGAAGCCTAGCGATCCGTGCCGTCAGCTTGGGCCGGCACGCGCGGCGGAGGGTGCGGCCGTCCGGGGCTCGATGCGGTCGGCGGGGTCGCGTTCCTGCTCGCGGGCCTGCAGGGCCAGGGCGCGGGCGTCCGCCACGGTAGGCCGGTCCCGGTCCAGGGCGCGCGGCCACAGCCGCCCTTGGCGCACCGCCGCGACCTCGGCCGCGAACACCAGAGCCAGGCTCAGCACGTACAGCAGGGAGAACATGCCGGCCACGGCGGCGAAGCCGCCGTACACCGCGCCCGCCCGGCGGACCAGCCCGGGCAGGACCGCGGCGCCCACGGTCAGCACCACCGTCAACGCGGTCGCCCCGAGCGCGGCGCCCGGCCACAGTGCCCGCACCGGGGCGGGGCGCGACAGCAGCAGGCGGGCGGCCAGCAGGAGCACCCCGTACCCGATGAGCCAGGAGCCGAGCGCGGCGGCGGCCTGCGGCATCGCGCTCAGGCCGGGCACGACCGTGACCGCCACGGTGAGCCCGCCTACCGCCACCACCCCGGCCAGCAGCAGGACGAGGACGACCAGGACCCGCAGCAGCCACGACACGATGCCGTGCCGCAGCCGGTACGGGACGGCAGCGAGGTGGTTGACCGTGTGGTACGCCGAGAAGACCACCCCGGCGCCGGAGAACAGCAGGCCGATGATGCCGATGGTCAGTGGCACGGCGGAGGTCGGCATGGCCGCCGCCGCGCTGTCCACACTGGACCGTAACGACGACGGCACGAACGCCTCGATCAGCCGGTGCCGCAGGTCCGGCCGCGCGGCCAGCACCCGGGACACGATGGTGACACCGAGCAGCAGCACCGGGAAGATGCTGAGGAAGCCGTAGTACGTGATCAGCGCGGCTTCCCGGCCGCCGCCGTCGTCGAGGTACTTGCGTACGACGGCGTACCCGAACCCCAGCACCCGGTGCTGCTGTTGCAGGCGGTCCACCCGGCCGACGAGCCCGCCCACGGCGTCAGAGAGGCTCCACGGCGAGGACGTGGAAACCCCACGCGGGCAGGTCGACGAAGAGGCCGTCGGTGGCCAACTCGTCGCCGTCGCGGTCGAAGACCCGCCCGTCGAGCAGGTCCGTGAGCCGCCACGACCGTCCGCGCAGCGTCTGCCACGGCAGCGCCACCCGGCCCTGGGAGGGATGGCCGGACAGGTTCACCGCCACCAGGTGGTGCGGATCCCCGGCATGCCACGCCCAGGCCAGCACGTCGCGGTGCGTGGGGTTGTCCGGCCAGCCGTGCACGTCCAGCAGCGTCCAGCCGCCGCGGCGCAGATCGGTGGCCGCGCCCAGCAGCCGGTGGTAGAAGCGCCGCAGGTCCTCGTCGGCCGGCTCGTCGGGGCGCCGCCCGAGGAACACCGGCAGGCGTACCCGGCGGCCCTCGAACTGGCCCTCGTGCCACAGTGTCGCGCCGGGCAGGGTGGCCACGGCGACGGCGGCGGCGCGGTCCCGCCCGGCGGGCAGTTCCGCGGCGGCGCGGGGCTCGTCGTGGTTCTCGGTGAAGCGGATCAGGCGGCGCTGGTAGTCGTACCCGGCGGACAGGTGGCTGCGTACCGTGGCGGCGTCGCCGTGCGCCAGCCGGTCGTAGAGGCGCTTGTCGTAGCAGAAGTCGAAGCCCTGCTGCTGCAGGGCCCACTCCATGTCCCAGTACGCCTCGGCGATCAGCACCGCGTTGGGGTGGCGCAGCCGCAGCGGTCCCAACACGGCGGGCCAGAACTCCTCGGCGGGGGCCGCGCCGACGTGCCCGCCCCAGGTCTTGCCGAACACGTCGTTGGTCACCAGCATCGCCATGTCGCACCGGACCCCGTCGCACTGCTGCAGAATCCGGTCCAGTACGTCGGTGGTGGCCTGGCGCAGCTCGGGGCGGAACGCGTTCAGCTGCACCACGTCCGGCCACGCCGGGAAGAACGGGTCCCGGCCGCGCGCCACGGTCAGCCCGCGGATGTCGAGCCAGTCGTCGGGGGCGGCGGCCTGGTCGCGGGCCGTGCCGCGCACGAACCAGTCCGGGTGCTCCAGCAGGGCCGGGTGGTCGGGTGCGACGTGGTTGGGCACGTAGTCCAGGATCAGGCGCAGGCCGCGGCGGGCCAGTTCGGCGCGGGCCGTGGCCAGGGCGGCGGGGCCGCCCAGGCGGTCGTCCACCACGTACCGGCGGACACAGTACGGCGACCCGACGACGTCCTCGGGGGTGAGGTCGGGCAGGGCGGCGCGGAACGCGTCCCGAAGGCCCGCGTTCTGCCGGGCCACGGCGAGCCCGGCGGGGCTGCGCTGCCACACCCCCATCAGCCACACCGCGTCAATACCGGGCTGAGCCAGCTCGTCCCAGGCGTCGGCGGGCACCTGGGCGAGAGTCACCGGGGCGCCCGCGCGGCGGCTCAGCTCGGCCAGCCACGGCCAGGTGTCGACCTCGTAGACGACCGGGTGGGACGGCCAGCCGCTCATCGTCTCTCCTGTCGCGTGCGCCGGACGCCGATCATCCCATGGGCCAGCAGATCCTGGCTCTGCAGCCCGGCGAACAGGTTGGGGAACACCGCCACCAGTCCGGTCCAGCCGGTCTGGTGGCTGGCGCCGAGCCCGGCACCGTTGTCGCCGTGGAAGTACTCGGAGAACGTGAGCAGATCCCGCCAGTGCTCGTCGGTCGCGAAGATCGACTGGCCGCCGTAGCAGGGGCGGCGGCCCTGCTCGTCGGGCACGAAGATCCGGGTCAGCCGGTCGGAGATCTCCCGCGCCACCTCGAACAGGGTGAGCTGGCGCCCCGAGCCGGTCGGGCATTCCACGGTGAACTCGTCGCCGTAGCCGACGTGCAGGTTGAGCAGGGCGCGGATCAGCAGCGCGTTCATCGGGACCCAGAGCGGGCCGCGCCAGTTCGAGTTGCCGCCGAACATCCCGGAGTCCGACTCGGCGGGCTGGTACGACACCTCGTGCCGCTGCCCGTCCACGTCCAGGCGGTACGGATGATCGGCGTGATAGCGCGACACCGAGCGGATGCCGTACGGGCTGAGGAACTCCTGCTCGTCCAGCAGGATGGCCAGCACCCGGCGCAGCCGGTCCCGGTCGAACAGGGCCAGCAGGTAGTGACCGCCGTCGCCGCGGAACCGGCCGGGAGTGAGCACCGAGGCGATGCTGGGATGGCGGGTCACGAATTCCTGAGCGCCGGCCAGCAGTTCCGGATGCCGGTCGGCCACCTCCGGGCGCAGCACCGTGGCCGCGGCCAGCGGCAGCAGCCCCACCATGGAACGGACCCGCATTCGGGTGGCGCTGCCGTCGGGCAGCCGCAGCAGGTCGTAGAAGAAGCCGTCCTGCTCGTCCCACATGCTCTCGGCCTTGCCGCCCGAACGGTTGACCGCCACCGCGATCAGCATGAAATGTTGCAGGAACGTCTGCGCCTGCTCCAGGTAGACCGGCTCGTCGTCGGCCAGTTCCAGCGCGATCTGCAGCATGTTCTGGCAGTACAGGGCCATCCACGCGGTGCCGTCGGCCTGGTCCAGGTGCCCGCCGGTGGGCAGCGGGGCGCTGCGGTCGAAGACGCCGATGTTGTCCAGCCCGAGGAAGCCGCCCTGGAACACGTTGCGGCCGTCCACGTCCTTGCGGTTGATCCACCAGGTGAAGTTCTTGGCCAGCTTGAGGAACGCATTCTTCAGCCAGGCACGGTCGCCGCGGCCAGTGTTCGCCTTCTCCAGCTCGTACAGCAGGTAGGTGGCCCAGGCGTGCACCGGCGGGTTCACGTCGCCGAAGTTCCACTCGTACGCCGGGATCTGGCCGTTGGGGTGCAGGTAGCGGCGGCTCAGCAGGAGGTCGAGCTGGTGCTTGGCGAAGGTGGTGTCGACCAGGCCGAGGGTGATCGCGTGGAAGGCGAGGTCCCACGCCGCGAACCACGGGTACTCCCACTTGTCCGGCATCGAGATGACGTCGTGCGCGACCAGGTGGAACCAGTCGCCGTTGCGGACGCCGTCCGCGTCCAGCGGGTCGAGGCCGTGCTCGGTGAGCCACTGTTCGACGTCGTAGCCGAAGTACTGCTTGCTCCACAGCATCCCGGCCATCGCCTGGCGCACCACGGGCCGTTCCGCCTCGGCCAGCTCGGGGTCGAGAATGCCGTCGTAGAACGCGTCGGCCTCGGCGCGGCGCCGCTCGACGACGTCGTCGAAGCCCGACGCGGACAGCCGGGGGTCGTCCGGGGCGGGCGGGGTGTCGGTGAGCCGCAGCCGCACCGCGGCGCTGCCGCCGGGCGGGAGCGTCAACGGGACGTCCACGGCGGCCTTGGTGCCGGTCAGGTCGGGGTTCACGGCGGCGTCGTCGCCGTGAACCACGTACCGGTCGAAGGCGTCCTTGACGTACGGGGTGGCGTTCGGGCTGCCGAACAGGCGCTCGGTGTTCGTCGCGTTCTCGGTGAACAGCAGGCGGTCGCCATCCAGCGACAGCAGCCAGCGCTCGCCGAGGTGCGGGTGGGACAACGCGATCACCGACGTGCCGGGCTCCGCGCTCAGCCGTGGGCGGGGCGCGTCCGGCGCCGCCGACCAGATGTCGCGGAACCACGCGGTCGGCAGCAGCCGCAGATGCGCCTCCTCCGGGCCCCGGTTGTGCACGGTGATCCGCAGCAGCACGTCCTCCGGGCCGTCCTTGGCGTACTCGACGACGACGTCGAAGTAGCGGCCGTCGTCGAAGATGCCGGTGTCGAGAAGCTCGTACTCGAACTCCTCCCGGCTGCGGGCGCCGTTGGTGGCCACCAGATCCGTGTACGGGAACTCGGCCTGCGGATACTTGTACAGCATCCGCTGATACGAGTGGGTGGGGGTGCAGTCCAGGTAGAAGTAGTACTCCTTGACGTCCTCACCGTGGTTGCCCTCGGCGTTGGTGAGGCCGAACAGGCGTTCCTTGAGGATGGGGTCGCGGCCGTTCCACATCGCCACCGCGAGGCAGAGGAACTGCTGCTCGTCGCAGAACCCGGCGATGCCGTCCTCACCCCACCGGTACGCACGCGAGCGCGCCTGGTCGTGGGTGAAGTAGGCCCAGGCGTCGCCGTTCGCGCTGTAGTCCTCGCGGACCGTGCCCCACTGCCGCTCGCTCAGGTAGGGGCCCCATCGACGCCATCCGACGCCGGCCGCATCGGCCTCGTGCAGACGCCGCTGTTCGGCGCCGGTATCGGGCTGGTGCGCCGGGTCGGCGCCGGTCTCGTGCGGGCGCTGCTGGTCAGCGCCGAAGGATCCGGGGGAGGCTGCGCTGCTCATGCCCGCCATGCTCGGCGCAGCCCGGTCCGGCCGCGTCATCCGGGACGAATGACGGGGTTCAGCCGCGCGGCTGCCGCTCGGCGTCGGGTGCCGTCCACTGCGCACCGGTCAGCGCCTGGTACGCGGTGACCGCGTCCTCCAGCGTCGGGTAGAAGTGCTCCGGCTCGATCGTGCGGGTCAGGTGGTACCGGTCGATCTTACGGCGCACCGGGTCCTTGAGTTCGGCGAAAACCAGGGAAACGCCGCGGGCGTTCAGCTCCTCATCGAGATCCTCCAGCACGTCGGAGGCGGTGGTGTCGACGTCCGTGATCGGCTCGGCCGCGATGACGATCCACCGTGGTGCCGGTTCGGTGGCGGCCAGTTCGCGGATCTGCTCCCGGAACACCCGGGCGTTCGCGAAGATCAGCGGTGCGTCGAAGCGGAACAGCACCATGCCGGGCAGCCGCTCGGCGTGCGGGTACGAGGTCACGTCGTGGTAGCCGCCGACGCCGGGCACGCGGCCGAGCACCGCCTGGTAGGGCCACCACAGGCGGCGGAACACGTTCAGCACGGACAGCACGACGGCCACCACGATGCCGGGCAGCACGCCGAGCAGCGCGACGCCGAGGAACGCGATCATCGCCACGGCGAACTCGGTGCGGCGGTGCCGCCACAGCCGGACCGTACCGGGGATGTCGGCCAGCGACAGCGACGCGGCGATCACCACCGCGCCCAGGGCGGGTTGCGGCAGGTCCTTGAGCAGGCCGGGGACGAGCACCAGCATGAGCAGGATCAGGCCCGCGCCGACCACCCCGGTCAGTTGCGAGCGGGCGCCGGACTGTTCCGCCACCGCGGTGCGCGAACCGCTGGTGCTGACCGGGAAGCCCTGGAAGAACGACGCCGCGATGTTCGCCGCCCCGATGCCGATCATCTCCTGGTTGCCGCGTACCTCCTGGCCGGTGCGGGCCGCGAACGCGGAGGCGGTCGAGATCGTGTCGGTCAGCGACACCAGGGTGATGCCGAACGCGCCGACCAGCAGCAACCCCAGCTCCGACCAGGAGGCGTGCGGCAGGGTGAGCGGTGGAAAGCCCTGCGGCAGGGCCCCCACCAGCTTCACCCCGCGCTCCCCCAGGTCCAGCACCCAGGTCGCGGCGATCGCGACGACCACCCCGACGAGTACGGCGGGAATCTTCGGCAGAAGGCGTTGCAGTACCAGGATCACGGCCAGGGTGAACACGCCCACCGCGACCGCCGCTCCCACTGCCTCGCCGTCGGCCAGGCCGCGCACGAAGCCGACCGCCTCGCCGATCAGGCCCTCGGCGTCCACGGAGAACCCGCACAGCTTCGGCAACTGGCTGACCAGGATGGTCACCGCCAGGCCGTTCATGTAGCCGATCTGGGTCGGCTTGGACAGCAGGTCGGCGATGAAGCCGAGCTTCGCGATCCCGAGCACCACCATCGTCACGCCGACCATCAGCGCCAGCATCGAGGCCAGCGCGATCGCCTTGGCCGGATCGCCACCCGACCCGATGATCGGGACCAGCACCGCGGCGATCATCGGGCCGAGCGAGGAGTCCGGCCCGAGCACCAGGATCCGCGACGGCCCGAACAGCGCATAGCCGATCAGGCACAGGATCGACGTGTACAGGCCGGTGATCGGCGGCAGGCCCGCCAGTTCCGCGTACGCCATGCCCTGCGGCACCAGCAGCGTCGTCAGGACCAGCCCGGCCACCAGGTCCTTCATTAGCCATTCCCGGCGGTACGTCGAGACGGCGTGCAGCCCCGGCACCCACTGGCCGATCGACGTCATCCCGCCCTCCCGTCAGCGGTCGGCGTACGCGGAAGCCACCTCGCCTCCGTGCACCACCACCGCGTAGATCACCACGGTCGCCAATATCATCGCCGTCACCGACCACACTGGATAGACCCCGATGAACGCGAAGTCCACCAGCATCGACAGGCCGCCCAGCACGACCGCGCCGACCCGGGCCCACCGCGGGCCCCGCATGAGCCCCACGCCGACCACGAGCGCGACCGCGCCCAGCACCACCTGCGTCCAGGCCAGTGCGGTCAGGCCGATCGGCAGCAACATGTCCGCGCGGCTTCCGTGCAGGATCTCCGGGCGCCACAGCGCCACGAGCCCGGACCCGAGGTGGACCGCGCCGAACAGCACCAGCAGGATCCCGCCGAACAGGACCCAGGCGACCCAGTCGGTCGCCTCGCTGTGCTGCACCCGGGTGTACGGCGGGTCCGGTCCCGGCCAGGGCCGGCTCGGGCCATAGGAAGCCGGCGTCACCATGCCCATCAGCAGGTCCCCGACATGCTGTCGCCGAGTTGCTGGAGGCTGGTGCCCAGCCCTGCCACGGCCGTACGCACGTTGCCCAGGGTGGCCGCGCTCGGCGTGGTCTTCGCCGAGTCGACGCTGGCCTTGAGCTGGTCCGCGGCCGCCTGCACGGAGCTCAGCTGGGTGGTGAACTGCGTCTTGGCGTCGACCTTCAGCCGCTGCAGATTCGTCTGCAGCGCCTGCAGGTTCGTCTTGAGCTGCGTGAGCCCGTTCTCGGACACGTTCGTGTTCTTGACCTGATTGATCGAGTTCTGCACCTGGTCGAAGCCGTCGCAGACCGCCGGCGAATCCGACCCGCACCCGCCGGCGCCCAGCAGCACCAGTGCCGCGCCGGCCGAAACCCATGTCATCCGTCTCATGGCGGAAGGATGGCCACCGCGGCGGTGTCCGCACGTCATCTGCGATGGATGAACGGCGGACGGGGCAGACGCGCGGATGCCGGCCCGCGGGCGCGGACCGGCATCCGGTGTCCGATCGGGCCGGGTGGCGCTCGCCGCCCGGACCTGGCCCGCCGGAACGCAGGTCACGGGGTGGACGTCGCCTGGGTCTCCTCCTCGGCCTCGGCCGTCTTGATGATCTCCTCGGTGTCCGTGCCGCTGTGCAGGGCCTCCTGCAGCTTGGCCTCGGTCTCCTTGGGCAGCGAGGACTTCAGCACCGTGCCGCCGAACTTCGACAGGGCGTCGATCGCCTTGTCCGGGGTGACCTTCTCGACGACCAGGAACAGCGCGGAGGTTCCGGGCTGCACCAGGTCACGGACCTGGTCCTGGAACTCCTTGTTGATCGCGCCCTTGGTCATCTTGCCCATCAGCGCGCCGAGCCCGGCGCCGACCGCCATGCCCAGGAACGGGATGAAGAACAGCAGACCGAACAACAGGCCCCAGAACATGCCCCAGGTCGCGCCGCCGCCCACCGCGTGGTGGTTCGTCGTGACGTGGAACTTGCCTTCCCGGTCCCGGATGATCACCGCGATCGCGTCGGGCTGGATGATGAGATCCTTGCTGAGCCGCTGAGCCTCCAGTGACGCGGCCGTCGCGGTCGTCTCGTCGGGGTAGCCGATGGCGACGAGTGTTGCCATGATCCGTACACATCCCTTCTGTACTGAACCGGTCCGCCGCCGCGCGGCGGCGGGCCCCGCCCGCCCGGCGGTCGCGCCGCTGAGTTGCGGTCGCTGGCGTCAAGGTCAGTCAGCCACGACAGGGCACCCCGGGACCTCATTCCGGGCGAATGAAGCTGCCGGGCATCCGGCTGGTGCCCCGATTGCCCCCCGGCAGGGTTTCCGGGGCGGTGGCCAGGCCCGGAATCCGTTCATCCCCGCCGGATGAGGCAGCGCCGCCCGGCCGTCGATGAGGCTCGGCGGGACACGGCCGCACGCGCCGAAACCGCCCGAGGAGGACGCCATGACCGCGATGTACGGTTCGGCCGGCGCATCGTCGCACCCGGTGGTGAACGCTTCGAAACTGTGGGCCGGTGGGGTGGCCACCGCGCTGGTGGCCGCGCTGCTGGCGATCGTGGGCATCCTGGTCGGGCGCGGCCTGTTCGGCGTGGAGATCCTCGCCCCCAAGGGCGCAGGGGTCTGGGGCGACGCCGACACCGGCTGGTACGCCGTCGGCGCGGCCATGTGTGCTCTCGCGGCCACCGGGGTGCTGCATCTGCTGCTGCTCTACACGCCGAAACCGCTGCGGTTCTTCGGCTGGGTGATGACACTGGCGACTGTGGTGGCCATGCTGGCGCCGTTCGTCACGGAAACGGGACTCGGCTCGCGCATGTTCACCGCGGGGCTCAACTTCATCCTCGGCGTCGCGATCGGCTCACTGCTGGCCGGCACGGCGCACACCGCCGTCCAACCCACCGCCCCGGCCCGGCCCGCGCCGCGCCCGTACCGGTGACCGGAGAACGGACTCGCCATGGCTCACGTACAGCAGACACCCGCGCATCTGCGCAACTACGCGAATCCGGCCACCGCCTGGTTCGGCTGGGTGCTCTTCGTCGGCATCGTGCTGGTCGGCGCGGGCCTGATCAACGTCATGCAGGGCCTAATCGCGCTCCTCGACGAGAACTTCTATCTCCAACCCGCGTCGAAACTGGTGATCAACCTCAGCTACGCCGTGTGGGGGTGGACGCTGCTGCTGATGGGCGCCGCCCTGGTGGCCGCCGGCATCGGCGTCCTGCGCGGCAGCACGTGGGCCCGGACGGTCGGTGTCATCGCGGCCTCGGTCAACGCGTTCGTGAACATCGGGTTCGTCACCGCCTACCCGGCGTGGACGATCTTCGCGGTGACGTTCGACTTCATCGCCATCTACACGCTGGTGGTGCATGGCGGTGAGGTCAGGGCGCCGCGGGAGCAGCGGCGATGAGCATCAAGCCGACCCCGGACACCACCCAGGACATCACGCCGCCCGGTCGTACCGGTGAGCCCGCGTGGGCCTCGGACGTGGAGGAACTGGCCCGGCTGCGGGCCGAGGTCGCCGACCTGCACACCCGGCTCGACACCCGGCAGCGCCGCGCCTCCGCGATCACCACGATGCGCCGGATCGCCGCCGCGGTGCTCATCGCGATCACCGCGTTCGCGCTCGTGGCCAGCGTCGTCGGCGTGTGGTCCGCGCGCACCGCCTTCAACACCGACAAGTGGATGGCCACCATCGCCCCGCTGCCGCAGGACCCGACGGTCGCCGCGGCGGTGGCGGACTACGCAACGAACGAGGTGTTCACCGCGATCGACGTGGAGCAGCGGGTGCGCAACGTGCTGCCCGCGCAGGCCGGGTTCATCGCCGGGCCGGTCACCGGCCAGCTGCACGACGTGATCGAGCGGACCGTCTACAACGTGCTGCAGAGCGACCAGTTCCAGCGGATCTGGCTGGAACTGAACCGCCGGACGCATGACCGGGCCGTGGCCATCCTCAACGGCACCAGCGACGTCGCGGTGGCCCGCAACGACCGGGTCGACATCGACCTGCTGCCGCTGATCAACCAGGTGCTGCGGGCGCTCAGCGCCCAGCTGCCCACCATGTTCGGCAGACAGCTCACGCTGCCCGACCTGAGCAGCGGCGAGATCCCGGAGAACCTGCGCCTGCGGGTGGAGAACGCCCTCGGGGTCACGCTACCCGCGAACTTCGCCCAGTTCACCGTGTACGACTCCGGCCAGCTGGCGGCCGTCCAGCAGATGATCAAGACCGCGAAACGGGACCTGGTGCTCTTCGTGGTCGCCACGTTCGTGCTGCTCGGACTGGCCCTGCTGATCTCGCCCGGGCGGCGGCGTACGTTGCTGCAGCTCGGTCTGTGGCTGGTCGTGGCGGCGGTGACCGTCGCGGCGGTGATCCGCGCCGTCCGCGACCAGATCCTCAACGAGGTCCCGGCGGGCCTGTACCGCGACGGCGCCGCGGCGGCCGTCACGACGGTCTTCAGCGAGCTGCGCACGCGCGGCGACCAGATCATCTGGATCGGCGCCGTGCTGGCCGCGGTGATGTACCTGATCGGTCCGGGCCGGGGCCCGACCTGGCTGCGCCACCAGATCGCCGCCGGGGCGCGGGCCGTCGGCCGCTGGACCCGCACCGGCGGGCGTGCCGTGGTCACGCACGGGCCCGGCTTCACGGCCCGGCACCTGGACGCGCTGCGCGTCGGTGGTCTCGGGGTCGCCGTGGTGCTGGCCCTGGTGCTGTCGTCGTGGACGTCCCTGCTGGTGATCGTCGTGGCGCTCGCGGCCTACGAGGTGCTGGTCACCCTGGTCGGCCGCGCGGCGGCCGGGCACGACGCGGAGCCGCCCCCGGGTGTCGCCGCCGGTGATCCCGCGTGAGCGGAGAACGGATCGTGGACGAGTCCCAGACCGATCCCGCCGAAACCCACATGGTGGTGATCAGCGAGGCGCAGGAAGCCACCACGGCGGGCATCTACGGCGTCATCATCAGCGCGGCGGTGATGGCCGCCGCGCACCAGCCGACCGTGCCCGCCACGGTGGTGGCCGTCCTCGTCACCCTGGTCATCTACTGGGCCGCCGAACGGTACGCCCGGATCGTGGCCGAGCGCATCCACGTCGGCCACCGGCCCCGCTGGCACAGCCTCCGGCAGCAGCTCACCGGCGGCTGGGAGATGGTCACGGCGTCGCTGTTCCCGCTGATCGTGCTGATGCTCGCCTACTGGTTCGGCGCCACCCAGCGGACCGCGATCCTGTGGGGGCTGGGCACCAGCACCGTGCTGCTGTGCATCGCCGGGTGGCGGGTCGGCCGCAAGGGGCGGCTGACCCGGGCGGAGCGCCTGGTCTCCTCGGCGATCGCCGGGATCTTCGGCCTCACGATGATCGCCTTGAAGTCCTTCCTGCACTGAGCCGGATCAGAGCAGGCCGTACTCGCGGGCGCGGGTCACCACGGCGCTGCGGCGCGGAGCCTCCAGCTTGCGGTAGATCGAACGCATGTGCGCCTTGATGGTGTTGACCGAGACCCCCAGCTCTCCCGCGATCTCCCCGGCGGTCAGCATCGTGGGCAGGTAGCGCAACACCTCCGTCTCCCGCTCGCTGAGCGGGCCCGCGGGCAGCGCCGCGCGGTGTGCCGGGGCGCTGGTGCGCATCGCGGCCTGGATCTCGGCGACGAAGTCCGCGTTGCGGTGGGTCAGCAGGTTCTGCCGGGCCACCAGCGCGTCCAGGCGCGCGTCACGCAGCGCCAGGAACGGCCGGCGGATGCCCTCGGAGTCGGCCAGGGCGAACGCCTCGGCGAGGCGGTCGGTGGCCCGCAACCCGTGCCCGGCGGCGTCGGCGACCTGGGCGCCCACGATCCCCGCCGCCACGGTCGCGGCCGTGTCCGACATCGGCGCGCGCAGCCCGGCCAGCAGCTCCATCGCGCTCCGCAGGTCGTGCGTCGCGTACCCGGCCCGGGCCGCGCAGACCCGCTCGGGACTGGTCAGCCGGTCCGTGCGCGACAGCAGGGCGTACCGGCGGGCGACCGTGTCGGCGTCGCCCGTGGCGAGATCCACCTCCGACTCGGCCAGCAGCAGCCAGCGTTCCAGGCCGGGGGCCCGCAGCCGGGGGTCCGCGCCCCGGCGCGCCTCGTCGAGAAACGCGCGGGCCGCCCCCGGATCGCCCTTCGCCAGGGCCAGCCGGGCCTGCACACCCACCCGGATCAGCCACTGCGCCGCGGCGGGCTCCCCACGGTGGGACCGCGTCGCCTGCTGCACGGCGCGCTCGGCCGCCGCCAGGTCCCCGCTCTCCAGGTGCACCAGGGCCAGGGCGAGATGCGCCGCCCCGGTCTGCAGCGCGGACAGCAGGCCCCGGCGTTCGGCCAGGTCGCGGGCGTCGCCGGCGAGCCGGGCCGCCTCCTGCACCGAACCCGACATCACCTCCACCAGGGCGAGGTTGCCGAGCGCGCTGATCTCCACCAGTTCCACCCCGGCCGCCCGGGCCGCGGTCGAAGCGGCCCACAGGTAGCGCTGGGCCCGGTCCGGGCGGTCGGTCCACAGCAGGCCGAACCCCTTGTTGTTCAAGGCGATCGCGCGGTACTGCACGGCCGAGGGCACCTCGGCGAAGCGCACCTTGGCCAGCATCGCCAGCAGCTGCGTCGTCTCCGCAACCACGGCGGGCATGTCGCCGCCCGCCCGGTGCACCGCCACCCGCAACGAGCGCGACGTGATCTCCACGGGCAGCCGCTCCGCCTCGGCGCGGCCCGCCAGCAGCTCGTCCGTACCGGCCAGCTGGGCCTCGATCGCGTCGTAGTCGCCCGCGTGGAACAGCATCAGGGCGACGCACACCATCAGCTCCGGGGTGGCCGCGAACGCCCCCGGCGGGATCTGGGCGAGCAGCCGGACCAGGGCCGCCCGGTGCGCCGAGGCGATCAGCGGCGCGGCCTGGGTCACCACGAGGCGGCCCACGTACGGCCAGTCCCCGGCGGCCACGGCGTGTTCGATGGCCTCGAAGACCGAGTTGTGCGCGGCGTGCCAGCCGGCCGCGCGGCGGTGCAGTTCCGGCAGCGCCGTGGGAGATTCCAGCAGCAGCCGGTGCCGCAACACGTCGCGCAGCAGGTGGTGGTACCGGAACCAGCGGGGCTTGGCGCCGAGCCGGACGACGAAGTCGTTGACCCGTTCCAGCTCCTCCAGGGTCCGCTGCCCGTCGGAGCCCAGCGTGATCGCGTCGGCCAGGTCACCGCAGACGTGCTCGCAGATGCTCGTCTGCAGCAGGAACCGGTAGAGGTGCGGGGACTGCCCGGCCAGCACCTCGTCCGCCAGGTACTCGTCGACGGCCCGCACGTCCCCGGCGAAGTCGGCCACCGTACGCGGACCGCCCGGCCCGGCCAGGAACGTCGCCCCGAGCTGCAGGCCGGCCGCCCACCCCTCGGTGTGCTCGACCAGCGCGACCACCTCGTCGTCGGGCAGCGCCAGGCCGTGCCGGGACAGCAGATCGGCCGCCTCCGGCACGGTGAAGGCCAGTTCGCCGGCCCGGATCTCGGCCATCTCCCCGGTGGCGCGCATGCGGTGCACCGGCAGGACCACTTGGGTACGGGTGAGCAGCACGAGGCGCAGCCCCGCCGGCGGGTGGCGCAGCAGCCCGGACAGCTCCCGCAGCACGTCGTCGTCGGTGATCTCGTGGAAGTCGTCGAGCACCAGGACGGTCGGTGCGGCCAGCCGGCCCAGGCCGCGCGCCACATGCCGCAGGCGTTCCACATGATCGGTGGGAACGGTGCCCAGCTCGGCCAGCGGGCTGTCCGGCGGCACCGCGCCCGCCGCCCGCAGCGCCGCCGCCACGCTCGACCAGAAGAGCTGGACGTCGTTGTCGTGGGCGTCGAGGGTGAGCCAGGCGACCGGGGTGCGCCGGGTGTCGGCCCAGGCGGAGACCAGCACGGTCTTGCCCCAGCCCGCCCCGGCGCAGACCACCGTCAGCGGGCACCGCACCGCGGCGTCCAGCGCGTCGAACAGGCGTTGGCGCCGGATCCGGGCCCGCAGCATCTGCGGCCGGGCGGTCTTGGCCGCGATGAACGGCGCTATCGTGGGCAGCGCCGGCCGCCGCCCCTTGGGGCGCTTGCCGCGCGCGGTCCGCAGCTTTCGGTTCGTCACGTCGTCAAGAACGTTGTCACCCTCCATGCCGCCCCCTTTGGCAGCCATCCGCGCCCTTCGCCGGCCGAAAGCAACCGCGTCGCGTGTCCGGGCGGGATGGGGTTTGCGGCACCGGCCCAGCCGTGCCGGGTGACATCCTCGGCACCAGCACGGCAGTCCACCGCCGTTGCCGGTGGGGCCGGATGGGCGGGGGGCCACTGCCGTCCTCAGCCAAACACGTGGATCACCAGCGTGGCAACATCCGCTTTACGGCCCCGATCATCCGATTTGCGCTACGCCCCGGCGCTCTACCGCCCGGCTTCGCCGCACCTATCACCCCTTGTGGAGGAACAGGAGACGGCGCAATGGGTAGACCGTGAAGAACATCCGATATCACGTACCACGGGCCGGAGGCTGTGTGCGCCATGGAGGAGAGATACGAGATCCGCGTGCAGGGATTTGTCGGACCGGCGCTGCGTGCCGCCTTCACCGGACTGCGCTGCGAGTCCGTGGCCCGGGAGTGGACGATCCGCGGCCGGCTGTCCGCGGATCAACTGGGGGCCCTGCTGGTCCGGCTGGACCGGTGCGGGGTGGAGCTGATCCGCGTGCGCTACCAGCACGACCGGCCCGAGGAGCCCGCCCCGGACGACACCGCGGCGGAACCGGACTGGACGCAGGCGGTGGTCACCCCGGCCGGATGAGGTGGCGCCCGGCGGGCGCCGCGAGGATCGAGATCGGACGATCCCCCGGCGCCGTGTGACCGTTGCGCGGTGACCCCCTGGCCTCACCGTGTCGTTCGGCCGACGGCGGATCGCCCCCTGTCGGATCGAGCGAAGGAGCGGCAGCAGATGGCCATCGGTCCGGTCCAGCTGATCGTGCTGGGCTTCGAACATCCCAACTTCCACGGCGAGGTCGTCGCCGAACTGGAGCGGCTGCGCAAGAGCGACACCGTACGCGTGATCGACGCCCTCGCGGTCTACAAGGACGCCGACGGCGACATCGAGGTCGAGCATCTGAGCAACCTGTCCACCGAAGAGGCGATCGAGCTGGGCAGCAAGATCGGCGCGCTGGTGGGCCTCGGTATCGAGGGCGAGGCGGGCTTCGAGGCGGGTGCCGTGGCGGGCGCCGAGGCGGCGGCCGAGCAGGGCGGC
Organism: Krasilnikovia cinnamomea; assembly: GCF_004217545.1. Lineage (NCBI taxonomy): Bacteria > Bacillati > Actinomycetota > Actinomycetes > Micromonosporales > Micromonosporaceae > Krasilnikovia > Krasilnikovia cinnamomea. The sequence continues at coordinate 1,320,290 of NZ_SHKY01000001.1, forward strand.
GTCCGGGTCTTCAGCGATGCCGACGCCTGGGACGTCATCGCGGAGATCCCCAACGACAGCGCGGCCGCGCTGTTGCTGATCGAGCACCACTGGGCCGTGCCGCTGCGCGACGCGATCGCGCGGGCGGGCGGCTTCCGCCTCGGCGACGGCTTCATCAACCCGCTCGACCTGGTCGGGATCGGGCTGTTGACGGCCGAGGAGGCCAAGGAACTGCACGACCTGGAGACCGCGGGCGCGGCCCGCTGAACCATCCACCCGTCACGGGGACACGGAGGTGCAGGCAATGTTCGGAACTCGTCGGGTGGCCCGGCGTACCTCGCGGCGCACGGCGCGGCGGGTGCAGCGCCGCCGCCGCTGAACGCGGACGCGATCGATGCGGCCGGGAACTTCCCGGCCGCATCCCTCATCCGTGGCGGGTGGTCCCCGGACCGCCGCCGCGGCGCACCGTCGGTAGATGACGACCAGCGACCCGGAGCAGCCGATGGAGATCACAACGGCGGTGCCGCCGATCCTCCCCGAACCCACCGCGCCGCGCGACGGGCTGCCCGCCGACCCGGCACCCGTCAACGGCGTACCCCTGGCCGCCACGGCCGGCGACCCCCTGGCCGCCACGGCCGGCGACGTCCCGGCCGATTCCGCGAAACCACCGGCCGCCAGCGTGGAGGGCACCGCGCCGGGCCTGCTGGCCGGAATCCTCCGGTGGCGCGACGCCGCCGTCGGCGCGGCGTTCGAGGCCGAGGAGGCCGCCGCCGGGATGCTCGACGGCCTGAGGCGCGCCGCTGCCCGCCGCACCGAAATCGTCGCCGAACTGGCCGAGCGCGGGGCCCGTGAACGCCTGCGCGGCCGTCAGCGGGCGAGCGCGACGGTGCAGTCGGCGGTCAACGCGGTCGCCACCTCCGCGGTGGTCGACCGGTTCGTGGACGCCCAACTGGAACGCGTGCTGCGCCCCGTCGTGCTGACGGTGCTGGACGACGTGCTGAGCCTGCTGGAGCGCGAGCCGGACCGGATCCGGGATCTGATCCGCGGGCAGCGTGAAAGCATGGTGGACGAGCTGGTCACCCGGATCCGCACCGGCGCGGAAGCCGGTGACACCGCGGTCGACCGGTTCACCTACCGGGTCTTCCACCGCGGACCGCGCCCCGCGCCCGCCGACACACCATGACCGATCCCGACGCTGGGGGTTACGCCGGTCCGGTCAGCAGGGTCATCGCCTACGTCCTGGACCTCATGCTGGTGGCGACCGTGTTCACCGGTGGTGTGCTCGTCACGATCCTGGTCGGCGCGGTCGTCTCCCCCACCGATCCCGATGTACTGCGCCTCACCGCCTCGGCGTACCTGCTGCTGTTGCCGCCGACGCTGGCGCTGTACGACACGGTGTTCTGGGCGCTGGCGGGACGGACGCCGGGGATGGCGCTGCTGGGCCTGCGGGTGGTCACGGTCAGCGGGCGGCGGTTGTCCTGGATCGCCGCGCTGATCCGGGGTGTCGTGCTGGCGTACTTTCCGATCGGGGCCGCGTGGATCCCGGTGGACGGTCGCCACCAGGGCCTCCACGACAAGCTGGCGCGCACCGCCGTGGTCCGGGTACGCGCGCCCGCCACCACGGCACCCGCCCACTGAGGCGCGCTCACCCGTGGCGCGGGTACCGCGTGGTGCCGAGGGCGTGCCACCCGGATCCGGCCTGATGACGTTCCTCGACCACGATCTCGTCGCTGTCCACGGTGATCACCGACCACGAGCGGCCCACCCCGCGGGTGCGTACGCTCGTGGCCGTACCGGCCACCACCTCGATCACCCGGTGCGCCGAGCTGTCGAGCTCGTAGCTGCTGGCGGCTGGCAGGTGGGTGTGCCCGGCCAGCACCAGGTCGACCTGGGCGGCGGCCAGCGCCCGCAGCAGGCGGTCGCGCCCGACCACCCGGGCCAGCCCGGTGGCGCGCGGCGGGTGGTGCAGCGCCAGCACCCGGACCGCCCCGGGCGGGGCGGCGCCGAGCACCGTACGCACGGCGTCGGCCTGCCGCCGCGACACCCGGCCGCTCTTCCACCGCCACCGCGGGGTGCTCTCCAGGCCCATCACGGTCACCGCCGGAAGCCGCAGCACCGGATCCAGGTCCTCCTCCAGCCAGTGCCGGAACCGGGCGTACGGCGAGACCAGCCGTGCCGGGCTGTCCAGCGGCACGTCGTGGTTGCCGGTCACCACGAGCAGCGGGTCGGGCAGCCCGTCGAGCAGTTCCCGGGCCTGCCGGAACTGCCCGGTGCGGGCGCGCATCGTGCAGTCCCCGGTGACCACGGTGACCGTGGGGTGCACGGCCGCGACGTCCGCGGCCAGCGTCCGCGCCGCCACCGGGTCGTGGGCGCCCAGATGCAGGTCGGACAGGTGCGCGATGACAACCGGGGGGTCTGCCGCGGTCATCCGCCGCCCGCGGACAGGGCGAGCCGGCGCAGGCGCGCCCAGTCCAGTTCGGGGCGCGGCGGGGGCACGCCCGGCCGGTGCCGTGGCACGCGGACGCGCAGCGCGCCGGGCCGGATCGTGCACCGCACCGGGGTCGGCAGGGTGACCGCCTCCCCGTCGATGCCGACCGGCACCGTGGGCTCGTCCGCGTCGACGACCGCCTCGTCGGCGGTGAGGACGGTCAGCGCCTTGGCCCGGCGCAGCCCCTGCGCGAAGCCCGCGGCCTCGATCGCGCCGTGCACCGTGACCGCGAGGACGCCGAGCACCCCGCCGTCGACGCGGGGCCGACGACCCAGCCCGGCCAGGTCGTCCGACCCGTACGGATTGTTGCTGACCAGCACCGCCTGCGGCCCGGACAGCTCCACGTCGCCCGCCCGCACCCGCAGCCGCGGGCCCTGCTGCCCGGCCAGCAGGTCGGGCAGCAGGTCCAGGGTGGTGCGCGTCTTGTCGTCGCGGTACGCGGGACTCTGCACGACCGCCGCGTACGCCCCGAAGGAGGCGTTGTTGACGAATGTGCGGTCGCCGATCAGGCCCAGGTCCACCCGCAGCTCCACCCCGTCGGTGAGAGCGTCCAGGCAGGTGGCCGGGTTCTGCCGGTCCAGGCCCAGGTCGAGGGCGAAGTGGTTGCGGGTGCCGGCGGAGATCACCATGAAGGGCAGCCCGTGCTCGGCGGCGATGCCCGCCACCAGGGCCTGGGTGCCGTCGCCGCCCGCCACGCCGAGCAGGTCCGCGCCGTCGCGGACGGCCTGGCGGGCCAGCTCGACGACGTCCACTTCGCCCTCCAGCACGGCCACCTCGGCGCCCATCTCGCGGGCCTTCTCGATGAGCTGGAAACGTTCCACTTTGCCGCCACCGGAGCGCGGATTCATGATCAGGTACGGCCGTCGCGGCGGCGGGGTCTCCCGCTCGGCGGGGCCGTCGGTGATCGCGGGCGCCGCGAGCGCGCGCCGCCCGGCGGCCAGCGCCGCCGTCCACAGCAGCGCGAACGCGACGACCACCCAGATCAGCCGGGCCCGCGCGAAGAGGATCGCCACGACCAGCGGCGCCAGAATCACGAGGGCACCGGCCAGCCAGCGCAGCACCCCGCGGTGGCTGAGGAACCACCAGGCCCCGGCCAGCGCCATGGCCATCCCCGCCGCACCGACCACCAGCAGGTTGATGCTGCCGGTGACGCCCGCGACCGACAGCACCAGCAGCACCGCGGCGGCCGCCGTGACGAACGCCAGCCGGGCCAGCCACCGCTGAGCGGGCCGCGAGGACGCCGACAGCATCGGCGCGTCGGTGGCGGTGACCTCGACCATGGCTGCCTCCCGTCGATGCGCGCGCCGCCCGTCCAAGAGCGGCCCGGCCACCAGTGTCGGCCCGGCCCGCCGGCGGAGCCTCATTCCGGCGGGGTGAACCGGCGGGCGCCGCGCTCGCGGCAGACTGCATTCCTCGGGACGGGGGGTCGTGGCCCGGGGCCTGTCGAGCGTCCGCGCGGCAACGCGCTGAACAGGAGGACCGCTGTGGCGACGAAAACGCGGCCGGGGGTGGCCCCCCGCAGCCGGCTACGTCACCCCGCCGAACTGCCCTTCTTCACTTTCATGGTCATCCTCAACGTCATCATCGTCGTCGCGATCGTACGGGCCGCCATGGTCCTGCCGTACCTGCCGGAACAGCTGCACGACACCGGCTGGGCGACCGCCATCCGCACCGCCCTGATCGGCCTGCTGCTGTTCATCCCCGGACTGATCGTGATCCGCGAGACCCAGCGCGCGTCCGTACGGGGCACCGCGGTGCTGCTCTCCGCCCGGCAGTACCCGGACCTGTACAAGACCGCGGACGACTTCGCCCAGCAGCTGGGGCTACGCCGGCGCCCGCAGATCTACCTCGCCAACGGCAACGGCACGCTGAACGCGTTCGCGGCGCAGGCGACGGGGCACGACTACGTGGTGCTGGCCAACGAGCTGTTCGTGAATCTCCACAAAAACAACCGGGACGGGCTGCGGTTCATCCTGGGCCACGAGCTGGGCCACATCCGGCTGCACCACGTCTCGCTGTGGTACCAGATCGCGGTCGCGTACTCGCAGATGATCCCGCTTCTCGGCCCACTGCTGTCCCGGCTGCGGGAGTACTCCTGCGACCGGCACGGCGCGCACCTGTCGCCGCTGGGGGCGACCGGCCTGGTGCTGCTGGCCTCGGGACGGCACACCGAGGACGTGGTCGACGTGGACGAACTCGTCCGGCAGGGTCAGTCGCTCGGCGGCTTCTGGGTCGCGCTGTCGCAGCTGCCCCGCTCGCACCCGTTCACGGTGCGGCGCCTGGAACGTCTGTACCGCCTCGGGCTGTTCCACGCCCGGCTGTCGGAACACGCCGTCTGACGTGCTCAGGGCAGCCGGGGATGGAAGTCACCGAGGATGTCCGGGCCCGCCTGGACCACCCCGTAACTGGATTCCGGAACCGGCTGCCACGCACCGACCAGCTCGCCGAGCGGCTCCGACACGATGATCCGGGTCTCGTCCGAGATTTTCTGGAGTTGCTCGTTGTCCGGGTACAGCTCCCGCAGCGCGGTCACCGCCGTACTGAAGTACAGGGTGCGGCTGGCGCCCTCGCTGGAATATCGGAACGCGAATATCCGGTCGCCGTCCGTGGTGGCCACGGTCATCTGGATCGGGTCGTGCACGCCGTGCGCACGGCCGACGGACTCCACGAACCCGACCATCCGCTCCACGGCGGCCACCGGATCGTCGCGCAGCCCGAACGTCAGCGCGAGATGGAACATCACCTCGGAGTCGGTCGAGCCCACCATCGTCCGGTACAGCTCCGGATCCACCGCGAACACCAGGTCGCGTTTGACCGTCTGGAAGTCGCGGATCGAGCCATTGTGGATCCACAGCCAGGAGCCGTACCGGAAGGGGTGGCAGTTGGTCGTCTGCACCGGTGTCCCGGTGCTGGCCCGGATGTGCGCGAGGAACAGCGGCGAGGTGACCGTGGACGCCAGCTCCCGCAGGTTGACGTCGCCCCACGCCGGGCCGGTGCCCCGGAACAGCGTCGGGGTGGCGGCGCCGTCCGTGCCGTACCAACCGACACCGAACCCGTCGCCGTTGGTGGTCTCCACCCCCATCCGCGCGTGCAGGCTCTGGTCGATGAGCGAGTACCGCGGTTTGTACAGCAGCTCCTCCAGCAGGATCGGCGTTCCCGAGTAGGCAAGCCACCGGCACATCGTCGTGCTCCTTCCGCGTGCGGTCTTCCGCCATCGTGGGCACGACGGCGGATCCGGCCCTCACCCTGCTGGGATGAGCCCGGGTACGGCCCAGCTCAGACGCCGCTGTGCACCGGGATCCGGCCCGCCTTGCCCGCCGCCGCGAGGGTCTGGAAGTCCCGTTCGTTGAGATCGGCGTAGCGTTCCGCGAACTCGACCAGCGCCTGGTCGAATCCGGCTCCGCCGGTGAGGTACCCGGCGATGGCGATCCGGTCGCCGGTACGGGCGTGCGCCCGGGCCAGGGTCCACCCGCACAGCGCCGCGTACGCCTGCATCCCCTCCGGATCCATGGCCTCGACCACCGCCGAGCCCTTCCAGTCGCGCAGTTGCCGGACGTAGAAGTCGCGGGTCCGCCCGTCCACCCCCTCGATCGTCTGCCAGCCGAGGAAGATGTCGCTGACGGCCTGCATCAGCCGCTGCCCGGTCACCACGCGCTGCCCCTCGCTGGGGTAGCCGGCGGCCTTGCCGTCGGGCACGTGCGCGGCCAGCACCGACGGGGGCGCCTCCTTGACCTGCAGCAGCAAGGGGTCGTCCGGGTCGCGCCCGCTGAGCAGCACCACCCAGCACCGGGTGCCGACGCTGCCGACACCGACCACCTTGCGCGCCAGGTCGACGAACTGGAACGCCCCGAGCAGGTGCCGCCGGTCCGGCGACAGGGTTTCGGCGTAGCCGTCGAGCACCTGGCGGATCCACTGCTCGAACTCGGCCCGCTTCTCGTCCGGCAGCAGGTCGTCGATGGGCACGATCAGGGGCGGGTCGGCCACGATGCGCCGGTGCCCGTCCACCATGGCGGTCATCTTGCGGAAGGCCTGCATGCTGTCGCGGGTACGCGCCTTCGCCTGCGCCTGTTCCAGGCGCTTGCGCTTGGCCTTGCTCATCTGGTCGCGCAGCAGCACGTTGACCTCGTCGAGGTCGGCCCGCGCGTACCAGACGTCCAGCTCGCGCTGCTCGGCGAACTCGCTCATCGCCTGCCGGTAGCGGCTCACCGCGCCGGCCACCACGGCGGCCCGTTCCTTGCGGCGGAAGCCGTTGCCCCGCGCGGCCACGGCCAGGCTCGCCGCCAGCCGCTTGACGTCCCACTCCCACGGGCCCGGGTACGTCTCGTCGAAGTCGTTGATGTCGAAGACGAGCCGCCGTTCCGGCGACGCGAACGCCCCGAAGTTGCTCAGGTGCGCGTCGCCGCAGAGCTGACAGTTCAGCCCCGTGGCGGGGGTACGGGCCAGGTCGGCGGCCATCACGGCGGCGGCGCCCCGGAAGAACGTGAACGGCGAGACCAGCATCCGGCCGTACCGGATGGGCACCAGCTCCGGGACCCGGGTGGCACCCTGCTCGATCAGCAGCTCGACCGGGTCGGGCCGGTCGGCGGCGGCCGGCAGCTCCGCGTGCGCCTCGAACGGTACGGCGCGGCGCGCGGCCTTGCCGGCCTTGAGCCGTGCCGCCGGATCCTGGGCGGGCGCCGTGGCACTTGCCTTCCGACCGGTCATCGCGCGCCTCCCGCGTGGGTGGATCGGAGACTCCGATCCCTGTACGCGACAGAACACCCACGGGGGCCGCGGCACACCATCCGCCGGGGACGAGCACACTCTCCGCAAGCGTGGGATTACCCGATCCGAACGATGTGGGCTCGGCGATCAACGGGCAAAGATAGCATGGAGTCCGGTCGTCTTCGACAGCGGAGGGAGGGCCCGTGCGCGCTGATCTCGCCGTTTCCATGCCGGTGACCGATCCAGCCACCGCGGAAGATCCACTGCTCCGGTCCAAGTTTGAGGTTCCTGAACGCCCCCGCTTCATGGTGGCCCGCCAGCGCCTGCGCGACCTGCTGTCGAACCGGGCGGACGTCCCGGTCCGGCTCGTCGTCGGCCCGGCGGGCAGTGGCAAGACCCAGCTCGTCGCCTCCTGGGTGAGCGGCGGCGCCGAGGGCACCGCGGTCGCCTGGGTCACCCTGGAGGACGACGACGACCAGACGTGCGGCTTCTGGAACTACATCGTGGAGGCGCTGCGCCGCGCCGGGGTACCGATCTCCCCCGCGCTCAGCCCCGTCGCCTCCAGCTCGGGCGTGGACCGCTCGTTCCTGGTACGCCTCGCCGCGGAGCTGTCCGAACAGCAGATGCCGGTGCTGCTCGTCCTCGATGGCGTGTCCGCGCTGACCGGGGAGCAGTGGGCCACCGACCTGGAGTTCGTGCTGCGCCACACCAGCCCGCTGCTGCGCCTCGTGCTGGTCGGCCGCTGGGACCCGCCGCTGCCGCTGCACCGGTACCGGCTCGACGGCCGGCTGACCGAGGTACGCAGCGAAGACCTCGCGTTCACCGCGGAGGAGGCCGGTGAACTGCTCACGCTGCACGGCGTCGAACTGAGCACCGCCGGGCTGACCTCGCTGCTGGAACACACCGAGGGGTGGGCGGCCGGGCTGCGGCTGTTCGCCATCGCGCTGCAGGACCGGCGCGACGCGGACCGCCTCGTCGACACCATCACCGGCAACGAGGCGACCATCGCCGAGTACTTCGTGGACGAGGTGCTGCGCGTCCAGCCGCCGCACGTACGGGCGTTCCTGCTGGAGACCAGCATCCTGGACACCTTCACGCCGGAGCTGGCCGAGGCGGTCACCGGGCGCACCGACGCCCTGCGGCTGCTGGTGGAGCTGGCCCGGCGCAACGCGTTCGTGCAGCCCGCCGCCGAGTACTCGGCGGCGTACCGGTTCCACCGGCTCTTCGCGGAGCTGCTGCGCGCCCAGCTCATGTACGAGGCCCCGGAGCGGACCCCGCAGTTGCACCGCCGCGCCGCCGGCTGGTTCGCGGCCCAGGGCCAGACCGCGGAGGCGGTCAGCCACGCGGTCCGCGCCGGCGACTGGGTGGGCGCCAGCACCGTGATCGTCGACCACCACGCGATCGGCCGGCTCGTGCTCGACGGCCGTACCGGGCGGCTCGGCACCCTGCTGCGGCACCTGCCGGAGGACTCCGAGGACGCCGAGGTGGCGATCGTGTCGGCCGCCCTGGCCCTGGCCGACGGGTCCGCGGAGCGCTGCGCCCACCAGCTGAGCCGGGCGCAGGAGCTGGTGATGCGCCGCGGCTGGGAGTACAGCCAGGCGCTGGCCCTGGCCGACCTGCTGCTCGGCGTGCTGCTGGCCGCCGCGAGCGGCGACCACGCGCAGGTGCTGCAGCTCAGCGCCGCCGCGGAACACGCGGTCGCCCAGGCGCCCCGGGAGGATCTGGCCCGGCACCCCGAGCTGCGCGTGCTGCTGCTGGCCGCCAAGGGCTTCGCGCAGAGCGGGCGCGGCGCCATCGACGCGGCGGCGGTGACGCTGACCGAGGCGGTGGCCGGGGCGGTCGCCGGATGCGAGTACCCCCGGGTGGAGTGCCTGCAGCACCTCGCGCTGATCGAGGCGTACCGGGGGCGGCTCGGGCACGCCGAGAAGCTGGCGAACGAGGCGATCGACCTCGCCGACCGGTGCGGGCTGGAGCCCGCGCGGCGGCCCGCCGACGGTCACCTGGCCCTGGCCTGGGTGGCCATGGAACGGTACGACGTGGACGCCGCCGGGCGGCACCTGCGCATCGCCGACCCGAAGCGACGCCCGAGTCACGGCGGCCTGACCGCGGGGGCCTTCGCGCTGGTGAAATCGCGGCGCCTGCAGGCCCGCGGGGAGCTGCGCGGGGCGGTGAGCCTGCTCGACGAGGTGGCCGCGGCGCGGGACGGCACCCAGCCGCCGGAATGGCTGGGCCGCGAGATCACCCTGTCCCGGGCCCGGCTGATGATCGCCACCGGCCACCCCGATCAGGCGCTGGCGACGGTGGGCGGATTCGCCGAGCCGTACTCGCCGGACATCGTCGTGGTGCAGGCCGCGGCGCTGGCCGCGACGGCCGAGGTGGACCGGGCACGCGCGGCGATCCAGCCGGTCGCCGGCACCGCCGGGCTCGCCCCGCCGGTCGCCGTGGAGGCCTGGCTCGTCGTGGCGACCCTGGCCGCCCAGGCCGGTGACGGCGAGGGCGCCCGTACGGCACTGCGGCACGCGCTGCGGCTGGCCGCCCCCGAGTCCCAGCGCCGCGCCGTCCAGCTGGTCTGGGCGCAACTGCGGCGCGTGCTGCGCGACGACGACGGGCTGGCGGAACAGTACCGGTCGCTGCTGGGCAATCAGCCGGGGCCGCAACGCAGCGCCGAGCCGGACCCGGACACCCTGGTCATCGTCGAGCCGTTGAGCCGGCGCGAGATGGAGGTGCTGCAGGGCATGGCGGGCATGCTGCCCACCGAGGAGATCGCCGCCACCCTGTACGTCTCGGTCAACACCGTGAAGACACACGTCCGCAGCATCCTGCGCAAGTTGTCCGCGTCGCGGCGCAACGAGGCGGTACGCCGCGCCCGGGCGCTCGGCCTCATCTGACCTCCGCCACCCGTCACCCGCCGGGGATGACGTGCCCGCCCGGCCCGTCGCGCAGGCTGATGTCGGGAGCAGCACGGAGGTGGAGGACGATGGCCGAGACGGAACCGCCGGTGCCGGCTGATCTCGGCGCGGCGTACCAGGAAGCGGTGCGCCAGTTGGAGACGCTGCGGCACGAGCGTACGGTGCTGGCCCGCAAGCTGAAGTCCGAGCGCAACCTGCGGCCCTGGCAGATCGAGCTGCTGAAGCTGCAACGCCACCTGGAGGACGAGAACCTGCGCATGATCGTGCTCTTCGAGGGGCGCGACGCGGCGGGCAAGGGCGGCGCGATCCGGCGGGTCACCCGGTACATGAACGAGAAGCACTACCGGGTCGTCGCGCTGGGCCGCCCGACGGAGGAACAGCGTTCCCAGTGGTACTTCCAGCGGTACGTGGCCCAGTTCCCGGCGGGCGGGGAGATGGTCCTGTTCGACCGCAGCTGGTACAACCGCGCGATGGTCGAGCGGGTCTTCGGCTTCTGCACGCCGAAGGAGTACCAGGACTTCCTGCGCGGGGTCACCGGCTTCGAGAAGGACCTCGTCCGCCAGGGCACCATCCTGGTGAAGCTGTACTTCAGCGTGACCCGCGAGGCGCAGGCCCGCCGCTTCGAACGGCGCCGCACCGACCCGCTGCGCCGGTGGAAGCTCAGCGAGATCGACCTGCAGGCCCAGGACCGCTGGGACGACTTCACCACCCGCAAGTACGAGATGCTGGCGCGCACCGACACCCGGACGGCCCCGTGGGTCATCGTGCGCGCCAACGACAAGCAACGGGCGCGGCTGAACACGATCAAGGTCCTGCTCAACGCGGTCGACTACAAGGAGCGCGACCCGGATCTGGACTTCGCCGTCGACCCGGACATCGTCGTGCCCGGCACCGAGGAGATCGCGTTGATGCGGGCCGAACGCAGACGCAGCGGCAGATTCACGGGATGACGGATTCGCGTACGGCGACGGAGGGAAGGCCATGCCCGAGGCGACCTATCAGGTCAGGGTGTCCGGGGTGATCCCGGCGGAACTGCTCAAGGAGCTGCAGGACCTGACCGTGAGCGTGGAGCCGCCGGAGACCGTGCTGCACGGGTCACTTCCCGACCAGTCTGCCGTCGTCGGGCTCATCTCCCGCATCCACGGCCTGGGGCTGCGCCTCATCGAGGTACGGCGGCTGCCGCCCGAGGAGGGCCTGGAGCCGCCGCGGGACTTCACCCGCTGAACCCGCCGGAGCCGAGGATGGGCAACGGCACGGCCACGGCACGGTTGCCGCTGCGGACCCCACGCCACGGGTACGGGCTGGTGCTGCTGCTGATCGTGGTCACGTACGTGCTGGCGCTGCAGGCCGACCTGCCGTGGGTTGTGGCCGTGGTGCTGTTCGTGCAGACCGGGACGGTGTGGCAGGCGTTGCGCGTGTCCGGGGCGCGGCTGGGCCTGCGGATCGCCGCCTCGGTGGTGTTCGCCCTCGCCCTGGTCCTGGCCGTGGCGGGCCTGTTCACCGACGTCGACACTCTGGCCGGCCTGACGTTCCTGGCCGGGAGCGCCCTCTACCTGGTCGCGCCGATCTCGATCGTGCTCGACATCGGCTTCCGCCGCGGGGTCGACCAGCAGACGATGTTCGGCGCGCTGGCCGCGTACCTGCTGATCGGCATGGCGTTCGGCTTCCTCTACGCGTGCCTGGGCGCGCTGCAGCCCGGCCCGCTGTTCGGGGCCAACGGCGACCCGAATATGTCGCAGGCGCTGTTCTTCAGCTTCGTCACGATGACCACCACGGGGTACGGCGACCTGGTGCCCGCGGGCAACCCGGCGCAGAGCATCGCGGTGCTGGAGGCGCTGATCGGCCAGCTGTTCCTGGTGACGGCGGTGGCGAAGGTGGTCGAGAACTGGCGCCCGCGCGGCTGGCACCGCAACGGCGGCTCCGGCGGCGACCCCGATCAGGCGGCGGCGGAGCGGCCCGCCCCGGCGGCCGGCCCGGAACCGGCGGCCGACCCGGGCTGATCCGGGGCGCGCTGGCCGAGCAGTTCCAGCCACCGCACCAGTTGCCGGTGCACCGCGTCGGCGCCGACCAGCTCCTGCTCCACGGGCCACGCGGCCGGGTGGATCAGCACCGGCCGGTTCTGCCAGCCGCCGAGGCCACCATGGCAGCCGATCAGCTCCTCGAACGCCGCCACCTCCTGCGTGCGCGGGTCGACGACGCTGTTGATCAGCAGGTCGCCGACGTGCGGCAGCGCGTCGTGGCGGCGCAGGTCGGCGGCGGCCAGCGGCCCGCAGCCCGCCAGCGGGTCGTCACCCTCCACCCGGTCGTCGGCGAGCACCCGCCGCCCCGCGTGGCCGAGCACGACCGGGCCGAGCTCCCGCGAGCGCACCATCACCCAGCCGATGCCCGGATGCCCGGTCAGCCCCGCCAGCAGCGCCGGATGCCACTCTTCGATCTCCTCCAGCGTCACCCGGCCGGGATGCCGGGCCAGGTACACCATGGCCAGGTTGCCCGAGGCGGCGACCACCAGCTCCGGCCGCCCGTCATCGACCGCCACGCCGGCCGGGTCCGGGCCGTCCAGCTTGGGCAGCAGACCCGCCCGCAGCGTACGGGCGCGCCCGGCCTGCTCGTCCTCGGGCGCCACCACGACGCCGTGCCCGGGCGCCGCGCTGAGCTGCCGTACGAGATCCTCCAGCGCGACACCGTAGCGCTGCAGGAACGTCGCACCCTGGCTCTGCCCGTGATCGGAGAGCACCACCAGGTGGTACGGGCGCGGCGCCGCCGATGCCAGTTCCTCCAGGGTGGCCAGCACGCTGTCGATGCCCTCCAGCGAGGCCAGCGCCTCCGGCCGGGCCGGACCGGCGTGGTGGGCGATCTCGTCGTAGTCCACGAAGTCGCAGTAGACCGAGGGCGCCCCGCGCATCATGTGCTCCGCGATGAGCGACAGGTTCAGGTGCCGCAGCAGCACGTTCGTGAGGCCGCGCAGCAGCACGTACGAGGCGGTGCGCGGGATGCGCGGCTCCACCCGGCGCAGCCGCTGCCGGCGGGCCTGGTACAGCTCCTTGACGATCTCCCCCACGGTGAGGAACAGCGACCGGGTGAAGCCGAACGGATCGATCAGGTACGCGCCGAGAAACCGCGCCGGACGGCCGGGCGCCCGCGGCGTCCCCACCGTGCTCATGGTGAGCAGGCTGGTCGGGGCGTCGCCGGAGAAGACGTTGCTGACGCTGACCCCGCCGTCGACCAGCAGTCCGCGCCCGTCGGTGAGGCGGGACTCGACCAGCGCGCTGTCGCGGGGATGGTTGGTCACGACGAGGCGGCCGGATTCCTTCTCGTACCACCGGAACGCCGGGACCTGCGCGCTGGCGCCGTGCAGCAGGCCGGCCTGGCTGGCCGGGGTGGTGGCGGGCAGCTCGGCGTGCCATTCGGCGAGGGTGTGGCTGCCGGTGCGCAGCCACCGGTTCAGGGTCGGCAGGGCGCCGGTGGACAGCGCCATCCGGGCCAGCGGCGCGGACAGCCCGTCGATCTGGATCATCACGACACCGGGCACGTCGCTGGTGGTGGCGGCCCGCCGGTGGCGGCGGTTGATCCGCAGCAGGTGCCGGGTGACCATTCCCGGCTGACCGGCGGTCACCACCCACAGTCCGCCGCTGACCAGCGCGCCGTACACCCACGACGCCCAGAAGGCGGGCCAGAACCCGGTGACGTGCAGGCCCGGGGTGACCAGCAGGGCCAGGTAGACGAGCACCGCCTGGCTCAGCAGCCAGCCGAGGAACACACCGGCCCAGCCGATGCGGGTGACCAGCACCGCGGCGACCGGGCGCAGCGCGGCGCCCAGCGCCCCGAGGACGATCGCGGCCAGCAGCACCGCCCAGCCGGAACTGGCCGAGATCCCCGGCAGCAGCCCGATGGTCAGCCCGAGCGCGGCCCAGTCCAGCAGCACGACCGCGACCAGGGTGGACACCCGCATCGGCGGTGTCATGGGTTCCTCCGCTCGGTGTCGGCCGGGCCGTCCGGCCCGGACCGTTCCGCCGTCGCCGCGGGGGCCGGGTCCGGCAGCGCGACGGCCGCGGAGGACAGGCGCGCGGCGGGGGCGATGATCTGCCGCCCCGGCGCGTCGGGCGCCGGCTCCCGGCCGCCGAACCGGGCGGCCAGCGGGCCGGCGCTGACGCCGTGCGCCACCACGCTCAGCAGCACGGTGGCGACGATGACCGCCACCGCCGGGGCGGCTTCGTCGCCCAGCTCCTCGACCGCCAGCAGCGCGAAGACCACGGAGGCGAGCCCGCGCGGGCCGAACCATCCGATGAACGCCACGGTACGGGGCCCGAGGTGCGCGCCGAGCAGGCTCAGCGCCACCGGGACCATCCGGATGACCGTGAGACTGAGCACCGCGTACAGCACGATCTGCCAGTCGAGGTGGCCGACCAGCACCGGCACCCCGATGGCGCCGAACAGCATCCACACCAGCATGGAGACCAGGCCCGCGGTCTGCTCCACGTAGAAGACCTCCCGTGGCCCGCCCCGCCCGGCGACCCGCCCGAACGCCAGCCCGGCGACGAACGCGGCGACGAAGCCGTTGCCGTGCGCGGCCACCGACCCCGCGTACGCCAGCAGCGCCAGCGCCAGCACGGCCGGGCCCGCCAGGTTCTCCCCGGCCCAGCCGCGCCGGGCGGTGGTCCGCAACAGCCAGCCGCCCCCGCCGCCGATCCCGGCGCCGATGAGCGCGCCACCCGCGAGTTGCAGCGCCGCGACCAGCAGGGTGCCCGGGCCGCCCGTGCCGTGCTCGGTGGCGGCGGCGCCGGCGAGCGCCAGCACCACGATCGGGGTGACGAACCCGTCGTTCAGGCCGCTCTCCACGTTGATGATCCGCCGGATGCGTGCCGGGACCGCGGGGTGGCTGATGACGACCGTGCCGAGGGCCGCGTCGGTCGGCGCCAGCGCGGAACCGATGAACAGCGCCACCCAGAATCCCGGGGTGCCGAGCAGCCACCAGGCGCACAGGGCACCCAGCATCACGGTCACCGGCAGGGCCAGGCCGAGCAGGCGCCCGTAGATCCCCGCGTCGCTGCGCAGCTCGCGCAGCCCGACCCGGGCGGCATCGGAGAACAGCACCCAGGTCAGGGTCGCCTCGGTCAGCGCCGCGACGGCGTTGGTCTCCGCCTGGTGACCGAAGTCGACCAGGTTCGCGAGGACCACGCCGACGCCGACGAAGGCCATCGGAGCGGTCAGGTTGGCCCGCTCCAGCCGCGCCGCGAACGCTCCCCAGGCGAACAGGACGGCCATGGTCAGTACGAGGGCGCCCGAGGTCACACCTCATGGCACCGAAAACTGCCAGCCGGCGGATCGTCCCGCGCGAATGAGCACGGAACCCGCCCGCGGTCACCTCCGTGAACAGCGGGGACACCGGGCCCGGCGGGTGATGTTCTCACTCGCGGCGGATGGCGCGCGGGGCGCGTACGGGTGGCCAGCATGGAACCGGTCCCCCGGCGTCAGACCAGACGTCCGGCCCGTGCGCCGGGACGCGGAGAAGCAACCGAGGAAAGGTGACACCAATGTCGGAGACTCAGCAGAGACCGACCTATACCGCCAACGCGCCGTACGCGGGGGCGGGTCGCGAACCCACGGCGTGGGTGGGTTTCGTCCTGTTCGCCGGCATCATGATGCTGATGCTGGGCGGCTTCCAGGTCATGGAGGGCCTGGTCGCCATCTTCCGGGACGAGTACTACCTCGTGACCCGCAACGGCCTGGTCGTGACCATGGACTACACGGCCTGGGGCTGGACCCACCTGGTCATCGGTCTGGTCGCCATCGCGGCCGGTCTCGGTGTGCTCATGGGCCAGATGTGGGCCCGCGTGACGGGCATCGTCATCGCGGTCGTCAGCGCCCTGGCGAATCTCGCATTCCTGCCCGCGTACCCCGTCTGGAGCTCCATCGTCATCGCGGTGGACGTCCTGGTGATCTACGCGCTGGCGGTGCACGGCCGCGAGGTGAAGAGCAGCTGACGGCACCCCGGCCCGGACAGTCTCGATGAGGGGGTGCACCGGTGACCCGGAGGCCAGGGCGTTACCGTCCCGCCGTCGTTCGGCTTCGTGGACGCGTCGACGGCGCCGTTCCCGGACATCACCTGCTCGGGGACGCGAACGGCGGCGGATACGCCCTGCCTCGCGGGGTCATCGTGCTGCTCGGGCTGGCCGGCACGGTCGTCACGGTGGCCGGTATGCGGGAGGTGGCGAACCTCGTCGCCCCCGTGTTCCTGGCCCTGATGCTGACCGTCACCGCCAGCCCGCTCAGCACGTGGCTGCGCCGCAAGGGGGCGCCCGCCTGGGCCGCCGGGCTCGCGCTGGTCGCGACGGTGTACCTGGTGCTGCTCAGCCTGGGCGGCGCCCTGGTGCTGTCCGTGGCCCGGCTGGTCGACCTGCTGCCGCACTATCAGGACAAGTTCGCCCAGCTCCGCGCGGACACCGCGCAGAGCCTCAGTGATCTGGGCATCGACACTCAGCAGGTGCAGGAGGTCGCCGGGCTGATCCAGCCCAGCAGCGTCACGGACCTGCTGCAGGCCGTCCTGGGCGGCGTCGTCGGGGCGCTGTCCAACGGGGTCTTCCTGCTGGCCGTGCTGCTGTTCCTCTGCCTGGACGCGGTGCATTTCCCGGCCCGGCTCGGCACGGCCGCGCGGCAGCGCCCCGAGGTGGTCGGGGCGCTGCGCTCGTTCGCGCAGGGCACCCGGCGTTACCTGCTGGTGTCGACCGTCTTCGGGCTGATCGTGGCGGTCATCGACACGGGCGTGCTGTGGGCGCTGGGCATCCCGCTGCCGGTGCTGTGGGGGCTGCTGTCGTTCATCACGAACTACATCCCCAACATCGGCTTCGTCATCGGCCTGATCCCGCCCGCCCTGCTGGGCCTGCTGGAGGGCGGCCCCCGGCTGATGGGCATGGTCATCGTCCTGTACTGCGTCGTGAATTTCGTGATCCAGTCGGTGATCCAGCCGAAGATCGTCGGTGACGCGGTCGGGCTGTCGGCCACGATGTCGTTCCTGTCCCTGGTGTTCTGGACCTGGGTGCTCGGGCCGCTCGGCGCGCTGCTGGCGATCCCGCTGAGCCTGCTGGCCAAGGGCCTGCTGGTGGACATCGACCCGGGGACGCGGTGGATGAACTCGCTCATCTCCAGTGACGGCTCGGCCGGGATGCCCGCCGAGCGCAACGGCCGCGACCGGATCCGGCGCACCGCCGTGGCGCGCCCGGGCTGACCGCCGTGCCGCGCGTCCCCGACCGCCCCGGGCCCGCCGCCGCACCCGGCCCGAACGACCCCGAACCCACGCCCGAATCCGCCCGGACCGCCGAATCCCCGGCGCCCCGTTCCACGGCGGCGTCCGGTCCCGCGGCGGCGGTGGGCGACGACTGGGAGGCCCGGGTCGCGGGGATCCTGGTCGGCCTGCCCCGGCGGCTGCGCCCGCTGCTGACCTGGCTCGCCAAGCAGTGGGTCGGCCGGATCCTGGCCCGGATCGCGGCCGGGCTCGTCCGGGTGCAGATCTTCGACCGCTCGATGACCCTGGCCGCCCAGGCGTTCACCTCGATCATCCCGGTGCTGATCCTGATGGGAGCGCTGATCGGTCCCGGTGACAGCAGCCGGCTGATGGAGATCGCCGGCCTGCCCGACGCCGCCCGCAGCATGTTCGTCGACGCGGTACGCCAGGGCGAGCTCGGCGCGTTCGGCCTGGTGGGCAGCCTGCTGGTGCTGGTGAGTTCGACCGGGCTGGCCCGGGCGCTGGCTCGCGCGTACACCGCGGTGTGGGGGGCACGGCAGGCGCCGTCGGGTGCCCGCGCGGCGTGGCGGTGGTTCGCGACCGTGCTGACGCTGGCCATGTTCATGGTGGGTACGCGGCTGCTGGGCTGGGCCACGCGTGACCTGCCCCTGCCGCACCTGTCGCTGGCTCTGCTGCAGTTCGCCGCGGACTGCGCCGTCGCCACCCTGTTGCCCTGGCTGGTTCTCGGCAGCGCGGTACGCCCACGCCTGCTGGCCGCCGGCGGCCTGATCTTCGCGCTGGCGATGATCTTCCTGCGCCCGGCCGGGGAGGTGTTCCTGCCCATCGCGTTGCGCAGCAGCGCCGACCGCTACGGCACCATCGGCGTCGCCTTCGCCTACATCGGCTGGCTCTACGTGGTGTCCTTCTGCCTTCTCCTGACCGCCGTCCTCGGACAGGTGATCGCGGAGGACGAGGGGTTTCCCGGCCGCCTGGTCCGCGGCGAACGCCCGCCCGCGACCGGAGGACCCCTGCGCTGACGGGTTTCATGCGGCGGGGGTGATGACCGGACCGCGCGCGCGGCGGAGCATCCGGGTCAGGGCAGCTGTCCCGCACCGGCCGCCGGCCCCCGGACGGCCACGAAAGTAAGGGGAGACGACGATGACCGTCCATCAAGACTCGGCCGTGCTCGGCTACCCGGCCATTCCGGAGCACCGGGACTGGCTGCGCTTGAGCATCGGGGTGTTCGCCTTGCTGATCGGCGTGGCGGCCTTCGCCTGGCCCGACGCCACGGTCCGGGTGATCGGCCTACTGTTCGGCCTCAACCTGCTGCTGACCGGATCCATCCACGCCGTCATGCTGCTGTTCGTGCCGGGTTACCCGGTGCTGTTCCGCGTGCTGGGCATCACGTTCGGCGTACTCACCGCGCTGGTCGGCATCCTGTGCCTGCGCAACATCACCGCCTCGCTGGCCCTGCTGCTGGTGATCGTCGCGATCGGCTGGCTGCTGGACGGCCTGGTTCAGATCTTCATGGCCGTCGGCCGCTACGCCGAGGGCGGGAAGGGCTGGCGGATCGCCTCGGGCCTGATCATGGTGTTGGGTGCGGTCGCGGTGCTCGTCTGGCCGAAGATCGGCCTGGCCACCTTCGTCTTCGTCGGCGCGACCATCCTGGTCTTCGTCGGCATCGCCCAGATCGTCTCCGCGATCGCGGGAATGCGCGCGGCCCGGACCGCCTAGCCCGGACCGCCTAGCCCGGATCCGGACCCGGGCGGGCAGCGAGCAGGCCGGGCGGGCGGGAGCGGCCCGGGTGGAAAACCATCCCCGACGGGTGAGGGGGGCAGGGCCCGGACCCGCGAGCGTGAGCCGCAAGAGCGGGCGGGACCCGCCTGTCCGCATACCAGGGGGCGTGCGATGAGCGACGGAACGAGCACCATCGAGCAGACGCGGTCCGCCGCCGACGCCACGCCACCCCCGCCGTGGTACGCCCGGCCGGCGGACGCCGTGGTGGCCGCGTTCGAGAGCAACGCCGAACGCGGCCTGACCCGCTCCGAGGCGGCAAAACGACTCGTCCGGTACGGCCCGAACCGCATCGCCCGCGAGAAACCCCCGTCCGCGTGGCGGGTGGCGCTGCAACAGTTCCGCGACCCGATGAACCTCATGCTGGTCGCGGTGGTCGTGGTCAGCGTGGCGATCGGCGAGGTGTCCACCTCGATCATCGTGGCGCTGCTCATCGTGCTCAACGTCGTTCTCGGCTCCCGGCAGGAGCTCAAGGCCCGGGCCAGTGTGGACGCCCTGGCGAAGATGCAGGTGCCGGAGGCACGGGTGGTCCGCGACGGGGAGTTGCTGGCCCGGCCCGCCGCCGAGCTGGTACCGGGCGACATCGTGCGCCTGGAAGCCGGTGACCTGGTGCCGGCCGACGGGCGCATTCTGCGCTCGGCCACCCTGGAGGTTCAGGAGGCAGCGCTGACCGGGGAGAGCGCCCCGGTGGCGAAGGACGCCGGGACGGTGCCGGGCGGGGACGTCGCCGTCGGTGACCGCTCCGACATGCTGTACCAGAACACCTCGGTGACCCGGGGCACGGCCACGATGGTGGTCACGGCGACCGCGATGCTGACCGAGATGGGGCGGATCGCGACGATGCTGACCCAGGTCAAACGGACCCGTTCGCCGCTGCAGCGGGAGCTGGACTCGCTGACCAAGGTGCTGGGGATCATCGCCTGGAGCGCGGTCGCGTTCATCGTCGTGGTCGGCCTGCTGCGCGGCATGGCCTTCGACGACGTGCTGCTGCTGGGCACCGCGATGGCCATCTCGGCCATCCCGACGGGCCTGCCCGCGTTCGTCTCCGGCCTGCTGGCGTACGGGGCCCGGAGCCTCGCCGAGGCCAAGGCGGTGGTCAAGAACCTCACCGACGTCGAGACGCTCGGCGCGACCAGCGCGATCAACTCCGACAAGACCGGCACCCTGACGATGAACGAGATGATGGTCTCGGTGCTGTTCATCGACGGCGCCTGGTTCACCGTCGAGGGCGAGGGCTACCGCAAGGTCGGGGCGTTGCGCTCGGCGGCGGGCGCCGCGGTGCCCGACTTCACCCGCCTGGCGTTGGGCCTGGTGCTGGCCAGCGACGCGACGGTCAGCGACGACGGCGCGGTGATCGGCGACCCCACCGAGGCCGCGCTGGTGGTGCTGGCCGCGAAGCTCGGGGTGGACGCCGAGGAGACCCGGCGCACGTATCCGCGCCTGGCGGAGGTGCCGTTCGACTCCGAGTACAAGTTCATGGCCACGTTCCACCGGGACACCACGGCCGGCAGCGATCGCGTGATCGAGCTGGTCAAGGGTGCCCCGGACGTGGTGCTGGCCCGCTGCGCGAGCGCGGGCCGCCCGCTGATCGACGATCAGGTGCCGATCGAGCAGGTCCGGGCGGACATCGACGCCGCGAACCGGCGGATGGGCGAGAAGGGCCTGCGGGTGCTCGCGTTCGCGGCCCGGATCGTGGAGCCCGAACAGAGCCGGGCGATGGCCGAGGCCCCCATGACCCTGACCCGGGACCTGGCGTTCGTCGGCATGGTGGGCATCATCGACCCACTGCGGGCGGAGGCCACCGAGGCGGTGCACACGGCGCTGCGCGCCGGCATCGACGTACGGATGATCACCGGTGACCACGCGGTCACCGCGCAGGCCATCGGCGCGAACCTCGGGCTGGGCCCGGGTGCGATCAGCGGCAAGGAGTTGCGGGCGCTGTCCGACGAGGAACTCGCCCGGCGCCTGCCCGAGCTGCACGTCTTCGGCCGGGTGTCGCCCGAGGACAAGCTGCGCCTGGCACGGGTCATGCAGGAGCAGGGGATGATCGTGGCGATGACCGGCGACGCGGTCAACGACGCCGCGGCGCTCAAGCAGGCCGACATCGGGGTGGCGATGGGCAGCGGCAGCGAGGTCACGAAGCAGGCCGCCCGGATGATCCTCACGGACGACAACTTCGGCACGCTGGTGCACGCGGTCGAGATCGGCCGCCGGGTGTACGAGAAGATCGTCGCCTACATCCGCTACCAGATGACCCAGCTGCTGTCGCTGGTGATGCTGTTCGTGGCGGCCACCGCGTTCAACATCAACCAGGGTGTCGCGATGACCCCGGAGATGATCCTGTACCTGTTCTTCTTCGCCACCGCGATCGGGGTGGTCGTCATCGCCACCGACCCGGGCGATCCCGAGGTGATGCGCCGGCCGCCGCGCGACCCCAACGTGCCGATCATCAACCGTACGGCCGTGTCGTTCTGGCTGCTCTACGCCGCGGTGCTGTTCGGGGCCGCGCTCGTACCTTTGATCGCGGGCCCCGACGAGCCGCGCACCGACGCGCCCAGCGCCGCGCTCACCATGACCTTCGTGGTGATGGGTCTGGGCACGGTGGGCAACGCGCTGGTCAACCGCCGTGACCCGGCCAGCGGCCTGCTGCCGCCCATCCTCAAGGCCGCCGGCGTCGGGCTGATCACCGTGGCCCTGGTCGTCGCGGCCACCACGGTCGACTTCCTGCGCAGCAGCCTGATGACCCAGCCGCTCACCGGCCCGCAGTGGCTGGCCTGCCTCGGCCTCGCGCTGGTGCTGCCGGTGGTCGTGGAGGCCGGCAAGTGGATCCGCCGCAACCGGGCGCCGCAGCCCACGATCGACCCGGTGCGGGCCGTCACGCCGCTGCGGGCGCGGACCGGCCGGAAGCCGGCCGACCGGGCCGCGGCCTGATCAAGGGGAGGACGCCATGGGGAAGCACAAGCACGCGAAGGAGCACCGGGGGGACGGCCAGGTGCTGCTGGCGGAGCGCGACGGCGCCCCGCCACGGCCGGACCAGCCGGACGCCAAGCCCCGGATGAAGGAGAAGGAGTACCAGCGGGAGCTGCGCGGCCTGCACGGCGAACTGGTCGCGCTGCAGGAGTGGGTGAAGGACACCGGCGCGAAGGTGTGTGTGCTGTTCGAGGGCCGCGACACGGCGGGCAAGGGCGGCACGATCAAGGCGATCACGGAACGGGTGAGCCCGCGCGTCTTCCGGGTCGTCGCGCTGCCCGCACCCAGCGAGCGGGAACGCTCGCAGATGTTCCTGCAACGGTACGTGCCGCACCTGCCCGGCGCGGGCGACGTCGTCATCTTCGACCGCAGCTGGTACAACCGCGCCGGGGTGGAGCGGGTCATGGGCTTCTGCACCGAGCGGCAGGCCCAGCAGTTCCTGCAGGCGGCCCCCGAGGTGGAGCGGGCCATCGTGGACTCGGGGGTCATCCTGCTCAAGTACTGGCTGGAGGTCAGCCCCGAGGAGCAGACGCGGCGGCTGGAGAGCCGGATCAACGACCCGCGCAAGGTGTGGAAACTGTCCGACCTGGACCTGATGTCCTACAGCCGGTGGTACGACTACTCGCGGGCCCGCGACGCGATGTTCGAGGCCACGGACACCACGTGGGCGCCGTGGTTCGTGGCGTACACCGACGACAAGAAGCGCGGGCGGCTCAACATCATCTCGCACCTCTTGGCGAACGTGCCGTACCGGCCGCTGCCGCCGCACGAGGTGACCCTCCCGAAGCGGCAGAAGCCGGACGGCTACACGGAACCCGACCTGCGGGTCCGGCACATCCCGACGCCGTACTGACCCCTCACGCGCCGCCGAACACCTGCAGCAGAATCTCGCGCTCGCCGTCGGTGAGGTTCGTGGCGATCAGGGTGCTGTGCCAGCCCCGCATGCGCTCACCGAGGCGGTCGAGGTTGCCCTGCTCGGTGAGGATGAACAGGGCGGAGGTCCCCTCGGTCACCTCGTTGCGGATCCTTTCCAGTTGCTCCTTGGTGATCCCGGCGTCCTCGGTGGCCTTGGCGAGTGCGCCGAGGGCGGCGCCCGCCAGCCCACCCATCACCGGGATGAAGAACAGGGTGCCGACCAGCAGCCCCAGCACCGCCCCCCAGCCGACCCCCTTCCAGGTCTCCTCGTGGCCGTGCTTGGTGTCCGGGTGCTGCTGCCCGGCGGGCCACCGGATGACCGCATGGTCGTCGATCTTGACCAGCCCGTCCGCCTCGGCATCGCGCAGCAACCGGACCGCCCGGTCGGCGCCGTCCGGATCATCGAACTTCCACACAGTGAAGGCAGTCATCGTCTACTCCCGGCATGAGGGGAACGGGTGGTACCGGCCATGGTGTCCGGACCGTGGCCCCGCCTCCCTCATCCCTGCCGGGCTATTTCGCAGCCCAGCGGCAATCTCGTCCGGCCGGGATGATCCACCGGCGCCGGACGGCGTTCATTCTCGGGCTACGGCGGCGCAGAGCGTCCGGGGAGCACGGACGAGAACCGGAGGGGGTGCCGGGTCTCGTGATCCCTCCGGACTACGCCTCCCGCACCGACGGCGGCCCGGACCCGCATGAGCTGCTGGAGTTCCTGCTGTACCTGGGCAGTGGCCTCACGGCCGCCGGTGAGGCCGTCAACCGGATCGAGGACCGGCTGCGCCGGGTCGCCGCCGCGTACGGCGCGACCCGGCTGCGGGTCAGTGTGCTGCCGACGTACCTCGTGATCGCGCTGGAGCCGGGACAGCCCGCCGCCCTGGAGCCGACCCCCCAGCTGCGTGGAACGCTGCGCCTCAACCAGACCGCGGCGTTGTACGACGTGCTCAAGGCCGCCGAGCGTGCCGAGGTGGTTCCGGCCGAGGGGGCCCGGCGGGTCTGGGAGATCCTGGCCATGGCGCCGCGCTTCAACCGTACGGTGATCATCTTCGGACACCTGACCCTGACGGCGGGCATCTGCATGCTGCTGCGCCCGACGCTGAGCGACCTGCTGCTGGCAGCGGCGTTCGGCGCCCTGGTGGGCGCGCTCAAGGTGTTCGGCGGGCGCTGGACGAGCGCGCAGATCCTCATGCCGGTGGTCGCGTCCTTCGGCGTCGCGGCACTCACCCTGGTGCTGGCCAGCGCGGGCTGGGTCGACGTGGAGGCCCGCGCGATGATCGCCCCGCTGGTGACCTTCCTGCCCGGCGCGGTGCTGACGATGGGGGTCGTCGAGATGTCCGCGGCCCAGCTCGTGACGGGGGCCAGCCGGCTCGTGGCCGGGAGCCTGCAACTGGTGCTGCTGGCCTTCGGCCTGCTCGCCGCGGTCCAGCTCGTGGGGCTGCCCCGGCCGGACGCCGTGGCCGCCGCCAGCGAGTACCGGCTCGGCGCGTGGGCGCCCTGGGCCGGGGTGTTCCTGGTCGGGGTCGGCAACTACCTGTACCGGTCGGCGCCGCCGCGCTCCTTCGGCTGGCTCTGTCTGGTCCTGTACTCCGCGTGGGTCGGCCGCCACCTGGGCGAGCAGGTCTCCCCCGGGTACCTGGGCAGCTTCACCGGCGCCCTGCTGATGACCATGGTGGCGTACCTGGTGGAGCGGCGGCCGTCGGGCCCGCCCGCGCTGGTCTCCTTCCTGCCGGCCTTCTGGCTGCTGGTGCCCGGCGGGGTGAGCCTCATCGGGGTCACCGAGTACATGACGCGCGGCGCCGACGCCGCCACGCCGGACCTGATCGGCGCCACGGGCACGATCATGGCCATCGCCCTCGGGGTGCTCTGCGGCTACCCGATGTACCGCCGCCTGGGGGCAGGCTGACCCGGGCGGCATGCCTCCGACCGGAACATTAGGGCTAAAAATCCTATTTGCCACCTTGACGGCATAATGCCGCTTATAGCGTTGATTCGTCATCTATGCCCGAGTACCTGAGGAGAGCAGATGGTGAATCATCCCCGCCGCTGGCTGACCGTCCTGATGGCGGCGGCGACGGTCGCCGTGATTGCCAGCCCGGCACCGGCCTCCCCCCGCGCGTCCGGCGCACCCGCCATCAGGATCGACGTGCTGGCGACCGGCCTCGACAACCCGCGTGGCCTCGCGCTCGGACCCGGCGGACTGATCCTGGTGACCGAGGCCGGCCGAGCCGGCGTCGGCCCGTGTGTCATCGGCGGGGCCGGCGCGGAATTCTGCCTGAGCGCCACCGGCGCCGTCACCGCGATCCAGCACGGCCGGCAGAGCCGAATCGTCACCGGCCTGCCGTCGCTCGGCACCCGGGACGCGAGCGAGGTGCTCGGGCCGCACGACATCGCCTACACCTCGGCCGGGCTCCTCGTCACGCTCGGCTTGGGCACCGACCCGGCCCGGCGTGCCAGCCTGGGCCGAGCCGGCGCGCTCACCGGCCAGATCGTCCGGTTGACGAAGTACGGCCCGCGCCGGTTCGCCGACCTCGCCGCCTTCGAGCGGGTCAACAACCCCGACCAGGGTCAGCCCGGCACCGGCCCGGACAGCAATCCGTACGGGCTGGCCCCGGCCCCCGGCGGCGTGGTGGCCACCGACGCGGGCGGCAACGACCTGCTCCGGATCGACCGCAAGGGCCGGATCTCCACGCTGGCCGTCTTCCCGGTCCGGCCGACGCCCGGCCCCGGGGGCGCCGAGATCCCCATGCACTTCGTACCGACCACCGTGGTTCGCGGCCCGGACGGGGCCTACTACGTCGGCCAGCTCACCGGATTCCCGTTCCCGGTCGGCGGCGCGAAGGTCTGGCGGGTGGTGCCCGGTGCCGCACCCACCGTGTACGCCAGCGGCTTCACCAACATCATTGACATCGCGTTCGATCGGCGCGGCCGGCTGATCGTGCTGGAGATCACCAAGAACGGGCTGCTGTCCGGAAGCCCGGCCGGCGCGCTGACCCGGGTCGAGCGCAACGGCACACACACCGAACTGGCCAGCGCCGGCCTGGTCACGCCGACCTCGGTCGCGGTCGGCGCGGACGGCTCGTTCTACGTGTCCAACAAGGGCACTCTCGTCGGTGTCGGAGAGGTGTTGCGGATCCGTACCTCGAAGTGACCCGGGTCTTCACCGGGTGAACGACCGCCGGGGGCCGCGCCCGTCCCGGTTCCCGGCGCACCCGATCCGTACGCCGAAGCGGCCCGGGCCGACCGCAATCTTGAAGACTTCAGGTGTGGCGCTAACCCGAACTCATCAACTTGGCAGCCCGGCCCGCGACGGCCTCGCAACCTGGACCCACATCGATCCCCGGTAATTGCGTTGCCCGGCCGATCATGGTGCCCGTACGGTTGCTTCTGTCAACGCGACACAGAGACCACTTCCCGGTGCGCAGGCGCGCGGCTACTTCCTGGCAACGGTTCATATTCGAACCCGGGGGTTCAAGTCCCCCACAATGCCGACGCCGACAAGAACTCGGGAAGCTTCAACACAACGGAATACGCACCTCCCCGGTGCGCAGGCGTACGGATACTTCGAGGTTCGATTCCCCGCGCCCGACTCGACGGGCGACGCCCCAGACGGTGGGGCACCGGACGCCAACCAGAACTCGGGGAGCTGCACGCCAGCGAATGCCCGGTGCGAAGGCGACGGTTACTTCCACTCTGAAATGGGCAGGTTGCGGGTTCGAGTCCCGCCGGCGGCCCAGCGCCGCCGTAGCTCAATCGGCAGAGCACCACACGTTACCGTGGCCGACCTTGACCTCGGGCATCCCGCTGACGGCGGCTCCCCGCTCCATCTCCCACGACGGCGAAAGGAGACGCCATGTCCAAGTTCAACCTCAAGGGCCTGATGCCCAAGCGCGGCCGCGGTCCGCTCACGGCCGAGGCGACTCCCTCCGGCGTCACGTACGAGGGCGGCGCGGGCTACGCCCGCGACGCGAAGAGCGAGCTGTTCCTGCTGGCCGTGACGAACCTCGTCGGCGAGGACACGTTCTACGAGAAGGCCGGCGACCGCGACCGGCGCTACGCCGACCTGGTACGCCGGGTCGCCGTGGACGATCCGGAGTGGACCGCCCGGTTCCTGCGCTGGCTGCGCGGCGGCGCCAACCTGCGCTCGGCGTCGCTGGTCGGCGCGCTGGAGGCGGCGAAGGCACTGCGGGAGGCGGGCGTGCCCGGCGGCCGGGCCATCGTCGACTCGGTGCTGCAGCGGCCCGACGAGCCGGGTGAGGCGCTCGCGTACTGGATGACCACGCACGGCCGCGCGGTGCCCAAGCCGGTCAAGCGCGGCATCGCCGACGCGGCGGCCCGGCTGTACTCGGAGCGGTCGCTGCTGAAGTACGACACGGCCTCGCACGCGTTCCGCTTCGGCGACGTCCTCGACCTGACCCACCCGTCGCCCGCGGCCGACAAGCCGTGGCAGGGTGCCCTGTTCGGGTACGCGCTGGAGCGCCGCCACGGCCGGGACACCACGCCGCCCGCGCGGCTGGCGACCCTGGTCGCCAACGCGGAGCTGCGGGACGCGGCGGCCGCCGACCCGGCGGCGCTGCTGGCCGACGGCGCGCTCGCCCGGGCGGGCATGACCTGGGAGGACGTGCTCTCGCTGGCGGGTTCGACCATGGCCAAGGACCGGCTGTGGACGGCACTGATCCCGGGCATGGGTTACATGGCGCTGCTGCGTAACCTGCGCAACTTCGACGAGGCCGGGGTGAGCGACGAGGTGGCCGAGCGGGTCTGCGCGCGGTTGGCCGACCCGGCGGAGGTGGCCCGGTCCCGGCAGTTCCCGTTCCGGTTCCTCGCCGCGTACGAGCAGGCTCCGTCGCTGCGGTGGGGGCACGCGCTGGACCGGGCGTTGCAGCTGTCGCTGGCGAACCTGCCCGCGCTGCCGGGCCGGTCGCTGATCCTCGTCGACACGTCGGCGTCGATGTCGTCGGGCGGCTTCTCGAAGCGGTCCACGATGAGTCCGGTCAAGGCGGCCGCGGTGTTCGGCGTGGCCCTGGCGGCCCGGGGCGAGCGGGTCGACCTGCACGGCTTCGCCGACGGCGTGTTCCGGCACGACGTGCGCGCGGGCGCCTCGGTGATCCGCGAGGTGGACCGGTTCGTGCGCCGGGTCGGCGAGGTGGGTCACGGCACCCGCATCGCGGATTCGGTGCGGGCGACGCTGCGCGGGCACGACCGCGTGTTCGTCATCTCGGACATGCAGACGTTCGCGCCGGGCTACGGCACGGGCGACGTGACCGAGGTGGTGCCGCGCGGCACGCCGCTGTACGGCTTCACCCTCGGCGGCTACCGGCGTACCGCGTTCGACGCGGGCACGCCGAACCGGATCGAGTTCGGCGGGCTGACGGACGCGACGTTCCGGATCGTCCCGCTCATCGAGGCGGGCCGTAACGCCGACTGGCCGTTCTGACCGGCCCGGCCCCGCCCGGGGTGTTTCACCTCGGGCGGGGCGCGCGGCTCATTTGCGCAGCGATCCGGTCAGCTGGGTCGGCCCGGTGACGACGCAGGTGACCCCGCGGTCGTCCTCCCAGGACTCGCGCAGCGGCAGCAGCGAGTAGCTCTCCAGCTTGTCGTCCGGGGTCTTGAGGTACTTGTCCAGCTCGTCCTGGCAGCGCTTCTCGGCCTGCGTCTCGACCTGCCGCTGGCCCGGCCACGGACCCGCCGGCAGGTCGAAGACGGCGAACACCTCCCCCTCGTGGGGCAGGGCGCACGGCACCACCGGTACGTCCTCGATCGTGGTGCCGTTATCGCCTGGGACCTTGCCCACGCAGTCGCCCGTGTGCAGCCGCGTGACGGAGACGGGACCCGTGCCGCCGTCGGCGTCGGCGGACCGCCGGCCACCGGTGTCGCCGAAGACGATCCCGATGGTCACGAGGGCGCCGATCACCAGGACCCAGCAGCCGGAGGCGACGAGGCCACCGATCGCCAGGCCGCGCCCGCTCTGCCCGCGCCGCCGGATCTGGCTCAGGGCGATGATGCCGAAGATCGTGCTGAACAGCACGCCACCGATGACGCCGAAGACCAGCGAGGCGATCGCGAAGCCGTTGGTCCCGGCCGGTGGCGGGGGCGGATAGCCCGGGTACGGCCCGGCGGGCGCCATGCCGAAGGGCGGGGCACCACCGTAGGGCTGCTGCGGGGAGCCGGGGTATGACCCATCGGCCTGTGGTGCGTGCGGCGCCGGGTACGGAGGCTGTGCCGGGTCTGGCTGCGGGAACGGCTGGGTCACGCGACGGACGCTAGCAATCCGGGTGATCGTTTCGTGGCCCCGGAGGATCTCGATCCGGCATCGACGCTCAACCGGTGGCGCGGCCGGTCAGCTTGTCGCGCAGCCGGTCGACCAGCCCGACGCCGGGACCGACGAGCTTGTGGAACAGCTCGCTGTTCGGGGCGCTGGGATGGGGCCGGGTCGGCGCCAGCTTCTTGGCGGTTTCCACCTTGCCGGCGAGCTCGCGCAGCTCGTCCGCGGGCACGACGCGGCGCAGCTCCGGGAACTGCTCCGCCTCCTCGTCCTGGACGTGGTCCGCCAGCAGCGCCTCCAGCCGCCGCAGCTCCTCCTCGAACTCCGGGCCGGACACGTCGGCGTCTTCGAGCTGCTTCATCACGCGCTCGAGATCCTTGTGTTCCTCGATGTCGTGCTCGACGGCCTTCTCCCCGTCCGCCAGGTACTTGCGCATGGCCGGGTAGACGTACATCTCCTCGGCGACGGCGTGGCGCACCAGCTCGCTGATGGCCGTGTCGGTCAGGTCGCGCCGCATCATCGGATCGGTGATCGTCCAGATCTCGCCGATCAGGGCGGTGACCTCCCGGTGGTCGGCGGTCAGAACATCGATGACATCCTCGTGGTTCGGGCTCGTCGTCATGGGAACTCCCCAGGTCGGAATCGACGGACAGGCGTCGGGTACCCGGGGACGCGACGATTACACGTCTCCCCGGCCCAGGTGGGTGGCGAACCAGTCGGTCATCGCGGCGTCGACCGCCTTGGCCTCCGGTAGCTGCGGGGCCGGCTGGTCCCCCGGCCGTTCCGCCAGTGGGTGGGCCAGTCCCGGCACGGTGACCAGCTTTCCCCGGGGCAGGGCCGCCGCCAGGTCGGCGGCGTCGGCGCGGAACGACGGGTAGTCCTCCTCGCCGCTGACCACCAGGGTCGCGGGCGGCAGCTCGGCGGCGCGGGCCACGAAGTCGAGCCGGGCGGCGGCGGCCCGGGAGGCGTCGTTCCACGCGTACGGTTCGCCGGTCATCGACTCGATCAGCGACACCAACGACGTGGCGCGGATCGCGGCGTTGACGACCGCGACGGCGGCCACCGGCACCACGCCGGACGCCGCGACCGCAAGGGCGACCGCCCCGCCGAGCGAACCACCGACGATGCCGACCGGGCCCTCGGCGAACGGGAAGCGGGACGCGAGCTCGGCCCACGCGGCGGGGAACTCCTGCGTGGCCTGCCGGACGACCGGGTCGGCGTAGGCCATCATCGGGTCACGCCGGGACAGTTCGTAGCCCTCCGGGTATGCCCGCCTGCCGGACCAGGGCATGCCCAGGTACAGCCGCCAGGCGTCCACACCGGCCAGCGGAAGGGCCGCCGCGAACGCGGCGTCGGTGCAGGGCGCGTCCATCAGGTGCCAGGCCACCACCACCGGCGCCGGACCGGCACCCGAGGCGGGCGGCAGCAGGGTGTACGGGACCGCACCGGCCGTACCGTCGAAAGTCATGCTCGACAGCCTAGGCGCCGCCACCGGGCGGTTCGCCCGCCGAGCGTCGACCTGACCGCCTCGGGGGTGCGGGCGACGACGGCCGTGATGATCGGCCGCTGGATCAGGATGGGATGGGCGGCCAGCGCCTCGCACCCGAACCGCAACCCGCACCTGACTAAAGATCGTCACCTGTGCGGGCGATCTGTGCGCTATGACACACAAGGACCCGGCGCGTCTGCCCGCGGCGGACGTCGGTCACTCCGCGTGGCGCCGCCGGCTCGCCCTCGTGGTGCTGCCGCTGGCCCTCGTCGCCGTCCCTGGTGCCACCCCCGCGAACGCCTCAGCGCCCACCGGTCCCGCCTCGGCCGCCGAGGCCCTGACGAGCGGCCTGGTCGCCGGCACCGCCGCGACCGGCCAGGCGGCGGGCAAGCCGCGCGGCAACCCGCGGGCGTACAAGTTCCTCAGCCAGTCGAAGCCGACGGATCTGGTGGCGCGCTGGAACCCGTGCACGCCCATCACCTACCGGGTCAACCTCGCCCGCTCCCGCAAGGGAGCCTTGAAGGACGTCAAGACCGCCCTGTGGCGCGTCCACCAGGCCACCGGGCTGCGGTTCGTGTACAAGGGCACGACCAATGTCATCCCGTTCGCCAAACCCGGATACTCCGGCGACTACCCCGCCGACACGCACCTGGTCATCGCCTGGGCCACCCCCGGCAAGCACAGCACCCAGATCCCCGCCGACGCCGGTGGCCTGGCCGGCATGGGCGGCTCGTGGTGGACGGGGGCGTACACCCGCACCGGCCGCCCGGCCAGCCGGATCACCGACGGGTTCGTCGTGCTGAACGCGTCGATGCGCCTGCCCGCCGGGTTCGGCAAGGGCAACCGGAACGGCTGGCAGGGCACACGCGGCCAACTGCTCATGCACGAGATCGGGCACGCGATCGGCCTCGACCACCCGAGGATCAAAGACAGGCACGAGATCATGTCGCCGACCATGAGCCGGAAGAAGGCGGTCTGGGGCGCGGGCGACATCAACGGGCTGCGCCGCCTGGGAACCAGGGGCGGCTGCCTGTACGACGAGAACCCCACCGAGCCCGCCGGACCGGCGGCCATCCGGGTGTCCAGCCTGCCGCGCCAGGTCCCGGCCGACGACCGGCATGAGGCGCGCGCCCTGCCCTGACCGGCCCCGGCCCGGATCGGGCCGCCGGTGGGTGCCGGCGGCCCGGAGGTGCGGTTCAGCGGAGCGTCAGGGCCGGGGCGTGACGTTGCCGGTGACGGTCAGCGTGGCCCGGGCACCGTTGAGATGCCCGCCGTTGAAGGTGCTCGTGCCGGCGAGGGTGACGTTGCCGGCCGCGTCCATCGCGATGCCGCCCGGCTGGTCGGTGCCCAGGGTGATCGGCAGGCGCGAGTCCGAGTCCAACGGCCAGGCCAGGTCCTCGTCGAACAGCAGGCCCAGGTTGAGACTCAGCCGGCCCGAGGAGCGGTTGAACTGCCCGGCGTTGGACTCCAGCCGTACGGTCACGCGGAAGCTGACCGGGCCCGCCTGGATGAGGTCGCTGGTGATGGTCGGCCAGGACCGGACACTGACGTTCTCGCGGTTCACGCCGTCGAAGTAGAGGTTGAACGACACGTCGCGGACCAGCGGCTCCGTAACCCGGCTGTCCGTCGTGGTCAGCGTCACGCGTCCGGTGAACGTGGCCAGCAGCGCCGGCTTGGACCCGTCGTTGTCGCGCAGGCACTTCTCGTAGCGCGGCTTCACCACGGCGATCTCCGCCTTCACCTCGCGGATCTGCTCCACGATGGCGGGCTTCTGCGAAGGTGACGCGGACTTCAGCTCGTCCTGCAGCGAGGCCAGTTCGGAGTTGAGGCCCTTCAACTGAGCGAAGTCGGCCTGGCAGGGCGCCGGGACGGCGTACGCGGGCGACGCGGCGGGCGCCAGCAGCGCGCCGGTGGAAAGCACCGCGCCCAGGAGCGCTGTCGCGATGCGGCGGGACGATGTCACGTGAATCCTCCGTGCGGTCGGTGCGGCCGCTGGCGGTCGGCGGCCCGGTCGCCCGGTGGTGTGTTGCCGGGCGTGGCAACGGACGCTAGCCGCGTCACGCCGGGCCGGACATGCGGAAACCTGGGTGTTCCGGCGGCGGGAACCTGCATTTGCGCCCCCGTCGACCGCCATGAATACTTCGGAACCCTCAGATGCGGACCGGAGGTCGAGGGTGGGGCGGGTGCGAGGCGCCGTCGCCGGATGCGCGGCGGCGCTGGCGTTCAGCCTCACCGCGATCGCGGCGTCGTGGCAGGAGTCGTCGGGCCAGCTCTGGCTGGACGCGGGGATGCGCCTGTGGGGACTGGTCGGCGTGGTGGTCGGCACGGTGGTGTGGGTCCGCGCGCCGCAACCCCACCTCGGCCGGTTGATGGTCTGGGCGGCCGCGGTGTGGCACCTCAACTTCCTGCGCGGGGTGGATCAGCCGGTGGTCGCCGCCGTGGGCTTCTGCGGTGCGTACGCCTGGACCGCCGCCCTCGGGCACGTGCTTTACACCTGGCCGACCGGCCGGGCCACCACCCGGCTGGCGCGGCTGTTCGTCCCGGTCGGTTACGTCGCGTCGATCGGGACGCAGGTGCTGGTGTACGTGGTCGACGGCCCGACGGTTCCGCGGGCGTTCGGGCAGCCGGGCGGTCGGACGGCCGCCGCGGCGGTTGGCAGCGTGGTGTTCGCGGTCCTCGCGGCGAACATGATCGGGATCATGCTGTGGCGTTGGGTACGGGCCAGCCGGATGCGGCGCCGATCCGCGACACCAGTCTGGACGTTCATCGTCGTGGCCTGCGCGACGGGCGTCGCGGTCGCGCTGGTGGCGCTGCTCGACCTGCCCCGCCGTATCGAGATGGCGTTGATGCTGGCCGCCATGGTGACCAGCCTGCCGTTCGTCCCGCTCATTCACGTCGTGCAGCGCAACCGCAGCCGCACCGCGACGTGGCGGGTGGCCCAGGTGGCGCTGCGGGAGGACCAGCCGGCCACCGAGGAACCCGCACCGGCCCGCCTGGAACGCTCCCTGGCCGAGGCGGTCGGCGACCCGACGCTGCGGCTGCTGTACCCGGCGCCCGGCGGCGGGTACGTCGACGGCGCCGGGAAACACCTGCCGGAACTGCCCGGAGACGGCTCGGGCCGGGCGGTCACCCCGGTCGAACGCCGGGGCCGCCTCATGGCGGTCATCGAACACGACGAAGCCCTGCACAACGAAAGCACCGTCGCCGAGGCCGCCGGGGCCGCCGCCGGCCTGGCCCTGGAGAACGCCCACCTGTACGCGACACTGCACGCCCAGATCGACCAGCTGCACGATTCCCGGCACCGCATCGCCACCAGCGCCCTCGCCGAACGCCGACGCATCCAGCGCGACCTGCACGACGGCGCCCAGCAGGAACTCTTCGCCGTCCTGGTGCTGCTCGACATGGCCCGCCGCGCGTCCGATCCGGAAGCCGCCACGGGCATGGCGCACCGGGCGCACCGGCAGCTCGGCGACGCGATCGCGTCCCTGCGGCTGCTCACCGAGGGCATCTACCCGGCGACCCTGGTCGAGCACGGCCTGACGCCCGCCGTGGAAAGCCTCGTCGACCGGGCGCCGCTGCCCGTCACCGTGGACACCTCCGCGGGCCGCCACCAGCCGGACATCGAGATCACCGCGTACTTCGTGGTGGCCGAGGCGCTGGGCAACGTCTACAAGCACGCGAACGCCACACAGGTGCACGTGTCCATCCGGTGCCGCGACGGCAGTCTCGTGCTCCGGATCGCCGACGACGGCCGCGGCGACGCCGACCCGGACGGCACGGGCCTGCGCGCGCTCGCCGACCGGGTCGCCACGGTCGGGGGCACCCTCACGATCACCGCCGGTGAGGCCGGTGGCACGGTCGTCGTGGCCGACTTCCCGTTACGCCAACCCTGTCTTCACGTGCGAGGGGAGCAGCCGTGCACGTCGTGATCGTCGAGGATCAGGGCCTGCTGCGCGACGCGCTGGCCGAAGGACTCACGGGGCAGGGTGTCCACGTCACGGCGAAGGTCCAGGACGCCGACGGCGCGCTGGCCGCGATCAACGCCGCCGCCCCCGACGTCGCGATCCTCGACATCCGGCTGCCGCCGACGTTCAGCGACGAGGGCCTGGTGATCGCGGAACAGGTCCGCGAGCGCTATCCCGAGGTCGGTCTGCTGGTGCTGTCGTCGTACGCCGAGGTGGCCTACGCCGAACGACTGCTGCACATGCAGGACGAGTCCCGCGCGATCGGATACCTGCTGAAGGAGCGCGTCGGCGACCTCGCCGAACTCACCGAGGCCCTGCGCCGGGTCGCGGCCGGTGAGGTGGTCATCGACCCGCTGCTGATCGACCGGCTGATGCGCCGCCGCCGCGCACCCGACCCGCTGGCGGCGCTGAGCCCGCACGAGCGCCGGATCCTGGCCCTGGTGGCCGAGGGCCGCTCCAACCTGGGTATCGCGCGGGAACTCGGCAACCAGATCAGCACGGTGGAGAAGCACGTGTCGGTGATCGCGGACAAGCTGCGGCTGCCGGCGGCCCGCGACACCGACCGGCGCCACGTCAACATGCGCGTCCTCGCCGCCCTGGTCTACCTGCGCAGCCTCGACCAGGTCTGAATCACCCGGCGGTCCTCATCACTGACCGGGGCCCGCCGGATGTGGTGCACTGGTCGTCCCCGGGCCCACCATCCGCGCGGGCCGACCTGAGGAGCACACCGTGACCGACGCCAAGCCGCGCCGACTCATCCACCCGCGCCGCTGGACACCCCCGGCCGCCGCCCCGGACGCGGGCCCGACCGCCCCGCTGATGGTCGAGCGGCGGCTGCCCACGGGCGCGCCGGGCCCCGAGGACGTGGCCTTCGACGCCACGGGCGGGGTCATCACGGGCACGGCCGACGGCAGCATCGAGCGGATCGACCCGGCGACGGGCGCGCGTACGGTCCTGGGCAACACCGGTGGGCGGCCGCTCGGCCTCGAACCGCGCCCCGACGGCACCGTACTGATCTGCGACTACGACCGGGGCCTACTGCGCCTGGTGGACGGCCGGCTCGAGGTGCTGGCCGACGCGGTGGACGGGCAGCGGATCACGTTCGCCAGCAACGTGGCCGAGGCGCCGGACGGCACGATCTGGTTCACCACCTCGACGAGCGAGTGGCACGTGGAGCACTACCTCGGGGACATGTTCGAGCACTCCGGCACGGGCCGCCTGCTGTGCCGCACACCGGACGGCACGGTACGTACGGTGGAGAGCGGGTTGAAGTTCGCCAATGGGGTGGTGGTCGCGCCCGATGGCTCGCACCTGGTGTTCGCGGAGACCTCCGGGTACCGGATCCGGCGGCACTGGCTGACCGGCCCGCAGGCGGGCACCACGGACACCCTGGTGGAGAATCTGCCCGGCTTCCCGGACAACATGAGCCTGGGCAGCGACGGCCTGCTGTGGGTGGCGATCGCCGCGCCGCGCAACGCGCTGCTGGACCGGCTGCTTCCACTGCCCGGCTTCCTGCGCACGCTGGTGTGGAACCTGCCCGAGGCGGTCCGTCCCGAGGCCACCCCGATCGCCTGGGTGATGGCGTTCGACTTCAGCGGCCAGGTGGTGCACGACCTGCGCGGCAAGGACTGCGGATACGGCTTCGTCACGTCGGTGGCCGAGCGCGACGGCACGCTTGTCGTCGGCAGCCTGTCCGAGGACGCCGTCGCGGTGGTCCGCTCCCACTGACGACTCTGGGCCGTCGGCGCTCCCAGCCGTAGACTCCACCGCGGCGGCCCGGTGCTTGGGCTGCCCTCCGGACTGCTGGCAGGGACCGTGACGTCGTGGACGAGCCGAGACTTTTCGGCGACGCGCTTCGCCGGATTCGCACCGAGCGCGGATTGGGCGTGCGCGAGTTCGCCAAACTGGTCAACCATTCCAAGAGCGTCGTGTCCGAATGGGAGAACGGGCGGAAGGTGCCCGACGAGGTGACCGCCCGACGCCTCGACGAACGCCTGGGCACTGCGGGCATGCTCGCCGCCGCAGCCCGGACGCCAGGAGCGAACGGGCATGCCGACCGCCTGGCCCACGTCGCCGCGGCGCCACGCACGGTGGACGCCGCCACCGTGCACGCCCTGGCGGGAGTCCTGGCCAACATGCGCCGCCTGGAGGACACCATCGGGGCGGACCGGCTGGTAATCGTCAGCGCCGAGCCGCTGCGGCTTGTGCAGACCCTGGCCGATGAGGCGCGCGGACCGGTCCGGCGCCGCGTCGTCGATCTCGCCGGGCAGTGGGCACAGTTCGCCGGCTGGCTGCGCGCGGCAACCGCCCGCCCCCAGGCCGCTCGCGACTGGTACGCACGAACCCTGGAGCACGCGACGGAGGCGCAGGATCCAGACCTGATCGCCACGGCGCTGTCCATGCGAGGGAACCTGGCGTGGATCGCTCGCCACCCCGATCAGGTGATCAGTCTGTCGGAAGCGGCGGCAGAGCAGGCGCGGGCACCCGGCATCCGGGCCATGGCCGAGCAGCAGCGGGCACGGGGGCACGCCCTGCTCGGCGATACAGGCGACGTCGATCGACTGCTCGACCTGGCCGAGGAACACCTGGGCGCCGCAACCGAACAGCCCGACGGCGAACCACCCTGGACGTACTTCTACTCGCCCGGATACCTGCGGATGCAGCGCGGGCTCGCGTACCGCCTCCTCGGCCGCAACGGCGACGCCATCGAGCAGCTCCGCGAAGGTCTGGCTGATGCCGGGCCGGAGCTGATCAATGCGGAGTTCGTCGCCAAGTACAAGATCCACCTGGCGCAGGCCCATCTTGCCGTCGGCGATACCGACGTGGCGCGACGGTACCTCGATGAGGTTCGCGCGCTGGCGGCCACGACCGGCTCCGAACAGCTTGCCCGCGACGTGGATCGGATGGAGCAGGCCCTGGAGGGCTGACATGTCCGCGCCTGCGTCCGCGGACACGGACAGGACGACGTCGCACTCACTGACTCGCCGGCTGTGGGCGACGCTGCGTCAATGCGATGGGTGACGCGATGGACACGCAGGACCGCACAGGCGCGATGGCGGGACGCGGCGCAACGATGCCAGGAGATGGAGCGCCGGGCCGCGTTCGCGCGTATCACCGAGCTGGCGGCCGGCTTGCACGATGAGGCGCGATGCGGGCGGGACCGGCCCGGTTCAGGACCGGTGGAAGCCCGATGACTGCACAATGCGAGCACCAGCCGATGCGGCCGTCGTGGGACTGCGCGGCGTGCGGACAGCCCTGGCCATGCGACCCGGCCCGCGAGTACCTGGCCGCCGATACCGAAGGCGGAACCAGGCTTGCCATGCTGATGTGGACCTATCTTGAGGCCTACTGTGCTGACCACCGCGACGGGCCGCTCGATGAGGCCTTTGCA
Source organism: Krasilnikovia cinnamomea (assembly GCF_004217545.1). Lineage (NCBI taxonomy): Bacteria > Bacillati > Actinomycetota > Actinomycetes > Micromonosporales > Micromonosporaceae > Krasilnikovia > Krasilnikovia cinnamomea. The sequence goes on from NZ_SHKY01000001.1 coordinate 1,358,372, forward strand.
CGCTTCATTGCCTGGACGCGGCAGAAGGCTCTCCCGACCTGAGGGTTACCCCTTCAGCAGCAATCGAGGCTGCGACGCAATACGTCATCGGGCAAATCTTCCCGCCGCGTCTGGAATGGGGAGAGCCGGCTGCGTAGCAACCGCGCGCAGCAGGAGTGCCCTCGCGGTCCGCTGGAGCACTGCCAATGAGTTGGGTTCGGCTCCAGGCAACTGTGACCATCGTTGCTACCTGCCCGAGGGGGCAGGGAGCCTGGCCGTCGTGTCGCCATCCGAAATGGACACTTGCCCTGCCCCCCGCACCTGAACCTCCTGGGCACCATGAGTGCCCCGGAAACAGAACACGCTCAGCAGTATCCCGCGCCCCACGAACCTCCGGCCGCAAGCCCGATGAGGGGCGCCCGCGATGCATCGGGTGAGTGCCGCCAAACGGTGGTTGCGGCACTGCCCGGCTTGACATCCTGAACGTAGTCGGCTTCACCCCACGCCTTCAGGAACGGGAGCGTCGTGTCAGCGAGAATGGTCAGTCGAATCGCTGCCGCCGATGCGACGCTGACCAGGGCACGAGCGACTCCACCGTGATCGGCGGCACAGAACGAGGAGGATAAGCCGTGTGCCCGGCCCTCACCGACACAGTGCCAGTGCGCCGTTTTGAGCTGGCCACCGACGACCCGGAGAAGGCCGTCGAGATCGTACGCAGCACCTACGCCGACACCCGGATGCGGATCTCCGGGGACGAGGCCGGGTTCTTCTACCGGCAACGAACCGTTTCCGTCGGACCGCTGGCCATGGACGAGATGACCAGCCCGATGGGTGTCACTTTCGAGTGCCCGCCCTTGACCGAAATCTATTTCGCAGCGGCGCACCGCGCCCGGTGCAGGATCCACTCCGCCAGTCACGAGGTCGACGTGTTCGATGGTCACACGCTGGTCCACCCGGTGGACGAGACCTTCACGTCGGCCACCCGCGACCTCGACATCTGGCTCCTGCGGCTGCCCGTCGCGCTGGCGGCGGCCCGGGCCGGCCTGGATCCGCAGCGATTCCGGTTCACCTCATTGACTCCGAACTCACCCGCGCTGGGCCGCTACTTCCGCGCCACCATGCAGCACATCCACTCGATGTTGCGGGAGCCGGACACCGCCCTCGCGGAGCCACTGGTACTGGCCGGAGCGATCGACATGATCGCCGGTACGGCGCTGGCGACGTTCCCGTACACCATCGACCCGGCCGACGAACCCCCCGGGCGGGCCGGGCCCGCCGCGGTGCGGCGGGCGGCGGCCTTCATCGAGGCCAACGCCGCCCGCCCGCTGAGCCTGGCCGACATCGCCACCGCGGCCGGGATCGGCGTTCGAGCCCTGCAGGCCGCGTTCAGCCGTCACCTCGACACGACGCCGAGGCTCCACCTGCGCCGCGTCCGGCTCGCTCACGCCCATCGCGATCTGGAGACCGCCGACCCCGGCCGTGGTGACGAGGTGTCCGCCATCGCCCGACGCTGGGGTTTCGGCCACCTCGGACGGTTCGCCTCGTACTACCGCTCCGAGTACGGCCATTCACCCCGATACACGCTGAACAACTGACTATGCACGGAAGGGTCAGGCGAAGGTGACGACTCCGGTTCCGGTCTGACTGGTAACGCCGGTAGTCAGGCATGCCAGGGCGTCGAACGAGTTCTGGCTGGTGACCTCGACGAAACTGTCGCCGGTGAAGCGGCCGGCGGTGACGGTGCCGCTACGGGTGTAGATCGTCTGTCCGCCCGTGTCGACGCCGGTCGTCGTGTATTCGATGGTGCTGGTGCTGCTGTCGTCCCAGACCAGGGTCTTGGTCGCCGACTGCGGCGGCGGCAGGCTGGCGCAGCTGCGCGTCTCGGTCGTCTGGCCGGAGAAGCCGCTGCTGGTGACCGGTGCACCGGTGGTCGAGGTGCAGCCGCTGTAGCTGACGCTGAACGTGACTGTCTGGCTGGTCGGGGTGAACGTCACGCCCGGGCTGAACGTCACGGTCTTGCTGACCGTGCAGACGAGGTCACCGGCGGCCGCGGCGGCGGGCGCGGCGGCGAGGGCGACGAACGCCACCGACGCGACCGCGGCGACGGCGGTGGCCAGCAGCCGTGGGTATCGCGAATAGTTGGTGCGCATGGTGTTCCCTCCTCTGTCACGAGGACCCCTGCCCTGAACGCGTCTCCGTGGGCGCGGCCGGGGAACTGTGTCGCCGGATGCCCAACCGTTCACGCTATCCGAGGCTGGAAAGACCGGTCAGGCGTTAGCCGAAAGGCGCAGCGTTCTGTCCACCATTACGACCCGCCCGGCAACCTTCCACCGACGGTCCTAAAAGGATGGTCCACCGGAAAATCGTGTGTTCAGGGCTCACCGCACGCCCCGACTGACATTCTGAACGTTGTCGGACCCAGCACCGGAACACGTTCAGGGAGGAAGAGCTGTCATGTCCGCGAAAATGGTCCGAGGGATCGCCGCCGCCGCGGTGGCGCTGGTCTCCTGGATAGCGATCACCATGGTCACCGCGTCGCCGGCGTCGGCGGTGCAGCAGGACGTCACCTGCGTGGGCACCGCCACGGAGACGTTCACGCCGGGGCTGACCTACACCCCGCAGACCATCACCTACACGACCAACCTCATCTACAGCCCCTGCACCTCCAGTGACGCGACGCTGACCTCGGCCGTGAGCGGCTCCACGTCCACCGTCCCGAACTCGTCGTGCAACATGCTGCCGTTCGCCGGGTCGGGTTCCTTCGTCCTCACCTGGAACAACGGCAATACCAGTACGTTCACCTTCAACGCCGTGTCGACCATCGTCGCGGGCCAGGTGGTTCTCACCCGCACCGGGACGATCACCGCCGGGCAGTTCCAGGGCGACACCGCGATCCGGGTCGTCACCTACCCGACGGTCAACCCGCTCGACTGCCTGACCACGGGGGTCACCTCGCAGTTCGGGGCTGTCACGCTCAGCATCACCGCACCGTGACGCACCCCGCCCGGCGGCGGACGCGCCGGGCACGCATGGCGACTCAGGTGACCCGGCCGGCGGCCTCGGCGACCGGGTTGCCTGGTCGGCGACGGGCGGCCGCGGTAGCGACGACCCGGACACCGCTGCGGATCGCGCCGGACAGGGCCCACAGCATCGGCACGACCGAGATCGCGAGGGCGGCGAGGCCCTGCCACGCGGCGAGCGTGGTCAGTCCGTCCGCCCGGATCGGGGCTACACACAGCTCGATCAGGTGCGGCAGGCTGGGCAGCACGAACCACACCAGGTAGCCCAGGGCGACCGCGATGCCCGGCACGTACAGCCACAGGTAGCGGCGCGCCCACCGGATCTCGCCGGGATCGGCGTCGGCGAGCTGCCGGAGGTCGGCCCGGGTGGCGCGGCGCAGGTAGCGGCGCAGCAGCGCACCCTTGGTTGCCCACAGCGTCTTCGCGCCGGTCGCGTTCACCGACAGGGCATACACATCCGTCCGCATGAACACCATGATCTGCGCGATCAGCGCGGTGAACTGCAGCAGCACGAGCGCGCGCAGCAGACGTACGGTGACCGGGCCGAGCTGGTCCGCGAGGGTGGCCTGCAGCAGCAGCGCGATCGTCATGATGACGGCGTCCCACACCATCCCGGCCGCCAGCGGGCCGTAGCGGGCGCGCCGGGGCAGGCTCCACAGCCGGGTCAGGTCGGCCTGGAAGGTCAGGAAATACAGCCGGCGGCTCACGGACAGCTTGCTGCGCATTCCGTACGCGGCGGCGGCGAGCACGTGCGCGCCTTCGTGGGCGGCGACGGCGGCCATGCCGAGCAGGCTGACCGCCAGAATGTTGAGCAGCTGGGTGTGGAACGGGAATCCGTCGCGATAGGACGGTCGCAGCTCCGGCACCGAGATCAGTAGCACCGGGCCCGCGAGGGCGAGCACGGCGTACAGAATCCAGGCGGCCCGGCCGAACAGCAGCCGGCCGACGCGCCGGGCGACCGGGCCCGCGAGGCGGTTCTGGTCCTGCTCCCGCGCGAACAGACCCTCGTCGGCCAGGACGCTCAGGAAGTCGGCGACGTCGACCGGTTCGCCCGCGAGGTCGGCGGCGCGGCGTTCACACTCGGCCATGTCCACGCCCTGCTGCAACCACCGGATGATCTCCGCGCCCAGCTCGGGCACCTCGACGTACTCGGCGGTGTGTGGGCTGCCCACGACGAAGCCGTCGCCATCGGGCACCAGGGTGAGCGTCGCGATCTGCGCCAGCGTGGGCAACGGCGCGGCCGAGTTGGTGGGGGCCTCGGTGGTGTCGACGCTCATCGAGCCTCCTCCGCCCCCGCGCACAGCGGGCAGCGCGGGTTGCGCGCCCACTCGGCGCGGGTGGTGCGCATCCCGTCGGCCAGTTCGACGGTGTGGTAGACCGCTGCGGCGACCGGCGGATCGGTACGGGTCAGGTAGCGCCCGGCCTCCAGCGTCACGTAGCCCGCCAGCAGTTGCGCGATCGGCCCGGTGGCCCGGTTCACCCGCCCGGCCGGCAGCACCACGGACCGGTCAAGCAGCTCGGGAATGCCTCCGCTCTCGTCCTCGCGGTCGAGTTCCAGGCACAGCCGGCATGCGCTGACCCCGGGCTCGACGGACCAGTAGAACATCGTCGAGTACTGCAGGCCCGCCGCGATGTACGGCACGCCCAGCGCGAAGCATGCCTCGTTGACGAGCAGGTGCACGTCGTTCGGGGAGTCGATGGCGCAGATGACCAGCGACGCCCCGGCACCGAGGCGGCGCAGGTCGGCGACGTCCGTGATGCGTTCGTCGACCGCCTCGACGACCGTGGTGCCCGGGGAGTACCGGGCGACCCAGTCGCGCGCGGCCTCCACCTTGCGGCGGCCGATGTCGTCGCGCCCGTACGCGAATTGCCGGGCCAGGTTCTTCTCCTCGACGACGTCGAAGTCGACCAGGCGGACCCGGCCCACGCCGAGGCCGACCAGGGCCTGCAGGACGCCGCTGCCCATGCCGCCCGCGCCGAGCAGCAGCACGTCGGCGGCGGCCATGTCGCGGTGGTAGTCGACGGCGCTGCGGTCGAGGCCCGCGAACAGGTCGTAGAAGCGCAGGTTGCTTTCGTGGCGGCGGCGGGTGGCCGGGTCGAGTCCGGCGTCGGCGTCCGCGCGCAGCAGCACGCCGACCTCGTCGAGGGCTTCGACGGCGCCGGCCATCTCCGCCTCGGTGACCTCGAAGCCGTGGCCGCGCATGGCGTCGGGCAGTTCGGCGACGGTGTGCTCGCCGCGCGAGAGCACCTGCAGCAGCGCGGTGACGCTGCCGTCGGCGTCGTCGAGGTAGGTCGCCTCCAGCGCACGCCCTACGAGGATCACCTCGGAGGGCCGCCGTACGACCGAGATGGGCTTGAGTCGGGGCCGGACCGGCATTCGCCATGCTCCTGTTCGCAACAGTTCGGGCTGGACGGGACATAAAGGGGCCGGCCCGGCGATTGCCGGGCCGGCCAAACCTTCAACGCTTACGCGGCACCCTGCGGCGGGTCCGGGTCCAGGTGCGGACGGGTGGCCTCGATGCGCTCAACCTTCTTCACCTTGATCTTCACGCGATTCCCCTCGTGTTCTTCCGGATCCGGCGGGCGGTGTGCCCGACCGACACATCGAAGGTAGGCGGACGGCGGGGGGCGCCTCATTCGCCGATGCGACACATACCAGTCAGGGATTGGACAAGACGGATGTATCTGATCTATGGCTTATACCCGTTTCGTTACTATCGTCACCTTGGCGGGGTGGTCCGTACCGTTTGCGCGGCGACTCTTATCGCCGTCGCCCGGCCGATGCTGGTAGCGGGGACGACGGAGGGTGATGCGGATCCTTGCCGTGGACTTCTACCGGGCACCGGCCGCCCGGGCCATGCCCGGTTCCGGGCTGGGACTGGCGATCGTCGCCCAGACCGCCGCCCAGCACGGCGGCACGGTCACCACGGAACCGCACGAGCCGCACGGCACCGTCGGCACCATCCGCCTGCCCCGCTCCCAGGGATAGTCAGCCGTTTACGTCGTTGGCACCCAAAGCTGTAGGCGGGGATCGATACTCCAGGGGTGATACGCGAGAACTTCCGGGAGTACCTGGATCATCTGCTGCGCGACGGCTACAGCGTGCGGCACGACGAGCACCTCTCCGACCCGGACCTGATCGACCCGGGCGGCAACCCGGTGGAGACCTGGCGCGAGGACTATCCGTACGACGAGCGGCTCGACCGCGACCTCTACGAGGAGCAGAAGTACCAGCTGCAGATCGAGCTGCTGAAGTTCCAGTACTGGGCGCAGGACACCGCCAGCAAGCACGTCATCCTGTTCGAGGGCCGCGACGCCGCCGGGAAAGGGGGCACCATCAAGCGGTTCGTGGAACACCTCAACCCGCGTGCCGCCCGGGTCGTCGCCCTGACCAAGCCCACCGAGACCGAACTCGGCCAGTGGTACTTCCAGCGGTACGTCACGCAACTGCCGACCGCCGGGGAGATCGTGCTGTTCGACCGGTCGTGGTACAACCGCGCCGGGGTCGAGCGGGTGATGGGCTTCTGCACCGACCGCGACTACGAGGTCTTTCTGCGGCAGGCGCCGCTGTTCGAGGAGATGCTGGTGGAAAGCGGCTTCTCGTTGACCAAGCTGTGGTTCTCGGTGACGTACTCCGAACAGCGCACCCGGTTCGCCATCCGGCAGATCGACCCGGTGCGCCGGTGGAAGCTCTCACCCATGGACATCGAGTCCCTGGACCGCTGGGAGGACTACACCACCGCCAAGGAGGCGATGATCGAGCACACGGACACCGATCACGCCCGGTGGACGTCGATCAAGAGCAACGACAAGAAGCGCGCCCGGATCAACGCGATGCGCTTCTTCCTGAATCAATTCGCGTACGAGGGCAAGGACCCGGCGGTGGTCTACCCGGCGGACCCGCTGATCGTGCAGCGGGGCCGGGATTCGATCAAAGACTGACCACGGCGGGCAGCTTTTGGGAGTTCTTAGTGAATGACCCTCGCCCTGCCTATGCGGCGCGCGCAGGATGACCGTCACCGCCCCTGCGCACAGGATCGGCGGCACCACGCGGGCGAGCGAGCAGGAGACATCATGAGCGACGAGACCACACCGGCAGGCGCGGCGCCCCCGCCACGGAGCCCCGCCCGGCCGCCGCGGACGCCGAAACCACCGCGGCACAGAGCGCCCCCGTCCCGCCGCAGGTCCCACCCGCGTCACCGGGCGCGCCAGGAGCCCCGGGCGCGCCCGGGGCACCCGCGCCCGCCGCCCCGTCGGCCGCCCCGGTGCCGCCCGCCTCCTCCTGAAACGAAGGAAAGCAGCACCTCCACCGAACCGGCGGCGCTTGCCGCTGTTCGCCTGCACCCGCCCGGCTCGCCTGCGCCCTGCCCGCTCGACGAATGCGGCGTGACTGGCGCAGTTTCGGAACCGGTTCCGGTTGGAACCGGTTCCGGCTCCTCCGTCGGGTGACGTTGCGCCTGTTGGAACCGTTTCCGGAGCGTACGCGCGCTGACCGAGTACGGGCGCGGTGGACGTCCACAGCAGACGTTGAAACAGTCCCGAAACATTGACGTCACTTATGGCGATCACTTACCTTCGTGAGAGAGCGCTCTCACAGCCATCTCCCCACTTCCTCCCCCACTCCCCATTCCCCTTCGAGCGGGTCAGAGCCACTGGTCCGTCGCCTGACGCCGCCCAGAAACAGCGTCTTTCCTTCACACGCCGGACCGCCGGCCGCCTGAGGTGGCCGGGGGTCCTTGTATTTCCTGGAGAATTCGATGACACCTCAGGGAATTCGTGCCGGGCTGGCGGGGGCGACCGCCGCGCTGGTCCTCACCGGCGTCGCACTCACGGCCGCCATGCTCCCCGCCCAGGCCGCGCCCACCGCCGGCTACACCACCGACCGGGTCGGCCCACTCCCCTCCGGCTGCGGTGACCTCTCCACCCGGCCACGCCAGTTCCTCACGGCGCGCGCCCCGGCCGGGGCCCTGCCGACCAACGACTGGTGGTCCTCACTGGTCTTCAAGCGCACCGAATGCGCGTACAGCGAGCCGTTGCACGCGCATCCGATCTCGTTCGACACCTACCGCGACGGGCTGGGCCTCTCCGGAAACGACACCCCCGCGATCTCCGGCACCGCGACCGGCGTGGGCGAGTTCCACTATCCGTACGTGCAGGACATCCGCGTCGGCGTGGCCGGGCTCGCCGCGCCCGTGGTCGCCGTCGACGACTGGAGCGACTGGACGGTGACGCCGTACTGGAGCGACGGGTCCCGCACCCTGCGCGCGACCATCGGCAAGGGCCTGCCGTTCGCCTACTTCCAGGCCAGCGGCGGCGACGCGGTCATCACCACCACCGGCACCCCGACGGTGTGGCTGCGCGACGGCGCCACCATCGGCTTCACCGCCAACGGCCACGACTACGTCGGGTACGCGCCCACCGGCGCATCCTGGACCGTCACCGGCACCACCGTCACGTCGGGGCTGGCGGGACGCGGCTACTTCTCCGTGGCACTGCTGCCCCGCAGCACGGACAACGCCGGACGCACCGCCCTGGCGCAGCAGTTCGGCCGGTACGCCCACGCCCACGTGACCGGCACCCGCCTCGACTACCAGTACGCCCCCTCCACCGGCGCCGTCAGCACCACGTACTCCTTCACCACCCGGGCCCGCGAGGGCGACGCCACCGGCACAATGGTGGGGCTGTACCCGCACCAGTGGAAGCACCTCGCCGGAGCCACCCCGCTGGCGCCCACCTACCGGACCGCCCGCGGCACGATGAAACTGCTGGCCGGGGTGAGCACGTTCCGCACCACGATGACGTTCCACGGCGTCCTGCCGGAACTGCCCGCGGTCGGTGACGGTACGGGTGCCGACCTCGCCACGCTGACCAGGTACCTGAGCGCCGACCGGGCCAACCCGCAGGCCCGGGTCGGTGAGGACACATACTGGACCGGGAAGGGTCTGGGCCGCGCGGCGCGGATCGCCGAGATCGCCGACCTGGTCAACGACAACGAGACGCGCGACCGCGCGGTCGCGGCCATCAAGGCGACGCTCACCGACTGGTTCACCGCCCCGCCGGGCAAGACCAGGCAGGTGTTCTCGTACAACGGTGACTGGGGTGCGCTCATCGGCTACCCGGCGTCCTACGGGTCCGACTCCGAGCTCAACGACCACAGCTTCCACTACGGCTACTTCATCACCGCGGCGGCGACCCTGGCCCGCTTCGACCCGGCCTGGGCGCGCACCGCACCGTACGCGGACATGGTCGACATGCTGATCCGGGACGCGAACAACTACGACCGCACCGACGCCCGCTTCCCGTTCCTGCGCGACTTCGACATCTACGAGGGGCACGACTGGGCGTCGGGTCACGGCTCGTTCGGGGCGGGCAACAACCAGGAGTCGTCCTCGGAGGGGATGAACTTCGCGGCCGCGACGATCCTGTGGGGTCAGGCGACCGGTAACACCGCGATCCGGGACGCGGGGGTGTTCCTATACACCACGCAGGCCGCCACGATCGACGAGTACTGGTTCGATGTGGACGGTGACAACTTCCCCGCCGCGTTCGCCCACAGTGGGGTCGGCATGGTGTGGGGCGACGGCGGGGCGTACTCCACCTGGTTCAGCGCCGAGCCGGAGATGATCATCGGCATCAACCGCCTGCCGATCACCGCGGGCCACCTCTACCTGGGCCGCCACCCGGGGTACGTGCGTTCGGCGTACGCGGAGATGGTGCGCAACAACGGCGGCGAGCCGTCGGTGTGGCAGGACCTGCTCTGGTCGTACCAGGCGCTCGGTGACGGGGCAGCGGCGCTGGCGAACCTGCGGGCCAATCCCGGATACACCACCGAGGAGGGCGAGAGCCGCGGGCACACTTTCCACTGGATCCGCAACCTGGCGGCCCTGGGCACCGTGGACACCGCGGTGCACGCCGACCATCCGCTGGCGGCGGTGTTCACGGAGGGCGGCGCCCGCACGTACGTCGCCGCGAACACCGGCGACCGCGCGATCACGGTGACGTTCTCGGACGGCAGGGTCGTCAACGTCCCGGCGGGGCGGACCGTCGCGGCCGGGGCGCACTCGTGGAGCGGCGGGAACGGCTCCGCCCAGCCGTCCACCGACCCGGACCCGTCGACGACCCCGTCCAGCCCCACCCCGTCCAGCCCCACCCCGTCCAACCCCACGCCGTCCAACCCGACACCGTCCAGCCCCACGCCGTCCACGCCCGCGTCGCCGACGCTCTACCTGGTCTCGGGCGCGCTGGCCGGTGCGGCCGGGCAGCTGTCCGGTGCCGCCGGGGCGCGGGGCACCGCGACGGTGGCCGCCGCGGCCGGCAACCACGACGGCACCCCGGCCGGTGCCCTGGTCTACCGGGCCACCGGCGTCGACCTGACCTACCGGAGCGGGACGACCGCGTTCGACCTGTTCCTCGACGCCGGCACGGCCGTCGGCAACGGGGTGCAGGTGCGGATCTCCTACGACCTGACCGGGGACGGGACGGTGGAGCGCAGCGAGACGTACCGGTACTTCGCCACCGATCCGCTGCCCGGATACGAGCACTACACCCAGGCCGCCGGCCTGCTCAGCGCTACGGGCACCGCCGGCGACCTGCGGCACGGCACCGTGACCGTCGAGGTGTGGAGCGCCATCGGCAGTCAGTCCACCACCCTCGGGCTGGGCGACCAGTCCCGGGTGGAGCTGCCGTACGAGTGAACCGCCGCTGGGGGTCCGGCCGGAGAGGACCGGACCCCCAACGCGGTCACCGCCCGCGGAAGACGTCGTTCGTCTCGTACCGCCCGGACGGTGGGGTGAGCGCGGTGCGGTTCGCGCCGGGCTCCCACGTCACCGTGCCGTCCGGGTCACGGATCACGTACTTGAATTCGATCTGGGTGCCCGCGGGCAGGCCCACCCCGCCGGACCAGACCGGGTAACCGCCGGCGCCCAGCGGCACCCCGCGCGCCGGATCCCAGCCGCCGAGCTGCGGCACGTCCCCGACGACGTACACGTTCTGGCCCCAGCGGGTCTGGGTGGTGACGTGGAACGCGGCCGGGACACGCCCGGCGGGCGGGCGGATCGTTACCCCGATGTCGTCGGTCGCCACGCCCGCCGTGTCCACCGAGTACGCCAGCGCGTCCGTTCCGGTGGGGTTCTCCGCGCCGATGGTGGCGTACCGGCCGGTGGCCGAGGCGCCCTGCGGATTGCGGTAGCGGTAGGTGACCCCGCCGTCGCGGTGCAGGATCGCGCTGATGGACAGCCGCTGCTGCGGGTCGCTGAAGAACCGCACGTTGCGCCACTCCACCACGAACGTGTCCGCGTCGGCCGTGGTCCACACCCCGGCCTCGGCGTCGACGTACAGGTCGTCCCAGAACGGGTACAGCGCGTCGTTGGGCTGGTCCGCGCTGGGCAGCGCGGTGTTGACGAACGCGGGCGCGGGACCGCCGAAGGCGATCACACCGTTGGTGCTCACCCACGCCACGCTGTGCTCGACGCCGTACAGCGGGAACGGGAACGGGATGGTGACCTGGGCGGCGAGGTCGTCCCCGGTCAGGTCGACCCGGGTGTCACCGGTCCGGTACGCCTCGGTGGCGGGCCCGCACGTGTGGCCGTAGTGATCAGTGACCGGGTCCAGGGCGATCGCCAGGGTTGCGTCGCCCGCGAGGGTCAGCGCGCGGGTGGCGGGGGCGGAGCATCCGCCGACCGGGCGGACCGTGAGTTGATAGGTGCCCAGCGGCGCGGCGATCCGGAAGTGGCCGTCGGTGTCGGTCGTGACCGACACCGGGGTGCCGGCCAGGGCGACGGTCGCGCCGAGCACCGGAGCCGCGCCCGCGGTCACCGTTCCGGTCAGCAGGCCGGAGGCGCTCGCGGTCAGATCGGCGTCGAGCCGGTCCGCCGCGCCGTTGTCGACCTGCACCTGCGCCTCGGACGTGTCGTACCCGAACGCGGTGACCCGCACCCGGTACGCGCCCGCCACCAGCCGCGCGAACCGGTAGCCGCCGTCCGCGCCGGTCGTGACGCTGCGCTCGGCCGGGCCGCTCACCCGCACGGTGGCCCCGGTCAGCGGGGTGCCACCCGCGGTGACCGTCCCGACCAGGCTGCCGGACGGGCTGAGCGCCAGGGTGACCGCGGCGGCCGCGTCGAGGCGGCCCTGCCCGAAGACGTTGTTGTCGCCGGCGGTGCCGCCGCAGGACACGTCATCGACGTCGATCGCGGAGGTGTCCAGCACCTCGCGGGTGGCGGCGATGTCGCGGCGCAGGGCCGGGACCGCCGACCAGAGCAGCGCCACGGTCGCGGCGGTGTGCGGGGAGGCCATCGAGGTGCCGCTGTAGACCGCGTACCCGCCGCCGGGGACGCTGGAGCGCACGTCCACGCCGGGTGCGGCGATGTTCGGCTTGACCAGACCGTCCTGGCCGGTCCCGCGGCTGGAGAACGACGCGATGGCGTTGTTGATGTCGTAGGCGCCCGAGGCGTACGTGGCGGTGTAGGAGCCGGGAGTGTTGGCGGTGCCGCAGGTGGGGCCGGAGTTGCCGGCGGAGAACGCCGGGAAGATGCCCGCGGCGGCCCAGGCGCGCACGACGTCGGAGTACCAGGGGTCGAAGCCGGACGCGCCGCCCCACGAGTTGTTCACCACGTCCGGCGCGAGGTCCGGGCGGGGGTTGTTGCCCGAACGGTCGGTGGGCGCCACGATCCACTGCCCGGCGGCCAGCAGCGCGGCGACCGAGCAGTAACTGGTCTCGCAGCCCTTGACGGCGATCCAGCTCGCGCCGGGGGCGACGCCGATCGCGGTCTCGCCCTCGCCGCCCACCATCGTGCCCATGGTGTGCGTGCCGTGGCCGACGTTGTCGCACGGGGCCGGGTCGGCGCAGATGTGCGCCGGGTCGAACCAGTTGTAGTCGTGGTCGTAGCCGCCGTCGGCGCGGCGGCCGCGGTATCCGGCGGCCAGCGCCGGGTGGTCGTACTGAACGCCGGTGTCGACGTTGGCGACGACGATGCCCTCGCCCCGGTCGTGGCGCTCGTTCCAGACGCGCGGCGCGCCGACCCGGTCGATGTTCCACTCCGTGCCCTGCACGGCGGCGTGCGTGGTGCCGGTGACCGGGGTGGGCAGCCGGACCGGGTTGTCCGGGAGCACCGCCTTGACCTCGGGCCGCGCGGCGAGCTCACGCAGCAGGGCGGCGCCGCCGGTGACCCGGATCGTGTCCGAGATCCAGTACGTGCTGAACCGTGCCCCACGGCGGGTGAGCAGCGCGCGGAGTCCGGCCTGATGGCGGGCCGTGGCCGTGGTGGCGGCCCGGTAGACCGCGCCGGCCTTGGCCTGTCCGGCGGCGCGGCGGGCGGCGCTCAGGTCGGGAGTGTCGCGCAGCAGGACCCAGAAGGTCGTGTCGCCGCGTGCCACCTCGGCGCGTACCTGGGCGGAGATCGCGGCCGGGGCCTCGGCGGCCGCGCGGGCCGCCGTGGTGTTCGTCGGGCGGCCGGTGTGGTCGTCCGCCGCGCGGGCCGCCGTGGCGTCCGTCGCCAGCGCGGTCACGGCGGCCGCGGCGGCGAGGGCGGCGGTCCAGCGGCGCCGGGTCGGCCTGTCGTTCGTCACCTGGGTCGTCCCTTCCCCGGGAGCGGCTCCGCGAATGGAGCCGGTGGGGACGCTATCGACGTACGTGAATGGCTTGCAAGTTCTTGCACTTGTTGCCGATGCCTTGCGCCGTCATGACGGCGCGATTGCCGGGCGGCACCCGCCGCAGGCCATCGCTTCCGGACGGCACCAAAGATGTTGCCGGCTCCGGTAATGGCCCGCAGATGGCGCACATTCCAGCGTGGGATTGGCCTCACAAAGGCGTGCCACCACAATGGACAGTTCTTGGGAGGGCTCCCAGAATGTGACGGTGACAACATTTGCGGACGCCTTGAATTCCGAATGAGGTGGCGTTGAGGTTGCTCTCCGACCGTTGGGGCATGACCGTTGCGAACCTGATCGCCGCCCCGCCCGTCGTCGTTCCCGCCTTCGCCGGAACGCGCCCCACCACCGTCGACTTCTCCGTCGTGATCCCGTTCCACAAGCCCGGCGGCCGGCTGCTCAGCACGGTGCAGCGGCTGGCCGAGGTGCTGCACGCGCAGAACATCAGCTTCGAGGTGATCGCCGTCTCCGCCGGCTGCATCGACGGCTCCGGCGCCACCCTGGCCGACGTGGCCCACACCCGGGTCATCGCCAGCCGCGAGATCCAGGACAAGGGCGCCGCTCTGGATGCGGGCTTCGCGGCCGCCGGCGGGACCTGGATCGGCATCCTCGACATCGACGGCGATGGCGAGATCGACCCGTACGAGGTCGTGGAGAACCTGCACCGCGCCCGCGACGGCTACGCCATCGAGGCCTGATCGGCCACCCTGCCGGCCTTGCCCCAGCGGCCGAGTGGTTGATCAGGAGGCCGTAACCGGTTCCACCGCACGGACGGCCAGTGCGGCGGCGACCGTGTCGAGGTCGGCGAACAGCCCGGCCTGAGCGGCCCGGGCCCGGTCCAGCAGCCCGATGCGCTCCGCCAGCCCCACTCGCTCCGCCAGCCCCACTCGCTCCGCCAGCCCCACTCGCTCGGCCAGCCCCACTCGCTCCGCCAGCCCCGGTGGTGGCGCGTCTCGCTCCGGTCTGTGGCCCGGCCGCACGGGCCCGGGCGCACGGCGCAGCGTCTCCTCGGCAACCGCGAGCGCCGCCTGGCGGGCGAAGATCCGGCTGAGCGCGGCGCACCCGGCCGGTGCGAACCCCCGGTCCGCCGCCGCTGGCAGGGCACCGGCGGCGGCCGCGACCGCACGGCGGGCCAGCCACCCGGCGGCCTCCGCGGACGCGACCAGTTCCCCCCACCCCGGCCGGGGGGACTCGGCGCCGTCCAGCAGCGCGGCCAGGCAGTCCAGGGCGAGCGCGGCGGTGGGGGCTCCGGAGTCGGCCGGGAGCCGCCCGAGAGCGGCGGCGAGGTCCCGGTGGAACCGGCCCGCGGTGCCGGCATACGCCCGTAAACGGTCACGGGCGATGCCGAGCACCCAGGCCTGCCCACCGCACGTCCAGGTGGCGGGGATCACCGGGTCGGGCCCGCCGTACGCGGCGACCGCCGCGTGGGCGGCCGCACCGGCCTCGACGGCCAGGTACGCGGCGATGGCGCCGTCGGTGTCGAGCCCGGTCCCCGGGCCGGGCGGCGAAACCAGCCCAGACGCGGGTCCGCCCGCCCCGGAGCGGTCGCCCGCGTCAGCCTGAGAGCGGGAGGCGCCGTCAGCCGGAGAGCGGTTGCCCGCGTCGATCCGGGCCGCGGTCGCCTCGAGGGCGGCGCGGGCCGCCTCCAGCCGGACCGCGTGCGGCACGATCAGCCGGTGGGTGTGGTGGTCGTCCGGGGAGGCGCCGCGGCGCACCCGGCTGCGCGCGTAGGCGAGGGCCTGGTCCAGCGCCGCCCACCCGGCCCCCAGGGCACAGGCCCCGGTCACGACGCGCGCACCGGCGGTGTCGGGGCCGCCGGTCTCGCGCAGGAACGTCAGCACGGCCGGGTGTACCCCGCCGGCATCCGCCCGGGCCCGCAGCTCGACGACCCGGTACGCGTGGAACGCCCCGCCTTCGTCCACTGCGGACAGCGCCGCCTCGACCGTTCGGGAATCGTTTCCTCCAGCGGAATCCATGACCGGCACCCTCCCTGAAGGACACGGCCGGGCGGTTTCCGCACCCGGCGGGGTTTCGACCGGCGCGCGACGACACGGCCGCGCGCGGGTCGATCCCGGTGCCGAGCGTATGGAAATCCCTCGATCATTGACAGCCGCGACCGGCCCCCGCACCCAGGACCTTCGGCCCCGCGCCCCCGCCCCGGACCCGCGCGAGGATCCCGGCGATGTCGCCCTAGCGGCCCCGCCGGGTGCGCGGAGATGCCAGGATCTCGGGCATGACTCTGGAACACACCGTCCGGCTGCACTTCGGGGACCGGTCCCGGGCCGCCGCCACGCACACGAACCTGTCCGCGGTCCGCGCCGACGGCGCAGTGCTGTGGGTCGCGGGTGACGAGACCGCGACGGTGGAGCGGCTGGTGGCCGACGATCCGCACCGCCCCACCGCGTACGGTGACGAGGCGACGTTCCGGCTGGCCGACCTGGTCGATCTCCCCGGCGACGACAGCGAGGAGGAGGCCGACATCGAGGGCCTCGCCCGGACGGGACACTTCCTGTGGGCGGTCGGCTCGCACAGCCTGCGCCGGCGGCAGATCAAGTCCCGCCACCCCGACGCGAAGGCGCTCAAGCGGCTGGGCCGGGTGGAGGGGCAGGACAACCGGCAGATCCTGGTCCGGCTGCCGATCGCCGAGGTGGACGGGCTGCCCACCCCGGTCCGCGAGATCGTCGTCGACGGCCAGGCGCAGCGGGCGGCGATCCTCGCCGGGCGGGGCAACCTGCGGGCCCTGCTGGCGGACGACGAGCACCTCGCACCGTTCCTGGCCATCCCGGGCAAGGACAACGGGCTGGACATCGAGGGCATCGCGGTCCGCGGTGACCGGGTCTACCTCGGGCTGCGTGGGCCCGTGCTACGCGGCTGGGCGATCGTGCTCGAGGTGCGCCCGTACCCGGATCCGGAGCATCCCGGCCGGTTGTTGCTGCGGCCCTTCGACGACGAGCGGCCCTACCGCAAGTACGTGCTGGACCTCGACGGGCTGGGCGTGCGCGACCTGTGCCCGGACGGCGACGACCTGCTCGTGCTGGCCGGACCGACCATGAACCTGGACGGGCCGGTGCGGATCTACCGCTGGCATGGCGCCTGCCGGGTGGAGATGCCCGCGGTCGTCCGCGGCGAGGCCGTCAGCCGGGAGGTGGAACTGCCCTACGGCGAGGGCGACGACCACGCCGAGGGGATCGGGCTGCTGGCGCCGCGCGAGCAGGGCCGGGTGCTGGTCGTGTACGACAGCCCGGCGGCGGACCGCCTCACCGACGACGGCGCCGTCGTCGCTGACGTGGTCCGCCTCCCGCCCGGCGACGCCTGACGCCCGGGCTTTGGCCGCAGGCTCAGCGGTCGAGGCCGAAGAACACGGCGTCGGAGTACGCCGAACAGATCGTGTCCAGGAAGTACGCGGCCGCGGTCCCGCACTGCTGCGCCTCCGCGCCGGGGTCCACCGGCAGGCCGTGGGCCATGCCCGCGATCCGGTACAGCCGGACCTGGTCGGCGCCGTACACCTCCAGCGTGGTGCCCGCGGGCAGCGTCCGGGTCGCGGTCGGCTGCGCCGGGACGCCCAGCACGTCGGTGAACTGGTCACGCAGCTCGACCCCGTTGGCCGGGACGACCTTCCAGTCGGCCTGGCCGTGCCAGATCGCCACCCGGGGCCGTGGCCCGGGGTAACCCGGGAAGGCGGCGCGCACCAGGTCGCCCCACTGCGCGGGCGTCCGGTCGGGCGGCACGTACTGGCAGGTCACGGCGGCGGCCACGGAGGTGGCGCACCGGTAGGGCAGGCCGGCGACGATCGAGCCGGCGGCGAACAGGTCGGGGTAGGTGGCCAGCATGACGGCGCTCATCGCGCCGCCCGCCGACAGGCCCGAGACGAAGATCCGGGACGGGTCGGATCCGTACGTGGCCACGGCGTAGCCGGCCATCTGCCGGATGGACAACGCTTCGCCCTGCCCCCGGCCGGTGTCTGCGGGCAGGAACCAGTTGAAGCAGGCGGCGGAGTTGTTCGCCGTGCGCTGTTGCGCCAGCACCAGCGCGAAGTGCCACCGGTCGGCGAAGGTGCGCCACCCGGAGTTGGCGAAGTAGCCGGCGGCGTCCTGGGTGCAGCCGTGCAGCAACACGACCGCGGGCGCCCCGGGCGGCAGGTCAGCGGGGCGGTACGCGTACATGGCGAGGTTGCCGGGGTTGGTGCCGAAGCCGGTCACCTGTTCCAGGCCCGCGGCATGCGCCGGCCGGGGGGCGGCGAGGGCGGTGCCGAGGAGGACGGCGAGGACGACGGCGAGGTGACGGACACGGCGGATGGGGAAATGGGCCATGGCGGCCTCCGCGTGGGGGATTCGGGGATCTGCCCAGGCTAGGTCCCGCCGCCGGGCCGCGACATGGGTCCGCGCCCCACAACCACGCGGGCCGCGATGTCGCCGACGACCGGGGTCGCCTACGCGACCAGCGCGTTGCCGTCCGCCGGGGCGGCCGGGCGGCGACTGCGGCCCCGGCCCCGGGCCAGCTTGCGCCGGTACAGTTCCGCGTCGGCGTGCGCGTACAGCCCTTCGAGATCGGTGCCGTGCCGGCCGAGGACCCCGGCGCCGACGCTGACCCCGATGCGTTCCGCCAGCGCGGCCTCCAGGTCCCCGGCGACGTCGTCGGTCTCACCGGCGCTGTGCGAGGAGAGCAGGACGACGAACTCGTCACCGCCGAGGCGGCCGACCACGTCGTGCGGGTGCAGCCGCTCCCTGAGGGTGGCGCCCACCCAGCAGAGCAGTTCGTCGCCCGCCGCGTGGCCCTCGGAGTCGTTGACCTCCTTGAACCGGTCGAGGTCGAGGATCAGCAGCGACAGGTCCCGGCGGTGCCGGTGGGCGTGGGCCAGTTCGGCGGTGGAGCGTTCCATGAAGCCCCGCCGGTTGAGGCACTGGGTGAGCGCGTCCACTCGGGACAGTTCGCGCAGCTTTCGGCGCTGCTCGGCGGCGACGCGGCCCCGGCTGGCGCAGACCAGGGAGACGACCAGTGCGCTGGTGAGGTGGCCGATCGCGTACCACGTGCTGGAGACGCCGACGAACACGGCGATGGCCACGAATGCGGACGCGGCGAACGGCAGCAGCACCGCCCTGGGGCTGATCAGCGCGATCAGCGGCAGCGTGGTGAGCATCCCGAGCGCGGGGGTGGAGCTGGCCCCGCCGTCCAGGCAGACCACAACGGTGCAGATGGTGAACTGGAGCGCGCCGACGATGGGCATGATCATCGCGGCGGCGGAGCTGCGGCTCAGCCTGGCAGCCGCCGCGACGGTGGTCACGCCCAGGGTGACGGCGACCGTCAGCAGTGTGGCCATCAGCCAGCGGTTCGGGTGCCCGCCGGCGAACAGCAGCACGTAGAGCAGCCCCATGCCCGGGGTCGAGATGCCGAGCCGACCGGTCTCGGTGATCGCGCGGCGGCGCCGCTCGTGCCGGGACACCTTGGCCGACTGGCGGCGCGCGCCGTCGCCGCGCGCACCGGCGACCGCGGCCTCGGCAGGCACCTGCCGGTTGTGGTCCACCTTGTCGCGGTAGACGCGCCGGTCGGCGATCTCCTTGAGGGCCTCGGGGCTGGTCGCCTCCGCCGGATAGCACGCGTACCCGATGCCGGCCGAGGCCACCCCGTCCAGGGCGGCATGCAGCCGTTCGAGCACCACGGGAACGCCGTCGGGTTCGATGCCGCTGAGCACCGCGGCGAACTCGTCGCCGCCGACGCGTCCCACGGCGTCGTGGGTGCGCAACTGCTCGTCGATGGTGCGGCCGGTCCAGACCAGCAGGTCGTCGCCGGCCTGGTGGCCGTACCGGTCGTTGATCTCCTTGAAGCCGTCCAGGTCGACCAGGAGCAGGACGGCGCTGTCGCCGGTGCGCTCGGCCTCGGCCAGCTCGTTCGCCAGGCGTTCCTCGAAGCCGCGCCGGTTGAGGCAGCCGGTGAGCGGGTCGATGCGCGACAGGTCGCTCAGGCGGCGCTGCAGCGACACCATGGCCGCCGAGTACCGCAGGCACAGCGTCGCGATGATGCCGGTGTGGATGGTGTGGATCACGGCGTAGCTCATCTGGGCGGGGCCGCCGATGATCGCGACCGTCCAGTATCCGGCCACGGCGAGGCCCGCGACGGCGAGGAACGGCCGCAGCGGCATGCCGACCGCGAGCATGATGACCAGGAACGGCAGGTACGCGCCGACCGCGCTCTTCAGTCCGCCGTCGAGCAGGGCCAGCGCGGTGAATCCGGCGATGTTGACGACGAGCCCGGCCATCTGGACGGTGGCGCGGCGCCCCGCGCGCTCGATGGCCTGGGCACCGGCCAGGGCCACGGCGGCCAGCACCAGCATGCTCACGCAGATCATCGCCATGGCCGGGCGGTTCCCGGCCGACCAGGTGGTCGCGACGTACACCAGGGTGCACAGCGGAGTCAGCATGGTGAGCGCGGCCCCGGCCCGTACGCTGCGCAGGCGTTGGCGGGACTTGTCGCCCGGCGATGACGTGGTCGTCACTGCCCGCCTCACCTCCCCGCAACGGACCGGCCCATGTGTGACCAGCATCGACACGGTGGGGTGCGACTGAATGACCGCGCAGGAGCAGAGCGGGAGCATCGCCGGGCCGCAGTGAACCGTTTCAGCAGGCGCGCGCGCTCAACGGACGGATCGGCGGGTGAAACGGCTCAGCGGCGGGTGGAGTTCAACACTCGATGACATTGACCGCGAGACCACCGCGGGCGGTCTCCTTGTACTTGATCTTCATGTCGGCACCGGTTTCCCGCATGGTCTTGATGACCTTGTCCAGGGAGACGCTGTGCACCCCGTCACCGCGCAGCGCCAGCCGCGCCGCGGTGATCGCCTTGATGCTGGCCACCGCGTTGCGCTCGATGCACGGGATCTGCACCAGCCCGCCGACCGGGTCGCAGGTGAGGCCCAGGTTGTGCTCCATGGCGATCTCGGCGGCGTTCTCCACCTGCTCCGGGGTGCCGCCGAGTACCTCGGCCAGCCCGGCCGCGGCCATCGAGCAGGCCGAGCCGACCTCACCCTGGCAGCCCACCTCGGCGCCGGAGATGCTCGCGTTCTCCTTGAACAACATCCCGATGGCACCGGCGGTGAGCAGGAAACGGACGACGCCGTCGTCGGTGGCGCCGGGCACGAAACGCGCGTAGTAGTGCAGCACCGCGGGCACGATCCCGGCCGCGCCGTTGGTGGGTGCGGTGACGACCCGCCCGCCCGCCGCGTTCTCCTCGTTGACCGCCAGGGCGAACAGCGTCACCCAGTCCATCACCCGCAGCGGGTCGACGCTGTAGGCCTCCTCGCGCAGCCTGCGGTGCAGCTCGGCCGCGCGGCGGCGCACCTTCAGGCTCCCCGGCAGCGTGCCCTCCCGGGAGCATCCCCGGGTGACGCACTCCTGCATCACCTGCCAGATGTGCAGCAGCCCCGCGTGGGTGTCGGCGTCGGTACGCCAGGCCCGCTCGTTGGCCAGCACCACGTCGCTGATCCGCTGCCCGGTGGCCCGGGTCAGCTCCAGCAGGTCCGCGCCGGTCCGGAACGGGTGCGCGACGCTCACCTGCTCGGCCACCACCGTCCCCGCCTGCCCGTCCACGACGAAGCCGCCGCCCACCGAGTAGTACGTGCGGGAGCGCACCGGCTCACCGGCCGCGTCGTACGCGGTGAAGGTCATCCCGTTGGGGTGCAGCGGCAGGGCTCGGCGGCGGTGCAGCACCACGGTGATGTCGACGTCGTGCTTGCCGAGCAGCGGCACCCGCGCCTGCATCGCGGCGGCCCGCTCGTCGGCCGTGTCGGTGTCCACCGTCTCGGGCGCCTCGCCCGCGAGACCGAGCAGCACGGCCTTGTCGCTGCCGTGTCCGTGCCCGGTGGCGCCGAGCGAGCCGAACAGTTCCGCGCTGACCCGGACGGTACGCGCCAGCTCACCGTCGGCGGCCAGCCCCTCGGCGAAGATCCGGGCCGCGCGCATCGGCCCCACGGTGTGCGAACTCGACGGCCCGATACCTACCTTGAACAGCTCGAA
The DNA here is from genome assembly GCF_004217545.1 of Krasilnikovia cinnamomea. Lineage (NCBI taxonomy): Bacteria > Bacillati > Actinomycetota > Actinomycetes > Micromonosporales > Micromonosporaceae > Krasilnikovia > Krasilnikovia cinnamomea. The sequence goes on from NZ_SHKY01000001.1 coordinate 1,380,021, forward strand.
CACACTGATCATCGCGCACTCCTGTCACCGCGAGACGTCGTCGGCTCCGGCGGAGCAGAGACTACCCGTGGTATCGGCGGATCAACCCGCTGCCCGGAGGGCTCCCGGCGCCCGGCACCGGCCAACGCGCCGCCGACGCTCACCCCGGCACCCGAACCTTGAAGACTTAGGGTCAGCTCCTCACCCAAACCCACCAAGATCCGAGGGCCGGCGCCGGGCCGCCGATCAGCCGCCCGCCGGGTCGGGGGCGCCGATCAACCGCAGGGCGCCCGGCCGGACCCGGACGGTGACCGGGCAGCGGCCGAGGGGTTCACCGTCGGCGTACACGGGCAGGGCACGGTCGGCTTCGATGGTGACCTCGCGGGCCCGGCTGGCGGCGATGCCGGGCAGCCCGAGGTGGGTGCCGTGGCGCAGGGCGGACAGCACGGGCAGCATCCGGCGGCGCGGCAGCGCCCCGACCGTGACCAGGTCCATCAGGCCGTCGTCGAGGCTGGCCGTGGGCGCGACGCGCAGGCCGCCGCCGTACCAGGGTGCGTTGGCGACCACCACGGTGTGGCCGGTCAGCGGGACGGTCTGGCCGTCCACGGTGAGCGTGTAGCCGACCGGACGCCAGCGGGCCATCACCGCGAGCGCCGCCAACTGGTACGCGATCGGCCGCCGGGGCAGCCGCCGCCGGTTCGCCAGGTCGTTGGCGGCCGCGTCGATGCCGGTGTAGACACCGCCGACCACGACCCGGCCCCCCGCCTCGGACTCCGCCTCGGCCACGTCGACGTCCCGGGCGGGCAGGGTGCGCAGGGACTCGGCGGCCCAGCGGGGGTCGGCGGGCAACGGGACCGCCCGGGCCAGGTCGTTGCCCCGCCCGGCCGGGACGACCGCCAGCTCGGCCCCCGTGCCGACCAGCCCGGCGGCGACCGCCCCGACCAACCCGTCACCCCCCACCGCCAGGACCGCGTGGCCCCGCACCGCGGCCTCGGCGGCCAGATCGGTGGCATGCCCGAGGGACCGGCTGAACGACACCGTCACCGCGGCGCCGCCCTCCCGCAGGGCACGGGCCACCCGGATGATCCGCTCCGGGGCGCTGCCCGCGCCCGCCGCGGGGTTGACCACCGCGGTGAAGACCTCGCGGCTCACGGCAGCAGGATTCCGGGATTGAGGATTCCGTACGGGTCCAGCGCCTCCTTGACCCCGCGCAGCGCGGCCGCCCCGACCGGGCCGATCTCCCGGCCGTACCAGGGGCGGTGGTCGCGGCCGACGCCGTGGTGGTGGGTGATGGTGGCGCCGGTGGCGGCGATCGCGTCGGCGGCCGCGGTCTTGGCCGCCCGCCACTGCGCCACCGGGTCGTCGGCCTGTGCCGCCACCACGGTGAAGTACAGCGAGGCGCCGGTGTCGTACACGTGGGAGATGTGGCAGAGCACCAGCGGCGGTGTCCCGGCGTCGGCGAGCGTGGTGACCAGCGCCTCGCGGACCGCGGCGTACGTCTGCGGCAGCCGGTCCCAGAACGTGGCGGTCTCCAGCGTCTCGGCCAGCGCCCCGGCGTCGAGCAGCGCGTCGCGCAGGTACGGCGCCCGGTACCGGCCCGCGCGCCAGTGCTCGCCCGCGGCCTCGCCGAGCGGGGCGCCGCCGAGCGCGGTCAGGCGCGCGTGCAGGGCCTCGGAGCGGGCTGCCACCTCGCCTTTCGTACCCTCGACGCCGACCACGGCCAGGCAGCCGCCGTCGGCGGCCGGGCCGGAACCGGTGGCCGCGTTGATCGCGGTCTCCGCCTCGTCGGAGAGCCGCAGCACGGTGGGCAGCGGCCCGTCCTGGGCGAGGGAGCGCACCGCGTCGCCACCGGTCACGAAGTCGGGGAAGACCCAGCCGGTGTAGTGCCGCTCGGCCGGGTTGGGCCGGACCCGCAGGGTCAGTTCGGTGATGACCCCGAAGACGCCCTCGGAGCCGAGCAGCAGTTGCCGCAGGTCGGGTCCGGCCGCGGACTCGGGGGCACGGCCGAGCTCCACGGTGCCGACCGGCGTGGCCGCCTTGAGGCCGACGACCATCCGGTCGAAGCGCCCGTACCCGGCCGAGGCCTGGCCGCTGGAGCGGGTGGCCGCGAAGCCGCCGAGGCTCGCGTACTCGAAGGACTGGGGGAAGTGGCCGAGCGTGTAGCCCTGCGCGTTGAGCAGCCGCTCGGCCTGCGGGGCGCGCAGCCCGGCCTCGGCCGTCGCGGTGCGCGACACCGGGTCGACGCGGATCAGCCGGTCCAGCCCGCCCAGGTCCAGGGCCAGCAGCCCGGCGAAGCCGTCGCGGCGGGCGGCCAGCCCGCCCACCACGGAGGTGCCACCGCCGAACGGGACCACCGCGACGTGCTGCCGGGCGCAGGCGGCCAGCAGCGCCGCCACCTCGTCGTGTGAGCCGGGCCGGGCCACCGCGTCCGGGGCGTCGTGGGCCTGGCCCGCGCGCAGCCGCAGCAGGTCCTCGGTGGACTTGCCCGCGGCGTGCGCCAGCCGGGTGGCGTCGTCGGTGTGCACGCGCGGGCACGCGGTGACCAGGTCGGCGAGGGCGGCGGGGGGCAGCGACGCCGGATGCAGGTCGGCCTTCTCGGCGGCGGGGCGTGGCCCGCGCACTCCCAGGGCGGAGCCGAGCAGGTCCCGTACCCCGGGGGACAGGGTCACGGCGTCGGCGGGGTCGCCCCAGCGGGCCACATGGCGCAGCTCATTCATGGGTTACACTGTGACACATGACGTCCAGTTGTAACACCCCCGAGCAGGGGTCGGACGGCCCGGAGCGGGGGCGGACCGCCGACGACGCGTTGCTGGACGCCGCCCGCGACTGCGTTCTCGCGGTCGGCCTGCGCCGCACCACCCTCACCGACGTGGCGCGCCGCGCCGGGGTCTCCCGAATGACCATGTACCGCCGCTGGCCCGACATGGCCTCCCTGGTCGGCGACCTGATGACCCGCGAGTGGAGCGAGCTGGCGGTACGCGCCCAGGCCGCGGCGCGCGGGGAACACGCCCGGGCCCGCGTCGTCGACAGCCTCACCACGGGCGCCCGCCAGTTGCGTAAGCATCCGGTGTTCCGCCGCATCGTCGAGCTGGATCCGGAGATCCTGCTGCCCTACCTGGTGGATCGCCGCGGCACCAGCCAGGACCTGATCCTCGCCGGGCTGGTGGCGACGCTCGCCGAGGGCCACGCCGACGGTTCGGTACGCGCCGCGCCCGCCGCCGTGCTCGGCCGCGCGGTCCTGCTGGCCCTGCACGGCTTCGTCATCTCCGCCGGCACGATGACCGACCACTCCGCCGAGGCGAGCGAGACGGCCACCGAAGACGACCTCGACGCCGAGCTGCGCCTGCTCCTCGACCGTTACCTCGCGCCATGACCGACCGCACAAGCACCGGCAGCGCGAGGAACGACCGCACAAACACCGGCAGCGCGAAGAACGACAGCGCGAAGAACGACAGCACCACGACCCGCACCGCGAAGACCGGCACCGCGCTCACCGCCGCCCGGCGCAGCCGGGAGCTGGCCGAGCTGGCCGCCGGCACGACCGTCGACCTGCTCGTGGTCGGCCTCGGCGTCACCGGCGCCGGTGTCGCGCTCGACGCGGCGTCGCGCGGGCTGACCGTCGCCGCCCTGGACGCCCACGACCTCGCGTTCGGCACCTCACGGTGGAGCTCCAAACTGGTGCACGGCGGCCTGCGCTACCTGGCGGGCGGCCACCTCGGGCTGGCGTACGAGAGCGCGGTCGAGCGCGGCATCCTGCTCGGTACGGTCGCCCCGCACCTGATCACCGCGCTTCCGTCCGTGCTGCCGCGGACCCCGCTGGTCTCCGGCGGCCGGGCCGCCCTGACCCGCGCCGGCTTCGCGGCCGGGGACGCCCTGCGGGCCGCGGCGGGCACCCCGGCCGCCCGGCTGCCGCGCTCGCGCCGGATCAGCCCGGCCGAGGTGACCCGGCTCGTTCCGGCGGTGCGCCGGGCCGGGCTGCGCGGCGGCGTGCTCGGCTGGGACGGTCAGCTCGTCGACGACGCCCGGCTGGTGGTGGCGCTGGCCCGTACCGCCGCCGGATACGGCGCCCGCGTCCTCACCCGCTGCCGGGTGACCGAGCTGCACGGGCGCGGCGCCACCGTGGTGGACACCCTGACCGGCCAGCAGCACCGGGTATGCGCCCGCATGGTGGTGAACGCCACCGGCGTGTGGGCGGACCAGCTCGACCCGGCCGTCCGCCTGCGCCCGTCGCGCGGCACCCACCTGGTGCTGCGCCCCGGCGCCCTCGGCGCCCAGGTCGCCGGGCTGACCATCGGGGTGCCGGGCGAGACGAACCGGTTCGTGTTCGCCCTGCCCCAGCCCGACGGCCACGTCTATCTGGGACTGACCGACGAGCCGGTGGACGGCCCGGTGCCGGATGTCCCGGAACCCAGCCCGGCGGAACGCGGCTTCCTGCTCGACGTGCTGGCCACCGCGGTCGACCCGGCACCAACCGAAGTGGACGTGGTGGGCGCGTTCGCGGGGTTGCGCCCGCTGCTGGCCGGTGGCGCCGACCGGACCGCCGACCTGTCGCGGCGGCACGCGGTACTCACCTCGCCCGGCGGGGTCACCACCGTGGTGGGTGGCAAGCTCACCACGTACCGGCGGATGGCGCGCGACGCCGTGGACGCGGCGCTGCGCGCGGCCGGGCACACCCCGGGGCGCTGCCGTACGGACCGGCTCCCGCTGGTCGGCGCGGCACCGCCGGAGACCCTGGCCCGGGTGCCCGCCCCGGCCCGGCTCGTGGCCCGGTACGGCACCGAGGCCCCGGCCGTGCTGGCATGCGCGGCCGAGGATCCGGCGCTGGCCCGGCCGGTCGCCGACGGCATCGCGGTGACCGGCGCGGAACTGCTGTGGGCGGTGCGCCGCGAGGGCGCGCTGGACGCGGACGACGTGCTCGACCGGCGTACCCGGATCGGTCTGGTCCCGGCGGACCGGGCGCGGGCCCTGCCCGCCGCCCGGGCCGCGGTCGCGGAGGCCTGCCGGACCAGCGACCCGGACTGACGGCGGCTCCGGGGGTCCGGGCGGGCCGGGCCCGCCCGGACCTGAGGCCTACGCCGCGCCCGCGGGTTTCGACGGGCCGGCCTTGGCGTCGAGCGGGTGGGCCGCCCGGACCGCCCGCCGGGTGCGGTGCTGGGCGCGCTCGACCCGGCGCTGCAGCAGCCCCAGCGAACTGGGCCGCACGTGCGACACGGCGGCGCTGTGGCGGGCGAGGACCTCGCGGTAGACCGCCTCGTAGCCGGCGCCGAGCCCGTCGATGTCGAACAGCTCGGCGACGCGCTGCCGGCAGGGCGCGGGATCGAGCTCGTCCAGGCGGCGCAGCGCCGCGGGCAGCTCCTCCGGGTAGTCGCGGACGTACCCGGTGACCCCGTCGACGACCACCTCGCTCACGGCCCCGCCGCGCAACGCCACCACGGGCGTGCCGCAGGCCATCGCCTCGATCATCACCATGCCGAACGGCTCCTCCCACTGGATCGGGAAGAGCAGGCACCGGGCGTCGGCCAGCAGCCGCCGCTTGGACACGGCGTCGGCCACGCCGTAGATCCGGTCGGCGGCGCTCAGGCGCGGCACCACCTCCCGCTCGTAGTACACCTTCTCCAGCGGCTCGGAGCACTTGCCGGCCAGGATGAGCGGCATGCCCGCGGCGTGCGCGGCCTCCAGCGCCAGGTGCGGCGCCTTCTGCGGATGGAACCGGCCGAGGAACAGGGCGTAGTCGCCCTTGTCCCGCCGGTACGGGAAGGAGTCGACCCGGATGGCGTTGTGTACCCGGCCCGCCCAGCGCAGCTCGGGCCCGAGCGCCCGCTGCCGGTCGCTGATGGCCACGAGTTCGATGTCGTCGTTGACCGCGGTGTACAGATCGTGCAGGTCGGACTGCACCGGACCGTGCATCGTCACCACGGTGGGCAGCCCCAGCAGCGCGAAGGACAGCGCGTTCAGCGGACCGGCCAGGGTGTGGTCGTGGACGAGGTCCACGCCGCGCTCGGCGACCAGGCGTTGCACCGCCGGGCGGACCAGCCCCGCGTGGACCAGCTCGGGGAACGGCTCACCGAGCCGTTCCGGGATCGGTGCTGGCCACACCGACACCATGTCGGCCGGGGTGCCGGTGCGCCCCGCCCCGATCAGTGTCACCTGGTGCCCCCGCTGCACGAGGGCCTCGGTCAGGTCGGCGACGACCGACTCGACTCCCCCGTAGCCCTGCGGCGGCACTTCGAAGTACGGCGGAACGACCATCGCGATCCGCAGCGGGCGAGCGCCGGCAGCGCCCTCCCCGGCCATGGTTTCCGGTGCCGACGGCGCCTCGCGGTCGGCGTGTTTCGGACCCTCCATCAGTACGTTCACGGCTCCTCCAGCCGCGGGCGGTGTCCGATCTGTGATTAGCACCGTCCGCATACGAGTGCTAACACGCCATCGATCATGCGGGAGGGTCTTCCGGCAAAGACGCGACCTGCCAGGTTACATTCCTGTAACATTGCTTGGTTCATTCGGCGAGTGCGCACACGTTGGCCAGGTCTGCGTCCGAGGGCCGGGGAAGGGTCCGGCTGGCGGGCGGGGCCACCCGCAGATCCACCCACCGTGTCAGCGCGGTGAACGCGCTGCGGAAGCACGGCAGGATCGGCCGCAGCCGGTCCGGGTAGGCGTCGTACAGCCCGTCGACGTGGTTGCCGCCCTCGACCCGGTAGTACCGGAAGATCCGCTCCCGGTGGTGGGCGCCGACCAGCCCGGCGTAGACATCGGAGTCCCGTGAGATCGGCAGCAGCGCGTCCAGGGTGCCGTGCAGGGTGATCAAGGGGCGCTGGATGCGCCCGGTCAGCGCGATCCGGGACACGGCGGCACGCACGGCGGCCGGCCGCTGGGCGTACGAGTAGTCGGCGTCGCAGGCCGGGGTGCCGGGCGCGCAGAACGGGGTGCCCGCCTCGGTCGCCCCGTCGTAGCGCGGGTCGAGTTCCTCGCGGTAGATGCGCTGGGTCAGATCCCAGTAGACCCGGTAGTGGTAGTCCCACAGGAACGCCGAATCCGCCGGAAAGCCCGCGGCCAGCAGGTCGGCGTACGCGGCCGGGTCGCCCGTGGCGGCGTACCGGGGGTACGAACGCAGGCTCGCGGGCAGGAACGTGAACAGGTTCGGCCCGCCCGCGCGCCACAGCGTGCCCTCCCAGTCCACCCCGCCGTCGTACAGCTCCGGGTGGTTCTCCAACTGCCAGCGCACCAGATACCCGCCGTTGGAGATGCCCGCCGCGTACGTGCGGTGCGGGGCGGCGCCGTACCGCTGGTGCAGCACCGCGCGGGCGGCGCGGGTGAGCTGGGTGAGCCGCTCGTTCCATTCCACGATCGCGTCACCGGGCAGCCGCCCGTCGCGGTAGAAGGCGGTACCCGTGTTGCCCTTGTCCGTGGCGGCGTACGCGTACCCCTGCGCGAGGACCCAGTCGCTGATGGCGTAGTCGTTGGCGTACTGCTCCCGCACCCCCGGTGAGCCGGCGACCACGAGCCCGCCGGTCCACCGGTCGGGCAGCCGGATCACGAACTGGGCGTCGTGCTGCCACCCGTGGTTGGTGTTGCCGGTCGAGGTGTCCGGGAAGTACCCGTCGATCTGCAGGCCGGGCACGCCGGACGGGTTGCGGGCGCCGGCGGGCGTCAGGCCGGCCCAGTCGGCCGGGTCGGTGTGGCCGTCCGCCACGGTCCCGGCGGTGGTGAGATCGCCGAGGCAGGCGGACACCTGGCGCTCGGCCCCCGGCACGGCCGGGACCGTCGCGGCGGCACACGCCACGGTCGGCGCGACCGCCGACGCGGGCGAGCCCGCCGCGACGGCGACGACCGGCAACATCAGGCTCAGGCCCGCACCCAGCAGGGCGCGGACGGTTCGCGGAAGCACGGGCACAACAAACCCCTTTCCGGTACGGCGGGAGCACCCGGCCACCCGGACCGGGGACCGATCCGGCGTGGCGGGGCGCCGCGTGCAGGTCATGTTGCGGCGTGTCCGGGCCCGCGACCATGGCGGCGGCGCACACTGCCGCACGTCCGCTATGGGTACGTGTCGCGCAGGCGGTGCAGGCGCACGGCGAGCTGCAGCTCCAGGGCGCGTTCGGGGTCCTGCCACCGCGCGCCGAGCAGCTGGCCGATCCGCGCCAGCCGCTGCGCCACGGTGTTCACGTGCACGTGCAGGGCGTCGGCCGCGCGGGCGGCGCTGCCCCCGGCGGCGAAGTACGCCTCCAGCGTGCGTACCAGGGCGGTGCCGCGCCGCCGGTCGTAGTCCAGCAGCGGGCCGAGGGCGCCCGTGACGAAGCCGCCCACGTCCCGTTCGGCGCCCACGAGCAGCCCGACGAAGCCCAGCTCGGCGGCGCTGGCGCCGTCCCCGGCGCGGCCGAGGGCGTGCAGTGCCGCCGCGCAGCGTTGCGCCTCGGCGTACGCGGCGGGCACCGGCTGCGGCCCCGCCACCGGGCCCGCGCCGCCCGCCGTGACCGGCGTACCCAGGTATCCGCCGAGCTCGCGGGCCATCCGCCGGGCCGCGTCGCCGGGATGGTCACCGCCGACGAGCAGGATCACGTTGCCGTCGCGCTGGGCGGCGAGCCCGCCCCGGGCGGCCGCCTGGGCGGCACCCCACTGCGCGGCGCGTTCCCGCAGCCGGGCCGGGCAGGAGAGCACCACCAGCACGTGCGCGTCGTCGAGGTCGACGCCGAGGCGGCGGGCCCGCTGCCGGACCGTCACCGGGTCGTCGACCCGCCGGGTCAGCAGGTCCTCCAGCAGCTCGCCGCGGACCCGGCTCTCGGCCTGGGCGAGGCTGCGCCGGAACAGCAGCAGCAGCGCGGTCACCACCCCGGCGCGTTCCAGGATCCGGGTGTCGGTCGCGCTCAGTTCCCCCGGCGTACGCAACACCAGCGTGCACAGCGCCTCGCTGCCCGCGCCCGCCGCCAGCACCCAGTGCTCGCCGTGCCGGGTGGTCCGGCCCAGGGCGCGCCCGGCCGCCGCGGTGGCGGCCGGGCCGACATCACCCACCGCGCCCACCTCGGCGAGGCAGTGCCCGTCGGCATCCAGGATCGCGAGGCCGCCGCCGAGCACCTCCGCGACCACGGCCGCCAGGTCGTCGAGGCCGCCGCCGCGCAGGATCAGCTCGGTCATCCGGTCGTGCGCCTCGGCGGCGCGTTCCAGGGACTCGCTGTGCCGGCGCACCACGGTGTTGACGGCGCCCAGCTCCTCCAGCGCGGCCCGGGTCTCGCCGAGCAGCCGGGTGTTGTCGAGCGCGACGGTGGCGTGCGCGGCCAGCGAGTTGAGCAGGGTCACCTCCTCGCGGGTGAACGGGCGGGCGCTGCGGTTGGCGGCGAACAGCACCCCGAGCACCCGCGTGCCGAGCAGCATCGGCACGCCGAGGATCGCGACGAGGCCCTCCTCCGCCACCGCGGCGTTGATCTCGCTGATGTGCTGGAACCGGTCGTCCTCGGCGTAGTTCGCGGTCACGTACGGCGCCGCGCTCTGCGCGACCAGCCCGCCCAGTCCCGCCCCGAGCGGCAGCCGCACCTGCTGGAACCGCGCCGACACCGACCCGTAGGTGACCCGCATGTACGTGTCGCCGCGCTCCTCGTCGTTCAGCGTCATGTACGCGACGTCGGTGTCCAGCAGTTCCCGGGCGCGGCGCACGATCGCGGCCAGCACCGCGTCGAGGTCGCGCAGGGTGGCCAGGTCCCCGACCGTGTCGACCAGCGCGCTCAGCTCGGCCTCGCGCCGCCGCCGCCGCTCCAGCAGCGCCCGGACCTGCAGGGCGAGCCCCTTGAGCCGGTCCAGCTCGGCGAGTTCGTCGCCCGCGCGGCCCTCGGCGCGGGCCTGCAGCAGGGGCCGCTCGAACTCCACCGGCGCGGCCTCGCGCAGCAGCAGTTCGAGGTACGCGGCGGCGGGCCCCGGCTCGGCCACGGTGTACCTCCTCGGCACGACGGTGCCGGTCAGTGTGCCGTCCATCCGCCGTCCATGACCAGAGAGGTGCCGGTGACGAAGGAGGCGTGCGGCGAGCACAGGTACGCCACGGCCTCGGCCACCTCGGCGGGTTCGACGAGCCGTTTGATCGCCGCCGGGGCCAGCATCACCCGCTCGACGACCTCGTCCTCGGGCAGCCCGTGGCGGACCGCCTGCGCCGCGACCTGCGCCCGCACCAACGGGGTACGCACGTACCCGGGGTTGACGCAGTTGGAGGTGACCCCGTGCGCGGCGCCCTCCAGCGCGATCACCTTCGACAGCCCCTCCAGCCCGTGCTTGGCCGCCACGTACGCCGACTTGTACGGCGAGGCGCGCAGCCCGTGCACCGACGACACGTTGACGATCCGGCCCCAGCCCCGGGCGTACATGTGCGGCAGGCAGCGCCGCACCAACCGGAACGGGGCCTCCACCATCAGCCGCAGGATCAGCGAGAACATCTCCGGGTCGAACTCGTGCAGCGGGGCGACGTGTTGCAGGCCCGCGTTGTTGACGATGATGTCGGCGCCCGGGTCGAGGTCGTCGACCGCGGCGAGGTCGGTCAGGTCGACGGTGTGCGCGGTGCCGCCGATGTCCGCGGCGACCCGGCTGGCGGCGGGCCCGTCGCGGTCCAGCACCACGACGCGGGCCCCGGCACGGGCCAGGCGTACGGCGCAGGCCCGGCCGATCCCCCCGGCGCCGCCGGTGACGACCGCGGTGCGCCCGGCGAGCGCACCGTCGGCCAGGGCCACGGTGTCGGGACGGGGAACAAGGGTCTCCATGGTTCCTCCTCGGTGCGCCAGGCGGTCATTGCGGCAGGGTTGTGGCGGCGGGTTCATCCACATCGGACCTCTGGGCCGGGCCGGTGACCGGCGGTGGTGCCGGTGGCGGGCGCAGGGCCGCCGAGGTGCCGGCGGCCGAGCGGCGGGCGGCCGAGCGGCGGGCGGCCAGATCGCGGGCGGTGCCCCAGATCCCCTGCCGGAACAGCAGCACAACGAGGACGAACACCGTGCCGGTGACGATGCCGATCCCGTCGAACCCGGCGGTGGACAGGTAGTCCTCCAACTGCACCACCAGCGCGGCCCCGAGCGCGCTGCCCCACAGCGTGCCGATGCCGCCGAGGACGACCATCATCACGGCCTTGCCGGAGGTCGTCCAGTACACCTCCTGCAGCGACACGAAGCCGTGGCTGATCGCGAACAACCCGCCCGCCAGCCCGGACAGCGCCGCCGACAGCACGAACGCCAGCAGCTTGTACCGCTCCACGGGATAGCCGAGCGCCCGCGCCCGGGCCGGGTTGTCGCGGATCGCGACGAGCACGTGCCCGAACGGCGAGTGCACGACGCGCCACAGGCAGAACAGCCCGAACACGACGATCGGCAACCCCGCGTAGTAGAAGACGAACGGGTCGCTCAGGTCCAGGCCCCACAGCTCGCGCGGGATGCCCTGCAACCCGTTCTCGCCGCCGGTCAGGCCGCGCCACTGGTTCGCCACGAAGTAGACCATCTGGGCGAAGGCGAGCGTCACCATCGCGAAGTAGATGCCCCGGCTGCGCACGCTGAGCGCGCCGATCGGGACCGCCAGCGCCGCCGCGACCGCGGCCCCGCCGAACACGGCCACCGGGAACGGCAACCCGGAGTGCACGGCGATCAGACCCGACGCGTACGCGGCGCTGCCCCAGAACGCGGCGTGCCCGAACGACAGCAGCCCGGTGTAGCCGAGCAGCAGGTCGACGGCGGCGGCGAACAGCGCCCAGGTGACGATGTCCATGGCCACCGGCGGGTAGACCAGCCAGGGCAGGGCCAGGGCGGCCAGCAGTCCGACCGCCAGCAGCGGGTAACGGCGGGCCCCGGCCCGGCGCAGCACCATGGGGATCACGCGCGGGCCTCCTCGCGGCCGAACAGACCGGCCGGGCGCCACAACAGCACCGCGGCCATCACGATGAAGATCAACGTCTGGGACAGCGCGGGTACGTACAGGTTGCCCAGCGCCTGCAGCAGGCCGATCGCGAAGCCCGCCAGCACGGACCCGAACACCGAGCCGAGCCCGCCGATCACCACGACCGCGAAGACCGCGATGACCAGGTCCGCCCCCATCAGCGGGTTGATCGCCCGCATCGGCGCCGCCAGCACCCCGGCCAGCCCGGCCAGCGCCACCCCGAACCCGAAGACCGGCGTGACCCACCGGCCCACGTCGATCCCGAACGCACCTGTCAGCTCCGGCCGCTCGGTGGCGGCCCGCACCACCAGCCCCACCCGGGTACGGGTCAGCACGAGCCACACCGCCGCGCACAGCACCACCGAGGCGGCCAGCACGAACACCTGGTACGCCGGGTAGTCGAACAGGCCCAGGTGCACCGAGCCGGTCAGCTCCGCCGGGCGCGGGTACGGCTGCGACTGCACGCCGTACCCGCGCTTGACGAGGTCCTGCAGCACGAGGGTGAGCCCGAAGGTGAGCAGGAAGTTGTACAGCGGGTCGAGCGGGGCGAGGCGCCGGATCAGGGCGCGTTCCAGCACCGCGCCCACCAGGAAGAGCAGCGCGGGCACCAGCACCAGGGCCGCCCAGAACGGCACCCCGAACCGCGCCAGGGCCACGTACGCCCCGAACGCGCCCAGCATGTAGCAGGCGCCGTGGGCGAAGTTGACCACGCCCAGCATCCCGAAGATGACGGCCAGGCCGAGCGCCAGCAGCGCGTAGAAGCTGCCACTCACGAGGCCGTTGAAGCACTGTTGCAGCACGTCGGTCTCCGTCGGTGTCAGGACATCGCGCAGCCGCCGGCGGCCGCCGGTCGGAACGCCTGCTCGGCCGGGATGGTGCGCAGGATCTTCTCGTAGTCCCAGTCCGTGGTGACCTGGCTCTTGGGCTTGACCTCGGCCAGGTACACGTCGTGGATCACGCGGTGGTCCTGCGCCCGGATGCTCGCGTGGCGCGCGAACACGTCGTCGTACTGATAGCCCTCCAGCTTGGCCACGACGTCGTCGGCGGCGTCCGTGCCCGCCCGCTGCACCGCCTCCAGGTACTGCAGCGCGGCCGAGTAGTTGGCGGCGTGCGCGAACGACGGCCGGGTCCCGGTGCGGGCCGTGAACTGGGCCGCCCACTGCCGGTTGCGTTCGTCGAAGTTCCAGTACCAGGCGTCGGTGAAGGTGGTGCCCGCGAACGCGTCCGGGCCCAGCGAATGGATGTCGGTGATGAACATCAGGCCGACGGACAGCTTGATGCCCTGCTCCCGCAGCTTGAACTCGTTGTACTGCTTCACGAGGTTGACCAGGTCACCCCCGGCCTGCATGGTGCCGAGCACCTCCGGCTTGGGCTTGAGGGTGGGCGCCTTCAACAGGTACGTGGAGAAGTTGTCGTTCGGGAACGGGGTGGGATCCGCCGCGACGACCGTTCCCCCGGCCGCGCCGATCGCGGTGCGGAACGACTTCTGCATGTCCTGCCCGAACGCGTAGTCCGGATACACCAGGTACCAGTTCTTGTTGCCCTGCTTGGTCACCGCGGTCCCGGTGCCGTTGGCCAGCATGTACGTGTCGTACGCGTAGTGGAAGGTGTACTTGTTGCACTGCTTGCCGGTCAGTTCCGTGGTGGCCGCGCCGATGTTGAAGTACAGCTTGCGTTTCGCCTTCGCGACGTTCGCCACGGCGAGGGCGGCCGACGAGGTGGGCACGTCGAGGATGGTGTCGGCCTGCTGCCGGTCGTACAGTTCCTGGGCCTTGGAGTTGGCGATGTCGGGCTTGTTCTGGTGGTCGGCGGAGATCACCTCGATGTTCTTCGTGACCGCCTGATCGCCGTGCTTGGCCTGGAAGTCGGCGACGGCCATCCGGACCGCCTCGACGCTGTTCTTGCCGGACAGGTCGGCGTACACACCGGACTGGTCGTTGAGGACGGCCAGCACGATCTTTCCGCCGCTGATCTTCTCGTCGCCGCCGGGGCCGCCGCGCCCGCATCCGGCGATCAGCAGGACACCGGCCGCCGACGCGGCGCACAGCGCCCGCGTTGTCTTGCGCATGGGGATCTCCTCGGGGGTGTGCTCAGATGCCGAGGTACGCGAGCAGCTCGTGCTCCCGTTCGCGTACCTGGTCGTTGTCGAGCGCCTCGACGACCCGGCCCTGCGCCAGCAGGTGGTGGCGGTCGGCGACGCTCGTGGCGAAGTGCAGGTTCTGTTCGATCAGCAGCACCGTGACCCCGGCGGCCTTGATCTGCCGCAGGATGTCGCCGATCTGCTGCACCAGCAGGGGCGAGAGCCCTTCGGTGGGCTCGTCGCAGAGCAGCAGCCGGGCGCCGCTGCGCAGTACCCGGGCAAGCGCGAGCATCTGCTGCTCGCCGCCGGACAGGTGGGTTCCGGCGGCGCGGCGGCGCTGTCGCAGCACCGGGAAGGTCGCGTAGATCCGGTCCAGGGGCCACGGGTCCGGCCCGACGACCGGCGGCAGCAGCAGGTTCTCCTCGACGCTGAGGGTGGCGTAGATGCCGCGGTCGTCGGGCACGTACCCGAGCCCGGCCCGGGCGCGGCGGTGGGCGGGCCGGGTGTGGAAGCGGGCGTCGCCGAGGAACGTGATGCTCCCGGCGGACGGGGCGTGCAGGCCCATGAGGCAGCGCAGCAGGGTGGTCTTTCCGGCGCCGTTGCGGCCGACGAGGGTGACGATCTCCCCGGCGGCCACGGTCAGGCTGACGTCGCGCAGGACCCGCGCCTCGCCGTATCCGGCGCACAGGGAATCAACGGTCAACATGGGACTCCCCCAGATAGGCGGTGATCACCCGGGGGTCGGCGCGTACCTCGGCGTAGCCGCCCTCGACCAGGACGTCGCCGTGCTGCAGCACCGTGACCCGGTCGGCCAGGCTGCGGACCACGGTCATGTTGTGCTCGACCAGCACCACGGTGCGGCCCGCGCGGATCCGGGCGATCAGGTCGATGGTGCGGTCCACGTCCTCGGCGCCCATTCCGGCGGTGGGCTCGTCGAGCAGCAGCACGCGCGGCTCCAGGGCGAGGGCCACGGCCAGTTCGAGGGCGCGCTTGCGGCCGTACGCGAGCTCCGCGGCCGGGGTCTCGGCCGCGGCAGCGAGTCCCACCTCGTCGAGCAGGTGCAGGGCGCGGTCGCGGAACCGGCCGAGCTGCCGTTCGGAGCGCCAGAACCGCCAGCCCTGCCCGGTCCTGGCCTGCAGCGCCAGTTCGACGTGTTCGCGGGCGGTGACCTTGGGGAAGAGCGTGGTGATCTGGAACGAGCGGGCCACGCCGAGCCGGGCGACCCGCTCGGGTGCCAGCCCGGTGACGTCGCGCCCGTCCAGGGTGATCCGCCCGGCCGACGGGCGCAGGAAGCCGGTCAGCAGGTTGAACAGGGTCGTTTTGCCGGCGCCGTTCGGGCCCACGAGCGCGTGCACGCTGCCGTGCGCCACGTCGAGGTCCACCCGGCCCACGGCCGCGAAGCCGCGGAACCGCTTGCCGAGGCCGCGCGCCCGCAGGATCGGCTCCACCTTGGTCCCCTCCCACATGTCGCGGGCGCCGCCGCAGCGGTGGCGCCTGTGACGCGAAACGTTAGGGGAGAGTGACCGGCGTCACTATGTGCGTCGGACACACGGATCGACCAGGTCTCATGGGGTGGCACCCTATCCAGGGCCCGTCATGATCAGGACGGCCAAACGGTGGCGCGGCCCGCGCGGGCGGGTGACCATCGGCGGTATGGAGAACGCGCGACCGGACTCCGAGGTCCCGACGCAGACGCCGCAACCCTGGGGCCGCAGCTCCTTCCCGCCCATCGCCGACTACGCGTTCCTGTCCGACTGCGAGGTGAACTGCCTGGTCGCGCCGACCGGGGCGGTCGAATGGATGTGCCTGCCCCGGCCGGATTCGCCCAGCGTGTTCACCACGATGCTCGACCGCAGCGCGGGCGCCTTCCGGCTCGGCCCGTACGACGAGATGGTGCCCGCCGCGCGGCGTTACCTGCCGGGCAGCCTGATGCTGGAGACGACCTGGCAGACCCGCAGCGGGTGGCTGATCGTCCGCGACGCCCTGTGCATGGGTCCGTGGCACAACGTCGACGAGCGCTCCCGGACCCACCGCCGCTCCCCCACCGACTTCGACGCCGAGCACTGCCTGCTGCGTACGGTGCGCTGCGTCAGCGGTTCGGTGGACCTGTCGATGACCTGCGAGCCGGTGTTCGACTACGGCCGCCGCGAACCCGCCTGGCGCTACGAGGGCCCCGGCTACGGGCAGGTCGTCGCCGAGTGCCCGGACGGCGAGGTCACGCTGCGCCTCACCACGGACCTGCGGCCCGGCATCGAGGGCCGCGGCCTCGACGCCCGGACCCGGATGGTCGAGGGCGACACCCACTTCGTGGCGCTGAGCTGGTCGGCCCTGCAGCCGCCACTCACCGTCGACGACGCGCTGTGCCGGATGGGCCGCACCTCCGAGTACTGGCGCCAGTGGATCACCCTGGGCGACTTCCCCGACCACCCGTGGCGCAGCTACCTGCAACGCAGCGCGCTCACCCTCAAAGGCCTCACGTACGCGCCGAGCGGCGCACTGCTGGCGGCGGCCACCATGGCACTGCCCGAGACCCCGCGGGGCGAACGCAACTGGGACTACCGGTACGCATGGGTCCGCGACTCCACCTTCGCGCTGTGGGGCCTGTACACCCTGGGCTTCGACCGGGAGGCCAACGACTTCTTCTATTTCATCCACGACGCCTGCAAGGACGGGCACGACCTGCAGGTGATGTACCGGGTCGGCGGCGAACGGGAGATCGAGGAGGAGTCGCTGCCGCACCTGTCCGGGTACGAGGGCGCCTTCCCGGTGCGGCTCGGCAACGCCGCGTACAAGCAGAAGCAGCACGACGTGTGGGGTGCGGTGCTCGACTCGGTGTACCTGCACGCCCGGTCGCGCGAGCAACTGCCCGAGTCGCTGTGGCCCGTACTCAAACGCCAGGTCGAACAGGCCGCCGCGCACTGGGAAGAGCCGGACCGCGGCATCTGGGAGGTCCGCGGCGAGCCGCGGCACTTCGTCTCCAGCAAGGTGATGTGCTGGGTGGCCCTCGACCGCGGCGCCCGCCTGGCCCGCCTGTACGACGAGCCCGAGTACGCGGAGAAGTGGCAGACCCTGGCCGACCAGATCCACGCCGAGGTGTGCGCCAGGGGCGTCGACGACCGCGGTGTCTTCGTGCAGCGGTACGGCTCGACCGCCCTGGACGCCTCCGTGCTGCTGCTGCCGCTGCTGCGGTTCCTGCCCGCCGACGACCCCCGGATCAGGGCCACGGTGCGGGCGGTCGCCGACGAACTCACCGTGGACGGACTGGTGCTGCGCTACCGGGTGGAGGAGACCGACGACGGCCTGTCCGGCGAGGAGGGAGCGTTCACGATCTGCTCGTTCTGGCTGGTCTCCGCGCTGGTGGAGATCGGCGAGGTGGAGCAGGCGCGCAAGCTCTGCGAACGGCTGCTGGCGTACGCCAGCCCCCTGGAGCTGTACGCCGAGGAGATCGACACGTACAGCGGGCGGCACCTGGGCAACTTCCCGCAGGCGTTCACCCACCTGGCGCTGATCAACGCGGTGATGCACGTGATCCGGGCTGAGCAGCGTGTGGCCCCCGGCCAGTTCAGCCCGGCGAACCCGGCCGGTGGCTGATGCCGCCCGCCCGGCACACCGACCTGGAACGGGCCCTGGCCGAAGCGGCCCGGGTGGCGCAGCGCGCCCCGTCGGCGTTCAACACCCAACCGTGGCGGTGGCAGGTCCGCGCCCGCACCCTGGAGCTGCGCCGGGACCCCGGGCGGCAACTCATCCCGGCCGACCCCGAGGGACACCAACTGCTGCTGAGCTGCGGGGCCGCCCTGCACCACGCCCGCCTCGCGCTGGCCGCCGCGGGTCGCCTCGTGGACGTGTCCCGGCTGCCCGACCCCGACCTGCTGGCCCGACTCGACGTGCACGGCCGCACCGAACCGGACCCGTGGGTGCGCCGGTTGCGCGGGGCGATCCCGGCGCGGCACACCGATCGGCGGCCGTTCGGCCCCACCCCGGTGAATCCCATTGCCCTGGCCCATCTTCAGGCGGCGGCCCGCGCCGAGGACACCGGGCTGTGCGTACTCCCCGACGGCCAGGTGCCGACCCTGGCGCAGGCGGCAGCGGCGGCAGCGGCGGCTGAGCGGGCCGACCCGGCGTACCGGGCCATGGCGGCACGCTGGACCGGGCGCCCACCCGGCAGCGAGGACGGCGTCCCACCCGGAACGGCGGTCCGCCCCGGACCGCACCGCGTGCCGGTCCGCGACTACACCCCGGGCGCCGATGAAGCCGCCGGCGCGGGACTCCCACCGGTCGGCGGTCCGGCGCAGGGTGGGGTCCTCGCGGCGGGGAGCGGCGACGATCGCGGCACCGCGTACGCGATCCTGCACGGGCCGGGCGACGGGCCGCACGACTGGCTGCGCGCCGGGGAGGCACTGTCGGCGGTGCTGCTGACCGCGGTGACCGAGGGGCTGGCCAGCTCCCCGATGACCGATGTGCTGGAGGTACCGGAGGCGTCAGGGCTCGTGCGCGGCCTGCTGCCCGACAGCGGTGATGTGCCGTATCTCGTGCTGCGGATCGGCGTGGCGGTGGAACCGGACGCTCCGCCACCCACGCCGCGCCGCCGCCCCGGCTCGGTCCTCGGCTTCGGCTTCGGCTTCGGCTGCTGACCGTGCCGTTGTCGTCGTACCCGATGCCGATTCACGGGTCGCGCCGTATCCGTACGCTGTCGCCGTGTCCGCTCGCGCCGCCCGCCTGATCGCCGTGCCCTTCGCCCTGATGACCTTCGCCCTGCGGGTCGTGGCGGACTTCTGGGTGGACCCGCTGGCCCTGCCGCTGCGGCCCTGGCCGGTCAGCCTCGCCGCCACGGTGGCCGCTGGGCTGGCCGCCGGCCTGCTCCCGCTCGGCGGGTACTGGCTGTGCACGCGTCATGCCTGGCGACGGCCGGCGGCGTGGCACGCGGACGCCAACCGGGGCCGCTTCGTCGCCGACCTGACCCCGCGATGGGCCGGTCCTCAGGCCGTGCTCATCGCCTGGTTCAGCGGCGGTCTGGTGCCCGACGAGCGCGTTCCCGGCACCGACCGGGTGCGGATCGCCGACCTGGGAGTGGTCACCGACGTCTGGATCGTCCTCGCCGCCATCGCGCTGGTCGCCGGCGTCGCGGTGGTCCTGGCGGGCCGACCACGGCTGACCCTGGACCCGGGCGGCGTCATGCTGCAGAGCCTGGTGACCCGGCGGCGGTTCGGCTGGAACGATCTGGTCCCCGGCATGCCGCCGCCCCCGGCCAAGCCGAGTCCCCGGGTGGTCACCCTGTACCGACGCCCGCCTGACGCGTCACACGGCCCGTTCCTTCCCTGGCGTCTCCCGGCGGATCGCCTGCACGTGGATCCGGCGTTCCTCGCCCTGAGCCTGCGCCGCTACCTCGACCATCCGGAGCACCGCCAGGCCATCGGGACCGCCGAGGAGATCGCGGCGTTGCGCGACAGCGCCGCCTCTCCGGCGCCGCCCAGCTGATCGAGGTCAATCAACGCTGACGACCACCTTGCCGAGGGCACGTCCCTCGCCGACCTCGGCCAAGGCCGCGGGCACGTCGTCAAGGCCGACGGTGTGACCGATGTGAATGGTGAGATCACCCGCGACGCAGAGGTCGGCGACCGGCCCGAAATGCGTCGGCCCCTCCTTGACCGCGAGCACTCCGAGACGGCGACCCGTGAGCCGACCGGCCAACGAGCCGACCGTCAGGATGCGCAACAGGGCCGGTACCGATCCGCCGACGCACCGGTACCGGCCACCGGGGGCCAGGGCCCGGCGGTAGGCGAACACCGACCGGTGCGCGACCAGATCGAGCACGAGATCGTACGGGCCGCCGCGGGTGAAGTCCTCGCTCCGATAGTCGATCACCGCGTCCGCGCCGGCCGAGCGCATGAAGTCGAGCTTGCCCGCGTTGTCGACGCCGGTCACGTGGGCGCCCAGCCGCTTGGCGAGCTGGATGGCGAACGAACCCGAGCCTCCGCCCGCGCCGTTGATGAGGACCCGGTGCCCGGGCGCGGCGCCGCCGGTCCCCTGCCACGCGATCACGCCCGCCTGCGGGATCGTCGACGCCTCGGCGAAGGTCAGCGCGGCGGGTTTGTGGGCCAGCACCGATTCGGGGGCGATCGCGTACTCGGCGAAGCCGCCCTTGAGCCCGAGGTTGTCGCCGTACACCTCGTCGCCGGGCCGGAACCGGGTCACGGCCGGACCGACCGCCTCGACCCGACCGGCGATGTCCGAGCCGAGAATGGGGCGTGCCGGGGTGCGTAGGCCGCCGATGCGCGAATACAGCGGAGAGCCTCGCAGGGTCTCCCAATCGCTCAGGTTGACCGAGGTCGCCGCAACCTTGATCAGCACCTGGCCGGCGGCCGGGGACGGCGTGGGAACGTTCTCGATCCGCAACACGTCCGGGGGTCCGTACCGGTCGTACACGACCGCTCTCATCCGTCCATCCTCAACCTTCGACGCCGGCCTCTTCCTGAAACGCGTCGACCTCTGCCACGCCAGGGAACTCCGCCAGCTTGGCACGGAGCAGGAGGAGCCGCTCGGTGACCCGCGAGCTGCCAGCCTTGCGGGACAGACGAAGGGCGCGCGTGGCGGCCTCGGCCGCACGTTCGACCTCGTTCGCCTGAAGTAGCGACTCGGCGAGCCAGGTCAAGTAGAGCCCGGTCTCCCGCCCAGTCTCCTCGCCGTACCCGGCGGTCGCGCGCTCCAGGATGGGAACCGCTCGCAGCGGGCGGCGAAGCTGGGTCCAGACCCGCCCGGCCATGATGTCGATCTCACCCTCGTCGAGCCAGTAGACCCAGATCGGATCGTCGGCCGGCCGACGATGCTCGTACTGTTCCTCAACCGTGCCGAGGGCCCGCTCGGCGGCCGCCGCATCGCCGGCCCGGGCCTCGGCCCAGGCGACACGTTCGGCTAGGAGCGCCCTGACTGTCGCGCTAGCTGCACGTCGCGCGCCAACGCAGGCGGATTTCGCGATCGTCACGGCCTCTCGTGCATCACCGACATTGGCGACCTGGTACGCGAGCGACGAGAGGTTGTTGGCCGCACCTGCCGCGTCTCCACCCGCGTGGGCGGCACGTATCCCTGCGAGGTAGTAGCGCTCCGCTTCGGCATGGTGTCCCGCATCGCTGGTAACCCACCCGGCTACCTGGGCTAGCTCACCGATCGCAACCAGGAGACGTCTGCCGACCTCCTCGGTGTAGGCGGCGTCGCGAAGCAGCGCAGCCGTCGCCACCAGCTCCGCGGCGACCATCGCGTGCGTGTCCTGCCCTCCGACGTAATCGTCGAGCTGGCGGAGCTGATGGACCCGCTTCTCCACGTCCCGGGCCTGAGACACGCCGATGCGGCGGCCAGCACGAGTGGCGGTGACCTGGGGCGGTTCGGCGATCAACCACATGTGCGCCAGCGTGCGGGCGTTCTCCGCCATGGGCTTCGTCGCCTGCACAGCGGCGGCGAGCCGGTCGGAGTCCCTCGGCCGCCAGATCCCGTCGTCCAGTTTCCACGGTTCGCCGCCCGAGTCCGCCGAGGCGACCAGGCCGCGTATGGGTCGAGCGGCTTGCCCGAACGTCACCACCGCTGGCCCCTCCGTGCCGCCAAGGTGTCGCCCTTGCTTGCCAGGCCCACAGCCTGCCCGATGGCAGCACTTCAGCACCACTCCTCTCGCTCTGGCGGTCTACCCCTCTTGCGGAGGATGCCGTCACGTCCCATGCGGGGGTCGGCGCGTCCAGGCGAGAAAGCGATCGCAGAGTTCACCCGGCGCCGACTTGGGCAGCTCGGCGGCAGCCTCGATCATCCACGAGGTCATCAGGATTGTGAGTTGAACGGTCGGGGAGTCGGGAACGATGTGCACTCGATAGGGCTGGCAGGGCCACGGTGCCCGGCAGGCCATGCACAGCCAGTCGGGTCGGTGCGGCTGGTGGACCCGAACGACGGATTCGTACGCGCCTGCTGGCCCGGAGTCAGCAGCGGCGTGACGATCGGCAAGGGCATGGTCGGGCGCGTCCAGTCCGGTGGCGGGTGGGCACCGCTGCGATCCGGGTACACGGTTGCCGGCCCGCACAGATCCGCCGCCGGTCGGTTGTTCCCGTATCGGCGCCACCACCGGAAGCGCATCGTCATCCACCTCAACCCCTCCGTCAGGCCACAACGTCGGATCGTCCGGCCCAATCGGAATGGGCCGCGGCCGGACTCATCTGCCCATCGACGCTATGGCTGCGGCGTAGGAGCGCTCGAGAACTTTGCAGAATTTTGCAGCTTGACGCGTGCCGGACCGGCGGGAACCATGGCAGGAGCGACACTGACCCTCCGGGAGGACACTGTGGAGCTGAGCTTCGTCGCCAAGGACCCCGGTTCTGAACCGAGCGGCTCCCCGACGCTGTATCGCACCGACCGCGGATCCTGGGTGGTGCAAGGCTGGGTCGTTACCGACCAGGCCGCGTTGGACGCAATGGACATCCCTGCCGGGGAGTCGTGCGTGGAAATTCCCGATCGCCTCGTTCCATTCTTCGCCCCGGGCGAACGGTGATGGACCCGGCGACCTACGACGACCTCAACGCGCTGTGCCGAGGCATCCGAAAGTCATTTGTGCACCTGGAGACCCGGGACGCCTACGGTACCGAGGTGGAATCACCCCACATGGCGAGATGGCGGCGCGGCGAGCCCGACGACTACGCCTGGCTCGGCTGGTGGTTGGAGATGCTGCGCGAACACCGCGCAGCCGGGCGCACCTGCCGCCGGGCCCGCATCGTGTCCGAGCCGTTGAGTGACTACCAGCGCTGGACGATGAGCCATGCGAGCCTGTTCACCGACGCCGGCGAGGAGATCCGATACCTGCCGCGCCCTCGGCTGGCCACCATAGCGCTGCCGGGGAGCGGGGACTTCTACGTCTTCGACGACGAGATCGTGTTGTTCCTGCACTACACCGGCGCGGGCACAAACGCTTCATTCCAGACAACGACCGAACCTGCGATCGTGCGGACCTGCCGTCAGGCCTTCGAGACGGTGTGGGATTTGGCTGTGCCCGTACGTGACTACCGATCCCAGTAGCTCCGTTGCGCAGGCCCGCAAGGATCTCGGTAACCGCCTACGCCAACTGCGTCGCACTGCCGGATTGACTGGCAAGGCACTGGCCGCCGCCACCGGCCAGCATTTCACCCGGATCAGCCGCATCGAGCACGGTGTGCAGGCACCCACCGAAGCGAACATCCGCGACTGGTGCACCGTCTGCGGCGCTCCCGATCAGATCCCCGAACTGATCGCTACCGCCCGGTCCGTCGAGTCCGCCTACCTGGAATGGGCACGGCAATCGCGCGCCGGTATGCGCCGCCTCGGTGATCTGCACTCGATCGCCA
This sequence comes from Krasilnikovia cinnamomea, assembly GCF_004217545.1. NCBI lineage: Bacteria > Bacillati > Actinomycetota > Actinomycetes > Micromonosporales > Micromonosporaceae > Krasilnikovia > Krasilnikovia cinnamomea. The sequence goes on from NZ_SHKY01000001.1 coordinate 1,403,316, forward strand.
CATACCGGCGGACAACCACATTCCGCATTCACGAACCCACCATCCTGCCCGGCATCTTCCAGACCGATGCCTACATCCGGCGGATGCTCGCGTTCTGGTACGCGTTTCTGGACGCTCCGGACGACACCGAGGCCACCATCGCGATGAAGGCGGAAGGCACTGCTACCGCCCTTCACCCGACCAAGCGCATCGCCGTGATCCTCGGTGAGCAGGCACTGCGCACCCGGCGCGGCACGCTTCAGGAACACTCGAGCCAGCTCGACCACGTGCGGACGCTGATGCGCCTGCCGTTCGTCTCCGTCGGAATCATCCCGGCCGACGCGCAGCGCTACGCCATCGCCTCCATCGGCTTCTGGATCTTCGACAGCAACGCTGTCGCACTGGAGACCCCCACCGCCGCCATCAAAGTCACCCGGCCGAAGGAAATCGCACTCTACGCCAAGCTTTTCGATGACCTCCGAAAGGAGGCACGCTACGGCTATGAGGCGCACGCAATCATCGACGGCGTCGTCAGAGGCACCCAGGCTACGGATCTCTGAAACGAACACGGCGCGCTGCAACGCGTCTAGAGTTCGCCGGTTGCCTTCAGCAGGAGCACGGCCAGCAGCCCGGAGACCGACCCAGCCCCAATGATCCGGCCACCTTCGATGTGCTGCCAGATCTCATCGAGGGGAATCCAGCCGACGCGCTCAGCCTCGTTGATGTCCGGGGCCGACCCGGTGAAGTCAGCACCGCGTGCGAGGTACACGACGTTCTCCTGATCGATGGTGCCCACCATGGGTTGGAACGCGATGAGCCGTTCCATGCTGCGCGGGCGCCATCCCGTCTCCTCCTCGACTTCACGAGCCGCGCACGCCATCGGGTCCTCGGTCGGGTCCAAATAGCCGCCAGGCAGCTCCCAGACCCAGCGATCCATGATGAAGCGGTGCCGCCACAGCATGAGGACGCGCTCGTCATCATCCAGGACGATAACCATGGCCGCGCTGGGCACGCGAAGGACGTACTGCTCGAATCGCACGCCGTCGGGTAGTTCCACGTCGGCAATTCCGAGGACTGCACGGCGGGTGTCGTCGATGACCCGCTCCCCGTGGATGATCCATTCGCTGGCCCGCTTCGGTTCCACGCCCATGTGCGAAACCCTAGCGGCGCGCTATCGCAGCTGACATCGCCCTCATTGCTAGGCAGGAGGTGGTGTCGGTGCTGTCATCGCGGGCGTGGTCCCTCATCAGCATCCAGGTGACTTCTTGGGTTGCTACCAGGTGTGGCGGCCGGAAGCCTTCGCCAGCGCGCCGGCCCGCCACATCACCGCCGCGCCCGCCAGCCAGGCGAACAGGGCGAGCACGGTCACCACGAACCCGACATGCGGCAGCGCGCTGATCCGCTCCCCGCCGTTGGCGCCGATCAGGGCGAGAACAGCGAAGACCGGCGCCAGTACGGCGGCTCCGGCCGTCAGCCGCAGGGCCGGGCCGAGACGCGGATCACCCGGGTGCTGACCGCGCGCGAACAGGGCGCACAGCGCGCCGATCCCCGCGGCCATCACCACGAACAGCCCCCACTGGCCCGCGCCCGCCATCTGCGCCAGGGTGCCGGAACGGCTCCGCGACGATGCGGTCGGACCTTCGGTCCACAGGTAGATGGCCTTTGTCCGGGAGCCGCCGGATTCGAACACCTTGGTTTCGGCGAACCAGGGCAGCGCCGAGGCGACCAGAACGAGGAGACCCAGCAACGCCATGAACAGGCAGAGCTTCCGCCACCGCTGACGGTCGTCGACGACACTGCCGGCCCGGGCATCCAACTGCGCCTTCATCGGTCCTCCTCAAGCCCCAAAAACCGTCTCGACCAGGGGCGATGTGAATGGAAGGACGGTAGGTCCGGTGTCGCCCGTCGGCATCAGCCGCTCGGACGGGGATGGCTGTCCGGGCGGTGGCCGCGGACCGCGCGCCTGAGCCTGTCGTCTGACGCGCGGAACCCGCTGAGCCGGACTTGGTTCCGGCTCAGCGGGTTCGTCCCGTTCAGCGGCTGGTGAGCGCGGGCCGCAGCGCAAGGATCAGGCCGAGCGTGACGTATCCGGCCAGCAGGTGCGCCACCCCGAACCAGTCGGCGACCGGAAAGCCGAAGATGGCCATCACGGGAATGGTCGCGACCGCCCAGCTCTCGGCGACCATCGGCCATACCCGGGCGGCCCCGCGCCAGCGGCCGGCGAAGGCGATCTTCAGCCCGATGACGAACATGCCGACCATCGACAGCGGCCAGAACGCGTCCAGGATGGACAGCCACGCCTCGTCGCGCAGTGCCGGGAAGAAGCCGTGCAGCACGGTCCAGAGGGTGGCGAGCGCGAGCAGGCCGTACTCGACCTTGAGCATCGCCCGCGCGGCCCGCGTCACGCCGGTCGCGCCGGTCCTCAACTGCGCGGTGACCAACGCGAGCATGCGAGCGCGAGACCCGCTGCGAGGTGCGCCTGGCGTGCGACGGTGCCGAGCTGGTGGTGACCGTCCGCGACGACGGGGTGGGGATCGCGCCGGACACCGCGGCGGGCGTCGGGCTCGTGTCGCTGCGCGAGCGCGCCGCCGAGCTGGGGGGCGAGTGCCGGGTCGAGTCCGCGGGCGCGAGTGGCACCCTGGTACGCGCGCGCGCCTGCCGCTGACGGCGCAGCCTGTGGAGGTGAGCCGTGACTGACGTACGGGTGGTAATCGCGGACGACCACCCGGTGTTCCGCGAGGGCCTGGCGGTGCTGCTCGGCTCGGTGGACGGGGTGGACGTGGTGGGCACGGCGGCCGACGGTGTCGCCGCGGTCCGGCTCGCCGCCGAACTCACCCCGGACGTCGTGGTCATGGACGTCCAGATGCCGCAGCTCAACGGCGTGGAGGCGACCCGGCGGATCACCGCGGAGACCCCGGGCGTCGGCGTGGTCGTGCTGACCATGTCCGAGGACGACGGCACGGTCTTCGCCGCGGTCCGCGCGGGCGCCCGTGGTTACCTCGTCAAGGGCGCCGAGCAGGAGGAGATCGTCCGGGCGATCACCACGGTCGCGGCCGGCGGGGTCGTGTTCGGGGCGGCGCTGGCCGTGCGGATCGCGGAGTTCTTCGCCGCGGGCCCGCGACGCCGGCCTCGGGCGCTGACTGCGCACCCTCACGGTTCGGTGCCGACCGCGGCGCGGATCGCGGCGACCATCGCGTCCACCGCGACCGCCCGCACCAGCTCCAGGTGGACGTCGGCACCCACCTCGCCGGTCGCCAACGCGACCACCGCGTCGCCGTCGAATCGGGAGTGCGCCGGGTGGATCGCGCGGGCAATGCCGGTGTGACCGCTCTGCGCCAGCAGGTAGCAGTCCGTCTTGGACAGTCGGGCGTTGGTCAGTACCACGCCGATCGTGGTGTTCTGCCGTTCGAATCCGGTCCCACCCGGGAGAGGCACCTCGGCCCCGCCGAACAGGGGCGTACCCGTGTCGTCGAGGACGTCGCCCCACGCGTTCACGACGACCAGCGCGGCCACCTCGGCCGCACCCGCACTCCGCGACGCCCAGCCGACGCCGCCCGGATCGCGCCGACCCCGCCAAGCCCCGGTACCGGCGCCCGCACCGCCGCCGACCGGGCCGGTCCCGAACGGCTCACCGGCCCAGGCGGCGAGCGCGGCCGACCGGCCGCCGTCCGCCCCGGGCGGCCCGGACCGTACAGAATCGTCATAAACGGACATGCCGACCACGATCGGGACCGGCCCGGCCGGGGTGGGGAAGCCCTGGCCACGCTCCCGCAGCAGCCCCATCACGCCGTCGGCGGCGGCCAGGCCGAACGCGGACCCGCCGGACAGCACCACCGCGTCGACCCGATCCACCAGCCGGGTCGGGTCGAGCAGAGCGAACTCGCGGGTGGCGGGGGCACCGCCGCGCACCTCCCCGGAGCCGACCGTGCCCGGCGGCGGCAGCACGACCGTGACGCCCGTTCCGGAGCCCGTCCAGTGCCCGGCCCACGCGGACAACAGCTGCGGCTTTGTCATGACCGACTGCACCGAGCGCGGCGCGGGCCAGGCGGGCATGAGGGAGGTGGCTGGGTCATGTTCGCGAGCTTGGCACAGGGTGCGACAGCGGGGGAACCCTGAGGGCGATCTCAGGGTCGATCGTGCGCCGTCTCCTCCCCGAGGCGGAGCCACGGGCCGAATGCAGCGGATTTCGGGCCTCGGCTGTCGCGCACCCGACCGTTGTGCCGCCCGCGGGTGATCGGGGATCAACGCGGGTCCGACCCGGATGTTCGCAGCCCGCCGCCTCCCTAGGTTCATCTCGACACAACGTCGAACGGCAGGGGGAAGCGGAGATGGGACGGCGACCGGTGACGGTACGCATGGCGCGCTGGAGCGCCGAACATCCATGGCGCGCACTGGCCATGTGGGTGGTGTTCGTGGCGGTGTGCTTCGTCGGCGGCAACGCGGCCGGGCTCACCGAGGCCACCGCGAAGGACATGGCGATCGGCGAGTCCGGCCGGGCCGGTGTGATCATCGAGCAGGGCCGGTTCGACACCGAGCCGGCCGTGGAGAACGTTCTGATCACCGCGCCGTCCGGCACGCTGGACACGGCGGCGGCACAGAAGGCGGCCAAGGACGCCGCCACCACGCTGCGCTCGGTGCCGGGGGTGGCCGGGGTCGGCGAGCCGATTCCGGCGCGCGACGGCTCCGCGCTGCTCGTGCCGATCACGATGAGCGGTGACCCGGAGACCGCGTCGGACCGGGTCGAGCCGCTGCGCGCGGCCACCGCCAAGGTGCAGCAGGCGCACCCGCAACTGCGCGTCGAGGAGGTCGGCGGGCCCTCCATCAACAAGGCCCTCGACGACACCCTCGGCAAGGACTTCCAGCGCGCCGAGCTGCTCAGCCTGCCGGTGACGCTGGCCATCCTGATCATCGCGTTCGGCGCGCTGATCGCCGCGGGCGTACCCGTGTTGCTGGCCATGTCGTCGGTGGCCGCCGCGATGGGCCTGTCCACTCTGGCCTCGCACCTCATTCCGGCCAGCGACTCCACCGGCAGCGTCATCCTGCTGATCGGCATGGCGGTCGGCGTGGACTACTCACTGTTCTACGTGCGCCGGGAACGCGAGGAGCGGGCCAAGGGACGCGGCCACGTCGACGCGGTGGAGATCGCCGCGGAGACCTCCGGCCACGCGGTGGTGGTTTCGGGTACGGCGGTGATCATCGCCATGGCCGGTCTGTTCCTCGCCGGTGACGCGATCTTCTCCTCGCTGGCGGTCGGCTCGATCCTCGTCGTGGCGGTCGCCGTGCTCGGCTCGCTGACCGCGCTGCCCGCCCTGCTGGCCAAGCTGGGCCGCTGGGTGGACCGGCCGCGGGTGCCGCTGCTGTGGCGCCTCACCGCGCGGCGCATCGGGCCGGACGGGCAGCCCGTGACGGGCCGGTTCTGGCCGATCGTGCTGCGCCCGGCGCTGCGCCGGCCGCTGGCCACCCTGGTCGTGAGCGTGCTCGCGCTGCTGGCCCTGGCCGCGCCCGCGCTGGGAATGGAGCTGAAGTTCCCGGGCACCGAGGACCTGCCGCGCACCACGGCCGCCATGCAGGCGTACGACCGGCTGACCGCCGCGTACCCGAGCAACGGCACCAGCCACACCGTCGCCGTCAAGGCGCCGGCGGACCAGGCGGACGCGGTCAAGGCGGCGCTGACCCGGCTGACGGGCAGCACCCAGTCCGACCCGCTGTTCGCGAAGCTGGAGACGACCGGCCCGGAGATCAAGGTGTCGCCGGACCGCACCGTGACGGTGCTGTCGGTGGCCACGCCGTACTCGACGCGCAGCGCCGAGGCCGAGCAGTCGCTGCACCGGCTGCGCGACGACCTGGTCCCGGCCGCACTGGACAGCGTCCGGGGCGCCGAGTACGCGGTGGGCGGCGGGGTCGCCGAGAGCGACGACTACGCGTCCCACATCTGGCACAAGCTGCCGATCGTGGTCGGCTTCGTGCTGGCGCTGACGTTCCTCGTGATGGCGTGGACGTTCCGCTCGGTGGTGGTGGCGCTGACCTCGATCCTGCTCAACCTGCTGTCGGCGGCCGCCGCGTACGGGCTGCTGGTGCTGGTCTTCCAGCACACCTGGGCGGAGGGGCTGCTCGGGTTCACCTCGATGGGCGCGATCGTCACCTGGCTGCCGCTGTTCCTGTTCGTCGTCCTGTTCGGACTGTCGATGGACTACCACGTGTTCGTGGTGAGCCGGATCCGCGAGGCCGTGCAGCGCGGGGTGCCCAACCGCGAGGCGGTCGCCGAGGGGATCGCCGGGTCGGCGGGCGTGGTGAGCAGCGCCGCGATCGTCATGGTCGCCGTGTTCTCGATCTTCGCGACGCTGAGCACGATCGACATGAAGCAGCTCGGGGTCGGGCTGGCCGCGGCCATCCTGCTCGACGCCACGATCATCCGGGCGGTGGTGCTGCCGTCCGCGATGACGCTGCTGGGCAACGCGAACTGGTGGGCGCCACGGTTCATGCGCGGCGGCGGCAAGCACGCCGCCCCGGCCCGCCGGGACTCCGCGCCCGAGGGTGAGGAGCCGACCCGCGAGCTGGTCGGCGCGGCCTGAGGCGTACGGACCATCTCCCTCCCCAGCCGCCGCCCCCCGACCTCAGGTCGGGGGGCGGCGGTGCGTCAGGAGCGCTCGAGCTGGAAGCGGCCGACGATCGTACGCAGCTGGGTGGCGGTGTCGTGCAGCGCCGTGGTGAGCTGCTGGGTCTCCACCGCCCCCGCGGCCGTGCCACGGGCCGCCTCGGCGACCGTGTCGATGCCGCCGGTGATGTCGTCGGTACTGGCCGCCGCGTCGTACACGGCCCCGCTGACCTCGGTGGCCGAGCCGGTCTGCTCCTCCACCGAGGACGCGATCGTCTGCTGCAGGCCACTGACCTGGGTGATCACCTCGGCGATCCGGCCGATCGCGGTGACCGCGTCCGCGCTCTCCTCCTGGATCGCGGCGATCCGGCGGCGGATGTCCTCGGTGGCGGTGGCGGTCTGCTGGGCCAGGTCCTTGACCTCCCCGGCCACCACCGCGAAGCCCTTGCCGGACTCGCCCGCGCGGGCCGCCTCGATCGTGGCGTTGAGGGCCAGCAGGTTGGTCTGCTCCGCGATCGCGGTGATCGTCTTGACCACGTCCTCGATCGCGGCGGTGCTGGCGGCCAGGCCCGCCACGACCTGGTTGGTCTGGGCGGCGGCCTGGGCGCCCGCGTCGGCCACCTCGGCGGCCTGGCCCGCGTTCTGGGCGATCTCCGCCATCGAGCGGGACATGCCCGCCATGCCGTCCGCGGCGCGGCGCACGCTGCCGCTGACCCCGACCGAGGCCCGCGACAGCGACTCCGCCTGACCGGAGGCGTGCGCGGCGCTGCCGTCGAGGCGGGCGCTCACGTCGGCCAGCCGGGCGGCGGAGCGGCCGAGTTCCTCGGCGCTGTCACCCATCCCCGCCAGCGCGGCGGACATCTCCGTGACGACCTCGTTGAGCCCGGCGGCGATCTGGCCGACCTCGTCGCGCCCGTCCACCTGGATGCGGCCGGTGAGGTCGCGGGCCACGATCCGCTTGAGGAACGCCAGGGTGTCGCGCAGCGGCCGGGTGATGCTGGCCGCCACCCACCAGACGATCAGGATGATCACGACGGTCGCGACCACGCTCAGGGTGCCCATGGTCCAGACCATCCCGTCGCGGACCTCGTCGGGCACCTTGCCCTTCAGGTACGAGACGGCGACCCAGTCGTGCAGCAGGGAGTTGCCGCCGGCCAGGGTCGCGGCGAGGAAGACGAGCAGGGAACGCATGCTCGGGAACAGCCGCCACACCCGGGACAGGCCGCCGATCTTCCGTTCCGCCGAGGGATTGTCAGATGTTTTGTCCACGATCTTCCTGTCGGCGGCGGCCGGGCTGTCTTGAGTGGTCCGCGTCCCGGTCAGGCGGCTAATTGCTCGCCGTCGCCGCTCTGCGGCCGGGGCGAGCGGTCCGCCGCCAGCGTCGCCAGGACCCGCCGGGCCAGCGCCCGTTCGAACAGGTCGTGGATCGGCAGGGGCAGGGGGATGCGCCAGTTCGGGTGCTCGTCGATCGTGCCGGGGATGTTCGGGCGTACCCGGACCCCGGCCAGGTCGTCGAGGGTCGCCACGGCCAGCCGGGAGCGGGAGGCGGACAGCTCGGCGTACATCGCGGCGACCGCCTGCTCGATCTCCGGGCGGCCGGACCGGTCCAGCCCGGCCGGGTCCAGACCGGCGACCCCAGCGATCCGGCGGCGCAGCGCGGCCTGCGCGTCCAGGTCGACCCGCTTGCCGATGCGCTGGCAGGTGCGCAGGTCGGAGCCGTCGAGCAGGCCGCCGATGGTGGGCTGGTCGTGCGTTTCGCAGGCGACCATGGCCCGCTCCGGGAACTCGTCCGGATGGGTACGGGTGGACACCCGGTACGACAGCGTGCCCGCGTCGGCCATCACCCGCAGGGCCCGCTCCTCCAGCGTGCCCATGTCCTCACCGACCACCCAGGCACCGGCGCGCTGGGCCTCCAGCCGCAGGATGCCGAGCAGCGCGTCGCCGTGGTAGCGGACGTACACACCGTCGTCGGGGCCACCGCCCAGCGGTACCCAGAACAGTCGCCACAGCCCCATCACGTGGTCGATGCGCAGGGCTTTGGCGTGCCGCAGCCCGGCGCGCACCATGGCCACGAACGGGGCGTACTCGGCCGCGGCCAGCCGTGCCGGGTCGAACGGGGCGACACCCCACCGCTGCCCGCCCGGGTTGCCGTGATCCGAAGGGCAGCCGATCTCGAACCCGAACGCCACCAGGTCCTGGTACGCCCAGCCGTCCGCGCCGCCCGCGTCGAAACCGACCGCGAGGTCCAGCACCACGTCGGCGCCCTGCCCGCAGGCGTGGGCGAGCTGGCGGTCGGCGACCCACTGGCACCAGGCCCAGAACCGGACCCGGTCGGCGTGCGTGGCCGCGAACCGGGCCACCTCGGCGGTGTCCGGGCGCCGGTAGCCCTCCGGCCAGTCCCACCAGGCGCCCTCGTGGTGCTCGGACAGCGCCGACCAGACCGCGAACCGGTGCAGGGCGGGACCCTGCTCGGCCACGTACGCCTCGAAGTCGGGGCCGGGTTCGCCGCCGACGGCGGCCCAGATCCGCTCCAGCGCCGCCATCTTCAGCGCGAAGGCGGCGTCCCGGTCGATGCGGTCGCACTCGTTGAGGGCCTCACCGGCGTCGGCCAGGTCGGACAGGTCGGCCAGCCCGGCGTCGGGGATCTCGGCCACGGCGATGTGCAGCAGGTTGAGGAACAGCCGCGACGCCGGGGCGTACGGCGACGGGTTCTGGTGGCGCGACGGGCGGGCGGCGTGCATCGGCGAGACCAGGACGGCGCGGCCACCGGCCGCCGCCGTCCGCCGCGCCAGCCAGGCCAGGTCGGCGAAGTCGCCGATGCCCCACGAGGTGTGCGAGCGGGCGGCGTAGAGCTGCGCCGCGATCCCGAAGCCGCGCTCCGGCTCGGCGAAGGTGCGGGGCGCGACGACGATCAGCCGGTTCGCGGCCAGCGGGCCGGTCAGCCGGTGGTAGCCGTACGGGACCTCGGGCGGGAGCCAGCCGTCGAGCTGCCACACCTCGCCGTTCTCGCAGACCAGTTCGCCGACGAGTTCGCTGTGCCCCCAGTCGGGCCAGCCGACCAGCGGGACCGTGGCCGGGGTGGGCCGGGGCGCGTCGCCGAGCTGCTCGCGCAGGCGGGCCAGGGTCGCGTCGGACACGGACCGCTCGTTGCCGAACGCATCGATGAAGGTGTCCTGGAGGCCGAGCGGGGCGAGCTCGCCGATCACCTGGTCCCGCCATGTGGTCATGGCCGAAGGGTCCGTCGCGCGGGTTGCGAGGCCATCGACGAATCGGGTACCAGGCAGTTGCGAGAGGGCGGGACCCCCCCTGTTCACAGTCCTGTCAGATGAGTGACCGACCTTTACGGTCGCCGGGCGCCGGGATCACCATGGAGAGACCCACATCACAGGCCTGGCCTGCGAACCCGGGAGGTGCCGTCGTGACCGATCAGTTGCCGGTGGGGCCGTACCGAATGGTCCGGACCGCGGAGGGTACGGCCGTGCCGTGGTACGTGGTCCCGTTCGACTCCGACGGCGCCTGCACCGGGCCGCGTACCCGCGACGATCTGGTGAACCGGGCGCGCGGCGGCGGGTTCACCGACATCGTGATCTTCTGCCACGGGTGGAACAACGACTGGCGTCAGGCCACCGGCCGCTACGACGACTTCTTCAACGGCTACGTCCGGCTGCGCACCGAGCGGGCGCTGCCCGCCGCGCCGGGCTTCGCGCCCCTGCTGGTCGCGATCTTCTGGCCGAGCAAGCTGCTGGTGGCCGACGCGGACCAGCCCCCCGACTTCGCGGGTGACGGCGACGCCGACGACGCTGCGGTCGCGGACGAGCGCGACGACCTGGCCGAACTCGCCGCGGCGGTGGATCCCGACCACCGCCCCCGGCTGTTCGAGCTGGCGCAGCAGCGCGGCCTCGACGAGGCCGACGCCCTCGAACTGGCCGGGATCCTCGCCCCGCTGTACGCCACCGACCGCGAGGAGACCGCCGAGCAGGCGCCGCCCACCCCGGCGGAGATCGCCGCCTCCTGGCAGGCACCCCGACGGCGCCGCTCCGCCGACCCCGCCGACTTCGACACCCCCACCACCACTGTGGACGGTGCGCCCCAGGCGGCGGGCTGGGCGGACTTCCTGCGGCCGCGCGAGATCCTGCGCGGCGCGTCGGTGTGGCTGATGAAGGACCGGGCCGGGCGGGTCGGTGCGCGCGGCGTCGGCCCGCTGCTGGTGCAGCTACTCGGCACCGGCGCCCGGGTCCACGTCGTCGGCCACTCGTTCGGGGCGAAGGTGCTGCTGTCCGCGATCGCGGCCCCGGCCGCGCTGCCCGCGACGGTGCACTCCGCGCTGCTGCTGGAGCCCGCCGTGTCCCACCTGTGCTTCGCCGCCGACGCCGACGGCCACGGCCGCCCCGGCGGATACCGGCCCGTACTCGACCGGGTCGGCCAGCCGATCCTGTCCACCTTCAGTGGCCACGACGAGCCCCTGCACAAGTTCTTCCACCTCGCGCTGCGCCGCGCCGGGGACCTCGGCGAGGCGGACATCGCCGCGGACGAACCGCCGAGCCGCTACGCGGCGCTCGGCGGCTACGGCCCGCGCCCGCTCGGCGCGCAGGCCACGCTCACCCCGATCCTCGACCCCACCACCCGGTACGCCCTCGACGCGCCGGGCCTGCAGGTGGTCGGCGTGGACGGCACCCGGACCATCCCGTCGCACGGCGAGGTCAGCAACCCGAGTACCTGGTGGATGTTGTACGACCTCATGACCCGGTGAGGTGAGCGATGGCCGAGATGCTCAAACGGCGCTACGACCTGAACGCGCTCAAGGTCAGGTTGCTGGCGGACGCCGACCCGCCGTCGGTGCGCTGCGAGCTGGAACTGACCCGCGAACACCAGAGCGAGCCGGTGGCGAGCTGGCAGCTGCCGGCCACGGAGCTGGGGCTGCCGCCCGTACTGGACTGCGCGACCAGCCACGGCACCGGGTACGAGTTCCGGCTGCCCGACGCGATGGCAGCCGAGCTGGCGCAGGCCGTACGGGGCGCGGCCGTACCGGAACGGCCGTTGTGGCTGCACCTGGTCCGCCCGTACGGGCATCTCGGGCTGGTGCCGTGGGAGCAGTTGCTGGTCCCGGTGCTGCCGGTGCCGGTGCTGCGGCTGCCGGACTTCGTGGTCGAGCCGGTCCGGTCCCGGCGGGCCGTGACGGTCGCGTTGTGCGCCGACGACGGCCCGGGCGACCTGGGCGAGCAGGCGGACCTGGTGGGCCGGCTGGCCGCCGCGATCGTCGGGGCGATTCCGCTGCCGACCACCCTGCACATCTTCCCCACCGCCCAGCTGTACGAGCGGCTGCGCCACATCAAGTCCCCGGTGGACCGGACCGACCGGGTGCTGCTGCACGACCCGGCCGCGCTCGGCGACGACACCTCCGGGACGTACGCGGGCGCCGACCGCGCGCCGGTGTATCCCGGTTCCACCGACTCGGCGGTGGGTCAGCACCGCAACGACTGGCTGACCTGGATGCGCGACGCGCTGTGCGGCCACGGCGTCGACGTGGTGCACTTCCTCGCCGGGGCGGTGCTGCGGCTGGACCAGGGCGCGCTGGCGCTGTCGGACAGCCCGGCCGATCCCGACGACACCGGCCTGTCGGTGGTGTCCACGGCGGCGCTGACCCGGTTCCTGTTGCAGGTGGGGGCGTGGGGTTGCGGGTTCACCTCGCCGCCGGGCAACCCGTCGGAGATGGGCCTGCGACTGGTCGCCACGACGGTCGCGGGGCTGCGGCCCACGGCCCTGCTGCACCACGAGGCGCGCCTGGATCCGGGGCTGCGGGCGCTGGCCGACGGGTACCGCCTGATGACCAGCCCGGACCCGGCGCTGCCGCCGACCGACGGCGCGGTGTTCGTGTACTGCCAGCCGTTCCAGGTGGCCACCGAGCCGGGCCGCGACGAGCTGCCCGGCGTGGTGGCCACGGCACCGGGGGCGGCCCCCTCCGACAAGGTGCGCGGCCTGGTCACGGACGCCCCGGCCACGCCGACCTGGGTGTCGGCGTCGCAGCGTTTCGTCGAACAGTACGAGTGGCGCCTGCACCAGTGGAACGACGCCCAGCCGGTCCCGGAGCAGCTGACCGACGGGGTGGCGAAGGCACTGGAGCTGATCCAGGGCGTGGTCGACCGGTACGCCGACGCGCCTGCGGTGGAACCGCAGAGCCCGCCGCCACCGGCGATGGACATCAGCGACGCACCGGGTGATCCGGAGGTGCCGCGATGAGCCGGGTGATCATCCAGGTGGGGCCGGACCGCGACGACGCCCTGTGTTTCCGGCTGGAGCGGGGACCCATCCCGCCGACCGATCGGAAGCCACGCAAGCTGGTCTGCTCGGTCGCGCAGCTGCCCACCGGCAAACCCCCGCCGCCGCCGAACGGCTGGGTCCGCGAGTACGGCCGCCGACTGTGGCAGGAGCTGTCCCAGCACCCGGACGTCCAGCGCGCGTTGAGCAACGCCGCCGACGGCCCGGCCGGGCAGTCGCAGTCCATCATGTTCAACCTGCTGGACCAGCGGGCCGAGCTGTACAACTGGGAGATGCTCTGCGACGAGGGCGACCGCTTCCTCGCGCTGGAGCGGGCGCCGATCGGCCGGATCGCCGAACAGGGCATCGACCTGGCCGGTGCGGTGCCGACGTTCACCGGCCGGCTGCGGGTCACCGCGGTCCTCTCCGCCCTGGGTGTGCCCGCCGAGCAGGAATGGTCCGGCCTGTACGCGGCCGTGCAGGCCGCCCGGGCGACCGGCATCCGGGTCAGCGTGACCGTCCTGGTCGGCGAGGGGGACCTGCTCGACAAGATCAGCGACGTGGCCGCCCGGGACCGGGACCTGCACGCCGTCGCCGTGCCCGACCGGGGCACCGACGTGCTGCGGGCGATCACCGACAGCCGCCCGCACGTGCTGCACTTCTTCTGCCACGGCGCGGCGGATCAGGGCCAGCCCCGGCTGCTGCTGGCCACCGGGCAGGACGTCGAACGCCAGGCGGTCGGCCCGGCCACGCCGAGCGTACGGCTGCACATGGAGCAGATGCGTACCCTGCTGGCGCCGCTGGGGGTATGGCTGGTGGTGCTGAACTGCTGCCAGGGTGGGATGGCCGCGCAGGAGGTGCACTCGCTGGCGCACTCGCTGGCGGCGGCCGGGGTGCCGGCGGCGCTGGGCATGCGGGAGACGGTGCAGGCGCTGGCCGCGTACGAGTTCTCCCGGGTGTTCTACCGGGAGTTGCTGACGGAGCTGGGCACCCGACTGGCCCGGCCCGCGGACGGCGTGGTGGACGTCGACTTCGACTGGCCGCACATCCTCAACGCGCCACGGGCGGCGCTGGTGGAGAGCCACAGCGACGACGCCACCACCTTCGGGGAGTGGACGCTGCCGGTGCTCTACACCCGGCTCGACCCGTTCCAGGTACGGCTGGCGGCGCAGGACTGGGACGCCGAGCCGGAACCGGGACAGCCCGCGCCGCCGCCGGCGTCCGGGCCGCCGGGGCTCACCTCGGACGGCGTCACGATGGCCATCGTGGCGGCGCTGCTCAACCGGCTGCCCGCCGACACCCCGCCGGACGCCGTCGCCGAGCTGCGCCGCCTCGCCGGTGCCGCACCGCCGGACGCCGACGGGCCCGCCGACGCACCGGGCGGCCCGCAGTGAGCGCCGTGAGCGCCGCACGGCCGGTCGACGGACCGGCGGGTGCGACGTGAGCGACGAGTGGCCGCGGAGGCTGGCCATCAACGCGTGGGCGGACGGGCCCGCCGACGCCGAGTTCGGGCCCGCCGCCCGGGCCTGGATCCTCGGCCAGGGCGTCGACGAACGCGCCCGCGAGGCGGGTCTGGTCCTCGCCGCGGACGAGCCGCCGGACCCCCGCGAGTGGAGCCGGGCGGACGTGGGCTGGGGCGTGGTCCTGCCGTGGACCGACGCCCCGGTCGCCGACCAGGCGGCCCTCGTGGACGCCCCGGCGGCGATCCAGCGCCTCGCGCGGGCCCGGGCCGGACCGGACGGCCCGGTGGTCTTCCGGTACGCCGCCGAGGACGGCCTGGGCCTGCTGCGCCGGGTCTACCCCGCCGGTGACCACCAGCGGGTCGCGATCACGGGCGGGCCGACCGGCACCGGACGCGGGCAGCTCCCGGCATACCTGCTGCTGTCCGGCGGCCCCGCCGAACTGCCGTGGGAGTTGCAGTGCCGGCTGAATCTGTCCTGCGCGGTCGGCCGCCTGGACCTACCCGCCCCGGCGCTGGACCGGTACGTCGACTGCCTGCTCACCGAGTGGGCGGAATCCACGGTGTGCGCGGGCAAACCGGTCGTGTGGGCCACCGACTCCGACGACATCACCGAACTGATGCGGGTGGCGGTCGCCGAACAGCTCGCGGCGAAGTTCGCCGCCGACCCGGACACCCGGGCGGGCGCCCGGTACCTGCGCGGCCCGCAGGCCACGGCCGGAGCGCTGGTGGACGCGCTCGCCGCGAACCGGCCGTCCGTGGTGGTCACCACCAGCCACGGCCGCACCGGCCCACTGTCCGATCGGGACGCGATGGTTCGAGACCTGGGCCTGCCCGTGGACGCCGAACGAAACCTGCTCGATCCGGCCGCGCTGCTGGCGGCGTGGCAGCCGGACGGCGCCATCTGGTACGCGCACGCCTGCTGCTCGGCGGGCAGCGACGCCACCAGCCGGTTCACGGCGCTGGTGCCGCCCGGGTCGCAGGTGGCGTCCGTGCTGGAGGGCGTCGCCGCGCTCGGGCACCGGGTGGCGCCGCTACCGACGGCGCTGCTGTCCGCGCCGCGCCCCGCCCGGGCGTTCATCGGCCACGTGGAGCCCACCTTCGACTGGACCCTGGAACGCCCGGAGACCGGGCAGCTGATCAGCGCGGCCACCCTCCGCGCCTTGTGGACGGGCTGCTTCCAGCGCCGCCCGGAGCCGATCGGGCTGGCGTTCCGGCAGCAGTTCACGCACGCGGCGCAGCTGTTCGGTGAGGCGGCGCAGACCAATCGCAACAGCCGCGCCGACTCCCCGCAGCGGCGGGCCGCGTCGGTGGCGCTGCTGACCGCGTACGACCGGCAGAGCATGGTGATCTTCGGCGACCCCACGGTGTGCGCGGCCACCCTCACCACCTGACCCGTACGCGGGGCAGGGTTCGCCCGGTGTCCCCGACACCGCGTCAAAGTGGGGACGCCGTGCCCGTCCACAGGTCGCGTTCGGGGGTGTCGAGCCAGAAGCGCTGGTGGCCCTCGCGGGTTACGGTCAAGCCGAGTCGTTCACGGCCCGGGGAGCCAGCGTCGGCCCATCGCTGGGATGCGGACTCGTTTCGTCACACCTTCCGGTGCGTCTGCGATCGCAATGCCTCACAGGTGCGATGATCAAACCGCTTGCGTGAACGCCGGTCCGCGTATGTAGAGTTCCCGGCCTTGCCAACCGCCGTGATGCTCAGGCGTGCCCTTCGCGCACTTTCCCACCACGAGCCACCACGTCAGACCGTCGCCGTAGTCGTACGGCTCGATAACTGATTCGACCTGGCACACGATCGGCCCGACACCGTACTTGTAGTCCTCGTCCGTCAGGCGCAGCGTCACACCGGGTCGCGGTTGGCCGGTCACCACGGTTCACCGCACTGTCCGGCGTGGTCGTCCTCCATCGCGCACCTCATGCCAGCCTCACCGGCCAACCGCTTGTCGCAGTACACCCGCCGCTGACGCAGCGGATCACCCTCGTAAGACACCGTGGTCAGACCCGCGTCCAATTCTCTGACCTCGTCCTCGACTCTGTCGCAGAGCTCGCGGGCGAGGTCGGCCGCCGCGTCCCATCCGTACGTGGTCACGGTGAGGTGAACTACGAAAGTCTCCGCCTCGGCGCCGCCTGGGGGTCCGGCCCACTCGCACCCGTACGTCACCCGATCCGACGACAGGGAGCGCCAAGACCGGCGGGTGCGGATGGTCACGATCGCACCGCCGCGTTGACACGCCCGGGCTCCCACGCCCGCAACGCCGTGAGCAGGTGTTCCAGCGACGCTGGCTCAGGTGGGTACACGACGGCGGATCGGCCGACCGCGCGAAGCTGCGGATGCAGTGATCTGCCGCGGGCGCGCTTCGGGAGGCGCTCAGGTGGCGCCGTTGCTCTCATCAAGTGAGTCAAAGAGGGAGCCGTCGGCCGATCCACGTTAGCCAAGCGAGCCACTGCATACCTCCGTCAACCGTTTGAGGCCCGACACCCGGGGTCGTGTCCAGCCGGTCCCCGGGCGCCGGGTGTCAAGAAGCGGGCACAGCCGTCGAGATCGGACGGTGTGTGTTGAACCCGGTTGCCAGTGATAGTTGTGGGCAACGAGGTCACGCGCAACGGTTGCGCAGCGACACGGTCTGGATTAGGTACGTTCCGGTGAGTACCGTTGCGACACGACGTGGTAGCGGTTGCGCTGGGCACCAAAGGGAGGTTGCGCAGTGACGGCGGAGACGGACAGCGGTTCCACGGTCCCCCGATGGCAATTGGGCGGCGCCCTCAAGCGACTTCGAGAAGACGCAAAGCTGAGTCTCCAGGGCGCCGCCGACGCGCTGGAGTGGTCAAAGCAGCGGCTGTGGCGATGCGAGACCGGGCAGGTAAGCACCCATCCGAACGACGTCAAGGCCATGTGCGACCTGTACGAGGCAGGTCCGGAGCTGACCGAGACGTTGAAGGCAGTGGCGAGGCAGACCAAGTCCAAGGGGTGGTGGCACAGCTACTCGGACATCCCTGGATGGTTCGAGCTGTACCTGGGGATGGAGGGCAGCGCCGACCGGCTACGCATGTACGAGGCCGAGGTAGTGCCCGGCCCACTCCAGTCCCGTCACTACGCAGAAGCGATCCTGCGTAGCGGCCTGCCAGCGAATACCTCAGATGAGGCAGTGAGATCACTCGTAGGCGTCCGGCTGCGCCGCCAGAGCATCCTGTCCGCCGGGTCCACCGAGGTATGCGTCATCATGAGTGAGGCGGCGCTCGACCGCAGCTTTACGCCGGACATCATGGCCGACCAGATGCGCACCCTGTTGACGTTGGCCGAGCTACCTGGGGTGTCTCTGCGAGTCATCCCTCGGAATGCTCCACCCACGCTCGCCCACGGCGGACCGTTCGTCATCCTCGACTTCCAAAGGGCGCTCACAGCAAGAACGACACAACCAACAACCATCTACAAAGAACAGCCCACAGGCGCCCTGTATCTCGACAAGCCGCACGAGGCGGAGACCTACGAGAAGATTTGGGCCGACCTGGATAGGGTTTCACTTGATCAGACCGGGTCCAGCCGGTTGATCGCGCAGAGATTGGGAGAGATGACGAATGCGTGACATTGACCTGTCCGCTGCTCAATGGCGCAAGTCCAGCAGAAGCGGCGGCAACGGCGGCAACTGCGTAGAGTGCTGCTTCGACTTCCTTGAATCGGACAGCCTGATCTACGTGCGGGACAGCAAAGATCCGAATGGTCCGGCTCTGCGATTTACGCGGGATGAATTCATCGCCTTTACCGAAGGTGTCAAGAACGGCGAGTTCGACCTGTAGATCCCACAATCGAAATCGGACGACCCGGGGCCCGACGGAAACAACGATCCGGTGAGATCAGCCGCTCGGGGTGCTGTGGCGGCGGGCCTCGGTCACGTCCGCCATCAGCCTGTCCCACGTCGGGTCGGGCCGGAAGGCGGCCAGCGGCAGACCGGCTCCGACCCGGGCGAAGGTGTACTCCCACCAGGCCGCGACCCGGACCGGCCAGAGCCCGACCCGCACCGCCCCGGCGAGGAAGCACCGGTGCACCAGCACGGTGGCCGCCAGCATGTCCTGGTCGAGTTCCAGCTCCGGGTCGTCGACGGCCCGGCCGAGGGCGCGCACGTCCCGGTGCATCTCGGAGTACGCCACCAGGTGCGGCACGGCGGGCACCCGGACCGGCGCGTCCTTCACCAGCAGGTCCGCCGCGTAGGCGGGCATGAACGCCACGTCGTCCACGGTGACGATCAGTGGTAGCTGCTCGTGGCCGCGCCGCACGCCCACCTCGACCGCGGGGGCTCCGGTCGGCGCGGTGATCTCCTCGGCGCCGAGCACGTCGCCGGGATCCAGCCGCGCGGTGTCCCCGATGGCCGGCACGTACGCCGTGACCAATCCGGACTCGGCCGACACCTGCGTGCCCGGCACCCCGCTCAGGAGACGGACGAGTTCGTCACTGTGCATGCGCCGGTTATACCTACCGCCCGCACCCCACCCGGCGGCACCCTGCCATTACGGTGGGTTGGTGGTCGCGGCTCTGGAACTTTATCTGGACGTCCACGCGACGCGGCGGCTCCGTACGCTGTGGCACGCGCTGGAGGCCGAGGGTATCCCGACCCTGGCGTCGCTGCACTCCGAGAAGCACCGCCCGCACGTGTCGCTGGCCGCGGCGGCGCGGCTGGAGCCCGAGCCGGTGGCGGCCGCGCTCGCGGGTCTCGGCCTGGGCGTCGGGCTGACGGTGGATCTGGATTTCGTCGGGCAGTTCGTGGGCCGGGTGCTGTGGCTGGGGGTCACCCCCAGCGCTGAGCTGCTGAGCATGCACCGGGAGGTGCACGAGCGGCTGTCAGCGGCGGGCATCGAGGTGTGGGACCACTACCGGCCCGGCCGGTGGGTGCCGCACTGCACGGTCTCCCTGCGCGTGCCCAATCCGTTGCTGGCTCCGGCGCTGCGCCGCTGCCTGGAGATCCTGCCCGTGCACGCGACGGTGACCGCGGCGTCCGTGACGGACCACGCGAACGACATTACCCACTCACTCGCGGGGTGAGCAGGGCCGCTTAACAACTGTGAACGCGCTTCCCCGACGTACGCAAGGGTTTTCCCCGATTCGGTGAACCCCATCGATGCCTAGCGTCTCACCTCAAGTCATCCAGGTGAGCCGCACAGGTCACCGGACGTCGAGCCCGCCCGCCAACCCCCGGGCGGGAAAGGAGCACCCGCGTGAAAACTCGAACCCCTCTCGTCGTCGCCCTGGCGGCCGGCACCGCAGCCGCCGCCAGCATGGTGGCGATAGCCGGTCAGGCGAACGCCCAACCCAGTGGCCCGTCGGGTGCCCCGGCAGCCGCGAAGGCCGCGTCGGCGCTGGTCGCCGGACGCCCGCAACTGCTGCACGCGACCGCGGACGACGCGTTCGTGCAGCGGCCGGTCATCTCCTCGGGTGGGCTGCAGTACGTCCCGTACGACCGGACCTACAAGGGACTGCCGGTGATCGGCGGTGACTTCGTCGTGGTCACGGACAACGCCGGGCGGACGAAGTACACCTCCGTCGCCCAGTCCCGGCCGATCGGTGAGCTGTCCACCACCCCGAAGCTGACCGAGGCCGCCGCGCTGGCGATCGCCAAGAAGCAGCTCAAGACGGTCAGCAATGTCGAGGGCACCACGCTGGTCGTGGTGACCACCGAGGGCGCACCCACCCTGGCGTGGGAGAGCACCGTGCGCGGGACGAGCGCCGAAGGCCCGAGCCGGCTCACCGTGGACGTCGACGCCGCCACCGGCAAGGTGGTGCGCACGCGGGAACACGTCATGGACGCCATCGGCACGGGCACCGGCTGGATCAACGGCTCGGTCAGCCTGAACACCACCCAGTCGGGCAGCACGTACAGCCTGCGTGACCCGAACCAGACGAGCCTGACGTGCCAGGACGCCGCGAACAACACGACGTTCAGCGGCCCCGACAACGACTGGGGCAACGGCAACGGCACCAGCAGGGAGACCGGCTGCGTCGACGCGTTCTACAGCGCGCAGAAGCAGACCGCGATGTTGTCGCAGTGGCTGGGCCGCAACGGCCAGAACGGCAACGGTGGCGCGTGGCCGATCCGGGTCGGCCTGAACGACCAGAACGCGTACTACGACGGCACCCAGATCCAGATCGGCAAGAACACCGCCAACCAGTGGATCTCATCGGCGGACGTGATCGGTCACGAGTACGGCCACGGCATCGACGACAACACGCCGGGCGGCATTTCGCGGGGCGGCACCCAGGAGTTCGTGGCGGACACGCTCGGCACGGCGACCGAGTGGTTCGCCAACAACCCGAACGACGCGCCGGACTACCAGATCGGCGAGGAGGTCAACCTGGTCGGCAGCGGCCCGATCCGGTACATGTACAACCCGTCGCTGGCCGGTCATGACAACTGCTACTCCAGCAGCACGCCGGGCCAGGGGGTGCACGCCGCGTCCGGGCCGGGCAACCACTGGTTCTATCTGCTGGCCGAGGGCACGAACCCGACCAACGGCCAGCCGGCCAGCACCCGGTGCAGCGGCTCGGGCGCGATCACGGGCCTGGGCATCGAGAAGGCCATCAAGATCATGTACAACGCGATGCTGATGAAGACGTCCAGCTCGTCGTACCTCAAGTACCGGACCTGGACGCTGACCGCCGCGAAGAACCTCTTCCCCGGCAGCTGCACCGAGTTCAACACGGTCAAGACCGCCTGGGACGCGGTCAACGTGCCCGCCCAGACGGCGGACCCGACCTGTGACGGCGGCACCACCCCGCCGACCACTCCCCCGTCGACGCCGCCCACGGGCTGCACCGGCACCAACACCGCCGACGTGACCATCCCCGACGCGGGCTCCGCGGTGTACAGCGACATCGCGATCAGCGGCTGCGGCCGCAAGGCCTCGTCGACCTCGACGGTCGCGGTGGACGTCGTCCACACCTACCGGGGTGACCTGCGGGTCGACCTCGTGGCCCCGGACGGCACGGTCTACAACCTGAAGGCGACCAGCAGCTCGGACAGCGCGGACAACGTGAACACCACGTACACGAAGAACCTGTCCACCGAGGACGCCAACGGCACGTGGCGGTTGAAGGTCCAGGACGTCTACTCCGCGGACACCGGCTACATCAACAGCTGGTCGTTGACCATCTGAGCCCTACCACCCCCAACGGCGGGGCCGGCGCGCGGGCGCCGGCCCCGCTGCCGTGTGCGGCCACCGGGTACGGACGTCCGTACCGTACAGATTGCGCCATTTGTCGGCGCGCCGTCCTCCGTTGCGGCAGCCGCGCGCCAGACTGACCGCAAGGGACGCCTGTCCAGCAGGACGCTGCACGCCACGGAGGAAACCATGCTCAGCAGGCCCCGTGCCGGATCCGCCGCCGCGGTCATCCTCATCACCCTGGGATCGCTGGTCCCGGGCAGTGGCGCCTCGGCCGCGCCGAGCGCGCCCGGCGGCCAGGTCCGGCACATCCACCAGAGCGGCACCGCCGAATACCACCCGACCGGCACGGGAAGCGGCGCGCCCGGACCGCTGTCCACCGAGATCGCGCACCGGCACGAGGCGGACGGCAAGCACGCGGCGGCAGCCGGTTCCGACCGCACCCTCGCCCCGGCCGGGGCGGCGGCCCGGGCCGCGCTGGCGCGATCCGCGACCGCGCTCGCCCCGCCACCGCCACCCGGGGTGATCCGCACTCCCCGGCTGGTCACCAGCTTCGACGGCATCAACCACCGCCAGCACCGGACCGCCAACAA
Source organism: Krasilnikovia cinnamomea (assembly GCF_004217545.1). NCBI lineage: Bacteria > Bacillati > Actinomycetota > Actinomycetes > Micromonosporales > Micromonosporaceae > Krasilnikovia > Krasilnikovia cinnamomea. The sequence goes on from NZ_SHKY01000001.1 coordinate 1,425,351, forward strand.
CGGCAACCAGTTCAGCGTCGAACCGCCCGACCAGGCGCTGTGCGCCGGCAACGGGCACGTCGTCGAGGCGGTCAACGACGCGTTCCGGGTGTACGGCGCGGACGGCAGCGGCCAGACCGGCGTGGTGGACCTCAACACGTTCTTCGGTTACCCGCCCGCGATCAACCGGAGCACCGGGGTGTTCGGCCCCGTGGTCACCGACCCGAGCTGCCTGTACGACCCCACCACCCGCCGCTTCTTCCTGGTCGTGCTGACCCTGGCCAGCACGACCGACGGGGAGCTCACCGGGCAGAACCAGATCGACATCGCGGTCACCGGCGACCCCACCGGAGTGTGGAAGACGTACTCCGTGGACACCACCGACGACGGGCGCAACGGCACCCCCGTGCACCCGAACTGCCCGTGCATCGGCGACTACCCGCACATCGGCGTGGACGCGTACGGCTTCTACCTCACCACGAACGAGTACGCGTTCTTCGGCGACGAATACAACAGCGCCCAGGTGTACGCGTTCTCCAAGCGGGCACTCGCCCGCGGCGACGCCGACGTCCTGGTGACCCAGTTCGACACCACCGCGGCCGACGCCGGACGCAACGGCTTCACCATCTGGCCCGCCCAGTCGCCGAGCACCGGCGACTACGACCGCGGCCAGAAGGGCACCGCGTACTTCCTGTCCTCGAACGCGGCCGAGGAGGCCACCGGCACCGACGACTACGTCTCGGACAGCATCGTCACGTGGAGCCTCACCAACACCCGCTCACTCGACTCGCCCCGCCCCGCCGTGCGGCTGCACGACACCAGGGTCGGCGTGCGGGCGTACTCGCTGCCGCCGCTGGCCGACCAGAAGGCCGGACCCGCGCCGCTGGCCGAATGCCTCAACACGCCCACCTGCGCCACCGTGCTGCTCGGCGCCCCCAACCCGGCCGCGCCCGAAACCCTGTCCCGGCTGGACAGCAACGACACCCGGATGCAACAGGTCACGTACACCGGCGGACGGCTGTACGGTGCGCTCGACACCGCCGTACGCGTCGGCGGGGCCATCAAGGCGGGCATCGGCTGGTACATCGTGCGGCCCCGGTCGTCGGCCACGTCGGTCCACGCCAGCCTGTTCCGGCAGGGCCAGCTCGGGCTCGCCGGCAACCACCTCATCTATCCCGCGATCGGGTTGACCGCCCAGGGTCACGGCGTCATCGCGTTCACGCTGACCGGCGCCGGGTACTACCCCTCCGCGGCGTACGCGGCCTTCGACGGACGCTCCGGCGCCGGCGCGATCTACCTGGCCAAGGCGGGGGTGGGACCGCAGGACGGGTTCAGCGGCTACCGGGCCTTCGACGACCCGCCCCGGCCGCGCTGGGGTGACTACGGCGCCACCGCCGTCGACGGGCACCGCATCTGGATCGCCAGCGAGTACATCGGCCAGCAGTGCACGCTGCCGCAGTACACCGCCGACCCGTTCGGCAGCTGCGGCGGCACCCGCACCGCCCTGGCCAACTGGGGCACCCGGATCAGCCTGATCAAGCCGTGAGCGCCGCGCTCTAGGGTGGGCCCATGGTCGTCGTGTTCGATGCCGAGCTGTGGATCTGGGACGCCCGGCGCGCTGACAGCTGGACGTTCGTCAGCGTGCCGGGCGAGGAGTCCGAGGAGATCCGCGAGGTGAGCGCCGGGCCCCGTCGCGGCTTCGGGTCCGTACGGGTGCGGGTGACGGTCGGCGGCAGCACGTGGCGGACCTCGATCTTCCCGGACAGCGCGCGGGGGTGTTTCGTGCTGCCGATCAAGCGTGCGGTCCGCAAGGCCGAGGCGCTCGACGTCGGCGACGTCGCCACCGTGACCCTCGAACTCGTCGACCTATGACTATCGCCCGCCCGCGTCGGTGACCGGCACGGTGGGCAGGATCGTCCGGCTGCGGCCGGGCCGCGGGTACGCCTGGGCGGCCGCCGCCAGCCGGGCCGCGTGGTCGCGCTGCTTCTGCCAGTGCCCGTACAGCGCGCCGCGCTGGGACAGCCGGTCCACCTCCCGAATCGTCGCCGGGTCGACGTCACCGGGGGGCGCGTCGCGCCACGGCGTGCCGGGCAGCGGCATGAACGTGTGGGCGTGGATGCGCGCCCCCAGCTCGGCCAGCTCGCGGGCCAGCCTCAGCGAGGCGTCGACATCCCGCCGGTCCTCCCCCGGCATGCCGAAGATCATGTCCACATTGATCCCGAAGCCCTCGGCGACGCCGAGACGCACCGCGCGCCTGACCTCCTCCACCCCGTGCCCGCGCTTGGCGGCATCCAGTACACCGTCGGAGCCGGACTGCGCGCCCACGATGATGTTGGTGTTGGCGCAGTACCGCCGGACCAGCCGCAGCGCCGCACGGGACACATGCTCGGGGCGGATCTCGCTGGGGAACGACCCGAAGAACACCCGGCCGTCCGGGCCGATGCCCTCGCGGCAGCTCGCCAGCAGCTCCTCCACCGCCGCCAGGTTCGGCTCCTCGGTCTGGCTGCCGTAGGACAGCGCGGTCGGCGTGATGAACCGGACGTCGCGCAGGCCCCGCTCGCGCATCCGGTCCACGTGCCAGCGCACGTTCGCGATGCCCCGGTGCCGGAACTTCGCCGAGAACATGAACGGGGTCTGGCAGAAACGGCACGCGTACACGCAGCCGCGCGTAATCTCCAGGGCGTTGAACCTGTCCCAGCGCAGGGAGAACCCGCGGAAGTCGTCGAGCGGGCGGCGCTGCGGGCGCCCGGTCCGCACGACGGCCCCGGTCTCGTCGCGGTAGACCAGACCCGGCACTTGCGCGTACGCACCAGCCGCGTCGACCAGGCGCAGCAGGATGGTCTCGCCCTCGCCCACCGCGGCCACGTCCCAGCCCGCGTCCAGGGTCTGCACGGGCTCCGCGGTCGCGTGCACCCCACCGGCGACATGTCGCACGCCCGGACCGTCCGCCAGCTTCCGGATCTCCGCCAGCTCCTGCGCGAGCCCCGCCGCGTCGGGCGAGTAGAACGACCAGAGGACGAGCACCCTGGCGCCCTCGGCCAGCGCGGTCTCGATGTGCTGCGCGGTGGACTCGGGCGTGTCTCCGAAGCGGACGTCGAACCGGGTGGTGGTCTTGTGCTCCTCCAACGCCCCCAACAGCACGTGGAAGCCGTACGTCACCGCCTTGCGATACCGCAGCACCAGCACCAGGTCGAGACCACCCATGCGCCGATTCTGCCAGCAGTCAGCCGTCGAGGTAGGCGTCCCAGTCCGGCTCGGAATCCGATGGCGGCTCCGGGCCGGCTTCGAGCCGCCGGCCGATGTCGTCGGCCCACTGCAGCGCCCATCGTGAAAGCACCTCGATGTCCGACAGCCCCATCCCGTACGCCAGGAACGTCTCCTCGTCGCGCAGCTCTATGCTGCTGAGCCGCTCAGCCAGATCGTAGAGTCGGAACGTCGCCAGGAACCGACTTCCGAGGCTCTCGAGGCGCTCCCACGAGTACCCCGCCTCGTAGGCGGCGTACACATCGATGAAATCGCGGTGCAGAGCCCGGTCGTGTAGAGCGCGCAGCGGCATCGCCGCCGCGGTCGCGAAGTCGATGTCCCGCGACGGCCGAGATGTCAGTTGATGTGCGCTGATGGCATACCCACCCGCAAGCACGAGTCCCAGGTCCTCGCCAGCTTCGAAGCCGATGCGTGCCAGCCTGAGGTGCAGCTCCTCCACGCGACTCAGGCCACCGGCCGCAGTCCGGGAAGCCGGCGCTCCCACCGCTCGGTGATCTCGCGGGTGGTCAGCCGACGGATCTGTGGCCACGACTCGCGGAGCAGATCCGGATGCATGAAGGCGGCGGCGTCAGTGCGCTGCCCGCAGTCGAGCAGGATCGAGTAGAGCGTCAACCGCTGCCGGGGATTCGACACGTCGAAGGTATCGGGCCCGGACCAGGCCAGACGGTCCGGAAGCCGCACTGGTCCGGCGTCAGGTCCATGCAGTTCTCCCCAGGCATGCGGGATGCGCGAATCCACGCCGTCGTACCGGGAGGGCAGGTCCGACACGTCCATGCCGAGCATTATGCCGCGCTCCATGAGCCTGATGGGGTCACGCTGTGGCTGACAACAGCGGAGGCCGGACCTCGGAAAGTCCGGCCTCCGCCGTATCAGCCCACTCGGTGTCGAGATCAGGTCAGCTGGAAGCGGGAGACGATGGCCCGCAGTTCCGCGCCCATGCGGGCGAGGTTCGCCGCCGACTGCTGGGAGTGACTGACACCCGTCGTCGTGATCTCCGCGGCCTGCGCCACGGACGCGATCGTGGTGGCGATCTCCCGGCTGCTCTCGGCGGCCTCGGTGACGTTGCGACCCATCTCGCCCGTGGTCGCGGTCTGCTCCTCGACCGCGGCGGCGATCAGCGTCTGGTACTCGCTGATCCGGTCAATGATCCCGGCGATCTGCTCGATCGCCTTCACCGCGCTCAACGTGTCGGCCTGGATGGCCTCCACCCGCTGTGAGATGTCCTCGGTCGCCTTCGCGGTCTCCTGGGCCAGGTCCTTGACCTCGCTGGCGACGACGGCGAAGCCCTTGCCGGCCTCACCCGCGCGGGCCGCCTCGATGGTGGCGTTGAGCGCCAGCAGGTTGGTCTGCTCCGCGATCGCGGTGATCAGCTTGACCACGTTGCCGACCTCCGCCGAGGAGGTGCCGAGCTTGCCGACGGTCTCGTTGGTCGCCTGGGCGACGCTGACGGCCTCGGCGGCGACCGCGGCGGCCTCGCCGGCGTTCTGCGCGATCTCCCGGATCGACGCGCCCATCTCATCGCTGCCGATCGCCACGGTGTCGACGTTCGCCGACACCTGTGCGGCCGCCCGCGTCACTTCGCGGGCCTGCGCGCTGGTCTCGTCGGCGGACGAGGCGATCTGCTCGGAGACCTGGGACAGGTCGTCGGAGGCGACGGCGAGGGAGTCGGCGTGGCCGGAAAGCGCGCCGACCGTACCGCGCAGCGATTCGACCGTCTCGTTCAGCGCGTCCCCGAGCTGACCCAGCTGGTCCTTGCGCTTGATGTTGACCCTGGCGGTGAGGTCGCCCTTGGCGAGCTTGCCGAGCGCGCCGACGACGATCGACAGCGGCCGGACGACCGACCGGGTGACCAGGACGCTCAGCACTGCCGCCAGGGCGAGCGCGATGAGCAGCGCACCGCCGAGGGTGAACTGGCCGAGGCGCTGGGACTTCTGGCTTGCCTTGCGGGCCGCTTCCTGCCGCTTGTCGACGGACTTCTTGAGCGCGGTCACCACCTCGTCGATGGTGCCGAGCGAGTCGGCCGCCGGGCCGTCGTTGATGGCGTCCATCGCCTTCTTCTTGCCCGCGGCGCTGTCGTCACTCAGCCACTTCATGACCTTCTCGTCCCAGACGAAGAAGTCGTCCCAGGCGGTGGAGAGCTTGGCGTACAGCGCCCGCTCCTCCGGGGTCATGTCCTCGAGGTGCGCTTCCTTGAAGCTCTTGTACAGCTCTTCCTTGGCGTACAGCTCCTCGGTACGGTTGAAGCTGTCCTCGCTGAGGGCGAACTCCGCGCCGTACGCGGCGACGTCTGCGACGACCAGACCCTGCCACCCGGAGATGTCCGCCATCTGGTACTGGGCGAACGTCACGTCCCGGCGGACGAGCTCCAGCTTGGTGAGCTGCTCCTGAGCATGCTGCTGGCGGGACATGCCCCACCAGCCCGCCCCGGCGGCGACGATCATCAGCACAACGAGTACCGAGAATGCACCGCCGAGCCGCATACCTACACTCGATCGACCGAACCGCACGGCTAATCCTCCCGGCACCCTGGACTTGACTGCCTCCTTCATCGGCCGGGCTTCGCCCAGACCTAAGACTTGAGGGAGAATCGACGACCGTGAGCGATGACACCCCGACACGCGTTCGAGAACTCGACATCGTCGTCTACGGCGCCACCGGCTTCGTCGGAGCGCTGACTGCGGAACACCTGGCCGCCTACGCCCCGGCCGGTACCAGGATCGGACTGGCCGGCCGCTCGGAGCGGCGGCTCGCGGCGGTCCGCGACCGGCTGGGCGTGGACTGGCCGCTGCTGGTCGCGGACGCGGACGACACCCCCGCCCTGGAGCGGCTCGCCGCGACCACCCATGTGATGCTCACCACAGCAGGGCCCTATGCCAAGTACGGCCGCAAGCTCGCCCGCGCCTGCGCCGCCGCCGGCACCGACTACGTCGACCTCACCGGCGAGGTGCTGTTCGTCCGGGACAGCATCGACGAGAACCACGAGCTGGCGAGCTCGACGGGCGCCCGCATCGTGCACTCGTGCGGCTTCGACTCGATCCCGTCCGACCTCGGCGTGCACGTGCTGCACGAGCAGGTACGCGCCGACGGCGCCGGGGAGCTGACCGACACCACCCTCGTGGTCACCCGCCTGCGCGGCGGGGTCAGCGGCGGCACCATCGACTCCCTGCGCCACCAGCTGGACCAGGTGCGCCGGGACCGCAAGCTGCGCCGGCTGGCCGCCAGCCCGTACTCGCTGAGCCCCGACCGGGCCCGCGAACCCGACCTGGGGCGCCAGCACGACCTGGTCAGTCTGCGCGGCCCCGAGGTGGCGCCGGGCCTGCGGGGCAGCCTGGCCCCGTTCGTCATGGCGCCCTACAACACGCGGGTGGTGCGGCGCAGCAACGCCCTGCGCGACTGGGAATACGGCCGCCGGCTGCGCTACCGGGAGGTGATGAGCGTCGGCACCTCACGGCTGACGCCGGTGCTGGCGGCGGGCACGAAGGTGGGGCTGGCCGCACTCGTGGTCGGGCTGTCCGTGCCCCCCACCCGCTTCGTCCTGGACCGGGTGCTGCCCAAGCCCGGCGAAGGACCGGACGAGCAGACCCGACGTACGGGGCATTTCACGGTCGATCTGTTCACCACGACGACCAGCGGCGCCCGCTACACCGCCCGGGTCAAGGCCAAGGGCGACCCCGGGTACGCGGCGACCGCCCTCATGATCGGGGAGTCGGCGCTCGCGTTGGCGCTGGACCGCCACGACCTGCCCGCGACGCCGGGCGGCGTGCTTACCCCGGCCACCGGCATCGGCGACGCGCTGGTGCGGCGGCTGCGGGCGGCGGGCATGGAGCTGTCGGCCCAGCCCGCCACCTGAGCCGTACGGTCAGCGCCGCTCGCCGGTGATGTAGCCGGTCAGTTCGGAACGCTCGGTCTCCAGCTCGTCGATCCGCTTCTTCACCACGTCGCCGATGCTGACGATGCCGCGCAGCGAGCCGTCCACCACGACCGGCACGTGCCGGAAGCGGCGCTCCGTCATCATGCGCTCGACCTCGTCGAGCTGGGCGTCCGGCGCGATCGTGTGCACGTCGGCGGTCAGAATGGCCGTCACCGGCTCGGCGAGCACTGCGGAGCCTCGAGCGGCCAGGGCCCGGACGATGTCGCGCTCGCTGACGATGCCCTCGACCGTGGAACCTTCACGGGACACGACGACGGCGCCGATCCTGTTCTCGGCGAGTACCGCCAGCAGCCGTGCCACATGTGTTTCCGGGGGGACGGTGACAACCTTGTCGCCCTTGGCCCGAAGTACGTCGCTGATGCGCATGTTCCCTCCAAAGATCCCGCGCTGGACCCGCCGAAGTGGACGCTCACCAGCCTAGGGCTCTTGGGCCCCGCTGGTCACAGTTTCCCGCACAGCCTCTGGAACGTGTCCGCTCCGCGGCCACTCGCCCGACATTCGGAATATGAATACAATTGATCACATAACGGACTTAACGCTCGAATAGGGAAAAACAGAACAGCCGACCCGGCGTCCCGGGTCGGCTGTTCACTACTTCCGTGCTCCTACCGCCAGCCGGACTCCGCGGCCCGGCGGCGGCGTACCGATCCAGCGATGGCGAAGCCGGCCAGCAGCAGCACCACCCCGACGCCCACGAGCGCCATCGTGTTCGCGCCGGTGAGCGCCAGCTTGTTGCCGGCGGTGGGCGCGGCCACCTGCTGATCGGCCTGCGCGACGGGCTGGGCGTCGGGCGCGGCCTCCGGGTCCAGTGCCGGGTCGAGCTCGACGTCGGCGGCGGGTGTGGTCTTGTCGCTGCGCGCCTCGACCTCCTCCGCCGTGTCCGAGTCCGTGGTCGCGGTCCGCTTCTTCGTCACGGTCGGCTCCGGGACCGCCTTCTCCTTGCCGCCCTGATCCCCAGCGCTGTCGGAGTCGGCCTGCGCGGCGTCATCGGACTTGGTGTCGCTGGTCACGGTGGGCTTGCGGGTCGGGGCGGTGGTCGGCGGGTTGGTCCGGACGATGACGCCCTTGGTGCTCACGCCACCGTTGGTGCCCTGCTGCTGGCCGCCGTTGTTGTTGCCGCCCTGCTGGCCGCCGTTGTCGTTGCCGCCCTGCTGGCCGCCGTTGTCGTTGCCGCCCTGCTGGCCGCCGTTGTTGTTGCCCTGCTGGCCGCCGTTGTCGTTGCCACCCTGCTGGCCGCCGTTGTCGTTGCCGCCCTGCTGGCCGCCGTTGTTGTTCCCGCCCTGCTGGCCACCGTTGTCGTTCCCACCCTGCTGGCCGCCGTTGTCGTTCCCACCCTGCTGGCCGCCGTTGTTGTTCCCACCCTGCTGGCCGCCGTTGTTGTTCCCGCCCTGCTGGCCGCCGTTGTTGTTCCCGGCGACCTGGATGCGGACCGCGTCGAGAGCGGGGGTCTGGTTGGCGCGCTCCATCATCGGGATCCGGTGCGAACCGTCACCAGCCCACGACGCACACTGCGCGATACCCTCCTGCGGCAACCCCGGCACGTTGATCGTCACCGTGTCGGCACCACGACCACCCTGCTTGTCCTCGGTCGCCACGAAGAACGCCGGCACCGGCTCCGGGGCCGGAGCGGCATCGGTGGTCTGCAGCATCCGGCAGGCCGTGTGGAAGTGACCCCGCACGATGCCACCCTGCAGCACCGAACTCTCCACGTAGTACCCACCCTGACCCGCCGCCAGGAACCGGTCCCGGATCAGGTTCCGCGTCGACACCTTCAAGCTGAACGCCTGACCCGCCGCCACCTGTCGAGGCGCCTCCACGATCAACAACGACGGGTTGTTCGCCGCCGCACCCACCTCACCGAACTCCGTCGACACACACCGGTCACCCTTCTGGAAACCGTCATGCGGCTGAAGCTGGGTGTTCTCGCAGGAGTTCGTCAACACGCCCAGACCCGCACCCGGAGGCGGATTCTGACCATTGTTGTTGTTCCCACCATTGTTGTTGCCGCCCTGCTGCTGGCCACCGTTCTGGCCGCCCTGCTGCTGGCCACCGTTCTGGCCGCCCTGCTGCTGGCCGCCCTGCTGCTGGCCGCCCTGCTGCTGGCCGCCCTGCTGACCGTTCTGACCCTGCTGGCCGCTCTGCTGCTGGTCGTCGCCGTCGTTGTTCGCGACGTTGCGCATCACCCAGTCGCGGCAGCGGTCCCGCATCTCCGCGGCGGACGGCACGTCACCGGCGCCGTCGTCGGCATGCTGGGTCACCTGCCCCTTGTTCGTGGTCCAGGTACCCTGCCTGGTCTCCGTGGACAGCTTCGTGGACCTCGGCGCCTGGATGTTGTCGCAGGCGGACAGGGCACGCTGGGTCGAGCGCTTGGTGCTCGCGTCGGAGACCTGGGTGACGGTGACGATGCCGCCGAAGGCCACGAGCGTGGCCGCCGCGGCGACGAGACGACGCCGTCCGGTGAACCACTTCGACCACGACGATTCGCGCCTGTAACGCCTTCGCATGGGTGAACCTCTTCTGTCGCTGCACGCCGTTGTGGCGACGAGTACGAATAGTCGCCGGCCGGTGGCTGTCAGGTGGGGGGGGGCGACGAGGAGCGGGCGGAAGCGGCGACCGGTCCATGGACGACATTCCGTAGTCGTTTCCGCGCTCTCGTCACCGGCTCCGGAGGCCCTGTTCGGGTCGCCGCTGGGGCCGGCAACCAGACGCTAAGAGGCGCGCCGACGGAAGGCAATCGGCGCCATGGAATTGAGGAACTCTTATGCCGGACTTAAAGAAAAGATAGGAGAGAACCCGCTAACCGCAGGCATCATCCGAACGGATGATGTCGATGGTTCGGCGCCGTCCGTGGAATTTCTTCGCGGGTTCCGGCCGGGCGCGGACACGACGAAGCCCGGCCCCGATGCGACGGGGCCGGGCTTGCGGCGTGACTAGGACCGCGGAGGTCAGTCGTTCTCGGTGGGGGACGGCGCCGGCTTGGGCTTGCGCGGCCCCTGCGCCTGGATCCGGCTCACGGTGTACGTGTCATCCTTCTTGGCACCCCGCAGCTTGATGCGGTCACCCACGGCCAGCGACGCCAACGACACCTTCTTGCCGTTCCGCTTGATCCGCGCGGTCGGCGAGACGCTGACCGTGACCGTACGGTGCCTGATGTTCTTGGTGCCGCCCTTGACCACGACCGTGAGCGTCCCCGCCTCGACGTCGATCGCGCTGATCTTGCCGCGCCCCTCGAACTTCTTCGGCTTGGCCGGCTTGGGGTCCTTGTGCAACGCGTGCACTGAGACGGAGGTGCGCTTCGTCTGCGGCTGCACCTCAGCGGCGGCGGCACCTGTGGCCGATCCGACGATAGCGACGGCCACGGCCACGGCGGCCACGAGTGTACGGCGCATGCGCATAAATGATCTCCTTGCTCGAGGGACCCGTTCAGTTTTCGAACGGCCGGGTGCAGACCGGTGCGCCCTCCGGTTGCCGAACGGTTGCAACCGCCGCCTCAGTCCGGCAACCCGCACCCGGCGGGACCCTCCGCCGCCAGTACGGCGAACGCGCACACCGCCCCGCGCGGGTAGTAGTCGCCCATCGCGGCCGCCGCCGGGCGCGCCCGGCCGTTCGCGGGCGCGTCCAGCACCGAGTACCGGAAGCTGTCCACCGGCAGCATGTTGCGCAGCACCACCAGATGCCGGGCCCGGGGGTGCTCCAGCGAGAACGGCACGAACGTGGCCCCGGGCAGCGCCTGCACCGCCGGGCGCTGCGCCTCGGTGCCGAGTACGAAGGTGTAGTAGCCGCGGGCGTCCAGGGCCGCGGCATCGTCGTGGCGGCAGCCCGGGTCCACCGAGCCGTCGGGCAGTTCGTTGACCACCACCGGGTAGTACGGCCGCCGCAGGTTGGTGCAGAGCGACCAGTACCGCATGTCGTCGCCCGGTGCGGGCCACGGGCTGGGATGGGGGGTGTCCGGGCTGGATGCCGCCCGGCCCCGGATCACCACCACCCGGTCGCCCCGGGGCGGGTGGATCCAGGCGCTCAGGTAGCCGCTGTCGGGGTTGGGGAACAGTTCGTCGGCGCCTCGGCCGCGGGCGAAGGCGAGATCCGGCGCGGTGCGCGGCGGGGGAATGATCGGGGTCCGCGCTCCCGCGGGGGCCACCGTGGCCGGGCACGGCTTCAGCGTCCGGGGCACGCCGCCGTCGATCACGGTCAGCGTGGGCAGGCGCGCGGGAACCGACGGCCGGTCGGCGGGCAGATACGTCCGGTAGACGAGGAAGCCGACATCACCGTCGCGGGCGCGGGCGGGCGCGATCGGGATGGTGTTGGTCTGGCCGGGGGCGACCTGGTGCCGCAGATACAGGGTGTAGGAGCCGCCGGGCCGGGCCGACTCCTGCCACGGGTTGACGCTGCCGGGATCGGGCGCGATCTGATAATCGGTGCGGGAGGAGAACACGCCGTCGCGGGTGAAGGTGCCGCGCAGGCCGTTGTAGACGGTGAGCGACGCGTACCGGGCGTCGGGGAAGGTGCCGGTCACGGTGATCTCGCGGTCCGCGCGTACCCGGAACGGGGTCACCCAGTAGTGCGCGTTCGTGTCCGGCAGCGCGATGTTGTCGGCGTCCGCGCCCACCTCCTGCGGCCAGGCGCAGGAGGGGCCGCCCGGGGCGGCCGAGACGGGCGTCGGGGCCGGCAGCATCAGTACGGCGGCGAGGAATCCGGACACCGTCGTCCACGATCGAGTCATGGCAGCAGTCCACCACGGTCATGTGACGACCCGCGCAATGACTTTCGTCAATATCGGCGGATCTGCTCCGTCGCGGCTTTTCGACCGTCCTGCGCGGTCACGAACCGGCTGGGCATAATCGGCTCCGTGACCAAATGGGAGTATGCGCGCCTCGAATACCGGGCCGCGGGCACGTTCGGCACCGACCGGTACATGGACTGGACCGCGACCTTCTACCACCCGGGGGGCGTACTCCGCTGGGGCACCGACGAACGCTTCGACGACCTGCGTCACCTCAACCGGGCCGGTTCGGCCGGCTGGCAGGTGTACGACCGGGCCGCCGTCACCGTACTCAACGAACCGCACCGGCTGCACGGGGTCACGTACTCGATGCGCCGACCGGTGACCTGAGCGCCGCCCGCGCACCGTGCCGAGACACCGGCCCCGCGGCGGAAGCCGCGCGCCTTTGCTCAGGTCGTCCGCCGCGCTGCCGATCGCGCGGACGTGAATCCTCGGGTGTACGGGACCTTCCTGGCGTGCGGCGTCGCCGTCGCCGCGGTCCAGGCGATCGGCAACGACGTCGTCGCGGCGGCCACGTACGGGCTGGCGGGCGCGGCGGCCGCCGTCGCCGTCCTGCTCGGGAACGCGCGGCACCGCCCGCGCCCACGCGCGGCGTGGCCACTGCTCGGGGCGGCCGTGCTGGCCAGTTCCGCGGCGCACGTCGTCGTCGCCGCCGCGCCCGCCCCGGAATCCGTCCGGTACGCCGTCGACCTCATCCCCTGCCTGCTGCTGGTGGCCGGGCTGGCGGCGCTGGCCCCCCGGGTTCCCGGCGCCCGCTCGGGTAACCGCCTCGACGCCGCGATCGTGGCGGGCAGCCTGGGACTGCTGGCCTGGACGCTGGCGGTGGTGCCCGCGCTGGCCCGCGACTACGCCTCCCCGCTGTGGTTCGCGCTGGGCGTGGCCGCGCCGCTGGCCGACCTCGCCGCGCTGGTGCTGCTGGGCCGGTTGGTGACCGCCGGGGACGACCGCGGTCCGATGCGCTACCTGCTGGCCGCCGGGGTGCTCTGCGGGTTCGCGGGCGACTCCTGGTTCACGGCCGACGCGCTGATGAACGGTCCCGCCGTGCCGGACGGCCGGGGCGGCGCCCTGGTCTGCCTGGGCTTCGCACTCGTCGGTGCGGCGGCGCTGCACCCGGCGACGGGCGCGACGGCCAGGGGCGGCACCTCGGCGGCGGCGGCCGGTGACGGCTCGGCGGGCGAGGGTGCCCCGGCCGGGGACGAGAACGCGCCCACGGTTCCCGCCAACCGGGAGGAGGCGCTCGCCGCGTTGACGGTGCGCCGCCTGGTGCTGCTGGCCGCGGCGGCGCTGCTGCCGCCCGTGGTGCTGCTGGCCGAGGCGCCAGCGGGCGTCGACGGGCTCGACGCGGTCGCGATCGGGGTGGCCTGCATCGGGGTGTTCCTGCTCGTGGTGCTGCGGATGGCCGGCCTGGTCCGGCGGGTGGAGGAGCAGGCCCGTACGCTCTCGCGGCTGGCCACCAGCGACGAGCTGACCGGCGTCGGGGACTGGCGTTCGTGGGAGGCGGCCCTGCCGGTGGCGGTGGAGCAGGCCGGGCGTACCGGCCGTCCGCTGTCCGTGGCGGTGCTGGAGATCGACCACTTCCCGCGGTTCGCCGACACGCACGGCGCCCAGGCGGGCGACCAGCTGCTCAAGTCGGCGGCGGCGGGCTGGCTCGACGCGCTGCGCCGCAGCGACACGCTGTACCGGCACTCCGGGCCGGAGTTCGGGCTGATCCTGACCGACTCCACGGCCGCGCACGCCGCCGAGGTGGTCGCCCGGATGCGCGAGGCGATGCCGGGCGGGCAGACGTTCTCGGCGGGCGTGGCGCACTGGACCGGCACCGAGACCGCGGCACAGCTTGTCGCCCGCGCCGACACCGCGCTGTACCGGGCAAAGGCGGAGGGCCGCGACCGTACGGTGGCGGCCGGCGAGACGGTCCCGGCGGTCGGGTAACGGCCGCCCCCGAGACGGCCCGTTCGGACATGGAACGGTGGCGCCCGGCCGCCTAGCATCGTCCGGTGCGAATCCAGCGGGCCGCCGCGGCCACCATCGGGCTTCTGACCGTCGCCACGGTCGCGGCGGGCTGTGCGCCGGATCCCGAACCGCCGGCCGTCGTCGGCGCGTCGTCGGCGCCGCCCTCGACCCGGCCGGTCCCGGGCGTCACCGCGACGACCCCCGCCGCCTCGCCGTCCGCGACCGTGCGGAAGGCGGCGCCCGCAGGTCCCGCGCCGGGCAACCCGGCCGGCACCGCCTCCGTTCCCCCGGCGGGCCGGGCCGTGGACACGAGCCACCCGGACCGGGTGGTGGGCACCGGCACCCCGGAGAGCTGTACCTCCGCGGCGGTGGTGCGGGCGGTCGCGGCGGGCGGCGTGATCACGTTCGACTGCGGGCCGGGCCCGGTGACGATCACGATGCGGGCCACCGCGAAGGTGCGCAACACCGCCGCACGGGTCGTCCTCGACGGCGGCGGCAAGGTCACCCTCAGCGGCGCGGGGCGGCGCCGGATCCTCTACCAGAACACCTGTGACGCGGCGCAGGGCCTCACCACGTCGCACTGCCAGGACCAGGAGAGTCCGCGGCTGACCGTGCAGAATCTGACGTTCGCCGACGGGGACAGCACCGGGGAACGGGCCGAGGGCGGTGGCGGCGGTGCGATCTTCGTGCGCGGCGGCCGGCTGACCGTGGTCGGCTCCCGCTTCACCGGCAACCGGTGTGACCGGACCGGGCCGGATCTGGGGGGCGGGGCGATCCGAGTGCTGAGCCAGTATCGCGGCCTGCCGGTCCACGTCGTGCGCAGCACGTTCACGGGCGGGTCGTGCGCGAACGGCGGTGCGCTGAGCAGCATCGGGGTGTCGTGGGTGATCCTCAACAGCGTCCTGACCGGCAACGCCGCGGTCGGCCACGGCGCGAACCCGGCCAAGACGGGCACCCCGGGCGGCGGCAGCGGGGGCGCGATCTACGCCGACGGCAACACCTTCACCGTACGGTTGGCCGGAACGGTCGTGGCGGACAACCGGGCCGCCGAGGGCGGCGGCGCGGTGTTCTTCGTCAGCAACGACCGCTCGGGCACGATGCGGATCGAGGGTTCGACGTTGCGCGACAACCCGAGCCGCGGCTTCGAGACCGCGGGCCTGCCCGGCATCTTCTTCCTCGGCGCCCGCCGGCCCACCATCGAGAACTCACGGCTGCGCTGACGGCGGCGGCGCCCGCCGACCTCGGCACAAGGCCGGGTCGGTCGGGCGCCGCCGTCGGGCATGGCGCTACTCGTGGGCGATCGCGCCGAGCACGTTGAGCCGGGCGGCCCGCACCGCCGGGGCGACGGCGGCGACCACGCCGACGACCGCCGCCAGCCCGAGGTAGATGCCCATCTGCTGCCACGGGAACACCAGGTCGGTGATGCCCTCCGACTCCAGCGCCCGGACCACCGCCGCACCGAGGCCGGCGCCCACCGCGAGGCCGAGCAGCGCGCCGAAGACCGAGATGACGGTGGCCTCGACCGTCACCATCCGCATGGTCTGGGCGCGGCCGAGCCCGATCGCCCGCAGCAGGCCGAGCTCGCGGGTACGTTCCAGCACGGACAGCGCCAGGGTGTTCACGATGCCCAGCACCGCGATGAGGATGGCCAGCCCGAGCAGCAGCTGTATCATCACCAGGACGTTGTCCAGGCCGCCGGTCTGCTGCTTCAGGAAGGCGCTGCGGTCGACCGCGTTGACCTCGGGGCTGTCGGCCAGCAGACGCTCCACCGAGGGAAGCACCTGTGCCGTCGCGGTGCCTGGGGTCAGTTGCAGGAAGCCCATCATCGGCTGCGGGATACCGAAGTCGGCCGTCGCCTGTCTCGGCAGCACGATCCCGTCGAACAGTTCGGTCTCGCCGTACACGCCGGCGACGGTGTAGGTGTGTTCACTGCCGCGGGACAGTTGAACCCGTACCGGTCTGCCGACCGCAACGCCCAACTCCTTGGCCGTTACCGAGTCCAGCACCAGTTGGTCGGGGCCCAGGTCGGCCAGCGTCCCGTCGATGGGCGTGAGCCCGAAAACGTCGCGCGTCGTGGACAGGTCGGTGGTCGCGCCGAGTCGCCGGCGCTCGCCGTCGACCTGGGCGGCCTCCTCGTAGATGCCGACCGCGCCAGCCACGCCCGGCAGCGTCGCGGCCTTGTCCAGTACGGCCGGGTCGAAGGTCGGCGGGCGCGGACCACTCTGGTCCCCGGAGATGAGCAGGTCCGCCTTGAGCGTGTCGGTGACCAGTCCGGCCATGCTGCTCTTGGCCGAGTCGACGATCACGTTCACCCCGGTGATCAGGGCGATGCCCACCATGAGCGCGGCGGCGGTGATCGCGGTACGGCGCGGGTTGCGTCCGGAGTTGAGCCGGCCCAGCTTGCCCGGCACCGACCAGGAGAACAGCCGGCCGAGCACGGACACCACCGGCCTGCTGATCAGCGGGGTCAGCAGGGCGACGCCGATGAACGACACCAGCACCCCGCCCAGCAGTGTCCACAAGGTGTTGTCGCCGGAATTGCCGGTCAGCCCGAGGGCCAGCAGAGTGCCGCCGACCGCACCCAGTACTGCGCCGGACACGGTCAGCCGGGTCAGCGGCCGGTCCGGGGTTGCCACCTCCTGCATGGCGGCGATCGGTGGGATCCGCGAGGCCCGCAGGGCGGGCAGCACGGCGGCGAGCACGGTGATGAGCACGCCGACGGTGAACGAGCTGATCACCGCGGCGGGCGGCACCGCGATGCCGGCCAACGCGAAGCCGCCACCGAACTTCGCGAACAGCGCGCCGAGTCCCGCGCCCACGCCGATGCCCGCACCCAGACCGACCACCGAGGCGATCAGGCCGATGGCCACGGCCTCGGCCAGTACCGAGCCGAGCATCTGCCGTCGGCTGGCACCCAGGGCCCGCATCAGGGCCAGCTCCCGGGTCCGCTGCGCGATGAGGATCGAGAACGTGTTGAGGATCAGGAAGATGCCCACGAACAGCGCCACCCCGGCAAAGCCGAGAAGGATCTTGTTGAAGAAGCTGAGTCCCTGCGCCAGGTCGGCGGCGTTCTCGTCGGCGAGCTGGGTGCCGGTCTTGACCACGTAGCCGTCGCCGAGCGCCGCGGTGACCCGGTCGCGCAATTCGGCGGGGGCGACCCCACCGGCGGCCTTCACGTCGATCGAGCTGTAGACGCCCCGCTGGCCGAGCATCAGCTGCTGCGCCACCGGTTCGGTGAACATCACCTGCATCGCTCCGCCGAGGGTGTCCCGGCCACCGCTGTAGCCGAACGTGCCCACCAGCGTGAAGGTGCGCTTCGGTGCGAGCGTGAGGACACCCACCCGATCACCGACCTTGATCTTGGCGGCGTCGGCGAGTGCGGCGTTCACGGCGATCTCGTCGTCCGCGGCCGGACCCCGCCCGGTACGCAGCTTGAGCAGGCCGGATTCCCCGGTCCAGTTCTCACCGAAGCGCGGCGCGCCGAACGTGGTCACCACCTTGCCGTTGCTGCCGATCACGCGGGCCCCGTCGGCCTGGGCCTGGCCGGTCGCCTTGGCGACGCCGGGCACCGCACGGACGGCGGCGAGCATGTCGGCCGGCAGTGTCGGCGGGGACGCCAGTTCCCCGTCGTCGTCCGTCGCGACCTTGGGCTTGGCGCTGACCGAGACGTCGGTCTCGGAGAAGACAGTGCTGAACATCGTGTCGAACGAGCGGCTGAGGGTGTCGGTGAGCACGAACGCGCCGGAGACGAACATGACCCCCAGCACCACGGCCAGCCCGGACAGCACCAGCCGCACCTTGCGGGCCAGCAGGCTTTTCAGGGTTGCACGCCACATGGCTCAGACACCCGCCGAACCGTCGAGGCGCTTCATGGTCTCCAGTACCGACGCCGCGGTCGGGTTCGCCAACTCGTCGACGATCTCGCCGTCGGCGAGGAAGACGACACGGTCGGCGTAGCTGGCGGCGTTGGGATCGTGGGTGACCATGACGATGGTCTGGCCGTAGTCGCGGACGGAATCGCGCAGGAAGCCGAGGACCTCGGCGCCGGCGCGGGAGTCGAGGTTGCCGGTAGGCTCGTCGGCGAAGATGACCTCGGGACGGGCCACCAGCGCGCGGGCGCAGGCGACGCGTTGCTGCTGGCCGCCGGAGAGTTGCGTCGGGCGGTGGCCGAGCCGGTCTCCCAGTCCGACCGTGTCGATGACGGTGCGGTACCACTCGGGGTCCGGCTTGCGTCCGGCGATGGACATCGGCAGCAGGATGTTCTCCGCCGCGGTGAGCGTGGGCAGGAGGTTGAACTGCTGGAAGATGAATCCGACCTTGTCGCGGCGCAGCCGGGTCAGGCCGGCGTCGCCCAGCCCGGTGACCTCGGTGTCGCCGATGAAGACCTCGCCCCGGGTGACGGAGTCCAGCCCGGCCAGGCAGTGCATCAGGGTTGACTTGCCGGAGCCGGACGGTCCCATGATCGCGGTGAACCGGCCGCGGGCGAATTCGGCGTTCACCCCGCGGAGCGCGGTCACCTGCGCCTCGCCGGAGCCGTACACCTTCCACACGCCCTCCGCGCGGGCCGCTGCCGTCGTGCTCGGGGCCGCCGTCGCGGTTGCCGCCGTTGCTGTCACTGTCTCTCCCTGCCGAGGTGGGGCTCATGAACTGGTCCGGCCGGGCGCCTGCCCGGCCGGCCTGTTCATCCTCGGTGTCGGCGGGCGTCCCGCCGTCGGTCCGCAGGGGGATACGGACTCGGATTTCTGCTGCGGGACGGCCCGGACCACGAGTCAGGGTTCTCCCCGAGAGCGCCGGTCAGACGCCCGCCATCGCCAGGTTGCGGGTGGTGACGGTCTCCCGCCAGCGCACCGGCTCGACGGTGTCCAGCGCGGTCACCGGCGCCGCCTGGCGGGTCGCCAGCAAGTAGCAGACCACGAGCGCGCCGGCCAGGCCGGCCGAGGCCGACAGGAACACCGCCGGCTGTCCGGTGAGCGCGCCGTACCCCAGCCACGAGGCCGCCGCGCCGGCGGTCAGGCGCCACCGCAGCGGGGACAGCCCGGAGAGGTCCTGGGTGCGGTCGCGCAGCAGCGCGAGCGGCTGCGGCACCGCCGAGACGATGGAGGCCGCCACCAGGACCATCCCGAGGAGGTCGGCGATCAGGCGCCCCGAGCCCGGCAGCAGTGCCGCGGCGGCGGCGCAGCCCAGCGCAGTGGCCAGCATGATCATCGCCCCGCCCGCGCTGGCGGCCAGTGCCCGCCCGGTGCGCAGCTCACGGCGCGCCACCAGCAGGGCGACCAGGACCGCGAGACCCGCCGCGCCCGTCACCGTGTTCGTGATGACCTGGATCCGTTCGCCGCTGAGCAGCCCGTACGTGATCCAGCCGATCGGCAGGGCGAAGGTCAGCCAGGAGGCGGTCGCGGACAGTCCGGTCGTGTGGCGCTGAACGCAGGAGCGCCAGACCTGGGGCCAAGGGAGGGCGATCGACAGGGCGGCACCGAGCAGGCCGAGGGCAGAGGGGTGCATGATCCATTCCGGGTCGTGGGGAATGCCGGTATTCCGGCTACGGATGTCCCCATCGGCGACCCGGGACGACGACTGAACAAGATCCACTGGTGACCGTGGCCACTGTCCGACAATTGAGAACCCGCCGCGCAGCGCCGCAACCGGTGTTATGGGCCGGGCTCAGTCCGGAGTCTCGGGGGTGGCCAGACCCGCGTGCTCGTCACGGTCGGCCCAGTCCAGCAGCGGGGTGAGGTCGTGGGCGACGGTGTCGATGTCGGCATGCAGGTCGCCGAGTCTGGCGAAGCGCTCCGGGACGGTGGCCATGGTGCAGTCGCGCGGGTCGACCGTGTCGATCTCGTCCCACGTGATCGGCGTGGAGACGGTCGCCTCCGGCACCCCGCGCACCGAGTACGCGCTGGCGATGGTGTGGTCGCGGGCGTTCTGGTTGTAGTCGATGAACAGCGACTCCGGGTCGCGGTCGCGGCGCCACCACGTCGTCGTGACGTCCTCGGGGGCGCGCCGCTCCACCTCCCGGGCGAAGGCCAGCGCGGCCCGGCGTACGTCGGCGAAGCCCCAGTCGGGCCGGATCCGGACGTACACGTGCAGGCCCTTGCCGCCGGAGGTCTTCGGGTAGCCGGTGATGCCCAACTCGTCGAGCACCTCGTGGGCCACGTGCGCGACCCGCCGCACCGTGCCGAACGGGCACTGCGGCATCGGGTCGAGGTCGATGCGCCACTCGTCCGGCTTCTCGGTGTCGGCGCGCCGCGAGTTCCACGGGTGGAACTCGACGGTCGACATCTGCACCGCCCAGATGACCTCGGCGAGCTGGGTGACGCACAGCTCGTCGGCGTGCCGGCCGTACCGGGGGAAGTGCACCCGCACCGTCTGCAGCCAGGGCGGCGCGCCGTTGGGGACCCGCTTCTGGTGCACCTTCTCCCCCGCCAGGCCGTCCGGGAAGCGGTGCAGCATGCAGGGCCGCTCGCGCAGCGCGCGCACGATCCCGTCGCCCACGCTGAGGTAGTACTTCACCAGGTCCAGCTTCGTGCGCCCCGAGCTGGGGAAGTACACCCGGTCGGGGTTGGAGATCCGTACGGTGTGCGGCCCGACCTCCAGCTCCACCGCCGGTGACCTGCTCGCGGAGGCCGGCATGGATCTCAACCTAGCGGTGGTGGCCGCTCAGGACACTGTTTCGAGATCGCGGTCCGCCTCCGGCTCCTCCTCGGCCGGACGGTCGTGGACCGCGGTGAGCTTGCTCGGCCACCACATCCACCGGCCGAGATCAAGGGTGAGCGCCGTGACCAGGACGGACCGGACGATGAGCGTGTCCAGCAGGACCCCGAACGCGACCGCGAAGCCGATCTCCGCGAACGCCACCAGCGGCAGGCTGGCCAGCGCCGCGAACGTACCCGCCAGCACGATGCCCGCCGAGGTGATCACCCCGCCCGTCGCGGCGAGGCCGATCAGCGCCCCGCGCCGGGTGCCGTGGTGGTGCGCCTCCTCGCGGACCCGGGTCATCAGGAAGATGTTGTAGTCGATCCCGAGCGCCACCAGGAACACGAAGACGTAGAGCGGGAACGACGTGTCCTCGCCCGCGAAGCCGAACACGTGCCGGAAGATCAGCGCGCTGACCCCCAGGGCGGCCGCGAACGACAGCACGACCGTGGCGATCAGGATCAGCGGGGCGACCACCGCGCGCAGCAGGATGCCCAGGATGATCAGGACGACGAGCAGGACCAGCGGGATGATCAGCCGGTTGTCGTGGTCGTTGGCCCGGTTCATGTCCAGGGTCATCGCGGTGATGCCGCCGACCTTGGCGTCGGCCCCCGGGACGGCGTGCACAACGTCGCGGATCCGGTCGATCGTGGCGCGGGCCCGGCCGGAGTCGGGCGCGTCGCGCAGCGTCCCTTCGATGGCGGCCAGGTCGTCCTTGATAACCGGCTCGGCGACCTCGGCGACGCCCTGGGTGCCGGCCAGCGCCTGCCGTAGCTGCGCGGCGGCCGCGGCCTTGCCGATCACCACGACAGGCTGACCCTGCCCGGCCGGGAAGTGCCGGGCGAGGGCCTCCTCGCCGGTGACCGACGGCGGCTTGGTGACGAACGTGTCGGCGGTGGCCAGCCCCTTGGCCTCGAGCTGGAACAGGCCGAGCGACATGGCGCCCAGCGCCACGGCCGTGACGATCCAGGTCAGGCGGGGGCGCAGCGCGATGCGGGTGCCCAGCTTGGCCCACAGGCCGGTGGCGGTCGGCTCGGCCGAACCGTACGCGGGGCGGGCGGGCCAGAACAGCCAGCGCCCGAAGATGACCAGCAGCGCGGGCAGCAGGGTGATCATCACCAGCAGGCCGACCGTGATGCCGATGGCCGAGACCGGCCCGAGCCCGCTGGTCGCGTTCATCTCCGCCAGGGTCAGGCAGGACATGCCGATCGCCACGGTGGCCGCGCTGGCGATGATCGCCGGTCCGGCCCGGTGCAGGGCCAGCGCCATGGCCTCGTGCCGGTCGGTGTGCCGGCGCAGTTCCTCCCGGTAGCGGGCGACCAGCAGCAGCGCGTAGTCGGTGCCCGCGCCGAACACGAGCACGGTCAGGATGCCCGCGCTCTGCGCGTTGACCACCAGGCCGGAGTGCTTGGCCAGCAGGTAGATCACCGCCTGCGCGGTGGTCAGCGCGACGCCCGCCGAGATGATCGGCAGCAGCCACAGCACCGGACTCCGGTACGTGATGAGCAGGATGATCGCGACGACCGTGAGGGTGGTGTAGAGCAGGGTGCTGTCGATGCCCTCGAACGCCTTGGCGGAGTCGGCCGCGTTGCCCGCGGGGCCGGTGAGGTAGACGGCGAGCCCGTTCGGATCGGCCTCGGTGACCGCCTTGACCTCGGCCACCACGTCGACGATCTTCTCCCACCCGTCGGCGTCGATCTTGATGGGCACGATGATCTGCAACGCCTTGCCGTCCTGGGCGGGCACCGGGCCGATCACCTTGCCGGTGACCCCCGCGACCTTCCCCAGCGCCTCGGCGTCCCGGGCGGCCTTCGCCTGGTCGCCGGCGACGATGCCGGACGGGCGCTCATAGACGATCACCGCCGGGGCGATGTCGTCCGGCTGGAACCGCTTCTGCAGGTCGGCCGCCTGGGTCGACTCGGCGTTGCCGGGCAGCCAGGCCGAGTTGTCGTTCTTCTGAACCTCGGTCAGCTTGCCGGCCAGCGGACCGGCCACCGCGAGCACCACGATCCACAGCGCCAGGACCAGCCATTTCGTCCAACGCCCGCAGACCAGCCACGCGACGCCGCCCGTGCCCGCCATCCGAATCCCCCCAGACCGCTCGCGGTACGACCGACCGGATCGTAGTCGCCCTGGCCGGAAACGCCGAAGCGGTTTACCCCCAAGCTCAGGGTCTTCTCAGGGTGACCCTAATCCGCGGCGCGGTGCCGCCCGACCCGAACGGGCTCAGGTTCCAGGCGGGCCCGCCGCCCGCCGCCCGCCTTCTTGACCGCGTACATGGCGTGGTCGGCGGCGCGCAACACCAGGTCGGAGTCCTCCTTGGGGGCGGCCAGGTGGACACCGACGCTGGCGCCGATGGTCACCTCGCTGCCGTACACCTGGAACGGCGTCTCGATGGCGGCGCACACGCGGGCGCTCATCGCGTCGGCGTCGGCCTGGTCGAGGATGCCGGGCATCAGCACGACGAACTCGTCGCCGCCGACCCGGGCCAGCACGTCCTCGGCGCGTACGCAGGCGCTGAGCCGGTCCGCGACCTGCCGCAGCAGCTCGTCGCCCGCCTCGTGGCCGTGCATGTCGTTGACCGGCTTGAAGCCGTCCAGGTCGACGAAGAGCACCGCGACCGCGTCGCTGCTCAGCGTGGAGTCGAGCGCGTCCTGCATGCGGCGCCGGTTGGGCAGCCCGGTGAGCGCGTCGTGCAGCGCCTCGTGGGTGAGCCGCTCCTGGAAGGCCCGGTTCTCGCTGACGTCACGGGCGTTGATGACGATGCCGGCCAGCGCGCGGTTGTGCAGCTTGTTCGACGCGGTGATCTCGAACCACCGGTACGTGCCGTCGGCGTTGAAGACCCGCGACTGCATCCGCTTGACCCCGTCGCGTTCGCCGAGCAGCGCGGCGAACGCGGCCTGGATCCGTTCCCGGTCGTCCGGGTGGATGATGTCGAAGACGCTGGTGCCCTGCATGGAGCCGCTGGGCACGTTGAGCAGCGAGGCGGCGCTGGGGCTGGCGAACGCGATCCGGCCGGTCGGGTCGAGCACCGACACCATGTCCGGGGCGTGCTGGAACAGCGCCTGGAAGCGCTCGTCCGAGCGGCGCCGCTGGATCTGCGTGCGGTAGCCGAGCAGGGTGATGCCGATGACGCCGATGAGCAGCATGGCCAGCAGGGTGACGTTCAGCGTCTGGCTCTTGCTGTGCACCGCGCCCTCGAACGAGGCGAGAGACTGGCTGCGGACGTACGACCAGCCGCCCGGCATCCCGGGGACGACGATCGCGATCGTCGGGGTCTTGCCGGAGGTGAACTGCACGAAGGTGGGACCGGCGGCGTGCCGCGCGGCCGCGGTGACGGCCGGGTCGATCATGGTGCCGATCTTGCTGCCGTCGCTGGAGTAGCCGATCCGGCCACCGCTGTCGATGACCTCGGTGAGGTGGGCGCTGTCGCTGAGCGTGGCGACGTATCCCTGCAGCGGGGTCTTCGCGAGCTCCATGAAGCCGACGAGCACCGCCACCGGGGCACCGTTGCGCACCAGCGGGATGGCGACGGCCTCGATGGCCACCCCGTCGACCAGCATCACGGAGGAGAAGCCGGGCCTGGCGCGGGCCAGCTCCTCGCGCATGCGGGTGTAGCCGGGGTCACCCACCGACGGCAGGCCCGTGCTGCGGGTGGCGTTGAGTACGGTGCCGCGCAGGTCGGTGATCGCCGCACCGTACTTGAGGACGTTGGTCTTGGCCACAAAGCGGTCCAGGGCCCGGCGGTCGGCCGCGTTGCCCTTGCCCAAACGGAACGTGGTGGTGCTGGCGAGCTCCTTCAGCTCGCCGGCCGTCACGAGCTGCATCTGGCCGGAGAGGGTGGTGTTGTTGACCGCCAGCGCCTGGGTGTCGGCGCGGTGCACCGTGTCGGCCGCGCGCAGCGCCGAACGGTTCACGAGCACACCGATGGCACCGGCGGCGATCAGCAGCACGACGCTGACCACCACGGCGATCCAGTTGCGCAAGCGCATCGGGCACCCCTCCTCGAAAGAGAGGATCGGCACACCGGGACCCGCACTCAATCAAACTGAGCCGGATTTGAGCCGGTCCGTGCTCGCCCGGCGGACCGGACCCGGACGCGTGGGGCGCGGTTCGGCGCCGCGGCCGAGGTAGCGTTGCGCCCGTCAGCGCCGCCAGGGCGCCCGCCGCCCCTGCAGCCACCACTGCAGCGCGCCGGTCACTCGCGGCAACACCAGGTAGGTCATGATCGGGGTCAGGCACAGGGTGGTCACCAAGGTCCGCAGCACGACGTGCTGGGCGGCCAGCAGCGGCCCGAGGGCCACCGCCGCAAGCAGGCTGAGGGGGAAGAAGCCCAGCCAGATGGCCACCGCCTGTTTCCACCGGGGCGGGGCGGACGGTACGGCCGGGGCGTCGGCCACCCGCACCTCCCCCTCGCGCGGCGGGTCGAACCAGCCCTCGATCCCGGTACGGCGCTCCTCCCGGGTGTGCTCGACCATCCCCTGCGCCGACGACAGCCACCAGCGCCGTTGCGCGGAGTCCTCCCACGCGGACAGCGCGTCGTCGTCGGCGAAGCGGTA
Source organism: Krasilnikovia cinnamomea (assembly GCF_004217545.1). Taxonomy (NCBI): domain Bacteria; kingdom Bacillati; phylum Actinomycetota; class Actinomycetes; order Micromonosporales; family Micromonosporaceae; genus Krasilnikovia; species Krasilnikovia cinnamomea. The sequence continues at coordinate 1,450,507 of NZ_SHKY01000001.1, forward strand.
CAGCATGTGCCACTCGGTCGAGCCGAGCTCGGGGCGGACCCAGCCGACCCCGAGGAAGCCGGGGAAGTCCTCGGCGAGCGTGGCGCCCGCGCGTACCCATGCCTGCATCTCGGCGGCGCGCGACGGGTCGGCCCGGCGGGTGATCGCGACCGTGACGGCCGTCCGGGTCATGGTGTCGGGCATGAGCACAATCCTGCCCGGGCCGCGCGGCGTTCTGCCGCGGCCCGGGAAAACTGTCAGCGGCGCCACTGTCCGGCCGACCGTGCGGCGCGGCGGACACGTCGCTGACGTCGTCATCTTCCTCGCTCGCCGTGAGCAGGCTAATGTGTCGGCTTCACGGACATGGTGACCACCAACGGCACGGCAGGGCCGCGGGTCACCGGACGGAAGCGTTCGGCGGCGTCGCCGCCGGGCGGACCCGGCCGGGGGTCACAAATGTAACGACATGGTAACGCATTCCGGGGACTGGGGTACCCCGGGTCGTTGCCGGCCTGCTTGTTCCACCAAAATCGAAGCAGGGGCCGGGTAGGCCGACACGGATGGGATGAGGCATGGGGCAACGGTTGCCGCTGCGGGAGATCCGCGAACGCACGTACAAGACGCGCGACGCGTGGTGGACCGTCCTGCTCGTGGATCCGTTGGCCGTTCGTCTGGTGCGGCTGGTTGCACCGTACCGGCGGATCACCCCGAACGTACTGACCGGCATCGCCACTCTGGTCGGCCTCGCCTCGGCCGCGTGCTTCGCGATGCAGGACCGGCCGTGGCTGGTGGCGGGCGCGCTGCTGTTCCACCTCAGCTTCGTGATCGACTGCATGGACGGCAAGATCGCCCGGCTCAATGGCACGGGTTCGCTCTTCGGCGCCTGGTACGACTTCGTCTTCGACCGGCTGCGCATGTTCGCCTGCACGGTCGCGCTGATGGGCGGCCAGTACGCCAAGACCGGCGAGCCGGTCTACCTCTGGATCCTGGTCGCGGTCACCTTCCTCGACCTGTTCCGCTACCTCAACGGCTCGCAGATGGCCAAGGTGCGCCGGGCCATGCGGGTGCAGCTGGACGACGCCCGCGGCCTGCCCCGGGCGGCCGAGGTGACCGGCCAGCCGGACCAGTGGCCGGACAACTGGCGCGCCCGCCTGCGCGCCACGCTGCGCCGGTACCGCATCCGCCCGCACCTGGTGAGCGGCATCGAGTTCGAGATGGCCGTGTGCATCATCGCCCCGCTGACCGGCTGGATCGTCGGCGTGCCGATCGTCGCCGGGGTCCTCCTGATGGGCTTCGAGTTCCTGCTGGTGGCCAAGCTGTGGCGGGCCACCCGGAAGTTCCCGCGCCAGCTCGCCAAGGTGCAGGCGGCACACGGCGTCCGCGACACCGCCCCGGACGCGCCGCGGACCCCGGCCCAGGAGGGGATCGCCCCGACCGCGGACGAGGCCATGCGGGCCGTGGACGAGACCGCCGCGGACGAGAACGACGACCTGGAGTTCACCGCCCGGAGCTGATCCGCAATTCGCCGGTTGACTAACAAGACCCCCGAGGGGTGCACTTTCGACGGACCTAACGTCCGTTCACCCCGGGTGGTTGAGGAGGTTTCCGTGCCGGATTACGACGTCGTGGTCGTGGGCAGCGGTTTCGGGGGCAGCGTCGCGGCGCTGCGGCTGAGCGAGAAGGGCTACCGGGTCGGCGTGCTGGAGGCGGGCCGCCGGTACACCCCGGACACGCTGCCCAAGACGTCCTGGGATCTGCGCAACTTCCTCTGGGCGCCCCGGCTTGGCCTGCGCGGAATTCAGCGGATCACCCTGCTCAAGGACATCGTGGTGCTGTCCGCTGCGGGCGTCGGCGGCGGCTCCCTGGTGTACGCCAACACCCTGTACAAGCCGCCGCGCACCTTCTTCGACGACGCGCAGTGGGCCGCCATCACGGACTGGGCCACGGAACTGGACCCGCACTACGACCAGGCGTCGCGGATGCTGGGCGTCACCGAGCAGCCCTCGACCACCCCGTCCGACGTGGTGATACAGCAGGTCGCCGAGGAGATGGGCGTCGGGGACACGTACCGGCGCACCCCGGTGGGGGTGTTCTTCGGGGAGCCCGGCAAGACCGTGCCGGACCCGTTCTTCGGCGGGGCCGGTCCCGACCGTACGGGTTGTCTGGAATGCGGCGAATGCATGATCGGCTGCCGGCACGGCGCCAAGAATCGGCTGGACCTCAACTACCTGTACCTGGCGGAGCGGGCGGGCGCGACGATCCACCCGGACACCACCGTCACCGAGCTGCGGCCGGTCGCCGACGGCTGGCTGGTACGGGCCGGGAAGCAGACGTTCCGCTGCGGCCAGGTGGTGCTGGCGGCCGGGGCGCTGGGCACCCAGCGGCTGCTGCACACGATGCGCGACACCGGGGTGCTGCCGGAGGTCTCGCCCCGGCTGGGCGCGCTGACCCGGACCAACTCGGAGGCGCTGCTCGGGGCGATGACCAGCGCCGTACCCGAAGAGCCGTTCTCCCGGGGGGTCGCGATCACGTCGAGCTTCCACCCGGACGCCGACACCCACATCGAGCCGGTCCGCTACGGCGCCGGCAGCAACGCGATGGGCCTGCTCAGCACGCTGCTGGTGGACGGCGGCGGCCGGATGCCGCGCCCGCTGCGCTTCCTGGGCCAGGCGCTGCGCCATCCGGGGCACCTGCTGCGCTCGCTGTCGGTGCGGCGCTGGAGCGAGCGGACGATCATCGCCCTGGTCATGCAGACTGTGGACAATTCGCTGACGGTAAGGCGGACCCGCCGGGGCCGGCTGACCACGGCGCCCGGCCACGGCCCGGCCAACCCGACCTGGATTCCGGTGGGTCACGAGGCGGTCCGGCGGATGGCGGCCCGGATCGGCGGGTTCCCCGGCGGCACGGTCGGCGACATCTTCGACGTACCGATGACCGCGCACATCCTGGGCGGCGCGACCATCGGGGCGTCGCCGCGGACCGGGGTGATCGACCCCTACCACCGGGTGTACGGATACCCGGGCCTGCACGTGGTGGACGGCGCGGCGGTGCCGGCGAACCTGGGGGTGAACCCGTCGCTGACCATCACCGCCCTGGCGGAGCGCGCGTTGTCGCTGTGGCCCAACGCGGGCGAGGCGGACCCGCGCCCGGCGCTGGGCGAGCCGTACGCCCGCCTGGAACCGGTCGAGCCGCACCGCCCCGCGGTACCGGAGCGGGCCCCGGGGGCGCTGCGGCTGCCCTGGCCCCGGCGGGCCGGGACCCCGTCACCGGACGCGACGGACGGTCCCCTGCCCGTGACCCCTGGGACGTGATCCCGGACGGGCCAGAAAGCGAGAGAGAGCCGGGGCGCTCCCGGTCGCCAGGCGCGGGCGAGCGCGCGAGGAATGCATTGGCGGATGTCACCAGACACGCCGCCGAGAGTGCACCGGAGTGTCATTAGGAAATAAACCCCGGATGTTTGACGACGATGAACAACTCATGTCGCATCGAGATCGGGCGCGGGGTGCCCGTTCCCGTTCGCCCACAGTGGAGGTCAGCACCCGGGCGGCCCCACGCGACGTGGTCCGGCCCTCGACCACCCCGGGCCCACCGCCGATCATCGGCCGCCAGCGGTCCACCAGAGTAAGAAACGAGACATGCGGAAGCGACAATTTGCATTGTCGCGAACGGGCGGACAGAATGGCTCGAGCACTATTCGGGGGAGGCGGTCCACGGCCCGGCACGTCCGGGTTTTCCGGCGCGTCGCGGGGTTTCACCGCGCGGCGGCCCCGGGGCGCGGATTGCGGTTACCCAATGACACCGGTTCGGGAGCGACCACAACATGGCCAAGCAGGTAATCACTCTTCTCACGGACGATCTCGACGGCGGCGAAGCGGACCGGACGGTCGAATTCGGACTGGACGGTGTCAACTACACCATCGACCTGTCGGAAAAGAACGCCGGGAAGCTGCGCAAGGCTCTGGACCCGTTCCTGAGCGCCGCCACCCGCGTGGGGCGCAGCGGCAATGAGTCCCGTGCTTCCGGCGGCCGGCGCGGTGCCGGCGCGGCCACCGGCCGGGCGAGCCGCGACCAGAATCAGGCGATCCGCGAGTGGGCCGCCAAGAACGGGTACGAGGTCTCCGATCGCGGGCGCATCCCGGGCAGCGTCGTGGAGGCGTACCGCAACCGGCGATAGATTGGCGCCAACGCCGGAATACGGCGCCGCCGCGACCGGCGGCGCCGTTATTCACGAAAGGGGTCGGGCATGCCGGTCGTCATCATCACGGGGGCGTCGAGCGGCATCGGCCGCGCCACGGCGATCCGATTCGGAAAGGACGGCTGGACCGTCGTGCTGGCCGCCCGCCGGGCGGCGGAATTGTCAGAGACGGCCGCCCTGGTGGAGGCCGCCGGTGGCAGCGCGGTCATCGTGCCCACGGACGTGCGCCGGCCCGAGGCCCTCGACGCGCTGGCCGAGCAGGCGGCCGCGATCACCGGCCGGATCGACGCGGTGGTCAACAACGCGGGCCTGGGCGGCGGCGCCTCGATCCTGACCGACGACCCGACCGTCACCGCCATGGTCGAGGTGAACCTGCTCGGCCCGCTGCGGCTCATGCGGGCGGTCGTGCCGCGCATGCGGGCCCAGGGCGGCGGCGCCATCGTCAACATCGGCTCGGTCGCAGGCGAGATCGGGCTCAGCGGCACGTACTCGGCGACCAAGTTCGCCCTGCGCGGCCTGACCGACTCCGTGCGGCGCGAGCTGGCCGGCACGGGAATCGGCGTGACCCTGGTCGAGCCGGGATACATCGCCACCCCGCTCACCGAAGGCCGCACGGGGCTGCCCGGTCCCGAGGTGGTCGCGGACGCGGTGGCCCGGGCCGTACGCCGCCCCCGCCGCCGCATCGTCGTACCCGCCCGCTACCGCGCGGCCATCCTGCTGGCGAACGTGCTGCCGATGGTGGCCGACCGCGCCCTCGCGGGCCGGGCCGCGCCGAAGGACCCCACCCCGGCCGACCGTTAGGCGGCGACGGCGCGGTTGACGGTGAGCCAGGTCAGCGCCTCGGTGGGGCCGACCGGGCTGGAGAAGTAGTAGCCCTGACCCAGCGGGCAGCCCAGCCGCTGCAGGATGTCCCGGTGGGTGGCGTCCTCGATGCCCTCGGCCACCACGGTCAGGTTCAGCGTCTGCGCCAGGCTCACGATGCCGGAGACCAGCGCCAGCTGCTGCTCGCTGCCGACCATGTCGTCGATGAACGTCTTGTCGATCTTGAGTACGTCGATCGGCCGCTGCCGCAGGTAGCTCAGCGAGGAGTAGCCCGTACCGAAATCGTCGATGGCGATCCGCACCCCGAGGTCCTGCAGCACCGCCAGGTCGGCCCAGATGTCCTCGTCGTCGCGCATCAACAGGGTCTCGGTGATCTCCAGCATGAGCGCCTGCGGCGGCACGCCCGCGTAGTCCAGCGACGCCCGCACCTGATCCACGAAGCCCTTCTGGCGGAACTGGCGCACGGAGACGTTGACGCTGACGTACGGCTGGCGGGCCCGGGGCAGCACCCGCCGCCACTGGGCGACCGTGTGCAACGCCTGGTCGAGGACCCACCGGCCCATCGGGATGATCAGCCCGCTCTCCTCGGCCACCTCGATGAACTGGTCCGGGGCGATGACACCGCGCGCCGGGTGGTGCCAGCGCACCAGCGCCTCGAAGCCGGCCGCCTCGTCGGTGTTCAGGTCCACGATGGGCTGGTACTGCAGCAGGAAGTGCCCCTCGTTGACCGCGTGGTCCAGCGCGGACCGCAGCTCCAGCCGCTCCACCATGGCCCCGTGCAGGTGGTTCTGGTAGCGCCGCCACCGGTTCTTGCCCGCGCCCTTCGCCACGTACAGGGCCAGGTCGGCCTGGCGCAGCAGCTCGTCGGCGTTGTCCGCCTCGGGGGTGGTGGTGATGCCGATGCTGGCGACCGCCTGCAACGCCTCGCCGTCCACCAGGATCGGTTCGGCCAGCGCGGCCAGGATCCGTTCGGCGGCCTCCTCGACCGCGCCCGGGTCCTGCACGTTCTCGATGAGCGCGGCGAACTCGTCGCCGCCGAGACGGGCCGCGGTGTCCTCGGCGCGCAGCGCCCCGCTGATCCGCTGGGCCACCGCGACGAGCAACTGGTCGCCGACCGCGTGTCCGAGCGTGTCGTTGACGACCTTGAAGTCGTCCAGGTCGATGAAGAGGACGCCGACCAGCGTGCCGTCCCGGGTGCCCCGGGCCAGCGCGTGCTCCAGCCGGTCGGCGAACAGCACCCGGTTCGCGAGGCCGGTCAGCGAGTCGTGGAACGCCTGGTGGGTCAGGTCGCGTTCGAGGCGGCGCCGCTCGGTGACGTCGCGCAACGTGATGACCAGACCGGACACGGTCTGATCCCCGCGCAGATCGCGGACGTGCATCTCGAGCATCAGCTCGCTGTCGTGACGGCCCAGGGCCCGGAAGTCGAGCCCCTGCGCCGGGCCGCGCCCGAACCGCACCCCGGCCAGCACCTCGTGCAGGCGGTCACGGTCCGCCGGGTGGATGATGTCCGGCAGCCGCACCCCGACCGGGTCGCCGCCGAGCACCGGCCGCGCGGACGGGCTGGCGTACCGGACCCGGTCCTCCTCGTCGACGATCACGATCACGTCGGAGGTGTTCTGCACCAGCGTCCGGAAGTACGTCTCGCTGTTGCGGCGGATGACCTCCTCGCTGAGCGCGATCCGCTCCATGGCGAGCGCCACCTGGGTGGCCAGCACCTCCAGGGAACGCTGCAGGCCCACCAGCGCCCACGCCGGGCCGCCCACATGCAGCACCCCCACCAGCGGGTCCCCGGTCGGGCGGTCCTGCAGCACCAGCGGGCAGCGCAGCACCATGTTGTACTGGTTGAGCCGGACCGCCACGGCCCAGTCGACCTCGCGGGTCGGCAGGAGCCGGGCCGCCGTACCGGAGGCGCGGTCCTGCGCGGCCTGGGCGGCCGCCTCCGCGCTCAGCGGCTCCCCCGGCTCCGCGACCGCCATCGCCAGCACCACCCGGTGCGGCACGTCCGGCAGCAGTTGCGCGACCGCCCGGCGGGTCGCCTCGGCCACCTCGTCGTCGTCGGTCGCCGACACCAGGGCGGCGGACGCCTCCCGCAGTCCCCGCTCGCGGGCGGTGGCGAGGCGCTGACTGCGCATGATCCCGGCGGTACGGGCCAGCACCAGCAGGAACGTCAGGCCGCACAGCACCGCCACCACGGACAGGTCGATCGGGCGGCCGTCCAGCCCCACCTGCACCAGCAGCACCGCCGGTCCCACCAGGGACGCCACGCCCAGCAGCAGCAGCCGCTTGCGGTCCAGGTCGGCCGGGGGCGTCGCCGCCGGCTGGGTCAGCGCGTGCATCGAGCTGTGCAGCGCCGCCAGGCCGATCGCCGCGTACAGCGGCAGGCGCCCGAACGCGGACAGCGCGGCCAGCGGCTGCTCCAGGCCGGGCACGCTGTGCGCGAGATCCACCAGCAGCATCGCGAACACGCCGGCGCCCAGCACGAGGCCGGCCGGCGCCCGCCGGTCCGCCACGGTCCACAGCCGGGTCAGCGCGGCCAGCAGCAACAGGTCACCGATCGGGTAGCCGATCGACAGCAGGTCGGCGGCCGTGGTCAGGTCGGCGTGGCGCAGTTGCGGGCTGAGCACGAGGGTCCACGACAACAGCGCGGCGCCCGCGGTCACGGTCAGCGCGTCGATCAGACCACCACGGTCCCGGCTGCCGCCGGTGCGGTAGCGCACGAACATCAGCAGCGCGCCCGCCAGCGTCGGGTAGACCGCCAGCAGCGCCCACGTCACGGCCGGCGCGAGAAACGGCACCGCCTGGACGGCCGCGGGCACGTCGTGCACGGTCTTGCCGACCGCGGACAGCGCCACCGCGAGGGTCAGCAACTGCCACGGCGCGGAGCGGGCGGGCCGGCGCCGCCGCATGCCGAACATCACCGCGAGCACGGTGGCCAGCCCGGCGGCCAGCCGGATCGGATCCTGCCACGCCGGTTGCAGCCAGAAGGCCGCGCCCAGCACTGCCATCCACACGCCGAAGAGGGCGGCCGCCACACGCGTCGGCATGCTCCTCCTCCTGTCGGCTGTGAGCACCGCTGCCACTAGATCGGCCCGCCGACCGGTCAACTGAGGAAAGGGGGACAATCGTGGCGTGCTGTCATCCCCCGACTTCGTCCGTACGCACACCCGGCTGGCGCCCGTGCCGTTCGTGCCCGAGCTGGTCCTGCACCAGGCCGACGAGCCGATCGAGCTGTGGGAGCGGACCGAGGCGGACGGGGTCGAGCAGCCACCCCCGTTCTGGGCGTTCGCCTGGGCGGGTGGCCAGGCGCTGGCCCGGCACGTACTGGACCATCCGGAGCTGGTCGACGGCCGGTCGGTGCTCGACATGGCCACCGGCTCCGGGCTGGTCGCCATCGCCGCCGCCCGGGCCGGGGCCCGGCCGGTCGCCGCGAACGACATCGACCCGCTGTCGCTGGCCGCGGCCACGGTCAACGCGGCCGCGAACGGCGTCGTGGTGGATCCGGTCGAGGGTGACCTACTCGACACCGACGACGGGTACGCCCAGGCGACGGTGCTCCTGGCCGGGGACGTGTTCTACAGCCGTGCCATGGCGGCCCGGTTCCTGCCGTTCCTGCGGCGGGCCGCCGCCCGGGGCGCCCTGGTGCTGGTCGGCGACCCGGGGCGGGCCTACCTGCCGACGGAGGCGCTGACCCGGTGCGCCACCTACGACGTGCCGGTGCCGGCGGAGCTGGAGACGGTCACCGTCCGGCACACCACGGTGTGGCGATTGCGCTGACGCGGCGCGGGCGGCGGGTCAGCCCGTGCCGAGCGTCCAGGCGCGGACCCCGCCGAGGATGCCGGCCGTGTTCGGTACCACCACCACGTCGTCACCCATCCGGGCGAGCTGGGTCGGCGTGATCAGCCGGGAGTTGCCCCCGCCCAGGTAGAGGCGGTCCCACCGGAACACCGGTCGCAGCCCCTCGACGACGTTGCGGACCCGGCGGGACCAGAGCGCGTCACCGAGGCGCCGCCGCTCGTGCTCGCCGATGTACGTGTCGTAGCTCATCCCCCACCGCACCGGGGCCTGCGACATCTCCAGGTGCGGGGCCAGCGCGCCGCCGTCGAACAGCGCGCAGCCCAGCCCCGTACCCAAGGTCAGCACCAGTTCGCACCCGGTACCCGCGACGACGCCCGCGCCGTGCACCTCCGCGTCGTTGAGCACCAGCGTCGGCAGACCGAACGCCTCGGCCAGCGCGGTCCGCGCGTCGAAGCCCTGCCACGCCTCGGCCAGTTCCGGATCGACCTTCGTGCGGGGGCCGCTGCGGGTGATGTAGTGCGGTGTCGCCACCACCACGCCGTGGCGCAGCATGCCCGGCATGCCGACGGTCACCCGGTCGGCCGTGGGCAGCCCGCCGCCGAGCCCCACCAGCGTCTTGACGAACACGTCCGGCGGCAACGGGTACGGCGTGGGCACCCGCACCGGGTGGGCGCGCATCGTGCCCGCCTCGTCGAGTACCGAGCCCTTGATGCCGCCGCCGCCGCAGTCGATCGTCAGGGTGAAGGCCACCCCTGGAGTGTGCCTCACCGCCCGCCCACCCGCGCGGGCGTCAGCGGACGTCGTCGGCCCAGACGCGCCAGTCGTCGAGGACGCCGTACAGGGCCGGGGTGAGCCAGCCCGGTGCGGAACGGCGGAACACTCCGGGGTCCATCCCGCCCGCCCCGTCGGGCAGCGCGCCCACCAGGTGTGGCAGCAGTTCGCCGAGGTTCGCCCAGTGCACCAGCTCCGGCTCGGCGGGCCAGGCGCCCAGCACCACGGCCGCGGGGATGCCGCGGCGCTCCAGTGCCTCCAGGGTCAGCGCGGTGTGGTTCAGGGTGCCCAGGCCGGCGCGGGCCACCACGATGGTGCTGACGCCGAGCGCGGTGGCCAGGTCCGCCACCGTCCAGGGGGCCCCGGACGGGCGTACCCCCATCGGCACGAGCAGGCCACCGGCGCCCTCGACGAGGACCAGGTCGTGCCGCTTCGCCTCGGCCCGGACCGCGTCGACGACCTCGTACAGCTCCAGCGGGGGCAGCGACGCCACCCGGGCCGCCGCCAGCGGGGCGAGGGGCTCCGGGTAGGACGCCAGGGTCCGCGCGGTGTGCGGGGCGGCGAGCCGGGTGACCACGTCGATGTCGGTGGGTGCGCCGGTCGCCGTACCGGTCTGGCCGGGTTTGACGACGGCGACCCGCAGGCCGGCGGCCTGGGCGGCGGCCGCGACGGCGGAGGTCACCACGGTCTTGCCCACGTCGGTGTCGGTGCCGGTGACGAGCACGATCCCGCGCCACTCCCCCGCCTCGGCGGGCCGCGCCGTGGACATATGCGCACCCGACGGCGCATCCGGAGCCGGGGCCGCATCCGGGGGCAGCGGCGCGGGAGACACGGGCGCTTCGGAAGGCTCGGGCTCGGCTGCCGGGTCGACCGTCATGGGGCGCACTCCACGATCACGTCCAGGGCGCGGGCGAAGTCCACGTCGGACACTCCGGCGCTGAGCGTCAGCCGCAGCCGGGACGAACCGTCCGGAGTGGACGGCGGACGGAAACAGCCTACGGCGATCCCCCGGTCCCGGCAGTCCGCGGCCCACGCGAGCGCCGCCTCCGGGCCCGGCGCCGTGACCGACAGCACCGCCCCCGCGGGCCGGCGCACCGCGAACCCGGCCGCGCCGAGCCGGCGTACGGTCTGTTCGGCGCGGGCGGCCAGCAGCGCCCGCCGGTCGCCGGCCTCGCGCGCGATCCGCAGCGCCGCATGCGCCCCGGCGGCGACCGCCGGCGGCAGCGCCGTGTCGTAGATGAACGTGCGACCGGTGTCGACGAGGTGGCGCACGATCTGCCGGGGGCCCGCGATCAGCCCGCCCGCGCCGCCGAGCGACTTGGACAGGGTGGCGGTCACCACCACGTCCGGGGCACCGGACAGACCGGCGGCGGCGACCCCGCCCGCACCCTGGGGGCCGAGCACCCCGAGCGCGTGCGCGTCGTCCACCAGCAGCAGCGCGCCCCGCGCGGACGTCACCTCGTGCAGCGCCGCCAGCGGGGCCAGGTCACCGTCCACGGAGAACACCGACTCGGTGACCACCAGGGCCGGGCGCCCGGGCGCGGCGTCGAGCACCGCGGCGACGGCGGCCGAATCGCCGTGCGGCGCGACCACCGTCTCGGCGCCGGACATCTTGCAGCCGTCGATGAGTGACGCGTGGTTGTACGCGTCCGAGACCACCAGCGTGTGCTTGTCGGCGAGGGCCCGGACCGCGCCGAGGTTGGCGAGGTAGCCCGAGGAGTACACGAGGGCCTGCTCCGCCCCGAGCCAGCCGGCCAGGTCCGACTCCAGCTCGGCGTGTGCCTCGGTGGAGCCGCGCACCAGCCGCGACCCGGTGGCTCCCAGCCCGTACGCGGACAGTGCCGTGGCCGCCGCCGCGACCACCTCGGGGTGGCGGGCGAGGCCCAGATAGTCGTTCCCGGCCAGGTCGACGACATCGTCGTCGGCCGGGCGGGGCCGCAGTTCCCGGGTGAGTCCGGCCTTGGCCCGGCTGCGGGCCAGGCGCTCCAACGCCGTCAACCAGGCCGCCAAACCGAACCCCACCTTCCGCCCGGCACACCACCGACGACGGCGAAACTATCAGGGGCCGGTCGCCTTGTAGGGTACGGGCATGGCAGAGATCCTTGATCGAGCGCGCGCCCAGGTGCTGGCGGACGGCGTCGGGTTGAACCCCGCCGATGTGCTGGAGGTCCTGCGCCTGCCCGACGAGGAGGTGCCCGCGCTGCTCCAGCTCGCGCACGAGGTGCGGATGCGCTGGTGCGGCCCCGAGGTCGAGGTCGAGGGCATCGTCTCGCTGAAGACCGGCGGCTGCCCGGAGGACTGCCACTTCTGCTCCCAGTCGGGCCTGTTCACCTCGCCGGTGCGGGCGGTGTGGCTGGACATCCCGGCGCTGGTCGAGGCGGCGAAGCAGACGGCCGCCACGGGCGCCACCGAGTTCTGCATCGTGGCGGCGGTGCGTGGGCCGGACAAGCGGCTGATGACGCAGCTGCGCGAGGGCGTGGCGGCCATCAAGGCCGAGGTGGACATCCAGGTCGCGGCGAGTGTCGGCATGCTCACCCAGGAGCAGGTCGACGAGCTGGTCGAGATGGGCGTGCACCGCTACAACCACAACCTGGAGACCTGCAAGTCGTACTTCCCGAACGTGGTCACCACCCACACGTGGGAGGAGCGCTGGGACACGCTGCGGATGGTGCGCGACTCCGGCATGGAGGTGTGCTGCGGCGGCATCCTCGGCCTCGGCGAGACCGTCGAGCAGCGTGCCGAGTTCGCGGGCCAGCTGGCCGAGCTGGACCCGCACGAGGTCCCGCTGAACTTCCTCAACCCCCGCCCCGGCACCCCCCTGGGGGACCGGCCGGTGGTGGAGGGCAAGGACGCGCTGCGCGCGATCGCCGCGTTCCGGCTGGCGATGCCGCGCACGATCCTGCGGTACGCGGGCGGCCGCGAGATCACCCTGGGCGACCTGGGCACCCGCGAGGGCCTGCTGGGCGGCATCAACGCGGTGATCGTCGGCAACTACCTGACCACGCTGGGCCGCCCGGCGACCGAGGACCTGGCCCTGCTGGAGGACCTCAAGATGCCGGTCAAGGCCCTGTCCGCGACGCTGTGACCGGCGCCGTGACCGCCGTGTGGTGTGACCGGTGCGGCGAGGCCGCCGATTCCGGCGACCACGCCGCATGCCGCCGCGCGCGGGAGCTGGAGCCGCCGCGGTTCTGCCCGAAGTGCCGCCGCCGGATGAAGGTGCAGATCCTCCCGGCCGGCTGGACGGCGACCTGCGTCGAACACGGGGTCCGGCAGTCCTGACCGCTACGCGGTCGCCCCGTCGGTCACTCGCACCTTGCCCGCGACCGGCAACGTCACGCTGGTCATGGGCCCGTCGCGGTCGGTGCGGCCCGGCCCGATCCGGCGCAGCGTTCGCAGCATCGCCACATTGTCGGCACCGGTGTGCGCCACGACCGCCGCGAAACCGGACCGCTGTGCGTACGCCAGCAGGCGGCGCAGCAGCGCCGTGCCGATGCCGCGCCGCTGCCAGCCGTCCTCCACCAGCAGGGCCACCTCCCCGAGATCGCCCTCAGCCAGCAGGCTGGCCATGGCGATCACCCGGTCGGCATGCAGGTCCACGGCCAGCAGGGTGACCCCACCGGCCGGTTCGAGCAGGCGCCGCAGTCGCGGGCTGGCGGGGGCGCCGCCGAGGTAGCGGCGCTGCAGGGTGGCGGCCGAGGCCCGGCGGTGCAGGTCGAGCACGGCGTCGGTGTCGTCGGTCCCGGCCGGCCGGACCAGCAGTTCGGCGCCGTCGGGCAGCAGCAGTGTGGCGTGTTCGGCGTGCTGGCGCAGCGCGGCGCCGGACACCTCGACCAGCGCCTGGGCGCGCGCGTACTCGGCCGGGGTGAACTCGGGGGCACGCCGCCGCAGCTCGTACGCCCCGCCGACCGGGTCGAGCAAGGTCATCCGCGTGCCGTCGAAGCCGGGAGCGCCCTGCGGCTCCGCGCGCCAGCGCACCTCGTCGGAGTCCAGCAGGGTGACCAGGGCCTCGCCCAGCGAGTCCGGGTCGTGCACCAGCCGCCCGGCCAGCGCCAGCGCCCGGGTGGGCTGGTCCGCGAGGCCCTGGGCCTCCGCCCGGGCCACGAACGCGTCCCGGCCGCGCCCGCGTTCCACGGCGGCCAGCATGTCCGATTCCGACATGCTGTCGGGGGCGTCGACGAGGAAGTCGTCGACCGCTCCCGCCTCCGTGGTGTGCACGTGAACGGCGAGGATGTTGACCGACCGCAGCGCGAGGCTGGCGGTCAGGACGGACAGGTAGCCCGGGCGGTCGTCAACCGTTGCCCGGATCCGCCACAGCGCCATGCGGGACACTCCCCTTCCGGATCGAGTCGCCTGAACCGAGAACGTAAGCGTCTCGTGCCGGTGTTACCCAGTTATTGCCTGAGCTGGGCGAATTATGAGGGCTCAATCACAGCGTGCGCGATCGGGGACGTCTCGGCCCGGTCCAGGTGGTCACCCAGGATGACCGCGGCGGCGCGGACCAGCTGGGCCACCCGGTCCACCTCGATGACGTGGAACGCCGGGGTCGGCAGCTCCTCGTCGTCCGTCCGCGCCACCACGAGGACGAGCCCCGCGCGGCCGAACGGGGCCACCGCGTACCGGGTGCCGTCGGAGCCGGTCAGCGGGCGGGCCCGCAGCGGGGTCACCTCGGGCAGGCGCAGCGGCGACGGGGCGCGCCAGCTCGCGTACGTCACGGTGGGCTCTCCACCCGAACGGGCGGCCCAGTCGGCCGGGACCACGGCGGCGGCGGCCCAGTCGGCGGCCAGCAGCCCGGGTACGGCGTCGACCAGCGTGGCCAGGCCATCGGCCGGGTTGGCGGCGACCTGGGCCAGCAACTCGGCGTCATGCCCGCCCGACACCGGCGCGCCGATCGCCCGCCAGACCCCGTCGACCTGCACGCCCGGGATCGCGGCGAGGCCGGCCAGCAGGCGCTCCACCCGGGAGGCGCCCGGCCAGACCACCGTGAAGTCGTCGACGGCGCGACCGCCGAGGCGTTCCAGCACCACCACCTGGACGATGTCGGCCCCCGCGACGCCGAGCGTCCGGGCGACCTGCCCCAGGGCGCCCGGACGGTCCGGCAGGGTGACCCGTACCCGCAGCAACATGAAGCTCCCTCCCGTCTGGCCGACGGCACGGCGCAGCCGTCCCGTGATGATCAGACTGCCGACCCGGCGTTTCACGCCGGTTGCACGACCGTTGCCCGATCGTCAAGGACGGTGGAATACCCACCCTGGAGCCTAGACATGTTCTCCCCGCCGCACGACGGACCGGACGGGGTCCAGCAGAACGTGCGAAGCCCGCCGGGGACACCGCTGACGGGCGGCGAACCGTACGCATAAGGTCATGGGCATGATCTGCCGCGCCTGCCGCGAGCGCCGCCACGACGAATGCCGGGGCGGGTCGTGGTGCGACTGCCAGCACCGACCGGCGCAGCCCACCCCGCCGGTGACCGGTCCGCCCGGCCCATGACCGAGCCTTCCGTCCGGGCCTGGCCGGACCCTGATCCGACCCCGCTGGACGTGGCCGCGCTGACCGAGCGGTACCCCCGAAACCCCGAGCCGACCCTGCGGGTCAACTTCGTCGCCAGCCTCGACGGCGCGGTGGCCGTGGACGGCTTCTCGGCGGGCCTGTCCGGCCCGGCCGACAAGCTGATCTTCGGCACCCTGCGGATGCTCTGCGACGCGCTCGTGGTCGCCGCCGGCACGATCCGTACCGAGAACTACAACGCGCTGCGGCTCAGCCCGACCCGGCGCGAGTGGCGCCGCGCCCACGGCCTGCCGGAGTTCCCGCTCATGGTCGTCGTCTCCCGCATGCTCGACCTCGACCCCGCCCAGGAGGTCTTCTCCGACGCGCCGGTGCGGCCGATCATCCTCACCTGCGCCGCCGCGCCCGAGCAGCGGCGGGCCGCCCTCGACCCGGTCGCGGAGCTGGTGACCGTCGGCCAGCGGGAGGTGGACCTGGCCGCCGGGCTGGCCGCGCTGCACGCGCGCGGCGCGACGCAGGTGCTCTGCGAGGGCGGCCCGGTCCTGTTCGGGGCGCTGACCGCGGCGGACCTGGTGGACGAGCTGTGCCTGACGGTGTCGCCGCTGCTGGTGGGCGGCACGGTCGGCCGCATCGCAGCCGGTCCGCCCGGTCCGCCGCGCGCGATGTCGTTGCGCGGCATCCTGTCCGCCGACGACATGCTCTTTCTCCGGTACGCCCGGAGCAGCCGCCCCTCGATTCCCCCGGCCTGACCCGCGTCATTCTGCGGTCTGACCGGCCTCTCGATTCTGCGGCCTGACCGGCCTCTCGATTCTGCGGCCTGACCGGCCTCTCGATTCTGCGGCCTGACCGGCCTCTCGATTCTGCGGCCTGACCGGCCTCTCGATTCTGCGGCCTGACCGGCCTCTCGCGGGCGTGCCGATGGCCCTGACCGCGCTCCCGGTCAGGGCCATCGGTGGGGCGATCGGATGTCGGTCCGCTTCGCCCGGGCCGGAGCTGTTGGTGCCGGTCCGGTCGGTCCCGCGCCTCCTTTCGTCAGCCGTTTCCGTCTCCGGTCCGGTTGGCCGAGGTGCCGTTCGTCAGGGGGGTGAACGGCCGGCCGGGTCGCCGATGGGGGGTCCCCCGGTGGAGGCGTCATCGGCAGGGATGACGCCTTCCCCTGGGGTTCGGTTCCCGACCGTCTCGGCCAGAGCTCCGGGCTCGTACTGCCTAGTTGCGGCGCTGCTGGTCGTTCTGCTGGTTCTGGCCATTCTGCTGCTGGCCGTCGTTGTTGTTGCCGCCCTGCTGCTGGCCGCCGTTGTTGCCGTCGTTGTTGTTGCCGTCGTTGTTGTTGTTTCCGTCGTTGTTGTTGTTTCCGTCGTTGTTGTTGCCACCGTTGTTGTTGCCATCGGCGACCTGGATGCGGACCGCGTCGAAGGCGGGGGTCTGGTTGGCGCGTTCCATCATCGGGATCCGGTGCGAACCGTCACCAGCCCACGACGCACACTGCGCGATACCCTCCTGCGGCAACCCCGGCACGTTGATCGTCACCGTGTCGGCACCGCGACCACCCTGCTTGTCCTCGGTCGCCACGAAGAACGCCGGCACCGGGTCCGGCTGCGGAGCCGCGTCCGTACCCTGCAGCATCCGGCAGGCCGTGTGGAAGTGACCCCGCACGATGCCACCCTGCAGCACCGAACTCTCCACGTAGTACCCACCCTGACCCGCCGCCAGGAACCGGTCCCGGATCAGGTTCCGGGTCGACACCTTCAGACTGAACGCCTGACCCGCCGCCACCTGCTGCGGCGCCTCCACGATCAACAACGACGGGTTGTTCGCCGCCGCACCCACCTCACCGAACTCCGTCGACACACACCGGTCACCCTTCTGGAAACCGTCGTGCGGCTGAAGCTGGCTGGTCTCGCAGGAGTTCGTCAACACGCCCAGACCCGCACCCGGAGGCGGATTCTGACCATTGTTGTTGTTCCCACCATTGTTGTTGTTGCCGCCCTGCTGCTGGCCGCCGTTGTTGTTGTCACCCTGCTGCTGGCCGCCGTTGTTGTTGCCGCCCTGCTGCTGGCCGCCGTTGTTGTTGTCACCCTGCTGCTGACCGCCCTGCTGCTGGCCGCCGTTCTGGCCGCCCTGCTGCTGGCCGTCCTGCTGCTGACCGCCCTGCTGCTGGCCGCCGTTCTGGCCACCCTGCTGCTGGCCGCCGTTCTGGCCACCCTGCTGCTGGCCGCCGTTCTGACCACCCTGCTGCTGGCCGCCGTTCTGACCACCCTGCTGCTGGCCGCCGTTCTGGCCACCCTCCCGCCGGGTGTTGTTGCCCGCGTTCTGCATCACCCACTGGCGACAGCGGGCCCGCATCGTCTCCACGGTGGGGACGTCACCCGCACCGTCGTCGGCGTGCTGGGTCACGCGGCCGCGGTTCGTCGTGTACGTCCCGCGCCGGGTCTCGGTGGACAGCTTCGCGGTCCGCGGCGCCTGGATGTTGTTACAGGCGGTCATGGCACGCTGGGTCGTGCGGTTGGTGCTCGCGTTGGAGATCTGGGTGACGGTCACAATGCCGCCGAAGGCCACGAGCGTGGCCGCCACGGCGACGATTCGACGCCGTCCGCTGAACCACTTCGACCATTGGGATTCGCGCCGGTACTGCGACCTTCGCATGGTTACACCTTTCTGGGACAAGTGGCGGGCGGTGGAGCCAGCCGGGGGTAGTGCCGTACGGCCTGGTCGGCTGGCCAGGTCGAACCGCTCGCGGATTACCGCGCTCGGAAGATGCGCATGGTGGTGACGACGCCGGCGACCAGGGCCGCGGCGAGCACGAGGAGGATCACGGAGGTGTTGATGCCCGGTGCGCTGCTGGTGGCGGCCTGGAGCATCCCCGGGTCGACGGGCACCGGGCCCTTGCCTGCCGCGGCCGGCGCCGGGGCGGTGGGCAGCGCGCCGTAGTCGACGATGCCGCTGCTCTCCAGCAGGGTCATGTGCGTCATGACGAACTGGTTGGTCTGCTGCGCCAACTTGCGGACCGTGTCGTTGCGGGTGCTGGCCCGGATCGTCGCGATGGCCGGGAAGATCTTGCCGTGCGCGGCGCGCAACCGGTCAATGTAGATCTGGTCGAACGTGGTGGCGTTGGCGTTCTTCATCTCGTCGAGCCACAACTGCTGGTCGTCGTTCGGCTTGTTCGGCAGCGCGATGCCCAGCTTCTTGGCCGCCTCCCGGTCGAGCTGGTCGAGCAGCACGTGCTGCGCCGAGATGTTCTTGCCGATGTTCTGGATCCGGGGGTCCTTCGACTTCTCCTGGGCCATGTTCCCCGCGGGGATCTCCCAGAGCCCGGCGAGGCGGACCTTGATCACGAAGTCCTTGTCGGCGGCGCTGAGGGCACCGACACCGCGATCGGTGAGGCCGGTGTTCGGCGGCACGGGCACGTCACCGGCTCCGGCTGCCCGGGCCACTCCGGCCGGCGCCAGCAGAACAACCAGCACCGTGGCGAGGGTGCCCACAACCCAGCGCTGCAGCCGGCGTGTGGGACGGGCGGCAATCATGTCTCTGTACCTCCGACGATGATCGGTTTATCGGCGGTTCCGCCGGCCATTCGACCGGTGCCGGAAACCGTAGGAGCGTCACTCGCGTAATGGCAATGCCACGGGCGGGAAATGCGAAAGAATTAAGACGGTGCTTAATGTGGATTTGCAAGCTCGCGGCCACCACCGGGATCCCGTCCGTACGGACGGCACCCGGCGGTTCGCGCCATTGTGGAATTGTTTCCGGGGCCACCTAATGGCGGCCCCGGATCGACACTCAGTAGCTGTAGTCGGCGCCCGCGCCGCCGGCGTCGTCGCCCTGTTCCTCGTCGTCGGCGGGCGGCGCTACCGGCTTGGAGATCTTGGGCAGGCAGGTGAGGTTCTTGGTGCCGTCCGGCTTCACGACGAACCACTTGCCACCGACGTTCTGGCCCTTCCACGTACCGGCCTTCTTGTCGCCGATGTAGCGGTAGACCGGCCAGTCCCCGATGGTGATCTGCTTGCTGCCGTCGGCCCGGGTGACCGTGCCGACGTCCTTCGGGTCGACGCCCTTGAGCTTCGGCTTTCCGTCGGTCAGGGCCGGGGGCCACACCTTGGCGCAGTCACCGTTGCAGTTGGACACGACCTCGGGCTTGATCTTGTCGTCGTCGAAGCGGTACAGCACGAAGCCGTCCTGGTCCTCGACGACCTCGCCCATGCGCGGCACCTTGGTGGCATTCAGCTCGGTGGTGAGCTGGTCCTCGGGGACGTCGGGAGCGTCCTGCTGCGCGGCGTCGTCCTTCTCGGCCGTGTCGTCGCCGTCGGCTACGGCGTCATCGGCGGGCGCGTCGGCGTCCGCGGTCGGGTCGAGGTCGTTCGCGGCGGGCTGAGCGCCGCCGCCGTAGTCGGCTGCGTTGTAGCCGGCGGGCGCGCAACCGGCGAGGGCGAACGCTGCCGCTAGCGCGGCGCCGACGACCATCAACTTCCGCTTCTCCGGTACCACGTCGTCCTCCAGCTGGATCGTCTGTCCGTGTCCGGGCTGTAGTACGCGCACCGCCGCTGCGCGGTTGAAGAATCGGCGCAATCAATTCGAGGATTTTTGCCACTCCGGCCGCAGCTCGCAGCCCGTACACGCGGGCACGCGGTCGGTGATGACATCGAATGCACAGATGCCGAACGCCCGGCCGAATCGTCCGGCCGGGCGTTGGGTGAGAGGTGTGGCGTCGGCGTCAGGGCACCCGGACGAGCGTGTCGGCCGTTCCCTTGTCGTTGACGGACTGCACCTGAAGGTGGGCGATGTCGTCTCGCGGCAGCGCCGTCACCGCCTGCAGCAGCAGCGGATTCGGGTTCTCGGCCGTGCCCCAGCCCTTCTCCGGCACGGTCCAGGTGGTGAGCACCTCGGAGCCGCCGTCGGTCCGGACCGCCACCAGGCGGCAGTTGAGCGGGCCCTTGATGTTGGAGACCGCGAACGACACCTGGGTGCCCCAGTCCTTCTTCTCCAGCGCGACGTCCGCCCGCACCCCGCTGCGCGGGTCGGAGCCACCGAACCGCTCACCGGCCAGGTCCGGGCCACCGATGCCGGTGCCGCCCTCGGTCAGCGGCAGCGGGTCGAGCTGGCTCGGGCCGCGCTGGGCCGCGGGCGGCTTCGTCTGCTGCGGCGCGAACCACTGGCCGCCCGCGAACAGCGCACCGATCGACAGCATCGCGAAGATCACCACCGCCGCGGCCAGGGAGTACAGCCGTCGGCTGTTCGCCCGGCGCCGCTCCCGGCGCACCTCGCCGATCATCTGCTTGAGCACGAGGCCGTCGCGGCGCGACTGCTCCGTGGCGACCAGGGCGTCCGCGTCGACCTCGGACAGCACGTCCACGACCGGCAGGAACGACTCCAGTTCGACCGCGCAGGTCGGGCAGTCGATGAGGTGGTCCTCGAAGCGGGCCGCGTCGCGCTCGTCGAGCACCCCCAAGGCGTACGCGGCCACGTCGAAGTGCTGGTCCTGCATCATTCGGTCACCCCCCGCTGCTGCAGGGCCGTACGCAGGGCCCGCAAGGCGTAGTACACGCGCGATTTGGCGGTGCCCAGCGGCAGGCCGAGCACCTCCGCCGCCTCCGGAACGGTCCGGCCACGGAAGTACGTCTCGACGAGGATCTCCCGGTGCGACTGGCTGAGCGTGCGCAGTGCATCGGTGACCGTCATCAGCTGGAGCACCCGGTCGGTGTCGTCCGCCGTACTCGGGAAGCTCTCCAGCTCACGATCGTACGTCTCCGGTGGTCGGGCGCTCACACTGCGGTGATCGTCGATGGCGATCCGGCGCGCCACCGTCACCAGCCACGGCCGCAGGGACTGCTGCCCCTGGGCGCCGAGCCGGTGCGCGTTGCGCCACGCCCGCAGCAGCGTCTCCTGCACGATGTCCTCGGCGCGCTGCCGGTCCCCCCCGGTCAGTCGCAGCACGAACATCAGCAGCGGGCCCGCGTGCTCCTCGTAGAGCATCCGGACCAGGGTGTCCTCGTGGTTCGCGGGAGTCGACGCCGCCTCGTGCCGAGGCGCCTGTCGTGGAATCACGCCACCATCCTTGTCCGCCCCGCGGGCTCCCTCGAGAGCCGACCACCGGCCACCGGATCGCTGCTGCGTCATACCGCACGCCCCGTCCGTCTGGGGCCGGTCGACAACCAGCGCATGCATCGATTCCTCCTGCCGGTGCTTACCCCGTCGCCCTTAGTACGGGCGGGGGCACCTGCCGGGATCAACGCGGACGGGAAAATTTCCCGGGCTTCGGCTGGGCCGCGGGGGCCGGTGGGGATCAAGATTCCTCCGAGTTCCGGGGGCAGAACCGACGCAGGTGAGCGATCACCTTTCATCCATCTGCACCGATATGTGCAGTCGGGCAGGCGAATCATACTCAGCTCAACCGGGTCGTGGAGAAATGCTGCTCAGCGTGCTGGCACCAGTACGCAGCGCACGGAAATCTCCACCGTGTGGCACCGCTCACACACCGAACGCAAGTTGTCCGCCCCGCCCGGTCGGGTGGGGTCAGCGGGCGCGGGCCGTGGCCAGCGTCAGCGCTCGATGCAGCACCCGCGCGTCCCCGAGCAACCCGCGCAACCGGCGTTCCAGCCCGGCGATCGGGACCAGGTTCTGCGGGGCCCGGGGATCCTTGTACGCCGCCGAGGCGAACCGCGGCAACGTCACCCCGGACAGCTCGGCGAGCTCGATGGCCTGCTCCGGGCTCAGCTCGGGCGAGCACTCGACCCGGACCACACCGGCCCAGGGCGCGCCGGACGCGCCCGGCAGCCGCAGATACCACGACCAGCCGCCCCACACCGTGCCGAGCTGGAACACCGGGGTGCGCTGGCCGGCCCGCAGCCCGGTCACCACCGGAGTCAGGGCGGCGGGCAGGTACTGGCGCTGCTGGGTCTTGACGTAGCCGATCGTGCGCGGCAACTGGCGGCGGTTGCGCAGCGGGCCGTCGACCACGAGCAGGTCGGCGCCGTCGCTGCCGGAGTCGCGGGCCGCCGCGGAGACGTCGATCTCCAGCGCCGTGAGCGGGCCCTGCACCGCGGCGGGCAGCTTGCTGGCCTCGCCCGTGCCGCCGACCCGGTGGATCTCGTACCGGACCGAGCCGGCCACCACGTCCCCGGCCGTGGGGCTGGCCGTGAACAGGCCCCGGCCCACCCGGGCGCCGGCCAGCTCCGCCACCCCCCGGCGCAGGTCGCACCGGACCACCCCGGCGGCGTACGAGGCGGCCAGCCCCGCGTACGACTGGCCGTCGTCCTCGGCGGTCCACAGGCCGGCGTCGTTGCGCCGTACCCCGTCCACCAGCAGCACCACGTCCGGGCTGCGCAGCCCGGCGGGCGGATCGATCGGGGACCACCGCGCCGCGGGCACCTCGACGTCCGTGTCGACCTGGGCGCTGCTCGGCGCGGCCGGTCCGTCGCCGCCCCCGCCGCCCTCGAAGGAGGTCCCGTAACCCGGGTCCCACGCGTCGACGTACATCCGGGTCACAGGCCGACCCTGTCCACGTGCGCCGTACGGGCGTCCTTGTGCACCTCGAAGCGCACCGGCACCCGCTCGGCCAGCGCGTTGACGTGGGTGACCACGCCGACCATGCGGTCGCCACGGGCGGCCAGGTTTTCCAGGGTGGCCGCCACGACGTCGAGGGTCGCCGCGTCGAGGGTGCCGAAGCCCTCGTCGAGCACGATGGACTCCAGGCTGGCCGCGGTGGTTGACATCCCGGCGAGCTGCTCCGAGAGCGCCAGCGCCAGCGCCAGCGACGCCTGGAACGTCTCGCCGCCCGACAGCGTGCGTACCCCGCGCCGCAGCCCGGCGTCGTGGTGGTCGACGACGAAGAACTCGCCCTTGTCGTGCACGAGGTCGTACTGGCCGCCGGTCAGCTCGCGCAGGATCCGCGAGGCGCCGTCGACCAGCAGGTCCAGCGCCTCCTCCAGCAGCCAGCGTTCGAAGTTGTTGGCCCGCAGATGACCGGCGAGCGCCTTGGCGACCCGGCTGTCGCGCAGCAGCGTGGCGCGTTGCCCGGCCAGGTCGCGGGCCTGCTCCCGGCGGTCGACCAGCCGCTGCCAGGCCGCCTGGGCCCGCTCGGCCGCGACCGCCGCCGCCCGGATCAGCTCGGCGTCCGCCGCCGCCCCGGCCACGGCACGACCGGCACCCGAACCGGCCGCGCCCGAACCGGCCGCGCCCGAACCGGACCCGCCCAAACCGGACCCGCCCAAACCGGCCGCGCCCGAACCGGAGGCGCCCGAACCGGAGGCGGCCGAACCGGAGGCGGCCGAACCGGCCGCGGCCGAGCCCGGCCGTCCGGGGCCGCTCGCCCGTGGTGTGGGCACGCCCACGCGGGGGACGGGCACCCCGGCCTCGGTGAACAGATCAGCCACCGCCTCGTAGGCCCGCAACGTCGCCTGATGCGCGGCCATGACGGCCGCGTCCGCCTCGCCGAGGGCGCGCTCCCGCCGCCCGCGCTGCTCCCCGGCCCAGATGACCAGCGCCGCCCAGGCCGCCGCCAGGTCGTCCCGGTCCGCGGGCGGCGGAGTGAACCGGGCCACCGCGTCGCGGGCCGCGTCGAACGCCCGCCACGCGCGGCGCTGCTGGTCCTCGGCGGCCTCGGCGGCCGCCTGGGCCCGGCGCTGCTGCTCGCGGGCGGCGCGTACGGCGCTCCCGGCGTCCTCCAGCCGCCGCTGCAGGCGGGTCAGTTCGGCCAGCCGGGCGCGCAGCGCCTCGACCCCCGGTGAGTCGGCGAGCCCGTCGCGCACCTCGGTCAGCCGGGCGAGGTGGTGCTCGTGCTGGGCGCGCTTGCGTTCCAGGCCGCTTTCCAACTTGCGCGCGACCGCGTCCCGCTCCCGGAACGCCGTGGAGGCGACCTCGGCGGCGGCCCGCGCGGCCCGGCCGGTCGCCTCGGCCGCCTGCACCGCCGAACCCTCAGGTACCGGCGGAACCTCGTCGACGGGGCGCAGGCAGACCGGGCAGTCGTCGCCCGTGGACAGGTGGGCGCGCAACGCGACCGCGCGGTCCAGCCGTTGGGCCTCGGCGTACTCCGCCCGGGCCTGTTCCAGCAACTGCTCGGCCCCGGTGGCGGCGGCCCGGGCCAGTTCGGCCGCCGCGGCGGCGTCGCGGTACTCCACCTCGGCGACGCCGACCTCGCCCGCGAACCAGTCGGCCTGCTCGGTGAGCCGTTCGAACTCGGCGTGCCGGTCCAGCAAGAGCCGGAGGGCGGTGGACTCCCCGGCGGCGGCGAGCTCGCCGCGTACCTTCTCCTCGTGCTCCTCGGCGGCGCGCACCGCGGCGGCGGTGTCGGCGGCGGCGGCGCGGGCCGCGGCGCTCGCCTCGGCGGCCGCGGCGCTCGCGGGCGGGGTGCGCACCTCGCCGAGGTCGGCCAGCTCGGCGTCCAGGCCGTCGCGGGCCGTCGCGGCCGCCTCCTCGGCCTCGCGGGCGGCGCGCAGGCCCGGCACCGCGGCCTCGACCGCCGCCGCCAGCTCCCGCATGGCGTCGCGCCGGGCCTGCGCGGCGTCCACCGCGGCGTCGTCCGCGTCGGCCAGCCCGGCCAGCACCTGGTCGAGCGTCGTCAGCTGGGCCTCGAACTTGGTGGCCCGGGCCGAGGCGCGGGCCTGAATCTCCTCGTAGACGTGCAGGCCGAGCAGGTTGACCAGGATCTGCTGGCGGGTGGCGGGCTTGGCGTGCAGGAAGTCGGCGAACTGGCCCTGCGGCAACACCACGCAGCTGGTGAACTGCTCGTACGGCAGCCCCACCGCCTCGACGATCGCCCGGTCCATCTCCGCCGGTGTGCCCGCCAGCACCTCGCCCAGATCGTCCAGGCTCATCCCGGTGTCGAGCCGGGTCGCGTCGAAGCCCGGTGGCATCAGCTGCAGGCCCGCGCTGGCGGTCTTCGCGTTGCCGCGGGCGTCGCGGCGCACCACCCGGGTCGCCACGTACCGGGCGCCGGCCGACTCGAAGACCAGCCGCACCCGGGCCTCGGTGGCCGACGGGGCGAGCGCGTTGCCGATCCCCCGGGTGCCGCCCCACCGGGGCACCGTGCCGTAGAGGGCGAAGCAGATGCCGTCGAGCACCGTGGACTTGCCCGAGCCGGTGGGACCGACCAGCGCGAAGTAGTCCGCGTCGGTGAAGTCGACGGTGGTCGGGTCCCGGAACACCGTGAACCCGGCCAGGTCCAGCCGCAGGGGTCTCATGAGCTCTGACTCACCTCGTCGTACAGCTCGTCGAACAGCTCGCGGACGCCGTCCTCGGCGCCGTCGCGGCTGTCCAGGTAGTCGCCGAACAGCTCGCGGGGCGAGCGCCCGGCGCGCTGCGCCATCCGCTGGCCCGCCCGGTCCGGGACCATGTCGGGGTCGATCCGCACCTCCAGCGCGTTGGGCAGCAGCTCCTGCACGTCCTCGCGCAGGCCCACCCGGGGCGCCTCCCGGACGTAGACCCGCAGCCACGCGTCCGGCTCCTGCACGGTGCCGAGTTGTTCGAGGGTGCCGCGCACCGTACGCAGCGGGCGCGCCGAGGTCACCGGCACGTGCCGGACCCGGGCCGCACGGTCGGCCGCCACGTCGACCACGGCCACCGAGCAAACGTTCTCTTCCTCGCCGAAGTCGATCGCCAGTGGGCTGCCGCAGTAGTGCACCGGGCACGGGCCGGTGACCTGCTGCGCCCGGTGCAGGTGACCGAGCGCCACATAGTGCGCGTTGGCCGGGAACACCGTGGCGGGCACGGCGTACCCCATGACGCAGTGGGCCTCGCGCTCGCCGCCGCCCGCCGTGGCCCCGACGATCGTGAGGTGGGCGGTCACCAGGTTGACCACGCCGGGCTGATCGAAGCCCTCGCTGAGCCGGGCGATCAGCCGGGCGATGTGGTCGGCGTAGGTCTGGCTGGCCTCGGCGGCGGTCAGCTCGTACATCTCGGCGGCGCGGATCGCGTACCGCTGGGAGAGGAATGGGAGGGTGACGAGCTGCCACGGCTCGCCCCCGGCGGTGCGGCCGGTGACCACCAGCTCGGCGGGGTCGTCGCGGACCGCGCCGCGCAGCACGATCCCGGCCGCCTCCGCCCACGGCCGCAGCGCGTCCAGCGCCTGGCCGTTGTCGTGGTTGCCGCCGATCGCCACGACCTGCGCTCCCGTACGGCGCAGGGCGCTCAACGCCCGGGTCACCAGCCGGGTGGCGTCCGGGGAGGGGGCCGCGGTGTCGTACAGGTCGCCCGCGACGACGATCAGATCCGGCTGCTCCGCCCGCGCGATGTCCACGACCTGGCCGAGCACCCGGATGTGCTCGTCGTGGCGGGACCGGCCCTTGAGGACCTTCCCCACGTGCCAGTCGGAGGTGTGCAGGATGCGCATCGCGAAACCTTAGAACGGAATCTCGTCGTCCGACGAACCGTTGCGGCCGCCGACGACGGCGAACGGGTCGGCGCCCTGCACGATCGACCGCAGCGTGCCGGACGGCGGCGCGCCGGCCTCCGAGGCCCGGGTCGCCCACGCCGGGAACGGGAACTCGACGCACAGTGGCACCGGGATGTCGGGCTGGTTGACGAACATCGTGCCGGGCCGCGCCAGCAGCGCCCGCTGTCGCTGGGCGGGCGGGAGGAAACCGTACTCGGGGCGGGAGGCCTCGGCCGGGTCGAGGCGGCCCACGACCCGGATCGCCGAGTTCGTGACGATGCGGCGCTCCACCTCGCTGGCGGTCTGCTGGGCGCCGATCAGGATGACCCCCAGGGACCGGCCCCGCTCGGCGATGTCGAGCAGCACCTCCTTGATCGGGGAGGTGCCCTCGCGCGGGGCGTACTTGTTCAGCTCGTCGAGCACCACGAACAGCAGGGGCTTGGCCGTGCCCGCCTTCTCCTTGCGCTCGAACTCGGTCTTGAGGGTCACGCCGACCACGAAGCGTTGCGCCCGGTCGGGCAGGTTGTGCAGGTCGACGACCGTGACCTGGGCGCTGTCGGCGGTCGAGATCGCGTGCGGGCGGCGGGTCGCCAGGTCGCCGCGGATCAGCCGGCCCAGGTCCTTCTTGCTGCCGATGAGGCGCCGGGCGAACGCGTTGACCGTACCCATGTTGATGGCGCTGCCCGCCCAGGTGGCCCGGGTCTCGTCGTCGGTGAGCTGCTCGACCACGTGGTCGACCAGGTCGCCGTACGAGCCGAGGCGGACCCCGTCGATGCTGACCCCGCCCTCGGCGGGCACCGCGTGCCGGGCCAGGTGCGCGGCGACCGAGTGCACCACCATCGTGTACTGCTGCCGCTCGTCGTCCGCGTCGGCGAACACGTACGGCAGCAGGCGGTTGGCGCAGAACTCCTCGAGCGTCCAGTAGAAGCTGTCCACCCCGGTCAGGCGGCTCTGCACGTCCGGCGCGCCGGAGGAGTCGCCGGCGCGGGGCGGTGCGTAGACGCGGATGTCCGGGAACGCGGTGGCGGGCAGGCCGAGCTGCGCGTACGCCGCGATGGTGGCCTCGTCAAGCTTCGTGTTGGGGTGGTCGAGGAAGAGCAGATCCTCCCCCTTCACGTTGAAAATCAGCGCCTTGGCGTTGACCGCGTCGCCGCCGAGGGTGCCGGAACGGAACACCGAGTAGAGCAGGAAGGTGGCGAAGCTGGTCTTCGTGGCCACGCCGGAGATGCCGGAGATCGACACGTGCGCGCCGCGGGTGCCGTCGAGGAAGTCCGCGTTGAGGAAGACCGGCACGCCGTCGCGGCCGGTGCCCATGGGCACCCGGCGCTCCATCCGGTCGAAGTGCAGCGCCGCGTCGCGGGCCTGCCCGGTCGCCCGGTGCACCACGGCGCCGGGGGCGGGCGGGACGTACAGCTCCGGGTCGACGCGGGTGGTGGTGATCTCGGCCGCCTCCTGGGTGAGGGCGGGCAGGGTGCCCTCGGCGATGGCGAAGACGTCGGAGTCGAACTGGGCGCCCTCGTGCCGGGCCCGGACCTGGGTGACCACCCCGGCGATCGTGACCGGCTCCCGGTCGGGCAGCTCGCGGCGGGTCACCACGACGTCGTCGAGCTGCAGGTAGCTGCCCGGGGTGACGGCCGTCCAGAACTGCAGCGGGGTGGCGTCGGCCGTGCCGAGCACCCGGCCGACCGGGTCGCCGGGCGGGGTGGACGCGGGGGTTTCGTCTGACACGCCGACCATGGTGCACCAGCCGTACGACAGGAGCGGCACGGCATGGCCGTCGCGGGGTGTCGCCGGCGGCGGCGACGGGGAGGAATCCGGCTCGGGGTTCATCCGGGGGGCGTGGCATTGTGGCTCGGGTGAGCATCGTCCGCCGCCTGCGGCCGCCGGAGCGGTACCGGTTCGCCGGGTCCGTCGGCGCCCTCACCCTGGGCCGGCAGGATCCCTGCGGCCACTTCGTGGGCGAAGGCTTCTGGCTCGCGGCCCGGACCCCGGACGGCCCCGGCACCCTGCATCTCTCCCCGGCCGGCGGCGAGCTGGCCGCCGAGGCGTACGGGCCGGGCGCGGCGTGGCTGGCCGAGCGCGCCGACGCCGTCGCGGGCCTGCGTGACGACGTGACCGGCTTCGCCCCGCTGGCGGCCGCGCATCCGGTGGTGGCCCGGCTGGCGGTCACCTTCCACGGGCTGCGGATGCCCGCCACGGGGCTGGTCTTTCCCCGGCTGCTGCGGGCGATCCTGGAACAGAAGGTGACCGGCCGGGAGGCACATCGGGCGTACCGGGCGATCTGCCGCCATTTCGGCGAGCCGGCGCCGGGTCCCGTGCCGTTGCTGCTGCCGCCCGATCCGGCGGCGGTGGCGGCCACCCCGTACTGGACGTTTCACCCGTTCGGGGTCGAGCAGCGGCGCACCCAGGCGTTGCTGCGCGCGGCTCAGGCCGCGGCGCGGCTGGAGCGGTGCGTGGACGGCGCGGAGGCGACCCGCCGGATGACCGCGATCCCCGGCATCGGCCCGTGGACCGCCGCCGAGGTCGTCCGGGTCGCGTACGGGGACCCCGACGCGGTGAGCGTGGGCGACTTTCACATTCCGAACACGGTGGCCTGGGCGCTGGCCGGGGAGGCGCGCGGCACGGACGCCCGGATGCTGGAGTTGCTGGAACCGTTCCCGGGTCACCGCGGCCGGGTGTGCGAGCTGCTGGCGGCGGGCGGGATCGGGGCTCCCCGGTTCGGCCCGCGCATGCCGGTCCGCTCGTTCGCCCGGTTCTGAACGCGGCCGGGGTGCACGTCGAGCCGGGTGCGGCGAGCCGTGTCCAGGAGGGGCGGGCCGCGCCGGTTTTTCGAATCCACGCGGCCGTGATCTGCCTGCCGAGGGGTGGGCGGCGCGCACGGTCGCTACCGTGTGCGACGGAGATCGATTCGCCGAGGGGCGTGGAGCTGTCGTGAGTGGCATAGGCGGGCAGATCGTGCTCGTGCTCGTACTGGTGCTGGTCAACGCGGTCTTTTCGGGCAGCGAGATGGCACTGGTGTCGTTGCGCGACGGCCAGGTCCAGCGGCTGGAACGGATGTCGCGGCGCGGCCGCGTCCTGGCGCGGCTGGCCCGCGACCCGAACCGCTTCCTGGCCACGATCCAGATCGGCATCACCCTGGCCGGGTTCCTGGCCTCGGCGTTCGCCGCCGTGTCGCTGGCCGAACCGCTCATCGAGCCGCTGAGCTTCCTCGGCGCCGCGGCGCGGCCGACCGCGATCGTGCTGGTCACGGTCGTGTTGACGTTCGTCACGCTGGTGTTCGGGGAACTGGCACCGAAGCGGATCGCCATGCAGCGTACGGAGAGCTGGGCGCTGCTGGTGGCGCGCCCGCTGGACGTCCTGTCGACGATCAGCCGCCCGGCGGTGTGGCTGCTCAGCGTCGCCACCGACCTCGCGGTACGGCTGGCCGGGGCGGACCCGAAGGCGCAGCGCGAGGAGGTGACCACGGAGGAGATCCGGGACATGGTCGCCGCCCGCCAGGAGTTCTCGGCGGAGCAGCGCACGATCATCAGCGGCGCGTTCGAGATCGCCGACCGCATCCTGCGCGAGATCCTGGTGCCCCGGCGCGACGTGCTGACCCTGCCGACGGGCATCGAGGCGCACCAGGCGCTGCGGATGCTCATGGACGGGGGCCATTCCCGCGCGCCGGTGGTGGGCCCGGCCGGTCTGGACGACGTGCTCGGCGTGGTGCACCTGCGCGATCTGATCGACGCGCGAGGCCCGGCCGACGCGGTGGCCCGGCCGGGGATGTTCCTGCCCGAGACGCTGCGGGTCTCCGACGCGCTGCGCCAGTTGCGGGCCGAGCGCCAGCAGCTGGCCATGGTGGTGGACGAGCGCGGCGCCATCGACGGCATCATCACGATGGAGGACCTGGTCGAGGAGATCGTCGGCGAGATCTACGACGAGACGGACCGCGACGTGCAGGCGGTGGTCCGCGAACCGGACGGGGCGCTGCTGACGCCGGGTTCGTTCCCGATCCACGACCTGCCCGACATCGGCTTCGACGCGTCCACCCCGGACGAGGGCGACTACACCACGATCGCGGGCATGGTGCTGGCCGCGCTCGGCCACATCCCGACGGAGCCGGGCGAGGTGGTGACGTTGCCGCAGTTCACCGTGGAGGTGGTCGAGGTGACGGGCCGCGCCATCACCCGGGTCCGCCTGCGCGAGCTGCCCCGCGAGGACGAACCGGACGCCTGACGCGGGGGCCGTTCACCCGTGCGGGGGATGATCGCGGCGATTGTGGCCTTCCCGGGCATTGGGGGCGAGCCGGGACGGTCACTAGGCTCGCGGTGACCGTGTGCGACCGCTGTGTGAGGTGGACCCGTCGTGACGAACAGCAACCCCGCCTCGCCGGAAGCGTACGAGTACCTGGACGGCGTCGCCCTGGGCGAACGCGAGCGGCTCTCGGCCGTGCGCCGCTATCAGCTGGTGGATCAACCGGCCGAGGAGGCGTACGTGCGGGTCGCGTTCGTCGCGGGCGCCGTGTTCGACACTCCGGTCGCGACGGTGTCGCTGGTCGAGCAGGACCGGGTCTGGCTGGCCGGGTGCGTGGGGCTGTCCGGGGTCCGCGAGGTCGGCAAGGAGCCGGGCCTGTGCGCCTCGGTCATCCAGCAGGACGACGTGTACGTGATCAACAACGCGGCGGTGGACCCCCGCACGCTGGCCCATCCCCTGGTCCGCGGCGAGCTGGGGTTGCGTTTCTACGCCGCCGCGCCGATCCGCACGCATGACGGGCACCGCCTCGGCACGGTGAACGTGATCGACAACCGCCCGCGCGAGGCGAGCCCCCGCCAGCTGGCGGCGCTGGAGCACCTGGCCGCGATGGTGGCCGACGAGCTGGAGCTGCGACTCATGGTGGTGCGCAGCGCGGCGGCGGAGCGGCGGATGCGCGAGAACGTTCACTAGGACACGTTCGAGTGGGGTCGGAACCGGTTCCGCAACCCCTGCGGGGCGCCAGGTTCACGTGTCGCCCCTTTACCCAAATATGGATGAATAGGGACAGCCGACCCCGGACAACACGGCATCACCATGGTGCGCGGCGGCTCCGGAGCCCGCTGGACAGCCGTGGATCGGGGACGTCGGAGACCGGGCCGGTGCGACCCGGACGCTCCGGGCGAGTCACGCGCATCATTTTGTCCTTAGTGTCCCGAAAAGTCGCTCGGCTGGATCGACACTTCGTCGAGCTGCGTAACCCCGGCAAGCTATCGACATTGTTCGAACAGTGCAGCTCAGACCGGGAGCGAGGGTTTCCGCACGGTCACGCAATCGAACCGTCCACCTCGCATGTTGCTACCTAGCAGGTTTTCGTGGATCCTGGAGTGCAAAGCGGTCACTCGGTACGAAACCCCGACCCCGTCCCGGGTCCGCTTCATCCCCGAGGAGGGCGCAATGGTCACCACCAACCAGCGCCACATGATTCGAACCCAGGTCCGGCTCGTCGACCCCGAGGGCACCTCGCGGGTCACGGCGTGCCGGGACGTGTCCCCGGCCCGGCGGCGCCGGCGGCACGCTCAGTGCCGGACCCGGCCGGTTCGCCGGATCGTCCGCGTGGCGATCGCATCGCGGTCCGCAGCTCCGCGGTGGCTCGTTTACATGCAGGTCGTGCTCGGCGTGGGCGCCTCGCTGGTGACCATCGCCCGGACGCTGATCGAGCTGTTCCACCGCCACTGAACGGCCGCGGTCCACTCGGAGCGGTCATTGCGGACAGCGTCGGCGAGACCAGCGAAGTACGAACTGGACTGCGCAAATTAGCCACCCGACGGTCGGATAGCCGACAGAAAACTTTGCCAGCGTCCGTACCGGGAACCCGGTTTTATGGGGTTTCATGCCCTTAAATCCCCTAGCTTCGGACGATCTCGAACCCCACACTGAGTCCGTCCGGCACCGCTCCGCCTCTGCTGGGGGGTTCGCATGACGAACGACCCGAGTTCCGCCGTGAGTGTCGCATCAATCGTGACGGCCGCTACCGTCGTCGCCATCGGCTACCGCCTCGGCCGCGCACACGCCGCGTGGCGCGACGTCGGCTCCGCCAAGCGGGACGTCCCGGCCAAGCGCCGCATCGCCTGGGGACAGACCCGGGGGCTGCTCCTGGCAGGACTGGTCGTCGTGGCCATCCTGCTGGCCACCGCCTACGAAGCCACGCACTGAAGCGGCCCGGGCCGGTCCGCCAACCCACCTCGCACCCGCACGGACTCCGCGGGGCATCAGCACGCTCGTGGGCTCGCGGCAGGTCCGGTCAGCCCAGTTGCTGCCACCAGCCATCCACCGCGGGCGGGTCGTCCACATCGACCCGCTCGCCGGGCCGCGGCACGGCGAGCCGTACGTCTCGCGCCTTCGCCTCGGCCCAGGCACGGTCGGCGGGCTCCGCCCAGTCGTGCAGCGCCAGGTTGAACGTCGCCCAGTGCACGGGGATCATCAGGCCGCCGCGCACGTCCACATGGGTCGCCACCCCGTCCTCGGGAAGCATGTGGATGTCCGGCCACGCCTCGCCGTACGCGCCGATCTGCACCAGCGTCACGTCGAACGGCCCGTGCCGCTCGCCGATCTCGGCGAAGCCCGGGAAGTAGCCCGTGTCGCCACTGTAGAACGCCCTGCGGGTCGGCCCGGCGATCACCCAGGACGCCCACAACGTCTCGTCGCGGGCGAAGCCACGCCCGGAGAAGTGCCGGGCCGCGGTGGCGACGAACTCGACACCGGCGACGGTCACCCGCTCGTCCCAGTCCAGCTCGACGATGCGGGCGGCGGGCACGCCCCACCGCTCCAGGTGGGCGCCCACCCCCAGCGGCACCAGGAACGGCGCCGACTGCAGGTCGACGAGGTTGCGGACCGTCGCCATGTCCAGGTGGTCGTAGTGGTCGTGCGAGATCAGCACCGCGTCGATCGGCGGCAGGTCGCGCAGCGGGATCGGCGGCTCGTGCAGGCGCTTGGGCCCGACCAGCCGCGACGGGGAGCACCGGTCGCTCCAGACGGGGTCGAGCAGCACCCGGCGGCCGTCGATCTCCACGAGGGCGGACGAGTGGCCGTACCAGGTGACGAAGAGGCCGTCCGGGTCGCCGCCGGTGTCCGGGCGCAGCACCGGTACCGGGCCCGAGGGACGGCGCCGCGAGCGGTCGGTCATCGCCGCGGCCGCCACCCGCGGCACCCCCGCGGCCGTGAGTTCGATGGCCGGCACGGTGTTGCGGAACTTGCCGTCGAGGAACTGCGGCGAACGGTTCAGCCGGTCGCGGCGCTCCCCGCTGGCCCGGGCCCCGAGCTGGGCCGGAATGTCCCGGGCCGCCCACACCGCCGCCGCGCCCAGCGCCAGGGCCACCCACATCCCGGTACGCCCCCGGCGCTCGCTCGCCTGCTTCGCCATCCGCAAGGTCCCCCTTCTCATGCCCGGTTCACAAGTCTGACTGTCGGCGGCCACCCCGCGCCAGCGACGGAATGGGATCTCCGTCACCGTGGGTGGATCTCCCCGGGACGCACCGCCGTCGGCGTACCCTCGCGCCCATGGATGATCCGCGCGCCCGGCGCCTGTTCGGCGAGAGCCTCGTCGCCCCGGGCGACCTCGCGGCCAGCCCCTTCCGGGTGGACCGCGACCGGATCGTCAGCTCACCGTTCTTCGCCCGCCTGGCCGGGGTCACGCAGGTGATCAGCCCGGGCGGGGCGGGCCTGCTGGTGCACAACCGGCTCACCCACAGCCTGAAGGTGGCGCAGGTCGGCCGGGCCGTCGCCGAGCGCCTCGCCGCCGACCCCCGGTACGCCGACCTGCTGGAGAAGCTGGGCGGCTGCGACCCGGACGTGGTCGAGGCGGCGGCCCTGGCCCACGACCTCGGCCACCCCCCGTTCGGCCACCTGGGCGAGCGGGTGCTGGACCAGCTCGCCCGGCAGCGGCTGCGCCTGCGCGACGGGTTCGAGGGCAACGCGCAGTCGTACCGCATCGTGACCAGCACCGAGATCCGCGGCCAGGCCACGATCGGGCTGAATCTCACGGCAGCCGTGCGGGCGGCGATCCTGAAGTACCCGTGGACCCGGCGCACCCACCCGGAGCCGCACCCGCGCTTCCTGGATCCGGCGCCGCGCGGGGCGGCCCCGCCGCCCGACGATCCCGAGGGCGGGTCGCTGAAGTTCGGGGCGTACTCGACGGAGATCACGGACGTGGTGCAGGCGCGGCTGCCGTTCGCGGGGCGGGTGGCCGACTGGCAGCAGACGCCCGAGGCGTCCGTGATGGACACCGCGGACGACATCGCGTACGCCATCCACGATCTGGAGGACGTGCACCGGGTCGGGGTGCTGCAGCAGGGCGCGGTGGCGGCCGAGCTGATGGCGTGGCAGCGCGCGCCGCGGTGGGCGCTGGACGAAGACGCGCCGGACGAGCGCCGTCCCGGCAGCGCGATCGAGTCGCTGCGCCGCCAGTTGCGCCGCAAGGACGGCTGGATGGCCGACGACGACGCGTTCGCCGCGGCAGTCGAGCACGTCCGGGCCGAGCTGGTGGACGGGCTGCTGGCGGCGCCGTTCGACGGGTCGCTGGAGGCGGAGGCCCAGGTGGCGGCGTTCTCCGCGTCGTGGACCCGGCGGCTGGTCGAGTCGATCGAGGTGGTCGCGGAGCCCGCGGTGCGTTCGGGGCACGTGGCGCTCGCCCCGGCCCAGTGGCACGAGGTACAGATCCTCAAGTTCGTGCAGAACCGGTTCGTACTGGCCCGCCCGGATCTGGCACTGCACCAGCGTGGCCAGGCCCGGCTGCTGGCGCAGCTGGTCGAGGCGCTGCTGGCCTGGCTCACCGACCCGGACGAGGCGGAACGGCTGCCCCGCCGGATCCGCGACCTGGTGGAGCTGGGCGAGGCGGAGCTGCCGGAGGGCACCCCGGACCGGATCGGCCGGGCGCGCGGCCGCGCGGTGATCGACTTCGTGGCGGCGCTCACGGACGGGCAGGCGGTGGGGCTGATGGAGGCCCTGTCCGGCCGGACCCGCCAGCTCTGGACCGACGCGTTCGTTCTCTGACCCCAGCACTGCCCTCGTTCCGCCGTGGGTGAACACTGCCCTGCAACGCCTGCAACGGTGTAATCATGTAATCAACACCGTTCAGGAGGTCGAGATGCGCTACCGAGCCGCCCCTCCCGGGGCCCGCAGCGAACCCCCACCCGCCGACGACGCCGCCGGTTGGATCACCGGCGCGGTGCCCGACGGCTGGTTCACCGAGCCACCCCAGGTCGTCATCGACCGCGACGAGATCATCATCTGGGGCCGGCTGCCCGTACCCGAACTGGCCGCCGACGCCACCGACGCCGACCGGGCCGCCGCCCAGACCGGGCGCATCCACCAGTTCCGGGAGGACACCCGCGACGCCCGGATCCGGGTCGCCCAGCAGGTCGAGCACCGGTACCAGCGCAAGGTGGCCTGGGGCGCCCGGTGCGGCGACGCGGAGCAGCTGTACACCCACCTCGCCGCGCCGGTGATGACCCGGCTGCGCCAGCCGGAACGGCAGGTGCTGGACACCCTTGTGGACGCGGGCGTCGCCCGGTCCCGCTCCGAGGCGCTCGCCTGGTGCGTCCGGCTGACCGGCGAACACACCACCGAGTGGCTCGCCGGCCTGCGCGACGCGATGACCCGGGTGGACGAGTTGCGCCGGCAGGGCCCGGACACCGTCTGAAATCCCGTGGGCCCGCGCGGAGCGGATCAATAGAGTGGCGGTGTGCTACGCCAGGTGACCGCCGTCCGCTATGTGACCCCGCTGCGTGAGGGTGGGTCCCTGCCCGGCATCGTGGAGGCCGACGACCTCGGCACGTACGTGCTGAAGTTCCGCGGCGCCGGGCAGGGCCCCAAGGCGCTGGTCGCCGAGGTGATCGCGGGCGAGCTGGCCCGCCGCCTGGACCTGCCGGTGCCCGAGCTCGTCGTCGCCGGGCTGGACCCGGTGGTCGCCCGCGCCGAGCCCGACGAAGAGGTGCAGGAGCTGCTCAAGGCCAGCGCCGGCGACAACCTCGGCATGGACTACCTGCCGGGCGCGCTCGGCTACGACCCGATGGCGCATCCGGTCGAAGCGGGGCTGGCGTCGCGCGTGCTGTGCTTCGATGCGTTCGTGGAGAATGTGGACCGCAGCTGGCGCAACCCGAACCTGCTGCAGTGGCACGGCGCGCTGTGGCTCATCGACCACGGCGCGGCGCTGTACTTCCACCACAACTGGGCGCGGGCCGCGGCGGTGGTGCACCGGGCGTACCCGTGGGAGGACCACGTGCTGCGCCCGTACGCGACCGCGCTCGGGGACGCCGGTGCCGAGCTGGCCGCACGGCTCACCCCGCAGCTGCTGGCGGAGGTGCTCGCGCTGGTGCCGGACGAGTGGCTGGCGGAGTTCGACTTCGCCGAGCCCGCCGACGCGCGCGCCGCGTACCTCGAACATCTCAGTGCCCGCGCCGCCGCGCCCGCCGCCTGGCTGCCCGCGTGAAGGTCCCCTACGAGTACGCGATCATCCGCGCCGTCCCCCGGGTCGAGCGCGGTGAGCTGATCAACGTCGGGGTGCTGCTCTACTGCCAGCGGCGCGACTTCCTGGCCGCCCGTACCCATCTGCACGACGAACGGCTGCTGGCGCTCGATCCGGACGCCGACGCGGCCGGAGTGCGCGCCGCCCTGACCGGGTGGGAGGCGACCTGCGCGGGCGGCGGGGCGGCGGCGGCCATGTCGCCGGGCGAACGGTTCCGCTGGCTGGTGGCGCCGCGCAGCACGATCCTGCAGGCGGGGCCCGTACACATGGGCCTGGCCGAGGATCCGGCCGCCGAGCTGGACCGGCTGGTCGAGCTGCTCGTGCGGTAAGCGGCGCGGCGGAATGCCTCGCCGGGCACGTCCGGGCAGGCAGACTGTGCCGATGGACCTGCCGATCAACCCGCCGGTCAGCCCGATGCTGGCCAAACCCGTCGCCGACATCCCGCCGGGACAGATCTACGAGCCCAAGTGGGACGGCTTCCGCTCGATCATCTTCCGCGACGGCGCCGAGGTGGAGATCGGCAGCCGCAACGAGAAGCCCATGACCCGGTACTTCCCCGAGGTGGTCGAGGCCGTGCTGGCCAACTTCCCGGAGCGGGCGGTGATCGACGGCGAGGTGATCGTGGCCGACACGGCCCGCAACACCCTCGACTTCGAGGCGCTGCAGCAGCGCATCCACCCCGCCGCCAGCCGGGTGAAGCTGCTGTCCGAGCAGACCCCGGCGGGCTTCGTCGCGTTCGACCTGCTGGCGCTCGGCGACGAGGACCTCACCGAGCTGCCGTTCGCGCAGCGGCGGGACCGGCTGCGCGAGGTGCTGGCCGACGCGAAACCACCGGTGTACCTCACCCCGGCGACCGACGACCTGGAGACGGCCCGGCGCTGGTTCGCCGAGTTCGAGGGTGCGGGGCTGGACGGGCTCATCGCGAAGGCGCGGGACCTGACGTACCAGCCGGACAAGCGGGTCATGACCAAGATCAAACATAAGCGTACGGCCGACTGCGTGGTCGCCGGGTACCGGCTGCACAAGTCCGGCGACGACCGGATCGGCTCCCTGCTGCTCGGCCTGTACGACGAGCGCGACGTCCTGGTCAGCGTGGGCGTGATCGGCGCGTTCCCGATGGCCGTACGCCAGGAGCTGTTCGAGCAGTTGCAGCCGCTGGTCACCACGTTCGAGGGCCATCCGTGGGACTGGGCCGCGCAGATGCAGGGCGAGCGGACCCCGCGCCGCAACGAGGCCAGCCGGTGGAACGCGGGCAAGGACCTGTCGTTCGTGCCGCTTCGCCCGGAACGCGTCGTCGAGGTGCGTTACGACTACATGGAAGGCATCCGGTTCCGGCACACCGCGCAGTTCGAGCGGTGGCGGCCGGACCGGGAACCGCACACCTGCACGTACGAGCAGTTGGAGCGGCCGGTGCGATTCGATCTGGCGGAGGTGCTGACCAGCCGCTGAGGGGCGCCGATTCCGGCGCGCAGCGCGTAGCCTTCTGCGCGGACGACCGCCGCGACCGAAAGGCCACCCCTGTGCTCCGCCGTTCCCGCCTGGTGACAGGCCTGCTCGCCGCCGCCACCGTCGCCGTGACCGCCGGGTGCACCGTGCCGGTGTTCGCCCCGAACGACTCCGGCTCCCCGGTGGGCGCCCCGGGTGGCGCCGTCGCCGGTGGCAAGGGGACGTGGCGGGAGTGCGACGACGTGCCGCGCAAGCTCGTGGGGCGCGGGGCGGCGGGGATGACCTACGAGTGCGCCTCGGTCGCGGTGCCCCGGGACTGGGCCGCGCCGCGGGGCGGGCAGACGTACGACATCGCGCTGATCCGGATCCGGTCGCGCAGCCAGCAGCAGCGGATCGGCTCGCTGCTGGTCAACCCGGGCGGGCCGGGCGGTTCCGGCGTCGACACCGCCGTCTACCTCTCGTTCGGCGAGGCGCTGGGCGGCCTGCCGAGCGCCGTCACGGACCGGTTCGACATCGTGGGCTTCGACCCGCGCGGGGTCAGCCGTTCGGCGCCGGTGAAGTGCATCAGCAACGCCGACCAGGACGCCTCCTTCGGCGCCGACCCCGACCCGGTCAGCCAGGCCGAGTTCGACGAGGTGGTGGCGCTCAACAAGCGGGTGGCGCAGCAGTGCGGCAGCAAGCTCGGCGACCAGTTGCCGCTGTTCTCCACCAAGCAGGCGGCCCGGGACATGGACGCGATCCGCGCCGCCGTGGGCGACCAGAAGCTGACCTACCTCGGCTTCTCGTACGGCACGCTGCTCGGCGCGACGTACGCGCAACTGTTCCCGAACAACGTGCGGGCGCTGGTGCTCGACGGCGCGATCGACCCCAGGCAGGACTTCGTGACCGGTTCGGAGTCGCAGGCCAAGGGCTTCGAGCGGGCCTTCACCAACTTCGCGAACTGGTGCAAGGTGACCCGGGACAAGTGTCCGATCGGGCCGGACGCGCGCGGCGCGGTGACCGACGCCATGGCCAAGGCGGAGAACTCGCCGGTCAGGGACGACGACGGCCGGGAGGCCACCGCGGGCTGGATCTTCCTGGCGGTGATCTCCTCGCTGTACACCGAGGAGGGCTGGCAGCGGCTGGCCGGGGCGGTCGACGACCTGCGGGGCGGCGACCCGCAGGGCGTCTTCGAACTGGCCGACCAGTACGCCGACCGCAAGCCGGACGGCACGTACACGAACCTGTTCGACGCGAACCTCGCGGTGAACTGCGCCGACGCGGGCGACGTCCCGTCGGTGGACAGGATTCGCGAGCTGCAGTCGCAGTGGCGGGCGAAGTACCCGCTGTTCGGGGCGGCGCTGGCGATAGGGATGCTGCCGTGCACGTTCTGGCCCGGCAAGCGCGACCCGTACCCGGCGGGCGAGGCGAAGGGCGCCCCGCCGATCGTGGTGGTGGGCACCACCGGCGACCCGGCGACGCCGTACGAGAACACCGCGGCGCTGGCGGAGATGCTGGGCACGGGACACGTGCTGACCTGGGAGGGCGAGGGGCACACCGCGTACCCGAGCACGAAGTGCATCGTCGGCGCGGTGGACTCCTACCTCATCGACCTGACCGTGCCCCGGGAGGGTCTGCGCTGCCCGGCGAAGTGACCGTCTCCGGCACGTGCACCCCCTCGCGGGCGGCCAGCTCCTCCAGCAGCACCCGCACCCGGCGCAGGTTGCTCTTGAGTTCCTCCTGCTCCTCGTGCCGGAACGCGTCGGTGTCCACGATCAGCCGGCTGGCGAAGTGCGCGGTGATGAGCGGGATGACCGCCAGCACCATCACGGAGATGAGCAGCCCCGCGATCACCCGGCCGCCCAAGGTCTTCGGGTACTCGTCGCCGTAGCCGACCGTGGTCGCGGTGACGACGGCCCACCACAAGGAGTCGCCGAAGGTCTTGCCCTCCTCCACCAGGCTGTAAGCCAAACCGCCCACGGCCAAGAGCATCACGTACGCCAGGATCAGGGTGCCCGGCGAGTTGGCCAGGAAGACGAGCCCCCGGTACATCGCCCGGAACGGCGAGAGCAGCAGTCGCATGGCGACATCGTGCCTGCTCGCGGCCGACGCGTCCCTCAGATGGACGGACGTGTCAGGATGTCCGGGTGACCCAATTGATCTTCCGCAGCGCGACCCGCGCCGACGTGCCCGAGATCCTGGCGCTGCTGGAGGACGACGCGATCCACCGGTCGCGGCAGCAGGTCGTGGCGGAGCGTGACGACGCTGCCTGCTGGGCCGCGTTCGAGGCGATCGACGCGGATCCGCGCAACGAGCTGATCGTCGCGGAGGACGCCGGGACCGTGGTCGGCACCTGCCAACTGACGTTCATCCCGTCGCTGAGCCGCCGGGGCGCGGAGCGGATGACCATCGAGGCGGTCCGGGTCCGCACCGACCTGCGCGGGCACGGGATCGGGAAGGCCATGATGCGCTGGGCGCTCGACCGGGCGCGCGAGCGCGGCTGCGGGCTGGCCCAGCTCACCACGGACAAGCGGCGTACGGACGCGCACCGGTTCTACGCCGGGCTGGGCTTCACGGCGTCGCACGAGGGCATGAAGCTCGCGCTGTAATCACTCCCAGTTCGCGGCGTTCTTGCGGCTGGGCTGGACCCGGGGCGGCTCCCCCGGCATCTTCGGGTGGTCCGGCGGGTACGGCATGTCGCCCTGCCCGGCCCGCTCGTCGCGCTCCACCCATTCCAGCAGCGGGGTGATGTCGTGCGCGACGTCGTCGATGCCCGCGTGCGGGTCCCCGACCTCGGCGAACCGCTTCGGCACCGTACGCAGATCGAAGTCGTCGGGCTCCACCTCGGCCAGTTCCGCCCAGGTGACCGGCGTGGAGACCGTCGCCCGGGCGTTGGCCCGCAGCGAGTACGCGCAGGCGATGGTGCGGTCGCGCGCCATCTGGTTGAAGTCGAGGAAGACCCGGGTGCCGCGCTCCTCCTTCCACCAGGCGGTGGTGATGCGGTCCGGGGCGCGCCGCTCCACCTCCCGGGCCAGCGCGATCGCCGCCCGGCGCACCTCCACGAACGACCACCGCGGGGCGATCCGTACGTAGACGTGCACCCCGCGGCCGCCGGAGGTCTTCGGGTAGCCGGTCCAGCCGAGGTCGGCCAGCACGCCCCGGACCTCCTCGGCCGTCCGCACGACGTCGCCGAAGTCGGTGCCGGGCTGCGGGTCGAGGTCGATGCGCAGCTCGTCGGGGTGCTCCGTGGCGGCGCAGCGCACCGGCCAGGGGTGGAACACGATCGTGCCCATCTGGGCCGCCCAGGCCACGTGGGCGAGGTCAGCGGGGCAGAGCTCGTCGGCGGTCCGGCCGCTCGGGAAGGAGATCGTCGCCGTGCGCACCCAGGGCGGCACGCCCCGGGTGGGGATGCGCTTCTGGAAGAACATCTCCCCGTCGATGCCGTCCGGGAAGCGCTGCAGCGTGGTGGGGCGCTCGCGCAGGGCGCGCATGATCCCGTCGCCGACCGCCAGGTAGTACTCGAAGACGTCGCGCTTGGTGTATCCGCGCTGCGGGAAGCAGACCTTGTCCGGGCTGGTCAGCCGCACCTGCCGACCGGCGACCTCGACCTCGGCGGCGGGCGCCTTCGCTCTCTGGGTCATGAGCCGACCCTATGCCCACGCTCGCCCTGGGCCGCCTCGATCCATCGAGGCGTGTCGCGCTCGCCGAGGTGGGGCCGGCAGGGTCAGCACCGGGAGATGAGCAAACGGCGACGGCCGCCCCGCGAGTCGCGGGACGGCCGTCGCCGGGTACTGATCGTTCAGGCGCTGCGACGCCGCCGCGTGAGGTACAGCGCGGCGCCACCGGCACCGAGGAGCAGTCCGCCGAGGGCGGCGGTCGCACCCATCGGGGCACCGGTCACTGGCAGGTTGCCGGCGCTGACGCCGCCACCGGGCGACGGGGCGTGCGTCGGGCTGACCCCGCTGGGCGGGCTGGCGACGGTCGCCGAGGGCGTCGCGCTCGGCGTGGGGCTCGGGGTGCCGTAGCCGCCGTTGCCCCGGCCGCCACCGCTCGCGCTCGGGCTGACGCTCGCCCCGTACCCGTACGAGCAGTCGGTGCGCGGGTCGTCGACACACGGCGAGGCCGAGGTGGCGGTGGCCCGGACCGCGATGTCCGGTGCGGCGGTGGCGGGCGCCGCGAAGGCGAAGGCGGCGAGGACGGTCACGCCGGCCGCGGGGATTCCGGCGGCCAACCGGCGGGTCACACTCATGAGGAGTATCCGTTCTGTTGCTGGATGGTCCGTTTCTTCGTTCCGGGGGGAGTTTAGCCAGACCTGCCGAACTTTGCGCAATTCGCCCCGGAAAGTCGTCAGCACGGGACCCCACCAAACCGGTGACTACGCCACAGGTGGGACAGTGCGCCCACTTTCAGCTCGAACTGGGGGTCCGCGGCGAACATCTCGCCGCTGTAGGGCGCGCACAGCTGCACGCTCGCGCCCGTGTCGAGGTAGACCGAGACCACGGTCCGGCCGCCGCGGCGCTCCGCGCGCAGGTCCACCACGCGGCTCCACGGTTCCACCACCCGCGTGAACGGCGCGACCGTACGGATGCCGTCGGCGTCCACCACAACCGCCTGCCGTCGCCCCACCAGCAGGCCGATCGGCACGGCGACCAGCGGCGGGCCGACCGCCAGCAGCAGCCACACCCAGCTCGGCGGCGCCGGTACGGCCGCCCAGTGCAGGCCGGCGACGGCGGCGAGCAGGCCCCCCGCCACCCCGACGACGGACATCACCCCGCCGACGTACAGGCCGTGGCCGAGGGCCTGTTGCCAGGTGGGACGGAATCGGGCCGGCACACCGGCGAACGCAGCGTCCATGGCCCGTCCAACGACGTGCTGACCAGCGGAGCCGCACCGGCGGTGCGTCGTCGGGCCATCGACGTACGGTGGGGGCATGGCATCCGACGAGACCACCCTGCCCACCACCGAGGACGAGTGGCGGGTCCGCCTGTCCCCCGCCGAGTTCCGGGTGCTGCGCGAGGCCGGCACCGAACCGGCGTTCTCCGGCGAGTACGTCGACACCAAGACGCCGGGCATGTACCAGTGCCGCGCCTGCGGCGCCGAGCTCTACCCGAGTGACACCAAGTTCGAGTCGCACTGCGGCTGGCCGTCCTTCGACGACGCGATCCCCGGCGCCGTCACGGAGATCGAGGACCGCAGCCACGGCATGGTCCGCACGGAGATCCGGTGCACCCGGTGCGGCTCACACCTGGGCCACGTCTTCCGGGGCGAGGGCTTCACGCCGAAGAACACCCGGCACTGCGTCAACAGCCTGTCGATCCGCCTGGACCCGGAACAGCACGACGCCTGACCGCCCCCGGCCGGCGGTCGCGGCACGGGGGCGGTCAGGCGTTCGAGTGACTACTTGCCGGCGACGGCGGCCGCGAAGAGGCCGTCCAGCCAACCGGCCGGCAGGTCCGCCGGCAGGTGATGCGCCGTCCCGGCCGCCTGGACGGCGGCCAGGCCCGCCGCGGCGGCCTTGGTCTTGCGGACGACGACCTTACGGCCGAACGCCTTGACCGTGTACGAGACGGTCTTGTGGGTCCACGGGTTCTTCGCGTAGACCTTGACGCCGCGCCGGATGTTCTTCACCTTCACGAGCTTCACCTGCAGCTTCGTGTTGAAGACCTTCGCGTCGTGCTTGATGATCTTGCGGAGCGACGACACCTTCACCCTGCGGCCGTGCGCCTTGCCGCGCACCACCTCCGCGCCGCCCTTGGCGACCGCCCGGACGGCGTCCGACATGTGCAGGTAGGCCACGCCGCGGTTCAGGGTCGCCGCGCTGATCGTGATCGCCGCCGCGGGCAGGGTCACGGTCTGCG
This sequence comes from Krasilnikovia cinnamomea, assembly GCF_004217545.1. Taxonomy (NCBI): domain Bacteria; kingdom Bacillati; phylum Actinomycetota; class Actinomycetes; order Micromonosporales; family Micromonosporaceae; genus Krasilnikovia; species Krasilnikovia cinnamomea. The sequence continues at coordinate 1,494,693 of NZ_SHKY01000001.1, forward strand.
GCCCGTACACGAATGACTGCGTCATCGCCAGACCGTCGGCGGCGACGTGCGCACGGGTCAGCGACCCGCTTGTGGCGACGCGGAAGGTGTACATCTCGCCGCTGGAGCCGGTGAACCTGTAGTCGGCCGACCCGTCGTCGTGCACCGTCTTCGTGCCCGCGTGGCTGGAGTCGGCGAGCACCGAGCCGGGTCCGTTCTCCTTCATGAGCGTGTCGAAGTTCAGCGTGGGGTCGGCGGCGAAGACGAACTTGACCTCGGGGCGGCCCATCATCTGCACGGCCGCCCGCTGGTCCGGCTCACCGAGGTTCAGGTACGCCCCCCGGCCACCGGCGACGTAGGCGATCATGAGCTCGTCCTCGAACCGGACCCGGGTGACGGCGGTCTTGTGCTGGGTGTCGACGACGCTCGAGCCGGTGAGCGAGAGGAAGCCGGTCAGGCCGATCGTGGTCTGCCAGCCGCCCGCGGCGGCCGCGGTCGAGGTGGTGGCCACCGTCTTCAGCGCGGCGGCCATCTGGGTGGCGCTGAGGTTGGTCGTGGTGTCGGCGGCGTACGCGGCCACCGGCATCGCGAACACGCTGGCAGCAAGCGACAGAGCGGTCGCCGCGAGCGCGGTCCGGGACGGACGGAACATCGATTCTCCGAACGGTGAGGGGGGTTCGTCGGGCAGACGGCGAACCTACCCACACCGGGCATATTGCGACTCGGCTCGGCGGACACTCTTGAGCACCGTCACCACGGCAAGTCGGCACCGATCCGACAATTCGGAGAGACCACCTCGTCACGGACACGCCATCCGACCGGCGGACGGCCAGGGCCGTACGGCCGGGGACGGGCGACCCGTCAACCGGCCCAGGACTCGCTCATCTCGGGCATCCGCTCCGGCGGCTGGCCCAGCGTCGGCGGCTGCCCGAGCAGCGGGCCGGCCTGCGGGGCAGTGCCGTAGGTCTCCACGGACTGCGGCGCACCGAGGGACTCCCCGAGCTGCCGCAGGCGCTCCACCAGCAGCCGCTCGGAGAGGATGCCCCGCACCGCCTCCTGCGCGGCGCGCAGCTCCGCGAACGCCACCTCATACCGCTCGACCAGCTTGTGCAGCTCCGCGCCCTGGTAGTCGCTCATACGGTCAGGCTAGCGAGAAATGAGCATTATTCGGTTTGATATGCCCGAAGCTGTCCCTTCTTGTCCACCGCGACCGGGACGCCCGAAGCCGCCCACCGTCCCCGGCGGTGCTCAGTCCTTGAGCTTGCCGGCGATCGTCACGATGCGCTGGGCCAGGTGATCCAGCGCCGCGTAGTCCGACTCCACCAGCGGGGCGTCGTTGCCACCACCCGTGACATGCGACACCCCGTACGGGTTGCCGTCGGCGAACTTGAGCGGGTCCGTGTAGCCGGGGGCCACCACGAGCCCGCCGAAGTGGTAGATCGTGTGGTACAGCGCCAGCAGGGTCGACTCCTGGCCGCCGTGCGCCGTCATCGACGCGACGAAGCCCGCGTACGCCTTGTTGGCCAGCAGGCCCTGCGCCCACTGCGGTCCCAGGGTGTCCAGGTACTGCTTGAGCTGGCTGGCCACGTTGCCGTACCGGGTCGGGGTGCCGAGCAGCACGGCGTCGGCCCAGACGATGTCGTCGGCGGTCGCCCGCGGCTCGTCCTTGGTCCGGTCGAAGTGCTGGCTCCAGGCCGCGTTGGAGGCGATCGCCTCCGGCGGTGCCAGCTCCGCCACCTGCCGCAACCGGACCTCGGCGCCCGCCTTCTCCCCCGCCTGGGCGAGCCGCTCCGCCATGCTGTGGACCGTGCCCGTGGCCGAGTAGTAGATGACCGCCAGCTTCACGTTGCCCATGGGACCCCCTCGCGTTGATTGTTGCGTCAACGATTCAACGACGGGGATGCCCCAGGAGACCCGCGGGAAACGTCAGAGTTTGAGCTCGCTGCCGTGCGGGCCGACCGCGTCCGCGTGGTCGTCGTCCAGCCAGACACCGTCGGTGGCCAGGTAACGGAACCGGTAGTGGCCGGGGTCGAGCCGCAGGCTGATGGTGCGGGTGCCGTCCCGGCGGATCTTGAGCTCGTGCGTGCCCGGCTCCCAGTCGTTGAAGGTGCCGACCACGCTGACCGTGCCCGCCGGGTCGTCCGCGGGCAGGCAGAAGGTGACGCGAGTCTTGTTGCCGAACAACTTGCTCCGCTTGATCATGACAACCTCCCACGGCGATAGGGATTCACCCCATGGGTACAACGCGGGCGGGGCCGATGGTGTGACGACGCGCCGCCTAGGATCGCGGAATGCGCACCCAGGCCCGCCTCGCCCACTTCCGTGACCTCGACGTCACCACGCTGTACGCGATCCTGCGGCTGCGCACGGACGTGTTCGTGGTCGAGCAGAAGTGCGCGTACGGCGACCTGGACGGCCGCGACACCGAGCCCGCGACCCGCCACGTGTGGTTCGCCGACGGCGACGACATCCGCGCCTACCTGCGGATCCTCGACGACGACGGCGTCGCGCGGATCGGCCGCGTCGTCGTCGCGCCCGCGGCGCGCGGCACCGGCGTCGCCGGTGAACTCATGACGCAGGCGCTGACGATCATCGGCGACCGGCCCAGCGTCCTGGAGGCGCAAGCGCATCTGGTCGGTTTTTACGCCAAGTTCGGCTACCAGCAGACCGGGCCGGAGTACCTGGAGGACGGCATACCGCACATTCCGATGCGGCGCGCCGCGTAGCGGCTACGCCTACGGCAGGGCCGCGACGAGCTCGGCCACGCTGCGCCGCCGTCCGGTGTAGAACGGCACCTCCTCGCGCACGTGCCGGCGGGCGCCGGAGGCCCGCAGATCACGCATGAGGTCCACGATCCGGTGCAGCTCGTCCGCCTCGAACGCCAGCATCCACTCGTAGTCGCCCAGCGCGAACGAGGCCACCGTGTTCGCCCGCACGTCCGGGTAGCCGCGCGCCATCCGGCCGTGCTCGGCCAGCATCGCCCGGCGCTCCTCGTCGGGCAGCAGATACCACTCGTACGAGCGCACGAACGGGTAGACGCAGACGTAGGAGCGCGGCTCCTCCCCCGCCAGGAACGCCGGCAGGTGGCTCTTGTTGAACTCGGCCGGGCGGTGCAGCGCCATCTGCGACCACACCGGCTGCAGGTGCCGGCCCAGCGCGGTACGGCGCAGCAGCCCGTACGCCTCCTGCAGCGCGTCGGAGGAGCCTGAGTGCCACCACACCAGAATGTCGGCGTCGGCGCGCAGCCCGGCCACGTCGTACGTGCCGCGCACCGTGACGTCCTTGCCCGCCAGCTGCTCGAACAGGCCGTCCACCTCGGCGGCCAGGTCGCCGCGCAGGGCCGGCAGCGGGGAGGCGGCCCGGAACACCGACCACATCGTGTACCGGATCGTGTCGTTCAGCTCGCGCACCCGCGCGGCGTTGGTCTGCTCGCTCATCTGTCCTCCAGCGATTTCAGGACGTCCTCGGCGGCGGTCTCGCCACCTGCCACACAGGCCGGAATGCCGACACCGTCGAACGCGGCACCGGCCAGCGCGATGCCGGGCGGCAGCGCGGCGCGGGCCGTGGCGACCCGGTCGAGATGCCCCGGCTCGTACTGCGGCAGCGCCCCGCCCCAGCGCTGCAGCCAGGACGCGACCGGCGTCGGCAGCGCGCCGCCGAGCAGCTCGCCCAGCTCCGCGCGGGCCAGCGCGATCAGGTGCTCGTCGTCGCGCTGCAGCCGCTCCGCCTCGCCCGCGCGCCCCAGCGAGGCCCGCACGATCACCGGACCACCCGCGCGATCCAGGTGCGCCCACTTGCGGGTGACGAACGTCGCGGCCTTCACCAGCGTGCACTCGGTCGGCGGGACCAGGAAACCGGACAGCTCCGGCAGCGGCGTACCCGGCGGCAGCGCCAGCGCGACCAGCGCCACGCTCGCGTAGTCCAGCACCCCCACGGCGTCGGCCGCCGCCGGAGCGGCCGACGCCAGCAGCCGCGCCGCAGGCCGGGACGGGACCGCCAGCACCACGGCGTCGACCTCGTCGACGGCCGGCGCGGGCACCGGGCCGGACACCAGCCGCCAGCCGCGCCCGCCGCGCCCGCCGCGCCGCAGCTCGCGCACGGGCACACCCAGGCGGAACTCGGCACCACTGGCCCCCGCCGCCGCGGCGACCAGGCGACTCATGCCCCCCGCGACCGCGGCGAAGACCGGCCGGCCGGGCACCCGTACCGAGGCCGCCTGAGCGGCGCGGACCGCACCGGCCAGGGTGTGCTCGGTGCGCGCGGCGCGGGCCAGGGCGGGCATCGTCACCGCCAGCGACAACTCGTCGGCGCGGCCCGCGTACACCCCGCCGAGCATCGGGTCGACCAGGTGGTCGGCGACCTCGTCGCCGTACCGGGCCCGGACCAGGGCGCCGACCGCGACGTCCGCGCCGGGGCCGAGCAGCGGGCGGCCCTCGTCCGGGTCGGCGTCCGCGGCCGGGCGCGCGACCCCACCCAGCAGGCTCAGATCCGCGGGTACGCCCATCAGCGTGCCGCCGGGCACCGGCTCCAGCCGCCCCTGCAGGGCCAGGGCGGCCGGCAAGCCGCTGGGGTGCACCAGTTCGGCGCCCAGCCCGAGGCGGCGGGCCAGCAGGACCGCGGCGGACTCGGCGCCGTCGGGTGCGCCGGTCAGGAAGGACTCGGCACCCCGCTCGACGCCCGCGCCGGCCAGCTCGCCGGTGCGCAGCTTGCCGCCGAGCGTGCCGGACCCCTCGTACACGATGATCTCGGTGTCCGAGGGCGACCGGTCCCGCAACCGGACGGCCGCGGCGAGCCCGGCGATGCCGCCGCCGATGACCGCAACCCGCTTCCGCACGCCGTCAACACTGTCAGGTCGCGCGGCCCCGCGCCCAGCGGGGTCGGCCGATGTGAGCGGCCAGTCAGCCCGTCAGCGGGCCGACGCGGTGTGCACGAGGTCGACCAGCCGGGTCAGGACGTCCGGGTCGGTCTCCGGCAGCACTCCGTGGCCCAGATTGAAGACGTGCCCGGGCGCGGCCCGGCCCTCGGCCAGCACCCGGCGGGCCTGCTCCTCGACCACCGGCCACGGCGCGAACAACGTGGCCGGGTCCAGGTTGCCCTGCACCGCGCGGCCCCCCAGAGTCGCTGCCGCCCGGTCGAGCGGGGTACGCCAGTCGACGCCCACGACGTCCGCCCCGGCCTCGCCCATCGCCGGCAGCAGCAGCGCCGTGCCCACCCCGAAGTGGATCCGGGGCACCCCTGCGGTGGCGAGCCCGCCCAGCACCGAGGCCGAGTGCGGCAGGACGTAGCGGCGGTAGTCGGCCTCGGACAGTGCGCCCGCCCACGAGTCGAACAGCTGGACCGCGCTCACCCCGGCGTCGATCTGGACCCGCAGGAACGCCAGGGTGATCTCGGCCAGCCGCGCGCACAGGTCGTGCCAGAGCTGCGGGGCGCCGTACATCATGGCCTTGGTCCGGGTGTACGTGCGCGACGGTCCGCCCTCGACGAGGTAGCTGGCCAGGGTGAACGGCGCGCCCGCGAAGCCGATCAGCGGCGTGGCGCCGAGCTCCTTGACGAGCAGCCGGACCGCCTCGTCCACGAAACTCACGTCGGCCACGGTGATGGGCCGCAGCCGGTCCAGGTCCTCCCGGGCCCGGACCGGGTCGGCGATCACCGGGCCGGTGCCCGCCACGATGTCCAGGTCGATCCCGGCCGCCGCCAGCGGGACCACGATGTCGCTGAACAGGATCGCCGCGTCGACGCCGTGCCGGCGGACCGGCTGCAGCGTGATCTCCGTGACCAGCTCCGGGCGGCGGCAGGACTCCAGCATCCCCACCCCCTCGCGGATCTTGCGGTACTCCGGCAGCGAGCGGCCGGCCTGCCGCATGAACCAGACGGGGGTGTGCGGCACGTCCTGGCCACGGCAGGCGCGCACGAACGCGGACCCGGCCGGGCCCGCAGGGGTTGTAGTGGTCACCCGCGCCATGGTGCCACGCGGGCCGCGCACCACCGGACCGCGTGTGTGCGGGCACACCACGGCGACGGCGAATGAGTGAACCCCCTGCGCGGCGTGCCGAACGGCGCCGCGCGGCGGTGATCGGCATAGGCTCCCTCCATGGCGCCCACCCCCACCGCACCCGAGGCGTTCACCCGCGCCGTCGACGGGCTACGCGCCGCCGCCCCCCGCGCGGAGATCCTGCTGGAGGAGATCGACCCGCCGCAGCGCCTCGCGCCGTACGGGTTCGCACTGAGCGCGACCGTGCTGCGCGACGGCGACGAGGTGGCCAGCGGGCGGCTGATCCTGCTGCACGACCCGGCGGGGCACGACGCGTGGCGCGGCAACCTGCGCCTGGTCACCCTGATCACGGCGGAGCTGGAGGCCGACCTGGCCGGCGACCCGCTGCTGCCGGCCGTGGCGTGGACCTGGCTCACGGACGGGCTGGAGCAGCACGGGGCCGCGTACACCGCGATCGGCGGGACGATCACGCAGACCGCCTCCACCCGCTTCGGCGAGCTGGCCGGGCCGCCCCCCACGGCGGACCTGGAGATCCGCGCGTCGTGGACGCCGACCTCGGACGATCTGGGCGCGCACCTGTACGGCTGGTGCGGGATGCTGGCCTCCACGGCGGGCCTGCCCCCGCCGGGGGTGACCGCCCTGGCGCAGCGGGCCGACCGGGGAATACTGCGCTAGCAGACGTCGAAGGTGTCGCAGGCCGTCTTGATCGGGACGGCCAGGCCGATGCCCTCGGCGTCGCGGGCCTTCGCGGTGGCCAGCCCGATCACCCGGTCGGACGAATCCACCACCGGGCCGCCGGAGTTGCCCGGGTTGATCGGGGCGTCGAACTGGATCACCGGCCCGTCCTTGTCGTCCGGCCGGTACGCGCTGACCACACCGGTGGTCACCGTGTCCTCCAGCCCGAGCGGCGCACCGGCGACCAGGATCTGCTGGCCGGGGCGCACCTCGTCGGTCGCCGCCGCGAGCCCGCTGATCTTGCGATCGGCGCGCAGCAGGGCCAGATCCTTGCCCCGGTCGACCTTGACGATGGTCGCCTCCACCTCGGTCCGGCCGCGCTCGAGGAGCACCCTGCGCCCGCCGTCGGTGAAGACCGCCTCGACCACGTGGTAGTTCGTCAGCAGGTTCGCCTTGCCGGAACCGGCCTTGTCGCCGATCGCGAACGCCGTACCGGTGAACTGACCGGCCCGGACGCGGAAGACGCTGGGCAGCACGTCCGCCGAGATGCTCTCGGGGTTGAACACGCCCGCCACCTGCTTCTCCAGCCGGTCGGCGCGTTCCGTCTCGTGCCGCAGCGCGGCGGCCAGCTGGTCGTTGCTGCCACCCAGCCGCTTGTCGAGCCGGTCCAGCCGCCACGCCTGCCAGCCGGACACCCCGATGAGCACGAGCACCAGCGCCAGCGCCATCAGCCGGCCACGGCCCCGGCCACCGTCGGCGGCGGGCCCCGTCCCGAGTTCCGCGTCTACCCCGTACGCCCGGCGCCCAGTCGGCGGCAGCGCCGGTTCCTCCGGCGCGGAACGGGCCGGCCGTGGGTGCCCGATGCGCGACGCAGGCCGGGTCGGGCCCTCGCCGTACTCGGCCGTCGCCCGGGGCTGGGCCGCCTCGGCCGGGGCGGCGCCCTCGGGCCAGGAGTCGAAGAAGGCGGACTCGGGCCAGCCGTCGTCGCCGGACGACGCGGGCCGTGGCATCGCCCACTCGCCGGACGGGTGGTCGGGCAGGCTGAGCAGGGGATCCACCGGGCCGCGCCGCCGGCTGGGCACGCCGAACTGGTCGTGACTGGTCATGGCGGCCTCCCGGGCGGTTCGATGGTCCGGCCGGTAGTACGGACGGAAGGGCCGCTGCGGACGGGCGCGCGGGCGACGGATTCCGGCCGGATGTCGATCGAGCGGCGGCGCGCCGGGACCCGGCTGCACATGCCGAGGGGGGCACACCCGTACGGTTACGGAGTGACCGACGAAACATTCCGTCGGGACGCGCCGGACCAAGCAGTTGACGGACCGCACGATGTGCCGCCCGACCCTTCGTACGGCGGTCCCGCCCCCACGGACGCCGCCCGCGTGGACGCCGACCCCACGGCGCCCACTTCCACCGAACCGCCCACGGCGCCCGCCGCCGTGCCGCTGATCGCCCCACGCGAGGGCACCCCTCGCCCGGTGGCCACCGCCGAGGAACTGGCCGAGGTGGTGGCGCGGATGAGCGCCGGCACCGGGCCGGTGGCGGTCGACGCCGAACGCGCCTCGGGCTACCGCTACACGCAGCGGGCCTACCTCGTGCAGCTACGCCGGGCCGGTGCGGGCACGGTGCTGCTGGACCCGCTGCCCCTGCAGGACCTGCACACCCTCGACGACGCGCTGGCCGACAGCGAGTGGGTACTGCATGCCGCCAGCCAGGATCTGGCCTGCCTGGCCGAGATCGGCATGCGGCCCCGGCTGCTGTTCGACACCGAGCTGGCCGCGCGGCTGGCCGGGTTCGAGCGGGTGGGCCTCGCCGCGCTGACCGAGTCGCTGCTGGGCTACTCGCTGGAGAAGCACCACTCGGCGGCGGACTGGTCCACCCGGCCGCTGCCGGAGTCGTGGCTGACGTACGCGGCCCTCGACGTGGAGTTGCTCACCGACCTGCGCGACCTGCTCGCCGCCGAGCTGGAGCGGCAGGGCAAGGCGGCCTGGGCGGCGGAGGAGTTCGCCGCGCTGGTGGCCGGCGCCGACCGCCCGCCCCGGGTGCGGCCCGACCCGTGGCGGCGCACCTCCGGCATCCACCGGGTACGCGGCGCCCGCGCCCAGTCCCGCGTGCGCGCCCTGTGGTACGCCCGGGACACGGTGGCCGCCCGCAAGGACTCGGCGCCGGGCCGGGTGCTGCCAGACTCCGCGATCATCGCCGCGGCCGAGCTGGACCCGAAGGACGAGCGGACTCTGCTCACCCTGCCAGGCTTCGGCGGCCGTTCGGTGCGGCGGCTGGCCCGGATCTGGCTGGACGCCCTCGACGAGGCCCGGTCGCTGCCGGACGACGCGCTGCCGGTGAACCAGCCGGTGGAGGGCCCGCCCCCGCCGCACCGCTGGGCCGAGCGGGACCCGGTGGCCGCGGCCCGGCTGGCCCGCTGCCGGCAGGTGGTGATCGGCACGGCGGAGGCGCACACGCTTCCCCCGGAGAACCTGATCAGTCCCGACTTCATCCGCCGCCTCGCCTGGGCGCCCCCGGACGAGATCACGCCGGTCTCGGTCGCCGAGACGTTGCGCGGCTTCGGTGCCCGTCCGTGGCAGATCGCCCTGATCGTGGACCGCGTCGCGGCGGTCCTGCCGGACCCCGCCGCGGCATGATCATCGACTCCTTGTGGCGGGACGGTAGGCAGTTCTAGTTACCGGCGAGTAGCATCACGCACGACACCCCCAGGGTTCACGCCCGCAAGGAGGCTTGCTGTGCCCCGTGAAGTACGCGAGGTCGTCTTCGTCGACGGCGTCCGCACCCCGTTCGGCAAGGCGGGCGGCATGTACGCCGAGACCCGCGCCGACGACCTGGTCATCCGCTGCATCCGAGAGCTGCTCAAGCGCAACCCGCAGCTCCCGCCGGAGCGGGTCGACGAGGTGGCCATCGCCGCGACCACGCAGACCGGCGACCAGGGCCTGACCATCGGCCGGACCGCCGCGCTGCTGTCCGGCCTGCCCAAGACCGTGCCCGGCTACGCCATCGACCGGATGTGCGCGGGCGCCATGACCGCCGTGACCAACGTCGCGGGCGGCATCGCCATGGGTGCGTACGACGTCGCCATCGCGGGCGGTGTCGAGCACATGGGCCGGCACCCGATGGGCGAGGGCGTCGACCCGAACCCGCGGATCCTCGCCGAGAAGCTGGTCGACCCGTCCGCGCTCGTCATGGGCCAGACGGCGGAGAACCTGCACGACCGCCTGCCGAACATCACCAAGGAGCGGGTCGACGCGTACGGCCTCGCCTCGCAGGAGAAGACGGCCAAGGCGTACGCCAACGGCAAGCTGCAGCCCGACCTGGTGCCGGTCGCGCTGCGCAGCGCCGAGGAGGGCTGGGGCCTGGCCACGGTCGACGAGGCGCCCCGCGCCACCTCGCTGGAGAAGCTGGCCACGCTGAAGACCCCGTTCCGCCCGCACGGCCGGGTCACCGCCGGTAACGCGGCCGGTCTCAATGACGGCGCCACCGCCGCGATCCTGGCCAGCGAGGACACCGCCCGCGAGCTGGGCCTGCCGGTCGCCATGCGGCTCGTCTCGTACGGCTTCGTCGGCGTCGAGCCCGAGATCATGGGGTACGGCCCGATCCCGTCGACCGAGAAGGCCCTGCGCATCGCCGGGCTGAGCATCGACGACATCGGCCTGTTCGAGCTGAACGAGGCGTTCGCGGTGCAGGTGCTCGCGTTCCTCGACCACTACGGCATCGCCGACGACGACCCCCGGGTCAACCCGTGGGGCGGCGCCATCGCCATCGGTCACCCGCTCGCCTCCTCGGGCGTACGGCTGATGACCCAGCTGGCACGGCACTTCGCCGAGCACCCGGAGGTCCGCTACGGCCTCACCGCGATGTGCATCGGCATCGGCATGGGCGGCACCGTGATCTGGGAGAACCCGAACTGGGAGGGCGACAAGTGACCACGCTGCCGGACTACCCCAACGAGGTCGTCACCAAGGCCATCGTCCGCCTGGTCCGGGTGCCCGGGCTGGACAAGCCCGCCGCCGTGATCACGCTGGACAACGGCTTCGACTACAAGAAGCCGAACAGCTTCGGCCCGGGTGGGCTCGCGTCGCTGGACGAGGCGATCACCAAGGCCACCGAGGCGCAGCCCGCGTTCATCGCGCTGACCGGCAAGCCGTACATCTTCTGTGTGGGCGCGGACATCACCGGGATGCCGTTCATCACCCAGCGGGAGCAGGCCAAGGCGCTGGGCGAGCTGGGTCACCGGGTCTTCGCCCGGCTGAAGGACTCGCAGATCCCCACGTTCGCGTTCATCAACGGCGCGGCGCTCGGCGGCGGCCTGGAGGTGGCGCTGCACTGCCACTACCGGACGGTGTCCGGCGGCGCGGCGGCGCTGGGCCTGCCCGAGGTCGCGATCGGCCTGGTTCCCGGCTGGGGCGGCAGCCAGCTGCTGCCGAACCTGATCGGCGTGCCCGGGGCGGCGCAGGTCATCCTGCAGAACCCGCTCACCCAGAAGGTGCTCAAGCCGAAGCAGGCCGCCGAGATGGGCGTCGCCGACGCGCTGTTCGAGCCGGCCGACTTCCTGGAGAGCTCGCTCGCCTGGGCGGCCGGGGTCGTCAAGGGCGAGGTCACCGTGACCCGCCCCGAGGTCGACCGCGACATGTGGGACGGCGTGCTGTTCTTCGCCAAGCAGCAGCTCGACGAGAAGCTGCACGGCGCGGTCCCGTCCGCCAACAAGGCCCTGGAGCTGCTCGGCCTGGCCAAGGAGGCGTCGTTCGCCGACGGCACCGCGGCCGAGACCGAGATCCTCGCCGACCTGATCATGGGCGACGAGGCCCGCGCCAGCCTGTACGCGTTCGACCTGGTCCAGCGCCGGGCCAAGCGCCCGGTCGGCGTGCCGGACAAGGAGCTGGCCCGCAAGGTCACCAAGGTCGGCGTCGTGGGCGCGGGCCTGATGGCCTCCCAGCTCGCGCTGCTGTTCGCCCGCCGCCTGCAGGTGCCGGTCGTACTGACCGACCTCGACCAGGCCCGGGTCGACAAGGGCGTCGGCTACGTCCGCGACCAGATCGACAAGCTGGTCGGCAAGCGCCGGATGGACGAGGGCACCGCGGCGAAGCTGCGCGGCCTGGTCAGTGGCTCGGTCGACAAGAGCGTCTTCGCCGACGCCGACTTCGTGATCGAGGCGGTCTTCGAGAACCTCGACCTGAAGAAGCAGATCTGGGCCGAGATCGAGAAGATCGTGACCCCGGAGGCGGTGCTCGCCACGAACACCTCCTCGCTGTCGGTGTCCGCGATGGCGGCCGACCTGGAGCACCCCGAGCGGGTCGTCGGCTTCCACTTCTTCAACCCGGTCGCGGTCCTGCCGCTGCTGGAGATCATCAAGGGCGAGCGGACCGACGACGCCACCCTGTCCACCGCGTTCGCGGTCGGCAAGGAGCTGCGCAAGAGCTGCGTGCTGGTCAAGGACGCCCCGGCGTTCGTGGTCAACCGCCTGCTCACCCGCTTCACCAGCGAGGTCTTCACGGCGATCGACGAGGGCACCCCGCTGGACGTGGTCAACACCGCGCTCGACCCGCTGGGCCTGCCCATGCGGCCGATCGCGCTGCTGCAGCTCGTTGGCCCCGCCGTGGCGCACCACGTCGGTGAGACCCTGCACGGCGCGTTCCCGGACCGGTTCGGCGACAGCCCCAACCTGCGGCGCATCGCCGAGGCGGGCATCCCGCTGATGGTCGACGACGAGATCAACCCCGAGGTGGTCAAGCTCCTCGAGGTCGGTTCCGCGCCGTCCACCGCCGAGGAGGTACGCCAGAAGGCGCTCGACGCGCTCGCCCAGGAGATCCGTCTCATGCTGGACGAGGGTGTCGTCGCCGAGGCGCAGGACATCGACCTGTGCATGGTCCTGGGCGCCGGGTGGCCGTTCCACCTGGGCGGCGTCACGCCGTACCTGGACCGCAGCGGCACCTCGGAGCGGGTGACCGGCAAGCGGTTCCTGCCCAACGGCGTGGCGAACGTGCCCGCCTGATCCAGCAGGCTGTCGGATGACGGACGCCCCCGTGATTTTGGTCGCGGGGGCGTCATGCTGTGTCAGTTCTGGTCGATAGGCTCCGTGCGCCCCGCATCGACTCTGGAGTTCACATGACGCAGCCGCCCTATCCCGGCCAGCCTGGGCCCGACCCCACCGGCGGTTACCAGCCTCCGGCCGCCCCGGGCCAGCCCGCATACCCGCAGCCGGACTCCGGCGCGGGATATCCCCCGCCCGGCCAGGGCGGCTACCCCCAGCCCGACCAGGGCGGCTACCCCCAGCCCGACCAGGGCGGCTACCCGCCCCCCGGCCAGGGCGGCTACCCGCCGCCGGGACAGCCCGGCTTCCCGCCGCCCGGGCAGCCGGGCCTCGCGCCGCAGTTCGGTGCCCCGGCGCCGAAGAAGAAGTCGTCCGCGCTGAAGATCGTGCTGATCTCGGTCGCGGCGATCCTGGTGCTCTGCGTCGGCGGCGTGGTCGCGTTCGGCTTCTTCGCCAAGGACAAGTTCAACGAGGCCAAGGAACAGGTCGACAACGTCGTCGCGGCGTCGAAGATCACCGTGGTCGAGCCGCAGACCCTGGCCGGCCGGGACAAGGTGACCGACCCGTCGCTGGCCGGCAGCGTCGACGCGCTCGACAGCGAGATGAGCAAGATCAGCGGCACCACCAGCTCGGTCGGCGCCATGTACGGCGACCCCGCCAAGCAGGACCTCGTCATGATCGCCGCGGCCTCCACGCTGCAGGGCTCCGAGCAGGGCCGCTTCGACGAGTTCACCAAGGGCATGAGCCAGGGCGGCTTCTCCGTCGAAGGGCTCAAGGACACCGACCCCGGCCCGCTCGGCGGCATCGCCAAGTGCGGTGACACCTCGGCGGCGGGCGTGCCCACGGCCGTCTGCGTCTGGTCGGACAAGGGCAGCGTCGGCATGGTCGCGATGCTCTTCAAGAAGTCGGCCGACCTGGAGAAGGAATTCGTCACCATGCGCGGTCAGATCGAGCTGAAGCAGTCCTGATCCCACACCGGCGGTGCGGGTGCCGACCGGGCACCCGCACCCCCGCGCATCGAACGGCGTGACGCGACTCCCACGAAAGGAACGGGAAAGAGGACAGCGCTGAGGCTCGTAGCCCGATAGGCTCCCCGACCTGTAGCCCTATCGATGGAGCCCTGATGTCGCAGCCGCCCACGCCGCCCTTCTCGGGACAGCCGTACCCTGAGCAGCCACACCAGGGGCAGCCACACCAGGGGCAGCCACACCAGGGGCAGCCACACCAGGGGCAGCCACACCAGGGGCAGCAGCCATACCCGGGCCAGCCGTACCCCGCGCAGCCTCCGATCCAGGGCCAGCCGCCGATCCAGGGCCAGCCGCCGTACCAGGGCCAGCCGCCGTACCCGGCGCAGCCGTACCCGGGTCAGCCGAATCCGGATGTGCCCACCTCCGTGCCGCCCCAGCCCGGCTTCCCGTCCTCGGCTCCCCCCTACGCGGGACAGTCCTTCGCCGGGCCGGAATTCGCCCAGCCGGGGTACCCGGCGCCGCCGCCGCCGACGAAGTCCCGGGCCCTGCCCATCGTGCTCGTCTCGCTGGCGGTCATTCTCGTGCTCTGCGTCGGCGGCGGCACCGCGGTCTTCCTCGCCGCCCGCAACAACGCCGACAAGTTCACCGAGGACCGGACGGCGAGCACGGCGGCACCCACCACCGAGCCCACCACGGACACGCTGCCGACCGACGACCCGACCTCGGCACCGCCGACGGTCACGATCTCGGTCACCGAGCCGAAGCGGGTCGGCGGCCGTCCAAAGCTGACGGACGCCCAGTTCGCCGGGGTGACGAAGGATCTCAAGAAGGCGCTGGCCAAGGTGCCCGGCGCCACGGCCACGGTCGGCGCGCTCTACGGCACCCCCGCCAAGCGCGATGTGATCATGGTCATGGGCGCGGCGGCCCCCGTCGCCAACCCCCAGAAGGAGCTGGACGGCTCGTTCCTCGGTGCGGGGATCAGCGGTCTGAAGGTCTCCGGCCTGGCCAAGGTCGACCCGGGTCCGCTCGGCGGTGTGGCCAAGTGCGGCAAGTCCGAGGACGCCGCCATCTGCGGCTGGGCGGACAGCGGCAGTATGGGCTGGATCATCTGGTACTTCAAGCCGGTCAGTAAGGCTAAGGCCGAATTCACCAAGCTGCGGGCGGAAGTCGAGAAGAAGTCAAGCTGACACGCCGCAGTGCGGCATCACATTGCCGTATCGCTCCCGACACGAACGTGACGCTGACCCGGGGGCGGATTCCCTCCCGAAACATCGAGCGGTCAGGATGGTCGCCGGGCCCGGCCAGGGCCCGGCGACCATCCCGACTGGCAGAGGAGCGTCCGGTGCCACTCCCGCAACTTCGCCGTGTCCGCTGGGCTGTGCGAGCCACCCTCCTGCTGGGCGTCGCGGCCTCCGTGGTCGCGAACATCCTGCACGCCCTGGACAACCCGATCAGCCAGGCCATCGCCGCCTGGCCGCCGCTGGCGCTGCTGCTGACGGTGGAGCTGATCTCGCGGGTTCCGGTGCACCGGCGGTCGCTGGCCTTCACCCGGCTGGTCGCCACGGCCACCATCGCGGGCATCGCCGCCTGGGTGTCGTACTGGCACATGGCCGGGGTCGCCGCCCGGTACGGCGAGACCGGCGCGTCGCCGTACCTGTTGCCGCTCTCCGTGGACGGCCTGATCGTGGTGGCCAGCATCTGCCTGGTCGAACTGGGCGGCCGGATCGCCGCGCTGCAGGCCGACCGGGATCGCGTCGTGGCCGCCCCGGGCAGCGGGGCCATCGCGGGAACCACCACCGGGCCCGCCAGCCCGCAGACCAGTCCCGTCACGATGACCGCGCCGCACACCGTCCCCGTCGCCCGGCCCACCGTCGCGGCGGCGCCGGTCGCCGCCCGCTCCGCCACCGAGACGCCTCCTGCGGCCCGCTCCGCCACCGAGACACCGGCCGCTGCCTCCTCGGCCACCGAGACACCAGCCGCTGCCTCCTCGGCCACCGAGACACCAGCCGCTGCCTCCTCGGCCACCGAGACACCAGCCGCTGCCTCCTCGGCCACCGAGACACCAGCCGCTGCTCGCTCCGCCGCCGAGACGCCTGCTGCGGCCCGCTCCGCCGCCGAGACGGCCGCTGCCCGCTCCTCAACCGAGGCGGCGCCTGGTGCCGCACGGCCCGCCACCGAGGCGGCGTCCACGGCCGAGCGGCCCGCCACGGGTGAGGCCGACCCCGTCGACGACAGCTCGTCAGCCGCGGCTGCGACCGGGGTGGCGGTCGCCTTCTCGCATGCCGCACCGGCCGGTCCCGCGCCCGACGTGCAGCAGACGGCGCGCGCCGACACCAAGCCGCGCCACAGCACCGCGGACGCTCTCGCCGAGGTCGCCGCCGCACTGCCCCGCGCATCGGATGCGGGATTCACCCCCACGGCCACGCGTGGCGCCGGGCGTCCGGGCACCTCCTCCGGTCCGAACGCCAAGGGCCCCGCCACGCGGGCGAAGAAGAGCAGCGCCACGTCGACCCGCCCGGCCACCCGGCAACGCCGCAGTCCTCAGGAGAACGCGGCGCTGGCCGCCCGCCTGCGCGCGGAACGCCCGGAGCTGACCGACGCCGAGCTGGCCGCCGAACTGGGCATCAGCGTCGAGCGCTGGCGCCGGATCCAACGCGAGACCGCCAAGGACCTCCAGACCGCCAAGGACCTCCAGACCGCCAAGGACGACGCCCGCCGTCTCGGCCTGGCGGCCTGACCAGCCCAAGGTGCCTATGCGGCCCTGCTGGTCAGCCGCTCCGTCTGGTCGTCATCGAGCTGATCGTCGCCTGCGCCTTCCAAATCTTGAATCGAGCTGATCGTCGCCTGCGGCTTCCGAACCTTGAAGAGTCCGGGTCAGCTGCGAGCCCGAACTCTTCAAGGTTTGGCCCGCCGATCGCGCAGGCGACCGCCAGCACGCCCAAAACGGTGCATACCCAGGCCACAAGAGACCCGGCGAAACGTACGCACCGCTGCCGGAGCGGCAAACAGGAACTGCTGCCGGAGGGTGAACAGCGACCGCTAGGAGGAGGCGACGCCCAGGTTGCCGGGGCGTGGGACGGCCGCCGAGGCCGCCACGACCGGCGTCGAGTCGGCGCCCGGCAGGCTGACCGTGACCTCCAGGCCTCCGCCGGGATTCGCCACCGCGGACACCGTACCGCCGTGCGCGTCACAGACCGCGCGGACGATCGACAGGCCCAGCCCCGAGCCACGGGAACCGGTACGCTCCCAGCCGC
This sequence comes from Krasilnikovia cinnamomea, assembly GCF_004217545.1. Classification (NCBI taxonomy): domain Bacteria; kingdom Bacillati; phylum Actinomycetota; class Actinomycetes; order Micromonosporales; family Micromonosporaceae; genus Krasilnikovia; species Krasilnikovia cinnamomea. The sequence continues at coordinate 1,511,595 of NZ_SHKY01000001.1, forward strand.
CCCGCCGGAACGGCTCGAACAGGCCCGGCACGTCCGCCGGCTCCACCTCGTAGCCGGTGTTTCCCACGATCAGCCGCGCCTGCCCGTCCACGCTCTCGGTACGCAGCCACAACTTGCCGAGCAGGTGGTTGTAGCGGATCGCGTTCTCGATGAGGTTCCCGGCGAGGCGGTCCAGCAGGCTCGGATCGCCGACCACGGGCGCGGGCTTGAGGTCCGTGGTGACCTCCAGCTTCAACCGTTCCGCCTCCGCGCGTACGGCCGACAGCGCGTTGCAGACGCTGGTCGCCAGGTCGGCGGGGACCTTGCGGACCAGCCGCCGCCCCGACTGCGCCTCGCTGCGGGCCAGTACGAGCAGCGCGTCGACCAGGCCGTTGGCGCGCTCGGAGGCGTTGCGGACCACCTTGGCCATGCGCCGGTACTCGGCGACGTCGGCCTCGTCGTCGCTGAGCGTCACGTCGATCTCGGTGCGCATCACCGCCAACGGCGTACGCAGTTCGTGCGACGCGTTGGCCACGAACCGTTTCTGCGCCTCGAACGCCCCGGCGAGCCGGTCCAGCATCGCGTCGAAGGTCCGCGCCAGTTCGGCGACCTCGTCGTCCGCTCCCTCGTACCCGATGCGCTGGTCGAGGGTCTCCTCACCGAGCCGGCGGGCGGTGGCCGTGACGTTGTGCAGGGGGCGCAGCGCCCGCCCGGCGACGGCGTACGCGCCCGCGACCCCGATCAGCCCGATCGCGAACAGCGCGACGAGGCCCTTGGCCAGCAGTTCCGCCGACGCGCTCTCGACCAGCTCGGTCTGCCAGGCGCGGGCGTCGCGGGTGCTGCCGTCCGACATCACCACCTGGGTGCCTTCGCGCAGTTCGTCCGCCGGGTGCAGGGCGTCGCCCACGAGGAGCCAGGCCAGCAGCACGAGCACGGCGCCCGCGCCGATGAGCAGAATGCCGTTGAGCAGAGTGAGACGCAGCCGCAGGGTGGGGCGCAGCCGCATCCGGTCACGGTTGCGGCCCAGGTAGACCGTCACGGCGTCCCACCGGCGGGGGCGACGGTGACCGGATCGGGCACCCGGTATCCGGCGCCCACCACGGTTTCGATCAGCGGCGGTTCACCGACCTTCTTACGCAGCGTCATCATGGTCACCCGTACGGTGGTGGTGAAGGGGTCGGTGTTCGCGTCCCAGACGCGTTCCAGTAGCTGCTCGCTGGACACCACCCCGCCGCGCGCCTTGAGCAGCTCCTCCAGGACGCCGAACTCCTTGTTCGTGAGGTCCAGGGTGGCGCCGCCACGGGTGACCACCCGGCGGGCCGGGTCCAGCACCAGGTCGCCCACCGTCAGCACCGGCGGGGCGGCGGGCGTGGCCCGGCGGCCGAGCGCCTGCACCCGGGCGACCAGCTCGTCGAAGGCGAACGGCTTGGACAGGTAGTCGTCGGCGCCCAGTTGCAGGCCCTCGACCCGGTCGGCGACCGTGCCGCTGGCGGTCAGCATCAGCACCCGGGTCAGGGCTCCCGAGGCGACCAGCGCGGCGCAGATCTCGTCGCCGTGCATGCCGGGCAGGTCCCGGTCGAGCACGACCACGTCGTAGCGGGTCACGTACGCCATCTCGTGGCCGGACAGCCCGTCGTAGGCGACATCCACCGCCATGCCCCTGCGGCGCAGCCCGCGCACGATCGCATCGGCGAGATTCCGCTCGTCTTCCACCACCAGCACGCGCACCGGGTCCTCCGAACTCCTTCACGGCCGCGCCCAGCCTGGTGGCCGACGCGTGAAACAGCCGTAAGGGGAAGGCTACTGCCGGGACCTATCCGGCCGAGTACGCCCACACCTCGACGCCCGCAGCCGCCCGGCAGGCGACGAACCGGGAGTCGGCGGAGCAGTCGGTGACCGCCGCCCGGGACTGGCCGAGCCGCTGGATCGCGCGCCGCCCGGGCAGCAGCACCCCGAACGCGGTGCCCCGGCCGGCCTCGCGGCGGGCCAGCACCAGCGGGGCGGCCGAGGGCCCGGTGGCGAACGTCTGCCAGGCGCTCAGGTCGACCACCGGCACCCCGGAGGCCGGGTCGAGGGCGCGCAGCGGGCGGCTCCGCCCACTCTGGACCTCCAGCGCGTATCCCGCGCCGGTCTGCAGGTCGACGTCGCCGGTGGTGCGCCAGCGCGGCCGGCCCGTACCCGGATCGAGCACCACCAGGTGGGAGCGCCCCTTCTCGCAGGCCAGGCCGGTGCAGGTGGCGGAGTTCCCGGCGGCGGCGGGTTCGGTGCGCCGCCAGCGCGGCGCCAGCGTGTCCATCGCGTACGCGGTGACCACGGTGCCGTCGTCGGCGGCGGCCTGCCGCACCAGCAGCAGGTCGCCGACCACGTCACCCCACGACTGGGCACCGGGGATCCGCGCCAGGCTCTGTTCGCGCAGCACCGCGCCGGACTCGGCGGCCCGCAGGGACAGCCGCCCGGACGCCAGCACCAGCACGCCCGCGACCCGGCCCCGCGCCCGGGCGGGGTAGATCGAGCCGGGGAAGCGCGCCGACCAGCGCGGTTGCCCGGTCGTCAGGTCGACGCCGCGCAGCTCGGTCACCTCGGGTGGTTCGGTGTGCGGCTGCCCGGACGAGGAGAAGTACAGGGCCCCGGGCGCTCCGGAGGACTCGTCGTATTCGGTGCCGGGCCGGAACCGCTCGGCCTGCACCAGGCCGATGTCGTCGGTCAGCGGCAGCACCGGCACGGGTGAGGTCCACCGCACCGCGCCGGTGCGGGCGTCCAGGACGGTGGTGGCCTGCCCGGCGCGCAGCAGGACGTGACCGCCGACGGCCTGCACCGAGCCGCCGCCCTGCAGGGCACCGCCCGGTGCGTCGTCGGCCGTGGTGGCCGCCCGCCACAGCCGGCGCAGCGGCCGCATGGTCCATGCCGAGGTGATCCGGCGCCCGTCCGCCACGTCGAGGGTGTACAGCCGCCCGCCGACCACCTGGAAGTCGGCGGCCGCCGGGAGCGGCACCACACCGGCATGCCGCCAGTAGACGGCGGCGGCGGGCACCGCCCCGGCCAGGGCCAGCGCCAGCACGGCGGCGAGGGCGAGACCCAGACGGCGGTGGCGGCGCACGGACGGGCGGGTGGCGGCGGGCGGAGCGGACGGATCATCGCTCAGCTCGATCAGCGCCACGCTCACCCTTTCTGCCGGTACGCCCACACGATCAGCTCGCCCGCCGTGGAGCGGCAGACCAGCCGGGCGGGCGCCGCCTGGCAGTCGCCGGTGCCGGCCGGCAGGGCGGCAAGCAGCCGCGGGCGTGCGTCGCCGGGGGAGGCGACGGCGACCATGGTACGGGCTCCCGCCTGCTCAGCGTGGGTGACGAGGACCCGCCCCCTGCCGCCGGTACCGGTCAGCGGCCGCCACCCGCGCAGGTCGGCCAGCACCCGCCCGGTCGCCGGGTCGATCAGGCCCACGGTCTCGATGGTGCCTTCGGGTGCCGCGTACGCCAGCATCGCCGCGCCCCGCTGCTCCACGCCCCGCCAGTCCGGCCGGTGCCACCGCTGCGTCCCGTCCGCGGGGTCGACCGCGCGCACCCCGTCCGGCCCGACGAGGCAGGTCAGCGGGCCGCAGGCATGGATCTCGTACGCGTCGCCCGCCGGTCGGGTCCACCGCCGCCGCAACGTTGCCGAGTCGTACGCGGACAGGTCGGTCGCCCCGTCGCCCGGGTGGCGCAGCAGCACCAGCCCGCCGACGACGGCCGGGTTGTCGGGACCATAGTCGGCGGCCGGCAGCACGGCCGTGGTGAGCGGAGCCCCGGTGGTCAGGTCGTGCACCGCGGCGTTGCGGTCGTCGTGCACGAGCAGCATCCGCGGCGGCGCCCCGCCGACGGCGGGCACGCCCAGCAGCACGGCGGTGGACGGGACCCGCACCCGCCAGCGGGTCGCGCCGGTGACCACGTCGAGCGCGTCGACCGGGCCCTCGACCCGGCGGCCGGGCCCGGACAGGCTGCGCACTCCGGCGACCGCCAGCAGCGCGCCGGACCCGGCCAGGGTGACCACGTTTCCCGTACGGCGCCACCGCGCGTCGCCGGTGGCCAGGGAGACGGCCGTGGTGCCGGGGTCGCCGACGCCGGTGAGCCCCGCGCTCCAGGGGCGCAACAGGACGAGCCCGCTGGCCATGCGCAGCCGGTACGTGGGGGCGGCGGGCTCGGTGTGCCAGCGCTGCCGCCCGGAGCTCAGGTCGTACATGCTGAGGCCGCCGAGGCTCTGGGCCAGCAACTGCCCGCCGTCCGTGACCACGTACGAGTCGGCGGGGCCGACACGCAGGTTCAGCAGGGGCGAGAGGACGGGCGGCGGCGGTGCGGCGGACGCCGTGGCGCACCACAGCACGAGCAGCGCCGCGACCAGCGGCCCGAACCAGGCCGGTACGGTCGAACGCGTCGGTGCCGCGTACGTTTCCGGCTCACCCCGCGCCAGACCGAGGTCGATGACGACCGGTCCGCCGAAGGTCTCCGCCCCCATACCCCAAAGATAACGACCAGATAACGGCCGTCCCGCATCTCCGGCCTACCTGGCACATACCGCGCAAACCTGGGGCCACAGCCGCATCTTGCACCTCGACCAGTCACCGCCGGACGCTCGGCGGGACGGCCGAGGGGCGTCGGGGATCTCAGGGCGTCGGCTGGATCTCCGTGGCGGTCTCCTGCAGCCCCGACACGTGGCCGGTGACGTCGCGCGCGATGTCCTGCGCGGTCAGCCCCAGCGCCGTGAGGATCTCGGCACGGGTGCCGTGCGGGTGGAAGCCCGGCGGCACCCCGAAGTCGCGCAGCGGCACGTCCACGCCGGCGTCGCGCAGCAGGCTCGCCACCGCGTCGCCGACCCCGCCGGCGCGTACGCCGTCCTCCAGCGTCACGACCAGGCGATGCTCGGCGGCCAGCCCGGCCAGTTCGATCGGCACCGGGCGTACCCAGCGCGGGTCGACGACCGTGACCGCGTACCCCTGGCCCGCCACCCGCTCGGCCACGTCCAGGCCCAGCGCGGCGAACGCGCCGACCGCGACCAGTAGCACGTCGCCCCGGGCGCCCTGGCGCCGGTCCTCGCGCAGCACGTCGACCTGGCCGACGCGGCGCACGGCGGGCAGGTCGGGGGCGACCGAACCGGTCGGGAACCGCACGATCGTCGGGCCGTCGTCCACCGCGACCGCCTCGCGCAGTTCCTCGCGCAGGGTGGCGGCGTCACGGGGGGCGGCGATGCGCAGGCCGGGCACGACCCCGAACACGCTCATGTCCCAGATGCCGTAGTGGCTGGGGCCGTCCGGGCCGGTGACCCCGGCCCGGTCGAGCACGAACGTCACTCCCAGCCGGTGCATGGCCACGTCCAGCAGGACCTGGTCGAAGGCACGGTTGAGGAAGGTGGCGTACACCGCGACGACCGGGTGCAGGCCGCCCATGGCCAGCCCGGCCGCCGAGGTGGCGGCGTGCTGCTCGGCGATGCCGACGTCGTACACCCGCTCCGGGTACTTCTTGGCCAGGGTGGCGATGCCGGTGGGCTCGGCCATCGCGGCGGTGATGCCGACGATCTCCGGGCGCTCGTCGGCGATCGCGACGAGCTCCTCGGCGAAGACGTGGGTCCACTTCACCGACGGGGCGGCGGTCAGCGCGCCGGTCTGCGGGTCGAACGCGCCGGGGCCGTGCAGGCAGTCGGCCTCGTCCTCCTCGGCGGGGCGGTAACCGTAGCCCTTGCGGGTCACGGCATGCACGATCACCGGGGCGTTGAAGCCCTTCGCCTTGCGCAGCGCCGACTCCATGGCGTGGATGTCGTGGCCGTCGACCGGGCCGACGTACTTGAGTCCGAGGTCCTCGAACATGGGCTGCGGGCTGACCGCGTCCTTGATGCCGCGCTTGACCGCGTGCAGCACCTCGTACATCGGCTTGCCGACCATCGGGGTCGAGCCGAGGGCGTCCTTGACCAGGTCGAGGACGCGCTCGTAGCCGGGGTTGAGCCGCAGCGTGGACAGGTGCTCGGCGAGCCCGCCGATCGTGGGGGCGTACGAGCGGCCGTTGTCGTTGACGACGATGACGAGCCGGTTCCCGCTGGCGGCGATGTTGTTGATCGCCTCCCAGCACATGCCGCCGGTGAGCGCGCCGTCGCCGACCACGGCCACCACGTGCCGCTCCTCGCCGCGCAGCGCGTACGCCTTGGCGAGCCCGTCGGCGTACGACAGGGCCGTGGAGGCGTGCGAGTTCTCGATGAGATCGTGCTCGCTCTCCGCCTGGCTGGGATAGCCGGACAGCCCGCCGCGCTGGCGCAGCAGATCGAATCCACCCTGCCGGCCGGTGACGATCTTGTGCACGTACGCCTGGTGGCCCGTGTCGAACAGGATCTTGTCGCGGGGCGAGTCGAAGACCCGGTGCATCGCGAGGGTTATCTCGACGACGCCCAGGTTCGGCCCGAGATGCCCGCCGGTGCGGGACACCTTCGCCACCAGGAAGTCACGGATCTCGGCCGCGAGCAGGGTCAACTGCTCGGTGCTGAGGCGCCGCAGGTCTCCGGGGCCGGTGATGCCCGCGATGAGTCCGGCGTTCGGCGGAAGTGTCTCGCTCATGAGGGGTCAGTGTATCCACGGCCGGCAGCCGGGTATGCACCTTGCACTGACCGCTAACCGATCCCTCACCAAACCCACACAGCCGTCGCCGGCCGGGGGTGAAGCGAGTCACAGGAACCGGCAAGAAGACGACCATGATCATCGATGCCGTACCGGATCAGCCGCAGCCGCCCGGCGGCAGCGCGGCAAGCGGCTAGTGCGGCCCGTCCGGCAGCAGGAGCGCCACGCACTCGACGTGCTGGGTCATCGGGAAACAGTCGAAGGCCCGCAACCGCGCCAGCCGCCACCCGGCAGCCGCGAAGGTCGCCACGTCCCGGGCCAGCGCCACCGGATCGCAGGCGACATAGGCCACCGCCCGCGGTCGCGCGGCCGCCACCGACCGCACCACCTTCGCCCCGGCCCCGGTCCGCGGCGGATCCAGCACCACCAGGTCCACCGGGCCGGTCACCCGGCGCCGGGCCAGGGCCACGTCCACCTTCGCGGCGACCACCTCCACGCCACTCAGGTCGGCCAGGTTCGCCCGGGCCGCCGCCACCCCGGTCGGTGACGACTCGACCACGGTCGTACGCGCCCCCGTACGCTCGGCCACCGCCGCGGCGAACAGGCCCGCACCGCCGTACAGATCCCAGGCGATCTCGCCCGGCGCCGGGCGCAGCAGCTCCAGCACCGCCGTGACCAGGGTGTCCGCCGCGGCCGGGTGGACCTGCCAGAAGCCTTCCGCGGGCACCTGCCAGTCCCGGCCCGCCGCGACCTCGCGCACCAGCGCCGGGCCGGTGAGCTGGGTACGAGCGCCACCCGGGCCATCGGTCCCGGAGTTGTCGGGGGGCAGCGGCGCGCTCGCCGCCCGGCGCACCGCCACGCTCACGTCGCCCCCGGTGGAGGCCACCACCTCCACCGCGTCGGCGTCGGGCCAGGAGCGGGCGGTGACGTCGAGATCCTGGAGCAGGGGGTGCGCGATGCGGCAGCGGTCGATCGGCACCACCTGATGCGAGCGGTGCTGCAGCAGTCCGGCCCGTCCGGCGGCGTCCACCGCGTACCGCACCCGGGTCCGCCAGCCGAGCGGCCCGCCGGGCAGCGGTTCCACCCGTACGCCGAGCGCGTCGAGGGTATCCGCGGGCAGGCCGCCGATCCGGGTGAGGGCCTCCCGCACGACGGCCGCCTTCCAGCCCCGCTGCGCGTCCTCCGCGACATGCTGAAGATCACACCCGCCGCAGGCGCCGGGACGGGCCCACGGGCACGGCGGGGCGACCCGGTCGGGCGACGGCTCGTGCACCCGCACCGCGTCGGCCCGCAGGTAGCCGCGGTGCAGCTCGGTCACCTCGGCGGTGACCAGCTCGCCGGGCAGGGCGTGCCGGACGAACACCACCCGGCCGTGCGGGCCGCCGAGCCGGGCGACGCAGTGCCCGCCGTGCGCGGGCGCGCCGACCCGCAACTCCACCCGATCACCCTCGACCAGGTCTTCCGGGGGCTCGGGCAGGTCGTCCGGGGTCTCGGCCAGGTCCCTCGGACGCTCGGGCAGGGTCATGGCCGCTCGTCGGCGGACGGGTCGCCGACCGCGGCGACCGGGCGGTCGGGTACCGCGGGTGGCGGCGGCGCCTCGGCGCTGCCGAAGCGGGGACCGCGCGCCGGGACCCGGGTGAGGTCGCGGTCCAGGCGCTCCAGGTTCTTGTCCTGGCTGGAGCGCAGCTGCCACGGCACGCTGGTCACCATGACGCCCGGCTCGAACAGCAGGCGGCCCTTGATCCGCAGGGCGCTCTGGTTGTGCAGCAGGTGCTCCCACCAGCGGCCCACGACGTACTCGGGTACGAAGACCGTGACCACGTCGCGCGGTGACTTGCGCCGGACGCTCTTCACGAAGTCGATGATCGGCCGGGTGATCTCCCGGTACGGCGAGTCCACCACGGTCAGTGACACCGGCAGCTGTCGCCGCTCCCACTCCTCCTGCAGGCCCCGGGTGTCCTTGTCGTCCACGTTGACCGTCACGGCCGTCAACGTGTCCGGCCGGGTGGCCTGGGCGTACGCCAGCGCCCGCAGCGTCGGCATGTGCACCTTGCTGACCAGCACGATCGCGTGGTTGCGCGACGGCAGGACCGGCCGTTCCTCGGTCGGCTGCAGCTCCCGCGACACCCGGGTGTAGTGCTTGTGGATGCCCAGCATGATCACGTAGATCACCAGCATCGCGGCGATGGCGATCCAGGCGCCCAGCAGGAACTTGGTGATCAGCACGATGATCAGCACCGCGCCGGTCATCAGCATCCCGAAGGTGTTGATGGCCCGCGACCGGTACATCCGGCGGCGCACGTTCGGGTCGCGCTGGGTGCGCAGCAGGCGGTTCCAGTGCCGGATCATGCCGGCCTGCGACAGGGTGAACGACACGAACACCCCGACGATGTAGAGCTGGATCAGCCGGGTCACCTCGGCCTGGAACGCCACCACCAGCGTGGCGGCCGCGATGGCCAGGAAGACGATGCCGTTGGAGAACGCCAGCCGGTCGCCCCGGGTGTGCAGTTGGCGGGGCAGGTAGCGGTCCTGGGCGAGGATCGAGCCGAGCACCGGGAAGCCGTTGAACGCCGTGTTCGCGGCCAGGAACAGGATCAGCGCGGTCACCGCGCCGACCACGTAGAGCAGGATCGAGCCGTTGCCGAAGACCGCCTCGCCGAGCTGGGTGGTGACGGTCTTCTGCACGTAGTCCGGCGGGCCGGACACGATCTGCGCGGCGTCCTCCACGTACTGCAGGCCGGTGGCCTGGGCCAGCAGGATGATGCCGACCAGCATCACGATCGCGATGGAGCCCAACAGCAGCAGGGTGGTGGCGGCGTTGCGGCTCTTCGGCGGCTTGAACGCGGGCACGCCGTTGGAGATCGCCTCGACACCGGTCAGCGCGGCACAGCCCGACGAGAACGTCCGCAGCAGCAGGAACGCGAATGCGAAGCTGGTCAGGTGGCTCTCCTCGGCCGAGATGACCAGCGTCGAGCTGGGCGCGTGCAGGTCCTGACCCAGCACGAAGATCCGGACCAGCCCGGTGAGGATCATCCCGACGATGACGATGATGAACGCGTACGTCGGGATGGCGAAGGCCGTGCCCGACTCCCGCAGCCCGCGCAGGTTCATGGCGGTGAGCCCGGCGATCGCCAGCAGCGCGATGGCCACCTTGTGCTCGGCGACGAACGGCACCACCGAGCCGAGGTTGCTCACCCCGGCGGCCGTGGACACCGCCACGGTGAGGATGTAGTCGACCATCAGCGCGCTGGCCACGGCGACGCCGTAGCGGGGGCCGAGGTTGACCGTGGCCACCTCGTAGTCGCCGCCGCCGGACGGGTAGGCGTGCACGTTCTGCCGGTAGCTGGCGACCACGGTGACCATCACGACCGCCACGGCCAGGGTCACCCACGGCGAGTACACGTACGCGCCGGCCCCCGCGATGGACAGCGTCAGCAGGATCTCGTCGGGCGCGTACGCCACGCTGGAGAGCGCGTCGGAGGCGAACACCGGCAGCGCGATCCGCTTCGGCAGCAGCGTGTGCTGCAACCGGTCGGACCGGAACGGCCGGCCTACCAGCAGCCGCTTGACGAGAGAAGTCGGTCTTGCCACAAGCGCCAAGCGTACGGGCGCCATGCGTACGCCGTATGCCGCCCCGTCGACCGTGCGGCAACGCCGCATGGCACGCTCTGCTCTGTACGAACTCAGCGGGAAGGTGCCAACAGTGCACGTGGTGATCATGGGGTGCGGCCGGCTCGGCTCCACCCTCGCCCACAACCTCGATGCCCGCGGGCACTCCGTGGCCATCATCGACCAGAACGCCGACGCGTTCCGGCGGCTCAGCGGTGACTTCAAGGGCATCACGGTGACCGGCATCGGCTTCGACCGCGAGGTGCTGACGGCCGCGGGCGTGGAGCGCGCCGACGCCTTCGCGGCCGTGTCCAGCGGCGACAACTCGAACATCATCTCGGCCCGCCTGGCCCGCGAGACGTACGGCGTGCCCCGGGTGGTGGCCCGCATCTACGACGCCCGCCGCGCCCAGGTCTACGAGCGGCTCGGCATCCCCACGGTGGCGACGATCCGGTGGGCCGCCGACCGGATGGTGCGCCATCTGGTGCCCGAGGGCACGGTCGAGGTGTTCCGTGACCCCACCAGCGCGGTATCCATCGTCGAGGCGCCGCTGCACCGCGACTGGATCGGCAAGACGGTCAAGGCGCTGGAGGACGCGACCGGCGCCCGGGTGGCGTACCTGATGCGCTTCGGCATCGGGTCGCTGGCCAGCCCGTCGATGGTGCTGCAGGACGGTGACCAGGTGTTCGTGCTGGTCACCGACGATACGGTCGGCGACGTGCTGAAGATCGCGTCCGGCGCCGCAGTAGGGGGGCACTGATGCGCATCGCCATCGCCGGTGCCGGCAACGTGGGCCGGTCCATCGCGCAGGAGCTGATCGGCAACGGTCACCAGGTCATGCTGATCGAGCGCCAGCCGCGCCAGCTGCGCCCGGAGCGGGTGCCCGAGGCGGAGTGGGTCCTCGCCGACGCGTGCGAGCTGACCAGCATGGAGGAGGCCGAGGTCGCCAACTGCGACGTGGTCGTCGCCGCCACCGGCGACGACAAGGCCAACCTGGTGGTGTCGCTGCTGGCCAAGACCGAGTTCGCGGTCAACCGGGTGGTGGCCCGGGTGAACCGGGCCGAGAACGAATGGCTGTTCACCGAGCAGTGGGGCGTGGACGTGGCGGTCAGCAAGCCCCGCCTGATGGCCGCGCTGGTCGAGGAGGCGGTCACGGTCGGCGACCTGGTCCGGCTCATGACGTTCCGGCAGGGCGAGGCCAACCTCGTGGAGATCACCCTGCCGGCGCACGCACCGTACGTGGGGCAGCCGGTGCGCTCCGTGCCGATGCCGCGCGACGCCGCGCTGGTGGCGGTGCTGCGCGGCAAGCGGGTGCTGGTCCCCACGCCGGACGACCCGCTGGAGGCGGGCGACGAGCTGATCTTCGTGTGCACCACCGAGGTGGAGGACGCGGTCCGCGCGGTGGTGCTGGGCGGCGACGCCGGACCCCGGGGGCAGTAACGGATCAGGCGGCGGCCTGTGCCGCGCGCTCCGCCCGGGTCGCGCGGCGCACCGCCCACACCGTCAGCGCCAGCATGCCGGCGTAGATGGGCCAGCTCAGGAAGATCCGTGCCACGCCGAGCAGGTCGGGGCGGTCCAGCCAGTAGAGCAGGGCCTGCACGCCGCCGCGCACGATCAGCGAGACCGCCCAGGCGACCGTCAGCCACTGGAACGTGCCGAGCAGGCGCTTGTTCTCCAGCCAGTCGTGCTTGCCCTTGTTCGCCATCACGGCCCACACGTACCCGATGATCGGGCGGCGGAAGGCGGTCGAGAGCAGCAGCAGCGCCGCCTGGCCCAGCGTGATCAGGATTCCGGGCAGGTAGAAGTCCTTGGCCTGCCCGGAGCGCGCCGCCAGGTACGCGCCCAGCGCGATGCCGATCAGCCCGTTGATCGCGTGCCGGATCGGCTCGCGGCGGGCCAGCCGGTAGATCGCGATGACCACCGCGGTGCCGACCGCGCCGCCGATCGCGATGTACAGCCCCGTGCGGGAGTCCTCCGGCAGGCCGAACGCGTCCAGCCCCACGATGAAGTTGAGCAGCACGAACGCCAGTACCGGCACGCTGGACTCGATCAGGCCGCGCATGCCGCCGAGTTGGTCGGCGATCTGCTCGGACATGGTCGGCAGCGGTTCCTCGCCCTCGGCGACCGGCTCCCGGGCCGGCTGGTCGCCGTCCGCGCCGGGGTTCAGGCTCAGCTCCTCGGCGACTTCCTCCGTCACGGGGTGCAGGTTGAGCGCCTCCACGACCTCCTCGGCAACGCGATCTTCCACCCCTTCGCGCGGCGCGGCGTGACGGGGTTCGCTGCCGGGTGTCACCGGGGCGCCTCCAGCTCGTAGAACGGGTTGTAGATCACCTTGCGATCGTCGCGGATGGCGATCCGGCCGCGCGCGGTCAGCTGCCGCCCCGGCTCGATCCCGGGGATGGCGCGCCGGCCCAGGAAGACCAGCGTGACCACGTCACTGCCGTCGTACAGGTCGGCCTCCAACGTCGGGAGGTTGGTGCGCGGAGTGTACGCCACGGTGCGCAGCCGTCCCGACACGGACACGACCTGTCCCCGGCTGCACTGGTCGGCCAGCACGGCCCCGCACTTGGCGGAGTCGCGCTGCAGCTCCTGCGCGTCGAGTTCCGCCGCGGAGGCGGTCAGCCGCTCGAAGAACCGGCGCAGGCCGGTCGTACGTTCGTTGGTCGCCATGGCCCGACGTGTCACCTCTCCTCGACGACCCGATGGGACGGCACAGTGTGGGCTCCAGGCCCGCGTCCACCGTACGCCGGAACCGCCAGGGGTGACCTCCGTCACCGCTGGCGGGCACGCCGGGTCAGTGCACCGCCGGGTCGGGCGCGCCGGGGCCGTCGCCGTCCGCGAGGTGCTGCTGGGCGTGTTCGGCCATCTCCTGGGGCAGCCGCAGCGGCAGCGCCTCCCGGACCGGCCGGGCCTCCTGATCCCGGACCACGACCAGCCCCTCCAGGCACTGCCCGAGGGCGCCCTCCAGGCTGGGATCGGTGGCCACCGGGCCCTGGTACAGCCCCCGCACCATCCAGCGCGGCCCGTCCACGCCGACGAACCGCACATCCGCCGGGCCCTGCGGGGTCTCCACCCGGGCCAGCAGCTCCGTGCCGTACGGGCCGTCGACCTCCTGCGGGCGGACCCCGTCCGCGGCCATCGCCTCGGCGATCTCGCCCCGCACCTCGTCCCAGATGCCCTCGGTGCGCGGCGCCGCGAACACCCCGAGCTGCAGCGCGCTCTCACCCACCACGAGGACGACCTGCTCGACGCCGCCGTCGGGGTTCGCCTGGACCCGGACCTCGACGCCGTCGACCGCCGGGATCTGCAGGCTGCCCAGGTCGAGCCGCTGCACGCCCTCCGGGGCGTACGTGGCGTCCCACGGGCCGCGCTCGGGCGCCCCCGGCTCCGGCTCGGCCGACATGCTCTGGGCGAGTGCGGCCGAGCGCGGCGCGTCCGCGGGGCGCACGTGCTTGGGGCCCCCCTTGCTGCGGGAGAACATCTGCCTTGCCACCTTCCGTTCCAAGCCTGCCGGACCGTGTCCGGTCCGGTTCACCGACGCTGCTGCCTCACCGACGGTGCTGCTTCACCGACGGTGCTGTGCGGGCAGGCCCGCGTGCCCGCCGGTCGAGCCGTGCCCGCCCGCGCCGCGCGCGGTCTCGGGCAACTCCTCGACGGCGCGGAACACGGCGCGTTCCACCCGCTGGACGATCAGTTGCGCGATCCGGTCCCCGCGCGAGATCCGCACCGTCCGGGCCCGGTCGTGGTTGACGAGATTCACCATGATCTCGCCGCGATAGCCGGCGTCGACCGTACCGGGCGCGTTGAGCACGGTCACGCCGAGGCGGGCCGCGAGCCCCGACCGCGGATGCACCAGCCCCACGTGCCCGTCCGGCAACGCCAGCGCCACCCCGGTACGCACGAGGGCGCGTTCGCCGGGGCCCAGCTCGACGTCGACGGCGGCGCAGAGGTCCGCGCCCGCGTCGCCCGGGTGGGAGTACGCCGGCATCGGCAGGTCGGGGTCGAGCCGGAGGACCGGCACGTCCACAGCTTCGGTCACGTCGTCCATCCTGTCTCGTACGGCTCGCTCATGTGGCTCGGGCGGCCGCGCCACGGCGGCACTACCCTGCCCCATCCTGCCGTGCGGGGCCGGGCAGGCGCGCCGTACCCTCACCAGCGTGACATCCGAGCCTGCCGCAAGCACGGCGACGTCGCGACCCCGCTACGCCGAGCGGCTCACCGTGCCGTGGTGGGGGTGGCCGCCCGCCCTGGCGGTGGCGGCGATCCTGGCGGCCGAGATCTGGCTGGGCGGCCCGGGCCTGCGGGCCTGGGTGCCGTTCGTGGTGCTGCTGCCGGTGTGCGCGGCGCTGCTGGTGTGGCTGGGGCGGCTGCGGGTCGCCGTGACCGACGCCGAGTTCCAGGTCGACGACGCCCGGCTGCCGCTGGACGTGATCGCGGACGTGGTGGCGCTGGACGCGGACGGCAAGCGGGAGGCGCTCGGCGTCGGGGCACATCCGCTGGCGTTCGTGGTGCAGCGGCCGTGGGTCGGCGGGGCCGTGCAGGTGCTGCTGGACGATCCGGCCGATCCGACGCCGTTCTGGGTGGTCAGCACCCGCCGCCCGGTCGAGCTGGCGAGCGCCCTGCTGGCCGCGAGCGCCGAAGCGAAGCGCCAGCCCCGGCAGGCGGGGGCCTAGCGGAGCGGCTCGCCGCGCAGGTCGCGCTGCACCTTCTCGCCCAGGGCGCGGGTGGCGCGGCGGTTCAGGTAGGCGCCGACGGCCGCCCCGGTGAGCATCGGACCGAACGTGGTGAGGTTGCGCCCGAACCGGCGCAGCAGGGTGTTCTGCAGGTCCTTGCGGGCGGCGGTCCCGAGCACGGTCCCGAACCCGGTGCCGGTGGTCAGCGGGTTGAGGCCGCGTTGCTGGCCCCAGGACTGCATGAGCGCGGTGGCGCGCTGGGCGGGGCCGCCGGTGATCGGGCGGCCGTACACCTCGTGCAGTTCGCCGACGAGCTTCAGCTCGACGGCGACGACGGCGACGGTCTCGGCGGCCAGCAGGACGGGCGCGGACAGCAGGGCGGGGGTCGCCACCCATTCGAGGGAGGCGAGGCCGCCGCCGGTGGCGCCGACCCCGGCCGTCGCCCGGGCGGCGTTACGGATGAGGCGGTCGGCCAGGGCCTCGTCGTCCAGGTCCGGCAGGTGCCGGCGGAGGGTGGCCAGATCACGTACGGGGACGTGCGGCGCGATGTCGGCGACCGCGTCCGTCATCCAGCGCAGCACGGCGCGGGGGTGCCACAGGCGGCCCGGCCCGCGCCGGAGGTCGTGCACGAGCCGGCCGATCAAGCGGCGCCGGTGGCCCGGTTCCAGATCGGCATCGGCGATCGCGGCCACGGCGTCGCCGATCTCGGGGGTGGCCTGCGCGGGGGCAGGCGGCTCGGAACCGGCGGCCGCCGGGTGCTCGGGCTCGGTCATCGTCGTCCTCAGGGGTCGGTACGACGCCCGACCGCCTGCCGGGCGGCCGGGTGATGCGTTGTGCGGGTGGCCGTCAGGCGCACTCGCGGCAGATCAGTTCCCCGTTGCGTTCCACCGCCAACTGGCTGCGGTGGTGTACGAGGAAGCAGCGAGCGCAGCGGAACTCGTCGGTCTGCATCGGCAACACCTTGACGGTGAGCTCCTCGTCGGCGAGGTCGGCGCCGGGCAGCTCGAAGCTCTCCGCCACCTCCACCTCGTCGACGTCCACCGCGCCGGACTGAGAGTCGGCGCGGCGGGCCTTGAGTTCCTCGAGGCTGTCCTCGCCGAGGTCGACCTCATCGCGACGCGGAGCGTCGTAGTCGGTGGCCATCGGTCTTCACTCTCCTGTATCGATGTGTCACTTGGCGTTAGTAACGCCCGCGACGTCGTTCTGGTTCCCGGTTCCCGTGGTCGAATTTGCGCTGCTCTCGCGAACAGTGGGAACGACCGCGGCCGAGGCGCCCCCGCCCCTCGCGAAACTGCCCCGGCGAGCGCGGTACGTTACCGCTCTCGCGAGGGGCTTGTACGCGCATGGACGGACAATTGTTCCCGATGTGACTGAGGCGACATCAAGGTAGGGGTATGCGGCCGTGGATCATCGTCGGCGCGCCGGAACTATTCCCTGTTTCCCCGCCCCTGGAAGTCAGACGCTAACCTCACCGCAGAGCCGTCCGCCGCCGGACGGCGATCGAGCCACGTGTCGTTCCACCTACCGGGAGCCTGCCCCATGAGCTTTGCGCGCGTCCGAGCGCTCGTCGTGATCGGCGCCCTCGGCCTGGCGGCGATCGTCTTCGTCATCGTCGCGCTGGTGCGCGACACCCAGGGCGGTGCGGTGGCCGGTGACAAGTGCCCGCCGGGATCCGTGATGGCAAACCTGGCATTGCCGAACGATCCTAGCGAAGTAACCATAAAGGTGCTAAACGGGACATCAACGGCGGGTCTGGCCGAGAATGTCACGAACGACTTCAAGAACCGGCGGTTCCAGGTCCTGAAGCCCGACGAGGACAAGAAGCGGGTCACCGACGTCGCCGTCATCCGGTACGGACCGGACGCGGTGGGCGCCGTGCAACTGCTGCGGGCGTACTTCCTCGACCAGGCCGAGTTGGAGTACAACGCGAAGCGCAAGGGCGCCGTGATCGACATCGTGGTCGGCAGCGGATTCCGGCAGCTGGCCACCTCGACCGAGGTCAACCAGTCGCTGATCGAGGTCGGGCAGCCCGAGGCTCCGCCGGGAGCCTGTCCGGCGCCGGTCAAGAAGAACAAGTGACCCGGCCGGCCCGCCTCAGGGGCCCCCGGCGGCGTCCAGCTTGACCAGCGCGTCGTGCAACGCGCCGAACAACGCGGGCGGCGCAGCGACGAGCATCCGTTCGCCCGGCGGCGCGCCGTGCAGCCCGGCCACGCGCAAACCCGCCTCGGTCGCCACCAGGCCCCCCGCCGCGTGGTCCCACGGATTCAGGCCCTTCTCGAAGTACGCGTCCACGGCGCCCTCGGCGGCCAGACACAGGTCGAGCGCCGCCGCGCCGAAACGCCGGATGTCACGCACCTGGGTGATCAGCCCGGCCAGCACCGCACCCTGATGCGCCCGGCGCGCCGCGTCGTACCCGAAGCCCGTGGCCACCAGCGCCTGCTCCAGCGTCGCCCGCGCGGACCCGGTCAGCCGCCGGCCGTCGCGCCAGGCGCCGCCGCCCCGGGTCGCGGTCCACTCGTCGCCCGTGGCGGCGTTGCGGACCACCCCGGCCAGCACCACGCCGTCCACCTCGGCCGCCAGTGACACCGCGTACTGCGGGAGGCCGTACAGGTAGTTCACGGTGCCGTCGATGGGGTCGAGGATCCAGCGGACCGCGCCGGGGACGGGCGTGGCGGAGTCGCCGTACTCCTCGCCCAGCACGCTGTCGCCCGGCCGCTCCCGCCGCAGCGCCTCGACGACCTGCCGCTCCACCGCCCGGTCCGCGGCCGTCACGACGTCCGTGTCGGTGCTCTTGGTCTGCACGTCCGTGATCGCCTCGGCCCGCATGCGGCGGGCCGTCGCGGCGGCGTCGCGCGCGACCCGGACGGCGATCGCGAGGAGGTCGTCGGCGATCGATCCCGCCGGTTGGTGTGCCACGTTTGCCCGCCCTTTCCGCCGTCATCATTCTCGGGCACCCGCCCGACGGCGGCCGACCGACCCCCGCCGCAGGGTCCCTGGCGTGCTGCGGCGGAAAGTTCCCGGACGACGGCGCTACAATTCACCCCTGCCCACGCTTTCACGGACAGTCGCCCGCCGGCCGGTCTGCGTCACGGGGGTCCCCACACCACACTGGCCAGCCCCGTTGCCGTGCTGCGCCGGGCATACGGCCGCGCTCAACCTCATCGCCTCCGGAAGGTCATTCGTGACAGAAGCCCACCAGACCGGTGCCGACGTTCGCTCCCTCACCGAGGCTCTCATCGCGCACGCGCAGGGCGCGGGCGGGCAGATCACGTCGGCCGAGGTCGTGCAGACGGTCGAGTCCGCCGAGGTGACACCGGCTCAGGCCAAGAAGATCCTGCGCGCCCTCGTGGACGCCGGCGTCACGGTCGTGGTCGACGGCTCCGCGAGCACCAAGCGCCGGGTCGCCGCCGCCCGCGCCGCCACACCGGCGTCGAAGGCGACGACCGCCAAGGCCACCCGGGCCCCGGCCAAGAAGGCCGCCGCGCCCGCGCCGAAGCAGGCCGCCACCGAGGAAGGGGCCGCCGCGCCGGCCCCGGCCAAGAAGGCACCCGCCCGCAAGGCCGCCGCCGAGGGCACCGCCCCGGCCCGCAAGACCGCCGCGCGCAAGGCCGCCGCCCCGACCACCGGACCGGCCCCCGCGAAGGCGGCCAAGGCCACCAAGGCCACCAAGGCGGGCGCCCCCGGCGAGGAGGAGCCGGTCGAGGGCGAGGAGATCGATCCCGAGGAGCTGGCCGCCGAGATCGAGGACGTCGTCGTCGAGGAGCCGCCCGCCATGGTGCAGGCCGCCGCCTCCGACGCGGCGAGCTCCGCCACCGAAGGCGACTTCGAGTGGGACGACGAGGAGTCCGAGGCGCTCAAGCAGGCACGCCGCGACGCCGAGCTGACCGCCTCGGCCGACTCCGTCCGGGCGTACCTGAAGCAGATCGGCAAGGTGCCCCTGCTGAACGCGGAGCAGGAGGTCGAGCTCGCCAAGCGGATCGAGGCCGGCCTGTACGCCGCCGAGCGGCTGCGGGCGTACGAGGAGGGCGAGGAGAAGCTCGACCGTACGTTCGAGCGCGACCTGCGCTGGATCGGCCGCGACGGGGAACGCGCCAAGAACCACCTGCTCGAGGCAAACCTGCGGCTCGTGGTCTCGCTGGCCAAGCGGTACACCGGGCGCGGCATGGCCTTCCTCGACCTGATCCAGGAGGGCAACCTCGGCCTGATCCGCGCGGTCGAGAAGTTCGACTACACCAAGGGCTACAAGTTCTCCACGTACGCCACCTGGTGGATCCGCCAGGCCATCACCCGCGCCATGGCCGACCAGGCCCGCACCATCCGCATCCCGGTGCACATGGTCGAGGTGATCAACAAGCTCGGCCGCATACAGCGTGAGCTGCTCCAGGACCTGGGCCGCGAGCCCACTCCGGAAGAGCTGGCCAAGGAAATGGACATCACGCCGGAGAAGGTGCTGGAGATCCAGCAGTACGCGCGTGAGCCCATCTCCCTGGACCAGACGATCGGTGACGAGGGCGACAGCCAGCTCGGTGACTTCATCGAGGACTCCGAGGCCGTGGTGGCGGTCGACGCGGTCTCCTTCTCGCTGCTGCAGGACCAGCTCCAGCAGGTGCTGCAGACGCTCTCCGAGCGGGAAGCGGGAGTGGTTCGGCTACGTTTCGGCCTGACGGACGGCCAGCCGCGTACGCTGGATGAGATCGGCCAGGTGTACGGGGTGACCCGCGAGCGGATCCGGCAGATCGAGTCGAAGACGATGTCGAAACTGCGACACCCGTCGCGTTCGCAGGTCCTGCGGGACTACCTGGACTAGATCCTTTTCAACTGTGCGTGCCTCAATGGTTACCGCTGGTACATCGTCGGGTAGTGACCAGACCGTTGTGCAGAAGTGATCGTTGACGTGGCACCCTTGGGGCACGGCACACTGTCCGGACAACCTGTGACCTGGGTCCCCCCGGGCCACGGCGGGAAGGCCGCAACGCTCGAGGATGTTGCACGATGTGTGCCCTGTAGCCGAGGAACATGTTCATCGGTGACGACCAGAGGAGGAAGGCGATGACCCCGACTCTCACGCCGCCGTCGGAGACGATGGCAGGACCAGCAGCCGATGAACGCTGCGACCGGTGCAACGCTGCCGGAAAACTTCGTCTGACCCTCGCCGGCGGTGGTGAGCTGGTGTTCTGTGGCCACCACGCCAACCGCTACGCCGAGGATCTGGTGAAGATCGCGGTGCAGTACGCCGCCGAGCCGGAATTCGCGTGGCGCGGCGCGGACATGATGTCCAGCTCCAACTGACCTGTCCCCCAGATAGCGACCAGGGCGCCCACGGTGTGGGGCGCCCTTTCGCTGCCCTGGGGGCCCGCGCGGGTCTGGCCCGCGCGGGCTGACTCAGAGGGTCTGGATCGTGGCGATCCGCTCCTCCAGCTGCTCGATGGTCGCCTGCGCGCTGGGCGGGCCGCCGCAGATCCGGCGCAGCTCCGCGTGGATCTTGCCGTGGGGCAGCCCCGTCCGGTGGTGGTGCGCCGCGACCAGCGTGTTGAGCTGGCGGCGCAGGCTGACCCGCCGCTCCCCCGCACTCAGCACCACCGGCTCGCGCGGCTGCGGCACCGGGGCCTCCTTGGCCCGCCGCTTCTGCTCCGCGAGCTGCTCGGACTGGCGGCGGTCCAGCAGCAGCGCCACCTGATCAGGGCTCAGCAGGCCGGGCAGGCCGAGGTACTCCTCCTCCTCCGGGGTGCCCGACCGGGCCCCCGTGCCGAACGACGCCCCGTCGAAGATCACCTGATCCAGTTCGGCCGTGGCGGACAGCGCCTCGAACCGCTTCTCCAGCTCGCCCGCCGCGTCCTCCGCGCGCTGCGCGCGTTCGAGCAGGGCGTCGTCGAGCCCGTCCGGGTCCTTGGGGGCGCCGAGGATGTGGTCGCGCTCGACCTCCATCTCGCTGGCCAGCCCGAGCAGGTGCGGCACGCTGGGCAGGAACACCGTCGCGGTCTCCCCCGGGCGCCGGGCCCGGACGAAACGGCCGATCGCCTGGGCGAAGTACAGCGGGGTGGAGGCGCTGGTCGCGTACACGCCGACGGCCAGGCGGGGGATGTCGACGCCCTCGGAGACCATCCGCACCGCCACCAGCCAGCGCTGCTCCGAGTCGGCGAAGGTGGCGATCCGCGCCGAGGCGCCCTGGTCGTCGGAGAGCACCACCGAGGGCTTCTCCCCGGTGATGGTCTCCAGCAGCTTCGCGTACGCCCGGGCGGTCTGCTGGTCGCTCGCGATGACCAGGCCACCCGCGTCGGTCATGCCGTGCTCGCGCAGCCGTGACAGCCGGGCGTCGGCGGCCCGCAGCACCTGCGGCATCCAGTCGCCGCGATGATCCAGCGCGGTACGCCAGGCCTGCGCGACCAGGTCCTTGGTCATCGGCTCGCCGAGGCGGGCGGCCAGCTCGTCACCGGCACTGGTGCGCCACCGCGTCTCCCCCGAGTACGCGAGGAAGATCACCGGCCGGACGACCCCGTCGCGCAGGGCGTCGGCGTACCCGTAGGTCGAGTCGGAGCGGGAGCGCTGCAGGCCGTCGTCGCCGCGCTCGTAGGACACGAAGGGGATCGGGTTGTCGTCGGAGCGGAACGGCGTACCCGTGAGCATGAGGCGCCGCTCGGCGGGCTCGAACGCGTCCTTGACCCCGTCGCCCCAGGTCCGCGAGTCGCCGGCGTGGTGGATCTCGTCGAGGATCACCATCGTGCGGCGGGTCATGGTGCGCCGCCGGTGCACCGCGGGCGCCATGCCGACCTGCGCGTACGTGAGCACGGCACCGTGGAAGTCGCGGGCGGAGTGCACGTCGGCGTTGCGGAACGCCGCGTCGAGCTGAATGCCCACCCGCGCCGCCGCCGTCGCCCACTGCGTCTTCAGGTGCTCCGTGGGGCAGACCACGGTGACCGCGTCGACGGTGCCGTCGTTCAACAGCTCGGCGGCGATCCGCAGCGCGAAGGTGGTCTTGCCCGCGCCCGGGGTGGCGACCGCGGTGAAGTCCGGGGTCCGGCGCCGCAGATACTCCACCAGGGCCTTGCGTTGCCATGCCCGCAGTGGCGGGAACGTCTCCAGGTCCGGCAGGGGCGGGCTCAAGCTGCGGTGGTCCTCTCCACTCATGCAAACGCCCCCGGGCGGCACGGCGGCGGAGGCGGCTTCAGCATAGCGGCGCCCTCCGACACCGGCGGCCACGGCTCCGGAACACCACCGGCCGCAGCGATAGCGCGACCAGCGGTTACGGATCGGCTGCGCCTCGGGGCCAGCCTCTTGCCGAACGGCCGTTCACGGAAGTGGCGGCGGCGCCGCGACCGGGGCCGACCAACGGCGGTACAGGGCGAGCAGGCGTACCCCGATCATGCCGATCGCCGCGGCGGACAGGGTGAGCAGGTTCGCCCCGCCGAGGCGGACCAGCAGCGTCACCGTGACCGCGCCGCCCAGCGCGACGATGGCGTAGATCTCCCGCTGGAGCACCACGGGGATCTCGGCGGTGAGCAGGTCCCGGGCCAGCCCGCCGCCGATGGCGGTGAGCATGCCGATCAGGCACGCGCCGACCGCCGGCACGTTCGCGTCGAGGGCCTTGAGGGTGCCGGTGACCGTGAACAGCCCCAGCCCGGCCGCGTCCAGCACCAGGACGGTACGGCGCACCCGGTACAACTGGGGATGCAGCCAGAACACGGCGACGGAGGCGACCACGGCGGTCACGGCGTACCGCCAGTCCGCGAACGCCAGCGGGGGGACGGAGCCGATCACCAGGTCGCGGACGATCCCGCCGCCGAGAGCGGCGGTGAAGCCGACGAAGGCGACACCGAACAGGTCGAGGCGCTTACCCACCGCGGCGGAGCCGCCCGAGGCGGCGAACACGGCCACGCCGATGAGATCCGCGACGAGCGGGCCGTAGCTGCCCGTCACGACACCGCGCCGAGAGCGAGCGTGATCAGCTCTTCATCGCCTCGTAGATCTCTTTGCACTGCGGGCACACCGGCGAACCGGGCTTCGGCGACTTGGTCACCGGGAACGTCTCCCCGCACAGCGCGATCACGAACGTGCCCATGACCGCGCTCTCGGCGATCTTCTCTTTGCGCACGTAGTGGAACATTTCGGGCCCGGTGTCGGCATCCTTGGTTTCCGGGCGCTCCAAGATCTGCGTGCTCACGGCATCTGCCCTTCCAGAGTTCTGCCAGTCGTCTATCTGCCACCGCGTGCCCCCCGGTCACCGCGGAAGATGCTCCAACCCGCAAGTCTGACACCAGTACCCGGGGTCGGTCCAACGACAACGCAGCAGCGTGGCACCGTACCGTAGCGATCGTGACCGACTTCTCGATTCAGTATGGGGGCCATGTCAGCCGGGCGCGCGGCGACGGCCGCCCGGTGGTGGCCCTGGAGAGCACCATCGTCTCGCACGGCCTGCCCCGCCCGGACAACCTGCGGGTGGCCCGGGAGATCGAGCAGACCGTACGCGACAACGGCGCCGTGCCCGCCACCATCGGCATGATCGGCGGCCGGTTGACCGTCGGCCTCGACGACGCCCAGATCGAGCACCTGGCCGGGGCGGACGGCGTCGCCAAGCTGTCCGTGCGCGACCTGGCCCTGGCCGCCGCAACGGGCGCCGACGGTGCCACGACGGTCGCCGCGACCAGCGCGGTCGCCGCGGCGGCCGGCATCGGCGTGTTCGCCACCGGCGGCCTGGGCGGGGTGCACCGGGAGGCGAACACCACCTTCGACGAGTCGGCCGACCTCACCGCGCTGTCGCACACGCCGATCGTGGTGGTCTGCGCCGGGGTGAAGTCGATCCTGGACGTGGGGGCGACCCTGGAGCGCCTGGAGACCCTGGGCGTGGCCGTCGCCGGCTACGGCACGCACCGGTTCCCCGGCTTCTTCGTCACCGACGGTGGCTTCGACGTCGACTGGCGGCTGGACACCCCGGAGCAGGTCGCCGCCGCCGTGGCCGCCCGCGCGGACCACGGCGTCAGCTCCGGCGCGCTGGTGCTGGGCCACCCGCTGCCCGCCGACGAGCAGCTCGACCCCGAACTGCACGACCGCACCCTGGCCGAGGGGCTGGCGCTGCTGGCCCGCGAGGGGATCACCGGCAAGGCCGTCACCCCGTTCCTGCTGGCCCATTTCCACGACAGCACCGAGGGCCGCAGCCTGGCGGTCAACGTACGCATCATCCTGCGCAACGCCGCCCTCGCCGCCCGGATCGCGGCTGCCGCGGCACCGGCCCCGAGCCCACTCGGCTTCAGCATCCCCGCGTGAGCGAGCGCACCGAGCGCAGCGAGGGCCACGAGCGCACGCCCAGCCAGCACAGCGTGAGCGAGCGCAGCGAGGGCCACGAGCGCCCTATCGGGCGGTCCGGTGTGATCGTGGTCGGGGACCTGGTCACCGACGTGCTCGTGGTGCACGGGAGCCCGATCGAGACTGGGACGGACACCGACGCGGCGATCACCCTCACCGGCGGCGGTCAGGCCGCCAACACGGCCGCCTGGCTGGCCCACGCGGGCTGCGCGGTCACCCTGGTCGCGGCGGTCGGCGAGGACCCGGCCGGGCGGGAACGGGTGGCCGAGCTGACCGCGCGCGGGGTGCGCTGCGCGGTGCGCGCCCACGAGGGCGCCCCCACCGGCAGCGTGGTGGTGCTCGCCACGGCCGACGAGCGGACCATGCTGGCCGACCGCGGCGCGGCGCTGCTGCTGGACCCGGGCGACGTCGCCGCGGCCGTCGCCGCCGCACCCGGCGCCACCCACCTGCATCTGTCCGGGTACCCGCTGCTCGATGCCCGCTCCCGGCCGGGCGGGCTGGCCGCCCTGGCCACGGCCCACACCCACGGCCTGACCATGAGCGTCGACGCCGCCTCCGCGGGCCCGCTGCGGCGGGCCGGGGCGGCGGCCTTCCTCGATTGGGTACGCGGGGCCGACCTGCTGCTGTGCAACGCCGACGAGGCAGCCGTGCTGGCCGGTCCCGGTACGGCGCAGGAGCAGGCCCGCGCGCTGACCGGTGCGGCCCGGCACGTGGTGGTCAAGTGCGGCGGCGCGGGGGCGGTCTGGGCGTCCCGGGACGGGACGACGGAGCGGGTCGCGGCGGCCCGCGTGCCGGTGGTCGACCCGACCGGGGCAGGCGACGCGTTCGCGGCCGGGCTGCTGGCCGCGTGGTGTGCCGGTGCGGGCCCCCCAGCCGCCCTCGCGGCCGGGACCGCGCTCGGCGCCGAAGCCGTCCGCCGGGTCGGGGCGCGTCCCTGAACAGCGAGCGCTCCGGTGTCTCCGGCCCCCTGCCGGCCGAGATCGGGGCCGCCGGGTGGGCGGCCCGGCGCGCGGCGCCGGACCCGCGTTTCAGCCGTCGGCGTCGATCGTGCGGTGCTCGTTCTGCCCGGCGGAGTGGCTGTCGAGGACGGGCCGCTGGCGTTCGGTGTTGCGGGCCTCGTACCGTTCCGCCTTGGTCTTGGGCGGGCGGTCGTTGGCGATGAGCACGGCCGCCCAGGGCAGGAACACCATCCCGGCCGCGCACAGGATGAGCCACAGCGGCAGTAGCGGCACCTGGGCGCTGATCAGGACGGCGCCCAGGATGAGGCAGCCGGCCCGGAGGCCCATCATGGTCACGTAGCGGATCTGCCGGCTGCGGAGCTGGTCACTCTGGCTGAGGGCCGCGTCGGTGATCAACACCGGGCGGTCCGGCTGCTTCTTCACGGGTGACTCCGATCGACTCTTCATCCTCGCACCGGACCCACCCGGCTGCCCAGCATCGACGCGAAGCTCAACCCGCCCGCTTCGCGGCGGCCTTCATCTCCTTCTTGTAGGCGCGCACCCGCGCCAGCGAGTCGTCATCCACGATGTCCGCCACCGAACGGTAGGAGTCCTGCTCGCCGTACCCGCCGGCGGCCTCGCGCCACCCGGTCGGCCGCACGCCGTACTGCTTGCCCAGCAGGGCCGTGAAGATCTGGGCCTTCTGTTTGCCGAAGCCGGGCAGCGAGCCCACCCGCCGCAGCAGTTCCGCGCCGTCGCGGACGTCGGCCCAGAGGTTCGCGGCGTCGCCGTCGTACTCGGCCACCAGGACCCGGCACACGTCCTGCACCCGCGTCGCCATGGCCTTCGGGAAACGGTGCAGCGCGGGCGGCTTCGCGAAGATCTCGATGAGGGCGTCGGTGTCGAACTCGGCGAGCTCCCGCGCGGTGGGCGGGTGGCCGAGCCGCTGAGCGAGAACGTACGGCGAGCTGAACGCCTTCTCCAGCGGGATCTGCTGATCCAGCACCATGCCGATCGTCAAGGCCAGCGGGTCCCGCGTGAGCAACTCGTTCGCTTCCGGCACGATCGGAAGGGAGATCGTCATGGCGTTCATCTTCGCAGGTCCCGGTCCTGTGCCCGACCCAGGCCCGGCAGGGTCGCAGGCGCACGGTCGGCGAAGATGTACCGCACCGATGGAGAGGAGCCGCTGATGCGGGCGCTGGTGCAGACCGTGAGCCGGGCGAGTGTCACCGTGGACGGTGCGGTCGTCGGCGAGATCGCGGACGGGCTGCTGGTGCTGCTCGGCGTCACCCACGACGACACGGCCGCGACCGCACAGACCATGGCCCGCAAGGTGTACGAGCTGCGCCTGCTCGACGACGAGGCGTCGGCCGCCGACGTGGGCGCCCCGCTGCTGGTGGTCAGCCAGTTCACCCTGTACGGCGACGCCCGCAAGGGACGCCGTCCGACCTGGGCGGCCGCCGCCCCGGCCGAGGTGGCGGAACCGCTGGTGACCACGTTCGTGGAGGCGCTGCGCGCCCGCGGCGCGACCGTGGCCACCGGCCGGTTCCGGGCCCACATGCTCGTGGAGAGCGTGAACGTGGGCCCGCGTACGGTTCTGATCGAGCTGTAGCCGTCAGAAGAACAGGCCCCGGCGCTGGGCGGACTGGCGCAGCCAGTTGTCCAGCTGCCCGGCCCAGTCGACCTGGTCGACGGTGTGGTAGTCGACGTCGAAGCGGCCGAACGCGTCGTGGCCCTCGGTGAACAGCCCGCCCCGCTTGTCGAGTTCGAGGATCACCTGCAACACCTGCGGGGTCGCGATGAAGGTGACCTCGAGCTGGTTGATCCCGCTGGCGTACGCCGGGGGCGGGTAGAACTCGATCTCCTGGTAGAACGGCAGCGTCTGGTGCACGCCGTACACGGAGCCGCGCTCCACGTCGGCCTTGCTGAACCGGAAACCGAGCCGCTGCAGCGCTTCGAGGATCCGCTCCTGCGCCGGCAGGGGGTGCACCGCCACCGCGTCGAGGTCACCCTTGTCGACGGCGCGGGCCACCTCGAGCTCCGTGGCCAGACCCATCGTCATGCCGTGCAGGTGCTGGCCGTACACCTCGGTGATCGGGGTTTCCCACGGCACGTCGAAGCGGAACGGCAGGTCGTGGCGCTGACCCGGGTCCAGCTTGAAGGCACCGGTGAGCCGCTGCTTGTGAAATTCCTGGTTGGTGTTGTACTCGCTGTCGCCGCTCTCGACCTCGACCCGGGTGACCAGGGCCAGCGACACATACTCGATGTCTACCGAGTGTTCGCCGCCGATCACCTGAACGTGACCCTCGAGGTAACCCCCGGGCCGGCAGTTGGGGTTGGTGAGCACCGTTTCCACGGACGGGCCACCGACGCCGAGTGCCCGCATCATCCGTTTGAAGACCACGGACCTTCCCTTCGTGTGTCGTTCTGGAACACATTATCGGGCTCTTACCAATCGAGTCTCGTTCCCCATATGTCCAGCCAATTCGGGCGGCGTGTCGGGTTCACGACCTCAGGGTTCTCCCCGATTCATGCCACCTGGACGCTTGCCTCACCTCGGCTTAACGCCTCCCGCGCCAAGCTTTGATCACCGGCACGAATGCGGGCTGGGAATGCACCGAGTTCACGCGGGGAGGGGACTGAAAGTGGTCCTGCAGATGAAGGCGATGGAGTCCATGGCGGAAGAAGCCGCTGACGGCATCATGACAGACAGTGTCGAGGCCCTGGCCGACCTTGACGCCACCGACGAGCGCGGCGTCTCCGCCGACCTCGTCCGGGCGTACCTCAACGGCATCGGTCGGACCCGCCTGCTCACCGCGGTCGAGGAGGTGACCCTCTCCAAGCGGATCGAGGCCGGCCTCTACGCCGAGGAGAAGCTGCCCACCGCCGACGCGGACGTCGCCGGACTCCTGGAGATCATCGTCGCCGAGGGCAAGGCCGCGAAGAACCACCTGCTCGAGGCCAACCTGCGGCTCGTCGTCAGCATCGCGAAGCGCTACACCGGGCGCGGCATGGCCTTCCTCGACCTGATCCAGGAGGGCAACCTCGGCCTGATCCGCGCGGTCGAGAAGTTCGACTACACCAAGGGCTACAAGTTCTCCACGTACGCCACCTGGTGGATCCGCCAGGCCATCACCCGCGCCATGGCCGACCAGGCCCGCACCATCCGCATCCCCGTACACATGGTCGAGCAGGTCAACCGCATGGTCCGCGCCCGCCGCGACCTCGCCACGCAGCTGGGCCGCGAGCCCAGCATCGCCGAGATCGCCAAGGCCATGGGCGTACCGGAGTTCCAGGTCATCGAGCTGATCTCGTACGACCGGGAGCCGGTCAGCCTCGACCAGGCGGTCGGCGAGGACGGCGAGAGCGCCCTCGGCGACTTCGTCGCGGCGGTCGACCCGCGCGGCGAGCCGGGTGACGGCCTGGCCCGGGGCGAGCTGCGCAACGAGGTCGAGATCGTGCTCTCCACGCTGTCCGAGCGGGAGTCCGCGGTGATCCGGCTGCGCTTCGGCCTCGACGACGGCCGCCAGCGCACCCTCGACGAGGTGGGCCGCGAGTTCGGCCTGAGCCGCGAGCGCATCCGCCAGATCGAGAAGGTGACGATGCTCAAGCTGCGCTCGCCGGAGCGCGCCGGCCGCCTGGAGGCGTACGCCAGCTGAGCGCCCGCGACCGGCCTGGTACCGGAGTGGGTGGTGTTCGGTTCCGCCGCCCTCGCCCTCGCCGGCACCGGGCACCCGTTGCTGGCGGCCGGTTTCGCGGCGCTGGCCGCGGCGAACCGGCTGGCCCTGCACCTGCTGCGGACAACGACCGGCGGCGAACCGGTCTGATGCCTTGACCCGGGCGTTCAGAGGTGGCGGGGGCCGGTATCCGGACGGGCGCCCGCCGCACCGACCTCCACTGTGGCGTGCAGCACGTCGAAGCCGTCGGGGCGGGCCAGCACCGGGTTGAGCGACAGCGCCCGGATCCGCGGATGCTCGTCGGCGAGGCGGCCGACCCGCAGCAGCAGGTCGACGAGCGCGTCCCGGTCGACCGGGGACGAGCCCCGGTAGCCGTGCAACAGCGGGGCCGCCCGCGGCTCCTCGACGAGCGCGGCCGCGGCCGAGTCGGTCAGCGGCGCGGCCCGCCACGCCAGGTCACCCAGCAGCTCACTGGCGACCCCGCCGAGCCCGAAACCGACCACCGGGCCGAAGGCGGAATCCTCGGCCACCTCCACCCGGCACGCCACCCCCGGCGCGACCATCGACTGCACCAGCACCACCGGGCCGAACGCGGCCGCGAGCTCGCCGTACGCGGCGCGGACGGCGCCCGCGTCGGCCAGGTTGAGGCGTACCGCGCCGAGGTCGATGCGGTGACGCAGGGAACCCCGGGCGGCCTTCAGCGCCACCGGGTAGCCGCACTGCTCCGCGGCGCTCAGGGCGGCCGGCAGCGACCCGGCGGACGTGGACGGGACGACCCGGACGCCGTACGCGGCCAGCAGCTCCGTCAGCTCGCCCTGCACCTCGGCGGCGGCGGGATCCACTCCGGACAGCTCCGGATAGCGGCCCGGCGGGCGGCGCAGCCACTCCGCGTACGAGGCGACCCGGCCCAGCGCCCGTACCGCCTCCTCGATCGACGGGTACGACGGGACCCGCGACGGCAGCTGTCCGAGCAGGAACGTCGCCACGGTCGGCTTCTCCCCCGCCAGCGCGACCGTGGACAGGGCGACGGCGAAGTCCGCGTCGGAGTCGGGCAGCTGGCCCGGCAGGGGCGGGGCGAACACCACGACCAGCGCGTCCACCCGCTCGTCGGCCTCGGCGTCGGCCAGCGCCGCGGCGAACTCGTGGGCGCCGGACTGCGGGCTGAGGTCGCGCGGGTACCCGTCGGCGACGACGAGTCCGTTGGGGCGGCAGGCGGCGACCGCGAGCCCGGACAGCGCGGACGAGTTGCCCACCACGGCGACCCGCCGGCCGGCGGGCAGCGGCTGGTGCGCCAGCAGCACGCCGACGTCGAACAGTTCGCGGACCGTGTCGACGCGGATCACCCCGGAGCGGGCGAACAGCGCCGTGACCGCGTGCGCGTCGGGGCCGGGCAGGTCCTCGGCCAGCCCGCGCGGGCGGGTCGCCGACGCCACGGCCACGATCGGCTTGATCCGGCTCATCCGGCGCGCCAGCCGGGCGAACTTGCGCGGGTTGCCGAACGTCTCCAGATACAGCAGCACGACGTCGGTGCGCGGATCGTCCTGCCAGTACTGCAGCAGGTCGTTGCCGGAGACGTCGGCGCGGTTGCCGGCCGACACGAAGCTGGACAGCCCGAGTCCGCGCCGGTCCGCCTCGGCCAGCAGGGCCACCCCGAGCGCGCCGGACTGGCTGAAGAAGCCGACCCGGCCGGCGGCCGGCAGGGTCGGGGCGAGCGTGGCGTTCAGCCGTACCGTCGGATCGGTGTTGGCAATACCCAGGCAGTTCGGGCCCACCACCCGCATCCCGGCCGCCCGGGCCTGCTCCAGCAGCGCACGCTGCGCGTCCGCGCCGTCCGGGCCGGTCTCGGCGAAGCCCGCGGACACCACCACCAGGGCTCCCGCGCCGGCAGCGGCCGCGTCCGCCACGGCCTCGGAAACCCGTTCCGGAGGTACGGCGATGAGCCCCACGTCGATCGTCTGCCCCGCCTCGGCCGCCGACCGGTACGCCCGCCGCCCCGCCACTCGCTCGGCGCTCGGGTGCACCGGCACGACCGCCCCGGTGAACCCGCCGTCGCGCAGGTGGGCCAGCAGCGCCGCGCCGACCCCGAGGCCGCTGGTGCTGGCCCCGTACACGGCGACCCCACGCGGGCTGAGCAGCCGCGCGATCGACCTGGCCTCGGTGCGCTGCTCCCGGCTCTCCTGCACCTGGCGGGAGAGTTCGGTGGGGGCGATCGGGAATTCGAGGTGCACCACGCCGTCGGCGTAGCGGCGCTGGATCTGGTAGCCGAAGTCGCTGAAGACGCGCAGCATGCCGCCGTTCTGCGGCAGCACCTCGGCGACGAACCGGCGGATGCCGTTGGCCCGGGCCGCCTCGGCCAGGTACTCCAGCAGCACCGACCCGATGCCCCGGCCCTGGTACGCGTCCTCCACCACGAACGCCACCTCGGCGTCGGGTGAATCCGGGCCCATCCGCTCGTAGCGGCCGACCGCCAGGATGCGCGCGCCGCTGACCGCGACGTACGCCTCCCGGTCGCGGTGGTCGACGGTGACGAAGCGTTCCAGGTCCCGCTCCGGGATCCGCGGGTACGGCGAGAAGTAGCGCAGGTAGCGGGTGCGGTCGCTCATCCGGGAGTGCAGCTCGACGATCGCTTCGGCGTCCGCCGGGCTGATCGGGCGCAAGTGGACGGCGCTGCCGTCGGAGAGCAGCACATCGGCGCCGGTGTCGAGGACCATGGCGGTCAATCCCTCGGGTCGTACGGGTCGAGGCCGTGCAGCGGGAACACCGCCGTGCGGGTCGCCAGGATCGCCCGGTCCACCGCGTCGGTGGCGGTGCCCGGTTCCCAGCGCTCGTCCGGCGGGTCGACGCCGTCGGTGAAGGTGGCGGGGATGTCGGCCTGCGGGCGGCGCTGCGCGGCGAGTTTGCGCCAGTCGGGCGGGGTGGGGGTGCCCGGCGCCAGCGGCTCCCCGGTGGCCACGGCCAGCAGGTGGGTCCAGGCCCGGGGCACGACCTCGACCAGCGCGTACCCGCCGCCGCCGGTCGCGACCCAGCGCCCGCCGCAGATCTCGTCGGCGAGCGCCCGCAACGCCAGGTAGGTGGCGCGCTGGCCGTCCACGGACAGGCGCAGGTCGGCCAGCGGGTCCAGCCGGTGCGCGTCGGCGCCGCACTGGGTGAACAGCACCTGCGGCGCGAAGGCGCGCACGACGGACGGGACCACCGCGTGGAACGCGCGCAGCCAGCCGCCGTCGCCGGTGCCGGGTGGCAGGGCCACGTTCACCGACGTGCCCTCGGCGCCCGGGGCACCCGTCTCGTCGGGGAAGCCCGTGCCGGGGAACAACGCCAGCGGCGTCTCGTGCAGGCTGACCGTGAGCACGCGCGGATCGTCGTAGAAGACGGCCTGGACCCCGTCGCCGTGGTGCACGTCCACGTCGACGTACGCGATCCGCTGCGCGCCCAGGTCGAGCAGACGCGCGATCGCCACCGCGGGGTCGTTGTAGACGCAGAAGCCGGCGGCGCGGGCGGGCATGGCGTGGTGCAGGCCCCCGGACACGTTGACCGCGCGGGTGCTGGAGCCGAACCAGACGGCCTCGGCCGCGGCGATCGTGGCGCCGCAGATCCGCGCGCTGGCCTCGTGCATCCCGTCGAAGACGGGGTTGTCGGGGGTGTTGAGACCCCAGCCGGCGAAGAACGGGTCGCGGGGCGCGTGCCGGACCGCATCCAGGTAGTCCGGGCGGTGCACCCGGGTCAGCGCGTCCTCGCTGGCGGGTTCGGCGGGCACCACCCGCACCCCGGGCCGGTCGAGGATGCCCAGCTCGCGGGCGAGCGCGATGGTCAACTCCACCCGGACCGGGTTCATCGGGTGCTCGCCCATGTCGTACGCGAGCAGCGCCGGGTCCCAGACCACCGTCGTGGGCACGCCGTCCGCCATGGCGCCATCGTCGCACGCCCGGCGGGCCGCCCGGTCCGCCGCGCCCCGGCGGGCCGCCGGTCTCGCCGCGAGGGCCGTCACCGGTCTGAGGGTAATATCGCCGTGGGAGGACTCCACCGTGAATGATCTGGTCGACACCACCGAGATGTACCTGCGGACCATCCTGGAGCTCGAGGAGGAGGGGGTTCCCCCGCTACGGGCCCGCATCGCCGAGCGGCTGCACCAGAGCGGGCCCACGGTCAGCCAGACGGTCGCGCGGATGGAGCGCGACGGCCTGCTCACGGTGGAGGGCGACCGGCACCTGCAGCTCACCGAGCTGGGGCGGTCCCACGCGGTCTCGGTCATGCGCAAGCACCGCCTCGCGGAGCTGCTGCTGGTCAACGTCATCGGCATGCCCTACGAGGAGGCCCACGAGGAGGCCTGCCGCTGGGAGCACGTGATGAGCGACGCCGTGGAAAAGAAGGTCTACGAGCTGCTCAACAAGCCGACCCGTTCGCCGTACGGCAACCCGATCCCGGGCCTGGAGGCCTTCGGCACCTCGGCCGCGACGGAACGCGCCGAGGCCGCGATCGTGGGCGCGGAGCGCAACCTCGCGTTCCCCGGCCTCTCCGGCGACGTGGTGGTGCGGCGCATCTGCGAGAGCGTGCAGACCAACGCGGGGGTGCTGCGGCAGTTGCACGCGGCCGGGATCGACCCGGGTGCGACCGTGACCGTGGCGCAGGAACGCGACGCGGTCACGATCGACCGCTCGGGCGACAAGATCCGGCTGCCGCGCGAGGTGGCGTCCCGCGTCTTCGTCGCGGCCCACTGAGGCGTCCCGGCGGCGCCTCAGCCTTTCGTGGTGTTCATGGCCTTGGCCAGCGACACCAGCTTCGTCGACAGCTGATCCACCTGAGCCTGCTTCGCGCCCTTGGGGAAGGTGAACTTCAGGGTCTGCAACTGCGCGGCCTCGCTGAGCCAGGTGACCTCGACGCTGGGGCCGTGACCGCCGGAGGCGCCGGACAGCAGCCGGTATCCGGCCCGGCCGAGGCCCTTGACCCGGGTGGCCTTGGCGGGCATCAGGTCCTGCAGGAACAGGTTCGCGTCCGCCTTGGTGCTCTCGACCACGGACAGTGCCAGGTTGGGGTAGTCGCCGCTCTCGGTCTGCACCACGCAGGTGGAGGTGTCGTCGACCTGGTCGGAGCCCGCCACCGTGAAGGTGACCCCGATCGTGTCCCGGATGAACGCGTAGTCCCACAGGATGCACGCACCGCCCGCGGAGGCGGCCGGCTGCTCGATCACCTGCACCGGGGGCAGGCCCGCGTCCGCCTTGCCGCTGGAGCATCCCGTGGGGGCGAGCAGGGTGGCGGCGGCGCCGAGCGCGGCGAGACGCGAACGCACGTGGGTCCTCCCGATGGAATCGGGGCACACCGTACTTCGCGTCGCGCGGGGAGGGAATACCGGGTCAGACACCATCGACGTACGGACAGTGACGGCAGCCGCGGCCGCAGCAGGTGCCCCGGTCGGCGAGGAAACCCGCGGTGAGCACGAACAGGCCGGTGTCCGGGTCGAGGTAGCCCGGGCGGCCGTCGGCGAGGGCCGCCGCGTGCGCGGCGAGGATCTCCGGGCGGCGCGGGTGGTCCGGCGCCAGCCGGGACGGGTGCGGCTCGGTCAGGGGCCGCGGCGCCAGGGGTCTGCTCTCGTGCGCCACGCGAAGGACGGTATCACTTGACATTGCCTGTCAAGCGGGTCGACGATGGGGCCGTGCCCACTCGCGGGGAGCTGGTCGAGCAGATCGTGCACCTGCTCGACGTACGGCTGATCGACCCCCTCGACATCCTGCTCGACGGTGACGACACGGTCGCCCGCCTGCGCGACCTCGTCCGGATCCGAGCCGGCCGGTGGGCCGACACGATGCGCGGGGACGACGACGAGGCGGCCGTGCGCGTCGCCGTACGCCTCGTCGCGACCCTCTACCCCGGCGACCGGGCGTTCGACCCGCCGCTCGACTGGTGGCGTACCCCGCTGGGCCGGACCGTGGCCCGCCGGGCCGGCCACCCGGCCGCCGAGCGGGTCTCGTACGCGACGGCCGGGGCGATGCTGGGCATCAGCCGCCAGGGTGTGCACGACCTGATCAAGCGGGGCCGGCTGCCCCGCCATCCGGAGGGCGGGGTGCCCGCCGCGGCCGTCCGCGACCGCCTGCGCGCGCGGGACGCCGGGAGCGACGAAGGGGAAACACATGATCAATGACCGTCTCGTGGACGCGGGCGACCTGCCCATCGCCGTACGTGACTTCGGCGGCGACGCGCCGCCGCTGATCCTGCTGCACGGCGCCGGGGGCAACCTCGCG
The DNA here is from genome assembly GCF_004217545.1 of Krasilnikovia cinnamomea. NCBI lineage: Bacteria > Bacillati > Actinomycetota > Actinomycetes > Micromonosporales > Micromonosporaceae > Krasilnikovia > Krasilnikovia cinnamomea. Next base: position 1,546,569 of record NZ_SHKY01000001.1, read on the forward strand.
ACGCTGACCACGCTGGCGCGGGCCCTGCGACCCCGGCACCGGGTCGTGACCCTGGACCTGCGCGGACACGGCCGCTCGGGTGACGGCCCGTGGTCGTGGGAGGCGGCGCTGGGCGACATCGCGGCGGTGGCCGTACACCTCGGCCTGGAGCGCCCGGCGGTCGTCGGCCATTCCCTCGGCGGCATGCTGGCCGCCCTGTGGGGCCAGCGCCATCCCGAATCGCCCGGGGTGGTGAGCCTGGACGGCTGCCCTCCGCCCAGTCGCCCGGACCGGCTGCCCGGCCTCGACCCGGAGAAGGCCGCCGGGGAACTGGCCCGGCTGACGCAGGTGTTCGACGCGATGCACGCCGGCATGGGCCGCACCATCCCCGCCGGGGAACTGCCCGACCTGGTGGAGCGCGAACAGATGGCGGCGCGCGACATGGGCGCCAACGAGAAGGTGTGGATCGAGGGGTTCCGGCGCAACCTGGCGCACGTCGACGGCGAGACGACGACGCGGCCCACGGCCGCGACCGCCGGGCAGCTGCGGGAACTGATGACCGGACTCGACCTGACCCCCGTGTACGCCGCGATGCCCTGCCCGCTGCTGGTCGTGCTGCCGACCCGGAGCCTGCCCGAGGAGGAACCCTTCGCCGACCTGTACGCCGCACACCGTCGCTTCCTCACCGATCAGGTCACGACGGCCGCCCAGGCCAATCCCCGGGTGCGGTACCTGCAGCTGCACGACGCCTCGCACGCGATGGTGATCGAGCAGCCGGAGCCCCTCGCCCACCTGATCGGCGACTTCCTGGCCTCGGCCGGGTAGCCCGCCGGGGGTGGCGCCGCGCGCGCCAGACCTCGGCGGTTCTGGCCTGCGGGTGGCCGGCGCGCGCCAGACCTCGGCGGTTCTGGCCTGCGGGTGGCCGGCGCGCGCCAGACCTCGGCGGTTCTGGCCTGCGGGTGGCCGGCGCGCGTCAGACCTCGGCGCGCTCTGGTTCGACGGCGAGCGGGCGGGCGGCGCGGGAGGCGTACAGGCCGAGGGCGATCGCGGCCAGCACCACCAGCAGCGCGTGCAGGATGCCGACGTGCTGGGCCAGGAAGCCGATGAGCGGCGGGCCGGACAGGAACGCGGCGTACCCGATCGAGCCCGCCACCGAGACGCGGATCGCCGCGCGGGCGGGATCGTCCGCGGCGGCGCTCATGCCGACCGGGAAGCCCAGCGAGGCCCCGACCCCCCAGAACAGCGCGCCGACCAGGGCCAGCGGAACCGCGACGTCGGACACCACCGCCAGCACGCCGATCAGCGCCAGCACCGCGGTGACGCGCAGCACCGGAACCCGCCCCCAGCGCTGCAGGGCGTGAACGCCGAACATCCGGCCCAGGGTCATCGCGGCCACGAACATGCCGAAGCCGATGGCGCCGAGGGTCTCGCTCGTGCCGTACCCGTCGACGAGGCTGATGGCCAGCCAGTCGTTCGCGGATCCCTCGGTGAAGCCGAAGCCCAGCATGATCAGGCCGATGAGCAGGGTGCGCGGCTCCTTCCAGGTCTCCCGGACCCCGGCCGGGCGGCGCTGCGCCGCGGGCACGGCGGCGTGCGGCAGGAAGCGGCGCACGATGACCAGCTGCGCCACGGTGGCCAGGACCGCGGTGGCCCACAGCTGGCTCGACACGGGCACTCCGGCCGTCGCGGCCAGGGCGCCCACCGCGGCACCCGCCACGGTGCCGAGGCTGAAGCCGGCGTGGAAGCGGGGCATGATCGTACGACCCAGCCGTCGCTCGACGTCGGCGCCCTCGACGTTCATGGCGACGTCCCAGGTGCTGTTGCCGGCCCCGGCAAACATCAGGCCCACGCCGGCCAACGGCACCCAGCCCAGCGCGGCACCCGCCCCGAGCAGGACGAGCCCGAGCACCACGGAGAGGCTGCCGAGCAGCACCGCGCGGGCCGGGCCGACGCGGTGCACGAGCGGGCCGGCGAGCGGGATGGAGGCGATCGCGGCGGCGGAGAGGCAGAGCAGCAGCAGGCCGAAGCCGGCCGGGCTCAGGTGCAGGTCGTTGCGGACCGCGGGGGCCCGGGCCAGCCAGCCCGCGTACGCGAGACCGTTGACCGCGAAGGTGGCACCGACGGCGACCTTCGCGACCTCGACCCGATTTCGCTCACGCACGTCAGAGCCCACCCACTCAACTTACTCGTTTAAGTGATGATCGCCCAGCGACTTACGGGAGCCAGCCCCGCCGAGTGGATCTCCCCGACCAGCCGCGCGACCGCCTCCGTCACATACTGGCTGACCTGCGGCTTCGGCGCAGCGGGAGGGCGGGTTGCGGCAACGGGGTGGCCGGCCAGGTAGCCGACCACCCCGGTCAGCGACATCTCATGCCGCTGGCGTGCTGATCCTCAGGAGCAGCCGGAGGTGGAGCCGCAGCCCTCGCAGACGTAGCAGCTGCCCGCCGGGCGCATCTTCGTGCCACAGGTGAAGCAGAGCGGCGCATCCGCGGACGTGCCGAGCACGACCTCCAGCAGCTCGGTCGACGAGCCGACGGACGCCGGCGCCTCCTCGACGACAGCCGGGGCGGGCGCCGACGGGGCGGCGGCCGCGCCGACCGGGGCGGACACCGGGGCGGAGGCGGCCATCCCGGCCAGGTCCACGTCAGCGGCGGCCGCAGCCTCCGCCTGAATCTGCGCCGCCCGCTCCTTGGCGGTGAAGATGCCCAGCTCGGCGCGGGTGTCGTACGGCAGGAAGTCGAGCGCCAGCCGCCGGAAGATGTAGTCCATCACCGACGCCGCCATGCGGATGTCCGGGTCGTCGGTCATGCCCGCCGGCTCGAACCGCATGTTGGTGAACTTGCTGACGAACGTCTCCAGCGGGACGCCGTACTGCAGGCCGATCGAGATGGCCACCGAGAAGGCGTCCATCACCCCGGCCAGCGTCGAGCCCTGCTTCGACATCTTGAGGAAGACCTCGCCCAGGCCGTCGTCCGGGTACGACGACGCGGTCAGGTAGCCCTCCGCGCCACCCACCGAGAAGGACACCGTCTCGGACGGGCGCTTCTTGGGCAGGCGCTTGCGGACCGGGCGGTACTCGATGACCTTCTCGACCGCCTTCTCCACCACGGCGGGCACCTCGGCAGCCGCGGCCTTCGGCTTGGCGGCCGACAGCGGCTGGCCCACCTTGCAGTTGTCGCGGTAGATGGCCAGCGCCTTGAGGCCCAGCTTCCAGCCCTGGAAGTGAATGTGCTCGATGTCCTCGATGGTCGCCGACTCCGGCATGTTGACCGTCTTGGAGATCGCGCCGGAGATGAACGGCTGCACGGCCGCCATCATCCGTACGTGGCCCATCGGGGCGATCGACCGCTCGCCCATGGCACAGTCGAACACCGGGTAGTGCTCCGGCTTGAGACCGGGAGCGTCGACGACGTTGCCGTGGTCGGCGATGTGCTCGACGATCGCCTCGACCTGCTCCTCGGGGTAACCGATGCTGCGCAGCGCGCGCGGCACGGTCTGGTTGACGATCTGCATCGAGCCGCCGCCGACGAGCTTCTTGAACTTGACCAGGGCCAGGTCGGGCTCGATGCCGGTGGTGTCGCAGTCCATCATCAGGCCGATGGTGCCGGTGGGCGCCAGCACGGACGCCTGGGCGTTGCGCCAGCCGTTCTTCTCACCGATCTTGTTGCCGTTCTGCCACTGCTTGGTCGCCTCGCGGACGATGTCGGTGGCCACGGCGCCCTGCGGGCGGATGGCGTCGTTCGCGGCGGCGTGCTTGCGCATGACCCGCTTGTGGGCGTCGGCGTTGCGGGCGTACCCGTCGTACGCGCCGACCACCCCGGCCAGCTCCGCCGAGCGGCGGTACGCCGTGCCCGTCATCAGCGAGGTGATGGCGGCGGCCAGGCCGCGGCCCCCCTCCGAGTCGTACGGCAGGCCCGACGCCATGAGCAGCGCGCCGAGGTTCGCGTACCCGATGCCGAGCTGGCGGTACGCCCGGGTGGTCTCGCCGATCTTCACGGTCGGGAAGTCGGCGAAGCAGATGGAGATGTCCATGGCGGTGATGACGAACTCGACGCTCTGGACGAACTTCGCCACCTCGAAACCGCCCTCGGCGGTCAGGAACTTCATGAGGTTGAGCGACGCCAGGTTGCACGACGAGTCGTCCAGCGACATGTACTCCGAGCACGGGTTGGACGCGGTGATCCGCCCGGTCTCCGGGTTGGTGTGCCAGTCGTTGATGGTGTCGTCGTACTGCAGGCCGGGGTCGGCGCACTCCCAGGCGGCCTGGGCGATGTCACGGAACAGCTTGCGCGCGTCGATGCTCTCGATGACCTCGCCGTTGAGCCGGCCACGCAGGTCGAACGTGCCGCCTTCGTCCACGGCGCGCATGAACTCGTCGCTGACGCGTACGGAGTTGTTGGCGTTCTGGTACTGGACGCTGACGATGTCCGAGCCGCCCAGGTCCATGTCGAAGCCCGCGTCGCGCAGCGCGCGGATCTTGTTCTCCTCGCGCGCCTTCGTCCACACGAACTCCTCGACGTCGGGGTGGTCGACGTCGAGGATGACCATCTTCGCGGCCCGCCGGGTCGCCCCGCCGGACTTGATCGTGCCCGCGCTGGCGTCCGCGCCGCGCATGAAGCTGACCGGGCCGCTGGCGGTGCCGCCGGAGGTCAGCAGCTCCTTGCTGGAACGGATCCGGGACAGGTTGACCCCGGAGCCGGAGCCGCCCTTGAAGATCAGTCCCTCCTCCTTGTACCAGTCCAGGATGGAGTCCATCGAGTCGTCCACGGACAGGATGAAGCACGCGCTGACCTGCTGCGGCGAGGAGGTGCCGACGTTGAACCAGACCGGCGAGTTGAAGCTGAACACCTGGTGCAACAGCATCCAGGTCAGCTCGTGGTCGAAGATCTCGGCGTCGCCGGGGGTGGCGAAGTAGCCGTGCTCCTCGCCGGCCTTGCGGTAGGTCCGCACGACGCGGTCGATGAGCTGCTTGAGGGACCACTCACGCTCCGGGGTGCCGACCGCGCCCCGGAAGTACTTGGTGGTGACGATGTTCGCGGCGTTGACGCTCCAGAAGTCGGGGTACTCCACCCCGCGCTGCTCGAAGTTGATCGAGCCGTCGCGCCAGTTCGTCATGACGACGTCGCGGCGCTCCCATTCGACCTCGTCGTACGGGTGGACGCCCTCGGTCGTCCACACCCGCTGGAGCCGCAACCCGCTGACCGCAGCTCCCGCAGCTCCCCCACTGCTGGCGCGCGTGCGCTGCCTTCCCGCTGCCATGCCGTCACCGGCCATGTGGTGTTCCCCCTCGTCGTGCCCCGCGACTGCCCGTCGCGACGCGCTGTGCGTTTCGTTCTTCAGGTCTTTGTGCGGCCGGGCGACGGCCGCAGCACTTCCTCATCGCGGCCGGGCGACGGCCGCATCGCTGCTCAGGGCGGCCTCGCGCAGGGCCACGATCTCCTTCTCGAACTCGTCGAGCGAGTCGAACGCCTTGTAGACGCTGGCGAAGCGCAGGTAGGCGACCTGGTCCAGCTCCCGCAGCGGGCCGAGGATGGCCAGGCCGACGTCGTGGCTGGGCACCTCGGCGGCGCCCTTGGCGCGGATCGTCTCCTCGACCTTCTGAGCCAGCAGGGCGATGGCGTCCTCGTCCACGGGACGACCCTGGCACGCCTTGCGCACCCCGCTCATGATTTTCGTACGGCTGAAGGGCTCCGTGACGCCGCTGCGCTTGACCACCGCCAGCACCGCCTCCTCGACCGTGGTGAACCGCTTGCCGCATTCGGGGCAGGACCGGCGCCGGCGGATCAGCTGGCCGTCCTCGGCTTCGCGCGAGTCGACCACGCGTGAGTCCGCGTGCCGGCAGTACGGGCACCGCACCGAAGTCCTCCTGTCGCCGGGTATGGTCACCTGTCCCCAGGCACGCCGAACAGCAGCACGGCCAAGATCAAACTCGGCTCGCGCTGTGCCTGAGCGTGCGGAGAAGCGGGGGCCCCAACCCCAACTTGTGGATGACTTACACCCTTGTAACTACTAGATGTTGGGGTCGACGTTAGGCCGATGCCGAAGCCGACGCAAGTTCAACGGCGCGTCGCCGCGCCGATATTTCCGGCACCGTACGACCGGTGCGCCGTCGATTACGGGCCGCATCACCGGCGTCCCGTTTTCATCCCGTACGGGGCAGTTCGCGGGCCTCACCGTGATCTACGGCATAGGCCGGGGCGGCGTGCCGGACCGGGGGCGCGGCGGCGTGCGACGCCGTGGTGAACAACACCACGCTGGCGAGCGAGGCCAGCGCCAGGAAGAACAGGAACACGACCACCTCACCGCGGCGGGTCAGCCGCAACGGCGGCCGGTGCGGGCCGCCCGGCACCCCGCCGCCCGACACCCCGCCGCCCGACACCCCGCCGCCCGAGCGCGCACCGCCGCCGAACAGCGCACCGGTGGCCGCCACGCCGTCCGTCGCCGCGCGTCCCGACGCCATGCCGCCGCCCGGCACGATGCCCGACACCATGCGGCCCGACACCATGCCGCCCGTCGCCACGCCGCTCGGCGCCATGCCCCCGCCCCCTTCTCGTACGGGCGTTCGATCGAACGCCCGTACGATGGTGTACCAGAACAGGCGTACGGAAGTCACGCACAGATGGGCGACACGCCGCAATCGACGTCGTACAGATGTTTGAATATGTCCGACCGCGCCGATACGGTTCTGCGACAAGAGGGGTCAGCCGGACGAACACCCATCCCCACGGGCGTTCCCGGCTCCGCGACGCACCACGTGCCGACAGGCACTGGCCGACAGGAGGGCGGACGGACGTGTCGACCGACGACCGGACCAGCCGGCAGCATCAACCGGGCAGGAAGCCCGAGCCCACCAACACCTCGGCGGCCATCCGCCGTCGCACGCCGAGCCGGGCCCGCGGCGGCGAGCCGCAGCTGCGCGCCGTGACGCCGGTCAGCCAGTTCCCGGAGCAGGTCACCACCGAACTGACCGCGCGCCAGCGGCGCATCCTCGAGTTCATCCGGGACTGGGTCGAGCGGCACGGCTACCCGCCGAGCGTGCGCGAGATCGGCGAGGCGGTCGGGCTGGTGTCGCCGTCCAGCGTGGCGTATCAACTGAAGGCCCTGGAGAACAAGGGGTTCCTGCGGCGCGACCCGAACCGGCCGCGCGCGGTCGACGTCCGTACACCCAGTGAGCTGACCGACGACGAGGCCCTGCGTTCGGCCCGCCCCGCCCCGGCCTACGTGCCGCTGGTCGGGCGCATCGCCGCCGGTGGCCCGATCCTGGCCGAGCAGGCCGTCGAGGACTTCTTCCCGCTGCCGCGCGAGCTGGTCGGCGAGGGTGACGTCTTCATGCTGGAGGTCAAGGGCGACTCGATGATCGACGCCGCGATCTGCAACGGCGACTGGGTCGTCGTGCGCCAGCAGCCGACCGCCAACGCGGGCGACATCGTGGCCGCGATGATCGACGGCGAGGCGACCGTCAAGAGCTACCGCCAGCGGGACGGGCACGTGTGGCTGATGCCGGCGAACCCGGCGTTCGATCCGATCCCGGGCGACGACGCGACCATCATGGGCCGCGTCGTCGCGGTGCTGCGCCGGGTCTGACCGGGCGCAACTGAGCGGACGGCAGGAACTGGGCTGACGGCGGGCGGGGTGCGTCCGCCGTTCAGCGCCCGTATCCGGGCGGGTCGTACGGGCGGCCCGTGCCGGGCGGCCGGTCGTCGTCCGGCGGGCCGTCGTCGGAGCCGAACCAGCCGTTCGGCAGCGGGTTGTCGCCCGGGCGACTGCCCGGTGGTGGTCCCGCCGGGGGCGCTCCGTAGACACCGCCGCCGGGGCGGGCAGGCTGGCCGCCGCCGGCGCGGCCGGGCGGACCGGCACCCGGCCCGGGAGGCGGCGCGGGTCGACCGGCGGGCGACATCGGACGTCCGGACGGAGGGCCGGGCGGACCAGCGGGCGGGCGGCCGGGGTGCTGTCCGTTGGGCTGCGGTCCGCGCGGATGCTGTCCGCCGGGCTGCGCGCCGCCGGGCTGCGGTCCACCGGATTGCGGTCCGCGGGGATGGCCGCCGAGCTGCTGTCCGCGGGGGGGCTGTCCGGCGGGGTGTCCGGGACGGCCTTGGGCGGGGCCCGGGTGGCCGCCGGGCGCGGCCCCGGCCGAGGGGCCACCGGAGTAGACGCCGCCGCGCGATGGTGCCGGCGAGTGGGGTTTGGTGCCGTACACGCCGCCGCCGGGGGGTGGCCCGCCCCGGTTGGCGCCGTACACCGGTCCGACGCCGGGCGGCCGGGCGCTCAGCGGTGCCGCCGCCGGGCCGCCGACCGACAGCAGCTCCGTCTCGGCGTCGGCGGGTTTCGGAGCGGCGGCCGCGGGCGCGGGTGAGACCGGTTCGAGCGCCGGCTTCTTGCGGGAACGCATGATGCCGCTGACCCCGAGCCCCACGAGCAGGGCGCCGAGCGCTCCAACGCCGCCGACCATGTAGGTGAGGTCCTTCAGGCTGAGTTCGGAGTACCAGGCCGGGCTCGCGCTGTCCTGGGGGGTCTTCGCCTTCGCCCCCGCGCTGACGACCTGCGTGGCCGGGGTGTAGCGCAACAGGAAGTTCGCCGTGTCCGCGCTGAACTGCCCCATGTCGGACACGGTGACGTACGCCTTGCCGTCCGGGGTGTAGCTGATCGCCTCACCGAACGGCTCATTCGGCAGTGGCGTCTGACGCGGGGTGCCCTTCAGCGCGGCAACCATGTCCCCGCCCGTGACGTCCCATTCGAAGGCGTCGGCGTAGGTGCGGATGACCACCTTCGTGCCGTCGGGCGAGACCGCGGCACCGGTGGCGACCAACCGACCGACCGGTCCCAGCGGGTTGGCCGTGTCGGACGACGGGAGGGTGACCTCGCCCACCCGGCGCAGCGGCACCCCGTCGGCGCTGTCGGCCTTGAGCGCTGCGGCGGGCTTGTACAGGCCAGCCTTGCCGGCATCCTTGGTCACCACGATCGGGATGCCGTCGCCGTCGAGGAGCAGCCCCTCGGCGTCGTGCGCGCCGTCGGGGTACTTCAGCCGGTACAGCGTGGGGCTCTTCGACCCGGTCGCGGGCATCTTCCAGAGCGCGATGGTGGCGCGCTTCTTGTCGTTGTCACCGGTGTCGCCGATCCACAGCGTCTTGCGGTCCCGGGAGAGCGCCATGTCCTCGGTGTCCAGCGGGCCCTTGCCCGAGTAGGGCACCGCATTCGTGACCTTGCACGTCTGGTCGAGGTAGAAGACCTTCTTCTGGGTCTCGCGGTCCGTACTGTCGTTGACGGTGATGAAGCCGTTCGTCGTCGCCACCAGTCCGGACAGCTCGGTGAGCCGGGTGTCCTCGACCTTGCAGAGCTTCTTGGCGGGCGCTGCCTTCACGTCCGCGGCCACGGGAGCCGGCATGGCGTGAGCGCTGGCCGCACCCACCATGACCAGGCCACCAGCCACTAGGATCGAGAACACGAGACGCCGCATCGGACCAGTGTCGCATGCGGCGCACCGTGCTGGCGTCACGCGCGGATCGGCCCAGGTGCGCACGCCTGTCGTGTCCGTTATGCCCGGATGATCAGGCCCGGTAGGTCGCCAGCTCGGCCGCCAGCCGCTCGTCCACCCGCACCCGCAGCTCCGTGCCCGCCTCGGTGTGTTCGGTGCCCAGCACCTGCCCGTGGCGGTGGATCAGGGCCACCAGGTCGCCCCGGTCGTACGGCAGCACGACCCGCAGGTCCACGGCGGGCCGCGGCAACCGGTGCGCGATCGCCGCCCGCAGATCCTCGATCCCCACCCCGGTACGCGCCGAGACGAACACCGCGTCCGGCCAGATCCGCTTCAGCCGCAGCAGCGCCTCCTCGTCCGCCGCGTCGACCTTGTTGACCACCAGGAGCTCGGGGATCCGGTCGGCCCCCACCTCGCTGAGCACCTCACGGACCGCCACGACCTGACCCTCCGGGTCCGGATCGGCACCGTCGACGACGTGCACCACCAGGTCGGCGTACGAGACCTCCTCCAGCGTCGAGCGGAACGCCTCGACGATCTGGTGCGGCAGGTGCCGGACGAAGCCCACCGTGTCGGACAGCGTGTAGACGCGCCCGTCCTCGGCGGCCGCCCGGCGGGTGGTCGGATCCAGCGTGGCGAACAGCGCATTCTCCACCAGCACCCCGGCCTGGGTCAGCCGGTTGAGCAGGCTCGACTTGCCCGCGTTCGTGTAGCCCGCGATCGCCACGGCCGGCACCCCCGCCTGGGAGCGGCGCGAGCGCTTGGTCTGGCGTACGGTGCGCATGCTCTTGATCTCGCGCCGCAGCTTGGCGATGCGGTGGTTGATCCGGCGCCGGTCGGTCTCCAGCTTGGTCTCACCGGGACCGCGCAGGCCTACGCCACCGCCCGCACCGCCGCCCCGGCCGGAGCCGCCGGACTGGCGGGACAGGCTCTCGCCCCAACCGCGCAGGCGCGGGAGCAGGTACTGCAGCTGGGCCAGCTCGACCTGGGCCTTGCCCTCGCGGCTCTTGGCGTGCTGGGCGAAGATGTCCAGGATCAGCGCGGTCCGGTCGACGACCTTGACCTTGGTCTGCTGCTCCAGGTTGCGCAGCTGCGACGGGGACAGCTCGCCGTCGCAGATCACGGTGTCGGCGCCGGTCGCCACGACGACGTCGCGCAACTCGTCGACCTTGCCCCGGCCGATGAAGGTGGCCGCGTCCGGACGGCTGCGCCGCTGGATGAGGCCCTCCAGCACCTGGGAACCGGCGGTCTCGGCGAGCGCGGCCAGCTCGGTCAGCGAGTTGTCCGCGTCGGCGGCGCTGCCCTCGGTCCAGACGCCCACCAGGACGACCCGCTCCAGGCGCAGCTGCCGGTACTCGACCTCGGTGATGTCGGTGAGCTCGGTGGAAAGGCCGGCCACCCGCCGTAGCGAATGCCGTTCCTCCAGTTCCAGCTCGCCGGTGGTGACATCGGGTTCGAAAAGCTCGGTTCGCAAAAGGGTGACCTCCTCGGCCCGATGGTGGCATGCCGTACGTCGAGGCGCATCCACATATCGGGGCCGGGCGTTGTCGATGGGTGTATGACTCCTCGGTAACCACCGGATTGGCTGCCGGAATTCCGCAAGCGCAAGAATGCCAGGATGTACCCGCCAACGCCGGAGGGAAAACCGTGTTGACCACCCGCCTGCCCAGCGCAGGATTCTCGATCACGATCCGCATCGCCGTGACCGCCGACGCCTCCTCGATCGGCCGGCTCACCACCTGCGTCGGCGAGGCCGGCGCGATCGTGACGGCGCTGGACGTGGTGGACTCCGACCCCACCCGCGTACTGGTCGACCTCACCTGTGACACCGCCGATTCCGGCCACGCCGATCAGGTGGTCAAGACGCTGGAGGACCTGGACGGGGTCGACGTCCGCAAGGTCTCCGACCGGACGTTCCTGCTGCACCTCGGCGGCAAGATCGAGGTGTCGTCGAAGGTGGCGCTGCGCAACCGCGACGAACTGTCGCGGGCGTACACCCCGGGCGTGGCGCGGGTGTGCATGGCCATCGCGGAGAACCCGGCCGACGCCCGGCGGCTCACCATCAAGCGCAACACGGTCGCCGTGGTCAGCGACGGTTCCGCCGTGCTGGGCCTGGGCAACATCGGCCCGGCGGCCGCGATGCCCGTGATGGAGGGCAAGGCGGCGCTGTTCAAGCGGTTCGGCGGGGTGGACGCCTGGCCGGTGGTGCTGGACACCCAGGACACCGACGAGATCGTGCAGATCGTCAAGGCGATCGCCCCCGCGTACGGGGGGATCAATCTGGAGGACATCGCGGCGCCGCGGTGCTTCGAGATCGAGATGCGGCTGCGCGAGGCGCTGGACATCCCGGTCTTCCACGACGACCAGCACGGCACCGCCATCTGCGTGCTGGCCGCGCTGACCAACGCGCTGCGCGTCGTGGGCAAGCGGCTCGCGGACGTCAAGGTGGTCGTCTCGGGGGCCGGGGCCGCGGGTACGGCGATCATGAAGCTGCTGCTGCGCCAGGGCGTCGGCGACATCATCGCGTACGACCGGCTGGGCGCCCTGCACAAGGGCATGCCCGACCTCACGCCGACGTGGCGGTGGCTGGCCGAGCACACCAACCGCGATGGTTACGAGGGCGATCTGCCCGGGGCGATCGTGGGCGCGGACGTGTTCATCGGGGTCAGCGCCCCGAACCTGCTCACCGGCGACGACATCGCCAAGATGGCCGACAAGTCGATCGTGTTCGCCCTGGCCAACCCCGACCCCGAGGTGGACCCACGGGCCGCCCGGCGGCACGCGGCCGTGGTCGCGACCGGCCGCTCCGACCAGCCGAACCAGATCAACAACGTGCTGGCTTTCCCGGGCGTGTTCCGGGGCATGCTCGACGTCAGCGCGCACGAGTTCACCGAGGAGATGGCGCTGGCCGCGGCCATGGCCATCGCGGACGTGGTGGGCGAGGACAAGCTCAACCCGACGGTGATCATTCCGAGCGTGTTCGACGCGCGGGTCACCCCGGCGGTGGCGGCCGCGATCCGGGCCACCGTCAAGGGGCACCCCGTGCCCACCGGGCCGGGCGCGGTGCCGCCCGAGGAACTCGACGAGGCACCCCCGGAGACCTTCTGACCGAGCCTCGGCGGCAATAGCCAAGCACCGGACGCGGTCCGCAGGCCGGGTTTCGGCTATCCGGCGTGAGCGCACCAGCCGGTCAGCTCGCCCACCCGGTCGGTGATCAGACCGGCGACCCCGGCCGCAACCAGGTCGGGCCAGTGGGCGAGGTCGTTGGCCGTCCACGGCATGACCGCGACACCCACGTCCGCCAGACCGGCCACCGTGTGCGGCTCGGCGAGAACGGCCGCCACCGACGGGTTGCAGAACACCACGCCCAGTTCCTTGGCCACTCGCACCTGGTCCGCGTCGAACGGCTCGCGCAGCAGCCCACGGCGTACGTCGGGGGTGGCCTCACCGGCGCGCCGCACGACCTCGGGATCGAAACTCTGCACGACCGTACGGGCCAGCAGGTCCCGCTCGGCGACCAGGTCGAGGATGGCGCGGATCTGCGCCAGCGAGGCGGGCGGCTTGATCTCTACCAGCAACTCCACCGGCGTGGTGAGGGCGTACGGGCGCAGCAGGTCGAGGGCCTGGGCCAGGGTCGGCACGGGGGTGCCCGCGTACGCCGGGGAGAACCACGAGCCCGCGTCCAGCGCGGTCAGCTCGGCGGCGGTCGACTCCCAGACGAAGCCGGTGCCGGTCGTGGTGCGGTCGAGGGTGCGGTCGTGGATCACCACGGGCACCCCGTCCGCGCTGGTGCGCACGTCGAATTCGATGAACGTGGCGCCCGCCAGCACCCCGGCGGCGAGCGCGGGCAGGGTGTTCTCCGGGGCGACGGCGGAATAGCCCCGGTGCGCCACCCGGTGCGGTGCCGCCATCAGTGCTGGGCCGCCGGGCCGCCCACGGCCGGGGAGACGGGCACGGCCGCCTGATCGTCCGCGCCGGGCGCGCCCAGCGCCGCGGGGTCGACCTCGCCGGAGGCGACCAGCACGGCCGGTCCGGCCAGCCACCAGCGGCCCTGCTCGTCCGCGGTGACGGTCAACCGGCCGCCGGGCAGGTCCACGGCCACCACGCCGGCGTCCCGGCCCGCGTCCCGCAACGCCATCGCGCCCACGGCCAGCGCCCCCGACCCGCAGGCCTGGGTCTCGCCGGAGCCGCGCTCGTACACCCGCATGCGCACGTGCAGGTCGGTGCCCGCCACCGGCTCGGCGGCCACGACGAACTCGACGTTGGTGCCGCCGGGGAACACGCCCGGGTCGAAGGCGGGGGCCACGGTCAGGTCCAGGCCGTCCAGCGGCACGCCGTCGTGCAGCGCGCAGACCAGGTGCGGGTTGCCGCAGTCCACGGCCATCCCGGGCACGGTCAGCGCGCCCACGGACGCGGTGCTCGCCGCGTACACCCGGGGGGTGGTCATGTGGACGCTGATCTCGGCGGGGCCGACCAGCGCGCGCACGACGCCGGCCCGGGTGGCCACCGGCAGGCCCGCAGGGCCGGGCGTGGTGAGGCCGCTGGCGACCAGGTACCGGCTGAAGACCCGGACGCCGTTGCCGCACATCTCGGCGAACGAGCCGTCGGCGTTCCAGTAGTCCATGAACCAGTCGGCGTCGGCGGCCATCCCGGCGGCCTCGGGGTGCTTGGCGGTGCGCACGACGCGCAGCACGCCGTCCGCGCCGATCCCGCGGTGCCGGTCGCACAGCGCGGCGACCAGCTCGGGGGTCAACTCCAGCGCCCCGTCCGGGTCGGGCAGGAGCACGAAGTCGTTGCCGGCGCCGTGGCCTTTGGTGAACAACACGCGGTCCATCATCGCGCAACCGTGGCGAGCGCGGCCATGGCGGCCTCGCCGAGGGTGTCCGAGGCCGCGTCGAGCCAGTGCACGCGCGGGTCACGGCGGAACCAGGACCGCTGGCGGCGGACGAAGCGCCGCGTCGCCTGGACGGTCTCCTGCCGCGCCTGCTCCTCGGTGAGCGCCCCGTCGAGCTGGGCCAGCGCCTGCTGGTAGCCGAGCGCCCGGCTGGCCGTACGGCCCTCGCGCAGGCCCCGGCGGGCCAGGTCGCGGACCTCGTCGAGCAGGCCCGACGCCCACATCAGGCCGACCCGCTCGGCGATGCGGGCGTCCAGTTCGGCCGTGTCGCGGTCGACGCCGAGCTGGACGCAGTCGTAGTAGGGCACTGGGTCGGGCAGCGCCGCGGTGAACGGCGCCCCGGTCAGCTCGATCACCTCCAGCGCGCGGACGATGCGCCGCCCGTTGCTGGGCAGGATGCGCTCGGCGGCCACCGCGTCGAGCGCGGCCAGCCGCCGGTGCAGCTCGCCCGGGCCGGAGTCGGCGAGTTCGGCCTCCAGGCGGGCCCGGATCACCGGGTCGGTGCCGGGAAAGCTGAATTCCTCGAGTACGGCGCGGACGTACAGGCCGGAGCCGCCGACCAGCAGCGGGACCCGGCCACGGGCGAGGATGCCATCGACCGCCGCGCGGGCCAGCCGCTGGTACTCGGCGACGCTGGCGGGCTCGGTGACGTCCCAGATGTCCAGCAGGTGGTGCGGCACGCCGGCGCGTTCGGCGGGAGTCAGTTTGGCCGTACCGATGTCCATGCCGCGGTAGAGCTGCATGGAGTCGGCGTTGACCACCTCGCCGCCCAGCTCACGGGCCAGGGCGAGGCTCAGCGCCGATTTGCCGGCGGCGGTGGGTCCAACGACGGCGACGACCCGCGGAATGGGAAACAACGGCACGCCGCCACCGTAGGACACCATATGGTCACGGTCATCCGAGGGCGCTTCCCCGGAACCGGGTTGGACCTGTGACAATGCGCGAGAAAGAATGCCGATGGAAGGTTTGGCGTTCAACTGCGCTATGGCGGCGGTTGTCCGGCATGCGGGCCGGGCGGTGCCGGGAGAATGAGGTTGAGCTCATGAACGACTGGACGGCCTTCGGGCGCGTGGATGCCGACGGCACCGTGTACGTGAAGACCGCCGAGGGTGACCGAGTGGTCGGCTCCTGGCAGGCGGGCACCCCCGAGGAGGGGTTGGCCCACTTCGCCCGGCGCTTCGCCGACCTGGTCACCGAGGTCGACCTCATCGAGGCCCGGCTCAATTCCGGCGCGGCCGACGCGGCCCACTCGCTGAGCAGCGTCAAGCGCCTGCGCGCCACCCTGGACGAGGCCCACGTGGTGGGTGACGTCGACGGGCTCGCCGCCCGGCTGGACCGGCTCGCCGCCCTCGCCGAGGAGAAGGCCGGCGAGGCCCGCGCGGCCCGGGAGGTCGCCCGTACCGAGGCGCTGGCCCGCAAGACCGCCCTGGTCGAGGAGGCGGAGACGATCGCGGCCGAGTCGACCGGCTGGAAGTCCGCCGGTGACCGGCTCAAGGAGATCCTCGACGAGTGGAAGACCATCCGCGGGGTCGACAAGAAGACCGACGGCGAGCTGTGGAAGCGCTTCGCGGCGGCCCGCGACGGCTTCACCCGCCGCCGGGGCGCCCACTTCGCGACCCTGGACGGGCAGCGCAAGCAGGCGCAGGGCGCCAAGGAGGAGCTGGTCAAGGAGGCGGAGAGCCTCGCCGACTCCTCCGACTGGGGGCCCACCGCCGGCCGGCTCAAGGAGCTGATGGCCGAGTGGAAGGCCGCCCCGCGCGCCGCGAAGGAGGCGGAGCAGCGCCTGTGGGAACGGTTCCGCGCCGCCCAGGACGCGTTCTTCACCCGCCGCAGTGAGGTCTTCTCCGCCCGCGACGCGGAGTACAAGGGCAACCTGGAGAAGAAGCAGGCGATCCTCGCCGAGCTGGAAGCGGTCGACGTGGACGCCGACCCGCGGGCCGCGCAGAACAAGTTGCGCGACGCCCAGGCCGCGTGGCACGACGCGGGCCGGGTGCCCCGGGAGTCGTCGGCGGGCCTGGACCGCCGGTGGCGGGCCGCCGAGGAGCGGATCCGGGTCGCCATGGACTCGGCGTGGCGCAAGACGTCGCCCCAGGACAACCCGCTGCTGCAGCAGATGCGCGAGCAGGTCGCGGAGGCGGAGCAGCGGCTGGCCCGGGCCCAGGCTGCGGGCGACAACCGGCGCATCAAGGAGGCCGAGCAGGCCCTCGCGTCGAAGCGGCAGTTCCTGGCACTGGCCGAGCAGGCCAGCTAGGGCTTGCGGGCTACGCGGCGGCGAGGCTGAGGTTGCCGAGCGACTTCGACTTCTTGGCCTCGTACATCGCCAGGTCGGCGCGCCCGATCAGGCCGTCGGTGGTGCTGCCCGGTTCGGCGAACGCGACGCCGACGCTGATGCCGATCTGTACGGTCTGCCCTTCGATGGTGATCGGCTGGCGCACCATCGTGCGGATCCGTTCGCACACGGCGTTGACGGCGGCCCGCGAGTCGGTGGCCTGACACACGATCACGAACTCGTCGCCGCCGAACCGGCTGACCAGGTCGGTGTCGCGGACGCAGCCGCGCAGCCGCTGGGCGACCGCCGTGAGCAGCTGGTCGCCGGCGGCGTGGCCGAGCCGATCGTTGACCGGCTTGAAGCCGTCGAGATCGCAGAACAGCACCGCCAGCCACGGGGTGTCGTCCGGGCCGTCGGACTGTGGCGCGGTCAGCGCCGTGGTGATCCGTTCCAGGCACGCGGCGCGGTTCGGCAGCCCGGTCAGGCTGTCGTGCGCGGCCATCCGGCGCAGCGCCTGCTCCGCCAGGCGGCGCTCGGCCGACAGCGCGGCGATGCGCACCATGACGAGCGGGACGACCAGCACTGAGCCGATCGCGAGCAGCACCCCGTCGGTCGGCAGGCCGAACAGCGCCCGGCCGCCGCCGACCAGCGGGATCAGGGCCATCATCGCCCCGAGGAACGTGAGCCGCCCCACCGTCAGGTCGTCCTTCGGCGCGGGGGTGAGCCGGGTGGCCAGCGCCGCCGAGGGGTGCATGGCGGCCGTGCCGAGCGCCGCGTACGCGACGAGGAACGGCACGTTGGTCCAGTCCGGCCGGACCCCGCCCGCGTCCGAGGCCAGGGCACCGGCCACGTTCGCGATCAGCGTGGCGACCGAGGCGACCGAGAACAGCTGGATGGTGGCGAGACGCTCCGGCGCGGCCTTGGCAACGCGCAGCAACGCACCGAACGTGCCCAGGGTGATGAAGATGTTCACGAACAACGCCATCTGGCGCGGCTGGGACATGCCCTCGGCGCTCAGGTGGGGCAGCAGCACCACGTCCCACAGCAGACCACCGACGGCCAGCGAGGTGAGCGCGGCGTCCGCCATGCCGCCGACGTCGCGCCTGCCCCGGCGCACGATGATGGTCATGGCGGCGGTGAACACGAGCACGTTGGCCACGCTGAACAGCAGGTCCGCGAGCGTGCCGTCAGCCGTCGGGCGGTGCTGGCCGTACACGTACCAGACGGACAGGACGTTGCCGACGTTGTAGACCACAAGCGCCACGAGCAGCACAAACCACGGGATCCGGCCACTGCCCGTGCTGCGCCGGGTCCCGACCAGCGCGGCCGGGATCGCCGCCAACGTGATCAACAGGAACGGGATCCACCGCAGCCCCGGCGGCACCGCGAGGTACGCCGCGGAGAGGCCGAAAGCGGCCAGGGCATACCACCGGTAAAACATGCCTCACCGATCGCCCGCACGGACCGTGAGCTGAGAACTCCTAAGAGTGATCAGCGTCCACAGGCGGCGTCGCCGGACGGCAGCGGCGCGGGCACGCCGACGGTCGGCAGGCCGAGAACCACCCCGGGCGTACGCGGGGTCCGCCCCGTCTCGAACGCGTCGCCGGCCCGGGTGCGGCGGTGCGCCACCGGGGCGCCGTCCGCGTTGAGGTGGTGCGGCGCCGCGTACGTGATCTCGGTGTGCACGACGTCACCCGGCCGGATGCCGGTCAGCCCGCCCGTGGCGAAGTGCACCAGCCGCCCGTCGCGGGCCCGGCCGGACAGCCGGCCCGTACGCTCGTCCTTGCGCCCCTCACCGACCGCGACCAGTACCTCGACCGTGCGCCCGACCTGCCGCTTGTTCTCCGCCCAGGTGATGTCCTCCAGGGTGGCGATGAGCCGCTCGTAGCGCTCCTGCACCACCTGCTTGGGCAGCTGCTCATCCATGATCGCGGCGGGGGTGCCGGGCCGCTTGCTGTACTGGAACGTGAACGCGCTGGCGAAGCGGGCCGCGCGGACCACCTCCAGGGTTTGCGCGAAGTCCGCCTCGGTCTCGCCGGGGAAGCCGACGATGATGTCCGTGGTGATCGCGGCGTCCGGCATCGCGGCGCGCACCTTCTCGATGATCCCCAGGTACTTCTCGGCGCGGTAGCTGCGGCG
The DNA here is from genome assembly GCF_004217545.1 of Krasilnikovia cinnamomea. Classification (NCBI taxonomy): domain Bacteria; kingdom Bacillati; phylum Actinomycetota; class Actinomycetes; order Micromonosporales; family Micromonosporaceae; genus Krasilnikovia; species Krasilnikovia cinnamomea. The sequence continues at coordinate 1,565,322 of NZ_SHKY01000001.1, forward strand.
CATCGCCTTGAGCACCTGGTCGGAGCCGGACTGCAGCGGCATGTGCAGCGAGTGGCAGACGTTCGGGGTCTCGGCCATCGCGGCGATCACGTCGTCGGTGAAGTCCTTCGGGTGCGGGCTGGTGAACCGGACCCGCTCCAGGCCCTCGACCTCGCCGCAGGCGCGCAGCAGCTTGCCGAACGCCAGCCGGTCGCCGAACTCCACGCCGTACGAGTTGACGTTCTGGCCGAGCAGGGTGACTTCGAGCACCCCCTCGGCGACCAGGGCCCGCACCTCGGCGAGCACGTCGCCGGGGCGGCGGTCCTTCTCCTTGCCGCGCAGCGCCGGGACGATGCAGAAGGTGCAGGTGTTGTTGCAGCCCACGGAGATGGAGACCCAGCCGGCGTAGCTGGACTCGCGCCGGGTGGGCAGCGTGGAGGGGAACACCTCCAGCGATTCCAGGATCTCCACCTCGGCGGCGGCGTTGTGCCGGGCGCGTTCCAGCAGGGCGGGCAGCGACCCGATGTTGTGCGTGCCGAACACCACGTCGACCCAGGGGGCGCGCTTGACGATGTCGCCGCGGTCCTTCTGGGCGAGGCAGCCGCCGACCGCGATCTGCATGTCCGGTTTGGCGAGCTTGCTGGGGCGCAGGTGACCCAGGTTGCCGTACAGGCGGTTGTCCGCGTTCTCGCGGACCGCGCAGGTGTTGAAGACCACCACGTCGGCGGCGTCGGAGTCGGCGGCGCGCACGTAGCCCGCGTCCTCCAGCAGGCCGGCGATCCGCTCGGAGTCGTGCACGTTCATCTGGCAGCCGTACGTGCGGACGTCGTACGTGCGGGCCTGCGGGGTCTGGGGTGCGATAGTCATGGCAGTCAACCAGGGTAGTCCCTGCCGCGCGGTCCCGGCCGGGGGCGGGCGGCCGGGGGCGACGGCTACGCCGCGGCGGGGTGCCCGGGGGTGGGGCGCGGGGCGAAGTGGGAGGTGTCGCAGCCCGGGGCGGTGACGCAGGCCGGGTCCGTGCCGGTGCAGAGGCGGGCGTGGCGGCGCTCCGTGCCGTCGTCCGTCTCCACCTCGTCCAGGTGCACCGGGGTCAGCGAGCCGTTCGGTTCGGCGCGGACGTACCGGGTGGGGTTGAGGGTGTCGTCGGGCAGCAGGATGTCGGCGCCGAGCCGGACCGCGACCGCGCTGGCCGCCGTGGCCTCCTCGACGTCGCCCGGGGCGCAGAAGCAGTCGATCAAGGTCGGGAAGTCGCCGCCGACGTACCAGACGTCGCAGAGCACCGCCCCGTCCGCGGGCGCCTCGAGCGTCGTGACCGGCCGCCGCAACACGCCGGTGAGCGCCGCGCGGACCGAGGCGGCCGCGACACGCCCGGACGCGCACCAGCTCCACAGCCCGTCCGCCGGCTCGGCCATACCACTCATCCTGCGCCTGCTTCCCGCAAACGGCCCTCGGTCATGTGCCGGGCCCCCCTTTCCGGTGTACGACGACGCTGGAGTTACCGCTCCGTGACTATTCTCGGCCGGATCCGAGATCGCTGCGCCCATACAGTGGACCTGTTGACAGAACCAACGACGGGATGGTGGTCCGAGCGTGACTGACGAGCCGCTCATCGTGCTCGAGAAGGTCAACAAGTGGTTCGGCCCGTTGCACGTGCTGCAGGATGTGGATCTTTCTGTGCACCGCGGCGAGGTCGTGGTCGTGATCGGACCGTCCGGTTCGGGCAAGTCCACGCTGTGCCGTGCGATCAACCGCTTGGAGCCGATCAACTCGGGGACGATCACCTTCGACGGCCGCCCACTGCCCGCGGAGGGCCGCGCCCTCGCGCGGCTGCGCAGCGAGGTCGGCATGGTGTTCCAGTCGTTCAACCTCTTCGCCCACAAGACCATCCTGCAGAACGTGATGCTCGGACCGGTCAAGGTCCGCAAAGAAAACTCCGCAGCGGTACGCGACCGCGCGCTCGCCCTGCTCGAACGGGTGGGCATCGCCAGTCAGGCCGAGAAGTACCCCGCCCAGCTGTCCGGCGGCCAGCAGCAGCGGGTGGCGATCGCCCGGGCGCTGGCCATGCAGCCCAAGGCCCTGCTCTTCGACGAGCCCACCAGCGCGCTGGACCCGGAGATGGTCGGTGAGGTGCTCGAGGTCATGACCTCGCTGGCCCGCGAGGGCATGACCATGGTGGTGGTCACCCACGAGATGGGCTTCGCCCGGCACGCGGCCAACCGGGTCGTCTTCATGGCCGACGGCCAGATCGTCGAGGAGGCCGAGCCCGCCGAGTTCTTCGCCCACCCGCGCAGCGACCGGGCGAAGGACTTCCTGTCCAAGATCCTGACGCATTGAGCGTCTACTCAGGAGTCGCTCCGCGGCTCTGTTGGTGCACCACCTGATTCGAGGAGCGTAACGATGCGCATCACCCGATTGGCAGCGGCGGCGGGGGCCGTCGCGATGGCGTTGGCGATGGCGGCGTGCGGCGGCGGCGACGGCGACGGCGACGGCACCGGTTCCAGCTCGTCCAGCGGCGTCGTGGACAAGGCGTCCAAGGACAAGAAGCTGGTCATCGGCGTCAAGGCCGACCAGCCCGGCCTGGGCCTGCAGTCCGGCACCACGTACACCGGGTTCGACATCGAGATCGCCAAGATCCTGGCGAAGGGTCTCGGCGTGCCGGAGTCCGGCATCGAGTGGAAGACCACGGTGTCGAGCAACCGCGAGCCGTTCATCCAGCAGGGCCAGGTGGACCTGGTGGTGGCGACGTACACGATCAACGACGAGCGCAAGAAGGTCGTCAACTTCGGTGGCCCGTACTACGTCGCGGGCCAGGACCTGCTGGTGGCGGCCGACTCGACCATCACCGGCCCGGAGTCGCTGGACGGCAAGAAGGTCTGCTCGGTGACCGGCTCCACCCCGGCCAAGCGCATGCAGACGGACTACCCGAAGGCGCAGCTGCAGCTGCTCGACTCGTACTCCAAGTGCGTGAACCTGCTGGCCTCGAAGTCGGTCGACGCGGTGACCACCGACGACATCATCCTCGCCGGGTACGCCGCCCAGGAGCAGTACGCGGGCAAGTTCAAGGTCGTCGGCAAGCCGTTCAGCACCGAGCCCTACGGCATCGGGCTGAAGAAGACCGACACCGCGGGCTGCAACAAGATCAATGAGATTCTCAAGGCGTCGGCGACCGACGGGTCGTACAAGGCGGCCTGGGATTCGACGCTCGGCAAGAGCGGCAAGGCCGCGCCCGAGCTGGACGTCACGAAGCTGACCAACTGCAGCTGAACCGCCTGATCGCGGGCGGGACCGGCATGCCGGTCCCGCCCGCGACCGCGTTTTCGAGGAAGCGAGGACGATGAACGTCTTCTCCGATCCCGCCAATTTCGACGTGTACGTGACCGGGTTCCTCTGGATCCTGAAACTCACGATCGGGGGCACCGTCGGCGCGCTCGTCCTGGGAGTGCTGCTGGCCGCGATGCGGGTCTCCCCCGTGCCGGTGCTGCGCGGCTTCGGCGCGGCGTGGGTGAACACCTTCCGCAACACGCCGCTGACGTTGATCATCTTCTTCTGCTACTTCGGCCTGTACGCCACGCTCGGCCTCACGATCTCCGACAACCTCGAGCGCAACAACTACTGGCTCGGCGTGATCGGTCTGGCGGTCTACACCGCCGCGTTCGTCTGCGAGGCCATCCGCTCCGGCATCAACACCGTGCCGGCGGGACAGGCCGAGGCCGCCCGGGCGATCGGGATGTCCTTCCGGCAGACCCTGACGATGATCGTCCTGCCGCAGGCCGGGCGCACCGTGGTCGCGCCGCTGGGCAGCATCTTCATCGCGCTCGCCAAGAACTCCACCATCGTCGGGACCATCGGGCTCGCCGAGTCGTCCAACGCGATGAAGGAGCTCATCAACGCCAACGGCGACGTGGTCATCCCGATCTTCCTGGTCTTCGCGGGCACCTTCGCGGCGGTCCTCATTCCCTCCGGCTACGCCTTCGGCTGGCTGGCGAACCGGCTGGCGGTGAAGCGGTGAGCACGAACACCGACACTGTTCTCTACGACCACCCCGGCCCCCGGGCCCGGGCCCGCAACCGGATCCTCACGGTCGTCTTCGGGGTGGCGCTGCTGGCGCTGCTGTACTGGGTCTACGCGCGCTTCGACGCCAAGGGCCAGTGGGCGGCCCCACTGTGGAAGCCGTTCACGTACGCCAGCACGTGGACCGACTACATCATCCCGGGGCTGGAAGGCACCCTGAAGGCCGCCGCGGTCGCCATGGTGCTCTCGCTCGTGTTCGGGCTCGTCTTCTCGATCGGCCGGCTCTCCGACCACCGCTGGGTCAGCATCCCCGCCGGTGCGGTCGTCGAGTTCTTCCGCGCCGTACCGTTGCTGCTGTTGATGTTCTTCATCTTCTACGGCGTGCCGTTCCTGACGCAGACGCCGATGCCGGTCTTCTGGGCGGTGGTCGCGGGCCTCACCCTCTACAACGGCTCCGTGCTGGCGGAGGCGTTCCGGGCCGGGATCCGGGCGGTGCCGCTGGGGCAGAGCGAGGCCGGCTACGCGATCGGCCTGCGCAAGAGCCACGTCATGCAGGCGATCCTGCTGCCCCAGGCGGCGCGCGCGATGCTCCCGGTGATCGTCAGCCAGCTCGTCGTGCTGGTGAAGGACACCGCGCTGGGCTACATCATCGCGTACCCGGAGCTGTTGCAGCTGGGCGTCAACAACCTGTCCGCCAACTACGGCAACGTGGTGCAGGCCGCCATCGTCGTCGCGATCATCTTCATCCTGGTGAACACGGTCCTGACCTGGTTGGCGGGCTGGCTCGAGCGGCGCACCCGCCGGGCGGGCCGCACGCCGCGGGTCATCGGTGAAGCGGTGGCCGCCAGCGGAAGGGCCGCCAGCGGGGTCGGCGAAGCGCAGGGCTGAAACCTACCGGGCCAGCTCCGTGACGCGGGACTCGCGGACGACCGTGACGCGGATCTGGCCCGGGTAGGTCAGCTCCTCCTCGATCTGCTTGGCCACGTCGCGGGCCAGCACTGCCGCGCCGATGTCGTCGATCTCCTCCGGGCGCACCATCACCCGGATCTCCCGGCCGGCCTGCATCGCGAAGACCTTGTCCACCCCGAGCTTGCCCGCGGCGATCTCCTCGATCCGCTCCAGCCGCTTCACGTACGCCTCGAGGCTCTCCCGCCGGGCGCCCGGCCGGCCGCCGGAGCACGCGTCGGACGCCTGGGTGAGCACGGCCTCCATGGTCTGCGGGGCAACCTCGTTGTGGTGCGCCTCGATGGCGTGCACCACGTCCTCGCTCTCGCCGTACTTGCGGGCCAGGTCCGCGCCGATCAGCGCGTGGCTGCCCTCCACCTCGTGGGTGAGCGCCTTGCCGATGTCGTGCAGGAACGCGCACCGCTTGATCGTCGGCACGTCCAGGCGCAGCTCGGCGGCCATGATGCCGGCGATGTGCGCGGTCTCGACCAGGTGCTTGAGGACGTTCTGGCCGTAGCTGGTGCGGTAGCGCAGCCGGCCCAGCAGCGTCGCCAGCTCGGGGTGGATGTCCGTGATGCCGACGTCGACCAGAGCCTCCTCGGCGGCCCGGTCGCAGAGGCGCTCCACCTCGCTCTTGGCCGACTCGAAGACCTCCTCGATGCGGTGCGGGTGGATGCGCCCGTCCAGCACCAGCTTCTCCAGGGTCAGGCGGCCGACCTCCCGGCGTACCGGGTCGAAGCAGGACAGCAGCACCGCCTCGGGGGTGTCGTCGATGATCAGGTTGACCCCGGTGGTCGACTCGAAGGCCCGGATGTTGCGGCCCTCGCGGCCGATGATCCGGCCCTTCATCTCGTCGCTGGGCAGGTGCAGGACGCTGACCACGCTCTCCGCGGTCTGCTCGCTGGCGACCCGCTGGATGGCGTCCACGACGATGTGCCGGGCCCGCGTCTCGGCGGTACTGCGGGCGTCGTTCTCGATGTCGCGGATCAGGAGCGCGGCCTCCCGCTTCGCCTGACCCTCGATGCTGTCGACCAGCTCGGCGCGGGCGGCCTCGGCGGTCAGCCCGGCGATCCGCTCCAGTTCGCGGCGGTGCTCCTCCTCGGCCGTGGCCAGCGCGGCCTCACGGCGCGTCAGGGCCGCCTCCCGGCCGGTCAGGTCGGTGTCCATCGCCGCGAGGCGGCGCTCACGTTCGGTGAGCCGCTCCACCTCGTCGGCGTGCAGCCGCTCCCGCTCGTCGATCCGGGCCGCGCGACGCTCCACCTCGGCGGCCTGTTCCTTGGCCGTGGCGTTGAGCAGCGCCACCTCACGCTCGCCGCTGCGGCGGGCCGCCACCCGGACCTGCTCGGCGTCGGACTCGGCCTGCCGGTGGGCGTGATCGAGGATGGTGTCGGCTTCCGCGTGCGCGGCCTCCAGCACGCGGCGTGCCTCGGCGCGGGCCGCGTTGGCCTCCGCCTTCGCGGCGGCCGCCTCGGCGCGCACCGACGCGGCCTTGGCCTTGGCGTCGTCGACCGCGGTGGAGGCCTCGTCGGCGGCGGTGCGCAGCGCGGCGAGGGATTGCTCGTGCTGGTCCTTGGCTTCCAGGAACTGCTCGTCGACCCGGCCGTGCTGCAACTGGCGCACCACCCGGGCGCCGATCACGAGACCGAAGACCACCAGTGCGGCGAGGACCGCGATCGCCATCACGAGCACCCAGTACGGGGCGGTCATCTCGCCGCTGCTCCCTTCGCCTCGCACGTCCGCTCCCGCCACCCTGTCACGGCGGGTCCGGCACCCGCCGCGGCGGGGTCCGGGCCGCGGCACCGGCCGCGGGACTCGGAATGCTCGACCACGGCGCGGATCGGCCGCAGACGGCAACGGCCGACCGGCGGGGCGGGTTCAGGTACGCCGGGACGCACCGGGCTCGCCGCCCGTGCCGCTGTGCCAACCCCGTGCCGCCCCATGTCGCCTGTGCCCCCGGGTCCGTGTCGCCCTTGTCCACGAACCCCTCGGACCTGGCCGCCGTGCACGCCGCGTCGCGTCCACTTGCGGCCGGGTGGCGCCGCCCGCCCGATGCGCGGGCGGATCCGGTAACCGGCGCCACAGAGCACCGAAGTGATGCCGTACTGTAATGCGATCTATGTTGTGCGCTTAGCTTGCGATGGTCGAGCAAACCTTGTGTAACGCGAGGCTAGGTCGCGAGAGCCGCTTCGGTCAAGGACTCATGATTCGGCAGCGGACGGGACGTATGGCGCAGACATGCGCATGCCCTGCTCAACCGGCCAGGGGTCAATTCAGGCGTAGCGGGACCAGAGATCGCGCATCGGCTCCCACTTCTCGCCGACGCCTTCTTTCCAGTACGCCAGCAGATACGCGGCCACCGGCGCCTGTGCGTCGTCCCACCAGATGCCACTGACGACCCGCTCGCCACCACCCTCAGTCACCTTGTACGCGTACTCCACGTAATTGCCGTTGAGGCGGCCGGACGGGGTGGGGCGTTTCGTCGCGTCGGCGACGCCCGGGGCGAGCTGACGCGCGTCGACGTTCTGCCCGAGCGCGCGGACCTGGCCCTTGTCCCGGTCGGCCGCCGAGTCGAACTCCACGAACACGATCGTCATGGCGTCCAGTTCACAGCGCACCCGGGCCTTCTCGCCGCGGGTCAGGTTCGGGCCGTTGCGTTCACCGCTGCGCGAGCAGCCCGACAGGTGCGGCAGCCAGGCCTGCGCCACCGGGGCGAGGGCACCGGTCAACTTCGGCTGATTGATCGCGATCTGGCTCTGCTCGTACGCCCCCAGCGTCGGCTCCGCGGACGGGGAGGCACTGGGCGCCGGGGAGGGAGCCGCCGCGGGGGCGGTCGCCCGGCCCGCGAACCAGCCGCCCGTGCCGAACAGCAGCAGGCCCACGACCAGGCCGACGACCAGGCCCAGCACCACGCGGCGGCGGTCCGGCGGCGGGGACGGTTCGATCCGTGGGCCGCGCGAGACCGAGGTGTCGAAGCCGAAGCGGTCGTCGTCCCAACTGGACGGTCCGGCGTCGGACGTCGGCGTCCAGGCGGCGTACGGGGTTGCCGGGTCCTCCGGGGACGTGGCCGCCGGGTGGGCTGGCGCGGACGCGTGGTCCGGCGTTGCGCCCTGGCCCTGGAAGGTGGGCGGGTGGCTCGGCGCGTCCGGCGCCGAATGGAACGGGCCGTAGGACGGGTATGGCGAGGCCTGTTCGCTGGGGGGTGGAGTCTGGGCTGGCGGGCTGGGCGGCGGGCCCTGGAACTGCGGGGCGGGAGTGTCAGCCGGGCCCGGCGTCGGGTGGTGATAGGTGGCCGCTGGGTACGTCGGTGAGCCGACGGGAGGAGCGGCCGCGCCCGAGGGCGGTGCGCCGGTCGGGGGCTGCCCGGCCACCGGAGGTTGCCCTGCCGCTGAGAGCTGGACGGGCGCTGAGGACTGGACGGGCGCTGCAGGCTGGACCGGCGTTGCGGGCTGGGCAACCAGTGGCGGCTGGACCGGCGTTGCCGGCTGGGCAACCACAGGCGGCTGGACCGGCGCTGCGGGCTGGGCAACCACAGGCGGCTGGACCGGCGTTGCCGGCTGGGCAACCACAGGCGGCTGGACCGGCGTTGCCGGCTGGGCAACCACAGGCGGCTGGACCGGCGTTGCCGGCTGGGCAACCAGTGGCGGCTGGACCGGCGTTGCCTGCTGCACGGGCGCTGCAGGCTGGACGGTTGGCGCGGTCCGGACGGCCTCCGGGCTCGGTTCGGGTGTTGCCGACGGCCCGGGGGAAGCGTCCGGAGAGGCTGTGGGGTGAGGTGCCGAGGCCGCACCGCTCTCGGGCGACGGCGGTTGGGGCATCGGATCGGCAGCGGACTCCGCGACAGACGCCGAGCCACTCGGAGACTCGCGCACGGCGGCGAAGTGCACGGTGGGTTCGGCGCCCTCCGGGAGGGGACCGGACCCGCCCTGAGCACCGTGGGAGTCGTCTGTCACGGCGGAGCAGATTACCAGTCAGCCACGATCAGCGACGCCCCGCGAAGATCCACTTTGGCCCCTTGGGCCGATGGCATCGCAGCCGCTGTGGCCCCGGCGCCGATTCCCCGCGCCAGCCTGAGATTTCCGGCGGAGCATCGGTATATCCCGGGCGTTGGCGGCCGATTTGCCCGCTTGCCACCGACCGAGCGTGCCGGTCCTGCGTCATACCGTGTCGGCATTCCACCCGGTGCTCGCTGCCCGTAAGGCGAGGGAGTTGCCCCGATCACCGGCTTCGGTCCGCCGCGCGGCGTCCCGCGCGGTGAGGTAGCTCATGCGCCGCTGCCGCTCATGCTGTGAGGCAAGTCATGCCCTTTCGCCGAGCACTGCGGGCGGGAAAAGCGAGACTCCCGCCTGGGCGCGCCGACGCACGCCCGGGCGGGAGTCTCCTGGTGGCGCAGGGATCACCTGGCGCTAGGCCGCAGCGTGCGTCCTCACGCCTCCGCCGACTCGCGGCGGCGACGGCTCACCAGCACCAGGCCGACACCGCCTGCCGCGATCGCGGCTCCCACACCGGCGATGCTGACGACGTTGACGCCGGTAACCGGCAATCCACCACTCGCAGACGCCGAACCACCGCCGCCGCCGGTGCCGCCGCCGGTACCGACGCCGTTACCGCCGCCCCCGTTGTTGCCGCCCCCGTTGTTGCCACGGGCGTTGCCACCGCGGCCGTTCCCGCCGCCGGCCTTCGTGCCGCCGCCGTTGGTCACGCCGCCGCTGCCCGCGCCGCCGCCCGTACCGGCGCCGGAACTGGGCGGCGCGTCACCCGGGTTGGTGTTGCCACCGCCGGGAACCTCACCAGCACCGCCGGCGTCGCCGGGGTTGTCCCCTCCGCCCGCGTTTCCGCCACCGGGGTTGTCGCCACCGCCGGCGCTTCCCCCACCGCCGGTGCTTCCCCCGCCGCCGGGGTTGTCACCGCCGCCGGGGTTGTCGCCGCCGGTGCTTCCGCCGCCGGGGTTGCCGCCGGTGCCCGGGTCGGTGCTACCACCGGTGTCGCCGGGGTTGGTGTCGCCCGCGGGGGGATCGTTGGCCTTGTCGGTCGCCGTGGTCTCCGCGGTATCCGGCTCGGCCAACGCGATTGCGGTTCGCCCGAGCGGCGTCGTCGACGCGTTCGCGGTCGCGGCGCCCGTCAGAGCGGCCATGCAGACCGCGCCGGCGATCACGCCGAGCCGGGCCGTCACACGCACGCCGCGATGGCGTGCGAGCTGATTGATTCGCATGTTCCTCCCACCGTCGCTGCGCGCGTGAACTCCCCGTAGAGACACCCTCCCCATCCGGGGGACGGTGATCCGCGCAGTCAGTGGTGGAACTTACCCGCTGTCAGTGATTGCCGCCATCCACCGTAGACAATGCGGACATTTACGGACGTAAATCATCGCCATGGTTACTGTCAGTCTTCGGACGGGCCTTGCCACGCCACCACGCCACCGACCTTGTCGTGCCGCCGAGGTCGTCCGGCCGCCGGGAAAGCCCGGTGGGTTCGGGTCTAAGCGAGGTCGACCGAACCGTCGGCATCGGTGTATGCGTCGGTGTCGACCCCGGATACGAATTGCGCCGCTTCGGTGTCGCGTTCCGCCATGGCGTCCTTGACGACACGAATTGCCAGCCCTGCGGGATACCCCTTGCGTGCGAGCATTCCGGCGAGTCGGCGGAACAGCGCTTCCGGATTGCCCGTCGCGGTGCGCAGCTTGCGGTCGACCAGCGCACGGGCGGTGGCCGCCTCGGATTCGTCGTCGAGGGACTCCAGCGCCTCGCTGGCCACCTCGGCGTCGACGCCACGCCGACGCAACTCGCCCGCCAGGGCACGCCGCGCCAGCCCGCGTCCGTGATGCCTGCTGGACACCCACGCACGGGCGAACGCCGCGTCGTCGATGATGCCGACCTCGTCGTACCGGTCGAGCACCTCGGCGATCACCTCGGCCGGGATCTGTCGGCGGGTCAGCGCCTGCGCCAGCTCCGCCCGCGTGCGGGGACGGACGGCCAACTGCCTGAGGCAGATTTCGCGGGCCACTTCGGACTCGTCGCGCGGCGGCCCGGCCGGAGGGACCGCCCGGGCGGGGGACCTCGGCTCGGGGGGAGCGAGTGGCTGGCGGTCGGGCCGTGGTGGGATGGCGTCCCATCCTCGGCCCGACCGCGCACCGCGTCGTGCGGTCATCGGGTATCAACGCCCCGCCGGAGCAGGCCCCGCGCACCCCCGTCAGCCCGGTCGCCCCGGTCAGCCCGGTGGCCGGACGACTTCGAGGAACGTCGCACGTCAGAAGTCGACCGGGGGCAGCTCGGGACCGCCGGCGGCGTCGCTGCCCGCCTGGCCCACACCGAGCTTCTCCAGGATCTTCTTCTCGATCTCGGCCGCCACGTCGGGATTCTCCCGGAGAAACTCCCGGGCCTTCTCCTTGCCCTGGCCCAGTTGGTCACCCTCGTACGTGTACCAGGCGCCGGACTTGCGGATGATGCTCTGCTCGACGCCGACGTCGATGAGCGACCCCTCACGGGAGATGCCCTTGCCGTACATGATGTCGAACTCGGCCTGCTTGAACGGCGCGGCGACCTTGTTCTTGACGACCTTGACGCGGGTCCGGTTACCGACGACGTCCGTGCCGTCCTTGAGGCTTTCGATGCGGCGCACGTCGAGGCGCACCGAGGCGTAGAACTTCAGGGCCCGGCCACCGGTCGTCGTCTCGGGGGAGCCGAACATGACGCCGATCTTCTCGCGGAGCTGGTTGATGAAGATGGCGGTGGTGCCGGAGTTGTTGAGCACGCCGGTGATCTTCCGCAGCGCCTGGCTCATCAGGCGGGCTTGGAGGCCGACGTGGCTGTCGCCCATCTCGCCCTCGATCTCGGCGCGCGGCACGAGGGCGGCCACCGAGTCGATGACGATGATGTCGAGGGCACCGGAGCGGATCAGCATGTCGGCGATCTCCAGCGCCTGCTCACCGGTGTCCGGCTGGGACACCAGGAGGGCGTCGGTGTCGACGCCGAGGGCCCGCGCGTACTCCGGGTCGAGGGCGTGCTCGGCGTCGATGAACGCCGCGATGCCACCGGCTCGCTGGGCACTGGCGACCGCGTGCAGGGCCACCGTCGTCTTACCGCTGGACTCCGGGCCGTAGATCTCGATGACGCGGCCGCGCGGCAGCCCGCCGACGCCGAGCGCCACGTCCAACGCGATGGAGCCGGTCGGGATGATGGCCGTCTGCACGACCGGCCGCTCCCCCAGCCGCATCACGGAACCCTTGCCGAACTGCTTGTCGATCTGCGCCAGCGCCAGATCGAGAGCCTTCTCCCGGTCGGGTCCTGCCACCATGTCCGCCACCCCTGTAGTCGACTTCCCAGCCTTCGCCGATGAGCTTCTATTCACCACGCGCGTCACGGTAGGCGGTGGGTCTGACAGAAACACAGCCGGTCGGCCGTGACCTGTGGATGACCGCGCCGCCTGTGGACAATAGCCGAACACGTGTACGACGATCGAGCGACACGCCAGAACAGGCGTACGAAATCTGCCGAGTGGGTGTCGAGCGTCCTCGTCGCCGCGCGACGCGCCCAGGCCAGCCCACCCGCCGGCAGACACCAGGGAACCCCGGCGCACCGCCGGGGTTCCCACTGCTCATGGTCGCCTTCGTACGCGTGCGGTCACCTCCCTTCCCGCGAGTCGTGCGTGCCGCATGCGGCAGTGTCGGCCGGTAGCCCCGGCGGGGCGCGTTCCCGCGGCCACCGCCGGGCCCGCGGTGCGCGATGCTGACCCGGTCGGCCGCTACCCGTGCTGGGCAAAGGCCGGGGATTCCGGCCCGGTGGGGGCCGGGCCGGCGGTGCTGGCGGCGGAGGCTCCGGCGGGGTGTGCCAGGACGCGGCGACCAGCGCGTCGAACTCGGCGCTGACCCACTCATCGTCCTGAGAGACCAGGTCGATGAACGCGTCCCGGACGTCCGCGCCGGACCGCGCCTGAGCGGTGTCGACGGTGCGGTTCACGGCAGGCTCCCCCGTGGTCCACTGCCCCGCAACCGGGGCAGGCGGAAATCTTCCGGGGCCGACGGCAACGCCCGGTCAGGCGTTGATCGCGGTCGGCTCGCTGTTGTTGACCGCGACGTTGACCTTGCGGGGCTTCGCCTTCTCCAGCACCGGGATACGCAGCACCAGTACACCGTTGTCGTAGCCGGCCTGGATGCGCTCGCTGTCGAGCACGTCGGACAGGATCAGCTGGCGGGAGAACACGCCCAGCGGCCGTTCCGAGGCCTGTAGTTGCGCGTCGTCGCCCAGATCCAGCGGCCGCCGCTCGGCCTTGACCGTCAGCACGTTGCGCTCGATGTCGATATCGATGCTGTCCGGTGTCACGCCGGGCAGGTCGAACGCCACGATGAACTCGTCGCCGGTGCGGTACGCGTCCAGCGGCATCGCGACCGGCCGCGACCAGGTGCCGGGCTGGGAGTCACCGAGCATCTGCCGGGTCCACCGGTCGAGTTCCCGGAACGGGTCAGTGCGCACCAACATCGGTTCCACCTCCGAAATCTGCTCTGCTTTGGGGTGCCAATGCGCTCTGACACCGTTGTACCATGTCATCTGAACGACGACAAGTGGATTGTCACCCAAGGTGGCGACAGCGATCATGTCAACAATTAGACGACTGGGACGGGCGGCTGATGGGAATCCTCGACGACCACGACGCGCGGGCCGCGTTCGCGCAGGTCCTGGCCGCCACGGGCGACACGCCGGCCGCGGCGGCGCCGGTCAGCGGACCCGGCCCGGCTGCCGGCGAGGCAGCGTTGACCGCGCTGACCGCGCTGCGCCGCCTCCGTGAACACCTGGACGCCTGCGAACCGCGGCTCATCGCCGCCGCCCGCGCCGCCGGGACCAGCTGGGCTGTCCTGGCTCCCGCCATGGGGGTCGCCAGCCGCCAGGCCGCCGAACGCCGCTACCTGCGCATCCGCCGAAGCGATCTCGACGATGTCACCGCCACCGGCGACGAGCGCGTGACCGCCGAACGCGATCGCCGCGCCGGGACCCGCGCGGTCACCGGCTGGGCCCGCGACAACGGCGCCGACCTGCGGCAACTCGCCGGCCAGATCACCGCTCTCACCGACCTCGGCCCCGACGCCCAGGCCAGCCTGGACCGGCTGCACCACGCCCTCGGCGGCAGCGACCCGGCGGCCCTGCTGCCGCTGCTCGCCGACACCCGCACGTACCTGCGGCCCGAGCATGCCGTGCTGGCCGACCGGATCACCACGGTCACCGAAGACACCGACCAGGTCCGCCACCGCACCCAGCGCCGCCGCGAACGGCAGCGCCGATCGCCGCACCGCGACCCGGCAGACCCCGAACGCTGACCCGGCGAACGGTCAGCGCCCCGGATCCTGATCAATCGCTCGCCCGGAAGAACGCACCCGGCCCGCCGCCTGGTGCTGGACATGGGCGGCGTGACCTTCCTGGACGCCGCCGGGGTCCGGGCGCCGCTCCGCTGCCACCACGCCGCCGAACAACTCGGCACGTGCCTCGAGATCCGCCCGGCCGGCGACATGGTCCGCCGGGCCCTCACCATCTGCCGGGTCGCGGACCTGTTCCACCTCACGGCGTAACCGTCCTGATCCAGCCGGAACGGTCCACATCTCAAGACCCGAGGCGACGGCCACCCGATGTCCCCCGTGGACACCACCGCTACCCTTCCTGGCGTCGGCGGGCCTGTTCGCAGCGTTCACGGGCGGCGAACTCCTCGGCCTCGACCGCGGCCGCGAGATGCGCTTCGGCACGTTCCGGGTGATCGGCAGCCATCTGCCGCCGGACCGCCGCGACCTGTTCCTCGGTTTCGGCAAGGTCACCGGCGAGTCTGGCCACCGCGTCACGTAGCCCCGCCGCCCGACCGATCTGGTCCGCCGCGCGGGAATCGTCTTCCGCCATACCTCCAGACCTTCCCCCGCAAGCCGATCCGAACCATGGCCTGCCGATCCGAGTGCCACCGACCGGGCGACCCGGCCCGTACTCAGTGCAGGCGTACCGGAACGCGATCGGGGTACGCGGCCACCACCGCGCGCCACACCGTGGCCGTGTCCACCCCTTGCGCGATGGCCTGGTCGATGGTCCGGCCGCCGAGATCGGCGAAGGCGTGATCGGCCGCCAGGCTCCTGGCGTAGCTCACGCCGAATGTCTGCTCGAGCCGCGCCCAGAAGTCCGTCAACCGCACCCGACCAGCCTAGCGTCGGGCTCCGCGCCCGCAACGCGGCCGCGTCGGCGACAAACGTCCACCGCCCGCGACGGATCCACCGGCCGCGTTCCCGCCGGTCAGCGGCGGGTGGGCCGGGAGCCGACCGCCCCCGCCGCAACCCGGAGATCATCCACCAGGCCGCGGTACGCGGTGTCGCGATCGTCGGCGCGGAGCACGGCCGAGGGGTGAATCGTGGCGAGTGCCTGGGTCTGCGCCACCGGGAAGTCCTCCGGGTGGCGGGCCGAGGCCGGCCACGGCATGAGCTGGCCACGGGAGCGGGTGACCCGGAAGTCCGGTCCGAGCAGGGCCTTGGCCGCCGTGGCCCCGAGGATGACCACGATCTCGGGCTTGAGCAGGGCGAACTCGGAAACCAGCCAGGGCCGGCAGGCGGTGATGTGCGCGGGGCCGGGATTCTGGTGGATGCGCCGCTTGCCGCGTAGCTCGAACCGGAAGTGCTTGACCGCGTTGGTGATGTAGACGTCGGCCGGATCGATGCCCGCGTCGTCCACCGCTTCGCGCAGCAGGCGACCCGCCGGGCCGACGAACGGCAGACCCTGCTGATCCTCGACGTCGCCCGGCTGCTCGCCGACGAAGACGACCCCGGCGTGCGCGGCACCACGGCCGAAGACCGTCTGGGTGGCGTGCTGATACAGCTCACAGCCGCGGCAGCCGGCAGCGGCGGCCTTGAGTTCGTCGAGCGTCCGTGCTCCCGGCGGGATGAACTCCTGGGCGCCGACCGGCGGCTCGCTCCTCACCATTCCATCGTTCTACCGGTCCCGGGCGCCCGGCGCGACTCGGCGTCACCGGGACGGGGGTCCGGCGCCCACGGGGTGAGCCGCCGCGGCCACCGCCTCGGCGAGCCGGTCCAGCTCGTGCATGTCCAGCGGGCTCACGGTCAGGCGGATGCCGGGCGGGGTGCTCAGACGGAACAGTGATCCCGGCGCGGCGGCGTACCCGGCGTCGCGTAACGCCCCGACGGTGCGGGTCTCGTCGGGCACCCGTACCCAGAGGTTGAGGCCCGTGGTGCCGTGGACCGGCAGGCCCCGCGCGGACAGGGCGTGGCGCAGGCCGAGGCGGCGGCGGTCGTAGCTGTCGGCCGCGGCGGCGACGGCCGCGGTCACGGCGGCGTCGCGCCACAGCAGCAGGAGCAGGCGTTGCAGCAGGGTGGAGACCCAGCCGGTGCCGATGCGCATGCGCCCGGCGACCCGGGCGATCGTGGCCTCGTCACCGGCGAGAACCGCGATGCGCAGATCCGGACCGTAGGGCTTGGAGGCCGAGCGGGTGAACGCCCAGGCCGCGGTGGCGCCGCTGAGGCTGTGCAGGGGCACACCGGCCAGCTCGGCGGCGTGATCGTCCTCGATGAGCAGCACCTCGGGGTGGCCCGCGAGGATCGGTTTCAGCTCGGCGGCCCGGGCGGCGGTTACCGAGGCGCCGGTCGGATTCTGCGCCCGGGCCGTGACGACGACCGCGCGGGCGCCCGCGGCCAGTGCGGCCGCCAGCGCGGTGGGCTGCGGGCCCTCGTCGTCGACGGCCACGGGTATCGCGGTGAGGCCGAGCGCGGCGACGAGGTCGAGCAGGTTGGCCCAGCCCGGGTCCTCGACGGCTACGGGGTCGCCGGGGCGCAGATGGGTGGTGAGCAGCCGCTCGATCGCGTCGAGCGTCCCCGAGGTGACCGTGATCGCGGCGTCGGCGGCGGGCAGGCCGTCCGCGGCCAGCCGCGCCCGGGCCTCCTCGACCAGCTCGGGCACCGCGCCGGCGGCGGCGTAGCCGAGCGGCTCGCCGGTGTCTCGCGCCACCTCGTGCAGCGGCGGGCCCAACCGTGGCAGCAGGCGCAGGTCGGGCTCACCGGCCGAGAGATCGAGCATCCCTTCGGGGACGGGCAGGCGCAGCGCCGAGCGCGGGGTGGCCACGGCGGGCCGGGCCCGTACGCGGGTGCCGCGCCGGCCGGCGGTCTCGACGACGCCACGCTGGCGCAGGTCCTGGTACGCCTTCGCGACGGTGCCGGGACTGACATGCAGTGCGTCGGCGAGCAGCCGGACCGCGGGCAGCGCCTGACCCCAGACCAGATCCCCCGTGCGCACCCCCGCCTCGATGCTGGCGGAAATCGAGGCAGCGTTGGAACCCGTGACCTGATACTGTTCTGACACAGAAGACATTATGTAATAGTACAAACGGTCTGGCAAGCCTGAGGGAGGCACGATGACCGGCGTCTACGCGCCCACCCCCCGCACCACCCCGACCCGCTACCGCGACCGCATGCGCTACGAGCGCTCCGCCGCGCACGCCATCCTGGACGAGGCGTACGACTGTGCGGTCGCGTTCGTCGTCGACGGCGAGCCCCGCGTGCTGCCCACCCTGCACGTCCGCGTGGGTGACACCGTCTACCTGCACGGCTCCACCGGCGGCCGGCTGGGGCTGGCGGCCCGCGACGGCGGGGTGCCGGTGTGCCTGTCCGCGACCCTGCTGGACGGCCTGGTCCTCGCCCGCTCGCAGTTCCACCACAGCGCGAACTACCGCTCGGTCGTGGTGATCGGTACGGCCCGGCTGGTCGACGATCCGGCGGAAGGGGCGGCGGCGATGGCCGCGCTGGTCGACAAGATCCGGCCCGGCCGCGCGGCGGACAGCCGTCCGGCGAGCCGGCGCGAGCTGGCGCAGACGGCCGTCATGGCCCTGCCCCTGGAGGAGGTCTCGGTCCGGGTCCGCGCCGGCGGGGTGATGGACGATCCGGCGGATCTGGATCTGCCGCACTGGGCCGGGGTCCTGCCGCTGCGCCGGGTCACCGACGCGCCGCAGCCGGACGCCGGGGTGGGCGCGGCGCCGCCGGACTACCTCACCGCCGACCGTTCACCCTGGCACACCGCGGCGCCCCTGCGCGGCACCCACGTGGTCCTGGAGCCGCTGCGCCCGGCGCATGTGGACGGTCTGCTGGCGGCCCTGGGCGACGACGAGGTGTGGCAGTTCCTGCCGAGCGTGCGACCGCGTGGCCACGCGGAAATGGCCTCGCACGTGGCGGCCGCCGCCCAGCAGCAGTGGCTGGGCGAGCGGGTGACCTGGGCCCAGATCCACCCCGAGACCGGGGAGGTGATGGGCATGACCAGCTACCACGACATCGACCCCGAGCGGGGCGCCGTGGGCATCGGCCACACCATCCTCGGCAAGCGGTGGTGGCGCACGGGGGTGAACACCGAGGCGAAGCTGCTGCTGCTGGAGCGCGCGTTCGACGTGCTCGGCGCGGAGCGGGTGTTCTGGTACACCGACGTGCGCAACGAGCGCTCGCAGCGGGCGATCGCCCGGCTCGGCGCCAGCCGGGACGGGGTGGTGCGCCGGCACCGGCTACGCCCGGACGGCACGTGGCGCGACTCGGTGCTGTTCGCGATGACCGCCGACGAGTGGCCGGCGGCGGCGACGCGGCTGCGCGCGAAGCTGGCGGAACACTGATCCGTCCCCGAACGACCGGTGGGGGTGCGGCCGCGGCCACACCCCCACCGGAAGGATGCTCAGCTCTGGGTGATCAAGAAGTCGTCCACGGCCGCCTCCACCAGGCTGGCGGTTCCCGCGTCCGCGGCCTCCACCTGCAGCCGGACGGTCTGCCCGGCGTACGCGGACAGGTTCACCGTGGCGGTCTGCCACGCCGCCGCGCGGTCGGTGGCGGCGCCGGGCTGACTGAAGAGCGTCGTGGTGCCCGTGCCGGTGACCACGCCGACCCGCAGGTAGTCCGCGCTGCTGGCGTTGTCCAGATGCGCCAGGTACCAGGCGAAGGACAGCGTCAGGGTGCCCGACGGCAGCGTGATCGCGGGCGAACGTGCCGTGGTGGTGCCCCCGTCGACGTCGTTGGCGCCGGCGCTGGACCCGGCGGCCGCCCCGGTGACGAGGTCGAAGGTGCCGCTCTTGGCCGTACCGAGCTGGGTGGTCACGCCGGAGGTGGTCGCGGCCGGGTCGCCGCGCTCCCAGCGGCCCGTGGTCGCGGTGTCGGTCCCCGCCGCGTTGGTGGTCCAGCCGGTCGCGGTCTCGAACGTGTCCGACCACACCTGACTGCCGCCCGGCGGGGTACCGCCGTCCTCGGCGAGCGCCCACACCGTCGACGCGATCGCGTCGGCGTTACGGTCCAGCGCGGTGTCGTTGATGTTGGAGATGGTGTCGCAGGCGCGGTGGTAACACGGATCGAACGCTCCGGTCGTACCGCCCCACAGCTCGACCTGGGCCGCGGTCTTGCGGCCCTCCGCGCCGGTGAAGATCCCGCCGGCGGGGATGCCGTTGGCGATGAACGGCCCGTAGTCGCTGCGCCCGTCGAAGTCCGTGCCCCGGGTCGGCACGCCGATCGAGCTGAAGTACGCGGCGAGGGTCTGCTCGATCTGCGCCGAGCCGGCCGGGCCGGGACCGGAACCGGTGTTGTCCGAGTCGTCGCCGTCGTACAGGAAGTATCCCGGGTTCGGTGACGCGACCATGTCGAAGTTGAGGTAACCGGTGATCGCGGCCTTCTGCGCCGAGCTGAGGGAGTTCACGTACGCGGTCGAACCGCGCAGCCCCAGCTCCTCCGCACCCCACCAGCCGAACCGCAGGTGCCGGGCCGGGCGGAAGCCGCTGCGGGCCACGGTGAGAGCGACCTCCAGGTTCGCGGCCGAACCGGAGCCGTTGTCGTTGATGCCCGGACCCGCGCTGACGCTGTCCAGATGGGAGCCGATCATCAAGGTGTCCGCGGTGTCCCCGCCGGGCCAGTCCGCGATGAGGTTGTAGCCGGTGGCCCCGCCGTACGTGAACGACTGCTGCTGGGTCGTGAAGCCCGCGGCGTCGAGCAGGTTCTTGACGTAGGTGACGGAGGCGAGGTAGCCCGGACGGCCGTGCGCCCGGTTGCCGCCGTTGGCGGTGGCGATCGACTGAAGTTCGTTGAGGTGCGCCTTGACGTTGGCGACGGCGATGTCGGGCGCGGCGACGGCGACGGCGGCCTGGGCCGGCACCGCCACGAGGGCGGCCACCAGCGTCGCCGCGCCGACGAGCGGGAATGCTCTCACGGGGTCCTCCGCGGGGGTCGGGAGACCGACGCCGGGGGTACGGCGGCGGCACGCCGAGCATTCCAGAATGGATGTCCGGCGCGCTCATACCGGTTGATACATAGCGCCGCCGTCCGGTCTCAGCGGCCGGCCGGGCCGCCCGGCGGTTCGTGGAGGGAGAAGGTGCCGCGGATCGTCGCGTACGTGTCCCAGCCGTCCACCCAGCCCGGCTCCGGGCTGGCCCAGCTCAGCGTGTACGCCCGGCCACCCAGGTCCAGCCACCGGGCCATCAGGTGCACCGGTGCGCCGGGCGGGCCGTCGTACCGGAACTCCCAGTCGGCCGCGCGCGTCAGCAACGGCACCGGCTCGATGCCGAGCTGCTCGTAGCCGGGCAGCCGGCCGGTGCCCCTCAGCCGGTCGGCCTCGGTGCGGAGAGCCTGCACCGGGTCGGCTGCCGGATCACGGTCCGGGTCGACGCCCAGGTATCGGTCGCTTTCGGGGTCGCGGAAGCAGACCGTGGATCCGATCCGCTCGTACGTCCAGCCGTCCGGGACCGCGAGGCGGAATCCCGGGGCGTCGGTGAAGTAGGACCAGCCGGGGATCAGCGTCCAGCCGTCCGCCCCGCGACCGGCGCCCCGCTGCGGGGTGCGCGGCAGGTCGGTGCTGGGCGGGTTACCGCAGATCGTCGGGCTGAACCCGTCGGCGCCGCCCTGCCCAGCCGAGGGCCCGGACTGCTGGTCCTGCCCTGGTAGCCGGAGGGAACCAGGCATCCGTTCGGCGCTCACCACCGGCAGCACCTCGGGGACGTGGTCGCCGCGCTGGGCGGGCCGGGCGGGGTCGCTGGCGGCGCCCAGCACGGCGAGCGCCACCATTCCGGCGGCGACGAGCCGGGATCGCACCGATCGCCGGGCTTGGCCACCGCTGTGCGGGGGCCTTCGCGGTGGTCGCCGCCGTGCTGGGGCGGGCAGGGATCCCGGGCTCGCGGGCAATGACCCTGAACCCGGCATGGACGACGGACCCGGCGAACCTGATTGGCCCGACAGAGACGAGGGAACCGTGCGAGACGGCGAACCCGGCAGGGTCGATCGGGTCTGTGGGTGGTCTGGTCGCCGACGCGGCCGCTTCCCTTCCCGCTCGATGCGCATGGTGGCCGAGGCCGCCGGCGACGCGGTTCGGTGCGACGGGGCGGACGGATCCGCGTCCGGGTGAACCCGCAGGCGCGCGTCGGCCGCGCCGGTCGCCGGTGGCGGCCGCTCCCATGCCGCCGGCCCGGTGGTCGCCGGTGGCACCGCCGACCGCAGACGTCCGGCCGCCCGGGGCGGGTGATTGCCCGGTCGCTGCCGCGGCGGCACGGCCGAGGCGGGCGAGGCATTGCGCTCCGCCGGATCCGTCAGCCGCACGGCCTGTCCCCGCTCGGCACCGGCGGAGTTGGCGCCGGCGGGGGACGCCGCGTGGGTCCCCGGCGCCGCGCCGGGAGAGGTACCCGCGCCCGGAGTGGCCACCGCCTTCGTACCCGGCGCCGCGTTGGGAGGCGACCCCGCGCTGGCCGGGAACACCGTGGCGGTCCGGCCCCGGCCCGCGATCCAGCGCCGGACGGCTCCGTCGTCGGCCGTTGCCGGATCGGCGACCCGGCCGGGACGGCGCGGCGCGGGCACCGTCAGGCCCAGCATGGCGCGCCGCCGCGCCGGGGCCGGCCCTCGTCCCTCCGCCACGGCGACGATCTCGGCCAACCGCTCGGCCACCTCGGCCGCGGTGAGCCGGTCGGCCGGTTCCCGGCGCAGCAGCCCGAGCAGCACCGGGGCCAGCGGACCGGCCAGCACCGGCGGGTCCGGTTCCGCCGAGGCCAGGGCCAGCAGGGTCGCCATCACGCTCTCCCGCGCGTACGGCGAGCGGGCCTCGACGGCCGCGTACAGCGTGGCGCCCAGCGACCACAGGTCGGACTCCACGGTGGACGCGCCGTCGCGGGCCCGTTCCGGCGAGACGTAGTGCGGGGAGCCGACGATCATGCCCGGGCCGGTCACCGAACCCTCGTCGACGAACGTGGCCAAGCCGAAGTCCGTCAGCACCACGCGCCCGTCGTGGCCGATCAGCACGTTGTGCGGCTTGACGTCGCGGTGCAGCACCCCGGCGCGGTGCGCCGCGGTGAGCGCGTCCAGCACGGCCAGCCCGATGCGGGCGGCGGCCCCCGGGGAGAACGGGCCGTCCTCGCGAACCACCTGGAACAGGGACCGCGACTCGATGTACTCCATGACGATCCACGGCAGACCGTCGGCGTGCACCACGTCGTAGATCCGGACCACGTGCGGATGGTTGAGGCGGGCGGCGCTGCGGGCCTCACGCAACGTACGGGTGCGCAGGCGGCCCTTCTCCTCGTCGCTCATCCAGGCCGGGGGAACGAACTCCTTGACTGCCACGTCGCGGTCGAGCATCTCGTCGCGGGCCAACCACACGCGCCCCATACCACCGGATCCGACCGGATCGAGAAGACGATACCGACCGGCCACGAGCGTACGCCTGACCGCCATGAGCCCCCACCGTCCCGTCGACCTCAGGATAGGTGTGGGTAACTCCGCGCGGAACGTCGATCACCCGGCCGCCGCACGGAGCACGGGCGGAGACATTCGCCCTGCCCCCGGATTCCTGTCGTACCTCCGGGGCAGGATGAAGGCGTGCGGGACGAGTTGGAGGTGTTCGGGCCGGCCACACGCGAGTGGTTCCGGGCCGCCTTCGCCGCGCCCACGGCCGCCCAGGTGGGCGCGTGGCGGGCGATCGGCGCGGGGCACAATGCGCTGGTCGTGGCCCCGACCGGCTCCGGCAAGACGCTGGCCGCGTTCCTCTGGTCGCTCGACCAGCTGGCCCGCGAGCCGGTGCCCGCCGATCCCCGGCACCGCTGCCGGGTGCTCTACGTCAGCCCCCTCAAGGCCCTCGCCGTGGACGTGGAGCGCAATCTGCGGGCCCCCCTGACGGGTATCCGACAGGCCGCGGGGCGCCTCGGCCTGCCACCCCCGGAGATCACGGTCGGGATGCGTACGGGCGACACTCCCGCCGACGAGCGGCGGCTGTTCGCGCGTACCCCGCCGGACATCCTGATCACCACTCCGGAGTCGCTGTTCCTCCTGCTCACCTCGGCCGCCCGCGACTCGCTGCGCGGGGTGGAAACGGTGATCATCGACGAGGTGCACGCGGTCGCGGCCACCAAGCGCGGCGCCCACCTGGCGCTGTCCCTGGAGCGGCTCGACGCGCTGCTGCCCCGGCCCGCACAGCGGGTCGGCCTGTCCGCCACGGTCCGGCCGATCGAGGAGACGGCCCGGTTCCTCGGCGGGGCGCGCGAGGTGCAGATCGTCCAGCCGCGCAGCACCAAGACGATCGAGGTCGGGGTCGAGGTGCCGGTGGAGGACATGACCCGGCTCGACGAGCTGCCCGAGCAGGACGCGGATCTGCCCGGCGGACATCGGCACACCCCGTCCATCTGGCCCGCGGTGGAGGAACGCGTCCTCGACCTCATCGAGGCGCACCGGTCGACGATCGTGTTCACCAACTCGCGCCGGGGCGCCGAGCGGCTGTGCGCGCGGATCAACGAGCTGGCGTACGAGCGGGCCGACCCGGCGGCCGCCGCCGCCGCGGCGAGCCTGCCCGCGCCCCCGGGCGCCCCGCCACCGCGCATGCCCGCGCAGGTCATGGCGCAGGCCGGGGAGGCCGGAGGCGCACCGCCCGTAGTGGCCCGCGCTCACCACGGCAGCGTCTCCCGCGAGGAGCGTAAGCAGATCGAGGAGGCCCTCAAGTCCGGCCGGCTGCCCGCCGTCGTGGCCACCTCCAGCCTGGAGCTGGGCATCGACATGGGCGCGGTCGACCTGGTCGTGCAGATCGAGGCGCCGCCGTCGGTCTCGGCCGGGCTCCAGCGCATCGGCCGGGCGGGCCACCAGGTCGGCGCGGTGTCGCGCGGGGTGGTGTTCCCGAAGCATC
Source organism: Krasilnikovia cinnamomea (assembly GCF_004217545.1). Lineage (NCBI taxonomy): Bacteria > Bacillati > Actinomycetota > Actinomycetes > Micromonosporales > Micromonosporaceae > Krasilnikovia > Krasilnikovia cinnamomea. Next base: position 1,589,384 of record NZ_SHKY01000001.1, read on the forward strand.
GCGGGGACCTGCTGTCCTGCGCCGTGGTGGCGGAGCGGATGGGCGCTGGCGCGATCGAGGAGCTGCGCTACCCGCGTAACCCGCTGGACGTGCTGGCGCAGCAGATCGTCGCGATGGTCGCCCTCGACACCTGGGCCGTGGGCGAGCTGGCCGCGCTGGTGCGCCGGGCCGCGCCGTTCGCGGAGCTGCCCGACTCGGCCCTGCACGCGGTCCTCGACATGCTGTCGGGGCGGTATCCGTCGACGGCCTTCGCGGAGCTGCGCCCCCGGCTGGTCTGGGATCGCGGCACGGACCAGCTGACCGGCCGTCCCGGCGCCCAGCGTCTGGCGGTGACCAGCGGCGGCACCATCCCCGACCGGGGCATGTTCGGCGTGTTCCTGGCCGGCGCCGAGCGTGCCTCCCGCGTGGGCGAACTCGACGAGGAGATGGTCTACGAGTCGCGCGTGGGCGACGTCTTCCTGCTCGGCTCGACGTCGTGGCGCATCGAGGACATCACCCCGGACCGGGTGCTGGTCTCCCCCGCCCCCGGCGCGCCGGCCCGGATGCCGTTCTGGAAGGGCGACACGCTCGGGCGCCCGGTCGAGCTGGGCCGGGCGATCGGCGCCCGGCTGCGGGCACTGGCCCGGGGCGGCGACGAGGCGGCCACCGGCTCGCTGCGCGCCGCCGGGCTGGACGAGTGGGCGGCCGGCAACCTGCTGGCGTACGTGCGGGAGCAACGCGAGGCCACCCGGCACCTGCCGGACGACCGCACGGTCGTGGTGGAGCGGTTCCGCGACGAGCTGGGCGACTGGCGGATGACCGTGCACTGCGTGCTCGGCGCCCGCGTCAACGCCCCCTGGGCGCTGGCCATCGCCCACCGCCTCAGCGAACGGTACGGCGTGGACGGTCAGGTCATGCCGTCCGACGACGGGATCGTCGTGCGCCTGCCCGACACCGCCGACCAGCCGCCCGGCGCCGAGCTGGTGGCCTTCGACCCGGAGGAGATCGCCCAGCTCGTCGAGGAGTCGGTGGGCAGCTCGGCGCTGTTCGCGTCCCGGTTCCGCGAGTGCGCCGCCCGGTCCCTGCTGCTGCCGCGCCGCGACCCGCGCCGCCGCCAACCGCTGTGGCAGCAGCGGCAGCGTTCCGCGCAGCTGCTCGACGTGGCCCGCGAGTTCGCGGACTTCCCGGTGACGCTGGAGGCCGCCCGCGAATGCCTCCAGGACGTCTTCGACGTACCCGGCCTGGTCGCCCTGATGCGGGAGGTCGCGGGCCGTAAGGTCCGCCTCGTCGAGGTGGAGACACCCCGGCCGTCCCCGTTCGCCCGCTCGCTGCTGTTCGGCTACGTGGGTGCCTTCCTGTACGAGGGCGACGCCCCGCTGGCCGAGCGCCGCGCCGCCGCCCTGGCGCTCGACTCCACGCTGCTCGGCGAACTACTGGGCCGCGTCGACCTGCGCGAACTGCTCGACCCGGCCGTGGTGGCCGAGAGCGAGGCGCAGTTGCAGTGGCTGACCGACCGGCGCCGCGCCCGCGACGCCGAGGACACCGCGGAACTGCTCCGCCTGCTCGGCGACCTGTCCGAGGCGGAGCTGGCCGCCCGCGGAGTGGACCCGCGGTGGCTGTCCACCCTGGAGGGTGCCCGCCGCGCCATCCGGATCCGGGTCGCGGGCGAGGACCGCTGGATCGGCGTCGACGACGCGGGCCGCTACCGCGACGCGTTGGGCACGGCCCTGCCCGTGGGTATCGCCGAGGCGTACCTGGAACCGGTCGCCGACCCGCTGGGCGATCTCGTCGCCCGCTTCGCCCGCACCCACGGCCCGTTCGCGGCCGCCACCTGCGCCGCCCGCTTCGGCCTCGGGACCTTCGTCGTGGAGCAGGCGCTCAAGCGGCTCAGCGCCACCGGCCGGGTGGTGTCGGGCGAATTCTCCCCCGGCGGGGCGGGCACCGAGTGGTGCGACGCCGAGGTGCTGCGCCTGCTGCGGCGGCGTTCGCTGGCCGCCCTGCGACGCGAGATCGAGCCGGTGCCACCGCAGGTCCTGGCGGGGTTTCTGCCCCGCTGGCACCAGATCGGCGGCAACGCCCGGGGGGTCGACGGGGTCGCCGCCGCGGTGGAGCAACTGCAGGGCGTCGCCGTGCCGGCCTCGGCGTGGGAGCGGCTGGTGCTGCCCGCCCGGGTGGCGGACTACTCACCGGCGTTCCTGGACGAACTGTCCGGCGGCGGCGAGGTGCTGTGGGCCGGCAACGGGTCGATCCCCGGCGGGGACGGCTGGGTCACCCTCGCCTACGCGGACTCCGCCCCGCTGCTGCTGCCGCCCCCGGATGACGAGCTGGCCCTGTCCCCACCGCACCGGGCGATCCTGGACGCCCTGGAGGGTGGTCAGGCGCTGTTCTTCGGCGCGCTCAGCGACCGGGTCGGCGCCGACGACGACCAGCAACTCGCGGCGCTCGTGTGGGATCTCGTCTGGGCCGGGCACCTGACCAACGACACGTTCGCACCGCTGCGTGCGCTGCTCGGCGGCAGCGGCGCCCACCGGGCCCGCGCGGCGCCCGCCCGGGGCCGGTACCGCCGCCCGGGGCGGCCACACCTGCCCAGCCGCGGTGGCCCGCCCGCCATGGCCGGCCGCTGGTCGCGCCTGCCGGAGCGCGACCTCGACCCGACCCGGCGCGCCACGGCCGTCGCGGATCTGCTGCTGGAGCGGCACGGCGTGGTGACGCGCGGCGCGGCCGCCGCCGAAGGGGTCACGGGCGGGTTCGCCGCCGTGTACCCGGTGCTGAGCGCCCTGGAGGAGCGCGGCGCGGCCCGCCGTGGCTACTTCGTCGAAGGGCTGGGCGCGGCGCAGTTCGCGGTGCCCGGGGCGGTGGATCGGCTGCGCGCCCTCGCCGAGCCCGCCGAGCCGGCGCGACGCACCGGGGCCGCCGCGGTGGTGCTTGCCGCGACCGACCCCGCCAACCCGTACGGTGCCGCGCTGCCGTGGCCCGGCCGGGTGGTCGACAGCGGGGACGGCACACCGGCGGCCGCCACCGGCCACCGCGCGGGCCGCAAGGCGGGTGCCCTGGTCGTCCTCGTCGGCGGCGAGCTGGTGCTGTACGTCGAGCGGGGCGGCCGTACCCTGCTGTCCTTCGCCGACGACCCGGAGGCGCTGCTGGCGGCCGGTCAGGGGCTGGGGGCGGCCGTGCGCTCCGGGGCGCTCGGAGTGCTCAGCGTCGAGCGCGCCGACGGAGAATCCGTGCACGCGTCACCGCTGCGCGACGCCCTCACCGCGGCGGGTTTCCGGCCGACCCCACGAGGGCTGCGCCTGCGCGCCTGAGCACGAACCGCGAGGGCCATCAACCGTGGGTCACACCCCGTGCGCTGCGCGCTTGCGCTCCCGCTGTTCGCGGCTCCACTTCTTGCGCGCTTCGAGATCCCGGTGCCACGCGTCGCGCGCTTCCTGGGTGTCGCCCTCGATCGCGTTGTCGACGGTCGCCGGGCCGGCCATGAACTTGTAGAAGGCGTTCCAGATCGGGCCGCCCTCGCTCGGGTCACGCGGGTCTTTCCGGTGCCATGACATGACGAACCTCCACCGCCCGCGGCGGGCTCGCGCAGCTCGCCGAGGCATCCGCATTCCTGGCTGCCTACGCGATCAGGTGATCACGGGTCGCCGGTGTCGCCGGGAACAGTGGGCCGCGCGATCCCGGGCGGCGCGCGATCAGGAGACCGCTGGAGTGCGGGACCGACTCGGACCGGGTCGCTCGAACGCGCCAAGGACTGGTGTCCCGCTGAGGAGCAGCCTACCAAGGTGGCCGGACACCAGACGCGGATCGCCCAATGCCGAACCGGGTCTCGCCGAACGCGGGCGACGCGCCCGGGCGGCCCTGCTCCGCACGCACCGTGTCCCCCGACTAACGTTGGGCCATGGGCGGCTATGGATGGATCAGTCTCACGACGGACTACGGGACGTTCGACGGCTTCGTGGCCGCGTGCCACGGCTCGATCGCGCGGATCGCCCCGGAGGTCCGCGTCATCGACGTGACCCACCACGTGCCCCCCGCCGACGTGGCGCGCGGCGCCGCCGTCCTGGCCCAGACCGCGCCGTACCTGCCCGCGTCGGTGCACGTGGCCGTGGTCGATCCGGGCGTGGGGACCGCTCGGCGCGGCATCGCGATCGGCACGGCGAACGGCGTACTCGTGGGCCCGGACAACGGCCTGCTGGTGGCGGCGGCGGAGGCGCTCGGCGGCATCGGCGAGGTGGCGGCACTCGCGAACGAGGACTGGTTCCTCGGCGACATCTCCCGCACCTTCCACGGCCGGGACATCTTCGCCCCGGCCGCGGCGCGGATCGCGCTCGGGGCGATGCTGGCCGACGCGGGCCCCGCCGTCGACCCGGGCTCGCTCGTGCGGCTGCCGGATCCCGTGGTCGCGATCGGCGACGGCTGGCTGGAGGCGGAGGTCGTCACGGTCGACCGGTTCGGCAACGTGCAACTCGCGGCCGGCGGCGCGATGCTGGCCGGTCTGCCCCCGAACCTGACCGTCTGCGGCGTACGCGCCCGGTTGGGTGCCACGTTCGCCGATGTGCAGCCCGGCGACCTGGTCGTCTTCGAGGACTCCGCGGGCCAGGTGGCGATCGCGGTCAACGGCGGCCGGGCCGTGGTCGTGTTGTCCGTGCGTCCCGGAGACGTGGTACGCATCGCGGAACGCTGACCCGCCGACACGCGACAAGTCCGGGCAGGATGGGGTGATGCCCGAGGGCGACACCGTCTGGAACACGGCCCGCGTACTGGAACGCGGGCTGGCCGGCGACGTGCTCACCGGCTCGGAGCTGCGGGTGCCACAACTGGCGGCCACCGACCTGACCGGCTGGCGCGTCGCCGCGTCCGCCAGCCGGGGCAAGCACCTGCTGCTGCGGCTGGAACGCGACGGCGAGCACCGGACGCTGCACTCGCACCTGCGCATGGACGGCTCCTGGCGGGTGTTCCCGCCAGGCGGGCGCTGGAGTGGCCCCCCGGCGCACCAGATCCGGGTGGTGCTGCGCACCGGGCGGTCCGTGGCGGTCGGTTACCACCTGCACGAGGTCGCACTGTTTCCGACCGCGGACGAGGCGCGCCGGCTCGCGCACCTCGGCCCGGATCTGCTGGGCGACGACTGGGACGCGGACGAGGCGGTGCGCCGGATCGCGGCCGCCCCGGAGACCACGATCGCGGAGGCGCTGCTGGACCAGCGCAACCTCGCGGGCGTGGGCAACCTCTACAAGTCGGAGACGCTGTTCCTGCGCGGCCTGTGGCCGTGGACGCCGGTGTCCGCCGTGCCCGACCTGATCGGCACGGTACGGCTGGCGCAGCGCCTGCTGGCCGCGAACCGCGGACGTTGGACCCAGACGACCACCGGCTCACTGCGCAGAGGCGAGACCACCCACGTGTACGGCCGGCGCGCCCACCCCTGCCGACGGTGCGGCGCCGCGATCCAGAAGGCGGAGCAGGCCGAGCGGGTCACCTACTGGTGCCCGCGCTGCCAGCCCGCTCCCCCGTCCTAGACGGCGGGGTGGCGGCGCAACTCGGACAGCCCTTCGGCGATGCCGCGCATGCGGTCGGTCGCCTCGATCAGCCTGGTCAGGGTCGGGTGCCGCTCGTCCACGACCGGCTGGCCGTCCTCGGCCACGTACCCGGCGGCGGCGGCGACCAGCCGCTCATAGGCGGTGACCCCCTCGGTGAACTGCCCGGCCAGGCTGTCGTGCGAGCTGGCCAGCACCGGCCGCTGGTCCACGGGGCTCAGCGGGATGGCGCGCTCCACGCTGGCGACGCGCTGCCCGAGGTCGCGCAGCCAGCGTTCGGCCACCGCCGCCTCCAGGACGGCCGCCTCGCCGGGGCCGGTGAGCCGGCCCGCGAGGGCGGAGAGGGTGCCGGCCGCCCGGTCGAGGCGGTCCCACGCCTGGGCGACCGCGGAGCCGCGCAACGCGTACCGGGTGCGCTGGCGGCGCAGCTCGTGCACGACCGTGCGGCCCGCGGGGAAGCGTTCGACGGCGGCCACCAGCCGCTGCCCGGCGAGCGCGGGGTCGGGCGGGGGCGGGGCGGGCAGGGCGGCGAGGGCCTTGTGGTCGCGCCAGCGCCAGCCGGCCAACGCGACCGAGGCGCCCGCGGCGGCCGCCCAGGCCGCGTCCGCCAGGCCGATCCCGGCGTACGGAGTGAGCACCGCCGCGGCGGCCGCGAGCCCGCCGCCCATCACGCTCCACCGTCGCGCCGAGTTGCGCAGCCGCCGCAACCGACGGAAGTACCGGGTCCGCTCGTCCACCATCGTCCCCTCACCCGATCCGAGATGTTCCGGGTCCGCTCGGCACTCAGCCGGCGGCGCTGGTGTCCCCCCGCTTCGCGTTCATGCTGGCCCGGATCTCGTCGAGCCGGGCGACGCTGGCCGGGTCGGCGGCCTGGGTGGCGGCCGGTGCGGCGGCCTGCTCGACGGCGGGCTGAGCCGGGGCCGCGCCCAGCTTGTCGCCGGCCATGCTGGCGCGGATCTGGTCCAGCCGGGACTGGCCGGCGAGGTCGAGGCTGGACTTCTGCACCTCGAGCATCCGGCCCTCGACGGAGTTCGCGGCCAGTTCGGCGCGGCCCATCGCGTTGGCGTACCGCTGCTCGATCTTGTCGCGCACCTCGTCGAGCGAGGGGGTGTTGCCGGGGGCGGCCAGCGAGGACATCGACTCCAGCGACCGGGCGACGGTCTCCTGCATCTTGGCCTGTTCGAGCTGGCTGAGCAGGCGGGAGCGCTCGGCGATGCGCTGCTGCAGCACCATCGCGTTGTTCTCCACCGCCTTGCGGGCCTGCCCGGCGGCCGACAGCGCCTGGTCGTGCAGGGTCTTCAGGTCCTCCATGGCCTGCTCGCCGGAGACGAGCTGGGTCGCCAGAGTCTGCGCGGTGGCCTCGTACTTCTGCGCCTCCGCCTCGTCGCCGCCGGCCCGTGCCCGGTCGGCCAGCACGAGCGCCTGGCGGGCCATGCCCTGCAGCTTCTCGACCTCGCTCATCTGCCGGGACAGCTTCATCTCCAGCTGCCGCTGGTTACCGATGACCGCGGCGGCCTGCTGCACCAGTGCCTGGTGTTGCCGTTGGGCGTCCTCGATCGCCTGCTGGATCTGAACCTTGGGGTCGGCGTACTCGTCGATCTTGGCGCCGAAGAGCGCCATGATGTAACGCCAGCCCTTGACGAACGGGTTCGCCATCTCGCGGTATCCCCTCAATGTCACCTGGTCGGACACGCCATCGACGCCGGTCTGATCGGCTGCGGGGCGCGAGCTCCATGGTGTCAGCTCGACGCCACCGGCGTCACGTGACCTACGGGGGATCTCAGGGCTATCCCTTAGCGCCCGGGGTCCCCGCTACGAGGCTACGCGCCGTGGACCCCGGAACGAAGGCCCAGGCGGCGGCAAGGACCGCCCAGGGCGCCGGAGGGCGCGACGGCACCACGACCCATCGTGGCGGCGGGCCCGCGACGTCGGTGACCTCGGACGGCGAAGGCGGCTCTCAGGCGGCTCTCAGGCGGCGTAGATGACGCCGCGTTCGCGTTTGCGGGTGGCGCGCAGCGTGGCCTTGAGCGGGGTCTCCTGGTGCACGGAAACGGACACCGTGCCGTCGGTCGCCACCTGGCGCACTGCGGCGTCGGCGGGCGCGGCCTGAGCCGGGGCCACCGCCGCGGGCTGGACCGGCGCGACCGAGGTGGCCTCGCCGCCCTCGACCGGCACGAGCACACCCTGCATGCCCTCGGCGAGCTCCAGCGTGCTGCTCACCTCGCGCAGCAGCTCGGACAGGCGGGCGCCCAGGGCGTCACAGATCGCGGCCAGCAGTTCACTGGACGCTTCCTTCTGACCGCGCTCGATCTCCGACAGATAGCCCAGGCTGACGTTGGCGGCGGTCGACACCTCACGCAGCGTGCGGTGCTGCCCCTGCCGGCGCGCCCGAAGTGCGTCACCGATCACCCGGCGTAGCAGGACCATGACACCTCCTCCTGCGGCGGGGCCGCCGGCACACGCCGGAGGCTTCCCGCAACCGTACCCGCTGCCGGCCACGCCGACATCCCGCCCCGCCGAAAACCGGGGTACCCCCTACCACGCGGTCCGTGCCACGTTTCCGGCCGGGTCGACATTGCGCAGCTCAGGCCGGTGTTGCGTCGGAAACCGCGCGCAACGAATCGACGAGCAGGTTCAGCGCTGCGGTCACGCTTTCGGTCCGGACCCGCTCCCGCGGCCCGGAAAGGCGCAGTTCCCGTACGGTCGCCCCCGGCGGACCGGCGACCGCGACATAGACCAGGCCGACCGGCTTGCCGCCCTGCGGCTCGGGGCCCGCCACCCCGGTCGTGGCCAGGCCCCAGTCGGCGCCGCACCGCCGCCGGGCGCCCTCCGCGAGGGCGCGGGCGACGTCCGGATCGACCGGTCCGCGCGCGGCCAGCAGTTCCTCCGGTACGCCCGCGAGGCTGTGCTTGAGATCCGTGGCGTACACCACGAGGCCGCCGCGGAACACCGCGCTGACCCCCGGGATCTCCACCACGGTCGCCGCCACGAGGCCGCCGGTCAGCGATTCGGCCGAGGCCAGCGTCTGCCCCCGCTCCACCAGCGTGTGTACGGCCGCGGCCGCGGCCACCCGGAGATCCACGGCACCGAGTCTATTCGCCGCCGGTGACCGCGCCGGCGCCCGCCCCGCGGCGCAGGCGCACCGCCTGCACGATGTAGTCGACGCCGGTCAGGATCGTGACCGCGACAGCCGCGCCCATCAGCCACGGGCCGACGGCCACCAGCGACGCCGGCATGGGCCACAGGTACCAGGCGATCGCGGCGATCTGCAGCGCCGTCTTGACCTTGCCGCCCCGGCTGGCGGGGATCACGCCGTATTGGATGACCCACAGGCGCATGGCCGTGATGCCCCACTCGCGCAGCAGGATCAGCGCGGTCACCCACCAGCTCAGCTGGTCGTACGCGGACAGCAGCACCAGCGCGGTGCCGGTCAGCGCCTTGTCCGCGATCGGGTCGGCCACCTTGCCGAACGAGGTCACCAGGTGGAACCGGCGGGCGATCCACCCGTCCACGAAGTCGGTCGCGGAGGCGAGGCAGAACACCAGGCAGGCCGCCATCCGCCAGCCGGGCTCGGTCATCTCGGACGCGACGACCAGCACCAGGAAGACCGGCACGAGCACCAGCCGGATCGCGGTGAGCAGGTTCGCCGCGTTGTACAGCGAGACCCGCCGCGGCACGGCGGCGACCGGCACCGGCTCGTTGGTCACCGGGCGGCCGTCGAGACCGTCGGGGCTGCGGAGACCATCTCGACCGGTACGGCCACCAGGTCGACGCCCTCGGTGCCGGTGACCCGGGCCCGGACGAGGTCGCCGGGGCGCAGCGCGGCCAGGTCCACGCCCGCGTCGCCGGCCACCAGGGTGGTCGAGCCGTCCACCTCGGGGGCCTGGTGTTCGGCGCGGCCCTCGACCTCGCCGTCGTCGATCGTGTCGACCAGCACCTCGACCAGCGAGCCCAGCCGCTCCTCGGCCCGCTGCGCGCACAGCTCGTCGGCGAGCGCGCTGATCCGGTCGTACCGTCGCTTGACCGTGTCGGCGCGGACCTTGCCGGGCAGCCCGGCGGCCTCCGTGCCGTCCTCGTCGCTGTAGTCGAAGACGCCGATGGCGTCGAGCCGGGCGGCGCTCAGGAAGCGGACCAGCTCCGCGACGTCGCCGCGGGTCTCGCCGGGGAAGCCGACGATGAAGTTGCTGCGGGCGCCCGCCTCGGGGGCCAGCGCCCGGGCGGTGTCGAGCAGCTCCAGGAACCGCTGCGTCGAGCCGAAGCGGCGCATGCGGCGCAGCACCGGCTCGCTGGAGTGCTGGAAGGACAGGTCGAAGTACGCCGCGACCCCGGCAGTGGTGGCGATGGCCTCGACCAGGCCGGGGCGGGTCTCGGCGGGCTGCAGGTAGCTGGCCCGGACCCGGACGATGCCGTCGATCGCGGCGAGCTGCGGCAGCAGCTTCTCCAGCAGCCGCGGGTCGCCCAGATCCTTGCCGTACGAGGTGCTGTTCTCGCTGACCAGCACCAGTTCGCGGACGCCGGTCTTGGCCAGCCACTCGGCCTCGGCCAGCAGCTCCTGCGGGTCGCGGGAGACGAACGCGCCCCGGAACGCCGGGATGGCGCAGAACGCGCACCGCCGGTCGCACCCGCTGGCCAGCTTCAGGCTGGCGACCGGCCCGGAGTCGAGGCGGCGGCGCAGCACCTGGCGCAGGTGGGCGGGGGTGTGCTCGTCCACGGTCGCGTGCCCGGGCACGACCACGGCGGCGGCCTGCCGGTGGACCGGGGTGAGCGGCAGCAGCTCGCGGCGGTCCCGGGGGGTGTGCGCGTCGAACCGCTCCCCCGCCAGCACCCCGTCGAGGCGGGCCGCGATGTCCGGGTAGTCGTCGAAGCCGAGCACCGCCTGCGCCTCGGGCAGGGTGTCGGCGAGCTCCCGGCCGTACCGTTCCGCCATGCAGCCGGCCGCGACCACCTTGGCCCCGGTGTCGGCGGCCGCCAGCAGGGTCTCGATCGAGTCCTGCTTCGCCTTCTCCACGAAGCCGCACGTGTTGACGAGCACCACGTCGGCACCGTCGGCGTCGGTGCTGACCTGCCAGCCTCCCGCGTCGAGGCGGGCGGCGAGTTCCTCGGAGTCGACCTCGTTGCGGGCACAGCCCAGGGTCAGCAGGGCTACGCGGCGGGCGGGAGTGGCGGACACCCCGCCAAGGTTACCGGTCGGTGGTGGCCAGCCGGTTCGCCGCACGGCCGGTGTGACCGCACTGCGCCGGGTGCCGGGCCGACATCGTCCGGTAACGCCCGCGACGACCGGTGTTCAGCGGGGCCCGTTACCGTCGCCGACCGGCACGGGGCGACGAGGGAGATCGATGCTGCGGGAACGGGTACGGCGGCTGCGGGCGGTGCCGCCGGCGGAGTTGCTGCTGATCGTGGTCCTGGTGGGGCTGGCGTTGGCGGTGCGCCTGGTGGGGCGGCACGAATTCACGGCGGACATGCGGATCTTCGCGGTCTGGTACGGCAAGCTCGAGGCCGCCGGGGGTCTGCGCGGTCTCGGTGAGCCGATCGGCAACTACAACGCGCCGTTCCTCTACCTGCTGGCGCTGCTGACGTACGTGCCCGGCCCGCTGGTCGTCAAGGCCAAGGCGTTGTGGCTGGTGTTCGACGCGCTGCTGGTGTTCTTCACGTACCGGATCGTGGCGCTGCGCCACCGGAGCTGGCGGGTGCCGCTGCTGGCGGCGTTCGTGATGGCGTTCCTGCCCACCGTCGTGATCAACAGCTCGTTCTACGGGCAGTGCGACGCGATCTGGGGCGCGTTCGGACTTGGCGGGGTGTACTACCTGCTGCGCGGGCGGCCGTGGTGGGGAGTGTCACTGTGCGCGGTGGCGCTGGCCTTCAAGCCGCAGGCGATCTTCCTGTTTCCGCTGCTCGGGCTGCTGGCCCTGGCGGGACGGCTGCCGTGGCGGACCCTGCTGGCCGTGCCCGCCGTGCTGGTGGTCCTCGACCTGCCCGCGCTGCTGCTGGGGCGCGACCCCATCGACCTGCTGACCCTGTACAGCCCGGCGCGGCAGGCGTCGTGGGTGTCCGCGCTGACCTCCAGCGCCGCCTCCGTGTACGCGTTCCTGCCGGTCACCACCCGGCTCGACGCGGTCCGGGCGCTCGGCGACGTGTTCGCGGTCGCCGTGGTCACCGGCGTCTGCTGGATCCTGGTGGCCACCCGGGCCCGGCTGGACGCGGCCCGGATCGTCACGGCGGCGGCGTTCTTCGCGATGGTGGTGCCGTGGCTGCTGCCCGGCATGCACGAGCGCTACTTCTACCTGGCGGACGTGCTGACCGTGGTGCTGGCGTTCTACCGGCCACGGCTGTGGTTCGTTCCGCTGCTGGTGCAGGTGGCGTCGCTGCTGTCGTACCTGCCGTTCCTGTTCTGGAACACCCGGCACGGCCCGTTCGTGGATCTCAAGGTTCTCGCCGCGCTGCTGTTCGCGGCGCTGCTGACCACCGGATACGCGCTGCTGGCAGACGTGCGGGCGGCCCCGCGCATTCCGGCGCCCCGGCGCAGCGCCGAAGTGCTAGTCGACGCGTAGCGCGGCGAGCGTCTCCTCCAGTTCGTCCGGCTTGACCAGCACGTCGCGGGCCTTCGAACCCTCGGAGGGCCCGACGATCCCCCGCGTCTCCATGAGGTCCATGAGCCGGCCCGCCTTCGCGAAGCCGACCCGCAGCTTGCGCTGCAGCATCGAGGTCGAACCGAACTGCGACGTGACGACCAGCTCGATCGCCTGGATCAGCACCTCCAGGTCGTCGCCGATCTCCTCGTCGATCTCCTTCTTCTTGTCCTGCGGCGGCGCGGTGACGTCCGGGCGGAACTCCGGCTCCCGCTGGTCCTTGCAGAACTTGACGACGGAGGCGATCTCCTTCTCGTCCACCCAGGCGCCCTGGATGCGGATCGGCTTGGAGGCGCCCATCGGCAGGAACAGGCCGTCGCCCCGGCCGAGCAGCTTCTCCGCGCCCGGCTGGTCCAGGATGACCCGCGAGTCCGCCAGGGAGCTGGTGGCGAACGCCAGCCGGGACGGCACGTTCGCCTTGATCAGGCCGGTCACCACGTCCACCGAGGGCCGCTGGGTGGCCAGCACCAGGTGGATGCCCGCCGCGCGGGCGAGCTGCGTGATCCGGACGACGGAGTCCTCGACGTCGCGCGGGGCGACCATCATGAGGTCGGCCAGCTCATCGACGATCACCAGCAGATACGGGTACGGCTTGATGACCCGCTCGCTGCCCGGCGGGGCGGTGATCTCCCCCGCGCGTACCTTGCGGTTGTAGTCGTCGATGTGCCGGACCCCGTTGGCGGCGAGGTCGTCGTAGCGCATGTCCATCTCGCGCACGACCCAGTCCAGGGCGTCCGCCGCCTTCTTCGGGTTGGTCACGATCGGGGTGACCAGGTGCGGGATGCCCTCGTACGCGGTCATCTCGACCCGCTTCGGGTCGACCAGCAGCAGCCGCACCTCGTCCGGGGTGGCCCGCGTCAGCAGCGACACCAGCAGCGAGTTCAGGCAGGACGACTTACCCGCGCCGGTGGCACCCGCGATGAGGATGTGCGGCATCTTCGCCAGGTTGGCGACGACGAACCCGCCCTCGATGTCCTTGCCGAGCGCCACCAGCATCGGGTGGTGATCCGCGGTGGCGGCGCGCGAACGCAGCACGTCGCCGAGGGCCACGTTCTCCGGGTCGGTGTTGGGGATCTCCACGCCGACCGCGCTCTTGCCCGGGATCGGGCTGAGGATCCGCACATCCGGCGACTTCACCGCGTACGCGATGTTGCGCGACAGCTGGGTGATCCGCTCGACCTTGACGCCCGGCCCGACCTCGACCTCGTAGCGGGTGACCGTCGGACCCCGGGTGAACCCGGTGACCGCCGCGTCGATGTTGAACTGGTCGAACACCCCGGTCAACGCCGCCATGATCTCGTCGTTGGCGCGGCTGCGCGTCTTCGGCGCGGCGCCCGTGCCGAGCAGCTTCGGCGGGGGCAGCCGGTAGTCGCCCTCCACCGCGGAGATGTCGAGCTGCTCGGCCCGCGTCGGGGGCAGCGGCGAGTGCTCCGGCGGCTCCGGGGCCTTGCGGCTGGCGGGCAGCTTCCCACCGCGCGGCAACGCGACCGTGTCGTGCACGATCGGATCCTCGTCGCCGTCCGGCTCGTCCGGACCCAGACCCAGATCCGCCAGCGAGCCCTGGCGGCGCCGCGCCGGGCGCCTCGTCTTGACCGGCCCGCCATCGTCCTCGTCGGACTCCAGGCCGGGCTCGGCGTCGTCCAGCCGCGGCTCCGGGGCCGCGGAACGGCCCAGGATCATGTCGGCCAGCAGCATCAGGCGTTCGGGAATGCGGCTGATCGGCGTCGCGGTGATCACCAGCAACCCGAACAGGAAGAGCAAAATCAGCAACGGTACGGCCACCCACGCGGTCACCGCGCGTTCCAGCAGGGCACCGACGCCGTACCCGAGCAGGCCGCCCGCCTTGGTGATGGCGACGTCGTCGGCCGGTTCCCGGGCGATGTGCAGCAGGCTCGCGGTCGCCATGACCAGCGCGCCCCAGCCCACCAGGGACCGGCCACGGTGTTCGGGGTCGGCGGGGCGGCGCATCAGCCGGACCGCCCCGTACAGCAGCAGCAGGGGCAGCAGGACGGCGAGGCCGCCGAAGAACAGGCGTACGGCGTCGGCGAGGCGGGCGCCGACCGGGCCGGCGCTGTCCGCCCACACCGCGACGCCGACGAGGATGGCGAGGCCCAGCAGCAGCAGGCCAGCGCCGTCGCGGCGGTGCTCCGGGTCGATGTCGCGCGCGGTGGCGGCCTGGCGGCCGACGCCCCGGGCCGCCCAGCCGACCCCGTGCGCCACCCCCATCCACACAGCGGCGAGGCCCCGGCCGACCCCGGTGGCCACCGCCGACCCCACGCTGGGGCGGCGGGCGCGCGACACGGTACGGCCCCTACGGGCGGAGGTGGTCTTGCGGGCGGCGGTCTTGCGAGCGGCGGAGGTCTTGCCGGCGGCGGGAGTCTTGCGGGTGGGCTGGGGAGTGCGCGCGGCACCGGCGCCGCGTGAGGTGGACGCGGCGCGGCCCCGGCTCGCCGGAGGAGTACGGCCCGCCATGTGAAACACCGTAACGGGGCCGTGCAGGTGTGCCCAGCAGGCTCACCGTGACCGGCATTCACTTTCGTCACGCCCGGCCGGGACATCGACGGTGGGTAGCGCGGTTCGGCGGCGGGCCAGCCGGACACCGAGGCCGACCCAGGAGGTGAGCACGATCAGCGCCACGACCAGCCGGGCCGCGACCTCGTGACCGTGCGGGTAGAAGACGCCGGCGATGTGGTTGTCGAGGAAGCCGCCCACCCGGGGTGGCTCGCCCAGGGCCTCCCGGCCGCGATCCTCCAGCCAGGTCAGCGGGCACAGGCCGTCGAACACGACGATGGTCAGCAGCCACAGCGCACAGGCGGCGTGCAGCCAGATGGTGCGGGGCCAGCGCCAGGCGAGGAAGCCGCCGAACACCCCGTACGCGAGGAAGGCGAAGTGCACGCCCACCGCGGCGGCGACGAGAATCCGGTAGCCCACGAACCAACGGTAGCCGCACCGTCACCCCAGCCCCCGGCCCGCACCGGCGACCCTTGTCCCCGCCCAGGATCTTGAAGACCTCAGGTCAGCTCCTCACCCAAACTCCACACAAACCCGGCCCGCCCCTATGCCCGACGGCGTCCGCGCCAGCAGCCAGACTCGCCACCCGAGATCTTGAAGACCTCAGGTCAGCTCCTCACCCAAACTCCACACACACCCCGAGCCCACCCCGCGACCCACCGGCGCCCACTCCAGCAGCCAGACTCGCCACCCGAGATCTTGAAGAGTTCAGGTCAACTCCTCACCCAAACTCCACACAAACCCGGCCCGCCCCTATGCCCGACGGCGTCCGCGCCAGCAGCTAGGTTCGCCGCCCAGATGTTGAAGAGCTCAGGTCATGTCCAGACCCGAACTCCGCACACAGCCAAGCCCACCGCCTGATACGACGTCCATCCGGGGCGGGTGGGTCTGGGGGCGGACATGGAGCTGCCCGCGTCGGACGGAGGAAGACCGACGCGGGCAGCTGGCCCTGAAGGCAGCGTCTCAGCGGTGGTGGCGGCGCTGCCCGCCGTTGCCGTTGCCCTGCTGCTGGCCGTCGCCGGCCTGCTGCCCACCGGCCTGCTGACCGTCACCAGCCTGCTGGTCACCATCCTGCTGGCCGCCCGCGTCGGCGCCCTGCTGGGCACCGCCCTCGTCGTCACCCTGCTGGGCACCGCCCTCGTCGTCACCCTGCTGGGCACCGCCCTGGTCGTTGCCCTGCTGGGCGCCGCCGTTGGCCGGCGGGTTGTCGGAGCCCTGGGCGGGCGGGGCCGCCCCACCCCCGGCGCCGCCCGTCGTCACCAGCGTGACGCCGGTGCGCTGCAGAATCTCGTTCACGGGCTGGAAGAAGGTCTCGCCGCCGACCCTGCAGTCGCCGGAGCCGCCGGAGGTGACGCCCTGCGCCTGGTCGCCGGTGAGCCACGGGCCGCCCGAGTCGCCGCCCTCCGCGCAGGCGTCCGTACGGGTCAGGCCGGTGACCGCGCCCTCCGGGTAGTTGACCGTCTGGTTCTTGGCCAGGATCGTGCCGCAGCGCAGGCCGGTCGTGGAGCCCGAACGGCAGACCGCGGCACCCACGGGCGCCTCGGCACTGCCCGCCACGGGCAGCGCGTTGCCGTTGAAGTCGTCGACGAACGGCTGGAAGGTGTCGGCGTTGTCGACCCGCACCACGCCCAGGTCCGCGTTGCCCGGGAAGACGGAGGCGACGGTCTCGCCGGCCGGCTGCTGGTTCAGGTCGGCGGTGTCGTCGCCGCGCTTGCCGCAGTGCCCGGCGGTGAGGAAGCCGCCCTCGACCGCGAAGCCGATCGAGCACCGGCCGGTGCCCCCGGCGACGCTGATGAAGTACGGCTGGCCGCCGATGACGTCGGCCAGCGGCTTCGGCCGGGCCTTGGCCTCCACGACCTTCACCGCGTCGGCGGGCAGACCGGCGTCCTCGGCGAGGTCGCGCGCCTGGTCAGCCTCACCCGGCAGCGCCTGCACGGCGATCTTGTTCGAGGCCACGTCCACGTACCAGCCGGGCAGGGCCCGATCGGCGCGGGTGGCGGCGGCGTCCAGCGCCTTCTTCGCGGTGTCGAGCTGGGCCGCGCTGCGGTCGACGACCTTCGCGGTGGCGCCCGCGGCGCGCGCCCGGGCCGCCATCGCCGGGTCGGTCACGGCGACGTTGAGGGTCATGCCGCCGTCGGTGAGCCACGAGCCCGCCCACGTCGAGCCGGCCTCCGTACGCAGCTGGGCGGTCACCCCGCTGGCCCACTTCGCCCGCTGGACCATCGCGGTGGCCTGGCCGGCGTCGACGCCCAGGTCCCGCTTCATCGCGGCCAGCAGCTGCGGGGCCACGCGGCTCGTCGTGCGCGGCGCGGCACCGGGCGACGTGTTCGTGCCCGCCATCGACGGCAGCGTGAACGCCACCGCCGCTCCCGCTGCCGTCACCGTCGCCGCGATCGCGACGACCGTTCTCCGCTGCATCCGTAACTCCCCTCGCCTCGCGCGCCGTTGGAACGACGCCGTGACCCGAGATACGGAAGGGAGCTGGAAACGGTTGAAGAAATCAGATATTCACCGGAAACAATGCCGCTGCGTCACACCTCGACCACGGTGGGCACAATCATGGGGCGGCGGCGGTACGCGTCGTTCACCCAGCGACCCACCGTGCGGCGAACCACCTGTTGCAGCTGGTGGGTGTCCGTGATGCCGTCCTCGGCGGCCCGGTCCAGGGCGGCGGTGAGCAGCGGGAGCACCGCGTTGAACGCCTGCGGGTCCTCGGAGAAGCCCTTGGCCGCCACCGTCGGCTCCCCCACCACCTTGCCGGTAACCGAGTCGATCACCACGGTGGCCGAGATGAAACCGCCGTCGCCGAGGATCCGGCGTTCGGTGAGCAGGGACTCGCTGACGTCGCCGACGGCCAGGCCGTCCACGTACACGTAGCGGTTCTTGAGGCGGCCGACATGGCGGGCGTGGCCCTCCACGAGGTCGACGACGTCGCCGTCCTCGCACAGCACCACCCGGTCGGGCGAGACCCCGGACTCGATGCCGAGCTGGGCGTGGGCGCGCAGGTGCCGCCACTCGCCGTGCACCGGCATGAGGTTGCTCGGGCGGACGACGTTGAGCAGGTACATCAGCTCACCGGCGGGGGCGTGACCGGAGACGTGCACCTTGGCGGTGTCCTTGTGCACGACGGTGGCGCCCGCGCGGGCCAGCTGGTTGATCACCCGGTAGACCGAGGTCTCGTTGCCGGGCACCAGCGAGCTGGCCAGCACGACCGTGTCGCCGGGTTCGATGGTGATGTGCCGGTGATCGCCGGTGGACATGCGGCCCAGCGCGCTCATCGGCTCGCCCTGCGACCCGGTCGACATGAACACGATCTCGTCGGGCGGCAGCGTGGTGGCCTCGTCCAGGCTCACCATCAGGCCGTCGGGGATGTGCAGCAGGCCCAGTTCGCGGGCGATGCCCATGTTGCGCACCATGGAGCGGCCGATCAGCGCGACCTTGCGGTCATATTCGTACGCGGCGTCCAGCACCTGCTGCACCCGGTGCACGTGCGAGGCGAAGCTGGCCACGATG
This sequence comes from Krasilnikovia cinnamomea, assembly GCF_004217545.1. Taxonomy (NCBI): domain Bacteria; kingdom Bacillati; phylum Actinomycetota; class Actinomycetes; order Micromonosporales; family Micromonosporaceae; genus Krasilnikovia; species Krasilnikovia cinnamomea. Next base: position 1,607,538 of record NZ_SHKY01000001.1, read on the forward strand.
ATGCGGCCCCGCGCCTTTCCGAAGATCGCGCCGATCACCGGGCCGATGTCGCGTTCCGGGGTGACGAAGCCGGGGATCTCCGCGTTGGTGGAGTCGGAGAGCAGCAGGTCGACGCCCTCGGCGCCGAGCCGGGCGAACCCGGCCAGGTCGGTGATCCGCCCGTCCAGCGGCACCTGGTCCATCTTGAAGTCGCCGGTGTGCAGGATCAGGCCCGCCGGGGTGCGCACCGCCACCGCGAGCGCGTCCGGGATGGAGTGGTTGACCGCGAAGAACTCGCACTCGAACGGCCCCAGACGTTCGCGCCGTCCCTCCTTGACCGTCAAGGTGTACGGGTCCAGCCGCCGCTCGGCCAGCTTCGCCTCGACCAGAGCCAGCGTGAACTCCGAGCCGACCAGCGGAATGTCCGGCTTATGGGCCAGCAGGTACGGCACCGCCCCGATGTGATCCTCGTGACCGTGCGTAAGCACGATCGCCTGGACGTCCTCGAGCCGGTCCAGGATCGGGGTGAAGTCCGGCAGGATCAGGTCGACGCCGGGCTGCTCCACGTCGGGAAAGAGCACCCCGCAGTCGATGACCAGCAGCTTGCCGCTGTACTCGAAGACCGTCATGTTGCGGCCGATCGCGCCGAGGCCGCCCAGCGGTATCACCCGCAGTGCGCCCTCGGGCAGCGGCGGGGGTGATTCGAGTTCCTGATGCGCGTGGCTCACGCAGTTTCCTCAATGGTGTCGGGGGCGAGGGGAAGTCCGGCCGCCGCGGCGTCGGAGATCAGCTGGTCGATCTCGGCCCGGCTGGCGTCGACCAGCGGCGAACGGACCGGTCCGGCGGGCAGCCCGCGCACCGTCAGCCCGGCCTTGACCAGGATCGTGCCCGGGGCCCGGAAGATCCCGGTGAACAGCGGCAGCAGCCGCTGGTGCGCGGTCAGCGCGGTCGCGACGTCACCACGCTCGTACGCCTGGATCATGTCCTGGGTCTGCGCGCCGGTGAAATGCGTCGACGTGCCGACCACCCCGACCCCGCCGACCGCCAGCAGCGGCAGGGTGGTGGCGTCGTCGCCGGAGTAGTAGGCCAGGTCCGTGCGGGCAAGCACCCAGGAGCTGGCGGTGAGGTCGCCCTTGGCGTCCTTGACCGCGACGATGCGCTCGTGCTCCGCGACGCGGCACATCGTCTCGGTGGCGATGGCGATGCCCGCGCGGTGCGGGATGTCGTAGACCATCACGGGCAGACCGGCCGCGTCGGCCACCGCCAGCAGATGCCGCGCGACGCCCGCCTGGGGCGGCTTGTTGTAGTACGGCGCCACGACGAGCAGTCCGTGCGCCCCGGCCTTCTCGGCGGCGCGGGCCAGCTCGATCGTGTGCGCGGTGTTGTTCGTGCCCACGCCCGCGACCACCTGGGCCCGGTCGCCGACCGCCTCCAGGACCGCACGCAGCAGGGTGTCCTTCTCGGCGTCGGTGGTGGTCGGCGACTCGCCCGTCGTGCCGCTGATCACTAGGGCGTCGTTGCGCTGCTCATCCACCAGGTGCGTCGCCAGCTTCGCCGCGCCGTCCACGTCGAGGGAGCCGTCCGCGGCGAACGGGGTGACCATGGCCGTCAACAGCCGCCCGAAGGGGCGCGCGGGGTCGTGCGTCATACCCCCAACCTATCGGACGGCGTGGCCGACGTGCCGGGACCTCGTCGCTGCACAGGCCCGCCGCGCTCAGCGGACCGGGAACGGCACACCGGCGAGCGTGAACTCGTTGCGACCGTCGATGAGGTGTGCCGGACATTCTCCGGTGGCGGCGCAGTACGGCGAAAATGTTCGCACCGACACGGTACCGGCCCGGGTGTCGAAGGCCATCGTCCGCAGGTAACTGTTCTCGTTGACCCGCGGCAGGCTGTACGTCTGGTAGTCGGCCTGGATCTGGTAGACCGGGTTCCCCGCGTCGCCCGCGTCCACCCGGCGCCCCACCCGGGTGTAATGGCCGGACAGGATGAACTGGACGTTGGCGTGCCGCCGCCCCAGCGCCTGCCAGATCCGTTCGCCGGTCGCCGTGCGGGCGTCGCCCTGCTGGTACTCGTGCGTGTTGATGATCACCTGGCGATCCGGGTGCCGCGCGATGACCCGGTTCGCCCAGGCCAGCTCGTCGTCGGTCGGCCGGAACTTGAGGTTCAGCACCAGCCACCGCACACCGCCCGCCCGGAACGCGAACCAACTGTTGTCCATCGTCCGGGCCGGATGGCTGGCCCGGTAGGTCGGCGTCCGGCGGAACGCCGACCACGGAAAGTAGGTGTTGAACATGACCGTGCTGCGGTCGTGTTCGATTCCGGGCCACGGATCGCAGGTCGCCTCCGGGGTGCAGGCCCAGGCGTCCAGATCGTGGTTGCCGACCGTGACCGCGTACGGCACGACGCCGTCGAGCCGGTGCATCGCGGCCGCGGCCCGCTCCCAGTCCGAGATCCGCGCCGGCCACTCCACGAGGTCGCCGAGGTGGATGACGAACGGGATGCCCAGGGCGTCCCGCTGCTGCGCGATCCACTCAGTCTGGGCGTTGAACAGCTCCGGCTTGTTCTGCACGGCCAGCTGGGTGTCCGGGATGACGACGAGGGTGAAGGTGGGGTCGACGTACCCGCCCGCCGCCGCCGAGGTGGCCGGGACGAGGGGGGCCATCAGGACGACGACGATCAGCAGGGCGCGCCGCCACCGGGGAACGCGGGTCACTCCACGGTGATATCAGGCCCGCGGCACCGACTCGAGCGTGAAATGCCGGATTCAGCCCTGCGCGGCGTACGGGCTCGCGGCGACCTCGGAGCCGTCGGGCAGGGTGGAGATCACGAAGTCGGCGAAGACGTTCGGCGCGACCCGCTGGAGCTGCCGCAGGCACTCGATCGCCAGCTCACGGATCTCCACGTCGGCGTGCTCGGTGGCCCGCATCGCGACGAAGTGCCGCCAGGCCCGGTAGTTTCCGGTGACCACGATGCGCGTTTCGGTCGCGTTGGGCAGGATCGCCCGGGCCGCCTGGCGGGCCTGCTTGCGCCGCAGGGTCGGGTTGGGCTCGTCGGCGAACCGCTGCTCCAGCCCCTCCAGCAGCTCGTTGTACGCCTGCAGGCTGGCGTCGGCGGCGGCCACGAACTTCTTGTGCAGCTCCGGGTCGTCCGCGATCACGGCGGGCTCGACCATGGCGGCCTCCCGCTCGGGCACGTACCGCTGGGACAGCTGCGAGTACGAGAAGTGCCGGTGGCGGATCAGCTCGTGGGTGAAGGAGCGCGACACCCCGGAGAAGTAGAACGACACCGTGCCGTGCTCGAGCACCGACAGGTGCCCGACCTCGAGGATGTGCGCCAGGTAGCCCGCGTTGGTGGCGGTGGCCGGGTTCGGCTTGCGCCAGGACTGGTAACAGGCCCGGCCGGCGAACTCGGCGAGCGCCTGCCCGCCGTCGGCGTCCGTGCTCCAGGCGACGTCGTCCGGGGCCTCGAACTGGGTCCAGGCGATGAGCTTGACCTGCGGCGAGACGATTTCCGGCACGGGGGGCGCTCCAATCAGCGGAAGGTTCCGTCAGACTCTAAACGGCGGCGTTCCAAGATCCGACTCGGGTCAACCCCCGGCGAGACGCGCCTCAGACGTACAGCGCGGTGAAGGGTGCCCACGGGAGGTTGCGCAGCACCGTGAAGACCCCCCAGATCCCGATGAAGACGCCGAGCGTCGTGGGGCTGAGCCGCAGCTGGGGCAGGCGCCAGCCGAACAGTCGCCGACCGGCCCACGCCACATACATGTACAGCAGGAACGGCACCACGAAGACGAACAGCGCGTGGTGGCGAGTCGCCGCGGGCAGGTCGCCGTGCAGCAGATACCAGGCGGCGCGGGTGCCGCCGCAGCCCGGGCAGAGGAAGCCGGTGGTGTACTTCAGCAGGCAGGTGGGCACCGCACCGGCGGCGACGTCGGTGGGGTGGACCGCCAGCGTGTAGCCGACCGCGCCACCCATGCAGGCCAGCATCGCGACCGGCGCGGCCCAGACCGGTGACTCGCGCCACCGGCGCTGCAGGAACCGGGTGAACCTGTCCTGCTGCGGCGCGGGGGGTCCGGCGGGCGCCGTGGCCCAGGCGGGGGGTTCGCCCGTGGCGACCCCGGGCTCGGTCACGCTGCTCATGGCCGTCACGGTACACCCGGGGCACCGCCCAGCAGCACGGCCGAAAGGGAGCCTGCGAGGTCGCCGCGCTCGGGCTTGGCGATGGACTCCAGTCCCAGCCAGACCGCGAGGCGGCGCAGCTCCACGGCCAGCGCGGCGGCCGTCTCGTCGGGGTCGGCACCCGGCTCCAGCCACGCGGCCGGGATCTGCAGCACCCCCGCCTTGCGGTCCGCCTTCAGGTCGACCCGGGCGGCGAACCGGTCCCCCAGCAGGAACGGCAGCACGTAATACCCGTACTGCCGCTGGGCGGCCGGGACGTAGATCTCGATCCGGTAGTTCAGGTCGAACAGCCGCTGGGTGCGCCCGCGCTCCCAGATCAGCGGGTCGAACGGGCTGACCAGGGTGGCGGCCCCCACCCGCCGGGGCAGCCGGGCCTCGCGGTGCAGGTAGGCCACCGGCTTCCAGCCCCGCACCGTGACCGGCTGCAGCACCTCCGCCTCGACCAGCTCGGCCAGCGCCGGCTTGAACCCCGCCACCGGCAGCCGGAAGTAGTCGCGCAGCTCCGTCTCGGCGGCCACGCCGAGGGCCTGCGCGGACAGCTCCACCAGCGCCCGGAACGCCTCGGCCGGGGTGGGGGTGGGAGCGTCCAGCACGGCTCGGGGCAGCACCCGCTCGGGCAGGTCGTAGCGGCGGGCGAAGGAACTCGTCCGGTCGGCGGCGGTGACCGCTCCGGTGTAGAACAGCCACTCCAGCGCCTGCTTGACCACGGACCAGTTCCAACCCCAGTGGCTCTTGTCACGCGGGGCGTCGTGCTCGATCTGGGCGGCGGTGAGCGGGCCACGGTCACGCACCTCGTCGAGCACCCACGCCACGAGGTCGGGCTGCTCGCGCACCACGCGGGTCATGCTGCCCCACGCGTACGCCTGGGCGTCGGCCATCCGCCACCGGAACAGCGGCTGCAGGTCGACCGTGATCAACGACGCCTCGTGGCCCCAGAACTCGAACAGCTCCCGGGGACGCCGATACGCCGCCCGCTCCAGCAGCGTCGTCGGGTAGGGCCCCAGCCGGCTGTAGAGGGGCAGGTAGTGCGCGCGCTGCAGGACGTTGACCGAGTCCATCTGCAGCAGGTGCAGGCGGCCCAGCACCCGGCGCAGGTGTCGCATGTCCGGCACCCCGCCCGGGGCGCGGTCGACGAAGCCCTGCGCCGCCAGCGCGATCCGGCGGGCCTCGGCGGCGGTGATCGTGTCCATCGACGGGCACGTTAGCCGCCACCTCCGACAATTTCGGTCGCCCGGCCGCCCCGGACGGGCTACAAACGGGGACATGCTGGTCCTACGGGAGCTCACCGACGCCGACGTCGATCCGGTCGCCGCGCTGCACGTACGCGCCTGGCAGGCCGGATACGCCGGAATCGTGCCCGCCGACGTGCTGGACGCGCTCGACCCGGCCGACTTCGCCCAGCGGCGGCGGGCCCTGCCGGCACCGCCCGGCGCCCGGACCCTGGTCGCCGAGGACGACGGGGTGATCGTGGGTTTCGTGTCGTTCGGCCCGTACCTGGTGAACGACACACCCGAGTTCGACGCCGCGATCGGCCAGGTCTACGCGATCTACGTGGAGCCCGGCCGGTGGCGCGGGGGTGCCGGCCGGGAGTTGATCACGGCGGCCCGGGCCGGGCTGACCGCGGCGGGTGCCCGGGAACTGCGCCTCTGGGTGCTGGCGGACAACCAGCGCGCCCGCCGCTTCTACGAGCACGCCGGCCTGAGCTACGACGGCACCGACGACTTCTTCACCCCCCAGGGGAGCACCACCCCGCTGGCCGAGGTCCGGTACGCGGCCCCGCTCGCCGGATAACTAGGCTGCCCCGCATGGCACTCGGCTTCGTCCGTCCCGCGCGTCCCGAGGACGCCGAAGAGATCGCCCGGCTCCAGCTCGCCACGTGGCGCACGGCGTACCGGGGGATGGTGCCCGCGCACGTGCTGGCCGAGCTGACCGAGGCGGATCTCGCGGCGGGATGGCGGGAGGCGATCACCGCGGCACCGTCACCGCGGCACCGGGTGCTCGTGGCGATGGAACAGAACGAGTCCGCCTCCTGGCTGGTCGGGTTCACCGCGTCCGGTCCCGCCGACGAGCAGGCGCTCGCGCCGGAGGAACCCCCGCTGGCCGAGAGCGTCGCGGCGATCACCGAACTGCTCGTGGAGCCGAGGTGGGGGCGGCGCGGGCACGGCAGCCGGCTGCTGGCGGCCAGCGTCGACACCTGGCGTACGGATGGCTTCACCGCCGCAGTGGCCTGGGCCTACGACGGCGACCAGGCCACCCGCAAGTTCCTCGGCGGGGCGGGCTGGGAGCCGGACGGCGCCGCCCGCGCCCTCGACGTGGAGGACATGCTGGTGCCGCAGCTACGGCTACACGTGGCCCTGGGCTGAGATCTGGGACGAAAGGGCCGAGGTCTGGGACGGAGGGGCTGGGGTCTGGGACGGAGGGGCTGGGGTCTGGGACGGAGGGGCTGGGGTCTGGGACGGAGGGGCTGGGGTCTGGGACGGAGGGGCTGGGGTCTGGGACGGAGCTCAGTCCAGCAGGTCGTCGATGCCGACGGTCAGGCCGGGGCGGTCCACCACCGCGCGGACGGCCAGCAGCACCCCGGGCATGAACGAGGAGCGGTCCAGGGAGTCGTGCCGGATGGTGAGCGTCTCTCCCTGCGTACCGAAGAGAACCTCCTGGTGGGCGATCAGGCCCGCGGACCGCACGGCGTGCACGCGCACCCCGTCGATGTCCGCGCCCCGCGCGCCGGGCAGTTCCTCGGAGGTCGCGTCCGGCACCGGGCCCCGCCCGGCCTCGGCGCGGGCCGCCGCGATGAGCCGCGCGGTGTGCCCGGCGGTGCCGCTGGGCGCGTCCAGCTTGCGCGGGTGGTGCAGCTCGATGATCTCGGCGGACTCGAAGTAGCGGGCCGCGCGCGCCGCGAACTGCATCATGAGGATCGCGCCGATGCCGAAGTTCGGCGCGACGATCACCCCGACGCCGGGCTTGTGCGACAGCCAGCCGCGGACCCGCTCCAGCCGCTTCTCGGTGAAGCCCGTGGTGCCCACGACCATGTTGATGCCCTGGTCGACCGCCCAGTGCACGTTGTCCATGACGACGTCAGGCTTGGTGAAGTCGACCAGCACCTGAGCGCCCGCGTCGGCGGCGTTGAACAGCCAGTCGCCCCCGCCGATCATGGCCACGAGCTCCATGTCGTCGGCCGCGTCGACGGCCTTGCAGACCTCGAGCCCCATGCGGCCGCGGGCGCCGAGGACGCCGACCCGGATCGGTTCACGCGCGTCAGTCACGACCGACAACTTACCTACCTGAATTCAGGCGTCGGCTGACGGGACCCGCCTGCGGGCGCGCCACCAGCGCTCCGCGAGACCGACGCCGAGGAACGTCGCCCCCACGTACGCCCAGCCCACCAGCACGTCGATCACGTAGTGCTCCCCCGAATACACCAGCGTGAACGTCATGGCCAGCGGGTACGCCAGCAGCAGCGGCCACCACCGGCGGCGCACCACCGGCAGGAAGAACGCCACCGCCATCAGCGCGTACGCGGTGTGCAGCGACGGCATCGCCGCGACCGGGTTGGACGCCTCGACCTGCAGCGCGTTGAGGGTGTTGCCCGCGCTGTGCAGCCCGACCGCGTTCCACCCGTTCGTGGAGATCCGGGCCACCGGCTCGGCGATGAAGCCGAACTTCGCGGCCCACCACGGCGGCGCGGCGGGATACAGGAAGTACGTGATCAGCCCGGCCAGGCTGAGGGTGAACCAGCGGCGCATGTACCGGGCCCACTGCGGGCGCGAGCGCACCCACAGCACCACCGCCACGGTCGGCACGGTCAGGAAGTGCGAGACGTACACCAGCGAGACCAGCACCTCCCACCACTGCACCGCGCCCGGCTGGTAGAGGTGGTGCTGCAGCCACAGGGTCGGCACCGTGCCGCCGAACATCGCCTGGTCGGCGTGGATCAGCTCGGTGACGTGCGGCGCGAACAGCTTGTCGGCGTACCCGCGAGAGATGTTGTAGCCGACCAGCAGCAGCGCGATGGGCAGCCAGTCGCGCAGGAAGAGCAGGTGCTGGCGCCAGGGCAGCTCGCTGCGCCAGGCGATCGTCGCCAGCCACAGCCACCCGAACGCGATCAGCGGGTCGCTGGTGGGCACCCCAATGAACCAGGTGCCGACCGCGAACGCGGCCGACCAGATCAGCATGCCGACGACCCGCCGCCGGTGCCGGTCCGGTCGGGCGGGCGGCGGGGCGGGCGGGTGCTCGGGTGCCAGGGTGGAGGTCATCGCCGACCAGGCTAGCGGGCCGTGTCAGGGAACGCCGACTCGTCGAACGGCCCCACCACGGCCAGCGACATGGGCCGGCTGAGCAGCTCAACGGCCAGTTCGTTGATTTCGTCGAGGGTCACGGCGTCGACGCGGGCCAGCAGCTCGGACACCGTCAGCAGGTCGCCGTAGAGCAACTCGGACTTCGCGATCCGGCTCATCCGGGACCCGGTGTCCTCCAGGCCCAGCACGTACGAGCCCTTGACCATGCCCTTGCCGCGGGCGACCTCCTCGGCGGTGATCCCGTTCGCGGCGACCGTCGCCAGCTCGGCGCGGATCAGGTCCAGCACCTCCTCGGCCTTGCCGGGGGCGCAGCCCGCGTAGACCCCGAACACCCCGGCGTCGGCGTACTGGCTGCCGTACGAGTAGACCGAGTACGCGAGGCCGCGCTTCTCCCGGATCTCCTGGAACAGCCGGCTGGACATGCCGCCGCCGAGCACGTTGTTGAGGATGCCCAGGGCGAACCGGCGCTCGTCGCGCCGCCCGATCCCGGGGCAGCCCAGCACCATGTGGGCCTGCTCGGTGTCGCGGTTGCGGACCACCGTGTGCGCCCGCTGGGTGCGTACCCGGTGGTCGGCCGGGCGGCACAGCGCGGGCGCGGCGGCCGGGGTGTCCAGCGCGGTGCCGGCCAGGGCCTTGCGGACGAGACGCACCACGGCCGCGTGGTCGAGGTTGCCGGCGGCGGCGATCACGATCCGCGGCGGGGTGTACCGGCGCCGGTAGAAGCCGTTGATCGTCGCCCGGGTCATCGGCGAGATGGTGTCCGTGGTGCCCGAGATGGGGCGGCCCAGCGGGTGGTTACCGAAGATCGCCTCGGTGAAGACGTCGTGCACCTCGTCGCCGGGCTCGTCGTCGTGCATGGCGATCTCTTCGAGGATCACGGCCCGCTCGGTCTCCACGTCGGCCGGGTGCAGCACCGAGTCGGCGACCGCGTCGCAGAGCACATCCACCGCCAGCGGCAGGTCGGCGTCGAGCACCCGCGCGTAGTAGCAGGTGTACTCCTTCGTGGTGAAGGCGTTCGTCTCCCCGCCCACGGCCTCGATCTGGGCCGAGATGTCCAGCGCGGTCCGCTTGTGGGTGCCCTTGAACAGCAGGTGTTCGAGGAAGTGGGAGGCGCCCGACATCGCCGGGGCCTCGTCGCGGGAGCCGATGCCGACCCACACCCCGAGCGAGACGCTGTGCGCGGTGGGGATGTGCTCGGTGAGGACGCGCAGACCGCTGGGCAGGACGGTACGGCGTACCCCGTCCTGGATGGTCCTGGTCACGACGCGGGCCGGCCTCTCGGCCGGCCCGCGGGAACTCGCTGTCATGCCGTGATCAGCTGCGGTCGCCGCCGGAGCGGTCGCCGCCCGAACGCTCGCCGCCGGAGCGCCGCCGGCGGCGCGGCTCGCCGCCGCCCTCACCGCGGTTCTCGCCACGCGGGCGGTCGCCGCGCGGGCGCTCGCCGCCCTCGCCGCCGGACGCCTCGGCCGCGGCCGGGGCCTCCGCGCCCTCGGGGCGGACCTTGTCGAGGTAGATCTTGCCGCGGTTGTCGATGTCCGCGATCGAGACCTCGACCTTGTCGCCGACGTTGAGGAAGTCCTCGACCTTGTCGACCCGCTTGCCGTCGCCCACCTTGGAGATGTGCAGCAGGCCGTCGCGGCCGGGCAGCAGCGAGATGAACGCGCCGAACGCGGCCGTCTTCACCACCGTGCCGAGGAACTTGTCGCCCACCTTCGGCAGGGTCGGGTTGGCGATGGCGTTGATCCGCTCGACCGCGGCCTCGGCGGCCGGGCCGTTGGTCGCGCCGACGTAGATCGTGCCGTCGTCCTCGATGGAGATGTCGGCGCCGGTCTCGTCCTGGATGGCGTTGATGGTCTGGCCCTTGGGGCCGATCACCATACCGATCTTGTCGACCGGGATCTTGACCGTGGTGACCCGCGGCGCGTGCTCGCTCATCGTGGCCGGGCCGTGGATCGCCGCGTCCATCACGCCGAGGATGGTGGCGCGGGCCTCGTGGGCCTGCTGCAGCGCGCTGGCCAGCACATCGGACGGAATGCCGTCCAGCTTGGTGTCCAGCTGCAGCGCCGTGACGAACTCCGAGGTACCGGCGACCTTGAAGTCCATGTCACCGAACGCGTCCTCGGCGCCCAGGATGTCGGTCAGCGCGACGTACTGCGTCTTGCCGTCGACCTCGTCGGAGATCAGGCCCATCGCGATGCCCGCGACCGGCGCCTTCAGCGGCACGCCGGCCGCCAGCAGCGCCAGGGTGGAGGCGCAGACCGAGCCCATCGAGGTCGAGCCGTTCGAGCTCAGGGCCTCGGAGACCTGCCGGATCGCGTACGGGAACTCCTCACGCGACGGCAGCACCGGCACCAGCGCCCGCTCGGCCAGTGCGCCGTGGCCGATCTCGCGCCGCTTCGGCGAGCCGACCCGGCCGGTCTCACCGGTCGAGTACGGCGGGAAGTTGTAGTTGTGCATGTAGCGCTTGGACTTCTCCGGCGCGAGGGTGTCCAGCGCCTGCTCCATGCGCAGCATGTTCAGCGTGGTGACGCCCAGGATCTGGGTCTCGCCGCGCTCGAACAGCGCCGAGCCGTGCACCCGGGGCAGCACGCCGACCTCGGCGGACAGCGGCCGGATGTCGCGCGGGCCACGTCCGTCGATGCGGACCTGCTCCCGCAGTACGCGGTTGCGTACCTCGGACTTGGTCAGCGACCGGAACGCGGCGCTGATCTCCTTCTCCCGGCCCTCGAACTGGGCCGCGAGCTGCTCCTGCGCCTTGGCCTTGATGCGATCCAGGGCCTCCTCGCGCTCCGCCTTGCTGGAGATCTTCAGCGCGTCCGCGGTCTCGCCCCGCACCGCGTCGGCCACGGCGGCGAACACGTCCTCCTGGTAGTCCAGGAACACGGGGAACTCGGCGACGGGCTTCGCGGCCACCTCGGCCAGCTCCGCCTGGGCGCGGCACAGCTCACGGATCGCCGGCTTGGCGGCCTCCAGGCCACCGGCGACGATCTCCTCGGTCGGGGCGGTGGCGCCGTCCGCGATCAGCTTGACCGCGTGCGGGGTGGCCTCGGCCTCGACCATCATGATCGCGACGTCGCCGTCCGGCAGGGTCCGGCCCGCGACCACCATGTCGAACGTGGCGCGCTCCAGCTCCTCCAGGGTCGGGAACGCCACCCACTGGCCGTCGATGTGCGCGACCCGGGTCGAGCCGATCGGGCCGCTGAACGGCAGGCCGGAAAGCTTGGTGGACATCGAGGCGGCGTTCATCGCCACCACGTCGTAGGGGTGCGCCGGGTCGAGCGCGAGGATGGTCTCGACGACCTGGACCTCGTTGCGCAGGCCTTTGGTGAACGACGGGCGCAGCGGCCGGTCGATCAGGCGGCAGGTGAGGACGGCGTCCTCGCTGGGGCGGCCCTCACGGCGGAAGAACGAGCCGGGGATGCGGCCAGCGGCGTACATCCGCTCCTCGACGTCGACCGTGAGCGGGAAGAAGTCGAAGTGCTCCTTCGGCTGCTTGCTGGCCGTGGTCGCGGACAGCACGACCGTGTCGCCGAGGCGGGCGATCACCGAGCCGGCGGCCTGGCGGGCCAGCCGTCCGGTGGAGAAGGTGACCTCGCGGGTGCCGAACGACCCGTTGTCGATGACGGCGGTGCGAGATTCGGTGCCGAGAGCGTTCTGCTCTGTCATGTGGTGCGGTACTCCTTCGTCGAGGACCCGGCGGTCTCTGCAGCGCGGTTCAGGCTGCCGGTCTTCGATCGAAGTGCCCAGGTTGAGCGCCCGCGAAGGCGGGGAGCCTGGGAACCACTACCGAGGACCGGTGCGCTGACGGCCTGCGGCCGCGCGGGTCCGTGGGTGGAAAAACCACGGGGGAGCGCCCGGTTGAGCACTCCCCCGTCACATCATCGGCGCAGGCCGAGCCGCTCGATCAGCGTCCGGTAGCGCTGGATGTCCTTCTTCTGAACGTAGTTGAGGAGCCGACGGCGGCGGCCGACCAGCAGAAGCAGGCCGCGACGGCTGTGGTGGTCGTGCTTGTGCACCTTCAGGTGCTCGGTCAGGTCGGCGATCCGCTTGGTCAGCATCGCGACCTGGACCTCGGGCGAGCCGGTGTCGCCCTCGAGGGTTGCGTACTCCGACATGATCCGGGTCTTGGTTTCTGCGTCGAGCGCCATGTTCTCCGTGCTTCTGTGTTGCCGGTGGTTTCGGATTTCTCGCGGCCCGCGGCGTCGGGCAGGCAGGCGAGACCGGTCGTCGGAAGAGCCGACGTCGGAGCCAAGCTTATCAGCCTGCCTCCGACGGGGTCGGCTCAGCCGTGAACGACTGCACCGAGCGCAGCGAGGGCCGGGAGGATACGGCCAGTCAACTCAGCCGTGAACGACTGCACCGAGCGCTCAGCCGACGTGGAGCGCCGACCGGGTCTGCTCCACGTCCTCCTGGATCTGCCGGACCAGGGGTTCGATGCTGTCGTAGGTGCGCTGTTCGCGCAGCCGGGCGACGAAGTCGAGGCTCACCCGCTCGCCGTACAGGTCACCCGAGAAGTCGAGGGCGTAGGCCTCGACCCGGCGCTCGCGGCCCGAGAAGGTGGGGTTGGTGCCGATCGACACCGCGGCGGGCAGCCGGGCGGGCGGCTCGCCGCCGTCGCCGCCACGGTTCAGCCAGGCGGCGTACACCCCGTCGGCGGGGACGGACGCGTAGCGGTGACACATCAGGTTCGCCGTGGGGAAGCCGATCTCCCGGCCCCGCCGGTCGCCGCGGACCACCACCCCGGCCAGGCGGTGCGGGCGGCCCAGCGCGGCGGCCGCGGCCCGCACGTCCCCGGCATCGACACAACTACGGATGTACGTGGAGGAGAAGACCACCCCGTCCGCCGCGACGAGCGGCGCCTCCTCCACGGTGAAGCCGAACGAGCGGCCCAGGGTCTCCAGCAGGTGCACGTCGCCCGCCGCCCGGTGCCCGAACCGGAAGTTGTCCCCCACCACGACCACCGCCGCGTGCAGCGCGTCGACCAGCACGTCGTGCCCGAACGCCTCGGGGCTGAGCTGGGAGAACGCGGGGGTGAAGGGCACCACGCAGAGCGCGTCGACGCCGAGCTGCTCGATCAGCTCGGCCTTGCGTACCGGCTCGGTGAGCACCGCCGGGTGCGAGCCGGGACGCACCACCTCGGCCGGGTGGGGGTCGAACGTCATCACCACGGACTGCAGGCCGAGGTCGTGGGCGCGCTTCACGGCGTGGCCGATGATCGTCTGGTGCCCGCGGTGCACGCCGTCGAAGACGCCGATCGTCACGACCGAGCGCCCCCACCCGCCGGGCACCCCTTCGTAGCCGCGCCAGCGCTGCATGCCGACCGCCTCCCCCATGGCCTTCCGGCCGCGTTCTGGCCTTCCGGCCGCGTCGTGTACCTGCCCGGCCGCGTCCGCCGACCGCACGGCCGTAAGCGTATCGGTCGCCGCCCTCGCCGGGCTGTTTCGCCGGCCACGTCCGGATCGCCGGACCGGCGGCATCCGGACCGGCGGCATCCGGACCGGCGGCGCCCGGACCGGCGGCACCCGGACCGGCGGCACCCGGACCGGCGGCACCCGGACCGGCGGCACCCGGACCGGCGGCACCCGGACCGGCGGCACCCGGACCGGCGGCACCCGGACCGGCGGCACCCGGACCGGCGGCACCCGGCACCGGGCAAGGCCCGGACCCGGGCTCGGCCCGCGTCGGCGAGGCTCAGGCCGGGGCCAGCACGATCTCGGGCTTCGCGCGGCCGCCGCGCTCGCTCACGATCGCCAGCACGGCACCGGCCGGATCGAAGACCGCGTACGGGCCGGTGATGCCGACCGCCGTCAGCGGCCCGCCGTGGCTGAGCACGCGCGCCTCGTCCTCCGACGCCGTGCGCTGCGGGAACGCCCGCCGAGCCGCCTCGGCCATCGGCAACCCCACCACGTCCGGCGCGCGCTGCTCCAGCTGCTCCAGCGTCGCGGCCTCGGCCAGCGTGAGCCCGCCCACCGCGGTACGCCGCAGGGCGGTCAGGTGCCCCCCGACCCCCAGCGCCGCGCCGAGGTCCCGGGCGATGGCCCGGATGTACGTGCCCGAGGAGCAGCTCACGTCCACGTCCACGTCGATCACTTCGGTGCCCTGCGGCCGGCGGATGTCCAGCACGTCGAGCTGGTGCACCGTCACCCGGCGGGCGGGCAGCTCGACCTGTTCGCCGTCGCGGACCCGCTTGTAGGCCCGTTCCCCATTGATCTTGATGGCGCTCACCGCGCTGGGCACCTGGTCGATCTCGCCGGTCTGTGCGGCCAGCCCGGCCCGGATCGCCGCGTCCTGCACCGCGCCCGCCGCCGCCCGGGCGGTGATCTCGCCCTCCGCGTCGTCGGTCAGCGTGCGCTCGCCCAGCCGGATCGTCGCCGAATACCGCTTCTCGGACCCGATCACGTACGTGAGCAGCCGGGTCGCGCGGTTCACGCCGATCACCAGCACCCCGGTCGCCATCGGGTCGAGGGTGCCCCCGTGGCCGACCCGACGGGTCCGCGCGAGGCGGCGAATCCGCGCGACCACGTCATGCGAGGTCATCCCGCCCGGCTTGTCGACCACGATCAGCCCGTCCGTGTGCACCCGCCCACCCTGCCAGACCTCCGTCGGCCGCCCCCGCCGACCCTCCGGCCCGCCCGGTGGGGTCACCGGGTGGCGCCGAGGACCGCCCAGCGGGCGCCGCGCCAGCGGTGCAGGATCAGCACGAGGCGCACCAGCATGAACAGCGCGAGCCCGGCCCACACCCCACTCAGCCCCAGTTCGAGGGCGTACGCCAGCCAGATCGCCGGCAGGAACCCGAACGCGGCGGCGATCAGGGTCATCGTGCGCATGAACGCCACGTCGCCCGCGCCGATGAGGACGCCGTCGAGGGCGAAGACGATGCCCGCGCAGGGCAGCAGGCCGACGAACCAGGGCCAGACGATCGCCGCCTGCGCGTGGACGGCCGGATCGTCCGTGAAGAGACCGGGCACCACCCCGGCTCCGGCCGCCGCGACGACGGCGAAGGCCGTACCGGCGACAGCGCCGACGAGGGTGACCCGGCGCGCCACGTCCCGGGCGGCCGCCCCGTCTCCCCCGCCGAGGGCGGCGCCGACCAGCGACTGGGCGGCGATGGCCACCGCGTCGAGCGCCAGCGCGGCGAAGAACCACAGTTGCAGCGCGATCTGGTGGGCACCCACGGCCGCCACCCCGAACCGGGCGGCCACCGCGGTCGCCGACAGCCAGCACGCCTGGAACGCGGCGCCGCGGATCAGCAGGTCCCGGCCTGCCACCAGTTGCTCGCCGATGATCCGGGGTCGGGGCCGCAGCGCCGTACGTTCGCGGATCACCGCCCACAGGAACAGGCCGCCGGACAGGCTCTGCGCGATCACGTTGGCGATGGCCGAGCCGGTCAGCCCCAGCCCGGCCGGATACGCCAGCACCGGGCACAGCACGGCCGAGAGCAGGTTCGCGCCCAGCACGATGACAAGCGGACGGCGGGTGTCCTGGACGCCGCGCATCCAGCCGTTGCCGGCGGCGGCCAGCAACAGTCCCGGCGCGCCCAGGGCGGCGATGCGCAGCCAGCTCGCGGCGGCGGCGGCGGTCGCGGGGTCGGCGGCCAGCGCGCGGGTCAGCGGTGCGGCGATCACCTGCGCGAGCAGCGCCAGCAGCACGCCGGTCAGCAGCGCCAGCCAGGACGCCTGGACGCCCTCGGCGACCGCGGCGGGCCGGTCGCCGGCACCGAACCGGCGGGCCGCCCGCCCGGTGGTGCCGTACGCCACCAGCGTGCCGAGCCAGACCCCGACGGACAGGATCGTGCCGCCCACGGCCACCGCGGCCAGCGGGACGCGGCCCAGGTGGCCGACGACGGCCGTGTCGACCAGGACGTACAGCGGTTCGGCGGCGAGGACGACCAGCGCCGGAAGGGCCAGCGCGGCGATCCGCGCCAGCCCGGCCCGCTCCGCCCCTCGCGCGGCGAACTCGGCCGGGTCAGCGGGCGGGGAGGGCTTGACGGGCGGGCTCATGGGTACCCATGATGCCCGCCGAACCGTAAGGAGAGCAAACCCTAGCGGTGCTTACCTACTGTCGCGTGTCCATCGACGTCTGCAGCGCACGGCGGGCGGCTTCACGGGCTTCTTCGGCAGCTTCGGTCTTCGGCTTGGCAGCCATGGTTGTGGTCCTTCCACAAGGTCGGGCGCACCGGCGCCCACGGGCAAATCGAGCGGGGCGTCACGCGGCCGGTCCGGGGTCACCGGACGTCTGGCGAGTGGCGCGGCCCGGGTCGGTGGACCCGGGAGGCTCGAGGCTCTGTGGCGCGCGGTGGTCCCGGACGACACAAAACCAAATCACCGTTAACTCAAACTATCGTTCAATCCCACTCTTCGCTCGTACCGTCCTGCATCTCGGGACATCCGCGCCTGGAAAGCACTCGCACCTCATGAAGTCGGCCGCTGTGCCGCCGCACTAAGGCCGGTCCCGAGTGGTGGAACGCCAAACTGGGGCGTGCGCCGCTGGACGTACCAGCGGACGACCGGATCAACGCGGGTGGGGCCGATTCGGCGGGCTCAGATGACGTGCTGGTCGAGACGGTCGCGGACGGCGCCGACCACGTCGCCCGGCGCCCCGTACCCGGTGAAGCCCGCGGCCAGGCGGTGCCCGCCGCCGCCGAAGGCCAGCGCGACCGCGCTCACGTCCACCGCACCCTTGCTGCGCAGCGACACCGCCCACTCCCGGTCGCCGACCTGCTTGACCAGGACCGCCACGTCGGCCTCGGCCACGCACCGCACCGGATCGATGAGGGCGTCCATCACGTACGGGCGCTGCCCGTGCCGCCGTAGATCGTCCAGCGTGGCGTACGTCCACACCATGCCGCGACCCGCGGCGGCCGCCGGGTCGAGCTCCGCGCGGCCCAGCACCTCAGCGAAGAGCTTCGTGGCGCCGAACGGGCGGGTGTCGAAGATGCGGCGGGAGATCTCACCCGGACGCAGACCGGTGGCGATGAGCCGGGCCGCCATCTCATGCACGCGCGGCGTGGTCATGTCGAACCGGAACGAGCCGGTGTCCGTCGCCAGCGCCACATACAGGCACTCGGCGATCTCCGCGTCGAGCGGCACGTCGAGCCGGGCCAGCAGTTGCTCGGCGACGACCGAGGTGGCGGCGGCGCCCGCGTCGACGAGGCGCACGCCGCCGAAGCCGGTGTTCGACGCGTGGTGATCCAGCACGATGGTGGCGCCCGCGCGGGGCAGCCGGTCGGCGAGCCCGCCGAGCCGGGACTCCGAGGCCACGTCGAAGACGATCACCAGATCGGGCTCGGGGTACGCCTGCTCCTCCGGCACCAGCAGGTCCAGCCCGGGCAGGGCCGTGAACGGCTCCGGCACCTCGAAGGCACCCGGAAACGTGGCCTGCAGGGCCGGTACGCCCAGCCGCCGCAGCCCGAGCCCGAAGCCCAGCATGCTGCCGAGGGCGTCGCCGTCCGGGTTGACGTGGCACACCAGCAGTACCCGGCCCGCCGGCGCGTACCGGTGGATCGCCGCGGCGGCGGCCGCGAAATCGGCGTCGGTGGGTCCGAGGGGGGTACGCATGTGGGGCAGTGACGGGGCGACGTCGACCACTACATGTCCTCGCGGGCGCCGACCCGCTCCTCGTCGTCCTCGTCGGTCTTGTACGGGTCCGGGTCGCCCGCGTACTGCTTGCCCGCGGCCAGCCGCTGCACCTCGGCGTCCTGGTGCCGGGCCGCAGCCAGCAGGTCGTCGATCTCCTTGGCGTGGTCCTGCACGTTGTCCAGCACGAAGGCGAGGCTGGGCGAGTGGCGCAGGCCGAGGGCGTGGCCGACCCGGCTGCGCAACATGCCCTTGGCGCTCTCCAGGGCGGCGGCGGTACTCGCCTCGGCGGCCGAGTCGCCGAGCACGGTGTAGTAGACCGTAGCGTCGCGCAGGTCACCCGTGATGCGGGCGTCCGTGATCGTGACCATGCCGATCCGGGGGTCCTTGATTTCGCGCACCAACGATGCCACCAGCTCCCGCACGCGCTCCGCGTGCCGTCGCGTCTTGGCCGGGTCCGACATGACACCCACCTCCGACATCCGTGCCCCGCGGGAGGCCCCCCAGGTCGTTCGCCTCCCACCCCAACGCGTGAAGCCTACCCACGCGCCGCACCGCCTGAACGCCCTCCCGGTCCGACATGTCACAGGCCACCGACGGCCCTGGTCAGTCCTCGTCGCCGTACAGTCGGCGGCGCACCGACAGCAGCTCGATCTCGGGGCGGCCGGCGACCTGGTTCTCGCAGGTGTCGATGACCGTACGGGCGTGCGCCGGGTCGGCGGCCACCACGGCCACGCCGATCTGGGCGCGTCCGGTCAGGTCGAGGGAGCCGACCTCGGCGACGCTCACCTCGAAGCGGCGCAGCATCGCGATGATCGGTCGGACGTAGGAGCGCTTCTGCTTCAGCGACCGCGAGTCGCCGGGCAGCAGCAGATCAAACAGTGCGGTCTCGGTATACACGACCGACGAGGGTACGGCCCGGCAGCCGCCCCGTCAGCCGGGTTTACGCACCGCTCCCGGACGGTCGGCCGGGTCGCCGGGCGACCACGACGTCGCGCTCGATGCCCTGATCGACCCGGTGCGCCAGATCCCCGTACTCGACGATCTCCAGCCCGCTGGCGAGGAGGATGTCCTCGGCGAGTTCCCGCTTGGCGACCTTGGTGTTCCAGGACAGCCCGAGCGCACCGCCGGGACGCAGCAGCGGCAGCCACTGCGGCACGGCCCGCTCCAGCAGCTCGAGCGGCCGCCGCGACAGCCCGCCCTCCTCGGACCAGCTGCCGTGCGCGATCCCGTACGGCAGGTCGGCGACGAGCACGTCGGCGCACCCGGGGCGGAGCAGGCCGGTCAGCTCCGTGGTGTCGGCGTGCAGCACGGTCACCTTCTGCACCGCGCCGGCCTTGTGGTCGTCCTTGCTGGCGGCCAGCGTCACCTCCAGGCGCCGGGCGGCGCGCCGGCCCTGCCGCCGTACCGGCACCAGCTCGGCGGTGTGCTTGAGCCGCTTGTGCTTGAGCCAGGTCTGCAGGAACGCCTTGTACGCCTCGACGTCCTTGCCGTCCAGCTCGACGCCGATCGCGTCGTAGCCGTACATGAGGGCCTGGTTGAGGGTGGTGCCCCGGCCGCAGAGCGGGTCGCAGACGGTCAGCCTGCCGTCCAGCATCCGGGTGGCCGAGGCGGAGGCCAGCAGGGTCAGGTTGAGCACCAGCTTGGTGAACTGCTCGTTGGTCTTGCCCGCGTACTTGGGGATCGTGATGAGGTCGCTGTCGTACCGGTCCAGGGGGGTCAGCTCGACCGGCCGCAGCAGGTCCTGGGTCCGCTCGAACAGGGCGTAGGCGGCGGACAGGTTCGCCAGGTACGCGAGGTCGCGCGCGGACAGTTCCGCGGTGAACGTGAGGTACTCCACGCCGCCGAGCCGGGTCTGCGCCACGTCGTCGAGCGGGCCGGACAGCACCGGGGCGAACGCCCGCAGTTCCGCCTGGGACAGGCGCCCGGCCTGGGCGGCGTAGACGCGGTTGGCGGACGGGGCGAGCAGCATGGCGTACCGGGACATGCAGGTAGTAAAGACGGCGGCCCCCGGCGCCGGAGCGCCGGGGGCCGTCTCGTCTTGCCTTGGGCGTTACGCCCGCGGCTTCTCGCGCATCTCGAAGGTCTCGATCACGTCGCCGACCTGCGGGGTGCCGAAGCCGGACAGGGTCAGACCACACTCGAAGCCCTCGCGGACCTCGGTGGCGTCGTCCTTGAACCGCTTGAGCGAGCTGATCGTGACGTTGTCCGCCACCACGACACCCTCGCGCAGGATGCGCGCCTTGGCGTTGCGGCGGATGAGACCGGACCGGACCAGACAACCGGCGATGAGACCGATCTTGGACGAGCGGAAGACCTCGCGGATCTCCGCGGTGCCCTGCTCGACCTCCTCGAACTCCGGCTTGAGCAGGCCCTTGAGCGCCGCCTCGATCTCCTCGATGGCCTGGTAGATCACGCTGTAGTAGCGGATCTCCACGCCGGCGCGGTCGGCCATCTCCTTGACCTTGTTGGAGGCCCGGACGTTGAAGCCGATGATCGTGGCGGTCTGGTCCGACGAGGCACTCGCCAGGTTGACGTCGCTCTCGGTGATCGCACCGACGCCGCGGTGGATGACCTTGAGCTGGATCTCGTCGGGAATCTCGATCTTGAACAGCGCGTCCTCGAGAGCCTCGACCGAACCCGAGCTGTCGCCCTTGATGACCAGGGTGAGCGAGGTCTTCTCGCCCTCCTTGAGCTGCTCCATGAGCGTCTCGAGGGTGGCCCGGCCGCGCGAGTTGGCGAAGCTCGCCGCGCGACGGCGTGCCTGCCGCTGCTCGGCGATCTGCCGCACCGTGCGGTCGTCCTCGGCCGCGAGGAACGTGTCCCCCGCACCGGGCACCGAGGTGAGACCCAGCACCAGCACCGGCCGTGCCGGGGCGGCCTCGGCGACCTGCTTGCCGTTCTCGTCGAGCATGGCGCGGACACGGCCGTGCGCGCCGCCCGCCACGATCGAGTCGCCGGCCCGCAGCGTGCCCTTCTGCACCAGGACGGTCGCCACGGCACCGCGGCCCTTGTCGAGGTGCGACTCCACCACGACACCCTGCGCGGGCCCGTCGATCGGAGCGGTCAGCTCCAGCGACGCGTCCGCGGTCAGCAGGACCGCCTCGAGCAGCTCGTCGATGCCGATGCCGGGCTTGGCGGCCACGTTGACGAACATCGTGTCGCCGCCGTACTCCTCGGCCAGCACGCCGTAGTCGGTGAGCTGCTGCCGCACCTTCTCCGGGTTGGCGTCCGGCTTGTCGACCTTGTTCACCGCGACCACGATCGGCACCTCGGCGGCCTTGGCGTGGTTCAACGCCTCCACCGTCTGGGGCATCACGCCGTCGTCCGCCGCGACCACGAGGATCACGATGTCGGTCACCTGGGCACCACGGGCACGCATGGCGGTGAACGCCTCGTGACCCGGGGTGTCGATGAAGGTGATCGCCCGCTCTTCCTCGTTGTGGTCGACGACCACCTGGTACGCGCCGATCTGCTGGGTGATGCCACCCGCCTCGCCCGCGACCACGTTGGTCTTGCGGATCGCGTCGAGCAGCTTCGTCTTACCGTGGTCGACGTGACCCATGACGGTCACGACCGGCGGCCGGGTGACGAGGCGGTTCTCGGCGACCTCGGCGTCGAGGTTGATGTTGAACTGCGCCAGCAGCTCACGGTCCTCGTCCTCGGGGCTGACGATCTGCACGTCGAAGCCGAGGTGCTCGCCGAGCAGCAGCAGCGTGTCGTCGGAGCAGGACTGCGTCGCCGTGACCATCTCGCCCAGGTTGAACATCTCCTGGACGAGCGAGCCCGGGTTGGCGTTGATCTTGTCGGCGAAGTCGGAGAGCGAGGCGCCGCGCGACAGCCGGACGACCTGGCCGTTGCCCCGGGGCGCGCCCGAGGACATGGCCGGAGCCGACAGGTTGTCGAACTCTTGACGCCGCTGCTTCTTCGACTTGCGGCCGCGGGTCGGCCGGCCGCCGGGACGCCCGAAGGCACCCGCCGCACCGCCACCACGGCCACGACCGCCACCGCCGGGACGACCGGGAGCACCGGCACCCGCCGGGGCACCGCCACCGCCGCCACCGGGGCCGCCACGGTAGCCACCGCCACCGCCGCCACCACCGGGACCACCGCGGTAGCCACCACCGCCACCGCCGCCGCCACCGGGACCGCCACGGAAGCCACCGCCACCGCCGCCACCACCGGGACCGCCACGGTAGCCACCGCCACCGCCGCCACCCGGACCGCCGCGACCGGCCCCGGGACCGCCGGGACGGCCGGGAGCACCGCCGCCGGGACGACCGGGACGCTGCGCGGGCATGGACGCGGGGCTGGGCCGCGGCGGCATCGACGCCGGGCTGGGCCGCGGCGGCATGCCCGGCTGGTTGGGCCGGGGCATGGCCGAGGGGGTGGGCCGGGGCGCACCGCCACCGGAGACACCGAACGGGTTGTTACCCGGACCGCGCGCCGGCGGACGGGGGCTGCCGCCCGGGCCGGGACGGCCCGGGGCCGGCGTGCCAGGAGCGGCCGGACGGCCGGCGGCCGGCGAGCCGGGGCGCGGCGGAACAGTGCCCGGGCCGGGCGGCCGCGGACGGCCGGTGCCCTCCGCCGGGGGCTGCTGCGCCCGGCGTTCGGCGTCCCGGGTACGGGCGGCCTGGGCCGCGCGGACCGCGGCCTCCTGCTCCGCCTTGAGGGCCGACGCGCGGGCTTCCGCCGCCGCTACCTCGATGTCGTGGGCGCTGGCCGGCTTGGCAGCCGCCGGGCCCGGGGTTGGTCCCGGCCGCCCGGCGGGCGGCTTGGGTCGGGCGATCGAGCCGGGGGTCGGCGCGGGCGACGTGGGCGCACCGGGCGCCGCCGGAGCGGCGGGCCGGCGCGGCGGCGTCGGCCGCGCGGTCGTCGGTGTCCGGGCCTCGGCCGGGGCGCTGGGCGCCGCCGCGGGGGCCGCCGGAGCGCCGTTGCCGCCCTGCGAGGCGACCAGGGCACCACGGAGCCGCCGGGCCACGGGGGCCTCGACCGTGCTGGATGCGGACTTGACGAACTCGCCCATCTCCTTGAGCTTGGCGAGAACGGTCTTGCTGTCGACCCCGAGCTCCTTCGCGAGCTCGTGTACGCGGGCCTTACCTGCCACTGCACTCCTCAACTCTTGAGGTCGTGCGGGCAGCACCCGCAGCGACCTCACTCGTGCACTAGAAGCCTGGTCATTTCAGGGACTTCATCGTGTGCTCATGTCGGTCGTCCTACCTTGCGAATCCGGGTGGGACCCAACGCCCCACCATCGGTGGCGCCGTGCGGCATGTGGGCCGCACGGACGTGCTCCGCGAGCGGTCCGGTGTCCGGGACACCGGTCAGTCGCAACGCCCGCCCGAAGGCGCGGCGCCGCTCCGCCAGTGCGAAGCAGGCCGGATCAGGATGCACATGTGCTCCCCGACCCGGCAGTCTGCGCGCCGGATCGGGGAGAAGCCGAAGCTCGGCTCCCGTCCCGACCGCGACGAACCGCAGTAGTTGGGAGGCCGGCGCGCGTTTGCGACAACCGATGCAGGTGCGCACCGGTGTAGCGCCCCTGTGAACCGAGGCAGCACGTCGAACCACGAAAAAGTCTACCCCCCGCGCCGCCGGTGCGGTTATCCGGTCAGCCACCCGTCTCGGCGGCATCGCGCTCCGAGACGGTAGCGGCCTCGTTGTCCGGCCGGATGTCGATGCGCCATCCGGTCAGCCGGGCCGCCAGGCGGGCATTCTGCCCCTCGCGCCCGATCGCCAGCGAAAGCTGGAAGTCCGGGACGGTCACCCGTGCCGTCCGCGTCGCGGCGTCCACCACCTCGACCCGCAGCGCCTTGGCCGGTGACAGGGCGTTGCCGACGAACTGCGCCGGATCCTCCGACCAGTCGATGATGTCGATCTTCTCGCCGTGCAGCTCGCTCATCACGGCCCGAACCCGCTGGCCCATCGGACCGATACAGGCGCCCTTGGCGTTCACCCCGGCCACCGTCGAGCGCACCGCGATCTTCGTACGGTGACCTGCCTCACGGGCGATCGCCGCGATCTCCACGGTGCCGTCGCCGATCTCCGGCACCTCCAGCCCGAACAGCTTCTTCACCAGCGCGGGGTGGGACCGGGACAGGGTGATCTGCGGGCCCCGGAAACCCTTCGCCACGTGCACCACCACGCAGCGGATCCGGGCACCGTGCTCGTACCGCTCGCCGGGGACCTGCTCGGACTGGGGCAGGATCGCCTCCAGCTTGCCCAGGTCGACGATGACGATGCCCTTCTCGGCGCGCGCCGCGTCCGCCTGCACCACGCCGGTGACCAGGTCGCCGTCGCGGCCCGCGTACTCACCGAAGTGCTGCTCGTCGGTCGCCTCCCGCAGCCGCTGCAGGATGACCTGCTTGGCGGTCATGGCCGCGATGCGGCCGAAGTCGTGCGGGGTGTCGTCCCACTCGCGCACGATGTTGCCGTCCGCGTCCAGCTCCTGGGCCAGCACGGACGCCACCCCGGTCTTGCGGTCGATCTCCACCCGGGCGTGGCCCTCAGCCCCGTCCGTGTGCCGGTACGCGGTCAGCAGCGCGGTCTCGATCGCCGCGAGGATCGTGTCGAACGGGATCTCCCGCTCGCGCTCCAGGGCGCGCAGTGCCGCGAGGTCGATGTTCACCTCTGATCGCTCTCCCCATCCTCGTCGTCGTCATCGTCATCGTCGTCGTGGTCGAGGACGTCGTCGTCCGTGTCCTCGAACTCGGCCTCGGCCATCCGCTTGAACTCGATCTGTACCCGCCCCGGACCGAGCTGGTCGTAGGGCAGCTCGCGGGCCGTGCCGTCCACGTCCATCACGACACGGGCGTCGTCGGCCGCGCTGACCCGTCCGGTCACCGCGCGGCCGGCCACCGTGACCGCCACCAGGCGTCCCACGTTGCGCCGCCAGTGCCGGGGGGCGGTCAGCGGGCGGTCCACGCCGGGCGAGCCGACCTCCAGCTGGTACTCCCCCGCCAGCAGCTCGCCCTCGGCCTCGTCGGCCGCGTCGAGCGCCGCGGAGATCTCCCGCGAAATCACGGCGACGTCGTCCAGGGCGATCCCGCCGTCCGCATCGACCAGCACCCGCAGCACGTGGCGGCGTCCGGCCCGGGACACGCTCACGTCCTCCAGGTCGTAGCCGGCCGCCGCGACGACCGGCTCGATCACCGCGCGGACCCGGGCCCGGGCGGCGGCCAGGTCGACCCGCGGCGCGGCGGGACGGGGCTCGGCCGTGTCGCGGCCGCGCGCGCCGGAGCGACGGGTGCCCGGCCGGGCACCGGCACGGCCACGCTGGGTCATCGGACCCACCTCTCTGCTCGACCTGAGGGCGCGGGCGACCGTCCGCCGCGAACGGCGCCATCGGCAAACACCGCTATCCGCCGGGCCGATTCCCGGCGGCTGCGCAGAGCGTAACGCGCCGACCGTGCCGGCCACCCGGCGCCGCTCCGAATCGACATCATGCGCAGGTCCCCGGCCCGCACCCGGCCCGCACCGGGGCGCCTGGACCCGATGGTGTTCACTTGCCCGGTGGACAGGACGGCGGTGAATGCGGGGCCGGGATACACCCGGCGCCGCCTGCTGGGCATGACCGCCGGCGCCGCCGTGGCCGCGAGCGCCCCGGCCGGCTGCGGCCTGTTCGACCGCGACCCCGAGCCCGCCCGGCCCGACCCGCTGCAACCCGTGCTGGACGAGGCCCTGCGACTGGCGGCCACGTACGACCGGGCCGCGCTCAGCCAGCCGGACCTCGCCAAACGCCTCACCCCGCTGGCCGCGGACCATCGCGCCCACGCGGCCGCGCTGGCCACCCTGATCGGCGCCACCCTGCCGTCCGCCGCGCCGTCGGCGTCGGCGGACACCGGCGCGGCGCCCACCCTCGACGCGCTGCGCAAGGCCGAGCAGCAGGCCCAACGCACCGCGGCGGCGGCCTGCCGCCAGACCGACGCCGACCGGGCCGCGCTGCTCGGGTCGATCGCCGCGTGCCGGGCCGCCCACGCCGAGGCCCTGCGCTGACCGGGCTAGGGTGCGACGCGTGAACGAGCAACTGGCCGGTGCGCTGGCCGCCGAGGAGGCGGCGATCTATGCGTACGGGACGATCGGGGTGCACCTGACCGACGACCGCGAGCTGGCCGATGCCCGGGCGGCCGAGGCGGTGCACCGGGACCGCCGGGACGCGCTGGTGACCCGGCTGGCCTCGGCCCAGGTCAGCCCCGCCCCCGCGCCGGCCGGGTACGCGCTGCCGTTCCCCGTGACCGACCGGGACAGCGCCCTCAAGCTGGCCATCCACGTGGAGGACGGCGTCGCGCAGGCGTGGCGCCCGATGCTGGCGGTAACCACCGCCGACGAGCGGTCCACGGCCCTGGGCGCGCTGACCGACGCCGCGGTACGGGCCACCCGCTGGCGCCGCCACGCCGACGTCACGCCGCTCACCCTGCCCTTCCCCGGCCGCCCCTGAGCCCCGCCTGCCCGTCCCCGGCCGCCGGATGGACCTTCCCCGTTCGGGCTCCGGCGGCGAGAATGACGCGGTGCCGCAGGACGAGTGGGATGCCGCCAACCCGCGTGGACACCTCGCCACCCGCCTGCGGGACGTGATCGCGCGACGCTGGTCCGCCGAGGTGCGGGCGATCGGGGTGCACGGCTCCCTGGCGCACGGCGACGACACCGACGCGAGCGACGTCAACCTGGTCGTCGTCACGTACCGGTCCGGTGCGGGGCCGCGGCCCGCGCTGCGCCGCGTCGACGGCATCCTGGTGGACCTCACCGTGCTCACCGCCGACGAGGGCCTGCGTCAGGCCCGGGACCTGACCGCGGACTGGCCGCTGATCGCCGACCGGTACGTCACCAGCCGCGCGCTGCACGACCCGCACGGCTGGTTCGCGGCGCAACGCGACGCCCACCTGAGCCGGCTGGCCGAGAGCCGCCCCGCGGAGTTCAGCGGCCTGGCCCGGCGCAACTGGTGCCGCGCGTCGGCGGCGCACGCCCGCGCGGTCCACCTCGCCCAGTGGTACGAGACCGACGCCGCCCTGCTGCTGATGGCCGAGGCCCGGCTGCATGCCGCGCTGGTGGCGGGGCTGCTGAGCCGCACGTACTTCCGCAACCGCGCCGACGCGGTGCGCCGGACCGGGCTCGGGGGCGCGGACATGACCGAGCTGAGCGCCGTGCTCAAGTCGCAGGCCGAGGAGCTCACCGCCCGGGGCCGCCCGGTCGACGGCAGCCTCGCCGCGCTGTTCGAGTGAATCCGGGTCAGGTGACTCCGACGCCGATCAGGGTGCCGATCACGTACGTCGCGCCGGCCGCCGCCGCGCCCAGCAGCAGTTGCCGCAGCCCGCTGCGCCACCACGGGGTGCTGGTGAACCGGGACACCACCGCGCCCGCCGCGAACAGCCCGGCCCCGCCCACGGTCAGCGCCAGCGCCAGGCTGTCGAATCCGAGCAGGTACGTCAGCAGTGGCACCACGGCGCCCACGCAGAAGCACAGGAACGAGGAGACCGCCGCGGTCCACGGGCTGGGCAGTTCGTCGGGGACCACGCCCAGCTCCTCCTGGGCGTGCACC
Source organism: Krasilnikovia cinnamomea (assembly GCF_004217545.1). NCBI lineage: Bacteria > Bacillati > Actinomycetota > Actinomycetes > Micromonosporales > Micromonosporaceae > Krasilnikovia > Krasilnikovia cinnamomea. The sequence goes on from NZ_SHKY01000001.1 coordinate 1,635,100, forward strand.
CGCAGCGCCTGCTCCGGGTGGGCCTTGAGGACGTCGGCCACCTGGCGGGCCAGCGTTTCCGGCAGGCCCCGCGCGGTCCACGTACGGATCAGCTCCTGGGCCTCGCCCTCCGGGTTGACCCGCAGCTCGTGCAGCTCCTTGCGCAGCTCCGCGGCGACCTGGTCGTTCTGCGTCCGGACGCTGGTGTACTCGCCGAGGCCCATCGAGATCGCGCCCGCGACCAGGCCGGCGACGCCGGTGAGGATCAGCGTGTGCCGGTCGACCCCGCCGCCGCCCACGCCGGCGATCAGCGCGATGTTGGTGACCAGGCCGTCCATGGCGCCGAACGTGGCCGCACGCAGCCACCCGCCGGAGACGTCGGCGTGGTGGTGTTCCCGCAGCGCGGCCGGTGATTCCGTCACGGCAGGGTGAGGATCTCGTGCCCGTCCTCGGTCACCACGAGGGTGTGCTCGAACTGGGCGGTCCACTTTCGATCCTTCGTGACGACGGTCCAGCCGTCGCGCCACATCTCGTAGTCGTGGGTGCCGAGGGTGATCATCGGCTCGATGGTGAAGGTCATGCCCGGCTCCATCACGGTGTCCAGGCTGGGGTTGTCGTAGTGCGGCACGTACAGGCCCGAGTGGAACGCCTCACCGATGCCGTGGCCGGTGAAGTCGCGCACGACGCCGTAGCCGAAGCGGCGGGCGTACGCCTCGATGACCCGGCCGATGGCGTTGATCGGGCGGCCCGGGGCGACCGCCCGGATGCCGCGCATCATGGCCTCGTGGGTGCGCTCGACCAGTAGCCGCACGTCCTCGCTGACCGCGCCGACGCAGAACGTCGCGTCGGTGTCGCCGTGCACCCCGTTCAGGAACGCGGTGACGTCGACGTTGATGATGTCGCCGTCCTCCAGCACGGTGGTGTCCGGGATGCCGTGGCAGATCACCTCGTTCAGGGAGGTGCAGCACGACTTGGGGAAGCCCTTGTAGCCCAGCGTCGACGGGTAGGCGCCGTGGTCGCAGAGGAACTCGTGCACCACCTTGTCGATCTCGTCGGTGGTGACCCCGGGCTTGCAGTGCTCGCCCGCGAGCTGGGTGGCCTGTGCGGCGAGCCGCCCGGCGACGCGCATCTTCTCGATCGTCTCCGGGGTCTGCACGTGGGAGCCGCGCCATGGCTGCGGGCGCTTCTTGCCCACGTACTCGGGGCGCGCGATGTGCTGCGGCACGGCCCGCCAGGGCGACAGCTTTCCCGGTTGCAGAGGAGCCCGAACGGTCATGGCGACAGCCTATCGCCGCGTTCCCCGGCGAACGGGTGACCGGGGGCCTCGCACCGCCAGCCCGCACCCCGCCAGGTTTCAGACCGCATGGTGGCAATCGGCCTCAGGCGGCGAGGCGGCGGGGCGGCGTGGCGAGTCCGGAGCGCTCGGCGGCCGCGGCCACGAGCGCGGCGAACACCCGCAGGTCGGTGGTCCGCTCGGGATGCCACTGCACGCCGAGGGCGAAGCTCCGCTCCGGGTCCTCGATGATCTCGACGACCCGGTCGTCGGGGCACCAGCCGACCGCGGTGAACGAGCCCGGGTCGTCGACGGCCTGGTGGTGGAAGGAGTTCACGGTGAGGCGCCCGCCCAGCTCGGCGTGTGCCCGCGAGCCGGGCTGCACGACCACGTCGTGGCGCCCGAACGCGGCCGAGTCCGCCGCGAGGGGGTCGGTGCCGGCGGCGGCCCGGTGCCGGTCGTCGCCGATCAGGTCGGGCAGGTGCTGGTGCAGGCTGCCGCCCCCGGCGACCGCCATCACCTGCATGCCGCGGCAGATGCCCAGGATCGGCACGTCCTGCTCCAGGGCGGCCTTGGTGAGCAGCAGTTCGCTGCGGTCGCGGACCGCGTCGACCTCCGTGGCGGGGTGCCGTTTCGCCCCCCAGTACGCGGGGTCGACGTCGCCGCCGCCGGAGAGGACGAGGCCGTCGAGGGACTCCAGCACGTCGCTGTCGGGCTCGTCGGGGGTGATCAGCACAGCGCGGCCGCCGGAGGCGTGCACCGCTCGTACGTAGGTCATCGGAAGCATCCCGGCCAGAAGATCATTGGAGCCGTACTGGACCTGCTGCGCGTACGCGGTCAGTCCGATCAGTGGCCTGCGCATCCGGTGACTGCCTCCTCTTCCCTCAAGTGTGCGTATCGTCCGCTCATCGCGAAGCCTTAGCCGCCCGCGGCATCGATCAGCGCCCCGAAGAGGCGCTTGTCGCGGATCACCTCCGGGTGCCACTGCACCCCCAGCAGGAACCGGCGGGCCGGGTCCTCCACGGTCTCGGGCAGGCCGTCCGGGGCCCGGCCGGTCACCAGGAGGGTCCCGGGGTCGGCCACCCCCTGATGGTGGTAGCAGTGGATCTCCGCCTCGTCGCCGAGCAGCCCGGCGATCCGGCTGCCGTCGGCGAAGGCGGCGGTGTGGGTGCCGTACACCCCGGGGGCGGGGCGGTGCCGCTCGTGGCCCAGGACGTCCGGCAGGTGCTGGTGCAGGGTGCCGCCCGCGGCGACCGTGAGCAGCTGCATGCCCCGGCACACGCCCAGGACCGGCAGGTCGCGCTCCAGCGCGGCGCGGGCCAGCAGCAGCTCGGCGCCGTCGCGGTCGGGGCGGGTGTCGGTCAGCGGTTCCGGCTCGGCGCCGTACAGCTGCGGGCCGAGGTCGGCGCCGCCGCTGAGGACGAGACCATGCAGCGCCCGCAGGACATCGGCGTCCAGGTCGTCCGGGGGCAGCAGGACCGCCCGGCCACCGGCCAGGGTCACTGCCTCGACGTACGCCTGCGGCACGAGCGCGGTGGGCAGATCGTGCCAGACCCCCCAGGACGCGGGTTCCACATAGGTCGTCACGCCGATCAACGGGCGCATTGTTTCACCCTAGCCATCTCAAGTTTCGGTTTTCACCCGGCGAACGGGTGAACCGGGGGTCGTCAAAGCGGGGTGACGTACGCGCCCGTGATGCCGCCGTCGACGACGAACTGGGCGGCCGTCATGAACGACGCGTCATCGCTGGCCAGGAATGCCACCGCGGCGGCGATCTCGTCCGGTTCGGCGAACCGGCCCATGGGCACGTGCACGAGGCGGCGCGCGGCCCGCTCCGGATCCTTGGCGAACAGCTCCAGCAGCAGCGGGGTGGCGACCGGGCCGGGGCACAGCGCGTTGACCCGGATGCCCTCGCGGGCGAACTGGACGCCGAGCTCGCGGGTCATCGCCAGCACCCCGCCCTTGCTGGCGGTGTACGCAATCTGCGAGGTGGCAGCTCCCATCAGCGCCACGAACGACGCCGTGTTGATGATCGAGCCCTTGCCCTGGCGCTGCATGTGCGGGATCGCGTACTTGCAGCACAGGTAGACGCTGGTGGTGTTGATCCGCAGTACCCGTTCCCACGCGTCCAGGCCGGTGACCAGGATCGAGTCGTCGTCGGGCGGGGAAATTCCGGCGTTGTTGAACGCGATGTCGACCCGTCCGTGCCGCTGCGCCACGCCGTCGAACAGCTCCCGTACGGAATCCTCGTGGCTGACGTCGCAGGCGACGAAGTCGCCGCCGACCTCCTTGGCCGCGGCCGTGCCGGCCTCCTCGGAGATGTCGGCGCAGACCACCTTGGCACCCTCGGCGGCGAAGCGCCGCGCGGTGGCCAAGCCGATCCCGCTACCCGCCCCGGTGATCACGGCGACCCTGTCCTGCAATCTCTGCACGCGCGGTTCCTTTCCCGAAGATGAGCACATCGGACGATCAACTGTCGGCGAGAAAGACGTTCTTCGTGTCGGTGAACGACAGCAGCGCGTCGGGCCCGAGTTCCCGGCCCAGCCCGGACTCCTTCATCCCGCCGAACGGGGTCCAGTACCGCACCGACGAGTGGCTGTTGACGCTGAGGTTGCCCGAGTCCACCGCGCGGCTCACCCGCAGCGCCCGGCCGAGGTCGCGGGTCCAGATCGAGCCGGACAGCCCGTACGCGGTGTCGTTGGCCAGCCGCACGGCCTCCTCCTCGTCGCGGAACGGCAGCACGGACAGCACCGGGCCGAACACCTCCTCGCGCCAGTGCCGGTCGGCGGTCGAGCGGGCCAGCAGCACGGTCGGCGGGAACCACCACCCGTCGCCGTCCGGCGCGCTGCCGGTGAACGCGACGTCCGCGCCTTCGACGTAGCCGGCCACGCTGGTGCGCTGCCCGGCGGAGATCAGCGGACCCATCTCGGCGTCCGGCGACGCCGGGTCGAGGACCCGGAACGCCTTGACCGCGGGTTCCAGCAGGGCGAGAAACCTGTCGTACACGGAATCCTGGACGAGCAGCCGCGACCGTGCGCAGCAGTCCTGGCCCGCGTTGTCGAAGACCGAGCCCGGCGCGGACGCGGCGGCCCGTTCCAGGTCGGCGTCCGCGAAGACGATGTTGGCGCTCTTGCCGCCGAGCTCCAGGGTCACCCGCTTCACCTGGTCGGCGCAGCCCGCCATGATGGACTTGCCGACCTGCGTGGAGCCGGTGAAGCACACCTTGCGCACCGCGGGATGGGTGACGAACCGCTGCCCGACCACGCTGCCCTTGCCCGGCAGCACGGTGAAGACCCCGTCCGGCAGCCCCGCCTCGCGGCCCAGCTCACCGAGCCGGATCGCGGTCAGCGGGGTCAGTTCGGCCGGTTTGAGCACGACGGTGTTGCCCGCCGCGAGCGCGGGCGCGAAACCCCAGCCCGCGATCGGCATCGGGAAGTTCCACGGCACGATGATCCCGACCACGCCGAGCGGCTCGTGCAACGTCACGTCCAGCCCGCCCGCGACCGGGATCTGCCGCCCGGTCAGCCGTTCCGGTGCGCCCGCGTAGTAGTCGAGCACGTCGCGGACGTTGCCGGCCTCCCAGCGCGCGTTGCCGACGGTGTGCCCCGCGTTGCGCACCTCCAGCTCCGCCAGCTCGTCGAGGTGCGCGTCGACCAGCGCGGCGAAGCGGCGCAACAGCCGCGCCCGGTCCCCGGGCGCGACCTGCCGCCACCCGGCGAAAGCGCGCTGCGCACTGTCGATCGCGGCATCGGTCTCGGCCAGGCCACACGAGGGTACGGACGTCAGCACCGCACCAGTCGCCGGATTGATCACGTCAGTCAAGGGGTCTCCTCCACGCCGAGTGCGGGCCAGCCGATCCTGGCACGCCGCGCGTCACAAGCGTTCGAAGCCACGACGCAGCTCCCAGTCCGTCACGGCCGCGTCGTACGCCGCCAGCTCCACCCGCGCCATGTTGGCGTAGTGCTCGACGACCTCGTCACCGAAGGCGGCGCGCGCCGCTCCGCCAGTCGTCCACAGCTCCATCGCCTCGCGCAGGGTGCCCGGCACCCGGGGTGCCGTCGCGTCGTCGTACGCGTTACCCAGGAACTCCGGTTCCAACTCCTGGGAGTGTTCGAGCCCGTGCAACGCCCCCGCGACCAGCGCCGCGATCGCCAGGTACGGATTGACGTCACCCCCCGGCACCCGGTTCTCCACCCGCATACCCTGGCCGTGCCCCGCCATGCGCAGCGCGCAGGTCCGGTTGTCCACCCCCCACCGCAGTGCCGTCGGGGCGAACGAACCGGGCTGGTACCGCTTGTACGAGTTGATGTTCGGCGCGAACAGCAGGCTGAACTCGCGCATGGTGGCCAGCAGCCCGGCCAGCACCCGCTGCCCGGTGTCGCTGAGGTGGCCGGGGCCGTCGCCGAGCAGCGCGGAACGCCCGTCCGCGCCGCGCAGCGAGAAGTGGATGTGGCACGAGTTGCCCTCGCGGGCGTTCGGCTTGGCCATGAAGGTCAGCGCCATGCCCTCCTGGGCGGCGATCTCCTTGGCGCCGTTCTTGTAGATGGCGTGGTGGTCGGCGCAGCGCAACGCGTCGGTGTACCGGAAGGCGATCTCGTGCTGGCCGAGGTTGCACTCGCCCTTGGCGCTCTCCGGGGTGAGGCCCGCGCCGAACATCTCGTTGCGGATGCGGCGCAGCAGTGGCTCGACCCGCGCCGTGCCGAGCAGCGAGTAGTCCACGTTGTACTGGTTCGCCGGGGTGAGGTCGCGATACCCCCTCGCGAACGCCTGCTCATACGTGTCGCGGTAGAGGATGAACTCCAGTTCCGTGCCCGCGTACGCGCTCAGCCCGTGGCCGGCCAGCCGGTCGAGCTGGCGGCGCAGGATCTGCCGGGGCGAGGCGACCACGGGATCACCGCCGGTGGTCTCCAGGTCCGACAGCACCAGTGCCGTGCCGGGCTGCCACGGCACCCGGCGCAGCGTGGCCAGGTCGGGCCGCATGACGAAGTCACCGTAGCCGGTGTCCCACGACGACATCGCGTACCCGTCGACGGTGTTCATGTCGACGTCCACGGCCAGCAGGTAGTTGCAGCCTTCGCTGCCCCCGGCCAGCACCTCGTCCAGGAAGTACCGCGCATGCAGCCGCTTGCCCTGCAACCGCCCCTGCATGTCGACCAGGGCCAGCAGCACGGTGTCGACGCTGCCGTTGTCGACGCCGACGCGGAGTTCCTCCAGGTCCATCTGTTTCTCCTTGCGCACACGGGGCCGGGGAGGGGGCCGGGCGGACAGCCCGGCCCCCTGCCTCGATCAGATCACTCGACGGGGGTGGTCTGCTCGCCGTGCGCCGCCTTTTCCAGCAGGTTCGATCGGGGACCGGTGAACCACTTGCGTGCGCTGGCGAACCACCACACCGTGGCCAGCCCCAGCACGACGGCCACGGCCACGATCGTGTAGTTGAAGTTCGCCGCGGTGATCGGCCCGAAGGTGGGCAGGACGAACAGCACACAGATCATCCCGACCCAGACGATCGCGATCCAGCCCACGGGTGCGGACCACTTGCCGAGGTTCCACGGGCCCGGCTCGAAGTCCGGGTTGCGGCGCCGCAGCAGGACCGGCCCGACGTACGCGATGTACAGGCCGATCACGGCGATCGACGTGGCGGCCGCGTACGCGGTGGCGTTCCACAGCGACGGCAGCACCAGCAGCGTCGAGCAGGCCACGCAGAGCCAGATGGAGTTGGTCGGCGTGCCGGTCCGCGGGTTGACCCGCTTCCACAGCCCGGAGCCGGGCAGCGCGCCGTCGCGGGCGAACGCGTACGCCATCCGGGAGTTGGCGGTCACCGACGCCATGCCGCAGAAGAACTGCGCCACCACGCAGATGAACAGCAGGAACGTGCCCAGGTTGTGGCCCACCGCGTCGATGAAGATCTGCGCGGGCGGCAGCTTCAGGGGCGTGCCGAGTTGGGCGTCGTAGTCCTTGATCGACCAGGTGATCGCGAACAGCAGGACGAAACCGGCGATCACCGAGACCACGACCGACATCACGATGCCGCGCGGCGCGGCCCGGGCGGCGTCGTGGGTCTCCTCGGCGACGTGCGCGCTGGCGTCGTACCCGGTGTAGGTGTACTGCGCCATCAGCAGGCCGAGCAGCACGGCGTACACGCTCGCCCCGGCGAACGAGAACCCGGTGGCGTTCTTGACCTCGAAGAACACCTCGGAGATCGGCTTGTGGCTGTCCGGCAGCGCGACCAGCGCCCCGACGATGACGGCCACCCCGATCAGGTGCCACCACGCGCTCACGTCGGAGAGCACCCGCACCAGGTTCACCCCGAACGTGTTGAGCAGCCCGTGCGCCGCGATGATCACCAGGAAGATGGCGAAGGTGCGGCCCGCGGTCACCTCCATGTCGAGGGTCAGGCTCAGGAACGCCGACGTGGTGATCGCGGCGCCGAAGTCGATCGCCGCGGTGACCGCCACCTCGCCGAGGAAGTTGAACCAGCCGATGAACCAGGCCCACGCGGCCTTGTTCCGCTTGGCCAGCGCGGCGGCCCACCAGTAGAGCGCGCCCGCGGTCGGGTACGCCGAGCAGACCTCCGCCATCGCGAGGGCCACGAAGGTGACCATGCCGCCGACGAAGAGCCAGCCGAGCGTGATGGCCATCGGCCCGCCCGCGGTCATGGCGATGCCGTACGACGTGATCGCGCCGGCCAGGATGGAGATGATCGAGAAGGAAACCGCGAAGTTCGAGAAGCCGGACAGTCGGCGATGCAGTTCCTGCTGGTAGCCGAGCTGGGCAAGGCGTTCTTCGTCGGTGCTGGGGACGGGTTCAGTACTCATGCGACTCCCTCAGCCGGGGGGTGACTGTGACCCGGGTCACGGTCTGCCGGTGATGATCGCGCCGCGCGTCACGCGCGTCAATGAGCCGTCCTAATTGCGTTGCTCTGAGCTGCGCGAAGCCCGCACACTCGACATCGACGCGCGAGCCCTCGGCAGGTCTCGCGACCCCCGGTGGGCCGGCACGGGCCTACCGCTCCGCGGCGGCGCGGGGCGCGGTCACCTCTCTCTCGACACAGCGTCGATGCTGTGCATCTGCGCCCGCCCCGCGCCGCCGCCCCCACCCGGTCAGCCCGGGCACCGGCCGGTCTGCGCGGCGCGACCCCGGGTGTTCCCGCCCGAGCCGCAGCGGCCGGTCCTCACCGCGCGGAGACGGCGCCCTCGATGCTGCGCAGGATGAGACGCAGCGCCTCGTGCCGGGAGACGCGCTGGTCGCCGATGTAGCTCCAGCCGGCGTAAAGCTGACTCCAGATCAGGCTCTGGATCCACAACGCCGGCAACTCCGGGTCGACGGTGCCGTCACGGTGGCCGCGTTCGATCATGTCGACGAAGTCAGCGTCAGACTCGGCGGCCCGCTGCCAATCAGCGTCGGTGAGCAGGAGCTGTCCGTTGAAGATCAGCGACAGGATGTCACCCAGATCGAAGTACTCCTGGCAGAGCCGGCGGATCGCGGCGGCCCCGGTGCCATCTGCGACCCGGGCCCGTGCGGAGGCCCGACGCACCCGGTCGACCGCCTCGGCGCGCAGGGCGGCGATCAGGTCGGCACGCTCGGCGAAGTACCGGTGCAGCGTCGTCCGGCCGACGTTCGCGGCGGCGGCCACGTCGCCGAGCGGGGCCGCGGGGTTACGGGCGAGGACCTCGATCGCGGCATCCAAGATCGCCTGCCGAGTGCGCGCACGGCTGCCCGACTCCTGAACATCCGTCACCGCTGAAGAATAGCAGTTGCCTTTTTTGGAACATCAGTGTTCCACTATGGGGATGGCAGAACCCACCAGGATCCGTACCCTGCTCGCCCTGCTGCGCCCTCACCGCCGCACCATGCTGCTCGGTCTGGTGCTCGGCCTCGCCGCCAACGGGGCCGGCCTCGCCACCCCGATGGTCACCAAATGGGTTCTCGACTCGCTCGGCGACGGCGTCGAACTCGTCCGGCCGGTCGGCGTGCTGCTCGCCCTCGTCGTCGTCGGCGTGGCGATCACCCTCTGGCAGTGGCTGCTGCTCGGCCGGCTCGCGCAGCGGGTCGTGCTCGACGCCCGGACCTCGGTCATCCGCCGGTACTTCCAGGCCCGCGTCGGCGACCTGCAGCGCCGATCCACCGGCGAACTGGTCACCCGCGCCACCTCCGACACAGGCCTGCTGCACGAGGCGTCCGGCAGCATGATCGGTCTGATCAACGCAGCGGTCGGCCTCGTCGGCACGCTCGTGCTGATGGGCGTGCTCGACCTGACCCTGCTCTGCTGGACCCTCGCCGCCGTCGTCGTGGTCAGCGCCATGATGGCGGCCCTGTTGCCCAGAATCGGAACGGCGCAGACCGCGGCCCAGGAATCGGTGGGCCGCCTCGGCGGGACGCTCGAAGGCGCACTGCGCGCGATCCGCACCGTCAAGGCGAGCCGCGCCGAGGCGCGGCAGAGCGGGTACGTCATCGACCAGGCGCGCGACGCCGCAGCCCACGGCATCCGGGCCGCGCGGATCACCGCGACGGTGTGGACCATCGCATGGACCGGCATCCAACTGGCCGTGATCCTCATCCTCGGCGTCGGCGCCTGGCGGGCCCACCTCGGCCTGCTGGAGGTGTCCACCCTCGTGGCATTCCTGCTCTACGTGTTCCAGCTGATGGGCCCGATCACAGAACTCACCCAGAACGTCACCGCCCTGCAGGCCGGGATCGCCGCCGCCGGCCGGCTCAACGAACTCGCCGCGATCGAGCTGGAGCCGACGAGCCGCCAGCGGCCGGTACCGACCGTCATCGACGCCCCGGATCGTGGTCCGGTCCTCACCCTGCGCGCGGTCACCGCCCGGTACGGTCCAGAGGCTCCGCCCGCCCTGCGGGGTGTCGACCTGGAGATCGCCCGACGCGGGCACACCGCCATCGTCGGGCCATCGGGCGCGGGCAAGACCACGTTGTTCTCCCTGCTGCTGCGCTTCCTGGAACCCGACAGCGGGGAGGTGCTGCTCGACGGCCGGCCGTACGCGACCTACACCCACGACGAGGTGCGGGCCCGGCTCGCGTACGTCGAGCAGGAGACCCCCGTCGTGCCCGGCACGATCGGCGACAACGTGCGGTTCACCCACCCCGACGCCACGGACGCCGAGGTCCGTACGGCGCTGGAGGCGGTACGCCTCGCCGACAAGGTGGACGAGCTGCCCGACGGGCTGGACACGTCGCTCGCGTCGACGGATGTGTCTGGTGGCCAGCGGCAGCGGATAGCGCTGGCCCGCGCGTTGTTGCGCACCCCCGACGTGCTGCTGCTCGACGAGGCGACCGCGCAGGTGGACGGGCTGACCGAGGCGGCGCTGCACGAGTGCATCACACAGCGGGCGGCCGACGGTGCCGTCGTGACGATCGCGCACCGGCTCTCCACAGTGCTCGACGCGGACCGCATCATCGTTCTCGATGACGGCCGGGTACGAGCGCAGGGGACGCACCAGGAGCTGATCGCGTCCGACGAGCTGTACCGCCGGCTGGTGGAGGCGCTGCGCATCGCCGCCGACCAACCCTCCCTCAGCCCCGCCTGAACCGCCCGGGCCCCGACACGTCCGCGAAAATCTACAGCGGCGAGACTAGAAATCGCCCAGCGGCGGTCATAAAATCGCAGGGTCGGCGACGCACCGCCGGCACGCAACTGGCACAGATCTGCAGTTGGAGAAGGAGGACGAGATACCGCAGCGACGCGAAATCGAACCGTCCCCGACCCGACAAGAGGTGATCGCAGCCGATGCCCATCACGCAGGCCGTCCGCTAGCGGCACGCAGGCGGACGACCGACTCTGCCGACGACGGTCGGCAACAGAATTGAACAGCCAGGGCCCCGGTTACCCGCCGGGGCCCTGGATTGTGCGCCGCATGATCCAGGGCGCCGGGAAGGATGCATGAAGACCACCGCGTTCGACGACGCCGACGTCCCCGCGTACACGATGGGCCGGGCCGCCACGATGATCGGGGTGACGCCCGCGTTCCTGCGCAGCCTCGGCGCAGCCGGCCTGATCGAGCCGCAGCGCTCGATCGGCGGCCATCGCCGCTACTCCCGCCACCAGTTGCAGCTCGCCGGGCGGGTCCGCCAGCTGCTCGACGACGGCATCCTGCTGGCCGCCGCCTGCCGGATCGTCACCCTGGAGGACCGGCTGGCCGCCGCGCACCGGCGCATCGTCGAGCTGGGCGGGACCCTGACCGACGACGACAACGCCGAGCTGCCCACCCAGACCCACCCGGACATCGCCACCACGAACTACTACCGCGCGACCTGAGCCCCCCTCAGGTCGCGCGCTGGACGATCGCCATCAGCCCCCGCTCGACCTCCTCGACGGGACGTTCCGGCGAGAACACCAGCCAGTCCACCGCCACCACCAGCCCCACGCCGAACAGCGCCGACGAGGCGACTCGGACGTCCAGCTCGGCGCGCAGGTCACCGGAGTCGACCCCCGCCTGCAGCGTCTCGGCGATCACGCTGATCGCCTGCTCGCGCAGCAGCAACAGGGTCTGCTGCCACTCGCGGTTGCTGCGCCACATCTCGGAGAGCAGCAACTGGGCGAACGACTGGTACCGGCGGATGAACTCCAACTGCGCGTGGACCAGCGCCGCCACCGCCTCGCGCGGCGGCCGCCCGGCCACCGCCGCGCGGAACTCCTCGGTCAACTGGTCGATGCCGTGCCGCAGCAACTCCTCGAACAGCGCGGTCTTGGAGGCGAAGTTGTAGTACACCGTGCCCTTGGCCACTTTGGCGCGCAGCGCGATGTCGTCCACGGTGGTGGCGGAGAAGCCCTGCTCGGCGATCAACTCGACGGCCGCCTCGAACAGGCGCTGCTTGGTGTCCTCCCGGCGCCTGGTCCGCCCGTCCGCGACATGTGCCTCGGTCATGTCTCCCTAGATCACCAGCTCCGGGTGCAGCGTCGACGGGGTGAGCCGCCGGGAACGTTGGGCCACCCTCACGGTGAGTGCGAACGACCCGATGCCAAAGGCGAGCAACGCGAGCACGCCCACCGTCACCGTACCCGTGGAGCCCCCGTCGATGGCGTGCCGGAGGGCCTGCACGACATAGGTCATCGGCAACCAGGGGTGCACCGCCTGGAAGAAGCCCGGCGTCGTCTGCACCGGGTACGTCCCGCCCGACGAGGTGAGCTGCACCATCAGCAACGCCAGCGCCATGATCCGGCCCGCCGCGCGCAGCGCCGCACCCAGCAACTGCATGATCGCGGCGAACGCGACGGCGGTGAGCATCAGCACGCCCAGCGTGGTCCACGGGCGCACGGCCGACAGCCCCAGGCCGGCCGTGACGACGGAGAACAGGATCGTCGCCTGGGCCAGCCCGACGGCCACGGCCGGCAGCAACCCGGCCAGCGCCACCCGGTACGCGGGTGCCCCGGACATCACGTACCGCCGGTTCAGCGGCTTGAGCACCATGTAGCTGATCATCGCGCCGACCCACAGCGCGAGGGTCAGGAAGTACGGCGCGAAGCCCACGCCGTACGTGCTCGCGGCGTGCCGTACGGTCCGGTTCAGCGCCACCGGGTCGCCCAGCATGTCGGCGCGGTCCGTGGTGTTCTGGCCGAACCCGGGGATCTGCTCGGCCCCGTCGGCCAGGCCGTTGGCGAGCTTCGCGGCGCCGCCCTGAATCTGGCCGATCCCCGTGGTGAGCTGCCACTGCCCCGAGCCGATCTTGCCCAGGCCCGAGTCCAGGGCGCGGGCGCCGGTGGCGAGCTTGAAGATGCCGCCGCGCAGGTCGCTCGCGCCCGAGGCGGCGTCCGCGGTCCCGTCGCTCAGCTTCTTGTTCCCGGCCGCGATGTCGTTGAGGGCGGTGGCGAACTTGTTGACCTGGTCCCGGGCGCGGGCGGCGTCGTCGGCCAGGTGCGGCGCGGCGGCGGCCAGCTTGCGGGCGTCGGCCGACACCACACGCAACCGCTTGGCCAGCGCGTCCAGATCGAGTGAGTCGATGACCTGCTGCGTCTGCTTGGCGGCCGCCACGAGCTTGGCGGCCGCGGCGCGCGCGTCACCGATGCCCGGCGTCTCGTCCGGCAGGCCATTGAGGAACCGCTGGATCTCCTCCGCGCGGTTCACCGCGTCGGCGGCGGCCGTGTCGAGCTGGCGCACGTTGGCGGCCAGCACGTCGGCACCCTTGCCGACCTGGGTGGCGGCCTCCTGGATGAGGTCGGCGTTGTCGCGCAGCACCGGCTCGATCTTGTCCACGGCGGCATTCGCGACCGTGGAGAGCTGCCGTCCGACGGCGGCGGTCTGCTGCGTGGCGTTGGCCAGTTGGGCGGCGCCCGCGTGGAGCGCGACGAGTCCGTCGGCGAGGGCGTCCGCGCCGTTCGCCGCGGTGCCGAGCTTGCCGGCGATCTGCCCCGCCCCGCTCTGCGCGGAATTGATCTTCCCGGCGATCGTGGAGGCACCGGACTTGGCGTCGCCGAGCTTGTCCTCGATGGTCGCCGCGCCGTCGGCCGCCTCCTTGGTCTCCTCCTTGACGTCGGTGAAGCCGATCAGCATCTTGTCGAAGTAGCCGCTGGCGGACTTCTTCGCGGCCGCGGTACGCACCTCCTCGAACGCGGTACGCGAGAAGACGCCGGAGAGGTAGTTCGTGGCGTCGTCGCTGATCACCCGCAGCTCGGCGGCGCGCGGCGCCTCCTTGGGCTCGGGGTTGGCGACGAGGTTCGCCGAGAAGTCACGCGGGATACGCAGCATCATGTGGTACTCGCCGCTGCGCAGGCCCTCCTCGGCACCCTTCTCGTCGGTGACGTGCCAGTCGAAGACCTCCCGCTCGATCAGCTCGTCGGCCAGGTCCTGTCCGGCGTGGACCCTGGTGCCGTCACTGGCCGTCGCGGGCTGGTCCTCCACCACCATGGCGGCCGGGACGTGGTTCAGCCGGCCGTACGGGTCCCAGAAGGCGTACAGGTAGAGGGCGCCGTACAGCAGCGGGATCACCGCCATCACGACGACCGCCACGGCGGTCAGCCGCCCGCGCAGCAGTTTGAGCATTTCGAAGCCGGCCACCTGCGCGGCGGATCCGCCCCTCATCGCTTCACTCCGTCCTCGAACCGCTCGGTCTGCTCATCGTCGATCTCCTCATCGCGCGCGGGGTGCGCCGCCCCACCGGCCGTCACCAGCACCTCCGTCGCGTCCAGCGCGTCGCCGTCCTCGGCCGCCGCGGTCCGGGCGGACCACTGGGTCCGCGTGGTCGCGGGGGCTTCATTCGTCGCGGTTGCCGCCTGGCCGGCAGGCTCCGCCACCGTCTGGCCAGCGGGCTCGGGCGCGGTCTGGCCGGGCTCGGGCGTGGTCTGGCCGGGCTCGGGCGTGGTCTGGCCGACGGGCTCGGGCGCGGGCTGGGCGAAGGCCTCCGGTGGGCCGCTCAGGCGCAGGATCGTCGTCACCCGGGCCGGATCCATCTCACGGGCGGTCACCAGGATGGCGACGCCGCCGGTGGCGATCCGGCCGAGGATCCGCCAGAGGTCATCCTGCTCGTTCGGGTCCAGGCCCTCGTCGATGCCGTCGAGGGCGATCACCGCCGGGTCGGCCAGGCGGGCGAGCACCACTCCCAGGACCTGCTTCTGGTACGGCGTGAGCTCCCATCCCTGCAGCTTCGGGTCCAGCCCGTACAGGCCCCCGGAGATCACCGCGTCGGCGCTGCGGGTCGAACGGCCGAGCAGCGCCAACCGCTCCCGGACGTGGTCCGCGACGGTGAGCAGGTTCTCCGGCTGCTCCACATTGGCCACGTGGCCCAGCGACGCCTTGCCGACGAGCCGCACCTTGCCCGCGGAGAGCTTGAACCGTTCCGTCAGGGCGAGCAGGGTGGTCGTTCGCCCACTGCCGGCGTGCCCCACGATGGCGACGAGATCGCCCGGCTCGACCGTGAGGTCCACGTCACGGACGATCCAGCGGCGGCGATGGCGTACGCCCACCCCGGTCGCGACGAGCAACGACATGACGACTCCCTGTTTGCACTGACTGGTCAGTTCAAAAAGATACCGACAACCGGCGTGAATACCAGCCACCGTGGGCGAGCTCACCGGGCATCGACGAACTGCTACCGGTCCGCAAAGGAGTGGACACGCTACGTCCACACCGCTGTTATCAAAGTCGCGTTACCCAGGCGCGATCACGCTGGCTGCGGCATGTTGCCACTGTTACCAAGGTCGCGGTTCCGGGTCGGCCGGATGCGCTTGTCGCGACCCCGGGCGACCGGCAAGATCGGGACATGTCGACTCGCTGGGGCATGACCGTTCCGCTGGCCGGGGTGCCGCTGGCCGACCACGCGGCCGTCTACGCGGCACTCACCGACGCCGGTTTCACCGACCTGTGGTCGTCCGAGGTCGCGGGCACCGACGCGTTCACCCCGCTCACCCTGGCCGCGGCCTGGCAGCCCCGGGCGCGCCTGGGCACCGCCATCGCCCCGGTGTTCACCCGCGGCCCCGGCCTGCTGGCCATGACCGCCGCCGCGCTGGCGGAGGCGGCACCCGGCCGGTTCCAGCTCGGCATCGGCGCGTCCTCCCCGGTGGTGGCGGGCGACTGGAACGCCGCCGACTTCGCCCGCCCGTACGCGCGCAGCCGCGACATGCTGCGCTTCCTGCGCGCCGCCCTGGCCGGCGAGGTGGTGGACCAGGCGTACGACACGTTCACGGTGCGCCGGTTCCGGCTGGAGCGGCCGCCCGCCACGCCGCCGCCGGTCCTGCTGGCCGCGCTGCGTCCCGGCATGTTGCGCCTGGCCGCCGCCGAGGCCGACGGCGTGATCCTCAACTGGCTGGCCGCCACGGACGTGCCGCGCGCCCTGAGCGAGGTACGCCCGGCCCGCCCCGATTTCGACGTCGTCGCCCGGATCTTCGTCTGCCCCACGGCCGACACCGGCTACGCCCGCACGGTCGGCCGCCGGATGATCGCGGCCTATCTCACCGTCCCCGCGTACGCGGAGTTCCACCGGTGGCTGGGCCGCGAGGCCGACCTCGCGCCGATGTGGACGGCCTGGGCCGCGGGCGACCGGCGCGGGGCGCTGGCCGCGATCCCCGACGAGGTCGTCGACGCCCTGATCGTGCACGGCGAGCCGGAGCGCTGCCGCGAGCACGTGGCAGCGTACGCGAAGGCCGGGGTGACGGTCCCGGTGATGGCCCTGCTCCCCACCCCCGAGCTGGAGCAAAACCCCACAACCTTGGCAACCCTCATCCCCCGCTTGGCCATCTGACCGCCCCGCACGAAAGACCTTGAGGACTTCGGGCGAGAAGCTGACCGGAAGTCCTCAACGTCCGCCGAGGCACGCGTGCCACAGGGCGACGACGGGCCGCCGGGCACTGCCGGCCGGACGTCGGCGGGGTGTCAGAAGAGGACGGTGGCGAAGGTCCCGGCGGGCTGGAAGCCGCAGCGGGCGTACACCCGGCGCGCCGGGAAGTTGTAGTCGTTGACGTACAGGCTGACCGTGGGGGCCACCCGGCGCAGCGCGTCCCGGACCACCGCCGCCACGGCCGGCACCGCCAGCCCGCGTCCCCGGAACTCCGGATCCACCCACACCCCCTGGACCTGCGCGGTGCGGCGGGTCACGATCGCCAGTTCCGCTTTGAAGATCACCCGCCCGCCCACGAACCGGGCGTACGCGCGGCCCGACCGGGCCAGCTCCGCGATCCGCCGCCGGTAGCCGCGCCCGCCGTCGTCGAGCAGCGGTGAGACGCCGACCTCCTCGGTGTACATGGCGACCGCGGCCGGGAAGAGCGCGTCGACCTCGTCGGGCCGGACGAGCCGGACCTCGGGGTCGGCCGGGGCGGGGGGCGCGGCCGCCGCGACGAGCAGCGGCTGGTTGGGCCGTACGTCGCGGGCCTGGCCCCAGTGGGCGGCGAGGCGGTCCCAGAGCCCCAGCACGGCGTCGGCCCGGCCGATGATCGACGAGCAGGCGCGCGGCTCGGCGCCGAGCAGTTCCGCGAACGCGGCGACGGCGGGCGGCGAGACGCACACCGGCACCAGATGGGCGCCGGACCAGCACAGCGACTCGACGTCGCGGCCGGGCCCGTACCCGTAGATGCGGCCGTCGGCGCGCCACCAGCTCAGGCCGTGCGCGGCCACGCGCTCGGCGATCTGGGCACCGGCGTAGGGGTCCCGGTCGAGAATCCGCTCGACCGTCGACCGCTCGGAGTCACCGAGTTGGCGGATCGGCACCGTCAGCACGGATATCAGACTGCCAGATGACCCTCCGGATACGCGCGCCGTCCCGGGCCAACTACGAAAACCCTTGCTGCCGATAAGTTGCCGATATATCGTCTACGTATCGCCAACTGATCGGAGATAGTCATGCGACAGCACTTCCACCAGCAGTTCCACGAGGCCCGGATGCGCGGCTTCGGTTTCGGCCCCGGATTCCCGTTCGGCGGATTCGGCGGTCCCGGCGGCCCGCACGGGCACGGCCGGGGCGGGCGGCGCGGCAGCCGCCCCAATGTCAGACCCGCCGTCCTCGCGCTGCTCCTCGAGCGTCCCATGCACGGGTACGAGATGATCCAGGAGCTGGAGAGCCGCACCAACGGCATCTGGCGCCCGAGCCCCGGCTCGGTCTACCCCACCCTGCAGCTACTGGAGGACGAGGGCCTCATCGAGGCCGAGGCCACCGGCGGCCGCAAGGCCTACACGCTCACCGAGGCGGGCCGCCCCGAGGCCGAGACCGCCGCGCAGAACCCACCGTGGGCGCAGTTCGGCGCGGACACCATGTCCCAGGCGCAGGACTTCCGCGACGCGGCGTTCGGCATCATGGACGCCCTGCGCCAGGTCGGCTTCAACGGCACCCCGGAGCAGCGCGACCGCGCCCTCGAGGTGCTCAGCGAGACCAAGCGCAAGCTGTACGCGATCCTGGCCGACGGCGAGTGAGGACCGACGACAGAAGGGGGCGCACCGATCGGTGCGCCCCCTTCTGCCCGTACGAAAAAGATCAGCTGACCGTGACCGTCGGGCCGGGCAGCAGCTCACGCAGCTCGTCGGGCAGCTCGGCGCCCATCTCGTCGGCCAGCCGCAGCGCCTCCTCGACCAGCGTCTCCACGATGATCGACTCGGGCACGGTCTTGATGACCTGGCCCTTCACGAAGATCTGGCCCTTGCCGTTGCCGGACGCCACGCCGAGATCCGCCTCCCGGGCCTCGCCGGGTCCGTTGACGACGCAGCCCATGACGGCCACCCGCAGCGGCACGGGCAGCCCCTCCAGCGCGGCGGTGACCTGCTCGGCCAGCGTGTACACGTCGACCTGGGCGCGACCGCACGACGGGCAGGAGACGATCTCCAGGCCGCGCTCGCGCAGGCCCAGCGACTCCAGGATGGCGTTGCCGACCTTGATCTCCTCGACCGGCGGGGCGGACAACGACACCCGGATCGTGTCGCCGATCCCCTCGGCCAGCAGCGCCCCGAACGCGACCGCCGACTTCACGGTGCCCTGGAACGCGGGGCCCGCCTCGGTCACCCCGAGGTGCAGCGGGTAGTCGCACTGCTCGGCCAGCAGCCGGTACGCGCGGATCATGACGACCGGGTCGTTGTGCTTCACCGAGATCTTGATGTCCCGGAAGCCGTGCTCCTCGAACAGCGAGCACTCCCACAGCGCCGACTCCACCAGCGCCTCGGCGGTCGGCTTGCCGTACTTCTCCAGCAGCCGCTTGTCCAGCGAGCCCGCGTTGACGCCGATCCGGATCGGCACCCGCGCGTCGGACGCCGCCTTCGCGATCTCCTTGACCTTGTCGTCGAACTGCCGGATGTTGCCCGGGTTGACCCGGACCGCGGCGCAGCCCGCGTCGATCGCGGCGAAGACGTACTTCGGCTGGAAGTGGATGTCGGCGATCACCGGGATCTGCGACTTCTTGGCGATGGCGGGCAGCGCCTCGACGTCGTCCTGCGACGGCACGGCGACGCGGACGATCTGGCAGCCCGACGCGGTCAGCTCCGCGATCTGCTGCAGCGTCGCGTTGACGTCCGCGGTGAGCGTGGTGGTCATCGACTGCACGCTCACCGGCGCGCCGCCACCCACGGGCACCGAACCGACCATGATCTGGCGGCTCTGGCGGCGCGGGGCCAGCGGCGGCGGAGGCACGGCAGGCATGCCGAGACTGACTGCGGTCATATTGGTGCTCACCTGAAGATCGAGATCGGGTTGATGATGTCGGCGGTGACGGTCAGCAGCGTGAACGCCCCACCGATGAGGATGACCGCGTACGTCACGGGCATGAGCTTGTAGTAGTCCACCCGGCCCGGGTCGGGCTTGCGCAGCCGGGCGAAGAGCCAGGAGCGGACCCGCTCGTACCAGGCGATGGCGATGTGGCCGCCGTCGAGCGGCAGCAGCGGCAGCA
The DNA here is from genome assembly GCF_004217545.1 of Krasilnikovia cinnamomea. NCBI lineage: Bacteria > Bacillati > Actinomycetota > Actinomycetes > Micromonosporales > Micromonosporaceae > Krasilnikovia > Krasilnikovia cinnamomea. Next base: position 1,654,662 of record NZ_SHKY01000001.1, read on the forward strand.
GGTTGAAGATGCCGATGAAGACGTTCAGCGAAATGAAGATCATCAGGAAGTACTGCGGCACGCCCGCGGCGATCGCCTCGCCGCCCAACCGGCTCGCCCCGACCACGCTGATCGGGGTCTCCGGGTCCCGCTCGGAGCCGGTGATCGAGTGCCACAGCGCGGGCACCTTCTCCGGGATCTTCTTGAACGCCGTGAACGTGCCCTCGACCATCTGCCAGCCGAAGTCGCCGGTGGCCTTCACGCCCTCGACCGGCCCGTACGTGACGAGCGCGGGCTGGTCCGTCGTCCAGCTGATGCCCGCCACCGCGACCTGGCTCACCGGGCCCTGCGGGTTGTCCAGCGGCGGCCGCTGCGCCTGCGCCAGCTGCACCGTGGCGGTGCCCGCCACCCCGTCGCGCGTGTACGCGAACACCGTCGGCCCGGCCTTCGATGCCCGGATCACGTCCGTGAGCTGGCCGTAGTTGGCGATCGTGGTGTCGCCCACCTTGGTGATCACGTCGCCGTTCTTCAGCCCCGCCGCGGCGGCCGGGCCGGGGAGCGCCCCGTTCTGGCCCACGACGCACGTCTGGTCGGAGAGGTTCACCTGGATGCAGTCGCCGACCTGGATGCGCGCGACCTCGGCGCGCTGGGCGGCCGCGGTCTCGGGCAGCTTCAGGTCGGGGTTGGGCAGGCCGACGAAGACGGCCGCGAACCACAGCGCCACGATGGCTAGGAGGAAGTGGGTGATCGACCCGGCGGACATGACGATCGTGCGCTTCCACACCGGGAACCGCCACATGGCGCGCGGCTGGTCCTCGGGGGCGACGTCGTCGTCCTGCGGGGTCATCCCGACGATCTTGCAGAAGCCGCCGAGCGGGATGGCCTTGAGGCCGTACTCCGTCTCGCCGCGCTGGACCGAGAAGATCGTCGGACCGAAGCCGACGAAGTACTTCGTGACCTTCATGCCGAAGCGCTTCGCGGTGATCATGTGCCCGAGCTCGTGCAGGCTCACCGAGATCAGGATGGCCAGCGCGAACGCCGCCACACCCAGCCAGTACAGCATCAGGCTCCTTCTGCCCCAGTCGCGATCAACCGCCGAGCCTGGGCACGCGCCCATGCCTCCGCCTCAAGCACATCATCGACGGTACCCGGTTGCGCATAAGCGGGCGCCGCCGTGAGAACCGCCTCGAGTGTCTCGACGATGCCCAGGAACGGTAGCCGACCGGCCACGAACGCGGCCACACACTCTTCGTTCGCGGCGTTGTAGATCGCCGGACGGCACCGGCCCGCCCGGCCCGCCTCCTTGGCCAGCCGTACCGCCGGGAACGCCTCGTCGTCCAGCGGCCGCAGCTCCCAGCTGTGGGCGAGGGTCCAGTCCACCGCCGGGGCCGCCTCCGGCACCCGGTCCGGCCAGGCCAGGGCCAACGCGATCGGCAGCCGCATGTCCGGCGGGCTGGCCTGGGCCAGGGTCGAGCCGTCCGTGAACTCGACCAGCGAGTGCAGCACCGACTGCGGGTGCACCACGACCTCGATGTCGTCGTAGGGCACGTCGAACAGCTCGTGCGCCTCGATCACCTCCAGGCCCTTGTTGACCATGGTGGCCGAGTTGATCGTCACCACGGGGCCCATGTCCCAGGTCGGGTGCTTGAGCGCCTCCTCCGGGGTGACGTTCTCCAGCTCGGCGCGCCGCCGATCCCGGAACGCTCCGCCGCTGGCGGTCAGCACCAGCCGCCGCACCTCGCCGCGCTGGCCGCCGCGCAGGCACTGCGCCAGCGCGGAATGCTCCGAGTCGACCGGCACGATCTGCCCCGGCCGCGTCAGCGCGGCCTTGACCAGCGGGCCGCCGGCCACCAGCGACTCCTTGTTGGCCAGGGCGAGGGTACGGCCGCAGCGCAGCGCCGCCAGCGTCGGCGCGAGCCCGAGACTGCCGACCACCCCGTTGAGTACGACGTCGCACGGCCACTGGGCGAGCTCGGTCATCGCGTCCGGCCCCGCCACGATCTTCGGGATCCGGAAGTCGCCGGTCGCGTACCCGTGCTGCTGGGCCTGGGCGTAGAACGCAAGCTGGAGGTCCTGGACGGCGCTGGCCCGCGCCACCCCGACCACCTCCACGCCGAGCGCCAGCGCCTGGGCGGCCAGCAACTCGACGTTGCCGCCGCCCGCGCCGATCCCCACCACCCGGAACCGGTCGGGGTTACGCCGCACGATGTCGATGGCCTGGGTGCCGATCGAACCGGTGGAGCCGAGCAGGACGAGGTCGCGCATGGCTCCATCTTTCCCGACGCCCGCACGTGTGCGCCGCTCAGCCCGGCCCCGCAGTGCCGGCCGCGCGGCCCGCCCGATCAGTTCTGCTCGTCCTGTTCGTCGAGCAGGTCGCCCGGGTCGATCTCGAACGGGAACGGCTCACGCATGGTGAACGTGCCGCCGGCGGCGGCCGCCACCACGGGCGGATACTCGCCGTCGGCCAGCTCGTGCAGCACCAGGGACGGCACCCGGTTACGGAAGTCGACACGCATGAAGTACGGCACGCCGGCGGCGGCGTACTCCCGGGGACGGTCGATGACGTCCTTGCGCCGGTTGCCGCTGGAGACGATCTCGCCCATCAGCACCGCGTCCATGATCGGCATGGTGATCCGGCCGCCACCCGAACGCCGCAGCACCACGAAGTCCGGGATGAACAGATCATCCCCGGCCACGATGTTGACCTCCGGGTACGCCCACATACCGGCCCGGCGGGCAGCCTGGTGCAGCAGAAACGCCAGCTGCCGCTCGGCCGCCTGGTGGTCGAACCCGGCGTGCGGTGTCACGATCACGCTCCCCCGGAAGACCTCGACCTTCGGCCCGTGGTGTTCCGGCAGCAGGTCGAGCGCGCGTTGGGCGGTCCACGGCGTATCGAGCGTGCCGAGAATGTCGAACGACGGTTCCCGGGCGGGCGCGGCCATCGGACTCACCTCCTCCCGGGCATCCTGCCGGGGTCAGCGTACCGCCGCGACCCCGTCCGACCGGGCTGTGGACGAGCCGAGCTCGGGTGGGTCGACGTCGCTGCTCTCCGGCTCGGACCGGGGCGTCTCGTGGATGCCGTACCGGGCGTACAGGCGGCCCAGCGGGCCCGGGGCCCACCAGTTCCAGCGGCCCAGCAGCCGCATGGTCGCCGGGACCAGCAGCGCCCGCACCAGGGTCGCGTCCACGATGATCGCCACGATCATGCCCACGCCGATGGTCTTGATGACGGTCACCCCGCCCGTGGCGAAGCCCGCCACCACCACGATGAGCAGCAGCGCCGCCGCCGTGATGATCCGGCCGGTGTGCTGCAGACCGGCGGCGACCGCGGTGGTGTTGTTCCCGGTGGCGTCCCACTCCTCGCGAACCCGGGAGAGCAGGAACACCTCGTAGTCCGTGGCCAGCCCGAACAGCACCGCCAGCACCAGGATGAGGTTGCTGGGTTCGATGTAGCCGGTGGACTCGAAGCGCAGCAGGTTCTCGAAGTGGCCGTCCTGGAAGATCCAGACCACCACGCCGAACGAGGCGCCGATGGAGACCACGTTCATCAGCACCGCCTTGATCGGCAGCAGCACCGACCCGAACGCGAAGAACAGCAGCACCATCGTGGCCACCGCCATGATCAGCGCCATCCACGGCAGCCGGGCGCCGAGGCTGTTCAGCAGGTCAAGGTCGATCGCCGGGCGCCCGCCGACGAGCACGGTGGCCCCGGCCGGGGGCGGCAGGTCGCGGATGGCCGCGGCGACGTCGCGCGCCGCCGCGGTGGTCGGCTCCGCGGCGTACCCGACCGTGATCAGCGAGGCGTTTCCCCTGGTCGCGGTGACCTGGGCACCGGTGACCCCCGGCAGCCCGGCGATCGTCGTGGCGAACGGCCCGGCCGGGGCGCCCGCGACGTACACGTCGATCGGGTTCTGCCCGGCGGCGGGGAAGTCCGTGCGGAGCGTCTCGGTGACCACCCGCGCCGGGGTGTCGGCGGGCAGCACCCGCTCGTCGAAGCCGCCGAACTGGACCCGGGCGAACGGCAGCGCGAACGCCACCAGCACCGCCAGCACGCCGATCGCGTAGAACACCGGGCGGCGCATCACGCTGTGCGCGACCTTGGCCCAGGCGGTGCTGCCACCCGCGACCGAACCCGCGGCGCGCTGGCGCGGCACGGCCCGGCGCAGGCGCGGCAGCGGCACACGCAGCATGTCGATGCGGTGCCCGAGCAGCGACAACACGGCCGGGAGCACGGTGAGCGAGGCCAGCATCGCGATGAGCACGGCGGCCATGCCGCCGATGGCCATGCCACCGAGGAAGGGCTGCGGGAAGATCAGCAGACTCGACAGGGCCAGGACGATCGTGAGGCCCGAGACCACGACGGTACGCCCGGCGGTGGCGACCGTGGCCCGGATGGCGGCCGGGACGTCACGCCCGTTGGCCAGCTCCTCCCGGAACCGGCTGACCACGAACAGCGAGTAGTCCACGGCCATGCCGAGACCGAGCAGGGTGATCACGTTGATCGCGAAGACCGAGATCTCGGTGAAGTAGGTCAGTGTGCGCACCGCCACGAACGCGCCGAGGATCGCGATCCCGCCGATCACCAGCGGCGACAGCGCGGCGATCAGGCCGCGGAAGACCAGGATCAGCAACACCAGGAGTACGGGCAGGGAGAACAGCTCGGCCCGGGTGAGATCCTCCTTGGTCTGGGCGTTGGCCTGTGCCCCGAACGCCGCGAGCCCGCCCGCCTTCATCTGCAGCCCGGGCGCGTGCAGCTCCGGTTCGATGGCCTGGTACGCCGCGAGCTTCTCGTCCTCGCTCCCGTCGGCCAGTTGCACCGCCGCGAACGTGGCATGCCGGTCCTTGCTGACCATGCCCGGCGCCTTCGCGTCCAGGTAGCTGGTGACGCCCGCCACCTCGGGCCGGGCCCGCAGCGCGGCAACCCGGGCGGCCACCGCCGACCGGAACGCCGGGTCGTCCACCGTGGCGGTGTCACTGGACCAGAGGACGAGCACGCCGGGGTCCTGGCGGCCCAGTTCGGCGGCGATAGTCTTGGCCGCGCGGTTGCTCTCGCTGTTCGGGTCGGCGTAACCGCCGCCGGTCAGCGCGCCGAAGACCCCGGCACCCCAGGTGGCCCCGGTCACCACCAGCGCCAGGGCGGCGGCGATCACCCACCATCGGACCCGGACGACAGCGCGTCCCCACCAGCCGAACATGGTTGTCCTCCCCGGGCCGCGTTGCCGTCGCGGCGGTAATAGCTAAAATCGTGAATGCTGTTTACTCTGGCAAACACCGTTCACCCAGGTCAATGGAGCGAACTATGACGACGACCACGCCCGGCCGCCGCGAGCGGCTGCGCGCGGAGACCGTCGCCGAGATCAAGCTGACCGCCCGCCGTCATCTCGTCGCCGGCGGGCCCGCCAGCATCTCCCTGCGGGCCGTCGCCCGGGACATGGGCCTGACCGCGCCCGCCATCTACCGCTACTTCGCCAACCTCGACGCCCTTGTCCTAGATATCGTCACAGATCTATTTGAAGAACTCCGCACCGCGGTCGAACAGGTCGCCGTCGCGTACGCCGAGGCCGACCCGGTCATCCGCATCGGGCACATGGCTCGCGGCTTCCGTCGCTGGTCACTCGCCCACCCCGCCGAATTCGCCCTGATCTTCGGCAGCCCCGTACCCGGCATCACCCAGATCGGCATGGTGTGTGGCCCGGTCCACGAAGCCGGGGCACGATTCGGCGAGACCTTCTTCACCGTCCTGGACGAGATCTGGCGGAACCGCCCGCCTGACGAGCCACCGCCGGGACTGTCCGAGCCGACGCTGCGCGAGGTGTTCCAGCCGTACCTCGAGTTGTTCGGTGACCGGTTTCCGCTACCTCTCGTGTACCTGTTCATGGCCGCCTGGACCCGCCTGTACGGAATCGTCGCCATGGAGGTATTCGGACAGTTGCAGTGGGCGATGACCGACGTGGAGCCCCTGTTCGAGGCGGAATTGGCCCGTACGCTGCAGCGCATCACGCGCTAGGCTCGGCCCCCATGACCCCTCAGACGCCCGCCGTGCTGCCCGACCGGGCCGACGTAGTGATCATCGGTGCCGGCCACAACGGCCTGGTCTCCGCCGTCCTGCTGGCCCGCGCCGGCCTCGACGTCGTCGTCCTCGAGGCGGACCAGACCCTCGGCGGCGCCACCCGCACGGAGCACCCGTTCCCCCGGGTGCCCGGGCTCGGCCAGTCCACCGGTTCGTACCTGCTGGGCCTCATGCCGCCCGAGCTGCTGCGCACGCTCGACATCGACATCCCGGTGCTGCGGCGCGACCCGCACTACTTCCTGCCGACCCCCGGCGGACCGGGCGCGCCGTACCTGCTGTTCGGCTCGGACCGCGAGGCCACCCGGGCGCAGATGCAGAAGTTCTTCTCCCCGCGCGACATCGCCGCCGACGAGGCGCTGCAGGTCGAGATCGCCGCGCTGCGCGCCGACCTGGCCCCCGCCTGGCTGGAGGAGCCGGAGTCGGTCGAGCAGGTCGCCGACCGGCACATCCGGCCGCAGCTGCAGTCGACCTTCATCGACCTCGTGCGCGGCTCGGTCGCCGACTACCTGTCCCGGTTCGGCTTCAAGAGCGAACTGCTGGTCAGCATGTACGCGGTCACCGACGGCCTGTCCGGCCTCAACGCGGGCCCCGACGACCCCGGCACGGGCCACAACTTCCTGGTGCACAACATGTGCCGCCTGCCCGGCGCGGACGGCACCTGGATGATCGCCCAGGGCGGCATGGGCACGGTGTCGCGCGCGTTCGCCGACGCGGCCCGCGCCGCCGGGGCCCGGATCCTCACCGGCACCCCGGTCTCCGCCGTGACGGTCGACGGCGGCGCGGCCAGCGGTGTCGTGCTGGCCGACGGGCGCCAGCTCGCGGCCCGTGTGGTGCTCGGCTCCTGCGACCCGTACCGGCTGATGTCGCTGGTGCCGGACGGTGCGCTGCCGAAGGACCTGACCTCCCGGATGAACGCGGTCAAGCGGACCGGCACCACGCTCAAGCTGAACCTGGCGCTCACCGACCTGCCCCGCTTCTCCTGCCTGCCCGAGGGCGCACCGTCGCCGTTCGGCTCGACCATCCACCTGCTGCCCGGCTCGGCGGGGCTGGCGGGCCTGGCCGAGGCGGACTCCCCGATGGCCGCGCTGCGCGCCATGTGGGCCGACGTCCAGGCCGGGCGGCTGCCGGAGGAACCGACCATCGAGTGGTACCTGCACACCACGGTCGACGAGTCGCTGCGCGACGACGCCGGGCACCACTCGTCGGCCCTGTTCGTGCAGTCCGTGCCCTACTCGCTGGACGGCACCACCTGGGACGAGGCGCTCCCGGGCTTCGTCGACAAGCTGCTGGCCATCTGCGACCGGTACGCCCCCGGCACCTCCGCGCTGGTAGCCGACATGATGCCGCTCACCCCACCCGGCATCGAGGAGCGCTTCGGCATCACCGGCGGCCACATCCACCATGTCGACAACACCGTGGCATTCGACGCCCGCATGCCGTACGCGACCGGCCTAGACGGCCTGTACGCCGGCTCCGCGGGCACCCACCCCGCCGGCAGCGTCATCGGCGCCGCCGGCCACAACGTCGCCCGGCGCATCCTCACCGACCTGGGGATCTAAAGCCACGCACGGACCTGGCAGGGACGGGCGCCCCAGCGCCCGTCCCGGTCTCGGCGGGAGCGACGGTCTGCACCACCGACCCAGCTACGACATGTCCTCTTTAGGAAGTCTTCTCGGCCCGGATCGAATGGCCGACGCTGGTGAGACACCGCCCGCTGGGCAGGTCGAACTTCCAGCCGTGCAGCTGGCAGGTGAGCACGTTGCCCTCGACGATGCCGAACCGGCTCAGGTCCGCCTTCAGGTGCGGGCAGCGGCGCTGCACGGTCCAGTCGCCCAGCACGGTGTCCTCGGCCTCGACGGACTTCTGGTGCTCGTCGTACCAGCCCTCGGCATACTGCAGGCGCTCCTCGGACAGGCACTTGAAGAACGCGTACACGAACTCGTTGTACTGGCCGATCCGGGCGGCCGAGAAGCGGCAGGACAGGAAGAGCGAGTTCACCCAGTCGCCCTCGTCGATGAAGATCAGGTGCTCGATCAGCTCCCGCTGCGTGCGGAACCGGTAGCGCACCTTCTCGTCCGCATACGGCCGGACCTGCTTGCCCGGGAAATCCACCACGATCGACTCGACCGACTCGTCGTCGTAGCTGACCAGGTCGAAGCGAACCGGGCCGCCGACCCCCTTGGCCAGGTAGATCGACTCCTCCAGCAGGGGCTCGATCCGCTTCTTCAGCTCGCCCAGCACGTCGATCTCGGGGTGCCGCCAGGATGCCTTCTCCGCCGCGATGACCGGCGCCTTGCGGACCCGCATCTCCTCCAGATGGGCCTGCTTGTTCGCGAAGAACTCGTCGACGTCGGTGGGGTGGGACGTCTGCGCGCCGTCGGTGGTCAGCTCGGTCACGCTGCCGGGCAGCAGCACGATGCCGTTGGTGCCGCCCACCTTCGCGTACTCGCGCAGGAACACGCCCTGGTCGGGGAAGATGTTGCCCTCGTCGCCGAAGATGTCGTTGAACTGCCACAGCTCGTCGTCCAGGAAGCACGGCGGGCCCGCGATCGGGAACACATGCGACGCCTTGAGGTCGTCGATGTAGCGCCACGTCCGGTCGAACTGGCGGTCCCGCTTCTGCTTGCCGAACGCCCGCTTCGCGGACTCGGGCAGCTCGTACACCATCGGATACCAGATCGCGCCGGAGAACTGCAGCATGTGCGCGTGCACGTGGCCCAGCTCGGTGAACCTGGACAGATCCGTGGGGCGGGCGTCGTTCTGGTTCAGCACCCGGATGCCGTCGTGCTCCACCCACAGCGACGAGTCGCCGATCGGGCCGTCCGTCGGGCTGATCAGGGCCTGGATCATCACCTTGAGGCCGCCGTCGAGCTCGTGCACCTCATCCGACTTCGTCTTCAGGAAGCTGGTGAAGCCGAGGTCACGCAGCTCGTCCTCGAGCTGGCTGGTCGGGTACTCCGGCAGCAGCACGGTCGCCTTCTTGCTGACGAAGCGCTTGAGGTGCGCCGCGTCGAAGTGGTCTCGGTGCAGGTGCGAGACGTACAGGTAGTCGACCTGGCCCAGGGACTCCCAGTCGAGCTGCGAGTTGTCCGGGAACGGGAACCACGACGCGAAGTAGGCGGGGTTGACCCACGGGTCGCACAGAATGCTGCCCGCGGCCGTGTCGATCCGCATGCTCGCGTGTCCGGTGCCCGTGATCCGCACGTCCTGCTCCCTTGCCCGTGAATCCGACCTCGTCCGTGAATCCGACGTCGCTCCGTGAATCCGACCGGGTCGACGGTACCGGGTCCGGGCCGCCGGGTCGCGCCCGGAGCCGCCCGGTCCGGGCCGCCGTCTCGCCCCCTCGGGGCTGGCCGCTCACGTCGTCCGGGCTGCCCGGTCACGCCCGTGGCCTCCGTGCGAGACTGGCGGCGAGACGTGATCGCCGGAAGCAGGAGGACCGAACGGTGGCAGAAGAGCCGGTTTACGCGCCCGACCAGCTCAAGCCGGGCAACCGCAAGTTGGCCCGGATCGGCGCCCTGGGCTCCGCCGCGGTGATGGTGATGTTCTTCTGGGGCAACCACGAGGGCAACACGGAGAACCTGTGGCTCCTCATCATCGCGCTGCTGCTGGTCCTGGCGGTGGTGGCCGACACGGTGCTGCGCCGCAACGGCCTCAAGCCCAACGACCAGTAATCCGTACGCGGCAAAGGGCCCGCTCGCGCGGCGAGCGGGCCCTTTTCGTGCGTCTCAGCGGCGGCGCAGCAGGATGTCCTTGACCTCGCGCAGCGCCGCGTCGACCTCGGCCTCGAAGTACCCGCCCGGGACCAGCCCGAACTGCAGGGTGTCCAGCTCGTTCTCGGGCACCGGCATGGGGCCGCGGCCCGACATCGCCTGCAGGATGCTCTCGAACAGGCGGTCCACCTGCATCGGGTCGTACCCGCTGCCGAAGCGGCGCGGCTGGAACGTGCGGCGCAGCTGATCCACCCGGTACAGCTCCCCACCGGGGCCGCCCTGCCCGCCACCCATCGGGGGGCCACCCATGGGCGGGCCACTCATCGGGGCGCTGGACATCGGCGGCGCGCTCATCGGCGCGGGGCCGCCGTACCCGCCACGGTCGCGCTCCGGCATCCGGATCTCGGCGGTCATGTCGGCCTTGCCGTGCCGGCCCGGCTCGTACGCGTCGTAGGCGCCGGTGTCGTAACCGGCCGGGCCACCGCCGTACCGCTGCTGCTGCTGGCCGTACGCGGGCTCGTCGTACCTGCCGTACGGGTCCGGCCCGGGCCCGGTGGGCATCTGCTGGCGCTGCGGCATCTGCGGTGGCGCCATCCGGTCGTCGTAACCCCGGTCGTCGCGCATCCGGTCGTCCTGCATCCGGTCGTCGCGTGTCGGGGCGGGCAGCCGCTCGGTGGGCGGGGCGGAGCGGCCCATGCCGGGGCCCATCCGGTCCACCGGGGCCATCGTGCCGGTGCTGGTCATCCGGTCGCGCATCGAGTCCGGCGCCATGCGGGGGTCCGCGCCGCGCCCGCCGCGCTCCTCGAACTCGGCCAGCTGCCGCTCGACGCGGTCCAGGTGCAGGTCGACCTGCCATTCGTCGTATCCGCCGAAGCGCACGCGGAAGACGACGTCGTGCACCTCCTGGGCGCCGACCGGCGCCCCGATGGGCTCCCCCGCCAGGGTGGCCTCGACGCGGTCGAGGAAGCTGTCGACCTCGTCGACCTTGTAGCCGCGCCGCAGCGCGCGCCGCCGGAAACGCTGCCCCTGACTCGTCACAACGTCTCCCACTTCGTCTGCTGGGAACTCGCCCCAGTCACTGTGCCACCTCCGCCTCGGCGGCGGCGCCCCCAGCGTCCACCACCGTCAGCTCGCTCGCGGCCAGCTGGCCGCAGGCGCCGTCGATCTCCCTGCCCCGGGTGTCGCGAACCGTGGTCGGCACCCCGGCCGCCCGCAGGCGCCGGACGAACTCCCGCTCGACCGGCTTGGGGCTGGCATCCCACCTGCTACCCGGAGTCGGGTTCAGCGGGATGAGGTTCACATGCGCCAGCTTGCTGTGCAGCAGCCTGCCCAGCAGGTCGGCGCGCCAGGGCTGATCGTTTACGTCCCTGATCAGGGCGTACTCGATGGAGACCCGGCGAGAAGTCTGCGCCGCGTAGTCGAACGCGGCTCCGAGCACCTCGGCCACCTTCCAGCGCTGGTTGACGGGCACTAGCTCATCGCGCAGATCATCATCGGGGGCGTGCAGAGACAACGCAAGGGTCACAGACAGCTGTTCGGCGATCAACCGGCGCATCGCGGGCACCAGGCCGACCGTGGACACCGTGATGTGGCGCTGCGAGAGCCCCAGCCCCTCGGGCGCGGGCGCGGTCAGGCGGCGAACCGCCTCGATCACCCGCGGATAGTTGGCCATCGGCTCGCCCATGCCCATGAACACGACCCGGGACAGCCGGGGCGGTGAGCCGGTGACCGCGCCGGACGCGGCCACCCCCGCCAGGTAGACGACCTGGTCGACGATCTCGGCGACGGACAGGTTGCGGGTCAGCCCGGCCTGGCCGGTGGCGCAGAACGGGCACGCCATGCCGCACCCGGCCTGGCTCGACACGCAGGCGGTCACGCGGTCGGGGTAGCCCATCAGCACGCTCTCCACCAGCGCGCCGTCGTGCAGCCGCCACAGGGTCTTACGCGTCGCCCCGGCGTCGCAGGCCTGCTCACGGACCGGCGTGAGCAGCGTGGGCAGCAGGTCACCGGTGAGCCGGTCCCGCTCGCCGGCGGGCAGGTCGGTCATCGCGGCCGGGTCGCGCACCAGGCGGCCGAAGTAGTGGGTGGAGAGCTGCTTGGCCCGGAACGCGGGCTGTCCCAGCGCGGCGACCGCCTCCCGCCGACCGGCGAGGTCGAGGTCCGCGAGGTGGCGCGGCGGCATGCTGGGCCGCCGGCGGGTGGTCACCGCGTCGGGCGTATCGGGGCTGGTCGGGATGACCGGAAGCATCGTCATGGCCAGTCCAGTCTCCCACGGCGGGGCACACGTCCGGGCACCGCTCACCCCGGCGGCGCGATGAGCGAGAGCAGCACATATGCCGTGGGCACGGCGAACAGGATGGAGTCCAGCCGGTCCATCAGGCCGCCGTGGCCGGGCAGCAGGTTGCTCATGTCCTTGACGCCGAGGTCGCGCTTGAGCATGGACTCGGCCAGGTCACCGGTGATCGCCACCACCGAGATCACGGCGCCGAACAGCGCCCCCCAGCCCAGCGGCACGTCCATCAGCAGCGCGAACCAGATGGCACTGCCGACCGCGGCGGCCACCACGGACCCGGCGGAACCCTCCCAGGTCTTGCCCGGGCTGATGCTGGGGGCCATCTTGTGCCGCCCGAGGAACACCCCGGACGCGTAGCCGCCGGTGTCGGAGAGCACGACCGCGATCAGCGTCCCGAGCACCCGCCAGGGCCCGTCGTCCGGCTGGACCACCAGCACGCCGAAGCCCAGCAGGAACGGCACGTACACCGCGATGAGCACGATCGCGGTCAGGTCGCGCCGGAAGCCGCTGACGCCCTCGCCGAGCCGCCACACCAGCGCGGCCGCCACGGTCACGAGCAGGCCGAGGGTGAGTCCGTCCGGCCCGGCGAACTGGGCCAGCCCGGCCATGAGCAGGGTGCCTGCGAGCAGCGGCAGCAGCGGCGGGTGGGCGTCCGCCGCACGGACCGCGCGGACCATCTCCCACACCCCGACCGACGCGGCCGCCGCGACCACGGCAAGGAACGCGGGGGGCCAGAACAGCGAGCCCAGGACGATCGCCCCGAGGGTGACGCCCACACCGATCGCGGCGGGCAGGTTGCGGCCCGCCCGCCCACCCGGCTTCGCCGGGGGCGGCGCCCCGCCGTCGGCGGCGGTCTCCCGGGGCCGCACGGGCGCGCCCGAGCGGCGGGCGCGGCGGCGGCCCGGGCCCCGGCGCCGGGGCGGCTCTGGCTCGTCGCCGTCCGGCGCCGACAGGTCGTCATTCCACCCCGGATTCACGTACGCGGACCCGCCGCCCGCCGATCCGAGGCCGCCCGATCCACCGCTTGCCGAGCCGAGCCCGCCCGAGCCGAGCCCGCCCGAGCCGGGCCCGCCCGATCCACCGCCCGCCGAGCCGAAGCCGCCCGAACCGACGCCCGCCGAGCCGAAGCCGCCTGTGCTCGGACCGCTTGATGCGTCGCCGGGTGTCTGCGGCCAGCCGTCTTCCGGGGATCCGGATTCGGCCGGCTTGCGGTAGCGCGCGTACGGGTCGGGCGCCGCGGCGGGCTCATCGAAGGCGTAGGGCGCCACCACGTCGGGCTCGGGCGACCGGCCGCCGAAGGGTGAATGCCCACCGCGGGGCTCGAGGTACGACATCAGACCTCGAGCAACTCTGCTTCCTTGTGCTTGACCAGCTCGTCGACGATCGACACGTAGCGGTGCGTCAGGTCGTCGAGCTCCTTCTCGGCGCGGCGGCCCTCGTCCTCGCCGGCCTCCCCGTCCTTGACGAGCCGGTCCAGCTGCTCCTTGGCCTTGCGCCGCACGTTGCGGATGGCGATCCGGCCCTCCTCCGCCTTGTGCCGCGCCACCTTGATCATTTCGCGGCGCCGCTCCTCGGTCATCTGCGGCAGGTGGATGCGCAGCTGGGTGCCCTCGTTGTTCGGGTTCACCCCGAGGTCGGAGTCGCGGATCGCGCGCTCGATCGCACCGAGCTGCGAGTTGTCGTACGGCTTGACGATCACCATCCGCGGCTCGGGGATGCCGATCGAGGCCATCTGTGGCACGGGGGTGGGTGCGCCGTAGTAGTCGACGACGATCTTCGCGAACATCGCCGGGGTGGCGCGGCCCGTGCGGATCGCGCCGAACTCCTCCTTGGCGTGCTCGACCGCGCTTTCCATCTTCTCTTCGGCCTCGAAGAGGATCTCGTCGATCACCTGCTCCGTCGCCTCCTTGCTTGTCCTGGTGTAGCTGACCGGTGGTGGATGTGGCGCGGGATCACGTGGTGATCAACGTACCGATCTTCTCGCCGCTCACGGCCCGGATGATGGTGTCGTCGCCCTGGGCGCCGAAGACGAGCATCGGCAGGTCGTTCTCCTGGCACAGGCTGAACGCGGCCTGGTCGGCCACCCGCAGCCCCTCCTTGAGCACGCCGTCGAACGTGATGTGATCCAGCTTGCGGGCGCTCGGGTCGGTACGCGGGTCGGCGGTGTAGACGCCGTCGACACCGTTCTTGCTCATCAGCACCAGATCGGCGTGGATCTCCAGGGCACGCTGCGCGGTGACCGTGTCGGTGGAGAAGTACGGCATACCGGCACCGGCCCCGAAGATCACCACACGGCCCTTCTCCAGGTGCCGGATCGCGCGCAGGGGAATGTACGGCTCCGCCACCTGGGCCATCGTGATCGCGGTCTGCACCCGCGTCTCGATGCCCTCCTTCTCCAGGAAGTCCTGCAGCGCCAGGCAGTTCATGACCGTGCCGAGCATGCCCATGTAGTCCGCGCGGGACCGGTCCATGCCGCGCTTCTGCAGCTCGGCACCGCGGAAGAAGTTGCCGCCGCCGACGACCACCGCCACCTGGACCCCGGAGCGGCTGACCGTGGCGATCTGCCGCGCGATGCCCTGCACGACGTCGGGGTCGACGCCCACGGCACCGCCGCCGAAGACCTCACCGGACAGTTTGAGGATGACCCGCCGGGTACGCCCCGGCGGTGGGGCCGGCGCGTCGTCGATGCCAACAGCCTGCTCGGTCACCATCGTCATGCGACCCGCCTTCCCTTCGCTTCGCCAGAGACCCTATGTGACGGGAAGGCCGGGCGCAGAACGCGGACCCGGCCTCCCCCAGTTTCGACTGCGTCGGTCGCGGGTTACTCCTGGCCGACTTCGAACCGGACGAACCGGGTGATCTCGATCCCGGCCTCGGTGGCGACCTGCTTGACGGTCTTCTTGTTGTCGACGACCGACGGCTGCTCGAGGAGCGCGAAGTCCTTGAAGAAGGAGTTCACCCGACCCTCGATGATCTTGGGCAGCGCCTGCTCGGGCTTGCCCTCCTCGCGCGCGGTCTGCTCGGCGATGCGCCGCTCGGACTCGACGACCTCGGCGGGCACCTCGTCGCGGGTCAGGTACTTCGGCCGCATCGCGGCAATCTGCATGCCGATGCCGCGGGCGTCCGCGTCGCCGGCCTCGTCCGTCTTGCCGCTGTACCCGACCAGCACGCCGACCTGCGGCGGCAGGTCCTGCGCCTTGCGGTGCAGGTAGACCGCGACGGTGCCGTCGACGGTCGCGAACCGGTTCAGGACGATCTTCTCGCCGATCTTGGCGGAGTACTCCTGGATCGCGTCCGCGACACCCTTGCCGTCGGCCAGCGTGGCGGCCTGCAGCGCGGCGGCGTCGGCCACCTTGTTCTGGTCGCCGTACTCGACCAGCTGCTGCGCCAAGGCGACGAAGTCCGGGGTCTTGGCGACGAAGTCGGTCTCGCAGTTCAGCTCGAGCAGCGAAGCGCCGGAGTGGGCGACGATGCCGTTGGCGGCGGTGCGCCCGGCGCGCTTGCCGACGTCCTTGGCGCCCTTGACGCGCAGGAACTCGACGGCCTTGTCGAAGTCACCGTCCGACTCTTCGAGCGCCTTCTTGCAGTCCATCATGCCGGCGCCGGTGAGGTCGCGGAGCTTCTTGACGTCCGCGGCGGTGTAGTTGGCCATGACTCTCTCTTCGAATCTCCGGTCTTGGTGGGACGCCGGGCCCCGGCGGGGCCCGGCGTTCTCGCGTTACTCCGCGGCGGTCGCGACGGGCTCGGCCGTGGCGGCGGGGGCCTCGTCCGCCTTCTTCTCCGCGCCCTCGTAGAGGTCGCGCTCCCACTCGGGCAGCGGCTCGCCGGCGGCGACGGCGTTGGCCTCGGGCTTGGCGTCGGCGTCGCCCCGGTTACGGCCGGAGCGGGCGATCAGGCCATCGGCGACGGCGCTGGCGACGACCTTGGTCAGCAGCTCGGCGGAGCGGATGGCGTCGTCGTTGCCCGGGATCGGGAAGTCGACCTCGTCCGGGTCGCAGTTCGTGTCGAGCACCGCGATGACCGGGATGCCCAGCTTGCGGGCCTCGTCGACGGCGATGTGCTCCTTCTTGGTGTCGACCACCCAGATCGCCGACGGCACCCGGGTCATGTCGCGCAGACCGCCCAGGGTCTTGGTCAGCTTGATCTTCTCGCGCGAGAGCTGCAGGGTCTCCTTCTTGGTGTACCCGGCGGCGGTGCCGCTCAGGTCACCGAGGGCCTCGAGCTCCTTCATGCGCTGCAGCCGCTTGTACACGGTCTGGAAGTTGGTCAGCATGCCGCCCAGCCAGCGGTGGTTCACGTACGGCTGGCCGACGCGCGTGGCCTGCTCGGCGATCGCCTCCTGCGCCTGCTTCTTGGTGCCGACGAAGAGCACCGTGCCGCCGTCGGCGACCGTGCTGCGCACGAAGCTGTACGCCTTCTCGATGAAGTCGAGCGTCTGGCGCAGGTCGATGATGTAAATGCCGTTACGCTCGGTGAAGATGAAGCGCTTCATCTTCGGGTTCCAGCGCCGGGTCTGGTGCCCGAAGTGGACACCGCTTTCCAGCAGCTGACGCATGGTCACGACGGCCATGGTGGGTTGCTCCCTGTAATCCCTGGTTGACACGCCCACCGGCGGTAGGCGTCCTGGCGCCCGGTCGTCGGCCGTGGGTGGGCCCGATGGGATCGGGACCAGGGAGGGCCGCCGCCGCCCGGAGGCCGGTCGGGTGAGGGGTGCTCACCTGAGCCGGTGCGGGCGGAGGGCACGCGAGGTCGACCGCGCGGGGCGGTCGCCGTCGTCCAGCATACGCCGGGCGGTACCGGGCGCGCCGCCCGGCCGGGGGTGCGCCGATTCGCCCGTTTCCGCAGGTGCACTGGCGCCCGCCAGTAGCCGGACAACCCTGAGTCCCGAAACGCCAGAAGTCCGGGCCGGCGACAGATCAGGCGGCGGCGAGCGCGGCCGCGAACACGAGCAGCAGGCCGACCGGCAGGTAGACCACCGGCGGACGCAACCAGGCGTCCCGGTTCTCCGGGCGACCACCGCCGGCCAGCGCGAACAATCCGAGCCCGGTCAGTGGCAGGCCCAGCGTCAACAGCACCGCGGGCACGACCGAACCCGCGGACACCTCCTCGGCGAAGGTGGCATGGGCCAGCAAGCGCACCACCGGCACCATGAGCACCAGGGTCACCAGGCCGACGACCACGGCCGAGACCGGGCGGCGGGTGCGGTACACCGGGTCGGCGCCCATCCGGGCGCCGGCGGAGGCGCCCAGGGACGGAATGACACCTGTCCGTTCGCCCGCATCCGGGGTCCCGCCGAGGCTCGGCGCGAGGCTCGCGGGCTCATCGGCCGCGCCCAGCCCTCCGGTCGACCGCACCGGCGGGAACTCCGGGCCCCGGACCGGCATGCGCAGCGGCTCCAGCGCCGGTTCGGCCACCGGGCGGGGGTGCCCCCCGGTCGAGGTCACCGGGTCCGCCGCGGCGATTCCGTACCGCTCGTCGGCGGAGCGCTGCCCGGGGAGCCGGAACCCGCCGCCAGGCCCGGCGGTCTCAGCCGCGGCACCCGGCCCGCCGTAGAGGCCAGGACCGTCGTTGCTTCCCGCCAGGCCGTAGGTGCTGGAACCGTCCTTGCCGCCCGCCAGGCCGAACCCGCCGGGACCGCCGCTGGCACCCGCCGAGCCGAACCCGCCGGGACCGCCGCTGGCACCCGCCGAGCCGTATCCGCCCGGGGCGTCCATGCCGTTCGACGGGGCGTAGCCGGCGGCGGCGTCTGGGCCGTCCGCTCGGCCGTGTTCGCTGGAGCCGCTGGTAGAACGCGGTCCGGAGTACCAGCCCGGTGGCTCGGGGTCGTCGGCGTAGCGGCGTTGTCCATCCACGGTTCTGCACCGTAGGTGACGACCGGCCCCCGATGCCACCGGCGGGCGTATATCACTGCCAGGGCCCGGCCATCGCCCTGTCCACAACCACGCTCCGTCCACAGGCACGCACGCGTCGCGACGCGCGCTCCGGCAGCGTGGCCGCCATGACGAGACAGCGACAGGCGGTCGGGGCGTACGGCGAGCGGCTCGCCGAGCGCTACCTGACCGACCAGGGCCTGGTGGTGTTGGCACGCAACTGGCGGTGCGCCGACGGCGAGGTCGATCTGATCCTGCGCGACGGCGAGGACGTGGTCTTCTGCGAGGTGAAGACCCGCCGCGGCGACAGCTACGGCACGCCTTGCGAGGCGGTCGGGCCGACGAAGGTGCGCCGCCTCCGTCGGCTGGCCGCACGATGGCTGGCCCAGGGTGCGCTGCGCCCCCGCGAGGTGCGCTTCGACGTGGTCGCGGTCGCGCCGCAGCCGCGCGGAGCGTCCCGCGTCGAGCACATCCGGGCGGCGTTCTAGGTGGCGGCGAGATGAGCTACGCCCGGGTGCTGTGTGTGGGCCTCTCCGGGATGACCGGACACGTGGTCCAGGTGGAAGCGGACCTGTCTGCCGGGCTGCCCGCCCTCGTGCTCACCGGCCTGCCCGACGCCGCGCTGCACGAGGCCCGCGACCGGGTCCGTGCCGCGGTGGTCAACTCGGGTCAGCGTTGGCCCAACCGGCGGATCACGGTCAATCTCCTACCCGCGACCCTGCCGAAGCAGGGCAGCGCATTCGACGTCGCGATCGCCGCGGCACTGCTGGCCGGCGCGGGCGAGTTGCCGCTCGCCGCGCTCGACGGCGTCGTGTTGCTGGGTGAGCTGGGCCTCGACGGCGCCGTACGCCCGGTCCGCGGGGTACTGCCGATGGTGGCCGCGGCGGCCCGCGCCGGTATCGACCGGGTGGTGGTCCCGCTTGAGAACGCCCGCGAGGCGAGCGTCGTGCCCGGCGTGACCGTGCGGGCGGTGGATTCGCTGCACCGGCTCGTCGCGTACGTCCGTGGGGCCGCTCCCCTGCTCGACCCGCCCGACGTCCCACCCGCCCCGCACCGGCCCGGCCCCGATCTGGCCGACGTCGTGGGTCAGGGCATGGGCCGGTACGGCATCGAGGTCGCCGCCGCCGGCGGGCACCACCTCGCCCTGTTCGGTCCGCCCGGCGCCGGCAAGACCCTCCTGGCGGAGCGGCTCCCATCGGTCCTTCCGGAGCTGGACGACGCCGCGGCTCTCGAGGTGACCGCCCTGCAGTCGATTGCTGGCGTGCTGCCGCCGGACGGCCGCCTGGTGCGGCGGCCTCCGTTCCAGGCCCCGCACCACAGCGCCAGCCTCGCCGCGCTGGTCGGCGGCGGCACCGGGCTGGCCCGGCCCGGTGCGTTGTCGCTGGCCCACCGGGGAGTGCTGTTCCTGGACGAAGCCCCGGAATTCCGGACCGCGACGCTGCAGGCGCTCCGGCAGCCCCTGGAGAGCGGCCGGGTAGTGCTGGCCCGGGCCCGTGGCAGCACCGAGTACCCGGCCCGCGTCCAGGTGGTCCTCGCCGCGAACCCGTGCCCCTGTGCCAGCCCCGCCGGCGACCAGCTCTGCGAATGCTCGCCGTCGACCCGGCGCCGCTACCTCGGCCGGCTCTCCGGCCCGCTGCTCGACCGCATCGACATCCAGATCGGGTTGCGTCCCCTGAGCGCCGCGCAACTGATGAGCACGGGCGGCCCGGTAGAGGACTCCGGCGCCGTCGCCGCGCGGGTCGCGGGCGCCCGCGACGCCGCGGCGGCCCGCTGGTCGGGCGACGGCTGGCGGGTCAACGCCGAGGTGCCCGGCGCGCAGTTGCGGCGCCCGCCCTGGCGTCTGCCGCCCCGGGACACCCAGGCCCTGCGCACCAGCCTGGACCGCGGCGCGCTGTCCGCGCGCGGGTTCGATCGGGTACTGCGGCTCGCCTGGACGATCGCCGACCTCGACGGCCGCGACCGGCCGAACGGCACAGACGTGCACGAGGCGGCCCAACTGAGGATGGGCGAGATCGACATCGTGCGGTCCACGGAAGGAGTTCGATGAACGGCAACCCGCCCGACGGCCCGGCCCCGGCCGCCCGCCCACCGGGTCCCGACGAGGACAGGATGGCGCGTATCGCCCTCACCTGGCTGGCCGAACCGGGCAACCGCACAGTGTGGACGATGACCCGCAACGAGGGGGCACCCGCGGCCCTCGCTCGTCTGCTCTCCGGTGACATCCCCGACCCCGCCCTGCGCGCCGCGGTCCTCGCGCGTACCGCCAGTGGGGACCCGCGGCGGCTCGCCGAGGCGGCGATGCGCCGCGCCGAGCGCCTGGGAGCGCGGGTGGTGGTGCCCGCCGATCCGGAGTGGCCCCGGCGGGTGGAGGAACTGGGCACTTTGGAACTCGACGGCGGGGGCCGCATCGGCCACGACGTCCGGCCGCCGTTGTGTCTGTGGGTACGCGGCGCCCAGCCACTGGACGAGGCGTTCCACCGGTCGGTGGCGGTGGTGGGTGCCCGCGCCGCAACCGGCTACGGAGTCCACGTGACCACGGACATCGCGTACGGGCTCGCCGAGCACGGGTGGGCCGTCGTGTCGGGTGGCGCGTTCGGGATCGACGCGGCGGCGCACCGGGCGGCGCTGGCGGCGGGTGGGCTCACCATCGCCGTGCTGGCGTGCGGGGTCGACCGGCCGTATCCGGTGGGCAACACCGCCCTCTTCGAGCGGATAGCGGACACCGGGCTGCTGGTCAGTGAGTGGCCACCCGGAAGCGATCCGCTGCGCCACCGCTTCCTGATCCGCAACCGCGTCATCGCGGCCGCGACGGTCGGCGCCGTCGTCGTGGAGGCGGCGGCGCGCAGCGGTGCGGTGCAGACCATGGGCCGGGTGTTGTCGCTGCGGCGCAAGGCCATGGTGGTACCCGGTCCGATCAGCTCGGCGATGTCGGTCGGCTGCCACCGGCTGTTGCGGGCTGACCCGGCGGCCCGGTTGGTCACCAACCTCCAACAGGTTCTCGAGGAGGTCGGTTCGATCGGCGAGTACTACGCGGATCCACCGCGCGGCCGGGAGCACGATCGGGACACACTGGACGAAGAGTCGGCGTTGGTGCTGGAGGCGGTGCCGCGGCGCGGCACGGCGAGTGCTGACCAGCTGGCCGCGACCGCCGGCCTCAGCCTGCGTACGGTGCTGCGCCGGTTGTCCCTACTCGAAATGACGGGGCTGGTGGTTCGCCGCGACGACGGCATAGCGCTGGCGCCCCGGCCGAGGTCCGCGGGGCGGTGACGAAGGGCGGGGAGGCTTCTTCACTCCTCCGCGTCGTCCAGATCGCGCCGATGAACCTTCATCCACGCTTCCACGTCCTCGGTGAGCCAGACCTTGCCCTGGGCGAGGTCTGCGACCGGTGCCGGAAAGTCGGCACGGCTGGTGATCTGGTAGGCGCGCTGCCGGCTCACCCCGCCGAGGCGAACGCGGATCTCGTGTGCGCCCATCAGTCGAATCGGCTTGACTCCCACGCCTTCGACCGTAGGCGCAGGACTATTAGTCCTTTATTAACTTGATACAAGACGAGTAGTCTCTGAGCAACTAGTCTGTCTGCATGTTACGACAACACCGGGCTTCGTCCCCGGACCCGTACCAACCGCGGCATCGCCGCGACTGGCGCACGTTGTGGCGCCGGTGCATCTGCGGGCTTCCCGCTCCGTGCATCGACCGGTCCCGCTCGTCCACCGCTCCCCTCCCGCATCGCCCTGATCGCGACACACCCGATTCCGGGCGATCGAGTCGCGTCGCGATCGGCGTGGCACGGCCCCGACAGAGCCCGACGCGCCGGTCGCCACAGTGGGGGAACGGCGTGGCCAGCGCGGCGGTTCCGTCCCTCGACAACGGGGCGTTCGCCGGGCCTTCGGGCCGCGCGGTGCCGTGTCGGCGGGCCAGCCCGGCGACGGCGTTCCTCGCGGGCCGCGCCGGAATGCTCACCCCGGCACAGGAATACCGCGCGAACGGTGGTCGCCACGTCCTGAAGCCGCCCATCCCAGCGATCCACGGGCGGGTGACGTCACTCGGAGCAGCGGCAGAGCGACCACGATGGCCGACGCATCGGCGGGCCGCGTCTCGATCATCGACTCCGGCGTCCCGTCCGTTGACCGCTGCCGCTCTGATCGAACCGTTGCGGGCATCCACCCTGGACTGGTACAGCGATCCCCGGCGTGGGCGCCGATGACCGCGTCGAGCCCGGACGAGCACGTCGGGCAGCGACCGACGTGGCTGTGCCGCGCATGCGCACAGCCGTGGCCGTGCCCCGACGCGCGACGGGAACTGCTCCAGGAGTTCCAGGGGTTCACCTCGGTGCTGACGATCTACCTGTCCGCGCAGATGTGCGAGGCGATCCAGGACTTCGCCCTCCACCACGATGCCCCACCACCCAACCTCTACCAGCGCTTTCTCGGATGGGTGCGATCTCCGGAATCTGGCGAGGAGCCGTCCGCGTGACACCCGTCGCCGCAAGCCGGAACGGCCACCCCAATCCTCACCGGATTCGGATGGAGACCGGGTCTTCCACATGCGAGACCTAACCCCCGGGCGGCGCTGAGGCGACTCAGCGGACGTCCTTGAAGAACGGCGGCAGCCGGCGCATCTGAACCTTGTGCCTGGTCCCGACGGACTCGCCGACCGCCGCCGCCCACGCCGCGCGATCAAGCTCGGCCTTCTCAGCGCGACGCGGTAGTACTATACCAACGTGGGTCTGTATGTACAGCCTGACGGAGCATTGTGGCCTCGTACCGTGGCCGACATGATCGATCCCTCCGCGGACCGCGCGGTGTTCCGCCAGCTTGCGGACCTGCTGCGTGACCGCATCATGTCCGGTGAGCTGGGTCCGGGTGAGCCGCTGCCGAGCGAGCTGCGCCTGGCCCAGGAGTACGGCCTCAGCCGCACCACCGTCCGCCAGGCGATCGGCCAGCTCCGCACCGAGGGACTGGTCACCGTGGACCGGCCGCGCGGGACGTTCGTCCGCGTTCCCGAGCAGACCCAGACGATCACACTGGCACGCGGCGAACGCGTCAGCGCCCGCATGCCCACGGATGCCGAGCGCCGCAGCCACCGCCTCGGCGAGGGCATCCCCGTCCTCGTCGTGACCGGCCCGGACGGGGCGTTCACGGTCCATCCCGCGGACCGGATTCAGCTCATCCGCCCCTGACCCGGTCCCGGGCGAGCGGCACTGGGTTCACGGGCGCCGTGGCGCGCCACGCGCAAGCCGGCGCCCGAGCGCGTTCCCACCCGGGCGCCGCGCTGTCATCACGACAATCGGCAGCCAAGCCGAGGCGGGCACATCCGTATGTGCCATGTTGGTGGACCTTCCTGGTCAGAGCGGCACCGTAGGCTCCGCTGGCAAGCGGCACCCGGACCACGCAGGGCCATCGCCGCGTCAGCCTTCGTCACTTCGTGACCAGGTGACCGCGCCCATCCGCCAGACCAAGCGGCCCACGGCCGTGGACCTACGGCCAGGGACAGCGTGGCCAGGGACCGGTGGCCAAGGACAAGCGCGCCGGGACAGGCGGCGGGCGACACATGGTGCAGGCCCCGGGTGCGCACTTGACGATGGCCGTCACAAGGCCCACGGTCGAGGACGATGAACACGCAAGAGATCCACGAGTCGCTGCCCACGGCGATGCGCGACGCGGTGGACGAGTTCGGACTGCACCTCGCCCGGGTGGACAACCGGTCCGCACACACCGTCCGGGCGTACGTGGGAGACGTCGTCTCGCTGCTCGCGCACGCGGCGCGGCACGGCTGCACGGCGCCGGCGGATCTCGACGTCGTGGTGCTCCGAGGCTGGCTGGCCGGGTTGCTGGCCGCCGGCGCCGCCCGCAGTTCCCAGGCCCGCCGGGCGGCCGCCGCCCGCACGTTCACCGCGTGGGCGCACCGGGCGGGACTGTGCCCGGCGGATGCCGGCGCCCGGCTCGCCAGCCCCCGGGGGCATCGGGACCTGCCGACCGTGCTGCGCGCCGACCAGGCCGCGGATCTGGTCGGCGCGCCCGCCCCGGCGCGACCGGCACCGCAGGCACCGGCACACGCGGGGGCCGTCGCCGCGCGCGACCGTGCCGTTCTGGAACTGCTCTACGCCACCGGGGTACGGGTCAGCGAGCTGTGCGGACTGGACCGCGCCGACGTGGACGCCGGCCGGCGGGTCGTGCGGGTGCTCGGCAAGGGCGCCAAGGAGCGCGCGGTGCCGTACGGCGTGCCGGCCCAACGGGCCCTCGACGCCTGGCTCCGCGACGGGCGGCCCGTGCTGGCCGCCCCGGGCGGCGGTGACGCGCTGTTCGTCGGCACCCGTGGGGGGCGCCTGCAGCAGACCGTGGTGCGCCGGATCGTGGCGGGCGCCGCGCGGGCCGCCGGCCTGCCGCACACCAGCCCGCACGACCTGCGCCACTCGGCCGCCACGCACCTGCTGGACGGGGGCGCCGACCTGCGCGCGGTGCAGGATCTGCTCGGGCACTCCTCGCTGTCCAGTACGCAGATATACACCCACGTCTCCACCGAGCGGCTCAGAGCGGCCTTCGATCAGGCGCACCCCCGGGCGTGAGGGCGATTCGCAATTTTCAGCGTCAGGCGCACGGGCACCGTACGATCGAGGCGTGCCCGCCGGAGATCCACCCCCGCCCATCCCGGGAGCCCGCCTCCTGTTCTCGCTGGATCCGGCGGTGTCCTATCTCAACCACGGTTCGTTCGGCGCCGTTCCGCTCAGCGTGCAGCGGGTCCAGCAGCGGCTGCGCGACGAGGTCGAAGCCAACCCCCTGCGGTTCTACGCGCAGGGGCTGCTCGACCGCATCATCCACACCCGACGGCACCTGGCGGCGTTCCTGGGTGCCGACCCGGACGGCAGCGCCCTGGTGCCCAACACCACGGCGGGGGTGTCGATAGCGCTGCAGTCGGTGCGGCTCGCGGCGGGCGACGAGGTTCTTCTGACCGACCACGCGTACGGCGCGGTGATGCTGGCCGCCAAGCGGCAGTGCCGGCGGGCCGGTGCCACGGCGCGGACCGTCACGTTGCCGCTGGGTGCCACGGAGGCCGAGGTGGTGTCCCGCGTCCGCGACGCCCTGCGGCCCGGGCGGACCAAGCTGCTCCTCGTCGACCAGGTCACCTCCGGCACGGCGCAGGTCCTCCCGGTACGGCAGATCGCGGCGGCGGCCCGCGAGCACGACATCCCGGTGCTCGTGGACGGGGCGCATGTGCCCGGCATGCTGCCCGTGGAGGTCGGCGAGATCGGGGCGGACTTCTGGGTGGGCAACCTGCACAAGTGGGCGTTCGCGCCGCGCGGAACCGCGCTGCTGTCCGTGGCGCCGGGCTGGCGGCGGCGGATCGAGCCGCTGGGGGTGTCGTGGGAGCAGGACGCCGGATTCCCGCTGTCGGTCGAGTTCCAGGGCACCGTGGACTACACGGGCTGGCTGGCCGCGCCCGCGGGGCTGTACGCGCTGCGTACCCTCGGCGTCGAGACGGTGCAGGCGCACAACGCGGCCCTCGCGGCGTACGGGCAGCGGGTGGTCGGGGAGGCGCTCGGGTTGGCCCCCGCCGACCTGCTCGACCCCGGCGGGCCGGGGTCGATGCGGATCGTGCCGCTGCCGATCGGGCTGGCCACGACCCAGGCGGAGGCGCAGGCGCTGCGCCTGCACATCGCCGAGAAGCTGTCCGCCGAGACCGCGGTGAACGCCTGGGGCGGCCGGGGCTGGCTGCGGCTGTGCGCCCAGGTCTACAACCGTCCGGAGGAGTACGACAGGCTGGCCGAGCGGCTCCCCGCGCTGCTCAGCGCGTTTCAACGGCAGTAGCCGCACCCGGCGCAGGCCCAGCAGCGCGAGAGGGTCCAGGTAGGTCTCGCCCCGGCGCGCTCCCCAGTGCAGGCAGGCGGGCTCGGGGCAGCCGGGGTGCCCGGTCCGCAGGGTGCCGATCCGTTGCCCGGCCGCGACCGTCGCACCGGCGCGCACGCCCGGGTCGACCGGCTCGTACGTGGTGCGCAGGCCGCCCGGGTGCGCCACGCTGACCACCCCGCGACCGGCCAGCACGGCGGCGAAGACCACGGTGCCCGGCCCGGCCGCACGCACCGGGACGGCCGCACGCACCGGGACGGCCGGGGGTGCGGCGAGGTCGACGCCGCGGTGGCCCGGTAGCCACGGGTGCGGTGGCGGGGCGAAGCCGCGCACGACGTGCGGCGCGTCGAGCGGCCACCGGAATCGGGCGGCCACCGCGCGACCGGGCTGGGCCGAGACCGGGTTGGCGGCAGGACTCGGATCCCGCCACGACGCGGCGGCGGGCAACGGCGGCGCGGGAGCACGTGGTGGGGCGGGACATCCGGGGCACGGAAGCAACAGCAGGCACAACAGCAGCAGGGCCATGTGCGCACCCTGCCGGATGCGCCCTCAGGCGCGGGGCCGCCCTGTGGACGGGGCCGCGTTGTGGACGGCCGTCAGCCGCCGAAGTTGGCGTCGTCCGGCAGGGAGATGTCGGGCTTCTCCAGCTCCTCGACGTTCACGTCCTTGAACGTCATGACCCGCACGTTCTTGACGAACCGGGCCGGGCGGTACATGTCCCAGACCCAGGCATCATGCATCTCGACCTCGAAATAGACCTCGCCGTCGGCGTTACGCACGTGCAGATCGACCTGGTTGGCCAGGTAGAACCGGCGCTCGGTCTCCACCACGTACGAGAACTGGCGGACGATGTCGCGGTACTCCCGGTAGAGCTGCAGCTCCATCTCGGTCTCGTACTTCTCGAGATCCTCTGCGCTCATCGCTTCTCGCCCTCCATGGCCTCATCTTCCCCCACCGGCACCGGCGGCCGAGGCTGGTCGCCCGACGCCACGCCGACGGTACCCTCCGCCACCGGCCACAGCATCATCGGCTCGACCGCGTCGGGCGCGGGCCGCGGCGCGGCGTCGCGCGGGCGGCGGGCGCGCGGAGGCCGGTTGCCCCGGCCGGAGGCGGCGGCCACGTTGACGTACGAGAACCGGTGCTCGGCGCACGGGCCGAGGCGGGCGAGGGCCGTGGAGTGCTCGTCGGTGATGTACCCCTTGTGCACCGCGAAGCCGTACCCGGGGAAGCGGGTGTCCAGGTCGACCATGAGCCGGTCCCGGGTGACCTTGGCCAGGACACTCGCGGCGGCCACGCAGGCCGCCACCCGGTCGCCCTTCCACACCGCGAGGCCGGGGGCGTCCAGCCCGTCGACCGGGAAGCCGTCGGTCAGCACGTACTCGGGGCGGGCGGCCAGCGAGGCCAGCGCCCGGCGCATCGCGGCCAGGTTGCAGACGTGCAGGCCGCGGGCGTCCACCTCGGTGGCCGGGATGACCACAACGGACCAGGTCAGGGCACGGGCCACCACCTCGTCGTACACGCGTTCGCGGGCGGCCGGGGTGAGCAGCTTGGAGTCGGCCAGTTCCTCGATCTCGCCGCGCCGGCCCTCGGGCAGGATCGCGGCGGCGGCGACCAGCGGCCCGGCGCAGGCGCCGCGGCCGGCCTCGTCAGCGCCGGCGACGAGCCGGAAGCCGCGCCGCTGCAGGGCACGTTCGAGCGCGTACAGGCCGCCTTCGCGGCGCACCACGGTACGGGGTGGGGCCAGCATCAGCGTCCCCCCTGCGGCAAGCCGTCGGGCACGAGCCGCCGCAGCAGGTCGGGCAGCTCTTCCGGGTACACGTCCTCGTCGGTGGTCTCCAACTCGGCCAGCGACCACCAGCGGTGCCCGTCGACGCTCGTCCGCTCCTCCTCCTCGAAGCCGCCCGTGTCCACCTGCCACTGCTCGACCCGCAGCAGGTAGAACTGCTGGTCCTGCCGATACCACCGGTGGCGGTAGCTGAACTCGACCACCTGATGCCAGACCGGCTCGCCCAGCTCGGCAGGGTCGACCCGCAGGCCGGTCTCCTCGAACAGCTCGCGGGCCGCGCCCTGTGCGGCGGTCTCCCCCGGGTCCAGGCCGCCGCCGGGGGTGAACCACCAGCTCCTGTCCGGCGCGACCGGGTCGCCGCCGTGGAACAGCAGGATCCGGCCGGCCGCGTCGATCAGGAGCACCCGCGCCGCCGGGCGGTTCGTCATCACGCCACCAAGCCTAGGGCGCGCCCGGCGGGGCGGTCAGCCCGGTCAGCCCGTGCGGGTCGGCTCCGGGACGGACCCGAAGGTTTCCGGCACGGACAACCAGCCGGCCCGGCTCAGCGGCCAGAAGATCGTGAACGCCCGGCCCACCACCGCGTCCTTCTCGACCGTGGCCTCGTTGACGTCCTGGGACTGCTGGTAGTGCTCCAGCGAGTCGCCCGAGGCGGAGCGGTGGTCGCCCATCACCCAGAGCCGGCCGGGCGGCACGGTGATGTCGAATTCCTCATCGGCGGCCGGGTCCTGGGTGCCGTCGGCGTCGCGGTAGATGTACGGCTCGTCCAGCGAGTGGCCGTTGACCATCAGCCGCTTCTGCGCGTCGCAGCAGACGATACGGTCGCCGCCGACGCCGATGATGCGCTTGATGAAGTCTTCGCCTTCGGTGCCGCTCTGCCAGTCGCTCGGCGCCTTGAACACGACGATCTCGCCCCGGCGGGGGTCGCGGAAGTCGTACACGAGCTTGTTGACGAGCACCCGGTCGAGCACGTTGAGGGTGTGCTCCATCGACGGGGAGGGGATGTAGAAGGTCTGCAGGACGAAGAAGCGGACGAGGAACGCAACGAGGATGGCGACGCCCAGCAGGATCGGTAGCTCACGCCAGAAGGAACCGCGGCGCTTGTTGGTTTGTTCGTTTTGCTCGTCAATCACGAACGGAGCCTACGTCGCCGCGTCATGGTCGGAAGACCGGAACGCGCGGATACTCCCGCGGTCAATAGGAACGGGACGATAAGGGCACCCGTAGTCGGATCCGGGTCGGAGGGGGGCACGGCGCCCGGCGGACCCGCGGCGACCGGATGGCTGGCGGCGAAGCTCTTCCAGTTGTCGGGCACGGACAGGCCGGTGAAGCGGCTGCTGGGCCAGACCACCACGAAGGCCCGGCCGATGATGTTCTTGATGGGTACGGGCCCCTGGCAGCGCGCGTCCTGCGACACCAGCCGGTGGTCGCCCATGACGAACATCTCACCCGCGGGCACGGTCACCTCGGCGAACCGGCGGCTGGTGCACTGCTTCGGGTTCGGCGGCGCGTCCAGCGAGGAGTTCTCCTGCACGTACGGTTCGTCGATCGATTCGCCGTTGACGGTGATCCGGCCCTTGGCGTCACAGCAGGCGACCTTGTCACCGGGCAGGCCGATCACCCGCTTGATGAAGTCGCGCTCCCCCGGGCGGCTCACCCCGACCAGGTCGCCGATGGTCCGGCCGAGTTTCGCGGCGAAGGCGTTGCTGATCGGGGTGCTCGGCTGCTCCGGGGCCCAGTTGTCCGTACCGCGGAAGACCACGATCTCCCCGCGCACCGGGTCCCGCATGTCGTAGACGACCTTGTTGACCAGCACGCGGTCGCCGACCAGCAGGGTGTTCTCCATCGACCCGGAGGGGATGAAGAACGCCTGGACCAGGAACGTACGGATGAGCACGGCGAGGCAGAACGCCACGACGAGCAGGAGCGGCAGCTCCTGCCACAGCGGCATCTCCTTGCGCCGGATCACGCCCCGGCGCCGCCGGGAGGCTCGATAGCCTTCCATCGGTTCCACGCTACGCATCTCCTGCCGCCGTCCCGGCCGACCGCTCCGGATACAGCACTACCGCCCGAGGCCCCAGCTCAGGGGCGGGTCGGGCGGTAGTGCGAATGGTCCGCCGCAGCGGCGGTTACCGCAGTGGCGCTGGTGCCCATCCGTCACTCGCGCAAGAGTAGTGCGCTCGCACGGCAAACGTCAGTCCGAGAGAACGTACGGCCCGGACCACGATGGGGTTCAGCTGACGGTCTGCTTCTCGCGCAGCTCCTTGATCTTGGCCTTCTTGCCGCGCAGCTCACGCAGGTAGTACAGCTTGGCGCGGCGCACGTCGCCGCGGGTGACGACCTCGATCCGGTCGATCTGCGGGCTGTTGATCGGGTACGTGCGCTCCACGCCGACCCCGAAGCTGATCTTGCGGATCTTGAAGGTCTCGCGCAGACCACCGCCCTGGCGGCTGATCACGACGCCCTGGAAGACCTGGACGCGGGAGCGGTTACCCTCGACGACCCGGGCGTGGACCTTGAGCGTGTCACCCGCTCGGAAGGCGGGAATGTCGGTGCGCTGCGACTGGGCGTCGAGAGCGTCCAGCGTGTTCATCGCTGCATCCTCGTCGTACTCAAAGCACACCGGGAGTTCGGCGTGCGGGTGGGTGATTCTGGACCCCGGCTCGATGGTGCCCCGGAGACCCTCGCCCGCCCCCACGGCGTGGAGGCGAACGGCAACCTCCCTACTTTGCCACATCCGGGTGGGGGACCTGAAATCCGGCCCCGTCCAGGGCGGCCCGGTCGTGCTTGTCCAGGCGCTCCGGCGGGTACCCGGCCAGCAGGTCCGGCCGCCGGGCCGCCGTACGCAGCAGGGACTGCTCGCGACGCCACCGGGCGATCCGGCCGTGGTCGCCGGAGCGCAGCACCGCCGGGACCTCGTGCCCGCGCCACTGCGCGGGCTTGGTGTAGACCGGGGCCTCCAGCAGGCCCGCCGCGTGCGACTCCTCGGTCAGCGAGTCGGCGTTGCCCAGTACCCCGGGCAGCAGCCGGGTCACCGCCTCCATGATCACAATGACCGCGACCTCGCCACCGAACAGCACGTAGTCGCCCAGCGACACCTCGCGGACCGGCATCCGGGTCGCGGCGTCGTCCAGGACGCGCTGGTCGATGCCCTCGTACCGGCCGCAGGCGAAGACCAGATGCGGTGCGGTGGCCAGCTCGTGCGCGGCGGCCTGGGTGAACGGCGTGCCGACCGGGGACGGCACCACCAGCAGCGAATCCGGGCGGGTCACCGCGTCGAGGGCACCCGCCCACGGCTCGGGGCGCATCACCATCCCGGGCCCGCCGCCGTACGGGGTGTCGTCGACCGTGCGGTGGACGTCGGAGGTCCAGGTCCGCAGATCGTGCACCGCGATGTCGAGCAGGCCCGAGGCCCGTGCCTTGCCGATCAGCGACAGTTCCAGCGGGGAGAAGTACTCGGGAAAGATCGAGACGATGTCGACGCGCACGGCAGCCTCAGGCTCTACGGGTCGAGCCGCGACGGGCTCGCTCAGGGTGGCCGCTCAGAGATCGAGCAGGCCCTCGGGCAGGTCGACGATCACCCGGCCGGCGGCGAGATCCACCGAGGGGACGATCTGACTCACGAACGGGATCAGGGCGGTCCCGCCCCCGGCCTTGCTCAGCACGATGAGATCCGACGCTGGGGCGTGCTCGATGCGCTGCACCTCGCCGTACACCGTGCCGTCGGCGGACACCACGGCCAGGCCGATCAGCTGGTGGTCGTGGAACTCGTCCGGGTCGTCCGGCGCGGCGATGTCCCCGCTGTCGACGCAGAGCAGCACTCCCCGCAGGGCCTCGGCGACGTTGCGGTCGGGCACGCCCGCGAACTGGGCGATCACCCGCCCCTGGTGCCAGCGCAGCGACTCCAGGGTCAGCTTGTCGGGCACCTGGTAGGGCGCCCCGCCCGGCGGGGGCGGCGGCGTGGCCGGGCCGGTGCTCACCCGCCGGTCCCGGGGGACCTCGGTGGTGAACACCTGCCCGGCCACGAATCTCGCCTCAGGCTCGTCGGTACGCACCGTCACAAGCACCTCCCCACGGATGCCGTGGGGCTTGCCGATCTGGCCGACGACGAGCAGCATCGCGCGGTGCGTCAGTACGCGTCGACGATGTCGACGCGGATGCCACGGCCACCGATCGAGCCGATGACCTGGCGCAGCGCCTTGGCCGTACGCCCGCCGCGCCCGATGACCGTACCCAGGTCCTCGGGGTGCACGCGGACCTCGAGCCGCTTGCCGCGGCGCGAGTCGACGAGCCGGACCCGGACGTCGTCCGGGTTGTCGACGATGCCCTTGACGAGGTGCTCCAGCGCGGGCCGGAGCGCCCCGTCAGCTCGCGGAGTCGGCGCCGGCACCGGCGGCGTCCTCTGCCTTGGCAGCGGCCTCCTCGCGGGTCTCCGCCGGAGCCTCGTCGGCGGCCTTGGCCTCAGCCTTGGGGGCCTTCTCCGACTTGGCGGTGGCCTTCTTGGCGGTGGCCGGCTTCTCGGCGACGCCGGCGGAGGCCTTGGCCTCGGCCTCGTACACGGCCAGACGGTCGGCCTTAGGGGCCGCCACCAGCAGCGGCGGCGGGGCCGGCAGGCCCTTGAACTGCTGCCAGTCGCCGGTCTTCTCCAGCAGGCGCTGCACGGCCTCGCTCGGCTGGGCGCCGACGGAGAGCCAGTACTGCACGCGCTCCGACTTCACCTGGATGACCGACGGGTCTTCCTTGGGGTGGTAGATGCCCACGTACTCGATAGCACGACCGTCGCGCTTGGTGCGCGAGTCGGCGACGACGATGCGGTACTGCGGGTTGCGGATCTTGCCCATCCGCAGGAGCCGGATCTTTACGGCCACGGTGTCTTTTACTCCTGAATGCGTCGTGATCGAGTCGCTGGCACCACGTGGGGTTGTGGGCCGTTGCCTCGCGGACTGGCAGCGCGTCAGGAGTTAGAGGGCAGCCTCACGCACGCCGAACCAGCCACCCATTCTGCCAGACCATCCGCGCCCGGTCCCACCGCCCTCCCCACCAGCCCACCCTTTCGGTGATCATGGGGACGGAACGCTCATCGGCAGGCCGGCCGGTCCCAGCCCGGCGGCAGCGCGTGGGGCACCGGCCAGGCCGGATCGGGGTGGAAGTCCGTCCAGGTGCCGTCGAACGGGAACTTGCCCGCCTCGATCAGCTCGATCACCCGGTGGCCCTCGGCCCACACCGCCGCCGCGTCGCGCACCCAGTAGTGCTCGGGGAGGGCCAGCCGCTCGGCGAACTCGTCCTCGTCCTTCCACCGCCAGCTGTGATCCGGGGCCACGACGATGTCCAGGTCCTGGTCGATCACGTCGACCCCGGCCGCCGGGCCGTCGTCCCAGCGCGCCAGGGGCTCCTCCAGGTTGACGTACCAGGCCGCGAAGCGGTCCCGGTCGTCGCGGAAGAACCAGACCGAGTAGCGGCCTTCGCGGGGCAGGAACTTCAGGATCGCGGGACCCTGCCAGGTCGCCTCCCGCAGGTGGCGGTCCAGGGTCACCCACTCGGTGAACGGCATGTCCCGCACCCTGCGCCCGTCCACGGCCACCTCGACCGCCACCGCCGAGGCGCGCGCCAACCAGAGCAGCAGCCCGCGGTCGTCATCGCTGACCACCCGGCACGGGCGCACTCCGACGACCCGGTCCCCCGCGATGTGGCGGTACAGCACCGGCTGTCCGGGAGCGAACGGCCTCACGGCCGACCCGCCCTCGCGGCCGGCCCCTGCCAGGGCGTCGCGGCCGGCTCCGGCCTGCGGGACATCAGTAGGCGCGGGCCAGGATCGCGACCAGGTCCGGCTCGTCGTCCGCGTCGGGCACGGTGCCGTCGGGACGGATCAGGCAGCGTACGGTGACCGCCTTGCCGTTGGCCTCGGCCTCGCCCTCCACGCCGACCGCCGACCACGGCACCCGCGCCCAGCCGGTCTGCGCCGCCTCGAGCGCGTCGCCGAGCGTCTTCACGTCCACGGTGCGTTCCTCGCGCAGCGCCAGCGCGTCGTCGAAGAGCTGCTGCTGGTCGGCCTTGAGCGCGGCGGTGACCGCGGCGACGACCTCGCCGAGCGGCACCGGCGCCTTCGCCCCGGTGATCCGCCGGACCAGCACCGCGTTGCCCGCGGCCAGGTCGCGCGGGCCCACCTCGATACGCACCGGGATGCCCTTGAGCTCGGCGTCCACCGCCCGGCGGCCGAACGGCACGTCGGCGCGGTCGTCCAGGGTCACCCGTACGCCTGCGGCGGCCAGCTCGTCGCGCAACTTGGCGGCGGCCTCGGCCACCCCCTCGCCCGCCTTGACCACCATGATGTTGGCCTGGACCGGGGCGAGCCGGGGCGGGATGCGCAGGCCGCTGTCGTCGCCGTGCACCATGATCAGTCCGCCGATCATGCGGGTGGTGCTGCCCCACGAGGTGGTCCAGCAGTGCTCCAGGCTCCCGGCCTGCGACGAGTACGTGATGTCGAACGCCTTGGCGAAGTTCTGCCCCAGCTCGTGCGACGTGCCCATCTGCAGCGCCTTGCCGTCGCCCATCATGGCCTCGAGGGTCATGGTGTTCGTGGCGCCCGCGAACCGCTCCCCGACGGTCTTGCGGCCCGGTACGACCGGGATGGCCAGCAGGTTGACCATGAAGTCCTCGTACACGTGGTGCAGGATGCGGCGCGCGTAGGCCGCCGCGTCCGCCTCGGTGGCGTGCGCGGTGTGGCCCTCCTGCCAGAGGAACTCGGTGGTCCGCAGGAAGGTGCGCGGGCGCAGTTCCCACCGCACCACGTTGGCCCACTGGTTCAGCAGCAGCGGCAGGTCCCGGTACGAGTCGACCCACTTGGCCATGAACTCGCCGAAGATCGTCTCGCTGGTGGGGCGCACCACGATCGGCTCGGCCAGCTCCTTGCCGCCCGCGTGGGTGACCACGGCCAGCTCGGGCGAGAAGCCCTCCACGTGCTGGGCCTCGCGGCGCAGGTAGCTCTCCGGGATGAACAGCGGGAAGTACGCGTTCTCCGCGCCCGCCGCCTTGATCCGGGCGTCCATCTCGCCCTGCATGCGCTCCCACAGCGCGTAGCCGGTCGGCCGGATCACCATCGTGCCGCGCACCGGGCCGTTGTCGGCGAGCTGCGCCTTGGCGATGAGGTCCTGATACCAGCGGGGGAAGTCCTCCGCACGGGGAGTGAGCACGCGAGCCATGAGGCAGCATCCTAGCGAGGCCCAGCGGATCACCCGTCCCCGGAGCCCAGCGGATCACCGCCGCCACAGGCGCGAGTCACCCTCGTTCAGCGGATCACCTGTCCCCGCAGGACGATCCGCCGGGGTGCCCGCACCACGGTCAGGTCGCGGCGCGGGTCCTCGGGGTAGACGACCAGGTCGGCGCGGCCGCCCTCGACCAGTCCGGGGAAGCCCAGCCAGGCCCGGGCCCGCCAGGACGCGGCGGCCAGCACGTCGAGCGCCGGGATGCCCGCCTCGTGCAGCAGCAGCATCTCCTCGGCGGCCTGGCCGTGCCGGATGCCGCCGCCCGCGTCGGTGCCCACGTAGATCGGCACCCCGGCCTCGTGAGCGGCGCGGACCACGGACGGGAAGCGGTCGCGCAGGGCGACCATGTGGTCGGCGTACCCGGCGAACTTCGCCCGGGCCCGGTCCGCGATCCCCCCGAACGTCTGAATGTTGATCATTGTGGGCACCAGCGCGGTGCCGCGCCGGGCCATCTCGTCGATGAGGTCGAACGACAGCCCGGTGCCGTGCTCGACCGAGTCCACTCCGGCCCGGACCATCTGCGCCACCCCCTCCTCCGAGAAGGTGTGCACGGCCGCCCGGGCGCCCGCCGCATGCGCGGCCGCGACGGCGGCGGCCATGGTCTGCGGATCCCAGGACGGGGCGAGATCGCCGACGGACCGGTCGATCCAGTCGCCGACCAGCTTCACCCAGCCCGTCCCCGCCCGGGCCTGTTCGGTGACGGCCGCGGCGACGTCGGCGCCGTCGACCTCCACCCCGATGTCGCGCAGATACCGCTTGGGGGCCGCGACGTGCCGCCCGGCGCGGGCCAGGCGCGGCATGCCGGGCTCGTCGTCCAGCTCCGGATACGGGTACGGCGATCCGGCGTCCCGAATGGCCAGCACCCCGGCGTCGCGGTCCGTGGTGGCCAGTTCCCGCGCCTGATCGAGGTGCTCGATCGGGCGGCCGCCGTACTGGATGCCGAGGTGGCAGTGGGCGTCGACGAGGCCGGGCAGGACGTACCCGGAGTCGCTGATCGTCTCGGCGTCCGCGACCGGCTCGAAGGTGACCCGGTCGCCGACCAGCCACAGGTCGCGTACCTCGTCGTCGGGGAGCAGGACACCGCGCACATGCAAGGCCATGTCCACAGTCCTACCTGATCACCCGTTCAGTCGTGCGGCCGGGCACGCTCCAGCAGGGCGCGGCGGCGCTCGGTCAGCGCGGGCAGGTCGATGGTCACCGGGAATGGCGACTCCGTCGTGAAGACCTTGTTGGTGCTGGCGGCGATCTCGTACTCGCCGGTGTCGCCGGGCTGGAACGCGGTGAGCACGATGCCGTCGTCGAACAGCGGGTCGATGACCCAGTAGTGCGCGACCCGGGCGGCGGCGTAGACCTTGGCCTTGGCGTACATGTCCCGGAAGTGGGAACCGGGCGAGATGACCTCCACGGCCAGCACGGCGTCGTCCACCGGCACCGGGCTGACGTTGGCGTGGTCGGGGCGGATGACGACGACGTCGGGCCGTGGCTCGTTGCGGTAATTCACCGCGAGCGACAAATCGACGACGGGCATGAGGTCTGGCGGACATCCGGCCCGCAGGGCGAGCAGGATCTCAACGCCGATGTCCTGGTGGATGGCGGTGGGGGACGGCAAGATCAGCCTTCCGTCGATCAACTCGTAGCGAAGATCCTTCGGAAGGCTCGCCAGGTCGTCGACGGTCCAGTCCTGCTTGTCGGGCAGGTTCAGCGCGGCGGTCAATGGGCCTCCTCGGGCAAGGACACCGTCACCCTAGGGACGTCAGGCTACCGGGCGGGGGCCGTGATCGTGGGCTGTGGATAACCGAGGCGGTGATGCGGGCGGCCGGAAACCCCGTGACCTCGGAACAGTGATGAGTTCGGGTCAGGAGCTGACCGGAACTCATCAAGATCCGAAAAGCGGTCAGCGCTTGTCGTCGTCCTTCGGGGGCTTGGTCAGTTTGTTGAAGTCGAGCTTGGGGAGCTTGAAGCCCGGGGGCAGGCCCGGGGCGCCGCCGCCCAGCGCGTTCGGGTCCAGGCCCGGGGGGAGCTGGGGCATGCCGCCGGGGAAACCGGCCGGCATCCCGGCGCCGCCGACGCGGGGCCGGCTGCTGCCTCCCTTGGTGCCCTTGCGCTTGTTCTTCGGGCTCTTGGTGGCCTTGCGGCGCGCGCCGGGCAGACCCATCATGCCGCCCATCTGCTTCATCATCTTCTGCGCGTCGGCGAAGCGGTTGAGCAGCTGGTTGACGTCCATGACGGTGACCCCGGAGCCGTTGGCTATGCGGACCCGGCGGGAGCCGTTGAGGATCTTCGGGTTGGCGCGCTCCTGCGGCGTCATCGAGCGGATGATCGCGGTGACCCGGTCGAAGTGGCTGTCGTCCAGCTCGGCCAGCTGGTCCTTCATCTGGCCCACGCCGGGCATCATGGCCAGCACGTTCGCGATCGGGCCCATCCGCCGTACGGCGATGAGCTGGTCGAGGAAGTCCTCCAGGGTGAACTGCTCGCCACCGAGCAGCTTGGAGGTCATCTTCTCCTTCTGATCCTCGTCGAAGGCCTGCTCGGCCTGCTCGATGAGGGTCAGCACGTCGCCCATGCCCAGGATGCGGCTGGCCATCCGGTCGGGGTGGAAGACGTCGAAGTCCTCCAGCTTCTCGCCGGTGGACGCGAACAGGATCGGCTCGCCGGTGACGTGCCGGACGGACAGGGCCGCGCCGCCGCGGGCGTCACCGTCGAGCTTGGACAGCACCACGCCGGTGATGCCGACGCCGTCGCGGAACGCCTCGGCGGTCTGCACCGCGTCCTGGCCGACCATGGCGTCGATGACGAAGATGACCTCGTCCGGGCTGACCGCGTCGCGGATGTCCGCGGCCTGCTGCATCATCTCGGCGTCGATACCGAGGCGGCCGGCGGTGTCGACGATGACGATGTCCTTCGCCGCCCGCTGCGCGTGCTCGATCGAGTCCCTGGCCACCTGGACCGGGTTGCCGACGCCGTTGCCGGGCTGGGGGGCGTACACGTCGACCCCGGCCCGGCCGCCGAGGACCTGGAGCTGGTTGACCGCGTTGGGGCGCTGCAGGTCACAGGCGACCAGCAGCGGCTGGTGGCCCTGGCCCTTGAGCCAGCGGGCCAGCTTGCCCGCGAGGGTGGTCTTACCGGAGCCCTGCAGACCGGCCAGCATGATCACGGTGGGGGGCTGCTTGGCGAACCGCAGCCGCCGCGCCTCGCCGCCGAGGACGTTGATGAGCTCCTCGTGGACGATCTTGATGATCTGCTGGGCGGGATTGAGCGCCTGCGACACCTCG
Source organism: Krasilnikovia cinnamomea (assembly GCF_004217545.1). Classification (NCBI taxonomy): domain Bacteria; kingdom Bacillati; phylum Actinomycetota; class Actinomycetes; order Micromonosporales; family Micromonosporaceae; genus Krasilnikovia; species Krasilnikovia cinnamomea. The sequence goes on from NZ_SHKY01000001.1 coordinate 1,692,748, forward strand.
GCGGCGCGCGCCCGCTCCTTGAGGCTGGCGATGAACGCCCGGACCACCGGGAGCGCCACATCCGCCTCGAGCAGGGCGAGGCGGATCTCGCGCGCGGTGGCGTCGATGTCGGCGTCGGTGAGCCGTCCCTTGCCCCGCAGCTTGGTGAAAATGCCGGAGAGCCGGTCGCTCAAGGTGTCAAACACGGCGCAACTTCCCGTTGGTCAGCGATGAGGGAACGCCCGCAAGCCTAGCCGCCCCGCCGAATCCTCACCGCTGGCGCATCCGAGTCTGCCGGTCCGCGCTTCGCGCGGACACCGGATGCGCCTGCCCCAGCGGTGAGAACCCGCAGTCGCTCCGGTCGCTGCGCTCCCTGCGCTTGGTGCGGCTTCTCACCGCTGGCGCATCCGGTAGGTCTTGGTGGCGGCCTCGATGCGGCGCTGGGTGCGGGTGCCGGGGGCCAGCGAGCGCCTGGCCTTGCCGTACAGGTAGAGGCCGCCGCCGACCACCACGGCGCCGACGATCAGGTACGCCAGCGCTCCGGCCAGCACGTGCAGGACGCTCACGGCGATCCAGCCCACCACGATCACCCCGGCGATCATGGCCACCAGGTACGCGATTGCCTTGCCCATTTCCGCCTCCCCTCGGCCGCCGACCGGCCGACTTCCACCATGCGCCCGCCGCGCAACCCGCGCATCGGCGGGATCCCCGGAGCGCACCCGTAGGGGTTGCCCCGGCGCATTCACCCACGCCCCACCGGCAAATCGAATATACCGGGGATAACGGGCGTCACTTTCGTAGCTTCGACCACACCTGTGACGGCTTGGCACAGATGTCCGATAAGCCGATATCGACCGCAACCTTCCGCCGAATCCCGCCGTTGAGGGTCAGGAACCGTGCGGCGAGGCGCTCGCTCATCGGTACGACGGACACCCGGCGGAAGGAACGAGCCGTGCCCCTGCGGCGCATCCTGCGCCTGGCCCCCTGGCGGGTCCGGAAGCGCATCTTCACCTCGGTGCAGGATCGACTGCTGCCCCGGGTCGCGGCACACCGGCGGCTACACGTGGCGCGGCGCATCGTGCCGCTGTCGCCGCCGCCCCGGCTGCCCACCATGCGGGTCACCCCGGACACCCCGTCCATGCGGGTGCGCACCGGGCAGGGCTGGATCACCGCCCGGCGCGAGCGGGCGGCCAGCCCGGCCTCCGTCCGGCGCGACAACCTCACCCGGGTCACCGCCGCCCTGACCGGCGCGGACGTCGACTGGTTCCGGGTACCCACCCGCGACGTGCGGCGCACCGCGGTGGCCGTACCCGCGGCCGAGCGGGACCGGGTCGTGGCCCTGCTGGAAGGCCTCACCGCGACCGGCGACGGCCTGCTGGAGGTCGTCGCGCCCGCACGGCGCGCCGAGCGCCGGCCGCACAGCGGCGAGCGCCGGCGGCGCGGCGCCGACGTGCTGCGGGTGTGCTGGCCGGTCACCGACCCGACCGGCAGCCTGCTGCTCGGTACGGACCTCGGCTGCGAGATCGAATTCTGGCGGGAAAGCGACGGGCACCTGACCGGCCCGCGCGACAACCCCATCGCCGACGTGATCAAGGTCGACGAGCCGGTGACCACCGCCCCCGAAGCCGCCTTCGGCCCGTTCAGCGCTGCGTCCGACCACACCCGGTACCGCACCCGGGAGGTGTTCACGCTCGCCGACCCCGACCGGATCAGCTTCCCGATCGACGTGGTCTACACCTGGGTCGACGGCGACGACCCCGCCTGGCGGGCCCGCAAGGCCGAGGCGCTGCGCGGCAACCCCTGGGTCACCGACGTCAACGGGCAGACCGCCAACGACTCGCGGTACGCCTGCCGCGACGAGCTGCGCTACTCACTGCGCGCCCTGCACTGCTTCGCCCCCTGGGTACGGCACGTCTTCATCGTCACGGACGACCAGGTGCCGTCCTGGCTGGACATGGATCACCCGGGAATCACCGTGGTCGACCACCGGGAGATCTTCGGCGACACGGGACGGCTGCCGACCTTCAACTCGCAGGCCATCGAGTCGCGGCTGCACCGCATCCCGGGGCTGTCGGAGCACTTCCTGTATCTCAACGACGACGTGTTCCTCGGCCGCCCGGTCACCCCGGACCTGTTCTTCACCCCGGGCGGGCTGACCCGCTTCTTCCCGTCGAGCGCCCAGGTCGACTCCGGCCCGCGCAGTTCCGCGGACGCGCCGGTCAACTCGGCCGGCAAGAACAACCGGCGGCTCATCCGGGAGGCGTTCGGGCGGGTGCTGACCCGCAAGATGCTGCACACCCCGCACCCGTCGCGGCTCAGTGTCCTCACCGAGATCGAGCAGCGCTTCGCCGAGTACGTGACGGCGACCGCCGAGCACCAGTTCCGGCACCCCGAGGACATCGCGCTGCTCTCCTCGCTGCAGCAGTACTACGCGTACCTGACCGGGCGGGCGGTGCCGGGCGAGGTCCGCTACCGGTACGCCGACCTGGCCGATCCGGCCACGCCGTTCAAGCTGGCGTCGCTGCTGCGGCACCGCCACCTCGACGCGTTCTGCCTCAACGACACCGACTCGGACCCCGAGGTCGCGGCGGAGCAGGCCGGGCTGGTCGCCGACTTCCTGCCCGCGTACCTGCCGTTCGTCTCGCCGTACGAGCTGGCCGAGCCGCGGCCCGCGACGGTCTCGCTCAGCCGCCTGCACCCGGCCCCGCCCGTGGTGGCGCGGCAGGCCACCCGCGCGGTGGCCGGTACCGGTGGCCCGCGCCCGGCCGGCGACGTACCCCTGCCGTCCTCCCCGTGAGGCCCTTCCTGCCGTCTTCCCGTGAGGAGTGAATCGTGAGCTACGACGTCGTGATCCTCGGCCTGGGCTACGTCGGCCTGCCGCTGGCGCACCAGGCCACCCGCGTCGGCATGCGAGTGCTCGGCTTCGACGTTTCCGCGCGGGTGGTGTCGGGGCTGGCCGCCGGGCGCTCGCACGTCGACGACCTCAGCGACACCGACGTGGCCCAGATGGTCGCGGACGGCTTCACGCCGACCACCGACGAGTCGCTGATCGCGACCGCGTCCACCGCGGTCATCTGCGTGCCCACCCCGCTGGCCGAGGGGGACGGTCCGGACCTGTCGGCGGTGATCGGCGCGACCGAGGCGGTGGGCCGCAATCTCAAGCCCGGCATGCTGGTGGTGCTGGAATCCACCACGTACCCGGGTACCACGGACGACGTGGTCCGGCCGCTGCTGGAACGGCTGTCCGGGCTCACCGCCGGGCTGGACTTCCACCTGGCGTTCTCCCCGGAACGCATCGACCCGGGCAACGAGCGGTACGGCGCGCACAACACCCCCAAGGTCGTCGGCGGGCACACCCCGGCCTGCACCGACGCCGTGGCCGCGTTCTACGGGCGGCTGGTGGAGACGGTCGTACGGACCCGGGGCACCCGGGAGGCGGAGACCGCGAAGCTGCTGGAGAACACGTACCGGCATGTGAACATCGCGCTGGTCAACGAGATGGCCCGGTTCTGCCACGAGCTCGACATCGACCTGTGGGACGTCATCCACGCCGCGTCGACCAAGCCGTTCGGCTTCCAGGCGTTCTACCCGGGGCCGGGGGTCGGCGGGCACTGCATCCCGATCGACCCGAACTACCTGAGCCACAACGTGCGCAGCAAGCTGGGCTACCCGTTCCGGTTCGTGGAGCTGGCGCAGGAGATCAACGCGACCATGCCCGCGTACGTGGCCCGGCGGGCGCAGAACCTGCTCAACGCGGACGGGCAGGCGGTGCACGGGGCCACGGTGCTGCTGCTGGGGGTCACGTACAAGGCGAACATCGCGGACCGGCGCGAGTCACCGGCCACCCCGCTGGCCCGGCACCTGATGTCGCTGGGCGCGAAGCTGGCCTACCACGACCCGTACGTGCCGTCGTGGCGGGTGGGCGACCTGGTGGTGCCGCGTACCGAGGACCTGGAGGGTGCGGCCGCGGCCGCCGACCTGACCATCCTCGTGCAGCACCACCGCGGGTACGACGCGGACCACCTCGCGGGCATCGCGAAGCGCTTCTTCGACACCCGGGGTGTCACCACGAGCGCGGAGGCACACCGCCTGTGACCGGGCTCGGTACCGGCACGTCCGGGTCGGCCAGCGCACCGGTCCGGACCGCGCCGGTCACCGCACCCGCCCCGCGCCGCCGGGGCACGCCGGTCGCCGAGCGGCCCGCGCCCCGGGCGGCCCGCCCGTCCCGGCATCGCCGCGACATCCAGGGGTTGCGCGCGGTCGCGGTGCTGCTCGTGGTGGCGTACCACTGCGGACTGCCGCTGGTCGGGGGCGGCTACGTCGGGGTGGACGTCTTCTTCGTCATCTCCGGGTTCCTGATCACGGGGCTGCTGCTGCGCGAGGTGCGCGAGACGGGCCGGATCTCCGTGCCGGGGTTCTACGCGCGCCGGGCGCTGCGGCTGCTGCCCGCCGCGACCGTGGTCGTCGTGGCGACGGTGGCGATGTCGGTGTGGTGGCTGCCGCCGCTGCGGCTGCCGGACATCCTCGCCGACGCGCTGTACACCACCGGGTACGCGATGAACTACCGGCTGGCCGTGATCGGCACGGACTACCTGAGCGCGGAGACGGACCCGTCGCCGTTGCAGCATTTCTGGTCGCTGGCCGTGGAGGAGCAGTTCTACCTGGTGTGGCCGCTGCTGCTCCTGCTGGTCGTCGTGCACGCCCAGCGGTCCGCCGCGGCGGGGCGCAAGCCCGGCGCGCGCGGCGATCTCTCCAGGATCGCCCTCCTGCTCATGGGACTGACGGCCGCCTCGTTCGCCGTCAGCGTCTGGCAGACCCGGCACAACGCGGCCTGGGCGTACTTCGGGGCGCACACCCGGGCGTGGGAGCTCGGCGTCGGCGCGCTGCTGGCCCTCGGCGCGGGCGCGGCCGCCCGGCTCGGCCGCCGCGCCGCCCTCGCCCTGGCCACCGCCGGGCTGCTCGCGATCGCGGCCGCCGCGGTGACGTACACCGAGGCCACCCCGTTCCCCGGGTACGCGGCCCTGCTGCCCGTGCTCGGGGCCGCCGCCGTGATCGCGGGCGGATGTGCGTGTCCCGCCCCGCCGCTGGGTCACCCGGCCCTGCAGGCGATCGGGCGCCTGTCGTACTCCTGGTACCTGTGGCACTGGCCGCTGCTGGCGGTCGCGCCGTACCTGTTGGGTCATCCGCCGGCCTGGTGGCAGAGCATCCTCGCGGCGCTGGCCGCGCTCGTCCTGGCCGCCCTGACGTACGCGCTGGTGGAGAACCCGTTCCGGCGCCTGCCCGTGCTGCGCCGCCGCCCGTGGCGCGGCCTGGCGGCGGGCCTGGTGATGTCCGCCGCCTCGGTGGCGCTGTGCGTCACCCTGACCGCCGAGAACGGCACGGCCGTCTCCGGCTACCGCGCCGCGCCGCTGGCCCCGCAGTCCAACGTGACCGCGCTGCAGCAGCGCATCGCCGACAGCGTGCACCTGCCCGCCGTCCCCGTGGACCTCACCCCGAAGCTGTCCCGGGCCGCCCGGGACAAGCCGCAGCTCTACAAGGACCTGTGCTCCCCCGAGTTCACCGAGTGGTTGATCAAGGACTGCGCGTACGGGGATCCGAACTCGCCCACCACCGTGGTCCTGTTCGGCGACTCGCACGCCGGGCACTGGTTCCCCGCCCTGGAGGCGGTCGCCCGGCAGCGGCACTGGAAGCTCGTGCCCCTGGTCAAGAGCGCCTGCTCGGCCGCGAACGTGTACATCTACCAGGACTCGCTGAAGCGGCCGTTCACCGAATGCGTCAAGTGGCGGCGGGCGGCGTACCAGAAGATCCGGGAGCTGCGTCCGGCGATGGTGGTGCTGGCGTCCGTGTCACCGGGCGGCGCGCTGCTGGGCGTCACGGGGGGTCTCGACACCACGTGGATGCGGGCGTGGCAGTACACCTTCACGCAGGTCTCCGCGCCGGGGACCAAGGTGTACTTCGTCAACGACACGCCGTGGCACAACCTCGTCCCGGACTGCCTGTCGCAGCACATGAGCGACCCGGCGGCCTGCGCCCACCCGCGCGCCGTGGCGGTCCGCGCACCGGAGCTGCGCGCCCGGGTGATGGACCTCGCCCGCGGCCAGGGGGTCTCGGTCATCGACCCGCTGCCCTGGTTCTGCACCGCCACCGACTGCCCGGTGATCATCGGCAACGTCCTGGTCTACAAGGACCGCCACCACATCACCACGGTCTACAGCCGGCTGCTGGCGCCGCTGCTCTCGGCCGAACTGGTGCCCTGAGCCGGGGGGCGCGGCAGCCCGGCGCGCCGCCGGTCGCGGAAGGTCCACCGTGAGTTGATCGTGTAGTTGACCAGCGGGATCAACACCAGCGCCACCGCCTGCACCAGCCGGTAGGGCGCCCCCAGCAGGGCCGTTCCGGCCCAGACCACGGCGGTGTTGCAGGCCAGGGCCACGGCCGTCACCGCCAGGAAGCGGGCGCCGCCGACGGCGTGCCGGGTCCTCGCGCGGAACACCCAGTTGCGCTGCAGCACGTACGAGACCACGATGCTGGCCCCGAAGCCCACCGTGGACGCCGGGACCGGGGGCATGCCGGGCCCCTCCACCAGCACCAGCGCGGTGCCGAAGTGGGTGGCGGCGCTGGCCGCGCCGCTGCATCCGTACCGGAGGAGGCGGCCGAACTCAGCGCGGCGCACGGTCCGACCGCTGGCCGGGCACCGCGGCCGGCTCGCCGGCGGCCGGGCCCGAATCGGCGCGGTCCTGGACCAGGTAGCGCGGGCGGCCGCGGACCTCCTCGTGGATCCGGGCCAGATACTCGCCGATCACGCCGAGGCCCAACAGGATGAACGTGCCCATCACCAGCAGCAGCAGGATGACCGTGGGGAACCCGGCCACCGAGCCGCCGCGCAGCCAGCGCACCAGCGTCTGGATCCCGAGTACCGCCGCGAACCCGGCGAAGCCCACCCCGACGACCGTGACCAGGTGCAGCGGCGCCGAGGTGAACGAGGTGAGCCCGTTGACCGCGAGGCGGCACAGCGCCCGGAACGTCCACCGTGAGGCGCCACCCTCCCGGTGGTCGATGTCCACCCCGACGGTGTCGCGCGAGTAGCCGATCCAGCTGCTGGTGCCCCGGAAGAACGACGAGTGCTCCGGCAGCCGCAGCAGCGCCTCCAGGGCGGGGCGGCTGAGCAGCCGGAAGTCGGTGGCGTTGACCAGCTCCACGGTGGTCAGCCGGGTGAAGCCCGCGTTGAACAGCCGGGCCGCCAGGCGGCTGGGCACGGACTGGCCGGGCCGGTTGCGCTTGACCGCCTCGACCACGTGCGCGCCCGCGCGCCAGCGGCGCAGCATCTCCGGGATCGCGGCCGGTGGGTGCTGCAGGTCGGCGTCGATGACGATCACGGCGTCGCCGCGGGCGTGCTCCAGCCCGGCCAGCATCGCCGCCTCCTTGCCGAAGTTGCGGGACAGCCGGATGCCGCGCACCCGGGGGTCCCGCTCGGCCTGGCGTACCACCCGGGGCCAGGAGTCGTCGCGGGAGCCGTCGTCGATGAGGATCAGTTCGTGCCGTTGCCCCGGTACGGCCAGGACCTCCGTGAGGCGGTGCACGAAGCGGTCCACCCCCTCGCCCTCGTTGTAGACGGGGGCGATCACGGAGATCAGCGGTTCCGGGTCGGGGCTCATCCGGCGCTCCGGCAGAACGGGAGCCCGGCGGTGTCCCGCGCGCCGACGTCGAGGGACTCGGCGTACCGGGTGCGGGTGTGCTCGTTGTCGGCGAAGCGGGTGAACGCCTCGCGCAGCAGCGCGCACCGGCGCTCGTTGCCCGCGGGCGTGCGGTCGAATCCGGCCATCTCCAGCGCGATCCGGTTGTCCAGCAGCGACAGCTGGCGGCGCGCCACCCGGTCCGCATAGGTCTGGTTGGCGGCCACGGTCCCGGCACCGACCACCGCCAGCACCACCAGCACCCAGGTCAGGGCCCGGTACGGGCGGCGCCGCCGGCCGGTCAGCGCGACGGCACCGAGCGCCAGCAGCAGCCCACCGGCGGCCGCGGTGACCCCGGAGTCACGCCAGCCCTGCCCCCACCGCCCGAGTCCGGCGAAACGCTGGACGTCGGCGTTGAGGCTGGCCAGCGCGGCGCCCAGGAGCAGCAGGCTGACCGCGACGGCGCCGGCCCCGAGCAGTTGCCCCCGGTCGAGCGGAGCCAGCCGGGGCAGGTCCCGGGTGGCGTGCCACACCAGCAGGCCGAGCGCGGCGAGCGCCAGCAGCGGCAGCACCCCCACCGGCCAGGCCGCGCCCGCGCCGTCCGCCGCGCGGGCCCAGCCCAGCGGCGGCAGCCAGGCCCCCAGCCGCAGCGGGAACGCCGCGAGCGCGCCGGGGCCCAGGGCCACATCGGAGCCCTTGTAGCAGTCGCCCGCCCGGCAGTAGCCCGCGATGATCACGCGGATGGTCAGGAAGATGGGCAGGAACCCCAGCCAGCACGCGGCGACGGCGCGGGCGGCGGGACCGGTGCAGGCCCGCCGCCAGTCCAGCCCCGACACCCAGCGGGCGCGGGCCAGCACGGTGACGGTCAGCAGCGGGAGGGCGAGCGCGGCCAGCTCGTTGAAGCAGGCGATCGCGGCACCGGCCAGCGCGGCGGCCGCGGCCCGGCGCCAGCCGAGCCGGAAGTCTCCGGTACGCACCAGCCGGGCGAACGCCGCGGCGAGCCCGAGCACCAGCGCCGACGTGGTCAGGTACAACGCGCCGAAGAGGATGAACACCGTGGTGTCGCCCGCCGCGACGCAGCAGCCGCCCACCGCGAACGGCAGCACCGCGGACAGCCGCGACGGCGCGGTGCCGAACACCCGCCCGCGCGCGACGACGCATTCGGCGAAGACCACGGCGGCGACCGACAGCAGTACGGCCGCCGCGCAGGTGACCAGCCGCAACGCGATGTTCGCGGGCAGGTGCAGCAGGTCGGTGAGCAGGTAGACGCCGAGGTCGATGATCGCCTCGACCATCCGCCCCAGCGGCCGGAAGTTGCCCAGCCGCAGGTACGTGGGAAGCACGTCGATGGTGCCCGTGACGATGCCCAGCGGGTCGGTGCGGTACCGCCCGCCGTGCCAGTAGATGTTGAACCGGTGGTCTCCCGACGGCGCCAGCGTGGTCAGCGGCACCAGCACGATCAGCGGGATCAGCGCGGCGCGCAGCACCGCCCGGCGCCACAGCCGGCGGACCGGCACGGCGTCCGGTGGCCCGGCGGCGGGCGCGGCGGGCGCGGGCGGGGTCCCGGGCCGCGGCACCTTGCTCACCACATCGACGGTCACACGGGGCAAAACGACCCCGGCCGGTTTCCGTTGCGCGTCCCCGTCAGCTGACCACGGCGTCGCTGCGTTCGGGGCGGCGCTGGCCGGGCACCCCGCTGGTCAGCTCCTCGTAGAGGCGGGCGTAGAGGCGGGCGTTGGCGGACCACGTACGCTCCTGGCGCACCCAGGCCGCACCGGCCTCGGCCAGCTCACGGCGGCGGTCGGGGTCGGCCAGCAGGCGGCGCAGCACCGTGACGAGCGAGCCCGGATCGCCCGCCGTGAACAGCTCGGCGGCGCCGCTCTCCCGGGCGATGCCGGCCAGCGCGCGCACGTCGGACAGCACCACCGCGCGGCCGGTGGCGAACGCCTCGAACGGCTTCAGCGGAGTGACCAGGTGGCAGACCTCGGTGGGGCGGCGCGGCACCACGAAGACGTCGATCAGGCTGTAGTAGCGCAGCACCTGATCGTGCGGCACCTGCCCGGTGAAGTGCACACCGGACGCGCCGAGGTCCGCGGCGAGCTGCTGGAGGTTCTCGCGTTCCACGCCGTCACCGACGATCAGCAGGGCGACCCGGCCGTCGAGCCGCGCGTACGCGCGCAGGAGCGTGTCGATGCCCTCGTACTCGGCCAGGGAGGAGATGTAGCCGACGACCGTGGTGTCGGCCGGGATGCCCAGCCGCTGCGCCAGGTCCGCGTCCCGGGACAGAACGGGGAACCGGTCGGTGTCCACGGCGTTGGGCACCACGTGGATCCGGTCACGGGGCACCCCGCCCAGGACGATCCGGTCGGCCATGACGTCGGCGAGCGTGACGACCCGGTCGGCCTCGCGGCGGCACCGGTCCTCCAGGTCCCGGCGCATGCGGTAGATGTCGGGCTCGCCGTACTTCGCCACCACCTCGGGGTAGTCCCAGCCCGCGCGCTGGATCTGGCGGGACAGCCAGGTCTCCTCCCAGAAGCCGCGCGTCTCGTAGACGACCGGGATGCCGTACGCCTTGCCGATCGCCAGCGCGGTGAGGGCGTTGAGGTAGTTCGAGGCGGGGTGCAGTACGGCCGGGCGCAGTTGGCGGACCAGTTCGGCGGTGCGTTCGACGTGCTGGCTCAGCCACTGGTCCAGCGGCAGGGTGCCCTGGGCCGGACCTTGGACGCGGTGGTAGGTGATGCCGTCGACGACCGCGTCGGTATCGGCGCCGAAGCCGAGTTCCGTGGCGACGTGCGGGTCCAGGCCGGCGGCCTGCTGGGCGGTGGCGATGAAGTGGGTCCGCAGGGTGTAGCCCGCCTGCGCCTCGGGCAGGGACTTGCCGACCAGGTGCAGCACCCGGTTGGGCACGGGCTTGCCCGGGTCTCGGGGGGCCACGGACGGCACGAAGTCGCCCGAGAGCACCGCGTGTTCGCCGCGCAGGTGGATGACGGCGCGCCGGTCGTCGGGTTTGCCGCGTTCGGCGCAGTGCCGGGCCATCGCCTCGGCGCGCGCGAGGTAGCCGCTGCGGTGCAGGTCGCGCCGGAGGCGGCGGAACGTGGGCACGGCGATGGCGTCGGCGGCGCTGCGCTCGGCCAGCGCGAAGGCGGGCAGCACGTCGCCGCGTTCGGCCAGCGCGTCGAGCACCAGGGGGCCGAGGGCGGCGGGGAACTCCCGGCCGGCCGCGCGGTTCTGGTCGTACAGCTCCAGGGCGAGGTGGGCCTGGACCCGGTCGGAGTCGCGGACGCGTTCGGTGGTGGCGCGCAGCCGTTTGGCCTGCCGGCCCAGCGCCATGCGCAGCTGGCGCTGCTCCCACAGGGCGCTGCCGAGGATCGCGGCCACCACGAACAGCTCGACGATCAGCACGAGCCAGGAGCGGGTCGCTGCGGCGGTGGCCAGACCGGCGACCAGGACGCAGCCGAGCGCCCCGTAGCGCACCCGCCGCGGCACGCGGCGGGCCAGGTCTTTGACACGGCGGGCGGGCATGCGAACTCCTAGTGCGTGCGGATCGGCCGACGCGGACGCGCCGCCCTTCGATGAACGAGGCGAAGCGGTGGGTTGTCGCGCTTTGTCCCGAATCCCTGCAGTATGCCCGGCGTTGTACAGCACGTTCCCCCGACGCACCGACGGAGGTTGTTCATGCCCGGCCCCGTACTGCACGTCACCGGAGCGCGGCCCAACTTCCCCAAGGCCGCGCCGGTGTACCGGGCCCTCGCCGAGCGGGGGGTTTCGCAACAGCTCGTACACACCGGACAGCACTACGGGCAGCAGATGTTCGACGTGTTCCTGCGCCAGCTCGACCTGCCCCGCCCGGACGTCGACCTCGGCGTCGGATCGGGCAGCCACGCGGCCCAGACCGCGGCCGTGCTCACCGCCGTGGAGGACCTGCTCCTCGAACGCCGGCCCGCCCTGCTGGTCGTCTACGGCGACGTCAACTCGACCGTCGCCGCCGCCCTGGCCGCCGCGAAGCTCGGGATCCGCGTCGCGCACGTCGAGGCGGGGCTGCGCAGCTTCGACCGCACCATGCCCGAGGAAATCAACCGCGTGGTCACCGACCGCATCGCGGACACCCTTTTCGCCACCAGCCCCGACGCGGTCGCTCACCTGGGCAACGAGGGGATCGCGGCGGACCGCATCCACCTGGTCGGCAACCCGATGATCGACACGCTGCTGGCCCACCTGGACCGCTTCGACGCGGCGAAGGCCCGCGCCGAACACGGCCTCGACGGCCCGTACGTGGTGGCCACCCTGCACCGCCCGGCCAACGTGGACCACCCCGCCGACGCCGCCGAACTCGTCCACGCCGTGCACGCCGTCGCCGACCAGGCCGACGTCGTCCTGCCGCTGCACCCGCGCGGGCGGGAGCGGCTGCGGTCCGTGGGCCTGTTCACCCACCCCCGGGTCCGCGTGCTCGAACCCCTCGGGTACGTGGAGTTCCTCGGCCTGGTCCGGGGCGCCGAAGCCGTCGTCACCGACTCGGGTGGCGTGCAGGAGGAGACCACCGTCCTGGGCGTACCGTGCCTGACCATCCGCCCCAACACCGAACGGCCGGTCACCATCACGCACGGCACCAACCGCCTCGTCACCCGGGCCACGCTCGCCGCCGAGGTGGAGCAGCGGCTGCGCGCCGGGCGGCCACGGACGTGGCCGACCCCGCCCCTGTGGGACGGCCACGCCGGGCAGCGGATCGCCGACGTCATCGTGCGCGAGATCTGACCACTCAGGACGGTACGGCCGACATCGTGGCGGCCGGGGGCGGCACGTACGCGAGCGCCGTGAACCGGCCGACCCCCGGGAACTCCGGCAGCGACGCCCCGAGCGCGGTGCTCGCCGCCCGGGCGCCCGGCCCGTCGTCCACCACCACCACCGCGTCACCGGTCAGCCGAGGGCCGAACACCCGCAGCGCGGCGCCGACCCGCCGGGCCGTGGCCATCCCCGCCGGCCCGTCCACCACCAGCAGGTCCACGTCGCGCACGTCCGTCAGGGCGGTCCACTCGTACCAGCCCGCGGTGTCGCTGCCCGGCCGGGCGTCCGACAGCGGCGCGTGGACGACCTCGGCGACCTGGGTCAGGCCGTGCGCGGCCGCCAGCGCCCGGATCCGCTCGGCGGCGTCCCGGTCGTGCTCCACCGCGACGAGGCGGCCACCGGCGGCCTCCACCGCGTACGCCAGCCACACCGCGGCCGAGCCCGCGCCGAGGGTGACCGCCACGGCGGGCCGCCGGGCGCGCACCAGGTGCAGCAGGCCGAGCAGGTCGGCGGCGCCGCACCCCGCGTCGGCCGAGAAGGGCATCGGGGCGCGCGGCGTCACCAGCCGGTACACCTGCAGCGCCGCCTCCGCCTCGCTGCTCTGCTCGCGCAGCAGCAGCCGGGTGACCTCCTGGGCGTCCCGGTCGTCGCGGGCCAGCCGCGCGGTCAGGTCCCGGTGCCGGGTGGCCGCCGCGACGCGTTCGGTCTCACCCGTGGCCACCAGCCGGCGCTGCGTCTCCTCCAGCAGCACCCGCAGGTCCCGCAGCGAGGCCCGCTGGGCGCGGATCAGCCCGCCGAGGCGCCGGGACAGTTGCAGGAGGCCGACGAGGGCCGCACCGAGGAGACCGGCCAGCAGCGTCATCGCGACGGCGCCCTGCCCGGCCGCCGAGGCTCCGGCCACGCCGAGGCACAGCACGACGATCGTGATCAGGGCCATCCCCTGCCGCGACGTGAGGCTGTGCAGCCGCGCGATCTGGCCGCGGGCGAACCGCACCAGCGTGTTCATCCGTTCCCTCCGGTGCTGGTTGAGTGGACGTTTCGGTAACGCGCGCCGTCGGCGCCGCGTTACGTCGGCGTTGGCTAGCGGGCCGGGGCCAGCGCGCCGCGCGGCACCGGCAGGGCGGCGCCGGGGCGGGCCAGCAGGTCACCGATGCGGGCCACGAAACGACCCGGGTGGTAGGCCGCGGCGGCGAGCTCGTACGCCTGCCGGCTGCGCGCGGCGTAGCGCCCGGGGTCGGCGGCGTACCGGGCCAGCGCGGTGGCCACGCCGTCCGGCTCGGCGTACACCGCGACGTCGCCGTACTGCGGGGCCAGCCGCTCGGGCAGCAGCACCACGCAGCCCGCCGCCGCGGCCTCCAGCACCGGCTGCGACCAGCGGCCCACCTCGTGCGGGTGCGGATAGTGCAGGTAGAAGTCGAGCTGGTGCAGGAAGGGACCGGGCTCCAGGTCGGACGCCTCGAAGCAGAGCCAGGACACCGGCGCCTCCGCGACCGGGCGCAGCCGGTCGGGCATCCGTACCCGGATGTCCGCGTCGCGGCAGCGCCGCAGCACCGACAGGACCTCGGCTCGCTCGCCCGGCAGGCCGCCGGAGTCGCACAGGTCGACGCCGACCGTCGGGCGGCGCCCGGCGAGTCCGGCGCGCGGCCCCGCGCCGTCGGCGGGCGTGACGACGAACGGCAGGTCGTCGGGGAGCACCGGCACGCTGGGGTCCGCCTCCCGCAGCGCCCGCCGGATCGCCGGATCCTGCGGCCACCACACCGGATCGGCGCCGAACAGCTCCCGCGCGGCGGCGGCGCAGGCGGCCGTCGTGTACCGGTGGTCCGTGCCGTCGCCCCGCACCGGCGCCCGGTCGGCCACCACGACCACCCGCTGCGCCTGGATCCGTCCCGGGCGCCCACCGGCGAACTGCAGCACCGCCGCGTGCCGGACCAGCACCAGATCCGCGTCCGTACGCTGCCCGATCTCGACATGGTCGATCGCCCCGTCGTTCACCAGCTGCTGGATCTCCGCGATCGGCGAGAGGCGCCGCTGCCGGACGTACCGGTAGGTCTCCAGGTGGGCGACCGCGACCCGGCGGCCCGCCTGGACCAGGGCGCGCAGCTCCGCGACCGCGGCCCGCTGCGGGCTCTGCCAGAACCGCCAGTCGGCGACCATCACCACGTCGTAGTGGCGGGGCGAGGCGTTGTCGCCGGGGCGGCGGGTGAGGTGCTCCGGGGCCCGGAACGGCCGCTCCACCGCGTCCCGCGGCCGGTACGGGTCCGCCTCACCGGCCGCGATCCGCTCGTGCCACCGCAGGTACGCCGAGCTGTACGCGACCCGGGCCGGATGCATCCAGTACGCCCGGATCTCGGCCCGCGACAGTGAGTGTTCCGACAGCCGGATCAGCGCCAGCGGCTCCATCTCCAGGTGGCGGATGGCGTCGACGCCGAACGTCGCACCGATCCGTCCGATGTACTCGGAGTCCCCCGCCTTGCGTACCTCGTCGAAGTAGCCGATGCGCCGCACCACCTCGTCGCGCCGGAACACCAGCGACGACGGGTTGAACCGCCCGCTGCGCACCCCCGGCCGGTTGATCAGCAGTTGGTCGGTGACCGACAGCCCGTCGGAGGTGGTGGCGACCAGCCGGGGCGCCGCCAGCAGCGGCCGCACCTGCGACTCCAGGCGGCGCGGATGCGACCAGTCGTCGGCGTCCTGGAACGCGACGAAGTCGCCGCCGCACGCCGCGAGTCCCGCGTTGCGGGCCGCGTACGTGCCCGCGTTGACCGCCAGCTTGACCAGCCGCACCCGGGAGTCGAGGGCCACCACGGCGGCCAGCTCGGCGTCGTACTCCGGCGGGGAGCCGTCGTCGACGAGGACGACTTCCAGGTTTTGCCACGTCTGCGCGAGGATCGACCGGACCGCCGTGTGCAGGCTGCGGTCCGGCCGGTACGCGGGCACCACCACGGACACCTGGTGCGGGGCCGGCACCGGCTCGACCGCGGCCGTGCCGAGCCGGTCGAACGGGGTGGGTGCGTCCGGGTCGAGCAGCACCGGCGCGGGTTCGGGCAGCAGTGCCTGGAACCGCTCGAGCCACGGCTGCGGCTCGCGTCCCGCGACGGCGAAGGGGTTCGCCAGGTCGAGCAGGATCCCCACCCGGGTGGTCCGCTTCATGTCGGGGTACGCGGCCAGCAGCTCGGGCACCCGGTCGGGTCCCTGCTCGGCCAGCACCAACTGGGCGTGCAGCCCCTGGTGCACGGCCGACAGCGCGGACGGCCCGTACACCGCGTGCACGAGGTCGAGCAGGCCGAGCGCGTCCCGGCGGTCGTCGGGCCGCAGGTCCTGGAACGCCAGCAGTTGCGCGAGCGCGGCCAGCGCCCCGGGGTCGGCGGCGTCCTGCCGCCCGGTCAGCCAGGCCTGGTCCCCGGCGCGGGCGGCGCTCAGCAGCTCCGCCAGCGTCCCGGCGTCACCGAGGGCCGCCCGGGCCAGCAGGAGCCGGGCGTCCTGGGACCTGTTCCGGATGGCGGTGACGGGCAGCGCGGAGCGCAGGGCGGGCCCGATGACCGCGATGTGATCGTCCAGCAGGGCCGTGGGATGGGTCGCCGACGCCGGCTGACGTTCTGGCATGCTGCGCGCGCACCTCTTCGATCCGTCGGCGCCGGCCGCCGACGCCCTCCCACTGCCAACGGCCCCGCCGCGCCGAGGTGACGCGCCGGATCAGACCGCGGCCAGGACGGCGGCGGCGATCCGTTCCCGTTGCGCGGGGTCGGCCGCCGCGCCGACGAGGTAGAACGCGTCGACCACGTCGCCGCCGAGGGTGGAGATCCGGGCGGCGCGGACCTCGGCGCCGATCTCGTCGAGCGCGGAGGCGACCCGGAACAGCAGTCCGGGCGAGTCGGCCGCGCGCAGTTCGAGGATGACCGCGTCGGTGGCGGCCCCGCCCTGCCACACGACCCGGGGCGCGGCGCCGCCGCGGGCACTCATGGCCCGCGCGCGGACCCGCTGGGTGACCGAGACGTCGCCCGCGGCGACCCGGCGCAGGTCGGCGGCGAGGGCGACGGGGTCGGCGGGTGAGCCGTACCGGGGCTGGGTCCAGAATTCGACGATGGCGCGGCCGTCCACCGCGGACGCGTCGGCCGAGAGCACGTCCAGGCGGTGCAGAGCCAGGCACGCGGTGACCTGGGCCAGCAGGCCGCGCCGGTCGGCCGCCGCGACGGCGACCCGGTCGCCGTCGAGGTGTACGGCGGGCAGATCACCGCGCAGCAACGCCGGGTCGGCGGCGGGCGGGTCGGGCAGTTTCCCGGTGTCCAGCGCGGTGTGCACCCGGCGGACCAGGTCGGCCAGCAGCCGGCCCTTCCAGTCGGACCAGGCAGCGGGCCCGGTGGCGTGCGAGTCGGCGCGGGCGAGCGCGTGCAGCAGGTCCAGGGTGGCGGCGTCGCCGACGGCCTTGGCGACGGTGGAGATGGTGACGGGGTCGGCGAGGTCGCGCCGGGTGGCCACGTCGGGCAGCAGCAGGTGCAGTCGGACCAGCTTCTCGATCGTGGCGACGTCGGCGACCGGCAGCCCGATCCGGGTGGCGATGTGCGCGGCGACGGGCGCCCCCGCCTCGCTGTGGTCACCGGGCAGGCCCTTGCCGACGTCGTGCAGGAACGCGCCGAGCAGCAGCAGGTCGGGCCGGTCCACCTCGCGGGTGTACGCGCTGGCCTCGTACGCGGCCTGGACGAGGTGCCGGTCCAGCGTGAAGCGGTGCACCGGGTGGTGCTGCGGCAGGCTGCGCATGCGGGCCCACTCGGGCAGCCAGGCGTCGATGAGGCCGTACCGGTCGCAGGTCTCCCAGGCGGGCAGCAGGCCGGGGCCGGAGCCGAGCAGCGAGACCAGCGCGGCGCGGGCGGTGCCGGGCCAGGGGTTGGGCAGCGGCGGGCAGAACGCGGCCAGCCACTCGCAGGTGGCCCGGGCGATGGGCAGCCGGTGGGCGGCGGCCGCGGCGGCCACCCGCAGCGACAGGCTGGGGTCGGGCACGGGCCCGATCGCGGTGCGCGCCAGCACCAGCTCGCCGTCCTGTTCGACGACGTCGCGGGCGACCGGGCGGCGCGGCGGCCCACCGGTGGGCAGTCCACGGCGGCGCCCGTTGCGCAGCCGGTCCGCGGCCCGCCAGGCGTCGTCGAGGGCGTGCGCGACGGTACGGGCGTCACTGGCGACCCGGCGCAGCAGGGCGTCGCCGTGGCTGACCGACTCGGTGGGTCCGTGCGCCGCGTCCGGCGTGGGCAGTGGCAGGTCGAGCAGTTCGGCGACGACGCCGCGTTCCTGGGCGACGAGCCGGTCGACGCGCCGCCCCACCGCGAGGTGCAGCGCGTCGCGGGTGTCGAGCAGGCGCACGTGGGCGGCGCGGGCGGCGGGCCGCATGGTGTCGGCGACCCCGGTGCGGCCGATGGCCCGCAGCAGGGTGACGTCGCGCAGCCCGCCCGCGGCCTCCTTCAGGTCGCCTTCGAGCAGGAACGCCAGCTCGCCGTGGGTGGCCCAGCGGGCCAGGGTGATCTCCTTGAGCTGCGGCATCAACCGTACGGCAGTGCGCCGCCACTGGTCGGCCACGGCGGTGATGAGTTCCGTGGAGAGCAGCTCGTCGCCCGCGACGTGCCGCGCGTCGAGCAGGCCCAAGGCGACCTTGACGTCGTCGTGCGCGACGGACAGCGCCTGCGGCACGGTACGCACGGAGTGGTCGAGCCCGAGCTTGGCGTCCCAGATCGGATACCACAGCGCCGACGCGATCCGGTCGATCCCGGCGGTGCCCCGGTGCAGCAGCACGAGGTCGAGGTCGCTGAACGGGGCGCACTCGCGCCGCCCGAGCCCGCCGACCGCCAGCAGGCTGACCCCCGGCACGTGGGCCGGGAAGAGGCTGGCCAGCCAGGAGTCGAGCGCCGCCGCCCGCGCGGTACGGGCGGCGGCACCGAGCTGTTCGCGCAGGGTGTGCAGCGAGTCGCCGGGCGCCCGTGTGGGCGGCACCGGCGACTCACTGACCACGTGTGACATGCGGCCCGCTCTACAGCGCGTCGAGGCCGCGCTCGCCGGTACGGACCCGGACGACGTCCTCGACGGCCGTCACCCACACCTTCCCGTCGCCGATCTTGCCGGTACGCGCGGCGGTGACCACCGCGTCGACGACCTTCTCGACGTCGATCTCGTCGGTCAGCACCTCAACCTTGATCTTCGGAAGGAACTCCACCGTGTACTCGGCGCCCCGGTACACCTCCGTGTGGCCCTTCTGCCGTCCGTAGCCCTGTACCTCGCTGACGGTCAGGCCCGCGACGCCGAGTGCGTGCAGCGCCTCCTTGACCCCGTCGAGCTGGTACGGCTTGATGACCGCGGTCACCAGCTTCATGCTCAGTCCCTCCATCGGTGCAGTCATCAGGAAAAACTAACCGGCGACCTTCTCGCTGACCGCGGCCTTGCCGTCAGCGTCGGGCGTGGTGGACGGGCCGATCCCGGCCATGGTGAACGCGCCACCGCCACCCGAGCCCGCGGCCGGGGTGAACTCGTACGCGCTCTCGCCGTGGTCGGCGATGTCGATGCCGCCGCGCTCGGCTTCCTCGCTGATCCGCAGGCCCTTGAAGGCCTTGATGGCCAGCGCGATGACCGCCGCGATCACGAACGAGTAGATCGTCACCACCAGGCTGCCGGCGAACTGGCGGCCCAGCTGGGTCAGGCCCCCGCCGTAGAACAGGCCCTCGCTCGCGTTCAGGATCGCCGAGTCGGTGATCCCCGCGTTGACCTGGGTGGTGGCGAAGAAGCCGAGGCTCAGCGAGCCAATCCAGCCGCCGACGAAGTGGACACCGACGACGTCGAGCGAGTCGTCGAAGCCAAAGCGGTACTTCAGGCCGACGGCCAGGGCGCAGACGGTACCGGCCACCAGGCCGATGATGATCGCCGGAACAGGGGCGACGAAGCCGCAGGCCGGGGTGATGGCGACCAGACCGGCGACGGCGCCGGACGAGGCGCCCACCATGGTCGGCTTGCCGTCGCGCAGCCACTCCACGACGATCCAGCCGACCAGCGCGGCGGCCGTGGCGACCTGGGTGTTGAGGAACGCGAAGACGGTGGTGCCGTCGACGGTCAGCTCGGAACCGGCGTTGAAGCCGAACCAGCCGAACCACAGCAGACCCGCGCCGAGCGCGACGAACGGCACGTTGTGCGGGCGCATGTTCTCCCGCGGCCAGCCGACCCGCCTACCGAGGATCAGGCAGAGCGCCAGCGCGGCCGCACCGGCGTTGATGTGCACCGCGGTACCACCGGCGAAGTCCAGCGCGCGGATCTTGGCGCCGATGAAGCCGCCACCCCAGACCCAGTGCGCGACCGGGACGTAGACCAGCGTGAACCAGGCGATCGCGAAGATGACCCAGCCGCCGAACTTCATGCGGTCCGAGACCGCACCGCTGATCAGCGCCACGGTGATGATGGCGAACATCATCTGGAACGCCATGAAGGCGTAGGTCGGGATGCCGGTGTTGGCGCCGAAGAACAGCCACTCCTCGGTGATGCCGCTGGTGCCCGTGCCGAGGTACTGGGTGAAGCTGCCGATGACGTTGTTCAGGCCCGCGTTGCCGTTGGTGCCGAAGGCCAGCGTGAAGCCGTAGATGGTCCACAGGATGCTGACGAGCCCGATACACGAGAAGCTCATCATCATCATGTTCAGTACGCCCTTGGACCGGTTGAGGCCACCGTAGAACAGCGCCAGGCCGGGGGTCATGAGCAAAACGAGCGCAGACGACAGGAGCAACCAGGCGGTATTGCCGGTGTTGATCTCCACGCTGCCTCCTCTCGGATTAGGTGTCCTCGCACACGACCCACTTCAGCAGCGTCGCCAGTCGGCCGGTTTTCGTGGCGGAAGCCTCCCCGGCCGCTGTTTCACGCACGGTCTACGCGCGATTTCTGGCGCGTGACGGCTTGTTTCGTACGTGTGAAGAAACTCTCACAGGCGCCAGCGCGAGGAGGCTGAACCGCCGCAATGCGCCCACCGGCCGCCCGATGATCAGCGGAGCGCGTACTCCAGGGTGTGCCGCTCGTAATCGAGCAGCCGCAGGTCGCGCATCGGACGGCGCAGATGCCCCTTGTGCACGATGCGGACGAACGCCGGATCCCCGGCCGCCGCCATCCGGCGGATCCCCTCGACGTGATCCACGATCCGCTTGCGGATGGTGCGCACCAGCCGGTGCCGGTCGCGCGGGATCAGCCCGTACGCGTCCGCGAACAGCCGCAGCCGCCGCGGCCGGTTCGGCCGCTTCCAGCCCAGCGTGTACGAGTCCCGGTCGCTGAACAGCGGTACCCACGTCCACGCCGCGTACGCCACGTCGTAGATCCGGGCGCCGGGCGAGGCCAGGTCGAAGTCGATCAGCGCGAGGGTGCCGTCCGGCCGCCAGACCACGTTGTGCGGGGCGGCGTCGTGGTGGCAGATCACCTCGGTGTCCGGCGGCGGCGGCCCGAACGAGCGCCACACCGCCCCCGGGGGGTTCACGAACCCGTACTGCGCGTCGTGGAACATGCGCAGCATCGTGGCGACCGTGACCAGCGCCTCCTCGGTCACCCAGTGCGGGGCCAGCGGGTACTCGCCGCACTCGCCGTCGAGGTACGACAGCACCTCGCGGCCCTTCTCGTCCATCCCCAGCGCGTGCGGCGAGCCGGTGAAGCCGACCCGCTGCAGGTGGTTGAGCAGGGCGTGCACGGACGGCGTCCAGGGACCGGCGTTACGCCGGACCGTGTCGCCGATCCTGGAGACCGTGCTGACGTTGCCCCCGTGCAGCGGGATCTCCCGGACGGGTTCCTGCGTCACCCACGACCTCCCGTACCTGTATGCGCGGCCCCGAGCCTAACCGTCGCTGCCAAGCAGCGCCTCGACGAAGGCCTTCGGCTCGAACGGGGCGAGATCGTCCGGGCCCTCCCCCAGACCGACCAGCTTCACGGGAATCCCCAGCTTGCGCTGCACGGCGATGACGATTCCGCCCTTCGCGGTGCCGTCCAGCTTCGTCAGCACCACGCCGGTAACGTCCACCACTTCGGTGAACACCCGGGCCTGCTCCAGACCGTTCTGTCCGGTGGTGGCGTCGAGGATCAGCAGCGCCTCGTCGACCGGGCCGTGCTTCTCCACGACCCGCTTGACCTTGCCCAGCTCGTCCATGAGCCCCACCTTGTTCTGCAGCCGCCCGGCCGTGTCGATCAGCACGGTGTGCACGCCCGTGTCGATACCCCGCTTGACCGCGTCGAACGCCACGCTGGCCGGGTCGCCGCCCTCGGGACCGCGCACGGTCTCCGCGCCCACCCGCTCACCCCAGGTGGCGAGCTGCTCGCTGGCCGCGGCCCGGAACGTGTCCGCCGCCCCGAGCACCACGGTGTGACCGTCGGCCACCAGCACCCGGGCGATCTTGCCGCAGGTGGTGGTCTTGCCCGCGCCGTTCACGCCGACCACCAGCACCACCGCGGGCCGTCCCTCGAACGGCCCCGCCTTCAGGGTGCGGTCCAGGCCCGGCTCCAGCGCCTCGATCAGCTCCTCGGCGAGCTGCTGGCGTACCTCCGCCACGGTCCGGGTGCCCAGCACCCGGACCCGCTCGCGCAGCCGCTCCACGATCACCTGGGTGGCCTCGACCCCGACGTCCGCCGTGATCAGGCTGTCCTCGATCTCCTCCCACGCCTCGTCGTCGAGGTGGTCGCGGGAGAGCACCGCCAGCAGGCCACGGCCCAGCACGCTCTGCGAGCGGGCCAGCCGGGCCCGCAGCCGGACCAGCCGCCCGGCGGTGGGTTCCGGCTGCTCGATGAGGTACGGCGCCTCCTCGACCGGGGCGGGCGCCGCCTCCGGCTCGACGACCGGCGGGGCCACCACCTCGGTGGGCACTGGCGGCGCCGCCGGGGGCCGCTCCAGCGTGGTGGTCCCCCCGCCGGGCGGCGGCGGCAGCTCGCGGCGGCGCATCCGGGGCACCACCAGCACGGCGGCCCCGACCAGCAGCGCGATCAGCAGAATGACGGAGACGACCACGTATTCCATGCCGAAATCCTGACAGATGCGCCCGCCGGGTGCGGTGTCGCCCGGCCATGTCCGCCGTCACCCCCGGGCGCCGGATGGATGTGGCGCGCGGCGGGCCGGATGTGGAGGATGGAGATCCCCATCCGCACGGAGGTTCCATGCCGCACCACCCGGGCCAACGGTGACCGCACAGCTGCGCATCGGGCCGCTGCTGCGCCGCGTCGTCGGCGACCGCGCCACGGTGTGGGTGGAGACCTCCGCGCCGGCGCTCGTGCGGATCGAGGCCGACGGCGGCGCCGCCGGCTCCGCACCCACCTTCTGCGCGTACGGGCACCACTACGCGCTGGTCGTCGTCGAGGGGCTGGCCCCGGACAGCGCGACCGCGTACCGGGTGCTGCTGGACGACCGTCAGGTGTGGCCCGAGGCGGACTCGCCGTACCCGCCGCCGGTGATCAGCACCCGGGCCGCCGACGACCGCGACCAGCCGGTACGGATGGTCTTCGGCTCATGCCGGGAAGCGACCCCGGACTCCACCCGCCGCACCCTGCCGCCCGACGCGCTGGACGCGTACGCACGCCGGCTGATGGACGAGCCGGCGTCGCGACCGGACCTGCTGGTGCTGCTCGGCGACCAGGTCTACGCGGACGAGACCTCGCAAGGGGTACGCCGGGTCCTGCGCCGCCGCCGGGCAGCCGGGCATGACGGCCCCACCGACCAGGTGGTCGCGTACGAGGAGTACACCGCCCTCTACCTGGAGTCGTGGCGGGACCCGGAGGTGCGCTGGCTGCTGGCCACCGTGCCCAGCGTCATGATCTTCGACGACCACGAGATCATCGACGACTGGAACACCTCGGCGGCCTGGCGGCGGGACATGTCCGCACAACCGTGGTGGCGCGAGCGGATCACCGCGGGCCTCGCCTCGTACTGGGTCTACCAGCACCTGGGCAACCTCGCCCCGGACGAGCTGGCCACGGACCCGCTGTTCGCGCGGGTCACCGCCGCCGGGGACGCCACCGAACTGCTGCGCGAGTTCGGCCGGACGGTCGACGATCCGGGTGCCGCGTCGCCGCCCGGTCCCGCCGGGCGGGAGCCGAGCGCCGACCTGCCGGATCGGGGCGGTCGTGTCCCGGCCGTGGGCGGCGGCGCGCTGGAGCCGGGCGGCGGCGCGCCGGTGCCGGGCGACGAGGTGCCACGGGCGTACCGGTGGAGTTTCGCGCTGGATCTCGGTCGTACCCGGCTGGTGGTGCTGGACAACCGGTGCAGCCGGGTGCTGACCCCGGGGCGGCGGGCCATGCTGCCCGCCGACGAGTGGAGCTGGTTCGTCGACCAGGCCCACGGCGACTACGACCACCTCGTCGTCGGGTCGTCGCTGCCGTGGCTCATGCCGCCCGCCATCCACCACGCCGAGGCGTGGAGCGAGAAGGTGGCGGACTCCCGGGGTGCGCGCCGGGCGGCGTTGGGCGAACGGGTCCGCCGGGTGTTCGACCTGGAGCACTGGGCGGCGTTCGGGCGCTCGTTCGACGCGCTCGCCGAGCTGTTCCGCCGCCTGGGCGAGGGCGGCCCGCAGGCGCCCGGCCACCGCAGGGGCGCGGGTGACGCGTACGCCGCCCCGGCCTCGATCAGCGTGCTCTCCGGCGACGTGCACCACTCGTACGTCGCGCGGGCCGAACTGGGACCGGCCATGCGCACGCCGGTGCACCAGCTGACCTGCTCACCGATCCACAACGAGGTGCCCGCGCCGCTGCGGCCGCTGATGCGGCTCGGCTGGTCCCGGGCGGCGGCGCGGGCGGTACGCGGGCTGGCGAAGGCCGCCGGGGTGCCCCGCCCGCCGCTGCGGTGGACGCGGGTGCGAGGGCCGTACTTCGGCAACGCGGTCGCCACGCTGCGGCACACGGGCGCCCAGGCGACCGTGGTCATCGAGGGCACGACCAAGGACGGCCAGCTCATCGACGTGGCGCAGGTCAGCTTGACCAACGACTAGACGCCGCTGGGCCGTTGGTAGTATTGTCCCTACAGGACGACAGGGCCCCGCCGTTCACTCGTTGGTGTCACCGCACATTGGTACACCTGTGCCAATCCCACCGGTACGATTCGAAGCATGACGAGGCGGATCACTGTGAGTCTTCCCGACGACGTAGCCGAGTACCTCGACAGTCACCCCCACGCGACGGACATCGTCACCCAGGCGGTCCGCGCCCGGATGGAGCGCGTGGCCGAGACCCGCAAGGCGCTGGAGGCCGTCGGCTTCCGCTCCACACCGGAGGGCCGAGCCTGGGCCCGCGCCGCCCTGCGCCCCCTCACCGAGGAGCAACGCGCCAAGGCCCGCCGGTACGCCGAGGCCATCCAGGCCGGACGCCTCCCGGAGCCGGAATGACCGACGAATCCGGTGCCACCCCCGAGATCCGGGCAATCCTCGACCGCTCCGCCCTCCAGTCCTACGCGAGGGGCCATGTCCACGTCGGCGAGGTGCTGGGTGAGGTGACCGCCGAAAGGGACACCGTCA
The DNA here is from genome assembly GCF_004217545.1 of Krasilnikovia cinnamomea. Taxonomy (NCBI): domain Bacteria; kingdom Bacillati; phylum Actinomycetota; class Actinomycetes; order Micromonosporales; family Micromonosporaceae; genus Krasilnikovia; species Krasilnikovia cinnamomea. The sequence goes on from NZ_SHKY01000001.1 coordinate 1,717,664, forward strand.
TCGGTATCCCCGCCGCGGCACTGAGCGCGGCCCACGCGGCTCACCTCGACGACAAGGACGCGCGGGCACTGCTACGCCTCGTGGCCAGCCTCCCGAGCACAACGGTGCTGGACCTGGATCGGCAGGCCGCCGAAGACATGGCGGGCGCGTTGGTCGTGACCGACGGCGACCTCTCCCTCGCGCACGGCGTGTGGGCCGCCAACGACCTCGGCGTCCTGTATCTCACCGCGGACCCGGGCGCGGTCAGCGCCCTGGTCCCGGCCGACAACATCCTCACCATTCCCCGCGACGACGCGTAAACCGGCTGTACCTGAGCGAAGCGCGGTCCAGGATGTCTCAATGACCTCCTGGACCGCACCACAAGCTCAGCGCGACTCCGAACCCTTCACCGGCGACGAACGACCCATGCTCGAAGGCTGGCTCGACTGGCACCGCCAGACCCTGCTCTCCAAGGCCGCCGGTCTCACCGCCGAACAGCTCAAGACCGCCGCCGTGGAGCCGTCCAACCTGTCCCTGCTCGGCCTGATCCGGCACATGACCGAGGTGGAACGCATCTGGTTCCGCCGCCGCGCCGCCGGGCAGAACGTCCAGGCCGCCTACTGCGCCCCGGACAACGTTGACGGCGACTTCGACGACGTCGCCAACGCGGACGCCGCGGCCGACCACGCCGCCTACCTCGCCGAGATCACGCTGGCCCGCACGGCCGTGGCGGACCTGCCCCTGGATCACGAGTTCGCCACGCCCCGCCAGCCCGCGATCAGCCTGCGCTGGGTCTACCTGCACATGATCGAGGAGTACGCCCGGCACAACGGCCACGCCGACCTGATCCGCGAACGGATCGACGGCGCGACCGGCGACTGAGGCGAGCCCGCCGCACCCTCACCCCGGGCCCTGCCGGTCCGACCACGACGGGGGCCCGGCCAGGTTGGCCGCGCCGCCGTCGAGGATCGCCCGGTACGCCGCATCGGCCAGCCGCCGACCCCACGGCGCGCGTGGCCCGGCATAGCTCGCCACCGGACCGGCCGGTGGACACAGGACCGCGACCGCGTCGGTCGCCGTCCCGGTGGCGGCCAGGCCCAACTCGCGGATCGCCTGCGTCTTGGCCTCCGTGACGGTGGCGACCGCGTTGACCAGGGCGCCGTCGCTGAGCCGCTGCGGCACCCACGCCACGACGTTGACCGTCCCGGCGTGCGGCCCCGGCTCCCTCCCGGGCGCGGCGGCCTGGATGGGGGAGCTGAGGCCGACCGTGGCCCACAGCCGTACCTCCCCGTCGTCGGCGGCCACCACGTCGGCGACGTCGACGCCGGTGAGCAGCCCCACGCCGGGTCCGGTCAGGCCCTGTCCGGCGGCGATCTCGCGCAGGTGCGCGGCCGGGTCGTCGCGGTCGTACGACATCGGTACGGTCGCGTTGACGATCCACCCGCACGGTCCGATCCCGCCGCCCAGCACCGCCGAGGAGATCGCGAGTGCGGGCTCGGCCAACCGCCACACCAGCAGCGGAATGTCGCGGCCCTGCTCGGCTCGGGAGCCCGGCACCGGTTCGGCGATCATGGCTGGACCCTAACGCGTGCCCGCCGTCGACCGCGTCAGTCCAGCGCGGGCAAGCTCGCGGGACCCCGGTCGGGCAGCAGGAACGGCGTGTCGATGTCCGGCGTACCCTCCCCGATCCGTACGGCGGCCACGCCGGTGCCACCCGGCAGCAGCTCGCCCTGCTCGTCGCGGACCAGGAACGTGTTCGCGCCCGTGTAGATGGTGTACGTGGGCTTGCCCTCGGCCGCCCCGGTGCGGCGGAAGCGGAACTGCTGACCCGGCGCCGACGCGTCACAGGCCGCGGTCACCACCGGCGCCGGGCCCTCGCCATTACCCCGCACCGCCACACAGGAGGCCTCCCCGCCGACCCGGATCTTCGCCGTCTGGATCAGGTACCGGTCCCCCCCGATGGGGGTGAGCACGAACAACGCCCGGTCGCCGGAACCGTCGGTCAGCCCGATCCGGCCTGAGGCGTCCACGACCACGATGCCCTCGCTGCCCACCGGCACGAGGAACACCTGCCGCCGCCCGGAGAACACCCCGGCGGCGGTCGACTTGGCCGGTTCCGACGAGCGCGCCGCGCCGGGACGCGCCGACGCCGGGGCGGAGTGCGCCGGCGCCGGGGCGGAGACCGTCGGCGCCGGAGCGGAGAGCGTCGGCGCGGCAGCGGGGCCACTGGACCGGCCGCCCAGTCCGCTGGCGGCCGCCGGTTCGCCCTGGTTCGCGGCACAGGCCACCGAGCCGAGCAGCAGGGTGGCGGCGACGGCGCCGAGGGCGGAGGCCCGAAGGTACGCGTGCATGAGGAACTCTCCTTCGTCGAGAGGGGTCGAGAGGTGTGCGGGAGGACGTCAGAACGGGAGGGTGGCGGCACCCCGGTCGATGAGGACGAACGTCGTGTCGAGGTTCCCGTCGCCGAGCTCCTCGGCGATGAGTCCGGACGTGCCGGTGGGATTCCACTGCAGGTACGCGTCGCCGTTGCGGATCGCGTACGTCATGCGCCCCTGGTTGTCCCGGCCGTGCTCGGCGAACGTGAACCGCTGGGCGGGATCGCGCGTGTCGCAGGCCGCCGTGACCACGGTGAGCGGGTCGCTGCCGTTGCCCCGCACCCGCAGGCAGTACGGCTCGCCACCGGCGGTGAGCTTGCCGGTCTTGATGAGGTGTTCGGAGCTGCTGGGTGCCGTGGGCACGGGGACGAACAGGGCGCGGTCGCCGTAGTCGGCGGTGACCCCGACGCGCCCGGACGAGGTCACGGCGACCACCGACTCGGGCACCTCCTCGCCCTTGTGCAGCACGAACAGGAACACCTGCCGTTTGCCCGCGAGAACAGCGGGGTCCTGCCTGGACGGCTTACCCGACGTCGGCGGCGTGGCGGTGCGCGACGTCGATTCCGAAGGAGCCGGGGAGGAAGGCGTCGGGATAGCAGAGCGGGACGGCGACGCCGGGGCGGCGGGCGGGGCCGGGGCGGGACCCGCCCCGTGGGGTTGGGCGGCGGCGATGCCGACGCCGAGCGCCACCGCGGTGACGGCGCCGAGGGCGCCGGTGGCGGCGTACCGGCGCTTGCGGCGGCGATCCGCCCGGGCCCGCAGGTCGGCGGCGGGAGCCAGCCGCCCGTTGTGCCCGGCGTGCCGGGCGAGCGCGGCGAGGCCGCGGTCCAGGTCGTGCTCAGGCATCGTGGCTCACCCTTCCGGTGGCGGGGCCGTCGGAGTCGGTCAGGTGTTCGGCCATGGCGCGGCGGCCGCGGGCCAGCCGCGCCTTGACCGTGCCGGTGGGCGCGCCGACCTCCTGCGCGATCTCGGCGACGTTCAGGCCGACGAGGTGGTGCAGGACGATGACGCGGCGCTGGTCGGCGGGGATCTGCCGCAGCGCGTGCACCAGGGCGACATGGTCGGGGCTGAGGCCCTCGACCTCCTCGCCGACCGCGTCGCGGTGGTGGGCGCGCAGCCGGTTCACGGCCTTGCGGAAGGCGCTGACCGCGTTGCGGGAGGCGACGCGGCGCACCCACGCCTCGGGGCTGTCGCAGTCCCGCACCGTGGCCCACCGGTCCCACGCCTTCAGGTACGCCTCCGCCACGGCGTCCTCGGCCTCGGCCCGGTTGCCGGTCATGGCGTACACCTGACCCAGTACCCGCCGCGACGACGCCGCGTAGAAGGCGTCGAACTCGTCGGCATCCCGCATCGATCGCCTCTCCTGCTCTGACCCGTCCGCCCGGTGTTGCTCTCCCGGCATCGAGTACGTGACGCCCGGGCCCGGAGGACGGTTGCATCAGGAAAGATCTTTTTCCCTGCCATGCCCTCTTGACGCCTGAGCGGGCATACCGGTTGCGTCGGCTACCGGAGTGCGGGGCAGTGCTTCGGCCTTGTGGCCGGGGGTGAAGGCCTGCGCTGGGAGAGCCGCCAGGGCCGAGCGGTGCCCTATCCAGGGCGGTTCTGTTGCTCAATGTACTAGTTGATGACGGTCAGGAGTGCGCCGCCGACGGAGCCTGCGAAGTACGAGCCGACCAGAGTTTTGTACGCCGGTAGTAGTGGCGCACCAGGTCGGGGAACTCCTGCCGCAGCCGCCGCAAAGATACCCCCTTGAGGCAGTTGACCAGCCGGGCCACGGCCACCTTAGGCGGGAAGTTGACCAGCAGGTGCACGTGGTTGTTCTCGCCGTTGAACTCGACCAGCTCGGCCTCGAAGTCGGCGCAGATGTCACGCATGATCGCCTCCATGCCGGTCAAGTGCCGATCGGCGAACACCTGGTGCCTGCCTGTGCAGATGCGTTGAACCTCAGCCATAGACTCAACAATGAGACATTGAGGATCGTGCAGCTCCGTTACCGCTACCGGGTTTACCCGGACGCCGCCCAGCGCACCGCGCTGGCGCAGGCGTTCGGGTGTGCCCGGGTGGTTTTCAACGACGGGCTGCGGCTGCGTCAGCAGGCCCGCGAGGCGGGCGAGAAGTACATCTCCGACGGCGACCTGTCGAAGCGGGTCATCACGCAGGCCAAGGACACCGAGGAACGGGCCTGGCTCTGCGAGGTGTCAGCCGTGGTGTTGCAGCAGGCCCTGGCAGACTTGAACACGGCGTACCGCAACTACTTCGCCTCGGTCACCGGCAAGCGCAAGGGCCGCAAGGTCGCCCCGCCCCGGTACCGGTCCCGCAAGGACAACCGGCAGGCCATCCGGTTCACCAGGAATTCCCGGTTCAAGGTTCTCGACAACGGCCGCCTGCGACTGCCGAAGATCGGCGACGTGCCGGTCCGCTGGTCGCGTGACCTGCCGTCCGAGGCCACCTCAGTCACCGTGATCAAGGACGCGGCCGATCGATATTTCGCCTCGTTCGTCGTCACCACGACCGAGAACGAGACACTGCCGCCGGTCGAGTCCGAGGTCGGCATCGATCTGGGCCTGATGCACTTTGCGGTCATGTCCGACGGCGCAACGGTGACTGCGCCGAAGTTCCTGCGCCGCGCGGCCCGCAAACTCAAGCGGTTGCAGCAGGACCTGTCTCGCAAGGAGAAGGGCAGCAACCGTCGCAGGAAAGCCGTCATGAAGGTCGCCAGGGCACACGCCCGAGTGGCCGACACCCGGCGGGACTGGCAGCACAAGCTCTCCACGGCGATCATCCGCGACAACCAAGCGGTGTACGTCGAGGACCTTGCCGTAGCCGGACTCGGCCGGACCCGGCTCGCCAAGAGCGTCCACGACGCCGGGTGGGCCAGCTTCACCACCATGCTGCAGTACAAAGCTCAGCGGTACGGGCGCACGTTCGCCCGGGTGGACCGGTACTTCCCGTCCACCCGGATGTGTTCCGACTGCGGCCGGATCAACGAGAAAATGCCACTCGACGTCCGGGCGTGGCACTGCCCGTGCGGCAGTCATCAAGACCGGGACCTCAACGCCGCCATCAACATCAAGGCCGCCGGACAGGCGGACTTCAACGACCGTCGAGCGCAGGTAAGACCAGGACTTGTACCGGCACCGCGCAGTGAAGCGGTAACCCACCAGAACGCCGCGCGTGCCACGCGCAGCGTGGCTGGAATCGCCGTCCCTTAGGGCGGCGAGGATGTCAAGGCAGTCCGAGCGCCCCACGCAGGTACGGCAGCCCGTCCGGCCCGGACCACCGGTACGCCAGCAGCTTCGCCGCCCGGGCGCCACGGATCGTCCGGTCGTCGTCGTCCACGAACAGGATCCACTGCGGCTCGAGCCCGACGGCGGCGGCCGCGCGGGCGAAGTACTCCGGGGCGGGCTTGTGGATGCGTAGTTCCCAGGAGCTCACGACCAGATCCACCTCGTCGGCGAGACCGAGCGCGGCCAGGTCGTCGCGGAGCCGGTCGGTGGCGTTGGTGGCGATGCCCACCGGCCGCCCGGCGGCCCGCGCCTCCCGGACGAACGCCAGCACCTCGGGGTCGACCGTGCCCCGGTGCGTCTGCCACTCGGCGACCGCGGCGCGCGCGTCCTGGGCGCTCAGCGGCAGCCGGTCGGCCACGAGGCTCATCCACTCCGCGTCGGTCAGTTCCCCGGCCACCGCGGGGCGCAGCAGGTCCCAGGTGAACGCGGTGCTCATCAGCGCGCCGGAGCTCAGGCCGTACTTCTGCTCCACCGCGGCCGGCACGGCCGGGTCCCAGCGGCGCAGCACACCGTCGAGGTCGATGAGCAGGGCCTTGGCGGGTTGGCGACGCATGATCGTCAGCCTATCGAGGGCCCGGGACGGCCGGCGCGGCCGGGGAGCCGCGCGGCCTCAGTCCTCGGCCGGGTGGTTGAGCCGCTGGCTGATTACCTGGGTCACCCCGGCGCGCATGGTGACGCCGTACAGGGCGTCGGCGACCTCCATGGTGCGTTTCTGGTGGGTGATGATGAGCAGTTGGCTCTTCTCCCGCAGCTGGTGGAAGAGGGTGATCAGGCGGCCCAGGTTGACGTCGTCGAGGGCCGCCTCGACCTCGTCCATGATGTAGAAGGGGCTGGGCCGGGCCCGGAAGATGGCACAGAGCATGGCCACGGCGGTCAGCGAGCGTTCGCCGCCGGACAGCAGCGACAGCCGCTTGATCTTCTTGCCAGGCGGGCGGGCCTCGACCTCGACGCCGGTGGTGAGCATGTCCTCCGGGTCGGTGAGCACGAGGCGCCCCTCGCCGCCGGGGAACAGCACCTGGAAGACCGTCTGAAACTCCCGGGCGGTGTCCTCGAACGCGGAGGTGAACACCTCCAGGATCCGGTCGTCGACGTCCTTGACGACCGTGAGCAGGTCCTTGCGGGTTTCCTTGAGGTCCTCGAGCTGGTCGGAGAGGAACTTGAAGCGCTCCTCCAGCGCCGCGAACTCCTCCAGGGCCAGCGGGTTCACCTTGCCGAGCAGGGCCAGGTCGCGTTCGGCCTTGTTGGCGCGCTTCTCCTGGGTCGGCCGGTGGTACGGCACCGGCGAGGGCTCCGGCTCCCCGGCCGCCTCGGCGGCGGTCACCTCGGCCTGGGTGGGCGGCACCCACTGGTCGGGGCCGTACTCGCCGATCAAAGTGTCGACGTCGAGGGAGAAGTCCTCGGCGGCCTTCGCCTCCAGCTGCTCGATGCGCAGCCGCTGTTCGGCGCGGGCGACCTCGTCGCGGTGCACCTCGTTGGTGAGCCGCTCCAGCTCCGCCAGCAGGCGCTTCGCGGTGGCGCGTACCTCCTGCAGCTCCGCCTCGCGGGCGGTGCGGGCGCGGGCCAGCTCGTCGCGGGTCTCCACGGCGGCGGCCAGGGACACCGCGACGCGTTGCAGGGCCTCGGCGGCGCCCATGGCGACCGCGCGGGCGATCTGGGCGCCACGGGCCCGGGCGGCGCGGCGGGCGGCAGCGCGTTCCCGGGCCTGGCGTTCGGCGGTGGCCTGGCGCAGCAGCGAGTCGGCGCGGCCCGCGATGGAGGCGACCCGCTCCTCGGCGGTACGCACGGCCAGGCGTACCTCCATCTCGTTCTGCCGGGCCTGGGGCACCAGGGCGGCGAGCTGGTCGCGGTCCTCGGTGGAGGGTTCCTCGTCGATCGGGGTCGCCTCGGCCAGCCTCAGCCGCTCCTCCAGCTCGGCGAGGCGGGTCAGGTCCCCGTCGCGGGCGGCCTCGGCCTTGCTCCGGGCGGCGCCGAGCCGTTCCGTCTCGGCCTGCGCGGAGCGGGCGGCGGCGCCCAGCTCGGCGAGGCGGCGGGCGGCGGCGTTGCGCTCGCCCTCGGCGGCGCGCTTGGCGGCGGCCGCGACATCGACCGCCTGCTTGCGCTCCGCTACTTCGGCGCGGGCCTCGGCGAGGCGTTCGGCCAGCTCACCGATGGCCTGCTCGGCGACTTCCCGGCTGGCCCGGGCCTCGTCGACGGCGGCCTGCACCTCCAGGTAGCTGGTCTGCTTGCCGGAGCCACCGGCCGCGGCGTAGGCGCCGAGGACGTCGCCGTCTGGGGTGACCGCGCGGAACTCGGCGTTGCCGGCGACCAGGGCCGTCGCGGCGGCGAGGTCCGGCACGAGAACGACGTCGCGCAGCGCCCGGTGCAGCGCGGGCCGGATCGCGTCGGGGCAGCCGATCACGTCGGGGGCCCAGACCGCGCCGTCCGGCAGCGCGGGCCGCAGCGCGTCCAGAGAACCCTGCATCCCGGGCGCGGCGGGCCCGGCGACCACGAGCGAGGCCCGGCCCGCGTCGGCGATTTTGAGCGTACGCATGGCCTCGACGGCCTCGTCGATGCCGGTGAGGGCGACCGCGTCGGCGAGCCCGCCCAGCGCGGCGGCCAGCGCGGCCTCGTGGCCGGGGGCGACGGTCAGCATGGACGCCAGGCTGCCGAGCAGGCCGGGCACCTCGGCGGCCTTGCCGAGCAGCGCCCCGGCGCCGTCCTTGCGCTGCAGGCCGAGGGCGAGCGCCTCCTCCCGGGCCTTCCAGCTGGCGGCGTCCTTCTCGGCGGCGCGCTCGGCGTCGGACAGCTCCTTGGCCACGGCGGCGGCCCGGTCGTGCGCGGCGACGGCCTCGGCGTGCCGGGCGTCGAGGTCGGCGTTGTCGCGGTCCGCCTCGGTGGACTCGGCCGCGACCGCGTCGACCTCCGCCTGGGCGGCCTGCGCCCGGCCGAAGGCGTCGGTGTGCGCGGCGGCGAGGCGTTCGATCTCCTCGGCCGCGCCCTCGGTGCGGGCCCGGGCCGCGTTGACCTGGCCGGTGAGTTTGGCCAGCCCTTCGCGCCGGTCCGCGATGGCCTTGGCGGCGGTACGCAGCGCGCCCTCGGCGGCGTGCAGCTGCCGCTCCAGCTCCTGGCGGTGCTCGATAGCCTCGGCCAGCCGCATCTGGTCCTCGGTCAGCGCGTCGCGCAGCTCCTGCTCCTGCTCGCGGACCCGCTCCGCCTCGGCGACGAGCTGCTCCGGGTCGCGGCCGGGCCGTTCCTCGTCGGCGGTGGCGCTGAGGTGACGCATCCGCTCGCTGGCCAGCTGCTCGGTGGAGCGGAACCGCTCCTGCAGGGCGGACAGCTTGTACCAGGTGTCCTGGGCGGCGGCCAGCAGCGGGGCGTCCTCGGCGTGCGCGGCCTCCAGGTCGGCCAGCCAGCGCTGCACCTCGTGGTTCTCGTCCTCGACCTGCTGGCGGCGCTCGCGCATCGCCGACTCGTCCGCGATCTCCTTGTCCAGGGTGGTCCGCAGCGTGTGCAGGTCGTCGGCCAGCAGCCGCAGCCGGGCGTCGCGCAGGTCGGACTGGATGCCGGCGGCACGCCGGGCCACCTCGGCCTGCCGGCCCAGCGGCTTGAGCTGGCGGCGCAGCTCGGCGGTGAGGTCGGTGAGCCGGTTCAGGTTGGTCTGCATCGCGTCGAGCTTGCGCAGCGCCTTCTCTTTGCGCTTGCGGTGCTTGAGGACCCCGGCCGCCTCCTCGATGAAGGCGCGGCGGTCCTCCGGCTTGGCGTGCAGCATCGCGTCGAGGCGGCCCTGGCCGACGATGATGTGCATCTCCCGGCCGATGCCGGAGTCGCTGAGCAGCTCCTGGATGTCGAGCAGCCGGCACTGGCTGCCGTTGATCTCGTACTCGCTCTCGCCGGAGCGGAACATCCGGCGGGTGATCGACACCTCGGTGTAGTCGATGGGCAGGGCGCCGTCGCCGTTGTCGATCGTGAGGGTCACCTCGGCCCGGCCGAGCGGGGCGCGCCCGGCGGTACCGGCGAAGATGACGTCCTCCATCTTGCCGCCGCGCAGTGCCTTGGCGCCCTGCTCGCCGAGGACCCAGGCGATGGCGTCGACGACGTTGGACTTGCCGGAGCCGTTGGGGCCCACCACGCAGGTGATGCCCGGCTCCAGCCGCAACGTCGTCGCGGAGGCGAAGGACTTGAAGCCCTTGACCGTCAGGCTCTTGAGGTGCACGGATCTCCGAGGGTCGGCGGTGCAGGCTGCTCCGCTGCAGGGTACCCGGCGTGGCAGGTGGGTACGCATTCGCCGCGCTCAGCGCCCGGGAGCCGGGCGAAAACCGGAGGAGAACACGGCATGAACCCCGGCGCACCGGGCATCAAGCGGGTGCACCGGGCGGCGTGGCACCCGAAAAAGAATGCGCGCCGCCACGGGGTGGAGGCGCGCTGCTGCGATATGCGTTTGTAGTGCGAGGGGATGTGAAGCGCCGGTTCGCGGCGCCCGGGGTGAAGCTCAGGTCAGCGCCGGCTCGGTCAGCCGCAGAATGTCGTCCGCCTCGGCGGCTGCCGCCGCGAGCCGGTCATTCTCCGCCCGGAGGCGGGTGACCTCGAACTCCAGAGCCTGCACCCTGGAACGCAGTCGGGTGACCTCGTCGAGCAGGCGCCGGTCGGGCGCCGCACCTACGTGGCCGTAGAGGGCCTTCGCCATGTTGGACTCCTAGTGAGACGCTGCGTCTCTATTCAAGCGCTGCCGGAAAGCCGGCCATACGCGCGCCCAGCGAAAAACGCACCTACACTCACGGGCACGCGTGAGCGCAGTATCCTGCACCTCATTGAACTTGCTGTAAGGTGCAGATCCCTCACGCCCAGTACACAACTGGGCACAAGCGGGCGCGACTGGCGACAGGTCCTATAGTCCGCCGATCCCCACGCTGCGTCAAGCCGTGGGCTGCGTGGCACCGCACATGAACAGAGTGAATCACGCCACGCCGGCCACCCATTAGCGGGACTTAAAACCTTTCTTAGGCGGTTTGCCGCTCGGCGCCCCGATTGCTTACCGTCACCGGGGTCGAAGTGTTTCGATCTTCGAGGATCGAGGCCACCGCGACCCCCCGGGCGGGTGCGGCCCCCGATGGCCGTTGCCGCCTCCAGCGCCGGGTGCCAGTGGCGGGGCACCCGGCTTCTGACTCCCCGGCATCCGCTCAGCGCCGGGCAGGGTGGCATTCCTAGGACGGAATCGTCCCAAAACGCACAAAGAGTCCGCAATCTGGTCGTCTTAGCGACAAAGTCCCGTTACTTTTCGGCGCTGTGTCGTTCTGTCCTTCGTGATATCGCCCCCGTCGCGCCCACGGTGCTGAGCCGGGCATGCGCATCTGTCTGCTCACCGGGGGCGGGTACCCGTACCGGCGTGACGCGCTCGGCGGATGGTGCCGCGGCCTCGTCGAGGGCCTGAGCCAGCGCACCTTCGAGCTGCTGACGATCACCGACCGGGAGCCGCCGGGAGCACCCGCGTACCCGCTGCCCGGCAACGTGGCCTCCGCCCGCGCCGTCGTCCTCGGCCGGGGCGAACCCCGCCGCGGTGACGGCGACGGCGTCGCGGCCGTGCTGCTCTGCCGCGGCCTGATGGGCGAACCCGGCCACGCCGACCCCCTCTTCGCCGACGGGCTGCGCCGCCTGGTCCGGCACGTCGACGCCGACCCCGAGGGCCCCGCCGACGACCCGCTCGGCGGGGTGTCCCTGGCCGAGGCCCTGCTCGACGCGTGGAAGGCCGAACGCTCCGGCCCGCCCGGCACGGACCGGCTCCCGTTGCCCCGCCTCAGCCTGCGCGACGCCCGTACCGCCGCGACGCTGCTGCGGCACGCCGCCCGCCCCCTCGGGGTGGCGGCGCCCGAGGTCGACCTCGTGCACTGCGTCGGCGGCACCACCCCGCTGCTGGCCGCGCTCGCCGCGCGCTGGCGCACCGGCACCCCGATGCTGCTCACCGAGGCGCGGGCGGTGATGGGACGGCTGCGGCCCACCGAGGAACGGCTCTCCCCCACGGTCCGCACCGTGCTGCGCCGGTTCCGCCACGCCGTGGCCCGCACCGGGTACGCCGAGGCGGGGCTCATCGCGCCGCTGAGCGCGTACCACCACGGGTGGGCGTTGCGGCACGGGGCCAGCCCCACCCGGCTCGTACCCGTCCCGGCGGGGGTGGACCCCATGGACTTCCCGGCCGCCCCGGAGCCGGACACCGAACCCGCGCTGGTCTGGGCCGGGACGGGCGGTCCGGACAGCGGGATCGTCCCGCTGCTCGACGGGTACGCCGCGGTGGTGGCCGCGGTGCCCGGCACGGTGCTGCACCTGGTCGGGGTGACCGGCGCGCACGAGGACCACTGCGCCGAACGGATCGAACGCAGCGGGCTCGGCCGCGCCGTACGCCTGCACCCGCTGCCCGCCGACCCGCGCGACCGGTACGCGGCGGGTCACGTCGTCGTGCACCTGCCCGGCCCGGCCGACCCGCCGTACACGTTGATCGAGGCCATGATGTCCGGCCGCGCCGTGGTCGGCGTCGACGTCGGACCCGTCGCCGAGACGCTCGGCGACGCGGGCGTCCTCGTGCCCGCCGACGACCCGGCGGCGCTGGCCGAGGCCTGCGTCGCGCTGCTGCGCGAACCGGCGCGGCGCCGGGCGCTCGGGGACGCCGCCCGGCGCCGCGCGCTGGCCTGCTTCACCACCGACCGCGTGGTGCGGGCCTACGACGCGCTCTACACCGACCTGGCGGCGCCGCCACCCGCCCCCGTCTTCGAGCTGGCCCTCGCGGTGCCCGCCCCGCGTACCGCCCGGCCCGCCACGCTGCGCTGGCTGGCCCGCGAACAGCGGTGACCGAGTTTCACCAGCACAACCCAGCCCCGGACCGCCAATCCGGACCGCCGCCCGAGAACCGGAGGATGCCCGTGAAGACCCTCTTCCCCCCGTACGCGCACCCGTCGCCCGAGCTCGAACTGGACGCCGAGACCTGGCTCGTGCAGGAACGGCCCGGCGAACGGGGCACCGCCCACCAGGTGCTGGGCCGCATCGACCTGGACTGGGGCAGCCGGTCGCTGGCCGACGTGCTGGCCGCGGTGGACGCCTGGCGCGGCGACGGGGTCGAGGGGCTGTTCCTGGACCGGGCCCCGGCCGGGCCGGGCGGGGTCGGCCCGGTCGCGCTGACCATCCGGCTGGCCGCCCGGCGCGGGCTGCACCGGGTGGTGCTCAATCCGGGCGTGCCCACCCACCCGCTCTACCGCGACCTGGGCGTACGCATCTGCACCTTCGACGGGTCGTGGACGGCGTACCAGGGGTGGGCCGGGGACGGGGCCCGGCCCGGCGACGGCCACCTCGTGCACGGCGTGCCGCCGCAACTGCTCACCGCGGCGCGGCGGCTCATGGGTCGCCGGGGTGCCGGATTCGGGCTGGCCACGGACGCCAGCCCGCCGGTCACCGAGGAGTCCGCCGAGGACGAGGCTGACAGCGCGGACAGCTGTACGACGAGCGGTTCATGAACTGCTCCCGGCGGATCGCCGTGCCGCACCGGTGGCACGGCAACCCCTCCCGCCCGTACGCGTCGAGCGAGCGGTCGAAGTAGCCGCTCTCGCCGTTGACGTTGACGTAGAGCGCGTCGAAGCTGGTGCCGCCCGCCACGATCGCCTCGCGCAGCACGTCCCGGACGTGCCCGAGCAGCCGGCGGGCGGCCGGGCCGGTCAGCGCGTCCGCCGCCCGGGCGCCGTGCAGCCGGGCACGCCACAACGCCTCGTCGGCGTAGATGTTGCCCACCCCCGAGAGCAGCGTCTGATCCAGCAGCGCGCGTTTGACCTCGGTGCGCTTGCGGCGCAGCGCCGCCACGAAGTCCTCGTCGGAGAAGAGCGGGTCCAGCGGGTCGCGGGCGATGTGCGCGATCTCGCCGGGCAGCACCGCACCGCCCTCGGACACGGCCAGCCCGCCGAACGTGCGCTGGTCCACGAAGCGCAGCTGCGCGCCGCCGTCGGTGAACGTGAACCGGACCCGCAGGTGGGTCTCGTCCGGGGCGTCGGCGGGCTGCAGCAGCAGCTGCCCGCTCATGCCGAGGTGGCCGACGATCGCGTCGCCGGAGTCCAGCGGCAGCCACAGGTACTTGCCGCGCCGCGACACCCCGGTCACCGTCCGGCCGGTCAGCACCGCCGCGAAATGGGCGTCGCCGGGCAGGTGGCGGCGGATCGCGCGTGGGTGGCGCACCTCCACCGAGGCGATGGTCCGGCCGGTCACCCAGGTGTCGAGTCCCTGCCGGACGGTCTCGACCTCGGGCAGCTCCGGCACGTGCGCCCCTTCCGCGGCTAGAGGGTGTAGGGCCAGACGACGACCAGGTAGGCGCCGTACCACAGCCCGAAGGCGGCCCAGGCCGTGATCGCCAGCACCGCGACCCGGGGCCGGGCGCGGGCCGCCGCGACCACCGCGGGCAGCAGCGTCAAGAGTACGGGCAGCAGCAGCCGTGGCTTGGAGTGGTAGAAGCCCGCCTGGCCGTAGACGAGCACCATCGCCACGACCCCGTACACGGCCAGCGGCAGCCAGGGCCGACCGGCCAGGCCCATCGCGGCCGCGCCGAGCGCCACCAGCAGCAGCAGTGCCACGCTCACGGGGATCCAGCCGTCGCCGCTGCTGAGCGTGCGGCCGACGAACGCGACCGTGCTCTCGCCGTAGTCGAAGGACGTGCCCCAGCCCGCGGTCTGGATCCGGAACCACGCGGAGGCGTCACCCACCCGCAGACCCACCCAGCCGAGGTACGCGGGCACCCCCGCCAGCGCCAGCAGGGCGGCACCGACCGGCATCCACCACCGCCGCCGGGCGTCCGCGCGGCGCAGTTCCAGCAGCGCCGCCACCGCCAGCGCCAGCGCCGCCGCGGCGCCGGTCGGGCGGGTCAGCGCGGCGCCGAGCCCCAGCAGGCCGGCCACCCACCACACCCGGCGGTGCGCGGCCACCAGCATCCCCGCCACCAGCGCCAGGAACAGGCTTTCCGAGTACGCCATGGACAGCACGACGGACACCGGGGCGGAGCAGCAGATCGCGACAAGTGCCCAGCCGGCGCGGCGGCCGTACAGGCTGGTGCCGAGCAGGTGCAGCGCGACCGCCGCACCCACCGACGCGACCCAGCTCACCGCGATCGCCGCGGTGGGGGCTTCGAGGCCGAGGGCGGCCAGGCCCCGGATCAGCATCGGGTACAGCGGGAAGAACGCCAGTTCGTTGCCCTGGAGCTGGCCGTCGTCGCCGTACGTGTAGCCGTGCGGGTAACCGCGCACCGCGACCCGCAGGAACCAGCCGGCGTCCCAGACCAGCAGGCGGCCGCGCAGGCCGACCCCGTCGTCGGCGGCCGCGCCGAGCCACAGCAGCATGACCAGCTGGCCGACGCGGGTCAGCGCGAGGATGCCCACCGCGACGCCGACCCCCCGCCAGCGGCCGGCCCTGGCCCACAGGCCCGGCGCCGGTTCGGTGGCGGTGGTGTCGCTGGGCGGCGCGGTCCCGCCGGTCGTTTCGTCGGCCACCACGCTCACCGTTGCGCGCCGTCTCCGGCCGTCGTCCCGCCCGCAGCCGTCGCGTCGGCGCGGGCGCTCGGCTGGTCGCCGTTCCCGTCTGCCCGGGAGGCCGACCGGTCGCCGGTTCCGTCGGCGCGGGCCGCTGATGCGGCCTCGGTGTGGGCCGGGGACGCGTGGCCGCCGCCGGCCACGGCGGGTGGCGGGGGCTGCGCCTCGGCCCGCTCGGTCAGCGTGCGCCACGCCGCGGCGGCCGCGCGCTGCTCGGCCTGCTTCTTGCTGCGCCCGTCGGAGCCGCCGTACCGCTCGCCTGCCACCACGACCCAGGCGGTGAACGTCTTGGCGTGGTCCGGACCGGAGTCGTCGATGAGGTAGTCCGGCACGCCCAGGCCGAGCGCGGCCGTCAGCTCCTGCAGGCTGGTCTTCCAATCCAGGGCCGCGCCCCGCCCCGCCGACTCGGCCATCAGCGGATCGAACAGCCGGTGGATCACCTCGGCGGCGGCGTCCAGCCCGTGCTCCAGGTAGATCGCCCCGAGCAGCGCCTCCAGGGTGTCCGCCAGGATGCTGGCCTTGTCCCGGCCGCCGGTGGTCTCCTCACCCTTGCCGAGCAGCAGGTGCGGGCCCAGTCCCTGCGGGCCCAGCGACCGGGCGACGTCGGCCAGCGCGTGCATGTTGACCACGCTGGCACGCAGCTTGGCGAGCTGCCCCTCGGGCAGGTCGGGGTGGTTGTGGAACAGCGCCGAGGTGATCACCACGCCGAGCACCGAGTCGCCGAGGAACTCCAGGCGCTCGTTGGTGGGCAGCCCCCCGTTCTCGTACGCGTA
The DNA here is from genome assembly GCF_004217545.1 of Krasilnikovia cinnamomea. Lineage (NCBI taxonomy): Bacteria > Bacillati > Actinomycetota > Actinomycetes > Micromonosporales > Micromonosporaceae > Krasilnikovia > Krasilnikovia cinnamomea. Next base: position 1,733,602 of record NZ_SHKY01000001.1, read on the forward strand.
CGAGCGGTGGGTCAGGGCACGCCCCAGGAGTTCGGGGTCGAGAGTCACCCCGAATGCCTCCTCCAGTGGCGCGGTGGACGGCCGGCGACGCTTCTCATTTGTCATGTGTCACCTCGCTGAGCGGGATCATTGCGGCGATGGCCGCCACGGCGGCACGGCGATGCAGGGTGGCCGCCAGGGCGATGCCCGCGGCCAGGTCGTCGGGGCCGGCGGCACCGTGGCACACCACGACGGTGCCCGCGACGCCGAGCAGGACCGCGGCCCGGGGCGGCGGGTCGTCGGCGGCCGACGCGGTGGTGGGCGGGCCCGCCAGCGCGTACGCGGTCTCCAGCCCCTTGAGCAGGATGTTCCCGGTGAAGCCGTCCGTCACCACGACGTCGGCGCCCGCGCCGTGCACCACGTCGTTGCCCTCGACCAGACCGACGTAGCGGGCCCCGGCGGGCAGGCTCAGTCCGGCCAGCACGGCGGGGGCGTCGCGGCGCAGCCGGTCGCCCTTGCCGCGTTCGGTGCCGATGGTGAGCAGCCCGACCCGGGGCCGGTCGGCGCCGTGCACGCTGGCCGCGTACGCGGCGCCGAGCTGGGCGTGCATGCCGAGGGTCTGCTCGTCCGGGTCGACCGAGGCGCCCACGTCGAGCAGCACCAGCCGCCCCGCGACCGTGGGCAGGACGGCGGCCAGGGCGGGCCGGCGTACCCCCGGCCAGCGGCCCAGACCGAGCGCCGCTGAGGTGACCGTGGCACCGGTGTTGCCCGCCGACACGATCGCGTCGGCCTGGCCCTGCGCAACCGCGAGGACGGCCGCGCGCACCCCGGACTCGACCCAGCTCTCGGCGGGTGCGGCGGGACCCGATCGGGCGCCGGAACCTCTCCGGCGGGCCAGGTCGGGGCGGTCGCCCGGGGTGAGGGTGCGTACCCGGGCACGGTCGGCCGGTGGCAACGCGGCAGTCGCCTCGCCGGCCGCATCGAGCGGGCCGACGAGCAGAAGCTGGAGGGCCGGGTCGGCCTGACAGGCGCGCAGAGCGCCGTCAACCACGACGGCGGGAGCATGGTCCCCGCCGAGGAGGTCGACGGCGATCCGCGCGGTGCCCGTCTCCGGGGCAGCGTCGGCGGGGGTTCCCCCACCGACGTGCCCGGGATCCGGGGCACCGGGCGATCGCCGTCGCTCAGGCGCGACCCGCCCGGTGTCCGGGCGTGTCACTCCTGGCGACTCAGACCTCGAGGACCTGACGGCCGTTGTAGGTGCCGCAGACCGAGCAGGCGGCGTGCGGCAGCTTCGGCGACTTGCACTGGGGGCAGGCCACGGTCGAGACCGCGGTCGCCTTCCAGTTCGCCCGGCGCGAACGGGTGTTGCTGCGCGACATCTTGCGCTTGGGGACGGCCACGGTTCCTACTCCTCGATCCGGTGTTGCTGGTGTTGCGGCGAAGCCGCCTCTGGCAAATTACGCAAAGCGGCCCAGCGGGGGTCCACGTCCTCGTGGCCGTGACCGGCCGGGAGGTCGTCGAGATGCACCCCGCACTCGGGGCACAACCCTGGGCAGTCCGGCCGGCAGACCGGGTTCGTCGGCAGCATGAGCACCACCGCGTCCCGTACCGCCGGCTCCAGGTCGATCAGATCACCCTGCATCCGGCCGACCTCGTCGGAGTCCGTCGTCTCCTCCGTGGTGCTGTCCTCGTACGCGTACAGCTCCGCGATGGGTACGTCGAAGGTCTCGGTGATCGGGTTCAGGCAGCGCCCGCACTCGCCGGCCAGCGAGCCGCGCACGGCGCCGCTGACGTAGACCCCCTCGGAGACTGAGGTCAGCGTCAGGTCGAGTTCGAGGTCGGAGCCCTCGGGCACCTGGATCAGCTCCAGCCCGAGATCCACCGGGGCCGCGACCACCCGCTGAAGGGTACGCGTCGCACCAGGCTGGCGCGGGAGTTTCGTCGTGTCGACGACCAGCGGCTGCCTGGGATCGAGGTGGTTCTGCGGATGCTTGGGCATGGTGGGGTGCTGGGCTGTCTTCAACCTGGGTGGTTTCGGCGGCTTGTTTCGGGCGTGCTGAAACTCCGGCCCGGGTGCAGGCCGACACGAAAGATTACCTGAGCAGCCGGCCGGACGTCGAACCGGGTCAGAACGGGAGGGGACGCTCGGCGTCCTCGCCCTGGAAGGTGCCGATCTCGCGCAGCGCGTGCATCTTGTCCCGGCCGCGCTCGATCGAGGCCAGGGCACGGGTGAGGAACTGCTCGAAATTGGCCAGGGCGGTGTCGACGTAGTCGTCGACCTCCTCGCGCAGCCGCTGCGCCTCGGAGCGCGCCTCGGCGATGATCCGGGCCGCCTCGTGCTCGGCGGACACCGTGATCTCGTTGACGGAGACGAGCCGGGCGTGCTCGGTCTCCCCCTCGCTGATGATCCGGTCGGCCTCGCGCTTGCCCGCATCGATGATCTTGTCGCGCTCCTCCAGCAGCGCCACGGCCCGGCGGATGTCCCCCGGCAGTTCGGCGCGCAGCTCGTCGAGCAGGGCGATCATCTCGGCGCGGTCGAACAGGAAATTGGTCCGCGACATGGGCACGGAGCGCGCGGCCTCCACCATGGCGATGATCTCGTCGATGCGGTCCAGCGGATCCACCGGCGCCTCACTCCTGTCGTCTCGCACCCACGGTGCGTGGTGTGGACACGTTACTGCCGTTAATGATGAGGCGGGGAGGGGCTCGCCGCTCGATCACCGTCGGCGCGTCGGGCGCGCTCAGCCCTGGCGCAGCCGCGCCGCCAGCCGCTCGCCGATGACGTCCGGCAGGTACGCCGACGCGTCACCGCCCCACTTCACGACGTCCTTGACCAGGCTGGACGAGAGGAATGAATACAGCGGGTTGGTCGGCATGAACAACGTCTCGACACCGGAGAGGCCGATGTTCATCTGCGCCATCTGCAGTTCGTAGTCGAAGTCGCTGACCGCGCGCAGCCCCTTGACCACGACCGCCGCGTGCTGGGAGCGGCAGAAGTCGACCAGCAGGCCGTGGAACGACTCGACCCGTACGTTGCCGTACTTCGCGGTCACCTCGCGCAGCATGTCCAGGCGTTCCTCGACCGTGAACAGGCCGCTCTTCGACTGGTTGATGAGTACACCGACGATGACCTCGTCGAAGAGCCGGCTCGCCCGGCCGATGATGTCCAGATGCCCGTTGGTCACCGGGTCGAAGGAGCCGGGACAGACCGCACGTCTCATGATCGGCGACCGTACCAAAGAGTGGTCTCGCCGTAGCGGCGGCTGCGCTCCGCGGCGATCCCGTCCACCCAGGCCAGTGGCTCCCCGCGCACCGCGGTACGGGTGGATCGCTCGATCGCCACCACCGCGCCGGTCGCCAGCCAGCCGTTCTCCACCAGCGCCCGCTGCATGTCGGCCACCTCCTCGTCGCCCAGCGCGTACGGCGGGTCGGCGAAGACCACGTCGTACGGGCCGCCCTCGGGCGGGGCCGCGAGTACCTGGGCGACCTTGCCCGTGACCAGCCGCGCGGCCGTGCCGACACGCAGCGCCACGACGTTGTCACGGATGATCCGGGCCGCCCGGCCGTCGGCCTCGACCAGCAGCGCGAAGGCCGCTCCCCGGGAGAGTGCCTCCAGGCCGACCGCACCCGATCCGGCGTACAGGTCGGCGAAGCGGGCGCCCTCGAGGTCCGTCAGGGCCTCCACGGAGCTGAAGAACGCTTCCCGGACGCGGTCGGACGTCGGCCGGGTCTGCGCGCCGGCCGGTGCGGCCAGCCGGCGACCGCCGTGGGCGCCGGCGATGATCCTGGTCATGGCCCCTCTCGCGGGTGTGCGACTACCAGTCTGACGCTACTGCACCGGCCCGCCCCGAAGTGCGGCGCCGGCCCGGGCCCCCGGACGGACATGCCGGTCTCGACCCGATCGAGGTCGGAAAGATCCGCAATGGAGGGCCAGATCCACCTTCCCGGGCGGATTCGCGCAAGGGGAGGTTCCCCGCCGGAACCCCCACATAGCCGGACGAGTCATGTCGACCGCATTTACGGCGGAGCGCCCGTATTCGTCCGTAAATGCGCGGCCGAAAGAGGGGTCGTCATCGATACGCACCGCATTGGCGACACTGCACTCGGTGGAGAAAAGATCTCAGGCACGCATCAACAGCCTTAAGCCTCGCTGAGAGGTTCCACAGTGGCACAGCAATGGTTATGGTCATGCCCCTGTGGCGCCGAAACGCCGGCGACACGACGACGTGGGGAGGCGTCGTCCGCGGGACCGTCCATCCGCGACATCGCCGCCCTCCGCGACCCGTACCCCTTCTCCTCCTTCCTCCAGGAGTACGCGTGAAGCTGTTCAAGTCGCCGCTGCGCCGCAGCACGGCCGCGCTGGCCGGCACGTTCCTCGGACTTGCCGGGGTCGTGGTCTTCGCCGCCCCCGCCAGTGCCCATCACCCGGTGGTCGCCGGGACGCCGTCCTGCGTCAAGGAAGACGGCACCTGGACGGTCGAGTGGACCGTCACCAACAGCGAGAAGGACCTTCAGGGCGACATCACCAGTGTGACGGCCGGGCCGGAAGGCAGCACGTTCACCGGTATCAAGGTCCAGGACGTCCTGCCCAAGAACGGCGAGGGTGAACTGAAGGGCACGCAGACGCTGCCCGCGTCCGCCGAGTCCGCCACGCTGACCATCGGCGCGCACTGGAAGCGCGGCTACACGGACCGCAACGCCGACAACTCGGGCACGGTCCGCAAGTCCCAGGAGAAGTGCGCTCCGACGGACAAGCCGTCGACCCCGCCGACCAAGCCGTCGACGCCGCCCACCAAGCCGTCGAAGCCCGCGGAGCCGAACGAGCCGACCCCGATCGTCGAGGCGGACTGCACCACGGTCAGCATCGGCTTCGACAACCCCAAGGACGGGATGGAGTTCACGCTCCACCTCAAGACCAGCAAGGGTGAGAAGCGCGACGTCACCATCAAGCCGGGCGACCGCAAGGTGGAGAAGTTCAGCGCCACGCCGGGCTTCCAGATCAAGCTCAGCGTCAGCGCCAAGGGCTACGGGACCTCCCCGGTCGAGACGATCACGTACCAGCTGCCCGAGGGCTGTGACAGCAACGGTGGCGGCGGCGGTCTGCCGGTGACCGGCGCGGCCGCGGGCTCGATCGCCGGTGGCGCGGCCGCGCTGCTCGCGATCGGTGGCGTGCTGTTCTTCCTGGCTCGTCGGCGCAAGGTGAAGTTCACCGCCTGACGGCTTTGATTCCCCAGAAAGGGGCGCACCGGGTCGCCGGTGCGCCCCTTTTCGTCCTTTTCGGAGGCTCGGCACGGGCCCACTCAGCGCGACGCCGAAATGCCTTTCGGTGCATCGAAAATCTCGGACGCGCAACAAGATCTTTAAGGTCGTCTGAGCCGTTCCATAAGGGTTCCGCAGTGGCTATGGTCACAGCGCTGAGTCGCCGGTACGCCGACGACCCGACGACGTGGGGAGGCGTCGCCGCAGCCCAGCATCCGTACGCCACCGCCTTCCCACATGCCGCATTCCCCCTCGGTTCCCCCCGCTTCAGGAGTTGGCGTTGAAGGTCAAGACTTCGCTCCACCGCACCGCGACCGTCCTCGCGGGTGCCCTCATCGGCTTGGCCGGGTTGACGGTCGCCGCCACCCCCGCCAGCGCCCACGCCAGCAGCGTCAAAGGCGATTCCGTCTGCAACGCGGCCACCGGCAAGCGCGACATCACCTGGACGCTCACCAACGACTGGGGAGGCGACGCCACGGTCAGCGACCTCGCCCTGATCCCGGGCGTCAAAGCAGAGACCGCGGAGCACAACGAACTGAAGAACGGCGTCGTGATTCCCCGCCGCTCGCACCACGTCGACGGCAAGGCCGTCTTCACGCAGAGCGCGGAGGGCGACATCACCGACGCGTCGATCTCCTTCACCGCCCATTGGGACGACGAATACTCCGACCGGAACAACTCGTACAAGCTGCGCTTCGACGGCCCGTGCGCCCCGCCGCCGCCGACCTGTGTCAGCCCCGACAAGGCCAAGTTCCACCACGAGTTCGGCGTGGAGAACGGCAAGTCCACCGCCACGGTCACCCTCGACGAGGGCATCAAGCTCTGCGAGGGCGAGCCGGTCACGCTGGTCTCCTACGTCGCGCCGCGCCCGGAGTTCTCCGTGCCGCAGTTCGTGTTCGACCACGCCTCCGCGGTGATCACCACCGACAAGCCCCGCGCCGACCTCGAGGTCAAGGTGCCGGACTGCAACACCCAGGTCGACCTGTTCTTCGGCTCCGAGAAGGACATCATCGCCGAGATCACCGCCAACGGCCCCCGGTACGGCGACAAGAAGCTGGGCAGCCCCAACGGCATCGGCAGCCGCTCGGTCGGCAAGCCGGGCTGGTTCAACGGCGGCAGCAAGGCCTGCCAGCAGCCGGCGGTCGCGACGGTCCCGCAGTGCGACGGCACCCTGACCGTGAACCTCAGCAACAACGGTGAGATCAGCCGCTACCCGATCGACTTCGCGGTCAAGACCGGCGACGTCACCAAGACCGTCACGGTGGGCGCGGGCAAGGCCGAGAGCATCACCATCCCGGCCGGCTCGGGCGACGTCACGATCGGCGCCGAGGGCCTCGAGACCAAGACGTACCAGTGGCAGAACCCGGGCGACTGCGCGCTGCCCACGGTCGTGGTGGAGAACGACTGCGACACCGTCGCGATCACGGTGCAGAACCCCAAGGGCGTCACCCCGGTCACCGCGAAGATCACGTACGGCGAGGAGACCAAGACCGCCACGGTCGCGTCCGGCGCCTCGCGGAAGACCACCTTCACCCTGGGCAAGGAGAAGCACGCCACCGTGGAGTTCCCCGGCCTCGACGTGGAGTCCATCAAGGCCACCCTCGGCAAGGTGGACTGCGGTGGCGAGGGTGGTGGCGGCGGCCTGCCGGTGACCGGCGCGGCCGCGGGCTCGATCGCGGGCGGAGCGGCGGCCCTGCTGGCCATCGGCGGGGGGCTGTTCTTCCTGGCCCGCCGGCGCAAGGTGACCTTCACCGCCTGAGTCCCCTAGTCAGCGCCGGAGAACGGGGCGCGTCGGCCAACCGGCCGGCGCGCCCCGTCGCCATTCCGCTCGGAGCCCACCAGCGCGGATCTTGGCCGGTTGGCGCCCCCACCGGGGCGGAATCCGACCAAGATCGCCCGTGACCCGGGGGTCAGGGGGTCAGCAGCGGCGGGAAGGTGCCGTCCGGGCCGGGTGGGAAGTCGGTCACCGCGACCACCGCGTCGACCGGGATCGGGCCGTACACGTGGGGGAAGAGCATGCCGTCGGGGTCCTCGGGCCGGCCCGGCTCCCACACCGGGGGCGACGGCAGGCGCGTCTCGTCCACGTGCAGCAGGACCAGGTCGGTGCGGCCCCGGGCCAGCGCGTTCGCGGGGATGTGCACCTGCGCGGCGGTGGAACAGTGGATGAAACCCTCGGTGGCGAGGGTGTCCGCCGTGTAGGACCCGGCCGCGACGGCCGCCGCCCAGTCGGCGCGACCACAGAAGTGCAGCAGCATGGTCAGCCCTTCTCCAGGAACTCGGCGCGCTCCTCGTCGACCAGGGCGGCCACCGAGGCGGCCAGGGCCGGGTGGCGCGACAGGTCCGGGTCGTCCCCGACGAGGTCGGCCGCCTCGGCGCGGGCCTCGGTGATGAGTTTGGCGTCGCGCAGCAGCGACAGCAGCCGCAGATGCGAGTGCCGCCCGGACTGCGAGGCACCCAGCACGTCGCCCTCCCGGCGCTGCTCCAGGTCGAGCTCGGCGAGCTTGAAACCGTCCGTGGTGGACGCCACCGCGTCCAGCCGCTCCCGCGCCGCCGAACCCTCGACCGCCTCGGTGACGAGCAGGCAGATGCCGGCCGCCGTGCCCCGGCCCACCCGGCCACGCAACTGGTGCAGCTGGGAGACGCCGAACCGGTCCGCGTCCAGGATGATCATCACGGTGGAGTTCGGTACGTCCACCCCCACCTCGATGACCGTCGTGGCGACCAGCACGTCCAGCTCACCCGCCGCGAACCGGCGCATCACCGCGTCCTTGGAGTCGGCGGGCAGCCGCCCGTGCAGCACGCCGAGCCGCAGACCCCGCAGCGGGCCCTCGGCCAGCAGCGGCGCCACCTCGGTCACCGCCAGCGGCGGGCGCCGCGCCGACTCGGTGTCGCTCGGCGGCTCCTCGTCCTCGTCGCCGGTGGCCTCCCCGATCCGGGGGCACACCACGTACGCCTGGTGGCCCGCCTGGACCTCCTCGCGCAGCCGCTGCCACGCCCGGTCCAGGTACGCGGGCTTCTCCGCCGCCGGAACCACGTGCGAGGCGATCGGCGAACGGCCCCGGGGCAGCTGGGACAGCGTGGACGTCTCCAGGTCGCCGTACACGGTCATGGCGACCGTGCGCGGGATCGGCGTCGCGGTCATCACCAGCACGTGCGGCGGCTGGGCGGCCTTGGCCCGCAGGGCGTCGCGCTGCTCCACGCCGAAGCGGTGCTGCTCGTCCACCACCACCAGGCCGAGGTCGTGGAAGTCGACCCCCTCGTACAGCAGCGCGTGGGTGCCGACCACGATGCCGGCGCGGCCGTCGGCGACCTCGGCCAGCGCGGCGCGGCGGGCGGCGGCGCCGAGCGAGCCGGTGACCAGGGCCAGCCGGGTGCCGCCCGGGTCGCCGTCCAGTTCACCGGCGCGGCCGAGCGCGCCGAGCTGCGCCGCGATGCCGCGATGATGCTGGGTGGCCAGCACCTCGGTCGGGGCCAACAGTGCCGCCTGCCCGCCCGCGTCCACCACCTGCAGCATCGCCCGCACCGCGACCAGGGTCTTGCCGGAGCCGACCTCGCCCTGCAGCAGCCGGTGCATCGGATGCGACCCGCCCAGGTCGGCGGCGATCTCCTCACCGACCCGGCGCTGCCCGTCCGTCAGCTCGTACGGCAGGGCTGAGTCGAACGCGGCCAGCAACCCGGCCTCCGTGCGGGGCCGGGCCACTGCCGGGAATCCGGCCGCGCGGGCCCGCCGCTGCGCGAGCGTCAGCTGTACGGCGAACGCCTCGTCCCACTTCAGCCGGTGCCGCGCCCGGTACAGCTCCTCCTTGGAGCTGGGCCGGTGGATCTCCCGCAGCGCCGTGCCGAGCCCGACCAGGCCACGGTTGGCGCGTACCGAGGCGGGCAGCGGGTCGTCCGGTGGCCGCAGCATGTCCAGCAGCGTGCGCACGCACCGGGCGATGACCCAGGTCGGTACGGCGGCCGCCGCCGGATACACCGGGATGAGCGCGCCCGCGAACTCCTCGATCTCCTCGGCGGCCTCGTCCTGCGAGGCGTCGGCCCGCAACAGTTGATAGGCGGGCCCGTTGAGCTGACGTTTGCCGCGGAACTCGGTCACCTTGCCCGCGAACAACCCCCACCGTCCCCGGCGCAGATCCCGCTCCCGCCACGCCTGGTTGAAGAAGGTGCAGGTCAGGCTCGCGCCGGACCCGTCCCCGATGGTGACCTCAAGCATGGTGCCCTTGCGGGCGCGCATCGGTCGTACCGTCGTGCTCTGCACCTGGGCCAGCACAGTGACCTCCTCGCCCACCGCCAGGGTCCTGATGTCGGTGTGCTCGCCCCGCTCGTCGTAGCGGCGCGGGAAGTGGTAGATGAGGTCGCCGGCGGTGTGCAGGTCGAGGTGTGCGGCCAGCGCCTTCGCGGTCTTCTCACCCACCACGGCCCGCAGCGGGCTGTCGGTCGTGACCGCGGTGCCGGTGTCGGTCATTCCACTCCCACCAGCAGGTGGTAGCGCGGCTGCCCACCCGTGTAGAGATGCACCTCGACGAAGGGCCAGGTGTGGCCCACGTGCGAGCGCAACGTCGGATCCAGATCGGCCGGGGCGTCGGCGCCCAGCACCAGCGTGACCATCTCGCCGCCGCCGCCGAGCATCCGGTCGATCAGCTGTTTGGACACGGTCTCCAGGTCGTCGCCGATGATGTGCACCTCGCCGTCGACCAGGCCCAGCAGGTCACCCGGGCGGCAGCGTCCGGCCACGGTGAACGCCTCCCGGCCCGCGGTGCACACCTCGCCGTACCGGCAGGCGCCGGCGGCCTCGGCCATCGCGATCACGTCGTCGGCGAAGCGCCGCTGCGGGTCGCGCACCGCCAGCGCGGCCAGGGCCTGCACCGGTGAACGGGTGGGCACCACGCTGACCCGGACCCCGGTGGTGGCGGCCTCCCGGGCCGCCGCGTCCGCGACCGCCTGGGTGTTGGCGTCGTTGGGGAGCAGGACCACCCGCGGCGCGCCGGTCTGATCGATCGCCGCCAGCATCTCGGCCGTGGACGGGTTGCGGCCCACCACGATCGCCCCCTCGGCGGCCAGCAGCGCGGTCAGGCCGTGGCCCGCGGCCACCACGACGGCCCCGCGCGCCTCCGGGTCGGGCACGGCGGGCGGCAGCGCCTCGGGCACGGGCACCCGCTCCTCCAGCGCGGTGACCGTGATCCGGTGCGGGCGCCCGGCGACGACCCCCGCCTCGATCGCCGCGCCGATGTCGTCGACGTGGACGTGCACGTTCCAGGTGGGCGGGCTGCCGTCCCCGGTGCCGACCACCACCAGCGAGTCGCCCAGCTCGCCCAGGGTGGCGCGCAGCCGCGCCACGGCGGCGGGCTCGGCGTCCAGCAGATACTGCACCTCATACCCGAACGCGGACCCGCCCTCGTGCGCGACACCGCCGTCGAGCCCGGCTGGCGGTGAGCCGTTGGCCGGTGAGCCGTCGCCCGGCGACCCGTGGCCCTCGGCGGGCACCGCGAGGCCGTCGAGGGCGTCGACCAGGGCCTCCAGCAGCAGCACCAGGCCCCGGCCGCCCGCGTCGACCACCCCCGCGCGGGCCAGCACGGGCAGCTGCTGCGGGGTCCGGGCCAGGGCTTCGGCCGCCGCCCGGGCCGCCGCCCGCGCGGTCGCCACCAGATCGTCCGAGGCGATCCGGCCCGCACCGTCGGCCGCCGCCGCCACGACGGACAGGACCGTGCCCTCCACGGGACGGGCCACCGCCGCGTACGCCGCGTCGGTCGCGGTGCGCAGGGCGCGGGCCAGCTCGGCGCCGCGCACCGCGACCACGGTGGCGAACGTGTCGGCCATGCCGCGCAGGATCTGGGAGACGATCACCCCGGAGTTGCCCCGGGCGCCCAGCAGCGCGCCCCGCGCCATCCGGCGCATCGTGTCGCCGACCGCGGCCCGCCCGTCCGGCTCGGGCTCCTCCAGCGCCTGCTGCGCGGAGGTCAGAGTGAGCACCAGGTTGGTGCCGGTGTCACCGTCGGGCACCGGGTAGACGTTCAGCTCGTCGATCTCGTGCTGGTGTGCGCGCAGGGCGGCCAACCCGCCGCCGCACCAGCGTCGGACCGCGGCGTCGTCGAGGGTGTCCAGCACGCGAAAATCGTACTCACCCACACCGACAAATCACCGAGTCAGGCGGTCGGGTCGCGCCCGCACCGGGGGCGATTGGCTGCCCGGCGCGACCATCGGGTAACCTGGCCAGGTTGCCCGCGCGCTGAGCGCTGGGCACCTCCGACGGCTCAGCGAATCAATCCCAGGAGTATCCCGTGGCTAGCGTGTGCGACGTCTGTGGCAAGGGACCGGGCTTCGGCCACAACGTGTCCCACTCGCACCGGCGGACCAACCGCCGCTGGAACCCCAACATCCAGTCGGTGCGCACCCCGGCCGGTGGCGGCACGACCAAGAAGCTGAAGGTCTGCACGTCCTGCATCAAGGCCGGCAAGGTCGTCCGCGCCTGACGCGGGCCACCACCAAGACCGCCGTTCTGCCGTAGCCGCCGGGTCACCGACCCGGCGGCTATCTGCGTTGTCCCGGCCGCGTTGTCCCGGCCTACAACGTACGGGCGTACGACAGCACCCCGTCCTGGCCCTTGTAGTAGCCGAAGTCCTCGATCCGCTCGTACCCGGAGGACGTGTACAGCGCGATCGCCTCCGGCTGGCGGTCCCCGGTCTCCAGGATCATCCGCTTGCGCCCCTCGGCCCGCGCCGACTCCTCCACCGCCGCCAGCAGCCGCCGGGCCACCCCGCGCCCCCGCACCGACGGGGACGTGTACATGCGCTTGAGTTCCGCGTCCTCGCCGTGCGCACGCCAACCCGCGCACCCCACCAGCGCCTCCCCCAGGTACGCCCCGAAGAACGCCCCCGAGGGCGCCTCGAAGTCGTCGAGGGCGATCGGGGTGTCGTCGCCGGTCCCGCCGTACCGCTGGGAGAGGTCGCCCAGCGCGTCCGCGACCAGCAACTGCACCTCGGGCGAGGTAAACCGGGCCGGCCGGATATCGATCTCACTCACGGGGGACCACCCTAGCCGTCAGCGGAAGTGGTCCCACCCGGTGCCGCCCTGCCACGGCTTGCGGTCCACGGTCACGCCGGTGCCCTCGTGCACGCCGCCGATCACCCGCCACTGCGCGGGCAGCGTCACCCCCGGCGGGAACGTCGCGGCCAGCGCGTGGTCGTCGCCGCCGCCCAGCACCCACTGGAACGGGTCCACGCCCAGCGCGATCGCCGCGTCCCGCATCGCACCCGGGATCTCGAACGCCTCGGTGTGCAGGTCGATGCCGACGACGCTGGCCGCGGCCACGTGGCCCAGGTCCTGCAGCAGCCCGTCCGAGACGTCGATCATCGACGTGGCCCCCAACGTCGCCGCGGCCGCGCCCGCCTCGTACGGGACCTCGGGCCGCCGGTACGCCTCGACCAGCAGTTTCGGGGTCCGGAAGCCGCGCGACAGCACGGTGTACCCGCCCGCCGCGTAGCCGGTCCGCCCCGCGAGCGCGACCACGTCCCCCGGCTGGGCCCCGCTGCGCAGCACCGGGGCGCGCCCGCCCAGGTCGCCGAGCGCGGTGACCGCGACCGTCAGGGTGGGGCTGGCGGACATGTCCCCGCCCACCACCCCGGCGCCGACCTTGGCGGCCTCGGCGGACAGCCCGGCGGCCAGGTCCTCGGCCCACGAGATGTCCAGGTCGACGGGCACGCACAGCCCCACCAGCAGCGCCGTGGGGCTGGCTCCCATGGCGGCGATGTCGGCCAGGTTCGCGGCGGCGGCCCGATGACCGACGTCGGTGGCGCTCGACCAGTCCCGCCGGAAGTGCCGGCCCTCCACGAGCACGTCGGTGCTCGCCACGACGCGGCCGTCCGACGCGGCCACCACCGCGGCGTCGTCGCCCGGGCCGAGCAGGCTCGCCGTACCGAAATCGAGCCGCGCGACGATCCGGGCGATGAGCCCGAACTCCCCCGCCTCCGCGATGCTCACGTCGCCATTCCCCTTCCTTACGGTGGCATTCCGCTTTCCGGCCGCTCCGTGCTGTAGTTTCACGTTCGGGTCGCCAGCGGCGGAGAGGAGTCGGATCGTGGTCCAGGCATACATCCTCATCCAGACGGAGGTCGGAAAGGCCCGTGACGTGGCCGCAGCGATCGACAAAATCCCCGGAGTGGTCCGGGTCGACGCGGTCACCGGCCCTTACGACGTGGTGGTGCTGTCCGAGGCGCACAACGTCGACGAGCTGGGGCAGCTCATTGTGAGCAAGGTCCAGTACGTACCGGGCATCACCCGGACCCTGACCTGCTCCGTGGTAAATCTCTGAGCATGCTCGACCTGGAAACCCGCGAAGAAACGCCAGTGCCCGACCGGACGACACGCCGCGCGGCCCTGTGGGCCACGGTGGTCGCGGTGCCGGTCGCCGTACTCGTGGGGTTCCTGGCCTTCACGCAGGTCCTGCGTCCCGCCCAGCCGGCGGCCGCACCCACCACGGCCGCGCCGAGCGCGCGGGCCGCCGTGCCGGACACCCCGGTGCCGATGGCCGCGCCCGCGCTGTCCGCGCGGGCCGCGCAGGTGTGCCAGGCGGTCACCTCGGCGCTGCCCGGGACGCTGCGCGACCTGCCCGCCCGGCAGGTGACCGCGGGGCCGCGGCAGAACGCCGCCTGGGGCGAGCCGCCGATCACCCTGGCCTGCGGGGTCGCGCAGCCCGCGATGTGCGCCACGCTGGACGGGGGCGCCGGTTGCGTGCCGCTCGACGCCGAACTGCTGAACATGAACGAGGTCTGCTGGTACGCGCGCCAGGACCCGGCCGGGCCGGTCTTCACGACCCTGGACCGGGAGGTGCCGGTCCGGGTCACGGTGCCGACGGGGTATGCGCAGGCCGCCCAGTGGGCCAACGAGTTCTCCGACGCCGTCGCCGCCGCGAGCCGCAAGCGGACCACGGGCGTGCCCTCGGGCTGCCGCTAGCCGGACGCCGCCCACGGGCGGACCGACCCCGCCCGACGCACGGTCAGTGCAGGCCGGTGCCGCGCCGCAGGGCGGTGCGGATCAGCCGGTCCACCAGCTTCGGGTACTCCAGGCCGGTGGCCGCCCACATCAGCGGGAACATCGAGGTCGGGGTGAACCCCGGCATCGTGTTGATCTCGTTGAGGTAGATCTGGTGGTCGGCCGTGACGAAGAAGTCGACCCGGCCCAGCCCGGCGCAGTCCAGGGCGGTGAAGGTGCGGCAGGCGTACTCCTGCACCTTCCGGCTCACCTCGAGCGGCAGGTCGGCGGGGATGTCGTACGAGGAGGACCCGTCGAGGTACTTCGCCTCGAAGTCGTAGAACTCGTGGTCGCTGACGTGGATCTCGGCCAGCAGCGACGCCTCGGGCGCGCCGCCGGCCTCCCCCTCCAGCACCCCGCACTCGATCTCGCGCCCCACGACGGCCGCCTCGATGAGCACCTTGGGGTCGATCTGCCGGGCCGTCGCGACCGCCGCGTCCAACTCGGCCCAGTCGCTGACCTTGGTGATGCCGTGCGACGAACCGGCCCGGGACGGCTTGACGAAGACGGGCAGGCCGAGGCGCTCCTTGTCCGCCTGGGACAGCGAGGCACCGGCGCGCAGCACCGCGTACGGGCCGACCGGAATGCCCTCGGCCGCCGCGAGCTTCTTGGTGAACTCCTTGTCCATGGCGGCGGCGGAGGCGAACACGTTGGCACCCACATACGGGATGCCGGCCATCTCCAGCAGGCCCTGGATGGTGCCGTCCTCGCCGTACGCGCCGTGCAGCACCGGGAAGACGACGTCCACGTCCGCGAGCGCGGTGGCCCCGGCGGTCGGGTCGAGCACCAGCAGGCCGTTGGCGGTGGGGTCGGTGGGCAGCACCACCGCCGAGCCCGCCGCCGCGGTGATCTCGGGCAGCCGCCGGTTCGCGATGGCCAGTGGAGCCGGGTCGGCGCTGGCCAGCACCCAGCGGCCCGCGCGGGTGATGCCGACCGGCACGACCTCGTACTCGTCCGGGGAGAGGGCGGACAGGATGCTGCCGGCGCTGACGCAGGAGATGCCGTGCTCGGTGCTGCGCCCGCCGAACACGAGCGCCACACGGGTCTTGCGAGGGGTCGACACTGAAGGGCTCCTCATCCGGGGCTGTCGGGCGCCGCGTCGCCACGGCCGGCTGCCTGCTCACCTCGGCATGCCGGAGCAGACCCTACTCTGCGTAGGCCATTTCTCCGATCCCGCCAGCAGGAACACGACGAATAGGACGCACCGTCAATCAGACCAACACGTCGCGTAACCGATTTTGCGGGAGCTCAGACGGCGGCGGTGAAGGTCTGCGGGAGGACGCCGGAGTCCCAGAGCCGGTCAAGGTGGGTGAGGAAGCCGACCAGGCTGCCCTCCAGCTCGCGCCGCTGCTCGGCGGAGAGCACGGCCAGCGGGTCGGAGACGACGATCCCGGCGGGATGCGCGGCGCGGGTGCCGACGAACCGGTGGCAGGCCGAGCACCACACGTAGCTCACCAGGGTGGGCCGCCGCGCCTGCGGCGGAGCATTCAGGTACGCGCGCACAGCGCGCCGACCGCACGCGGGACAGTCCCGCTCCCTGGGCTCCGCGAGGAAGCTCGTGCCCCGGGTCAGTGCCGCGACCTGGTCTCCGGTGAAACTTCCCCACTGCGGGGCCGCCTGCTCCCCCTGCGCCGTCATGCGCTCACCGTAGCGGTGTACGCCTCAGGCGGCGTCGAGGGCGTCGGTCAGGTCGGCGAGCAGGTCGGCCGTGTCCTCGATGCCGCAGGACAGGCGCACGAAGCCGGGGGCGGTGTCGTCGCCCCACTGGGCGCGCCGGTCCGCCGAGGTGTGCACCCCGCCGAACGACGTCGCCGCGAACACCAGCCGCGACGCGGCCAGGAACCGGGCCACCCGTTCCGCGCCGCCCAGGTCGAACGAGACCACCCCGGGGATCCGCCGCATCTGCGCCCGGGCCAGCGCGTACGAAGGATCGCCCGGCAGCCCCGGCCAGCGCAGCCCGGTGACGTCCGTACGGTCCGCCAGCAGCCGGGCCACGGCGTCCGCGTTCGCGCTCTGCCGGGCCAGCCGCAGGTCCAGGGTCGCCAGCGACCGGTGGGCCAGCCAGGCGTCGAACGCGCCCGGGATGCCGCCGGTCTGCGCCCGCCACGTGGTCATCCGGGCCAGCAGGTCCTCGTCCCCGGTGGCGACGTAGCCGAGCAGCACGTCGGAGTGCCCGGTCAGCGCCTTCGTGCCGGAGGCGACGACCACGTCGGCGCCGAGCTCCAGCGGGCGCTGGCCCAGCGGCGTGGCGGTGGTGTTGTCCACGGCGACCAGCGCGCCCGACGCGTGCGCGGCGGCGGCCACCGCCCGGATGTCACACACGTCCAGACCGGGATTCGCGGGCGTCTCCAGCAGCACCAGCCGGACCCCGTCGAACGCCGGGTACGGCCCGGCCGTGGGCACCAGGACGGTACGGACCCCCAGGTCCCGCAGGGCACCCTCGGCGAACGCGCGCA
This sequence comes from Krasilnikovia cinnamomea, assembly GCF_004217545.1. NCBI lineage: Bacteria > Bacillati > Actinomycetota > Actinomycetes > Micromonosporales > Micromonosporaceae > Krasilnikovia > Krasilnikovia cinnamomea. The sequence goes on from NZ_SHKY01000001.1 coordinate 1,750,320, forward strand.
CCGTGAAGTACCCGTCCGACGGCAACGCGACCGTGTCGCCCGCCCGCAGGGTGGCCAGCAGCAGCCCCGTGATGGCGGCCTGCCCGCTGGCGAACGCCAGCGCCGGTCCGCCCTCCAGTTCCCCGATGGCCGCCTCCAGGGCGCGCCGGGTCGGGTTGTCGGGACGCCCGTACCCGTCGCGGCCCGGCCCGGTCTCCGGATCCAGGTGGTACGGCGCGGCGAACACCGGCCCCGGCAGGAACGGCTGCCCCGGCTCCGGCGCCGGCAACCCGGCGTGCACGGCGCGGGTGCCGTCGCCGTACGTCATTCGGGTTTCATCTCCCGGCCCATCAGCAGCTTCACCGCGACCCGCGGGTCCACGCCCTCGTGGCAGACGCGCTCCACCTGCTCGGTGATCGGCATCTCGACGCCGTGGGCGCGGGCCAGGTCCCGCACGGCCAGGCAGCTCTTGACGCCCTCGGCGGTCTGCTTGGTGGAGGCCTGCGCCGCCTCCAGCGACTCGCCGCGCCCCAGGTGCTCGCCGAAGGTCCGGTTGCGCGACAGCGGCGACGAGCAGGTGGCCACCAGGTCGCCCAGCCCGGCCAGCCCGGCGAAGGTCAGCGGGTCCGCGCCGAGCGCGACGCCCAGCCGGGCCGTCTCGGCCAGCCCCCGGGTGATCAGCGACGCCCGGGTGTTGTCGCCCAGCCCCATCGCGGTGGCCATGCCGTACGCCAGCGCGATCACGTTCTTCACCGCGCCGCCCAGCTCGCACCCGATGACGTCGTCGCTGGTGTACGGCCGCAGGTACGGCAGCGCGATGGCCTGCTGGACCTGCTTGGCCCGGCCCTCGTCGGTGCACGCGACGACCGTGGCGGCGGGCTGTTCACCGGCGATCTCGGGGGCCAGGTTGGGCCCGGAGACGACCGCGACGCGGCCCGGGTCCACCTGGGCGGTCTCCACGATCACCTGGCTCATCCGCTTGGTGGTGCCCAGCTCGATGCCCTTCATCAGCGAGATGAGGGTGGCGTCGCCCGGGATGTGCGGTGCCCAGTCGGCCAGGTTCGCGCGCAGGGTCTGCGAGGGCACCGCGATGAACACCATGCCCGCCCCCGCCACCGCCGCCGGCAGGTCGTGGGTGGCGGTGACCCGGTCGGGCAGCTTGACCCCGGGCAGCGAGCCCTCGTTGACGCCCCGCTCGCGGATGGCCTGGGCCACCGCTTCGCGCCGCGCCCAGATCGTCACGTCCGCGCCCGCCTCGGCGAGTACCTTCGCGAACGCCGTACCCCACGCACCGGAGCCCAGGACCGTGGCCTTCATTCCGTACCTCCGTCAGGGGTGTCCGTGACCGCGGTGCGCCGTCCGCCCGGCTGGTACAGCGGCGGCGGTGGGGCGCCGCGCAGCTCGCCCAGCAGGTCGCGGATGGTCAGCATGATGGCCTCGGTCATCTGCTCCAGCACCGTACGGCTCGCCGCCTCGCCCTGCCAGCGACTCAGGTCGACCGGTTTGCCCGCGGCGACCCGGACCGGGATGCGCGGGCGCACCGAGAACCTCTTGGTGCGCGGGTCGAACACCCGCTGCGCGCCGTCGAGCGCCACGGGGATGACCGGCGCGCCCGTGAGCAGCGCCAGCCGCGCGGCCCCGGTCTTGCCGCGCATCGGCCACAGGTCCGGTTCGCGGGTGGTGGTGCCCTCGGGGTAGATGACCACGATGCCGCCGGCGCGGATCGCCGCGACGAGCGTGTCGAGCGACCGGACGGCCTCCACGCTGCCGCGCTCGACCGGGATCTGCTCGACCTTGTTCAGCAGGAAACCGACGCCGGGAACCTTCCAGATGCTGGCCTTGCCGAGGAACTGCGGCCAGCGGCCGGCGCCGAAGATGAAGTGGGCGAGCACCAGCGGGTCGAAGTGGGAGAGGTGGTTCGACACGATGATCGCGCCGCCGGTCGCGGGCAGGTTGTCCAGGCCGGTCCAGGTGTGCTTCGTCCAGACCTTCATCGTCGGCAGGGCCAGCCCCACGGCGACCCACTGCCAGAACCCGAGCTTGCGCTGCGCCACTGCGTCTCCCTGCTCCCGCGGCGCACCCCCGCCGCCCACACCCCTGCGACGAAATCATGCCTGTTCCCCGGCGCCGGAGCCAGGCAGGGGTACGCCGCCGCGTCGCTGGCAGGATGGGACCGTGGCAGGAACGGGCTGGGTGGCGGTGATCCCCGTGAAGCGGCTGGGTACGGCGAAGAGCCGGCTGCGGGGCGCCGTGGCCCCGGCACGCCACGCGGAACTCGCGCTGGCGATGCTGCGCGACACCGTGGCCGCGGTGCTCGACACCGCGGCCGTGGCGGAGCTGCTGGTGGTGACGGACGACCCGGACGCGGCCGGCGCGGTCGCCGAGCTGGGTGCCCGCCCGGTGCCCGACCACCCCGCGGCGGGCCTGAACGCCGCCCTGCGCCACGGCGCGGACACCGTCGCGGGCCTGTCGCATCCCCGGGTGGTGCTGGCGGGCGATCTTCCCGCGCTGCGCCCGGAGGAACTGGCGGCGGCGCTGTCCGCCGCCACGACGGCGCCACCGCCGCCCGCGCGGGCCGACGGGCGGGCGTTCGTCGCGGACGCGGCGGGCACCGGCACGGTACTGCTGGCCGCGCCGGTCGGGGTGCCGCTCGGGCCGCGCTTCGGCCCCGGCTCGGCGGGCGAACACGCGGCCTCGGGGGCGCGCCCGCTGGCGGGCGAGTGGCCGGGGCTGCGTCAGGACGTCGACACCCCGGCGGATCTGCGGGCGGTGCTGGCGTTGGGCGCGGGGGCGTTCACCTGCGGGCTGCTGCGTTCGCTGGGGCAGACCGAGGACTGCGCCGGTTCGGGCGCCCCGGCCCGGTAGCGTACGGGGTATGCAGGGCACGGTTGCGACGTTCGATCCGCAGACGCACACGGGCACGCTGCTGCTCGACGACGGCACGGAACTGGCGTTCGGAGCGGAGGCGTTCGCGCGCTCCGGTTTGCGCCTGCTGCGCCTCGGCCAGCGGCTGTCGGTGCGGCGGGATGCCTCGGGTGGCGTGACGGGTGTCCAGCTACCGGGAATCGACTGAGTCGACATGCCGGTGTTCATTCCCCGTTAACCACGATCGGGCAATGATGGAGCAATGAGCACCCCGCCCGTCGGCCCTAACACGATCGTGCCCGGATCGGCCCGGGCGACCGCTTCCGGATCGCGGCAGGGCGGGGCTGACGGCTCCCGGCAACGCGGGCCCGACGGGCGCTTCCTGCCCCGCCCGGCGACCGGGGAAGTCCCCACCGCTCCGCCCCAGCGCTCGGCCGCCACACCGCCCGGTCCTCGTGCCGGGGAGCCCGCCGCACCGGCCCAACCCACCACATCCGCCACCCCACCGACGGAGCTCGTCATGACCGCCGCCCCGCCGACCGCACCGGACGAGGTCACCGAGGACCCACTGCCGGAGGATCGTTTCCTCAACCGCGAGCTGTCCTGGCTCGACTTCAACGCCCGCGTCCTGGCGCTGGCCGAGGACCCCGGCACCCCGCTGCTGGAACGCGCCAAGTTCCTCGCCATCTTCGCCAGCAACCTGGACGAGTTCTACATGGTCCGGGTGGCCGGCCTGAAACGCCGCCTCAAGGCGGGTCTGCCCAAGCGCGGCGGCGACCGGGTCTCGCTCCGCTTCCAGCTGGAGATGATCAACGAACGGGCCGCCGACCTGGTGACCCGCCACGCCGCCTGTTTCGGCGAGGAGGTCCGTCCGAAGCTGTCCGCCGAGGGCATCGAGCTGGTCGGCTGGGAGGAACTGGACGCGCCCGAGCGCGAGCGGCTGCACACGTTCTTCCGGGAGCAGGTGTTCCCGGTCCTCACCCCGCTGGCGGTGGACCCGGCGCACCCGTTCCCGTACATCTCCAGCCGGTCGCTGAATCTGGCCGTGGCGCTGCGCGACCCGGCCGACGCCAGCTCGGAGCTGTTCGCCCGGGTCAAGGTGCCCAACAACGTGGCGCGCTTCGTCACGGTCCAGAACGACAGCCGGGGCGTACGGTTCCTGCCGGTCGAGGAGCTCATCGCGGTCCACCTCGACCAGCTCTTCCCCGGCATGCAGATCCTGGAGTGGCACCTGTTCCGGGTCACCCGCAACGCCGAGCTCGAGGTCGACGAGGACCGCGACGAGGACCTGCTGCAGGCGCTGGAACGCGAGCTGGCGCAGCGCCGCTTCGGCCCGCCGGTACGGCTGGAGGTGGCCGCGTCCATCAGCGACCACGTGCTCGACCTGCTGACCCGCGAGCTGGAGATGGAGAGCGAGGACGTGCTGCGGGTGCCGGGCCTGCTCGACCTGTCCGCGCTGTGGCAGGTGTTCAACGAGTGCGACCGCGACGACCTCAAGGACCGCTCGTTCGTCCCGGCGACCCACCCGCAGCTGGCCGACGGCGAGGTGCCGCGCAGCGTCTTCAACCGGCTGCGCGAGTGCGACATCCTGGTGCACCACCCGTACCACTCGTTCTCGACCAGCGTGCAGCGCTTCATCGAGCAGGCCGCCGCCGACCCGCACGTGCTGGCCATCAAGCAGACGCTGTACCGCACCAGCGGCGACTCCCCGATCGTCGACGCGCTGGTCGACGCGGCCGAGGCGGGCAAGCAGGTGGTGGTGCTGGTCGAGGTGAAGGCCCGCTTCGACGAGGTCGCGAACATCGGCTGGGCGCGCACGCTGGAGAAGGCCGGCTGCCACGTCGTCTACGGCCTGGTCGGGCTCAAGACGCACTGCAAGACCTCGCTGGTGGTGCGCCAGGAGGGCAACCAGTTGCGCCGCTACTGCCACATCGGCACGGGCAACTACCACCCCAAGACCGCCCGACTGTACGAGGATTTCGGCATGCTCACGGCCGATCCGGAGGTCGGCGCGGACGTCACAGATCTGTTCAACGTGCTCACCGGCTACAGCCGCCAGACGACGTACCGGCGGCTGCTCGTCGCCCCGCACAGCGTGCGGGCGGGCCTGATCGAGCGGATCGAGGAACAGGCGCGGATCGCCCGCGCGGGCGGCGACGCCCTGGTGCAGTTCAAGGTGAACTCGCTCGTGGACGAGGAGACCGTCGACGCGCTGTACCGCGCGTCCCAGGCGGGCGTACGGATCGATCTGGTGATCCGGGGCATGTGCGCGCTGCGCCCGGGGATCGCGGGGCTGTCGGACAACATCCGGGTGCGCTCGATCGTCGGGCGCTTCCTGGAGCACTCGCGGGTGTTCCGGTTCGGCGCGGGCGACGACGCGGAGTACTGGATCGGCTCGGCCGACCTGATGCACCGCAACCTGGACCGCCGGGTCGAGGCGCTGGTCCGGGTGACCCTGCCGTCGGCCCAGCAGGACCTGCGCAACGTGCTGGAGATGGCGATGAGCGACGACAGCGAGTGCTGGGAGCTCACCGGCGACGGCAACTGGCACCGGCGGGCCTCGACCCCCGCCGAACCGCACATCCACCTGCAGGAGGCGCTGCTGCGGCGGGTCACCGGGAAGGCCGGCTGAGTGTCCCCGCCGGTCCGGGCCGCCGGCGGGATCCTGTGGCGGCGGGCGGGTGACGAGACGCGGATCTGCGTGGTGCACCGCCCGGCACACGACGACTGGAGCCTGCCGAAGGGCAAGTTGCACACCGGGGAGCACTCCCTGGTCGCCGCCGTACGGGAGGTGTTCGAGGAGACCGGGGTGCGCGGCCGGCCACAGCTGCGCCTGCCCGAGGTGTCGTACGTCCTGCCGGACGGCGTACCGAAGACCGTGGACTTCTGGCTGATGCGCGCGGCCGACGGGCCCGCCGGGCAGCCCGCGGATCCGGCCGAGGTGGACGGGGTCGACTGGCTGACGCCGCGGGCCGCGATGCGGCGCCTGACCTACGGCGTCGACGCGCGGCTGGTGGAGCACGCCATGGACCTGCCGCCGGTGACTTCGGTGGTGGCGCTGATCCGCCACGGGCGGGCCGGGCAGCGGGCCGCATGGGCGGGCCCGGACGCGTTGCGGCCACTGGATCCGGAGGGGTTGCGCCAGGCCGCGACGTTGGCGGAGGTGCTGGCGCTGCTCGAGCCGCGCCGCCTGGTCACGGCGCCGCCGGTGCGCTGCGTGCAGACGGTGCAGCCGCTGGCGGACCGGCTGGGCCTGCCGCTGGAGCAGGACGCGACGATGGCCGAGCCGCCGGAGCCGGACGAGGCGCCGCAGCGGGCGAAGGCCGCCGCGGCCCGCCTGGCGCTGGTGCGGATGGACGCGACGGCCGTGGTGTGCACCCAGGGCAAGCTGATCGCGCCGCTGCTGGCCCTGCTGGACAACGCGGACGATCCGGTGCCCTACAAGACGCCCAAGGGCGGCGGCTGGGTGCTCACGTGGTCGGGCGAGCGCCTGATCGGTCTGACGCGGCTCTGAGTCCGGTACGGCCACCCACGCGCCGGCGCACCGCGGGCTGCGAGTCGGCCCGCCAGTAGCCGACCAGGTCACCGGTGAGCCAGCGGGCCCGCCACAGCTCGTCGGCACGCGGTTCCCAGTCCCGGTACGGCAGCAGCGCCGCCCGCCACGAGAGCACGCTGGCGAGATACCACCCGAGCAGCGGCACGATCGCGATCACCGCGTCGCGCCGGCGGTACGACGTGTACGGGGCGAGGGCGTACACCGCGACGGCGGACCAGCCGCAGGTGATCAGCCAGTCCAGCACGCCCCAGCCGGTCCAGCCCTCGGTCAGGCTGCCGAGGGTCCAGCCGGGCACGACGGCGGCGGCGAAGATGCCCGCGGCCAGCGCCGAACGGCTCACCAGCCCGCGCGGCCGCGACGGTCTGCGCTTCATGCCCGGACGGTAGGTGCCGCGATGTGGGCGCCGCGCGAACACGCGAAAGGCGTCCACCGTACGGGTGGACGCCTTTCGGTGGGCGGCGGGCGGACCCGCCGCCGCTCAGGCCTTGCGGGTGCGGGCCGTGGTGGCCTTCGCGGCGGACGTGGTGCGTGCCGTCGCGGAGGCGGTCTTCTTCGCGGTGGTCTTCTTGGCCGCCGCGGTCTTGGTCGCCTTGGCCGGCGCCCTGGTGGCGGCGGTCTTGCGGGCGGTGGTGGCCTTGGCCGTGGTCTTCTTGGCCGCCGCGGTCCGCGCCGTCTTGGCCGGTGCCGTCTTGCTGGCAGCGGTCTTGCGGGCCGTGGTGGTCTTCTTGGCCGCGGTCCTGGCGGTCTTGGCCGGTGCCGTCTTGCTGGCGGCGGTCTTGCGGGCCGTGGTGGCCTTGGCCGTGGTCTTCTTGGCCGCCGCGGACTTCGCGGTCGACTTGGTGGCGGTGGCCTTGGCCGGGGCGGCCTTCGCGGCGGTCTTCTTGGCGGCAGCGGCGGCCTTGGCCACCTTGCCGCTGGCGACCATGTCGCGGAAACCGGTGCCCGGCTTGAAGGCCGGCACGGACGTCTTCTTCACCTTGACCGGTTCGCCGGTGCGCGGATTGCGCGCGGTACGGGCATTACGGACCCGTTTTTCGAAGACGCCGAACCCGGTAATGGCTACTCGGTCGCCCTTGGTGACGGCATTCTGTACCTCGCTGATGACCGCATCCAGCGCCGCCGTCGCCGACTTCCGGTCCCCCAGTCGGGCGGCGAGCGCCTCGATGAGCTCGGCCTTGTTCACGGTTTCCCCTCCCGAACATGAGAACTGGCCCGATGCGAGCCATTCTGCGCGCACGCTATGCCCTTTGACCAGCAGACACAAACATCTGCATGAAAAAACGCCTTGTGTCGCAACGATTTCGCCCCCACCGGGGAGCCGGTGGGGGCGAAAAGGACGGCTGGGCCTAGGGAATGGGGCTCAGGCGACGACCGGCTTGAAAGCCGGGCGGGCCTTCTCGAACGCCGAAATCGTGTCCGAGTGGCGCAGGGTCAGTCCGATGTCGTCGAGGCCCTCCATGAGCCGCCACCGGCTGAAATCGTCGATCGGGAAGGACCAGGCGGCGTCGTCCACGTGCACCTGACGGGCGCCGAGGTCGACCGTGATCTGCTTGGCGGGCTCGCTTTCGGCCAGGTCCCAGAGGGCCTCGACCGCCTTCAGCTCCAGCTGCACCGGCAGCAGGCCCTCTTTGAGGGCGTTGCCGCGGAAGATGTCGCCGAAGCGGGGCGCGATGACCACCTTGAAACCCCAGTCGCGCAGCGCCCAGACGGCGTGCTGCCGGGACGAGCCGGTCCCGAAGTTGGGGCCGGCGACCAGGATGGTGGCCCCGGTGTGGGCGGGGTTGTTGAGCACGAAGGCCGGGTCGTCCCGCCAGGCACCGAACAGCCCGTCCTCGAAGCCGGTGCGGGTCACCCGCTTCAGGTAGACGGCTGGGATGATCTGATCCGTGTCCACATCGGAACGGCGCAACGGGAGGACCGTACCGGTGTGGGTGGTGAACTTGTCCATGATCGATTCCCTCGGGTCACAGGTCGGACGGGGCGGCCAGCCGGCCCACCACGGCGGTGGCGGCGGCGACCTGCGGCGAGACCAGGTGGGTACGGCCACCCTTGCCCTGCCGGCCCTCGAAGTTGCGGTTGGAGGTCGAGGCGGCCCGCTGGCCGGGGTCGAGCGTGTCCGGGTTCATGCCCAGGCACATGGAGCAGCCGGCGAAGCGCCATTCGGCCCCGGCGTCGAGGAAGACCTTGTCCAGCCCCTCCTGCTCGGCGGCCTCGCGGACCGCGTACGAGCCGGGCACGATCATCATCCGTACGCCCTGGTGCACCTGATGCCCGCGCAGCACGTCGGCCGCGGCCCGCAGGTCCTCGATGCGGCCGTTGGTGCAGGAGCCGACGAAGACGACGTCGACCTCGACGTCCTTGAGCGGGGTGCCGGGCCGCAGGTCCATGTACTCCAGGGCGCGGCGGGCGGCGTTGCGCTCCACCTCGTCCACGAAGTCCTCGGGATCCGGGACGACGCCGTCGAGCGCGGTGCCCTGGCCGGGGTTGGTGCCCCAGGTGACGAACGGGTGGATCGCCGACGCGTCGAGGATCACCTCGGTGTCGTACTCGGCCCCCTCGTCGGACGGCAGCGTGCGCCAGTACTCGACGGCGGCGTCCCAGTCGGCGCCCTGCGGCGCGTGCGCCCGGCCCTTGAGGTACGCGAACGTGGTCTCGTCCGGCGCGATCATGCCGGCCTTGGCGCCCCACTCGATCGACATGTTGCAGACGGTCATCCGGCCCTCCATGGAGAGCTTGCGGATGGCCTCGCCGCGGTACTCGACGATGTGGCCGTTGCCGCCGCCGGTGCCCACCTGGGCGATCAGCGCCAGGATCAGGTCCTTGGCGGTGACGCCGGGGTGCAGGTCGCCGACGACCGTGACGGCCATGGTCTTCGGTTTGGCCTGCGGCAGGGTCTGGGTGGCCAGCACGTGCTCGACCTCGCTGGTGCCGATGCCGAACGCCAGCGCGCCGAACGCGCCGTGGGTGGCGGTGTGCGAGTCGCCGCAGACGATCGTCGTGCCGGGCTGGGTGAGACCGAGCTGCGGGCCGATGACGTGCACAATGCCCTGTTCCGCGTTGCCGAGCGGGCGGATCTCGACGCCGAACTCCGCGCAGTTGCGGCGCAGCGTCTCGATCTGGGTCCGCGACGTCGTGTCGGCGATGGTGAACAGTTCGCCGCGGCGGGTGTTGAACGACGGGTCCGCGTAGCCCGTAGGGGTGTTGTGGTCTTCGGTTGCGAGCGTGAGGTCGGTGCGCCGGACCGCGCGCCCGGCCAACCGCAGGCCGTCGAAGGCCTGTGGGCTGGTCACCTCGTGCAGCAGGTGCAGGTCGATGTAGAGCAGATCGGGCTCACCCTCGGCTGCGCGCACGACGTGGTCGTCCCAGACCTTCTCGGCCAGGGTCCTCGGCTGAGTGACTCCCACCATCTGGACATCCTAAATTCTGGGAGGTAAGTTTCGGCTTGTGGGACACAGTATGAGCGGTGTCGGCGTTCTCGACAAGGCGGTCGTCATCCTGGCCGCCTGCGTGGACGGCGCCAGCCTGGCCGAACTCGTCGACCGGACCAAGCTGCCGAGGGCCACCGCACACCGGTTGGCGCAGGCGTTGGAGATCCACCGGATGCTGGTCCGGGACACCCAGGGCCGGTGGCGCCCCGGACCCCGGCTCGGCGAACTGGCCAACGCCGCGCCCGACGTGCTGCTGACCGCCGCCGAGCCGTTGCTGGCCGCGCTCCGGGACGCCACCGGCGAAAGCGCCCAGCTGTACCTGCGCCGCGCCGACGAACGCATCTGCGTGGCCGCCGCCGAACGCGCCAGCGGCCTGCGCGACACCGTGCCGGTCGGCTCCGTGCTGCCCATGACCGCCGGGTCGGCCGCGCAGATTTTGCTGGCCTGGGAGCCGCCCGAGGCGGTCATGCCGCTGCTGCCCCGGTGCAAGTTCACCGGCCGTACCCTCGCCGAGGTGCGCCGCCGAGGCTGGGCGCAGAGCGTCGCCGAACGCGAGCCCGGGGTGGCGAGCGTCTCGGCCCCGATCCGGGACCGCACCGGCCGGGTCATCGCGGGCATCTCCATCAGCGGCCCGATCGAGCGCCTGGGCCGCCGCCCCGGCGAGCGGCACGCGATGGCGGTGGTCCGCGCCGGGCAGCGCCTGTCCGGCCTCTGAGCGACGCATCGTCGTCTCATGGCCAGGCCCGCGTGCGGGCTGACGAAGGATCCGACGTCGCCGCGGCAGGCCGTGGTCGGCGCGGGCGTGGTGCCGGTCACCCTGTCAGTCTGCGCCGCGTGCCCGTCTGGGCAGCCCACCTGCGGAAAGAGCGCGTGGCCGGACAAAAGAACGCGGCCCGCGCCACCGTTGGTGGCGCGGGCCGTCGCGCTTTGTAGCCCCGAAGGGATTCGAACCCTCGCTACCGCCTTGAGAGGGCGGCGTCCTAGGCCGCTAGACGACGGGGCCAGGACTTGCTTCCGCTCCTGCTCGGAACGGCGGGCCGAACTCTATCAGAAGTCCAGCACCACCGGCCTCGCGAGAGACGGTCGCGCTGGGGTACCAGGACTCGAACCTAGACTAACTGAACCAGAATCAGTCGGGCTGCCAATTACCCCATACCCCATTGGTGCGGCTTGCCGCACCGGGTCAGAACTCTACCTGAGGCCATGATGCCCGCCAAATCCGGTTCCCGTCCCGCGAATCACCGCAGGCCGGAGGCCGGTTACGTCAGCGCGACCACCGGGTTGGACAGCTCGCCGATGCCCTGCACCCGCACCGCGACGGTGTCGCCGGAGACGATCTCGCTCACCCCGGCCGGGGTCCCGGTCAGGATCACGTCGCCCGGCAGCAGCGTCATGACGTGCGACACGTACGACACCAGGGTCGGCACGTCGAAGACCATGTCCCTGGTCCGGCCGAGCTGGCGTACCTCCATCGCCTCGGGGTCGCGCCCGACCTCGCAGCGGATCTCCAGATCGCTCACGTCCAGGTCGGTGACGATCCACGGGCCCAGCGGGCAGAACGAGTCGAAGCCCTTCGCCCGCGTCCACTGCGGGTCGCTGCGCTGCAGGTCGCGGGCGGTGACGTCGTTGCCGCAGGTGTAGCCGAAGATCGCCTTCTCGGCGCCGGCCCGGTCCACCCGGCGAGCGCCGGTCGCCCCGATCACCACCGCCAGCTCGGCCTCGTGCTCCACCCGCTGCGACTGCGGCGGCAGCCGGATCGCGTCGTTCGGGCCGATCACCGAGGTGGACGGCTTGATGAAGATCAGCGGTTCCTTGGGCACCTCCACCCCGTGTTCGGCGGCGTGCTCGGCGTAGTTGCGGCCGACCCCGATGACCTTGCTGGAGAAGATCGGCGCCAGCAGCCGGACGTCCGACAGCGCCCACCGCTGGCCCGTGAAACGCACCGCCTCGAACGGCAGGCTGTCGATCTCGGCGACGGTCAGACCCGCGGGACCGGCACCCGCCTCACCCTCCACGACGCCGAACGACACCCCACCGGCATGAACAAAACGAGCGAAGCGCACGGAGGAACCCCAATCTGATCAGCGGGTACGCCTGCAGTGAATCTACGCCGGGACCGCTGCGTGTCCGGGGTCGCACCGGACGGTGATCGTGTGGTCTCGACAGGCTGGATACGCTGGTGCGATGGGGACGCAGGAGGGCGGGACCCTCCACGAGGGGACCCTGCACGACATCGCGCCGCGCGACGCGGCGCCCACGGAGCGCGCATTGACCACCACCTTGCCCTCGGTCACCTGGATTCCGCTGGCCCGCGCCCACGCCGAGCGGGCCGACTCGATGACGGCGGGCCACCGCGCCCGCAAGTCCCGCGGCGAGAAGCACGCCATCGAGGACTTCCTGTACGACTACTACGGCACCCGCCCCGCGACCCTGCGCCGCTGGCATCCCGGCGTCGGCGCGGGGCTGTCGCCCGCACCCGACGGGCTCGCCGAGCACGCCGCCTGGAAGTGGTACCGGACCTATCCCGACGGTGTGGTCACCCTGGACGTGGCGGCGTACCTGCACGCCCGCGCGGAGAGCGTGCGCTACATCCACGGCCTGCTCACCGCGACGGCCAGCCGCCCGGTCTTCTCCGGCTGCTTCGGGCTGCACGAGTGGGCCATGGTCTACCGCCAGCCGGAGCACCGGCACCCGCTGCCGCTGCGGCTGGGCCAGGCCGGCACGGACGCGGTGGTCGAGCAGCACCCGATCCGCTGCACCCACTTCGACGCGTTCCGGTTCTTCACCCCCGAGGCGGTGGGGCTCAACCGGCTGCAGCCCACCCGGGCCACCCAGGTGGACCTAGACCAGCCCGGTTGCCTGCACGCCGCGATGGACGTACACAAGTGGGCCGGCAAGCTGGGTGCGGCCGTGCCCGGCGCGCTGGCGCTGGACTGCTTCGCCCTGGCCGCCGACATCCGCCTGCTCGACATGCAGGCCTCACCGTACGACCTCAGCTCGTACGGCCAGCCACCGGTGAAGATCGAGACTCCGGAGGGCAAGGCCGAGTACGTGGCCCGCCAGCGCGAGTTCGCCCGCCGGGCCGCCGCCCTGCGCGCGCGGTTGATCCGGGTCTGCGAGGAACTGCTCGGTCCCGGCCTCGCCGCCCAGAACCGCGCGGCCGTCGCCCCGCACAACCTCTGACGGTCAGGGCGTGTAGACCTCGTCGGCCTTCGTGATCTGCCCAGCCGCCACGTCGAAGACGAACAGGTGATGGCTCTCGTCGAGGGCCTTCTGGAACGTGGCCAGGTCGGCGTCGACGAGGTGCAGCTCCGGCGTCATGTCCACGACGCGCAGCTTCGCGCCCGACGCGACCGGCAGCGTACGCAGCTTGGTGTTGTTGTTCCGGTAGTAGTAGCCGGTGCACCAGTCGTTGGCCGTCTCCGTCACGCCGTCCTGCTTGCAGGCGGCCTCCGCCTTCTTGCCCTCGAACCAGTCGACGAGGTCGAACGTGATGGTGTGCTCCGCGGGATCGGCGGCCTTGATGAAGGCGTGCTGGGTGCCGGTGAGCGGCGCCGCCGTGGCACCGGCCGACCGCGACGGGCCGGCGGACCCGCTGGTGGGGGCCGGTTGCGACGTGGCGGCGGGGCCGGTCGCGGCGGTCGCGGCCGGGGCGCTGGCCGACGTACCCACCGGCGCTGTGGCCGTCGGCCCGGCGCCGCCGCCGGTGTGTCCACACGCGGCCAGCGGCGCCAGCAACACGGGGATGAGAACGATGCGCCGCAGCACGGTGGCCTCCATGACTGTTCGGATGGTCGCGGCTTGCCCGTGGCGGCGTGCGGCCTCCCGGTGCGACAGCATCATGATGATGGCCCGCCGGCCCGGCCGGTGACCGGGCCGCACCGGGTGGCACGAAGCCAGGAGAACCGCAGGTCCGAGCCCTCCCGGTGGCCCAGATCCGGCAGCGTCCGCGACCCGGGGCGGCGCGGTCAGTCGAGGTCGCCGCGCCTGCCCCGCTTGACCTGGCTCCGGCGCTTCTTGTCGGCGATCCGGCGCTCCACCGCGCCCCGCGACGGCCTGGTGGCCCGCCGCACCCGCGGCGGGGGCGCGATCGCCCCGGCCACCAGCCCGGCGAGGCGGGCCGCGGCGGCCTCCCGGTTACGCAACTGGGAACGGTGCTCCGACGCGGTGACGGTGAGCACACCGTTGACGAGCCGCCCGCCGAGCCGCCCGGCGGCGCGCTCGCGCAGGGCGGGCGGCAGCATCTCGGAACCGGCCAGGTCCCACGACAGCTCCACCCGGGAGTCCGTCGTGTTCACGCCCTGGCCGCCCGGGCCGCTGGACCGCGAGAAACGCCAGGACAACTCGGCGGCCGGGATCGTCAGTCGGTCGTTCACCCGTACGTCGTCCGGCACGCGATCAGCATTCCATCCGCGGGCCTCGGCATGCCACGCGATTGTGGATCATCGTGGCGGCGCGCCGGTAGGTGAAGCGGTCGAATCGGCCGAGGCGCGACGTACACGCCCGGCGATGGAGATACTGGACGCCGGCGGGGTTCCCCGCGCACAAGGAGGTTGCGTGTCTGCACAGCCCACACCGGTCACGGCGACCGGCTACCCGTGGCCCATCGAAACCACGCGCCTGGCCAACGGGCTACGCGTCGTCGTCAGCGAGGACCGCAGCGCCCCGGTGGTCTGCGTCAACCTCTGGTACGACGTCGGTTCCCGGCACGAGCCACCCGGACAGACCGGCTTCGCGCACCTCTTCGAGCACCTGATGTTCGAGGGTTCGCTGCACGTGGCGAAGACCGAGCACATGCGCCTGGTACAGGGCTCGGGCGGTTCGCTGAACGCCACCACGAACCCGGACCGCACCAACTACTTCGAGACCCTGCCGGCGGAGCACCTGGAGTTGGCCATCTGGCTGGAGGCCGACCGCATGGGCGGCCTGGTACCCGCGCTGACCCAGGAGACACTGGACAACCAGCGCGAGGTGGTCAAGAACGAGCGGCGCCAGCGCTACGAGAACGTCCCGTACGGTGACGCGTGGCTGCGCCTGCTGCCGCTGCTGTACCCGCCGGGACACCCGTACCACCACGCGACGATCGGGTCGATGGAGGACCTGAACGCGGCCGCGCTGGAGGTGTTCCAGGCGTTCCACCAGCGCTACTACGCCCCGAACAACGCGGTGCTCACCGTCGTCGGCGACACCACGCCGGACGAGGTCTTCACGCTGGCGGACCGGTACTTCGGGTCGCTGTCCCCGGTGCCCGACATCCCACCGGCGCCGAGCGGGCACCTGAGCGGACCCGCCACGGCACCGGCGCGGGACACCGTCTCCGCGGCGGTTCCGGCCCCGCGGATCTATCTCGCCCACCGGACCCACCCCTTCGGTACGGCCGGGTACGACGCGGTGACCGTACTGGCGACCGTGCTGGGCAGCGGCCGCGGCAGCCGGCTGTACCAGCGCCTCGCGGACGGCGCCCGGATCGCCCAGCCCGACTACGTCGGCGCGTACGGGGTGGATCTGGCGCACGCACCCGCCCCGCTGATCGTCACCGCCACGGCCAAGGACGGGGTGAGTCCGCAGACCCTGGAGGACGGACTGGCGGAGGTGGTGGACAGCCTGGCCACCGAGCCGGTCACGGAGGCGGAGCTGGACCGGGCGAAGGCGCTGCTGACGACCGCGTGGTGGCGCCAGGTGTCCACGGTGGGCGGCCGCGCCGACACCCTCGGCCGGTACGCCACCCAGTTCGGCGATCCGGCGGCGGCCGGGTACCGGCTGCCCGCCTGGCAGGCCGTCACCGCCGGGGACGTCGCCGATGTGGCCGCGCAGGTGCTGCGCCCCGAATCCCGCGTCACGCTGACCTACCTGCCGAAGGAGTCCTCATGACCCTCGTCGCCGATCGGCCCGGGCCGGGGCGTGCCCGGCCCTACACCTTCCCGGCGGTCACCCGCCGCGAGATCGGGGGCGGCCTGGTCGTCGCCGCGCACCTGCCCGGTCAGTCGCTGGCCACGGCGGCGCTGCTGCTCGACGCGGGCGCGGCACGGGAGGCCGCCGGGCGGGAGGGCACGGCCACGGTGCTGGCCAAGTGCCTGGAGGAGGGCACCACGGCCCGCGACTCCGCGGCGTACGCGCTGGCGTTGGAGGGACTCGGCGCCGAGCTGTCCACTTCGGTCGACTGGGACACCTTCCAGGTGAGCGTCTCGGTGCCGGCCGGTGTGCTGCTGCCGGCGGTGGAGTTGCTGTCCGAGGCCACCCGTACCCCTAGGTTGGACCCGGCCGATGTGACCCGGGTGCGCGACGACGAGGTCAGCGCCCTGCGGATGGAATGGGCTCAGCCGGGGCCGCGCGCGGACGCCGCCCTGCGCGCCGACCTGTTCGGCGCGCGGGAGCGCTACGGCCGCCCGCCGCACGGCGATCCGGCCTCGGTGGCGGCCGTGACGGTCGAGGACGTGACCGGCTTCCACGCGACGTGGCTGCGCCGCCCCGGCGTGCTGCTGGTCGCCGGTGACCTGGAGGTGCTCGACCTGGACGCGCTCGCCGCGGCGGCCTTCGCGGACACCACGGGCGGCCCGGCCGACGAGGGCGGCGTGCTGGGGGTTCCGGTGCGCGCCAGCCGCCGGGTGGTGCTGGTGGACCGGCCCGGCAGCGTGCAGTCCACGCTGCGGCTGGGGCACCGCGCGCCGCACCGCGCGCATCCCGACTACGTCGCGATGACGCTGGCGGCGACCGTGCTGGGCGGCGCGTTCACCTCCCGGCTCAACCACCTGATCCGCGAGGTCAAGGGCTACACGTACGGGATCCGCGGCGATTTCGCGCTGACCCGCCGCTTCGGCCGGTTCGGGGTGAGCGCGGCGGTGCAGACCGCGGTGACCGTGCCGGCGCTGGCGGACACGGTCGGCGAGATCTCCCTGATGCGCCAGGGTGGCGTGACGGAGGACGAGCTGGCGGTGGCCCGAACGTGGCGGGCCGGGCAGCTCACCGTGGAGATGCAGACGCCGGGCGCGATCGCGGCGGCGCTGGCCACCCTCGTGATCCACGGTCTGCCGGACGACTATCACGCGACGCTGCGCAGCCAGTTGCTGGAGGCGACGGTCGAGCAGGTGTCGGCGGCGGCGTTAGCGCACCTGCATCCCGAGGGGATGACCCTGGTCGTCGAGGGCGACGCGGCGGTGATCCGCGACGAGCTGGCGGCGGCCCAGATCGGCGACATCGTCGACGCCGACGTCTGAGGCGGACGGACGCGGACCAGAGTGGACGGCGGGCCCCGGGGTTGGTGCCCCGGGGCCCGCGACGAACGGCTACTTCGCTGCGGCGAGCGCCTTGCCGATGTTCATCTCGGCCAGGTCCAGCATCCATCGCCGGTCCGGGAAGTCGGTGTCCGCGATGCGCAGCGGCCCCTCGATCAGGGCGAGCACCTGCGCGTACCGGTAGAGCTCCAGCCGGTGCGGGTCGAGATCGACCGGGCGCAGCGCCGGGTACGCCGTGCCGAAGCGTAGCCGCAGGAAGGCGTGGTCCCACTCGACGTCGAAGTAGGTCAGGCCCTCGATGTCGATCATGACGGGCTCACCGGCGGGTGTGACCAGCACATGGTCCGGGCCGAGTTCGCCGTGCACGAGGCCGTATGCCGTCCGGGGCGGGACGGCACCGTGGAGCCGCCGCAGGTGCGCGGTGATCCGCTCGTGCGCCGCGGCGAGCCGGGGGTCGCGGGCTGCCACGGCGTCGAGGTGTGCGAGTGCCCGGTCGATGACGATGTCCTCCGGGCGACGGGCCTGTGCTGTCTCGTCCGGGGTGCCGGTGAAGAGCTTTCCGGGGCGGGCGCCCGGCGTGGTGTGCAGCCGGCGCAGCGCGTCACCGAGCGCGGACAGCGGCGCGACCGCCGCCGCGGGATCGCGTTCCATCAGCGTCTCCAGCGTCAGCCCGCCCGCGTCCTCGACGATCGCGATGTCGGCGTCGAGATGCCGGCCGTCACGGTCGAGCAGCAGCAGCCGGGGAACCCGCACGCCGGCGGCCGTGAGCGCCGCGTGGTTCACGGCGAACAGTTCCGCGCCCGAGGCGTCGGTGAACGGATCGTCCGGCACCGTCTCGGACGGCGGCCAGTAGTTCTCCCCGGGCGCCCAGACGTACAGCACCACGGAGGTCCCGTCGTCCAGGACCAGCCGGTAGACGCCCTTCTTCGTGCCGCCCGTCAGCCGCTCGAGGCTGGCCGGGTGCCGATCGGTGCCGTACACGTCCGCCACCAGGCACCGTACATCGTCGCGTCGTAGGAACGCCCGCATCCATGACCCCTCTCGCACCGGGAAACCGCCATGCTGTCCAACCAGACAAACGCCCCACAAGCCAATTCCTGCGATGGCAGCGGCGGGCCGGTCCGGGCGGTTCGGGATTCGGTGCGGCATGACAACGTTGTCGGAGGTTGCCAGGACGTGACAGGCGAGTTTCAATACGTCCTGCGCTCGTGAGAGCGCTCTCACAACGTCAGGAGCGCCCATGCCCGCCGTCCGGCCCACCCCCGCCGCGCCCCTCTCCCGCCGTCGCCTGCTGGCCCTGCCCGCCGCCGCGGCCGCCGCCACGATGACCGCGCCGCTGTTCTCCCCCGACGCCGCGGTCGCCGGCACGTACGCCTCCCGCAACCTGGTCGACCGCTCGCTGGCCGGGCCGGTCACCCGGGCGTACCGGTACCTCGACGTCGTGCAGGACGCCTACGTCAAGGGTGGCGAACCGCGGCTGCTGCAGTCGTACAACAACGAGAGCGGGCTGATGACCAGCGCCTTCGTGTACGACAACGCGCTGGCGGTGCTCGCGTACCTGGCCAACCCGACGGTCGCCAACGTGCGCCGGGCCCGGCTCGTCGGCGACGCGCTGCTCTGGGTCCAGGCCAACGACGAGACGTTCAGCGACGGCCGGGTACGCCAGGCGTACGCCGCGGGCCCGATGCTCTTCTACGGCGGCGGCCCGTACTTCCCCGGCCTCAAGCGGGCGGACGGCAAGGCCTCGGTGCTGTACCCGTTCGGCTTCGGCGGCTCCTCCACCGGCGACCAGGCGTGGACCGCGCTCGCCCTGGCCCAGCTGTACGTCGACACCAGAATCACCAAGTACCTCGACGGCGCGGTCGCGCTCGGCCGGTGGATCGCCGAGCGGAGCTCGCCGTACCGGTACGGCGGCTACCACGGCGGCCTGCAGTCCGACGGCGTCACCGCCCAGCGCTGGACCGCGACGGAACACAACATCGACGCGTACGCCCTGTTCGCGCTGCTCGCCAAGCTCACCCGGGACCGGCGGTGGGGCGCGCGGGCGGCAGTGGCGGCGGACTTCGTCCGGGCCATGTGGAACCCGGCGCAGGGGCACTTCTGGACCGGCACCCTCGGCGGCAACCCGGGCGAGGACCCGAACCAGATCAACACCGGCAACATCGCCGAGGACACCCAGACCTGGGCGCTGCTCGGACTCGGCGAGCGCTGCCACGACGAGGCCGTCGACTGGGCGGTCGAGCACCTGTGGAACACCGACGGCGGCGTCGGCTCCCAGCTGCCACCGGGCGTCAAGATCTCCGGGTTGGCCTTCAGCACCGAGGCCAAGAAGGCGACCGGCACGGTGCCCAACAGCGACCTGCCCAACAACCCCCGCGCGGTGTGGCTGGAGGGCAACGGGCACGCCGCGCTGGCGCTGCTCAAGCGGGGCCGGCCCGGGGACGCCGTGCTGGCCCGGCGGCTGCTGCACGAGACCGTCGTCGCCCAGGAGCAGCTCGGCGGCGGGCAGACCGTCGGGCTCACCGCCGACCCCGAGAGCGGACGGCTGTCCAACCCGGGCGAGGGCGGCACCTGGACCGGCACCGCGCTGCCGGAGCAGTCCGGCATCGTCGCGGCCAGCAGCGCGTTCGACACGGGGTTCCTGTTCGGGTACTTCCAGCGCCAGCACGTGGGCGCCACGTCATGGTTCGTGATGGCGGCGCAGGGTTTCAACCCGTTCCGGTGACGGTGTGCCCGTCCGGGCCGCCGGGGAGCAGCGGCACGGTTCACGGGGGTCGTGCCGCTGCCCCAGCGGGCGCGCCCGCCCCCGCACGGCGCCCGCCCTCGGCGGGGGCGGGCGCCGTGCCGGGCGGCCCGAATAGCCGGCGCGGGGCTCCGGCGAGGCGGGTGGCGTGGGCTCGGGTGTGACGGATCTCCTGCGATTCGGGCGACGTGGCGCACACCGGATAACGTCGCGCCATGACCCTCACCAGCTCACCCCCCACGACCCGCCCGGCACGCAGGGTGCTGCGCACCGCGCTGCTGTGGGTGCTGCTGCTTCCGGGCGCCGCATGGGCGGTCGTCCGGTTCGGCGGCTGGGAGCGCGGGGCGCTGGTGCAGTTGTTCGCGTTCACCCCGTACGTGGCGGCGTGGGCCGTGGTGCCCGCCCTGGTGGCGTTCGCCGCCCGCCGGTGGCTGACGGCCGCGGTCGCCACGGTCAGCGCCGCCCTGCTGATCGCGTGCGTGCTGCCGCGCTCCATGGGCGATCACGACCCTGGCCCGCAGACCGGCGTCACCCTGCACGTGCTGACCGCCAACATGCTCATGGGCAAGGCCGACCCCGCGACGATCGTCCGGCTCGTCCGCGAGAACGACGTGGCGGTGCTGGCGCTGCAGGAGTACACGGGCGCGGCCCGCTCGGCGCTCACCGCGGCGGGACTGGACCAGCTGCTGCCGTACACGTCGCTGGCCATGCCGGTCGGCACCGATCGGTTCGACACCACCGGCTCGGCGCTGTACTCCCGGTACCCGATCACCGCGCCGGGCGTGCGCCACAACCGGGGCGGCTTCCAGCAGGCGTACGGAACGATCCAGCCGCCCGGCGCCCGCCCCGTGGCGGTGGAGTCCGCGCACCCGCTCGCGCCGTACGCCGTCGACGTGCTCGACCGGTGGCGTTCCGACCTGGAGGCCCAGCCGTACGCCGAGGCGAGCGGCCCGATCCGGATCCTGATGGGCGACTTCAACGCGACACTCGATCACGCGGCGTTGCGGGCCGTGATCGCGC
Source organism: Krasilnikovia cinnamomea (assembly GCF_004217545.1). Classification (NCBI taxonomy): domain Bacteria; kingdom Bacillati; phylum Actinomycetota; class Actinomycetes; order Micromonosporales; family Micromonosporaceae; genus Krasilnikovia; species Krasilnikovia cinnamomea. The sequence goes on from NZ_SHKY01000001.1 coordinate 1,771,143, forward strand.
ACGGCTACCGGGACGCGGCCGACGCCACCGGCAAGGGCCTGATCGGCACGTGGGGGCCGTACGCGGACCACCTGCTGCCACCGGTGACGATCGACCACGTCCTCGTGGACGAGCGGATCGGGGTGGCCGACGTCTCGGTCCACGACCTGCCCCGCAGCGACCACCGCGCGGTCCTCGCCGACCTGCGCCTCCCGACCCGGTAACCCCGAGACCGGCCCCGCCCCGGCCCGGGCTCCCCAGACCCGGCCGGCCGGAACGGGCCAGGGTCAGGCGCGGGTGGTGGAGCGGGACAGGCCGTACGTGAGGGCGTCGGTGAGGGCGTGCCAGCTCGCCTCGACGACGTTCTCGTGTACGCCGACCGTCGTCCACTCCCGGGGGCCGTCGGTCGTCTCCAGCAGCACCCGGGTGATCGCCCCGGTGCCGTGCGAGCCCTCCAGGATGCGCACCTTGTAGTCGGCCAGCTCGAAGTTACGCAGCTGCGGGTAGTGCTTGGACAGCGCCACCCGCAGTGCCTCGTCGAGCGCGTTGACCGGGCCGTTGCCCTCGGCCGTGGCGATGACCCGCTCGCCGCGTACCCGGACCTTGACCGTGGCCTCCGAGACCACCGCGCCGTCCTCGCGGTGCTCGACCTGCACCCGGTAGGACTCCAGGGTGAACGGCCGCACCAGCGCCTCGCCGGGCAGTTCGCCGCGCACCAGCAGCTCGAAGGAGGCGTCCGCCGCCTCGAACGACCAGCCGCCCGCCTCCAGGTCCTTCACCTTCTGCGTGACGGTGGTCAGGGTTTCCGGGTGGCCGGCCAGGTCCAGCCCGAGCTCGCGGCTCTTGAGCTCGATGCTGGCCCGGCCGGCCATCTCCGTCACCAGGATCCGCATGTCGTTGCCCACCACCGCCGGGTCGACGTGGTTGTAGAGCAGCGGATCCACCTTGATCGCACTCGCGTGCAGCCCCGCCTTGTGGGCGAAGGCGGCGGCCCCGACGTAGGCCTGGTGGGTGTCGGGGGCGATGTTGGCGATCTCGGCGAGCGCGTTGGAGACCCGCGTCGCCTGTTCCAGGCATCCGTCCGGTAGGACCTTCAGCCCGAGCTTGAGTTGCAGGTTCGCGACGACCGCGAACAGGTCGGCGTTGCCGGGGCGTTCGCCGTACCCGTTGGCGGTGCACTGGAAGTGTTTGACGCCCGCCTCGACCGCGGCGATGGTGTTCGCGACCGCGCACGACGTGTCGTTCTGGCAGTGGATGCCGAGGGAGTCCGGGCTCACCCCGGCCCGCCGCACGACGTCGTTGATGGCGGCGGTGACCAGCGAGGGCAGCATGCCGCCGTTGGTGTCGCACATGACCACCCGCTCGGCGCCCGCGTCGAACGCGGCGCGCACCACCGACGTGGTGTATTCGGGGTCGTGGCGGAAGCCGTCGAAGAAGTGCTCGCAGTCGACGAACGCGCGCCGGCCGTTGGCCACCAGGTGCGCCACGGTGTCGCGGACCATGGCCAGGTTCTCCTCGCCGGTGGTGCGCAGCGCCCGTTCGACGTGCCGGATGTCGGATTTGGCCACCACGCACACGACCGGGGTCTCGGCGTCCAGCAGCGCCTGCACCTGCGGATCCTCCGCGACGTCGACACCGGCCTTGCGGGTCGCGCCGAACGCCACGAGCACCGCGTGTTTGAGGGCCAGCTCGGTACGGGCCCGCCGGAAGAACTCCGTGTCCTTGGGCATCGCGCCCGGCCATCCGCCCTCGATGAAGCCCACCCCGAACTCGTCCAGCAGCCGGGCCACCGCGAGCTTGTCGGCGACCGAGTAGCTGATCCCCTCGCGCTGCCCGCCGTCGCGCAGCGTCGTGTCGAACACCTGGTAGGTCATGGCGGATGTCCTTTCAGCAGGCGGGCGGCCCCCACAACAAAAAGACCCCCCGCGGATGCGGGAGGTCTGCGCGTCGGCGAAACGGTCGGCCGGCGCGCTAGGTGCCAATAATCAGCACGGAGTGGGTCACGCAAGGAAGCATGCCACCAACGGCGCCGACATGGGGCCTAAGTCCAGAATCCGGGACTGTCCCGGTGTGCCCGCGCTCGCAGCGGCCGGTTCAGGCGCCCGGCTAGGTTGTCAGGGTGACAGCGGAACCCTTCACCCGGAATCTGGACTTCTCGACGAACTACAACTTCCGTGATGTGGGCGGTTACGCCGGTCTCGGCGGCCGCACGGTGCGCTGGCGGCGGCTGTTCCGCGCGGACTCACTGCACCGCCTGGGCGAGGCGGACACGGCGGCGTTCACCGCCCTCGGCGTGCGCACGGTCATCGACCTGCGGCGGCCGTTCGAGGTGGCGCGGCACGGCCGGGTGCCGCACAGCGACGGGCTGGACTACCGCAACATCGTGCTGGAGCACGTCGACTGGGAACAGGTGGCGTACCCCGAGGGCACGGTGCACGAGCGCTGGCTGGCCGACCGGTACCTGAACTTCATCGAGGACGGCCAGAAGGCGCTCGCCGAGTCGCTGCGGATCCTGGCCGACCCGGACGCGGCGCCGGTGGTGGTGCACTGCATGGCCGGCAAGGACCGTACGGGCACGGTGTGCGCGCTGGCGCTGGCGCTGCTCGGGGTGTCCGACGCGGACATCGCCGCCGACTACGCGCTGACTGAGCCGGCGATGGCGTCGCTGACGGCCCACCTGTTGCGGACCAACCCCGAGGTGGTGCAGGGCAACGAGCACATGTTCGACTCGCCCGCGGCGGCCATGCTGCTGTTCCTGGCGGACCTGCGGGAACGGCACGGCTCGGTCGAGGCGTACGCGCGCGAGATCGGCGTCACCGGCCCCGAGATCGCCACGCTGCGCGCTCACCTGCTGGAGGGCTGAGGGCCGCGCGCCCGCTGACGGGCGCGCGGCGAAACACTCAGATCACCCGGTGCACCCAGCCGAACGGGTCCGCCGCGCGGCCGCGCTGGATGTCGACCAGCTCCTGGCGCAGCGCGCCGGTCACCGGACCGGTGTCGCCGTCGGCGACGGTGAACTCGCCGTCCGGGAAGCGGACCGTGCCGATCGGCGTGATGACCGCGGCCGTGCCACAGGCGAAGGCCTCCCGGATCCGGCCGGACGCCGCACCGGTACGCCACTCCTCGAAGCTCACCTTGCGTTCCTCGACCCGCCGGCCGGCCTTCTCGGCCAGCTTGATCACCGACTCGCGGGTGATGCCGGGCAGGATCGTGCCGGTCAGCGGCGGGGTGACCAGGGTGCCGTCGTCCAGGACGAAGAAGACGTTCATGCCGCCCAGCTCGTCGATGTACGTCCGCTCCACCGCGTCCAGGTAGACCACCTGGTCGCAGCCGTGCTCGATGGCCTCCGCCTGGGCGGCCAGCCCGGCCGCGTAGTTGCCGCCGCACTTGGCCGCGCCGGTGCCCCCGGGCGCGGCGCGGGTGTAGTCCGGGGAGACCCACAGAGTGACCGGCTTGAGCCCGCCGCTGAAGTACGCGCCCGCGGGCGACGCGATGACCAGGTAGAGATACTCGCGGGCGGGGCGCACCCCGAGGAACACCTCGGAGGCGAACGCGAACGGGCGCAGGTAGAGGCTGCCGTCCTCGATCTGGGGCAGCCACTGCCGGTCGATGCGGATGATCTGGCGCAGCGACTCCAGGAACATGCCGGTCGGCACGGCCGGCATGGCCATCCGCTGCGCCGAGGCCGCGAACCGGGCCGCGTTGGCGTCGGGCCGGAACATGGCGACCCCGCCGTCCGGGGTCGTGTACGCCTTCAGCCCCTCGAAGATCTCCTGGGCGTAGTGCAGCACCGCGCTGGCCGGGTCCATCGGGATCGGGGCGCGCGCCTCGACCCGGGGGTCGTACCACCCTTTGCCGTCGGCGTAGCGGATGGTGACCATGTGGTCCGTGAAGATCTGCCCGAAGCCGGGGTTGGCCAGCATCGCGGTGCGCTGCGCGGGAGCTACCGGCGCGGGGTGCGGACGGATCTCGAAATCGAGGTTGTCACCACCACTCATGGCACGTGACCTGCTTTCTTCATGAATGAGCGAGCCTGGGGGGCACCCGTGGTGCCCATGAACTTACCCCGAACGGTCGTTCATGCCGACCACGGCGGGGCATGCGTCGACTACCGGCCCGGTTAACGGCCGGCAGTGCGCAGAGTTGGGCTGGGTGGAACCGGTCAGGCGGTGGCGGCGACCCGGTCCCCGACCTCGGCGGTACGCAGCGGCGCGCCCGGGGTACGGGACGCGACCTCGGCCGCGACCGCCTCGGATACTCGGCGGGCCTCATCCGGGCGGCCGAGGTGTTCCAGCAGCAGGGCCGCGGAGAGGATGGCGGCCGCCGGGTCGGCGACGCCCTGGCCCGCGATGTCCGGCGCGGAGCCGTGCACCGGCTCGAACGTCGACGGGTACTGCCGCTCGGGGTTGACCGAGCCGCTGGCGGCCATGCCGATGCCGCCCGTGACGGCCGCGGCGATGTCGGTCAGGATGTCCCCGAACAGGTTGTCCGTCACGATGACGTCGTAGCGCTGCGGGTTGCTGACCATGAACATGCTGGCCGCGTCGATGTGCTGGTATTCCGTGGTGACCTGCGGGAACTCCGCGGCGACGGCGGCGAAGGTGCGCGACCACAGGCCGCCCGCGTGGGTCAGCACGTTGGTCTTGTGCACCAGGGTCAGGTGCCGCCGCTCACGGCGCGCGGCCCGCCCGAAGGCGTCGCGGATGACCCGCTCGACGCCGTGCCGGGTGTTCAGGCTCTCCTCGGTGGCGATCTCCGCCGGGGTGTCGCGGTGCAGGACGCCGCCGGCGCCGACGTACAGGCCCTCGGTGCCCTCGCGGACCACCACCATGTCGATCTCGCCGGGCTTGAGGCCGGCCAGCGGGCTGGTGGTGCCGGGCCACAGCCGGGACGGGCGCAGGTTCACGTACTGGTCGAAGTCGAAGCGGAGCTTGAGCAGCAGGCCGCGCTCCAGCACGCCGGGCGGGACGCTGGGGTCGCCGATGGCGCCGAGCAGGATCGCGTCGTGGCCCGCCAGCTCCTGCTGGACGCTGGCCGGGAGCACCTCTCCGGTGCGGTTGTACAGCCGGGCGCCGAGGTCGTACTCCGAGTACGCGAGGCCGGGCAGTACGGCGTCGAGGACCTTGCGGGCCTGGGCGGTCACCTCGGTCCCGATGCCGTCACCGGCCACCACCGCGATCCGCGCCACCGTCACGTCCACTCCCTCGGTCTGGTCCGACTCGTCGAGCGTAACGGCGTGTCCCGTTCTCCGGTACAGCGGTCCCACCATACGGCCGAGCAATCGTTCCGGAGGTCGGACGCGAACAGCCCCCGCGGATCACGGCAACGATCGCGGGGGCTGTCACGACGAGTGCGAACCCGCCGGGGTTGTTCGCCGCGCGGACAGCGCTCGGACAACGTCACCCGAAGACGAGCCCGGCCCGGCCGTGCGGCAGGACTAACGCTAGCGATGCGGACTTATGTCACGCAAGACGCATCCCCCGCGTGTCGCCGCAAGGATCCGCAATCACGCCGGACGGCGGTGGCATCATCCGCCGGTGAGTTTCGACCTCGTGGTGTGGGCCATGGACAACAGGGACATGCCGGACGCGGTGCGCGCGGCCAACGCGCGGTGCGCCCGTGGCGAGCACCCGCAGCGCCCCGCCGACCCCCGCGTCGTCGCCTTCTACGACGCACTGACCCGCGAATACCCCGACCGGGGGCACCGCGCCATGGCGCCCGGCTCCCCGTGGGCCGCCGCCCCGCTGCACGCCGCCGCCGACCACATCCAGATGCGGCTCGACGAGAACTGTCCCGACGTCGTCCTGGAGACCATCGAACGGCTGGCCGGGGAGCTGAACCTCGACCTGCTGGACCTGCAGGACGGCACGGTGTACCCGCCACCCGCCCGGGTGCACTAGCGGGGCGGGGCGAAGCTAGTCCTCGCGCAGGTCGACGATGCTGCCGCGGGACGACCCGATCGCGACCTCCGCCGCGGAGAGCAGCTCGGCGTCCACCGAGGAGTCGACCGTCAGCGCCATCAGGGCCTCGCCGCCCGCCTCCCGGCGGGCCACCTGCATGGCCGCGATGTTCACCCCGGCGTCGCCGAGGATCGACCCGATCGCGCCGACCACGCCGGGCCGGTCCGGGTACCGGAAGAAGAGCAGCACGCCCTCGGGGCTCAGCTCCAGGTCGAAGCCGTCCACCGCGGTGAGGCGACGGGTCTCGCGGGTGCCGGTCACCGTCACCGTGCCCGCGACGCTCACGGTGCGCCCGTCCGGCAGGGCCCCGCGTACGGTCACCAGGTTGTGGTGGTCGCACTCCTCGTCGCTGGTGACCAGCTGGACGTCGACCCCCCGGTCGGCGGCCAGCTTGGGCGCGTTGACGTAGGTGACCTGCTCCTCGACGACGGCGGAGAACAGCCCTTTCGTGGCCGCGAGCTTGAGCACCGCGACGTCGTGGGACACGATCTCGCCGCACACCTCGACCGCCACGCTCGCCGCCACGCCACCCGCCACGGCCGTGAAGACCTTGCCCAGCTTCTCCGCCAGCGCCAGCAGCGGCCGGACGTCCTCGTCGACCACGCCGCCCGCCTGCACGTTCACCGCGTCCGGCACGAACTCCCCCTGCAGGGCGAGCTTCACGCTGCGGGCCACGGCGAGCCCGGCCTTGTCCTGCGCCTCCAGGGTGGACGCGCCCAGGTGCGGGGTGACCACCACGTTCTCGAACGCGAACAGCGGCGAGGCGGTGATCGGCTCGGCCGTGAACACGTCCAGCCCCGCCCCCGCCACCCGGCCCTCGGCCAGCGCGCCCGCCAGGGCCTGCTCGTCGATCAGGCCGCCGCGCGCCGCGTTGACGATGCGCACCCCGGGCTTGACCGTGGCCAGCTCCTTCTCTCCGATCAGGCCCACCGTTTCCGGGGTACGCGGCAGGTGGATGGAGATGAAATCGCTCTCCCGCAGCAGCTCGTCCAGCCCCACCAGGCGCACCCCGAGCTGCGCTGCCCGCGCGGGCTGCACGTACGGGTCGTACGCGACGAGCCGGGTGCCGAACGCCGCCATCCGCTGCGCGAACAGCACCCCGATGCGGCCCAGCCCGACCACCCCGACGGTCTTGCCCGCGACCTCGACGCCGGTGAACCGGGCCCGCTTCCACTCGCCCTGCTTCAGTGCGGCGCTGGCGCTGGCGGTGTGCCGGGCGACCGCCAGCAGCAGGGCGATGGCCTGCTCGGCGGCGGAGACGATGTTCGAGGTGGGGGCGTTCACGACCATCACGCCCTTGGCCGTGGCGGCGTGCACGTCCACGTTGTCCAGCCCGACGCCCGCGCGGGCCACCACGGTCAGCCGGGGCGCCGCGGCGACCGCCTCGGCGTCGATCCGGGTGGCGCTGCGCACGATCACCGCGTCCGCGTCGGCCAGCCCGGCCAGCAGGGCGGCCCGGTCGGTGCCGTCGACGTGGCGTACCTCGAAGTCGGTGGCCAGCACGTCGAGCGCGGCGGGGGCGAGTTCCTCGGCGATCAGTACGACGGGGGTCATGCGTCTCCAACCGGCTCGCAGGCCGTCGGCGACCGGCCCTTTCGCGCGATCGTATGCGGGTGTCCGGCGTGGACACCGTGTCATCCCAAAGTGACCGCGGTCACATATTCGTAACCTTCAGGCGGCCGCGCGCGGGATGGTGCCGCGGTCGATCGGCGGTGCCGGGGGCAGGCCCGCCGCGGCCCGGCCGTCGAACCGGCGGAAACTCAGCGCCTCGGCGTCCAGGCCGTCGAACAGCAGATCGAGGTCGAGCTCGCCGACCGGCGGATAGATCCGCTCCCGGGGCGGCTCCTGGCCCGGCAGCAGCGCGCCCTGCGCCACCAGGAACTCCGCGATCGCCGCTCGCAGCGCGGGCAGGGTCACCGGCGAGTGGTAGATGACATTGAGGGCCTGCATCCGCATCCCCTGGACATGCTCCTCGCCCTTGTTGTCGTGGAAGTGCGGGTTGCGGGTCTCGATCTGCACCACCGGCACGGAACTGTTCATGACGTCCGGGTGCGCGCTGTCCAGCACGCCGCCGAACTGCTCGAACAGGTCCACGTACTCGAACGGTTCGACCGCGAAGCCGCCCGCCAGCCGCAGCTTCAGGCCCAGGTCCAGGCTCATCGCGTGCTCACCCGCGTTGCCGGTGGCGATCACCTCGGTGCCGAAGCCGGAATACTCCGCGAGGAACCGGTTGAGCCACTCGTTGGTGACCTCGGAGCTGCGCCCGCGGCGGCTGAAGAACAGCCGCCCATCGCGCAGCTTGGGCTTGGAATGCCACGAGATCCGGACCATCGAGTACGGGCTGCCCGCCAGGAACAGCCCCGCGGCGTACGCCTTGCAGTACTCGTGCACCGCGCCGGGGACGTAGTTGTCCGCGTCCACGTAGCCCACGTACCGGCGGCCGGTCATCGCCGCAAGGGCCATGCCGATCAGCATCGCCTCGCCCTTGCCCGCGCGGACCAGACCGGCGTCGTCGATCAGCTCCTCCATGCCGGCGGCCTTGAACGCGGCGGCCAGCCCCGGATCGCGCTGGTGCACAGTGATGGCCGGGCGCCCGGCCAGGCGGCAGAATTGTTCGACCGTCTGCGCCTCGATCTCATAACGGTCCACGGGATGCCGGTCGCTGTTCGAGACGAGTACGAGTAGACAGTCGTGTGGAATTCCGGAGAGCACTCCTTCGACGACCGTTCGTGACTCATTCATGCACGGCACGACGATGACCAGTTGCGTTTCGACCGCGCGCAACGCGTCCGGTGGCACGATACGACTGCCGGCCTCGAGCGCGGGGCGGCCGGCGTCCGCCTGGGCGCCGCTGTCCAGCTCGATAACCCGCTGCAGCTCGTGGATCCGGACCGCGCCGAAGCGCTCACTCCGGAAGGAATCAGCCAGTCGCATGCGGCGAGGCTACCCGTCGGGCACCACCCGGAACTGCTTGATCGTTCGACAATTCCGTTACGCCGCCGATCGCGTGAGCCGCAGGTAACGCTGAGGTTTCAGGTAATCGGTTCGTCACGCGAAACGCCCGGCCGCACGCGTCGGCCGGGCGTTTTGCGGAACAATTCTGGTCAGGCGGTTTCGGTGATCGGCCGGTCCACCCAGCTCATCATGCCGCGCAGCTTCCTGCCGGTCACCTCGATGGGGTGCTCGGCGCCCTGCTCGCGGTACTTCTTGAGCTCCGGCGCACCAGCCTCGTCGTCGGCGATGAGCCGGCGGGTGAATTCGCCCGACTGGATGTCGGCCAGGATCCGCTTCATCTCCTGCTTGGTCTCCGCGTTGATCACGCGCGGGCCGGAGACGTAGTCGCCGAACTCGGCGGTGTCCGAGACGCTGTACCGCATCCGGGAGATGCCGCCCTCGTACATGAGATCGACGATCAGCTTGAGCTCGTGCAGGCACTCGAAGTACGCGATCTCCGGGGCGTAACCCGCCTCGGTGAGCACCTCGAAGCCGGTCTGCACCAGCGCGGACGTGCCGCCGCAGAGCACCGCCTGCTCGCCGAACAGGTCGGTCTCGGTCTCCTCCTTGAACGTGGTCTTGATGACCCCCGCCCGGGTGCCGCCGATCGCCTTGGCGTACGACAGCGCGAGCGCGAGCGCCCCGCCCGAGGCGTCCTGCTCCACCGCGACCAGGGCGGGCACGCCCTTGCCGTCGACGTACTGGCGGCGCACCAGGTGGCCCGGGCCCTTGGGGGCCACCATCGCCACGTCCACGTCGGCCGGCGGCTGGATCAGACCGAACCGGATGTTCAGGCCGTGGCCGAAGAACAGGGCCTTGCCGGCGGTCAGGTTCGGCGCGATCGACTCGGTGTAGATCTTGCGCTGCGCGGTGTCGGGAGCCAGCACCATGATCACGTCGGCCCACGCGGACGCCTCGGCCGGGGTGAGCACCTTCAGCCCCTGCTCCTCGGCCTTGGCCCGGCTCTTCGAGCCCTCCTGCAGGCCGACCACCACGTCGACGCCCGAGTCGCGCAGCGACAGCGAGTGCGCGTGGCCCTGGCTGCCGTACCCGATGACGGCGACCTTGCGTCCGGCGATGATGGACAGGTCGGCGTCGCCGTCGTAGAACACCTCAGCGGTCATGACTTCCTCTCAAATGACATGTGTCGACGTGCCGCAACGGCACGGTGGAACCGCGGCACCGGTGCCGCTCGGACTTCTCAGGCGGCGCGCAGCGCCGGGCCGGTGGTGATGGACCGGGAACCGCGCCCGATGGCGACCATGCCGGACTGCACCATCTCCTTGATGCCGAACGGCTCCAGATCACGCAGGAGTGCCTCCAGCTTGTCGGCCGTACCGGTCGCCTCGATCGTCAGGGTGTCCGGCGCGACGTCGATCACGCGCGCCCGGAACAGGTCGACGGTCTCCATGACCTGGCCGCGCACGGCACGGTCCGCACGCACCTTGACCAGCAGCAGCTCACGCTGCACCGACTGGTTCGGATCAAGTTCCACGATCTTCAGTACGTTGACCAGCTTGTTGAGCTGCTTGGTCACCTGCTCCAGGGGTGAGGAGTCGGCGTTGACCACGATGGTGATCCGGGAGACGTCCGGGTTCTCCGTCTCCCCCACCGCCAACGAGTGGATGTTGAAGCTGCGCCGCGAGAACAGGCCGGACACCCGGGCCAGCACGCCGGGCTTGTTCTCCACGAGCACGGAGAGCGTGTGCATGGTCATGGCTGATCCTTCCTAACCTTTGGCATGTCTTCGCGGCCCTCGCTGCGCCCGGTGCACTCAGCCATGCCGATCACAGGTCGTCGTCGTCGAAGTTCGGGCGCACGTCCCGGGCGAACATGATCTCGTCGTTGCTGGTGCCGGCCGCCACCATGGGCCACACCATCGCGTCCTTGCCGACCGTGAAGTCGATGACCACCGGGGCGTCGTCGATCTCCATCGCCGCCTTGATGACCTTGTCCACGTCGTCCTTGGACTCGCAGCGCATGCCGACACAGCCCAGCGCCTCGGCCAGCTTCACGAAGTCCGGGATCCGGTGCTTGTGCGTGCCCAGCTCGGTGTTGGAGTACCGGCCCTCGTAGAACAGGGTCTGCCACTGGCGGACCATGCCGAGGTTGCCGTTGTTGATGACCGCCACCTTGATCGGGATGCCCTCCAGCGCGCAGGTGGCCAGCTCCTGGTTGGTCATCTGGAAGCAGCCGTCACCGTCGATCGCCCACACCGCGGTCTGCGGCCTGCCGACCTTCGCACCCATCGCGGCGGGCACCGCGTAGCCCATGGTCCCGGCGCCGCCCGAGTTGAGCCAGGTACCCGGCTTCTCGTACGAGATGAACTGCGACGCCCACATCTGGTGCTGGCCCACCCCGGCAACGTAGACCGCGTCCGGGCCGACCAGGGCGCCGATGCGCTCGATGACGTACTGCGGGGCGAGGGTGCCGTCGGTCGGCTCGTCGTACCCGAGCGGGTAGCGCTTGCGCAGGTCCTCCAGCTGGGCCCACCACGCCTGGTACGCCGCCGTGCCACCCGCCGAGCCGGAGACCGCCGCGATCAGCTCGTCGATGACGTGCCGGGCGTCGCCGACGATCGGGACGTCCGCGTGCCGGTTCTTGCCGATCTCGGCGGGGTCGATGTCGGCGTGCACCACCTTGGCGTCCGGGGCGAACGAGTCCAGCTTGCCGGTGACCCGGTCGTCGAAGCGGGCGCCGAGCGTGACCAGCAGGTCGGCCTTCTGCAGCGCGAACACCGCGGGGACCGTGCCGTGCATGCCAGGCATGCCGAGGTGCTGGGGGTGCGAGTCGGGGAACGCGCCGAGCGCCATCAGCGTGGTCACCACCGGGATGCCGGTCAGCTCGGCCAGCTTGCGCAGCCCGTCCGTGGCCCCGGCCTTGAGCACCCCGCCGCCCACGTACAGGACCGGGCGCTTGGCGGCGGCGATCAGCCGGGCCGCCTCGCGGATCTGCTTGCCGTGCGGGTGCAGCGTCGGCCGGTAGCCGGGCAGGTCCAGGGAGGGCGGCCAGGAGAAGGTCGTCTGCGCCTGGAGCACATCCTTGGGGATGTCCACCAGGACCGGGCCGGGGCGGCCCGTGGCGGCCAGGTGGAACGCCTCGGCCAGCACGCGCGGGATCTCCTCGGCGCTCTGCACCAGGAAGTTGTGCTTGGTGATCGGCAGGGTGATGCCCTGGATGTCCGCCTCCTGGAAGGCGTCCGTGCCGATCGCGGGGCGCGGCACCTGTCCGGTGATCGCCACCATCGGCACCGAGTCCATGTACGCGTCCGCGATCGGGGTCACCAGGTTCGTGGCGCCCGGCCCGCTGGTCGCCACGCAGACGCCGACCTTGCCGGTGGCCTGCGCGTACCCCGTGGCGGCGTGGCCCGCGCCCTGCTCGTGGCGGACCAGGATGTGCCGGACCTTCGAGTCGAACAGCGGGTCGTACGCCGGCAGGATCGCCCCGCCCGGAATGCCGAACGCCACCTCGACGCCGAGCGCCTCCAGCGACCGCACGAGCGATCCGGCCCCGGTGGTGGGGGTCGGCGACACCGTGGCTACCGCCGGGGTGCCGACGGCCGCGGCGACCGTGGCGGGGCTGGCGGCGTGAGCACGGTTGGCGAGCGTCTCTGGCGTGGGTCTCGTCATGGCGATCAGACCTTCGTTCGGTGGTGCTTCGGTGGCTGCGCAGACTGCTGCGCCGGTCCGGATGGTGCGTGTTCTGCCCAACAAAAAAGGCCCTCGTGCACCGAGTGCACGGGACCTCTGCGCGCTATCCCCGCCAGTGAGGCGTGAGAGACAGCGCGCTCACGTAAGTACTCGGGAAGACCAGCACTTCGACATGCGGTCAAGCCTGCCCGATCTCATGCGCTGAGTCAACTGATCCCACATCCTGGTCACCCGCCGGAGAGGCGAACGCGGGATCGGTGGGCAGCAGCGCTCTGACCTGCCGAACCCCAGGTCCAAGCATGATCACCTGGCTGCGGGCCGGTCCGCCGGGGGACGCCGCGGCGCGCGGAGCGGGCGCCGGACGGGCGGCGCCGGAGCGCAGTGTGCGCAACTGCACTTCGAGGTGCTCGGCGGGCACCCCCCAGCCGAACAGCGAGCCCTGCCCCAGCCGGCAGCCCGCCTCCTCGACGACCGCGCGCTGCGCCGGGGTGCCGATCCCCTCGGCCAGCACCTCGAGGCCCAGCCGGTGCCCGAGCCGCACCACCACGTCGACCAGCGGCGCCGCCATGCCCGTCCGGGACTCCGGCTCCGCCACCAGCGCATGGTCGATCTTGAGGATGTCCACCGGCAGGCTGCGCAACTGCCCGAGCGACGAATACCCCGCCCCGAAGTCGTCCAGCGCGATCCGCACCCCCGTCGCGCGCAGCTCACCGAGGCGGGCGATCAGCTCGTCCATGTCCGTGGCCACGGCGTGCTCGGTGACCTCCAGCACCAGCCGCTGCGCCGGCACGCCGTACTCCTCCAGCGCGTCCGCCACCTGGCCCGCGTAGTCGGCGGCGTGCAGTTCCTTCGGCGACAGGTTCACCGAGACCCACACGTCGTGGCCCGCCACCAGCCACTGAGCCAGCTGCCGGCACGACTGCTGCAGCACCCACGCGCCGAGCCGGTTGATCAGGCCGGACTCCTCGGCCACCGGGATGAACTCGTCCGGCCGCACCGCACCCAGCTCCGGGTGGTACCAGCGCAGCAGCGCCTCCGCGCCCACGATCCGCATCGAGGGCAGCGCCACCACCGGTTGGAACACCAGCCGCAGCTGGTCGCGGGCGATCGCGTGGCGCAGCTCGGTCTCCAGCACGCTGTGCCGGCGCAGCAGCTCGTCGTAGCGCTTCTGGTAGCGCTCGACGCGGTTCTTGCCGCGCTGCTTCGCGTACCGAAGGGCCAGGTCGGTATCGCGCATCAACTCCCCGGTGTCACCCGGCCCGGGGCGCCCGGCGACCCCGACGCTGGCCGACAGGAACACCGAGGCGTCACCCACCTCGTACGGCTCGCCCAGCACCGCCAGCAGCCGCTTCGCCGCCAGCATCGCCTCGTCCGGGGTGGCGGTCATCAGCACCGCGAACTCGTCGCCGCCCAGCCGGGCCGCCACGTCACCGGGCAGCAGGTTGGCCCGCAGGCGCACACCCACCTGGGCCAGCACGTCGTCGCCGACGTCGTGGCCGCGCATGTCGTTGACGTTCTTGAAACCGTCCAGATCGATGCCGATCAGCACCCGGGGACGCCCGCCGGCCTCCTGCTCCCGCAGCGCCCGCAGCAGCCCCCGCCGGTTCGCCAGCCCCGTCAACGGGTCGGTGTGCGCCAGCTCCCGGAAGTGCGCCTCCCGCTGGCGCAACTGCAACGTGTAGCGCTTCACGTCGACCAGGGCCAGGTACTGCCGGGCGACCAGCGCGAAGCCCTCCACACTCGCGGCGGCCAGCCCGTACGCGGCGACCTTGCCGCCGTTGCCGTAGTGCAAGGCCGCCGAGCCGACCATCCCCAGCATCGGCACGAACGCGTACGCCGTGCCGCGCTGGGTGACATCCCCGGTGACCAGAACCGGCCGGTCGGCGACCTTCACCGCGCGCGCCACCACCAGCAGGCCCACGGACAGCGCCAGCGCGGCCAGCAGCGACACCACGCTGGAGGCCCGGCAGATCCCGCCGGACAGCCCGGTCGCCGCCACGGCCACCACACTCACCCCGGCGGCCACCCACACCGTGACCGTCCGCGGCCGGTACGCGTGCATGCCGAGCACCACGGTCAACCCGAACGTCACCACGGCCATGCTGGCGGGCAGGATCAGCGCCACACACCCGTACGGCGTGTGGTCGCCCAGGATCCGGGCGGGCGGGGAGAGCAGCACCCAGCCCACGAAGCAGCCCGCGGCCGCGATGATCAACCCGTCGAGCAGGTGCCGCAGGGCCGCCCCGGGGCTCTCCGCGGCACCCGGAAGCACCAGCGTGCCGGCCAGCAGGATGACCGTGCCCAGCGCCATGCCCACGGCGACGGCCTGCCCGAGCATCTGCCGGTGCGCCTGAGCCGCCGCGTGCGGCAGCAGCAGCGCGCTGAGCGTTCCCGCCAGCGCGGCGGCCGTGACCACCGCACCCCCGAGGGCCAGCAGCAGGTGGGCGCGGCGTGGCGCCCCGGTGTGCCGGCGGCCGGACTCGCCCAGCAGCGCCACGGCCAGGACCGCGACCAGAAGGCTCGCCAGCCCGGCCAGCTCCACGCCGGACGGTGAGTGCACGGGACTACTTTGCCGGAAAATCGGCCGCCGCGGGGGCCTCGCGGGCGACTGGTTTCGCACCGGAACGGAGTTTTGTCGTCCCGCGCTGTGGACCCGCCGCTCCCGGCGGCTGTCCGCCCCTTACCCACGGTGGCAGACTGAGGACATGCCTGAGCTGCGCTCCCGGACCTCGACCCACGGTCGGACGATGGCCGGCGCGCGCGCCCTGTGGCGCGCCACCGGCATGACCGACGATGACTTCGGCAAGCCGATCGTCGCGATCGCCAACAGCTTCACCCAGTTCGTACCCGGCCACGTGCACCTCAAGGACCTCGGCCAGCTGGTCGCCGGGGCGGTGGCGCAGGCGGGCGGCGTCGGGCGCGAGTTCAACACGATCGCGGTCGACGACGGCATCGCCATGGGCCACGGCGGGATGCTCTACTCCCTGCCCAGCCGCGAGCTGATCGCCGACGCGGTCGAGTACATGGTCAACGCGCACTGCGCGGACGCCTTGGTCTGCATCTCGAACTGCGACAAGATCACCCCGGGGATGCTGCTGGCCGCGCTGCGCCTCAACATCCCCACGGTCTTCGTCTCGGGCGGCCCGATGGAGGCCGGCAAGACGATCGCCATCGAGGGCATCGTGCACGAGAAGCTCGACCTGATCGACGCGATGGCCGCCAGCGCCAACGACAAGGTCACCGACGAGCAGCTCGACACGATCGAACGCTCGGCGTGCCCCACCTGCGGCTCCTGCTCCGGCATGTTCACCGCGAACTCGATGAACTGCCTCACCGAGGCGATCGGCCTCGCCCTGCCCGGCAACGGCTCGACCCTGGCCACCCACGCGGCCCGCAAGGCGCTGTTCGAGCGGGCCGGCGCGCTGATCGTCGACCTGGCCAAGCAGTACTACGAGAACGACGACACCTCGGTGCTGCCCCGCGCGATCGCCAGCCGGGCCGCGTTCGAGAACGCGGTCGCCCTCGACGTGGCGATGGGCGGCTCCACCAACACGGTGCTGCACCTGCTGGCCGCCGCCCGCGAGGCGCAGCTCGACTTCGGCGTCGCCGACATCGACGCGATCTCGCGCCGGGTGCCCTGCCTGTCCAAGGTCGCCCCGAACAGTCCGAAGTACCACATGGAGGACGTGCACCGGGCCGGCGGCATCCCCGCCCTGCTCGGCGAGCTCAACCGGGGCGGTGCGCTGCACACCGACGTCCGCGCGGTGCACTCCCCCGACCTGCGGACCTGGCTCGACGCGTGGGACATCCGTGGCGGCCAGCCGTCCGCCGAGGCGGTCGAGCTGTTCCACGCCGCCCCCGGCGGGGTGCGCACCACGCAGCCGTTCTCCACCACCAACCGGTGGTCATCCCTGGACACCGACGCGGCCGAGGGCTGCATCCGGTCGGTGGAGCACGCGTACACCGCCGACGGCGGGCTGGCGATCCTGTTCGGCAACCTCGCCCCGGACGGGTGCGTCGTGAAGACCGCCGGGGTGGCCGAGGAGCTGTGGAAGTTCACCGGCCCGGCGCGCGTCTACGAATCCCAGGACGCGGCCGTCGACGGCATCCTCGGCAAGCAGGTGGTCGAGGGCGACGTCGTGGTGATCCGCTACGAGGGCCCGCGCGGCGGCCCCGGCATGCAGGAGATGCTGTACCCCACCTCGTTCCTCAAGGGTCGCGGGCTGGGCACGGCGTGCGCGCTCATCACGGACGGGCGGTTCTCCGGGGGCACCTCCGGGCTGTCCATCGGCCACGTCTCGCCCGAGGCGGCGGCCGGGGGGCTGATCGCGCTGGTCGAGACCGGCGACGAGATCACCATCGACATCCCGGGCCGCTCCATCTCCCTCAACGTCTCCGACGAGGAACTGGCCCGCCGCCGCGCCGTCCAGGAGGGCCGGCCGAAGCCGTACACGCCGGTCGACCGGGAGCGTCCGGTCTCGGCGGCGCTGCGCGCCTACGCCTCCA
The DNA here is from genome assembly GCF_004217545.1 of Krasilnikovia cinnamomea. NCBI lineage: Bacteria > Bacillati > Actinomycetota > Actinomycetes > Micromonosporales > Micromonosporaceae > Krasilnikovia > Krasilnikovia cinnamomea. The sequence goes on from NZ_SHKY01000001.1 coordinate 1,788,232, forward strand.
TGGCCACCTCAGCCAGCGACGGCGCCTACCGCCGAGTTCCATAGCCATTCAACTACGGGCGCACCCCGCCCCAACCGCAACACCACCGCCCGCCCCGACGGCATCCGGCCGGGGCGGGCGGTGCACGTCACGCGGCGCGTTGCGCCACCCGCCGATCGCGGCGATCGCGGCGATCGTGAAGAGTTCGGGTTCGGAGCTGTCCTGAACTCATCAACTTCTGGGGCCTCGCAACGCTTCCGACAGGCCGGTTCGCGCCCGTGCGCGGGTCGTCTGGCTGCCCATCGGCGGCCAGCAGCCCCGCCCTCGGCTTCCGAACCGTTTCGTGTGCTCCTCCACCCCCGGGGAAAGTGTCGCTCGCGATTACTGAACCGGATAAGCGTCGTGACCACATGCTCTGGTCTCGTCACCGTCAATACCGCGTGACGGCTTCGCGTCTGCCCTTAGTCATGGCCGGTGGAAGCGCTCCCGAAGCGCGGTTGGATGCCTGTGGTCTGTGACACTTAACCGATCAAGCCAAGAGTTCCGAGTACGGCGAGACCGGCGGGCGGTAGCGTGAGCCGTCGAGCTCGCTCGGTTCAGCTCGGATCGACGCCCGCGCCAGCGGTTCAGAGAAAGGCGACGCCCAGTGAAGCGGCCGACCATCGCGGACATCGCGAAGCGGGCGGGAGTGTCCAAAGGCGCGGTGTCGTACGCGCTCAACGGCCAACCCGGGGTGTCCGACGCGACCCGGCAACGCATCGTCGCGATCGCCCAGGAGATGGGGTTCAGCCCGCACAGCGCCGCCCGCGCCCTCTCCGGCGCCAGCGCCAAGGCGGTCGGCCTCACCCTGTGCCGGCCCGCCCGCATCCTCAGCATCGAGCCGTTCTTCATGGGCCTGATCAGCGGCTTCGAGGCCGAACTCGGGGCCCGCTCGTACGCGCTGACGCTGCAGGTCGTCGGCACCGCCGAGCAGGAGACCGAGGTGTACCGCCGCTGGTGGGGCGAGCGCCGCGTCGACGGCGTGTTCGTCACCGATCTGCGCGAGGACGACATCCGCATCCCCGTCCTGCAGCAACTGCAGCTCCCGGCCGTGGTCATCGGCGGCCCCGGCGACACCGGGTCGCTCACCCAGCTCTGGTCCGACGACGCCGGAGCGATCACCGAGGCGGTGCGCTACCTGATGGCTCTCGGACACCGGCGCATCGCCCGCGTGGGCGGCCTGCCCGGCCTGCTGCACACCCAGACGCGGACCCGCGCGTTCACCGAGGTCTGCGCGTCACTCGGGCTCGACGACGCCATCACGGTGTCGTCGGACTACACCGGCGAGGAGGGCGGCCGGGCCACCCGGCGGCTGCTCATCGCCGGGGAACGCCCCACCGCGATCATCTACGACAACGACGTGATGGCGGTGGCCGGCCTGTCCGTGGCCCAGGAGATGGGGCTGTCCGTGCCGGGCGATCTGTCCATCGTGGCCTGGGACGACTCGCCGCTGTGCTCGCTGGTGCACCCGCCGCTGACCGCGCTGAGCCGCGACATCGCCGCGTACGGCGCGCACGCCGCCCGGCTGCTGCTGGCCGCGATCGCCGGGGAACCGGTCGGCGACGTCGAGGAGGGCATGGCCCACCTCACCCCGCGCGGCAGCACGGCCCCACCACGGGAGACCTGATCAGCCACGGTGGGTTTCCAGGTACGCCTCCATGCGCTCCGCCGGGGCCGGGCGGGCCAGCGCGAACCCCTGGCCGTACTGGCAGCCGGCGCGACGGGCCCGCTCCACCTGCTCCTGGGTCTCGAGGCCCTTGGCGACGATCTCCAGGCCCAACCGGCGGCCGAGGCTCACCACCACGTCGAGGACGGCCGGGGCGGTGACCGGCTCGTCCGGCGCGCTCAGCAACGCCCGGTCCAGTTTGAGCATGTCCACCGGCAGGCGGCGCAGATGCGCCAGGGACGCCTGACCCGCGCCGAAGTCGTCCAGGGCGGCCCGGACGCCGAGGCGGCGCAGCCCGGCCAGGGACGCCACAATGGCCGGGACGTCCTCCGCGATCCACGCCTCCGCCACCTCCACGACGAGGCGTTCCGGGGCCAGCTCGTACCGGGAGAGGATGGTCTCGACCTGTTCGGGGAAGCGCGCCGTGAGCAGCTCGCGCGGCGCCACGTTGACCGAGAGCCAGCAGTCGGCGCCGCCCGCGGTCCAGGTCGACAGGTGACGGCAGGCCGTGTCCAGGACCCATTCGTCCAGCTCGGCGGCGATGCCCACCGCCCGGGCGATCGGCAGCAGTTCGGCGGGCAGGATCGTGCCGAGCCGGGGGTGCCGCCAGCGCAGCAGCGCCTCCACCCCGGCCGGCTGAGCGTCTCGCAGGCTCACCGCGGGCTGGAACACGAGATCCAGCTCGCCCCGCTCGGCCGCACCGAGCAGTTCCCGCTCCAGCTCCATCCGCCGGTGCAGCTGGATCTCGACGTCGGTGTCGTACCACTCGACGCGGTCCTGGCCGAGTTGGCGGGCGCGCTTGCGGGCCAGGTCGGCGTGGCGCAGTACCTCCTCGGAGTCCGCGCCCCCGGCCAGCTCCGCCAGCCCCACACTGGTGTGCAGCTCCACAATCGACCCGGGTAGCTGGTACGCCTCGCCGAGCAGCGTGACGAGCCGGGTGGCCAGCGCGTACGCCAGCACCGCCCCATCCGGGGTGAGCACCGCGAACTCGTCGCCGGCCAGCCGGGCCGCGAGGTCCGTGTCGCCGAGCAGGCCACGGATGCGGCGCCCGACCTCGATGAGCACCGCGTCGCCGGTCTCCCGGCCGCGGGCGTCGTTGATCTCGGCCAGCCCGTGCAGGTCGACGACGAGCAGGGTGCCGTGCTGGCCGGGGCGGCGCCGGAACTCCAACAGCTCACGCATCAGGGCCCGCCGATTGGCCAGCCCGGTGAGCTGGTCGGTGTACGACAGCCGGTGCAGCGTGCGTTCCAGGTGGCGCCGCTCGCCGACGTCGCGGACGTGCACCACCAGCGCCGCGACCTCCGGCACGTCGCGCTGATCCGAGACCGTCGACTCGGTGTCGCGCCACATCCCGTGGCCGTCGCGCAGTCGCGCGTTCACCAGGGCCGGCGGCCCGTCCGCGTGTTCACCGGCCAGCACGGACCCGATGACCGCGTGTGCGTCCGTGACGTCGTCGGGGTGGATGAGTTCGCCGAACCGGCGGCCGACCACCTCGGCGTCGGAAAGGCCGAACAACCGCGCCGCCGCGGGTGACTGCCACTGGATCAGCAGGCGCCCGTCCAGCACCAAGGTCAGATCGGTGGCGCCCGCGACCAGGGAGCGGAAATGCGCCTCCTTGGTGCGCAGCTGGCCCGCGTACCGGCGGATGTCGCTGACCACCAGGAGCTCGCGGGCGGTGAGCACCGCGACCATCGTGATGCCCAGCATGATGGTCACCGTGTCGAAGTGGCCGACGGTGATCAGGTGGTACAGGGCGGCGACCACGCCCACCCCGGCGGGCACGGCCAGCAGCGGGTAACCGGACAGGTACTGCTCGGGCTCGCGTACGTCGGCACGCGGCGCCGTCCCGCCGCGCCGGGAACCACCGTCCGCCGCCAGGCCCAGCCCGGCGACCAGGAGCAGGCCGACGGCGGGCAGCGTCCAGGTCGGCGCACCGAGGGTACCGATGGTCGCCACCCCGCACAGCGCGGTCAGCACCAGGACCGCCCCGGCCCCGCAGCGCAGGGCCGCCCGCCGGTGCGCACCCGCGCGGAGCACCACGACCACGATCATGGCGACTCCGGCCGTGGTGATCAGCGTGGCGGGCAGGGTCGCGGCGGGCGCGCTGCTGGTGGGTGGGATCAGCCAGGCGGCGAAGCCCAGGCTGATCCCCAGGCCCAGCCCGTCGAAGGCCCGGCGCAACCGGACCGGCCACGTGGTCGCACCGCCCGGCAGCAGCATCGTGCCCAGCACGAAGAACAAGGTCACCACGCCCAGGCCCACGATGGTCAGGCCGGACGGGCCCGCGCCCACCGTCTCCAGACCTGCCGCACCCGAATCCGGACCGCTCAGGCCGGCCGCGCCGGGAACCCGCAGACCCGCCGCGCCGGGAACCGGGGCGCTCAGATCCGCCGCGCCGGGAACCGGGGCGCCGGCGAGGGCCGCCGTCGGGTCGCCGAGCGCCGGTAGCAGCACCGTGGCGGCGGTCGCGAGCGCGCCCATGCCGATGAAACCCGCGCCCTTGCAGGCGGCGTACGTGCCGGTGTCGTGGTGGATGGCCAGCGCGGCACGCACGAGCAGGACCGCGGCCCAGACAGCGACGCCGCCCGCACCGAGCGCCAGGGCCGTGGTCGGCGACAGCCGACCGGCCACACCGGACAGCAGGACGAGCGCACCCACGGCGGGCACGACGGTGGGCCTCACCCAGGACTGTCTCCCGAGGCGGGCATGCGCGAGGGGCGGCGGCACTGCCACGTCGGTGGATCCTCTGCGGTCAAATCGGCGTGCGGTCGGATCGAAGGGGGTCGGTGCGGCGCTACTGCACCTCACCTCCGGCAACGAGCTGTCCCCAGTTCGGGTTACGGGGCGATAGAAATCCTTCGCATGTTCGGATCGTCGACTATGGACCTACCGTGGTCAATGCGGCGACCGGCGCATTACCTCGTCCGTGCGGCCGACCGGTCGCGTGACAACCACCGGCGCACCACAGCACAGAGCAAGGATCCACACCGGACGTGTCCAAAGTGGCGATGATCACATACCCGTTATGGAGGTTTTTGGGCGATAAGTCGAGAGACCGCTTGTTACTTTCTCTTTGCGCGAGACCCGGCCGACTTGAATCCGCTCGGGGTAGAACGTCGCGTATAGGCGAAAGAAAGAATCGGGGGAACTTTCGCATGTCCAAAAACGGACGAACACTTGCATTTGGGGCCGGGCTCGGCATTGCCGCAACGCTGCTGTCTGTTGCCGTAGCGCCCACCGCCGCCCTGGCCAATGACCGCACGGTCACGCGCGCCGGGTGCAAGTTCGACTTCCACAGTGGAGCGAACTACTCGTACACCAGCAAGCGGGATTTCGGCACCTGCAACGGTCACGCATGGATCCGGGTGCACTGGGAAAACGGAGTCACCAGCTCGTGGCGGCACGATCCCAAGTTCATCTCCGAGGGTAGCTACGGCGGCACGGGCGAGCCGTCCGACTACCAGATCACCTGGAGTGAACACAAAACCCAGAGCAACGAAAGCGCGTGGCGCGGGCGTCCCTGATCGGCACCTCATGCGATACCAGCGGTTGTCGTCAATTGTCGTACTACTGCTCGCATGCGGGCTGATGAGCTGCAGTGATTCAGCCAAGGAACCGCCGAACGGTCAAACCACCGCAGCCGGCCCGGCAACTCCCCGCATCGCTGATCGCGAGATCAAAGAGGGCGCGAAGTTGCAGGCGAAGCTGCTGGCCGATGGTTCCGTGAGCCGTGGCGACTACGAAGAAGCGGTCAAAGCGGTAGGCGAGTGTTTCGCACGGCACGATCTACAGTTCACCAACGAAGGCTGGGATCCCGTCGCAAACCAGACGATAGATTTCACCTTCGGCAATCCGAAGCTATCGGACGATGAGGTGCTGAGCCTCGGGGACGGCTGCCAAAAGGCGTACCTGGAGAGGATCCAGGAAGGCTACGGGACGTCGTCCAAGCCGGTCATGAATCCCGCCGTACTCAAGGAGTCGCAGGATTGCCTGGCCATGCAGGGGATCCAGACGACCTCGAAAGAAACGAACGTGAACGAGCTGATCGCCAGCGCGGGACAGCAACAGTTCAAGACCGTCGTGAAGTGCATCAAGGAATCCGCGCAGAAGCTCTACCCCAACCGGTCGATATACGTCGGCGGTTGAACGGGAAGCACAAGCATTCCCTGCGCTCAATGAACCTACTCGCCGGAGGCTGCTCCGTGGGTAGGAACTCATCCAGTCAATGAAAATTGGGAGTTTCTCTGTGGCAGTAATCAAGGCAGCGAGGCCACGACTCGCGAAGACTCTGGCGGTGACTGCTGCGATGGTCACCGGCGTGGTCGCGTTCCCCGCCCCCGCGCTCGCCGCGAACAGCACCTTCATCGACCGCGGTTCCTGCCGGTGGCACGCGGAGGTGTGGTCGGGAGAGGCCGAGACCGAGCGCGTCGGCAACAGCGGTGACTGCGCCGGGCACAGCTGGGCCCGAATCAAGGTCGACGGATCCTGGCGCTCGTGGCAGCACAAGGAGCGGTGGATCGTCATCCCGCTGCCCAGCGCCGGGCACCCGATTCAGCAGAGCCAGCACAAGACCTGCTCCGATTGCCGGGTCTACACGCTCACTCCGACTTTCTAGCTCCACCACCGACAAGCAACATGAACGGGGAAACAGTGCACCTGAAGAAGCGGAACTCCACGATCGGATCGGTTGCCGCACTCGCGATGGCGGCGGTCGCCGTGGTGGCGGCGCCGTCGTCGGCGTTCGCCGTGGCCGGTCCCACCAAGCGCATCATCGAGCGCAGTGGCTGTCTCTGGACGGCGGAGAACTGGGGATTCGAGGCGGAGACCCATCGCTCGTCCCCCAACGACTGCTCCGGGCACGGTTGGGTTCAGATCAAGGTCAACAACTCCTGGTCCGCCTGGAAGCACGACTACCAGGAGGCGAAGCTGCCCGCTCCCGCCGGGCAGCGGATCCAGCAGAGTCGGCACAAGACCTGTTCGGACTGTGACCCCATCACCCTCAACGCGCCCCGCTGAACTCAACAACGCCCTGAGTAACGCGGCTTGACACCAGCCGGTGCGGGGCGGACGGGCCTGCGGTGACGGCCCTCCCGGTTCTCGGGAGGGCCGTTCGGCGTCGGGTGGCGCGCGAGGGCGGCGTCCGCCGAGCGTTCGAGATCATGCGTAGGCCCTCCGTCAGGTCCGCGCCGCGCGCGAATGCGAGGATGGCACCGTGAGTTCCAAGCCCGTCCTCCGCGTACGCAAACCCGGTGCGCTGCTGGTCGCCGCGATGATCGCGTTCGTCGGCACGATCCCGCTGGCCGGCGCCCGCTGGTCGCTGGCGCCCCTGCTGCTGATCCCGCTGGCCGTGGTGGCGTGGGCGTGGCGGGCCGGTACGGACGTCTACCCCGACCGGCTGCGCGTACGGGCGCTGTTCGGCGCGACGACCGTGCCGTGGGACCGGGTGGACGAGCTCGCACCGGACCCGCGCGGTCGGGTATCCGCGCTGCTCACGGACGGCACGGTGATCCGGCTGACCGGCGTCAACCGGTCCGACCTGCCCGCGGTGCTGGCCGCCGCCGGACAGGAGATCAGCACTCCGCCACCGCCGGACTGACCGGCAGGTGCCGCCGCCGCTCGATCGGCACGGCGGAATCCGAGGCGCCGGAGGTGTCAGGGGCCGCCGCTACCCTGGTCTGGTGGACGAGGAGATCGCGTGATCCCGCGCCGCCGGCGTGCCGCCGCGCGGCTGGTCACCCGGCGGATCGGCGCACCGTCAGCCACCCGCCCCGCCGGGCTACGACAACCGGCACGGCCGGGCCGGACCGATGACCCGTCGGCCACCCGGCGGGCGCCGTCAGCCCTGCGGCGGGCCGGTGCCGGGCTGGTGGCGCTCGGGCTGGTGCTGATCCTCGGCACGGCGTGCAGCTTCGGCCCACCCGACCCCGACCAGGCCGGCCAGCCGCCCAACCTGCCGCCGCCGTCGGCCGCGACCAGCGGCGATCCGGCGGGCAGCCAGGAGGTCGCCGTCACCGTCCTGGCCAAGGATCTGGAGGTGCCGTGGGGTATGGCGTTCCTGCCCGACGGCGCGGCGCTGGTCACCGAGCGGGACACCGCCCGCATCCTGCGGGTCGGCCCGGAGACCGACACCAACGGGCTCAAGGTCAGCGAGGTGCAGCGGCTGCCCGAGGCGCAGGCGAGCGGCGACGGCGGGCTGCTCGGCATCGCGGTCTCCCCGCGCTACGCCACCGACCGGACGGTGTTCATCTACTACACGACGGCCAAGGACAACCGGGTGGCCAAACTGACCCTGGGTGGCAAGCCGCAGCCGATCCTCACCGGCATCCCCCGCTCGCCGGGCGACAACGGCGGCCAGGTCGCGTTCGGCCCCGACGGCTTCCTGTACGTGGGCACGGGAGACGCGACGCCCGGCACGCAGGCGCAGGATCCGAAGAGCCTCGGCGGCAAGATCCTGCGGGTCACCACGGACGGCAAGCCCGCCCCGGGCAACCCGGTGAAGAACTCCCGCGTCTGGTCCTCGGGCCACCGCAACGTACGGGGCCTGGCCTGGGACTCGGGCAAGCGGCTGTACGCCAGTGAGTCAGGCCAGAAAACGTACGGCGAGCTGAACCTCATCCAGAAGGGCAAGAACTACGGCTGGGGCAGGGTCGAGGGTGAGGGCGCCGATCCCGCGTACGTGAACCCGCTGGTGAGCTGGCCGATCGCGGAGTCGAACTGCGCGGGCGTGGCCGTCCTGGAGCGCATGATCGCCTCGGCGTGCCTGCTCGGCAAGCGGCTCTGGCTGGCCGACACCACCGGCAACGGCACCCTGATCGGTCAGCCGCAGGCCCTGCTCACGGGCGAGTACGGCCGCCTGCGCGCGCTGGCGACCGCCCCGGACGGCTCGCTGTGGGTCGCCACCTCGAACCAGGAGGACGGCGGCGATCCCGGCCCGGACGACGATCGCATCATCCGCCTTGTCTTTGCCGACGGCGGCGCTGGCCGAAGTTAACGGTGACGTCTGTTTCGCACGCGACCACCCGGGGCACGGTGAGCCGTTGATGACCTCCCTCCGAGACCTCCCACGGGTCGTCCGGTCCGCCACCGCGCGCGTCCTGGGCACCGTGTGGGGCCGGCGTGCCCTGCTGACGGCCGCGGTCGTCCTGGTCGCCCTCACCGGCACGGTCCTGGGCACGATGCTGCTGGCGCAGACACACATCGACGTGGGCCCGTTCCGCGCGGAAATGTCGATCACCCCGTCCGTCAAGGGCGGCACCGAGGTGAACATCCCGCCGCTCGGGTCGTTGCACCTCGACAGTCACGACGGCCCCATCCACCTCAAAGTCAACCTGGGCTCGCTGGATCAGAACCGGACCGAGGCCCTCATCGACGACCCCACCGCCCTGACTGTCACGGGCAAGCGCGCGGTCGACGAGGTGACCGCCGGTGTGCTGCGCCTGGGGCTGCGCGCGCTGGGCGCGGCCCTGGCCGGGTCGATGCTGCTGGCCGCGCTGATCTTCCGCGACTTCCGGCGGGTGGCGTGGGCGGGCGTGACCGCACTCGCGGTGACCGGCGGCAGCCTCGGCCTGGCGGTCGGCACGGTCCGCCGGGACTCGATCGCCGAGCCACGGTACGAGGGCCTGCTGGTCAACGCCCCGGCCGTGGTGGGTGACGCGCGCCGGATCGCGGACAACTACGGGCGGTACGCCGACCAGCTCCAGCAGCTGGTCAGCAACGTCAGCCGCATCTACACCACGGTGTCGAGCCTGCCGGTGTACGCCCCGCAGGCGGACACCACCCGCATCCTGCACGTTTCGGACCTGCACCTGAACCCGTCGTCGTGGGGTCTGATCCGCACCGTGGTCAAGCAGTGGAACATCGACGCGGTGGTCGACACCGGCGACATCGTCGACTGGGGCAGCAACCCGGAGACCTCGTACGTGTCCGCGATCGGGCAGATCGGCGTCCCGTACATCTACGTGCGGGGCAACCACGACTCGACCGCGATCCAGGCGGCGGTGGCCCGGCAGCCCAACGCGAAGGTGCTCGACAACTCGGTCGTCACGATCAACGGCCTGACCCTCGCGGGCATCGGCGACCCCGAGTTCACCCCGGACAAGTCCGAGACTCCGCCCGCCGCCGACGGCTCGGTGACGTCGCCGCTGCAGGTGAGCGGTGAACGGCTGGCCGCCACGATCCGGGGTGCCACCCCGCCGGTGAACGTCGCGCTCGTGCACGACCCGGCGATGGCGCAGCCGCTCTCCGGTGAAGTCCCGCTCGTGCTGTCCGGGCACAAGCACCGCCGCGAGGTGAACATGCTGCCGGCGCCGTCACCGGCTCCCACGCCGACCACGACACCGGGCGCGGTGACGCAGTCGGCCGCTGCGGCTGCCGGTAGGACCCAGCCGGCGATGGCGACCCGGCTCATGGTGCAGGGTTCGACGGGCGGTGCCGGGCTGCGCGGGCTGGAGCACGAGGAGCCCACGCCCCTGACCCTGTCCGTGCTCTACTTCGACGAGCAGCACCAGCTCAAGGCATACGACGACATCCAGCTCGGTGGCACCGGCCAGTCCAACGTGACCGTGCAGCGCAACGTCATCGGCGGCCCCGAGCCCAGGACCACCGCGACGGCCCGCAGCGCGGCCACGCCGTCGGTCAGCCCATCACGCCGCTGAGCCGAAGGCTCAGCCCTGGACGCCGAGGCGGGACAGGATCAGTTCCCGGACGGTCTTGGCATCCGCCTGGCCACGGGTGGTCTTCATGACGGCGCCGACCAGCGCCCCGGCCGCCGCCACCTTGCCGTCGCGGATCTTGGCCGCGATATCCGGGTTGGCGGCGATGGCCTCGTCCACGGCGGCGGTCAGCGCGCCGGTGTCGGAGACGACCTCCAGGCCCCGCGCGGCCATGACCGCGGCGGGGTCACCCTCGCCCGCCACGACGCCCTCCAGCACCGTACGGGCCAGCTTGTCGTTGATCTTTCCTTCGTCGACGAGCGCCTGGAGCTGCGCCACCTGCGCCGGGGTGGCCCCGACCGCGGACAGCTCGACGCCGGTCTCGTTCGCGCGGCGGGCCAGCTCGCCCATCCACCACTTGCGCGCCCCCGTCGGGCTGGCCCCGGCCGCGATGGTCTCCGCGATCAGGTCCACCGCGCCCGCGTTGACCACCGACTGCATGTCCAGCTCGCTGAGGCCCCACTCCTCGCGCAGGCGGGCCCGCCGTACGCTCGGCTTCTCCGGCAGTGCGGCCTTGAGCTGCGCCACCCAGGCCGGGTCCGGCGCGATCGGCACCAGATCGGGCTCGGGGAAGTAGCGGTAGTCCGTGGCGGTCTCCTTGGAGCGCCCCGAGGTGGTGTCGCCGGTGTCCTCGTGGAAGTGCCGGGTCTCCTGGGTGATCGAGCCGCCGCCGTCGAGCACCGCGGCCTGCCGGATGATCTCCGACCGGACGGCCCGCTCGACCGAACGCAGCGAGTTCACGTTCTTCGTCTCGGTGCGGGTGCCCCACTCGTCGCCGGGCAGGTTCAGCGAGGTGTTGACGTCGCAGCGCAGCGAACCCTGCTCCATGCGCACGTCCGAGACGCCCAGCGAGCGGATGATGTCGCGCAGCTCGGTCACGTACGCCCGGGCCACCTCGGGGGCCTTGGCCCCGAGGCCGGGCACCGGCTTGGTGACGATCTCCACCAGCGGGATGCCGGCCCGGTTGTAGTCGACCAGCGACTCGGTGGCCCCGTGGATGCGCCCGGTGGCGCCGCCGACGTGCAGCGTCTTGCCGGTGTCCTCCTCCAGGTGGACCCGCTCGATGCCGATGCGCACCGTCTCGCCGTCAATCTCCACGTCGACGAAGCCGTCGACGCACAAGGGCTCGTCGTACTGGCTGATCTGGAAGTTCTTCGGCATGTCGGGGTAGAAGTAGTTCTTCCGGGCCATCCGGCACCAGGTGGCGATCGAGCAGTTCAGCGCGAGACCGATGCGGATCGTGGCCTCGATGCCGGCCCGGTTGGCGACCGGCAGGGCGCCCGGCAGGGCCAGGCAGACCGGGCAGACCTGGGTGTTGGGCTCCGCGCCGAAGACCGTGGGGCAGCCGCAGAACATCTTCGTCCGGGTGCCCAGCTCGACGTGGGTCTCCAGGCCGATGACCGGCTCGTACCGGCCGACGGCGTCGGAATACGAGGGCAACGCGATCGTGGTCATGCGGTGAGCTCCCAGGAACTGGACCCGGCGACTGACGGTCTCCAGCCTAGTGGGCCCCACCGACCGAATTTCCGCTGACCCGGCGTATCCCCAAGGGTCACGATCGATTGGGTACGGTTCCGGGTCATGCACCGTAGGAGTCTGGTCGCCGCCCTCGTCGCCACCGCCCTGATCGGCGGCTGCACCGACAAGGCGGAAAGCGCCCCCGCGCGGCCGGCGGCACCGGTCAACGCGCCGGTGATCGACTACGCGCAGTGGCGGGCCGGCATGTCCGCGCCGGTGGCCGACCCGCTCTATCCACGGCTCGGCAACCCCGCGCTCGACGTACTGCACTACGGCCTCGACCTGGCCTGGCAGCCGGGCACCGCGACCCTCACCGGGACCGCCACCCTGCGCATCCGCCCGGCGGCGGACGCCGCGCAGATCAAGCTGGACTTCAAGCCGTACCGGCTGGACCGGGTGACGGTGGACGGTGCCGCCGTCCCGGGTGCGGCGGTGACCGCCGAGAAGCTGGTGGTCCCGGTCGCCGTGCGCAGGGACCGTCCGGTCACCCTGGTGGTGGCCTACCACGGCGCGCCCAGCACCACGCCGATGCCGTCGCACCGTACCGACACCGAGCCGCTGGGACTGACCGTCACCAAGGACCGCGCGCTCTGGACGATGCAGGAGCCGTACGGCGCGTACACCTGGTATCCGGCCAACGACCACCCGTCCGACGAGGCCCTCTACGACATCGCGGTGACGGTGCCGAAGGGCTGGTCGGCGGTGGCCGCCGGTACCCCGGCCGGGCGCAGCGGCACCACGTTCCGGTATCGCAGCACCGACCCGGTCGCGACGTACCTGCAGACCCTGGCCGTGGGCCGGTACCGGAAGATCACCGCGCGGGGGCCGCACGGCCTTCCGCTGACGTACTGGTACCGCCCCGGCGTCGACGACAAGGTGGTGCCGTCGCTGCGCAAGTCGCCGGCCTTCATCGCGTTCCTGGAGAAGCGCTTCGGGCCGTACCCGTTCCCCACCGGCGGGATCGTCATGGTGGACTCGGCCTCCGGCATGGAGACCCAGCAGATGATCACCATGGGTGGGAAGATCAGAAAGCTGGACGCGGCGGGCTTCGAGGAGGACCTGCTGCACGAGTACGCGCACCAGTGGTTCGGCAACTCCGTGACGCCCACCAACTGGAACGACCTATGGCTCAACGAGGGTTGGGCGACGTACGCCCAGTTCCTCTACGCCCAGTCGATCCAGAAGTTCTCCGACGAGCAGCTGGAATACTCGCTGCGCAAGCGGGACGCCGAACTGCGCAAGGGGCTGGGGCCGCCCGCGCACCCGAAGGCGGCCAACTTCGCCGAGAGCAACGTGTACATCTGCCCCGCCGCGATGCTCAAGGAGCTGAACGACGCGCTCGGCGACAAGAGGTTCTTCGCGCTGGCGACGGCGTGGGTGCAGACGCAGCGGAACACGCAGCAGACGCGGGCGTCCTTCACCGCGTTCGTGAACAGGCAGAGCGGCCGCGACTTCACCGGGCTGATCAACGCCTGGCTGGATTCACCGTCCACTCCGAACTGAGCGTCCCCCGCGATCTTGGGGACTTCCGGCTAGCTCCTAACCGGAAGTCCTCAAGATCGGTGTAATCGCCCTTCGCCGTTACAGCGGCGGTGGGGTGAGCGTGCCGACCGCGGACTCCAGCGCCGCGGCCACCCGGTACATCCGGTCGTCGGCCATCGTCGGCGCCATCACCTGGAAACCGACCGGCAGACCCTCCGACAGCCCACACGGCACGGAGATCGCCGGGCCGCCGTACAGGTTGGTGGGGATGGTGAACAGGTCCGCCAGATACATCTGGTACGGATCCGAGGTACGCGACCCGAACGGGAACGCCACGAACGGCGTGGTCGGCGAGATCAGCGCGTCGACCCGTTCGAAGGCGGACGTGAAGTCCCGGGTGATCAGGGTACGGACCTTCTGCGCCTGCCCGTAGTACGCGTCGTAGTAGCCGCTGGACAGGGCGTACGTGCCGAGGATGACGCGGCGCTTGACCTCGGGCCCGAACCCGGCCTCCCGGGTCAGCGACATGACCTCCTCCAGCGAGCGGTTGCCGTCGTCGCCGACCCGCAGGCCGTACCGGACGCCGTCGAAGCGGGCCAGGTTGGACGAGCACTCGCTGGGCGCGATCAGGTAGTACGCGGGCAGGGCGTACTGGAAGTGGGGACAGGACACCTCGACGATCTCGGCGCCGAGCTTGACCAGCTTCTCCACCGCGTCGCGGAACGCGGCCATCACGCCGGGCTCCGCGCCCTCCCCGGAGAACTCGGTGACCAGGCCCAGACGTACGCCGGTGAGGTCGCCGGTCGCGCCCTGCCGGGCGGCGGCCACGACGTCCGGGACGGGCTGCGGGATGGAGGTGGAGTCGCGCGGGTCGTGCCCGGCGATCACGGCGTGCAGCAGCGCGGCGTCCGTCACGGTGCGCGCGCACGGGCCGGGGGTGTCCAGCGAGGACGAGAACGCGATCAGGCCGTACCGCGAGGTCCCGCCGTACGTGGGCTTGGCGCCGACCGTGCCGGTGACGGCGCCGGGCTGGCGGATGGAGCCGCCGGTGTCCGTACCGATGGCCAGGGGTGCCTCGTAGGCGGCCAGCGCCGCGGCGCTGCCGCCGCCGGAGCCGCCCGGGATGCGCCCCAGGTCCCACGGGTTGTTCGTCGGCCCGTAGGCCGAGTACTCCGTGGAGGAGCCCATGGCGAACTCGTCCATGTTGGTCTTGCCGAGCATGACCGTGCCGGCGGCCCGCAGCCGCGCGACCACGGTCGCGTCGTAGGGCGGCCGCCAGCCTTCGAGAATCTTCGAGGCGGCGGTGGTGGGCACGCCGCGGGTCGCGACGATGTCCTTGACCGCGACCGGCACCCCGGCCAGCGGCCCGAGCTGCGCACCGGCGGCCCGCTTCTCGTCCACCGCCCGCGCGGCGGCCAGCGCGCCCTCGCGGTCCACGTGCAGGAACGCGTGCACCCGGGGGTCGACCGCGTCGATCCGGTCCAGGTGGGCGGTCGCGACCTCCACCGCCGAGGCCTCGCCGCCGGAGATGAGCGCCGCGACCTCCGTCGCGGTCATCCGCGTGACGTCACTCACGGCTTCAGTCCTCCTCGTCCAGGATTCGGGGTACGCGGAACCGGCCCTCGGCGGCGTCCGGGGCGCCGGAGAGCGCCTCGTCCTGCGTGAGGCACGGCTGCTCGACGTCGTCGCGGTACACGTTGGTCAGCGGTACGGAGTGCGAGGTCGGCGGGATGTCCTCGGCCGCCACCTCACCGACCCGGGCGACCGACTGCAGGATCACGTCGAGCTGGCCCGCGAACTGGTCCAGTTCCTGCTCGGTCACGGCGAGCCGCGACAGGCGCGCGAGATGCGCGACCTCTTCGCGGGAGATGGCGGTCATCGTGCCCCCTGCTGGTCGTCGGTACGGCGATCATCGGCGTCGCCGCTGACCCGAGCGAGTCTATTTCGCCGGGTGGCCGGGCCGTCCGGCGACTCCCGATTCCTGGAAGGTAGTCACGTGGTGGGTACCGGGCGCAGCGGGCGGTACCGGGCCATCCAGCCGAGCAGGTCGTCCGCGGGCATCGGGCGGGCGTGGAACCAGCCCTGCGCGGCGTGGCAACCGGCCCGGGCCAGCATCCGCCACGTGCTCTCGTCCTCGACCCCCTCGGCGACCACCCGCAGGCGCAGCGCCTCCGCGAGGTCGATCACGGAACGGACGATGGCGGCGTCGCCGCGGTCGGCCACCATGCCCAGGACGAAGGACCGGTCGATCTTCACCTCGGTCAGCGGCAGCCGGCGCAGATGCTGCAGCGACGAGTACCCGGTGCCGAAGTCGTCCAGGGAGATGGCCACCCCCATCCGGTCCAGCCGGGTGATCGTGGTGAGCACCCGGTGCGGGTCCGCCATCAGGGCACTCTCGGTGATCTCGAGCTGCAGCAGGCTCGCCGGTACGCCGTAGCGGCGCAACAGGGCGTCGACCCGCTCGGCGATCTCCGCGCTGTGCAGGTCCCGCACACTGACGTTGACCGCGGCCCGGACCGGGCGGCCCGCCACCTGCCACGCCGCGAGCTGCGCCACCACCTCGTGCAGCACCCGCGCGGTGAGCAGGCGCATCACCGGGGTCTGCTCGGCGACGCGGATCAGCTCCTCGGCGCCGACCAGGCCGCGCCGGGGGTGCTGCCAGCGCAGCAGCGCCTCGACGCCGACGACCTCGCCGGTCGCGATCGCGATCTGCGGCTGATAGAAGAGCTGGATGCCGTCGTCCGGCGAACCGGGCCGGTCCACGGCCGGGCGCGGACCGGACGGCTCCGTGCGGCCCGCGAGCACCGGGCCGGACGGCTCGGTGCGGCCCGGCAGCGCCGGGTCGAACGTGCTCGGGTGCTCGCGCAGGGCACCCCGCAGGTCGGCCAGCAGGGTCAGCCGCTCCGGGGAGTGGTGCGCCGCGTCGGGGCCGTACACCGCGATCTGGTCGCCGCGCTGCTTGGCGTCGTACATGGCGGCCTCGGCCTGGCGCAGCAACGTGGCGGCGTCGCCCGCACCGGCGGCCGCGCCGGGCGCCTGCAACGCGATCCCGATCGTGGCACTGACGTCGACCGCCAGGCCGTCCAGGTGGAACGGCCGGTGCAGGACATCGGCGAGGTGTCCCGCGACGGCCCGCGCCGCCGCCGGCCCGTCGACCCGCGTGGCCAGCACCGCGAACTCGTCGCCGCCGAGCCGGACCAGCAGGTCGTGGGTGGGCACGGCGGCGGCCAGCCGGTGTGCCACCTCGACCAGCAGCCGATCCCCCAGCAGGTGGCCCAGCGCGTCGTTGACGTTGCGGAACCGGTCCAGGTCCAGCAACAGCAGGGCGAGCTGCCGCTGCGGGCCGCCCTCGCCGCCCCGGTCCACGACCGCGGCCTGCAGGACGCGGCGGTTGGGCAGGCCGGTGAGGGCGTCGATACGGGCGGCACGCTCGTACTCCCCGGCCGAGCGGACCATCCGGTGTACGGCCTGCAGCGCCAGCAGGACCAGCGGCACGAGGACCAGGCCGACCTGCGCGGCGGCCAGCACCACCGGCCCGAGCAGCAGCAGCGCGGCGGTGGCGAACAGTTCCACGCCCCGGCGCTCGTGGTGCCGGGGCGGTCCGCCCTCGTGGCGCCACCGGGCGGCCACCGCGGCGAGGCCGTACCGGGCGCCGATCCAGGCGGCGGCCGCGGCGACCGTCAGTACCGCGTCGTCCCAGTGCGGCGCGAGACCCAGGTGCAGCCCCGTCACGGCCGCGACCAGCGACGCCCCGGCCAGCCCACCGGCGTGCTGCACGGCCAGGTGCGGTACCCGCCGGGCGGGCCGGCGCATCCGGGCCCCGGCGACGGTCACGGCCACCAGTTGGGCCGCGACGGCGGGCACGAAACCCCAGGCGAGGGCGATCGCGAAGGTGAAGCAGATGGAGGGCAGGACGACGGAGCTGGCGCGCCGGTTGGCCAGGACGTACGGCCGGGCGTCGACGGTGACCGCGAGCACGGCCATGGCCCAGTACGCCGGCGGCAGCGCCGCGAAGGTGTCCGCCGAGATCGCCCACAGTGCACCGTCGGCCAGCGCCACGCCGGCGGCCGTGAGCAGGATGCCGCGCCATTGGGGGACCGGCGGCCACCGCAGGGACCCGGCCGTCCGTAGCCCGTAGCCGGGGGTCTCCAGCGCCGCCCCGAAGCCGCCCGGCTGGGCCGCCTGCCCTAGCTGGCCCGCCTGGCCTTGTTGGGCCGGTTGGCCTTGTTGGGCCGGTTGGCCGAAGCACGTCTCGGGGAGCGGGCTGCCCGGCGCGCGGCGCGGCTGTGCGGCACCCATGCGACCTCCCCGATGGTGTCGGACCGACCGATCCCCCTCACCATAGATCCGCATGGACAAAACGACGCGAAACAGGCTCGCCGCTACCAAACGCACATGCGTGAGCTACCGCCGAAGGCCCTCTTTTTCACCCCATAGGGGTCCTACTCCTTGTCACCCGGCGGGGTCAGCTCGGCGACCTGGCGGGCCGCGTCCGGTCCGTCGGCCAGCAGCACCGCGAAGCCGTCCTCGTCCAGCACCGGCACCTTGAGCGCCAGCGCCTTGTCGTACTTGCTGCCCGGGTTGTCGCCGACCACCACGAACGCGGTCTTCTTCGACACCGAGCCGCTGACCTTGCCGCCCCGGGACGTGACCGCCTCGGTGGCCTGGTCGCGCGAGTGGCTGGCCAGCGTGCCCGTGACCACCACGGTCAGGCCCTCCAGCGGGCGGGGCCCCTCGTCGGTACGCTCGTCGGCCATCCGCACCCCGGCCTCGCGCCACTTGCGCACGATGTCGGCGTGCCAGTCCACCGCGAACCACTCGCGCAGGCTCTCGGCGATCGTCGGCCCGACGCCGTCCACCGCGGACAGCTCCTCGACCCGCTCCTCGCGCACCGCCGCCTCGATCGCCTCCATCGAGCCGAACTGCCGGGCCAGTGCCTGGGCCGCCGTGGGGCCGACGTGCCGGATCGACAGGGCCACCAGCACCCGCCACAGCGGACGCTCGCGGGCCTCGGCCAGATTGTCCAGCAGCTTCACGGCGTTGCTGCCGAGGCTGCCGTCCTTGTTGACGAAGAAGGGCGCGGACGCCAGTTGCTCGGCCGTGATCGCGAACAGGTCGCCCTCGTCGGTGATGATGCCCGAGTCCAGCAGTGCCTGGCCCGCCTTGTAGCCCAGCACCTCGATGTCGAAGGCGCCCCGGCCGGCGAGGTGGAACACCCGCTCGCGCAACTGCGCGGGGCAGGACCGGGTGTTCGGACAGCGGATGTCGACGTCGCTCTCCTTGGCCGGGGCGAGCCCCGTGCCGCATGCCGGGCACTCGGTCGGCATCACGAACTGGCGGGCGTCCGCGGGGCGCAGATCCATGACCGGGCCGAGCACCTCGGGGATGACGTCCCCGGCCTTGCGCAACACGACCGTGTCGCCGATCCACACCCCCTTGCGCTCGACCTCCCGGGCGTTGTGCAGGGTGGCCAGGGCGACCGTGGAACCCGCGACCCGTACCGGCTCCAGCACCGCGAACGGGGTCACCCGCCCGGTCCGCCCGACGTTGACGTCGATGTCGAGCAGCTTGGTGGTCACCTCCTCCGGCGGGTACTTGAACGCGATCGCCCACCGGGGCGCGCGGCTGGTCGAACCGAGCCGGCCCTGGATCGCGACCGAGTCCACCTTGACGACCACGCCGTCGATCTCGTGCTCGACGTCGTGCCGGTGCTCGGCGTAGTAGTCGATGAACCCGGTCACCCCGGCCATGTCACCGACCTGGCGCCACCGGTCGCTGGTCGGCAGGCCCCACGCCTTGAGCTGCTCGTACGCGTGGGACTGCGACGTCGGCTGGAAGCCCACCCGGGCGCCGATCCCGTGCACCACCATGCGCAGGCCGCGTGACGCCGTGATCCGCGGATCCTTCTGGCGCAGGCTGCCGGCCGCCGCGTTGCGCGGATTGGCGAACGGTGCCTTGCCCTGCTCGACCAGCGACGCGTTGAGATCCGCGAACGCCGACGCCGGAAAGTAGATCTCCCCGCGCACCTCCAGCAGATCCGGCGGGTCGTCCCCGGCCAGCCGCTCCGGGATCTCGCGGATGGTGCGCACGTTCGACGTGACGTCCTCGCCGGTGCGCCCGTCGCCCCGCGTCGCCCCGCGCACCAGCCGCCCCTTCTCGTACGTCAGGTTGATGGCCAGGCCGTCCACCTTCAGCTCGCAGATGAAGTCGACGGGGCCGCCCGCGTCGCGCACCGTACGCTCGGCCCACGCGGCCAGCTCACCCGCGTCGAAGACGTTGTCCAGCGACATCATGCGCTCGGCGTGCTCCACCGGGGTGAACTGGGTCGAGAACGTCCCGCCGACGTTCTGCGTCGGGGAATCCGGCGTGCGCAGCGCCGGATACCGCCCCTCCAGCTCCTCCAGCTCGCGCAGCAGCCGGTCGAACTCCGCGTCGGAGACCGTCGGCGAGTCGAGCACGTAGTAGCGGTACTGGTGGCCGCGGACCTCGTCGCTCAACTCGGCGTGCCGGGCACTGGCCTCCGGGGTCGGGTCGGCGCCGGCCGCGGCCACCTGCGCGGCGGTGGGGCGCCCCTCGGCGATCTCCGCGGCGACCGCGACCTCGTCGGACGACTCGCGCGTCGCCGCGTCGCCCGACCGCCCGCGAGACGCCGAGCCCTTCGCCTCCTGGGACGCCGAGCCTTTGGACACCGAACTGTTGGCCACCGGGAACCCTCCGTCATTCGTGCTTCCACCAGCACGTTAGTCGGCACCTACGACAGTTTGCGGGCCGCCGTCCACCCGCCGGGCCGGAGCCGGAACCACCATCGCCAACGGCAGAAGACCGGGCCAAGGACGAATCACCGGCCGGGCACGGATCACCAGGCCGGGCACGGATCACCAGGCCGGGCACGGATCACCAGGCCGGGCACGGATCACCAGGCCGGGCGGAGCGTCAGACTTCGGCCAGGCGGCGGCCCGCGTCGCGGCAGGCGGCGAGAACCGCCCGAACGTACCGGTCCGGTGCGCCCGCCAGGCCGCAGGCGGGCGTGACCACGACCTGGGCGGCCAGCCGCTGCACCGGAAAACCGAGACGGGTCCACAACGTACGGACCCGGTCCGCGACCTCGGCCGAGGTGGGCGCCCGCCCGGACGACGGCGGGCGAGTGGCGGCCGCGCCCGCGAACAGGCCCAGGCCCGCGTCGAGCGCCTCGCCGAGCGGGTCGAGATCCGACAGCAGCGACAGGTCGAGGGCGACACCGGCGGCGCGGGCATCCCGCACCACATCCAGGGGTACGTCGGGCGCGCAGCAGTGCAGGACCACCGGCGCGCCGGCCGCCTCCACCACCCTCCGCAGCCCGCCCGCCGCGTCGGGTCGCTCCACCGCGCGGTACGCGCCCAGCCCGCTCTCGGTCGGCACCCGCCCCGCCACGACCGAGGGCAGGGCCGGCTCGTCGACCTGCAGCAGCACGGTGGCGTGCGGCAGCCGCTTGCGGACCTCGGCGACGTGCCGCCGCAGCCCCTCGGCCAGCGAATCGGTGAGGTCACGTACGGCACCGGGATCGCGCAGCAGCAGCCCACCGATCGCCAGGTCGAGGCTCGCGGCCAGCGTCCACGGCCCGGCGGCCTGCAACTTGAGCACACCCGCGTACCCGTCGCCCTGCTCGGTGAGCTGATCCAGGTCGCGTTCCCACAGGTCGGCCGCGCGGCGCAGGTCCTGACCGGGCCGGCGGGCGATCTGCCAGCGACCCGCGTAGAGCTGCACCGGCAGATCGACGAGCAGCCCGGCACCGCGCCCGATGATGTCCGCCCCGGGGCCGCGCTCGGGCAGCTCCGCCAGGTGCGGCAGGTCTGGCAGCTCGCCGAAGATCAGGCGCTGCGCCTCGGCGATGTCCGTACCGGGCAGCGAGCCCAGCCCGGTGGCAGCACCGGCCGGCCAGGGAAACTCAGGCACCGGCCGCGGCCCCCGACCCGGCCGCCGGAACGTCCGCCACAGACGACGGCCCAGCCACCGCGACCCCCGCCGCGGACGACGACCCGGCCGCCGGGACGTCCGCGTCGGACGACAGACCGGCCGTGATCGTGGCCGAGCCGAGCACGATGTCCCCCGCCGGATCGGGCCGGTACGCGACGATCGCCTGCCCGGCCGCGACCCCGCGGGCCGGCTCGCGCAGCCGGGCGGTCAGCTCGCCCCCGGCCACGGTCACCTCGGCCGCGACGACCTCCCCGTGCGCGCGCAACTGCACGTCGCAGGCCACCGGGGTGGCTGCGCCGTGCCAGATCGGGCGGGTGGCGGTGACCGTGTCCACCGCCAGGTCCTCGCGCGGGCCGACGGTCACCGTGTTGGTCTTGGGAGTGATCGACAGTACGTACCGGGGGCGGCCGTCGGGGGCGGGAACCCGCAGGTCCAGACCCTTGCGCTGACCGACCGTGTAGGCGTATGCCCCCCGGTGCTGGCCCAGGACCGCGCCGCTGTGCGCGTCCACGATGTCGCCGGGCTCCTCGCCGAGCTGGCGCGCCAGGAAGCCGCGGGTGTCGCCGTCGGCGATGAAGCAGATGTCGTGCGAGTCCGGCTTGTCGGCCACGGCCAGGCCACGCTCGGCCGCCTCCGCGCGGACCTGCGCCTTGGTGGAGTCACCCAGCGGAAAGACCGCGCGGTCCAGCTGGACGCGGGTCAGCACGGCCAGCACGTACGACTGGTCCTTGGCCAGGTCGACGCTGCGGCGCAGCAGCCCGTCCGCGCCGAGCCGGGCGTGATGTCCCGTGACCACGGCGTCGAAACCCAGGGCGACCGCCCGGTCCAGCACCGCCGCAAACTTGATCTTCTCGTTGCAGCGCAGACAGGGATTAGGAGTACGGCCGGCCGCGTACTCGGCGACGAAGTCGTCGACCACGTCGGCGTGGAACTGCTCGGCCATGTCCCAGACGTAGAACGGGATGCCGATCACGTCGGCGGCCCGGCGGGCGTCCCGCGAGTCCTCCAGCGTGCAGCAGCCGCGCGCCCCGGTGCGGTAGGTCTGCGGGTTGCGGGCCAGGGCCAGGTGCACCCCGGTGACGTCGTACCCGGCGTCCTTGGCGCGCGCGGCGGCCACGGCGGAGTCGACTCCGCCGGACATCGCCGCCAGTACACGCATTCCTCCAGCCTATCCGCCCCCGGAAGCGGCACCCACACGCACCGGCGCCGGGGGTTGTCCGGGCACCCGGACGCAGGTCCGGAGCTGGTCGGCTTGCCACCGGAAGATCGTTGATGAGTTCCGGTCAGAGGCCGACCCGAACCCATCAAGATCACTAGAAACCAATTCAGCGGGGGGTTTTCCAGGCGGTGGCGCGGCGGGCCCGTTCGACCGCTCCGGGCAGCGCAGTCAGCAGTGCGTCCACGTCGTCCGCGGTGCTGGTGTGGCCGAGCGTGAACCGCAGCGACGACCGGGCCCGGTCGTCGTCGGCGCCCATGGCCAGCAGTACGTGCGAGGGCTGCGCCACCCCGGCCGAGCAGGCCGAGCCGGTCGAGCAGGCGATCCCCTGCGCGTCGAGCAGCAGCAGTAGGGCGTCGCCCTCGCAGCCGGGGAACGAGAAGTGGGCGTTGCCGGGCAGCCGGTCGCTCGCGGCGCCGTTGTAGACCGCGTCCGGCACCGCGGCGCGTACCCGGGAGACCAGGTCGTCGCGCAGCGCCGCGACGCGGGCCGCGTACTCGGGCTGGCGTTTGGCCGCGGCCTCGACCGCCACCGCGAACGCCACCACGCCGGGGGTGTCCAGGGTGCCGGAGCGCACGTCGCGCTCCTGGCCGCCGCCGTGCAGCAGCGGGGTGCAGGCGACGTCGCGGCCCAGCAGCAGCGCGCCGACCCCGACCGGGCCGCCCAGCTTGTGGCCGGTGACGGTGAGCGCGGCGACCCCGCTGGCCGCGAAGTCGACCGGGACCTGCCCGACCGCCTGGACCGCGTCGGTGTGCAGGGGTACGCCGGACTCGGCGGCGAGCGCGGCCAGCTCGTGGATGGGCTGGATCGTGCCGACCTCGTTGTTCGCCCACTGGACGCTGACGACCGCGACGTCGTCCCCGCGCTCGTCGAGCAGCTCGGCGAGGGCGGCGGGGGTGGCCCGCCCGGAAGTCTCCACGGGCAGCCAGTCGACGTCGGCGCCCTCGTGCGCGCCGAGCCACTCGACCGAGTCCAGCACGGCGTGGTGCTCGACCGCCGACGCGGCGACCCGGGTCCGGCCGGGTTCGGCGGCCCGTCGCGCCCAGTAGATCCCCTTGGTGGCGAGGTTGTCGCTCTCGGTGCCGCCGCTGGTGAAGATCACCTCGGAGGGGCGAGCGCCGAGCACCGCGGCGATGCGCTCGCGGGACTCCTCGACCAGCCGGCGCGCGGTGCGCCCGGCGGCGTGCAGGGACGACGGGTTGCCGATCATCCCGGCCGCCGCGACGTACGCGTCGAGCGCCTCGGGAAGCATCGGCGTGGTCGCCGCGTGATCCAGGTAGGCCATCACCGGAAAGCTTATGCCCCCGCCGTCGATGGGACCCGGACGGCGGTCGCCGCCCCGGCGGCGATCCCCGCGTCGCGACCCTCACCCGGCATTCCGGGCACGGTGGCCCCGGCGCCGTGCGGTACCGCGAAACGCACCCGCGGGCACGGCGGCACCGGCGCCCGCGAAACGCACCCAGCCCCGGCGGAGCGAACTCCGCCGGGGCTGGGACGTGGCCGTGCCGGTGTTACTTGCGCTTGCGGATCTCCTCGGCGGCCTGCGGTACGACCTTGAACAGGTCACCCACGACGCCGAAGTCGGCCAGCTCGAAGATCGGCGCCTCGGGGTCCTTGTTGATGGCGACGATCGTCTTGCTGGTCTGCATGCCCGCCCGGTGCTGGATGGCACCGGAGATGCCCAGCGCGATGTACAGCTGCGGAGACACGGTCTTGCCGGTCTGCCCGACCTGGAACTGGTGCGGGTAGTAGCCGGAGTCGACCGCGGCCCGGGACGCGCCGACCGCGCCGCCGAGCAGGTCGGCCAGCTCCTCGACCAGGGAGAAGTTCTCCGCGTTGCCGACGCCGCGGCCGCCGGAGACGACGATCGAGGCCTCGGTGAGCTCGGGGCGCGACCCCTTCTGCTCGGCGACCCGCTCGACGACCTTGGCCAGCTTGTCGGCGTCGGTCGAGGCGATCGTGAGCTGCTCGACCGCCGGGGTGGCGGGGGCGGCCTCGGGGGTCACCGAGTTCGGCCGGATGGTGACGATCGGCAGGCCCTTGGTGACCTTGGACTTGACGATCGTGGAGCCGGCGAAGACGACCTGGGTGGCGGTGCCGTCGGCCGCGACCTCGACCGCGTCGGTGAGCAGCCCGTTGTCGAGCTTGACCGCGAGGCGACCGGCGATCTCCTTGCCCTCCTGGGTGGAGGCCAGCAGGACGGCCGCGGGCTGGACCCGCTTGACCAGCTCGGCGACGACGGTGGCCTTGGGGGCGACGAGGTAACCGTCGATCTCCTCGCCCTCGGCCGCGTAGATCTTCGCGGCGCCGAACTCGCCGAGCTTGTCGGCGAGTTGGGCGGCCGCACCGGCTCCGCCGAGCACGACCGCGGAGACCTCGCCCAGACCGCGGGCGATGGTGAGCATCTCGAGCGTGACCTTCTTGACGCCGGCTGCCTGGGAGGCTTCGACGACGACCAGTACTTCAGCCATTGTGGGCCTCCTCAGACGAACTTCTCGGTGGCGAGGAACTCGACGAACTGCGTGCCGCCCGTACCCTCGTCGGTGATCTTGGTGCCGGCGGACCGGGCCGGGCGCTTCGCGAACTCGACCACGGTGCTGGTCGCCCCGGCGAAGCCGACCTCGTCGGCGCTCACGCCGAGGTCGCCGAGCGCGAGGCCCTGCACCGGCTTCTTCTTGGCGGCCATGATGCCCTTGAAGGACGGGTAGCGCGGCTCGTTGATGGTGTCCCACACGCTGACCACGGCGGGGGTGGCGGCGGTGACGACCTCGTAGCCCTCGTCGGTCTGGCGCTCGATGGTGAGGTTGGCACCGTCCACGGTGAGCTTGCGGGCGCCGGTCAGCGCGGCGATGCCGAGGCGCTCGGCCAGCATGTGCGGCAGGACCTGGACCCGGCCGTCGGTGGACTCGGCGCCGCAGAGCACCAGGTCGGCGTTGAGGGTGCCGAGGGCGGCGGCCAGCACCTTGCTGGTGGCGACCGCGCAGGAGCCGTGCAGCGCGTCGTCCTGCACGTGGACGGCCTTGTCCGGGCCCATGGACAGGGCCTTGCGAATGGACTCGGTGGCGCCCGCGGGACCCATCGTCAGGACGGTCACCTCGCCGCCGTGCGCCTCCTTGAGCTTGAGCGCCTCTTCGATGGCGTACTCGTCCATCTCGTTGATGACGTTGCTAGCCGAGGCTCGCTCGACGGTGTTGTCGCCCGGGCTCAGGGTGCGCTCGGCACCGGAGTCGGGTACCTGCTTGACCAGTACGACGATGTTCATCGCGCTTCGACGACCTCCTGTTTACGAACGCCCACGGCCACGTGTCACCCCGGAAAGGTTACCCGCCAGTAGCTAACCGGTCTCCGCCGCCGAGGGTGACTCACCTCACGACCTCGGACCACCTGTTCGCTGCCATCAGACCGGGGGATTTGTCGGGACATGTCCGGCCAACTCACTCCTTGCCTCACGAGCGGGGGACGCCCCGCCGCCGACCCATCCTCCCCCACGCCCAAATGCCGCCGTCCCCGGGCGGTCCCGAAACTGAACGTTCGATAATCCAAGCGTGCTTGACGACCTGCGACAGTGGTTCGACCCCGGGCGGTCGCCGCGGGTCGGCAAGACCCCCGACTACCGCTTCTCCCTGGCCAACGAACGGACGTTCCTGGCCTGGATCCGTACCGGGCTGGCGCTGATCGCGGGCGGGCTGGCCTGTGCGCAGTTCCTGCCACCGCTGCCCATCGCCCACCTGCGCGAGATCATCGCCGTGTCGCTGCTGGTGCTCGGCGGGCTCGTCGCGCTGCGGGCGGTCGACCACTGGGCCCGTACGGAACGGGCCATGCGGCTCGGCACGGACCTGCCCCGGTCCCGGTTCCCGGCGGTGCTGGCGATCGTGGTCGCCGTGGGGGCGCTGCTGCTGGTCGTCGCCGTACTCATGCGGGCGCTGTGATGAGTGCCCCGGACGGCGAGGACGACCACGGCGCCTCCGCCGAGCGCACCCGGCTGGCGTGGCGGCGCACCGGCCTGTCCGCCACCGTCGTCGCCCTGCTGATCCTGCGTCCGGCCTTCGTGCCCGGCCCGGGCGTCGGCACCGTGCTGGCCGTCGCCGCCGCGATGGGCGTCTGGGCCACCCTGGTCGGGCTCGGCTACCGCCGGGTCCACGGGCTGATCGCGCGCCCGCCCCGCCCCGGCAGCCGCACGGTCGTCGCGTACGCGCTGCTGTGCGCGAGCTTCGCGGCCTTCGGCGCCGTGGTTGTCCTGGCCTGATCGATGACGTACCGGTCAGGCCGCGTCATCATTGCCTCATGGTCCGGTCGTTCATCTTCCTGGCTGCCGTGCAGCTCGCACTACTGGTCCTCGCCCTGATCGGCGCGCTGTCCGCCGACCGGGTCCGCACCCTGCCGCGTGCCGTCTGGGTCCTGGTCATCCTGCTGATCCCGCTGTGCGGACCGATCGCGTACTACTTCTGGGGGCGCCCGCTGCCCGCCCCGGCCGAGGGCGGACCGCCCCGCCGGACCGCCCGGCCCGCCTCACCGGACGACGACCCGGACTTCCTGCGCTCGATGGACACCGAACAGGCCCGCCGCGACCGGGAACTGCTCGCGCAGTGGGAACGCGAGCTGCGCAAGCCCGACGACGAGTAGCGGCTCAGGCCAGGTTGGACGACCGGGGGTACGCGTCCGTCGGGTCGGTCAGCACGTTGACCAGGTACGGCACGCCCGAGTCGAACGCCCGCCGCAGCGCCGCCCCCAGGTCCGCGGACTTCTCCACGGTCTCCCCCGCCCCGCCCAGCGCCCGGACCACGTCGTCGTAGCGCAGGCCCGGTTGCAGGTCGGCCGCGACGTCGTAGCCGTACATGGCCTGCATGGGGTGCTTCTCCAGGCCCCAGATGCCGTTGTTGCCCACGACGATGACCACGGGCAGCTGCTGGCGTACCAGGGACTCGACGTCCATCAGGGAGAACCCGGCGGCGCCGTCGCCCATCAGCACGCAGACCTGCCGGTCCGGGTAGGTCACCCGGGCGCCCATGGCGTATCCCATGCCGGTGCCGAGGCAGCCGTACGGGCCGGGGTCGAGCCAGGTGCCCGGCTGGGCGGGCTCCAGGTAGCGGCCCGCGTACGAGACGAAGTCGCCACCGTCGCCGATGGTCACCGCGTCCGCGTCCAGCACCTGGCGCAGTTCGCCGTAGATGCGCGCGGGGCGGATCGGGTCGGTCTCGGCGGCCATCGCCTCGGCGTCGCGCGCCTTCGCCGCGTCCTCGGCGGTACGCAGGCCCGCCACCCAGTCGGAGTGGTCGGCGCGGCTGCCCGGGTGGTTCGCGAACGCGGTGAGGATCGCCCGCAGGTCACCGGCCGGGGAGGCGGCCGGGGTCACGTGGGTGGCGCGCTGGCTCGGCGCGTCCACGACGTGCACCACCTGGGCGTCGCCGAACTCGCCGAAGCCCAGCCGGAAGTCCAGCGGGGTGCCGACCACCACGACGACGTCCGCGCCGTCGAGGGCGGGACGGCGGGCCCGGGCGAACGCCAGCGGGTGACCGGGCGGCAGCGCGCCCCGGCCCATGCCGTTGGTGAACACGGGCACCCGCAGCGCCTCGGCGGCGGCGCGCAGCGCCTCGACCGCGTCGCCGGTCCAGACGTCGGAACCCGCGATGAACACCGGGCGTTCGGCGCCCGCCACCAGCGCGGCCGCCCGGGCCACCTCGTCGGGGTCGGGCTCGACCGCCGGGATCTGCGCCGCAGCGGGCGCGGCGACCTCGCCGGTGGAGAAGAACACCTCCAGCGGCACGTCCAGGAAGGCGGGACCGCGGTGCGCCGTGAGCGCCGCGGTGAGCGCACGCGACACCTCGCCCGAAATGGCGTCCGGGTCGGGGATCGTGGCCGCGTACTTGGTGACCGGGGCGACCAGCGGGATGTGGTCGATCTCCTGCAGACTCCCGGCGCCCCACCGGAACGCGGGCGCCCGGCCGCCCATCACGAGCACCGGGGAGGCGTTGAAGAACGCGCTGGTCAGGCCGGAGATGCCGTTGGTGACGCCGGGACCGGCGGTGAGCACGGCGAGGCCGGGACGGCGCTGGAGCTTGGCGACCGCCTCGGCGGCGAACACGGCGGACTGTTCGTGCCGGACGTCGTAGATGGGGAAGCCGGACTTGTGCGCCGCGTCGTACAGCGGGAAGACGTGGCCGCCGGAGAGGGTGAACATCTCCGTGACGCCGTACGCCCGCAGGGTCGCCAGCGCGAGATCTCCGCCGTGGCCCTCGATCATGTCCGCCATGTCCGCTCCCGTCCTTGGGGTCTCCGGGTGCACGCTACCGGGCCGCGAGCGAAAGATGAATCCGACTCACCTAAGGGGTTCAACCACCGTTCCACTGACGCAACAGGCGGTACGCGTCGCGCGCCAGCTCGTAGGCCGCGTCGCGGACCGACTGATCGGTCTTCATCGCGTACGCCACCACCAGCGCCGCCACCGGCGCCGCGATCAGTACCGCGGCGCTGAGCAGGAACTGCAGGAACCGTACGAACCGGCCGCGACGGCGGGGACGCCGCGGCTTCGCGACGGGCGCCGGTTTCCGGCGCTCCTTCGACGCGGGCCGCGCCGCGACGGGCGGGGGCGGCACCGCACCGGAGACCGGCCGCGCCGAACCGGACACGGGCCGGGCGGCCGGGGACACCGGATCCGCCGCTGGCATCGCGCGGGTGGTGCCGGATCGGGCCGCCGGGGACACCGGACGGGTCCGCGCGGCACTGGAGCTCGCCCGGCCCGCCGCCGACGACAGCGGACGCGTCGCCGAACCGGCCGAGGAAGTCGGACCGGCCGAGGAAGTCGGACCGGCCGAGGAAGTCGGACCGGCCGAGGAAGTCGGACCGGCCGAGGAAGTCGGACCGGCCGAGGAAGTCGGACCGGCCGAGGAAGTCGGACCGGCCGAGGAGGTCGGTTTCGGCAGCGGAGTCGGCTCGCAGGCGACCGTGGCGTCCGGATCGGGCAGCCACGGCTCGGGATCCGCGTGCGGCCACGGATCCACCGCCGGTGGCGGCAGGTCAGCCCCGCGCGGCCCGGACCGCACCGTCTCGGCGTCGTCGACCGCGGCCGACGCCCGCGACCCCGACAACACGGTCTCCGCGTCATCGACCCCGGCCGACGCACCCGACCCCGACAACCCCGACCCCGACAACACCGACCCCGACAACACCGTCTCCGCGTCGTCGACACCGGCCGAACGGCGGGTCGCCTCGGCGCGGCGGGCGGCCATCAGCCGGATCTCCGCGGTCGGCCCCGGGGCGGCGGGCTCGGCCGCCAGCAGGGCGGCGTCGGCAAGGATGCTGCCCTCGGCCACCACCAGCTCCGGCTGCTCGATCACCACCGGCGCCTCGCCCAGCGCCCGGTGCAGCAGCGTCGCCACCAGCGGGATCCGGCTCGCCCCGCCCACCAGGAACACCCCGGCCAGGCGGCCCGCCGGCAGGTCCGCCCAACGCAGCAGGTCGGCGGTGACCCGTACGGTCTGCTCCAGCACCGGCCGGGCCAGGGTCTCCAGCTCGTCGCGGGTGAGATGCACCTCCAGCCCCAGCAGCGGCACCACGAGATCGGCGGACTGGGTCCGGGACAGCCGTTCCTTGGCCACCCGTACGTCGTCCCAGAGCTGGCGCTGGGCGCGCCGTTCCTCGACCGTCGTGGGCTCGACCAGCCGCTGCCAGGCGGCCGCGTCGCGCTGTTCGCAGTACGCGCCGAGATGCTCGACGATCGCCGCGTCCACGTCCAGCCCGCCGATGTCGTCGCGGCCGTCCACCGCCATGACCTCGAAACCCTCGGCGGTACGGGCCACCACGCTGGCGTCGAAGGTGCCCGCACCGAAGTCGTGCACCACCACGACCGAGCCGATCGGCACGTCGCGCCCCAGCACCTCGGCGAAGTAGGTGGCGGCCGCGACCGGCTCGGCGACCAGCCGGGCACCGGTCAGCCCGGCCCGGGCGGCGGCCTCGGCCAGCAGGCCGCGCCGGGCGGCGCCCCAGGTCGCGGGGCAGGTGAGGGTCACGTCGGGGCGTACCGGGCCGACCGCCCGGTGCCACTCCTCGGCGACCCGGGCCAGCACGGCCGCGATCAGGTCCACCACCGGCAGCTCGTGGTCGCCGAGCAGCACCGTGCCGTCGTCGATGCGGCGCTTCGGGTTGGGTTCGAAGCGGGCCGGTTCCAGGCGGGCGCTGTGCACCGCGTCCCGGCCGACGATCAGCTGCCCGTCGGGCTCGGCGTAGACGGCGGAGGGCAGCAGCGGCGAGCCGTCGACGAGGATCGGCCGGGCCCGCCCGTCGGGCCAGCGGGCCACCGCGACCGTGTTGGAGGTGCCGAAGTCGACGCCGAGCGCGTGCCGCTGGGCCCGGCCCTGGTCGGTGGACATGCGCGCCAGTCTAGGCGGTGCCCGCCGCCGGATGATCTCCCAGCTCCGGGCACCGCCGAGACGCGGGGACCGGGCTCAGCGCCCGGTGAACTTCGGCTTGCGCTTCTGCACGAACGCGGTCGTGCCCTCGACCCGGTCGTCGGTGGCGAACAGGCCCGCGAACAGCTGACTCTCCCAGCTCAGACCGGCGGCCAGGTCCATGCTGAGGCCGCCGTCGACCGCCAGCTTCGCGGCGCGCAGCGCCAGGGCGGGACCATTCAGGTACGGCCGGACCAGCTCGACCGCCGTCTCGTACACGTCGGCGGCCGGTGCGACCCGGTCGGCGAGCCCGATCCGCAGCGCCTCCTCGGCGTCGACCATCCGGCCCGAGAAGATCAGGTCCTTGGCGCGGGCCGGGCCGACCAGCCGGGCCAGCCGCTGGGTGCCACCGGCGCCCGGGATCAGCCCGAGCTTGATCTCCGGCTGGCCGAGTTTCGCGTCGTCGGCGACCACCCGCCAGTCGCAGGCCAGGGCCAGCTCGCAGCCGCCGCCCAGGGCGTACCCGGTGATCGCGGCGACGACCGGCTTGGGGATCCGCGCGACCGCGTCGAACGCCGAGGACAGCGCGGCCGCGCGTACGGTCATGTCCTGGTAGCTGGTGGTGGTGAACTCCGTAATGTCCGCGCCGGCCGCGAACACCTTCTCCCCGCCGTACACGATGACCGCGCGCACGTCCGGGTCCTGCTCGGCCGCCTGCGCCGCCGCCCGCAGCTCCTCCTGGACCTGCGTGTTCAACGCGTTCATCGGGGGCCGTTCGAGCCTGATGGTGCCGATGCCCTCGGTGGTCTCGAGCCGTACGAAGTCGCCCACGCTGCCGCCTCCTCCAGTGTCGATTCACGTCAGCCTACGACGGGTACCCGATAGGGTGGCGGCGGCGGAGGAGGCGGGATTGATCACGTACTACCGGGACCCGGAGGTCGTAGTCACGTCGGCCCGCATCCGCATCGGAGGTCACGACTACCGGCCCGACGATCTCGACCTGGTGTGGCACCGGCGGGGCCCCCGGTCCTGGACGACCGTCGCCGGGCGCGGCGCGGCGGGCATGCTGATCCTCGTCCCGGTTCTCCTCGGTGCGCTCGGTGTCCTGCTGGCGCTGATTCTGGAGGCCCCGGCGGCCACCACGATCATCCTGGGCGGGGGCGGCGTCCTGCTGGGGCTCGCCGCGGTGCCTACGGCGGACGTGGTTCTGGACCGGGTCGACCGCTCGTACGACCGGGGCAGCCGGCCGCTGCAGATCTGGGGCCGGGTGCGCGGCACGGACGTGCTGCTGTTGAACACCACGGACCGGCGGCGGTTCGGCCAGATCTACCGGGCGCTGCAGCGGGCCCTCGAGTCCGGTCCGGTGAAGCGGTGAAGCGGGACGTGATCGCCCTGGCCGCGCTGCTGGCCACCTCGGGCATCGGTCACTTCGCGCGGCCGGGGCCCTTCGACCGCATCGTCCCGCAGGCCCTGCCGGGCAGCCCCCGGACGTGGACGTACCTGAGCGGGGCGGCGGAGCTGGCGGTGGCCGCGGCCCTGGTCCGGCCGGGCAGCCGGCGGCGGGGTGCGCTGGCGGCGGCCGGACTGTTCGTCGCGGTGTTCCCGGCCAACGTCAAGATGGCGCTCGACTGGCGGCACGCCCCGCCGGTGTACCGGGCCGCCGCGTACGCCCGCCTGCCCCTGCAGGTGCCGCTGGTCTGGTGGGCGCTACGGGTGGCCCGCTCGGCGCGCTGAGCCGAGTTCGCGAAACCGCCGCGCACCGGCGGCCGGACGGGCGAGGATCAGGGCACCATGACAGCCCACACCCAGGTACGCCCGACGGGCGTCGAGCGCACCTTCGGCGATGACGAGATCATCGTCACGAAGACCGACCCGCGGGGCATCATCACGTACGCCAACGACGTGTTCCTGCGGGTCTCGGCGCTGACCGAGAACGACGCGATCGGCTACCCGCACAGCCTGATCCGGCACCCGGACATGCCGCGCGCGGTGTTCAAGCTGCTCTGGGACACCCTGGAGCAGCGCCAGGAGATGTTCGCCTACATCAAGAACCTGGCCGTCGACGGCGCGCACTACTGGGTGTTCGCCCACGTCACGCCGACCGTCGACGTGACCGGGCAGGTGGTCGGCTACCACTCCAACCGGCGCCGCCCCGACCCGCCCGCGGTGGCCGCGGCCGCGGAGCTGTACGCGGAGCTGCGCGCGGAGGAGCAACGGCACGCCGGGGCGCGACAGGCGGTGGCGGCGTCGCTCGCCCTGCTGGACGAGAAGCTGGTCGCGCGCGGACAGACCTATGAGGAGTTCGTGTGGGAGCTCACGAACAAGGCCAACCCGTGAAGCATCGCGCCAAGGGAACGGCCGTCCGGCATCGGGCCGAGGCACCGGCCGTCACCCCGGCCGACGCCGGCACGGCGCTGCGGTTCATCGCCGAGGTGTGCCGTCGCGCGCAGGCCGGTGACCTGGAGGCGCGGCTGCCCCCGCTGGGCGACTCGGAGGCGGCCGTGGCGGCGCGCTCGGCGATCAACGGACTGCTGGACGTCACGGACGCGTACGTCCGGGAATCGGGTGCCTCGCTGGCCGCCGCCGCCGAAGGGCGGTTCCACCGCCGGTTCCTGACCCGGGGCCTGGGCGGCGCGTTCCGCTCCGGGGCGGAGCTGATCGCCCGGTCGACCGACGCGATGAGCGACTCGGCGGAGCACCTGGTCGAGGCGCGGCAGTCCCGGGTGTCGCTGGCCGACGAGCTGGAATCGGCCGTGCTGACGGTCTCCGAGCAGGTGGCGACCGCCGCGACGGAGATGGGTGCGTCGGCCAAAGGGCTGGCGGACTTCGCCCGCGACGCGGTGGCCGACGCCGAGCGGGGCCTGGAGACGGTGGGGTCGCTGCGGACGTCGTCCGAACAGATCCGGCACGCGGTCGACCTGATCAACCAGGTGGCGTCGCAGACCCGCCTGCTGGCGCTGAACGCCACGATCGAGGCGGCCCGGGCCGGGGAGGCCGGTCGCGGCTTCAGCGTGGTGGCGGGCGAGGTCAAGACGCTGGCGAACGAGACCAGCAGCTCCAGCGAGGAGATCATGACCCAGGTCAGCACGGTGCAGCAGGCGGCCGCCGACGCCATCGCCGTGCTGGAGGCCGTGACGGCCAACATCCGGGAGATGAGCGGCCTGGTCGACGGCATCGCGACCGCCGTGGACGGCGGCCGGGACGCCGGGACGACCGGGCTGTCCCAGCTGGCCGAGGTGCTGCGCAGCGAGGTCAACCGCTTCGTCACCACGGCCCGCCAGGGCTGAGGTCCGCTCAGTCGCCGCCGTACAGCGCGTCGATGTCGGCGCGGGTGGGCAGCGAGACCGAGGCGCCGACCGTACGCACGCAGGCGGCGCCCGCCGCGGCGGCCCACCGCACCGCCTCGACCAGGTCGCGTCCCTCGCCCCAGGCCACCGCGAGCGCGCCGGTGAAGGCGTCGCCCGCCGCGGTCGAGTCGGCCACCGCCACCCGGTACGCACCGATCCGCTCGTCGCGGCCGTCGCGCTCGGCGTAGCGGGCGCCGTCGGCGCCGAGGGTGAGCACCACCCGGGGCGCCAGGGCCAGCAGGGCGTCCACGTCGGGTTCCGCCTGCCCGGTGACGGCCCGCGCCTCGTTCTCGTTGACGACGAGCAGGTCCACGGCCGCCAGCAGGTCGGGTGGCAGGGGCCGGGCCGGGGCCGCGTTGAGCACCACCCGGGTCCCGGCGGCGCGGGCCACCCGGGCGGCCTCGGTGACCGTCGCGGCGGGGATCTCCTGCTGGCAGACGAGGACGTCGGCGGCGCCGATCACCGCCCGCTCCGCCGCGGTGAGGTCGGTGAAGGTGCTGTTCGCGCCCGGGCTCACGATGATCGAGTTCTCGCCCCGGCGGTCCACCATGATGACGGCCACCCCGGAGGGGCCGTAGCTGACCCGTACGTGATCCGTGTCCACTCCGGAGGCGGCCAGCCGGGCCTTCAGCGTCACCCCGAACGCGTCCGAGCCGATGGCGCCGAGGAAGGTACACCGGCCGCCCGCGCGGGCCGCCGCGATGGCCTGGTTGGCGCCCTTGCCGCCGGGGACCATGAGGAAGTCGTCGCCGAGCACGGTCTCCCCCGGCAGCGGCAGCCGCTCGGCGAGGCCGACCAGGTCCATGTTGGCGCTGCCGGCGACGACGATCCCGGGCTCAGGCGGTGCCGGCATGTGCGTGCGCTCGGTGCTCTCGCTCACGCGCCACGCGCGGTGTACCGGTCGCCGGTGCGCTGCACCACCAGCGGCAGGCCGAAGGTCTTGGACAGGTTCTCCGCGGTCAGGGTCTCGCCGAGCAGACCGGCGGCCACCACCGTGCCCTCCCGCAGCAGCATGGCGTGGGTGAAGCCGGGCGGGATCTCCTCGACGTGGTGGGTGACCAGCACCATGGCGGGAGCGTCCGGGTCGAGGGCGAGGTCGGTGAGGCGGGCGACGAGGTCCTCCCGGCCGCCCAGGTCCAGCCCGGCCGACGGCTCGTCTAGCAGCATCAGCTCCGGGTCGGTCATCAGGGCCCGGGCGATCTGGGTGCGCTTGCGTTCGCCCTCGGACAGGGTGCCGAACTCGCGTTCCGCGAGGGGGCCCATGCCGAGCTGGTCGAGCAGGGCGCGGGCGCGGGCCTCGTCCTGGGGGTCGTACTGCTCGCGCCACCGGCCCACCACGGACCATGCCGCGGTGACCACCACGTCGAGCACCCGCTCGGTGGGCGGCAGCCGGTCGGCGAACGCGCCGGTGGTCAGGCCGACCCGGGTACGCAGCTCGTTGACGTCCGTGCGGCCCAGCCGCTCCCCCAGCACCCAGGCCGTGCCGCGCGACGGGTGCATCCGGGCCGAGGCGAGGTTGAGCAGGGTGGTCTTGCC
This sequence comes from Krasilnikovia cinnamomea, assembly GCF_004217545.1. Classification (NCBI taxonomy): domain Bacteria; kingdom Bacillati; phylum Actinomycetota; class Actinomycetes; order Micromonosporales; family Micromonosporaceae; genus Krasilnikovia; species Krasilnikovia cinnamomea. The sequence goes on from NZ_SHKY01000001.1 coordinate 1,824,063, forward strand.
CGCGCCGTTGGGGCCGAGCACCACCCAGCGTTCGTCCAACTCGACCTGCCAGGACAGGCCTCGGACGAGGAAGTTGCCGCCGCGGATCACGCTCACGCGGTCGAACTTCAGGACGGTGTCGGCGTCGGGGGGCGTGGGTGCGGCAGCGTCGAGCACGGCTCCATCCAACCACGCACCGGTCCGGGCCCCGGACGGCGTGCCGCGCTCATCCCGTGGTGGAGCCGAACACCTCGTCGCGTACGGCGTCGAGCGCGGTGCGCAGCGCCCCGGTCAGCACGGGCTCGGCGGCCACCTCGCTGAGTACGACGCGCGGCGAGACCAGGCTGATCGTGGCGACCTCACGTTCGACCCGTTCGGCGAGGGCGGCGCCGCCGGCCTGGTTGACCTCGCCGCCGAGGACGATCAGCGGCGGGTCGAGCACGGCGCAGGTGGCGGCGACGCCGAGGGCGAAGCGCCGGGCCAGTTCGTCGAGAACGGGCTCACCGGGCTCGCCCGCGGCGACCGCGGCCCGCACCACGTCGGCCGCGGCGGCGCCCTTGAAGCCGTGTTCCCGGCCGATGGCCTTGACCGCGTCGGCCCCGGCGATCGTCTGGTACGCGCCCTTGACGCCGTGCCGGGACGCGTTGCGCGGGATCTCGGCCCCGGCCACCGGCAGGTAGCCGATCTCGCCGGCCGCGCCGGAGGCGCCGTGGTGCAGCCGCCCGTTGATGACGCTGGCCAGGCCGACGCCGCGGCCGACCCAGAACAGCACGAAGTCGTCGACCCCGACGGCCGCGCCGGTGTGCGCCTCGGCGATCGCGGCGAGGTTCACGTCGTTGCCGAAGACCACCGGCGTGCTGAGGTCCTTGCGCAGCTCGTCGAGGAGGCCGCGGTGCCAGCGGGGCAGGTCCCAGGCGAAGGAGATCTCGCCGGTCGTCGGTTCCACCAGGCCGGGGGTGCCGAGCACGACGCGGCGTACGGAACTCATGTCGGCGCCCGCCCGCGCCGCGGCCTGCACGACCGCGCTGTGCACGACCCCGACCGGGTCGTCGGTGTCCCTGGTCGACAGCTCGACCCGGCCGATGATGGCCCCGGTGATGTCGGCGCAGGCGGCGAGCACCCGGTCGGGGCCGACGTCGACGCCGATGACGTGCGCGCTGCCGGGGGTCACGGCGTAGAGCTGGGCGTTGGGCCCGCGCCCGCCGGCCTGCTCCCCGACGCGGCGCACCAGGCCGCGCTCCTCCAGCCGCTCGACCAGCTGCGAGGCGGTTACCTTGCTGAGGCCGGTCATGGCGCCGAGCTGCGCCCTGGTCAGCGGGCCACGGGTGAGCAGCAGTTCGAGGGCCGCGCGGTCGTTGAGCGCGCGCAACAGCCGGGGGGTGCCCGGGAGGCGGGTGGCGGCCATAGCTCCTCTGTCCCCTAGTATTTAGGATTGTTTCCTATTACAGTGGCGGCGCACATCAGGTAGCCGCAGCGTAACGGTCGGCACGCTACCCGACTGCGGTACGTGGCCTATCGACACCCGACGATCATGACAGTTCACGGCCCGCGAGGACCAGGGTGCGAACGGCCGGACCCGCGAACGGAAAGGACACCCATGGCGACCGATCCCGGACTGCGCCGCCTCGGCCTGCGGACCCTGCTGGCGGCGTTCCCCGGCACCTCCGCACCGGACTGGGCCGTGGCCCTGCTCGACGAGGGGCTCGCCGGTCACACCCTGTTCGGCACGAACGTCGCCGACCGCGACCAGGTCGCCGGGCTCACCGCCGAGCTGCGCCGGGCACGGCCGGACGTCCTCATCGCCATCGACGAGGAGGGCGGCGACGTCACCCGGCTGGCACACCGGACGGGCAGCCCGTACCCGGGCAACGCCGCCCTGGGCGCGGTCGACGACGTGGATCTCACCCGATCGGTGTACGCCGCCATCGGCACGGACCTGGCCGCCACCGGGGTGAACCTGAACCTGGCCCCCACGGTCGACGTGAACACCGCGGACGACAACCCGATCATCGGCACCCGGTCCTTCGGCGCCGATCCGGCCCGGGTGGCCCGGCACGCGGCCGCCGCCGTCGCGGGCCTGCAGGAGGTCGGCGTTGCCGCCTGCGCCAAGCACTTCCCCGGGCACGGCGCCACGGTCGCCGACTCCCACCTGGAGCTGCCCACGGTCGACGTGCCGCTGGCCGTGCTGCGCGAGCGGGACCTGCCGCCGTTCGCGGCGGTCGTCGCGGCCGGCGTCCAGGCGGTGATGACCGCGCACATCCGGGTGCCGGAACTGACCGGCGACGGTCCGGCCACCTTCAGCCCGGCGGCCGTGACCGGCCTGCTGCGCCACGAGTACGGCTTCCGCGGCGCGGTGGTCACGGACGCGCTGGAGATGCGCGGCGCCGCCGAGTCCGCCGGTGGCATCGGCCAGGCCGCGGTGCGTGCCCTCGCCGCCGGTGCGGACCTGCTCTGCGTCGGCGCCGACGTGGATCACGCCCTGGTCGAGGCGGTGGTCGCCGAGATCGCGGCCGGCGTGCGCGACGGCCGCCTGGCGGCGGGCCGGCTGGAGGAGGCCGCCGAGCGCACCGCCACCCTGGCCGCCTGGGCCAAGTCCGGGAACGGAGCGGCACCGCTCGACACCACACTCGGGTACGCCGCGGCGCGCCGCGCGGTCCGCGTCGAGGGCTCGCTCACCGGCCTGGCCGGCCCGCTCGTCGTGCACCTGGAATCCGGCCACTCCATCGCGGAGGGCCGGGTCCCGTGGGGCCTGCTGCCGCACCTCGACGGCACGGAGCAGGTGTCCGTGGTGGCCGCCGAGGCGTCCGCCGAGGCGCTGCTCGGCCGGGCCGGTGCCCGGCCGATCGTCGTGGTCGGACGGCATACCCACCGGGCCACGGCCACCCGCGCGCTGATCGAGCGGCTGGCCGCCGCCCGCCCGGTCGCGGTGGTGGAGATGGGCTGGCCCTCGGCCTGGCGCCCGGTGGGCGTCCGCGCGTTCGTCACCACGTACGGCGCCAGCCACGCGAACGGGCGGGCGGCCGCGGAGGTTCTGGGCCTGGCCGCCCGCTAGGGGTCGACCGCCGTCCGGGTGAGCACGTCGGTCACCTCGGTGAGCAGCGCATCGGGCAGGAACGGCTTGCCCACCACCGCGTCGAAACACGCCAGGGCGTGTTCGTCGTACGCGTCGATCGAGCCGCTGACGACCACCACCGGGATGTGCCGCAGTTGCGGGTCGTCGCGGATCGCCTGGCACAACTGCTGGCCGTCCATGTTCGGCATGCGAAAGTCCGTCACCACGGCCTGCGGATGGTGCTCCCGCACGGCCGCCAGCGCCGCGACGCCGTCGGCGGTGTCGATCACCGTGTGCCCCGCACCGCGCAGGACCCGCTGGATCACGAACCGGATGTCCTCGTCGTCTTCCGCCGTCACAACCACTGCCATCTGATCACCGTCCTCGCCGCAGCATTGCCGTGACCGGGGTCCGAGGTCCGGCCGACGGCGCGAACTCACGCTGTCGGGTGGTGCGGCCCTACTCGGGCGACGGTGGCGGCTTGGTGGGTAGCTGGATCACGAACTTGGTGCCCGGGGTGTGCCCGTCGGCCAGGTCGATGGTGCCGTGGTGGCGCTCGATGATGGCGCGGGTGATGACCAGACCCAGGCCGGTGCCCGGGATGCGCTTGTCCACGGCGGTCGAGGCGCGGTAGAAGCGGCGGAACATCCGGGGGCGGTCCGCCAGCGGGATCCCGATGCCGGTGTCGGCGACCGTCCAGGTGACTTGGTCGGTCGGACCGGTGTTGACGGACACCGTCACCGTCCCACCGGACGGGGTGTACTTGATCGCGTTGGAGAGCAGGTTGTCGGCGACCTGGCGCAGCCGGTGCGGATCGGCGTACAGCGGCACCTCGGGCGGCACCAGCACGTTGACGGTCAGCGCCTTGGCCTCGGCGAGACCGGCGTGGGCCTGCACCGCGGCGCCGACGATCGCGCTCAGGTCGGTGGGCTCCGGACGCATCCCCAGGTGGCCGGACTCCAGGCGACCGAGGTCGAGCAGGTCTTCGGCCAGCACGGACAGCCGTTGCGCGCTCCGGGAGATGGTGCGCAGATAGCCCCGCTGGTCCTCCAGCGACAGGGTGTCGAGTTCCTCCTCGGCCAGCGACGCCGTTGCCATGATCACCGACAGCGGGTTGCGCAGCTCGTGCGTGACCAGGGTGAGGAACTCGTCCTTGGTGCGGGCCAGCTCGATGGCCAGTTCCTCGGCGCGGCGCCGGTCGAGGTACTGGCCGAGCTGGGCGGCCACCCCGGAGAGCAGCGCCATGACTCCCTCGTCGGTCTCCTCGACATGGTCGCCGTAGACGCACAACGCCCCGAGGGACTGCTCGGCGGCGCAGATCGGCACCCCGGTGGCCAGGTGCAGCCCGGCGCGGGCGGCGGCACGGCTGCGTACCGATCTGCTGTCCTGCGCGAGATCGGGGATCCAGTGCGCGCGGTTGTGCAGGAACACCCGCCCCGGCAGCCCCATGCCGGGTTCCATCTCGTCGACGGCGAAGTGGCCGATGTTGCGGCCGCGCTCGACATAGCGGGCCTCGCAGCACAGCAGCTGCCGACGCTCGTCGACCAGCCACAGCTCGACAACCGGCCATTCCATCCGTACGCCGAGCGCCTCGACGACCCGGGCGGCCGCGGTCGCGCTGGAGTCGGCCTCGGCCAGGCCGCGCGCCACCGCCGACTCGACCGCGAGGAACTGGCTGGCCCGCTGGGCGGCCGTCACGTCGTGCGCGAAGGCGTGAAACATCCGGCCGTCCCGCTCGTCGGTGGCCGTCAGCGTCAGCTCGACCGGAAACTCGTGCCCGTCGCGGTGCAGCGCGAACAGCTGGAGCCGCTGCCCCAGCACGCGGCCGGGTTCGTTCGCCGCGAGCCGGGCCAGCCCCGCGCGGTGCGCCGCGCGGTACCGAGCCGGGATGATCAGTTCCTCCACGGTCCGCCCGCAGGCGTCGGCGTACGAGAAGCCGAACGTCCGCTCGGCGGCGGGATTCCAGCTGACCACCCGCCCGGACGCGTCGATCGCCACGTACGCGTCGAGCGCAGCCGCGAGGACCGCGTGCGGATCGTCCGGCACGGCATTGCAGCTGACTTCCATCACACACCCCCCCAGGAGCTGCCTCGGCCGCCCGCAGGGCGGTGGCGACGCAGCCTCCGGAAGCCTACCCAGGTCACCGGCCGACCAATCCCGTAACGAGGACTGTCGTCCGGCTGTCCGCATCAGGACCCGAAAAGGGGTTCGAAGCCGGTGCGGTGATCACCAGCACATCTCTTGAACGCGTTCAAGAAGGGGCTTAGGCTGAGCCCGGCGATAGTTGAACACGTTCGAGAAAGGCAACACCGTGGATCACAAGGTCTGGATGTATCTCGCCTACCTGGTCGTCAGCGTCGGGTTGACGGTGTGGGTGGCCACCACCCTGTCGCGCAACGGGCTGGTCTTCCTGGAGGACGTGTTCGACGACGACCGGCTGGCCCGAGCGGTCAACCATCTGCTCGTGATGGGCTTCTACCTGCTCAACCTCGGCTACGTCACGGTGGCCATGCGGTCCAGCGCGACCGTGCCCGACGCCGGACGGGCGCTGGAGGTGCTCTCCACGAAGATCGGCCTGGTCCTGCTGGTCCTCGGCGTCCTGCACTTCTGCAACGTCTTCTTCCTCGGCCGCTACCGCCGGGGCCGGCTGCGCCGCCAGCAGGGCCAGCCGCCGCTGCCACCCGCCGGGCGCCTGCCGATCCACCCCCAGCACCCGCAGCACCCACCGGCCGCACCGCAGCCGGGCCTGGCGTGACCGGGCCCGGCACCGCCGATCCGGCCGGACACGGGGCCGGCCGGGTCAGCGGGTTCACCGTCCTGTTCGACGCCGCGTGCCCGGTGTGCCGGACCGCGCGGCGGTGGCTGGCGAGCCGCGCCCAGCTCGTACCCCTGGAGTTCGTCGCTGCCGGGTCCGCCGAGGCCCGGCGGCGCTTCCCGGGCCTCGACCACGCCGCCACGCTGCGGGATCTGACCGTGATCGCGGACACCGGGGACGTGTACGTGTCCGACGGCGCCTGGCTGGCCTGCCTCTGGGCGCTGGCCGACCACCGGGCGACGGCCGAGCGGCTCAGCTCGCCCCGCCTGCTGCCCACGGCCCGGCGCTTCATCGCCGCCGCGTCCGCCGTCCGGGATCGGACGCGCGCGGCAGACTACGGTGACCTCCGTGACGACCGCTGCCTCTGACCCGCCCCCGGTTCAGGCCGGTGAGGGAAAACCGCGCCGGGCCCGGGGCGAGCAGACCCGCGAGCTGATCCTGCAGACCGCGTTGCGACTCTTCCGCGAGCGGGGCTACGCCGAGACCACGATGCGCGCGATCGCGAAGGAGGCCGGGGTCGCGGTCGGCAACGCGTACTACTACTTCGATTCCAAGGAACACCTGATCCAGGGGTTCTACGACCAGAACCAGGCCGCGCACCGGGCTGCCGTGGCGCCGGTCCTGGCCGCCGAGCGGGACTTCGCCGCCCGGCTGCGTGCGGCGCTGCATGCGGGGATCGACGTGAACGCGCCGTACCACGCGTTCGCGGCGACGTTCTTCAAGACCGCCGCCGAGCCGTCGTCCCCGCTGAGCCCGTTCTCGGCGGAGTCGTCACCGGCCCGCGAGGCGGCCATCGGGATCTTCCGCGACGTGGTGGAGGGCTCGTCGGCCAAGCTGGACCCGGAGCTGCGCAAGGAACTGCCCGAGTTGCTCTGGCTGGGGTGGATGGGGGTCGTGCTGTTCTGGGTCTACGACTCCTCGCCGGATCAGCGCCGGACGCGGCGGCTGATCGACGGCGTCGTTCCCCTGGTCGACCGGCTGGTGGCACTGTCCCGGCTGCGGGTCCTGCGGCCCGCGCTGCGCCAGGTCACCAGCCTCATCGCCACACTGCGTAATGACACTTGATCACTTTTCGCAACTACCTGCAGTTACGCAAGGTAATCGGAGCACGCATCTTCTGGCGTTGGCCTGCGAGGTTTGAGGATCTTATCTGCGGGAAATCCGCATCTGTCGCCCGGAGCCGGCCAACCGAACGGCCAGATCCCGTACGGAGCGCTTCCGATTAAGGGCAATCACCACCTAGCGTTACATCTGGTAGGTGGATCTGGGGACGCCGCGGGAAGCTGGGATACGGGACCATCCTGACTCCCCGCGGCACAGACAGTGAGCCGGGCGCGGCCCGGCGGCTTCGGGAGCAGCCGCCGTAAGCGCCCGGCTCACCCTGCCTTGTCTACGCGGGCTGGTCCGGCCGGAAGCGGCGCAGCCGCAGGCTGTTCAGCACGACGAAGACCGAGCTCAGCGCCATCGCCGCACCCGCGATCATCGGATTGAGCAGTCCGGCCGCCGCCAACGGCAGCGCCGCCACGTTGTACGCGAACGCCCAGAACAGATTGCCGTGGATCACCCCGAGGGTTCGCCGCGACAAGCGCACGGCGTCCACGGCGGCGAACAGGTCATCGCGCATCAGGGTCAGATCCGACGCCTCGATCGCCACGTCCGTACCGGCGCCCATGGCGATCCCCAGATCGGATCCGGCCAGGGCGGCCGCGTCGTTCACCCCGTCGCCGACCATCGCCACGGTCCGGCCGTCGCGCTGCAGGCGCCGTACCGCGTCGAGCTTGCCCGCGGGCAGCACCCCGGCCACCACCTCGTCGATGCCGACCTCGGCGGCCACCGCCTGCGCCACCGCCGGCGCGTCGCCCGTAAGCAGGATCGGGGTCAGGCCCAGCCCGCGCAGCCGCGCGACGGCGGCCGCGCTGCTCGGGCGTACCCGATCGGCGAGGCCCAGCCGCCCGAGCACCGCACCGTCCGCGCGGACCGTAACCCAGGTCCGTGCTCCCTCAGCCGTGACGTCGAGGCCCGCCGGCCCCGTCGCGCCGTCGGCCCGCCCGGCCGCGTCGACGTCGTCCTCGCGGCCGACCCGCACGTCCACGCCGCCGACCCGGCCGCGCACGCCGACCCCGGCCGAGGCCTGGAAGTCCGTGATCGCGGGCAACGGCCCGCCTGCGGCGACCGCCGCGCGCGCGATCGCCCGGCCCAGCGGATGCTCCGACGCCGCCTCCACCGCCCCGGCCAGCCGCAGCAGTTCCGCGCGGTCGCCGCCGGGCACGGGCACCACGTCCACGACCTCCATCCGGCCCGTCGTCACGGTGCCGGTCTTGTCCAGCACGATCGTGTCGATGCGCCGCGCCGACTCCAGCGCCTCCACCCCGCGCACCAGGATGCCCAGCTGGGCACCCCGGCCCGTGCCCACCAGCAACGCCGTGGGGGTGGCCAGGCCGAGCGCGCACGGGCAGGCGATGATCAGTACGGCCACCGCCGCGGTGAACGCCGCCGTGGTCTGCGCCCCCGCGCCCAGCCAGAACCCGAGCGTGGCCACCGACAGCGCGATCACCACCGGCACGAACACCCCGGAGATCCGGTCGGCCAACCGTTGCACCGCCGCCTTGCCGTCCTGCGCCTGCTCGACGAGGCGGGCCATCTGCGCGAGCTGGGTGTCCGCACCGACCCGGGTGGCCCGGACGACGAGCCGGCCGCCCGCGTTCACCGTGGCGCCGGTGACCGGATCCCCGGCCCGGACCTCGACCGGGACGGACTCACCCGTGAGCATGCTCAGGTCCAGCGCGGACGCCCCATCGACCACCACGCCGTCGGTGGCGATCTTCTCCCCCGGCCGGACCAGAAACTCGTCGCCGACCGCCAGCTGTTCGGCCGGGATCTCGCGTTCGGCGCCGTCGCGCAGCACCGTGACCCGCTTCGCGCCCATCTCCAACAGCGCCCGCAGGGCGTCACCGGCCCGCCGCTTGGCCCGCGCCTCCAGATAGCGCCCGGCCAGCAGGAACGTGGTGACCCCGGCCGCCGCCTCCAGGTAGATGGCGTCCTCGCCGCCACCCGCGCGCAGCTCGAACGGGTGCGTCATGCCGGGCATCCCCGCGTCGCCGAGGAACAGCGCCCACACCGACCAGCCGAACGCCGCCAGGGTGCCCAGGCTGACCAGGGTGTCCATGCTGGCGGTGCCGTGCCGCAGGTTCACGAACGCGGACCGGTGGAACGGCCACCCGCCGTACCCGACGACCGGGGCGGCCAGCGTGAGCGACAGCCACTGCCAGTAGGTGAACTGCCAGGCCGGGACCATGGCCAGCACGACGACCGGCACGGTCAGCACCGCGGAGATGATCAGCCGGGTACGCAGCGGGTCCGCGGCCGGGGCGGGCGACTCCTGCGGCGCGGCGGGCAGCGCGGCGGTGTACCCGGTCTTCTCCACCACCGCGATGAGGTCCGCGGCGGTGATCTCGGGCGACACCGTGGCCCGCGCCTTCTCCGTGGCGTAGTTGACCGTGGCGGTCACGCCGTCGAGCCGGTTGAGCTTCTTCTCGATCCGGTTGGCGCAGGCCGCGCAGGTCATCCCGCCGATCTCAAGCTCGATCTGCCGCGTCACACCCCCACTCTATACCCCTCGGGGGTACCCCGCACCGGCCAGCTCCCCGCGCGGGCCTCGACCGCCCGAAGACGCGACGCCCCGCCGCAGGGCAGCGGCGGGGCGTCGGGTCGTACGGTCGGGCCGGTCAGCCGGCGGCCGCCGAGGTACGCACCAGGGTGCGGATCTGGCGCAGCAGCACGGACAGCGCCGCCAGATCCCCGGGGGTGTCGTCCACGTTGCCGATGGCATTGCCCGCCCGGGCGATCGACGCCGCGTTGACCTGCGCCCACTCCGAGATGCGGTCCGCCGGGGGCAGCTCCGACTCGGTCGACTGCAACACCTCCGCCGTGAGCGCCGCCAGTGCCGCGTACAGGTCGTAGCGCAGCGCCATCCGGGCCAGCGTCTGCCACCGGTCGTTGCGCGGCAGCTCGGAGATGCGCGACAGCAGCACGTCGATCTGGAACCGCTCGGACATCTCGAAGTAGACCGAGGCCACCTCCGCCGCCGGCCGCCCCGTCTGCGCCGCGGTCTCCAGCACGTCCAGCAGGCCGAACGCGTACGCGACCCGGGTGGTCGCCTCGGCCAGCGACTGCGGCACCCCGGCGGCGACGATCTCGTCCACGTGCTCGGCCATGGCCTGCCGCTCCGCGCCCACCACCAGGTTGAACATCTGCGGCAGCAGCTCGCTCACGCCGGGGCCCAGCCGGGCGGTCTCGCCCGCCACGTCGATCGGCGAGCGCCGGGTGCTGACCAGCCAGCGCACCGCCCGGTCCAGCAGCCGCCGGGTCTCCAGGAACACCCGGATCTGCGCCCCGGTCGGCGCCTTGTTGTCCAGCCGCTCGGCCGCCTGCCACACCTCCCGCAGGCCGAAGACGTCACGGACCACCACGTACGCCCGGATGACGTCCGCCGCCGACGCGCCGCTCTCCTCCATCGCCCGGAAGACGAACGACGTCCCGCCCCGGTTGACCACCTCGTTGACCAGCGAGGTCGTGATGATCTCGCGGCGCAGCCGATGCCCGGCCATCCGGCCGGAACACCGCTCACGCAGCGGGGTCGGGAAATACCGGGTCAGCACGTCGGTGGTCCAGGCCTCGTCGACGATGACGTCCGCGAGGACCTCGCGCTCCAGCGTCATCTTCACGTACGCCAGCAGCACCGCGAACTCCGGCGCGCTCAGTCCCTCGCCGGACTCGTACCGGGCGGCCAGCGCCTTGTCCGTCGGCAGGGCCTCCAGCTCCCGGTCGAGCTGCCCCGACTGCTCCAGCTCCTTGAGCATCCGCCGGTGCACCGGCAGCAGCGAGTGGGCCTGCGAGCCGGCGTTGCCCAGCGCGGTGGCCTGCTCGTAGTTGGTCCGCAGCACCAGCGCCGCGACCTCGTCGGTCATCGCCGCCAGCAGCTCGTCGCGCTCCTGGATGGACAGTTCGCCGTCGGTGACCGCGCCGCCGAGCAGGATCTTGATGTTGACCTCGTGGTCCGAGCAGTCCACCCCGGCCGAGTTGTCGATGAAGTCGGTGAAGATGCGCCCGCCGCTGCGGTGCTCGGCCTCGTCGGTGGCACCGCCGGACCGGGCGAACTCGATCCGGCCGCGCTGGGTCAGGCCCAGGTTGCCGCCCTCGCCGACCACCTTGACCCGCAGGTCCTTGCCGTTGAGCCGAATCGCGTCGTTGGCCTTGTCACCGACGTCCGCGTGCGACTCCGTCGACGCCTTCACGTACGTGCCGATGCCGCCGTTCCACAACAGGTCCACCGGGGCGCCCAGGATGGCCCGCATCAGCTCGACCGGGCTCATCGCCGTGACCGAGTCCGCCAGCCCCAGCGCCGCCCGCACCTGCGGGGACACCGGGATCGACTTGGCGCTGCGCGGGAACACCCCGCCGCCCTCGCTGATCAGCGACGTGTCGTAGTCCGCCCACGACGAGCGGGGCAGGTCGAACAGGCGGCGGCGTTCCGCGTACGAGGTCGCGGCGCTCGGGTCCGGGTCCAGGAAGATGTGCCGGTGGTCGAACGCGGCCACCAGCCGGATGTGCTCCGACAGCAGCATCCCGTTGCCGAACACGTCGCCGGACATGTCGCCGACCCCGACCACGGTGAAGTCCTGCGACTGGCAGTCGACGCCCATGTCCCGGAAGTGCCGCTTCACCGACTCCCACGCACCGCGCGCGGTGATGCCCATCTTCTTGTGGTCGTAGCCCGCCGAACCGCCGGAGGCGAACGCGTCGCCGAGCCAGAAGTCCTTGGCCACCGAGATCTCGTTGGCGATGTCGGAGAACGTCGCGGTGCCTTTGTCGGCTGCCACCACCAGGTACGGGTCGTCCGCGTCGTGGCGCACCACGTCGCGCGGCGGGACGATCTTGCCGCTGAGGATGTTGTCCGTGACGTCCAGCAGCGCCGTGATGAACATCCGGTAGCAGGCCACGGCCTCGTCCCGGTCCCCAGGCTTGAGCTTCAGCACGAAGCCGCCCTTCGCGCCCACCGGCACGATCACGGCGTTCTTCACCATCTGCGCCTTGACCAGGCCCAGGATCTCGGTGCGGAAGTCCTCGCGCCGGTCCGACCAGCGCAGCCCGCCCCGGGCCACCGCCCCGAAGCGCAGGTGCACCCCCTCGAAGCGCGGGGAGTACACGAAGATCTCGTACTTCGGGCGGGGCGCGGGCAGCTCCGGGATGGCCTGCGGGTCCAGCTTGAACGCCACGTACGACTTCGGGCGTCCACCCACCGAGCGCTGGAAGAAGCTGGTCCGCAGCGTCGCCGAGATCAACGTCAGGTACGAGCGCAGGATCCGGTCCTGGTCGAGGCTGTCCACCCCGTCCAGCAGCTCCGTGATCCGCTCGACCAGCTCACCGGCCCGGCGGGCCCGCTCCTGCTCGCCGATCTCCAGCCGTGGCGAGAACCGCGTCTCGAACAGCTCCACCAGCCCCCGGGCGATCTCCGGGTACGCGATGAACGTCGACTCGACGTAGCGCTGCGAGAAGTGCCCGCCCGCCTGCCGCTGGTACTTGGCGTACGCCCGGAGCACGACGACCTGGCGCCAGGTCAGCCCCGCCCGCAGCACCAGCTCGTTGAAGCCGTCGACCTCCACCTCGCCGCGCCACGCCGCCGCGAACGCGTTCTCCACCTGCGGGCGGACCTCGTTCAGCTCCCGGTGCCCCTGGGGCGGGCGCAGGCCGAAGTCGTAGATGTAGATGGTGCCGTCGCCGCGGCGCACCTCGTACGGGCGCTCGTCGACCACCCGGACACCCAGCGAGTGCAGCACCGGCAGCACGGCGGAGAGCATCATCGGCTCGCCGTACCGGTAGACCTTGAACCGGACGTCGTTCTCGGCGGCCGTGGCGGCGGCGTGCACGTGCGGCTTGCGGTACAGGTGCATCTCCAGCTGGCCGCGCTCCTCCAGCAGCTCCAGCTTGGCGATGTCCTGCACCGCCTCGTACGGGGTGTGGTCGTCCTTGTAGCCGTCCGGGAAGGCGGGGGCGTAGCGGGCGAACAGCTCCCGGGACGGCTCCTCGCCCAGCTTGCGGTCCAGCACCAGGGAGAAGTCGTCGTCCCACATCCGGGTCGCGTCGGCGAGGATCTCGGCCAGCGCGTTCGGGTCGACCTTGCCCGGCGGGTCGGCCGGGTCGGTCCGCACGATGAAGTGGATCCGGGCCAGCATCCGCTCGGTCACCCGGGTCGTGTAGTCGACCCCGATGCCGTTCAGCTCGCGCAGCAGGATCTCCTGCATGCGCAGCCGGTTGTGCGTGGTGAACCGGTCCCGGGGCAGGTAGATCAGGCAGGAGATGAACCGGCCGTACCCGTCGCGGCGCAGGAACAACCGCAGCTGGCGGCGCCCCGCCATGCGCAGCACGCCGATGACCGCCTCGTACAGATCATCGGTCTTGATCTGGAACAGCTCGTCGCGCGGGTACGTCTCCAGGATCTGCATGAGGTCCTTGCCGGAGTGCCCGCGCGGCGACAGGCCGGAGCGGTCCAGCACCTCCATCACCTTGCGCCGCACCACCGGCAGTTCCCGCACGCTGGTCCGGTACGCCGAGGAGGAGAACAGCCCCAGGAACCGGCGCTCGCCGACCACCTGACCGTCCGCGTCGAAGACCTTGATCCCGACATAGTCCAGGTACGCGGAGCGGTGCACGGTCGCCCGGGAGTTCGCCTTCGTAATGATCAACAGGCGCTTCTCCAGCGCCCGCTGGTACGCCTCCGGGGTCATCGAGGACAGCTTGCGCGGGGTGTTCTGGTCGCCGCGCAGGATGCCCAGCCCGCTGCCCGGCACCGCCACCAGCAGGTCCCCGTCCAGCCGGTACTCGCGGTAGCCCAGGAACGTGAAGTGATCGTGGGCCAGCCACTTGAGCAGCTCGATCGCGTCCGTGACGTCCTTGTCCGGCACGGGCAGCTTGGTGTCCGAACCCCGGGCGGAGGCCAGCTCGTCGGAGATCACCAGGGCCCGCTGGCGCATCCGGGCCCAGTCGTCCACGGCGTCGCGCACGTCGGTCAGGATCCGGCGGACCTCGTTGTGCAGCTGCGCCCGGGCGGCCGCGTCGCGGACCGGGTCCAGCTCGATCCGGATCCAGCTCTCCACCAGGTCGCCGTCGATCGCGTCGTCCGGCTCGACGTCCGCCTCCACCTGAGCCAGCGCGCCCAGCGGCTGGCGGCGCACCACGATCAGCGGGTGCACCAGCAGGTGCACCTGGAGCTGATGGGCGTTGAGCAGGGCGATCACGGAATCGACCAGGAACGGCATGTCGTCCGTGACAATCTGCAGCACCGTGTGACACTGGGTGTTGTCCGGAGCGTGGATCGCGAGCTTCAGCTCGCCCGGCAGGCGGTCGGTGGCGAGGTCGCGGTGCGCGAGCGCGGCGGCGTACATCTCCTTGGGGGTGTACCCGACCAGCTCCTCGTCCGGCGCGAAGCGCCAGAAGCGGTCGACCAGCGCGGCCGTCACATGGTCGTCGCCCGCCAGGGCGACCGCCTGGGCGACGAGTCTCTCGCCGTTCGGCAGGGGCTCGTCCAGTACGGCGTCCTCGCCGGAGGAGCCCAGTCGGCCCGTCAGGGCTAAGCCGGGGCCCGCCGCGAAGTCGAGCTCGGGATCGGATTCGGTCGCTGCCTCGTCGGCGACAGCCATGGTCTGGCGCTCCCCTCACCCACGACACTGTGGGTTCGACGTCTCGACCACAGCCTAGAACGTGGGCGGCGGGCCCCGAAAACGCGCGGGTGGGAACCGGCCGTTCCGGCACCAGTTTTGATACATCTCACCCGTTGCGGGTCCACGGAACCGCCCGAGTCCGACTACCGTTCCCTAAGTTTCTGAAACGTACTTTCGGAGGGGAGAATCCCATGCGCCGCTTCCGGCACTCGGCCCGCGCTCGTGACCTGCGGCACCGCCGCACGGCCGCGGCGGCCGCCGCCGTGCTGCTGCTGGTCGGCGCCGCCACGGGATGCTCCTCGTCGAACGGCCCGGACGACACCCTGGCCGACTTCCTGACCGGTTGGCGCTCGGGCAACCTCGACAAGGTCGGCTTCGTCCGGGCCGACGGCGGCTCGATCAAGGCGACCGAGGTCCTGGATCAGCTCCAGGCGCTGGCCGGCGACCTGGCCCGTTCCCCGCTGGTGCTCAACGCCCAGGGCGAACCCAAGGTCACCGGCGACATCGCCGCCGGCGCGATCAAGCTCGACTGGACGCTGCCCGGCGGCACCCCGTGGTCGTACCAGAGCACCGTGCGGATGACCAAGCAGGACAGCGACGGCTGGCGGGTGGTGTGGGAGCCCGCGATCGTGCAGAGCGAGCTGACCACCGGCGACCGGCTGGCGCTGCGCCGCGTCCCCGCCAAGCGGGCCACCATCCTCGACGGCGCGGGACAGCCGATCGTCACCCCGCAGCAGGTGGTCACGATCGGGGTCAGCCCCGAGAAGATCAAGGACCTGGCGCAGCTCACCGCGGACCTGCGCAAGGCGTTCGACTCCATCGACGTGGACGTCGACCTCAAGGCTCTGAAGGGCCGGGTCGCCAAGGCGGACCCCGGGGCCTTCCTCGACCTGGTCACCCTCCGCCGCCCCGACTACAACAAGATCCGCGACGACGTACGGCCGCTGAACGGCACCGTGTTCCGCGAGGAGGAACGCCTGCTCGCGCCCACCCGCGAGTTCGCCCGCGCGCTGCTCGGCACGGTCGACCCGGCGACCAAGGACGACCTGGTCGCCAACCCCGACACCGTGGCGGCTGGCGAGCTGGTCGGCCACGGCGGCCTGCAGCAGCGCTACGACAACGTGCTGCGCGGCATCGCCGGCACCTCCGTGGTGATCTCCCGCAAGTCGCCGGACGACAACACGGTCGAGGACGCCCAGCTGTTCAGCACCCCGCCCCAGGCCGGCACCCCGGTGAAGACCACCCTGAACGCCGCCACCCAGCGGGCCGCCGACGCCGCCGTGGGCGCCGAGCCGAAGCCCAGCGCGCTGGTCGCCGTACGGATCAGCGACGGCAACGTGCTGGCGGTGGCCAACGGCCCCGACGGCGGCGGGGTCAACACCGCGTTCACCGCCCAGGTCCCGCCCGGCTCCACCTGGAAGATGGCCTCCGCGCTCGGCCTGCTCACCAAGAAGGCGGTCACCGCCGACGAGCCGGTCGACTGCCCCAAGACCGCGACCGTGGACGGCCGCGAGTTCCGCAACGCGGCCGGTGAGGTCCTCGGAAAGGTCCCGTTCCACACCGATTTCGCCAAGTCGTGCAACACCGCTTTCGTGGGGCTCGCCCCGAAACTGGGCGCGGACGGCCTGGCGCAGAGCGCCGCGCTGCTCGGCGTCGGCGCCCAGTGGGACATGGGGATCGAGGCGTTCAGCGGCAAGGTCTCCACCGGCGCCACCCCCACCGAGCTGGCCGCCGCGGCCTTCGGTCAGGGCACGACCGTGGTCAGCCCGCTCGCCATGGCCGGGGCGACCGCCGCCGTGGCCCGGGGGCAGTTCCGCCAGCCGCGCCTGATCACCGAACCCGCGCCCGCGCGCCCGGCCGCCGACGGCCCGGCCCTGGACGCCACGGCGGTCGGCGCCGTCCGCGACATGATGCGTGAGGTGGTCACCAGCGGCACCGGGACGGGCCTGCGCAACGTGCCCGGCAAGCCGGTGTCCGGCAAGACCGGCACCGCCGAGTTCGCCGACGGCCAGAAGGACACGCACGCGTGGTTCGTGGGCTGGCAGGGCGATGTCGCGTTCGCGGTGATGGTGGAGAAGGGCGGCGCGGGCGCCGAGGCGGCGGTCCCGATCGTCAACCGCTTCCTCACCACCCTCAACCGCTAGCGCACCAGCCGCTGCGTGCGGCACGTTCGCCGCAGATCTTGAAGACATCTGGCTGGCTCCTCACCAGATGTCTTCAAGATCGGTCAGGCGATGTCGGCCGGTTCTCCTGGACCGATGTCGAATGCGGGGCGCTGTGCCGGGAGGGTGAACCCGTCGACCTGCCGGGGCCGCAGCATGCCGGGGCGGGTGGCCGGCAGCGGCTCGGAGTCGAGCAGTGGTGCCGCCCCCAGCGGGCGGCTCGCCGGCCGGATTGTCTCCTCGCCCTCCCGCAGCGGCTCGTCCTCGTCGGTCTCGACGTTCGCCGCGGCAGACACCGCCCCCGCCCCGGCGAACTCGGCGTCAGCCTTCGCCGCGGCAGACACCACCCCCGCCCCGGCGAGCGCCGCGTCAGCATTTCCCTCGGAAAGCTCGGCCGGATCCGCCAGCACGGCCGAACCCGCGACGACACCCGACTCCACGGGCACGCCCGACGCGGATCGCATGCCCGACTCCACGGGCACGGTTGGCTCGGCGGGGATGGCGTCGGTGTCGTCGGCGGGCGCGGCCTCGACAAGCGACGGGCGCGGGTCCTCGACCGGGTCGACCCGGTCCTCGTGGCCGGGCTCGTGAGCCGAGTCCGCAACCCCGAGCTCGTGGGCCGCGTCGGCAACCCCGAGCTCGTGAGCCGCGTCCGCAACCCCGAGCTCGTGAGCCGCGTCCGCAACCCCGAGCTCGTGAGCCGCGTCCGCTGCCCCGGGCTCGCGGGGTGTGGGGTGCGCCGCCGGCCGGGCCGGGGCCAGGAGGTCACGGCGGGCCGCGATCAGGTCCGGCCGAGGCGCGACGGACCGTACCGGTGCCAGGCCGGCGACCAGCGCCGACGTGATCTCCTCCGCGTAGGACCCGTCGGGGTCGTAGTCCGGGTCGAAGACCGTGATCTCCACGCCGAGGCAGTGCGGGGTGTCCACCAGCCCGGCCAGCAGCAGCTCCAGCTCGGGGAACGCGATGCCCCCCGGCGACGGCGCGTCCACCGCCGGCATGACGGCCGGGTCGAGGACGTCCACGTCCACGTGCACCCAGAACCCGGCGCAGTCGACGAGCTGATCCCGGGCCCACTGGGCGGTCCGCGCGGCCCCCTCGACCCGCAACGTCGGGACGGGCCGGGTGACGATCCCGGCCGCCTGCAGGTCGAGCCGGTACTCGTCCTGGGCCCGGATCCCCAGCACCACCACGTCGATGTCCCGGAAGTACGGCCGCCGCCCCTCGATGGCCGCGAGGTCGGTCTGCCCCCGCCCGGTGACCAGGGCGAGGTCCTCCCCGGCGGCGGCGCCCACGTACGAGGCGTTGCCGGGGTGCCGGAAGTCGGAGTGCCCGTCGACGAAGACGAGCCCGATCCGGCCCCCGACCGCCTCGCCGAGCCGGTGCATGGCCAGCCCGGAACCGAGCACGATGGAGCAGTCGCCGCCGAGCACGACGGGGAACTCACCCGCGTCGATGACCGCCCCGATCCGGTCGGCCAGCGCCCGCGAGTACGCCGCGATCGCGTCCGCGTGGCAGACGCCGTCGCCGGGCCGCCAGTCGCCCGGGTCGTACCGGGGCGCGGTGAGGCAGCCGGCGTCGCGGGCGCCGAGCCGGGGGATCAGGCCCTTGTCGCGCAGGGCACCGGGAGCCTTGGCGCACCCCGGCACCGATGTCTCGGTCGGTGGGCGCAGACCGAGATTGGACGGTGCGTCGAGGACGGCGATGCGGCGCATGGGGCCCCCGGGTGGGTCAGGCAGTGCGGGTCAGCCAGAGTCGATCAGGCAATCGCCGGTCAGGCAAGTGTCGATCGTGCAGTGTCGGTCAGAACAGGGCGCTGGCGAGGGCGCGCCGCGCGGTCGCCACGGCGGGGTCCTCGGGACCAGCCACGGCGAACAGCGACAGCAGGTGCCGGCGTACCTCGTCGCGCTCGTCGCCGCTGGTGCGCCGGATCAGGTTCACCAGCCGCGTGTACGCCTCGGCGGCCTGGCCGCTGAGCACCTCGATGTCGGCGGCCAGCCGCTGCGCCGCGATGTCGTCGGGATCGGCGGCGGCCTTGGCCAGCGCCCCGGCCGCGTCCACCCCGGACACCCGCCGGTAGAGATCCACCTGGGCGAGGCCGGACTCGGCGGCCCGGTCCTGTGGGGACTCGGCGAGGATCTTCCGGTACGCCGCCTCGGCCGCGTCCAGGTCGCCCATCATGAGCGCGTCGTCGCCAGCGGCCAGGCGCGGATCCTCGGCCGGTTCGACGGAGATCCCGGCGGCCTTGAGTACGGCGTCCAGGTACTGCCGGATCTGCGCCTCGGGCAGCACCCCGGTGAAGCCCTCGACGAGCTGGCCGCCGACGACCGCGACGACCATGGGGATGCCCTGCACCCGCAGCGCCTGGGCGAGCCGCGGATTCGCGTCGACGTCCACCTTGCCCAGCAGCCAGGTGCCGGCGCCCTCCGCCGCGAGCTTCTCCAGTACGGGCGAGAGCTGCTTGCAGGGCTCGCACCACTCGGCCCAGAAGTCGAGGACGACCGGGGTGGTCATCGACCGTTCGAGCACGGTCTGGAAGTTCGCCTCGGTGACGTCGATGACCGTGTCGCGTCCGGCCTGCGGCCCACCGCCGGGCACGCCCGCGGGTGTGTGCGGGTCGGCGGGCGCCGGGCCGGCCGGGCGCGCCGGGGCCTGGCTCGGCGCGCGCAGCGCGCTGAGGTCGACCGCGCCGCGGGTGAAGATCGACGGGGTGGTGCGTGGGTCGCTCATGGTTACCTAGTCTCGCACGCTGGCGAGCGGCTTCGCCGCGCCGCCAGGCGGGCGATAGAAGATCTTCATTGCGGCGTGGCGACGCGCATCAGCCTCTCCCTGGACAGCGGACAGCCCCCGGCGGAGTCGGCCGGGGGCTGTCTCAGGTCCACGTACAGGAATCAGGCCGGGAGGTCGAATTCTCCGTCCTGGGCGCCCGCGAGGAAGGCGCGCCACTCGGCGTCCGTGAAGCGGAGCACCGGCCCGCTTCGATTCTTGGAGTCGCGCACGACGATGGTTTCGCCGTCGAGGCGCACCTCCACACAGTTGCCCTCGGTCCCGCTGCGGGTCGAGGTCCGCCAGTTCTGGTCAAGGCGCCGCATGGGCCACCCTTCCTTTCCCTCGGGTCAACGGAGGTCGTCCAGCGCCGCCTCGAGCATGTCCCGAGAGGCGCTGGGTGAGGCCGCCGACGCACGTAGCCCGTCGAACGCTAGCGTAAACCGTTGCACATCGGTGCCTTCGGCATAAACGTCGCCCGCCACCCCCTCGATGTACGCGACGTCCGGGTCCTGGGCGAAGCGAAGCACCACGAAGGAGCCGATGACTCCGGGGTGTGCTCCGGCCGCGTACGGCAGGACCTGGAGGGTGACGTTGGGCCGTCCGGCCATGTCGATCAGGTGCTTGAGCTGCTCGCGCATGACCAGTGGCCCGCCGACGCGGCGCCGGATCACGGACTCGTCGATGATCGCCCACAGGTCGACCGGGGTGGGCCCGTCGAGTCGCGCCAACTGCCGCTGGATCCGGACCCGTACCCGGGCCTCGATGGCGTCGTCGGTCATCGCGGGCAGGGCCGAGGCCAGCAGCGCCCGCGCGTAGCTCTCGGTCTGCAGCAGACCGGGCACGGTGATGGCCTCGAAGTCGAGCAGCCAGCTCGCCTCGGCCTCCAGGCCGATGAAGGTGGAGTACGCCGAACGCAACTCCCCGGCGTGCCGGGTCCACCACCCCTGCACCTTGCCGGCCCGGGCCAGCGCCTCCAGATCCGCGCGGGTCTCCTCGTCGGCCACGCCGTACAGGTCGAGGAGCTGGCGCAGGTCCTTGGGGCGCAGGCCGCCGCGCCCGGTCTCGATCCGGCTGACGGTCGAGACGGAGACTTCGAGGTGGGCGGCCACCTCCTCGCGGCTGAGCCGCTGTTCCTCGCGGAGGCGTTTGAGTTCCAGACCGAGGCGGCGGCGCCGGACGGTCGGGCTCACCTGGGTTGACATAGCGGCCAGTCTCCCGTTTGTGCCCCGAAGGCGGTATCCCGCGCCCCCGATCCGGTGACCCGTATTGCACATGCAATCCGGCCGTGCAAATCTTGCGCTCACCTGCCCATGGAAGGCTCCGTGATGGCACACACGCGCCGCTGGCGGCTCCTGCCCTTCATCGCCCCCCGATGTACCTGCGGGCTGCGGTGGCCCTGCCCCGACTCGGTCGCCTGGCCGGTCGGCACGCCGGTGCCGGACGGGTCGCGACCTCGCCGCTCCCCGCCCGGACTGAACACCGCCGACCGCTAGCTAGAAGCGCGCCGGTTCCCGGTAGACGCCCCACTCCGAGCGCAGCGCGTCGCAGATCTCGCCCAGCGTCGCCTCCGCACGGACCGCGTCCAGCATCGCGGGGATCATGTTCTCCTCGGTCCGGGCGACCGCGACCATCCGGGCCAGAGCCTCCTTGACCCGTACGTCGTCCCGGTCGTCCCGACGCGCGGACAGGTCGCGTTTCTGGGCGAGCTCGACCTCGTGCGAAACCCGCAGGATCTCCAGGTCCTTGGCGACCGTACCGGTGTGGCAGTTGACGCCGACGATCTTCTTGTCGCCCTTCTCCAGGGCCTGCTGGTAGACGAACGCCGCCTCGGCGATGTTCGCGGTGAACCAGCCGTCCTCGATGCCGCGCAGGATGCCCGCGGTCATCGGGCCGATCGGGTGCGGCGCCGGGTCCAGCGCGAGGATCCGCTCGAAGATCTCCTCGGCCTCGGCCTCGATCCGGTCCGTCAGTGCCTCCAGGTACCACGAGCCGCCGAGCGGGTCGGCGACGTTGGTGACCCCGGTCTCCTCCATGAGCACCTGCTGGGTGCGCAGCGCGATCTCGGCGGACTCGTCGGTGGGCAGCGCGAGCGTCTCGTCGAGGGCGTTGGTGTGCAACGAGTTCGTCCCGCCGAGCACGGCTGCGAGGGCCTCCACGGCGGTGCGTACGACGTTGTTGACCGGCTGCTGCGCGGTCAGCGACACCCCGGCGGTCTGCGTGTGGAACTTCAGCCACAGCGCCTTCTCGCTGGTGGCGCCGTACACGTCGCGCAGGCGGCGGGCCCAGATCCGGCGCGCGGCCCGGAACTTGGCGATCTCCTCGAAGAAGTCGATGTGCGCATCGAAGAAGAAGCTCAGCCCCGGCGCGAACGTGTTGACGTCCAGGCCCCGGGAGAGTCCCAGCTCGACGTACCCGAAGCCGTCCGCCAGGGTGTAGGCCAGCTCCTGCGCGGCGGTCGAACCCGCCTCGCGGATGTGGTAGCCCGAGACCGAGAGCGGCTTGTACTTGGGGATCTCGGCGTGGCAGTACTCCATCAGGTCGCCGATGAGGCGCAGGTGCGGCTCGGGGGCGAACAGCCACTCCTTCTGCGCGATGTACTCCTTGAAGATGTCGGTCTGCAGGGTCCCGTCGAGCTTGCTCAGGTCGGCGCCCTGGCGCTCGGCGGCCACCAGGTACATGCAGAAGACCGGCACGGCCGGGCCGGAGATGGTCATGCTGGTCGTGACGTCCTGCAGCTTGATGCCGTCGAACAGCACGTCCATGTCGGCGGCCGAGTCGATCGCGACACCGCAGTGGCCGACCTCGCCGAGCGACTGCGGGTCGTCGGAGTCGCGGCCCATCAGCGTCGGCATGTCGAAGGCCACGGACAGCCCGCCGCCACCGGCGGCGAGGATCATCTTGTACCGCTCGTTGGTCTGCCGGGCGTTGCCGAACCCCGCGAACTGCCGGATGGTCCAGGTCCGTCCGCGGTAGCCGGTGGGATACAGACCCCTGGTGTACGGGTACTCGCCCGGCCAGCCGATCCGCTCGAAGCCCGGGTACGTGGTGCCGTCCGGTGGGCCGTAGGCCGGGGCGACCTCCAGCCCGGAGAGAGTCGTGAAGTCGGCGTCCCTGGTGCGGGCGGAGTCGTAGCGCTGCTGCCAGCGCTCACGTCCGGCGGCGATGTCGGCTGCGTCCATGCGGCACATGGTATGCGACTCGACTGAACGATGGCTAAGTTGAGTCGTGCCTGTCGCCGATCGCACTGGATCCGGGCCGGTCGGCCACGGTTGCCCTGGACACACGGGGCTGCGGCACGGCGCTGAGGAGGCTAGTTTTCCGGCCATGAATCTGCGCGACCCGCGGCTTGCCACCGCCATCCGCCTGCTCACGGCCACCGCCGTGCTGGTCGGCGTGATCCTCGATGCCTCCGGCGACTCGACCGTGCTGTCGCTGCTGCCGTACTTCACCATCCAGAGCAGCATCGCCTACGGCGCCTTCGCGGCCTGGGCGGCCACCCGGTCGTGGCGCGGCGACCTGAGCACCCCGGCGCCGCTCAAGGGCGCGGTCACCCTGTACGTGACGATCACCGGCCTGGTGTTCCACTTCGTGCTGGACAACCCGGCGAGCGGCTTCGCGCAGGTCGGGGTCCACCGCACCCCGGCCGAGGCGGTCGCCAACCAGCTGCTGCACACGGTCGTGCCGCTGCTGGCGGTGCTGGACTGGCTGGTCTTCGACCAGCGGGGCCGCTTCAAGTGGCGGTACGCGCTGTACTGGCTCGCGTTCCCGCTGTGGTACCTCGGCTTCGCGCTGGTCCGCGGGCTGATCGTGGACAAGTACCCGTACCCGTTCCTGGACGTGAACGACCTGGGCTACGGCGGCGTCGCGCAGGCCGCCGTCTTCTTCGCGCTGTTCTTCTACCTGCTGGCCCTGCTGTTCGTCGTGATCGACCGGGTGCCCGCGGCACTGCGGCGCCGACGGGCACCGGAACAGATCGAGGCGTGAACGGCGGACGGCCCCCGGGAATCCTCCCGGGGGCCGTCCGCGTAGCCGGAGCTCAGACGCCGTTCTCGGTGCAGAGCTTCTCGAACGCGTCCTTGCAGACGTCCGCGCGGTCGACGAACTTGTCCTGCACCACGTCCTTGACGTTCTCCTTGAAGATCAGCTGCGGCTTCAGCAGCACGGCCGGGACGTACGCGCCGGACTCGACGTCCTTCACCTTGCCGCCGACCTCGATCTTCTCGCCCTTGAAGAGCTTGATCGCGAGGTTGGCCGCGGCCTCGGCCTCCTGCTTGATCGGCTTGTACACGGTCATGCACTGGTCGCCGGCGAGGATGTTCTGCAGGCCCTGCACGGTGGCGTCCTGGCCGGTGACCGGCACCACGCCGTTGAGCTTGCTCTTCTTCAGCACCCCGATGGCCGCGTTCGCCAGGCCGTCGTTGGCCGCCACCACGCCACGGATCTTGCCCTGGGTCTGGGCCATCATCTGCTCGAAGATGACCCCGGCCTCGTCGTTGCTCCATTCCGGCACCGACTGGTCCGGACCCTTCACGTACGCCTGCGAGTCGTACATGGGCTGGAGCACCTGCTCGTAGCCCTGCTTGAACTGGGTGGCGTTGTTGTCCGTCGGCGAGCCGTTGAGGTCGGCCACGAGGGGAGCCTTGGTCCCCTTCTCCTTGAGGCACCGGACCAGGCCCTGGCCCTGCATCTGGCCGACCGTGACGTTGTTGAAGCTCACGTAGTAGTCGGCGCCGCCGTTGAGGGTGAGGCGGTCGTAGTCGATCGTGGCGAGGCCCGCCTTCCTGGCCTTGCCGAGCACGGTCTTGCCGGTGCCCGAGTCCAGGTTGACGATCATGAGGACCGTGGCGCCACCGGCGATCATGCTGTCCGCGATCGACGCGAACTTCGCCTTGTCGCCCTGGGCGTTCTGGATGTCGGCCTTGACGCCGGCCGCGTCGAACGCGGCCTTGAGGAACTTGGGGTCGTCCGTGCCCCACCGCTGCGAACTCTCGGTGTCCGGCAGGATCACGCCGATCTTGCCCTTACCGTTCCCATAGATCTTGGGCCCGTTCCCGGCGTCGCCGCCGCCGGCGGTGTTGTCACCACCGTTGTCGGTGCAGCCCACCACGCCCCCCATGGTCAATACGCCGACCATGGCAAAGGCGAACAACTTCCTACGCATCCCGCGTTCCTCCCGGCCAGAGGCGGCAAAGGCTACCAGCGCTGGAGCCCAGGTAAACCCCCGCATCTGTACGAACTTTGTCACTGTCCGCAGGCAATTCCGGGCCGGCAGCCACCGAGCGAAACAGGGCGAACACGAGCGGTGCTCATTTCTCGCTGAGACGCCCGGTTTTCGCCCCTTTGCGGCGCACATCATCGACTCTGCCCGATCAGGCACCCTGTCGGGAACCACCGGATTCCGGGCTGGTCAGAGCCGCTTGAGCAGCTCCTCGGCCGCCGCGTACGGATCGATCTCGCCGTCCGCCACGCGGGTGGCCAGCGCGCTCAGCGCCGTACCCTCCCGAAGGGAGCCCAGCCGGGCGCGCAGCGTGCCCAGCGCGATCGCCTCGACCTCGGCGGCGGCCCGCTCCTGCTGCCGGCGGCCCAGCTCGCCGCTGCTCTCCAGCCAGTCCCGGTGCTTGGCGATCGCGGCCACCACGTCGTCGACCCCCTCGCCGCGCACCGCGGTGGCCCGCACGACCTGCGGCCGCCACTCGCCGGGGGCCCGCTCGCCGAGGGCGAGCATGCCCTGGATGTCGCGGTACGTGGCGTCGGCGCCGGGCCGGTCCGCCTTGTTCACCACGAAGACGTCCGCGATCTCCAGGATGCCGGCCTTGACCGCCTGGATCGCGTCGCCCATCCCCGGCGCCAGCAGCACCAGCGTGGTGTCGGCCAGCGAGGCGATCTCCACCTCGGCCTGGCCCACCCCGACCGTCTCGACCAGCACCACGTCGCAGCCCGCGCCCTCCAGCACCCGCACCGCCTGCGGCGTCGTCGCGGACAGGCCGCCGAGATGGCCCCGGCTGGACATGGATCGGATGTAGACGCCCGGGTCCGTGCTGTGCTCCTGCATCCGCACCCGGTCGCCGAGGATCGCCCCGCCGGTGAACGGGCTGGACGGGTCGACCGCCAGCACCCCCACCCGGCGCCCCTGCTTGCGCAGCGCCCGAACCAGCTCGTTCGTGGTGGTCGACTTGCCCACCCCGGGCGAGCCGGTCAGCCCGACGACCTGCGCCTGCCCCGCGTACGGGGCGAGCGCGGCGGCCACGGCGGGCAGCGCCGGGTCGCCGTTCTCGACGAGGCTGATGAGCCGCGCGACGGCGCGCGGGTCGCCGTCGCGGGCGCGGGCCACCAGCGTGGGCACGTCACGGGAACGGCGCGGGGTGAAGGTCACGGGAGCATCCTGCACCATCGCGCGATCCCCGGGTCAGGCAGCGGGAACGCGGATGACCAGCGCGTCGCCCTGACCGCCGCCGCCGCACAGACCCGCCGCGCCGGTACCGCCGCCGCGGCGGCGCAGCTCCATCGCGAGTGTCAGCACGAGCCGGGCGCCGGACATGCCGATCGGGTGGCCCAGCGCGATGGCGCCGCCGTTGACGTTGACGATGTCCTCGTCCACCTTGAGCTCGCGCATGGAGTGGATGACGACCTGGGCGAACGCCTCGTTCATCTCGATCAGGTCCAGGTCGGCGACCGTGAGGCCGGCCTTGCCGAGCGCGTGCTTGATGGCGTTGGCGGGCTGGGCCTGCAGGGAGTTGTCCGGGCCCGCCACGTTGCCGTGCGCGACGATCTCGGCCAGCCAGGTCAGCCCCAGTTCCTCGGCCTTGGCCCGGCTCATCACCACGACCGCGGCCGCGCCGTCGGAGATCGGCGACGAGCTGCCCGCGGTGATCGTGCCGTCGGGCAGGAACGCGGGACGCAGCCTGCCCAGCGTCTCGGCGGTCGACTCGGGGCGTACGCCCTCGTCCGTGTCGATCATCGGGTCGACCTCGCGCAGACCGCCGCGGATCGGCACGATCTCCTCCGCGAAGCGGCCCCCGGCCTGGGCGGCCGCCGCGCGCTGGTGGCTGAGCGCGCTGAACGCGTCCTGCTCGGCGCGGCTGATCCCGAGGTGGACCCCGCTGCGCTCGGTCGACTCGCCCATCGCGGTGCGGTCCCACGGGTCGGTCAGCCCGTCGTACGCGGTGTGGTCGCGGACGAGGATGTCGCCGTACTTCTTGCCCTGGCGCTGGCCTATGAGCAGGTGCGGGGCGTTGGTCATGGACTCCATGCCGCCCGCGACCACGATGTCGAACTCACCGGCGCGGATCAGCTGGTCGGCCAGGGCGATCGCGTCGAGGCCGGAGAGGCAGACCTTGTTGATGGTCACCGCGGGCACGTTCATCGGGATTCCGGCGGCGACCGCGGCCTGCCGGGCGGGGATCTGGCCGGCGCCCGCCTGCAGCACCTGGCCCATGATCACGTACTCGACCTGGTCGGGGCGCACCCCGCCGCGTTCCAGGGCGGCGGCGATGGCATGGCCACCCAGCGCGGTGGCCGGAAGGTCCTTGAGGTTGCCGAGCAGCCGGCCCATCGGGGTCCGGGCGCCGCTGACGATCACCGAGCTGGTCACGGGTCTTCGCCTTCACGAGTTGTCGCCGGCGGGACGCCCCGCACTGGGCGCCACGCCAACTGAACGATGGTTAGGGTCAGCGTAGCCGTACGCCCGAGGGGAGACCCAGTCCCTTCGCACCGCGAAGATGTCACACTTCCGTTCATGCCAACGCTGCCCGCCGTCGGACTGCTCCGGATCGACCACGTCGGTATCGCCGTCGCAGACCTGGACGCCGCCCTCGCCTTCTACGCCGAGAACTTCGGCCTGCACTGCGTGCACGAGGAGACCAACGACGAACAGGGGGTCCGGGAGGCGATGCTGGCCGTCGGGCCGGACGGCTCCGGGCCACGGCTGCAACTGCTGGCCCCGACCAGCCCGCAGTCGGCCATCGCGAAGTTCCTGGACCGCAGCGGGCCCGGACTGCAACAGCTCGCCTACACCGTGGCCGATGTCGAGGCCGCCAGCGCGGCACTGCGCGCCCGGGGGCTGCGGCTGCTCTACGACATCCCGCGCCGGGGGACCGGCGGGTCCCGGATCAACTTCGTGCACCCCAAGGACGCCGGCGGGGTGCTGGTGGAGCTCGTCGAACCAGCCGCCGGGGAGGCCTGATTCGTACGCCTTGCGAGTGAAAGATCCTGGCAAGTACCAGCCCCGCCTGGCAGGATGTAGTGCATCGTCGGGCGCCGACGTGTGCCCATCCGCGACGATCACTCGCGAAACCGCAGGACAGCAGGTAGCGACGTCGGCACCGGGCAGAGACGACCCCCCGGCGACCCCCTCCGAATGGTTCGACCCGGCCCCCCGACGAGCCGCGAACCGGCAAATCTAGGCGCAGAACCCGGGCCGTACGGTCTTGCGTGGCCCCCTGGGGGGTCTGCCAGTATGTCCCAATGCCCCAGCAGCAGGATGCCAATCTCGCGTTCTTCGAGAGCGCAAACTCACAGCACGACTTCACCGTCGTCCTGCGCGGCTACGACCGCGGACAGGTGGACGCACACCTCGGCCGGCTGGTCGCCGCCCTGAACCAGTCGGAACAGGCGCGCGGCGAGGCCGAGCAGCGCATGAACGATGCGCAACGCCGGCTGCGCCAGGCCGAGCAGCGGCTCAATACGGTCGAGCAGAAACTGGCCGACAGCAACAAGCTGCTGGAGGAGAACAACCGGCCGACGCTCTCCGGGCTGGGCACCCGGGTCGAGCAGATCCTGCGGCTGGCCGAGGAACAGGCCAACGACCATCGCAACGAGGCGAAGCGGGAGTCCGAGGGCATCCTCTCCGCGGCGCGCCTCGAGGCACGCGAGATCACGGACAAGGCGCGCGCCGAGGCCGCCGCCATGAAGGCGACGGCGGAGCGCGAGTCGGGGCAGCTGCGCACGCACGCCGAGCGGGAGGCCGCCGAGACCCGGGTGCAGGCCCGCCGCGAGGCCGACACGCTGCGCAGCGACGCGGACCGCGAGACCAAGCAGCTGCGTACGGTCACCGCGCACGAGGTCGCCGAGCTGAAGTCCACCGTGGAGCGGGAGGTCGCGTCGCTGCGCGCCACCGCCGAACGGGAGATCACCCAGCTGCGCGCCAAGGCCGCCCGCGAGGCCGAGGAGAAGCGGGCCGAGGCCACCAAGATGCTCACCGACGCCCGCGACAAGCGCGACAAGGACCTGCAGGCCCTCGCGCTGGAGGTCGCCGAGCGGCGGGAGAAGTCCGAGCGCGAGGAGGCTGAGCGCCACGGCGCCCAGGTCAGCGCCACCCAGAAGATGGTGGCCGAGGCCGAGGAGCGCGCCCGCGCCGCCGAGGACCGCGCCAAGGAGATCGAGCAGCGCGCCGAGAGCCGCCGCATCGAGAGCGAGCGCGGCGCCGTCGAGGCGGTCGAGAAGGCCCGCGCCCTCGCGGACAAGACCGTCACCGAGGCACGTGCGGAGGCGCAGCGGCTGCTCAGCGAGGCGCGTACCGAGGCCGAACTGACCACCCAGGCCGCCAAGCGTGAGGTCGAGGACCTGACCCGGCAGAAGAACGCGGTCACCAGCCAGCTCGGCCAGATGCTCTCCGGCCTGTCGGGCCTGGTGCCCACGCCGGGCGGCGCTCAGGCCGCCGAGGCGTCGGCCGCCGCCAAGGTGGACACCCCGGCGCAGCGCTCGGCCGAGAACGGCACTCCGCCGACCGACGACAAGGTCACGGCCAAGACGACCACCTGAGTCGTACGCCACCCGGTCGTGAAGTTGCGTGGCCCTTCGGGGCGCGCGGCGGTTGATTCGACTGGACGGCACGCCGACGATGCGGGCCGCATCCGGAACTCCGGTGCGGCCCGCGTGCATTTTCGGGCGCCACCACCCCAGGCCGCACGACGGCCCAAGCAGAGTCAAATTGCTACCAGACGCGTAAGTCCCCCATGCGGGTGTGTACCGGCATGTGACGGGACGAGGCGTGTGTGAGGATGGACAGCATGTCGCACGGCGCGGAAATCTTCGGCCTCGGCGGGGGCGCGGCCGCCGAGCCCAACTTCGAAACGGCCCTGCGCGGCTACGAGAAAAAGCAGGTCGAGCGGTACGTCGCTCGGGCCGAGAACGAGATCGCCGCCCTGGCCGCCGAACGGGAGCAGGCGTACACGCAGATCCAGTCGATGGCGCAGCAGGTCGAACGGCTCCAGCAGGAGCTGGCCCAGGCCCGGCGCCAGCCCGGACTGGGCGCCGAGGTCTCCTTCCGCCACCTCGGCCCCCGGGTGGAGCAGATCCTCGCGCTCGCCGAGGAACAGGCCGAGGCGATCAAGGCCTCCGCCACGGACGACATCGCCAGCCGGCTGGCCGAGGCGGAACGGGTCCGCGCCGAGGCCGAGACCCACGCCCACGACGTCATCCGCGACTTCGAGATCGCGCTCGCCGCCCGCCGCGCCGACGAGGAGAAGGCCGACGCCGCCCGCCGCAAGGCCGCCGAGCAGGAAGCGCAGGCCACCAAGGAGGCCGCGGAGAAGACGCGTGCCGAGGCCGAGGCGACACTGGCCAAGGCCAAGGCCGACGCGCAGCGGCTCACCGAGGCGTCCACCAGGGAGGCGCAGCAGACCCGTGCCGAGGCCGACGGGTACGCGAAGGCCACCCGGGCCAAGGCGGAACACGAGACCAAGGTGTTGCGGGAGGCGGCGCAGCAGGAGATCGCCCGGCAGCGCGCCGACGCCGAACGCCAGCGCGGCGAGCTCACCGCCGGCACCGAGCAGGAGCTGCAGCAGCGCCGTACGACGGTGACGCAGGAGCTGGAGCAGCTGCGGGCGAGCGTCGAGAAGCAGTGCGCGGACCTGCGCAGCGAGGCGGACAAGTACGCCGAGGAGGTGTTGCGCCGCTCCGACGAGCAGGCGACCGCCACCCGCAAGGAGGTCGAGTCCCAGCAGGAGCGGATCGCCGCGGCGGCCGGGCAGTTGGAGACCGCGCAGGCCGCGGTCACCGCCGCCGAGCGGAAGCTGGCCGAGGCGACCGAGCGGGCACAGGCCGCCGAGCAGGAGACCCAGCAGGTGCAGCAGCGCCTGACCGAGGCGCAGCGGGAGCTCGAGGCCGAGCGGGCCCGGGTGGCCGAGGCGAAGAAGGCGGGCGAGGCCGCCGAACGGCACGCCGCGGAGGTCCGCCGCCAGGTGCAGCGGGAGGCCAAGCGGGTCGCGGAGCTCGCCGCCGCGGCGGTGCTGGCGGCCGCGGCCGCTCCCGGCGGCGACGACTTCGACGACGCCGAGGATGACGGGCACGCGGACCAGCCGTCCGACGGCAAGACCCCGGACGGCAAGACCCCGGACGGCAAGACCGCGGACGCAAAGTCCCCCGATGGCAAGGCGCGCGACGGCAAGGCCGCGGCCGCCGACGGTCAGGCGGGCCAGCGCGCCGCCGACAAGCCGAGCCCGCACGCGGCCGGCACAGGCAAGGTGACCGCCTCCGCGAAGGTGGCCGTGCCCCCCGCCAGCCGCGTCGGCGTCGACGCGGACTGACCGCCTTGACCCGCGCTCGTCGGGCGGAACTCCCCGCGCGCGGCCACCCGTCGGTCGATGATCGGCTTGTCGGGTGGCCTTCGCGCGTCCGCACCCGATAACGTCCCCGCCGGGACCTCCGGTCGCCGCACCGGTCACCGACCGCTGCCCGGACGTCCCGGACTCCGACGTGGAGGTGTGCGGTGACGGCCGACGAGCACCCCGGCCCCGGCGACGCGAAGCCCGAGGGTGCACCGCCCCCGCCCCCGGCTGAGCCCCCCGCCGACGCGACGCCCCCGGCCGCCGCCCCCGCGCCCCCGGCCCCCGGCCTCGTGCTCGAGGGCGGCGGCGCGAAGGGCTGGGGCCGGTACGGCGCGCCGGGACCCGCGCTGAACTGGCGCAACCCGTTCCTCACGGGCTTCCTCGGCGGTCTCGGTCTGGTGCTGGCGTACGCCTGCTTCGTGGGTCTGCGCAACGCCAGCTCGATCCTGGTGCTCATCTTCATCGCGCTGTTCCTGGCGATCGGGCTCAACCCGGCCATCATGCGGCTGCGTAGCTGGGGGCTGCCCCGCGGGCTGGCGGTCGCGGTGCTGGCGCTCACCGTGGTGCTGCTGCTCTGCGGGGGCGTGCTGGCACTCATCCCGCCGCTGGTGACCCAGACCGGCGAGCTGGTCCACAACCTGCCCGACTACATCGAGAACCTGCAGCGCAACCGGACCATCAACGACCTGGTCGAGCGCTACGACATCGTCAACAAGCTGCGCACCTCGCTGAACGCGGGCACGGTGGGCAGCGCCGTGGGCGGTGTGGTCGGCGGCGCCAAGCTGCTGTTCGGCACGATCTTCAGCACGCTGACCGTGCTCGTGCTGACCATCTACTTCATGGCCGCGTTCGACCGGATCAAGGAGGCCGCGTTCGGGCTGGTCCCCGCGTCGCGGCGGGACCGGGTCCGGCTGCTCACCGACGAGATCCTCACCAAGGTGGGTGCCTACATGGTCGGCGCGCTGGCCATCGCGGTGCTCGCGGGCATGAGCACGTTCGCACTCGCGCTGGTGATCGGGCTCGCGTACCCGTTCGCGCTGGCCGTGGCGGTCGCGGTCCTCGACCTGATCCCGCAGATCGGGGCCACCCTCGGCGCCATCATCGTCAGCCTGGTCGGCTTCGCCCACTCGCTGACCAGCGGGATCGTCTGCATCGTGTTCTTCGTCGTCTACCAGCAGGTGGAGAACTACCTGATCTACCCGAACGTGATGCGGCGCTCGGTGGAGGTCAGCGACGTCGCGGCGGTCACCGCGGCCCTGCTCGGGGTGGCGCTGTTCGGGGTCATCGGGGCGCTCATCGCCATCCCGCTCGTCGCGGCGGTCCAGCTGATCATCCGCGAGGTCGTGAACCCGAGCATGGAACAGCGCTGAGTCACTGCGCGCGGCGCTGCTCCGGGCCCGCGACCGGCACGTCCGCGAACGCGGCGACGGTACGGTCCGCGTACGCGCTCATGTCGCCGTCGGACATCGGGCCGTCCCAGGTGCGCGGCAGCGGCACGGCCACGCCGGGCGCGACCCGGCGCACGATCTCATCCAGCACCGTCTCGGCGTCGCCCACCCACAGGTGCTTGGCGCCCGCCACCGGCACCACCTCGGCCTGGGGCACCGCCGCGAACCGCCGCTGCGCCTCCGCGGGCCGCAGGTAGTCGTCGAACTCGGGGATCAGCGCCGTGACCGGCTTGCCGGACTCCGCCCAGGCGGCCAGGTGGGCGGGCTCCGCGAACCGCAGCGGCGGCGAGAGCAGGATCGCACCCACGACGGCCGGGTCCAGCCCGTGCATCAGCGTCAGGTCGGTGCCGAACGACCAGCCCAGCAGCCAGATGTTCGGCAGGTCGGCGAATTCCGCGTACTCGATGGCGGCGGCCACGTCGAACCGCTCGCCCTCGCCCGCCGAGAACTCCCCCTCGCTGCGACCCCGCACGCTGCTCGTGCCCCGGGAGTTGAAGCGCAGCACGGCGAGTCCCGCCAGCGCGGGCAGCCGCCAGGCCGCCTTGCGGAAGACGTGGCTGTCCATCATCCCGCCGTGCGTGGGCAGCGGGTGCAGGCAGACCAGGGTCGCCACCGGAGCATCCTGCGGTGGCAGCGCCAGCTCGCCGACCAGCGTCAGGCCGTCGGCGGTGTGCAGCTCGATGTCCGTACGCCGGGCGGGCAGCACGGAGTTCGCGCGGATCTGGTTGCTCACTTGGGTCATCCTTCGCCTGATCAGCCGTACCGGGGTGCGTTCCGGGAACGTTCGGTGGCCGGGCCGCGCCGGTCGCGGGCCCGCCAGCAGCCGGTGTGCCAGTGCCGCCGGTCCGTCTCGTCGCCGCGGCCGTCCGACGGCCAGGCCACCACGTGCGCCACCCCGGGCCGGATCTCCTGCACGCAGCCCGGGCAACGGTACGTCTTGGTGGCCGCGCCGCCGAAGATCGACCGCACCATCCACTCCCCGTCCTGCCACTGCTGCACGCCCTCGACGCCGCGCCGGGTCCGCTCGTCGGTGAGTTCCGGGCGCGGCTCACCCGCGGGGCGGCGCGGGCGGTTGCGTCGAGGACTCACAACAGTCCAGCGTACGGGGGCCCGGGACCGTGGCCGTCCGGCGGCCGGCGCCGACGGGTACGGCCGGCCCGGCCACATCGAGAGAAGCCCATGGATTATTTCCACCACCAGGCGGAGGCGCGCCGTCATGAACGCGACCTAAACTCGCGTTCATGACGGCGACCCGTACCCCCGGAATGCCCTTCGTCGAGGACGGTGTCCTCGTGTCGACCAGCCCCGCCACCGGCGCCGAGGCCGGCCGCCTGCCCGTGGCCGACGCGGCCGCTGTGGCCGCCGCCGTGCGGCACGCCCGCGACGCCTCTGCCTGGTGGCAGTCCCTCGGCTTCGACGGCCGCAAGGCCCGCCTGCTGCGCTGGCGGGCGCTGCTCGTCCAGCGCATCGAGGAGCTGGCCGAGCTCACCCACCTGGAGACCGGCAAGCCGGTCGCCGACGCGATCGTGGAGGCCAGCGCCGCGATCGAACACACCGACTGGGCGGCCCGCAACGCCAAGCGCGTGCTCGGGCACCGGCGCACCCGCACCCGCCTGCTGCTGGCCGAGCACGCGGGCCACGTGGAGTACCTGCCGTACGGGGTGGTCGGGGTGATCGGCCCGTGGAACTATCCGATCCTCACGCCGCTCGGCCCCACCTCGGGCGCGCTGATGGCGGGCAACACGGTGGTGTTCAAGCCGAGCGAGTACACCCCGGCCGTGGGGCAGTGGCTGGTCGACACGTTCGCCGAGATCGTGCCGGAGCATCCGGTGCTGCAGGCGGTGCACGGCCTCGGCGACGTCGGCGCCGCGCTGTGCCGTTCCGGAGTGGACAAGGTCGCCTTCACCGGCTCGACCGCCACCGCCAAGAAGGTCATGGGCGCCTGCGCCGAGTCCCTGACCCCCGTGGTGCTGGAGGCGGGCGGCAAGGACGCCCTCATCGTGGACGCGGACGCCGACGTGAACGCGGCCGCCGAGGCCGCCGTGTGGGGCTCCATGACGAACTCCGGGCAGACCTGCATCGGCATCGAGCGGGTGTACGCCGTGGAGCCGGTCTACGACCGGTTCGTCGCCGCCGTGGTGGAGAAGGCCGGCAAGCTCAAGCTCGGCGAGGACCTCGGCCCGATCACCATGCCCGGCCAGCTCGACATCATCCGGCGCCACATCGACGACGCGCTGGCCCACGGCGGCAAGGCGCTGGTCGGCGGCGCGAACGCGGTGCAGCCGCCCGGCGTCGCGCCGACCGTGCTGGTCGACGTGCCGGAGGACTCCGCGGCCGTGCGCGAGGAGACGTTCGGCCCCACCCTGACGATCACCAAGGTGGCCGACGCGGACGAGGCCGTCGCCAAGGCCAACGCGGTCCCGTACGGGCTGGGCGGGGCCGTGTTCGGCAAGGCCAACGCGGTGCGCATCGCCCGGCGGCTGCACGCCGGCATGGTCGCCGTGAACTCGACGCTGTCGTTCGTGGGGATGGGCAGCCTGCCGTTCGGTGGGGTCGGCGACTCCGGCTTCGGCCGCATCCACGGCGACGACGGGCTGCGCGAGTTCGCCCGGCCCAGGGCGATCAGCGTACGGCGGGGGCCTTCGCCCGTGCCCGTCATGACCTTCGAGCGCAGCCCCGCGCAGATCTCCCGGCTGGTCAAGGTGCTCCGGCTGCTCTACGGCCGCGACAGCTGAACCCGGCTGCTACCGTCAGCGGGGTGGATCATCCCGCGGTGGAGGTCAGCGGCCTGCACGTGAGCTACGGCTCCACCCCCGTACTCGTCGATGTGGCGCTGACCGTGCCGGTCGGCGGCGCGGTCTGCGTCACCGGCGAGAACGGCGTCGGCAAGTCCACGCTGCTGCGCTGCGTCTCCAGCCTGCAACGCCCCGACGCGGGCACGATCCGCGTGCTGGGCTCCGCGCCGGGGTCCACACCGGAGTTCTGGCGCGCCGTGGTGACCACGGTGGAACCGCCCACCTGGTATCCGGGCCTGACCGTCCGCGAACACGGCGAGCTGGTGTGCCGCGCCCACGGCCGGGACCCGGAGGACGCCGGGGTGGCGGAGGCTCTGGAGCGGTTCGGGCTGGCCGGGCACGCCGACGCGATCCCGCCGTCGATGTCGTCCGGGCAGAAGCAGCGGCTGACCCTGGCGCTGGCCCTGCTGCGGCCCAGTTCGCTGCTGATCCTGGACGAGCCGGAGCAGCGCCTCGACCCGGACGCGAAGGTGATGGTGGCCGGGCTGCTGGCCGATTACCTGGCCGACGGCGGCACCCTGCTGATGGCCAGCCACGACGAGACGTTCGCCGCCGCCGCGGGCGCGGAGCCGACCACGATGGCCGCGCTCGGCGAAACCGGGACGGCCACGCCGTGACCGTCGAGGTCACCGACGTCGCGGCGCTGCGGCGGTGGGTGCGGCGGCGCCAGTCCGCGCACCGCGAGCGTGGCGCCACCGCCGGGAACGTCTACTTCGCGGTGCTGTTCATCGCGGTCGTCGGCGGCATGCTGCACCGCCAGCTCGCGCTGGTGTTTTGGCCGCAGCACCCGAACCTCTCCCTGCTGGCGGGCGCCGGCCTCGTCACGGTCGGAGCGGCCGTACTGTTCCTGGCGATGCGCCGCCTCGGCCCGCTCGGGCTGACCCGCCCCGCCGCGTCGTGGCTGCTGACCGCGCCGGTCAGCCGCCGACGCCTGCTGGCGCCCTCGCTGCGCCAGGCCGTCGCGCTGGCCGCCGTCTCGGGCGGACTGTACGGCGTCGCCGTGCTCGGGCACGTGGCGTGGCGGCCCATGCCCGGGGCGGTCGCCGCGCTGCTGGCGACCGTGGGCGCGCTGGCCGGGGTGCTGTTGCTGCTCCTCGCGCTGGCCGCGCAGGGCGGCGACTGGGGCGGGTACGCCGACGGGCTCGCCGGGCTGCTGCTGGCCGCCGGGCTGGCCGGTCTCGTGGCCGATTCCGTACTCGACGCACCCCACGCCGCCGCGGCGGCACCGGCCCCGCTGGTCGCGGCGCTCGTCGCCGGGCTGGCCGCGCTCGACGCCGTGCTGCTGGCGGTCGCCGTGGGGCGCCTCGCCGCCACCCCGAACGAGCGGATCCTCGCCGCCGCGAAGACCACCGGGACGCTGCTCGACTCGGCGTTCGGGGTGGAGCCGTCGTTCGTCGCCGACATGGTGGAACGGCGGTACTGGGCGCGGCAGCGGCTGCGGTCGGTGCGGTTGTGGGCGCGGGTGCCCGTACTCGTGGCCCAGGACCTGCTGCTGGCCCGGCGCCGTCCCGCGCGCCTGGCGTGGCTGGCGGGCGCGACGGCGCTGCCCGCCCTGCTCGCGGCGGGCCCCCGGTGGCTGCTGGCCGCCGGGGTCCTGGTCGGCGGCATGCTCGCGGGCGGGGTCAGCACCGCCACGCTGCGCACCGACGCCGCCAACCCGGTGCTGCTGCGGCTGCTCGGCCTGAGCTCCCGGCAGGCCGTCGGCCAGCGGATGATCGTGCCCGGGGTCCTGGCCGGGGCGTGGTCGGCGGCCTCCCTGGCGCTGCTGGACGGCCTGGGTGAGCTGCCGTCCGGACCCTGGTGGGCGCTGGGTCTCGCGCTCGCTCCCGTCGGCGCGGTGGCGGCGGTGCGGCACGCGCGGGTGGGCCTGGTCCGCAACGAACTGCTGCCGCTGGACACCCCGATGGGTACGGTCTCCCCCGGCCCGCTGGTGAACTCCGTGGTCGGTCCGGACGCCCTGCTGCTCGGGCTGCCGACGCTCGTGCAGATCGTGCAGGGCGAGCCGCTGACCTGGTCTACCGTGCTCGTTCAGGCGGTGGTCGCGGTGATCGGGGCGCGCGCGTACCTGTCCGGCACGACCGCGCCCGACCGGGTCGAGCTCACCGCCCGGTGACGGACGCCAGCGGGTGCTCACCCGCCGGCGTCCGACGGGTCAACGCGCGCCGGCCCGGGAGATCTGTTCCAGCGCCTGGATGCCGCTGGCCATCGTCTGCGTCTCACCGGCGGTCTGGGTGACCGTACGGGTCACCTCGGCGACGGCCGCGGTCTGCTCCTCGATCGCGGCGGCGAGCGTGCTGTGGTGCGCCGACAGGGTGCTCATGCTTCCGGCGATCTCGGTGACCTGGGTGACGGCGGCGTCGACCTGGGCGCGTACGTCGGTCAGGGTCCGGTTGATGGAGTCCGCGTTCTCGCCGGACTGGCGGGCCAGTTCCTTGACCTCGTTGGCCACGACCGCGAACCCCTTGCCGCTCTCCCCGGCGCGGGCCGACTCGATGGTGGCGTTGAGCGCCAGCAGGTTCGTCTGCTCGGCGATGGACTGGATGATGTCGCTGGCCGCCATGATCTGCGCGCTCGACGCGGCCAGGGCCTTGATCACCGTGGCGGCGTCGTCGGCCTGCCGCACCACCGTGACCGTGACCTCCTCGGTGGACTGCGCCGTGCGCGACAGGTCCTGCAGCGCCAAGGCCATCTGCTCGGCCGCGGTCGCCGCGACGGTGGTGTTCTGGCTGACCTCACCGGCCGACTGGGCCAGCACGGCCGCCTGCGCCGCGACCTGCTGCTGCAGGTGGGCCTGTTCGGCCATCTGCGCGGCGGCCTGCTCGGCCCGCTGCGCCTCGGCCTGCTGCTGCTCGGTCAGCGTACGGACCTGCAGCTCGCTGATCTCCGCCTGGGCCTGGGCGACCTGGGCGGCGCCTTCGTCGAGCAGCCGGCGCAGCCAGTGCATCGCGACGCACAGTGTGGTCAGCAGGATCCAGATCGCAACGGCATGCCACATGGCAATCCACGGCGAGAACAGGTGCCACTGCGTCACCAGGGTCAGCACCGCCATGATGGCCGACAGCGCCACCACGTCTCGCCGCTCCAGGGTGAACCCGGCCCAGACCATGGCGATGGCCGAGTTGAGCATGATCAGGTAGTAGGCGCCGGGAGTGGTGAGGGCTCCGACACCGATCATGGTTACGGCGAGGTAGGCCAGGACCCGCAACGCCTGCCGTGGCACCCGGTCCCAGTTCACCCGCCAGGTCGCGACCGCGATCGCGATCGCCAGCAGCCCCCGGATCAGCAGGGATCCGCGGTAACCGTCGACATTGGACAGCGCGATCAACACTGAGGCCAGACCGGACGGCAGGAACAGCCGCGGCAGCAACTTGCCGGAGATGGACCGGTCGTCGAGCGGGCTACGCCGCCCCTGGGTGTTGTCCTGGCCATTTGTCATGTCCGCTTGGTCGGCAGCCCGAGATGCGGCGCTGAGACCTTCGTCGCAGCGTCTCAGATTGTGGACATGCAGCGCCGCGCGAGCGCTGGCGGCCTGTTCGGTTCACGTCGGCGGGCACCCGGCAGGCGAACGCGAGCCCTCGGCCGATCCGAAATCGTCTGAGGTTTCGCTCCACGCTGGCCTACCGGGACCGTACGGCACGTCGAGCTCGGCCTAACGTGGAGAGTTCGGGTGAGCAGCCGACCCGAACTCCACAAGATCGGCAGAGGGTCAGCTCAGAGAGTGCCGGTCTCCCCGCCCCTGTCGAGCGTCGCTGCGCCGGTGCGGAGCTCCGCGGTCAGTCCGGTCCCGAAGCCACCGATCGAGCCGCCGGCGAGGGAGATCGTCCCCACGGCGCTCCCCCCGGTGCTGCCCCCGATGGAGCCACCGGCGACGAACACCGTGTTCGAACCGCTGGCCACCGCCGTCATCGGCGCGGCCACGCCGAGCAGCGCGGCGATCGCCGTTCCGGCCGCCACGGCAGCACCGGCCAGCAACGTCTTCCGTGAATTCATGGACCTCTCCTCACTGATCATGATCTCTCCCTGCCGGGAGCAAGTTATCGATCATGGCCCGCGCGGCGGTACCTGGCAAACGCCGCCGACGGCCGCGGAAGCCGACCCACAGAGGACCCACAGAGGACGGAAAGAGGGCGTTCCTACGATCCACACCGCGATCGAGCGGCTGTCTTGCCGCCTCGTTCGCACCCCGTAGGAGAAAGATCAACTGAAGGAGGGTCCATCGTGGCCAAGGTTCTGAAGCTGCAGGAGCTCGAGGTCGAGACCGCTCACGGCCCGGTCGAGGCGCTGAGCGTCACGTCCTGCGAGTCGCAGAGCTGCAACTGACC
This sequence comes from Krasilnikovia cinnamomea, assembly GCF_004217545.1. Classification (NCBI taxonomy): domain Bacteria; kingdom Bacillati; phylum Actinomycetota; class Actinomycetes; order Micromonosporales; family Micromonosporaceae; genus Krasilnikovia; species Krasilnikovia cinnamomea. The sequence continues at coordinate 1,863,665 of NZ_SHKY01000001.1, forward strand.
TCATCGCGGTGGGACCGCGGTCCCGCCCGCCGTAACGGCTGGCGGGCCCGGTCACCGAGGTGACAGCGACAGGCCCCGGCGGCAGCCGCCGGGGCCTGTCCGGTTGTCGAAGACCATGCTTCGAGGAGGGCGCACCATGCAAACGTGGGAGTCACTACAGCCGTACACCATGGCCGACCGGCGGTGGTTCGAACCGCTCGGAAGCTACCTGCCCAGCGATGAGCACCTCGCGGTGTTCCGGGCCGAGATGACGCCCGGCTGGTCCCTGCGCCGCCGCGGGCTGTGGTTCATCGCCGACCGGGCCGGCACCACCCTGCCCGAACAAGGGTGGAAGCTACACGTCTCCACCACCGCAGAGCACAGTGTCGCGGCGTTGCGCGCCGCGCTGCCGGTGCTGCGCGAGACCGACACCCCGTTCAAGTTCCTGCTCGATCCGCACTCGGTCGACTACACCAACGGCAAGGTCTTCTCCCGTACCGCGAGCGGGAAGTTCATCACCGTGTACCCGCTCACCGACGAGACGTTCCGCACCGTCGGCGCGGCGCTCGCCGACGTGCTGGAAGGGTACGGCGGTCCGTACATCCTCTCCGACCGCCGCTGGCCCGGGTCGACGGCGGTCTACTACCGCTACGGCGGATTCACCGGTGTGTCCCAGCTACGGGCGGACGGCGCCCGTTCGCTCATGTTCACCAGCCCCGACGGGGAGCTGGTGCCCGACGTACGCCGGCCGCACTGGAGTGCGCCCGCATGGGTGACCGACCCGTTCCCGGCGGCCGGCCGCCCCGATGTCGAGGACGACGACCGCGACGACGGCCTGATGGGCGGACGGTTCGAGGTCCGCAGCGCCATCACGTTCAACAACCGCGGCGGCGTGTATCTGGCCACCGATCGCCACACCGGCGCCGAGGTGGTGCTCAAGGAGGCCCGGCCCGGGATCATGGTCGCCGGCCGACCGGCCGACGAGGTGCTGCGCAAGGAGTACGAGCTGCTGTCGGCACTCGCCGACACCGGGCACTTCGTACGTCCGGTGGACTTCTTCGTCGACGAGGGGCACGCTTTCCTGGCCGAGGAGAAGCTGGATCCGCAGACGTACGGCCAGTACTGCATCACGCACAACCCGCTCTACAAACTGGACCTGACCTCCGCGGCGATGACGCGGTACTTCACCAGCCTGCGCGGCCTGTGGCGACAGATCGCCGAGGCGATCGCCGCCGCCCACGAGCGCGGCATCCTGCTCGGCGACCTCTCGCACACCAACGTGCTCGTGGACCCCAACAGAGACCGCGTACGGATCATCGACCTCGAGGCGGCCGTCCGCGACGGCATCGACGTACACCTCGGCATCTACACCTCCGGCCTCGCCTCCCCGCGGGTGGTGGCCACCCGGCGTTACGACCGGGCGAACGACTGGCACGCCCTCGGCGGGCTGATGCTCGGCGCGATCCAGCTGGCCACGAGCACCATCGGCTTCCACCGCCCGGCCCTGCGGCGTTACCTCGGCGCGCTCGCCGACGACCTCGCCCTGCCCACCGAACTCGTCTCGCTGATCGGTGACCTCATGGACGCCGACGCGCGCCCGCATCCCGACGACGTACGGCGGCGCATCGCCGCTCTGCCCGTCGACGACCACGCCCCGTGGCGCTCGGTCCTGGCGCCGGGGCGCCCGGCCGTCCCGGCCGACGGTCCCGAAGACGACGAGCTGGCCGAGGTGGTCGAGCAGGTGGTGCGCTACGTGACCACCACCGCGCGCCCGGACCGGACCGACCGGCTGTTCCCCGCACACCCGATGGTGTACGAGACGAATCCGCTCGGCGTGGCCTGGGGCGCGTACGGGGTCCTGCACGGCCTGTGGCACCTCACCGGATCGGTGCCGCCGCGCCTGCTGGCCTGGGCGATGCAGCGCGACACCCGTTCGGCGACGTGCCCGCCGGGTCTCTACGTCGGCAAGGCCGGCATGGCATGGGTGCTTGAGGAGGTGGGCCGCGGGGAGGCCGCCGCGGCACTGATGGCCCAGGCCCGCGCGCACCCGCTCCGCTTCGCCGCCGACGACGTCCTGTACGGCGCCGCCGGGTACGGGATGGCCTGCCTGCGCCTGGCGAAACGGCTCGGCGACGACCGCCTGATGGACGACGCCCGCGCCGCCGGTGCGGCCCTCGCGGCATCCTGCGTCAGGGACGCGGACGGGGCCCGCTGGCCGATGCCGGCCGACGTGGACCCCCAGCGGCGGGTCCGGGTCGGCTACGCGTACGGGGCAGCGGGCGTAGCCCTGTTCCTGCTGTACCTGCACCTGGCAACCGGAGAGGAGCGGTGGTACGACCTCGGCCGGGCCGCGCTGGCACACGACCTGGGCCAGCGGGTGCGACATGACCAGCGGCTGTGGGTGTTCCCCCGCTACGCCGACCGGGGCACCGACAAGGACACGGTGCTGCGCAGCTACTGGGACGAGGGCACGGCGGGCGTGGCCACCACCGCACTGCGATACCTGACGGCCCGGCCCGGTGACGCCGAGCTGCGCACCCTGGTGCCGGAGCTTCTCGCCGACTCCTGCCGCAAGTACGTGGTGTTCCCGCAGCTGTTCCACGGCCTGGCCGGCCTGGGCAACGTGCTGCTGGACGCGGGTGAGCTGCTCGGCGAGCAGCGGTGGTTCGACGAGGCACGCCGGACCGCGGCCGGGGTGCTGCTGTCCCGCGTGGAACGCCCGGAGGGTCTGGTCTTCCCCGGCGAACAGGCGCTGCGCGAAACGGTCGACCTGGCGACCGGCTCCACCGGTGTCGCGCTGTTCCTGCACCGGCTGCGGCACGCCCGGCCCGGTAGCCGAACGAACACCAACTTCGTGGTCGACGAACTGCTCCCATGAAATTCCGGTCCGTCACCGCGCTGCGGGGCAACGGCGACTTTCGCCTGCTGTGGATCGGCCAGTTCACCTCCGAGCTGGGCAGCTCGGTGGCGTTCGTCGCCACTCCGCTGATCGCGATCGCGGTGACCGGCTCCACCCTCCAGGCGGGACTGCTCGGCTCGGCCGCGTTTCTGGCGTCCTGGCTGGGATCGGTGCCGATGGGTTACCTGGCGGACCGGATCGCACCGCGCCGCCTGATGCTGTGGTGCGACGCGGTCCGGCTGCTCGTGTCGGCGGTCCTCGCCGTCGGCGTGGTGGCCGGATTCGTGTCGATGTGGCTGCTCCTGGTGTCCGGGGTCGTGACGACCCTGGCGATGCTGGGTTTCCGCCCGGCCGCGACGAAGATGATGCGTTCGATCGTGCCGGAGGACCAGATCGCCACCGCCGTGGCCGCCAACCAGCTGCGCGGGCAGGCGGCCGCGCTGATCGGTCCCGCGCTCGGCGGCGTGCTGTTCCAGCTGGGCCGCAGCATTCCGCTGGTGACGGATGCGGCCTCGTTCGCCCTCTCCCTGTTCTGTGTCGGCAGACTGCGGCCGGTGACCGATTCGCCGCAGGAGCCGGCGGCCGGGCGTCGCCGCTTCCTGCCCGAGCTGGGCGAGGGATTCCGGCTGCTCTGGCGTACGCCGTTCCTGCGCTCGGTGACGACCTACGCGACGCTGGCGAACATCGCCGTCTCGATCCTGATGTTCACCATCATCCTGGGGCCCGGCGCCGAATCGGGGGGCCCCGCGATCGGCACCGCGCTGAGCGTCGGCGCCGTCGCCGCGATGCTCGGCACACTCCTGGCGCCCCGCCTGCACCGCCGGTTGGGGCTACCCCGCCTGCTGCTGCTGATCACCGGCGTCCGGGTGGTCACCACGGCCGGCGCGGCGCTCGCCGGCGGGCCGGCGGCGGCGATCGCGGCCCTGGCCGCGATCCTGCTGCTGCAGCCGGTCGCGGCCACGGCGACCGAGACGGCCCGGATAGCGGTGGTCCCGCAACACGTGTACGGGCGGGTGTCCGGCACGAGTTCGTTCGCCGGCAGTGCCCTGCAGCCGCTCGCGCCGCTGATCGCCGGGGCGGTGGTCCAGCAGGCCGGCGCCGGGTGGGCGTTCGGCATCGTGGCGGCGCTGTTCACCGCCGCAGGGCTGGTGGTGGCCGTCTCAAGAACGGCCCTGAGCGTCGGTACGCCGGCATCGCCTACGAGCCAGCCCGCATCGCGCGGATCGCTGTCTCCTTTGCGGTCCAGTTGATCAGTCGGCGCCAGCAGATCAGGACGCAGGCAAGGCTGACGAGGCCGTCGTGGATGTCCAGGAGTCGTTCCCGCCGCACGGCCAACCGGCGGAACTGATACAGCAGGGCGAAGCTCTGCGCCACGACGTAGCGCAGCGTGCCCAGGCCCTTCACCCCGGTGGTCTGGCGTTTCGCGATGATCGTTTCGGCGCCGCGGTCGCGGCGGAGGCGATCGAATGTCTCGGACGCCGCGGCCGCCCGCGCCCGCTGGCCGCCGGATGGCCCTCCGTTAGGGAGACGTGGAAGCGGGTATGCCGTAAACCACCGAGGAAGGACGTGAACCAATGGTGGCTGACGGGCCGAAGACGCCTGCTGCGGAGCTGGACCTCCTGGAGGAGGAGATCGCCGAGCTGGAACGGGGCACCGCAGAGCTGCGCCGCCGGATCGGCGAACGGGCGGAATACCCGACGGACCCGGCAGAGGTGTCGCTGCTCCTGACCGAGGCGGAGGAGCAGGAGGCGATCCTAGCCACCCTGAAGGCCCGGCGTGACGCGCTGAAGGATCGGCTCGGCCAGCCGTAGGGGCCGTGAAGGAGGGCAGTACACCAGGCATCCAACAACCACGCCCCGGCGCGTCGAATTGGCATATGGCATGGCCGGCTCGTTAGAGCGGCCATTCCGCGGGTACCCCCCGAATCCGGTATCGGAAGCTCTCGCGTAAGGGGCGATCAACATGAAATTTCCGGAATTCATCTCGAAGGTGGCCGAACACACCGCGCTGCCCCGGGACGAGGCCGACGCCATCACCCGGGCGACGCTGCGGACCCTCGGTGAGCGGATCACCGGCGGCGAGGCGCGTGACCTCGCCGCGCAGCTGCCCCACGAGCTGCAGGACAGCCTTGCGTCGGCCCCGGAGGAAGCCGAGCAGTTCGACCTCGACGAGTTCATTCGCCGCGTCGCCGAGCGCGCCCAGGTTGCACCGGACGACGCCCGCAGCGGCGTGAGCGCGGTGTTCCAGACAGTGGAGGAGGCCGTCAGCTTCGGCGAGTTCGACGACGTGATGGCCCAATTGCCGGACGAGTTCGGAGCCCTCGCCAAGCCGGTCATCCTGCCCTGATTTCCCATTGGGGATCGGTGAGCCGCCCGGCCAGCCAGGCTGGTTCGATCTCGGCGGTGGGCAGCCAGCCGAAGTCGTGGACCTCCTCGGTCTGCAGCACGACCTGTGGTGCGGCGGTTGTGGTGAAGGCGTAGCGGAGGTCGAAGTGCTGGTGGTCGGGTTCGCTCTTGGCCGGGTTGGCGGGGATGGGGTGCACGTCGATGTCGATGGGCACCTCGTCGATCAGGCGCAGGGCGCTGACGGGGATACCGGTCTCTTCGGTGATCTCTCGCAACGCGCCACCGGCCAGGGTGGTGTCGTGGGGTTCCAGGTGGCCGCCGGGGCACAGCCACCTGTTCAGCACGTTGTGGCGGATGTGCAGCACCCGGCCAGCCGGGTCGCAGACGAGCGCGGAGCAGGTTACGTGGCCGGGGAGAGTCTTCCGCGAGGTCAAGTCGTGGTCGGCGTCGAGGGCTGTAGTTAGCGGGGCGAGCCTGCCGACCTCGTCCGGATGGCGGATCAGGTAAGCGTCCACCGTGGCGCGGATGTCCTCGACCCTGATCATCGGTGTGCCCCGGAGGATTGACGTGGTCCAGCCAGATCTGCGCGATGCGACGCCGATCGGCATCGGCTTGCCCGTGCTGTTCGGGTCCGACGCTCGGGCATCCGCCTGTCCGCCGCGCCGGAACAGTCAGAAGAGGGTTAGTTCGTTGCGTTCCATGCCGCGCAGCTTGTCGTAGTCGACCACCACGCACCGGATGCCACGGTCCGTGGCCAGCACCCGCGCCTGCGGCTTGATCTCCTGCGCCGCGAACACCCCTTGAACCGGGGCCAGCAGCGGATCCCGGTTCATCAGCTCCAGGTACCGGGTGAGCTGCTCCACCCCGTCGATCTCGCCCCGGCGCTTGACCTCGACCGCCACCGCCGCCCCGTCCGCGTCACGGCACAGCAGGTCCACCGGGCCGATCGCGGTCATGTACTCGCGGCGTACCAGTGTCCAGCCCTCGCCGAACGTCTCGGGGTGCGCGGCCAGCAGCTCCTGCAGGTGCGCTTCGACACCGTCCTTGACCAGGCCGGGGTCCACGCCGAGTTCGTACGATGTGTCCTGGAAGATCTCCTCCAGGGTGATCCGCAGCTCCTCGCCCGCTTTGTTGACGACCTTCCACACCCCGGGCGCCTCCTGCAGCTTGCAGGGCGGGCTCATCCAGTTCAGCGGCTTGTACGCCCGGTCGTCGGCGTGGATCGACACCGAGCCGTCCGCCTTGACCATGAGCAGCCGCACCGCCGGGGGCAGGTGGGCCGACAGCCGTCCAACGTAGTCGACAGAGCACTTCGCGATGACCAGGCGCACCCGACGAGGGTAGCCGCCCCGGACGCGACCGCGCCGACGGCGTGCGCGGTGGTGTCATCCTTGGGGCCGTGCTCGAAGCGTTGACCGGCACCGGCCTGGCCGCATCAGCCGGACTGAATGCCTACATTCCCCTGCTCACGATGGGTCTGCTGGCCCGGTTCACCGACGTGGTGGAGCTGCCCGCCGGGTGGCATTGGCTGTCCGGCGGCTGGGCGCTGGTCATCCTGGCGGTGCTGCTGGCGATCGAGGTCGTGGCGGACAAGGTGCCCGTCGTGGATCACGTCAACGACGTGGTGCAGACGGTGGTACGGCCCGCCGCGGGCGGGCTGGCGTTCGGGGCGGGCGCGGGAGCGCAGACCGCGACGGTGTCCGATCCGGGCGCGCTGGGTTCGCGCCAGTGGATGGCGATCGCGGCGGGTGTCCTCATCGCCCTGTGCGTACACGGGGTGAAGGCCGCGTCACGGCCCGTGGTCAACGCCACCACGGGTGGGCTCGGGGCGCCCGTGGTGAGCACCGTCGAGGACTTCGGCAGCGTCGTGATGTCGCTGCTGGCGATCCTGATGCCGATCCTGGTGCTGCTCGGGCTCGTGCTGCTGGCGGCCGGCGGGACCTGGATCGTACGGCGGCGCCGCCGACGTCGCCGCCAACGGCGGGCCGTGGAGGGTGTCGAGACGGTGCGCCTGTTTGGTTGACTGCTCCCGTGCCCGCGATCGCCGTACCCGCTTTCGCCCTGACCTGGTGGCTGGCGTGCTATCTGCTGGGGCGTGATCTGCGGCGGCCGGTGTTGTGGCGGGCCGCGGTCGCGCTGCTGACGTACGCGTCGGCCGTGGCGGCGTGGACGGTGACGCCGGGCGGTACCGCGGCGAAGGTCCTGCTGTGCCTGCCCGCGCTGGCGTGGGCGGGCGCGGCGCTCGGCCTGCTGCCGGACGATCTGCCCGAACGGCGCCAGGTCGACCGGGGCTGGCTGGCGGTGTCCGCGGTGTTCGTGGTGGTGATCGCCGCGTTGCCGGGAGCCGGGCGGCTGGTGGCCCTCGCGCCGCTGGTCGGGGGGCTGGTGCTGGTGTGGCGCTCGCGGGACACCGTACGTCCGCGGGCTCTGGCGGCCGCGGTCACCGCGGCCGCCGCTCTGTACGGCCTCGGCCTGCTGGTCCTGCTCCTCGGCATCGACCTGGGCTCCCCCGATCTGGTGCTGGCGGCCGTGGGCCTGGACCTGCTGCTGCTCGGCTTCCTGGCGGCGGTGGCGGACGCCGTGGACACCGGGGAGCGCCTGCTGCCGGACCTGCGCCGCTCGGTGGTCGGCGCCCTGGCGGCCACCCTGGTCGTGGCGGGCCCGGTCGCGCTGACCATGCTGGCGGCGCCGGCGCGGCCGATCGTGGTGGTGCTGCAGTACCTGCTGCTGGCGGTCGTGATGACGGTGTTCGCGCTGACCGGGCCGGTGCGCCGGGGCCTGGACCGGGTCGCGTTCCTGCACGACGAGCGGTTGCGGGCGGACCGGGCCGCACTGCTCACGCTGGCGGACGCGCTGCCCCGGCGGCGGGAGCGGCACTCGCTGATCGCGCTGAGCGAGCAGGAGTTCATCCGGCTCACCCGGCGCGCCCTGGACGACTACGGCGACCTGGCCCGGCTGTTGCGCAGCCCGCTCATCGACCTGCCCGCGGTGGACCGGCGGCTGACCGGCCGGGTGGTGGATCAGCCGCTGGCGCGGGCGGTCGAGTTGCAGGCGGTACTGCGCGGCGGCGTGGCCCGGCTCAAGCCCAGCGGGCTGCCCGGCACCGGCGAGCAGTGGCGGCACTACAACGCCCTGTACTACCTCTGCGTGCTGGGGCTGCGGCCGTACGAGCGGCGGCTGCGGACCGAGGGGTTGGATCGCGACGCGCGGCAGGTGCTGGAGTGGATGCGCCGGTACGTGCCGCGGCGCATGCTGCGCGAGTGGCAGACCGAGGCCGCGCAGCTCGTGGCGGCCGAGCTGTGGCGCGAGCTGGTGAGCACCGACCCCAGGTGGCTGACCCGGGCGACGGCGAACGCGACACGCAGCTCATAGCAGCATGATATCGGACTAAATGGTTAAAATCCCCCAACGTGAATTCCGGGGGGTGCTGTGGGGAACCACCGCAACGCGCTGGTCGCCGCGGTCCGGCAGGAGCTGGCCGAGGCGCGCGGGACCGCCCGGGCCGTGCTCGCCGCGGCGGAGTCGGCGCGCGGCGAATCGCAGCGCCGCCGCCAGCTGGTCCGCGAGGCGTACGCGACGTGCCTCACCCAGCTGGCCGAGGCCCGCGACGCCGCCCGGCGCGACATCCTGGGCCGGTTCCGGTCCGAGGCGCGGCGGCTGACCGGCATCGTCGAGCTGGCCGCGACGCTGTGCGCCGCGGGCGCCGCCGGGGCGCCGTGGCGCACCTGGACCCCGACCTGGAACACCGGGGGCCCGGACCGCGGGGCCTCGGCCGGACTGCTGCGGATCGGCACGATCGCGTACGACCCGGACGGCACGGACCGTACCCGGGTCACGCTGCCCGCCCTGCTGCCCCTGCTCGACGGCGCCCACCTGGAACTCGGCGGCGAGCAGAGCGCCGTGGACGGGATCATCTCGACCGTGCTGCTGCGCGCGCTGGGCACCACCCGCCCCGGCGAGGTGCACGTCACCGTCTTCGACCCGGAACAGCTCGGCGGCACCCTCGCCGCGTTCGGCCCGCTCGGCAACGCCGGCCTGCTCTCCCTGGTCGGCCCCGGCGGCCTCGGCGCGCTGCTCGACGGCCTGGTGGAGCACATCTGCCGGGTCAACGAGACGGTGCTGGCCGGCGAGTACGGCTCCCTGGCCGCGCTCACCGCCGCCACCCCGGGCCCCCGGCCCGAGCCGTGGCGGCTGATCGTGCTGCTGGTGGACCCGGCCACCGCCGCCGAGCTGCCCGCCAGCCAGCGGGCCCAGCTCGACCGGATCGTACGCACCGGCGTCGGCTGCGGCGTCCACCTCGTCGTACGCGGGCTGGACCTGGGGACACAGCCGACGGTGGCCCGGGTCGGAGTTCGGGACGACGGTACGGCCGTCAGCAGCAGCATCGGCGATCTGCCGATCCGGCTGGACGCCCCACCCCCCGCCGAGCGGATCGCCGGTTTCTGCCGCGCCGCCACCGAGCACCTGCATGCCGGGCCGCCCACCGCCCGTCTCAGCGACCTCGAACCCGAGAAACTGTGGACCGAGTCGTCCGCGTACGGGCTGCTGGCTCCGATCGGCGCGGGCCCGGACGGCGCCCTGGTCGAGGTGCTGCTCGACGACCACCGGCCGCACGCGCTCATCGGCGGCCCGCCCGGCTCCGGCCGGACCAATCTGGTGTACGCCTGGCTCGCCTCGCTGGCCGCCCGGTACGGCCCCGACGAGCTGGCCGTCTACCTGCTCGACGGCACGGACAGCGGGTCGTTCGCCCAGTGTGTCCCCGGCCCCGGGGAGCCGGACTGGCTGCCGCAACTCCACCTGGCCGGAATCAACCTCACCGGCGACCCGGAGTTCGGTCTGGCCGTGCTGCGCCACCTCGGCGAGGAGCTGCGGCACCGGGCACAGGCCGCGAAACGGTACGGGGTCGCCACCCTCGCCGAGCTGCGCACCGAGGATCCGGGCGGGCAGTGGCCCCGGATCGTGGCCGTCCTCGACGAGTTCCCGCCGGAAGCGGCGGAGGTCGTCGCGCTGCTGGCCGACCTCGCCCGGCGTGGCCCCGCCCAGGGTGTCCACCTGATCCTCACGACCCAGGATCCGGCGGGGGCCGAGTTCCTGCGCGACGCCGGACTACCCGGGTTCCAACTGCGCCTCGCCCTGCCCAAGGCGGAGGGCATCCTCGCCGACGGCAACCTCGCCGCCGCGGTCATCCCCCGGTTCCACGCGGTCGTCAACACCGACGCGGGCAGCGCCAGCGCCAACCGGATCGTCCGCCTCCCGGACGCGGGCACCCAGCTCGCCGCGCCCCGCGCCGACCCAGGGCCGCAGCCGGTCCTACCGGAATCGCCCGGCCACCTGCCGCCGGGCGACCCGACACCGGGCCCGCTGCCCGGCTACCAGACACCGGGCCCGGTACACGGCTACCCGGCGCCGGGGTCGACGCGGTCCGCGTGGCGGGCGCTGCAGCACCGGCTGTGGCGGGAACGCCCGGACGGCGCCGTCCCGCCGCGCTGGTTCGACGGCCACGCCGTGCCGCGCCTGCCGGAGGCGTACCGGCCCGCCGGGCAGGCGCCGGATTCGACCGCACGGGTGGGCTGCTCCCCCGGTGCCGTCCTGGGCGAGCGGGTCGACGTGCCGCCCGGCCCGGCCCGGCTGCGGCTGGGCCGGATGCCGGGACGCAACCTGGCCGTGCTCGGCAGCCGCACCGCCGAGGCCTGCGACGTGCTGGCGGCGGCCGCCCTCTCGCTGGCCGCGCAGGGACCGGCCCGGTTCAGCGTGGCCTGCCTCCACCCGGCCGCCGAGCGCGCGGCCACCCGGCTGGCCGGCGAACTGCCGCAGGCCGACTGGTACGACCACGACACCGTGGCCGGGCTCTTCGACAACCTCGTCGCGGCGGACATCCCGCACTACGTGCTCGGGTACGGCTTCGGCGCCGCCCCGGCGTACCGGGACCGGTTGCGCGCCCTGCTGGCCGACGGCCCCGAGCGCCGGGTGCACGTGCTGGCCTGGTGGCGTTCGGTGGCGCGGCTGCGCGAGACCCTGGGCGGGGCCGGGCTGGACCGGGTCGGCGCGTGGGTCGCCCTGGACGTCCCCGGCCCGGAACTCAGCCCGCTGTTTCCGCACACGGGCGGCCCGGCCTGGAGTCCACGGCCGCGGCGGGCGCTGTTCTTCGACCGTTCGGTACACCGGTTCCCCGAAGTGATCATCCCCTATGAGGTGCACAGTGACCCCACGTGAGCGCGACTACCAGCTCATGATGAGCGCCCTCGCCGAGGCGGCGCGGCGCCGCGACACCGAACTGGACGGCGCCGAACAGGCGTACCAGGACAGTGCCGCGCAGGCCGCCGGCGAGCTGGCCCGCGCCGAAGGGGAGGCCGCGGCGGCCGACCGCTGGGCCGGGGCCGCCGCCGCCCAGGTGCTGGACGTGGACCGGGAGGCCGCCCGGCTCTGGGACCAGCTGCGCCGGGCGCGGGGGATGCGGGTCCGGGCGCTGGGCGAGCTGCCCGAACCGGCGGCGGTCGAGGCGCTGCCCCGGGTCGCGCTGCAGCGCGCCCCCGAGCCGGGCGGCGACGCCGCGGCGCAGCCGCCCCGGCAGTCCGCCCGCACGCTGCTGGCTCGCGCCGCCGAGCGGATCGACGACACCGTACGCCCGGCCGTGCGTGACCCGCTGCCGCGCTGGGCGCTGGCGCTGCTGCCGGTGGCGGGCGCGCTGGTCGCGGGCGCCACCGGGCTGCTGGCCGCGGGCCTGGTGACCTTCGGGGGTACGGCCGTACCCGGGGGTGTGGTGGTGCGCGCGCTGGGCTGGCTGGCGTTCCTGCTGGCGCCTTCGGCGGGCGTACCCGTGGCCGCGGCGTACGCGCACCGGCACGGCCACCGGCTGGAGATCGGCGGCATCGGGCTCACCCTGCTCGGCGGCATGGTCGCCGCCGCGCTGCTCTCCCTGACGTTCGCCTCCGCGAACTGAGGTCGCCTCCGCGAACTGAGCGCGCCGCGGCCCGGCCTTCCCGCGATGCGGTCGATCGTGGCGGCCTGAGCACCCGTATGGTGGGCGTCCATGGGAGACGGTGAACCGGCGATCAGCGTCCGTGACCTGCGCAAGGCCTACGGGGGTACCCCCGCCGTGGACGGCATCGACCTGACCGTGGCGCGCGGCGAGGTCTTCGCGCTGCTCGGCCCGAACGGCGCGGGCAAGACGACGATCGTGGAGATCCTGGAGGGCTTCCGGCGGCGCGACGCCGGTGAGGTCACCGTGCTCGGCGTCGACCCCGCCGTGGCGAACGGGGGCCGCGGCGCCGCCGTGGGCGCGCAGGCGCGGCGCTGGCGGCAGCGGGTCGGCATCGTGCTGCAGGGTACGGGCGAGTTCGACGACCTCACGGTCGGCGAGGTCGTCGGCCACTTCGCCCGCTACTACCCGCACCCGGACGATCCGGCGCAGGTCATCGCCCGGGTCGGGCTGACGGAGAAGGTGGCGGCGCGCACCCACACCCTGTCCGGCGGGCAGAAGCGCCGCCTCGACGTGGCCCTGGGCATCATCGGCCGCCCCGAGCTGCTCTTCCTCGACGAACCGACGACCGGCTTCGACCCGGAGGCGCGCCGCGAGTTCTGGGCGCTGATCCGGGACCTGCAGGCGGGCGGGACGACGATCGTGCTGACCACGCATTACCTGGACGAGGCGGAGGCGCTTGCGGACCGGGTCGCGGTGATCGCGCGCGGGCGGCTGATCGCGGTGGACAGTCCACACCGGCTCGGCGACCGGGACTCGGCCCTGGCGACCGTCTCCTGGCGTACCCCGGAAGGGTCCTGGGAACGCACGCAGAGCGCGACGCCGACGGCCGTGGTGGCCGACCTGGCCGCGCGTTTCTCCGGCGAGGTGCCCGGGCTGACGGTCACCCGGCCGACCCTGGAAGATGTCTATCTGCGGATGATCGGAGCGTGATGGGCGCGGTTCGGCTGGGCCTCAGCCAGGGGGTCCTGGAGATCAGGCAGTTCATGCGCAGCCGCGAGCAGGTGATGTTCACGCTGGCCTTCCCGGCCATCCTCGTCATCATCTTCGGCTCGGTCTTCAGCGGCACGATCAGCGAAGGGGTGAAGTTCACCCAGTACTTCGTGACCGGGATGATCGCTTCCGGGCTGATGACGGTCGGTTTCCAGGCGCTGGCCATCCAGATCCCGCAGGAGCGCGACCGTGGGGTGCTCAAGCGACTGCTCGGCACGCCCATGCCGAAGTGGGTCTACTTCGCGGGCAAGGTGGTGATGGTGGCGTTCGTCGCGGTGCTGGAGACCGTCATCCTGCTGGCCGTGGCCACCCTGTTGTTCGATCTGCGGCTGCCGGACACGGCCGGGCGGTGGCTGACGTTCGGCTGGGTGGCGGTGCTCGGCATCACCGCCTGCACGCTGTCCGGAGTGGCGTTCTCGTCGCTGGCCAGGACCGGGCGCAGCGCTCCCGCCGTGGTCACCCCGGTCGCGCTGATCCTGCAGTTCACCTCCGGAGTGTTCTTCGTCTACACGCAACTGCCGGTCTGGATGCAGGAGACGGCCGCGGTGTTCCCGCTCAAGTGGATGTGCCAGGGGCTGCGGGCGGTGTTCCTGCCGGCCTCGTTCGGCGCCGCCGAGCCGGCGGGCTCGTTCGAGCTGGGCCGGGTGGCGCTGGTGCTGGCGGCGTGGTGCGTGGTCGCGCTGGTGCTGTGCCTGACGACGTTCCGCTGGACGACGAAGCGCGACGGGTGAGACCCGCCGCGCTTGCGCCGTGCGTGCAGTTGCCGCTCAGTACGAGTAGAAGCCCTTGCCGGTCTTGCGGCCCAGATCGCCCGCGGTGACCATTCGCTGCAGCAGCTCCGGCGGGAAGAACTTCTCGTCGGCGGTGTCGCGGTAGATGTTGCTGGCCGCGTTCAGCATCACGTCGAGCCCGGTCAGGTCGACGGTGGCCAGTGGGCCCATCGCGTGCCCGAAGCCCAGCTTCATGACGGTGTCCAGGTCGGCGGCCGAGACGACGCCGCTCTCGACCAGCTTGATCGCCTCGACCAGCAGGGCCGAGAAGAGCCGGTTGGAAACGAAGCCAGCCACGTCCCGCTTGACCTCGACGCAGGTCTTGCCGACCTCCTCGGCGAAGTTACGGGCGTTGGCCAGCGTCTCGTCGGAGGTCTGGTAGCCGCGCACCAGTTCGACCAGCTTCATCATCGGTACGGGCGAGAAGAAGTGGATGCCCACCACCGACTCGGGACGCGACGTGACCGCCGCGATCTGGGTGATCGGGATGGCCGAGGTGTTGGTGCCCAGCACGGCGCCCGGCTTGCAGACCTTGTCGAGGGTACGGAAGACGTCGTGCTTGGCCTCGATGCGCTCGAAGATGGCCTCGACCACGACATCGGCCTCGGCCGCCGCGTCCAGGTCGGTCGTGGTGGTGATCCGGCCGACGGTCGCCTCCGCGTCCTCCTCGGAGATCTTGCCCTTGGCGGCGAAGCGCCCGAGCGACTCCCGGATCGCTGTCACGCCGCGGGTCAGCGACGCGTCGTCGATGTCCCGCATGGTGACCGTCCAACCGGCCTGCGCCGCCACCTGGGCAATGCCCGAACCCATCAGGCCGGAGCCGATGACCGCGAGTCGACCCGCCATGTGTGACCCTCCTTCGTGAGTGCGTTTCCGAGTCTCACCCTAGCCGCCCCGCCTTAACGGCGGCTCAGCCCGGGTCTTTGTCCCTATCGGGGCATTTCCCCGGAAAATGGCGATCGCCGGTGCCAGACTGTGCTCATGGCCACGAGCGACGGCTGGTACCTCATCGGACCGCTGGTGGCCGTCGTCGTGGTCGGCTTCCTCGGCACGGTCTTCTGGCGGATGGGCCTGCAATGGACCGGCGACGAGGACCCGGAACGACCGCGCGGCCGCCGGGGCGGTCGCGCCATCCTCGACACAGGCGACGACTACGGCCTGCTCGGCCCCGCCGCGATCGCGGACGACCCGGAGCTCGCCGACGACATCCGGGGACTGCTGGCGGACGCGGGCATCCGCGCCACGTACGCGCACCGCCGCGACGGCCGGGTCCTCATCCTGGTCTTCGCCGAGGAGCTGGAGGAGGCCCGCCGCCTGGTCGGCGGCAGCCCGGCCCTGTGAGCCCTCAGAACCCGTAGCGAGGCTCGGCGACCTGCGCCCGCTCCACGTCCACCCCGAGCTTGGCGAGGTCCGCCACGAAGTCGGGGTAGCCCCGGTCGATGTGGTGCACCTCACCCACCTCGGTCATGCCCTCGGCGCACAGTCCGGCGATGACCAGCCCCGCACCGGCGCGGATGTCCGTGGCCCGCACCGGCGCCCCGGACAGCCGTTCCCGGCCCCGCACGACCGCGTGATGGCCATCGGTACGGATGTCGGCGCCGAGCCGCACCATCTCGTTCACGAACATGAACCGGCCGTCGAAGATGTTCTCGGTGATCAGCGAGGAGCCCTGGCTCACCGCGCCCAGCCCGAGCGCCATGGGCAGCAGGTCGGTCGCGAACCCGGGGAACGGCAGCGTCACCACGTCAACGGCCGTGGGCCGGTCGGCCATCCGTACCCGGAAGCTGTTCTCCCCCGGATCCACCACCGCACCCGCCGAGACCAGCTTGTCCAGCGCGATGTCGAGGAACTCCGGACGCACCCCGTGCACGGTCACGTCGCCGCGCGTCATCGCGGCCCCGAACGCCCAGGTGCCGCCGACGATCCGGTCGCCGATCGTGGTGTGCCGCACCGGGCTCAGCGCGTGCACGCCTTCGATCTGCAGGGTGGAGGTGCCCGCACCCGAGATGCGCGCGCCCATCGCGTTGAGCATCTCGCAGATGTCGACGATCTCCGGCTCCCGGGCCGCGTTGTCGATCTCCGTGCCGCCGCGGGCCAGCACCGCGGCCATGAGCAGGTTCTCCGTCGCGCCCACGCTGGGGAAGTCGAGCCAGATCTTCGCGCCGCGCAGCCCGCCGGGAGCCGACGCGATGACGAAGCCGTGCTCGCCGGAGATCTCCGCACCCATCCGGGCCAGTCCCGAGAAGTGCATGTCCAGGCCGCGGGAGCCGATCATGTCGCCGCCGGGCAGGGCGACGCGGACGTCGCCGCGCCGGGCCAGCAGCGGTCCGAGTACGCAGATCGAGGCGCGCAGCCGGCGCACCAGGTCGTAGTCCGCCTCGGCGCCCGGCACGGCCGGTACGTCGATCGTGGCGATCCCGCCCGCGAGCTCCACCTGGCAGCCCAGCCGGCGCAGCACCTCGCCCATGATCGCGATGTCGGTGATGCGCGGCACGTTCTCCACCACGCTGCGCCCCTCGGCCAGCAGGGTGACCGCCATGAGCTTGAGCGCGGAGTTCTTCGCGCCGTCGACCGTGACGTCCCCGGCGAGGCGCGCCCCGCCCTTGACCCTGATCACATCCACGCGGGCCATGGTAGGGCTTGCGAGCCCGCCGGACCCCACAGCGGGGCCTTCGGCGTGACCTGGGACGGCGGCCCGTAGGGTGGGCCCATGGCCGTCCACCTGACCCGCATCTATACCCGCACCGGCGACGCCGGGCAGACCCGCCTGGGCAACAACGAGGTCGCCGCCAAGACCGATCCGCGGATCGCGGCGTACGCGGACGCCGACGAGTGCAACGCCGCCCTCGGCGTCGCGCTCGCGCTCGGTGGGCTCCCGGAGGACATCCGTGAGGTGCTGACCGCGGTGCAGAACGACCTGTTCGACGTCGGCGCGGACCTGTGCAACCCGCTCAGCGAGGACCCGCCGTACCCGCCGCTGCGGATCACCGAGGCGTACGTGACCCGCCTCGAGGGCTGGTGCGACGAGTACAACGAGCGGCTGCCCGCGCTCGACTCCTTCATCCTGCCCGGCGGCACCCCCGGGGCGGCCCTGCTGCACGTGGCCCGTACCGTGGCCCGCCGCGCGGAGCGCTCGGCGTGGGCCCTGATCGCCATGGACGCGCAACGGACGGGCGAACTGCCCGCCAAGTACCTGAACCGCCTGTCCGACCTGCTGTTCATCCTCGCGCGCAGCGCGAACCCCGACGGCGACGTGAGGTGGGTCCCCGGCGGCGCCCGGGCCTGACCCGCGCGGGCTCAGCGTTCGGCGTTGCTCAGTGCTCGGCCGGCTCGATGCTCGGCGGGCTCAATGCGCGGCGGGCTCAGTGCTCGGCCCGGGCTCAGTGCTCGGCCGGGCGCGGGGCGGCCACCGGGCGCCGGGCGGTGCTGCCGGGCGGGCCAGCCTCAAGCCACGACAGGAAGCCCGTCACCGTGGACTCCGCCATGGCGATCTCCACCCGCGATTCCGGTGTCGCGCAGCTCAGCACGACCCAGTGCCCGGGGATCGGGCGGCATTCCGGGCCTTCCGGCAGCCGCGGGCGGTCCACGATCAGCTCCCGGCGGTTCAGGACCCGCTTCGCGCGGATGGCGAAGCTGAACATGCGGTGGAAGCGCAGCTCGTCACCGACGAACTGGCCGATCCCGGCGGACCAGCCCCGTCCGGGGACGAGCGTGTGGACGCGGACCTGAAGCGCGATGGTGCCGCCGCCGCGCATCAGCAGGCGACGGCGCAGGAACAGGGCCAGCAGCAGGACGAGCAGCGTGACGACGCAGATTCCGAGGAATTCCAGAATCCGCATCCCGGGCTCAGCGCGCGTCGGGGAGGGCGGCGGTGGCGCTCTCGGCGAGTACGGTCACGCCGTCCTCGCGTACCGACAGGAAGCCGCCGGCCACGTCGTACGTCAGCTGCTCACCACCCGCGAGCTTGACGCGAACCTGGGAGGGCTCCTTCAGCTGGCCCAGCAGCGGGGCGTGGCCAGGCAGCACACCGAGCTCACCCTCGGTGGTGCGGGCGACAAGCATCTCCGCCTCGCCGGACCAGATCTTCTCCTCGACGGCGACGACCTGGACGTTCAGCTGGTTGGCCACGCTGTCTCCTCGTTGGGCCGACTGGAACCGATGGGGTGAATTCTAAACACGGCGTTGACGCGGAAGAACTCCGGGTGGCGACCGCCACGTTCGCGGTCAGGAGTTGCGGTTGATGAATTCCGGATGGTTGACCATGAACGTCGTGATCGTGTCGTCCCGGACCGCGGCGAAGAACTCCTGCGCGCTCGGGTCCAGCGCCTCACCCTGGTAGTCCCGGTTCTTGCCGGTGCCACTGAAGACCGAGTGCCCCGGCAGCCTGACCAGCGTCATGTTCTCGCTGTTGACGCCGCGCAGCGCGAGCCCCCAGTCGACCACGTTGTGGCCCTGGCCGTCGAAGATCAGGGACTCGCCGGCAGCGCGCAGGATGCCGTCCAGTTTGGCGGGGTTCGTCACGACCTTCTGGCTGAGCGCCTGCTTCGCCATCGCCTTGATGAACTTCTGCTGGTTTATCTGGCGGTCGTAGTCGCCGCGCTTGAGGCCGTAACGCTGGCGGACGACGTCGAGGGCCTGCCAGGCCTCCAGGTGGTGGGTGCCCTTCGGGTACTGCGCCTGTGGGCCGTAGTACGGGTGGGCGCACTGGTTGTTGGCGCAGCTGGGGTAGCGCGGGCGGGGCTTGCCGTCGGGCTGCAGGTGCTCGGACTTGATGTCCTGGTCGATCGTCATGGTGACGCCACCCATGGCCTCGACGATCTTCTTGAAGCCGCCGAAGTTGATGATCGCCCCGGCGTCGAACTCCTGGATACCGGTGAGCCGGCCGACCGTCTTGGCCAGCAGTTCGAACCCCTGCGCCACGTCGTGCTTGCCGTTACCCACCGAGCTGCCGTACGACATCGCGGAGTTGATCTTGGCGGTGCCGCCGTTGAAGCCGGTCTTGGCGAACGGCGGGATCTCCACCAGCAGGTCGCGCGGGATGGAGAAGAGGTACGCCTCCTTCAGCCCCGCCGGGATGTGCGCCACGATGATCGAGTCGGAGAGCGGGGCGGTGTTGGCGTCGCGCGGGTCGATGCCCACGAGCAGGATGTTCAGCGGGCCCTTGATGTTGACCTTCCTCGGCGCCGCGCCGGGCGGCTTGTTGCCGAAGAGGGACTGCTGGTTCACCGCCCCCGCGTACCGGGCGTAGAGCACCTGGCCGCTCACCAGCAGACCGCCGCTGACCACCATCAGAACAGCCCCGACGATCGCGCACAGGCGCGCCCACAACGGAGCGCGTCGTCCACGCTTGCGCGTTGCG
This sequence comes from Krasilnikovia cinnamomea, assembly GCF_004217545.1. Classification (NCBI taxonomy): domain Bacteria; kingdom Bacillati; phylum Actinomycetota; class Actinomycetes; order Micromonosporales; family Micromonosporaceae; genus Krasilnikovia; species Krasilnikovia cinnamomea. Next base: position 1,882,989 of record NZ_SHKY01000001.1, read on the forward strand.
CCGAGGTTGCCGCTCTTCGCCACTCGATCCCCGTCCGTGCCGATCGATCCGCGCGACCTCCGACATGGTCGCAGGCTGCCACAAGGCTGACATCCAGAGTACCGATCGCCGGTGCCTTCGCTGGCCTCCGGTTCCCGCCCAGCCCCTGGTCAAACGCGCCAGTACCGCCGGGGAAACGCGTGAGCCGCGCCGAAGTTTCGGCGCGGCTCACGGAGAATACCGGAAGATCAGCCCTTCATCAGCTCGTGCGCGTTGCGCTCGAGGTCCTCGAGGCCACCGCACATGAAGAACGCCTGCTCGGGGAAGGTGTCGTACTCCCCCTCGCTGATCTTCTTGAAGGCCTCGATGGTCTCCTTCAGCGGAACCGTCGAGCCCGCGACGCCGGTGAACTGCTCGGCCGCGTACGTGTTCTGCGACAGGAAGCGCTCGATGCGGCGGGCCCGCTGCACCGTGACCTTGTCCTCTTCGCTGAGCTCGTCCATACCGAGGATGGCGATGATGTCCTGCAGGTCCTTGTACTTCTGCAGGATCCGCTGCACCTCACGGGCGACCGCGTAGTGCTCGGCACCGACGTACTCCGGGGCCAGGATCCGCGAGCTGGAGGCCAGCGGGTCCACGGCCGGGTAGATGCCCTTGTCGGAGATGGACCGCTCCAGGTTGGTGGTCGCGTCCAGGTGGGCGAACGTGGTGGCCGGCGCCGGGTCGGTGTAGTCGTCGGCGGGCACGTAGATCGCCTGCAGCGAGGTGATCGCCTTGCCCCGGACCGAGGTGATGCGCTCCTGCAGCTCACCCATCTCGTCGGCCAGGGTGGGCTGGTAACCCACCGCGGACGGCATACGGCCGAGCAGCGTGGACACCTCGGAACCGGCCTGGGTGAACCGGAAGATGTTGTCGATGAAGAGCAGCACCTCCTGGTTCTGCACGTCCCGGAAGTACTCCGCCATGGTCAGGGCGGACAGGGCGACGCGCAGTCGGGTGCCCGGCGGCTCGTCCATCTGACCGAAGACCAGCGAGGTCTTGTCGAGAACGTTGCTCTCGCCCATCTCAAGGATGAGGTCGTTGCCCTCACGGGTGCGCTCACCGACGCCCGCGAACACCGACGTACCGCCGAAGTTCCGGGCGACCCGGATGATCATCTCCTGGATGAGCACCGTCTTGCCCACGCCCGCGCCGCCGAACAGGCCGATCTTGCCACCGCGCACGTACGGCGCCAGCAGGTCGAGCACCTTGATGCCGGTCTCCAGCATCTCGGTCTTCGGCTCCAGCTCGGCGAACGCCGGGGGCTTGCGGTGGATCGGCCAGCGCTCGGTGACCTGCAGCGTCTTCGGGTCGGCGTTGAGCACCTCGCCGAGGGCGTTGAAGACGTGGCCCTTGGTCACGTCACCGACCGGCACCGAGATCGGGGCACCGGTGTCGGACACCTCGGCGCCACGGATCAGGCCGTCGGTCGGCTGCATCGAGATCGCCCGGATCACGTTGTCACCCAGGTGCTGGGCGACCTCCAGGGTCAGCTTCTTGGTGCCCTCGGAGAGGGTCACCTCGACGTGCAGCGCGTTGAAGATTTCCGGCATGGCGTCGCGCGGGAACTCGGCGTCGACGACCGGGCCGATGACCCGGACGACGCGGCCGACGCCGGTCTCCGCCTTAGTGGGCTCAGCTACAGCAGTCATCACACATCACTTCCCGCCGCGGCCAGCGCGTTGGCGCCGCCGACGATCTCACTGATTTCCTGGGTGATCGCAGCCTGCCGCGCGGAGTTCATCTCGCGCGTGTACCGCTTGAGCAGGTCGTCCGCGTTGTCGGACGCGCTTTTCATCGCCCGCCGCCGCGAGGCCGACTCGCTGGCCGCCGAGTCCAGCAACGCCGCGTAGATCCGCGTGTTGAGGTACTTCGGCAGCAGCGCGTCGAGCAGTTCCTCGGCCTCGGGCTCGAACTCGTACGCCGCCCGCAGGCCCGGCTCACGCTCGCGGTCCTCGACCTGCATCGGCGCGAGGAAGTGCGGCTCCGCGACCTGGGTCATGAGCGACTGGAACCGGGTGCCGACGATGTGCAGCTCGTCGACGCCCTGGATGCCGTCCGGCCCGTGGTGCCCCTCACCGTCGTCCGCGCCGGCGACGAACGCCTCCAGCAGGGACTCACCGACGCGCCGGGCGTCCTCGAAGCTAGGCCGCTCCGAGAAGCCGGTCCAGCTCGCGGCGATCGGCCGGTTGCGGAACCGGTAGTAGCCGACACCCTTGCGGCCGATCACGTACAGCGCGACGTCCTTGCCGTCCGCGCGCAGCCGCGAGATCAGCTGCTCACACGTACGGATCGCGTTGGCGTTGTACGCGCCGGCCAGGCCGCGGTCGCTCGTGATGAGCAGGACACCGGCCCGGCGCACCCGCTCGCGCGGAACGAGCAGCGGGTTGTCGACGCTGGCGTTGGACGCCAGCGCCGTCAGCACCTGGGTGATCGCCTCCGAGTACGGCTTGGCCGCGGCCACCCGCTCCTGCGCCCGGGCGATGCGGCTGGTCGCCACCAGCTCCTGCGCCTTGGCGATCTTCTTGGTCGACCGGACGGTGCGGATGCGCCGCCGCAGGGCCTGTACCTGACCGGCCATGACTAGCTCGCGTCCGTCTTGCCGCGGACCTCGCGGGTCACGGTCTCGCGCGACTCGGAACCCTCGGCCAGCGCCTCGGCCGGAGCCTCGTGCAGCTTCAGGCCCGTGTCACCCTGCTTGAACAGCGGCTTGAACTCGTCCACCCCGGACTGCAGGCTCTCGACCTGCTCGTCGGTGAGGTTGTTCGAGGACTCGATCGCCGTGTACGTCTCCTTGCGGTGGCGCTTGAGCCACTGCAGCAGCTCGCCCTCGAAGCGCCGCACGTCGCCGACCGGGATGTCGTCGAGCTGGCCCGTGGTGCCGGCCCAGATGACGATGGTCTGGTCGGTGACCGAGTACGGCGAGTACTGCGGCTGCTTGAGCAGCTCGACCAGGCGTACGCCCTTTTCGAGCTGGGCCCGCGACGCCTTGTCCAGGTCGGACGCGAAGGCGGAGAACGCCTCCAGCTCACGGAACTGGGCCAGGTCGAGGCGGAGCCGGCCGGAGACCCGCTTCATGCCCTTGACCTGCGCGGAACCGCCGACCCGGGAGACCGAGGTGCCGACGTTGATGGCCGGGCGCACACCCGAGGCGAACAGGTCCGACTCGAGGAAGATCTGGCCGTCGGTGATCGAGATGACGTTGGTCGGGATGTAGGCCGAGATGTCGTTGGCCTTCGTCTCGATGATCGGCAGACCGGTCATCGAGCCCGCGCCCAGGTCGTCGGAGAGCTTCGCGCAGCGCTCCAGCAGCCGGGAGTGCAGGTAGAAGACGTCACCCGGGTACGCCTCGCGGCCCGGCGGGCGGCGCAGCAGCAGCGACACCGCGCGGTACGCCTCGGCCTGCTTGGTCAGGTCGTCGAAGACGATCAGCACGTGCTTGCCGTTGTACATCCAGTGCTGGCCGATGGCCGAGCCGGTGTACGGGGCGATGTACTTGAAGCCGGCCGGGTCGCTGGCCGGGGCGGCGACGATGGTGGTGTACTCCATCGCGCCGTTCTCCTCCAGCGTGCCCTTCACGGACGCGATGGTGGTGGCCTTCTGGCCGATCGCCACGTAGATGCAGCGGACCTGCTTCTTCGGGTCGCCGGACTCCCAGTTGGCGCGCTGGTTGATGATCGTGTCGAGCGCGACCGTGGTCTTGCCCGTCTTACGGTCACCGATGATCAGCTGGCGCTGGCCGCGGCCGATCGGCGTCATGGCGTCGATCGCCTTGATGCCGGTCTGCATCGGCTCCTTCACCGGCTGGCGGGCCATGACGTTCGGTGCCTGCAGCTCCAGCTCGCGGAAGCTCTCGTTGGCGATCTCGCCGCGGTCGTCGATCGGGTTGCCCAGCGCGTCGACGACGCGGCCCAGGAACGCGTCGCCGACCGGGACCGAGAGGACGCGACCGGTCCGCTTGACCTGCTGCCCCTCCTCGATGCCCGCGAAGTCACCCAGGACCACGGCGCCGATCTCGCGGACATCGAGGTTCAGGGCGACACCCAGCGTGCCGTCCTCGAATTCGAGCAGTTCGTTCGCCATGGTCGAGGGCAGGCCCTCGACGTGCGCGATGCCGTCGCCCGCATCCGAAACGATGCCGACCTCCTCACGGGAGACCTCGGGCGTGTAGGACGAGACGTAGCGCTCAAGCGCCCCCCGGATCTCGTCCGAGGAGATGGTCAGCTCGGCCATCCTCTGCCTTCTCTGTTCGTGCTCGGGACGTCACCGCCGCCGAGGGGCCTGTGCTCGCGGCCGTCCCCGGCGCGCGATGCGGGAAGAACTATTTAGCGAACGCCTGCCGCGCCGCGTTGAGCCGCCGCAGGATCGTGCCGTCGTAGAGGTCGGAGCCGACCCGCACGCTGACACCGCCGATGACGGACGGATCCACCTCGACCTTCAGCGAGACCTGCCGGCCGTACTTGTCGGACAGGGTGCTGGCCAGTCGCTGCTCCTCGGCGTCGCTGAGGACCTTCGCCACCGTCACGTACGCGACCTCGTGGTCCCGCTTCGCCGCGGTCAGCTCGACCAGCCGGCTCAGTGACGCTTCGAAGCTGCGGCCGCCGAATCCTTCGAGGGCCACCTCGACCAGCTTGCCCGTGGCCACCCGGACCTTGCCCTTGAGCAGGTCCTGGACCAGCTTAACCCGGCGTTCGAGCGGGGCACCGGGGTCACCGAGAGTGACCGCCAGGGCGGGGTTGGCCGCCACGACCTGCCCGAAGCGGAACAGCTCGTCCTCCACCTCGGCCAGCTCGTCGGCGCGCTGCGCGGAGCTGAGCAGCGCGTCCACGCCGAGGCGCTCGGTCGCGTCCCACAGCTCGTTCGGCGCCGACCAGCGGCCCCGGACCAGTGCGGTGAGCACGTCCGCCGTGACGGCGTCGACCTTGCCCGCGAGCAGCGAGCCCAGCAGATCCGCCCGGTCGCCCGCGGAGCGCGACGGGTCCGTCAGGGCCCGCCGCAGCCGGGGCTCGGCCCGCAGCAGCCGGGCCACCGACAGGATCTCGTCGGCGACCGTGGCGAGCTGCGCGGCCGTGGCCTTGGTCGTGGTGGTGGCGAGCTTGTCGGTCGCCTCCGCGTACGACTCGCGGGTCACGCTCGACATCAGCGCCCGCCCGCGGAGCCGGCCGCGTCGAGCTCGGCGATGAACCGGTCCACCGTGCCGCGCGCCCGGGCCTCGTCGGCGAGGGACTCGCCCACAATCCGGCCGGCCAGATCGACCGCCAGCGTGCCGACCTCGGAACGCAGGTCCCGCACGATGGCCTCACGCTGGGCCGCGAGCTGCTCGTGGCCGGTCGCGATGATCCGGTCGGACTCCTCCCGCGCCTTGGCCAGGACGTCCTGACGGATCGCCTCGGCGTCGGCCCGTGCCTCGTCGCGGATGCGAGCGGCCTCCGTGCGTGCCTCACCGAGCTGCGCCCGGTACTGCTCGAGCAGCGCGTTGGCCTCCGCCTGGGCGGATTCGGCGCGCTTGATCCCGCCCTCGATCGCGTCCACCCGCGCCGCGAACGTCTTCTCCATCTGCGGGAAGACGAACTTCATCAGCACGAAGCAGAGCAGCCCGAACGCGATCGTCCCGATGACGACTTCCTGCCAGAACGGGATGATCGGGTTGTGCTCGACCGCAGCGGCCAGATTCAACGAAGTGATCAAAGGACACCTCCCGTCGAGGCGGCGGTCAGAGCTGGCCCTGCCAGATGAAGCCGAACGCGATGCCCAGCAGCGCCAGCGCCTCGACGACGGCGAAGCCGATCCAGACGTACGGCAGGGTCAGACGCGACGACTCCGGCTGGCGGGCGGTCGACTGGATGTAGGCCGAGAACACCAGGCCGACACCGATGCCGGGGCCGATGGCCGCGAGGCCGTAACCGATGGCCGCGGTGCTACCAACAACTTCGGCGAGAACCATTTTCCAGTTCCTCCTGAGATCTCGCGTGACTCTCACGCGGGACGACAACGGGATGTTGCGGGATACAGCTCAGTGCTCGTCGGCGAGTGCGCCCTGCACATAGCTCGCGGTCAGCACCGTGAACACATAGGCCTGGAGCACGATGACCAGGAATTCCAGGAAGGTCAGGGCGATGGTCATCGTCCAGGACACGACCGCGAACGGCGCGAACCAGGCGTTCGCGTTGATCATCGCGAAGCCGCCGAGCGTGAACACCAGCAGCAGCATGTGACCCGCGAACATGTTCGCGAAGAGCCGGACCGCCAGCGAGAACGGGCGCACCAGGAACGTCGAGAAGAACTCGATCGGAATCAGCAACGGCAGGATGAACCACGGCGCGGGCGGCATCAGAGCCGTCTTGAAGTACTTCGCGAAGCCGTGGTGCCGGATGCCGACCACGATGAACATCACGTAGCTGATCACCGCGAGGAAAGCCGGGAAGGCGATGTGCGAGTTCGGGGAGATCTGGACGAAGGGAACGATGCCCCAGAAGTTGTTCAGCAGGATGAAGCAGAAAAGCGTCGTCAGGTACGGCGCGAAGCGCACACCCGCCGGGCCGATCATCTCCACCGAGATGTTGTTCCGCACGAAGCCGTAAACGCTCTCGGCGAGCCACTGCTTCTTGGTGGGAACCAGCTTCGGCTTCCGGTAGGAGGCCAGGAAGAACACGATGATCGCCGCGGTGGTGAGCCACACCAGGAACGTGATCTTCGTAAACCAGACCGAGTGCGCGCCCCACGGCAGGATGCTCGGCGGATAGAAGTCCTCCACGCTCGGCGGGAACGGAACTTCCCCGGCGAGGACGATCGACTGACCGATCACCGTAGCCCTTTCCTGTCAGGCGCCCAGGCGGCGCACGATGAGGTAGACACCGCCGCCGATCCCAACGACACAGCCGATGCCGGCGAATATGCCCCTGGTCCCGACCCAGTGGTCGACCAGCCAACCGATCCCGCCCCACACCAACATGCCCGCAAGGAGATAACTGAGCGCCGTCATCCCCATACCCGAGTCGGGTGGGGGTGGACCGTCGTCACCGCGGGGATCGTGTTTAGGGCCTTGACCGGTCATGACGGCCGAACCTTATCAGCCGCTCAGGCCAGGCTAAGCGGGACCCCCCGCACAACCGAGGTTGTCCAGGCGTTAGGGGTCTCGCAACTGGAGGGACACGGTACTCCCCTCGCGCCAGAACTGGACAACTCCGCGCGGCCCGGATCACCGGATCGGGGAAACCGCCCCGAATCGCCGACCCGTCAAGCCGCCGTGCGGTGGAGAAGATCACTTCCGGCGGGCCAGCTTGTGCACCCACCACACCTGCGCGGCCGTCCACACCACGACCCCGGCCACCACCCCCCATCCCAGCGCGACACCGCCGCGCCAGCCCGAGCCGACGAGAACCGCCAGGATCACGCCGAGCAGGGAGTACTTCAGCACGTACGCGCCCAGGCCGACCGGCATGACCAGCGCGGGGCGCACCGTGTCCGCCCAGGCCAGGGCCAGGGTCGTGAGCGTGTAGCTCACCGTCACGATCGCCACCCCGGCCGCCGCGCCCAACGCCACCACGGGGCCGCCCACCACGAAGCCGACCGAGGCCGCGCACAGCAGCAGCGCCACCGAGATCGCCGTCAGCAGCGGGAGGTGCTCCACCTTCCACCGCGGATCGGCGGGCAGCGGCGGCAGGTCCGGCAACGGCGTGTCGTCCGGGTCCGCACCCTGTCGGGGCACCCCGGCCACGCGCGTCTGTTCCTCTGTCATCCGGTGCCCTCCTGGCCCTGCTTCACGGCGGTGCGCTCGGTCATGCGGCGCCGCCGGTCTCCGGGTACGCCGGGAACTCCCCCACCAGATCCGCCACCTCGTCACCCAGGTCGCGCAGCCGCACCGCGCCACCGGCGGTCGCCGGGTCCGTGGTCACCGCGGCGGCGATCAGGCCCGCGATCCGGCGCATCTGCCCCTCCCGCATGCCCTGGGTGGTCACGCACGGGCTGCCCACCCGGATGCCGGACGCCACCGCCGGCGGCTCCGGATCGTACGGGACGGCGTTCTTGTTCAGCGTGATCCGGGCCAGTTCGCACCGCGCCTCGGCGTCGCGCCCGCTCACCCCGGTGTCGCGCAGGTCGACCAGGGCGAGGTGGGTGTCGGTGCCCCCGGAGACCGCGCGCATGCCCTCGGCCGTCAGCCCGGCCGCCAGCGCCTGGCTGTTCGTGACCACCTGCCGGGCGTACGTCTGGAATTCCGGCAGTGCCGCCTCCCGCAGGGCGACCGCCTTCGCGGCGATGGCGTGCATCATCGGCCCGCCCTGGGTGAACGGGAAGACCGCCTTGTCGATGCGCTGGGCGAGTTCCTCACGGCAGAGAATCATGCCGCCCCGGGGCCCGCGCAGCACCTTGTGGGTCGTGCAGGTCACCACGTCGGCGAACGGCACGGGCGAGGGCACCGCCCGCCCGGCCACCAGGCCGATGAAGTGCGCGGCGTCCACCAGCAGGTACGCGCCCACCTCGTCGGCGATCTCCCGGAACGCCGCGAAGTCGATCAGCCGTGGGTACGCCGTCGCCCCGCAGATGATCATCTTGGGCTGGTGGGCCCGGGCCAGGTCGCGCACCTCGTCGTAGTCGATCAGCTCGGTGTCGCGCCGTACCGAGTAGCCGACCGTGTGGAACCACTTGCCGCTGAAGTTCGCCTTGCTGCCGTGCGTCAGATGGCCGCCGTGCGGCAGCCCCATCGCCAGCACGGTGTCGCCGGGCTGCACCAGCGCCGCGAACGCCGCCAGGTTGGCTGACGCGCCGGAGTGCGGCTGCAGGTTCGCGTGGGCGGCGCCGAACAGGTCCTGGGCGCGCTCGATGCCGAGCTGCTCGGCGCGGTCCACCTCGGCGCACCCGCCGTAGTAGCGGCGCCCCGGATAGCCCTCGGCGTACTTGTTGGTCAGCGTGGAGCCGAGCACCGCGAGGACCGCGGGCGAGGTCAGATTCTCGCTGGCGATCAGCTGCAGGCCGCCCCGCAGCCGCTCCAGCTCCCCGACCACCACCTCGGCGATCTCCGGGTCCTCGCGTTCGAGCGCGTCGAAGTCCGGGCCCCAGAAGGTGACCCGGCCCCGACCAAGAACCGCTGTCATGGCGCTCCTTCACGTCGGCGACGCTGCCCCCGCGAACCGAGCATATGGCCTGTTGACCCCGCATGTTGGCACAGTGGGGACATGCGCTGTCTGGTCACGGGAGCCACGGGTTACATCGGGGGGCGCCTGGCGCCGCGGCTGGTGGAGGCCGGGCACACCGTACGGTGCCTCGCGCGGGATCCGCGACGGCTGCGGGACGCGCCCTGGGCAGGGCGGGTGGAGATCGTCCAGGGCGATCTGGGTGAGCCCGGGACGCTGGCCGCCGCATTCGCGGACGTCGACGTCGCGTACTTCCTGGTGCATTCGCTGGGGCACCGTGACTTCGAGCGCCGGGACCGGGCGGCGGCCACGAACTTCGCGGCGGCGGCCCGCGCGGCGGGGGTGCGGCGGATCGTCTACCTGGGCGGCCCCGAGCCGCACGCCCTCCCCGGTCCGGCCGATCGGCGCCCCACGCACCGGTCGGCGGCCGGGCGCGAGGGCGCCTCCGCGCACCTTCGCTCACGCGCCGAGGTGGCCGACATCCTGCTGGCCAGCCAGGTGCCGACCGTCGTGCTGCGCGCGGCCGTCATCATCGGCTCCGGCTCGGCGTCGTTCGAGATGCTGCGCTACCTGACGGAGCGGCTGCCGGCCATGATCACCCCACGCTGGGTGGGCAACCGGGTGCAGCCCATCGCGGTCCGCGACGTACTTCGCTACCTCGTCGCGGCGGCGGACCTGCCCGCCGAGGTCAACCGCGGCTTTGACATCGGTGGCGCGGACGTGCTCACGTACGCCGACATGATGCGGCGCTACGCCCGGGTGGCGGGGCTGCGCCGCCGAATCATCGTCCCGGTCAGGTTGCTCACGCCGAAGCTGTCCGCGTACTGGGTCGGGCTGGTCACGCCCGTGCCCAACGCCATCGCCCGGCCTCTGGTGGCCAGCCTGATCCACGAGGCGGTCGGCCACGAACACGACATCACCGGGTACGTGCCCGGCGAGGTGCTGGGCTTCGACGAGGCCGTCCGGCTGGCGCTCGCCAAGATCAAAGATGCGGACGTGGAGACCCGGTGGTCCGGGGCCTCCGGCCGGGACGCGGCCGCCGAGCCGCTACCCAGCGACCCCGAGTGGTCCGGCGGGGACAACTACGTCGACCTGCGCCGCCGCTCGGTGCGGGCGCCCGTGGCCGCGCTGTGGCGGGTCATCGAGAGCGTGGGCGGCGAACACGGCTGGTACTCGTTCCCGCTGGCCTGGTCGGTGCGGGGTTGGCTGGACCGGCTGGCGGGCGGTGTCGGCCTGCACCGGGGTCGCCGCGACCGGCACCGGCTGCGCGTCGGCGAGGCGCTGGACTGGTGGCGGGTCGAGGAGATCGAACCGGGACGGCTGCTGCGGCTGCGCGCCGAACTGAAGGTGCCCGGCCGGGCCTGGCTGGAGATGACCGCGGCACCGGACCCGGCGGACCCGGGGCGCAGCGTCTACCGGCAGCGCGCGGTGTTCCTGCCGCGCGGGCTCGCCGGGCACGCGTACTGGGCGGGGGTGCTGCCGTTCCACGGCATCGTGTTCAGCGGCATGGCCCGCAACATCGCGCGCGACGCCGAGCAGCTGCACGCCCGCGAAGGGGCGGGCGGCTAGGGCAACAGCAGGCGGGTGAACGGCACGACGGCGTCCTCGATCTCGTCGCCGATGCGCGCGAAGGTCTGGTCACCCCGTCCCCACGGGTCGTCCAGGTCGTCGCCGGGCAGCGGCGCACGGCCCCCGCGCCGGGCGTGCGCGGCCTCCACGATGGCGACGCCGCGGGCGTACACCGCGTCGGGCTCGGCCGCCGCCGGGGGCAGCGCGGCCGGGTCCAGCCCGGCCAGCAACCGGCCGAACTCCCCCAGCACGAACGTCCGATCGGCCACATCGGGCCGCAGCGCCACGACGTAGTCCACCTGGTCGGCCGTCGCGGTCAGCACCAGATCGGCCTCGTCGAGGTGCTCGCCGCGCAGCTTGCGGGCGGCGAATCCGGTGTCGACGCCGCCCCGGGCGCGGACCTGGCGTGCGGCGGGCGGGTTCATCCCCTCGCCCTCGTGCCAGCCGCCCGTGCCCGCGCTGACGCTGCGCACCAGCCGCGCGGCGGGATCGTCGGCGATCGATCGGCCCCCCGCCACGGCGGGGACGTCAGCGGGTACGGCCACCCGGTCGCGGACGCTACGCGCCAGCAGCCGTTCCGCCATCGGCGACCGGCAGATGTTGCCCATGCAGACATGCAGCACGGTGAACGGGTGCATCACGCCGAGAAGTCTGCCATGCGGCGTCTCGCCACACCGGACACCTCACGGCACCGCCCGCCCAGCGGACACCGCACGCTTTGACCCGCCCGGCGAACACCCTCAGGCCGCGGCCCGCCCCAGCCGGTCCCGGATCGCCAGCCAGTCCTCGGTGTCCGGCGGGGCCTGCACCAGGATCGTCCCGGCCCGGGCGTCGTCGAGGCGGTGCAGCGCGGCGTACAGGTCCGCCGCGTACTCGCCGGGATCGGCCGACAGCACCTCGTCGCCGGGACCGCGCCCCTCGTACGTGAGCACCGCGACCGGCCCGGCCAGCCCGGCGCGGGGCACCGCTTCCACGTCCTCGGCCAGGATCAGCCGGGCGCGCGGCGCGTAGTGGCGCCGGCTCATCCCGGGCGACGGCCGCGCGGCCCCGTCCGCGACCCCGCCGCCCGGCAGCGCGAGTCCGCCGGTCACCTCGCGCAGGGAGCGCAGGCCCAGGGCACCCGGGCGCAGCAGCCGGGCCGGGGACACGGTCAGGTCGACGACCGTGGACTCGATGCCGCACGCGGACGGGCCACCGTCCAGCACCAGCGGCACCTCCGGCAGGCTGCCGAGCACGTGCTGGGCGGTGGTCGGGGAGATGCTCTCCGACCGGTTCGCGCTGGGCGCGGCCAGGGCCAGCCCCGACTCGCGCAGCAGGCGCAGCGCCACCGGGTGGGCGGGGATCCGCACCGCGACCGTGTCCAGGTCACCGGGCAGCCCGGCGGCCCGCTCGACCACCACGGTCAGCGGCCCCGGCCAGAACCGGGCGGCCAGCTCGTCCGCCACCGCGGGCCAGCGCCGCGCCAGCGCCCGGGCCTGGGCCACGTCGGCGACGTGCACGATCAGCGGGTTCCACGAGGGCCGCTGCTTGAGGCGGTAGATCTCGGCGATCGCGTCGGCCGAGGTGGCGTCCGCGCCCAGGCCGTACACGGTCTCGGTGGGGAAGGCGACCACGGAACCCGCGCGCAGCAACTGCACGGCGCGCCGGATCCCGGCGTCGTCCGGTGCGACGATCATGCGGGCCCCGGGACCTCCGCCGGCAGGATGTCCGGCACGACGTCGCGCAACTTGCCGAACGGCACCGCGCCCTCGCGCAGCACCCGGGGCACGTCGCCGGTGACGTCGACGATCGTGCTCGGCGCCGGGTCGTGCGCCGGGCCCGCCTCCAGATAGATCCGTACGGCGTACTCCAGCTGCTCGCGGGCCTCCTGCGCGGTGCGCGGCGGCGCGCCGCCCACCCGGTTCGCGGTGGTCACGGCCATCGGGCCGACCTCGCGCAGCACCTCCAGGGCCACCGGGTGCAGCGGCATCCGCACCCCGACCACCCCGCCGGTCTCGCCCAGGTCCCACTGCAGGCTGGGCGAGTGTTCCACCAGGATGGTCAGCGCGCCGGGCCAGAACGCGTCCGCCAGCTCACGCGCCGCCTTCGGCACCGAGTAGACCAGGCCGTCGAGGGTGTGCCGGGAGCCGACCAGCACCGGCGGCGGCACCCGGCGCTCCGCGTGGCGGGCGGTGTGCAGCGCCTCGACGGCGTGCGCGGTGAACGCGTCCGCGCCGATGCCGTACACGGTGTCGGTGGGCAGCACGACCAGTTCGCCGCTGCGGGCCGCCTCGATGGCCGCGGCGACCCCCCGGTCGCGTTCCGCGACCGTGCGGCAGTCGTAGAGCATCACGGGGAGCAGTCTGCCACGTTGCTCTCGCTGCGCTCCGCCGTGGTGAAACGCGGGCGCCCCGCCAGGTCACGGTGGGCCTCGACCGCGGTGAAGCGGCCGTCCGCGCGCAGCAGCGCGGGCACCGCGTCCCCGTGTGCATCGTCGTGTTCGATGCCGAGCGCACCGCCCGGCCGCAGCAGCCGGGCGGCCAGGGCCACCACCGGGCGGATCACCGCCAGGCCGTCGGCGCCGCCGAAGACGGCCTCCGCCGGGTCGTGCTCGGCCACCTCGGGCGGCACGGCCGTGCCGAGCGGAACGTACGGCGGGTTGCACAGCACCACGTCCACGGCCCCGCTCAGCTCCGCCAGCAGCCCCGGATCGGTGACGTCCCCCTCGGCCACCTCGACCACCGAAAATCCGGCCGCGTTGCGCCGCAGGTAGGTCAGCGCCCGCGGCGACCGCTCCACCGCCAGCACCCGCCCGGGACGCGCCTCGTCCGCCACCGACAGCGCGATCGCGCCCGTGCCGCTGCACAGGTCCACGACGACCGCCCCGGGCGCGGCGCGTTTGATCCCCCAGCCCGCCAGCAGCTCCGTCTCCGGCCGGGGCACGAACACGCCCGGGCCCACGGCCAGTTCCAGATGCCGGAACGCGGCCGTGCCGAGCAGGTGCTGCAACGGTTCCCGGCGGGTCCGCCGGGCCACCAGATCCCGGAAACGGTCCAGCTCACCGGCGCGAACGGTGTCGATGAGCAGCAGGCGGCCCCGGCCGACGCCGAGCACGTGGGCGGCCAGCAGTTCGGCATCGACCCGCGGCGATTGCACCCCGGCGGCGGCCAGCTCAGCGGTGGCCTCGGCCAGGGCCGGAACGAGCCGCACCCGTTCTGTCGCCACCGAGGGGTGTTCGTGGGCGGGCGTCACGGCATAATCATGAAACGTCGAATGTGACGGTGGCCCGCCGGGTCACCGATTCGGCGATGTATGCCGGGGAGGGCCGCCGGTGAGTTGGTTGGACCGGCTCGCGGACAACGTCGAGGAACTTCGCAAGGCGGGACAGTTGCAGCAGGGCGGCCGGTCGGCCGAGGCCCTGCCACTGCTCGACCGGGTCCTCGACGCATCGGCCGACCCCACGACCCGGGCGTACGCGCTGGTGCAGCGCTTCGGCGCGCTCATCAACCTGGGCCGGGTCGCCGAGCTGGGCCCGGCGATGACGGCCGCCTCCGGTGCGGTGCGTGAGGCGCCCGACCCGTACCTGCGCGGGCTGATGCACGCGTACGCCGCGCTCGGCGCGTACCTGCAGGGCAATCTGGACCGGGGGGTCACCCATCTCGTGCAGGCGTCGCGGTCGCTGGCGGCCGTACCCGAGGGTGACGCGGAGACCGCGTGGGGCTGGCACGACCTCGCCATGGCGTACTCGTATCTGGGTTTTCACGGCCACGCGCTGACCGCGATCGAGCAGGCCCGGCAGGTCGGCGCGGCGTCCGGCATGGCCAGCGAGCTGTTCGCCGCGCCCGGCATCCGGCTGCGCAACGCGGTCTCGCTCGACCACCAGGGCGACACCGACGGCTGCCTGCGGGTGCTGCGCGACATCGACGCGGAGCTGGCCCGCTATGTGGCCACGGGCGCGGACGCCCGGCTGCGGCCCAGCAGCAAGACCGTCTACGGGTACGCGCTGGCCCGCCGCGCCGCCCTCGGCGAGCCCACCGAGGCGGACGTGACCGCCCTGCTGGCCGACGGCGGCGACAGCGTCCGCTCCCGAGACCTGCAGCACCTCGGCGGGGTGTGCCTGCACATCGCCGCGCAGCGGCCCACGGAGGCGCTGCGGCGCCTGGACGCGGTACCGGTGTCCCCGGAGATCCTCGGGCCCGCCGAGCCGGCCCGGCTGCGCAGCATCTGCCACGCCTCGGCCGGGGACCACGCCGCCGCCCACCACGCCGACCGGTACGCGTTCCGTCTCGCCGCCCAGCGCATCGACCGGCTCCGTGACGGCTTCCTGGACGGGGTCGCCGCCCGCCTGGACGCCCAGGAGACCCAGCGCGACATCGGCCGGTACGGCGACGAGACCCTCACCGACCCGCTCACCGGCCTGCCGAACCGCCGCCAGCTGGAACGCTACGTCGCCGCGATGCTGGCCCGGGGCGAACGCGCCGCGGTCGGCGTCTGCGACCTGGTCGGCTTCACCGAGGTCAACGCGCGGCACGGCCGGCACACCGGCGACCTCGTGCTGCAACGCATCGCGGGAGTGCTGATCCGGGTGATGCGCCGCGGCGACTTCGTGGCCCGGTTCGCGGGCGACGAGTTCGTGGTGGTGCTGCCCGGCGCGGGACACACCCAGGCCGCCGAGGTGTCCCGGCGCATCGCCGCCGCGGCCGCCGCCGAGAACTGGCAGGCGCTGGTGCCCGGCACCCCGATCGGGGTCGCGGCGGGCTGGTCCGAGGTCGGCACGCACGGCCGTACGCTGACCGCCGCCCTGGCCGCCGCGGCCGGTCACCGCAAGCCGGCCTGACGCGCGTGGCGGTCATCGAGCTCGGTTACGTGGGCTCCGGCGGCGCCGAGCTGCCGGAGCCCCCGCCGCTGCGCCCGGCGGAGTGGGGCCGGCGTCATCTGCGCCGCCTGACCGCGGCGCTGCTGGCCGTGTTGTGCCTGGTCACCGTGACGGCGTCGGACCATCTGCCCGCGCCGCGCGGCCTGCAGGCGCGGTGGGAGATCCTCTTCTTCCAGGGCGACATGTTCACGCTGGCCCGGGACACGGTGGTGGTGCTGAGCAGCGGCGCGACGCAGCGACTCACCGGATACGACCTCGACCGCGGTACGCCGCGCTGGTCGCGCGAGATGGATCAGCCGGTGCCGTACCT
This sequence comes from Krasilnikovia cinnamomea, assembly GCF_004217545.1. Classification (NCBI taxonomy): domain Bacteria; kingdom Bacillati; phylum Actinomycetota; class Actinomycetes; order Micromonosporales; family Micromonosporaceae; genus Krasilnikovia; species Krasilnikovia cinnamomea. Next base: position 1,898,872 of record NZ_SHKY01000001.1, read on the forward strand.
GATCACGACGCCCGGGTCGAGTGTCGTGCTGCTGCCGACCGTGGAGCGCAGCGTGCCGTCCACGCCGGACGGAAGCCAGATGCAGTCCATCTTCACGCAGACCGTGGCGATCGACGCGGCCACCGGCGCGCAGCTGTGGCGTGCGCCGGGCGACGTCACCGCGGTCAGCCTCGCCCACCTGCCCATCGGAGGCGACCGGGTGCTGCTGGCCGACCATGCCGCGGACTCCACCGCGGTGACCGGGGTACGCCTGGTCGGGGCCCGCGACGGCCGGGAGGTGTGGCGCCGGGACACCCCGGGCGCCCAGCAGATCGCGACGATCGGCCCGGACCCGCGACGGCCCGACCGGGTCGCCACGGTCACCGGAGCCGGGCAGGTCCGCCTGCTGCGGCTGAGCGACGGCGCGGAGCTCGGCGGCGGGACGGTCTCGGTGCCGTCCACCGGCTCGGCTCCGGACCGGTACGTCAACCTGGGATGGCACGGCGGGCAGCTGACCGTCACGCAGACCACCGACACCGGGGTGACCGTCACCGGGTACGGCGGGCAGCCGCTGCGGCAGCGGTGGCGGGTCGACGAGCCCGACGCCGTTGCCGCGTACGGCTGCGGGCCGGTGTGGTGCATCAGCACCGGCGCCGCGCTGATCGGCCGCGACTGGGACTCCGGCCTCGAACGCTGGCGCGCCCCCCTCAGCCACTCCGCCCGGCCGTTCGGCGCGGACATGCTGGCGGTGGAAGGCACCGCCGACGCGAGGTACGCGATCCTGGACGCGGGCACGGGCCGGAGCATCGCCCGCCTCGACGGTGAACCCGTGGAGGACGTCGCGGGCACGCGGGTGCTGACGATCAGCCCCACGGTGACACCCGGGGGCCGCAGCGCGGTGGGCCGGGTGGATCTGCGTACCGGGGAGACCTTCACCCTGGGCACGATCGACGGGGTCTCCGACTATGGGTGCCTGACCGACCGTGGCCTGCTGGTCTGCCAATCGGTTCATGATCGATTGACGGTCTCCGCGGTCGGCTGAGCCTTTGCGGGCACCGGTATCCTCTGCCGCGTGATGCGGGGAGACTACGCGGCTGCCGGGCGCGCCGGGGACGGGTCCGTGGCCGTGCCGCCCGGGCACCGCGCGCCGGCGGCCTGAGGCGCCGATGGTTGTCATCGAACTCGGTTACGTCGGCGTCGACGATCCACCCGATCCGTCGCCGCGCGCCTCCGGCTGGCTCAGGCGTCACGTGCGCCGCGCCGCGGCGGCGGTCCTCGCCGCGCTGTGCCTGCTCACCGTCACCGCCTCCGATCACGCGCCGGCGCCGCGCGGGGTGCGGCCGCTGTGGAGCATCCCGCTCGGCGACGAGGACTCCTTCCAGGTGTCCGGGGACACGGTCGTGGTGCACAGCACCGGCACGCCCCGGCGGCTGTCGGGGTACGGCCGTACCGACGGCGCGGTGCGCTGGTCCCGCGAGCTGGACGTCCAGGCGCCCTTCGTGATCGCGGTGCCGGACTCCGGCGTCGTGCTGCTGCCCTCCACGCCGCCCGGCGTGCCGACCCAGCCGGACGGCGTCTCGATGCCGCCGCGGTTCACCGAGACGACCGCGGTCGACGCCGCGACCGGCGCGGAACTCTGGCGCGGCGCGGGTGACCCCGCCTGGGCGGGCATAGGCGACGGCACCCTGCTGGTGGATCACCCCGACAACGGCCCTGGCGTGGCCCGGCTGCGCCTGGTCGGCCTGCGGGACGGCCGGGACCGGTGGCGCCGGGACACCCCGGGCGCCGAGCAGATCGCGACGATCGGTGCGGATCCGCGGCATCCGGACCGGGTCGCCACGGTCACCGGCTCCGGGCGGGTCCGTCTGCTGCGGCTCGACAACGGCGCGGAGGAGGGCGGCGGGACGGTCGCCTGGCCGCCCGGCTCCGCGTTCCCGTTCAGCAGCCTGGAATGGCACGACGGTCAGCTGTTCGTGCTGCACGCGAACGACACCCGGGCGACCGTCGCCGCCTACGGCGGGCAGCCGCTGCGGCAGCGCTGGCGGATCGACGTACCGGGCGCCAACGCGGCGGGCTGCGGCCCGGTGTTGTGCCTGAGCGCCGGTACGGGACTCACCGGCCACGACTGGCGGACCGGCGCCGAACGCTGGCGCCTGCCCGACGCCGTCACGCGGCCGTTCGGCGCCGGCCTGCTGGCGATCGTCGAGGGCCCGGAATCACCGCTGAGGGTCATCGACGCGGCCACCGGTCAACCCGTCGTGACGCTGGCCGGACAACCCGTAGAGGACGAAACGGGCGAGGTCGAGCTGATGCTGAGCGCGCCGGTCGCGCCGGACAGCCGCATGGTGGTGACCCGGGTACGCCCCCGCACCGGCGAGACGTTCACCCTCGGCACGATCGACGCGGTACCCGACTACGGCTGCGCGCTGGACCGGGACCTGCTGTTGTGCAGGACGGTGCGCGGCCGCCTGAGCGTCACTGCCGTCGGCTGAGCTCCGACTCCCCGGCGAGGCGGGCGGCCCGGTCGGCCTCGGCCAGCGCGTCCAGCACCCCGTCCAGCTCGCCACCGAGCGCCAGGTCCAGGTTGTACGCGGTGTAGCCGATCCGGTGGTCGGTGATCCGGTTCTGCGGGAAGTTGTACGTGCGGATGCGCTCCGAGCGGTCCACGGTGCGCACCTGCGCCTTGCGGGCGTCCGAGGCGGCCGCGTCGGCCTGCTCCTGCGCGACGGCCAGCAGGCGGGCGCGCAGGATGCGCATGGCCTGCTCGCGGTTCTGCAGCTGGCTCTTCTCGTTCTGGCAGCTCACCACGATGCCGGTGGGCAGGTGGGTGATGCGTACGGCCGAGTCGGTGGTGTTGACGGACTGCCCGCCGGGCCCGGAGGAGCGGAACACGTCGACCCGGATGTCGCCCGCGTCGATCTGCACGTCGACGTCCTCGGCCTCGGGCAGCACCAGCACCCCGGCGGCGGAGGTGTGGATGCGGCCCTGCGACTCGGTGACCGGCACCCGCTGGACGCGGTGCACGCCGCCCTCCCACTTCAGGCGGGCCCAGACGCCGTGGCCGCCCTCGGGCATCCCCTTGGTCTTCACGGCCACGGACACGTCCTTGACACCGCCCAGGTCGGACTCCTGGGCGTCGATGACCTCGACGACCCAGCCGCGGCGCTCGGCGTACCGGGTGTACATGCGCAGCAGGTCGCCCGCGAACAGGGCGGACTCCTGGCCGCCCTCGCCCGCCTTGATCTCCAGGATGACGTCCTTGGCGTCGTGCGGGTCGCGCGGGATGAGCATCTCGCCGAGCCGCTCCTCCAGGGCGGGCAGCGTCGCCGCCACCGCGTCGGCCTCGCCCGCGAACTCGGGGTCCTCGGCGGCCAGCTCGCGGGCGGCCGCGAGGTCGGCGCGGGCCGCCTCCAGCTCGGCGTGGGCGGCGTGCAGCGGGGCCAGCTCGGCGAAGCGGCGCCCGACCCGGCGCACCAGGGCCTGGTCGGCGTGGATGGCGGGGTCCTCCATCCGCTTCTCCAGCTCGGCGTACTCCTCGAGCAGGGTGGTCAGCCGGTCGTTGCTCACGCGTTCTCTCCCCACGCAGGTCCGCACACATGCGAACGGCGCCCGGCCCCGGATCCCCCGGGGCGGGCGCCGTCGGCGCAGCTACTTCTTCTTGCCCGCGTTGACCTTGGCGTACTTGGCCTGGAACTTCGCGACCCGGCCCGCGGTGTCCAGCACGCGCTGCTTGCCCGTGTAGAACGGGTGGCAGGCGCTGCAGGTCTCGACGCGGATCTCGCCGCTCTTGACGGTGCTGCGGGTCGAGAAAGTGTTACCGCAGGAGCAGACGACCTCGGTCGCCTTGTACTCCGGGTGGATGCCGCTCTTCATGTCTTCGGTCCCTCTCGATGGTGAGGTCGCCGGGTCGCCGTCGGCACCGCCCGCCCCGGTGGGCGGCGCGGCTCGGGCGTGAACCGGAACCTACTGCTGGCCGATGAACCAGTGTGCCATGCCGCCAGGGTCGATCAGAAATCAGGAGGCAGGCACCGGTCCGCCCTGGCCAACGCCCCACTCCCCCACGGCATTCCCGCGCTCAGGCGTCCGGGATTCCGGCCTCCCGCAGGGCCGTGGCGACCTCCGGCACGTCCAGCTCGCCCCTGGCCACGCCCATGACCAGCTCATAGGCCTCGTCCTGCGTGAGGGCGGGCTGCCGGCCGCAGTTGAGACCGCAGAAGACCCAGCCGGCCGCCAGCGCGAGCCGCTTGTTGCCGTCCTGCAGCGGGTGGTTCTGGCAGACCGACACCAGCAGCGCCGCCGCCTTCTGCGCGATGGTCGGGTACGGCTCGTGGCCGAACACTTCGGTCCGGGGCCGGTGTGCCGCCATGGACAGCAGACCGACGTCGCGGATCACCACCGGATCGGGCTCCAGCACCGCGGCCGCGATGTCCGCCAGGTCCTCCGCGTCGAGGTAGATCACGCGCCCTCACCGAGGCGCCGCAGCGCGTCGGCGAAGTTGGTCTTGACCAGCTCCACCTCGCGCTTGATCATCGCTTTCTTCGTGTTCCGGGCCAGGTATTCCTCCGCGGCCTTCACCAGGAGGTTCTGCACGCTGGTCTGCTCGGTCGCGGCCTGGGTGCGCAGTCGCTCGGCCAGCTCCTCGCTGGGCCGGAAGTTCATCGCCATGCCGTCCACGGTACCAACCCGGTACCACGCGATTAGGGGGCCACTTCTTGATCGAAAACGGGAGGCGTTCGGCAGGCTGCCGCCGATAACGTGAGCGGCCCTCACCCCGCTCCCCCGGAAGGAAGCTCCGATGACGCTGCTCGCCGCCGTCCTCGACCCGGCCGAACTGGCCGCCGCGGTCGGCAACGGTCACGTGCGGACGCAGCGCCACCCGGCGCGGCCGTACGTGATCTACAACTACACCGAGGCCTGCCAGTACGCCGGTGCCTGGACCCCGGTGACGCTGGCCTGCCGGGGCCTGGTGGTGGACGAGTCGACCGGGCGGGTGCTGGCCCGGCCGTTCCCGAAGTTCTTCAACCACACCGAGTCGCACGCCCCGGCGCTGCGCCCGGACGCTCCCGTGGCCGTGACGGACAAGGCCGACGGCAGCCTCGGGGTGATCTACCGCGACGGCGACGCGCTGGCCGTGGCGACCCGCGGCTCGTTCGCCTCGGACCAGGCGAAGCACGCCACCGCGCTGCTGCGCAGCCGGTACCCGGGCTTCGTACCGCCGGACGGCCTGACCGTCCTGGTCGAGATCGTCTACCCGGAGAACCGCATCGTGCTCGACTACGCGGGCCTGAACGACCTGATCCTGCTCGGCGCGGTGGAGATCGCGACCGGCCGCAGCCACGGCCCGGCCGCGGTACCGGGCTGGCCCGGCCCGGTGGTGGACGCGTTCGGCTACGCGACCCTGGCGGAGGCCCTCGCGGCGCCGCCGCGAGCGGGCCGCGAGGGCCTGGTCGTGCACCTCACCGACACCGACGAGCGGGTGAAGATCAAGTACGCCGAGTACGTCCGGCTGCACCGCCTGGTCACCGGCCTGACCCCGCGTACCGTCTGGGAGGTGCTCGCGGCCGGCGACGACCTGGAGGCGCTGACCGAGCCGCTGCCGGACGAGTTCCACGCCTGGGTACGCAAGGTGGCGGCCGAGCTGACCGCCGCCGTGGACGCGCTCAGCGCCGAGATCGAGGCCGAGTACGCCCGGATCGTCGCGAACCTGCCGCCCGGCTGGTCCCGGCGCGAGTTCGCGGCGCGTGCGGTACGCAGCCCGCACCGGGGCGCCCTGTTCCAGCGCCTCGACGGCAAGGACTACCGTCCGGGCCTGTGGCAGGCGGTCCGCCCGGCCGGCGACCGGACGAATCGAGTGGATGAGGAATGACGAGGCTGCTGATCACCCGAGGGCTGCCCGCCTCCGGAAAGACCACCTTCGCGCGCAAGCTGCAGCCGCAGGTCGTCCGGGTGAACCGCGACGACCTGCGGCGGATGCTGCACGGCGCGCGGCTGTTCACCCAGACCGCCGAGGCGCAGGTCACGCACGCCCAGCGGGCGGCCGTGGAGGCGCTGCTGCGCGCCCGGGCCGACGTGATCGTCGACGACACGAACCTGCGGGGCAAGACCGTCAAGGAGTGGGCGGAGTTGGCCGCCCGGTTCCATGCCTCGTTCGAGGTGCACGACTTCACCGACGTGCCGCTGGACGAGTGCATCCGGCGGGACGCGGTCCGCGACGAGCAGGACCGGGTCGGCGAGGACGCCATCCGCCGCATGCACAAGCGCTACCTGGCCGGGCGCAACCTGCCGCTGCCGGTGCCGTTCGTGGAGCGCGGCGGCCCCGGCGTCGTGTACGAGCCGGACGGCACGCTGCCGCCGGTGGTCCTGGTCGACATCGACGGCACGGTCGCGCTGATGGACGGGCGCGGCCCGTTCGACTGGCGCCGGGTCGGCGAGGACCAGCCGAACCAGGCGGTCATCGAGGCCGTGCGGGCGATGCACGCCGCGGGCAACGCGATCGTCTTCTGCTCCGGCCGCGACGCGGTGTGCCGGGCGGAGACCGAGGCGTGGCTGGCGCTGTACGTCGGCGTGCCGTACGAGGCGCTGTTCATGCGGCCGGAAGGCGACAACCGCAAGGACTCGATCGTCAAGCGGGAGATCTTCGACACCGAGATCCGGGACCGCTGGCGGGTGGTCGGCGTCTTCGACGACCGCCAGCAGGTGGTGCGGATGTGGCGGGAGTTGGGGCTGACGGTGTTCCAGGTGGCCGAGGGAGACTTCTGAGAGTGAAGTACCCCCGCACCTTCCACCTGCCCGACTCCCCGGGCGCCACCACCGACGACCGGATCCAGGACGATCTGTCCTGGTTGGACGGTGAGTTGGTGGTGACGGAGAAGCTGGACGGGGGAAACCTCACCTTCACCCGCGACGCCATGTACGCCCGCTCGCTCGACTCGGGCACCCACCCGTGGGACCGGCCCGCGAAGGCGCTGTGGGCGATGACCTCGCATCGCATCCCGGACCACTGGCGGGTGTGCGGGGAGTCGATGTGGGCCCGGCGCAGCATCGCGTACACGGATCTGCCCGGGGTGTTCATCGTCTTCGGCATCTGGGACGAGACGGACACGCTGCTGGGCTGGGACGACACTGTGGACTGGGCACGCCGCCTGGAGCTGCCCGTGGTGCCGGTGCTGTATCGCGGGGGCAGCCTGCGCGAGGCCCGCGCCGCGTGGGCGGGCCTGCGCGACCCCGAAACCTCGGAGGGCTTCGTGGTGCGCAGCGCGGGCCGCATCCCCGCCGCCGAGTTCGACCTGCGCGTCCTCAAATGGGTACGGGCGAACCACGTGCGCACCGAAGCGTCCTGGCGCCACCGCGACGACTTCGCGGTGAACGGCTTCGCCTGATCCCCCGGGATCAGGAAAGTGGCCGCTGTCCTGGGCCGCCCGATCACTCAGCCCGCGTGCGGACAGCCCCGGGCCAGCGACGCCGCGTCGTCGTCCAGATAGAACGCGGGCCGCAGATCCATCTCGGCGTAGTAGCGGTGGAAGACCGGCGTCAGCGCGCCCGACATGGGCGGCACGATCCACGTCCAGTCGGCGGGCACCGGCCGGCCGGCCTTCTCCTCGTTGCGCAGATGCGCCACGAACCGGGCCGACTCGGTGTGGTGGTCGCTCATCTTGACCCCGGCCCGCTCGAACGAGAACAGCACGGCCCGGTTGAGCTCGACCAGGGCCCGGTCGCGCCAGAGTGTCGACTCCCGGCTGACGTCGAGGCCGAGCCGGTCCGCCACGACGGGCAGCAGGTCGTACCGGTCGGCGTCGGCGAGGTTGCGGGCGCCGACCTCGGTGCTCATGTACCAGCCGTTGAACGGGGCCAGTGGATACTGCACGCCGCCGACGGTGAGCCGCATGTTGGCGATCGCGGGGACGGCGTGCCAGCGCAGCCCCAGTTCCGCGAACCAGCCGTACTCGGGGTGGGACAGCGGGACTTCCAGGACCGCGCGATCGGGCAGCTCGTACAGGCGGACCCCCTCGGCGGGGGTCTCGATGGCCAGCGGCAGGACGTCGAACGCCTCGCCCTTGCCCCGCCAGCCGAGGCCCTGCATCGCGGCGGTGAAGCCGACCTGCCGCGGATCACCGACACAGCCGCCACCGGCCTGGCGGTATCCGGCGTACCGGATGAGCTGTTCGTTCCACACCCGGGCGTACGGCTGGCCGGGCTGGGCGGCGGCGAAGACGCTGATCACCGGCCGGATCGCGCCGAGCGCCTTCGGCGGCTCCGTGCCGCGCCCGCCACCCCCGGCGAACTGCAGGTGCGCCACGAGCAGCGAGAAGATCTCGTCGGCGGTACGCGCGCGGCGGCGGTCCAGCACGACCAGGCTGCGCCAGTACAGCCGGCCGATGCACCGGCTGGCGTTGCGCCAGGCCATCTTCGCGCCGTACGTGAGCTCGTCGGTGGTGTGCACGTAGCCCCCGGTGGCGGCGATCTGCGCGCGCACGACGGCCAGCCGGGGTTCCACCGGGCCCAGCCTCGGGTTCTCGGTGTAGCAACGGCGCAGGAAGTCCTCGGCCTCGCCCGGATCGACGGGAGCGATCGGGTCCCACGCTTCGGTTGGTTGATCCCGGTAGCCGGGCACGTTCATCGGCGCCTCCCACGATTCGACTCCGGGAGGTTCGCACGAGGACGGACCGCTGAACAGAACAGCATTCCCCACTTTTGCCGCGAATTGGACGTGCAAGTTGCGGCAGGGGCAACGACGTCAGACAGCCTGTGCGACGTTGATGTGTCACGCAATCGACAACGCTGTTACGCGAAGGGAGCGGCCACCCGACGGGTGACCGCTCCCTTTTCGCCCGCTGCGACTACTCGCCCGGGGTCGACTTCGCGATCTGCATGAGGAACTCGATGTTCGTCCGGGTCTGCTTGAGCCGGTCGAGCAGGAGATCCAGGGCGGCCGAGGACTCCAGCGAGGCGAAGACCTTGCGGAGCTTGTGCACGATGGCCAGCTCCTCCTTGCCCAGCAGGATCTCCTCCTTGCGGGTGCCCGAGGCCGACACGTCGACCGCCGGGAACGTCCGCTTGTCGGCGATCTTGCGGTCGAGCTTGAGCTCGGCGTTACCCGTGCCCTTGAACTCCTCGAAGATCACCGTGTCCATCATCGAGCCGGTCTCCACCAGCGCGGTCGCCAGGATCGTCAGCGAGCCGCCGTTCTCGATGTTGCGGGCCGCGCCGAGGAACCGCTTCGGCGGGTACAGCGCGGTCGAGTCGATACCACCGGACATGATCCGGCCGCTGGCCGGCGCCGCCAGGTTGTACGACCGCCCGAGCCGGGTCACCGAGTCGAGCAGTACGACCACGTCGTGGCCCAGCTCGACCAGGCGCTTGGCCCGCTCGATGGCCAGCTCCGCGACCGTGGTGTGGTCGGACGGCGGCCGGTCGAAGGTCGCGGCGATGACCTCGCCCTTGACCGAGCGCTGCATGTCCGTGACCTCTTCGGGCCGCTCGTCGACCAGCACGACCATGAGGTGGCACTCGGGGTTGTTGCGGGTGATCGCGTTGGCCAGCGCCTGCAGCACCATCGTCTTGCCGGCCTTCGGCGGCGAGACGATCAGCGCGCGCTGACCCTTGCCGATCGGCATGACCAGGTCGATGACCCGGGTGGTCAGGATGTGCGGCTCGGTCTCCAGGCGCAGACGCTCCTGCGGGTACAGCGGCGTGAGCTTGTAGAACTCGGGCCGCCGCCGGGCCTCCTCCGGCTCCATGCCGTTGATGGTGTCCAGCCGCACGAGCGGGTTGTACTTGTCCCGGCGCTGCGACGAGTCGCCCTCGCGGGCGGTGGCGCGCACCGCGCCGGTCACCGCGTCGCCGCGGCGCAGCCCGTGCTTCTTGACCTGCGACATCGAGACGTACACGTCGTTCGGGCCGGACAGGTAGCCGGTGGTGCGGACGAACGCGTAGTTGTCCAGCACGTCGAGGATGCCCGCCACCGGAACGAGGACGTCGTCCTCGGTGACGTGCGGCTCGCGGCCGCCGTCGCGCTGACCCTCACCGGAGTCCCGGTCACCGCGACCCCGCCGCCGGTCGCGGAACCGGCTGCGGCGGCTGCGCCGTCCACCCTCGCCGCCCTCGTTCTCCTCGTCGGAGTCGTGGGACTCGTTGCGCGGGCCACGATCGCCCCGCTCGTTGCGCTCGCCCCGCTCGTTACCCTCGCCCCGCTGGTTGCGCTGACGGTCCCGGTTGCGCGGCTCACGCTCGCCCCGGTCGCCCCGGTCGGCACGCTCGCCCCGGTCGGCACGCTCGCCCTCGGCACGTCCCTCGCTCTGCGCGGGCTCACGGCCGCCCTGCTCGCCACCGGAGCCGGACTCGCGACGCCGTCGGCCCCCGTCACCCTCGGTAGCGGGCTCAGCGGTCGGGGTTTGCGCGGGCTGGGCGGCAGCGGCGGCCGGCTGGGACTCGGCCGGCTGGGTCGCCGCGGCGGCCGCGGGCTGGGACCCCGCGGACGCGGCCGGGCGCTCCTCCGAGCGCTCCGCCGGCGCCTCAGCGGACTTGCCCCCGTTGGTGGCGCGCTGGCGCGGCGTGGCGCCGCCCTGGGCGCCCGCAGCCGCGGCTCCGCCGCCCTGGCGCTCCGTGATGGCGGCGATCAGCTCGCCCTTGCGCATCCGGGCGGTGCCGGAGATGCCGAGGGAGGCGGCGAGGCTCTGCAGCTCGGGCAGCAGCATCGCGGACAGGCCCGTGCCGCCGCGGCGGCGGCGAGCGGTGACCGTGGTGCTGGTGGCGTCGTCAGCGACGTCAGAAACACCCGACGTCACGTCGGTGGTGTCGCTCAATGGATTCCTTCCGTCGAAAAAAGCCAAGATCACCCGGGTCTGCAGCCTGGTGGCCGGGTGCCCTCGGACCCCGCTTCGCGTGAGCGGCGCGGGAGTTTTGCAGCACGGCAGCTCGACGGTTTCCCGACCCGTCAGACGGTGACGGGTAGGTCTCGGCGAGTGCACCGATCTGGAGACTGCTGTTCGACGTGTGCCTTGATGAGAGATGAGACCGGCAAGATCGCCGACAGTCTCGGGGGTGCGCGCCGAACCGCATGAGATCGCTTGCTTCGCGGCTGTGCTAGGTCTTGAGCGTAGTCAACTCGTGCGACCTGCGGCAACAGGGCCCCGCTCGGCGTGTTCCACCATACCCCCTCTGGCAAGAGCACCGCCGCCATCCACGCCCAGCGGCTCAGCGCGCCACGCCGAGCCGGGATGGAAGTCCGCCGGAACCGGCGTCAGCGCCAGCACGCTGGGCCCCGCCCCGCTGACCACAGCCGCCACCCCCGCCGCCCGCAGCCCCGCGACCAGGGACGCCGTGCCAGGCATCGCCGGAGCGCGAAAGCCCTGGTGAAGGCGGTCCTCAGTGGCCGGGAAGAGCAGCTCGGGCGCCGCGGTCAGCGCGTGCACCAGCAGCGCCGAACGGGCCGCGTTGAACGCGGCGTCCGCGTGCGGCACCTGCGGCGGCAGCGCGGCCCGCGCGGTGGCGGTGAGGCCGCGTTCGGCGGGCACGAAAACGGTCGGACGTACGCCCTCGGCGGTTGCCAGCCGCACCGCCCGGGCCCCGCCCGCCTCCGTCCAAGCGATCGTGAATCCGCCGAACAGGCAGGGCGCGACGTTGTCCGGGTGGCCCTCCAGCCGTGCCGCCACCCGCAGCGCCGCCGCGTCGTCCAGCCGGGCGGACCCGTCCGCCACCAGGGCCCTGGCCAGCAGCACCCCGCCCACGATCGCGGCGGAGGAGGAGCCCAGCCCGCGCGCCTGTGGGATGCGGTTGACGCAGCGCACGGCCACCCCGGCGGGGCGGCCCCCCATCTCGTCGAAGGCCGCCAGCATGGCGCGGACCACCAGGTGCCGCTCGTCGGTGGGCAGCTCGCCCGCGCCCTCACCGGAAACCTCGACCGTGAATGTGTCACCGGTCACAGTCGCGCTCAGGTCGTCGTGCAGACCGAGGGCGAGGCCCAGGGCGTCGAAGCCCGGGCCGAGGTTGGCGCTGGTCGCCGGCGTCCGTACGTGCACCGGATCGGAGACGAAGGTCGGTACCATCGCCCCAGCCTAGGGGGTGATCATCGACGGTGATGACCCGCACGCGCCGGAATCTCAGGTGTCCGCCGGGACCGGGCTCAGCGACAGCCGGCGGGTGGCGATGCGCCAGCCGACCGCGTACGTGAGGGTGATCAGGCCGCAGCCGGCGAGGACGACCTGCTCGCTGACCCGGTCGACCACCGTGGCCGCGCCCAGCTGGCTCACCGCGATGGCCAGCGTCGCCAGCATCATGTCCGTGGCGAACACCCGGCCGCGCAGCCGGTCCGGCACCTCGCCCTGCAGCGCGTAGTTCGACAGCACCCAGTTCGTGCCGCCCGCGAAGTGTGCGACGAAGACCAGCACCAGCACCAGCCAGAACCACGGGGCGACCGCCACGCCGAGGTAGCCCAGGCCGTACAGGCTCATCGACAGGGCCAGGCCGGGCAGCAGCCAGCTCCGGTGGCCGAGCACCCGGCGCATCAGCAGCGGGCCGACCAGGGCGCCGGCGCCGCGCACCGCGAACAGCAGGCCGGTGCCCAGCGGGCCCGCGCCGTACAGCGCGGCCAGCAGCGGGAACACCGTCAGGACCCCGTTGCCGAGGCCGACCGCGGACTTCACCGTGACCAGGGCCCGGATCCGCGGCCGGGCGCCGATGTAGCGCAGCGCCTCGACCAGCGCGGGCCAGGCCCGCGGCGGCGGCCCGGCCTCGCGCGGGGCCTGCAACGGGCGGCGGATCAGCGCGGTGAGCACGGCGGCCAGCGCCAGGCTCACGGCGGCCACGGCGAAGCTCACGTACGGGCCGAAGGCGGTGCTGAACACGCCCCCGAGGGAGGCGCCGACGATGGTCATCGTGCCCCAGGCCGACCCGGCGACCGCGTTGGCGGCGGCCAGGTCGTCCGGGTCGACGACGTTGGGCAGTGCCGCCGACGCCGCGGGCGAGTAGAACGCCTTGGCGACCGCCATCGCTCCCACGGCGACCAGTGCCAGCGGGGCCGTCGCCGCCGAGCGGACCGCGAACAGCAGCAGCATCGAGGCGAGCGCGGCCAGGTTGGCGGCCACCAGGATGACCCGCCGGTCGATCCGGTCGGCCACGGTTCCCGTGTACGGCAGCAGCAGCGCGTTGATCCCCGTGTCGGCGGCCAGCACCAGCGCGCCCCACACCCCGCTGCCGGTGAGCTGGGGCAGCAGCACGAGCAGGGGAACCATGACGAACCAGTCGGAACCAAACACGACGAGCTCGGCGCCGAACAGGCGGCGGAAGTCCCGGTTGCGGGTAAGGACCGACAGCGAACTGGCCACGTACGGAAACCTACCGGCCGCGCGCTTTACCGCGCGCGGCCGGTACGCGTCCGGTCAGGCGGGCGGCGTCTCCGGACGGCGCGGCATCCGCAGCACCTCGAACTGGTCCGTGTATCCGCGCAGCGCACCCCCGGGCTGCGGGGCGTCCGCCGGCTTGGCCTCCTCGGGCGACGCCGCCTCGAAGTGCACCGGCTCCGGGGCCTCGTGCGCCCCGCCACCGGCGCCCGGCGCCTGGGGAGCGGCCGGTGCGGACTCGTCGGCGGCATGCCGCGGCGCGTCCCCACCCGACTTGCGCAGCCGGCGCCGTTCCCGCTTGGCCCGCGACCGCTCCTTGCGGTTCTCGACCATCGTGTACAGCGTCGGCACCAGCACCAGCGTCAGCAGCGTGGAACTGACCAGGCCACCGATGACCACAATGGCCAGTGGCTTGGAGATGAACCCGCCCTCCCCGGTCAGGCCCAGCGCCATCGGCAGCAGCGCGAAGATGGTGGCGATGGCGGTCATCAGGATCGGCCGCAGCCGGTGCCGTCCACCCTCGACCACCGCCTCCTGGACCCCCATCCCCGACTGGCGGTAGTGGTTGATCAGGTCCATCAGCACGATCGCGTTGGTGACCACGATGCCCACCAGCATCAGCACGCCGATCAGGGCGGGCACGCCGAGCGGCGTACCGGTGAGCAGCAGCAGGATGATCGCGCCGGTCGCGGCGAACGGGATCGACACGAGCAGCACCAGCGGCTGCACCAGGCTGCGCAGCGTCGCCACCATGATGATGAAGACGATCGCGATGGCCGCCAGTACGGCGAGACCGAGGTCGGCGAACGCCTCCTTCTGCTGCTCGCTGACGCCCCCGATCTCCTTCGACGCACCGGCCGGCAGGGTCAGCGCGTCCAGCTTCTGGGTCAGCTCCCGGGTGGTCGCGCCGACGTCGGAGCCGGTGGCGGTGCCGGTGACCGTGGCGCTGCGGTTGCCGTCGATGCGGGTGACCTCTTCGGGGCCGGAGGCCTCGGTGACGTCGGCGACCTGGTCGAGCGTGACGACGCCCGTCGCGGTGGGCAGTGGCAGCTTGCGCAGCGCGTCCGCGTTCGCGGGCGGCGTGCCCAGGGAGATCACGACGTTCTGCGACTCGCTGTCGACGGTGATCTGCCCGGCGGGCGCCGGGCGGAACGCACCGGCCACGGTGCGGGCGATGCCCGCCTCGGTGAGCCCGGCCCGGGCGGCGGCCGCCCGGTCGACCGTGACGTCGAGCCGCGGCACGTTGGCGGCGAGGTTGGTGCCGACGTCCGTGACGCCCGGAGTCGCGGCCATGGCCTGGCGCACCTGCTCGGTGGCGGTGTTCAGGACGGTCGGGTCGCTGGCCTTGACGATGACCGAGAGCTGGTCGGCGTTGAAGCCCGAGCCGTTGTCGCCGCCGACGGTCACCTCACCGAGGCCGCTCATGCCGTCGAACCTGTCCCGCAGTTGTTCGGAGACGACCTCCGCGTCGGCGTCCGGTTCGAGGTGCACGATGAAGTTCGCGCCGCTGGCGTCGGCCGCCCCCGCGAACGGGTTGAACGTCCCGTTGCCGACCGTCACCTGGTACGTGTCGACGTCGGAGTTGTCCTTCAGCACCGCCTCGACCTGCCGGGCCGCCGCGTCGGTGGCGGCCAGGCTGGTGCCCGCAGGCAGTTGCTGGTTGATCATGATCGTGTCCTGGCCGGACTGGTCGATGAAGTTGGTCTCCAGCTTCGAGCCCAGACCCAGCGTGCCCACCAGGATCAGCACACCGATGAGCACGGTCGTCCACCGCCGGTGGGTGGCGAAGTGGATCACCGGCAGGTACGTGCGCTGCAGCGGGCTGCGCCGCTCCTTCGCCTCGGCGGCCGCCCGCACCTCGGGGGCCTCGTTGCCGCCCCCGGCCGGACGCAGGAACCAGTACGCCAGCACCGGGACGATGGTCAGCGACACCAGCAGCGACGCCAGCAGCGCGACGGTGACCGTGATGGCGAACGGCGCGAACAGCTGCCCCACGAACCCGCCGACCAGGGCGATCGGCGCGAACACCGCCACCGTGGTCAGCGTGGAGGCGGTCACCGCACCGGCGACCTCCTTCACCGCCGCCGTGATGGCGTGCACCTTCTCCTCGCCGTACCCGAGATGTCGTTTGATGTTCTCCAGCACGACGATCGAGTCGTCGACGACCCGGCCCACCGCGATGGTGAGCGCGCCGAGCGTCAGCAGGTTGAGCGAGTAGTCGCCGACCCACAGCGCGATCAGCGCCACGAGCACCGACAGCGGGATGGAGACCGCGGTGACCAGCGTGGAGCGCACCGACATCAGGAAGACCAGGATGACGATGACCGCCATGAGCAGGCCGAGCATGCCCTCGGTGGTGAGGCTCTTGATGGACTTCTCGACGAACGGCGCCTGGTCGCTGATGACCGTGAGGGTGGCCCCGGAGTTCTTCTCCAGCTCCGGCAGCTTGGCCCGGACCTGGTCGGAGATCAGTACGGGGTTGCCGTCCGGCGCCGCGGTGACCTCGATGCCGAGGCTGTCGACCCCCTCGGTACGGGTGTACGAGGTGGCCGTGGCCAGCTTGCTCTCGACCGTGGCGACGTCGCCCAGCTTGACCGGACCCCGGCTGCCGGTCAGATAGATGTCGCGCAGCTGCTGCACCGACGTGATCGGCGTGCCGACCTGCACGCTCAGCGAGCGGCTGCCGTCCGTAACCGCACCGGCGGGCACCGAGACCCCGTTGGCCTGCAGGATCGTGGCCAGCGACGCGGGGTTGACCCCGGCCGCGACCATCTTGGCCTGGTTGGGGGTGATGACGACCTGCTGCTGGCGCGCGCCGGTGACACTCACCGCGCGGACGCCCTCGATGGCGCTGAGCTCCGGGACCACGTCCTTGTCGAGCCGGTCGGCCAGCTCGGCCTGGTTCGTCCCGCCCGAGGCGGCCAGCACGATCGCGGGAATGTCGTCCGTGCTGCCCGCGAAGATTGTCGGGGTGACCCCGGCCGGCAGGGTCGGCTGGATCCGGTTCACCGACGTGGTGAGCTGGTTGATCGCATTGTCCAGATCGGTGCCGAACGCGAACATCACCTGGATGGTGGCCGAGCCCTCGCGGGTGGTGGAGGTGAGACTCTCCAGCCCGTCGGCGCCCTTGACGGCGTCCTCGATGGGCCGGGTGATCTGCTCCTCGATGATTTCCGGGCTGGCGCCGGGCAGGGTGGCGCCGATGAACGCGCCCGGGAACTCCAGCGAGGGCAGCAGTTGCTGCTTGAGCGATGGGATGGCGTAGATGCCGAAGCCGGTGACCACGAGCGCGATCAGCGCCACGAGCACACGGTTGGCGAGGCTGAACCGGGTCAGCACGGACATGTTTCCCCCGAAAAGGTCGACCAGACCTCACAGTCTGCCCGACCCGTTCGGCGGGTCTGCCCCTGCCCCGGGGGGTTCAGGCCAGGTCGAGGGCGCGGGCGGCGAGCACCACGTCGTTGCCGATCGTGGTGGGCTTGGGGGCGGTGCTGATCGCCCACTCCGGATCCTTGAGGCCGTGGCCGGTGACCGTGCAGACCACCGTGGCGCCGGCCGGCACCCGGCCCGCCTCGCCCTGCTGCAGCAGCCCCGCCACGCTGGCCGCGCTGGCCAGCTCCACGAACACCCCGACCTCGCGGGCCAGCAACCGGTACGCGTTGAGGATCTCCCGGTCGGTGACGGCCTCGATCAGGCCACCGGAGGTGTCCCGGGCGTCCAGCGCCTTCGTCCAGCTCGCCGGGTTGCCGATCCGGATCGCGGTGGCGATGGTGGACGGCTCCGGCACCACCTGGCCGTTGACGATCGGGGCGGCGCCGGAGGCCTGGAAGCCGTACATCTTCGGCAGTCGCTTGGCGTTGCCGGCGTCGTGGTCCTCCTGGTAGCCCATCCAGTACGCGGAGATGTTGCCCGCGTTGCCCACCGGCAGGCAGTGGACGTCCGGGGCGTCGCCGAGCGCCTCGACGATCTCGAACGCGGCCGTCTTCTGCCCGTGCAGGCGGAAGATGTTCACCGAGTTGACCAGGGAGACCGGGTAGTCCTGGGACAGCTTGGAGGCCAGCGCGAGGCAGTCGTCGAAGTTGCCGTCCACCTGCAACAGCTTGGCGCCGTGCACCAGCGCCTGGGCCAGCTTGCCCAGCGCGATCTTGCCCTGCGGCACGAGCACCGCGCAGGTCAGCCCGGCCCGCGCGGCGTACGCGGCGGCGGACGCGCTGGTGTTGCCCGTGGACGCGCAGATGATCGCCTTGGAGCCGTCCTCGACCGCCTTGGAGACGGCCATCGTCATGCCACGGTCCTTGAAGGACCCGGTCGGGTTGGCGCCCTCGACCTTCAGGTACACCTCGGCACCGACGCGCCGGGACAGCACCGGGGCGGGCACGAGCGGGGTGTTTCCCTCGTGCAGCGTGACGACCGGCGTGGCATCGGTGACCGGCAGCCGGTCGCGGTACGCCTCGATCAGTCCCCGCCAGCTCATCTCGTACCCCTTCACCTGCAACTGCGACGGTTCGATGATGCCGTATTCACCGATTGTGGGACGGCCCGTGACCACCTGCCGGGATCAGGCGCCGCCCTCCACGCGCAGCACGCTCGCGATCGACCTAACGATGTCGAGCTGCTCCAGTTCCGCGACCGTGGCGGCCAGGTGCGAGTCCGGGGCGCCGTGCGTGACGATCACCAGGGTGGCGTCGGCTTCGCGGCCGGACTGGCGCACCGTGGCGATGGAGACCTCGTGCTTGGCGAACACCCCGGCCACGGTCGCCAGTACGCCCTGGCGGTCGGCCACGTCGAGGCTGATGTGGTAGCGGGTGACCGCCTCGCCGATGGGCCGGATCGGCAGGTGGGCGTAGACGCTCTCGCTCGGCGCGCGGGTGCCCGCGAGGCGGTTGCGGGCGGCCGCGACCACGTCGCCCAGCACGGCGCTGGCGGTCGGCGTACCCCCGGCGCCGCGGCCGTAGAACATCAGCTGCCCGGCGGCCTCGGCCTCGACGAACACCGCGTTGAACGCGTCGCCCACGCTGGCCAGGGGATGGCTGCGCGGGATCATCGCCGGGTGCACCCGCACGCTGACCGACTCGGCGCCGCGCGAGTCCGGGCCGCGTTCGGCCAGGCAGAGCAGCTTGATCGTGCAGCCCATCTCCTTGGCGCTGGCCACGTCGCCCGCGGTCACCCCGGTCATGCCCTCGCGGAACACGTCGGCCGCGGTGACCCGGCTGTGGAACGCCAGGGAGGCGAGGATGGCGGCCTTCGCGGCGGCGTCGAAACCCTCCACGTCGGCGGTGGGGTCGGCCTCGGCGTACCCGAGCTCGGTGGCCTCCTCCAGGGCCTCCGTGAAGCCCGCGCCGGTGGTGTCCATGGACGACAGGATGTAGTTGGTGGTGCCGTTGACGATGCCGGTGACCCGGGTGATCCGGTCGCCGTGCAGCGACTCGCGCAGCGGGCGCAGCAGCGGGATCGCGCCCGCCACGGACGCTTCGTAGTACAGGTCCGCGCCGCCGTCGGCCGCCGCGTCGTGCAGGGTGCCGCCGTCCTCCGCCAGCAGCGCCTTGTTCGCCGTGATCACGCTCTTGCCGGCGCGCAGCGCCTCGACGATCCAGGTACGGGCGGGCTCGATGCCGCCCACGACCTCGATCACCACGTCCACGTCGTCGCGCTTGATCAGGCCCAGCGCGTCCGTGGTGAACAGGGCCCGGTCGACCGGCAGGTCGCCGCGCTGGCGGCCCGGACGGCGGACCGCGATGCCGACCAGTTCCAGCGGCGCCCCGATCCGTGCCGTCAGGTCGCCGGCCTGCTCGTGCAGCAGCCGGACCACCTCGGCGCCGACCGTGCCGCACCCCAGCAGCGCCAGTCGCACGGGTTTTCCGCGGGTTGGCTCAGAACTCATCCCACATCCAGACTCAGCAGGTCGGCCTCGGTCTCTCGCCGGACGATCACCCGCGACTCCCCGTCGCGCACCGCGATCACCGGGGGCCGGGGCACGTGGTTGTAGTTGCTGGCCATGCTCCGGCAGTACGCCCCGGTGCCGGGTACCGCGAGAAGATCTCCGGGCTGCACGTCGGCGGGCAGGAATTCATCCTTCACGAGGATGTCCCCGCTTTCACAATGCTTTCCCACGACGCGGGCCAGCAACGGTTCGGCCGCCGACACGCGCCCGGCCACCGTCGCGGAGTACGACGCGTCGTACAGCGCCGTACGGATGTTGTCGCTCATCCCGCCGTCGACGCTCACGTACGTGCGGATGCCGTCGACGTCCTTGACCGTGCCGACCTCGTACAGGGTGAAGACGGCCGGGCCCACGATGGCCCGGCCCGGCTCGACGGACAGCTTCGGCACGCGCAGCCCGGCCAGCTCGCACTCCGACTCGACGATCTTGTTGATCCGCTTCGCCAGGTCCGGCGCGGGCGACGGGTCGTCCTGCGTGGTGTACGCGATGCCGAAGCCCCCGCCCAGGTCCAGCTCCACCAGCTCGACCCCGCGCGCGTCGCGGATCTGCGCCTGCAGCTCCAGCACCCGCCGCGCCGCGACCTCGAACCCGGACGTGTCGAAGATCTGCGAGCCGATGTGCGAGTGCAGCCCGCGCAGGTCCAGCACGTCGTCGTCCAGCACCCGCACGGCCGCCTCGAACGCGGCCCCACCGGCCAGCGAGAAGCCGAACTTCTGGTCCTCGTGCGCGGTCGCGATGAACTCGTGGGTGTGCGCCTCCACCCCGACCGTGACCCGGATCAGCACCGCGGGCCGGACCCCGCGCTCGCGGGCCAGCGCGGTCAGCCGGTCGATCTCGTGGAACGAGTCGAGGATGATCCGGCCCACGCCCGCGTCCAGCGCCCGGGTCAGCTCCGCGGTGGACTTGTTGTTGCCGTGGAAGCCCATCCGCTCCGGCGGAAACCCGGCGGCCAGCGCGACGGCCAGCTCCCCGCCCGTGCACACGTCGAGGAACAGGCCCTCCTCGGCGACGATCCGCACGACCGCCTTGCACAGGAACGACTTGCCCGCGTAGTAGACGTCCGCCCCGGCGAAGGCCGCCGCGAAGTCCCGGCAGCGGGCCCGCAGGTCCGCCTCGTCCAGCAGGTAGGCCGGGGTGCCGTACTCCGTGGCCAGCTCGCGCACGCTGCGCCCGCCGATGGTCAGGGCCCCGTCGTCCGCGCGGGTCACGGTCCGCGGCCACAGCTGCGGCACCAGGGCGTTGACGTCCTCCGGGGTACGCAGCCACGCCGGCCCCCGGCTGCCCAGGTCACCGTGCAGCGCACCCGCCTCATGAGCCCTCACGGGTCACATCCTTTCCGGCGCGGAGACGCCGAGCAGGCCCAACCCGTTCGCGATCACCGTACGGGTGGCGTCGTTGAGCCACAGCCGGGCGCGCTGCAGGTCCGTGACCGGCTCGTCGCCCATGGGCAGCACCCGGCACTTGTCGTAGAACCGGTGGTACGCCCCCGCGACCTCTTCCAGGTAACGAGCGACCCGGTGCGGCTCGCGCAGCTCGGCCGCGCTGGCCACCACGGCCGGATACTCCCCCAGCGCCTTGAGCAGGTCGTTCTCCTTCTCGTGGCTGAGCAGGCCCGGCTGGAAGGCGTCCGGCTCGCCGCGGGTCAGTCCGACCTCGGCGGCGTTGCGGGCCACCGCGGCGGTGCGGGCGGCCACGTACTGGACGTAGTAGACCGGGTTGTCGCGGGTGGCCCTGGTCCACAGGTCGATGTCGATGTCGATCGAGGAGTCGGAGGAGTACCGGGCCAGCGCGTACCGGGCCGCGTCGACGCCGAGGGCATCCACGAAATCCTCCAGGGTGACCACCGTGCCGGCCCGCTTGCTCATCCGCAGCGGTTCCCCGTCGCGAACCAGGTTGACCATCTGGCCGATGAGGATCTCCAGGTTGGTCGCCGGGTCGTCGCCGAAGCAGGCGGCCATGGCCTTCATCCGGCCGATGTAACCGTGGTGATCCGCCCCCAGCATGATCACGACCCGGTCGAAGCCGCGCTTGCGCTTGTCCAGGTAGTAGGCGCAGTCCGCGGCGAAGTACGTCCAGTCGCCGTCCGACTTGCGCAGCACCCGGTCCTTGTCGTCGCCGAAGTCGGTGGTGCGCAGCCAGGTGGCCCCGTCCGACTCGAAGATGTGGCCCTGCTCACGCAGCCGCGCCAGGGCCTCGTCCAGTTCGCCCCGGTCGTGCAGGTCCTTCTCGTTGAAGTACGTGTCGAAGTGCACCCCGAACTGCGCCAGCGACGCCTTGATCTCGGCGAACATCAGCTGCACGCCCTCGACCCGGAACACCTCCAGCGCCTCCGGCTCGGGCCGCAGCAGCGCGTCCGGCACCGCCACCAGCACCGCCGCCGCGATCTCCGCGATGTACTCGCCGCCGTACCCGTCCTGCGGCACCGGCTCGCCCTTGGCGCTGGCGTACAGGGACTTGGCGAACCGGTCGATCTGGGACCCGGCGTCGTTGAAGTAGTACTCCGTGCCGACGTCGGCGCCGGAGGCACTCAGCAGCCGGGCCAGCGCGTCGCCGACCGCCGCCCACCGGACACCACCGATGTGCACGGGGCCCGTGGGGTTCGCGGAGACGAACTCCAGGTTGATCCGCTGGCCGGTGAGGCGGGCGGTGTGGCCGTACTCCGCGCCCGCCAGCACGATGTCGCGGGCCAGCTGGCCCGCCGCGGCGGCGTCCAGGCGGATGTTCAGGAAGCCGGGCCCGGCGATCTCCACGCTCTTGATCCCGGCGCGGCGGCCCAGCTCCTCGGCGAGCGCGGCGGCCAGCTCGCGGGGCACGACGCCGGCCCGCTTGCCGAGCTGCATGGCCAGCGTCGAGGCGTAGTCTCCGTGCTCGGGGTTGCGGGGCCGCTCGACGGTCGTCGAGGCGGGCAGCACGCTCGCGTCGAGGCCGCGAGCGGCGAACACGGCCCGGGCGGCGTCGAGAACGGTGGTGGCAAGGTCGGCGGGAGTCACCGAGTCATGCTATCCGGGTAGACTTTGGCGTTCGGCGGCGTCCCGGTGCCCTGCTCACGGGCCCGGCCCTCAATTTTCGAACACATTGATGAGGCACGATGAGCATCAGCAGCCCGGGTCCCGAGCGGAACCCGTCCACGGTCAAGGTCGACAAGACGTCCGGCCAGGGCAAGCCCCCGGCGGGCGGCGCCAAGCCGGCCGCCAAGGCGGGCGGCGGCAAGCCCGGCGGCGGTAAGCCGGGCGCCAAGGGCAAGGGCCGCAAGCCGGTCACGCCGGTCAAGGTCAGCGGCGGTCGCAGTTGGGGCCCCATCGCGGTCGTCGCCGCCGTCGTGCTGGTCGCCGTCGGCATCATCGGGTTCGGGGCCTACGCGGCGGTGCAGGGCGGCAAGTCGTGGGAGGACAAGGCCGCCGACATCAAGGGCATCGTCAACTACCGCGCCCAGAAGAACCCGCAGATCGACTCCCAGGAACACAAGGGGGGCCCGCTGACGTACGTCACCAACCCGCCCGTGGGCGGCGCGCACAACTCGGTGTGGCAGAACTGCATGGGCGACGTGTACACCGAGCCGATCGCCAACGAGCACGCGGTGCACAGCCTGGAGCACGGCGCCGTCTGGGTGACGTACAAGCAGGGCCTGCCCGCCGACCAGGTCAAGGCGCTCTCCGACAAGGTCGAGGGCAAGGACTACCTGATGCTCAGCCCGGTCGCGAACCTCGACAAGAACGTGGCGCTGCAGGCGTGGGGCTACCAGCTCAAGGTCGACAGCGCGGACGACTCGCGGATCGACGAGTTCATCAAGGCCCTGCGGATCAACGCCACCAAGGAGCCCGGCGCGGCCTGCTCCGGCGGCAACACCGCCACCGGCCCGGTGACCGCCGCCCCCAACGGAACGAGTATGAACAAGTAATGGACACCGACACCGACCCGGACGCGGCGGCCCCGGCCGCCTCGTCCGGCGACGAGCCCCAGCGGCCCACCCGGCGCCGCTGGGGAGTCGGCTGGATCGCCGCGACGCTCGTCCTCGGCCTGGTGGTCGGCGCGACCTTGGGCCTGCTCATCCCCCATTTGCGTACGCCCGCCGACGACTCGGTCGAGGCCGGCTTCCTGCGTGACATGAGCACCCACCACGCCCAGGCGGTCGAGATGTCGATGATCGCCCACGCGAACTCGACCAACCCGCAGATCGTCACCCTGGCGGGCGACATCGCGCTGACCCAGCATCAGCAGATCGGGTACATGCAGGCGTGGCTGCGGGACTGGGGGCTCAGCCCGACCAGCTCCCAGCCGCCGATGGCGTGGATGCCGGACTCGGCGGGCTCGGTGGTCAACAACCTCATGCCGGGCATGGCCACCCCGGAACAGATGGCCGAGCTGCGCAAGGCCACGGGCAAGGACCTGGACATCCAGTACCTGACCCGCATGCGCGACCACCACCTGGGCGGGGTCCACATGGCGCAGGCGATCATCGACTCCTCGGACGACGAGGACGTCGTCTGGCTCGCCAAGACGATGGTGAGCGGCCAGCAGTCGGAGCTGGCGTTGATCAACCAGATGCTCGCGCAACTTCAGCAGGCATGAGACGGGGCGGGCGGTAAGCACACCCGCCCGCCCCGTCACTCACCTGTCAGGCGGCGACCCGTGGGCTGCAGATCGAGTCAACACCGTCCACGCCGGCACAGACCTTGTAGTAGGTGATGCGCTCGCCGGAGACGGTCTTCCAACCGTCGCCGCGCTGGCTGCCGTTGCCGTCGCCCACCACGTACTTCGTGCCGGGCGTCGACGTCCACAGGTGGATACGCAGGCCCTTGTTGTCCGCCGCGTCGTCGTGCACGTACGCCTGAACGTGCCCGTCCAGGACGCAGCCCCAGCCGATCCGGCGGTCGTAGTCCGGTACGTACTGGCAACTCCCGTGTGCCATCGCCGGGGCCGCGCCGACCAGCACGGACCCGATGCCGACCAGCGCGGCGACGCCCGCGCCGACGCGGGTCCTCAGTCCAACCTTCATGGTTTCTCCCCTCGCGGAACATCAGCGAAGAGGGCACGGCTCCGCCCACCGCACATACAGGACGTGCGCGTGCAGACCGCCATAACCCCCGTGTCACGGTCGACAACGCCATGCATCGCCGAACGTATCGAAGACTATGGCTTTCCGACCGGTGGGTGTCAAACCGGCTGGCTGGCCCAAACGGGCACGGAGCCCCCTCGTCGCGGCTTGGTCATCAGCTTTGCTAGGCTGTCTGCACTGAGCCCCCGTAGCTCAGGGGATAGAGCGTCGCCCTCCGGAGGCGAAAGCGCAGGTTCGAATCCTGCCGGGGGCACCGCAATAGAGCCAGTCCCCCGATCACTGATCAGGGGAGCAGGTCGGCGCAAGATCCTCGGCACGCTCTCGGATGACTCCCATTCCGCATCGGCCCGGGCTGCGCTCGGGTGAAGCATGAGCGCCCGGCGAGACCTGGAGTTTGACTTCGGGATCACCACCGTGGACGGTGAACGCGGACGGCGACTCGCAGCCGAACAGACAGCAGCGATCATGGAAGTCCTCGACGGTTCCAGCGCCGCCTGCAGCCACCAGACCAGCCGCGGCCGGAACCCCGGCAGCCCCTCCGCCGCCACTCACATAGCGACGAGACCCGGCAGGGCGCGCTGCGTTTCAAGACCGATACCGAGGGCGAATTCCAGCATCCGGCACCCGATGTACCGAAGCTCATCGCCCTTCCCGCCCTGCCTCGGTCCGGGGGGCCACCGGCTCATGATCGCAAAATTTCCGCACCATGCCGACGACTGGAGTGTCATCGCATGGGAGAAGACTGCTCTTGACCTGGCCGAGGCCGCCGGAATCCCGGTACCGAAGAGGCAGCTGGTCGGCGTCGAGGGCAACCCCGTGCTTCTGCTCGAGCGTTTCGACCGGAAGGGCGCCCATCGCATCGGTTACCTCAGCGCGGTGACCCTTCCGCCACGAACAGCCGATCGCCTGGGCCGAGACCGAACCGTGCGATGTGCTCGCGGATGATTCACGTCAGCACCGGCGAGCAGCACCGCCCAAATCGACGCAACCTTCACCGGTGGCTATTGCACTGCCCGAGCGGCGTCGAGGGAACGAACGGTGAAACGATAGGTGTGCAGACCTGCGCGGTAATGTGAGGAAGCTTCCCGATCGTCGCCAGGAGATCCCGTCCGAAACGTCACGTAAGTGCACAGTACGATAAGATTTCCCATCTCTCACACTTAGGTTTCTCTACCTGCCACGGATGCCAGCGTCTGGATGGAGACCTTGACTGATGAGCCCGGCCGGACCGAACGAAGCTGCCACCAGAGCACAACTTATCGACAACCAGCTGGCGAGTGCCGGATGGAACGCCACGGGGGAAGATCTCGAAGCCGAATACCGCGTTGAATCGCGCGGATCCGCGGGCCAGGGATTCGTGGACTATGCATTGCGCGGCGAAGACGGCAGAGTGGTAGGAATTGTCGAGGCGAAGCGAAGCTCTCGCGATCCGATCGTTGGCAAAGAGCAGGCACGTCTTTACGCCGATGCAATCGAACAGCAGCAGGGGCTTAGGCCTGTCATCTTCCTTGCGAACGGCTATCGAATCCTGTACAGCGACGGAATCGGTGACGCTAGGCAAGTCGGCGCCTTCTTCTCCCCCGAGGACATCGCCCGCCGGCTGTTTCAACGCGAGAATCGTTCCAGGCTCGCCGCTGTCGAAATCAACTCGAAGATCGTCAACCGGCCGTACCAGCTAGAAGCACTACGTCGGGCCCACGAGACTTTGGACGAGGGCAAGCGACGCCTCCTCTGGGTGATGGCGACCGGGACGGGAAAGACCCGTACGGCGGCCGCATTTGTGGACACGGTTATCCGGGCCAGATGGGCACAACGAGTTCTCTTCGTAGTGGATCGCAACACACTCGCAACTCAGGCACTGGACGCATTTCGAGAGTTCCTACCCGGTGAGCCGGCCGAGCAGATTCGAACGTCAACGTACGACAACAGCAAGCGAATCTATGTCGCAACACTACAAACCATGCAAGACTTCTACCAAGAATTCACGGCGGGCGCATTCGACATAATTGTGATCGACGAATGCCATAGATCCATTTACCACAAGTGGAAGTCAGTACTCACCTACTTTGACGCATATCTAGTAGGGCTTACTGCCACACCTGCCGACTTTATCGACCGGAATACCTTCGATTTCTTCGGATGCCAAGATCGTCTCCCGACGTTCGCCTACGACCTCGAACAGGCCGTTGAAGACAAGAACCTCGTCCCATACGAGGCCTACCACGCTCGCACCCAGATCCAGATCGAGGGAATTCACGGCTCCGAGTTGCCACCGCAGGTCAAAGCGCAGCTGGAGGAAGAGGGGATCGACCCGGATGACCTCAACTTCGAGGGCACTCAGCTAGAGCGTCGAGTCACCAACCGCGAGACCACTCGACTCATCGTGCGTGAATTCTTTGACAACGCTCTTGCCGACCCGTCTGGAAGCCTGCCGGGAAAGAGCATCATCTTTGCGATTAGCCACAAGCACGCCGTTCGGCTCCTTGAGATCTTCAACGAAATGTATCCTCAGCACATCGGCCTAGCCGAGGTTATCGACTCTCATATGGAGGACACCGAATCTCTCATCAGGCGCTTCAAGCGTGACCCGTTCCCCCGGATAGCAATTTCGGTCGACATGCTCGACACTGGCGTTGACGTTCCCACGGTTGTGAATCTCGGCTTCCTGAAACCCGTGTTCTCACGAATCAAGTTTTGGCAGATGATCGGCCGAGGAACTCGGGTGGTTAGCGAAACCAATGCTAAGGAGTGGTGCCCCGCCGACGCAAAGAAGGTATTTCGGATCTTGGACTTCTGGGACAACTTCAACCGATTCCAGCTAGACCCGGAGGGCGTGGAGCCATCCGCTTCCACTCCGGTCGCAGTACGCAAGTTCAGATTGCTCCTACAAGCTGTTGTAGGAGCCCGGCAGGTCGGCCGCCCAGATCTAGAAGAAACATTGATTTCTGAGCTCCGCGGCATGGTCGACAGCCTGCCGATGGAGAGCCCGCTCGTTCGGGCGGAAGGCGAACTGATCGAGCAGGTCGCTCGTGAAAACTACTGGCTTCAACTGACGCCACAGAAGCTTCAGACCCTCAAATTAGAGTTCGCCCCTCTAATGCGCTTCCTTCCGCGTGTCGACGTCGCACGTGAGACATACTCGAATCACTGCCTGTCCGCGATCGTTGCCATCCTCGATGAGGATGACGACAAGATCGAGCGGGCGCAAGAGAAGATGCTGGACGACCTTCGGCATCTACCTGTCGATCACCCAGACCTGGAGCGGGAGAAGGCGTTCCTGATCGATGTGCACAGGGAACGCATTTCGCCCCCACGTACGCCAGACGAGGTTTGGACTCTCCGCAGCCGGTTCGAACGGTTCATGCGCCTGCGAGAACCCGAGCCGCAACATCTCATCACCCTGGACCTCGACGACGTGTTCGAGCAGCGTGACTGGATCGTTGTCGGGCCGGAATCGCGCGAATTTGATCTGGACGATTACCGGCGCGAGGTCGAGGATCGTGTCCGGATGCTGGCACAGACTCATCCGGCTATGTTGCGCCTCGCCACCGGACAGCAGCTGACAGACCAAGACCTAATGTCCATTGAGGCGGTGCTAGACGAACCCGAGCTTTACATTACGGAGTCAACCCTACGACGCACCTATTCGGCGCCACATGGCTCCTTCACTACGCTCCTCCGTCATGCGTTGAAGGTCGAGAAGCTTCCGTCACGTGAAGAAGCCATCAACGATGCTGTGGCGGCGTTGACCCACAGTCGAAATCTGACAGCAGACCAGATCCTCTTTGTTCGCCTCTTCGCGCGCAGGCTAATACAGGTGGGACGCGTAGAACGCCAAGATCTCTATGAAGTGCCCTTCAGCAGGTTGGGCGGGGATGTTGAACAGAAGCTCTCGCCTAACGACCTTGAAGAATTGCTGGCCCTCAATTCGATGTTTGGGATGTAACTGTGCTCCGATCTGACCTCCGCAAGAAGATTGATGCCCTCTGGAACAAGTTCTGGTCCGGCGGTCTGGCCAATCCGCTGATGGCGATTGATCAAATGAACTATCTGATCTTCTTGAAGCGACTCGAGGACAAGGACAACGCTGCCGCCCAGAGCGCGAGGGCTCGCGGCCAAAAGTACGTGTCTCTATACGCCGCCGAAGACGCCCAGGACTGCCGGTGGTCCTACTGGCGGAACTTGCCGGGCGACGAGATGGTCCCCCACGTGCAGGGCCGTGTATTTCGCTGGATGAAGGGTCTCGCTCCCGAGAACCATGCGTTTACTCAGTACCTCGAGGATGCGACCTTCCTCATCCAGAAGCCAAGCCTACTGGTCGAGGCAGTAAATATCATTGACGACCTTGCGATCGCGGATCAAAACATCGATACGCAAGGAGATATCTATGAGTACATGTTGAGTCGGCTCTCTGTAGCGGGTCAAATAGGCCAGTTCAGAACACCGCGGCACATCATCCGTGCGATGGTCGAGCTGGCCGACCTGCGGTTCGGTCAGCGGGTGCTCGACCCTGCCTGCGGTACCGGCGGGTTCCTGATCGCCGCATACCAAAATCTGATCGCCCAGGGCACATCTGCTGAGTTCCTGACGACCGACGAAGACGGTGCCATCCATGGCCTGGTCGGCGACCGCCTAACCGAAAGCCAATGGGAGTGGTTGCGCACGGCTAGTCTGGCAGGATACGACTTCGACCCCTCCATGGTCCGTATCGCGGCTATGAACATGGTTCTCCATGGAATTGAAACTCCGCAAGTGAACTACGCCGACGCGCTTGGGAAGTCCTTTTCTCACGCTGCGCGCGCTCAGGTTGTTCTGGCCAACCCGCCGTTCAGTGGGTCGGTCGAGTCGTCAGAGATTTCTGACGAATTTCGATTCTCCACCAAGAAGACGGAGCAGCTCTTTCTTCAGCTGTTCGAGGATGTTCTCACCCCCGGTGGACGAGCCGTTGTGATCGTCCCTCAGGGCATACTTCTCGGAAATCACCCCATCCCTACCTCTCTGCGCCAACGCCTCATCGAAAACAATGTTCTGGAGGCGGTAATCGCTTTGCCCCATTCGACGTTCAAGCCATATGCGAGTGTTGCCACGGCGATCCTCGTTTTCCGAAAGGGCGGCTCAACCGAACGGGTTTGGATGTATCAGGTTGAAGAGGATGGCTTCACCCAGAACGCGGCTCGGTTGCCTATTGCTGAGTCCGACCTTCCGGATCTTCACACCCAATGGTCAAGGCGAAGCAGCGCCGATTACTCGCCCGCTCCGGGTAAGCATGGGTGGGTGGAGCTGAGCGCCATTCGGAAGCGGGGATTGGAGCTGTGGCCACAGCTTTACCTCCGCTCGCAAGAGGTTGATCAGCGGTTCCCAACGGCGTCGTTGAAGGATCTCTGCAACATCAGCAAGGGACAGCTTCCGGCAAGCAAGGCCGTCCCGGGCGGAGAATATCGCCTTGTCACGACTTCGGAGGAACCCAAGTTCGCTGATTCATATCACGCTGAAGGCGAGTCCATCTGCATTCCCCTCGTCTCATCGACTGGCCATGGGCACGCCAGCATCAAGCGATTGACCTACGTTCCTTCAGGAAAATTTTCGGCCGCCACAATCGTGGCGATCCTGCAAGTGAAAGATCCAGGCAAGGTACACCCGCGGTTCCTTTACTACTATCTTGAAGCACACAAGGACGAGATCCTCGTGCCGCTGATGAAGGGGTCGGCGAACGTCTCCTTGAGCCTCTCAAAGATCGGATCCGTGTCAGTCCCGGTTCCGGATCCACAGGATCAGATGGCATATATTTCCACCTTGGCGGACATCGACGATTCGATCACACAGCTAAACCAGCAGGTCGAGCTCATGCGAGAGCAGAGGTTCGGCGAGTTCGAGCTCTTTCGATCGAGCTTCTCAGCCTCCCAAGAGAGCTGATTGGCCGGAGCGCTTCGCGTTGGGCGTCGCAGCGGCCCTATTCGATGGACGGTTCCGCCGTGGCGGTCTTGCCTGTCGCGGGCGGCGTGCTGACGGTCGCCCAGACCAGCTTGCCGGTCCGGGTGGGCAGCGCGCCCCACGCGTCGGCCAGGCTGTGCACCAGTCCCAGGCCCAGCCCCTGACGGGCCGGGTCGCCCGGGTCTCCGGCCACGTACCTGGGTGCGGGCGGGATGTCAGGACTGCGGTCGTGCACGGTCAGGTGCAGCCCTGCTCGACGGCGGGAGACGGCCACGTCGATGCGGGAGCGCGCGTGGTCGATGGCGTTGGCGACCAGCTCGGCCAGCACGGCGGTGGCGGGCTGCACCAGCTCCGGAAGATTCCAGCTGGCACAGGCGTAGTCGATGACCGCAGGGACCTCGGCCAGCGCGTCGGGATCGGGCGCCAGATGTATGGTGAGCCGCTCTGGGTGGGCGGCGGAGGCGATCAAGGCCGCGCGGGCCTCCGGCACGGTGGCGTAGATCGGCAGGAACCAGCGGGCGCCGCGCCGGCGCAGGACGGCGGCCAGCGGCGCGGCGCTCGGCAGGCAGACCACGACCGGCACGGGCGGGCGCCGCCGCTCGCCCCAGGACCGGGCGGTGCTCCACAACGGGGCGCTGGCGCCCTGCGGGTCGCTGAGATCGTGGAGGTCCACGATGAGCCCGGACGGCTGGTCGGCGAAGCATTTCCGCAGGACCTCGACCGCTGACGCGCTCAGGTCGACATCCCAACGGCCATGCACGGCGACCTCGGTGATGGCGGTGTAGAAGTCGCTGACCGCGGTGACCGCCTGACCGATCGATCCGGCCCCGGGGAAAAGCAGGAAGGGTGACTCGTCGCGTCGCATGATCCCTCTCCCCAAGCACGAGACCCTCGGCCAGAAGTCTCCCGGTTTCCATCTCGTTTGCCCCTCAGCGCGACCGTTCAACCGTCGAGATCGACGATCCTCACCCCGGTCGTTGTATGCCCAACTGCGATAAATGGTTCCTTACACCCAAGGACTACTAGGGTGGAGTGCGTTGGCCCGTCCGCAGGAAGACCGAGACATGAAGAAGTGGCGTGGGATTCGCGTCGCTGGTCGCCTCACTGGCGCCTTCGGACTCGTCGCACTGTTGGTGCTCGTCATGATCGGTTTTGCCGTCGTCAACATCATTGAGCAACGCAGGGCCGACCAGCAGATCACCGCGTCCGCGGCGCTGCGAAGTGACGCGCTCAGGGCGAAGTTCCGCATCGCCGACCTCAACGGCTGGCGGACGGGGTACGCCTTCGACACGATCCGGGGGGTGCCCGACGCCACGGCGGACGCGACGGGGCAGCGCGCGAGGTTTCTGGCCACGGCGGCAGCGTTCCGCGAGGATCTGGACCGGCTGGCCGCCGACACGCTGTCCCCGGTCCAACGGCAGCAGCTGGCCACCGCCGAGGACGCCTTCCGCCGCTTCATGGAGCTCGACGCCCGGATCGTGTCCGGGTACCGGTCCGGCGTACCGGCCCGGATCGCGGCCGCCAACGAACTGGTCGCCGGTGAGGAACTGTACTGGTACGAGACGACCGCCACCGCGGTCGAGCAGCTCGCCGGTGAGGCACAGGCCAGCGTCGACGCGAGCGCCGCCGCCGCCCGCAGGACGAACTACCGGGCGTTGACGATGATGATCGTGGTCGGGATCGTGTGCCTGCTGCTCGCCCTGGTGCTGGCTGTGCGTGCGACCCGTACCGCCGCCGCCACGGCCCGCCGTAAATCGATGCTGGCCGCGATCGTCGAACAGTCCGCCGACGCCACCTGGGCGCTCACCCTCGACGGCATCATCACGTCCTGGAACAGCGGCGCCGAGCGCATCTACGGCTACACCGCCGACGAGGTCATCGGCCGGTCCGTGGCGATGCTGCTGCTACCCAACCGCATGGGCGTGCTCGCCAGCGTGCTCGCCCGCATGGCGGAGGGCCGCCAACTGCATGTCGACGAGGCGGTACGGCTTCGCAAGGACGGCAGCAAGGTCTTCGTCTCGACCATCCTCTGGCCGCTGCGCAACGCTGACGGGGTGATCATCGGCGGCGCCGCGACCGAGCGCGACATCACCGCCCGCAAGCACCGCGAGGCCGAGCAGCGGATCGCCGACGAACAGGCCGCGCGGGCCGCCCGGCTGGAGAGCCTCGGCCAGCTCGCCGGCGGCGTGGCCCACGACTTCAACAACCTGCTCGCCGTCATCGTCAACTGCGCCGAGTTCGTCGCCGACGAGACCGGCGACGACGTGGCGGACGATCTGGCCCGGATCCGCGACGCCGCCGATCGGGGCCGGGACCTGACCGGCCAGTTGCTGCTGTTCGCCAAGCGGGGACGCCGGCCAGTTGGAGACCGTCGACCTGAACGCCATCGTCACGGCCGCCACCAGCCTGCTGAGCAGGACCATCGGACCCAACATCACGCTGAGCTGCCACACCTGCCCCGGCACCGTTCCGGTGAGCGCCAACCGTGGCCGCCTCGACCAGATCCTGCTCAACCTCGTCATCAACGCCCGCGACGCGCTGCCCGAGGGGGGGAACCATCGACATCGAAACCGGCATCACGGGACTGGCGGGCGGCCCGACCCAGCCGCTGCCGGCGGGCAGCTACGCCCAGCTGACCGTCCGCGACAACGGCATCGGCATGAGCGCCGAGGTCAAAGACCGCCTCTTCGAGCCCTTCTTCACCACCAAACCCGCCCTTCAACCACTCGACACCGCCGGCAGCGAACCGCAGCCGGAACCGTCGCCCGGCGCCTGACCGCAGGGCAATGTCTCGGTCGCGGGCCGGTGGTGGTCAGCCTAGGGTGGCGTGCATCTCCCAGACGAGAACCTCGGCTGGTTCGGTCGCGGTGATCCGCTGCCCGCCGGTGGCGGTGAAGCGGACCGCGTCGCCGGTGGACAGCGGGCCGGCGCCCTCCAGAGTCACGGCGCCGCGCGGCACGAACAGGTGCAGGAACGGCGCGTCGGGCAGTTGCACGCTCTGGCCCGGCTCCATGCGGGCGGCGTAGAGCGCGGCGTGCTTGTTCTTGATCCGGATGGCGGCGTTGCCGTCGTGCTTGGCCATGCCGGACGCGACCGGGACCAGGCCGCCGGCCAGCAGCTCGTTGTCGATCTCCAACTGCTCGTAGCCGGGCGTGATGCCGCGCTCGTCGGGCACCACCCACATCTGCACGAAGTGCACCGGGTCGGTGTGCTGCCGGCCGCCGAGGCGCCAGGAGTCGTTCTTCTCCGAGTGCAGGATGCCGGTGCCGGCACTCATCCGCTGCGCCAGACCGGGGTAGATCACGCCACTGTGGCCGGTGGAGTCCTGATGCACCAGTGAGCCCTGCAGCACCCAGGTGACGATCTCCATGTCCCGGTGCGGGTGGGTCTCGAAGCCCATCCCCGGATGCACGATGTCGTCGTTGTTGACCAGCAACAACCCGTGGTGGGTGTTGCTGCGGTACTGGTGGTGACCGAAGGAGAACGAGTGCTTCGAGTCCAGCCAGTCGATGGCGGTCTTGTAGCGCTTGTCGGCGGGCCGGATGTCGACCTTCGGGCTCAGCAGGGTGCTCATGGCTGGTTCCCCTCGATCAGAAGATGATGCGTCATGTACCTCGGCCCAACATACATGACGCGTCATTGATTCCGCAAGGATGACGTGTCATGGAAATTGGCTAGGATGGGGCCATGAGCGACGCCGCCTGGCTCACCGACGACCAACAACACGCCTGGCGCGCCTACCTGCAGGCGCAGAACCGGCTCACCGCCGCCCTGAACCGGCAACTGCAGACCGACTCGGGCCTGTCGCTGCCGGACTACGAAGTCCTGGTCCACCTCACCGACGCCGCCGACGGCCGGTTGCGTCCCTACGAACTGCAGCGCATCCTCGGCTGGGAGCAGAGCCGGCTGTCGCACCACCTCGCCCGCATGCACAAGCGCGGGCTGGTCGCCCGCGACGAGTGCCACGACGACGGACGCGGCGCCTACGTCGTCCTCACCGACACCGGCCGCCAGGCGATCACCGCCGCCGCCCCCCGGCACGTCGACGCCGTACGGCGCATGTTCTTCGACCACCTCACCACCGAGCAGGTCACCGCCATCGCCGAGACCAGCACCCAGGTCCTCACCCACCTGGACGCCACAGACCGCCCCTGACACACCACGACCGGTCAGCGCCCCTACTCGTGCGCCCGGTCAGCCCTTCCACACCAGGCCCACAGGCTCGTCCCCGCACCGAAGGGGTGCGCCTCCCGGGAGCGCGCCCGGTCAGGGCTTCTGGTTCCGGTCCCTGATCCAGACGTACGCGGGCCGGCCGTCCTCCGTGACGGCCCGGATCCGGCTCCAGTAGGCGCTCACGTTGCGCCGACGTGCCTGGTTCCAGTGGGTCAGTTTGACGTGCCTGGTGTCGGCGTACGGGTTGTCCACCGGCGGCCGCCAGTACGGGGCCAGGACGGCACGCATGGCCCGGTACCAGTTGTAGGCGATCTTGCGGTAGCCGTAGTCGTTGGGATGGTGGGCGTCGTTGAGGCTCAGCCCGCCCACGGAGGTCTGGTCGACCAGGTGCACCAGAGGCCCCTTGGCCGCGACGACGCCGGGGATGAGCGCGTTGTAGGCGCGGTTCGCGGCCACTTCCCCGGGCACCCGGGTGGCGATGATCCTGGCGACGAAGATGTGCGCGCCGGGCACCTTGGCGTGGATCTGGTCGATCATGGCGGACAGCTTCGCCGCGATCGCCCGCGGCTCGTGCCCGCGGGCGACGTTGTTGGTGCCGGTGTGCAGCAGCACCACATTCGGCCGGTACGTGGTCAGCCAGCCGTCGAGGTGGGCGGCGATCTGCTGGGTCGACTTGCCGCCGTGGCCCTCGTTGTCGAGGTCCCCGTGGCGCCCGCGCTTCTGGGAGCCGACGAAGTCGAACCGGGCACCCGCGGCCGTGAGATCCCGCTGCAGGTGGTACCGGTAGCCGTCGCCCGTGGAGCTGCCGATGCCGTACGTGATGCTGTCGCCCAGCGGCATGATCCGCAGCACTGTGCGGCGCGCCGCCGAAACGTCAGAGGTCTCCGCCGCCGGGCCCGCCCCGACGGGCCCGGCGGCGGCCGGGGCCGGGGTCGCGTTCGCGGCCGGGATGACCGGCCACGCGAGGACCCCGACGATGGCGGCGGCCAGAACGGGCTTCTTCACGGGAACATCACCTGGGACTGAGGCGCGGGGTACTGGGGGCAATGTCTTGGATCGGCCCCCGGGCACGCCACTGAAGAACAGCGATCGGCGCAACTCGGCTCACCACCACGGCAAGGGCCGACGGTGACGAAGCTCTCCTATCGTCCTCTCCCCGGCTGGCCGAGGCAATCCCCCGGCGCGCAGGCCGCCCCCGGCGTCCGTCATCCGGCCCGCCAGCCGGGCCAGACGATCACCCGGGCACTTCGACGGTTCGAGGCCGAGTCAAGATTCACCGGATGGCTTCAGTACGTGTCGATGTTCTGATGGAATTGTCGGTATCCACTACAGACGATCCATGGGGGACAGGTTGTCTGACAGTCCGTACAGCCGCCGTCGAATCCTTCAACTGGGCGGCCAGGCGGCCGCGATCGCCGGGGCGGTCAGCGTCACCGGCGCCTCCGCCGAGCCGGCCACGGCCGCCGCGGCGGCCGGAGGATCGGTCACCCTCAACGAGGGTACGAACGTCGCCGCGGCGGCGTCGCCGGACGGCCGGTGGGTCGCGCTGGACCTGCTGACCATGGTGTGGGTGCTCCCCGCGTCCGGCGGAGTCGCCCGCCGGCTGACCGACGAACTGCTCGACGCGACGCTGCCGCACTGGTCGCCCGACTCGGCCTCGGTGGTGGTGCAGGCGTACACCGACGGCAACTACCACCTGTGGCTGATCAATCTGGACGGCAGCCGGCGCCAGCTCACCTCGGGCCGGTTCGACCACCGCGAACCCCGGTTCGCACCGGACGGCAGGTCGATCGCGTTCGCCTCGGACCGCGGCGGCTCGGGCTACGGCATCTACGCCTACGACCTGGCTACCGGCGCGATCAGCACGATCTCGGACACCGCGGCGGAGCAGGCCGCGCCCACCTGGTCGCCGGATGGCCGGCGCGTGGCGTACACGGTGGACGGTGGCGCCATCGACGTGGTCGACGTGCCGACCGGCGCGGTCACCCGGGCGATCGGCGCGGCGGCCGGGGTCGGCGTGTTCGCACCCGCGTTCACGCCGGACGGCCGGTCGCTGGCCTACGTACGCTTGGCCGGTGCGGCGTGCGATCTGATGGTCGGCCAGACCCGGGTGAGCACCGGCGAGGACGTCTTCGTCCTGCCGCTGACCTGGCTGGGCGGCGACCGGCTGGTCTACACCGCGGACGGCCGGGTCTGGCAGCGCCCGCTCGACGGACCGCGCACGCCGATCCCGTTCGCCGCGACGGTCGCGTTGCCGGCGCGTACCCGGCCGGCGCGCTTCGTCCGCGACCTGACCGGCACCCGGCCGCAGCCGGTACGGGGCATCGCCGGCCCGGTCGCGTCGCCGGACGGCACCCGGGTGGCGTTCCGGGCGCTGAACGCGCTGTGGCTGCTGAGCGTCGGCTCGCCGCGCCCCGAGCGCCTCGTGGCCGACGGCTACTTCGCCTCCGACCCTGACTTCTCCCCCGATGGCCGGTACCTGGTCTACAGCTCGGACCGGGCGGGCAGCGCCGACCTGTGGCGGCGCGACCTGACCACCGGCGCCGAGGAGCAGCTCACCAGGCTGCCCGGCGGCCAGGTCGCGCCGCGCTGGTCGCCGGTCGGCGACCGGATCGCCTTCGCCGACGACGACGGCGCCACCTGGATCCTGGACCTCGCCACCGGCCAGGCCCGGCAGGTCGTGCCGGGGATGTTCCAGCCGGGCCGGGTCAGTTGGTCGCCGGACGGGCGCACCCTGGCGCTGGCCGCGGTCAAGCCGTACAGCAAGCGGTTCCGGGAGGGCACCAGCCAGATCCTCACCGTGGACGTGGCCACCGGTGCGCTCACCTACGCCGAGCCGATGCCCGGCGCGTCACTGTCCACCCGGGGTGACGACGGGCCGACGTGGTCGCCGGACGGGCGCTGGCTGGCGTTCGTGGTCGACTCGGTGGCGTGGGTGGCGCCGGTCGACGGCGCCGGGCGGATCACCGGCCCGCCGCGCCAGGTCACGCACGAGTACGCCGATTCCCTGTCCTGGCGGGGTGAGCGGCTGATGTATCTGCACGCGGGCCGGCTGCGGGAGGTGTCCGTGTCCGGCGGCGGCCCCCGGACGATCCCGCTGGAGCTGTCCTGGCGGCGGGCCCGCGCCACCGGGCACGTCGTGATCCAGGCCGGGGCGCTGTGGGACGGTGTCGCGCCCGGGCTGCGCCGCGACGTCGACGTGGTGCTCGACGGCGACCGGATCGTCGCGGTGGAGCCGACGCGGCCGCGCTCCGGGGCCAAGGTGATCGACGCGCGGTCGTCGACGGTGATGCCGGGCCTGATCGACGCGCACGTCCACTGGCATCTGCGCGGCCGGCAGTGGGGCGACCGGCAGGGACGCCTGTGGCTCAGCTACGGGGTGACCACCACCCGCTCTCCCGGCGACCCGGTCTACCAGATGCTGGAGACCCGCGAAGCGCTGGAGTCCGGGGCGCGGATCGGGCCCCGCTACTTCGCCACCGGCGAGGCGATCGACGGTCCCCGGGTCTACTACAACTTCATGCGCCCGACCCGGGACGTGGCCCAGGCAGATCGGGAGCTGGGCCGGGCCGAGGACCTGGGCTACGACCTGATCAAAACGTATGTGCGGCTGCCGCTCGCCGCGCAGCGCCGGGTCGCCGAGCGCGCCCACCGTGGCGGCCGGAAGGTCAGCTCCCACTACCTGTACCCGGCGGCGTTCCTGGGCATGGACGCGATGGAGCACACCGGCGCCACGAACCGGCTCGGCTACTCGCACACGGCCAGCCGGCTGGAGCGCTCGTACGCGGACGTGATCGAACTCTTCGCCGCCTCGGGCATGTCGCTGACCCCGACCCTGTTCCACTCCACCGTCCTGTACGCCGACGACCGGTCGCTGGTCGACGACCGGCGGACCAGGACGTTGTACCCGTCCTGGGAGTACGCGCGCCTGCTCCAGCGGGTCGCCGACGCCGGGTCCCCGGCGGGCGAGGTGGCCCGGGAACTCCTGCGTACCAACGTGGGCACGGTGCTGCGCGTCCATCGGGCCGGTGGCCTGGTCATCACCGGCACGGACGCGCCCCTGGATCACCTCGCGATCGCACTGCACATGAACCTGCGGGCGATGGTGCGGTTCGGCTTCACCCCGTACGAGGCGTTGACCACCGCGACCGCCAACCCGGCCCGGTCGCTCGGGTTGGCCGGGCGGCTGGGCGTGGTGGCGCCCGGGGCCTTCGCCGACCTCGCGATCGTGGACGGTGACCCGCTGAGCGACATCACCGCCGCCGCCGCGGTCCGGGGCGTGCTGGTCGGCGGGGTGCCGCATCGGGTCGACGAGCTGCTGGCCGCCTTCCCCGAGCCGGTGGCGCCGGCCACCCGTGCGGCTCATCCGGTCGGCGCGATGGCCGGGCGGCACTGGTGGCACGAACCGGAATGGGCGGTGCGTGCCTGCTGCGGCGCCTGAGGCCAGCCACGGTCCAGGCCGCTGACCATCGGACGCTCGAGGTTCGACGGTCAGGCGGGCGACTTCTGGTCCGGTGGCAGAGCGGGGTGGTGCCGAGGGCCGGCACCACCCGTGGGGCCTATCGAGCGCTGCGGCCGGATGTGCCGCCGCACCCGTAGATGCAGAACTGGGCGAAGTGCGGGGTGCTCCGTCCGGCGAAGGCGGTGAACTCACCGCCGACCGCGATGCTGCCGAGCAGGGCGTTGGCGTCCATCGTCAACACCCCCCACTTGCCGTTGCTGCGCGGGTTCCAGTCCAGCAGCAAGCCGGTGGCGGCGTCGAGGGCGATCAGCTTCGGCTGGCTGCGCAGTGTCGCCGGGCACCAGGAGGTCGCGGTGGCCGACGGTTTCGGGCAGGCGACGTCCCAGTGCCCGCCGGCGTACACGACCCCGCGCAGGTAGGTCATCGCCTGCACGTCGCCGTCCGTGACGCTGCTCCACAGGAATGCCCCGTCGGGCCGGTACGCGGCCACCCGGCCACCGGGGCCGCCCTGCCCCGCGAACACCCGCTCCGCGGTGACGGCGATCCCGCCGACCGGGTACGGCGTGTTCGGGCGGAACCCCGTGTCGACCTGCCCGTCGGCCAGCGCCAGCGCGCCGAACCGGGCGGTGTTGCTCGCCCCGTTGAGCTTCTTGAAGGCGCCACCGACGTACAGCCGGGACCCGGCCACGCTCAGCGCCTTCACCTGGCCGTCCGCGTCACCGCGGAACGTGGTGTCCAGGGCACCGTCGGTCAGCCGGAACGCCGCCAGGTTCTTCTCCGCACGCCCGTCGATCGCGCTGAACGCGCCGCCGAGGAACAGCCGCCCACCACCGGCGGTCAGCACGTTCCCGGTTCCCGTGATCGTGTGCTTGAGGGTTCCGACCGCGCCGGTCTTGAGGTTGACGGCGGCCAGGCCGGGACGGGCCTGCCCGCCGACCGTCTTGAACTTCCCGGTGACGTACAACGACACCCCGGCGGCGGTCAGCCCGAAGACGGTGCCGTCGGCCACCGGCGCCCACGGCAGCAGCTCACCGGTACGGGCGTCCAGGGCGGCCAGGCGCTTGCGGACCACCGATCGGCCGTTGACGATGGCGTTCCGGAAGCTGCCGCCCACGTAGATCGTGGTGCCGACGTACGCGCTGGTGTAGACCAGCCCGTCGAAGGTGACCGCCCGGGCCGGAGCGATGGAGACCAGCGGTACGGCCGCGGCGGCGGGCGTTGGCGCCCCCGTCACGGCGAGCCCGGCGGCCAGCAGGAGTCCCATGTGGCGCCGCCGCGGGAAAACGCGGCGCGCAATCGCAGCAAAACGCATGAATATGACCGTAAGTTAGCTAAACCACCATAAGTATTGAATCAGTGACATACCCTCTAAAGAGGTTCGTTGATGTGGAGTTTGGGTCAGCTCCCCACCCAAACTCTCCAAGATCCCGAAAGGCCGACCGGTCGGTCAGGAAAGCCCGTGCAGGTGGGTCCCAAGATCAGGGCCGGACCCGTAACATGCCGCTCGTGATCGACAGGTCGAGTGGTGGATGGGCGGCGTGACGGACCGAAACGATGGGGGTGGAGCAGCACCGCAGTCGTCGACCGAGCTGAGGCTCGTACGCCCGGTGGTCGTGTCGATGCCGCACGCGGCACCCCGGCACAGCAGCCGGTCGCCGAAGTCCGCCGCCGGGCCGTACCCGGTCGCAGGCGGCTGGTCCCCGGCCGGGCCTGGCGCGCGCGAGCGCCGTGGACGCGGCGCGGACCGCGCCCGCCGCCGCCGGGTGACGCTGGCCGCCGCCGCGGCCGTCGTGGCGGCCGTGTTCAGCGGCGTGGGCCTCGGCGCCCTCACCACCGCCGGTCCCGAGGACGTGAACGACGCCGCCGCCACCAGCCCGGCGGGCGCGCCCGTCGACCCGGCGCTGGCCGGTTATCCGGGCATGCCGGTCGCGCCCGCCCCCACCAGCTCGGCGGCGACGCCGCCGGGCGGCGGCACCACGGCACCCCGCCCCACCGGCAGCGGGCACGCGCCCTCCCCCAGCCTGTCCACCGTCCCGGCGGCCCTGAACAGCGCGACGGCCCCGGCCAGCCGGCCCGCAACCGCCCCTCCGGTCGCCACGTTCGCGGCACTGAGCGGCGAGAGCTGTCCCCAGTCCGGCGACCGCGGCTACTTCGCGCGCGGCCAGGCCAGCGACTGGTACTCGCGGTCGCACGGCGGATGGAACAGCGACGGGTGCGGCGGGCGGATGATCGCCGTACCGATGAGCGGCTCGGCGACCCGCGACGACCGGGACAACGTCATCGTGTGGTGGTTCCACACGGGAAGCGTCCGCACCGGCAGCTGCGCGGTACGGGTCC
The DNA here is from genome assembly GCF_004217545.1 of Krasilnikovia cinnamomea. NCBI lineage: Bacteria > Bacillati > Actinomycetota > Actinomycetes > Micromonosporales > Micromonosporaceae > Krasilnikovia > Krasilnikovia cinnamomea. The sequence continues at coordinate 1,940,088 of NZ_SHKY01000001.1, forward strand.
ACGTCCCCGACACCGGCACCGGCAAGGACTCCGCGGGCAAGCCGGCGCACTACCTCGTACACAGCACCGACGACCACAACGGCCCGGTGATCGGTGAGTTCGACGTGGATCAGCCCGGGAACCGGGGACGGTGGGTCGACGCCGGGCGGTTCCCGGTGACCAACGGCGAGATCTCCGTCCAGATGGTCACCCGGGGCATCGACTTCGGCAGTGGCCGCGACGGCGACCACCTCGGCGTTTCTGCGCTGCGGGTGGACTGCCGCGCCGCCTGAGCCCGGCCCGCCCGCTGTCTCACAGGAAGGAAAAGCCCGGTGTACGAGCGCACCCCCGCCCCGATGATCCGCCAGCGCGGCTCGTTGCTTCTGGTCGTCGACCACGACAGCACCGGGACGGACCTGCCGGACCTGCCCAGCGACCCGCAGGTGACCACGGTCGTGGTGGCCACCGCGGAACCGCCGGAGACCCTCGTGCTGCGCGCGCTGCTCAACTCCGCGCTGGCACCCGGCTGCGCCACCGTACGGCTCGTGCTGGCCGGAGCGGGCGCCGCCGATGCCGACGGCTGGTGTCCGGCCCGGCAACTCGCCGACTCGCTGGGGTTGCCCGTGATCGCCCCGGACGGGCCCGTGATCGCCCTGCCCGGAATGTTGTTCGTGGTCGGCGGCGGGTGGTGGACGTTCCGCCCCGGCGCGGGCCCGCTGGCGGAGGGCCCACGGCAGCCGGCGACCCCGTGGCAGCGCGCCGTGACCCGCCCGGTGCCGGCCGGCGCGCGGCTGGTGGCGACGCCCATCCCGGCCGGCATCTGGCTGCACGGCGGCGACGAACCCGCCGACGCCGACGACCCCGTTCTCGCGGTGCCGTCCGACCCGGCCCGGGTCACCCTGGTGATCGGCCGGCCCGGCAGCGCCGACCCGGACCCGCAGGCTCTGATCGAGTACGTCCGCGAGCTGGCGCCCGCCGCCGGCGACGAACTCGTCCTGGTCCCGTACGGGCCGGGGGGCCGGTACGTCGACGATCTCGCCGCGCGGCTGCCGGGTGACGCGGTCGCGGCGGTGCGCGTCGACGCGGGCCTGGTGGGCGCCGAGCCGGACGGCGCGACGGTACGCATCGTGGTCGACGACGCGGGCCTGCCGGGCTGGCGGCCTCCGGCCCAACGGCTGCGCTATTACGGCGGCGACGCTCCCCGCCTGCTGGAGTGGCGCGCCCCGATGCCGCACCTGCCCGCCCTCGACGTGGGTACCCAGCGGCTCCGCGAGGGATGGCTGGTCGAAGTCGTCCGGTGCGGCCTGTGGGTGCGCCCCGAGCACGTCGACGACGACACCGTACGCCGGATGCCCGCGCACCCCGAACGGCTCCTGCTGCTGGTGGGTACGCCGTCCGGCCCGCCCGCCGCGACGGTGTGGCCCGCGGTGCGGTGGCTGCTCGACGCGCTGCCCGACAACGAACTGCGCTACCTCCAGCCGGTCCTGCCCACGGGCACGGCTCAGCCGGACGGGTTCCCGGACGCGTGGACCCTGACCCCCGACGCGGAGGTGATGCCCGTACCCCCGGGCGTCCCCGATGCCGCGGACGGGTGGAGCGACGACCCCGGATGCAGCGGAGGGCGCGACGACGACCCGGCACGCCAGCCGGCCCTGCCGTGAAACCGGGTCAGCCCACGGCGGCTGGCTGCCGGACACCGTGGTACGCGGCGCGCATCAGCTCCTGCATGTCCGCCAGCATCGGCATGCGCGGGTTCGCCGGGGCGCACTGATCCTCGTACGCGTTGACCGCCTGCTGCGGCAGCGACGCCAGGAACGCGTGCTCCTCCACCCCCAGGGCGGCGAACGACGGCTCGATGCCGACCGCGTCGCGCAGCTTCTCCACCGCCTCGGCCAGGGCGGCCACGCCCTCCTGCGGTGACCCGGCGGGCAGGCCCAGCATCGCCGCGATCTCGGCGAAGCGTTCCGGCGCCCGGTAGCTCTCGTACTTGGGCCAGCCGGTCAGCTTCGTCGGGGCGCTGCCGTTGTACCGGATCACGTGCGGCAACAGCACCGCGTTGGTACGCCCGTGCGCGATGTGGAACGTCGCGCCGAGGGTGTGCGACATGGCGTGCACGATGCCCAGGAACGCGCTGCCGAACGCCATGCCCGCGATCGTCCCCGCGTTGTGCATGCGCTCCCGCGACTCGGTGTCGCCGTCGATCACCGACTTGGCGAGGTTGGCGAAGATGAGCCGGATCGCGTGCAGCGCCAGCCCATCGGTGAAGTCGTTCGCGTACACCGACACGTACGCCTCGATGGCGTGGGTCAGCGCGTCGAAGCCGCTGTCCGCGGCGATGGCCCGGGGCAGGCTGGCGGTCAGCACCGGGTCGACGATCGCCACGCTCGGGGTGAGCGCGTAGTCGGCCAGCGGGTACTTCTTGCCGGTGCGGTGGTCGGTGATGACCGCGAACGGCGTGACCTCCGCGCCCGTACCCGAGGTTGTCGGGATGCACACCAGCCGGGCCTTCTCCCCCAGGGTGGGGAACGCGAACGCCCGCTTGCGGATGTCGAAGAACTTCTCCCGCATGTCGTCGAAGACGACCTCGGGATGCTCGTACTTCAGCCACATCACCTTGGCCGCGTCCATCGCGGACCCGCCGCCGAGCGCGATGATCGTGTCGGGGCGGAACGAGCGCATCAGGTCGGCGCCACGGTCCACGGTGGTCATCCGCGGCTCCGGCTCCACGTCGTCGATGATCTGCAACGACACCGCGCCCGGGCGGCGCTGCAACACCCGGTTGACGCGGTCGACGAAGCCCAGCCGGGTCATCGTCTCGTCGGTGACGACGGTGACCCGCTGCACGTCCGGCATGTCGGCGAGGTAGCGGATCGCGTTCGGCTCGAAGTAGATCTTCGCGGGGACCTTGAACCACTGCAGGTTGTTGTTGCGCCGGCCGATCCGCTTGACGTTGATCAGGTTGACCGCGGAGACGTTGTTGGACACCGAGTTTCTCCCGTAGCTGCCGCAGCCCAGGGTCAGCGACGGCAGGAACGCGTTGTACATGTCGCCGATGCCGCCCTGCGAGGCCGGCGAGTTCCAGATCACCCGGACCGCCTTGACCCGTTGACCGAACTCCTCCACCAGCGCCTGATCCTCGGTGTGGATCACGGCGCTGTGCCCGAGGCCGTCGAACTCGACCATCTCGGTGGCGTAGCGCAACCCCTCGGCCCGCGAGCGGGACCGCAACACCGCCAGCACCGGGCAGAGCTTCTCGCGGGTCAGCGGCTCGTTCGGACCGACCTCACTGACCTCGACCAACAGTACGGAGGTGTCCGGCGGCACGCTGAAGCCCGCCTTCTCGGCGATCCACGTCGCGGACTTGCCGACCACCTCCGCGTTGAGCTTCGCGCCGCCGCAGTTCGTGCCGTACGCGGTAGCGCCGAAGATGTACTCCTCCAGCTTTCGTTTGTCGTCCCCGGAGACCATGTGGGCGTGCAGGGCGCGGAACTGTTCCAGGGCCGCCTCGTAGATCTCCTCGTCGATGATGGCGGCCTGCTCCGACGCGCAGATCATGCCGTTGTCGAACGACTTCGACAGCACGATGTCGTTCACCGCCCGGGCCAGCTTCGCCCCCGCCTCGATGTACGCCGGGACGTTGCCCGCCCCCACCCCCAGCGCCGGTTTGCCCGCCGAGTACGCCGCCTGCACCATGTTGTTGCCGCCGGTGGCGAGGATCGTGGAGATGCCGGGGTGGCGCATCAGCGCGTTGGTCGCCTCCACCGACGGGTGCTCGATCCACTGGATGCAGTGCTCCGGCGCCCCGGCCGCGATCGCCGCGTCGCGTACCGTCCGGGCCGCGGCCACGCTGCACTGCTGGGCGGCCGGGTGGAACGCGAACACGATCGGGTTGCGGGTCTTCAGCGCCAGCAGCGACTTGAAGATCGCGGTCGAGGTCGGGTTGGTGACCGGGGTGATCCCGGCGACGACACCCACCGGGTCGGCGATCTCGATGATGCCGTTGATCTCGTCCCGGCTGATGATCCCGACCGTACGCAGGCTCGCCATGTTATGCGTGACGTGCTCGCAGGCGAAGATGTTCTTGACGGCCTTGTCCTCGAAGATCCCGCGCCCGGTCTCGTCGATGGCCAGCTGCGCCAGCTCCGCGTGCCGGTCCAGCGCCGCGACCGACGCCTTGGCGACGATGTGGTCGATCTGTTCCTGGTCGAAGTCCTCGTACACGGTCAGGGCCTTGAGGCCGTGCCCCACGAGGGTGTCGATGGCGCCGTGGAGATCCGGCACGGCGACGGTGGGGGCTTGTTTGGTCATCGCACAACACCTCGGCAGGTACGGTTCGGGCGCCCAGCGCGTCCGGTGGTGGCTGACCTCCCGATTCTCGTCGGGACTCACCCCGCGTGTCCGCAGATCACGGCGATTCCCGCGCTGCCCTCGGTCAGCGCAGCCACCAGGCGGCCAGGTCGGCGGCGGTGTGCGCGACCGCCGGTGCGGTCCAGTCGCCGGTGACCTCACGCAGCACACCCAGGCACAGGCCGACCGCCAGGTTGAGCCCCACGGTGTGCCAGCCGTAGAACGGCACATGCAGTGCGGCGAACGCCACCGCGGCGACGGCCGACGCCGCCGACGGTCCGTACCGGGTCAGGGCCGCGTCGTAGAGGGCACCGCGCAGCAACGCCTCCTCGGCCACGGCGACGGCGGCCACCACCACGGCCCAGGTCAGGTACGTTCCACCCGGGCGGTGCCCGCCATCGGCCGCGGTGAGGCGGCCCAGGATCGCGGGCAGGCAGAACAGCGCGGCGAGGCCGAGACCCGGCAGGACGGCCCGGCGGGCGACGCGCGGGCGGGACGGCACCCGGACACCGGCCGCCCCGGCGAGCACGCCCAGGGCCAGGGCGAAGACGAGCCCGGCGCCGATCGAGTGGGGCCCGGCCGGACCGGCGATGAGGACCCGCAGCCCGACCGCGGCCGCGAACCCGGCCAGCAGCAGAAGCATGGTCCCGGCCGCCCGGCCGTGCGGGCCGGTCACCGGCCCAGCCTGCGAAACGGTCGAGGCCCGCCGGCCCGCCGTCATCGGTCCGCCTCCGGGCGCGAACCAGGCGGAGCGGGGTGGCCCGCCTTCACCGGTCCCGCCCGCGTGCGCGAACCAGTCGGAGCCCGGCGATGCAGGCGCCGAGCACGAGCAGCACCGCGGCCAGCCCGATCAACTGGCGCACCGGATGCCCGGCCGCCGGGCGCGCGGGCGGCCCGGCGGCGGACGGACCGGCACTTGCCCGCCCGGCGGTGGCCGCCGGGCCGGATCCCGGCGGACCAGCGCCGCTCGGGCCGGTGCCCGGCGGGCCAGCGGCCGGGGGTGCCGCGGACGGCAGGACGAGGGCGAAGTCGCCGAGGCCCGGCATCACCACCTCGTAGATGTCGTTGCCGATCTGGAAGGCCTCCAGCGCCCGCCACGCGGCGGCGGGGCGCTCGCGGTACACCGCGGTCACCCGCGCCGAGGTGGCGACCGTGCTGCGCAGGTCGATGCCGGGCAGGAAGTTCGGGTCCGTGACGCGCAGCCGCACCGGCCCGGAGCGGTCCGCGGCGGCGCTCACCCGGTAGACGTTCCCGTCGATCACCCCCGTGGGCGGGGCCCTGTCCGGGGCGACCGGGCGGGCCGTCAGCGTGAGCCGGGTGGCGGCGGGCGGCCCGAGCAGGTCGCCGGTGGGCACGGACACCACCACCTGCGGGCCGACCTCCGCGCTGGCGATGCGTACCGCTTCGCGGTTGGCGCCGCCGGTGGCGGCGACGCTGCCGGTGGCGGTGGTCGGCGGGGCCGTGGCCACCGACCCCGGCGGGGGGTCGACGAACCGGTACGGCTCGTCCGGGAAGCCGAGGCCGTCGTAGAGCGGCACCCCGGCGGGAGTGAGCACCCAGGCAAAGCCCAGGGCGACGACGCAGAACGCGGCACGCGCCGCCCGCACCCGCCCGCTCATCCGGCGTACTCCGGCTCGGCGACCAGGGGCTGGGCCAGCAGCCACAGGGACAGCGCGGTGTAGGCCACCATCACCGCCAGCCACGGATACTCGCCGAGGCGGGCCCGGCTCGCCGAGCTCGCCACCCGGCGCAGCTGCAGGCTCGCCACGACGACCGCGACCACATGTACGGCCACGACCACCGCCATGCTGGCGTACCAGTAGACGGCGCTGGGCAGCAGATCCACCCGTGGCTGGAAGTCGTCGTCGAACGGGTACGGCAGCCGCAGCGGCCAGGCCGGCAGGCCGGTCGGATTGCCCAGCAGCGGTATCAGCAGCTGGCCGTTGACCAGCAGGTACTGCAGGTTGTGGGCCAGCAGGTACCCGTAGGCGATGGGCAGCAGCGAGGGCAGCAGGTCGCTGAGTCCCCGGCGGCCGGTGCTCCCGCTGGCCAGCCGCCGGGACACCCCGGCGAAGATCGCGAACACCACCGCCAGCGTGGCGGCCACGAGCAGAAAGGCGACCGTACGCCAGGTCGCCAGCCAACCCGGGTGCAGGACGAGGTTGCCGGGGATCCGCCGCTCCAGCCGGTCCCAGCCCGGGGTGGCCAGCAGCCCGTCGAAGGTCACGCTGACGAGCAACAGCAGCACGAACGCGGTCCGCGACGGGCTCGGGTCGAACGGCACCACCAGCCCGCCGCCCAGGCCGGGCCGCCCCGGCCCCCCGAAGCGCCAGTGCCCGAGCCGGCCCCAGGTGGCGAACAGAACGGTGAACATCTCGCCCCGGCGTGCGAACTCGGTGCCGAACACCAGCCCGGCCGCCGCGCACACCAGGGCGTACGCCAGCAGCCCGAACGCCGTGTTGGCGGGCACGACGGCGGTCGCGTTGACCACCAGTTCCGCCCAGGCGACGGCGAAGAACACGAGCGTGGCGGGCCACCACCCCAGCCAGGACGGCCAGGGCACCGGGTCGTCCGTTCCGAGCAGCCGCCGCCGCAGGCCGGGCCGGTCGGCGAGCCGGGCCAGCACCGCGAACGGGTTCACCGGCCGGGTCCAGTCGCCGACCAGCCCGCAGGACAGCGGCACCGCGATCCAGCCGAGCAGCCAGAACGTCGTCGGCAGCAGGTTCTCGGCGGGCTCCTGTGCGCCCCACAGACCGCACGCCGCCAGGGCCGCGAACACCGCGAGGCTGACCCAGCCGGCCCCACCCACCGGCGCGGCACCGCTGCCGCGTTCCGCCGTCGCCGGCCCGCCGTCGTCGTCCGCCGCCGGCGTGGCGCCCGGCGCCTCCCCGGGTGCCACCGGCATGGTGCGGAGCTCGCCGCCGCGCCGGGCGAGCAGCAGGAACGAGAAGACGACGACGAGTGTGCCGCCGAGCAGGAACACCGGAAGGGGCAGCGGCAGGTCGTACCGCTCGCCGAACGCGTGCGCGAGGTACACGCCGCCATCCCCTTCCGCCGTGCTCGGGCGGCGACCGACGCGGTGTGCGTACGGTGCAAAAAGTGTAAGTCAGACCAAAAGCCAACCTCGGGCGTTCAGCCGAGCGCAGGAAGTCCTCAACGGCCGGGCCGGCGCGCCGATGGGGTTCCCCGTGGTGGGTGCGGCAGCGGGCGCCGACCGGGCCTGGGCCTGGGTCGGTGGCCTCGGCCTGCTCGTGATCACCGCGTTCCTGCTGCTGCCCAACCCCACCGCGTCGGCCGTCATGTACGACGGCATCGAGTTCGCCTGCGTCGCCGCCATGGTGGCCGGGGTGCGCCGCAACCGGCCCGCCGCGGTCGCCGGCTGGTCGCTGCTCATCGCGGGCCAGGCCGCCAGCGTGGTCGCCGACATCATGTTCGACGTGTACGCCCTGGTCCTGCACGACGACTCGTGGCCGGGCCCCTGGGACGTCGCGTACCTGATCAGCTACCTCGGCACCATCTCGGGACTGTGCGGGCTGCTGCTGCGGCGCAACCGTGGGCGCGGCTACGCGGGCTTCGTCGACTCCCTGCTCGTCGGGGTCGCGTTCGCGCTGCTGAGCTGGGTCTTCCTCATCCGGTACATCGCCGCGGGCGAGACGATGGGCACCCTCGGGCACGTGGTCACGCTGGCGTACCCGTGCCTCGACCTGGTCGTCCTCGTACTCGTGCTCTGGCTGCTCACCACCGACGGCAAGCGCCGCGCCGCCTTCCTGCTGCTGGTAGCCGGCATGGCCACGGCCCTGATCGCGGACCACCTGTGGGCGTTCGTCGACATGACCTCGTACGACCCCGCACTGTCCGTGGGCCGGTACGTCAGCGCCAGCTACCTGCTGTCGTTCCTGCTGCTGGCGATGGCGATCACGCACCCCGGCATGGTGGCGGTGGGCCTGCCCACCCCCGCCCCGGTCACCCGGCCGATGAGCTGGCAGCGGCTGGGCCTGCTGGCCGGGGCGGTCCTCATCGCCCCGGCGCTGCTGGCCTGGCAGGCGCTGACGGGCAACGGCACCGTACGCGACGCCCTGCCGATCGCCGTGGCCAGCGCGGCCATGTTCCTGCTCGGGCTGACCCGGATGACGATGCTGGTCCGCCGCCTGCACCGGCAGGCGCGGGTGATGCAACAGCAGGCCGAACGGCTGCGCGAACTCGCCGAGCAGGACCCGCTGACCGGGCTGCCCAACCGCCGTACCTGGGACAGTGCGCTACCCGCGGCACTGGTCCGGGCCGGGCGCGACGGCACGCCCGTCAGCGTGGCGATCATCGATCTGGATCACTTCAAGGCGTTCAACGACCGCCACGGCCACCAGATGGGCGACCGCCTACTCAAGGAGGCGGCGGCCGTCTGGGCGGACGGGCTGCGCGACGGCGACCTGCTGGCCCGCTACGGCGGGGAGGAGTTCGTGGCCCTGCTGCCGGACGCCGACGAGACGGAGGCGACGCGCGTCCTCGACCGGCTGCGCCGCCGGACCCCGATGGGCTGCACGTTCTCGGCGGGGCTGGCCATCTGGGACGGCCGGGAGAGCGGCGAGGCGCTGCTGCACCGCGCCGACCGCGCGCTGTACCGGGCCAAGGCCGCCGGACGCGACCGCGTCGAACGCGCCCAGGCCGCCGCGCCGGGGCCCCGATCCATGGACCTCGCCCCCGGGTCGCCGGAGCTCCAGGAGTCGTTACGACACCTCGGCTGACGGGCCCCCGCTGCCGCAGGTGACGGTCATGTGGATGCGCCGGTTGCCGTGCCGGAACACGATCGAGGCGGCCTGCGCCGGCCCCGCGTCGACCCCGTCCACCTTGTACGGCTTGACCGGGTTCCAGGACAGCAGCTGGGCCTGGCCCTGGCTGCACTGCGCCTCCACGGAGCCGCCGTCCGACGACAGCGTGCGGACGGTGACGGGCGGGTCGGTGCTCGGCTCGGCGGCCGGGGTGGTGGTCGCGGGTTCGTCCGGCGGCGTCGTCCGGGGCGCCTCCGGGCCGGTGCCACGTCGGGTGGGCTTGCCGGTGGGCGCCACGGTCACCCGGCCGAGGCCGTCGACCGGGAGCGCCCCCATCGCGTCCGCCGGACGGGCGGCGTGCCGGCCCGGCGCCGGGGGACCGCCCGCGGATGCGGCTGCGCTGCTCCCCGGGCCGGGCGGCGGGGCACCGCCGGGCGCCGAGGACGGCGGGGCGGCGGCGTCCGTGGCGGCCCTGCCGACCGGCCCGAACTGCCACACCGACAGCGCCGCCACCGCCGCCGCGCACACGCCGCCACCGACGAGCATGCGCCGCAGCCGCCTGCGGCGACCGGTCTCGGAGTCCCGGCCGCTCCCGGCGCCCTGGCCGCTCCCAGCACGTTGACCGGACTTGCTTCCCGGCCGGGTCGACGCCGACGCCGCCCGGGGCGGCGGCCCAGGCGCGGCGGCCGGCCGCAGAGGCACCTCGGCCGCCGGCGCGGCTTCCACCGGACCGGCGGGAGCCGGACCGCTGATGGACGGCCCGGCACCAGATCCCTCGGTCCCAAGCGGCCCGGCACCAGACCCCCCGATCCCAGACCGATCGGCACCAGACGGCGCACGCCCAGACTGATCGGCGTCAGACGGCCCACCCCCAGGCAGCCCAGCCCCGAACAGCGCGGCAGCGGACAGCCCGGCGGCGGACGGCTCCGCACGGGCCGGCCGGGAGATGGGAACCGCGTCGGCACGTTCCGCCAGGTACTCGGCGCGGGCCAGGATGGCGGCCGCGTCGGCGGCGGTCGGCCGCTCGGTCGGATCCTTACGCAAACAGCGGTTGACCAGGTCGACCACGAACTCGGGCACCCGGGGCAGCTCCGGCAGCGGGCTCGGCTCGACGTAGATGTGCGCGCTCAGCAACTGGGTGGTGCTCTCCACCCGCCACGGCGAATCCCCGGCCAGCAGCCGGTACAGCAGGACGCCGAGCGCGTACACGTCCGAGGCGGGCTCGACGGTGTCGCCGGTCAGCCGCTCCGGCGCCAGATACGCGGGGGTGCCGAGCAGTTCGGCCTCCGGCTCGCCCGGCCCGGCCGTCGCGGCGATGCCGAAGTCGACCACCTTCGCGCCGGCCCGGGTCACCATCACGTTGCCCGGCTTGATGTCGCGGTGCACCAGGCCGTCGGCGTGCGCGGCGGCCAGGGCCATGGCCACCTGGGCGCAGATCCGGAAGGTCTGGGCCGGGGTCAAGGGCCCCATGCCGATCCGCTCCTGCAGCGTGACGCCGCTGATCAGCTCCATCACGACGTACGGCACGCACTGGCCGTCGCTTGTCGACTCGCCGTAGTCGTGAACCTGGGCGATGTTGGGATGCGACAGGGTGGCGGCGGCCCGGGCCTCGGTCCGGATCCGCGCCCGCGACTGCGGGTCGGCGGTGTGCCGCCCCGCCAGCACCTTGACCGCGACGTCGCGCCCCAGGACCTCGTCGCGCGCCCGCCACACCACCGCCATGCCACCGCGACCGAGTTCGTCGATCAGGGTGTACCGGCCGCCGAGGGTCTGCTCAGCCTCCACGTCTGGGAGTCTGCCGTGATCGCCACGGATTCGCACACCCCTATGCGAGTCGCGTGGGGCGCGGCGTGTCGAAACCATCGGCAAAGGGGTGAAACGCTCACGCTCCGGTGGGGGCGACGGTGTCGCGGTTGGCCCGCAGCACGGCACGGGTCAACCAGTTCCGGTACGACCACCACCGCAAGCGCGGGACCGCCACGGGTCGCCCGGTGGTCTCGGGCCGTGGCACGGCACCGCCCTCGAACGGCGCGGCCTGCCGTAGCGGCAGACGGTTGCGGGTACGCCCGCGCCGCCCCCGCCCACCCGGTCCGGCCTGGCCACGCTCCGCCAGAGCCACCCGGCCCACCGCCGCAGGCTGACCGCTGCCACGCTGCCCCGACACGGCCTGCCCGCGCAGCCCCGACACGGCCTGCCCGCGCAGCCCCGGGACGGCCTGCCCGCGCAGCCCCGGTACGGCCTGGCCGCGCTCCGAGGTCGCGGCGCGGCCCGCCACCGCCGGCTGCGCGACGCCGCCGCGATGGCGCCGCCCGGCGCGCGGGCGCGCCGCCGCCCGGTACCGGGCGGGCCGGTGCCGTTCGGCCCGGGCGAGAAGTACGGCCACGTCCGCGGCCGCCGGCCGCTCGGCCGGGTCCTTGCGCAGGCACCGGTTGACCAGGGCGACCACGAAGCCGGGCACCCCGCTGATCGGCGGCAGCGGGTTCGGCGGAACGTGGACGTGCGCGCTCAACAGCTCCGTCGTGCTCTCCACGCGCCACGGCGACTCCCCCGCGAGCAGCCGGTGCAGCAGCACCCCGAGCGCGTACACGTCCGAGGCGGGCGCCACGCCCGGGCCGGCCAGCCGCTCCGGCGCCAGGTACGCGGGCGTGCCGATCAGCTCGGCCTCCGGCTCCCCCGGCCCGACCGTCGCGGCGATGCCGAAGTCGACCACCTTGGCCCCGACCGGTGTGACCATGACGTTGGCCGGTTTGATGTCGCGGTGCACCAGGCCGGCGGCGTGCGCGGCGGCCAGCGCCGCGGCCACCTGGGCGCAGATCCGGAAGACCTCTCGCGGCGTCGGCAACCCCGCGGTCAGGCACTCCTGCAGGGTGGACCCGTCGACCAGCTCCATCACGACGTACGGCACGCACTGTCCATCCCAGGTCGACTCACCGTAGTCGTGGATCTGCGCGATGTTCGGATGCGACAGGATGGCGGCGACCCGGGCCTCGGTCCGGATCCGGTCCCGCAAACGCGGGTCCGTGGTGTGCCGCCGGTCCAACATCTTCACCGCGACTTCCCGGCCCAGGATTTCGTCGCGCGCCCGCCAGACCACCGATGTGCCCCCGCGGCCCAGCTCGTCCAGCAGGGTGTACCGGCCACCCAGGATCTGCTCCGCCTCCACGGATCGGAGTCTGCCTCGATGATCGCCGATTCGCCTACCGCGAATGAGCGCCGCCACAGCCATGACGTGCGGAAACCACCTAGGGAGGGGCGAAACGCGCGGGCCCTGACGCCCCGGCGTGACCCCTACGATGGCGGTCGGGACGGCCCGGTCGCGGACGGAGGATGATCGATGGACGTCGTGGGCGCGGGTGCGGGACGGGCGCCGGGGCCGCTGCAGCGGCTCGCCGACGCGGCGCTCGGGCGAGCACTCGGTCACCGTCCGCGACGCAATGCGTACGCGGTCACACGCGGCGTGCCGGTGCCGATGCGCGACGGCGTCACCCTGCTGGCGGACCACTTCGCCCCGCTCGGGACCTCCACGCGCGGCACGGTGCTGATCCGCACCCCGTACGCGCGGGGGTTCCCGGAAGGCTGGGTGCACGGGCGGACCTACGCGGCGCGCGGGTACCACGTGGTGATCGTGAGCGTGCGCGGCACGAACGGCTCGGGCGGGACGTTCCGGGCCATGGCCCAGGAGACCGACGACGGGCAGGACACGGTCCGGTGGCTGCGCACCCGCCCGTGGTTCGACGGGCGGCTGGCCACCCTCGGCGGGTCGTACCTGGGCTGGGCGCAGTGGACCCTGCTGCAGGATCCGCCGCCCGAGTTGCGGGCGGCGCTGGTGTACGTCGCCCCGCACGACTTCCGGCAGGCGGTGTTCGGCACCGGCTCGTTCACGCTGGCGGACTTCTTCAGCTGGAGCGCCCAGGTGGCCCGCCCGGCCGAGCGCGGGTTGCTGCGCCGCCTCGGTGGCGGGCCCGCCACCCCCCGGCGGCTCGCGCCGGGCCTGCACGGGCTGCCACTGGCCGACGCCGGGCAACGGGTCCTGGCGGGCCACGCCCCCTGGTACGGCGAGTGGCTGGGCAACGCGGAAGGCGGCGCGGAGTTCTGGGCCCCGTACCGGGCGACCGGCGCGCTGGAGCGGGTCGACGTGCCGGTGCTGCTGGTCGGCGGCTGGCAGGACCTGTTCCTCGACCAGACGCTGGAGCAGTACCGGGTGCTGCGCGGCCGGGGGCTCGACGTGGCGCTGACCGTGGGCCCGTGGACTCACGTCGGGGTCGCCACCCGCGGCGCCGGGGTGGTCGGACGCGACGCGCTGGCCTGGCTGGACGAGCACGTGGCGGGCGGCCCGGCGCACACCCGGCCACCCGTACGGGTGTATCGCACGGGCGAGCGGGCCTGGCATGACCTGCCGGACTGGCCGCCGCCGACCGCGTCCACCGTGCTCCGCCCGTACCCGGATGGGGGTCTTGCGGCCGGTACGGCCGCGCCCGCCGACGCCACGGTGAGCTTCCGCTACGACCCGGCCGATCCGACGCCGTCGGTCGGCGGGGCGGTGCTGAACGGGGCCGCCGGGGTCCGCGACAACCGGGCCCTGCAGGCCCGCGCGGACGTGGTGTCGTTCACGACCGCGCCGCTCGCCGCCGACCTGGACGTGGCGGGCAGCCCGCTGCTGGAGCTGGCGCTGGCCGTGGACAATCCGCACGCGGACGTGTTCGTCCGGGTGTGCGACGTGGACCCGCGCGGGCGCGTCCGCAACGTCGCCGACGTGTTCCGCCGGCTCGACCCCACCGTCGCGGCGGGTGAGGTACGGCGGCTGCGGCTCACCCTGGACGCCTGCTTCCACCGGTTCGCGGCCGGGCACCGGGTGCGGCTGCTGGTCTGCGGCGGTGCCCACCCGCGCTTCGCCCGCAACCTCGGCACCCCGGGCACCATCGGCGGCGGCTCGACGCTGACCCCGTCGCGGCACACGATCCGGTGTGCCGACTCGCGGCTGCTGCTCCCGGTCCCGCGATAGGGCCCCGATACCCGCCGCCGGCACCCGCTGGGAAGCCGCCGACCAGGCATAACCGGATGCCCGGCTGCATCGCCGACGGGTCACGCCTCGTTGAGCTTGACGGCACCGGTATTGCGCCGGCGCCGATGCCAGCCCGACGGGAGGCCGCCATGGCCAAGGACAAGCAGGTGATCCGGCACGCCGCGAGGGCGGCGGTGACCACCGGGCGACCACCGAAGAACAAGGTCGCGAAGGGCGTCGCGGCGCCCGCGCCCCGGTCCGCGCCCACCCCCGCACCCCGGCCGGGGTTGCACCTGCAGCCGCTGGTGCACGTGGCCGACATGGCGGCGTCGATCACCTTCTTCGAGCATCTTGGCGCGGAGGTGATCCACGGTGGCCGCGACACCGACTGGGTGCTGATGCAGCTCGGCACCGTCCAGGTCACCCTGGTGGCCCGCACCCCGATCTGGTCGCGGGGGGACGGCGCGGTCGAGCTGAACTTCGCCGCCACCATGCCACTGGACGATCTGGAGCGGCTGCTGCGCGACCGGCGGGTGACCGTCTCCGGCGTGGTGAACCACCGCGACTTCGGCCCGCAACTGCAGGTCCTGAGCCCGGACGGCCTGCTCATCCGGATCACCCAGCGGGCACCCGAACGCTAGCGACGATCCGGAGTTCCCGGCCGACACCGCCGGTACGCGCTGGGCATCGGTCCGGCCGCGACCTATTGTCCGGGGGGTGACTGACATCCGTACCGAGGACATCGTGTTCAGCGCCGATGGGCTGCGGCTGGCGGGCGTGTTGCGCGTACCGTCGGATGCCACCGGCCGGGCGGTCGCGCTGACCGGGCCGTTCACCGGCGTCAAGGAGCAGGTCACCGGCGGCTACGCCGAACGCCTGGCCGCCGCCGGGATCATCACGCTCGCGTTCGACCACCGCGGTTTCGGCGCCAGCGAGGGGCGCCGCTGCCACGAGGACAGCCAGGGCAAGCTGGCGGACCTGCGGGCCGCGGTGTCCACCCTGGCCGGTCGCCCCGAGGTGGACCCCGAGCGGATCGGGGTGGTGGGGGTCTGCCTGGGCGGCGGGTACGCGGTCCGCGCCGCCGCGAGCGACCCGCGGGTCCGGGCGGTCGCCGGCATCGCGGGCGGATACAACAGCCCGGCGTGGTTCAGCCGGCAGCTCGGCGACGAGGCGTACCGGGGGGCGCTGCGCGGCTTCCTGGACGCCTACGACGAGTTCCTGCCGGCGGTGGCACCCGACGGCGGGGAGGCCGCGATGGGCGGCGAGGAGCCGTGGTCCTACTACGGCACGGACCGCTCCGCCGCACCCGGCTGGGAAAACCGGATCACCCGCGGCTCCCTGCACTCGCTCATGACCTTCGACGCGCTCGGCGCGGCCCCGCTGCTGGGCGCCGTGCCGCTGCTGGTCGTGCACGGGACCGAGGACGCCTACTGCTCCCCGGAGCTGGCCCGGGCCATGCACGCGGAGACGCCGGGCCTGGCGGAGATCGTCTGGCTGGACTGCCGCCTGCACGTCGATCTGTACGACGTGGAGCCGCACGTGAGCCGCGCCGTGGCGGCGACATCGGAGTTCCTGCGGCGGACGCTGTGACCGTCCACCATGGCCGTACGGCCTGCGGGTGACCCCTGGACGGGGGAAACTCTCAGGCCGGACGCAACCCGACCGAGGTACGCGGCGACGGCGGCTCGGCGCAGCCCAGCAGCCCCACCAGACCGGAGACCCAGAGCTGCCGGTACACCGTCGGGCTGGGATGGGTGACCACGAGCTTGACCCCGCTGGCCGCGGCCGCGTGGAAGCAGGCGACCAGGATGCCGATGCCGATGCTGTCGATCAGCATCACCCGCTGCAGATCCAGGCTGATCCTGGCGGGCCGCGAGGCGGTGAGCACGTCGTTGACGGCGTCCCGCATCATGTGTGCGTTGTCGAGGTCGATCTCACCGCTCGGTGCGATCTCGACGGTCCCGTCGGCCAGCTGGCGAGTGGTGATCGGCAGATACACGGCTGCCCTCTTCCTGGCGTGGTCACGGCCGACGCCGACCTTACCGCGGGTGCTGCGCTGACCAGCCGCGCAATACGGCGCCGCACCGGGCGCCGAGTCCAGACCGCGTACCAACAACAATCCGCTGGACTGCAAGTTACGCCTCGTAGGCGCGGAACGCCAGAGTAGTTCATATGGCCTGAATGTGCGGGAACGAGCAGGGCGTGGCGCGGACGTTGACGTTGCACACATCCACGCCGAATACTCACCGTATGCGGCTAGGCGCTCGACACGATGACTGATGCACGGCCTCGGCCGAGTTCCCCCGCAACCCTCGACGTCGTCCGCTTCAGCAGCCAGGACCCCGAAGAGTTCCGCTCGGTGCTGAACCGGTTCTTCTACCCGGCCGCCGTGGAACTGCCGGACGGATCGAAGCGGTTCCAGGCGTCCGCCGAAATGATCCAACTCGGACCGATCACGGTCGCGCAGTTCCGGCTCGCGGCGCCCGTGGTGGCCGCCGCGGAGCTGGACGCGTACCACGTGACGCTGCCGGCCCGGGGCCGCGTACGGATCCGCCAGGCCGGCCGCGAATACCTCGCCGGGCCCTCCACGGCGGCGGTGTTCGGGCCGACCGGCCGGGCCTTCGTGCTGCGCGACGGGCCGCCGATGGAGGAGCTGGACATCAAGATCGAGCGGTCCGCCCTGGAGGCGGAGCTGTCCGCGCTGCTCGGCCGCTCGATCGAGGGCCCGGTCGACCTGCCGCCCACACTGGACCTGTCCGACGGCCCGCGTCTGACCTGGCGCCGACTGGTCCACCTGCTGCGCGACGAGCTGGTACACCCCGGCAGCCTCCTGCTGCAGCCGCTGATCGCCGAGCAGCTGCGGCACAGCCTGCTCAGCGGCCTGCTGCTGTCGGCCCCGCACCGCTACCTCGCCGAGCTGACCACCCCCGCGCCCGCCGGGCCACCGCGCGCGATCCGGCGCGCGCTGGAGGCCATCCACGAGGACCCCCGGCGGCCGTTCAGCGTCGCCGACCTCGCGGCCGTGGCCCAGGTGAGCGTCCGGTCGTTGCAGGAGGGGTTCCGCCGGCACGTCGGCTGCGCGCCGATGGCGTACCTGCAGCGGGTCCGGCTGGACCGGGCCCGGGACGCGCTGCGGGTGGCGGACCACTCCCGGGTGACCGTGGCGGCCGTGGCGCACCGCTGGGGCTTCGCGCACCTCGGCCGGTTCGCCTCCGCCTACCGGGCGCGGTTCGGCGAACCGCCGTCGGTCACCCTGCGGGCCGCCGGTTAACGGCCCGGGAAAGGTCGGCGGCGATCGCCGATTTCACCCGTACGGGTTACTCCCCGGGGTCGCTGCGACGGGGCTGGTTGGGCACCCCGTCGGGCCGGGTCACCCCGTCGCGCGCCCCGAACAGGTGACCACGCGGCGGCACCCACTCCCGCCAGGGGCCGATCGTCGGGGGCACCAGCGCGGCCACCCCGTCACCGGGCCCGCGCAGTGCCTGCAGGTACGCCACGACCCGTTCCGCGGCCGCCCCGCCGTCCTCGGCCAGGGTCAGCAGCAGCCCGGCCTCGTCGCCGGACTCGATGCCGTACCGCCTGATCAGGGCAGCGAGACCGGCCAGCGCCCGGACGACCTCGCTGGCGTCGCGTTCCGCATCGGGCAGGCTGCTCACTGCGGCACATCCCTGCATGCGCTCATGTCGTTCCCCTCGCCGCACGTGCCGGTACCGTCGCCGCCGGCGCACGGCCGTCGGCACTCGAGCGATCCCCGGAGTACTCCACACGTGACAAGCGGAAAATGTATTCGCCCGGCTACTAACCGTCCATCCGTTGCACGCGTAAGCGTTGTCCGAATCACGCTCACTTCGATTCGCTGCTGACTGATCGTCCGTTTCCGCACGTCCCCCACCCATGGTGTCGTAGGGTCCACCCGATAGGTGGGTACTGCAGCGGAGTAGGAAGCACCAGCGATCCGCATGGAGGAGCCATGACCGAATCGAACCGGACTCCCCTGGAGGAGACGGACCAGGTCGCCGACGCCGTGGCGGACGACGCCGCGGTCGGCGCGTTCATGACCGGCGGCGGCCCCGACGCGGACAGTCCCGCGTTCCTGGCACCGACCGGCGAGCCTCGCATCCGTACGGGCGCCGACCAGCCCTGGGACCCGGTGGACCTGGCCACGGCGCAGGGCCGCGACCCGACACCGGAGAACATCGAGCGGGCCCGCCGCGAGCTGGAGCGCGACGGCGCCGCCGCCATCGAGCGCACCGTGCCCTGACCGCCCGCGACCTCCGCCGGGCGGCCCCTGGGGCGGGCCAGAGCGCGGCCCCGCGGTCCTCACGCCCGATCAACGCCTGACCGCGGGATTCGGCGCGGCCGTCGCCGCGGTCGGGTCTGTCGGGGCGCGCGTCGACGCTCATCGGCGGAACGTGCCGACCGTGCGCCGACGGGGCCGGGTGGGCCTCCGGCACCCCGCGACGGTGCGTCGTGCGCGCGGCGGCACCGACCGGTGGGTCGGCCCGCCGCGCGGCTCAGATGGCCGGGGGCAGGGCGACCGTACGGCCGGTCCGCGCCGACTCCTCGGCCGCGGCGAGGATCGCGGTCACCGTGGCACCGAACCGGACGTCCAGACCCAGCGGGGGCCCGCCCGCCGCGGCGGCCAGCAGCCCGTCCAGCGCGTTCCGCAGTGCCGCGACCGGCTCCCAGGGCAGCTCCGGCACGTTCGCGACGCCCGCCTCCCCGGCGAACACGGCCTCCTCCCGGGCCGCCGCGGCCGGCGCGTCGACGGAGAGCGCGAGCGTGCTGATCCCGCCCCCGGCGTGCCGCAGCAGGGCGTGCGTCATGTCCCGGGCGCCGACCATCGCCGTGACCTCGGTGACCGGGCCGAGCACCGGCAACACGAGCGCGACCGCGTGCGGGCCCACGTCCCACAGGCCGCCGCTCTCCTGGCGCCAGGGCGACGCGCCGAACGGGTTGCCCTCGGCGTAGATGGAGCCGAGGTGGTCGACCCGGGCCGCCAGCCAGCCGCCGGTGGCGACCGCGCGGTCGACGAACTCGGACAACTGCGGCATGAACCGCCGGGTGAAGAAGACCGCGGAGGCGAGCTTGCGCTCGGTCACCACGGCGGCGATCTCGTCCGCCACGGCCGGGCTGAACGCGACCGGCTTGTCCAGCAGCAGGTGCCGGCCCGCCTGCGCGGCGGTGAGCGCGATCGGCGCCTGCACGTCGGGCGGCAGCGCCACCGCGATGGCGTCCACGTCGGCGATCAGCTCGTCGACGGTCCCGTACGCGAGCGCGCCGTACGACTCGGCCAGCGCGGTGGCCTTGACCTCGTTGCGCCCCCAGACGCCGACGAACTCGACGCCGTCGTGGGTCGCGAGGGCCGGCGCGTGGGCGAGATGCGCCCATGGGCCCGTTCCGCAGAGTCCGAACCTCACCGCCGCGCCCCTTTCGCCGCGAATGCACGCCCTGGCCGAAGCTAACACGCCCACCCTGATCAGTACGCTGTGCCGCGTGAACGGTGCTCTGTCGGTGGCGACGATCGTCGTCTCGCTCGCTCTGGCGCTCTGGTATCTGGCCCGCGCCGCCCTCAACCGCGCGCCCAGCCGGTTCGACCTGTACGCGATGGCCGCCCTGGGCGTGCTGGTCACGGTGCTCGTCGTGCTCGCCGTGGTGGGCCTGTTCGACGGGAGCCGGCCGAAGGAGACCGCGACCTTCATCGGGTATCTGATCACCACGATCGCCTTCGCGCCGACCGGTGTGGTGCTGGCCCGGATGGAGCCGACCCGGGCCGGGAACGTGATTCTCGCGGTGATCGCCCTGGTGCTGCCGGTCCTGGTGCTCCGCCTGGAGCAGCTCGCGGCGGTGACCGGTGTCTGAACCCGCACCGGAGAGGCGGGCCCGGCCCCGGGATGCGGCGCTGGGCAGCGGGCCCGGCCGGGTCCTGCTGACCGTGTACCTGATCTTCGCGGTGGCCGCGAGCGCCCGTGCGGGCGTGCAGATCGCCACGAAGTTCTCCGAGGCGCCGCTGGCGTACCTGCTGTCGGCGCTGGCCGCCGTGGTGTACATCGCGGCCACCGTCGGGCTGGCGATCGGCGGGCGCCGGGGCCGGATCATCGCGTGGTGCAGCTGCTCGGTCGAGCTGGCCGGGGTGCTGGTGATCGGCGCGCTGAGCCTGGCGGACTCGGCCGCGTTCCCGGACGAGACGGTGTGGTCCGGATTCGGCGTGGGGTACGGCTACGTCCCGCTGGTGCTGCCGGTCATCGGCCTCTACTGGCTCTGGCGCAACCGCCCCCGCCCCTGATCACCCGACCCGCAGAGGGCGGATCTTGATAGGTTTCGGTCAGCTCCTGACCCCAACTCAACAACGAACCGCCGCCGCCCAACCTACGCCGACCGTGCGCGCGAGATCTTGAAGAATTCGCGTCAGCTCCTCACCCGAACTCAACAACGAACCGCCGCCGCCCAACCCCCGCCGACCGTGCGCGCGAGATCTTGAAAGTTCAGGTCGGCAGCTCATCCGAACTCAACGACGAGCGGGCGGTGTCAGTCGGCGCCGATGGTGTGCGGCAGGAAGTTGCACTGGTCCTTGGTGACCAGGCCCTCGGTGCCGAGGCCCTCACGGATGCCCATCCCGGCCGGTTCGCCGTCGATCAGCCAGGAGCCGATCACCGGGTGCACCACGCCCTCCAGACCGTCGAACGACGGCAGCTCCAGGAGCTGCTGCACGACGTAGTGGCCGTCCGCGCCGTACTCCGACGGATTGTCGGTCAGCACCGCACCGTCCTTGATCAGGGTGACCGAGCCACCCTCGCGACCCCAGACCGGCTTTTTCGCGTACGAGGTGAGCTTCGCCGCCGACGACGACTCGGCGAAGTACGCGGGCAGCAGGTATTTCGACCGTTCCGGGTCGTCGCCGAACAGCTTCCACAGCACCGGCAGCAGCGCCTTGTTGCCCAGCAGCGCGGCCGTGTACGGCGGCTCGATCCACACCGTGCCCCGCTTCGACGGGTCGGCCATGTTCCGGAAGAAGGCCTTGCCGCCCTCCTCGTTCCAGAACCACTCCCACGGGTACAGCATGAAGATCACGTCGATGGGTTCGGCCTTGTGGTCCTGGCCGGGGCCGGGCACGAACACCACCCGGTCGCCCGCGACGTCCCAGCCGATCTGGCTCATCGCGATCAGCTCGACCGGAAAGCCCGCCTCCTCGGCGGTGGCCATCAGGTACGCCACGTTCATCCGGTCCTCGCCGGTGGTCTCGGACGTCTCGTACGCAAAGAAGATCTTGGGTTTTGCGGGGAGCCACGGGCGGGCCTCGCGCAGCTTGGCGATGTTGCGCCGCCACGCGCCGGGGTTGGCGGGCTCGCCGTCGGCGGCCTCCCAGCCGACCAGGCGGTCGTGGATCGAGTTCCACTGCCGCCACGGGTGCTTCGTCAGGTTGGTCTGGTCGGCCCAGTGCCACTGGATGACCGCGGCCTCGACCAGCGAGGTCGGGGTCTGCGCGTTGAACTCCAGCAGCCGCGGGGTCGACCCGGCGCCGTTGTACCAGAGGTCGAAGCGGCCGTAGACGCTCGGCGAGTAGTCCGGGGTCTGCGGCGGGAACCGCAGGTCGAGGTCCTTGTCCTCATGGGTCCAGGTCTCGGCGTCGCCGTCGAACCAGGTCCGGATGATCTGCTCGTGCGCGAACTCCGGGATGCCGATCCGGGCGAGGAAGCAGCTCTGCGGGCTGCACACCGAGGCGAGGTAGCCGTCGCGGCGCCCCTGGCGGGTGAGCCGGGGGCACTGCTTGACCATCCAGTCACCCGCCTCCAGGCACATGGCGTGCAGCACCGTGGTGGCGGTCTCCAGCTCCTCGATCTCGGCCTCGGTGAAATCGTAGTACGGCCCCTCCTGCCAGTACGAGTGCATCGTCCCGTCGGGCAGTTCGGTGTCGTTGTACGTCAGCCCGAGGCTGAAGTTGGTGAGCCGCCAGCCGTCCCGGACCGGGCCGTACGGAATCCGCCGCACGCCGGGTCAGCCGCCCGACTTGCTGGACGAGCTGGTGCCGCCGCCGCCCTTGCCGACCACGCTGGTCTTGATCGTCCCGTTGCCGATCTTGCCGGTGGGCGGCAGGCCGTAGGCCATCCGGGCCGCTGAATCCTTGTACCCGAACTTGCTGCCGCCCGGGGGGAGCTTGTGGCCGACGGGGTAGCCGGACCGGTACCCGGCGGAGTGCCAGATGAAGAAGCCCGCGCCGCCGTGGTAGCTGTCGTCGTCGTCGCAGTAGTCCTCGTCGACGACGACGCCGTTGGCGTCGGCGCAGTAGAAACCCTCGTCCTGGTAGTCGTCGCCACTGTCGCAGGCCGCGACGCCCCCCGCGGCCAGCAGCAGGAAGGTCCCGGTCAGCGACACGCTACGGGAGGTCATCCGTCGGTTCACGATCTGTCGCTCCACCCTTGGTTCACGGCCGCTCACTTCTTTTTAACGGTCGTGAGCAACCGGCGGCTTAGCAGCGCGGCCCGCCTGCGACGTACACGACCTGCCCGGACACGAATCCCGCGCCCTCGCTGGCCAGGAAGGATACGGTGTGCGCGACGTCCTCGGGGCGACCCGCCCGGCCGACGGGAATTTGACTGATCGCCGCCTTCTCAAAGTCGGCGAAACTGACCCCGACCCGGGCCGCGGTGGCCGCGGTCATGTCGGTGACGATGAAGCCCGGCGCGACCGCGTTCGCCGTGATCCCGAAGCGGCCCAGCTCGATCGCGAGCGTCTTCGTCAGACCCTGGATGCCGGCCTTGGCCGCGGCGTAGTTCGCCTGGCCGCGGTTGCCGAGGGCGGAGGTGCTGGAGAGGCTGATGATGCGGCCCCAGCCGGCGTCGACCATGTGCTTCTGCACGGCCCGGCTGAACAGGAACGCGCCGCGCAGGTGGACCGCCATGACGGTCTCCCAGTCGTCCTCGGTCATCTTGAACAGCAGGTTGTCGCGCAGCACCCCGGCGTTGTTGATCAGTACGGTCGGCGGGCCCAGCTCGGCGACCGTCCGCTCGACGGCCGCGGCCACGGCGGTCGGGTCGGAGACGTCCGCGCCCACGGCCAGCGCGGTGCCGCCCGCGTCGTGGATGGCGGTGACGGTGGTCGCGCAGGCCGCCTCGTCGAGGTCGACGACCGCCACGGCCATGCCGTCGGCGGCGAGCCGGCGGGCGGTGGCCTCGCCGATGCCGCGGGCGGCACCCGTGACGATGGCTACGCGGGTGGGCTGGTCGGACTGCGTCATTGCGGCCTCCGGGCGTGATCTCGGATCGACGGCCGAGCCTAACCCGACGACCGGCCGTCCCCGCGGCGGTGTGACGCATCCGCACGGCGGCGCATCGACCACGCGGCGGGCGGGTATCAATGGACCTCCCGAGTGAGGAGGTTGTCCATGACCGCCGCCGCCCTGCCGGCCCCCCTGGCGACGGGCCAGGACCCCGCCGCGACCGGTGGACTGACCGGATGGATCGTCGCCGTGATCGAGTCCCTCGGCGCGCTCGGCGTGGGCCTGCTGGTGGCGCTGGAGAACCTCGTACCGCCGATCCCCAGCGAACTGGTGCTGTCGGTGAGCGGATACCTCGCCGCGGCGGGCCGGCTGGACGTGGCACTGGTGGCGCTCACGGCCACGGCCGGCTCCGTGCTCGGCGCGCTCGCGCTGTACTGGCTCGGGCACGCGCTCGGTGAGGACCGGCTGCGCCGCTGGCTGGACCGGATCCCGCTGGTCGACGCGGGCGACCTGGACCGGGCGGACCGGTGGTTCGAGCGGCACGAGCGCGGCGCGGTGTTCTTCGGCCGGATGGTGCCGGTGGTGCGCAGCCTGGTGTCGATCCCGGCGGGCGCGAACCGGATGCCGCTCGGCGAGTTCACCATCCTGACCGCGCTGGGTAGCGGCGTGTGGAACGGTCTGTTCATCGCCGGTGGCTATGCGCTGGGCGAGCGTTGGCAGCAACTCGACCGGTATGCCGCGTGGTTCGACGCCGCGCTGCTGGCGGCGTTCGTGCTCGTGGCCGGCGTGTGGGTGCGGCGCAAGCTGCGCGAGCGCGCGTCCGCGGACCGCTGAGCGATCCGCGGACGCGCGGTCCGCTCAGAACCCGGCGCTGATCTTGGTGAACTCCCAGTCGGCCTGGGCGATGCCGCTGCAGTGGGAGACCACGCCGCCGCCGGGGCAGCCGCGGTCCCGGTTGACCGCCCAGAAGCTGAACCGGGCGAGGCCCTTGCTCCGGGCGTAGTCGCGGATCTTCGTCCAGGTGGCGGGCGAGGTCAGCTCCTGCTGGTCGGACAGGCCGTTCATGCCGGAGATGCCCATGTGCGCGTACGCCTGCGCGTCGGACCAGCCGAAGGTCGACTTGAGCAGGTTCTTCAGACCCTCGGAGGCGTTCACGGTGCTGGCGTACATGTCGGCGCCGCCGCCGAAGTCGAACGGCATCTGGGTGAAGATGTCGATGCCTGCGTTCTTCGCCTTCGCCTGCTGGACCAGCCGGGTGCCGTAGTAGGTCGGACCGGTGGTCGAGGTGCCGAACGTGAGGATCGTCTTCACGGACGGGTTGCGCGTCTTGATGATCTTCAGCGCGTCGAGAATGCGGTCCTGGACGACCGTGTTCTCGAACTCGTCGGTGTTCTCGATGTCGATGTCGATCGACTTGAGCCCGAAGGTGTCGATCACCTTCTGGTAGGCACCGGCGAGCGCCTCGGCGGTGGGGCAGTTCGGCCCGAGCTTGTTGCCGGACCAGCCGCCGATCGACGGGACGACGGTCGCGCCCGCCGCCTTGATCGCGTTGATGGTGCTCTCATGCACGCCGCCGGTCAGGCCGCTCTCGCCGTCCCACGCCGGGTTGCAGCCGTTGGCCAGGACGAACGCGATGGTGAACGACTTGATGCCGGTCGCGTTGACGACCGTGGACGGCGCGGGCGGGTTACCCCAGCCCGGGTAGATGTACGGCGCGGCCGCCATCTTGGTGCCACCGGGCGGCGGGTCGCTCGGGATCGGGTTGGTGGGCGTCGGATCGGGGGTGCCGCCGCCGCAGGCGCCGTTGTCGATCCAGACGTCCCACTGGCCGCTGTGGGTGGCCGGGCTCTCGTTCTGGGTCCACCACTTCGCGGTGTAGTTGTGGCCGTTCTGGGAGGCCTGGTTGTCCTTGACGTAGACCGCGGACGAGGACCATGCCGGGGCGCATGCCACGGCCGCGTTCGACGCTGCCATCGGCAGGATGGCGGCGGCCAGACCGGCCAGCAGCACACCGGCGATGGCCACGTACCTCTTGGTGGGTTTCACGTGGTTCTCCTGTGGGGGTGGGGGTGGGGGCGGGTGGGTCAGGGCAGGGTGGACAGGTGCGGCTTGACCGTGTTGGCGAAGCCGCCGCCCGCGGTGACGTCCCAGTTGACCGACCAGGTCATCGCGCCCCGGATGCCGGGATAGGTGGCCGGGGGCCGGAACGTTCCGCAGTTCGTGCCGCGGGCCAGGCAGTCGAGGGCCTGGTTGACCACCGACGGCGAGACGTAGCCGCCGCCGGCCGCGCTGGTGGTCGCGGGCAGCCCGAGCGCCACCTGGTCGGGGCGCAGGCCGTGCTGCAGCGGGATGCAGGCGAGGGCGACGAGGAAGTTCACCGTGCCCTGCGAGTACGCCGCGTTGTTGTCGCAGCCGAGCATCGCGCCGGAGTTGTAGTACTGGGTGTGTACGACCGTGAGGATGTCCTTGATGTCCAGCGCCAGCTTGAAGTACGAGCTCTGCGGGTTCTGCATGTCGATGGTCTGCGGGGCCATCGTGATGATCAGTCCGGCGCCGACCCTGGCCCGCAGGCTGCGCAGCGCGCTGGCCATGTGTGTGGGGTTCAGCCCGTTCTCCAGGTCGATGTCGACGCCGTCGAAGCCGTACGTCTGGATGAGCCCGTACACGGAGTTGGCGAAGTTGGTGGCGGCCGCCGCGTCGTTGACGCTGACCGAGCCCTTCTCCCCGCCGACCGAGATGACGACCTTCTTGCCGCGTGAATGCAGGGTCGCCACGTCCGCCTTGAACTGCTCGTTGGTGTAGCCGCCGACGCTGGCGGACAGGCCGGGGTCGATGCTGAAGGACACCGCGCCGGGGGTGCTGGTCGCGTCCGCGAACGCCACCGCCACCAGGTCGTACGTGGACGGCACCGCGGCCAGCTTGATCTCGTTGGCCGGGTTGTCGAAGTTCTGCCAGTACCCGGTGAGGAAGTGGGCGGGCAGCGCGCCCGTGCCGGTGGGCGGCGTGGTGCTCGGGCCAGTGGTCGGCGGCGTCGTCGGTGGCGTGGTGGTCGGGCCGGTGGTCGGCGTGCCGGTGGGCGGCGTGGACGGGGCCGGGCCGCCGTCGCAGGCGCCTTTGTCGGCCCAGACGTCCCACTGCCCGCTGTGGGTCTGCGGGCTCTCGTTCTGGGTCCACCACTTGGCGGTGTAGTTGTGCCCGGCGGCCGAGGCACTGTCGCCGTTGACGTAGACCGTGGCCGGGTTCCATGCCGGGGCGCAGGCGGTCGCGGCGGACGCGGACCCGGCGAGATATGTGGTGGCCGCCGCGGCCAGCGCGGCGATCGTGGCGAGGATGACGGACCTGGAGCGCTGCATGGCCGACTCTCCAACAGGGATGTCGTGGGGGGACGGCCAAATTATTAGGACTGTTAACAGTCCCCGTCCATAGGTCGTTACTTAACTTTGACTTAAGACCGATGTGAACAAATCGGAGGGCCGGAAGCGCTGGCAGCGCTCCCGGCCCCGATCTTCAGCATTGAACAAGGTCACTACCTGCGGAATTGGAACCAATTGACGTTCACGAAGTCGGCCGGCTGGCCGCTGGCGAAGGTCAGGAACACGGTGTGCTTGCCCGTCACGTTCCCGACGTTGCCGGGGACCGACCGCCAGCTCTGCCAGCCGCCGGTGTTGGCCACCGCGAAGCTCCCGATCGGTGCGTTGCCCCGGCTGTCGAGACGGACCTCGATCAGCCCGCTGACGCCGTTCCCGGCACCCGAGGCGACCCGCGCGACGAAGTCACGCACCCCGCCCGTACCGAAGTCGACGTTGTCGTACTGGAGCCAGTCGCCGTTGCCGACCGACGCGACGTCCTGGCCACCCTCGGCGCACGCCTCCGCCTGCACCCCGGACGAGGCGTTGAACGACTCCGCCTCGGTGAGCGCGTACGCGTCGCGGGTGCCACCGGGCGGGGTGGTAGTGGGCGGGGTCGTGGTGGGCGGGGTCGTGGTGGGCCCGGTCGTGGGGCCGCCGGAGGACTGCCAGACCGCCACGTAGTCGACCAGCATCGCCGCGCCGGACTGGGTCGCCGCGGTCGGGCCGCCGCCGAACGCGTCCGGGAAGCCGCCGCCGATCGCCACGTTGAGGATGATGAACATGCCGTGGTGGGTGGCGTTGTTCCAGGTCGTGGCGTCCATCTCGGTGGAGTTGATGGTGAAGTACTGCTGACCGTCGAGGTACCAGCGCAGCTGCTCGGGCGAGGTGCTGCGGTCGTACTCGACCGCGTACGTGTGGAAGCTGGTCTGGCAGCCCGGGCAGGCGCGCTCGCCGCTGGTCTTGCCGACGGTCTCGTTGCACGGGCCGCCCGGGTTGACCCCACAGTGGAGGGCCGCGAAGACGCTGGAGCGCCCGTTGATGCTCTCCATGATGTCCCACTCGCCGATGCTGGGCCAGTTCGTCGCGCCCACCGGCCGCGCCGCCGCCCCCATCGCCCAGAACGCGGGCCAGTAGCCCGCGGCCGCCGCGCCGCTGACGTTCGGCTGCTGCAGGCGGGCCTCGATCCTCACCTTGCCGCCGACCGGGGCCGCGAAGTCCGTACGCTGGGTCTCCACCCGGCCGGAGGTCCACTTGCCGCCGCTGTCGCGGATCGGCTTGATGGCCAGGTTGCCGTTGCCGTCGTGGAAGACGTTCTGGGTGGAGTCGGTCATCGTCTCGATCTCGCCGGTGCCCCAGTTCGGGGCGCCACCGGGGTAGGACGTGCCGATGTCGTAGAGCCAGTCCGAGCGGTTGAGGCCGGTGCCCGCGGCGCCGCTGAAGTCGTCGCTGAACACCAGGCTCATGCCGGCCGGGGCGCCGGGCACCGCCGCCTCGGCGTCGAGCACGAAGGTCGCGGAGGCGGCGACCGCCGCCACCGTGGCGACCACGGCGAACAGCCGCCTGCTCCGGCGGGGCCGGGTGCGTTGTGCGGGTGGATTCATGGGGATGACCTTTCGGGGAAGGCATGCGGGAGGCTCGCGAGAGCGCTCTCTGGAGAGTTAACGGCGTGTTTCAGGAAGTTGTCAATATGTATGGGCGCCGATTGATCGGTACCGCCTCGCCGACGCGACGCGGCGCGCCGACGTTCCGCCGCGGACGCGCAAAGCCCTGACCTGCAGAGATCCACGATGGGTGAACATGCGGTCACTCGACTGGTATCGCGCTCGCGATCATCACGCGGTAGTTATGACGGGTGTCGTGGCAGACCCCTGACGAGCAGACGCCGGTCGATGGGCCGGGCGCCGCCGGAACGTCGCCGTCTCCGGGCGGACGCCACCGGCGCGCGCGATCGCTCGCCAACCCGTCTGACCTGCGGCCCTCCTCGGCGCCACCGTTGCGCGGCGCGGCCGCCGACCCGGCCGAACACATCACCGAACGCCACTGGACCGGCGAGTCAGGACGCTCCTGGGGCGCGGCGGCGTATCCGGCCGAACGCCAGTGGACCGGCGACGCGACGTACCAGAGCGAGCGGCACTGGACGTCCACGGACGGTGGCGGGCGGCGGAGCGCCGAGGGCACCCCGGCGGGACACCGCGCCGAAGGGCAGCCCCGGGCACAGCGGCGGGCCCGTCGTTCGCCCACCGGCCAGGCCGCCGGGCGGCACCACGCGGAGGCCGAGACCCGGACGCCGACCATCACCGTACGAGCCCTGCCCTCGGTCCGTGAGGCCGTCGCGGACGGACTGCCCGCCGCCCGGCGCATGGCCGGCGCGATGCGCGCCTGGGCCCTGGACCCGGGTGACAAGCCACCGGCCACGGGCGCGCACCGGGCGCCGGGCACACTGCCGATCGAGTCGTGGCTGCTGATCGGACGGCAGCGCCAGCAGGTCCTGCTGGCGTCCCTGGTCGCGGCGGGCCTGATGCTCGTCGCCATCCCGGTCCAGCAGCACCAGCAACGCGTCGACGCGGTCAACGCGGCCGAGCAGGCGGCCGCCGCCCAGCACCGCGCCAGCAGGCCCGCCAGCAAGCCGCCCCGGCACGCGGCCACGTCCGGCCAGCAGAACGGCGACGACGACACCGACGGGCGCCCGGCATCGCAGGACGCGGACGACAAGCAGAACGCCCCGCAGCCCACCGCGCCCGCGCCGTCAGCGTCCGCCCAGGGCTCGGGCACCGACATCCCCGCCGCGCTGCCCAACGGCACCGGCCCGGCGCGCTCGCTGCGCACCACGGGATCCAGCACGGTCGCGCTCACGTTCGACGACGGGCCCGACCCGGTGCAGACCCCGAGGCTGCTCGAACTGCTGGCCCAGCACGACGTCAAGGCGACCTTCTGCCTCGTCGGCACCCAGGTGCGGAAGCATCCCGACCTCGTGCGGGACATCGTGGCCGCCGGGCACACCCTGTGCAACCACAGCTGGGACCACAGCTTCACCCTCGGCAAGGGCAAGCCCGCCCAGATCCAGGCCGACCTGGAACGCACCAACGAGGCCATCCGGGCGGCGGCGCCCGGGGCCGAGATCCCGTACTTCCGGGCCCCCGGCGGCAACTTCACCGAGCGGCTGGTGCGCGTCGCCGCGGCCGGGGAGATGATCTCCCTCTACTGGGAGGTCGACCCGCGCGACTGGGAACGCTCACCGGGTGAGAGCGGCGCCGCGCACGTCGACAAGGTGGTCAACGGCGTCAAGCAGGCGGTCCGGCCCGGGTCCATCGTGCTCTCGCACGACTTCAGCCAGCCCGACACGATCGAGGCGTACCGGCGGCTGCTGCCCTGGCTCACCAAGAACTTCCGCCTGGGCCTGCCCACCGGCCCGCAGCCCGAGCAGCCGGCCGCACCTACCCCGCCTGCGCCGACTCCGACGCAGTCCGCCCCGGCCGAACCGGCGCCGTCGTCTGTGCCCCCGGCCGCCGCGCCGCCGGCCGACGCACCGGACGGGCACCCGGCCCAGCCGTAGCCTCCGGCTGGCAGGTCGGGCACCAGTACAGATTGCGCCCGGCCAGCGGGCCACGGGCCACCTCGGTGCCGCAGACCAGGCACGGCTGGCCCGGGCGGCGGTAGACGTACACCTCGCCGCCGTGCCGGTCGACCCGCGGCGGGCGCCGCATCGCCTCCGGGGTGTGCGCGGTGTGCACGGTGTCGATCCGGCCCCGGGCCACCCCCTCGGCCATGAGCCCGCACAGGTCCGCCCAGAGCGCCGCCCACGTCGCGGCGTCGACGCCGATGCCGGGCGTGGTGGGCGAGAGCCCGGCCCGGAACAGCACCTCGTTGGCGTAGATCAGACCGCAGCCCGCCACGATCGCCTGGTCGAGCAGCAGCGCGAAGATCGGCTTGGTGCTGGCGCGCACCCGCGCGTACGCGGCGTCCGGATCGGCGTCGGCGCGCAGCGGGTCCTGGCCCAGCCGCGCCCGCAGGGCCGCCACCTGACCCGGGTCCAGCACCTCGCAGGCGGTGGGACCGCGCAGGTCGAGCCAGTGCGTCGCGGTGGTCATCCGCATCCGTACCTGGCCCACCGGCGGCGGCGCGGGCGGTTCGCCGTCGCTGAACCGGCCGTAGAGTCCCAGGTGGACGTGCAGGCTGCGGTCGTCGGCGTAGTGGTGCAACAGGTGCTTGCCGTACGCCTCGGCGTCGACGACCGTGCGGCCGGTCAGCAGGGCCGCCCCGGCGGTGAACCGGCCCTGCGGGCTCTCGACGGTGACGGCGCGGCCCGCGAACAACTCACGGTGGTGAGCGGCGAGTCGGTGAATGGTGTGTCCCTCTGGCACGAGGAGCCACGGTACCCACCGCAACCGCCAAGGCCTCCACCCGGCCTCGATCTTGATGACCTGTGGTGACGAGCTGACCGGAACTCATCAACGTCTGGATTATGCCCACAGCGGATTCGCCGTCAGGTGAATCGCTGGGCCGGCACGCCGGTACGGGGGAGGCTGGAACACGTCCGTACGCGAGGTGAGAGGGTTGGCCCATGAGTGTTGACGAGATCGCGATGCGGGCTGGTGGCGCATCCTTCGACGACCAGGTCTTCGAGCGGCTGCTCCGCGAGCGGATCATCTTCCTCGGCAGCGAGGTCAACGACGAGGTGACCAACCGGATCTGCGCCCAGCTCCTGCTGCTGGCGTCGGACAACAGCGAGCGGGACATCGCCCTGTACATCAACTCGCCGGGCGGGTCGATCAGCGCGGGCATGGCCGTGTACGACACGATGCAGTACATCAAGAACGACGTCGCCACGATCGCCATGGGCATGGCGGCCTCGATGGGCCAGTTCCTGCTCTGCGCGGGCACCCCCGGCAAGCGGTACGCGCTGCCGCACTCGCGGATCATGATGCACCAGCTCTCCGGCGGCATCGGCGGCACCGCGGCCGACATCGCCATCCAGGCCGAGAGCATGCTGCACATCAAGCAGGTCATGAACGAGCGGATCGCGTTCCACACCGGGCACACCCCGGAGGAGATCGAGCGCGACTCCGACCGCGACCGCTGGTTCACCGCGCCCGAGGCCCAGGCGTACGGGCTCATCGACCACGTGATCACCCGGTCCTCGGACGTGCCGTCGTCGCTGCGGTCCCTGGTCTGACCAGCGTCAACGGGCGCGCGGGGCGAGCACCCCGCGCGCCCTCGCGTGTGCGCGGCCGCGCATCGGGGTAGTAGCGCAGGCATCCCCTGAGACAGGAGGTGCTGCCGTGAAGATCCCCACCTTTACCCGCCATCCGCACCAGACCACGGACGACGAGCCCCGTGGCAGCGTCGCCGCCCCGACCCGCCGGAGCCGCGACGTTCGCGCCGACGAGACGCCCACCGAGCGCCAGGTGCGCCCGCGCGGGGACCGCCCCACCGCCGACGTCCCCGCCGCCGACCGCCCGGGTGCCCCCCGGACCGGTCTGGGGCCCGCCGAGACGGACGGGGCCGCCACCCGGCCCGCCGCCACGCCCAGGCCGCGGGCCAGCCTGCTGGCGACACTCGGCCTCATCGTCGCCGTGGGCGCCGCCCTGCTGGTGCTCTCCGGGCCGCTGGTCGGCTACGGCATCGGCCTGGCTGGGCTAGCGCTCGTACTGTCGCTGGCCGGCTTCTCCGCCACCGGCAAGCGGCACGTCGCGGGCAAGACCGACGCCTTGATCGGCATGTGCGTGGCGCTCGGCGCGATCGTCGTCGGCGTCCTGGCGCTGACCGGCTCGCTGCCCTGGCTGGGCACGGACACCCAGCCGGTGTCGAACCTGCGCGAGTGGCTCGACGCACAGTTTGCGAACCGGTTCTGACCGGGTACTGACCATTCGCCGGCCGCGGTGCGCGGCCGGCGAATCGGAACCGGGGCGGCCATCAGCCGCCCCGCCCCGAAACACTCCGGCGGTGCGCCGGACCGTGCGGAAGCCGCCGCCCGGCGATCACCTCGTCCGGGGCCGCACACCGCGTCGTCGTTCGGGGGTGGTGTCTCGCACACCGCCCCCGAACGCGGGTCCGGGCGGCCCCGCAACGAATCACCGCCAGGCGCGGCGATCACGCAACGATCCGCCGCCGCGCGCATGGTTGCACGAGGGCATACGCAGGCACTTCACGCATACCGTTTCGGCATGACCCCGACTGCCACCCGCCGCCGGTACCTGATGTGCCGGCCCACGCACTTCGCCGTGACCTACCGCATCAACCCGTGGATGGATCCGAGCGCGCCGTACGACAACGCCCTCGCGGTCAGCCAGTGGGAGAACCTGCGGCAGACGTTCCTGGACCTCGGCCACACGGTCGACCTGATCGACCCGCTGCCCGGGCTGCCGGACATGGTCTTCGCGGCGAACGGCGCCACCGTGGTCGACGGCAAGGTGCTGGCGGTGCAGTTCCGGGACGCGGAGCGCGCCGACGAGGGCCCGGCGTACGCGGCGTGGTTCGCGGCCAACGGCTTCGAGGTGCACGAGTCGAAGTACACCAACGAGGGTGAAGGCGACATCCTGCTGGCCGGCGACGTGCTGCTGGCCGGGACCGGGTTCCGCACCTCGCACGCCGCGCACGCGCAGACCCAGGAGGTCTTCGGCCGCCCGGTGATCACCCTGCAGCTGGTCGACCCGGCGTACTACCACCTCGACACGGCGCTGTGCGTGCTCGACAAGGACAACGTCGCGTACCTGCCGTCGGCCTTCTCCGCCGGCTCCCAGGCGGTGCTGCGCCAGCTGTTCCCGAACGCGGTCATCGCGACCGACGAGGATGCTGCCGTGTTGGGCCTCAACGCGGTCAGCGACGGCCGTACCGTGGTCTTGCCCGTGCAGGCCACCGCCCTGAACGCCGCCCTGCGGGAGCGCGGGTACGAGACCGTGGGCGTCGACGTCTCCGAGCTGCGTAAGGCCGGCGGCGGCCCGAAGTGCTGCACCCTGGAGGTCCGAGGATGACGACGCATGCCGTGACCGACCGCACCGAGCGGAGCGAGGGCCGGGAGGGCACGGCTGAGGCGACTCAGTCGATGCGTACTCCCGCCGCGCTGGCGGACGCCGAGCGCTGGACGGCGCACAACTACCACCCGCTGCCCGTGGTGATCGCCGAGGCCGAGGGCGCCTGGGTGACCGACGTCGACGGGCGCCGGTACCTGGACTTCCTGTCCGGCTACTCGGCGCTGAACTTCGGCCACAGCCACCCCGGCCTGATCGCCGCCGCGCACGCCCAGCTGGACAAGCTCACGCTGACCAGCCGCGCGTTCGTGCACGACCAGTTCGCCGAGTTCTGCCAGTCGCTGGCGCAGCTGTGCGGCAAGGACATGGTCCTGCCGATGAACACCGGCGCCGAGGCCGTGGAGACCGCCATCAAGGTGAGCCGGGCCTGGGGCTACCGGGTCAAGGGCGTGGCCGCCGAGCGGGCGAACATCGTGGTCGCCGAGAACAACTTCCACGGCCGCACCACCACCATCATCAGCTTCTCCACCGACCCGGACGCCCGCAACGACTTCGGGCCGTACACCCCGGGGTTCACGATCGTTCCGTACGGCGACCTGGACGCGATCGCGGCCGCGATCGACGAGAACACCGTCATGGTGCTGCTGGAGCCGATCCAGGGCGAGGCCGGCGTGCTGGTGCCCCCGGCGGGCTACCTGGCCGGGGTACGGGCCCTGTGCGACCAGCACAACGTGCTGTTCGCCGCCGACGAGATCCAGTCCGGGCTGGGCCGCACCGGCCGCACGTTCGCGATCGAGCACGAGGGTGTCGTGCCGGACATGTACCTGCTCGGCAAGGCGCTGGGCGGCGGCATCGTGCCCGTCTCCGCGGTGGCGGCCAACCGGGACATCCTCGGCGTGCTGCGCCCGGGCGAGCACGGCTCCACCTTCGGCGGCAACCCGCTGGCCTGCGCGGTCGGCGCCGAGGTGGTCCGGCTGCTGCGGACCGGCGAGTTCCAGAAGCGCTCCGCCGAGCTGGGCGAGCGGCTGCACGCGGGCCTGAACAAGCTGATCGGGCACGGAGTCGTGGCGGTGCGCGGGCGCGGCCTGTGGGCCGGGGTGGACATCGACCCGGCGCTGATGACCGGCCGCCAGGTGTCCGAGCGCCTGATGGCCCGCGGTGTGCTAGCCAAGGACACCCACGGTTCGACGGTCCGGCTGGCCCCGCCGCTGGTCGTCACCGAGGAGGACCTGGACCACGCGCTGGCCCAGCTCGAGGCCGTCCTCACCGAGGGCGCCTGAGCCGCACGCAACGTCGGCGGGTCACCGGAGTCATCCGGTGACCCGCCGACTGCGTTCAG
Source organism: Krasilnikovia cinnamomea (assembly GCF_004217545.1). Classification (NCBI taxonomy): domain Bacteria; kingdom Bacillati; phylum Actinomycetota; class Actinomycetes; order Micromonosporales; family Micromonosporaceae; genus Krasilnikovia; species Krasilnikovia cinnamomea. The sequence goes on from NZ_SHKY01000001.1 coordinate 1,975,053, forward strand.
CGCTCGAACTTGCGGATCGCCATCGTCGGCGCCTCCGCCATCACGGAGGCGGGCTGGCTCACCCCGCCCGTCGACCACATCCGGGCCCGCCCGACGTGCACCCCCGCGTACAGCTCGACGAGGTCGGTGGGGCCGAGCGTCCGGGTCTCGTCACGGGCCAGCGTGATCCGCTCGTCGTCGTCGGTGGAGCCGCCCGGGCGGATGCCCGTGCCGTTGGTGCTGATGTCGCGTACGGTCAGCTCGCCGCCGGCCAGGGCCAGCCGCACGTGCCCCCGGCTGATCCACTTGCGGGCGTCCTCGGTGAGCCACTGGCCCAGCATGATGCCGTTCTCCGGGGCCCGTCCCACCACGACCGGCTGGCCCTCGGCGACGACGAACCGCTGCCGGATCACCCCGTCGATGCGTACGGACAGCAGCTCCACAGCCGGGCGCGGGCCCGCGTCCGTGAGCCGGGTGCCGTGCCGGGGGCAGGTCGGCGCGCCCGCCCGCAGGGTCGGCGGCGGCTGGGCGACCGGGCTGGTGAAGGTCCGCATGTCCGCGAACGGGCTGTCGGAGTCGACGGCCGCGCCGAAGCCGCTGCAGTTCGACTCGGGGCAGCGCCAGACCCGGGCCAGCAACTTGGCGCCCATCGGGGAAGGTTCACCCACCGGGGGGACCTCCCCGCGCCCCACCCGGGCGACCAGCACCGGGCCGCCCGCGCCGGGCACCGCGGCCAGCAGCCGCCCCGGCTCGTCCACCCACGCGCGCTGACCGCGGAACTGCTCGGCGCGCGAGCGGGTCAGCACCGGCAGCCCCAGCAGCTCGGCCACCTCCAGCACCCGGTCGTCGAGCTGGGGCACGACCTCGACGACGCCGTCGTCGGCCCAGCGCCGCACGACCATCCGCTCGTTCGAGGTGAGGTCGGCGTCGGAGAGCAGGCTGCGGGGCACGACCGCGTAGACCGGGACGTTCTCCTCGGCCACGTGCCGGCCCAGCGCGTCGATGACCAGGCCGAGCCGCAGCATGCTGGCCGGGCGGCCGCCGTCAAGGTCGGCATATCGGACGACCTCGGACAGGTCCACCACCGCCCGGGCCAGGGCGGGGTCGGTGGTGAGCCGGGCCTCGATGGCGTCGAGGACCTTGCTGACCTCGAATCTCACGAGCACTCCCTCTGCGTACGCGGGCCGCTACCTGACGGTCATCATGCCGCCTGGGCGGTCGGCGCGGGACACCCGGGCGGTCAGGAGGCGTCGGCGAGAATCCGATCGATACGGTTCGCGAGGGCGATGTCACGAGTGGTGACCCCACCGGCGGCGTGGGTGGAGCAGCGGAACGTCAGCGTCCGCCAACGGATGTCGATGTCGGGATGATGGTCCATCTCCTCGGCGACCACGGCGACCCGGTCCACGACGGCGATCGCGGCCGGAAAACTGCGCAGGCCGACGGTCCGCACGATGGCGTCCGGACTGCCCTCCCAGCCGTCGAGGACGGCCACGGCACTGCGCACGGAGTCGGCGTCGAGCAGCTCTTCCATGCCCATCACCATAGTGCCCGCAGGGGGTCCGGCCATGGCCGTGCGATGCGGATGTCGCCCGGCTTCGCTACGGTGTGCGCCGGAACCGCCGCCCACTCCGGGGCGGCGGCTGCCACGGGGAGGAACATCATGAGTAATCGACGGCTGGCGTTCGCGGGCCTGATGCTGGCCGCCGCGGTCACCGTGACCGGCTGCGGCCCCAACGACAAGCCCGCGGCCTCGGGCGCGCCCGGCGCCGCCGCGGAGCAGGCCGCTCAGCCGGCGGACCCCACCGCCGAGCTGGCGGCGGCGGTCACCCTGCTGAACGAGACCACCATGAAGGTCTCCATGACCATGGTCGGCGGGATCAACATGACCGGCGTGGCGGACCCGAAGGCGCAGACCGCCGACATGAAGATGACCCTGGGCGCGGCCGGCCAGGGCACCGAGATGGAGGTCCGCAAGGTCGGCACGGACGTCTACCTGAAGATCGGCGGGGAGCTGGGCAAGCTGGCCGGTGGCGGCGGCAAGTGGATGCACATGGACACCACCAAGCTCCCCGGAGGATCCAGCCTGGGCGCGCTCTCCGGTGACGACCCGGCGGGGACCAAGACCCTGATGAAGGCCGTGACCGACGTGAAGCGCACCGGCGAGGGCACCTTCACCGGCACGATCGACCTGACCAAGTCCCCCCAGTTCGGCGCGGACAAGCTGAAGGAACTCGGCGGCAAGGTCACGGCCGTGCCGTTCACCGCGAAGGTGGAGCAGGGCCGCCTGGTCGAGATGACCGTCGACATGGGCGGCATCTCGCCCGCCGCCGGGAAGATGACCTCCACGTACTCCGACTTCGGCACCCCGGTCTCGGTGAGCCGTCCGGACAAGTCGGAGATCACCGAGCTGCCCAGCGAGTTCAAGGGGCTGCTCGGCAGCTGAGCCGGACCGCCGCCGCACCGGCCCGGTTCACGGGCGGGTGCGGCGGCGCGGCCACGCGGTGGGCAGGGGGCGCGGCTCCGGCCGGTGCTGCTCGATCCACTCGTCGATGCGGGTCCACCAGTCGTACAGCCAGGCGACGCGCTCCTTCTCACCGCGCGGCACCTCCTCCGGCGGCACACTCCAGAACTTTCATCAGCAGCTGCTTGTCCATGGGCAGCTCCCGCCACAGGTCGCCGACCGTGAGCATCCGGTCCAGCCCGGTGTGCGCCACGAAGATCACCCCGGCGTCCGGGGCGGCGTCCAGCGCGGCCAGCAGCCCGCCCGGCTTGGGCGGCAGCAGGTTGCGCAGGGCCTGAGCGCGGACGGCCATGTCGTGCAGGCCACGGTCGCGCAGCCGGGCGATGGCACTCAACCGGCGGCGCGGGGTGAAGTTGCCACCCTCGGGAAAGATGACGAACGCGTCGTTGTCGTCCAGCCCGTTCGCCAGGTCCCCGATCTGCTGCTCCAGGGTGTGCGTGCCGGTGCGCCCGGGCGAGATGAAGCGGTTGGGCAGGCGGTTGAGCAGGACGTCCACGGCCGGGTCCCACTGCAGGGCCGCCTTGAGCACGATCCGCGGCTCCCGGGCGAACCAGTTGACCAGCGCGTGGATGAGGATGAAGGAGTCGCCCGGCCCGGCGTGCCGGCTGACCACGATCTCCGGTCGCCCCGGCACGGCCGTGTCCGGGTCGGTGCCGACCACATCCACGGTGAGGTGCAGCGACCAGCGCGCGATCCAGAACAGCGCGGCGAGGAACCGGCCGGTGAGGACGTAGTGCGCCCGCTGGAATCCGGGCGAACGGATCCGCCAGCCGAAGCCCGACGCCACCCACAGCGCGGCCAGCGCGACGAGGGCGGCGGCGTTCCAGACGACGTACACGATGGCCAGCCAGACCAGGCGCGGCACCCGCAGACGGCCCGGCACCAGCGGCGACGCGGCCAGCGCGGCGACCAGCCAGATCGGCAGCGTGGTCACCAGCAGACCGGCCAGCAGCACCACCAGCGGCGCGAACACACACCGGCGGACCCACGCGGGCGGCATCGGCATCACCCGTCGGCGCGCTGGACCGGCGGGGGTTCCACGCTCGCGGCCAGGTAGCGGCGGGTGGCGGTGTACGCCCGGCTGATCCGCCGCCCGATGGCCGCCATGTCCCGGTACGCCCACGGCGAGTCGTCGCGGCTCTCCCCGCCGCCGGTCGGCAGGACGTGCACCCGCACGTCGCCGGGCAGCGCGGCCATCTCGCGCGCGAACCGGTGCCGCCGGGCGATCTCGAACGCCACCTGCGCCACCTCCCACGGCCGCCGGGGCACGCTGAGCGGCCGTTCGATCCGGCCCACCTGAAGTACGAAGATCAGCTTGGCGCCGATCCGTACCGCCTCGCCGATCGGGATCGAGTTGACGATGCCGCCGTCGACGAAGTGCTCACCCTCGATCTGCATCGGCGGCAGCAGCCCGGGCACCGACGACGAGGCCAGCACCGCGTCGACCAGCGGCCCGCTGTCGAACCAGTGCTCCGCCGCCCGTTCGATGCTGGCCGCGCAGCAGCGGAACGGCACCTTCAGGTCGGCGAAGGTGACCTGCTCCCCCAGCTCGCTCTCCAACAGCCGGCGCAGCGGCATCGGCGAGTGCAGATGGGTACGGGCGGCGAAGCGCCGCAGCTGCCGGGCGATGGAGTCGCCGTACACGTCGGCCGCCTCGGGTGACGACCACAGCTGGACGAGCCGGTCGGTGACGGCCTCGCTGGGGTCGGCGGCGACCAGCGCCCCGTTGACCGCGCCGATCGACGTGCCGACGACGACGTCGGGCGTGTAGCCGGCGCGGAACAGGGCGCGCAGCATGCCCACCTCGACGGCGCCGAGGACACCACCGCCACCGAGCACGAACGCGACCGGAGTGTCGACCATCTCGTCATCGTGTCACGGCCACCCAACGATCCACGCCGGTCGCCGCGGTGTTCCACCGGTGACCGGCCCGATGGAACACCGCGACCGCCCGGTCAGCCGAGGGCGTTGAGGAACGGCTCGTGCGCGTTGCGGAACTCCCAGCCGTAGTACCGGTCCCAGTTGATCGACCAGGTCATCAGGCCGCGGAAGTCCGGGTTGGTGCCGCTGCGCGGGGTGTAGCCGCCGCAGTTGCCGCCCTTGACGAGGCAGGTCACGGCCTGCTGGACGCCGGCGGGGGCCACGTACCCGTTGCCGGCGCTGACCGCCGCGGGCGCTCCGAAGGCGACCTGGTCCTCGCGCAGCGCCGGGAACATGTTGGCGGTGTTGCCGGCCACCGGGAAGCCGGCCAGCAGCATGTCGGTCATGGCGATGTGGAAGTCCGCCCCGCCCATGCTGTGGTACTGGTTGTCCAGGCCCATGATGGAGCCCGAGTTGTAGTCCTGGACGTGCAGCACGGTCAGGTCGTTGCGCATCGCGTAGATGACCGGCAGGTAGGAGCCGGAACGCGGGTCCTGGCCGCCCCACGGGCCGGAGCCGTAGTACTGGTAGCCGAGCTGCACGAAGAAGGTCTCCGGGGCCATGGTGAGCACGAAGCCGTTGCCGTACCGGGATTTGAGGGACTTCAAGGCCGAGATCAGGTTGACGATCACGGGGGTGGTCGGGTTCTTGAAGTCGGTGTCGGTGGGGTCCAGCGACAGTGAATGGCCCTCGAAGTCGATGTCGACGCCGTCGAGGCCGTACCTGTCGATGATGGCGCTGACGGAGCTGACGAACGCGTCGCGCGCCGCGGTGCTGGTGAGCTTGACCACGCCCTTCTCGCCGCCGATGGAGAGCAGGACCTTCTTGCCGGCGGCGCGCTTGGCCCTGATCGCGGCGATGAAGTCGGCCTCGCTCTCGACCCCGGGGCATTCGGTCGCCGGGCAGAGCCTGAAGCGGATGTCGCCGGAGGTCTGCGACGTCGGTTCGCCGAAGGCGAGGTTGATGATGTCCCAGTCGGCGGGCACGTCGGCCATGCGCAGGTAGCCGGATCCGTTGGCGAAGCTGGCATGCAGGTAGCCGATGAGGGCGTGCTTGGGCAGCCCGGTGATCGGCGGCTCGGTGACCGGCGGCGTGGTGACCGGTGGCGTGGTGACCGGCGGCGTCGTGGTCGGTGGGGTGCTGACGGGCGGGGTGCCGCCGCCGCACGGTGCGCCGTTGAGCAGGCAGTTGGTGGGTGAGCCGGGGCCGCTGCCGAGGAAGCCGAAGGAGGCCGAGGCGCCGGGCGCGAGCGGGGCGTTGTACTCCCGGTTGGTGAACGTGAAGTGCTGGCCGCTGGTGGTCAGCAGCGCGTCCCAGTAGGACCCGACGGAGGAGCCCGCGGGCAGGTCGAACTCGACCTTCCACGTGGTGAGGGCGGCGGCGCCGCCGTTGGTGACGGTGGCCTGGGCCTGCCAGCCCGAGCCCCAGTCGGAGGACTTGACGATCGCCGCCGTGGGGGTGCCGGCGGCGCTGGCGGACCCTGCGGTCCAGGTGGCGGCGCCGCCGGCCGCGAGGGCGGCAACGACGGCGAGGACGAGGGAACGGGATGGGCGCATGGGGGTGGCCTCCACGTCGAGACATCGACAGTTGGCCAATTATTAGGACTGTTAACTGATTATGTCCAGCCCGATCCTGCGGCCCGCCCGGTCGAACAGCAGCAGCTCACCCAGATCCAGCCCGGCGGTCAGCCGCGCACCCACGGCCACCGTGCCCGGCGCGGCGATCCGGACCAGCACCTCCCCGGCGGGCGGCGGCTCGCCGGTCACCTCCGGGTCGTACGCCGGGACGAAGCCGTACGGCGTCCGCTCGGGAGACCGGCCACCCGCCGCCGGGAAGTCGACCACCTGCGGTGGCGTCGGCACCCCACCGGTGTCCAGGTACGCCAGCACGTCGGGCCCCCGGTTCAGCACCGCCCGTACCGTCCCGGTGAGCTGGACCGGCTCGTCCGTGGCCGGGCGCAGCGCCCGCAGCGCCACGGTCACCCGCTCGGTGTGCCGCCGGGCCAGGGCGGCCGTACGCGGGTCACCGGGCGGCAGCTCGATCTCCTGGGAGCCCAGGTCCAGCACGACCCGGCCGTTCACGGCGTACACCGCGGCCTCCAGCAGGCTGGTCGGCGGGGTGCCGAGGAACGCGGCCACGAACAGCGTGCGCGGGTCGGCGTACACCTGCGCGGGCGGGCCGACCTGCTGCAGCACGCCGCGACGCAGCACCGCCACACGGTCCGCCATGCTCAGCGCCTCGTTCTGGTCGTGCGTGACGTACACGGTCGTCACGCCGATCCGGCGGGCCAGCGCGGTGATCTCGCCGCGCAGATCCGCCCGCACCCCGGCGTCCACATTGGACAGGGGCTCGTCGAGCAGCAGCAGCGCCGGGCGGCGTACCAGCGCGCGGGCCAGCGCGACCCGCTGCCGCTGGCCGCCCGACAGGTGCTCGGGACGGCGGCCGAGCAGGTCGGCGATGCCGAGGTGACGTGCCATCTCGGCGATCCGGGCCGCCACGTCGGTGGCCGAACCGCCCGCGGCGCGCAGCGGGAAGCCGATGTTCTGCGCGACCGTGAGGTGGGGGTACAGCGCGAACGTCTGCACCACCAGGGCGACGTTGCGTTCCTGCGGCGGGATCGCCGTGACCGGTACGCCGTCCAGCAGCACCTCGCCCCGGGTCGGCTCCTCCAGGCCCCCGATCAGGCGCAGCAGCGTGGACTTCCCGCAGCCGCTGGGGCCGAGCAGCACCAGGAACTCGCCGGACGCCACGTCGAGATCGACGCGATCCACAGCCGTCGCGCCGTCGCCGAAGACCTTCGAGACCGCCCGGACGGCGATCGCCACCATCCGTCCATCCTGTACGGCGGCGGCGGCCGAGACCAGAGGATCGGAGTCAGTGCTCCTGCCAGACGGAACGGTCGAGCCAGCCGTCGCCGTTGTCGTCGTACATCCGCTTCTCGAACACGCCGTCGTGGTTCTTGTCGTAGTCGGCGTAGTCGACGGTGCGGTCCGCGTCCACGTCGTGCCCGATGAAGTCGGCCCGCCCGTCGCGGTTGAGATCCACCGCGATGTCCACCCCGCCGTCGGCGCGGCCGCGGTAGGTGGCCTTGTCCCAGGTGCCGTCGCCGTCCGCGTCGACCCGGTTGCGGTAGCCCTTCGGCGGCGCCAGGTGCTCCGCCTCGCCCTGGAACCGCGACGGCTCCCCCAGGCCGGTGTGCGGGGCGGCGCCGAGCCCCGAGACCGGCGGCAGGCCGTCCAGGTCGGGTGCCCCGTCGGATTCGGGGGCGGCGCCGAGCCCGGAACGGGCCAGCGGCGTCAGGTCCTCGGGCGCCCCGCCGCCCGCGCCCCGCGCCGGGGCCGAGCCGAAGCCCTGGGTGCCCCCGGTGACGTCCGCGGCGTGCTGGGCGGCCTCGCCCGCCGCCGTGCCGAACTCCGACCACGGGCCGAGACCGGCGGCGGAGGGGGCGGACCCGAGCCCGGTCCGCGCGTCGCCCGCACCGCCCATGCCGGAGTGCGCGCTTTCCGGGCCGGAATGCGCGGCGCCCGCACCCAGCTCCGTGAACGCGGAGAACAGCCCGAACGTGCTCGACTTGCTCGTCCGGGTCTCCACCACGGCGTGGGCGGCACCGGCGTCCGCCGCCACCTGGCGGCGCAGCAGTTCGGCCTCGCCGTTGTCCAGCACGTAGCCGGACAGCGCCGAGTCCGCGTCCCGGGCCAGCTCGGCGGCGAACGACGGCTCGTTGAGCAGCCGTTCCAGCACGACGTCGAAGTCGCTCATACCCAACAAAGCTAGCCGACCCCGTCGAGGCGGGGTATCGCCCGGCTCACTGAAGCCGCGCCCGGCTCAGTCGAGTTCCGGCATCGGGATCGGCTGCGGGCGCGGGCGGCAGGTGCCGCACTGCACCGCGTCCTCCACCACGAGCGCTTCCGCCCGGCGCCGGCTCTCCGACCGGTTCACCTGCAACAGGTACGGCCCGAACCGCGCGTGGTCCTCGCACACCCCACGACCGCAGAACCGGCACGATCCCCGCGCCGCCTTGGCACAGAACCAGCACAACACCGAACTTGTCTCCTCTGTCGTAGTCCCCCACCAGGCAGGATGCCGTTAATTCCGTCAGCCGATGCTGATCGGCGGCAACGTCGGCGGGTCGCTGGTCGGCACCGTGGTCGGGACCGTGGTCGGCACCGTCGTCGGGACCGTGGTCGGCACCGTCGTCGGCGCCGTGGTCGGCGTCGTCGTGGTCGGGCGCGTGGTCGGCCGCGTCGCCGGTGGACGGGTGGTCGGCGGCCGGACGGTGGTGGTCGCCGCCGGGGGCGGCGTGGTCGTGGCGCGCGGGGTGGTCGGCGTCGGCTGGGGCGGCGGGGCCACCGTCGTCGGCGGGACGGTCGTCTCGGTCGGCAGCGGCTCGGACGGCAGGTCCGAGGGCGGTTCGTCGCTCGGCGACTCACTCGGCCCGGCCGCCGGTGGCGCAACGGGCACCCCGTCGCCGCAGGTCAGAGCGTTGCCGGTGGCCGGGGAGGGTACCCCGGCGACGGTGGCGACACCGGACGAGACCGTGACCGCGCCCGGGTCCACCGCGAACCACGCGGCGCCGGTGCTGGCCACCTCGCCGAGCGGACGCTGCACGCTCAGGGCCAGCGGCCGGAACGCCCCGCTGGTGCTGGTCGTGTCGGCCAGCAGGCGACCGTTGTCGATGGCCAGCTCCCCGTGCGGCTCGCGGTGCCGGGCCGTCTCCGTCCAGAGCCGCCCCACCTGGGCGCGCGAGCCGGAGCACAGCACGGCCGCGGCGCCGCCGGTGAACGTGAGCCGGCCGGAGGCCTGGTCCGGCACCTCGATCCGGGTGCCGTCGCCGACGTACCGGCGGTCGCCCTCGTTGAGGATGACGGTGGTCCCGCCGACCAGGGCGGTGACCCGGCCACGCTCGGCGGTGAGCAGCACCCGGTCGGTGGGCATCTCCGCCCAGGCCGGGCTCGGCGCGAGGTTGGCACCGGTCAGCAGCAGGGCCAGCAGCAGGCCGAGCACCACCAGCCACCACATCCGCCGCTCGAACCGCTGATCCACGTCGGGGTCGTCGGACTCGGACGGCGGCCCCGGCGGCACGGCCAGCGGCGGGTACACAGTCGGGTGCACCCCGGCGGTCGGCGCGGTGGTGCCCGGCCGCAGCACCGGCGGCGGCGCGGCGTGGCGGGCCGCGCCGACCAGCGGCGGCAGGTGCGAGGCGTCCGGAATGACCCACAACCGGACCGGGGTACGGGTCTGCGCGACCATCCCCGGGTCGCCGTCGCCGACCGGCCCGACCAGCGTGCCGCGGCGCAGCTCGACCCCGTCGGGCATGGCGATGACGCCGGACTCGACCACGACCGCGTGGGTCGGTCCGGGCAGGACGACCGGTGCCCCGGGCGCCAGGTCCACCGGGTGCGCGGAGGCGATCAGCGCCAGCCGGTCGTCGGCGGCGAGCCCGGCCAGCGCCGGGGTGTCCGCGAACAGCGTCTCGGCCTCCGCCCGGTCCTTCGGCGGGGGGCCGGGCATCGGCCCGACGACCGTGGCGACCGTGGCGGTCGGCACCGCCAGCAGGGTGGTGTCCGCGGTGTGCCAGTCCAGCGCCGTGGCCCGCCCGGTGAGCGCGCTGGCCAGCCCCACGACGCCGCCGGGGCCGACGTGGTGCCGGATGGTGCCGCCCGGGTCGCCCGGCTTGCGGGCCTGCATCGCGCCGTCGACCACCACGTACACGGCGGAGGGGGCGCTGCCCGCGAGGACGAGCTGCCGCCCGGAGGCGGGACGTTCCCAGCGGGCCCGCTCCGCGAGGTTGGCCAGCACCGGCTCGGGCAGACCGCCCAGTTCCGAGGAGAGCAGCGCGGCCAGCCGGCGTGGGGTGTCGGCCTCGCGTTCGCGTTCGGCGGAGCGCTCGCGGGCGGTACGCCACCAGCGGGCCAGCCACCCGGCGGCCAGGTAGATCAGGGGGGCGGCGAGCCCGCCGACGATGAGCAGGAGCAGCAGCTGGCTGCCCACCCCGCCGTGCCACAGCCCGGTGATCACCCCGGACACCCGGTCCGCCCACACCCGGTACGCCAGGTTCGCCGCGACCGCCAGCCACAGGATGGCCAGCACGCCGTACATGGCGACCAGGCGGCCCTCGCGGTCCAGTTCGCCCCATTTGCGGGGACGTCCGCGCAGCCGGCCGCCGACCCAGGCGAGCCCGCGGGCCCGCAGGTTCGGGATCTCCAGCCAGTCCATGAGCAGGTAGTAGCCGTCGAGCGCGATGAACGGGTTCAGGTTGAACAGCACGTTCAGGTACCACGCGAAGGCGAGTTTGAACGCCAGCGGCCCGAGCGCGGGGATCGCGAAGCCGACCAGTTGCATCCCCCCGGCCAGCACCAGCCCGGTCAGCGGCCCGGCGGCCGTGGTGAGGATGCGCGCCCGGCGCCCGGCCATCCACACGTCGGTGGTGTCCACGAACACCGACGGGATGCCGAAGTAGACCAGCAGCCCGGCGGCGGGCACCTCCCGCCCGGCGTGCTTGGTGGCCAGCGCGTGGCCGAGCTCGTGGGTGGCCAGTGCGAACACGTTCAGCACCAGCAGCACGATCGCCCCGAGCAGGTACGACCCGCCGGTCAGGAAGACCGTCTGGCTGGCCCGCCACCACGTACCGATGAACAGCATCAGGCCGAGTACCGCGACGATCGCCATGGCGATGGCGGCCCCGCGGGTGAACAGCAGCCGGCCGCCGTTGCGGTAGAGGGCGGAGACGAAGCCGTCGATGTCGACGGAGAGCATCCGCCGACCGCGCAGCGCGGCCAGCAGGGTGCCGCCGACCCGCTCGGGCAGCGGCTTGCGCTGGATCCGCTCCAGCGGCGCGAACGCGTCGACCGGCAGTTCCTCGAGCATCCGGTTGCCGGCGAGGTCGGCGACGACGCGGCGGACCTGGTCGGGGGCGAGCCGCCCCGCGATGCGGGCGAACTCGGCGACCAGCCGGGCGACCGTCTGGCTGCCGTCCATGATGAGCGCGAGCTGGTACTCCTGCGGGGTCAGCCGCAGGTAGCAGGCGCGGCCGCCGTCGTCGGGCGAACGCAGCATCACGTACGCGGATCCGCGCGCGCTGGTCAGTTCGACGGCTTCGATGCCCGCGCGCAGCACCGGCATGGCGCGGGCCGGGTTGAGCCGGTCGATGACCGCGCCCCACAGGCCGGGGTCCGCTGGTCCGACGGGCTCTCCCGGCGCGCGCCCGGCCAGCGCCTCCCAGACGTTCATCCGGGTCTCGACGTAGGTCACTCGGGTCGGCCTTCCACTCCGCGCCAATGGCGAATGGAGAGTAGGCGGTGGGGCCGCTCGATGGCGACCCCTCCACTCCGATTAGTCGCGCCACTTTTCCGCCGGAAGCGGGCATTTCCTTCCTGTCAACGGGCCGAAAAAGAGCGGTGGGCGGGTGCGATCCACCTTGGTGATCGCACCCGCCCACCGCTGCGGGGAGGGAGTTTCGGCCTTATGACCGACCGGTTCAGACCGTCAGGACGCTTCCTGCAACTGGGCCGTCACGGTCTTCTGGGCACCGTCGCGGGTGTACACGATGGTCACCTTGTCACCAACACTGGCACTCTGGACAATCCCGACGAGGTCGTCAGAGTCGCCGACCGACTTGCCGTTCACCGACGTGATGACGTCGCCCTGCTGCAGCCCGGCCTTCGCCGCCGCGCTGTCCTTCGTCACGCTGCTGACCAGCGCACCGCCACCCTGCGCCTCGGCGACGCTCACTCCCAGTGCCGGGTGGCTGACCTTCCTGCCCGCCATGAGCGCGTCGGCGACCTGCTTGGCCTTGTTGCTCGGGATCGCGAAGCCCAGGCCGATGTTGCCCGAGTTCTGGCCCGACGTCGCGATCGCGGAGTTGATACCGATGATCTCGCCGTTGGTGTTGACCAGCGCACCGCCCGAGTTGCCCGGGTTGATGGGGGCGTCGGTCTGCAGCAGACCCGACATCGTCGTCGGCGCCGACTGCGCCTGGCCATTGCCGAACGGGGCCTGCGGGCCCTCGCCGCCGGAGCGGATCGTGCGGTCCTTGGCGCTGATGATGCCCGCGGTCACCGAGCCTTCCAGGCCGAGCGGGCTGCCGATCGCCAGCACGGTGTCGCCGACCTGCATCTTGGAGCTGTCCCCGAAGTGGGCGGCGTTGAGGTCCGACACCCCGGAGGCCTTCACCACGGCCAGATCCGTACGCGGGTCGGTGCCCACGATCGTCGCGTCGGCCTTCTTCCCGTTCGCGAAGATCACCTGCACGGTGTTGCCGCGGGCGGTCGCGACCACGTGGTTGTTGGTGACGACGTAACCGTCGTTGCTGATGATCACGCCGGAGCCCTCACCGGATCCCGTGGTGATCGAGACGACGCTGTCCTGCACGGCCGCGGCGATCTGCGCCATCGACGAGCGGTCGACGACCCGGGTCACGGACGAGTTGCTGGTCGGCACGGTGGCGTTGCCGTGGTCGTCGCTGAGGGCCAGCGCGGCGGCCGCGCCGACCCCGCCCGCCCCGATCGCGATGACCGCGGCCGCCGCACCGGCGACGAGGATCTTGCGGCCACGGCCGGGCTTGCCGGGGTCACGCGGATCGGCGGCGCCGACCGGCGCGGCCCAGACGGGCGCCGACTCGGCCGACCCGCCGCCCCACCCGCCGGGGGCTCCGTGTCCGCCCGGGGCACCGGCCGTCGCGTACTGCGGCTGCGGCGCGTAGCCCGGGTGGTGCTGACCGGGGTACTGCTGACCCGCGTACGCCGGGTGCGGCTGCTGCCACGGCGAGGCCCAGCCGCCCGGCTGACCGGCGGGCGCGCCGGGCTGCGGCGCACCCGACTGGGGCGCGGCCGACTGGGGCGCATCCGACTGGGGCGCGGCCGGGGCGGCGACCTCAGGCTGGGACGTGGTGGCCTCAGCGGCTACCGCCGGGGCGACGGTGGGCTGGACGACGGTGGGATCGGACTCTCCCCGCTGCGCGATGCTGCTCTCTTGGGAGGCGTCCGCGGGCCGGTACGACGGCTCTTCGGAAGAGGAGGAGTCGCTCCGCTGCGGGTGGGTCTCGAACTCGGTCATGACTCAAGAGTGCCGGGCCGTACTCGAGTGGCCCTGTGTCTGCCCTGAATGTTTTCTGTGAACGGCTCTGTCAGGGTTCGCCAGATACGTCGGCATCCAGCGCGGGCAGCACCACCCGGAACGTGGCACCTTTGCCCTCCTCGCTGACGACCTCCACCGACCCGTGGTGGGCCCGGACGATGGCCGCCACGATGGCCAGCCCGAGGCCGGTGCCCGTCGCCTCCCGGTCGGTGTGCCGGGTGCGCGCCTCGTCGGCCCGGTAGAACCGCTCGAAGACGCGCTCGCGCTGCGCGGCGGTCAGCCCCGGCCCGGTGTCGCTGACCTCCAGCGCGACCCGGTTGCCGTCCTCCCGGAACACGCGCAGGGTCACCTCGGCGTCCGGTGGCGTGTGGGTGAGCGCGTTGGTCACCAGGTTGCCGATGACCTGGCGCAGGCGGGCGTCGTCGCCGTACGCGACGAGCTTGTGCGCTTCATCCTGGACGTCCACCTCGATGTGCCGCTCCGGGGCGGTCGCCCGCGCGGCGTGCGCGGCGTCCACCGCCAGTACGGGCAGCTCGACCGGGGCCAGGGTGAGCGGTCGTTCCCGGTCCAGCCGGGCCAGCAGCAGCAGGTCCTCGACGAGCAGGCCCATCCGGGCGGCCTCGTCCTCGATGCGGCGCACCAGCCGGGCGACGCCCGCCGGGTCGGCGACCGCACCCTGCCGGTACAGCTCGGCGAAGCCGCGGATCGTGGTCAGCGGCGTCCGCAACTCGTGCGAGGCGTCCGCCACGAACTGGCGCATCTTCTCCTCGGAGCGCACCGCGCGGGCCTCGGAGAGCTGGGCGGCACCGGCCGCGTCCCGGGCCACCGACTCCGCCGCCCGGGCGGCGGTCTCGGACTGGGCCCGCGCGGTGAACGCCGTCTCGATCTGGGCCAGCATGGAGTTCAGCGCCCGGGAGAGACGGCCGAGTTCGGTCTGCGGCACCTCGCTGTCCGGCTCCGGGTCGGGCACCCGCCGGGTCAGGTCACCGGCGGCGATGGCCCCCGCGGTCTGCTCGATGTCGGTGAGCGGGCGCAGGCTGGTACGCACGATCGCGGCGCCGACCACCGCCAGCGACAGCAGCACCCCGGTGCCCACGAGCAGGTCGATCCAGATCAGCCGCGAGACCGCGTACTCGATCTCGGTCATGTTGCGCCCGACGTACAGATAGTCGCCGTTGGGCAGGTCCAGGATCATCATGCGCCAGTGGTAGCGCTTGCTCGGCGACACCGCCGTGAACGGCTGGTCGGCCTGCCGCTTGTCGATCTCCTCCGCGCCCTTGATGCAGCGCGGCAGATCGTCCTCCGTCAGGCGCCGGTCGCTCTTGTACGGCGCGCCGACCCCGTGCGCGTCGCAGATCGCGAACATGTACTCGCTCGGGATGTACAGCCGCGGATCGAGCTGGCGCACCGCGATGCCCTCGAGGGTGGCCTCGAGATTCGAGGTGGCGGTCTCCAACTCGTCGTCCATCCGGCTGAGCAGGTAGCCGCGCAGCGCGAGGGTGCTGGCCACGCTGATCAGCGTCAGGGCGGCGAAGACCAGCGCGAGCACCGCGGCCAGCAGCTTGACGCGCAAGGGGATGCTGCGCACCTTCGCCGCCAGGTGGGCGCTCAGGCGGGCCGGTCCGCGGAGGGCCACCGCAGGCTCAGACGGCGGGCTTGCGCAGGACGTACCCGACGCCGCGCAGGGTGTGGATCAGCCGCGGCTCGACGTTGTCGACCTTGCGCCGCAGGTACGAGATGTACGACTCGACGATGTTGTCGTCGCCCCGGAAGTCGTACTTCCACACGTGATCGAGGATCTGCGCCTTGGACAGCACCCGGTTGGCGTTGAGCATCAGGTAGCGCAGCAGTTTGAACTCGGTCGGCGACAGCTGCACCCGCTGCCCCGCCCGATACACCTCGTGCGTCTCCTCGTCCAGCTCCAGGTCGGCGAAGACCAGCCGGGACGGCTGCTCGTCCGCGGCCGAGGTGCGCCGCAGCACCGCCCGGATCCGGGCGGTCAGCTCCTCCAGGCTGAACGGCTTGGTGACGTAGTCGTCGCCGCCCAGGGTCAGCCCGCGGATCTTGTCGTCGGTGCTGTCCCGGGCGGTGAGAAAGACGACCGGAGTGCGCGCGCCGCCCTCCCGCATCAGCCGGATGACCTCGAACCCGTCCAGGTCCGGCAGCATCACGTCGAGCACGACCAGGTCCGGGGTGATGTTCTTGGCGGCGCTCACCGCCGCGCTCCCGCTGGTGGCCGTGCTGACGTCGAATCCGGCGAAGCGGAGGCTGGCGGAGAGCAGCTCCAGGATGTTCGCGTCGTCCTCGACGACGAGCAGCTTCGCCTCGGTCTGCTTCTGCGCGGTCTGGGTGGCGGCCATGCTGCCATTATTCTCCGTGCGACCTGCACCGCGCCTGCGCAGCGGCTGAAAGCTCTCTGTGAGCCCGCGCGTCTTTCCCCGGCCCGGCGCGGCGGGCCGAGCGCGCCGCCTCCGCCTATGCCGCCAGGTCGAACCCCGAGGTCACCCCGACACTCGCCTGCGCGGCCCGGGCCAGCGCCCGCCGGTCGGCGCCCTCGGTGGGCCGCAGCGCGGGCGCCGCCACCAAGGTCACCGTGAGCGCGCGCAGGGCCGCCACGCGGCGCACCGAAGCCCACAGCGTGTCGTCGCCGACGAACGCCGCCCCGGTCGAGTCGTACCTGATCGAGACCGGGGCCACGGGCGCGCCCGCGTCGACGGCTGCCTGGAACACCGCCGGCCGGAACCGGCCCTGGCGGGCGCCGCAGAACGTCGTACCCTCCGGAAAGACCGCCACCGACCGCCCGGCCCGCAGCGCCGCGGCGACCTCGGCCACGGTCCGCGGCAGCGTCCGCGGCCGGGCCCGGTCCAGGAAGATCGCGCCGGTCGCGGCCGCGAGCGCGCCGACCCCCGGCCAGTCGCGGACCTCCCGCTTGGCGACCAGCCGGACCGGCAGCACCGCGTGCAACGCGAGGATGTCCAGCCAGGAGACGTGGTTGGCGACCAGCAGGCTGCCGGGGCGCGGCAGCGGGCCGCGCCAGACCAGCCGCACCCCGAGCAGCGCCAGCAACACGCGGGCACCGGCCCGCACGGCGGCGCGGCGCACCAGCGGCACAACCCCCAGACCCAGCAGAAGTACGGCGCACACCCCCGCCAACCGCAGCGCCGCCGTCCCGTGGCGCGCCGGGTCGTCACCCTCGCTGCGGCACCCCGGCCCGCACCCGGAAGCCGGCTGCCACATCACCGGGTCGCCCCGAGGAAGTGCCGCCGGTAGCGCGGGTCCATCCGGTCCGTGGACAGCAGCACGTAGAAGTCGGCGGTGCGGAAGTCCGGGTCGTACGCGGGCTCCCCGCATACCCAGCTGCCCAGCCGCAGGTAGCCGCGCAGCAGCGGCGGCACGGCGGCCTTCGGGTCGCCGGCCGGGGTGGTCGCGGTCAGCCAGGGGCGGCGTGGCCGGACCCGCAGGCTGGGCGGCGACAGGTGCCTGGCCTGGGCCCGGGCCCACACCCCCGCCGCGGTGTGCCCGCCGTCGTCGAGCCCCACGGAGGCGCAGCCACCGAGCCAGCGCAGATTGTTCAGGTGCAGGTAGCGGGCGATGCCGGCCCACATGAGGTTGACCACGGCGCCGGAGCGGTGCTCGGGGTGCACACAGGACCGTCCGGTCTCGACGAGCTGGCCGCGCAGCGGTGCGAGGCGGCTGAGGTCGAACTCGCCGTCGCCGTACCGGCGCCCGGCCCGCTCGGCCGCGGCCGGGCGCAGCATCCGGTAGGTGCCCACCACGGTGCCGGTGGCGTCGTCGCGGACGATGAGGTGGTCGCAGTGTTCGTCGAACTCGTCGGCGTCACGGCCGTCCACGGCGTGCGGGAGGCGGGCGCCGAGTTCGGTGGCGAATACGTCGTGGCGCAGTCGCTGCGCCGCGGCCACCTGGTCGGCGTCGGCGGCGATCAGGAGCGAGTAGCCGCTGGTCCCGGTGGGTGCGGCGGCGGTCATGAGAACGGCCATGCCATCTGTGTAAGGTCCGCACCTGTTACCGGCGTTTCGGCGATGGTGGCGCCGGATGACCAGCACATGAACGCCTCACGCGACCCACCGGCCTTCCGACGCGAGTTTACTGATCGCTATACTCGACCGGTGCCGGCTGAAGAGTGGGACATCTATCTCGTCAACGAGGTACAGGATTGGATCGAGAGCCTCGAACCAGTCACCCAGGCCCGCGTCGTGCAGGCGATCGACCTTCTCGCGGAGGTCGGACCGGGACTGGGGCGGCCGCTGGTCGACACGATCCACGGCTCATCGATCGCCAACCTCAAGGAGGTTGCGTCCAGGTACGGTACGCATCCTGTTCGTCTTCGATCCGTGGCGCGCCAGCATCCTGCTGGTCGCCGGGGACAAGGCCGGACAATGGAACGACTGGTACCGCGAAGCCATCCCTCTGGCGGAGCAACGTTACGAGAAGTACTTGAAGGAGCGCGCCGAAGAGGAGGGCCCACAGGCATGAACAGCTATGTGCGCTGGAAGGACGTTCGCGCAGAGCACGTCGAACGCGCCGGCGGCGAGCAGAGCGTGGCGGAAGGCAAGCAGGAACTACTGACGGCGGTGGTCGGGCACCGCCTGGCTGAGGTACGCCGCTCCCGCGGCTTGACCCAGCAACAGGTCGCCGACCACATGGGCGTCACGAAGGGCCGGGTCTCCCAGATCGAACAGGGCAAGATCTCCGGCCAAGACGTCCTAGCCCGCTACGCGGCGGCTCTTGGTGGCCGCCTTCACCAGGCCATCTACTTCGAGGACGGCAACATCGCCGCGATCGCATAGACCCGACCGGAGTGTCGTGGGTGTGTGAGACGGTGTCGGTTTCGGCGATGATGGCGCCGGATGACCAGCACATGAACGCCTCACGCGACCACCGGGGCGTAACCGTCAGGCCAGGGCGCGGCGCAGGTCCTTCATGAGCAGCAGCAGGTGCATCGGGTCCGTCGGACTCGCCTCGAACTTGGCCAGCCGCAGGTAGAACGCGCGTGCCGCGTCGGACTCGCAGTGGATGAGGACCGCCCGTACGCCGACGACGTCGGAGGCGGCGGCGATCCGTCGCAGCGCGTCCACGACGAGCGCGCGGCCGAGGCCGGCGCCTTGCGCGGAGGTGTCGACGCCGAGCCGGGTCAGGATCATCACCGGCTGGTGGTAGCGCCCGGCGCCTTGCCTCAGACGGGGTGCGGCGTCCGCGGGCGCCACGCTGCCGGCGGCGAGCGCGTAGTAGCCGACCACCCGGCGGTCGGGATCGCTCACCACGTACACCCGGGAGAGTCCGGCCCGGTGCGCCTGCATCGCGTGGTCCACCAGCCAGGCCGACTGGGCGGGCGAGCCGCAGTCGAAGCCGGCCAGGACGTGCCCGGACGTGAGCGCCTCCACGGCCGAGAAGCCGGGTGTCGTCATGCCTGGTCGCGTGCGTCCAGCACCGTCGGTTGGGTGAGCAGCTCACGCAGACCGCTGACGTCCTGGGCGGGCCGTTCCAGTGCCTCGTCGAACGCCCGCCAGTCCTGCTCGTCCAGCAGGAAGGCACGCCGGTCGGCGAGCACGCCGGCCGCCGCGTCGGTCGCGGACCGGAGCACGAAGGCGGACAGGCTGGAGCCGGTGGCCTCGCTGGCGGCTTCGAGCAGGGCCCGCTGCTCGGCGTCCAGGCGCAGATGTAGTCGTTCGGCCTTGGCGTTCACGACGTCAACCGTACGCACAATGTACGCCACCCGCAACGGGCGGTTTGTGTCGTGGATGTGTGAGACGGTGTCGGGCATGCGGATTCCGGGGAAGTTCAACGGGCCTCCGGCCTCGGGTAACGGCGGCTGGTCGGCGGGCGCGTTCGCGGTGGCGAGCGGGGCCGCCGCCGACGGCCGGGCGTTCGAGGTGACGCTGCGGATTCCACCCCCGCTGGACACCGAGCTGGCCGTGGCGGACGGCAAGGTGACCGCCCCGGACGGCACGCTGGTCGCCGAGGTCACCGAGACTGCGGACGCGGGCCCCGGCGTCCCGGCGGCCTCCCTGGCGGAGGCTCAGGCGGCCGCCAAGGCGTACCCGGGCTTCACCGACCACCCGTTCCCCACCTGCTACGTCTGCGGGCCGCACCACCGCGACGGGCTGCGCATCTTCCCCGGCCTGCTCAGCGACGAGCGCACCGCCGCGCCGTGGACCGTGCCGCCCGACGTCCGGGTCGAGACGATGTGGGCCGCGCTGGACTGCCCCGGCGGCTGGTCGGCCCTGCACATCGGCCGGGTGTACGTGCTGGGCCGTATCGCGGTCGCGGTCGACGCGCTGCCGCAGCCGGGCGCCACCTGCGTCGTGGTCGGCCGGGCGAGCGCGCTGCGGGGCCGCAAGGCGACGGTCGATTCGACCGTGTACGGCCCGGATGGTGCCCGCCTCGCCACCGCTCACGCCACCTGGATCGCCTTGTCGGACGAATGAGCGTGCGTCCGATACGGTGATCCACCTGCGTCTACGGCAAAGGAGCGGCGGTTGAGCGTCGGGCAGCAGGGTCCGGGCCCCGAGGCGATAGTGGTCCAGAACCTCACGAAGCAGTACAAGCAGTTGCGGGCGGTCGACGATCTGTCGTTCTCGGTCCGTTCCGGCCGGGTCACCGGCTTCCTCGGCCCGAACGGCGCGGGCAAGACCACGACGCTGCGCATGCTCGTGGGTCTGGTCCGTCCGACCGCGGGCACCGCGACGATCAACGGCCACCGGTATGCAGAGCTGGCCGAGCCGCTGCGCCACGTGGGTGCGGTGCTGGAGGCGTCCAGCGCGCACAAGAGCCGGACGGGGCTGAACCACCTGCGGGTGATCTGCGCCGCGGCGGGCCTGCCCCGCGAGCGCGCCGAGCAGGTGCTGGAGCTGGTGGGGCTGACCCCGGCGGCCAAGCGCAAGTTCAAGGGCTACTCGCTGGGCATGAAGCAGCGCCTCGGGATCGCGGCCGCGATGCTGGGCGACCCCCGGGTGCTGATCCTGGACGAGCCGGCGAACGGTCTCGACCCGGAGGGCATCCGCTGGATGCGGGACCTGCTCAAGGCGCTGGCGGCCGAGGGGCGCACGGTGTTGGTCTCCAGCCACCTGCTCGGCGAGATGCAGCAGCTGGCGGACGACGTCGTGATCATCGCGGCGGGCCGGCTGGTCCGGCAGGGCCCGGTGGAGGAGGTGCTGGGCTCGATGGCGGGCGCGGCCCAGACCCGGGTCCGTAGCCCGCAGGCGGCCGAGCTGGCCGCCGCGCTGCAGGCACAAGGCGCGACCGTGACCCCCCAGCAGGACGGCGCGCTGCTGGTCACCGGCCTCGACGCCGCCGCCGTGGGCCACGCCGCGTTCGTCGCGAAGGTGGAGTTGCACGAGTTGGCCGGTGAGCGCGCCGATTTGGAGCGCGTGTTCCTGGAACTGACCGCGGGAAAGGCGGGGATCCGATGAAGCTGGTCAACGCCGAACTCCTCAAGATCCGCACCACACCGACCTGGTGGATCTTCGGCCTCATCCTGCTCCCGCTGTACGCGGCGAGCATCCTGCTCAACTGGGGCAGCTCCGTGGCCATCACCACGGCCGAAACGGGCGGCGATGTCCCGGCCAACCAGGCGGAGCAGATCCAGGCGGCCGGCGAGACGGTGAACGTGGCCGCCAACCTCTACACCAGCGGGCAGTTCATGGGCGTGCTCATGGTGCTGCTGCTGGGCGCGATCCTGGTGACCAACGAGTTCTTCCACCAGACCGCGACGACGACGTTCCTGGTCACCCCCCGGCGCGAGTCGGTGGTGCTGGCCAAGTACGCCGCGGCGGCTCTGCTGGCCCTCGTGTTCTGGCTGGTCCTGACGGTACTGAACCTGATCTTCGCACCGCTCATCCTGCACTCGCTCGACCTCGGCCCGCAGCTCGGCGACCCCGCGGTCTGGCGAGCGATCGGGCTCAACGGCCTGGCGTTCGGACTCTGGGCCGTGCTGGGCGTGGGCGCGGGCGTGCTGATCCGCAGCCAGATCGCGGCCACCGTCGTCCTGACCGCGGTGTACGTGGTCGGCTCGCAGGCGGTCGGGATCATCTTCTTCCTGCTCAGCGAGTACGTGGCGGACTGGTTCTCGAAGCTGCAGGTGATCTTCCCGACGGCGGCGTCGCAGCTGATGATCTCGGGCACCGACCTGCCGGGGAGCCCGCCGCGCTGGGTCGGCGCGGCCGTGCTCATCGGCTACGCGGTGGTGATGGGGCTGATCGGGACGGCGATCATCAAACGGCGCGACGTGTCGTAAGCGTCCAGGGGGCGGAGTAGGCGTTCGTCACAGCCCGGACGTCCGGGTGGGCTGGCGTGGCGCACGGCGTAGCCTTGACGGGAATCCGTTCCGTCCCCTGTGACGATCGCGTCGCGTGTTGACAATGGTGAAAGAGGCGAACACGGAAGTGTCGACCCAGCAGACTTCGCAGGACAATCCACTCGCGGATTTCGGTCCCAACGAGTGGATCGTCGACGAGATGTACCAGCGCTACCTGGCCGACCCGGCCAGCGTCGACCCCGCCTGGCACGATTTCTTCGCCGACTACAAGCCGGCCATGGCTGCCGAGTCCATCGCGACGCCCGACGAGGCGACCGCCGCGAACGCGACCGCCACCGCGGCGCGCGCGGGCACGGACGCCCCGGCCGCCGCGACGGTCGCCCCGGTCAAGCCGACCGTGCCGGCGACCCCGAAGCCTGCTGAGCCCGCAGCCGCCAAGCCCGCCGCCCCGGCGAAGGAGACGGCCGCGGTTCCGGCCGGCGCCAAGGTCACCCCGCTGCGCGGCGTCGCCGCCAAGATCGTGCAGAACATGGAATCCTCGCTGGAGGTGCCCACCGCCACCAGCGTGCGCGCCGTCCCGGCCAAGCTGCTGATCGACAACCGCATCGTGATCAACAACCACCTCGCGCGCGGGCGCGGCGGCAAGGTCAGCTTCACCCACCTGATCGGCTGGGCCATGGTCCGCTCGGTCATCGCGCACCCCGAGATGAACAACTCGTACGCCGAGGTCGACGGCAAGCCGTCCCTCGTGCAGCCCGAGCACATCAACCTCGGCATCGCCATCGACCTCGCGAAGAAGGACGGCTCCCGCACCCTGGTCGTGCCGTCCATCAAGAACTGCGAGCAGATGGACTTCCGCAAGTTCTGGCAGGCGTACGAGGACGTGGTCCGGCGGGCCCGGCGCAACGAGCTGACCATGGACGACTACACGGGCACCACGATCTCGCTCACCAACCCGGGCGGCATCGGCACGGTGCACTCGATCCCGCGCCTCATGGCGGGCCAGAGCGCCATCATCGGCGTGGGCGCCATGGAGTACCCGGCGCCGTACCAGGGGATGTCCGACGAGACGCTGGCCGACCACGCGGTGAGCAAGGTCACGAACCTGACCAGCACGTACGACCACCGGGTCATCCAGGGCGCGCAGTCGGGCGAGTTCCTCAAGTCCATGCACGAGCTGCTGCTCGGCGAGCACGGCTTCTACGACGACATCTTCACCTCGCTGCGCATCCCGTACGAGCCGGTGCGCTGGGTGCGCGACGTGGCGCACACCTCCGAGGGCCAGATCGGCAAGGCGGCCCGCGTGCCGGAGCTGATCCACGCGTACCGGGTGCGCGGGCACCTGATGGCGGACACGGACCCGCTGGAGTTCACGATCCGCCGCCACCCCGACCTGGACGTGCTCCAGCACGGGCTGACGCTGTGGGACCTGGACCGTACGTTCCCGGTGGGCGGCTTCGGCGGCAAGCAGATGATGAAGCTGCGCAACGTGCTCGGCGTGCTGCGCGACACCTACTGCCGCCGGGTGGGCGTGGAGTACATGCACATCCAGGGTCCGGAGGAGCGCCGCTGGATCCAGGAACGCATCGAGATCAAGTACACCAAGCCGGACACCGAGGAGCAGAAGCACATCCTCAACCGGCTCAACGCGGCCGAGGCGTTCGAGACCTTCCTGCAGACCAAGTACGTCGGCCAGAAGCGCTTCTCGCTGGAGGGCGGCGAGTCGCTGATCCCGCTGCTCGACGAGGTGCTGCAGGCCTCCGCCGAGGGCGGGCTGGACGAGATCGTCATCGGCATGGCCCACCGGGGCCGGCTCAACGTGCTGGCCAACATCGTCGGCAAGCCGTACGAAAAGATCTTCAACGAGTTCGAGGGTCAGATGGACCCGAAGTCGGCGCACGGCTCCGGGGACGTCAAGTACCACCTGGGCCAGACCGGCAAGTACACCACCCCGGACGGCGAGCACTCCACCACGGTCAGCGTGGTCGCGAACCCGTCGCACCTGGAGGCGGTCGACCCGGTGCTGGAGGGCATCGTCCGGGCCAAGCAGGACCGCCTCGACCTGGGCATGCACGGCTTCACCGTGCTGCCCGTGCTGGTGCACGGCGACGCCGCGTTCGCGGGCCAGGGCGTGGTCGCCGAGACGCTGAACCTGTCCCAGCTGCGCGGCTACCGCACCGGCGGCACGCTGCACGTGGTGGTCAACAACCAGGTCGGCTTCACCACCGCCCCGGAGTACAGCCGTTCCTCGCTGTACTCCACGGACGTGGCCCGGATGATCCAGGCGCCGATCTTCCACGTCAACGGCGACGACCCCGAGGCGGTCGTGCGGGTCGCGCGGCTGGCGTTCGAGTACCGGCAGGCGTTCAACAAGGACGTCGTCATCGACCTGGTCTGCTACCGCCGCCGCGGCCACAACGAGGGCGACGACCCGTCGATGACCAACCCCCGGATGTACGAGATCATCGACACCAAGCGCAGCGTCCGCAAGCTGTACACCGAGGAGCTGATCGGCCGCGGTGACATCACCGTGGACGACGCCCAGGAGCAGCTGCGCGACTACCAGTCGCAGCTGGAGCAGGTGTTCAAGGCGACCCGGGACGCGGCCGGTTCCCCGCCGCGGCCGCGCAGCGTCGTACAGGAGCCGGATCCCGAGGTGGACACCGCGATCGACCCGGCCGTGGTGCGGGCGATCGGCCAGGCCCACGTGGAACTGCCCGAGGGGTTCACGCCGCACAAGCGGGTCCAGCAGCTGCTCGACCGGCGGGCCAAGATGGCCGCGGACGGCGGCGTCGACTGGGGCTTCGGCGAGCTGATCGCGTTCGGCTCGCTGCTGTCCCAGGGCGTGACCGTGCGGCTCGCGGGCCAGGACTCGCGGCGCGGCACCTTCACCTCACGGCACGCGGCGATCATCGACGCGAAGACGGGCAAGGACTTCCTGCCGCTGTCCACCCTGGCCACCGGCACGGCGCGGTTCTTCGTGCACGACTCGCTGCTCAGCGAGTACGCGGCAATGGGCTTCGAGTACGGCTACTCCGTGGAGAACCCGGACGCCCTGGTGCTGTGGGAGGCGCAGTTCGGCGACTTCGTCAACGGCGCCCAGTCGATCGTCGACGAGTTCATCTCCTCCGGCGAGGTCAAGTGGGGCCAGCGGTCCTCCGTGGTCCTGCTGCTCCCGCACGGCCAGGAGGGCCAGGGCCCGGACCACTCCTCCGGCCGCCCGGAGCGCTTCCTGCAGCTGTGCGCGCAGGACAACATGCGGGTGGCGAACCCGACCACCCCGGCGAACTACTTCCACCTGCTGCGCCGGCAGGCCCTGTCGCCCAAGCGCAAGCCGCTCGTGGTGTTCTCGCCGAAGTCGCTGCTGCGGCACAAGCTGGCCATCTCGTCGGTCGCCGACTTCACCACCGGCCGGTTCCAGCCGGTGCTCGGCGACACCGGCATCAACGGCACCCCGCTGCGGCCCGAGGCCGTCAAGCGGGTACTGCTCTGCTCCGGCAAGGTCTACTACGACCTGTACGCCGCGCGCGCGGAGCGGGGCATCACGGACACCGCCCTGATCCGGATGGAGCAGATCTACCCGCTGCCGGTGGAGGAGCTCAAGGCGGTGCTCGGGCAGTACCCGAACGCCGAGGACTTCGCCTGGGTGCAGGAGGAGCCGGCCAACCAGGGCGCCTGGTCGTTCGTGGCGCTCAACCTGCTCGAGCACCTCGAGGGCGTACGGTTGCGCCGGATCTCCCGGCCCGCGGCCGCCGCGCCCGCGGTGGGCTCGGCCAAGATGCACGACGCGGAACAGTCGGCGCTGATCGAGGCGGCGCTGCCGCGCCCGTGACCGCGCACTGAACAACCTGGGGCGTCCCGCCGATCGGCGGGGCGCCCCTGTCCACCTGGGAGAGTTCGTGTACTTCACCGACCGTGGCATCGAGGAACTCGTCGACCGGCGTGGCGAGGAGACCGTCACGCTGGAGTGGCTGGGCGACCAGCTGCGTACCTTCGTCGACGTGCACCCCGAGTTCGAGACCGCGATCGAGCGCTTCGCCACCTGGCTGGCCCGCGCCGACGAGGACGATGACGAGTAGCGCCCGACGACCGGTCCGCCGGGTCGAGGCGGATCCGACCGCCGAGATCGACCGGGACTCCTGGTGGGCCCGGATTCCCGCCGTGCGCTCCGTGCTGGAGCACGGCCTCGACCTGCCGCCGGGCGTGACGTTCCTGGTCGGCGAGAACGGCTCGGGCAAGTCCACGCTGGTGGAGGCGCTGGCGATCGCGCACGGCCTGAACTCCGAGGGCGGGTCCCGGCACGCCCGGCACCACACCCGGGCCACGGAGTCCCCGCTGGGGGAGGCGCTGCGCCTGGTGCGTACGCCGGGCGGGGCGGGACACGCGTACTTCCTGCGGGCCGAGACCGCCCACGGTCTCTACACGTACCTGCAGGACGAGGTGGGC
Source organism: Krasilnikovia cinnamomea (assembly GCF_004217545.1). Lineage (NCBI taxonomy): Bacteria > Bacillati > Actinomycetota > Actinomycetes > Micromonosporales > Micromonosporaceae > Krasilnikovia > Krasilnikovia cinnamomea. Next base: position 2,001,272 of record NZ_SHKY01000001.1, read on the forward strand.
GACCCGGGCGTGTTTCACGAGCGCAGCCACGGCGAGGGCTTTCTGGAACTGCTGGCGCACAAGTTCAACGGGTACGGCTTCTACCTGATGGACGAGCCGGAGGCGCCGCTGTCGTTCACCTCGACACTGGGCCTGCTGGGCCGGTTGGACGAGATGCGGGCCGTCGGCGCCCAGGTGGTCGTCGCCACCCACTCGCCGGTGCTCACCGCGCTGCCGGACGCCACGATCCTGGAGCTCGGCGAGCACGGCGTCCGCCGGGCCGCCTGGCAGGACCTGGACCTGGTCGCGCACTGGCGGCGCTTCCTGGACCGCCCGTCCGGCTACCTCGGCCCGCTGCTGCGGGGATGAGGCGCAAGTCCCGCGCGACGGAGTCGGCCGGCCCGGGGCCACGGTGATCGGCCGACCGGTACGTTGAGGGTGTGGCGCGCAGCGTGTACGTCGCGGGGTTGGGCCCCGCGGTCGGCAAGGGCATCGTGGCGCTCGGGGTGGTCGAGCTGCTGTCCCGGCAGGTGGCCCGCATCGGAGTGTTCCGGCCGCTGGTCGGCGACCAGGGCCCCGACCCGATCCTGACCCTGCTGATCGACCGGTATCCGACGCTGGCGCCGTACGGGGACTCGTTCGGGATGACCGCCGGTGAGGCGGCCGCGCTGCTGGCCGACGGCCGGCGCGAGGAGCTGATCTCCCGGATCATCGAGCGCTACCGCGAGGTGGAGCGGCGGTGCGCCTCCGTGGTGGTGATCGGCACCGACTTCACCGAGAGCCACGACGGCGCGGACGAGATGCCCCGCGAGCTGGGCCTCAACGCCCGGCTGGCCACGGAGTTCGGCAGTGTCGTCATCCCGGTGGTGAGTGGGCAGGGACGGGTCGACCTGGGCGCGGTGGTGCGGTCGGCGTACCACTCGCTGGTGGACCTGCACGCGACCGTCGTCGCCGTGGTCGCGAACCGGGCGCAGCCCGGCGCGCCCACCCCGGCCGGGCTGCCGGTACCGGTGTACGTCGTGCCGGAGGTGCCCGCGATCTCGTCTCCGACGGTGGCCGAGGTGGCGGCGGCGCTCGACGCCACCGTGGTCAGTGGCAACGCGGCGGCGCTGGACCGCGACGTCCTCGACTACGTGGTCGGCGCCGCGCACGTGCCCGCGGTGCTGGAGCACCTGACCGACGGCGGCCTGCTGATCACCCCGGGTGACCGGTCGGACCTGCTGGTGGCCGCGAGCGCCGCGCACGCGGCGGGCAACGTGACACTGGCCGGGCTGGTGCTGACGATCGGCACGCCGCCCGACCCGCGGGTGGTGAAGGTGATCGAACGGCTGAACACCGGCCTCGCCATGCTGGTGGTGAAGACGGACAGCTACGACACGATCGCGGCGGCGGGCCGAATCGAGGCCCGGCTGGGCCCGGCCACCCCGCGCAAGGTGGAGGCGGCGCTCGGCGCGTTCGAGACCAATGTGGACATCGCCGAGCTCAACCGGCTGCTCGACGTCACCCGCTCCAGCCGGCGGACCCCGCTGATGTTCGAGTACGACCTCATCGACCGGGCCCGCGCGGACCGGCGGCACCTGGTGCTGCCGGAGGGCACGGACGAGCGGATCCTGCGCGCCACCGAGACGTTGCTGCGCCGTGGGGTCGCCGACCTGACCCTGCTGGGCGACCCGGCCGAGATCACCCGCCGAGCGCGGGAACTCGGCGTGGAGATCGACGGCGCGCGGCTGGCGGACCCGGCGACCAGCGAGTGGCGCGACCGCTTCGCCCGCCGGTACGCCGAGCTGCGTACCCATCGCGGTGTCTCGCTCGACCTGGCCTACGACGTGGTCCGCGACGTCAGCTACTTCGGCACGCTGATGGTCGACGCCGGGCTGGCGGACGGCATGATCTCCGGTGCCACGCACACCACGGCGGCGACGATCCGCCCGGCGTTCGAAATCATCAAGACCGTGCCCGAGGTGTCGGTGGCCTCCAGCGTGTTCTTCATGCTGCTGGCCGACCGCGTCCTGGTGTACGGCGACTGCGCCGTCAACCCCGACCCGGACGCGACGCAACTGGCCGACATCGCGGTGTCGTCCGCGCAGACCGCCGCCGCGTTCGGCATCGAACCGCGGGTGGCGATGCTGTCGTACTCGACCGGCAGTTCCGGCGCGGGCGCCGACGTGGAGAAGGTGGCCGCCGCGACGGACCTGGTCCGGTCCCGCCGCCCCGATCTGCCGGTCGAGGGCCCGATCCAGTACGACGCCGCGATCGACCCGGCGGTCGCCGCCGCGAAGCTGCCCGACAGCGCGGTCGCGGGCAAGGCGACGGTCTTCGTGTTCCCGGACCTGAACACGGGCAACAACACCTACAAGGCGGTGCAGCGGTCGGCGAACGCGGTCGCGGTGGGCCCGGTGATGCAGGGGCTGCGCCGCCCGGTGAACGACCTGTCCCGCGGCGCGACGGTCAAGGACATCGTCAACACGGTGGCGATCACGGCGATCCAGGCGGCGACATGACCCGAATCCTCGTCCTCAACACCGGCTCGTCGTCGGTCAAGTACCGGCTGTTCGACGGGACCGCGACGGTCGCCAAGGGGCTGGTCGAGCGGATCGGCGAGCCGGGCGGCGAGGTGCACGACCACGAGACCGCGCTGCGGCAGATCATGGAAGGCATCGACCTGGCCGGGCTGGTCGCGGTCGGGCACCGGGTGGTGCACGGCGGCAGCGAGTTCACCCGGGCCACGGTCATCGACGACGAGGTCGCGGCCACGATCGCGCGGCTGGTGCCGCTGGCGCCGCTGCACAACCCGCCCGCGCTCAGCGGCATCGACGTGGCCCGCAAGCTGCTGCCGGAGGTGCCGCAGGTCGCCGTGTTCGACACGGCGTTCCACGCCACGATCCCGCCCGAGGGCGTCACGTACGCGATCGACGCGGGCCTGGCGCAGCGCTGGGGCGTGCGGCGCTACGGCTTCCACGGGACGTCCCACGCGTACGTGGCGCGGCGCACGGCCGAGCTGATCGGCGTGCCCGCCGACCGGGCCGACATCATCACCGTGCACCTGGGCAACGGCGCCAGCGCCTGCGCGGTGCGGGGCGGGCGCAGCGTCGCCACGTCGATGGGCATGGCGCCCCAGGGCGGCCTGGTCATGGGTACGCGCAGCGGCGACATCGACCCCGCGATCGTCTTCCACCTGCACCGGGTGGCCGGGCTGTCGATCGACGAGGTCGAGGACATGCTGACCCGTCACGCGGGGATGCGCGGCCTGGCCGGCGAGAACGACATGCGCGAGGTGGAGCGGCGCCTGGCGGAGGGCGACCCGGCGGCCACCCTGGCGGTGGACGTCTACTGCCGACGGATCCGCGAGTACGTCGGCGCGTACCTGGCCGTGCTGGGGCGGGCCGACGCGATCGCGTTCACGGCCGGGGTCGGCCAGCATTCACCGATCGTGCGGGGCCGGGCACTGGCGGGCATGACCGCGCTGGGCATCAGCGTCGACCCGGAGCGTAACGAGCGCAACGCGCCGGTGATCTCCCCGGACGGGGCGCCGGTCGCGGTGTGCGTGGTGCCCACGGACGAGGAACTGGAGATCGCCGAACAGACCCGGGCGACCCTGGACGGACGGGTGGCCGGCTGAGGCCACCCCCGTTCGGGCGGTCGAGACGAACGCCACCTTTCCGCCGCCCGGCAGATCCCACTATTCTGGTCGCTTCCGTCCCCCGGCAGCCGACAGAAGTTGATCCCTCACCTATGCCCACACTTGGCTTCAGGGCCCGCCCGGCCATCCTGCCGAAGCGCCTGGATTCCCTGACCAGCCTGCGGTTCTTCGCGGCCTTCGCGGTTTTCGCCCACCACTTCACGGGCGTGGGAGGCGGGACCGGTTTCGGGCGCTCACCGCTGATCTACCCGTACTCGGAGATCGGTGGACACGGCGTCACCTTCTTCTTCGTGCTCTCCGGCTTCCTGATGATGTGGGTCTTCAAGCCCCACGAGCATCCCGGTGCCTTCTACTGGCGCCGCATCGGCCGGATCTGGCCGGCCCACCTCGTCGCGCTCGTGCTCGGCGTGTACGCCTACTACATCGCGGCGCACAAGACCATCCACTGGCCCAGCGTGCTCTCCTCGGTCTTCCTCGTCCAGAACTGGTTTCCCCAGGTCACGCCCACCCTTCCGGGCAACGAGGTGACCTGGACGCTCAGCGTCGAAGTGCTCTTCTACGCGCTGTTCCCGCTGCTGGGGCGGGTCGCCGCCCGGATGCGCACGCGCTGGCTGGTCGCGGCCACCGCAGCCGGTCTGATCGGGATGTGGGCCGTCCACTGGTTCGCGACCGCGCACTTCTCCCGGCCGCATGCCGGCTGGGTCATGCGCCACCCGCTGGTGTACCTGCCGGAATTCCTGCTTGGCATGACCCTCGCGCTGGCCGTGAGCCGCGGCTGGCGGCTGCCGCTGCGCCCGGTGGTGCCGGTCACCCTGCTGCTCGGCTACGTCTTCTGCTACTACCAGGGCCGGATGCGGCTGTCCGACCCCGTGGTGGCGCAACTCGACTTCACCGTACGGCCGGTGATCGCGATCCTGTCCGGCCTGATCATCGTGGCGTTCGTCCAGCGCGAGGTGCGGGGGCTGCGCGGCCTCCTGAACGCCAGGCCGCTCGTACTGCTGGGCCTGTGGTCGTACAGCTTCTACCTGATCCACCACTCGATCAGCCGGCTGGCGACCTACCAGTGGGGCCGGATGCCGGACAACGACGCGGTGCTGTTCACGATGCTCGGCATGGCCGTGGTGGTGAACGCGATGTCCTGGGCGCTGTTCGCCTACGTGGAGGAACCGGCCGAGAAGTGGTGGCGCGAGCACACCCCCCGGCGCTGGCTGGACCGCCAGGGGCCCGGCCCGGCCCGGGCGGTGATCCCGGCGCGGCGCGACGGGACCGACCTGAGCCCTGAGCCGGAGCCCGCCCCCGTCTAGCTACACCGGGACCGAGACCAGCTTCGCTCCCTCGACGGTCTCCACCTCGATCGCGGCGACGTCGCCGGGCGCGACCAGGGCGAAGCCGTCCAGGTTCGTGCCGGTCGGCTCGCTGGCGGCGGAGACGAGCCAGCTGCCCGCCTCGCGTCGGCTGCCGTCGCGCGCGACGACCATCAGCCGGCAGCGCTGCCCGGCCGCGATCCCGCTCACCGAGGCGTTGACCCGTACCCAGCCGGCGGCCGGACGGACCGCCACGCTCATCCGCGCGCCGGACGCCGGGTCCTGCGCCGATCCGAGCATGGTCCCCGGCGCGGAGGCCGGCGTCGTCACCGGCGGAGGGAGCGCGCCCGGCGGCGGGGCGGTGGCGCGCCCCAGGACCGCACCCCCGCCCAGGACGGCGCCGCCCACCGCCACCGCCGCGGCCGCCACCGTCGCCCGCCGCCGCCAGTCCTGCCGGCCGCGCTCCTTGCGTACCGTTCGCAGGGTGCGCTGCAGCAGCAACTCGCCGTCGGCCGGTGGCCCGTCGATCAACGCCTCCGGCGGGACCCCACCGAGGGCGGTCTCGACGCCGCGCAGATCGTCCACCTCAAGCCGGCATGCCTGGCACGACGCGATGTGCTGGTCCACCGTGGATACCTCCTGCTCATCCAGGGCATTGAGCACGTAGGCGCCGAGCAGAGGAGTCACGTGTTCGGTGGTCATCCGGCCACTCCCTTCATGGCGACCATCTGGCCGTGCGGTTGCGCCGGTTGACTGGTGAACGCCTCACGCATCCGCCGTAACGCGTAGTAGGTGCGCGACTTGATCGTGCCCGGCGGTACCCCGAGTGCGTCGGCGGCCTCGGCCACGGTGTGACCCTGGAAGTAGATGGCGTGCAGGACGTCGCGGTGCTCGGGTGACAACTGCTCAAGCGCATCGAGTACGACGATGGAGTCCACGACCCCTTCGGCGTGGTCGTCGCGTACCGGCACGGTGGCCGGGGACTCCGGCACCTCCGTGGGACGCCGCGACCGGGCGCGGAACCGGTCGGTCACGATGTTGCGGGCGACCGTGAGCAGCCAGCCACGGACCGAACCCTTGCTGTTGGTCAACGCCTCCGGATGTCGCCAGGCACGGAGCAGGGTCTCCTGTACGACGTCCTCGGCCGCGGCGCGGTCGCCGGTGAGGCGGTTGGCATACGCCAGCAGGGCACCACCGTGTTCCTCGTACAACGCGCGGATCAGCACCTCGTCGGTGGCGGTGTCCTTGCGGCGGGACCACACGGCAGCCATTCGCGCCTCCTCCTCACCCGTGGTGCTGGCCGGGCGATGCCATTGGTGGACTGCTCTGGTGCACGCCCCGCGAAGCGTCCCGGTTCATTTCCTTGCGGAAAGAGTCGGCCATGCCACAGTCGTACCGATAGCCCTTGTCGGGGGAAACGTCAGCCCGCCGGATCGTCCTTGATCAATTTGCCGTCGCGGCCGATGGCGAACCAGGTGCCGTCCACGCCCTGCCCGTCGAGGTCACCCGGGCCGAGGTCGCCCGCGTAGTAGTAGAGCGGCCAGCCGCCGTAGACCGCCTGGCTGGCGCCCTCGCCGCGGGAGACCGTGGTCAACAACGAGGCTTGCAGGCCGCTGCCGAGCGTGACGGCCTTCTCGCTGGTCAACGCCGGCCAGGTGGCGATGCATGCCCCGGTGCAGCTGCTGGCTCCGCCCTTGTCCGCGGTGAACGCGTACAGGCTCCGGCCGCTCTGGTCGACGAGGATGGACCCGATCGCCGAATCCGCGAGCTGAACGCCGGTCGGGGCCGCCGCCGCGTTCGCACTCGCGGCGGGGGCCGACGGCTTCGGTGCGGTCCTTTCCGACGGGCCGCTACACCCGACCGCTCCGGCCGCGAGAAGCGCCCCACACAGGACCGAGGACACCGGCCTGCCCACTGACTGTCGCATACGTTCCCTCCACGATGGTCTCGTCGTGGGCCAAACGCCGGGGGCGGACAACCGGTTCACCGGATCCATACCGGATGTGATCCAGAGCATGTTCTCCCGCTTGCCGTTGAACCGATCGGAACCACCGGGCGTGTGCAGCCCGGAACGGCAGGAAGCCCACCATCGACATCGTTGGAGACCTCATGAAAATGCCCGTCGCCGTATCAGCGCTCGCGCTGACTGTCTGCGGACTCGTGCTGGCCCCGGCAGCGCCGCCCGCTTCCGCCGCCCCCGGCGCACCGACCACACCGGGCACCCACTCGATGGCCGGCATGAACCATGCGGCGATGCCCGTCACGGCACCGACGTCGACCGGCAGCCGCGCCGACGGCGTACGCCGCTCCCACGAGCGGCCGCAGTACTTCGCGGCCACGCTGAACGGACGCAACGAGGTACCGGTCCCCGGCGGACCCGCCGTCGGCGACTACGACGGCCAGGCCACCGGCCTGGTACGGGTGCAGGGAAACCGTGTGACGTTCGCGTTCCGCTGGAAGAAGATCGGCGCGCCGACCCTCGGCCACATCCACCAGGGCAAGGCCGGCGTCAACGGTGACGTGAAGGTCCCCCTGTTCACCAGCGCGATGCCCGCGACGGTGAACGCCGCGGCCGGGGTCACCACGGTCAGCGATTCGGCCATCGCCGACGCGATCCGCCGCCGGCCCGCCGAGTTCTATCTGAACCTGCACACCGCCGAGTTCCCCGGTGGCGCGGTCCGTGGGCAGCTGCACAGTCTGCGCGGGTCGGCGGATGTGCTCGGCCTGCTGCGCGGCGGCACCCTGAAGGCGTTCCTCTCCGGCGACCAGGAGGTACCCACCCCCGGCGGCCCCGCGGTCGGCGACCCGACCGGCCGCGCGGTGAGCTTCATCCAGCCGCGCGGGAACGCCCGCGTCGACTACTCGTTCGCCTGGGTCGGTGTCCGACCCACGCTGGGCCACATCCATGAGGGCAAGGCCGGCGTGAACGGCCCCGTCGTCGTGCCGCTGTTCACCACCGCGATGCCCAGCACGATCATCGCGGTCTCCGGCACGGTGGTCGGCCTGGACTCGAAGATCCTCCGCCGGATCAAGCAGAAGCCGTCCGGGTTCTACGCCAACCTGCACACCGCGGAGTTCCCTGGCGGCGCGGTACGCGGCCAGTTGTTCCGCCGCTGACCGGTACACCGACGAGCCGGTACACCCGACGAGCCGCCGGCCCTGCACCCGCCAAGGGCCGGCGCGCTCCGTCACACCCGGCGCGCTCTCCGTAGCCTCCGGCGCTCTCCATAGCGTCCCGCCGCTCTCCGTAGCCTCCGGCACGCTCCGTAGCGTCCGGCGTGCGTGACGGATCAGCGCGCTGAGCCGAAGGGTCAGGCGGCCAGCCAGACGATCAGCGCCACCAGCAGGACCGCCACCACGATGCCACCCACGATGAGTGGAACCTTGGAAGCCGCCGGCTCCTCCGGGGTGGTGTTCTGAGTGAAGGCGCGGAAAGCCTCGGTGTTGCCGCTGGGGTCGACGGAGTTGTCAGGCATGGGCAGGACAATAGCGAAGCGGCGCATCCCGGCAACACCCCGCGGGCGGTGATCGACGCGACGTCTGCCAGCGAGAACATCCCGCATCGCCGGAAATCACTCCTCGGTGGACGACTCCCGCCTACGGTCGAGACGTGGGAACAAAACGGATCTTCCGGACGGCTATCGTCATGGTGCTCGCCGTGCCGGCCGTCGCCTGGGCCGCGGAACGATCGGTGCCCCGCCTGACCCGGCCACACGCCGCCGAACGCCCTCCCGGACCCCACTCCACGGCGCCGAGCTCAGCGCCGAACGCGCCCCGGTACGCGGTCGGCGTGCGGACCTTGGTGCTGTCCCGTGGCGCTGACCGCCCGCTGCGCACCCTGCTGTTCTACCCGGCGTCCGGCCCGCCGCGCCTCGTCCCCGCAGCCGTGACCGTGCCGGCCACGCTCACCGCCGGGCCCGCGCCCACCCCGGCGGCACGCACCGTAGCGATTGCGCTCCGCACCTCCAGCCCTCCCGCCGCGTCCACCTCCCGACGCCGCCCGGCCACCGTCGCCAACGCGCTGACCAACCCGCCCGGCCCCACCGCCGGATCCCACGCGCCCGGTCCCGCCGCGTCCGCCTCGGGGTCCGGGCCCAGCGCGTCCAGCTCGGGGTCCGCGCCTGCCACCCGGTCCAGCCCCAGCCCGAGCCCCAGCACTGCTGCCGTGCCCAGCGCGCCCAGTACGGCCAAGGCGGCCAGCTCCGACATCGCGCCGGCCTCGGCGGCGGCCGCCGCACCAGCGTCGCGCGAGCCCTGTCCCGCGACGCTGCCCGGTGCGCCCGCCACCGCGCTGCCCGGCCAGCCGCTGGCCACTCCGGCGCCGGGCCGATTCCCGCTGGTGCTGTTCAGTCACGGCCTCGCCGGCACCCCCGAGCGGTACGCCCCCGCCGCGGCGACCTGGGCGGCGGCCGGGTTCGTCGTCGCGGTGCCCGCGTTCCCGCACACCTGCGCGGGCGCCCCACGCTTCCGCCGGTCCGACATCGTGCACCAGCCCGCCGACGCCCGCTACGTCCTCAAGGAGATCCGCCGCCTCGACCGCCGACCCGACGACCCGCTGTACGGCCGGATCGACCGGGACCGGGTCGCCGCCGTGGGGCACTCGGCGGGCGGGTACACGACGACCGGCCTGTTCACCGCGGGACATCCACGGTGGCTCCGTGCGGGTGTGGTCATCGCCGGGTGGCGGGCGCCCGGCGCGTTCGCCGGGCGCCCGGCTCCGATGCTGTTCCTGCAGGGCGACTCGGACCACGTGGTCCCGCTCGCACACGGGCGGGCCGCGTTCGACGCCGTGCCGTGGCCGAAGTCGTACGTGCTGATCCCCCGCGCCCACCACGCCGGCTACATGCTGCCCGGCCGCTACGGCTGGAAGCAGATGAACGTCATCGTCACGGACTTTCTGCGCTGGGCGCTGACCCACGAGGAGGGGACCCGATGGCGGCTGCCCGCCAGCAGCTTCCCGGCCACGGAGAAGGTTCCTGAGGGCACCGCGCCGCCGTCCAGCCGTCGGGAGGGCGGGTTCCACCGCCCCTTCGAGGACCGCCCGTAACGCACCCGCCGGTTCGTCGCGGCACCGCGCAAGCGCCGGGCTGAGCCGGGCCGCCCTCGCCCTCGACAGCGGCACCCTCCACCTTCCTCCCACCCTCTTCGAGGGTCGGCCGCAGGTGGCCGGGCGGGGCAATCAGTGCAGGTGGTCGATCGCGACCTTGCCGAACACGTCACCCGAGTGCAGGTGGGCGAACGCGTCCGCCACCGCGCTGAAGCCGTACGTCGAGTCGATCACCGGGCGGATGTTGCGCTGGACCACCAGGTCGAGAAGGCTGGCCAGCTCGTCACGGCTGCCCATGGTGCTGCCGAGGATCTCCAGGCGCATGGCGAACACCCGGCGCAGGTCCACGGTGGCGAGATGCCCGCCGGTCGCACCGCAGACCACGATCCGCGCCTGCGGCTCGGCACACTTCAGCGAGTGCTCGAAGGTCGGCGCGCCCACGGACTCGATGACCACGCCGACCCGTTCGGGCAGCCGGGCTCCGGGCTCGACCGCGGTGGCGCCCAGGGCGGCGATCCGCTCCCGCTTGGCGGCGTCCCGGCTGGTGGCGTACACCCGCTTGCCGAGCGCGGAGGCCAGCACGACGGCAGCCGTGGCGACGCCGCCGCCGGCGCCCTGCACGAGCACCGCCTCGGCGTCCGCCACCCGGCCCCGGGTCACCAGCATGTGGTACGCCGTCAGCCACGCCGTCGGCAGGCACGCCGCGTCCAGGAACGACAGCCCCGCCGGCTTGGGCAGCAGATTCTCCACCGGTACGGCCACCCGCTCGGCCAGCGTGCCGGGATGACGCTCGGACAGCAGCGAGAACCCGCGTGGGTCGGGCGGATCGGGCACCACCGGGTAGACGACGACCTCGTTGCCGTCCGGGTCGATCCCGGCGGCGTCGCAGCCCAGGATCATCGGCAGCCGGTCGGCGGGCAGGCCGACCCCGCGCAGGGAGAAGAGGTCGTGGTGGTTCAGGGAGCTGGCGCGCACCTCCACGGTCACCCAGCCCTCGGGTGGTGACGGCTCGGGCTGGTCACCGACCGCAAGTGCGGCCAGGGGGTCGTCGGGCTTGGTCACGGAGGCGTAGGCGGCACGCATGACGCGAGCCTACTGGCCCGCTCTCCACCCACGGTGTCCCATGTGGCCGATTCGTCGTCCCAGCGACGCCTCGCCCACCCTCGGCAGCCCGAAATTGTGGAGTTCAGGTCAGCTCCGAACCCGCACTCTCCAAGATCTGAAGGCATCCCACCCGGCAGAGCATCAAACCGGCCAAAGCCGCACAAGCCGGCGGCCATAAGGCCGCCGGCTTGTAGACGGAACGTCAGGCCGGGACGGGTAGACGGAACGTCAGGCGGGACGCGTAGACGGAACGTCAGGCGGGACGGATAGACGGAACGTCAGGCCGGGACGGGAGCCGCGGCCAGAGTGGCCGGAGCCGCGACGCAGCGGGCCACGCCGTCCAGCTCGGCAGCCCGCGCCACCGCGGCCGCCACGGCCGGGGCCACGCGCGGATCGAGCGGCGACGGCACGATCGTGTCGGGCCGCAGATCCTCGCCGACGACCTCGGCGATCGCCTCGGCGGCGGCCACCTTCATCCGGTCCGTGATCGTCGTGGCGCGGCAGTCCAGGGCACCCCGGAAGATCCCGGGGAACGCCAGCACGTTGTTGATCTGGTTGGGGAAGTCGCTGCGCCCGGTCGCGACGATGGCCGCGTACTTGGCGGCGATCGACGGGTGAACCTCGGGAGTCGGGTTGGCCAGGGCGAAGATGATCCCGCCCGGGGCCATGCCGGCCAGCGCCTCCTCGTCGATCGCCCCGCCGGACACCCCGATCAGCACGTCCGCGCCGATCAGCGCCTCGCGCATCCCACCCGTACGCATGGAGACGTTGGTGTTCGCGGCCAGCTCCGCCTTCTCGGCCGTGAGGCCGGGGCGGTCGGCGTGGATGATGCCGCGCGAGTCGCAGATGATCATGTTGGCGCCGGGGACCCCGGCCGCGATGAGCGTGTTGGTGATCGCGACCCCGGCCGCGCCCGCGCCGCTGATGACGACGCGCAGGTCGGCGAAGCGCCGCCCGAGCACGGTGACCGCGTTGCGCAGCGCGGCGAGCACGACGACGGCGGTGCCGTGCTGGTCGTCGTGGAAGACGGGGATGTCCAGGGCCTCGTCGAGGCGCCGCTCGATCTCGAAGCACCGGGGGGCGCTGATGTCCTCCAGGTTGATGCCGCCGAACGAGGGCCCGAGCGCCTTGACCGTGGCGACGATCGCCTCGGTGTCCTGGGTGTCCAGGCAGATCGGCACCGCGTCGACGCCGCCGAACTGCTTGAACAGCACCGCCTTGCCCTCCATGACCGGCATGGCGGCCTTCGGGCCGATGTTGCCCAGGCCCAGCACGGCGGAGCCGTCGGTGACCACGGCGACGACGTTGCCGGACCAGGTGTAGTCGGCGGCCAGTTCGGGGGTCTCGGCGATCGCCTCGCACACCCGGGCAACGCCGGGGGTGTACGCCTTCGACAGGTCGTCGCGGCTGTTCAGCGGGACGGTGCAGGAGATGGCCATCTTGCCGCGCCGGTGCAGGTCGAAGACCGGGTCGCTGGCCAGGGCAGGGTCGGTTTCAAAGCTGAAAATAGACACGGGGACTCCAGGGCGCATCGGAAGGTCGATTTGCCAGCCGGCCTGGGCGCGAGTGGGCGCCGGCCGACCTGCGATGCGGGGGTCACCCGGAACGAGGTCGCTAGACACAACACTTGAGCGGTAATGCTCATAAGGGCCGCAAGACTTCGGTGTGCTGCGGTCAGCCAAGATTAACTTAGCCACCCCGGTCGCGGCCAGTAGCGAAACACGACCCGTCCGATGACATCTGCCACTCCGAACGCCCGCGAGTCGTCCGCAACGAACTCGTTGTCGCCGTGTACCCACCAGCCCTGGTCGCGGGCCTCGACCGCGCGCTTGACGACCAGCAGGTCCGGCCGGGACCGGAAGCGCGCGACCACCACGTCGCCGGGGCGCACGCGGCCGCCGCGCCGCACCAGCAGGGCGTCGCCGTCGCGCAGGGTGGGCACCATGGAAGGACCCCGCACAAGTACGGCGAACAGCGGCAGTTGCAAGCTCATGGCATCAAGTCCCGCGTCGCGTGTGGCCGGAGGTGTAAGGGGTAGGGTCAGACACGGATCATCGCAAACGTATGGAGGGGTCCTGATGCGACTTCCGCGCATTCTCACGCCGCGCACCCTGGTCAGCGCGCACTGCGACCTGCCGTGTGGCGTCTACGACCCGGCACAGGCCCGCATCGAGGCCGAGTCGATCAAGGCGATCGCCGAGAAGTACCAGGCCAACACCGACCCGGAGTTCCGCACCCGCGCGATCGGCATCAAGGAGCAGCGCTCCGAGCTGGTCAAGCACCACCTCTGGGTGCTGTGGACCGACTACTTCAAGGCACCGCACTTCGAGAAGTACCCGCAGCTGCACCAGCTGTTCAACGAGGCCACCAAGCTGGCCGGCGCCTCCGGCACCAAGGGGTCGATGGACCCGGCGGTCGCCGAGCAGCTCCTGGGCAAGATCGAGGAGATCTCCAAGATTTTCTGGGAGACCAAGCAGGCGTGACCCACGACGTCACCGTACGGCCGGCGCGTCCCGATGACGTGCCGGCCGTCGTCGCGATGGTGCACGAACTCGCCGACTTCGAACGCGCCGCCGACCAGTGCCACCTGACCGCGGAGCAGCTGGGTGCGGCCCTGTTCGCCCCCGCCCCCGCACTGTTCGGCCACGTCGCGGTCGACGCCGACGACCTCCCGGTCGGCTTCGCCCTGTGGTTCCGCAACTTCTCCACCTGGGAGGGGACTTACGGCATCCACCTGGAGGACCTGTATGTCCGCCCCGGCGCGCGCGGCTCCGGCGCGGGCACGGCGCTGCTGGCCGCGCTCGCCGCGATCTGCGTGGAACGCGGTTACCGCCGCCTGGAGTGGGTGATGCTGGACTGGAATCCGGCCGCCGGGTTCTACGCCGCGATCGGCGCCACCGTCACCGCCGACTGGTTGCCGTACCGCCTCGCGGGCGAGCCGCTGCACCTGCTCGCTGAACGGGCCTCCCGGGCCTCCACCGGCAGCGGCTAGAGTCTCCTCCATTGGGAGGATGGGGTGCGGTGACTCACGCGACGACGACACAGCCCGAGCCGGCGACGGAAGATGACGTCGTGCTGCTCACGGTGCCCGCCGATGGCGGCTTTCTGAGCGTGCTCCGGACGGCCACCGCGGGGCTCGCGGCGCGGTTGCACTTCGCGCTGGACGAGATCGAGGATCTGCGCATCGCGGTCGATGAGGCGTGCGCGATGCTGCTGGCGATCGCCACCCGGGGCGCGGAGCTGGCCTGCCGTTTCGCGGTGACCGAGGACGCGCTGACGGTCGAGGTGTCCGTCTCGACCGTGCGGGGCGCGCGCCTGCCGGCCGAGTCCTCCTTCGCGTGGAAGGTGCTGACCGCCCTCACCACCGCCGCGTCAGCGGAGGCGGACGGGCGGCGCGCCATGATCCGCCTGGTCACCCGCCGCTCGGGCAGCTAGCCATCCGGCGGGCCGACCACCGGGCCGGCTAGGCACTCTGCACGCTGGTGGCCGGCGTCCGCTGGTGGTCGCCGTTCAGCTCGAGCGAGCGGCGGTTCGCCTCGGCGACGTGTTCGAGATGGATACGGGCGGCCGTGGCGGCCCCGTCCGGGTCGCGCGCCAGGATCCGGGCCAGCAGCTCCCGGTGGTCCCGGTCGACCTCGGCCCAGTAGCCCTCGGGCAGGTCGCGGATCACGTCGTCGCCGCAGGACGCGTCGTACACCGGCCGGGTGACCAGCTCGAACAGCGGGTTGCGGGTGGCCTTGCAGACCGCGGCGTGGAACGCGGCGGCGGCGCCGCACATGCGGGCGTCGTCGTCTCCGGCCGGGTCGAACATCGCGGCGCGCAGGAACGCCACGTCGGTGTCGGTGCGGCGGTGTGCCGCCATCGCCGCCGCGGGCACCTCCAGCGCGGTGCGCAACTCCAGTACGTCCGTGAAGCCCACCGTCGCGGAGTTGGTGAGCAGGGTGAGCCCGGTGGTGAGGCCCTCGCAGATCTGCGCGGCGTCCGGGTGCGCCACGAAGCTGCCGCCGGTCACGCCCCGGGTGGTGATGATGAGGTGCTGGCTGGCCAGCAGCCGCAGCGCCTCGCGGACCGTGCTGCGGCTGACGCCCGAGCGGATGCACAGCTCCGGTTCGGGCGGTAGACGTTCCCCCGGCCGCAGACGGCCGGAGGTGATCTCGGTGCGGAGCTCGTCGGCGAGCATCTGGTACGCCGGTGGGCGCACCGTCGATCCGGTCACTGGTCATCACCCCCGAAGCGCTGTCGCTTCGATTTGCCTCGGCCCGTCCCAGCGTAGGCCCTTCGGGGGTGCGAAGATCCAAGATCCGGCGAGACGAGTATCAATCCAGTCCGAGCGCCCTGGTGCTGGGCGGCAGCACGATGAGGACAATCGTGGCCACGGCCAGCAGAAGCAGGAGCACCCCGAGCCAGGCGGGCCCGGTCTGGATCAGGAAGCCGCCGGTCGCCAGCAGGAAGAGTTGCACGACCACGGCGGGCCCCCGGGCCCGGGCCGAGCGCCGGAACAGGGCGCGGGCCAGCAGGCCGAGCGCGGCCGCGCCGAGCGCGGCGAACGCGGTCAACGCGATCGCGACGGTCACGCTCTGCTTGTCCGCGGTGACGTCCAGCACGATGAGGTACGCGGTGAGCACGGCCAGCCCACCGGCCTCCAGCCCGAGCACGCCGACCGCTCCCGCGAGGGTGGCGGGCAGGGCGGTACGCGGGGGCGGCGGCGCGGTCACGGCTGCACCCTACCGGCCGCAATAATCGAGGACTGACCGCGCGCCGCTCGGCGGGTACAGTGCCGCGCATGCGTGCCCTACTGGTGGTTAACCCAAAGGCCACCACGACGAGTGAGCGCAGCCGGGACGTGCTGGTCCGGGCACTGCGCAGCGAGGTGGACCTAACCGTCGAGTACACGTTGCGGCGTGGACACGCGATGGCGCTGGCCCGCGCCGCGGCCGACGACGGGGTGGACGTCGTGGTCACCCTCGGCGGCGACGGCACCGTGAACGAGGCGGTCAACGGCCTGCTCACCGCGGACGCGGTGGAGGAGGAGCAGGCGGGGAGCCCGGCGCACCGGCTGCCCGCGCTCGCGGTGGTGCCGGGCGGGTCGACGAATGTCTTCGCCCGCGCGCTCGGTCTGCCGCGCGACTGGGCGGACGCCACCAGCGTGATCCTGGACGGGCTGCGCGACGGCCGGCACCGGCTGGTCGGACTGGGCCGGGCAGATGACCGTTACTTCACGTTCTGCGCCGGAATGGGACTGGATGCGGCAGTGGTGCGCACGGTCGAACAGGCCCGCTTACGGGGTCGCACTTCGACGCCCGCACTGTACGTTCGCGCGACCATCGGGCAGTTCTTCCGTGGCGACGACCGGAAGAATCCGGCCCTGTCCGTGGAACGCCCGGGAGAAGAGACGGAATCGGGACTGAGCACTGTCATCGTGCAGAACACCGCGCCGTGGACATACGTCGGCGATCGCGCAGTGAACCCGAATCCGGACGCATCCTTCGATCTGGGACTTGACGTGCTGGCCCTACGACAGCTAGGTGTCTCCAGCACAACACGGACAGTGACGCAACTGGCCCGCCGCGCGGGCACTCCGCACGGGCGCCAGGTGCTCCGGCTGCACGACCAGGCGGAGATGACCGTCGTCACCACCCGGCCCCAACCGTTCCATCTGGACGGCGACTACCTGGGCGAGCGCCAGAAGGTGCACTTCGTGTCCGTTCCCGAAGCGCTGCGTGTGGTCTGCTGAGTACCGGGTAAGCGGGAGGGAAGGAGCCTCACGATCCGTATTCAGAAACACAGGGAAAACGTCCGCGCGCGGCGCGGCACGGTACTACATTGATGGGAGCGGTCGTCAGCCGGGACTGGAGGAACCCCCAGAACCGGACAAAGGGGTCGTGAGCTAGCTCACCCGCTGGGAGATTTTCCGAGCGCTACCCTTGACATCGCGCTAGTTCGTGAAAGCATTCACAAGCGATAAGAAGTAACCGGATGCCGCCCGTGCACGTTCCTAATCGAGAAGCCCGGAACGGCTCTGTGTAACGAAATAGCTTGCTCACGCACTGGTGATCGAACGGATGCAGCCCGTCGGTTCGCCATGCGTATGCAAATAGGTAAGTCAGCACTACGTTTACTACCCCATCCGGAAACAAGGAGTGTTGCCGCCATGGACTGGCGCCACGATGCGATCTGCCGCGACGAGGACCCGGAGCTGTTCTTCCCGATCGGGACTTCCGGCCCCGCGCTTCTGCAGGTCGAGCAGGCCAAGGCCGTGTGCCGGCGGTGCCCCGTGACCTCGGAATGCCTCTCCTGGGCACTGGAGTCCGGTCAGGACGCCGGCGTATGGGGCGGTATGAGCGAAGACGAGCGGCGCGCCGTCAAGCGTCGCGGCGGCCTCCGGGTCGGCGCTCCCACCGCCTGAGCCATCCCCCGCACCACCGCATTTCACGCCCCGAGCCGTTCCGGCCCGGGGCGTCGTGCTGTTTCGGGTTGATTACCGCGCGCAATGGCGGCGCAGCCCGCGAATCAGGTCAAGCCCCGTTCGCGAAATGATCTCGAAATTGCGGCCAATCGTTACTGAGACGATTAGCACTGCCACTGAGGGTGTGTCTTCCGTCGCAGGCGTTCCCGACCCGATCGCCCGACGTCCCGGATCAACTCGGCGCTGTGCCGGGCGGCCGCGTCACGCGGCGACGGCCACCGCGAGCCCGGCCGCCGCCTCGGCGGCCCGCGCCACCACCAGCTCGGCCAGCTCCGGCGCATCCGTGAGCGGCTCCGCCACGGCCACCGCCCCGGCCGAACGCGCGGACCGCACCGCGGCGTCGTACAACCGCCCCGGCGCCAGGAAGTACGAGGCCACGCCGACCCGGCGCGCCCCGGCCGCCCGCAGGCGCGCCACGGCCTCACCGGCGGCCGGCGGGGACGCCGACGCGTACGCGACCCCGCACGGCAGGCCCAGCCGCTCCCCCAGCGCCGCGGCCACCTGCTCCACCGTCTCCCGCGCGGCGGCGTCGCGGGTGCCCGCCGCCGCCAGCACCACCACGTCCAGGCCATCAGCCCGCCGGACCAGGCCATCAGCCCGCCGGACCAGGCCCCCGGCCGTCGACGGGCCCCCCGGCAGGCGCCGCACCAGCCCGTCCAGCAGCAACGGCGGGACCGCCCCGGCGACCGGCCCCAGCACTTCGGCGACAGCCACCTCCAGGCTCAGCCCGTCCGCCCGCGCGGCGGCGACCTCGGCGGGCACGTCGACCCGCCCGTGGTACGCCGCCGTCAGCAGCAGCGGCACCAGCACCGCTCGCTCACCCCCGGCCGCCGCCACCCCGGCGAGCGCCGTGGCGGGCCGGGGCAGGCTGTGGTCGAGGTACGCGGCACGCACGTCCCAGTCCGGCCGCAGGCGCGCCACCGCCCGGCTCAGCGCCCGCGTCGCGGCCGCCGCCCGGGGGTCACGGCTGCCGTGCGCGGCCAGCACCACGCCCGGCCGAGCGGAACCGTCGGGCACCGCGAAGCCGGTAACCGCCGGAGTCAGACGTGCAGGCCGCATTCGGTCTTCTCGAACATCGCCCAGCGGCCCGCGCGCGGGTCCTCCCCGGCCTTCGTACGGCTGGTGCACGGCCAGCAGCCGATCGAGCCGTACCCCTTCTTGAAGAGCTCGTTGACCGGCACGTTCCAGCGGGCGATGTAGCGGTCCACGTCGGCCTGGCGCCACGCCGCGATCGGATTGACCTTGACCTTGCCCTTGCGCGCGTCGAACGTCACGACCGGCGTGTTGGCCCGGGTCGGCGACTCGTCGCGGCGCAGGCCCGTGGCCCAGGCGTCGTAGTCCACCAGGGCCCGCTCCAGCGGCTCGACCTTGCGCAGGAAGCAGCACTCGTCCGGGTTGCGGGCGAACAGCCGGGGCCCGAGCTCGCCGTCCTGCTGCCCCACCGTGAGCTGCGGCCGGATCGAACGCACGTTGACGTTCATCGTGCGCGCGACCGTGTCGCGCACCTTCAGCGTCTCCGGAAAGTGCAGGCCGGTGTCGAGGAAGACGACGTCCACGCCGGGGGTGACCCGGGAGAACAGGTGCGCCACCACGGCGTCGGCCATCGAGCTGGTCACACAGAACCGCGCACCGAACGTGTCGGTGGCCCACCGGGCGATCTCCTCGGCCGGCCTGCCCTCCAGCGCCGACGCCGCGTCGCGGGCCAGGGCCTCCAGCTCGGCCGGGGTACGGCGGGTCGGGTCGGCCGGCGCGGATCCTCCCAGGGACACCAGGCCCAGGCCGGTGGCGGTCACGACAGTCATCGGTTAGCTCCCTCGACAGCGTCGTCGTCGCTCGCCACACCCTTCAGGCGCGCGGCGAGCAGCCCGTTGAACTTGACCGTGAAGACACGCGCGCAGGAGTGGCACTCCCACGCGCCGTGCGATGCCTCGTGCGGGTACAGGTCCTCGTCCCCGCAGTAGGGGCAGTAGAGGGGTGTCGACCGGGCGTCGCTCACTTGAGCAACTCCTCGTCGGCGCGCACGACCCAGCTCGCGAACGACTCCCCGTCGGCCCGTCCGGCCAGGTAGTGCCGGGCGATCCGTTCCACGTACGCGGGAAGCTCCTCTGCCGTGGCCTTGAGGCCGCGCAGCTTGCGGCCGAAGCCGGCGGTCTGGCCCTGCGCCATGCCGAGGCCGCCACCGAGGTGGATCTGGAAGCCCTCGACCTGCTCGCCCCGCTCGTTCATGACGAGCTGGCCCTTGAGACCGATGTCGGCGACCTGGGTGCGGGCGCAGGCGTTCGGGCAGCCGTTGATGTGGATGGAGATGTCCGCGTCGAACTCGCGCAGCCGCTCCTCCAGCTTGGCGACCAGCTCCTCGCCGCGGGCCTTGGTCTCGACGATGGCCAGCTTGCAGTACTCGATGCCGGTGCAGGCCATCGTGCCGCGCCGCCAGGCCGACGGCCTGGCCTCCAGGCCGATCCCGCGCAGGCCCGCGACCAGCGACTCGACCTGGTCGTCGGCGACATCCAAAACCAACAGCTTCTGGTACGGGGTGAGCCGCACCCGGTCGGACCCGTGCGCCTGCGCCACGTCGGCGAGCCGGGCGAGTTGGGTACCCGAGGAACGCCCCACGACCGGGGCCGCGCCCACGTAGTTACGGCCGTCGACCTGCTTGTGCACGCCGATGTGGTCGACCGGCTTGGCGGGCAGGTCCGGCTCGGGCCCGTCCACCAGCGCCCGGCCCAGGTACTCCTTCTCCAGCACCTCGCGGAACTTCTCCACACCCCAGTCGGCCAGCAGGAACTTCAGCCGGGCCCGGTTGCGCAGCCGCCGGTAGCCGTAGTCGCGGAAGATGCCGACCACGCCCTCCCAGACGTCCGGCACCTCCTCCAGCGGCACCCAGGCGCCCAGCCGCTCGGCCAGCCGCGGGTTGGTGGACAGTCCCCCGCCGACCCACAGGTCGAAGCCGGGCCCGTGCACCGGGTGCTCCACCCCGATGAACGCGATGTCGTTCGTCTCGTACGGCGTGTCCACCAGCCAGGAGATCGACGACTTGAACTTGCGCGGCAGGTTCGAGTACTTCGGGTCGCCGACGAAGCGCTCGATGATCTGGTCGATCGCCGGGGTCGGGTCGATCACCTCGTCCACGGCCACCCCGGCGACCGGGCTGCCCAGCACGATGCGCGGGCAGTCGCCGCACGCCTCGGTGGTCTGCAGGCCGACCGCCTCCAGCCGGCGCCAGATCTCCGGCACGTCCTCGACCCTGATCCAGTGCAACTGGATGTTCTGCCGGTCGGTGATGTCGGCCGAGTCGCGGGCGAACTCGGTGGCGATGCCCGCGATCGTGCGCAGCTGGGCCAGGTTGAGCTGGCCGCCGTCGATGCGCACGCGGAGCATGAAGTACTCGTCCTCGAGCTCGTGCGGCTCCAGCACGGCGGTACGACCGCCGTCGATGCCCGCCTTGCGCTGGGTGTACAGGCCCCACCAGCGGAACCGGCCGCGCAGGTCCTGCGGGTCGATCGAGGCGAAGCCCTGGTGCGCGTAGATGTTCTCGATGCGAGCGCGGACGTTGAGCGGGTTGTCGTCCTTCTTGATCCGCTCGTTCGGGTTCAGCGGCTCACGGTGTCCGAGCGCCCACTGGCCCTCGCCGCGCGCCTTGCGGGGGCGGGCGGCGGGCTTCGCAGCGGTGATGCTGTCGAGCGCCATGTCGGCGGTCCTCCGGGTCTTCGAGGGCACGCCGATGGCGGACGGCCACCCCGAGGGGCTCGCGACATCGATGTCTGGAGAAGGCCGGCGCGTCGGGCGCGCCCGAAATCAGCGATCGGGCGGCGTCAGGAAGCCGGACACATCGCGCTGCGGACGCGGCCGTAGTCGACGTGGCGACGGGCCACGAAGCGGCGGTCAACTGCAGCGGTCATGCGGACAGCCTCTCATGCGCGCCTCTTGTGGGCCAGTCCGGTCCAGAATCCGGGAGGGTGTCCTGGCACACCACCGGCACCGAATGTCGTGCCGGGCCACACGAGGACTCAGCCGTTTGGAATCCTGTCCTGATGACGACCACGTCCGGCGACCGCCCCACCGAGGCCGCCACGCCACCGTCGTCGGACGCCCCCACGGACACGGCCGGGGCACCAAAGGCCCGGCCCCGCACCAAGGCCACCCCCGCGAAGGCCACTCGGGCAAAGGCCCCCGCCCAGTCCAGGGCCGCTCCACCAAAAGCCGCGCCCCCAAAAGCCGCCGCCCCGCCAAAGGCCGCCCCGGAGGAAGCCGCGCCAGAAGAGCCCGCCGCCGGGTCCAAGGCCACTTCGCCCAAGACCCCCACTCGATCAACGGCCGCCTCACCCAAGGCCCCCTCGTCCAAGGCCCGAGCCGGGTCCAAGGCCGCGTCACCCAAGGCCGCCGCTCGATCAAAGGCCGCCTCACCCAAGGCCACCTCGCCCAAGGCTCGAGCCGGGTCAAAAGCCGCGTCGCCCAAGGCCGCCACCAGCTCGAAGGCCGCCCCCTCCAAAGCCACGACCAGCTCAAAGGCCACCTCGCCCGAGGCCACGACCAGCGCCAAGGCCACCTCGCCCGAGGCCACGACCAGCGCCAAGGCCACCTCGCCCGAGGCCACGACCAGCACCAAGGCCACCTCGCCCGGGGCTGCCACCCGGTCTCAGTCCAGCTCGCCCAAGGCTCCGACCCGGTCGGATGCCACCTCACCCACCACGGCCCCGGCGCCCAGGACCATCACCCCGGCGAAGGCCACCACCCCGCCCGTAGCCACCGCCGTCGCCGAGCCCACCACCGCCACCCGACCCGGTGGGTCGCCGGAGGCGGCGGCGCCGGGGCGTCCGGCATCGAAGGTGGACCCGCGCCGGGCGCTGATCGGAGTGCTCAGCTGGGTGGTGCCGACGATCGTCACCGCGCTCGTGGTGTGGTTCCGGGCGGGCGAGGCACCGCCGTGGCGTGACGAGTTCGCCAGCTGGGACGTCGCCGTACGAACCGTGCCGCAGATCGTCGCTCTGGGACACACGATCGACGCGGTCATGCTGCCGTACTACCTGTTCCTGCACTACTGGGTCGGCTGGTTCGGCGACTCGGTGACGGCCCTGCGGATGCCCTCGATGCTGGCCATGACGGCCACCGCGGCGGCCACCGCCCTGCTGGCCCGCCGCCTGTACGGCCACCGGGCCGCCCTGCTCGCGGGCCTGCTCGTGGCCACGCTGCCGGTGGTGTCCCGGTACGCCCAGGAGGCTCGCGGGTACGCGCTGGCGGCCCTGTTCGCCACTCTCGCCACTCTCGCCCTGGTCGCGGCGCTCGCCCGACCCCGGTGGTGGCGCTGGGCGGCGTACGCCGGGTGCGTGTTGCTGCTGGGCTGGTCGCACCCGGTGGGTGTGCTGCTGCTGGCCGGGCACGTGGTCGCGGTGGCGGTGCTGACCACCCGCCACGACCGGATGCGCCTGCTGTGGTGGGCCGGGTCCGCGGCGGCCGGGTGCGCCGGTGTGCTGCCACTCGCGCTGCTCGGTGCGCCGCAGCGCGAGGCACAACTGAACTGGCTGCCCCGGGCGACACCGGACGCGCTCGCCGAAGTGCCCACCTCGATCTTCATCTCCGGCCTGGTCGGCGGTGCGCTGTGCGCCCTGGCGGTGTTCGCGCTGCCCCGGCGCGGCACACCAGACTCCGGTGAACGCTGGAGCCGGTTGCTCTGGCTCTGCGTGCTCCTGCCGTACGCACTGCTGTTCGCCGCCGATCAGCTCGTCGCGCCGATGTTCGTCGGCCGGTACCTGGTCTTCATGGTCCCGCTGCTGTGCGTGCTGGCGGGGCGGGCGCTGGCCGGGTTGCGGTTGCCGGCGGCGCTGGCGGTCGTGCTGGTGCTCGCCCTCGTCGGCCTGCCCGCGCAGAACGACCTGCGGAAGTGGCACTCGGGCCTGGACTACCGGTCCGTCGCGGGGCTGCTGGGTGCCTGGTCGGTGCCGGGCGACGGCGTCGTCTACGCGCATCGGCAGGGCTGGCAGTTCACCGACATGGCGATGCGCTACTACCTGCGCGGTGCCGGGCCACGCGACGTGCTGTTGCAGTCCGACGCGGTGCGCAACGCGTCGCTGTGGCCCACCGAGTGCGACGTGCCGGCCGACTGCCTGGCGGGCACGCGCCGCCTGTGGGTGGTGAGCGCCGACGACCTGGCGACGGGCCGCCGCGCGGGGACGACCGATCAGCTATCCGAGGGCGTACGCGACGCCGTCACCGCCCGCTACCGGGTCGCCGAGCGCTGGCGCTTCGACGGCTTCACCGTGGCGCTGATGCTGCCCCGGCCGCGTCCGGCTCGGCGCTGACGCGGCCGCGAACCGCGCGGACGATGCTCGGCGCTGACGCGGCCGCGAACCGCGCGGACGATGCTCAGCGCTTGCCGAGCGGCACGACCAGCACTGCCTCGGTGCCGCCGCCGGCCCGGTTGCGCAATTCGATGCTGCCGCGCAGCTCGCCGGTGGCCAGCGCCCGGACGATCTGCAGGCCGAGCCGCCCGCTGGCGTCGGCCCGGAACCCCTCGGGCAGGCCGCGACCGTTGTCCGCCACGGTGACGTGCAGCTGCTGGCGGAAGCGGTGCGCGGCCACGACCACCTCGCCGGGACCTTCGGGGAGCACCGGCGCCTCCCCGTCCTCGCCGCCCGGGAAGCCGTGTTCCACCGCGTTGATGAGCAGCTCGTTGAGGACCATCACGAGGGAGGTGGCGATCTCGGCGGGCAGCACCCCGAAGGTGCCCTCGCGGCGCATCGTCACCGCGCTCTCGGTCGCCGCGACCTCGGTGGCGGCGCTGGCCACCCGGTCCACGATGCCGTCGAACTCGACCGCCTCGTCGCTGGACATCGACAGCGTCTCGTGCACCAGGGCGATGGAGGCGACCCGGCGTACGGATTCCTGCAGCGCCATCCGGGCCTCGGAGTTGTCCACCCGGCGGGCCTGCAGGCGCAGCAGGGCGGCCACGGTCTGCAGGTTGTTCTTGACCCGGTGGTGGATCTCCCGGATGGTGGCGTCCTTGGTCATCAGCGCGCGGTCGCGGCGGCGTACCTCGGTGACGTCGCGGACCAGCACCAGTGAGCCGATCGGCACCCCGGCGGGCATCAGCGGCAGGGCGCGCATGAGTACGGTCGCGCCGCGCGCCTCGAACTCCTTGCGCGCCGGATGTTCGCCGCGCAGCGCGGCCAGCATCCGCTCGGCGGTGTCCGTGCCCTCCAGCGGGTCCGCGGCCAGCCGCCGGGTCAGTTCGGCCAGTTCCTCGCCGACCAGGTGCGCGCTGAACCCGAGCCGCCGGTACGCCGACTGCGCGTTCGGGCTGGCGTAGGTGACCTTGCCGGAGGCGTCGAGGCGGATCAGCCCGTCGCCGACGCGGGGCGCGGAGGTGGTCTCGCCGGGGTGCCGGGGCGGTGGGAAGGTCCCATCGGCCACCATCTGCGCCAGGTCGTCGGCCGTGGTCAGGTAGTTCAGTTCGAGCTGGCTGGGGGTACGCGCGGTGGACAGGTTGGTGTCGCGGCCGATCACCGCGACGACCTCGCCGTGCTCCTCCTCGCCCCGGATGCGCACCGGGATGGCCTCGTGGCGGGCGGGGGTGTCGCCGTACCAGACGGGGTCTCCCTCGCGCCAGATCCGGGCCTGCGCGTACGCGATGTCCAGGTGCGCCACCTCGGGCCCGCCGACGATCCTGCCCACCTGGTCGTCCTGGTACGCCGTCGGCGCGGTGGTCGGCCGTACCTGGGCGACGCACAGGAACGACCGGGGCCGGGTGTCCGGGGGCCGGACCGGCACCCAGAGCAGCAGGTCGGCGAAGGACAGGTCGGACAGCAGTTGCCAGTCGCCGGCCAGGCGGTGCAGGTGATCGATGTCGCCGGGGCGGAGGTCGGTGTGCTCCTCGGCGAGGTCACGCAGGGTGGACACGGATCAAGCCTGCCATGCCCGTTTCTACAACGTCGTGGTGACCTTGTTCAGGCCGCGCGGGGCGTCCGGGTCCTCACCACGGGCCAGCGCCAGGGCCAGGGCCAGCTTCTGCAGCGGCAGGATGTCGAGCAGCGGCGCGTAGCGCTCGTCGACCGCGGGGACGGCGAGCCGGCCGGCGGCGCCGGGCACGTCCGCCGGGCCGACGGTGACCACGTCGGCGCGGCGCTCGCCGAGCCGGTTGACCACGTCCCGCATGGCCTGGCCGCCCGGACCGTCGCCGACCACGGCCAGCACCGGCACGTCCGGGTCGGCCATGGCCAGCGGGCCGTGCAGCAGGTCGGCGCCGGAGAAGGCGAGCGCCGGCAGGTACGACGTCTCCATCAGCTTGAGCGCGGTCTCCCGGGCCGTCGGGTACGCGTACCCCCGGCCGGTGGCGACCAGGCGGGACGCGAAGCGGTAGCGCTGGGCGAGCGCGTCGGCGGCGTTGTCGGCCAGCACCTCCTCGGCGAGCTGCGGCAGCTTCTCCAGGGCGGCGCGCTCGTCGGCCGGCAGCACCCCGTCGCCCGCCCGGACGCCCTCGACCAGCAGGAGCAGGGCGAGCAGTTCGGCGGTGTAGGTCTTGGTGGCGGCCACCGCGCGTTCGTGGCCGGCGGCGATGTCGATGGCCAGCTCGGCGGCGGCGACCAGGGGCGAGTCGGGGTTGTTGGTGACCGCGAGGGTCAGCGCACCGGACTGCCGGGCGACCGTGAGCACACCGGCGAGGTCGGGCGAGCCGCCGCTCTGGCTGACGCCGACGACGAGGGCGTCGGAGAGGTCGGGCCGGGCGCCGTAGAGGGTGATCGCGCTGGGCGAGGCGAGGCCGACGGGGAGGCCGAGCCGGATCTCGGTGAGGTACGCGCCGTACAGGGCGGCGTGGTCGGAGGTGCCCCGGCCGACGAAGATCACATGGCGGGGCCGGCGCGCGGCCACCCGGGCCCCCACGGCCGCGATCGCGGCGGCGTTTTCGCGGTCGAGCAGGCGGGCCATCCCCGCCGGCTGCTCCGCGATGTCGGCCGCCATGCCCTGGCCTCGCTGCGTCACTGAAAAGCCCTCCCCTATGCACGGTCCCGCGCGTTTCGTGCGCAGTCTTGCACGAAAGAGCGAGCAAGCACAATGTTTCGCGCAACAATGCGCAGATCCCGGCCTGACATATCGATCGCCGTCGCCTAGGCTCGCGTCGTGGCGCATGCCGCGCGACGGCGAAAGGTTGGCGCAGCACCATGGAAGACCCCCGAAGCTCCGCCGACCGCGACCTTGAACAGGCCCGCGCGGCCCTCGACCGCGGCGAGATGCACCACGCGGCCGATCACCTCGCCGGTGCCATCGCGCAGGCACCCACCCTGCCGGAAACCCACGAGTTGCTCAGCCGCCTGGCCGCGCGTGCGGACGGCGGCCTGGAGCTGTTCCCGCTCGGGCAGCACGCGTTCGTCGGCACGGTCGTCGCCCGCGCCCACCTGCTGGCCGCCGCCGGGCGCCCCGAGGACGGCCTGCCCCTGCTGGCCGCCGCCAGCGGGCACACCCCCGGCATGGACTGGGCGGGCGTGCCCTGGGTCAGCGAGCCCTCCCTGGGCGCCCGCATCGATCCGGACATGCTGGCCCGCATGGTCATGCGGCTGTGCACCGCGGTCGGCGACCCCGCCCCCGAGCAGGACCGCGCAGCCCTGCTGCCGTACCTGACGGTGGTCCGGCACGCGATCGCCGCCCAGCCCACCCACCACCTGCTGCTCGGCGCCGGATCGGCGCTGGCGCGCCGGATCGGCGACGCCGCGCTCGCCGTCGACTGGGCCGCCCGCGGCGTCCGGGCGAGGCCGTCCAAACTGGGCGAGATCTGGCTCGGGTACGCGTACCGCAGCGCCGGCCGGCTGCCCGAGGCCCTCGACGCGCTGCGCCGCGCGGTCGTGCACGACCCCGACGACCTCTCCGTGTACGCGGACATCGCCGGCACCCTCGCCGCCCAGGGCCGGCTCGACGAGGCCCTCGCCTGGGTGGACCGGGCGCTGGCCCGCGACCCCGACTTCGACTGCGCGGTGCACACCGGTCACCGGCTGCGCTACCAGGCCGACGGGGACGTGGAGCACCTCGTCCGGCTCGCCGACTTCCAGCGCTACCACCCGGACGACACCCACGAGCACACCGACCTCGCCGAATGCTGCCAGGACGTGCCGTGGCTGAGCCGGGTCCCGGCCGCCCCGGACTCAGGCCCCGACCCGCGGCGCCGCTTCCCCACGGTCTCGCGTCCACCGGCGCCCCGGCCCTCGGCCGCCTACCCCACGGTGGCCCGGCACGCCGTCCCCCGGCCCTCGGCCACGGCGGTGCAGCGGCTGCAGCGGGTGGCGCACCCGTTGTGGCCACACCCGCCCGCCGCGTACGACGCCGCTGTCGGGCTGCTGCTGGTCGAGCCGCAGGAACTGCTGGCCCTCATCGCCCACCCGCCGGCCGCACCCGACACGGAGGTCGGCCGGGCCCTGGCCGAGCACGATCCCGCCCGCTGGACCCGCTGCGTCTACGTCTGGGCCTGCCTGGGCCTGCTGCACCACGGCGCGGACGAGCCGTGGCCGGGATCCCGGCGGCGACGGTTGCTGGTGGAACTGGCCGCGGGCGGCACGGACGCGATCACCGAGGCGGCACTGTTCGCCCTCGTCACGTACGCATGGGTGGAGCCGACCGCGCGGGCGGACGTGGCCGACCTGGCGGGGCGGACCCTGGCCGAGGTGGTGGCCACCCCCGCCACGACGGAACCGACCGGCATCGCCTGGTCGGTGGCGCAACTGGCGCTCGCGACCCCCGCGCTCGGCCCCGCCGCGGAGGAGCTCGCCACGGCGGTGGTGCGCGCCGAGGAGAGCGCGCTGGCCGCCATCCCGCGCCAGCGCGGCCGCCGTCCGGGACGGCGGCTGTGGGGCTGGCTCAGCGCCCGGCTTACTCGATCACCGCGATGAGGTCGCCCTCCTGGACGACGTCGCCCTCGTTGACCGCGAGCTGAGCCACCGTACCGTCCGACTCGGCCAGCACCGGGATCTCCATCTTCATCGACTCGAGGATCACCAGCGTGTCACCCTCGGCGACCTCGGCGCCGGCGGCGGCCACGACCTTCCACACATTGGCCACCATCTCGGCACGGATCTCGTCGGCCATGGTGATTCCTCCTCGTCGACGCTGTCGGGTGGAGATTATCCAATCACGAGCCCTTGATGGGGGAATCCGGGCGGCCCGGCCGCCGGGCCGCCGCCAGCAGACCGGCCGGACCGGACGACTACGATCAGGCGCGACGACCTGCCACGAAGAGGAGGCCGACATGGCCAAGAAGGCCCGCAAGAAGAAGGCCCGGAAGAAGAGCTCCGCCAACCACGGCAAGCGCCCCAACTCCTGAGCCTGGCCGCGATACGACGGGAGGGCCGGCAGCGCACCGCTGCCGGCCCTCCCGCGTCTGTTTTCCCCGATTGTCAGGGCAGGAACTCGCGGGTCTCCACCTCGATGACCAGCTCGTTCAGCCTGATCCGGAGCCGCTCGCGCAGCTCGCGCGGCGCCACCTCGTCGCCGCAGCACCGGGCGACCAGCGCCTTCACCTCGTGTTCGATGCCGTACTCGTGCAGGCAGTGCGTGCAGTCGTCGAGGTGCTTCTTGATCAGGGTCCGGCGTTCCTCGCTGCACTCCAGGTCGAGGTAGAGGTAGACCTCGCTGAGGACGGCACCGCAGTCCGGCTTCTGCTCTTCGCCGTTCACGTCGCTCATGCCTCCTGCCGGGCCGGCGCGTCCGTGCCGCGCGTGATGCCCCGGTCCGCGGCGTACTGCTCCAGCAGCTTGCGCAGGTTGCGACGGCCACGGTGCAGGCGGGACATCACCGTCCCGATCGGCGTACCCATGATGTCGGCGATCTCCTTGTACGAGAAGCCCTCGACATCGGCGAGGTACACGGCGAGGCGGAAGTCCTCCGGCAGCGCCTGCAGCGCGTCCTTGATGTCGCTGTCCGGCAGGCGGTCCAGCGCCTCGGTCTCGGCCGAGCGCAGACCCGCGGAGGTGTGCGACTCGCTGGCGGCGAGCTGCCAGTCGGTGATCTCGTCCGTCGGCGCCTGCACGGGCTGCCGCTGCTTACGCCGGTACGAGTTGATGTAGGTGTTGGTGAGGATGCGGTACAGCCACGCCTTGAGGTTGGTGCCCTCCTCGAACTGGTGGAACGCGGAGAACGCCTTCAGAAAGGTCTCCTGCACCAGGTCCTCGGCGTCGGCCGGGTTGCGGGTCATCCGCAGGGCCGCGGCGTACAACTGGTCGACGAAAGGCAGCGCGTCGCGCTCGAATCGCGCGCGGCGCTCATCGGTCCGTTCTGCTGGCGTCACCCGTCCGTCTCCCCTCGGCCGCCCCGCCGAGGATACGGGTAGTGCCCCGTCCAGAGTTCCCAAAACCGCCGGTGTGCTGACACTCACCGATGGTGCGGGGGTCAGCGGCGGCTGCACCGCGGGCCAGTTCGGGGCGGCCAACAGCTCCCGTACCTGCCGCTGCTTCTCGCCGTCGCGCTCGACGCATCCGGTTTCGGCACGCACCCTGAACCCCTTCCGACGAACGGCTGTCCGCGTGTTGCAACCGCCTGCATCTTGCACACATTCCCACTCACCGGGGCCCTGACCTGCATGATCATGAAACTGGCCCACGGCAAACGGCACAAAAGTACGCGTTAACCACACGATTTGCCGGGACGGGCGGGGTCAGCGTGCCCAGTGGTGCTCGCGCAGCCAGCCGAGCACGGCGTCGGCCGTCCCGGCGAGGTCCTTGCGCAGATCATGCGTGGCGCCGGGGCGGACGACCACCCGCACGGCGCCGACCGGTTCGGGCACCCCGAACGGATCCCGGTCACCGTTCACCACCAGTGTGGGGATCTCGGGCGGCAACTCCGCCGCGCGGCTGCGCTCCGGCCGCCCCGGCGGATGCAGCGGGAACGCGAGCGCCAGCACGCCCACCGCGCCGAGTTCCCCGGCCGTACGGCAGGCGACCCGCGCGCCGCTGGAGCGGCCGCCGCAGATCAGCGGCAGTCCGGGCGTGGCGAGGTGCCCGACCGCCGCGGTCCACGCCTCGTCGAGGTGCGCCGCAGGCGCCGGGGCACGCCGCCCCGCCATCCGGTACGGCTGGGTGACCAGGGCGACGCGGAGCCCGGCCGCGACCGCGGCGTCGTGCACCCGGGTCAGGTCGGGGGCGTCCACTCCGCCGCCCGCGCCGTGCCCGAGCACCAGCAGGGCGAGCGGCGGGCCCTCCGGTTCGCTGACCCGGATGCCCGCCGGGCCGCGTGGCGTCTCGACGGTGTAGTCGCCGGTGGTGGTGTCGCTGCGCACGACGTCATTGTCGCCCGCGGTGATCGCGGAATCTGCATCCCCGCGCGCGAAGTGCATCCCCGCGCGAAGTTCGCAGACTTCCGGTCAGCTCCGGACCCGATGTCTTCAAGATCCGGACGAGCAGCCCCGGCCTGCGGGATGCAGCCCCGGCCTGCGGGATGAGGTGTCAGCGGCTGACCGGGATGAGGCTGAGCAGGCGTCGGTCTTCGGCGTCGGGGCCGTCGTCGATCGGCTCGCCGTCAGGCCCGACCCGCTCACGCCAGGCCACCAGCATGGCGCGGCGCTCGCGCGGTGTCGTGCCGCCCCACACGCCGTGGCAGTCCCCCACCTGCAGCGCCCGGGCCAGGCATGGCGCCTGGACGTCGCACGTACCGCAGAGCGCGATCGCGCGGTCGGACGGCTCGTTCGGCGCCGGAAAGAACACCTCCGGATCGACGCTGCGGCATGCGCCGCGGATACGCCAGGCCTCGTCCGACCGTCGTTCGTCGATCGCCCGAAGCAGTCTCAGGTCGCGCCGTGCGATGGCGACCTCGTGCGGACGCGGCATCCGTGCCCGAGTCATCTGCCCACCTCCCCCGTGGGACCCGGTGAACGTGGTCGCGACGTCCGCACCCTGCGAACTCGTAACCACACCGGCGGTGGTTTGTATCGCAGGAATGAAGATCAGAACAAGGGGCTTGTGCGTCCTGTAACTAAGTTCGCCAAGACGGCCGTCGCCAGAATGGGACAATCTTCGTGAATCGACGCCTGATCATGACGCGGCGTAACATGCCGTAAACAACTCACCGGTAACCGTCGGATAGCCGACTACGGTCAGAACAGGGTTGCCTCGGCCGGTTCGGACGGGGGTGTGACCAGCTCAGGCCCGTTGTTGCGGACGTTGCCGACGTCGGGCCGCACGGCCCTTACCTCGATATCCGTCGATGTATCGGACGGTGACGCCAGCGCCTCGGCGCCATCCCCGCCGGCCAGCCACGCCGCCCAGCGCTCGGGCCGCAGTACGACCGGCATCCGGTTGTGCACCCGGGCCAGGGACCCCAGCGCCGCCGTGGTGAGCACCGTGCAGGTGAGCACCGAGTCCGGACCCCACGCCGACCACAGGCCCGCGAACGCCAGCGCGGAACCGTCGGCGGGGGTCATGTAGTACGCCTGCCGCTGATTGCCGGTGCGGACCCACTCGTACCACCCGTCGGCGGGGACCAGGCAGCGCCGCCGGGCGAACGAGGGTGCGAACGCGGGCGAGGTGGCGACCGTCTCCACCCGCGCGTTGATCATGCGGACGCCACCGCGCAGGTCGGCCGCCCAGGGCGGGACCAGTCCCCAGCGCGCGGTGTCCAGCACCCGGCCGCCGTGGCGTCGCGACATCCGCACCACGGGCACGGGGTCGGTGGGCGCGACGTTCCAGCTCGGGCCGAGCCCGGCGGTCACGTTCGCGGCATCGAACAGCGCGCTGAGATCAGCGTCGCTGCGTGTCGTCGCATACCGGCCGCACATGCGGCAGACAGTACGCCGCCGCGCCCCGTCCCGGGGGGCGGGAACACGCCGGGGAACTGTCGGCCGCCCCCGGCACAATGGGGGCCGTGACTGATGAACCCGGCCAGTCGGCCACCGCCAGCCCGTCGCCCGCCGGCCCGGCCGCCGCGACCCGCCCGTGGGTCGCCCCGATCGCCACCGGCCCGGTGCGCTCGACCGTCCGGCTGCCCGGCTCGAAGTCCATGACCGCCCGCGCGCTGGTGCTCAGCGCCCTGGCCGCCGAGCCCTCGCGGATCGAGCGCCCGCTGCGCGCCCGCGACACGGCGCTGATGGCGGACGCGCTGCGCGCCCTCGGCGCCACCGTGGACACGACCTCCGACGAGACGTGGACGGTCGAGCCCGGCCCGCTGCACGGCCCCGCCCACATCGACGTCGGCCTGGCCGGCACGGTGATGCGGTTCGCGCCCCCCGTCGCCACGCTGGCCGACGGCACCGTCACGTTCGACGGCGACCCGCACGCCCGCAACCGCCCGCTGGGCCCCATCGTCGCCGCGCTGCGCGCCCTCGGCGCCGACCTCGACGCGTCACCCACCGGCGGGCTGCCGCTGACCGTCCGCGGCCGGGGCCTGGTCGACGGCGGCGAGGCGGTCATCGACGCCTCCGCCTCCAGCCAGTTCGTCTCCGGCCTGCTGTTGTCGGCGCCCCGCTTCGCCAAGGGCCTGGTGCTGCGGCACGAGGGTCCGCCGGTGCCCTCCGCCCCGCATCTGCGGATGACCACCCACATGCTCCGGGCCGCCGGAGCGGCCGTGGACGACAGCGTGCCGGACGTGTGGGCGGTCGAGCCGGGCGCGCTGCGCGGCCGGACGTGGACCATCGAACCCGACCTGTCCGGCGCGGCGCCGTTCTTCGCGGCCGCCCTGGTGACCGGCGGCGTGGTCACGCTCGCCGGCTGGCCCCGGGAGAGCTGGCAGCCGGTCGGCCAGGTCACCGAGCTGCTCACCGCGCTGGGCGGGCGGGTCGAGCAGGACGCCGACGGGCTCACCGTACGCGGGACGGGCACGGTGCGCGGTGTGCGCGCCGACCTGTCCGAGGTGAGCGAGCTGACGCCGGTGGTCGCCGCGCTGGCCGCGCTGGCCGACGGGCCCTCGCACCTGCGGGGAGTGGCGCACATCCGGGGCCACGAGACCGACCGGATCGCCGCGCTGGCCCGGGAGCTCACCAAGCTCGGCGCCCACGTCGTCGAGCACCCCGACGGGTTGGAGATCACGCCCGGCCCGCTGCGCCCGGCACTGTTCGAGACGTACGCCGATCACCGCATGGCGCACGCCGCGGCGGTTGTCGGCCTGGCGGTCGAGGGCGTTCATCTCAGCGACGTAGCGTGTACGTCGAAGACGCTGCCCGAGTTCCCCGAACTCTGGGCGGGACTCGTGGCGAGGAGCTGAACCTGCCGGGACGCAAGCGGGAGTATGACGAGGACGACGTCCGGATCCGACCGGGCCGGTCCTCCCGGCCGCGTACCCGTACCCGCCCGCAACACTCCGACGCGGTGGACGGCCTGGTCGTCAGCGTGGACCGGGGCCGGTACGGCTGCGTACGCCCCGACGCCCCGACCGAGGACGACATCGTCACCGCGATGCGCGCCCGCGAGCTGGGCCGCAAGTCGGTGGTGGTGGGCGACCGGGTGGCGCTGGTGGGCGACACCTCCGGGGCGCCCGGAGCCCTGGCCCGGATCGTGCGCATCGCCGAACGCAGATCCGTACTGCGCCGCACCGCGGACGACGACGACACCACCCCGGAGGGCCGGCTGGAGCGGGTCGTGGTCGCCAACGCCGACCAGCTCGTCATCGTCAGCGCCCTGGCCGATCCGCCGCCGCGGACCGGGTTCGTCGACCGGTGCCTGGTCGCGGCGTACGACGCGGACGTCGAGCCGCTGCTGTGCCTCACCAAGGCCGACCTCGCGGGCCCCGAGGCGGTGCTGAACTACTACGCCGAACTGGACCTGCCGTACGTGCTGGTGCGCCCCGACAGCGACCTGGCCCCGCTGCGGCAGCGGCTCGCCGGGCAGATCTCCGTACTCGTCGGCCATTCCGGGGTGGGCAAGTCCACCCTGGTCAACCGCCTGGTGCCGGACGCCTTGCGGGCGGTCGGCGCGGTGAGCGCCGTCGGCAAGGGACGGCACACCTCCACCAGCGCGGTCGCCCTGCGCCTGCCCCCGTCCGGCACGGATGGCGCGGATCCGGGCTGGATCATCGACACGCCGGGCATCCGCAGCTTCGGGCTGGCGCACGTGAGCGCCGAGAGCCTGCTGCACGGCTTCCCCGATCTCGTCGAGGGCACGCTGGACTGCCCGCCGAACTGCGGCCACACCCCGGCCGACGTGGACTGCACGCTGGACGCCTGGGTCAGTGCCGGCCACGCGGACCAGCGGCGGCTGGCGAGTTACCGCCGCCTGCTGGCCTCCCGCGCCGGTGAGGACCCCCGCGAGGAGCGCCCGGAAACCTGACCGCCGGCCCTCGGGACGCGCCGGACCACGCTGGCGACGCGCGGGGCCGGGTCGTAGGCGGGGCGGGCCGCGATCATCGGCTAGGTTTCCGGCATGTCTGGGTACTCCGACGATCTCTCCCTGGCCCACCTGCTGGCCGACGCCGCCGATTCGATCTCGATGGCCCGGTTCCGGGCGCTCGATCTGCACGTCGAGTCGAAGCCGGACCTGACCCCGGTCTCCGATGCGGACACCGCGGTGGAGAAGGCGATCCGCGCGACCCTGGCGCGGGCCCGCCCGCGCGACGGGGTGCTCGGCGAGGAGTACGGCATGTCGATGCCCGGCGCGGGCAGCGGGTCCCGGCACTGGGTGATCGACCCGATCGACGGCACGAAGAACTTCATCCGCGGCGTCCCGATCTGGGGCACGCTCATCGCGCTGGTGGAGGACGACGTCCCGGTCGCGGGCCTGGTGTCGGCGCCCGCGCTGGGCCGCCGGTGGTGGGGCGCGACGGGGCACGGCGCGTACGCGGGCCGCCACCAGGCGGGCGCCACCCGGATCCGGGTGTCGGCCGTGAACCGCCTGGCGGATGCCTCCCTGTGCTACTCCAGCCTGTCCGGCTGGAAGGAGAACGGCCGCCTGGAGCCGATGCTGGACCTGCTGCTCCAGGTGTGGCGCACCCGGGCGTACGGGGACTTCTACGGCTACATGCTGCTGGCCGAGGGGGCGCTGGACGTCATGGTGGAGCCGGAGCTGTCGCTGTGGGACGTGGCCGCGCTGATGCCGATCGTGCGGGAGGCCGGTGGCACCTTCACGGACCTGCAGGGCCGGCCCGGGCCGGGCGGCGGCAGCGCGATCGCCACCAACGGGCACCTGCACGAGGAGGTGCTCACCCGCCTGGCGGGCGAACCGGCCTGAGCGGAACCAGGCGCTGGTCTATCCTCGCTGTGGTGTCCACAGGCTGGTTCTGTCTCGCGGCGATGATCGCGGCATACGGCGTGGCCAACCTGTTGCAGTCGATCGCGGCGGCGCGCACGACCGTGCACCACACGTTCGATCCCAGCCTGTTGGTGCGCCTGGCCAGTCACCGTACGTATGTGCTGGGTCTGATCTGTCAGGTGCTGGGTTTCGTGCTGGCCTTCCTGGCCCGCCGCGATCTGCCGCTGTTCCTGGTGCAGGCCAGCGTCGCGGCCGGGCTGGGCGTGACCGCCCTGCTCGGGGTCCTGGTGCTGAAGTGGGTGCTGCCCCGGGCGGAGATCGCGCTGCTGGGCCTGCTGCTGGCGGGCATCACCGCCCTGGTGCTGGCGGCCGAGCCGGCGCCCGCGCGCCCGCTGGGCGCGGCCGCCGTGATCGCGCTGGCGGTCACGCTGGTGGCGCTGGCGGTGCTCGGCTTCTTCGCGGTACGCCTGCACGGCGCACTCGGATCCGTGGTGCTGGGCTCGTTGGCCGGGATCGGCTTCTCGGCGGCCGCGATCGCCGCCCGGCCGCTGGCGAGCGAGCACTCGGTCACCGGCTACCTCGGCAATCCGCTGCTCTACCTGCTGATCGCCCACTCGCTGGTGGGCCAGCTGCTGCTGGGGCTGGCGATGCAGCGGGGTTCGACCACGGCGGCGGTGGCGGCGATGGACGCGGCGGGCGCCGTGCCCGCGGCGATTGTCGGGCTGCTGCTGCTGGGTGACCGCATCTACCCGGGCCGGGAGTGGATGGCCGCCGTCGGGTTCGTGGTCACGCTGGCGGCGGTGCTGGGCCTGACCCGGTACGCGGAGCCGCAGCACCACCACGCCACCGCACCGGGCGGCCATCCGGGCGGCCGGGCCGCCGAGCGGCCCGGCGTGCGCACGGCCGGTCTGTGACCCGGCCGGGGATCACGCATGACCCGGCGGGCCGTGGGGTAAACCGGGCCCAGGCGTGTACGAGAATTCGGAGTAAGCCCGGTAGCTCGCGTCCGAATCGCGGCCATCGGCACAATGGAGTGATCATGGCGAGCGAGGTCGGACACGTGGTGGACCGTGCGCAGGTCCACCCGGTCGTCCGGTTCACGGGGGTCCTGGCCGGGAGCGAGGCGGCAGCCGTCCGCGCGGCCCTGCTCGACGTGCTCGCCGAAGCCCCGGAGGCCGTGCTCGTCGACGTGGCGGGACTGACGGTCACTGACCCCGACGCGCCGGGGGTGTTGCGCCGGGTGGTGCGGGAGACGACGGTCTGGCCCGCCGCCCAGCTGGTGCTCGCGGCCCCGGATCCCCACCCGTGGCAGAACACCGGGCTGACGGTGTGCCCCAGCGTGGCGACGGCCACCGCGTCGCTGGGCCCGCCGACGCCCGGCCGCCGCCTGTCCCTTGACCTGGAGCCGGTGGTCGGGGCGGCCCGCCGCGCCCGGGAGCTGGTCACCGAGGCGTGCGCCCGGTGGGAGCTGCCGCAGCTGGCCGGCGCGGGCAGCATCGTCGTCACCGAACTCGCCAACAACGTGGTGGCGCACGCCGGTACCCCGCTGACGGTCGTGTTGACGCGGTACGCGGACACGATGGCGGTGGCGGTCCGGGACCACTCGGCGGGGCAGCCGCGCTTCGCGGGCCCCGTGGCTCCCACCGCGTACGGGGGCCGGGGCCTGCTGCTCATCGACGCGGTGACCCGGGGCTGGGGCACCCTGCCGCTGAGCGACGGCAAGGTGGTGTGGGCGATCCTGGCCGCGGAGGAGTCATCCGGCCCCTCCCGATCGGGCCTTGCGGCAGGTATGGCGGACCCCGCGCAGGGGTAAACCGACTGGTATGCGCGACAACGACTACCCGCTCGAGGTGACGGACCCGGAGTCGTCCGGGCTGCCGGACACCGCCGACGACGATTCCACCGCGAACGACGAGGTGCGCACCGGCCGGTGGGCGGACGGGCCGGACCCGGCCGCGCTGGCGGGCGCCGGCCCGGGCGGCTCCAACCGGTACGGCGACACCGCCGAGGAGGCGCGCCGCGGTGAGCCGCTGGCGTACCGGCTGCGCCAGGAGGAGCCGGATGTCGGCGTGGAACGCACACCCGAGCGGGACTGGTTCGACGACACGATCGACGACGCGGACACGTCGAGCACCCCGTTGGCGGCGGACGTGTGGGGGCCCAGCCCGACTTCGGACCCGAACTCCGCGATCTCGCTCTACGACGACGGCCAGCTCGACGACGACTCCCCGCGCCCGGTGGGACGCCTGGTGGAGCCGGACGAGGGTTCCGGCCTCGACGACGAGCGCGACGCCATCGCGTACGACGCGGGGGCGGCGGGCGGCGGCGCCTCGGCCGAGGAGCTGGCGATGCACGAGACCCGCGCCCCGGGCTTCTCCTAGGCCGGTCCCGGGCTCCTAGTCGAGGCCCTGCTCGATCGCGTACCGGGTGAGCTCGACCCGGTTGTGCAGCTGGAGCTTGCCGAGGGTGTTCTGCACGTGGTTCTGCACCGTCCGGTGCGAGAGCACGAGCCGCTCGGCGATCTGCCGGTACGACAGCCCCTTGGCGACCAGCCGCAGCACCTCCGTTTCGCGCTCGGTCAGCTTGGGGGCGGGACCCTCGGCGGGGGCCGGTTCGGTCGCCATCCGGCGGAACTCGCCGAGCACGAGCCCGGCCAGCCCGGGGGTGAACACCGCGTCACCGGCGGCGGTGCGCCCGACGGCTTCCAGGAACTCCGCGGTCCCGGCCGACTTCAGCAGGTAGCCCGTGGCCCCGGCCTTGACGGCGGCCAGCACGTCGTGGTGTTCGCCGCTGGCGGACAGCATGAGCACCCGCACCCCGGGCACGGCCTCCAGCAGGCCCTGGATCACCTCGACGCCGGAGACGTCCGGGAGCTGGAGGTCCAGCACGACGACGTCGGGCCGGGCGGCGGCGGCGATGCGCACCGCCTGGCGCCCCTCGCCGCTGGTGGCGACGATGTCGTAACCGGCCGCGGCGAGGTCCCGGCTGACCCCTTCGCGCCACATGGGGTGGTCGTCGACCACCATGACCCGTACCGGGGTGTGCTGCTGCTCCACCGGGTCACGATATCGGCTTGCGGGGCACCGCGAGCTCCACCTCGGTGCCCTGGCCGGGTGCCGCGGTGATGGTCACGCTGCCGTCCAGGTCGGCGATGCGGCCCCGGATCGACTGGGCCACGCCGAGGCGGCCCTGCGCGGCGGCCTCGGCCAGCCGCTCCGGCGCGATGCCGGGCCCCTCGTCGCGGACGCTGACGAGCACCTCACCGGGCTCGTCCTCGACCAGGATCCACACCTTGGTGCCGGGCTCGCAGTGGCGGGTCACGTTGTCCAGGGCCGCGGCCACGGCCGCGGCGACCTCGCGGGCGGTGTGGCCGGGCAGCCGGACCGCGTCGGCGGGCGCGGCGACCGACACGGTGGTCGATGCGTACGGCCCGAGCAGCGTCATCAGGTCGATCTCGGCGTGGTCGTCCACGGCCGGGGCGGTGGGGCTGGTGACCAGCGCCCGCAGCGCGGCTTCCTGCTCCCCCGCGAGCCGGGCCAGCTCCCCGGCCTCCCCGTCGAGTCCGGCCCCGCGCCGCTTGACCAGGGCCAGCACCTGTAGCACGGAGTCGTGGATGTCGCGGGCGAGCCGTTCGCGTTCGCGGGTGGCGGCCTCCAGTTCGATGGCCCGCTGGAGTCGTTCCTGGGAGACCACGGCGAGCCGGACCAGGCTGCCGACTGCGAACGCCGCCATCAGCATCAGCACCGTGCCGGTGAACGCGGCCTGGTCGTAGTGGGCGCGGACGACGAGGTCGGTGGCGCCCATGATCAGCGCGGCGATCACGCCGCCCCGGCGGCCCCAGGCCACCGCCCAGCAGATGACGGGGGCGACGTGCCAGGCCACGGCGAGGGTGGGCTTGCCGTGCTCCAGGCCGTAGCGGCCGACGATCCACACGCTGGAGGCCATCACGGCCATGGTGACCAGCAGGTCGGCGACGAGCAGGGGCGCCCGGCGCCGGGCCGGGTCGGCGTACGCGTAGGTGGTGAAGACCGTCCAGCCGGCGGTCACGGCGAGTACGGGCCAGGCGAGCACGGCCCAGCGCTCGTCGTAGTTCGAGACGTTGCGTACGACCAGGACGGCGACGTAGACGAGGGCGGCGATCCGGTAGACGGCGATGGCCCGCCACAGCGGCGCCTGCAGGCCGCCCGCGTCCGCCCCCGAGTTGGTCATGGGGCCGACCATCCCACATCCGGGCCCGAAACCGGGAGCGCGCCCATCACGAATCGATTACGCAGAGAACGCTCTCCGGCCTGAAGGTTTAAGCGTTCCTTAAGTCTGCAGCTCGGACTTGCGTGACCGACCCGGATCTTCAAAAGTTGCCCTGCCGAACAAACGGCCGAACAAAACGTCCGCCGCCCACGGAGGTTTCATCCCCATGCACCGTGCCGCCGCACACGCCGGTCGTACGTTCCTGCGCCGCCCCCGCGTCCTGCTCGCGCTCGCCGTCGTGGGCGCCGGCCTGGCCGCCGCCCTCTACCTGCCCACGCGCAACGACACGGCCTCGGCACACGAGAACCGCGCGGGCTCGGCGCACGAGAACCGCGCGGGCCGGATCACCGTCTGCGAGCGCCGCGACGGCCGCCACGTCTGGCGCTGGACCAACGCGGAGGGCCGCACCTTCCGGGACCGCGAGTGCCGGCGCACCTGGACCGCCCGCCCGGCCGACGACGAGTGGTTCCCCACCCCGTCCCCGTCGGGGTCGACCACCGTGCCGCCGACCCCGACGTCGCCGTCGGTGAGCGAGGACCCGTCCACGGAGCCGACTCCCACCGAGTCCGCGTCCACGGAGCCCACGGCGACCGAGCCGGAGCCCACGGCCACCACGCTGGAGCCGGTCAAGCAGTCCGAGAGCCCCTCGGCCACCCCGACCAAGGTCTCGGCGCCGAAGTGGAAGCTGCGCACCGCGTACGCGGCCGGCGACCTCGTGTCGTTCGACGGCAAGGTGTACCGGGCGAAGGAGGCGCACACGGCGCTGCCGGGCTGGGAGCCGTCGAAGCTGAAGGAGCTGTTCGAGCGGGTCGACTGACGCCACCCGCGGCCCCCTCGCAACCCGTTGCCGGTTCCGGAACCGGCAACGGGTTGACTTGTTAACACAACTTATTAAATGGTTGTTAACGCATGCCCCCCTCTTTCCCCGGAGGAATCCCCCATGCGGACAACCAGATTCCTGCTCGCGGCCGCCGTGGTCGCGACGACACTCGCGGGCGCCCTCAGCGCCGTCTCCCGCAACGACCAGGCCGACGCCGCCGTCGGCGCGATCACCTGGCAGGACGAGTTCGACGGCTCGGCCGGCTCGGCGATCGACTCCAGCAGGTGGAACTTCGACATCGGCGGCGGCGGCTGGGGCAACAACGAGCTGGAGTACTACACCAACTCCACCCGCAACGTGTACCGCGACGGCCAGGGCCACCTCGCCATCACGGCCCGCAAGGAGAACCCGGCCAACTACCAGTGCTGGTACGGCACCTGCACGTACACCTCCGGCCGGATCCTGACCTCGGGCAAGTTCACCCAGAAGTACGGCCGGTTCGAGGCCAGCATCAAGGTCCCCAAAGGACAGGGCATCTGGCCCGCGTTCTGGATGCTCGGCGACAACCTCGGCAGCGTAGGCTGGCCCAACTCGGGCGAGATCGACATCATGGAGAACATCGGCAAGGAGCCCAACACCGTGCACGGCACGGTGCACGGGCCCGGCTACTCCGGCGCGGGCGGCATCGGCGGCGGCCGCACGCTGGGCGCGCCGCTGGGCGACGCCTTCCACGCGTACGCGATCGAATGGTCGCCGAACCTCATCGTCTGGTTCCTCGACGGCCAGGAGTACTTCCGGGTCACCCCGGCCAACCTCAACGGCAACACCTGGGTCTTCGACCACCCGTTCTTCATGATCATGAACGTGGCGGTCGGCGGCAACTGGCCGGGCAACCCGGACGCGGGCACCGTCTTCCCGCAGACCATGCTCGTCGACTACGTCCGCGTCTCGGCGTGGAACGACGCCGGCGGCACCGCGCTGCGGTCCGCGCTGAACAACCGGTGCGTCGACATCCCCGGCGCCAACCCGGTCGACGGGGCGCGCCTGCAGATGTGGGACTGCAACGGCACCGCCGCCCAGCAGTGGACGTTCCACGGCGACGGCACCCTGCGCGCCATGGGCAAGTGCATGGATCCCGCCGGCGCGGGCACCGCCAACGGCACCGGAATCCAGCTGGTCACCTGCAACGGCAACCCGGTGCAGCGCTTCACCCTGTCGGCCGCGGGCGACCTGGTGAACATCTCCGCGAACCGGTGTGTGGACATCAAGGACGTCAACAGCGCCAACGGCGCCCAGCTGCAACTGTGGGACTGCGCCGGGACGGCGAACCAGAAATGGAGCAGGGCCTGACGAAAATCGTGAACGGCCGGCGGCCCCGCGCCGCCGGTCTTTCGCCTACGGTTTTACGCGTGAGTAAGGAATATGTCGCCGCCATCGATCAGGGCACCACCTCCTCGCGCTGCATCGTCTTCGACGCCGACGGCACGGTCGTCTCCGTCGCCCAGCGCGAACACCGGCAGATCTTCCCCCGTCCCGGCTGGGTGGAGCACGACGCCGACGAGATCTGGGAGCGCGTCGACTACGTCGTCCGCGAGGCCCTCGCCGTCGAATCGATCACCGCCGACCAGCTCGCCGCCGTCGGCATCACCAACCAGCGCGAGACCACGCTGGTCTGGGACCGCGACACCGGCAAGCCCGTGCACAACGCCATCGTCTGGCAGGACACACGTACGGATGAGCAGCTGCGCCGGTTCGCCGCAGCGATGAGCGAGGACGAGTTCCGGCGGCGCACCGGGCTGCCGCTGGCGCCGTACTTCTCCGGTTCGAAGCTCGCCTGGCTGCTGGAGAACGTGCCCGGCCTGCGGGAGCGGGCCGAGGCCGGTGAGGTCCTGTTCGGCACGATGGACAGCTGGCTCATCTGGAAGCTCACCGGCCGCCACCTCACCGACGTCACCAACGCCAGCCGTACCCTGCTGATGAGCCTGGAAACCCTCGACTGGGATCCGCGGATCCTCGCCGCGACCGGCATCCCCGCCGCGATGCTGCCCGAGATCCGCTCCTCCAGCGAGGTGTACGGCGAGATCACCGAGGGCCCGCTGGCCGGGGTGCCGCTGGCCGCCGCGCTCGGCGACCAGCAGGCCGCCCTGTTCGGCCAGACCTGCTTCGCCCCCGGCGAGGCGAAGTGCACGTACGGCACCGGCAGCTTCCTGCTGCTGAACACCGGCACCCGCCCGGTCACGTCCGCCCACGGTCTACTCACGACGGTCGGCTACCGCATCGGCGACCAGCCCGCGGTGTACGCGCTGGAGGGCGCCATCGCCGTCACCGGCTCGCTGATCCAGTGGCTGCGCGACAACCTCGGCCTCATCCGGACCGCGCCCGAGGTGGAGGAACTGGCGAAGACCGTGCCGGACAACGGCGGCTGCTACCTGGTGCCCGCGTTCTCCGGACTGTTCGCCCCGCACTGGCGCGCCGACGCCCGTGGCGTACTGGTGGGCCTGACCGGCTTCGTCAACCGGGGCCACCTGGCCCGCGCCGCCCTGGAGGCCAGCGGCTGGCAGACCCGCGAGGTGGTCGACGCCATGAACGCCGACAGCGGCACCGCGCTGACCACACTCAAGGTGGACGGCGGCATGACCGGCAACGAACTGCTCCTGCAGTTCCTCGCGGACGTGCTCGGGGTCCCCGTGGTGCGCCCGGTCGTGGCGGAGACCACCTGCCTCGGCGCGGCGTACGCGGCGGGGCTGGCGGTCGGCTTCTGGCCGGACACCGACACGCTGCGGGCCAACTGGCAGCGCGCCGGCGACTGGCGGCCGGAGCGGGACCGGGCCGAGGTGGAACGCGACTTCGCCCAGTGGCGCAAGGCGGTCGACCGCACGCTCAACTGGATGTGATCCGGGCCGCCGGCACAGCCGTCAGCGACGCTTGCGGTTCCGCATGATCAACACCACGACCAGGACGATCCCCCCGACCACGAGCAGGCAGCACAGCGCCGCGAAACCGAAGAAGCCGAAGCC
The DNA here is from genome assembly GCF_004217545.1 of Krasilnikovia cinnamomea. Classification (NCBI taxonomy): domain Bacteria; kingdom Bacillati; phylum Actinomycetota; class Actinomycetes; order Micromonosporales; family Micromonosporaceae; genus Krasilnikovia; species Krasilnikovia cinnamomea. The sequence continues at coordinate 2,045,040 of NZ_SHKY01000001.1, forward strand.
GGAGCGGCGGCGGCGGTACTTGACCGCCTCGAACGCCACGTCGGCGACGCCGTTGCTGGCCGCCCACGCATGCACGGGCACCACCAGCGTGAGGACCGCACCGGTCACCGCCGCGGTCAGCCGCGACCACCATGTCACTGCAGAAGACATGGGTACATCGTGGCGCAAGTCCGCAACCGGTACGCGCGGAACCGCCGCCGGTCCGGCAGGGTAGGAGGCGAACCGACCGGGAAAGGGAGCGGAATGGACGCTGATCTGGCGGCGCTGGCCGCGGCGCACGGTGTGGCCACCTGGTACGAGGACTGGCACAGCGAACGCCGCGCCGTCTCCCCGGACACCGTGATCGCGGTGCTGGGCCTGCTCGGTGTCGACGCCCGCACCCCGGCCGGGCTCGCCCGCGAGCTGGGCGCGGTACGCCGCGCCCGGCGGCAACGCCGGCTGCCCGGCACGGTGGTGGTGCGCCACGGGCGCACGTACCCGCTGGCGGCGCCCGCCACGATCGTCACCGAGGACGGCGGGCGGCGCACCGTGACCGGCATGGTCCCGGCCGACCTGCCGCTGGGCTGGCACCGGATGAGCAGCGCAGGTCGGGAGGCGACCCTGGTCGTCGTCCCGGCGGCGCTGCCCGAGCCGCCGCAGACGTGGGGCTGGATGCTGCAGCTGTACGCGCTGCACTCGGCCGCGTCCTGGGGCATGGGCGACCTCGGCGACCTGGTGACCTTCGTCCGCGAGGTCGCCCAGGGCGCCGGGCTGGTCCTGCTCAACCCGCTGCACGCGCCCACCCCGACCCTGCCGGTTCCCGAGTCGCCGTACTTTCCGTCGAGCCGCCGCTTCGCCAACCCGCTGTACCTGCGGATCGCCGACACCCCGGAGTACCGGCGGGCCGACGACGCCCTGCGGTCCCGGGTGGACGCGCTGCGCCCGGCACCGCCCGGCGACGGTCTGATCGACTACAGCGCGGTGTGGCGGGCCAAACGCGCGGCCCTGGAACTGCTCTGGCCGCTGGCCGCTCCGGCCGACGACGCCGACCCCGGTCTGGTGGACTTCGCCACGTTCTGCGCCCTGGCCGAGCGGCACGGCCCCGACTGGCGGGAGTGGCCCGCCGAGCTGCGCCGCCCGGACACCGCGGCGGTCGGGGCGGCCCGCGCCGAGCTGCGCGACCGGGTGGCGTTCCACGTCTGGCTGCAGCGGCTGGTGGACGAGCAGCTCGGCGCCGCCCGCGCGGCGGCCCAGGCGGCCGGGATGCCGGTCGGCATCGTGCACGACCTCGCGGTCGGGATCGACCCCGGCGGTGCGGACGCCTGGTTGCTGCGCGACGTGCTGGCCGACGGGGTGCACGCGGGCGCGCCCCCGGACGCGTTCAACCAGCTCGGCCAGGACTGGGGGCTGGCCGCGTGGCGGCCGGACCGGCTGGTCGAGACCGGGTACGCGGCGTACCGGGACATGCTGCGCCGCATCTTCCGGCACGCCGGGGGCCTGCGGGTGGATCACGTGGCCGGGCTGTGGCGGCTGTGGTGGGTGCCGCCGGGCAGGGGCCCCGCCGACGGCACGTACGTGCGCTACGACCCGGACGCCATGCTCGGCATCCTGGCGCTGGAGGCACAGCGGGCCGGTGCCGTGGTGGTCGGCGAGGATCTGGGCACGGTGCTGCCCGAGGTCACGGCGGGCCTGGCCCGGATGAACATGCTGGGCTCGGCGGTGTTGTGGTTCACCCGCGACCGCGACGACCCGGACGGCGGCTACCTGCCCGCCGCCCGCTACCCGCGCAACGCGCTGGCCAGCGTGTCCACTCACGACCTGCCCACCGCGGCCGGGTTCCTGCGCGGGGAGCAGGTGCGCGTCCGCGCCGAGCTGGGCCTGCTGACCGGACCGGTCGCGGAGGAGGAGCGGCAGGCCGCGCAGGACCGGGACCGGCTGCTGGCGGCGTTGCGAGCCGAGGGCCTGATCACCCCGGACAGCGACCCGGAGGAGATCGTCGAGGCGCTGCACGCGTTCCTGGCCCGGACCCCGTGCCGCCTGGTCACCGCATCCCTGTACGACGTACTCGGCGAGCCGCGACAGCCCAACCTGCCCGGCACGACGCGGGAGTATCCGAACTGGCGGATGCCGCTCGCCGCCAGCCTGGAGCAGATCCGCGCCGATCCCCGGGTCCGGCGCGTCGCCGAGGTGCTCGGTGCGCCCCGGCCCACCACGACCGTGGAGGGCGTACCGCGATGAGTGACACCCGGCGGTAGGGCTCAGATGTCCAGCGGCGGGGGCGGCGGGTCGTCGTCCACCGCGAACAGCATGGGGTGCACCGTCCGGGCGGGTTCCGCCTGACGGCAGCGGATCGGTGGCAGCAGCGACGACCGGTGGTGCGGGTGCTCCCCGCAGTGCCGCATCGCCCGGGTGACCGCGTCGGTGTGGTGGCGCCCGCCGCCGTACTCGCCGCAGTCGGCGCAGTCCCAGCGCCAGTAGCCGGGCCCCTCGTCCGACGCGTAGCGGCGGATCCGTAGCGGGCGGCTGACCGGCAGCGTGACCACGACCGGCGACGGATCCGGCCCGTCGCCGACCATCTCGGCCCGCCCGTCGCCGACGATCCCGGTCGGCGCGTTGCCCGACATCGCTCACCCCCGCCCCGGCCCGTCCGCCCGGACGGCTCCGCTGGGGTCAGTGTGGAACGCGACGGGTGCGCCCGATGACCGTTTTGCGCAAAGCCGCTTCACATTCACCCGCACCGGTGCGCGACAGCGGCCCGCCGCCCAGCGCGCCGGCGGCGGGCGGGCGACCGGCATACTGCCTCGCGTGGCGCAGCGCAGACGGTCGGAGCGGCGGGTCGCGACCGTCGGGTCGGGCCTGGCCGAGCTGGTGCCGGACCCGGACCGCCGGTCCGGCTGGACGCTGCTGCTGGACGGCACCCCGCAGTCGCATGTCGACCTGGCCGACCCGACACATCTGGAGTTCGAGTACGTGCGCCGCATCGGCGCCGCCCTGGACCTGCTGGCCCCGGCCGGGCAGCCGCTGCGGGTGCTGCACCTGGGCGGCGGGGCGCTGACCCTGCCCCGGTACGTCGCGGCCACCCGTCCCGGCTCGGCGCAGCGCGTGGTGGAGATCGACGGCCCGCTGGTGGACCTGGTCCGTACCTGGCTGCCGTGGCCGCCGTCCGCCCGGATCCGGGTACGCGTCGGCGACGCCCGCGCGGAGCTGGCGGGCATGCGCCCCGGCGGGTACGACGTGGTGGTGCTGGACGTCTTCGCGGGCTCCCGTACCCCCGCGCACCTGGCCTCGGTGGAGTTCGCCCGGGAGATCGCCCGGGTGCTGGCCCCCACCGGCTTCCTGGTCGCGAACGTGGCCGACGGCCCCCCGCTGCGCCACGCCCGCGCCCAGGTCGCCACGGTCCGGGAGGTGTTGCCGCAGGCCTGCGTCACGGCCGACGCGGCGGTGCTGCGGGGCCGCCGCTTCGGCAACCTGGTGCTGCTGGCGGGGCGTACGCCGCCGCCGGTCCCGGAGCTGGCGCGGCGGGCCGCGGGCGACTGGTTCCCGGGACGGGTGGAGACCGATCTGGACCGGTTCGCCGGGGGCGCCGCCCCGGTGGGTGACGACGCGGCGGTGCCGTCCCCGGCGCCGCCGGACGGCCTCTTCCGCTCGCGCGCCTGAGGGAGGTACGGCCGGGGTCGTCCGAAGGTTCAACCTTTCGGGCCCCGCCGCGCCGAGGTTCCGTGATCCGGCAAAAGTCGGGGTCGCCCGCTTGTGGGCGGCTCGGGGCGCCGATGTAATCGAGTCGGCCCCGCCCCGCCGGGCGCGGTCGCGACGCGGAGGGGGTCCGCCATGTCCGTCCCGCCCGATCCGGTGGACGTGTTCGCTCCGTTGCGCGGCGGTGAACGCGCCCTGTGGCGGGGCCGGGCCGCGGTCGCCGAGTACGCGTTCGACCGGGCCGCGGCGCTGCCCCGCTGGGCCGTGCCGGAGTCGACCGAGGTGCTGGTGACGGATCGGCGCCTGCGGTACGCGTACGCATCGTCGATCTCCCCCGACGATCTGGAGGTCGCCTCAGGCGAGCTGCGCTGGCAGTGGCCGTGGCACGTGCGGGTGCAACCCGGCGCGCCGGGCACCGGGCGGGCCGGGTCGATCAGCCAGGTCCAACTGGTGTGCGCGGGACCCGATGGGAGCTGGCCCGCGCTCGTGCTGGCGGGCGGCGACGTGGAGGCCGTCCGGGACGCCGACCGGCTGGCCAACGTGATCCGCCAGGCCATCGCCCGGTTCCGCATCGACCACGCGGACAAGCTGGGGCTCTCCACGCCGCAGGCGCGGCTGCTGTCGCGGCTGCTGATCGGCCCGGAGTTCAGCAACCACGAGGGCGGCGCCGGGCAGACCGTGTCGCTGCCGTGCGCGCTGCCGGTGAACCGTCCGGCCCCGGAGACCCGTCCGGGCTCGGAGACCCGTCCGGGCTCGGAGCCGCAGGGCCCGCCGCGGGGGGAGGCGCCGCGCCGGGCGACTGCCCGGTTCGCCGCGAACTCGGGAGGCGGGTGGTCTCGTCAGTCCGGGCCGCGGCGAGCTGTGCCGCGGTGACGAACAGCGCGTCCGCCAGGTCGGCGCCGCGCAGGTCGGCCCCCCGCAGGTCCGCGCCGGTGAGATCGGCCAGCCGCAGGTCGGCGCCGCGCAGGTCGGCGCCGATCAGCAGGGCGCCGCGCAGGTTCGCCCCGCGCAGGTCGGAGCGGGCCAGCCGGCGGCCGATCAGGTTGGCGCCGCGGTGGTCGGGGCGGCGCCGCAGCCCGGCCCGGGCCGCTTCGCTGGCCTGTTGCAGCAGGGGGTTGACCCGCCGCCGCTGGGCGTCCACGTCCAGTGCCGTCAGCTCGTCGGCGCTCAGCTCGGTGAGCCGCCGGAGTTCGGCGCGGGCGTCGCGCAGCCGGTCGTGCAGGCGGGGCGCGGCGGGCAACCGCATGGCCTCGGTGAGCAGCCAGAGCAGCTCGTGCAGCTGGCGCATGACGGGTAACGCCGCGAACATCGGCCCGGCCAGCTCCGGCTGAGCGCGCCAGTCCCGCCCGCCGAAGGTGATCTGGGTTACCTGCTGGCCCGCGCCGAAGCAGTCAAACACGACGCATCCGCCAAAGCCGCGTTCCCGCAGGTCGGCGTGGATGCCGCAGCGGAAGTCGGCGCGCAGGTTGGGGCAGGGCCGCCCGGCGGGCTTGTCGATGGCGAAGTCCGACGACTTCGCGAACGCGGGCGCGACACAGCACAGCCCGGCGCAGTTCGCGCAGTCGGCCCGCAGCGACCGGTCCTCTTGATCCTCAGACATGACGGGTCCCACCGTAACAACTAGCGGAACGTGACTAACGACAACCACGAACAGTTACGACATTCCGGAAATATCACCTCGCGTCGACCACCCGTTTTGGTGACGCTTCTCCAGGTGAAGCCGTACGGGCCAGGCGGTTCGGCCGAGCGGACAGCAAGGAGAACCACCGAGATGTATGACTACCCACAGTCAGACACTTAGTCTGCGGCGACCAACCGCCCACAACGGCGGTCGCTGGCGCGCGCCTCCGGGTGCCCGGCCGCGAACCGCCGAAGGAGACAAGTCAATGCGTTCTCGCGACACGTCGGTCACGACCGACCGACGCGCCCGACGTACCACCCTGGCCGCGCTGACGGCCGCCACCTGCCTTGCCGCTGTGGCGATCGGATCGCCCGCGCAGGCCGCCACCGCGCCGACCATCTCGGCGCCCGCCTCGACGGTCGGCTTCTCGGAGATCACCATCACCGGCAAGGCCACCCCGGGCGCCACGGTTACCCTGTACGAATCCGCGTTCGTGTTCAACGACTTCTATGTCGCCACGAACTGGGACACCGGCGGTCCGGTGACCGCCACGGCGTCCACCTCGGGGGCGTTCACCATTCGCCGGAACGTCGACAGTGGCTTCCTCTTCAAGGTCAAGGAGGGCAACAGCCCGGACTTCTCGAACACGGTCAAGGTGTCGGTGCAGGTGATCCCGACGCTCACCTTGGCCTCGACGACGAGCGGCACGGTCTCCGCGGAGGTCGCCGCGAATCCCAACCAGCCCTTCCTGCCCGTCGAGGTGCAGCGCCAGACGGGCAGCACCTGGACGACCGTCGCCGACGGCGTCACCGACCTTGCCGGGATCTACTCCACCGTCCTGACCAACCAGGGCGCCGGCACCGCGCAGACCTACCGGGCGTACATCGGGGCCGACACCAACACCGCGATCCTCGCGAACCACTCGCCGGCTAAGACCATCACGGTGTCCGGCACCGCGCCGACCCCGACGCCCACGCCGACTCCGACCCCCACCCCGACGCCGACCCCCACCCCGACGCCCACGCCCACGCCCACGCCCCCGAAGCCTCCGGCGCCGAAGCCTCCGGCGCCCAAGCCCCCGGCGCCCAAGCCGGCCGCGCCGAAGGTGGGCGACGTTCAGTTCACCAAGATCCAGTACCACGGCAAGTCCGGACTGAACAACGAGTGGTTCCGGCTCACCAACAAGACGTCGAAGACGATCAACCTGAAGGGGTGGACCGTCCGGGACAAGTCCGGCAACACGTACACGTTCACCAGCTCGTACTCGCTGGGTGCGGGCAAGAACGTCTACGTGCACACCGGCAAGGGCACGAACGGCAAGCCGAACGCCGGTGACCGGTACTGGGGCAAGCGCGCCTACGTCTGGAACAACGGCGGCGACACCGCGTACCTGCGGTTCGGCACCAAGACGATCGATTCCTGCAAGTGGACGCGTGACCGGAAGGTCACGACCTGCTGAGCAGGTGATGTGTGGCGGCTCCGGGTTCACTGCGAATCCGGGGCCGCCGATGCATTTCCTGGCCCAGCTCACGCTGCGTACCCTCAAGTCCCGCCAGATGGCGTCGATGGACAGCGACAACAGCTGACATCAGGGGGGAACGTGCGTGACCTGAGGCACCGCGTGGTGACCCCGGTCACTGCTGCCGTGCTGGCAGGCGTCGCGCTCCAGCTGATCCTGCCGCTGCTCTCCACCCGCCTCGGCCTCGTGATCGCCAGCGTGCCGATCGCAATCGCCGGATTCCTCGCCCCCATCGGCTTCCTCCGGCAGAGCCGCGCCCACACCGGACGGCAACGGGCCGGGTGGGCGCTGGGCATAGTCGGTTCGCTCCTGCTCGGCGCGTCCTACACCCTCTACACCGGGTACGCGGCGTTCGGCCTGGAGCCGGGCAAACCCAACCTGGCCGACCTGCTCTCCGTGGGCTCCGCCACCGTGGCCCTGGTCGGGATCGCCCTCGCCGCGCCGCCCCTGCCGGGCGCGATGGCCGGGACCACCCACCTGATCGACGTCGCCACGGTCGCCGGTTCCCTGTTCGCGCTGGTCTGGCAGTTCGTCATTCCGCCCGCCACGGCCACCCTGCCGCTGGGCAACCAGCTGACCTTCGTGCTGACCCTGCTGCCGGAGATCATCGCGGCCGCGCTCGCCCTCACCCTCATGTCGCGCATCCAGGCCAGCGCCGACGGGCGCGCGCTGCACCTGCTGGCCGCCGCGCTGGCGCTGTTCGCCCTGGCCGCCGTGGGCTCCACCCACAACTCCACCCGAGGCGCGCCCTGGTACGCCACCGGCGTCGGCGCGCTGTACCTCACCGGCGGCCTGCTCGTCGCCCTGGCCAGCCGGAGCACCGTGGGCGCGGCGGACTCCTCCGGCCGCCGGGCGCTGGCGGGCTTCTGGACCGCCCTGCCGTACGTGCCCGTGGCGTTGGCCATCTGCGCCGTCAGCGGCCTGTACCTGCGCACCGGGACGCTCAGCCCCGTGCTGGTCTGGGCGCTGGTGAGCAGCACCGGGCTGGCCATGCTGCGCCAGTTCCTGAGTCTGCTCACCATCAAGCGGCTGCTCAGCGACCTCGACGAGCAGCAGGAACGCCTGCGCCACGCCGCGCACCACGACGCGCTGACCGGATTGCCGAACCGTACGGCGTTTCACGGCCGCGCCGCCGAGGCGCTCGCCGCCGCCGGCCCGGACGACCACACCGGGGTGCTGCTGGTCGACCTGGACGGGTTCAAGCCGGTCAACGACCAGCTCGGCCACGCCGCCGGGGACGCCGTACTGATCGCGGTGGGCCGTCGCCTGCCCGACGCGCTGCGCGGCACCGACACCGCCGCCCGCCTCGGCGGCGACGAATTCGCCGTACTGTTGCCCAACCTGAACGATCCCGGCGAGGCCGAGCTGATCGCCGCGCGCATCATCGGCCGGCTCGCCGCGCCCGTGCCGACCACGGACACCCAGGTCCGGGTCGGCGCGAGCGTCGGCATGACGACCGCGCGGGGCGCGGGGCACAGCATCGACCGCCTGCTCCGGGAAGCCGACCACGCGTTGTACGCCGCCAAGGCGGCGGGCAAGAGCGTGGTACGCCGCTTCGCCGCCGCTCCCCACCCCGAATCGCCGACGCTGCCGCAGCCCCGGACCTCCGTCACGGACCAGAGTCAGCACACCGCCTGACCGTTACGGTCCCGGCCGGTCCCGTGCCCGTCGCCCGCTGCCGGGCAGTCCGCACCGGTGGACCGCCTCAGCCGCCCGTGTACGCGGCGTACGTCTGGGCCGCCTGCTTCCGGGCCCGCTCCGGGTCGGCCCCCGCCGCGATGTCGGCCTCCGCCCAGGCCTCGCTGCTGAGCCACATGAACTCCCGGCCCTCCGGCGACGCGATCCAGGCGGCGATGGCCTCCGGGTCGCGCGGCGCCGTGGGGTCGGCGAGGTGGTTGGCGAGACCGAGCAGACCCGAGTCCCAGCCGACACCGACCGCGCCGGGACCGTACTGGTCGGCGAACTCGTCCTCGACGTGGGCGACATGCTCCAGCTCGAACCGGGTCCGGTCGGCGCTCTCCGGGGTGAGCCGGACCTCGATCCAGCTCACGTTGCCGCCGTACTCCCAGGTGGCCGCGTACGAGCGCGGCTTGTCGCAGCGGGTGATGGTGCCGCCGGCCTGGCCCTCCAGCTGGTAGTGCCCGCCCTCGCGGAGGTCGCCGGAGACCGGCAGGAACCAGCGTGCGATCCGTTCGGCGGTGGTGAGCACGTCCCACAGATCGTCGATGTCCGTGTCGTACACCTGGCTGATCGTGAGGACCCGGGCCTCACCGGCCTCCAGCACCCGGCCGCCCAGTGCGCGGCGTACGGCGTTGATCTGTTCTTTCGCGTCAATCATCACTGACTCCAGGAACGTCGGATTCGGTCGTACGTGCCGTGCCGTCGGTCTGGCTCGGCACCCCCTCGACGGGTGCCCGCTCGGCGGCCAGGCGACGCGTGCGCCTGCCCCGGGCCACCTCCGTGGCCATCGCGGCGAGGTGCGGCGTCCAGAACCGGCGGAACGGCCCCAGCCACGCGTCCACCTGCCGCAGACCGGCACCGTCCACCGTGTACAGGCGGCGGGCGCCGGCCGCGCGGACGGTCGCGAATCCGTTGTCCCGCAACACCCGCAGGTGCTGCGAGACGGCGGGCTGGGACACGCCGAACTCGGCCCGGATGACCTCGGTGACCGCGCCGGAGGTCTGCTCGCCGTCGGCCAGCAGCTCCAGGATGCGCCGGCGGATGGGATCGCCGAGCACGTCGAACGCATGCACCCGGTCACGCTATCAGTCCAGCCGTATATAAGTCCAGGCTTAGACACTAGGTATCGCAGCGCCGTCCTCTAAGGACAGGCAGCTGCGAAAAGTCAGACAGGAAAAGGCGGCTACGCGCGTGACAGCGCAGCAGAGCCGAGGCCGACCAAGTGGGCAGAAACCCCTCCTTAGCCGTGAACCGGTGGCTACAGTACCTGTGTCCACTCCCCCTGGATGGAGCCTGCTCATCACGCATGCGGTAGGCGATTGTCTAGCGAAGGGAGCTTAAATGGCCAGGTCGCCGCAAACAGCAGAAGAACCGCCCGTTTCCCCCAATGGCCCCATTCTGCCGGGCATGAAACCACCCTCCGGCCCGCCACCGATCCTGGGAGGCGGAACAAACAACTCCGCGGGGCCGACGATCCTGACTCCGGAAACGGCCGCCGCCCCGCCGCCGAACATGTACGCGGCCCCGCCGTCGCCTGTTCCCCCCGGCGCAACGCCGCCGCAGTCGGCGACTCCGGGAAGTGCAGCACCTCAGCCGATGTATGCCGCGCGGCCGACGGTGACCGCCGCGCCGATCAGCCGGGACCGGATCGACGAATGCCTCGACAGCTCGAAGTACTGGGCGATCCGCCTACCCCGGTACGCGAACGAGATGCAGCGAAAGTCCGACACCTACGCGCTCGCGGCGGCGTTCCTCAGCATGGTCACGGGCCTCACCATCTGGGGATTCCTGGCCGAGTCGAATTCGCGGTGGGCACAGACCGCGGCCTCCGCCGCCGCCTTCGCGGCCGCGGCCTGCGCGATCATCCCGAGGGTCAAGAACTACTCCGAAGCAGCCGGCAAAGCGCGGCAACTGGCGACCCAGTACGGCACGATCAAAGGCCGTTTGACGGACGCCCAGGTGTGGAGTTCCTCGAACATCGCCGAGGACACGGCGCTCCGGCAGGTCGTGGAGGATTTCGAGGCGATCAAGAGCGGCAAGGACTCGCTCGTCCCGTACCCGAAGCGATACATCGAGGAGCGACACCCGGAAGCCAAGGAATGACAGGGCCCGCACCGCTGCACCGCCATGATGGCCGACAGCGCCACCACATCGCGGCCTTCGAGGGTGACGCTGGCCCAGATCAGACCGACGGCCGAGTCAGGACCCGTAGCCGAGGGCCGGCGCACCGGGCGGCCGGCAAAAGGTGACGGCCACCTCAGCAGCCGGGGAACCGGGCGCCGCCCGTGCCGCAAACTCCCGGGTGAGCGCGTCAAGGCGGGCGGCGAACTCGGCGAACGTGGCGTCGTCGAGCGGAACCCGGCGGACGTCGACCCGGGGCGGGAACGGGTCCGGCCTGCGCGGGTTCGACCTTCGCGGGTCCGGAATCGCGGACCCGGCGCCTGCGACCTCCGGCTCCGGCACGAGGTTCCCGCCACGCTCCGAAGCCGGGGACATCGATCCGGTGGGGGCATCTGCGGGAAGGTCCGTGGTCCACACCGGGGCCGGGAAGCGGCCCGTGCCGGTCCAGGTCAGTCCGGGCAACGGCGCCGGGGCCGCCAGCGGAGGCGGGACCGCCGCCGCCGTGCTCACGTACACCGGTGTCGGCACGCCGCGCACCGTGCGGGAGGCGCCGACCCATACCAGCCCGGCCTGCTCGAGCAGCTTGAGCTGATAGCTGACGACGCCACCGGGCAGGTCGAGCCTGGTGGCAAGGCCGGCCACGGTGGCGGGTCCGCTGCTCAGCAGCTCGAGAATTCGGTCGCGTACGTCGCCCGTCATCCCGACATCCTCGGTGGTCACCGGTACGCAGTTCAAACCATCCGGGCAGGTCAGGGTCGATCCGTGACCATCCTGGTCCGACCTGCCCTAACGGCTCGCTGATGGCCCGAGCGCGTCAACGGCTCCGCTTGCTCGCCAATCGCGGTTGGTTCGGAAGATCGTGCGCAGGATCCGGCGCACGGGTTTCCGCTGCCGGGGTGACAGGCTGTCCCGGGCGGCGATGAAGGCCTTCTGCGCGGCGAGCGCCTCGGCATGCTCACCCCGGACGGCGTACAACTCCGCCTTGTCCTGATAGACGCGGACCAGAAGTTGCCGCAGACCGAGCTCGGTGCATTGCTGGTGGGCGGCCTGAAGGCTCGCCAGCGCCCGGCCGGTCGCGCCGAGCCCACGCTGGGCCCGGGCCAGGGTCAGCAGGTACTCGGCCAGTTCCTCGGCATCGTTGGGTCCTGCGCCCTTGTAGCGGGCGATGCACACCTGCAACGTCTGCTCGGCCTCGGCGTACTCGCCGTTGGCGATCTGGATCGCCCCGATCGTCTCCAGCGCATCCGCGTCGAAGTAGTAGCCGCGCGCCACGGCGTGCTCCTGCATCCGCCGCGCGACCTCCCCGGCCTGCGGGAAGTTCCCGGTCTCGTATTCGGCGTAGGCCCAGTTGTTCAGCACCACCGTGAGCCGCTCCCACTCTCGGAGCTCCCGGGCCAGGTCCTCGGCCTCGTGGTAACGCGGACGCGCCGCGTCCATGTCACCGTTCTCGGCCAGCGCGTCGGCCAGCCTGACCCGGTGCCAGATCCGCATGTGCGCCGTGGCCGACTCATCGAGCAACTCGACCGAGCTCCGCGTGTATCCCAGGAATTTCGCCGCGTTGCCGGACAGCCTTTCGATGTTCGCCCGTACCAGGTGGGCGCGCGCCTGCAGCCGGCGGTCGTCGTGCTTACGCGCCCACGTCTGGATGCCCTTGATCTGCCGGGCGGCTTCCTGGAGGTCACCGGTGCGCCGGAGCATGTCGATCCAGCACAGGCGGGCCCGCATGAGCAGGGCCTCGTCGCCGAGGGCCTCAGCCCGCCGTTCGAGCTGCACCGCGGCGGCGTACCCGGCGGCGGCGTCGACGATGACCCGATCCTCGAGCGCCAGCAGGGCAGCCGACAGTTCGTCGGCGCCGGCCCCGCTGCTGTCCACCCCCAGCTTGTTCACCACAGAGTGATCGGCCGCCAGCCCACGATGATGAGAATCTGTCGGGCAAGGGAGCGCACCTACCCGGCAGGCTCCCACGATGATGATCATCCGGCGTTCAACCGCGTGGTCGATCGGGCAAGACGGTAGCGCGCCCGCTCACTCAGCGGCCCGGTTCGCGCGCAGAGCTCGGCGGGTCCGGAATATCGCGTGCGGGGTAAAGCGCATGTGTCTTCGCCGCGGGCGGGACAGGCTGTCCCGGGCGGCGACGAAGGCCTTGTTCGCGTCGAGCGCCAGGGCTTGCTCACCCCGGACGGCGTGCAGCTCCGCCTTCTCCTGGTACACCCGGACCAGGATTTCCCGCAGGTCACGCTCGACGCACTGCTGATGGGCGGCGTCCACGCTCACCAGCGCCCGGGCGGTCGCGCCCAGGCCACGCTGAGCCCGGGCCAGGGTCAGCAGGTACTCGGCCAGTTCGTCGGCATCGTTGACGCCGGCGCTCTTGTAGCGGGCGATGCACACCTGCATCGTCTGCTCGGCCTCGGCGTACTCGCCGTTGGCGATCTGGATGGCTCCGATGGTGTCCAGCGCGCCCGCGTCGAGGTGGTAGCCGCGCGCCACGGCGTGGTCCTGCATCCGCCGCGCCACCTCAGCGGCCAGCGGAAAGTCACCTGACCTGTACTCACCGTAGGCCCAGTTGTTCAGCACCACGGTGAGCCGTTCCCACTCGTGAAGCTCCCGGGCCAGTTCCTCGGCCTGGCGGTAGTACGGCCGCGCCGCGTCCATGCCGCCGTTCTCGGCCAGGGCACTGGCCAGCCTCAGCCGGTGCCAGATCCGCATGTGCGGGGTGGCCGTCTCATCGAGCAGCTCGACAGAGCTCTGCGCGTGCCTCAGGGTCCTGGCCCGGTTGCCGGACAGCCACTCGATGTTCGCCCACACCAGGTGGATACGCGCCTGCAGCCGGCGGTCGCCGCGCTTACGGGCCCACGCGTGGATGCCCTTGATCTGCCGGGCGGCTTCCCGGAAGTCACCCGTACGCCGCAGCATGTCGATCCAGCACAGGCGGGCCCGCATGAGCAGGGCCTCGTCGCCCTGAGCGTCGGCCCGGCGTTCGAGTTCTACCGCGGCCGAGTAGCCCGCGGCAGCGTCGACGATGACCCGGTCCTCCAAGGCGAGCAGGGCAGCCGAGAGTTCCTCGGCACCAGCCGCACCATGGTTCACCCCCTGCCGGTTCACCGCAGTTTCATCGGCCGCGAGCCGGGGAGGATGAGGATCTGTCTCGCGGCGGCGCGGATCGCGGCTGGTTCCTGATCGTCGACCGTCGCCGGGGACTGTCAGCGCCGCTTTTCGCCCCGCCATGGCCGGTACCCGGGGATGCCGGCCTCCCCGGTCTCCACCCGGCTCGTCAGCTACGACCGCAAGTAGGTTCCCTCACGAAGGCCGATTTGTGTGCCACACGGTTCGAGACGGCCCCGCATCACCGGCCGCCAGGAGTTCCGGACTCCTCCCATGGCGGCTTCCAACGTGATCCGACAGATAGGTGGTGCGGCCCTCGATCAGCCGCGGCCCGAACCGTCTCCACAGGCAGCGGCGACACCAACATCAATGGTTCAAATCGCCATGCCCGTACCCAGATCTTGATCCACCGCCCAATAGTCGAGAGGGCCGAGCTCTCAACTGGGCTGTCGTCGTCCGCGTCCTCATCGCCGGGGTGCTCGACGTCGGGGTCCTCGTCTCGTTCGGCGCTCTCGTCAGCCTCTGGCGGCTTAAGGTGCCCTGATCCGTTCCCAACGGGCATGGAAACGGCCCCTCAGAAGATCTCTGAGGGGCCGTTTCCCGTGGTAGCGGGGACAGGATTTGACCCTGCGACCTCTGGGTTATGAGCGGATCTTTAGCCGTCTCGACCGTCGCGAGGATTCCGACCTTCTCCCACCTGACCAGCGTCATCGTTCGCGAGCGTCTCACGCCGGCCCGCCGGTGCCACCCCGTACCAGGACGCCCCGGTTACAGGTCTGGTTACACCGCCGATGACTTACGCGCCGTTCTGCGAACGCTCAACATGACATGCGTACCCGCAGTCCCGGAATGCCGACCGGAGCAAGCGTTGTGTTGGGCACCGCCCGGGCCCAGCTCCACGCCGCCTTGACCGACCTGCGCGCCCTGCTCTCCCACGCGGTTCAACTCGCCCGGTCGCGTGAAGGGGTCACGGTGCTCAGCCGAGAGCGGGCCTCGCCGGGTCGGGCGGCTGGGCATCGGTGGCGATCCGCACCAGGTAGCCGACGAACCGCAGCTCGTCGCGGTCTTTCGTCCAGCCGTCCGCCTTGGACAGCGGTGTGAGGACCCCAGACCCCGGGACCGGGACCAGCTCACGGGGGGCGCCCGACGGCGCGTACCGGCAATGCACTGCCGTGATCGACCGCACCGTCCCCACGGTTTCCGGGGTGCCCTCCGGGACGTCCTCGTGGTGGTCCTCAGCAGCGTCCATCGACGCAGCGCCCTGGTCGCCGAGCAGCACCGACAGCCATTCCCAGTCCGGCTCCCAACGCAGCGTCCACGACACATCCGACCCGACAGAGAACGGCTCCCCGCAGCACTGCATCTGCCACCCGTCCACCCAAACGTTCAACTCCACCCCCGCAGTCTGCTGCCTTGATCCACCCCGCGCCACGCCAATACCCGGGAGCCCCACGCCGCTCTCGGGTGCCGCTGACCGAGATCCCGACCCGCGTTAACCTGCAAAGGAGAACTGTCGTGTCCGCTGCCGGGTACGACCTGGCTGCCGAGCCGGCGCGGACGCCTCCCGGTGGCAACTACACCGGGATTGGCACCCAAGACGGTCAAGAACGTGCACCGGATGCTGCACCGGGCACTGAGCGACGCGGTGGCGTGGGGATACCTGGCGTCCAATCCAGCGGTACACGCCAGCCTGCCGCGCGAACGACGCACCAGCGCCCGGCAACGCGGCAAGACCTGGACCGCTGAGGAACTGAACGCCTGGCTCAGGGTGGACCGGGCCGACGTTCCCCTGATCCGGCTGCACGACGTGCGACATACCTACGCCACGCTTCTCGCTCGACGCGGGGGTCGAGCCGAAGGTGGTCGCCGACCGGATCGGGCACGCCAACATGGCGTACGCACTGATGTCTACACCCACCGCTCCACCGGCCGCGATCAGCCCGCCGCCGACAAGGTGGCCGGGGTGATCTTCGGGGATGCGTGGCAACTGCCCGCGGAGCCCGACGAGGACGAGAAGAACAACACCGGGACGTAACCGGCACACGGTTACCGAGGCCCGATGGTTACCGATCGGGTTACATCCCCATGCGAAAGGCCCCCGGAGAAGATCTCTCCGGGAGCCTTTTCCCTGGTAGCGGGGACAGGATTTGAACCTGCGACCTCTGGGTTATGAGCCCAGCGAGCTACCGAGCTGCTCCACCCCGCGTCGGCTCGTTAACACTAGCGCACCCCCGCAGCCGCCCGCAAAACCACCCCCCGAGACGCCCGCCACACCCCCCTCACGACGAAGGCCCCGCCGCGCAAGCGACGGGGCCTTCACCACAAACGAGCAGCTCAACTACCCGGTGTCGGGTTCGCGGACGGTGGTGCCGATGGGGCTGCGGATGCCGGTGTGGACGGACTGGCGGACGGCGTGCCGGTTCCGGCCGCCTTCTGCGCGTTCTGGAAGTTGGCCATGGCCTGGTCGAGTGCCTGCATGGCCTGACCCCAGCGGGTGAAGTCCCCGGACTGCTGGGCGGCCTTGACGTTGGCGATGGCCTGATCCAGTTCCGCGGCGGCCTGGGCGAGCTGCCCGGTCAACGCGGGCGGGGTGCCCGACGTAGGCGGCTTGGCCGGGGTGCCGGTGCTGGGGCCGCTCTGGTTCTTGCCCTGCGCGACGAGCTCGTCGAGACCCGCCTTGAGGCTGTCGGCCAGGACGACGTACTCGCCGCCGTCGCCGTACGACATGAGGACCTTCTGCAGCAGGGGTACGGCGTTCTCCTGCCCGCTCTTGACGTACACCGGCTCGACGTACAGCATCCCGTTGCCGATGGGCAGAGAGATGAGGTTGCCGAACAGGACCTGACTCTGGTTGCTGTTCGACAGCAGGGTGAGCTCGGAACGTACGGCCGCGTTGTTGGTCATCTTCTGGTGGACCTGCACCGGGCCGGGGATCGCCGTCTGGTCCGGTAGTTCCAGCACTTCCAGGCGGGGCTCGTTGTCCACGTACGAGCCGGAGATCAGCGCCGCCAGGTTCTGCCGGTTGTTCGGGGTCACCGCCGACGTGAGCTGGAACCGGGTGCCCTCCTGGCCCGGCAGCTGCACGTTGAGGTAGTACGGCGGCTGCTGGACCTGCCGGTCGGGGTTGTCCGGCGCGTTCGGGACCTGCCAGAAGTCCTGCCCGCTGAAGTACTCGGCGGGCTTGGTGACGTGGAAGCGGGCCAGCAGGTTGCGCTGCACCTTGAACAGGTCGGCCGGATACCGGAAGTGCTCGGCGAGGTTGGGCGGGGTGTCGGCCTTGGGCGTGACGAGGTGCCCGCCGAACGCCTTGTTCCACGCCTTGAGCACGGGGTCCTGCTCGTCGAACTCGTACAGGGTGACCGTGCCGTCGTACGCGTCGACGGTGGCCTTGACCGAGTTGCGCATGTAGTTGACGTTGTCGCGGGCCAGCGCGAACGTGCCCTGGTTCGTCAGCTCGTCGCGGGTCTGCTGCTGCAGGTTGATCTGCTGCGAGTACGGGTACGACGACGAGGTCGTGTAGCCGTCCAGGATCCACTTGATCCGCCCGTCCACGACGGCGGGGTACGGGTCGCCGTCGATGGTCAGGAACGGCGCCACCTTCTCCACCCGGGTACGCGGGTCGCGCACGTACATGAGCCGGGACTTGCTGTTGACCGCGTCTGAGAGCAGGAAGTTGCTCTCCGCGTTCTTGATGGCGAAGACGAAGCGGCGGAACGTCGAGCCGATCGGCACGCCGCCGGTGCCGGTGTAGGTGTACCGCTCCTCGGCGTTGTTGTCGCCGGGCTGCGGGCGGTCGAACTCGACGTTCTTGTTCTTGTCGGCCTGCCCGACGATGGCGTACTCGGAGGCCTGCTCGCCGTAGTAGACCCGCGGCTGGTCGACCTTGATCTCTTCCTTCGGCGACGAGCAGTTGGCCTGCTGGCCCGTGCCGAGGAAGCCGGAGACGAAGTACGGCAGGCCGCCGCCGCAGACCTGGTTGGCCGGGGCGGCCACCAGCCCGTACCCGTGGGTGAAGACGGTGTGCCGGTTGAGCCAGTTGCGCTGCTGCGGGGTGAGCTGGCTGTCGTTGATCTCGCGGACGCCGACCACGTAGTCGCGGGTGGTGCCGTTCATGTCGTAGCGGTCGACGTCGAGCTTCTGGCCGAAGTCGTAGAAGCCGCGCACCTGCTGGGACTGGGTGAAGGCCTCGGACACCAGTTGCGGGTCGATCAGCCGGACGTTCTGCGCGCTGATGTTGGCGGGCAGGTTGGCCGGCGGGACGGCGTTCGAGGCGGGGTATTCGCTGACCTGTGTCTTGTCCAGGCCGAACGCGGCCCGGGTCGCCTCGATGGAGCGCGCGATGTACGGCGCCTCCTTGTCCTGCAGGCTCGGCTGGACCTGGAAGTTCTGCACCGCGAGCGGGTAGATGCCGCCGATCGCGACCGCGGAGATGGCCAGCAGGCCGAGGGCGACGCCGGGCCAGACGAGGTTACGCATGACCGCGTTGGAGAAGACGATGATCGCGATCGCCACGACGATGGAGATGTAGACGAGGATCTCTTTGGCGGGCAGCAGCGCGTTGACGTCGGTGTAGCCGGCGCCGTACAGGCCCGGGGAGACGTGCTGCTCGAGCAGCAGGGCCCGCCGGTCGAGGATGTAGGCGACCGCCTTGAGCAGCACGAAGAAGGCCACGAGGGTGGTCAGGTGGGCACGTGCGGCCGCCGTCATCCGGTCCCCGACGCCCTGCAGCCGGACGCCACCGAAGATGTAGTGCACGGCCAGCGCCCCGATGACCGACAGCACGATCGCGGTGAAGCCGACCCCGAGCAGGTAGCGCCAGAACGGGAACTCGAAGACGTAGAACCCGATGTCCACCTTGAACTGGGGGTCCTTGACGCCGAAGGGCTGGGCGTTGCGGAACAGCATCCAGTCCTTCCAGCGGCTCTGCGCGCTCAGCCCGGCGAAGAGTCCGATAACGGCACAGACCACCGCGATCCAGGTGCCGATCCGGGGGGCGATGATCATGCGGTACCGCTCGAGGGTGGCCTGCTCGGCGGAGTGCGGACGCAGCATGGGCCGCAGCCGGTACGCCAGGTACAGGTTCGCGCCGATGATCAGGGCCATGGCGAGGCCGATCGCCACGAACAGCAGCAACCGGGTCAGCAGGACCCCGGTGAAGACGTTCGTGAACGCGACCTCGTTGAACCACAGCCAGTCGGTGTACGCGTCGATGCCCCAGCCGAGCAGCGTGAAAAGGAGGAAGACCCCCACCAGGACGCCCACGGTCACGCGACCACGACGGCTCATCCTCGGCAGCGGACTGTTACGCATGACCAACGTTGGCTCCACACACTCGGTCTCGCCGGTCGCCGGCCGCGGCGGCCGGCCGGTGACTCACATTACGATGCCGCCCGGGTGTAGTACCCGGTACACCCGGACCGATTCTTGCGCGGCCGGGCGATGCTCGGCGAGGCCACACGGCGGCCCCCACTCACGCCGCCGGGCACGGGGCCGGCGTGCCACCGCTGGTGAACGTCTTCACCGCCGTGAGCGCGTCGTCCACGGTGGCCACCCTGGCCATCGGCAGGCCCGGGACGGAGTTGCGCATTGCCTCCGCACAGTTGTCGGCCGGCACGAGGAAGAGCTGCGCCCCGGCCTCCTTGGCGCCCACGAGTTTCTGCGGGATTCCCCCGATCGGCCCCACGTTGCCGTCGTCGTCGATCGTCCCCGTACCGGCGATGATCTTGCCGCCGGTGAGGTCCGCCGGGGTCAGCTTGTCGATGATGCCGAGCGTGAACATGAGTCCCGCGCTGGGCCCGCCGACCTCGTCCAGGGCGATCGCGACCTTGAAGGGGTGCGGCTGCCGCTTTTCGATCTCCACCCCGATTCGCGGCGTCTTGCCGTCCTTGTCCGCCTTGGTGGTGATCGAGGCCGTGCCCGGCTTGCCGTCCCGGGTGTAGGCCACGGCCAGCGTGGCGCCCGCCGGCTTGGCCCGGATCAGCTCGGTCAGCTTCGCCGGGCTGGTGACCGCGGTGCCGTCGACCGTCGTGACGACGTCACCGTCGCGCAGCTTGCCCTCCGACGCGCCACCGGCGGTGACCTTCTTCACGTACGTCTGCACGGGGTAGCCCAGCTCGCGCAGCGCCACCGTCTCGGCGGTGCTCTGCGACGACTGGAACTCCTCCTTGTTGTCCTGCTCGACCTGCTTCTCGCTGCGGTCCGGCGGGTAGATGAGCTCGCGCGGCACGACCGCCTGCTCCTTGCTGAACCAGCCCCGGATCGCCCAGATCAGCTCGACGTCGGGCTGCACCCCCACCGTCGTCATCCGCAGCTGGCCGGCGGAGGTCGAGGTGGCGGCGTTCGTCACCTGGATGACTTCCTTGCCGTTGTCCGTGCCGAGCGTGTTCACCGTCGGCCCCGGCTTGAGCACCACGTAGGGCAGGGGCGTGGCCATGACACCGACGGCGAGCAGCGCGGTGATCAGGGCGCCGAGGATGACCGTGACACCGCGACGTCTCATGCGCGGAAGCGTATCCAACCATGCTGAGTTCTCCCTGAGCTGGGACTTGAGCCGTGCTGGGCCGTGGCTGGCAACCTGCTGAGTTCTCTCTGAGCGGACACCTGCGTCAGGTCCGGGCGGGCGGTTCACGCGTACCGTGGACTCGTGCCTGATATCCCGTTCGGCTTCTCGCTGCCCGGCGCCCAGCCGCCCGACCCCTCCGACCCCCAGCAGATGCAGCAGTTCATGGCTCAGCTGCAGCAGATGTTCGCCACCCCCGGCGACGGCCCGGTGAACTGGGACCTGGCCCGCCAGGTGGCGGCCAGTCAGCTTGCCGCGGCGGGTGACCCCGCGGTGACCATCGTCGAGCGCAACCAGGTCGAGGAGTCGCTGCGGCTCGCCGATCACTGGCTCGACCCGGTCGCCGCGCTGCCCTCGGGCATCCAGACCGCGGCCGCCTGGAACCGCAACGAGTGGATCTACAACACCCTCGACGTGTGGCGCAAGCTGTGCGACCCGATCGCCGGACGCATGGTCGGCGCCATGGGCGACCTGGTGCCCGAGGAGGCGCGCGCCCAGCTCGGCCCGATGCAGTCGATGGTGGCGACCCTGGGCGGGGCGCTGTTCGGTGGCCAGCTCGGCCAGGCGCTGGGCCAGCTCGCGGCCGAGGTGCTCTCGGCCGGCGACATCGGGCTCCCGCTCGGCCCGGCCGGCACGGCCGCGCTCATCCCGGTCAACATCAAGGGGTACGGCGAGGGCCTGGAGCTGCCCGAGGACCAGGTCCGGCTGTACGTGGCGCTGCGCGAGGCGGCCCACCAGCGGCTGTTCCAGCACGTCCCGTGGCTGCGGGCGCACGTGCTCAACGCGGTCGAGACGTACGCGAACGGGATCACGGTCAACCGGGACGCGATCGAGGAGGCGATGAGCCGGGTCGACCCGTCCGACCCGGAGTCGATGCAGGCCATGGCGCTGGAAGGCATCTTCACGCCCGAGGACACCCCGCAGCAGAAGGCCAGCCTGGCCCGGCTGGAGACCGCCCTGGCGCTGATCGAGGGCTGGGTCGGCACGGTGGTGGACAGCGCGGCCGGTGAGCGGTTGCCGTCGGTGGCCGCGCTGGGCGAGGCGTTCCGGCGGCGGCGTGGCGCGGGTGGCCCCGCCGAGCAGACGTTCGCGGCGCTGGTGGGTCTGGAGCTGCGGCCGCGGCGGCTGCGCGAGGCGGGGGCGCTGTGGGCCGCGCTCGGCGAGCAGCGCGGCATTCAGGGGCGCGACGCGCTCTGGGAGCACCCGGACCTGCTACCGACCGACGACGACTTCGCCGACCCGCAGGCCTTCGCCAGCGCCCAGCTCGACTGGGACATCACCGACCTCGAAAAGCTCGGCAAGGACGACGAGAAGCCCGGCCAGGACGGCGAGCCCGGCGGGACCGCGTAGTCCGGCTCCCGCTTGGTCAGGCCCGGCTCCCGCTTGGTCAGGCCCAGCTCCCGCTTGGTCAGGCCCAGCTCCCGCTTGGTCAGGCCCAGCTCCCGCTTGGTCAGGCCCAGCTCCCGCTTGGTCAGGCCCGGCTCCCGCTTGGTCAGGCCCGGGTGCCGGGCCAAACCCGGGCCGCGTCTCCGGCCTCCCCGGCGCTCAGCCGCCCAGCAGTGCGCGGGTGGCCTCCCAGCCTTCGAGGGCCGGGTCGAGCGCGGACAGGTCGGCCGGGCCGCGCAGCCGGTGCCAGTCGGGGGTCGACTCGACCAGGCTGGGCTGCGGCGCGTCGCGGCGCAGCGCCATCGGCGCGGCCGCGTCCAGGTCGAGGTCGGGCAGCCAGTCGGGCGCGGGCAGCCGCGCCGCCACACCGAGCGCCCCCGGCCCGGGCACGGCGGGGGCCACCGCCACCGGCTTGGCCGACAGCGGGCGCAACAGCTTGCCGAGGATCATCCCGGGTACGTCGGGGGCGTCGGCCGCGACGATCGCCGCCTCGTCGAAGCCGTCGGCGGCGGCCGCGGCGAACACCGGTCGTACGGTCGCGGTCGGCACCTCGTAGATCCGCATGCCGGGCCAGGCGATCTCCTCCGCGAGCGCCCGGTCGGCGGCGGTGGCCGCGATGGCGGACTCCGCCTGGGCGAGCCGGGCCAGCAGGTCGGCCACGTCCTCGGCCAGCGCGGCCCGCCACGCGGCGGCGGCCGTCCCGGGCGGGTGCCAGGACACGGGTACGAGCAACGCGACGACGATCCGCTTCACCACGTGCCGAGGCTAGCGAGCGCCGCCGGCCGGTCCGGGGCCGGCGCCAGCCGTGGGGCCTGCGGCCGGACGGTCGCCCGGGGGCCGTGGGTCAGTCCTCGGGCAGGTCCAGGCCGGTGGCGGCCGAGATGCCCTCCAGGTAGCCGCGGGCGCGTTCGGCCTTGGGGTACCGGTTGACCAGGTCCCAGAAGCGGGCGCTGTGGCTGGGCACGACCAGATGGGCGAGCTCGTGCAGCAGGACGTAGTCGATGACCCAGTCGGGCATCTCCTGGATCCGGTGGGAGATCCGGATCGTGCCGTCGTCGGGCGTGCAGGAGCCCCACCGGCCGTTCTGGTTCGTCACCCAGCGGACGCTGTTGGGCGCGGCGTTGAGCGCGTGGTCGGCGAGGTAGCGGTTGACCAGCCGCCGGGCGCGCAGTTGCAGCTCGTCGTCGGTGCGCCGGATGCGCTCCTCGCGGGCGGCCAGCCGGGCCAGCATCCGGGCGACCCATTCGGTCTCCTCGGCCCGGGAGAACCGGTCCGGGATGAGCACGACGACCCGTTCACCGTCGCGGTAGGCGGACACCGTCCGGCGGCGGCGCTGGCTGCGCCGCACCTCGACGACAGGCTTGCGCGTGCGGGCCATTACCGGCTCGCGCGGCCCAGTTTCGGGTTCACGTTGAGACGCTAATCCGAGAGCCCCAGGTCACCGCAAGAGCACAGCGGGCGACACGCGGCAGAAATTTAAGGTTTGTACCGATGCGCCCGGAAGAATTTTCCGTGCCGCAACGCGGAGACGGCGAACTCGGATCACGATAGCTCACATGGGCCCAGAGCATCGGCGACGGCCATCTGTACTGTTTGGGAGCTTCTGAGCGTATTCCTCGGCGTGTCCCGGCACATCTGCCCCTATTCGGACATCTCGCATCGCACACTCACGACGTCGGCGACACCGTCGACGTCCGCGCCGACATGGAAACGGCCCGACCTGGGTAGGGAGCGCCCCGAAGCGAGTGGCCATATCCAGGTGGTCGCGGAGCGGTCCAGCGCCGCACCGGAAGCGGTCAACCGCAGTCCGGGCGCTGGGACCGACCCGGCCGACAACGAGACGAGGAGGAACCGTGGCCGACAACACGTACAACGGCTACTGCGTGAAGTGCAAGGAGAAGCGCGACTTCCAGGGCACCGTGGAGGTCTCCAAGACCGGCATGAACATGGCAAAAGGCAAGTGCCCGGTCTGCGGCACGACCGTGAACCGGATCCTGGGCAAGGCCAAGGCCTGATCGCCCGGTCGGGCCGGAGGGGGCGGCGCCGGAGTCGCCCCGTCCGGCCGTAACCCGTAGCGGCCCCGCCACGTTAGGTGATTGGCGGGGCGCCCACAGCCGCACCATGGCTGTGGATAACTCGCGTTTGCCTGTGGATAACCGGGGGCGGGCGGGTGCGACCCTGTGGACAACCATCACTGCAGAGCGCCACCGTGGTGACAGTCTGTCACCCATGACGCGGACACCTCTGCTGCGCCCGACCCTGCTGCCCGGCGTACCGCGGATCTGGCGCGGGTCGCACACGCTGCAGCTCGGGCTCGATCCCGGCCGGGCCATCCTGCTCGAACTGCCGGACCCGCGCACCGCCACGCTGCTCGACCTCCTCGACGGCACCCGCCCGGAACGGGTGGTCCTCGCCCGTGCCGCGGCACTCGGCGTCCCGCCCGACGAGGCCCGAGCCCTGCTGGACGCGCTGCACACCGCCGGGTACGTACTGGCCGGGCGCCACCTGCTGCCCACGGCGCTCCCGCCCGACACCCGGGACAGGCTCAGCGGGGAGGCCGCCGCCCTGGCGCTGCGCCGTACCGGTCCGCCGCCACGGGGACCGCTGCCCTCCGCCCCGACACCCGCGCGCACCCTGCGCCGCCGCGCGGCCGCGCAGGTGGTGGTCGCCGGGCGGGGTCGGCTCGGCGCACCGATCGCCGTGGCCCTCGCCGCCGCCGGGGTCGGCCACGTCGACCCGGATCTCCCGGGCCGGGTCAGCCGCGCCGACCTGCCCGGCGGCCCCCTGACCGGCGACGACGTGGGCACACCGCGGCGGACGGCCGTCGCGGCCGCCGTACAGCGCGCCGCACCCGAGGCGCGGACCGGCCCGGTCCGGCGGGGCCAGGCCACGCTCGTCGTCCAGCTCGGGCACGACCGACCCGCCGCACTGGTGGCCGCCGCCCACGCGGCCCGGCGCCAGGCGCACCTCGCCGTGACCGTCCAGGACGGCGTCGCGGTCGTGGGGCCGCTCGTGCCGCCCACGGGCGGGCCGTGCCTGAACTGTCTCGACCTGCACCGGCGTGAGCGCGACACCGGCTGGCCCGGCGCCGCGCCCGTCCCCGCCGCCGCCGAGCCCTGCGCGGTGACCACCCTGCTGGCCGCGGCCGCGTACGCGACGGCGGAGGCGCTCACCTACCTCGACGGCGGCCGCCCCGAGACCCTCGGCAGCGCCGTGGAGATCACCGCGCCCGGGCGGATCCGGCGGCGCACCTGGCCACCACATCCGGACTGCGGCTGCGCGCGCACCCGGGCCCCGCGCCGGGTCCCCGCCGACCAGAACCCGGCTCCGGCCGGCCCCGGATGAGGTGGGATAACCGGACTTGCGGCGCGGCGCGGGCCAAACGCATTCATCCCGGTCGGTGACCCTCGGCACGGTCGGTCACAATGATCTGGTGAGCGACATCCCGCGTCGCGCGGCGTCCCGGACCGCGAAGCTTGCCGCGCTGCCCCTCGGCTTCGCCGGACGAACGGCGCTCGGGTTCGGTAAGCGGGCCGTCGGCATGGCGTCCGAGGTCATCTCCGCCGACATCCAGCAGCGCACCGCCGAACAGCTGTTCAGCGTCCTCGGCCAGCTCAAGGGCGGGGCGATGAAGTTCGGCCAGGCGCTGTCGGTGTTCGAGGCGGCCCTGCCCGAGGAGATGGCCGGGCCGTACCGGCAGGCGTTGACCAAGCTGCAGGAGGCGGCGCCGCCGATGCCGGTCGCCACGGTGCACAAGGCGCTGGCCGAGCAACTGGGCGCCGACTGGCGGGACCACTTCGCGGAGTTCGACGACAGCCCGGCCGCCGCGGCCAGCATCGGGCAGGTGCACCGGGCGGTGTGGAAACTGCCGCCGGCCCGCCGCAACGCGAAGCCCAAGACGCTGCCGGTCGCGGTCAAGGTGCAGTACCCGGGGGCCGGTGAGGCTCTGCTGGCGGACCTCAAGCAGCTGTCCCGGCTGGCCGGGATGTTCAAGCTCATCCACCCGGGGATGGACATCAAGCCGCTGCTGGCCGAGCTGCGCGAGCGGGTCACCGAGGAACTCGACTACGCCATGGAGGCCGAGGCGCAGCGGGCCTTCGCCGCCGCGTACGCCGACGACCCCGAGATCTTCGTGCCGCAGGTGGTCACCGCCGCCCCGCGCGTGCTGGTCACCGAATGGGTCGAGGGCACGCCGCTGGCACGGGTGATCAGCGACGGTGACGAGGCGCAACGCGACGAGGCTGGGCGGCTCATGGCCGTGCTGCACTTCTCCGCGCCCGCCCGGGCGGGGCTGCTGCACGCCGACCCGCACCCCGGAAACTTCCGCATCCTGGCGGACGGGCGGCTCGGCGTCATCGACTTCGGCGCGGTCGCCCGGCTGCCCGGCGGCCACCCGGAGCCGATCGGCCGACTCGTCCGGCTCGCCCTGGACGGCGACGCCGAGGCGGTCGCCGACGGGCTGCGCGACGAGGGCTTCATCAAGCCCGACGACGAGCTCGACGCGGTGGCCGTCCTGAACTTCCTGCGGCCGATGATCGAGCCACTGGCCGGTGAGACGTTCCGGTTCACCCGATCGTGGCTGCGCTCCGAGGCCGGGCGGTTGTCCAGCCCGCGCTCCCCCGCGTACCAGCTCAGCCGGAAGCTGAATCTGCCGCCGTCGTACCTGCTGATCCACCGGGTCACCCTCGGCTCGATCGGGGTGCTGTGCCAGCTGGAGGCGCAGGCGCCGTACCGGTCGATCGTGGAGAAGTGGCTGCCCGGCTTCGCCCCGGTGAGCTGACGCCCGGCAGACATCGCGAAAGGGCCCGTCCGCGTGTCGCGGACGGGCCCTCTCTCACATCGGAGCGTCAGGTGCCCGATCGGTCAGTAACGGATTCCGCCCAGCTCACCGGCGGCGCGGTAACGCGCCTCCGTGGCGATCTGACGGGCGGGACGGTGCGCCTCAGTGCGGTACGCCTGAGGCCGACGCATTCGGGCACGGGACAACGCTTCTTGGATGAGTCTCATCTTCGGTGCTCCATTCGGGTTCACGGTTACGGTGCTCGTCTCTCGGTAAGGGGTGGTGATGGTCATGTCAGGCCGCCAGTCGCACGGCGTTGCGCTCGAGGCCGCTAGCGGCAAGCCGCTCCTCGACCTCGACCTTGAGCTCGGCGTCGCGCGCGACGTCGACCTTCCGGGGCCGACCCCGCGGCCGCTTACGCGGCACCACGGCACCCCGCTCGAAGATCTCGCCGCCCCAGACACCCCAGGGCTCGTTCCGCTCGACCGCACCGGCGAGGCACTCGACGCGCAGCGGGCAGTCCCCGCAGAGCGACTTGGCCAGCTCCAGCTGGGCCGGGGAGTCCGAGAACCACAGGTCCGGGTCGAACTTCCGACAGGGCAGGTTTGCCTCCACGTCGACGCTCACGTCGAGTGAGGCCAGCGCCAGACTCATAAAGCCCGGTCACCTCTCTCTTTCTCGATCTTCTGGATCGGTACTGCTCGTGCACCGGCCGGTGGGCCGGCAAAAAATTAAGGCCGCGGATCCCGGTTACGGGTTCCGCGGCCTCGAGGTGAGCCGGTTGGTCTGGTTGATCAGACCGGCCTTCCTCGAGGCGGGACACCGCTGGCGCCATCCGTCATGCGCTTCTTGGAGACGCCATTGCTGCCCACGAACCCAGTGGTCCCGTACTTCGCGTCGACGCCGCCCGCGAGCAGAGCCAGCTCGGCCTGGCTCTGGACCTGGTGCGCCTGCGACAACGGGGCCCGCTCGACCGCGAGCACCGCGACGCGCGCGGTGGACGGCAGCCAGGAAGCGGACGGAGCGCAGGCAGCAACGGGCAGCAGCGACGGTCGCTGAATCGTGTAGATCTCCATCGGTGCCACCTCCTCCATTGCCTCGCGCTCGGTGCTGATGTCTTACAGGAGCCCCGTTGAGCAGGGTTGATACCCGCGCTCGTCGAGGTGTGCCATGAGGCTATGCCTACCCCGGCGGGGAGGGCAAACGAATTAACGGCCTAGTTCGCAAAGTTTTTTCCGGGCAGCTCATCGGGGGTGACGCCGGCCACAAGCGCGAACACCGCGTCGCCGTACTGGCCGAGCTTGCGGGGGCCGATCCCGCCGATCGCCAGCAGCTCCGCCGGACTGCTCGGCCGCCGCTCCGCCAGCGCCACCAGCGTGGCGTCCGTGAACACCACGTACGCAGGGACTTTCTGCTCGGCCGCCGCGGTGGCACGCCACAGCTTGAGGCGCTCGTACAGCTCCTCGTCCAGGTCCGAGGGGCAGGTGGCGCACCGGCCCAGCTTGCGGTCGGCACCGGCCAGCAGGGTCGAGCCGCAGATCCGGCAGGACACCACCCGGGGAGGACGCCGGTCGGGTTTGCGACTGCCCGGCGGCCGGGCGCGCTCGGGGCCGCCGGTGCCGTCGAGCTGGGGCAGGAAGCGGCAGGGTCGCCGGGCCCGGCCGCCCGGCGAGCGGGACTGCCCGTACGACAGCCAGAGCCACTGCCGGGCCCGGGTCACCCCGACATACAGCAGGCGGCGTTCCTCCTCCACCTGGTCGGGCGTCTTCGCGTACGTCGTCGGGAGGGTGCCCTCGGCCAGCCCCACGAGGAACACCGCGTCCCACTCCAGGCCCTTCGCCGAATGCAGGGAGGCCAGCGTGACGCCCTCGACCGTGGGGGCGTGCTGCTGGTCGGCGCGGCGGGCCAGCTCGTCGCAGAACGCGGCCAGCGACACGTCGCGCTGCACGGCGGCCGCGTCGCCGACCGGCACCAGCTCCGGCGCGGCCGCGTACTCCTCGGCGAGGGTGACCAGCGCGGCCAGCGCCTCCCACTGCTCGCGCTGCGCCCCGCCCGCCGGGGGCCGATCGCGCACCCAGCCGGTCGCGGACAGCGCCTCCACCACGGCGTCCACCAGTGGGGTATCCCCGGGCGTGGAGCGCACCGCCGCGCGCAGCGCGACCATCGCCCCCCGCACCTCGGGCCGCTCGAAGAACCGCTCGGCACCCCGCACCACGTACGGGACCTCGGCCTCGGCCAGCGCCTCCTCGTACGCCTCCGACTGGGCGTTGGTCCGGAACAGCACCGCGATCTCGCTGGCCGGGGTGCCCGCGGCCAGGAGTTCCCGGCAGCGGCGGGCCACCGCGGCGGCCTCGGCGGGCTCGTCCGGAAAGATCTTGAGGGCGGGCTCGGGACCCGGCGGCCGCTGGCCCACCAGCTCCAGCCGCAGCCGCGCCTCGCTGCCCCGCGCCTGCCGGATGACCGCGTTGGCCAGCCCGACCACCTGCGGCGTGGAGCGGTAGTCGCGCACCAGACGGACCACCACGGCGCCCCGGCGCTGCCGGGGGAAGTCGATCAGATACGACGCGGTGGCGCCGGTGAACGAGTAGATCGTCTGGCTGGCGTCGCCGACCACGGTCAGGTCGTCGCGACCGCCCAGCCACGCCTCCAGCAGCCGCTGCTGCAGCGGGTTGACATCCTGATACTCGTCGACGACGAAGTGCCGGTACTGGGCGCGGATCTGCTCGGCGACGTCCGGGTGCTCCTCGATGCCCCAGACCGCGGCGCGCAGCATGTCCTCGAAGTCGATCACACCCTGCCGGCGCTTGAGCGACTCGTACGCCGCGAAGACCTCCGCCACCTTGGCGGGCTCGTGCGGCGGCTCACGCTGCGCCTTGGCCGCGGCGACCGCGTACTCCCCTGGCTCGACCAGGGAGGACTTCGCCCATTCGATCTCCCCCGCGAGGTCGCGGGCGCCGCTGCGGTCGACCCGGACCCCGGCGCGGGCGGCGGCCAGGCCGACCAGCCGGGCCTTGCTCTCCACCAGCTCCGGCATGCCCCGGCCCGCCAGCAGCCGGGCCGCGAAGTAGCGGACCTGGCGCAGCGCCGCCGCGTGGAACGTACGGGCCTGCACGCCCGCGGCGCCCAGCCCGGCGAGGCGGGCCCGCATCTCGGCCGCCGCCCGGGCGGTGAAGGTGACCGCCAGCACGTGCCGCGGGCTGATCTCGCCGGTGGCGGCGCGGTACGCGATCCGGTGCGTCACGGCGCGGGTCTTGCCGGTGCCCGCGCCGGCCAGGACACAGACCGGCCCGGCGGGCGCGGTCACCGCCGTACGCTGCTCCGGGTCGAGCCCGGCAAGTACGCGCTCCGCTGTCACAACCGGGAATCATGGCACCCCCGTCCGACGTTTCCACCGATGGCGCTGTGCCATGTGATCCTCTGCGAAGGGACGACCTCCGATGTTGACCATGTACTCGACGCCGTGGTGCGGCTACTGCCACCGCCTGAAGTCGCAGCTCGACCGGGAGGGCATCGCCTATGACGTGGTCGACATCGAGCAGGACCCGGCGGCCGCGGACTACGTGATGAGCGTCAACGGCGGCAACCAGACCGTGCCGACCGTACGCATCGTGCCCGCCGACGGCGGCGCCGAGGTCGTCATGACCAACCCGACCATCGTCCAGGTCAAGAGCGCGCTGGCCGGCTCAGGCGTAGCGGGCTGACCCGAGCACCATCCGATCGAGGACCCGAGACCCCGGCCTTGCGCCGGGGTCTTCGCTCTTCCGGCGTTCGGGCCGGGCCGCCCTCCGCTCAGTCGCCGGGCCCGGCCAGCCAGCGCTCGACCAGGAAGAACGCGATCGAGGAACGCATCGGCAGGCCCATGCGCACCCCGGTGTCCGGGTCCGCGTACTCGCCCGCGATCATCGCCGTCACCTCGGCGCGGGTGAACCAGCGCGCCTCGTCGATCTCCGTGGGATCCAGCACGAACTGCTGGGCGCGGTCGGCGACGGCGGTGAAGCCCAGCATCAGCGATCCCGGGTACGGCCACGACTGGCTGCCCTCGTAGTGCAGGCTGCTGAGCCGTACCCCGACCTCCTCGGCGACCTCGCGCACGACGGCCGCCTCGGCCGACTCGCCCGGCTCGACGAAGCCCGCCAGGCAGGAGAACCGGCGCACCTCGCCGACCTGCGGCCAGGCCGCGTTGTGCCCGAGCAGGCACCGGCCCTCGGGGCCGGGCACGCCGTCGTGCACCAGCACGATCATCGCCGGGTCGGTACGCGGCCACATCTGGCCACCGGCATCGTCCACCCTCGACCAGCCGCCCTCGATCGTCCGGGTCGGCTGCCCGGAGCGCGGCGAGTAGAGATGGGTGGCATGCCAGTTGCCCAGCGCGGCGGCCGCCGTGAACACCCCGGCGTCGCGGGCGCCGAGCAGGTGCCCGATGTCGCGCAGGGTCGCGGGACGCGTGCCGGGCAGCTCGGGCAACGCCGCGTCGATCATGAACACCGGGGTGCCGTCCGGGTCGACGCCGAGAAACATCCGCTCGCCGTCCGGCGCGTGCGCGGGGTCGAGCAGCACCAGCTCGGCGCCGCCGCCCGCCTCCCGCACCGGGGCGCGGCCGCCGTTGGCGATGTCGATCACGAGCACCCTGCCCCGCTGCCACGCCTCGGCCAGCCAGTCGGCGTCCTGGCGCCGGTGCGCGGCCCGGTCCAGCAACGTACGGGCCAGCGGCGGCCCCTCCGCGCCGGGCTGCTCGCCGACGTCGGGCTGCGCGCCGTCGGTGGAGGTGCTGCCGCTCATGCGTCGCTGCGTTCCACCGGGGTCAGCGCGGCCAGCGGCGCCGCCACCTTGTCCGCGTCGCCCAGCACCACCGTCACGGCCAGCGACGGGGCCAGGTAGCGGGAGGCCACCTCGGCCACCTGCTCGCGGGTCGCCGCGGCCAGCGCCGCCGAGTGTTCACGCAGGTAGTCCAGGCGCAGGCCGAAACTCGCGTACATGCTGGCCAGGCCCGCAAGTCCGGCCTGGGTGGACATGCCGAGGCGCAGCGTGCCCAGGGCGTACCGGCGGGCCTGCTCCAGCTCCTCCTCGCCCGGCGGGAGGCTGGCGATGCGGCCCAGCTCGTACAGGGTCTCCAGCAGGGCGGGGCCGGTCACCTCGGTGGCCACCTCGGCCGCCACGATCAGCGCGGAACCGGCGACGAAGTGCTCGATCGAGGTGTGCGGCCCGTACGTGTAGCCCTTGTCCTCGCGGATGTTCTCCACCCACCGCGAGGAGAAGTAGCCGCCGAAGACCAGGTTGGCCAGCTGCAGCGGCGCGCTGTCCGGGTGGGTACGCGGCACCGCGGGCAGCGCCATCCGCAGCGAGGACTGCACCGAGCCCGGCCGGTCCGCCAGCAACAGCGGGCCCGGTTCGAGCGGCGGGACCGCCGCGATCGTGCCGTCGCGGCCGGGGCCGATCCAGCCGCCCAGCGCCTTCTCGGCGGCGTCGATCGCCTTCTCCGGATTGAGGTCGCCGACCAGCACCAGCGTGGCGCCGTCCGGGCGCACCCGGTCGGCGTGCAGGGCGCGCAGCTGCGCCGGGCGCACCCCGCGCACCTGCTCCGGCTCGGGCGTCTGCACCGCGTACGGGTGGCGGCCGTACATGCGCTTGAGCAGCGCCGTGCGGGCCAGGTGGGCGGGCTGGCTCTGGGCCACCTGGATGTGGTCGACCAGCCGTTCCCGCTCGGTCGCCACCTCCTCCGCCGGGTACGCCGGGTCGGTCAGCACTCCCGCCAGGATCTCCAGGGTGCGCTCCAGGCCCCCGGCCAGCGCGTTGCCGGTGACCAGCAGGCGGTCCGGATCCAGCCCTGCCGCCAGTCCACCACCGACGGCCTGCAGCTCGGCGGCGATCTCGACGCTGGACATCGTGCCCGTGCCGGTGAACAGCGCCTGCGACAGCAGGGTCGCCCGGGCCAGCGGCGCCCGCCCGAACGGCACCCGCAGGCGCACCTCCACCAGCGGCACCGCGGCACGCCGGATGGCGATCACCGTGAGCCCGTTGTCCAGCGTCCGCTCGGCCTGCCGGGGCAGCTTGAGCTGGGCGTCCGGCATCAGGTCGGGCAACGTCTTCGCGCTCACTGGGCGGCTCCCGGTACGACCTCGACGGTGGCGCGGCGCTCCGGCCGCAGGGTGGCGGCGGCCGCGACGACCTGCGCCTCGGTGACCTGCCCGACCAGGCGGGGCAGCTCGTTGAGCAGTTCCGGGCGGCCGCGCTGCTGTTCCAGCACGGCCATCGGCAGCGCCCGGCCCAGCACCGCGTCGGTGTCGCGCAGCAGGTGGGTGGCCATCCGGGCCTGGGTACGGGCCAGCTCGCCGGGCCGCAGCCCCTCGGACGCCAGCCGGTCCAGCTCCTCGTCGACCGTGCGCAGCACCTTGTCGGCGTCCCCGCCCGGAGGCAGGTGCGCCTGCAGCAGCATGGCGGTCGGGTTGCGCACCTGGTACTCATCGCCCATGAAGCCGATGTAGCCGCCCACGTTCGTGGCCGTCCGGTCGCGCTGCACCAGCCGCTCCACCAGCCGCGACGCGTCGCCGTCGGTGAGCACCTCGGCCAGCACCACGTACGGCAGGTAGGCGGCGAAGTCGCCGATCGGGTCGGGCACCCGCCAGCCGCTGGCCACCGCGGGCAGCGGCGCCAGCCGGTCCGTGTACGCCTCGCGGCGCTCGCCGGACAGGTCGGGCTCGTCGAAGTCGGGGCGCGGCGGCGCCGGGCGGGCCGGTACGTCGCCGAAGTGCCGTTCGATCATTGCGGTCGCCTTGGCCACGTCGAAGTCACCGGCGACCGAGAGCACCGCGTTGCCGCAGGCGTAGTAGCGCTGGAAGAACTCCTGCGCGTCGGCGACCGTGGCGCTCTCCAGGTCCTCGAACGAGCCGTACCCGTCGTGCTCGTTCGGGAAGGTGGAGAACATCACCGGGGGCAGCTTCAGCCAGGGGAAACCGCCGTACGGTCGGTTGAGGACGTTGACCCGGATCTCCTCTTTGACCACGTCCACCTGGTTGCGCAGATTCTCCTCGGTGAGCCGGGGCCCGCGCATCCGGTCGGCTTCCAGGAACAACGCCCGTTCCAGCGCGCCCGCCGGCAGCACCTCGAAGTAGTCGGTGTAGTCCAGGTGGGTGGAGCCGTTGAAGCTGCCGCCGGCGCCCTGGACGTGCCGGAAGTGGGCGAGCTTCTCCAGGTTTTCCGAGCCCTGGAACATGAGGTGCTCGAAGAGGTGGGCGAAGCCGGTACGGCCCTGCGGTTCCGAGCGGATGCCCACGTCGTACACGACCGCGACGCCGACGACGGGCGCGCTGCGGTCCGGCGCGAGGACCACCCGCAGACCGTTGTCGAGAGTGAGCCGTTCGATCGGATACTTCGTCGCGGGGATCTTCAGTGTGCGGGCCACGAAGTGACAGTAGCGCGCGGGTCACCGGGTGCGGTCACACCGGGCGCACCGACGCGAGCACTTCGTCGACCACGTGGTCGAACTGCCGGTGGGTGCCGGGAATGGACACGTACAGCACCGCGGCGGCGGGGCGGCCCACGTCGATCACCGCGACCGCCGACAGCTCGTCGGTGGCCGACAGGCCGGGCTCCTGGAAGTGCAGCCGGAACTCGCTGACCCAGGCGGGCCGCCCGCCCAGGGTGGTGAGCTCGTCGCGCAGCCGGTCCAACGTGTTGGGCTGCGGGTAGTACTCGGCGCGTACGTCCGACACCACCTGGCGGCCCACGCACTGCAGGTCCAGCGTCACCGCGTCGTTGTCCGCGGCCGGCACCGCCGCCGACAGGATCGAGGCGTGGTACTGCCCGCCCGGGTAGTTCTCCGTGATGAAGTGCTGCCCCACCCGGTACTGCACGCGCAGCGTCCCGGCCCGCCACACCTCGTCCCACCGCTGCCACGGCGCCCCGTACGCCCGGTACGAGATGCCCGCGTGGTCGTCGACGGTGCGCGGGCCCGGCACCGGCGGGGCCGCGGGCGGTGTCGGTGCCTCGCTCGGCACCACGGTCGGCGCGGGGCATGCCTGGGCCAGCGGGGGACGTACGTCGGTGGGCTTGTCGGCCCGGCGCCCGAGCGAGTCGCCGCCGCCGGACAGCGCCAGCACCAGGATGACGGTCAGGCCGACCGCGAGGATCGCGGCGGCGAGGCCGCCGAACAGCATCAGCTGCCGCCGCCGGCGGCGCGGGCCGTCCGGCCCGGGCCCGGTGGGCGGGGCGCCCGGTGGCGGGGGCTTGGGTGGGGGCACGCCGATCGCGGTGACCATGCCGGAGCCCCAGGAGCCGGTCGGGCGGGGCGCGACGGGGTCCGACATGAATTCCAGTGAACACCACTTGAGGTACGGGTGGGTCACGGCGTCAGCGAGGTCACGGGGTGAGGGCGCCGGTCACCACCGGGTCGTACCAGGGCGCGAACGCCACCACGAGTACCACGGCGATACCCGCCGCGGCCAGGTAGAACACGAGCGCGAACTCGCTGCGCGCCGCGCGGGTGTACCTGCGGTCCATCCCTCGCCTCCCCGACAAGACCTGTCGTCCATAAGACGCGAGTACGGTCCGTCGGGTTGCACGTTCCATGCAAAGGTTCGGGCGGCGCCGCTACGGTTGCGACATGGAGATCGTGTACCCCCCGATCATCGGGCTCGCGAGGGCGATGTTCCGCGCGTTGGATCTGCGGATCGTCGTCGAGGGCGCGCACCACGTCCCGGCGACCGGCGGGGCGGTCCTGGCCAGCGCCCACGTCAGCTATCTGGACTTCATCTTCTGCGGGCTGGCCGCGCAACCGTCCAAGCGGCTGGTGCGGTTCATGGCGAAGAAGTCCGTCTTCGACCACAAGATCAGCGGGCCGCTCATGCGCGGCATGCACCACATCCCGGTCGATCGCGGCGCGGGCGGCGGGGCGTTCAAGGAGGCGACCCGGGCCCTGGCGTCCGGGGAGGTGATCGGGGTGTTCCCGGAAGCGACCATCAGCGAGTCTTTCACGGTCAAGCAGTTGAAGTCCGGCGCGGCCCGGCTGGCCCACGACGCCGGGGTGCCGCTGGTTCCGATGGCGGTGTGGGGCCCGCACCGGCTGTGGACGAAGGGTCGACCGCGCCAGCTCACCAAGCGGCACGTGCCCGTACTCATCGCGGTCGGTGAGCCGGTGCCCACCCGCCCGGACACCGAGGCGACCACGGCCGAGCTGCGAACCCGCCTCGGGGCGCTGCTGGACAAGGTGCAGCGGGCGTACCCGGAGCAGCCCTCCGGCCCCGACGACACCTGGTGGCAGCCCGCCCACCTGGGCGGCACCGCCCCGCAGCCGCCGCACGCACCCACCCACTGAGGCGATCGCGCCCACCGCCTCCCGGGCGGCGGTGGGCGCCGAGTGCTTCTTCCATCAGCCTGGCCGGTCTGGTGTCACCACGGCCAGGACTCTGACGGCACCGGCGCCGGCCCGGAGGACCGACGCCGGTGCGTCAGCGCGAATCTGAGATCAGAGCGGCCGGATGTTGGCGGCCTGCGGGCCCTTCTGGCCCTGGGTCACCTCGAACTCGACCCGCTGGTTCTCGTCCAGGGTGCGGTACCCCGAGGTCTGGATTGCGGAGAAGTGGGCGAAGACGTCAGCGCCGCCGTCGTCCGGGGTGATGAACCCGAAGCCCTTGTCCGCGTTGAACCACTTCACAACGCCGGTAACCATTTTCGTCTCCTCGACGGTCGATCGCTCCGCGCCAGGCTGGACGGGAGCGAAGTAGTAAGAACCGCGTCCTGCGGATCTCGTGTCGTCGTGCTGATCGCCCGTACCGGAGAAACCCGGGTTACGACAAAGAGCGCCTGGGGCAGGACCCCACAGGCGCTCCTGAGTACCTGGCAAACCAAAACTGACAACGCTCGCAGCCTAGCACGGCTACGGCGGCCAGATGGCGATCTCCGAGCGACTTGCCCAAGAACTCGAAATGGCCGCCGGGCAAGCCGCCGCGCCGGGCCGGAGGGGCCGAATCTCCTGCCTTCTGGCAGCCCAGCAGCGACAGAATCTGGGTGCTGGCGAGTCGGCCACAGCATTCAGCGACAGGGCGCGACAGCCGATATCTAACAGATGTGAGCGGTGACATGCTGACCCCCGGCGAGGTACAGACCTCGGCCGGCGAGCGGGCGCAACAGCTGCTCACCGAACTGATCGCCATGGAGACCGTGCCGTTCCACGAGCTGGAAGTCGCGCGGAGGGCTCGTCCCACCGAGATCGCACGGGAGGCCGCCGAGCTCGGCGACATCGAGTTGTGGCAGCGTGCCCGCCTCCTTGCCGCGTATCTGCGCGGGCGGCTGAACGGCGACCTGGCCGAGATGGCCCGGACCGCTCAGGAAGTCCATCAGTGGGCGGTGGAGAACGATCGCCGACAACTGCTGATCCGCAGTCATTCCGTGCTCGGCACGCTGCATACCGAGCTCGGCGACGCGCCGACCATGCTCACGCACGCCGTCAGCGCGGCGGAGCTGCTCACCGACGACACCCCGCCAGGTATCCGGGTGGGGTGCCTGCTGCGGTTCGGAGCGGCCCTGGCCGCCGTCGGCTCCCACGCCGAATCCCTGCAGCGGGTCCAGCAGGCCGAGCAGTTCGCCACCGACATGGGTGATCTGAGCTGGCTCCGGATGGCGCTCAACGACCGCGCGTACACCGAGCTCGAGGCCGGAAACCCGCAGGGGGCATCGGAGACCCTGGAGCGGCTGATGGCCGCCGTCACCCCTGCGGGCATCGCGTTCGACCTGGCCATGCTGCACCTGGAGGAAATCGACACCCTCGCCGCGGTGCAGATCGCCCTCGGCCGGTACGCCGATGCCGAACAGACGATGCAGAGCTGCCTTCAGTTACACGAAGAATCCGGCACCGCTGATCATTACGGGCACGCGGCGTTCCTGCTCACCCTCGCCAAGGCGCAACGGCACCTAGGCAAGACGCGCCTGGCTCAGCAGAGCCTGAACCGCAGCAGCACCATCTGCGCCGAACACGACCTCGCCGACCTCGCCGCCCAGATCCTGCGCGAGCAGGCCGAACTGCACGCCGCCACGGGCGACCACGTCCGCGCCTACGACGTCCTCAAAGACTTCCTCGACGCTTCGGACAAGCTGCGCTGCGCCCAACAGGAAGCCCAGGCCCGCACCCGCCAGGCCATGTTCGAAACCGCCGAGGCACGCACCCAGGCCGCCCAGTTCCGCGACCAGGCCCGCACCG
Source organism: Krasilnikovia cinnamomea (assembly GCF_004217545.1). Taxonomy (NCBI): domain Bacteria; kingdom Bacillati; phylum Actinomycetota; class Actinomycetes; order Micromonosporales; family Micromonosporaceae; genus Krasilnikovia; species Krasilnikovia cinnamomea. The sequence goes on from NZ_SHKY01000001.1 coordinate 2,082,671, forward strand.
ATCCCCTCACCGGGCTGCGCAACCGCCGCTACGTCGATGAACACCTGCCCGGCATGATCAACGAGGCCCGCACCCGCGGGGCGAACCTGACCGTCGCCCTGGCCGACCTGGACCACTTCAAACGCATCAACGACACCCTCTCGCACGACGCCGGCGACCAGGTACTCACGACCGTGGCCACCATCCTGCGCGACGCACTCGCCGAGATCACCGACGTCGGTTTCATCGCCCGCATGGGCGGCGAGGAATTCCTGCTCGTCCTTCCCGACGCGAACCCTGCCGCCGCGGCGGCCCACCTCGACACCCTGCGCCTGGCCATCCGCAACCACCACTGGCAACCCATCACCGGAGACCTACCCGTCACCGTCAGCATGGGCTCGACCACGACGGCCACCGCACCGGATCCCACCCAGGCCGGCATGCTCGCCGACGCCGACCGCAACCTCTACGCCGCCAAACACGCCGGCCGCGACCGCGTCATCAACAACCCACCACCCCACCAAGGCACCCGCCGCTACCGCGACGCCCCCAAACCCAGCTGAGCGGCCACCTCCCGCCAGCGCATACCGCTGCGGTAACAGGCCGAGAGCCCACCACTCAGGTTCCGGCCTCGGGGAGGTCGCCGATCAGCGCGGCGAGGGCCGTGGCGTCGGGTAGATCGGCCGGGCGCGCGGTCACCCCGTCGCGGACGTAGTGGAAGCCCGCCCGGACCCGCGACACCGGCACCCCGGCCAGCGCCGCCCAGGCGATGCGGTACGCGGCCAGCTGCACCGCCGCAGCCGCGGCTCCCGGGGGGGACGGGGGCCGCCCGGTCTTCCAGTCGATCACGTCGTAGCGGCCACCCGGATCGGCGAACACGGCGTCCATCCGGCCCCGGACCACTACTCCCGAGACCGTCGTGGCGAACGGCACCTCCACCTCGACCGGAGTACGGAGTGCCCACTCCGAGGCCAGGAACGCCGCCTGCAGCGCGGCCAGTTCCTCGTCGGCCGCCGCGTCGTCGTCGGCCGCGCCCGGCAGCTCGTCGACCTCGAGCAGCCGCACGGAACCGAACCGCTGCTCCAACCAGGCGTGGAACGCCGTACCGCGGCGCGCGTAGGGGGTGGGGCGCTGCGGCATCGGGCGGCGCAGTGAACGGGCGAGCGCCTGCGGGTCCCGGCGCAGCACGACCAGCTGGGAAACCGACAAATGGGTCGGCACGGCGACTTCAAGCGGGCCCTCCCGGTGCTCCTGGGCCGCCTGCTCGGCCAGCAGCAGATCCGCCTCGCGCCGCCACCGCGCGACCTCCGGATCCGCCGGTTCCGTCTCGGGCCCGTCCACGCGATCCGCCTGCGCCGTCACCGCCGCTGGCTCCGGCCCCGCGAACTCCGTCCCGGGCGATGAACCCGGACCGGCGAACTCCGGCCGGGGCGATGAACCCGGGTCGGCGATGAGGCGGCGGATCAGGTCGGCCGCCGCTGCCATCGCGGGCCGCCGGGCACCCAGCGGGTCGGCGGGCCACTCGGCCGTGGCGACGAGCCGCCCCTGCGGATTCTCCGCGTCGCCGACCGGCTGCGGCGCCCAGGCGTCGACCACCCCGGCGCCGCTCTCGCAGGCGTCCCGAATCTCCTCCAGGAACACCGACGGGCCACGCGGCCGTTTCACCCCGTCACCCCACCAGAAGCCGGAACAGAGCAGCAGGCGGCGGGGCCGGGTGATCGCCACGTACGCGAGCCTGCGCTCCTCCCGCTCGTCGTGCTCGCGCCAGGACCGGCCGAACTCGGTCAGCGCCGCCATCGCCTCCTTCTGATCACCCGCCGCCGCCAGGTCCAGCCGCGGCAGGCCGTCGGCGTCGCCGCGCAGCGGGAACGGCAGCACCCCGATGCCGCGCAGGTAGTGGTCGGAGCCACGGATCGTGCCGGGCCAGGTCTCCTTGGTCAGCCCGGCGACGGCGACGACGTCCCACTCCAGTCCCTTCGCGGCGTGGGCGGTGAGGATCTGTACCGCGCCCTCGACCACGTCGACCTGGCCCGGGGTCAGCCCGCGCTCCTCCTCCTCGGCCGCGGCCAGGAACGCCAGGAACCCGGCGATCGTGCCGCCGTCGGTCTCCGCGGCGTACCGGGCGGCCACGTCGCCGAGCGCGTCGAGGTGCCCGCGAGCCAGCCCGGCGTCCCCCGCCGCCCAGCCGCGCACGGCGACCTCCACGTCCAGCCCGATGGTCCGTTCGATGTCGGCGACCAGGTCGGGCAGGGGCTGGTCGAGGCGGTGCCGCAGCTCGCTGAGCTCCCAGCTGTACGCGCGCAGCCGGGCGTACCCGTCCGGCGAGTACTGTTCCGGCGCGCCCAGATCCGCCATCGCCTCGACCAGGGTGGCGTCGTCGAGCCGGTCGGCCACCACGTCCTCGGGCCGCTCCCCGTCCGGGCGCGGTCCCGTCGCGGCCGTGGCCCGGGCGGCGGCGATCGCCCGCGAGCGCCGGTGCAGGGCCACGAGGTCACGCGGCCCGATCCGCCACCGCGCGCCGGTGAGCAGGCGCAGCAGCGAGGCGCCGTCCGTCGGGTCGGCCAGCACCCGCAGCGTGCAGACCACGTCGCGTACCTCGGGGGTGTCCAGCAGGCCACCGAGGCCGACCACGTCGACCGGCAGCCCACGGGCGCGCAACGCCTCCTCGATGACGGGGATCTGGCTGCGCACGCGCACCAGCACCGCGCTGGTCGGGCGCCGTTCGAGGGGGATCTCGGCCGCGTGCGACTCCGGCATCCCGGCCGCGGCACGCCACGCGGCCAGCACACCGTCGGCGATCCAGGCGGCCTCGTCGGCGTACGTGGGCAGCAGCGCGCAGGCCACGGTACGGCCGCCGACCCGCGCGGCCACCCGGGGCGCCGGAACCAGCTCGGCGACGCGCGCGCCCGCCGCCCGTAGCGGCGTGGACAGGGCGTTGGCCACCCGCAGGATCTCCGGCCGGTTGCGGAAGCTGCGGGTCAGGTTGAGCACCCCGGCGGGCCGTCCGCCGGGCCCGGTGAACTCGGTGGGGAAACGGTCCAGGGTGCCCGCGGACGCGCCCCGCCAGCCGTAGATGGACTGGCAGGGGTCGCCGACCGCGGTGACCGGGTGGCCGCCGCCGAACAGCGCGTTCAGCATCACCACCTGGGCGTGGCTGGTGTCCTGGTACTCGTCGAGCAGGACGATCCGGTACCGGCCGCGCTCGATCTCGCCCACCTCGGGATGGTCGCGGGCGACCCGCGCGGCGCGGGCCATCTGGTCACCGAAGTCCAACGCCGCGAGGTCCAGCTTGCGCTGCTCGTACGCCCGGACCAGCGGCAGCAGCGTGAGTCGCTGCCCCTGCCGCTGCAGCATCTCCGCCACGTCCCGGTAGACCCGCCCGGGCAGCCCCTGCACCTCGGCGACGAACCCCTGCGTCCACTCCTCCAGCTCGTCGGCGGTGACCAGGTGTTCGGCCAGTTCCCCGGCGAGCGCGAGCACATCGTCGGTCACCGTGCCCGGCGCCCGGTTGAGCCCGGTCATCTCCCCGGTGTACGTGCGCACCAGCGAGTCGACGATCTGCCAGCGGGCGGCCTCGGTGAGCAGCCGCGCCGACGGCTCGTACCCGGCGCGCAGGCCATGCTCGGTGACCACCCGCGCCGCGTACGAGTGGTACGTCGCGACGGTCGCCTCGCCCGTGAACGCCTCGTCGCGGCCGAGCCGCCGCACCAGTTGCCCGAGCCGGGTACGGATGCGGTGCGCCAGCTCCCCGGCCGCCTTGCGGGTGAAGGTCAGGCCGAGGATCTCGTCCGGGTGGGCGTACGAGTTGGCGACGAGCCAGACCACCCGCGACGCCATCGTCTCGGTCTTGCCGGATCCGGCGCCCGCGACCACCAGCACCGGTTCGACGGGCGCCGCGATGATCTCGGCCTGCTCGGGGGTGGGCGGGTGCAGCCGCAGCAGCCGGGCGAGTTCCAGCGGCGTGAACCGGGGACCGGAGTCGGCCTGCCGCGGCCGCCGGGGCGGCACCTCGGGGAGCAGGCCCGGTTCCCGCCCCGGCCGGGCCGACGATTGGCGCGGCCGCGTCACGTCGCCGCCTCCGGCGGGGGCTCCACCACCTGGCGTCCCTTGCCGGAGACGGGGCAGGCGGTGCGCACCGGGCACACCCGGCACTTCGCGTTGACCACGGCGGAGAACGTCGCCGCTGCCATCGTGTCCGCGGTACGCCGGACCATCGCGTATGCCCAGTCCGGGTCCTCGGCCTCCGCCAGCGGGGCCTGCATCTGCTCGCGGGCCTCCTTGCCGGGGCCGAGCTGCACCAGCGCCGCCCCGCCGCTCTCGGACCCGTAGTCGGCGAACGCCCCCGCGTCCACCGCCGCCTGGTACCCGGCGAGCTGCGCGTGCTCGTCCACGTCGGACGCCGTGACCGCGGTCGACTTGCCCGTCTTGAGGTCGATCACCACCAGCCGGCCGCGCTCGTCGACCTCCAGCCGGTCCACTCGCCCGGTGAGCTGGATCGGCCGGGTCGGGTCGTCCAGCCGGACCGTGAACTCGTGCTCGATCGCCAGCAGGCGGCGCGGGTTGCGGGCCAGCCAGCGCAGCAGCTTGTCGACCATGGCCTGCGCGCGTTCCTGTTCCGGACCGGCCAGCCAGCGCGCGGCCAACTCGATCGCGTCGAAGCGCGCGGCGACGTACTCGACGAGTTTCTCCCGCTCCGCGTTGGCGTCCTCGGCCAGCATCGCGGCCGCGTGCACCAGGTTGCCGACCCCTTGGGCCGGACCGGGCGGCGCCGCACCGCCGTGGCGTTCCAGCAGCCAGCGCAGGCTGCACCGCAGCGCGCTGTCCATCGCGGACGGCGTGACCTTCACCGGGCGGCCCTCGTCGACCAGCGGCCGGTCGTCCGAGAGCGGACGCAGCCCCCACCACTGGTCGGGATGCGCGCCGGGCACTCCGGCGCGGGCCAGGCGCGCCAACTCGGCGGCCGCGGCCTGCCGCCGGGCCGGGGTCGACCCGGCCGCCACGACGACGGTACGCAGCTCCGCCACCAGCGCCGCCAGGGTGAGCGCCCGCGGCGCCCGCCCCATCGGCACCACCTCGCCGTCCCCGTCAGCGCGCGTGAACGCTGGATCTTGGTCGGAAACAGCCCCTCCGGGGGCCGAAACTGACCAAGATCCGGCGGACCCAGCGGGGCCGGTCGAGCGCGCCGGGATGTCGGGGCGAGACAGGGTGTCGGGTGGGGGCGACGAGATGTCGGGTGGGGGCGGCGGGGTGTCGGGGGGAGGCGGGGCGGCGTCGCCACGGTCGTCGGGCAGCGCCAGCTCGGACAGGAAGCGGCTGGGCTGTTCCTCCCCGTCGGAGCCGCCCACACCGGCGGACGCCACGGCGGTCACCACGAGCCGCCGCCGCGCCCGGGTGGCGGCCACATAGAACAGTCGCCGTTCCTCGTCCAGCAGCGCCGAGGTCTGGCCCGCCACGGCGGCGGCACCGGCGACCGCCCGCCCCGCGAGGACGTCGACGAACCGCTCCGAGCCGAGCAGGCTGCCGCGCAGCCGCAGATCGGGCCAGATGCCCTCCTGCACACCGGCCAGGACGACCACGTCCCACTCCAGGCCCTTGGCCGCATGCGCGGTGAGCAGGCGTACCGCGTCGCCACGGTCGCCGCTGGGCGCGATCGAGTCGGCCGGCAGCTCCTGGCCGAGCACGTGGTCGAGGAAGATCTCGGTGCGGGCGCCGGGCAGCCGGTCGGAGAACCGGGCGGCCGCGTCGAACAGCACGACCATCGCGTCGAGATCCCGGTCGGCGGCCGCCGCACGCCACTGCCGCGCCTGCTCCCCCTCCCCGCCCCACGCGGCCGCGGCCCCTTCCGGCGCGGGGGGTGCCGTGCGGGCGCTCAGCGCGGACCAGCGTTCGGCCAGGCCGCTGGCCTGCCACACCGACCACAACACCTGCTCCGCGCTCGCGCCGGGCGCCGCGGCGGCCTCCCGGGCGGTGGCCAGCAGCCGGGCGACGTTCTGCGCCGGAACGGCCCAGCGCCGGTCGACCACGTCCAGGGCCGCCGGATCGCGTACGGCGTCCAGCAGCAGGTCGCCCGAGGGTCGCCGGTCGCCCGCGGCCAGGGCCAGCGCCCGCAGCCCCTGGCGGAGCCGGCGTTCGGCCAGCGGATCGGCCCCGCCCAGCGGCGAGTGCAGCAGCGCGACCGCGGCCTCCTCGTCCAGGGCGGCGGGCTCCAGCGCGCAGCGCAGCAGCAGCAGGAACGGGGCGACCGCGGGCTGCAGGTGCAGCGGCAGATCCTCGGCGTGGGTCACGGTCGGCACCCCCGCCGCGGCGAGGGCGCGTTGCAGCGGGGGCAGTTGCAGCGACGTGGAGCGCAACAGTACGGCCATCCGCGACCACGGGACGCCGTGCAGCAGGTGCGCCTCGCGCAGCACGTGGGCGACGTACGCGCTCTCGGCGGTCGGCGACCGGAACGTCCGCACCACCGCCCCCGGCTCCGGCCCGGTACCGGCCGTCTCCGCCTCGTCGCCGGTGGGCGGGAACAGCGGGCGGTGGCGGATCGGCCCGCGCATCCGGCGCGCCACCCGGCCGGTGGCCGTCAGCAGTTCGGGGGCCGCCCGGTAGCTGGTGTGCAACGTGACGGTCCCGGCGGCGGCGCCCGCGGCGCTCACGAACCGGTCCGGGAAGGCGGCCACGACGCCGGGGTCGGCGCCCCGGAAGCCGTACACCGAGGAGTCGGGGTCGCCGAACGCGACCAGCGGCTTGCCGCCGCCCGCGACCTGGGCCAGCAGCTCGATCTGGGCGGGGTCGGTCTCGGCGAGCTCGTCGACGTACACGTACGCGAGGCGGCGGCGCTCGGTGGCCAGCAGGGCCGGGTCGTCGGCCAGCAGCCCGGACGCGGCGCGGACCAGCTCGGCCGGGTCGTACGCGGTCGAGCCGCGCGTGGTGACGTCGCGCAACGCGAGCACGGCCACGTACTGCCGCAGGAAGCGGGCGGCGGCGGGCCAGTCGTCGCGCCCCAGGCGTTCGCCGAGCCGGGCCAGCTCGACCGGGCCGACGCCCCGCTCGGCGGCGCGCTGCATGAGGTCGCGCAGTTGCTGGGCGAACGCCCGGGTGGGCAGCGCGGGCCGCAGCGCGGGCGGCCAGCGCACGTCGTCGGGCGCCTCCTCGTCACCCACGGCGGCCAGCAGCTCACGGATGATGAGGTCCTGCTCGGGGCCGGTGAGCAGCCGGGGTGAGGGTTCGCCGCGTTCGGCGGCGGCGCGGCGGAGCAGGCCGAACGCGTACGCGTGGAAGGTGCGCACCAGCGGCTCGTGCAGGATGCGCCCGGGCACCCGCGCGATGCGCGCCTCGATGCGGTCGCGCAGCGCCGCCGAGGCGCGCCGACCGAAGGTGAGTACGAGGATCCGCTCGGGGTCGACGCCCTCGGCGACGCGGGCCGCGACGGCCTCCACCAGCGCCGTGGTCTTGCCCGTCCCGGGGCCGCCGACGACGAGCAGCGGCCCGCTGGTGTGCGCGACGATCCGCCCCTGCGACGGGTCGTCCCGCAGCGGCGCCGGCGCCACGGCGGGACGCCGGACCAGCCGGTACGCAGGGCGGCGCACCGCGCCACCACCGACGCGGGCGCGGACGGCGGCGCCCGGGACCGACGCCTGGGTGCTCACGGCGTCAATGAGACCACGCGGGTACGACGCCGCCCCCGGTCAGCCCGACCGTTCAGGCGATGGCCGCCTCGATCGCGTCGAGGGCGGCGGGGATAGAGTCGGCCACCGTGATCTGTTTCAGGGCGGCCCAGCGCATGAACTCCGTTCCGGCGAGCCCGGCCAGCCAGTTCATCAGGCCCTCGTAGAAGCCCTCCGGGTCGAGCAGCACGATCGGTTTGCGGTGCAGGCCGAGGGTGGCCGTCGTCCAGACCTCGAAGAGTTCGTCGAGGGTGCCGAGGCCGCCGGGCAGGGTGAGGAACGCGTCCGACCGTTCGATCATCAGGTTCTTCCGGGCGCCCATGTCGCCGGTGACGATCAGCTCGTCGGCGGCGACGTCGGCCACCTCGCGGTCCATCAGGGCCTGCGGGATCACGCCGAGGGTGTGCGCCCCGCCGTCGCGGGCCCCGTCGGCGACGGCGCCCATCATGCCGACGCAGCCGCCGCCGGAGACCAGGCCGTGGCCACGGCGGGCGAGTTCCCGGCCGGTGTCGCGGGCGAGGTCGAGCCAGCGCTGGTCGAGGCTGGTCGAGGAGGCACAGAAGACGCAGATGGCGGCCACGTCACTGGGTTCCGGACAGCGCGGCGTCGGCTTCCACGATGAACTGGACCGCCTCGTCGACGTCGTCGGTGACCTGCAGCAGGTCCAGGTCGTGCGGGCCGAGTTTGCCGTCTGCCTGCGGCCCGGCGCGCAGCCAGTCGATCAGCCCGCTCCAGTAGTCGCGGCCCATGAGGATGACCGGGAACCGGGTCACCTTCTTGGTCTGCACCAGCGTGATGGCCTCGAACAGCTCGTCGAGCGTGCCGAAGCCGCCGGGCAGCACGACGAACGCCTGGGCGTACTTGACGAACATGGTCTTGCGGACGAAGAAGTAGCGGAAGTCGATGCCGATGTCGACCCAGTCGTTGAGGCCCTGCTCGAAGGGCAGTTCGATGCCCAGGCCCACGGACATCCCGCCGGCCTCGGTGGCGCCCCGGTTCGCGGCCTCCATCACGCCGGGGCCGCCACCGGTGATCACCGCGTACCCGGCCTCGGCGAGGGCCGCGCCCAGATCGGCGGCGAGCTCGCATTCGGGGCTGTCGGGTTTGCTGCGGGCGGAGCCGAAGACGCTCACGGCCGGGGGCAGGTCGGCCAGGGTGTCGAAGCCCTCGACGAACTCGGACAGGATGCGCAGCGCGCGCCAGGCGTCCTTGGTCTTCCATTCGCTGCGGTGGTGCGAGTCGAGCAGTTTCTCGTCGGCGGTGCTCGGGGGGATCGACTCGCGCCGCAGTGTCACGGCACCCCGGTGACGCTCCGGAGGCGTCCCCCGCCGCCCGTCTGTGCTGTCCGTCATGGCACCCACCGTAGTTCGGACGGTCAGGACCGGTGAATAACCGGGCGGGTTTCGACAAGACGATTGCGGCGCCGAAGGCTTTTTGCCAGATTGAAGCAACGGACGGTAGCTCTGCGGCGTCTGTACAGTCACGAACCCCACGGCAGCCACGGCGCCCCGACCGCGGTCGGGCATCCGGGCAGAGGGAGCCACCGTGATCCGTTACGAGCGCGCGAAGATGCAGCGCCGCATGCAGCGGCGCATCCGCCTGGTGGTCGAGGAACGGCGGATGGCGTTCGCGCAGCGGCCGGGGACCGTCGCGGTCGACCCGGACGCCACGTTGGAGATTCCGCAGCGCGCGATCGGCCGGGTGCGCATCCCGCGCCCCTGACACCGACCAGCGGGCCGGCCTGTGTCCGGGGCCAGCCGCCTACCGGGGGGCGAGCCAGCGGTGCAGGGTCGCCGCGCCGTCGCGGATCTTGCCGATCTCCACGTGCTCGTCCGGCGCGTGGGCCAGCAGCGGATCACCCGGCCCGTAGTTGAGCGCGGGCACCCCGAGGGCGGCGAAGCGGGCCACGTCCGTCCAGCCCAGCTTGGCGGCCGGTTCGGCGCCGACCGCGGCCAGGAACTCGCGGGCCGGTGCGGCGGCCAGGCCGGGCAGCGCGCCCGGGGCCGAGTCGGTCTGCTCGACGTCGTAGCCCTCGAACACCTCGTGTATGTGTTCCAGAGCCTGCTTTTCCGTACGGTCGGGCGCGAAGCGCAGGTTGACCTCGACGCTGCACTCGTCGGGAACCACGTTGCCCGCCACGCCGCCCGCGATCCGGACGGCGTTCAGCCCTTCACGGTACGTACATCCATCGATGGTGACCGTGCGCGGGCGATAGTCCTCGAGCCGCCGCAGCACCTCGCCCGCCGCGTGGATCGCGTTGACCCCCCGCCAGGAGCGCGCGGTGTGCGCCCGCCGCCCCGTGGTCCGGATCCGCGCCCGCAGGGTGCCCTGGCACCCGGCCTCCACCACCCCGTACGTCGGTTCCAGCAGCACCGCGAAGTCCGCGGCCAGCCACTCCGGGTGGGCCTCGGAGACCAGGTTGAGGCCGTTGTACCTCGCCTCGATCTCCTCGGCCTCGTAGAAGAGGTAGGTGATGTCGTAGCAGGGGTCGGGCAGGGTGGCGGCCAGGTGCAGGGCCAGCGCGACGCCGGACTTCATGTCCGAGGTGCCGCAGCCGTAGATGAGATCGTCGACCACAGTCGACGGGAAGTTGTTGTTGAGCGGGACCGTGTCGAGGTGCCCGGCCAGCACGATCCGCCGCTTGCGGCCCAGGTCGGTGCGCGCCATCAACGTGTGGCCGTGCCGCTCGGTGTGCAGGTGCGGCGCCTGCCGCAGCACCTCCTCGACACAGTCGGCGATGACCTTCTCGTTGCGGGAGACCGACTCGATGTCGACCAGGGCCCGGGTGAGCACGACCGGGTCGACCAGGACGTCGGGGCTGAGCGGGTTCGCCATACGCGGCACGATACCGGCCGGTGGTGAATCCACCGGGCCGTGCCAGGTCGGAGCCGGCCTTTAGTAGGGTGCGCCTCGTGCACACGGACATCTCCACCTCGCCTGCCTGGGGCATCGGCCTCGCCACCGTCACCGCCGAGGGCCAGGTGCTGGACACCTGGTTCCCGCCCGGCTTCCTCGGCCTGGGCGGCGAGCCCGCCAACGCGCCCGCGCTGCCCGCGGGCCTGACCGGCCCCCGGTTGCTGCCGGGGGTGTCGACCGTTGAGGTACGGGTCACAGTCGGTTCGCTGGCCGACCCGATCAAGGGAGCTTCCGACGCGTACCTGAGGTTGCACCTGCTGTCGCACCGCCTGGTGCGGCCCAACGAGCAGAATCTGGACGGCATCTTCGGCGCCCTGGCGAACGTGGCCTGGACCTCGGCGGGGCCGTGCCCGGCCGACCGGGTGGAGGAGCTGCGCCTCATCGAGCGCGCGGCGGGCCGCCACCTGTCGGTGTACGGGGTCGACAAGTTCCCCCGGATGACCGACTACGTGGTGCCCTCCGGGGTGCGCATCGCCGACGCGGACCGGGTTCGCCTGGGCGCGCACCTGGCGTCGGGCACGACCGTGATGCACGAGGGGTTCGTGAACTTCAACGCGGGCACGCTGGGCACCTCGATGGTCGAGGGCCGCATCGTGCAGGGCGTGGTGGTGGGCGACGGCTCCGACATCGGCGGCGGCAGCTCGATCATGGGCACCCTGTCCGGGGGCGGCAAGGACAAGATCCGCATCGGTGAGCGCAGCCTGCTCGGCGCGAACGCCGGGGTGGGCATCTCGCTGGGCGACGACTGCGTGGTCGAGGCGGGCTGCTACATCACCGCAGCGTCGAAGATCGCGCTGCCCGACGGCCGGATCGTGAAGGCCCGGGAGCTGTCCGGGTTGGACAACCTGCTGTTCTGGCGCAACTCGCAGTCGGGTGCGCTGGAGGCCCGCCCCCGCAAGGGCACCGGCATCGAGCTGAACACGGCCCTGCACGCCAACGACTGAAGCCACGTATCGTCGCGCGCCCCCGGCCGGTTATCGGCCGGGGGCGTGCGTGGTTAGAGGACTGTCGACCGGTTTGCCCGCCTCGACTACACACGAGGGCGTGTGTATAGAAGAGAGGCGATAATGCGGAGAACGATCGTGACCGCCGGGCTGGCGGCGGTGCTGGTGCTGGGCACGGGGGCGCAGGCGTGGGCGGACCCACCCGAGCCCCCCACGGCGGCGCACCTGCCGTCCGGGTGGTCCTTCGAGGACGGCAGGCTGACCTGGCAGGCACCTCGGCGGGTGCCGATGGGTGACGCGGCCGTCGAGTTCTACTCCGGCGACCGGCTGCTGGGGCGGGCCCGGCCGCACCGGGGCGACCGTACGTTCACGCTCGACGTCGGTGCCGTCCCGGGCCTGGACGGCCTGCAGGTCCGCTCGGGTGGCCGGCGGCTCGACGCGGCGGCGCCCGAGTCCCGGCTGCGCAACCGCAGCGCCCCACCCCCGCGGCAACTGCCGCCGGGCCCGGCCGCCGCGGTCGACCCGGGCCGCCCGGGTCCGTACGCGACGGTCACCGGCGAGTACGACCTGCCCGGCGTGAAGCTGCCCGACTTCCGGGAGAAGGTGGAGATGCGGGCGGTGGTGGTGGCCCCCAAGGGCGCGCCCGGTAGGCGCCCGCTGGCGCTGCTGCTGCACGGGCGCCACTACACCTGCTTCCAGGGCAAGGACGAGGACAAGGTGAGCGGCGACTGGCCGTGCCCCGCCGGCACCGAGTCGATCCCCAGCCACCGCGGCTACCTGCAGGCGCAGAAGCTGCTGGCCTCGCAGGGCTACGTGACCGTGTCCATCTCGGCCAACGGCGTCAACGGCCAGGACTGGGCGGCCGAGGACGGCGGCGCCCAGGCCCGGTCCTCGCTGGTCCGGCTGCACCTGGCCCACTGGGCGGACTGGGCGGGCGGCGGCCGCGGGAAGGCCCCCGCGGTCGTGCGCTCCGCGCCGCCCGCCGACCTGTCGAAGGTCCTGCTCATGGGCCACTCGCGCGGCGGCGAGGGGGTCAATCGGGCCGCCCTGGACAGCCTGTCCCCGCCCCCGGCGGCCCGCGACGGATACCCCGGCAAGGTGCGCTGGACGATCCGCGGCACGCTGCTCATCGGCCCCACCATCTTCGGGCAGAATCCCACCCCGGACGTGCCGTCGGCCACGATCCTGCCGGGCTGCGACGGCGACGTCTCCGACCTGCAGGGCCAGATGTACGTGGACGCCACGCGCGGGGTCGGCGGCGGCCGGGCCCTGCACAGCGCCGTGTACGTCGTCGGCGCCAACCACAACTTCTTCAACACCGAGTGGACTCCCGGCCAGGCGGCCGCCCCCGCGTGGGACGACTACTCCACCGAGGACGACCCGCTGTGCTCGGCCGGAAAGCCGACCCGGTTGACCGCCGGGCAGGAGCAGACCGTCGGGGCGACGTACCTTGCGGCCGCCGCGCGGCTGTTCGTGACGGGCGACGACCGGGTCCGGCCGCTGCTCGACGGCTCCGGGCTGCGGGCGCCGTCGGCCGACCCGGCGCGGGTGTTCACCCACGCGCTCGGCGGGGCCCGCACCCCGGTGCTGGTGCCGGAGGAGAAGACGAAGGTCAGCGGTGCCCGGGTGTGCGCGCAGTCGACCGACGAGGCCGCGGACGCCTGCCTGGACCCGCAGACCGTCTCGGCCACGTCGCCGCACTTCGTGCCGTTCGTGGTGCCCGAGGCGGGCCGGTACGCGGTCCGGCTGGACTGGTCGGCGCCGGGCAGGCAGGCGACGGTACGGCCCGCGCGTCCGGTGTCGCTCGGCGGCGCACGGCAGCTCGCGTTGCGGATCGTGGTCGCGCCCAACACCACCGGGACGCCGTTCGCGGTGGCGGTGACGGACCGGGCGGGCAAGCGTACGGAGCTGGGCACGGTCACGGTGGACGGGCTGCCCGGTTCGGACTCCTCGGCCGCCTACTGGGGCCGGGAGGTCAGGGTGGCGGTCCCGGCCGGGGTGCGCGACGTCGCGGCGCTGCACCTGACCCCCAAGCAGGGCTCCGGCGCGGCGTTCCTGGTGGACGCGTGGGCGTGGCGGCCGGGCTCACCCGCGCCGCGCCCGGCGGCGCTGCCGCGCGTCGACCTGGGTTCGCTGACGGTGAAGGAGGGTGACAAGGGCAGCAGGACGTACACGATCCCGGTGCGGGTGTCCGGGCGCGGCTCCGGCGCGGTGCGGCTGTTCCTCACCGACCCGCTCACCTATAAGCCGACCTCCTGGGTGGCGAAGGTCAAGCCCGGCACCCGCAGCATCCGGGTCCCGATCAAGGTCAAGGGCAACACCCGGTACGGCGAGGATCGCGAACACACCCTGAACGCCAAGGCGGTACGCGGGCTGGTGGTCGGCGGGTACGTCGGCGCGCTGAAGGTCCGCGACGACGATCCGCAGCCGAAGGTCACCGTGAAGCCGGTGCGCGACAAGGTGGCCGAGGGCGGCACGCTGTCCTGGAAGATCACCTCGTCGGCCCCGGCCGACAGTCCGCTGTTCGTGCAGTTCGTGCCGAGGCCCCCGGCGGCCGGTGCGGAACTGTCCAGCACGGACGTCGACTCGGAGTGGTTCATCACCAACTCGGGCGAGGAGCCGGAGCCGTCGCGGCCGCTGTCGGGTACGCAGCTGCAGCCGTACGTGGTGCTCGACGCCGGGGTGACCTCGGCGGAACTCACCGTGCCGACGGTCAAGGACGCCACGAAGGAGCCCGAGGAGCATGTCGAGTTCGCGGCGGGACTGCTACCCCGCGAGTTCGGCGACCCGATTCCGCTCGGCACCCTGACGGGCAAGGTCACGCCGTAGCACAGGCGGGCGGGGCGGCGTGTGTCGCCGTCCCGCCCGCCTGCGCTTGTCCTGACGGCTGAACGTCGACCGGGTAGCGTTGCTCGCGCAGTCGAGCCTCTACCCCTTGGGACGTGGTGATCGGATGCTGTCGGAGTTCGCCGAGATGCTGCGCCGGCTGCGCACTGCGCGGGGTATGTCGGTGCGGGAACTCGCCGCCATGGCCCACGTCGGCAAGTCACACGTACACGACCTGGAGACCGGCCGCCGTGGTCCCACGATGCGCGTGGCCCGCAGCCTCGACCAGGTGCTCGGCGCCGCCGGGCGGCTAACCGCAGCCATGGCCGCCGAGTCCGAGCCCACCGACGCTGCCGAGGTCGAGGCCGTCGAACTGGCCCGGCGGGTATCCGCGTCCGATCTCGGCAGTGAGACTCTCGACCGACTCGAACAGGCCGCGGACGAACTCGCCATGGCCTATGCGGCCACGCCGCCTGATCAGCTGCTCGTCCGTGTCCACCGCCACCTCGGCTATGTCGCATCGCTGCTCGACGCGAGGAAGACCCTCGAACAGCACCGGCGGCTGTTGGTCGTGGGCGGCTGGCTGGCACTGCTGCGGGCGACCGTGCACGTCGACCTGCGACAGGACCCGGCCGCACATGCCTTCCTGCTGACCGCCGAGCAGTTTGCCGGGCAGGCCGGTCACTCGGAGATCGCCGCATGGTGCCTCGAAACCCGAGCCTGGCACGTGTTGACCTCTGGCGACTTCCGCACTGCGGTGCAATTGGCCCAGCACGCCCAGGCGGTCGCGCCACGCGGTGGATCAGCGCTGGTCCAGGCGACCGCTCAGGAAGGGCGGGCGTGGGCGCGACTCGGCGACCGTGAGCAGACCCGCCGAACGCTGGACCGAGTGGAGCGCATGGCGGACAGCCGTCCGGCGCCGGATCACCCCGAACACCATTTCCAGTACGACCCTGGCAAGGCCCGCTCGTACGCGGCGACGACGCTCGCGTGGTCCGGCGATCCCGCCGCCGAAGGACTCGCCCGCGAAGTCATCGCCGAGCTGGAGGTTGCCGGTGGCCGCCCGCGTCGCGTGGCGACGGCCCGGCTGGATCTCGGCTTGGCATTGGTCGCCGCCGACCGGCCGGACGAGGCCGCGACTGTCGCCGCCGAGGCGATCGCGTCCGGGCGGATCGCGCCGTCGAGCTGGTGGCGTGCACGTGAAGTCGTCGGCCGGGTCCGGCTTTCCGGTGTGCGTGAGGGCCGCGACCTACGCGACGCCTACGAGACGTTTCGGCCCGCCCAGTCCTGACCTGCCTGCGCCTGTCCGCGGACAGTCTCCGGGCGGCGCGGACACCGCACCCCTTCTCCGGCTGTGATCCGCCGGTGACGATCGGCGTGAGGGCGGGCGCCCCGTACCCGCACCGTCGGATGCGCCCCGCCACAGTCGATCGAGGAGGCGGGTTTCGTGCCCCAACGGCGCAGAAGATGGCCGCTCACACGATGGTCCGAGCAGCGGCGACAGGCGGCGCTCAACGCTGCAGCGGCCGCCGAGACGGCCGAGCAACAGGCCGCACGGCGGCGGTTGCTGGAGCAGGCAACCGCACGGCTGGCGGTAAGGCCGTCGCCTGCTTCCGACCGGGCGGAACCGGACCAGCCGCTGCCAGGTGCCGTCCACGTCGCCCGCTCGCGGCGAGTAGCGCGTTGAACGACGAGCACATCGAAGAACGCCCGAGCTGGAGGTGCCGATCCTGTGGCGAGCCCTGGCCGTGCGACCAGGCCCAAGCGAACCTGGCCGCCACGTTGTCGCCCACGGCACTGCGCATCCACATGTGGATCCGGCTGGAGATAGCTGCCCAGGACATGCCCCAGGGCCTGCCCAGCGAGATGTTCGAGCGCTTCCTCCGCTGGACCGGCTGAACGCGACGATCCCCACCCACGCCGCCCCTAGCGTGCCCCGCTTTGCAGCTCAGAGCGGAGTTGGGCCAAGAGCCCGGCGGACGTCCGCGCACAGTGCGGGCAGGTCGACGCGACGGGTGGTGTCTACGCGCAGTACCGGTCCCAGCGCCAGCGGCTCGCCCCGCGCGGCCCAGTCGGCCCAGTCGGTGGCGAGCCGCTGCGCGTCGGCGTGCACGGCCGCGCGGCGCCGGGCCACGTACCGGGCGCGGGCCACCTCGGACGGCACGTCACACCACACTTCGACCGCTGCGGCGGCTCCCGCACCGAGCAGTCCCGCGCGGGCGTGCTCGAGATCGCGCGGCCGGAACCACCACGAGTCCACGACGACCGCCCCGGGGATGCGGGCGGCGAGCGCCCACACGGTCTCCATCGCCACCACACCCAGACCGGGCGGCACGACGCCGATCGCGCCGGCCAGCGCCTCCTTGATCCGGTCCTTGCTGAGAAACTCCGCCCCCAGACCCGAGGCCAGCGCTGGCCCCAGGGTGCTCTTGCCGGAGCCGGGCAGGCCGTTCACCAACACCACGTCGCGCGCCACAGCGGGCAGGATCGCACGTCTCCCGAGGCGGCGGCGCGATGCCCGAAATCGCCGTAGGGTTACCCGCATGACGGATTCATTCCCCCTGGGTGACCGCTCGGTCCACCGCGTCGGGTACGGGGCCATGCAGCTCGCCGGCCCGGGCGCGTTCGGGCCGCCCCGCGACCGGGACGCGGCGCTGGCCGTCCTGCGCCGCGCCGTCGAGCTGGGCGTCGACCACATCGACACGGCGCAGTACTACGGGCCGGGAGTGGTCAACGATCTGATCAGGGAGGCGCTGTACCCGTACCCGGAGGGGTTGGCGCTGGTGTCGAAGGTCGGCGCGGTCCGCGACACCGAGGGCCGGTGGTTGCCGGCACTGGCGCCGGATCAGTTGCGCGCCGGTGTGCACGACAACCTGCGGGCGCTGCGGGTGGACCGGCTGGACGTGGTCAACCTGCGGCTGATGGACGACGGGCAGGCGTTCGACGAGCAGCTCGAAACCATGATCGCGATCCGGGACGAGGGCCTGATCTCGGGCATCGGGCTCAGCAACGTCTCCATCGAGCAGCTCGTGCACGCGGTGCAACGCACCGAGATCGTCTGCGTGCAGAATCCGCTGAACCTGCTGGAACGCGCGTCGCTGCCGGTGCTGCGCGAGTGTGAGCAGCTGGGCATCGCGTTCGTGCCGTTCTTCCCGCTCGGCTCGGCGTTCGGCGAGGCGAACCGGCTGCTCACCCATCCGGGCGTGGAGGCGACCGCGGAGCGGCTGGGCGCGACGCCGTCGCAGGTGGCGCTGGCGTGGCTGCTCGACCTGGCCCCGAACGTGCTGCTGATCCCGGGCACGTCGTCGCTGTCGCACCTGGAGGAGAACGTGGCGGTGGCGCGGGTACGCCTGGACGACGACGCGCGCAAGGTCCTGGACGCCGTCCCCCTGTGACGGCCTGACCTGTCGAGCGCGCCGCGTAACCCACGCAACCGAAGCTCGTTGAGCCAGGTTTGGCGGCGTTCAGCCGGAACGCCACAAGCCTTGACCGGGGCAAGCGGGGCACCACATGGCAGGAACGATCAAGTCTGCTGAGGAGACGATACGGAGCCATCCGTGGACGGCCGGCTCGGCGATCATCGGAGCCCTCGCGCTTGTCGTGGCGGTTCTCGCCTACGTCAACGACCTGGCGGGCGACGCCGATGCCAGCGAGAAGGACGCTGTCGCGGCGTGCGCGCCCGTGCAGATGATCGAGGCCGGGGATTCCTCCACCAGGTTGCGCCCACCGGGCCAGGTATTCGTCGAATGGACCAGGTCTCCGACCCTTGCCGGACGCGTGTCCGCCTCGGTGAGGTGGGTCGACAACGATCCCCGAACCTCTTTCGGCCTGCTCGAGGTGACCGGACGGTACGGGGTTTCCCACCGCGATGACACACCCGTCCGGCTGGACGGCCGGGCCCTGCCCAGTCCAGGCATCTGCGGGCATTGGTATCGGCGCTACAACGACAAGGACGACGGCGAGCGAGGCGTCTTCTTCGACGGGTTGTGGGCTGACGAACCATATTGTTTCTCGCCGAACTCGTCCGCCGAGTGGACCGGCGTTAACAAGGCGCCGTTCCCGTCCGTCGGCGCTCCGCCGAAATGTGAAACAGCGCCCTGGAATGACGGTTGGGGCTCCGCCGACCGTCCGGGAGTGCCCCGCGACACGACAGAGTGAACCGCGAACGGCAACGCGACGGGGCGCGGCTACGGTCGGGAGCGTGGAAGGGCTCTTCGAGGATCTGGCCGGCGCCGCGGCGGGCGTACCCCTGACGGGTTGGGAGTTCGCCTGGCTGGACGGCCGCGCCATCGGCGCCGAGCCCTCGTGGTCCTTCCCGGACCTTGCCCGGCCGCTGGTGCGCCGCGCCCGCAGCCTGCTCGACCTCGACACCGGCGGCGGTGAGCTGCTGGCCGACCTGGCTCCGCTGCCCGCGCACACGGTCGCGGTCGAGGGCTGGCCGCCGAACGTGCCGGTGGCCCGGGACCGCCTGACGCCGTTCGGGGTGTCGGTGGTCACCGAGCTGCCCGGTGGCGAGGAGGAGTTCGACGTGGCGCTGAGCCGCCACGGCCGGCTGCCCGCGGCCGACCTGGCCCGGCTGCTGCTCCCGGGCGGCATCCTGCTCAGCCAGCAGGTCGGCAGCGACGACCTGGCCGAGCTGAACGCGGAGCTGGGCGCGCCGCCGCCACACGCCCAGCGGTGGGCGGCCGACGACGCGGTCGCGGCGCTGACCGCCGCCGGGCTGGAGATCACGGATGTACGCGAGGAGCGGCCGACGCTGACGTTCCGCGACATCGGGGCGGTGGTCTACCAGCTGCGTTCGGTGCCGTGGCAGGTCCACGACTTCACCCCGCAACGGTACGACCGGCAGCTGCGCCGCCTCGACGCGCTGATCCGCACGTACGGCGGCCTGACCGTGACCGCGCACCGCTTTCTGGTCCGCGCCGAGCGACCCGGATAGGCAACCGGGCAGCCCCCGGCCGGGTGACGCCAGGGGATCAGAATGCATCCTCCGATGCGGGTCGCCCGAAGGTGCACGGTATCCGGGACGGCCGCCTCTGACCCCGGCCGACACGGAGGGTCATTCTCTCAACGTGATTCGTTACGTTGGAGCTCATGGATCTCTCCACCTCCGACCTCCTGATCGGACTGGGTCTCATCGCCGTGGCCACCTGCGCCGCCAGCGCCGTGTACGCGCGCGTGCGCGCCAGCCGCCGGGCACCGTGGCGGCCCATGGCGTCCGCACACCCGGACCGCGCCACACCGATCGCGCGCTTGTACGGCACGGCGCAACCCGGCTCCCCGCAGGGGCATGCGCGGCACACGACGGAGTCACCGGATCAGTCCGGCCGCCACTTCGTGCGCGACGAGCTGCTGTACGCGAAGACGTACCGGATCGGCCCCGACCGGCGCGTGCGGGCGCAGACCCCGCGATGACACCCCGATCGGTCACCGTTCAGCGTGGGCGGT
Source organism: Krasilnikovia cinnamomea (assembly GCF_004217545.1). NCBI lineage: Bacteria > Bacillati > Actinomycetota > Actinomycetes > Micromonosporales > Micromonosporaceae > Krasilnikovia > Krasilnikovia cinnamomea. Next base: position 2,102,439 of record NZ_SHKY01000001.1, read on the forward strand.
GACCGATCGCCAGCACCGTACGGATGTCCATGGTGATCCGCCCGCCCAGCCCGTCGATGGCGGCGGCCAGCCCCGCGAGGATCGTCTGCCGTTCGCGTTCCGGGCGCTGCCGGAACGGCGCAAACGTCTCGGTGAGCCGCAGATACCCCTGCGTCGTCAGCTCGGGATACCGGTGCCATTCCACGGCCCGCGCGTCGGCGAACAACCCGCTGCCCACGATGTCGTCGTACGCGAACCCCGCGGACCGCCGGGGAACCGCCTCCGGTCCGTCGACGGCCTGGTACACCTCGTCGATGGCGTGACTGGCCGCCGGGGCGGCGTACTCGAAGCGGTTGTGGAAGACGGCCAGCGTGCCGCCCGGCGCGAGCGCGTCGTGCGCCCGCCGGGCGCGGGTCGGCGGGTCCATCCAGTGCCAGGCGCTCGCGCAGGCCAGCATGTCGGCGCCGCCCGGCGGCGGTGCCCAGTCCTCGAAGCGGACCGCCTCCACCTGGACCTGCGGGAACTTCGCGGCCAGCACGGCGGCCATCCGCGTGTCCGGCTCGACGCAGGTGACCGGCGCACCGAGCCGCAGCAGCAGTTCCGTCCCCTGTCCCGTCCCGGCGCCGATGTCCACGACCGCGTGCGGGGTGCCGCCGTGATACGCGCGGACGGTGTCGAGCAGTTCCCCGGGGTATCCGGGCCGGATGTCGTCGTAGAGTGCGGCGACCTCGCCGAAGAGGGTGCTCATCCGAGCACTCTACGAGCGATGGACCCGATGATCCGCACGGTGCTCCGGTCACAGAGGACGGCGCCGCGCTTGCCGGTGCCGACCACGACCACGCGGGTCACGGGTCGCCGGGCGACGACGCTGCGGATCAGGCGCCGCTTCCCCGGGCGCCCCTCGGTGACGGTCACCCGGTACGTCAGCACCCGCACGCCAGCCCGGCCCTTCGTCCGGACCATCTTCTTGCCTTTCGGCAGCGACTTGTCGCGAACGGTCCGGGTGGCGTACGGGATCCTTCTGGTCACCGTGACCGTCCGGGTCCGCGCGACGCGGGTGGGCGACGGCTTCGCGGCGGGGAGCTTCCCCTCGGAAGCCTCGGGCTCGTTCAACGGCGGCACCTCGGCGAACCGGCGCGTCGAGGGCAGCGCCTCGCCGTCGCCGACCGAACCGTCGCCGACCGAACCGTCGCCAACCAAGCCGCCGCCGACCGAGCCGTCGCTGACCGAGGAGAGCCCGGCCACGGTGCCGATCACGCCGATGCCGCCGAGGCAGGGCAGCAGCAGCACGGTCATGACGAGCCCGGCCCGCTGCAACGGCGTCAGCTCGGCCCAGGGGCTCGGCGTTGTGCCCGATTGGCGGCCTGGATGGGCGGGTGTCTGGTTCGTCACTGGGTCAGTGTGAGCGCCCACCGCCGTCCGGAGATCGGCCGATCGGGCGAAGCCCGGCTGCGAAAGATCCGACTGCCTTAAGCCTCTTTCCCACCGGTTGCGGCGCTCAGTACCGCACCGTGCCGACGACCATCAGGCCACAGAAGAGAATCAGTAGCAGGACGGCGGCTACCACACCGACCTTCTGCCTGGTAGCGAGGTTGGACCAGCCGTTGTTGCCGGGCTGTCCGCTCCAGTTCGGACCGGTAGGGTTCGTCACGCGGTCCAGTGTCCCGGGCCCCCGCCGACGGGGTGGTCAGCCCTTCGGGCGCCCACCCCGCCGAAAGAGCCCATTCATTTAAGCCTCTTTCGTACGGCGGGTCGTCGGCCGCCGGGACGTGGCGCCGCTCAGCCGACCTTGCGCCCCAGGAAAGCCGCGAGGCGATCGAGTACGGGGGCGTCGTCGTCCACCGGCTCGGACGGCGCGAACGGGCCGTCCTGCTTGCGCACCAGCGGCAGCGCGGACCGGCTGAACGCCAACGCCTGCTCCACCACGTCGTCGGGATAGTCGGCGCGCTGGCCGGTGGCGCGGGCCAGGTCCCAGCCGTGCACCATCAGGTCGGCGAGCCGCAGATGCAGCGCGATCGTGGCGGGCACCTGGCCGAACGGCACCGTGACGACCTTGTCCAACGCGCCCGGCGCACGGAACGCGGCCAGCATCCGGTCGGCGCTGTCGCCGTAGCCCTCGGGCGTGCCGGTCTCACCGGAGAGCTGGGCGGCGAACAGCGCGTTGCCGCCGACGATGTGGGTAACCAGCGCGCGCACGTCCCACTCGGCGCAGGGGGTCGGGTCGGTCCACTGCTCCGGGGTGATGCCCGCGATCAGCCGGCCGGTCCGCTCCACGACGTCGGCGAGCTGATCGACGGTGGGCTCACTCATACTCACGCCTCCTTTATGGACATTCCGGGAGCATATAAGTACGACGATCCCTCGACGGCCGTGGACCACGTAGGAATTGCAAATTGCAATTAATCCGAAACTTTCACTACGCCGGTGAAGTCGGATCGTGTCCGTACGCATTCCGGATAGCACAACGCCGGTTGTGGCGTGACCATGTGGGTTATGGCGTCGATCAGGTGCATGGTCGAGCAGGTCGGCATCCGGCTGCTCGTACACATGTCCGGTGAGCTATCCATGGCCAGCGCCCCGCGCGTGCGGGCCGAGCTGATGCGAGCCCTGGTCAGACAGCCGGACGCGGTGGTGGTGGATCTGGCCGACCTGGTGGTGCGCGAGCCGACGGCGGTGTCGGTGTTCGCGGCGGTCGCCCGGCAGGCCGCGATGTGGCCCGGCACTCCGCTGCTGGTGTGCACCGAGGACGACGAGGCGGTGCCGCTGCTCACCCAGGACGGATACGGCCGGCTGCCGGTGTTCGCCTCGGTCGAGCAGGCCCTGTCGGCGCCCGCCCCACGCCGGATGAACCTGGTGTGCGACACGTTGCTGCCGGTGACCAGCTCCGCCGGTCATGCGCGCCAGTTGGCCACCGAGGTCTGCGACCGGTGGGAACTGCCCCACCTGGCCGGCCCGGCCTGCCTGATCGCCAGCGAACTGGCCATCAACGCGGCCGTCCACGCCGGCACGCTGGCCGACATCCGCTTCGCGGTCGGCCGCCGCTACCTGATGATCAGCGTACGGGACGGGTCCACCGCCGAGCCGCGCCTCGGGTGGGCACCGCCGACCGATCCCGGTGCCGGCCGGGGACTGCTGATGGTGGACGCGACCGCGTACCGGTGGGGATGTCTCCCGATCGAGGGAGGCAAGGTGGTGTGGGCCAGTCTGCGAACCCGGGAAGCCCCTACGCCCTGACCTGCGGATCCGTCCATCTTGGTCGACGCGCTCGGCCGTCGGCGGGTCCTGTGCCGGACGCAAGGGGCACAATGCCCTATTTACACGCGTGATGATCGCGGGCAAGGTCGGTAGAGACCCCAACGCTGGGGCCGACCCCGGCCCACCCCTGCCCCACCCATCCTCTGGGGGACTCATGAGGCGCGACCAGCTACCGTTCCTGCTGGCCAATCCCCGCCGCAACCACGCGGCGGCGTGGGCATCCAGGACGCCCGACCAGTCGGTCACCGTCGTCGGCGACTTCGACACCACACTCACCGAGGTCGGGCTGCACGGCCGCTGGGATCCCCACCTGAAGGCCAAAGCCGCCCACATGCTGCGTTCCTGCCTCGTCGGCCAGCCCGCCGGAGTCATCGCCGACCTGCACGACCTTTCCGACCCGGCCGGGGAGAGCACTCCTCTGTGGTGCGCCGCCCGTACCTGGGGCGCGCACACCCCGTCCCCGGTGCCGGTCGTGGTGTGCCTGCCCACCGCCGCTCCCCTGGCCGCGATCATCACCTGTCGCGCCGCCCAATGGAACGTGCCCGTCTACCCGTCGCTGCCCGAGGCCCGCGCCGCCCTGAAATGCCACACGCTCCGGGCCCAGCGGATGACCCTGCACCTGGAACCCGAGGTCGACATCCTTCCCCTGGTCGCGCAGACCATCGGCGACGCCTGCGCCGCCTGGGACCTGATGCCCCTGCACCGCGCGGCCAGCGCCGTGCTCACCGAACTCGTCAGCAACGCCATCGAGCACGCCGGGACGCGCATCGACGTCGCCGTCACCCGCCGCCCGTCCGGGTTACACCTGGCCGTCCACGACCGCGACCCCCGGCTGCCGCACCTGCCCGGCGCCGCGCCCGGCGGCTCCGGCGACCCCGCCCGACACGGCGACGGGCTCCGCCTCGTCCACACCTCCGCCACCGCCTGGGGCGCCCTGCCCACCCGTACGGGAAAGATCGTGTGGGCCGTCCTCACCACCAAGGGCACCAGCGAGCGCAGCCTCCGCCCCTCCGCGATCCCCGGTACGACCGGCCCGCGCCGCAGATAGCCCCCGCCTATCCGCGCGCGCGCCAGCCGAAGCCGCGCCCGTCGTCCCGGAGGCCCGCGCCCTCGATAATCACGAGCAAGCCATGAAATACCTGATCCTCGAACTGCCGCAGGGAGTGCCTGAGATCTTCAACGGCCTTGTCCGAGCCGATGTCAATTGAATCCGTGACGAACTCGCCGCCGTCCGGGAATTTGATGTGGTGTCTGAGTCTGTCGCCAGTTCGCTCCAGGTCCCACTTGACGGATGCGTCGTAGTGGTACATCCGAATCGATTCATGTTCGGCTGCAGGGCGTTGCTGGGCGAAGCCAGCGTGCATGATTCTGGCGCTGGCCGTGGTCAAGGATGTCTCAATCAACTCATCGCGAGACACCAGGTCTTCATTCAACTTCGATAATGCCCGGAGCGCGCTTCGCGCCTGGAGCTGCGCATCAGCAAGTGTGGTCGGCTTGGAAAGCGCATCGATCCGCTTGCCCAGCCGCTGCTCCGCTACCCAGATATAGCCGAAGAGGAATACGGTTGTCCCAAGATTCACGATGACGCTCTGCAGGTAGTCCCAGCGAATCAGTGCTCCACACAGAGTGAGCGCAACTCCACCAACACCGAACAGAGAGATCCGCGTCCAATCGATCCGGTCCGGGTCACCAGCATCTCGATTCATTGCGGACCCGGCCCGATCAGCTCCAGCGCCTTGCTGGTGTACTGCGGGTATGACTCGTCCCAACTGAGGTTGTCCCACCACTGCCCGGTCGGATCGAGCAGGTCGACTGGCAAGGCCTCCGACTCGATAGGAATCTTGGGCAGCTCCTGGCCGAGCAGCGCGCCGGCGGCCGCCTTTCCGTATCCACGGTCGTTCAGATTGAGAGCCAGGGTGCGGCGAAGCCAGTTGTTCGCCGCCAGGACCGCATAGACATCAAGATAGATGGCTAGCGCAGCATTCTTGTACCCCAGCCTTCCCAGGACGTACGCTATATCCTTTTCCGCATTTGCGGGCTCACCAAACCTCGCCATGGTGCCGGTACGCAGAAGATAGAGCAACAGCCGCGCGGCATCCGTCTCGGTCTCCAGATTCTCTCCCCACTGAAACAGGGTGTCGGCCAACAGTTTCAGCGTGCGGAAGCGCTCGGCATCGGTCCCACACGCGGAAAAGACTGTTTGGCATGTCTTATGGAGGGCGTCGAGATTCATCAGCCACCGAAGGTGCTTCTTCTTGGTGACTCCGAGGAGGCGTCCGAGATCCGACGGGTTCGGGTCACGTGTCAGCGCGATCCGCAGGGTCTCGAAATCGGAGGCGATATCAGAAAGCCCATCCTGCAGGGCAAGCCGAACCCGGAGGGCCAACGTCCTCGCGCGGAACTCCTGCTGCCGATCAGGTAGTGCCAGGGCTCGCTCGACCGCTTCCCCCGCTTCCTTCAGGTAGCTGGTCCGTTCACTCACCAAGATGCATTGCACGAAGTTGAGATTCAGGTTCTCCCGATCCGGGCTGGCGTGAATCGCCAAACGGTGAAGGTCGATCGCCAGATCGACGTCATCTAACCGCTCGGCGATTAGCGCGGCGTTACCGACCGTGCCGGAAACCCCGGAAAGATCATGGATTCCTCGAGCGATCTGCAGGACGTCTCGTGTTTTTGCGAGCGCCTCGGAAGGGTCGGATTCCTCCTCCTGCCGGGCAAGCATGTAGCTCATGATCAGACGATTCTGCGGGTCATGCGGGAGGTTGCCCGCGTCGACGTCCCGGTCACTGACGGGAGTCCGCTGATCGACCGGCTCCAGGTCCCTGGCGTCCAGGGTGGGCACATCCGTGGACCTGGTCTCCCCGGCGCTTCCTGATTCGCTACCGAGCTTGTCGGCGTCCGCCTGCTGCGCTCTCGGCGGTTCCCAGGCCGGTTCTGCCGCCAGGTAGATGGCGACCGCCGGGTCGTCCAACGGATTCAGGATCAGGCCCTCGGCATCTGCCAGATGTTCGAATGGCTGCCGGAGGCTCTCCCCTTCCATGCCCCACAACGGAGTAAGCTTGCGCCCAATGGTGCGCAATGTCGTAACCCTCGACGCGCTCACCTCGTCAAGCGTTTCAGCCGGCCAGATCATGCGCCACCAGAAATCCGGCCAGAACGCTTTGAGGATCCACCGCTTGACTAGTTCCGGCGTCAACTCGACTTGCGGCTGCGGGCGAAATTCGGCCAGAAACGTATTCAACCTGTACTTCACCGCCCGTGGCGTCGTCCTCCCGTCCGCCGAGTGCAGCACCGGAGCGAACACCGAATCGAGTGGGTGATCCATCGGCTCCAGTTCAAGCAAACGCTGAAGTTCGCCGATCCGCTGGCGGTCGACGCTGGAAACCGCGGTCTCGAGGAGCTGGCTCAAGAATGCCGAGATTTCGCGCGAGTTCGTCAACATGTCCGGGACCTCGAAACCCAGGTGGACGTACTTCTCGAGCGCCTCCGCCGGGCTTCGCGGCCCAAGCGGGAAGGTACTCTGCTGGAGAGACTCCAAGAGATGCGCCCGATTTGCTGCCAGGACGAAGTAGATACCCGCACCCCGCGCGCTGACCCAGTAGTTTGTGGCCACGAGGAGTTGGACCGTGAATTCCGCGGAACACCGGTCGAGGTCGTCGATGAATATGACATGAATTGGCCGGCCCTCGTCGTTGTCGCGGCCGCGACCAATCATCTCGCGCAGCCAATGTTCAAGCATTGGCGGTGCGCCCTCATACCGCGCAAGGGCATCGAGAAACTTGATCGAACTTTGCAGGTCCCACTGGGCTCCGTTGTTCGCCAACAGGCTACCGGCATCTGCCGGCCGTAGCTCCGAAAGCAGATCGGTGGCCCTGGTCAGAACGTCCGGACTGCTAAGCAGAATCTGCAGTGCCAGACTGGCCCGAACGTTGTTGTGCTGTTCCCACAAAGGCGCATCGAATTCAGAAATGAAGACGCTCACGCCCGCCTGCTCCGCCGCTTCCCTGACCAGATCTTCCACGAGCCGCAATGCGGAAGACTTCCCAGCACCCCACTTCCCATACAGCCCGAAGATCATCGGCGACGGGCGCGGTGCGCGACTCGCCGTTACGATGTGCTCGGCGATGCTTCTGAGATTGTGCACGAAATCGGGTCTGGTACTGAACAGGACGTCATCTTCAGGCTCGACTGGTCCGGATTCAACGAAATGACCGAATTGGACTGCCATGCATCCTCCCGGAACGTACCGTCCGGCACTACACGCTTACAGAGATTACCTGTCTTGTACCGGACGGCACGTGCGCATTCGTCGAACGATGTGGACAGACGTGCGGTTCTTCCGCGGGAAAGACCGCGACTGTCGTTCACCCGACACTTATGCGGGTTCGCAGGAGGATTTGACGATCCGCCGGCGCGGCGAGGAGGCCGCCGCTTCTCGTCGCCCGGCGACGCGGACTAGCGACGTCCCGCCGGGAGCTCTCGGTGGGAGGGCCATTCTTCGGCGAGCATCGCGAAGTCCAGCTCCGTACTCCACTCGCCCTTGAAGAATTCGTTGTGTACGAGGCGGGCCTCCTGGCGCATCCCCAGCCTGCGGGCGACGTTCGCGGACGCGCCGTTGCGCTCGTCGAGGCGGGCGATGATGCGGTGCAGGCCGAGCCCCTCGAAGCCGAGGCGCAGCATCGCGTGCGCCGCCTCGGTGGCGTAGCCGTGGCCGGCGTGATCGGGGTTGAAGACGTACCCGATCTCCCCGCCCAGGTGTTCGCGGCTGTGCCAGAACAGGATCACATCGCCGATGAGGGCGCCGCTGGCGGCCAGTTCGACGCCGAGCGTCAGGGCCTGGCCCTCGTCGGTCAGCCCGGTGTTGGCCCAGATCGTCGCCATCCGGTCGAGGACCTGCTGGCGGTCCATCGGGGCGAAGGGTACGTAGCGGCAGACGTCGGGCAGGCTCCGATAGGCCAGCAGGGCGTTGACGTCGTCGGGGGTCAGCGGGCGCAGGCGCAGGCGCTCGGTACGGATCGGATAGGTGGGATGCAGCTCCCGCTGTTGCTCAGATGACACGTCGATCATCGTGTCATTGCGCGCCCGGCAGCATGCCGGAATTCCCCTGGCAAACGAGGCCCGACCCCACGTTGGTGGGGCCGGGCCCGATCAGACCTCCGTGGGGCCTAGAGATCGAACTCGCCAGCCTTGACGCCGCCGATGAACGCAGCCCACTCGGCGTCGGTGAAGACCAGCGTTCCGCCGTCGCGGTCCTTTGTGTCACGAACCGCGACGATGCCGGGCAGGTTCTCTGCTACCTCGACGCAGTTGCCGTTGGCGCCACTGCGGGTGCTCTTGTGCCAGCGCGCACCGGTGAGATCCATCGGTCGCTCCTTCCGCTATGCGGCCTCCGCCGCTTCCTTGATCATTCTTAAGGTGTCGTCCGGGCTCAGCGCCTGCGCTGCGAGGCGCTGGAAGCTTGAGCGGTACCGGGCAACGTCTGCGTCCTGCTCCAGAAACAGACCCCCTCCCGAGTTCTCGGTGTAGATGAGCGGCGGGTCGGGATCCGAGAACTCCAGCGTGAGGAAGGACCCAGGCATACCAAGGTGTGCTCCCGCGCCGAAGGGGACGACTTGAATTGTGACGTTCGGTCGGCGCGAAGCTGCAATGAGATGCTCCAGTTGTTCGCGCATTAATGCGTCACCTCCGACCTTACGCCGGATCACTGCCTCGTCGAGGATCGCCCAGAGGGACAGCTTCGAGGGCTTGGTGAGCGCTTGCTGACGCCTCATCCGCACCTCGACCCGCCGCTCAATCTCGTCGTCCTCGGCCTCGGGCATCAGCGCTCGGGTGACCATCTCTGCATACGCCTCGGTTTGAAGGAGCCCTGGCACGAAGCTCAGTTCAAAGACCGACTCCCGGAACGCCTCAGCCTCGAAGCTGATCAGCGTGGCGTAGCTCTCGACGAGGTTGCCCTCGAACAGCTGGAGCCATCCAACCTCGCCGGACTGGCGGAGGAGGGCCTCAAGCTCGTCTCGGCGGTCCTTGGCGTTGACGCCGTAGAGATCGAGCAGGGCGCGGAGGGTCCGCTTCTGCGGTCGGGTCTGGGCCTTCTCGATGCGGAACAGGGCGCCGGTCGACAGCCCTGTCTCAACGGCAACTTGCTCTCTGGTCAATCCCGCCTCGCTGCGCAGGCTGAGAAGCTCCGCGGCGAGTCGACGTCGGCGGACCGTTGGTGGCTGCCTGCGCGTCGGCATGGGCTCGATCTCCATCCGTTGTCCTCTCACGAGTGTCCCGCGATGCCGCAGCGCGCCCCCGGCGGGGTGACATTAGAGCGCGTAGCAAAAGTATCAGTGATACTTGTATGGTTCACTCCTGCGCATGGTTGAACACAGCTGGTGATCTTTCCGATGACGCCCAGGCCAGCTGGGCGCCGCCTGCCGAGCACCCGTCAGGAGGCAACTCATGCAGCACCGGCACGGCCGAGCGGGCACAGAAGCCCTGGTCAAGCCATCGATACACCCGCCGGCACCAAGGTGCGAGCACCTACCCGGCCGCCCCGGTTGGGACTGCCTCGCCTGCGGCCGCCCGTGGCCGTGCGATCCCGCCCGCGAGGCGCTCGCGGCCGAGTACGCGGGCCACTCGCCGAGCCTGGCCGTCTATCTGAGCGCTCAGCACGGCCAGGCCTTGGAGGATCTGGTCGCGCAGACCGGCGAGATGCCTCGCGATCTGCACGAGCGCTTCCTCGGATGGGTCCGCGCCGCCGTGCCCCAGCAGCGGCAACGACCGGCGACGGGGATGGTGTGACCACGCGCCCGGTGCCGCACGACGACGGCCTTCCGGCTGGCGTCGAGCTGTCCCGCAGCGTGCTGGGTGGTTACGCCATACGTGTCGACGGCGTCTTCAAAGGTTGGATCCACTCCAGCCGCGATGGTGAATGGAACGCCTACCAGCGAACCGGCCCGACCACTCCAGGTCGGCTGCTAGGCACCTTCGCCAAGACCGAAGCGGTCCGCCGAATCGTCTCGGCCACGTGAATCGTCAGCAAGACAAGTCGGCGAATCCGAGTTCTCGCATCTCGCGAGCTGACGGGAGTGAAGGATGCACCAGAGGAGGCGCCGGATCCTGCGCCGCGCACGCTGCACCTGCGGATTGCCTTGGCCGTGCCTTGAGCTGAAGCTGCAAGCGCTCCGCCGGTCTTCGACGTTCTCAGCACCGACTGACGCCCCGCATTGGACCGTCGTCACGCAGGCCTACCCGCAGGTGGGTCGGCCGGGAAGCCTTACTCCGGGGCAACAGCATCGCTCCAGCGGACGATGGCGCCGCTGAACCCCCCGGCGGCAGGCCTATCCGCGCCCCCACCCGACGCCCTGCACCGAGGAACTGCAGGGGAAGGCAGGAGCTGCTACCGCTCGGGGGCGAAGTAGTCCGAGAGCATCGTCGTCGACCAGTCCGCTTGGCTGACCTCGCCGCGCGGGCCGAACTCGGTGAACCAGGGCTTGATGTCCAACACCGGCGTGCCGTCGACCGCGTCCAGTTCCTCAACGTGCAGGTCGAGGCCGTCGACCTTCGTCAGGCGGCACCGGGACACGCCGAGCCAGTTGATGCGGCGCATGTTGCGATGGCCGAAGATCCCCACCTCGGGCCAGGCCGGGTTGTCCCGAGGACGTCGCGCGCCGAGGTGGAGATCGGTGGGATCGGTGAGGTGGAACCGAAACACGATCTCCAAGTGGGAAAACGCCTCCAGGCCCTTCGTGGAATCCGGCGTGAACCTGTCGGCGTCTATCCGGATGATCGCCTGCGTCCCTCCCCAGTAGTCATCGGTCGGTTCGACGCGGCCACCTACCACGTGCCCCACCGGTTCGACCATGAACGCCTCGGCCGTCATCCTTGAACTCCTCCCCAGCATTCCGCTACGCGCTACGAATGTGCAGCTAGATAACTTGCGGCGCGGGCGTCGACGTCGTCGATGAGCCGGATTCGGCGCCCACGCAGCGGAGACAGCGTCCCGCGAATCGTTGCAGCGACCTGCCGGGTCCGGCCGGACCTGACGCCTTCCATCGCGTCGAGTGCACAGCCCCAGCTTCTGCAAGCCGCCTCAACTTCCCCCTGGCGCGCCTGCACCGCACCCAGGTACCCCAAGGTCACGGCGTGAGTGCGGGTGAAGGAGGCTGCGCTTCGGGTCCGTACGCTGCGCCTGAACTGCTGCACCGCTCCACGCAGGTCTCCCATGTCACGCAGGGTGCATGCGGTTTCATGGGCCAGGCTCGCCTCGGCGAAGAAGAACACGCGCTGCGGCTCATCATCGCCGGATTCCGCGCTTCTCAGGTCGGACTCGGCACGCAGTAGCGCCTGCGCGGCATCCTTGCTTTGCTTGCCCGCCGCAAGGGCGCGTGCGTTCACGATGCCCAACAGTGCGCGTTCCCGATAACAGGCAGCGTTGTATCTATTCCGGTCCATTGAGGCCGCCGCCAGCTGTTGCGCCTCACGATGATGACCAAGGTCGACAGCCTGATGCGCCATCGCTCGCAGCACATGCGCGGCCATAGCAGGATCATCAGCCTCAGCGGCAAGCTTCACGGACACATTGAAAAAGCCCTGCGCGGCAGCGTGCTCGCCATTGTCGAATGCCATCCAACCCGACAGATATGCGAGTTCACTGCCGACCGAAAAAATGTCGCGGCGAACACCGTCGTCCGAATATCTACCACGAAGAAAGACCGCAACGTCCGAATTCAGGTACTGAACCACAGCGGATCGAGCATGTCCGCCGCCCCGCCGCTGATCCATCCGGGAGAACAACGCGACGGCCTCCCGGACGGCGGCAACGTCGCCCCTGCCGACCTGGGCTCCCTCGGACGGCGCGCGCACGAGCGCTGCCATGCGTGCCCACCAGGCCGGATCGGGCAACGCCAACGCGGCCAGCGAGTAGGCGGTGGTGGCAAGCACGCGCCGTCGCGCAGCGTCCACGTACGCTCCCCCAAGATCCCTCAGCGAGACCAGCGTATCCGTATCCCATCCCAGCATGCCGTCCGCTGGCCGGGCAGCGCAGGTCAGGCCGATCTCCTCGGGCGTTACCGCCCGCCTCAGTCGGCGTGAGAGAACTTCGCACAGCAGTGCGGGCAGGCGACCGGAAGGCGTCACGCCCGCGACCCAATGTGAGACGTGGGAGCGTCCGATGCCCGCCACGTCAGTCGGAGGCGAGCTGTCGTCCGCGATCTCCCCGGCAACGCGCTGGATATCGCGTGCCACCTGGCCGTGGGTGAGATCAGCGGCAGCGATCATCGACAGAAGCTTGGCATTGGTCACCCGCCGTGCCCGCACGGTCGGCCCCCTTCGCCTGTCGATCTTTCACCTCGTTCACCACAGTGGCCCGCATGACATAGTGCCCATGGCAGGTGATCCGCGGTTGGCTCAACGTAGCGCAGGAGAAGCCTCCGGTGGAGGCCCCCGAAGCGTTGAGAGTCAATTCGAGGAGGTCTGGCGCTTGTACCTGAATGGGATTCCCCCAGCCATCGCCCGCTGGATAGGGGTGGGACTTTCCTCATGGCAGCGGCGGCGAGACGGTCACCCAAGTGCGATCGCGGAGCTCAAGGCCGGCCGAGGTGTGTCGCCGCACCGCAAGATATGGCGTGGAGTGCGACGCCATTGCTCATGCGGCCTGAGGTTGCCGTGCCCCGACGGCGGCGCCTGGCAATCAGGCGAGCCAATCCCCGACGGCGCCGCTCGCCTCGCCATGCGGCGAAAGTGATGCCGGGTACGGCTTCCGAGCATGTTGCCGCTCGCCCGTCCTGGCGCTGTGCAGAGTGCGAAGATCCATGGCCGTGTGCTGATGCCCGAATCAACCTCGCAGAGCAGCACCACGGCTGCCCAACGAGTCTCACGCTCTACCTCGCTTCATGTATGTACGACGCGTTGGAGGATCTGACCGAGAACCCCGGACCAGTACGAGATCTGTACGACCGGTTCCTCGGCTGGCTGCGGTAGTCCTCCACCGGAACCGCTTTGGCTCATCGCGCGTTCGCCGCATGCGTCTGGCCCGTTGTCCAACGTGCTCGGACGCGCCAGCGAGACGCCGCCTGTCCATGGCGGACGCGATGCGCGGAAGGAATTGCCTCGGCTGGGTCGAACGGTTCGAGCTTGACGTCTGCGGGACCCGTTCGCGCTTGGCACGGCTGGCCGGTAGCGGCCGGCTTGAGCTCATGCCGGCGCCCGCTCAGCCGGTGCTCAGGCGAAGGCAACTTGAGCACCGGCTGGCGGGCGTGAACATGTCACCGACGTGAGCGTGACACCGCTCAGCCGACCTTGAGGACCTGGGTGCCACCGGCGAACCGGTCGAACCAGTGCTGACGCTGCGGGTCGCTGTTGATGTTGACCAAAATCAAGACCACCGCTGCCAGCGTGGCCAGCCCGCCCAGGAGGCTGCCGATGATCGGAACGACGCCGGCGATGCCGAACGCCATGAAGATGTTCCGGCGGGCGGCCTGTTCCAGCGTCGGGTTGCTGACGTGATCTGGGCCGAACACCTTGAGCTTCATCACCTGCTTACCGATCGTCTGGCCCCGGCTGGACTCGAGGTAGGCGAAGTAGCCGAGATACAGGGCTGCGGTGGCAACTGCAGAGATGAACCCGGTGAGGAGCCAGGAATCCGAGATGAACGCGAGCACGATGTTGAGGATCACGCCCGTGACACCGACGATGACACCGTCGATGAACCTCGCCACGAACCGGTCGATCAAGCTGCCCGGTTGGCCAACTGCGTTCATGGGCATTCCCGGAGCGCCGCTCATTGGCGAGGTGAAGGGTGGCGGTGTGTAACCGGTCGCCGATGGCGGAGCACCGTAGACAGGCGGCGGGGGCGGAGATGCGGGAGGTGCCGACTCGTTGCCGTGTGGCCCCGCGAAGGGGTCGGGATTGGCCATCTTGTGTTCCATTTCTGGTAGGTACGGTGCGGTTTACGTCCCGGTTGGGGAGACGCCCGTGAGAAGCTGAAGCAGTTTAGACACTTTCCTGCATGTGGCGCGTGCTCGACTTTCGGCTCCAAGCGCTATGACGGGCCAGCTCGGCCACCAGCCCAGACGCAATACGCCCGCCGCCTCCACGCGGGGCAGCCGTCGGGCATATCGTGAACGCACATGCTGGCACCTCGCCGACACACAACGTGACGAGCTCAACCACGCATCGACGGCTTTGGCGCTCCAGATGAGTGCGGCTGGATTACTGGGGCCAGCAGCCGCGCAGAGCAGCTAGCAGGCGCTATGCGCTTCAGGGATGGGTTGGTTCGCCCACATGGAAGGGTTATACGCCAGCGTCCCGGACGGCGGACGGGTCCACAGCTGCTGGGCCGCCGTTGGCGCTGGAACGGGCAAATGCCGTTCCAGCGCGGTGGAGCTTTCGGGTGCCCATCACGGCCCGAACGGGCAGAGTCGACGACATCGAGGCTGCCCCAATGGGAACAGTCCTTGACCCGCGAACACCCCCTATAGTGCTTCGCCAATGACAAGCCGATCCTGTGGTGCGAACGGGGGCCTTGGAAACCTGGTATCAGCACCCCAACGGCGACGGCTGGACCGAAGATTCGTTCACCAAGTCGTTCCGCACCCTGGCGGAGCCGGTCGACGGCCTCGGGGACAAGGCGTTCTACAACGTGAAGAACCGATTGGCCGACGGTGGCAAGTAGTTCATCCTCGGCCCGGTGCCGCGTTCGCCGCGTCCAGACATCGGCAGATCCGGACTTGGCCGGGTCTGCCGATGTGACTGCGTGTGGTCGGCCGTTCCTGTCAGCTCGGCCACGAGCTCTATGTATTCGGTGGCGTACATGGCTCTGCACTTCAAGCCGTAGCCCGACACCGAAAGCATCTTCGTCGACCAGTCCGCTTGGCTGACCTCGCCTCGCGGGCCGAACTCGGTGAACCAGGGATTGGATTCCTGAACGGTGCCCTTGCCGACTCCGTCTGCAGTGGAGCGTCGATCAGCTTTGCCCTCTCCAGTACAGTGATCATGGTGAAAAGCCGAAATGTTGCCCTGGTGGCACCACTGGCCGGCGTGGCGCTCGGGGTCCTCGATTTCGTCTGGATCAAGTACGTACCGTCACCGTTCGGCGAGTTGGGCAACTCCATCGCCGTCTGGGCGGTCGTCGCGTTCCTGCTCACCTTCGGTAACCGATGGACGCTCTCCGCCGGCATTCTCGGTGGCGCCATCTGCCTGGTTGTGGCGGTGCCGAGCTACTACCTCGCTGCCACGCTGATCCAGAATGACAACCCGGCGAACATGTACAACGCGGTCGCGCTGCTCTGGATGGGGCTCGGCGTGGTGGCCGGCACGGTGTTCGGCGCGGCCGGCGTCCTGGCGCGGACCGGGGACGGCCTCGTCCGGTTGGCCGCCGCGGCCATGCCGGGCGCGGTGCTGTTCGCCGAGGCCGTGATGCAGGGCCGGCGCATCGGCGACCCCAACTATGAGACCGCGTCGCTCGTCGGGTACATCGCCGTCCTTCTCGCCTCCGGCGTGGCGGTCACCCTCCTGGTGTGCCGTTCCTGGCGCCAGCGGGGCATCGCACTGCTGCTGACCCTGCCGCTGACCGCGGTCGGATACGTCCTGCTGTTGCTCACCGGCTTCCGCTAGGGATTGAAGGCAGGCTGTTAGTTGGCCCCACCATGATGATTCAGTTCCTGTCCAATATGACCCCGGCAATTGGCATAACCGGGGAGTTACCGGCTGGCCGCGCAGCGCCTCAACGCCATCCACCCCAGTAACGCTTGTGGCTGCGGTGGAGCCGTCCGGGGGACAGTTAGACCGTCAGAATCACCCGGCCGCTGCCCTCGCGCTGGGCCGGGCATGGCACGAGCCGCCCGGCTGGTGCCGGGCGGCTCGTGGGGTTGCTGTGTGCTCCTGGGTCAGGCGATCTTCACGTTGAAGATGGGGTTCGCGGCCAGCGTCCGGAACGCGGCCAGGTTCTTCTTGGTGGAGTCGATGCTGATGTCGCGGTTGCCCTCGTCGTCGTGCTTGGTGTCGAAGTACACGATCGCCTTGATCCCGGGCCGCTTGGCCAGCTCCGGCAGCACGCTGTTGTAGCCGGCGGTCTTGTCGACCGGCTGGCCGATGCGGTGGTACACACCCCACTCAGCGATCATGATCGGCTTCGACGGGTGGTTCTTGACCGCCCAGTCGTACCAGCCCAGACCACCCTGACCCTTACCGCCCTTGGCCTTACGGTCAAGCAGGTCGGCGAACTGGCCGTAGTGGTAGTAGCCCTTCTCCGCGGACACGTACGAGTCCAGGCCGATCCAGTCCACCACGTCGTCGCCCGGGTACAGGTCGTTCCACCAGGACTGCGCCATCCACTTCTCGTTACCCATGTACGCCATCACGTTGATCGCGTTGTCCACACCCTTGCTGTCGAGGCGCGCGATGGTGTGCCGGTACATGGCCTTGAAGTCCTTGGCCTCCATCCCGGAACCCTTGCGCGGGTTCACGTCGTTCTCCGGCTCGTGGTTGAGCACGAGGAAGAACTTCTTGTCGCCGTAGGTGCTCTTCACCCGCTGGGCGAACTTGTCGATCCGGGCGTCCTGCTCGCCCTTGGCGACCTTGGCCCAGGTGGAGCCGTAGGCGACCTTCCAGTTGACCAGCAGCACCCGCGGCTTGGCCGGATCCGAGGTCATGGCGATCTCGCTCTTGGTCGGGAAGACCTCGTCACCCTTGTGGTAGGTGTGGAAGATCGACGCGGTACGACCGGACAGCTTCTCCCACTTCTTCAGCTCCGCGTCACGCGGCGCGCTGGTGAACCCACCCGCGGCGGCGCCCCACAGCACCCCACACGAGGGGACGAGCTTGGCGTCGGTGACGCAGCGCTGCGCGGTGGGCTTGGTCGTCTTACCCGCCTTCGCCGGGGCGGCGTGCGCGGCTCCGGCGGCGCCGATCACGGCGGTGGTGCCGGCCAGCATCGCGCCGAGCAGGGTGACGGCCTTGCGAACCTTGCGGCTCAAGCGAATCTCCTCCGTTTGGTCCGGCCCACGTCGGCCGGTCACATGAAGAAGATTCGGGGTCGGGGGGAGCACCCCCGGGTCCAGGAAGGTTTCCTAACGGTTGCACTCAAAACCGGGTCTGGTCGCCTGGCCTATCGGCAGGCCACATGCCCATCTAAAGAGATTCGCGGTCGCGAAGATGCAGCTCAGCGACGGCGGCGAGGCTGAGCCCTGCCCGGGGGATGCTCTGGCGTCGAGCGCGTCGTCCCGCCCCTGGGCGTATGACTGACAACGAGCCGGAACCCGCAACCGCCTATCCGCCCTCGCCCATGGTCGAGAAGGTTGAGGAACAGGCGCGTGGGGAGAGCCGCCTCCGTTTGCGGTTCCTGACACGTTCCTTACCGACACCCTCAGCTGGCGCTTCTAGGTCAGGTGACCTAATGTGTGGTTCATGCTGACATTCGATCCACACGGGCCGGTGCTGCTCGCCGGCGGATACGGCGTGGTGGGCCGCGAACTCACCGCGCTGCTGCGCCGCCACCACGGGCAGTGGCCTCTCGTCCTGACTGGGCGCCACCCCGAACGCGCCGGGGCCACCGAGCCCGGCGTCACCGTCCTGCGGTGGGATCTGGACTCGGCCGTGGTGCCCGACGTCGCTGTGCGGGCGGTCGTGACCGTGGCAAACGACAACACCGACACGGCGATGCGGGCCTGCCTGGCCGCCGCTATCCCGTATGTCGACGTGACGCGCTGGACGGCCCGGCTGCAGCGGGCGCTCGCGGTGGTCGCCGCCCAGCCGGGCGGCGCCTGCGTGATGCTCTCCTCCGGCTGGATGGGCGGGTTGGTTCCCCGCCTCGCCGGGCACCTCGGCGGACTCGTCGGCGGCGCCGTGGACGTGGACGTCGCGGTGCGCTACGACACCGCCGACCGCTCCGGTGCCGACTCGGTGGACTTCATGGACCGCCTCGGCCTCGATTTCGAGGCGGGCGCCACCGGTGCCGAGCGCACCGTGACGCCCCTGACCGATGTGCGTCGAGTGGCGATCGGCGCCGACCTGGTCAAGGTCGCCCGGATCGACACTCCGGAACAGTTCACCCTGCCGCTGACCCTCGGCCTCCGGCAGGCGGTCACCAGGCTCGGATTCAGCGACGGCTCGGCGACGGCCGGCCTGCTGGCGCTGCGCCGGCTCGGCTTCTTCCGGATCGCGACCGGCGAGCGCCTGCGCGGGCTGCGGCGGGCGCTGCTGCACCGCCCCGGCTCCGGCGGCGAGGCGCGACTGCGCGTCGACGTCGCCGGCCGTGAGGGCGCCGTCGCCGCTACGGTCCGGGATCCCGCGGGCCAGGCGCATCTCACCGCGGTCGGTGCGCTGCTGTCGCTGCGCGACGCCCTCAACCCAGATGCCAGCGCCGGTGTCGCCTTCCCCGAACTGGCCGCCACGCCGGACCTGCTCGCCGACCTGCGGATGCTGGGCGTCGACGTGGACGCGGAGTTCGCCACCCACAACACCGAGCGGGCGGCATGAGCCAGCGCCGCCCCGGCACGCCCGGCACCGCAAAGGGCCTGGCGCGGCGCCACGCGCTGCTCGACCACGCCGCCCGGATCCTGGTCGAGCACGGCCATGCCGCGCTCACCGTACGGTCGGTCGCCGCCGCTGCCGGCATCAGCCTGGGCAACCTGCAGTACTACTTCCGCACTCGCGCCGACCTGGTCACCGCCCTGCTCGACCGGCATCTCAGCGCCGCGTCCGACCGGATCAGCGCCCCGCTGTCCGCGCCGGCGGACCCGCACGCGGCCATCGACATGCTGCTCGCTGAGCAGTGCGACCGCGACATCGCCGCGGTGTTCTACGAACTCTGGGCGATGGCCGCACACGACCCAGCCGTGGCGCAGGCGGTGCGCGGCTTCTACGACCGTTATCTCACCGCGGTCGCCGAGCTGATCAGCACCGTCGCGCCGAACGTGCCCGCCAGCACTGCGCACGCACGGGCGCGAGTCTTCGTCGGCCTGCTCGAGGGAATGTCGCTGCTTCGCTCCGGACTGATCGCAGACGCCGACGGCCGCAGCGACGCACTGGTGCGCCGCCTGGCAGGCACCCTGTTGACCGACAACAGCCGCCACGACGGCGAAACCTGAGTGGCTGTCTTTACTCCGGCTTCGTCAGGCGGCAACGGGAGACCCCGAGCCAGTTGATGCGGTGCCCGAAGATGCCCACCTCGGGCCAGGCAGGGTTGTCACGGGGGCGGCGAGCGCCGAGGTTGAGGTCCGTCGGATCGGTGAGGTGGAACCGGCGAAGGATGGACTGTGGCAGTAGGTAGGGGATCACCCTCGGACATGGCGCCTTGCACGCGGGAAGACCCACGCGGTGCCATGTCCGAGGGGCCGGTGCTCAGAGCACGCTGCGGTGTGTCAGCTCCCCCAGCCGATACGTCGTGTCCAGCACCGCCGGAACGGCACTCAGCCAGGAGACATCCGCCCCGGGATGCACGGTATGGACGATGACCAGGTCCCAGTCCGTCGAACCCGGCTCCACGACCGAGGTCAACTCGACGCCTGCCACCCGTACCGTGTCGACCAGCTCGTCGGTGAACCAGACCCGGGCACCGGCGCGGCGCAGCCGCTCGATGATTTCCAGAGCGGGCGACTCGCGGACGTCGGCGACCCCGGGCTTGTAGGCCACCCCACGGATCAGCACCCGCGCGCCCACGATGCACGTCTCCCGTTCCGCCAGCACCTCGACGGCGCGCTGCACCACCTTGGTGGGCCGCCCAGCGACGAGGGTCATCGCGGTCTCGATCAGCGGCGAGCTGACCCGGTCGCCGCGCAACTGCCACAGCAGATAGTGCGGGTCGCACGGGATGCAGTGCCCGCCGACGCCGGGGCCCGGAAAGAACGGCATGAATCCGTACGGTTTGGTGGCCGCCGCCGTGATGACCTCGGTGATGTCGAGGCCCAGGCCGCGGCTGATGTCCGCGAACTCGTTGGCCATCGAGATGTTCACCGCGCGGAACGTGTTCTCGTACAGTTTGGTCATCTCGGCGGCCTCGACGCTGCTGACCGCGTGCACGGAGCCCGCGCAGTGCTCCAGCAGCGCGGCGGTCCGCTTCACGCATTCCGACGTGACGCCACCGACGACGCGCGGCACCTGCTGTTGCACGTGGCGGTCGTTGCCGGGGTCGATGCGTTCCGGCGCGAACGCCACGAAGATGTCGACACCGACCTCGAAGCCGCGCTCCCGCAGCGGCCCGACGAGCAGGTCGCGGGTGCAACCCACGTACGTTGTGGAGGTCAGCACGAGGGTCTGGCCGGGCACGGCATGTTCCACCGCGGTCCGGCAGGCCGCCCGCAGGGCCGTGAGATCGGGCGCGAGGTGCTCGTCGATCGGCGTCGGCACACAGACGAGTACGGTCTCCGCCTCCGGCAGCCGGCCCGCCTCGCTGGTCAGCACGAAGGATCCGTCGTCCGGGCCGGTCGTGAGCGCGGATGCCAGCCGCTGGCGGTCGGCGGCCAGCAGGTCCGCCCGGCCCGCACGGATGTCGGCGATGCGGGCCTCGCTGACATCGAGGCCGAGCACACGCAGGCCGCTGTCGTGCAGGGCGAGCGCGGTGGGCAGGCCGACGTAGCCCAGGCCGACGACGGCGGTGTCGTACGCGAAGGAGGCGTCCGCCACCGCGCGCTGGACCGGCATGCTGCTGTGAAGCCGATTCGCGTGGTGCGCACGCATATCAACGATTCGTCCGGTGGAGCGCATGTCTGCTCAACTCTCCCGAGGCGGTTGCGCTGTGGTCCGAAGGTGCATCTCTATGCGGCGTTCGGACCCAGGGTCATGACGATCTCTCGAGAGCGGTCGGCGGAGGAGACCTGGCGGGTGATCCGCGCCTCGGCCCTCGTGGCATCACACAGCACGGCCAGTTCCTTGACGACCTGGCCGTTCTCCGCGTACGGAGCGAGCACGCGAACGTCGGCGGGATCCAACGGGGGAACCGCCACATGTGAGATCAGCGGGTGCAGCGGGCGGGCATCCTGTTCACCCTCGCCGAAGAGTTCCTCGTGCAACTTCTCGCCGGGCCGCAGCCCGGTGAACACGATCTCGACCGGCGTGTCGGCCTGCTCCGCCATCTGCTTGGCGACCTGCGCGATGCGCACCGGCTGACCCATTTCGAGCACCAGTGCCTCGCCGTCGCGGCCGATCGCGGCGGCCTGGATGACCAGCTGCACCGCCTCCTGGACGGTCATGAAGTACCGGGTGACGTCCGGATCGGTGACCGTGATCGGTCCGCCCGCGGCGATCTGCGCCGCGAACGCGGTGAGAACCGATCCCCTGCTGCCCAGGACGTTGCCGAACCGGACACTGAGGAACGTGCCGTCGCTGGTCGTGCTGGCGTGTGCGGTGAGCCGCTCGGTGATCCGCTTGGAATAGCCCAGCACGCTGCTCGGGTTGGCGGCCTTGTCGGTGGAGATGTTGACGAACCGCTCCACCCCCGCCGCGGCGGCGGCCTCCAGCACGGTCTGGGTGCCCCAGACGTTGCTCTTGACCGCCTCGCCCGGATGGGTCTCCAGCAGCGGCAGATGCTTCAACGCCGCCGCGTGGAACACGACCTCGGGACGGCGCTCCTCGAACAGCGCCTTGATTCCCTCGGTGTCGCGCAGGTCGGCGAGGATGAGGTCCGGGCTGTCCAGCAGCGCGCGGCCGCGCAGCGAGAGCTGCACCGCGTGCAGGGCGGACTCGTCGCGGTCGAGCATCATGAGCTGAGCGGGTTCGAAACGGTCGAGCTGGCGGCACAGTTCCGAGCCGATCGAGCCGCCGGCGCCGGTGACCAGCACCCGCTTGCCCTTGAGATAGCCGGCGATCGCTTCCAGGTCGGTGTCGATCTGGTGCCGTCCCAGCAGGTCGCTCACCTTCACGTCTCGCACGTCCGACGCCCGAACGCGGCCGTCCAGCAACTCGCTCACGGACGGCACCACCTTGAAGCTGGCTCCGGCGCCCAGTGTGAGGCCGCGGATGTGCCGGATCAGCGAGCCGTCGGCGTTGGCCACCGCGAAGATGAGCGTCCGGGCGCCGGTGCTGGTCAGCGCGTCCGGGATGTTTTCCCGGGCGCCGAGGACGGGTACGCCGCTGACCTGCAGGTGGCGCTTGGCCGGGTCGTCGTCGAGCAGCCCGACCGGCACGTACTGGCCGCTCGGGTCCTGCAACAGCGAGCGGAGCAGACGCTGCCCGGCCGCGCCCGCACCGAACAGAAGAACCGGCGTGGCCTGCGCGGCATCGGGCCGGAGCCGGCGCTCGGTCTGCAGGCGGCGCAGGTAGCGCACGCCGAGCATCACCACGAGCGCGACCGGACCGCCCAGCAACGGGGCGCTCAGCGGCATCGGCCGTCCGGGCACCAGCAGGTCGACCACGGAAAGGACCACGACCACCGCGAGAACGGTGGTGGACACCGCGCGCACCTCCTCGAAGGTGCCGAAGCCATAACGGCCGCGATAAAGGTACTGCTGGTGGCCAATTGCCGTCTGTAAGGTAATGGCGCACGCGATAGCGACCAGGGTCGCCAACATGGGTGACGCCGCGGGGTCAAGGTCGTATCGCGCGAGGATTGCGGCCAGTAGACCAAACGCCCAAGCGCTCGCGTCGATCAACCATGGACCGAGTGTACGAGGTCGCTGAACTGGGCTTTTGCGCCGCTGGATCATCGCTGCAAAATTCATGCGTCCTCTTCTGGGTGATTCTTAGACATCCATCGGAGTTTTTGCGCTGCAGACCATCATCAAACGCGCTATGGGGCGTTGTCCCTGTCGAGCCCCGCTGCGCGACGGGCTCGACAGGGACAACGCGCAAAACCAAGCGACACACATGCGCAGTTCGGCCAGTCCGAACTGACCGAATGGCGGATACCGGGACGTACATTACGAGGAGGCTCCTTAATGGACCTGCGCGATTATCTGCGCGCGATCCGCAAGCGTTGGTGGCTGGTGGTGGGGACAACCACCGTCGCCGTCGGTGTCGCCATCACGATCACCTTGCTAACCCCGCCCAAGTACGCGGCCTCCGCGAGCTTCTTCGTCAGCACGCGGGGAACCGCCGTGTCCGACGCATACCAGGGCGGTCTGTTCTCCCAGCAACGGGTGAAGTCGTACGTCGACGTACTCACTAGCAACCGGCTCGCTCAGTCGATCGTGGCCACCGGGCAGACTGACCTGTCGGCCGAAGCGGTGCAGTCGGAGATCACCGCACAGGTCGTTCCCGACACCGTCCTGGTACGGGCGACGGTCACGGACGAGAACCGGGCACGGGCGCTGCAGCTCGCCCAGATCCTCTCGGTTCAGTTCCCGCTGCTGATCGAGAAGCTGGAAACGCCGCCTGGCGCGAAGGTCGCCACCGTTGGAGTAAAGGTGATCGCCGAGCCGAAACTGGCTGACGCTCCGGTCTCTCCCCAGCCCGTACGCAATGTCGGCCTCGGGATCGTCGTGGGGCTCCTCATCGGGATCGGGTTCGCAGCGCTGCGCGAGTCGCTGGACAGCACCATCCGCTCGCCGGAGGCGCTGAACAAGGCCACGTCAGCGCCGGTGCTCAGCGCCATCCCGTTCGACGGCAAGGCGGAAAAGTCGCCGCTGATCACCGAGGGCAGTGCGCAGTCGACCCGGGCCGAGGCCTTGCGGCAGCTGCGGACGAATCTGCAGTTCGTCAATGTGGACCGACCTTTGCGCAGCCTCGTCGTCAGCAGCGCACTTCCCGGCGAGGGCAAGTCCAGCACGGTTTGCAACCTCGGCATCGCGTTCGCCGAGGCCGGCAAGCGCGTCCTGCTCATCGACGCGGACCTGCGCCGCCCACGGCTAGCACAGTATCTCGACCTCGAAGGAGCGGTCGGACTCACCAACGTCCTAGCCGGTCAGGCGAACGTCCGCGACGTCGTGCAGTCGTGGGGTGGCAGCGGCCTGTGGGTGTTGCCCAGCGGGTACGTGCCGCCGAATCCGAGCGAGCTGCTCGGCTCGGGCAACATGGCGGATCTGCTGACCAGCCTCGGCAGCGCCTTCGATGTCGTCATCATCGACACACCTCCGCTGCTGCCGGTGACCGACGCGGCCGTAATGGCCACCCTCGCCGACGGGTGCATCCTGGTCTCCCGGCACGCCAAGACAACAACCGCCCAGGCGGGGTCGGCGGCCGGCGCGCTGACCGCGGTCGGCGCCCGGCTACTCGGGTGTGTGCTCAACATGACGCCCAGGAAGGGTGGCGGCACGTACGCGTACTACAGCTACGGCCCCTCCGAAGAGGACCTGGCCCCCGCCGTCCCGCTGCATGCACCGGTCATCCCTGCCAAGCGCAACCTGGGCAAGCTGCCGGCACCTCCAAAGCCGCTCGAGGCCGCCCCGGCCATGGGACGGGCGCCGGCCCGCCCGGCCCGGCACAGCCGATCCGGGGCCGACGCTCCCACTACCGAGATCCGGCTGCCGCACACCCACCAGCCGTCGACGGGACGTGAGGGCGGCCTGATGTCGATGTCGACGCTCAGGATCCGGCGATGACTTCGCCGGATCCGCGTCGCGGTGCCGCGATGGCGCCGACGACCGCGCCGAACGACTGCCAAATTTCGGCCGCGCAGTCGCGGAACGCCTCGATCGGCCGGTTCACGGGGTCCGGCAGGTCGTCCTCGGCGGCCGTGACTGCGGGCACCAGGTGCCGGGTGTCGTGCACTCGGTCGATGAGTACGTGCAGGCGCCGTGGCACCGGCCCAGCCACAAGGTCGGGCGTGGGCCGGACCGCAGCGACCAGCCGGGTGAACTGGCGAAGCGTGAAGGTGCGGCGAAGTGCGCTGGGCGCCAGCGACACGCAGTTGGCCCGCTGTTCCCGCCCCGCCGTGAGCACCAGATCAGCGTTCGCCACCATCGACTCCCGCAGCCGCCGGCTGGTGAACCCGCCCGCGTCAATACCGCATTCTGCCAGCACAGCGGCGCTGCCCTCGTGCATCGCGGGAGCTTCGAACGCGTGGGTGCCCGCGCTGGACACCAGTACCGCCCGGGCCGCTGGGCCGAACGCGTCCTGCAGTGCCCGCCGGGCCAGGCGCTCCGCCAACGGCGACCGGCACAGGTTGGCATGGCACACGAACAGAATTTCGAACCGGTCGTCGTCCACCTTGCTCACTCCTCATCTGGCGCCGCTGTGCGCCCCTCACTTGGCCGCCCGCGCCGCGGCCCCGACTACCGGGCCAACGGGCCTCGGAAGGATGCGTCACGTTGACAGATCAGATCCTGTTATCCCCACCTGACGTCGGCGTCCTGGAGGAGACATACCTCGTCGAGGCACTGCGCTCCGGCTGGGTGGCCCCAGCCGGACCCTCGGTCACCGCATTCGAGCAGGAAATCGCCGAACGCTGCGGGGTAGCCCACGCGGTTGCCACCAGCTCCGGCACGGCCGCCCTGCACCTGGCCCTGATGGCGCTCGGCGTCGGCACTGGTGACCTGGTCGCCGTACCCACCCTCACCTTCGCCGCCACCGCGAACGCGGTCGCGTACACCGGAGCCGAGCCGGTCTTCGTGGACGTGGACCCGCACACCGGCAACATCGATCCCGAACTGCTGGCGACGTTGTGCACCGAGCTGGAACGTACGGGACGGCGGCTGGGCGCCGTACTCCCGGTCGATCTGTACGGCCGCTGCGCCGACTACGACGAGCTGCTGCCATTGTGTGACCGGTACGGCGTGCCGGTGATCGAGGACGCCGCCGAGGCACTGGGTTCCACCTATCGTGGTCGTCCGGCCGGATCGCTCGGGCGTGCCGCGGTGCTGTCGTTCAACGGCAACAAAATCATGACGACGTCCGGTGGCGGCATGCTGCTGTCGGACGACGCGGCCCTGGCCGACCGGTGCCGCTACCTGTCCACCCAGGCGCGGCAGCCGGTCGCCCACTACGAACACGTCGACATCGGGTACAACTACCGGCTCAGTAACCTGCTGGCCGCGCTCGGACGCGCTCAGCTGCAACGCCTCGACGGAATGATCGCCCGCCGCCGGACGCTCCGCGACGGCTACGCCAAGCTGTTCGCCGCGACCGACGGTGTACGCCTGCTCGGCGCCGACGATGCCGGGGCCAACTGTTGGCTCACCAGCATCGTGGTGGACCCGACCCGGACCGGGTGGACCGCCGCGGACCTGGCGGGCCACCTCACCGGGACGAGCATCGAGACGAGACCAGTCTTCAAGCCCATGCACCTGCAACCCGTGTTCGCCGGCGCCCGCACCACACTCAGCGGGGTGGCTCAGCAACTCTTCGAACAGGGCCTCACTCTGCCCAGCGGCTCCGCGCTCACCGATCCCGCGGTGCGAAAGGTCATCGACAGCATCACGGGTTTCCTGGAGGGGCGCAGATGAGGCGGGCCACCGACATCACCCAGCGAGTGGTCGACGTCTGCGTGGCACTCACCGTGCTCGCGGCCCTCTCCCCGGTCATGCTGGTCGTGGCCGTACTCGTCCGCGTGAGACTCGGCAGCCCGATCCTGTTCCGCCAGCCGCGCCCCGGCCGGTACGGGGTTCCGTTCACCCTGGTCAAGTTCCGCACCATGCTCGACGTGGATCCGCAGCGTGGCCTGGTCACCGACGACGACCGGATGACGCCGTTCGGCCGGCTGCTGCGCAGCACCAGCCTGGACGAGCTGCCGACCATGTGGAACGTCCTGCGCGGGCAGATGAGCCTCGTCGGGCCCCGGCCCATGCTGATGCGCTACCTAGACCGGTACACCCCGGAGCAGCACCGCCGGCATCTCGTGCGTCCCGGCGTCACGGGGCTGGCCCAGGTGCACGGCCGCAACGCGTTGAGCTGGGAGGAGAAGTTCGCCCTGGATGTGCTGTACGTGGACCACCGGTCCATCGTCCTCAACGCCCGGATCTGCGCCGCGACGCTGGTCACCGTGCTGCGCCGCGAGGGCATCTCGGCCGCGGGGACCGCGACCATGCCAGAGTTCATGGGAAGCGGGCCACAGGTCGACGGACGGTCGGGCAATGCCTGAACCTCTCGTCATCATCGGATGCGGCGGCCATGGCCGGGAGGTCTTCGGAATCGTTTCGGCGATTAACGAAGCCAATGGGGACAAAGTTTGGAGAGTCTCCGGTTTCGTCGACGATCAGCCCAGTGATGCTGATCTGCGGCTGATCCGGCGCCTCGGAGCCGACCATCTGGGACCCGTCGCCGCACTCGCCGAGCTAGAGGCTCGATACGTAATCGGAGTCGGCGATCCGCGCGTACGTGCACGCATCGCCGACCGAATTGACCCGTTCTCACTCCCGGCTGCGACGCTGATCCACCCTAACTCAAGCACCGGATTGGACAACCGCTTTGGAGCCGGAGTCGTGCTCTTCGCTGGCGCACGAGTCACAACAAATGTGACACTCGGGCGGCACGTTCACCTAAACCAGAACGCTACGGTCGGTCACGACTCTGATCTTGGGGACTGCACTCAGGTGAATCCACTAGGCGCCGTCTCCGGCTCGTGTCGTATCGGGTCCACCGTACTCATCGGCACAACGGCCGCCGTCATACAGGGAATTCGAGTCGGATCTCGGGCGATCGTCGGTGCGGGGGCCTGCGTCGTACGTGACGTTCCGGAAGGGGCAACGGTGAAGGGCGTGCCTGCACGACCCTGAGGCAAATGCCATGCTTTCGTCGCTACTGGAGCCGTCGAGTACAAGAACTCCTGACTCTTGTGGTTCGGAGGCGGCGCCGGAAGATGAGGGGGCAGCCGAGCTTGGGTGGAAATTCGTGGATGTCGTCGCGGACCTCCTAGCGGATGCGAAGACCGCGGAACCAGTGCAGCGGCACGAAAGTCTGCTCGACGACCCAGCGAAACCGGCCCTGCCCGGAGCGAGCCCGGAGCCGTGTGCTCGGTGCCGCGGGGCGCGATGACCGCGGTGATGCCTAGCTCGCGGACCTGCCCGGTCCTGACATGGTCGTAGCTGCGGTCGGCGTAAACCATGCGAGCCCGCTGGCGGGGTCGTCCGCGTTCGCGCTAGGGGACTCCGGTCGGTCTTGGGCCGCCCTTGAGCGCCCGAATGTGGCTAGAGTCGACCACGGCCCGCGACATGTCCAGCCTGCACCTCTGCCAGCAGAATCTCATGTAGCCGTCACCAGACACCGGCGTTGTTCCGGTCGCGCAGCTGCCGCCAGCACGTCATGCCGCAGCCGAAGCCGAGCTCGTCGGGTAGCCATTGCCTACGGATGCCGGTGTAAAGAACCAACTTATGCCGCACAGCACTTTGCGGCCATTGACTGGTAGACAACCAGGACCCGACCGGGGCCGGCGCTTCGGGGTCAACGGCTCAATTCCGGTCCGGAGGTCGTCGTCGACCAGCCAGGATTGAATCGCGCTTCCTCATGCCGTCCCAAACGAGCACACCAAAGGTCAGGTCAAACCGACGCACCGGTTAAGTTAGGAGTTTTGAGCGCCCGCGCTAAGCACCGTTCAACCTACCGGTCATCCCGGCTAGCACTAACGAGGGGCACCCCAGTCGGCGGACGGGCTTCGGGACCGGGCAAAGGACGTCGATCACGACCCGCCCCCATCGGTGCGGCTCGCTGCGAGGGCCACTGCGGTTGCGATTAGCGCCGCAATGCCGTACCCAACTATCGAGCCAATGGCCGCTCCTGCTGCTCCATGATCCGGAATGAGGATCAGATAGCCCGCTACCGAAGTAGTCATTGCAGTCATGTCCACGGCAACGACGGCGCGCGTCTTGCCCGATGCGACCGCCAACCCCACGCCAGCACGGGAGACCGCATACAGGGCGGCTGCAATGGCGAGGGGAAGGACAAGTGGAATGGCTGACCTGTATTGCTCGCCAAGTGCGGGCACGACTAGCGCCCGCACCACGAGAGTGACTGCCGCCGCAGTCGACAGGGAGAATGCGACGACTGCAGCAAGGGGCCGCCACCGGTTCAATTTTCCAGCGTCATGGGCACGCCGCCAAGCTGGAACGTGCGAGTCAACGTACGCCTGCACCGGCAGCGAAATCATCTCAGTGATCGTGGCGATGGTGCCGTAGATACCAAGTTGCCCGTATCCAGCCAAGGCAGGCAGCAGAAGGCGGTCGGAGCGCAACATCACCATACCGGCCACCATCGAAAGGCTCAGGCGTAACCCCACCCTGCGGGTCTCGCCCAGGCTATTGGGTGCAGCATCCCGATCCGGGCGGCCCGCAACCAGGAACGGCACAAGCAGGCATAGGCCATACGCGATCAACCAGACGGTCGGTGCTCCAATTCCTGCGGCCAGGAAGATTACGGAGAGAAAGGCAAGCGCGCCCTGCCCAGAAACCGTCGCGATCAGGAACGACCTACTCACCCCCGAAGCCGCGGCAGCGCTGCGCACAACCGATCCGAGTGCGGACCCGGCCGCTAGGAGCGCTGTCAACGCGGTCGGCAATGCTTCAGCGCTACCCTGCGACGCCAGCCACAGCGCGACCAGACTGCACCCTCCGACACACGCGATGAGGCCTGGGCGCATGAGCCTTCGTAAGTCCCGAAGGGCAGTGCCCAGAGTAGGGTTCGAAACAACAATGGCCGGATAGGAGCGGTCAACGCCAGCTAGCAGCGCCACACCCGCAATGACACCGACTTGCAAGTACAATGCGATCTGGCCCCGCCCCTCGGGCCCGAGAGTGCGCGCCGACAGGACATTGACCACCAGCGCGCCAGCGCCAGTAGCCAACTGCGCGGCGAAGAAGCTAGCCGCTACCCGCCGCGGCGCGGACCGCCCCGGAGGTGGGGCCGCTGGGGTTCTTTGCGTGTGACCTTCCAACCGAGACTGCACAACGGTTCAACGGGGCATCGGTGTGTGACGACACGTCGTCCCCCCTCGGCAGTTGAGTCGTTAATTCATCGGTAGAGCTTCCTAGATGTATCGGAGCTACAGTGTCCCGTGAACCGGCCAAGTTTCACGTCCTCGCAATGTCACAGTACTTCGAGCCTGGCTTCAAGGCAGGCGGCCCGATCAGGTCGGTGGCCCGCATCGTCGACACGATCCCGCAGGAGGTGAAGCTGACCCTGGTAACCTCGGACCGGGACCTTGGCGACCCTGCGCCGTATTCCGGGTTATCAGGCGCTCGGATACAGCGAGGCCCGGCAACCGTCCACTACGTCGATGCGGCAAACCGACGGCAGCGGCAGGTACTCGCAGACAGGCTGCGCGAGGGGAATTTCGATCTCCTTTATGTGAACAGTTTGTTCAATCCGCGCTTTTCGATCATGCCCGTCCTCGCCGCCCGAACAGGAGGAATCACGGCGAGCAAGATCCTCATCGCACCGCGAGGGGAGCTGTCTCAGGGCGCCTTGTCATTGAAGTCTGGCAAGAAGGCCGCATTCCTGAAGATCTGGCTTCGGTTTCTACATGGCCTGGACGTGACCTGGCATGCGACATCACAGCTCGAGGCCGCCGACATCCGCTCCGTTTGGCCGAATTCCCGCATCGAGGTGTGCCACGACCAGGGCGACTTGCCGAGTGAATGTCTTTGCGCGATCCGGCCGCAAGACACGCCCCGCCTCCTATTCTTGTCCCGGATATCCCGAA
Organism: Krasilnikovia cinnamomea; assembly: GCF_004217545.1. Taxonomy (NCBI): domain Bacteria; kingdom Bacillati; phylum Actinomycetota; class Actinomycetes; order Micromonosporales; family Micromonosporaceae; genus Krasilnikovia; species Krasilnikovia cinnamomea. Next base: position 2,133,160 of record NZ_SHKY01000001.1, read on the forward strand.
TGAAGAACCTTGACCTTGCCTTGACCGCGCTGCAGGGCATCGATTGCCGCGTCGAACTCGATATCTACGGACCGGTCGAGGACGAGCCATACTGGCGGCGATGCCAGGACATCATCGCCACTCTGCCGCCCGCCGTGCGGGCTACCTACCGCGGCGCTCTGCCATACACAGCGGTTCGAAGCACGATGGCCGGCTACGACGCGCTTGTGCTGCCAACGCTAGGGGAGAACTTCGGCCATGTAATCGCTGAGTCATTATCGGCGTCATGCCCGGTGATCTGCTCGGACCAGACATCGTGGACTCAAGTTCTCCAGGGCGGTGGCGGTGCCGTCGCGAAGTTGACGATCGAGAGTTTCCGCAAGGCCGTTGAAAATACAGTCAATGCTACCGTTGACCAAAGGTGGGAAGCCAAGCGAGCAGCTGGTGCGGCATATATGCGCTGGAAGTCAAAGGCCGATAGCCGCAATATTATCGCGCATGTGCTAGGGCTGGCGTAGCTGCATCGTGGATGGCGTGGGTGGTTGCCGCAGCCGCAGCCACCCAGAATACCACCGGATAGGCTTGACCTGTGCCGAGCATCGCGGATTCGGTAAATTGCATGACCAGGCCGGCAATCAGGCACCAAGCAAGGCCAGACGTACGACCCTGCGCACTGCACTTCCATGCGGCGATCAGGCAAGCTACAACAAGGGCCAGGATAGCCGCAATGCCGATAGCACCTGTCTCCAGGAGCCACTGGAGGTAGCTGTTATGGACGACATCACGACCGAATGCCAGGTCACCCGACGCCCGTAACTGCTCGAAAAGGCGAGGCCCGGCTGAGTAGCCCCAGCCCGTCACGGGCCGCTGTTGGATAAGCCCCGCCGTCTCCGCCCACGCAGCAGTTCGTCCGTTGAGCACCCCACCGCCCTCACGAGATTCAAATCTATCGGCGATTGAATTAAGCAGCTGGGACGACAATACAAGCCCGACGACGCCTGAAGCATAGCCGAGTCCGATCAGAACAGTGCCAGCGGCTGTGGCCGAGAACGCGACGCGCGGACCCCGACGTAGCAACGCGAGAAGCGCTCCGCCTGCAATTGCAAGCATCGCGGTCCGAGACTGCGACATCAACACAGAAAATATTGCGGGAACTAGCCCTAAAAGGTAGGAGACCTTGCGGTAATGCAGCCACAGGTGCCATCCAATCGGAATGGTAGGGACGCCGAGAACGGCCAGCATGTTTGGATTTCCCGCGAGGCCCTGATATCGCAACTCGACAAGCTGAAAGCCGTTGAAACCAGCCACCGATTGAGTTCCTGGCAAACCAATCGCGCGCCCCACGAAGCCGAGCGCAAAGAAGGCGATAAGCACCCAGTATGCAACAGCTAGATCCCCCTCAATGAAGCGCTTGTTGGTCCATCGCCTCGACAACACTGCGTGGATTGTCCCAGCGAGCACCGCCAGCGCTGCCGACTGCTGCAGGGTCAAGATTGGGTCAACGGACCATAGAGAGCTCAATGCCCCGGTTGCAACTGCCAACCACATGCCGAGAACAAGGAAGCGCGATGATCGCGTCATCATTTTGATGTTAATGACCCTGGCCCGGTGCCCCTGGTAAGTCACAACGGCCAGTATTAGCAGCGCAGCATACCTTGGATAGTAGCTGGTAGAGACGAGTACTGGCTGCGACGAGGCTGCGCAAAGCATCAATGCGATCGTGACGGCATAGATAATTCGCCAGACGCGTGGTCGCGGCACGGAAGCACCTCAGTCCACCGGACTCGAACGTCGGAACATGGAGGGTCATGCCAGTCCGGTGAACACGACCACTTTAGAACACATGCGTCGATCTAGAATTGGCGGCGGATCGCACACTCGAGGCCGGAAGGCGCGCAAAATTCTCTAGACACGGATTCCGGCCCATTGATGGTGAGCTCGAGCGGTTGAGCTGATGAACGTGACGACCCGCCGAGACGTATCAGCGACGCGGTAGTCGGCAGGACAGAGAGGTGAGGCCATGTTGTTTCGATCAGACACGATAGAAATGCCGGCAAGGACACCAGCGGCGTCCAGTCCCGACATCACTATGGAACCGGTATCCAATGCCTCTGGCCGCTCAATCGAGTCTCTCAAGGTAACTGCGGGGAACCGCAGGATCGCCGCTTCCTCGCTTATCGTGCCGCTGTCGGACAAGGTGCACCGAGCTTCCATTTGGAGATGTACGTAGTCCAGCAACCCGAACGGTTCATGGAAGACGATCCCTTCCAGCGTCGACGGGTCGTCGACGCGCTGTTCCAGCCGCTTGCGCGTCCGCGGGTGAGTCGACACCAGCACCGGCAGCCCCCACTGGTCGCGCACCGCCCGCAGGCAGTCCAGCAGCCGACCGAGCCGCCCCGGGTCGTCGACGTTCTCCTCCCGGTGCGCGCTGACCAGGAAGTACCCGCCCGGCTCAAGCTCCAGGCGGCGCAGCACCGTACTGGCGTCAATCTTCGGCCGGTAATGCTCAAGGACCTCGCGCATCGGTGAGCCGGTGTGCAGAATCCGGCGCGGGTGCAGCCCTTCGGCCAGCAGGTTGCGGCGGGCGTGTTCGGTGTAGACGAGGTTGAAGTCGCTGACGTGGTCGACCATGCGCCGGTTGGTCTCCTCCGGCACGTTTTGGTCGAAGCACCGGTTGCCGGCCTCCATGTGGTAGACCGGCACCTTCATCCGCCGCGCCATCAGCGCCGCGATGCAGCTGTTCGTGTCGCCGAGCACCAGAAACGCGTCAGGCCGCTCCTCGATGATGGCCTGCTCGACCCCCGCGAGGACCCCTCCGAGCACCGTGCCCAGTGATGCCGTGTCCACGCCGAGGAAGCGGTCCGGCTTGCGTAGCTCCAGCTCGTCGAAGAAGACGTCGCTGAGCATCGGGTCCCAGTTCTGGCCCGTGTGCACCAGGACGTGATCGACGGTGCGGTCGAGGCGGCTGATGACGCGGGACAACCGGATAATCTCCGGCCGGGTACCCACAACCGTCATGACCTTGGTCATTGGTCTCCTTCTCGGGTGGCGGCCGCGATGAGCAGGTCCTCGAGCTGATCGACGCCCGCGGTTCGTGACATCCGGGCCTGGTAGAGGTGCTGGGCGCGGCGGGCCATCTCCCGGCGTTCCTCGGCGGGCACCTTCGCGGCCTGCCGGAACCGGTCGGCCAGCAGCCGCCAGTCGTCGGGCGGGCACGCCAGACCGACGCCGTTCTCCTCGACGAGGGTGGCGCAGTCGCCGGGGACGGACACCAGCACGGGCGCGCCGCAGGCAAGGGCGCCCTGCAGTTTGGAGGGGATGGTGCCTCGGAAGATGGGCATGTCGCGCAGGGTCACGAGCTGGTAGTCGGCGGCGGCGGTGAGGGCCGCCATGTCCGTGGCCGGGCGGCGGCCGAGGAACCGTACGTTGGTCGCGCCCAGTTCGTCGGCGAGCCGGCGGGCCGGTTCCTCCGCGATGCCCGAACCGACCAGCACGAGGTCGACGTCCTCCGCGGTGGCCGCGGCGGCGCGCACGGATGCCTCGATGTTCTGGAAGGGGCCCATCGTGCCGGCGTACATGATGGTGGTTTTCCCACGGTGGCCGATCTCGCGGCGAGCGGCCGCGGCGTCGGGCACGGGATGGAAGAGCGATTCGTCGGCCCAGTTGAGGATCGTGCGGACCCGCTCCGGTTTGGCGCCCCGCGCGATCACGAGGTCGCGCATGGAGGGCGCGATGACCGCGATGCCCGCGGACATCCGGTAGACGCGACGCATCATCGCGTGCAGCGACCGCTCGATGAGCCGCCCGGCGACGCCCTGGGGAGCCATGCCGGACGACGTCACGGATTCGGGCCAGACGTCCTGGACGTGGATGACCGCGGGGACCCGGCACAGCAGTCGCAGCAGCGCGGGAGCGGCGAAGACGGTGGCCGGGGTCAGGTAGACGTAGACCACGTCGACGCCGCTCAGGTAGCGCGGGGCGGCCAGCGCGCTGGTGGCGGCGAAGGACAGGTAGTTGGCGGCCCGGTGCAGCCCGGATCCGTCGTGGCTGGGGTACAGCGGAACACGGCGGGTGGTGATACCCGCAGTCCGCGACACGTGCCTCCACCGTTGGCGGAAGCCGGGATACAGCCTGCCGTCGGGATAGTTGGGGAAACCGGTGAGGACCCGGACCTCGTGCCCACGGGCGGCGAGGTCTTCGGCGAGGTTGCTGGGGATGGGCGCGGGCTCCGGATGGAACCACTGCGAGACGATCCCGATTCGCATCACACCGCCTCGGGATACGTGTCCGGATGCGCGGGGTCGAAGAGGTCGTTGGCCCAGAACAGCGTGGTGAGTTCCCCGGCGCCGACGTTGGTGATGTTGTGCGCCCACATCGCGGGCATGTCGACCAGGGCGGGCTCGTCCCCGGTGACCCGGAACGTGACCACGTCGTCGTGCAGCACCCGCCGCATCCGGATCTCGGCCTCGCCGCTGACCACCACGAAGCGTTCCACCTTGGCGAGGTGAAAATGCTGTCCGCGGGTTACCCCGGGGACCGTGGAGGAGCAGAACGTCTGCCCTCCCCCGCTGTGCACCTTCACCGCCTCGACCAGCGCGCCGCGCTGGTCTGCGTGGCGGGGCAGCGGCACGGCCGCAGGGGCCAGATGCGATCGGTACGTGTTGAACAGCCGCACGTCGAAGCGGTCCGGCAGCGCCGGTATCTCGCCGCGGCGGTAGGTCTCGGCGTAGTCGGTGAGTTGCTCCGCGAGCTGCCGCACCGACCGCCGGGCGGTGCCCGGCGCGTCCTCGCCGAGCAGCAGGGCGGCGGCGTCGGTGGCGTGCAGCAGGTCGAGCTCGCGGTCACTGTCCACCCGCGGCTGGCCGCCTTCGGCGAGGATCCGGGAGAAGGTGGCGATGACGGAGTTGTAGTGCGGGCGACCGTGCTCGCCGAACAGGTTCGGCAACAGGATGTCGTCGAACTGCGAGCCGAGCCACCGGGTCGTCTCGGCCAGCAGCACCGCGGCGGCTGCCTTGCCGTCGCCGTACGGCGTACCGTTCCCGGCCTGCACCGAGTTGGCGAAGACGATCCGCTTCGGCGGGGTGTTGCAGGCGCGCAGCCCGGCGCAGAGGTTCCGCGCGAGCGCCACGTTGCCGTCGGCGACGTCCGTGGGCTCGCCCCGGTTGATCCCGGCCACGTGCACGACCCGGTCGACGCCGTTCATCAGCCCGGCCAGGCGTTCCGGGCTCGCCAGATCGTCGCGGCCGATGAGGACGGGTTCGGGCAGGCCCAGTGCCCGGGCCAGCACGCGAACGTGCCAGCCGAGGAAGCCACCGGCTCCGGTGAGCGCGAGCGTGCCGGACATCAGGCGTCCACCAGGTCCGAGGAACGTCCCGCGGCGGCGAGCTGGACGCGCACCTCAGGCAAGGCCAGCAGCACCTTCTCCACCTCGGGCACGGTCAGCCGCGGTGCGTTGGCGGAGTTGAAATCGAAGATTGTCTCGCGTTCGGTCTCGCCCTGGTCGACGTAGAGGGCGTAGTTGAGGTCACGGCTGTCGATGGGGACCCGGAAGAAGTCGCCGAAGTCCTGTGCGTGTTCCAGTTCCTCGCGGCTGGCCAGCGTCTCGGCCATCTTCTCGCCGTGCCGGATGCCCAAGATGTTCATCTTGGCGGGCACCCCGAACAGATTGCACAGAGCGGCGCCGAGGTCGGCCACCGTACACGCGGAGGCCTTGCGGATGAACACATCGCCGGGCTGCGCGTGGGTGAACGCGTGCTCGACCAGTTCGACCGACTCCTCGAGGGACATGAGGAAGCGGGTCATCGCGGGCTCGGTCACCGTGATCGGCTGCCCGGCGCGGATCTGCTCGATGAACAGCGGGATCACCGATCCGCGCGAGTACATGACATTGCCGTAGCGCACGCACGAGACGTTGGTCGCGGCATCGGGGTTGTTGCGGGCGTGCGCCTGGGCAACCTTCTCCATCAGCGCCTTGCTCATGCCCATGGCGTTGATCGGCTGCACCGCCTTGTCCGTGCTGAGCAGCACGGCGGACCGCACACCGTTGCGCTCGCACGCCTCGATGACGTTGGCGCTGCCGAGCACGTTGGTACGGATCGCCTCGAGCGGAAAGAACTCACACGAGGGCACCTGCTTGAGCGCCGCAGCGTGGAAGACGTAGTCCACCCCGACGGCCGCCTTGGTCACCGAGTCGAGGTCCCGGACGTCGCCGACGTAGAACCGAACCCGCTCGTCGCGCATCCGGCGTCGCATGTCGTCCTGCTTGGCCTCGTCGCGGCTGAGGACCCGCACCTCCGCCGCCCCGGCGTTGAGCAGTCGGGCGACCATGGTCTGGCCGAACGATCCGGTGCCGCCGGTGATGAGGAAACGTTGGTCCTGGAGGGTGGGCAACAAGAAGGTTCCTCCCGTTCACCCGCTGTTCAGCAGGCATCGCTGGGAAACGATCGATTCACCGACGACCAACGACGCCCCGCCCCCGGGGTATCGGACAGTCCTCGAAGGAGTCGGTACGCCACACCCACGACGGCAAATTCACCGCGTCGGGGTAGGCCGAACATCCCCGGGGCGGCTACGCCCGTTAGTCAATAAAGGTGGGTGTTTCGGTTAGTCCGCTATGCACTGTATTGCGCGGATCATCCATATGTCGTATTCAACACATGACGCGTCTTGCGCGCGCCGTCGTCCGTAGGGATTCATTTGCCGTGGAGCACGAAGGTCAGCAAGGCCAGGAGCCTCAAACGCCGCCGGCCGGCCCCGCCCGATACGCCTTCACCCCACCGGAGGCCCCGCCCAAGATCGAGTTCAAAAGGGTACGGCGGGCGCCCGGCAAACCACCCGAGAAGCCAGAACGCGGCGGGTTCAAGCTCCAACGCTGGCACCTGCTGACCGCTACAGGCCTCGTCCTGGCACTGATCATGTCGCTGGGCTGGGTCGGCGTGGACGGCTGGCGCGCCAAGGGTCACCTGCAGATCGCCGCCGGTCTCTTCGTCCAGCTGCAACAGCAGGTCCAGCGCGGCGACGTTTCGGCGGCCCGGGGCACCCTGGCCGCGCTGCAGAGCGAGACTAAGGCCGCCCGCGAATCCACCGGCGGCTTCGGCTGGACCCTCACCGGCCACCTCCCCCTCATCGGCGACGACCTGCAGGCCGTGCGCACCGTCGCGTACGTGCTGGACGACCTGGCCGGAAACGGCCTGCCCGCCCTGCTCGACGTGGCCGCCGGGCTCGACCCGCACCGCCTCGCCCCGCGCAACGGCCGCATCGACCTGACCGCCCTCAACGCCGCCGCCCCGCGCATCGCCCGCGGCCTCGCGGTCATCCGCCGCGCCCAGGCCGGGGTCGCCGACATCGACACCACCAGCCTGGTCGACAAGCTCGCCGCGGCGGTCACCGAACTGCGCACCGGCCTGGCCGAGGCGGAACGCATCGTCGCCACCGCCGACCGCGCGGCGAAGCTGCTGCCGCCGATGCTGGGCGCCAACGGTCCCCGTACGTATCTCGTGCTTTTCCAGAACAACGCCGAGGTTCGCTCCACCGGCGGCATGCCGGGCGCCTACCTGGTCATCCACGCCGACGCGGGTGCCGTGACCATCACGGACCAGGGCACGGCCGCGAAGATCGGCACCTTCCCGACCCCGGTGCGAGCGCTCGGCGTCGACGAGGAAGGGCTGTACACCGAACGGCCCGCGATCTTTCCCGCCGACGTGAACCTCAGCCCGGACTTCCCGACCGCCGCCGAGCTGGCGCGCACCATGTACGCGAAACACTCCGGCATCGCGGTCGACGGCGTGCTGGCCACCGACCCGGTCGCCCTGTCCTACCTGCTGCGCGTCACCGGCCCGGTGCGCATGCCCACGGGTGAGTCGCTGAGTTCGGAGAACGCGGTCCGGCTGCTGCTCTCCGAGGTGTACGCGAAGTACCCCAACCCGTCGGCCCAGGACGCCTACTTCGCCGGTGCCGCGCGGGACATCTTCAACGCGCTGATCCGTGGCCAGGGCAACCCGAAGGGCATCATCACCGAGCTGTCCCGCGCCGCGGGTGAGCGCCGCCTGCTGATGTGGAGCGCCGACCGTGACGAGCAGGCCGCTCTCGCCGGAACGGTGCTCGAAGGGCGCCTGCCGAACAACGACGATGCCGCGCCGACCGTCGGGGTGTTCCTGAACGACGGCAGCGGCGGCAAGCTCAGCTACTACCTCACCCAGACGGCCGCGCTGAGCGGCGGCGAATGCACCGAGGACGGCACCCGCGAGCTGCACCTGAAGCTGACGCTGGGTTCCACCGCCCCTGGCGCGGGCCTGCCCTCCTATGTCACCGGCCTCGCGCTCTCCGGCGATCCCTACACCGTGCGGACCAATGCCATGGTCTTCAGTCCCATCGGTGGCGGCATCGTCGGCGTGACCCTCAACGGCAAGGAGGTGGAATTCGGCTCGGGCGTCGAGCGGAACCGCGGGGTCGCCGTGTTCACCGTGGATCTGGGGCCCGGATCCAGCCAGACGTTCGACGTGACTCTGCAGACAGCCGATCAGCCACGAGCGGCGGCGGGCACCATGCCCCGGCTGTGGACGACCCCCGGGGTACGGCCGTGGAAGACGACCGTCACCGCGGGCCCCGCATGCACCCGGACGTGAAACCGCAACGTCGACGTGAAGCGATCGTTCAGCGTTTGACCCCCTAATAGGGAAACCGAAAGGAGGAAACATGAGACGCTTCCGAGCGTCAGCACGGCTGGCGGCGCTCGTCGCGTCGCTGGCGATGGCCATGGGCATCACGCTGTTCGCCGGCGGGGCGGCATGGGCGACCCCGAGCGCACCCACCCGGGTGCCGCCCGGGTACTACCCACCGCCCCCGCCGGTGCTCACGGTGAACAAGGGCGTCGTGAAGATCCGCGTGAACGTGCGGGTCAGCGGCAAGAAGTTCACGAAGAAGGAAAGGGTGGTTGTCACCATCCGCTTCCTTCCGAAGGGCTCGCGCCACTGGAAGGTCGTGAAGACGACGACCTTCCGGGTCGACAAGAACGGCAAGTTCGCGTTCCACGTCCGGACCTCCAAGGCCGGAAAGATCTCGATCCAGGCCCTGGGCAAGACGTCCAAGAAGAAGGCGTCCGCGTCCATCTCGGTCATCGGCAAGCGCAAGGGTTCGGGCAGCATCGTCATCACACCTGCTGCCTTCTCCTCCGGCGTCACGAACGGCGGTACCCCCGCCCTGACGCCGGCGCACGAGTCGTCGGACACCGTGGGCCTGGCCATCGCCGGACTCGGCGCCATGGCGCTGGCCGGCAGTGTGGTCATCACCCGTAGGACGATCCGGCGCCGCAGGGCTTCCTCGGCCGCCTGATCAGATCGGAGACCGCCCTACCGCCGAGCCGGCGGTAGGGCGGTTCTTCGTGTGCGCTGACACGAACGGGTTAATCCGGAACGGCAGCCATCACCGATGCATCGGAACCCACCGGAGCACGTACGCCCGATCTCCGCACCGCCGCGAGCTGCGTTTTCCTAGCAAGACGCCGTGTCCGCCCCCTCGGGAGGGCGGCGCGACAACGACGCGCAGGAGCGGGGTGAGGGCGATGATGCGTACGACGGGACCGGCTCGGCGCACCGCGCCGTACATCCCTGACGCCGACGGCCCGATCCCGTCGCGTCCCTCCTGCGGGTTAACCCGGACAGGCCTCGCAAAGGGCATCATGCGCAAGCAACCGCGCACCTACGCCCGATCGCAGGTCTGCCCCCAGTCGGGGAATGTGGTGTGGCACCGAATCCGCCTCCACCGGATGGCGCCTCATCAGTTTCCCGCGCCCCGGGTCGTGGTCCCGACGACCCCGGGGCGCACCTAAGTTTCGCAGGAGGACCGCGCGCATGCGCCAGCTCAGCAGACGGACCACCGCCATCACCGTCACCACCCTGGTCGGCCTCTGTGCTGCCGGCGCGGCCTGGGCGGCCTGGAGCCTGACCGGTTCCGGCAACGCCCAGGCGAAGGCCGGCTCGGTGGTGGAGCTGAAGGTGACCAGCGCGGGCCTGCCCGCCACCGGCCTCACCCCGGGCAATACGACGGCCGTCCTGCTCACGGTGCAGAACAGGAACCAGTTCCCGGTACGGATCACCCACATCCGGCTCAGCGACATCGACTCGTCGGTGCCGGGCTGCGACGCCGGGGACAACGTGGACATCGTGAACTCCGCGCCGCTGCCCGCCGATCCGGCGAAGGTCACCGTGCCCGCCGGCAGCGACGACGCACCGGCCACCGCGAAGATCACTTGGGACGGCCCGCTGCACATGGTCGCCGACGCGGCGGATGCCTGCCAGGGCGCCCCGTTCACGTTCACGGTCAACCTCGACGCGGTCAGCGCGGCTTCCTGATGAGGGTGGCAGGCCGCAGCGGCCCCCCGGGCGGCACCGCCGCGCCCAGCGTGCCGGGGGCCGGTCAACCGGAGGCGAGAAGGATGGCGCGAGGAAGGCTCGATCGCCGCGGCAAGCTGATCCTCGGTGTCGCGGCCGCGGCCGCGGTCTTCGTGAACGCGGGCGCGGCCTGGGCGTACTGGAATCTCAGCGGCAGCGGCGACGCGGTGGCCGTCGCGGGCAGCGCGATCGAGCTGAAGCTCGAAGGCAAGTCCGACGACGTCCGGCCGCTCTACCCGGGCGGCACGACGAACCTCACCGTCACCGTGACCAACCAGAACAACTTCCCGGTACGGATCACCTCACTGTCGCCCGGCTCCGCCGACGTGACCGCCGACCGCGAGCACCGCAACGGCGGCTGCCGCACCACGGGCGTCGTCGTCGCGCAGGATGTGCTGCGGGTGTCCTGGGAGGTCCCGAAGAACACCATCGGCGTGTTCACCGTCCCCGACGGCGTCAAGATGACCAACGCCTCCGACAGCGCGTGCCAGGGCGCCACGTTCACCATCCCGGTGCGGGCGACCGGCGTCAGCAACGCTTCCTGAAACAGCGGAGTCCCCTCGTGCACCGGTGGCAGCGCATCACGGCCGCGGCGGCAGCCGTCGTGTCCGCGGCGGCCCTGGGCGTCGCGCTGCGCGACGACGACCCGGGCGCGCAGGCGATGACCCTCACGGCCGAGCAGACCTCCGGCGCGGAGCACTTCTCCTTCACCGTACGGGCGGCGCCCGTCGACGGCCTCGTCCCCGGCACGGACCGGCGGCTCGTGCTGACGCTGGACAACCCGTACGACTTCGATCTGCTCGTCACTGATCTGCGGGCCGCGCTCGTGGCGACCTCCCGCGCCGGCTGCGCGCCGGTGCCCGCGAACCTGGAGGTGCGCCGCTACACCGGCCCGCTTCCGGTGCGGGTGGACGCCGGGGACAGCCGGGAGGCGGGCACCGTTCCGCTGCACATGCCCAACACCGTGGTCGACGCCTGCCAGCGGGCCACGTTCACGATCGCGCTGGACGCCGCCGCCACCCGGGCCACCCCGTGAGCCACCGGCGCGGCCACACCGGCCGCGGATCGGCGGGCCGGCGCGGCCGTACGCGGCGCGGCCTCGTGCGCCAGCCGCTGATCGTGGTCGGCGCCGCGCTGGGCGTGGCCGCCACGGGCGGGGTGGCCGCGTTCGCCGGTTGGAGCGTCACCGTGCAACCGGCCACCTTCACCGTGTACGCGGCCCGGATCCCGCAGCCCGCCCCGCCGCGCGCCCGGGTGCACACCCCGCCGTGGATCGCGTGGCAGCCGCTCGCGCGTGGTGTCCCGGTCGACCGGTACGTCGTCACCCGGCACCTCGGCCCGGCCGCGCAGGTGGCCTGCGAGGTGCCCGCCACCGCCCGGCCGCGCTGCACGGACCGGCAGGCACCCGCCGGGTACCGGGCCACGTACACGGTCGCCGCCGCGTACGGGTCGCACTGGGTCAGTGTGGACAGTGGGCCGAGCGCGCCGGTGACCGTGCCCGGGGTGGGTGTACCCATCACCGTGAACGGGATCCAGCTGCGGCCCGGCCCCGACGGCACGCCCGTGGTGGTGGGCGGTGCCGACCCCAGCGCGGATCCCAGCCTGGTGGCCGGCACCACGATGAGCCCGCCCGCGCCCCCGGCCGGCCGCCCGCCCTCCCCGTCCGGCACCGTCGTCACCCCAGCGCCGAGGGTGTCCGCCTCCCCGGCGCCGGTCGTCAAGTCCACCGGCGACACCACGTCGGGCGGCGGGCCGGGCTCGGATCCCGGCGCGGCGTCCGCGCCGGCCACGGGTCCCTCACCCGACGCCACCTGTGGCTCGCGCTGTTCCGGCTCGCCGAGCCCCACGCCGCCGTCCGCCGCCGCGCCGCCACCCGCCAGCGACTGAGCACCGGGTCGGGGCCCGGTGCTCAGCGCCTGACGGGTCGGGCTCAGGCGGCCGAATGGCGTCCCCTCTGGTCGACCGGACGGTTCGGTCCGGCCGAGGGAATGCGCCGGCGACCGGAACCGACCGTACGCGTGCGGCCCGTTTCCATGAGCTTCACGACGGCCTTTCCGGACGCTTTCGACACCGCCTCGGCCGACCGTTCCCTGGTGGCTCGGTTCTGCATCGCCATGTCGAACAGTGAATGCGATGCGTGGTCGTATCCCTCGCGATAGGCCTGATCCCTTTCGAGACCGTTCTTGTACCACTGGTGAATTCGCCCCGAAGCGTATCCACTGGCGATGACGAACGCGAGGGCGAGCACGATGAGAATGGCATTGTTGCCGGGTGCGGTCATGCTGGTCGTTCTTTCCTGGGTCGGGACGGTGGAGCGACCGTCCAGCTCCCCCGGCGGGTCTGGGGCCGCGATGAGGACAGCGCGCGGCAGGAGACCCGCAGTTCAGAGCGTGCCGATGGGTCGTAGCCGGTAGGTGGTGGCCTCCCGGTTGTCGCCGCGGGACGGCCGGGCGGCGTCGATGGGGACGACGTCGGCCGGCCGGGACCGGTTCTGCGCGGCGCCACCGGATGAGCCGGTGCGGGTGGCGAGGCGGAATAGGGAATGCGACGCCTCGTCGTACCCGTCGCGATAAGCGGCTTCCCGCTCGCGACTGTGCCGGTACCACTCGTGGACCCGTCCCGCCGCGTACGCGGTCAAAATGACGAGAACCACGGAGAGCGCTACCTGGAGCACGATCGGTGTCATGTTCACGATCGTAGTGATTACAGAAATGCCGACCCATCGGCTTAACCAGCCGTTGTTCAAACCCCTAGGTCGGCGGACGAGTAGCTGATCATCCGAGGATCGGGCGGAACGGTTTCGCTTCGTTCTCAGGAGGCCCGCGCCCAGCCGTACCCGGCGACGGCGCCGCCGTCCGGATCGGCTGTGGACGGCTCGGCTCCCGGTGCCGGCAGCGCGCGAGTGGCCAGGTGGAACAGCGTGTGGGAAGCCTGGTCGTAGCCTTCCCGGTACGCCGTCTCCCGCTCGGCACCCTGCCGGTACCACTGGTGCACGCGCCCCGCCGCGTACGCGGTGAAGATGACGAACGCGACCGCGAGCGCCACCTGAAGCGCGGAGCTGCCTGCTGGAGTCATGATCTCCACCCTAGAAGTCGCGGGAGGGCCGATGCATCGGCCGCGCCGACACTCCCCCCGCCCACTGGTTGATCCTTTTTACCCTTTTGTCCGCATTGACGTCGCCGCACGTCACAGCGCCGCGCGGCGGCGGCGCCGGTCCGGAACGGTCGGCCGGTGGGCCACGATCCGGCGGCGGCCCAGCCCGACGGGCCGGGTGTGCCGGGCCATCGACAAGCCGGGTGTGCGCGCCGGTGCGGGTGCCGCGACGGCCGGCTGCGGCGGCGGGACACGTACCGCCATGTCGAACATGGACCGGGAGGCATGGTCGTACCCCGCGCGGTAGGCCCCGTCCCGCTGCAGCCCCGTGCGATACCACTGGTGGACGCGGCCCGCGAGGTATCCACTCACGATGATCACCCCGAACGCGAGCAGAATCGGGACAAGGTCATTGCCGGACGCGGTCATACCGAGCCATTTCCCTCCGGTCGAAGCTGACTGATCAACGGACACCCGTCCGGTCGTCGAGGCGCGTCGCCGAGCCCCCGCGATCGTTGGTGGCGTGGGGCGACGCGGCCCGCAGGGTCCGGATCGCCAACGCGAACAGGGTGGACGACGCCTGGTCGTACCCGCGGCGGTAGGCCACCTCGCGCTGCAGGCCGTGCCGGTACCACTGGTGCACCCGGCCCGCGACGTACGCGGCCGCGGCCACCGCGGCGACCGCCAGCACGACCTGGAGCGCGAGATCGCCGGACGCCTGCATCAGCAAAGCGTAGTTATTCCGGCAAAAGTCTCATAGTGACCGAATTGGTGCATACTCCGCCTGGTCGTCCGGAGTGTCGCTGATGACAATCAGGTCCGGAATGTGCGATGCGCCCGCAGGCGGCCGGACGGTCGGGGCGGCGGCCACGTCGACGGCGCGAGGGGTCGGGAGAACGCGAAAACGGGTCCCTCGTGGAGAGACCCGTCGCGCTGGCGGCGCACCGTCGGCGGCCGAAACCGCGGTAACAGAGCGTGGGCAGGCGGTGCGCCGGAAATGAATGATAGCCCGGTGACCGCGCCGCCGGGCAGCTCGGCCGAGGTCAGCCCAGCTTCGTGGGCTCCGTGACGGCCACCCGGACGACCACGCTGGCCTGCACGGTCTGCGGCTGCGGATCGAGCTCCAGCTCCATCCCCTGCGCGCCACCACCGGACTCGAACGCCATCGCGCGCATCATCGGCTGGGCCCGGCCGGTGCCCTCGTCGGCGATCTCGACGAGACGGTCCACCTGCGCGCCGACCGCGTCCGCGTACTCCGCGGCGCGGGACAGGGCGTCCGCGATGGCCGCGCGGCGTACCTCCGCGCCCGCGGTGCTGCCGGGGCGCAACTGCCACCACGGGCCGGCCACCGTGGTCTGGTCCCGGTTGGCCAGTCGCAGCAGCAGCTCCCCGAGCACGGTGAAGTCGGTGACCGTGACCGTCGTCGTGACGCTCCCCGCGTACGCCGACACCCGCTCCCCGGAGCGCTTCAGCTCGGGCCGGACGAAAATCCCGCTGGTCTCCCGGCGCTCGATCGCCTCCGGATAGTCGTCCAGGGCCTGGCGCAGCCCGGCGGCCCGCTCGGTGAGCCGGGCCAGCGTCGTCTCCCGATCCTTGTCCCGGGCGGACACCGTCACGGAGAAGACCGCCTGCTCGGGCGGCACCTCCCGGAGCGCCTCGCCGCGGACCACCACCGTGGGTTGCTCGGCCATGGCCCCGACGCTACCGGCGCGCGGCAACGCCCGCACGGCGGCGGTCGCGCTCCTGTGGACGCCGCGCCGGACCAGGGCCGTCCAGAACGGCGAGACCACCGGGGCGCGCCCCGGTGGTCTCGCCGCAGCGTTACTAGCGGCGGGAGATCCTGAAGGAGGTGATCCGGTCGTTGTTGGCGCGGCCGATGTTGGTGTTCGCCGACATCGCGTAGATGGTCGCCAGGGGCGAGCCGGTGCAGCCGCCGTTGTCGTACACGTAGAACTGGAAGTGGGTGAAGTTCGCGATCGACGTGGTCTTGTTGTTGAGCGCGCTGGACATGTTGTGGCAGGGGTAGCCGTTGTCGTCGACGGCGTTCTCGCTCTGCGCCGGCCGGGCGAAGTTCTCGCCCGCGTAGAAGCAGATGTGCTCGTCGGTACAGGGCGAATCGGTCACCGGGACGGGCCGGGCGTAGGCCGCCGAGCCGAAAGTGAGAACGCCGGCCACCGCACCCGCCGCAACCGCGGCGATCCCCCGCTTGATGTTGGTCATGGTGGCGAACCATAACGATTGCCCCAGGAGGACACCAATCAATATGACGTTGATCATTCCCCGCGCCGTCCGCGACGGGGCCTCGCGTCAGCCGGCCAGGCGCTGCATGGCCGCGTCGACGCGTTCGTCCGTGGCCGTCAGGGCGACCCGGACGTGCTGGCCCGCGGCCGGGCCGTAGAACTCGCCCGGGGCGGCGAGGATGCCCTTGGCGGCCAGCCAGTCGACCGTCTTCCAGCAGTCCTCGCCCCGCGAGGCCCACAGGTAGAGCCCGGCCTCGGAGTGGGTGATCTCGAACCCGGCGCCGGTCAGGGCGGCGCGCAGCCGCTCGCGGCGGGCGCCGTAGCGGGTGCGCTGCTCGGCCACGTGCGACTCGTCGGACAGGGCGGCCACCATGGCGGCCTGCACGGGGCCGGGCACGATCATGCCGGCGTGCTTGCGGACGGCCAGCAGCTCGCCCACCAGCGCCGGGTCCCCGGCGACGAAACCGGCCCGGTAGCCGGCCAGATTCGAGCGCTTGGACAGCGAATGCACGGCGAGTACGCCGGTGTAGTCGCCGCCGCAGACCTCGTCGGAGAGCACCGAGACCGGCGTGGTGTCCCAGCCCAGCGACAGGTAGCACTCGTCACTGGCCACGACCGCGCCGCGCTCGCGGGCCCAGGCGACCACCTTGCGCAGGTGGGCGGCGGGCAGCACCCGGCCGGTCGGGTTCGACGGCGAGTTGATCCACACCAGCCGCACCCGGGGATCCGGGCCGACCGCGGTCAGCGCGTCGGTACGCACCGCCGTGGCCCCCGCCAGCCGCACCCCCACCTCGTACGTGGGGTAGCAGACCGGGGGGATCACCACGGTGTCGCCGGGGCGCACGCCGAGCAGGGTGGGCAGCCACGCCACCAGCTCCTTGGAGCCGATGGTCGGCAGCACCCCGACCTCGCCGGACGCGCCGCAGGCCGCCGCCGTCCAGGCGGCGATCGCGGCCCGGACCTCCCCGGTACCCGCGGTCAGCGGGTAACCGGGCAGGTTGGCGTTGGCCGTCAGCGCGGCGGTGACCACCGGCGGCACGGGGTCGACCGGCGTGCCGACGGACAGGTCCACGATTCCGCCCGGGTGGGCCGCCGCGACCGCCTTGGCGGGCTCCAGCAGATCCCAGGGGAAGTCGGGCAGCGCCGACGAGAGCGTGCTCACTCCCCGCGCGGGGGCTGGGCGCCCACGAACGTGGCATCCTTGTCGATCTTGCCGACCTTCGAGGCGCCGCCGGGCGAGCCCAGGTCCTCGAAGAACTCGTAGTTCGCGTTCGTGTAGTCCTTCCACTGCTCGGGGACGTCATCCTCGTAGAAGATCGCCTCCACCGGGCAGACCGGCTCACAGGCCCCGCAGTCCACACACTCATCGGGGTGGATGTAGAGCATCCGGTTGCCCTCGTAGATGCAGTCGACGGGGCACTCTTCGATGCATGCCTTGTCGAGGACATCGACGCAGGGCTCGGCGATGATGTAGGTCACGGGCCTTTCCCTCCAAAGACTCGCCGCACCAGACCACGGCGGTTGTGAGCCTAGTATCTCCGCCGGAGGTGGTCGCACGTGCTCCGGCGACAGGATGTAGGACACCGCGTGGTGGTACGCCGAATTGTGGGCGTATCTGAGGATCGCCCACTTTTCACGGATGCGCTCGGCGAACTCGTCGACCTCACCGAGACGGAACTCACCCTGGCCACCGCCCAGGGGCCGCTGCGCGTGCCGCTGCAGGAGGTGCACCGGGCCAAACGGGTACCGGCCACCCGCCGCCCCCGCGCCGCCGACGTCATCGCCCTCGAACTCGCCTCGAACGAGGGCTGGCCCGCCGCCGTCCAGGCCCGGCTCGGCGCCTGGGTGCTGCGCGCCGCGCAGAACTGGACCGGCCGCGCCAACTCCGCGCTCGCCGTGGGCGACCCCGACCGCCCCCTCGAAGCCGCGATCGACGCGGTCGTCGACTGGTACGACCGGCACGGCCAGCAGGCCCTCATCAACGCGCCGATGCCGCTGGCCGCCCCGGTCAACGCCGCCCTCGACAACCGCGGCTGGACCGCCCGCCCGCTCACCCTCGTGCAGACCGCGCCGCTGAGCCGGGTGCTGGCCACCACCGCCGAGCGCCCCGACCTACCGGCGGTCGAGCTCGCCGACGCCCCGACCGACGACTGGTTCACCATGGTGGCCGAGCACAAGGGCAGCCTGCCGGAGGCCGCCGTGCGGGTGCTCACCGGCGTACCCGAAACGGTGTTCGCGCAGGTCCGCGACGCGGACGGTGAGCTGCTGGCGGTGGCCCGGGGGACGGTCACCGGGGCCGGGCGGTGGCACGGCATCGGCCTGCTGCAGGTCGCACCCCGGGCGCGGCGGCAGGGCCTCGCGCAGCACGTCCTGCGGGCCATGGCCGGGTGGGCGGCGCAGCGCGGCGCCAGCCGCGCCTACCTGCAGGTGGAGGAGCGCAACACGAGCGCGGTCGCGTTGTACCAGCGGGTCGGCTTCGACACCCACCACACCTACCTCACCCGGGAAGCCCCGGTCTGAGGCCGGTCAGCGACCCACGACGCGGCGCGGCCGGGTGGTACGGGCCTGCGCGTACGCGCGCAGCGACTTCGAGCGGTAGTCGCGCCCGAGCGCCGTGGCGATCCAGTAGCCGAGCAGCGTGCCGACGATCGCGAAACCGCTGTAGAGCCAGATCTGGGAGAAGAAGTTCCCCGCGCCGCCCGCGAACGGCGTGTCGCCGCTGATGAACGGTCCGACCAGGACCGTCAGCAGCATGCCCCCGAGCGCCGCCGCGGCCAGGTCCGGCAGCCACCGGCTCAGCGACATCCGCTGGCACCACCGGAACGTGAGCGTCGCCAGCACCAGCCCGATGACCGCGAACATGACGACCGACGCCCGGCTCTCGGCGGTCTCGTTTCCGGGGAACCCGATCCGGATCACCAGCCGGGCCACCACGTTGATCGCGAACAGGCTCAGCGCCAGAACCACGATCGGAAACCACCGCTGCTGCCTCATCGTTGCCCTCCCCTGGGGACGCGCCACGGCCCCGGCACGCACACCGGCCGTGGCTGCGCATCGTAGCGCCCCGGGGACCCCGCGGTCACCGCCCTCAACGCGGCGGGGCCGGTGGCCAGCGCAGGATCATCCGGTACGCGTACACCGCGAACGCCAGGCTGCCCGCCAGCACCGTCGCCAGCGCCACCCAATTCCGGGCGTCCACCAGGTGATCGCCCTCGGTCCGCCGGAAGCCCGTGGCCAGCAGCATCAGCACCGTCCAGGCCACCCACGGCGGGCCCAGCGCCCAGCGGCGCCCCACGGTCGTCACCGCGAACCAGGCCAGTGCCAGGTTGGCTGCCACCGCGACGGGAATCGCCGCCGCACCGACCCACACGCCGCCCAGCCGCAGCGGGGTCAGGAACAGCTCCAGCAGACCGCTGAACAGCGCCGCCAGCACCGAGATCACCAGCCCGGCCGTACGCAGGGCGGTCTCCAGCGCCCGCCGCGGCGGCTGCCCCGGCGGCGGAACCGGCTCGGCCACCACGGCCTCCTGAACCGTCATCGGGGCTCGGCGCCGACGACGTTGCTGAACAGGTCGCTCTCCCACTTGTGCGGGCCACTGACCTCGCCGCGCTCGCCCCGGACCAGGGTGTAGTACTCGACGCCCATGAACTCGCCGCCGAAGTCGCCCGCGATGCCGTACAGCCAGGAGTTGTCCGGGATCTGGGTGGCGTGGGCGCGCATCGCCGCCATCTTCTGCTCGTACCGGTCGGTGCCGTCCACCCGGGCCGCGATCTCGTCGTCCGGCGTGCCGAACGGCAGGTCCTCCACCCGCTCGATCTCCGCGAACGGGTTGCTGGCCGACTCCCGGAACGCCTCCATGCCCTCGGCCAGCACGCTGACCGGCATCGCCGTCCAGTAGATCTTCTGCGGCCCGAAGCCCTCGGCGTCCGCCAGCTCGGCGGCGCGCATCGCCACCCGGTGCGCCTGGATGTGGTCCGGGTGGCCGTAGAAGCCGTTCGGGTCGTACGTGATGACCACCTGCGGGCGGACCTCCCGCATGATCTCCACCAGGTACCCGGCGGCCTCGTCGAGATCCGCCTGCCAGAACGCCCGGGGATGCTCGTTGGTGGGCAGCCCCATCATCCCGGAATCCCGGTAGCGGCCCGCCGCGCCGAGGAACCGGTGGTCGGTGACCCCCAGCGCGGCGCAGGCCCGCCGCAGCTCGGCGATCCGGTACCCGCCGAGCTGGTCGGCCCGACCCGCCGCCAGCTCCGCCAGCTCCGGCACGTGGATCTCGCCCTCCTCGCCCAGCGTGCAGGTCACCAGCGTGACCAGGGCACCCTCGGCGGCGTAGTGGGCCATCGTGGCGCCCGTCCCGATGACCTCGTCGTCGGGGTGGGCATGCACCAGCAGCAGGCGGCGGGACGGTAAAGGCTCGGTCACGGCGGCAACTTTACGCGCGGCGCCGCCGCCCGAGGGGTGTCCCACTTGCGCGCGGCGCCCCTGTTCGGCGCCCGTCATGCCGGTTTGGGGCGCACGAGGGGGGCCGGATCAGCGATGCTGGTGGTCGTGGAGGTTCCCACGCTCACGGAGCAGGCCGACGGGGCGGCCGACACGCCGTACGCCGTCACGGTCGGCGCGGACGGCGCCCGCGTGGCGTTCCTGCGCGCGGGCGCGCTGTGGGTGCACACCGTCGCCACCGGCGCGCAGCGCTGCGTCACGCCGGGGCCGGTCCGCGCGTACGGGGTGGACGGCCCCGCCCGCACGGCCGCGTTCACGGTCGACGGGCGGCTGCACCGCGCCGACCTGGCCACCGGCGAGGTGACCGAGGTCGACACCCCCGCACCCGCCGACGACCCCCACCCCGATCCCACCGGCACCCACATCGGCTACCTCGACGCGGACACCCTGCGGGTCGTCGCGCCGGACGGCACGGACGAGCTGCTGGCCGGGGAGGCGGGCGTGCGCTGGGGCCGGGTGGACGAGGCCAGCGCCCAGTTCGGCCGGACCCGCGGCTGGTGGTGGGCGCCCGGCGGCGGGCAGATCCTCGCCGTACGCGCCGCCGGGTCGGTCAGCCTGCACCTGCTCGACCTGTACGGCGGCTGGGTCGACGTGCACTGGGACCGCGAGACGTACCCGTACCTGGTCGACGTGCACTGGGGCGACGGTGGCGGGCCGCTGATCACGGTGCTGCGCCGCACCCAGCAGCACGGGCTGGTGCTCTCCATCGACCCGCGTACCGGGGAGACCCAGGTGCACGCCGAGCTGGCCGACGCCCGCTGGGTCGAGCCGGTCGCGGGCACCCCCCGGCACCTGCCCGACGGCCGCGTGCTGGTCGGCGGGGAACTCGCCCACGACGGCTTCGACGCGCGCTGCCTGTTCGCCGACGGCAGCCTGCTCACCCCGCCCGGCCTCTACGTGCGCCGGGTGGTCGGGGTGCTGCCCCGCACGGGCGTCCCCGCGGCCGGACCCGACCTGATCGTCGAGGGCACCGACGGCGAGCCGGCCGAGCAGCACGTGTTCGCGATCCGTACCGCGATGGTCGGCGGCGGGGCCGACGCCCGGCGGCTGACCACCGAGCCCGGCTGGCACCGCGCCGAGGTCGGCGGCGACGTGGTCGTGCTGGCCTCCTCGTCGCTGGCCGGGCCGCCGACGTGGACGATCCGGCGCGGCGACGCCGCCGTCGGCATCCTGGCCGCCCCCGCCCCCGCATCCGCGCGGCAGGTGCCGCAGCCGGCGCTCGCCCGGGTCACCGACCGGCGGCTGCCCGCCGCGGTGCTGTACCCGCCCGGCCATCTCAGCGGCAACCGCCTGCCCGTGCTGGTCGACCTCGGCCTCGGCCCCGGCCACCAGCAGGTCGTCCTCGACGAGGCGGCCTGGCGGGACCGGCGGTGGTGGGCCGCCGCCGGGTTCGCCGTGGTCAGCGTCGATTCCCGGGGTACGCCCGGAGTGGCGCCCAGCTTCGAGAAGGTGGTGCACCGGCGGCTGGCCGATGTGGCGCTCGCCGACCAGGTGGACGCGCTGCTGGCGCTGACCGGCAAGAACCCCGACCTGGAACTGACCCGGGTCGCCGTACGCGGCACCGGCCTCGGCGGCTGGCTGGCCGCCCTCGCGGTGATCCGCCGCCACGACATGTTCCGCTGCGCGGTGGCCCGGGACCCGGTCACCGACTTCACCCGCCTGCCCACCGCCCTCGCCGAGCGCTACCTGGGCCGCCAGGCCGACTCCCCCGAGGTCTACGCCCACCACCGCCTCGCCGAGGACCCGGCCACCGACGCGCTGCTCGTGCTCGACCGCGCCGCCGACCCGGCGCGGGAGCTCGACTTCATCCGCCACCACACCGACCGCCTGGAGCGCTGAATGACGATCCTGCTTTCGGACAGCGTCCTGCCCACCACCGGCCTGCCGCTCACCGAGAACGACTACTTCGCGCTGGGCCCGACCGGCGCCCGGGTCGAACTGTGGGACGGCAGCCTGCACTCCTGCCCCCGGGAGACGCCACGGCACCAGCTCATCGTGGGCGCGCTGGCGGTCGCGCTGCGCGCCGGGCGCGCCGACATGAACATCCTGTCCAGCGTCGCCGTACGCCTGGATCCGGGCCGGATCGCGGTGCCGGACCTGGTGGTGACCGGCCCGATCAACCTGGACGCGCCGTTCATCGAGGCGGCCGCGGTGCGGCTGGTCTGCGAGGTGGTGTCGCCGGGCAGCGCGGCC
This sequence comes from Krasilnikovia cinnamomea, assembly GCF_004217545.1. Lineage (NCBI taxonomy): Bacteria > Bacillati > Actinomycetota > Actinomycetes > Micromonosporales > Micromonosporaceae > Krasilnikovia > Krasilnikovia cinnamomea. The sequence continues at coordinate 2,155,553 of NZ_SHKY01000001.1, forward strand.
GTGGACCGGGCGATGAAGATGTACTGCTACGCGGCGGCGGGCATCCCCTGGTACCTGCTGGCCGAGCAGGAGTTCAACGGCCTGTACAGCTACGTCCTGAAGGAGGGCGTGTACGTCCAGGACAACGTCATGCACCTGGGCGGCGTCACAGGCGTCGAGTTCGGCCGCTGAGGCGTGGGAGACTGACGAGGTTCGCCATTGGACCCGGAGGTGCCCGTGACGACAGCGATCTTCGGCCATGGGCGGCCGTGGACCGAGGAGGACTTCCTCGCCCTCGGCGAGACCAACGACCGCGTCGAGCTGTTCGACGGGAGCCTGTTCGTGACCCCCGCCCCCACCCCCCGGCACCAGCGCATCTCCCGACGTCTTGCCAATGCGCTGGATACGGGCGAGCTTGAGGTGCACGAAGCCGTCAACGTCCGGCTGCGCCCCGGCCGCGTCCCTATCCCGGACGTAGTGGTCACGGATCCCCTCGACTTCGACGAGGTGTTCGTCAGCGCGGCCGTGGTGCGGATGGTGTGCGAGATCGTGTCGCCGTCCAACGCTTCGGCGGACAAGGTGCTCAAGATGCACTACTACGCCGCCGCCGCGATTCCCTGGTACCTGCTCGTGGAGCAGGACACCGGCGCGCTGCACCTGTACCGGCTGTCCGGTGACAGGTACCTCGAGCACTCCGTCACGCTGCCGGGCGGCGTGCTCACCCTCACCGATCCGGTTCAGGCGACGATCAGGCCGGAGGATCTGCTGCCGCCAGGATGACCGTACGGTTCGGGCGCGGCGTGTCGGAGCCGTCGCCTAGGGTCGCGTCATGAGCCACTTTGACGAGGCGTCGGCGGCGGTGCAGGCCGCTCTCGACGCCGGGGCCCGCTACGCCGACGCGCGCGTGATGCTGCGCCGCACCGAGTCGGTGTCCGCCCGCGACGGTGACATCGAGGACCTGAGTTCGGACGAGAGCGCGGGTCTGGGTGTACGCGCGCTGACCAGCTCCGGCTGGGGCTTCTACGCCGTACCCGAACTGTCTTCCGCCGCGGCCCGGGCCGCCGGGCGGCAGGCCGCGCAGCTCGCGAAGGCCGCGGCCTCGGTGCCCGGCGCCGCCGGTGAGCTGGTGCCGACGGGCGCCGCGCAGGCGAGCTGGGCCAGTCCGTGCGAGGTGGACCCGCTGTCGGTGCCACTGTCGGTCAAGGGCGATCTGCTGGTGCGCGCCACCGCCGCCGCCCGGGACGCGGGCGCCGACGTGGCCGAGGGGATCTGCCAGTTGTGGGACACCCGCAAGTGGTTCGTCTCCAGCGAGGGGCACCGCATCGACCAGCACATCCGCGAGTGCGGCGCCGGGGTGAGCGCGAGCGCGTTCGGCGACGGCGAGATCCAGCGCCGGTCCTGGCCGTCCTACCGCGGCCAGTACGGCACGCGCGGCTGGGAGCTGGTGGACGAACTGGCGCTGGTGGAGCACGCGCCCCGGATGGCCGAGGAGGCGCGGGCGCTGTTGAGCGCGCCGCTGTGCCCCGCCGAGGAGACCACCCTGGTGCTGGGCAGCGAGCAGCTCGCCCTGCAGATCCACGAGTCGGTCGGCCACGCCATCGAGCTGGACCGCATCCTCGGCTGGGAGGCCGCGTTCGCGGGCACGTCCTGGCTGGAGCTGGAGCGGCTCGGCGCACTGCGGTACGGCTCCGAGCTGATGAACATCACCATCGACCCGACGATCCCGGGCGCGCTCGGCAGCTTCGGCTACGACGACGAGGGCACCCCGGCGGCGCCGCGCGACGCGGTCCGCGAGGGGCGGTGGGTGGGGGTGCTGGCCGGGCGGGATTCGGCCGCCGCCGCGGGGCTCGACTACGCGGGCAGCGTCCGCGCCGACGGCTGGGCGCGGCTGCCGATGGTGCGGATGACCAACGTGGGCCTGGAGCCGGGCCCGCACACCCTCGACGAGATCATCACGGCCACGGACGACGGGGTGTTCATGGACGTCAACCGTTCCTGGTCGATCGACGACCGGCGGCTGAACTTCCAGTTCGGCTGCGAGATCGGTTATGAGATCAAGAACGGCAAGCGGGGGCGGATGCTGCGCAACCCCACGTACACGGGGATCGGCCCGAGGTTCTGGCAGTCGATGGACATGCTGTCGTCGGAGATCGTCGCCTGGGGCACCCCGAACTGCGGCAAGGGCCAGCCCGGCCAGATCGGCCACACCGGCCATCCGGCGGCACCGGCCCGCTTCACCGGCGTCCGGGTGGGGGTGCGGGGATGACGACCGAGACGGTACGCGGCGGCGCGGAGCTGACGCTGGCGGGCCGCGTGGTGGAGCTCGCCGCCCGGATCGCCGGGCCGGGGGCCGAGGCGGAGGTGGTGGCGACGCACACCGCGGACGCGCTGACCCGCTTCGCCAACTCGGCGATCCACCAGAACGTCGCGGAGGCCACCACGGCGGTCCGGCTGCGCCTGCACGTGGACGGGCGCACGGCGGTCGGCTCCACCACGGTCACGGACGCGGCGGGGCTGGCGGCGCTGGTCGAGCGTACGGTCGCCGCCGCCCGGATCAGCCCGCCGGACGCGCGCTGGCCGGGCCTGACCCCGCCGGCACCGCTGGCGGCGGCGGGCCTGGTCGACGAGGGAACCGCGCAGGCCACTCCGGACGAGCGGGCCGCGCGGATCCGCGACTTCGTGGCCGCCGCGGGCGGCCTGGAGACGGCCGGGTTCTGCCGGACCAGCCACACCGGCGCCGCGTTCGCCAACAGCGCCGGCCAGTCCGTCGAGGGGCGGGCGGCGGACGCGGGCATGGACGGCATCGCCCGGGTGCCCGGGGCCGACGGGGTGGCCCGCTGGGCGACCGGTCGGCTGGCCGAGCTGGACGGTGCGGCGCTGGGTGCCCGCGCGGCGGCCAAGGCGCGCGCCGCCGCCGACCCGGTCGAGCTGCCGCCGGGCCGCTACGAGGTGGTGCTGGAGCCGGAGGCGGTGGCGGATCTGCTGACGAATCTGGCGGCGTTCGGGTTCAACGGCAAGGCGTGGGCGCAGGGTGAGTCCTTCGCGGAGCTGGGCGCGGCCCAGTTCGACCCGGCGATCACGCTGGTGGACGAGCCGCTGGGGATCGCGGGCGAGCCGGTGCCGGGCCTGCCGTTCGACGTGGAGGGCACGCCGCGGGCGGCGCTGGTGCTGGTCCGCAACGGCACCACGGCGGCGGTGACGCACGATCGCCGGTCCGGTGCTGACGCGGGCGCGGCGTCGACCGGCCACGGCTCGCCGGTGTCCCGGTCGTGGGGCCCGGTCGCGCACCACCTGCGCCTGGTGGCCGGTCCGGCCGGGCCCTTCCGGGCGGGCGACGCGTCGGGCCCGGCCGGTCCTGCGGGCGGTGGGCCGGGTCCGGTGGCCCCGTCGGCGGCTCCGCTGGTCGCGGGCGTGGCGCGCGGGCTGCTGATCACGGACCTCTGGTACACCCGCGTGCTGGATCAGAAGAGCCTGGTCGTCACCGGCCTGACCCGCAACGGGGTCTGGCTCATCGAGGACGGCCGGATCACCCGGGCGGTCGGCAACATGCGGTTCACGCAGTCGTACCCGCTGGCGCTGGCCCCGGGCGCGGTGCGCGGGATCGGCGCCGAGTCCGTGCCGCTGCCGGATCGTTGGTCCGGCGTGCGGCACCGGGCGCCCGCCCTGCACCTGGCCTCGTGGCAGCTGACCGGCAATGCCTCCGGCTGAGCTTTTCATCCCTTTTCTGGCTGTTAGTCACGAATGGGACTGGTGAGACCGGCGGGGCCGGAGGGATTGAAAGTGATGTTGTACACACTGTGGCTGTGTTCGACGTCACGCTCTGGCTTCACGCGGGGATCACACGCGAGACTCCCTTGCGCACGAACCGCCGGAGTCGCGGCGTAACGTGTGCCACACACAGGAACCGCACACGCCCGCAAATCGGGCGCGGGCCGCGCGATGCAGGGCACTCTCAGGGAGACCTTGAATGACGACGACGGCAACGAGGCCGGACGCGGGGCGGACACGCGCTGCGATCGCGGCGAAGACGTTGCGTACGGATCGGTGGTGGTTCCCGCCGCTGATCACCTTCGTGGGCCTGACCGCGTGGGTCACCTACGCGACCGTCCGCGTGTTCATGCACAAATGGTTCTGGGTCGAGGAGTACCACTACCTGACCCCGTTCTACTCGCCGTGCGTCACCGAACGGTGTGGGAACGCGGCCGAGTTCGGCACCCCGCTGCCGGCCAACTGGTTCATCCCGGACGCGGCGTTCACGCTGCCGTTCCTGCTGCTGTTCCGGCTCACCTGCTACTACTACCGCAAGGCGTACTACCGCGCGTTCTGGCTGTCGCCGCCGGCCTGCGCGGTGCCCGACGGTCACCAGAAGTACACGGGTGAGACCCGGTTCCCACTGATCTTCCAGAACATCCACCGCTACGCGTTCTACGCCGCCGCGGTCATCTCGATCATCAACACCTGGGACGCGATCGTGGCGTTCCACAGCCCCGAGGGCTTCGGGTTCGGGCTGGGCAACGTGATCCTGGTCGGCAACGTGGTGATGCTGTGGGCGTACACGTTGTCCTGCCACTCCTGCCGGCACATCGTGGGCGGGCGCCTCAAGCACTTCTCCAAGCACCCGGTGCGGTACAGCTTCTGGAACCTCGTGTCCAAGCTGAACACCCGCCACATGGCGCTGGCCTGGATCACCCTGGGCACGCTCGCGCTGACCGACTTCTACGTCATGGCGGTCGCCGCGAATTGGATCAACGACCTGCGGTTCATCAACTAGAGGGCCCCCATACATGACAACCCGAATCGAACGACACCACTACGACGTCGTCGTGATCGGCGCCGGGGGCGCGGGCCTGCGGGCGGCGATCGAGGCCCGGCTGGCCGGCAAGAAGACCGCGATCATCTCGAAGTCGCTGTTCGGCAAGGCGCACACGGTCATGGCCGAGGGCGGCGCGGCCGCCGCCATGGGCAACGTGAACAGCCGCGACAACTGGATGGTGCACTTCCGCGACACCATGCGCGGCGGCAAGTTCCTCAACAACTTCCGCATGGCCGAACTGCACGCCAAGGAGGCCCCGGAACGGATCTGGGAGCTGGAGACGTACGGCGCGCTGTTCGACCGTACGAAGGACGGCAAGATCTCGCAGCGCAACTTCGGCGGTCACGAGTACCCGCGCCTGGCGCACGTCGGTGACCGGACCGGCCTGGAGCTGATCCGCACCCTGCAGCAGAAGATCGTCTCGCTGCAGCAGGAGGACCACCGGGAGACCGGCAGCTACGAGTCCCGCATCCGGGTGTTCGCCGAGACCACGATCACCGACCTGATGCTCGACGGCAACAAGGTCGCGGGCGCGTTCGGCTACTACCGCGAGTCGGGCGAGTTCATCCTGCTGGAGGCGCCCGCCGTCGTGCTGGCCACGGGCGGGGTCGGCCGCAGCTACAAGGTCACCTCGAACTCGTGGGAATACACCGGGGACGGCCACGCCCTCGCCCTGCGCGCCGGGGCCACGCTGATCAACATGGAGTTCCTGCAGTTCCACCCGACCGGCATGGTCTGGCCGCCCTCGGTCAAGGGCATCCTGGTCACCGAGTCGGTCCGGGGCGACGGCGGCGTGCTGCGCAACTCCGAGGGCAAGCGGTTCATGTTCGACTACGTCCCCGACGTCTTCCGCAAGCAGTACGCGGACACCGAGGCGGAGGCGGACCGCTGGTACACCGACCCGGACAACAACCGGCGCCCACCGGAGCTGCTGCCCCGGGACGAGGTGGCCCGGGCCATCAACAGCGAGGTGAAGGCGGGCCGGGGCACCAAGGCGGGCGGCGTCTACCTGGACGTGTCGACCCGGATGCCCGCCGAGACCATCATCAAGCGGCTGCCGTCGATGCACCACCAGTTCAAGGAACTGGCCGACGTCGACATCACCAAGGAGCCGATGGAGGTCGGCCCGACCTGCCACTACGTGATGGGCGGGGTCGAGGTCGACCCGGACTCGGCGGCCGCGCACGGTCACGTCGAGGGGCTGTTCGCGGCCGGCGAGGTGTCCGGCGGCATGCACGGCTCCAACCGGCTCGGCGGCAACTCGCTGTCCGACCTGCTGGTCTTCGGCAAGCGGGCGGGCGAGCACGCCGCCGCGTACGCCGACTCGCTGGCCAAGCGGCCCAAGGTGGCCACGGCCGACGTGGAGAAGGCGGTGGACGCGGCGCTGGCGCCGTTGCAGCGCGAGGGCGGGGAGAACCCGTACACGTTGCAGCAGGACCTCCAGGCGGTGATGGGCGACCTGGTCGGCATCATCCGCCGCGAGGGTGAGCTGAGCGACGCGCTCAAGCGGCTGCAGGAGCTGAAGCTGCGGGTGGCCAACGTCGGCGCGGGCGGCGGCCGCCGCTACAACCCGGGCTGGCACCTGGCCCTGGACCTGCGCAACATGCTGGTGGTCAGCGAGTGCACCGCGAAGGCGGCGCTGGAACGCGAGGAGTCCCGCGGCGGGCACACCCGCGAGGACTACCCCAAGATGGACCCGCAGTGGCGCCGGGTGAACCTGGTCTGCTCCCTGGACGGCAACGACGTGGTGCTGGAACGCAAGCCGCTGCCGACGATCCGGACCGAGCTGATGCAACTGTTCGACCGCGCCGAGCTGGGCAAGTACCTGACCGATGAGGAACTCGCGGACTTCGACGCGTCCACCAAGGGGGCGAAGTAATGGGCACCAAGCGCCACTTCCGCGTCTGGCGCGGTGACGAGTCGGGCGGCGAGATCCAGGACTACGACGTCGAGGTCAACGAGGGCGAGGTGGTCCTCGACATCATCCACCGCATCCAGGCCACCCAGAGCCCGGATCTGGCCTGCCGGTGGAACTGCAAGGCCGGCAAGTGCGGCTCGTGCTCGATGGAGATCAACGGCATGCCGAAGCTCGGCTGCATGACCCGGATGAGCACGTTCGAGGCGAACGAGACCGTCACCATCACGCCGCTGCGCACGTTCCCGGTGATCCGGGATCTGGTCACGGACGTCTCCTTCAACTACGAGAAGGCGCGCGAGACCCCGGCGTTCGCCCCGCCGGCCGGGGTGAAGCCCGGCCAGTACCGGATGCAGCAGGTCGATGTGGAGCGCTCGCAGGAGTTCCGCAAGTGCATCGAGTGCTACCTCTGCCAGAACACCTGCCACGTGGTGCGCGACCACGAGGAGAACAAGCCGGAGTTCTCCGGCCCCCGGTTCTTCATCCGCGCCGCCGAGCTGGACATGCACCCGCTGGACGCCAGGACCGACCGCAAGGAGTTCGCGCAGGCCAGCATGGGCCTGGGCTACTGCAACATCACCAAGTGCTGCACCGAGGTCTGCCCCGAGCACATCAAGATCACGGACAACGGCATCATCCCGATGAAGGAACGGGTCGTCGACCGCCGCTACGACCCGCTGGTCTGGCTCGGCCGGAAGATCTTCCGCCGCGACCAGCTGGAGTCCGGGCACGCCGGTGAGATGACGCCCAGCGTCACCGCGGGCGTGACGGGTGTCGCGGCGGGCCTGGGCCCGTCGGGCGCCCGGCCGCCGCAGGGCCCGCCGCTGGGGCCGGACGGCCGCATGGAGGTCTCCGAGCTGATCGCCTCGAACGCGGGCGGCCCGTCCCCGTTCGGTGACGACCAGGAGTTCCCCCTGCCGGGCTCGGAGCTGACGTACCGGCACCCCGCACCGGGCAAGGACGCGGCCCCGCCGAGCTCGCACTGAGCAACGCGTTCCCGAAGGCCCGCCGGTGGACCGGCGGGCCTTCGCCGTATGCGCGGGCGGCGAGGGTGTTGTCGATCGCTCGACTTCGATACGTTAGCGGGACGTCACGCTACGGAGGTGAGCCCGTTGGCCGGACCGTCTGCCGCGCCCGAGGCACCGATCCCGTTCCCGTTCCCGCCGGCACCCTCGATCTTCCACCCGCAGCCGGAGCTGGCAGAGCTGCGGCAGCACCACCCGGTCGTGCAGGTCCAGCTCCCCGACGGCAAGACCGCGTGGCTGGTCACCCGCTACGAGGACGTCCGGCAGGTGCTCATCGATCCGCGGTTCAGCCGTGCCGCGGCGACCGGCCCGGACGTTCCCGACGTCGGGCTCGGCCAGGCCGCCGCCGACTCCATCCTGAGCCTGGACCCACCCGATCACACCCGGCTGCGCCGCCTGGTCGCGGGCGCGTTCACGGCCCGCCGGGTGGAGGCGCTGCGGCCCCGGGTGACCAAGCTGGTCGACGAGCTGATCGACCGGCTGCTGACCCTGCCGCAGCCCGCCGACCTGGTGGAGAACTTCTCCCTGCCCCTGCCGATCCAGGTGATCTGCGAGCTGCTCGGGGTGCCGACGGCCGACCGTCACCAGTTCCGCGAGTGGTCCGACACCGTCATGAGCGACCTGAGCCGCGACCCCAAGGAGATCGACGCGGCGCTCGACCAGCTCGGCGAGTACTTCGGCCGGCTGATCGCCAGCAAGCGCGCCAGGCCCGACGACGACCTGATGACCGCGCTGATCGCCGCGCGCGACGAGCAGGACCGGCTCACCGAGCCGGAGCTGGTCCGGCTCTGCTACACGCTGCTGGTGGCGGGCCACGAGACCACCGCCAACCAGATCAACATGTTCCTGCTGACGCTGCACGAATACCCCGAGCAGCGGGACCGGCTGCGCGACCGGCCCGAGACGATCCCGCAGGCGGTCGAGGAGCTGATGCGCTTCGTCCAGCTCGGCTCGGGCGGCGCGGGCCTGCCCCGGGTCACCACCGAAGACGTCGAGCTGAGCGGCGTACGGATCCCGGCCGGATCGGCCGTGTTCCCGGTGATGAGTTCGGCCAACCGCGACCCGGCGGCCATGGCGGACCCGGACCGGCTCGACGTGACCCGTTCGCAGACCGCCCACCTGGGCTTCGGGGCGGGGCCCCACCACTGCCTCGGCGCCCAGTTGGCCCGCCTCGAGTTGCAGGAGGCGCTGCGGGGGCTGCTCACCCGGCTGCCCGACATGCGGATCGCGGTGCCGGTCGAGGAGCTGCCGTTCAAGGAGGGGATGCTGCTGAACAGCCTGCGCACCCTGCCGGTCCGGTGGTGATTGGCACACCCGTACTAATCCGGCCTAGAGTGGGCCGGTGAGCAGCGCATATCAGCCTTCGATGCTCGATCTGGCGGCCGGGGTGACGCTGGAGCCGCTGCCCGGCCGGCTCACCCGCCATCCGCTGACGGCGGGTGCGTGGGTGGATGTGCTGCCCGGTTGGGTGCACGGTTCCGACAGCGTCTTCGAGGCGCTGCTGGCCGACGTGGACTGGCGGGCCGAGCGGCGCCAGATGTACGACGGCGTGGTCGACGTGCCCCGGCTGCTGCACTGGTACGGGCCCGGCGAGCCGCTGCCGCATCCGGCGCTCACCGAGGCCCGGCAACGGCTGTCGGAGCACTACGCGGACGAGCTGGGCGAGGAGTTCGTGACCGCCGGCATGTGCCTGTACCGGGACGGCCGCGACAGCGTCGCCTGGCACGGCGACACGCTGGGCCGCTCCGCCCACGCCGACACGATGGTGGCGATCGTGTCGTTCGGCTCGCCCCGCAACCTCATGCTGCGGCCCCGCGCGGGCGGCGCGAGCCTGCGTTTCCCGGTGGGTCACGGGGATCTCATCGTCATGGGCGGGTCCTGCCAGCGCACCTGGGAGCACGCGATCCCGAAGACGGCCCGGCCCGTGGGGCCACGGGTGAGCGTCCAGTTCCGACCCCGCAATGTCGCCTAATGGGAGCCTGATCTCCATTTCCAGTGTGCCGCCGATCACATAGATTCACGGTGATCTATCACACCGGATGTGGGAGCGCACATGCTCGACAGGATTCGGGTCGTCGCCGCGGCTGCCGCCGCGGCCCTTCTGGTCATCACCGGCACCGAGGCTCCAGCGCACGCGGCACCCGGCCGCGCCGCGGCACCCAGCCGCGCCGAGCTGGCGCTGCGCTGGGCGCCGATCCACTACCAGGACGTGGACGCCACGGGCAGCCACGCGCTGGGCGGCAGGTCCGACTACCTGACCCGGGTCGACTTCGACGGCGACCTGATCGGCCGCGACAACTGGGACGACGCGGCGCGCGCCGGTGCCGACTTCACCGCGGCGGCGTACTACTCCGTCGCCGAGACCAGCACGCACTGGTTCATCACGTACTTCTTCTACCACCCGCGCGACTGGGTGGATCACCCGTTCTTCGAGACCGAGCACGAGAACGACGGCGAGGGGACCACGCTGGCCATCGAGAAGGACGGTTCGACGTACGGGGTGCTGCGCGCCGCGGTGACCGTGGCGCACACGAACTTCTACTCCTACACGCCGTCCGGCAGCACGTGGACCGGCGGGCGGGAGAATGTGGACGGCACGCTGCAGTTCCAGTCGTCCCCGCACGACGGTTTCCCGCATCCCGTGACCGCGCAGGAGGCCCGGGGGCACGGCCTCAAGGCGTACCCGCAGTACAAGATCAACGGTGACGGCATCGTCTACTACCCGGCGACCGAGGGCGAGACGCCCAGCAGCGGCAACGACCGGGACGTCCGGTACCGGCTGATCGACGTGTTCGCGCCCGGCGGGCTGTGGGCGCAGCGCGCCAACCCCAGCCTGTTCGTCCACCTCGGCACGTTCGCCGGGGACGACTCCGGCGACTGCGGGGCGGGCACGTGGGACTGCACGACCGACTCGGCGAACGCGCCATGGGGCTGGGACGACGGCGACGACACGGTGGGCCGGGGCGAGATCGCCACGGATCCGGCGAAGCTGTCGGCCGAGTACTTCACGGTCCCGGGCGGCCTGTCGCGCGCCTACACGTACAACCCGTACGCGGGCGCGGCCGCCGCCCTGCGCGAGGCGGACCGTACGCTGCCGCGCACCGTCGACTGATCACTCTGGGGCACCGGGCGGCGCCACCGCGTCGCCCGGTACCGCGTCCCGGTCCGGCGCCGGGTGTCATGCGGCACGTCGGCCACCTGTTGCGGTCGCACCGCTGCTCGGGGGAGGGTAGGCGACGGGCGTACTGGCCGGTAATGTTCGCACTCTGAGTGCAGATATGTCCGAAGGAGCTCGCATGACTCAGTTGGCAGGCGCAGTGGCGATCGTGACTGGAGCCAGCCGCGGCATCGGCTTCGCCATCGCCCAGCGCTTCGTCGCCGAAGGCGCCCGGGTGTGCATCACCGGCCGCGACGCGACCGCTCTGGAGACCGCCGTCAAGGACCTCGGCGGCGCCGAGCACGCCATCGCGGTCGCCGGGCGCGGCGACGACCCGGACCACCGCGCCGAGGTCATCGACACCACGGTCGGCGCGTTCGGCCCGATCAGCCAGCTGGTCAACAACATCGGCATCAACCCCGCGTACGGCCCGCTGGGCACGCTGGACCTGGGCGCCGCCCGCAAGATGTTCGACGTCAACGTGGTCGGCACCCTCGGCTGGGTGCAGGAGGCCCTGCGCGGCGGTCTCGCCGAGCACGGCGGCTCGATCGTCAACATCTCCTCGGTCTCCGGCGTGCGTCCCGCCCCCGGCATCGCCTTCTACGGCGTCACCAAGGCCGCCCTCATCCACCTCACCGAGGAACTCGCCGTCGAGCTGGCCCCGAAGGTCCGGGTCAACGCGGTGGCCCCCGCGGTCGTGAAGACCCGGTTCGCCACCGCCCTCTACGAGGGCCGGGAGGAGAAGGTCGCGGCGACGTACCCGCTGCGACGCCTCGGCGTGCCGGAGGACATCGCCGGGGCGGTGACTTTCCTCAGCTCCCCGGACGCGAGCTGGATCACCGGGCAGACCCTGGTCATCGACGGCGGCGTGACGCTGGCCGGGGCGGGCGAGTGAGCGCCCCCCGGGTCGTCGTCACCGGCGCGGGCGGCGGCATCGGCGCGGCCCTGGCCCGCCGGTTCGCCGCCGACGGTGCCCGCGTCATCGTCAACGACCTCGACGCGGCAGCCGCCCAGGCCGTCGCCGACGAGATCGGCGGCCTGGCCGTGCCGGGCAACGCGGCCGACGAGGCGTTCGTGCGGCAGCTCGTCGACACCACCTGGGCCGAGCTGGGTGGCTGCGACCTGTTCTGCGCCAACGCCGGGGTGCTGCCCGGGGGCGCCGAGGACGCCCCCGACGCCGCCTGGGAGAGGGCGTGGCAGGTCAACGTCATGTCGCATGTGTACGCGTCCCGCGCCCTGCTCCCCCGCTGGCTCGACTCCGGCGGCGGGCGGCTGCTCCTCACGGTCAGCGCGGCCGGCCTGCTGACGCTGCTGGGCAGCGCGCCGTACTCGGTCACCAAGCACGCGGCGCTCGGCTTCGCGGAGTGGCTGCGCGCCACGTACGCGCACCGCGGCATCGTCGTGCAGGCGCTGTGTCCGCAGGGCGTGCGCACCGCGATGCTCACCGACGGCGGGGACAGTGCCAGCAAGGCGCAGCTCGCCGCGACCGCCCTGGACCCGCAGGAGGTGGCCGCGGTGGTCGCCGACGCGATCCGGGGCGACCGTTTCCTGGTGCTGCCCCACCCCGAGGTCGCCGAGTACTACCGGCACCGGGCCGACGACCCGGACCGCTGGCTGGCCGGCATGAACAAGATCCAGCGCGGTTTCGAAGGTCCCGCCGCGTGAGCGTGGGCCACGAGCGCGGGCGAAAGGCGGGCACAGCATGAGCGAACGCACCGGGCCGAAGGGACTCGACCTGGAGCGGTTGCGTGCCTACCTCGGGGACGGCCCGCCGCTGCGGGCCACCATGTTCGCCGGGGGCCGGTCCAACCTCACGTACGCGGTCACCGACGGCACCAGCCGCTGGGTGCTGCGCCGCCCGCCGCTCGGCCACGTCCTGCCCACCGCGCACGACATGGCGCGCGAGCACCGGGTGCTGACCGCGCTGTCACAGGCCGGTTTCCCCGCGCCCGCCCCGGTGACACTGTGCACCGACCCCGAGCCGATCGGCGCCCCGTTCTACCTGATGGAGCACGTCGACGGCGTGATCTACCGGGACGCCGCCGCGCTGACCGCGCTCGGACCCGAGGCCGTGCACCGTCTCATCCTCGGCCTGGTCGACACGCTGGCCGACCTGCACGCGCTGGAACCCGCCGCGATCGGACTGGCCGACTTCGGCCGCCCCGAGGGCTTCAACGACCGCCAGGTGCGCCGCTGGAAGAAGCAGCTCGACGCGTCCCGCAGCCGCGACGTGCCGGGCATCGACGAGCTGCACGCCCGGCTGGCGGTCGACGTGCCGCAGGGTCCGCCCGGCGGCGCGGTGGTGCACGGCGACTACCGCCTCGACAACGCGCTGATCGGCCCCGACCTACGGGTCAACGCGGTGCTGGACTGGGAGATGTCCACCCTGGGCGACCCGCTGAGCGACCTGGCCCTGCTGCTGGTCTACGCGGGCCGCCCGCTGCTCACCGGCCCGGGCGGGCAGGTCGCCCCGATCTCCGTACCCGGGCATCCCGGCCTGTCCGAGCTGGCCGGGCACTACGCCAAACGCTCGGGCCGCGACGTCAGCGACCTGCACTGGTACGTGGCCTTCGCGGCGTTCAAGCTGGCCGTGATCCTGGAGGGCGTGCACTACCGCTTCGTGCAGGGGCAGACCGTCGGCGAAGGATTCGACACGGTAGGGGACCTCGTCGCGCCGCTGGTGCGCCAGGGACACGAGGCGCTGGAGGGAGACTGATGGACTTCGCGTACGACGAGACCACCGAGGACTACCGCAAGCGGCTGCTGGCCTTCATGGACGAACACGTCTACCCGGCCGAGGAGCATTTCGAGGCGAGTTACCGGGGCGACTGGTCGCCGCCCGGCGTCCTCGAACCGCTCAAGATCGAGGCCAGGCGCCTGGGCCTGTGGAACCTGTTCCTGCCGGGCAGCCACGGCGCCGGGCTGACGAACCTGCAGTACGCGCCGCTGGCCGAGATCACCGGCCGCAGCCCCGCGCTCGCACCGGCCGCGCTGAACTGCGCCGCACCCGACACCGGCAACATGGAGGTGCTGGCCGAGTTCGGCAGCCCCGAGCAGCGGGAACGCTGGCTGGCGCCGCTGCTGGACGGCACGATCCGCTCGGCGTTCGCGATGACCGAGCCGCAGGTCGCCTCCTCGGACGCCACGAACATCGGCACCCGCATCGCCCGCGACGGCGACGAGTACGTCATCACCGGCCGCAAGTTCTACATCTCCGGCGCGATGAACCCGAACTGCGCGATCTTCATCGTGATGGGTAAGACCGACCCGGACGCGCCCCGGCACCTGCAGCAGAGCATGGTGCTGGTCCCCCGGGACACGCCGGGGCTGACGGTGCGCCGGGGCATGACCGTGTTCGGCTACGACGACGGCGACCACGGCGGCCACGCCGAGGTGGACTTCGACGACGTCCGGGTACCGGTGGCCAACCTGATCGGCGAGGAGGGTTCCGGCTTCGCCATCTCGCAGGCGCGGCTGGGCCCGGGCCGCATCCACCACTGCATGCGGCTGATCGGCATGGCCGAGCGCGCGCTGGAGCTGATGTGTAGGCGGGCGCTGGACCGCACGGCGTTCGGCAAGCCGCTGGCCGACCAGGGCGTGGTGCGGGAGTGGATCGCCGAGTCCCGGGTCCGCGTGGAGCAGGCCCGGCTGCTGGTGCTGAAGGCCGCCTGGCTGATGGACACGGTCGGCAACAAGGGCGCGCACACCGAGATCCAGGCCATCAAGATCATCGCTCCGGCCACGGCCGAATGGATCATCGACAAGGCGATCCAGACGTACGGTGCGGCCGGTGTCGGCCAGGACACCCCGCTGGCCCGGCTGTGGAGCCAGGCCCGCACGCTGCGGCTGGCCGACGGCCCGGACGAGGTGCACAAGCGCTCGCTGGCCCGCCGGGAGCTGAACCGCTACCGCAGCGGCCGATGACGCCCCTCGGGCGCCGCGAACCACCATCGGTAACGCCACCGCCGGAACCCCGACCGACATCGGAGGGCGCGATGACCCGACCGCAGCGCATCGACGGGCGTACGGCCCGGGCCGAGCGAACCCGCAACGCGATCGTGGACGCGCACGTCGAGCTGATTCTCGGCGGCGAGTTACGCCCCACCGCGGAGCGCATCGCGAAGCTGGCGGGGGTGTCGCTGCGGGCACTGTGGAGCCACTTCACCGACATGGAGGCGCTGTTCGCGGCGAGCGGTCAGCGGGTCATGGAGCAGCGCGACGCCGCGTTCGAGCCGGTACCGGTGGACCTACCGCTGCCCCGGCGGATCGAGGCGTACTGCGTGCAGCGGGCCCGGTTGCTCGAGCAGGTCGCGCCGGCCGCCAAGGCGGCGTCGCTCAAGGAGCCGTTCTCCCCGGCCTTGCAGCGCAACCGCCGCGCGCACGTGGACGGGGTCCGCGACGAGCTGCGTACGCTGTTCGCCCCGGAGCTGGCGGCCGCGGGCGACCGCGCTCCCGAACTGCTGACCGCGCTGGTCGGCGTCAGCATGTGGCCCACCTGGGGCACCTGGCGCGACGCCATGGGGCTGGACCCGGAGCAGTCCCGCGCGGCGCTGACCCGTACCGTCGCCGCCCTTCTCACCGCCTGATCGGCGCTGCCGATCGTCGCGGATCTTGGCGAGTTGTGGCGAGCTGCTCACCCAAACTCTCCAACCTCTGCGGCGCAGCCCACGCCGCGTGGCCGGCGACCCGTAGGTCGCCGGCCACGCGGTGCGGTGTCAGGTCAAAGCAGCCAGTGGTTCTTGCGGACGAAGGGGATGTGGCCCCAGATCTTGCCCAGGCCCCAGGTGTGCCCGGCGTAGGTCGCCGCGGCGACGATCATCGCGAGCGCGTAGATGACGTGGTAGTCGACGATCGGGTTGGTCGAGCCGCTGGGGTCACCACCGGCGGTGTGCTGCGCCAGCGGCCACTCGGCCAGCCACATCATCGCCATCATGATGGTGCCGCCCACCGCGGCGATCCGCAGGCCGACGCCCAGCATCAGGGCCAGTCCGAGCCCCAGTAGACCGGCCATGAACAGGAAGTCGCACCACCAGGTCCCGGCCATCGAGTGGAACATCGACTGGAACGGCCCCACCTCGACGTTGGAGAGGAAGCCTCTGGTCGGCGAGCCACCGTTGATGACGGCGCGTTCGGACGGGGTCGAGTAGTTCAGGCCGAACATCTTGTCGAGGAAGGCCCAGAGGAAGACGAAGCCGGTGGCCATCCGCATGACGGCGATCGCCTTGGCGGCGAACTTGGTCATCATCGAGCCGGGGATCTCGGCTTGCTCGAGGGGGCGTTCCAGAGTGCGCTTGGTGGATGCGTGGACGGTCATCGCTGCCTCCGTGTCCTTCACCGTTTGACAGATCAACCTTCCGCCCGCGCCCACCGCAGCACCCGGGTCGAATTCACCGACTCGTCGGGACCTTGGTCCCGCCGTCACACGGGTCCGCGACTGTCCCGTGAATCCCCGCTGAACACCCAGGTCACAGCACCACGACCGAGCGGGCCCCCTCGCCCCTCGCCATCCGCTCGAAGGCGGCGGGGATCTCCGCCAGACCGATCCGGTCGGTGATGAGGTGCTCCACGGCCAGCGTGCCGTCCAGCAGCTCGCGGGCCAGCTCCGGCAGCGCCGCCTCGGGGTCGGCGCCGCCGTACACGCAGGCGCGCAGGGTCCGCGCCGAGGTGAAGATGTCCAGCGCGCTCAGCTGCAGCATGTCGTCCGCGCGGCCCATGCCGACGACCGTGACGTGGCCGCCGCGGCGGGTGGCCCGCCAGGCCGCCCGGATCGTCGCCGCCTTGCCGACGCATTCGAACGCGTGGTCGACGCCGCGCCCCTGCGTCCGTACCCGGATGTCCTTGGACAGCGTGTCCGCCGCGACCAGGAACTCGGTCGCCCCGGCCGCCTCGGCGAGCGCCTTCTTGGACTCGGCCACGTCGACCGCGATGACCTGGGCGGCCCCGGCGGCGCGGGCCGCCGCCACCACGGTCAGGCCCACCCCGCCCAGGCCGAGCACCAGCACCGCGTCACCGGGGGCCACCCGGGCGGTGTTGCGCACCGCGCCGGCACCGGTCAGCACCGCGCAGCCGAGCAGGGCCGCGCTTTCCCACGCAAGTTCTCCCGGTACGGCGATGACCGCGTTCTCCGGCACCACGACCTGCTCGGCGAAGGCACCCAGCCCCAGCGTCACGTGCACCGGCGCCCCGTCCAGCGTCATGCCGTTCTCCAGCGCGGCCACGTTCGCGGTGGCGCACAGCCACGGCTCGCCGTGGGTGCAGAACCAGCACGTACGGCAGACCGGCGACCAGTTCAGCGCCACGTGGGTGCCCACCGCGACCCGGGTGACGTTGGCGCCCACCTCGACGACCTCGCCCGCCGCCTCGTGACCCAGCACCAGCGGGTGCGGCGGTGCGAGGGTGCCGTCGAGCATGGCCAGGTCGGAGTGGCACACCCCGGCCGCCCGGACCCGTACCCGGACCTGCCCGGGCCCGACCTCCGGCAGGCGCAGCTGGGCCACCACCGGCGGCACGCCACGGTCCCGGGCGACCAGGCCCTTGATGTACGCGGTCACCGCTGGATCGCCTTGATCTGCTGGAACTCCGCCACCCCGTACGCGCCGAGTTCGCGTCCGACGCCGGACTGCTTGTACCCGCCGAACGGGGCGGCCGGGTTGAACGCGGCGCCGTTGATGTCGACCGCGCCGGTGCGCATCCGGCGGGCCACGGCGAGGGCCCGTTCCGGTTCCGCCGACCAGACGCCGCCGGCCAGGCCGTAGCGGGAGTTGTTCGCGATGCTCACCGCCTCATCGTCGTCGGTGAACGGAATGAGCGACAACACGGGTCCGAAGATCTCCTCCTGGGCCAGGGCGCTGTCCGGGTCGACGTCGGCGAAGACCGTGGCGGCGACGAAGTGGCCCCGCTCCGGCACGGGCGCGTGCGGGCCGCCCGCGACGAGCCGCGCCCCGTCGGCCAGCCCGCGCTCGACGTGCCCGCGGACCCGTTCGAGCTGGGCGGCGGAGATGAGCGGGCCGAGCCGGGTGGACTCGTCGAACGGGTCTCCGGTGTGGTACTTCGCGGCGGCCGAAGCGGCGATCGACACCGCCTCGTCGTAGCGGCTGCGGTGGACCAGCATGCGGGTCCACGCCGTACACGTCTGTCCCGAGTTGAGGAAGGCGTTGCCGACGCCCACCTTGACCGCCCGGGTCAGGTCCGCGTCGTCGAGGATCACGTTGGCGCTCTTGCCGCCGAGTTCCAGGGAGACGCGGGCGATGCGGTCGGCGGCGGCGTGGGCGACCGCGCGGCCGGTGGCCGTGGACCCGGTGAACGACACCATGTCGACGTCCGGGTGGGCGGCCAGCGCCGCGCCGACCTCGGGCCCGGTGCCGGGGACCAGGTTGAGCACCCCGGCGGGCAGCCCGGCCTCCTCGGCCGCGTCGGCCAGCAGGTACGCCACCAGCGGGGTGAGCTCGCTGGGCTTGAGCACCACCGGGCAGCCCGCCGCCAGCGCCGCGCCGACCTTGGCGATGATCTGGTGCAGCGGGTAGTTCCACGGGGTGATGGCGGCGACCACGCCGACCGGCTCGGACACGACCAGCGAGTGGCCGACCGTCTCGGCGGGCGCCGGGCCGGCGGCCAGTTCCGCGTACCCCTGCAGGACGGTCAGGGGCAGCCGGGTGTGGGTGGCGGCGGCGATCTTCAGGGGCGCGCCCAGCTCCAGCCCGACCGTACGGGAAATGTCGGCGGCCCGGGCGGACAGCGCCGCGTGCAGGCGGGTGAGCGCCGCGCCGCGCTCGGCGGCGCTGGTGGCGGCCCAGCGGTCGAAGGCCGCGCGGGCGGCCGCCACCGCGGCGTCCACGTCCGGGGCCGAGCCGGCGGGCACGTGGCCGAGGATGTCGCCGGTGGCCGGGTTCTCGACGGCGATCCGCTCGCCGGAGGCGGGCGGGACCCAGGCCCCGCCGAGGTAGAGCCGGTCGCGGCTGAGCAGGACGTCGGGGCTGAGCGTCACGTTCGCGTGCCTTTCGTGAGGGGTAGCAGGCGGCCGAGGCCCGCGAGGACCGTGTCGAGGCCGAGTTCGAACGCGCCCTCGTCGACGCTGTGCTGGTGTTCGGCCAGCAGGTGGGCGTGGCGCAGGTGCGGGTAGCGCTCGGCGTAGACGCCGGGGTCCTCGTCGAAGCCGCGCGCGAACGACCCGAGCGCGGAACCGTGCACCAGGTAGCGCATCAGCGCCCCGATGTGGGTGGCCCGGGCGGGGGGCCAGCCCGCGTCGATCAGCGCGCCGTAGACCGTGTCGGCCATGGCCAGCGCGGCCGGGCGGCGGCCGGGCCCGTGCGCGAGGACGGGCACGACGTTGGGGTGGGCGCAGAGCACCGCATGGTACGAGCACGCCCAGAGCCGCAGCGCGTCGCGCCAGTCGTGGGTGGCGAAC
The DNA here is from genome assembly GCF_004217545.1 of Krasilnikovia cinnamomea. Taxonomy (NCBI): domain Bacteria; kingdom Bacillati; phylum Actinomycetota; class Actinomycetes; order Micromonosporales; family Micromonosporaceae; genus Krasilnikovia; species Krasilnikovia cinnamomea. The sequence goes on from NZ_SHKY01000001.1 coordinate 2,174,846, forward strand.
GACGAGACGTCCACCCGGGCCACGACCGCGTCGGCCACCGCGTCCAGGATCTCGTTCTTGGTCGGGAAGTGGTGGTAGAGCGACGGCCCGGCCACGCCCAACTCGGTGGCGAGGCGACGGGTCGACACCGCCGCCAGCCCTTCGGCGTCGACGAGGGCGGCGGCGGCCTCGACGATCCGCTGCCGGGTGAGCAGCGTCTGCCGGGGCCGGGCCATGGGTGCTCCTGAATTCGCCGGTTTCTCGCTCTGGACGTGCGAAAACTTGCACCGCTAGTTTAGTCGCATGGACTTCTCGCTGAGCGACGAGGAACGCGCGATCCGCGACACGGCCCGCCAGTTCATCAGCCGTGAGGTCATGCCGCTGGAGCAGGAGGCGCTGCGCCGCGAGCGGGCCCACCGGCCCGGCCTGGAGCCCGGCGAACTGCGCGAGCTGCAGCTCAAGGCGAAGAAGTTCGGCTTCTGGGGCCTGAGCACCCCGGCCGAGTACGGCGGCATGGACCTGTCCGCCGTCCTGCAGTCGCTGATCGTGACCGAGGTGGGCCGTACCTTCGTGCAGTTCCGCTTCGGCGGCGAGGCGGACAACATCCTGTACTTCGGCAACGACGAGCAGAAGCGCGAGTACCTGCTCCCCACGATCGAGGGCGACCGGATCTCCTGCTTCGCGATCACCGAGCCGGGCGCCGGTTCCGACGCCGCGAACATCAAGCTCAGCGCGCGCCGCGACGGCGACGACTGGGTCCTCAACGGCGAGAAGACGTTCATCACCAACGGCAACGACGCCGACTTCGCGATCGTCGTCGCGGTCACCGACCCCGAGAAGGGCGCCCGGCGCGGCGGGGCGACCGCGTTCCTCGTGGACCGTGCGATGGGCTGGCGCTCGGAGTTCATCCAGACGATGGGCGAGGGAGGCCCGGCCTCACTGATCTTCGAGGACGTGCGGGTGCCGCAGCGCAACATCCTGGGCGAGCTGGGCCAGGGCTTCGAGCTCGGCATGAGGTGGATCGGCAAGGGCCGCTACCTGATCCCGTCGGCCGCGATCGGCATCGCGGAACGGGCCCTGTCCATGGCTCTCGAGTACGCGAACAGCCGCGAGACCTTCGGCCGCCGCATCGGCGAGAACCAGGCGATCCAGTGGATGCTGGCCGACTCCGAGGTGGAGCTCGAGGCGGCGCGCTGGCTGGTGCTGCGCGCCGCGTGGGCGGTGGACCAGGGCGAGGACCCGCGCCACACCTCGTCGATGGCCAAACTGTACGGCGCGGGCATGGTGAACCGGGTCGTCGACCGGGTCCTGCAGATCCACGGCGGCATGGGCTACACCCGGGAGCTGCCCATCGAGCGCTGGTACCGGCAGGTCCGGCTGATGCGCATCTACGAGGGCACGGACGAGATGCAGCGCCTCATCATCGCCCGTGACCTGCTCCGGGGCTACACCAAGATCGGCGGCTCGCTGGCCTGACCGGCTAGGGCCTGAATCGTTTGTCGCGGGGGACCCACATCCGTTTGAGCAGAGGAGGACCCGCGTGACGACGCTTTCCCTGGCGACCGTGCTGGCCGAGGCGGCCCGGCGCTACCCCGACAAGGTCGCGGTCGTGGACGACTACGCCCGGGTGACGTACCGCGAGCTGTGGGAGCAGGCCCGGGCGTACGCCGCGGGGCTGCGCGAGCTCGGGGTCCGCCCCGGTGACACGGTCGCCGTGCAGATCCCCAACGTGCTGGACTTCCCCCGGGTCTACTACGGCGCCCTGGCGGCCGGCGCCACCCTGGTGCCGGTGCACCTGCTGCTCACCCCCGAGGAGATCGCGTACGTCCTGCGGGACAGCGGCACCGACCTGCTCGTGGCGCACTCCAGCCAGTTGGCCAACGCCACCGCGGCCGCGCACGCCGCGGGCACCCGGCTGGCCACGGTCGGCCCGCTGCCCGCCGGAGTGCCCGACGCCCCGCCGCGGCTGGAGGAGGCGGCCTCGGCCGTGCCGCCGCTGCGCACGTACGTGACCCGCGAGGCCGAGGACGTCGCGGTCGTCTTCTACACCAGCGGCACCACCGGACAGTCCAAGGGCGCCCTGCTCACCCACCTGAACCTGGTGCTGAACGCGACCGTGAGCGTGTTCGACACCAGCGAGTGCCATCCGGACGACGTGATCCTGGGCTGCCTGCCGCTGTTCCACAGCTTCGGCCAGGTGTGCATGAACGGCACGTTCCGGCTGGGCGCCACGATGGTGCTGCTGGCCCGCTTCACCGGGGAGGCGGCCATCGACGTGATGGTGCGCGAGAAGGTGACCAGCTTCTACGGGGTGCCGACGATGTACGTCGCCCTGCTGGAGGCCGCTGCGAAGGCGGAGACGCTGCCGCGGCTGCGGCTGGCCGGGTCGGGTGGTGCGTCGCTGCCCGTGGCGGTGCTGGAACGGTTCGCGGAGACCTTCGACGCGCCCATCTACGAGGGGTACGGGCTGTCCGAGACCTCCCCGACCGCCACCACGAACCAGGCCGCCTTCGGCACCCGCGCGGGTTCGGTCGGCCACCCGATCTGGGGGGTGGAGGCGGAGATCGCCCGGCCCGAGATCGAGGAGCGCATCGAGTTCCTCCCGGCGGGCGAGCTGGGCGAGATCGTCATCCGTGGGCACAACGTCTTCGCGGGGTACCTGAACCGGCCGGAGGAGACCGCGGCGGCGCTCGTGGACGGCTGGTTCCGCACCGGCGACCTGGGCACGAAGGACGCCGACGGGTTCCTCACCATCGTGGACCGCAAGAAGGACATGATCATCCGGGGCGGCTTCAACGTGTACCCGCGCGAGGTAGAGGAGGTGCTGGCCCGGCACCCCGCCGTCGTGCAGGTCGCGGTCATCGGCGTACCCGACGCGGTGCTCGGCGAGGAGATCTGCGCCGTGGTGGTGGCCGATCCGGGCGGGGTGACGCAGGAGGATCTGACCGCCTGGGCGCGCGAACGCCTCGGCAAGCACAAGTACCCGCGTCAGGTGCGTTTCGCCGAGTCCCTGCCACTGGGCCCGAGCCACAAGGTGCTCAAGCGGGAGCTACGCCGAACGTTCGCCGATCCCGCCCAGCAGGGCGGGTAGCTCCGCCACGATCGGCTCGTCGGCCGGCAGCCAGGGCACGCTGTTCAGCTCGCCGGCCGCGAGCCACCGCATCGCGGAGTGCTCCAGGGCGCGCGGCACCCCGCCGTCCAGCACCTCGGCGACGAAGACCCGCAGCACGGCCCGGCCGCGCGCCAGTGGCACGTCCGGGCCGACCCGGGCGCCGACCCGTACCCGTACGCCGAGCTCCTCCCGGCACTCGCGGGCCAGTGCCTGCGCGTCGGTCTCCCCCGGCTCGACCTTGCCCCCGGGGAACTCCCAGCGCCCGGCCGCCTCGGGCGGCGCCGAGCGTTCGCACGCCAGCACCCGGCCATCGATGACAATGACGGCGGCCACGATCACTCTGGGTGACGAAGCGCTGCTGACGTGGTGTCCCTGGGGCATGAGCAAACAGCGTGCCACAAATCTTGACCGTTCAGGTTGCCCGAGTCCGCCCCGAACGTCGGGAGAACACAGATATGTGGGCGTGGACACGCTTGACGCGGGAGGCAAGACTGTCACCACCGACCATGACGACATGGCGACGATTTGGCCACAAGCCGGCAACGACGCCAAGGGGGTGTGGCTGATGCGGGCCAGGAAACCACGGGGAACTCGGGGGGATTACCTGAGCGACGCCCTGGCCCTGTTGGGTGGCTGGACCCAGGACGGCATGCAGCTCAAGCGCGTCCTCGCCTGCGACGAGAGTCAGCACGCCGCGCTGACCGAACGGATCAAGGTCGCCGCCGATACCTTACGCATCCGCCCGCACATCCGTCGCCTCGACGGTCACACGCAGATCTGCCTCGCCGCGCAGGACGGCACCGACATCACCGACGGTGAGGTCACGCTCGCGGCCCGTATCGAGGACGCCTACCGTACGGTCGTCGGCCGCCAGTAGCCCGACGGCGCTGGCCCGGCCGCACTACGCTCGGGCCCATGGGCGACGTCGTCTTCGACAACAAGGGCCAGTTGGAACAGATCCAGAGCGGGTTGCTGGAGGGCGAGCAGATCATCGCCGTCTACGACGCGGTCGGTGCGGGCACCGGCTTCCTCGGCCTGACCAACCGGCGCGTGATCATCCAGGACAAGTCCTTCGTGGGTAAGCGCGTGGCGATCACGAGCATCCCGTACTCGAAGGTCAGCAGCGTCAGCGTGGTCAGCAACAAGAGCTGGGCCGGGCAGTTCTTCTCCACCGGCTCCATCGCGATCACGGTCGGCACGCACGTCTACGAGGTCGAGTTCCGCGGCACGGAGAAGACCCACCACGTGCACAACGTCATCCTGCACTACGCCGCGTCGTAGGAGAGCAACCTCGTCGGCAGCGGGGTCTCGGTCACCGTGCCGTCCTCGGCGCGCTTCAGCTCGTACCCGCGCGGACCCTCCCGGTCGGCGACCACCTCGGCCAGCCGGGTGCCCCGGTAGACGAGCCCCGCGCCGTCGTCCGTCGCGTACCCGTCGGGCAGGGTGCCGTCGCCGATCAGCTTGTGCATCATCGGCCGCCGCTGCTCCTCGGCGTCGTAATGCACCCCGTTGCTGTACGGCAGCCAGCCCAGCCCCTCGGTGAACGGCCGCAGCCGCAGCCCGAAGCTGTCCGTGCTGCCGCCGATGTGCCAGCAGATCGAGCCCGCCGACACCCCGCCGAGCACCACACCGGACTGCCAGGCCTCGCGCAGGATCTCCGGCAACCCGTGCACCCGCCAGACCGCGACGAGGTTCGCCACGCTGCCCCCGCCCACCCAGATGACGTCCTGGCTGAGCAGGTGCGCGCGGATGTCGTCGACGTTCGGCATCGGGAACAGCGCCAGGTGCGACAGCCGGAACCGGGTCTTGGCGAACGCCGCGTACGCCGCCCCGATCCGCGCCTCCTGGTCCCCCGTCGCCTGGCCGAGCAGGCAGATGCGCGGTTGCGGGCCCGCATGCGCCAGCTCGGCGGCGAGTTCGAAGATCGGGCCCACCCGCATGTCCAGCGCGCCGAACCGGCCCGGGAGCATGCCGGCGCTGGTGGCGAGGATCGTGGGTTCGTCGGCGCTCATCGCGTCATCATGGCGCACGCGTCGGCGGTGGCCAGCACGAGGTCCTGGGCCGCGTCCACGGCGGTGGCCAGGTGGACCGGGTCCCCGTCGACCGCCGTGAACACCGCGTCGACCTCCGCGCGGAACCGTGGCGGCGCACCCGGCAGACCCGCCGCCGAGGCCACCGCGCCCTTCTCGTTGATCAGCCACCGGTGCGCCGCGCCGTGCAGGGCGTGCGCGCACACCCCCACCAGCCGGAACAGGCAGCCCGCGACATACGCGGCGTCCCCGCGCGACACCGCCTTGCGGGCCACCCCGACCAGGAAGTCCGCCTCCCAGAGCCCCGCCACGAGCGCGGCGCCCAGCGCGGGCGGATACACCCGGGCACGGGCCCGCAGCGCGGCCAGCTCACCGGCCCGCTCGGCCAGGACCACCGACAGGGCCAGTTCACCCGGGTACGCGAAGTCCGGCACGCCCAGCGGGTGCCCGGCCTGGGCGTGGAACGCGTACCGGCCCTGTTCGGCGTCACGCCACGCCTGCTCTACCCGGCCCAGGTCCCGGTAGATCCAGTCCACGGCGGCACCGTCCACGGTGAGCCAGGCCCCACCGTCCACCCAGGGTCCCCACTCGCCCGGCGCGGTGACCCGCGCGTCCGGCCCGGCCACGTCCCGGGCCAGCGCGGCGAGCCCGTCCACGTCGAGCGGGGGCCGGTAGTACAGCCCCAGGTCGGTGTCGGAGTCGGCGGTGTGGGTGCCGCGCGCGCGACTGCCGCCGAGCACCACACCGACCACGCCGTCCACGCCTATGAGTCGCCCGGCCAACTCGGCCAGCCGCGCTTCGCTCACCGCCGCCACCCTGGCATCCTCCCGCGCCTTGCCGTCGCGGGATCGGGCGGCCTCGGATCGGCCGTCAGTGGCAGGTGGGGCCCGGCGCCGGCCCGCGTCCCATCGGGACACCCGGTACTCCGACGATGACGACCGGCACCGCCCCCGCAGCCGGATCCGTCCCGGGCTGTGCGGGCGGTCCGGCCGTGGGCACGGGAACGACCACCGGCGTCCCGTTGGGTGTCGGAAGCGGGCCGTCGACCGGCGGCACTCCGCCGGGGACCGGATTGCCGTCCGGGGTGGGCGGGACGCCGGGAACCGGCACGCCGCCGGGGACAGTGGGGGCATCCGGGTTCTGGTTCCCGCCGGGCTGGGCCGGGGGCTGGGTGGCCGCCGGTTGGTTCGCCGGGTTGGCCGCCGGGCCACCGGGCTGGTTCCCGTTCGCGCAGGACGGCGGCGTCTCCTGGTGCTTCGGCGGGCAGTCGTGCGACTTGCCGTGGCACTTGCGGTGTCCGCCGCCCCCGCCGTGGCGCTTACGGGCGCCCACGGCGATGACGCGGTCCTGCGGCGTCCGGGTGACGGCCGTCCCGATCAGCACCCGGAGGGTCTCCCGCCCCGCGACATAGGTGACCCGGTACCGGACGGCGCGCAGCCCGGGGACGCCGGGACGGCGCTCGCGCACGCGACCACGCGGCAGGGACCGGTCCCGGACGAACCGGGTCCGGAACGGGATGATCCGGCTCTCGGTGACCGTACGGACGCTGACCAGCTGCGGGAACATCGGCGGCGCCGGGGCGACGGGGTTGCGGACGCCCGCGGCGGCGCGCACCGGGTCCCGGGGCGCGCGGGTGGCCGTCCTCTCGGTCTCCTCCACGGGCCGGGATCGGGTGGCCGGGCCCCGGGTGAGGTCGCCGCCGATCCCCACCGGCGCTCCTTGCGCGCCGACCCTGACGCCCCCCGGGACGTGGCCGCCCGACGCCCCGCCCTTCGGCGCGGCCGAGTTCGGCGCCGACGGCGATCCGGAGGGCGCGGGCTGGTCGACGGCGGAGGCCGCTCCCGGAGCGTTCGCGGGCTCGGCGCGTACGGTTCCGGCCTCGTCGTGGCCCAGTGCGGCGATGCCATAGATGCTGCCCCCGACGGTCGTGAGCAGGGCGCAGCTTCCGGCGAACATGCGGACGCCGAAGGGAAGGCGAGCCCACCACGACTTTGGTGGCATTTCGAAGTAATGCTGCCAGTAATCACTAGATGTCTGGTTAAGCACCAAAACATTGTGCTTGTAGAAAAGGTGAACGACACCGTGATTACGGCACTCGAAAGGCTGACTTGCGGAGGTCGCGGACGCACATCCGACATCGCTGACCGACATCTCGAATACCGGCCGCCGTCCGTTCGTCACATTTATCCTTTTTTGTCCGATAAGCGAGGATGGTCGCGCCGCCCGGCGGCGGGGCGGACAGCGCGGCACCGACACTCAGCTACGACTGCGAGATCATGGTCGACATCGTGATCACTCGGTGGTCCCGTGATCTTCGGGGTACCGGGCACCGCCGTCCGACTCGCCGGTGAGCGGCTTCGCGCCGCCCTCCGGCGGGCCGGCCGCCGACTGCCCACCGGCGGCCAGTTCCGGAAACTTCGCGTCGAACGCCGGGCGTTCCGAACGGATGCGCGGCATGCGGTCGAAGTTGCGCAGCGGCGGCGGCGACGCGGTCGCCCACTCCAGCGAATTGCCGTGACCCCACGGGTCGGCAACGGTCACGATCCGGCCGAACCGGTAGGACTTCCACACGTTGTAGAGGAACGGCAGGGTGGCGGCGCCGAGCACGAACGAGCCGATGGTCGAGACCATGTTGAGCACGGTGAAGCCGTCGCCGGGCAGATAGTCCGCGTACCGGCGGGGCATGCCCTCGGCGCCCAGCCAGTGCTGCACCAGGAACGTGGTGTGGAACCCGAGGAACGTCAGCCAGAAATGCACCTTGCCCAGCCGGTCGTCGAGCATCCGCCCGAACATCTTCGGAAACCAGAAGTAGACCCCGGCGAACACCGCGAACACGATCGTGCCGAACAGTACGTAATGGAAGTGCGCCACGACGAAGTACGTGTCATGGACGTGGAAGTCGATCGGCGGCGACGCCAGCAGCACCCCGGTCAGCCCGCCCAGCAGGAACGTCACCATGAACCCGAGCGCGAACAGCATCGGCGTCTCGAAGCTGATCTGGCCGCGCCACATCGTGCCGATCCAGACGAAGAACTTCATGCCGGTCGGGACCGCGATGAGGAAGCTGAGGAAACTGAAGAACGGCAGCAGCACCTGGCCGGTGGCGAACATGTGGTGGGCCCACACGCTCATCGACAGGCCGCCGATGAGCAGCGTGGCCGCCACCAGACCCTTGTAGCCGAACAACGGCTTGCGGCTGAACACCGGGATGACCTCGGTGATGATGCCGAAGAACGGCAAGGCCACGATGTACACCTCGGGGTGGCCGAAGAACCAGAAGAGGTGCTGCCACAACAGCGGGCCGCCGGTCGCCGGGTCGTACACGTGGGCGCCGAGGATGCGATCGGCGGCCAGCGCGAACAACGTGGCAGCCAGGAACGGGAACACCAGCACCACCAACAGGCTGGTGACCAGGATGTTCCACGTGAAGATCGGCATGCGGAACATCGTCATGCCCGGTGCGCGCAACGTCAGGATCGTGGTGATCATGTTGACGGCGCCGAGGATCGTGCCCAGGCCGGACAGGGCCACGCCCATCACCCACATGTTGCCGCCCACTCCGGGCGAGCTCATCCCGTCGCTCAACGGCGTGTACGCGGTCCAGCCGAAATCCGCCGCGCCGCCCGGCGTGACGAACCCGCCGAGCGCGATGAGACCCCCGAACAGGTACAGCCAGTACGCGAACGCGTTGAGCCGGGGAAACGCCACGTCGGGTGCCCCGATCTGCAACGGCACGACGAAGTTCGCGAAGGCGAACACGATCGGGGTCGCGAAGAACAGCAGCATGATCGTGCCGTGCATGGTGAAGAGCTGGTTGTACTGCTCCGGGGAGAGCAACTGCATCCCGGGGCGGGCCAGTTCGGCGCGCATCAGCAGCGCCATGAATCCGCCCACCACGAAGAACCCGAACGACGTGGTCAGGTACAAGATGCCGATCTGCTTCGCGTCGGTCGTGCGGAGCGTGGCGGCGAACGCGGAACCCCGGGGCGTGCGCCGCACGGGATCGGGCCACGGCCGGACGGGGTGTGGCTGGACCGGGCGAGGCGCGACGGCGGCCATGGCGTCCTCCACGGGAGTCGGTGCCGTGCTGAAGCCGTGCGGACGACGCTACGCCGTCATGCCCATCGATGCAGCAGACGGAAATCCACATTGTGCCTAAGAGCGACCGTGCGCAGGCGCTCTGCGTCAAGCGTTGGAGGCGACGGCCGTCTCGGCTCGCTACTCCCCCTCGGGCTCCTCGGCCAACGCGGGGCGGTGCTCACGGATCCACCGCTCGACGTCCTCGGCATCCCACACCGAGCCCATCGTGAGTACCTGGTAGGGCTCCGGGAAGTCCCGGTCACGGGTGATGGCGTGGGCTCGCGATCGGGTGACGCCGAGGCGTGCGCCGATCTCGGCCGTGCCCATCAACCGAACTCTCTTCACAGGTCAAACGCTATGCGCGACCGCACACCCGCATAGTCCATAGGCTCGTATGTGTGCGATCAATATGCGCTAAGCGCGTGGACATGTGTACTGTATCGCCTGAGGTGGCGGATGCTGCTGCCTGCGACGCCGGTGTCCGTCCTCTCCCTTCCATCGCCGACCGGGAGAGTGGGCCCGAGTGGCCGAGCACATCGAGGAACGTCCCAGCTGGGATTGCCGGGCCTGCGGCAAGCCCTGGCCGTGTGATCCGGCGCGGAAGAATCTGACCGCCGAATTGCCCCGACCGCGCTCAGGATCAACATGTGGACGAGGCTGGAGGTGGCCGTCGGAAACCTGTCACCCAGCCCGGCCGAGGAGCTGTTCGACCGCTTCCTCCGCTGGACCCCGTGAATCCCGCGTCATGCGGTTTGGACGGGGCCGTCGTCCGGGGGGCTCTCGTAGATGCCGTACCACTGCGAGCCGGTCCACAGTTCCCACTGCCCTGGGCGATGCGGGGACGGATACATGCCTGGGGGATCACCACCGGGCACGGGACTGCGTTTCACCGCCCCGGTCGAACCGTCGAGCAGCCAGAGGCTCCGGAAGTCCCAGCCCGGCCCCATCTCTCCCCAGTTGCCGTGGCCGCCGATCCAGAAGCCACCCAGGGACAGCTCGAACGTGCAGTAGCCATGCCGGAACTCGGCGATCAGCCGCTCGCCGATCCGGGTTCCGCGCCGGAAGTACATGACGAACGCCAGCGTGGAGAGCAGGCCCATCGCAACCCCGAACACGGCACCTTCACCTGTGAGCCAACCAATGATCTTGGCAATCATGACCATAGCCAGGATGCCGATCACCGCCACTGCGATGTGGGTCTGCAACACGGCCCGGGCGGTGGGGAACACAGCGAGGCGCGGCGGGGTGGCGGGCACCTGGCGGATGCGCCCGGCCGCAAACGCCTCGGCATAGCCGGGCACCTCGCGCGGCGGCATCGTCTCCACGCGTCGACGCTTCGACACGACACACCCTCCTCAAGCGCCTCCGCCCAGATTTCCTGGAGCCGTAGTTCGACGAAGCCGTACCGAAGCCCCGCAGCCGCCGCGCTGAGCCCGAGTCCGCGACCCCAGAGCTTGCGTACGCCGATGACAACGCCGAGCTCGCGCCGAGCGGGTTCGCCGCCCTGGAAGTCGACATAGCCGACGAGATCGTCACCCGCGCAGGCACCGAGGCGAATGAGGTCCTTCGGTGGCGTCTCGATGAGCCCGCGCTGAAAGCGCTCGTCCTCGTGAGCCGGCAGGCCCGAAGTCCATTCCGCCTCCCGGCAGAACTGTGGATCCACAGCCCATCCGGCGATGACGGCGGCGTCCTGTGAGGCAAGAACCCGCAGTATGACACCAGGTTCGACCGACCCGTTCACGTCCCGATCGTAGGTGCCGCAGCAGAACTGGACAGCCGTTACCGAATGCTACGGTGACCGCATGACTGCGGTGCCCGAGTGGATGCGTCCGCCTCGCCCCGAGGGCTGGTACGCCGAGGACCTCGACAGTCTCGCCGAGGCGCCGCGCCACACCGAACTGATCGATGGAGCCCTCGTCTTCATGATGTCTCCCCAGCGGGTCTGGCACGCCCGCATGATCACCGCGCTGGTGAACTCCCTGACGGACCAGGCCCCGGCAGGCATCGAGGTCGACCGGGAAATCACGATCCGACTCGACCAATGGAATCGGCCGGAGCCTGATCTCCTAGCCACCAAGGCACCTTTCGATCCGTCCCGCACTTTCTACACGCCTGAAGAGACTCTGCTGGTCGTGGAGGTGGTCTCGCCGGAGTCGGCGCATCGCGACCGCAACGTCAAGCTGCGCAAGTACGCGGAAGCCGGTATCGCGAACTACTGGCGCATCGAGGACGAGGATGGCTCCCCGGTGGTCCACGCCTACGAACTCGACGGACCCACCCGGTCGTACGTGGCGACCGCGATCCACCGCCACGAACTGCGCACCACGACGCCGTTCGCGATAAAGATCGACTTGGATGGGCTGGTGCCCGGCCGCAAGACCTGAGCCAGGCGCCGACGTCCGCCGGTGTTTGCGCCGCAACAACGTCACACGTTGAATCGGAACTCGACCGGATGACGTCCCCGATCAACAGCTTGGACGCTCCCGCCATCATCGAGAAGATCGCTACAGCCCGATGGTCCGGACGCGCTGCCCGCACAGCTTGACCATGTCGTCGACATCGGATGTCAGAACTGCCACCGGCGCAGGTAATCGTAGCGCCACCTCGGCGACCATGGCATCGATGGCGTATTTGTGCCCATGCAGCCCAGCCGCCTTCAACAGCGCTGCACTACGGCGGGCACTTTCCTTCGTCACCGCCTCCACTCGAATCTGAGACAGCAGCCAGCTCAGCCGGGCGGTATCCACGCCGGAGTGGGAAATCTCGATGATCGTGGCGGCCGACATGGCCAGATCGGTCCCGTCCCGCTCCGCCTGCTCCAGCAGTCGCATTACCTTGCGATCGCGGTCAATCCATCCGGAGAAGCCTTGCGAGTCGAGCACCAGCGACTCGAGGCTCACGCCGCGCGCCCAGTCTCCTCAGCCCCGTGCAGGAGCGACCGAGCCTCGGCCATCTCCTTGTCAGTGAACGGCCCGAACTCGCCTTGGTAGCGATCCAACTCCTCCCGGAGGAGTCTGCGCCGCTCGGCGCGCTCGGCCAGCTCGGTGAGGTAGCCGGAGACGTTGTCGGTGTGCGTCTTCATGCTTTCCAGCAACTCCACCGGCAGCGTGATCGTGACCTTCTTCGTCCTCGCCATTCGTCGACCATACCACGGTGTTACCACAGCTGCCCCAACCGTTGGCGCTGATCCGATGCGGTAGACGTTGAACCGGAATCAGACATTAGATCGGAACTCGACTACGTCGCCGTCGCGCATGACGTAGTCCTTGCCTTCCATCCGTACCTTGCCCGCGGCCTTGGCCGCCGCCATCGAACCGGCCGCCATCCGGTCGTCGAAGCTGACGATCTCGGCCTTGATGTTCGTCGCTCTGGAAGTCGACACGGATCTGCTCATCGGCTTGGGGATGTGGGCAGGCGCCGATGTCCGCCAAAGGTTGAGCCGGACATCGGGTGCGGCGGCGCTCTTAGGCCGACTGGAGAGGCCGGATGCTGTCGAGGATGTCGCCGAGCGCGTCCTTCTCAATCTCGAGGTCGTACCGGTTCTGCAGATTGATCCAGAAGAGGTCGGTCGTTCCGAAGTAGCGCGCCAGGCGGAGGGCCGTGTCGGCGGTGACACGCCGCTTGCCGTGGACGATCTCATTGATCCGCCGGGGCGGCACCCCGATGGCCACAGCAACCTTGTGCTGAGTGATCCCGAGCGGTGCGATGAAATCCTCCATCAGCACCTCGCCGGGGTGAATCGGGGCCAGCTTGCTCATCTCGTTTCACCTCCCTAGTGGTAGTCCACGATTTCCACGTCTTCCGGACCAGTTTCGGTCCAGACGAAGCAGATCCGCCACTGGTCGTTGATCCGGATGCTGTGCTGGCCCTTTCGATCGCCACTGAGCGCCTCCAGCCGGTTGCCCGGCGGAACACGAAGGTCGACGAGGGTAACCGCAGCATCGAGGAGCACGAGTTTCCTCAGCGCAGTCCGAAGAACCCGGGAGTCGAGAGACCGCACATGCTCACGTCGCCACAGCCGCTCGGTCTCCCGGTTCCCGAAGGATCGGATCACCGGCTAAGTATAACGCGGCACGTCAATAACGTCACACGTTAAATCGGAACTCGACTACGTCGCCGTCGCGCATGACGTAGTCCTTGCCTTCCATCCGTACCTTGCCCGCGGCCTTGGCCGCCCCCATCGAACCGGCCGCCATCAGGTCGTCGAAGCTGACGATCTCGGCCTTGATGAAGCCGCGCTGGAAGTCGCTGTGGATGACGCCCGCCGCCTCCGGCGCGGTGGCACCCACCGGAATCACCCAGGCCCGCGCCTCCTTCGGCCCGGCCGTCAGGTACGTCTGCAGACCCAGCGTCGCGAACCCCACGCGGATGAGCTGGTGCAGGCCCGGCTCGGTCTGACCGGTGGATTGGAGCAGCTCCAGCGCCTCGTCCTCCGGCAGGTCGATCAGCTCCGACTCGATCTTCGCGTCCATGAAGACCGCCTCGGCCGGCGCCACGAGCGCGCGCAGCTCGTCGAGGAACGCCGCGTTGCCGAGCTCCGCCTCGTCGACGTTGAAGACGTACAGAAACGGCTTGGTGGTGAGCAGGTGCAGCTCGGCCAGGAGGCCGAGGTCGATGCCCGCGCCCGCGGCGCCCTGGTAGAGCGTCACGCCCTCGTCGAGCAGCTTCGCCGCGGCCTCGGCGGCGGCGACCACGGGAGCGCGGTCCTTCTTGAGCTTGGCCTCCTTCTGCAGCCGGGGCAGCGCCTTCTCCAGGGTCTGCAGGTCGGCGAGGAGCAGCTCGGTGTTGATCGTCTCGATGTCGTCGGCCGGGGACACCTTGCCGTCGACGTGCAGCACGTTCGGGTCGGAGAACGCGCGCACCACCTGGCAGATCGCGGACGCGTCGCGGATGTTGGCGAGGAACGCGTTGCCACGGCCCTGACCCTTGGACGCACCGCGGACCAGACCCGCGATGTCGACGAAGCTCACCGGCGCGGGGAGGATCTTCTCGCTGCCGAACAGGCCGGCGAGCTGCTGGAGCCTGTCGTCGGGCAGCCCGACCACGCCGACGTTGGGCTCGATCGTGGCGAACGGGTAGTTCGCGGCGAGCACGTCGTTCTTGGTCAGGGCGTTGAACAGGGTGCTCTTGCCGACGTTGGGCAGGCCGACGATTCCGATGGTGAGGCTCACGACCGGCCAGTCTACTGACCGTTGCGCTGCGGAACGCGCGGAGTTGGCAGGCACCCGGCGCGACCCCCGATGTCAACACAGGTTGACACAATCCACAGGTACGCCAACGGGCACCGAAATTGTCGGCCCAGCCCGGCATCATCGGCGACATGACCGAGCTCCTGCTGTTCCACCACGCCCAGGGCCTGACGCCGGGCATGCGCGACTTCGCCGACGGCCTGCGTCGCGCGGGCCACACCGTCCACCTGCCGGATCTGTACGCGGGGCGGGTCTTCGACACGCTCGACGACGGCGTCGCCCACGCGGGCGACATCGGCTTCGGTGAGATCATCGAGCGCGGCCGCCGGGCCGCCGAGCCCCTGCGCCCCGATCTGGTGTACGTGGGCTTCTCGCTCGGCGTGCTACCCGCCCAGGCGCTGGCCCAGACCCGTCCGGGCGCCCGTGGCGCGGTGCTGTGCCACGCCTGCGTGCCCCCGGCCGAGTTCGGCGGCGACTGGCCCGCCGGGGTTCCGGTGCGGATTCACGGCATGGACGCGGATCCCTTCTTCGCCGGTGAGGGCGACGTCGACGCGGCCCGGGCACTGGTGGCGTCCACTTCGGACGCCGAGCTGTTCCTCTACGCCGGCGACCGGCACCTGTTCACCGACTCCAGCCTGCCGGACTTCGACCCCGACGCCGCCGCCCTGCTGACCGAGCGACTCCTCCACTTCCTCGACCAGGTGGCCTGATCCGCACTGACGTAAGAGCGATCTTGGTGACATCGGGTGAGGAGCTGACCCAAACCCTTCAACGTGCCGGCCAGTCCGCCCAGCGGGAGGGCGGGCGGTGCCGCGATGCCGCCGACGGGCTGGCCGGGCGGCGCTGCCGCAGCGGGCGGACCGGGCGGCACTGCCGCCAGCGGGCG
Organism: Krasilnikovia cinnamomea; assembly: GCF_004217545.1. Taxonomy (NCBI): domain Bacteria; kingdom Bacillati; phylum Actinomycetota; class Actinomycetes; order Micromonosporales; family Micromonosporaceae; genus Krasilnikovia; species Krasilnikovia cinnamomea. Next base: position 2,190,122 of record NZ_SHKY01000001.1, read on the forward strand.
GACCGGGCGGCACTGCCGCCAGCGGGCGGACCGGGCGGCACTGCGATGCCGCCGACGGGCGGGCCGCGTGGTCCGGCGATGCCATGTCCGAAAGCCGCCAGCCGGGCGGGCGGCACGCAGGGCAGACTCGACGGCATGGAGTTGGATTTCGAGCGGTGTTACCGGGCCGTCGACAGCCGCGATCAGCGGTTCGACGGCTGGTTCTACACCGCGGTCAAGACGACCGGCATCTACTGCCGGCCGTCCTGCCCCGCCCTCACCCCGAAACGGGCAAACGTCGCGTTCTACCCCAGTGCCGCCGCCGCCCAGCGCAACGGCTTCCGCGCCTGCCGCCGCTGCCGTCCCGACGCCGCCCCCGGGTCACCGGAGTGGGACGTGCGCGCCGACGTGGTGGGCCGGGCGATGCGCCTCATCTCCGACGGCGTCGTCGACCGCGAGGGTGTGCCGGGGTTGGCCGGCCGCCTCGGATACACCGAGCGCCACCTGCACCGGATGATCACCGCCGAGCTGGGCGCCGGCCCGCTCGCCCTGGCCCGGGCGCAGCGCGCGCAGACCGCCCGCATCCTCATCGAGACCACCGAGCTGGGCCTGGCGGACATCGCGTTCGCGGCGGGCTTCGGCAGCGTGCGCCAGTTCAACGACACGATCCAGGAGGTGTACGCCCAGCCACCCAGCGCGCTGCGATCGCGCCGCCCGGCCACGCTCGCCGGGGCGGGCACGATCACGGTACGGCTGGCGTACCGGGCTCCGCTGCACGCGGAGGCGCTGGTCAGCTTCCTCGCCGCCCGGGCACTGCCGGGGGTGGAGGAGTGCGACGGCCGGACGTACCGGCGGGGCTTGAGCCTGCCGCACGGGGTCGCCACGGTCGCGCTGACCCCGGCCGACCGGTGGATCTCGGCCACGCTCACGCTGGCCGACGTACGTGACCTCGCACCGGCCGTGGCCCGCTGCCGTCGCCTGCTCGACCTGGACGCCGACCCGGTGGCGGTGGACACCACACTGGCCGCCGACCCGGCGCTGCGGCCGGGGGTCGAGGCGGAGCCGGGGGTCCGGGTGCCCCGCGCGGTGGACGGCTTCGAGCTGGCGGTCCGCGCCATCGTGGGCCAGCAGGTCAGCGTCCGCTCGGCCCGCACCACCCTCGCCCACCTTCTGTCGCACACCACCGCCGAGCCCGCCGACGCCGACGACGCCCACGACGCGCGCCCGCCGGCGGGCCAGCGGCTGCGCGAGCGGCCAGGGGCTGGCGGCCCCCACGACGCCAACGACGCCAACGACGCCAACGACGCCAACGACGGCGATCATGAGAGGCGTTTGCGGGCCTTTCCCGGGGCCGCGGTCGTGGCCGAGCTGCCGGATGACGCGTTCCGGATGCCGGCGGCGCGGCGCGAGAGCATCCGGGCGCTCGCCCGCGCGGTGGCCGGCGGCGAGCTGGATCTCGACCCCGGCGCCGACCGGGACGCGGCCACCGACCGGCTCACCGCGCTGCCCGGCGTCGGCGCCTGGACAGCGGGCTACGTGACGATGCGGGCGATCGGCGACCCGGACGTCTTCCTCCCCACCGACGTGGCGGCCCGGCGCGGCGCCCGCGCGCTCGGCCTCCCCGACTCCCCCACCGCCCTGGCCGCACACGCACAGAGCTGGCGGCCCTGGCGCTCCTATGCCCTGATGCGACTCTGGAGGTCCGCATGATGCGACACAGCACGATGGACACCCCCGCCGGAGCGTTCACCGCGGTGGTGAGCGACGGCGGTGCGGTCCGCGCCGCCGGATTCACCACGGACGTGGGTGGACTGCTGCGCCTCGTACACCCGGAACTGGCCGGAGAAACGCGGCCCGTCGCCGACCTCGGCGCGGTGAGTGCCGCGGTCCGGTGCTATCTGGACGGTGACCTGGCCGCGCTCGACGAGGTGCCGGTCGAGCAGCGCACCGGCGGCGCGTTCATGGCCCATGCGTGGCAGGTCATGCGGGAGATCAAGCCGGGTGCTCCGGTGACGTACACGCAGTTCGCGGAGCTGGCCGGGCGGCCCGCCGCGGTACGGGCCGCGGCGGCGGCCTGCGCGCGCAACCCGGTCGCCCTGTTCGTGCCGTGCCATCGGGTGCTGCGCATCGACGGCACGCTCGGCGGCTACCGCTGGGGCCTCGACGTGAAGGCCTGGCTGCTGGAGCACGAACGGCATTAATGAAGGTACGGCGGGCGCGCGCGGCCGTAGCATCGGCCCATGACCGATACGGGAAAGACCGCGCGCGCCGGTCTGCCCGAGCGACCGTCGCTGGACGGCCTCGAGGAGAAGTGGGCGCGCCGCTGGCAGGAGGAGGGCACGTACGCGTTCGACCGCTCGAAGGAGCGCTCGGACGTATACGCGATCGACACCCCTCCGCCGACCGTATCCGGCGAGCTGCACATGGGGCACGTCTTCTCGTACACCCACACCGACACGATCGCGCGGTTCCAGCGGATGCGCGGCAAGACCGTCTTCTACCCGATGGGCTGGGACGACAACGGGCTGCCCACCGAACGCCGGGTGCAGAACGTGTACGGCGTGCGCTGCGACCCGGCGCTGCCGTACGAGCCGGGGTGGCAGCCGCCGGCGACCGCGCCGAAGCCGCCGGTGCCGATCTCGCGGCTGAACTTCGTGGAGTTGTGTGAGCGGCTCACCGCCGAGGACGAGCAGGCGTTCGAGGCGCTGTGGCGGCGCCTCGGGCTGTCCGTCGACTGGTCCATGACGTACACGACGATCGGGGACACCGCGCGGGCGATCTCGCAGCGGGCGTTCCTGCAGAATCTGGCGCGCGACGAGGCGTACACGGCGGAGGCGCCGACGCTGTGGGACGTGGGCTTCCAGACCGCGGTCGCGCAGGCCGAGTTGGAGGACCGGGAGCGGCCCGGCGCGTTCCACCGGCTGCGCTTCCACGGGCCGGACGGGCCGGTCGAGGTGGACACGACCCGGCCGGAGCTGCTGGCGGCCTGCGTCGCGCTGGTCTGCCACCCCACCGACGATCGGTACGCCGCGCTGGTCGGCCGTACGGTGCGCAGCCCGTTCTTCGACGTCGAGGTGCCGGTGCACGCGCACGCCATGGCCGCGCCGGACAAGGGCACGGGCATCGCGATGGTGTGCACGTTCGGCGACCTGACCGACGTCATCTGGTGGCGTGACCTGCAACTGAACACGCGCGTGGTGATCGGCCGCGACGGCCGGTTCGTGGCGGAGCGCCCGCCCGGGGTCCCGCAGGTGGCGTACGAGGGGTTCGCGGGGCTGACGGTGCCCGCGGCCCGCCGGGAGATCGTCCGACTGCTGCAGGAGTCCGGCGATCTCGTCGGCGAGCCGCGGCCGGTCACCCATCCCGTGAAGTTCTACGAGAACGGGGACGCGCCTCTGGAGATCGTCACGAGCCGCCAGTGGTTCATCCGCAACGGCGGGCGCGACCAGCACCTGCGCGAGCAGTTGCTGGCGCAGGGCCGCGCGCTGCGCTGGATTCCGCAGCACATGGCGCACCGCTACGAGCACTGGGTGAACGGGCTGACCGGCGACTGGCTGATCAGCCGGCAGCGGTTCTTCGGCGTGCCGATCCCCGTGTGGTACCGGCTCGACGACGCTGGCGAGCCGGACTACCAGCAGCTTCTCATACCGGACGATTCGTCGCTGCCGGTTGACCCGTCTTCGGACTGTCCGCCCGGTTTCGAGCCCGGCCAGCGTGACGTCCCGGGCGGCTTCACCGCCGACCCGGACGTCATGGACACGTGGGCCACCTCGTCGCTGACCCCGCAGATCGTCACCGGCTGGAGTGTCGACGAGGATCTGCACCGGCGGACGTACCCGATGGACCTGCGCCCGCAGGGCCAGGAGATCATCCGCACCTGGCTGTTCTCCTCGGTGGTGCGGGCCCACCTGTCCACCGGCACCCTGCCCTGGCACACCGCGGTGCTCTCCGGCTGGATCCTCGACCCGGACCGCAAGAAGATGTCGAAGTCCAAGGGCAACGTGGTCACGCCGATGGGCCTGCTGGAGCAGAGCGGCTCCGACGCGGTCCGGTACTGGGCGGCCAACGGGCGGCCCGGCACGGATCTGGCGTTCGACCCCGCCCAGATCAAGGTCGGGCGGCGGCTGGCCACCAAGCTGCTCAACGCGTCGAAGTTCGCGCTCGGCCTGGGCGCGGCGGACGCCCTGCGCCGCCCGGTCACCGCGGAACTGGACCGGGCCGTGCTGGCCCGGCTGGCCGCGGTGACCGGCGAGGTGACCGCGGCACTCGACGCGTACCAGCACACCGACGCGTTGCAGGCGGCCGAGGGGTTCTTCTGGACGTTCTGCGACGACTACATCGAGCTGGTCAAGGATCGCGCGTACGGCCACGGCCCGGCCGCCGACTCCGCCCGGGCGGCGCTGGCGGCGGGGCTGTCCGTGCAGCTGCGGCTGTTCGCGCCGTTCCTGCCGTACGTCACCGAGGAGGTGTGGTCGTGGTGGCGGTACGGCTCGGTGCACACCTCGACCTGGCCCACCACGTACGAGCTGACCCGGGTCGCGCCCGAGGGCGACGCGGATCTGCTGGACCTGGCCGGGGAGGCGCTGCGTCAGATCCGCCGCGCCAAGAGTGACCGCAAGCTGTCCATGAAGGCGGAGGTGCCGCTGGCCGAGGCGCTCGGGCCGGCCGCGATGCTGGACCGGCTGGCGCGCATCGAGGGCGACCTGAAGGCGGCCGGGAAGATCGGCAAGCTGGACCGGTTGCCCGACCGTACGCCGGAACTGGTCATCGCCTGCGCGTTCTGAAACGGATGCGCCGGACGCGGCCGCGTCCGGCGCATCCGCCTCCGCGGCCGGGACCGTCGCGGCAGTATGGAAGGCATGGCGACCGAGCCCGAGCAGGTCGAGGCCCCGGCCAGGGACGCGGTGCTGTTCCGTTCGTCGCCCGCGCGGACGTTCGTCACCCTGTTCGCCGCCCTGACGCTCACGTACGTCGTGGCCGCGCTCGTGCTCGACGCCGTGGCCGGGGGCGACCGCGACCCGTGGTGGTCGACGCTCGCTCAGGGGGCGGTGATCGCGGTGCTGGTCGCGGGCGGCTACACGGTGTGCGCCCGGGCGGCCCTGACCACGTGGGTCCGCATCTCGGCGGGCGGCATGGAGCTGGCCGCCCAGGGCAGCGATCCGGTGCTGCTGGCCTGGGACGACATCGCCGCCGTTTCGGTACGCCGCAGCGGGCTGCGCACCGTGCTCGACGTGACGCCGGTGGACCTGGACCGGGTGCATCCGGTCGCGGGCGAGGGGCCGGGCGGGCCCACGCTGCGCGACGGTCCGGAAGGCGCCACCTTCACCGCCGACCTGACCCAGGTGTGGCCCGGCCCCCGGGCGCTGCGCCGCGAACTCGACCGGCGCCTGGTCGGTCAGCCCCAGGCGTCGTGACGGCCGCGAACGCCGTCCGGCGTTCGCTCAGAAGTCCCCGCCGCCGAAGTCCCCGCCGCCGAAGTCCCCGCCGCCGAAGTCCCCGCCCCAGTCGCCGCCGCCGAAGTCCCCGGCGCCGCTCGCATCGTTGCCGCTGATGTCGTTGTCGCCCGCGGCGAAGCCGTCCGCGAAGCCCTCCTGGTAGCCCATGTCCCCGAACCCGGGCGAGAACAGCGCGTCGAAGATCAGCATGCCGCCGAGCACCCCGGCGCCCGCGCCGAGCGCGGTCTTCCACACCGGGGTCGAGTACCAGCCGGCCGGCACGGGACGGCCCTGCACCTGCCCACCCGGGTAGTAGTACGGCATGTCCGGAGCCGGCTGCGGCCCCGCCTTGTAGTGCTGGCCCTGCACGGTGACCTCGCGCTGCGAGGTCAACTGCCCGGCACCCGCCGCCCCGGCCAGCGCCGGCAGTTCAGGGCCCGGGTCCAGGCCCATGGCCATCCGGGCGGCCCGCACGTATGCCAGGCCCTCCAGGGCGCTCTCGCGGGCCAGCTCGAACTGCCGTACCGAGGTGGCCTGCTGGAGCTGGCCGCCCGCGGCGTTGTAGCGCTCCCCCGCGTCGGCCAGCGCCTGCCGGGCCGCCGGGTCGTCGCCGTGCAGGTTCATCACCTGGCCGCCGAGGCGCTCGTACCAGCGTTGGGCTTCCGCCCGGGCGTCGGCGAGGCGCTGCTGCTCGCGGGCCACGGAGCCGTGCCGCCACGCGACAACGACGGCGATGAGCAGCAGAACCACTATCACCAGCAGAAACACCTTCATGTCTCCAAGCTACCCTCGCCTGTCCCGTCGTACCCCTCTGGCAAGCTCCAGGCGTGACCGTCTCGACCGTGGCCGTGGTGATCGTCTGTCTGGGGGTGGGTGCCGCGCTGGGCTGGCTGGCCGCCCGGCTGCGCGCCGCCGCCGACATCGCCCGCCTGGAGGCCACCGTCGAGGCCGGCCGGGCCGGCGAGCAGCGCCTGGAGCAGTCGATGCGGGCGCTGTCCTACGAGGCCACCGCCCAGTCGCAGGAGGCCGTGGCCCGCGCCGTGGCCCCGCTGCACGACGCGCTGCGCCGCTACGAACAGCGCATCGGCGAGCTGGAACGCGACCGCGTCGACGCGTACGCGGAACTGCGCGAGCAGGTCCGCTCGATGGGCGCGGTCTCCGGTGAGCTGCGCACCGAGACCAAGCAGCTGGTGGCGGCGCTGCGGGCACCGCAGGTGCGGGGACGCTGGGGCGAGCATCAGCTGCGCCGCATCGTGGAGGCGGCGGGGCTGCTGGAGCACTGCGACTTCGCCGAGCAGGTCACCGCCGTCACGGATCAGCAGGGCGTGCGCCCCGACCTGGTGGTGCGGCTGCACGGCGGGCGCAGCGTGGTGGTGGACGCGAAGGCGCCGTTCGACGCGTACCTGTCCGCAATGGAGTCCCGCGACGAGCGGACCCGCGACGGCCACCTCGACCGGCACGCCCGCCACCTGCGCGCCCATGTGGACGCGCTGGCGGCCAAGGCGTACTGGACGGCGTTCCCGCAGACGCCCGAGTTCGTGGTGCTGTTCGTGCCCGCGGACCCGTTCCTGGACGCCGCGCTGCAACGCGACCCGGCGCTGCTGGAGCACGCGTTCGCCCGCGACGTCGTGCTGGCCACCCCGGCGACGCTGGTCGCGCTGCTGCGCACGGTGGCGTACTCGTGGCGGCAGGAGGCGCTGGCCCGCAACGCCGTCGTGGTCCACGAGCTGGCCCGCGAGCTGTACGGGCGGCTGGCCACGCTCGGCGAGCACGTGGGGCGGCTCGGCGGTGCGCTGGGCGGGGCGGTGACCGCCTACAACCGGGCGGTGGGGTCGCTGGAGTCGCGGGTGCTGGTCAGCGCCCGCAAGCTGGCCGAGCTGGGGGTGAGCGACGAGCAGCTGACCACGCCCGCGCAGGTGGAGGTGACCCCGCGCCAGCCCCAGGCACCGGAGCTGGTCGACGAGTTCTAACCGCGCGCGGCGGCGGCCTTCATGTCGCGGCGCAGCTCCTGCGGCAGCGAGAAGGTGAGCCGCTCCTCGGCGGTGGTGTACTCGGTGACCTCGCCGAAGCCGCGCTCCGCCAGGTGCGCGAGCACCTCCATGACCAGGTCCTCCGGGACGCTGGCGCCGGACGAGACACCGACCGTGGTGGCGCCCTCCAGCCACTCGTCGCGGATCTCCGAGGCGTAGTCGACCAGGTGACCGGCGCGGGCACCGGCGTCCAGGGCCACCTCGACGAGGCGGACGGAGTTCGACGAGTTCGTCGAGCCGACCACGATCACCACGTCGCAGGACGGGGCGATCTCCTTGACCACGTGCTGGCGGTTCTGCGTGGCGTAGCAGATGTCGTCGCTGGGCGGGGACTGCAGCAGCGGCAGCCGGGTCTTGAGCCGGGCCACGGTCTCCATCGTCTCGTCCACCGACAGCGTGGTCTGCGACAGCCAGACCACCTTCTCCGGGTCCCGCACGGTGACCTTGTCGACCCCGTCCGGGCCGTCTACGAGCTGGATGTGCGCGGGAGCCTCACCGGCGGTGCCGATGACCTCCTCGTGACCCTCGTGGCCGATCAGCAGGATGTCGTAGTCCTCCGCCGCGTACCGCTTGGCCTCGTGGTGGACCTTGGTGACCAGCGGGCAGGTCGCGTCGATCGCCTTGAGGTTGCGGGCCTTGGCCTGCTCGTGCACCTCGGGGGCGACGCCGTGCGCGGAGAAGACCACGATCGAGCCCTCGGGGACCTCCTCGTTCTCCTCCACGAAGATCGCGCCGCGGGCCTCCAGCGTGCTGACCACGTGCTTGTTGTGCACGATCTGCTTGCGGACGTAGACCGGCGCGCCGTACAGCTTCAGCGCCTCCTCGACGGTCTGCACCGCGCGGTCGACGCCCGCGCAGTACCCCCTCGGCCTGGCCAGGAGCACGCGCTTACGGGTCTCGGTCACCCGGCCATGGTACGTGGCCGCACCAGCCGGCGCCCCCGCTGCGACCCCCACCACACCCGTCTGGCACCCGCATGCTGACCGGGAGCACACGGTCGATCACGCCGAGGGTTTCCCGGCCCACTCGGGCGGGCGGGGGTGGCCCGGGGGCACCCGCCCGCGCCGCACTTTGATGATCGTTCGGGGCATACTCGTGCGATGCGACAGCGCCTGTGGCTCCGGATCGCCGCCGTGGTTCCCGTACTGGTCGGGGCGTGCACCCTGGTCGGCGGCCTCACCTGGGTGCTGCTGAACCTGCACGGGCCGGAGCCGGTCCTCGACGTCACGGTCGGTGCGGTGCTGGCGGTGGGCGGTCTCGTGCTGCTGATGCCGCACCGGACCCGGCTGCCCGTGGCGGCCACCGCGATCGCCGCGGCGGCCACCGGGCTGGCCGGGACGGTGGCCGGGATCGCCGTCTCGACGTCGCAGGCGTTCGGCGCGTACGCGTACCTGACGACCCGGGGCTGGCCGTACCGGTGGCTGAGCCGGGGCGCGATCGCGGATGATCTGACGACCGCCGAGCGGGTGGCCGGCGTCCAGTCCTGGCAGGTCGACGTGCTGGCGCTGGCGGCGAACCTGCTCGTCTGGTCGTACGTGGGGCTGCTGGCGGCCGGTGCCGCCGTGGCCGTGCGCCGGACGATGGCCGCGCGCGCCACCGCCATGGCCGGCGGCGGCCGCGCCACCACCGAGGATGTCGGACCTCTTCCGTAGGCTGACCCGGTGACCCAGCCCGAGCAGCCCAAGAGCACGGCGGACGAGCCGTGGCCGGTCCGGGTGGTCAGCCAGAAGATCGGCGCCTGGGTCGCCAAGCTGGGCTGGGTGTGGGTGGACGGGCAGGTCGCCCAGATCAGCCGCCGCCCCGGCGCCAGCGTGGTCTTCCTGACCCTGCGCGACCCCTCGGCCGACCTCAGCCTCACCGTCACCACGCACCGCGACGTGCTGGACGCGGGCGCGCCCGAGCTGGCCGAGGGCGCCCGGGTGACGCTGCATGCCAAGCCCGAGTTCTACCCGGCCCGGGGGTCGTTGAGCCTGCGCGCCGACGAGATCCGCCAGGTCGGCCTCGGTGAGCTGCTGGCCCGGCTGGAACGCCTCAAGAAGCTGCTGGCCGCCGAGGGCCTGTTCGCCCGGGAGCGCAAGCGACGCCTGCCGTTCCTGCCCCGGCGGATCGGCCTGATCACCGGCCGGGCCTCGGCCGCCGAGCGCGACGTGCTGATGAACACGCGGCGCCGCTGGCCGTCGGTGGACTTCCGGGTCGTCAACGTGGCCGTGCAGGGGCCGACCGCGGTCACCCAGATCATCGACGCGCTGGCCGTGCTGGACGACGACCCGACGATCGACGTGATCGTGCTGGCCCGGGGCGGCGGCGGCGTGGAGGATCTGCTGCCGTTCTCCGACGAGGCGCTGTGCCGGGCGGTGTTCGCCGCGCGGACCCCGGTCGTCAGCGCGATCGGCCACGAGACGGACGCGCCGCTGGTCGACTACGTCGCCGACGTGCGCGCCTCCACCCCGACCGACGCCGCGAAACGCGTCGTGCCGGACCTGGCCGAGGAGACCCGGCTCATCGAGCACGCGCGGCACCGCCTCGACCGGGCGATCGGCACGATGCTCGACCGGGAGGCGCAGCGGCTGCAGGCGTGGCGCTCGCGGCCCGCGCTGGCCCGCCCGGAGGCACTGGTCGATCAGCGCGCGGCCGACGTGGCCGCGCTCCGGGACCGCGCCGGGCGCTGCGTCGACCACCGGCTGCGCCGGGCCGACGACGACCTGCGGCACACCCTCGCGCGGCTGCGCGCCCTGTCGCCCGCGGCCACGCTGCAGCGCGGCTACGCGATCGTGCAGCGCGCCGACGGCCACGTCGTCCGCGCGGCCACCGAGGTGGCCCCGGACGACCTTCTTCGGGTACGGCTCGCGGACGGCGAGCTGCGGGCGAGCGTACGGGAGACCGGGTGACCGACGAGACGTTGAGTTACGAGCAGGCGCGCACCGAGCTGGCGTCGGTGGTGGAACGCCTGGAGCAGGGCGGCAGTTCGCTGGAGGAGGCGCTGGCGCTGTGGGAACGCGGCGAGCGGTTGGCCGACGTGTGCCAGCGCTGGCTCGACGGAGCCCGCGAGCGCATCGACGCCGCCCGGGCCGCCCGCGCGCAGGAGTGAGTCAGGACAGGCGCGCAGGAGTGAGTCAGGACAGGGACGCGGCGAGCTTTTCCAGCTGCCGGACGTCCGCCTGACCCAGCACGATCACCGAGCGGTTCTTCTCCAGCAGCACCAGGGCCTGGGTCTCCGCGCCCGCCGCGTACCGCTGCCAGGCGCGCCCGGCGTTCTGATAGAAGCCGTGCGGGGCGAGGGTGCGCCCGAGTTCGCGCGGCAGCAGGGTCTCCGCCGGCACGCTGCTCTCGATCAGCTGGACCGGTGCGTCGCCCGGGGCGACGTACCCGAGCCGCAGGGTCGCGCCGGTGGCCTCGCGCCGCCACGTCGCGCTGGCCACGTGCCAGTCGTCGCCGAGCCCGCGCGGCTCGGCCACCGGGAACACGCTGGCCGCCTGCGCCTGCTGGATGGTGGGCCCGGGGTCGATGCTCCGCGGGGCGTCACCGTCGAGTACGACGCGGTAGAAGATCAGCACCAGCGCGATCGGCACCAGCAGGACGGCCAGGGAGATGACCATGTCCCTGGGCGGCCGCTCGGCCCGGCCGCGGCCCGCCTGCCCGGCCGGGACGCCGCCCGCCGGAACACCGGCCGGCGAGATGCCGCCAGCCGGAACACCGGCAGCGGCGGCCGCCGGGGTAGCGGCGGCGGTTTCCGGGGCGGCGTCGGCGGGGCGGGCTGGTTCCACGTACCCATCCTGACTGATCGACGGTCACCGGCCCCACCCGGTGTTAATCAAGTCGCTGCGGCGGGACTTTGCGTAGCCGCCCATGACAGGATCGGTGAACCCACACCCGCAGTGTCGCGAGGAGGCCCCGCCGTGACTGTTGCCCGCGTTCCGCAGGATCTCGACCGGAACATCGCCCTCGACCTGGTCCGCGTCACCGAGGCCGCCGCGATGGCGGCCGGGCGCTGGGTGGGCCGCGGCGACAAGGAAGGCGGCGACGGCGCGGCCGTCGACGCCATGCGCAAGCTCATCAACTCGATCCAGATGAGCGGCGTCGTGGTGATCGGCGAGGGCGAGAAGGACCACGCGCCGATGCTGTACAACGGCGAGCGGGTCGGCGACGGCACGGGCCCCGAGGTGGATGTCGCGGTCGACCCGATCGACGGGACGACGCTGATGAGCAAGGGGATGCCGGGCGCGGTCGCGGTGCTGGCCGTTGCCGAGCGCGGCGCGATGTTCGACCCCAGCGCGGTCTTCTACATGGAGAAGATCGCGGTCGGCCCGGACTGCGCGGACGTGATCGACATCAACGCGGGCACCGCGGAGAATCTGCGCCGGATCGCCAAGGCGAAGCGGTCCAGCGTCTCCGACGTGACGGTGTGCATCCTCGACCGGCCCCGGCACGAGAAGCTGGTCGCGGAGGTCCGCGCCGCGGGCGCACAGATCAAGTTCATCTCCGACGGCGACATCGCCGGGGCGATCTCGGCGGCGCGTCATGAGTCGGACGTCGATGTGCTCATGGGCATCGGCGGCACCCCCGAGGGCATCACCGCGGCGTGCGCGCTGAAGTGCCTGGGCGGCATGATCCAGGCGAAGCTGTGGCCGCTGGACGACTCGGAACGGGAGAAGGCGATCGCGGGCGGGCACGACCTGGACCGGGTCCTGACCACCGACGACCTGGTCACGGGCGACAACTGCTTCTTCGTGGCGACCGGGGTGACCTCCGGCGACCTGCTGCGCGGCGTGCGGTACCGGGCGGGCGGGGCGCACACGCAGTCGATCGTCATGCGGAGCAAGAGCGGCACGATCCGGGTGATCGACTCGTACCACCGGCTGGAGAAGCTGTCGTTGTACTCGGCGGTCGACTTCGACGGTCACCTGCCGACGGTGCCGACGGGTTCGGGCGACGTCGCCCTGATCTGACGCGCCCGGCGGCGCTCAGAGATCCGTCAGCGTGGTGGTGGTCGGGTCGTACCTGCCCGGGACGGGACGGGGCCGCTTGCGGCGGAACAGGATCGCGGCGATCACGCCGCCGATCAGGCCGAGCAGGTGGCCCTGCCAGGAGATCGGCTGGTCGGTGGGGAGCACGTTGTAGAGCTGGTACCAGTACAGCAGGCCGATGAACGCGGCCACGCCCAGGTTCCACCAGCTGCGCTCGACGAAGCCGCGGGCGAACAGCAGCCCGAGGTAGCCGAAGACGACCCCGCTGGCGCCGACCACCACGCTGTCGGGGTCGCCGATGAGCCACACCCCGAGGCCGCTGACCAGCATGATCAGCAGCGTCGACCAGATGAAGCGCTTGGTCCCGGCGGCCAGCACGAACGTGCCGACGAGGATGAGCGGTACGGCGTTGCCGTACAGGTGGTCCCAGCTGGCGTGCAGGAACGGGCTGAAGACGACGCCGTCGAGACCGTCGACGCGGTGCGGGATGATGCCGCCCGCCACGTCGAGCTGGCCCCGGCCGATCGCGATGTCGAGGGCCTCGACGAGGAAGAGGAACGGGATCAGCGCGCACATGGCGACGAACGCCCGGCCCAGCGACGCGTAGAAGGGCTCGGTGCCGAACTTCGCCGCCGCGTCCTCGCGCTCCTCGAGGTAACTCACGGGTCCAAGTGTTCCAGGCGCTCGCTATCCCGCCAACACGCTGCGTGCCGCCCTGGGGCTAGGCGAGCCGCCGGGTGGCGGCGCGGATGGCCGCCTGGAACGTGGACACCTGCGTGTATACGCCCGGATAGCCCTTGCGGGCGCAGCCCACTCCCCAGCTCACGATTCCGGTCTGCACCCACCCGTGTCGCCCGGTGCGCCGCACCATGGGGCCGCCGGAGTCGCCCTGGCAGGTGTCGACGCCGGGTGCGCTGGCGCAGATCGATTCGCCGGCGACCAGGTCGACCCCCACCTTCCGGTACGCGGCCGCGCAGGTGGCGTCCGCGACGATCGACACGGTGGCGTACCGGAGGCGGCGCTGCTGCACCGGATTGGTTTCGCCGGTCTGGCCCCAGCCCAGGATGGTCTGCGGGCCGTCGTCGCCGCCCCGGCTCAGCGGCAGGACGGGCAGTTTGAGCGCCCGATCGAGCTTGATGACGGCCCAGTCGTCGCCGTTCACCTCCCCGTGGAAACCCGTGGCGCGGATCACCGTGACCGACCGGGCGACGATGGCGTTGGGGGACTTGAGGTCGGCGACGCCGGCGATGACGCGGATGCTGGTGTCCGGCCCGGTGCCGGCGACGCAGTGACCGGCGGTGAGCACGACGCGGGGCGCGGTGAGCGCGCCGCCACAGCCCATGGAGAGGCGGACCATCCAGGGGAACCAGCCGTCCGGCGCGAGCTTGCCGCCGACGACCGCGTGGACCGGCGGCGACCCACGTTCGGCGTGGGCTGGCGCGCCGGTCGCGGCCAGCGGCGCCACGAGGGCGCCGCACAGAATCACGGAAACGACATTCCGGACCATACGGTCATTTGATCATCCCCGGAACGCAATGCGGGGGTACGCGCCGAACGCATACCCCCGCATCGCGGAAAATTCTCAGTACCAGCCGACGTTCTCCGAGTGGTTCCAGGCGCCACATGGGGTCTTGTAGCGCCCCTCGATGTAGCCGAGACCCCACTTGATCTGGGTGGCCGGGTTGTCCTCCCAGTCCGCGCCCTCGGACTTCATCTTGCTGCCCGGCAGCGCCTGCGGGATGCCGTACGCACCGGAGCTCTTGTTCTCGGCGTGGTGGTTCCAGCCGCTCTCGCGCTTGAACAGCTTGTCGAGGCACGGCCACTGATCGATCTTGAAGCCCGCCTCGAGCATCAGCGCGCACCCGATGGCGCGGTTGCCGTTGAACTCGTCGCAGGAGGCCGGGATGTCACCGGGGTACGGCACGGTGTCCCCGGAGTCGGAGGACTTCTCCTCCGCCGCCTTCTTCTCCTCGGCCTTGGCGATCGCCTTCTTCTCCAGCGACCGCGCCTTGTCGGCCGCGGCCTTGGCTTCGGTCGCCGCCTTCGCGGCCGCGTCGTCCTCGGCCTGGCGCTGCCACGCCCGGGCCGCCGCGTGCTCGGCGTGTCGCTCCTTCAGCAGCTGCAGCTCGTCCGCGTCGGCCTGAACGACGAGTTGCGCTTCGGCACTGCGCTGCTGGGTCGCCCGGTCCTGCCCGAGATAGACGCCGCCGATCACGCCCAGAACGAGCAGACCCACGGAGGCCACACGAACACCGACCCGGCTCCAGAGCCGATTCACGAAGTATCCCTTCGTCGGGGGCAATGACGCGGCGCGGGCCTCGCCGGAAATCCGGCATCGGTCCGCGCCGTGAGCACCGCGACCCCGGAGGGCCGAGACCTCGACCTACTTCGATCGAAGGGATGTGAGCTGCGTCGATGTCCGACGAGCACCCATCCGGTGGTACCCGCCGAACACCATCGCGCACGGTGAAGTCGATGTGAAACAGTGGCGCGCCGTTGTGAAATGGATCACACAGCTTATGGGTGCAAATCAGGCCGAAATCCCACCGCGCCGGCCCCTACTGCGGTATGTCCTCCAGCAGGTCCGTGACGACCTCGGCGATAGGCGAGCGCTCGGAACGGGTCAGTGTGACGTGCGCGAAGATCGGGTGGCCCTTGAGCGCCTCGATCACCGCGGTCACCCCGTCGTGACGACCAACGCGCAGGTTGTCACGCTGAGCCACGTCGTGGGTCAGCACCACCCGCGACCCCTGCCCGATCCGCGACAGCACCGTCAGCAGCACATTGCGCTCCAGTGACTGCGCCTCGTCGACGATGACGAACGCGTCGTGCAGGCTGCGGCCCCGGATGTGGGTCAGCGGCAGCACCTCCAACATGCCGCGCGCCAGCACCTCCTCCATGACGTTGGCGTGCACCACCGCGCCCAGGGTGTCGAACACCGCCTGCGCCCAGGGCGACATCTTCTCCGACTCGCTGCCCGGCAGGTAGCCCAGCTCCTGGCCGCCGACCGCGTACAGCGGGCGGAACACCACGACCTTCTTGTGCCGGTTACGTTCCATCGTGGCTTCCAGGCCCGCGCACAGGGCCAGCGCCGACTTGCCCGTACCGGCGCGGCCACCGAGCGAGACGATCCCGATCGACTCGTCCAGCAGCAGGTCCAGCGCGATGCGCTGCTCGGCGGAGCGGCCGTGGATCCCGAACGCCTCCCGGTCGCCGCGGACCAGCCGGACCGACTTGTCGGAGGTCACCCGGGCCAGGGCGGAACCGCGCGGGGAATGCACCACCAGGCCGGTGTGGCACGGCAGGTGGGCGGCCTCCTCCAGGACCAGGGCCTCGCCCGCGTACAGGCGGCTCACCTCGTCCTCGGCGAGGGTAAGGTCGCTCATCCCGGTCCAGGTGGGATCGCTGGCCTGCCCGTGCCGGTACTCGTCGGCCAGCAGGCCGACCGAGGCGGCCTTGACCCGCAGCGGCATGTCCTTGCTGACCAGGGTGACCTCACGACCCTCCGCCGCCAGCCCCAGCGCCACGGACAGGATCCGGGTGTCGTTGGAGTCGTTGCGGAAGCCGGGCGGCAGCGCGCCCGGGTCGGCGTGGTTCAGCTCCACCCGCAGCGTGCCACCCTCGTCGTTGCAGAGCACCGGCTGGTCGAGGCGGCCGAACTTGATCCGCAGCTCGTCCAGCATCCGCAACGCCTGGCGGGCGAACCAGCCCAGCTCGGGATGGTGACGCTTGCCCTCCAGCTCGGAGATCACCACCAGGGGGATGACCACCTCGTGGTCGGTGAACCGGCGGAACGCCGCCGGATCGGACAGCAGGACCGAGGTGTCCAGAACGAACACCCGGCCGGCCGGGGCGGGCTCCGCGGAGGCGTGCCGGTCACGGGAACGACGTCCCGCCGCGGAGAGGCTGCTGGAGGGGTGGGCGGCCGGGTCGTGCGATGCCCCGGCGTCAGTACGGCGAGATGTCACAGGCCTGCTCCGGCGGGCGTGCACCCGAACCCCACCCGCGGTCCGCCACGTCCCGGCGCCCGGCTTGGACACGGGGTCGGGATGCGGGCCCCGTGGCGCAACATGTTCGCAGGTCCGGGCCTCCGGCTGGCCCGGGAGAACCCCGTGCCATACGTAGACGCTAGCTGATCAACTGTCACGCGCGATAGAGCGAAGCCGCAGGCCTCGCCGTCCGGTAGCCGACCTTGAACCATCGGTACGGAGAGTGACGGCCATCACGCCGTCGTGGTACGCCGATTCGGCGTCCTGCAACGACACGTTCGGCGAGTAGGCTGACGCACGTGGCAGAGTCAGCACGTCCTTCGCACCCGCTGAGTGCCGCCGAGGCGTGGGAGTTCACCGTCGCGCGAGCGAAGGACACCACGTTCTTCTTCGACTTCGACGGGGTGCTCGCCCCGGTCGCCGACGACCCGGACGCCGTGCATCCGGTGCCGCAGGCACTCGACGTACTCGAAACCCTCGCCGGTCTGGTCGCCCGGGTGGCCATCGTCTCCGCCCGCCCGGTGAGCTTCCTGCAGTCCCGCTTCGCCCGCCTGACCCACGTCGACCTGTACGGCCTGTACGGCCTGGAGGTGCTGCACGAGGGTGAGGTGGTCACCGAGCCGGCCGCGCTGCCGTGGGTCCCGGCGATGGCCGACCTGGCCGAGCAGGCGCGGGCCGAGCTGCCCGACGCGATCCTGGTGGAGTACAAGCGGCTCTCGGTGGCCCTGCACTACCGCACCGCGCCGCACCTCGCCGACCAGGTCGAGCGCTGGGGGCACGAGCAGGCCGAGCGGCTCGGGTTGCGGATCCAGCGTGGCCGCATGGTGGTGGAGCTGAAGCCGCCGGTGGACCAGGACAAGGGCATGGTGATCAGCGACGCGGTGCTGACCGCGGGCTGCGCCTGGTACTTCGGTGACGACATGTCGGACGTCAAGGCGTTCGACGCGCTACGCGCCCGCGAGGCCCTCGATCCGGGCTTCTTCGGCATGTGTGTCGCGGTCGCGAACCCGGAGACCGGAGCCGAGCTGTCCAGCGCCGCCGACCTCACGCTGGAGTCTCCCGAGGCCGTGGCCCGCTTCCTCACCGACGCCCTGCCCGCCTTCCGCGGTTGAGGAGAGCGCGGGGTCAGGCGCCGTAGCGGCGTTGGCGGCCCGCGTAGGAGCGCAGGGCGCGCAGGAAGTCGATGCGGCGGAAGTCGGGCCAGTTGGCGTCATGGAAGTAGAACTCCGAGTGCGCCGACTGCCACAGCAGGAAACCGGAGAGGCGCTGCTCCCCGCTCGTACGGATGACCAGGTCGGGGTCGGGCTGGCCGCGGGTGTAGAGGTGCTCGGCGATGTGCTCGACGTCGAGGATCTCGGCCAGCTCCTCGATGGTGCGCCCGGCGGCGGCGTTCTCGTGCAGCAGCGAGCGGACCGCGTCGGCGATCTCGCGCCGGCCGCCGTACCCGACCGCCATGTTGACCTCGACGCCGTCGGTGCGGTCGCGGGTCCTCTCCTGGGCCGCCTTGAGCGCGGTCGCGGTGGCGCCGGGCAGCACGTCGAGGGCGCCGACGATGCGCAGCCGCCACGGGTTGCCGTCCTCGGCCAGCTCCGTGGCCAGATCCTCGATGATCTTCAGCAGCGGGTCGAGTTCGGCGGCGGGACGCTGCAGGTTGTCCGTGGCCAGCAGGTACAGCGTGACGTGCTCGATCCCGGCCTGGTCGCACCAGGCCAGCAGCTCCTTGACCCGGGCGGCGCCGACCCGGTGGCCGTCGTTCGGGTCGACGTAGCCCATCTCCCTGGCCCAGCGGCGGTTGCCGTCGCACATGACCCCGACATGGCGCGGCACCGGCTTGCCGACCAACTTGCGGGCGAGCCGCCGCTCGTACACCGAGTAGACCAGGGACCGCAGACTCATCACGCCCAGCCTATCCGCAGTGCTGCCACCCTTAATGCCGGACCGGTCCGGGGCGCAGCAGCTCCGTGGCGATGCGTCCGATAGTCCGAATGTCGAAGACTCCGTCACCGACCCCCAGATCGACCATCCGGTCGAAGACGGCCCCATGCCGGTGCGCGGCCCGCACGGCCGCGTCCACCACCCGCGCGCCCCGGGTGAGCCGGGCGGCCATCCCGGAGTGCCGCAGGTGGCGGCCCAGGCGGCGGCGCAGGGCAGCGGTGTACCGGGCGCCGGCTTCGTGGGCAGCTCCCGCCGCCGCCGCGCCCGCCAGCGCACCGGAGAGCACCGCGTAGAAGATGCCCTCGCCCGTGAACGGGTTGATCAAGGACAGGGCGTCCCCGGCCAGCAGCACCCGGCCCCGCGCGGGCGGCGGCCGGTGCGTGGACAGGGGCAGGTGGTGGGCGCGCGGGCTGGTCGCATCGGTGCCGGGCAGCAGCCCGGCCAGGCGCTCCAGCAGGTACGCCCGGCTCAGCGGGGCGCCGCGTAACACCTCCCCGTATCCGACGTTGGCCGTGCCGTCGCCGAGCGGAAACGCCCACGCGTACGCGGGCCAGCGCGCGCTCGTGGTGACGATGAGCTGTTCCGCGCCGTCCCACGGTGCGTAGCCGCGCAGGGCGAGCGCCAGGTGCCCGGGCGGGTTGGGCGGGTGGCCGAGGGCGCGGCGCACGACCGAGCCCGCCCCGTCCGCGCCGATCACCACGGCGGCCCGGTACTCGTCGTCCCGGCCGCCGGTGGAACACGCCACCCGGACCTCGTGCCCGTCGTCGTGGACCGCCCGTACCGAACGGCGCCGCAGGTCCGCCCCGGCCGCGACCGCCGCGGCGACCAGCCGGGCGTCGAAGACCCGGCGGGGCACGGTGTGTGCCGGGCGCGGCAGGGGGCGGGCCACCACCGCCCCGCCGGGAGCCACTAACCGCAGGCGGCCGATCGGCGGATGGCCCCGGGCGGCGTCGGGCACGCCGAGGCCGGTGAGGATGTCGAGGGCGTTCGCGGCGATGCCGTCGCCGCACGGCTTGTCGCGGGGGAAGTCGGCGCGGTCGAGCAGCAGGACCCGGGCCCCGGCCCGGCGGGCGGCCAGCGCCGCGGCCGCCCCGGCGGGACCCGCCCCGACGACCGCGACATCGAACCTCACCGGACTGCACCTCGTGGCACCGGTCGAAGGCTCACGCCCGCACCGTACACAGCAGCGCCCGCACCTCAGAAGAGGTGCGGGCGCTGGGATCGGTGGATCAGGCGGCGTTGAGCCGGGCGCGCAGAGCGTCCAGCTCGGACCACAGTACGGCGGGCAGCTTGTCGCCCATCTTCTCGAACCACTCGGTGACCAGCGGCAGCTCGGCCAGCCACTCGTCGCGGTCGACGCGCAGCGCGGCCTCGAGGTCCTCAGCGGACATGTCGAGCCCGGTCAGGTCGAGCGCGTCCGGCGTCGGCACGTGCCCGACGGGGGTCTCCACGGCGGCCGCGCGGCCGTCGAGGCGCTCGACGATCCACTTGAGCACCCGGGAGTTCTCGCCGAAGCCGGGCCACAGGAACCGGCCGTCGTCGCCACGGCGGAACCAGTTGACGTAGAACACCTTGGGCAGCTTGTCGGCGTCGCCGCCGGCACCCTTGCCCATCTCGATCCAGTGCTGGAAGTAGTCACCGGCGTGGTAGCCGATGAACGGCAGCATCGCCATCGGGTCGCGGCGTACGACGCCGACCTGGCCGACCGCGGCGGCCGTGGTCTCCGACGACAGCGTGGCGCCGAGGTACACGCCGTGCGCCCAGTCGCGGGCCTCGGTGACCAGCGGGATGGTGGTCTTGCGGCGGCCACCGAACAGGATGGCGTCGATCGGCACCCCGCGCGGGTCGTCGTACTCGGGCGCCAGGATCGGGCACTGCGTGATCGGGGTGCAGAACCGGCTGTTCGGGTGGCTGGACAGGGCGTCGGAGTCCGGCGTCCAGTCGTTGCCGTGCCAGTCGGTCAGATGCGCGGGCGGCTCGCCCATGCCCTCCCACCAGATGTCACCGTCGTCGGTGAGCGCCACGTTGGTGAACAGCGAGTTGCCCTTGGCCAGGGTGCGCATCGCGTTCGGGTTGGTCTTGTAGTCCGTGCCGGGCGCGACGCCGAACAGGCCGTACTCCGGGTTGGTGGCCCACAGGCGGCCGTCCTCACCGAAGCGCATCCAGGCGATGTCGTCGCCGATGGTCTCGACCTTCCAGCCGGGAACCGTGGGCTCCAGCATGGCCAGGTTGGTCTTGCCACAGGCCGACGGGAACGCGGCGGCGATGTAGCGGACCTGACCCTCGGGCGAGGTCAGCTTCATGATCAGCATGTGCTCGGCCAGCCAGCCCTCGTCGCGGGCGGCGACGCTGGCGATGCGCAGCGCGAAGCACTTCTTGCCGAGCAGCGAGTTGCCGCCGTAGCCGGAGCCGAACGACCAGATCTCGCGGGTCTCCGGGAAATGCGAGATGTACTTGGTCTCGTTGCACGGCCAGGGCACGTCCTGCTGACCCGGCTCCAGCGGCGCGCCGACGGAGTGCAGGGCGGGCACGAACGGCGCGTCGTCGCCCATGGCCTCGAGCACCTTGGTGCCCATCCGGGTCATGATCTTCATGGACGCGACCACGTACGGGCTGTCGGTCAGCTCGACCCCGAACATGGGGCTCGGTGAGTCGAGCGGGCCCATGCAGAACGGGACGACGTACATCGTGCGGCCGCGCATGCAGCCGCGGTACAGCTCGGTCATCGTCGCCTTCATCTCGGAAGGCGCCATCCAGTTGTTGGTCGGCCCGGCGTCGGCCGGGTCGACGGAGCAGATGTAGGTGCGCTCCTCCACGCGGGCGACGTCACCGGGATCGGTGCGGGCCCAGAAGGAGTTCGGCTTCTTCTCCGCGTTGAGGCGGACGAGTGAGCCGGCCTCGACCAGCTCGTCGGTGAGGCGCGTCCATTCCTGCTCTGAGCCGTCGCACCAGACGATCGCGTCCGGGGTGGTGAGTGCGGCGACCTCGTCGATCCAGTCGAGCAGGCGTTGGTGGCGGGTGGGGGCGGTGACAGCGGGCAAAGACATTCGTGGATCTCCTTCGGTCGGCACTGACCTGCGACGAGCCAGGCCGCGGACGGCCTCGTAAGTCACGGGAGTCACCTGAGCGTAAGCCGATCGACCGTTCAGTTCATCGGTTCACCCTGTGGACAACCGCACAATCCTCGGTGTTTGTGCGCGTTCACGATTGATCTTTCGGAAGTCAGCGCACGAGTGCGCACGAGTGCGCTCCGACCTGCTTCCTGCCTCGACTTTCACAAACCCGACCAAGCTGCCTAAACTTGGACGTAACCGGGCTTTCCTCCCCATCGTCGTCAGGAGGCAGGAATGGCGATGCCGGGCAGCGACACGGACACCGACCTGCTCGCGGCCGTACGCGCCGGAAACGCGGACGCCTACGGCACGCTCTACCAGCGGCACTCCGCGGCAACCAAGCAGCTCGCGCACACCCTCGCCCCCAACCCCGCCGACGCGGACGACCTGGTCGCCGAGACCTTCACCAACGTGTTCGCCGCGCTGCGGGCCGGGCGCGGACCGCTCGTCGCGTTCCGGGCGTACCTGCACACCACCCTGCGGCACGTCTGCTACCACCGGGCCCGCCGGGACCGGCGGCTGGAGTTCACCGACGACCTCACCCGCTACGACCCGGGGGAACCGTTCCTCGACCCGGCACTGGACCGGCTGGAGCGCACCTTCGCCGCCCGCGCGTTCAGTCAACTGCCCGCCCGCTGGCGCGACGTGCTCTGGCACACCGAGGTGGAAGGGGCCAGCCCGGCCGAGGTCGCCCCCCTGCTGGGGCTCACCCCGAACGCGGTCGCCGTGCTCGCGCACCGCGCCCGGGAAGGTCTGCGCCAGCGCTACCTGCAGCAGCATGTGGCCATCGCCGAGCAGCCCGAATGCCGGTGGACGGGCGACCGGCTCGGCGGGCACGTCCGCGGCCGGCTGGCCACCCGCGACACCGCCCGGCTCCGCGCCCACCTGCGCTGGTGCGGTGGCTGCCGGGGCCGCCTCGCCGAAATCGCCGATTTGGACGTGATTCGTCACCGTCCGTACCGGCAGCGTCACCATGCCGAGCCCGCCGGTTAAGAGTCGCTCACGGGTCGCTCACGGGGACGTCGCCGGGTGACAGGCGCCGGTAGTCTCGATCCCGTGCCAGAGACTCCGCCGCCGCAGACGTCCAGCCTGCGCGCCAGGCTGAGCGCGCTGGTGCGGGAGGTCGGCAAGTTCGGCGTCGTCGGCACCGTCGCGTTCGCGGTCGACCTGGCCATCTTCAACGTGCTGCTCCAGCTCGACGTGGAGACCCTGCTGGCCAAGACCGGCTCCACGGTCGTCGCCACCACCGTCGCCTTCACCGGCAACCGCTTCTGGACGTGGCGGCACCGCGAGCACCACAACATGGCCCGGCAGTACGCCACCTTCTTCTTCCTCAACGCGGCCGGACTCGGCATCGGCCTCGCCTGCCTGACCATCAGCCACTACGGGCTCGGCCAGTTCTGGCCCGCGCTGCAGAGCCCGCTCGCGGACAACGTGTCCGGCCTGCTCGTGGGCGGCGTACTGGGCACCCTGTTCCGCTTCTGGTCGTACCGCCGCTTCGTGTTCCGCGCCGCCGACGCCGCGGAGCCCGTCTCACCCGCACCGGACACCACGGACCCCGGGCTAGCGCCCCTTCCGCACATGTGACGGCGCCGTCACCGCCCCCGGCCCACCGTGGTACCCACCCACCCTCCCGTAAGGTTGTCCAGATGCCCCCAGCCCGCTCGCTGACGGAACGGCTGCGCCGTCTCGTCCCCGAGGCGTTCGCCTTCGGCGTTATCGGCGCCGCGAACACCGTGCTCTACATGGCCATCTTCTACGTGACCATGCCGATCGGCGCGGTGAAGGCGACCGTGATCGCCACGGTCATCACGACGACGCTGGCCTACCTGGCGAACCGCTACTGGACCTACCGGCACCACGCCCGCAGCGCGCTGCGCCGCGAGTACACCCTGTTCTTCGGCTTCAACCTCATCGGGATGCTCATCCAGTCCGGCGCGGTGACCATCGCCAAGTACGGCGTGGGCCTCAACGAGTCCGACCACAAGCTCGCCATCATGGGGGTCACCCTCTTCGCGACCGGGATCGCCACCATCTTCCGGTTCTGGGCGTACCGGACCTTCGTGTTCCTCAAGCCGCCGGTCGACGGCCACGAGGACGCCATCACCGAACTGGACCCGGCCGCCGGCCTCGCCGAGTTCAGCGCCGAACACCACCCCGGCAGCGCCGCGCAGCTCGCCGAGCTGGAACGCGAGATCGAGCTGGCCGAGCTGGACGCCGAGCGCCCCGCCCGCTCCGGCAGCTGACCCCGCCGCAGCTCAACCCCGCGCAGCTCAACCCCGCGCAGCTCAACCCCGCAGCGCGCGCCGCCCGCGGCGGTCCCTCGCCCGGGGGACCGGCACCTCGTCGTCGTCCCCCGGCTCGTCGTCGTCCGCAAGCTCGTCGTCGGCGGGGCGCAGCCGGTCGTGCTCGATCAGCTCGTACAGGGTGGTCTGCACCTCGTGCACGTGCGGCACGGACGCCAGCACCGCGACGCGGTCGCCGATGGAATCGACGGTCAGCGTGCCGCAACCGAGCAGCCGGTCGAGCACCGACTGGGTCATCGCGTGGTCGTTGACCCGGGCCAGCGGCAGATCCCGCCGCTCCCGCGCCAGCACCCCGTCCTGCAGCAGGATCCGCTCGTCCGTGATCACGTAGTGGGTGCAGCGCCACACGAGCAGCGGCCAGACGCCCCGGCGCACCGCGACCCCGAGACAGATCACCGCGACCACCCAGACGCCGATCCGGCCGCCCAGGTCCGTCGGCAGCATCACCCACGCCACGATCATCGCCGCGAGCGTGACCAGCAGCACCAGGCCGGGCAGGACCGCCGCCCGGGCATGCGGGCGCAGGTGGAGGACTACGTCCTCGGAATCGGTGAGCACATCGTCCGGGAAACGCACGCCGGTCAGCGTACGTGCACCACGTCACCCGCGGAGACGCGCCGCTCGCCGTCAGCCGTCCGGATCACCAACTGACCGTCCGGGTCCACCGTGGTCGCCGTTCCGGTGACCTCGTCGCCGCCCGGCAGCAGCACCCGTACCGCGCGTCCGAGGGTCGCGCACCCGTCCCGGTAGGCGGCCAGCAGCCCACACATCTCCGCGTCGCCGCCGGTGTCGCGCCAGCCCGCGTACCACTGGGCCAGGCCGCGCAGCAGCGACCGCAACAGCGGGTCCCGGTCGGTCATCTCCGCACCCGCCGCCCGCAACGACGTGGCCGGCAGGCCGGTCGGCACGCGCGGCAGTTCCTCCGGACGGGTCGTGACGTTGAGGCCGATGCCGAGCACCACCGCGTCGTCCACGGCCTCCGCGAGGATGCCGGCGCACTTCGCCTCACCGTCCGCGGTCCGGATCAGCAGGTCGTTCGGCCACTTCACGGCCGCGTCCAGGCTGGTCAGCTTCTCGACGGTGGCGCGCAGGGCCGCACCGGCCAGCAACGGCAACCAGCCGTACGCCCGGGCCGGGACGGCGGGCCAGCCGCGCGCGGGCACCGGCCGGCCGGGACGCAACAGCACGCTGACGGTCAGCCCCGCCCGGGGCGGCGACACCCAGTCCCGGCCGCGCCGCCCCCGGCCCGCCAGCTGCCGCTCGGCCACCACGATCAGGCCCTCGGGCTCCCCCGCGCGCGCGGCGTCGGCCACGTCGGCGTTCGTCGAGTCGGTTTCGGTACGCAGGTCCAGCCGCTGCCACAGGCCGCCCGGGGTCAACAGCCCACGCTCGAGGGAGCGGAAAACCAGCGGAGGGCGCTCCAGGTCCGCGTACGGCGAGGACGGCATCCGCTCACCCTAGCCGCGCGGCCGGGCTCAGCCCGGGTCGGCCGCGTGTCTGCTGACGTAGACCGTGCTGCGGGCGTCCGCCCCGCCCGGGCGGGGCCGGGGGCGGGGACGTGGCCGCGCGCGGAGATCCCGGTCGTCGCCGGGCAGGGCCACGGCTTCCGGCCCGATCCCCTGCGCCGGGGCGTACCCCGAGGGCCGACCGATGCCGGGCGTACGCCCGAACCCCCGCGCCGGGCCGAGACCCTGCACCGGCGCCACACCCAGACCCGACGGTGCGCCGAAGTCCCGGGGCCGCCCGAACCCGGGCGCCGGAACCGATGCGGAGCCCGGCATCCGGACGGAGCCCCGAGGCGGCCCCGTACGGCGCGCCGACCCACCCGGGCCGAAACGCGGCTCGCGTTCCGGCGCCCCGAACCGGTCAACCACCGGATCGCCCACCGGACCCGGCGAACGGCGCTGCGGACCGGCCGGGGGCCAGCCGTACGGCTCGGGCACCTCGTCCACACCGGAGTCGCCCCAGACCGTGTCGTCGCGCGCGGAACCCCAGAGGATCCCCGAGCCACTGTCGCGCGCCGGGGCGAACCGCGGCTGCTCGGTGCCGGCCGGTGGCCAGGTCGGCACGACAGTCGTCAGGTCGGACACCGGCGGCAGGTCGAACCCGGTCACCGGCTCGTACGGCGGGGCGGCGGGCAGCCGCTCGACCGGCACCGGCCACCCGTACCCGCTGGCGGAGGGCTCCACGTACGGGCCGTCCGGGGCCGGAGTCCAGTACGCCCCGGCGGTGTCGACCTCGGGCAGCTCCCGGTATTCGGGGCGCACCCAGCCCTCCACCCGGTCGCCGTAGCGCTGGTCGGAGCGGTCCGCGGGCCACCCGCGCGGCGCCGGCGCGGCGGCCCGGTACGGCGAGCGCGATTCCGGATCCTGAGCCGTACCGGCCCGATCGAACTCACCCCGGCCGAGTCCCACCCCCGCGCCGGACGGTGCTCCCCCTCCGGCCGCATCGTCGTCCAACAGCGTCGCGGCAAGCCCGCCGACGCCGCCCATGGCTCCGGAACCACCGGTGCCGTCCGCGTCCGGCGTGGAGCCGGCGAATCCCGGATCGGCCGGTTCGTCAGCGCCCGGGCCGGTGCTGGAGAAGTCCATCGGCACGCGCGGATCGTCCCGGTCGCCGAATCCGGACGGGTCGTCCGGGCGCGGCTCGCTGACACCGTCGTACGGATCCGTCCGTCCGTGGTCCGGGTCGCCCGGATCCAGCGCCTCGAACGGGTCGTCGCCGTCGCGCTCCGGTGCTCCGTCGTCGGCCAGGCCGAGGGAGGCCAGCACGTACTGGGAGTCCTCGTCCTCGTCGCGGCGGCGGCGCCGCTCCGCCGCCCCGGTGCTGCCCCGCCGCCGCCGGAAACGCCGCGAGCCGGGCTCGTCCACGATGTCATCGGCGAGGTCCGCGTCGGCCGCCACAGCGGATGCGGGCTCGGCCGCGCCCGCGACGACCGGCACGGAACGCACCACGGCACCGGCGTCGGGGTCCGGATCGAGCCACATGGTCCGGCGTTCGCCGCCCCGCGCGCCACGACGCTCCTTCGCCGGGTGTCCCGGCTCGGCGCCGTCGGCGTACCCGGCGGCCGCGGTGTCGATGCGGGCCGAGCCGTCGGCCCGGGCCCGGGTGCGGGTCGCCGCCGGGACGCGCCCCCGGGAGCGGCGCGCGGGGGCGCCGATCGCCGGGGCCGCCTCGTCCGCGGACCGGGGGCGCTGGCCGCCGCCACGGACCGGCCGGCCGGGATGCCCGCCCGGCGCGTCCCACCCGCCACGCCCGTCCCCGTGCGGCTCGGCGGCCCAGGGGTCGTCCGGCGAGGCGGACGGAAGCTCGGCCGCCCAGGGGCCGTCCGGCGAGGCGGGGGGCAGTTGCGCGGCCCAGGGACCGTCCACCGGGGCGGCGGGCAGTTGCGCCCGACGGTTCGCCGCGGCCGTGCGGGCCTGCCGCCGTTTCCGGCCGCCGAACACTACGGCCCGGAACGCGACCAGCAGGACCAGCCCCACGCAGATCAGGGCGATGCCGGTAACGGTCATCCAGTTCGTCACGGGGGAAGTAACGAATGGGGTATTGAGTGCGAAACGCACCCGTAGCGACGCCCCGCGTGTGGCTGACTACGATCACGGCGAGCGGCAACCCACGGCGACGACGGCGTGGCGGAGAGAGCGCGAGGACGGTACCCGTGACCACCCAGCAGGACGCGACCAGGACCGACATCCACACCACCGCAGGCAAGCTGGCCGACCTGGACCGCCGGGTCGAGGAGGCGGTGCACGCCGGCTCCGCGCGGGCCGTGGAGAAGCAGCACGCCCGCGGCAAGAAGACCGCCCGCGAACGGATCGCGATGCTGCTCGACGAGGGCTCCTTCGTGGAACTCGACGAACTCGCCCGGCACCGCTCGACCAACTTCGGCCTGGACTCCAACCGCCCGTACGGCGATGGCGTGGTCACCGGCTACGGCACTGTCGACGGCCGCCAGGTGTGCGTGTTCTCCCAGGACTTCACGGTCTTCGGCGGGTCGCTGGGCGAGGTCTTCGGCGAGAAGATCGTCAAGGTGCTGGACCTCGCCATGAAGATCGGCTGCCCGATCATCGGCATCAACGACTCCGGCGGCGCCCGCATCCAGGAGGGCGTCGTCGCCCTCGGCCTGTACGCCGACATCTTCTTCCGCAACGTCCGGGCCAGCGGCGTCATCCCGCAGATCTCCCTGATCATGGGCCCGTGCGCGGGCGGCGCGGTGTACTCCCCCGCGATCACCGACTTCACCGTGATGGTCGACCAGACCTCCCACATGTTCATCACCGGACCGGACGTCATCCGCACGGTCACCGGCGAGGACGTCGGCATGGAGGAACTCGGCGGCGCCCGCACCCACAACACCCGCAGCGGCAACGCCCACTACCTCGCCAGCGACGAGGACGACGCGATCGACTACGTGCGCGCGCTCCTGTCGTACCTGCCTAGCAACAACCTGGACGAACCGACCACCTTCGACGATCCCGCGGACCTGGAGCCCAACGAAGCCGATCTGGCCCTGGACACCCTCATCCCGGACTCGGCGAACCAGCCGTATGACATCCGCAAGGTCGTCGAGGCCGTCGTCGACGACTTCCTCGAGGTCCAGCCGCTGTACGCGCAGAACATCGTGGTCGGCTTCGGCCGCGTCGAGGGCCGCCCCGTCGGCGTCGTCGCGAACCAGCCCATGCACTTCGCGGGCACCCTCGACATCGCGGCCTCCGAGAAGGCGGCCCGGTTCGTGCGGACCTGCGACGCCTTCAACATCCCGGTGCTCACGTTCGTGGACGTTCCCGGCTTCCTGCCCGGCACCGGCCAGGAGTGGGAGGGCATCATCCGGCGCGGGGCCAAGCTCATTTATGCGTACGCGGAGGCCACCGTCGGCAAGGTCACCGTCATCACCCGCAAGGCGTACGGCGGTGCGTACGACGTCATGGGTTCCAAGCACCTGGGCGCCGACATGAACTTCGCGTGGCCCACCGCGCAGATCGCGGTCATGGGCGCGCAGGGCGCGGTGAACATCCTCTACCGCAGCGAGCTGGCCGCGGCCGAGGACCCGGTGGCGACGCGGGCACAGCTGATCGAGGAGTACGAGGACACGCTGGCCAACCCGTACATCGCGGCGGAACGCGGCTACGTGGACGCGGTGATCTCCCCGTCGCAGACCAGGGCGCAGGTGACCCGGGCGCTGCGGATGCTGCGCAGCAAGCGGGAGACGCTGCCCCCGAAGAAGCACGGCAACATCCCGCTGTAGGGGTCATTGCGGGCCCGCTTCTTGGGCCTGCTCACCGTCGTGCCCGTGTCAGGGCGTTCGGGGCGCCCGTGTCAGGGCGTCGGGGCGCCCAGGTCCGGCAGCCACTGGCCCGCCAGCAGGAACGCGCCAGCCACCAGCACCACGAGGTTGACCAGCCCGAACGTACCCACCCAGAACAGTGCTGGCAGGTGGGTGAGGTGCGCGAGCTGGTCCGCGTCGGACTCCGGCATCCGGCCCCGGCTCCGCAGCTTCTGCAGCTCCCCGACCGGCCGCAGCCCACCGATCAGCAGGAACCACACCCCGGTGTACGCGAACGCGGCCTGCACCTGCGGGGTCGCGTACCAGGAGACCACGACGACGATCGCGCCCGTGACCAGCAGCGACACCGCGCCGAAGGCGTTGCGGATGTTGATCAGCGTGAGCAGCAGCAGGACGACCGCCAGCCACAACAGCAGGGTGATGCGGTTACCGCCGAGCAGCCAGGCGCCCAGCAGCCCGACCAGCGACGGCGCGAGGTAGCCCGCCAACAGCGTCAGGATCATCCCCGGGCCGGTCGGCCGCCCCGCCGACAGGGTCAACCCGGAAGTGTCGAACTCCAGCCGGATGCCCCGCAGCTTGCGCCCGGTGAGCAGCGCCGCCAGGGCGTGCCCGCCCTCGTGCGCGATGGTGACCGCGTTGCGCGCGATCCGCCACAGCGGCCGTACCGCCACCACCACGAACGCCAGCAGCACGGTGACCAGCACCAGCAGCGCAGGCGGGTCGGGCTGGGCGCCGAACAGCTTGTCCCACAGGTCTGTCAGTCCATCGGTCGACACAGCCCGGCAGCGTAGTCGATCAGCGCCCCCAAGCCCGGCCGCTCACGACGCCGGTTTGAACCCCTTGAGCATGATCTGCATCTCCTGGCTGGCCGAACCCCAGTCCTCGGGCACCGCGTACATGCCGATGCTGTACGCCTGGTCCGGGCTGGACAGGAAGTTGCGCTTCCACACGTGCTGCCGGTTGTTGCTGCTGGTGGTGTAGAAGAACTCCCAGTCGGCGGCCTTGTAGAAGTACTTCACGGCCTCCAGCCGGACCGGATCGTAGTCGCGGTACTTCGAGTTGCGCCGGGCCTGCTCCTGCTCCTTCGAGTCGGCCAGCGGGTCCGGCTGCGGCTGGTCCGTCTGATCGATGATCAGGAGACGGTTGTCCCACCGTACGTGCAGCTCGCGGCCCGGATGCGAGATGTCGGCGTCCCCCGGCAGCGGGATGGAGAAGCCCGACCTGTCCCGGTAGACGCGCCAGCCCGCGGGCAGGGCGGCATTGGTCTGCGGCGCACTGGTCTGCGGCGCGCTCGGCTTCGTCGCCGGAGGTTGGGGCGCCGAAGCCGCCGGCTGGCTCGGTGTCGGCGCCGGAACCGCCGGTGCCGAGGCGGCCGCGCTCGGGGTGTTGCCGGCCTTGTGCGCGTCGCCGGTGGCCTTGTTGGCGTCGCCTCCGCCGGCGGCCATCCGCACGATCAGCACCAGGACCAGGACCAGCGCGAGCAGGATCGCGACGCCGATGGCCGTCTGCCGCCGGGTCAGCGTCGTCCCGAACACGGTGACGCCCCTGCGGCCGGACGACGGGTCCCGCACCGGCATCGGCTGCCACGCGGGCCGGCCGGAACCGGCCGAGGCACCACCGAACGACCGTCCAGCTCCCGACCCGCCCTGGGCGAGCAGCTTCGTGGCGTCCACGCCCGCAGCTGTCGTCCTGCCGCGCCGGCCGATGCCGGTGCGACCGGCGCTGCCCGGATGGTCCGTGGCGGGCCGAGCCAGCGGCACGCCCACCGTGGATGGAGCCGGGGCAACCTTCGTGGTCAAGTCCCTGTCGGCGCCCGCGCTCGCCGCCGCCGCAGGACCGGCGGACTGGCTCGCCTCGGTGAGGTCACCGGACTCCGGGCCCGTCTGGGCGGGAGCTTCGCCCACCGGCGCGCCGGTTCCGGCAGCCCTGGCGCCTCGGTCCGGCGCGGCCGCTGTGCTGACGGCGTCGCCCGCTTCGGCTGCTCCAGCGGCTGGCGCCTGCCCGGTCGGGGCCGTGGAGGGCTTCGTCTCGGCCGCGTTCCGGTTCTTGCCCGATGCCGTCGCCGGAGTGGGCGTCGTACTGGTGGCGTTCGTGGTCGGGGTGCTCCCCGCCGCAGCGGTGGCCGACGACTTCTGAGCGCCGTCACGTGCTGCCGTCGCGGGCGCGGCGGCTTCCGTTCCTCCCCCTTCGACCGTGGATCCCGGCGTGGGGTCGCTGGTCGCGGACGCCTTCGCGGTACCCGGCGACGGGGTGCCGGCCGGTGAGGTGGACGCCGTACCTGTCTTCGCCGTTGCGGTGTTACGGCCTCGCGCCTTCTTGCGTGAGGCCTTGCTGCTCGATCCGGCACCCGCCCGGACGCCGACCGTGGGCTTGGCGCCGGTCTTGGGCTTCGTGGCCGATGGGCGGGGATCCGCAGCGGGCTGTGCCGGGGCGGACTCGTCCGCCGACGGTGCCGTTTGCCCCTCGTCACCTTCGGGCTTGGTGGGGCCGTCGACGGCGATGAGTTCGGTCTTGCCACCGGCGACGTTCGTGTTCCCGCTGGCGGCTTGGGGATTCTCTGCGGCCTGGGAGCGCCGGGACGCGGGGGCCGCGCTTCCGGCAGCGTTCGTACCTCCGGGGGAGTCTGGCTTGCTCTGGGCCTGGGCTTTCGCGGTCTGAGTCTTCGCGGCCTGGGTTTCGGCCTTCGCGGGCTGAGTTTCGGCCTTCGCGGCCTGGGTCTTCGCGGGCTGAGTTTCGGCCTTCGCGGCCTGGGCTTCGGCCTTCGCGGGCTGGGCTTTCACGGCCTGGGCTTTCGCGGGCTGGGTTCCGGCGGTCGCGGGGTGGGTTCCGGCGGTCGCGGGGTGGGTTCCGGCGGTCGCGGGGTGGGTTCCGGCGGTCGCGGGGTGGGTTCCGGCGGTCGCGGCCTTCGCCGTCTGGGCCTCGGCGGTCGCTTCGATCGCGTCGGCGGCCTCGGTGTCGGTCGCATCGGCCGCGTCGGAGTGCACCTCCGGTTGATGGGTGGACGCCTCGGTCTGTCCCTCGTGCTCGGGCTGCGCGACCTCGGCGGATGCCCCGGCATCGCCCTGCGGCGCGGCCGTCTCTGACTCCTGGCCAGGCTCCGCCCGGTCCGCTGGCGGCGATGGCTCGATGTCGCCAACGGGCTCGATTTCGCCAACAGGTCGGGGTGGAGTGGGTACCGCCGTCTCGCCGCCGGCCGACCGGGGCGGGGCGGGGGGTGCCGCCGTCTCGCCGCCGCCCGGCCGGGGCGCAGCCGGCACTGCTGTCTCGGCGCCACTTGGCCTGGGCGCGGCAGGCACCGCGGTCTCGCCGCCTGGGCGCGGTGGCGCAGGCATTTCGATGCGGGCTGCGGCCCGGCGACGGTGGGCCGCGATCTGGTCTGCCGTCAACGCTGCGCCGGAACGGGACCCGCGAATGGTCTCGTCGGCGGCGGGACCCGTTCCGGGCGGCGCGCTGCCCGCGGGTGGGGGCGGTGGCGTTGCCGTACCGGATGATGTCCGGCCCGGACGCCCGCCGTCGCGGACCGGCGGGGTGTCCACCCGGGTGGCGTCGAGGCGGGGCCCGGCCGCCTTGGGCTGGTCGATGCGGGTGGGCGTGTCGGGCATCTGCCGACGCCCGACCGTGGCCTTGCCCGGCGTGAAGACCGGGCGCCCGTCAGCGGCCGGCGTGACCGGAGCACGACCCGGTGTCACAGGCGGACGGCCTGGTGACGCCGGTGGCAGCGCCGGGGAAACCGGGGGCTGGCCGGGCGAAGCCGGGGGGCGCGCCGGTGACATCGGTGGGCGGGCCGGGGATACCGGCGGGCGCGGACCCGGTACGACCGGCGCCGAGCCCGTCGCCGTGAAGCCGGTGCCCGGCACGACCGGCGGGCCGAACGACGGCGCGGAGCGGTCCCGGCCGGCCCCGGGCCGCCGCATCGTCGGACTCATCGGGAACGACAGCTTCGACCGGCGTCCCGTGGCGCGCAGGAGCAGACGCTCCGCCTCGTCGGCGTTGATCCGGTGGCTCGGATCCTTGCGCAACAGGCCGTTGAGGACCGGCTTGAGCGGGCCCGCGTTGCGGGCGGGCGGCGGATTCTCCGTGGCCAGTGCCGCCAGGGTGGCGATCGCCGACGACCGCGCGAACGGGGACTGACCCTCGACCGCAGCGTACAGCGTCGCGCCGAGCGACCACAGGTCCGCGGCAGGCCCGGCCGTGCCGTCCCGTGCGCGCTCCGGCGCGATGTACGCGGGCGAGCCCAGCACCAAGCCCGTCCGGGTGACATTCGGGTCGCCGGGAACCGTGGCCAGGCCGAAGTCCGTCAGCACGACACGGCCGTCCTCGCCGAGCAGCACGTTGCCCGGCTTGACGTCACGGTGCACCACGCCCGCCCGGTGGGCCGCACGCAACGCATTGAGCATGCCGAGACCCATCTCGGCCGCGCGCACCGCCGGGAACGGGCCGTCGCTGGCGAGAATGTCCTGCAAGGAGCGCGACGGCACGTACTCCATGACGATCCACGGATCGGCATCCGTACGCAGCACGTCGAAGACGCGAACCACGTTGATGTTGTTGAGCCGGGCGATCGCGCGGGCCTCGCGCAGCGACCGTTCCCGCATCTCCCGCCGCTCGTCGACCGTCAGGCCGGGAGGCGGGACGAGCTCCTTGATGGCCACGTCACGGTGCAGCACGACATCGACCGCACGCCAGACACGACCCATCCCGCCCTGACCGAGTGGCGCAACGAGGCGATAACGGTCAGCGACTACGAGCGGGGGAGAAGAAGACATCACGCAGAAAATACCCGGTGCTGTCGAGCCGCAGCTAATTGATCAGCAGTCCGTGGGACGTGTGTCACCGTCCGCCCACACCGGCGTCGTAAGCTGCGTCGATGGACCCTGAAACCAAGTTCAGCGTCGTCCGTGGTACGCCGACCGCCGAGGAGGTCGCCGCGCTCGTCGGCGCCCTGGTCAGCCGGACGGCGACCTCGGGCGCCCCGACGCCCCCGCCGCGCATGAGTGCCTGGGTGCGCAGCGCCCGCCCGGCGGGCCGGCCCGGTTCATGGCGGGATTCCGGTTTGCCCCGATAGCACGGATCAGCAGCTCTCGCTGCGCTACGGTCACGCCGATCGTCCACTGCGTTTCGTCCGGCCCCCCACGACGTCGCGTCACCGACTACTCTTCCGAGAGATCTCGCACTCTCGGGGGAGGGCTGATTCATGATTCCTGAAGAGGACCGGCCGCCGGCATGGCTGGCCGACTACGGCGCCATCGAGGCCGACATCCAGGCGATGGAAGACTTTGCCACCGGGCTGGCCAAGGAGGTCGACTCCGGCTACGGCCCCCACCTCGACCTCGTCACCGCCTCGATGCTCACCCCGCTGCCGGGGGCCCCGAACTTCCCGGAACTCCAGGCGTTCCTCACGCACCACCACGAGGTGCAGAGCGTGACGTACTCCAACACCTACAACTTCCGCGACGGCACCGGCCAGTTCGCCGACGCAGCCAAGACCATCAGCCACGAGTATCGCGGTTCGGATGCCTTCTCCCGCGCCCGAGTCAACGACGTGGACAGGGCCTTTGACGCCGCCCAGCCCTCACCGGAGCTTGAGAACGGGACGGTGTTGCCCTGATGTTGATCGCTGACGGTGGCGGTGGATACGGCGGCACGGACTGGTTCGGGTACGACGTCAAGAAGATGTGGGAGGCGATCGCCGACCAGGACACCGAGCCGCACTACGAGGTGGTCCAGGGATGGCGGCGCACGTCCGAACTGACCAATGAGCATCTCAGTCGCGTCCGGCTGTACCGGGACAACCTCGCCGACGCATGGCCGCCGGAGAAGAGCCCGGCCTCGGCCGCGTACATCGCCCGGCTGGATGAGCTCATCGAGCACCTCACAGAGACCCACGCCGCAGCAGCAGCAAATTACACGACGTTCTCGTCCGTCGCCCTCGACCTCAGCGTGGCCCGCACCAAGATCGAGCCGCTGTACAAGGAGTACATGGCGAACCAGGCCAGCATCGCCAAGTGGCAGGCCGATCGGGATGCCGCAGCAGCCGCGCCAAAGCCATCCTCAAGCCCGACGCCCTCGCCGTCGCCCAGCCCGCAAGCGTCGCCAGTGCCGACTGCGCCGCCGGTCTCCGCTGAGCACCAGGAGCAACTGAACAATCAGGCACGAAGCATCATGTACGCGCTGAGCAACACCGTGATTAGCGCACAAGCACAGCTGCAGAAGCCAAAGCTGTACGACTTTGGCACGATGGCGAATCGCCAGGGTGACGACCATGGGGACGGCAACGGCTCTGGGCAGTCAGTGCCACCCTTGATTCCCGTCCCTGCACCTCCTGCGGTGCCTCCTCCGGACCACCTAGTCCAGCGTCCACATATGGCGACTACGTCGCCAGTAGCTTCGGGCCATCCCGGCGTATCTGCAATCAATCCAGGATCAGTAATCAATCCGGTTGGGGGTCCCACGTTGTCGGGTACCCAGCTCGTGGCAGCCCCACCCGTGAGTCCTCCGGTCACTCCGGGCCTAACGATCGGTGCAACAAATACAATTCCGCCTGGCACGCCTGGCCTCCCCGGGATTCTACCTCCCGCAGTAAATTCGCCCTTAGGCCTTGTCCCGCCCGGTGCTTCAACCGCGTCGATACCCGGCGGAGCGGCCATTCCCGGCGGTCCGCCCAGGCCTAGCCTTGGTGCGCAAGCTGGCCGATTCCCCACAATGCCGTCCGGTGGCGTGATCGGGTCAACGCCCGGCAGCGGCGTCATCGGACAGTTGCCTGGCACCGGGTCTGGCCAGACACGTGTGGGTGGAGGATCAAGCCGGGTCAATCCTATTGGAGGAGTCATCAATCCGCAGTCGAGCGCCGGAGCCCGATCGGTTTCGGGCGTTGGCGCTGCGGCCCGACTTGGCTCAGGCGGACAGCTCGGAGCCGCGTATGGCCAATCAAGAAGAT
This sequence comes from Krasilnikovia cinnamomea, assembly GCF_004217545.1. Lineage (NCBI taxonomy): Bacteria > Bacillati > Actinomycetota > Actinomycetes > Micromonosporales > Micromonosporaceae > Krasilnikovia > Krasilnikovia cinnamomea. Next base: position 2,226,094 of record NZ_SHKY01000001.1, read on the forward strand.
CACGCAGCGACCATCCGGAGAATGCAAACACGGCTCCGTGGGACCCGGACAACCCATGGGCGACTGACGAAGGGGTTGATCCGGTGGTTTTGCCCCAGGAAGACCCAGGGCCTATTAACCCCGGTCCCGCTATCGGCATCAAAGGATGATTCGGCGAACATTTGCCGCCGCTGCGGCGATGGTAGCAAGTGCCAGCATCGCCACCATTGGCAGTCCGGCCCTCGCCGACAATACTCGCGACAAGCAATGGCACCTCCAGTACCTGAGAATTGCTGAGGCTCATCGAATCAGTACTGGGCGCGGTGTCACCGTCGCCGTAATCGATTCAGGCGTCAGCGATCATCGCGATTTGTCCGGCAGTGTCCTTTCGGGTAAGGACTTCACCAATGCGAGGGGATCTGGGCGGACCGACGTGGACGGCCACGGAACAGCCATGGCTGGGGACATCGCCGCCCATGGGAAGGATGGATCAGGGGCCCTTGGCATCGCACCTGAATCAAAGATTCTCCCGATTCGAGTTCTTACCACCGGCAGGTTTAGTCGCGGCCTAGGGCCAGCAATTTCATGGGCCATTGCCCATGGCGCAGACGTTATCAATATCTCGCTCGGTGGAGGCGCGACACCTGACTTGTTCTCTGCGCTAGCGGCTGCTGAAAAGGCAAACGTCGTGGTCGTTGCTTCGGCGGGGAACCGGCCGGAGTCCCACGGAATCACATCCCCGGCCTTCGTCCCTAGCGTTCTGGCAGTAGGGGCAGTGGATCGCGACGGAAAGCGGGCCCCAGTCTCGGCAACCGGCCCTGCGCTCGACCTAATGGCGCCCGGAACCGACATCATGAGCACAAGCACTAATAATCGGTACGCAACCGGGACCGGCACATCCGACTCGGCAGCAATCGTGTCTGGAGCGGTCGCGCTCATCCGCAGCAAGTACCCTGCCCTGAGCGCGCGGGAAGTTGTGGCACGCCTGGAATCAACCGCCGCCGACAAGGGAGCTCCCGGGGTAGATCCAGAGTACGGACACGGAGTCATCGATATCGTGGCGGCTCTTTCCACCGACGCGCCCACTCCAACGGACGAACCGAGCCCTAGCGCCCCGGTTGACAATACCCAGCAGGCCGGAGCCAGCACGTCGACAAATGTAACCGCATCGCCGGAAAACCAGCCGGCGCGCAGTACGGCACTCGTCGTCAGCTGCGCTGCTGCGCTCGCCGCACTCGGTGGGCTAGCGGCGTTTGTACTCGTCCGACGGCGCAGGCAGTAGATCGCCGCAGCGGCATCAGAGCCCTTCCAGCAATGTCCGAGACATTGGTCCCGCACGGCCGCCGCAGTGACAGGGTTGAGACGCCGAGAAGCAGTCGGACCGTCTGGGCTCACCTACTACAGCTAATGGTCGGAATACACTGACATCAATGTCAGCAGACTGACCCGACGGTCATACCAGCCGTCCCCGCTTTCTGACGAGCCTCTGAGGCATTACGCATTCGCAACTCATCGAAGCGTGTCGTCTTCTCTGTCTCTTTAGCCAGGTCAGCCCGGAAGGGTAGAGGGCGCGGGAAGGCTGTTGGGCATGCCGAGTGGCAGACGGCCCTGCCCCGCGTGCTTGTAGCGTTGCGGCGTGCAGACCGACACCTCGTACCGTCTCGTGCTCGCCTCCGCGAGTCCTGCCCGCCGCGCCCTGCTGAAGGCTGCCGGCATCGACGCTGACACGATCGTCAGCGGCGTCGACGAATCGACCGTCGAGGCGGACGACGCGCACACCCTCAGCCTGACCCTGGCCCGCCTGAAGGCACGTACGGTCGCCGCCCGCCTGCCGAGCGACCCCGGCACCCTGGTGTTGGGCTGCGACTCGGTACTCGCCTTCGACGGCCAGATCCTGGGCAAACCGGCGAACGCGAGCGAGGCGGTGCAGCGCTGGCGCGCCATGCGCGGGCGCTCCGGGATTCTGTACACCGGGCATCACCTGACCGACCTCGTGGAAGGCAAGCAAGGCGAGGAGGTCGGCACGACGATAGTGCACTTCGCGGACATCTCGGACGCCGAGATCGACGCGTACGTGACGACCGAAGAACCGCTGCACGTGGCCGGATCGTTCACGATCGACGGGCGTGGCGGCGCGTTCGTGGACCGGATCGAGGGCGACGCGAGCAACGTGATCGGACTGTCCCTACCGCTGCTGCGCCGCCTGCTGGCGGGTTTCGGCGTCTCCATCACCCGGCTGTGGCGGGACTGACGACCGTCGCTGCCCGAGCCCACCGGCAGCGCAGCCCCGTCTGAGCGCATCCCTTATCCACAGGGCGCTCCCGCACTTCCCCGAACGGCCTAGGGTCGTAGGCATGACGTTCAAACCGCTGCCGCTCACCGCCGAACTGCACGCCTACCTGCTCGACCACAGCACCGCGCCGGACGAGGTCACCGCCGAGCTCATCGCCGAGACCCGGGCTGCGCTCCCCGACAACGCGGGCATGCAGGTGGCGCCCGAGCAGGCGGCCTTCATCCGGATGCTGACGACGGTGACGGGGGTGCGCCGCGCGGTGGAGGTGGGCACGTTCACGGGCCTGTCCTCGCTGTCGATCGCGCGCGGGCTCGCCGACGGTGGGCAGCTGGTCTGCTTCGACATCTCTGAGGAGTTCACGAGTGTGGCGCGTCGCTACTGGCAGCGCGCCGGGGTCGACGACCGGATCGAATTGCGCATCGGGCCGGCGGCTGAGCGGCTGAGCGAGCTGCCGGCCGAGCCGCACCTGGATCTGGTGTTCATCGACGCGGACAAGGAGAGCTACCAGACGTATTGGGATGAGCTGGTGCCGCGGGTGCGTCCCGGCGGCGTCCTTCTTGTCGACAACACCTTGTGGTCGGGCCGAGTGCTCGATCCACAAAGCACCAGCGACCGGGCGATCACCGCGTTCAACGACATGGTGATCGCGGACAAGCGGGTGGAGGCGGTGATCCTGCCGATCGCCGACGGCCTGACGATGGCACGCCGCCTGCCCTGAGCATCCGGCCCGCACCGCAGACCCGACGCGGCAGCGCTACCCCGCTAGGCACGGCGGCGCGCAGGTGTGCGGCGGCCCTCGACCGAAAGGCCACGGGCCGCCGCAACAGAGTCCAGCACCTCAAGCGGAGTCCACAAGCGCTGCTGCCGAGTCCAGCAGATAGTTCCTGCAGTTCCTGCGGAATGCGGCAGGAATCGAGCAGAGAGATTCAGCGGACGCTGCGGGCGAACATCCGGGCCGCCCACGCCACCGCCGCCGCGGCGAGCACGGCCATGATGACCAGCCCCTGCCAGACCGCCTCCGAGGCCAGGTCCCCACGGAACAGCGCCCGCGTCCCGTCGACGGCCCAGGAGAAGGGATTCCAGTCGGCAACGCCCTGCAGCCAGCCGGGCGCGAAGGTCAGCGGGAGCAGGATGCCGGAGAGCAGCAGCACCGGCTGGGCCACAGTGTTCATCAGCGGAGCCAAGGCGTCCTCGCTCCTCACCTTCAGCGCGACGCCGTAGCTGACGGCCGAGGTCATCAGCGAGATCAACGCGAGCATCAGGTACGCCAGCAGGAGGTTGCCAATGAACACCCGCAGGTCGAACAGCAACGCCAGCAGGGTGATGATGACCGCCTGGGCGATCAGCGACACCACGTCACGCAACGACCGGCCGAGCAGGAGCGCGAGGCGGCTGACCGGGGTGACCCGCGACCGTTCGATGATGCCGGCGCGCAGTTCGGCGATGAGCCCGAAGCCCTGGAACAGGCCGCCGAAGATGGCCAGCAGCACAAGCAGTCCGGGGACGAAGATCTCGTACGCCTCGGCGTTGGTGCGTACCTGCAGTGCGGGCTTGAGCAGCGGGGCGAACAGCAGCAGGTACATGACCGGCTGGAACACGCCGACGAAGATCCAGACCGGGTTGCGCAGCAGGAGCTGCATCTGGCGCTGGAAGATGAGTGAGGTGTCACGCAGCAGCTTCATGGCTCATTCCTCCCGCAGCGAGCGGCCGGTCTTGGTCAGGAAGACGTCGTCGAGGCTGGGACGGTGCAGCTCGATCGTGCCGAGCGGCACCGATGCGGCGTCCAGCGCGCGCAGCACCAGCGGGATGGCGGTGGCACCGTCGTCGACGTAGAGGCGTAGACCGTCGTCCTGCGTTTCGAGCTTGTTCACGAATGGCGCGACGTCGAGTACCTCCGCGGCGGCGGGGACCGCGCCCGCGGCGAGGCCGACGCGCACCACGTCGCCGGAGATCTCGCGTTTGAGCTCGGCGGGCGTGCCGGAGGCGACGATCTGGCCGTGGTCCATGATGGAGATCCGGTCGCAGAGGGCGTCGGCCTCGTCGAGGTAGTGCGTGGTGATGAAGACCGTCATGCCCTCGTCGCGCAGGCGCCGCACCTCATCCCACATGTGGGCGCGGCTCTGCGGGTCGAGGCCGGTGGTGGGCTCGTCCAGGAAGACGAGCTTCGGCTCGTGGATGATGCCGAGCGCGATGTCGACCCGGCGGCGCTGACCACCGGAGTACGTCTTGCACTTGCGGTCGGCGTACTCGCTGAGCTGGAACGCGTTGAGGACCCGGTTGGCCCGTTCGGTGGCGACGGAGCGGGAGATGCCGTATAGGCGGGCCTGCAGGACCAGTTCCTCGCGGGCGGTCGAGTCGTCCCAGGTGCTGCCGCCCTGAGCCACGTACCCGATGCGGCGGCGCACCTCGCCCGGGTTCTTGAGCAGATCCACGCCGGCGATGGTGGCCGAGCCGCCGTCGGGCTCGATCAGGGTGGCGAGCATCCGCAGGGTCGTGGTCTTTCCGGCGCCGTTGGGGCCCAGGAAGCCGAAGATCTCCCCCTCGGCCACGGTCAGGTCGACGCCGCGTACGGCCTCGACGGTTTTCTTCTCGCGTCCCTGCCGGGACGTGAACGACTTGCGCAGTCCTCGCGTCTCGATCACTTGACTTCCCCCAGTCGTGGGGCAGGCGAACGCCTGCCAAGGGGGCAGCGTAGGGCCGCCGATGCGGCTAGTCAAACTTGAATAGTCAGCGGCTGACCCACGCCGACGGCCAGCCAGGCTTTCCGGTGGCGGTCGCCACAGAAGGCTTCCCGGACTCCGCATCCGGCGAAGACTTCCCAGCGACCTCACCGGCCCCACCGACCCCAGCAGCCTCACCGGCCTCACCGACCTCACCGACCTCACCGGACGGCAGGCTCCCGGTGGCCTCACCGGGCACAGAGTCCCCAGCGCCCTCGGCAGACGAAAACGTCCCAGCCGCCTCAACCGACGAAACTTCCCCTGAAGGCAAAGACGCCTCAGACGGCAGGTACGGATCCCCCTGTTCGATCCGCTTGGCCACCCGCTCGCACCAGGCGATCTCCGCCTCGGACTTGTCCACGGCGAGCTCCCACATCCAGCCCACGAACACCGGCTTGCTCGCCGCCCATTCGGACCCCAGCGCAGCCTGCAACTGCTGCACCCCCGCCCGCAACTGGGTTGCCCGGTTACGCAGGGCCGCCGCTGCCTCCTCCCGGGGCAGCGCGGGCAGGAACGAGAAGGCCGCCAGGAACGGGTCCGGCGGCGTGGCGAGGTGCCACCAGTTGTTGCGCAACAGCGCCTGGAACTCGCCCGCGCCCTTCTCGGTCACCTCGTACGTGGTCCGGGCCGGGCGGGCGCCCACCTGCTCGGTCGCCACCGCCCGCAGTAGACCCTCGTCGGTGAGCTTGCGCAGGGCGTGATAGATCGACCCGGGCTGCACGTTCGCCCATTTGTCGGCGCTCCAGCTCAGCAGCTCACGCCGCACGTCATAGCCGTGCACCGGCTGCATCCACTGGACAACGCCGAGGATCATCATGCGGGTGGCGGACACGCTGTCAGCGTAATAGCCAAACTTGACTGAGCCCGGCGCCGGTGTCGGGACGCTAGGCTCAGCGACGTGCGCAAGGTACTGATCGCGAATCGCGGCGAGATCGCCGTCCGTGTCATCCGGGCCTGCAAGGACGCGGGCCTCACCAGTGTCGCCGGATACGCCGACCCCGACCGGGACGCGCCGTTCGCACGGCTCGCCGACGAGGCGTACGCCTTGGACGGCACCACGGCCGCGGAGACGTATCTGCGCATCGACAAGCTGCTCGATATCGCGGCGCGCAGCGGCGCCCACGCGGTGCACCCGGGCTACGGCTTCCTGTCGGAGAACGCCGAGTTCGCTCAGGCCGTACTCGATGCGGGGTTGATCTGGATCGGGCCGTCCCCGCAGGCCATCCGCGATCTTGGCGACAAGGTCACCGCGCGGCACATCGCGCAGCGGGCGGGCGCGCCGCTGGTCGCGGGCACGCCGGAGCCGGTGGCCGACGCGGACGAGATCGTGGCGTTCGCGCGCGAGCACGGGCTGCCCATCGCGATCAAGGCGGCGTTCGGGGGCGGCGGGCGCGGCCTCAAGGTCGCCCGGACGATCGAGGAGATCCCCGGGCTCTTCGAGTCGGCGACCCGCGAGGCCGTGGCGGCGTTCGGGCGCGGCGAGTGCTTCGTCGAGCGCTACCTGGACCGGCCGCGCCACGTCGAGGCGCAGGTGCTGGCCGACACGCACGGCAACGTCATCGTGGTCGGCACGCGGGACTGCTCGCTGCAGCGCCGCCATCAGAAGCTCGTCGAGGAGGCGCCCGCGCCGTTCCTGTCCGACGCGCAGCGCGAGCAGATCCACTCCAGCGCCAAGGCGATCTGCCGCGAGGCCGGGTACCACGGCGCCGGCACCGTGGAGTATCTGGTCGGCCAGGACGGGACCATCTCGTTCCTGGAGGTCAACACGCGGCTGCAGGTGGAGCACCCGGTCAGCGAGGAGACCGCGGGCGTCGATCTGGTGCGCGAGCAGTTCCGGATCGCCGCCGGTCAGCGGCTGCGCTTCACCTCCGACCCGCAGCCGCGCGGCCACTCGATCGAGTTCCGAATCAACGGCGAGGACGCGGGCCGCAACTTCCTCCCGGCACCCGGCACGGTCACCGCGCTGACCTGGCCTTCCGGCCCGGGCGTCCGGGTGGACGCGGGCGTCGAGGAGGGCACCGTCATCGGCGGCAACTTCGACTCCATGCTGGCCAAGATCATCGTGACCGGCGAGGACCGGGCCGAGGCCCTGGCCCGCGCCCGCCGCGCCCTGGACGAGACCGTGATCGAGGGCATCGCCACCGTGCTGCCGTTCCACCGGCTCGTCGTCCGCGACGAGGCGTTCACCTCCGATCCGTTCACGGTGCACACGCGGTGGATCGAGACCGAGTGGGCGGGCGGAGTCGAGCCGGTCGCCCACGCGGCGCCCGGCGCCGAGGCGCCGGCCCGCGAGACCGTCGTGGTCGAGGTGGGCGGCAAGCGGCTCGAGGTCCGCCTGCCCGCCAACCTTTCCTCGGGTACGCCCACAGCAGGCGCCCCGCGTCCGACGGCTCGCCGGGGCGGCGCCCGCCAGCAGGCCCCGGCCGCCGGTGGCGCGGCCGCGCTCACGGCGCCGATGCAGGGCACGATCGTCAAGGTGGCGGCGCAGGACGGCGACACGGTGTCCGAGGGCGACGTGATCGTGGTGGTCGAGGCGATGAAGATGGAGCAGCCGCTGCAGGCACACCGTTCGGGCACGGTGTCGGGGCTGGCCATCGAGGTCGGGGCCACGGTGACCGCGGGCACCACCATCTGCACCATCGACTAGGTCGTGTTTCGGGGGTGACCCTCGTCCGAGCGCTGCGCCAATGGTTGGCACCAGCCGGCAAGCCGATCCCTCATCGCGCGGCGACAAGATCGCCGCGCTGGGCACACGGCAGCAGCATTCGGAACGTGGTGCCGACGCCGAGCTCCGACTCGACGCTGATGCCGCCGCCGAACTCCTTGACGATGCCGTACACGGTGGCCAGCCCGAGGCCGGTGCCCTTGTCTTTGGCCTTGGTTGTGAAGAACGGCTCGAAGATGTGCTCGGCCACCTCGTTGGTCATGCCCGCACCGGTGTCCCGCACCACGAGCAGCGCGTGCCACCCCGGCCGCACGTCCGGAAAGGCAGGGTCGTCTTCCACCCGCGCCGTGCTCGCCTCGATCTCCACAGTGCCGCCGTCTGGCATGGCGTCGCGGGCGTTGACCACGAGATTGACCAGCACCTGTTCCAGCCGGCTGCGCTCCGCCTCGATCAGCAGTGGCGTGGCGGCCGGGCGGGTTACCAACCTGACATGTTCGCCGACCACGTACGCCAGCAGGTCGCGAACCGATACGAGGACCGCGTTCAGGTCCACTGCTTCGACGTCGACGCTTTCGCCGCGCGCGAACAGCAGCAGCTGGCGGCAGAGCTGGCGGGCGCTGTCCGCAGCGCCGAGGACGCGGGCCAGGTCGGCCCGTACCTCCGCCTCGCGCGCCGCCGGGTCGCTGGCCAGCTCGGCCGCGCTGAGGATGACCGCTAGCAGGTTGTTGAAGTCGTGCGCCACGCCGCCGGCGAGCCGACCCAGGCTCTCCAGCCGCTCGGCCTGGGCCGACCGTTCCCGCAACAACCGCTCCCGCGCCTGCACCTTTCTTTCTCGCGGTGATGTCCTGGTGCGTTCCGCAGACTCCCACGATCGCCCCGGTGTGGTCGCGCAACGGCCCGACGTTCACCGAGACATCCACGTGGGTGCCGTCCTTGCGGACCCGCCGGGTTTCGAAGTTGTCGACTCGCTCGCCGCGGCCCAGCCGCCCGAGCGCCTCCAGCATGTGTGGGCCACGCCCGGGCATCGCCAGGGTGGTGATGCTGCGGCCGATCATCTCCTTGGCGGTGTAGCCGTAGATGTGCTCCGCGCCCGGGCTCCACTCCGTGATCGTGCCGTCCAGCGCGGTGGTGACGATCGCGTCCTGCGACGAGCGGAAGATCTCCAGCAGCCTCCCACGGCTCGCCGCCGCCCGGTCCTCGGCGACCCGCAGGCTGTGCGCCAGACCGACGCACAGCCCCGTCATGACCACGATGAGTACCAGCCGCTGCAGTTGAGGAGCGGTGAACCACAGGCCCTGCACCCAAGACACCAGCATTGCCAGCACCAGCGCGTAGCCACCGACGGCGGCTACCGCCCGGGGCCGGGCCGACCCCGCCGCCAGACACGGTCCGACCCCGACCATGCCGAAGAACAGGGAACCCGGCGCCGTCATGAGTGCCACGACGGCGAGGACGGTGACCGTCACCGCGGCCACCGGGACCAACATGCGCGAGGTCAGAGCTTGGTCGAACACGCCGATCCCTCCGCCGACACCCGCTCAAGCTCTCGGAAATCACTGACACAGTACCGCCGGATACCCGACCAGAAGGTGGGAAAGGCCACAGGCGGAACGCTGTGGGCGGCAGGCGCGTCGCTGCGGGCTTGGGCCACGAATCAGAACTTGCATACCGCTCAAGCAACTGCTCACGGACTGCTCACGCGGTCGTCGGCAACGGACGATCCCGGCTGCAATCCGCGCCAGTGGGGAGTGGCGTGAGCTGCGCAGGTGTACGCGGTTGACCAACAATCCGCAACGGCCGACAGGCACGGTCGCGCCCTACGGGTCGGAAGGAGATGTCATGCGACGAGGCTGGTGAAGGCTCGACGACGGGACAGAGTTCCGTACAGCAACCGACCGACCCTGCCGAACGAAGACGAACCGGTTAGGCGGGCGACTCGTGAGCTGCGGTTGGTGCCGCATCCACCTTCAGCGCCGGGATTTCCTCGTCATGGGGTTCGTCCGGGCTTCCGGGAGCTTGTGTCCTCGGCGAACGCGCAGGCGGCCGGGATGACTGACCAGGACCCGGATGGGCGGGCCGCCGGTACGGGACCTACCGACGGCCCGTGGGCGCCGCATACCCGGACGCGCCGGATACGGGCGCGCGCCGCCCGCCACGCCGACAACGGGGACCCGGCGTCGCGAACGCATCAACCGTACGCGCCACCGGGACGATCACGTATCGGCAAACCGACTGCCCATCAGGCTCGAACCGCCCGACATCGGGACGAAACCTACCCACTCAGGCCAGGTCGACAACGTACCGTGTCCGGCATCACGGGGTGGACCGGTCCGACCTGAGCGCATGCTGAGATCAGCACGCTCTCTCGCGGGTATCCCCGATGTACTGCACTGAGACGGTGTGTTGCCCTGAGACGTACTGCTCAGACGCCATGAGCCCGTGAGCCCCGAGGTGGCCGACCGCATGACCGATCTGTTGACCGCTGTGGCGACGCCGGCGTGGGCCTACCTTGCGCTCTTCGCGTTCCTCGCCGTCGACGCCATGGTGCCGGTCGTCCCGATTCAGGCCATCATGATCACCTCGGGCGCCCTCACCGTGTACGGCAATCTCAGCCTGCCCCTGGTCATCGCGGTCGGCGCGCTGGGGATGTTCACCGGCGACTCGATCGCCTTCGTGCTCGGCCGTACGGCGGGCGGCGGCCGGGTCGGTGACCGGCTGGCCGCCCTGCGCCGCCGGTGCGCCCCGCGCCACGACGGGGTCCTGGGTGTGTCCCGGACCCGCCGGGCGGCCGCCCGGTTCACCCGGGGCCTGCGCCGGCCCGGCCCGCTCGTGCTGCTGCTGTGCCGGTTCGTGCCGGGCGGGCGGATGGCCGCGGGCTACCACGCCGGTCGTACCGGATACCCGATCAGGTTGTTCGTCGCCTATGACGGGGCGGCCGCGATCGGCTGGGCCACGTACGGCGGCCTGGTCGGGCACGTCGGCGGCACCGCCGTGACCCAGTCGGCGTGGCGGCTGTTCGCGGTGGCCGCCACCGCCGCGGTGATCTTCGGTACGGCAGGCTGGGTCCTCGCCGTGTTCGGCGGCCGCGACACCGACGACTTCGACGGCCCGACAGCCGACGAAGCCGCCGCAGACGTCAACGGACCCGGCACCGGCCCGCACCGGGCAGCCGCCGGAGACATCGCCGGCGGCGAATCCCACGGCAGCGGTCCGGAGAGCAACCAGCGTCCGGTGCCCACCGACGACCCGCCAGCGCCGCCGAAGCGCCGAGCCCGGGTGCGCTGACCGGCGCTCAGCCCCTGCGCTCATCCGGCCGGAAGCTACTGCAGTTCGTGCTGCATCAGCTGGCGGGCCGCCTCGGCGATCGAGCCGGACAACGACGGGTAGATGGTGATCGTGTGGGCCAGTTGGTCCACGGTGAGGTTGTTCTCGATCGCCATCGTGATCGGCAGGATCAGCTCGCTGGCCTTGGGCGCCACCACCACCCCGCCGACGATCTGACCGGTGGCGGGGCGGCAGAACAGCTTCACGAAGCCGTCGCGCAGCCCGGCCATCTTCGCCCGCGCGTTGCCGGTCAGCGGCAGCATCACCTGGCGGGCGGGCACCTTGCCGGCGTCCACGTCGTTCTGCGAGACCCCGACCGTGGCCAGCTCCGGGTCGGTGAAGACGTTCGCGGAGACGGTACGCAGGCGCAGCGGCGCGACCGCCTCACCCATCGCGTGCCAGATCGCGATCCGGCCCTGCATCGCGGCGACGCTGGCCAGCGGCAGCACCCCGGTGCAGTCGCCCGCCGCGTAGATGCCGGGCACGTTGGTCCGCGACACCCGGTCCACGGTGACGTAGCCGCCGTCGGCGACGTCGACGCCGTACTCGCGCAGGCCGAGGTCGGCGGTGTTGGGAACGGCGCCGACCGCCATGAGGGCGTGTGAACCCTCGACGGTACGGCCGTCCGCCAGCGTCACCCGTACCCCGGAGCCGGTGTTGACGACCGCGTCGGCGCGGGACTGGTTGAGGATGGTCATGCCGCGCTCGCGGAAGACCCGCTCGATCGCCATGGCGGCGTCGGCGTCCTCGTGCGGCATGACCCGCTCCCGGCTGGAGACCAGGGTCACCCGTACGCCCATGGCCAGGTAGGCGCTGGCGAACTCGGCGCCGGTGACGCCGGAGCCGATCACGATCAGGTGTTCCGGCAGCTCGGTGAGGTCGTACAGCTGGCGCCAGTCGAGGATGCGCTCGCCGTCGGGCACGGCGGTGCGCAGCACCCGCGGGGTGGCCCCGGTGGCGATCAGCACGGTCGCGGCGTCGACCGCGTACGGTTGGCCGCCCGCGGGGGTGATGAGCACCTGGTGGGTGTGGCCGAGGGTGTCCTCGCCGAGCCGGGCCCGGCCGGTGACCACGTCCACCCCGGCCTTGATGAGCTTGGCCTGAATGTCGCCGGACTGGGCCAGGGCGAGGCTCTTGACCCGCTCGTTGACCGCCTTCGCGTCGACCGTGACGCCTTCCAGCCCGGCGGAGCGGACCCCGAACCGCTCGTTGTGCCGGTATCCGGTGACCACCTCGGAGCTGGCGATGAAGGTCTTCGACGGTACGCAGTCGGAGAGCACGCAGGCCCCACCGGCACCATCGGCCTCGACGAGCGTGACGTCCGCGTCGAGCTGGGCGGCGACCAGGGCGGCCTCGTAGCCACCGGGGCCCCCACCAATGATGACAATCCGGCTCACAGCACTCCAATCCTCGCAAAACTCACCCCGACGTGCCGTTACGCACCTTCGTATTCTCCCCTACCGGCGCAGCGGGCTATCGTCATCGCCGTGCGTCATTACGCCGCGTACGGCTCAAACCTCGACCCCGCCCGCATGCGGGCCTACTGCCCGCACTCGCCGATGGTCGGCGTGGGGTGGATAGAAGGCTGGCGCCTGACCTTCGCGGGTGAGGGGGACATGGGCTGGGAGGGCGCGGTCACCACGATTGTCGAGTCGCCCGGCGACCGGGTGTTCGTCGCCCTCTACGACGTGCACCAGTGGGACGCGGCGCAACTCGACGAGGTCGAGGGCGTCACCGCCGGGGCGTACCAGAAGGTCACCCTGCGGGTCTCGACGCTGGAGGGCGACGTCAGCGCCTGGGTGTACGTGTTCGCGGGCTACGAGGGCGGCATGCCGACCGCCTGGTACCTCTCCGAGATCGCCAACGCGGCCGAGAAGGCGGGCGCCCCCGACGACTACGTCGCCGACCTGCGCTCCCGCCCCACCCGCACCGCCTCTCCCGACGCCTGACGCAAACCCCTCACCGATCTTGAAGGGTTCGGGTCAGCTGCGAACCCGAACTCTTCACGCCGCGGCCACGGTGCGCTGGTAGACGTCGGCCTCGTACAGGGGGCGCATGCCGACGGCGTAGTAGAGCCGCGCGGCCTGGGTCGGGTTGGCCAGATCCACGCCCAGCCCTGCCTCGACGCGGCCCTTCGCGCCGTACACGGCGAAAGCGCGGCGCAGCAGCGCCGCACCCACCCCCCGCCGCCGGTACGGCCCGAGCACCGCGAGGTTCTTGACCCACCCGCCGTTGTCCTCGGCGCCCTGATCGGAGCTCTGCAACACCCCGGCCCACTGCCCGTCGACCTCGCCCACGAACCACTCGTCGTACGCGACGCTGCTCGCGGCCGTCACCTGGGCCCGCCAGGTCTCGTAATCGGTCGCCGGGTGGTCGGTGTCCCCGAACGCCTCCTCGATCGTCGCGTGGAACCGGCGCATCTCCGCGTCGTCGTCCGGGCGCACCGGACGCACCGTCACCCCGGCCGGTGGCTCCGGCACCACGCGCTCGGTGCCGTCCAGCGCGATGGTCATCCGGGCGTTCCGCTTGAGGAACGTGAAACCGGCGGCCTCCAGGGTCGCGACCCAGGCCTTCTCCGTCGCGATGGCGCCCGCGCGCACCGTCATCGGGTCGTACCCGAAGTCGCGGGCCCGCTCGGCGACCCGGCCCAGCATCAGCTCCAGCAACGGGCGCAGCGCGGGCTCACCGCGGTCCGGCCAGACGTACACCTCGACGAAGTCGCGCTCGCCGCCGGTGTTGTTGTGCGGGTACGCCCAGCCCACGAGCTGCCCGGCCGCGTCGAGCGCCACCCAGCAGTCGCGGGCCATGTCGGTGTGCGGGGCGGTCAGCGCCTCCCGGACCTCCTCGGCGGTGAAATCGGGTTCGCCGATGGCCGCGAGGTCGCTGGCGTGCACCAGCGCCAGCAGCGCGGGGATGTCGTCCAGGGTCGGCCGGCGCGTCGTCCAGCCCTCGGGAAACTCGTTCACCGGCGCATCGGACCACGGCGGCGCCGCCGTGCCAACCGGTTTATCTACCTGGCCAGGGCCTGCTGCGACGACTCCAGCAGCCCGATCAGCTCGATCCGCTCGGCGAGATCCAGCTCGGCGTACGCCTGCCCGGCGAGCGCGTCCGCCACCGACTCGGCCCACATCAGCCGCCGCACGATCGGCCCGGCCGCCGGGTACGGCGGCTGCCACCCGAACGCCACGGCCCCCGTCTCCCCCTCGGGCCCCGCGATGATCGCCTGCAGCGGGGTGAGACCACTGGCCCGGACCGCCACCCCCTGCACGCTCAACCGGTGCTCGTGCAGCAGGTGCAGCGCCACCGCGGTCTGCGCGCCCGGCGAGGTGTCCGGCACCGGCATCGCCCGCCACGCGGCGAACAACGGCAGCCCCGCCGCGTCGGCCGCGTCCACCACCCGCCGGCTCAGCGTGAGCAGGCGGCCCAGCCGCGCGAACTCGCCGAGCTCCTCCACCCCCCACCTGCACAGCTCGTGCAGGTGCCAGGTGGCGACCTCGTGCGGCTCGGTCGTCTTGGCGGCCGCCTCCCAGCCGTCGGTCACCGCCTCGGGCGCGATGAAGCCGATCGCCGCTGCCGCGGTCTCCGGCTTGACGTCCCCGAGCGCCCCCGCCCGCGCGGACACGTGGTACGCCCACCCGGACAGTCCGAGCAGCCGCGCGCGGCGCAGCGTACGCGGTGATTCGGCGAACGCACCCACGAGCCCCGCGAGTCCCGGTCTGGCCGTGGCGGCTGCCTGTTCCGGAGTCACGTGCCCGATTGTGCTCCGCGTGACCGGTTCTGGAAAATGGTCGTTCATTCAGGCCCGCGAAGTTCGAGATCCTCGATCGCCGCCTGCGCGTCGCCGACCCGGCGGCGCGCTGCGGCCGTGTCCCGCTCGGCGGAGCGTCGGGCCAGCGTGCGGCCGGAAACCTCAGCCTGGGCCGCAGCGCGCCGCCGGTCCAGCTCGGCCAGCTCCGCCTCGATCCGCTCCAGGGCATGAACTGCGTCACGTTCCGCGGCCGCCGCCCGTTCGAGTGCCGCGTGCGCCTGGCGTTCCGCCGCCTGCGCCGCCGTCAGCTCCCGCGTCAGGTCCCGCCGTCGCTGGGCGTCGGCCGCCGCGGCGGCGCCGTCCTCCACCTCGCCGTCTTCCGGAGCGCTGTCCTCCGCGCTGTCCTCGGGGGCTTCCGGCAGGTCGTCCGCGGTGATCAGCCGCAGGCGCGGGCGGGGAACCTCCCCGAAGCCCGCGTACGTGGCGGCGCGCACCAGCCGCCCCGAGCGCACCTGCGCGGCGATCTCCGGCTCGGACAGGGCCGCGGTCAGCGTCGTCTCCACTTCGGCCAGCGGCAGTTTGGCGCCCGACAGCGCCGGGTCCTGGGCCAGCGCCAGGTCCCGGGCCACCGAAACCAGCGCCGACACCATCCGGCGGCGCTGGGTGGACAGCTCGCGGAGCTGGTCGCCGTGCAGGTCGCGCTGGGCGGAGCGCAGGGCGGCGGACAGCTCGACCAGCTCGTCGACCAGGTCGGGGCGGCGCAACGCCAGCAGGTTCACCAGCCACGCGGCGACGGTCGGCTTGCGCAGCGCCGCGTACCGTTTCGCCGCCTCCCGGTCGCCCGCCTGGCGCGCCGCGGCGACCGCCGCCGTACGGGCCGCGACGAACCCGTCCGGCGGCGCCTCGTAGAGCCGCCGCACGATGTCGGCGGCGTGATCCCCGGGCACGGTCAGCCGACGGTCGTGCCGGGCGGAAGCTGGGCGTACTCGGTGCCGGACAGCCGTTCCAGGTGCCCGTTGCTGATCGTCGCGCCCAGCTCGGTGAGCAGCAGGTCGTGCAGCGCGTACGCCCGGCGGGGCTTGACCGCGCGGGCGAAGTCGATGGCCTCGCTGAGCTTCATCCACGGGGCGTTCAGCGGCACGAACAGGGTCTCCACCGGCTCGTCCGGCACCGTGAACGAGTCGCCCGGGTGGTACACCGTGTCCTGGCCGTCGGCGATGAGGTAGCCCAGGTTCGCGATCCGCGGGATGTCCGGATGGATGACCGCGTGCCTGCCGCCGTACGCGCGCACGGTGAAGCCGGCCGCGTCGAACTCCTGGCCCTCTGCCACGGCCGTGACCGCGTCGGCCAGACCGGACAGCAGCGGCAGCACGTCCGCGTGGGCGTACACCCGTAGGTCCGGTTTGGCGGCGACCGCCGCCGCGAGCGCGTCCACGTCGAGGTGGTCGAAGTGTTCGTGGGTGACCAGGACGGCGTCCGCCCCGGTCAACGCCGTCTTTTCGCTGAACTTGCCCGGGTCGACCACCAGCACCGTGTCGCCGCTGGTGATGCGCAGGCAGGAGTGGGTGAGCTTCGTGACGCGCACGGGATCCCTCCGCAGCCGATTCGTTACTCGTCGAATCGCAGTCTGCCGGAACCGGACCACGCCCGCCGCACGTCCGAGGGTGCAGACCTTGCGGGGATGGAGGAACCATGGGAATGCGACACCTACATAACGCCCGGCTGCTGGGCGCCACGGCCCTGATCGCGACGCTGGCGCTGGCCGGATGCAGCGGTGGCTCGTCGGACAAGTCCGTCTCGACCACGGGCGCGCCCGGGCCCGCGGCGGCCGGGCCTGCTGGCGCACCGGCCGAGCGCCAGGCCGAGGGGGGCGTGACCCAGGCCCAGGACCAAGCCCAAGCCCTAGCCCAGGCCCAGGCCCAGGGCAAGGGGCAGCCGGGCGCCCAGGCACCCAACCTCGCGGTCGACCAGCGGTCGATCATCTACACCGGCTCGATCACCGTACGGGTGAAGAACGTGAACGCCTCGGCCGCGCAGGTGGCCGGGTTCGCTACCGGTTCGGGCGGCTTCGTCGGCGGTGACAACCGCAGCAGCGGTGCCGACGGCAGCGGCGGGGACCACGGCACGCTGACCCTGCGGGTGCCCTCGGGGAAGTTCGGCACCGTGATCGACCAGATCGCCGGGCTGGGCAAGGAGCAGCAGCGCACCACGAACACCGAGGACGTGACCGAGGCGGTCGTCGACCTCGACGCGCGGATCGCCACGCAGCAGGCCAGAGTGGACAGTGGGCGCCGCCTGCTGGCCCAGGCCAAGACGCTGAACGAACTGGTCATGCTGGAGAACGAGGTCAGCACCCGGCAGGCGGACCTGGCGTCGCTGCAGGCCAAGAAGCGCCGCCTAGCCGACCTCACGGCACTGTCCACCATCACCGTGGATCTGCTCGGCCCGGAGGCCGCCGTCGAGGATGAGCCGGATGGTCCGCCCGGATTCCTCGCGGGCCTCAAGGGTGGCTGGAACGCGCTGGTGGCATCGCTTTCCGTGCTGCTCACCGTGCTGGGTGCGCTGCTGCCGTGGCTGCTGGCCCTGGGCATCCCCGCCTACGGACTCTTCTGGCTGATCCGCCGCTACGCCCGTGGGAAGGCCGGGGCGGCAGCGCCGCCCGCCGCGCCGCCCGCCGCGCCGCCCGCAGCGCCGCCCGCAGCGCCGCAGCCGACGGACAGTCCACAGTAGGCCGCCCGGCGCCCGACGACTCCGTCCACGACCCCATCGGGCCGGGGCCGGGGTCAGAAGGCGCCGGTGGCCAGGGCGGCGAGGGCGGTGTGGGCCAGCACGCGTACGCCGTATCCGATGCACCGCTCGTCGACGTCGAAGTCGGCCTGGTGCAGGTCGTGGCGGACCTTGTCGCCCGGGATGCCGGTGCCGAGGCGGATCATCGCGCCCGGGACGTGTTCCAGGTAGAACGAGAAGTCCTCGCCGCCCATGCTCAGTTCGGCCTCGACGACGTGGTCGGCACCCAGGGCCGCCCCGGCCGCACCCGCGATGACGGCGGCGGCCATCCGGTCGTTGATGACCGGCGGCACGCCGCGCTCGTACCGGATGTCGGCCTCGGCGCCGGTGGCGGCGACCACGTCGCGGATCAACTGGGTGATGAGCTCGGGCGCCTCGCGCCAGGCGTCGCGGTTGAGGATGCGGACCGTGCCGCGTACGTGGCCCTCGTCGGGGATGGCGTTGAACGCCTCCCCGGCGTGCACCGCCCCCCACACCATGGACACCCCGGCGCGGGGGTCGACCCGGCGGCCGAGCAGCGACGGCACGTCGACGATGACCCGGCCCAGCGCGTGCACCAGGTCGGCGGTCAGGTGCGGGCGGGCGGTGTGGCCGCCCGGCCCGGTCAGGGTGACGGTGACCGTGTCGGCCGCCGCGGTGAACGGGCCGGAGCGCACCCCCACCAGTCCGGCGGGTAGCTGCGGGTAGCAGTGCAGCGCGTAGATGGCCGCGACGTCCTTGAGCCCGCCCGCGGCGATCACCTCGGGCGCGCCCGAGGGGACCGACTCCTCGGCGGGCTGGAACAGCAGCCGGATCCGGCCGGGCAGTTCGCCCTGCTCCTCCAACTTGGCCAGCGCCAGCCCGAGGCCGAGCAGGACGGTGGTGTGCACATCGTGGCCGCAGGCATGCGCCACGTTCGCGACCGTGGACCGGTACGGCACGTCCTTGACGTCGTGCAGCGGCAGCGCGTCCAGGTCGGCGCGGAAGGCGATGACCCGGTCGCCGCTGCCGATGTCGCAGATGACCCCGTTGCCCTTGGGCAGCAGGCGCGGGGAGAGCCCGGCGACGGCCAGCTCGCGGGCCACCAGGGCGGCCGTCTCGAATTCGGCGTGCGACGGCTCGGGGTGGGCGTGGATGTGCCGGCGGATCGCCACCAGCTCCGCACCGCGGGCGGCCAGCCAGCGGTCGAGCTGCCCGGGAAGGGGGTCGGCGCCCGGCGGCGGGGACGGCCAGGCGGGCGACATCGGCTCCGTGGGCGTCGTGGTGCCCCCGGGCACCGTGAGCGCACTCGTCATGTCGGATTCTCTATCGCTCTCGAGGTTTGGTCGGGTTTCCGCAACGTGCGACAGCCTAGACCGATTGTGGTGACGCTGTGCAACGTCATTCCCGTGGTGACCGGAACGCGTACCGTCACGAAAGCCCTGATAAGAGCGGTGTCTATCAACGCAGCCATCGACCCACCACCTCCTACAACGGGTAACGTCTCGCGGAGGTGACGCGGTTCAAATCTCGACCCAGCGTGACCCGATCATGTTTCCGGTTGGCACACCAGGAGTCCGATTCGGCGCTCGGCGTCAGAAGCGCTCAACCGGGTGGTACGTCCCCCACACCCCCCGCAGCGTGTGGCAGACCTCCCCCACGGTGGCACGCAGGCGCAAGGCCTCCCGCATGGGCCGCAGCACGTTGTCCGTCCCGCCGGCGGCCTTCTGCAGGTCGGCCAGCGCCGCCTCCACGGCGGCGGTGTCGCGCTGGGCGCGCAGCTCGGCCAGCCGCGCCACCTGGCCCGCCTCGATGGCCGGGTCGACGCGCAGCGGCTCGTAATGCTCCTCCTCGTCGAGGGTGAACCGGTTGACGCCGACCACCACCCGCTCGCCGGAGTCGATCTCGTTGGCGATCCGGTACGCGGACGTCTCGATCTCGCGCTTCTGGAAGCCCTGTTCGATCGCCTCCACCGCCGAGCCGTGCGCGAAGACCCGCTCCATCAGCGTCGTCGCGGCGGCCTCGACCTCGTCGGTGAGCGCCTCGATGGCGTACGAGCCGGCGAACGGGTCCACCGTGCCGGTCAGCCCGCTCTCGTACGCGAGCACCTGCTGGGTACGCAGCGCCAGCCGGGCCGCCTTCTCCGTGGGCAGGGCGATCGCCTCGTCATACCCGTTGGTGTGCAGCGACTGGGTGCCGCCCGCGACCGCGCCGAGCGCCTGGATCGCCACCCGGACCAGGTTGACCTCGGGCTGCTGGGCGGTGAGCTGCACCCCGGCGGTCTGGGTGTGGAAGCGCAGCATGAGCGACTTGGGGTCCTTCGCTCCGAACTCGTCCCGCATGATCCGCGCCCACATGCGCCGGGCGGCCCGGAACTTCGCGATCTCCTCCAGCAGCGTGGTGCGGGCGACGAAGAAGAACGACAGGCGCGGGGCGAAGTCGTCCACGGCGAGCCCGGCGGCCATCGCGGCGCGTACGTATTCCACGCCGTTGGCCAGGGTGAACGCGATCTCCTGCGCGGGCGACGCACCCGCCTCGGCCATGTGGTAGCCGGAGATGGAGATGGTGTTCCACTTCGGAATCTCGGCCCGGCAGTACGCGAACGTGTCCGCCACCAGCCGCAGCGACGGCTTGGGCGGGAAGATGTACGTGCCGCGGGCGATGTACTCCTTGAGGATGTCGTTCTGGATCGTGCCCTGCAGCGCCGTGCCGGGCACGCCCTGCTCCTCGGCGACCAGTTGGTAGAGCAGCAGCAGCACCGAGCCGGGCGCGTTGATCGTCATCGACGTCGAGACCTTGCCCAGCGGGATGTCGTGGAACAGTCGCCGCATGTCGTCGATCGAGTCGATGGCCACCCCGACCTTGCCCACCTCGCCGTGCGCGATCGGCTCGTCCGAGTCGTAGCCCATCTGGGTGGGCAGGTCGAACGCCACGGACAGGCCCATCGTGCCCGCGGCCAGCAGCTGGTGGTAGCGGGCGTTGGACTCCGCGGCGGTGCCGAAACCGGCGTACTGCCGCATGGTCCAGGGGCGCGAGGTGTACATCGTCGGATACACCCCGCGGGTATACGGATAGCGCCCGGGCTCGCCGATCCGCGCCTCGGTCCCCGGCGGCACGTCCTCGCGGTCGTAGACCGGCTTGATCTCGAACCCGGATTCTGCGTTCACAACCGGGATCCTAAGACTTCGTTCAGGGGACGGGGGCGTGGTCTCGGCCCACCTGTGGACAAACCCACGGACGGACGGCGCTCAGGTCGCTACCAGGAGTCAAGTTCCTCGGAACACGGGCCCAGCGACTTTCACAAAGGGGGTGGGAACCGGCAAGATAGCGTCGTTGGTCCCCGGCCCCTACATCCCCTCGGTGGCAATCTCAGTGACTCAGATTCCGACGTGGAGCGGTGGTGACACCACTCCGACCAGCGGACGCGCGGCGCCGGGCACGCTCATCGGCGGGCGCTACACCCTGCGCGCCGCGGTCGGTCACGGCGGCATGGGTACGGTCTGGCGCGCCGCCGACACGCTGTTGCGCCGCGACGTGGCCATCAAGGAGGTCGTCCTCCCGCCGGGCCTGGCTCCGAGCGATCGGGACTCGATGTTCGAGCGGACCATGCGCGAGGCCCGCGCCGCCGCCGCGCTGCAGCACCCGGCGGTCGTCCAGGTGTACGACGTCGTGCACGAGAACGACCGCCCGTGGATCGTCATGGAGCTGCTGGACGCCCGCAGCCTGGCGGACATGGTCATCGAGGACGGCCCCGTGGCGCCACGCGTGGTCGCCAAGATCGGCATCGCGCTGCTCGGGGCGCTGGAGGTGGCCCACGCGCACGGCGTGCTGCACCGCGACGTGAAGCCCGCCAACGTGCTGATCTGCTCCGACGGACGCTGTGTGCTCACCGACTTCGGCGTCGCCCGGATGCCCACCGACGTGCAGCTCACCACGCCCGGCATGGTGCTGGGCTCGCCGCACTTCATCTCGCCCGAGCGCGCCATGGGCCAGGACTTCGGCCCGCCCAGCGACCTGTTCTCGCTCGGCGTGACGCTGTACACCGCGGTCGAGGGACGCCCGCCGTTCGACAAGGGCGACCCCATCGAGACCATGCACGCCGTGGTCGAGGACCCGCCCGCCCCGACCCAGCGCGCCGGTTCCCTCGCTCCGGTGCTGATGGGCCTGCTGGAGAAGGACCCGGCGCGGCGTTTCGACGTGCAGACCGCCCGGACGATGCTGCGCCAGCAGCTGGCGGGCCCCCTGGCCAGCAAGTCGCCGCCACATCTCATGACGGACCCGTACTCGGTGGTCCCGGCCCAGCGCCCGGACGCCGCCGCGACCCAGCCCGTGCCGCCCGCGAAGCCGAGCGGGCAGATCGGCGGCCGGGCCATGCTGGCCCCGGGTGAGTCGCTGACCGGGCACCTCGCCAAGCTGCGCCAGGGCGGCGGCCGGCGGCGCGCCCCCGAGACTCCCGCCGGGCCCGACGCCACGATCCCCATCTCCGGCCCACCCACCGGCGCGTTCCCCGCCCCGGCCGCCAACGGCGACCGGACCAGCGTGCTACCGCCGAACGGCGACCGGACCAGCCTGCTACCGCCGAACGGCGACCGGACCAGCCTGCTACCGCCGAACGCCGGCCGGACCGGCCTTTTCCCGCCCGGCGGCGACAGCGAGCGGACCAGCATGCTGCCGCCCGGCGGCAGCGCCGCAGACCCGACCAGCCTCATCCCGCCGCGCCGCGCCTGGGACGGTGCCCGCGCGGCGCGCGAGCCGCTGCCCGGCGGCACGGTCGTGATGAGCCCGGGCGCCCGGCGCCGGGCCGCGCTGGCCACCGTGAGCCGGACCGTACGCTCGGGCACGGAGCGGGCCGTCACCACGGTGCGCGGCTGGCCCCGCAACATCCAGCTCGCCACGGCGGGCGGCGTCGCCGTCCTGCTCGTGCTGGCGGTGGTGCTGGTGTTCACGGGCGGCAAGGACCCGCAGCCCCGTACGCCACAGCAGGCGGCCGTGAAGCCCGCACCGGCGGCGTTCGAGACCCAGGATCACCGCGGCAAGGGCGTCACCGTGAAGGTCCCGAAGGCCTGGACCCGGAGCGCCTCCGGGGTCTGGGTGGACTACGTCGACCCGCAGGACGACACCCGCAAGGTCCGCATCGTGGTCGAGAAGGGCGACGCGGAGCCCCGCCGGTTCGCCGAGAAGATCGCCGAGAACACGCTGCAGAAGTCCAAGAACTGCCCGGAACCGTACCGGCGGGTCAGTGTCTCGGACGTCGAGGTGGCCGGAGGGGCCGGCGCGCAGTTGGAGTACACCTGCGGCAGCGGCGCCGAGATGCGGCACGGCGTCTGGCGGGAGATCACCCGCGACGGGCGGATGTACTCCTTCTACCTGACCACGACCGACGCCCGGTTCGCGGAGAGCATGCCGATCTTCGAGGAGATGGCGAGGACGTTCGCGATCGCGAACGCGTGAGGCGTGCTATCCACTGAGCATGGCTTCTGACGATCTCCGTGCCCGGGCCACCGCCTGGCTCGCCGACGACCCCGACCCCGCGACCCGTGCCGAGCTGACCGCCCTGCTGGAGCGGCTGCCCGCCAGCGCGGACGAGCTGGCCGACCGGTTCGCCGGGCCGCTCACGTTCGGCACGGCCGGGCTGCGCGGCCAGCTGCGCGCCGGGCCGAACGGAATGAACCTCGCCGTCGTCACCCGCGCCGCCGCCGGGCTGGTCGGCTGGCTGGCCGCCCAGGGCGGCACCGGCCCGCTGGTGATCGGGTACGACGCCCGGCACGGCTCGAAGGCGTTCGCGGAACAGACCGCCCGGGTGGCCACGGGCGCGGGCCGGGAGGCGCTGGTGCTGCCCCGCCCGCTGCCCACCCCGGTGCTGGCCTGGGCGGTACGCGAGTTCGGGGCGGTCGCCGGGGTGATGGTCACGGCCAGCCACAACCCGCCGCAGGACAACGGCTACAAGGTGTATCTGGGTGCGGCGCTGGGCGGCCCGGCCGGTGCGGGAGCGCAGATCGTGCCCCCGGCCGACGCGGAGATCGAGGCCGCCATCCAGGCCGTGGGGTCGCTCACCGAGGTGCCGCTGGGCGAGCCCGGCACCGTGCTGACCGAGGCGGTGGTGCAGGGGTACGTGGACAGCGCCGCCGCCGTGCTGGCCCCCGGCCCGCGCGAGCTGCGGGTGGCGTACACGCCGCTGCACGGGGTGGGCGGCGCCGTGCTGGCCGCCGCGTTCACCCGGGCCGGGTTCGCCGCCCCGGCCGTGGTCGCCGAGCAGGCGGAGCCGGACCCAGCGTTCCCCACCGTGGCGTTCCCCAACCCGGAGGAGCCCGGGGCGATGGACCTGCTGCTGGCGCTCGCCACCGACACCGGTGCGGACCTCGCGATCGCCAACGACCCGGACGCCGACCGGTGCGCCATCGCGCTGCCGGGCGCGGACGGCACCTGGCGCCCGCTGCGCGGCGACGAACTGGGCGCCCTGCTGGCCGACCACCTCCAACGCCAGGGCATCCCCGGGACGTACGCCACCACGATCGTGTCGTCGTCACTGCTGCGTGCGCTGTGCGCGGCGCGCGGCATGCCGTACGCGCAGAGCCTCACCGGGTTCAAGTGGATCGTCCGGGCCGCCGAGGACCTCGCGTACGGCTACGAGGAGGCGCTGGGCTACTGCGTGGCGCCGGGGCACGTCCGCGACAAGGACGGCATCACGGCGGCGCTGCGGGTGGCGGAGCTGGCCGCCGCGCTCAAGGCGCAGGGCCGGACCCTGGCCGACCGGCTGGACGAGCTGGCCGCCGAGTTCGGGGTGTACGCGACGGATCAGCTGTCGGTACGGGTCGACGACCTGGCCGAGATCGCCCGGGCGATGACCCAGGTCCGGGACAAGCCGCCGGTCACGCTGCTCGGCGCCGACCTGACCGAGGTCGAGGACCGGCTGCCCGCCGCGGACGTGCTCACGTTCCGCACGGACGCGGCGCGGGTGGTGATCCGGCCCTCGGGGACCGAACCGAAGCTGAAGGCGTACCTGGAGGTGGTGGAGCCGGTCCGCGACGGCGACGTGCCCGCGGCCCGGACCCGCGCGGCCGCCGCCCTGACCGCGCTGCGCGCCGAGATCGCGGCCGCCCTCGGCCTCGGCTAGCCGCGCCGCCCGGCCCGGCTGAGGCGCCCGGCCCGGCTGAGGCGCCCGGCCCGGCTGAGGTGCCCGGGCCGGCTGAGGCGCTGGACGGGCCGGGTCAGCTGGCCTTGGGGGTGCCCAGGGCGGCGGTGATCGCCCGGCCCAGGGTGGCGACGACGAGCGCGACGCTGGGCCGCACGATCGAGTCCTCCAGGTTCACGCCGCCGGAGAAGCCCGCACCGTTGGCGATCTCCGCCAGCCGCTGGTGAGCGTGCGCGGCCTGGTCGGCGGGCAGCCGCAGGGCGGGCTCCATCCGGGTGGCGATGAGCAGCGTGGCCAGCGCGGCGGTGCGCTCGTCCGGCACCGCGTCGCTGATCAGGGCCCGGGCCAGACGGCCGCGGATCTCCGCCTCGTAAGCCGGGTCCGTGGTCGGGTACCGGTGCACGTGGATGACGCCGAGCTGGGTCTCGTCGACGTCGCGCACCACACCCCGGGCCACCAGGTCGTCGAGGACCCGGGCGCGCAGGCCGTGGCGCAGCCGCTGGACCCACTGCGCCGGGGTATGCGGCTCGTCGGCCGCCGCCTTCGCCAGCACCGCGTCCTCGATCGGGTCGTTCACCGGCGTCGGGTCGATGACCTTCAGGTAGCCGTCGACATATGCGATGCGGCCCTTCAGCGCCAGGTCGACGAGCACGGCCGCGGCCATGCCGAGGTCCAGCCCGATTCGGGAGCCGGTCGCCTTGCCGGTCTCGTCGTCGTAGGCGAGCAGCAGCAATTCTTCGGCGAGCGCGATGGAGGTCATGCCCAGAACGATAGTGTCCCGCCGCAGCTCCCGGGCTCCCGGCAACGGCCATGTCGCGCCGTCCAGACGGCACCCGGAACGCGTCGGTGGGCTGGTCACCCGGCGCGACCTGGCGCAGCGGAAAGCAGCCAGTCCACCAGGCGGGCGGCGGCGCGGCCGCCACCGTCCGCCTGGTGCGCGGCCGCGAACTTCTTGGCGGCCGCCGCGTACTCGTCCGCGATGGCCGCGACGTCCCGCACGGCCTCCGCCACCTCCGCCGAGGTGTGCAGCAGCGGGCCGGGCGAGCTCGTCCGCAGATCGACGTTCAGACCGGGCGACGCCTCGAACTCCGCCAGGTCGGGCACGTAGAGCAGCACCGGACGGCCGGTCGCCGCGTAGTCGGCCAGCAGCGCCGAATAGTCCGTGATCAGTACGTCGGCGGCCAGCAGCAGCCGGTCCGTCCGGGGGTACGCCGACACGTCCAGCACCCCCGGCGCCAGCCCCAGCACGTCGTCGATCAGCCCGGGGTGGCGCCGTACGAGCAGCTCGTGGCCCGGCGGGAGGGCGGCCGCCACCCGGGGCAGGTCGAGCAGCCGCCCCGGATCGCTCCAGCCCGGTCGGCGCAGGTCCAGCGGGCGGCGGGTGGGCGCGTACAGCACCAGGCGGGTGCCGGGTGGACGGTCCAGCCGGCGCAGGACCTCGGTCCGGGCCGCCTCCGGGTCCATCGTGCTCAGCGCGTCGTTCGCCGGGCGGCCGTACTCCAGGACCGGGCCGCCGAAGCGCAGTTCGGAACGCAGCACCGGGGTCGCCGACGGGCCGGGCGACGCGAGCGCCGTCCAGTGGCGAGCGTCCGAGCTGAGCTGGGTGACGAGGTCAGGGCCGAGCGGGTGCGCGGTGGCCAGCGCGCCGAAGCGGGCGACCGGCCAGCCCCCGCCGAGCCGCAGCACCACCTGGCCGTCGCGGGCGCGGAACCAGTGCGGCAGGGTGTCGTTGCAGACCAGCCAGCGGCTGGTGGCCAGCGCCTCGTACCACGCCGCGCCCCCCAGCGGCACCGGATCGGCGCCCGGCGGCAGCGGTTGACCGGGCTCGTAGGTCCAGGCCACCGGTGGGGCGTCGGGGCGGCCGACCAGCTCCGCGAGCAGGGCGGCCGGATCGTCGGGGAAACGCCGCCCGGGCGCGCCGTCGAAGAGCACCACGTCGCGCAGGCGCGGCGAATGACCGGCGCGCGGTTGCGGTGCCGGGGTGGGGACGACCGCCGGCGGATCGTGGTCGGGACCGCCCGGGTCCGGGAAGTACGCGGCCCGCCACCGCTCCCGCTCGGCGGGGTCGCCGCGCGGTGCCACCACCTTGAGGGCCGCCCGGTCGGCGGCCGCCCGGCGCAGCACACAACGGATCCCGGTCACCGCGGGCGCGGCAGTGGGCAGCGCGGCCCGGACCGCGTCGGTGCAACCCAGCGGGACGACGGTCGGGTGCCGGTGACCGGGCGAGCGGAACGCGAGATCCCAGGTACCGGCCGGCAGCGGGAGCGGTCCGGCCAGGCTGGGCGCGGCGGCCGGGTCGACGACCACCTCCCACCGGCCGTCCGCGACCCGCAGCGGCAGCGCGATGTCGCGTCGCCACGCGCGCAGACGCACGAGCAGCTCGCCGGCCGCCGGGCGGGGGCTGTCGCCGCGCAGCAGCAGGGCGCCGTCCGGCCGCCACCGCGCCTCGGTGAGCACCGGGCCGGCCGGGCGCGTGCACAGCGACACCTGCCCGCCGACGGCGACCGCGGTGTACACCTCGTCGGTCCCCCACACGGTCCGGATCTGTTCGTACCCGACGTCGGCGACGAGCCTGGCCGCCTTGTCGCCGAGGACGAGATGGACACCGAGCCGCCGGGCGTACAGGCCGGCCGCGTGGTTGTCGGTGTGGTCGTCGAGGGCGACGCCGCCGATCGGCAGGCGGGCCGTGAACGTGGCGCCGTCCGCTCCGGTGCGCACCACCGCCTCGGCGCGGTGCACCGCGAGCCCGTGCGCCCGCAACTCGACCCGCACCGGCCCGGCCGGCCAGGTGCGCAGCCGCCCGTCGAGGACCAGGTCGTCGCCTTCGCGGCGGCTCGCCGTGAGCCAGCCGAGGGCCCGGGTCACCCGCAGGCGCAGCCGCCCGCCGACGGCCAGGGGACGGACCCAGACGCCGGGCGCGACCCGATGCCGCGGCATCGGCTCGGCCCAGTCGGCGGGCACCCGCAGCCCGTCGCGGCGCAGCCGCAGACCGCGGGTCGCGGCGACGGCCACGGTCCAGTTCCCGGTACGCCACCGGCCGCCGTGGCGCAACACGGCCGGGTCGAGCGCCACGGTGAACCCCCCGGCCGGCACCGCCGGACCACGGTACGACCGGGGCCACAACGGCAGCTTGCGGCGGCTGCCGTCGGCCGAGAGCCACAGCATCCGCAGCGTCGGCCAGCGGCGCCCCGCGGTCCCGGGCACGTACGCGTACCCGGAGATCCGCAGCTTCCCGTCGCGCCAGGCGAGGCCGCGGACGCCGGACTCCAGCCGCCGCGTCGCGGGTCCGGCCGCCTCGGCCCGCGGGGCCCGGTAGCCCCGGTCGACGAGTTCGACGAGCGCGTCGATGCGCCGCTGGCGGATCAGCCGCCACTGTGGGCGCAGGCGGGCGGGCAAGCGCTCGATGACGGCGTCGCCCACCTCGTCGAGGTACGCGTTCGCCAGGTCCAGGAACGTCGTGCGGAACACCTGCGGCGCGTCCGGCAGGTACTGCGTCGCGGAGTTGAGCTTGTCCCAGATCGCCTGTTCCTCGTACACCCGGCACAGGTCGCCGTGACCCGCGTCGATCAGCGCCCGGCGGGTCAGGTCGACCGAGTGGAAGCGGTCGACGAGGTTGCGCACGTCGTGGTCCGACTGGGTGATCGAGCGGACGGAACCCTCGCGGACCCGCCAGTAGTAGATGGTCTCGGCGACGACCGCGACCTTCGTGGCGCAGGCGTGGGCGGGGACGGTGACGGGCGCGTCCTCGTACAGGCGGCCGACCGGGAAGGTGAAGCCATGTGCGTCCCAGAACGTACGCCGGAAGAGCTTGTTCCAGATCGTCCGGTCGCGCAGCAGCCGGTGGTGGTCGCGGACGTGGGTGGCGAGGTCGGTCGCGCGGATGGCGCCGTCGTGCGGGTACCCCAGGTAGTGCCCGCGCGAGCTGAGCCGGTGCACGCCGCCGCTGGCGAAGTCGGCGCCGCCGGACAGCGCCCGCAGCAGCATCTCGTACGCGTGGGCGGCCAGCACGTCGTCGCTGTCGACGAACGCCAGGTACTCGCCGGTGGCGTACCCGACGCCGGTGTTGCGGGCCGCGCTCAGGCCCGCGTTGGCCTGGCGGACGAGCTGGAACCGGTCGTCGTCGGCGACGAACTGTTCGGCGATGTCGGCGCTGCCGTCGGTGGATCCGTCGTCGACGCAGATGACCTGCAGCTCGCGGTGGGTCTGGCTGCGCAACGAGTCGAGGCAGTCGCCGAGGAACGGCACCACGTCGTAGATCGGCACGACGACGCTGACGAGCCCCGCGACGAGCTCCGGCACAGTCCTGGCCTCCCGCTCAGCGGTGTCGGCCCGCTCCTCCCCTGAGGAAAGATACGCCGGTCGTGGCGCTGCCCGGGGTTGCCGCGCGCCGGGTTACCGCTGGCCGCGGTCCAGGTCGGGCAGCACCCGGTCGCGCTGCTGTACCCAGGCCAGCGAGTCGCGGATGCCGTCGGCGACCGTGTGTTCGGCCCGCCAGCCCAGCAGGTCGGCGGCCCGGGTGCTGCGGGTGTAGGCGCCGACCGAGTCACCGGGGCGCCGGGGCGCCGCCTGGACCTCGACCGGGGTGTCGACGACCTGGTTGAAGGCCTCGACGAACTCCAGCACGGTGGTGCCGGTGCCGGTGCCGAGGTTGATGACCTGGTAGCGCGACTCGTCGGTGAAGAGGGTGTCGAAGACCTCGACCGCGCGCAGGTGGGCACCGGCGAGGTCCCAGACGTGCACGTAGTCGCGGATGCCGGAGCCGTCCCGGGTCGGGTAGTCCAGCCCGGTCACCGGGAACGGCTGTCCGGCGTGGTAGGCGGCCACCAGCTTGCCCAGCGCGTGGCTGGGCGCGGGCAGCTGCAGCCCCGTACGCATCTTGGGGTCGGCGCCGATCGGGTTGAAGTAGCGCAGCGAGAGCACCCGCAGCGGGGTGCTGGCGGCGATGTCGGTCAGCATCTGCTCGACGACGAGCTTGGTCCGGGCGTACGGGCTCTGGGCCGACACCGCGGAGTCCTCGTGGACGCTGAAGTCCTCGCCGGGCTCGTAGATCGAGGCCGAGGAGCTGAACACGAACCGGGTGACGCCCTTGCCGATCAGGCGGTCGACCAGTTCGAGGGTCTTCGAGACGTTCTCGCGGTAGTAGCGGATCGGGTGTTCCACCGACTCCGGCACGACGATGAGGGCCGCGCAGTGCACGACGGCCTCGATGTCCGGATGGTCCGCGAAGATCCGGTCCAGGACCGCGGGGTCGGCGATGTCGCCTTCGTAGAAGGACCTGCCCGCGCAGAACTCCCGGCGCCCGGTGACCAGATTGTCCAGGATGACCGGGTGGTGCCCGGCGTCGAGCAGGCAGGACGCGATGGTGCTGCCGATGAATCCCGCACCGCCCGCGATGAGCACCTTCACGAAATGTCCCTTTCCGATCAACGGTCTGCCCGGCGAGAGTAGCGGACGTCGCCGAGACGTCGGGCCGGTCGATGCTAGCCGCCGGGTGCGCCGGTGCCGCCTCTGGCTGTAACGTATGAACCTGGCCGCCCCGGACATCCCCCTGTCCGCCCCCCACCGCGTTGCCGCGCTGCCCGCAGCGGCGCGACATTCCGGCGGTGTCGCCCGAGTGCCCTGCGCGGCGTCGCCCTGGTGCCATAGAAAGGACCAGTCAGTCGTGACCTCGCCCACCCCCCGGCCCGACGTCACGGTGGTGGTCATCGTGTACAACGACGCACACCGGATCGAGGCCGCGGTCCGATCCGTGCTGGACCAGTCGTTGCGCAGCCACGAGGTGATCGTCGTCGACGACCACAGCACCGACGCCACCCCCACGGTGGCGCAGCGCCTGGCCGACGAGCACCCCGACCTGGTCCGCTTCATCCGCCTGCCCGCCAACTCGGGCCATTGCGGCGCCCCCCGCAACGCGGGCGTCCGGCAGGCCCGCGGCCGGTACGTGATGTTCCTGGACAGCGACGACACGATCGACCGGCACGCCTGCCGCAACCTGGTGGCAATGGCCGAGGAGTCCGGCGCCGACATGGTGGTCGGCCGGTGCGTACGCCACGACGTGCCCACCGGCAAGGAGCAGTCCTGGATGCCCTGGCTGGTGCAGCGCAAGGTGGTCCACGAGTCGCTGCGCGACCAGCCCGAACTGCTCTACGACGTGCTCTCGACGAACAAGCTCTACCGGCACGACTTTCTGGTCCGGGAGAACCTGGTCTTCCTGGAGGACCGTCTCTACGAGGACAACCTGTTCTCCGCCCACGCGTACCTGACCGCCAAGAAGATCGCGGTGATCCCGCAGCGGATCTACACCTGGAACATCGAGCCGAAGGCCCGCTCGATCACCAGCCGGGCCGCGGACCTGCGCAACATCACCGACCGGATCGCGGTCACCCGGGAGATCGACAAGCTGCTGGCCCAGCACGACACCGGCGAGCTGCGGCTGCAGAAGGACATCCGGTTCCTGGAGAACGACCTGCGGATCCACCTGGCGGGCTTCGGCCAGTTCCCGGAGGCGACCCAGCGCGCCCTGCTCGACGTCGCCCGCCCGTACGTGCAGACCCTGCAGCCCGAAGCGTTCCGGCAGGCCAAGCCGCTGCCCGCGATCGCGGCCTACATGGTCCGCCAGGACGACCTGGCGGGGGTCGCCGCCGCCCACGACTACATGGTCGGCAAGGGCGCCAAGAGCCTGCTGAGCACGGACCTGGTGGTCCGCGACGGCCGGGTGTTCTGGTGCGACCGCCACCTGGACGACCCGCTCGGCCGCGAGGTGCTGGACGTCACCGAGTTCGGCTTCCAGGATCTGCCGCTGGCCAAGCTGCGGCTGGGCAGCCGGATCACGGGCATCGAGCGCTCCGGCAGCACGGTCACGATCAGCGGCGCGATCACCAACCCGCTCGGCCGGCTCGGCACGATGGCCAAGCCGAAGGCCCAGCTGGTGGTGCGCGCCCGGCGCAACCGGCGCCGCCAGTTCACCCTGCCCGCCAAGCTGGCGGTCTCCGGCACCGAGGCGACCTGGACGGCCAGCTTCGACCCGGCCCGGGTGCTGCGCCCCGTCGGCCTGGTGGACATGGTCTACAACGTCGTGCTGCGGATCCGCACCGCCGCCCAGACCATCGACCTGCAGCTGTTCGCCGACGACCCGGTGATCGACGACCTGCGGCTGGCGGTCCGGCCGCGGCTCACCCGGCTCGTCGCGGACCGGATGGAGGCCTACCGTACGGACGCGGGCAACCTCGCGCTGCGGCTGGCGGCCGAGGGCCGCAAGGCCCGGGCCGGCGACGCCACGGTCCACCGGCTGCGCTCGCAGCCGCTCGGCGCCCGGCTCTGGAGCACCGCCGGGACCCTGCGGCGCGACCTGCGGCAGCGGATGAACCAGCGCAAGACCAAGCTGGCCTGGTACGACAACGTCTTCTCGCGGCTGCCGATCAGCAAGCGGACGATCGTCTTCGAGAGCCACATGGGCAAGCAGTTCTCGGACAGCCCGCGCGCCATCTACGAGGAGCTCAAGCGCTCGGGGGTGCCGTTCCGCGCGGTGTGGGCGCACTCCGAGGAGCACCCGAACGGCTTCCCGTCCGACGTCAAGCTGGTGCGCCGGCAGTCCTACGCCTACCTGCGCGAGCTCGGCCGGGCCCGGTACTGGGTGGACAACCAGGGCTTCCCGCACGACCTGCGCAAGCGGTCCGGCACCACGTACATCCAGACCTGGCACGGGTCGGCGTTCAAGCGGATGGGCTTCGACGAGGCGACCATCAAGAGCCAGACGGCCGGGCAGCAGCAGCGGCTGCAGGACGCGATCGACCGCTTCGACGTGTTCCTCGTCCGCACCGAGCACGACGTCCGCACGTTGACCAGGGGCATGCGGGTGCACTCGGA
This sequence comes from Krasilnikovia cinnamomea, assembly GCF_004217545.1. Classification (NCBI taxonomy): domain Bacteria; kingdom Bacillati; phylum Actinomycetota; class Actinomycetes; order Micromonosporales; family Micromonosporaceae; genus Krasilnikovia; species Krasilnikovia cinnamomea. The sequence continues at coordinate 2,258,566 of NZ_SHKY01000001.1, forward strand.
GCTGATGCGGGTCGGCTACCCGCGCAACGACGTCCTGGTGCGGCAGGACAACCCGGACGAGGTGGCGGCGCTGCGCAAGTCGCTGAACCTCACCGACGACCGCAAGGTCCTGCTCTACGCGCCGACCTTCCGTCCCCAGGAGATCGGCCGGTGGTCGAAGGGCCTGACCCTGCCGTTCTCCCTGGACGACTTCGTCGAACGCTTCGGCGACGACTACGTGCTGCTGATCCGCCCGCACTACCTCGCGTCGTTCGCGATGCCCCCGAGGTACGCGCACTCGGTGCGCAACGTGGCGAACGTCCACGACGTCACCCCGCTGATGCAGATCGCCGACGCGGTGATCACGGACTATTCGTCGCTGATGTTCGACTACGCGCTGCTGGGCCGTCCGATGATCTTCCACGTGCCGGACTACGACGACTACGTCGGCAACAGCCGGGGCTCCTACTTCGACCTGGCCGAGGTGGCCCCTGGCCCGCTGACGCGGACCCCGGACGCGCTGTTCGCCGCGCTCGCCGATCTGGACAAGCTCCCGGACCGCTTCGCCGAACAGCACCGCGCCTTCGTGGCCCGGTTCTGCGAGTACGACACCGGCAACGCGGCGAAGGCCGTGGTCGAACGTTTCTTCGCCCCAGGAGCGCGCCGTGGCTGAGCCCCGGGACATCTTCATCGTCTGCAACAGCGTCAACGAGCTCGGCGGCCTCATCCAGTGGGCGCACGACATCGGGCGGCTCTTCAGCGCCCGGGGGCACCGGGTGCGCCTGGTCGGGGTGGAGCCCGCCACGGTCGCGCGTGACTACGGGTCGGACCTGCCGTACCCGATGATCACCCTGCACGACGACCACCTGCCCCGGCGGCGCAAGGTCGAGGGCCTGAGCCGGCTCAATGTGGTCAACCTGGCCCGCCAGCGCCACCGGGCCAAGCTGCTGGCCGAGGGGGCGCAACGGCTGACCGAGCTGTTCCGCGAAGCGCAGCCGGGCGGCGTCGTCATCGCCGCGCAGGTCTGGGCCGGGGAGTGGGTGTCCGCCGCGGACACGACCGGCCTCACCGTGATCGGCATGTCCCACGAGTCGTTCGAGGCCTGCCGCAACTCGAGCCGGTACCAGCGGGTCCTCAAGTACTACGCGGACATGGACATGCACCTGCTGCTGACCGACGCGGACGCGGACGCGTGGGCCGCCCGGGCCGGCATGACCAACGTGGGCGCGATGCCCAACCCGCTGATGACGGTCCCGAAGACGATGCCCACGCTGGACGAGAAGACGGTCGTCTCGCTGCGCCGGCTGTCCCACGACAAGGGCATCGACATGCTGCTCGAGGCGTGGGCGCTGATCGGCCCGCAGTACCCGGACTGGAGCCTCAAGATCTACGGCGCGGGCCCGGACGAGGCCGAGCTGCGCGAGCAGGCCCGCGAGCTGGGTCTCGACGACAACCAGATCCTCGTGGGCAAGACCGACAACATCGACGCGGCGCTGAGCGCGGCGTCGATCTACGCCCTGCCGTCGCGCGAGGAGGGCTTCCCGATCGCCATCATGGAGGCGATGGCGTACGGACTGCCCACGGTCGCCTTCGACTGCGCCCCCGGCATCCGCGAACTGATCGACGACGAGGTCAGCGGCGGCCTGGTGGTGACCGCGGGCAACGTGCCCGGCATGGCCGCCGCCCTGGAGCGCCTGATGAAGGACAAGGACCTCCGGGTACGGCTGGGCGAGGCGGGCCGCGAGTCCGTGCAGCGCTTCACGCCCGACAGCATCGTCGACCGCTGGGAAGCCCTGTTCGCCCTGCTGGACCGCTGAGGTGCGGGCGGTCCTCGCGACGCTGGGGTACGTGCTGTCCGCGGACCGGCGCGAGGTCCTGATGATCCGCCGCGACGCCCGCCCGGACGACATCCACTTCGGCTACCACAACGGCCTGGGCGGCAAGCTGGAGCCGGACGAGGACGTGGCCACCGGCATGCGCCGGGAGGTCCGCGAGGAGGCCGGGCTGGAGTGCGGGGAGCTCGACTTCGCCGGCACGATCTCCTGGCCCGGCTTCGGGCGCGGCGGGGAGAACTGGTTCGGCTTCCTGTTCCGCATCCCGCGGTGGTCCGGCACGCCGCGGACCGCCAACCCCGAGGGCAGCCTGCACTGGGTGCCGGTGGCCGACGTGCTGGCCGGCCGGATCCCGATGTGGGAGTCCGACCGGCACTTCCTGCCTCTGGTGTTCGCGGCCGAGCCGCGTCCGTTCCACGGGGTCATGCCGTTCCACGAGGGCCGGGCGGTCTCGTGGTCGTGCACGACCGGCTGAGCGTCGGCGGCTGAGCGTCAGGCGGCCTCGCGCCGGATCGCGCCGAGGATCTTGCGGCGGTCGAAGAGGAAGTGGGGCCGCGCGCCGATCTTCGTCGCGAAGTCCACGTACGCCTTCGTGAGGTCGACGTCGTCGCTGGCCAGCACCCCGCCGGACGGGATCTTCGGCCAGGCCGACTCGTACTCGAACATCTGGTTCGGGTAGCCGTGATCGCTGTCGTGCAGGAAGAGATCGATCGTGTCGAGGCCGTCGACGACCTCGGTGAAGCTGCGCCGCGGGTCCTTCGCGTCGCTGACCGTCTGCCGCCAGCGCGGGTGCCCCTTGACGAGGCTGCCGGCGTCCGGCCGTACGTCGAAGCTGTAGAGCGTGCCCTGCTCGTTGCGGTCGAGGGCGCTGAGAATCATGAAGGACGAGCGGCCGTCCGCGATTCCGGTCTCCACCACGGTTTTCGGCTTCAGCAGCCGGGCCAGGCCGTACAGGGTCAGGCCGGTGCCCCGCTCCACGCCCCACCGTTCCGGGAAGAGCGTCTCGCGCTCGGTGTAGCGCTGCTTCAGCTCGTCGGTCAGCTGGTCGAACTCGTCGACGACCTTCGCGACGTCGTCGACGGGCCAGCCCAGCGCCACCAGCAGGTCGGTGGGCGCCACCTCCAGCAGCACGCTCAGCTTGGTGAAGTCGTGCAGGGTGGGCGGCTGCGGGGGCTTCGGCTTGGCGGGCGGCGGCTTGGGCTTGGCCGCCGGCTTGGGCGCCGGTGGCCGGAACTTGCGAACTTCATAGCCGGTCAGCCGTCGAAGGTACGAATTGGCGGTTCTGCGCAATGACATGGCACCGAATCCGATTGGGAGGCTCGGGGACTGGGGAAGTGCGCCGCAGAGTACACGGCGCGCGCTCGCCCGGGAATGTCCCTTGATCGGGCAGCCAGCTCTACGCTACGCCGCAAGTCACCACGCTTACCGACTAACCCATCAAAAGCGGGGCATACCGCCGAACTGCCGGTCTCCCGCGTCGCCCAGACCCGGGACGATGAACATGTGCTCGTTCAGCCCCTCGTCCACGGACGCGGTGACCAGCCGCAGTGGCAGCCCGGAATTCTCCAGCCGGGCGATGCCCTCGGGCGCGGCCAGCACGCAGCAGATCGTGATGTCGGTGCACCCCCGGTCCACCAGCAGCTGGCAGCAGTGCACCAGCGAGCCGCCGGTGGCCACCATCGGATCCAGCACTAGCACGGGCAGGCCACTGAGGTCGCCCGGCAGCGACTCCATGTACGCCCGCGGCTCGAAGGTGACCTCGTCGCGGGCCAGACCGACGAAACCCATGTGCGACTCCGGCAGCAGGCCCAGCGCCGCCTCGGTCATGCCGAGCCCGGCGCGCAGCACCGGCACGATCAGCGGCGGGTTGGCCAGCCGGGTGCCCTGGGCGGGGGCGACCGGGGTGGTCACCGGGTACCGCTCGACCTCGAAGGCGCGGGCGGCCTCGTAGACCAGCATGCTGGCGAGCTCGCGCAGCGCCGCGCGGAAGGTGCCCGAGTCGGTCGCCGCGTTGCGCATCGCGGTCAGGCGGGACTGGGCCAGGGGGTGATCAACAACGAGTACGTCCACGCGGTCAACCTATCGGCAAAGGTCAGGCCGCAAGCGGAGGCATCCCAAGATCAAGTGTCGGACCCGCGCGTAGACTGACCCGCATGACTGCGACAGTGACGTCGGGGCTGCCCGGCGTGTCCGGTCCCGCGGCGACCCCGACGGCACCGGCGTTCGATCTGAGGTCATTCCTCCACGGCCTTCCCGGGGTCGACAAGGTCGGCGTCGAGGCCCGCGCGGCGGCCCTGGGCACCCGGTCGATCAAGACCACCGCGAAGGCGCACGCCATCGACCTGGCGATCCGGATGGTCGACCTGACCACCCTGGAAGGCGCCGACACCCCGGGCAAGGTGCGCGCCCTGTCCGCCAAGGCGCTGCGTCCCGACCCGGCCGACCCGACCTGCCCCCGGGTCGCCGCGGTCTGTGTCTACCCGGCGATGGTGCCGTTCGCGGCCGAGGTGCTCGCCGGTTCCGGGGTGCACCTGGCCAGCGTGGCCACCGCGTTCCCGTCCGGGCAGGCGCCGCTGGACGTCAAGCTCGCCGACACCCGCGACGCCGTCGCCGCCGGGGCCGACGAGATCGACATGGTGATCAGTCGCGGCGCGTTCCTGTCCGGGCGCTACGACGACGTGTTCGCCGAGATCGTCGCGGTCAAGCAGGCCTGCGGCCCGGCCCACCTCAAGGTCATCCTGGAGACCGGCGAGCTGGGTACGTACGACAACGTGCGGCGGGCGTCCTGGCTGGCGATGCTGGCCGGGGCGGACTTCATCAAGACCTCCACGGGCAAGGTGCCGGTCGCCGCCACCCTGCCGGTCACGCTGATCATGCTGGAGGCGGTCCGCGACTTCCGGGCGCAGCACGGCCGCCAGATCGGGGTCAAGCCCGCGGGCGGCATCAAGACGACCAAGGACGCGATGAAGTACCTGGTCATGGTCAACGAGACCGTCGGCGCCGACTGGCTCGACCCGGACTGGTTCCGTTTCGGGGCCTCCTCGCTGCTCAACGACCTGCTGATGCAGCGCACCAAGCTCACCACCGGCCACTACGCCGGTCCGGACTACTTTACGCTGGACTGAGCCCATGACCTTGTTCGAGTACGCTCCGGCCCCCGAGTCCCGGTCGCTCGTCGACCTCGCGCCCTCGTACGGGCTGTTCATCGACGGTTCCTTCGACCCGCCGTCCGCCGACGGCGGCGTCTTCAAGACGGTCAACCCGGCCTCCGAGGAGGTTCTGGCCGAGGTCGCCAGCGCCGGCCCGCAGGACGTCGACCGGGCCGTCGCCGCCGCCCGCCGCGCCTTCGGCCCCTGGTCGGCCCTGCCCGGCGCGGAACGGGCCAAGTACCTGTTCCGGATCGCCCGCATCATCCAGGAGCGCTCCCGCGAGCTGGCCGTGCTGGAGTCGCTGGACAACGGCAAGCCGATCCGCGAGTCCCGCGACGTCGACCTGCCCCTGGTCGCCGCGCACTTCTTCTACTACGCGGGCTGGGCCGACAAGCTGCGCTACGCGGGCTTCGGCCCCGATCCCCGGCCGCTGGGCGTCGCCGCCCAGGTCATCCCGTGGAACTTCCCGCTGCTGATGCTCGCGTGGAAGATCGCGCCCGCGCTGGCCTGCGGCAACACCGTGGTGCTCAAGCCCGCCGAGACCACCCCGCTGTCCGCGCTGTTCTTCGCGGACATCTGCCGGCAGGCCGAGCTGCCCCCCGGCGTGGTCAACATCCTCACCGGCGCGGGCGACACCGGCCGGTTGCTGGTCGAGCACCCCGGCGTGGACAAGGTGGCCTTCACCGGCTCCACCGAGGTCGGCCGCCAGATCGCCCGCGCGGTCGCGGGCACCCGCAAGCGGGTCGGCCTGGAGCTGGGCGGCAAGGCCGCCAACATCGTCTTCGACGACGCCCCGATCGACCAGGCCGTCGAGGGCATCGTCAACGGCATCTTCTTCAACCAGGGCCACGTCTGCTGCGCCGGGTCGCGGCTGCTGGTCCAGGAATCGGTGTACGACGAGGTCCTCGCCGCCCTCAAGCGCCGGATGGCGACCCTGCGCGTCGGCGACCCGCTGGACAAGAACACCGACATCGGCGCGATCAACTCGGCGGCCCAGCTGGAGCGCATCCGGGCCCTGTCCGAGGTGGGCGACGCCGAGGGGGCGCAGCGCTGGTCCCCCGCCTGCGAGCTGCCGGAACACGGCTACTGGTTCGCACCCACCATCTTCACCGGGGTGACCCAGGCGCACCGGATCGCCCGCGAGGAGATCTTCGGCCCGGTGCTGTCCATCCTCACCTTCCGCACCCCCGCCGAGGCGATCGAGAAGGCCAACAACACCCCGTACGGGCTGTCCGCCGGGGTGTGGACCGAGAAGGGTTCGCGCATCCTCGCCGTGGCCGACAAGCTGCGCGCGGGCGTGGTGTGGGCCAACACGTTCAACAAGTTCGATCCGACGTCGCCGTTCGGCGGCTACAAGGAATCCGGCTACGGCCGGGAGGGCGGCCGGCACGGCCTGGAGGCGTACCTTGCCTAAGTCATCCACGGCCACCAAGGCCAAGCACGCCGAGACCGAGACCGTCGCGACGCCGAGCACGCGGCTCGCGGTACGCAAGACGTACAAGCTCTACATCGGTGGCGCGTTCCCGCGCAGCGAGTCAGGACGGACCTATCTGGTGGACGGCGACAACGTGGCCCTCGCCTCCCGCAAGGACGCCCGCGACGCCGTGCTCGCGGCCCGGGCGGCGCAGCCGAAGTGGGCCGGGGCGACCGCGTACAACCGGGGGCAGATCCTCTACCGCGCCGCCGAGATGCTGGAGGGCCGGCGGGCCGAGTTCACCGCCCTCGGGGTGCCCGCCGCCGAGGTGGACGCCGCTGTCGACCGCCTGGTCTGGTACGCGGGCTGGTCCGACAAGATCGCCCAGGTGGTGGGCGCCGCCAACCCGGTGGCCGGGCCGTACTTCAACCTGTCCGCGCCGGAGCCGACCGGAGTGGTCGGCGTGGTCGCACCGGCGTCGCTGCTCGGACTCGTCAGCGTCGTCGCCCCGGCGATCGTCACCGGCAACACCGTGGTCGTGCTGGCCCCCGGCCCGCAGGTCGCCATCACCCTCGCGGAGGTGCTGGCCACCTCGGACCTGCCGGGCGGCGTCGTGAACGTCCTCACCGGGCACCCGGCCGAGACCGCGCCGTGGCTGGCCTCGCACGACGACGTCAACGCGCTGGTGCTCACCGGGGTCACCGACCCGGCCCTCGCCACCGACCTCGAACGGGCCGCCGCCGACACCCTCAAGCGCGTGGTACGCCCGCCCGCGACCGCGCCCGACTTCACCGGTGATCCGGGGATCGAGGCGATGACCGCGCTGCTGGAGACGAAGACGGTCTGGCACCCGAAGGGCTTCTGACCCGGCGGGCGGGGGACCACCACCCCCGCCCAGCCGCGCCCACTAGGGTGTGTGTGCGCAGAGTCACCCGCTGCACCACCACGCCCGCTCAGCGAACCAACCCGGAGGTCACCGTGGCCCGCCAGTCGCCGAACCGGCCCGAGGCCGAAGAGCCCCTGGGCGACCAGCCCGCCGACAGCGAGCCCGTCGCCGAGTCCGCCGACAGCTCCCCGGCCGCCGAATCGGCCGCCGCCGAATCGGCCGCCGACGAGTCGCCCGCCGACAGTGCCGCGGCCGGCGAGGCCGCCGACGAGTCGCCCGCCGCCGAGCCTGGCACCTCCGGGCGCGCGCTGTGGGAGAAGGCGAACGTCTCCCCGGTGGAGATCGCCCTGCCGGCCGGCGTCGGGTACACGCTGCGGGCGTTCCGCAAGGCGGGCGTGATCACGCCGACCGAGCTCGCGACGGACGACGACGACCCGTTCGAGGAGCGCCGCCGGGCCGCCGAGGCCCGCGCCGCCGAGGACGACGAGGTCATCGTCGACGAGGAGTTCGCGGCCCTGCTGGCCGAGGGGGACGCGAAGGACGCCAAGGCCGGTGACCAGGAGGAGGCCGAGGAGCCCGATCCGGCCGACTTCGAGGACGAGGCGGACGACGAGGCGGACAAGGCGGCCGACGAGGAAGTACCCGTCTTCCTCAGCCACAAGGGCCGGCTGCTGCTCTTCAAGAGCCCGGAGTCCCTGGTGTCCTTCATCCGTTCGGGTGCACCCCATGATCTTGCCCAAGTGGACACCTGGACGACCGTCGCCGAACGGGTACAGTCGTCCGACGTCGACCCGCTGCCGGAGGACCGCTACGAGCTGGACCTCGTTGTGGAGAACCTGCGTGGCGGTCACGACACCTGGGACCTGCCGCTGCTGATCGCCGCGGGCGAGGTCGCCCGGGATCTGGGGTACGCGCTCCGGCTCAAGCCGGTGGTCCTGGCACTGTCGCCGGGCTCGCCGCTCGACGACCTGGACGAGTCCCTGCGCAAGGCCGAAAGCGGCGGTATGGGTGGGTATTTCGGGCGCCGGCGACTCCGGAAAATCGGGGCACAGCAGGCAAGTCTCGGATGGCGCTCGATAATCGGCAAGATCTCTGCCGCTGTGGACTGGCGCGAGTGACCCCTCACCAGGGACCATCAGTCCTTGGCACACGACAGCAGTCCCGGGGAGGAGGACGACGCCGTGGCGCTCGTGCGCGTGTACTGCGGTCTGGCGTCGGCTGATGAATCGGTGCGTCCGGCCTCCACGGCGGCGCAGCTGACCATCGCCGTGGTGGACGACGCGGGGCGACTGCTCGAAGTGCGCGAGATCAGCGACAACCCGGCCGGGTACGCCCAGCTCGGCACGCTGCTCGTGGAGCGGACCAGCGGCTTCGCCGACGCCGCGGTCGCCGCCGACAGCGACGACCACACGATCACGTCGCTGCTCACCGCCGCCGGGCGCCCGCTGGTCGTGGCCGACGACGACTCCGCCGACGACTTCGCGGACCGGTTCTCCGACGACGACTCCCCCGAGGAACTCGCCGCGCCGCAGGCCGCCCGCCGCGCCGTCGGCCTGGCCCGGGCCCTGCAGGCGGGTGCGATCGCCGCGGTCACCCTGCCCACCCCCCGGGACCTCATCAGCTACAAGCCCGTACTGGCCGCGCACGTGGCCATGCTCAACGGCCGCAACGCGGCCGCCACCGCGCTGCGCGAGGTGCTGCGCGAGCTGTACCCGGCCGCGCTGCGGGCCTACCCGGACCCGGCCCACCCGCTGGCCCTGGCGGTGCTCGACGCGCTGCCGGAGCCCGGCCGCCTCACCGCGGGCGGCGCCGACGCCGAGTCCATCGCCGAGGCGGTCGCCGTGGAGCTGACCCGCGCCGGCGTCGGCACCGAGCGCCAGGTCACTTCGGCCGTGACCGCGCTGGTCGTGGCGATCAGCGAATCCCCGCGCCGCGGCGGGGTCAACAAGTCCCTGGCCCCGGCCGCCGCGGACGCGGTACGCCAGGCCATCGGCGCGGTCCGCTCCTGCGACGCCGCCTGCGAGGCCCTGGTCGGCACGCTGGCCGCCCGGGTCGCCCCGCCGGTCGCCGCCCCGTCCCCGGGCCGCCGCGCCACCCGCCGCGCCGCCGAAACGGTCGTCACACCCCTGCAGCCGGTACGCCCCAGCGCGGGCACCCGCGTGGGCCGCCGCGCCCGCCCGGAGCCGGCCGCCGAGAACACCCCGGTCACGCCGCGCCCGCTGACCACCCCGCCGGTGGCACCCGAGCCTGTCATGCCGCCGCCGCTGGCACCGCGCCCGGTCACCGGGCCACCGGCCACCCCGCCGGCGGCCGCTCCGGCCGCCTCGCTGCCGCACCGGAACCCGGGCAACCGGCCGGTATCCGTGCCGCCGCCCCCGCCGGGGATGACGCCGATCCTGCCCGGCTCACGGGGCCCGCTGGCGCCCGCCGATTCCGGCCAGCCGTTCCGGCCGACCCTGACCAACGCGGCGATCAGCAGCGCCCGCGCCGAGCGACAGCGCACCGTCATCCCGCCGCGCCCGACCACCCGCCCGGCGACCCCCGCCGCGAGCAACGGCGTGACCAACGGCGTGACCAACGGGGCGACCAACGGGGCGACGGACTACAGCCTGCCGCTGCCGGCCGCGCGGCCCGAGAACGCCGACCCGGGCTCGCGTGCCAACTGGCCGCTGGTCAACGGCGACGACCGCGCCGCCTCGCCGACCTCCGGCGCTCCCGGCCCGGGCCGGGTCCGCCCGCCGTGGCAGTCCGACGACCTGCCCCTCGAGCCCCCGTCGCTGCGCCTGGTCGAGCCCGTCCTCGGCCGGATCGACGGCGGCCTGGGCGGCCTGCCGGGCGCCTCCGAGCCCCCGTCGCTGCGGCTGGTGGACGGCGACTCCGCGGAGCGCGCCGGCCGCACCAACGGTCGGGCCCCGCGCCGGACGACCAGCCCCGGCGTCACGCTCACGGCGCTGGACCGCAGCTCGACCCCGCCCGTGCCCGCGGAGAACGACGGCGACCTGCTGATCTTCGCGGCCGCCCGGTCCGCCTGGTTCACCGGGCACAGCGAGGCCGCCAGCAGCAATCTGGACTGGACCAACCCGGCGGACACCGGCTGGCAGGCGGCCGAGAAGGCGGCCAGCCCGGCGGTCACCACGATGACGGCGGCGGGCCTGCCGAAGCGGGAGCCACAGAAGAATCTGGTGCCCGGCTCGCCGCTGCGCGACGAGCGGCCGCTGCGCATCGTCCGCGACCCCGCCAGCATCGCCGCGCACACCACCGGCTACTTCCGCGGCTGGCGCCGGGGTCAGGAGATCGGCGGGTACGCCATCGGCGGGCGCCCGGGCCGCGAGGCGGCGGGCGGCTGGGACTTCACCCGCGACGGCGGCCAGAGCGAGACGTACGGCAACAACGCGGGCTACCGCAGCAGCTGACGTCTGCACCCGCCGACCCGGGCAGCTGGTGACCGCTCAGGCCTGGCTGGGACGCGCGCAGCTGGTGACCGCTCAGGCCTGGCTGGGACGCGGGCAGCTGGTGACGGCTCAGGCCGAGCTGGCCTGGGTGCTGAGCCATTGCTCGTGGGCGGTGCTCAGGCGTCGCCACAGTGCGGCGCGTTCGGCCGAGGTGACGTCATCGAGGGTGAGCCCGAAAACGTCCGCCAGCGCGGCGAAATAGTCGCGGCGGTCGTCGAGAACGGTGCGGGTGGGCGCCTCCCCCACCCGGCTGAGCACCAGCCCACGCAGAACGTCCGCCCCGGACGCGTCGCGCCGTTGCACGGTCGCCACCCGGACGAAACCGGACTCCGGGGAGGTGGACAGCTCCACGTGCCGCTCGGCGAACGCCGACATCGTCGCCGCTCCGGGGCGGAAGTCCATGCCCAGGAACGCGCCACGCGGATCGTGGTCGAACCGCCACCCGCCCGGCTCGGCCGCCGAGGGGCGCAGGCCGTACCGGAAGGGGCCCTGGCGGTGCTCTCCGCCGGTCAGCGGCAGCGGCTCGTGCAGGCCGTCGCCCATGCCGAGGTCGACGAGCCACTGGCCGCCGGGCGCGGCGGGCGCGGGTAGCCCGGCGACCGTGAGGACGAGGTGGTTGGCGCTGGCACCGGCGGGCTCGTCCGCGCTGCCCTGAACGCCGCCGACGTGCCGGGTGACCCGATAGCCGAGGGCGCTCAGCAGCGCGGAGAAGGCCCCGTTGAGGTGGAAGCAGTAGCCGCCGCGGCCCCGCCCGATGCGCTGGACGGACTCCGCCGGGTCCACCGAGGTGGGCCGGCCCAGCCAGATCTCCAGGCACTCGTACGGCACCCGCTCCGCATGCGCCCGGTGCAGCTCGTGCAGGGCTTCCACGCTCGGCGCCTGCCCGGCCAGGCGGGTGAGGCCGAGCCGCCGAAGGTAGCCGGGGACATCGATGGGGTCAGACATCCGCCCACCCTATCGAACAGGTGTTCGCCGGTGCGTTCCGGACGGAAGCAGCAGGAAACCCCGCTCCGGGTGCCGGAGCGGGGTTTCTCGCGTACGTCAGGCCGGGGCCACCGCGCGTGACCGGCGCATCGTGAGGACGTACTCGACCAGCGAGATGAGCACGTTCTTCGTCGATTCGCGGTTACGGGCGTCGCAGCTGACGACCGGGACCTCGCTCGAGATCGCCAGCGCGTCCCGGACGTCCTGGGCGTTGTGGTACTGCATCCCGTCGAAGCAGTTGATCGCCACCAGGTACGGCAGGCGCCGGTGCTCGAAGAAGTCGATCGCGGCGAAGCAGTCCGCGAGACGCCGGGTGTCGACCATGACGACGGCGCCGATGGCACCGCGTACCAGTTCGTCCCACATGAACCAGAAACGCGTCTGGCCCGGCGTGCCGAACAGGTACAGGATCAGGTCCCGATCGATGCTGATCCGGCCGAAGTCCATGGCCACCGTGGTCGTCGTCTTGCCCGGCACCTGCCGGTTGTCGTCGACACCCACACCGGCGGAAGTCATGATCGCCTCGGTGGTCAGCGGGGTGATCTCCGAGACCGAACCCACCAGCGTCGTCTTGCCGACGCCAAACCCGCCGGCGATGACGATCTTCGCCGACGTAACGCGCCCGGCGGCTTGCCGGCGCGACATATCAGAGCCTGCGAAGTCCACTCAGCACCCTTTCCAGCAGTTCCGTGCCCACCGCATCGGTCTCATCCTCCAGCGACGTCGGCTCGTACACCGCGACCAGGCCATCCGAGGCCATGTCGGCGACGAGTACCCGAGCCACACCGAGCGGCAGCTGCATGCGCGCGGCGATTTCGGCCAGCGACTGAACTCTGCCGCCGTCGCACATCGCCGCGATGTACTGATGCTCGCTGCCCTGCCCACCCCTGCCCGCTCCGGTGGAGCGGCCACGGACGGTTGTTTCGACCAGCGCTTCCAGCGCGATCTCAAGCTTCGGCCGGGTTCGGCCACGGGTCACGGCGTACGGTCTGACCAGCGCGCCGGTCGGCTCATCGCGTTCAGGCATCGTCACCGTTCACCCCATCCCTCGGCCCTTAGAAGTGTCTCTTGTCATTCATCTTTTTGACAGTGACCGGTTGTGATCCCGGCCACGGTCATTCAGCCCAGAACCGCGGCCGAACGTGGCGCCGGCGTCAGCGCCTCGCCGACCCGGTCGACCAGCAGGGCCATCTCGTAGCCCACCTGGCCGACGTCGCAACTGCGGGCTGCCAGCACCGCGAACGACGAGCCGTCGGAGATCGACATCAGGAACAGGAACCCGTTGTCCATCTCCACGACCGTCTGCAGGACCGCGCCGCCCTCGAAGCAGCGCGCTGCCCCCTGGGTCAGGCTGACCAGGCCGGAGGCGATGGCCGCCAGCTGGTCGGCGCGGTCACGCGGAAGGTCGCGCGACGCCGCGAGAAGCAGACCGTCGGCGGATACCGCGATCGCGTGCGCCACCCCGGGAACGCGGTCGGCGAAGTTGGCCAGGAGCCAACCCAGATCCTGCGTAGATGTCATGCCTCATGCTCCTTGCCAGCCTGCGAGGACTGCTGCCCTCCCGGAGTCTCCTCCGGGTTGGTCGATTGTTCCTTGGTGCGACCCCGCTGCACACCCCGGTGGTACGCGGACAGCAGCCCGCGAACCGCCTCCGGCGTACGGCGCTGGACGGAGGTACCGCCCCGATCGACACCGCCGGGGACGAGTTGAGCCATCGGAGTGCGCTTTGGCAAACCCGCCGAGGTGGTGGTCTCGACGGGAGCCTCGGCGGCCGCCCGTGCGGCCTGCCAGCCCTCGTCCGCCGCGGTCTGCCAGGCGGCGTTCCCCGCGGTGGGGCCGCTGCCCGATCCGTTGCCCATGGTCGTCCCGTTGCCCGTGGCCTTGCCGTTGCCGATGGTAGTCCCGTTGCCGGCGGCGATCCCGTTCGCGGCCGCCCCGTTCGAGGCTGCGCCGTTCGAGGCTGCGCCGTTCGAGGCTGCCGCGGTGCTGCCACGGGTCGGCAGGGCACCGACGGTGGCGGCGTCACGGACCTTGTCGGCGGTGCGGCTCTCGGGTGCCGCCGTCGTGGACTGCGCGGCGGCGGCCGGGCGGGTCGGCTCGGCGGTCGAGTACCGCTGGGTGGTGAGCGCGTCGCTCTCCCCATCCGGGGACTTCACCACGCTGCTGCTCCGGTTCGTGGTGAACCAGGCCGACTCGAGCTCCCGGAAGATCGGCAGCTCCATGGTCTCGTCCGCGTACCGGTTGTCGGTCTGGGCGGCGCGCTGCTGTGCGGCCGCGATCTGCGCGGCGGCGGTCGCGTGCGCGGCGGCTGCCTCGGCGGCGGCCGCCTCGTGGGCCGCGACCGCGCGCTCGGCGTCGATCCGCTGCCGGTCCGTGGCGGGCGGCGCCGACTGCGGCGTCCCGGCGGGCGAGCGCTCCGGACGGTACCGGGGCAGCTCGGCCGTCATGTCGAGCGCGGCGGCCAGGTTCTCCGGGACCTGCGGCGTGCCGTTCGCGTCGCCCGCGACCGGGGGCCAGACCGGCGGGGCCGGCTGGGCGGGCGGAGCCGAGCTGGGCACGCCGGAGGCGGGCATCCCGGACACCGGCCGACCACCGTACGGCGGGGCGGACGGTACGGGCGGGGCGGAAGTCGGCGGCACCGGAGGCGCCGAGACGGGCGGCACGAACGGGCTGCGCGCCTGGCTGTCCGGGTTGGCGGGCAGCTGACGCGGGATGGTGGCGCCGAACGCGCCGTCCTCGCCGCGGACCGCCTCGCCGTTGCGCCGCTGCGGCAGGTCGCCGTTGAGGCCCTGGGGGCCGAAGCCCTGCGAACCGAAGCCCTGCGGTGCGGGGCTCTGCGGTGCCGGGCTCTGCGGGGCCGGGCTCTGCGGCGGCGCGAACGGCGACTCCCCGGCGCGCGGGCCGTGGAATCCGTTCGTGCCGTTGAGTCCGGCGCTGCCGTTCGTGTAGCCGTTGGCGGGAGCGCCGGTCAGGTCGGACCAGGCGGGTACCCCACGACCCCCGCCGAGCAGTCCGCCGGAGTTCACCGGCGCGCTGGGGTCGAACGGGCGGCCGGCCGGGAAGCCCTGGCCCGGTCCCCCGCTCTCCAGCGCGAGCGGCTCCGCGAACGGCGACCGCTGCGCCGGCTCGGTGGCGCCGTACGGGGACGCACCGATTCCGTTGCTGGTGGCCCGGGAGGCCACGGCGCTCGACGCGAGGACGCCGAGCGGCAGGCCGACTTCGGCCACCGTGCCGCGCTCGTTGTCGGCCGGGCGCAGCTGCACGGACACGCCGTGCCGGTTGGCCAGCCGGGCGACCACGACGAGGCCCATCATCCGGGAGACGGCCACATCCACCATGGGCGGGTTGGCCAGCCGCTCGTTGAGGTCGCGCAGCTGCTCACGGCTGATGCCGATACCGCGGTCCTCGACCGAGAGCAGGGCGCCGTCGCCCAGCCGCCGCGCCTCGACCAGCACGGTCGAGTTCGGCGGGGAGAACGCGGTCGCGTTGTCGAACAGCTCGGCGACCAGGTGCACCATGTCGTTGACGGCGTGCGCCGACACCTCGATGTCGCGGTCGATCATTCCGAACTCGACGCGCGTGTAGTGCTCCACCTCGGACTGGGCGGCGCGCAACACGTCGATGAGGGCGGCCGGCTCGCGCTGCACACGGGTGGAGTCGGCACCCGCGAGAACCAGGAGGTTCTCGTCGTTGCGGCGCATTCGGGTGGCGAGGTGGTCGAGCTGGAACAGCTCGGCCAGCCGGTCCGGGTCCTCCTCGCCGCGCTCCAGCCGGTCGAGGTGACCGATGAGCCGGTCGACCAGGATCTGCGAACGGCGGGCGAGGTTGACGAACATCGTCGCGACGGAGGAGCGCAGCGCGGCCTGCTCGGCCGCGGTCCGGACCGCTTCCAGGTGGACGGCGTTGAACGCCTCGGTCACCTGCCCGAACTCGTCGCGGCTGCGCACCGGCAGCGGCTCGGCGACCTGGTCGGCGACCTGCGCCGGGGTGAGCGAGCTGGTGAGCGCGGGGTCACGCAGCCGCTCGACCGCCTGGGGCAGGCCGTACTGGGCGACCGAGAGGGCACCCTGGCGCAGCTCGCGCAGCGAACGGGCCATCGAGCGGGCGACCAACCAGGCGAACGTGATGGCCAGCAGGAGCATGCCGATCAGCACGCTGGTCTCGATGAAGACCCGCCGGTTCACGTCGTCGCGCAGGCCGGTGGCCTCCCGCACGATGTCGGCGTCCATCCGCGTCTCGACCTGACGGAAGAGCTTGTTGTAGCCGACCATCGCGGTTTCCCACGACCCGGTGTCGAACGGGATGTCGGTGGTGAACTGGCCCGTACGGGCGCGCAGCTGACCGGTCAGGTTGGTGGCGGCCCGCTCGTCGGCGCCGTCGACCACGCGGTCGAAGAGCGCGATCTCCTCGTCCGTGCCGACGGTGCGCAGGGTCGAGTCGGCGATGGCGAAGCCGGCGTCGGTCAGCAGGAACTTCTGCCGCAGGCCGGCGTTGAAGTCGCCGGCGCCGAGCACCCTGTGGCCGACGCCGCGCTGCTGGGCGACGAAGTCCTTGGCCCGGGCGACCGCGGCCACGGCACGCAGGTGGTCGCTGAGCGTGGTGTCCAGGGCGAGCTGCGCGGAGGCGTCGCGGACGTTCAGCAGGTCGTTGATGAGGGCGCCGTACGCCCCCTCGACGTCGTCGACGGTGAGCTTGTCGTTGGCGGTCTGGCTGCGGACCGCGGGCAGGTCCTCGAGGTTGCGGTCGAGGCGCAGCAGCAGCACGCCGACCTTCTCGGGTACGTCGTCCAGGGCGGCCTTCTGCTGGGCGTACGGCAGCCGGGCGGCGTCCACCTGGGCATGCTCGTCGTTGTACAGCTTCTTGGCGTCGTCCTTCGCCGGGCCCTTGGCCTGCGTGATCGCCACGCCGTAGGCGCGCTCGTTCTGCAGGTGGTCGACCAGACCACCGGCCGCCTCCGAAAGCACCGAGAGGGTGCGGGCACGTTCGGCGTTGTTGGCCTCGCCGATGTGGTCGATCAGGCCGCTGACCCCGACGATCACCGTCGCCAGGGTCGGCACGAGCATGATCAGGCCCAGCTTCGACCAGATGGGGAGATCCCGCAGTCGGCCGGCCGGTCGGCGGAGACGCGACATGACCGCGTTCGCCGGCTTGGGGCGCTTGCTCACGTCACCGTCCTCCTGTTTCGACCCGGCCATCTGCCCGGCCCGGTCCCGCACACGGCTGACTCGCCGCGTCGGGCCCCCGAGATTCCATCACGACGAGTGTCAAAGAGAAAGAGCAGGCGGACACGGACCAATTGTGTGACGCGATGTTGGTGGCCACGTGGTGGGATTCACCAACCCGACGTCACTGTCCGTATATGCCTGCATTCCTCACGGTCACTCGCTTCTGAATGTCCGGCGCCGGCCTCCGGCCACGCTGGACCGCCCCGGTCCGCGAGGATCGGGGCAGCACAGACGATGGCGCGCAGGACACAGGGACCGCAAGGCAAGATGCCAGATTGTGCAGTCTTCGTATACAGGGGAGTGCCCATTCGGAGGAGGCACCCGGCTGAATCGCCAGATTTCGGCCCTCGAAAGGACCTCCGTGTCCCCCATGCCCGGAAAACCGGACTTCAGGCGATCAACTTCGCGTACGCCGGCTTGATCGTTTCGTTGATGATGGCCAGCCGCTCGTCGTACGGGATGAACGCCGATTTCATCGCGTTGATCGTGAGCCACTGCAGTTCGCTCCAGCCCCAGCCGAAGGCCTCGGTCAGCAGCGTCAGCTCCCGCGACATCGAGGTCCCGCTCATGAGCCGGTTGTCCGTGTTGACCGTGACCCGGAAGCGCAGGTCGTGCAGCAGCCCGATGGGGTGCTCGGCGATCGAGGGCGCCGCCCCGGTCTGCACGTTCGACGACGGGCACAGCTCCAGCGGGATGCGCTTGTCCCGGACGTACGCGGCCAGCCGCCCCAGCACCGGGCCACCGGGCGGGGCCGACGCCGAGCCGCCGGTGGGCGTGGTCGAGCCCGCCGACGGCACGTGACCGGTGATGTCGTCCACGATGCGTACCCCGTGGCCGAGCCGGTCCGCACCGCACCACTGGATCGCCTGCCAGATCGACGGCAGCCCGAACGCCTCGCCCGCGTGGATCGTGAAGTGGGCATTCTCCCGCTGCAGGTACTCGAAGGCGTCCAGATGCCGGGTGGGCGGGAAACCGGCCTCCGCCCCGGCGATGTCGAAGCCGACCACGCCCGAGTCGCGGTAGCGCACCGCCAGCTCGGCGATCTCCTGCGACCGCGCCGCGTGCCGCATCGCGGTGAGCAGGGTGCCGATCCGGATCTGCCGGCCCTGCGCGGCCGCCTCGGCGGCCCCGTCCTCGAAGCCGGCGCGGACCGCCTCGACGACCTGTTCCAGGCTCAGCCCGCGCTCCAGGTGCTGCTCCGGTGCGTAGCGCACCTCCGCGTACACCACCCCGTCGGCGGCCAGGTCAAGCGCGCACTCGCGGGCCACCCGGTGCAGGCCCGCCTCGGTCTGCATGACCGCCACCGTGTGCGCGAACGTCTCCAGGTAGCGTTCCAGCGAGCCCGAATCGGCGGCCGCCACGAACCACTGACCCAGCCGCTGCGGGTCGCGCTCCGGCAGCTCATGCCCCACGGCGTCGGCGAGTTCCACCACCGTCGCCGGGCGCAGACCCCCGTCCAGGTGGTCGTGCAGCAGCGCTTTCGGGGCCTTGACGATGTCGGGGTATGAAATGGCGACCATCAGCAGAGCCTAGAGGGATGCCGGGGATGATCGACGCAGCACTGCCGTTCCTGCGGTGCCCGGTGTGTGCGGGCGCACTGCGGCGGGCAGTCCCGGCGGCGTTGCGGTGCCCGCGCGGGCACAGCTTCGACATCGCCCGGCAGGGGTACGCGAGCCTGACCGCGGGCCGCAGCCCGCATTCCGGCGACAGCGCCGAGATGGTCGCCGACCGGGAGAGGTTCCTGGCCGCCGGGCACTACGACTTCATCGCCGACGCCCTGGCCGACGCCGCCCAGACCACAGTCGCCCAGACCACAGCCGCCCAGACCACAGCCGCCGCAAGCGACGCCGTCCAGACGGCGGGCGCTGGGACGGCGGGCGCCGAGGGCCCGGCGGGAGGCGGAACCGGACTCGTGATCGACGCCGGCACCGGCACCGGCCGCTACCTCTCGGCCGTACTCGAAAGACTGCCGGCCGCGACCGGACTCGGCCTGGACGTGTCGAAGCCGGCCCTGCGCCGCGCCGCCCGCGCCCACCCGCGGGCCGCGGCCGTGCACGCGGACCTGTGGCGGCCGCTGCCGCTGGCCGACGGCGCCGCCGACCTCGTGCTCGACGTGTTCGCCCCGCGCAACGGCCCGGAGTTCCGCCGGGTGCTGCGCCCCGGCGGCGCGCTGCTGGTCGTCACCCCCGCGGCGGACCACCTGGCCGAGCTGGTCGAGGGGTACGGCCTGGTCCAGGTCGACCCGGACAAGGCCGAACGGGTCGCGAACAGCCTGAGCGCCGACTTCGTCGAAAAGCACCGCCGGGTGCTGCGCAAGACCCTGCGGCTGAACGGCGACGAGGCCCGCACGCTGATCGGCATGACCCCCAGCGCCCGCCACGTCGCCGCTGCCGAGCTGCCGACCGGCGACGTGACCGTCACGGCGGCCGTGGAACTCACCGTCTACTGCTAGACCGAGAGGTCCACTTCCTCCCAGTCCGGCGGCCGGTCGTGGTAGGGCCCACGGAACACGACGGCCCATTCCAGGGCCCACCGGCGCTGCCCGATCGCGTTGCTGCCCACCTCGCCGGGCAGGGCCAGCCCGTCGCGTTCCGCCTCCTGGAACGCCCAGTCCAGGCAGTAGTACAGGTCCAGCAGGACGGCCGCCTCGACCGCGTCGCGCGGCGCGACCAGTGTCCGGGAGCGCCACTCGCGGAACGTCTCGCCGGAGGGCAGATCCGGCATGACCCGCATCAGCCGGTCCTCGGGACGCGCGGTCGGGTCCAGGTGGCGGCTCAGGCCGAGCAGCCAGGCCAGCGCGAACACCGCGTCGTGGTGCAGCACGAACGACCGGTGGTCACCCTGCGCCCCGGTCACGAACTGCCACTCCGGCGGCGTCACCTCCTCGACCAGGTGCGAGCCGAGCAGCCAGCCCATCGCCAGCTCGGTCGGCATGCCGAAGCAGCGGGCCACCACGACGTGCAGCACGGCCGCCCGGGCCTCGATCTCGGTGGTGCGGCGCAGCTCGACCCCGTCGCCGGGCTCCCACACCAGCGGGAACGACTGCGGCGGCAGCGGCAGCGCGAGCCGCTCCAGCTCGTCGAGGCTCGCCTCGCGGACCGCGCGGGGATCGGGAGCGGCCTTGGTCATCGACGTCAGGCTATGCGATCGATGAGCAGCGGCGTGGGCTCTGGCGCGGCGTCCGCGATCCGGATCGCCGCCTCGGCGTCCGCGCGCGCCGCCGGGATCCGGGCGGGTTCATCCGTACGCAGCTCCAGCAGCGGATCCCCGGCGCGCACCCGGTCGCCGGGGCGCACCTTGAGCACCACGCCGGCCCCGGCGCTGACCGGGTCCTCCTTGCGGGCCCGCCCGGCGCCCAGCCGCCAGGCCGCGATGCCGATTCCGTACGCGTCGAGCCCGGCCACCACCCCGTCCGTGCTCGCCCGCAGCACCTCGGTCTCCTTGGCGCCCGGCAGCGGGGCGTCCGGGTCGCCGCCCTGGGCGCGGATCATCGCGCGCCACGAGTCCATCGCGGCGCCGGACTCCAGCGTCTTCGCCGGGTCGGCGTCGACCCCGGCCACGTCGAGCATCTCCCGGGCCAGGGCGAGGGTCAGCTCCACCACGTCCGCCGGGCCACCGCCCGCCAGCACCTCGACGGACTCGGCCACCTCGATCGCGTTGCCGATCGTCAGGCCCAGCGGGGTCGACATGTCGGTGAGCAGGGCGACCGTACGCACTCCGTGCGCGCCGCCCAGCTCGACCATGGTGCGGGCGAGCTCGCGGGCCGCGCCGACCTCCTTCATGAACGCGCCCGAGCCGACCTTCACGTCCAGCACCAGCGCGCCCGTGCCTTCGGCGATCTTCTTGCTCATGATCGAGCTGGCGATCAGCGGGATGGCCTCTACGGTGCCGGTGACGTCGCGCAGCGCGTACAGCTTGCGGTCGGCGGGGGCCAGCCCCTCGCCGGCCGCGCAGATCACCGCGCCGATGTCGCGCAGCTGTGCGACGAACTCCGGGTTCGACAGCCGGGCCCGCCAGCCCGGGATGGATTCCAGCTTGTCCAGGGTGCCGCCGGTGTGCCCGAGCCCCCGCCCGGACAGCTGCGGGACGGCCACCCCGCAGGCGGCGACCAGCGGGGTCAGCGGCAAGGTGATCTTGTCGCCCACCCCGCCCGTCGAGTGCTTGTCGACGGTCGGGCGCGACACCGCGGACAGGTCGAGCCGCTCCCCGCTGGCGATCATCGCGGCGGTCCACCGGGCGATCTCCGCGCCGGTCATGCCCCGCAGCAGGATGGCCATGGCCAGCGCCGACATCTGCTCGTCCGCCACCACCCCGCGGGTGTACGCGTCGACCACCCAGTCGATCTGGGCGTCGGACAGCGCGTGCCCGTCCCGCTTGGCGATGATGACGTCGACTGCCGCGAACTCGCCGCTCATGGGTTCCTTCCCGATCCGCCGCGTCGTTGCGGCTTCGTGGCCGAGCTTATGACGCTTCCCAACGCTTGCCGATGCCCTCCGGCGGATCGCCCTCACCGGCCCAGGACAGTCCGCCCTCCGCGTCCACCACGACGATGCGGGGGGTGCGCACCCGGGCCCAGCGCACCACGGCGGCGGCGCTCGGCAGGACGGGCCCCTCCTCGAGGATCCCCACCTCGGTGTCGCGCGCGTCGGAGCTGCCCGCCGAGCGTTCCCAGTACCCCGTCCACACCTGCTCGCCGCCGGAGAGGTCGGGGTGCACGAACACCGTGCCGCGCCCCCGGTACCGGGCCAGCCGGGCGGGCACCTCCGGCAGGGCGGCCGGGCCGGTCAGCGCGTCCAGGTCGGCGCGCCCGAACGCGTGCGGCAGCAGTTCGTCCATCCGCAGCGGGCGCGGCACCGCCTCGACGAGGCAGTCCGGGCCGCCGTGCTCGAACAGCAGTTGCCGGCAGCGCCCGCACGGCATCAGCGGCGTGCCGTTGGCGTCGACGCAGGACACCGCGACCAGCTGGCCGCCGCCGCTGGCATGCAGCGCCGAGACCAGGCCGCACTCGGCGCACAGGGTCAGGCCGTACGACGCGTTCTCCACGTTGCAGCCCACCACGACCCGGCCGTCGTCGACGAGCCCGGCCACCCCGACCGGGAAGTCGGAGTACGGGGCGTACGCGTGCCGCATCGCCTCGATCGCGGCGGCCCGCAGCCCCGGCCAGTCGATCTCCATGTCCTGAATTCTGCCCCACCGCCGATATCCGGGCCGCCCCGGACGTCAGCTCTTGATGTACGGCTGCCCGTCGGCGGCCGGGGCGCGGACCCGCCCGACGAGCCCCGCCACTGCCACGATCGTGGCCAGGTACGGCAGCATGTTGAGGAACTGGTTGGGTACCGGGCTGCCCACCGCGCTCAGGTAGAAGGCGAGCTTCTGCGCGAAGCCGAAGAACAGCGCCGCGCCGAGCGCCCCGAACGGCGTCCACCGCCCGAAGATCAGCGCGGCCAGGGCGATGAAGCCCGCACCGGCGGTCATGTTCTTGTTGAAGCTGCCCGTGGCGACCAGCGTGAAGTACGCACCGCCCAGGCCCGCGATGACGCCGCCGAGCAGCACGTTGAGGTAGCGCAGTCCGCGCACCCGGATGCCGACCGTGTCGGCGGCGGTCGGGTGTTCGCCGACCGCCCGGGTCCGCAGGCCCCAGCGGGTCCGCGACAGCCCGAAGTGGACGACCACGACCAGGATCAGCGCCAGCCAGACCAGCGCGTTCGTGTCGAACAGCACCGGACCCACCACGGGGATGTCGGCGAGGCCGGGAATCCGGATGTTCGGCATGCGCGGCGGCTGGTTGTAGCTCGCCGCGTCGGGCTGCATGAGCCGCTCGTAAAGGAAGCCGGTGAGGCCGACCGCCAGCAGGTTGAGCACGATGCCGACGACGACCTGGTCGACCAGGTACCGGATGGCGAGCACGGAGAGCAGCGCCGCGATGATCACCCCGCCGACGACCGCGCTGATCAGCCCGGCGAACACGCTGGCGGTCATGGTGCCGACGAGCGCACCGGCGAACGCGCCCATGAGCAGCTGGCCCTCGATCGCCACGTTGACCACGCCGGAACGTTCGCCCAGCACGCCCGCGAGGGCGCCCAGGATCAGCGGCACCGCCAGCTCCAGCGTGCCGTCCGCGGTGTCCACGAGCGGCAGGAACTTGCCCGCCACCTGCCAGCACAGGAACGACAGCACGAACGCCAGGATGCCGAGCGACAGCAGCATGGTCTGCCACCGCCGCGCGACCCCCACCAGGAGCGCCACCCCGGTACCGATCGTGAACACGCCGAACAGGATCGCGCCGAGCTGGCCGTTGATGCTCAGCGCGGCACCCGAGGCGTCCTCGCTGAGCGTGAACCGGGCGGTCTCGCTGTGCGCCAGCGGACCGAACAGCCCGGTCGCCACCGCCCCCAGCAGCACCAGGGCGGCGCCCAGGCGGCGCTGCCGGTCCCAGAACCGCGTCGGGGCGGTGACCTCGGTCAGTTCCTCAACCGTCGCCGTCGACACGTGACTACCAGCCCTTCGCCATCGAGGTGCCGAGCCGCGCGGAGCGGGCGGCGCGCAGGTGGAAGGTCGCCTTCACCAGGGCAGGTGCGGCGATGAAGATGACGATCAGCGCCTGCAGCACGGTAACCAGCTCCACCGAGATGCCCGTGTACGACTGCATGCGGTTGCCGCCGGCGCGCAGCGCGCCGAACAGTATGGCCGCCAGCAGGGTGCCCCACGGCCGGTTCCGGCCGAGCAGGGCGACCAGCAGGCCGTCGAAGCCGATGTTGCCCGCCACCGCCGGGGTCAGGTTGTGCGCGGTGCCCAGGACCTGGGTGGCACCGCCGAGCCCGGCCAGGGCGCCCGCGGTGACCATGAGCAGCGTGTACGTCCGGCCCACGCTGATCCCGGCGGTCCTGGCGGCGGCCGGGTTGGCGCCGACCGCCCGCAGCTCGAACCCGAACGCGGACCGCTTCAGCAGCCACGCCACGCCGGCCGTGACCAGCACACCGAGCAGGATGCCGAGGTGCACCCGCAGCGGGCCGCCCAGCGCGGGCAGCTCCGCCGACGGCGGCACCGTCTTGCTGATCGCCTCCGAGCGGTCCGGGTCGTGCACGCCGTCCTGCATGATCAGCCAGCCGAGGAACAGGAAGGCGGTGTAGTTCAGCATGATCGTCACGATCACCTCGTGGGCGCCGGTACGCGCCTTGAGGATGCCGGGGATGAAGCCCCACACCGCGCCGCCGATGATCCCGGCCAGCAGCGCGGCGATCAGGTTGAGCACGATCGGCAGGTCGAGGGCGAATCCGGCGACCGCGGCGAAGATCGTACCCATGATCGCCTGGCCCTGGCCGCCGATGTTGAACAGGCCGCCGCGGAACGCCAGCGCCACGGAGAGCCCGGTGAAGATCAGCGGTGCCGCGAAGGTGAGCGTCTCGGAGATCGGGGCGAGCACCTCCTGCCAGCTACCGGTGCCGTCGATCCACGCGGACACCGCCGCCGGGTCCACGATGGCGCCCTTGAACAGGTCGGCGTACGCGGCGCTGACCAGGTCCCAGCTGCCCTGCAGGGCGTCGGCGGGACGGGCGGTGAAGTAGCCGAAGGCCGCCAGCACGTCCGGGTCGGACACCACGATCAGCACCGCGCCGATGACCAGCGCCAGAAGGATCGACAGCACCGTGACGGTGACCGTGTTCGCCGACCACAGGTTGGCCAGGAACACCCGCAGGAAGGAGTCGCCGCCGTCGGCGTCCTTCGCGGGTGGCTCGGACCGCGGGGCGGTGGCGGTCGCCGGGGCCGGTTCCCCGGTCGGCTTCTCCGGTGTCTCCGGCGCGCCGACCGGTCCGTCCGTACTCACTTCGTCCCCTTCTCGTCGGAGCCGGCGTCCGGAGCCTCGCCGGACTCGCCCGTGATGCCCGCCATCAGCAGGCCGATCTCCTCGCGCGGGGTGTCCGGCGACACCGTGGCCAGGACCCGGCCGCGATACATGACCGCGATCCGGTCGGCGAGACCGACGACCTCGTCCAGTTCGCTGGAGATCACCAGGACGGCCGTGCCGGCGTCGCGCTCCTGGACGATGCGCTTGTGGATGAACTCGATCGAGCCGACGTCCACGCCACGGGTGGGCTGGGCGGCGATGAACAGCCGCAGCGGGCGCGACATCTCCCGCGCCACGACGACCTTCTGCTGGTTGCCGCCGGACAGGGTGCCCACGGCCGCGTCCGGCGACGACGTACGCACGTCGAACTGCTCGATCCGCTCCCGGGCCGACGCCGCGACGGCGGAGGGGTCGAGCCGGAACGCGTTGCCGAACGGCGGCCGGTCGTACATGTCGAGGATCAGGTTCTCGGCGACGGAGAACTCCTTGACCACCCCGTCCAGGCTGCGGTCCTCGGGGACGTAGCCGACGCCGGAACGCAGGATCTGCTTGGTGCTCATGCCGGTCAGGTCCTCGTTGTCGACCGTGATGGCACCGGCCCGGGGCTCGCGCAGACCCATCACGGCCTCGACCAGCTCGGTCTGGCCGTTGCCCTGCACCCCGGCGATGCCGAGCACCTCCCCCGCCCGGACCACCAGGTCGACGCCGTCGACCGCGCGGATCCCGCGGTCGTCGTCGACGATCAGGCCGGAGAGCTTCAGCACCTCGCGGCCCGGCTCGGCGGGCGTCTTCGTCACCTCGAGGCTGACCGCCCGGCCGACCATCAGGGCGGCCAGTTCGTCCTCGGGGGTCTGCGGGCTGACGCTGGCGACCGTACGGCCGCGGCGGATGACCGTGATCCGGTCGGCGATCGCCTTGACCTCTTTGAGCTTGTGCGTGATGAAGACGATGGACTTACCGGAGTCGGAGAGCCCGCGCATGACCGCGAGCAGTTCCTCGGTCTCCTGCGGGGTGAGCACCGCGGTGGGCTCGTCGAGGATGAGCAGGTCGACGTCGCGGGTCAGCGCCTTGATGATCTCCACCCGCTGCTGCGCGCCGACCGGCAGGTTCTCCACCAGGGCGTCCGGGTCGACCGGCAGACCGTAGCGCTGCGACACCTCGATGACCTCGCGGCGGGCGCGGCGCCGGTCGAGCCAGCCGAGCGGGCCGCCGCGGGTCTTCTCGGCGCCGAGCGCGAGGTTCTCCGCGACCGTGAAGACCGGCACGAGCATGAAGTGCTGGTGCACCATGCCGATGCCGGCCGCGATGGCGTCGCGGGGGCTGCGGAACGTGCGGGCCTCGCCGTCGACGAGGATCTCACCCTCGTCCGGCTGCAACAGCCCGTACAGCTGGTTCATCAGCGTCGACTTGCCGGCGCCGTTCTCGCCGAGCAGGGCGTGCACCTCGCCGGGCTCGACGGTGAGGTCGATGTGGTCGTTGGCCACCAGGTCGCCGAAGCGCTTGGTGATGCCGCGCAGTTCCAGTCTCAGCGGAGTCTCCTGACAGCGATCACGTGGGTGGCCAACGCGAGGACCGTAACAATTCGGGAGCAGGACCGCCGCCCGGCCGCGAGGAGTCATCCCCACGGCCGCGCGGCGGCCGGACGTACCTACCTGCTAGCGGAGGGTCACTTCGGCGCGCTGGCCGACTCGACCTTGACGGTGCCCGCGATGATGTCCTGCTTGAGCTTGTCGACCTCGGCCTTCAGGCCCGGGTCGACCTTGCTGTCGAACTGGTTGTACGGCGCCAGCGAGACACCGTTGTTCTTCAGCGTGCCGACGAAGCCCGGGGTGGCGGCCAGCTTCGTGCCCTGGGCGCCGGTAACGATGGCCTCCTGCACGGCGTCCTTGATGTTCTTGACGACCGTGGTGAGGAAGACCTCGCAGTACTGCGCCGCGCTCTGGCAGCCGTCCTGGTCGACCCAGATGACCGAGACCTTGCCGCCGGACGCCTTGGCGACGTCCGCGGTGCCGAGCCCGGTGCCACCGGCGACCGGCATGACCACGTCGGCGCCCTGGGCGACGAACGTGTTCGTGATGGCCTTGCCCTTGGCCTGGTCACCGAAGTTCTCGGCGAACGTGCCGTTCTGCTTGGCCTTGTCCCAGCCGAGCACCTGGACGTTCTTGCCCTTGGTCTTGTTGTAGTGCGCGACGCCGTCGGCGAAGCCGTCCATGAAGATGGTCACCGGCGGGATCTTGAGACCGCCGTAGGCGGCCACCTTGCCGGACTTGGAGTAGCCCGCCGCCAGGTAGCCGGCGAGGAACGCGGCCTCCTGCGTCGCGAACTGCATCGGGTACACGTTGGCCGCACCCGGGACCGCGGCGTCCACGATGCCGAACTGCGCGGTGGGGCTCTCGGCCGCGACCTTCTTGGTGGCGTTACCCATCAGGCCGCCGACCGCCAGAATGAAGTTGCACTTCTGGTTGACGAACTGGCGCAGGTTCGGCTCGTAGTCGGACTCCGCGGTGGACGGAGTGTACTTGATCTTGACGTTGCCGGCCTGCTTCTCGGCCCCCTGCATGCCGGCCCACGCCGAGGCGTTGAACGACTTGTCGTCGATGCCTCCGGTGTCGGTGACCATGCACGCCTGGTAGGTGGCGGCGGCGCTGGAACCACCGCTCGGGGTCTTGTCCGGGGCGCTGCCACAGGCCGCAGCGGCGAGCGTCAGCCCACCCGCCGCGAGAATCGCAACCATCCGCTTCCCACGTACTGGGCGCAAGACGCTCTCCTTCCGCTCCACACCGACCCCCGTCGGTGATCTCAGGTCGGGAGCGTATCCCCAGGCCACCGTCGTGGCAGCAATTCACCCGGACTGTTGGCGCACCGTTACCTCGCCGCAATCGCACCCTGAGGTTCGCGCCGGTTTGACCCCGTTGCGACGTAAATTGTCCGGCTGTGAAGGCACCGGCCCGGCAATTTTGCGTCCATACCCGCCGGGGATGCCGATTCTTCCGGCATCACCGCGGGGCGTCGGCAGGCTTTCTCGCCGGATCCGCCGCACGGCTGCGGCCCGCCGCGCGCCACGCCCGGACGCCGAGCACCCCGACCGCCGTGCCGATCGCCAGGGAGGCGGCGATGAGCAGCGCGTGCACCCACAGGAACGAGGTCGGGCCGCCCCCGGCGAAGGACCGGTCGTCCTTCCAGATCGCCACGGCGAAGCGCGGCCAGATCAGCCACGTCCACCCGCCGACTCCAATGAGGAACACCGCCCACCGCCGCGAGATCACCATCCGCCCAGTATGCGGGCCCGCTGACGGGTCAGCCCGTGGTGGGCAGGTTCGCGGCGATGCGGGCGAACGCGGCGCGCACCTCGGCCGCCGTGGGCTCACGCCGGAGCTCGAAGGAGGGATCCTCCTCCTCGGCGGGCGCGGAGTCGGGAGCCGATCGAGACAGCTCGATCTCGTCGCGGATGGCGTCCGCGTCGACCAGCGGCAGCAGCGGCTCCACGACCGCCAGCAGGTCCTCGTCGGCGACCACCGCCCGGGCCAGCGCGAGCGCATGCGGGCGCTCGTAGGGCCCGCAGACCACGGGCTCCCAGTCCTCCTCGTCACCGAGCGCCCCGATCGTGATGACCCATGGCAGGTCGGCCACCGGGGAGTCTTTCGGCAGGTCAAGCGTCACGAGAGTGCCCACGCGCCCATCATTGCGGGCGGCGATGGCGAATCCAGGTATTTTGCCCTACCGGTGCATTTTTGTCCTCGGCGGCGAGGTCCACGACCCGCCCGTGCGGACTGGTCGCCGCCCAGGCCGCGCCGAACAGCAGCAGCTGGTTGAAGACGTACAGATAGACCAGCACCCCGACCGCGCTGGCGACCAGCCCGTACGCGGGATTGCGCTGCACCAGCCGGACGAAGGTCTCCCCCACGGTGTTGAGCAGGGTGATGCCGATGCCCACCTGCAGCACCGGTGGGGCCATCCGCCGGGCGGTCATGTGCAGCCTCGGCACCAGGGCCAGCAGGGCGGCCGCGAACACCATGTTCACCGCGACGGTCAGCAGCACCCCCGCGACCGACAGCGTCCGGGCGAAGCCGCCGTGCGCCAGCCATTCCAGCAACTGCTCCAGTCCGTACGCCGCGAGCTGGGAGGCGGCCAGCAGGACCAGGATGCCGGTCAGCACGGCCAGGTCGAGGACCTGCCGCAGGCCGACGTAGCCGGGCTGCTCGCGCAGGCGCCAGATGAGGCGCTGCGAGGAGCGGATCGCCTCCACCCAGGCGATGCCGGTGAAGGTCAGGCCGACGAGCCCGACGATGCCGACGGTACGGCCACTGTCGAGGATCTGCTGCAGGTCGACGAACGGCAGATTCTGTTCCAGGAAGTCGGTGACGATCGAGTACAGCTCCGAGTTCTTGCTCAGCAGCAGGCCGAACACCGAATAGCCGATGAGGAGCAACGCGAAGAGGGCGAAGAACCCGTAGTACGCGATGGCCGCGGCCAGCCTGCCCCCCTGCACGTCCCAGTAGCGCAGCAGCGCCCGGCACAGGTGGTCGAAGGTGCGCCAGCGGTGCCGTCCGGCCAGGATTCGCGACTCGGCCGCGCCGTACAGCCGGTCGATCGGGTTCACGGGCCGACCGTACCCGGCGGTCTCATGCGCCGAGGGGGAAGTCGCGCCGGGGGCGCCACGGCCCCTCGCCGTCGTGCGAGAACAGGGTGAACGCGGGCACCTCGAAGCGCGCCGAGAACCCGGCGAGATCCTCGAACACCGCGTCCAGCGCCGGGGCCGGGACGTCCTGCGCGACGGTCACGTGCGGGTGGTACGGGAACCGGGCATCGCGGTGCACCCCGTCGGCGGCGGCGATGGCCTCCGCCAGCAGCTCGCACTCGCTGATGCCGACCGCCAGGGTCACGAAGACCACCTCGGTGATCGGCCGGAACGTACCCGTGCCGCGCAGGTGGATGGTGAACGGCTGCTGCCCCGCGGCCACGGCCTCCAGATGCTTCTCGATCCCCGCCAGGGCATCCGTGGCCACCTCGGTGGGCCCCAGCAGGGTCACGTGCGCCGGGGTGTACGCCGCCTGCGGGTCACCGGCCTGTGCCCGGCGCCGGGTCAGGGCGTCCCCCCACGGCTGCGGGATGTCGATCGCGACGCCGATGCGGGTCGTCGCGGCACCCACGCCGCCCGCCGCCGGACCCGGCCTCGCGGCGCTGTCGTCGCCGGTCACCGGTGTCAGGCTCCGCGGCCTGGCGGGAGGAAACCGACCCGGCGGTACGCCTTGTCGAGGGTGGCGGTGGCGACCGCGCGGGCCTTGTCGGCGCCGATCGCCAGCAGCTTGTCGAGGTGGCCCGGGTCGTCCAGGTAGGCGCGGGTGCGCTCCTGGATGGGCGTGACGAAGTCGACCACGACCTCGGCGAGGTCCTTCTTGAGGTCGCCGTAGCCCTTGCCGTCGTACTCCTCCAGCAGCTCGTCGATGGTGCGGGCGGTGAGCGCCGCGTACATCGTGAGCAGGTTGCTGACGCCGGGCTTGTTCTCCTCGTCGTACAGGATCTCGCGGCCGGTGTCGGTCACCGCAGACTTGATCTTCTTGGCGGAGCGGGCCGGGTCCTCCAGCAGCTCGATGATGCCGTTGGGCGAGGACGCCGACTTGCTCATCTTCACGGTCGGTTCCTGCAGGTCGGTGATCTTCGCGGTGTCCTTGACGATGTGCACCGACGGCACGGTGAAGGTCTGCCCGAACCGGGAGTTGAACCGCTGCGCCAGGTCGCGGGTCAGCTCCAGGTGCTGCCGCTGGTCCTCGCCGACCGGCACCGCGTCCGCCTGGTACAGCAGGATGTCGGCGGCCTGCAGGATCGGGTACGTGAACAGGCCCACGCTGGCGGAGTCCGAGCCCTGCTTGGCGGACTTGTCCTTGAACTGCACCATGCGGCCCGCCTCGCCGAAGCCGGTGATGCAGCTCAGCACCCAGGCCAGCTGGGCGTGCTCGGGCACGTGGGACTGCACGAACAGCGTGCACCGCTCGGGGTCGAGCCCGACCGCCAGCAACTGCGCGACCGACAGCCGGGTCCGGTTGCGCAGCACCGCCGGGTCGTGCCCCGCCGTGATGGCGTGCAGGTCGACAACGCAGTAGAACGCGTCGGACGTCTCCTGCATGGCGACCCAGTTGCGCACCGCGCCGAGGTAGTTGCCGAGATGGAAGGAGTCGGCGGTCGGCTGGATACCGGAGAACACTCGCGGGCGGCGGGCGGGGTCGGACATGAGCGCCATTGTGTCAGCCCGCGTGGACGGTCCGTCAAACGCTCCGGTCCATAAAGGTCTGATGTTTGATCGTGTTGACTATTGAGCGATATTGAGGGATTCTGAGGCGGCATCCGGGCCGCCCGGCGGCCTGCCTACCCTGACCGGTAGGACCGTCGCAACGGAGAGGCCACGCCGTGAAACTGCTCGTCACCGGGGGCGCCGGCTACATCGGCAGCATCACCACCCGCCTGCTGCTCGACGCCGGGCACGAGGTCGTCGTCCTGGACAATCTCAGCACCGGCTTCCCGGAGGCCGTCGCACCCGGTGTGACACTCGTGGACGCCGACATCCGCGACGCGGGCCGGGTGCTGACCCCGGCGGCGGGCTTCGACGCGGTGCTGCACTTCGCCGGGCTCATCGCCGCGGGCGAGTCGATGGCCCGCCCGGAGCTGTACTGGGACCACAACGTCATCCGGTCGCTGGCCCTGCTGGACGCGGTCCGCGCCGCCCGGGTGCCCCGGTTCGTCTTCTCCTCCACCGCCGCGGTCTACGGCAACCCCACCGAGCTGCCCATCACCGAATCCGCCGTCAAGGCCCCCACCAGCACGTACGGCGCCACGAAGCTGACCTTCGACCACGCGTTGACCTCGGAGGCGTTCGCCCACGGCCTCGCCGCGGTGTCCCTGCGCTACTTCAACGTGGCCGGCGCGTACCTGCGCCCCGACGGCACCGCGGTCGGCGAACGGCACGACCCCGAGACCCACCTCATCCCCATCGCCCTGCAGGTGGCCGCCGGCAAGCGCGACAAGCTGCAGCTGTTCGGCGACGACTACCCGACCCCGGACGGCACCTGCGTGCGCGACTACATCCACGTCGAGGACCTGGCCCGCGCCCACCTGCTGGCGCTCGACGCGGCCACCCCGAGCGAGCACCGCATCTTCAACCTCGGCAACGGCAACGGCTTCTCCAACCGCCAGGTCGTCGAGGCGGTCCGCGAGGTCACCGGCGTCGACCTGCCGGTGGAGATCGCGCCCCGGCGCAGCGGCGACCCGGCCGCGCTGGTCGCCTCGTCCGCGAAGGCCCGCTCCGAACTGGGCTGGGTCCCCGAGAAGGACACCCTGCAAGCCATGATCTCCGACGCCTGGGAGTTCTACCACGGCCACGTCGCGCGATGACCGCCTCCGACGTGGCGGCGCGGGCCGCGGCCAGCTTCACCGAAACGTACGGCGCCGCACCGGCCGGGCTGTGGGCCGCGCCGGGGCGGGTCAACCTGATCGGCGAGCACACCGACTACAACGACGGATTCGTGCTGCCGTTCGCCCTGCCGCAGCGGGTCGTGGTGGCCGCCGCCGCGGCCGAATCCGGCTGGCAGGTCCGCTCCGATCTCGCGCCCGAGCCGGTGACGTTCGGCGAGCCCGAGGTGGCCGGGCCGGGCGTGCTCGACGGCTGGGCCGCGTACGTGGCCGGGGTCGTGTGGGCGCTGCGCGACGCGGGCCTGCCGGTGCCACCCGCGCGGCTGGCGCTGGCCTCCGACGTGCCGGTCGGCGCGGGGCTCTCCTCCTCGGCCGCCCTGGAGTCCGCGGTGCTCACCGCGCTGGTCGAGCTGGGCGGCCTGGACCTGCCCGTACCCCGGCGTCCGGCGCTGGCGCAGCGCGCCGAGAACGGGTATGTGGGCGCGCCCACCGGGATCATGGACCAGGCCGCGTCGATCCGCTGCCGGGAAGGGCACGCGCTGTTCCTGGACTGCCGCACCCAGGCGGTGCGGCAGATCCCGTTCGACGTGGCGGCGCACGGGCTGGCCGTGCTGATCGTCGACAGCAACGCGCCGCACCGGCACGTCGACGGCGAGTACGGCGCCCGCCGCAAGTCGTGCGAGGCGGCCGCACAACGACTCGGCGTCGCCGCGCTGCGCGACGTCGCCACCGCCGACCTGGGCATGGCGCTGCACCAGTTGGACGACGAGGTGCTGCGCCGCCGGGCGCGGCATGTGGTTACCGAGAACCAGCGGGTCCTCGACACCGTCGCGCACCTGGACGCCGGGCGGATCCGGGAGATCGGGCCGCTGCTGAGCGCCTCCCACGCCTCGATGCGCGACGACTTCGAGATCACCGTGCCGGAGGTCGACGTGGCGGTCGAGGCGGCGCTGGCCGCCGGGGCGTACGGCGCCCGGATGACCGGTGGCGGGTTCGGCGGGTGCGTCCTGACCCTGGTCGACGCCGGGCGGGCCGAGGCGACGGCCGCGGCGGTCGAGGCGGCGTACGCGGCGCACGGATTCGCAGCCCCCACCGCCTGGGTGGTGACCCCGGGTCCCGGAGCCGCCCGACTGTGACGCTTCGGCCGCCCCGTAGTGGGGTATGCCGCAGGCATGACCTACGCCTGCGACGAGCTGGTGACCCACCATGACGACGAATCACCGGAGGCGCGGTGACACCCCCGGCCGGGGGAGAGACCGCTCTCCGCCACGGAAGTGCGAGATAGGCTACGCGGGACGCTGCGGCCCGCCTGCACCTGCGAGGACCAGCATGGGAATCGATCCACCATTCCTGTGGCCGGACCACCCACGCCCTGAGGATGGAGTCCGGATCCGGTACGACACCGCCGGCGCGGTGGCGCTGCTGGCGGTCCACGGCGAGTGGAACGCCACCCTGTGCACCGACGTCTCCGGCGCGCTGCGCCGCATGTTCGCCCAGCAGACCGCCGGGCTCATCATCGACCTGTCACACCTCGACGACCCGCGCGCGGACAGCGCACCGGTCTGGATGGGCGTACGCAGCCTCGCCTCGCGGCTGCAGCCGCCGGTGCAGCTGGCCCTGTGCGTGTCGCCCGAGCAGATCCTCGCCGACCGGCTGCAGCGGTTCGGGGCGGGGCGTTTCCTGCCGGTCTACGCCACGGTCGACCAGGCGCAGGTGGCGATCACCGGCCGATTGCCGAGCACCGACCGGATGCGCGTGCGGCTGTGCCCGGACGCGAACGCCCCCGCCCACGCCCGCCGCCTGGTCGAGGACGCGTGCCGCTGCTGGCGCCTGACCACCCTGCGCCAGCCCGCCCGCCTCGTCGTCTCCGAACTGGTCAACAACGCGGTCCAGCACGCCGGCACCACCATCACCGTGACGGTGTCGCGCCGGGTGTCCGGGCTGCACGTGGCCGTCCAGGACCTCTGCACGGACATGCCGCAGCTCGCCCCACCCGCCCAGATACCCGGCCAGCGGACGCCCGAGCACGGCCTGGGCCTGCGCCTGGTGCACGCCACCGCGCTCGCCTGGGGCGCGGTGCCCACCCGGGACGGCAAGGTCGTCTGGGGCGCCGTACGCAGACCCCTGACCGCCCGCCGGCGCCTTACGCCGCCTCGATGATCATCCCCGCGCCGACCGTACGGTTGGTCGTCTCGTCGATGAGGATGAAGCCGCCCGTGGTGCGGTTGCGGCGGTACTCGTCGGCCAGCAGCGGCACCGTGGTGCGCAGCCGGACCCGGCCGATCTCGTTGAGCGCCAGCCCGTCCGCGGCCTCGTCGCGGTGCAGCGTGTTGACGTCCAGCCGGTACTGCAGGCCCCGGACGACCGCCCGGGCGCTGCGGGTGGTGTGCTTGATGGCGTACTTGCCGCCGACCCGCAGGGGGGCGGTCTCGTCCATCCAGCAGACCATCGCCTCGATGTCCTGCGCCGGCTTCGGCGCATTGTGCGGGCGGCAGATCATGTCGCCGCGCGAGATGTCGATCTCGTCGGCGAGCCGGATCGTCACCGACATCGGCGGGAACGCCTCGTCCACCGGCCCGTCGGCGGTGTCGATGCCCGCGATCGTGCTGGTCAGCCCGGACGGCAGCACCATCACCTCGTCGCCCGGCTTGAGCACGC
This sequence comes from Krasilnikovia cinnamomea, assembly GCF_004217545.1. Taxonomy (NCBI): domain Bacteria; kingdom Bacillati; phylum Actinomycetota; class Actinomycetes; order Micromonosporales; family Micromonosporaceae; genus Krasilnikovia; species Krasilnikovia cinnamomea. The sequence goes on from NZ_SHKY01000001.1 coordinate 2,293,395, forward strand.
CGCTGGCCACCTGCCCGGCGTAGCCGCGGTAGTCGGTGACCGTCGTGGACTGCGGGCGGATCACGTACTGCACCGGGAAACGCACGTCGACCAGGTTGCGGTCGCTGGCGATGTGCACGTGCTCCAGGTGGTGCAGCAGCGACGTGCCGTCGTACCAGGGCGAGTTCTCCGAGCGGGAGGCGATGTTGTCGCCGTTGAGCGCGGAGATCGGGATGACCGTGAGGTCCGGGACGTCGAGCTTGGCCGCGAACGACGTGAACTCGTCGCGGATCTTCTCGTACACCGCCTGGTCCCAGTCGACCAGGTCCATCTTGTTGACGCACAGCACCAGGTGCGGCACCCGCAGCAGCGAGCAGAGGAACGCGTGCCGCCGCGACTGCTCGACGATGCCCTTGCGGGCGTCGACCAGGATCAGCGCCAGGTCCGCTGTGGACGCCCCGGTGACCATGTTCCGGGTGTACTGGATGTGCCCCGGGGTGTCCGCGATGATGAACTTGCGCCGCGGCGTCGCGAAGTACCGGTACGCCACGTCGATCGTGATGCCCTGCTCCCGCTCGGCCCGGAGGCCGTCGGTGAGCAGCGCCAGGTTCGTGTACTCGTCACCGCGGGCGGCGCTGACCGCCTCGACCGCCTCGAGCTGGTCGGAGAAGAGCGACTTGGTGTCGTACAGCAGCCGCCCGATCAGGGTGGACTTGCCATCATCCACGCTGCCCGCCGTGGCGAACCGCAACAGGTCCATGTTCCGGGCCGCGGCCGTGTCGGATTCCAGCACTGCCTGGCTCATCAGAAGTACCCTTCCCGCTTGCGGTCTTCCATCGCCGCCTCGCTGACCTTGTCGTCACCCCGGGTCGCGCCGCGCTCGGTGATCCGGGTGGCGGCGACCTCCTCGATGACCTTCTCCACCGTGTCGGCGTCCGAACGGACCGCCGCGGTCTGCGACGCGTCGCCGACCGTGCGGTAGCGCACCCGCTGCACCGACGGGGTCTCCCCCGCCCGGGGCCGGATGAACTCGTTCACGGCGTAGATCATCCCGTCGCGCTCGATGACCTCCCGGTCGTGCGCGTAGTAGATGCTCGGCAGCGGGATCTCTTCCTTGGCGATGTAGTGCCACACGTCCAGCTCGGTCCAGTTGGACAGCGGGAAGACCCGGATCGACTCGCCCGGGTGGTGCCGGCCGTTGTACAGCGCCCACAATTCGGGACGCTGGTTCTTCGGATCCCACTGGCCGAACTCGTCACGGAAGCTGAACATCCGCTCCTTGGCGCGGGCCTTCTCCTCGTCGCGGCGGGCCCCGCCGAACAGCGCGTCGAAGCGGTACTTCTCCACCGCCGCCAGCAGCACCGGTGTCTGGATCCGGTTGCGGGTGCCGTCGGGCAGCTCGCGTACCAGGCCGGAGTCGATCGCCTCCTGCACGCTGGCGACCACCAGGTTGAGCCCCAGCTCCGCCACCCGGGCGTCGCGGTACGCCATCACCTCGGCGAAGTTGTGACCCGTGTCGACGTGCATGACCGGGAACGGGATGCGCGCGGGGGCGAACGCCTTCTCCGCCAGCCGCAACATCACGATCGAGTCCTTGCCACCCGAGAAGAGCAGCACGGGGCGCTCGAACTCGGCCATGACCTCCCGCATGACGAAGATGCTCTCGGCTTCGAGAGCATCCAGATGCGAGACGCGGTAGGGCATCGTCTGGCTCATGAGCGTGGTCCCCAGACCTTTCGGGTCGAGCGGTGAAGAGTCAGGTTACGGGAGGTGACGCTGCAGCGCTGCAAGCAACCGAGGAGCGAGATCCTTACGACAGACCACCAGATCTGGCAACTTCGGGTCGGCCTGGTTGTATTTCAACTCACTGCCGTCGATACGGGAAGCATGCAGACCAGTGGCCGACGCCACAGCGACCGGCGCGGCGCTGTCCCACTCGTACTGCCCGCCCGCGTGGACGTACGCGTCGGCGTCCCCACTGATCACGGCGGCGATCTTCACTCCCGCTGACCCCATGGGCACCAGCTCCGCGCCGATGTCCTCGGCCAGCGCGGTGACGAACGCGGGCGGCCTGGTCCGGCTGGCCGCGATCCGGATCGCCCCGCCGGTCGCCGCGGACAGCGGCATCGGCGGGTACGCGGGCGGGGAGTCCGTGGCCACCGTCCGGTGCTGGGCGGGCATCGCCACCGCACCGGCCGCCAGCCGGAACGGGCTGGAGCTGTCCGCGGTCCAGAGGGCGACGTGCACCGCCCAGTCCGCCCGGCCCTGCTCGGAGAACTCCCGGGTGCCGTCGAGCGGGTCGACGATCCACACCCGGGAGGCGCCCAGCCGCTCGGGGCGCAGCACGGCGTGCTCGCCGTCCTGCCACGCGACGCGGGCGTGCTCGTCCTCCTCCGACAGCACCGCGTCGGCGGGGCGCCAGCGGGCCAGCTCCGTACGCAGCAGATCGTGGGCGGCGCGGTCACCGGCCGCCTTGAGGGCCTTCGGGTCGGCGTACCCGAGTTCCTCGCGGACGGCGAGCAGCGCCTGCCCGGCGCGGTCCGCCAGCCAGCGCGCGAACGCCGCGTCGATGACCGGCGGGGTGCCAACGTCGCCACCGTCACGTTGTCCCGCGATGCGGGACTGGTCAGTCCGCGCCGACGTCGAAGTCCGATCGCCCACGTCCTCGCTCCTCCATCCGACCGCCCGGTCCGCCGCCTCGCGGCGGACCGGGCGCCCCATCAGTACGCTCCCGATGACCGCAACACCGCGGTCATGGTCCGCAACAGGATCACCAGATCCAAACTCAGGGACCAGTTCTCCACATAGCGAAGGTCCAGCCTGACCGCCTCCTCCCAGGGCAGGTCCGAACGCCCGGAAACCTGCCAGAGGCCGGTCATGCCCGGTTTGACGGCAAGTCGGCGCCGGACGTCATCAGCGTAGGCGGCCACCTCCACGGGCAGCGGCGGCCGTGGCCCGACCAACGACATCTGCCCCGCCAGGACGTTCAGCAACTGCGGCAGCTCGTCCAGCGACAGCCGGCGTAGCCACCGCCCGACCCGGGTCACCCGGGGATCGTCGCGGATTTTGAAGAGCACACCATCGTGCTCGTTGAGGTGCTTCAGCTCGGCGAGCCGGGCCTCGGCGTCCACATACATGCTGCGGAACTTGAAGATGCGGAACAGCCGCCCGTCGCGCCCGACCCGGACCTGCCGAAAGAGTACCGGGCCGCGTGAGGTCAACCGGACACACAGTGCGACCGCCAACAGCAGCGGCCCGAACAGCACCAGCAGCAGCACCGCACCGACCCGGTCCACCACGTCCTTGACCACCCGGGCACCGCCGTGCAGGCGGGGGTGCTCCACGTGCAGCATCGGCAGCCCGTCGAACGGGCGGATCGTCGTGCGCGCCCCCGCCACGTCGATCAGCGAACTCGCGACTATCAGGTCCACGTCGTCGCGCTCCAGCCGCCAGGCCAGCCGGCGCAGCGCCGCCCCGTCGAGTTCCGGGCAGCTCAGCACCACCACGGTGTCGGCGTCGGCGGCGTCCACGGCGTTGGCCACGTCGTCGAACGACCCGTACACCGGCAGGTCGACCGCGCCGTCGTGATCAGCGGGCAGGCAGGCGCCCACCACCTCCAGGCCGTGATAGCGCTCCCGGCGCAGCTGGCGGGTCAGGCCGATGACGGACATCTCGTGCCCCACCACCAGCACCCGGCGCAACCCCTCACCGCGCCGCCGGGCGAAGTGCAGCCGCTTGCGCAGCACGAACCGCAGCACCACCACCCCGGCGATCACCGCGGGCAGCGCGGCCAGCACGTACGAGCGGGCCAGGTCCAGATCGAGGGCGTACGAGACCATGGCGGCGCCCGCGATCAGGCCCACCCCGCCGCGCAGCACCCGCTGGTACTCGTCGGTGCCCACGAACAGGTAGCGCCGCTCGTACGCCCGGCTCACCGCCAGCACCAGCAGCAGCACCACCGGCAGCAGCGCCGACAGCAGCAGATACCCCTGGTTGTACGCCGTCACCTGGTACCCGAAGCGCAGCGCGAACGTCACCGCGCCGGCCACCACCCCGGCCAGCAGGTCCCCGGCGACCAGCGCGCGAACGTACCGGCGTTCCCAGCGCTGGCGCCGCGACATCGCCGCGTGCTTGCCGGGTACCCGGACGAACGGCCGGGTCGCGGGCCGCACCACCACGGACCGGTTCGGCGCGGCCGACCAGTGGCGGGGGATCGCCTGGTTGCGGGCCCGCTCGGCCGCACTGGTGCCGCCACCGCCCGCCATCGGCGCCGCGTTCGGCTCGACGCGGGCCGCCCGTACCACCGGCGGGCCCTGCTCGGGCGCCGGACCCGCGGGGGACGGCTGCACCGGGCCGTGGTTGGTCTTGCCGCCACGCTGCAGCGGTCGGTGCGCCCGCGGGCCGTGGTTGGCGGGTGGGTGGTTGGCCGGACCGTGCGGGTGGCCCGGCGGGCCGTGGAACTCCGGGTCCCCTGCCGCACCCGGTCCGGGTGTCACCGGTCCGCCCAGGGACGGCTGCGGCCCCGGCCATGGGCCCGGTCCGTCCGCGTGCTGCCGGGCGTCCAGCCGGTGCCGGGCGCGGCCCGGCCCGGGCTCGCGGTCCGGCAGATACTGGCCGGCGGCCCCCACGTACAGCCGCCCCGGCGCATCCGGGCGGTCCCGGTCCGGAAATGGCCGCCCTGCGGCCTCCGGATGAAAACGGCCCTTAACGTACGGATCCAGCAGGGGCCGAGGGTGATCCTCGCGCCCGTAGGTGGCCATGCCCTGACGGGCCGCCTCACGTTCCTCGGACAGGTCCTGCGTCACCGACCCTCCCCGTCCCCGCCACGTCCCGCGCACCTCTGTGCGCTGCGGCTATATGTGACCAACGCCCAGGTAGAGCGTCGGGTCACGGGGCAGAGAGAGGGACAAAGCGGACTAAATCATGTGACCGTTCGGGTCCCCCGGAGTCACCCGCCGTGGTACTTGTTCTGCGCCCACTCGACCCCCTCGACCACGACCGCCTCCACGACATCCGCGGCCCGGTCGACCAGGAAGTCCAGCTCCTTGCGCTCGGCCGAGGAGAAGTCCGACAGCACGTAATCCGCCGGGTCCTGCCGCCCCGGCGGGCGCCCGATGCCGAACCGCACCCGGGCGTACTCCTTGGCGCCCAGCGACTTCGACATCGACCGCAGCCCGTTGTGGCCGCCCTCGCCGCCGCCGCGCTTCGCCCGTACCTGGCCGAACGGCACGTCGAGCTCGTCATGCACCGCGATCACGTGCGCCAGCGGCACCTTGTAGAACTGGGCCAGCGCGGACACCGGCGCGCCCGACAGGTTCATGTACGTCAGCGGCTTCACCAGCACCAGCCGTGGGCCGCCCACGCTCAGCCGCCCCTCGGCCGCCTCCGCGTGGGCCCGCCGGTGCCGGCCGAACTTCGCGCCCACCCGCGAGGCCAGCAGTTCGGCCACCATGAAGCCCACGTTGTGCCGGTTACCGGCGTACTCCCGGCCCGGGTTGCCCAACCCGACCACCAGCCAGGGCGCGTCGTCGCTCATCGTGTCGTCTCCGGATATGCGTCAGGGAAAGTGCCATCGGCACTTTCCCTGACGTGGTCGTTACGGGCCTCGCTCCGGGGCCGCGATCACTCCGCGGCGGCCTCGCCACCCTCGGCGGCCTCAGCGGCGGCCTCGCCGGTCTCGCCCTCCATCTGCTCGGCCGTCTGCGCCGCCGTCACCACGGCGATCACGAAGTCGGGGTCCACGGCCAGCTCCGTGCCCTGCGGCAGCGGCACGTCGGCGGCGGTGATCTGCGAGCCCGCCTCCAGGCCGTCGAGGGCGACCTCGAAGCCGGTCGGCAGGTGCATCGCCTCGGCGACCACGGCCAGCGTGTTGCTCTCGTGCACCACGAGGGTGTTACGGGCGGCCTCGCCGGTCAGCGTCACCGGGACGTCGACCTGGACCTTCTCACCACGCTTCACGATGATCAGGTCGACGTGCTCGAACGTGTCCTTGATCGGGTCGCGCTGGATCGCCTTCGGCAGCGCCAGCGTCGTGCTGGTGCCACCCGCGATGTCGATCGTGAACACCTGGTTGAGGCCACCGTGCCGGATCGCGGCCGCGAACTCCCGCGCCGGCAACGCGATGTGCTGGGGCTTCTCGCCGTGCCCGTACAGCACGGCGGGCACCTTCCCGGCCCGGCGCGTGCGGCGGGCACCACCCTTACCGAACTCGGTGCGGGGCTCGGCGCTGATCTTTACCTCGGACACAGGGAACTCCTGAAACTCTAAGCTCGGCTGCAGGAGCCGGCGGGGCTGCGGGCGGTCGGCGGTGGAGCGAGCCATCGTCGGGCGCTGCCGGGCGAGGGGGCGCGCCAGGGCACACGCCCGGAGCACCGCGTCGATCACGGTGCCGCCAAGCCGACTGCGAACGTCAGCAGCCCGCGGGGCACCCTCGCCGTGGCAACCGTGCCAGCTTACCTTCCGCGATCGGGCACAACCCACCGGGTCCGTTCTCTGCGAAAACTTCACCCGGCCGGTGCAAGTTGCACGACCCCCGAGCCCGCTGCCAACGCCCGGCTACGACCCGACGTTCCAGCTGAAGTGATCACAGCACACGCGGACCGCGGCGCGCCGCGATTCGCCAGAACCTAGCTCAGCCCGCCGAACAACGTGGTCACCGAGCCGTCGTCGAAGACCTCGCGGATCGCCCTGGCCAGCAGCGGCGCGATCGACAGCACAGTGATCTTGTCCAGGCACTTCTCCGGCGGCAGCGGCAACGTGTTCGTCACCACCAGCTCGGAGATCTGGCTGTTCTTCAGCCGCTCCGTCGCCGGGTCCGACAGCAACGCGTGCGTCGCCGCCACGACCACGTCCGCGGCGCCCGAATCGAACAGGATGTCGGCGGCCTTCGCGATCGTGCCACCCGTGTCGATCATGTCGTCGACGATCAGGCACACCCGGCCCTCGACCTCGCCGACCACCCGGTTCGCCACCACCTGGTTCGGCTTGAGCGGATCACGGGTCTTGTGGATGAACGCCAGCGGGCACCCGCCCAGCCGGTCCGTCCAGCGCTCCGCCACCCGCACCCGGCCCGAGTCCGGCGCCACCACCGTCATCGGACGGCCCGCGTACTTGCGCTGCACGTGCTCGGCGAGCGTGTCCATCGCGAACAGGTGATCCACCGGCCCGTCGAAGAAGCCCTGGATCTGCGCCGTGTGCAGATCCACCGTGAGGATCCGGTTCGCGCCCGCCGTCTTCAGCAGATCGGCCACCAGCCGCGCCGAGATCGGCTCCCGGCCACGGTGCTTCTTGTCCTGCCGCGCGTACGGATAGAACGGCAACACCACCGTGATGCGCTTCGCCGAGCCCCGCTTCAGCGCGTCGATCATGATCAGGGTCTCCATGACCCAGCGGTTCACGCCCTCGGTCATCGACTGCACGACGAACGCGTCCGAACCCCGCACCGACTCCTTGAACCGGACGAAGATCTCCCCGTTCGCGAACTCGTACGAATCCGAGGGGGTCGGCGCGATGCCGAGGACCTGCCCGATCTCCTCGGCCAGCTCGGGGAAGCCCCGCCCGGAGAAAAGCATCAGACTCTTGCGGTTCTCCGCGACGATGCTGCCCATCGGCTCGTCCGCTCCCGTGGTGGTCGAGGGGTGTGTCCCGTGCAGTATCCCCCGCGACAAGTTTCCCGCCACACGCCGAGTCTGCGGGGTGGGATGGCTCACGGCGCGACGACCGGAAAGGTCACCGCTCCGCGTTGCCGCCCGACTCCCGCTCGGCCCGCTCGGCGGCCTCCGCGGACGCCGTGCCCGCCCGGCGGCGCTCCGTCCAGCCCTCCACGTTGCGCTGCGGCGCCCGCGTCACACCGAGGTTGCCCGGCGGCACGTCCTTGGCGATCGCGCTGCCCGCCGCCACGTACGCCCCCGGGCCGATCTCCACCGGCGCGATCAGCACCGTGTCGCTGCCCACGAACGCGGCCTCGCCCACCGTCGTGCGGTGCTTCTTGACGCCGTCGTAGTTCGCGAAGATCGTGCCCGCGCCGATGTTCGCCTTCGGGCCGATCGCCGCGTCCCCCACGTACGACAGGTGCGGCACCTTCGCACCGTCGCCCAGCTCGGCGTTCTTCGTCTCCACGAAGCCGCCCACCTTGGCCTTGCGGCCCAGCGTGGTCCCCGGCCGCAGGTAGGAGTACGGGCCCACGGTCGCCTCGGGGCCCACCTGCGCGCCGACGCAGTGCGCCCGCAGCACGGTCGCGCCCTCGGCCACCGCCGTGTCCACCAGCGTCACGTCCGGGCCCACCACCGCGTGCGCGGCCACCCGCGTGTCGCCCAGCAGCTGGGTGTTCTGGTCGATCACCGCGTCCGGCTCCACCGTCGCGGTCACGTCGATCCACGTCGTCGCCGGGTCCATGATCGTCACGCCGGAACGCATCCACGCCGTGTTCACCCGGTCACGCAGCAGCGCCCGCAGCCGGGCCAGCTCCGCCCGGTCGTTGCAGCCCAGCGTCTCCTGCGCGTCCGCGGCGACGTACACCCCGACCGGGTGATCCACCGCCGCCAGCAGGCCGAAGACGTCCGTCAGGTACTCCTCGCCCTGGTCGTTGTCGGTCGACAGCTTGCCCAGGGCCTCCCGCAACAGCGCCGCGTCGAACGCGTAGATGCCCGCGTTGATCTCGCGGATCGCGCGCTGCTCGGCGGTGGCGTCGCGCTCCTCGACGATGCGCTCCAGGTTGCCGTTGGCGTCGCGGACCACCCGGCCCAGGCCGGTCGGGTCCGCCACCTCGGCGGCCAGCACGGTCGCCCCGGCCTTGGACTCCTCGTGCGCCTCGATCAGCGCCGCCACGGTCGCCGGGCGCAGCAGCGGGACGTCGGCGTTGAGCACGACCACGGTGCCGCCCGTCTCGGGCACCGCGTCCAGGGCGATCCGCACGGCGTGGCCGGTGCCGTTCTGCTCCGCCTGCAGCACCGGGGTGGCGGCGGGGGCGATCTCGGCGAGGTGCGCGCGGACCTGGTCGGCCTTGTGGCCGACCACCACGATCGTGCGGTCGGCCTCGGCAGCCTCCGCGGCGACGAGGACGTGGCCGAGCAGCGTCCGGCCGAGCAACCGGTGCAGCATCTTGGGGGTCGCGGACTTCATCCGCTTTCCCTCACCGGCGGCAAGGACGACGACGGTACGGCTCTCGGCATGGCTCACGCGGGACTCCATTGTTCAAAGGCAGCGGTGCAGATCGCGGCATCGATTGCGCGGCGGGGGACTCCGCAAATCTACGTTGCCTTACCACAGGGCACGCTCGGCCGCCAGGACTCGAACCCGGAACTTTCGGACCAAAACCGAAGGTGATGCCCATTTCACCACGGCCGACTGGTTCGAGCCCCGGACCGCTCCGGCGCTCGATTGCCAGAACCTACTATCTCAGGTCCGTCAACGCCGCCATTACTCCCTCCACGGTCCAGTAGAGCTCCGCCGACCGGGGAACGGAAACAGCCAGGCACCCGTGATAGTCCCTACCGACGTTCTGCCGTCTCGTGGCTGGCACGTGGCGCTTGATCGTCGGTCGCTGGAACCTCGACCGGGGCAGGCTCAACTCACGGCACCACCAGTCGGCGGCCTCCTCCGCGTCGGCCGTCTCGTGAATATGCACCCGGTAGTCGACCTCGTGCGGGTCACGCCCGCAGACCGCGAGGAAGCGAAGGAACAACGCGACGAGGCCCGGATCGCTGTTGATGAAGGTCAGCCGATCCAATCGGCGCCAAGGCTTGGATTTGGCCCCCTCACACCAGTAGATCGCCGCACCTACCAGCAGCGCGTCCCGCTCGGTTCGCGCACCGATGGTTGCGGCGGCCCGGGCATGCACATCCGCACGCCGCTGAGCGCGTTCCGCGCGCTTCGCCTCCCACCGCCCAGCGGTCATGATCGCGGCATGCTCCTGTTTACGGCGGGCGCGATCGGTGTCCGGGTCCAGCGGGAGGTGACGGACCCAGGCGTAGGCGGTCGATTTCGCGACGCCCAGCTCAAGAGCCAAGTCGTTGACCGACCAACCGTCACGACGAAGTGCCACCGCGCGCTCCCGAAGGTGGTCCTTGGCGTTCGGGCGGCGCGTCCACTCCGGCGGCTCAATTCCGCGCAGCCAGTCCGTGAGGGTCGCTGCGCCGACCCCGAAGTGCTTCATGAGTTGGGACAGGGACAGGCCGGGATCCACCCGGAGGCGGCGCGCCTCGGCGCGACGAGGATCGTCCATGGTCGATACGTTAGGACGAGGGTACGACAGAAACTCACGCCCGTGGATGCGCCGCGAAGAACGTCCACAGTGCCGGCGTCGCCCGCAGCGCCGTCGACGGCGCGTCCAGGCCGAGCAGCCGCTGCGCGACGGGCGCGGGCCGTGACCCGGGCCACTGGTGCCCGGCTCCCGCGACGGTGATCAGGTCGACCGCGCGCCCGTCGGCGCAGGCCGCCGTAGAGGTGGTGACCGCCCCGGAGGTCTTGACCACCGGCGCCGCGCAGCGGTCGATCTCCCGCCACCGGGCGATGAGGTCCGGCACGGCCGGGCCGTCGATCTTGGCGGGAAGGCGGCTGCCCGCCCCGCCGTTGGCGCGCCTGCCAGGCTCGCCGTCGTACCGGACGGTGGGGTCGGCGGTGCCGTGGATGTGCATGATCGACAGTGGACGGGGGTGGGGGCAGTCGTTGATCATCGTGCCGGCGACCGGGCCGATGGCCGCGAACACGTCCGTCTCACAGGCCAGCCGGTACGACAGCAGGGCACCGTTGGAGATCCCCGTGGCGTAGACGCGCCGCGCGTCGACCAGAGGGCCGAACGATCCAGCCAGCCTGGTGATGAAGCCGACGTCGTCGACGTTGTCGCGGGCGGCCACCCCGCAGCAGTCGGGGTCGGCGTTCCAGGTGCGGCGGACGCCGTCCGGGTAGGCGACCAGGAACTTCCCGGCGTCGGCCTGGGCGTCCCAGCCGTACGACTGTTCGGCCTGCTGGCCGGTGCCGGCGGCGCCGTGCAGCACGATCACCAGGGGCGCGGGGTCGGGCAGGCCGGCCGGGCGGTAGACCCGGTAGGTGCGCTCCATGCCGCCGACGGTCATGGTGGCCGAGGACTGGCCGACGGGCGGGCCATCCGGCGAAGGCACACCGGAGGGCGGGGTGCCGGTGGTCGCGGGCGCCGAGGTGACGTCGGGGGCGGGTGGGCGGCCGCGGTCGGCGCGGTGCCCGGTGCAGCCACCGACGGCGAGCAGGCCGACGACTACCAGGGCGAGGGCTCGGGTTCTCACCGTCACATCGTCTCCTGTGGATGTTCGGGCCAGGTAAGAGAAGGGCAAGGGCTGGGCGAAACCTCGCCCAGCCCTTGCGCGGGGAGTCAGCGGCCGCTCATCCTGATGAGTTCCCAGCCGCCCTCGGGCTTGGCGTCCAGGCGTTTCGTACGCAGGTTCATCGGGTTGGCCATGCCGATGTACAGGCCACCCGAGCCGTCCGGGATCATGTTGCGGATCCCGTAGTTGAGGTAGTTGCCCAGGCCGCGTTTGTCGACCGCGGTCGCGGGCGAGTTGCTGTCGGGGAACATGTACAGGTCACCGCCGAACTGGCTGGGCTTGATGAGCGGTTTGGCCCACGAGTCCGGGTCGGCCATGGCCTGCCGGGCGAACTTGTTGACCGGCGCGGTGGGCGCGGCGCCCTGCAACAGGTCCTTGACCAGGTAGCTCCAGTCCATCGTGCCGACGAACAGCTTGTTGTCCACGACGGTCATCCGCCACGTGTAGTTGTTGAACAGGTAGCCGAAGCCGGACTTGCCGTACAGCGGGGTGAAATTGGTGGACTTCTGCGACCAGGTGCTGGTGGCGGGGTCCCAGGCGGGCAGCGTCTTCTCGCCGTACACGAGCTCGATCTTCTGGGTGGGCAGGCCGAGGTCCTTGCCGCGCCAGATGCTGACCGCGCGCTGGGTGTTGATGTCCTGGGTCTTGGCCGCCTCCTTGTTCGCGGGCGGGTAGACGGTCGCATGCACCATGCTGGACTTCATGGGTACGTGCATGGTGCCCCAGTAGACGTAGCCGTCGAACGCGGCGATGCCGCCGCCGCCGTAGGTGGCCGACACGACGCGGTCGGGCTCGTACTGGCGGGCGTTCCAGACCTGCTTCCAGCCGGTGGCGTCCTCGGCGTTGAGGCCGGGGGAGCCGTCGGCGAGTTTCGGGCTGATCCACAGCCCGGCCAGCATGAGCTGGGTGGTGGGCTGCTCGGCGGGCCAGCTCGTGGCGGCGATCCGGCCGTCGTACACGGTGAGGTCGGCGGCCTGCACGGGCAGCGAGGCGACCGTGGTGAACGCGAACGGGTTGGTCTTGTCGCCGGACCAGCGCAGCACCGCGCCGCCCGCGGAGCCGTTGCGCCCGATGCCGACGCCGAGGTAGAGGGCGCCGTCGGCGACCAGGAACGTCCGGATGTTGCCGTAGTTCGCGAAGGAGAACGACCCGAGGTACTGCTGGGTGGTCGCGTCGAAGGCGAACATGTTGAGGGTGTCGCCGAGTGCGGGGCCGCCGAGCAGGACGACGTCGCCCATGTTTCCGGCGGCGCGCAGCCCGATGGTGTGGCTCAGGCGCAGCGCGTCGTCGGACGACTTGGCGCGGATCTCCGCGGACTTGTTGACCTTCTTCTTCGTGGTGGTGTCGTACGTCCACACCTCGGGGGCCCGCATGTCGCCGAGGTAGTCGGGGATCGCGTCGTCGGCCTTTCCGGACTGGCTCTCGCCGTACTCGCAGGTCCAGTTGTCGTTGGCGGTCGGCTTGATGTAGCTGAGGGTGGCGCCGCTGACCAGGCAGTGCACGTTGGCGCCGGTGCCGAACCAGACGGTCTTGCCGACCTGGGTGAGGCCCCACACGTACGCCTGGTTGACCTTGGCTTTGCCGCTCTTGCACGGCGGCCCGGCGGGGTACGGCTGGCCGACGCCGCCGAAGCACTCGTCGGGCGTGGCCTTGGCCAGCAGGTTGAACCGGTACCCGGACTTGGTGGGGGTGGGCAGCCGGACCTGGCCGTCGACGGCGCGGCGGACCAGATCGGCGAGGGTGCTGATGAACGGAATCTTGATGTCGCGGGCCTGGTGGGCGGCGGCGGGGGTAGCCGGCCAGCCCGCGGCGAGCACGAGGACGGTACCCACCGCCGCCACCCGGCGCAGGGTGGCGGTCGAAGCTATTTTCATGAACATCTTCCCTTTCCGCGGAGCGCAACGAGCGCCCACCGCGGGTGGCGGCAGGCGCTGACAGTTCGGGCCTCGCGGGGTGCGGGGCCGGGGGGTGGGCGGGCGGCGTCGTGGGTCGCCGCCCGCCCACGTCTGGGGGTTACGGGCAGGATCTGTCGAGCCTGATCAGCTCCCAGCCGCCCTCGGGTACGTCGTCGGTGGGGTCGGTGCGCAGGTTCATCGGGTTGGCCATGCCCAGGTACAGCCCATTGCCGTTCGGGATCATGTTGCGGATGCCGTAGTTGAGGTAGTTGCCCACGCCATTGATGTTTATCGCGCTCGCGGGCTCCGATGTGGACGGGAACATCCACAGGTCGCCACCATACGCATCGGGGTCAATGCCTGCGGTGACCGCCGCGCGGTCGCGGGCGGAGAATCCGGACGGCTGGTTCATGATCTCGTTGGCGATGTAGCTCCAGTCCATCGTGCCGACGTACAGGCGGTTCCCGGTTACGGTCATTCGCCACGTGTAGTTGTTGAACGGGTAGCCGAAGCCGCTCTTGCCGTACTTCGGGGTCCAGCCGGTGGGTACGGCCTTCCAGGTGGCGGTGGCCGGGTCGTAGGCGGGCAGGGTGGACTCGCCGTACAGCAGCTCGATCTGCTGGGTGGGCAGGCCCAGGTCCCTGCCGCGCCAGATGCTGATGCCGCGCTGGGTGTACTTGACCTGCGCGGCCTTCGCGTCGTCGGTGCTCTGCGGGTACACGGTCTGGTGCACCTTGGTGGCCTTGAGCGGCACGTGCATGGTGCCCCAGTGGAGCCAGCCGCCGAACGAGGCGACACCACCGCCGCCGTAGGTGGCCGCGACCACCCGGTCGGTCTCGTACTGGCGGGCGTGCCACGCCTGCTTCCAGCCGTTGGCGTCCTCCGGGTTGAGGCCGGGTTCCCCGTCGGCCAGCGGCGGGCTGAGCCAGACCCCGGCGAGCTGCGCGGGGCTGCTGGGCTGCTCGGCGGGCCAGGTGGTGGTCGCGATCCGGCCGTCGTGGTAGGCCAGGTCGGCGGCCTGGACCGGCAGCACGGCGACGGCCTCCAGGGCGAACGGGTTGCGGACGCCGCCGGTCCAGCGCAGCACCGCGCCACCCGACGAGCCGTTGGTGCCGACCCCGACGCCGAGGTACAGCGCACCCTCGGCGACCAGGAACGTACGGATGTTGCCGTACTGCGGCAGGTTCACCGAGCCGAGGAACCGTTTCGTGCGGGCGTCGAACGCGAACAGGTTCAGCGAGTCACCCAGGGCCGGGCCGCCGAGCAGGACGACGTTGTTCAGGTTCCCGGCGGCGCGCAGGCCGATCGTGGTGCGCAGGCGTTCCGCGTCGTCGGCGCTCTTGGCGCGGATCTCGCCGCTCTTGTCGGTCAGCCGTTTGGTGTGTGCGTCGTACAGCCACACCTGCGGGGGCCGCTGGTCGCCGACCGGGGCGGGGAAGTCCGGGTCGTCGCGGACGGTCTGGCTCTGCGCGTACTCGCAGACGTAGTCGGGGTTGACCACCGGGACCGCGACGTTGAGGGTGGCGCCGCTGACCAGGCAGTGCACGTTGGCGCCGGTGCCGAACCAGATCGAGGAGCCGACCCGGGTCAGGCCCCAGACGTACGCCTGGTTGACCTTCGCCTGGCCTTCGGCGCAGGGCGGACCGGCGGGATAGGGCTGGCCGATGCCGTTGAAGCATTCGTCGGGCTTGGCCTTGGCGAGCAGGTGGAAGGTGTATGGGTCGGGGTCGGCGGCGCGGGCGGGGGTGACCGCGACGCCGACCGTGACGACCAGCGCGGCGACCACGGTGGTCAGCCGGCGCAGGGTTGTGCTCACGGGGTGGTCCCTTCACGAAGAGGTGGGGGTGAGCTTGATCAGCTCCCAACCGCCCTCGGGGACGTCGTCGCCGGGGGCGGTGCGGAGATTCATCGGGTTGGCCGTGCCGAGGTAGAGCGTCTCGCCGTCGGGCACCAGGTTGCGGATGCCGTAGTTGAGGTAGTTCCCGAGGCCGGTGGTGTCGACCGGCCGGGCGGGCTCGTCTGCGGACGGGAACGCCCACAGGTCGGCGCCCCACAGCGCCGGGTCGGTTGGCGGCGCTTCGGCGCTGAGATCGTGGACGAGGTAACTCCAGTCCATCGTCGCGACGTACAGCCGTCCACCCGCGACGGCCATCCGCCAGGTGTAGTTGTTGTACGCGTTGCCGAAGCCGGATCTGCCGTACCGGGGGGTCGCGCCGGTGGACACGGGCGACCAACCGGCGCCCGGGGTGTAGGCGGGCAGCGCCGGCTCGCCGTACAGCAGCTCGATCTGCTGGGTGGGCCGGCCCAGGTCCCTACCCCGCCAGAGGCTCGTGGCGCGCTGGGTGAACCTGATCTGCGCCCGCTTCGCCTCGTCCGTGTCCTGCGGGTACGTGGCCTGGTGCAGGAGGGTGGCCTGCAGCGGCACGTGCATGGTGCCCCAGTAGACCCAGCCGCCGTACGAGGCGACCCCGCCCAGCCCGTACGTGCGCTCGATGAGCGGGTCCGGCTCGTACCCGGCGACGTTCCACGCCTGCGTCCAGCCGCCGGCGTCGGACCGGGTCAGCGGCAGCGGCGGGCTGGTCCACACCCCGGCGAGCTGCTGCGGCGTGGCCGGGTCGTTCGTGGACCAGGTCGTGGCCACGAGCCGGCCCTCGTGGTACGCGAGGTCGACGGCCTGCGCAGGCAGCGCACCGACCTTCACGAAGGTGAACGGGGCCAGCCGGTTCCCGGCCCAGCGCAGCACCGCGCCACCGCGACCGCCGCCCGGCCCGATGCCCACGCCCAGGTAGAGCGCGCCCTCGGCGGCGAGGAAGGTGCGGGCGTTGCCGTACGCCAGCAGCGTGCGGGAGCCCAGGAACCGGCCGGTGGCCGCGTCGAAGGCGAACAGGTTGAGCCCGCTGTGCAGCGACGGCCCGCCGAGCAGCACGACGCCGTCGAGGGTGCCGGCGGCCCGCATCCCGAGCGTGCTGCCCAGCCGGCGCGCGTCGGCGGCGGATGCCGTGCTGATCTCGGCGGACTTGTTCACCAGCGCGCCGGTGCCGGTGTCGTGCAGCCACACCTGGGGTGGGCGCACGTCACCCAATGCGTCCGGGATTGTCAGGTTGGTGCGGGCGACCTGGCTCTCCCCGAACTCGCAGACGTAGTCGTCGTTGCGCACCGGTTGGGTGCTGCCGAGGTTGGCGCCGCTGGTCAGGCAGTGCGTGTTGGCGCCCGTGCCGAACCACACCCGGCGCCCGGTCCGGACCAGGCTCCACACGTACGCCTGGTTGACCTTGGGTTGGCCCTGGGCGCACGGCGGCCCCGGCGGGTACGGCTGCCCGATCCCGGCGAAACACTCGTCGGGCTGCGCCTTGCCCAGCAAGGTACGGGTGTAGGTGACGTCCCCGTTCGGGGACGCGGGGACCGCCGCGGCCGGTGCACCGAGCACGACCGCGGCCGCGAGAACCGCCAGTCCGTACACGCTTACGCCTCCCTCCGCCTCACACGGCGACCCGTTCCGGCCTGCGTACCCGGTGGGCCACCGACGCGGCCCAGCCGGCTGGGTCGGCGAACTGCAGGAACTCGCCGAGGTCGGTGAGCCGGGCGACCGGGTCCGCCACGAGGTCCTCGTACGCGATCCGGTGCAGGTGCGCGGGCGGCCGGTCGGCCAGGATCTGCTCGGCCTGGCTGCTCATGAACGCGCACAGCGCCATGAACCGCTTGAGGTCGTTGCCGCGCTCGCTCAGCAGCTCGGCGGTGAGCCGGTCCGGCAGGTACGGGGCCAGCTCGTCCGGCACCGGGGTGCCGGGCGGCACGGTCAGGGGGTCCACGCCGTACCGGCCGACGGCCTCCACCCGCAGCTGCACGAGCTGGAACACCGAGTGGCGGCTCATCGAGCGGGCGGTGGCCTCCCAGTCCCGGGTCAGGTAGACGATCCGGGCGCTGGGGTGGTTCTCCAGCAGCGACGGCGCGACCTGGCTGGAGCCGCCGGACCGTTCCACCCAGCGCTTCCTGCCGGTCAGCTCGGCCAGCAGGTCGAGGAACGCCTGGTGGTGCGCGCCGATCCGCTGCTCCGGGAACTGGCGGACCCGCTCGCCCAGCCGGTCGAACAGCGTGTCCGGGTCGTCGGTGAGCTTGGCCAGCGTGATCGCCATGATGCGGGGCAGCCGCAGCAGGTCACCGGCGAAACGCCCGGAGGCCGGATAGCGCACCTCCTTGGGTGGTACCCCGATGCGGAACAGCAGCGACAGCTCCTCCTTGGGCCCGCTGAGCACGTCCCAGTACGCGGGCCCGGTGAGGATCTCGCTGCTGCGGTGCCACATCGCCACCGACATGAAGAACTCCTGGACGGAGCACGTCTCCGGTTCCTCGACGATGAGATCCGACAGCATGGTCGAGCCGCAGCGGCCGTTGCTGATGATGATGGCGCGGTCCATCGACGCGGGGTCTCCTTAGTGGACGGGGGTGGCGAGCCAGGGCAGCACGTGGGCGCGTACCTGGTCGGGGGCCTTGATGAGCAGGGTGTGCTTCTGGCCGTCGATGACGACGTGGCCCGACTGCGGCAGTAGCCGCTGGGTGTGCGGGGCGAGTTCCTTCACCGCCGACTCCGCGCCGTACAGGCACAGCACGGGGCAGTCGATGGCGGCCAGCCGGGCCGGGTCGGGCAGGGCGCTGTTGGGCAGCTCCTGCCCCACGGTGGTGCCGGACAGCAGGGCCGAGGCCTCCCGGTACCGGCGGGCCAGCAGCGGGCGGCTGTGCGCCACCGCCTCGGCGTCCGCGAGGGTCTCGGCGGCGCTGGCCAGCCGCCGCGCCATCCGGCCGAACCAGGCCTCGGTCGGGGGCGCCGACTCGACCGCGACGATCCCGGCGACCCGGTCGGGGTGCCGGGCCGCGTACGCGAACGCGATGGTGCCGCCGAACGAGTTGCCGAACAGGTGGACCGGCTCGTCGACGTCCCAGTGCTCGAGCAGCCCTTCCAGGTCGTCGACGAAGTCGTCCAGCGCGTACCCGGTGGGCGGCCGGTCGCTGTGGCCGTGCCCGCGCAGGTCGTAGAGCAGCACTCGCAGGCCCTCCGCAGCCAGCGGGTGGGCGAGCGTGAGGAACCAGCTCGCCATGCTGTCCGAGGTCATGCCGTGGATCAGTACGGCGGTGCCGCGCCGCTCCCCCACCGGGGGCACCTCCTGCACGTGCATCCGGACACCGTTGACCACCACATGGCTCATGACGCGGCCGGCACCTTCTCCAGCGACTGCGCGATGTAGTCGACGAGCTGGCCGACCGTCAGCTCACCGATCGAGGCGACGTCGAGGGACGAGACGAACAGCGCGAAGTTGACCGAGTCGCCGTACCGGGCCTGCAGGCGTCCGGCCAGCGCCACCACGTCCAGGCTCTCCATGCCCAGGTCGTCGCGGAACGTGGTGTCCATGGTGATCTCGGCGTCGGGGCCGAAGTCGCCCAGCACCGCGCGGAGCAGGGCGTCTACGTCGGCGAGAACGGCGGTCGGGTTCGAGGGCATGGCGGTGCTCTCCTTGTTCACTCGGCTTGATCACTGGGCGGGGGTCCACGCCACGACGTAGTGGCGCGGGGGCAGGTCGGGCGGGTTCTCGATCTCGGCGAAGGCGACGGGGAAGGTGCGGCCGTCCACGGTGACCGTGCCGTCGGCCAGCGACACCACGAAGCGGCGCGGGGCGCCGTCCAGGCCGGTGCCGAGCGCCTTGCCGACGGCCTCCTTGGCGGCCCAGACGCGGGCCACGTCCCGGTCGGTGTCGACCTGGGCGCGTTCCGCGTCGGTCAGCGCGTACCTCAGGGTGGCGTCGTCGCGGGGTGTGATCTCCACGACGTCGATGCCGACCTTTCCGCCGGGCGGTCCGGCGATCGCGACGCCGACCTCCTGGGTGTGCGCGATCGACACCACGCCGTCCACGAAGCCGCGGCCGGGCCGCAGCTCCACGTACGGCCGTCCGGACGGCTCGTTGCGTACGGTCAGCTCGATCGGGTAGACGTCGGTGTGCCCGGCGTCCCACTGCCGGAACCGCACCGCGTCCTTGGCCGCGATCCGCCCCAGCATCCACTGCTTCCGGCGCGCGCCCGGCATCCGCTCGTACTCGGCCGCGGCGTCGCCGCCGAGGATGCCGCGCGCCGCCATGCCCCGGGTGACCAGGTCGGTCCACGCGTCGAAGACGACCGTCCAGCCCTCGGGGCGGCGCTGCGACATCGGGTACTTCTCTGGGAACCGCTCGCAGGCGCGGGCGGTCGGATGGCTGTCGAAACGCCGGTCGGTGGCGCCGTCGATCTGCGCCCACACCCGCCCGCCGACCGAGAGCTGCGTGTCGGCGATCAGCTCGCCGTCCGTGATGGAGCGGACCCGGGCGACGCATTCGAACGCGGTGCCCGGCGCGGGTGGCGGCCCGAAGAACCGGACGTGCCGCAGCCCCACCGGCAACGCGACGGTACGGAACGGCTGGGTGGTGATGAGCCAGTTGCCGATGAGCTGCAACGCGTTGTCCAGCAGGGCGCCCGGCGGTACCGGGGCGGTGACCTCGCCGCGCACGTGCATGTCGCCGAGTGCGTACACCGCCGTGACGCCCTGGAACTTCGGGCCGTGGAACATGAGGCGTTCGGCGTACATCTGTTCCGCGCTGATCGTCGGCGGCCGTTCCGTGGTGGGGTCGTGGGTCCACGGCGCCTCGGGTGGCTGCGGGTACCCGGCTCCCATCTCGATGGTGGCGCGGGCGTACCCGCCGAACACCACGGTGAGCTGGTCCGGGCCGGCGCGGCGGACCGTGATGTCGACTCGTTGCGGCGGGGCCGCGATCAGCCAGCGGTTGAACTTCGCGTCGCGGACGGCGACCGCCCGCAGGCCGGGTGCGGCCTGCTCGGCGGCGTCCATCATGTGCTGGACGACCGTGGTGGCGGGCACGACGGGCCAGCGGTCCTCGACCTTGGGCCAGTCGTCGGGCTGCACGAAGAAGCAGTGGTCCCGCAGGTACGGCATCCGCTCGACGGAGACGTCGAGGGAGGTCCGCAACACCACGTCGTCGCCCGTGCCGGTCCCCGCGACCGAAGCCGTCGGCACCGCCTGGGCCGTGGCGGGAGACGCGGGCGGTGGAGCCACCGGACGCGCGGGTGCCGGGGCAGGACGAGGCGCGGGTGCCGGGGCAGGACGACGCGCGGGTGCCGTGGCGGCCGCGCTCAGCACGGTCACCGCGTCGCTCGCGGTCTCCTCCAGGAGGGCGGCGAGTTCCCGGGCCGCACTGGAGTTCCCCGCGAGGCGGTTCAGCGCCGACAGCGCGGCCTGATGCGCCTCCACCTTCGCGTCGGCCGTGGGTGCGCCCGGCTGGACAGGCGCGGATGCGGCCCGCTGGACCGGCGCGAATGCGGCCGGTCGAGCTAGCGCGGGCCGAGAACCGTGCGCCGTGACGCCGAGCAGGTCGGCCGCGCCCTCGCCGAGCTTGACCAGCGTCCCGCCCAGATCCAGCCGGACCGCCGGGCCGCGCGCCTGCACCGGACCGGCCACCCGATGCTCCGGGACCGGACGCACCGCCGCCGGGGCCGGGTCGAGGACCCGCAGGTCCGGCGCGCCGCCGTCCACCCACAGGGCGGTGGCGACCCGCCGCAGCTGATCCAGGCCGCTGCGCCGCGACACGTTGACCGGCATGGCCAGGTGGTCCCGGTCGCGCAGGTTGTCGTCGATGAGCGTGGCCAACTGCCCGGCCCCCACCTGCAGGAAGACGCGGATTCCGGCGTCGTACATGGCGTTGACGGTCTGCCGGAACCGGACCGGCTCGATCATGTGCCGGATGAACAGCTGGTTGACCTCGTCCGGGTCGCTGGGGAACGGCGCGGCCAGCGTGCCCGACCACACCGGCACGTCGGTGGGATGCACCTCCCACCGGCCCATGGCCGCACCGATGGCCTGCAGTCCCTCCGCGAACACCGGGGTGTGGAACGCCGACCGGAACGGCAGCAGCTGACACAGGATGTTGCGGGCGCGCAGGTCGTCGACGAGCCGCTGCACCTGCTCGCGCGGGCCGTTGACCACGCACTGGGCGGGCGCGTTGTCGTGCGTGAACAGCACCCCCGGGTACGCGTTCAGCAGCGGCAGCACGGTCTCGGCGCTGGCGCTGATCGCGGCGAACGCGTACCCGGACACCTCGACCGTGTCCGCGTCGAACAGGTGCAGGAACGCGTCGACTCCCTGCGTACTCATCTGGCCGGTGACCGCGGCCGCGGTCCACTCGCCGATGCTGTGCCCGGCGACCGCGTCGGGCCGTACGTTCATCCGCCGCAACGCGGCGTCCAGCAGCGTGCCGACCTCGACCAGCCCGGTGCCGTGCTGCCCGAGGTCGTCCGCGCTGAACTCCCGGTACGGCAGTCCGAAGTGGGCGGCCACGTCCCCGACCCGGGGCGCGAACTCGGCCTCGACCCCGGGATAGACGAAGGCCAGCTGGCCGCCGCCGGGCCCGAGCAGGGGGCGCGGGGTGAACCAGATGTCGCGGCCGCCGCGCCACGGCTCGCCCCGGGCGACCATCCGGCGGGCGGCGGCCAGCCGCTGGTCGGTGGGGTCGACGATGCCGATGCGGACCGGGCCGCCGTCGAGGGTCCCGGCCTGTTCCAGGCCGCGCACCACCGCGTCCGGTGCGGCCAGCAGCTCGCCCAGCGCGGCCGGGGTGTGCGCCGCGAGCCACATCACCTTGTCGGGTTCGGTGACCTCGACCGGCACCGGGCCCGCGTGCTGCTCGATGATCACGTGGGCGTTGATGCCGCCGAAGCCGAACGCGTTCACCCCGGCGCGGCGCGGGCCGCTGCCCTGCCACGGGCGGGCGGCGCCGATCGGCTGGAACCTGGTCCGGGCCATCTCGGCGCGCGGGTTGTCGCAGTGCAGCGTGGGCGGCAGCACCCCGTGGTGCACCGCGAGGACAGCCTTGATCAGACCGGCGATGCCCGCGGCGGGCATGGCGTGGCCGATCATCGACTTCACCGAGCCGATGACCGGCCGCTCGCCGCCGGTGTGCGGGCCGAACACCTCGGCGACCGTGGCCAGCTCGGCCGCGTCGCCGGTGGGTGTGGCGGTGCCGTGCGCCTCCAGCAGGCCCAGCGCGTCCGGTGCGGTCGGGTCCAGCCCGGCCGCCTCCCACGCGCGGCGGATCGCCAGCGCCTGCCCCGCGCTGGCCGGGTTGAACATGCTGGCCGACCGGCCGTCGCTGCTGGTGCCGCTGCCGCGGATCACCGCGTAGACGCGGTCGCCGTCGCGCTCGGCGTCGGCGAGGCGCTTGAGCACGACCATCCCCGTGCCCTCACCGATCAGTACGCCGTCCGCGTCCGCGTCGAACGGCCGGATGTCGCCCTTGCGGCTCAACGCCTGGAGCTGGTTGAACACCGACCAGAAGCTGATGTCGTGTACGTGGTGGGTGCCGCCGGCCAGCACCGCGTCGAGCCGCCCGGCGGCCAGCTCGGTCATCCCCTGGTCGACGGCCAGCAGCGACGACGCGCACGCCGCGTCGATGGTGTACGCGGGCCCGCGCAGGTTGAGCCGGTTCGCCACCCGGGACGCGGCGAGGTTCGGCACCAGGCCGATCGTGCCCTCCGGCTGGTGCTTGCCGAGCCGCTCGTCGAACCGGGCCCGGACCAGGTCGAGACGTTCCTCGTCGAGGTCCGGGATCAGCTCCCGCAGGATGCCGATGACCTGGCTGGACATGCGGACGCGTTGGGCGTACCGGGCGGCGGCGGGGCTGAGGATGCCGCCGCGACCGAGGATGACCCCGACCCGGTCGGCGTCCGGCATCCGGTCCGGGCCGCCCGCGTCGGCGACCGCCGCGGCCGCCACGTCCAGCGTGATGAGCTGGTCCGGTTCGATGTCGCCCACGGAGTTCGGCATGATGCCGAACTTCAGCGGCTCGAACACGGCCTGCTCGTCGAGGAACCCGCCGCGCTTGCAGTACAGCCGGTCCGGGCGGTCGGCGTGGGCGGGGTCGTAGAACAGCGCGTCGAAGCGGTCCGGCGGGACGTCCGTGATCTGGTCCTTGCCGGCGATCAGGTTCTGCCAGTACTGGTCCAGGTCGGCGGCGCCGGGGAACAGCGCCGCCATCCCGACGATCGCGATGGGCTGCATGCGGTCTACCAGCCCGAGGCGGTGTAGACGACCGAGGTGGTGCCGGGATCACCCCACGCCAGTTCGCGCAGCAGGCTCAGCGCCCCCTCCTCGGGGTCGATGAGGCCGATGCCCCGGCGGGCGTACTCGGCGGTGAGCTCGGGCGACACCATGCCCGCGTGCAGCCCGACCGGCGCCCACGGTCCCCAGTGCACGGTCAGCGCGCGGTGCCCGGTCTCGGCGGACCAGCGGGCGCCCATGGTGTCCAGGGCGTCGTTGGCCGCCGCGTAGTCGCTCTGCCCCCGGTTGCCGTACGCGGCCGCGATGCTGCCGAACAGCACCACGAACCGGGGCTCGGCGCCGCACCCGGCGAGCGCGTCCAGCACGGACTGCGCCCCGTCGACCTTCGTACGGAAGACCCGGGCGAAGGATTCGGGATCCTTGTCGGCGATCAGCTTGTCTTCGATGATCCCGGCGGCGTAGACGAGCCCGTCGATGCGCCCGTACTCGTCGTGGATCCGTTTGATCAGCCGGTGCGTGGCCTCGTCGTCGCGGACGTCGAGCGAGTGGTAGCGGACATCCGCGCCGAGTTCGCTCAGCTCGGCGACGGTCGCGGCGACCTCGCGGGCGGCGAGGATGCCCGACGCGGTCCGGTCGATGTCGGCGGGCGAACGCATGCCGCGCCGGGCCAGGGTGGCGCGCAGCGCGGCCTTGTCGGTGGCCGCGGCCAGCTCCGGGTCCTCGTCGGTCTGCGGCAGCGGGGTGCGCCCGACCAGCTCGATCCGGCACCGCGCCCCGCCCGCGAGGGTCCGGGCGAACCACGGGGTGATGCCGCGCGCACCGCCGATGAGCACGACCACCGAGTCGGCGTCGAGCCCGATCGCCTGCGCCTCGGCGACCCCCTCCCCGGCGGGTCCGGCGCCCCCGTCCGCGAGCACGCCCAGCCCGGTGGGCACGAGCTGCTCCGCCTGGCGGCCCTGCGCGCGCCGGTACACGACCGGGGCAGGTGTGGTGTCGCGCAGCTCCTCGACGAGCCCCTCGGCCACGTCGTCGGCGGTAGCGTCGGCGGGCACCCGCACGTAGCGGGCGACCACCTCCGGGTATTCGCGGGCGAGGGTGCGGAACAGCCCGGGCAGGCCGTCGGTGCGCGGGCCGTCCGGCTCGGGACCGGCCGCGATCAGCCAGCGCGGCCCAGTCCGGGACGCCGAGGCGGTGAGCGCCGCGACGGCCCGCTTGACGAAGCCGAACGCGTCCGGCAGCAGCGGGCCGGTGCCGTCGGTGAGCCCGTCGAGCAGGACGATGCCGTCCATCCCGCTCGGGTCGGCGTCCATGCCGGCGGACACGCCGGTGGCGCCGCCCTCGGCGAGCCGTCCGGCCAGGGCCGCCCCGGCGGCCGCACCGCCGGTGATGAGGAAGCGGGCGCCGTCGAGGTCGGCGGCGGCACCGGCCACGGGGGCGGGTTCCACGACGCCGATGAGGCGCTGCGGCGCGATGCCCGGATTGGCCGCCGGGATCGCCAGCGCCGCCGGGATCGCCGCTTTGATCGACGCCGCCGGGATCGTGGGCGCGGCCGGGGCGGCCGCCGGAAACTCGGGGGAAGCCACGGCGGCGGTCAGGGCCGCTACCGGTTCGGGCGCGCCGTTGATGCGGGTGTCCAGCCAGGACACCATCGCCCGCACCGTACGGGCCTTGACCAGGTCCTCCAGCTCCGACTCGTCACCCTCCACCGACAGACCCAGCCGGTTCGCCACCTCCCCGGCCACCTCCGCCCGCTTGATCGAGTCGACGCTCAGATCCGCCTCCAGATCCAGATCAAGCTCGATCAGCTCCTCCGGATACCCCGTCCGCTCACTGATCACCGTCAACACCGCACCCTGCACATCCAGCACCGGCGCGGCGACGGTCGCGACGATCGGCGCGGTGGGAGCGGGCCCGGCCGCGAGCGGCGCCACGACGTTGATGCGGGTGTCCAACCAGGACACCATCGCCCGCACCGTACGGGCCTTGACCAGGTCCTCCAGCTCCGACTCGTCACCCTCCACCGACAGACCCAGCCGGTTCGCCACCTCCCCGGCCACCTCCGCCCGCTTGATCGAGTCGACGCTCAGATCCGCCTCCAGATCCAGATCAAGCTCGATCAGCTCCTCCGGATACCCCGTCCGCTCACTGATCACCGTCAACACCGCACCCTGCACATCCAGCGCGGGAGCCGCCGGGGCCAGCACGGCCACCTGAGCGGCGGGCGCGGCCACGACATCCGGCAGTTCGGGGTGGGCCGGGATCACCATGGGTGCCAGCGACGTAACCGGCGCGGCCTCCACCGGGACCACGGTCGCGTCGGGCTGCCACACCAGCCGCCCGCCGGAGCCGTCCCCCAGGAACGCCAGCAGCACGTCACGCTGGCTCGCGATCAGGTCACGGCTGGTACGCAGGAACTCGCTGACGAGCTCGCCCCTGGAGTCGCGGCCGACCTCGGCCCCGCCCGCTGCGGTCATGCTGAACTCCTCGATTCGTCGAGCGGGGGTCATGCCACCGGGCAGACAGTCCCCGTTGCGGTCGCGGACCACCTGACCGTCGACGGTCCAGATGGGTCGGTTGTCGGAGGTGGTAGGCGCGACGGTTGTCACGTCCCGCCCGGCGTACAGCCACCCGGTCTGCACGGGCACCCCGGCGCAGGCCAGCTCGGCGACCGCGGTGAGCAGGGCGGGCAGGCCCTGGCCGGGGCGGCCGTCGACCGCGACGACCCGGTGGGGCCGGTGGCCGAGGATGTCGGCGACGAGCCGGCCGAGCACCTGCCCGGGGCCCGCCTCCACGAAGATCCGGGCGCCCGCGGCGTACATGGCCTCGATCTGCTCCACGAACCGGACCGGCGCGCCGATCTGCGCGGCCAGTCCGTCCCGGACCGCCCCGGCGTCGGCCGGGTACGGCTCGGCGCTGCGGTTCGACCAGACGGGCAGCGTGGGCGCGGTGACCCGGCGGCCCGCCAGCACCGCGGCGAAGGTGTCCGCGCCACCGGCCACCACGGGGCTGTGGAACGCGCACGCGACCGGGATGGCGCGGGCCCGCAGCCCGGCCGCCGTAAAGGCGGTGGTGGCCCGGCCCACGGCCTCGGTGGGGCCGGAGACGACCACCTGGTTCGGGCCGTTGTGGTTGGCCAGCACCACCTCGCCGGTGAGTCCGGCCGCGTCCAACGCGGCGGTGACCTGCTCGGCCGTGCCGCCGACCGCGGCCATCGTGCCGGGGTCGTCACCGGCCGCGCCGAGGATGGCGGCGGCCCGTTCCCGGCTGAGCTCCAGCAGGGTGGCCGGGTCGAACGCGCCCGCCGTGCACAGCGCGACCAGTTCGCCGTAACTGTGCCCGCCCGCCATGTCGGGGCGCACGCCGAGGCGGCGCAGCACGTGGTCGGCGGCCAGCCCGCCGATGCCGAGCACCGGCTGCGCCACCCGGGTGTCCCGGACCAGATCCGCCTGGGCCTGCTCGGTCGCCTCGTCGAACGCCGTCGGCGGGAACAGCAGGTCGGCGTACTCGCGGCCGAGCTGCAGATACTGCCGCAGCTCGGGGAACGCGACGAACAGGTCGGCCAGGGCGCCCGGCCGCTGGCTGCCCTGACCGGGGAAGAGGAACGCGACCTTACCCGGCCCGTCGGCCTCGGGCGGCTGGTGCAGTCCCGTACGCGGGTCGTGCTCGCCCTGCAGCGCCCGGCGCAGCAGGTCCGCGAGGTCGGCGGTGTCGGAGGCGACGATCGCGATGCGCACCGCGCCGGTGCGCGGGTCGGACTCGCGCGCGGCCCCGGCGGCGAGATCACGCAGCCGCGCGTCCGGCGCCGCACCGAGCCGGTCCAGCAGCTTCTGTACGCCGCGCCGCGCGGCCGGCCGGTCCGTGCCGCGGAACAGGAACAGCTCGGCGGGCCACTCGTCGCGGCCGTGCCGGGGATCCGCGGTGGGCGCGTGCGCCGACAGCACCACGTGGAAGTTGGTCCCCCCGAAGCCGAACGCGCTGACCCCGGCGAGCCGCTCGGCGGCCGGGGCGGCCCACGGCCGGGCCTCGGTATGGAACGCGAACGGGCTGTTGTCGGGGCTCCACGCCGGGTTGGGCCGGGTCAGGTTGATGGTCGGCGGCTTGACCCCGGTGTGCAGCGCCAGCGCCGCCTTGATCACCCCGGCCATCCCGGCGGCGCACTTGGTGTGCCCGATCTGGGACTTCACCGAGCCGAGCACCGCCCCGCCGGGCCGGGCACCGGATTCGGTGAACAGCCGGGTCAGCGTCTCCAGTTCGGTACGGTCGCCGACCACGGTGCCGGTGCCGTGCGCCTCGACGAGCCCGATCCGGTCCGGGGTGACCCCGGCCGACGCGTACGCCCGGTCCAGCGCTCGCCGCTGCCCCTCCGCGCGCGGCGCGGTGAGCCCGAGGGCCCGGCCGTCGCTGGCCCCGCCGAGGCCCTTGACGACCGCGTAGATCCGGTCCCCGTCGCGTTCGGCGTCGGCCAGCCGCTTGAGCACGACCGCGGCGACCCCTTCGCCCAGGGCGATGCCGTCGCCGGTGCTGTCGAAGGTGCGGCAGCGCCCGGTCGGCGACAGCGCGTGCGCCGAGGTGAACATCAGGTAGTCGTTGACGCCGTTGTGCAGGTCGGCGCCGCCGCAGATCATCAGGTCGCTGTGGCCCGAGGTCAGTTCCTTGCAGGCGGCGTCCATGGCGGCCAGCGACGAGGCGCAGGCCGCGTCGACGGTGTAGTTGGGGCCGCCCAGGTCGAGCCGGTTGGCGACCCGCCCGGCGATGACGTTGGCCAGCACCCCGGGGAAGGTGTCCTCGGTGACCGTGGGCAGCAGCCCCTCCATCTGCTCCGGCACGTCGCCGAGGTAGCCGGGCAGCAGGGTGCGCAGCGTCTGGGTCTGGCTCATGTCGCTGCCCGCCTCGGCCCCGAACACCACCCCGGTCCGCGAGTGGTCCGCCCCCGAGTCGTACGCGTACCCCGCGTCGACCAGGGCCCGGTGGGAGATCTCCAGGGCCAGGAGCTGGGTGGGGTCGATGCTGGCCAGGGCGGCCGGGGGGATGCCGTACCTGATCGCGTCGAACGGCACCGGGTCGATGAACCCGCCCCACTTGCTCACCGTGATCCGCCCGGCCTGGCCGGGGCCCACCTCGGGGGCGTAGTAGATCTCCGGGTCCCACCGGTCGGGGCTGACCTCGCGGACGACGTCCTTGCCGCCGAGCACGGTGTTCCAGAAGGCGGGCAGGTCCGGTGAGCCGGGGAAGACGCACGCCATGCCGACGATCGCGATGTCCAGCGGCGCGGCGGCGGCCGCCTCGGCGTCCGCGTCGAGCCCCAGGTCGGCGCGGGCAGCGGCGACCCGTCCGGCGTGCAGCGCGGTTGCGCCGGTGGTGACCTGGGCGTGCAGGTCGGCGACCGTGGTGGTGGCGTGCCGCAGCACGGCGACCTGCCCGGCCATGAACAGCCCCTCGGCGGCCTGGGTGGCGTCGTCCACGTGGGCGAGCGTGTCGCCGTCGCGGCGCAGGCCCTTGCTGGCGATCCGCAGCCGGCCGACGTTGAGCAGTTCGAGCTGTTCCCAGATGACGCGGTTCTCCACACCCGCGCCGGAAAGCTCGTCGCGCAGGTGGTGGAAGTCGTCCACGAACCCGGACGGCAGGCAGCGGGTGGCGTGCCCGGGCGCGGTCTCCAGCAGCGCCGTGCCGGTGGCCTCGACGGCCTCCTGCTGGAACAGCGGCTGGATCGCCCCGTGCGTGACGGCCTCGGCGGTGAACAGGTAGGCCGTACCCATCAGCACGCCCACCTGGGCGCCGCGGCGGGTCAGCGGCCCGGCCAGGGCGGCGACCATGGCGGCGGAGCGCTCGTCGTGGATCCCCCCGGCGAAGAAGATCTGCAGCTCGGCGGCGGTCCCGGCGGGCTGGTCGGCGAGGAAGTCGGTCAGCACGGCGAGCTGGGCCTCCCACAGCGGGAAGCTGGCCCGCGGCCCGACGTGCCCACCGCATTCGGCGCCCTCGAAGATGAACTTCCGGGAGCCGGACTGCAGGAACTGGCGCAGCAGGCCGGGCGAGGGCACGTGCAGGAAGGCGCTGATGCCCGCCGCTTCGAGGCCCTTCGCCTGCGCGGGGCGGCCGCCCGCGATGATCGCCACCGCGGGCTTGATCTCCTGGATGATCTCGATCTGGGCCGCCCGCAGCGCGTCGGGGGCGAAGCCGAGCACGCCGACGCCCCACGGCCGGTCGCCGAGGGCGGCGGCCGCCTCGGTGAGCATGCGCCGGGACTGTTCCGCGTTGGCCAGGGCCAGCGCGATGAACGGCAGAGCGCCCGCGTCGGCCACGGCGGCGGCGAACGCGGCCTCGTCGCTGACCCGGGTCATCGGCCCCTGGGCGACCGGCAGGTCGACGCCGAGCGTACGGGCCAGCGGCGCTCCGGGCCGCAGCGCCGCCCCGGCGTCGGGGTCCCGCACCGCGTCCCGTACGGCGTCGCGGACGCCGTGCACGGCGGCGGTGGTGTCCGGCCAGCGCCGGGCGAATTCGGCGGCCAGCCAGCCGTCCTGGCCGATGGGGAGCAGATCGTCGCCGCGGCGCAGCCCGCGTCGGCCGCCCTCGGTGACGACCTCGGTGCCGTCCATGCGGCGCAACAGAATCGCAACATCATCGACCAATGTGGACTCTCGGAGCAAAAGAAGCTGGGTGTCGAGCAGGACACCGGCGGCGCCGCCGACCACGGACGCCACGGCGGTGGACGGGCCAATGCCGCCCGCCACCCACACCGGCAGCTCGACCTCCGCCACGAGCTGCTGGAGCAGGACGAACGCGCTCAGTTCGCTGACCCGCCCGCCGGATTCCATGCCCCGGGCGACGAGCCCGTGTGCACCGGCGGCCTCGGCGGCCCGCGCTTCGGCCAGGTCGGTGACCTCGACCAGCACCTGGTAGCGGCGGGCCAGTTCGGCGACCGGCCACGGACTGTCCGCCGTGAGGATGATCACGTGCACCGCCGGGCCGGCGGTCTCGGCCAGCTCGGCGGGGGTCGCGGCGCAGGCCGCGGTGACCCGTACGCCGAAGCCGGTGGTCCGGCGGGCGGCGTCGGCCAGGGTGCGCAGGGACCAGGGGTCACCGTCGCCGAGGTCGAGTACGCCGAGCGCACCTGCGCGGACGGCGGCGGTGAGGGCGTACGGGCTGGCGTCCAGGCCCGCGCCGCCGGTGACGGCGATGACCAGACGGTTCGGATCGAGGGCAGTACTCATCGGACTCCCGCTTCGTGGGCGCGGCGGCAGGGGGCGAGGTGCCTGGGAACTGCGAGGTGGGTGGGGCGGGCGGGGCGACATCAATTCCATAGATCTCAATACATGAATCCGCTTCGGCAAGGAAGCTAGCCACAACTGATTACAACGCGGTTACACCATCTCGATGGACAAGGTGCAATTCTTGCGTCGGGACCACACCCTGACCGGTAGGCCTACCTGGAACACATCGACGTTCATCAGAATTTCCACCACTGTGCCGCACGGGTGCAAGCCCGGTGCGACGGTAGCGATTCGGGAAGCGCTGCCCGCCATTCGTGGGCAAGGTTCCCTGGCTGAGTTACGGTTGCGTAGGTTACGGTGACGTAGCCGTAGCTTCTTGATCCATCTCCCCCCGACCTTCCCCCGTGTGAGGTGCCATGACTTCCGTTCTCGTCGAGCCCGCACCCCAGGCCGCCGGCCCCAAGCCGCTGACCGAGGGCCCGCAGCAGCGCGGAGTGCTCATCGCGCTGTACGCGTTCGTGATCGTGCCGTTCCTGGCGGTCTTCGCCGCGGTGCCGGTCGCCTGGGGTGGATGGCTCTCGTGGACGGACGTCGCGATCGGGTCGGTCTTCTACCTGGTGTCCGGTCTGGGCATCACGGTCGGGTTCCACCGCTACTTCACGCACGGCTCCTTCAAGGCGAAGCGCTGGCTGCGCGTCGTGCTCGCGCTGGCCGGTTCGCTGGCCATCGAGGGCAACGTCATCCAGTGGGTCGCCGACCACCGTCGCCACCACGCGTTCAGCGACCTGGAGGGCGACCCGCACTCGCCGTGGCGCTTCGGCACCGGCTACTGGGCGCTGACCCGCGGCCTGTGGCATGCCCACCTCGGCTGGATGTTCAGCCGCGAGCTGTCCAACCGGACCCGCTTCGCCCCCGACCTGCTGGCCGACCGCGACATCCGCCGCGTCGACCAGATGTTCCTGCCGATCGTGATCTTCTCGACGCTCGGCCCCGCGCTGATCGGCGGCCTCGTGACCTGGTCGTGGCAGGGCGCGCTGTCCGCGTTCTTCTGGGCCGGCATCGTGCGCATCGGCCTGCTGCACCACATCACCTGGTCGATCAACTCCGTCTGCCACGTGTACGGCGAGCGCCCGTTCGAGATGCGCGCCGGTGACCGGGCCTCCAACTTCTGGCCGCTGGCGCTGGTCTCCTTTGGAGAGAGCTGGCACAACCTGCACCACGCCGACCCGACCTGCGCCCGGCACGGGGTGCTCCGCGGCCAGATCGACATCTCCGCCCGGCTCATCTGGATCCTGGAGAAGTTCGGCGCCGCGCACGACGTCAAGTGGCCGCGTCCGGAGCGGCTGGCGGCCAAGATGGTGAAGGCCCAGTCATAGTTACCGCCGCGACGGGCCGTTCGGAGCCCGTGAATGTCGGCGCCGACTGGCAGGATGTCCGGGTGACCGACCAGGACGACACCAGCAGCACCGAGCCGCGTGGCCGCCGTGCCCGCGCCGCCCGCACGGCGACCGGCAATCCCCCGGCCTCACGGGTCCGGATGTCCGCGGCGCAGCGCCGCGAGCAGCTCATCACGATCGGTCGGCAGCTGTTCGCCGAGCGCGGCTTCGACGCCACCAGCGTCGAGGAGGTCGCCGCCCGGGCGAAGGTGTCCAAGCCGGTGGTCTACGAGCACTTCGGCGGCAAGGAAGGGCTCTACGCGGTCGTCGTCGACCGGGAGGTGCGGGCCCTGCTGGACCGCATCGCCGCGGCGCTGACCGCCGGGCACCCGCGCGAGTTGCTGGAGCAGGCCGCGCTCGCGTTACTGGACTACATCGAGGAGGAGCCGCACGGCTTCCGGGTGCTGGTCCGCGAGTCACCCGTGCTGTCGCCCGGCGGCAACTTCTCCAGCGTCATGAACGACGTGGCGCACCAGGTCGAGCACATCCTCGGCGCCGAGTTCAAACGGCTCGGCTTCGACCCGAAGTTCGCCGAGCTCTACTCCCAGGCCCTCGTGGGCATGGTGGCGCTCGTCGGGCAGTGGTGGCGCGAGGCGCGCAAGCCGAAGAAGGACATGGTGGCCGCGCACCTGGTCAACCTCGCCTGGAACGGCCTGTCGCACCTGGAGGCCAAACCGGCGCTGCGTACCCGCAAGGCGCGCTGACGCGCGACACCGCGCCCGGGGTGCCGGGCGCGGCGCTTACGGCCTCAGGCCGCGGCGCCCTCGCGGACCTGGCGCGGGGCACCGGCCAGCTTCGCCGGGGCGACCTTGGTGTACTGGCCCGCCATGATCAGGCACAGCGCGACGAGCCACGTCACGATGACGGTCGCCATGCCGAAGTCCAGGACGTTCACGTCGGTGCGCAGCACCGCCAGGGAGTAGCTACCGACCACGATGAGTCCCCAGCCCACGAACGTGTAGGCGGCGGCGTCGCGGTTGTTGCCCAGGGCCGTCGCGCCGAGCACCAGCACGCCGAGCACCAGCGACACGATCGACCAGAACAGGTTGGTGTCCTGGCCGAGCACCTTGTCGGTGGACTTGCCGAACAGACCCTCGTCGGCGGTGACGATGAAGCCGACCACGCCGAACACGACGAGATACGCGCCCATCAGGGCGCCGATGGCGCGGTAGAGCGGCCGCAGCGGGTGGTTGACCGGGGTGTGCGCCATGGTGTCCGTTCTCCAGCTCGGGTGTCGTTCCCGCCGATTCTCGCGTATCGCCCGACGGCGCGCAGGGGCACCCCCGGATCAGTGGCCCGGGACCTGCTCGGCCAGCTCCAGCCAGGCCTCCTCGACCTGCGCCCGCTCCGACTGCGCGGCACGTAGCTGGGCGTCCAGCTCCACGATCTTGTCGTAGTCGGCGCCGTGCACCGCCAGGCTCTCGTTGATCGAGAGGATGCGCTCCTCCAGCTTGCCGAGCTGGCGCTCCAGCCGGGTCAGCTCCTTGCGGGCGGCCCGCAGCTCCCCGGCGGACATGCCCGGCTGCTCCGGTGCGGCGGCGGTCGCGGTGGGCGCCGACGCCGACGTGACGTCCGTCGCGCCGCGCGCCGCGGCGCGCATCAGGTACTCGTCGATGCCGCCGGGCAGATGCACCAGCCGCCCGTCGCCGAACATCCCGTACGCGGTGTCGGTCACCCGTTCGACCAGGTAACGGTCGTGGCTGGCCACGATCATCGTGCCCGGCCAGGAGTCCAGCAGGTCCTCCAGCGACGCCAGGGTGTCCGTGTCCAGGTCGTTGGTGGGCTCGTCGAGCAGCAGCACGTTCGGCTCCGTGGCCAGCAGCCGCAGCAGCTGCAGCCGGCGGCGCTCACCGCCGGACAGGTCGCTGACCGGGGTCCAGATCCGCTTGTCCGTGAAGCCGAAGACCTCGGCGAGCTGGGCCGCCGACATCTCCTTCTCGCCCAGGCGGACCCGCTTGGCGACCTCCTCGACCGCCTCCAGCAGGCGCAGCTGCCCCGGCAGCTCGGCCAGTTCCTGCGACAGGAACGCGGGTCGCACGGTCGCGCCCGTGACCAGCCGCCCGCCGTCCGTGGTCCGCACCCCGGCCAGCAGACGCAGCAGGGTGGTCTTGCCCGCCCCGTTCGCCCCGAGGATCGCGATCCGGTCGCCGGGGCCCACCTGCCAGGTGAGATCCGTCAGGATCGTCTTCTCACCCGCCTGGAGCGCGACGTTCTCCAGGTCGTACACCTGTTTGCCCAGCCGGGAGACCGCCAGCCGCTGCAGGCTGACCGTGTCGCGGACCGGCGGCACGTCCGCGATCAGCGCGTTCGCGGCGTCGATGCGGAACTGCGGCTTCGACGTACGCGCCGGCGGGCCCCGGCGCAGCCAGGCGATCTCCTTGCGGAGCAGGTTCTGCCGGCGCGCCTCGATGGCCGCCGCGACGCGCTCCCGCTCCGCCCGGGCCAGGATCCACGCCGCGAAGCCACCCTCGTACGTGTGCACCCGCTCGTCCGCGACCTCCCAGGTGGCGGTGCACACCGCGTCCAGGAACCAGCGGTCGTGGGTGACCACGACCAGCGCGCCCCGCCGGGACAGCAGGTGCCGGGCCAGCCAGTCCACGCCCGCCACGTCGAGATGGTTGGTGGGCTCGTCCAGGATCAGCAGGTCGGCCTCGCGGACCAGCAGAGCGGCCAGCGCGACCCGGCGGCGCTCCCCGCCGGACATCGGCCCGACCGGGGTGTCCAACCCCAGGTACGCCATGCCGAGCCCGTCCAGGATCGCCCGCACCCCGGCGTCGCCCGCCCACTCGTGCTCCGCGCCCATGCCCTGCGCGAGCCAGGCCGTGCCCAGCACGACGTCGCGGACGGTGGCCTCGGCGGCCAGGTTCAGCGTCTGGGGCAGGGCGGCCACCCGCAGGTCCCGGCGGTGGGTGACCCGGCCCGAGTCGGGCTCCTCGACCTTGGCCAGCAGGCGCAGCAGGGTCGACTTGCCCGCGCCGTTGAGGCCGACGATGCCGACGCGGGCGTCGTCGTCCAGCCCGAGGGAGACGTCGGTGAGCAGCTGACCGGCGGCGCCGTACCCCTTGCCGACCCGGTCCAGATTGACGATGTTGGCCACGATCCGACTAGATTACCCGCGCCCCCGGCATCGGCCCGCGCGCGGTGACCGCCTCCCGGCACACCCCCGCGTCGGCCAGCGCAGCCGCCACCGTCTGGGCGTGCGCGCCGTCCGCGGTGAGGAAGACACAGGTCGGGCCGGAGCCGGACACGATGCCCGCCAGCGCGCCCGCCTCGGCGCCGGTCTTGAGCACGTCGGCCAGGTGGGGGCGCAACGCCAGCGCGGCGGCCTGCAGGTCGTTGCCGAGTACGGCGCCGAGTACCGCCGGGTCACGCTGGCGCAGTGCCGCCATGAGCGCGTCCGCCGGGCCCAGCGCAACCGGCGCCGAACCGCCCGCACGCAGCCGGTCCAGCTCGCGGTAGACCTCGGGGGTGGCCAGGCCACCGTCGGCGATCGCCACCACCCAGTGCCAGGTCGTGGGGCGGGCCAGGATCGGGCTGACCGCCTCGCCGTGGCCGGTGCCCAGGGCCGTGCCGCCGTGCAGCAGGAACGGCACGTCCGAGCCGAGGGTCGCGCCGATCTCGCCCAGCTCGTCGCGGGACAGTCCCGTGCCCCAGAGCAGGTCGCAGGCCAGCAGCGTGGCGGCCGCGTCGGCGCTGCCCCCGGCCAGGCCTCCGGCCAGCGGGATCGACTTGCGCAGGTGCAGCCGGGCGTGCGCGGGCACCCGGGCCTCGGTGGCCAGGGCGCGCGCCGCCCGGATGATCAGGTTGCTCTCGTCGAGGGCCAGCTCACCTGCGCCCTCGCCCTCCATGGTCAGGGTGAGGGTGTCGCCGGCGCGGGCGGTCAGCTCGTCGAACAGGCTGATCGCGTGGTAGACGGTGTTCAGCTCGTGGTAGCCGTCGGAGCGCAGCGGCCCCACCCCGAGATGAAGGTTGATCTTCGCGGGGACCCGAACCCGGACCGGGCCGGCCGAGCGGCGCGGCTTGTCGTCGTCCGGCCCCCACGCCTCGGTCACGGAGTGATGTCCCGGATCGGCAGCCGGATCTCGAACGGCTCGCTCAACACCAGCTCGGTGTCCGAGTCGGCGACCAGCTCATACCGCCCGTCCCGCAGGTCGTACGCGAACACGTGCAGCGGATCCTGCTCGATGCGCCAGTAGTGCGGAATGCCCGCGGCCGCGTACGCGACCGGCTTCTCCAGCCGGTCCCGGCGCTTCGTGCTCGGCGACACCACCTCCACCACGATGGCGACCTGCGATGGCAGGAAGAAGTGCCGGTCCTCCGAAACCGGTTGATGCAACAGCAGCACATCCGGCTCGTGGGTGTCGCCGAGACCGACGGCGACGCCGACCGCGGTCAACGGCTCGTAGTAGATCTCGGGAGCCTGCTGACGGAACCACAGCCACAGCAGATTGCTGATCTTCTGATGCCCGGCCGTGGGGGAGGGAACCACGATCATGACTCCATCGCGAAGCTCGACGCGGGGGGCGTCATCGGGCAGGTTCAGGACGTCCTCGAGGGTGTACCCCGCAGCCCGCTGCGTGACCGGGTCGGGTGACCACATGACGTGGCCGGCTGTCTCGGCGGTCATCGGTCCACCTCCTCGCGCGTCCCGCTGAGCTTACCGCCGTACCCGTGGTGGATTCCGGCAGCCGCGATCGCGGCGAACTGCTCGACGGTCAGCGACTCCCCCCGGGCCTGCGGATTGATCCCGGCCGTGACCAGGGCCTTCTCGGCGTTGTCGGCGCCACCGGCCCAGCCGTTCAGCGCGGCCCGCAGCGTCTTGCGGCGCTGCGCGAACGCCGCGTCCACCACCGCGAAGACCGCGCGCCGGTCGACGTCGGCGGGCGGTTCCCGGCCGGTGAACGCGACCAGCCCCGAATCCACGTTCGGGACCGGCCAGAACACCGCGGGGGGTACCCGGCCCGCCGGGCGGGCGTGCGCGTACCAGGCCAGCTTGACCGACGGGACGCCATACACCTTGGAGCCGGGACCGGCGACCAGCCGGTCCGCCACCTCCTTCTGCACCATCACCAGCCCGCCACGCAGCGTGGGCAGACCGGCCAGCAGGTGCAGCACCACCGGCACGGCCACGTTGTACGGCAGGTTCGCCACCAGCATCGTCGGCGCCGGATCCAGCTCGGCGGCGGTGATCCGCAGAGCGTCCGCCGGATGCACCGTGAGCCGTGCGGCGTCGGCGCGCTCACCCACCGTCACGGGCAGCGCCGCCGCCAGCACCGGGTCGATCTCCACGGCGTGGACGTGCGCCGCCACCGGAAGCAGCCCGAGGGTGAGCGACCCGAGTCCCGGCCCCACCTCCAGCGCGACGTCGTCGCCGGTGAGGCCCGCGGCGGCCACGATGCGCCGGACGGTGTTCGGGTCGTGCACGAAATTCTGGCCGAGCTTCTTGGTCGGCGTGACGCCGAGGCGCGCGGCGAGCTCCCGGATCTCCGCCGGGCCGAGCAGTGCGTCCGCCATGAGGCCACAGCCTACGGCCGGTCACCCGGACACTTGCCGCGCACCTCACCTCCGCCGTTCCCGGCAGCCACCGCCGGGGGCTAGCGCCAGGGGCCGAAGACCCGGTCCCCGGTGGCGGAGATCGCCGCGCACAGCGCGTCCAGGTCCGCGTCCGCGGCCTCGGCCAGCGCCCGCACGGTCAGCGGAATCAGGTACGACGCGTTGGGCTGCCCCCGGTACGGCATCGGCGTCAGGTACGGCGCGTCCGTCTCGACCAGCATCTGCCCGGGCGGGGTGACCGCGGCCGCCGCCCGCAGGTTGCCCGCGCTGGCGAACGTCACCACGCCCGCGAAACTGAGCAGGTACCCCCGGCGCACGCACTCGGCGGCGAAGTCCGCGTCGCCGGAGAAGCAGTGCAGCACCACGGTGTCCGGGGCGCCTTCGGAGTCCAGCACCCGCAGCACGTCGTCGTGGGCGTCCCGGTCGTGGATGATCAGTGGTTTGCGGTACCGCTTGGCGATCGCGATGTGCGCCCGGAAACTCTCCTCCTGCGCCGCGCGCCCCGCCTCGCCGGTACGGAACGTGTCCAGCCCGGTCTCGCCGACCCCGCGGACCCGCGGCTCGGCGGCCAGCGCCTCGATGGCGCGCAACGCCTCGTCGAGATCCGGCAACGTCGGCGCCTCGTTGGGGTGCAACGCCACCGTGGCCACGACGGCCGGCTGGCGGGCGGCCAGCTCCGCGCCCCACCGCGAGGACGCCACGTCCACCCCGACCTGCACGAGCCGGTCCACGCCGACCTTCGCGGCGGCGGCAACAAGCGCCTCGACCGGATCGCCCGTGCCGCCGGGCACGCCCGCCTCGTGGACCGTGATGTCCAGGTGGGTGTGGCTGTCGAAGACCGGCACCGCCAGCGGAGTGGGCGCGGGCGGGAACTCCCCCGCGCGGCGGCGGGCACGGGCACGGCGGGATTCGGCAGGCGAAGCGGTGTTCATCCGGCCCAGCATCACACATCCGGGTGAGAGTTCCTTCACCCGCACTGCGGCAACCGGGAATTTACCCGGAATCAATGAACGTCACTTAATGTGCCGAGAGTGACCGTGACGGGTGAGGAGAACGCAGTCAGCGTCGACCCGCAGGAGCCGCCGCTGATGGCGCCGTTGCTCCGGGACCTGAGCTGGGCGACGGTACAGCGGATGAGCCAGTCGGCGGCACATCGCGACGACGCGATGCTGAGCCGGATCCGCGCCACCGCGGCGGTGCACCGCGGCACGCGCATGGTGAAGGTCCTGTCCGCCGCGCAACTCGCGGGCCATCTCGGCGGCTGGCTACCGTACGGCTTCTGCTATCGCGCGTGTGACCTCGCGCATCTGAGGGGTCCGGCGGATCTGGCGCTGCTGCGTACCGACGGCACCATGGACACCACCGTGACGTACGCGTTGCGCTGGCGGGCGGTGGACCCGAGCGACTACGAGATCCCCTGCGCGCCCGCCCAGCCAGGCCTGTCCACGCTGCCCGCACACGACCGCGTCGGCGCGCTCGTGCTCGGCACCGGTTTCACCCCCAGCGCCGACGACCTGATCCCCGAGTTCATCACCGCCGGCTTCGCCGACCTGCCCCTGCCGGCCAACGCGCAGCTGCTGGCGTACCCGGCGGGCGGCGAGGAGGTCGTGCTGTACACGTACCAGCCTGAGCAGCACGGCTGGCTGCGGCTGGCCGGCCCGCGCTGGCGGCACCTGCTCGACGGCCTGCCGGGCGTGAGCCCGGACCGCGAGTACGTACCGTGCACCGACACCCCGTCGGCCCGCCTGGTGGGCCAGGCCGGGATGGAGGAGCACGAGTACGAGGCGGTGGCCGACCCGCCCGGCGAGTTCCGGGTGCGGGCGCTGACCCGGGCCGCCCGGTACCCGGTCACCACCCTGAGCCGCCGCGCCGAGCAGGCCAACTGGCGTGGTGTGCCGTGCTGGGTACTGCAGCGCGACGACAGCTGGGCCCGCCTGCGGCTGATCCGCCCGGGCGCCGAGGCGCTGGTCGACACCGGAGCCCGCTGCTACGAGCGCGGCGTGTACGAGGCGTGGGCCCCGATGCGGGAGCTGGAGGGGCACCACATCGCGGACCTGCCGTACACGATCTGAGCCCTACTCGGCCGCCTCCAGGCGGGCCAGCTCCTCGTCCACAACGGACGGATCCAGCTTGCGGAACACCGGCTTCGGCGCGGCCAGCGGCGTACCCGCCACCAGCGGGACCCGCTCCCACCTGGCGCCGGCGGTGTAGTCACCCATCAGCACCGGGTAGCCCGGCCCGCCGTCGAGGTCCTCGACCTCCACGATGGACGGCATCGGCGCGTGCACCCCCGTGCCGCCGAGCAGCTCGTGCACGTTCTGCGCCGAGTGCGGCAGGAACGGCGTCAGCAGCGTGTTGGCGTCGCGCACCACCTGCAGCGCGACGTGCAGGATCGTACCCATCCGGGGCTTGGACGCCTCGTCCTTGAGCTGCCACGGCGCCTGCTCCGACAGGTACTTGTTGGCCTCGGCCACCACCCGCATCGCCTCGCCGATCGCGGCCTTCTGCCGGTGCCGCCCGATCAGGTCACCGACCGTCGCGAAACCCGCCTCGGCCACCGCGAGCAGCTCACGGTCCGCGTCGGTCAGCTCGACCGCTTCGGGTACGGCGCCGAAGTTCTTCGCCGCCATCGAGATCGACCGGTTGACCAGGTTGCCCCAGCCCGCGACCAGCTCGTCGTTGTTGCGCCGCACGAACTCGGCCCAGGTGAAGTCGGTGTCGTTGCTCTCCGGACCCGCCGCCGCGATGAAGTACCGCAACGCGTCCGCGTCGTAGCGCTCCAGGAAGTCCCGCACGTAGATGACCACCCGGCGCGACGACGAGAACTTGCGGCCCTCCATCGTCAGGTACTCGCTGGAGACCACCTCGGTGGGCAGGTTCAGCTTGCCCAGCCGCCCCGGCTCCCCCGCCTTGTCGCCCGCGCCGGAGTAGCCGAGCAGCAGGGCGGGCCAGATGACGGAGTGAAAGACGATGTTGTCCTTGCCCATGAAGTAGTAGGCGTTCGCGTCCTTGCCCTGCCCGTCGGCGGACCACCACTGCCGCCACGCCTCCGGATCCCCGGTGCGCCGCGCCCACTCGATCGACGCGGACAGGTAGCCGATCACCGCGTCGAACCAGACGTAGATGCGCTTGTCGTTGCGCTCGCGCCAGCCCTCCAGCGGGATGGGTACGCCCCACTCCAGGTCACGGGTGATCGCGCGCGGCTGCAGGTCGTCGAGGAGATTGCGGGAGAATTTCAGTACGTTGGGCCGCCAGCCCTCGCGGGCGTCGAGCCAGGTGGCCAGCGCCTCGGCAAAGGCGGGCAGGTCGAGGAAGAAGTGCTCCGTCTCGACGAACTCCGGGGTCTCCCCGTTGATCCGCGACCGGGGGTTGACCAGCTGCTCCGGGTCGAGCTGGTTGCCGCAGTTGTCGCACTGGTCGCCGCGGGCGCTCTCGTACCCGCAGATGGGGCAGGTGCCCTCGATGTAACGGTCGGGCAGGGTCCGGCCCGTGGACGGCGAGATCGCGCCCAGGGTGGTCTTCCGCACGATGTACCCGTTGTCCAGCAGGCCACTGAACAGCTCCTGCACCACGGCGTAGTGGTTACCGGTCGTGGTGCGGGTGAACAGGTCGTACGACAGCCCGAGGCCGTGCAGGTCCTCGACGATCACCCGGTTGTACCGGTCGGCCAGTTCGCGCGGCGTGACACCCTCGGCGTCGGCCTGGACCTGGATCGGGGTGCCGTGCTCGTCCGTACCGGAGACCATGAGCACGTCGTGACCGGCCATCCGCATGTACCGGCTGAACACGTCGGAGGGCACCCCGAAGCCGGAGACATGACCGATGTGGCGCGGACCGTTGGCATAGGGCCAGGCGACCGCGGCGAGAACGTGGCTCATGGTGCTCCAGCGTAGTGACCGCCACACCCGCCGCGCGAACGGATAGCAGGGGTCTGATTTGTCCCGACACGCCCCATCAGGAACGTGCTCGCCAAGGTGCCGCGTAGTCCAATGGTGCGGTGACCGCAGACGCGCCGCAGCCAGGGGAAACATCGCGAAGTGAGGGCGAGGCGGTCCCGGAGGACGCCGCGCGGCGGCACACCGGGGCCGACCGCGAGCCGGGCCGCGCCGCCGGAACAGCC
This sequence comes from Krasilnikovia cinnamomea, assembly GCF_004217545.1. NCBI lineage: Bacteria > Bacillati > Actinomycetota > Actinomycetes > Micromonosporales > Micromonosporaceae > Krasilnikovia > Krasilnikovia cinnamomea. The sequence goes on from NZ_SHKY01000001.1 coordinate 2,334,973, forward strand.
ACGACCGCGGCCCCGCCACGGCCCCCGCTCTGGCCCCCGCCACCCCGGCACGCGGCCCCGGAACCCCCGTCAACGGATACCGCCGCCCCACCCCCAGCGGCGCCTCCTTCAGCCGCCCTCTTCTCGGCGACCCCTCCCTCAGCGGTCCCGTCCGCAGCGGCCCCACCCACAGCGGCCCAGTCCTCCGCCGCCCCGCCGACAGCGACGGCGCCCTCGGCGGCCCAGTCCTCTGCCGCCCCGCCGACAGCGACGGCATCCCCGGCGGCCCAGTCCTCTGCCGCCCCGCCGACAGCGACGGCGCCCTCGGCTGCACGGCCCTCAGGGGCCCCGCTGTCATCGGCTGCCCCGCCCCAGGCGGTGCCGGGCGGGCCACTGCCGCCGTCGGCTCGGGTGGGTGAGACGGCCGCGGCGCCGACGATCGCCCCGACCGTGGCACCGGTCCCGGAGCCGACCGCGCTCGACGCGGTGACGGCGGAGTTCCCCACTGTCGGGCGTGCCGCGCCACGGGTCCCGGTGGAGCGCCACCACCACGTGGTCGACGGAGTCCGCCTGGACCCCGTCGGCCCACCGCAGTGGCCGCAGGTCAAGGGGTCCGCTGGCACAGCCGCGCCCGCCACGCCATCCACAGCCCAGGCCGGAGTCGGCCCAGCCCAGGCCGGAGTCGGCCCAGCCCAGGCCGGAGTCGGCCCCCGGGCGGGGACTCCGGATACCGCCGCACACGCGTCGTCCGCCGACACCGCGGCGGCCGCAGGCGACGGCGCCGACATACCCGACGTCATGCTCCTGCCGGAGCCGGTCGGCAACCGGTCCACGGCGAACGCCCCCCGCCAGCCGGGCGCCGCGCAGATCGCATCGTCGGCACCGCAGTCGACTGGCCCGGCAGCGCACTCGACTGGGCCGACAGCGCACTCGACTGGGCCGACAGCGCACTCGACTGGGCCGACAGCGCACTCGACTGGAGCGGCAACGCACTCGATTGGACCAGCAGCGTACTCCGCTCAACCGGCGCCGCAGACGACCGGACCAGCGCCGCTTCGGTCGGCCCTAACCGGGTCACCGACGACCGGACAGGCCGCCGGGCAAGCTAACGAGCAGGCGGCCGGGCAGCCCAGCAGGCAGGTGGCCGAGCAGCACAACAGGCAAGGTGAAGGCACCGAGCAGGGCGGCGGACTGGCCCGCGAGGACAGGAGCCGACCGGCCGACGAGGGCAGGAACGAGCATGCCAGCGAGCACGAGGGCGCGCATGCCGGCCGGCACCAGGAACAGCACGGAGGCACGAAGGCTAGTCGACACCCGGGTGGCCGAACCCGCGAGCAGGGTGGCGAGGCGGAGGTTCCGGCGAGTCGGGCGGCCGCCTTGCTGGAGACGTCGACCTTCTGGTTGTCCGACGACGAGCGGGCCCGGCAGGCGGCCACGGCGGAGCCGGAGCGGCCGTCCCAGCTCGGGGTGCCACCACGGCATCGGTCGCGCGAACCACGCCGCCCACGGTCCGGCCTGCCCTCGCTCGTCGCACTCAGCCTGATCGCGGCGTTCTTCGCATGGGTCAGCGCCGAGCCCTTCTGGCTGGCTGTCGGGCACGACGTGAAGGGCCGGGCGACGGTGATCCAGTGCACCGGCGACGGAATCGGTCAGCGCTGCTTCGGGCAGTTCGCCACGGGCGACGGCTTCTCCCGGGTGGACCGGGTGACATTGCTCGGCGTCACCGGCGACCAGCGCGCCCGCGGCGCGGTCTCTCCCGCGCGAATGGTCAACCTGGACGGCCAGCAGGCGTACGTCGGGGAAACCGGCACACTGATGCAGCTGCGCTGGATGCTCGGTTTCGTGCTGGTGCTGCTGTGCGGCCTGGGCATCGCGGGCCTGACCGGCGTTCGCCGGCTGGAGAGCCGCCGAGCCCGGCACGGCGCACTACTGCTCAGCGTCGCGTGCCCACTGGCGCTGCTGGCCGGTTTCCTGGCCGCCGCGTACTGACTCCGATAACGCACCGTCCGGCACCCACCCACCAATCCCGGTGCCGGACGGCGACCCTCGCCTGAACACGCCGAACCAAAGTCCCCAAGTTCGAGGCTCAGCGGACAGCCACCACCCGACCCACAGCTGCAGCCAGCCATCCCACACCCAGACCTTGAACACTTTCGGCGCGGAACTGACCCCAAGTCATCAAGATCGAGTCCAGCGCACCCGCCCCCCAGCGACGCCTCTCCCACGACCAGATGACGCACCCTCCAACGACCAGATCTTGAAGGGTTCCGGCTCGGGACTGACCCAAAGTCCCCAAGATCGAGGCTCAGCGGACAGCCAGCACCCCGGCCCACAGCGGCGGCAGCAGCGGCAGCGGCAGCGGCAGCGGCAGCGGCAGCGGCAGCGGCAGCGGGCCATCCCACAACCAGACCTTGAACAGAATCGGCGCGGAACTGACTCCAAGCTGCTCCTCAAGGTCATATCCCAGCGAACAACCACCTCGCCCAGCGTGCGCAGTGCCGCCCCCGGGCATCGCACACCCCCGCGCGACGTGCACGGCGCCGCCTCGGCCCCCGACCCGGGACCGTCTGTCAGTCGGCGTGGATCAGGGCGTACACCTCGCGTTTGCGCAGGCCGTACTCATGGGCGACGGCCGCGATGGCGTCGCGGCGCGACGATCCCCCGGCCTCCCGCTCGGCGACCGCCGCGCGCAGGTCCGCGTCCGCGGGCCGGGCGGGCGGGGAAGCGCTCGCCCCGGCCACCACGACGGTGATCTCACCGCGGGGTTCCGCCTCGGCCGCCCACGCGGCCAGCTCGCCGAGGCCGCCGCGCCGGACCTGCTCGTACGTCTTGGTCAGCTCGCGGCAGACCGCGGCGGGCCGGTCCGACCCGAACGTGGCGGCGAGGTCGGCCAGGGCCCCGGTGATGCGGTGCGGAGCCTCGAAGAACACCAGGGTGCGCGGTTCGGCGGCCAGCTCACGCAGCCGGGACCGGCGCCCGGCGGGAGTGCGCGGCAGGAAGCCCTCGAAGACGAACCGGTCGCTGGGCAGGCCGGACAGCGCCAGCGCCGTGGTGACCGCGCTGGGACCGGGCGCCGCGGTGACCGGGAAGCCGGCGTCCAGGGCCGCGCGGACGAGCCGGTAACCGGGGTCGGAGACGCTCGGCATGCCGCCGTCGGTCACCACCGCGACGACCGCGCCGGAGCGCAGCGCGTCGACCAGTTCCGGGGTACGCCGCTCCTCGTTGCCCTCGAAGTACGAGACCACCCGCCCGGCCACGCCGACCCCGAGGTCGCGGGCCAGCCGGGCCAGGCGGCGGGTGTCCTCGGCGGCGACCACGTCCGCGGTCGCCAGGGTCTCCCGCAGCCGGGTGGACGCGTCGCCGATGTTGCCGAGCGGCGCGCCGACAAGCACGACGCGGCCGGTGTCTTCCTCCGTCACTCCGAAAGTGCACCACACGTCCGACGCGCGGCCTCCGGGCACCGTGTCGCGGGCGCGCGGCCTACGATCGCGGGGTGACTGCGGCGCCGACGGCTGAAACCGACATCGCGACCCCGGACGTGCCCGAGGCCGAGCCGGGCAGTGCCCGGCGCGTCCCCGATTCGGTACGGCGGCGGCTGGCGACGTTGGACGACTGGCTGAACCCGTACTCGTGGGTGGTCACGGCCGTGATCGTGGCGGTCGCCGCGATCCTGCGCCTGGCGGGCCTGAGTAGGCCGAAGGGTTACATCTTCGACGAGGTGTACTACCCGACCGATGCGTGGGACATGCTCCAGCACGGCGTCGAGTGGGACGAGAAGACCAACGGGCCCGCGTACGTGGTGCACCCGCCGTTGGGCAAGTGGCTGATCGCGCTGGGTGAGAAGGCGTTCGGGAACACCGAGCTGGGCTGGCGGTTCCCGGCCGCGATCGCGGGCACGTTGATGGTCCTGATCCTGATCCGGGTGGCGTACCGGTTGTTCCACTCGATCGTGCTGGCGGGCACGGCCGGGCTGCTGATGACGCTGGACGGCTTCCATCTGGTGCTGTCGCGCACGTCGCTGCTGGACATCTTCCTCGGCCTTTTCATCCTGGCCTCGTTCGCGGCGATGGTGCTGGATCGGGACGCGTACCGGCGGCGGTGGTTGCGGGCCCTGGAGGGCGGCTTCGACCCCGCAACGGCGCGGCGGCTGCCGTGGGCGGTGCCGTGGTGGCTGCTGGCGGCGGGGATCCTGTTCGGGCTGGCGTGCGGGGTGAAGTGGAGCGCGCTGTTCTTCGCGCCGTTCTTCGCGATGCTGGTGGTGGTCTGGCGAGTGGGTGCGCGCCGCTCCGCGGGGGTACGGCGTCCGTTCGCGGGTCTGATCGGCGATCTGGGCTGGCTGATCCTGAGCTTCACGTTGACCGTGATCTTCTACCTGGCCACCTGGACGGGCTGGTTCGTCACGAACACCGGATACTTCCGGCACTACCGGCAGGCGAACGGGCTGAGCGAGCCGCCGGTGCTGGGCGCGCTGCTCAACCTCCTGCACTACCACGTCGAGGCATACACGTTCCACAGCGGCCTGACGGACCGGCACGTGTACCAGTCCTGGCCCTGGCAGTGGCTGCTGCTCGGCCGTCCGGTGGCGTTCTACTGGAACGGCGACCCGCGGTGCGGCTCGCAGAGCTGCGCCGCCGAGATCCTGCTGCTGGGTACCCCGATCCTGTGGTGGTCGTTCCTGCCGGCCCTGGGTGCGCTGCTGTGGTTCGGCATCGCGCGCCGGGACTGGCGGGCGTTCGCGATCGGCACGGGCGTGGTCGCGGGGTTGCTGCCCTGGTTCTACTACGCGGTGGCCGACGGCCGGACGATGTTCGTGTTCTACGTGCTGCCCGCGCTGCCGTTCCTCATCCTGGCGGTGGTGTACGCGCTGGGGGCGATCATGACTCCGCCGTCCGGGATGGCGACCGGCGCGGCCCGAACGGACCGGCAGCTCGTGGGAACGATCATGGCCGGCGTGTACGTGCTGCTCGTGGCGCTCTGCTTCGCCTACTTCCACCCGATCTTCGTGGGTCAGTCCATTCCGTACGACTCGTGGTCGGCGCGGATGTGGCTGGGAAGCCGCTGGATCTGAGGGTCCACTGTCGGCGGAGGCCCATCGACCTCGACCGATGGGCCGTCGAGGATCCGTGGATGCCGCGCAGGTCGCGGAACCGCCGGTGCAAAGAGACGCGCGCCCCGATCGCCTGCCACGGGGGAAGCGGGCGATAGGGGCGCGCACGAAGAAGCTTAACGACACACGTAGACCGGCACAACGGGTGCCCGGCCCGCGTTGCGGAATCGTCACCCGGGAACTTCCCCGGGTCACGCGACGAAGTCACCTCGGACCATGGCGGCAGGGCCGAGCCCCCGGACCGCGAGCACCCCCGCCGGACCGCGACCCGCACCAGCCGGACCGCGAGCCGCCCCAGGCCGGGCCAAGAGCCCTGACGGCCCGCGAGCATCAGGCTACGAAGAGGTCGGCCTCCCGCTCGGCGAACGGGAACACCACATGCAGGGAGGTGCCGTCGCCCGGCCGGTCGGAGAGCGCGACCGTGGCGTGGTGCGCGTCCAGGATCCGCTTCGCTACCGCCAGGCCGTGGTCCGGCCCGGGCAGGTCTGTCGGATTCGCGATCGCGCCGTAGAACAGGTGCGGGAACAGGTCCGGCCGCATGCCGTCGGGCAGATCCATGTCATCCATGCGTACGGTCGGGCCCGACTCCACCTCCGTGCCGACGCGGACCCGGCCGCCGGGCGGGGTGTACTTCACCGCCGCGAAGAGCAGATGGGTGAGGACCTGCTCCAGCCGTACGGGGTCGGCGACGATCGGCAGGTTGACACCGTCGGACTGGTCGAGCATCCCGATGTGCTTGGTGGCCGCGATCGGCCGGACCGCCTCGACCGCCCGCCTGGTCAGCTGGGTGAGGTCGATCTGCCGCATGTGCAGGCTTTCGTTCTCGGTGCCCACCTGCGCCAGCGTGGTCAGGTGCTCCAGCAGGTCGGTGAACCCGCGGACGTGGGCGGATGTGGCCCGGGCCACGAGATCGGCCAGCTCCGGATCGTGGCGCCCGGTACGCCCGAGCTCCGCCAGGTGCTCGCCCATGAGGCGCATCGGCGCCCGGAGCGGCCCGCAAACGAGGTTGGCGATGTCGTCCTTGCGGCGCTCCAGTTCCTGCAGCCGGGCCGTGGTGCTGGCGAGCGCTATCGCGTAGCGGCGCAGCTCCAGTTGGCCGGTGACCTGCCGGGCGAGGGCGAGCAGCGCGGCCCTCTGGTCGTCGTCGAGCCCGCGTGGCTCGGCGTCGAAGACGCACAGGGCGCCCACCGCGAAGCCCTCGGTGGTGATCAGCGGGGCGGCCGCGAAGAAGCGGATCCCGTCCCCGGCGCGGACGGCCGGATTGTCGGCGAACCGGGGATCCTTGCGAGTGTCCGGGACGATCAGCAGGTCGTGACCGAGGATCGCGTGGGCACAGAACGACAGGTCCCGGGACATGTCGGCGAGCTCGGCACCGACCTGCGCCTTGAACCACTGCCGGTCGGCGTCGACCAGACAGACCAGCGCCATCGGTACGTCGCACACGGACGCGGTCAACGCCACGATGTCGTCGAAGTCCTTCTCCGGCGCGCTGTCGAGGACACCGAGCCCGTAGAGCGCGGCTAGCCGGTCCGCTTCGTTGGCGGGAAGTGGGGCTTGCATGGGTCACCTCCATCGGCAGACCCAAGACATACCATCGGAAAGTAGCAGTATTCGCAGTTCGCTCCGGATTCGCGGTCCACGGGTGGGGTGTCGATGGCCCGGCCGCCCGGGTCATTCCGGCAGGTGACAGACGGCCTCGACGTTGTTGCCGTCGGCGTCGAAGACGAACGCGCCGTAGTAGTTCGCGTGGTAGTGCGGCCGCAGACCCGGCGGGCCGTTGTCCACGCCGCCCGCACCCAGCGCGGCGGCGTGAAAGGCGTCGACCGTGGCGCGATCGGACGCCGTGAAGGCCACATGCACCCGGTGCGACGGCTCCCGCACCGCGAGCCAGAAGAACGGGCGGGCGGGCTCGGCCCCGAAGCCGAGCGCCTCACCGGCGTCGACCACCACCCGGACTCCGAGGGGTGCCAGCGCCCGCTCGTAGAACAACCGGCTCGCGCCGAGGTCGTGGACCCCCAGCACTACATGGTCGATCATCGATCTGCTCCCATCGCCTCGGCGTCAACGACCCGGTCCAGCCCTGGCCGCACCGTCTCACGACCGTATAGCCGAGCTACGACATCGGCTGCCCGTCTGGTCGGTCACGCTTCCGGGTCGACGTACAGGCAGAAGGGATGTCCGGCGGGGTCCAGCAGGACCCGTACCGTCTCCTGGGGTTGATGATCGGCCAGCCGCGCACCGGCCCGCACCGCCGCCGCGACCGCCACCTCCAGGTCCGGCACCTCGATGTCGAGGTGCAGCATCATCTGCTGCCGCCCGGGTTGCGCCGGCCACACGGGCGGCTCGTAGTCCGTGGCCTGCTGGAATGCGAAGTACTCCACATGCTCGCCCATGGGCGCGATGCCGACGAAGTTGCCCTCTTCCTTGACGATCTTCCAGTCCATGAGGTCGGCGTAGAAGCGCGCGAGGGCAAGGGGGTCGGGGGCATCGAGGACAACGCCCCACCAGTGCTTCGAGGTACGTCCAAGCATGTGAGCACTCTGCCCCAGTTTGCCGGTGACCGCATGCCGCGCCGAACGGCCCGGGTGATCGAGTCCATGTGAAGTTCCCTTGAACCCACCCCTGGCCCGCACTGCGGACGCGCGCCCATGACATTAAAAAGTCGCATTGTATTGACGATTATAAACTGGTCAAGTTGACGCTTTCCCCGGAAAAGCCTTAGCGTATGGGCGATCCAATCAAGCGATTCGCGGGCGCGCCCTCCACAAGAAGGATGCGTCCCGATGAGCCGCGCCTTCCACAAGGAGGAAATCGTGGTCCCCATTCACCACATCGGGATTCTCGCCACCAGCCTGTCCACCACGGCCGCACTGCTCGCCCCCGGCACCCCCGCCGCCGCGGCGCCGACGGCCCCCGCATCCGACAGCACGCTGGTGCTCGCCGTGCTACCCGCCGACCACAGCGGTGTCCCTCCCCGGCTGGCCACGCTCGAGTGCGACCCGGACGGCGGCACCCACGCCACCGCAGGCTCGGCCTGCGACGATCTGCGCTCGGTCGACGGCGACATCGCCGCACTGGCCGACGAGGGCGGCATCTGCACCCGGGAGTATCAGCCGGTGACGGCCATCGCGGCCGGCCTGTGGGAGGGGAATCCCGTCGCCTACCGCGAGACTTTCTCGAACCGCTGCGTCCTGCTGCACGCCACGGGCGACGTATTCGATTTCTGATCCATCCCGCCCGATCGAATTCACGCGCAGAAGAGGACATTGCAATGAAGCAGTTGTTCCGCGCCCTGGCCGTTGCGTGCGCCATGGCGACCGCCTTGATCGCCGCCAACCCGGCGGCAGCCGCATCGGTGGCCTGGACCGAATCCATCTCGATCACCCAGACGGGCGGGTTCATCGGCCGTACCGAATTCTTCTCGGTGGATACCACCACCCGGGACGAGCGCGCGGCCCAGGCGCTGAGCCTGGCCGCCACCCCCCAGTACCGCACGTTGGCGCCGTTCTACCTGCCGTCGAACCCGTGCTGCGACCGCCACCGCTACGAGGTCGTCACCCACTACAGCGACGGCACGAACAAGACGGTCGTGACGATGGACGGTGTTCCCGGCACGCCGCCGATCCTGTTGGAGGTCATCGACCTCGTGACGAACGTCGGCACTCCGGAGTAAGCAAGATCCACGGCCCGCAGGCTCCTTGCCTGCGGGCCGCCCGCATACCTCCCTCTGAGGCGGCGAGCCCCCGGGAGCTACAGCGCGTCGGGTTGCCCGAGCGCGGGGTGCCGTTCGCCGGGCTGGACGTGCCAGGCGGGGCCGTCAGGGTCCCGGGTGGTGTCGATCCGCAGGCGGGCCCAGTCGTCGAGTTCCGGCAGGTCGTCCAGCGCGAACCAGCCGACCTCCAGCGACTCGTCGCCATCGGTGCGCGGCGCGCCGCCGACGGCCCGGCACCGGAACCACACGTTCAGGTACTCACAGATGTCGCCGTTGGGGTAGACCACCGGGTGCGTGGCGACGCCGCCGACCCGCTCGATCTCGACGTGGACGCCGGTCTCCTCGAACACCTCGCGAATGACCGTGTCCGACGGCTGCTCGCCCGGATCGATGATGCCGGCGGGCAGGGACCAACGGCCGTTGTCGCTGCGCCGGGCGAGCAGCAGATGCCCGGCGGCGTTGTGCACGACGGCGCTGACCCCGGGCAGGAGCAGCAGGTCGTGACCGACGTGAGCGCGCAGACGGGCAATGTATGGCGAGACGGGCATCGGCCCACCCTAAGCCGCCGGGCATCCCACCGACGGCAGTCTGGGAAGGTACGGGCGATGTCTGCTTCGGACCATGCCGCAGGCGGCTACCCCTTCCGGCGAGACGGTTGACCGCCGCAAGCGACACAGGCGGGTTCACGAGCCGGTCGTCTCCGTCATCGCCGGGTCCGGCCACGCCCGTCGAACGACGCCTAGCCGGCAACCTGAATGTTGTCCGGACCCAGCACCCCGGCGCAGGTGGGATCACCAGGGGTGATGGCGCACGCCTCGGCTTCGTCGGCCGGCGCGACGACCTCCACCGATGGTGACGTCACCAGCTCCGCGACGACCGACTGGGAGGGCGACGGAGCCGTGCCAGAGCCGCTTCCCGCCGCCCCACGATCGTCGGGACCGCACGCCGCGAGAGCCGCCGCAGCGGCTACCGCGACGCACAGCAGCGCAAGTCGGCGAATCGGCATGGCAGATTCATCGGCCGAATCATCCAGTTCTTGAGCCCGAGCCACAGGCCCCGGAGGCATCCGCGAGAGGTGGCTTGGGACCCGAGTTCAAATGCAGCCTGCAGAGCGCTTCCGTCAGGACGCCCCGCCCCAACGCGCGGCGGTGTCCTCCCGGCCATCGGTTGGGCGGGTTGGATGCGCCGCTCCGGGCCGCCAGCGACATCATCGGGCCAGCGACGCACGCCCCGCCTCTGGATGGCTTCCAGAATCAGACATCTAACCCAACTCCCAAAGCCACCAAAACATCCGATACCAGACAGTACGCTGGCCCCACGGCGCATCCCGGTGCCGCTGGTTAGGACGGGTGCGCTCAGGAGGGATGCCCTTCGGCACGTCTCCGGCCGGATGATCTGGGGCCGTCATGAGGTACTGGAATTCGATCGCCCGCACCGGCGGGTTCGCGCTGCTCCACCTAACCGCTGTTGTGGCTGGTCAGGCGCAAGTTCTACAGCTCCATGATCTGGTCATCGGGTGGGCTGCCCCCGGCGTGGCGGCGGTGTGGTTCTGCGCCCAGCGGCGGGCTCCCACCCGATGGGTCGACGCCACTGCCTTGTTTGCCACCACCGTGCTCGGTGCCGCCGTCATCGGCACCCGGCTGCCCGCCGCGATCGCCCTCGCGACCGCCTCCGCGGTCCTGGCCTGGGTGTTCCTCATCATGATGGGCCGGTTGAGGCCCCATCTGTGGGGAGCCGGTGGCGTCGAACGCCTGCGCACGCTGCAGGATCTGTGGGGACTGCTCGGCGCAGCGATCGTGGCGGCCGCGGCCGGGTCGGTCTCCGCGATGGCCGGCGTCTGGGTGGCTACGGGGGCGCACCACTGGTTACTGCTGACCGTGACGTTCACCCGCAGTGTGAGCAGCATCGTGGTCGTCCTCCCGCTCGCCGTGTGCCTTGGTCACGCGGTGACTTGCTACCGGCAGCAGCGGGGGAGCCTCTCCGGCTGGGCGTCGGCCATCGTTGCTGCGCTGGCGCGTACGCCTCGGCGGCGGCTCGGAGAGTACGTAATCGTGGCGGTCTGCACCACGACGATGTATGCGGTGGTCTCCTTCCCCGGCCGGACGCTGCCGTTGACCTATCTGCTGATGGCGGTAGCGGTGTGGGCGGGGGCGCGGCTAAGTACCGGATACGTCGCCTTCAGCAATCTGGTGCAGGCGACGGTGGCGATGGTGTTGACCATGCACGGTCTAGGGCCGTTCTCCACTGTCCAAACCCTCGAACTCCGGGCGATGGTGGGGCACGGTTTCGTTCTCGTGGCTGCCGTTGTGGGGTTGGCGCTGGCTCTCAGCCGCGACGAGGCGGCAGCGCTGTCGCGTTCGCTGCGCGCGGAGCAAGCCGCGCTGGCCGTGGAGAGGGATCGGCATGCCCGGCGCGCCAGGCTGATGAGCGCCATCGTGGACAGCATGGCTGACGGTCTGCTCGTGATCGACCAACGCGACCGCGTCCTGCTGCACAACCCGGCCGCTCGGACCCTGATGGGCGTCCAGTTCGAGAGGGAAGCTCGCGTCGACACCGCCTCATGGGGTGTCGCCGACATCGACGGCACGCCGATCACCCAAGAGGAGGTGGCCCATGCCCGGGCGTTGGCGGGCGAGCAGGCACTCGAAAGGGATGTGCTGGTGCGCAACGCGACGGTGCCCGAGGGACGAGTCCTCCACGTCAGAGCCACGGCGCTGCACCTCAACCCCGCCGAGGTCCAGGCCGTGCTGCTCTTTCATGACGTAACCGCCGAACGGCGGCAGCGCGATGAGCTGGCCACGTTCGCCGGCGTCGTCGCCCACGACCTGCTCAACCCGCTGACCACCATCGAAGGCTGGTCCGAAGCGTGCCAGGACATCCTCGCCGGGCTACCCGACCAGCCGGACGTCACCCAGGCCCGATCAGCAGTTGCCCGGGTCAACAACACCGCGCAACGCATGCGGCTCCTGATCCAAGACCTGCTCGCCTACACCACTGCCAGAAACTCCGAGATCACCGCCGAAGAGGTTGACCTCGCCGCCCTCGCCCGCGACGTGGCCGCCGCCCGCATCGACACGGCCACCGCCTCGAACGCGCTGGTGCCGCGGTTCGACATCGGCGACCTTGTCCCGGTCCTCGCCGATCGGGTGCTGGTCCGTCAGCTCCTGGACAACCTGGTCAGCAATGCCGTCAAGTACACGGCACCGGGCACCACCCCGGAAGTCTCCGTCAGAACGGTCCGCGAGGAAGGCACCGTCACCGTCACGCTCACCGACAACGGCATCGGGATTCCGGCCGGGCAGCACCTCGCCATCTTCCAGCGATTCCATCGCGCCCATGCCACGGCCGGCTACTCCGGCACCGGCCTCGGGTTGTCCATCTGCTCACGCATCGTTGAACGCCACGGCGGCACCATCCACGTCGAAGACAACCCCACCGGCGGCTCCCGGTTCGTCTTCACCCTGCCCGCCACGCCAACCGAAACCCTGGCGACACCCGAGCAATCACGCACACCGCCCGCGGCCCGCAGCCCCAACCCCCAGACCTGAACATCAGACCTGCGCCGTCTGGTAGTGCCGCTCGCAACGGCACCCAGAATCGGACAACTAACGGAGAAAGGCCGGCGCAAAATCGCGGCTAGCCTTCTGATGACCTGCGGTTTTGTGGGTGGAGCTGAGGGGATTTGAACCCCATAGACCGACCATGGGCGCATCCTCCGGCGCGCACACCCTGACCTGGCGTCGCGTGTCAGCGGTTAGCGTCGGTTGTCACCGCCTATCACTGGTCATCTGGGCCGGATCTGGGCCGGATGATCTTCAAATACGACACCCCAGGCGAGGTGCGGTTCGTCGCGATCGACATGTGCACGATCTTCAAGTCCGCGGTCCGGGAGGCGTTGCCGCACGCCGTCCTCGTCGTCGATCACTTCCACGTGGTGCAACTCGCGCATCAGGCGCTCAACGAGGTCCGCCGTCGGGTCACCGTGCAGGTCCGCGGCCGTCGGGGCCGTGCCGGGGACCGGGAATGGGACCTGCGTAACCGGCTGACCCGCTCCGCCCGGCGGATGCACGGCGAACGCGTCGACAGACTCTGCGACGACCTGGCCCGGCTACCCGCCGCCATCAGCACGTCGGTCCTGGCCGCGTGGAACGCCAAGGAGGACCTGCTCGACCTACTCGCGATCGCCCGCACCCGCCCTGACCGGGAACACGTCACCCGGCTGCTGCACCACTTCTACCAGCGTTGCGCAGACTCCGACCTGCCCGAACTCATCCGCCTCGCGACCACGATCGAGACCTGGTGGCCACCCATCCTCGTGTTCCTGCACACCGGTATCCCCAACGCCGGCTCCGAGGGCACCAACCGAGTCATCAAAACCGTCGCCCGCGACGCCTACGGCTTCCGAAACCCGGTCAACCAACGCCTACGAACACGCTGCGCGACCACCCGGAAAAGCCGCGGACACCTCAACCCCGCTTAACCTCGAAGAGCCATTTTCAGCCGCTATGGCACGCTCACCATGCCGGCATCAACCCATTCGTGCGTGTTGCCTTTGGCGATTAGGTATCGGTTGCGACGCGCGCCGTCGGTGAGAAGCCCCAATGCGTGCCATCCGGCCTCCTCGGGACCGTGCTTGGCCATGTTCTCGACGGTGATCGACGGCAGGGCGGCGAACTGGAGACCGTCACCCGGGGCGCGGGCCGCTACGTGCTGCCCATCCAGGGTTCTCGCGTGCGCCTGCTCGGCCATTCGTACGAACGTCTCGGCGACGGCGGCGCGGGCGCGGACGGTCTCGGTTGCCACCGCGGCGCGGCCCCGGAGGTCGGAGGCGAACAGGTGAGCCACACCAAGAACCGCCGCCGCGGTCACGATGGCGGCTCCCCACAGAAGAATGTGCTGGTTCGCCGGGTCTTCCGCAGACCACCATGTTCGTACCGCCGCCCACGCCCCAGTGACCATCACGCCTAAGCCGACGGACCACCACTTGGTCGCCGCGGTGGCGCCGGCCTCGATAAGGGCCACACTGTCCGGCGGACCTTTGAAGGCGGCCACAAAACCGCCCGCGTGGGCCAAGTCACCCTCTTCGGGCAGCAGATTGAGGTCTCTGAGAAGCTGCTGGGCTGGAGGTGAAATGTCATCGCCGCTAATGGCACGAGACGGCACGCTGACAGGATTTTTCATCTATTTCCCCACGTCAGGAGTGTTTGAGGGTGGTGTCGTCTCGAAGCACTGATTCGCTGGGCCGCGATCAACACCATGGTCCCGCTGCCTCGACCGCGGCAAACCCGATACCCGACAACGCTGCCGGTACGCCACCACGCCCGAGTAACACCACTCTCAAACACTTACTCAGATATATGTGCTCAAGACGTCCCTTGCCAGACTATCTGGTCCGTGCCCCCGCCGAAGCAGTAAGGAAGAAACACCCGGCCTCGATGACCTGAGAGGCCGGTCCGGGAGGTTACGTCCGTTTCGGGTTGAGGGCGAAGAGGCCGGGTTCTGTCTCGGTCAGTATTTGCCGGTTGACCAGGCAGCCGTCCATCTGGCACACGGTTGGCGCGGCAGGCGGTGCGGATGCTGCATGCCGAGCGCTGGGGTCCTCTTGCTCAGCGCACCGGCCCGCTCATCGCCCGGTGCCGATGCCCGGTGCCCGGTGTTTGTTGCGTGCCGGACTCGTCTTGAGCAATCTCGACTCGATGGCAAACGCGCAGGGTTGCAGCAGGAGCCGAATGATCAATAGAGCGAGTGCCTGCTCGCCGAGGTCGCGCGTTCGTGATCCAGCCGATTACGATCGTCCCCGCTTGGCTGGCATGGCGGGTCGAGTCAGGCGACTGGTTGCAGGGTGCGGGCGTATGCCTCGGCGAACTTGCTGCGGGTGGCAAGGTGGCCTATCGCCTCGACTGAGAACGCGGCGAGGCCGCGTGTTGCGAGCCATGTCGGGGTTATCCGGAACAGGTCGAACTCGACATGTGCGTTCATGGCGACGTGCTCGACGCTTCCCTCACCGCAGTCAGTGCTTGATTCCAACGCGAGCCGCGTGAGCCCGACCCTGTGCCGCTCGGTCAGGGAGACGTCGGAATCCAGTACGGTTCCTTCGAATAGGTAGGTCATGCTTCGTCCGTTGCGGGAGAACATGGGGCTTTCGATGGAGTGCCACCGGGCATACTCCTGGCCCCGCTCGTCGTAGGCGCGTCCTTCGACGAGATAGTCGTGCGTCGAGTCGTAGCTCACGGTGAAGATCGCGAAGCGGTTTGGGCTTGCCTGTGGCCGTCCTTGTAGTCCCCATGCCAGCTTGACGTCCTGCAGCCAGACCCCGACCACGACCGAGCGTGGGTCGAGGAGCCGCCGGGCCAGGGCCGAGTGCTTTGGGGTCCAGATCATCAGCCATTCCACGAGTCCCACGACTACGGCGATGACCGATGCGGCCAGTAGCTTTCCGCCGCTGGAATCGCCCCACAAGGTGGAGACGGTGACGCCGGTGGCGACCGTGAAGACGGTGACGAATGCGCGGAATAGGACTTGCAACATGTACCCTCCTCGGCAGGCTGGTTGGTCACAGCAGTCGGACGGCGTCCGTCATGGGTTGAGTTGGTCGAAGGCGAGTCCGCTGTTGCCTGGGCCGCTACCGACGCTCTTGCGTCGTCCCAGCCAGAGCACCGTGCGGCCGTTCGCGCTCCGGGCGTCGTAGAGATTATCCTGGTGAACGCCCACCTTTTCGCCCGGGTTTGCCCGGTTCTATGGAGGTCAGGTAGCGGTGAAACTGTCCGACGTTCTCTCCGACGCCGCCCCCTGGGCTGTGGCCGTGGTGCTCCTCGGCGGCCTCGGCATCGCCTTCATCGTGCTTGCCGACGCCAAGCACGCGAAGGCTCTCGGTATCGAGAAAAGCGAGCACCTGCCCGCTACAACTCGGATCTTCGAAGTTGAGCGGGGGTCGCGGTTGGAGCGGACCCGAGCGTGAAGGGCTCGCAGCACATCGGTGATCATCTGAGTGTCCAAATCGGATGGTCACAAGTGAAGAGCTGCGAGCATGGTCAACGATACGACCCGGCTGCTGGGCCTGGATGGCCTGGTCGCCGAGCGGGTCGAGCTGGACGCCGCCGGCGTCCCGGTGGTGCACCTATCCACGAGCTGTGAGCAGGCACGATGCTGTCCGCAGTGCGGGCAGCGAGCGGTGCGGGTGAAGCAGTGGGCCACGACCCGACCGCGGGATCTGCCGGTCGCCGGCTGGCCGGTGCGGCTGCGCTGGCGTAAGCGGCGCTGGTACTGCCCGACCCTGTCGTGCCCGCGCAGGTCGTTCACCGAGCAGGTCACGCAGGTCCCGGCCCGGGCCCGGTTGATCACCCGGCTGCGGCAGGCGGCCGGCGCAGCAGTCGCCGACGGCGGCCGCACGATCGTGCAGTCCGCCCGCGACCACGGGATCTCGTGGCCGGTCGTCGCTGACGCTGCTGCGGTGCGGCCGGACGAGCCCGAGCCCGTCGCCGTGCTCGGCATCGACGAGGTCCGCCGGGGCAAGCCGCACTGGATCTTCGACCAGCTCGTGGACGGTCACCGCGGATCGCTGGCACGTCGGATTCTGCGATCTGTCCGGCGGGCAGGGCCTGCTCGCCTAGGTCGAAGGCCGTAGCACTGCCGCGGTCACGGGCTGGCTGACCGCTCGCTCACCGGCCTGGCGAGAGCAGGTCCGGGCCGTGGCGATCGACATGTGCACCGTGTTCAAGGCCGCGATCCGGCAGGTCCTACCGCACGCGTTGCTGGTCGTCGATCACTTCCACGTCGTGCAGCTGGCCAACCGGGCCGTCACCGAGGTCCGCCGCCGGGTCACGCTGACCCAGCGTGGGCGCCGTGGCCGCGGCAGTGATCCCGAGTGGCGGATGCGTAACCGGTTGACCCGCTCCGCCGCCCGGATGCGCGGCAAGCACGTCGACCGTCTGGTCGACACCCTCCAGGGCCTACCCGCCACGATCGGTGCCCCGATCCTGACCGCGTGGAACGCGAAAGAAGACCTCCTCGACCTGCTCTCCACCGCCCGAACCCGACCCGACCGAGAACGCGTCCACCGGCTCCTGCACCGCTTCTACGCCCGCTGCGCCGCCTCTGACCTGCCCGAACTACACCGGCTCGCCACCACGATCGAGACCTGGTGGCCGCAGATCCACGCGTTCCTGACCACCGGCATCACCAACGCCGGATCAGAAGGCACCAACCGCGTCATCAAGACAGTCGCCCGCGACGCCTACGGATTCCGCAACCCGGAGAATCAACGCCTCCGCACCCGCACAGCCACGACCCGCCGCCACCGCGGACACCTCAACCCCGCTTAACTTCGAAGAGCCGCGTAACGGAGCCACAGGGCCGGCGAAAGAACGGATCGATCGACCGTCCCCACTGATCGCCGCTGATTGGCGAGATGCACTCTCATCGGCAGATCCGGACTTCGCCGGGTCGGCTTACGTGACTGAGTGTAGTCGGCCGTACCCGTCAGCTCGACCGCGAGCTCGCTACTGACTCGCAGATGTCGATGGCTCTGTGTACTCGGTGGCGTGCGTGGCTCTGCACTCCAAGCCGTACCCCGACAGACGGTCAAGATCCGCGATGGACAGGGTGCCTCGCTCAGCGCGCCCCGATGTGCCCGGCCTTGCCGTCTTGCGCCCACTGCCGACTCCCCTCACATCAGGGTTCCCTCAGACAGATACTCCGAGGCCAGATGTAGGCAAGCGGCCCCGCTGGGCGCGATCGGCTGGGTGTCTAGCAGGCGACGCATCGCCTCCGGGGTGAAGCTGTACTCCTCCGCATCCACGTCACCTTCGTCGTTCTGATCGACCATCCCATCGAAGATCGCGTCGAACACATCGGAGTCAAAGACCGCAAGCGTCAAGACATCACCGACATAGTTGAGCGAATCAATTCCGACGCCCAAGCAGTAGACGCGTATTCTGCCGTCGCGTCGCGCTGCGTCGAGCGAGCGAAACGGCTCCTCGCTGGCGTAGTCGATCGGCGGGCCATCACCGTCATGTTCGGGGTTGCCGAGAAATTCCTCACTGTACTCCCGCATGACATTTCGCCACAGGTCAAAGTCCGGCGAATTTGGCGCCGGGAGAACCGACGCTGGCTGGAAAACGCCTGTGGGGAACACGCTAAGCATCCCGCCCGCAATAGCGACCTTAGCGGCATTGCGCCTAAGCATGTAGAACGTCGATCCTGCTCTACTTGCCCGAACGGTTAGAGTGCTTACCGAGATCATCAATGGATACGCCGCAAGCTCAAATGGATCGCGAATGAGCCTCCTAAATGGGAGCCGTTCCCACGCCACGCGATCCGGATGTCCTGGAATGGATCACCAACCTGATCGCCGCCCAGGTTGCTCAGTCGTCGCTCAAGACCTACTTCGACGTGCTGAACGTGATCATGAATGCCGCCGTCGTCGACAAGGTCATCCCCGACAACCCGTGCAAGGCGGTGCGTCTCTCCGCGATCCTGCGCGGGTTCTCCCGGGCACCGAAATGGGTGCCGACAACCGGGGAGGCGGCGGCGCTGTTCGAGGTCGTCCCGCCCCGGTTCAAGGCCGCCATCTGGCTCGGCGCGGGCGAAGGCATGCGGCTCGGCGAGGTGCTCGGCACGGAGAACGGCCCGCGCTGCGTCGATCCTGCCCGGCAGGAGGTCCATGTCGTGCAGCAGCTGCGGTTCCACAAGCAGGCGTACGGCGGGTTCTACCTCGCGCCGCCGAAGTCCGGCTCGGTCGGTGACGTCGATCTGGACGAGGCGGTCGCGGCGGCCGTGGCCGAGCACGTCCAGCGGTTCCCGCCGGTCGCCGTCGACCTGCCGGACATCACGCGCGGCACACCCGATTTCGGCAAGCCGGCCACACGCCGCCTGGTCGAGCTGCTGTTCACCGACGATCTCGGACGGCCGATCCACGATCAGGCATGGTCAAAGCTCTGGGCACAGTGGCGGGCCGCCGCCAAGTGGCCGCAGGCGGGCACGTTCCACTCGCTGCGGCACTACTTCGCCACCGAGCTGATCGCGGCCAACGTCGACCCGACTGACGTGCAGAACGCCTTGCGGCACTCCAGCTTGCGAATCACGTTGGAGACCTACGTGCACTGGTGGCCGAAGCGGGACCGTCGTCGCAACATCATCAGCGCGGCTCTGCGGGCCGCAGCTGCGGGACGGAATGGGTCGGCGGCTGCCTGACCTAGTCACAATCTGGGCCGGATCTGGGCCTAACGATCTCTGGTCAGCATTTCCGCAGCTCAATGCGTGTGTGGGTGGAGCTGAGGGGATTTGAACCCCTGACCCCCTCGATGCGAACGAGGTGCGCTACCGGTCTGCGCCACAGCCCCTTGGCCCGTAGGACCGCAGCAAGGCTAACAGGTTCCCCGCCCGGCTCGCGAACCACCCCACCCGGCGCGCCGCACCCCATCGATCAGGCCGAGAACCCGGACCCCCGCCCACCCGCCTCGTACGCCCGCCCGCGCAGCCCACCGGTCCGCCGGTACGACACCGAACCCCCGTTGACCGCCGCCGGAAGATCGGACGGATCGCGGTCCAAGCCCATCGCGGCGCGCCGCACGGCCTCCCGCTGGGCGGCGAGGCGGCGCTGCGCCTCCCGTCGCGCGGCGGCCCGGCGCGCCTGTTCCCGCCGTACCTCGGCCTGCCGGGCGGCAAGCCAGGCCGCCTCGCGGGCCTCGCCGCGGCGACGACGCCGGTCGGCGATGGCCCGGTTGCGCAGGTGCACCAGGTACATCCCGAGCAGGGTGCCGGTGACCGCGAAGCCGATCCAGAAGCCGGGGCCAACGGCGAGGACGCCGACCAGCTCGATGATGTTCAGCAGCAGCAACGCGGCGAAGACCCGGCGGCGGCGGATGACCGCGGGGGTGTGCCGTGGCGCGCGCACGGGCCGCGCGGCGCGGCGCTGGGCCGCCAGCTTCGCTGGCCGTACGCTGCGGCGCGGGGCCACCAGCTTCAGGGGGCGCGATTCACTCGCCGGGGGCGTGACCGTAACCGTGAACTGGCGCGGCGGGTTGACCGGTCGGCGTCCGGGCACGGTACGGCGTCGACGGCGGCGCGAAAGCACCCGAGCCGTCGACGACGCCCGCTCCGCCACCAGGCGCTCGGTCGCGTCGTACCGGCGTACGAGTGCCGGTGCGAGCGCGAGCAGCCCGGCCGCGGCGAGGACGGCGAGGAGCACCGAGGTCGGCACCCTCACCCCTTCCGTCAGCCGAAGCGGTCCAGGGTCGGCCCGAGCTCAGGCACGACCAGGCACCGCATGTCCCCATCGCCCCGAGGTTACGGGCGGGAGCTGCGGAAATTCGCGCGGCGCGCCGGGCGCGCCACGCAGAGTTGATCATCGGTGGTCGGCTATGTGACAGCGCGGAGTCTGCGCCAGCGGGCCAGCAGACCGCCCTCGGCGACGACCTCCTCGCTCGTCATGGCGTACCCGAGGTGGTCGCGCCAGGCGCCGTCGATGTGCATGTAGCGCTGGTGGTACGCCTCCTCGCGGAAACCGAGCTTCTCCACGACCCGCCGGCTGGGCGCGTTCTCGGGCCGAATGTTGATCTCGACGCGGTGCAGCTGCCCCGGGCCGAAGGCGTGGTCGACCGCGAGCGCCAGCGCGGTCGGGATGATGCCGCGGCCCGCCACCCGCGCGTCGACCCAATACCCCACGTACGCGGAACTGAAGGCCCGGCGCACGATGTTGCCGAGGTTCAGGTGGCCGACCAGCCGCTCGCGGCCCTGGTCGTCGCGCAGGCAGACCGCGAACGGCATGCTGTCGCCGCGCCGGGCGGCCCGCTTCATGTCGCGGTAGACGAAGGCGTACGCCCGGGTGGAGTTCATCTCGGCCCACGGCCCGGGCGGCGAGGACTCCCACGGGGCGAGCCACTGCTGGTTGGCGATCCGGACCTCGGACCACGCCCGGCCGTCGCCGCGCCGGTACGGCCGCAGCAGCACCGGCCCGTCCGCCAGGACGGCTGGCCATCCGGGCGGGTACCCCAGCATCATCGCCTCCGGTCGAGCAGCAGCACGTCGACGGTCGACCCGGCCGCCGCCGAGGTGACCCGCTCACCGAGAACCAGCAGGCCGTTGGCTTCGGCGAGGCCCGAGAGAGTGTACGGCCCACCGGCGAGGGGCTGCACCGTGTAGCCACCGCCGCGCCGCTCCGCGACGTGGGCGGGACGGAACTCGCGCAGGCCGCCCGGCGACGACACGGTCTCCAGCAGGTGTGCTTTGACGCTCGGCCGGAACACCGGCTCGGCACCGGCGAGGATCTGGATCACCGGGCGGGCCAGCACCTCGAAGCCGATCAGCGCCGCGCCGGGCTCGCCGGGCAGGCAGACCACGGGCACCTCCTCGCCGCCGACCGTGCCGAAGCCGAGCGCGGTGCCGGGGCACAGCGCCACGTCGGTGAACTCGACGGCGCCGCGGCCGGGGTCGCGCCGCGCCAGCACCCGGCGCAGCATGTCGCCCGGGCCCGTGCCGGTGCCGCCGGTGGTGATGATCAGGTCGGCGCGCAGGGTCTGGTCCTCGAGCAGCCCGCGCAGCCCTTCCGGGTCGTCGTCACAGATCCCGATGCGGTACGCCAGGGCCCCCGCCTCGACCGCGGCCGCGGTCAGCGCGTGCGAGTTGGCGTCGACCACCTGTCCGGGCTGGCTCGGGCGGCCCACGTCGACCAGTTCGTCGCCGGTCGCCACGACCACCACCCGCGGGCTGGGCCGGACCACCACGTGCCCGATGCCGGCCGCGGCGAAGACCGCCACCATCGGCGGGGTCACGTACGCGCCGCTGGGGGCGAGCAGGCGGCCCACGGGCAGCTCGTCGCCCGCCCGCCGGACCCCGGAGCCGCGCTTCGGGGCGTGCAGGATCTCGACGGTGGCCATGCCCTGGTCGGTCCAGTGCACGGGCACGACGACGTCCGCGCCGACCGGCAGGGGGGCGCCGGCCGCCACCGAGAAACAGGTGCCGGGGGTCAGGCGTACGGGCCGCCAGCTCGCCGCACCCAGGTCGCCGACCACGTTGAGACGAACCGAGCGAGGACCACCCTCGGACGCGGGGTGCGAGCCGATCCGCCCGGCGGCGGCAAGGTCCTCCCAGCGAGCCGCGTACCCGTCGATCGCCGCCTGGTCGAAGGCGGGGTACGGGTGTGGTGCGTACACGTCGCCGGCGAGGACGTTGCCGTGCGCCTGGGTGAGGTCGAGGTCGAGCGGGGGCAGCGCCCGCAACCTGCGCAGCACCCTGCCCAGGTACTCGGCGAGCGGCATCAACTCGTTGGCGGCCGCCTCGGCATCGGCCGTCGCGGTCATCCCTGCGCACCCCCGGCGACGAAGTCGGTGAGCCACTGCCGGAACTCGGGCCCCAGGTCGGGCCGCTTCACGGCGAGCTGCACGACGGCCTGCAGGTACCCCAGCGGCATGCCGGTGTCGTAGCGGTGGCCGCGGTAGACGATGCCGTGCACCGGCGTACCCTCGGCCAGCAGTGCGGCCATCGCATCGGTCAGCTGGATCTCGCCGCCGCTGCCGGGCTTGGTGTTCTGGATCGCCTCGAAGATCGCCGCGGGCAGGATGTAGCGCCCCAGTACGGCGAGGTTGCTCGGGGCATGCGCCGGTGCGGGCTTCTCGACCAGCCCGGTGACCTCCACGATGTCCTCGCCGAACTCGCTGGGCCGCACCGAGGCGATGCCGTAGCGGGAGGTCTCCTCCGGCTTGACCTCCATGAAGGCCAGCACGATGCCGCCGGTGCGGGCCTGCAGGTCCAGCATTGCCGGCAGCAGCGGCTGCTCCTGCTCGACGAACTCGTCGCCGAGCAGCACCGCGAACGCGTTGTCCCCCACGTGCGAGGCCGCGGTGCCCACGGCGTGTCCGAGCCCGAGGGGCTCGCCCTGGCGGCAGGTGTAGATGTCGGCGAGTTCGCTGGTCCGGCGCACGGCGGCGAGCCGTTCGGCGTCGCCCTTCTCCTCCAGGCGCGCCTCGACGTCGGGGCGCCGGTCGAAGTGGTCGACCATCGATGTCTTGCCACGACCGGTCACCAGCAGCACGTCGGTGATGCCCGCGGCCGCCGCCTCCTCCACGATGTACTGCAGCACGGGACGGTCGACGACCGGGAGCAGTTCCTTCGGTACGGCCTTGGTCGCCGGCAGGAACCGGGTCGCCAGACCGGCTGCCGGAATGACGGCCTTCACCGCCCGGCGGCCGTTCTCGTGCGCGTTCGTGGTCATCTCTTCAGTCCCCCCACACTTCGCTTGGATAGTGCCCGGACATTGGCGAGACTATCGGCCACGGTTCTGCCGCGGCGTCTGCGGGCCACCCGGGCGGGTGGTGGCGCGATCATCCGCGCAGCGTGGCCGGCCTGGGGAAACCCCGGGCGCGGCCATCCGGTACCGGTCGCGCCCGGCGTTCTTGGCCGCGTACAGGGCGTCGTCGGCGGCGTCGAGCACCTCCTGCGCGGTCCCGCCGTGGTCGGGATAGACCGCGATGCCGATCGAGACGCTGACCGGGATGCGGTCCACCGGGTCCTCGTCGGCGGCGTCGGCGCGGCGCCGGTCTATCGGTACGGGGATGTCGCGGATCGCCGCGCCGAGACGTTCGGCGACGGTGGCCGCGCCGAACCCGTCGGTCTCCGGCAGCAGCACGACGAACTCCTCCCCGCCCTGCCGGAAAGCCACGTCGACCTCGCGCAGCCCGAGCCGGATGCGCCGGGCGAACTCCCCCAGCACCGTATCCCCCGCGGCATGCCCGTACGTGTCGTTGACGTTCTTGAAGTGATCCAGGTCGAGGACCAGTATGGCCAGCATGCGCCCGAACCGGCTGGCCCGCTCCACCTCGCGGCGCAGCGACTCACGCAGGTACCGGTAGTTCCACAGCCCGGTCAGCGGGTCGGTGAGGGAGAGCCGCTGCGCCTCCTCGTGCACGCGTACGTTGTGCACCGCGACCCCGGCCTGCCCCGCGAACGTCCGCAGCGTCATCAGGTCGGCGTCGTCGAACTCGTCCATGCCGAGCCGGTCATAGAGGGCGAGCACCCCCAGCACGACCGGCGCGGCCGAGCCGGTGGCCTCGCCTGGCACCAGGGGATCCCCGACGGTCGGCGGCGCGCAGATGGGCACCGCGACGTACGTGCGGCACGGGGGTTCCCCACCCGGGTGCGATCCACGCTGGGCCACGCCCGTGGCGGCCACGGTGCCGAGCACTCCCTCGCCGAGCGGCACCCGCAGGCCGGGCAGTTCGGTCTCCGGGACGTCCCAGCGTCCGCTCAGGCCCTCGGCGCAGCGCGCCACCAGAACGTGATCGGCCGGGTCGATGAGCAGCACGACGCCGCCCCGGGCCCCGGTCGCGGACAGCGCGGTCTGCAGGATGACCCGCAGGATCCGGTGCACGTCGTGGGTGCTGGACAGGGTGTCGCCGAGGATCGCCAGGTGCCCGCGCAGCTGGTCGCGGCTGGCGGTCAGTGCCTGCACGTAGGTCCGCAGCTCGCGGGTCATCCGGTTGAACGTGCTGGCCAGCCGACCGAGTTCGTCGTGGCGTAGCACCGGGACGCGGGTGTCCAGTTCGCCGTCCGCGACCCGGCCGGCGGCCCACACCAGGTCGGCCAGCGGCCGGGTGGTGGAGCGGGCCAGCCACCGCGCCACCAGGACCGCGACGGCGGCCACGGCGAGGTCGGCGCCGATGAGCAGGGCGTACAGGCCGGTCGGGCCGCCGCCGGGCACGGAGACGGCCAGGGGCAGCGGCTGGCCGGGGGCGAGGGCGATCCGGCGTACGAACCGGTCGCCGTCGGTGGTGCGCCGGACCTGGCCGTCTCCGTGCCCGGCGGAGGGCAGCCCGGCGGCGAGCGCGGCGACGTGCGACCGGGCGTACGGGGGCTCGGTGCTTTCCGTGGGTGCGGCCCCGGCGCCGTCGCCGGAGAGCAGGGTGACCTCGGCGCCGCTGGAGGCGGCGAGCCGGTCCACGAACGCCGCGTCGAGCACCTGCCCGGCGGCGACCGTGACGCCGGGCGCCTGGGCTCGGGCGGCGATGGCGGCCACCCCGACGTCGGCGGGGTCGGCGCAGTCCCGCCAGTGCGCGGGTGGAGCGCTTCCGGTCCGGCCGATGGTGATCTCGGCGGCCAGGCCACGGGCGATGAGCTGGTCCGCCGCCAGCCGCCGGTCAGCCGTCGGCAGCACGGCGACCGCGTCGGCGACCGCCTGCAGTTGGCGGCACACGGCGCCGATCGCGGTGCGCACCGTGGTGGCGGCATGATCGAGCCGTTCGACGGCGCGATCGCGGCGCACGGTGGCCACGGTCATGCCGACGAACACCGAGCCCAGCAGAACCGGGCCGAGCACCACCACCAGGAAGGCGGTCGTGAGCCGCCCACGTAGCGTCACACGTCCTCCTGGAGGTGGCCCTGTTCGAGCGATGCTGACATAGTGTGCACCGTTTGCCCGTTTCGAGGAGGTGGTTGAATGCCTGATTTCGCCCTTGGAGCGGAAAGATCTCGGTCTCAGAAGCTTGCGCTGCGTAGAAAGCTGCTGCAGGCCCGCGGATCGCTGACCACGGAGGCCCGCGAACGGGCCGCGGCGGCGCTCCAGGCGGAACTGCTTTCCCTGGTACGGCGGCTGCCGGTGCCTGGGCGGCCGCCGGTCGATGCAGAACCCGCTTCGGCACGGCGACGGCCGCCGGTGACCATCAGCGCGTATGTGCCGATCGGGGCCGAGCCCGGCGGCCCCGACCTGCCGGAGGCACTGGCCCGGGCGCTGCAGCCGGACGCCGAGCTGCTGCTCCCGGTCCTCCTGGAGGACGGCGACCTGGACTGGGCCCGGTACACCGGGCCGGACTCGCTGCGCCCGGGGCCGCGCGGGCTGCGGGAGCCGACCGGTCCGCGGCAGGGCGTGACCGCGATCACGGCCGCCGATCTGGTCGTCGTCCCCGCCCTCGCGGTCGACCGGGCGGGACGGCGGCTCGGTCGCGGTGGCGGCTCGTACGACCGCGCGCTCGCCCGCGTGACGCCCGCGACCTTGACCGTGGCACTGCTGCACGACGGCGAGCTGATGGCGGAGGTACCGGCCGAGGCGCACGATCGACGGGTGCGCGCGGCCATCAGTCCCGGCAGGGGCCTGACCCTCATGGCGGGCGAGGAGTGGACGAAATAAGCTCCGATGGCGCAGCATTGGCACTCGGTGACGGCGAGTGCCAGCGCCGAGTGAGTTTGGCTGTCGAGAACGCGGAGGATCCGTGCCCACGTACCAGTACGCCTGCACCGAGTGTGGCGAGCAGCTCGAGGCGGTGCAGTCCTTCTCCGACCCGGCGCTGACCGAGTGCCCGGCGTGCCAGGGCCGCCTGCGCAAGGTCTTCAACTCCGTCGGAATCGTCTTCAAGGGGTCGGGCTTCTACCGCAACGACTCCCGCTCCGGCAACGGTGGATCCGGGAAGCCGACCACCTCCTCCGAGCCGAAGCCGGAGGCCGCGAAGTCGGACACGTCGAAGTCCGACGCCGCGAAGCCCAGCAGCGATTCGAGCACGTCCTCGAAGACGTCCGCCTCGTCGGCAAGCTCGTCCTCCAGCACCAGCGCACCGGCCGCCGCCTCCGCCTGAGTCGAGCGGCACGGCCGCCACCACATCCCGGTCACCCATGTCTCCACCTAAGCGGCCGGACGGCACCACCCGCCCGTTATCCACATCGCCGCGTTGTCCACAGGCCGCCCGCCGGGTGGCCGGTGCACTCCGTAACGTCGGCCATGCCGGCGCGCATCGCGACGGAGGAGGCAGGGCACCGGCGGCGGGGAGGCGCGATGGCAGGCACGGGGCGTGGGGGCGACGTACGGCCGCTGGGGCCGTTCCGGCGCGGCCGGGAGGCAGCGGAGCCGCGACTCGATCCGGCGCGCTGGCGGCGGCCGGGCCGCGGCACCTTGATGAGGCTGGCCGCGATGGCCGCGCTGCTGATCACGGCAGCGCTGATGAGCTGGTCCGGCCCAACAACCAGGTGCCCGCCGGAGTCGTCACCGGCGCGCGACACCGGCGGAGGCGCGTCCACCCCGGGTGGCCCCGCAACCACGGCCACGCCGCGTGCCTCGGCTCGCGGGCGGCCAAGCCTGCCCCACGGGACGGTCGGCCTGCCCGTGCGCCTGGCCGAGCCCGCCGCCCTGGCGCTGGTGCATTCGGGCGACCGGGTCGACCTGTTCCGGGTGCACGGCACGGGCCAGCCGGACGAGGACAGGCCTACCGTGGCGCGGGGCGCGCTCGTGCTGGACGTGACCGCTCCTGACGATCCAGTTGGGGGCGGCCTCCTGCTCGCGCTCACCCCGGCGGAGGCAGATCGCGCCGTGGCGACACCGGCCGGGGCGGGCTACGCCGTGGTGATCCGCCCCGTCCCGTGACGGCGGTCCGAATCCAGCCAGGCCAGCGCCACGGCCGCCGAGACCACCAAGACCGCCACAGCCGCCGAGACCGCCACAGCCGCCACGGCCCCAACACCGGCGAGACCGGCGAGACCGGCGAGAGGATCGTTGCCCGGCATTTCGTCACCCGTGTGGGGCCGGCCTGACGGCGGCGCTCAGTCCCAGTGCGGCGGGCGGTCCTCCAGCAGGCGGGCGTCGTTCGTGTCCTCGCGGTCGCCCCAGCCGCGCTCCGTGTCATCGCGGGTCTGCTCCGGCAGCAGCGGCGCCTCCTCGGACTCGAAGTCCACGGTGCGCTCACCGTCGGAGTCGTGTTCGGGCTGTTCCAGGATGTCCACGATTACGAGGGTAAGCCGCGCCCCCGCAATCCTCGTTCGCCGGGGATGTAGCGTCGGTGAACGTGAGCGCCCCGACCGGTAACGAGGACGACGCCTACTGGCGGCGCCCGGCGCAGGATTCCGAGCCGGCCCACCCGGATCCGGCGGCGCCGGGGCCGCAACCGGCCGCCCCGTATCCCGGCCCGCCCCGTATGGACCCGCCGCCCTCGTACTGGCGCCCACCGACCGTCGCCCAGCCGCCCCCGCCGCGGGCCATGCCCGCGCAGGACATGGACGCCCTTGATGAGGAGGAAGGCTCGGCGCGGACGGTGACCTACGGCGTCGGGCTGGTGGCGGGCGCGATCGGGCTCATCCTGATGTGCCTGCTCTGCGCGCGCGCACTCGTCTGAGCGCTCCCGTCCCGGCCGGCACCCCACATGCCGGCCGGGACGGAGCTGATCAGGACCCCGAGCCCCACACGGCGTGGGCGCCCGAGTCGCCGGTCCGGAAGACGTAGTAGCCGGCCACCGCGGCCAACGCCACCACCACGATCGCCAGAACCACCTCGGCGGGGCGCGGCAGCCCCCGGCCGGAACGGCCGAGCGTGAAGAAGACCATCACGAGCGTGGCCACCCCGAGTGCCACCGAGAACCACAACGTCAGACGGCCGAAGTTCATGTGATCGTCCAGAATGCCCAGGATGGGTCCCCGCATGCCCTGCTGGACCAGCCGGTCGTACAGTTGCTCGCCCGACTCGACCGCCACCCACACGGTGACCGGGGCGGCGATCGCCAGCAGAGCGGCCGCCCAGCCGACGCGCGGCCGCCAGCGCGGCACGACCGCATAGACCACGGAAACCAGGGCCAGCAACGGCACGAACACCACGGCGGCGTGCAGCACCAGGGCATGCACTGGCAGACCGTTCACCTGATCGAACACGGCCAACTCCTTGATCATCGGACCCCGCGGCCAGCCTAGGGGCTTCGGACACCGCGAACGCACCTATCTGCGCCTACGCGCCCGGACCGGATCCGGTTCACCCCAGCACGCGACATCTGAATCCGCGCCATGCGCCATCGGCTTGTCGGCCAGCGCGGGCACGGCAGTGCCGACCGGACTGGCGGGTCGGCCAGCTCGGGCCGACCGGACTGGCGGGTCGGCCAGCTCGGGCCGACCGGACTGGCGGGTCGGCCAGCTCGGGCCGACCGGATTGGCGGGTCGGCCAGCGCTGGCACGCAATGGCCGACCGGTGCGCTGGGGGGTGGCGACGGCGGCCGGCTGAACGGGTTCAACTTCCACCCCGTCGCGCATGGCAGGCTATACGGCATGGACAGCCGTCATGATGTCGGGCTTTTCGGTCCGGGTTCGGTCACCTGGAAGCTGCACAAGGAGCCGATCCTGTACTTCGGCGGGCTGCGCTCGCTGTATCTGCAGGCCCTGCACCCCCGCGCGGTCGCCGGGGTGGTGCAGAACTCCGACTACCGGTCGGATCCGTGGGGGCGCCTGACCCGCACCACCGACTACGTCGGCACGGTGATCTACGGCAGCACCGCGGAGGTCGCGGCCGCCGGGCGACGGGTACGGCGCATCCACGCCCGGCTGAGCGCGGTGGACCCCCGGACCGGTGAACGCTTCCGGATCGACGACCCCGAGCTGCTGCGCTGGGTGCACGTCACGGAGGTGGAGTCATTCCTGACCACCGCCCTGCGGGCCGGGGTGAAGCTGACCGGCGCGGAGGTCGACGCGTACTACACCGAGCAGCGGCGCGCCGCCGAGGTCGTCGGCCTCGACCCGGCCACCGTCCCCGGCACGGCCGCCGAGACAGCGGAGTACTACGCGGCCATCCAGCCGGAGCTGGCGCTGACCCGCGACAGCGCCGAGACCGGGCTGTTCCTCACGGTGCCGCCGGTGCCGGACGACTGGGGCAGCCGGGCGGTACGGCTCGGGCTGACCCTGGGCCCGACCCGATGGGCCTACCTGGGCGTCGCGGCGACCGCGTTCGGGCTGCTGCCGCCGTGGGCACGCCGGATGTACGGCGGCCTGGGCTGGCCGACCACTGACCTGACCGCGGGCCTGTCCGTACGGACCGTGCGGCTGCTGATCGGCGCGGTGCTGGCGGCCCCGCCCGTCCGGGACCGGATCATGCCGATGCGCCAGGCGGCCCTTGCCCGCGCGGGCCTCACCGCGTAACCCGACGAGGCTGATCCGCCGCCCGCCGGGGCCCACTCAGACCGCGAGAGCGGCCCATGCCTCCTTCGCCGGAGCCTCGGCACCCGCCGGGCACGTACGCCGGAAGTCACACCATGCGCACAGCGACCCCGGGCGAACCGGGAACTCGGCGTCGGGGTCACCGCCGGCCTCGACCGCCTTCTCGGCGGTGACGATGTCCCGGGCCGTGTCCTCGGCGCGGGCCAGCTGGCGAGCCAGTGACTCGTCGGTGTGTTCGTGGACGGCGACCGTCCCCGTCGGTAGGTGGTGCAACTCGACGCGGCGGCACGGGCGGCGGAAGACGCGCTGCGCGGCGAACGCGTACAGCGCCAGGGCCTGCGAGCCGCGGGCGTCGTCGGGGCCCGGCTCGGCGCGGCCGGTCTTGTAGTCCACGATGACCGCTTCGGGGCCCGCGGGACCGGGCCGGGCGTCGATCCGGTCGGCGCGGCCGTTGAACGCGAGCACGGCGGTGCGGGCGGCGACCACGCGCTCGACCCCGAGGGGCTCGTCGGCCGGGTCGAGGGTGGCCACGTAGGACTCCAGCCAGTCCAGCGCCCGCCGGTGTGCCTGCCGTTCCTGCTCGGTGTCGCGGTAACCCTCCCCCACCCAGGTGGAGGTGAGCAGCGCGGGCAGGGCCTCGGGACCGCGGCGGGCCGCGGGCAGGGCATACCAGTTCTTCAGGGCCGTGTGGACGCTCGCGCCGAGCGAGTTGTGCGCCCACGGCGGCCCCTTCTGGGGGGCGGGGCGGTCGAGGTACGAGTACCGGTATCGGCGGGGGCAGTCCTCGTAGGCCGCGAGCTTGCTCGGAGTGCATACGAAGAGGCGCTCGGGCATGCCGGCGAAGCCCAGCTGCTCGTGGCCGGGCTTGCCGGGCGCGGACCTGGCTGGACGGGGCTGACCGGGCACGGCGCGTGGGGACCTCGTCGAAGACACCCGGTCATCCTGCCAGCACCCACCGACAGAATGAATCAGGCCGAGTACAGGCGCACGAACGCGGCGACCGCGTCCGCGATGAGCTGGACCGCGATGGCCGCCAGCAGCAGACCGGCGATGCGGGTCAGCACCTCGATGCCGCCGGGTCGCAGCAGCTTGACGATGACGCCGGAGAAGCGCAGCACCAGCCACACCGTGATCATGACGGCGAGGATGGCGAGGCCGATGACCACATAGTCCGGTGCGCCTTCGGCACGCCGTACGAAAAGCATCGTGGCGACGATCGCGCCTGGCCCGGCCAGCAGCGGGGTGCCGATCGGCACCAGGGCGACGTTGGTCGTGCCGCCCTGTTCCGAGGGCTCGTCGGTCTTGCCGGTCAGCAGCTGCAGCGCCACGAGCACGAGCAGCAGCCCACCGGCGCCCTGCAGCGCGGGCAGTTGGACGTGCAGGTAGTCGAGCAGTGTCTGGCCGGCCACCGCGAACACCACGATGACGCCGAGGGCGAGGCCGACCGCCTGGGTACCCGCGCGGGTCCGCTGCTTGGTCGGCATGGTGCCGGTCAGCGCCAGGAAGACCGGCACCATGCCCGGGGGATCGACGATCACCAGGAGGGTCACGAAGACCTCGCCGAACAGCTTCAGGTTCACGGGATCAACCTAGGCGTCCGCGCAGGGACGCGGCAGCGGACTGCGCCCTTCGTCACCCCAGCACGGGTACGCCGGTGGCGGCCGCCGCGATCCGCTCGAACGCCTCCGGCGCGGTCGTGAACGCGCCGAGCTGGACGGTCTTGTGGGTGCCGTGGAAGTCCGATGAGCCGGTCACGACCAGGCCGAGCCGGTCGGCGAGCGCACGGACGTGTTCGCGTTCCTCCGGCGAGTGGTCCTCGTGGTCGGCCTCGAGCCCGAACAGGCCCGCCTCGGCCAGCTCCTCGATGAGCTTGTCCGGCACCACCCGGCCCCGGCGGGTGGCTCGCGGATGCGCGAAGACCGCCACCCCGCCGGCCGCGCGGACCGCCCGGACCGCTTCGAAGACGTCCAGATCGGCTTTGGGTACGAAGTACCGCGTGCCGAGCCAGCGCGACGCGAACGCCTCGTTGGTCGTGCGGACCAGCCCGGCCCGGATGAGCGCCTGGGCGATGTGCGGGCGGCCCACCGATCCGCCGGCCGCGTACCCCTGCACCTCGGCCCAGGTGATGTCCACTCCGTCGGCGCGCAGCAGTTCGACGATGCCTTCGGCGCGCCGCTCGCGGTCGCTGCGGATGAGGGCCAGGTCGGCGGCGAGCCGTGGCTCGGTGGGGTCGAACAGGTACGCCAGCAGGTGCAGCGGGATCGCCGGCTGCACGCCGTACCAGCGGCAGGAGAGCTCGGCGCCGCGGACCAGGCTCAGGCCCGCCGGTCGGGCGGCGGCCGCCTCGGCCCAGCCGCCCGTGGTGTCGTGGTCGGTGATCGCCATGACGTCGAGCCCGGCGTCGCGACCTGCCGCCATCAGGTCGGCCGGGGTCAGGGTGCCGTCGCTGGCCGTCGAGTGGCAGTGCAGGTCGATTCGGGTCACTCGAAGAAGTTAACGGGTGGGTGCACGTGGGTGAACGCGCACGTCAGGCGTCGTCACCCGCGTCACCGTCTTTGCCCAGACGGGCCTCGACGGCCTGCGGCTCGTACATCTCCTCGACGACGCGCAGGTACAGCTCGTTCGGGTTGGGCAGATGCTTGACCTCGCGCAACGCCTGGTCCTGGCCCGCCGATTCCAGCACGAAGGTGCCGTAGTTGAGCAGGCGCCCGAGGGGGGACTGGGTGTACTTCATGTCGGTGACCCGCAGCAGCGGCATCATGGCCACCTTGCGGGTGACAATGCCGTTGACCACCATGACCCGCTTGTTGGTGAGGATGAAGCGGTCGAAGTACCAGTCGAAGACCCGCCAGGCCACCCACGCGATGACCCCGATCCAGAGCAGCACCGCGGCCGTGACGAGGCCGTCGACCTGCTGCCGGGTGAGGAACCCGGCCAGGTATCCGAGGATGAGCGTGCCGGCCGCGCCGACGAAGAGCGGGGTGATCAGGTGGATCCAGTGCCGCTTCCACTCGCCGCGGTAACGCTCGGTGGGGAACAGGTACCGGGCCACCAGGTTGGTCGGCTCGTCCTCCAGCGGCAGGACCCGGCGCGGGCCGGAGCCGGCGCCGAGGCCCTCGAGCTCCTCCGCGGTGAAGACCGGGGATTCGTACTCGTCGGGGTACTCCTCCGGGCGGGACGAACCGTAGGCCGCGTCCGGCGAGTAACCCGCGTCGGGCGAGTAGCCGGCGTCCGGTGAGTAGCCTGCGTCCGGCGAGTAGCCGGGACCGTCCGAATAGGCGGCGCCGGGGTCGTTCTCCGGGCCGGAGTTGAAGGCAGGATCGTCGTACCCGAACGTCTCGTCGTCGTCCTGCGGACGACGACGGGCACCCTCGTTGTCGGGCTGACTCGGCTCACCAGGACCCATCTGGCAATGCTATGCGACGAGGTTGGTGAAGAAGGTCCCGAAGCCCTCAGCGATGTCACCGATCGTGCTGCCGAGCGATGCGAACACCGCCGCGGCCGAGTTCGGATTGAAGGCGATAAAGAAGATCAAGAATGCGATGCCAAGCCAGGTGAGTACCTTCTTGATCATGGCCTGCCTTCTTCTCCTCCGGTGCGGGTGACGGTCTGCGCCGCGACAGTACCGACGGTATCAGCTTGGTCGCTCGGTGTGAACAATGTGGCCGAATCGCCAAGTTCCGTCCCCGCAGGTCACGCTTTCCCGTGCAGGTACGGCGATGGCGCTCCGTACACAAGCTCGGGCGGCACCCCATCGGACAGATCGTGCAGGACGACGTGCTCGGCAAGGAAGTAGCCCGCGCTTGCGGGCCACGCTACCGCATAGAGCCACATTCCTTTCGCCTCACTCACGTAGGCGCTTCGATCCTCCGGGGACTTGACGCACCACAGTGGAGTGGGATGCCCGCCCGCCTTGACCTTGGCGTGCGGGCCCTGCGGCCCCGAGTCGGCGAGCGCCTCACTGATGAGGTGGCCGGGATCGATGCCGGGAATGCCGGCGAAGCGGGTGCCGAGCCCGACGCCGGGCTGCTCCGCGATGAGCACGAGTTCGGCGGGCCCACCGCCGAGCGGGTCGGGCCCGCTGCAGGCGAGCGCGGTCGCGCGTACTCCACTGCGGTCGTCCCCGGCCCAGCCGACGCCGGTGACCATCCAGCCGGCCGCCAGCGGCCACGGGCACCAGAGCGGCACGCGCTCGGCCGGGGGTGCCGTCCGGCGCAGGACGCTCTCCAGGATTTCGGCGCCGATGTGCTCCGCGACGTGGAACGGCGGGACCTCACCACAGTTGTCGCAGCGCCAGTCGCTGTGCATCAGGTCCGGCGGCCGGACATGCGCACCGCATCGGGGGCAACTCACTGTGACACCCACCCTCTTACCGTGCGGGCAGGGCGGGCCGCCGTCAAGCGAATCGGCAGAACCTGGTCGCGGCGTGCGGATTCGCCCCGTCCGGGCCGGTTCGGCGGACTCCGGTCACTTCGGGGTCACTCGGGTCAGTCCGGGGCCAGTCGGGTCGGTCCGGGGCCACTCGGGTCACGGCGCCTGCACCCGGAGGTCCCTCACGGTGGCGTCACTGCGGTGGCGGGCCCGCGTGCGCGCGGATCCAGGCGTGCATCGCGATGCCGCTGGCGACACCCGCGTTGATCGACCGGGTCGAACCGTACTGGGCGATGGAGAAGACCTGGTCACAGGCCGTCCTTGCGGCGCCGGACAGGCCCGGCCCCTCCTGGCCGAACAGCAGCACGCAGCGCTGGGGCAGGGTGACGGTCTCCATCGGGTGAGAGCCGGGCAGGTTGTCGATGCCGACGATCGGCAGCCCATCGGCCCGGGCCCAGGCAACGAAGTCCTCGATCGTGGCGTGGTGGCGGACATGCTGGTACCGGTCCGTGACCATGGCGCCGCGCCGGTTCCACCGGCGCAGGCCGACGATGTGCACCTCGGCGGCGAGGAACGCGTTGGCGTTGCGGACGACCGTGCCGATGTTGAGGTCGTGCTGCCAGTTCTCGATGGCGACATGGAAGCCGTGGCGGTGCCGGTCGAGATCGGCCACGACCGCCTCGCGGCGCCAGTACCGGTAGCGGTCGACCACGTTGCGCCGGTCACCGGTCGCGAGAAGCTCGGGATCGTACTGCTCGCCGTCCGGCCAGGGGCCGGGCCACGGGCCCACCCCGATCTCGGCGTCGTCCTCGGTCATGGGCGATCAGGCTACGGTGGCCGGCTTCGCGGCGGGGCGGCGCGTCCGTCGCTTCCCGCTGGTGATCAGCCGGTTGCCGCTCGTTGCGTCCGACGGCCTACGGGTCCAGCGCCTTGCGGAGTCCGACGGCTTCTCGCCGAGGCAAAACGGACCCGGACGCAATGAGCGGCGGGGCCCTCCCCGGCACCCGCCGCCCACGCTCTGTTGCGGAAAAGTTTGCCTCACGGTCTGTATCGATGTGAAGAGCACTCACGCGTGACTCAA
Organism: Krasilnikovia cinnamomea; assembly: GCF_004217545.1. Lineage (NCBI taxonomy): Bacteria > Bacillati > Actinomycetota > Actinomycetes > Micromonosporales > Micromonosporaceae > Krasilnikovia > Krasilnikovia cinnamomea. Next base: position 2,370,106 of record NZ_SHKY01000001.1, read on the forward strand.
GTCACACTTAACTTTGTTTACAGTTACGGTACGCGCAGGTCAGTTTGCAGAAAGGGCAGGAATGTGTCGGATGACCGACACTCCGGGACGTCACCGCACCCGCGGCCGTCATACAAACGGTTGAAACATTTGAGAGCGCTCTCCCTACCTAGCGTGAAATGGACCTGTTCGCCGGTTGCCGTACCGTGCCGAAGCCCACGGCATAGGGCACTACCCGACGGGAATTGCCGAGGTGAACGATGGGTTTCATCGCACGTACGACACTTCCCATGGACGGAGAGATCATGGCGACCGTTAACTTGACGGCAGCGAACTTCGACGAGGTCACCGGCAAGGACGGCATCGTTCTGGTCGACTTCTGGGCCAGCTGGTGCGGTCCGTGTGTGCGCTTCGCGCCGACGTACGAACGCTCGTCGGAGAAGCACCCCGCGATCACCTTCGGCAAGGTGGACACCGAGGCCGAGCAGGCGCTCGCCGCGAAGTTCGACATCCGCTCCATTCCCACGATCATGGCGGTCCGGGATGGCGTGATCGTCTTCTCGCAGGCCGGAGCGCTCCCGGAGTCCGCCCTGGAGTCCCTGATCGACCAGGTCGAGAAGCTCGACATGGACGACGTCCGCAAGCAGCTCGCGACTCACCAGCACTGACAGCCGTCACGACACCACGAGTCGCAGCACCAGGAAGGCCCGGCGCCCGCGCGCCGGGCCTTCACCGTCTCCGGTGAATCGGCACGGCGGATGGACAGGCGATCGAACGCATGTTCGAATAGTGCCCATGCGCTGGTCCCATCTCGCGGCTCAGGAGAACACCGCGCCCGACCCTGCCGCGGTCGAGCCTGCCGCGCCCGTCCCCGCCGCGCTCGACCCAGCGGCACCAGGACCGGCAGCGCCGGTGGCCCCACCCCTGCCGCTGGCGCTGCCCGGGGCGAGCGTCCGCACGTTCGACACGCCGTCCTTCAGCGGATTGACGTTCTACGAGATCCGGGCCAAGTCGATCATCAACCGGGTCCCCGGCGCGTCGCGAGTGCCGTTCGAGTGGACGATCAATCCGTACCGGGGGTGCTCGCACGCCTGCACGTACTGCCTCGGTGGAGACACTCCGATTCTGCTGGCCGACGGCTCCACCCGGCCGCTGGCCCAGTTGCGGGCCGGCGACGCCGTCCTCGGCACGACGGGCGCCGGTGCCCACCGCCGGTATGTCGCCACCACCGTCCTCGCGCACTGGTCGACGACGCGGCCCGCGTACCGGGTCACGCTGGCGGACGGCACCCGGCTGGTGTCCGGGGGCGAGCATCGCTTCCTGACCGACCGCGGCTGGCGCCATGTCAGCCCGGCCGGTCCCGGCTGCCCGGCACTGGCGGTCGGGGACCGGATGGCCGGGGTCGGTCGCTTCGCGGACCCTCCCAAGGAGTCCCCGGACTACCGGGCGGGTTTCCTGTGCGGGCTGGTTCGCGGCGACGCGGCGGCCTCCGCCCGACGACCCGGCGCTGCCGTGTCCGCCCAGCCCGGCGCGGCCATCTCCACCCGACCCGGCGCAGCCATGCCCACCCGACCCGGCGCAGCCATGCCCACCCAGCCCGGCGCGGCCATCTCCACCCAGCCGTGCGCGACTGGCTCCAGGCCGAGCGCGGCGGAGTTCGCTCGCCCAAGTCTTGCCGCCACAGGCGGGTTTGGGGCGCCCCGGTCGCCGGGAGCCGGGGACGGCGCCCCCGGGGCTCGTCCCGGTTGCCATGCGGCCGCTGCCTGGGCGCGGGCCGACGGGTACCTGGAGGGCGTCGCCCTGCACGATGCGCTGCGCTGGCCCGAGCACCCGACCGGTGACTGGCGCCGCGGCTTCCTGGCGGGCGCGTTCGGCTCCATCGGCCGCGCGCACCGCCTGGCGGTCACCTTCGCCAGCCACGACGAGGCGTTTCTGCGCCGGGTGACGGACGCGCTGACCCACCAGGCTCTGCCCAGCCGCCACGCGCCCGGCACCCGTGGCGGCCCGTCCACGGTCGAGCTCAGCCGCGACCTGTGGTCCGCCCTGCGATTCCGGCACGCCACCGGAGCGGACGCCACCCCGCTGGACGCGGCGGGGGTCGGCGTACGCACCGACGCCCGGCTCACCGTCGTGGACATCGAGGAGCTCGGCCTCACCCTGCCGCTGTACGACCTCACCACCGGAACGGGGGACTTCATCGCGGACGGCGTGGTCAGCCACAACTGCTTCGCCCGCAACACCCACACCTACCTGGACCTCGACGCCGGTCGCGACTTCGACACCAGGATCGTCGTCAAGGTGAACGCGGGCGAGCTGGTCCGGCGGGAACTGGCTGCCCCGACATGGCGTGGCGCACCCATCGCGATGGGCACCAACGTGGACGTCTACCAGCGCGCCGAGGGCCGGTACCGCCTGATGCCACCGATCCTCACCGCGCTGCGGGACTTCGCCAACCCCTTCTCGATCCTCACCAAGGGGACTCTCATCCTGCGCGACCTGGAGCTGCTCAAGCAGGCCGCCGAGGTCGCCCCGGTCGGACTGTCCTTCTCGATCGGCTTCGTCGACGAGCGGCTCTGGCGCGCGGTCGAGCCGGGCACACCGAGCCCGCGACGCCGGCTGGACGCGGTGCGCACCCTCACCGACGCGGGCTTCGACGTCGGCGTACTGATGGCCCCGATCCTGCCCGGGCTCACCGACACGGACGAGTCGATCGACGAGACGGTGGCCGCGATCGCCGCGGCCGGTGCGGTCAGCGTGACACCGCTGGCGCTGCACCTGCGCCCCGGCGCCCGGGAGTGGTACGCGGCCTGGCTCACCCGCGAGCATCCGGCGCTGGCCCCCCGCTATCGGGAGCTGTACCGGGCCGGGTCCTACCTCCCCCGGGCGACGCAGGCGGAGATCACCGCCCGGGTCCGGCTGGCCGCCGCCCGCCACGGACTGGACCGCCGCGACCGGGCCGAGACCCGCCGCGCCTACAGCCACGACGAAGCCCAGCCACCGGGATCGAATTCACCAGAGACGGCACCACCAGGAATGGAACCACCAGGAATGGCACCGCCAGGCGTGGCGAGGACCGGACAACAACCGCGCGGGGGACCGCAGGGCGGCGCGGCGACCGGCTCCCCACCGGGCGGGGGACCACCGGGCCCGGCGGCGAGCGGCTACCCGCCCCGCGCCGGCCGGCGTGTGCAGCGGGCGTCACAGGCGGAGGTGGAACAGCTCACCCTGCTCTGATCCGTCGATAGAGTCGGACCATGCGCAGTGCACGGCAGATCCTGGCCGACGCGAGGGTGATCGCGGTCGTGGGCGCCTCCCGGGACCCCGCGAAACCGGCCCACTCGGTGCCACTGCACATGCTCCGGCACGGCTGGCACGTCATTCCGGTGAACCCGTTCGTTGACGAGGTGTTCGGGCAGCGGGCCTACCGGACACTGGCGGACATCCGGGAGCCCGTGGACCTCGTCGACATCTTCCGTCCGGCCGCCGACGCGGTCGAGATCGTGCGGCAGGCGATCGCCGCCAAGATCCCCGCGGTGTGGCTGCAGAGCGGCATCGTCTCCGCCGAGGCCCGCCGGATCGCCACCGAGGCGGGCCTCGACTACGTCGAGGACCGCTGCCTCATGGTCGAACGCGCCGCCGCGGGCCTCACCCGCCAGGTCTGAACGGTTCACCAGGCGATCGACGTTCAGCGCGGATGTCGCCGCCTTCGACTCGACTAGTACGGTGCCGGTTACACAAGGAGGAGAGCCTGACATGACATATCCGCCGCCCGGCGGCACGCCGGATCCATATCAGCCGCAGCAGCCCTACGAGCAGCCGAATCCCTACGCCTCGGACCCGTATGCGGCCCCGGCCAGCGGTGCACCGGCCAGTGGACAGCCGTACCTTCCGCCGACCAGCGGCCAGCCGTACCCCCCGGCCGGGGGACAGCCGTACGGGCAGCAGCCGTACGCGCAGCAGCCCTACGGCGCGCCGCAGTACGCGCAGCCCTACGCGGCCGGGCCGAGCACCAACACCATGGCGATCCTGGCGCTGGTCTTCGCGTTCGTCTTCTCCCCGGCCGCGATCGTCATGGGCCACGTGGCGAAGAAGCAGATCCGCCAGACCGGTGAAGGCGGGGAGGGCCTGGCCACGGCCGGGCTGTGGCTCGGCTACATTTTTACCGGCTTCTACCTGCTGATGTGCATCGGCTTGATCGCGCTGCCCATCATCGGTGCGGCGAACAGCAGCGGCACCTACTGAGCGACCGATCCGGTCGGCCGATCTGCCCCGGCCGACCGGATCAGCGATCAGCGGAACTCGGCCTCGCGGACGCTGTTGCCGCCGTCGACCACCAGCATCTGACCCGTGATGTACGACGCGGCCGGCGAGCACAGGAACGCGATCGCGGCGGCCACCTCGTCCGGCGTGCCGGGGCGGCCGATGGGCGTGCCGAGCCCCTGCTTGATCTCGGTGACCGTCGATGCCGCCGTGTAGATGGTGCCGGGGGCGACGCAGTTGACGTTCACGCCGTCCGCGACGAGTTCCATGGCCAGGGCGCGGGTGAGGCCCAGCACCCCGGCCTTCGCGGCGGCGTACGCGGCTTCCGTGGGCAGGGCGTTGATCGGCCCGGCCGTGGCGGCCAGATTGACGATCCGGCCCCATCCCCGTTCGCACATGCTGCCCACGAACGCGCGGCTGCACAGGAACGCGGTGCTCAGATTCCGGTCGATCTCGGCGCGCCACTCGTCGTACGTCAGCTGGGCCACCGGGCGCAGCACCTCGGGGCTGGTTCGGCTCGCCAGACCGGCGTTGTTGACCAGTACCTCGATGTCGCCGAGCTGGTCGGTTACGGCGTCGGCCAGCGCGCCCACCTCGGCCTCGTCGGTGAGGTCCGCGACGAAGCCGGTGACCCCGAGTTCCGAGGCGCGGTCGTGGATGCGCCGCGTCGTGGACACGATCGCCACCCGGGCGCCGAGGTCGCGCAGCCGCCGGGCGGTCGCGTACCCGATGCCGTCCGGGCTGCCCGCGCCCGTGACCAGCGCGACCTTGCCGTCAAGGCGCAAGGTCACCGGAGCCTCGTCGGGCGCGGTGTCCGGCTCGTCCCCGGTGAGCGCGGTCGGGCGTTCCGCGGCGAGGTCCGCCTCGGTGTCGGCGGTGGCCGCCGTGGCGCGGGGGCGACGACCGGCCGCGGGCCGCGTGGCGTCCTTCCTCGACCGGCTGCCGCTGACCGAACGTGCGTCATAGACCATGCGGCGATCCTGCCCGCTTGCGCTTTCGGGGGCAAACATCGACGTCACCGTGGCGCGCCAGAAATGAAGCCGGATCGCAATGGTCACGCTGAGTCGTCAGATGGGTTCGATATCCGCTGGATGATCCGTCCCGAGGCACCCGGTCGACGGGTCACCGGGGTGCGGGGTCGGCGGCGTCGGCCAGCGAGGCGGTCGCGTCCCGCGCGTCGCGGCGCAGGCCCCCGCCGAGCACCACCACCGCGACACCGGCCAGCAGCAGCGCGATGCCGGGCAGGGCCGCGGCGTCGGGCGCCTGGCCGAGCCAGACCCACGCGAGCGCGGCGGCGCCAGGAACCTCCAGCAGGATGAGCACGCTGACCGTGGTGGCCGACGTACGGTGCAGCGCGTAGTTGAACATCGAGTGCCCGAGCAGTTGGGCGCCCACCACGAGGGCGAGGATCGCGGCCCAGGTGCGAGGGTTGTACCCGGTCAGCGGGAGGCGCACCGCCAGGCAGATCGCCAGCAGCAGCACGGCGCAGGTGCCGTAACAGATCCAGGTGTAGGTCGTGGTGCTCAGCCGGGAGCGGGCCCGCTCCCCCAGCGCCGTGTACACCGCCGCGAACATCCCGCCGAGCAGGGCCAGCACGTCCGCGGCGACGGCGCGGCCGGAGACGCCGACGTCGACACCGGTGGCCCAGGCGGCGCCGGCCACGGCCAGCGCGATGCCGCACCAGCCCGCCACGGTCGGGCGCCGGCCCTGGGCGGCCGCGATCAGGCCCTGCCAGACCGGCTGGGTGGCCACCAGCGCGGTCGCGGTGGCCACGGAGCCGAGCTGGACGCTCGGCATCCAGGTGGCGAAGTGGGCGGCGAGCGCGACACCGGCCAGCAGGCAGAACATGCCATCTCGGCGACGTACGCCGCGGAGCACGTCGCGCAGCTCGCCCCGGCGCGGGCCGCAAGCGACGGGGGTCAATGCGAGGGCGGCCAGGCCGTTGCGCCAGAATGCCACGGCGAGTGCGGGCGCCGCCGCGAACTTGATCAACGGCGCGGAGGAGGAGACCGCCAGCACCGCCACGGCAAGCGCGGCGACGGTGGGCAGGGTCGAGGGATGGCGCGGTGCAGACATGGTCAGTTCCGCCGATGACATGACCCGGATCGCCGCGTCACAATTTGTGAACCTCCATTGAGCGCAGAGTGAATCGGTGGCTACGCTCACCGACGGTTCCGGCCCTTGTTCTTTCTCTCGATGTAACTCTCTCGATGCCCGGAGGCTGATCGACATGCCCGCATACGGTGCGGTCGTGTTTGACTTCTTCGGTACGCTGACCCGCTCCATCCGGCGCGGGCCACAGCATGCCGCCATCGCCCGGTTCCTCGGTTGCGACCCCGACGTCGTCGTCGGCGTACTCGATCGGTCGTTCCGCGCCCGGGCCCGGGGACTCTTCGGATCCGCCGAGGCCACCCTAGGGTGGGTCATCGAACAGGCCGGCGGCCACCCCTGCCCCGGCCAGCTGGCGGCCGCCATGCCGGCCCGGATCAACGCGATGCGCGCTGACACCCGGCTACGCGGAGACGCGGTAAGCGCTCTCACGACGTTACGCCGCCGCGGCCTCGCCACCGCCCTGGTCAGCGACTGCACCCACGAGCTGCCCGCGTTCCTGCCCACCCTGCCCGTCGCCGGCCTGCTCGACGCCCAGGTCTTCTCGGTGGAGCTGGGTGTCTGCAAGCCCGACCCGCGGATCTACCTGGCCGCCTGCGACCGCCTCGGCGTCGCCCCCCAGGACTGCCTGTACGTGGGAGACGGCGGCAGCCGCGAGCTGACCGGTGCCGAGGCGGTCGGCATGACCGCGGTCCGGCTGGCCGCCCCCGACCTGGCCGACCACCTGGTCTTCGACCACGACGACGGCTTCACCGGCATGACCGTCTCCTCCCTGACCGAGGTCGTACGCCTGGTCGACCGTCGCCCAGCCCTGGTCTGATCAGCGGATCTTGATGAGTTACGGCGTGGAGCTGACCCCAACTCTTCGACATCCGTACGAGCGGGCGCCGCAGGCGCCGTACGGGGTGACAGGATGGCGCCGTGACAGCTGAGCTCGTGGAGGAGGCCGTCAAGAAGGCGGCCGTGGCCTGGATCAGTGTCGGCGACGGCCCGGCCCGCGCCCTGTGGTGCCTGCCGCTCGACGGGGCGCTGATCGTGGTGTGCGGCCCCGGCGAGCAGTCGGCGCCGGACCTGGCCGACGCGACCCGCGCCACGGTACGGCTGCGCGGCGACACCGGCGGCCTGATCCTCATCTGGGAGGCGGCCGCCGCCCGGATCGCCCCCGGCTCGGACGACTGGGCGACGGTCGCGCCTCAGCTCGCCGCCAAGCGGCTCAACGCCTCAGGTACGGCCGAGGAGCTGGTGGCGCGCTGGCAGCGTGACGGCTGCGCGATCGTCCGGCTGAGTCCCGCCGGGGAGCAACCGGTCGCCGCGCCCGCCCTGCCCGACGGCGCGCAGGCCGCACCGCCACGGGAGACATCAGCGCGCGTACCCGTCCGCCGCCCGTTCCGGCTACACCGGGTCCGCCGCCGCTGAGCCGCCCGGCGGCTCAACCCCGGAACGGGGGGACGGCGATCTCGCCGTGTGCCACCGGCACCACGTGCCCGGCGACGGTGGCCCGGGTCGCGACCCCTCCGGCCGCCGTGACCGTGCACGCCAGCAGCGACGGCCGGCGCATCTCGATCCCCTGGTGCACGGTGTACGCGGCGGTGCCGTCCCCCGCCAGCCACCCCGCCGCTACCAGCCAAACCCCGAGCCCCAGCGCCGCCGACCCGGTCGCCGGATCCTCCGGCACGGAAACCCCCGGGCAGAACACCCGGGCGTACGCCGACCGCTGCGCCTCGTCCCAGGCGAATACGCTGATTTGGGACACCTTGAGCCGGTCCGCGGCGCCCTGATCGACCCGGGCCCGGGCGAGGGCGTCGCGGCGTACCGGAAGGAAGACGAACTCCAGGCCGCAACCGGCGAGGCGCGGCGCCGCCTGCCCGGCCAGGTCGTCGGCGGTGAGCCCGGCCATGGCCAGCAGCGGAGCCGGATCCATCGGCGCGCCCAGCGTCGGGGTGCCGCCGGTGAGGGTCGCCGACCCGTCCGCGGTGACCTCGATGGGCAGCGACCCGGCCCCGCACTCCTGAACGAGGACACCGGGCGCGGCCACACCCCGGCGTACGGATGTCACCGCGGCGCCGACGCTGGGGTGACCGGCGAACGGCAGCTCCGCCTCGGGGGTGAAGATCCGGGCCCGGTAGCTGCCGCCGGACTCGGCGGGCAGCACGAACACCGTCTCGGACAGGTTGAACTCGCGGGCCAGCGCCTGCATCTGGTCACCGGCGAGGGACTCGGCTCCGAAGACGACCGCCAACGGGTTCCCCGCGAACGGACGATCGGTGAATACGTCCACGATCTCGTACACCACGGTAGACATGTCCTGACGCTAACCTAGGCTGAACCCGTGACAATGGGGACGAGGGTGTATCTCGCGCGGTTGGCCGCGCTGCCCGTGTTCGATCCCAACGGAGACCGCGTGGGACGGGTCCGCGACGCCGTGGTCCGCCTGCGCACCACGAACCGTCCGCCGCAGGTCGTCGGGCTGGTCGCCGAGATGGCCCTGCGCCGGCGGATCTTCCTGCCGATCGGCCGGGTGACCTCGATGGACGCCGAGGCGGTCGTGCTCGGCACCGGCATGTTGAACCTGCGCCGGTTCGAGAAGCGGCAGAACGAGCTGCTGATCCTCGGCGACCTGCTGGACCGCCGGGTGACCGTGCTGCCCGAGGACGGCGAGGGCGCCGGGCAGACCGGCACCGTCGTGGATCTCGGCATGGAGCTGAACCGCAACAACGAGTGGCTGATCACCCGCGTCGCGGTCCGCGAGCACACCGGGCGGCTCGCCCGCCGCGGCCATGTGTATCAGGTCGAGTACGACCGGGTGCGGGGCCTGGTCGGCCCGACGGACGCGCAGGGCACCTCGAACCTGCTGGCCCTGCTGGAGCAGATGCGCCCCGCGGACATGGCCAACGCGCTGCAGGACCTCTCCGACGCCCGGCGCAACGAGGTGGCGGCCGCGCTCAGCGACCGCACGCTGGCCGACGTTCTGGAGGAACTCCCGGAGCACGACCAGGTGGAGATCCTCGCCCGGCTGGACCGGGAGCGCGCGGCCGACGTACTCGAACGGATGGACCCGGACGACGCCGCGGACCTGCTGGCCGAGCTGCCCAAGGCGGAGCAGGTCGTGTTGCTCGACCTGATGGAGCCCGAGGAGGCCGCCCCGGTCCGGCAGCTGATGAGCTACCGGCCCGGCACCGCGGGCAGCGTGATGACCTCCGAGCCGGTGATCCTCACCCCGGACGCGACCGTGGCCGAGGCGCTGGCCCGCATCCGCAACCCCGAACTGTCGCCGGTCGTCGCCGCGCAGGTGTTCGTGGCCCGGGCCCCGTCGGCCACCCCGACCGGCAAGTACCTGGGCATGGTGCACTTCCAGCGGCTGCTGCGGGAGCCGCCGGCCGCCCTGCTCGGCGGCATCGTGGACAACGACCTGGACCCGCTGCGCCCGGAGGCCACCCTCCCGGAGATCACCAAGCGGATGGCGACGTACGACCTGGTCGCCATGCCGGTGGTGGATCCGGCGCACCGGCTGGTCGGCGCGGTGACGGTCGACGACGTGCTCGACCATTCGCTGCCGCGCGACTGGCGTGACCGCGACGCCCCGGACGACGAGCCCGCGCCGGGCGAGACCGCGGTGATCCTGCCGAGGCTCAGCGATGAGTGAGCCGCGGCGCGACCGGCTGGACCAGCCGGTCGAGCCGGGCCGGGTGCGCTTGCCCCGCTTCGACCCGGAGGCGTTCGGGCGCTGGTCGGAGAGCATCGCCCGCTACATGGGTACGGCGAAGTTCATCGTCTACATGACGGTGGTCATCGGGGCCTGGTTCGCGTGGAACACCATGGCCCCGAAGTCGCTGCGGTTCGATCCGTACACGTTCACGTTCCTGACGCTGGTGCTGTCGCTGCAGGCGTCGTACGCGGCGCCGCTGATCCTGCTGGCGCAGAACCGGCAGACCGACCGGGACCGCCTGGCGATGGAGGAGGACCGGCGCCGGGCGGCGATGCAGAAGGCCGACACGGAGTACCTGGCCCGGGAGATCGCCGCGCTGCGGATCGCGCTGGGCGAGGTGGCGACCCGGGACTTCGTCCGTACGGAGCTGGCCCGGCTGGCCGACGAGCTGGACGAGGCGGCGGCCCGACGCGCGAAGCTGGACAGACGAGATCAGGACGCATGAACGAGCGCACCGTGCGAAGCGGGGGCGCCTGACGAGCGCACAGCATCACAGTGGCGGGGAGGATGCGCGGAGCTGACCGCGCAGTAACATCGTCGCCATGCCCGTACCGCCCGCCGCAGCGACCCTCGAGGAGGCCATTCAGGCCGCCCTCGCCACCGTCGACGACCCCGAGATCCGCCGGCCGATCACCGAGCTCGGCATGGTCAAGGGCTTCACCGTCGCAGACGGGCGGGTGCGGGTCGAGCTGCTGCTCACCGTCGCCGGATGCCCGCTGCGCGACAAGCTCAACGCGGACATCACCGCGGCGCTGACCCGGATCCCGGGCATCACCTCGGTCGAGATCGACTTCGGGGTGATGACCGCCGAGCAGCGCCAGCAGTTGCAGGCCAACCTGCGCGGCGGTGCCGGCGCGGCCGCCGAGCCGGTCATCCCGTTCGCCCAGCCCGGCTCCCGGACCAGGGTGTACGCGATCGCCTCCGGCAAGGGCGGGGTGGGCAAGTCCAGCGTGACGGTGAACCTGGCCGCCGCCCTGGCCAAGCGCGGCCTGTCGGTCGGCGTGGTCGACGCGGACATCTACGGCCACTCGGTGCCCCGGATGCTGGGCGTGGACGGCAGGCCCACCCGGGTCGAGGACATGATCATGCCGCCGCAGGCGCACGGCGTGAAGGTCATCTCGATCGGCATGTTCACCGCGGGCAACGCGGCCGTGGTGTGGCGCGGCCCGATGCTGCACCGGGCGTTGCAGCAGTTCCTGTCGGAGGTCTACTGGGGTGACCTGGACGTGCTGCTCCTGGACCTGCCGCCCGGCACCGGCGACGTGGCGATCTCGCTGGCCCAGTTGCTGCCGAACGCGGAGATCCTCGTGGTGACCACCCCGCAGGCCGCGGCCGCCGAGGTGGCCGAGCGCGCGGGCGCGATCGCGCTGCAGACCCACCAGCGGCTGGTCGGCGTGGTGGAGAACATGTCGTGGCTGGAGCTGCCCGACGGCTCCCGCATGGAGGTCTTCGGGGCGGGCGGCGGCGCCACCGTCGCCGATTCGCTGACCCGTACGGTGGGGGCCTCGGTGCCGCTGCTGGGCCAGATCCCGCTCGACACCCGGGTGCGCGAGGCCGGGGACGCCGGTGCGCCGATCGTGGTGGCCGACCCGGCCGCCCCGGCCGCCCAGGCCCTCGACGCGGTCGCGGAGCGCCTCGCCGTACGCCGGGAGTCCCTGGTCGGCAAGCCGCTGGGCCTGATGGTCAACGCCCGCCGCGGCTGACCACGTCGGGGCGGCGCCCTGGAGGTGGCGTCCGCTCAGGTGGCGTCGACGTCGAAGCGGTCGGCGACCGGACGGGACTGCTCCGGCGCCACGGCCGCGCCCGGCGCCGGGTCGCTCTGCCACGACTTCACGTCGGTGAGGTCGCTCTTGAGGCCGTTGATGCCGCTCTTGACGCCGTTCAGGTCGCTCTTGACGTCGTCGAAGAGGCCCTGCAGCGGCTTGCGCAGCGCCGCCTCCTCGTCCTCGCTGAGCAGGTGCTTGCGGATGAACGCCTTCGGGTGCAGGTCCTGCAACTGGATGTCCGTGCCCAGCTCGCGACTCAGGTCGGTGGTCGCGTTCTGGGCCATCGAGCGCAGGCCGCGCAGCATCCGCAGGCCGTCCCCGATGACCTTGGGAAGGCGCTCACCGAAGATCAGCAGGGCGAGCATGAGCAGGGCGAGGATCTCCCACCAGTTCAGGTTCTCGAACACGGCCCGACTTCCCCTGCCTTCCCGTCCCCAACTGCTCCGCCGACCAAGGGTACGCACATCGGCTCAGTTGGTGTCCTCGGCCAGCGTGACCGAGGCGGTCTGGGACTTGGCACCGCGCCGGTACTCGACCGCCACGGTGGCGCCCGGGTCGTGTTTGCGGACCAGCGCGATGAGGTCCGTGCCGTCCTCGATGACGTGGCCGTCGATCTTGGTGAGCACGTCACCGGCCTTGAGGCCCGCGGCGGCGGCCGGGCCGGACGGCTCCACGGCGCGCAGCCGGGCCCCACCGGAGCCCACCAGGCCGCCGGTCGCGGCCACCTCGGCGCCGATCACCGTACGGCGGGCCTTGCCCGTGTCGATGATGTCCTTGGCCACCCGGCGCACCTGGTTGATCGGGATGGCGAAGGCGAGCCCGATGTTGCCCGCCTCGGTCTCCGTACCACCCACCGAGCGGATCACGGAGTTCATGCCGATCACCCGGCCGTCCGCGTCGACCAGCGGGCCGCCGGAGTTGCCCTGGTTCACCGCCGCGTCGGTCTGGATGGCCGCGTAGTACCGCACGGTGCCACCCGGCTCCCCGGCCTGGATGGTGCGATCCAGGGCGCTGACGATGCCGTCGGTCACGGTGTTCACCAGGCCGAGCGGGGCGCCGAAGGCGAGCACCCGGTCGCCGACCGCGATGGAGTCGGAGTTGCCGAAGACGACCGGGCTGAGCCGCGACCTGTTGACCTTGATGACCGCGATGTCCGACTCGGGGTCGCGCCCGACCACCTTGGCCGAGGCGGTGGTGCCGTCGCTGAACGCCACGGACATGGTCTTGTCCGCGCCCTCCACGACGTGATCGTTGGTGATCACGTACCCGTCGGTGGTCGCCACGAAGCCGGAGCCGATCGCGCCGGTCACCCGGACGGTCACCACGCTCGGCATGACCTTTTCGACCACCCCGGCCTGGGAGTCGGGGGCGCGCTGGACGGCCGACGGGGCGGTCTGCGGCGGCGGGGCACCGAGCGTCGTACCGGCGCCCATGCCGTTGCGGACCGCGAAGACGTAGGCCAGGGTGCTGCCCAGGGCGCCCGCCAGCAGGGCCGTGATCAGGCAGATGAGCAGGACCGGAGCGTACGAGCGGCGGGGTGCGTCGGGGTCGCTGACGGGCTCGGGCGCTGGTCCGCTGCTCACGGGCGCGCCCGGCACCACCACCGCCGCGGGTGCGTGCGGGTCGCGCCACGGGTCCGCGAGCGCGTCGGACCACCACGAACCCGCCGCGGACGGCCCGGAGGGCGGCGTCGGCGGTTGAGGCTGGCGCCAGTTCCAGCCGTCGGTCACGTCGATGCCTCCACTCATCCCGGCTCCTCTCCCAGGATGACACGGATCGGTGGCAGCGAACCGCCCCTCCACGGGCCGGGTGTTCGATCCATCGAAGTCCCGATGCGCGCCGGACCGGCCCCGATCTACTCTCATACCCGATGTGCGCCGGTTATCCAACGCCCATCCCCCTTATGCCGGAGGTCCCCATCGTCACCGCAGCCCCCCGGCCGTTCGGCTCGCCGACGGCACAGTCACTCAGCTTCGCCGAGGCGTACGCCACCGAGGATGTGGTCCTGCAGACCGCTCGGGGCCTGGCGCGCGAACTCGGCATCCCCTGCGTCACCCCCGGTTCCGGCGCGGTGCTGCGGCTGCTGGCCGCGGCGGGACACGCCAAGGCGGTGGTCGAGATCGGTACGGGCACCGGGGTCAGCGGTGTCTGGCTGCTGCGCGGCATGCGGCCGGGCGGGGTGCTGACCACCATCGACGTGGAGAGCGAACATCAGCGCATCGCCCGGCGCATCTTCGTCGAGGCGGGCTTCGCGGCGTCCCGTACCCGGATCATCACCGGCCGGGGGCTGGACGTGCTTCCGCGCCTGGCCGACGGGGTCTACGACCTGGTGTTCGCGGACGCGGACGCCGCCGAGTTCGGCGCGTGCGCGGAGGCGGCGCTGCGGCTGCTGCGCCCCGGCGGGGTGCTGGTGATCAACGGCGCCCTGGCGGGTGGCCGGATCGGCGACCCGGCCGCCCGTGACGTCGACACCGTGACGATCCGGGAGACCGTCAAAGCGGTCCGCGAGGCCGAGGAGTGGATCCCCGCGCTGATCCCGAGCGGCGCGGGCCTGCTGGCCGCCGCCAAGCGCTGAGGCAGCGTAGCGGCCCGGCGCCGCGGCAGCTGAGCGCCAAGCTGCGGCGGCGCAGCGGCTTGGCGCTGAGGCAGCGCTGGGGTCAGGCGCTGAGGTAGCGCAGCAGCATCCGGGCGCCCCAGCCGGTGGCGCCCTTGCTGAGCTCGCCGTCGGCGGCGGCCGCCCAGCTCGGCGCGCTCATGTCCAGGTGGGCCCAGCGGTCGACCCGGTCGCCGAGGAACTCCCGCAGGTACATCGCCGCCATCACCGAGCCCCCGCCCTGGGTCGGCGCGCTGTACCGGTCGGCGATGTCGCTGTGCAGGAATTCGGCGTAGTCGTCGGGCAGCGGCATGCGCCACATCCGCTCCCCGCTGGCCTGGCCGGCCGCGTACAGGGCCCCGGCGAGCGCGTCGTCGTGGCTGTACAGGGCGGCGGTCCGGGCGCCGAGGGCGACCGCGTTGGCCCCGGTCAGGGTGGCCAGGTCGATGACCACGTCGGGGTCGAGGCGGGCTACCGCGTACCCGAGGGCGTCGGCCAGCACGAGCCGCCCCTCGGCGTCGGTGTTGGTGCTCTCGCTGGTCGTGCCGTCGTAGTGGGTGATGACGTCCCCCGGCCGGTACGCGGACCCGCTGACCGCGTTCTCGGCCAGCGGCACGAGGGTGCTCACCCGGACCGGCAGGCCCAGGTCGGCGGCGGCCAGGGTGGCCGCGACGACCGCCGCCGCGCCGCCCATGTCCTTGCGCATGAGCTGCATCGCCGCGACCGGCTTGATCGAGATGCCGCCGGTGTCGAACGTGATGCCCTTGCCGACCAGCACGACGTGCCGGGTGGCGTCCGGCGGCGCCCAGGACAGCTCGACCAGGCGGGGCGGGTTGGCCGAGCCGCCGCCCACGGCCAGCAGGCCGCCGAAGCCCTCGGCGGCGAGCCGGTCGGGCTCCCACGCGGTGGCGCTCAGCCCCGGGCGGCGTCCGGCCTCGGCCAGCACCCGCGCGGCGAACCAGGCCGGGTTCTTCACCGAGGAGGGCGTGTTGGTGAGGTCGCGGGCCAGCCAGGTGGCGCGCGCGGCAGCGCGGGCGGCGTCCAGGGCGGCCGCGTACCGGTCGGGGTGGGCCACGACCAGCTCGACCTCGGCGGCGCGCGGCGGCTGCACGCCGTCCGTGTAGCGGTAACCGCCCAGCCAGAGCCCCTCGGCGAGGCCGCGGACCGCGTCCGGGGCCGCCTCGGTGGGCAGCACGACCGCGAGGGGTTCGTCGTCCTTCGCGGCGCGGACGGCGGCGGCGCCGGCGGCGCGCCAGCCGCCCTCGTCGGCGGCGCCGACGCCCACGGCCAACACCTTCGCCGGGGTACGCAGGGGGCGCGGCAGGGCCTGCACGGCGCCGGCGCGCTCGGGCTGCTCGGCGGTGCGGCACAGCTCGGCCACCTCGGCGGCCAGCACGGCGACGTCGGCGGCCAGATCGGCCGGGTCAGCGTCGAGCGGGCCGGCGCTGCCGACCGGGATTACGCGGGTACGGTCGCCAGCCTGCGCGACCAGGCGGATCGGGAACACTGACGGATGACCTTTCCGTATGACGTGGAAAGCCCGCCGGTACGGCGGGTACCGTACCGGCGGGCCCTGCGTGAAACGTCAGCCGGCGATCGCCTTCAACGCGTCACCCAGCGCGTTGGCCTCGTCCGGAGTCATCTCAACGACGAGACGGCCACCACCTTCCAGCGGGACGCGCATGACGATGCCACGCCCCTCCTTGGTGACCTCCAGCGGACCATCGCCCGTCCGCGGCTTCATCGCCGCCATCTTGTCTCCCCTCAGACCTACATCAGGGTCGGTGGGTCTCCCCACAGCCACTTCGTCAACGCCGCGTGCTCAGCCCCACGCGACGCCATACCTCGTTTCCGACCGGCGGCGGAGTCGCCCCCGCCGGACCGACCCGAGACCGCAGCCCGTGGGTCACGCCGCGCCGTAGACGCCGCCTGGCCCACCGTGCCGATCAAACATTTTCCCTGATGAACCCCGGCGATCCCAAACTCAGCCCGGACCGATGTGACAGCGTCTAGCATATCGCCTTCGGTGCTGTCACAATGTGCGGTCATGCAGGCGCGGTCGGCCCTCTTCGACCTGTACGGCGACTACCTTCGTCCGCGGGGCGGACGTGCCCCGGTGGCCGCCCTCGTCAAGCTGCTCGCGCCGCTGGGCATCGCACCGCCCGCGGTGCGCACCGCAGTGTCCCGAATGGTACGTCAGGGCTGGTTGCACCCCATGCGGCTGGTCTCCGGCCCGGGCTACCTGCTCACCCCGAAGGCCGCACGGCGCCTCGACGAGGCATCCGCCCGCATCTACCGCACCCACCGGGTCTCCTGGGACGGCCGGTTCGACCTGGTCCTGCTGCGCTCCCCGGTGTCTCGGCGCGACGCGGCGCGGCTGTCCTTCCTCGGCTACGGCATGGTGGACGACCACGCGTGGGTCGCCCCCCGCCCGGCGGAGGAGATCGACGTGGTGCTGACGGAGGCCGCCATCGAGTACGAGCGGTTCAGCGCCTGCCACGCCGCCGGGTCACCGGGCGCGGCGCAGGTGGTGGGGCGGGCGTGGAACCTGACCGAGATCGGGCGTGCCTACGAGGAGTTCGTGGCCACCTACCGTCCGTTGGTGGCCGGGGTGACCGCCCGCAGCTCCGATGAGGAGGCCTACGCGACCCGGTTCCAGCTCGTACATGCCTGGCGCTCGTTCCTCTTCCACGACCCGCAGCTGCCCCCGTCGCTGCTGCCGGAGCACTGGCCCGGCACCAGCGCGGCGCACTTCTTCGACCGGCACGCCGGCCGTCTGCGCCCCGCCGCCGACCGGTTCGTGGAGCGCTGCCTCGATGCTTCGGTCACACGCCGGTCCTGATCCGTCCGCGGTTGTGGGATTCTCTCTGCCATGACGGACTCGCTGCTCGTCGACCGCACCGATGCGGTCGTCACCCTGACGCTCAACCGGCCCGACGCGATGAACGCCCTCGACGTCGATCTCAAGGAGGCGCTGCGGGACACCCTCGCCGCGCTGGAGACCGACAAGTCCTGCCGGGCCGTCGTGCTGGCCGGTGCGGGCAACGCCTTCTGTGTCGGTCAGGACCTGCGCGAGCACGCGGGGACCCTGTCCTCCGGCTCCACCGACCTGGACACGGTGCGCGCCCACTACAACCCGATCGCCCAGCGGCTGGCCAGCCTGCCCAAGCCGGTGGTCGCCGCCGTACGGGGCACGGCCGCCGGGGCGGGTGCCTCGCTGGCGCTGCTGGCGGACTTCCGCATCGGCGGCCCGCGCACCACGTTCCTGATGGCGTTCGCGAACGTCGGGCTGGCGGGCGACACCGGGATCAGCTGGTCGCTGCCGCGCATCGTCGGGCACGCCCGGGCGCTGGAGCTGCTGCTGCTGGCCGAGCCGGTGCGCGCGGAGCGGTGCGCCGAACTGGGCCTGCTCAGCCGCCTGCTCGACGACGACGACCAGGTGCTGCCGGTGGCCCAGGAGCTGGCCGCGCGGCTGGCGGCGGGGCCGACGGTCGCGTACGGCGCGATCAAGAGGGAGCTGTCCATCGCCGACGCCGGGACGCTTTCGGACGCGCTGGCCGCCGAGGCGCAGGCGCAGGCGATCTGCGGCGGGACCGCGGATCACCGGGACGCGGTGGCCGCCTTCGTGGCCAAGCAGAGGCCGGTGTTCCAGGGCCGCTGAGGCGGTGACGTTCGTGGGGCCACGGCGTACGTACCGCCGTGGCCTCATGATCATCAGCCCGCGATATGAGTCAATTGAGATAGAGACATTTAACAATGTGAATGCCTACGATTCTCCGCAATCGAAGACGGCGGGCGCGACCGGCGCACCGTCGGGGTGGGGAGGACCGGATGGCAAGCTGGCGCAGGATTCTGGGCGGTGCGGCGGCGGCGCTCACCGCAGCCGCGATGGGGACGGTACTGCAGGCGGCGCCCGCGGGCGCGTCCCCCGCCTCGGGCGACGGCATCGTGAGCCCGTCGGTGGTCGGCGGCAGTCAGGCCGCGCAGGGTGAGTTCCCGTTCATGGTCCGCCTGTCGATGGGCTGCGGCGGCGCCCTCTACAGCCCGACCATCGTGCTGACCGCGGCCCACTGTGTGAGCCGGACCGGCACGAACACGAGCATCACCGCCACGATGGGCGTCGTCGACCTGAACTCGTCCAGCAAGATCACTCGCAAGTCCAACTACGTGTACCGGGCGCCCGGCTACAACGGCAGCGGCAAGGACTGGGCGCTGATCCGGCTGTCCAGCCCCGTCACGGGCCTGGCCACGCTGCCGATCGCCACGAACACGACGTACGACACGGGCACCTTCACCGTCGCGGGCTGGGGCGCCGCACGCGAGGGCGGCGCGCAGCAGCGGTACCTGCTCAAGGCGACCGTGCCGTTCGTGGACGACGCCACCTGCAACTCCAGCGCGATGTACGACGGCGAGGTCATCCCGAGTGACGAGATCTGCGCGGGCCTCGTCCAGGGCGGCGTGGACACCTGCCAGGGCGACTCGGGCGGCCCGATGTTCCGCCGCGACGCCGCCAACGCCTGGATCCAGGTCGGCATCGTGAGCTGGGGCGAGGGCTGCGCCCGGCCCAACAAGCCCGGCGTGTACACGCAGGTCAGCTACTTCGCCTCGGCGATCCAGTCGGCCGCGTCCAGCCTCGGCGGCTGACCCACGAAGCCGCGGCCGCGCACGCTGCGGCTGGCAACCCCGGCGCGATCCGCACGCGCACCGCACGGCCCCGGGACACGGCGTTCCGGGGCCGTCGCGTGCGTGCGACGCCGCCCGCATCAGCCGGAAGTTCTCCTGCGTCGCTCAACGCGATCGCGCCGTCCGAGCGGACCGCGCGGCGGACAGGGCGGCCGCGTCAGTCCTCGTCGTCCTCCTCCGGGTCGAGGTTGGCCTCCTCGCCCAGCACGAACGCCTGCATCGCGAGTTCGTCATTGGTCGGCGACACGAACGCGGGCAGCTCGGCCGGGCCCAGCTCCCGCACGTACGACCAGAACTGCCGGACCGCCTCGGCGGGAGTGGTCGCCTCGATCGGCAGGTCCACACTGACCAGCCACGTGCGCTGGTCGCGGTCGCCGCCGAGGCGGGCCGCCACCTGACGGAACCGCTCCTCGTCGACCTCGGTCACCGCGGCGTCGAGACTCAGCCCCGTAGCCGGGACCGGCTCGTCGAAGGCCCGCCGCCGGTACGCGATCACCACCTGGTCGCCGGACTCCTTCGCGACCGACCCCAACGCCACCACCACCGGCTGGTCGCCGCCCGCGAGGAGCAGCACCTCGTCGCCCTGGCCCGGTTGAGCCCGGGGCGATCCGGCCACGGTCAGGGTGTCGTGGTGGAACAGCCGCTCGGTCGCCCACGTGTCCGCCGGGATGATCACCGCCCAGTGCGCCATGCGCACCATCACATCACGGCCACGGATCAGCGGACGTGGCACCCGGCCAGGTGGTCGTCGACCATCCCGGTGGCCTGCATCAGCGCGTACGCCGTGGTCGGACCGACGAAGCGGAAGCCACGCCGCTTCAGCTCCCGGGCCATCGCGGTGGACTCCACGGTGGTGGCGGGCACGTCGGCGCGGGTGACCGGCCGCGGGCGGCGCGACGGGGGCGCGAACGACCACAGCAGCGCGGCCAGACCGCCCGCCAGCTCCGCGGCGACCCGGGCGTTGTGCACGGTGGCCTCGATCTTCATCCGGTTACGCACGATGCCCGCGTCGGACAGCAGGCGGGCCGCGTCCGCCTCCGTGTACCCCGCCACCACGGCGATGGCGAAGCCGTCGAACGCCCGCCGGAACGCCTCACGCTTGCGCAGGATGGTGAGCCAGGACAACCCGGACTGGAACGCCTCCAGGCTCATCCGCTCGAAGAGGGCGTCGTCGCCGCGCACCGGCCGCCCCCACTCCTGGTCGTGGTAGGCGACGTATTCCGCGGCGCTGGCACCCCAGGCACAGCGGGGGTGGCCGTCGGCACCCAGCACGAGCCCGTCCGCGAGGGGCGCGGCGGTCCGGTTCGAAGCGTCCGTCATGGGCGCGACGGTACGGCGCGGCACCGACATTTCGCAGCAGGGTCGGATCACGCCGGTCGCGGCAGGGCACCCTGCTCGACCAACCGGGCGAACTTCTTCAGCACACCCGTGAAGCCCAGCTTCGAGCCCGGCCAGAGCACCGGCCAGGCCAGCCGCCCGGCGGCGCCGCCGGGCAGGTGGAACCATTCGTGCATCACGACCTGCGTACGCCCGCCCGCCATCGGCGTGCACCGCATCGAGCCGGGCCCGCGCAGCACCTTGCCGCAGTGCACGACCCGCACCTCGTACGGCGCGTCCACCCGCACGACCCGCAGTTCGTCGCGCAGCACGGCCGGGCCGAGGGCGGTGACCGCCTCGACCAGGCTGCCCTCGCCGCCGTCACCCTCGACCACGCGGACCGTGGTGAACGGGATCCAGAGCGACTGGCTCTCCCAGTCCAGGAACGCGGCGAAGACCTGTGCGGCGGGCGCGTCGACGATCACCGTGGCGGTCATCTCCCCGGCGCCCGGCCGGGCGGCGTCACCGTAGTTCTGGACCGGGTCCGGGGAGCTCACCGGCGCTCCACCGGCGCCTCGCTGCCGGTGCCGTGCGGCGGGGCGGGATGCGGCAGGACGGCGTCGGGCGGCAGCCCCGCCACCACGGCCTGGGGATCCTCGACGGCGTGACGATCCTGGTGCGCCTCCGCACCGCCCTCCCCGCCGACCCCGACCCCGGCCTCGGCACCGATGAGCCCGGCACCAGCGAGCCCGGCACCGGCAGGCCCAGCATCACCACGAGCCCCAGCATCACCACGAGCCCCAGCGTCACCAGCGGTCCCGGACACAGCCGCGGCTGCGGGAGCCGCTACCGCGCCGTGGACCGTGTCCTCCCCGACCGGGACCTGCGCGGGCGTCGGGCCCTCGTCGGCGGGCCCCGGCTCGGCGGCCGGTGCGACCGCGGCCTCGCGCGCGCGGCGCAGCACGTCCGCGTCGGCGATCCGGCCCTCCCGTAGCGCCTGCACCTCGGCCTCCAGCACCCCGATCAGCTCGCTCTTGTACCCGACGTCGTATGCGGCCCGCTGCAGGGCCTGGTCGACCTGCGACATGCGGTACCCGCGCACGGCGGTGTCGAACCTGGTCTGAATGATGTCGTCCTCGCCGAGCGGGCGGTCGCTGGGCAGCGGCACGGCCCGGCCGTCCGGCTCCACGCGGGTCAGCCCGGGGTCACCGCCGCTCACCATCACGGTCACCCCGAACACGATCGCCGCGACGACCAGAGCCACGACGATGAAGAGCAGAAGCTGACCCATGCGCACGATGTTGGCACGAGCCGCTGAGCGTGGCGAGCCCGCCACCCCGGCCCGTCCGCCACGCGGGCCGGACGATCACCGGATCGGCGAGCGTCAGGTCCAGGTCAGGATCTTCTTGCGCCAGGCGTAGAGAATGCCCAGCGCCAGCACGGCCACGAAGATGCCCATCTCCACGACGCTGACGAGCCCGAAGCCGGGGCGGTCGAAGACCACCGCCCACGGGAAGAGGAAGACCGCCTCGACCGCGAACAACACGTACAGGTACGCGTACACGTAGTAACGGATCTGGGCCTGTGCCCAGTCGCCGCCGACCGGGTCGATGCCGCACTCGTACGCGATGCGCTTGCCCGCCGGCTCGGCCGGCCGGGCCGGGCGCAGCAGCCGGTTCGCGCCGAACGCGCCCACGAAGACCAGCACGCCCGCCGCCATCACCAGGCCCAGCGTGGCGTAGGAACCCAGGTAGCCGTCCACGGCCGCAGCCTAGCGAACACGCGCGTGGCCGGGCGTACCGAGCGGGGCGGGGGCCGGCAGGATACGCCAACCCGCGGCCCGACGCGCCACGGGATGGAACCGATTGGTTCAGGTGTGCCTTGCCTGGCTACTGTGGTCAACGGTCCGCGACCGGACAGCCTCCCGCCCGGAATGGGTAAGGAGCACCGACGTAGGCTGTAACTGACAGATTTGCGGGCCGGCTCATCGACGCGCACACCCGCCGGCACGCTCCATCAGGAGGTTTATCGTGGCCGAGCAGAGCGAGGTCACCAGCGAGATCGACACAGCGACCAAACGGGTCGAGCGGCTCGATCGGGTGGTGATCCGATTTGCGGGGGACTCTGGCGACGGCATGCAGCTCACGGGTGACCGATTCACCTCCGAGACTGCCCAACTCGGCAACGACATCTCCACGTTGCCGAACTTCCCCGCGGAGATCCGTGCTCCAGCCGGCACGCTGCCGGGCGTGTCGAGCTTCCAGGTGCACTTCGCGGACTACGACATCCTGACCCCCGGCGACGCGCCCAACGTGCTCGTCGCGATGAACCCGGCGGCGCTCAAGGCCAACCTGAGCGACCTGCCCGCGGGCGCGGACATCATCGTCAACACCGACGAGTTCACCAAGCGCAACCTCGCCAAGGTGGGGTACGCGGTGAGCCCCCTCGACGACGGCTCCCTCGACGGCTACGCGGTGCACCCGGTGGGGCTGACCTCCATGACGGTCGGCGCCCTGGCCGAGCTGAACGTGCCGAAGAAGGACGCCGAGCGCGCGAAGAACATGTTCGCCCTGGGCCTGCTCTCGTGGATGTACTCCCGGCCGTACTCCTCGACGCTGCGCTTCCTGGAACGCAAGTTCGCCAAGCGCCCCGACCTGGTCGCGGCGAACATCGCGGCGTTCCGGGCGGGCTGGAACTTCGGCGAGACGACCGAGGACTTCTCGGTCCGCTACGAGGTCAAGCCGGCCCGGATGGTGCCCGGCACGTACCGGAACATCACCGGCAACGCGGCGCTGGCGCTCGGGCTGGTCGCCGCGAGTGTGCGGTCGAAGCTGCCGCTGTTCCTCGGCGCGTACCCGATCACCCCGGCCTCGGACATCCTGCACGAGCTGAGCAAGCACAAGCGGTTCGGCATCACGACGATGCAGGCCGAGGACGAGATCGCCGCGGTCGGTGCGGCCCTGGGCGCCTCGTACGGTGGGGCGCTGGGTGTCACCACCACCTCGGGCCCCGGCGTGGCGCTCAAGGGCGAGACGATCTCCCTGGCCATCGCGCTGGAGCTGCCGCTGGTGATCGTCGACGTGCAGCGCGCCGGGCCGTCCACCGGCATGCCGACCAAGACCGAGCAGGCCGACCTCAACATGGCCCTGTACGGCCGCCACGGCGAGGCTCCGCTCGCGGTGATCGCCCCGAAGTCGCCGTCCGACTGCTTCCACGCCGCGCTGGAGGCCGCCCGGATCGCCCTGACCTACCGGACCCCGGTCATCCTGCTCTCGGACAACTACGTGGCGAACGGCTCCGAGCCGTGGCTGCTGCCCGACGTCGCCGAGCTGCCGGACCTGAGCGTCGAGTTCGCAACCGAGCCTAACGGCGAGGACGGCAAGTTCCTGCCGTACCTGCGGGACCCGGAGACGCTGGCCCGGCCGTGGGCGGTGCCCGGCACCGCGGGGCTGGAGCACCGCATCGGCGGTCTGGAGAAGGCGGACCGGACCGGCGACATCTCGTACGACCCGGCGAACCACGACTTCATGGTGCGTACCCGGGCCGCCCGGATCGAGGCCATCGAGGTGCCCGACGTCGCGGTCGAGGACCCGGACGACAACGCCCGGGTGCTGGTGCTCGGCTGGGGCTCCACGTACGGGCCGATCGGCGCCGCCTGCCGGGCCCTGCGCCACCGCGGCCTGCCCATCGCCCAGGCGCACCTGCGGCACCTCAGCCCACTGCCCGCCAACCTGGGCACGGTGCTGAAGTCGTACGACAAGGTGGTGATTCCGGAGATGAATCTGGGCCAGCTCGCCCACGTCATCCGGGCGAGGTACCTGGTCGACGCGGTTCCCTTCAACCAGGTCAGCGGCCTGCCGTTCACGGCCGCGACGCTGGAGCACATGCTCGAGGACGTGGTCAAGAATGGCTAGCCCAACCATCCCCGCGGGGCGTACCCCGCTGCAGCTCACCGCGAAGGACTTCAAGTCGGACCAGGAGGTCCGCTGGTGCCCGGGCTGCGGTGACTACGCGATCCTGGCCGCGGTGCAGGGCTTCATGCCCGAGCTGGGCATCGCCCGGGAGAACATCGTCTTCGTCTCGGGCATCGGCTGCTCGTCGCGCTTCCCGTACTACATGAACACGTACGGGATGCACTCGATCCACGGCCGCGCCCCCGCGATCGCGACCGGCCTGTCCTCCTCCCGCCCGGACCTGTCGGTGTGGGTGGTGACCGGCGACGGCGACGCGCTGTCGATCGGCGGCAACCACCTGATCCACGCACTGCGCCGCAACGTGAACCTGAAGATCCTGCTGTTCAACAACCGGATCTACGGCCTGACCAAGGGGCAGTACTCGCCCACCTCCGAGCTCGGCAAGATCACCAAGTCGACCCCGGCCGGGTCGGCGGACTCGCCGTTCAATCCGCTCTCGCTGGCGCTGGGCGCCGAGGCGACGTTCGTGGCCCGCACGATCGACTCCGACCGCAAGCACCTGCAGTCGGTGCTGCGGGCGGCGGCCGAGCACAAGGGCTCGGCGTTCGTGGAGATCTACCAGAACTGCAACATCTTCAACGACGGCGCGTTCGAGCTGATCAAGGATCCGGAGACCCGGGACGACCACCTGATCCGCCTGGAACAGGGTCAGCCGATCACGTTCGGCTCGCAGGGCCAGTTCTCCGTGGTGCATCCGGCGGGCGGCTTCGGGCTTCAGGTACGCGAGACCGCCGGGCTGGGCGACGAGCGGCCCGTGGTGCACGACGCGACCGTGGCCGAGCCCGCGTACGCGTTCGCGCTGTCCCGGCTGTCCGGCTCCGACCTGAACACCACGCCGATCGGGGTGTTCCGCGCGGTCGAGCGCCCGTCCTACGACGAGCTGCTCGCCAAGCAGCTCACGGACGCCACGGCGGGATCCACCGGCACACCGGAGCAGATGCTGACCGACCTGCTGCACAGCGGGGACACCTGGGCGATCCTCTGACCCCTCAGACCACGACGCCGTTGGCCGGGGCGTCCTCGCTGCGGATGTAGACCAGCATGTCGCCGGTCTCGATCGCGACGGCGGCCTCCCCGCCCAGCGGCACCACCTTGCCCCGCCGGATCAGCGCCACCACGAGCGTGTCCAGCTCGCGCGGCTTGCGGCCGACCTCGTTGCGTTCCGCGGCACGCATCGCCAGCGCCATGCCCTGACCGGGGGTGAGCAGGTCCTCCACGACGTCGATCAGCGGCGGCGCGGTGGTGGTCAGGCCGAGCAGCCGGCCCGCGGTGGACGACGACACGATGACGTGGTGGGCGCCGCTCTGCTTGAGCAGGGCGGCGTTCTCCTGCTCGCGGACCGCGGCGATGATCCGTACCTGGCCGCCGGTCAACTGGCGCACGGTCAGGGAGATGAGCACCGACGCCTCGTCGGTGTCCGTGGCGATGATGACCGCCTTGCAGCTCTTGACGTGGGCCTCGTTGAGCACTGAGGAGCGGGTCGCGTTGCCCTCGATGGCGACGAGGCCGTCCGTGGCGGCGTGGCGCAGTGCGACGTCGCGGTTCTCGACGACGACGATGCGGGACTTGTCGAGGCCGTTCTCGAGCAGGGCCGTGACGGCCGAACGTCCCTTGGTGCCGTAGCCGCAGACGATGACGTGGTCCTTCAACTTGCGCCTCCACCTGGTGACCCGAAGGTTCTTCCGGTACTGCTCGGTGAGGACCTCGAGGGTCGTGCCGACCAGGATGATCAGGAACAGCACCCGGGCGGGCGTGATGAACATGATGTTCACCAGCCGCGCGTGCGGGGTGTACGGCGTGATGTCGCCGTAGCCGGTCGTGGAGAGCGATACGACCGCGTAGTAGAAGCAGTCGAGCAGCGAGAGGCCGTCCTCGTTGACGTCGCGGTAGCCGTCGCGGTCGGCGTAGACCATGCCGACGGTCAGCAGGACAAGCAACAGGGCCGCGGCCGCCCGGATGCTGAGCGCGCGCAAGGGCCCCTGCCGGACCAGGGGAAGGTGGATCACGGTACGCCCGCCTGCACACGATCACGATAACCGGCGCGGTGCTGGTACCGGGCCCAGCGGGCCACTTGGATGGCACCACGAAATTTCAGGACATCACAATCGGCGACGGTACGGAATACCCAGCGATGCCTTCGGCGCACTCCAGCAGAAACCATTCACATGTTTGTATTAATTCTGCAATCTTTCGAACACTGAGGGTCACCGGCCCTCACGAGGGGCCGCCCCCGCTGGAGGTCCCCGATGCTCCGGTCCGCCCGCCGTACCCTCGTCGTCGCCCTGTCGTCGCTGGCCCTGCTCGTCCCCGCCGCCGCCGCGCACGCCGCCATCCCCGCCGACAAGCCGGCCGTGCTCTCCTCCTGGACCCAAACGACCACCGCCAGCACCAACGCCTGGAACGCCGCCCGCGTCGACCAGGGACGCTGGGCCGAATACCACTTCGACTGGTCCACCGACTACTGCTCGTCGAGCCCCGACAACCCGCTCGGCTTCGACTTCGCCCTCGCCTGCTGGCACCACGACTTCGGCTACCGCAACTACAAGGCGATCGGACAGTTCCCGGCCAATAAGGACCGGGTCGACTCCATGTTCTACGCCGACCTCAAGCGCAAGTGCGCCACCTACAGCGCCGCGCTGCAGCCGGCCTGCTACAGCCTCGCCTGGACGTACTACCAGGCGGTGCACATCTTCGGTTCGCTCGACGCGGTGCAGCGCGCCGACCTCGAACGGGCGGCGCAGCTCAAGGCCCACGCGGGCTGAGCGCCCACCCCGAGCGCGGTCCGCAGCCGGTTCCCCCCGCCGGTTGCGGGCCGCCCCTTTGCGCCGAGCCTCAGGGAGGTCGAGGCCTCAGTGCAGGGTCGGTGCGAAGCGGGCCGAGCCCTGCTCCAGGTCCGGGTGCTCCACGGCCAGCGCCATCGCCACGATCCGGTCGAAGCCCAGTTGCGCGCCGTCGGCGTACGCCGCGTCGAACGCGCCGTCGCCCAGCGTCGCCCGCACCCCCGCCTGCTGCGCCGACCAGAACCCGCCGAACACCTCGGCCCGCCGCTCGCCACGTACCGACTCGGCACCCCCGAACAGCACCGCCGCCGTAGCGGCGTCGCCGCCGAGCGCACACCGGACCGCGATCGCGGCGACCGCGTCCGCGGCCGCGCCCCGGAAGCCGTGCCGCAGCCGCGACCGCAGGGCGACCACGAGGTGGTCGTGCGCGGCGACCAGGTCGCCCCGGCGCAGGGCCACCATCCCCAGAAGCCAGTCGACGGTACGGCGGCCCCGGTCGCCGGGCCGGCCCGCCTCGGCCTGGCGCGCGGCCCCGAGCAACTCGGCGGCCTCGTCCAGCGATCCTCTACGCCAGAGCAACTCGGCGAGGGTCAGCACGGCCGGCAATGCCGCCCCGGCCACGTGGCACCGCTCGGCGTGCGCGATCACCTCCCGGCACAGCCGCTCCGCGTCGGCGAAACGCTTGTCCCGCAGCAGGTTCACCCGCCGGCCGACCATCGCCGCGAGGACCAGCACCGGCAGGTCGGCGGTGTGGGCGACCAACTCGGCCCGGTGCAGGAAACGGGTCTGCTCGTCCGGGTCCTCGGCGAGGCCGGCGTGCACCAGGTACACCCCGGCCAGCTCGGCGGGGGTCACATCCTCCTCGGACAGCCGACCGTACAGGCGGAACAGCAGATCCCGGCCGTCGCGGGCGCCGCCGTACTCCCGCCACCAGGGGTCGAGGGCGGCGGCCAGGCGCAGCCCGGCCCGGACGCTGCCGTTGCCGACCACCCAGCGCAGCGCCGCCTGCCACTCCCCCACGTACGGGGCCAGCTCCGTCAGGGACACCGTGCGCGGCTCGCCGTCGGCGTCGACCGCCATCGCGTCGAGGACGTGCAACGCCCAGCCGACGTGCCGCTCCCGCACCGCCCGCTCCTCGCCCGCGGCCACGAGCCTGCGCATCGCGTACCCCCGGACCTGCTCGGGCATCCGGTAGCGCGGGCCCGGCACCACCTCGATCAGGGACGCGGTGGTCAGTTCCGACAGCGCGCCGAGCGCCTCGTCGTCGCACCACTCGACCGCCGCCAGTTCGACCGGCCCGGCGAAGACCGCCAGCCGCTCCAGCAGGCGGGCGGCCCGCTCCCCCAGCCGGCGGTACGACCAGTCCACGGTCCGGGTCAGGCTGTTGTGGCGCTCGGCCGCCTCACTGATCCGGCAGTCGGCTCCGATGACGCCAGCGGTGTCCTCGCGGCCCGCGTCCAGGGCGGTCAGCGGGTCGTCCAGCCGGCTGGCCAGCTGCGCCGCCGACAGCAACTGGAGCCGCTGCGCGGCCAGTTCCAGGGCAAGGGGAAGCCCTTCCAGCCGGGACGCGACCCGGACCAGATCCGCGTCCTCGCGCGGCGGCACCCGCTGGCCGCCGCGCGCCGCCGCGGCGCGCTCACCGAGCAGGGTGAAGGCGTCGGCCGGGGCCAGCGGCGGGATCCGCCAGGCCAGTTCACCGTGGACGCCGACGGGCTGACGGCCGGTCGCGAGCACCCGGAGCCCGGGGCAGCCGGCCAGCAGATGACGTACGGCCGACCGGACCGCGGCGGGAGCCGCGTCGCAGGTGTCCACCAGCAGCAGCAGGCGGCGGTGGGCGCAGCGGTCCACGATCGTCTCGATGAGACGCCGGTCCGGCTCGGCGCGTACCCCCAGCGCGCGGGCCACCGCCACCGGCAGGTCATCGGTGCCGGCGGCGACGTCGACCACCCAGACGCCGTCCGGATACCCCGGCAGCAGTTGTTCGGCGGCTGCCAGCGCCAGCCGCGACTTGCCGGCACCACCGCCACCGACGACCGTGACCAGGCGATGCTTGCCGACCAGGGCGGTGAGCTCGGCCAGCTCCGCACGCCGCCCGACGAACGTGGTCAGCGGCGCGGGCAGGTTGTGGCGCGCCGCTCCCGGGGTGCGCGGGCGGGGGAAGCTGCGTTCCAGTCCGGGCGCCGCGACCTGGAAGATCCGCTCCGGGTCGTCGAAACCGCGCAGGTGATACAGACCCAGGTCCAGCAGGTCGACGCCCTCCATCGGGTGCGGCGCCGCACCGGCCGGGGGCTGGGCGGTCGCGGCGCGGACGGTCGCCTCCGAGCAGAGCACCTGGCCGCCGTGCGCGGCCGCGGCGACCCGGGCGGCACGGTGCACCTCGGCGCTGGTGTACTCGCCACCGACCGGAGTGGCCCGGCCCGTGTGCAGTCCGATACGCACCCGGGGCATCACGTCGGGGCCGGGCCAGCCGTGCGCGGCCAGCGCCCGCTGCATCGCGACGCACGCCGTCACGGCCACCGCGGCGTTGCCGAAGGCCACGAAGAACGAGTCACCCTCCGTGAAAAGCTCCGCGCCCCCGAAGTCGTGCAGCACCGCCCGGATCACCTCGCGGTGCGCATGGAGGACGGCCCCGTATGCCTCCGCGAGCATCCGCGCGAGCCGGGTCGAGCCCTCGATGTCGGTGAACATGAAGGTCACCAGCCCGCTTGGCAGCTCGGTCCGTCCCGACACGGTGTGAACCTCCGCCCCCTCCGGGATGTCAATGTCATGGTGCACGCGCCACGCTGACACGGCACATCGTAAAAACGATCGGTAACCATCCGACCCGCGATGTCGGCCTCTTATGGGCGACACCCCGGGGAAATCATCGACGATTACGGGTGGCACTTCGCGTGACGTAACGAGGTGAACCGCTTCCGGTTGCGGCGAATCCGGTCGGCTGTGGCCGGGGGCGACATTGAACACACTCACGCAGGCGTACCCCGATGGTGTTGCTGTGGTTCAGGGGGACCGCGATACGTGCCGATCGTCCATTTTCGCCGTAGCCGCAGCGGAACCGTCGCCGTCTGTCCACGACGGACACCCGCCTCGGGCGATCACCGTCGAGCCGGTTCCGACCAGACCAGGATCACCCGGTCGAGCAGCGAGCGGACGGCGTGGTCCGGATGCGGGCCGGGTGGCCGTCGTCCGAATGTGGGCGGGGTGGCTGTCGTCCGGATGTGGGCGGGGTGGCTGTGGTCCGGATGCGGGCGGACCGCCGTGGTCCGGATGATGGCAAGGCCGGGGCGGACGCCAGTCCGGCCGGGGAGGGGGGACGAGACGGCCCCGGCCCTGGCCTTTGGTCTGGTGTCAGCAGCAGCCGCCGCCACCGCAGCAGCCCCCGCCACCGGCTGGCGCCGAAGGGGCGCCACCGCGCCCGGTCACGGCAACCGTGGACAGCAGCTTCACCGTGTCGGTGTGGCCCTGGGGGCAGGTGGTCGGGGCGGACGCCTCCCGCATCGGGCGGGTCACCTCGAACGTGTCACCGCAGGAGCGGCAGCGGTAGTCGTAGCGCGGCATCCGCACAGCGTATTGGGTGGGTACGCCCTCCCGCCTCCCCGTCCACAGCCTGCGTACAGGGACCGTCGGGCGAGGCCACCGCCAGGTAGGGTCGTGGCGTGGGGGACGGGAAGAAGAAGCGATCGGGCACGCCGCAAACGCGGCCGCCCGCGCCGCATCGGGGCGGGCCCGTGGGCAGCTCCGGAGCCGCCCCGAGCGATCCCGTCCCGGGCCTCACCGGGGCCGAGCCCGATACGCCCCGCCCCGGCCCGGTCGGCGACAAGCTCCGGACCGGCCTAGGCGACCGTGGCGCCGATGGCCCGGTCAAGCCCGCTGACGGTGCGGCGTTCGCCAAAGCGGACGGCACCACACCCCCAGACCCCGCCGTTTCCGGCAATAGCGACACTCCCGGCGAAGCCGCCGACAAGGTCGCCGGGAACGACGAACCGGCTCGCGATGACGACGAGCCGGCCGCGAACAAGGGCGAGCCAGCCGCGAACAAGGGCGAGCCGGCCGGGAACAAGGGCGAGCCAGCCGGGAACAAGGACAGACCGGCCGCGAAGATCGACTCGGCCGAGGCGAAGGGCGGAACGGCAGACCAGGCCACCGGCGACAAGGCGCCGGGTGACGCGGGCGATCCGCCCACCGCCGCCGCCGTGGCGGCCGCCTCCAAGGGCCGCGCCACCCGTGTGCTGCGCCACGCCAACCCGGTCCGGGTTGCCCGCGCCGCCGGACGCCGTACCTCCGCCTGGGCCCGGCGCCCCAGCGGCCGGCTCATCCTGCCCGCCGCCATCGCCGCGCTGCTCATGGGTGCCGCCGGCACGGCGGGCGTCTACCTGGTGCCGAAGGCCCTGCCCGCGGCGCCGTCGCCGAGCGCGACCCCGGGGTTCCCGCTCGACCAGGGCGGCGCCGTGCCGTCCGTGAGCGTCCCGGCGGGCGTCCCGGGCAGCGTGGCCACGCTGCCCAGTAGCACGGGGCCGGCGTTTCCCGTGGTCACGGGGGCCCGGCCGGCGGACGCACTGGCGGGCTGGGCGCAGCAGGTGGGCACCCGGGTGGGCATCCCGGTGGTGGCCGTGCAGGCGTACGGGTACGCGGAGCTGGTGGTGGCCCGGACGACGCCGAGCTGCCACCTCAACTGGACGACCCTGGCCGCGATCGCCGAAGTGGAGTCGGCGCACGGTAGCGCGCACGGCGCGGTGCTCGGCGCGGACGGTTCGGTGCAGCCACCGATCCACGGGCTGCCGCTGGACGGCAAGGGCGGCCGCCAGCTGATCAAGGACACCGACCAGGGCGTGCTCGACGGGGACGCGACATACGACCGGGCGATCGGACCGCTGCAGTTCATCCCGTCCACCTGGAAGGAGAACGCGGTCGACGCCGACAACAGCGGACTCGCCGATCCGAACGACATCGACGACGCGGCGCTGACCGCGGCGGCGTACCTGTGCCGCAACGGCCGGGACCTGTCCAAGGCGGACGCGTGGTGGGATGCGATCCTGTCGTACAACGCGGTGCGGCCGTACGCGCAGAAGGTCTTCGA
Organism: Krasilnikovia cinnamomea; assembly: GCF_004217545.1. Classification (NCBI taxonomy): domain Bacteria; kingdom Bacillati; phylum Actinomycetota; class Actinomycetes; order Micromonosporales; family Micromonosporaceae; genus Krasilnikovia; species Krasilnikovia cinnamomea. Next base: position 2,402,350 of record NZ_SHKY01000001.1, read on the forward strand.
CGCGGCGAACACGTACGGCCAGCGAAGCCGCGTCTAATGGCGATTGTTGTCAACCGACAGTGACGGACCACATACGAATGCATCCGTGGGCCTTCCCTGAGCCTCGCCTTACCGGCAAGCTGTACGCGTGAGGGTGCGTGAGTGGGATCCCCGGGCCGCGTCGCCGGGGGAGATCCGATCGCTCGTGGAGACGCTGAACGCGGTGCTGGCCGCGGACCTCCCCGACGATCCACCGTGGCAGGACGTGCAGGTCAGGGAGTATCTGGCCGAGACGATGCCCGGTGAGCGCCGGATCTGCTGGGTGGCCGAGGACGACCGCCTCCCCGAGGGCGAGAGCCGGGTGTACGGCCACGTCAGCATCCTGCTGCTGGGCGACATCGGCGTCCTGGAGGTACTGGTCCATCCGGCCTTACGCCGCCGCGGTCTGGGACGGCAGCTCGTCGGGGTGGCCGCGCGCCGCGCGTACCTGGAGGGCTTCTCGTCCATCGGGGTCGAGGTGATCGGCGACACCCCGGCCATCGGGTTCTACGAGTCCGTCGGCTTCGAGCGCGAGTACGCGGAGACCCGCAGCGTCCTCACCCTCTCCAAGGTGGACTGGGAGGCGCTGGGGTCGATGAGCAACGGCATCGCGCACGGCTACCGCATCGAGTATCACCCGGGTGGCCCGCCGGAGGAGCTGCTGGAGGCGTACGCGCAGGCGAAGCAGGAGGCCCCGGACGACGACAACGACCTGGACCTGGCGCCCCGGTCGTCGGATCCGCAGCGGCTACGCGACAGCCTGCAGACGTTGCACAAACGGGGGCTGAAGCCGTACATCGTGCTGGCGGTGCACGAGGCCACCGGGGTGGTGGCGGGTCTCACCGAGGTGGTGGTTCCGGCGCAGCACCCGGAGCGGGCGGACCAGTACGACACCATCGTGGTCCGCGCCCACCGCGGGCACGGCATCGACCGGGCGATCAAGGCGCGCATGCTGTTCGAGCTGCGGACCGCCGAGCCGGGGTTGCTGGAGGTCCAGACCTGGAACGCGCGGCACAACGAATCGATGATCAAGGTTAACGCCGAGTTGGGCTTCCAGCTGGACCGTGACTGGTATGAATATGGCGCCGATGTTGCGCAACTGGTACAGACCTTAGAACCCAAGGACTGACCTGGGGCTTTACCGTCGGCGTACCCATGTTCAGCTCCCCAGTGGAGGCTTCGTGCGCTTCCGACGCATATTGCCCATTATCGCTGTTTCCATAGTTTCGGCGACCACCCTTTTCCCCGGCGCGGCCCACGCCGCCGACGATCCCCTGACCGTCGGCGCGGTCCAGGGCAGCACGACGACCAGCCCGCGCACGCAGCGCTCCCCGCTGGCGCCCCCGTCGGGCAACGGCACCAGCTCCGCCAAGCACCTGGTCCGCGGCGTCGTCACCCAGCTCGCGCTGTCGCACACCGACACCGGCGCCAAGCAGTACGGCTTCTTCCTGCAGAGCCGCAAGGACGCGACCGATGGCGACCCGACCACCTCCGACGGCATCTTCGTCTACATGTCGACCTTCACCACCCTGATCGGCGGATACGCCCCCAAGGTGGGCGACGAGATCGTCGTCAAGGCGAAGGTGAGCGAGTACTTCAGCCTCACCGAGCTGTCCAGCGCGGAGTACGTGAGCACGCTGGCGACCGGCCTCGACGTACCCGCCGAGGTGCAGGTCGACGACGCCGTCCCGCCCGCCGACGCCGCGGCCGCCGACCTGTTCTGGGAGCGGCACGAGGGCATGCAGCTGCGGGTCCGCTCCGGCTCCGGGCTCGTCTCCGGCACCAAGGTGTACGACAGCACCGACGACGCCGAGGCCTGGGCGATCGACCGCGACGACCCGCTGATGAAGCGCGAGGACCCGTACGCGCGGCGGGTGTTCCGCGACGCGCACCCGCTCGACGACCTGCCCGGCACGGTCGACAACGGCAACGGAAACCGCATCCTGCTCGGCCCCATGGGGGTCAAGGCGGCCGCGAACGACGCTTCCGCGGTGCTGCCCCCGGCACGCACTTTCGACACCGTGAGCGGCGACGCGATCGGTGGCGTCCACTACGCGTTCAACAAGTACAGCGTCCAGCCCGCGGCGGTCGCGTTCGCATCCGGCCCGGACCCGGCGAAGAACCACCCGCCCAAGGCCGCGACGCGCAGCCGCGAGGTCGCGGTCGCCACGTTCAACGTGGAGAACCTGTACGACTTCCGCGACGACCCGTTCGACGGCTGCGACTTCACCGGGAACCTGGGCTGCACCGGAGTCAAGCCGCCCTTCAACTACGTCCCGGCGAGCGCCGAGGAGTACCAGAAGCGGCTGGGGGCGCTGGCCGGTCAGATCACCGACGACCTGCACAGCCCCGACCTGATCCTCGCCCAGGAGGCCGAGGACCAGGACATCTGTACGGTGACCGACGGCGCGTTGACCTGCGGCGACACCAACGACGCGGACGGCAGGCCGGACACTCTGCAGGAGCTGGCGCTGACGGTCAAGGCCGCGGGCGGTCCCGCGTACGATGCGGCGTTCGACCGGACCGGGGCGGACGCCCGTGGCATCACCTCCGCGTTCCTGTACCGCACGGACCGGCTCTCGCTGGCGACACCGGCGGCGGACGACGCCGTCCTCGGCGCCAGCCCGAAGGTCGTGTACCGGGGTGCCCCGCTGCCCGGCAACACCGACGTGTCCAACCCGAAGGCCCTCAACGCGGTGCTCCCCGCCGACGTGGACAAGTCCACGGGGGTGGACGGCTCGAACGTCTACACCCGCGCCCCGCAGGTCGGCCTGTTCGACGTCAAGGCGGCGCCGGGCTCCGCCGATCACTACCAGATCTGGGCCATGAGCAACCACTACTCGTCCGGGCCGGACGGCCGGGTCGGGCAGCGCACCGAGCAGGCCGCGTACGGTGCGGCGCTGGTCACCGCGATCGAGGCGGCCCACCCGCACGCCCGGGTCGTGTACGGCGGTGACCTGAACGTCTTCCCCCGCCCCGACGACCCGGTCCCCGCCAACCCGGGCGACCAGCTCGGCCCGCTGTACGCCGCCGGCCTGCACAACCTGTGGGACGACCTGGCGGCGGACGTGCCGGCAGCCGCGTACTCGTACGACTTCGAGGGGTCGGCGCAGACGCTGGACCACGTGTTCGTCACCGACGCCCTGTACGCGGACCTGATCCAGATTCGGGCCGCGCACATCAACGCGGACTGGTCCGGCCACGACCCGGACAACCCGAAGCGGGGCGCCAGCGACCACGACCCGCAGGTGATCCGGTTCCAGTCCCGTCCGGCGCTGTCCGTGGCAGGTGCCCGGGTCACCGAGGGGGCGAAGGGGACGACCACGCCGCTGGTGTTCCCCGTGACGCTGTCGCGGCCGATGAGCCAGCCGCTGACGGTGTGCGCGATCGCCGGACCGCAGACCGCGTGGCCGCTGCTGGACTTCGACCCCTACCTGGGCTGCCGGACCATCGCGGCGGGTGAGACCGCCACGAGCTTCACGGTGACCGTACGCGGGGACGACGTCCGTGAGCCGGACGAGAAGCTCACCCTGGCTGTCGCGGGCATCTCCACCTCGGTCCGGCAGACCGGCCCGACCGCGACCGGCACCATCGTCAACGACGACTAGCTCGCTGAACGAGCGAAGCCCGGGGCCCGGCGGTGACATGACACCGCCGGGCCCCGGCGCGTTTCACCTAACCGACGCCGAGCCCGGAGCAGATGCTGGCCATGGTGATGCCGACCAGCGAGCCACCGATGAGCAGGCCGGTGCCGAACGCACGGGATGCCGGATGCAGCAGGCAGCCCAGCACGGCCACGGCGAAGAACGGCACCCAGGCGAACCACGGCGCCTCCAGGCCGACCAGGTGCGGCAGGTCGGACAACGGGCTGAGCCCCGTGATGCACGGGGCGAAGAACCCGGCCGCCCCGCCCACGGCGACGCCGAGCCAGATCCGGGCCGACGTGGAGACACCGGCCAGGGGTGGGGACGCGACGATCAGAATCGGGGGCTCGGTGCCCTCCCGCCGCAGGGTCAGTGCGTACCCTGCCGCGTCACTGGCGACCAGCAGGCGGCCGACCACGCCGATGGCGTCGTTGACCTGGTAGCCGGCGCGCTGGAAGTGCAGGGCCGCCGCCGCGAACACCTGGTCCGGCGGAAGGTTGACCGCAATGGCGCCCGCCCGGATCCGGTTACCCGCGGTGGGCGGCGCGAGCGCGGCCTCCTCTCGGATCCGCGGCGGCGGGAGGGGAATTGCCATCAGGCCCGGGCAATCCCGGAGGATGGCCGACATCCGTTGTTCGACGCCGTGCTTGAACTCGGCGTGACTCGGCACCCAGTTCGGTGTCACCTGGGCAGGATGCCCGATTTCATGCCTATTTGATGGTTATATCTAGCAAGTGCAATTAGGTGCTGTGCCGGTCGAGACACATGAGATCTTCACCGGTCTCGGTCTGGGTGTCGCGGCAGCCGTCTTCGCCGTCGAGACGCACCGGCGCGGACGGCATGACCCCCGCCTCTGGTACCTGGTCGCGGGCGCGCTGACCGGAGGAGCCGTCTTCGCCAGGATCGGCACGTGGCTGCAGCATCTTCGACTCGGCGACAACGCCGGCCTCGCCCAGCAATGGCTGTACGGCAACCGCAGCATCCTGTCCGGCCTGCTCGGCGCGTACGCCGGGGTGCTCGTCGCCAAACGGCTGTGCGGCTACACCGAACACAGTGGTGATCTCTTCGCCCCCGCCGTAGCCGCCGGGATGGCGGTGGGCCGGATCGGTTGCCTGCTCACCGAGCTGCCGGGCACCCCGACCGGTGGCCGCTGGGGCATCACGCTGACCGCGGAGGCCGCCGCGCGCATCCCCGGCGCGCGGGTCGGGGTTCCACTGCACCCCTCGTTCGCGTACGAAATCGTCTTCCACCTCCTCGCCCTGGGCGCGCTCGTGCTGCTGCGCGATCGCGTCACCCGGCCGGACGCGCTGTTCACCGGATACCTCGCCGGATACGCGATCTTCCGGTTCGGGGTCGAATTCGTCCGCGGCAACCAGGTGGTGGCCGACGGGCTGACCCGGCCGCAATGGTTCCTGCTGTGCTGCGCACCGCTGCTGGCGTGGCGGATCTGGAAGCTGAACGGGAGAGTGAAAGTCCGATGAGCACGCTCGGCATGCCGCTGCGCGGCGACCGCATCCACCGGTACGTCAACGCCTTCTGCCCGCACTGCCACGCCGAGAATCCCCTGCGGGACCTCGCCGAGGTGGCCCGGCTGTCGGGCCGGCTGGCCGTCCGCGACGGCCGCGTCTGGCTGGAACGCGGCTGCCCCCGCCACGGCCTGGTCAGCACCCTGTACGACGAGGACCCGGAGATCCTCGAATACCTGGAACGGTGGACGGCGCCCACCAAGCGGCACCAGCCGGACCTGGCGGGCAACTTCGCACCCGTCCCCGCGGGTTACCTGGACGGGCTCCCCGAGATGCAGACGCAGCACACCTGCATCCTGCTGACCGACCTCACCGACACGTGCAACCTGCGCTGCCCCACCTGCTTCGCGGACTCGTCACCGGCCGAGGAGTCGGTCGTCCCGCTGGCCGACCTCCTGGCCAGTGTGGACACGCGGATCTCCCGGGAGGACGGCCGGCTCGACGTACTCATGCTCTCCGGCGGCGAACCCACCCTCCACCCGCAACTGCGCGAGCTGCTCGACGACCTCGTGGCCCGGCCGGTGGTGCGGATCCTGCTCAACACCAACGGCCTGGCCGTCGCCCGCGACGACGCGCTGCTCGACCTGCTGGCCCGCCACCGCCACCGGCTGGAGGTCTACCTGCAGTACGACGGCGTCACCGAGCGGGCCCACCGCCTGCACCGCGGCGCCGACCTGCGACGGATCAAGGACCAGGCGATCGACCGGCTCAGCGAGCGGGGCATCTTCACCACGTTGACCATGACGGCCGCGCTCGGGGTCAACGAGGACCAGATCGGCCCGGTGATCAAGCGGGCGCTGGACACCCCGTACGTGGGCGGGGTGTCGATTCAGCCCCAGTTCGGTTCCGGCCGTTCCGAGCCGATCGACTGGCGCGACCGACTCACCCACACCGGCGTGCTGGCCCGGCTCGGCCCGCAGACCGGCGACCTGGTCACCTGGCGGGACCTCACCGCCCTGCCCTGCTCCCATCCGCACTGCTGCTCAGTGGGCTACCTGCTGCGCGACGACACCGGACGGTGGCGCTCGCTGACCGCGCTGATCGGCACCCGAAAACTGCTGGAGCTGCTGGAACTGTCGCCCGATCTGGTGGCCAACCGGATCGCCGACACCGACCTGCCCGCCAGCCTGCGGCAAGCGGTCAAGGACTCGCTGCTCGGGCTGCTGTCCGAGCAGTCGTCGCTGTCGCACCCCCGGATCGGGGAGTTGTGGCGTGACATCTGCACCAACTGCGACCTCGGCATCGGCACGCTGGCCACACTGGCGTCCTCGGCCCTGCCGGGCAGTCACGAGCGGCTGCGCCGCATGCTGGCCGACCGGGTCAAACGGATCACCGTCAAGCCGTTCATGGACATGGCGACGATGGTCGAGGAACGGCTGACGCAGTGCTGCATCCACGTGGCTACGCGGCGGGACCAGCGGGATCAGTGCGCGCCGTTCTGCGCCGTCCAGGCCTGGCCACAGCTGGCCGCCCAGCGGCTACCCCGGGCGGTGTCGCCGTGACCGCCCCACACGATCCGCTTCGGCTGTGCGTGTACGCGACGGTGGCGGCGCTGACCTGGATCGCCGGGCCGGTCGCCGTGGCGGCGTTCGCGGTGCTCGCGTTCGCGGGCTATCTGCGGGCGCACCGGCAGGGGCTGCGCCGGTCCGCCTGCGTCCTGCGGGACGTCCGCCTGGTGCTGGCCTACCTGGCGGTGCTGGCAGCGGCCGGCGCCGCCGGAGCGATCATCCGCTGGACCTGACTGCGACTGACTGGTTTACGGAGCCAACTGTTCGATCGTCAATCCGACGTCGTTGAGAATGCCACGCAGGGTGCCCCGGGCAACGTCGCGGCCGCCGTGCACAGGGACCGTGGTCCCACGCCCGTCCGCGTGCCGCAGGATGTGGTGGCTGCCGCGGACCCGGGCCACCTTGAACCCGTGCCGCTCCAGCGCCCGCACGATGCGGATTCCATTCACGGAGGGGAAGCGGCGGCATCAGGCTGCCACGGTGATCGACAACTCCCGCGGGACGCCGAACTCCTCAATGAGGCCGATAAGCGCCTCGCGGAGGTCGTCGAGAGCCTCCTCCTCGGTGGCACCCTCGCCGTGGGCACCGACGCCGGGCAGCAGTTGGGCGTGGGCGCACCACACCCCGCCCTCGTCGCGTTCGACGACGACGGGCACGGTCACCGTGCGAGGCTCTGCCACCTGGCAACCATATCGCGGCCAGGAGTAAGCCGGACCAGCTGAGAGGCTAGTACCGTCGGCGCAGCAGGTGGGCTGCCTCGGTGGCCCAGTACGTCAGGATGATCTGCGCGCCCGCGCGCTTGATCGACGTCAGGCTCTCCAGGATGACGCGCTCCCGGTCGATCCAGCCGTTGGCGGCGGCCGCCTCGACCATCGCGTACTCGCCGGACACCTGGTAGGCGGCGACCGGGATGTCGACCCGGTCCCGGACCGCGGCGATGACATCGAGGTACGGCAGGGCGGGCTTGACCATCACCACGTCCGCGCCCTCGGCCACGTCCAGCTCGACCTCGCGCAGTGCCTCCCGGATGTTGCCCGGGTCCTGCTGGTACGTGCGCCGGTCCCCCTGCAGCGTGGACTCGACCGCCTCCCGGAACGGACCGTAGAACGCGCCCGCGTACTTCGCCGCGTACGCCAGCACCGCCACGTCCTGGAAGCCGGCGCGGTCCAGGCCCTTGCGGATCACGCCGATCTGGCCGTCCATCATCCCGGACGGGCCGACCACGTGCGCCCCGGCCTCGGCCTGCGCCATGCCCATCTGGGCGTACAGCTCCAGGGTGGCGTCGTTGTCGACGCTGCCGTCGGGGGCCAGCACCCCGCAGTGGCCGTGCGAGGTGAACTCGTCCAGGCACAGGTCGCTCATGACCACGGTGGCGTCGCCGACCTCGGCGATCACGTCGCGGATCGCCACGTTGAGGATGCCGTCCGGGTCGAGACCGGCCGAGCCGGTCTCGTCCTTGCTGGCCTGCTCGGGCACGCCGAACAGCATCAGGCCGCCGACCCCCGCCCCGACCGCCTCGTGCGCGGCCTTGCGCAGCGACTCCCGGGAGTGCTGCACGACGCCGGGCAGTGAGCTGATCGGCCGGGGCTCGGTCAGCCCCTCCTTGACGAACAGCGGCAGCACCAGCTCGGCCGGGGCGACCCGGGTCTCCTCGACGAGGCGACGCAGGGCCGCGGTCCGGCGCAGCCGGCGGGGGCGGATCTCCGGGTACGGCACGATGATTCCCCTAGCGGAAGCGGGGGCCCACGACGGTGGATACCCCGATCAGCGGAAACGTAGCGCGGTGGGCCCCTGAACCTTGGAACCCCGGCGCTGCTTGGCGGGCATGGCGGCCAGCTTTTCGCGCAGCTCCACGGCGTACTCGGCCAGCGCCTCGACCAGGTCCGGCACCGAGGCGTGCTGCGGCTGCACGTCCACCCGCAGGCCGAACTCGGTGGCGGTCTCGGCGGTCTTCGGGCCGATCACGGCGACGACCGTACGGGCGTGCGGCTTGCCCGCGATGCCGACCAGGTTGCGCACCGTGGAGGACGACGTGAACAGCACGGCGTCGAAGCCGCCCGACTTGATGGCGTCGCGGATCTCGGCCGGCGGCGGCGCCGCGCGCACCGTCCGGTACGCGGTGACGTCGTCGACCTCCCAGCCCCGCTCGATCAGGCCCGCGGCCAGCGTCTCGGTGGCGATGTCGGCGCGCGGCAGCAGCACCCGGCCGACCGGGTCGAGGATCTCGTCGTGCGGGGAGAACTCCGCCAGCAGGCCCTCGCTGGACTGCTCCCCGGCCGGGATCAGCTCGGGCTGGATGCCGAACGCGCGCACCGCCTCGGCGGTGGCCTCACCGATGCAGGCGATCTTCACGCCGCCGAAGTGCCGGGCGTCCAGGCCGTGCTCGCCGAACTTCTCCCACACCGCGCGGACGGCGTTGACGGACGTGAAGACGACCCAGGCATACCGGCCGTCGACCAGGCCCTTGACCGCGCGCTCCATCTGGGCGGGGGTACGCGGCGGCTCGACCGCGATGGTGGGCACCTCGCACGGGATCGCCCCGTACGCGCGCAGCCGGGCACTCATCGCCCCGGCCTGCTCCTTGGTGCGCGGGACGAGCACCTTCCAGCCGTACAGCGGGCGGTTCTCCCACCAGCTCAGCTTGTCGCGGTGGGCGACGTTCGCGCCGACCGTGAGCACGACGCGGCCGGTGAAGCCGAGCGCGGCGGCGACGAAGCTGTCCACGGTGGACGTGGTGGTGTACTGGGTCTCGCCGGTGCCGTCGCCGGTCACGCCGACCGGGGTGCCGGCCTCGACGCCCGCGGCGATCAGGCCGTCGCGGACGGTGGCGAGGTCACCGGCGTCGACCGCGACCGCGAACGAGCCGCGCGCGGCGGCCGAGGCCAGCGCGTCGAAGTCCAGGGCGGCGATGTCGTCGATGTCGGCGACGCTGCGCACGCCGGGCAACGGCACGCCCGCGTAGGTGGCGACGCCCGCGGCCTGGCCCACGCCGGGCACGACCTCGAACTGCACCGCGGTGCGGGCGACGGCCTGCACCTCCTTGACGACGGAGTCGTGGCCGAACGGGTCACCGGCGACGAGGTGCACGGCGGACAGGCCGGACTTGGCCGCGGACAGCAGCACCTTGGCGACGTCGCCGGGCGCGCCCTCGGCCGGGCTGAACTGGGCGTCCTCCTTGGCCTCCGCACGGATCGCCGCCAGCAGCGACTCCGGTACGCCGCGGTCGTAGACCACCTGGTCGGCGTCGGCGAGGGCGTCGTGGGCCCGGCGGGTCAGCAGGCCCGGGTCGCCGGGTCCGGCCCCGACGAACGCGATGCGGCCGCCGGACTTACGAGTGCGGGTGGTCATTTCTCTGTGCTCCCCATCAGGGTATCGGCGCCGGCGTCGAGGAGGTCGGCGGCCAACGCCTTGCCGATCTCCGCCGCGTCGGCGGGCGTTCCGGTACGCGACAGCCGGATGGCTCGTGCCCCATCCGGACTGATCACCGCACCGCGCAGGTATATCTCGTCACCGTGCTCGCCCTCCGCGAGCTCGGCGTGTGCCGCGACCGGTGCGGAACACCCGGCCTCCAGCGTGGCCAGCATCGCCCGTTCCGCCGTGACGGCGGCCCGGGTCGGTGCGTGGTCGAGCACGGCCAGCAGCTCGACCAGGTCTGTGTCACCGGCCCGGCACTCGATCGCCAGCGCACCCTGGGCGGGGGCGGGCAGCATGAGCATCGGGTCCAGCGTTTCGGTGATCTCGGCGGTCCGGCCGAGCCGGGCGATGCCGGCGCGGGCCAGCACGACCGCGTCGAGGTCGGCCGCCGGGCCGAGCACCCGCGCGATGCGGCTGTCCACGTTGCCGCGGATCGGGGTGACCTCCAACTGCAGGCCCAGGGCGTGCAGCTGGGCGATGCGGCGCACCGCGCCGGTGCCGATCGCGGCGCCGGGCGGCAGCTCGGCGAGGGTGAGACCGTCGCGGGCCACCAGCGCGTCGCGCGGGTCCTCCCGCTGCGGGATCGCCGCGATGTGCAAGCGGGGGTGGTCGCCGGTCGGCAGGTCCTTGTACGAGTGCACCGCGAAGTCGATCTCGTCGGCCAGCAGCGCGTCACGCAGCGCCGACACGAACACCCCGACCCCGAGCTGGGCGACCGGCGCGGCCGAACGGTCTCCGGCGGTCTGGATCCGGACCAGCTCCACGGCACGGCCCGTGGCGGTGGTCAGCGCGTCCGCGACCATCTGGGACTGGGCGAGGGCGAGGGCGCTGCCCCGCGTGCCCAGGCGCAGGGCGGCGCCGCTGCCTCCACGCATGCTCGCGTGGCCCTCGCTGCGCTCGGTGCGCTCGATCATGCGCGAGTCCCCCCGATCTCGGGTACGGCATCGGCCTGGGTGGCCAGCGGCACGTCCAGGTCGAACAGCTCGCGCAGCAGCGCCGCGTACTGGTCACCGCCGGGCTCGGCGGCCAGCTGGCGCACCCGCACGGTAGGCGAGTGCAACAACTGCTGCACGACCCGGTGCAGCGTACGGGACACGTCGGCGCGCTGCTCGGCGGTGAATTCGGGCCGCCGCGAGGTCAGCTTGCCCAGTTCGGCGGCGACCACCTCGTCGGCGCGGGTGCGCAGGGCGGCCACGGTCGGTGCGATGTCGGCGCCGCGCAGCCAGCCGAGGAAGTGCTCGACCTCGGCGGCGACGATCTGCTCGACGGCGGCGGTCTCGGCGGCGGCGGGCGGGGTACGGCGGCTGCTGGCCAGCCCGTCGATGTCGATGACCACGACGCCGGTCAGCTCGGCGGCGTCGGGCGCGACATCGCGGGGGACGGCCAGGTCGAGCACGACCAGCGGCTGGCTGCCCGTACGGCGTTCCAGGACGGCGGCGAGGCGCTCGCGGGTCAGCACCGGGTCGGGTGCGGCGGTGGCGGTCACCACGATGTCGACGTCGGCGAGGGCGGCGTCGAGCTCCGCGTACGGAACTCCGGTGGCGCCGTACGCCTCGGCCAGCCGGTCGGCGCGCGCCGCGCTGCGGTTGGTGATTCGCAGTGGTCCGACACCGGCGCGGGTGAGGGTGGCCAGCGACAGCGCGCCCATCGCCCCGGCGCCGACAATGAGCGCGGTGCGGCCCGCGACCCCGTCCGGGAAGTGATCGGCGGCGAGGTCGAGGGCGGCGGTGACGACGCTCTGCCCGGCGCGGTCGATGCCGGTCTCGGCGTGCGCCCGCTTACCGACCCGCAGCGCCTGCTGCATGAGCTCGTGGAGCAGGCGTCCGGCGGTGTCCGCCTCGGTCGCCGCGTGGTACGCGTCACGCAGCTGCCCGAGGATCTGCGACTCGCCCACCACCATGGAGTCCAGGCCGGACGAGACCCGGAACAGGTGCTGGACGGCGGCCTCGTCGTAGTGCACGTACAGATGCCCGGCGAGATCGCCCGCGGCGACGCCGGATTGTTCGGCAACCACGTTGCAGACGTCGCCGAGGCCGCCGTGGAAGCCGGTGACCGCCGCGTACACCTCGACCCGGTTGCAGGTGGACAGCACGACGGCCTCGCCGATGTACGGCTGGGCGACCAGCCGCTGCAGCACCGCGGGGATGGCGGACTCGGCGATGGCCAGCTGTTCGAGCGTGCCGACGCCCGCGGTGCGGTAGGAGGCACCGACGCTGAGGAGGTTCACGACCCGACCGCCTCCTGCCCGCCGGCGTTCTCGCGGCCGCCGGGCAGGGCGGTGAGCGAGGCCTTGCGGTGCTCGTGGAAAGAGAGGATCTGCAGCTCGATGGCGAGGTCGACCTTGCGGACGTCGACTCCCGGCGGCACCGACAGCACGCACGGCGCGAAGTTCAGGATGCTGGTGACCCCGGCGGCGACGAGGCCGTCGGCGACCGCCTGGGCGGCGTTGGCCGGGGTGGCGATCACGCCGATCGCGAGGGCCTCGGCGGCGGCGACGCGGGGCAGCTCGTCGAAGTGCCGGACGGTGAGGCCGTTGATCTGCTCGCCGACCCGGGCGGGGTCGGCGTCGAAGAGGGCGACGATGCGGAAGCCGCGGCTGGCGAAGCCCGCGTACCCGGCGAGGGCGTGGCCGAGGTTGCCGACCCCGACGAGGCAGACGGCGCGGCGCTGGTCGAGGCCGAGGATGTATTCGATCTGGTCGACCAGCAGGGCGACGTCGTAGCCGACCCCGCGGGTGCCGTACGAGCCGAGGTGGGACAGGTCCTTGCGGAGTTTCGCCGAGTTGACCCCGGCGGCGGCGGCGAGGCCCTCGGAGGAGATGGTGTCGGCGCCGGTCTCGGCGAGGTGGTGCAGCGCGCGAAGGTACTCCGGGAGCCGCGCGATCGTCGCCTCCGGCAGATCCGGGAAGGCGGGGACGGCGCCGGCGTTGCCGGGTGTGCTTCCGTGCCGCTGCTGGCTCATCTGACTCCGTGCCGACGAGGTGGCGAACCTGCGGCGAACCCCTGCAGACCTACCGGACGTGGCTGTGGTAGCGGGGCCCGCCGGACTCACACAGTAGGCGCTTGTGAAGGCGTGCACAAATCGCGATCTTGCTAGGAGAACTGGACAAACGTCGGGTCGGCGTGCTAGTCACCGCCGACGCGTTCGAGTATGGCCCCCGGGCGGGCCGATCGGCCACTTCGCCGACGGGTGTCACAACCCCCGGGCGATGTCCACGGCCTCCACCAGCGTGTCCGCCACGGGCAGGCCCGACGCCCGCAGCCGCACCGGGTCGGTGAAGCCCCCGGTGTACAGCACCGCGACGCCACCCACGGACTGCGCGGCGCTGGCGTCGTCGAGCGAGTCGCCGATCAGCACCACGTCGGTGCCGGCGACCCCCAGCTCGGCCAGGTGCCGCGCCAGGTGGCCCGCCTTCAGGTCGCCACCGACCTCGGTGCGCAGCCCGTCGACCCGGGCGAAGACCCCGGCCAGCCCGTACGTCTCGATCGCGGGGACCAGCTCTTCGTGGAACCACATGGACAGCAGCGACTGGGTGCCGGGCCAGGTGGTCAGCGCGGCCTGCGCGTCCGCGGCCAGCGACGCCGTGGTCAGCCCCAGCCGGTACGCCTCGTGGAAGATCCGGTCGAGGTGGCCGAACTCCTCGGCGTCGACGGCCCGCTCCAGGATCTCGGCGTAGAACTCGGCGACCGGGCGGCGGAACCGGCGCCGGTGCTCGTCGGAGTCGACGCTGCGCCCGCCCATCGCCGCGAACGCGTGGTTGGTCGAGCTGACCACGAGGTGCAGGTCGTCGAGCAGGGTGCCGTTCCAGTCCCAGACCAGGTGTTTGCGCGCCACCCGACGACCTTAACGGCCGCCTGCGACAACCACCGACGTGATTTTCACAGCGGGGGCGCCCCGGGCGCGCGGGCCAGATCGCGGCGCAGCCGGGCCTCCTCCACCCGCCAGTAGCCGTGTTCGCGGCCGTCCAGCAGCAGCACCGGTACCCGGTCGCCGTAGTCGCGTTCCAGCTCGATCGAGCTGTCCACGTCCACCCGGGTCCACGTCTGCCCGGTGTCCGCCGCGATCCGGTCGAGCACCTGCTCGGCGACCTCACACAGATGGCAGCCGTCCCGGCTGATCAACGTCAGCCGACTCATGAGAGGGCACTCTTACGGACCTTGCCGATCGGGGAGTGCGGCAGCTCGGCGACCAGGTCGATGGCCTTCGGCAGCTTGAACCGGGCCAGCCACCGCGCGCAGTGCTCCCGCAGCTCCTCGGCGGTCGGCGGCGGGTCGGCGGCGGGCACGACGAACGCGTGCGGCGCCTGGCCGGTCTCCGGGTCCGGCGCCGCGATCACGGCCGCCTCGGCCACCGCCGGATGCTGGGCCAGCACCCGCTCGATCTCCGCCGGGTAGACGTTGAAGCCGTTGACCAGGATCAGTTCGCCGATCCGGTCGACCAGCACGAGATCACCCTCGCTGTCGGCGTATGCGACGTCGCCGGTGCCCCACCAGCCGTCGGCGTCCGGGCCGCCGTGCCCGTCGGGCCAGTACCCGGCGAACAGGTTGGGTCCGCGCACCACGATCTCGCCGGGGTCGGTGCCGGCCGAGTCGGCGACCGCGAGGTCCAGTTCGGCGAGGTCCTCGTCGACCGACGCGGTGCCGTCGCGCCACAGCACCGCCCCGTCGGCGGTGCGCAGCAGCAGCGAGACCCCGGGCAGCGGCCGCCCGATCGAGCCGGTCTTGTGCCGGGTGCCGACGGCCGTGGTGGTGAGCACCGGCGCGGTCTCGGTGAGCCCGTACCCCACGATGATCCGGACGCCGGAGGCGTCCTGGAACCGCGCCGCGTCGGCCGGGTCGAGCGGGGCGGCGCCACACACGGCGGCCCGCAGCCCGGCCAGCACCTGCGGCGCCTCCGGGTGGCGGGACCAGGCCGCGTACATGGACGGGACGCCGAGGGTCACGGTGACGCCGTGCCGGGCGATCGTGGCGAGCGATCCGGCCGGGTCGAACTTGTCCACCAGCACCCCGCACGCCCCGTGGTGCGCGACCGTGCCCAGTCCGGTGTTCAGCCCGTAGGCGTGGAACAGCGGCACGGCCAGCAGCACGACGTCGTCCGGCCCGACGACGGGCGGGTCGATCCGGTCGAGCTGGTGGTGGTTGGCGGCCAGCGCGGCGTGGCTGAGCATGGCGCCCTTCGGCCGCCCGCTCGTGCCGGAGGTGTAGAGCAGCACCGCGACCTCGTCGGCCCGGGGCGTGGCGGGAGCGGCGCCGGGTCCGTCCGCGGCGGGCAGTTCCGGGGGTACGACCACCGCGTCGCCCGACAGCCGGTCGCGCACCGCCTGCTCGGCGACCACCACGGCAGCCCCGGCGTCGCCGAGCGCGTACGTCAGCTCGTCGTCGGTGTAGCCCGGGTTGAGCGGCACGGCGACCAGGCCCGCCCGCAGCACGCCGTAGAAGGTGACCGCGAAGTCGAGGGTGTTGCCCAGGACGAGGGCCACCCGGGCGCCCGGGCGCGGGCACAGCGCCCACAGGCGGCGGGCCGCCTCGTCGACGCGCGCGTCGAGCTCCTGCCAGGTCAGCGTCGCCTCGCCCGCGATCAGAGCCGGGCCGTCGGGACGGCGCGCGGCGGCCGCGCGTACGGGGTCGTGAGCATCGTCCTGCACGAGGCCCGAGTCTGGCACATCGGCCACCCGAACGGGTGCCACGGACGCGGTGTCCGTCCTCCGCCTCAACCGTGCCCGACATGATGACACAAAGTTCCTGACGTCCGGTGTGTGCCACTTCGGGATAATCTCGCTCGGCGCACACGGTGTGCGACTCCGAGTGTCCAAGGTCCGTAACACTTCCCACTCGTGTAACGGACTCCACACCGGTGGGTGAGGCCGGCCCGGCAGGTTTGCGGGACGGCCCCACCCCTTTTGTTGTGATTTGATCGATTTGCCGGACTAGGAGGCGCAGTGAGCCAGGTGTACGCCGGCGACCCGTACCGCCGTGACGTGTTCGCCGCACGCCTCGCGCTCACCGAGGGCCTGACCGCCCTGCGGCGCAGCGTGGACGGGATGATCGCGCACGCGATCCGTGGGGACGGCACCCGGCGGGCACCCAACCGCCCGCCACTCAACCAGTCACCCGGCCAGCACCTGCCGCCCACCGGCAACGTCAAGCCGGTCGCGGGCCGGGTGGTCGTACCGGGCCGCCCCCCGATGCCGGCCCAGCCCGGCCCCGGGCACCGGCCCGGCGAGACCGCGACGGCCGACGGCGACACCGGGGTGGTGGTACCCACGCAGAGCACCACCGGGCCGCCGGCCGAGACCGAGCCACCGAGGTATCCGGCCCGCCCGGATCCCAGCGACGCGGCCGCCGAGGTGTGGGCGCTGGTCGAGCGGGCGAAGGAGGGCGACGCCGAGGCGTTCGGCCTGATCTACGACCGGTACGTCGACACGGTGTTCCGCTTCGTCTACTTCCGGGTCGGTAACCGCCAGCTCGCCGAGGACCTCACCTCGGACACGTTCCTGCGCGCCCTCAAGCGCATCGGCAGCTTCACCTGGCAGGGCCGCGACCTCGGCGCCTGGCTGGTCACGATCGCCCGGAACCTGGTCGCGGACCACTTCAAGTCCGGCCGGTACCGCCTGGAGGTGACCACCGGCGACGTCCTGGACGCCGACCGCGAGGACCGGGGCCCCGAGGGCAGCCCGGAAGCGGCCGTCGTGGACCACATCACCAACGTCGCCCTGCTCACCGCGGTCAAGCAGCTCAACCCCGAACAGCAGGAGTGCATCGTGCTGCGCTTCCTGCAGGGCTTCAGCGTGGCCGAAACGGCGCAGACCATGGGCAAGAACGAGGGCGCCATCAAGGCCCTGCAGTACCGGGCCGTCCGGGCGCTCGCCCGGCTGCTGCCCGAAGGGTTCCAGTGGTGACGACGCTTTTCCCGATGTCGATCTCCACACCACCCGCCGACAGTCCCCGACCCGTAACCGTACGCGCCCACCGCGCGTTTGACCGGGTGCGACCCGCGTTGGACCGCAAGTCCCGCTCCTACGTCGCGACCGCCGGCAACGGAGCCGACGACAGAATCACGAGCGAAGGGAGGTGCCCGTGGTGAACTTCGATTTCCTCGACCGCCGCAGTGCCGAGCGCTTCGCGGAGCTTCTCGACGAGACGACCGGCGGGCGTCGGCACCACGCCCGTGCCCAGGCTGACGAGCAGCTCGCGGGAATGGTCGCGATCGGTCACAGCCTCGCCGCGGTCCGGCCCGGCGTTCAGGTCGATCCCGAGTTCCGGGTCGGCCTGCGCGCCATGCTGGTCGCCACGGCGGAACGCGACGGGATCGGCCGCAGCGCGGCGGCCACGGACGCCACGTCGGCGCCCACCGGCGCCGCCGAATCCGGCTTCGGCACTCTGCGGGTCGGCACGGCCCGCCGGTTCCGGGCCCGGGGCGCCATCGTCATCGGGGTCGCGGCCGGCGCGATGGCGGTCTCCGGCATCTCCGCGGCCAGCGACAACGCGGCCCCCGGCGACGCCCTGTACGGCGTCAAGCGCTCCACCGAGCGCGCCCAGCTGGCCATGGCCGGCTCCGACCTGACCCGCGGCCAGCTCTGGCTGGACTTCGCCCGCAACCGGCTGGCCGAGGCCGCCGCGATGGGGGACAGCACCCGCTTCGGCCAGGTTCTAGACGACATGGACGCGGACACCCGCACGGGAGTGCGGCTGCTCGCCTCGGCGGCCGTCGCCCGGCAGGACGACGGGCCACTGGCCACGATCGAGTCGTTCGCGGTCGGTCAGCAGCGGACCCTCACCACCGTCCTGGACGGGCTGAACCAGGCCAACCGGGCCCGGGCGATCACCTCCCTGGACCTGCTCGACGACGTCCTGCAGCGCGCCAAGGACCTGAAGGCCGGCCTGGCCTGCGACCCCCCCATCCCGGACGGAACGGACTCCCTGGGCCCGAAGCTGCAGGACTGCCCGGCCGGGACGAACACCGCGACCGAGCGGGAGGAGCCGGGCCGCTCCGAGAAGCCCGGCAAGCCCGCCACCGCCGCCGAGAAGGACACCTCGAAGGCGAAGCCGGAACCCACCGCGACCGAACCGGCCCCGGACCGGCAGCTGAACGCGGACGCGGTACCGCCCGGCACGGCGGAGACCGACGACGACCACGCACCGACGGCCTCCGCGGCACCGTCCACCGGATCCCAGGACGGTGCCGAAGGCGACCAGGGGCTGCTCGGCGGTCTCCTGAACGGCATCTTCGGCGCCAGCGCCTGAGCTCGCGCCCGGCGGCGGCCGGATCCCTGGACGGCTACAGGCCGAAGGGGTCCGGCCGCTTTTCGAGCAGCGCGTACAGCGTGGCCTGGATGGTCTCGCGCACCTGGTCCGCGAGGTTGTAGACCACCATCGGATCGTCGGCGGAGTCGCGCAGGTGCGCGGTCGGAATCGGCGGGCAGAACTGGATCAGCCATTTGCTGGGCAGCGGCACCAGCCCCAGCGGCCCCAGCCACGGGAAGGTCGGGGTGACCGGAAAGTACGGGATCCCGAGCAGGCGGGCCAGCGGCTTGAAGTCGGCCAGGATCGGGTAGATCTCCTCGGCCCCGACGATCGCGACCGGGATGATCGGGGTGCCGGTGCGCAGCGCGGCGGAGACGAAGCCGCCCCGGCCGAAGCGCTGCAGCTTGTACCGCTCCGAGAAGCGCTTGCCGATCCCCTTGAAGCCCTCGGGAAAGACACCGACCATCTCGCCCGTGCGCATCAGCCGCTCGGCGTCGGGGTTGCACGCCACGGTCGCCCCGGCCTTGCGGGCCAGCTCGGACATCACCGGGACGCTGAACACCAGGTCCGCGCCGAGCAGCCGCAGGTGGCGTCCGGCCGGGGTGTGGTCGCGCAGCGCCACGGACAGCATCAGCGCGTCCAGCGCGATCGTCCCGGAGTGGTTGCCGACCACCAGGCCACCGCCGTCGTCCGGCACGTTCTCGACGCCGAACACCTCGGTACGGAACCAGTCCCGGTACAGGAGCCGCAGCATCGGGTAGAAGACCGTGTCGGTCAGCTCGGGGTCGAAGCCGAAATCGTCGACCTCGTACGCCCCGGCCAGCCGTCGGCGCAGGAAGGCCAGGCCGCTCGCGACCCGCTGGTCCCACACGTCGACCATGTCCCGCGGGCGGGACTCGTCCGGGCCGGGTGGCGTGTTCTCGTCCAGGGTCATTGCTGCTCCCCCACCCCCACCGCGGTATCGGGCGGACCCGCCTCGACGGCCGGTCGCCGCGCGGCGGCCTCGCGGACCCGGCGGATCCCGTCGAGGATGGCGCGCTCGGCCATGGCCAGCCGGTCCGCAGTGAGCGAGGAGCCACCCATGTGGCCCCGGATGAAGTCGTCGAACGCGGCCGCGGTGGTGCGGGGCGTGAAGCCGAACTCGCGGACCAGCCGGGCCGTGTCCACCACCCGGCCGTGGACGAACAGGTCGATCTGATCCAGCCCGATCTGCCCGATGCCGACCGCCCGGGCGACCCCGCCGAGCGAGGAGAGGGTGGACTCGGGCAACGGCACCGAGATCCGGCCGGCCCGGCGTACGGCCTGGGACAGGTTGAGCACCCCGGCGCCCGCCACGTTGAAGGTGCCCGGATGGTCCTCGATGACCGCCCGGTGCAGGACCTCCAGCGCGTCGTCGACGTGCACGAACTGCAGGCGGGCGTCGCGGCCCAGCACCGTGGGCACGACGGCCTGGGCGAAGTACCGGGTCAGGCTGGTCTCGGCGGTGGAGCTGATGAACGGCGCGAACCGCAGCACCGTGGCGGTCACCTCGGGGCGGCGGCGGCGGAAGCCGCGCACGTACCCCTCGATGTCGAGGATGTCGCGGGCGAACGAGCCGCGCGGCACCGCGCGCGGCTCCGTGTCCTCGGTGAATACGGCCGGGTCGCGGAACGACGCGCCGTACGCGGCGGTCGACGAGCGGACCACGAGCTTGCGCAGCCGGGTGGCGCCCTGGGCGGCGGCCAGCAGCTGCATGGTGCCGATGACGTTCTGTTCCTTCATCGCCGCGCGGCCGCCGTGCTGGGGGTCGGGCGCGCCGTTGATGGCGAGGTGGACGAGCCCCTCGGCACCGAGGTCGGCGAGCGCGCCGGTGGCGGCCCGCGCGTCGGCCCGGATCAGCTCGACGTCCCCCAGCAGGCTCGCGAAGGCCGGTGGCGGGGTCTGCGGATCCAGGCCGATGACGCGTTCGACCCGGGGGTCGGCGGCGAGCCGCGACGCCACGTGGGCGCCGAGTAGGCGGCTGACCCCGGTGACCACGACGACCCGCGGCGCGTCCGGGGTGGAAGACGTCACCACGTATGCCCTTCGGGGGTCGGCGGCGGTGGGGCGGGTGACGCGGCCGGGCCTACGGCCCGGCCGGGGGTCACTTGCCGAGACGGCGACGCTGGACGCGGGTCTTGCGCAGCAGCTTACGGTGCTTCTTCTTCGCCATACGCTTGCGGCGCTTCTTGACCACGGAGCCCATACGACAAGCCTCTCGAAACCATGTAGGGGTCGGAGCGGACCGCGCACGTAGACGCGTCCGGCCTCCGAACTGGACCGCTGCCCAGGCCCGGCACAGGGCGGTGACCTACGCCGCACGCGCGCACGACGACCTGGGAACCAGCCGCTCCAGCGTAGCGGCCCGGCCGCGCCCGGACCAACAGGGCCCCCGCCACGCCGTCAGGCACTCTGACTGAACGCCCCGCGCAGATACTCATGTACTGCGTGTTCCGGCACGCGGAACGAGCGGCCGACCCGTACGGCGGTGAGGTCGCCACCGTGAACCAGGCGATAGACGGTCATCTTGGAGACCCGCATGAGAGCGGCCACCTCGGCCACGGTCAGGAAGCGCACCTCCGAGAGACGTTCCTCGGACTGGGCTGGTCCCGTCATCTCCTCGCACCGATCCCTTCGCGCCGACGTGCGTGTCATCAGTACGGTATCGAGACGGCTGTGACCAGGGCGATACGTTCCGTGAAAACGCCACCAAAAAGTCAAGGCGACACGCAGGGGATTCGTGGCATTTCCCCCGAATTGGTTATTTCCGCGCTACTTGCGGGACGCCAGGGCCCGGCCGAAGAACGCCAGGTTCGCCGGGCGCTCGGCCAGCCGGCGCATCAGGTAGCCGTACCACTGGTCCCCGTACGGGACGTACACGCGCACGGTGTAGCCCGCGGCGGCCAGCCGGGCCTGCTCGTCGGGGCGCACGCCGTACAGCATCTGGATCTCGAACTCGGACGGGTCGCGGTCGAACCAGCGGGCCCGGTCCTCGGTGATCGCGATCAGCCGGGGGTCGTGGGTCGCCAGCATCGGGTAACCCTCGCCGGCCATCAGGATGTTGAGGCAGCGCACGTACGACTTGTCCACGTCCAGCGCCGACTGGAACGCCACCGACTCGGGCTCCGCGTACGCGCCCTTGCACAGCCGCACCCGCGACCCGCTGGCCGCCAGTTCCCGGCAGTCCCCCTCGGTGCGCCGCAGGTACGCCTGCAGCACCGCACCGGTCGCCGGGTGGTCCTTGCGCAACTCGGCCAGGATCTCCAGGGTCGAGTCCGTGGTGGTGTGATCCTCCATGTCCAGCGTCACGGTGGTGCCCGCGTCGGCCGCCGCCGCGCAGATCGCCCGCGCGTGCTCGTACGCCGTACGGTCATCGACCTTCTGCCCCAGCGCCGACAGCTTCACGCTGACCTCGGTCGCCGGCGTCAGGCCGGTCTCCTTCAGCCGGCCCAGCAGCCGCAGGTACTCATCCTTGGTCGCCTCCGCCTGCTCGGCGGTGAGGGTGTCCTCGCCCAGGTGGTCGAGACTGACCGCCAGGCCGTCGTCCGCGAGTTCGCGGCTGACCCGCAGGGCGTCCTCGGTGCCGTCACCCGCGACGAACCGGTGGACGATGTTCTTACTGATGGGGGCGTTGGCGACGAACCGCTCCATCCGGGCGGAACCGGCGGCGGCGAGGATGACGGATCGGAGCATGGGCCGAGCGTATCGCCCACCTGCCCGGTGCCTGCGGCCAACGGTCACCACCACGGGCGCGCCCGGTCGTGCCCATTCGGACGCGGCGGCGACGGGCTCGCATTGGCTACGGTTGACGGGTGAACTTCGACGCGTACGCGCGCACTGCCGTGGATCTCGTCAACGCCGGGCTGGACGACTTCGAGGGGCTTCGCACCCTGTTCACCGAGGACCAGGCCTGGATGTGCGACGAGGTCGTGGAGAAGGACCTGCCGGTCTTCCGCCGTGCGCAGCGCCGCCTGCGCGACATCTTCGAGTACGGCACCTCCGGCCGGGACGCCGAAGCCGTGACGGAGCTGAACGCGTTGCTGGAGGCGTTCCCGGTGCAGCCGCGCATCTCCGGGCACGACGCCCATGACTGGCACATGCACGTCACCAGCCGTGGTGCCTCGGTCAGCGCGGAGTTCCTGGCCGGCGCGGTGTGGGGCCTGTCGGTCTGGCTGTGCGAGTACGGCAGCGCCCGCTTCGGCATCTGCGCCGACGACCGCTGCGGCAACGTCTACCTCGACACGTCGTCGAACAACTGCCGCCGGTTCTGTTCGGAGCGCTGCGCCACCCGTTCCCACGTGGCCGCGCACCGCGCCCGCAAACGCGCCGCCACCATGACCCTTTCCCCGGCCGACGCCGGGGCCACGGTCTGACGCCCTCGCCGCCCTGACGCCGGGATCAGCTCGGCAGCGGGGCCGGGGAGTCGGCGGCCGCCAGGTGGCGACGGGCGAATTCCAGGGATTCGCGCAGATCCGCCTCGCGGACGGCCCGGCTGGTGACCTTGCGGGTGGAGACCTCCAGGGCGACCGAGCCCCGGAATCCGCGCGGCGCCAGCGAACGCAGCAGTTCCGCGCAGGGCTGGGCACCCCGGCCGGGCACGAGATGCTCGTCGCGCCCCTCGCCGGTCCCGTCGCCGAGGTGCACGTGCTTGAGGCCCGCGCCCATCCGCTCGGCCATCTCCATCGCGTCGCCGCGGGCCGCCGCGCAGTGCGACAGGTCGAGCGTGTACGCGTCGTACCCGGCCTCGGTGGGGTCCCAGCCCGGCACGTACGGCACGAAGGTCCGCCCGGCCATCCGCACGGGGTACATGTTCTCGATCGCGAAGGTCGTGTCGGGGTGCCGGGCCTGCACCTTGGCCAGGCCGGCCGCGAAGCCGCGGGCGTAGTCGCGCTGCCAGGTGAACGGCGGGTGCACCACCACGGTCGGGGCGCCGAGGGTCTCGGCCAGCTGGGCGGCCCGGTTCAGCCGCTCCCACGGGTCGGGGCTCCACACCCGCTGGGTGACGAGCAGGCAGGGGGCGTGGACCGAGAGCACCGGGACGCCGTAGTGGTCGGCCAGGCCCTGCAGCGCGCCGGCGTCCTGGCTGACGGCGTCGGTCCACACCATGACCTCGAGACCGTCGTAGCCGACGGTGGCCGCCATCTCGAAGGCGGCCGCGGTGGGTTCGGGGAACACCGAGGAACTGGACAGGAGCACGGGGACGCGGAAGGCCACGGGACCAGGGTAGACCCGCGACGCGCGCCGCTCCGGAGTCGATCAGGACATAACCCGTCAAACAGGTCGACATCCCGCACCCGGATTCACCCCCGCGTACGCTGTCAGGGGTGAGCCGCAAGACCCCCGTACGCATCACCCTGGATTCCGAGGCCGCGCGCGATCGTGAGGTCGAGCTCGACTTCCCTCGCGAGTGGATCGAATTCGTCGACCCCGCCGACGAGCAGCATGTCGTGCGCGCCGACCTGACCTGGCTGCTGTCGCGCTGGACGTGCGTGTTCGGCTCCGCCTGCCACGGCATCATCGCCGGACGCGCGCGGGAGGGCTGCTGCTCGCACGGCGCCTTCTTCACCGACGCCGACGACGAGCACCGGATCAAGGCCGCCGCCGCCAAGCTCACCCCGCAGACCTGGCAGCACTACCGGCGGGGCTTCAAGAACTACACCGAAATGGACACGGTCGACGGGACCAAGCCGTCCCGGCGTACCGCGACCCAGCCCGACGACGGGCCGTGCGTCTTCCTCAACGACCCGGACTTCCCCGGCGGCGGCGGGTGCGCCCTGCACGCCCAGGCCCTGCGCGACGGCCGGCATCCGCTCACCTACAAGCCCGACGTGTGCTGGCAGCTGCCGGTGCGCCGCGAGCAGGACTGGATCAAGCGCCCCGACGGCACCAAGGTGCTGCAGAGCACGCTGGCGGAGTTCGACCGGCGCGGCTGGGGCCCCGGCGGCCACGACCTCGACTGGTGGTGCACGTCCTCCCCGGACGCCCACGTCGGGACGGAACCGATGTTCCGCAGCTACGCGGCCGAGCTGGCGGCGCTGGTCGGCGACGAGGCGTACACCAAGCTGGCCGAGCTGTGCGAGGCCCGCCTCAAGACGGGCCTGGTGGCGGTGCACCCGGCCACCACGGCCGCGGCACGCCTGCGCAAACGAGGCTGATCAGGGCTCGAACTTGTAGCCCAGGCCGCGCACGGTCACGATGTAGCGCGGCGCGCTGGGCTCCGGTTCCACCTTGGACCGCAGCCGCTTGACGTGCACGTCCAGGGTCTTGGTGTCGCCCACGTAGTCGGCGCCCCACACCCGGTCGATGAGCTGGCCCCGGGTCAGCACCCGGCCCGCGTTGCGCAGCAGCAGCTCCAGCAGCTCGAACTCCTTCAGCGGTAGCTGCACCGAGGAGCCGTCGACCGTGACCACGTGCCGTTCGACGTCCATCCGGACCGGTCCGGCCGCCAGGGTCGGGGTGCTGACCTCCGCCGCCTCGCTGCCGTGCCGGCGCAGCACGGCCCGGATCCGGGCGACCAGTTCGCGCGGCGAGTACGGCTTGGTGACGTAGTCGTCGGCGCCGATCTCCAGGCCGACCACCTTGTCGATCTCACTGTCCCGCGCGGTGACCATGATGATGGGTACGGCGGAGCGCTGCCGCAGTTGACGGCAGACCTCGGTGCCGGACATCTCGGGCAGCATCAGGTCGAGCAGCACGATGTCGGCCCCGGTCCGGTCGAACTGCGTCAGCGCCGAGGTCCCGGTCGGCGCGACCGACACCTCGAACCCTTCTTTGCGCAGCATGTACGACAGGGCGTCGGAGAACGATTCCTCGTCCTCGACCACGAGCACGCGGGCCAAAGCGGTTCCTTCCGTCAGTCGGTGGCGGGGTCAGCGGCCCGTCGCACCGGACTCGATCTCAGTCGCCGCGGGTAACGGCAGCGGGGACTCCGGGGGTCGCGCGGGTAGGCGCAAGGTGAACGTCGAGCCACCGCCCAGTGTGCTGGAGACGTCGACGCGGCCACCGTGGTTGGTGGCGATGTGCTTGACGATGGCCAGACCGAGGCCGGTGCCGCCGGTGGCGCGGGAGCGGGCCTGATCGGCACGGTAGAACCGTTCGAAGATCCGGTCGAGGTCGTGCGGGGCGATGCCGATCCCCTCGTCGGCCACGTCGATCTCGATCCAGTCGTCGCCCGGCCGCACGGCCAGCGACACCTTGGTGTCCTCCCCCGAGTACGCGATGGCGTTCTCGACCAGGTTGGTCACGGCGGTGGCGATCTGGCTGTCGCTGCCGTACACGGTGGCGCCCTTGGGGCCGGTGTATTCGACGTCGATGCCCTTGGCCGAGGCCGTGGTGCGGGTCCGGTCGATCACCTCGGCGATCACCCAGTCCAGGGCCACCGGTTCGGGGGTGGGCAGCGGCTCGGCGCCCTGCAGCCGGGTGAGTTCGAGCAGCTCGTTGACGAGCCGTCCCATCCGGGCGGACTCGTGGTGGATGCGCTCGGCGAAGCGCCGGGCGGCCAGCAGGTCCTCGCTCTGCGCGTCCGGCGCGGGTTCGGGCAGCTCGGTGGCGTCCAGCAGGGCCTCGGCCAGCAGTTGCAGCGCGCCGATCGGGGTCTTGAGCTCGTGGCTGACGTTGGCCACGAAGTCGCGCCGGACCCGGGCGAGGCGGTGCGACTCGGTCACGTCCGCGGCCTCGACCGCGACGTGTGTGGCGTTGAGGGCCACGGCGCGCAGGTGCAGCCCGAGCGGCGCCGACGCGCCGCCCGCGCGGCCCCGCGGCAGGTCGAGCTCGACCTCGCGGCGCACGCCGGTGCGCCGGACCTGGCCGGCCAGCGTACGCAGAATGGGGTGGGCCGCGATCGTGCCCGGCGCCCCGCCGGAGCGCAGCAGGCCCATCGCCCGGGCGGCGGGATTGACCAGTACGGGCTCGTCGTCCGCGTCGAGCACCACCACCCCGACCCGCAGCGAGTCGAGGCTCCGGCGGCCCAGCCCCTTGAGGCCGGTCTTGCCCTGCGGCTGCCCTTCGTCCATGTCGACGGCACGTCCTCCTCGCGGGTCGTCCGCGCCGCCCGTCCCGGCGGTCGCTCGGGCGGACCGGCGGCCGCGGGCGAGCAGCATCCCCGCCGCCACCCCGAAGGCGAGTGCGGCGAGGAGGAGGCCGACGCGGTACACCCAGTCCACGCAGCGATCGTAGGGTCATTGTTTACCTGACCCGTCAGAAAATTTGGACAAATCCGGCACCGGTCAGGGAATGTTCACCGGCCCGCCCGGCTTCGTTCACCGCCGTTCACGTCCGCGCCGCACCGCACCCCTAGCGTGGGGCCTACCCAGGCCGCCGCCTGTCGACAGCGGCGGCCCCGAGATCCGGGACGAGAAGATGCGCGCAGAGTTTCATGCCGATCTCATGGAGGTCAATCGGCTCCTGGTCACCATGTCGGAGGCGGTCCGCGCCGCGCTGACCAAGGCCACCACCGCCCTGCTGACCGCCGACCGGGCCGCCGCCGAGGCGGTCATCGGGCGCGACGAGGAGGTGGACGACATGTACCGCCAGATCGAGGCGCTGGTGTCGGACACCATCGCCCGGCAGGCCCCGGTCGCCTCCGACCTGCGTACGGTCATCACGGCCCTGCACATCTCCGCCGACCTGGAGCGGATGGGTGACCTAGCCGAGCACGTCGCCAAGACCGCGGCCCGGCGGCACCCGTCCCCGGCCGTCCCCGCCGAGCTGCGGCCGGTCTTCCGGCAGATGGCCGACGTGGCCGGCCGGATGGCCGAGAAGATCACGAACCTGCTGGCCGAACCGAACGCCGAGGTCGCCGCCGGGCTGGAGAAGGACGACGACGCGATCGACGACCTGGAACGCGACCTGTTCGCGGTACTGCTGGCCGAGGACTGGCCGTACGGCGCCGAGACCGCGATCGACGGCGCCCTGCTCGGCCGCTTCTACGAGCGCTACGCCGACCACGCCGTGAACATCGGCGAGCACGTCGTCTACCTGGTCACGGGCGAGACGGTGGCCAACTGACGGTCCCCTCCACGGGCGAGACGGTCAGCTGCTGACCGCCGCCCGAAAGGGCCGCCGGGGCGGGCCCGCGTTTCGCCGCCCGCCCGGCCGCCCAACACCGCGGCCGGGGCGCTCCCGCAACGGGACGCGACCCGGCCGTGGTGTCTCAGCGGCCCTGGTTGGCGACCGCGGCGGCGGCCTCCTTGGCGGCGTCCGGGTCGAGGTACTCGCCGCCCGCCCTGACCGGCTTGAGGTCCGCGTCGAGGTCGTAGCGCAGCGGGATGCCGGTCGGGATGTTCAGCTTCGCGATCGCCTCGTCGGAGATGCCGTCGAGGTGCTTGACGACCGCGCGCAGCGAGTTGCCGTGCGCGGCCACCAGCACGGTGCGCCCGGTGAGCAGATCCGGCACGATCTGGTCGTACCAGTACGGCAGCGCGCGGATCAGCACGTCCTTGAGGCACTCCGTGCGGGGCTTGAGCTCGTCCGGCAGGGTCGCGTAGCGCGGGTCGGCGACCTGCGACCACTCGTCGTCGTCCGCGATCGCGGGCGGCGGGACGTCGTACGAGCGGCGCCAGAGCATGAACTGCTCCTCGCCGTACGCATCCAGCGTCTCCTTCTTGTTCTTGCCCTGCAGCGCGCCGTAGTGGCGCTCGTTGAGCCGCCAGGACCGGCGCACCGGGATCCAGTGCCGGTCCGCGGCATGCAACGCGATCTCGCTCGTGCGGATCGCGCGGCGCAGCACACTCGTGTGCACCACGTCGGGCAGCAGCCCGTGCTCCTTGAGCAGCTCGCCGCCGCGGCGCGCCTCGGTCTCACCCTTGGCGTTCAGGTCGACGTCGACCCAGCCGGTGAAGAGGTTCTTGGCGTTCCATTCGCTTTCGCCGTGCCGCAGCAGCACCAGGGTCCCCACAGTCATGAGGGTCATCCTGCCCCAGGCCGGTTGCGGCCGTGCGCGGACCCGGTAGTGGCGACCACCACGTGGAAACCCCGCTGCGCGGCAAGATCACGGCCGATAGCGTGTAAGGCAGCGATGGCGTATCGGTGCTTACGGGAGTACGGGGGTGGGGGCGTGCCGGGCTGGCTGCGGCAGGCCGCGGGTGGATTGCCGCGGCCCTACTGGTTCCTCTGGACCGGGACGCTCATCAACAAACTGGGCGCCTTCGCCATCGTCTACCTCGCCATCTACCTGACCGCGCACCTGCACTTCAGCCAGACCCAGGCCGGTCTCGTCATCGGCGCGTACGGCGCGGGCGGCGCGCTCGGCACCCTCACCGGCGGCGTCCTCGCCGACCGGTGGGGCCGCCGGCCCACGCTGCTGACCGCCCAGTTCGGCACGGCCGCGCTGATGCTGGCGCTCGGCTTCGCCCAGGGCTTCTGGCAGCTCGCGGTCTGCGCGTTCCTGCTCGGGGCGTCCGCCGACGCGGCCCGGCCGGCGTTCCAGGCCATGATGATCGACGTGGTGCCCCCGAAGGACCGCCTGCGGGCCTTCGCGCTGCACTACTGGGCGGTCAACCTCGGCTTCGCGTTCGCCGCGATTCTGGCCGGGTTCGCCGCCCAGGCCGACTACCTGCTGCTGTTCGCCATCGACGCCGGCACCACGGCGGTCACCGCCGTCACCACGCTGGTCTTCCTGAAGGAGAGCCGCCCCGCGCTCGCGCCCGCGACCGGGGTCTCGCCGGGCCGCCCGGCCGGCCTCCGCGCGGTCCTGCGCGACCGGGTCTTCCTCGGCTTCATCGGCCTCAACCTGCTCATCGTGCTCGTGCTCATGCAGCACATGTCCACGTTGCCCATCACCATGACCGCCGGCGGACTCAGCCCGGCCACGTACGGCTGGGTCGCCGCGGTCAACGGCATCATGATCGTCGCCGGGCAGCTCTTCGTCCCCCGGCTGCTGGCCGGGCGCCAACGGTCCCGGGTCCTGGCCATGGCCGCGCTGCTCATCGGCGCCGGCTTCGGCCTCTGCGCGTTCGCCGGCACGGCGTGGATGTTCGCGGGCACCGTGGTGATCTGGACCCTGGGCGAGATGATCCAGTCACCGTCCAACTCGGCGCTGGTCGCGGAGCTGTCCCCCGCCGCGCTGCGCGGCCGCTACCAGGGGATGAGCTCACTGTCCTGGTCGGTGGCGACCGCGCTGGCGCCGATCCTGGGGGGCTTCGTCCAGGAACACCTCGGCGACTCGGCGCTGTGGCTGTCCTGCGCCGGGCTCGGCGTCGTCGTCGCCGCCGGGCAGCTCGCGTCCGGCCCGGCCCGGGAACGACGCGTGGCCGCGCTGCGGGCCGCCGCGGCGAGCGCCGCGTCCGCCGTGGTCGTCGCGCGACCGCGCCGCGCGGTGCCGCGGGAGAAGGTCAAGGAAGTCGCCTGAGGCCAGGCGGGTCTCGGACCAGCGGCCGCCTCTGGGCCAGCCGGTCCGTGGAGCCTCGGGGCCAGCCGGGCCGTGGAGCCTCGGGGCCGGCCGGGCCGTGGACAGGAAACGGCGCCGCCCAGTGCCGGACGGCGCCGAAGTTGGCGCCGGCGGCGGCGGACGACACCCATCCCCATAGGCGCCGCCCGCACATGCCGCCGGTCTCGGGTCGCGCCGTCCCCCAACGGCTCATGCCACCCGTCCCCGACATCGAACCGTGGCCACCGTTGCCGGTGGACCCGTTCCCCGAACTGACGGTTCGATGTCCATTGACCACGCTAGTTCGGCCGGTCAACTGTCACAAGCCAGTTGGCTGTCTGCCATCTGTCTGAACCGTCACAGCAGGCGACAGATGCATCAAACATCACGGAAGAACCGCCGATTTTGCGGTCCACCGGGCGCTCGACAGTGATCCTTACGAGCCAGCGGGTACCGGACAATCGTACGGTCCGGTGTCCTTCCCAAGGCAGGCGCGACACGCGAACAGTCGCCGAACGCCGGCGAAACGGCCGACCGAGGGTCAGTCGACCGCGGTGGAGCTGTCCGACGGGGCCGGGCTGTCCGACGGAGCCGGGCTGTCCGACGGAGCCGGGCCGTCCGACGGGGCGGCGAAGTGGGCGAACGCCTGCAGGTTCGCCAGCGACTCGCCGCGCTTGACCCGCCACTGCCACTCGCGGCGGATGGCGGTGCCGAAACCGATCTCCAGCATCGTGTCGAACGACTCGTCCGCGTACGTGACGACCGCGCCGAGCAGCCGGTCCAGCTCGTCCTCGTCGAGGCCGGTCAGGCGCACCCGGCCGGTGAGATACACGTCGCCGGCCGCGTCGATGGAGAACGCGACGCCGTACATGCGGGCGTTGCGGCGCAGCAGCCAGGCCCACAGCTGCTCGTGGTTCTCGTCGGGGCGGCGCATGACGAACGCCTCGACGCGCAGCGCGTGCTCGCCGACGATCAGGTTGCACACGGTCTTCAGCTTGTGGGTGCCGGGCAGGGTGACCGCGTACCCCCGGTCACCGGTCGGCTCGCACGGCAGCTCCCGCTCGGCACAGACCCGCTCGATGAGCGCCGCGTACTCGCCGGTCGGGCCCTCGCTGCGGTCGGTCATGCCAGGCAACCGGTGAGGCGGGACGCGATGAGGGCGCGGTGCTCGGTCACGGCCTCACGGTAGACCCGCAGCAGCCCGTCGGCCGTACGGTCCCAGGAGAAGTCCGTCGCGTGCCGTACCGCCCCGGCGGACAGCTGTGCGCGCCGGTCCGGGGCCCGCAACAGCGCGGCTAGCACCCGGGCCCAGTCCCGCGGGTCGTGCCCGTCGACCAGGGTCCCGCTGGTCCCGTCGCGGACGGCCGTGACCAGTCCACCGACGGCCGCCGCGACCACGGGCGTGCCGCAGGCCTGCGCCTCCAGCGCCACCAGCCCGAACGACTCGCTGTGCGAGGGCACGGCCACCAGGTCGGCGGCCCGGTACAGCGCGGCCAGCGCGTTGCCGGTCTGCGGCGGCAGGAACCGCACCGCGTCCGCGACACCGAGGGCGGCGGCCTGATCCATCAGGGAGGTCGGGCGGTCCAGGCCGCTGCCGCTGGGCCCGCCGCAGATCACGACGGTCACCTCGCGGGCCAGCTCGGGGTCGCGGCGGCGCAGCTCGGCCAGGGCCGCGACGAGCACATCGGGACCCTTCAGCGGCTGGATGCGCCCGACGAACGCGACGACGAGCCCGCGCTCGGGCAGGCCCAGCCGGCGCCGGTCGGCGGCACGGGTGGGGCGGGGCCGGAACCGGTCGAGATCCACGCCGGGCTGCACGACGGTGACCCGGGTGGGTTCGGCGGCGTAGTGGCCGACCAGATCCTGCGCCTCGAACCTGGTGTTGGCCACCAGCGCCTGCGCCTCGCTGATGACCTGCTCCTCGCCGATCACCCGGGCCTTCGGCTCGGGGCGGTCGCCCTCGGCGATGAACCTGTTCTTCACCTTGGCCAGGGTGTGCGCGGTGTGCACGTGCGGCACCCCCCAGCGCTCCCCGGCCAGCCAGCCCACCTGCCCGGACATCCAGTAGTGCGAGTGGATGAGGGCGTAGTGGCCCGGGGCGCGGGCCGCCTCGGCGCGCAGCACCCCGTGCGTGAACGCGCACAGCTGCGAGGGCAGTTCCTCCTTCGACAGCCCTTCGAACGGGCCGGCGGTGACGTGCCGTACGGTCACGCCCGGCGTCATCTCGACCACCGGCGGCAGCTCGCTGGAGGTGGCGCGGGTGAAGATCTCGACCTCGACGCCCCGCGCGGCCAGCCGCTTGGAGACCTCGACGATGTACACGTTCATGCCGCCCGCGTCGCCCGTGCCGGGCTGTTCGAGGGGCGACGTGTGCACCGAGAGGGTGGCGATGCGTCGGGGGGTCGGCCAACGGCCAGCGGCCGGCAGCTCAGCCACGTCGAATCCCTTCAGAGCGGAAAAGTGACGTGCAAGTGTTACGCCGTCGTTCATCTTCCCCATCGACCCCAACTCCTCCTATCCCCAGGGCGCGCGGGGTGACCCAGCTCTCTTACCGAGCTGAGCCTGCCCTGCCGCCACGGCGGTAGGAACGCCTGGCGGTGCGCGGGTGATCCAGCTCTCCCCGCCGGGGTGGCCGGGTCGGCGGGACGGCCCTGCGGCAGGATCGACCCATGGTGCAGAAGAACATCGCCGTGGTGACCGGCGCCTCCAGCGGCATCGGGGCCGCCAGCGCCCGCCGGCTGGCCGCCGAGGGCTTCCACGTGGTGGCCGCGGCCCGGCGCGCCGACCGGCTCGACGCCCTGGTCGCCGAGATCGGCGCCGACGCGACCGCGGTCGCCTGCGACGTCACGGCCGACGACAGCGTGGCCGCGCTGGCCGCCGCGGTGCGTGCGCTGGGCGCGCCGGTCACCCTGCTGGTCAACAACGCGGGCGGGGCCCGCGGCGCGGACCCGGTCGAGGCGGGCGCGGTCGCGGACTGGCAGTGGATGTACGAGGTGAACGTGCTCGGCACGCTGCGGGTCACCCAGGCGCTGCTGCCGGACCTGGAGTGCAGCGGCGCCGGCACGATCGTGACGGTCGGCTCGACCGCCGCCTTCACGGTGTACGAGGGCGGGGCCGGGTACACCGCCGCCAAGCACGCGGAGACCGCGCTGGTCGGCACGCTGCGGCTGGAGCTGGCCGGGCGGCCCGTCCGGGTCGTCGAGATCGACC
The DNA here is from genome assembly GCF_004217545.1 of Krasilnikovia cinnamomea. Lineage (NCBI taxonomy): Bacteria > Bacillati > Actinomycetota > Actinomycetes > Micromonosporales > Micromonosporaceae > Krasilnikovia > Krasilnikovia cinnamomea. The sequence continues at coordinate 2,435,296 of NZ_SHKY01000001.1, forward strand.
CGGGCATGGTGCGCACCGACGAGTTCGCCCTGAACCGGCTCGGCGACCAGGCCAAGGCCGACGCCGTGTACGCGGGCGTCCGGCACCCCCTGGTTGCCGACGACATCGCGGACTGCGTGGCCTGGGTGGCGACCCGCCCGCACCACGTGAACGTGGACCGGCTCGTCGTCCGCCCGATCGCGCAGGCGGCGCAGCACAAGGTGGCGCGGGACCTCTGATGGCCAAGCCGGTCGGGGCGGTCACCCGGGGGACCACGAATCCCAACCGGCTGCGCCGCGTCGACGCCTTCCTCGCGTACCGGTGTGGGGCGCTGCTGGCGGACGCCGAAGACCCGCTGGTCGTGGACCTGGGGTACGGCGCGACGCCGGTCACCGCGGTCGAGCTGTGGGCCCGGCTGGCGGCCACGGTGCGCCCGGACGTGCGGGTCGTGGGGTTGGAGATCGATCCGGAACGGGTGGCCGCCGCGCAGCCGGACGCGGACCCGCCCGGGCTGGAGTTCCGGCGCGGTGGGTTCGAGCTGGCCGGGCTGCGCCCGGTGGTGGTGCGGGCGTTCAACGTGCTGCGCCAGTACGCCGAGGACGAGGTGGCCGCCGCGTGGCGGGCCATGACCGCCGGGGGTGCGTTCCTGGTCGAGGGCACGTGTGACGAATTGGGCCGGATCGCCACGTGGGCGTGCGTGGACTCCACCGGACCGCGGTCGCTGACGTTCTCGGCCCGGCTGGCCGCCCTGGATCACCCGGCCACGTTCGCGGAACGGCTGCCCAAGGCGCTGATCCACCGCAATGTGCCCGGCGAGCCGGTGTACGACCTGATGCGGGCGCTGGGCCGGGCATGGGACTCGTCGGCGACCCCGTTCGGGGCGCGGCAGCGCTGGCTGGCGACCGTGGCCCGGCTACGTGACGAGGGGCTGCCGGTGCTGGACGGCCCGGCCCGCTGGCGGCTCGGTGAGCTGAGCGTGCCCTGGCCGGAAACGGCGGCCGGGCCGATCCTCCACTGAGGACCGGCCCGGCCGTGATCGCGTTGCGTGTTACTCGCTGATCGTCACGTCGAACCGCGGGTCGGCAGCGACCTTCCGGAACGCCGCGAGGCTGCTGGCGGTGGAGTCGACCGCGATGTTGCGGTCGCCTTCGTTGTCGGCGGCGGTGTCGAAGTAGACGACGGCCTTGACCTGGGGGTGCTGGTCCAGTTCGGGCAGCACGGTGTTGAACGCGGCGGACTTGTCGGTGGGGTACTTGACGCGGTGGTACATGCCCCACTCGGCCAGCATGATGGGCTTGCTGGGGTGGTTGGTGACCGACCAGTCGTAGAAGCCCAGGCCGCCGCCGGTGGGCTGGCGGTCGAGGATGTCACCGAAGTCGCCGTAGTGGTAGTAGCCCTTCTCGACGCTGACGTAGGAGTCCAGGCCGATCCAGTCGACGACGTCGTCGCCGGGGTAGAGGTCCTTCCACCAGGACTGGGCCATCCACTTCTCGTTGCCCATGTAGGCCAGCACGTTGATCGCGTTGGTGACGCCGTTGGCGCGCAGCCGCTCGATGACGTGGCGGTACATGTTGGCGTAGTCCTTGGCGGTCATCCCGGACCCGGCGGTGGGGTTGACGTCGTTCTCCGGCTCGTGGTGCAGGGCCAGGTAGAACTTCTGCTGGTAGTTGGCCTTGACGTACTTGGACCAGTTGTCGATGCGGGTGTCCTGCTGCCCGGCGGCGACCTTGGCCCAGGTGGTGCCGTAGGCGACCTTCCAGTTCAGCAGCAGCACGCGGGGCTTGGCCGGGTCCTGGGTCATCGCGATCTCGGCCTTGGTGGGGAACTGCTCGTCGCCCTTGTGGTAGGTGTGGAAGATCGCCGCGGTACGGCCGGTCTTCGCCTCCCAGTCCTTGAGCGCCTGATCCCGCGGCGTGTCGGTGAAGCCACCGGCGGCGGCACCCCACAACACACCACAGCTGGGCACCAGCAACGCGTCGGTCACGCACTCCTGGGTCGGCGGCGTGGTCGGCGGCGTCGTCGTGGGCGGCGTCGTCGGCGGAGTGGTGGTCGGCGGCGTCGTGGGAGGCGTGGTCGGCGGCGCCGTGGGAGGCGTGGTCGGCGGCGTCGTCGGCGGCGTCGTGGGAGGCGTCGTCGGTGGCGTCGTCGGCGGAGGGGTCACCACGGTGCGGCTCCAGTTGACCTCCAGCTGCGGGCCGCCCGTCGTGTCGTCGCCGTACTCGGTGGCGTACAGGCGGGTCACGTCCGTGGTCGACGCGGACTTGAGCACGAAGGCGTACGTGCCGGCCTTGGTGACCCACTTGGACACGTCCACCTTGAGGATGGTGTCGGTGGTGGCGGGCTTGATCGTCACGGCCGTGGACGACGCCGCGGGCGCGGTCGCGGCGGTGATCTTCGACTCGGTCCACGACGTGCCGACCGGCTGCACACTGAAGTTCGCGGCGACGGGCGTGCCGTTCAGCGGCAGCCGCAGCGTGGCGTTCTTGACGACCGCGCCGCTCGGCAGCGCACCGGTCGCGAACTTCACATAGGACAGACGCGTCTCGCCGTCCGCCTTGCCCACCACGAGCTTGTCGGCGCCGCCGAAGTTGGTGCTGCGCCTCGTGCTCGAGGTGTATGCGTCGTCGGTGGCCCACTTCGACACGGTGCCCGTGGTCGTCGTGGCCGCGGCTTCGGCGGTTCCCGCCACGGCGAGCCCACCGCCCACCATGGCACCGGCAACGGCGGTAGAAAGGATTACCCGCCTGGCGTCCATCAGTTCCCCCTGACTCGTGGATCGCTTGTGCCATCCACGGTCGGGAGCGGTGGGTGCGCGTCCGGGCTCCGAACAGGTGCAGGCAAGGTGCACCGAAAAGCAGGGTGGAATGCGGCCGCTGACGGGGCTCTCACCCGTACGGCCGGGACGATCCGGCGGCCCCCTGCGGGCGCGGATCACCGGGACGAAACCTCCGGTGGCCTTGATCGGCACCGGAGGATCAATCATGAGCGGATCAAGATGCGGCGCAGCCCACCCTGCCGGCACCTACAGTCCGGCGGGGTGGGCTGCGGTTCGGCTGTCGCGGGTCAGGCGGTGGAGGGTGCCTCACCGGAGATGACGGTGTGCAGGGTGTCGATCAGCACGTCCGAGGTGAACGGCTTCTTGATCAGCACCGCGTCGCCGGGGATCAGACCCTGGTCGACCGCGATCTCCTTGAGCAGGCCCGACACGTAGACGACGGCCATCGTGGGGCGCAGCTCGGCCGCGGCGTGGGCCAGCTCCCCGCCCGACACGCCGGGCAGGCCGAGGTCGGTGACCAGGATGTCGATGGCACCGTCCTGGCTCCGGCAGATCTCCAGGGCCTGCTCGGAGTTGCCCGCGACGAGGGCGCGGAAGCCGCGGCGCTCCAGCATGCGGCGCATGATGTCGCGCAGGTCCTCCTCGTCGTCCACGACGAGGACGGTGGGTTGTGCCGGAGCCTCCGTCATGGGGCCTCCCCCGAGTCACCGCGAAGTGCGGACCCGGATCCCGGGCAGGCCCGCCCGGATGCCCGCCTCCGCCCTCGCGGCGCGAGGTCAGAGAGCCAGGGTCCAGGAGTCAAGGTACCCCGTACGGGCGCCGCGCGGGTTCGTGATCCGCAGCGTCCAGGTGCCGTTTCGCCGGTACGAGCTGAGGTTGAGCCGGTACGTCATGACCACGTTGCCGTCGCGGGCGGTGGTGGTGGCGGTCTTGAGAACCCGGGTCCGGCCGCCCGAGGTGACCAGCACGGCCACGAAGCGAGCGCGGTACGGACTGCGCACGCGTACGGTGACCGACGAGGTCGTCGACGCCCGGCCCGAGCAGGTCGAGACGGCCCGACCGCGCTTGACGGTCTGGCCACCCCTGATGGCCACCCCGCTGGCGTTGGTGAACGGCCCGCACTGCGGCGCCTTCGGCGCGGGGGCCCGCGTCGGCGTGGTCGGCGCCACGCTGTCCGCCCCGGTGTAGAGCAGCCGGTTCGGCGAGCCCGTCCCGGGGCTGGTCACGACGTTGGTGGTGGTCGTGCCGACCAGGTCGTCGCGCACCTGGGCGGGGCTCCAGCTGGGGTGGGCCGCGAGGGCGAGCGCGGCGGCGCCCGCGACGTGCGGCGAGGCCATCGAGGTACCGCTCAGGTCGGCCGTGGCCGTGTCGGAGTTGTGCCAGGCCGAGGTGATGTCCACGCCGGGGGCGAAGAGGTCGACGCAGGTGCCGTAGTTCGAGAACCACGCGCGGGCGTCGTCGGAGCCGGTGGCGCCGACCGTGATCGCGGCCGGGGCGGAGGAGGGCGAGTACTGGCAGGCGTCGGCGTCGCTGTTGCCCGCGGCGACCGCGTACGTGATCCCGGCGGCGATCGAGTTGGCCACCGCGGCGTTCAGGGCGGTGCTGCGCGAACCGCCGAGGCTCATGTTGGCGACCGCGGGCTTGGCCGCGTGGGTGGTGACCCAGTCGACGCCCGCGATGATCGCCGAGTAGGACCCGGAGCCGTTGCAGTCGAGCACCCGTACGCCGACGAGCTGGACGTCCTTGGCCACCCCGGTGGTGGTCCCGCCGATCGTGCCCGCGACGTGGGTGCCGTGGCCGTTGCAGTCCTGGGCCACCGAGTCGCCGTCGATGAAGTCCCAGCCGTTGCGGGCCCGGCCGCCGAACTCGGTGTGGCCCAGCCGGATCCCGGTGTCCAGCACGTACGCGGTGACGTTCGAGGCGGAGCGGTAGGTGTACGAATCCGACAGCGGCAGTGCCCGCTGGTCGATGCGGTCCAGGCCCCACGCCGGGTCGCTCTGCGTGTCGGCCAGCGAGATCTTTGCGTCCTGCTCGACGTACTGGACGGCCGGGTCGGCGGCGAGGCGGGCGGCCTGGGTGGCGGTCATCCGGATGTGGAAGCCGCGAACGGCGGTGAGGTAGTTGTCCTCGATCTCGCCGCCGTACTTGCGGGCCATCTGCTGGGAGGCGGAGGTGACCTGTTCGGCGGCGGCCGAGTCCGGCTTCAGCACGACGATGTAGCTGTTGCTGATCGCCTCGCCCGGCTCGGCGGCCAGCACCGTGCCGGTGGGCGCGGTCGGCGTCTCGGCGAGGGCGGGGCCCACGGTCGCGGTCAGAACGGCCGCGGTGGCCAGGCCCGCGGCCATGGCGAGTCGGGCGATGCTGATCATCAAGCTGCTCCGTCTCCGCCCCGCGCGAGTGGCTCCACGGGAGGCCTGTCGAGAACAAGTCGCAGCTCAGCGTGCCGATCGGCGGGAAGGCGCCGGTGCCCACACGGGTGCGGGCGGGTAGCGATCCGGCCTACCCCGGGTCCGCCGGATCGCTAAGCCGGCCCCGTGATAGGCCGAACGTGGGGTCAGGACCGCCGTACCGCTATCGAAGGAGCCCCAGGATGAGCGCCACCACCCTGTCGCCCGAGATCGTCACCGTCGCCTCGCTCGCTGAGCGCTGCGACCGCTGCAGCGCTGCGGCCAAGCTGGAGGTCACCATCGCCGGCGGCGGCACGCTGGCGTTCTGTGGGCACCACGGCAACAAGCACGCCGCGGACCTGTCCCGGGTGGCCGCCCGGGTGGCGGTTGAGCAGGGCTTCGCGTGGGCGGGCGAGGTTCGCACAGCGTGAGCTGTTGACCACATCCGTGGCGTTATGATCGATCCCTCACTTCCGGGCGGATAGGCCCGTAATAGAGGGGCTTTGTCAGTGCGGATCGCGGCGCAGGACGTGGGTCGGCTGTCCCGGGTGCTGTCCGGGTGCGCCGGAGCCACGGTCGCCGCGTCCGCCCTGATCGTGCTGCTCAGCTTGGATCGGTCGGCGGCCTGGGAGCTCGTCGCCGTACCGGCCGCCGCCCTGGTCACCGGGGGTCTGGCCCTGCTGCTGCACGTGCTGCCGGGGGCCGGTCCGGCGCTACGCGCGACGGCCCGCGCCCTGGGCGCCGTCACCGCCGCCATCGGCCTGGCGTCCCTCGCCCGTTATCCGGCGGCCGGGATCGCCGCCTTCCTCATCGGGCTCGCCCTGGTCGGCATCGACGTCCGGATCCGGCTGCGGCCCGGCGCGGCGGCCCGCTTCCGCGTGGCCGACGCGCTGCTCGGCGCCGCGGCGATCGTCGCGCTGGTCGCCCTGGTGCCCCGGATGTTCGCGCCGTCATTCCCGCCGGGCCGTGCGCCGGTCGGCGTGATGTCCACGTACGTGGCCAGCGCCCTGCTGATCCTCGCCGCCGGTGCGATCCTGGCCCGCCCGGAGGCTGGCCCGTTGCGGACCGCGGCTCCGGCCGGACCGGGCACCACGGTGCGCCACGTGCTGCCCCTGCTGGTCGCCGTTCCGGTCGTCGCGGCCGTGGTCAGCGCGCTGGCGGGCCGGGCCGGCGTCAGCCGCCCGGTCGCCGCGATCAGCACCGGCGTCATCCTCACCGCGCTCGTCCTGCTGGCACTGGCCGGCCGCCTGGTGCGTTCGCTGGACGCCGCCGACCGGCGCCAGCGTGACCTGGTGGCACAGCTGCGCGACCGCGGCGAGTACGCCGACACCCTGCTGCAATCGATCAACGAGGCCGTGATGGTGCTCGACGCCAACTACCGGGTGCTCGACGTCAACCGGCGCTGGCACGAGCTGTCCGGCCGGCCCCCCGAGGACGAGCTGGGCCGACGGCCGGACGGCCTGCCCCCGGTCCGCAGCGGCGAGTGGATCGGGGAGATGCGGGTCCGCCGCCCGGACGGCGCGGACGTGCCGGTGCTGGCCACGATGGCACCGATCCCGGACGCGGAGGGCCAGCCGCGCGGCTACGTCGCCACGTACGTCGACATCGCCGAGCGCAAGCGGGCCGAGCAGGCCCTCACGGAGCGCGCTGGTGAGCTGGAGCGCAGCAACGTGGGGCTGCGCGAGGCGAACACGAGGCTGGAGGAGGCCCTGGCGTTCAAGAACGACCTGACCTCGATGCTGACCCACGACGTGGCACAGCCGATCAGCTCGATCGCCAGCCTGGCGGAGCTGCTGGCGGCGGACTGGGCGGAGCTGCCGGAGGACATCCGGCTCGAACTGGCCACGAAGATCGACAAGAACACCCGGCGGCTCATCAAGATGATGAACGACCTGCAGTTGCTGTTCCGGCTGGACACGGGCACGGTGACCGCCCGGCGGACCCCGGTCCCGCTGCGCGAGGTGGCGGAGACGGTCGCCGCCGACACCGCCCCGGACGCCGAGATCGACATCGAGGACGAGCTGGCGGCGCTCGCGGACCGCGGCCACCTGGAGGCGGTGCTGCAGCACCTGTTGAGCAACGCCGTGGCGTACGGTGACGCACCCGTGCAGGTGCGGGCGTGGCGGCTGGGCGAGGGGGTCGAGCTGATGGTCCAGGACCGCGGCCCGGGCATTCCCGAGGAGCTGGTGCCCCGGCTGTTCGACCGGTTCGCGCGGGGCTCCGGGCTGGGTCTGTTCATCGTGCGCCATCTGGTCGAGGCGAACGGCGGCTCGGTCCGCTATGAGCGGGCCGAGCCGCGCGGCGCCCGGATGGTGCTCGCCCTGGAGGAGGCGGCGGTACGCGGCTGAGCGTGACCGCCGCGCCCGCTCAGTAGTCCAGGGCCCCGCCCCGGTCCGCTTCGTTGATCATCCCGTCGCCCCAGGCATCCTGCGCGGACATCCGCTGCCCGCCCATCGGGGCGCTGCCGTGCCCGCCCATCGGCATGCTCCCGGTGCCACCGGTGGCCGGCCAGGTGCCCGCGGCGCCACCGCGGATCGGGCGGTTGCCGGCGATGCGGCGACCCGGTGCCAGCACATCGTCGAGGTCGGTCGCGCTGTGGATGCCGGGCGCCGAGGTGATGTCGACGATCTCGTCCGGGGCGTCCGGTCGCCGGGCGGACATGTCGCTGCGGCCAGTGGCCGCGCGGTTCGCCTTGATCCGGGCCGCGACCGACGCGGGCGACGCGAGATCCGATCGGTCGCCGGGGAGCCGCTTGGTGCTCGCTCCGCCGAACGCGGCGGTGCCGGCCAGCTCGCCGGACTCGATGAGGTACTTGAACTCCTCGAGATCCATCTTGAGCCGGCGGTTGAGCGTCTCCTGCCCGTGCCGGTCGCTGGGCATGAGGTACGCGATGTCGGCCTCGAGCTGGGCGACCACCTGGGTGCGCATCTCACCCAGCGGCCGGACGGTGATGGTCTCCGCCAGCAGCGGGCCTTCCATCGTCGACCAGGAGACCCGCTCGTCGAGCGAGCACTCCGTGATCTGGGCGTCGAACTCGCGGCGATGGCCGTCGACGTCCATCACCCAGTGAGTCTGGTCGTTGCCGGTCGCGGTGACCCGATGCACGCCGGCCATGAAGCGCGGGTAGTTCTCGAACGTGGCGAGCTGCTCGTACACCATGTGCAGCGGCGCGCCGATCTCGATGGCCTGCTGAACCATACTCATCGCGTCTCTCCCCCATGCTGAAGTGCTGGCATGACAGAGAGTACGTAGAAGTTAACTGTCCGCGTCTGGTTTCCCGTCAGATCCGGCGCAGGTACTGCCAGCGGCCCACCTCGACCGCGTACCGGGCGTCGCTGGCGGCCAGCAAGGATACGCCCGCGTCGCGCAGCAGCGCCACGATGCGCGGCGACGGGCTGCGCCAGGCCTCGCTGATCTCCACCGAGGTGCCGGTCGAGCGGCACGCGGTGGCCAGGGCGTCCACCAGTTCGGCGGTGATCACGCAGTCGTCGAGGCCCACCTGGGTCAGCAGGCTGAGCGGGCGGGCGAGCTGGGTGGGCGCGTACCGGGAGGCCCGCTCGACCGCGTGGATCATGGCGGTGACGGCCTGCTCGGCCACCTGCTCGGGGGTGAGCTCACCGGTGCCGAGCAGCGCGCGGATGTCGCGGGGGCCCACCGGGCCGTCCGGCAGCGGCAGCCGGGACATGGCGACCGAGACGGCCTCCAACTGGCCGAGGTCGGCCGGGAAGGCCAGCCAGCCGTCCGGCTGCACGATCTCGATCTCGGCCGCGACCCGCAGGGTCAGCTCGGTACGGCGGCTGGCCCGGCGCACCGCGTCCGCGTACGCCTGCAGCCAGGTCGTCTCCGGCCCGGCCTGATCCGCGAACGTGATCGCGGTGAGGCCGGCGCGGTCGGCCGCCGACACGACCACCCCGATGGCGTCCCGCCCGGCCGCGAAACCGGTGTGCACGTGCGCGTCGACGAGCAGGTCGACCGGGCGTGCGGCCCCGACGGTACCGCCACCCACGATGACTGATTCCCGCTCCACGCTCACCTTGTACTCCCGGACCTCTCTGCGACGAGTGCTCCCCGCCTCGCAGTTGACAGTCGGTTCGCGGTGTTGTGGGCCGGGGTCCGCGGCAGGTGCATTCCGGGTGCGCCACCCCGGTGCGCTCCAGGCCCGAACCCGGCGGCCCTACACTCGCCCGGCCGCGATCCGGCGGAGCCTGCCCGGCGGGACATCACGTGTCGCGGCCCGGCACGCCGTGGCCGCCGAGGCCCGCGATCTGGCGGATGGCGTCGTCGAGGTCGCGGCTGAGCTGCTCCACCAGCCCGCGCTGGCGTTCGGCGAGGCCGTGGACCTCGCCGGTGGTACCGGTGATGTCGGTGACGGAACCGGCCATGGTCTGGATCGTCGTGGACATCGCGCGCATCTCGCGCTCCAGTTCGCCGACGATGCTGGTGATCTCGTCGGTGGATTCGGCGGTCGAGGTGGCCAGGTTCTTGACCTCCCCGGCGACGACCGCGAACCCGCGCCCGGCCTCGCCGGCCCGGGCGGCCTCGATCGTTGCGTTCAGCGCCAGCAGGTTCGTCTGCGCCGCCACCTCGGTGATCATCTCGGCGATCCCGGCGACCCGGCGCAGGCTGTCGCCGAGAGCGTCGACCGCGTGTTCGGCGTTGCCGGCATGCTCCACCAGGTTGCGGCTGGCCGCGTGCGCGGCGTCGATCCGGGCATCGATGTCGCGGGTGGCGGTGCGGACGTCGCCGACGTGGCCGACCACCCCGGCGAGGCGGTCCACGACCGCGCCCGAGGTGCGGTCGACGGTCTCCCGGGCCTGCCGGCGGGACTCGTCCTGGACGCGTTCCTGCTCCGCGTACGTCCGGCGCAGCTGTTCCTCGCGCTGGGCCTGTTCGGCGTGCAGCGCGGCGTCCTGGGCGGCCAGCGTCTCCAGCATGGTGTCGATCGTCGCGGCCAGCGCACCGATGTCGCCCTTGCCGGGGTGCCCGATGCGCAGGCTGCGGTCACCGGAGGCGATGACGGCCTCGGTGGTACGCCGCAGCGGCCGCACCTGCTGGCGTACCGCGCGGCGCGACAGGATCCCGAACGCGCCGAGCAGCAGCAGCGTGCCGACCGCGGTGAACAGGAAGATCTGGTTGGCGGTCCGGCCGGCGATCCGGTGCAGCTGCCGGTCGCCGATCGAGCGCAGGACGATCGGGCCGCCGTTCGCGGTCGGTACGACGGCGTCCACGGCGACCTGGGTTTCGTTCAGCGTGGCGGTGCTGACCGCGATGCGTCCCAGCCGACTGGCGAGCACGGAACGCTCGGCGGCGCCGGTGTGCCGCTGGGCCACCCGGGTCAGCGACAGGTCGACCTCGGCGCCCAGCTTGGTCAGGGCCGCCGGGTCGAGCGACTTGAGGTAGATCAGGCCGCCGGTGGCCGGTGGCTCCCCGCTGCTGCGGTACGCGGCGAAGCCGCAGTACAGGTACGGGCGGTCGGCGGCCAGGATCATGCCGCAGATGCCGTCACCGCTCTCGGCGGCGGGGTCGAACAGGCGCCGCAGCAGCGCCCGGTCCCGCAGCTCGGCCGGGACGTCGGCGAGTTCCGCGGCGCCCGAGGCGTCCGCCAGCACTCCCACCCGTGGCGTGCCGTCGAGCCCGGCACCCATGACCCCGTCGACCACACCGGTGCCGCGCAGGTATTCCGGTTCGAAGCTCTCCAGGAAGCCCTCGCTGTCGGCGGCGGCGACCTGGTCGGCGGAGTCGTCCCACTCCGAGTTCGTGGCGCCGAACGTGCTCAGCAGCGCCACCTGACCGTCGAGCGCGATGCCCAACCGCTGGGCGTCGCGGGCCAGCTGGTTGGCCTCGAGATCCTCGAACGGGCCGGTGGCGATCGCACGGAGCGCCAGGAAGACGGCCAGCAGCACGATCGCGCCCGCCACTACCGGGCGGAGATAGCGCAGGAGTCGAAAGGTCACACATTTAGTTCGGCCACCGGCTCGCACAATTGTGCGAGATCACCGCGTGACACTCGACACGCGTCGGCCGCCACCGGCATGTCGGCCGCGCGGCGCTAAACCGTCGCGAGAAGGCGCTCCCGCGCGAGGAGATCCGGCGCGTCGAACCACTCGTCGTAGTGCGTGGCCGGACCGAGCAGAGTGAGCGCGGCGACATACGCCTCGCCATCGAGCCGCCGCCCGGTCACCAGCCCGGCCAGCGCCTGCAGATAGTGGTAGTCGGTATACCCCGGAAACGCTTCCAGACCGTTCTTGATGAGGTCGTTCGCCTCGGCGTCGCGCCCGAGTTGCAGGAGCGTGATGGCCATCCACCGGCCGAGTGCCGCCCGGGCCGAGTCGTCCTCGTCGCGTTGGTAGGCGTCGAGGAAACCCGCCATCGCGGCGTCGAAACGCCCGGCGGTGAACGCGCGCAGAGCGGCGGCGTACGGCAGGTCGCGCGGCGCGGTGTTCGCGTGGGCCGGCACGTACGCGCGGGTGGTGCCCGCCCCGCCGTGCCGTCGCCGGCCGACGACCTGCCACCGGACGACGCGGTGGCCTTCGAACGCCGGGAAGGACACGGGTACGGCCAGGCGGGCGGCCGCGGTCGCTGCCGCGCGTCGGCGCAGCGTGTTCTCGGCGTCTCCGTCCGCGAAGTGCAGCCCGCGGAGGTCGAACTGCCACGTGTCGTCGATCGTCGGAGCTGACCACGTCGCGCACACGCCGCGGTAGGTGTCTTCGACCCGCCTCATGATCGCGTCCCAGGAGTACTCCGCCGCGGTAGCCAGCCCGCCCTCGCGCAGCCTGCCGGCCAGTTCCGGCTCGTCGAGCACCCGACGCACCGCGCTCACCAGCCCGTCCACGTCACGTACGTCGCAGAGCAGGGCGTTCACGCCGTCGCGTGCGTACTCCAGGACGCCGACGTTGCGGGTGGACACGACCGGTGTCCCCGAGGCCATCGCCTCGATGACCGGTAACGCGAACGACTCGTAATGGGAGCAGCAGACATACACCGACGCACCCCGGTAGATTGCGCCCAGCGTGGCTTGATCCGGAGCGACGACCACGTGGCCCAGCGGTTCCCGCGGCGGGCGTGGCGTGACCCAGACGAGGTCCAGCTCGCGCCGGTCGGCCTGCAGCGCCTGCCACATCCGGCGCATCTCGGCCATGCCCTTGAACTCGTTGCCATCCCAGCCGACGACCATCACGTACGGGCGGTCCCTGCTGAACCTGGTACCGGCGGGGTGGAACACGTCCGGGTCGGCGGCGTTGTGCACGACCACCGCCTCGACGCCGAAGCGGGTCCGGAGCACCTCGGCGGTCGTGCCGCTCACGGTGATCGTCGCGTCGGCCGCCGCCATGCTGCGGGAGACCAGCGCGTGGGTCTCCTCGTCGATGTCCTCGAACAGGTGAAGATCGCCCTGCTCGAAGTGAACGACCGGGGCGGTGCCGAGGACCCGCGCGGCCATGATCTGATCCCACGCTCCCGCGACGACCAGATCGCAGGCGGGATCGCACGCCGGTACGGCCTCGGCGAGTTCCAGCCCCCACGGCACCTGCATGAACGGCACTCGCAGGTCGAACCAGTCCGGTTGCCGGTAGTGGCTGAGAACGGTGACCCGGTGACCCCGCGCGGCCATGCGGTTCGCCTGCTCGAACTGCACCCGTGTCCCGCCGCAGATGTCGGTGCGCGGGACGAGATAGCACAGCCGGAGCCGCGCGGGCGCATCGCCGGACGGGGATCGGTGCGGGGCGACCGGCAGCACCTCCCGGCGGGCGATGAACTCGGTGCGGCGGGCACCGGCGACCGCGGCGTACAGGTCAGGCCGCAGCACGTCGCCCGAGTCGTGCGAAGAAGCTTTCACCGCAACATCCGTCCCCTCGCGTCACACCATCTCGATCGCGGACGCCACACCGGGAGCGAGCGCGCGCAGTTCCTCCAGCACCGCGCTGGTCTGCTCGTCGGGCACCTGGTCGAGCGCCTCGGCCAGCGGGGCGAGCGCGGCCTGGTCACCGAAGAACTCCAGCGCGGCCGCCGCCGCCAGTGCCCGCTGGACGGCGGGACGTTCGGTGGAGGTTGCGGTAGCCAGCAGTGGGCAGTATTTCGCGAGGTCCTGTTCCCGCAGCCGGCGCGACCACTCGATCGCCCGGTTCAGCGGCAGCCGATCGGCCAGCCAGACCACCACCCCGAAGATCCGGGGGTCGCCGGGGAAGCGTTGCCAGAGCGCCTCGATCACGGCATCGGCCAGCTCGGGTGACGCCGTACGCGTGCTGTACAGCACCTCCCGGACTGCGGGTTCGGGAATCAGCCGGACCAGCTCGGTCAGGTCGGAACCCGCTTCGTCCAGCACTGTGCTCATCACTTCGAGTGGGAGCAGCAGACGTCCGGCGCGCAGCGCCGGGCGCAGAATCTCGGCCGCCTCTGCCGCCCGGCCGGTGGCTCTGAGGCTGGCGACCTCGTTCGGTGCCATCTCGCGGCGGCCGGCCGCCATGCCGAAGTCGTTGGTGGCGGTTTCCGGCATCCCGCGGAGAATCTCCAGCACTCGCTCGTGGTCGCCCTCGGTGGCCCGGATGACGATCTCCGCCTCGTCCACCGTGACCGGCTCACGGGCGACCTTGCGCAGATCCGAGAGGGCCGCGCTCGCCTCGTCGAGTCGGCCGGTCTGCGCGCAGCACCGGATCAGCGTGTAGAGCAGTCCGGTCCGGATGAAGCTGTCGGGGTGGGCGGCGAGCCCGGACCGGCATGCTTCGATGGCAGCCTCCGGGTCGCCGGCCTTGCTGACCGATCGGGCGAGGTTGAAGAGGGCCTCCGGCCCCTCGTCTCGGGCCAGCTCGGCGAGACGGGCGTTGCGACCCACCTTGTCCTTGGTCGCGAACGAGGTCTCGAGGTAGCCGGAATGCAGGAGAGCCAGCCCGTCGATGGGCCGGGTCTCCGGGATTTCGCCGGTGATCCGGTGGACGACGTGTTCGTGCAGCCGGCCGCGGTACCGGTTCTCGTGCGCGCGGAACAAGCGCGTGGACTGCACCGTGACGTTGCCGGTCGCGGTCTGGCTGACCTGGGGGACGAGGAACCCGTCGACGGTCCGTTCGGCGGTGGCCAACTGGTGTCGCAGTGCGGTGACGTCGCCCTGGACGACTTCGTCGGCGTCGACGGTGAAGGACCACTGGCCTCGGCTGTGGGCGATGGATCGGTTGCGGGCGTCGCCGAAGTGGTCGTCCCAGTAGCCGTCGACGACGTGGGCGCCGTGTTCGCGGGCGATCTCCCGGGTGCGGTCGGTGGAGCCGGTGTCGTAGACGACGATCTCGTCCGCCGCGTCGCGCAGCGCACTCAGGCACTCGGCGATGACCGCTTCCTCGTCCTTGGTGATCAGGCACGCCGACAGTAGCGGCGCGTCGATGGGCGGGGCGGGCACCAGCGCACACTGCCGCCCGCCGAAGTGGGCGATCAGCGCGCTCTCGACCAGCAGCAGGCGGCCGTGCTCGCGCAGCTTTTCGTACGGCATGTCCAGGGTGGGCCCGCCGACGCGCGCCAACGCTTCCCGGCGGACCGCGACGCATACCGGGCCGAGCCGGTCCACCTCGGTCAGGCCGCGATTGTCCTGGCGCCACTGCCGGGCGTACGCCTTGAACTTGGTGACACTGGCGAGCGCCTCGGGGGGCAGCCCGACGCGCTGCGGGCCGAACGTACGAAAGCAACGGGGCCCGGCGGCGACGACGGTGGGGTCGTCGAACGCCGCGGCGACGGCGTCCAGCCAGTTTGGGGTCAGGAGCGTGTCGCCGTCGAGCAGCACGGCGATCGGATGGTTGGTGGCGGACAATCCGGCCGACCAGCGAGCGCCCTGCTCCGGTGACGCATCGTCCACAACGGTCAGCCAGGACTGGGCGCGGGTCTTGGCGGCGAGATCAGGCCGGCGCGGCGGGAGCACGCAGACGACCTCGTCGCGCAGCCCGAGTGTCGGTCGCAGACCGTCCAGGAATTTCTGGAATTCGTCGGCGGTGCCGCTGGCGGTGACGATCACGGAGACGGGCACGCGGATCACCTCTGGTCGATCGGCCGTTGGGGCGCAAGCCCGAGGAGTACGGCCGACCTTCGGCGGATCAATCCGGGCACACGCCTCAGCTCTTGTCCGGCTTGGCCGCCGGTCGGAGGCTGTCGGCCAGTGCCTGCACCGCCTCGTCGTCCGGTGACGCCGCCGCGCGGTTGGCGGCCTGCAACTCCCGGTAGACCTCCTCGCGGTGCACCTGCACGTCGCGCGGGGCCTGGATGCCGATCCGGATGACATCGCCGCGCGCCTCGAGCACGGTCACGACGATGTCATCGCCGATGATCACGCTCTCGCCGGCCTTCCTGGTGAGCACCAGCATTGGCTGCCCTCTCGCCATCCGTGGACAAGGACAATCTAGCCGCGCCCGCGACACACGGCCGCCGACGGCACGGGTCCGGCTCGCTGGCCGGACCCGTGCTGTCAGTAGTTGCGGCGCATGACCGCCCGAACCGGCATCTTGCTGCCCTGCAGGATGACCTGCATGGCCCGGCGGGTGTCCCGGTCCACGATTATCGGCGCCATCAGGTTCGCCGTGGTCTCCTCTGTTCCGGCGGTGATGACGACCATGACCAGTACCCGGTCCGGATCCTGGTTGTTCAACGCCGCGAGAGCTTCGTTGTCGATCTCCGGCGCGTAGTCCGGGAAGAACGGCTCGGGCGGGGCCACCAGGAACCGCAGGCTCGGGTCCTGAACCGAGGTGAACGCGTAGAGCAAACCCTCGTCGTTCAGCCGGACCAGCACGAACTGCCGATGGGCGGGGAAGCCGGCCATGGGCGCGGCCATCTCGATGATCGGCAGATCGATGTCGGTCATGATGTCCCCCATAGGTCGGGACGCGGTGCGAGTAGTCATGGTCACCTCAGAAAGTCGATGAGCGAGGGCTGGCCCGCCTTGGCCACTCGGGCAAGGCGGCCTGGTACGACGTCTGCTGGAGCTGTGTTTCCATGATGGTCTCGGCAGAGCGAGTCCTCGATGTCGGACATTTCGCGGCGCCCACGGCACCAAGTGGTCCCCCGGCAGCGTCCTCGTCTGCGTGATCCGATTCTATCGGCTTCCGATCTCTGGAACGGGCGGTTTCCGCTAGTCACCGGCATTGTTGTGCTCGTTTCGGAAACGACGACGGCCCCCGGGGGATCCCCCGGGGGCCGTCGTCGATCACGTCTACCGCAAGTAGTCCAGCAGCGATGGCTGGATGACCTTGGCAGTCGCGGCCAGCGCCGACTGGTACGCGGTCTGCTGCAGCTGCATCTCCATGATCGTCTTGGGCAGGTCGACGTCCTCGATGTCCGAGACCTGGTTCTTCAGCGCGTCCACTCGCCTCTGCGCGGTGTCCTTCGCCTGCGACACCCGGTTGTACCGGGCACCCACATCCGCCAGGGTCGACTTGATGAGGTCGCCGGAGGCGTTCAGCTTGTCCATGCTGGCCTGCAACGCCGGTGTGTTGTTGGCGCGCAGGCTCGTGGCGATGTCCGACAGCACCGTGAAGAGCTGGTCCGGACCGGTACCAAAGACGTTCGGACCGACTTCGCCGACCCGTACCTGGGAGCCGTTGCCGATCGTGCGCATCACGTCGCCGGTGTCACCGAGGTAGACCCCGGTGCTGTCGTACGCGGCAGGCAGCGTGGTGGTGCCGCCGAACACCGGCCGTCCGAGGTAGGTGGTGTTCGCGACGCCGATCAGGCCGTCCCGGATGTTCTCCACCTCGACCGCCAGCGCCTCGCGCGATTCCTGCGAGGCGGCGCCGTTCTGGCTCTGGATGCCGAGTTCCCGCACCCGGTTCAGCTGGGTCAGCGACGTGGTGAGGATGTTGTCGACCGTACCGAGCCAGCCCAGGCCGTCGTCGGCGTTGCGGGAGTACTGCTCGTTGACCCGCGCCTCGCCACGCAGCTGCATCGACGAGAGCGTGCCGCTCGGCGAGTCGGACGGCCGGCTGATCAGCTTGCCGCTGGACAGCTGCTCCTGGAGCTTGCCACTGCGGGCGACGTTGCGCTGCAGGTTGGCCATCACCCGGGTGGTGATGCTGCCCTCGGTGACCCTTATCTGAGGCATGTCGTCCTACCTACCTTCCGACCAGGCCGGTGCGGTTGATCAGCTGGTCAAGCATCTGGTCGATCGTGGTCAGCACCCGGGAGGCCGCCTCGTACCCGCGCTGGTACGTCAGCAGGTTCGTCATCTCCTCGTCGAGGTTGACGCCCGCCTCCGCCTCCCGCGCCGAGTCGATCTGCAGGGTGATGTTGCCTTGGATATCGGCACGGCGGCCGAGCGTCTGAGACGCCACACCCAGTTCGGCGATCATGTTCTGGTACACCGTGTCCGGGCCGGTGCTCGTCGCGCCGGTGCGCGACAACAGGTCGGCCACCGTGCCGTCGAACGTGCCGGCGGTCGGTGCGGCCCCGACCCAGGTCGGCTTGTCCATGGGGATGTCGACCGCGATGTCGGACGCGACGGTGCCGCTGAAGAAAGGCCGGCCGTTGACTCCGTCCAGGCCGAACGCCGGGGTGTGCGCGGCGTTGACCGTGTCGATGAGCGTCTTGGCGACGTTGTCGAGGTCTGCGGAGAGGTCCGGGATGATGGTGGTGAGCGCGTCGAGCATCGCACCCATCTTGCCGCCGGCGATGGGGCTCACCGCAGGCGCGTCCGTCCACCGCAGCTGCACGGGGTCGACACCCTGGTCCTGGAGCCGCTGCGCGCCGGTCACCTCGAGGCTGCGCGCGTTGAACTCGCTGACCAGGGGCGAGCCACCGACCAGGACGTCCACCGCGCCGTTCTGGCGCTGGTAGGCGGTCGCCCCGACCATCTCGGCCAGGTGCATGACGTGCAGGTCGCGCTGGTCCTCAAGCTCGTTGACCGTCGCCCCGGACGCCCTGGCCAGCACGATGTTCTTGTTCAGGTCCGCGATCGCGGTCGCGGTCTGGTTGATCTCGGCGGCGAACGCGTCCACCTGACCACGCATGTCCTCCCACTGCGAGGCCAGCGCGCCGTGGGCGTTGCGCAGTCCGTCGGCCACGGTCGCGCTCTTCTGCAGCAGCGCGGAGCGGGCCGCGAGGTCGTCCGGCGCGTTGGCCACGTCGGCCCAGCTGGCCCACATGTCGTGCAACTGCGCCTGCATCGCGGTGTCGCTCGGCTCGGCGAACGTGTCCTCGATCGAGTTGTAGATCGCGGCCGTGGTGGTCAGGTAGGAGCCGATGGCGTGCTCGGAGCGGCCCCGCTCCTCCAGGAACTGGCTGCGCAGACGCTGCACGCTGGTCACTTCGACGCCGTCGCCGAGTCCGTCGGATCGGGCGTACATGGCGGCCGCGCTCCCGCCGACCACCGACTGCATCTGTACGCGCTGCCGGGAGTATCCCTCGGTGTTCACGTTCGCGATGTTCTGGCCGGACACGTCCAGCCCGCGCCGGTTGGCGTACAGGCCGCTCAGGGCGATGCTCAGGGAACCGAATGAACTCGACATCAGATCGCCTCATCTACCAGGCTCGGGCGGCGGGTCCCGCCGACGACGGTTTGGCCCTGCCGGCCGTAGGTCTCCACGTTGCCCGAGATCGCGTGCATGGTGTCGCGCACCGCGCGCTGGCCCGCGGTGAGCAGCTCACGGTTGGCGCTCGCCATGCCGTTGATCTCGGCGGTCAGCGTCAGGAACGCCTTGCGGTGCTGATGCAGCAGGTCCGACCAGGGTTCCGGGGCGGCGTCGGCCAGTTCGCCGAGCGACGCCTCCGGCGCCAGGCCCAGATCGACCGCGACGCCCTGCGAGTAGGCGGCCCGGGCCACCTCGGTCTGCCGGATCTGGTCCAGCACCACCTCCACCTCGCGGGTGGCATGCGGCAACCAGCGCGTGCGGCCCGCGGCGAGGATCAGCTGCTCCTCCTCGAGCTTGAACAGCAACAGTTCCAACAGTTCACGCGAACGCCACAGCACGCTGGAAAGGTCTGTCAGGCTCACCCGCGGGCTCCTCACTCTCGGGTCGGGACTCGGCTCGTACGGGGCAGGCCACGCCGGCCGTTTTCCCGTTCACACGCAATGGTCGGCATGTTCCCGGCACGACTGAGGGTTCCCCGTCGATCGGGCGGTCAGACGATTTCCGCTCCGTTGGCGGAGGCGTGAAATCGCGTTTTGCATATAAGAGGTATCCGCAGCGGGCGCGCCTAGTTGCGGAGGTCAGGGCCGGCTCAAGCGAGGCGCAAGCGCGGCTCTGGAAAGTTCCAGAAATTCTCTGCACTGTCCTCATGATCGTCGGGGGACGGCCGAATAATGAGGGCGTAAGTCAAACGGCTCACGGATGAGTCGACCAGGACCCCACTCAAGGAGGAACTTCCATGGGTCTGCGCATCAACCAGAACATCGCTGCTCAGAACGCCTACCGCAACCTGTCCGTCACCGACGGCCAGATGGGCAAGGCGCTCGAGAAGCTGTCGTCGGGTTTCCGGATCAACCGGGCGGCCGACGACGCCGCGGGTCTCGCCATCAGCGAGGGCCTGCGGGGCCAGATCGGCGGCCTCAAGGTCGGCGCCCGCAACGCCCAGGACGGCATCAGCGTCGTGCAGACCGCTGAGGGTGCCCTCACCGAGGTCCACAGCATGCTGCAGCGCATGAACGACCTGGCCGTGCAGTACAACAGCGGCGCGCAGAACACCGACTCGCAGGCCGCTCTGCAGGGCGAGTTCGACGCCCTGACGACCGAGATCGCCCGGATCCAGACCAACACGAAGTTCAACGGTGTCCAGCTGTTCGCCGGCACCACCATGACCTTCCAGGTCGGCTTCGGCAGCGCCGACACGATCGACGTCGGTGCGAACAGCGAGCTGAACGACTTCACGGCGGGCGCGGCGTACGGCGCGGTCGACATCACGGACAGCGACACGATCCAGGCTGCCATCACCGAGGTCTCGACCCAGCGGGCCGGGCTCGGTGCTCTGCAGAACCGGTTCGAGCACACCGTGAACTCGGTCAACGTCGCGATCGAGAACCTGTCGGCGTCCGAGTCCCGGATCCGGGACACCGACATGGCGCAGGAGATGATGGGCTTCACCCGCTCGCAGATCCTGTCCCAGGCCGGCACCGCGATGCTGGCGCAGGCGAACCAGGCGTCGCAGGGCGTGCTCTCCCTGCTCCGCTGATCTCGGTTCAGTACAACCGGATAGTGACGGCCTCACCGAGCTGAAAAGCTCAGCCAATTGAATAGACAACCGAACAGACGGGCGGTCGGCGATGACGCCGACCGCCCGTTTCATACCCGCACAGCGGGCAGCCAGTGAAGGGGGAACGCCGGGATGGCCATGACCGTTGATGGTCTCGGCTCGGGATTGAACACCTCAGACATCATCAATAAGTTGATGCAGGCCGAGGCGCTCCCGCAGACCCAGCTCAGGAACAAGGTCACGACCCAGAACAAGGCGGTCAGCGCCTACCAGGCCATCAACACCAAGATGGCCGCCCTGGCGACCGCCGCGAAGGCGCTCGGCACCGCCGACACCTGGGGCGCGATGAAGACCAGCAGCAGCTCCGACGCTGCGGTCGTCACCGCGCAGGCCGGGGCGTCCGCGGGGTCGCTGAGCTTCCGGGTCGAGTCCGTCGCGACCACCCACGTCATGACGTTCTCGAACATGACGGTCGCCTCCCCCACCGACGTGGTCACGGACGGCAACCCGCTGGACATCGCGATCGCCGACCCCGCCGACCCCGCCAACGTCACCAAGACGTTGTCCCCGGCGAGCGGGTCGCTGCGCGACGTCGCGGCGGCGATCAACGCCGAGCCGCTGGCGGTGTACAAGGCGTCCGTCGTGCAGATCGGCTCCGGCCAGTACACGCTGCAACTGACCGCCAAGACGAGCGGCGCCTCCGCCGCGTTCGACGACAGCAAGCTGCCCACCGGTCTCGCGCTGGGCGCCGCGACCACCACCGTGCTGGGCTCCGACGCCCAGATCCGGATCGGTGAGGACACGGTCGACGCCTTCGGCAACCCGCTCTCGTCGTCGTACACGATCAGCTCGTCGTCCAACACCTTCGCCGACGTGCTGCCCGGGGTGACCATCACGGCCACCCGGAAGCAGGCCGCCGCCGACGCGCCGGTGACGGTTGGCATCACCCCCGACGCCGACGCCGTCGCGGCGAAGGTGCAGTCCCTGGTCGACAGCCTGAACGCGGCGCTGACCGAGATCAACAACCAGAGCAAGGGAAAGACCGACACCACAGCGGCCGCCCCGCTGGCCGGCGACTCGACGCTGCGCGGTCTGAAGCAGGACCTGCTGAGCGCCGTGGCCACCGGGGTGACCGGCGTCGACCCGCTCCAGCCCGGCGCGCTCAGCAGCTTCGCGGACATCGGCATCTCGCTGACCCGCGACGGCACGGTCAAGTTCGACAAGACCAAGTTCGTCGCCGAGCTGGCCAAGGACCCGGAGAAGACCGCTCGCTACTTCGACTCGTACACCGAGACGGACTCCAAGACGGCCGCCAACCCGGGCGGTCTGGGCACGGAGGGCAAGTTCCAGCCCGACTACGACGTCGCCCGCGGGCTCGGCCGCAAGCTGGAGACACTCTCGCTGCTGGCGACCGAGGGCGTCATCCGCCCCGGTGACCCGGCCAGCAAGGTCAAGCAGGGCACGCTGCAGGGCCTGATCCAGCACCGCAACGACACCATCAGCGACCTCAACGACCAGATCAGCAGCTGGGACGACCGCCTGGCGCTGCGCCGCCTGAACCTGGAACGCCAGTTCTCCGCCATGGAAACCGCACTCAACAGCCTGCACCAGCAGTCCAACTGGCTCGCCAGCCAGATCTCCAGCCTCGGTTGATGAAATGAGCGCCTCAATGACCTCTGCCTCACCCGCCATGCGCGAGCGATACCTCGCCGACTCCATCGCCACCGCATCCCCCGCCAAGCTGCTGGTGATGCTCTACGACCGGCTCGTACTGGACCTGACGCGGGGCGAACAGGCCCTGCTCGACGGCGACCGGGAGGACGCCCGGACCAACCTGCTGCACGCCCAGGACATCGTCCTGGAATTGCAGACCTCGTTGAAACCGGACGTGTGGGACGGCGCCGCCGATCTGGCCGCGATCTACGCTTTCGTGATGACCGAGCTGGTCACCGCGAACGTCAAGGGTGATCCGGTCAAGGTGCGGCAGTGCCGCGAGCTGATGGAGCCGCTGCGCGACACGTGGCGCGAGGCGGCGCTGGCCACCGCGTCCACCGGGAGCTGAGCGCCGATGACCGGCGACTGGCGCGACGCCTGGATCGGCGCCCTGGACGAGCTGGAGGCGAACGTCGAGGTCATCGAGGAGATGATCAAGGAGGAGCACCGCATCCGGGACCTGCCGGAGGCCACGCCGTGGGCGCCACCGCGAGGTATCGGCCCGATCCCGCAGGACCTGCGCTCGCGCGCGGAGGAAATCCTGGCCCGCCAGATGGAAGCGGCGAAGGCGGCTGCGCTGGCGATCACCGCCAACCGGCGGCAGACCGCCTTCGCGGCCAAGGTCGAGGTCGGTACGCCCGGCAAGGCGATCCCGTCGTACGTCGACTGCGCCATGTGACCACAACGTAAGAACCGTCAATCCCGGTAGCCCCGCAGACGCGGGGCTACCGGGTTTTTTGCATGCAACTCCACGGCAACCGTTTCCGGCTCAGTGGATGAGCGAGTACGCCGAAGCGGAGTACGAGCACGGATAGCTCAGCGACACGCCACGGACCGGCGGCAACCAGGTAGGTGACGAAAGGAGTTGTTGCCGTGTTCGACGACGTGTCGTCATCCGCGCTGCGTGTGGCCGTGGCCGGCCTGGCCGCCCGCCAGAGCGCCATCGCGGACAACATCGCGAACATCGAGACCCCGGGCTACCACGCCCGCAAGGTCAAGTTCGAAGAGGCATTGAGCGGCGCCGTCGCCGCCGGCCGGTCGCCGGAGTCGGTGACCCCGAGCGTGCAGCGCTCACTGGAGCCCACCCGGCTCAACGGGAACAACGTCAACCTCGACGAGGAGACGCTGTCGCACATCGACACGACGATGCGCTACCAGCTCACCCTGCGTGCCGTGGAGTTCAAGCACAACCTGCTGCGCGACGCGATCCGGGGGGTCTGATCATGAGCATCTTCAACGCGATCGGCGTGGCCGGCACCGGCGTCACGGTCTACCGCAAGTGGCTCGACGCGATCTCCGACAACATCGCGAACATCGACACGGTCAAGCGGACCTCCGAGAACGCCTTCCAGGCCCGGTACGTCATCGCCCAGGAGGCGCAGGACGGCAACGGCGCCCAGGTCGGCGGCATCGCCCTGGGCAGTGCCGAGGGCAAGCTCGAATACGACCCGGACAACCCGCTGGCCGACACCGAGGGCTACGTCCGCCGCCCGGACATCGACCTCGGCAGCCAGATGGCCCAGATGATCATGGCGCAGCGCTCGTACCAGGCGAACCTCGCCGTGGTGGACCGCGCCCGTGACTCGTACGCCGCCGCCATCAACCTCGGGAAGTGACGACCATGACCTCTCCGATCGATGCGATCAGCGCCGTTTCCGGCGTCGGCGGTATCTCCGGGATCGACGGCCTCTCGGCCGCCTCCGGCACTCCCGCCGTCACCGGCCCGAACTCGGACTTCGCCGGAATGCTGGCCAACGGCCTGGAAAGCGTGCAGGCCTCCCAGAACAAGGCGAACGACCTGGCGGTACAGGTCGCCAACGGCACGTTGAGCGACCCCGCGCAGTACACGATGGCCGCGAACGATGCTGCGCTGGCCATGCAACTGACCGTGGCGATCCGGAACAAGGCCGTCGAGGCCTTCCAGGAAATCATGAGGATGCAGGCCTGACATGATTAACCGCCTTCCCGCGCCCGTACGCAAAGTCACCGACGGTTTCAAGGCGTTCACGCCTGGCCAGAAGTCCGTCACGATCGTCGCGGTGCTCGCACTCGCGATCGGTGGCTACTTCTTCGCCACGTGGGCCGCCAAGCCGACGTACGCGACGTTGTTCAACAACCTGTCCGCCAAGGACGCCAGCGCGATCGTCGAGACGCTGCAGAAGTCCGGCACGCCGTACGAGCTGGCCAACAGTGGCCAGACCATCCTGGTCCCCAAGGAGCAGGTGTACGACCTGCGGCTGCAGCTGTCCGGCGAGGGCCTGCCCGGTGAGTCCGACACCGGATACGCGTTGCTGGACAAGCAGGGCGTGACCACGAGCGACTTCATGCAGCACGTGGGCTACCAGCGGGCGCTGGAAGGCGAACTCGCCAACACCATCAAGAGCATCGACGGGGTGCAGGCCGCCACCGTGCACCTGGTCATCCCGCAGAAGGACGTCTTCGCCGACGACCAGAAGAAGCCGACCGCTTCGGTCCTGGTCACCTCGAAGGCGAACGACCAGCTGAACAACCAGCAGGTGCAGTCGGTCGTGCACCTGGTCGCCTCCAGTGTGGAGGGTCTGCAGCCGGAGCAGGTCACCGTGGCCGACGCCAACGGCCGGATGCTGTCCACCGGTAACGGCACCGCGATCGGCACGGGCAACGGCGGGGACGGCTCGGACGACCAGACGGTCACGTTCCAGAACCGGCTCAACAGCTCGCTGCAGACGATGCTGGACGCGGTCGTCGGCCCGGGTCACGCCAAGGTGACCACGAACGCGCAGCTCGACTTCGACCAGACGCAGACGAAGAAGGAGACGTACCAGGCCGACCCGTCGCTGCCGGCGCTCGCGGAAAGCATCAGCCGGGAGGCGTACAACGGCGCGGGCACCAACACCGGTGGGGTGCTCGGCCCGGACAACATCCAGGTGCCCAACGGCGCCAACAACGGCAACGGCCAGTACGAGAACACCGCGCAGACCCGCAACAACGCGCTGAACAAGACCATCGAGGACCGCAAGAGCGCGCCCGGCACGGTCAAGCGGCTCAGCGTCGCGGTGCTGCTGGACAGCAAGACCGCCGGCCTGGTGAACCCGGCCGACGTGCAGCAGCTGGTCAGCGCCGCCGCCGGCGTCGACGCCACCCGGGGCGACACCATCGCGGTCAGCGCGATGCCGTTCGACACCACCGCCGCGGACCAGGCGAAGCAGGAGATGCTGGCGATCGAGGCAGCGAAGAAGGCCGACGAGCAGATGTCGATGCTCAAGACCGGTGGTCTGGTCCTGCTCGTCCTGCTCCTGCTGCTGGCAGTGTGGTGGCGTGGCCGGCGGATCAAGAAGCGCAAGGCGCTGACCGCCGCCGAGATCGCCCACCTGGAGGCCATGCAGGCCGCGCTGGAGCAGCAGCGCCTGGCCGAACTGAACGCCGCCATCCCGCAGCCCGCGATCGAGTCGACGCACAACGAGCACCTCGAGGAACGGCAGCGCGAGATCGAGAAGATGGTCGAACAGCAGCCCGAGGAAATCGCCGCCCTGCTTCGGGGCTGGCTGGGCGCTGGCCGCTGACCACAACCGGTTAAGAGGGGGATTCTGAGTTGAGCACAGCGGCACTGACCACGACGTCCATGACGGGCCTGCGCAAGGCCGCCATCCTGCTGGTACGGATGGGCACGAAGTACTCCAGCAAGGTGCTCTCCACGCTGCGGGAGAACGAGGTGGAGGAACTCTCCGCCGAGATCGCCCGGCTCGGCAAGCTGGAGACCGACGTCGTCACGGACGTGATCGACGAGTTCTACGCCATGGCCACCACCCAGAGCGCCGGCGTCGGCGGCCTCGCGTACGCCCGGGACCTGCTGGAGGCGTCGCTCGGCCCCGAGCGGGCGGCGCTGATCCTGGACCGTCTCGAAGCCTCGATGACGGACATGCCGTTCAACTTCCTCAGCCATGCCGACCCGCGCCAGCTGCTCTCGTACGTGCAGTACGAGCACCCGCAGACCATCGCGCTGGTCCTGGCGCACGTACCGGCGGCGCTCGGTTCGTCGATCCTGTCCGGCCTCGCGCCCGAGGTGCAGTCGGACGTCGCACACCGCATCGCGGTGATGGACCGTACCTCGCCGGACGTGATCCGGCAGGTGGAGCAGGCCCTGCAGCGCAAGCTCTCCACCGTGCTGCAGCCCGACCAGCTCTCCACGGTCGGCGGCGTGCAGCCGCTGGTCGACATCATCAACCGGGCCGACCGCACCACCGAGCGGCTCATCCTGGAGGCGCTGGAAGAGCGCAACCCGGAGATCGCCGAGGAGATCCGGCGCCGGATGTTCATGTTCGAGGACATCACCCTGCTCGACGACCGTGCGGTGCAGCTGGTGCTGCGCCAGGTCGAGCCCAACGACCTCGCCACCGCGCTCAAGGGTGTCAACGACCTGGTGAGGAACAAGGTCACCGGCAACCTCTCCGAGCGCGGCCGGGAGAACCTGCTCGAGGAGATGGACCTGCTCGGCCCGGTCAAGCTGCGGATGGTCGAGGAGTCGCAGCAGAAGATCGTGTCGGTGATCCGCTCGCTCGAGGACTCCGGCCAGATCGAGATCCAGCGTGGTGGAGAAGCCGATGAACTCGTCGACTGACAACCGGGTGTTCCTGCGCGGCTCGGTCGCCGACTCCGCGGCCACCGTCCGGTTCGCGGTGGACCTGCGCCGCCGCGAACCGGGCGACACCCCGCCGGTGCAGCGGGCCAAGGAGGAGGCCCGCACCGCCGGGTACGCCGAGGGATGGGCACAGGGCCAGCGCGCGGCCGCGATCGAGGCGACCGCCGCGCTGGAGCGCACACGCGAGGCGGAACGGGCGTTCGATCAGCGGCGCGCCGCCGCGCTGGCGCAAGCGGTGGAGGCGGCCGGTCGGGCCGCCGACAAGCTGGAGACCCGGCACGTGACGAGCGTGCACGACATCCAGGAGGAGATCCTCGCGCAGGCGTTCGAGCTGGCCGAGGCGATCATCGGGCGCACCCTGGCCGACCCGCAGGGACGTGCGGTCGACGCGCTGCGCCGCGCCATGTCCGTCGCCCCGGAACGTCCCGGGCTCGTGGTGGCGCTGCACCCCGACGATTATCGGGTTCTGGTCGGCACGGCAACCGACACGGACTACAACTACGAGGGACGGCCGGTGCACCTGCGCCCGGACCCGGCGTTGCAGCCGGGTGACGCCGTCGCAGAGATCGGCGCCACCACGGTGGACGCCTCGATCGCCGCCGCCGTGCAACGGGCCCGGGAGGCATTACGGCTGTGACGGACGCGTTCCGTAACCGGCTCAGCGCCGCGATGGTCGCCGCCCGGCCTCAGGCCAGGGGCAAGGTGACCGGCGCGGTCGGGTTGCGGGTCACGGTCAGCGGGCTGGAGGCCCGGGTCGGCGAGCTGCTGGCCATCGGCGAGGGCGCGGACACCGTACTGGCGGAGGTTGCCGCGCTCGACGGCGAGCGGCTGTCCTGCCTGCCGTTGGGCCCGATCACCGGGCTGGGTACCGGCAGCCCGGTAGTCGCCACCGGCGGCCCGCTGCGCGTCCGGGTCGGCCCCGATCTGCGCGGGCGCATCCTGGACGGCCTGGGCCGCCCGATGGACGGTGGCCCGCCGCTGACCGGTGAGCCGGTCGGCATCGACGCCGCACCACCGTCCGCGCTGGAACGCCAGCTGGTCGCGGAACCGATGCCGCTGGGCATCCGGGTGCTCGACACGCTGGTGCCGTGCGGCAGGGGCCAGCGCATCGGCATCTTCGCCGGCTCCGGTGTCGGCAAGTCCACGCTCATGTCGATGATCACCCGCGGTACGGCAGCGGAGCTGAACGTCATCGCGCTGGTCGGTGAGCGCGGCCGGGAGGTGCGCGAGTTCATCGAACACGACCTGGGCGACGAGGGCCTGGCCCGGTCCGTGGTGGTCGTCGCCACCTCGGATCAGCCACCACTGGTCCGGCTGCGTGCCGGATCGGTGGCCACCCGGATCGCGGAGTACTACCGGGACGAGGGCGCCGACGTACTGCTGATGATGGACAGCGTGACCCGCGCGGCGATGGCGCAGCGCGAGGTGGGGCTGTCGGTGGGCGAGCCCCCGGCCACCCGCGGCTATCCGCCGAGTGTCTTCGCCATGCTCGCCTCGCTGCTGGAACGCGCCGGTCCGGGCGCCCGCGGCAGCATCACGGGGCTGTACACGGTGCTGGTGGAGGGCGACGACCACAACGAGCCGATCGCCGACGCGGCCCGCTCGATCCTCGACGGCCACATCGTGCTCGACCGTAAGCTCGCCACCGCGGGCCACTTCCCCAGCATCGAGGCGCTGGATTCCATCTCCCGGGTCGCCAACAAGATCACCACAGCGGAGCAGCGGGCCGACGCCACGGAGCTGCGCCGGATGATGGCGGCCCACCGGGAGATCCGCGAACTGGTCGAGATCGGCGCATACGTGCCGGGCACCAACCCCGACGCGGACCGCGCCACCGCCATCTGGCCGGAGATCACCGCGTTCCTGCGGCAGGGCCTCGACGAGCGGGTCACCGCCGAACAGGCGTGGCAGGGGCTGCACGCTCTGGTGCAGCCGGCCGGGTAGGCGCACCGCACCGGGTGCAGCTCGGGTGCAGGCGCTCAGCGCCTTCCGGGCCGGGCCGAAGGTCGGGGTGAGGACGCCCATCCCGCCCCGCCAGGAGGCCTCGTGAACCGGTTCTTTAGGCTCGCGCCAGTACTGCGCGCACGCAAAGCGCAGGAGGACGTGGCCCGCGGCGCCGTGCTTCAGTCACAGGCCGAGATCCGCCACGCCCAGGCCCTCGTCAAGCGGCGACACCTCGAACTCACCGGCTCGGACGCACCCACCGAAGGCACGGCCCGCGCCATGGTCGCCTCACTGGTGGCCCGGCAGTCCCTGGCGGCCGGCCTCTTCGACGCGCACCGGATGGTCGCCGAGGCCGAAGAGGCCACCCAGGAAAAGATGGACGAGCTGGCCGACGCCGCCAAGCGCCGCCGGGCCGTCGAGCTGCTGGCCGAGCGGCACGCCGAGGCCGTACGGCGGCACGACCTCGCACTGGACCAGCAGAACCTCGACGAGCTGGCCGTCACCGCCAAGGCCCGCAACGCCGCCCGCGGCGTCGACGGGCTCCGCGAGGAACGCGCCAACCCGCTGCGCCACGGCCACGGCAGCGCCGCCGACCGCGAGGCGGCCAGCCGCGCCGTCGCCAACTCGGTGGCCGCCCAGCGCCCCACGTACGACCTGGCCGACCCGGCCCAGACTCTCGCCGCCCGCCGCGCGGCCCTGCTGAGCGCTCAGCAGACTGCACGGCCGGCCGACCTCTCCGACGACAGCACCGACGACGACAACCGGAGCCGCGCATGATGGGCATCGACGGGGTCCTGGCCCGAATCTCGGAGCTGAACAGCCAGCTCAGGGTCGTACCCGCCACCGTCGGCGCCGCCACGAGCGCGCCCCGGACCGGCGGCACGGCGTTCGCCTCCGCCCTGGCCAACGCCACCGCCACGGACACCGCCACGGACACCGGCACGACCCGCGCCGGGGCGACCGGCGCGGACGTCGTGGCGGCCGCCAAGAAGTACCTGGGCACCCGGTACGTGTTCGGCAGCACCGACCCCGCCAAGGGGCTGGACTGCTCCGCGCTGGTGCAGCGGGCGTACCGCGACCTCGGCATCGAACTGCCGCGCAACTCGTGGCAGCAGGCCAAGGCGGGCACAAAGGTCGCCAACCTCGCCGCCGCGCAGCCCGGCGACATCCTCGCGTTCAACTCCCCCGTCAACCACGTCGCCATCTACCTCGGCGACAACAAGATGATCGCGGCGCCGAAGCCCGGCGACCACGTCAAGATCCAGTCGGTGTACGAGACGCCGACCCACATCCGGCGGGTGCTCGGCACCGAGGCCGCGACCGGCGCAACCACCGCGGCGGCCCGCCCGGCCGCGCTGCGGCAGACCGGCGGCCTGGCCGGGGTGCCGTACGCGGACCTGTTCCTGAAGGCCGGCGCGAAGTACCACGTCTCGCCGGAGCTGCTGGCCGCGGTCGCCAAGGTCGAATCCAGCTACAACCCGAAGGCAGTCAGCCCCGCCGGGGCGCAGGGCCTCATGCAGCTGATGCCGGCCACCGCCCGCGGGCTGGGCGTGCGCAACTCGTTCGACCCGGCGCAGGCCGTCGACGGCGCCGCCAAGCTGCTCGCGAACCACCTCAAGGAGTTCAAGTCGCTGCCGCTGGCCCTCGCGGCCTACAACGCGGGCGGCGGCGCGGTGCACAAGTACGGGGGCATCCCCCCGTTCGCGGAAACCCAGGCGTACGTGCCGAAGGTCCAGAAGGCGCTCGCCGCGCTGGGCGGCTGACCATCGAGACAACAGGAGGAGATCTGCCGATGAGCACGCCGAGCACCATCGTCGGTACGGACCGCACGGCGACGACCGATGTCACCCGCCGCCCCACGGCCGCGCCCAGCGGCGGCGGGGAGGCGTTCGGTTCGGCGCTCTCCGCCGAGCTGAGCCGCAGGCCCGCCGGTACGGACCCGGCCGACCTGCAGCGTGCCGCGGCGGACCGGGCCGCGCAGACCCGGAACGCCCAGGACCGCGCCGCGCACGAGGACGCGACCCAGAACCGCGCCGCCCATGACCGGGCCGCCCACGATCGGGCCGCCCACGATCGGGCCGCCCAGGACCGGGCCATGCAGGCCGACCGCGGCCGGGCCGCCCAGGACCGCGTGCTGCAGAACCGCGCCGCCCGCGAACGGGCCCAGGATCGCGCGGAGCAGCGGCGGGTACAGTCCCGTGCCGCCGAACAGCGGTACGCCGAAGTCACCGGCCGACGCCCCGCCCAGGCGCGTCGCGACGACCCGGACACCACCGAGCCGCAGGTGACCGGTCCGGTGAACCCCGCGGTCACGGCCGTCCCGCCCACCGGGCCCGGCCACACCGGCACCACCGAGGCGGTCAGCGCGACGGACGGCCCGGCGGTCACCGCCACCACCGCCGCCGCCGACGTCCCGCCGGTCGCACCGGACGCGGGCTCGCCCGCTGTCGCGGACGAGGCGGCGGCGCGGACACAGCCGAGCACCGTGCCGGGTACCGCGCTCGGGCAGGCCGTGCCCGGTCTGCCGGGAGCGCCCGCCGAGGACCCGGCCGCGACCGGCCCCGACCAGCCCGCGACCGTGCCTGTGCCAGCGGGAGGGGACGCGGTGGGGGTCGCCGCAGCGGGCGTGCCGTCGCCGGCTCCGGACCACGCCGCCGCGCCGCCGCCTGCCACCGGCCCGGCCACGGGCGGCCAGGTCGCCACCGGCCCGGCCACGGGCGGCCCGGCCGCCACCGGCCCGGCCACGGGCGGCCCGGCTACCACCGGCCCGGCCACGGGTGGCCCGGCCGCCACCGGCCAGACCGCCGACGGCCCGACCGCCGACAGCCCGGTCCCGGCCGCCCCGACGCAGCCCGGCGTACCCGTCACGGGCTCCGACCCGGCACCCGCCGGTCCGGGCAGCCCCGTCACCGGCCCGGTCCTGACCGCCGCGGTCCAGCCCGGCCTGCAAGCCGCCGCGGCCACCCCGGCCCAGCCCGGGACCCCGGCCACCCCGGTGCCGGCCAGCCCGGCCCCGGGCACCGCGCCCACCGACGCCACCCCGCCGGTCACGCCGGCCGGACCCACCGCCGCCGGCGTCGCGCCCGCGGGACCGACCGCCGCCGCGAACCCCACCGACGCCCAGAGCGGACCCGCCGCCCCGGGCACCACCACGCCGAGCGACGCTCAGCCGTACGCCGCCGCCGCGGCTGCGGCCAGCGCCGAACCGAGCCCGGCCGCGCCCGAAGCGCGGGCCGCCACCGCGGCAGGCCCCGACGCCCCCGAGACCCCGGCGCCCGCCACCGGCCCGGCACCGGCCGCCTCCGCCGGCCGCCCGGGGTCGGAAGCCGGCGACAACCCGGACGGCCGTCCAGCCCCCGACCAGGGGGTGCCGCTAGCCTCGGGCGCGGCGCGCGCGGAGGTGTCCGGTCCGCCGCCCGCCGTACCCGGCCCGGTGAGCGTGGCCGTGTCCGCGGCCGGTCCGGTCGCCCGTGCGGAGGCGCCCGCGCCGCCCGCACCGGCACCGCCGGTCCCGGCCGCGGCCCAGCTGGCGCTGCGGATCGCCCCGCTGCGGCTGGACGCCGACGGCGTGCATCGCCTGACCGTCCATCTGCATCCGGCAGACCTGGGCCCGGTCCAGGTGGTCGCGGAGATCCGAAACGGCGAGATCAACCTCCAGCTGACCGGTACGACCGACGCCGGCACGGACACGCTCCGGCAGTCCCTGGACGACCTGCGACGTCAGCTGACCGAATCCGGGTTCACGAACTGCTCCCTGGACCTGCGGCAGGGCTCCGCCCAGCAGGAGCAGGCCCGCCAGCAGTTCACGCTGCGGGAGGGCGGCTCACCCGGCGGTACGCGGGCGAGCGCCGGCCCGGAGGCAGCGGAACCGCCCGTCGCCGCCCCGGTCCGGGCCGACGGCACCAGCCGTCTCGACGTCCGGGCCTGACCGCGGCCGGGCGCACCCGAACTGCACCTAAGCCACCGGGGAACCCCGCCGAATTCGATGACGGGCGAAGAATTTTCGCCCCACCCACGCCGACCCAGGAGGGCCGTCATGACCACGCCGATCAACGGCTACGTCAGCAAGGACTACGACGTCAACCGGACGCCGACCTCGCTGTACACCAACAAGACGACCACCGACAGCGGCTCACGGAAGAACCTGGCCGACCAGGACACGTTCCTCAAGCTCCTGGTCGCGCAGCTGAAGTACCAGGACCCGTCGAACCCCGCCGACTCGACCCAGTTCCTGGCCCAGACGGCGCAGTTCACCCAGGTCGAGAAGCTCGGCGCGATCGAGAACGTCTTGAAGGGCCAGCAGCTGATCGGGGCCAGCGCCCTGGTCGGTCAGACGGTCAGCTTCAAGGACCCCAACGGTGACACCCAGGTGGGTGTCGTCAGCACGGCACGGCTCAACGGAGACAGCGAACCGGTCCTCGTGATCGGGAACATGGATGTGCAGCTGTCCAAGGTCACGGAAGTCCACCGGGCGGGCTGACCTCAGCCCACCCGCCCACTCTCCTCAACCGGGAAGGACACCCCAACCGCATGCTGCGTTCCCTGTTCTCCGGCATCTCCGGTCTGCGCGCCCACCAGCAGATGATGGACGTGACCGGCAACAACATCGCCAACGTCAACACGACCGGCTACAAGACCAGCCAGGCCGTCTTCCAGGACACCCTGTCGCAGATGGTCAACGCCGCCGGCGCGCCACAGACGCAGGCCGGTGGCACCAACCCGGCCCAGGTCGGTCTCGGTGTGCGCCTGGCCAGCATCAGCGCCAACTTCAGCCAGGGTGCCGCGCAGACCACGGGCAAGTCGTCGGACATGATGATCCAGGGCGACGGCTTCTTCATCGTCAAGAGCAACGGTGAGTCGCTGTACACCCGCGCGGGATCCTTCAGCTTCGACGGCAACGGCTCGCTGACCACCCCGAACGGCCAGATCGTGCAGGGCTGGAGCGCGAACGCCGCCGGTGTCGTCAACACCGCGGGCGCGCCCGGGAACATCAAGCTGCCGATCGGCATCAGCCTGGCACCCACCGCGACCACGAGCTTCACCCTCACCGGCAACCTCTCCTACGAGGCCAATGTCGGCGACTTCAAGGTGATCCCGGTGCCGGTGATCGACGCCAACGGTGCGTCCAGCGTCATGAACGTCACCCTGACGGAAACCGTCAAGGGCGACCCCGCCATCCCGACGGTGCCGGAGTGGACGATGACGCTGCCCGACGGCAGCACCCAGGCGCTGTCCTTCCCCAGCGGAAGGCCAGAGGATCCCGCCTTCCCGGGCGTCCCGCTCACCACTGTCAGCCTCGGCGCCGCGCCGAACACCTACACCATCGACGTCCGCGACCTCACCTGCTACAGCGGTAACACCGAGGCGCGGGTGAGCGCGTCGGACGGCTCCGCGGCCGGCATCCTGAGCTCGTACACGGTGTCGAACACCGGCCAGATCGTGGGTGTGTTCAGCAACGGTCTCAAGCAGACGCTGGGCCAGCTGGCGCTCGCGAACTTCAACAACGTCAACGGTCTGGAGAAGATCGGTGACTCGATGTTCCGCAGCACGGTGAACTCGGGTCTGGCCCAGGTCGGCGCGGCCGGCTCCGCCGGTCTCGGCCTCATCTCCAGCGGCATGCTGGAAATGTCGAACGTGGACCTGGCGCAGGAGTTCACGAACCTGGTCATCGCCCAGCGCGGTTTCCAGGCGAACAGCCGGATCATCACCACCAGCGACGAGATCCTGCAGGAACTCGTCAACCTCAAGCGCTGACGATGACCGTGTGCCGGCCGGGATGGGTCTCGCCCCGTCCCGGCCGCCGCGTGTCCGGGCACCGCCCGCCCGGCCGCCGCCGATCCGCGCGCCTCGCACCCGGATGGCGACCCGTACGCCCTTATTCGCACCACCCGCATGTCCGATGGACATGTGACGGGCCACGGATGGCCCCGACCAGCCGACGAACGACCAAGGACGGACCCGTGATCCTCGTAACCCGCCTCAACGGTGCTGTGTTCGCCCTGAACCCGGACCTGGTCGAGCGTGCCGACTGCACGCCCGACACGGTCATCACTCTGGTGGACGGCACCAAGTACGTCATCGCGGAGTCTGTGCCCGAGTTCATCGACTCGGTCCGCCACTACCGCGCCTCCCTGATCGCCCAGGCGAGCCGCATCGAGGACGCCGAAGCGCCCGCCTCCGATGAATCGCAGGACGCCGTGGTGCTCCCGCTGCACCGAAAGGACCGCTGATGGACATCGCCACCATCGTCGGCGTTGTCGCCGCCCTGGTCATCGTCTTCACCGTCCAGATCCTGGAGGGTGGCTCGCCGGCGTCGATCCTGCTGATTCCGTCGCTGCTGCTGGTGTTCGGCGGCGCGTTCATGGCCGCCATGGCCGGCGGCGTGCTGAAGGACGCCCTCAACTTCCCCAAGCTGCTGCAGAAGGCGTTCCTCGCCAAGGTGGCGCCGCCGACCCGGCTCGTGGACGACATCGTCAAGCTGGCCGAGCGGGCGCGCCGCGAGGGCCTGCTGGCGCTGGAGGACGCGGTCAAGGAGGTCCAGCACCCCTTCCTCAAGCGCGGCCTGCAGCTGGCCATCGACGGCACCGACCCGGAGGAGCTGCACGACATCCTGCACGCCGAGATCGCCGCGAAGAAGAAGGCCGACAAGGCCGGCATGAAGATCTTCGAGAGCATGGGCGGCTACGCGCCGACGATCGGCATCATCGGCACGGTCATGGGCCTGGTGCACGTGCTGGAGAACCTCAGCAAGCCGGAGACGCTGGGCCATTCCATCTCCGCCGCGTTCGTCGCGACGCTGTGGGGCGTGATGAGCGCCAACGTGATCTGGCTGCCGATCGCCTCCCGGCTCACCCGGCTCTCCGGTGTCGAGTGCGAGGAGATGGAGCTGATTATCGACGGTGTGCTGGCCATCCAGTCCGGCTCGAACCCGCGCCTGGTGGCCCAGAAGCTGCGCAGTCTGCTCCCGCCGGAGGTACGCAAGGCCGCCGAGGCCGCGTCCACCAAGAAGGCGGCGTAGCCGATGGCGACAAAGAGCGCGAGGCGCCGCAAGGGCGGCCACGAGGAGCACGAGGAGCACGTCAATCACGAGCGCTGGCTCGTGTCGTACGCCGACATGCTCACGCTGCTGTTCGTGCTGTTCGTGGTGCTGTTCGCGATGAGTACGGTCGACCAGAAGAAGTTCAACGAGCTGGCGGCGGGTCTGTCCGCCGGCTTCGGGGCGCCGACGGTTGTCTTCCAGGGCCAGACGTCGACCCTCGACGGGGACGGCCCGGCCGCGCAGCTGCTCAACATCGACCCGGGGGCGCGGCCCGACGACGGCACCTCCGGTACGCAGAAGATGACCAAGGAGCAGCAGCAGGCGGTCCAGCGGGCGATCCAGGCCGAGGGCCGGATCCGGGCTTCCAAGAACGCCGACGCGGCGGCCAAGGAGGCCGAGGACCTCAAGAAGATCGAGCGGAAGATCGCGGACGCACTCGCGAAGGTGAAGCTGCTCGACCAGGTGCGGTTCACGATCGACCGGCGGGGTCTGGTGGTCACCGTGGTGACCAACGAGGTGGTCTTCGCGGGCAACCGGGCCGACCTGCGGCCGGGTGGGGCCAAGATCCTGGACGCGGTGACGCCGCCGCTGCTGGCGCTGCCGAACCCGATCGAGGTGGACGGCCACACCAACCAGCTCAACTCCCCGACCACGTTCTACCCGAGCGGTTGGGAGCTGTCCGCTGCCCGCGCCTCGCGGGTGGTCCGTTACCTGACCGACCACGGGCTGGCCAAGAGCCGGATGAGCGCGGTCGGGTACTCCGACACCAAGCCGTTGATCGACCCCAGGGACCCGCGGGCGATCACCATGAACCGCCGGGTCGACGTGGTCGTCCTGACCATGCTGAAGCCGGATCAGGCCGGGCTGCTGCCGGCCGCCGCGGGAGACGACGCGAAGCCGCACGTCGGCCAGACCACGGCCGAGGCGAACGCCGAGGCGAACGCCGAAGCGGGCACCACCCCGTCCACCACCACGACCACGCACGACTGACGACAAGGAGGTTTCGATGAGCGAGAAGGATTCGGCTGCGCCGAAGAAGAAGGGCAAGCTGCTGCTGTTCCTCCTGGGCCCGGTCATTCTGCTGGGCGGTGGCGGGGCCGGCGGGTACATGCTGTTCGCGTCGCAGAAGGCGGAGGCCACGCCGAAGGCGCCGGAGAAGGGCGTGGTCGTCACGTTGGAGGATCCGCTGACGATCAACCTGTCCGCCGGGCACTATCTGAAACTGGGCTTCGCCATGCAGATGACCGCGGACGCCGGCGAGGAGGAGATCGACACCGCCGAGGCGCGTGACCTGGCGATCGACCAGTACACCGGCCTGGACATCGCGGTGCTGGAGAACGAGAAGGGTCGGGCGAAGGCCAAGCAGGACCTGCTCGCCAAGCTCGACCAGGCATACCGCAAGGACAAGAAGCAACTGGTCATGGACATCTACTTCACCCAGTTCGTGACGCAGTGACGGTGGCGCCGGACCGGGCATCGACCTGCCCATCCGGCGTACCTGGGGACAAAGCGACCCACGGGCTCAGTGGTTCGCGAAACGAGCCGATGAGGACGACGTGACCAACTCTCCGTCTGCGCCCGCCACCGGGCGGGGAACCATGCCGGCCGTCGGGCGGGGCAAGATGTCGCGCCGCGGTACCGGAGGGCCGGCACCGTACGACTTCCGGCGCCCGATCAAGCTGTCCCGCGAGCACGTCCGGACGCTGCAGATAGCGTTCGAGACGTACGCCCGCGGCTGCGGCACGCTGCTGACCACCCGGCTGCGGGTGGTCAGCAGCGTGACGTTGAACTCGATCGAGCAACTCAACTACGACGAGTACGTCGCGACGCTGGCCAACCCCACCATCCTGGCGCTGGTCTCCCTCGACCCGCTGCCCGGCACGGTGCTGATGGAGATGTCCTCACCGGCGGTGATGACGGCCATCGACCACATGCTGGGTGGTCCGGGCGGTCCCCAACCGGAGCGCCCGCTGACCGACGTCGAGATGCCACTGCTGCGCGGCCTGATGGAGCGGATGCTCGGCGAACTGCGCTACGGCTTCGAGACGCTGGTCGACATCAACCCGAAGCTGCGGGACATCGAGTACAACGCGCAGTTCCTGCGGGCACACCAGCCGGGCGACGCGGTGGTGATCGCCTCGTTCGAGATGAAGATCGGCACCGAGGAGTGCGTGGCGAGCATCTGCCTGCCGTTCAACACGATCCTGCCGGTGCTGGAACACCATGAAGCGATCGAGCTGACCCCGGCCGAGCGGCTGGCCCGCGACGTCGCGCTGCGGAACCTGACGGGCGGACTTTCTGCCGCGCCGATCGATGTTGCGGTCCGATTCCACCCAATTCGGATGCGTACCGATGACATCGTGGATCTACGCCCCGGCGACGTCGTGCCGTTGGGGCACCCGATCAGCGTGCCGCTCGACGTGACCGTCAACGACACCGTCTTCGCCCACGCCGTACCGGGTAATCAGGGCGCCCGGCTCGCGTGTCTCGTCGTGCCGTCGCCCCAGGAACCGTCGAAGGAGGTTGGCCGCCTGTGACCGCGCCCACCATCACCGAGCCGCAGGTCGCGCTGGCGCGCAGCGCCGCGGAGGCGGCCCGCGCCGTCCTTCCCACGAGCCGTGAGCTGGTCGTCGGCGTACCGGTCGCGGCCAGCGAGGACGCGCTGCCCGACGGACAGGCGATCACCGCCCGGTTCAGTGGCGCCGCGACCGGCGACGTGGTCGTGGTCGTCGGGCAGGACCTGGCCGACGCGCTCAAGGAGAGCCCGCTCGGCGAGCTGGACCTGACCGCGGCGGTACGCCCGGCCCTGGAAGCCGCCGCCCGTACGTTCGGGCCGGTCGTGCTGGACCCGGGCCAGGTCATGGAGCCCGCCGTCGCGCTCAGCGCGCTGGCCGCCAAGCCGGGCGCGGTGGCCGTGCCGCTGCTCGACGGCGAGACCGTACGCGCGATCGTGGCGCTCTCGCTCACGCCCTGGCCCGCGGAAGCCGGTCCGGGCGGGGTCCCGGCCCGGCGGGCGGAGATCGGCGCCATCCGCGGTGGCCTGGACATGCTGCACGACGTCGAGATGGAGGTCTCGGCGGAGCTGGGCCGGACCAGGATGAGCGTGCGGGAGCTGCTGTCGCTGGTGCCCGGCGCGATCGTGGAGCTGGACCGGGCCGCGGGCAGCCCCGCGGACCTGCTGGTGAACGGCCGCCTCATCGCCCGCGGCGAGGTCGTCGTCATCGACGAGAACTTCGGCATCCGGATCACGGAGATCGTCGCCCCGGGCAGTGAACAGGGGTAGCCGTCCGTGATCGAACTCGTCCTGCGGATCGGCTTCTCGCTGCTGATCGTGTTCGGCCTGATGTGGGGCTTGGCCAAGGTGGTCCGGCGCCCGCTTACCGGCCGCCACAGGACGCCCAACCTCGCCGTACTGGACCGTCAGCAGCTCGCCCGCGGCGCGGTGGTGACGGTGGTGCAGGTCGCCGACAAGGCACTCATCCTCGGCGTGACCGACCAGTACGTGAGCCTGCTCGGTGAGACCGCGCTGGGGCCGTTCGAGCCGGTTCCGCCGGTGCACACGAAGAAGCGCGACCCGGTCTCGCTGGAGCAGGACGTCACGCTCCCGCCGGTGCACACCAAGAAGCGTGATCCCGTCGCGCTGAGGCCGGAAGCCACGCTCGCGGACGTGACGCTGCCGGCGGACCTGGCGGTACGGCACCGCGGCGGCCGCCTGGACGGCTCACTGCTGTCGCCGAGCACCTGGCGGGCGACCATGGAGTTCCTCCGCGATCGGACGTCGAGGCGATGATGCGCCGCGGGTTCGTACTGCTGCTGACCGGGTTGGCGCTGGCGCTCGCGCCGGCCGCCCCGGCGTCGGCCGACCCAGCCCCGGCCCCGGCGCCCGCCCCGGTCGCTCCCGCACCCGCTCCCGCCCCGGCCGTTCCCGCCCCGGCTCGGCACGCTCCGATGGTTCCTGTGGCGTACCGGGCGCCGGTCGCGCCGACCACACCGGCCGCGCCGATCCCGCCGAGCGGCGCCGTCAACGTCAACGTCAACGTGAACGGCGAGAACCGGCCCGCCAACTCGTTGGTGATCCTGCTCGGCATCACGTTGCTGTGGGTACTGCCCGCGCTGTTGCTGGTGTGCACGCCGTTCACCAAGGTGTTCATGGTCCTGGGGATCGCCCGCAACGCGCTCGGGCTGACCAGCATGCCGCCGAACCAGGTGCTGGCCGGGCTGGCGCTGTTCATCAGCCTGTTCATCATGGGCCCCACGCTGGCCCAGATGAACGAGCAGGGTCTGCAGCCGTACCTCAACGGCACCAAGACGCAGTCGCAGGCGTTCGAGGACGGCATCCAGCCGCTGCGGCAGTTCATGCTCAAGACGACCCGCCCGGACGAGATCGCGCTGATGGTGCGCGTCTCCGGCCAGCCGACGCCGGCGAACCAGGACGACCTGCCGATGACCACGCTGGTGCCCGCGTTCGTACTGTCGGAGCTGCGCGCGGCGTTCATCATCGGATTCGTCATCTTCATCCCGTTCATCATCATCGACATGGTGGTGTCCGCGTCACTGATGTCACTGGGCATGATGATGTTGCCACCGGTGACTGTGGCGCTGCCGTTCAAGTTGTTGCTGTTCGTGCTGGTCAACGGGTGGAGTCTGATCATCACGGCGCTAGTGGCGAGCTACGGATGAACTTCGACGCCCCGCTGGCCACGCTCCTCGCTGTGATGCTCGGAGCAGTACGGGCCGGGGCGTGGCTGGTCGTCAGCCCGCCGTTCAACTCGCGGCTCATCCCGGCTCCGGTCAAGGCGCTGATGTCGGTGGGGATCGCGATACCGATGACGCCGTACCTGACCACGTCGCTGCCCGCGATGACCGCCCCGGCGATCATCGCGAGCGCGGCGCTGCAGTTCTTCGTCGGCGCCTCGCTCGGGTTCATCACCGCGCTGTACTTCGCGGCGCTGCAGGCGGCGGGCGACCTGCTCGACGTGTTCGGCGGTTTCACGCTGGCGTACGCGTTCGACCCGCTGTCGCTGAGCCAGAGCTCGGTGTTCGGCCGCTTCTACAACCTGG
The DNA here is from genome assembly GCF_004217545.1 of Krasilnikovia cinnamomea. Taxonomy (NCBI): domain Bacteria; kingdom Bacillati; phylum Actinomycetota; class Actinomycetes; order Micromonosporales; family Micromonosporaceae; genus Krasilnikovia; species Krasilnikovia cinnamomea. Next base: position 2,475,960 of record NZ_SHKY01000001.1, read on the forward strand.
TCGCGATGACGCTGCTGTTCGCCACGGACGCGTACCAGATGATCCTGCGCGGGTTTCTGCAGTCGTACGAGACGCTGCCGCTGAACGCGTCGTTCTCGATGGCCACGCTGGGCCGGGTGCTCACCGAGGGGGTGAGCGAGATGTTCCTGGCCGCGCTGCAGATCGCGGGCCCGTTGGTCGCGATCCTGTTTCTCACGGACGTGGCGTTCGGGCTGCTCAACCGCGTGGCGCCCGCTCTGAACGCGTTCCAGCTCGGGTTCCCCGCCAAGATCTTCCTGGTGCTCGCGCTGTCCGGGATCGCGATCGCCGCGCTCCCCCGCGCGCTGGACTCCTTGATCGACAAGGCGGTCACCGCGGTCGTGCAGCTCAGCGGCGGCTGACACCGCGGGTCGGGCTCAGCGCCGGCCGGTTCGCGCCGAACGGGATGACAGCAGACCCGGGGAGGTGACGTGGCCGGCGAGAAGACCGAACAGCCCACCGCGCAACGGCTGAAGAAGGCCAGGCAGGAAGGCCAGATCGGGCGTAGCCAAGACATCGGCGCCTGGGTGGGCATGCTGGCCGCCAGTATCGTGCTGCCCAAGACGCTGAGCGCGGCGATGGATCACTCCCGGGAACTGATGGGCAAGATCCCCGCCACGATCGCCGATCCCGACCCGCACGTCGCCCTCGGCATCCTCCGGGAGGGGCTGCTGAGCGCGACGTGGACCGTGCTCCCGCTGGCCCTGACCATGATGGTGGTCGGCATCGCCGCGGCGGGCGGGCAGGGCGGCATCCGGGTCGCCACCAAGCTGTTCCTGCCGAAGTTCAACCGGCTCAACCCGCTGCCGGGGCTCAAGAAGATGTTCGGCCCCCAGTCGCTGTGGGAGGGCACCAAGGCACTGGTGAAGACGACCGTGCTCGCCGGTGTGCTGTACGCCACGATGAAGGACATGGTGCCGCTGCTCATGACGGCGGGCCGGCTTCCGGTCAGCACCCTGCTCGCGGTGGTCACCGACGGGGCGCTCTCGGTGATCCGGGTCGCCGCCGTGGCGGGCATCGTGATGGCCGCGGCCGACTACTTCGTGGTGCGCCGCCGCACCAACAAGCAACTGCGGATGACCAAGGAAGAGGTCAAGCAGGAGCACAAGAACACCGAGGGTGACCCGCACGTCAAGGGGCAGATCCGCTCCCGGCAGCTGGCCATGGCCCGCAACCGGCAGATGGCCGACGTGCCGACCGCGGACGTGGTGCTGGTCAACCCGACGCACGTGGCCGTGGCGCTGCGCTACGACCCGGCCAAGGGCGCACCCCGCATCGTGGCCAAGGGCCAGGGCGCGATCGCCACGAAGATCCGTGAGCTGGCCACGGAGCACCGCATCCCGATGGTGCAGGACGTGCCGCTGGCCCGGGCCCTGCACAAGGGCACCGAGGTGGGCCACGAGATCCCGGCCGAGTTGTTCGGCGCGGTGGCGAAGGTGCTCGCGTTTGTGATGAGTCTCAAGGCAAAGGGCTCCGCCGCCGGTATGCACCGCAACCCGCACGCAACCACGGCCGCCGCCGCATAGGGGCCAATGTGGGAGATTTACTCACATCCCGGCCATAACCGCGAGACGATGGGCTCGCCGGGCCCGGAAACTGCCGCTCAGTGACCGCGACGGACCGCCGATCAGAAGGACGCCAGGGATGGCGCGCCAGCAGGGCACGGATCGGCCCCGGACTTCCCACACTCGGAAGGTGCCGTGAAGAACAGGAACCTCAGCAGGTTCGCCGTACCCGTCGGGGTTATCGGCATCATCGTGATGATGGTCGTGCCGCTGCCGACCTTCCTCCTCGACCTCCTGATCGCACTGAACATCACCGCAGCCCTGCTGATCCTGTTGGTCAGCATGTTCGTGCAGAAGCCGCTGGACTTCTCGGTCTTCCCCGCGATCCTGCTGGTGGCCACGCTGTTCCGGTTGGCGCTCAACATCAGCGCCACGAGACTCGTGCTGCGCGACGGCGACGCCGGCAAGGTGATCCACGCGTTCGGCAGCTTCGTGGTCGGCGGCAGTCTGGTCATCGGCCTGGTGATCTTCCTGATCCTGATCATCGTGCAGATCGTCGTGGTGACCAAGGGTGCCGAGCGGGTCGCCGAGGTCGGCGCCCGGTTCACCCTCGACGCCATGCCGGGCAAGCAGATGGCGATCGACGCCGACCTGAACGCCGGCCTGATCGACGAGGCCGAGGCCAAGAAACGCCGCGCCGAGGTCGCCGCCGAGGCGGACTTCTACGGCGCCATGGACGGTGGCTCGAAGTTCGTCAAGGGCGACGCCATCGCGGCCATCATCATCACGGTCATCAACCTGGTCGGCGGTTTCACGATCGGCATGATGCAGCAGGGCATGTCCCCGGCCGACGCGATGAACCACTACAGCCTGCTGACCATCGGCGACGGCCTGGTCTCCCAGATCCCGGCCCTGCTGCTCTCGGTCGCCACGGGCCTCATCGTCACCCGCTCGGCCACCTCCGGCGACATGGGCACCAGCGTCAGCCAGCAGCTGAGCCAGAACAAGCTGGCCCTGCGCATCGGCGGCGGCGCGGCGCTCGCGCTGTGTGTCATTCCCGGCCTGCCGAAGATCCCGTTCCTGCTGGTCGGCGCGACCGTGCTGATCATTGCGCAGCGGGTCAAGGACCCGGAGCCCGAGGTCGAGGTCGTCGCCGCCGAGGCGGACCGGCCCTCGCCGGACTCCCCGGACCAGCTCATGGGCGAGATGCGGGTCGACCCGCTGGAACTGGCGCTCTCCCCGGACCTCGTCGACCTCGTCGACTCCGGCGGCGGCGACCTGCTCGACCGGGTCCGCGCCCTGCGCCGCAAGATGGCCCTGGAGCTCGGCATCGTCATGCCGCCGGTGCGTACCCGCGACGACCTCGACCTGCCGCTGTCCTCGTACGCAATCCGGATCTCCGGGATCGACGCCGGCACCGGCCAGGCGCCGCCCGGCACGGTCCTGGCCATCGGCGACGGCCTGCAGGCCCTGCCCGGCCGGGCCGGCGTGGAGCCGGTCTTCGGGCTGGCGGGCAAGTGGGTTCCGCAGGAGCTGCACTACCAGGCCGAGCTGTCCGGCGCCACGGTCGTCGACCGCGCCTCGGTGATCATCACCCACCTGGCCGAGATCGTCCGCGGCAACGCCAGCCGCCTGCTCGGCCGCGAGGACGTGCGGGCGCTGACCGAGACGGTCAAGCGCAGCCACCCGGTCGTGGTGGAGGAGCTGACGCCCGCGCTGCTCAGCCTGGGCCAGATCCAGCGGGTGCTGCAGGGGCTGCTGGACGAGGGTGTGCCGATCCGCGACCTGGTCCGCATCTTCGAGGCGCTCTCGCTGCGCGCCAAGGTGTCGGTCGACCACGACGGCCTGGTCGAGGCCGCCCGCGCCGCGCTGGGCCCGGCCATCGCCGCCCAGTACACCGCGCACGGCCGGCTGTCCGTCATCACGCTCGACCCGATCCTGGAGCAGGGCCTGCTGGAGTCGCTGCGACCCAGCGAGACCGGCGCCTTCATGGCGATCGACGGCCTGAAGGCCGAGGCCATCGTCAGCGAGGCCGGGCACCTCGTCGAGGGCGCCGAGCAGCAGGGGCTCAGCCCCGTGCTGGCCTGCTCCCCGCAACTGCGGCTGCCGCTCATGCGCCTGCTGCGCGCCGGCAGCAAGAAGCTGCAGGTGCTGTCCTACTCGGAGATCTCCGGTTCCACCGCGCAGATCGAGACCATGGGGGTGGTGAACGGTGCCTACGCGGGTGTTGCTTGAGGGACCAGCCATCGAACCACTGCTGGCCCAGGTGCGGGAGGAGTACGGCTCCGGCGTCCGCATCATTTCCGCGGACAAGGTGCGTAGCGGCGGCTTCGGCGGCTTCTTCGCCAAGCAGCACTACGAGCTGGCCGTGGAGGTGCCCGACCCCGAGGACCGGCCCAGCGCGGACCCGTTCCGCCGGGCGGCCACCGCCACCGCCGAGGAGCCCCGCGGCCTGGAACAGCTGCTGGAGCGCGCCGAGTCGCGCGACCGGATCACCCAGGGTGGGGCCTCGGGGGGCCTCGCCGACGACGAGGCCGCCCCGGGGCCCGGCATGGCCGGCAGCGGCGCCGCTTTCGCGCAGCTGATGGCGGGCCTGGACAAGACCGAGGCCGTGCAGGCGTCCGCCCGGCAGGCCCAGGAGCGGCCACAGGCCCAGACGGTACGGCCGTTCCGCCCGTCCGAGGCCAGCGGCTCGCCGGTCAACAACGGCGGCCTGCGCGGTACGGCGACCGGCGCCGGGGCGCGCTCCGGCGGCCTGGGTTCGGCCGCGTCCGGCCTCGGTTCGGCCGCGTCCGGCATGGGCACGGCCGCCTCCGGCATGGGCACGGCCGCATCCGGCATGGGTAGGGCAGCGTCCGGCATGGGTACGGCGGCGCCCGGGATGGGTGGGCCCGCCCTCGGGATGGGCGTGCCGTCGGCCGAGAACCCGGCCGCCGTGCGCCCGCTGCCGCCGGTGCCCAGCCTCGCCGAACTGATGGGCGGCCTCGGCATGACCGACGAGGAGAACGTCCGGTTCGAACGGCACACCCCCACCTCCAGCACCCTCGCCCCCACCCGCTCGGCCGCCGCCGCGTACGGCATGAACCAGACCTCCACGGAGATCGCCACGTTCTCCGCCACCTCGACCGAGCTGCGCCCGGCGCAGAGCGACCCCGTGGTGATGAACCTGCTCTCGGTCGGCATGCCCGAGCAGCTCGCCGCCCAGATCACCGGCGGCGACACGTATGCCGGAGTGCTTTCCGTGCTGGCCGCGCGCCCGTCCGCGCCCGGGATCCCCGAAGCCCCCGGGGACATCCTCGTGCTGGCCGGCGAGGTCGCGCACGCGATCGGCATCGGCAAGCAGCTGCTGCGGGAGATCGACCTGGACGCCAACCACCTGCTGTACGCGGGCCCGTCGGCGGCCGGTACCGGCATGCACTCCTCCCGGGTCATGCACACCCCGGCGCAGGCCGCCGCCCGCGCCGAGAAGCTGCAGTCCGCCGACAACGCCTGGGTCGTGGTGCTGGACGCCCCGGTCGGCGACACCGACCCGATCTGGGTCAACGACATGTGTGACGCGCTCGGCGCGACCGCCGTGTGGGCGGTGGTCGACGCGACCCGCAAGACTCCCGACTCCGCGCGGCACCTGCGCACGCTCGGTGACGTCGAGGCGCTGGTGGTGCACAACGTGGAGATCACCACGGATCCGGCGACCGTGCTCGGCCTGGACGTGCCGATCTACTCGCTGGACGGCCGGCCGGCGACCCCGCACGCCTGGGCGGCGATGCTCTGCGCCCGGATCGCGTCCGACATCGTGCCGATGGCCGCGACGCCACGCCGGGCGGCCCGGGGAAGGTAGCGGATGATCCGTCCGGCCGTCCTGCTGTTCGCGCTGCTGATGAGCGCGCCCGCGGTGTACCGGTACGTCACCGACGACATCGACATCTCGCAGGTGCTGATCCGTTTCCTCATCGCCGTGCCGATCGCCGCGCTGCTGCTGGCCGGCCTGCGCTTCGTGACCGCCGGCTACGGCAAGACCGCCGAGGCGGAGGCGGAGCCCAGCAAGCCCGCCGTCACCCCCGAGGCGGCCAAGCCGGTACCGGACGGTTCGGCCGACCCCGAGTCGGCCGAGCACCCGTCCTGACGCACCGAGCGGCCCGGCGGTGACGGCGACACGCTGATCGCCCGTTTACTCCTATTAAGCCCGCGATGTCTTACGTTACCCCCGGTGTACCCCTACCACACCGGAGGTGAGCCGGGTGTCCGGTGACCGTCCGATCATCGTCGTGGGCTGCCCCCGGTCCGGCACGACGATGCTCCAGCTCATGCTGCATGCTCATCCGCGCATCGCGATCCCGCCCGAGACCCGGTTCGTACTCGACGCGTACCAGGCCCGGCGGGCGTTCGGGGATCTGCGGAATCCGGCGAACCGGTGGACGCTCGCCCGGTGGATCGTCGACCGCCAGCAGACCCGCTTCGCCGATCTGGGCGTGGACCCGGAGCAGGCCGTCCGGGCCATCGTCGCCGGGGCGCCCACCCTCGGCTCCGCCCTGGCGGAGGTCTTCCGGCTGTACGCGGCCCGCTTCGGCCGCCCCCGATGGGGCGACAAGCGCCCCGCCTACCTGCAGAACCTCGACATGATCCTGCGGCTGTTCCCGGACGCCCAGATCGTCAACATCGTCCGCGACGGCCGCGACTGCGTGGCGTCACTGAAGGAGATGTCCTGGCACCGCGACGACCTGTACACCACGGTCGCCGCGTGGGCCCGGGCGGTCGACGACGCCCGCCGGGCGGCCCGGCGCCTCGGCCCGGGCCAGTGGTACCAGCTGCGCTACGAGGACCTGGTGGCCGACCCGGCGACGGAACTGTCCCGGCTGTGCGACTTCCTCGGCGAGACCTACGATCCGGCGATGTCCGAGCCGGGCCGGGTCGCCCGGGTGGCGGTGCCGGCGCACAAGACGTGGCACGAGCGCACCCACGGCCCGGTGACCACGCAGCGGGTCCAAAGTTGGCAGCAACGGCTCAGCCCGGCCGAGGTGGCGCTCTGCGAGACCGCGCTCGGTGGGCGGCTGCGGGCGTGCGGATACGAGCTGTCCGGGGCGTCCCGGGTGGGCGGCGGCGAACTGCTGCGGTACGGCTGGTCGGCGGCGCCGCACCGGCTGGCCCCCGCGAAGCGGGGCCTGACCCGGGCGGCGGCCCGGCTGCGACCGGAGCCGTTGGCGCGCCGGGTGCCCCATGCGCGCTCACCCGAGGCGTGACCGGCGCGGATCAGGCGATCGACAGCGAGAGGGCACCCTTGCCGTAGCGGGCCACCTCGACGGTGAGGTCGAGGCGTTTGCCGAGGGCCAGCAGGTGCGCCCGGGCATCGTTGGGCAGATCCATGCCCGGGTAGATGACCTGGTAGAGCTTGACGCGCGGCGCGCCCTCGACGTTGCTGAAGACGCTGCTCAGCACATTGCAGAGTTCGAAGACGTTCTCTGCAAGGTTCGGGAAGAGCTTCTTCTCCTCGATGCTGTCCTCGGCCGCACCGGCCGGCAACAGACCGAGGGCGGCGCCGGCGTTGGCGGCGAGGCTGAGCTCCATGCCGAGGACCGCGTACAACTGCTGGGAGGTGTCCGTGTAGATGGCGATGACCGCGGTGGGCAGGTCCGCGGCGCCGAGCGGGTTGCCTGGATTGACGCTGACCTCCCGGCCCAGGAGGTCCTCGAAGAGATTGCGGACGGCGAGTGAGCCAGGAATAACCGAGGTATCGGACATGACCACATCATCCCAGGATTGGAGAGAACACCTCGTCGAATTGCTCGGCTGTGAATGGCTTCACGATGAAAAACAGTGACCCCGCCGCCTGCGCCTCGTCCTGCATCTCCTGCGTGCACTCCGAAGTCACGAAGCCGAACTTCACGTTGTTGCCCGCGGCACGCAGCTTGCGCAGAACCTCCACACCGGTCATCTCAGGCATGTTCCAGTCGGAGATGATGAGGTCCGGCTTCTCGTCCTGCGCCTTGTCCAACGTCTCCTTGCCGTCGGAGGCCTCGATGAGGTCGTGCCCGTCGAAGCCGGCCTGGCGCAGGGTGCGAGTGACGATCTGCCGCATGACGCGGCTGTCGTCCGCGATCAGAATCTTCACTCGCCCTCCTCCTTCTTGACGTCCGCGCGGCTCTGCCACATCGAAATGGACACCGGCTCGCCACTCCACAGGCCGTACAGGCCGGTGACCCGCTCGGCCGCGGGGTACTTCGTGGTCGACTCGGGCGCGAGCACGACCTGCGGCAGCGACAGCAGCGCACCGGGCGGCAGCATCGCCTTCACGTTGCCACCTACGATGTTCGCCAGCTCACCGAGCACGTCGGTGAGGTCCTCCTCGCTCACCTCGTCCGGCTCCATGGCCAGGAACGCGGCGGCGGAGCGGCGCGCGGCCGTCATCGAGGTGGCGTACACGACGTGGCCGCTCCAGGATCCGGTGATTGACACCGACGAGTGCACCTCGCACACCTGGGTGGCGTCCCCGGTGGCGATCAGCGGGTCGACCCCCTCGGGGTCCAGATACGACATCCAGACCTGCTCGACCATTTCGGCGAGCTCGGCCTCACTCACCACGACATCGACGCTCATGAGTTTGCTCCGGTGGGAACGAGGCCCAGCAGGGCCAGCTTCTCGATCATTGCGCCCTCCGTGAAGGGCTTGATGACATATTCGTGGGCACCCGCGGCCAGCGCGCGGACGATCTGGCTCTGTTCACTCTCGGTCGTGACCATCACCAGGGTCATTTCGCGCAGTCGCGGATCCGAACGGACCTTCGTCACGAACTCGAGCCCGTTCATGTTCGGCATGTTCCAGTCGATGAGGGCCAGCTCCGGCACCTCGTCCATCCCGTTGAGCAGGTCGAGGGCCTCCTGGCCGTCACCCGCCTCCACCGCTTCGAAGTTCAGCTTCGCGACGATGCGCTTCAGGATCATTCGCATCGCGCGAGAGTCGTCGATCACCATGGCGCGCATCGCGTGCTCATCCCCTCTTGGCGGTACCGGCTGGCACCGCGGCTCGGATCTTGTAGGCGGACGTCCGACCGGCCGCCACCCGTTCGTAGTTGTCATCGATGCCGATCGTCGTCTCCGCGGCGCCGAGGAACAGCCAGCCGTCCGGCCGGAGCAACTTGGCGACGTTGTGCAGCACCGACTTCTTCGTAGCCACGTCGAAATAGATGAGCACGTTCCGGAGAAAAATGACGTCAAACGGCGGCATCGCCGGAATCGGCGCGGTCAGATTCATCAGCCGGAACGACACGTTGCGCCGCAATGTCGGCGCGACCCGCCAGTGCGTGCCTATCCGGTCAAAGTACTGCACGAGGGTGGTCGCGGGCAGGCCGCGGTTCACCTCGACCTGGCTGTATTCGCCCTTTTCGGCGCGCCCGATCATCTCCGTGGAGATGTCGCTGCCCATGATCTCGTAGCCCCACCCGCTCGGCAGGGCCTCCTGCATCGTGATCGCCAGGCTGTACGCCTCCTGCCCGCTGGAACTGGCGGCGGACCACACCCGCAGCTTGCGGGCGCTGGCCCGGGCCTGCACCAGCTCGGGCAGCACCACCTCGGTCAGGGCGGTGAACGGCTCGCGGTCGCGGAACCACGAGGTCTCGTTCGTGGTCAGCGCGTCGACGATGCGCTGCTGGTCGGCGACGTTCGGGCGGCGTTGCAGCCCGGCCAGGAACTCGCCGACGCTGCCCGCACCGAGCTGCCGGGCGACCGGAATCAGCCGCGCCTCGACCAGGTACTCCTTGCCGGGGGCCAGCACGATCGCCGCTTCCCGCTTGACCAGTTGGGACACGAAGGCGAAGTCCGATTGTGACAACGTCATCGGGCCACCGCCGCGGAACGTCCGACCTTCAAGCGGCTGACCAGGGCGGCCGGAATCCGGTCCAGCGGCAGCACCTCGTCCGCCAGGCCGGCCGCTACCACCGCCCCGGGCATGCCCCACACCACCGACGTCGCCTCATCCTGCGCCAACACCTCGGCTCCCGCCTCCCGCAACACCTTCGCTCCGACACGTCCGTCGTGCCCCATTCCGGTCAGCACCGCCGCGTAGGCGTTCCCGCCGAAGATCTCGGCGACCGACCGGAACATCACGTCGACCGCCGGACGGCACGAGTTCTCCGGCGGTGCACTGCTGAGCTGGGTCACGATCGCGTTGCCGCGGCGCTGCAGCACCAGGTGCCGGTCGCCCTGCGCGATGTAGACCGTGCCCACACTGAGCTCCATCCCGTCGGCGGCCTCGACGACGCGCAACGGGGTACTGCGGTCCAGCCGCTCGGCGAACATGCGGGTGAAGACCGGCGGCATGTGCTGGGTGACCACGACCGGCACCGGCAGGTCCCCGGGCAACGCCAGCAGCACCTTGGTCAGCGCGTCCGGTCCGCCGGTCGAGCAGCCGACCGCCAGCACGTCCACCCGGCCACCGGGCCGCTTGCGTACCGGCGCGGCCGGGCGGGCCAGCGGCGGCACCGCCAGGCGGTTCGGTGTGGCCGTGCCGCCACGCGGCGGTGCCGCGCCCGGACGGGCCGGGGGCGGCGCGGGCCGGGCCGGGCGCTGCCAGCCCGCCAGCGCCAGGATCTTCGGCACCAGCTGCTCGCGTACGGCCGCGATGGACTGCGCGATCGAGCCGACGTTCGACGGCTTGGTGACGTAGTCGGTGGCACCCGCGGACAGCGCCTCCAGCGTGGCGGTGGCGCCCGCGGCCGACAGCGTGCTGAACATGATGACCGGCAGCCTCGGATGCCGCTTACGCAGCTCCCGGACCGCTTCGATGCCGTTCATCTGCGGCATCTCGATGTCCATGGTCACGACGTCGGGCTTGAGCCGGTCGATCTTCGCCTGGGCCAGCAGGCCGTTCGCGGCCGTGCCGACGACCTCGATGTTCGGGGAATCGCCGAGGGCGTCCACGATGAGCCGCCGCACGACGACGGAGTCGTCGACGACGAGCACGGAAATCATTCGGGCCACCCTCCTCTCACCCCAGCCAGGTCGGTCCCAGCGCCGCGATGACCGGCGCGAGCAGCCGGTGTGCCGTGGCGGTGTCCAGCAAGTCCTTGACCACCAGCGCCTGCACGGCGCCGCTGAGCATGTTCCAGATCCCGCCGGCCCGGTCGGCCAACGGGATCGCCGCGATGTCGATCGCCTGAACCAGCAGCATCTGCGCCGCCGCGGCCGTTCGGACGCGGTCGGACAGATACGCCGCCCAGGACGCCGAGTGCACCGCCGGCGACCAGCCACCCGCGTTGCGGCGGGCGTCCTCGGCGGACTGCACCAGCCGGTTCAGGTCGGCCGGCCGGATCGAGCGCAGCCGCTCCAGCAGCGCCGAGATCGCGTAGTGGTGCGGTCCCAGGTCGATCGGTGCGCCGGTGGGCAGTTTCTTCACCGCGGCGACCCAGCCCGCGCCGAGCATCCGGCGGGTCTGCTCGTCCAGCACCTCACGCAGGTAGCTGGCGACCGCCGCGTCGCACAGCAGCGCCGTGGCGGACGCCGCGGCCTCGCTCTGCGTCGCGTCCCGCCCGGTGCCCTGCCAGGTCCACGCCATCACGTCGTAGCGGATGCAGGTGAGCAGCGCGTCCACCGAACCGATCGGCGCCCGTTCGATCAACGCCAGCGAACTGGCGTCGTTGCCGACCCCCTTGAGGGTCGGCAACCGGCGCGACGCGCTCTCCACCTCGACCCACAACGGGCCGCGCACACCTTCGTCGGGCAGCCGCTCCGCAAGCACCGGCAGGTCCCCGAGCTGCAGCTTCAGGGCACGCAGGAGCACCTCGGCGGTGGCCGACCCGCCACCGAGGCGGGTCAGGTCGAAGCCGAGGACAGGAGCGCTGACCAGGCTGTACATCAGGTCGTAGCGCGGTACGTGTCGACGGCCTGGTTGACATCCAGGGCCAACATGAGCCGCCCGTCCAGCTTGAACGTACCCACCACCAGCTCGCGGGTCGGCCCGCTGAGCGTGTCCGGCGGCGGCTCGAACGCCTCGTCCTCGAGGTCCACGACCTCGCCGATGCGGTCGACGAGCAGGCTGACCGGCTCGCGCTCCCCGCTACCGCGGATGATGACGTTCATGACCGGGCCCTCGAGCGCCTGCCGGTTGAGGCCGAGCTGCACCCGCAGGTCGACCGCGGCGATCACCTGGCCACGCAGGTTGAACAGCCCGCCGACGGCCGGCGGGGCCAACGGCACGGGGGTGTACTCGTTGTACGAGAGCACCTCCTGGACGGTGTCCACCTCGACACCGAACAACTGGTCTGCCACTTCGAAAGTGGCGAACTGACGACTCGCCATGTCAGGCCTCCACCAGCAGCTCGTCGGTCGTGTCACGGTAGAAGTTCGGGTCGGCGGCGAGGATCGCGCGCCGCACGTCCAGCAGCTCGGTGACCCGCTGCTGGATCACCGCGGTGCCGACCAGGCCGTCCTCCTCCGCGTCGCGGCGGGCGGTCGTCTCGTTCTCGGCGATGTCGACGATCCGGTCGACCACCAGGGCCACGCTGCGCGGGCCCTCGCTGTAGACCACCACCGGCACGGTGTCCCCTTCCGGTTCCTCGCTGTACGCCCCGAGCAGCTGCGACAGTCGCACCAGCGGCAGGATCTGCCCGCGGTACTGCACGACCTCGCGGGAGCCGGCCTGCTCGATGCGGTCCCGCGGGAACTCCTCCAGGCGGGTGACCGTGTCCAGCGGGATGGCGACCCGGCGCTCGCCGACCGCGGTGATGAGCAGGCGCTCGCCCCGGTCGCCGGTGCCGACGGCGCGCGAGGCGCCGACGATGTTCTCCCGTTCGGCGTCCGCGCCCAGGTGGGAGCGGCGCGCCAGCGAGGAGATGTCGAGGATCAGGCCGACCTTGCCGTCGCCGAGGATCGTGGCGCCCGCGTACAGGCCGATGTCCTTCAGGCGGCTGTTGAGGGCCTTGACCACGACTTCCTCGGTGTTGAGGACGCGGTCCACGACGAGCCCGAAGCGGCGCCCGTCGGCCTGCAGCACCATGATGTAGACGCCCTGGTCGCTGCCGACGTCGAAGCCGAGCGCGCGGTCCAGCCGGACCAGCGGCAGCAGCTTGCCACGCAGGCGGTACACGGGGGCGCCGGAGGCGTACTCGATCTTCGTGCTGTTGCCGTCGATGAAGACCAGCTCGAGCACCGCGACCTGCGGCACCACGTACCGCTGGTCGCCGCAGTCGACCGTGAGCGCCTGGATGATGGCCAGGGTCAGCGGGATGGTGAGGCGCCAGACGGTGCCCTGGCCGGGGGTCGAGTCGACGCTGACCGCGCCGCCGATCCGCTCGATGTTGGTCTTCACCACGTCCATGCCGACGCCGCGGCCGGAGACGTTGGTGACCTTCTGCGCGGTGCTGAAGCCGGGCTGGAAGACCAGCGCCATGATCTCGCGCTTGTCCATGGTGGCGACCTGGTCGGCGCGGATCAGACCGTTCTCGACGGCCTTCTGCGCGATCCGCTCCACGTTGAGGCCGGCGCCGTCGTCGGCGACCTCGACCGCGACGTGCCCACCCTCGTGGTACGCGCGCAGCGCCAGGGTGCCCTCCGGCGACTTGCCGTTGGCGACCCGGACGTCGGCCTCTTCGATGCCGTGGTCGACCGCGTTGCGCACCAGGTGGGTCAGCGGGTCCTTGACCGCCTCGAGCAGGCTGCGGTCGAGCTCGGTCTCCTTGCCCTCCATGACCAGCTGGACCTGCTTGCCCAGGCCGGTGCTGAGGTCGCGGACGACCCGGGGCAGCTTCGACCAGATGTGCTCGATCGGCTGCATCCGGGTCTTCATGATCCCTTCCTGCAGCTCGCTGGTGATCATGCCGAGCCGCTGGGCGCTGCGCACGAGGCCGGAGTCACCCAGCTCCATCACGCCGCGGACGAGCTGGTTACGCGCCAGCACCAGCTCGCCGACCATGTTCATCAGGTTGTCCAGCAGGTCCACGTCGACGCGGATCGCGGAGTCCGCGACGCTGCGCTTGGGAGCCTGGGTCTGCAGGGCCTCGGAGACGGCCGCGGGGGCCGCCTTGCCCTCCTCCAGCAGGATGGTGCCGAGCTTGCGCTCGTCGCCCTCGAGCTGCTGCTGCAGCGCCGAGCTGACGTCGGACGGGCTGGTCGCGCCGGACTCGACGAGCATCTCGCCGAGCGGACGGCGCTGGCCCTCGACCGGCTCGGGCGCGGGGCGCGCCGGCGTCTCCGCCAGCGGGACCGGTACCTCCGCGGGCGCCTCGGCCTCGGCGGCCGGAGCGGCCGGGGCGGCCTCCAGGGCGGGTGCCTCGGACTGCATCTGGGCGTGCACGGACGCGATGATGCCGTCGACGTTGATGTCGCCCTCGGAGCCCCGGTGCTCGATGGCCGCCAGCAGCGAACGGACGCCGTCGATCGTGGCCAGCAGCGTCGTGATCGTCTCGGGCGTCACCGGCTGTACGCCGTCACGCAGCCGGGACAGCAGCGACTCGCCCGCGTGCGCCAGCGTCTCGAGCCGGGTGAAGGCGAGGAACCCGCTGGTGCCCTTGATGGTGTGAATCGCCCGGAAGATACGGGCGATCAGCTCCCGCGAGCCCGGGTTCTGTTCCAGGGCGACGAGGTCCCGGTCGATCTGGTCGAGATTCTCATGGCTCTCCATGAGAAATTCGCCAACGATCTCACCAAGGTCTTCCACGGCCTACCTCCTGCTCGGGGCTTCCTGTTCCCTCATCGACTCCCGGGGCCGCCACCTGAGGACACCGCGCCCAGTGCCCTCGGCGGATTCAGCTCTCCCCTCCCGGGCGCCGGTATCGGTAGCCGAATCCGCGCACGGACTCGATCGGTGATTCGTCCGGGTCCGACCAGCCGAGCTTGCGGCGCAGCCGCAGGACCGCGAACTTGACCCGTTCTTGACCGATTCCAGTGGGGTCGTCCCATGCCTGGGTCAGCAGCTGGTTGGGCGACAGCACCGCGCCGGCGTGCCGGACCAGCGCGTTGAGCAGGCGGAACTCGGTCGGTGTGAGACGTTTCTCATCGCCCTTGACGTACACGCGGCGCTTGGTGGGGTCCAGGTGCACGAGCCCGTCGTCGTAGATCTGGCTGGCCCAGCTGTTCTGCCCGGCCGACGAGCGGCGCAGCAGCGCCTCGACCCGGGCGAGGAGTTCGTTGTTGGCGAACGGCTTCGTCAGGTAGTCGTCGGCGCCGCCGCGCAGGCCGCGGACCTTCTCGGCCTCCTGGCCGTGCGCGGTGAGCACCAGCACGGGTACGTCGGAGACGTCACGCAGCCGTTCCAACACCTGCCAGCCGTCCATCTCCGGCAGGCCGACGTCGAGCACCACCAGGTCGGGGTGCTCCGCGTACGCCTCCTTGAGGCCGGTACGCCCGTCCCCGGCGTGCGCGACCTCGTACCCCGCCCGGCTGAACAGCAGCCGCAGGGCGAGCGCGATGTCCGGGTCGTCCTCGACGACCAGGAGGCGACTCATGCCCTCATCCCCATGGCATACACCCCCGCTGTGCGTCGGCAGACGCGGTGCCCCGGCCCGCCTGGCGCGGCGTCGGCCAACTTCGTGGCGAGATGCCCCACGATAGCTAGACAAACGTCACCGGGTCGGTCGTATGACGACCTAGTGGTTCATATACGGACAGTGACAGTTTAGCGTGCTCATCCCCCGCCGGGGCCGGTCCGGGCGGATCCGCCGACTTCGACCTCAGGCCCCTCAGCAGGCACGTCCCGCCCCGGCACCCCCGGGGCGCGCAAACCGGCCGTCCGTACCGCCACCGCGCGTGCTTACCCAGCGTCCTTACCCCGACTGGCGGTGGCCATCCCACCAGGCTGACACGGACGCCGACGACGAACATCGCGAACCACGAAATGTGAGACAAAAACGCCACAAGCCGGTCCGATAGCCAAGGAGGGCGATTGGCGCCCACCCGTGGACCCGGAGGCAGAACGTGTTCCATTCCGCCGTACCCAAGCTAGCCGTGCTCGCCGCCGCAGCGCTGCCCGTGCTCGTGGCACCGACGCCGGCCCAGGCCGGAAGCCCCAGCCCGGCGATCATCGCCGCGCGGCTCATGGCCCGCCTGCCCGCCCCGGCCCTGGATCTGATGTCCCAGCTCGTCACGAAGACCAACCAGCAGCGGTGGGCGAACGGCTGCGGGCTCCTGGCCGTCGACCAGGAGCTGATCATCGCCTCGGTCCAGCAGAGCGCGCACATGGCCTTCACCGGCGACCTCAACCACGTGTGGCTCGACGGCTCCACGTTCGTGACCCGCTCGCGCGCCGCCGGATACACCCAGCCGTCCGGAGAGAACATCGCCTGGGGCTACCCGACCGCCGACGACGTGATCGCCGCCTGGATGGCCAGCCCGGAGCACCGGGCGAACATGCTCGACTGCACCGCCCGCTCCATCGGCACGGGGGTCAGCTTCGGCGCGGACGGCAGGCCGTACTACACGCAGCTCTTCGGCCGGCTCTGAGCGCGCCGCCGGGGGTGCTCAGAGCGCGCAGTTCACCAGGACCGGTTCGGGGTGCAGTTCGACCCCGAACCGGGCACGCACCCCGTCACGGATCTCCCGGGCCAGTGCCAGCAGCGCGGTGGTGGTGCCGCCGCCCCGGTTGGTCAGCGCGAGGGTGTGCTTCGTGGAGATCGCCACGCCGTCCCGGCCGTACCCCTTCGGGAAGCCGGCCTGCTCGATCAGCCAGGCCGCCGGCACCTTGACCGCGCCCTGCTCCCCCGGCCAGGACGGCGGGTCCGCCCGCTCGCGCAGGGCCGCCCACTGTGCCGCCGACAGCACGGGGTTGGTGAAGAACGACCCCACCGACCAGGTGTCGCGGTCCTCGGCGTCGAGCACCATGCCCTTGCCCGCGCGCAGCTTCAGCACCGCGTCCCGGGCCAGTTGCAGCGGCACCCGCTCGCCCACCTCCACGCCGAGACGGCGGGCCAGCTCCGCGTACCGGATCGGGGCCGAGTCGCCCGAGACCGCCAGCCGGAAGTCGACCTCCAGCACCACCCAGCGGTCGGTGTGCTTGAAGACGCTGGACCGGTAGCCGAACCCACACTCCGTGGGGGTGTAGGCGCGCACCTCGTCGGCCCTGCGGTCGTACGCGTGCACCGCCACGATCGTGTGGGCCACCTCCTGGCCGTACGCGCCGACGTTCTGGATCGGCGTCGCCCCCGCGCTGCCGGGGATGCCGGACAGGCACTCCAGGCCGGACAGGCCGTCGGCCACCGTCCGGGCGACCACGTCGTCCCACGGCTCGCCGGCGGCCACCCGCACCACCGCCCCGGTGGCGTCCCGGGAGACCACCCGCGTCCCGGTGGTGCGCAGCAGCAGCACCGGGCCCGGGAATCCCGCGTCGCCGACCACCACGTTGCTGCCCCCGGCCAGCACGAACACCGGCTCGCCCGCCGACGTCGCCGCGCGGACCGCGGCGACCGCCTCGCCGGACTCGGTCGCCACCGTCAACGCTCCCGCGGGGCCACCGAGGCGTAGCGTCGTGTACGCCCCCAGCGAACGCGCGGCCGCTGGGGATGCGGTGGTCTCCCGGTCAGCACTAACGTCAGGCACGACGTTCACCCTAGGGCGCGAGCGCCCGGGGTGCCTCACGCGGTCGGGGTTGAGCGGAGATTCCGATGAACAGGCTGCACGCGACGAAGGACTTCTGGCTTGCGGCCCTGCGCGCCGACGGGCCCGCCCTGCAGGACGCCCTCGCGGAGGCGGACCCCGACCTCCCGATTCCGCCCCACCCCGGGTGGAGCGCGGCCGACCTGGCCGGACACCTGACCACCGAGCTGCACTGGGTACGCGAACACACCCCGCGCGGCGTGACCGACCCACCGGCCGACCCGGTCCCGGTCGACCCGCGCCCCGCCTGGCCCGACGCGCTGGACGGCCTGCGCCGGGAGCTGACCGGCACGATCGAGACGCTCGACGCGATCGACGCCGAGCTGCCCGCCTGGAACTGGGCGCCGCAGCCGAAGAAGGCCGCGTTCTGGCAGCGCCGGATGGCCCACGAGATCGCGCTGCGCCGCTGGGAGGCCGAGACGGCGGTCGGGCGGGCCACCCCGCTGGAGACCAAGCTGGCCGCGGACGGCATCAGCGAGGTGCTGGACACCTGGCTGCCGGCCGGGCGGCGCACCGGCCCGACCGACGTGCACGGGGTGGTGCACCTGGTGGCCACGGACGCGGCGTACGACTGGTTCGTCCGGCTGCGCGGCACCGGAGTGGCGCTGCTGGACACCGGCACGATCCTCGACTCCGACGACCACCACGCCCGCGCCGAGGCCAGCGGCACCGCCAGCGAGCTGCTGCTCACCCTGACCGGTCGCCGCCCTACCGACGCGCTGGTCACCACGGGCGACCCCCGGCTGTTCGCCGCGCTCCAAGTGGGCTGAACCGCCCGGTTCCGGAATCGGCGCCCCCCTCCCCGGCAGGCCGGTGGCCGTATGCTTTACCGGTTAAGTGCGGCGCCCGGCGACCGCATCGGCGGCGGGCAGGAAGCGGTGACAGGCATGACGGCCACGGTCTGGACCGAGTCGACGACGACGGCAACCAGCGGCGCGCCCGCGACGGCGGGACCGCGCTTCCCCGACGGCTTCGTCTGGGGCGCGGCCACCGCCGCGTACCAGATCGAGGGGGCCGCGACCGAGGACGGCCGCGGCGCTTCGATCTGGGACACCTTCAGCCGCACGCCAGGCAAAGTCGTCGCCGGGCACACCGGCGACGTGGCCTGCGAGCACTACCACCGGTACGCGGACGACGTGGCGCTGATGGCCGAGCTGGGCCTCGCGTCGTACCGGTACTCGATCTCGTGGCCGCGGCTGCAGCCCGACGGCACCGGCCCGGTCAACACCCGCGGCCTCGACTTCTACGACCGGCTCACCGACGAGTTGCTGGCCAAGGGCATCGAACCCGTGGTCACGCTGTACCACTGGGACCTGCCGCAGGCCCTGCAGGACCGGGGCGGCTGGACCGTACGGGAGACCGCCGAGGCGTTCGCCGCGTACGCCCAGATCGCCTTCCGCCGCCTCGGCGACCGGGTACGCACCTGGACCACGCTGAACGAGCCGTGGTGCTCGGCGTACCTGGGCTACGGCAGCGGACGGCACGCCCCCGGGGTCAGCGATCCGGCCGCCGCGTTCGCCGCGGTGCACCACCTGCTGCTCGGGCACGGCCTGGCCGCCCGTGCCCTGCGCGCGGCCGGGGCGCGGCAGATCAGCATCACGCTCAACCCGACCGCCGTGTACCCCGTGGATCCGGACAACCCGGCCGACGTCGAGGCGGCCCGGCTCGTCGACGGGCTGCACAACCGGATGTTCCTCGACCCGCTGCTGCGCGGCCGCTACCCCGCCGACATGATCGAGCACATGCGCCGCTTCACCGACCTCGGGTGGCTGCGCGACGGCGACGAGGAGCTGATCAGCGCGCCGATCGACGTGCTCGGGGTGAACTTCTACCAGCCCGCGTACGTGTCCGCGCGGCCCGGCACGCCCGCCGACCCGGACAGCCCGGGCACCGAGGGCGTCGCGTTCCGCGCCCCGGTCGGCCCGGTCACCGACATGAACTGGCAGATCGAACCGGCCGCGCTCACCCGCCTGCTGGAGCGGCTGCACCGCGACTACCACGGCATCCCCCTGCTGATCACCGAGAACGGGGCCGCGTACCCGGACGGGCCGGGCCCGGACGGGCGGGTCCGCGACGCCGAGCGGATCGCGTACCTCGACGGACACCTGCGGGCCTGCCACGACGCGCTGTCCGCCGGTGTTGACCTTCGGGGATACTTCGTGTGGTCTCTGATGGACAATTTCGAATGGGCGGAGGGCTACGCCAAACGCTTCGGCATCGTGCACGTCGACTACACCACCCAGGCGCGGGTGGCGAAGGACAGCGCACGGTGGTATCAGGAGGTGATCCGGCGTAACGGTCTGCCCGACCGCGCCCCAGCGGAGGAGTGAGCGCAATGGTGACGCGGGAGCGGCCGACCCTCGAAGCGGTGGCGCGACGCGCCGGTGTCTCCCGGGCCACGGTGTCCCGCGTCGTGAACGGCTCCACCACGGTCGCGGCCTCGATCCGCGACGCGGTGAACCAGGCCGTCGAGGAACTGGGCTACGTACCGAACCAGGCGGCCCGCAGCCTGGTGACCCAGCGGACCGAGTCGATCGCGCTGATCCTGCCCGAGACGGCCAGCCGGGTCTTCTCCGACGACATGTTCTTCCCCGCCGTGATCCGCGGGGTCAGCACGGAGCTGGAGGCGGCCGACAAGCAGCTCGTCCTCATGATGGCCGGTTCCGCGGCCAGCCACGACCGGGTCGAGCGGTACGCGATGGCCGGGCACGTCGACGGGGTCATGTTCGCCTCGATGCACGGGGCCGACCCGCTGCCCGGCAAGCTGGCCCGGCTCGGCATCCCGGTGGTGTGCAGCGGCCGCCCCATGAGCCCCGCCGGCAACACCGTCCCGTACGTGGACGTGGACCACTTCGGCGGGGTGGCCGCGGCGGTGCGGCACCTGGTCGGCGCCGGCCGCCGCCGGATCGCCACGATCGCCGGGCCGCAGGACATGATCGCCGGGGTGGACCGGCTGGCCGGTTACCGGGCCGTGCTGACCGAGGCGGGTCTGCCGGAACACGTGACCACCGGCGACTTCACCCGCGAGTCGGGGGAACAGGCGATGCAGCGCCTGCTCACCGAGGACCCGGAGCTGGACGCCGTCTTCGTCGCCTCCGACCTGATGGCGCACGGCGCGCTGCAGGCCCTGCGCGAGCGCGGCCGCCGGGTCCCGCTCGACGTGGCGGTGATCGGCTTCGACGACTTCGAGATCGCCCGCTACAGCGACCCGCCGCTGACCACGGTCCGCCAGCCCATCGTCGACATGGGCCGCACCATGGCCAAGCTGATGCTCACGCTGGTCGACGACCCCACCGAGGTCGCCGCCCCGGTGGTCCTGCCGACCGAGCTGGTGCTGCGCGACTCCGCCTGACCCGCGGCGTCAGACCGCGGCCGGGCCGGGTTCGTCGATCGGCAGTCCGAGCACCCGGCGCGCCAGCAGCGCGGCCCCGGCCACCGCGCCCGGCATGAGCAGGATCGCGCCGAGCGGCAGCAGGAAACAGACGAACACGGCGACCCCGAAGCCGAGGGCCAGCGGCCGCTGCTCCTTCAACGCGGCACGGCGATGCGCCAGCCGCCGCCCCCGCCGCTGGAACGGCACCCCGGTCAGCTCGACCGCCAGCAGCCACCCGCCGATCGCCGCGCCCAGCACGGGCACTACGGTCTGCCCCACTAATGGCAGGAAGCCCAGCAGGAACAGCGGGACGCCGAACAGCACCGACAGCGCGATGAGGCGCAGCGAGTCGACGAGGCTGCGGCCCAGCGAACGCCACCACGGCACCTCGACCTCGTCCGGCACCCCGCCGAACCGCTGCTCGATGAGTCCGGAGATCTTCTCGTAGAACGGGTCGCCGATGAGCAGGGTGACCGCCGTGAAGGTCAGCACCCCGATCAGGCCGCTGAAGCCGACCACCGCGATGCCCGCCAGCACCTGAACGAGGCCGCGCCAACCGGGGTCCCAGTCGTCGGCGAACCAGGTGACCGTCCGGGAAATCTCCGGCAGGAACGCCAGCAGCGCGACCAGCGCCGCGCTGAACAGGATGCCCGAGATGACCGCCGGGATCAGGCCCAGCACCAGCAGTCGCGGGTTGCGCATGCACAGCCCAAGCCCGCGGGGCAGCAGGGCCGCGCCGCGGAGGAACTCCCGTACCGGGCCGCCGGGGCCGATCGAGCGCATCGCAACATCGGTCACGATCCGGCAGCTTAGGACCCGGGCACCAGCCCGCCCGCACCGAGGCCCGCCGGATTGGGGTCGGCACTCGGCGACGGCGGCGCGGACGGGCTGGGCGGCGGCTCGCTGGGGTCGGCCGGGGCGGGCGGTGGCGTCCGGGACGGTCGCACCCGGCCGGGCGACGAGCTCGGCGACACGGTGGCAACGACGGCGGCGCGGCGCGGCGTACGGCTGGTGGCGGGCGGGGCGGGGCGGACCGGGCGCGGCGACCACTCCAGGGCCGTGACCGACTCGGGGGTGACGGTCCGGCTCGGCGCCGCCCCCAGGACGCCGCTGCCCGCCGGGGCCGACGCGGGCGCGGGCCCGGCGGCCGGGGTGCCGAGGGCCCAACCGGCGGCCAGTGCGAAGGGCAGCCCGAGGACGAGGACGCCGAAGAAGATCGATTTGGGGGAGAGCCGCACGGATTGACAATCGTTCCGCGGCCCGAAAGGTTACGGCGTACCCGCTGCTCAATGGGCGTTGAGGAAGGTCGAGATCCGCTCGCGCAGATCCCGCCGGTCCGTCCACAGCACGTCGGGCCGGTCGTACACGTGCAGGTCGGCGCCGAGCCGGGCGGCGACCCGCTCGGCCACGGCGGCCGGGTGCAGCGCGTCGCCGGCGCACCCGAGCACCAGGGCCCGACCGGCGAACGCGCGCAGCGCGCCCTCGTCGGGCACGGCCGGGGCCTGCCAGAGCGTGTCGAGCTGCGGGGCCAGACCGTCGCGCCGCAACTGCTCCTCGCGCTGGCGCCGGTAGGCCTGGCCGGCGCCGGTGTGCCGGACGTCGGGGGGCACCTCGAGCTCGATCGCCGCGCGCAGGTCCCCCGAGTCGAGCGCGGCGCGCAGCCGGGCCAGCCGGTCGCGGGCGGCGGCGGGCCGCGTCCCGTCGAGCGGCGCCGGCAGGAACAGCACCACCCGCGCGAAGCGGTCCGGCTGCTGCGCCAGCAGGCGGCACACCGCGGCGGCGCCCATGCTGACCCCGACCGCCCGGGTGGCACCGGAGCGGTCCGCGACCGAGGCGAGGTCGGCGGCGAGGTCGGCGAAGCTCCACGGTCCGGGCGGAGCGTCGGAGCGGCCGTGCCCGCGCTGGTGGAAGAAGACCCGCCGTCCGGTGACGGCGCTGCCCAGCGGGCGGGTGCCGGTGATGTCACCGGCGAGGCCGTGCGCGAACACCGTGACCGGGTCGCCCGTACCGGTGGTGAGCTGCTCCAGGCGCACGCCGTGCGGGGTGTCGACCAGTTCGGGGTGCGGGCCGGGCAGCCGGACCCGCGGGCGGTCGGCTACCAGAACCCCTTGCCGTCGGAAAGGTCACGCAGGCCGGGCCGGACGTCCAGCAGATAGATCAGGGCGGCCGCGATGCCGATCAGGCCGAAGATGCCGATCGGCCCGCTGATCAGGTACGTGAGCACGAGGGAGACGGCGAGGATGGCCACCCAGGCGCCCTTGGGCAGGGTGCCGATCGCCGGGAACCCGTCGCCTCGCTGCGTGATGCAGTGCACGAGGGCCACGGCCTGCACGATCAGCGACAGGATCAGGATGACCAGGTTCATGCCGCGGACGACGTCGAGATAGAAGATCGGTGCGCTGGTGGCCATGGGCCGAGTCTATGCCGCGGGCCCCGGCCGAAGCCGGGGCCCGCGGTTCGTCACGCGGTGGCGTGTTCGATCACTTGGCGGCCGGACGGGTCCGCTTGGCGACGCGCGGCTTCGGCTCGGTCGCGGCGGCGGCCGCCGCGACGGCCTTCGGGGCCTCGGTGGCCTCGATGTCGGCGTTGACCACGTCCGCGGCCTCGACGACGCCGGTGCCCACGACGCGCTCGCCCCGGGCGACCAGCGCGGTGTACGCGCTGAGCGCACGCTCCTGGGCCAGCTGGGCGAACGCGACGGCGTTGCTGGCGGCGTTGCTGCGCAGCTTGTCGAAGTCGGTCGTGGTGGCCTTCTCCCGCAGCTCGCCGGCCTTGGTGTTGGCGTTGGCGATCGCCGGCTTCAGGGTCGCGACGGCGCGGTCGCTCAGCTCGCTGACCACGGCGGGCAGCTTGCGCAGCTGCTCGACCGCGAGGTCACCGGCTCCGGCGGCGGCGTACAGGGGGGCGGGGATCTTGGTCTTGGTCTGCTCGGTCATGTCGTCTCCTCCGACTTGGTGGTCCTGGGTGGGGGCGCGGCGCCGTCCTCCACAACCGCCACGTCCTCGAGGACGGCGGCCAGCCCGTCGCCCTCGGTGTCGACGGGCGGCTCGGCGGCCTTGGGCGGCGCGTGCCGGGCGTTCTCGTTGCGGAACGTCTCGTAGATCTGGGACAGCGACTGCTTCTGCGCGATGGTCAGCTCGGGATCGACCGCGATCGCGGCCAGCACCCCCTGCTGGCCCTCGCTGTCGAGCAGGCCGGCACGCAGGTACATCGCCGGGGTGGAGACCCGCAGCGCGCTGGCGAGCTGCTGGAGCACCTCGGCACTGGGTTTACGCAGGCCACGCTCGATCTGGCTGAGGTACGGGTTGCTCACCCCGGCCCGCTCCGCGAGCTGCCGGAGCGAGATCTTGGCGGATTGACGCAGGTCGCGGATGAATCCGCCGATGTCCTGCGGCAGGTCCTTGGGCGTGGGCATGCCTCGACGGTAGCCCCGACCGCTAGCTGCTGCAAGCAAAACGCTTGCAGCAGCTAGCGTGAATCACCTCACTCGGTGACCCCGACCTCACGCTTCGGGGAGATCACCAGGTGGCGCGGACCTCGCCGACCGTCTCCCCGCCGCCCAGCACGGGCACCGGCGGCACCGGCGCGTCCACCCCGAGCCGGCGCAGGGCCGCGCGCAACAGCGGCATCCGGGCCCGGGCGGCCCCATCGGAGATCTTGAACGCCACCGCACCCACGCCGGGCACGGCCACCGCCTGCACCCCCTCGGCGCCGCCCTTGGCCAGCAGCCCCGGCACCCCGGCCATCAGTACGGTGTCGTCCCCGCCCGTGCCGTGCACCAGCTCGGGGTGAGCCCGCATGGCGTCCGCCACCCGGCGCTCGGGGCTGCCCGCCTCGGCGTCCACCAGACGCAGGAAGGAGCGCGCCAGCGCGGTCAGCGAGAACGCGAACACCGGCGCACCGCAGCCGTCCACCCCGGTGGCCGCGATCGGCTCACCGGCCAGCTCCGCCACGGTCTGCGCCAGCGCGACCTGCAACGGATGCCCGGCATCGCGGTACGACTCCACCGGCCAACCGTTGGCCACGCAGGTGGCCAGCATGCCGGCGTGCTTGCCGGAGCAGTTCATCAGGATCCGCCGCGCCGCGCCGCCCGCCCGCAGCACCGCGTCCCGCTCCCGCTCCGACGCGGGCAGCGCGGGCGGGCAACCCAGCGCCTCCGGGCTCAGGCCCGCCGCCGCCAGGATCTCCCCCGCGCGCAGCGCGTGGAACGGCTCACCGAGGTGGCTGCCGCTGATCAGCGCCAGGTCGGCGGCCTCCCGCGCGGGCAGCCCGGCGCGAAGCATGCCGACGGTCTGCAACGGCTTGTTCGACGAGCGGGGGAAGAACGGCGACCCGACGTCCCCGGCGCTGTCCTTCACCGTGCCCGCCGAGTCCAGCACCACGACCGAACCGTGGTGCACACTCTCGACGAAACCGGACCGCACGACCTCCGCGAGGATCATCGAGCGGGGATGCCGAGCAGCGCGCGCGCCTCGGCCGGGCTCAGCGGCGGCCGCTGCGCGAGCTGCGCGAAACCGACCGCCCGCGCCACGAGCTGCATGTTCGACTCGACCGGCTGACCCTTCGCGTACGTGACGGTGTCCTCCATGCCGACCCGCAGGTGGCCGCCCGCCGAGAGCGAGGCCAGCATGACCGGGATCGTGCTGCGGCCGATGCCGGTGGCCGAGAACGTCGTGCCCTCCGGCAGGTCACGCAGCGCCTGGCGGCAGGCCACCAGCGCCTCGGCGGTGCCGGGCATCCCGCCGGGCACCCCCATCACCAGGTCGACGTGCACGTGCCCGCCGAACGGCAGCCCGTACGAGCTGAGCAGGCGCTGCAGCGTGGTGAGCTGGCCCAGGTCGAAGATCTCGTACTCGGGGACGATGCCGCGTTCCTGCATGCGGGTGTGCAGCTCGACGACGAACTCCCACCGGTTCAGGAACACGTCGTCGCCGAAGTTGACCGTGCCCATCGTGCAGGAGGCCATCTCCGGGCCCGCGTCGAGCACGGCGAGCCGGTCCGCCTCCGGGTCCGTCACGGAACCGCCCGAGGAGAGCTGCACGATCAGGCCGGTGGACTCGCGCAGCCCCGCCACGGTCGCCCGCAGCCGCCCCTGGTCCAGGGTGGGCTTCGCGTCGTCGTCGCGGATGTGCACGTGGATGATGGCGGCGCCGAGCGCCTCGCACTCCTTGGCGGTAACCACGAGTTCGTCGAGGGTCACGGGCAGCGCGGGTACGGCCGCCTTGCTGCTCTCCGCGCCGGTGGGCGCGACGGTGATGAGGGTCCCGGTCATGCCCGCGATCCTGCCACGTGGGACGGGCCGGGGTCGCGGGGACCGCAGCTCAAGAGATGATCAGGCCGGGTCGACGGCCGCCGCGGACTCGGCGACCTGGAGCCGGGCGTCGTCCGGCACGTTCCGTTTCAGCACCGCCAGGGCGATCATGCCGAGTTCGTGGTGGCGCACCGCGGTGCCGACGAAACCGACCGCGCGCTCGTCCAGCGTGACCGGCGTGCCCTGCGCGGGCGGGTGGTCCGTGGCCACCCCGTCCAGGTGCAGCAGCACGAGGCGGCGGGGCGGACGGCCCAGGTTGTGCACCCGGGCCACCGTCTCCTGCCCCCGGTAACAACCCTTGTCCAGGTGTACGGCGGCGGCCAGGAACCCGGCCTCGGCCGGGATCGTGCGGTGGTCGGTCTCCCAGCCCAGCCGTGGGATGCGATGCGCGACCCGCACCGCCTCGTACGCCCACAGCCCGGCCGGGGGCACCTCCAGCGCCGCCCGGACCGCCTCCACCTCGGGGCGGCGGACCAGCAGATCCACGCCCAGCGGGACCCGGCGGGCCAGCCCGTACGCGAATTGCCGGACGTCGTAGATCGCGGTCGGTCCCGACGGCACGGTGCCCTTGGCGAACTTGGCGTCGGGCACCGGGGCGATCCGCGGCTCGGCCAGGCCGGTCACGCCCAGCCGGGCGGCGGCGGCAACAGCGTCCGGCCCGACCAGCGACAGCACCGCCAGCTCGGCGCTGGCGTCGCGCGGCTCCACCTTGGTGAAGAACCGCATCATCTCCAGGTACCTGAGCAGGCCCGCGCCGCTGCCCGGCTCGGTGTCCAGCCACGCGGTCGTGCCGTCCTCGGTGACCAGGGCGTGCTGCTCGACGTGGCCGTGCGGGGAGAGCACGAGCAGCTCGGTGCCCTGCCCGGCGCCCAGATCGCTCAGGTGCTGGGTGGTGAGGGTGTGCAGCCAGCTCGCCCGTTCCTCGCCGGGCACCGCGACGACCTCGCGGTGCGACCGGTCGACCAGGCCGACCGCCGTGTCGAGCAGGCGTTGCTCGCGCATCGGGTCGCCGTAGTGGGCGGCGACGCCCGCGTCGAGGGAGTCGGGGGTCAGTTCCTCGACCAGGATCATGAAAGCTCCTTGCAGTCACCGCAGACGCCGAACAGCGACACGTGCCCGACGTCGACCCGGAACCCGCGCTCCGCCTGCAACTGCCGGGTCACCGGCAGCAGCACGGACGGGTCGGCCTCGCCGATCGACCCGCAGCGGCGGCAGACCAGGTGCACGTGCTGGTCCTCCCCGGCCCGGTGGTACGTGGGCGAACCGTGCGACAGGTGGGTGTGGCTGACCAGGCCCAGCTCCTCGAGCAGTTCGAGGGTGCGGTACACCGTGGTGATGTTGACCCCGGCGGCCCGTTCCCGCACGGCGTGGTGCACCTGCTCCGGGGTGGCGTGGCCCAGTTCGTACACCGCTTCCAGGATCAGCTGGCGTTGCGGGGTGAGCCGCAGGCCGCGTTCCCGGAGCTTGTCGGCAAGCGATGGGGCGGTCACGGTATGAGCATAGTTCGACATGCCTATGCGCCCCGCCCGTGCCGGGCCGGGGTGGGTCAGCCGCCGACGCGCAGCAGGCGGGCGGACATGTGCGGCTCCAGGCCCCGGCCCTCGGCGGCGACCTCCTGGGCGTACAGCAGGGCGCCCTCGACGATGCCGAACAGCCGGTGGCCCGCGGTGACCTCCTTGGCGGTGGGCGAGCGGACGATCGCGTCCGCCTCCATCTCCAACCGGGTGCCGGTCACCTTCCCGAGGTACAACTCCATGATCCCGGTGGGGGTGCACATGGTGGCTTCCATGTCGTCGGTGGCCCGTCCCTCGGCCGTGGTCACCGGACGCCACCAACCGACCTCGCGGTTGGCCATCCGGACCGGCTGCGACTCGTCGTCGAGAATCCACGCCCGCGACTCGTAGTGCAGGAACGGCCGCCCGTCGTGGCTGATGCGGACCTCCTGGGCGAAGTTGAAGTCCTCCACGCCGGGGAAGCCGCCCTGGCCGCGTCCGCGCCACAGCCCGATGAACGGCAGCAGGCCCAGCAGCGCCGGGTGCAGGTCCGGCCCGGAGCGCAGGTCGTGGGTGTCCTCGTACGGGTAGGCGTCCACCGGCGGCGCGTTCAGCCAGGGCGGCGGGCCCAGCGGGTTGCCGGTGTCCGCGGCCTCGTCGTTGCTCACCAGCGTCCCCTTGCCATCCGCACGGCCAGGTAGCCCAGGCCGCCCGCCAGCGCGCCGAACCCGGCGACCAGCAGGCTCACGAATCCGATCTCGGTAACCATGACCCGGTCATCGTAGTCAACACTGCTCGCGCCTAGGCTGACGGCCATGACTCGCCTGCTCGTGGTCAAGGCAACCGCCGGCGCCGACGCCCCGGAACGCTGCTCCCAGGCGTTCACCGTGGCCAGCACCGCCGTGGCAGCCGGTGTCGACGTCTCGTTCTGGCTCACCGGCGAGTCCACCTGGTTCGCCCTGCCCGGGCGGGCGGAGCAGTTCGCACTGCCGCACGCCGCTCCCCTGCCCGACCTGCTGGAGCTGCTGCTGGCCAACGGCCGGGTCACCGCCTGCACCCAGTGCGCCGCCCGGCGCGACATCACCCCCGACGACGTGCTGCCCGGGGTGCGGATCGCGGGCGCCGCGGTCTTCGTCGAGGAGATCATGGGCGAGGGCGCGCAGGCGCTCGTGTACTGACCTCAGCGGCACCCGACGGTGACGCTGACTCGCGCGGACCCTTCCGTGATGGTCACCACCACGGAGAGGCCGCCGATCCGCCACGCCCACGCCCGCGGCTCGGCCTGCACGACGCCCGCTCCCGCGGTCACCGCCTTCAGCGCCCGGATCAGATCCCGGGGCAGCGGGACGGCCACGCTGGTCACGGTCCGCGCGGTACCGCCGGACGGGCAGGCCACCTCCGTCACGGTGTCCGCCACGGCACCAGCGGCGCCCAGCGCGCTCAGGGCGGCCCGGTAGATCGCCGGCAGCGTGGACACCGGGGGGCGGGTGGGCGTCGGGTTCACCACGGCGGCCGGCGGGCGGCAACCCGTGGACACCTGCAACGTCACCACGGTCGCGTCGGCCGGGGTACGCGCGTCGATCGCCACGAAACCACCGGCGTCGGCGTACAGCTCCAGGCGGGTGCCGGACGCGCTGCGCCGCACCCGGGCCTGGTACCCGGCCGGCAGCGCCTTCGCGATCGCGTCGAGCGCCTGGCCGGCCCCGCCGGCGCGCACCCGCACGGTGACCTCCCGGACGGCCTCCATGCCGGGGCGGACCGGGGTGAGGCGGCAGTCCCGGGAGAACTCCGTGGGATGCAGCACGACGGCGCGCCCGTCGGCGTCCGCCGCGGACATCACGGCGCCCGTGGCGGCGTCCAGGAACGGCAGGGCCGCGGCGATGTCGGCCTGCTCGGGAACGGTCGGGGGGTCGTGGCGGACGGACCAGAAGACCAGTCCGGCCAGCAGCACCGCCCACACCACGACCACCACCCTCAGCCACGGGCGGCGGGGCGGCCGGATGGCGGGCGGATGTGCCGGGGGATTCACGCCGCCATGGTGGCATGGCAGGTCGCGGACGCGTGCAGGGGCGGGACCCGGAACCGGGTCCCGCCCCTGCGGCAGCAGAGCGTGGTTCAGTTGGCGACGGTCAGGCCGACCTCGTTGACGCCGCGCGCGGCGTCGACGGTGAGGTCGCCGTTGCCGCTGCGGGACAGTGCCCGCAGCGTCCAGGCGCCAGGGGCGGCGAAGAACCGGAACACCCCCTCGGGCGACGTGACCACCTCGGCGGTGAACTCACCGGAGGAGTCGAGCAGCCGGACGTACGCGCCGCCCACGGCCTCACCGTCGGCGGTGCGCACGGCACCGGTGATGACGGTCTCCTTCTCCAGGTCGACGCTCGCCGGCAGCGGAGCGGACTGGTCCGGGGCGGCGCACCCGGCTGTGGTGTTGGCGGGAGAGGTCATTTGGTCACGCCTTTCCGGGCTCGTCGCCGAGGGCGATCGGCACGCCGATCAGGGATCCGTACTCGGTCCAGGAACCGTCGTAGTTCTTCACGTTCGCGCGGCCGAGCAGCTCCTTGAGCACGAACCAGGTGTGCGAGGAACGCTCGCCGATCCGGCAGTACGCGATGGTGTCCTTGCCGTCCTCGAGCCCGGCGGCCGCGTACAGCTTGGCCAGCTCGTCGTCGGACTTGAACGTGCCGTCCTCGTTGGCCGCCTTGCTCCACGGCACGCTGATCGCGGTCGGGATGTGGCCGGCGCGCTGGGACTGCTCCTGCGGCAGGTGCGCCGGGGCCAGCAGCCGGCCCGCGTACTCGTCGGGGCTGCGCACGTCGACCAGGTTCTGCGCGCCGATGGCCTGCACGACCTCGTCGCGGAACGCGCGGATCGACAGGTCCGGGGCCTTGGCCTGGTACTGCGTGGCGGCCCGGCTCGGCACGTCCTTGCTGTACGGGCGGGCGTCCAGCTCCCACTTCTTGCGACCGCCGTCGAGCAGCTTCACGTCGCCGTGGCCGTACAGCTTGAAGTACCAGTACGCGTACGCGGCGAACCAGTTGTTGTTGCCGCCGTACAGGATGACGGTGTCGTCGTTGGCGATCCCGCGCTCGGACAGCAGCGCGGAGAACTGCTCCTGGTTCACGAAGTCGCGGCGGACCGGGTCCTGCAGGTCCTTCTTCCAGTCCAGCTTGACGGCACCGGGGATGTGCCCACCGTCGTACGCGGTGGTGTCCTCGTCGACCTCGACGAAGACGATTCCCGGAGTTTCGAGGTTCTTCTCGGCCCAGTCGGCAGAGACGAGCGCGGTGTCGCGACTCATCGTTTGACTCCCTTATGTCGGGTGGGATGGGTGAGTCGTCACGCGGGGGAATTTCGGCCGCACCCGCGCGGGACCCATTGGCACAACGGATCACGGGGTTGGTGCGACGGCGCCACTGCCGGGCGGTTAGATCCTGCGCAGCATGAGCGGCCCCGTCAGGCGACGGGGCGACACAGGCACGCGGCCACGCGACACAGGTCGATCGCGCGCCGTTTCGTGAGCAACAGGCTCATGGGAACGGACCCTACCAGCGGGTCCACAGCCCGGAACACCTTCGACCAGCATCCGGGACGGAGGCGGCCGTCACAGACCGCCGGGGCTCAGACGCCGCCGGTGAGCGCGACGTCGTGCGCGCTCGCGGTGAACTGCAGGCCCGCCGGCAGGGGCTCCACCTTCTCCACGACCAGGCCGAGCGGCAGCTTCGGCACCTTGAGGTCGACCGCGAGGTCCTTGACGTACGCGTCGATGAACGAGCGGACCAGCGGCAGATTGGGCAACCCCGCGGCGGTGACGTCGGAGAAGCGCACCCGCACGACCCCGTCGACCACCTCGAGGCTCGCCGTGCCGGTGACCTGGACGGTCTGCCCGAGCAGCTGCACCGGCGCGGTGCCGACCAGCTTGCCGTCCTGTTCGCGCAGCGTGAGCCCGGGCTGGCCGATGAGCGCGGCGAGCTGGGCGTAGTCGACCGTCCCGGTACCCGTGACCTTGCCCGCGAAGATGTCCCCGCGACCGCTGCGCACGGTGTCCAGCGGGGCGCTCACGTCCGTCGCGCGCACCTCCAGCTCGGGCACGCGGATCGACTTGCCACCGCCGGCGGGCCCCTCGAAGTTGCGCAGCACGATCCGGGTCTCTTCGTACTTGCCCGAGGTGACCTGGGTCAGGAACGGCACCCCCATGACGGTGACGTCCGGATGTTCCGAGCGGGCGCCCTGGCTGGCGACCTGACCGGAGATGCGCTCCGCGATCACCCGTTCCGCGAACGCCGCCGCGGCCCGGTCCGCCACGATCAAACCGACGCCGAGGAGCACCACGAGGATTGCCAGGGTCACGAGCACGGGCCGCATCCGGCGCTTGCGTGCGCGGGGCGGGTCGTACACCTCGGCCACGTCTCCTCCTCCATCGACCGCGGGCTCGGACCCCCAGGACCGTACTCGCCCCGGGCCACCGGGTGGGCATGGTCCAACGAATGCAGCGAATATCCGGCCACGGTCAGGACAGGAAGAACGTCGCCATCGCGTACCCCGCGGGCGCGGCCACCGCGAACGCACCCAGCGGCCCCTGCATGTGGCGGGCCAGCCAGAACGTCGGCACCTCCCCGGCCATGCTGCGCCCGGCCTCCGAGTAGTTGACGGCCAGGTCGACCAGCACCGCGAGGGCGGCCGTGACCACGCCGAGCACGGCACCCTTCGCCGGGTCGAAGGGCAGCACGAGGAAGCTGCCCAGGGCCGCGGCGGCCAGGGTGCCGAGCATCGCGCCGAGCACGATGCCGGCCGCGCCGCGCGGCACCTGCGGGGCCAGCCGGGGTTTGGCGTACCCGGCGTCGGTCACCCGGGCCACGACCAGCGCGACGCCCGCCGCGGCCAGGCAGACCAGCACGGTCTGGGCGCCGATCGGCTGGCGGGTCAGCACCAGCAGACATGCGTACGCGACCACGCCCGCCACGATCATCAGTGTGGGGCCGAGGGAGTCCTTGACCCGCTGCCAGCCGACCCGGCTGAGCAACTGCCCGAGCACCGCGACCACGAAGCCGCCGGCCGCCGCGTAGGCGAGCGGGGCCAGCCCGGGCTCGTCGGCGGTGATCGCCGCGTAGTCGGCCACCCCGGCGGCCGCCGCGCAGACGATGCCGACGGCCGTGGGCGCGGGCGGCTGGACCGCCATCGTCCAGGCCAGTACGAACAGCAGTTGCACCCCGAAGATCACGATGGCGTACGGCAGCCGGGCGTCCGGCCCGGTGCTCTGCGCGCCGACGATCAGGCCGATCGCCAGCAGCGCGGAGAATCCGGCGATGGCCAGCGACAGTTGGCGCCGCACCTCGACGAACTGGACCTCTTCCGGCTCGTCGTCGGCGTCGTCGGCCGGGCCCGCCCCCGGCACGATGCTGGCGGGAGGCTCGGGCTCGGGCACGGCGCCGAACATGCCCGGCGCCCGGCGCGGCCCGACACGCGGCAGTTCCCGGGACAGGTCGGCGTCCCACGGGTCGCGCTCGCCGTCGTGCGGCACTCCGGTGAAGTCGCCGCGCTGCGGCCTGGTGGGGAACACGCCTGCGATGGTGCCAGACCACCCGTACCCGGGTCATCCGGCGACCGGGCGCCGTGGCACCACTTCCGGACGGGCCCGCGGCCCGCGTCGGCCGAACGGGCCGTTACCACTCCTCCGTTCGGTCAGGCACGTCGCGTTCACTACATCACTCGACAACGCGACCAGGGACTTCGTGCCCGTCCGTCGGTTAAGGTGAGCCCAGCCCACCCGTCGGTGACGCCGGGAACCCGATCCTCCGGTCTGCTGTTCGTTGCGGCCGCGCCGCGTTGAGTACGCATACCGGGTCACCCATGCGGCCGCGTGCCGCGAGGACGGAGGTGAGTGTGGAGATCCTTCTGTTGGTGACAGCACGTGCGGGTGAGGCTTCCGCCGTGTTGCCCGCGCTGGACCTGCTCCCCCACTCGGTGCGCACCGCCCCGCGCGATGTCCGCACGCTGGTGTCCGGCCCCAGCCCGGACGCCGTCCTGGTCGACGCCCGCTCGGAACTGTCGGAGGCCCGGGCCACCTGCCGCATGCTGCACGCGACCGGGCTGGGTGTGCCGCTGGTCGCGGTGGTCACCGAGGCCGGGCTCATCGCGCTGAACGCCGACTGGGGCGTCGACGACGTCATCCTGGCCACCGCGGGGCCCGCCGAGGTCGAGGCCCGGCTGCGGCTCAGCGTCGGGCGGCTGACCAACGCCACCGCGGGCAGCGGCGGCTCGATCCGCGCCGGTGAGCTCAACATCGACCCGGACACGTACGCCGCGAAGCTCAAGGGCCGCCCGCTCGACCTCACGTACAAGGAGTTCGAGCTCCTGAAGTTCCTGGCCCAGCACCCGGGTCGGGTGTTCACCCGCGATCAGTTGCTGCGCGAGGTGTGGGGCTACGACTACTTCGGCGGCACCCGCACGGTCGACGTGCACGTGCGGCGCCTGCGCGCCAAGCTCGGCCCCGAGTACGAGGCGATGATCGGCACGGTGCGCCAGGTGGGCTACAAGTTCGTGGTGCCGCCGGCCAGCCGCCAGTTGCCCGACAACGAGCCGGTCCCGCTGCCGGTTTGAGAGTGCACTGACCCATGACGACGGTGCGGCCGGTCCGCCACGCGGACCGGCTCACCCCCGAGGAGAGCGCCGCCGTGCTGGCGGTCGCCGAGGCGGCCGCCGCAGCCGACGGCGTCTTCGCGCTGGCCGAGGACACGGTGCTCGCCGTGCGCCACGCCCCGGCGAGCGCCTCGGCGTCCGGGGCCGATGCCGGCCCGGACACCGCCGGGACCGGCGCTGACGGGGATGCTGCGGGTGTCGGCGCCGCGCGCGTACATCTGCTTTCTTTTGCCGACGACGGCCTGGCCGGGTACGCCTACCTGGACCGGTCCGATCCCGGCGCGCCCTCCGGCGAGCTCGTGGTGCATCCGCGGCACCGCCGCGAGGGGTACGGCACCGCGCTGCTGGCGGCGGTGGCCAGCGCGGTGCCCGGGGCAACGCTGAGCGTGTGGGCGCACGGTGACGGTGCCGCCGCGCGCACCTTCGCGGAGGGCGCGGGTTTCGCGCGCGCCCGGGTGCTGTGGCAGATGCGCCGCCCGCTGACCGAGCCGCTGCCGGACGTACCGCTGCCCGCCGGGGTGACCGTGCGCCACTTCCGCCCCGGCTTCGACGACGCCGGGTGGCTCCGGCTCAACGCGCGCGCCTTCGCCGACCACCCGGAGCAGGGCCGGTGGACCGAGACGGACCTGCGGCTGCGGATGGCGGAGCCGTGGTTCGACCCGGAGGGGTTCCTGCTGGCGGTCGACGTCGCGGACACCCTGCTGGGGTTCCACTGGACGAAGGTGCATCCGGCGCGCGGCGACGTCCCCCGGATGGGGGAAATCTACGTCCTCGGCGTCGATCCGGGCGGGCACCGGCGCGGCCTGGGAGCCGCGCTCAGCCTGGCCGGACTCCAGCATCTCGCCCAGCGGGGGGTGCGCGACGCCCTGCTCTACGTCGACGAGTCGAACTCGGCCGCGGTGGCGTTGTACCAGCGGCTGGGGTTCACTGTCTTCGCCGCAGACGTGAGCTACCAGAAGCGGGTTCCGCTCGCCGGATCCTGAGGTTGCGGCGTGGAGCTGTCTTCACCTTTCCGCGCACCCGAGTTGGCGGTAACGGAACGGTCAAGCGTATGTCACGGCGCCGTCTCGGCGCGCCCGAAAATCCGGCATTTCGGTCGCCGGGGCGTCGGTTCACGTAACGGACAACTCGCCCTCAGCCTTCGGCTACCTCAGGGGGTCGACCTGTTCACCGCAGGTTCACTTGCGACCGGGGAACAGGTCATCTGGCCCTCCTAGCTTTCGAGTGGGCCGGTGAGACCGGCTTGTCGGGCCGATCGAGCCCGGCAATCCACTCGAAGGGAAAACCGTGAAGCTCCAGCGGTCCGGCCTGCTGGCCGGTATTGCTTTGACCGCGACCCTCTCGCTGGTCGCGTGTGGTTCGGACAACGAGACGGCGTCGCCGGCCGGTGGCGCCTCCGCCGCGGCCCAGAACTGCGCCGCGGGGGATCTGACGGCGCAGGGCTCGACCGCGCAGAAGAACGCCATGGACGAGTGGATCAAGACCTACCAGGGTCAGTGCTCCAACGCGAAGATCAACTACCAGGGCACCGGTTCCGGCGCGGGCATCCAGGCCTTCATTTCGGGTACGGCCGACTTCGCCGGCTCCGACTCCGCGCTCAAGCCGGAGGAGCAGCCGCAGGCGGACGCCAAGTGCGCCGGCGGCCAGGCACTCAACCTGCCGATGCTGGTCGGCCCGATCGCCGTGGTCTACAACGCGGACGGCGTCGAGAACCTGCAGCTGTCCGCGAGCACCATCGCCAAGATCTTCTCCGGCAAGGTCACCAAGTGGAACGACCCGGCGATCGCGGCGGAGAACAGCGGCGCCCAGCTGCCCGCGACCACCATCGAGACGGTCCACCGCTCCGACGAGTCCGGCACGACCGACAACTTCACCAAGTACCTGAGCAAGACCGCCCCCGCCGACTGGACGTACGGCAACGCCAAGGCGTGGAAGGCTCCGGGCGGCACCGGCGCGGCCAAGTCCGACGGCGTGGCGGCGCGGGTCAAGAGCACGCCCGGCACGATCAGCTACGTCGAGCTGTCCTTCGCCGAGAACAGCGACCTGAAGAAGGCGAAGGTCAAGAACGGCGCGGGTGAGTTCGTCGAGCTGACCCCCCAGAGCGCGGGCAAGACCATCGAGGGCGCCAAGGTCGCCGGCACGGGCAACGACCTGAAGCTGGACATCGACTACAGCACCACCACGGCGGGGGCGTACCCGATCGTCCTGGTGACCTACGAGATCGTGTGCAGCAAGGGCAGCCCGAAGGCCGAGGCCATCAAGGGCTTCCTGACCTACACCTCGAGCACCGGTGGCCAGGCGTCCCTCGGCGAGCTGGGCTACGGGCCGCTGCCCGAGACCATGCGCAGCAAGGTTGCGGCGTCGGTCGCGGCCATCGCCTGATCCTCCCCGGGTCCCTCCGAGACGACAGCGAGCAGCAGATGGGTGAGTACCCCTCCGGCTCGGCGAACCTCGGCGCCGGCGGGTCGCGTGTGGCAGGACGCCACGCCCGGCCCGCCGGCGACGGCGTTTCGCCGGTTCCCCCCGACGACGTCCCCCCCGGCGGCCGTCCGCCTCTCGGCGGTGGCGGCGCGCTGCCCCGCAAGGCACGGTTCTCGATCGAGAGCGGCTTCCGCGGCCTCAGCAGGGCATCCGGCGCGATGGTGCTGGTCATCATCGTGGCCATCGCGATCTTCCTGATCGCCAAGGCCATACCGGCGCTGCAGGCCAACACGGAGAACTTCTTCACGTACGAGAAGTGGTTCCCGAACGAGACACAGCCCAAGTTCGGCATCGCGGCCCTGGCCTTCGGGACCGTGCTGACCTCGATCATCGCCTTGATCGTGGCGGTGCCCGTGGCCCTGGGCATCGCGCTGTTCCTGTCGCACTACGCACCGAAGCGCCTGGCCAACCCGCTCGGATTCGTCGTCGACCTGCTGGCGGCCGTGCCCAGCGTCGTCTTCGGCCTGTGGGGCCGGGACTTCTTCGTGGCGCCGGTGCGGGAGCTGTCGGTGTGGCTCAACCACTACTTCAGTTGGCTGCCGCTGTTCGACGGCGACGGCCCGTTCGGCTACTCGATCCTGCTCGGCAGCCTGGTGCTGGCCATCATGGTGCTGCCGATCATCACCTCGATCTCGCG
This sequence comes from Krasilnikovia cinnamomea, assembly GCF_004217545.1. NCBI lineage: Bacteria > Bacillati > Actinomycetota > Actinomycetes > Micromonosporales > Micromonosporaceae > Krasilnikovia > Krasilnikovia cinnamomea. Next base: position 2,512,986 of record NZ_SHKY01000001.1, read on the forward strand.
TGAGGTGTTCCAGCAGACCCCCGGCATGAACGAGGAGGCGGCGCTCGCGCTGGGCGCCACCAAGTGGGAGATGATCCGTACGGCGGTGCTCCCGTACGGCCGGCCCGGCATCATCGCCGCGGTCATGCTCGGCCTGGGTCGCGCGCTCGGCGAGACGATCGCCCTGGCCCTGACGCTCGGCAGCGTCTTCGGGATCTCCTTCAACATCATCGAGAACGGCGGCAACAGCATCGCCGCGAACATCGCCAACACGTTCGGCGAGGCCAACGAGACCGGTCGCGGCGCGCTGATCGCCTCCGGCCTGGTGCTGTTCGCCATCACCCTCGTGGTCAACATGGCGGCCCGCGCGATCATCTACCGCCGCCGCGAGTTCCGGGACAGTGCCGCATGACCGAGTGCACCGAGCGCAGCGAGGGCATGCGGAATGGGAGCCCAGCATGAGTCTTCTTGAGCGGGAAATGCCCGGCGTTCGCATGACGCCGGAGAACATTCGGGGCAAGCGGCTGTCGCTGGCCACGAATCTGGGCGTCGCCGTCGTGGCCCTCGCGGTCGCGGCGATCGTCGTGTTCGGCCTGGACATCGGCGGCTGGGTGCTCGTCGCGGTCCTCGGCCTGCTGCTCTACCTGGCCGGGCTCCTGTACGTCGCAGGCCGCGTGGAGGGCAAGCGCGCCGCGCGGGACCGCATGTGGAAGACGCTCATCTACTCCGCGTGCATTCTGGCGGTGCTGCCGCTGACCTCCGTGGTGTGGACGCTGATCTCCAAGGGCGCCGAGCGGCTGGACGCGACGTTCTTCACCACGTCGATGAACAACATCGGCGCGCGAGACGCGGGCGGCGGCGCGTACCACGCCATCATCGGCACGCTGGAGCAGGTCGGCATCGCCACCCTGCTGGCCGTGCCGCTCGGTGTGATGGGCGCGGTCTACCTGGTCGAGTACGGCCGGGGCCGGTTCGCGCTGACGGTCCGCTTCTTCGTCGACGTGATGACCGGTATCCCGTCGATCGTGGCCGGTCTGTTCATCCTGTCGTTCTGGGTGCTCATCGTCAGCCCGGTGTTCAACGACGGCCGGCCGCAGTACTCGGGTTTCGCCGCCGCGCTGGCGCTGGCCGTACTGATGCTGCCCACGATCGTGCGGTCCACCGAGGAGATGCTGCGGCTGGTGCCGGGGCCGCTGCGGGAAGGCGCGTACGCACTGGGCGTGCCGCAGTGGAAGACCATCATCAAGATTGTCCTGCCGACGGCCCTGCCGGGTATCGTCACCGGCATCATGCTGGCGATCGCCCGGGCGGCCGGCGAGACCGCACCGGTGCTGCTCGTGGCGGGCGGCGCCAGCGCCATCAACTTCAACCCGTTCAGCGGCAACCAGATGTCGCTGTCGCTCTTCGTGTTCCAGCAGGCCGGCGACGCTTCCAAGTACGCACCTGCCCGCGCCTGGACGGCAGCACTGACGCTGGTCGCCCTGGTCCTCATCCTGACGATCGCGGCAAAACTGCTCGCCCGTCGCAACCAGTTGACGCGATAAGAGGTGTCCCCCATGGCCAAGCGCATCGAGGCGCACAACGTCTCGTCGTACTACGGATCGTTCAAGGCGATCGACAACGTCTCCATGACGGTCGAGCCCAAGACGATCACCGCCCTGATCGGGCCGTCGGGCTGCGGCAAGTCGACGTTCCTGCGGTCGATCAACCGCATGCACGAGGTACTGCCGAACGCCCGGATCGAGGGCCGGCTCACGATCGACGACCAGAACATCTACGACCCCGACGTGGATGTCACCGCGGTCCGCCGGATGATCGGCATGGTGTTCCAGCGACCCAACCCGTTCCCGACCATGAGCATCTACGAGAACGTGGTGGCGGGGCTGCGGCTCAACGGCATCCGCAAGAAGTCGGTGCTGGACGACTCCGCGGAACAGTCGCTGCGGTCGGCGAACCTGTGGGACGAGGTGAAGGACCGGCTCGGCCGTCCGGGCGCGGGCCTGTCCGGCGGCCAGCAGCAGCGGCTGTGCATCGCCCGGACCATCGCGGTGGAGCCGCAGGTGGTGCTCATGGACGAGCCCTGCTCGGCGCTCGACCCGATCTCGACGCTGGCGATCGAGGACCTGATGTTCAAGCTGAAGGACCGCTTCACGATCATCATCGTCACGCACAACATGCAGCAGGCCGCGCGGGTCAGCGACAAGACCGGCTTCTTCTCGATCGACAAGACCGGCGATCCGGGCCGTCTGATCGAGTACGACGACACGCAGAAGATCTTCAGCAACCCGAGTCAGCGCAAGACCGAGGACTACATCACGGGTCGCTTCGGCTGATCGTCACCGTGACGGCGCCGTCCTCCGCCACCTCCACCCGGGGCATGACGGGGACGGCGGCGTCGCGGTGTGCGGAGGCCGCGACGATCTCGTCGGCCCGCTCGTACGCGGAGAGCTCGCGCAGCAGCACGCGGGTCGGCGGGAGCATGGTCAGCTCGTCGGCGTCGGCCGGGCGGATCCACGCGGTCCCGTCGGCCTCGCCGGAGACGTCGCGCGCCTCCTGCCCGGCCGGGAGCAGGGCCACGAAGAACCAGGTGTCGAAGCGCCGGGGCTCGAACTCCGGGGTGATCCACCGCGCCCACGGCAGCAGCAGGTCGTCGCGCAGCCGCAGCCCCCGGCGGGCCAGCACCTCGCTGAGGTTGAGCTGGCGGGCGACGACCTGGGCCCGCTCGTCCTCCCAGTCGTCACCGCCCACGTTGCCGATGGTGTGGTCCGGCTCGTCGGCCCGCCCGGCCAGCAGCACCCCCGCCTCCTCGAACAGCTCCCGCGCGGCGGCGCCCACCACGGCGTGGGCCTGCTCGTCGGGCACCCCGAGCCGGGCCGCCCAGTCCGCGCGCAGCGTCTCGGGCTGGTCGTCGGGGGAGACGCCGCCGCCGGGGAACGCGTACACGCCGCCGAACGCCATGGTGGTGCGGCGGCGCAGCACGTACACCTGAAGGGTCTCGGGGTGCAGCAGCGCGACCGTGGCCGCGGGCCGCGCGGGCACGGGGGTGCCGGTGAACTCGCGCGCCCGGCGCGCCAACGCTTCCGGCAACTCGAGGTTGGTCACCGTCCGATCCTGCCACCGAACCGGCCGTGAGCGATACCGTGGCGATCATGGCCAAGGACGTGTCGCCCACGGTCCGCTGGGGCATCCTCGGCACGGGCGCGATCGCCACGACGTTCGCCGCCGACCTGAGGCTCGTGCCCGGGGCGGAGCTGGCCGCGGTCGGCTCGCGCCGGGCCGACACCGCCACGGAGTTCGCGCGGCGGCACGGCTTCGCCCGGGCCCACGGCTCGTGGGCCGAGCTGGCCGCGGACGACCAGGTGGATGTCGTGTACGTGGCGACCCCGCACGCCATGCACCACGCGGCCGCGCTGACCTGCCTGGCCGGTGGCAAGGCGGTGCTCTGCGAGAAGCCGATGACGCTGGATCTGGCCTCGTCGGCGCATCTGGTCCAGGAGGCGCGTACCCGTGGGTTGTTCCTCATGGAGGCCATGTGGATGCGCTGCAATCCGGCGATCCGCCGGGTGGCCGAGCTGATCGGCGACGGCGCGATCGGCGAGGTGACCGCGGTACACGCCGACTTCGGGCTGGCCGGGCCGTTCGGGGCCGAGCACCGGCTGCGCGATCCCCGGCTCGGCGGCGGCGCCGCGCTGGACCTCGGGGTGTACCCGCTCAACCTGGCCCATCTGATCCTGGGCACCCCGGAGTCGGTGCAGGCCTGGGCGCGGCTCACCCCGGAAGGGGTGGACGAGAACACCGGCATGCTACTCGGCTACGCCTCGGGCGCGGTGGCCGCCCTGACCTGCGGGATCGGCGGCGCCACCCGCAACACCGCCTCGATCACCGGCACCCGGGGGCGGATCGACCTGCCGCCGGAGTTCTACATGCCGAGGTCGTTCGAGCTGCACCGCGACGGCCGCGCGGAGACCTTCGACGTGCCGTTCCCGGGCCACGGCTACCAATACGAGGCGCTGGAGGTGCAGCGCTGCCTGGCGGCCGGGGAGCTGGAGAGCCCGCTGGTGCCGCAGACGGCCACCCTGGAGATCATGAGCACGCTGGACGCGGTCCGCGCGCAGATCGGGGTCAGCTACGACCTCGACCCGCCCGCGGAACTCAGCTGAACAGCGGGCGGACCAGGAAGTACGTGAGGCAGGCGATCCCGGCCGCCGCGGGGAACGTGATGATCCAGGCGATCACGATGTTGCCCGCCACGTTCCAGCGCACGGCGCTGATCCGCTTGGTGGCGCCGACGCCCATGATCGCCGAGGTGATGGTGTGCGTCGTGGAGATCGGCGCGCCCAGCACGAGCGCGTTGAAGTACAGCACCGAGCTCGCGACGGTCTCGGCGGCGAAGCCCTCGGGCGGCCCCAGGTCGATGATCTTGCGGCCGAGGGTGCGGATGATCCGCCAGCCACCCGCGTACGTACCGAGCGCCAGCACCGTCGCCGAGGTGTAGTAGACCCACGTCGGGATCTCGGTGGGGCTGTCCTGGTACCCGCCCGTGTAGAGCGCCAGCACGATGATGCCCATGGTCTTGGCGGCGTCCTGCATGCCGTGGCCGATGGACATGGCCGCCGCCGACACGGTCTGCGCGTGCCGGAAACCCCGGTTGAGGCGGCCCGGGTTGCCCCGGCGGAAGCCCCACAGGATCGCCAGCATCACCAGGAAGCCGAGGGTGAGGCCGACGACCGGCGACAGCACCATCGGGATGAGCACCTTCGTGGTGATCGTCCCCCACTCGACGGTGCCACCGGCGGCGAACAGGGTCGCGCCGACGAGCCCGCCGAACAGCGCGTGTGACGACGACGACGGCAGCCCGAAGTACCAGGTGACGAGGTTCCAGACGATGGCGCCGACAACGCCGGCGAAGACCACACCCAGGCTGGCGATGCCGGTCGGCAGCGTGACCAGGCCGTCGCCGACGGTCTTGGCGACCTCGGTGCCGAAGTGCGCCCCGATGAAGTTGCCGGCGGCGGCCATGAGCAGCGCGGCCCGGGGCGTGAGCGCCCGCGTGCTGACACTGGTCGCGATGGCGTTGGCCGCGTCGTGGAAGCCGTTGGTGTAGTCGAACACCATCGCGGCGGCGATCACCGCGAGCACGGCGATGAACTCGGCGGACAAGGTCTAGGACTCCTTGACCGTGATGGTCTCGACCGTGTTCGCCACGTGCTCGAAGGCGTCGCAGGCCGCCTCCAGCTCGTCGGCGACCTCCTTCATCTTCAGGACGGTCAGCGCGTCGTACTCGCCGGAGAACAGCCGGACCAGCAGCATCCGGTACGCCCGGTCGCCGTCGTTCTCCAGCCGGTTGATCTCGATCCAGTACTCCTCGAGATTCTTCATGGTGCGCAGCCGGGGCATCGCCTCGGCGGTCAGCTTGGCCTGCTGGTCCAGGACGTGCACCAGCTCGTGCATCTCGCGTGGCAGCGACGGCAGGGCGGTGAGGCCGTACAGGTAGAGCAGGTTGCCGACCGCTTCGAGGTGGTCCATGACGTCGTCGAGCTGCGAGCCGAGGGAGTAGATGTCCTCCCGGTCGAACGGCGTGACGAACGTCGAGTTGATCTTCTTGTACAGGTCGTGGGTGATCTGGTCGCTGTCGTGTTCGACGTCGGTCAGCCGGTCGCTGACGGACTGCACGTCGACGTCGGGCAGCGCCAGCTCGTTGAGCAGCTCGGTGCCCCGCACGAGGTTTTGCGCGGCCTTGGTGAAAAGGTCGTAGAAGGCGCCCTCGGTGGGGCGGAAGGAGAACTTCACGGCGCGAACCTCGCGGGACTGGTGGGCAGGTACGGAACCGCCGTGACGGGCACGGCGAACTCCGGGGGAATGCTAGGTAACGCGTCGGTGGGCACGGACCCCGCCTACCCCTGCTCAGAGGCAGTTCAATCGCAGTTCATCCAATGTTCACCATCCGCACCCGTGGATGGGTAGCTCCGGACGGTGGAGATCACACCCGCGGGACGGCCTCGGCCCGGGTCGGATGCGGCGCCGGCGATGTGCGGCGGGCCGGCCGGGGCGGATCCACCGGCGGCGCCACGGGCTGGCTCACCGGGCACTGGCGCAGGTGCCGGACGAGACCGACCTGGTCGGTGTCCGCGATGACGTCCACCCCCGCCGCGCAGAGCTCGGACCAGATCGCCCGGCGTGCCCGGCGCGAGCCCTCGGTCAGGCCGGAGATCCGGACCAGGCGGCCGTCGGCATGCGCGGCGCGCACCAGGGCATGCAGCAGGTGCCGCTCCTCGGCGGAGATGGGCTCCCGGCCGTCCCAGCCGAACCGCCGCGACCATGATTCACTGATCATCGGCACCAGCGACGGCGGCGCCGACCGGGTGCCGATGTCGTCGAAGGTGCCGTCGGCGAAGGCGTACCGGACCGGCTGGGCGGCCAGCAGCTCGCGGACGTCCACGATCCCGGCCACGGCCACGGTCACCGCGCCCGGCTCCAGCACCCCGTCCACGGACCGGCTCAACAGCTGGGCGTGGTCGCGCAGCTGCCGGTCCAGCATCCGGTACGCCCGCAGCAGCGTCTCGGCGTCGCGGCGCGGCCCGACGAACTCCACCACCAGCCGGAACGGCAGCCGCTGATCGCGGCGCAGCCGCCCGTCGCCGGCCTTCGCCCGGACGAACAGCGGGGACAGCACGAGCCGGCGCAGCGTACGCCCCGGCTGCGGTGCGCCCGGCCCGATGAACAGTTCGCCGTGCGGCCCGGGACGCACCGGGATGGTCAGCCCCGCCAGGCCACGGCGCAGCACGCCGGGCAACGGGTCGGTCTCCTGCGGGCGGATGATCGCGTGTCCCCACGGCAGGTACGGCTGCGGATGGCGCAGCAACGAGAAGCCGACCGAGACCGCGCCGACCGTACCGGCCACCCCCGCCAGACCACCCGCGATTGTCGAGATGTCCCCCGCCACCGTCACGCCCCCATCCCGCCAGGTGAATAGGACTAAACGTACTTATCGCTCAGACCACTGTGTCACATCTGACACCGCCACCCGGGTATATCTAGCGGAGAAATCCCTCGTGACGTCGCGTGTCGCCGGATCCGGGGCGAACCGGACGGGGGGAGAAAAGGAACGGCCGGCGGCCGGAGTCGGTCAGTCGACGACGGCGGACAGCCACTTGCGGTACGTCGACGCGAACGGCTCCGTCCCGTCGCCGAGCGCGACCAGCAGCCGCTCCGCCGCCGCCTGCGCCTCGACGACCACGTCGTCCGGGTAACCGAAATGGACCCGGTGCTCCTCGAACTCGTCCTCGTCGCGCAGCTCGACCAGCCCCGACTCCCGCCGGCGTACCACGTCCAGATCGAGGTCGATGATGTGCACCGTGTCGCCGTCCCACCGGGCCGGGGTGGTGATGTCGCAGTAGACCTCGCTCGTGCGCGGCGGCGGGTTGAACATCGCCGTCCACCACGATTCGCGCGGGATCAGCAGCACGAACGGGATCTGCTCGACCGAGGGCCGGCCGTGGTAGACCGAGGCGGTGCCGCGGGTGACACCCACCCAGATGCCGAGATCGTCCTCGTTGAGCCGACGCGCCGGATAGTCGCGATGGGCCGAACCGTCGTACTTGGTGTAGACCACCCGGACCGTCTCGCTCGGCATGCTTGGCACCCTAACGGTGCGCGGGTTTCGTCGGTGGCGGCGGGTACGGTCTTCGTCGTGCCCGCCGCCACCCGTTCCCCGGCCACCGCCGCCCAGCTCCTCGCCGCCGCGGTCGGCGCGGTGCCGGGCGGCACCGCCCGCCCCGGCCAGGAAGCCATGGCCGCGGCCATCGAACGCGCCGTCGCCGACTCCGAGCACCTGCTGGTCCAGGCCGGCACGGGTACAGGCAAGTCGCTGGCCTACCTGACCCCCGCGCTGCTGGTCGACGGCCCCGTGGTCATCTCCACCGCCACCCTCGCGCTGCAGAACCAGCTCGTCGAGCACGACCTGCCCCGGCTGGCCGAGGCGGTCACGCCGATCCTCGGCCGCCGCCCCACGTTCGCGGTCCTCAAAGGGCGCCACCACTACCTGTGCCTGGCCAAGCTGGAGCACGCCGACGAGGAGGAGCCCGCCGACACCCTCTTCGACGACCCGCCACGGCAACGCTGGCTCGGCGAGGCGGGCCGGCTCGGCAAGCAGATCCAGCGCCTGCGCACCTGGGCGGAGAAGACCGCCACCGGCGACCGCGACGAGCTCGATCCCGGCGTGGACGACACGGCGTGGCGGCAGGTGTCGATGCCCGCCCGCGACTGCGTGGGCGCCGCCCGCTGCCCGTACGGGGCGGAGTGTTTCGCCGAGGCTTCCCGGGCCCGGGCCCGGGAGGCCGACGTCGTGGTCACCAACCACAGCCTGCTGGCCGTCGACATGCTGGCCGGGCGCCACATCGTGCCGCCGCACAAGCTGCTCGTCGTCGACGAGGCGCACGAGCTGGCCGACCGGGTCTCCTCCGCCGCCCAGGCCGAACTCACCCCCGAGGCGGTCGAGCGGGCCGGACGCCGTGCCCGCCCACTGGTCACCCCCGCCGCCGGGGAGGCCATCACCACGGCCGGCGACGCGCTGGCCGCCGGCCTCGGCGAGACACCGGCGGGGCGCCTGACGGCCGGGCTGCCGCCGCTGCTGCACCAGGCGGTGACGCTGATCGACGCGTCCACCCGGTCGGCCCTGGAGGCGATCGGCGACGTCAAGGCGGACGACCCCGATCCGGTCCGCAAGCAACAGGCCAAGGCCACTCTGGACGAGCTGTCCACCACCGCCCAGCGCCTGCTGGAACAGGCCGAGCACGACGTGGCCTGGATCGAGAAGTCCGAGACGGGCGGCGGGCGGCGCGCGCTCGTCGTGGCCCCGCTGTCGGTGGCGGGCACCCTGGCCGGCAGCCTCTACACCGACCGTACGGTCGTGGCCACCTCGGCCACCCTGACCCTCGGCGGGCGCTTCGACACGGTCGCCCGCTCGCTCGGCCTGCCCGCCGCGGCGGTCCCCGAGCAGCGGTCCGGCGCCGCCGCCCCGGCCTCCGGTGACGGCTGGAGTTCCCTCGACGTCGGCTCGCCGTTCGACTACCCCAAGCAGGGCATTCTGTACGTGGCCGCGCACCTGCCCCGGCCCGCCGCCTCCGGCCTGCCCGCCGCCGCGGGCGAGGAACTCGTCAAGCTCGTGACCGCGCTCGGGGGCCGGACGCTGGGCCTGTTCTCGTCCCGCCGCGCCGCCACCCAGGCCGCCGAGCTGGTCCGCGCCCGTACCGATCTCCCGGTGCTGTTGCAGGGTGACGAGTCGCTGCCCATCCTGGTCCGCAAGTTCCGGGAGGACCGCGCCAGCTGCCTGTTCGGGGTCATGTCGCTGTGGCAGGGGGTCGACGTGCCCGGCGACGCCTGCCAGCTCGTCGTCATCGACCGGCTGCCGTTCCCGCGCCCCGACGAGCCCCTGGCGGCCGCGCGCGCCGCCGCGGTCGACGCGGCCGGCGGCTCCGGGTTCGCGTCGGTCAGCGTCCCCATCGCGGCCGTACGCCTGGCCCAGGGCGTGGGGCGGTTGATCCGCTCCACCGGGGACCGTGGCGTGGTCGCGGTGCTCGACTCCCGGCTGGAGACCGCCCGCGGGTACGGCGCCTTCCTGCGCGGGTCACTGCCCCCGTTCTGGTACACGACCCGCCCCGAGGCGGCCATCGGCGCCCTGCAACGCCTCGCCGCGACATAGCGGCGGTATCCGCGTCAGGCGACGTGGAGTTAAAGGTTTCCGATCCGTGCCTGTGACAGACCGGTCGCAAGCATGCGTTCCCGCATCTGGCGGCGGCGCTCGCCCCGCTCCTCCGTGTCCCAGGACGGATCCACAGCGCGAGCCTTCACCTTGACATCCCGCCAATTCGCCGCTTCGGTCACGAGTCCTCCTCCTTGTACGGGAGCACAGACGTCCGCTATGTGGTGGCTGGTACGGGGTCGTCCGGAACCGGGCCGGGGGGTGCTTCGGGGCGGCGGCGGCGGGCCAGTCGGCGTACGCCCGTGTTCAGGACGGCGATCAGCGGCACCGCGACCAGCGCTCCCACGATTCCGGCCAGCACGACGCCGGAGGCGATGCCGATGATGACCACGAGCGGGTGGATGGCCACCGCCCGGCCCATGATGAGCGGCTGCAGGACGTGCCCCTCCAACTGCTGCACCAGGATCACCGCGCCGAGCACGATCAGCGCGATCACCCAGCCCCGGGTGACGAGCGCGACCAGTACGGCCACGGCGCCCGAGGTGGTGGCACCGACGATCGGGATGAAGGCGCCCAGGAACACGAGCGCGGCCAGCGGGAAGGCGAACGGGACCTTCAGGATGACCAGCGCGAGCCCGATGCCGAGCGCGTCGATGAAGGCGACCAGGACGGTGGCCCGGACGTACGACCCCAGCGTCGCCCACGAGGCGTCACCCGCGTCGAACAGGCTCCAGCGGGCGTTCACCGGGAACAGCCGGACGAGGAAGTACCAGAGCTTGCGGCCGTCGCGCAGGAAGAAGAACGTCGCGAACAGCACCAGCAGCGCACCCGTGACCACCTCGAAGAGGGTGGCGGCGGTGGCGAAGCCGGTCTCGGTCAGCGAGGAGGTGTTCCCATTGATCCAATCCTGGGCGGAGTCGATCGCCTGATCCACCTGCTTGTCGGACAGGTGCAGCGGCCCGGTCCGCGCCCACTCCTGGATCTTCCGTACGCCGTCGCTGGCGTTGCGGGTCAACTCCGGCAGTCCGTCGAGGAACTGGTTGATGACCAGGGTCAGCGTGCCCGCGACCGCGGCGATGCCGCTGATCAGGACGAGAAACGTGGCCAGCGAACGGGGCAGCCGCATCCGCAGCAACCAGCCGACCGCGGGGGCCAGCAACGCGGACAGCAGCAGCGCGATGGCCAACGGGATGACGACGATGCTGATGGTCCCGATGAAGCGCAGCAGCGCATAGCCAACCACGCCCACCACGATGAGCCGCCACGACCAGGCCGCGGCGATGCGCAACGAATGCGGCACCTCGGTGTCGTCCAGGCTGGTCGTCGACTGCTGGTCGACCACCACCTGCGGTGGAGGTATCTCGAACGCGAAGTCCTGGTCGGCGTCGGAATTCCCGTTCTGCTGGGTCCGCGCCGTTCGCACGGACTCGCGGCCCGTCTCGTAGGCTTTTCGCAGGTTCTGCCGGACCCGCTGCAACCGGCTCAACCGCCAACCCCCTCGCCCTAGTCACGCGATATCCACCGTAGTCGCCGCCCGCGGCAGCGTCCCCTGCTCGCTCGCAGATTCCCACTGATCCGCAGGCCCGGGCAGGCGTCCGCGACAGACGGGCGTACCGTCTGCACGTGAGCGCCGACACCACCACCGACACCGGCCTGCCGATCCGGATGCTGCACGACCGCGTCCTCGTACGCCTCGACGGCAGCGAGGGCGAGCGCCGCTCGACCGCCGGCATCGTCATACCCGCGACCGCGTCGATGGGCCGCCGCCTGTCATGGGCCGTAGCCATGGGGGTCGGGCCGAACGTGCGCTCCATCGTCGTCGGCGACCGGGTTCTGTTCGACCCGGACGACCGCTCCGAGGTCGAGCTGCACGGCAAGACCTATGTGCTGCTCCGGGAGCGGGACGTGCACGCCGTGGCCGCCAGCCGGGTCGAATCCGACGGCACGGGCCTCTACCTGTGACCACCGGCCCGATCGGCCACCGAACCCGCATGCCGCACGGCTCGGACGGCCGCCGGTTTCCGGCGGCCGACCCTCCGGAACGCCGACGGCGCTGATCCTTCGAGCTGGTCACGACACTGCCATACCCAGGTGACCGGGCCGCTATTCGCGGGACGAGCCGCCCGTATCGGCATTGGGCGCCGGGTCGGCCGGGGGCGCCTCGCTCCCGGCGTGGGGGGCCCCGGTCGGATCCGGGGCCTGCGGCCCGGTCGCGACTGCCGGGTCCGGCGAGTACGGGTACGGATGCCCGCCGCTGTGCGCCGGTGGCACCGGAGGCTGCGCGGGTGCGTGGCCTGCCCAGTGCTGCTGCGGGTCCCACCCGGGCGGGTTGCCGTGGTTCGCGTGTGGACCTTGGGAGCCCGAACTCGGCTGCGCGTCGTACACCGGTGGCGCGCCGTAGCCCGGCTGCGCGTCGGTGGGCGGTGGCGCGCCGTAGCCGGGCGGGGCACCGTACGCGGGCGGCGCGGAGATCCCGTAGCCGGGCGGGACGCTCCCCGGCTGGACGCCGTAACCCGGCTGGACGCCACCCGACGGCGAACCGCCCGGCGGGACACCGTAGCCCGGTGTCGAGGGGTAGCCGGAAGCAGCCGGAAACCCCGCAGCGGGCGGGTAGCCCGGAGCGGGCACGTAGCCGGGGGCAGAGGGGTAGCCCGGAGCGGGCGAGAAGCCCGGAGCGGGCGAGAAGCCCGGAGCCGGCGAGAAGCCCGGAGCCGGCGGGTAGCCCGGGGCGGCCCCATACGCGCCGGCCGGGGCGGCGCCATACGCGCCATAGCCCGGTTGAGGTGCGTAGCCGGCCGGGGTGGGGTAACTGGTCGGGGCGGCGTACCCGGGGGGAGGGCCGTAGGTGGCGGGACGGACGTAGGCGGCGGGTGGGCCGTACCCGGCTGGAGGGCCGTAGCTGGGCGCGGAGCCGTAGCTCGGGTATCCCGGCGCCGGGGCGAACCGTGGAGCCGCCGCGTATCCGGGCGCGCCCCAGCCCACACCGACCGGCACGGGTGGCGCGAGACGGACCGGCACGGGCACCACCGGCTCCTCGGGCGCGGGCACCGCCCGCGTCACGCCGTCCGGGAACGCGATCTGGTAGCCGGACCCGTTCCAGAAGGCCTGCGGCGCCTGCGGGTCGCGCCCCACGAACGACGACCGGTACGCGGTGATCGCCGTCAGCAGGCGGCGCTCCTCGTCGGCGGCGTGCCGGATGTCCTCCGGCTTGCGGTCCAGGCCGCGCTGCATCCCGTCGCGCAGCAGCGCCAGCTTGGTGGCCGCGAACTGGAACTCCCGCATCGCCTTGACCCCGGCGGTGCCCGCGACGCGCCGGGCCCAGCGGCGGGCGGAGTGGCGCCGGCCCAGGCTGCCGAGCGAGGCCATCTCCGGCGGCGAGAACCAGCCGGTACGCACGTAGTACGGCAGGATGCGCTCGCTGAGCCGCCCCTCCCAGCCGCGCAGCGCGACCGCGACGCCGACCATCGCGAAGAACAGCGGCACCATGAAGCCGATGTAGCCGTACAGCATGATGAGCGGCTGGCCGGTGGCCACCGACAGCGTCGGGAGCAGGTTGAACGTGCCGTGCAGCATCATCGCCAGCAGCAGCCCGGCGATCGGCGCGAGCCAGCGCACCCGGCGGTCCGGCGAGCGCGCGGAGATGCCGAGGCCGATGCCGGCCATCGAGGTGAACAGCGGGTGGGCGAAGCCGGTGAACAGGATCCGGACGATGAAGATGAGGAAGACGTTCTGGATGCCGGTGGCGGGACCGTACTGGTCGGCGCCCGCCGCGTAGCCGTGGCCGCCCAGGTAGAGCACGTTCTCCACCATGGCGAAACCGATCGCGGAGATGCCACAGTAGACGATGCCGTCGGTGATGCCGGACCATTCGCGGCGCCGTTTCCAGAGCAACAGGATCGGGCCGAGGGCCTTCATCGTCTCCTCGATGAACGGGGCGACCAGCACCGCGACCAGCGCGTCCGGCAGCCCCACGTGCTCGAAGAGCCAGGCCAAACTGGTGTTGACCAGCAGCGCGACGGCGGTCGCCACGGCCGCGCCCCAGGCGAAGCAGAAGACGAGGTAGCGGGTCGGCTCGGGCTCGTACCGGTCGAGCCAGAGGAAGCAGCCAACGAGCACGGGCACCGGCAGGATCGCGGCCACGAGGCCGATGACCAGCCCGGCGACGCCGAAGTTGTAGCCCAGGAAAATCAGCATGGCGACGGCGCACACCGCGATCAGGCCGATCACGGCGCCGAGCGGCAGCCAGCGCCGCCAGCCACGCCGGTGCGGCAGCTCCGGCGGGCTCCCGTCCGGGCCGGACCAGGCCGCACCGGGGACGAGCACCCCCGCGCCCGCAGCCACCGGGACAGGGCCCGGAACGGCGCCCAGGCTGGGCTGAGCACCCAGGGTGGGGGCCGCGCCCAGACTCGGGACCGCGCCCACGCTGGGGGGTGACCCCACGCTCGGCGGTGTCCCCGGCCCCGGGTCCGGTGCCGGTTCGAGCGGGGCGGCTGAATCGGGCGGCGACCAGCCGGCGGGGGTCTGGCCGGCCGGAGGGTGGGCAGGCTGGTCGGGCGACCCGCCCGGTGCAACGTCGGCCATGCCGTCAGCCTAGCCATCCGGGCGTTCCCGGGCCGCCCCAGCCAGCCCGAGCGGGGCGCGGGCCACCGCGGCGACCCGCACACGGCCGGTCACGCCACCCGGCGCGGCGGGTCAGGACGAGCGGTTACGCCCCTTTCCGGCCGCCAGCCCGCGCTGACCCGCGTCGCTCACCCGGTCGTCCGGATGCGCGGTGCGCCCAGCGGCGGGGACGGGACCGCCCGCCCCCGTGCCACCCCGCACTCGGCGTATCGGGCCACGCCCCGACCCTACGGGCCGGCGTGCCAGGATGTCGCCGTGACGGATCTAGTGCACCGCTGGCGGGCGGCGGCCCGGGGCGCGGGGGCGAGCGCGCCGGAGGCGGATCTGGACGCGGCGGGCGGGTACCTGCTGGGTCGCTGGTCCGAGCCGCAGCGGCAGTACCACGACGTGACTCACCTGTGCGCCGTACTCGAGGTGATCGACCGGTATGCGGACCTGGCGCCCGCCCCGGACCGGGTGCGGGTCGCGGCGTGGCTGCACGACGCGGTCTACGACCCGCGGGCGCTGGGCGACGCGAACGAGCGCGACAGCGCGGAGTTCGCGGCGGGGCTCCTCACCACGCTGGGCGCCCCGGCGCAGGTGGCGGCCGAGGTGTCGCGGCTGGTCGGGTTGACGGCCGGGCACGCGACCGGCGCCGACGACCCCGACGGCGAACTGCTGTGCGACGCCGACCTGTCCATCCTGGCCGCCGACGACGACCGGTACGCGGCGTACACGGCGGCGATCCGCCGCGAGTACGCGCACGTGCCGGACGACGCGTTCCGGGCCGGTCGCACCCAGGTCCTCACCGCGCTGCTGGAGCTGCCCCAGATCTACCGCCTCGCGCCGCTGCACGCCGCGTGGGAGGCCCGCGCCCGCGCCAACCTGACCCGCGAACTGGCCACGCTGGCGGCCGGTTAGACGGTGTGCTTGGGGCGGCGCAGACCGGCGGCGCGCAGCCGGGCGGCCAGCTCGCGCGGCGCGACCAGGGTCGCCCCCAGCCACAGCGCGGCCGGGTAGCGGGCCGCCGGGATGTCGTAGTGGTCGCGGTCGAACCCGCGCCGGGGCACCCCGAGCATCTCGGCGAACGCGTGCAGCTCCGCGTACGAGACGTCGCTGACCAGGTGGGACCAGAGCCGTCCCCGGCCCGGCCAGCGTGGCTCGTCGACGAGGATCAAAGGTCCACTTCGAGCAGGTCGGAGATGCCGCCCCGGTCGGCGGCGATGCCGCGCACGTCCGGCACCCCGATGCGGGCGGCGTCGGCGGTCAGGTCGTCCGGCATGGTCTGGGACTGCCGTTCCGCCTGGACCCGCGCGAGGTAGTGCTCGACCTCGCGGGCGCGCACGGCCGGGCTCCAGCCCAGCGCCTCGCCCATGATCTCGGCGGCGTGCGCGGCGGACTCGGTGCCCCGGTGCGCGGTCTCGATGGAGATCCGGGTACGCCGGGTGAGCACGTCGTCCAGGTGCAGCGCCCCCTCGGCCAGCGCCGCGTACGCGATCTCGGCGGCCAGGTACTCCGGGGCGCCGCGCAGCGGGCCGGCCAGGGTGGGCTCGGCGGCCATCATGGCCAGCAGGTGCGTCGTGAGGGTGCCGTACCGCTCCAGCAGGTGTTCCACCACCCCGGCGGTGACACCGTGGCGGCGGGCGAGGTCCTGCCGGTCGCGCCAGGCCGCCGTGTACCCGTCGGCGCCGAGCAGCGGTAGCTGGTCGGTGCGCGAGGCCCGGACCGGCCCGCCGAGGCGGCGCGCCGCCCGGTCGATGACATCGGCGGCCATCACCCGGTACGTCGTGTACTTGCCGCCCGCCACCAGCAGCAGGCCGAGCATCGGCTCGACCACGGCGTGCTCGCGGGAAAGTTTGGAGGTGGAGTCCGCCTCGCCGGACAGCAGCGGACGCAGGCCCGCGTACACGCCCTCGATGTCGTCCTCGGTCAGCGGCCGGTCCAGCACGGTGTTGACCTGGTCGAGCAGGTACCGGATGTCGCGGGCCGAGGCGGCCGGGTGGCCCCGGTCAAGTTCCCAGTCGGTGTCCGTGGTGCCGATGATCCAGTGCCCGCCCCACGGGATGACGAACAGCACCGAGGTCGCGGTGCGCAGGATCAGCCCGGCCTCACCGGTGATCGCGGAGCGGGGCACCACCAGGTGCACGCCCTTGGAGGCGCGTACCCGCATGCCCGGGCGGACCCCGACGTCGCTGAGCATCTGGGACATGTCGTCGCTCCACACCCCGGTGGCGGCGACCACCGTACGGGCGCGGACCTCGAAGTCGGGAGCGTCCGGCGCCTCCAGGTCCCGGACCCGCACCCCGACGACCTCGCGGGCCTGCCGGACGAAGCCGGTGACCCGGGCGCTGGTGACCACGGCCGCGCCGAGGCTGGCCGCCGTCCGGGCCAGGTTGACCACGAGGCGGGCGTCGTCGACCTGCCCGTCGTAGTACCGGATCGCGCCGGTCACCGCGTCCGCGCGCAGGCTGGGGAACATCGCCCGGGCCCCGTCGCGGGTCAGGTGCCGGTGCAGCGGCATCCCCCGCCCGGTGCCGAACACCCCGGCGAACGCGTCGTACGCGGCCACCCCGGCCCCGTAGTACGCCCGGTGCCAGGCCCGGGCGGGCGGGTTGGCCGCCATCAGCGGCACCAGGATCGGCACGGGCCGCACCAGGTGCGGGGCGAGACGGCTGGTGAGCAGGCCGCGCTCGGTGAGCGCCTCGTGGACGAGGTGCAGTTCGAGCTGTTCCAGGTAGCGCAGGCCGCCGTGGATCAGCTTGCTGGACCGGCTGGAGGTGCCGGCGGCCAGGTCACGGGCCTCGACCAGGGCGACGCTCAGGCCGCGCGAGGCGGCGTCCAGGGCGGCGCCGGCGCCGGTGACACCGCCGCCGATGACCAGGACGTCGAACTGCTCGTCGCGGAGCCGGCGCAGGTCAGCGATGCGGCGGATCGGCGACAGCCGACCGGCCGAGTACCGGGAGACGGAGGGATCACGCACCCGTATGAGGTTAGCGCCCCCGGGTGTCACACCGGCGAGGGAAACGTGGCGCTCAGGGGTGAGAACGGTGGGTGAAGACGCGGAAAGGCGGGCCGCCGGAGCGGCCCGCCTTCGCGCTTGGTGCGAGTGGGATGGACTCAGAAGTCCATGTCCCCGCCGCCCGGAGCACCGGCCGGGGCCGGGGTCTTCTCGGGCTTGTCCGCCACGACCGCCTCGGTCGTGAGGAACAGGGCGGCGATCGACGCGGCGTTCTGCAGCGCCGAACGGGTGACCTTGGCCGGGTCGATGATGCCCGCGGCCAGCAGGTCCACGTACTCGCCGTTGGCGGCGTTGAGGCCGTGACCGGCCTCCAGGTTGCGCACCTTCTCCACCACGACGCCGCCCTCGAGGCCGGCGTTCACGGCGATCTGACGCAGCGGGGCGTCGAGCGCGACCTTGACGATGTTCGCGCCGGTGGCCTCGTCGCCGGCCAGGTCCAGCTTGTCGAACGCGGTCTTGCCGGCCTGCACGAGCGCCACGCCACCGCCGGGCACGATGCCCTCCTCGACGGCCGCCTTCGCGTTGCGCACGGCGTCCTCGATGCGGTGCTTGCGCTCCTTCAGCTCGACCTCGGTGGCCGCGCCGACCTTGATGACCGCAACACCGCCGGCCAGCTTGGCCAGGCGCTCCTGCAGCTTCTCGCGGTCGTAGTCGGAGTCCGACTTCTCGATCTCGGCGCGGATCTGGTTGACCCGGCCCTGGATCTGCTCGGCGTTGCCGGCACCGTCGACGATGGTGGTCTCGTCCTTGGTGATGACGACCTTGCGGGCCTGGCCCACGAGGCTCAGGTCGGCGGCGTCGAGCTTGAGGCCGACCTCCTCGCTGATGACCGTGCCGCCGGTGAGGATCGCGATGTCCTCCAGCATGGCCTTGCGGCGGTCGCCGAAGCCCGGGGCCTTGACGGCGACGGACTTGAAGGTGCCGCGCACCTTGTTGACGACCAGGGTGGCCAGGGCCTCGCCCTCGACGTCCTCGGCGATGATGACCAGCGGCTTGCCGGACTGCATGACCTTCTCGAGGACGGGCAGCAGGTCCTTGACCGCGGAGATCTTGCTGTTGGCGATGAGGATGTACGGGTCGTCGAAGACGGCCTCCATCCGCTCGGCGTCGGTCATGAAGTACGCCGAGATGTAGCCCTTGTCGAAGCGCATACCCTCGGTGAGCTCCAGCTCCAGGCCGAAGGTGTTGCTCTCCTCGACGGTGATGACGCCTTCCTTGCCGACCTTGTCCATGGCCTCGGCGATGATCTCGCCGACCGTGGAGTCACCGGCGGAGATGGAGGCGGTGGAGGCGATCTGCTCCTTGGTCTCCACGTCCTTGGCGATCTGCGACAGCGCCTCGGAGACGCTCGCGACGGCGGCCTCGATGCCCCGCTTCAGGGCCATCGGGTTCGCGCCTGCCGCGACGTTGCGCAGGCCCTCACGGACCAGCGCCTGGGCGAGGACGGTCGCCGTCGTCGTGCCGTCGCCGGCCACGTCGTCGGTCTTCTTGGCGACCTCCTTGACCAGCTCGGCGCCGATCTTCTCGTAGGAGTCCTCGAGCTCGATCTCCTTGGCGATCGACACACCATCGTTGGTGATGGTGGGCGCGCCCCACTTCTTCTCGAGCACGACGTTGCGGCCCTTGGGGCCGAGCGTCACCTTGACGGCGTCGGCGAGCTGGTTCATGCCCCGCTCGAGGCCGCGACGAGCTTCCTCGTCGAATGCGATGATCTTGGCCATACGGCGTTGTCCTCCTGGACACTCGCGGTGCCGGGCCTGTTCGGCCCCGCTTTCCGCACGTTGAGGATCTCTTCGGACGTCGCCACCTGGCGATGCGACGTCCGCAGGACGGGCCGGATAGCCCGCGACGACCGGCCTCGTGCCCCGGCGCCGATGGCGACGCCGTGACCGTGACCCCACCGTCCCGACCTGTTGGCACTCGCGTGGCGCGAGTGCCAATGACTTGTTTAGCACTCTGAGGTGGCGAGTGCAAGGACGACCGGCCACCCCGCACACCCCTCCGACGAGGCGTTGATCACGCACGGTGAGCAGGCTACGGAGGTGGGCGCCCGACCGGCAGGCCAGCGAATCATCTCGCCGTTCGGCCGCCCGCGCCGACTGAACGGCGGAATCCCGAGCGGAGTCACGCGGCGTCATCAGCGCCGAGCCCGGCGCGGTCGGAATCCGGCATCCGGCTTGCCTAGCTGACGCGCGACCGGTAGGCAGACAGCATGACCGGCACACTCGCCCGGCCCCGTACGCACACCGTCCACCGGGTCACCGCCGCCGACGCCGCCCGGACCCGGGCGCTGCGGCTGGAGATGCTGGCCGACAGCCCGCTGGCGTTCCTGGAGACGGTGGCGCAGGCCGCCGCCCGCCCGCACGCCGACTACCGGCGCCGGATCGCCGACGCGGCCAGCGGCGACCATCTCGCCCAGTTCGTGGCGGATCCCGGCCGGGGCCCGCTGATCGGCCACGCGGGCGGGACGATGCTGCCGGACGAGCCGGGCGCGACCGTGGTGTTCGCCGTCTACATCACCCCCGCGCATCGCGGCACGGGCGTGCTGGACGAGCTGGTCGAGGCGGTCGCCGAGTGGTCGCGCGCCGCCGGGCGCCCGGAGCTCATGCTGGAGGTCGTGGTCGGCAACGACCGGGCGGTCCGGGCGTACGAGCGGCTCGGCTTTGCCGACACGGGCATCCGGGTGCCGCACCCGGTCATCCCGGCCCTGACCGAGCTGCAGATGCGCCGCCGCGCCTGATGCCCCGCCCGTGGCACGCCGCCCGTACGGTGTTGCGCGAGCTTGCGCTGCGCCCGTGGGCGGCCCGGCTGTTCACACCGCCTGCTGCCACTGGATCTCCACGTCCACCGGCCGGAAGCCCATCAGCCGATTGATGGCGAGCATGCGCTCGTTCGCCGACGCGTTGATGGTGTCGATCGCGGTCAGCCCGGGGCGCGCGGCCCGGATGTGCCGTACGTTCTCCAGCTTCACGATCAGGCCGAGCCGGTGCCCGCGATGCCCGGGGTGGACGATGGTGATCTGCTGCCAGGCATGCTCGGGAGCCGCCTCGGTCCCGGTCAGCGTGCTCCAGGCGACCAGCCGCCCGGTCGCGGCGTGCACGGCGCCGGTGTGGAAGGCGGTCATGCCCCGGGCGCGCCGGGCCTCCTCGTTGCCGCGCACCCGGGCCCCGTCGACCTGCTCGACCTCCATGACCAGGTCGCCGACCGGCGCGTCCGCCAGCAGCCGGCCGTCCAGGTAGGCCAGGTCGTCGAGGAACTCGTCCGGCGGCACCCCGATCCACTGGACGAGCCGGTATCCGTCCGCGTGCCGCCACGCCTCGGCGCGCAACGCGTCCAGCCGGTCGTGGTCGGCGCCCCCGACGTCGAAGCGGCTGCGGGTCTCGCGGAGCGCGGGCGCGGCCCCCACGGCATCCGCGAACGCGGCGCCGTCCGGGCGGGCACCGGTCGTGCTTGCGATGAGTCGCTTGCGCCCGGCCACCCGGACCCGCTCGACGGCGTACGCATGCAGCGCCCGGCCGTAACCCCGGCGCCGATGCTCCGGCGCGACGACCAGCAGCGTAGAGACATTGTCCACATTGTCGTATTGGGGCAGGTTGAGGCCGAGGAAGCCGACCGGCGTCCCGCCGCCGTCGACGGCGAGGTAGCGCTCCTGCTCCGTGCCGGGGAAGGGATGGCGCACCGCCACCGTGAAGACGGACTTCGCCACGGGTGGAAGATCCGGAACATCCCATTCATCCGCAGCGCGCAGTACGCCGTACGCATGGTCGATCGTGGCGTCCGTCAAGGGCTCGATGCGCATCCCGACAGGGTGAACGCACACTCCGTCCGGCGCGAACGATTATTGCCGGAGAAGATTTGCACAGAGGAGATTTGGTCGGGAGGACGCGCGCACAGCGCCTCCGGCGCTGGGTCGTTGGGCCCCTCGGAGATTGTCGCCAAGCTCGAAGGTGGGACCTCGTACGGCGTCGCGTCCTCCCGCGTAGAGCATCCTGCCGAGCCTGCGATCGGTCCGCAAGCCCTCCCCGGAAGGAAATACCCGCCGCCGGTCGGATACCCGACTATGCGCTGGTCAGCCCAGCAGGACCCCGGTCAGCCCAGCAGGCCCGCGTCACGCGCCGCACGCAACGACGGCTTGATCCGGTGCGTGGGACCGACCCGGTCCGCGACCGCGTCCAGAGTCTTGAGTCCCTCACCGGTGTTGAACACGACCGTCTCGGCCTCCGGGTCCAGCCGCCCGCTCGCCACCAGCTTCTGCAACACCGCGACCGTCACGCCGCCCGCGGTCTCCGCGAAGACCCCCGTCGTGCGGGCCAGCAGCTCGATCCCGGCGCGGATCTCGTCGTCGTCGGCGTAGTCCATCCAGCCGCCCGTGCGGGTCACCGTCTCGATCGCGTACGCCCCCGCGGCCGGGTCACCGATGTTCAGCGACTTGGCGATGCCGGTCGGCTTCACCGGAATGACCGTGTCCGACCCGTTGTGCAGGGCCGTGGCGATCGGGTTGCAGCCCGCCGACTGGGCGCCGAACACCTTCCAGCCGCCCGCCGGGGCCTCGACCAGCCCGACCTCGACCAGCTCGGAGAACGCCTTGTCCACCTTGGTCAGCAGCTCGCCACTGGCCATCGGAATGACCACCTGGGCCGGGATCCGCCAGCCGAGCTGCTCGGCCACCTCGTACCCGAGGGTCTTGGAACCCTCGGCGTAGTACGGCCGCACGTTCACGTTGACGAACGCGGTGTCCTCGAACTCGTCCGTCTCGACCAGCTCGCTGCACAGCCGGTTCACGTCGTCGTACGAGCCGTCGATGGCGACGAGCTGGCCGCCGTACACGGCGGTGGTGACGACCTTGCCCGCCTCCAGGTCGCCGGGGATGAACACGACCGACGGCGCCCCGGCGCGGGCCGCGTGCGCGGCCACGCTGTTGGCCAGGTTGCCCGTGGAGGCGCAGGCGAAGCGGGTGAAGCCCAGCCCCCGGGCCGCCGTCAGCGCCACCGACACCACCCGGTCCTTGAACGAGTGCGTCGGGTTGGCCGAGTCGTCCTTCACCCACAGCGGCGCGCGCAGCCCGATCGCCGCGGCCAGCGCGGGCGCGCTGACCAGCGGGGTCAGGCCCGGGTCGAGGGTGACCCGCTCGGCCGGGTCCTGCCCGGCGGGCAGCAGCGCGGCGTAGCGCCAGATGTTCTGCGGGCCCGCCTCGATCTGCGCGCGGGTCACCCGGGCGAGCGCGGCCGGATCGTAGGCGATCTCCAGGGGGCCGAAACACTCGTAACAGGCGTGCTGCGCGGCGAGCGGGAACTCCGTGCCGCAGCCGCGACAGACCAGGGCGCGGGCGGGGCTGGTAGAGACGGGGGCGTCGACGGTCGACGTCATGGCGAGGCCTTCCTCTCATCTTTCCCCGGCGCGACGCGCGGGGACGGAATTAGCACCTGCCGCACGTCTGGCCTCGTCATCGAGTCGAGTGCGGTGGTTGCCGGGGCGTCGTCGGGCCGTTCCCTCAGCCCCTCTGGATGAGGTATGCAGTTGTGCCGCTCAGCTTACGGGGTGTGGCGGTCATCCTCACCCTGTGATCCCGATCTGTGAGCGTCCTCTCGGGCTTTAGAACTTTTTGGTCCCAGGTCCGCCGCGGACCGGACCGTTGCTCCCGCGGAGACCGGGACGGGCGCTGGGGCGCCCGTCCCTGCCAGGTCCGTGCGACCACACCCCCGGAGAAGCCGAGGGCCGTGCGGCCACGGCCGCCCGGTCCGTCGTGGGCGGCCCAGGCGGGTCAGCTGGTGACGTCCTTGCGGGTGAAGCGCCAGAAGGCCAGGCCGATGAAGAGCGTGGCGTAGCAGAGGGCGGCGATCGCGCCCTTGGCCAGGTCTGCGGTTTGCATCGGGGTCGACAGCAGGCCCTGCCAGGCGTCGGCGTAGTGGGTGGGCAGGACGACGCGCAGGTCGCCGAGCGCGGTGATCTGGTCGAGGATGCTGGAGAGGATCCAGAGCAGCACGGCGCCGCCAACCGCGCCCAGTGCCGCGTCCGTCAGCGTGGAGAGCAGGAACGCCAGGCCCGCCACGATCAGCATCGTCGTGGCCAGGTACGCCAGGATCGCCAGCAGGCGCAGCACTCCTGGGCCGGGTGGGATCTGGGCGGCGATCGTGCTGCCCAGGGGGTGCCAGCCGTAGCGGAGCGTGCCGATCAGCAGGGCTGTTCCGGCCAGGGTGACCAGGGCCAGCAGCGAGTACATCAAGGCGACGATGAGCTTGACGCCCAGCAGTCTTGCGCGCGGGACCGGGACGGCCAGCAGGTAGCGCAGGGTGCCCCAGCTTGCCTCGCTGGCTACCGTGTCGCCGCAGAACAGCGCGACCACCACGATGAGCAGGAAGCCCGCCGAGACCGCGATGCTGAACAGGGCGAAGTTCAGGCCGCTGGAGGTGGCGAGGTCGACCAGGCTGGCGAACGCTCCGCCGCGACGGCCGCGGTCGTCGTCGCCGTCCCCGCCGAACTCGAACGCCAGCAGGATGATCAGCGGCAGCGCGACCATGAAGCCCAGGGCCAACTGGGTACGCCGCCGCGACGCCTGCCGCCGCACCTCCGCCATGATCGGCAAGGTGGCCGACGGCCGGTACCCGCTCACCACGCCCAGCGCCGCCGACTTCCCGGCTGCGGTCGGCTCCGCCTGTCCGGCTGCCGCGCCCACCGGCTCGCGCTCCTTTGCCGCTGCGCTCATCGGTCACCACTTCCTCGCGAGTTGTCGCCGACCAGGGCCAGGAAGGCGTCCTCCAGGCGGCGCCGGGGTACCACCCGGTCCACGCCGACCCCGGCGCGGACCAGCGACGCCACCACCTCGGTGCGGGGGGTGCCGTTCATGTCCACGATCAGGCCGGTGTCGCCGTCCGGGGTGACCGACCGGACGTCCAGCTCGGCCAGCACCCGGGAGGCGGCGGGCACGTCCGATACCTCCAGCAGCACCGACGGGGAGTCGCCGACGATGTCCGAGACCGGCCCGGACGCCACGATGCGGCCCTTGTTGACCACGACGGCGTGGGTGCAGGTCTGCTCGACCTCGGCCAGCAGGTGACTGGAGACCAGCACGGCCCGGCCGTCGGTGGCGTAGCGCTGCAGCACCCGGCGCATCTCGGCGATCTGCGGCGGGTCCAGCCCGTCCGTGGGCTCGTCGAGCACGAGCAGTTCGGGCAGGCCCAGCATGGCCTGGGCGATGGCCAGCCGCTGCCGCATGCCGTGGCTGTACGTCTTCGTCCGGCGGTGCACCGAGTCGCCCAGCCCGGCGATCTCCAGCGCCTCGTCGAAGTGCGCGTCCGCCTCCGGCCGCCCGGTGGCCCGCCAGTACGCCCGCAGGTTCTCGTAGCCGCTGAGGTGCGGCAGGAAGCCGGGGCCCTCGACGAGCGCGCCGACCCGCGAGAGGATCGGCGCCCCCGGCACCAGCCGGTGCCCGAAGACCAGCGCGTCGCCCTCGGTGGGCAGGGTCAGGCCCATGAGCACCCGCAGCGTGGTGGTCTTGCCCGCGCCGTTGGGCCCGAGGAGGCCGACGACCTGGCCCCGCTCGACCGTGAAGTCCACCCGCTCCACCGCCACGAACCCGTCCCCGTACGCCTTGCGCAGGCCGCGCACGACCAGCGGGGTGTCCGCGTACTCGTCGATCGTGGGGGTGTGCGTCCGGCGGGCCCGGCGACGCCGGACGGCCAGGAGCACGACGGCGCCCAGCGCGATCGCCGCCGCCAGCGCGGCCAGGACATACCACCAGATCGAGTCCGGGTTCGGGATCGGGGTGCCCGTGACCGTGGGCAGGGTGAGCGCCGGGTCCAGCGCGACCGTGTACGTCGTCGGCTGCGCCGGGGTGAGGAACGCCTGGTCGCTGGTGGCGACCACGACCCGGACGGCGTGCCCGGCGTCGATGCGCCGCACGATGCCGGGCAGCGTGACCGTCACCGGCTTCGCGGCGGCGATGTCGGTCGGCAGGCCGGTGAGCCGGACCGGGGCGACCAGGCCGCCGCTGAGCGTGGCGGCGCCCGCCGGGTCCACGTCGTAGAGCTTGACGAACAGCACCGCCTCGCCGGTCGGGGACGCGGCCCGCAACCGCACCGTCGGCGCGCCCACCACGTCGATCGCGGCGGGCACCGGGGCGGACTCGAACCTCGCGTGCTGGCCGGGGATGTCACCCGCGACGCCGCCGAGCAGGCTGCTGAGCTGGCCGCCGGTGCCCGGCAGCGAGGAGATCGCGGCCGGGGTGCCGTTGGGCGGGTTGGCGATCCGCTGCGCCGCGCCCGTCAGCGTGACCTCGGTGCGGCCCGTCCCGGCCAGCCCCGGGTACGCGGGAGTCGAGTAGCCGTTGGTGACCAGGCCCCGGTCCGTGGCGCTGAACCCGGCCACCCGCGAGTACGTGAAGCTGGTCGCCGGTGCCGCCCCGGCGCCGCGCACGTAGTGGTCGAGCCACTGCGCGGTCAGGAACCGGGTGCGGTCGGAGTCGGACTGCGGGCCGTCGCCGCCGTCGTGGCCGCCGGTGAACCAGGCCACCCGGACCGGGGTGCCGGTGGCGGCGATGCCGCGGGCGTTGGCGTCCGCCTCCGACAGCGGGAACAGCGTGTCCACGGCCCCCTGGATCAGCAGGGTCGGGGCCGTGATCTTGTCCAGCACCGGGCCGGGGCTGGACCGGCGCAGCAGGGCCAGGGTCGCCGCGTCCGGCGTCCCGGCGGAGGCCAGCCGCAGGTAAGCCGCGCAGACCTCCGGCGCGAACCGGCCACAGGCCGGATCGACGGCCCCTCGCGACCCGGCCGCCCCCGGAGCACCGGCCGCCCCGTCCCTCGGGGACGATCCCCCGGTGGATGCGCCGTCGGGTGGTGGTGCGGCGCTGTCTGCGGACGAATCCGCGGTTCCGGCTGCCGACGCGGCGGCGCCGAGGGCGGAGGCGCCCGCGGCGGCGCCGTTGCCGAAGAACAGTCCGGCCCAGCCCTTCTTGAACACGCCGCTGGCCGAGGTGTCGGCGGACTGCGGCAGGAACGCGCGCCCCAGGTCGTTCCAGGTGATCAGCGGGACGAGGGCGTCTACGCGCTTGTCCGCGGCGGCCAGCAGCAGGGCGAGGGCGCCGCCGTACGAGCCGCCGACCACGCCGACGCGCGGGTCGCCGGGGGCGTCGGTGCGCACCTCGGGGCGGGCGGCCAGCCAGTCCAGCAGGCGCGCGGCGTCCTTCACCTCGTAGTCGGGGCTGTCCAGGTGGATCTGCCCGCCGCTGCGGCCGAAGCCCCGGGCGGTCCAGGTCAGGACCGCG
The DNA here is from genome assembly GCF_004217545.1 of Krasilnikovia cinnamomea. NCBI lineage: Bacteria > Bacillati > Actinomycetota > Actinomycetes > Micromonosporales > Micromonosporaceae > Krasilnikovia > Krasilnikovia cinnamomea. Next base: position 2,539,542 of record NZ_SHKY01000001.1, read on the forward strand.
TACCCGAGCCCGGCCAGCTCCTGCGCGTTCTCGCGCACGGAGTCCTTGGAGCCGCCGAAGCCGTGCGCCAGCAGCACCGCGGGGACCCGGCCGGAGCGGTCCGCGGGCAGGTAGAACCGGGCGTCCAGATCCACGGGCTCGGTGCCCGAGGGGCCGGACAACACGGTGATCCGCAGGTCGCTGCTGGTGTACGCGGACCGCTCGGGCCAGGCGGCCCAGCCGACCAGCGCGGCGACGAGCACGAGGACGGCCGCGCCGGCCACGAGGCGGCGGCGGGTCGGCCGGGGCAGCGCACGGCGCAGCCTGGTCGCAAGTACGGGCATGCGCGCAACGCTAGCCGCGCCCGCCTGAGCCCCCGCTGAGAGAGGAGGCGCAACCCGATCTTGTGAGGTTCCGGTCAGCTGCTCACCCCGACTCCTCAAGATCCGGAACCGGGGCCGCCTCGGCCACCAACGGAACGTCAGCAGCCCTGGCGGTCGGTGAACCGGAACTGCAGCGGCTCGGCCATCCCGGCCTGGATCACGGCGACCTTGTCGTTCTTCATGGCGAACAGCAGCGTGTAGTCGCCGTGCGGAGCCAGCCAGGCGGTGGCGCCGGTCCAGTCGTCGAGTTGCTTGCCGCCCGGGTAGGCGCGCTTGACGTCGGCCACGGCCGTATCGATCATGGTGCCCTTCGCGGTGCTGGGCCCGCCGCGCTGCAGGCTCAGATAGAGCAGCCGGCCCTTGTAGAAGACGAGGTCGGGCGAGCCGAACCTGGCCAGGCCGGTGGCGCCGGTGTAGCCGGTGCAGGACTTCTTGGCCACCGCCCCGGCGAACAGCCCGGTCGACTTCAAGGTCGCCTGCGACACCCCGATCTTGTACGGACCCAGCCCGCCCGCGCTGATCGTCGTGTCACCCGTCGCCGGGCGGGGCGCGCCACTGCGGTTCGTCGTGCCGTCCGGGTTCTTCGTGAACGCGGGCTTGGCCGTACCCGTGGCGGGCGGCTCGGTGACCTCTGGCCCGCCGACGCCCGCCTCGGCCGGGATGGACTCGGTCGGGGCCGGGGCCGCCGTGGGCTGCTTGGCGTCGTCGGAGCAGGCGGCCACGCTGAGCAGGGTGAATGCGACGGCGGCGAGGACGGTACGGCGGTGCCTCATGGGAGTGCCTCCGGGCGGACGAGGGGTGCGTGCGGCGTACGGGCGAGCCGGTCGGCGATAGCGTGTCAACCTAGTCCCTCACGTATCCCGGAGGCTCTCGCGGTGCCAGACGATCTCACGCTGACCGTCACCTTGCGACCGGCGGCCCTCGATGCCCGCCGCGGCATCGTGCGACTGCATCCCGAGGTGATGGCCGCGCTCGCGGTCCGCCCCGGCGACCCGATGCGGCTGACCGGGACGCGGACCACGGCGGGCATCGCGGCGCGCGCCGAACCGACCGCCAGCCGCGCCCTGCTCTACGCCGACGACCTCACCCTGGGCAACCTCGGCATGCGCGACGGCGGCCAGGTGACGGTCACCCCGATCCCGGTGACCGAGGCGCGCCGGGTGACCCTCACCGGGCCGCCCGAGATCGTCGCGGTGGTGTCGCCCGAGATGCTGCGGCTGGCGCTGCTCGGCAAGGTGGTCACCGCGGGCGACGACGTGTCGCTGCTGCCGCAGGACGTGATGCCGGCGGCGGCGCACCGGTCGCTGGTCGAGGCGGCCCGGCGCAGCCTCGCGAACCGGGTCGGCTACGCCTGGACGAGCACCCTGCTCACCGTGGTCGCGGTGGACGGCGCCGACGCGGCGCTGGTCACGATGGACACCGTCGTGGGCTGGGAGGGCGGGCACTTCTCCGACGCGGTACGGGGCACCGCCTCCACTCCCGCCTCGCCCGCGCACGCCCCGGCGTCGACCGACCCGGAGGTGCCGCCGCCCAGCATCGACGACCTGCCCGGGCTCAAGGCCCAGGCCAAGGAGCTCACGGAACTGCTGGACCTGGGATTCCACCACCGGGAGGTGCTCGGGCGGCTGGGCACGACCGTGTCGCTCGGCGTACTCGTGTCTGGTCCCGCCGGATCGGGCAAGTCGGCGCTGGTGCGCGCGGTCGCCGCCGGGGTGGGCGCCCGGGTGCTGACGGTCTGGGCGCCCGAACTTGCCGCGCTGACCAACGACGCCGCGGCCACCCGGCTGCGCGGGCTGGCCCGCGACGCCCGCGCGGGCGAGCCGTCCGTACTGCTGATCTCGGATGTGGAGGCGCTGGCGCCGCGCGATCAGCCCGGGCCGCTGGCGACCGTGTTCCGGCAGGTCCTCGCGGAGCTGCTGAAGGCCGGGGTGGCCGTGGTGTGCACCACCAGCCGCCCCGAGTCCCTGGATCCGTCGCTGCGCGACCCGGACCTGCTGGCGGTGCAGCTCGCGGTGCCGCTGCCGGACGCCGCGATGCGGCGCGAACAGCTCGGCGTGCTGACCCGGGGGATGCCGCTGGCCGAGGACGTCCGGCTGGACGACGTGGCCGGACGCACACCCGGTTTCGTGGCGGCCGACCTGGGCGCGCTGGCCCGTGAGGCGGGGGTGCGCGCGGCGCTGCGCCAGAAGGAGTCGGCGGCACCCACGGTGACGATGGCGGACTTCGAGGCGGCGCTGGATGTGGTGCGGCCCACCTCGATGGCGGAGTCCACACTGGAGGTCGCCGCGGTGACCCTGGACGACGTCGGCGACATGGCGGAGACCAAGCAGGTGCTCACGGAGTCGGTGCTGTGGCCGCTGACCTACCCGGACACGTTCGCCCGGCTCGGAGTGCAGCCACCGCGCGGGGTCCTGCTGTACGGCCCGCCCGGCTGCGGCAAGACGTATCTGGTCAAGGCGATCGCCGGTACGGGCAAGGCGAACGTGCTCTCGGTCAAGGGCGCGGAGCTGCTCAGCAAGTGGGTGGGCGAGAGCGAGCGCGCGGTCCGCGAGCTGTTCCGCCGGGCCCGGGAGGCCGCGCCGACCCTGGTCTTCCTCGACGAGGTGGACGCCCTGGCCCCGGTACGCGGGCAGGCCACGGACGGCGGCACCACGGATCGGGTGGTCGCCGCCCTGCTCACCGAGCTGGACGGGGTGGAGGCGCTGCGCAACGTGGTGGTGATCGGCGCGACGAACCGGCCCGACCTGGTCGACCCGGCGCTGCTGCGCCCCGGCCGCCTGGAACGGCTGGTGTACGTGCCGCCGCCGGATGCGGACGCCCGTACCGCGATCCTGCGGGCCGCGGCCCGTTCCGTGCCGTTGGACCCGTCCGTGGATCTGGCCGCCCTCGGCGCCGAGCTGGACGGCTTCTCCGCGGCCGACTGTGCCGCGCTGGTTCGCGAGTCGGCGCTGGCCGCGATGCGCGAGTCGCTGGAGGCCACCACGGTGACGGGGGCGCACGTGGCGACGGCCCGGCAACGGGTCCGGCCCTCCCTGGACCCGGCCCAGGTCGCGTGGCTGGCCGCGTACGCCGAGAAGGCCGGATAGCCGGCCCGGCGTCAGCGGCGGCGCGTGCGGGCCCGGGCGGAACGCAGGCGGCGCAGCCGGCCGATGAGGACCGGGTCGTGCTCGTACGCGGCCGGGTTGTCCAGCAGCCCGTTGAGGAGCTGGTAGTAGCGGGTGGCCGAGAGGCCGAAGGCGTCCCGGACGGCCTGTTCCTTGGCACCCGCGTGCTTCCACCACTTGCGCTCGAACGCGAGGATCTGCTCCTCCCGTTCGGTAAGCGCGACGGTCTCCACCCGGGCCGCCGGCTCGGCCAGGACGGCGGCGGCCTCGGGTTCGGCCAGGGCCGCCGCCTCCCCGCGGGGGGCGGGCAGGGATTCGGTCAGGGTCGCCGGTTCGGCGCGCGGCGCGGGCACGCGCTGCGCCTCCACAGCGGAGGATTCGTGGACGTCCGGGATCTCGGCGGGCGGCTGCATAGGGGCGCTCCTGGGGTGGTCGGAGAGCACGCACAAACGTACGAAGGGGATCGCCAGCATAGTGGTAACCGGCGATCCCCTTCGGAGGCGCGCACGCCGCGAGGCTACCTCACGTAACGTCGCGGCTACGGATAGTCCACATGGCTGCCCCCACAACGAGGACCAGCACCGCCGCCAGCACCCCGCCCGCCATCTGCCAGGTGATGGTCAGCGTGTCCGGCATGCAGCCCTGGGTCGCGGAGAAGTTGCAGGATTCGTAGTCCTCGAGCCGGACCTGCTTGGAGAGCCACGCGTCCGCCCACACCGGGATCAGATACGCCTCGATGAACTTGACCCTGGCCAGCGCGAGCACCGTGGCCAGCCCGAATTGGAAGACCACGATCACACCCACGGTCACGCCCAGTGCCACGGCGGTGTGCCGGCCCAGCGAGGCGAGTCCGAAGCCGAGGGCGGCCGCGGCCACCACGAGCACCACCGCGCGCAGCTCCAGCAGCATGATCGACTGCCAGGCCCCTGAGGTCATCCCGGCCGTACTGCCGCGCAGCGCGGCGATGAGCAGGAACAGTCCGGTCCAGACCGCGGACACCACGACGGTGAACGCACCGATCCCGGCCAGCAGCGCGGCCAGTTTCGTGCCCAGCACCCGCACCCGCTGCGGGCGCCACAGCAGCAGGTTCATCATTCCGCCGCTGCTCCACTCGGCGCCCACGAAGGACGCTCCGATGACGAACGCGCCCATCGCCAGGATTCCCGCCAGCGCCAACACCATCTCCGGGAAGTTCGTCCGGAAGCTGAAGGTCGCGGGCATGTACCACTCGTACCTGAAGTCGTCCTGGCTCGGCGGGGTGATCTCCTCGCAGTTCGGCGGGAAGTCCGACGCACGCTCCGTACCCTGCGCCGCCACGCATTGCTGCTTCTGCTGCTCGGTGTCCCGAAGCGCGTTCTGGTAGTCCTCGTTGGCGCGGGCCTGGGCCGCGGCGATTGCGGCCGGGCCGACCTTCTGGTTGGTGAAGAACGTGCCGACCGCCAGCGCCGCGAGGATGGCGAGGCAGCCGATGGCCAGCACCTTCGTGAAACGGCGCTTCATCAGGCGCCGGGTCTCCGCGCGATACAGGCTCACTGTCCCCACCCACCCTGCGTCTGGCCGACGGAGAACTCGCCCACGGTGATCTCGCGGGCGGCGGTCTCGCCGGCCGGGGTCAGCGCGGTGTCGTCGACCTGCCGGTGCTGACCCGCCACCGGCGCGGTGCCGGTGAGTTCAAGGAAGACACTCTCCAGGTCGGCCGTGACCGGCGTCAGCTCGCTGACGTACAGCTCGCGGTCCGCCAGCGCGCGGGTGATCAGGGAGGACCGCTCGACGCCGCTGACCAGCAGGTGGTCGGCCTCGACCCGGACCTGCGCCCCGGCTGCCGTGAGCACTTCGGCGGCGGTGGGGACGTCCGTGGCCGCGTCGAGGCGGACCCGGACGGCGGTGGAGGTGTGCTGGGCCAGCACCTCGGCCACCGTACCGGCGGCGACCCGGCGGCCCGCCGCGATGATGGTCACCGAGTCGCAGATGAGCTGGATCTCGCCGAGGATGTGGCTGGACAGCACGACCGTCATGCCGGATTCGGCCAGGTTGCGCATCAGCGTACGCATCTCCCGGATGCCGCCCGGGTCCAGGCCGTTGGCGGGCTCGTCCAGGATCAGCAGCCGGGGGTTCTTGAGCAGCGCGGACGCGACCGCCAGCCGCTGCTTCATGCCCAGCGAGTACGTCCTGACCCGGTCCTTCGCCCGGTCCCTCAGCCCGACCAGCTCCAGCACCTCGTCGACCCGGTGCCGCTCCACGCCGCCCGCGTCGGCCAGCAGCGACAGGGTGTCGCGGGCGCTGAAGTTGCCGAAGAACTGCGGGCTCTCCACGATGGCGCCCACCTGGCCCGCGACCTCGGGCAGGGCGGCGGGTACCTCCCGGCCGAGCAGGGTCATCCGGCCGCCGTTGGGCTTGATCAGGCCCAGCAGGGTACGCAGGGTGGTGGTCTTGCCCGACCCGTTGGGCCCGAGGAAGCCGTGCACCTGACCCGCCTCGACGACCATGTCGAAGCCGTCGAGCGCCCGGCGTACCCCCTTGCGGGTGCGGTAGGTCTTCTGCAGACCCGCTATCTCCAGGACGGCCGTCACGCCGCACCTCCCGGTCACATGGAAAGATGGCCGCCACCCTAGGTGACGTTCGCCACCCGGGCGGCTCAGGCGCAGATGACGTGTACGCCCGCGTCGTGGAATCGCTGCACCACCGACGCGGGGGCGCCCGAGTCGGTGACCAGCGTCTCGACCTTCACGATCGGGCAGATCCGGGCGAACGCGTGCCCGCCCAGCTTCGACGAGTCGGCGATGACGACGACCCGTTTGGCGCGGGCCACCATGAGGCTGTTCATGGCCGCCTCGCCCTCGTGATGGGCGGCCGCGCCGAGCTCCACGTCGAGGGCGTCGACGCCGAGCAGCACGATGTCGAGCGTGACCTCCTTGAGCAGCGCGCCGCCGAGCGGGCCGACCAGCTCGAAGGACTGCGGGCGCACCACACCCCCGGCCACCACGATCTTCATCCGCGAACGGACCAGCAGCTCGTTGGCGATGTTCAGGGCGTTCGTGACGACCGTGAGCTGGGCGCCCTCGCCGCTGGTGTTCAGGTCCGGGCGGACCGCCAGGGCCCGGGCCACCTCGGTCATGGTGGTGCCGCCGTTGAGGCCGACGACCGTGCCGGGGACGACGAGCTTGGCGGCGGCCTCGCCGATCCGCTGCTTCTCCGCCGAGTGCTTGGCGCTCTTGTAGCGCAGCGGCAGGTCGTACGAGACGCCGTTGGCGACCGCCCCGCCCCGGGTCCTGGTGATCATCTGCTGCTGGGCCAGCTGGTCGAAGTCACGCCGGATCGTGGCCTGGGACACGTCGAGGCGCCCGGCCGCGTCCTCGACGCTCACCCGCCCGCTCTCGGCCAGTAACTCGAGCAGGGCATTCCACCGCGCGTACCGGTCCACCCGAGCCTCCCCGCTGCACGTTCCGTGATAAGAGTGTGCACATTAGTGCGCGAAAAGACACGAAGCAAAGAGGGTACCTGCGCGAATACCCTCGGTGCATTGCCTCGGAGGCGGGCATCTGCGCAGAATGACGCTCGAAAGAACGTCGTACCGAACGCTTCTGCGCAAACGGCGGCCTGTGAAGGACATGCGATGACCCACGTCAAGGCGGAGATCGCCAGCCAGCCCGACTGTTGGCGTCAGGCCGCCAAACTGGCCGACGCCCCCGGCCTGCCCAAGCACGGCGAGCGCGTCGCCGTCGTCGGCTGCGGCACCTCGTGGTTCATGGCCAAGGCGTACGCGGGCCTGCGCGAGCGCGCCGGGCACGGCGAGACCGACGCGTTCCAGGCGTCGGAGTTCCCGCTCGAACGCCGCTACGACCGGGTCGTCGCGATCACCCGCTCCGGCACCACCACCGAGGTCCTCGACCTGCTCGAATCCCTGCGGGGTACCTGCCCCACCACGGTGATCACCGCCGACTCCGGCCAGCCCGCGGCCGCCGTGGCGGCCGAGACGATCGCGCTGGACTTCGCCGACGAGCTGGCCGTCGTTCAGACCCGCTTCGCCACCACCGCGCTGGCGCTGCTCCGCGCCCACCTGGGCACCGACATCGAGAACATCGCCTGCGACGCCGAGGTCGCCGTCCGCATTCCGCTGCCGGTGCACCCCGCACTCGCCGAGCAGATCACCTTCCTGGGCCGCGGCTGGACGATCGGCCTCGCCGAGGAGGCCGCGCTGAAGTGCCGGGAGGCCGCCGGATACTGGGCCGAGGCGTACCCCGCCATGGACTACCGGCACGGGCCGATCGCGCTGGCCGCCCCGCGCCGGGTCGTCTGGGCGTTCGGCGACATCCCACCCGGACTCGTCGACGACGTGGAGGCCACCGGCGCCTCGTTCGTGCACAGCCGGTACAACGGCGGGTACGCGGCCCTCGGCGCCTGGCGTGGCGGCCGGGCCCCCCTCGACCCCATGGCCGACCTGGTGGTGGCCCAGCGCGTCGCGGTGCTGCTGGCCACCAGCCAGGGACTCGACCCGGACCGGCCACCCCACCTGTCCCGCTCGGTCGTCCTCCCGTGAACGAGGGCGGCGCGCACACATCGAAGACCAGCACTACCGTGAGCGGATGCCCGCGATTGGCCGGAACCCTCGTGAGCGAACCCACGCGTGGCAGGCGCCGCTCATCGGATTCCCGCTCGCGAAGGACGGGTCCCGCGTGAGCGACGACGCCGTCATCGCGCTGGACGTCGGGGGCACCGGCATGAAGTGCGCGGTGGTCCGCCCGGACGGCACCGTGCACCACGCCGAGCGGCACCCCACCCGGGCCGGCCGCGGCCCCCAGGCCGTCACCACGACCATCCTCGACATCGCCGCCGGGCTCACCGACCGCGCCCGCGCCGACGGGCTCACCCCGATCGCCGCGGGCGTCGCCGTGCCCGGGGTGGTGGACGAGACCACCGGCACGGCGGTGTGGTCGTCCAACGTCGGCTTCCGCGACGTACCGCTGCGCGACCTCGTCGCCGAACGGCTCGGCCTGCCCGCCGCGCTCGGCCACGACGTACGTGTCGGCGGCCTCGCCGAAGCCCGCCTCGGCGCGGGCCGCGACGAACGGCACGTGCTGTTCATCGCGATCGGCACCGGCATCGCCGCCGCCCACGTCGTCGACGGGCAGACCTTCGCGGGCGCGCACGGCGCCGCCGGCGAGATCGGCCACGTGATCGTGCGCCCCGGCGGCCCCCGGTGCGGCTGCGGGGCCCACGGCTGCCTGGAAGCCATCGCATCCGCCTCGGCGATCGGCCGCCGGTACGCGGAACTGTCCGGCATCGCCGACGCCACGGCCTTCGACGTGGCCACCCGGGCCGCCGCCGGGCAGGCACCGGCCGCCGCGGTGTGGCAGGACGCCGTCGAGGCGCTGGCCGACGGCCTGCTCACCGCGCAGGCGCTGTTCGACGCGGGCGTGATGGTGCTGGGCGGCGGGCTCGCGGAGGCCGGGGAGGCGCTGCTGGCCCCCCTGCGCACCGCCTGCGCGGCCCGGGTCACATTCCACCGGATGCCCCGGCTCACCCGGGCGGCGCTCGGCGACACCGCGGGCTGCCTCGGCGCCGCCCTGCTGGCCCTCGACTCCCTGGCGGACCGCCCGTGACCATCACCGAGGTACGCGGACGGATCGTGCGCCCAGGCGCCGTGATCCCCGGCACCGTCCGCGTCGACGGCCCCACGATCCTGGACGTGGAGGCGGCCACCGACGTCCCCGACGACATCGTCGTGCCCGGCTTCGTGGACCTGCACTGCCACGGCGGCGGCGGGCACACCTTCACCACCGGCGACGTCGGGTCCGCCCGGCGCGCGGCCGAGTTCCACCTGGGCCACGGCACCACCACGCTGCTGGCCAGCCTGGTCAGCTCCCCGTACGAGCTGATGCGGGCCGCGACCGTGGCGTACGGGCCACTCGTGGCGGACGGGACCGTGGCCGGGATCCACTTCGAAGGGCCGTACCTGTCCGGGGCTCGGTGCGGGGCGCAGAACCCGGCGTACCTGCGGGACCCGTCCCTGGAGGAGCTGACCGACCTGGTGAAGCTCGGTGACGGGGCGGTGCGGATGGTGACGATCGCCCCCGAGCTGCCCGGCGCGCTGGAGGCCATCGCGTACCTGGCCGGGGCCGGGGTGGTCGCCGCGGTGGGACACACCGACGCCACGTACGAGCAGACCCTGGCCGGGGTGGCCGCCGGAGCGACCGTCGGCACCCACGTCTTCAACGGCATGCCGCCCGCCCACCACCGCCGTCCCGGGCCCGTGGTGGCCCTGCTCGGCGCGCGCACCGTCGTCTGCGAACTGGTCGCGGACGGCTTCCACCTGCACCAGGGGATGCTGTCGTTCGCCGCGCACGCGACCGGCCCGGACCGCGCCGCCCTGATCACCGACGCGATGGACGCGGCGGGCATGCCGGACGGCCGGTACGAGCTGGGCGGCCAGGAGGTCGTCGTCGCGGACCGGGTGGCCCGGCTGACCCGGGACGGCTCGATCGCGGGCAGCACGCTGACCATGGACGCGGCGCTGCGGCAGGCGGTGGCCGCGGGCATTCCCCTGGCGGACGCGTGCGCGATGGCGGCCACCACCCCGGCGCGCGCCCTGGGACTCGCCGACCAGCTCGGCGCGCTGGAGGCCGGACTGCGGGCGGACCTCGTCGTGCTCTCGGCCGACCTGCGGGTCAAACGCGTGATGCGCGCCGGCGCCTGGGTGAACTGACCCGACACTCCCCCGGTGCGGATCCCACCACGGTCCGGTGGTGTCGAGCAGGATGGACCGGTGACTGGTGACGCGCCCACCGTGCCCCACCCGCTCCAGCCCGTCAACGAGGACTGGCAGCGCGCCCTCGCCATCGTGGCGCACCCCGACGACCTGGAGTTCGGCGCCGCCGCGGCCGTCGCCCGCTGGACCGGTCAGGGCAAGGCGGTCAACTACGTCCTGGTCACCAGCGGCGAGGCCGGCATCGACGGACTGGACCCGGCCGAGGCCGGCCCGGCGCGCGAGACGGAACAGCGCGAGTCCGCGGCGATCGTCGGCGTCACCCAGGTCGATTTCCTGCGGCTGCCCGACGGCGTCCTGGAGTACGGCGTAGCGCTGCGCCGCGAGCTGTGCCGGGTGATCCGGACGCACCGGCCGGACATCGTGCTCACCAACAACTTCCGCGACAGTTGGGACGAGGCGGGCGACGCGCTGAACATGTCCGACCACATCGTCACCGGCCGGGCCGTCCTCGACGCCGCCCGCGACGCGGGCAACCGCTGGGTGTTCCGCGAACAGATCGACGCGGGCCTGGAGAAGTGGGGCGGGGTCCGGGAGGTGTGGGCGGCGGGCTCACCGCGGGCGAAGCACGGAGTCGACACCACCGACACGTTCGAGCTGGGCGTCCGGTCGTTGGAGGCGCATGCCGCCTATCTGCGCGGCCTCGGTTCCGGTGACTTCGACTCCGGGGAGTTCCTGGAGGGCTTCGCCCGGCAGACCGGCAGCCGCCTGGGCGTCAGGTACGGGGCCGGCTTCGAGGTCTTCTACCTGAACCTGTACTGAACGGTCAGCCCAGTCCGGCGGGGCGCTGGACTCCGCCGGGCAGCGGTGGCAGCGGCACCCTGTCCCACGGGACGCGGGCCATCAGGCGGACCAGGATCAGCCCGAGCAGCAGCCCGGCGACCGAGTCCGTGATCCAGTGGAAGGCCAGGTAGGTCGTCGTACAGAAGACGATCACCGGGGGCAGCAGGCGCAGCGCGACCAGGGCTCGCGGCGGGAGTTCACGACCGTACGCGCGGAGCAGCGCCGCCGCCAGCAGGGCGATGGCGGCGTACCAGACCAGGGCGTTGGCGACGTGGCCGGAGGGGTAGCTCAACGCCTTGAACCCGGACGCGTACGGGTTGAACAGCACCGCCCGGTCCGGGCCCTCGAACTTCGGCGCCGCCCGGTCCAGCCACACCTTCAGCGGCCCGACCGTGAGGTACATGAGCACGAACGCGCTCAGGAACACCAGCACGGGCCGCACGGACCGGGTCCGCCGGATGAGCAGCACCATCAGCAGCACCGTGACCGGCATGAGCACCTGACCGCCCTGGCCGAGGTAGTTCAGCACCCGGGCGGGCCAGTACAGCGCGGCGGGCTGGTGCGCCAGCGCCCAGTCGGCGATCGCCTCGTCCAGCGCCAGCAGGTGCCCGCGAGCCAGCGCGAAGGTCAGCGCGACGAAGCCCGCCAGCAGGGCGGCGTCGAGCCACCAGCCGGTCACCGGCCGGGCCCGGGTACGCACCGCTACCTGCTCCATCCGCCCCACGCTACCCAGCGAAAGCCAGACGAGCCCGCACAGCCCAGCGCCGGTCAGAGGAGGGTACGCAGCCGGGCGGCGATGAGGTCCGCGCGTACGCCCGAGTTGGGGCAGCCGCCGAAGTGGTGCAGCGCCACGACCCGGTTGGTCGCCCGGGACAGCACCGGGCTGCCGGATGAACCGCCCGCGGTGTCGCAGTAGTAGGCGACGTCCGAGTTCCGCGCGTACCCGTCGTAACTGGGGTCGACGACGGCGCAGGTCCCGGCCCGTTCCTTGAGCCCGCCGCTGATCCTCCTCGGCGCCCCCGCCGGATGCTGCGGGACGTACAGCTCCTGGCCCTTCCTCGGCCGCGCGGAGTCGAACGTCAGGTAGCCGAACCGCTGCACCCTGGGAAAGTCGTCGACGGTGAACAACGTGTAGTCGTAGACCCGGTTGGTGGCCAGCACCCGGTCGCCCCACACCTTGACCGGACGCAGCGCCTCACCCCCCGCGCACTTGGCGCACTCGTAGTTGAACCACACCTCGGTGCGGTACGCCTCCCGCGACGAGGTGAAGCAGTGGTTGTTGGTCAACATCCGGTTGTGGGCGCCGACCCGCCAGCCGGTGCACAGCTGGGTGCCGTTGATCAGCAGCCGGGCGACGGCCCGGGACCGGGTGTACACGACCGGTTGGGCGGAGCGGTAGCAGGCCGCCTCGGTGCTGTCGTCCGAGCCGCAGACCGACTCCTCCCGCCCGGTGGTCCCCGGCGCGGTGAGCTGGGGCTGCGCGACCCTGCGCTGCTCGGCCGCGCGGAAACCGCGGGCGACCACATCGACGGTGACGCCGGGGCGGGCCCAGCGTCCGCCGCGGTGCAGCCGGACGACGGCGGTGTCCCCGGTGATCGACATGGCCCAGGTGGCGCCGGACGTGTCGTACCGGTAGGACTCCGCGCCGTCCGGGCTGGCGACGACGACGTAGTCCCCGGGGCTCAGGTCAACCCGGCTGAAGTGCGGCTTCACGTACGTCGCGCCGGGATGGCGCAGGATCGCCGGCGCGGCGTACCCGAGGCGGCGGTCCACCCGGACCAGGTCACCGACCCGCGTGTAGCCGTGCGGCGCGGCGACCGGCCGCTGCCTCGCCACCGGGGTGGGCGCGCCCGCGGGGGCGTCGTGCCACGTGCCGACGGTTTGGCCGGTGCCGGCCTGGCGCGTCCAGGCCAGGGCCGCCCCGGCGAGGACCAGGGTCACGGCCGCGAGCACCCCGATGAGGATGCTCGTCGTGCGTCGCATACCACTCCCGCCACTCGGGTCACATCGGCGACATATGAACCAACTTGGCTGTCCGGGCTGTGTAACGAACCACGTGCGACCGCGACGCGCCGCCACGTCCGTGCAGACTGGGTGCGTGCGCATCACGTCCGCCCTCGTCGACCCGGCGCTGCTGGACCTGCCGTGGGGGGTCCCGCTGGAGCAGTGGCCGGCGGATCACCTGGTCGCGCTCCCCCAGGGCATCTCGCGGCACATCGTGCGCTTCGTCAAACTCAACGACACCGTGTACGCGCTGAAGGAGACCCGCGAGCGCATCGCCGAGAAGGAGTACGACCTGCTGCGCGCCCTGGAGCGGATCGACTTCCCGGCGGTACGGGCGGTCGCCGTGGTCACGGACCGGCAGACCGCCGACGGTGAGCCGCTGGAAAGCGTGCTGATCACCCAGCACCTGCAGTTCTCACTGCCGTACCGGGCGCTGTTCTCGCACACGCTGCGCCCGGAGACGCTGAACCGGCTGCTGGACGCGCTGGCCGCGCTGATCGTGCGGATGCACCTGACCGGCTTCGCGTGGGGCGACTGCTCGCTGTCCAACACGCTGTTCCGGCGCGACGCCGGTGCGTTCGCCGCGTACCTGGTGGACGCGGAGACGGGCAGCCTGTACCCGAGGCTGAGCGAGGGGCAGCGGCTGGAGGACATCGAGGTGCTGCGGCTCAACATCTTCGGCGAGTCCCTCGACCTGCAGGCCGCCGCGCTGCTGCACCCCTCGATCGACCCGGAGGCGGTGGTCGACGACATCGTGGCCCGCTACGAGCGCCTGTGGCACGAGGTCACGTACGAGCAGGAGGTGCCGCGCGACGCCCGGCACAACATCGAACGCCGGATCCGCCGCCTCAACGAGATGGGTTTCGACGTCGCCGAGGTGGCCATGTCCACGGTGGACGGCGGCTACCGGGTGCGCCCGAAGGTGGTCGACGCGGGCTACCACACCCGGCGGCTGCTGCGGCTGACCGGCCTGGACGCGGAGGAGAACCAGGCCCGTACGCTGCTCAACGACCTGGACGCGTACCGGGCCGAGAGCGATCTGGTCGACGAGCAGCAGGCCGCGCACCGCTGGCTGACCGAGGTGTTCGAGCCGGTGGTCCGGGCGGTGCCCGCGCACCTGCGCCGCAAGCTGGAGCCGCAGGAGATCTTCGCGCAGATCATCGAGCACAAGTGGCTGCTGTCGGAACGGGCCGACCGCGACGTCGGCATGGCCCCCGCCGTGCAGTCGTACCTGACGGACGTGCTGGTCAAGAAGCCCGACGAGCAGGCCGTGCTGGGTGTCGAGGTCGGCTCACTCGGCGGCGTCCCGGGCTGAGCGCGCCGGGCCGCCGCCGGGTGAGCCTTCGTCAGCCGCGCAGCCTGCGGTAGGCCCGTGCGGACAGCGGGATGAAGACCGCGGTGAGCAGCAGCGGCCACGCGAGGGCCAGCCACACCGCGCCGTCGGCCAGAACTCCTTCGGTGATGCCGGTCGGGTTGCCGAACAGTTGACGCGCGGCGGTCGCGGTCGCGGACAGCGGGTTCCAGGCGGCGATCGCGCCGAGCCAGCCGGGCATCGTCTCGGCGGAGACGATGGCGGTGGACAGGAACCCGATCGGCCAGACGAGGACCTGCACCGCCGCGGTCGCGCCCTCGCCCGGGAAGCTGAGGCCCACGAAGATCCCGATCCAGAGCATCGCGAACCGCAGGAACAACAGCAGGAACACCGCGAGGGCCGCCGAGGCCGGGTCGGCGGTGATCCGCCACCCGATCAGCAGTCCACCCAGCATCAGTACGAGCAGTTCCACCGCGGAGTTGGCGAGATCGGCACCGACGCGGCCCAGCGCCACGGCGGCACTGCCGAGCGGCATCGAGCGGAACCGGTCGGTGATGCCCTTGCGGGCGTCGTCGGCCATCGCGCGGGCGGTGGACTCCACGCCGAACATCATGCTGAGCGCCAGCATGCCGGGCAGCAGGAAGGTGATGTAGTCGCCGCCGCCGGGGACGGTGATCGCGCCGCCGAACAGGAAGCCGAAGACGAGCAGCAGCATGATCGAGAAGAGCAGGTTGAAGATCGGTCCCCAGGGCTGACGGGCCCAGTGGGCCAGGCTGCGCTGGGTGATGACCCAGCCGGCGTGCAGGGTCGTCATCGGGCCGTCGCCTCCTGGTCGGTCAGGTTGAGGAACACCTCGTCGAGGGTCGGACGCCGCAGCACGAGGTCCTCGGGGGTGACGGCCAGTTCGTCCAGGGCGCGGACGACGCCCGCCAGTCCGGTCACGCCGGTGCGCAGCTCGACGGTGACGCCACGGGTGTCGGCGTCGGTCACGGCGGGCTCGCCGACGGCCGCCGACAGCCGCCGCGCCACCTCGTCCAGCGGGTCGCGCGGCGCGACGGTGACGGTGACGCGGTCACCGCCGACCTGGCGTTTGAGCACGTCGGGTGGGCCGCCAGCGATGACCTTCCCGTGGTTCATCACGGTGATCTCCGCCGCCAGCTGGTCGGCCTCGTCGAGGTACTGGGTGGTGAGCAGCACCGTGGTGCCGCGCGCGGCGGTCTCCCGGATGCTGTTCCAGACCTCGTTGCGGGCGCGGGGATCGAGCCCGGTGGTCGGCTCGTCGAGGAACAGCACCGCCGGGGTCGGGATGAGACCGGCGGCGATGTCGAGCCGGCGGCGCATGCCGCCGCTGTAGGTGGAGACCGCCCGATCGGCGGCCTTGGTGAGCCCGAACGTGTCGAGCAGCTGGTCGGCGCGGGCCCGCGCGGCCGCCTTGCGGAGGCCGTAGAGCCGCCCGAACATCACCAGGTTCTGCCGGCCGCCGAGGATCTCGTCGACGGCGGCGTTCTGGCCGACCAGGCCGATGCGCCGCCGGACCTGCCCGGCCTGGGTGCGCAGATCGAACCCGGCGACGCTGGCGCTGCCGGAGTCGACGTCGATCAAGGTGGCCAGGGCCTTGATCGCGGTGGTCTTGCCCGCGCCGTTGGGGCCGAGCAGTCCGTGGATGACCCCGGGCGGCACCCGCAGGTCGAAGCCGTCCAGGGCGAATACGTCGCCGTACCTTTTGCGAAGTCCGTCCGCGATCAGAGTGTGGTTGATGGCCACCGCCGCTCCTAACTCCGTATACCTTACGGAAAATGCTGCGGGAAATACCGTACACCCCACGGGGTAATCTCCGCACATGGAAAACCGGGACCTCGACCGCACGCTCGGCCTGCTGTGGCGGCGCACACTGGGCACACCGCAGGGCACCCGGGGGCCGAAGCAACGCGTCAGCGTCGACGAGGTGATCCAGGCGGGGATCGCGGTCGCCGACGCCGACGGGCTGCCGGCGTTCTCGATGCGCAAGGTCGCCGACCGCCTCGGACTCAAGCTCATGTCGGTCTACACGTACGTTCCCGGGCGCTCCGAGCTGATCGGCCTGATGGTCGACGAGGTCATCGGCGAGCGGGAACACCCGCCCCACGAGGGATCACCGCGCCAGCGCCTCGCCGGGGTGGCCCGGCACATGTGGGACGACTTCCACCGGCACCCGTGGCTGCTGCAGGTCGAGAACAACAGCCGACCCTGGATCGGCCCGAACGGCTGCGCCCTGTACGAATGGCAGCTCGCGGCCATCGACGGCACCGGCCTCACCGATCTCGAAATGGACCAGGTGATCACGACGCTCAGCGACTTCACGGCCGGCGCCGCACGGACGTCGGTCAACGCACGGCGTACGGCGCAACAGTCCGGCATCTCGGACGCCGAGTGGTGGGCCGCCAACGCGCCGATCCTCGAGCGGGTGATGCCGCCCGGCGCGTACCCGATCGGCGAGCGGGTCGGGACGGCGGCCGGGCAGGAGTACAACGCGGTCGGCGACCCGGACCGTTCCTTCCGCTTCGGCCTCGATCGCCTGCTCGACGGCGTGGAGGTGCTCCTGCGCCGCGACCCGGACCGCTGACCGGCGCGGCGGCCTAGTGGGCCGCGTCGAGGCGGGTCTGCTCCAGCGGCGGCGGGGGCGGTGCGGCCTGCTCGGCCAGCGCCCGCAGCCCCGCGCGCCGGGCCACCACGAGCAGCCGGTCACCCGCGACGAGCTGGTGCGCCGGGTCCGGGCGCCAGTTCACCCCCTGCGAGCCGGGCCGCGACAGGCCGAGCACCCGTACGCTCAAAGGCCGGTCCGCAAGCCGCAGCGCCCGGCCCGCCAGCGGCGCCCCCGCGGCCACCGTAACCTCCGCGACCAGCAGGGCGTGCCGGTCGACCGGCAGGGTGGCCTTCACGTCGCGTTCCAGCATGGCGGCCGCGAACGCGGGCGCCACCAGCCGGGACACGCTGCGCGACGTGTTGATCGCGAAGGCGCCCTGCACCCGCCGCGCGAAGTCGTCGTCGAACAGCCGCAACACCACCCGCAGGTCCTCGCGCAGCACCCGGGCGTTCAGGGCGGCCTGCAGGTTCGTCACGTCGTCGGTGGAGACGACCACGAGCGCCTTGCACGTCTGGACGGACGCGGCGCGCAGCGTCTCCTCCAGCCCCGCGTCCCCGACGATGAACGGCACCCCCAGCCGCTGGGCGATCTTCGCGCCGCGCGCGTCGGCGTTGCGGTCGATCGCGACTACGTCCAGCCCGAAGTCCTTGAGCTGCCGCAGCACCCGCGTGCCCACGTTGCCGAGGCCGACCAGCACGATGTGGTCCGTGTGCGGATGGTGGGTCCGGCCGTTGGACAGGGCGAGCCGCGCGTTGACCATGCTCTCCACCACCGCCGCGGTGATCAGCGGCAACAGCGCCAGCCCGGCGATGGTCAGCACGAGCTGGGCGGCCTGAGCGACCGCGCCCCGGTTCTCCTCCACATCGGAGGAGCCGACCGCGGTGAGCAACGTGACGTACAGCGAGCGCCAGAACCCGTGCACGTGGTCGGAGTGGGCCAGCGCCGCACCCGCGATCAGCGTGACCGCCAGCGTGATCAGCACCGCGATGCCCAGCTTGCGGCTCACCGCACCGCGCACGGCCCGCCCGATCGCCACGAACGGCCACCGGCGGCGGCGCGCCCGCACCAGCCGCTGCGCGGCCACGGCGTCACCGGCCGGGCGCCCGGTGGCCTCGGCGAGGACCAGATCCTCCGGCCGCGCCTCGGCGAGCGACGGCTCGGCCGGCAGCACGGCCACCTGCCCTTTGCCGTCGGTCGCGGTCAGGGCACACACCACATGCCGTTCGTGTACGTCGGCCCGCCGCGCCAGGTACAGCGTGCGGCCGGCGTGCCGGAAGTAGGTCGGCGCCACCTCGCCGAGCGCCGCCGCCACGAACGCCGGGGCGGCCATCGCCGCGTCGGACAGCACCGCGCAGTCGGCGAACAGGCCGCTGACGCCGTACCCGAGACCGGAGTTGAACATGCGGATGACCAGCCGCAGGTCGGGCTCGACGGCCTGGGCGCACAGCGCCGCATGCAGGTTGACCACGTCGTCCGGCATCACCAGCGCCAGCGCGGTCGCCCCGGACAGCCCCGCCGCCCGGAACGTCCGCTCGTCGAGCCGGTCCGCCCGCATCACCTTGATGTTGCGCACCTGGCCGAGGTCGGGGACGTCCGACCGCAGCCGGGTGGGCGCGATGACCGTCAGCCGGATCCGGTGGCCGGAGTTCGCCAACTCCTCGGCGAGCGTGTAGACCAGCGCGTCCGAACCGCAGACCACGAAGTGGGGGCGGGCGTCGTCGCCGTTCTGGGCCAGCCCTTCGCGGAGCCGAGACAACACGGATCGCCTCGCGGCGGCGTCACGCGGGGCCTCCGTACTCATGACTGGATCGTAGTCAGCCACGCACATTCCCGATGCCCCGCCCACCGGAGGGCAGGTCCGTCCAATCAGGATCCGCATGGTCGTCCGTACGCCGACTGCCGCCGATCGGTAACACCCATATCCGGCATGTCTGTGTACGTGATCTTGCGGCGTTTCCGGTGATCCCCACCGAAACCATGCTGCGTAGACCTCCAACGCCCGCGACAACCACCAACACGGCGCCAATCGATGTCGGGTGAACGCCTCGTGCAGGCCACCCGACCGTCGCACACGCCGCTGGTCGACGCCGATCGTCGTACTGCTCAACTCGCTCCCGGACTCGACCTCCTCCCACCACAGAGAGTGACGCGGTGGGTACCGGCTGTCCGCGCGCGAGTACGGCGTGATCTTCGTCGTCGCCGCGTGGTCCACCGGTGTGGTGTGCGGCTTGCGGATCACGCGCGGCCCCGCTCCGATACGTCGACATCGAGACGGCGGAGGCGCACCGGCGCGGCACGCTGGACGCCCTGCGCATCGCGTCCGAGGAAGCCCGTCGTCGACCCTGCCGGGTGCCGCATGTTCGGGGCCACCGTCGCTGGGTAAATGCGCATTATGACCACTGTTGACGAAGTACTGCGGTACCTCAACGAACTGGACTATCCGGCGGCCAGGGACGAGATCGTCCAGGAGGCCGAACGCGAGGGCGCGCCGATCGAGGTGCTCAAGGCGCTGCGCGGCATGCCGCCCGTCGAGTACCGCAACAAGGACGAGGTGGTCCGCTCGGCGAAGACGGACATCGCCCAGGAGACCCCGGCCGAGAAGGCCGCCAAGGCACGGGACAAGAAGCACCAGCTGGTGGCGGAATACCTGCGCAATACGACCTGACGCAGCAAGATCCGGATGCGGACTGAGTCCACGAGGGGGACGACGATGGACGAGCGGGCACTCGCCGCGGTGGTGGCGGACCAGGCCGGCCTGGCCAAGGAAGAGGCCGCGGACCTCATCCGCGGCACGCTGGAGGAGGTAGGCAAACAGCTCAGCGGCGGCGAACTCCGTGAGCTTGCGCTCAACCTTCCGGAGGACTTGGCCGGCAACCTACCCCCGCGGCACGACGGCGGAGCGCATCCAGTGCCGCTGGACGACTTCGTCCGCGAGCTGAGCCGGCGCACGGGCCTCAAGGAAGAGGAGGTCACACGCGGTGTCCGGGTGGTGCTGACCACGCTCAGCCAGACGACCGACGGCGCGCACCTGCGGCACGCACTGTCCCAGCTGCCCGCCGAGTACCGTGAGCTGACCACGACGGCGGCCTGAACAGCGTCACGTCCAGGTCAGCCCGCCGCCGCTCAGGTCCTCACCCTGCGGGCGATCCCCGCACAGCCAGCCCGCCCCCGGGCCGGCAACGAATCCGGCCGTCGCCACGCCACGAGAAAGGTCTCCGCTTGCATGTCCTCCGCGGTGGGCGGATCGACCCGCCGGAGCAGATACCGCGGAACGACGCCGTAGTGGTCCCGATACAGCCGCTCCACCAGCTGTCGTTGGTCCGGTTCGGTTCCTGTGCCATCCGCTACCTCCGGGGTTACCTACGCCCCTTCGATGTCCGCTAACCACAGTCGGATTACATCGGCACGAACCGCATCACCGCCGACCGGCACCCTTGACGCGCCAGCAGTATCGGCCCATCCGACGCCCTCATCTCGGCCAGTTGAGCGCGTCCTTGGATGAGGTGCGCGAGCACTTCCGCGACTCTTTGTCACCGATACTTCGGCCGCCCGCGTCCCGGGGGCGGGGTCCAGTTGAAGAGGGCCTCCTCGATTCGCTCGTCACGATCACCAGCCACGACCAGGGCCTGAACGACCACGAAGTGGCCCACATGCTCCGGCAGAACGGGCCAACCAGCCGTTGCAGTCTCGTCCAGCGGGCCAGCTCCGAAGGCGTGCGGTGGGCCAACTAACGGGTGTAGTCACATCAGGTACCCAAGTAGCTAAGGAACGGCGGTTGCCCTGCCCTGCGCCTGACCAGGAGAACACGAACGGCGACGCTACGGACCCACCGAACGGCGACTCCGGAGCGAACCGAGACGACAGCAGGCACTGAGGGACGACAGCAGGCACTGAGGGATCGGTGCCGCTGCTTGCGCTGATAGAGGTGGAGCCCCCGGTCGGAATCGAACCGACGACATCCCGCTTACAAGGCGGGTGCTCTGGCCAACTGAGCTACAGGGGCATGCGCCCTGAAGCATAACCGCTCCCACCGCCGCCACCCCCGTCCCGGGGCCGCGACCTGCCCGCCCACACGTCCACCTGGTGGCGCTGGACCTTGGCAGGCGGATGAATATGACCTACCGTGACGGGCACGAGCCTGCCTCACCTTAGGGCGAAGTGGGCTCTCGTTCCTCCACTCGGATCGTCCGGCACGTTCCTGCCGGTGGAAAGGAAGCACTTCATCATGGCTACGGTCACCTATGACAAGGCCTCCCGGATCTATCCCGGTCAGGAGCGCCCCGCGGTCAACGAGCTCAACCTCGAGATCGGCGACGGCGAGTTCCTGGTCCTCGTCGGCCCCTCGGGTTGTGGCAAGTCCACCAGCCTGCGCATGCTCGCCGGCCTTGAGGATGTCGACCGCGGGCGGATCCTCATCGAGGGCAAGGACGTCACCAACCTCCCCCCGAAGTCCCGCGACATCGCGATGGTCTTCCAGAACTACGCTCTGTACCCGCACATGTCGGTGTACGAGAACATGGCGTTCGCCCTGAAGCTCCGCAAGACCCCCAAGTCGGAGATCGACCGCCGGGTCAAGGAGGCCGCGGCGCTGCTGCAGCTGGACGAGTACCTCAGCCGCAAGCCGAAGGCGCTCTCCGGCGGCCAGCGTCAGCGCGTCGCCATGGGCCGGGCCATCGTGCGGGAGCCGCAGGTCTTCCTCATGGACGAGCCGCTGTCGAACCTCGACGCCAAGCTGCGCGTGCAGACCCGTTCGCAGATCGCCACGCTGCAGGCCAAGCTCGGCATCACGACCGTGTACGTGACCCACGACCAGGTCGAGGCCATGACGATGGGCCACCGGGTGGCGGTCATGCTCGACGGTGTGCTGCAGCAGTGCGACACCCCGCGCGCCCTGTACGACACCCCGGGCAACGTCTTCGTGGCGGGCTTCATCGGCTCCCCGGCGATGAACATCAAGACCGTGCCGCTGACCGAGTCGGGCGCGGCCTTCGGCCCGATGCTGCTGCCGCTGTCCCGCGAGCAGGTCGCGGCCGCGCGCAGCAGCGGCGACGCCAAGGTCACCATCGGCTTCCGGCCGGAGGCCACGGAGCTGGTGTCGCCGACCGCGGGCGGCATGCCGATCGTCGTGGACCTCGTCGAGGACCTCGGCTCGGACGCCAACGTGTACGGCCACGCGGCCCTGGACGGCGGCTCGGAGCGCTTCGTCGTCCGCACGGACCGGCGGAGCATGCCGACGATGGGCGAGACCGTGTTCATCCGGCCGCAGCCGGAGAACGTGCACGTCTTCAACGCCACCACGGGCGTACGCATCTCCTGATCCGCGGTGAAGGCCGGCCCCGCACGGGGCCGGCCTTCGTCGTCTTCAGCCCGCGAAGCGCCGCAGCACGAAGTCCTCGTCGGCCACGCAGGCCAGCACCGCGGTGTTCCAGGCGCAGGTCGCCGGCCGTACGCCGCTGAGCGGGCCCAGCTCGACGGCGTCGTCGCCGAGGTGTTCCCCGGCCACCGACGGGTCGTCCGTGTAGGTCGACAGGGGCTTGGCGAAGCGCAGCAGGTTGCCGCCGTCAAGGCGGGCGGCCACGCCGTCGCGGGTCCAGCGGACCGTCCCGTCCGCGCCGAGCAGGCTGACCTTCGCGGGCGTGGTGTTCTGCGCGGCCAGCAGCGAGTCGCCCACGGGCACGAGGTTGTTCGTGTCGGGCAGCGGCCACGCCCACCGGCGCCCGCCCTCGGCCACGTCCACGGCCACCACCTGGGCGGTCTTGGCGTCGGAACTGGTCGTCTGCACGGCGCAGACCCGGTCGGTGCCGCACGGGGTGAGGTGCTCGAACCGGGTGTTGTCGTCCGGCGCCGTGTAGAGCACCCGCGGTTCGCCCAGCTTTGCCAGGTCGTACGCGACGATCCGGCGGGCGTTGTCCGACTCGGCCACCACCAGCGTGCCGTCGTGGGCGACCACGGGGTCGTCGGGGTCGGCCACGCTCTGCCGGGGCGGCACCAGCACCGCGCCGGTCCTGGCGTCGATGACCCGGGCCGAGCGGTCCGCGCCGATCTGCACGATGCGCCGGTCGTCGTCGAGCGGCTCGGCGAACGGTGCGCCCTTGGCGGAGGTGGGGGCCGCCAGATCTTCGGGCGTGGTGGCGGCCAGCACGGTCGTGGTCCGCGACCCGGACAAGGAACCGGGATCCTTCAGTTCCCAGCGGACCCGGCCCTGGCCGCGCACGTCCAGGCCGAGGAGCCGGTCCTCCTCGCGGTCCACCAGCACCACGGTGTCCTCGGCGTAGAGCAGGGTGTCGTCGTCGCCGATGACGCGGTCCCACAGCGGCTTGCCCGAGCCCGGGTCGAGCAGCACCATCCGGCGGCGGTCGTCGTCTTCGGCGGACACGGCGACCACCGCGTCCGGCAACGCCACCAGCTGCTGCCAGTCGTCGGCGTCGCCCGCCGCGGGGTTGCCCCACAGCCGCTCGCCGGTGCCGGTGTCGGCGGCCACGACGCCGAGGGTCCCGTCATCCGAGACGCTCGCGAAGTAGGCCCGGTCGCCGCGCACGGTGGCGGCGGCGAAGCGGGACGTGATGGGAACGGCCGGGGCCACCCGCGAGGGGTCGGCGAGCGGCTGGAAAGCCAGCGCCGGGTACTTCGGCCAGAACACCACGGCCAGGGTGGCGGCCACGCCGAGCACGACCGCCGAGGCGGCGGCCACGACCCAGAACATCCTCTTCCGGTACGCCGGAACCCGGCCGTCGCGCCCCGTCGGCTCGCCGTCCGCGGTCGGGTCCGGCCAGGTCGGCGAGGTCGCCGGGAGGGCCTGGTGTACGGGGTCGGCGACGATCCCCGCCCCGGCGGAGGCCCACGTAGCCGGGCGGTGGGGTCGCGGGCGATGGCCAGCAGCACGGGTCGACCGGCTCGGCGTAACTCGGCTCGGCACCCTGCTGGGTGCCGGGTTCGACACCCCGGGTGAAGTCGGGACCGGTCATGCTGCTCCTCCGCCGCCGTGCAACCGGCCCGTCATGCTACGGGTCGCCGCCCGGCGGCGGGGGCTCAGCCGTACGTGCGGCGGCGGGCCACCTCGGCGAGCGTGACCGCGGCGGCGACGCTGGCGTTCAGCGACTCCACCGTGGAGGCCATCGGGATGCCCACGCGCAGGTCGCAGGTCTGGCCGACGAGCCGGGACAGGCCACGCCCCTCGGAGCCGACCACGACCAGCAGCGGGCCGACCGCGGCCTCCAGCTGGTAGAGGTCGGTGTCGCCGTCCGCATCCAGCCCGATCGCGGTGAAGCCCGCCTGCTGGCACGCCTTGATGGCCCGGGTCAGGTTGACGACCTGGGACACCGGCACCCGGGCGGCCGCGCCCGCGCTGGTGCGCCACGCGGTGGCGGTGATGCCCGCGGCGCGCCGCTCCGGCAGGAACACGCCGTGCCCGCCGAACGCGGCCACGGAGCGGATGACCGCGCCCAGGTTGCGCGGGTCGGTGACGCCGTCCAGCGCGACGAGCAGCGGGGCGGTCTGCTCCATGGCGGCCGCGACCAGGTCGTCGAACTGCTCGTACGCGAACGGGGGCACCTGCAGCCCGACGCCCTGGTGCAGCACCCCGCCGGTCATCCGGTCCAGTTCGAGGCGGCTGATCTCCAGGATCGGGATGCCCCGGTCGCCCGAGGTACGGACGATCTCGGTGATCCGCTCGTCGATGTCGATGCCCTGCGCCACGTACAGCGCGGTGGCGGGGATGTCGGCGCGCAGCGCCTCGACCACGGGGTTGCGCCCGAGCAGCAGCTCGGGGCCTTCCTTGGTGGGGTTGGAGCGGCGCCCGGGGGCGATCCGGGGACCGCGGTGGTGCGGCACCTTGCCGCCGCGCGCCGTCGGCTTGCCGGTGCCCTTCCAGCCCTTGCCCCAGGTGGTGTCCTTGGTGCCGGGGACGCCGACCTTCGGGGCGCGCCCCTCGGCGGCCGCGGCGCGGCGTTCCTTGTCCTGCTTGCGGGCGGTCTTCTCCGGCAGCTTCTCGGTGCCGGAGTACCCCTTGTGCCACGGCCGCTCGTCGGCGGGCAGGGTCTTGCCGCGGCCCTTGAGCCCGCTGCGGTTCTTGCCGCCCGAGCCCGTCGGCGCGCCCTTCTTCGAGGTCACGCGACGGCTTCGGTTGCTCGAGTTGCCCGGCATCAGTGGTGCTCCCCTACGGTCCAGCGCGGCCCCGCAGGAGTGTCCTCCACCTGGATACCGGCGTGCTTGAGCTGTTCGCGGACCGCGTCGGCGGCCGCCCAGTCCTTACGTGTGCGGGCCTGCGCCCGCTGCTCCAGGGCCAACGCCACGAGCGCGTCCACCACGGGCTTGAGGTCGCCGTCGCGCTCGGCGCCGCCCCACGCCGCGTCCAGCGGGTCGAGGCCGAGCACCCCGAGCATCGCGCGGACGGCGGCCAGCGTGGTCGAGACGCCCGCCTGGTCGCCCCCCGCCAGGGCCGTGTTGCCCTCGCGGATCGTGTCGTGCACGACGGCCAGCGCGGCCGAGGTGTTGAGGTCGTCGTTCATGGCGGCGGCGAACGCGTCCGGCACCGGGCCCGGCTCCCCGGCCCCGGCGATCTCGACGGCGCGGGTCACGAAGCCCTCGATCCGCCGGTACGCCGTCGCGGCCTCGCGCAGCGCCTCGTCGGAGTAGTCGATCCGCGAACGGTAGTGCGGGCTGCCCAGGTAGTAGCGCAGCTCGACGGGCCGGATGCCCATGGTCAGCACCGCGTCGAGGTCGATGACGTTGCCCAGCGACTTGCTCATCTTGGCCTCGCCGAGGTTGAGCAGCGCGTGGTGCACCCAGTACCGGGCGAAGCCGAGCCCGGCCGCACGCGACTGGGCGATCTCGTTCTCGTGGTGCGGGAAGGTCAGGTCGAGCCCGCCGCCGTGGATGTCGAACTCAGGCCCCAGGTAGCGCCGGGCCATCGCGGAGCACTCGATGTGCCAGCCGGGACGGCCGGGGCCCCACGGGGACCACCAGGCGGCGTCGGCGGGCTCCTGCGGCTTGACGCCCTTCCACAGGGCGAAGTCGCGGAAGTCGCGCTTGTCCGGCTCGCCACCGTCGGCGGGGGCCCGCATGTCCTCGGGGCGCTGCCCGCTCAGCGCCCCGTACTCCGGATAGGACGGCACGTCGAAGTACACGTCGCCGTTGCCCCCGGCGGCCGGGTACGCGTGCCCGCCCGAGATCAGCTCCTGGATCAGCTCGTGCATCTCGGTGATGTGGCCGGTGGCCCGCGGCTCGTACGTCGGCTCCAGCACGTTCAGCGACCGGTAGTTGGCGGCCAGCACCAGCTCGTTGGCGAACGCGATGGACCAGAACGGCCGGCCCTGCTCGACGGCCTTGTCCAGGATCTTGTCGTCGACGTCCGTGATGTTGCGGATGAACGTGACGTCGAACCCGGAGTGCTGGAACCAGCGGCGCAGGATGTCGTAGTTGACGCCGCTGCGGAGGTGGCCGATGTGCGGGATCGACTGCACCGTGAGACCGCACAGGTAGATCCCCACCTGACCGGGCCTCATCGGGACGAAGTCCCGGACCGATCGGGTCGCGGTGTCGTACAAGCGCAGCGTCACCGTACAAGGGTACCGAGGGCGGCGAACGGTTTGCCGCCCGTCCCAGGGGTCAGGGACGGGTCATCCGGAGCACGTCCAGAGCCTCGTCCAGCTGCTGCTCGGTGACCCGCCCGGCCTCGACGTGACCGCGTTCGACGACTACCTCGCGGATCGACCGTCCGGTCGCCAGGGCCTGCTTGGCGATCGCGGCGGCCTCGTCGTAACCGAGGTAGCGGTTGAGCGGGGTGACGATCGACGGTGATCCCTCGGCGTAACCGCGGGCGATCTCGACGTTGGCCTCCAGGCCGGCCACGCACCGGTCGGCCAGCATGCGGGCCGCCGCGGCCAGCAGCCGGATGGATTCGAGCAGGTTGCGCCCCATCACCGGGAGCATCACGTTGAGTTCGAAGTCGCCCTGGGTGCCCGCGAACGCGACCGCCGCGTCGTTGCCGATGACCTGCGCGCAGACCTGCCGGACGGACTCGGGCACCACCGGGTTCACCTTGCCGGGCATGATCGACGAGCCGGGTTGCAGGTCGGGCAGGCGCAGCTCGCGCAGCCCGGCGCGGGGCCCGGACCCCATCCACCGGATGTCGTTGACGATCTTGTACAGGCTGACCGCGACGACCCGGAGCTGGCCGGACGCCTCCACGAGGGCGTCCCGGGCGCCCTGGGCCTCGAAGTGGTTGCGGGCCTCGGACAGCGGCAGGCCGGTCGCCTCGCGCAGCCGGTCGATGACCGCCGGGGCGAAGCCGGGCGGAGTGTTCACCCCGGTGCCGACCGCGGTGCCGCCCAGCGGCAGCTCACCGAGCCGGGGCAGCGTGTCGGTGAGGCGGTCGATGCCGTTCTGCACCTGCGCCGCGTACCCGGAGAACTCCTGACCCAGGGTGACCGGCGTGGCGTCCATGAGGTGCGTGCGGCCGCTCTTGACCACCTCGGCCCAGTCGGCGGCCTTCGCGTTGAGCGCGGCCGCAAGGTGGTCGAGCGCCGGGATGAGGTTGCTGGTGATGGCCTCGGTGGCGGCCAGATGGATCGAGGACGGGAAGACGTCGTTGCTGGACTGCGACGCGTTGACGTGGTCGTTCGGGTGCACCGGGCGGCCCAGCTCGCGGGCCGCGAGGGTGGCGATCACCTCGTTGGCGTTCATGTTCGAGGAGGTCCCCGAGCCGGTCTGGAACACGTCGATCGGGAACTGGTCGTCGTGGCCGCCGTCCGCCACCTGCGCGGCGGCGATCTCGACGGCCTTGGCAAGATCTTCTTCGAGTACGCCCAGAGCCGCGTTGGCCTGCGCCGCCGCCCCCTTGATCCGGGCCAGGGCGTGGATGTGCGCGGGTTCCAGCCCGCGTCCGGAGATCGGGAAGTTCTCCACCGCCCGCTGGGTCTGCGCCCGCCACAGGGCGTCGGCGGGGACCCGGACCTCGCCCATGGTGTCGCGCTCGATGCGGTAGCCGTTGTCGACAGTCACCTGTTCATCCTCTGTCAAAGCTCCCTAGAACGACACCGGTTCGCGGATGATCGGGCACGTCATGCAGTGGCCTCCGCCACGTCCCCGGCCGAGCTCCGCGCCGACGATCTCGATGACCTCCACGCCCGCCTTGCGCAGCAGCGTGTTCGTCTGGGTGTTGCGGTCGTAGGTGAACACCACCCCGGGTTCGAGGGCGACCGCGTTGTTGCCGCTGTCCCACTGCTGGCGCTCGGAGGCGTACACGTCTCCGCCGGTGGCGATGACCCGCAGCCCCGGCAGGCCCAGGGCCTGCGCGACGACGTCGACGAAGGGCCGGGAGCCGTGGTCGACGATGTCGACGCCGGGCGCCCGGTCGGCCGGCCGCAGCGAGAACGTGTGGACGCCGTCCATGATGGTCGGATACAGGGTGACCACGTCGCGGTCGGCGAAGGTGAACACGGTGTCGAGGTGCATCGCCGCCCGCAGCTTCGGCATGCCCGCGACGACGACGTGGTCGGCGGCGCCCTTCTCGAACAGGGCCGCGGCGACCTGCGTGATCGCCTGGCGGGAGGTGCGTTCGCTCATGCCCATCAGCACGACCCCGTTGCCGACCGGCATGATGTCGCCGCCCTCGAACGTCGCCTGACCCCACTGCCGCTCGGGGTCACCCCACCACACCGTGGCGCCCACGAAGTCCGGATGGAATTCGTAGAGCGCCTTCATCAGCAGGGTCTCGTCCTTGCGGGCCGGCCAGAACAGCGGGTTGAGGGTGACCCCGCCGTACAGCCAGCAGGTGGTGTCCCGGGTGTAGAGGGTGTTGGGCAGCGGCGGCATCAGGTACTCGCGAGCGCCGGTGCCCTCCCGGGCCAGGGCGACGTACTCGGGCCGGAAGTCGTCGGGCAGGTCCGTGGTGGCCAGGCCGCCGATCAGGTATTCGGCCAGTTGCCCGGGGTCGAGCGACTCCAGGAAGGCCCGGGTGTCGTCGACCAGCCCGAGGCCCACCTCGTTCGCGACGATCTTGCGGTCGAGGAGCCAGGAGCGCGCGTCCGGGATGGCCATCGTCTGCGCCAGCAGGTCGTGCAGCTCCACCACGTCGACGCCACGGGCACGCAGTTTGTTGACGAAGTCGGCGTGGTCACGCTGGGCGTTCTCCACCCACATGACGTCGTCGAAGAGCAGGTCGTCGGAGTTGGTGGGGGTGAGCCGGCGGTGCGCCAGCCCCGGCGCGCAGACCAGCACCTTGCGCAACCGGCCGACCTCGGAATAGACGCCGTAACTCTGCGCGATGGGCCTGTCCTGGGTGGTCACGCGGTCCTCCAAGTGTTGGTGGGCGACACGATGGCGACCCACCCCTCCATCTCGCCCTATAAGGGCATTTTAGGAGGTTAGACCGGATTGTGAGCTGACTTCGTCGTCTGCGGCTTGTTCGGGTACGCAGGCAGAGCGAATCGGCGGTGAAATGGAGTGGCGGCCCGCACAGAGCCTGGCCGCCGCGGTGGACGGGGCGGGGCGGCGCACGTATCGTCCGGAGGGTTTTGCTCCTCTGTGGCACGATCCTAGCCCCCCCAGCCGAACAGGATCCATTGTGATGCGACGCGCCCTCCTGGCCGTGACCCTTGGCGGTGCTCTGCTGACCACGGCGGCCTGCGACGACGCGGAGACCGCGACCCCCACGGCGGCGGGCACCTCCGTCCCGCCCTCGGCCGCCGCGCCCGCCACAACCGCCGCGAACTACGCCGCCAACACGAAGAAGGTGTGCGGCCAGGTGGAAACGATCTTCACTGCCGACCTGAAGAACTTCGGTACGGAACTAGGCAGGATGATCGCGTTCCGGGAGGCGAAGCAGGCCGAGCCCGCGGCGAAGGCGGAGAAGGCCGCCCGCGCCGAACTGAAGAAGGTCGCCGAGAAGATCCGCAAGCAGACCGCGACGGCCCAGGATCCGGAACTGCGCAAAGCGGGCGCGGAATCCGCCGCCAAATTCAGCAAGAGCGCCCAGGACACCGCACTTCTCAGCAAGATCAAAACAACGAAGGACCTGGACAAGTCACTGGAAGGCCTGATGGCCACATGGCTCACTCCGGTCGCCGGAGTGTGCGGCTGACGGTCGAAATCGGGGCCGAAAAGATCACCGGAACGTGCGTTTGCGCTAGACCCGCATGGACCGTATCGTCCCCGACGATCTTCCCCCCTCGATGAACGGAATTGTGATGCGACGCGTCATCCTGGCCGTGACCCTCGGCGGCGTGCTGCTGAGCGGTGCCGCCTGCAGCAACGACACGAAGACCACGGCCGACGCCGCCGCGCCCGCGGCTACCCCGGCCACCGCGACCACCACGGCGGCGCCCGACTACACCGCGGACTCGAAGAAGGTCTGTGACGGGCTCGAGAAGGAGCTACAGAAGGGCGCCGAGGCGTTCGGCGTGGAACTCGGCAAGATGATCGGCTACAAGGAGACCAAGCAGACCCAGAACGCCGCGAAGGCGAAGAAGGCAGCCGCCACGGAGCTGAAGAACTGGGCCGCCGACGTCAAGAAGGCGACCTCGGCCGCGAAGGACCCGAAGCTGCAGGCCGCCGGTGCGGAGGCCGCCGACAACCTGGTCAAGGCCGCCGAGGGCGACGCGTTCTTCGCGAAGTTCAAGACCGAGAAGGACGTCGACAAGCACTTCGAGACCGAGCTGAACGCCTGGTTCGCCCCGCTCAGCACGATCTGCGAGTAGTTCAAGAGCAATAGAAGGCGGGTACCGGCGCACACGCGGGTGCCCGCCTTCCATTGCGACGCTTGAGCGTCAAGCCTCGCCATCGCGGACGATCTGGCGAATGCGCTCGCGGGAGTATCCGGTCGCCGCCACGATGTCCACCTGGCGCATCCCCGCCCGGTCAGCCGCCCGAATCTCCTCGGCTAGCGCGGCACGCCCCTGATCCACCCGCTCCCGGGCCTCCGCGACGATCCGGGCGGCCCGCTTCTCGGCGCGGGACACTTCGGCTTGCGCTGAACGAAGCTTCCGTACCGCCGCCTCCAGATCCGCCATCTAGCCATCGTTCCCGGCGCGATCGTCGGGCACTACCCCCCTTCGGGCGCCTGCTCGTACTTCGCCAGCGTCGACTTGCTCGTGCTCGCGTCCTGGAAGGTCAGCGTCCATGGGCCCGTGTTGATGTCCATGTCCTTGCCGAAACCGACCCACTTCCCGGCGAGGCGGCGACCGGTCGGCTCGGCGAGCAGCTGGATGGCACCGTGATATCGGGCGCCTCGGTAGTAGCCATCGACCTTGGTCTCCTCGGCCCACGTCCCCGTGATCACGCTGCCGTCAACCATCAGGTCCATCGTGAGCAGCGACGTTTCAGGAGCCTGGACGCTGCGTACGGTCAGCGTGTCCCCGTGCTGCAGGATCACCACATAGTGAGCGCTGTCGAGGTCCTGGCCGCGGCTGCTGGAGTAATAGCGGTAGCGACTCAACCACACTCCGGAGTGGCCCCCGCCCGCCCGTGCGGGCCCGGTCGGAGCGGGGATCGGAATGGGGCGTACCTCCAGGTCGTGCCCTCCCCGGCCGTCATCGACGACCACCGCCTCCGCATCTGCCGGGAAGCCCAGCGATGAGATAGGCAGGCGCGTGACCATTTCGAGTGCCCGGGCGCTGGCTGGCCGGGGGTTGGTGATCTCGCCGCTCTCGTAGCGCTGGACGGTCCGCTTGGTGGTGCTAGCGGCTCCCGCCCTGCGCATCCGCTCGGCCATTTCGTCCTGACTGAGACGCATCGCGAGGCGAGCCGCACGGAG
The DNA here is from genome assembly GCF_004217545.1 of Krasilnikovia cinnamomea. NCBI lineage: Bacteria > Bacillati > Actinomycetota > Actinomycetes > Micromonosporales > Micromonosporaceae > Krasilnikovia > Krasilnikovia cinnamomea. Next base: position 2,571,245 of record NZ_SHKY01000001.1, read on the forward strand.
CGCGGTGTTCGGCCGAGGCTGGGTCTCCATGGCTAGGACCGTACTCCGTACGTCGCCGGAATGTCGTCCTAGATGTCGCTGTAACGCCGCCTCTGGTGTCGTCGCGCTGGGTGGCATTCCGGCGACATCCTGTCTTCGCCCCCGGGCGCCCGGCTGGACGTACGCGCCCCGGGCGCTCGGCGGAAGCCGAGACCCGAGAGGCGGCGGCGTGGAGCACATCGAGGAGCGGCCGAGCTGGAGCTGCCTGGCCTGCGGCAAGCCGTGGCCATGCGATCCGGCCCGGAAGAGCCTGGCCGGGGAACTGTCCCCGACCGGACTCCGTATCCACATGTGGATACGGCTGGAGGTGGCCGTCGGGGATCTCCCCCCGACGGCTGCCGCTGAGCTGTTCGACCGCTTCCTTCGCTGGACCGCTTGAACCGATGGCGTAACCAGACGGCGGTCAGCAGCACCCGGTCGAAGCGGGCTGCTTGTCGTCGGCCGGGGCGGGCTCGCCGCCGCAGCACACACTCGCCGGCGCCTTCGCCAACCGGTCCGCGTCGGCCTTGACGACGTACACCTCCCACGGTTCATCCCCGGGACCGCGAACCCACACCTTGTCCTGGAGCGCGTAGCAGCACTCGGTGTCGTCCTCGGCGAGGGTGACCAGGCCGGACTCGGTGAGCCGCTGGGTGGCGGCGGTGACCTCGTCGCCGCTGAACACCTCCACGCCCAGGTGATCCATGACGGTGGGCTGGTCCGCGTCGCCCTCGATGAGGACCAGCTTCAGCGGCGGCTCGGTGATGGCGAAGTTGGCGTACCCGGGGCGGCGCTTGGCCACCTCAACCCCGAACAACTTCGAGTAGAACTCGACCGACGCTTCCAGGTCGGACACCCGCAGGGCGAGCTGCACACGAGACATCGTCGTACCTCCCAGGCTTCCTTATCTAGATGATTCTCTAGACAGCTTGCACCCTGCCTAGAGAGCTGTCAACCTAGAGTGGTGTCTAGGAAGAGCCTGCCGGTGATCGACACCGCCGCCTGCTGCGCGCCGATGGTCGCCGAAGCACTCAGCCCCGAAGGGGCCACCGAGCTGGCCCGCGCGTTCAAGGTCCTCGGCGATCCGGTCCGGCTGCGGGTGCTCTCCCTGATCGCCGCCCGCAACGGCGGCGAGGTGTGCGTCTGCGAGATCACCGACGCGTTCGACCTGACCGGGCCGACCATCTCGTACCACCTGCGGCAGCTACGCGAATCCGGCCTGGTCGACTGCGAACGCCGGGGCACCTGGGTCTATTACTGGATCGTGCCCGGCAGGCTCGCCGGGCTGTCGCAGTTCCTCGACCCCTCCGACGCCGCCGAGGAGATGTCATGAGCACGGACCGGTCCCCGGAGCCGCGCATTGCGCCGATGCTCGACGCGCACGCCGACGCGGTCCTCGACATCTACCGCCTGGGCATCGCCACGGGCGACGCCACGTTCGAGACGGCACCGCCGAGCTGGGAGCAGTTCGCCGCCGGCCGGTTGCCCGAGCATCGCTTCGTCGCCGTCGATGGCGACCGCGTCCTCGGCTGGGTGGGCTGCTCGGCGGTGTCCGACCGGTGCGTCTACGCCGGTGTGGTGGAGCACTCCGTCTACGTCCACCCCGATGCCCGCGGCCGGGGAGTCGGCCGGGCGCTGCTGCAGGCGTTGATCGGCTCGACCGAGCGGGCCGGGATCTGGACCATCCAATCCGGCGTCTTCTCCGAGAACGCCGCCAGCCTGGCCCTGCACACGGCCTGCGGGTTCCGCGTCGTCGGCACCCGCGAGAGGATCGGCCGCCACCACGGCCGCTGGCGCGACGTCACCCTGCTGGAGCGCCGCAGCCCCACCATCGCGTGACCATGGGGCAGAGCGATGTGTGAAGAGTTTGGGTTCGGAGCTGACCCGGGCTCTTCAAGATCTGAAAGCGAACGCGATCCGCTATGACGCCGGGGGCTTGCTGCCCACCTGCAGGACGCTCTTGGGGCGGGTCACCTCGGCGAAGAAGTCGTTGCCCTTGTCGTCCACGACGATGAACGCCGGGAAGTCCTCGACCTCGATCTTCCACACCGCTTCCATGCCGAGTTCCGGGTATTCGAGCACCTCGACGTGCTTGATGCAGTCCTGGGCCAGCCGGGCGGCCGGGCCGCCGATCGAGCCGAGGTAGAACCCGCCGTGGCTCTGGCAGGCGCGGGTGACCTGACCCGACCGGTTGCCCTTGGCCAGCATGACCAGCGAACCGCCCGCGGCCTGGAACTTCTCCACGTACGAGTCCATCCGCCCGGCCGTGGTCGGGCCGAACGAGCCGGACGCGTACCCCTCGGGGGTCTTGGCCGGGCCCGCGTAGTAGACCGCGTGGTCGCGCAGGTACTGCGGCATCGGCTCGCCCGCGTCCAGCCGTTCGGCGATCTTCGCGTGGGCGATGTCGCGGGCCACCACCAGCGGACCGCTGAGCGACAGCCGGGTCTTCACCGGGTACTTCGACAGTTGCGCCCGGATCTCGTCCATCGGGCGGTTCAGGTCGACGCGGACGACCTCGTCGGTCTCCAGGTGCTCGTCCGTGACGTCGGGCAGGAACCGGGCCGGGTCGGTCTCCAGCCGCTCCAGCCACACCCCGGACGGCGTGATCTTGGCGAGGGCCTGGCGGTCGGCCGAGCAGGACACCGCGATGGCCACCGGGCAGGAGGCGCCGTGCCGGGGCAGGCGGATCACCCGTACGTCGTGACAGAAGTACCGGCCGCCGAACTGCGCCCCGATGCCGAAGTCGCGGGTCAGTTCGAGGACCGCCGCCTCCAACTCGACGTCGCGGAAGCCGTGCGCGGTCATCGACCCCTGCCGGGGCAGGTTGTCCAGGTACTTGGCGCTGGCCAGCTTCGCGGTCTTGAGCGCGTGCTCGGCGCTGGTGCCACCGATGACGACCGCGAGATGGTACGGCGGGCACGCCGACGTCCCGATCAGCCGCAGCTTCTCGTCCAGGAACTCCATCAGCCGCGCCGGGCTGAGCAGCGCCTTGGTCTCCTGGTACAGGTACGACTTGTTGGCCGAGCCGCCGCCCTTGGCCATGAACAGGAACTTGTACGCGTCCGGGTGCCCGCCCGGGTCCTCGGCGTACAGCTCGATCTGCGCGGGCAGGTTGGTGCCGGTGTTCTTCTCGTCCCACATCGTCAGCGGGGCGAGCTGCGAATACCGCAGGTTCAGCCTGGTGTACGCCTGGTAGACGCCCTGCGCGATCGCCCGCTCGTCCTGGCCGTCGGTGAGCACGTGGCGGCCGCGCTTGCCCATGACGATCGCGGTGCCGGTGTCCTGGCACATGGGCAGCACGCCGCCGGCCGCGATGTTCGCGTTGCGCAGCAGGTCCAGGGCGACGAAGCGGTCGTTCGCCGAGGCCTTGGGGTCGTCGATGATCGACCGCAGCTGGGTCAGGTGAGCGGGGCGCAGGTAATGCGCGATGTCGTGCATCGCCTCCGCGGTGAGCTGCGTGATCACCGACGACTCGACCGTCAGGAAGCGACGCCCGCCCGGCCCGTTGACCACGTCCACGCCCTCGTCCGTGACCAGGCGATATTCGGTCAGGTCGTCACCGATCGGCAACAACGGGGCATACGAGAAAGCGGCGGCTCTGCTCATGACCGGCAAGCCTAGGCCAGTGCCTGCTCAAGGTGCGAATCAACCTGCTCGATCAACGGCGAAGGGCACGTACGCGAGGTCCCGCCCCGACACCAGCACCAGCCCGCCGGGCCCCGTCGCGTACGGCTTGCCGGTGGTCTTCACCTCGGCCAGCACCGCGCCCGAGCCGGGACTGATCGCGGTGACCCGGCCCGCCTTCGGCTCCACCAGCACCGCCGCGTACGGCGTCAGCGCCGCCTGGGTGCCCGCGCCGATGGACCGCCGCCAACCGCCGCCGCCCCGGGCCAGGGAGCGCCCACGCGCGCCACGTCCGTCCCCCTCGCGCACGACCGCGTACCGGTCGTCGACCGCCAGCACCCGCTCCCCCTCGCCGCCGTGCCACAGCTCGCGCCCGTCGTGCGCCGCGATCAGCACCTGCCGCCCCACCGGGTCGACCCCGAGCACCACGTCGCCGCCGCCCACCGGGTCCCGGTCCTGCCGGCACTCGGCTCCGTCGTCGGCGGTCCGCAGGTTGAGGTCGCGCCGCCACACCGGATCGGTGGCCGGCGGGTCGGTCGCCGCCACCCGGTAGTAGCACGTGCCGTCGCGGGCCTCTCCGGTCACCGTGAGCAGGCGGCCCCCGGCCACCGTGACCCGCTGGCGCGTACCCTGCGCGACGGTCTGCACGAGCCGCCCCGCAGCCGTGTCGACGATCCGGACCTGGCGGTCCTCGGGCAGCCCGAGCAGGGCGGGCATGAGCGACGGCCCGGCGATCTGATCGTCGATCTGGCTGCCGGTCAGCGGCCGGGTGCCGGGCAGGTCGGGGTTGTCGCCGTCGAGCACGATGCCCAGGCTGGGCGACGGCACCCGCCACAGCGGGTCGCCGCCGCGCGGATCCCGGGCGGTCAGCTCGCAGCCCCCGTCACCGCAGTGCACATCCAAGATCGCATTCGTGTACGTCCAGACGGCCGTCGCCGCGGAATCGGTCCGCCGGACCGCGCCGGTGCGGGGATCGAGCACCTGGTATCCCTTGGTGATCAGCCGCCCGGTGACCACGACCGCGTTGGCGCCGCTGCCCGCCACCGCAGACCAGTCGGCGTCGGACTTCCACAGCCGCACCCCGGTTCCGGCCCCGTACGCCTCGATCGAGGTGCGGTACTCGACGATCACCACGTCGTCCGCGATCGTCACACTGCGCGGGGTTCCGCCCAGCCTGGCCTGCCACTTCGCGGCGCCCGGGGCGATGGGTTCGTCGCGGTCGATCCAGCTCCACAGCTTCGGGAACGGGTTCCACACTCCCGTGGCGGCCAGCACGATGACGACCACGACGGCGCAGACCGCGTAGCCTCGCCACCCACCGCCGGACGCCACGCCGGACAACCTAACGATCCCCGGCCGCCCCGCCCCGCAGCGCGATTCGCCCGTGTCGAGTCGTTATGACCCCGATGCGGCGGAACGCACCAACGGCAGCACCCGGTACGGAATCAGCTCCGCGAGGGCGATGATCGTGGAGGCGCGGACGATCCCCTCGTAGCCGACGATCTGGTCGATGACGCGCTGCAGGTCGGCGTTGGAGCGGGCCACGATCCGGCACACGATGTCCCCGGCCCCGGTGATCGTGTGCGCCTCCAGCACCTCGGGGATCTCGGCCAGGTGGGCGGCGACCGCGTCGTGGCCGTACCGCTGGCTGATCTCCAGGGTGACGAAGCTGGTCACCCCGAAACCGATCACGTCCGGCGCCACGTCCGGGCCGAAGCCACGGATCGCGCCGCGGGCGATCAACTTGTCCAGCCGGGCCTGAACCGTGCCGCGGGCGACCGCGAGACGGCGGGACAGTTCGAGCACGCCGATGCGTGGCTCGGCATGCAGCAGGGCGAGCAGCCGCGCGTCCAACGCGTCGAGCTGAACATCTTGTATAGCCATGGTGGTTCCAGAGGATACCGAATGCGCAGACTGATCAGCGCAGGACGAGACAGTTGCCCAGCGCTGTGACCTGCGCCAACCTCGGCACATGACGCAGATGATGGCAGCCGCCCAGTCGCCCGACGTCGACGTGTTCCCCGTCAAGGGCGTCGACTACCTGCAGTTTCTCGTGGGCAACGCGAAGCAGGCGGCCCACTACTACTCGACCGCGTTCGGGATGACCTGCGTCGCGTACCGGGGCCCCGAGCACGGCTACCGCGACCACGCCGAGTATGTCCTGGTCAGCGGGTCCGCACGGTTCCTGATCACCGGCGCGGTGCACGTCGACGCGCCCGGCGCCGACCACGTCACCCGGCACAGCGACGGCATCAAGGACATCGCCCTGGCCGTCCCGGACGTCGACGCCGCCTACCGGCACGCGATCGAGGCCGGCGCCCGCTCGGTCGCCGAGCCGCACGACGTCAAGGACGAACACGGCACGGTCCGGCTCGCCGCCATCGCCACGTACGGCGAGACCATCCACACGCTGGTCGACCGATCCGGCTACGACGGGCCGTTCCTGCCCGGCTTCGTGGCGCGCGGCCCGATTGTGGACCGGCAGCCCGCGATCGACGCCGGCCTGCAGCCCAAGCGCTTCTTCCAGGCGGTCGACCACGTCGTCGGCAACGTCGAGCTCGGCAAGATGGACGAGTGGGTGGAGTTCTACCGCCGGGTCATGGGCTTCACCAACATGGCCGAGTTCGTCGGCGACGACATCGCCACGGACTACTCGGCCCTGATGAGCAAGGTCGTCGCGGACGGCACCCGCAAGGTCAAGTTCCCGCTGAACGAGCCGGCCGTCTCGAAGCGCAAGTCGCAGATCGACGAGTACCTGGAGTTCTACGGCGGCCCCGGCGCCCAGCACATCGCCGTCGCCACCAACGACATCCTGGCCAGCGTCGACGCCATGCGCGCCGCCGGTGTCGAGTTCCTGGCCACCCCCGACTCGTACTACGACGACCCGGAGCTGCGGGCCCGCATCGGCAACGTCCGGGTCCCGATCGAGGAGCTCAAGAAGCGCCGCATCCTGGTCGACCGCGACGAGGACGGCTACCTGCTGCAGATCTTCACCAAGCCGGTGCAGGACCGCCCGACGGTCTTCTTCGAGCTGATCGAGCGGCACGGCTCGCTCGGCTTCGGCAAGGGCAACTTCAAGGCCCTGTTCGAGGCGATCGAGCGGGAGCAGGAACTGCGCGGCAACCTGTAACACTGTCTGCGTGACACAGCAATCCGACGCGGGCGGCCGGCCCGGCACCCCAACCGGGTACGGGCCGCCACCCGCCCCCGTCCCCGGCCAGCCCGCCGGCCCGCCGCCCGGGCACCCCCAGCCGGCCTACGGCCCACCGCCCGGATACGCGCCACCGCCCAGCTACGGCCCGCCGCCCGGCCACGGGCCGGCGCCTGTGTATGGGCCAGCGCCCGGGTACCGGCCAGCGCCCGGGTATGGGCCAGCGCCCGGGTACCCGCCTCCGCCCGGGTACCCGCCTCCGCCCGGGTACGGGCCGGGGGCCGCCTACGGACCGCCTCCCGGTCTTGGCTACCGGCCGGCGGCCTTGAGCCCGGCTGGTCAGCCGCTGGCGGACTTCGCCACGCGGCTGCTGGCTTATCTCATCGACGCCGCCATCCTCACGGGCGCGCTGATGGTCGTCTTCATGCCGATCCTGATACTGATGATCAGCCGGATGAGCGATGTCACGGCGACGGTCGACCCGTACGCCGGACCGACCGAATTCCCGGACCTCTTCAGCGAGTTCTTCCTGCCGGTGTTGCTGGTGGAGCTCGGCCTCTTCGTGCTCGCCCTGGCGGCGTACTACGTCTACTACGTGGAGATGATGTACCGCTCCGGGCAGACCGTCGGGAAGAAGGCCCTCAAGATCCGGGTGGTGCCGCTGGACCCCGCCGCGACGCTGACCCGGGGCATGGCCGCCCGGCGGTATCTCGTCGCCTACGTCGGCGGGACCCTCGTGCCGATGCTGGGCTGGCTCGACGGGCTGTGGCAGTTGTGGGACAAGCCGTTCCAGCAGACGCTGCATGACAAGGCCGGGCAGACTGTCGTCGTTAAGGTTCCGGCATGACCGACTGCACCGCCGCGTGGCAAGGGCCAGGAGGACATGTCATGGGGGAAGCCGCATGACCTCCCTGCCCCCAGGCTGGTACAAGGATCCCGCCGACCCGGCGACCCAGCGCTGGTGGGACGGCGAGGGCTGGGTGGGCAAGCCGATCCCGGCCGACGCCGTGCCGCCGGAGGGTCCGCCCCCGGAGGAGGCGCCCACCTCACCGGTCGCGGCGCCGAACGCCGCCACGCCGGGCGCGTCCATCCCCGGCCATCGGGCGCCCGGCACCACACCCGATCCGAACGCACCCGGTGCGGCGTCTCCCGGTGCGGCATCTCCGTCCGCGGCTCATCCCGGCGTGCCCTACCCGGGCAGCGCCCAGCCGGGGAGTACCCAGCCGGGCATCCCCCAGCCGGGCATCCCCCAGCCGGGCATCCCCCAGCCGGGCGGGCCTCAGCCAGGTATGCCTCAGCCGGGCGAGCCTCAGCCGGGCGGGCCTCAGCCGGGTGGGCTGCAGCCGGGTATGCCGTACCCGGGGCCTTACCCCGGGGGCCCTTACCCCGGGGGCCCTTACCCCGGCGGCCCTTACCCCGGCGGCCCTTATCCCGGCGGTCCCTATCCGGGCGGGTTCCATCCGGGTGGGCACGGACCTTCCGCACCGGCTCCCCCACAGGGCTGGGGCCTACCGCCCGGCTGGCAACCACCGCCGGGATGGCAGCCACCACCAGGCTGGCAACCGCCGCCCGGGGCGCAGCCGCCGCCGGGGTGGCAGCCGCCCGCGCCGGGGACACCCGGCTACTCCTGGGCGTACGTTCCGCAACTGCGCCCGCACGGCTTCGCGCTGGCCGGGTTCGGCCGTCGGCTCGTCGCCCGGATGGTCGACGTCGTCATGGTGCTACTGCTCAACATCGCCGTGAACGGCTGGTTCGCGTACCAGTGGTGGCTGGAGGTCGAGCCGATCCTGCGCGCCGCCATGGCCGACCCGGCCAACGCGACGCCGCAGCCGGCGTCAATGCGTGCCAGCTACCTCATGTTCACGATCCTGATCATCGCGACCGCGCTGTGGTTCGCGTACGAGGTGCCGGCCACCGCGAACCACGGCCAGACCCTCGGCAAGCGGCTCATGCAGGTCAAGGTGCTCCGGATGGAGAACACCGACCAGATCGGCTTCGGCCGCGCGTTCCGGCGCTGGGCCCGGCTCGGCCTGTGGACCCCGTTCTGGACGTTCTGGGGGCTCGGGCTGGTGATGCAGTTCATCGACTCGGTGTCGCTGCTGTTCGATCCACGGCTGCGGCAGGCACTGCATGACAAGTCCGCGCAGACCGTGGTGGTCGCGCTTCCGGCGGGGTACCGCCGCCCTGTCGAGGCCGCCGGTGGCGGCGACCACTCCGGAGGAGAGAAATGACCCGGCTCACCCGTGCCGACCTGGACACCCTGCCCGCGTACGTGGCGGGGCGCAACGTCGCCGACCTGGCCCGCGAACTCGGCCTGACCGAGGCCATCAAGCTGGCCAGCAACGAAGTCCCGTACGGGCCGCTGCCCGGCGTGCCCGAGGCGATCGCCGAGGCGGCCCGCACGGTGCACCGCTACCCCGACATGGGTGTGGTCGCGCTGCGCGAACGGCTGGCCGACCGGTACGGCGTGAGTCCCGACCGCGTAGTCACCGGCTGCGGCTCGGTGGGGCTGGCCGAGACCCTGGCCAAGGTGACCTGTCTGCCCGGCGACGAGATCGTGCACGCGTGGCGGTCCTTCGAGGCGTACCCGATCATCGCCACGGGCGCGGGCGCCACCGGCATACGTGTGCCCAACACCGCCGGGCACGGCCACGACCTGTCCGCGATGGCCGACGCGATCACGGACCGGACCCGCCTGGTTATCGTGTGCAACCCGAACAACCCGACCGGCACCAGCGTGCGCCGCGCCGAGTTGGACCGGTTCCTCGCGCAGGTGCCCGACGACGTGCTCGTGGTGCTCGACGAGGCGTACCGGGAGTTCGTCACGGACGAGCAGGTGCCCGATGCCCTCGAGACGTACGGTGACCGCCCCAACGTCGTGGTGCTGCGCACCATGTCCAAGGCGTGGGGCCTGGCCGGTCTGCGCATGGGTTTCCTGGTGGCCCAGCCGGAGGTGGCCGCGACCATCCGCAAGGTGGTGACGCCGTTCTCCACGAACCTGCTGGCGCAGGCCGCCGCCCTGGCCGCGCTGGACGCCGAGGATGAGGTGACGCGCCGCTGCGCGCTGATCATCGCCGAGCGCGACCGGATCACCGAGGCGCTGCGCAAGCTGCAGCTGGAGGTTCCGGCTAGTCAGGCCAACTTCGTGTGGCTGCCGCTGGGCGACCGGGCCGCGGCGTTCGGCGCGGCGTGCGAGGCGCGCGGGGTCATCGTCCGCGCCTTCCAGCCGGACGGTGTGCGCGTGACCATCGGCACCCCGGAGGAGAACGACGCGTTCCTCGCCGCCGCGGAGCATGCGCTCGCCTGACCTCGCCGCCTACCTCGCGACCAGCAGAGAGACCCGACCTCGCCGCCTACCCCGCGACCAGCAGGGAGACCCGCATGCGGTGGAAGGTTTGGGTGTCGGCGACGGTGTAGCGCTGCGCCAGCGCCGCCCGGACGGCCGGGGGGACGCTGCTGAGGATGTCGTCGTCCGGGTTGGTGGAGACCAGCCAGACGCGCTGGTAACCGGCCAGGGCGGCGACCGGGTCGGCGCGGTCGCGGCGTTGCCACGACCACGGCTGCCCGCTCGGCGGCTCGGTGAGCACCTCGGGCGGCACGGGCCTACCGGCCTGTTCGAGTTCGTACCGGAAGGCGCGGTGGGTCTTGCGGTATCCGGTGTAGACGACCCCGTCGCCGGGTGACTCGTGGTCGCCGAGATAGCGGGCGGCCGCCGCGAAGGCGAACTCGTTCTCCACCGCGTCGGAGCGGACGAACCGCTGATCCGGCAGGCCCGCCGCGGCCAGCGCGACCACGGCGGCCAGCGCGACGGGAACGAGCGCGCGGGTGGAACCGGCGAGGCGGCGCAGCGCCCACCCCGCGGCGAGGACCCACGCCGGCACGGTGAACAGCAGGTACCGGGGATAGAACAGGCTGAACTCGTCGAACGTGTAGTACGCGACCACCGGCGGCAGCACGGCCCAGACCGCCAGCAGGAGACCCGGCCGCCGATCCGGAGCCGGGGTCGCGTGCATCAGCGCGAGCGCGGCCACGCCCAGCACCACGATAGATCCGGCCACCGCGCCGCTCATGAACATGCTGGCCGGGAACGACTCCACCCGTGCCCAGACCGGATCGGGCACCCAACTGATCTGGCCGCCCTGCCGGCTCCCCACCAGCACCAGCGGTGCGGCGATCAGTAGCGCGGCACCCACCGCGAGCGGCCAGCCGAACAGGATCGGGCGGCGCCGCGCCCCGGCCCGGGCGAGCACCGCCGCCACGACGACCAGGTGCGCGGCCAGCGCCATGAGCGCGACGATGTGGCTGCACGCCACCCACAGCACGGCCAGGCCGTAACCCACCCATCGCCACGGGGACGGCTTCTCCAGCGCCCGCATCAGCAGCAGGGCGGCCGCGACGGTGGCGGCCAGGGTCATCGCGTACGGGCGGGCCTCCTGGCCGTACCGCGAGATCGCCGGGATCACCGCCAGCAGCAGCCCCGCGACCACACCGCTCGGTGCGTCGAACAGCCGCCGCCCGAGCAACGCCAGCAACCCGGCCGCCACGGCCATGAACAGCGCCGACGGCAGGCGCAGCGCGGTCGGAGAGGCGCCGAACACCCCGATCCAGACGTGCATCAGTACGTAATAGGGGAAGAGCACCACGTCGACCGTGCCCACCAGGTGACGCAGATCTCCCCACGACAGCGAGGCGGCCCACCACGTCGCGTGCTCGTCGCGCCACAGCTGCCGGTCGCCGATGCCGAACAGCATCACCGCCAGTGTGAACGCGAACGGCGCCGCCGCGACGGCGGCCGCCGAGCGCACAGTGGACGGTTTCGGCACGGGAACCGGCGCGGCGTCGACCAGCTCACCATCCGGGGTCGGCCCGGCACCCGTGGTGACCCCGATGGCCATCTACCCGTCACCCCCGTCGTTCCGCTCTCCCGCGAGCGACCGATCCTACGGAGGCCGATCCACCTTCGGTCGCGCGGCACGATTCCAGTGGCGGTGTGCCAATTCCGGCCGACCTGTCGCAGGTGAGCAGACCGCCCGTCGCGTCCTGGTGCTCTGCTTCACGTCCCGATTCCCCCGTACGCTCGCGTAACCGGGCGAAGGCGGCCTGCCGCTCACCTGCAACACATCCAGCGTCGCCGTTGGACCTTGAACGAAGCGTGAAAGACTCGTATCGGTCCTTGTGGGTATCTTGAATTCCCTGGTCAGGGAAACGCCGTGGTGGCGTCGATGGAGGTGGCATGGCGGCGGAGTTCGGTGTGCTCGGCGCCGTGGAGGCCCGGCTCGACGGCCGACCCGTCGATCTGGGTCATGCCCGGCAACGGTGCGTACTGGGCGTGCTGCTCGTCGAGGCCGGCCGTCCGGTCCCGGTCGACCAGCTCGTCGACCGGGTGTGGGGCGAGGATGTCCCGCAGCGGGTCGCCGGGGCGCTCTACAGCTACCTGTCCCGGCTGCGGCGGGCGGTCGCCGACGCGGACGGGGTGGAGATCCAGCGGCAATCGGCCGGCTACCTCCTCACCGTCGACCCGCAGGCGGTGGACATCCACCGGTTTCGCCGGTTGATCACGCTTGCCCGGTCGGCGGAGTCGGACCGGTCGGCCGCCGAGCTGTTCGCGCAGGCCCTCGGCTGCTGGCGCGGTGAACCGTTCGCGGGCCTGGACACTCCGTGGCTCACCTCGACCCGGCACACGCTGCTCAGCGAACGGTTCGCCGCCGAGCTCGACCGCAACGACGTGCTGCTGCGGCTGGGCCGCCACGGCGAGCTGCTCCCGGCGCTGTCCGCCGCCGTCGCCGAGCACCCGCTGGACGAACGGCTGGCCGAGCAGTCGATGCTCGCCCTCTACCGGTGCGGCCGCCAGGCCGACGCCGACGAGCAGTACCGGCGGATCCGCCGCTGCCTGGCCGAACAGCTCGGCAGCGATCCCGGTGCCGGACTGCGCCGGCTGCACGAGCGGATTCTGGCCGCCGACCCGGGCCTCGCCGCACCGAGTGCGGACGTGCCCGAGCCGCGGCAGACCGGACCGGCTCCGGTACCGGCGCAGCTGCCCGCCGACGTGCGCGCCTTCGCCGGGCGTACCGATGAACTGGCCGCGCTGGACCGGCTGCTGTCGCAGCCGGTCGGCGATGACCCGCGGCACTCCGCGGCCACGGCGGTGACCATCGCGGTCCTCTCGGGTACGCCCGGAGTCGGCAAGTCCGCCCTGGCCGTACGGTGGGCGCACCGCGTTCGGGACGCCTTCCCCGACGGGCAGCTCTACGTGAACCTGCGCGGCTACGACGCCGAACAGCCGGTGGTGCCCGCCGACGCGCTGGCCTGGTTCCTCACCGCGCTCGGCGTACGCGCACCGGAGCTGCCGCTGGAGCTCGACGAGCGGGCCGGGCGCTACCGGTCCGAGCTGGCCGGCCGGCGGATGCTCGTGCTGCTGGACAACGTCTCCTCGGTGGAGCAGGTCCGGCCGTTGCTGCCCGGCGCGGGATCGTGCCTGGTGCTGATCACCAGCCGGGATTCCCTGCCCGGAATGGTCGCGGTGCACGGGGCCGAACGGCTCAACCTCGACCTGCTTCCCCCGGCGGACGCGGTGGGTCTGCTGCGCCGGCTGATCGGCGCCCGGGTGGACCGCGAGCCGTCCGCCGCCGCGGAGCTGGCCGACGCCTGCGCCCGGCTGCCGCTGGCGCTGCGGATCGCGGCCGAGCTGGCCGCGGCGCGCTCCGACGTTCCGCTGGCCGAGCTGGTCGCCGAGCTGGCCGACCACCAGCGGCGGCTCGATCTGCTCGACGCGGGCGGCGATCCGCGCGCCGAGGTGCGGGCGGTCTTCTCCTGGTCGTACCAGAACCTGTCCGGCGAGGCGGCCCGCGCGTTCCGGCTGCTCGGGCTGCCGCCCGGGGTCAACCTGCACGTCGACGCGGCGGCGGCGCTGACCGGCACCGGCGTCGGCGACGCGCGGCGGCTGCTCGGCCTGCTGGCCCGGGCCAGCCTGATCCACACCTCCGGCGGCGGCCGGTACGGCATGCACGACCTGCTGCGCGCCTACGCCGCCGAACTCGCCAGCCGGCACGACACCGCACCGGACCGGGAGGCGGCCCTGACCCGCCTGTTCGACCATTACCTGGCCGGGTCCGTCGCGGCGATGGCGGCGCTGTACCCGACCCCCGCCCCGGCGCGCGACCTGGCGGCGGGCGGCACCACCGGTGACGCGGACGCGGCCCGCGCCTGGCTCGAGGCCGAATGGCCCAACCTGGCCGCCGCCTGCACGTACGGTGCCACGCACGGCTGGCACCGCCACGCCATCGCCCTGGCCGAGACCCTGTTCCGCTACCTCGACGCGGGCGGGCCGGTCGCCGAGGCGGTGACCGTCACGGCGTCGGCCGCGGCGGCCGCCCGGGCCGTCGGCGACCGGGACGCGCAGGCCCGGGCGCTGAGCAACCTGGGACGGCTGCACCGGCGGCAGGGCCGGCTCGACCGCGCGGCCGAGTCCTACCAGCAGGCGCTGACTCTCTACACCGGACTCGGCGATGACGCCGCCGTCGCCGGGGCGCTGCGCAACCTGGGCAGCGTCCACTGGCGGCAGGGCCACTACCGGCAGGCCGCGGACCACTATCAGCAGGCGTGGACGCGGTACCGGCGGTTGGGTGACGAGGCGGGCGAGGCCGACGCGCTGGTCCGGCTGGGCCTGGTAGACGAGCGGCTGGGCGACTCCGCGCAGGCGGTGCGGCGGCTCCGGCCGGCACTGGAGCTCTACGCCCGGCTCGGCGACCGGTTCAGCGAGGCGTACGTGCTGTCGCTGCTGGCCCGGCTGGGCCCGGACCCGGATCAGCTCGCGCCGACGGCCGCGTCGCTGGAGCTGAGCCTCGCCGCGGTCCGGCAGGCCGGTGACCGTACCCGGGAGGCGTACGTGCTGACCGACCTCGCCGCGGTCCACGCCCGGCGCGGACGGCTTGCCGAGGCCGCTGCTCACCTGCGGGAGGCCCTGGTGCTGCACCGCCGGATCGGGGACCGGGCCAGCGAGGCCGAGGCGCTCAACGACCTGGGCCAGGTGTTGCGCGCGGCGGGCGACGCCGCGCAGGCCGCCGCCGAACACGGCCAGGCCCTCGCCCTGGCCCGCGAGATCGGCGACCGGTACGAGCAGGCCCGCGCGCACGACGGCATCGCCGCCGCGGATCAGGTCACCGGCGAGCCCGACCGGGCACTGTCGCATGTGGAGCAGGCGCGGCGGCTGTTCGCCGACCTCGCGGTGCCCGCGCCGACGATCGGCGTCCCGGCGGCGGGATCCGGGCGGTAGTCACACCCGGACGACGCCCTCCACCCACAGCACGGTGACCGGGCGTCCCCGCGCCCGGGCGTAGGCCACGATGTCGGCGGTGCCGCCCACCCCGCGACCGGGCTGCCCGTCCCAGACGGCGAAGAGGTGGTCGCAGCGGTCGACCAGGACCTGCCCGGCGGCCAGGAACGCCTGATCGCTGGGCTGCGGATAGGGCAGGGTGAGCACCGTCGTGGCGGCCCGCCGAAGCTGTTCGAGCCGGGCCCTGCCGTCGTCGGTGACCAGCGAGCTGGCGTAGTCCGCGCAGGGCAGGATCGCCTCCAGCACGCCCCCGGCCGCCACGACGTGCGCGGCGAACAGCTGGTCGGCGCCCTCGGCGAGGTTCGACACCCCGTACAACTGGGCGCCGACGGGCAGGACCCGGCGCCAGTGCTCCACCGCACGGTCGACGATTCTCGGCGGGAGAATCTGGTGACCGGTAACTCCGAACCGCACTGCGACCCCCGTACGACGGCTCGTTCCGCTCAGAAACACCACGACGATACGGACGCCGCCCCCGGTACGGCCAGGGCAGTGGCATCCGTCATTCTCCGCGTCGACGGTGGTGTGCAGAATGACGGTCGCCAACCGGACCGATCGCGGGGATCTGCCATGACCTTCAATGGGTTCATTTCGTACAGTCATGCCGCAGACGGGCGGCTCGCACCCGCCGTCCAGCGTGGTCTGCACCGACTGGCGAAGCCGTGGCACCGGCGGCGGGCGTTGTGGATCTTCCGGGATCAGACCGGGCTGGCGGTCACACCCGCGTTGTGGACGTCCATCCAGAACGCGCTCGACGGCTCCGAGTACTTCGTGTTGCTGGCCTCGCCCGAGGCGGCGCGCTCGCCGTGGGTGAACCGCGAGATCGAGCACTGGGTGGCCACGAAGTCGGCGGACCGCATCCTGCCCGTGGTGACCGACGGCGAATGGCAGTGGGATCCGGCGCGGCGGGACTTCACCGAGGGCTCGACCGCGGTGCCGACGGCGCTGCGTACGGTCTTCGCCGAGGAGCCGTTGTTCCTCGACCTGCGCTGGGCCAGGGACGACCAGCACCTGAGCCTGCGGCATTCCCGGTTCCGGGACGCGATCGCGCAGTTGGCCGCACCGATGCACGGGGTCAGCAAGGACGACCTGGAGGGCGAGGACGTCCGGCAGCATCGCCGGGTGCGGCGGCTGCGTTCGGTGGCGGTGACCGCGTTGGTGCTGCTGACGCTGGTGGCGTCGCTGACCGGCGGGTTGGCCGTACGCAACGCGCAGCGGGCGACCGCGGCGGCGGTGGAGGCGCGGTACCAGCAGCAGGAGGCGCTGGAGCAGCGGGGCAGCGCCGAGCGGTTCGCCCAGGAGTCGCGTGACCACGAGGAGGTGGCGCGGCAACAGCAGGCGCGGGCCCGGGACGCGGCGGCGGAGACCCGGCGGCAGGAACGGCTGGCGCGCGAGCAGAAGGGGCTCGCGGAACAGGCGTCGCGGGAGGCCGGTCGCCAGGAGGGCAACGCGCGCAGGCAGGAGGCATTGGCGCAGCGGGCGGCGGAGCGGACGCGCGCCCAGGAGCGGCTGACCCAGCGGCAGCGTGATCGGGCGCGGCATTGGGCGGGCGAGGCCGGTCGCCAGGAACGGACCGCCCAGCAGCAGAAGCGACTGGCCCACCAGGCGAGCGCGGAGGCGCTCCGGCAGCAGCACATCGCCGCGCAGCAGCAGCGCCGGGCCGACGAGGAGCAGGGCAGAGCCGACGAGCAGCAACGCAAGGCGGACGAGCAGCAGCGCAAGGCGGACGAGCAGCAGCGCAAGGCGGACGAGCAGCAGCGCCGGGCCGACGAGCAGCAACGCCGGGCCGAAGACCAGGAACGCAAGGCGAACGAGCAGCAACGCCGGGCCGAAGACCAGGAACGCAAGGCAGACGAGCAGCAGCGCAAGGCGGAGGAGCAGCAGCGGATCGCGATCAGCCGGCGACTGATCAACCAGGCCAGGGAGGCGATCGACGAGGACCCGCGATCCGCCCTCATGCTCGGGCTGGCCGCCCAGAAGGTGCAGCCGGGGCCCGAGAGCCGCGGTGAACTCACCGGCATCGTCGCGTCGACGCACTACGCCGGCACCCTCGACGGCGTGAGTCGGGCCGCGTTCGGCCCGGACGACCTCCTGGCGACCAGCGGCGAGGACGGGACCGCGACGCTGTGGAACGTGGCCGACCGGGCGCACCCCGTCCGGCTCGCCACCCTGCGCGGGGACGGTTCGCTGGTGAGCGCGCTGGCGTTCAGCCCGGACGGGCGGACGCTGGCCATGGTCGGCTGGCGGGGCATGGCGATCCTGTGGAACGTGGCCGACCGGTCCCATCCCGTGCAGCTGGCCACGCTGCCCGGCCTGACGAGCGTCAAGTCGGTCACGTTCAGCCCGGACGGGCGTACCGTCCTCACGGCCAGCCTGGACGCGAGCGCGACCCTGTGGGACGTGACCGACCAGAGCAAGCCGAAGCGGCTGTCGCGGCTGACCACGAAGAGTTACGTGCTGGACCGCGCCATCTTCAGCCCGGACGGGCGCACCGTGGTGCTGTCCGCCGGCACGGCGACCATCTGGAACGTGACCGACCGGGCCCATCCGGTCCAATCGGCCACGCTGGCCGGCGGCAACGTGCGCCCCGCATCGGTGGCGTTCAGCCCGAACCGGCCGCTGCTGGCCACCGGGGACTGGGACGGCGCGGTGGTTCTCTGGGACATGACGGATCCGGCGCGGCCCAAGCGGGGCGCCACCCTCACCGGCGCGCCCGAGACGGTCCAGGACGTGGCGTTCAGCCGGGACGGACGCGTCCTGGCCGCCGGCGACTCGCACGGTACGGCGACGCTGTGGGACGTGACGGAGCCCGCCAAGCCGCTGCGGCTGACCAGCATGGTCAGCCACGGCGGGGCGGTCGAGTCGATGGCGTTCAGCGCGGACGGCCGTACCGTGGTCACGGCCGGCAGCGGCGAGACGGCGACGCTGTGGAACGTGGCGGACCGGGGTGCCCCCACCCAGCTCAGCGAACTCGACGACCACAGCGCCCAGGTGCTGGCGCTGGCGTTCGGCGGCGACGGACGCTCACTGGCCACCGCCGGCTACGAGGGCGAGGCGATGCTCTGGGACATGACCGATCCGGCCCATCCGGTCCGGCGGGCCACCGTGACCGCGCATGACGACGAGGTCGCCGCGGTGGCGTTCAGCCCGGACGGACGCACCATCGCCGCCGCCGGGCGGGAGGACGGCCAGGTGTCGCTGACGGACGTGAGCGACCCGGCCAGGCCGGTCCGGCGGGCCGTGTTCGAGGAGGACGTGACGCGGTTGAACGCGCTGGCGTTCAGCCCGGACTGCCGCAGCCTCGCGGTCGGCGCCACCGAGGGCAAGCTGATGCTGTGGGACGTGGCCGACCGTGCGCGTCCGGTCCGGCGCGCCACGCTGACCGGGCACGGCAACATGGTGGAGTCGCTGGCGTTCAGCCCCGACGGACGCACGGTGGCCGTCGGCGGCGCCAAGGGGCAGGTCTGGCTGTGGAACGCCGCCGACCTTGCCCGCCCCGTCCGGCTGGCCACTCTGGACGGACACGGCGAGACCGTGGAGTCCATGGCGTTCAGCCGGGACGGGCACACGCTGGTGACCGGCAGCTACGACCGCACGGCGATCCTGTGGGACGTCACCGATCCGGCCAGGCCGCACCGGCTGAGCACCCTGACCGGCCACAGCAACTGGGTGCGCGCGGTGGCGTTCAGCCCGGACGGGCACACCGTGGCGACCGGCAGCCAGGATCACACCGTGGCGTTGTGGGACGTTTCGGACCGGGCGAAGCCGGTGCGGCTGGCCACCCTCAAGGGCACCGTGCTGCAGACCGGCCTGGTGGCGTTCAGCCCGGACGGGCGCAGCCTGGCGGCGGGCGGGAACGACGCCAGCAACCCCGCGCACGTCACCGTCTGGGACTACACGGAGCTGACCGAGTTGCGCGCCCACCCGGCCCGGCAGGCCTGCGCCATCACCGGACGCGGGTTCACCGCCGACGAGTGGGCCCGCGTCATCCCCGAGCTGCCGTACCAGCCGACCTGTCCCGCATGAGGATCACCGGCGGCGGGCGGTCAGGCGGCCTCGGTGGAGGGGTTTGCGGCGGCGTGGGCGAGGTCGTCCAGGTCCTGGCGCAGCGCGCCCTCGACCGTACGGGCGGCCAGCCCGCCGAAGACCAGCGCCAGCAGCCGCCCGCGCGGCTCGGTGGGGGTGCCGTCCTGGACGGCGGTGACCATCGTGCCGCCCCGGTGCCGCCCGGCCGTCACGGGCGCGAAGGTGTAGGTCATCCGGTAGTCCGCCCCGATCCCCGGCGACTCCACCACGAACTGCTCCGGCACCGCGCAGTCACTGACCCGGAACTCCTCGGTGATCTCGGAGCCGTCGGCCATGATGCGGGCCTCGCGCCAGGTCGTGCCGGAGCGGAACTCACCGGGCGTGACGGGCTCGACCCGGTGAACCGTGGACAACCACTGCGCCCGGCGGGACAGGTCGGTGAACACGCGCCACACCTCACTCACCGGCGCCTCGACCAATCGGGTGACCGCGACCGTCGACATAGCGTGACCTCCCGAATACACCGTACGGGTCGGCAGCTCTTCGGAACAACGATTACCCGGTCACGGCGCCCGCGTACCTCAGTCGTATCCGCCGTTGATCAGACCCACCCGGACCAGCTCGGTGAGCGGGTCGCGCACGTTGCGGGCGCCGAAGCCGGCCAGCAGCGGGCGCTGCCCGTCGCGGCGGGTCCGCGCGGGCTCGGCCAGCGGCACCGGATGGGTCGCGGCCAGCACCTCGGCCACCTCGGCCACCTCGGCCCCGTCGACCGCCGCGGCGCATCCGACCAGCACGTTGAGGAAGCCGTGGTGGGTGAAACCGGTTTCCGGATCGGTGTGCCGCAGCGCGTGCCGCTGCCCCACCGCGAGCTTGAACGGCAGCTCGCGGTCGCGGCAGGCGCAGATCACCGCGGCCAGCTCGACCGGGGTGGGGAACAGCTCCGCGGCCAGGCCGCCGACCCGGAACTTGGCGCCGATCCGCCGCCCGTCGGCGCGGCTCCCGGCGACCGTGTCGAGCGCGGCCAGCAGGCCCCAGCTCAGCGGGATCTCGGCGTACACGTCGAGGTCGGGCTGGGTGGCGGCGAAGCGGTGCAGCGCGCGCAGGCCAGGCTGGGAGTCCTCGCCGCGGCGCGCGACCGCCGCTTCGACCTGGCGCACCTCGGCCGCGGCGCCGCGCAGCGCGGCCACCGCGGCGTCGAGCCCGTCGATGCTGGTGTCGCAGACGACGCCGACCGCGAGGCCGCCGACGGGCGGGGCCCGGTGGGCCAGCGAGGAGGGTACGAGCAGCGAGCCGAGCAGGGGCGCGTACCACGCGGCGGCGTGCTCGCGGTGCGCCGCCACCGCGGCGCCGACGTCGGTGTCGTTCGGCGGTAGCAGGACGGCGTCATCGACGAGTCCCGCGAACAGCGGCGGCACCAGCGTTGACACGAATAATGAACCTAATGGACGCTCCGAAGCGCGGACAACACCGACCGTTATGTCGCTTTTCATAGGAGTAGGCGTGACGGAGCGGGCGATCGGCACCGACCGCCCGCTCGGACCGGCGCGACGTCGGGACGCTAGCCGATGTGGTACTGGTCGCCGTAGACCGCGAAGTCGAGCGGCGTGTTCAGGTCGAGGTTGCCGTTGCGCAGGAAGACCCGCTGGGCGGTGTCGACCCGCGAGGTGTCCGAGTGCGCCTCCTCCTTCTTCATCTCGATGACCCGCTCGTCCAGGAAGGCGTGGAGCCAGGTGGTCTCGTTGCCGCCCTGGGCGGGCGGCTTCGCCTTGCGCAGCGCCCGGCTGCGGATCGACGCCATCCCGTCGGGACCGTGCATGACGGCCGCGTCGTAGTACGCGAACTGCCCGAGCGCCCGCACGCCGTCAGACTTGCCGCGCGCCACGGACGGGTTGAAGTACACCCGGTCGCGCTCGGCCTCCTGGGTGGCCCGGAACACCGGGTCCTGCGCGGCGGTACGCCAGTCCCTGGGGAAGTTCGGGTCCAGCCCGGCGTGCGAGTCCGAGCCGTTCACCGTGCGCAGCGCGGGCAGGTACCGGGCCAGGACGTTCGACGGCTTGGTGTCCGTGTACGCCTCGACCAGCTCCAGCATGTCGCCGGTGCCGGAGCAGAAGCCGATGATCCCGGCGGTGTAGCCGCGCCCGTCGCCGATGTCCTCGATGTAGGAGAACTGGGCGCGCCAGTCGAGCGACGAGTTCTCGGCGGCCGAGACGATCTGCATCGCGACCTCCTTCTTCGCCGGGTCGTCGAGGTTTCTGCGGGCTGCGGCGGCCGCGGCGGCCACCGGCCGGGCTGGGGCCACGACGCCGGCCGACGTCCCGGCGGGGACGGTCGCTGCGCCCGCGGGCAGCAGGCCGTACGCGATGGCGACGCCGGGGACGAGCAGACCGGCGGCGAGGTACGCCGTCGTGCGACGGCGGGGACGGGGGGTGGTGCTGGGGGTGGTCATTGCGCTCCTCAGGGGTAGGGGATGGGCGCGCAGGATCGGCACCGGCGGCGACCGAGGGGCTTGCGCCGCCGCCGGCGATGGGTGGTGACGCTACGACAGTTAAGGAGGTTTATCAATGACCGTTAAAGTGTTTTATCAATCCGGGGCGATTGACAACCCGTTGAGCGGTTAAGGACGATTCGTTCATTGATCGAGACCTTGACAGTCCCGGGAGGCCGGGCCTACCGTCCAGCTAATTGTTAGCCAGTTTGCCAATCACCACCCGGGGGCCACCGTGTCGCGTCTCGCCGGCTCGTCGAAGCTGCTCCGCGCCATGAACGAGAGCGCGGCGCTCGCCCACCTGCTCGAACCCGGCACGCTGACCCGCTCCGACCTGCGCAAACTCACCAAGCTCAGCACGCCGACCATCTCCGAGGTGCTGCGCCGGCTCACCGAGGCGGGCCTGGTCACCGTGGTCGGCCACAACAGCGGCCGCCCCGGCCCCAACGCCGAGCTCTACGCGGCCAACCCCGACGCGGCGTACGCGGCGGCCGTCTCGATCCGTGACATCGGCCCGAGCGACGCCCCGTCCGTGGCGGCCGCCCTGTGCGACCTCACCGGCACGATCCGCTCCCGGACCGAACTGCGCGTCGACTTCCTGCGGACCGACCCGAAGTCGGCCGTGCTCGACGCCGTCGCCACGCTGCGCCGCGACAGCGGGGTGCCCGCCGAGCGGCTGCGCCACGTCCAGCTCGGCGTCGCGGGCTCGTACGACAGCCGCACCCAGACCATCCGGCACGTGGACGTGCCCGGGCTGGGGCGTACCGGCCTGGTGCCGGAGATCGCCACGGCGCTGGGCACCCACGTCGGCGTCGACAACGACGTCAATCTCGCCGCGATCGCCGAACGCCGGCACGGGGTGGCCCGCGAGTCCGACGGCTTCGCCCTGCTCTGGCTCGGCCTGGAGGGCCTCGGTCTGGCCATCGACATCGCGGGGTCGCTCCTGCGCGGCGCCCGGGGCGGCGCGGGCGAGATCGGCTACATGCCGCTGTACGCCCCGGACTCCACCCACCGCAAGGTGGACCTGCAGGACCTGGTGGGCGGTGCGGCCGTCCTCGCCCTGGGCCAGGACTGCGGCGTGCCCGGCCGTACCCCGCCGGAGGTGGTCCGGGCGGCGGCCGCCGACCCGGAGGCGGCGAGCGAGTTCTTCCCCCGGCTCGCCGACCGCATCGCGGTCGGCCTGGCGGCGGTCATCGCGGTCCTCGATCCGTCGCTGGTCGTGCTGGCCGGTCCGGTCGCGCAGGCCGGCGGGCGGACGCTGCTGGCCGCGGTCGAGAGCGCTCTCCATCGGGCCGCGCCACTGGAGAGCACGGTCGCGGTGACCACCATCGACGACGACGCGGTGCTGCTCGGCGCGCTGGACGCCGGGCTCACCGCGGTCCGCGAAACCCTCATCGCGTCCATTCGCGACAGCTGACCCCCAACCCATAACGAAATCCCCGGGAAGGACCCCCTCATGAACACCCGGATACCGCGCGCCCTTTTTGCCCTGATAACCGCCGCCGCACTAACCGCGGCATGCACCCCCGCACCCAAGGAAAACAAGATCGCCGACCCGGGCACCGAGGTGTCCGGCACGGTCGAGCTGTGGCATTTCTTCACCGAACGCGAGGCCGCCGCGATCGACACGGTCGTCAAGGACTTCGAGGCCACCCACCCGAAGATCAAGGTCACGGTCAAGTCGGGCCAGGACGACTCGAAGGTCACCCAGGCCATCGGCGCGGGCAACGGACCCGACATCGGCCTGTCGTACTCCACCGACATCGTCGGCAAGTTCTGCGCCTCCGGCGCCTGGGTCGACCTGGCCCCGTACATCGCCCGGGACAAAGTGGACCTTTCCCAGCTCAACCCCACCACCCGGCAATACACCGAGTACGGCGGCAAGCGGTGCGCCATGCCGTTCCTCGCCGACGCGTACGGGCTGTTCTACAACAGGGACCTGTTCGCCAAGGCGGGCATCGCGGGGCCGCCGAAGACCCTGGACGAGCTGGCCGAGGACGCCAAGAAGCTCACCGTACGCAACGCCGACGGCTCGTTGAAGCGGGTCGGCTTCCTGCCCCTGATGGACTTCTACGAGAACGCCGCCGCCCACCTCGCCCCCATCGTCGGCGCGACGTGGCTCACCGCCGACGGCAAGTCCGCCATCGCCGCCGACCCGGCCTGGAAGACGCTGCTGACCTGGCAGAAGAGCCTCGTCGACTGGTACGGCTACGACAACCTGCAGAAGTTCCGGGCCGGTCTGGGCGACGAGTTCAGCGCGGACAACGCGTTCCAGAAGGGCCAGGTGGCGATCAACGTCGACGCCGAGTACCGCCTCGCGTTCCTCGCCGACCAGGCCCCGAAGCTCAGCTACGGCGTGGCCCCGCTGCCCACCACCGACCCGGCCCGGTACGGCGCCGGCTACGTCACCGGCAACATCATGGGCATCGCCAAGAACGCCAAGAACCCCGAGGCGGCCTGGGAGCTCATCAAGTACCTGACGACCAACGACACGACGATCGTCAAGCTGGCCAACTCCCTGCGCAACATCCCCACCACGACCAAGGCCGCGGCCGACCCGGCGCTGAAGGTGGATCCCGCGTTCAAGACGTTCATGGACATCTTCGCCAACCCGAACTCGTCCACCACCCCGCCCTCGGCGTCCGGGCCCGCGTACCAGGAGACGTTCCAGACGTTCGTGACCGGCTGGCAGGCGGGCAAGGTGGCGAACCTGGACGCCGGGCTGGCCGAGGCGGACAAGCAGGTCAACAGCGTCATGACGCTGGGCGGCTGACGATGAGCGCCAAACCCCTGGCGATCCGGGCCCGGCAGCACGCCACCACGCTGTCGTTCCTGGCCCCCGCCCTGATCGGCATCGTGGTGTTCTTCGGCTACCCGCTGGTGTCCGCCGTGTACTTCTCCTTCACCAGGTTCGACCTGCTGTCGGCGCCGCAGTGGGTCGGGCTGGCCAACTACCGGCGGCTGGCCGACGACCCGTTCCTGCTCCAGTCCGTACGCAACACGCTGTGGATGGTGGCGGTCTTCGTCCCCGTACGCATCGTCAGCGCGATCGGCCTGGCGGTGCTGCTCACCCAGCTCAAGCGCGGCGCGGGGTTCTTCCGGACCATCTTCTTCCTGCCCGCGCTGGCGCCGCCGGTGGCCGCCACGATCGCGTTCGTCTACCTGCTCAAACCCGGTACCGGGCCGGTCGACACGATGCTGGCGCACCTGGGCATCGACGGCCCGCTGTGGTTCAACTCGCCGGAGTGGGCCAAGCCGTCGCTGGTGCTGCTCGGCCTGTGGGGCATCGGCGACCTGATGGTCATCTTCCTGGCCGGCGTCCTGGGCGTCCCCACCAGCCTGTACGAGGCCGCCGCCCTGGACGGCGCCAACGCCTGGCACCGCTTCCGGTACGTGACCATCCCGACGATCCGCCCGGTGATCCTGTTCGCGGCCGTCACCGGGGTCATCTACACGCTGCAGTACTTCGACCAGGCCGCCGTGGCGGGCTCGATCGCCAGCGGGCAGGCCACCACCGGCGGCGGGATCTCCCAATCCTTCGGCTTCCCCGAGGGCTCCACGTTCACCTACCCGCTGTGGCTGTACACGGTCGGGTTCCGCTACCACGCGCTGGGCTACGCGAACGCCCTGGCCGTGGCGCTGTTCCTGGTGGCTTTCGCCGTGACGGTGATCCTGCTGCGCCGCGCCAAGGCGTTCTCCGGGGAGGAATCATGACCGCCGTCCTTGACGCGCCACCGACGGTGGTGAACCGGCCGCCTTCCACGAGGAAGGCCCGGCGCGAGAACCGGCTGGTCTGGATCGCCCGGCACAGCATCGCCATCGCCCTGGCCATCATGTTCCTGACCCCGGTGGTCTACCTGGTGCTGATCTCACTGATGACCAGCAACCAGGCGCTCACCAGCGACTACTGGCCCAACTCCTGGCACCCCGAGAACTACGTGCGGGTCTTCCAGGTCACCCCGCTACCCCGCTACCTGCTCAACACGCTGCTGTACGCGGTCACCGCCACCGCCCTCATGCTGCTGTCCAGCGTCCCCGCCGCGTACGCCCTGGCCAAGCTCCGCTTTCGCGGCCGCAACGCCCTGTTCCTGGTCATCATCTGCGTGATGATGCTGCCCCCGCAGGTGGTGACCGTCCCGCTCTACCTGATGTGGGCCCGGTACGGCCTCACCGGCTCGCTGTGGCCCCTGGTCGTCCCGATGCTGTTCGGCGACGCGTTCGCCATCTTCCTGCTGCGCCAGTTCCTGCTGACCATCCCGCAGGAGTACCTCGACGCGGCGAAGGTCGACGGCTGCGGTGAGTGGGGCACCCTGATCCGGGTCGTACTGCC
Organism: Krasilnikovia cinnamomea; assembly: GCF_004217545.1. Lineage (NCBI taxonomy): Bacteria > Bacillati > Actinomycetota > Actinomycetes > Micromonosporales > Micromonosporaceae > Krasilnikovia > Krasilnikovia cinnamomea. The sequence continues at coordinate 2,597,211 of NZ_SHKY01000001.1, forward strand.
GATGGCCCGCCCCGGCATCGCGGCCGCCGGGCTGTTCCAGTTCTTCTACTGCTGGAACGACTACTACGGCCCGCTGCTCTACACCAGCGAGAACGAGCAGGCGTGGACGCTTTCGCTCGGGCTCGCGTCGTTCCACAGTGTCCATCACGTCGACTGGAACCTGGTCATCGCGGCCACCGTGCTGACCATGGCGCCGATCGTCGTCGTGTTCTTCTTCGCCCAGCGCGCGTTCGTGCAGGGTGTCACGCTCACGGGAGTCAAAGGGTGAGGATCGCTGTCGTTGGAGGCGGATCGACGTACACGCCGGAGCTGGTGGACGGGTTCGCCCGGCTGCGCGACTCCGGCCTGCAGGTCGACGAGCTGGTGCTGATCGACCCCGCCGCCGACCGGCTGGCGGTCGTCGGCGGGTTCGCGGCGCGCATCTTCGCCGCGTACGGCCACCCCGGCCGGGTCACCTGGACGACCGACCTGGACGCCGGCGTCACCGACGCCGACGTGGCGCTGATCCAGCTGCGGGTGGGCGGGCAGGCCGCCCGGATCAGCGACGAGACGTTCCCGCTCGACTGCGGCTGCGTCGGGCAGGAGACCACGGGGGCGGGCGGGCTCGCCAAGGCTCTGCGTACGGTGCCGGTGGTGCTGGATGTCGCCGAGCGCGTCCGGAAGCGGGCGCGCCCGGGTGCGTGGATCGTCGACTTCACCAACCCGGTCGGCATCGTGACCCGGGCACTGCTCGACGCGGGCCACCGCGCGGTCGGCCTGTGCAACGTGGCGATCGGCTTCCAGCGCCGCTTTGCCGGCTATCTCGGCGTCGACCCGTCGGCCGTGCTTCTCGACCACGTCGGTCTCAACCACCTGACGTGGGAACGGGCCGCGTACGTGGACGGGGTGGACCGGCTGCCCGAGCTGCTGGCCGCGCACCGGGCCGAGCTGGCCGCCGAGGTGGAGATCGACGAGCCGGTGCTGGCCGCCCTGAGCTGCGTGCCCTCCTACTACCTTTCCTACTACTACGACCACGACCGGGTGGTGCGCGCCGAGCGCGGCGCACCGACGCGCGGCGCCCGCGTCGCACAGATCGAATCGACGCTGCTGGAGATGTACCGGGATCCGGCGCTGACCGCCAAGCCCGCCCTGCTCGGCGAGCGCGGCGGCGCGTACTACTCGGAGGCGGCGGTCGGCCTCATCGCGGCCCTGCACGGCCTGGATCCGGACGGGGTGCACTCGGTGAACGTCCGCAACGACGGCACCCTGCCGTTCCTGCCGGCCAACGCGGTCATCGAGGTCTCGGCGCGCGCCGGTCAGGGCGGCCCGCGTCCGCTGCCGGTCGCCCCGGTCGCGCCCGACCAGGCCGGTCTCATCGCGCACGTCTCCGGGTACGAGGAACTGGCGCTGGACGCGGCGCTGCGCGGCGGCCGGGACCGGGTGTACCGGGCCCTGCTGGCGCATCCCCTGGTGGGCCAGCACGAGTACGCCGACGCGCTGACCGACAAGCTCGTCGCCGCCGGTGCCGAGCACCTGGCCTGGGCCCGATGACGGCCCTCTTCCTCGCCGTCGACGGCGGCAACTCCAAGACGGACGTCGTGCTCGGCACCGCGGACGGCCGGGTGCTCGGCATCGCCCGCGGCGGCACCTCGTCACCGCACTCGCTCGGCCTGCCCGGCGCGGTACGGGTCCTCGACACCCTCGTCGCAGCCGTCCGCGCCCGGGCCGGGGTGCCCGCCGGAACCCCGGTGGACCTGGCGGCCGTCTACCTGGCCGGGGCGGACCTGCCGGTCGAAGTGGACCGCCTGCACGCCGCGGTCGCGGACCGCGACTGGGCCCGCCGGTACGTCGTCGACAACGACTGCTTCGCCCTGCTGCGGGCCGGTACGGCGGCACCGGACGCGGTCGCCGTGGTGTGCGGCGCGGGCAACAACTGCGTGGGTCGCACCGCCGACGGCCGGACCGCGCGCTTCCCCTCGCTCGGGCCGATCTCCGGAGACTGGGGCGGCGGCCACGACCTCGCCGACCACACCCTGCGTGAAGCCGCCCGGGGCGAGGACGGCCGCGGGGAGCCGACCGGGCTCACCGATGCCGTGGCCCGTCACTTCGGGCGGCCCACCGTGGAAAGCGTCAGCATCGCCCTGCACCTCGGCGACCTGCCGCGCCACGCCGTACACGAGCTGACCCCGCTGCTGTTCGACGTCGCCACCGCGGGCGACCCCGTGGCCCTGCGGCTGGTCCGGCGGCAGGCCGACGAGATCCTCGCCCAGCACCGCGTCGCCGCGGCCCGCCTCGGGCTGACCGATGCCCCGCACGCGCTGGTGCTGGGCGGCGGCGTGCTCCGCGCCCGCCACCGCGTGCTGCACGAACGCATCCTGGCGGGCGCCGCCGCCCAGACGCCCCGGGCCGAGGTCACCGTGGTGACCGATCCCCCGGTGGTCGGCGCGGCCCTGCTGGCGCTGGACGCCCTCCACGGCGGCCCGGCCCCGCTGGACACCGAGCGAGGCGTCCGCACCGCGCTGCGCGACCCGGCCCCGACGTCCCTTGACCCGAACTTGAAGACTTCGGGTGAGCGCCGAACCGAAACTGTTCAAGGTCTGGTTGCCGGTCCTTTCAGGCGCGAAGAACCGGGCGGGCCATCAATGGCGCACGAGGACGAACAGTTCGGCCAGCGCGGCGGTGACCATGGCGGCCACCAGGGGAACCACCCCGCCGACAACGGCATGCACGAGGATCAGCATCGGCGCGGCCCCGGCCAGGTAGGCCGCCGCCAGCAGCGGGCGGTCCCGCGTGCCGAGCCGGCGTAGGGCCGTGCCCAACGGCTCGGTGAGCCGCCGGGTCAGCCACCCGATGACCGCGACCGCGATCAGCACGCCCATCACGGCCGCCCAGACCCGGGAGGCGCCGGGGCTGGCCAGCCGCATGACCCCGGTGAGCACCCCGGCCACCAGGACGGCGTTGGCGCAGTACAGCACCGCCTGCCGGACGGCGGTGCCCGAGTCGGGCCCGGGGTCGAGCACGGGACCGGCCGGTCGGACCACGACCGGGGACTGCGGGGCCGGCAGCAACGCCGCGTCCGGCATGTCGGGCGCGGGCGGCTGGGCCAGGGCGGCCTCGTCGGCGAGGGTCTCCAGCGCCCGCGCCCAGCGGCGCCGCTCCAGCCGGACGATGCCGACGTCGCGCTGCGCCTCACCGATCGCGGAGTCCAGGTCCAGGGCCTCGGCGTACGCGCGCTGCGCCAGATCGAACAGGCGCAGCCGGGCGGCGACGACCGCCAGCACGAGGTGCGCCTCGCCGTCGGCGGGCGCGATCCGCACCCCGTGCCACGCGGCGTTGAGCGCCTCCTGGCCGTTGCGCGCCTCGCTCAGCAGCGCCGCGCCGGTGCGCTGTGCGTACGGGTCGGCGGGCCAGCGGCCGAGGATGGCCCCGGCGACCTGGGCGGCCTCGGCGTACCGGCGGTTGTCGACCAGCGCCATCCCGCGGGCGACCAGACCGTCCACCCGGTCCGGCCCGGCGGCGACGGCGCGTTCCGCGGCGACCAACGCCTCGACCGGCTGTTCGGCCACGAGGTGGACCCGGGCGAGCGTGGACAGCAGTGCCGGATCGGCCGGTGCGGTGGCCAGCCCGGCGGCGAGTTCCCCCGCGGCCTCGTCGTAGCGGCCCAGGTCGGCCAGCAGCAGCGACCGTTGCCGGTACTCCTCGGGGGTGGTCTCGGGCTCGAACGGAGCCGACGCGGCATCGCTGGGCACGACGCCAGCTTATGAGGCCCTCACCAGAATTGCTCGGGCCCCGGGGTCAGCGGGTCATGATCCGGCGGCCGTATCGGTACGAGATCTACGCCGGACCGGCCTCGCGCAGCAGCGCCACCGCGATCGCGGCGAGACCTTCACCACGCCCCGTCAGGCCCAGCCCGTCGGTGGTCGTGCCGGAGACCGAGACCGGGCCGCCGGCCGCCTCGCCCAGCACCTGCTGCGCCTCCGCGCGCCGCGTACCGATCTTGGGCCGGTTGCCGATGACCTGGATGGACAGGTTGGCCACGACGAGACCCTCGGCGCGTACCCGGCGGGCCGCCTCGGCCAGCAGGGTGACCCCGGAGGCCCCGGCCCACTCGGGACGGTCGGTGCCGAAGTTGCTGCCCAGGTCGCCGAGCCCGGCGGCGCTGAAGATGGCGTCGCAGGCGGCGTGGGCGGCGACGTCGCCGTCGCTGTGCCCGGCCAGGCCCGGCTCTCCGGGCCAGTGCAGACCGGCCACCCAGCACGGCTGATCCGGGTCGAAGGCGTGCACGTCGGTGCCGATGCCCACCCGCGGAACGATCATGAAGGTCAGCGTACGCCGAGCAGCGCCTCGGCCAGGACCAGGTCGAGCGGCCGGGTGATCTTCAGGGCCAGCTCGGACCCCGGCACACAGGTCACCGCGATCCCGGCCTTCTCGACCAGGCCGGCGTCGTCCGTGAGCGGGTCGCCGGCGGTGGCGTGCGCGGCGGCCAGCACGTCGTGCCGGAACCCCTGCGGCGTCTGCACGGCGCGCAGCACGGACCGGTCGACCGTGCCGAGGACCCGGTCCTGCGGCCCGACCTCCTTGACGGTGTCGACCACCGGCAGGGCCGGGATCACCGCGGGCAGGCCGCCGCGCACCGCCGCCGCGACGGACTCGACGAGTTCGGGCGGGGTGAGGGCGCGCGCGGAGTCGTGCACCAGCACGATGCCGACATCCTCCGGTACGGCCGCCAGAGCCGCCGCCACGGACTGCTGCCGCTCGGCGCCCCCCGCCACCACGACGACCGGGGCGACGGGGGCGAGCAGCGCGCGGACCCCGGGAACGTCGGCGACCGGGGCGGCCACCACGATCAGGCGTACGGACGGGGCGGCGGCGACCCGGCGGATCGCGTGCACGAGCAACGGCTCACCCGCCAGCAGGCGCAGGGCCTTGGGCACACCGGGGCCCAGCCGTACGCCGGCACCCGCGGCAAGAACCAGGACCGCGACGTCACCGTGCGGATTGAGCTGCGCGGTCACGTCGCGGTCCAGGCGAGGGATGGTGCGATCGCGGGTGGAACGTCAGGCCTCGGTGAGCACCTTGTCGAGGAGCACCTCGGCCTCGTCCTTGGTGCTCTTCTCGGCGAGGGCCACCTCACCGACGAGGATGTCGCGGGCCTTGGCGAGCATGCGCTTCTCCCCTGCCGAGAGACCACGCTCGCGCTCACGACGCCAGAGGTCACGAACGACCTCGGCAACCTTGAGCGGGTTACCGGAGGCAAGCTTCTCGAGATTCGCCTTGTAACGCCGCGACCAGTTGGTCGGCTCCTCGGTGTGCGGTGCGCGGAGGACGTCGAAGACCTTGCCCAGGCCTTCCTCGCCGACCACTTCGCGCACGCCGACGATCTCGGCGTTCTCAGCGGGCACGCGGACCGTCAGGTCGCCTTGGGCGACCCGAAGGACGAGGTACTGCTTCTCCACGCCCTTGATAGTTCTAGTCTCGATTGCCTCGATGAGTGCGGCCCCGTGGTGGGGGTAAACAACGGTCTCGCCGACACTGAAAACCATAGGTTCGAAACCCCTTTCGCTGTGTCTAGGGTAACACGCTCAGGCAGCGATGTCCCACCCCAGCCGTGACTGTTAGTGCAGCTCAGAGGGCCTGTGAGAGGTCTTTCTCCCGCTTGACAGGAGCCCATTGAAGTGCCCCTCTCACGCTGAGTAACCACACCGTGACCACTCAACTCAGCGAGTCGTATATTTCCGATCTGGCGCCTTTGCGAGGTCAAGCGTATCGCTCGCTCCCGGAACCACCCGCTACTAGCGATCCGCGTCACGTTACGGCAGGCTGAACCCAGGTCCCCATCGACGCGATTTTGGTCGGCAAGGGGGGAGGGTGAGTTGTGGGCAGCTTCAAGGACAATGGCAACGAGTGGCCACCTGATGGCGCCTCCCCGGACGGCCTGCCCGACCTGCCGGAGGAGTGGGGCCTCATCGTCATCCCGGACGACCTGTCCGAACTCGCCGACGAGGTCGCGGCGATCCAGGCCGAACTCCACGTCCTGCCCCCGCAGACCCCCTGGCAGCGCTTCACCAGCCGTCCCGTGGTCCGCGGCCTGCGCCGCGTCGCGGCGGCCGGCCGGCACGCTCCCGTACTGATCATCTCCATGGCGGTGCTGGTCACCGTCGCCAGCCTGTTCGCCTCGGCCTGGCCCGGTCCGGGCCGGGCGCCCGCGACCCAGCGCACCGCCGGGGCCGGCACCCACACCAGCCCGCAGACCGCCACCGGCGAGGGTGACGCGCTGCCCGCGCTGGAACTGATCGGTACGGACGGCAACACCGTGCCCCTGCGCGCACGACTGCCCGCCGTCCTGCTGCTCACCGACGGGTGTGACTGCGCGCGGCTGGTCGCCGACACCGCCGCGGCCCGCCCCGACCTCCCGGTCCTCACAGTCACTACGGGTACCCAGCCAGGCGCCGCTCTACCGCCGGCCGCCGCCCCGGCCGCGCCGCCGGCCGGTGCCGCGCCGCGCGCCAACGGCCCGTCCGTACGCGAGCTGCGGGATCCGACCGGGGAACTGCGCAGCAGCCTCGCCCTCGCCGCACCCGACGGCCGGGCGGCCGCCGTGCTCGTCGACGACGCCGGCAAGATCGTCCGCAAGCTGGAGGGCACCTCCTCGGTCGACGACCTCAAGAACGACCTCGCCGCGCTCTGACACCCGGCAGGCGTCAGCACGCCGGGGTGGCTCAGGCGACCGCCTGGGTCAGGCGCCAGCGGAACACCGCCGAACTGTCCGTCTCCGCCGTCATCAACATGAAGAACTCGTGCGCCAGGGCCACGCTGAGCGTCACCGGGTCGGGCCGGTCCGCACACGGCACCGCGCGACCGGTGTCGTTGCCGGAGGTGCTGAGCCGCACCCGGACCTGCCCCTGCCCGGCACACACCATCGTCAGCGTGAACGTGCCGCCCGCCACGGCCGCCTCCCGCCGCGCGGTCCTGCCCGGGGGCAGCACCAGGGTGTCCGCCTGGACCTGCGGCGTCGCGTCCGGCACCAGGCGCGTCACGACGTCCTGCCAGCCCGCCACCCGGGGATCGGCGTCGGCGTGGGGGGCCGCGCGGACCCACCACACGGCACCGGCGACGAGCAGCGCCACGGCGAGGGCGTACAGCTGCACGCCACGGGCCCGGTCGCCGGTCATCACGACCGGGTCTCGCCGCAGATTTTCATCAGGTGACCTTATGTCGTTCGAGCAGCGCCACGTACAGGGTCAGTCCGGGGCCGAAGGCCAGCATCAGCACGCGCGGCGGGGGTTCGGCCCGGCGGCGCAGCGCGTCCAGCACCAGCAGCACGGTCGGTGAGGAGCAGTTCCCGTACGTGGCCAGCACGTCGCGCGACGCGGCGAGGTCGGCGTCGGAGAGCTCCAGCCGGTCCTGCACCACGTCGAGGATCTTGGGGCCACCCGGGTGCACCGCCCAGCCGGGCACGTCGCCGACCGTGAGGCCGCGCCGGGCCAGCACGTCGTCGACCAGGCCCCGGACGTGCAACGACAGCACCTGCGGCACCCGGGCGGACAGGCCCATGCGAAAGCCCAGGTCCGTGACGTCCCAGGTCATGTGGTCGGCGGTGGTCGCGTCCGTCACGGCGGCCACCTCGGTCACCGCGTACCCGGACCGGCCGTCACCCGGGGTGAGCACGACGGCGGCCGCCGCGTCCGAGAACAGCGCGTGCGAGACGATCTGCTGCATGTCCGCCCGGGTCTCCGCGGGCTGCAGGTGCAGGCTGGTCAGCTCGGCGCAGAGCAGCAGCGCGGGGCGGCCACGGGCCACCACGAAGTCGGCCACCGAGCCCAGGCCCGGCAGCGCCGCGTAACAACCCATGTGGCCCACGAACAGGCGCTGGACGTGCGGCGACATGCCCGTGTCCCGGGCCAGCAGGATGTCCAGGCCGGGGGTGGCGTAGCCGGTGCACGAGCAGACCGCGAACAGGCCCAGCTCCTCGGCGCCCACCCCGGCGTCGGTCAGCGCCCGGCCGACCGCCTCCTTGCCCAACGGCACGGCCTCGACCTGATAGCGGCGCATCCGCCGCTCCGTGGACCAGTCGGACACGTCCTCCAGCAGCGGGCTCACCGCGGCCTGCCGGGTACGCACCCCGGAGTTGGCGAAGATCCGCTGGGCCAGCCCACGGCGGCCGCCGTGGTAGCGCTCGGCGAAGTAGCCCTCCCACAGCTCGTCCTGCACGGCGGACGGCGGCAGCGCCGTGCCGAGTCCGGCGATCGTTGCGCTCCGGTTCACCTGTCTGCCTCCCCAGGCTGACGTCCCCGCCCTGACCTACCCATCGCCGGCCGCCACTCACCAGCGCGGCGCACTGCCGTCGGTGTCCGGATCACCCCCGATCGCGTCGACGCCGAGCCAGTCCGCGCACACATCCGACGTCGCGGGCTGCAGCGAGCCCGCGCGGGCGTCCCGGTACAGGCGCTCCAGGGGATGTCCGCGGCGCATCGCCGAGGTGCCCGCCGCCTCGAGCATCGACGCCGCCACGTCGGCCGCCGTCGTCCCCGCGATGAGCTTCGCCCGCCACACCCACCGGTTGGTCTCGGCGTCGCCCGGCGCCTCGTCGACCCGGCGGGCCGCCTCCATGACGGCCAGGTGGGCGGCGGCCACGGCCGCGTCCGCCCGGCCGATCCGGGCCCGTACGGCCGGCAGGTGCCCGAGCTTGCGCTCCGTCACGTGGGTCACCGCGGCGTCCACGGCCGCCCGGGCCACCCCCACGTACACCGCCGCGTAGCTGGCCACCATCCAGTGCGGGGCGAGCTGCGCCACCACCAGGGCCAGCCCCTCCACCCCGCCGAGCAGCGCCCCTTCCGGCACGGTCACGTCGACGTGCAGGTCGTGGGAACCGGTCGCGCGCATCCCCAGCGCGTCCCAGGTCGGCTCGACCCGCAGCCCGTCGCCCGCGGGCACCAGGAACTGCGACACCTGCGCCGGGTCGGCCGCGCTGCGGGCCGCGATCAGGTACGCGTCGGCGTGGCCCGCGCCGGAACAGAACGTCTTGGCGCCGGTGATGCGGAAGCCGCCGCCGGCCCGGGTGTAGGTGGTGCTCAGTTGGGAGAGCCGGGAGCCGGCGCCGCGTTCGCTCATCGCGACCGCGTACCAGCTGCCCAGGGCGGCGGCGGCGAGGTGGTCGTCGCGGGCCCGCAGCGCTTCCGGTGGCAGGCCCAGCGCGTCGGCGAGGTCGTCGGTGACCCCGGCGAGGGCGCCGGTCACCGAGGCGTGCATGTTGAAGATCAACGCGGTGGCGCCGTTGCCCCGGGCCAGCTCGTACGCGACCGCCGCGTAGTCCGCGAAGCCCGCCCCGGCGCCGCCGAGCCGGGCCGGGACCATCAGGCCGAACAGGCCCGCGCGCCGCAGGTCGGCGAAGTCGTCCGCCGGGAACGAGCCGTCCCGGTCATGCCGCGCTGCCCGGGCGGCGAACCGGGGCGCCAGCCGTCGCGCCTCGTCGATCATCACGCCGCTCCCGTCTTGGTTCCACGCCCCTGGAAGAGCGCCTTGGTTCCACGACCCTGGAAGAGCACGGCCGTCGACCAGGTGGGCACGATCCGTCCCAGCGGGGCCCCGGCGTCGCGCCCCGCGCGGGCGCCGAGCCAGCGCAGCAGGCCGGTGGTGGTGGGCCGTACCCCGCGGACCCACAGCCGCACGCCGTGGCGGGCGAACTCGCCGGTCAGCACACCGGGGTCCACGAACAGGGCCGGGTCGTGAATGCCGGGCGGCGCGACACCCAGCCACTCACCCAGGGTCACGATGACGAGCCGGGCCAGCGCGGTGTCGTTGACCGTGTCCAGCACGACCAGCCCGCCGGGCCGCAGTACCCGGGACAGCTCCGCCACGGTCGCGCCCAGGTCGGTGACGTGTTCGAGGATCTCGCCGGCCACCACCACGTCGGCGCACCCGGTGGCCAGCGGCAGCGCGGTCACGTCACCGGCCAGCGGGGTGACGCCGTGGGTCGCGGCCTGGGCCAGCCCGCTCCGGCGCAGGTCCACGCCGACGTGCCGGTAGCCGAGCCCGCGGACGTGCGGGGCCAGCAGGCCGCCACCGCATCCGGCGTCGAGAAGCACCGCGCCGGGCCGGGCCGCCGGGGGCACCAGCGCGGCGCGGGCGGCCGCCAGCCAGTGCAGGATCTCGAAGTCGCCGCCGGGGCGCCACCACTCGCACGCCAGTTCGTCGTATTGACGTGGATCGTTGCGCTCGATCGACCGCATGCGATCGAGCGTGGCATGTCGATCGCCGAACCACCACACTGCTGTCATGTCGCGCGCGTTAGCCCTGTTACGGGCCAGTCACCCCGAACCGGGCGGCGCGGTGACCGCCGCCATGACTCTGCTGGCGGTCGGCGTGGGGCACCGGGGCTGGTCCCTGGGCGGCGTGGCGGCGGCAGTCGGGGCCACCCAACTCTCGGTGGGCTGGGTCAACGACTGGCTCGACGCCGACCGGGACCGGCGCACCGGGCGCACCGACAAGCCGGTCGCCACGGGCGCGGTGGACCGCCGTACGGTCGGGCTGGCCGGGCTGGCCGCGTCGCTGGCGGTGCCGGTGCTCGGGCTGCCGTTCGGCGCGGCGGCGGCGGTGTGCATCACGCTCGTCGGGATCTTCGCGCTGCTCTACGACTGGCCACTGAAGTCCACCCCGCTGTCGGTGGTGCCGTACCTGGTGGCGTTCGGGCTGCTGCCGGCGTTCGTGGTGCTGGCGCTGCCGGGCAGCCCGTCGCCGCCGGTCTGGCTGGTGGTGGCGGGCAGCCTGCTCGGCGGCGGGGCACATTTCGCGAACGTCCTGCCGGACCTGGCCGACGACGCCGCGACCGGCGTGCGCGGGCTACCGCACCGGCTCGGCCCCGTCGGCTCCCAGCTGGCGGCCGCCGGGCTGCTGCTGGCCGCGACGCTCACCCTGGTGTTCGGGCCGCCCGGCCCGCCGTCGTGGGCGGGCCTGGCCGCGGCGGGCGCGGCCGTCGTGATCCTGCCCCTGGGCTGGTACGCGGGCACCCGCTCGCGCGGGCGTCCGGTGGCGATGTTCCGGGCCGTCATCGTGGTGGCGCTCTGCGACGTGCTGCTGCTCATCGCCAGCGGGCGCGTGGTGTGACCGGGTGGTGTGAATGGACGGGTCGGCGTACGGCCCGGATCACCGCCCTCTAGGCTGGCGTCAGGTTGGTCGGAGCCCCCGTTTGTTGGAGGACTGAGATGCGCTCGCTGGGAACCCGCCGTGTCGCCCGCGCCCTGGGTGCCGTCACGGTGGCCGCCGTGGCGCTCACCGGGTGCAGCGCCGGTCAGGTCGCCGAGACGGCCCTCAAGCAGCCCGGCACGTTCGGTGTCAACACGCAGAACTCCAACGGCAGCGTGCTCATCCGCGGACTCGCGGTCACGTACAACAGCCCCGAGGGCTTCAAGGCGGGCGGCAACGCTCCGCTGGAGCTCAACCTCTTCAACCAGACCCCGCAGCCGGTGACCGTGACGGTCAGCAGCGCGCCGCCGATGACGCCGGACCCGACCGCCCAGGTGGTCTACGCCCGTTCGGTCGGCCTGTTCGGTGGCACCCCCGCAGCCATCGCCTCGGACCAGCCCGCCACCAAGCCTGCCGTCGCCACCCCGGTGCCCGCCAGCGCGCCCGCCGTCGCCAGCCCGGCCCCGGGTGGCAGCGCTGCGGCGGTGCCCGCCGCAGCGGCGCAGCCCGCACGGCTGACCATCCCGCCGCTCAGCTTCCTGTCCTTCCAGCCCGGCCACGTCCCGCAGCTGCAGGCGGTCGGCCTGGCGGCACCGCTGAAGCCCGGCAACTCGGTGAATCTCGTCTTCGAGTTCAGCAACGGCGCGCAGCCGCTGGCCGTGCCCGCCCCGATGAGCGTGCCGTTCTCGCCGGCTTCGCGCGCCCCGGCGCAGCCCATCGAGGACGTCGAGGGTCCCGCCGAGCACGAGTGACCTCGTGGCCCGGCGGCACCCGCACGGAAACGTCAGAGGCTGCCGCTAGCGTGGCCGCGTGACCACCTCCCGGACAGCCAACAGTCAGGCCAGGTCGGCCAGGTCGGCCAAGCCCGCCTTCGTCTGCGACGCCTGCGGCCACCAGCCGCCGAAGTGGCTGGGCCGCTGCCCGGAGTGCGGCGAGTGGGGCTCCGTCATCGAGTCCACGGTGACCGGTGCCGTGGTCTCGGGGCGGGTGGTCAGTTCGCGCATCCCGTCCGAGCCGGCCCGGCCGATCGCCACGATCAGCGCCGCCCCGGCCCGGGCCGTGCCCACCGGGGTCGGCGAGCTCGACCGGGTGCTCGGCGGCGGTCTCGTGCCCGGCGCGGTGGTGCTGCTGGCGGGCGAGCCCGGGGTCGGCAAGTCGACGCTGCTGCTCGACGTCGCCCAGCAGTGGGCGGCGGGCGCCGGCACACCGTCCCTCGTGGTCAGCGGCGAGGAGTCGGTGAGCCAGGTGCGGCTGCGGGCCGAGCGGCTCGGCGCGCTCGACGAGCGGCTGTTCCTCGCCTCCGAGAGCGACCTCGGGGCGGTGCTGGGGCACCTCGACGCGGTGCGGCCGGGGCTGCTCGTCCTCGACTCCGTCCAGACGATCTCGGCGCCGGGCACCGAGGGGGTGCCGGGCGGCGTCACCCAGGTGCGGGCGGTGACGGCGGCGCTGGTGGCGATCGCCAAGGAGCGCGGCGTCGCGACCGTCCTGGTCGGCCACGTCACGAAGGACGGCCAGGTGGCCGGCCCCCGCGTACTCGAACACCTGGTCGACGTCGTGCTGCACTTCGAGGGCGACAAGCACTCCTCGCTGCGGCTGGTACGCGGGGTGAAGAACCGCTTCGGCGCGGCCGACGAGGTCGGGTGCTTCGAGATGCACGAGGGCGGCATCAGCAGCCTCGCCGACCCGTCCGGCCTCTTCCTCACCCGGTATGCGGAGCCGGTGCCCGGCACCTGCGTCACGGTGGCGATGGAGGGGCGCCGGGCGCTGGTCACGGAGATCCAGGCGCTGATCGGCGCGGAGGTCAACGGCTCACCCCGGCGCACGGTGTCCGGGCTCGACAGTGCCCGGCTGGCCATGGTGCTGGCCGTACTGGAACGCCGTACCCAGCGGATGAAGCTGCACGACCGGGAGGTCTTCGCCGCCACCGTGGGCGGCATCCGGGTGGTCGAGCCCGCCGCCGACCTGGCCGTCGCGCTGGCCGTGGCCTCCGGCGGGCTCAACCTGGCGATGGCCCCGCACCTGGTGGCGATCGGCGAGGTGGGCCTCACCGGGGAGGTGCGCCGGGTCGGGGCGGTGGGGCGCCGGCTGGCCGAGGCGGCCCGGCTGGGCTTCAAGTTCGCGCTGGTGCCACCCGGGTGCGGGCCCGGCGCATCGGGCGGGACACCATCCGGCATGCGGGTCGAGGAGGTGGGCGATCTGCGTACGGCGCTGCAGTGGGCCGCCACCGCGTCCGCCTCCGTGGGAGATCACCAAGAGTGACCGCTCATCACGCTACGGAGCACAAGGCGCACCGCGCCTCGTTGCGCCGGATGACAGTCCGTAGACTGTACAGGTGCCGCTCGACCGCGATGCTCCGCATGACCGCCAGGGACCCAGGCAGACGGCTGCCGGCTCACCGCTGCGCGCCGGCGTCAACGGTTCTGCACCGCGCCCCGTCGTGCCCAGCTCTGCCGGCCTGACCGGAGGTAGCGTCATCGGCGACCCACTACGCGCCAACCTCGCGCTCATGGCCCCCGGCACCGCACTGCGCGACGGCCTCGAACGCATCCTGCGCGGCCGCACGGGCGCGCTGATCGTGCTCGGCTACGACGCGGTCGTGGAGACGATCTGCACCGGCGGCTTCGCGCTCGACGTGGAATTCTCCGCCACCCGGCTGCGCGAGCTGTGCAAGATGGACGGTGCCGTGGTGCTCTCCAGCGACGGCACCCGCATCGTCCGCGCCGCGGTGCACCTCATGCCCGACCCGAGCATCCCGTCGGAGGAGTCCGGCACCCGGCACCGCACCGCCGAGCGGGTGGCGAAGCAGTCCGGCTACCCGGTGATCTCCGTCAGCCAGTCGATGCACATCATCGGCCTGTACGTGAACGGCCAGCGGCACGTCCTGGACGACTCCGCCGCGATCCTGTCCCGCGCCAATCAGGCCCTGGCCACCCTGGAGCGGTACAAGCTGCGCCTCGACGAGGTCTCCGGCACCCTCTCCGCGCTGGAGATCGAGGATCTGGTGACGGTCCGCGACGCGGTCGCCGTCGTGCAGCGCTTGGAGATGGTGCGCCGCATCGCGGACGAGATCTCGGGGTACGTGGTAGAGCTGGGCACCGACGGCCGCCTGCTGGCGTTGCAGCTCGACGAGCTGATGGCCGGCGTGGACGCCGACCGTACGCTGGTGATCCGCGACTACCTGCCCGCCGGGCGCAAGGCACGCACCCTGGACGAGGCGCTGGTCGAGCTGGACCTGCTCAGCGCCACGGAGATGATCGACCTGGTGGCGGTCGCCAAGGCGATCGGATACCCGGGTTCCTCCGACGCGCTGGACGCGGCGGTCAGCCCGCGCGGATTCCGGCTGCTGGCCAAGGTGCCGCGCCTGCCCGCCCAGATCGTCGAACGGCTCGTGGTGCACTTCGGCAGCCTGCAGCGCCTGCTCGGCGCCACGGTCGAGGACCTGCAGACCGTCGAGGGAGTCGGGGACGCCCGGGCCCGCGGCGTCCGCGAGGGACTGTCCCGCCTCGCCGAGGCATCCATCCTCGAACGCTACGTCTGAGACCCCGGCTGGCGATCAGGCCACGATCGTGAGCACGACCGGCGGGCCGATCTTCGTACCGAGCCGGGCATGCACCTCGTACTGGCCCGGGTTCGGGGCCGGGCCCGCCGGCTGACCGGCGGCGCACTTGGTCGCCATGCGGCCGTTCCAGGTGATCCGGTACTCCCGCTCGGCGCCCGGTGCCAGCGACTTCACCTCAGGCTGGTTCGTCGTGGTGCAGGTGTCGGACGACCAGACCTTCTGCGCTCCCTGGTCGATGTACAACTCCTGCGCATCGGAACCGACCGCCCGGGCACACTCACGATCGGAGACGTTCTTGAGCCGCAGCCGGATCTCGACGGGCACGCCCCGCTTGACGGTCGTCACGACCGGCGCCGGCACCACCACGACCTCCGCGTCCGTGCACGGGCCACCGGCGGCGGCGGTCACCGGCACGTTGCCCGCGTCACCGCTCGGCGTCGGCGTCAGATCGGCCGGATCGGGCAGGGACGGGTCGTCGCCGGGCTCCGCGTCCGCGAACGACGGCTGCTCCTCGGGGGTGGTGGCCGACGGCGTGGGCGTCGGTGTCTGCGACGCGGCGGCACGCGCCTGCTTGCCACCCTCGTCGTCACCGGAGCAGGACACGAACAGCACGATGACGCCGAGCAGCACCGCACCCAGCACCACGGCTCGACGCCGCCAGTAGACGGAGGGAGGAAGGGGGCCAACCGTCGTTCGCATGATGCGCATACGGTAGTCCCGTACCTCGAGCGGAACGTGCCGACGCGCCGGTGTGGGCGACACCGACTCGCGGGTAGCTCGTTAGAGATAGACCTTGCGCTGGTACACGGCATGCGCGCCGGCCACCCGATCGAGGAAGAGCTTGCCCGCGCAGTGATCGATCTCGTGCTGCAGGGCACGGGCCTCGAACGCGTCCGTGGCGATCCGCACGGCTTCGCCCGTACCGGGGAGCACGGCCTCGACCACGAGGCGTCCGGCGCGTTTGACGTCGCCGGTCAGGTCCGGCACCGACATGCAGCCCTCCCGCCCGGGTCGCCACCGGCTGGCCTCGACGACCCGCGCGTTGCACAGCACGAACGTGCCGTGCGTCGTCGCGGTCTTCGGGTGCTGGGTGACGTCCAGGCTGAACACCTGCGCGCTCACTCCCACCTGCGGGGCCGCCAGGCCCACACAGCCGGGCGAGACCCGCATCGTGGCCACCAGGTCCGCCGCGAGCTGGACGACCTCCGGATCCATCGGGTCGACCTCGGCGCCGGGCCGGCCGAGCACCGGGTCGGGAGCGGTCACCACCGGCAGCACCCGGCCCGCCACCCCGAGGACGTCGGGCTTCCAGTCGGCGAGGGCGTCGCTCACAGGACGTCCGACTCCGCCGGGCGCAGCGTCACGTCGACGCCGAGTTCGTCGGCGGCCACGGCGAGCGCGGTGGCCAGGTCGTCCGCCACGCCGGGCGGGAGGTCGACCTCGGCGACCAGTACGTACAGGGGGCCGGTCAGGCGGGTGGTGAGATCGGTGATGTTGCCGCCCCCGGCGGCGACCACGCGGGTGACCGCGGCGACGATGCCGAGGCGGTCCGCCCCGTGCACGCTCAGCAGGTACGGCTCCCCGACCGGCTCGGTGTCCGCCTCCGGCGGCACGGACCGTACGGTGGCCAGCAGCCCGCCATCGGCGCTGACCGGCTCCAGCGCCTTCTCCACCGCCTCGACGGTCGGCCCGGTGCAGATCAGGGTCATCGCGAAGTGACCCCGTAGCCGGGTCATGGTGGAGTCGGTCAGGTTGGCGCCGACCCCGGCGAGGGCTCCGGCGACGTCCGCGACGATGCCGGTCCGGTCCGGGCCGATGACGGTGATGGCGAGCTCGTTCACAGGACCTAGGGTAGGACCCACCATGACGCTCGCCGACGACGCCATCCAGTGGTACGACCGCAACGCCCGCGATCTGCCGTGGCGCGAGCCCGGCACCACCCCGTGGGGGGTGCTGGTGAGCGAGGTGATGCTCCAGCAGACCCCCGTGGTCCGGGTGGCCCCGGCCTGGCAGGCGTGGATGACCCGCTGGCCCACCCCGGCGGATCTGGCGCAGGATCCCCCGTCCGAGGCGATCCGCATGTGGGGACGTCTCGGCTACCCGCGGCGGGCGATGCGGTTGCATGCGTGCGCGGCCGCGATGGTCGAGCGGCACGGCGGCCGGGTGCCGGATGACCTGACCGAGCTGCTGGCGCTGCCAGGCATCGGCACGTACACGGCCCGGGCGGTGGCGACGTTCGCGTACGGGCAACGTCACCCGGTCGTGGACACGAACGTGCGCCGGGTGGTGGCCCGCGCGGTGGAGGGCGCCCCGGACGCGGGCCCGGCCACCACCGCCGCGGACCTGACCGCTATGGCGGAGCTCCTGCCCGCCGAATCCGATCGGGCGGCCCGGGCCAGCATCGCGTTCATGGAGCTGGGGGCGATCGTCTGCACCGCCCGCTCGCCGCGCTGCCCCGAGTGCCCGTTCGTGTCGGTCTGCGCGTGGCGGCTGAGTGGCGCCCCGGCCGCGTCGGGCCCGACGCGCCGCCCCCAGCGGTACGCCGGAACGGACCGTCAGGTACGCGGCCTGCTGCTGGAGGTGCTGCGGCACGCCACCGGCCCGGTGCCCCGCCAGCGGCTGGACGCGGTGTGGACGGACGAGGTGCAGCGTGCCCGCGCCCTGGCCGGTCTCGTGGACGACGGCCTGGTGGAGGCGCTGGGGTCGGACGCGGACCGCTTCGTGCTGGCCGGTGACGCCGACCGGGCCGACGTCCAGCAGCTCTGAGACGCACAACGGCCCGGCACCTCGCGGTGCCGGGCCGTTGCTCATGCAGCGCTGATCACTCCTCGGCGGCGGCCGCCCCGAGGTCGGCGGGCACGGCGTCCGGGACCACGGAGCCCCGGTCGGCGCCGGAGAAGGTCAGCTTGGCCTTCTCCACCTGGGCGGGGTCGCCCTCGCAGTCGACGACGACGATCTGGCCGGGGCGCAGCTCGTTGAAGAGGATCTGCTCGGAGAGAGTGTCCTCCAGGTCCCGCTGGATCGTCCGGCGCAGCGGCCGGGCGCCCAGGACCGGGTCGAAGCCCTTGTTCGCCAGGTACTTCTTCGCGTTCTCGGTCAGCTCGAGGCCCATGTCCTTGTTCTTGAGCTGGGTCTCGATCCGCGAGGTGAAGATGTCGACGATCTGCAGGATCTCCTGCTGGCGCAGCTGGTGGAAGACGATCGTGTCGTCGATGCGGTTGAGGAACTCCGGGCGGAAGTGCTGCTTCAGCTCGTCGTTGACCTTCACCTTCATCCGCTCGTAGTTGCTCTCCTCGGCCTCGGAGGCCTGGAAGCCGAGCGACACCGCCTTGGCCACGTCGCGCGTGCCCAGGTTGGTGGTCAGGATGATCACCGTGTTCTTGAAGTCCACGATGCGGCCCTGGCCGTCGGTCAGGCGACCGTCCTCCAGGATCTGCAGCAGGGTGTTGAACACGTCCGGGTGGGCCTTCTCGATCTCGTCGAAGAGGACCACGGAGAACGGCTTGCGGCGCACCTTCTCGGTGAGCTGGCCGCCCTCGTCGTAACCCACGTAGCCGGGAGGGGCACCGACGAGGCGGGACACCGTGTACCGGTCGTGGAACTCGGACATGTCGAGCTGGATCAGCGCGTCCTCGGAGCCGAACAGGAACTCCGCGAGGGCCTTGGACAGCTCGGTCTTACCGACGCCGGACGGGCCGGCGAAGATGAACGAGCCGGACGGCCGCTTCGGGTCCTTGAGCCCGGCGCGGGTACGCCGGATCGCCTTGGACACCGCCTGCACCGCGTCCTCCTGGCCGATGACCCGCTTGTGCAGCTCATCCTCCATGCGCAGCAGCCGGGAGGTCTCCTCCTCGGTCAGCTTGTAGACCGGGATGCCGGTCCAGTTGCCGAGGACCTCGGCGATCTGCTCGTCGTCGACCTCGGACACGACGTCGAGGTCGCCGGCCTTCCACTCCTTCTCCCGCTGGGCCTTCTGGCCGAGCAGCTGCTTCTCCTTGTCGCGCAGCTGGGCGGCGCGCTCGAAGTCCTGCGCGTCGATCGCGGACTCCTTGTCGCGGCGCACCTGGGCGATGCGCTCGTCGAAGTCGCGCAGGTCCGGCGGCGCGGTCATCCGGCGGATGCGCATCCGGGCACCGGCCTCGTCGATCAGGTCGATCGCCTTGTCCGGCAGGAACCGGTCCGAGATGTACCGGTCGGCCAGCGTGGCGGCCGCGACCAGGGCCGCGTCCGTGATGCTGATCCGGTGGTGCGCCTCGTAGCGGTCGCGCAGGCCCTTGAGGATCTCGATGGTGTGCGCCAGCGACGGCTCGCCGACCTGGATGGGCTGGAAGCGGCGCTCCAGCGCGGCGTCCTTCTCCAGGTGCTTGCGGTACTCGTCGAGCGTGGTGGCGCCGATGGTCTGCAGCTCGCCGCGGGCCAGCATGGGCTTGAGGATGCTGGCGGCGTCGATCGCGCCCTCGGCGGCACCCGCACCGACGAGGGTGTGGATCTCGTCGATGAACAGGATGATGTCGCCCCGGGTACGGATCTCCTTGAGCACCTTCTTGAGGCGCTCCTCGAAGTCACCGCGGTAGCGGGAACCGGCGACCAGCGCACCGAGGTCGAGCGTGTAGAGCTGCTTGTCCTTCAGCGTCTCGGGCACCTCGCCCTTGACGATGGACTGCGACAGCCCTTCCACGACCGCGGTCTTGCCGACGCCCGGCTCGCCGATCAGGACGGGGTTGTTCTTGGTACGGCGGGAGAGCACCTGCATGACCCGCTCGATTTCCTTCTCCCGGCCGATGACCGGGTCGAGCTTGCCCTCGCGGGCGGCCTGCGTCAGGTTGCGCCCGAACTGGTCGAGCACCAGCGAGGTGGACGGGGCAGCCTCGCCCGCCGCCGCACCGGCCGCGGCCGGCTCCTTGCCCTGGTAACCCGAGAGCAGCTGGATCACCTGCTGGCGGACCCGGTTGAGGTCGGCGCCGAGCTTGACCAGCACCTGGGCGGCGACGCCCTCACCCTCGCGGATCAGCCCGAGCAGGATGTGCTCCGTGCCGATGTAGTTGTGGCCGAGCTGCAGCGCCTCGCGCAGCGACAGCTCCAGCACCTTCTTGGCGCGCGGCGTGAACGGGATGTGCCCGCTCGGCGCCTGCTGGCCCTGGCCGATGATCTCTTCCACCTGCTGGCGGACGCCCTCCAGGGAGATGCCCAGGCTCTCCAGAGCCTTGGCGGCGACGCCCTCGCCCTCGTGGATCAGGCCGAGCAGGATGTGCTCGGTCCCGATGTAGTTGTGGTTGAGCATCCGGGCCTCTTCTTGGGCCAGGACGACAACCCGTCGCGCTCGGTCGGTGAACCGCTCGAACATGCCCTCGTGCTCCTCACGTGCCGTGCGCCAATGGTCTGGCGGGGCCAGCGCACGGGCATCGGTGATACCCGTGCTGTAACTCTATCGCCGCCGGATGACTCCACCGGGGCCGTCACGGCCCCTTGGCGTACCCGGTGCGGATGTTTTCCCCAACCTCCCACGCTCAACCGGTGTTCCCCACCCCACGGGAGTACGCGCACAGCGAAATCCCGGCGCGGAAGCCCCCGGCCACCCTGTCCACAACCTGTGGACAACGTTGTCCACCCCTGTGGATAACCGTACGCAAGCGGCGGCGCGTACGAGCCGAAAGCAGCAGGGTCCGCGGCGCCGTGCGCCGCGGACCCTGCGATAAGCCGACCGACTAGCGGCCCGGCCCCTTGGCGTGGAACTCGTCCACGATCTCCTGGGGGATCCGGCCCCGATCGCTGATCTCCTTGCCAGCCTTCTTCGCCCACTCGCGGATGGCCTTGTTCTGCTCGCGGTCGGCGGTGGCACCGCCGCGACCGCGGGCGGCCCGGCCGCCCACCACGACGCCGCCGCGCGCCACCTTCGAGCCGGCGGCGACGTACTGAGCGAAGACGTCCCGCAATTTGGCTGCGTTCTTCTCCGACAGGTCGATCTCGTACTGAATGCCGTCTAGGGCGAACTTCACGGTCTCGTCGGCGTCGCCACCGTCGAGGTCATCGACCAGCTTGTGAATGATCTGCTTGGCCACGCGCCGTTATCCTCCCGAACACAGGTTCGCTCCGCACTAATAGGAGAACAATAACGCTTTGCCCGCACGATCCGTCAATCCAGGGGTGGTGATTGTCCGCGAGGGGATCCGAAATGACCCCCCGACCCGGCCAAAACCGCCTGGTGCTACTCGGGACGCACGAGCGGGAAGAGGATGGTTTCCCGAATCCCCAGACCGGTCAGCGCCATCAAGAGCCGGTCGATTCCCATTCCCATGCCACCCGCGGGTGGCATTCCGTACTCCATGGCGCGCAGGAAATCCTCGTCCAGGCGCATCGCCTCGGCGTCACCCTTCGCGGCCAGCAGGGACTGCGCCACCAGACGTTCACGCTGCACCACCGGGTCGACCAGTTCCGAGTACGCGGTGGCCAGCTCGAAGCCCAGCACGTACAGGTCCCACTTCTCGGTCAGGCCCGGCGTCTCGCGGTGGGCCCGGGTGAGCGGGGTGGTCTCCTCGGGGTAGTCGCGCACGAAGGTGGGCGCCTGCAGCGTCGGCTGGACCAGGTGCTCGAACAGCTCCTCGGCCAGCTTCCCGGCGCTCCACTTGGGGTCCACGGATAGATCGTGCTTTTCCGCGTACCGCAGCAGTTGCGCCATATCGGTACGGATCGTCACTTCCTCGCCGAGGGCCTCGGACAGGGAGCCGAACAGGGTGACGGAACGCCACTGCCCACCCAGGTCCAGCTCGGTGCCGTCGTGGTGGGTCACCACGTGCGAACCGGCGACCGCGAACGCGGCCTCCTGAATCCACTCGCGGACCTGGTTCTGCATCACGTCGTAGTCGGCATACGCCTGGTACGCCTCGAGCATCGCGAACTCCGGCGAGTGGGTGGAGTCCATGCCCTCATTGCGGAAGTTGCGGTTGATCTCGAAGACCCGCTCGATGCCACCGACGACGCACCGCTTCAAAAAGAGTTCGGGAGCGATACGCAGATAGAGATCCGTGTCCAAGGCGTTGCTGTGCGTCACAAACGGGCGAGCAGTCGCACCACCGTGCAGCAACTGCAACATAGGTGTTTCCACTTCGAGATAATTGCGCGCAAAGAGCGACTCGCGCAGGCTGCGCACCACCGTCGACCGCGTCCGGACGGTATCCCGGGCCTGCGGCCGGACGATTAGGTCGACATAACGCTGCCGGACCCGGGTCTCCTCGCTCAGCGGCTTGTGCGCGACCGGCAACGGCCGCAGCGCCTTCGCGGTGACCGCCCAGGAGTCCGCCAGCACGGACAGCTCACCGCGCCGGCTGGTGATCACCTCACCGGTCACCCCGACGAGGTCACCCAGGTCCACCAGGCGCTTCCAGTCCTCCAGCCGCTCCGCGCCCACCCGGTCCAGGGAGAGCATGGCCTGCAACTCCGTCCCGTCGCCGTCACGCAGCGTGGCGAAACACAGCTTGCCGCCGTTGCGGACGAAAATCACCCGGCCGGTCACCCCGACCGTGTCACCCGTGGCCGTGTCGGTCGGCAGCTCCGCGTACTTCTCGCGGACCTCGGCCAGCGTCGCGGTCCGGGCGAAACCGACCGGGTACGGCTCGGTGCCGTCGGCCAGCATGCGGTCCCGCTTGGCCCGGCGGACCCGCATCTGCTCGGGAAGGTCCTCGGCGGGGTCGACGGCGGGCTGGTTCTGCTGCTCGGTCACGGCACGGCTCTCTGTCGGGGGCAACGGAAGTCGGGAAAAGCGTACTCAGGGCGCCTCAGACGTTCCGCTCATATACCATCCGCAGCCCGATCAGGGTGATCATCGGCTCGTGCGCGGTGATCGTCCGGCACTCGTCCTTCACCAGCCCGGCCAGGCCGCCGGTGGCGATGACCGCGCGCACCGAGCCGAGCTCCTCGATCATCCGTTCCACGATCCGGTCCACCTGGCCCGCGAAGCCGAAATACATGCCCGACTGCAGGCACTCGACCGTGTTCTTGCCGATCACGGAACGCGGCGCGGCCGGCTCGACCTTGCGCAACTGGGCCGCCCGGGCCGCCAGCGCGTCGAACGAGATCTCGATGCCCGGCGCGAACGCCCCGCCCAGGAACTCGCCCTTCGCGCTGATCACGTCGAAGTTCGTGGTGGTGCCGAAGTCGACCACGATCGACGGGCCGCCGTACAGGGCGTGCGCGGCGAGCGTGTTGACCACCCGGTCGGAGCCGACCTCCTTGGGGTTGTCGATCGCGAGCTGCACGCCGGTCTTCACCCCCGGCTCGACGATCACGTTCGGCAGGTTGCCGTAGTAGCGGGCCAGCATCGTGCGCAGCGAGCGCAGCGCGGCGGGCACGGTCGAGCACGCCGCCACCCCGGTGATCTCGACGGCGTCGCCCGCCAGCAACCCGCGGAACATCAACCCCAGCTCGTCGGCGGTCGAGCGGGCGTCCGTCTTGATCCGCCAGTTGTGCACCAGCTTGTCGCCGTCGAAGGTGGCCAGGACCGTGTTCGTGTTGCCGATGTCAATGCACAAGAGCACGAGCAAACCCTAAGACCTGAGCATCACGTACGGGCACACCCGCCCCCAACCGCAACGCCACCTCACCGGGCCCGCAGGTCCAGCGCGACGTCGAGGATCGGCGAGGAGTGCGTGAGACCACCTACCGAGAGGTAGTCCACGCCGGTGGCGGCGTACGCGTCGACGGTCTCCAGGGTGAGGTTCCCCGTGGCCTCCAGCTCCGCCCGGTCCCCCACCGCGGCGACCACCTCGCGCAGCAGGTCGGGCGTCATGTTGTCGCAGAGCAGGAAGTCGGCGCCCGCCTCCACCGCCTCCCGGGCCTCGGCCAGCGTGGTGACCTCCACCTGCACCGCGACCTCGGGGAACGCCGCCCGCACCGCCCGGTAGGCCGCCGTGATGCTGCCCGCCGCCAGCTTGTGGTTGTCCTTGATCATCGCGACGTCGTACAGGCCCATGCGCTTGTTCGTGCCGCCGCCCGCGCGGACCGCGTACTTCTCCAGGGCCCGCAGGCCCGGGGTGGTCTTGCGGGTGTCCAGCACGGTCGCCTTCGTGCCCGCCAGCGCGTCCGCCCACCGGCGGGTGTGCGTGGCGACCCCGGACATCCGGCACAGCAGGTTCAGCGCGGTGCGCTCGGCGGTGAGCAGGGCCCGGGTCGGGCCGGTGATGACGGCCAGCACGTCCCCGCGGACCACCCGGTCACCGTCGGCGGCGACCGGCGTGAAGGTCGCCGCGCCGCCGGAGGTGACCGCGAAGACCCGGGCGGCCACGCCGAGGCCCGCCACGACGCCCGGCGCGCGGGCGACGAGCTCGGCCGTGTCCACCTGCTCGGCCGGGATCGTCGCGGCGCTCGTGACGTCCAGCGGCGGATCCCCGAGATCCTCGGCGAGC
This sequence comes from Krasilnikovia cinnamomea, assembly GCF_004217545.1. Lineage (NCBI taxonomy): Bacteria > Bacillati > Actinomycetota > Actinomycetes > Micromonosporales > Micromonosporaceae > Krasilnikovia > Krasilnikovia cinnamomea. Next base: position 2,621,328 of record NZ_SHKY01000001.1, read on the forward strand.
GCGACCCGCACGATCCGCTCCACCGCGTCCGGGTCCAGCCCGGTCCCCACCTCGACGATCCCGCCCTCGGTCACGCTGTACCCGCCCTCGGTGCGCTCGGTCATGCTCTGCCTGCCCGGCATGCCCTCGTGGCCCTCGGTGCGCTCGGTCATGCCATCTCCTCGAAGTTCTGGGTCAGTGCGCCGCTCGCGTCGATCGCGGTCAGCAGGTGCCCGCGCCACTCGTCGGCGGCGGTCGGGTAGTCCTCACGCCAGTGGCAGCCCCGCGTCTCCCGCCGAGCCGTCGCGGACGCCACCAGCGCGCTGGCGACCGTGAGCAGGTTCGTCGCCTCCCAGGCCGCGTTGCGGGGGGTGCCGCGCTGCTCGGCGAGCCGGGACAGTTCCTTGGCCGTGCCGGCGAGGGAGTCGGCCGAGCGCAGGACACCGGCGCCGCGGGTCATGGCGCGCTGGAGCTCGCCGCGCACGGCCGGGGCGGCCACCCAGCCCGGGGCGCCGGGGATCGGCACGGGGTCCGCCTGCGGGGGAAGGTCGCGCCCCAGCTCGTCGGCGATCCGGCGGGCGAACACCAGGCCCTCCAGCAGCGAGTTGCTGGCCAGCCGGTTCGCGCCGTGCACGCCGGTGCAGGCGACCTCGCCGCAGGCGTACAGGCCGGGGATGGAGGTACGGCCGTGCAGATCCGTGCGGACCCCGCCGGACGCGTAGTGGGCGGCGGGTGCGACCGGGATCAGGTCGGTCGCGGGGTCGACCCCGGCCGCCCGGGTGGAGGCCACGATCGTCGGGAACCGCTGCTCCAGGAACTCCCTGCCCAGGTGCCGGGCGTCCAGGTAGACGTGGTCGGCGCCGGTCGCGCGCAGCACCCGGTGGATGCCCTTGGCGACCACGTCGCGCGGCGCCAGCTCGGCCAGTTCGTGCTGGCCGACCATGAACCGGGTGCCGGACTCGTCGACCAGGTGGGCGCCCTCGCCGCGCAGCGCCTCGGAGATCAGCGGGCGCTGCACCGAGGTGATGCTGGCGGTCATGAACGAGGTCGGGTGGAACTGCACGAACTCCACGTCGGTGACCTCGGCGCCCGCGCGCATCGCCAGGGCCACCCCGTCGCCGGTGGAGACCGACGGGTTGGTGGTGGAGGCGTACACCTGGCCCATGCCGCCCGTGGCCAGCACGACCGCGCGGGCCAGGATGGCGCCCACGCCGTCCTCGCTGCCCTCGCCGAGCACGTGCAGGGTGATGCCGCAGGCGCGGCCGTCGGCCGCGCGCAGCAGGTCGAGCACCAGCGCGTGCTCGACCAGCCGGATCCACGGGTCGCGGCGGACCGCCGCATGCAGGGCGCGCTGCACCTCGGCGCCGGTCGCGTCGCCGCCCGCGTGCACGATCCGGTCCGCGCGGTGCCCGCCCTCGCGGGTCAGCATGAGCGAGCCGTCGGCGTTGCGGTCGAACGCGGCGCCCATCCGGATCAGCTCGCGGATCCGCGCGGGACCCTCCTCGACGAGCACCCGGACGGCGGCGGGGTCGCACAGCCCCACCCCGGCGATCTCGGTGTCGAACGCGTGCGCCTCGGGGGTGTCCAGCGGGCCGAGCACGGCCGCGATGCCGCCCTGGGCCCAGCGGGTGGAGCCGTCGTCGATGTTGACCTTGGTGACGACGGTGACGTGCAGACCGGCCTCGCGCAGGTGCAGCGCGGCGGTCAGGCCCGCCACGCCGGAGCCGACCACCACCACGTCGGTGGTCTCGGCCCAGCCCGGGTCGGGGGCGGCGAGACAGCGCGGCAGCGCCGGGAGATCCGCTTGATGCGACATTTGCTCAGTCAACCTCGCCGGTGCGGGAGTATCGAGCCGGGGGCGACATTAGTGCTCGGAGTTACTTGTACAAGATCGGCAGGCCCGCGTTGCCCCTGCCCTTCACCGACGAGGTGAGCGTGGCACCGTCCACCCACGCGTAGCAGCGCACCGCGTGATCGCCGAGCGCCCACACGTCCGCGCCGCCGGGCAGGGACACCACACCGGTGCGGTACTGCTGGTCCGCGTCGTTGGGCACGCCCGCGTACGAGGCGATGACGGAGCGGCAGCCGGAGTGGAACTTGGCCCACTGGGCGTCGGTCTTCGGGTACGGCAGGGTGCCCGCGTTCCAGATCCCGACGAATTCGGCGTTGTGCTTGGCCGTACAGGGCGCGGCCGGCATGGAGTCGATCGCGCCGGCGGCGTCCAGCTTGACCGCGTAGCAGGTGAGCAGCAGCGGCGAGCCGGGCTGGGCCAGCGCGCCCTTGAGGCTGCCCACGCGCGGGACCGCCCCGCCGCCGTCCTCGACCGAGCTGACCTCGGCCAGCTCGCACCGGAACCAGCGGGCGCCGCCCGTCCACGCGGCCGCGGACGGGTGGGTGACCCCGATCCACAGGCGGGCGGTACGCCAGGGCCCGCCCACGTACGGCGCGGTCTTCAGGTCACACGTCCGGTACGCCTGCTGCGCCGCCGCGGAGGCGGCTTCCGGGGGTGCCGCCGAGTCGGGGTAGGTACCGACGTACACGGTCTCGCTGCGGTGCGACTCGGCGCAGTCGACCTGCTCGTAGGCCGAGCGGGACCCGACCGGGGCGTACGCGGCGGCGTGGCAGGTCGCGGCGACCGGGGTGAAGCCCGTGGGCGCCGCGATCGCGGCCCAGTCGTCCGTGAGATTGCCGTCAACGCCCTCCGGCAGGCCACAGCCCGCGCCGAGAGCCAGCACGGCCAGGCCCACGGCGGCCAGCCCGCCGAGGCGGGTACGAAGGCGGCGCCGCATGAACCCCTGCCTCCCGAACGCCACAGTTGTCCCTTTTGTCAATCATATGGCATTCATCCTAGGGCGGCATCCCCCCGACGTCGCGCGCCCACGCCTCACCCACCACCGCCGGGCAGCTCTCCCTCAGGCAGCTCCCCCCTCAGGCAGCTCCCCCCTCAGGCAGCTCCCCCCTCAGGCAGCTCCCCCCTCAGGCAGCTCTCCCCTCGGGCCCTGTCGTGCCCTACGGGCGCGGTGATCTTGGCGATCTTGAAGCGTTCCGGTCCGGCGCTGACCGGAAGTCTGCAAGGTCGGCAGAAGATGAGCCGGGAATCAGGACGAGCCGCCGCACAGCAGACCCCCGACACCTGCCGAGGCAGGCGCGCGGGCAGACCACCGGCACGACGTGAGACAGGCGCGCAGGCACACCGCCAGCACGAGGCGAGCCAAGCGCGCGGGCAGAACGCCGGTGGTGGCGGGTCAGGCGCGGGACAGGGTGAGGTCGCCGCGGACCAGGTCGTCGGCCATGCCGGGCACCGCGGCCGCCGGGTCGGCGTCCAGAGAGATGATCTTGTTCTGCGCGTCGACGTGCACGATCCGCGGCTCGTAGGCCCGGGCCGCCTCCGTGTCCATCTGCCCGTACGAGATCAGGATGACCAGGTCGCCGGGGTGCACCAGGTGGGCGGCGGCGCCGTTGATGCCGATCACGCCGGTGCCGCGCTCGCCCGGGATCACGTACGTCTCCAGGCGCGCCCCGTTGGTCACGTCCACGATCGCGACCTGCTCACCGGGGAGCAGGTCGGCCGCGTCCAGCAGGTCGGCATCCACGGTCACCGAGCCGACGTAATGCAGGTCGGCCTGGGTCACGGTGGCCCGGTGGATCTTCGACTTGAGCATCGTGCGCAGCATCATGCGGCAATCTCCAGCTGGAGCGGAACGTTGTCGATCAGGCGGGTGTTGCCTACCCGGGCTGCCACGAGCAGCCGGGCTGGTCCGTGCGCCGGGGCGGGCCCCAGCTCCGGGTCGGTGAGGGCAAGATAGTCGAGCTGTACGCCCGTACTGTTGGCCAGGATCGCCGTCGCCGCAGCGAGTGCGGCCTCGGCCTCGGTGTGCGCGGCGCCGGCCCGCAGCGCGCGCGAGAGCGCGAGCGCGGCCGCACGCTGCTCGGCCGAGAGGTAGCGGTTGCGGCTGGACAGCGCGAGGCCGTCGGGCTCGCGGACGGTCGGCACCCCGCGGATGTCGACGGCGATGTCGAGGTCGCGGACCATGCGGGTGATCAGCGCGAGCTGCTGGTAGTCCTTCTCGCCGAAGAAAGCCAGGTGGGCCCGGGTCAGCAGGAGCAGCTTGCAGACCACCGTGAGCATCCCGGCGAAGTGGCCGGGGCGGCTGGCGCCCTCCAGGATCGTGCCGAGCGGGCCCGCCTCCAGGGTCACGGACGGCTGGCCGCCGGGGTACATCTCCTCGCGGGCCGGGGCGAACACCAGGTCGACCCCCTCGGCGCGGCACGCCTCCAGGTCGGCGTCGAGCGTGCGCGGGTAGCGGTCGTAGTCCTCGTTCGGGCCGAACTGCAGCGGGTTCACGAAGATCGTCACGATGACGTGGTCGGCGTTGCTCCGCGCGGTCCGCATCAGCTCGCGATGCCCCTCGTGCAGCGCGCCCATCGTCATGACCACGGCGACCGTGCCGGGCAGCGCCTTGCGGGCTGCCTCCAGCTCGGCGCGGGTGTGCACCAGCTCCGTCACGGTGCGACCTCCTCTGCTCGTCCCGCCTCGACCCCGACCCGTCCCGCGTCGGCCTCGGCCTGTGCCGCCACGGTTTCGGCCCGGGTCGGTCCGATCTCCGCGCTTGCCGCGTGGGCCAGGACGTCCAGCAGGGCGATCGCGTCCTGCGGGCGGAGACGGCCCGCCGCGATCGCCCGGTCCGCGGTGCGCCGGGCCAGCGCCAGGTAGGCGGGCGCGGCCTCGGCCGGGATGTGGTCCAGATGCTTGCGTACGGTGCCCGCGTCGCCCCGCGACACCGGGCCGGTCAGCGCCGCGTCGCCCATCCGCAGCGCGTTGTCCAGCGCGGCGCGCAGCAGCGGCGCCAGCACCCTGCCGGGCTGGCCGACCCCGGCCGCGCGCAGCAGGCCGGCGGCCTCGTTGACGAGGGTGACCAGATGGTTCGCGCCGTGCGCCAGGGCGGCGTGGTACACCGGCCGGGCCTCCTCGGCGACCCACTCCGGCACCCCGCCCAGGTCCGTGACCAGCCGGGCGGCGAACGCGCGCAGCGGCGCCGGTGCGGTCAGACCGTACGCGGTGCCGGGCAACCGGTCCAGGTCGGCGGGCTCGCCGGTGAAGGTCATGGCGGGGTGCAGCGCGAACCCGGCGGTCGCCCCCAGGACGGCGACACCGTGCGCACCGGAGGTGTGCGCCACGATCTGGCCCTCGGGCTGGGCCCCGGTCGCCCGCAGCCCGGACACCACCCCGGCGAGGGCGTCATCGGGGACGGCCAGCAGCAGCAGATCGGTCGCGGCGCGGGCGACCTCGTCAGCGGGGAGCACGGCGGCCTGCGGCAACAGCCGGGCGATGCGGTCGCGGGAGGCCGTGGAGACCCCGGCGGCGGCGACCACCCGGTGGCCCGCGGCGGCCAGGGCCGCGCCCAGGACGGCGCCCACCCGCCCGGCGCCAACAACGCCGACGACCAGCGGTTCGGCCCGGTCTCGGGCGCGCGGCACTGCGCTCATGGTGGGATCCAGTCCTCAGCGATTGGGGTACCGGTCGAGGAGAAGTATGCGCCGACGTAACACACCGGTGACAACCACCTGTGAACAACGGCACCCGACCTCAACCTAGGGTGGCGGTGTGACGGGGCGGCGGGTCGGATGGCGTACGGCGATGCAGGACGCCCTGTACGGCGAGTCCGGCTTCTTCACCAGCGGCGCCGCCGGCCCGGCCGGGCACTTCCGGACCAGCGTGCACGCCTCCCCGCTGTTCACAAGTGCGTTGCACCACCTGATCGGCAAGGTCGACGCCGCGCTGCGCCACCCGCCCCGGTTCGACGTCGTGGACGTGGGGGCCGGACGCGGTGAACTGCTCACCGCGCTGCACCCGCTGCTGGCCGAGTCGCTCGGCTCGCGGGCCCGGCTGACCGGGGTCGAGGCGGCGCCACGGCCGCCCGGCCTGGACGCCTCGATCGGGTGGCGGCGCGACGTCCCGGACGGGATCGTGGGCGTGCTGCTGGGCACGGAGTGGCTGGACAACGTTCCGCTCGACGTGGCCGAGGCCGACCGGGACGGCCGGGTACGCCGGGTCCTGGTCGAGCCGTACACCGGCGCCGAGTCGCTGGGCGGGCCCGTGGACGCTGCGGACGCGTTCTGGCTGGCCCGGTGGTGGCCGGTGCGGTCGCCCGGGGAGCGGGCCGAGATCGGCTGGCCCCGCGACGTCGCCTGGGCGGACGCCGTGTCCGCGGTCCGGCGCGGGTGCGCGCTCGCGGTCGACTACGGGCACGTCCGCGACGACCGGCCGGTGCTCGGCACCCTCACCGGTTTCCGGGCGGGACGCCAGGTGCCGCCCGTACCGGATGGCGGCTGTGACGTCACCGCGCACGTGGCCGTGGACGCGGCCGCGACCGCAACCGGCAGCCCGTACGTGTTGCTGCGGCAGCGGGCGGCGCTGCACGCCCTGGGGGTGTCCGCCGCCCGCCCGCCGCTCGACCAGGCGGGCACGGACCCGGCGGGCTACCTGCGGGCGCTGAGCCGGGCAGGCGCGGCAGCCGAACTCACCGACGCGGCCGGACTCGGCGGGCACTGGTGGCTGCTGCACGGCATCGGCATGGACCCGCCCCTCCCCCAACGGTGACCGGACAGCCCGGCGGGGCCCTTCCGGGGGCCGGTGGCTTCCAAGAGTCGTCATCGAGTCGGATTTCCCTGCTGCCCGCGCACGTGCGGTAGCGGGTAGGGGCGGGGGATCGTGGCGGCGGGGCGCGCGCCCGCGCACGGCCCGCCGGTGGGCGGACCCCTACGATCGGAGATCGTGAGCAGCGATCTGCGCGAGATGACCGTCGGGACCGGCGCCGGACTCGACACGGCCGACATGGTGCTCAACATCGGGCCCCAGCACCCGTCCACGCACGGCGTGCTGCGGCTACGGCTCACGGTCGACGGGGAACGGGTGGTGGCCTGCGAGCCGATCGTCGGCTACATGCACCGGGGCGCCGAGAAGCTGTTCGAGGTACGCGACTACCGCCAGATCATCGTGCTGGCGAACCGGCACGACTGGCTGTCCGCCTTCGCCAACGAGCTGGGCGTGGTGCTGGCGGTCGAGCGGCTGATGGGCATCGAGGTGCCCGAGCGCGCGGTCTGGCTGCGGATGGCGCTGGCCGAGCTGAACCGGGTTCTCAACCACCTGATGTTCCTCGGCTCGTACCCGCTGGAGATCGGCGCGATCACCCCCATCTTCTACGCCTTCCGGGAACGGGAGACGCTGCAGACGGTGCTGGAGGAGGTCTCCGGCGGGCGCATCCACTACATGTTCAACCGGGTCGGCGGCCTGAAGGAGGAGGTGCCCGCGGGCTGGACGCGGCGGGCCCGGGAGGCCATCGCGCAGGTCCGGTCCCGGATGCCGGACCTCGACCGGCTGATCCGGAACAACGACATCTTCCTGGCTCGGACGGTCGGGGTGGGCGTGCTGACCGCCGAGCAGGCCGCCGCGTACGGGGCCTCCGGGCCGGTCGCGCGGGCCAGCGGGCTCGACATCGACCTGCGCCGCGACGAGCCGTACCTCGCGTACGACCAGCTGGACGTGCCCGTGGTGACCCGGACGGCCGGTGACTGCCACGCCCGCTTCGAGGTGCTGCTGGACCAGGTGTACGTGTCGCTGACGCTCGCCGAGCAGTGCCTTGACCGGGTCGACCAGCTCAGCGGGCCGGTCAACGTCCGGCTCCCGAAGGTGGTCAAGGCACCCGAGGGGCACACGTACGCGTGGACCGAGAACCCGCTCGGCATCAACGGGTACTACCTGGTGTCGCGCGGCGAGAAGACGCCGTGGCGGATGAAGCTGCGCACCGCCTCGTACGCGAATGTGCAGGCGCTGGCCACGCTGATCCCGGGCTGCCTGGTGCCCGATCTGATCGCCATTCTCGGCTCGATGTTCTTCGTGGTCGGCGACATCGACAAATAGCCCGCCTGATCTTGAAGAGTTCCGGTCAGCTCCTGACCACAACTCTTCGAGGTCCCGGTTCAAGGCGAGCTGGACGGTGTCACCAGCGGCCGCGCTGGTCCCAGTTTCCGGAGGGCTGACGCCAGTCGTACTCATCGGCCAGCGGGTCCGCGTCGTACGGGTCGGGCGCGGTCACGCCGTAGCCGGGATGTCCGGGCTCGGGGCCGTAGTCGAATTCCTCGTGGGTGTCGTCGGGGCGGGTCCGGCGTCCTGTGTAGCCGAGGTCCACGGCGGTGATGTCGGCCCGGCGTTTGCCGCCCCCTTCCGCCGGTACGCCCGGCGACGGGGAGGCCATTGGCCCGGCAGCCAAAGGCCCGGCAGCCAAAGGCCCGGCAGGCAGTCGTCCACCAGGCGAGGGCCCAGCAGGCAGTGGCCCGGCAGGCAGTGGCCCGGCGGGCGGCAACGCGACGATGGGCGGGTTTCTCGGCGGGCGGGCGACCGACGGCGGCGGCCCGGGCACCGGGCCGCGCGGCCGGGGCAGCCCGGACCGAGCCACGGCCGCCCTTTGCGGCACCACGCCGCCCCCGGCCGGCCCGGTCGCGCCGTGCGGCACCACGCCGCCCCCGGTCGGCCCGGTCGCGCCGTGCGGCACCATGCCGCCCCCGGTCGGCCCGGTCGCGCCGTGCGGCACCATGCCGCCCCCGGCTGACCCGGTTACGCCGTGCGGCACCGGGGCCGAGCCGGTTGGCCCAGCCGCCGGGTGTGGCACGGCGGCGGGTACGGACGCGCGGCCGCCCGTGGTGGTGCCGGGCTCGGCCCAGGCGGCGCCACGCAACTGGCCGAGCTCGTCCTGCAGGGTCTGCACGTGGTGATGCGTGACCCGGGCCGCCGCGGCGACCTCGGCCCGCAACTGCTCGCGCAGGGTCTCGACCTCGGCGGCGACGCGGTCCTCGACATCCATCCGCAGGAGCACCGGATCGCTGCGGATCAGCAGCGAGGCTCCGATCAGCACGACACAGACCGCGAGGAGCAGCACCGCGACGCGCATCGACGAGTCACCGCCGAGCAGTGCCACGGTCGCCGCCGCGGGGGCGAGCCCGGCACCGGCCCAGACGAGAAGGCGCGGCAGCCGGGCACTGTGCCCCTCACGGTGTTCCTGGTGCGGTTCCCGGTCCGGCATGGTGGCAGATCGTACCCACCGGCGGGGCCGGTACGAAACGGTCGGATGGGCCCCTGGCACGCCGCGACGGGCGCGCCAGGGACATCCGACCGGCGACCGTCAGCCCGCCGCCAGCGCCGCGTCGGAGCTGAACACCAGGCCCACGCTGATCGTGCCCTGCTTCAGGGCCGACTTGGTGAGCGGCCCACCCGCGTCCAGTGAGGTGAACTTGCCCGCCTGGAAGTTGTACGTTTCCGCCAGCCCGGGCTGGCACTTGGGCCGCTGCGGGCATTCGGGCGGTCCGCCGAGGATGGTGGCCGTCCCGGAACACTTGCCGGCGAGGTCGGACAGCGTCGTGATGCCGTACTTGTCGGCGAAGCCCTGGGTCACCGCGAACGCGTTCTGGTCCTGAGCGGCCGACGGTGTGCCGAAGACCAGGCCCACCTTGCCGCCCAGCGAGGTGAGGTTGGCCATGGTGGTGTTCAGGTCCGGCGAGGACGGGTCCTTGGCGTTCTTGCCCTCCACCTTGCCGCTGAGGAAGGTGGCGAGGGTTGCCGCGTACTCCGGCACGACGTCGATCTCGCCCTTCTCCAGGGCGGGCTCGTACAGTTCGCGGTTGCCGATCTGCTGCACCTTGACCGTGTAGCCGGCGGCGGTGAGCACGATGTTGTACAGCTCGCCGAGGGTGGCGCTCTCGGCGAAGTTCGCCGCGCCGACCCGGATCGTGCCGCCGGGGCCCTTGGCGATGCCCGCGGTCAGATTGTTCGCCGTGGCGAACTCCTGCGCCACGGTCTTGGAAGACTTGCGGTCCACGTCGACCGCCTTGTTCAGCTCGATGAGCTTCGGGGTGTCGAGCGCGGCCGACACCTTGTCGAGCGCCGCGATCAGCTGCGGCGACGACGATGCCTTGTGGACCGCGGGGACGACGTTGTCCGTGTTCTGCAGGTGCTTGTCGTCCGCGAGGACGACCAACTTGTCCCCGGCGACCGGGGCGCATCCGGCGCCGGCGGCGGCGCTGGGCGGGGCGGCGGTGCCGGACGAGCCGGCCTGGCCGCAACCGGAAAGGACGACGACCGCGGCCGCGAGGCAGCCGGTCATCGTGAGCAGGTGTCGACGCATGGTGCCGCCTTCTGTGTCCCGGCACGGGCCCTGGGCCGTGCCGCGTGTCCGACGGGCGGTTGGTATCCGATGCCCGCGTGATGGTCAGCCGCACCCGCGTGCGGCACTTCCCATCCCACCTCGGGGGTACGACAAGCTCCGCGCCCGCACGACGGGCGTTGCCAAAGCGTTACCCGGGGCCGATCACCGCCCCTGGCGGATCACACGACGGTGGACGCCCCGGGACGCGCCCGGGTCCGCAGACCGCGCGGGGTGACCAGCCACTGCACCCCCGCCAGCACCGCCTCCACCGTCAGGGCCAGCGCCGCCACCACCAGGCCGCCCGCGACGATCTGCCCGCCGCCGCCGTTGCTCATGCCGATCCCGAACCCGGCGCTGATGACCTGCCCGAGCCCACCGCCGTTCACGAACGCGGCCAGCGCGGCCGTGGCCACCACCTGAACCGCCGCCGTACGCAGCCCCGCCGCCAGGTACGGCACCGCCAGGGGCAGTTCCACCTGCCGCAGCAGTTGCCCGCCGGACAACCCCATCCCGCGCGCCGCGTCCCGGATCCCCGGATCGACCTCCCGCACCCCCGTGTACGCGTTCGCCAGCAGCGGCGGGACCGCGAAGACGGTGAGCGCGACCACGACCGGCAGTTGGCCGAAGCCGAGCGGGGTCAGCGGCAGGATGGTCAGCAGCGCCAGGGTCGGGATGGCCAGCGTGAGGTTGGCCAGCACGACCACCGGTCCCCCGCCCTTGCCGCGGTGGCCCAGCCAGATGCCCAGCGGCCAGCCGACCAGGCAGCCCATCAGCACCGCCCACGCGCAGATCACGAGATGCTCGCGCAGCCGGTCGAGCAGCCCGCCGGGGTTGATCCAGTTGAGCGGGTCGTTGAGCCAGACCAGGCCGTCGGAGAGGTAGTTCACGACCGGCGTCCCCGCGTCCACGGGGTGAGCAGCCAGCCCAGCCCGGCCAGCAGCAGGTCCAGCAGCAGGGCCAGGACCACGCAGAGCACCGTGCCGGTGATGATCTCGGCCCGGTAGAAGTTGTGGTTGAAGCCGCCGAGGATGAGGTCGCCGAGCCCGCCGTTGCCGATCATGGCCCCGATCGTCACCAGCGCCACGGTCGACACCGTGGCCAGGCGCAGCCCGGTGAGCAGCGCGGGCAGGGCCAGCGGCAGCTCGATGCGCCAGAGGCGGCTCAGCCGCCCGTACCCCATTCCGGCGGCCGCGTCGCGTACCGGCCCGGGGACCTGGACGAGACCGGCCAGGGTGTTGCGGACCAGCACGAGCAGTGCGTACAGGACGAGCGCGATGAGCACGGAGAGGTCCCTGGTGGTGCCCACCGCGGGTGCGACCAGCGCGAGCAGGGCCAGCGAGGGAATCGTGTACAGCACACTGGACAGTGCGAGAATCGGCGCGGTCAGTGGCCGCCACCAGTAGGCGACGACCGCCAGCGGCACGGCCACGACCAGGGCGATGAGCACGGCGCGGGCGGTGAGGCCGGCGTGAAACGCGAGCTTCTCCAGAATGGTGTCGGCATTCTCGTGGACGTAGGTCCAGGAGAACCACGGATTGCCCGGCCGGGCATCGGCCGGCACGGCCAGCAGCCGAACCGGCACCGGCCCGGGCACCCAGGACAGGAAGGACACACGTGGACGCTACCCCGGACAGTCCCGGCGCCGGGCACGGCGCGGCCCCGATCACCGTGGAGCACGTGGGCAAGGTCTATCCGGACGGCACGGTCGCGGTCGGCGACCTGAGTCTGGAGGTACGCGCGGGAGAACTGGCCGTCCTGATCGGCCCGTCCGGGTGCGGAAAGTCCACCGTCCTGCGCATGCTGAACCGGCTCGTCGAGCCGTCCAAGGGCCGGATCCTGCTGGACGGCCAGGACATCGCCGAGCGCGATCCGGTGGAGCTGCGCCGCCGCATCGGGTACGTCATCCAGGACGTCGGGCTGTTCCCGCACCAGACCATCCGTACCAATGTCGGCACCGTGCCGCGGCTGCGCGGCGCCGACCGCAAGCAGATCCGCGCGCGGGCCGACGAGCTGCTGGAGATGGTGGGGCTGGACCCGGCCCGGCACGGCGACCGCTACCCGCACGAGCTGTCGGGCGGCCAGCGGCAGCGGGTGGGTGTCGCCCGGGCGTTGGCCGCCGACCCGGTCGTGCTGCTCATGGACGAGCCGTTCTCGGCGGTGGACCCGATCGTGCGGGGCCGGCTGCAGGAGGAGTTCCTGCGGTTGCAGGCCGCGGTCCGCAAGACGATCGTGCTGGTCACCCACGACATCGACGAGGCGGTACGGCTGGGTGACCGGATCGCGGTGCTGGCCGAGGGCGGCCGCCTGCTGCAGTACGCGCCACCCGCCGAGGTGCTCAGCGCCCCGGCGTCCGAGGCGGTGGCCCGCTTCGTCGGGGCGGACCGCGGTATCCGCCGCCTCGCCGTCACCCGGCTGCGCGACGCGCTGCGTCCCCTCGCCGGGACCGAGGACATCGAGCGGCTGCCCTCGGTCGCGGACTCGGGGACGATGTACGACGCGCTGGCCGCGATGCTGACCGGCGACGCGCTCAACGTCGTGGTCACCACCGACGGCCAGCCGATCGGTACGGTGTCCCGCTCAGCGATCTTCGCGCCCCCCGACGGCCAGCCCCGCGACCGGCACGCCGGGGTGTCAGCCGACGCCGCGGCGGCCGCCCAGCGTGGCGATGCCGATGATCCATCCGACGAACAGGCCGTACGTGGCCCCCTCGCCGGCGGCCCGAAACGCCCCGAGCAGTGATGGATTCGCCAGGATCAGCGTGGTCAGCAGCGCGGCGAAACCACCCGCGAAGATGTACGCCGCCCAGCCCGCGAAGAACTGGCTGATCGTGCCGCGGGCCCGGGCCAGCTGCGAGCCGGGCAGCAGAATCAGGAAGAGCGCGGTCAGGACGACCAGCAGGATCGCCTTGAGATCGGCGGCGACGACCTCGCGGACGGAGTCGCTGGAGCTGAACCGCCAGTGCGGCCAGGCCAGCAGCCGCAGCCACCAGCCGCCGGCGGTGTCGGGATCGGTGTTCTTCTGCGCCCAGTCCGCGTAGAACGGGCTGCCGAAGATCAGGACAAGGAGGAGTGCGGCGAGGGTGCCCGCACCAGGCGCGGTTCGATAGCGATTTCCGAGGGGCATGGACGCGTTGATTCCCAACGGATTCCGCCGGCCAAACGCACCGGCGGGCAATGCCCGTGAATGTACGCGTTCAGGTGTTGTTCAGCGCTTTCGCAGTATGTTCAGTGCTTTTGCAGGTAGTCGATGAAGGCCGCCCGCAGCAGCGGCTCGTGCTCGCCGTACCCGGCGCCGTGACCGGTCAGCTCCCGCCAGAGGGCGTGCGCCTCGTCGATCGTCGGCCCGACCGAATTCGGGGCGCCGTCGAGCCCGGACGCCTCGTCGGAGTCCGGCAGGTGCTTCAGGATCGACCAGAAGAACTTGACGTCGCGGCTCTCCTTGGCCCGGGCGAAGGCGCGCTCGCGCAGCTGCTCCGTCGACATGGCGTCCAGCTCGGCGAAGGTGGCATCGGTCATGGAGTCAGCATAGGTCCCGGGTCCGACCGGACGCCCCGAAGACGCCCGCGCCACCGTTCAGCGGCCGCTGCCCCACGGGCCGTCGTCCCACCGCTCGCCGCGGCGCTGGGCGCCGACCCCGGACGACGACCAGGTCTCCGGCAGGTCGGCGCGCCAGGCGGCGGTCTCGGCGGGCGGGTCGGGCTGCCAGTCCGGCTCCGCGTCCGCCACCGTCAGGGTCCGGCCGTACGTCTCGATGAGCCGGGTGACGATCAGCCCGCCGCCGATGGTGCACGCGGCCGTGGCGAACAGCGCGATGTCGAAGCCGCGCCGCCCGGCGTAGTCCAGGAACAAGGTCATCGCGACCACGGCCAGCAGGGTCCCGAAGACGCCGCCACGGCGCCCGAACGCGCTGGTGCCCGCGACCAGGGCGGTGCCCAGCGCGATGCCGGTCCACTCCAGGCCGGTGCCGGGCACGATCGGCCGGGCGGACTGGGCGGCCAGCAGGATTCCCGCCGCCACCGCGAACACCGAGGACGCGATGAGCGAGGCGAGCACCGGCAGGGCCACCCCGGTACGGCGCCGGGCCGGATCGGTGGGCTGGCGCATCGCGCCCAGCTTGCGGCGTACCGAATCCAGCACGCCCACCGCGCCGCCGACGACCGCCAGCAGCGCGAAGCCGCCGAACAGGAAGAACGCCTGGTTGGACGGGTCGTATCCGCCCTGCACGGCGACCGGTGCGGTGCGGAGCTGGTCGTACACGATGACGCCAATCCCGGCGCCGAGCGTGGCCACCCAGCCGGGGACGTGCAGGGCGAGAATGAGCACGGCGATCACCACGGCGCCGCCCGCCGCGATCACGAGGGCGGGCAGGGCGGCCTTGAGCAGGCCGCGGTCGCCGTTCTCGGCGAAATGCAGCGATGCGGCGAGCGCGATCGGCCCGACCGCCAGGTTCGGCACCCCGGCCCGCAGGGTGAGGCCGGCGCCGAGCGTGAGCAGGCCGATCGCGGTGGCCGTGATCAGCAGCGTGTCCAGGGCCGGGCGGCGCAGGCTGGCGGGGTCGAACCGGTACAGCAGGAAGCCGAGCGCGGCGGCACCGAGCAGCAGGACGATCTCCCAGCCGAGGTGCACGCCGAGCCGGTCGCGGCCACCGTCATCGTCCGGTCCGGCCGGTCGGCCGAAGGCGACGTCGTCGTATGCCATGTCCGCCCCTCCTGGTGTGGTCAAGGCGGCCGGGGCCTCCCCGGCTCAGGATACGGAGGCACCCGTACCCGGGTTCAAGGCCAATTGGACACCCGTCAGCGACGTCCCGGACTCTTGTCGGAGTCGTCCTCATCCTTCCGGTCAGATGGGGGCACCCGACACGCCCGTTCCAGCCAGAGTGCCGCACCGACCAGCGCGAGCGCGGAGACCACGCCGCCGATCGCTGCCGGGATGTCCTGCTGGGCGGCGTGCGTCGGGTCCAGGGCCAGCCAGGAGAGCAGGCCCGCGGAGAACCCGGCGGACAGCGCCCCGGCCAGCGACGACGCCTTGGCCAGCACGGCGTACCGGGCGACCGCGAGCGCGTCGACCGGCAGGGCGCCGCGGCGGTGCTGGATCCGGGCCCGGGTGTTCTGCGCGAGCAGGAACTCGGCCACCGCCAGCGCGGCCAGCACGATGATGGGCGGCCACGGCAGCGGCGGCATCCGCCAGTACAGGGTGCTCAGCAGCAGCCAACCGAACGCCGCGGCGCCCAGCGCCGCGACCACCAGCACCGACGGGTTGGTCGGCCGCATCGTGGGAGGGTGCCGGTCACCGCCGGGGTCACTGCTCACGGATCCGACTCTAACGGCAGGTCGGGCCGGGGGCTCAGTGCGGCGACGTCGGCGGCCAGCGCGTTCGTGGTGAGCAGATCGGTGACCCAGCCGTGGCCGGGCAGCTGCGCGTAGGGCTGCAGGTCCAGCCACGGCTTGAGCACGAACGCCCGCTGGTGCGCCCGGGGATGCGGCAGGGTGAGCTCGGGATCGTCCTGGCACACCGGGGTGCCGTCCTCCTGCCACACCGCGATGACGTCGACGTCCAGGGTGCGCGGCCCGAAGCGCCGCTGCGGGTCACGCACGCGGCCCGCGGCCGACTCCAGCGCCCGGGCCCGGTCCAGCCACTGCCGCGGCGCGGCCGCCGGGTCCACGACCAGCACGACCGCATTCAGGTACGGCGGCTGCTCGGCGTCCCCCCACGGTGGGGTCTCGTACACCCCGGAGGTGAGCACCACCGCCTCCCCCAGCCCGTGTACGGCGGTGCGCAGGTGCGCGTACCGGTCGCCGAGGTTGCCGCCCAGCGACAGGATCGCCCGGGTCATCGGGTCCGCCGCAGGGTGACCGCCACGTCGGCGAACTCGTGCGGGATGGGCGCCTGCGGCTTGTGCACCGTGATCGTGGCGGCGGCGACCCGGGCGTCCCGCAGGCAGACCGCGACGAGCCGGTCCGCCAGGGTCTCGATGAGGTCGACCGGCTCGCCCGCGACGACCGCGGCCAGCTCGCCCGCCAGCTCGCCGTAGTGGACGGTGTCGGCGACGTCGTCACTGGTCGCGGCCGGGGCGAGGTCGAGCTCCAGGTCGGCGTCGATCACGAAGTCCTGACCCTCGCGCCGCTCGTGGGCGAAGACGCCGTGGAAGCCGCGTACCCGGAGGCCGGTGAGGGTGATCCGGTCGGCGCCGCCGCCGGACCGCCCAGGTCCGCCGGTGGGATGGCCGGGTCCGTTGGCGGGGTGGCCGGGTCCGTTGGCGAGGTGGCCGGATCCGTCGGCGGACCGCCCAGGTCCGTCTGTGGGGCGGGCGGATTCGGCTCCGAGCGGGCGCGGGGTCATGCGGCCTCCCGCAGGCGGGGGCGGCCGGTGGCGGTCCAGACGGCCAGGGCGTCGGTGGTGGCGCGGACGTCGTGCACCCGGACCCCCCACGCGCCCGCCGCCACGGCCAGCACGCTGGTCGCGATCGTGGCGGCCTCGCGGCCGTCGACCGGGCGCGGCGCGCCGTCCGGCCCGGCCAGCAGGCGGCCGAGGTACGACTTGCGGCTGGCCGCGAAGAGCACCGGGAAGCCGAGGGCGACCAGCGTGCCGAGGTGGGCGCTGAGCGCCCAGTTGTGTTCGGCCTGCTTGGCGAAGCCCAGGCCGGGGTCGAGGATGAGCTGTTCCGGTGCGACCCCGGCCTCGGTCGCGTCCGCGACCCGGTCGAGAAGCTCGGCGCGGACCTCGGCGACCACGTCGGTGTAGACCGCGCGGTCCTGCATGTCGCGGGAGTGGCCGCGCCAGTGCATGAGGATCCACGGGCAGCCGGCCGAGGCGACGACCGTGGCCATGGCCGGGTCGGCGAGGCCGCCGGAGACGTCGTTGACGATGACCGCGCCCGCCTCCAGAGCGGCGCCCGCGACCTCGGCGCGGGTCGTGTCGATGCTGAGCGGGACCCCGGCCGCGGCCAGCTGCCGGATCACCGGGACGACCCGGGCGATCTCGGTGGCCGCGTCGACCCGTTCGGCGCCGGGCCGGGTGGACTCGCCGCCGACGTCCACGAGCGCCGCGCCGTCGCGGTGCAGCGCGACGCCGTGGGCGACCGCGGCGTCCAGGTCGACGTACCGGCCACCGTCCGAGAAGGAGTCCGGGGTCACGTTGACCACGCCCATCACGACCGGGTGATTGCTACGCAATAGCCGGTTCCCGACGCCGACCGAGTTGTCCACAGGCACACGGTACCGACCACACGATCTTCGAACGCGCGTACGATCCCTCGTGACTCATCTTCAGTCACGTCTCCACCTTGGGTAACGAATCAGGCAGCTTGTAGGTAGGAAGTACGGCCCGTACTCTTCGGAACTGGGCATCATTAAAGGACCGAAGAGAGCAGATGGGCTTGGAAGGACTGCAGTGCCCTAACGGCTCACTCGACGTGGTGAGCAGGAAGTAGCACCATATGGGCGTTGCCGCCAGCGAGGCTTCACAACTGCACCGTGCCCGGCGCCCCTCGCCGAGCACCCGGGAGGTACACCGATGATCGCCACCGACTTCGCCGCTCAGCTCGCGACGGCGCTCCAGCACGGCCCGCTCGCCGCCCCCGCCGAGCCGAAGGGAATCAACACCGAGGGTGTCGTCACCTTCTTCGCCAGCAACATCGCCCCCATCCTGCTGGCGGTCCTCGGCGTCATCTTCATCGGCCGGGCCAGCCGGGGGGAGATCTCGAAGGTGCTGACGAGTTCAGCGATCGCCATCGTGGGGCTGGCGTTCATCGCGGGCGCCGCGACGCTGTTCTTCGTCGGCGACTACCTCATCAACCTCCTCTTCAGCTAGGCCGCAGGCGGACACATGCGGCTGCGCACCGACGACGACATCTACCGGGCCCGGCTGGTCTACCTAGGACCACCGGGGTACACGCTGCCGGTCCACCTGCCGTACGCGCAGTACGGCATGTTCGTCGGGCTCGTGCCACTGTTCATGCTGCTGCACTACCTGATGACCTTCGACTTCGACGCGTTCCCGGCCTGGGAGATCGCCCTGGCCATGGTGACGACGTCGTACGTGTTCCGGCACGTCGATCCCGACCGGCCCGCCCGGGTGGTCATCCGCACCGCGCTCACCGACTGGCGTCGCACCCGCGAACCAGCCGTGGAGCAACGCGATCCGAGACTTGTCGCTACTCGCATCCGGGTTCGGGAGGAGCTGATATGACCGGTCTGACCAGTCCTGCGGCGTGCCCGAACGGGGCATGCGCATGACCGATTCCACACCGCCGGGGCATCCTCGCGCGGCCCTCTCCCCCACAGCCAGGCAAGGTAACGGTGTGCGCTCGGACAACTACCCCTCGCCGCCCTTCCCGGGCGAGGACCTTGACCCTGAGATCGTGACCAACCCCGGGCACGGCGCGGTCGGCGTGTTCCAGGCACCCCAGCCCGTACGGCCCCGGTCGGCCGCGGACACCACCATGGACATCGACTCACCGTTCCTCGATCTGTTCGGCGGGGCTCCGGCGCCCGCCCGGCCGTCCACCCCAGTCCCGGATACCCCACCGGAAGATCAGTATGCCGATGACCACGACCCGGATTTCGATCTGGTGGTCGACGGCACCGTATCCGGCGAGATCATCCCGGGGAACCCGTCCGCATCGGACGCGCCTGCGGCCAAGCTCGAAGAGCGCGTGGACACGACCCCGGTCACGGACCCCGTGGCGCAGGAGCCGGCGTTCACCCGGGTTCCGGCCGGGCCACCGGCGGACTTCTTCGACGACGACCCGGGCACCCCCGATCCGATCTTCGACGACCCCGACTTCGCCGAGTGGACGGACGAGACCGGCCCGGGCGCGCTCCGTCCGGGCACGACCCTGCCCGCCCGGGGCGCCGACACCGACGTCCCGGACGTCCCCGTCACGACACCACCGCTGTGGCAGACGGTGGCCGCGCCGAGTGCCACCACCCCGGTGGGCGGGACGGTCGCTCCCGGGGTCACCGCGGTGCCATCGGCACGGGCGGGAGCACCGCCGTACGATGCGGCGGCCCCGGGCCGGGCCGATCTGCCGGCCACCCGGCCGGAGCACGCGCCCGCGCACCGCAGCACCAAGGAGCCGGCCCGGCGCAAGCGTCGGCGCGGCGGCGCCGACGCGGAACCGGCGAACCTGCCCGCCGTCACCGCACCCGCGGACCCGGACCGCAAACAGCGGAAGGCGAAAGACGCCAAGGCGGCGCCGCTGCGCCCGCACAAGCTGAAGTTCAGCGACCGCGACCCGGCCGTCGAGCTGGAGATCACCGAGATCGCGGGGCACCTGACCTTCACCCAGAGCACGGTCACCGCCTGGTATCAGCTGCCCGAGGTGCGTTGGGCGTTCCGGCCCGACGCCGAGCGGGAGGCCCTGCTCTCCGCGATCTCCGAGCAGTACGCGGGCCTGGCCGGCTTCCGGCTGCACCTGCGCCGCACCAGCCGGCCGTTTCCGGCCGACGAGTGGGCCCGCACGGTGGACTCCTTCACCGCCAAGCCGCTGCCCGACGTCTCGGGCGCGACGTCCTGGTCGGATCACCTGGTCGCGGCGCAGCGGCACCTGCTGTCGGTCAACCACGCCGAGGGCCAGACGTTCCTGGGCGTGACGTTCGCCCGGCGCTCGCTGGGCGACACGTTCGCCGAGCGCGTCCTGCGCATCGTCGGCAAGGGCACCACGGACGGCGAGCGCCGCAAGCTGGGCCGCACGGTCGAGCAGTTCGACGAGGTGCTCAACGCGTTCGGCATGCGCGGGCGGCGGGTCACCCCGCAGGAGCTGGAATGGCTGCTGTTCCGCTCCGTCGCGCTGTGCATGGCCCCGCCCGGCCCCCTCTCCCCGGTCACCAACGGGCACTGGGAGCGCGGCGACCTGCTGGCCCTCACCGAGCAGGTGGAGCGCTACCGCACCCCGTACGGATCGACCGTCAAGCTGGTCAACCGCATGTCCGGCGAGGAACGCCACGTGGCGGTGCTGTCGGTCGGCCGGATGGAGCCGCTGGAGATCCCGGAGAAGCACGAGCCGTGGCTGCACTTCCACGAGCGGCTGCCGTGGCCCATGGAGCTCTCGTCGCGCATCGACATCCTCGGCTCGACCAGCTCCTTCAAGAACCTGGAGCACCGGCTGCGGATGATCCGCTCTCAGCAGCTCGACTACGCCGAGCACGGCATCGACGCGCCGCCCGAGCTGGAACGCCTCGCCAAACGGGCCCTGGTGATCGGCGACGAGATGACCACCGGCCTGCCGGTCGAGTCGGCCCGCGCGCACGGCTGGCACCGGATCGCGGTCGGCGGCGCCACCCGCGAGGAGTGTCTGGAGCGAGCCCGGCGCCTCATCCAGCTCTACTCCCGCGAGCTGCGCATCTCGCTGCAACACCCGAAGAACCAGGACCAGCTGGCCCGCGAGTTCATCCCGGGCGAGCCGATCGCCAACACCGGATACGTACGCCGCATGCCGGTCAAGCTGCTGGCCGCCGCGCTGCCCCAGGCCGCCTCCACGGTCGGTGACCGGCGCGGTGACCTGATCGGGCGTACCGCGGGGACGTGCCGCCGGCCGGTCTTCCTCGACCTGCACTTCCCCATGGAGGTGCGGGAGCGCTCCGGGCTCGGGGTGTTCGTCGCCGAGCCCGGCGGAGGCAAGTCCACGCTGATGGGCGCCCTGGGCTATCTGAACGCGCGGCGCGGCGTGCAGGTGACCCTGCTCGACCCGTCGGGACCGCTGGCCCGGCTGTGCCAGATGCCCGAGCTGCGGCCGTACTCGCGGGTGCTCAACCTGACCGGCTCGGAACAGGGCACCTTGGCGCCGTACGCGCTGATCCCCACGCCGGTGCGCACCGAGTTCCCGACCGGTCCCGCCGGTGACCGGGAGTTCGAGATCGCGGTCTCCAACGCCCGCGCCGAGCGCCGGATGCTGGTCCAGGACATCTGCTCCATGCTGGTCCCGCCGCAGGTCGCCAAGGAGGCCTCCACGGCGACCCTGCTGCGCCACGCGGTGCGCCAGGTGCCCGCCGAGGAGACCTCCACGATCGACGACGTGGTCGCCACGCTGCAGAACCTGGGCGACGACGAGGGCCGGGAGCTGGCGAACCTGCTGCTGGACACCGCCGAGATGCCGCTGGCGCTGTTGTTCTTCGGCCGGCCGCCGCAGCACCTGCTCAGCGGCGACGCGACCCTGACCGTCATCACGATGGCCGGGCTCCGCCTGCCCGACCTGAAGATCGAACGCGAGTACTGGTCCGCCGAGGAGTCCCTGGCGCTGCCGATGCTGCACACCGCGCACCGGCTGGCCGTGCGCCGCTGCTACGGCGGTTCGATGTCGTCCCGCAAGCTGGTCGGCCTCGACGAGGCCCACTTCATGGAGGGCTGGCGCTCCGGGCGTTCGTTCCTGGTCCGGCTGGCCCGCGACTCCCGGAAGTGGAACCTCGCCGCCCTGGTCGCCTCGCAGAACCCGCGCGACATCCTCGGCCTCGACGTGCAGAACCTGGTCTCGACCGTGTTCGTCGGCCGGATCGCCGAGGACCAGGAGATCGCCTCCGAGGCGCTGCGCCTGCTCCGCGTCCCGGTCCACGACGGGTACGAGGCCACCCTCGCCTCCCTGTCGCAGGTGGACACCGCGTCCGCACACCGGCTCGGGTTCCGCGAGTTCGTGATGCGCGACGTGGACGGCCGGGTGCAGAAGGTCCGGGTCGACGTCTCGTACGTCGACGGGCTGCTGGAGCACCTGGACACCACCCCCGCGGCCGCGCAGGCGGCACCCACGGCGATTCCGTCGTCGTTCACCGACCTGGAGGTCTGAATGGTCCGGCGGGCGTGCGCCCTGCTGCTCACCGTGCTGGTCGCGGCGGTCGCGTCGGTCGCGTGGGCGGTGGCGGCGCCGTCCGGCGCGGTAGCGGCCGTGCCCGCCCAGGCGCCCGGCGGCCTGTGCAGCACCGAGGAGTGGCAGTCGGACTTCAAGGCGTGCGTCGACCGGCTGGCCGACGTCAGCGCGGCCCGCGCCGAGTGCCTCACCCCGCCCACCCCGAGCGCGCCGGACTCCGGCCTGGCGGGCTGGTTCGCCGAGCGCCCCGAGTCGTCGACCCTGCCCGGCCCCCAGGGCATCTACAGCCAGTACGGGTACGCGGGCTACGCGTACACGACGTACGACCTGGACAGCGGGTGCGCGTCCACGCTCGTGGACCCGGAGTACAAGTTCGAGACGACGGTGGCCAACGGCGAGTTCATGATCGCCACGGCGGTCATCGGGGCGTCCAACGCGCTGCGCGAGCGGGCCTGGGACCCGGCGTCGATGTGGGGCTGGGCCGACCCGCTGGTCCAGCAGGCCACCAAGGCGGTCTACGAGAAGGTCTTCAGCGTCTTCGGCGTCATCACCCTGGCGATCGTGGGCCTGTACCTGATCTGGCGCTCCCAGCAGGCGGAGATGGGCGCGGCGATGACGACGGCCGGGTGGGCGATCCTCATCATGGTGGCGGTCACGGCGATCGCCGCGTGGCCGGTGCGCTCGGCCAACATCGCCGACCAGAGCCTCATCACGACCCTGGGCGTAGTCCACGACGCGGTCGGCCCGCGCGGCCAGACCCTTCCGGCGGATCAGTGCGACGACCCCACCCCGGGCGCCTGCACGGACCACCGCCCGCCCGCCGTACGGGCCAGCGACACCGCCACCGAGACGATGTTGTACCGCAACTGGCTGCGCGGGCTGCTCGGCTCGGCCGACAGCACCACCGCGCAGAAGTACGGCATGGCCCTCTACGACGCCCGCTCGCTGAGCTGGGACGAGGCCCAGAAGATGCGGGACAACCCGGACACCCGCACGGCGACCCTCAACGCCAAGAAGGAGCAGTGGGAGAAGGTCGCCGAGCAGATCAAGCAGGAGGACCCGGAGGCGTACGAGTACCTCCAGGGCGTCAACGGGATGGACCGGATCGGCGCCGGGTTCATCGCGATGCTGGCCTCCGTGATGTTCGCGATGTTCGACCTGACCGCGTCGCTGCTCGTGCTGCTGGGCTTCCTGGTCTTCCGCTGGGCGGTGATCGCCGCACCGATCCTGGGCACGATCGGGCTGCTGCGCCCGGCCAGTTCCGGCATCCGGCGACTGGGCAACGCGGTCGTGGCGGCGCTGTTCAACATCGCGATCTTCGGCACCGGCGCGGCGATCTACCTGTTCGCGGTCGACCTGATCATGAATACGCCGAGCCTGCCGGGCTGGCTGCAGGTTGTCCTCGTCTGGCTCTGCGGCGTGGTGGGATGGCTGCTGCTGCGGCCGTACCGGCGGATCACCCAGCTCGGCGGCAAGGACGGAACGGCCGCGATCACCTCGGCCGGGTCCTGGCACCGGCGGTTCTTCCGGGACGTGCGCGAGGCGGCCAAACTGGAGGTCGCCGATGCGGGCGGCACCCGGGAACCAGCGATCGGCAAGCGCCGTACGGTCTACGTCGAACAGTCGAACCTGCGTCCGGAGGCGCGCCTGGAGGATCCGGCGCACGCCGCCGCCAACCGCGGCCAGGCGGTCACGGTCGCGGCGTCCGGTCAGCTGGACAGCGTGCCGGCGCCCCGTCCGGACGGCACCGAGACCAGACACGTCGACGCGCCCGCTGAACGGGCTCCGGTCACGGCCACCCGCGCCGTCCGGCCCCGGCGCCAGTCCTCGTGGACGGAGCCGGACGTGGCCGAGCGTCCCGCGTCGTACGCGATCTACCGGCCGGAGACCGGCGACACGGTCCGGGAACCGGCTCCGCCCCGCACCCGCACCGAGGCGAGGTGACCGGCCGTGCCGCGCTTCGTCGAACTCAGCCTCAACCGGATCTTCAAGTCCCGCTGGGGCGTCGCGCTGGTGATCGCCGCGCTGGTGCTGCTGGTCGTCGGCACGGGGCGGCTGTTCTCCGACGGCGATGACCGCGCCGGGGCGGTCATCTCCACGGTCTCGCCCGCCCCCGTGCTCAGCGCGAACCCGGACGACGACGACAGCGTGATCTCAGCGGATCCGCCGCCGTCACCCACCACCGATCCCGGCACGGCGGAGCCGGAAGCGGTCGCGTACGCGTTCGCCTCCGCCTGGGTGAACCACCGCAACATCTCCGCGGGGGCCTGGCACGACGGCCTCGCCCCGAACGCCACCAAGGACCTGTCCGACGACCTGGCCGGGGTGGACCCGGCCGGCGTGCCCGCTGATCGGGTGCTGGGCAGACCCGCGATAGTCCCGGTCGGCGAGGGCCTCGTCGACGCGGTCGTCACCACGAACGCGGGCAAGCTGACCCTTCGCCTGGTGGCGCCCGACCGGCATTGGCTGGTGGACGGCATCGACTGGGACGCCTCATGAGGCTTCCCCGGCCGCGTCCCGTCATCCTGCTCACCGCACTGGTCGCCACGTTGACCGTGCTGTGCTGCGGGGGAAGCGTGGTCGCCCTGCTCGTCGGCGCGTTCGACGCCGACCGCAACGACCCGCGGTACACGACCGCCGGGTGCGGCGTCGGCGGGGTCGTGGATCCCGACGAGAAGATGCCCCGGGTCAGCCGCTACGGTGCGGCCCAGGTCCGCAACGCGGCGATCATCATCAAGGTCGGCTCGAACCTGAAGCTGCCGCCACGGGCCTGGGTCATCGCGGTCGCCACGGCCATGCAGGAGTCCAGCCTGACCAACCTCGGCAACCTCGGGGCGCGCAACGACCACGACTCGCTCGGCCTGTTCCAGCAGCGGCCCAGCACCGGCTGGGGCACCCCGGAACAGATCATGGATCCGGTGTACGCGGCGACCAAGTTCTACGAGAAGCTGCAGACCATCGACGGCTGGGAACTGATGCCACTCACCCGCGCCGCGCAGAAGGTGCAGATCAGCGCCTATCCCGACGCGTACGCCAAGCACGAGGCGGTGGCCACCCGCATCGTCAACCTGCTGGCACACGGCGCCGCCCGCGCGGTCGGGAACTCGGTTTCCCTGGTGTGCCTGACCACCGTGGGGCAGATCGCCGCGTCGGGATGGACCATCCCGTCCCCGGGTGCGGTGGTCGGGTCGGGCTTCCGGACCCGGGACCGGCCCGCCCACCAGGGCGTCGACCTCATCGTCGACCGGTACACCCCGATCCACGCCGCCGCCAGCGGGGTGGTCTCCGTGGTGAAATGCAACGTGGACCACAGCGGTCGGCGGACGTGCGACGTCGACGGCTACCCGGGCAAGGGAGGGTGCGGCTGGATGGTGGAGATCGTGCATGCCGGGAACGTGATGACCCGCTACTGCCACATGGTCGAACACCCGGCCGTGCAGGTGGGTCAGCGGGTCCAGGCCGGTCAGCAGATCGGCCGGGTCGGCTCGAGCGGCAACTCCTCCGGGCCACACCTGCACTTCGAGGTGCATCTCAACAACGACCGCCGCAGCGTGGGCGCGGTCAACCCGGTGGCGTTCATGGAGCAGCAGGGCGCACCGCTGGGCGGCACCACATGACCGGCGGCGCCGTGCCCGACCCGTTCACCGGCAGCGCCGACTGGCTGCCCGATCCGCCCCGGCCCGTCGTGGCGACCCCGGCCGCGATGGGCGGTCAGCTGCGCGGGCGACGCGTCATCATCGGACTGCCCGGCCACGGCTGGCGGCAGGACCTGCGCGCGGACGAGACGGTGGTGCAGGGCAGCAGGACGTACGTGCCGGTCATGCCGGAGTCCGAGTGGTATCGCGCGGAGGCGGAGCTGACCGAGGTGTTCGCGCCGCTGGTCCCGGTCGAGCGCGTGTGGGTGGAGGAGCTCGGCATCACCGGCACCGGCCGCACCGGCGCGGGCGACGTCGTGTCCCGGCTTGTTTCGCTGGACGAACCGCCCCGGCGCAGCCCCGTGGCCGCCCTGGACGCCGACGCGCTGACCGGCCGACGCGTCGTGCAACTGCTGGAGGACGGCGGCGAGCGGCGCGACCTGCGCGCCGTCACCGAACTCCACACCAGCGACGACGGCGACATCTGCGCCCGGGTGGCGGCCGAGCTGGACTGGTACCGGTGGTCCTGGAGCGGCCGCGCGCCCCGCACACTCGAGGTCCCGGTCCACCTGCTCTGGGTGGAGTGACGCCGGTCAGACGACCTTGGCGGAATCGCAGACGCGCCAGCCGTCCTCATCGACGACGCCGAACGACCACGGTTCGGTGCGCCGACTCTGCACAGTGCCGTTGCGGGTGCCGGAGATGATGAGGTCGGTGGCCACGGAGCGCCGCGACTGCCCGGCCCCGGCCACGGTCAACGTGCTCCAGCTGACGGTGACCTTCACGTTGAAGTCCTGCTCCCGCTTGATGAGTTCCGTGCGGAGCGCCGACACCGCCGAGAAGTCTCCGGACTCGCACATGTACAGGGCGGCTTCCTTGTCGTCCCGGTTCACCAGGTAGGCGCGCAGGAACCCGTCCACCACCGCGTCGGGCGCGCTGCGCTTGATCTCGGTGGCGGAGTCGTACAGCGACACGAACACCCCGACCCCGCCGAGGCAGAGCAGCAACATGATCCCCGCACCCATCGCGAGCCAGAGCCGCAGGCGCCGGTTACGCGGCCGGGGCGGAACCCCACCCGCCACCACGGCACCGGGCGGCTGGGCGGGCGGCGGGTCGGGAAGTCGCGGCGGCTGCACGATGTCGAGCCTAGTGCGTACGTTCCGCCGCCGGTCGGGTGTGGAGCGTAAGCGCCGCGACCTGCGGCAGCGGCGCGGAACACCCCATCGGCTCCGCAACGGGACCCGCCGCCGCGTCTGGGATACGGTTTGAACGCACAGATGGAGGTGAGGGCGGTGGCGGATTCGGCGAGCCGGATTGGTCAGGCCGCTGCCCTGCATCGCCAGGCACAGGCGACCGTGGACGCGGCCGCCGCGGCGCTGCAGGGTCATCCGGCCACGGCCGCGGACCCGCGCGAGCAGCACCGGCTGGCCGAGGAGTTGCGGGCCGCCGCGCAGGAGTTGGCCCCGGGCTGGCTGAGCGCGCCGCTGGACGCGCAGGCCGCCACGACGCCGCTGGGCGGGCCGAACCCGCCCCGGTTCGTCCGGGTCGGGGTGGCGCAACCGCTGGACGACGTGCGCTTCCCGGCGATCGTCCCGCTGCTGGGTACGGGTCATCTCACCGTGGACGCGGACGCCCGTGACCCGCGGGTGGCGGGCCTGCTGCGCAGCGTCCTGCTCCGGCTGCTGGCGACCGCACCGGCGGGCTCGCTGCTGGTACGCGGGGTGGACGCCTCCGGCGGTGCCGTGTTCGCGCCGTTCTCGACGCTGGCCGACGCGGGGCTGCTGGCCCCGCCCGCGACGGACCGCAACGGCCTGCGCGACGTGCTCAGCGAGGCGGAGAAGTGGCTGCGCCCGGCGCGCGGCAGCGCGGTGCGGCGGGGACGCCGGGACCGGCTCATGCTGCTGGTCGTCGCGTGCCTGCCGGAGCTGACCGAGGGCGGCGAGCTGAACCGGATCGCCGCGCTGGCGCAGCAGGGCCCCGAGTCTGGGCTGCACCTGGTCGTCGCGGGCTGGCCGCCGCCGCCGTTGACCGCGGAGACCACTCAGGCGCCGCTGCCGCGCACGACGATGGTGTCGGTGCGCAACCCGTACGCCGTGGTGGGCGACCCGCCGGGTGGCACGTTCGGCTCGGTGCCGGAGGCGGTGTGGCTCAACGCGCCGGTGTTCCTGGACGAGGACCCGCCGCCGCATCTGATCGAGGCGGTCTGCCAGGAACTGGCCGCGCATTCGGCCGCCGCGTCCCAGGTGGTGCTCGCCGACCTGCTGCCCGAGCCGGGCGACGACCTGTGGACGGGTGACGCCGCCGAGGGGCTCGGCACGGTGGTGGGCCACGACGGTGACACCGCGCTGACGCTGCGCTTCAACGACCTGACGCCACACTGGATGGTGGGCGGACGCTCGGGCGCGGGAAAGACCGCGTTCCTCATCAACGTCCTGTACGGCCTCGGCGCCCGGTACGGCCCGGACGAACTGGCGCTGTACCTGCTGGACTTCAAGGAGGGGGTGTCGTTCGCCGAGTTCGTGCCGACCCGGCGGGACCGCACCTGGCTGCCGCACGCCCGGGCCGTGGGCGTCGAGTCCGACCGCGAGTACGGGCTGGCCGTGCTCCGCGACCTGGACGCGGAGATGACCCGCCGCTCGGTGGCGTACAAGCGGGCGGGGGTGACCCGCTTCGCGGATCTGCGGGCCGTGGCCGCGCAGGAGGGGCGGGGCCGCCCGCTGCCGCGCATCCTGTGTGTCGTCGACGAGTTCCAGGTGCTGCTGGCGGGCAACGACACGACGGCGGGCGAGGCGGTGTCCCTGCTGGAGTCGCTGGCCCGCAAGGGCCGCTCGTACGGAATCCATCTGGTGCTGGCCAGCCAGACGGTGCGCGGCGTCGAGGCCCTGTACGCGAAGCGGGATTCCATCTTCGGCCAGTTCCCGGTGCGGATCGCGCTGCCGGGCGGCGGCGACGTGCTGGAGGCCACGAACGACTCGGCCGCCGGGCTGCCGCTGGGCACCGCGGTGGTCAACACGGCCGGTGGCCTGGGCGGTCCGCGCGGCGCGACCCGGGGCCACGAGCGGGTGGTGCGGTTCCCGGACCCGCACGCGGACCAGAACGCCCTGAGCGACCTGCGGCACCGGCTGTGGGGGGCGCGCGACCCGGAGTCCGCGCCGCCGCGCATCTTCGCCGGGTACGCCCGCCAGCATCTGGCCGACGACCCGACGTACCGGGCGGCGCTGGCGGGGCGGGCGGGTCGCCCGGCGGCGCTGGTGGGGCGGGTCATCGACGTGCCGCTGTCCAGCGCCGCGTTCCCGCTGGACGCCTCCCCCGGCCGTCATCTGGCCGTGTTCGGCTCGAATCCGGCGGGGGCCGAGGTGCTGGACGCGGCGGCGCGCGGGGTGGCGGCGTTCCATCCGCCGCGCAGCACCCGGTTCGTCATCTCGTCGCTGGTCGCCGAGGGTGACGAGCTGGCCAAGGACCTGGCCGACGAGATCAGCCACCGGCAGGAGGTAGTGCTGGTCGACGCGGCCGGGCTCGCCGCCGAACTGGACGTGGAGCGGCCCGGTTACCGCGTGGTGTTCGGCATGGACGCGGCCGGTCCGGGCACCCTGCCCTCGCTGCGCCGCCTGCTGCGGGAGGGTCCGGCGCGCGGGGCGCACCTGCTGTCCTGGTGGCGCGGGTTGCGCCGGTTCTCCGAGGAGACCGGCGGCAGTGCGGGCCGCGAGGACGTCGCGGGCCTGGTCTTCCTGAACGTACCGCAACAGGACGTGACGCTGCTGGTGGGCAGGCCGGTGGACTGGCAGCCACGGGCGAACCGGGCGCTGCTGCACGACCGGCAGGCGGACCGCCTGGTGACCTTCGTGCCGTTCGCCCGGCCGGAAAGCGACGAGTCGTGAACAACGAGCAGCCGTTCGCCCGGCCGGAAAGCGACGAGTCGTGAACAACGAGCAGCCGTTCGCCCGGCCGGAAAGCGACGAGTCGTGAGCGACGAGCAGACCGTCGACGAGCAGGCCGCCGACGCGTGGACCGGCTACCTCGCCGCGGCGCAGCGCCTCGACGCGGTGCGCCGGGCCGCGAGCACCGCGGCGGGCGAGCAGGCGGCGACCGTCCAGGCCGCACAGCAGGAGCTTGCGGGGGTACGGGCGCGGCTGGCGCCGCAGCACGCCCGGCTGGTCCAGGATCTCGGCGTACCCGAGATCGATCTCGCGCCGCACGCCGCGGACCAGGCGCTGGCCGCGCAGGCGATCGCGGGTGGCCCGGGTGCGGCGCTGGCGGCGCTGCGGCAGGCCCGGGTGACGGCGGACGCGGCGGACGCGGCGCTGCTGGGTCCCGGCCCGGCCACGCCGTGGCGGCCGTGGGCGCGCAACCTGCTGGTGTACGGCCCGTTCGCGGCGGCCGTCCTCCTCGTGCAGATCGTGTTGTATCTGGTCGCCCCGTCGGGTTCACTGCCCACGTACGCGCTGTTGTGCGGGCTGAGCATGCCCCTGCTGGCGTTCGGGCTGGGCTGGCTGACGCTCGGTTTCGTGTACGGGGGCGAGGGCCACAAGGTCGACCGCACTCCGCTGGTCGGTGCGATCACCTGCCTGACGCCGGTGCTGCTGACCTGCATGGGCGTGGGCCTGTTGGCGTTCTTCCGATGAGGGGCTGTCGTGTCGAGTGTGGATGAGGTCAAGGCGAACGTGGCCGCGTCGGTGGACGGCACCCAGCGCGCGGTGTCCGGCATCCAGCAGGTCTCGGATCAGCTCGACGACGCGTTGACGCTGCTGCGGCTGACCGCGTTCGGCTCGGTGCACCCGTCGGTGGCGGCGGCGATCGCGCAGCTGGAGCAGGCGCGGACCCGGCTGGACGAGGCGGCGACGCTGGCCCGTGCGGCCATGGACAGCGCCGACGCCTACCGCATGATCGTCTGATGCCGAACCCTGGTTGACCTCGTCCTTAGCCTGGGGACGTGGAAACATCAACGCGGGTCGACGTCGACGGAGAAGTGTTCGAGATCGTGTCGTGGTCGGATCGCCCCGGCCATTACAACTACAACTGGATCTCCGGGAAGAACCCCGGCTATGGATTCGGCGGGGTCCGATCGGGCGGCGTGGAAGCGACCTTGGACGAACACATCATCAACATCCGGGAGTTCCTTGCCGGGGTCGATCCGGAGACCGGCTTCATGGAGTAGACCTGCCGGTGGCGCGGCGGCGGAGCCGCAGCCCCTGGGCGACGGCGACGCCGGCCAGCACGACCAGGGCACCGACCGGCTGGTTCCAGTGCAGGTGTTCGCGCAGGATCAGCACGCCGACGACGGTGGCGACCACCGGCATGAGGTAGGTCACCGACGTCGACGTGCTCGCGCCGGCCACCCGGATCACCTGCAGGTTCAGCATGAACGCGATGCCCGTCCCGAGGGCGCCCAGGGCCAGCACGCACAGCACCACCTCGCCGGACAACGCCGTCGGGTCCGGCGGCGGGCCGCCCAGCAACGGCGCGGCGACGGCGAGCATGGCCAGCGCGATCAGCAACTGGGCCGCGGCCATCGAGACGCCGCTGCCGGCGCGCCCCGCGATGAACTTCTTCTGGTACGGAATCGCGACCGAGTAGCACATGGCCGCGGCGAAGCACATGAGCTGTCCGGTGAGCTGTGCCCCGCCCACGCCCCGCCACACGGCGAGCACCACCAGCACCCCGGCGAAGCCGAGGCCGAGTCCGGCCACCCGGCGCGCGGTGAGCCGCTCGGTGCGGAACACCAGTACGGCCAGGGGCAGCGCGACCAGTGGCGTGGCCGCGTTCCAGATGCCCGCCAGCACCGACGACACCCGTTGCTCGCCGAAGCCGAACAGCGTGAACGGCAGCACCACACCGACCAGCGCCACCACCGACAGGTGCCCCCACAGCCGGGCGTCGCGGGGCAGCCTGTCCCGGGTCACCGCGAGCACCACCAGCAGGGTCAGCACGCCCGCGGCGACCCGGCCGAAGGTGAGCCAGAGCGGGTGCAGCTCGCGGACGCCGACCTTGATGAACAGGAAGCTGGTCCCCCAGATCACGGCGAGGACCAGATAGCCGGGCAGCCATCGGCGCAGCTCGGCGTGGGACGGTGTACGGGAGCCGTCGGGGAGAGCCTGGATGTCAGGACCGGTCTGCGTCGTCACCCCTGACACTCTGCCGAAGGCGTACGACAATTTCGCGCGGTTTTCGGACCTGACTGCCGACCGGATCCGGAGGTCAGCGGGGCGCGTTGATCAGCATCATCGCCTCGGTGCGGACCTTGGCGTCGCTCTGGAACGCGCCGCGCACCGCCGAGGTCGTGGTGCGGGCGCCGCCCTTGCGGATCCCGCGCATCTCCATGCACAGGTGTTCGCACTCCAGCACGACGATGACGCCGCGCGGGTCGAGCTTGGTCATCAGCAGGTCGGCGATCTGCGACGTGAGCCGCTCCTGCACCTGGGGGCGCCGGGCGAACACCTCGACGAGGCGGGCCAGCTTGGACAGGCCGGTGATCCGGCCGTGCTCGCCGGGGATGTAGCCGACGTGCGCCACGCCCTTGAACGGCAGCAGGTGGTGCTCGCAGAGGCTCATCACCTCGATGTCGCGGACCAGCACGAGTTCCTCGTGGTTGGCCTCGAACGTGGTGGTGAGCACCTGCGCCGGGTCCACCCGCAGGCCCGCGAAGAGTTCCGCGTACGCGCGGGCCACCCGCGTCGGGGTGTGCCGCAGCCCGTCCCGGTCCGGGTCCTCGCCGACGGCCAGCAGGATCTCGCGGACCGCCTTCTCGATGCGCGCCAGGTCGACGACCTGCTCCACCGGGGCACCGGTGAGCTTGCCGTCGACCAGGCGCGCGGCCAGATAGTCGAGCTCGTCGTCAGAGTCGACCGGCTCTGTCGAACTGCCGTCGGTGATCAGTGGGCGCCGTCCGTCGAGCTGTTGGCGCTGCCACCCGCGCTGCCACCCACGGCGGCCTGACCGTCGGCCTCGGCCTGCGCCTTGAGCTTCTCCCGCTCGGCCGGGGTCACCACCGGCGGAGCCTCGGAGGGCAGCCGCTTGCCGAAGCCGTTGAACGGGGCCATCGGCGGCCGCTTGGCGACCCGGGCGCAGATCCGGTCCATGTCCTCGCGGGAGATGGTCTCCTTCTCCATCAGCTCGAGCACCATGCTGTCGAGTACGTCGCGGTACTCCACGAGGATCTCCCACGCCTCGTCGTGGGCCAGCTCGATGAGCGCCCGCACCTCGGCGTCGATCTCGGCCGCGATGGCGTCGGAGTAGTCCCGCTCGTGGCCCATGGTGCGGCCCAGGAACGGCTCGTCGCCGCTCGTGCCGTACTTGACCGCGCCGAGCTTGCTGCTCATGCCGTACTGGGTGACCATGGCCCGGGCCAGGCTGGTGGCCTTCTCGATGTCGTTGCCCGCGCCCGTGGTGGGCTCGTGGAAGACCAGCTCCTCGGCGGCCCGGCCGCCCAGCGCGTACGCCAGGGTGTCGATCATCTCGGCGCGGGTCTGGGTGTACTTGTCCTCGGTCGGCAGCACCAGGGTGTGCCCGAGAGAGCGACCGCGCGGCAGGATCGTCACCTTGTGCACCGGCGCGGAGTGCGGCAGCGCGAACGCGACCAGCGCGTGCCCACCCTCGTGGTACGCGGTGATCTTCTTCTCGTTGTCGCTCATCGCCCGGGTGCGGCGCTCGGGGCCCGCGATGACCCGGTCGATGGCCTCTTCGAGGTAGTCGTTCGTGATGGCCCGCTTCTCGTTGCGCGCGGTGAGCAGCGCCGCCTCGTTGACGACGTTGGCCAGGTCGGCACCGGAGAAGCCGGGGGTACGCCGGGCCACGGCGTCGAGGTCGACGTCCGGGGTGAACGGCTTGCCCTTGGCGTGCACGCGCAGGATGGCGCGCCGCCCTTCCATGTCCGGGGTGTCCACCGGGATCTGCCGGTCGAAGCGGCCGGGGCGCAGCAGCGCCGGGTCGAGGATGTCGGGCCGGTTGGTGGCCGCGATCAGGATGACCCCGCCCTTGGTGTCGAAGCCGTCCATCTCGACGAGCAGCTGGTTGAGGGTCTGCTCGCGCTCGTCGTGGCCGCCGCCCATGCCAGCGCCGCGGTGCCGGCCGACCGCGTCGATCTCGTCGACGAAGACGATGGCCGGAGCGTTCGCCTTGGCCTGCTCGAACAGGTCGCGGACCCGGCTGGCGCCGACGCCGACGAACATCTCGACGAAGTCCGAGCCGGAGATCGAGTAGAACGGCACCCCGGCCTCACCCGCGACCGCGCGG
Source organism: Krasilnikovia cinnamomea (assembly GCF_004217545.1). NCBI lineage: Bacteria > Bacillati > Actinomycetota > Actinomycetes > Micromonosporales > Micromonosporaceae > Krasilnikovia > Krasilnikovia cinnamomea. The sequence continues at coordinate 2,655,166 of NZ_SHKY01000001.1, forward strand.
GCCAGCAGGGTCTTGCCCGTACCGGGCTGGCCGAACAGCAGCACGCCCTTGGGGATCTTGGCGCCGAGGGCCTGGTACTTGGCCGGGTTCTGCAGGAAGTCCTTGATCTCGTGCAGCTCCTCGACCGCCTCGTCGGCGCCCGCCACGTCGGCGAACGTCGTCTTCGGCGTGTCCTTGGTGATCATCTTCGCCTTGGACTTGCCGAAGTTGAGCACCCGCGAGCCGCCGCCCTGCATCTGCGACATGAACAGCAGCAGCAGGATCACGAGGATCGCGATGGGCAGCAGGTTGACCAGCAGGGTGAGCAGGATGCTGTCGCCGGAGACCTTGGTGTCGACCCCGCCGCTGATCCGCCCGGCCGCCTTGGCCTCCTTGACGTCGTTCCAGACGTCGTTGGTGACCTCGTACGGGTACTGGGCCTCGATCTTGTTGGTCGACTTACCGTCGAAGTCCTGCGCCTGGGCCAGCTCCAGCTGGAGCGTCTGCTCCTTGTCTTTGATCAAGGCCTTCTTGATACCGGGCTGATTCAGCCGCTCGAGCGCGACCGAGGTATCGACGCGCTGGTAACTGGGGCCGCTGGTGAAGAATGAGCTCAGCGCAATCGCCCCGATGATCACCAGAATGATCCAGACCACCGGGCGGCGGAAGAAACGCGTACGTTCCATGCTGTTGTCGGGCGGCACCCGCCCGGACCCTCCTGTATCGGCGTCCTGATCACCTGGGATGTGCCTCCGGCGCGCGCGGAGCATTGCGCCATCGGTCACTCGACGGTACACCGTGGGTGCCGCGTCCGACCCCGTGAGCCCGGCGCCCGCAGGCCGGGCGGGCGGGTTTCGCGTACGCACCCCATGCCGGGCAACCGCCCTCAACCCGGACGAAACGGTGGGCGCGGGCCGGTTTCTGTGAGTCCGCTGGGAGCGCGTTCAGCTACGGGCGTAGACCTCGGGGCGCAGAATCCCCACGTACGGAAGCTCGCGGTAGCGCTCGGCGAAGTCCAGGCCGTACCCGACCACGAACTCGTTGGGGATGTCGAAGCCGACGTAGCGCACCGGCACGGGCACCTTGACCGCGTCGGGCTTGCGGAACAGCGCCACCACCTCGACGCTCGCGGGCGAACGGGACTGCAGGTACTTCATCAGCCAGGACAGCGTCAGTCCGGAGTCCACGATGTCCTCGACCACGATCACGTGCCGGCCGGCGATGTCGCGGTCCAGGTCCTTGAGGATGCGCACCACCCCGGACGACGTGGTCCCCGAGCCGTACGACGAAACCGCCATGAACTCCATCTCGGCGGACGGGCCGTGCCGCCCCAGCGCCCGGGCGAAGTCGGCCATGAACATCACCGCGCCCTTGAGCACGCAGACCAGCAGCAGGCCGCCCTCGGCGTCGGCATGGTCCGCCGAGACCTGCTTGGCCAGCTCGGCGGTCTTCTCGCGGATCTGCTCCTCGGAGATGATCACGCGGTCGATGTCGGCGTGGTACCAGGAGCCCTCAGCCATGGCCCCTAGCCTGCCGCATGGCGCCGCGATCGCGGCCAACGGGTCGGCGCTCCAGGGCCCTGATGCGGTCGCGTATCGCCTGGATCCGACCCGTCTGACCGAAAATCCCCCCGGATCGTGACAACCGTCACAGTGGGTCGGACTCCACCCGGACGAGTAGTCCCTTACGCCGTGCGACCGCCGCACCACCGGGCAGGTGTGCGGCACCCTGCCCGTGCCAGCACACGACGAGGGCGTCGAGCGCGGCCACGTGCTTCTGCGACAGCGCGCCGCCGGGCGCGCCCAGCTCGCGGGCCCACGCGTGCAGCACCCGGCTGCGCACCGCCGGATCCAGCGCGGCCAGCGCCGCCACGGACAGGCCCTTTTCCGTACGAGCGGCGGCCAGCGCCGTGGCGGCCAGCGCGTCCAGCGCGGCCGTGTCCGCCGCCAGGAGTTCGGCCGTCCGGGCCAGGTTGTCCACCACGGCCGGACCCAGCGCCGCGACCAGCGCGGGCAGAGCCTGGCCACGCACCCGGGACCGGGCGTACGCGAAGTCGGCGTTGTGCGGGTCCTCCCACGGGCTCAGCCCCAGCGCCGCGCACGCCTTGCGGGTGTCCGCCCGGGGCACCCCCAGCAGCGGCCGCAGCAGCCGGCCCCGGCGCGCGGGCATCCCGGCCAGCCCGCGCGGCCCCGCCCCGCGCGCCAGCGCCAGCAGCACCGTCTCCGCCTGGTCGTCACGGGTGTGCCCGAGCAGCACCGCCACGGCGTCCCACCGCAGCGCCGCGTCGTCCAGCGCGGCGTAGCGGGCGGACCGGGCGGCGGCCTCGGGGCCACCGGGACCGGCCACCTCGACCGTGGCGACCTCGACCGGGTCGAACCCGGTGACGCGGCCCCACGCCGCCACCCGGGCGGCCCGCTCGGCCGAGCCCTCCTGCAGACCGTGGTCGACCGTGACGAGCCCCGCTTCCAGGCCGAACCGTGGCGCCACGAACGCGGTCGCGGCCGCCAGGGCCAGCGAATCGGCGCCGCCCGAACACGCCACCAGCACGCGGGCGCCCCGGGGCAGCCCGCCCAGCGCGGCCCGCACCGCCTGCCGCACGGCGGCCACCGGGGCCGAGATCCGCGCCACGGCGCGGTCAGCCGGCCGGCGGCAGCGACCCGGCCGGGCCGTGCACCCGCGCCACCCAGGCGTCCGGGTCGTTCAGCTCGTCCAGCCGGGGCAGGGTCAGCGGGGAGCTGAACACCTTGTTGAACCCGGCCATCCCGACGCGCTCCACGACGCCGTGCACGAACTTGCGGCCCTCGGCGTACTGGCGCATCTTGACCTCGATGCCGAGCAGCCGCCGGATCGCCTTCTCCAGCGGGTTGCCGCTGGCCCGGCGCTGGTTGAACTTGGCGCGGATCGACTCGACCGACGGGATGACCTCGGGGCCGACACCGTCCATCACGAACTCGGCGTGCCCCTCCAGCAGCGTCATCAGCGCGGTCAGCCGGTCCAGCACGGCCTTCTGCGCCGGCGTCTGCACGAGATCCAGCACCGAGGAGTGGCTCTCCGAGTCGCGCAGCACGTCCGAGAGGGTCGCGATGCCGCGGCGCAGCCGTTCGAGGATGTGCTCGCCGCTCTGTGAGGCGTCGACGAACGCCTGCACCTCACCGAGGAAGTACCCGCGCATCCACGGAACGGCGGTGAACTGGGTGCGGTGGGTGACCTCGTGCAGGCACACCCAGAGCCGGAAGTCGCGCGGGTCGGCCTGGATCTTGCGTTCCACCTCGACGATGTTCGGGGCGTTGAGCAGCAGCTGGCCCGGATCGTCGGTGAAGACCTCGTACTGCCCGAGGACGCGGCCGGACAGGTACGCCAGCACCGTACCGGCCTGCACCCCGGTCAGCCGCGAGCCGATCGCGTCGGCGACCGCGCCCGGCGGATTGTCCCCGGTGATGCGGCTGGCCAACGGCACGATGACCTGCTTCAGCCCGGTGATGTTCACGGCGGCCCAGTCCTTGCGGTCCACCACCCGCACCGCCGGCACCTCGACCTGCGGAACCAACCCCGTGTACGCCGCGACGTGCTCGGCGGCCTCGTCGGTCAACTCCCGCAACTGCGCCACGACCTGCGTGGCCTCCTCGTAGGACACCGCGGGGCCCGACTTCGACAGGGCGCCCGCGGTGGCGGCGGCCAGGTCCCAGTCCACGAACTGCGCCATGCCCACCACCGTACCCGCGCGGGGCCAGGGCACAGCTCCGGAGAAAACCCGGAGATCAGCAGCCGCAGTCGACGAGCCGGGCGGCCATCCGGTCCAGCGCCGCCCGGGCCGGTACGGCGTCCCCGGTGGCGTCCGCCATGAACGCGAAGACCAGCAGCCGCCCGTCCTTGGTCACCAGCTCGCCGGCCATCGTGTTGACCCCGTTGAGCGAGCCGGTCTTGGCGCGGACGATGCCCTGCCCGACGCGGTTCGGGCTGGGCGTGACGAACCGGGTCTGCAGGGTGCCGGACCAGCCCGCCACCGGCAGGCCGCCGAAGAGGCTGCTCAGCGCGGGCTGCTTACCGCCCGCGGCGAACGCCAGCAGCTTGGTGAGCAGGGCCGGGCTGATGCCGTTCTTGCGGGACAGGCCGCTGGCGTCGGACAGATTGGTCTCGTCGGTGGGCAGGCCCAGCTCGCCCAGCTTGGCGATCATCGCCTCGGTCGCGCCCTCGAAGGTCGCGGGCTTGCCCGCGGCCAGCGCGACCTGGCGGCCCATGGCCTCGGCGATGACGTTGTCGCTCTGCTCCAGCATCCAGTCGAGTACGTGCACCAGCGGCGGCGACTGCACCGCGCCCAGCTCCGTGCCGGGCGCGACCGCCTGATCGGGCCCAGCGGAGGCCCCGGCGGTGGGGGCCTTGCCCCGGCTGACCGCGCCGGCCGGCACGCCGAGCTGCGCCGCGAACGCCCGCGCCGCCGACATGGCGGGATCGCTGTAGCGGGGGTCGCCGCCGAACTCGTTGTGCACCGGCTTGATCCGGCCCGCGTTGGTCATCAGCGACTGGATCGCCGCGACCTGGCCCTCGGGCGCGATCAGGCTCTGGCTCCAGCCGGTCGCCGTGGTGGGGCCGGTGAACAGCGAGGTGTCCACCACCACCCGGGTCGGCTTCGTGTCACCGAGGGCCTTGCGCACCTGGGCGGCGAGGCGGTCGAGGCGGGCCGCGCCGGGGAACTGGCCCTTGCCGTTGACCGCCAGCGTCGGGTCGCCGCCACCGACGATCACCACCTCGCCCGGCTTGGCACCGGCCACCGCGCGGGTGCTCAGCCGGTAGGCGGGCCCGCGTGCCGCGAGGACGGTGGCCGCCGTGATCAGCTTGGTGGTCGAGGCCGGGATGGTCATCGCGTCGGCGTTCTGCTCGAACAGCGCCTCCCCGGTGGCCGCGTCCACCACGGAGACGTTCACCCGCGAGCCGAGCGCCGGCGCCTTCACCAGGGACGCCAGCGCGTCCTGCACCCCGGCCGCCGAGGGCGCGGGGGCCTCGGCATCGGCGGCGCGCAGCACCGGCGTGGGGCTGGGCTCGGGCGTGGCGGGCGCCGTGGCCCGCGCGGTCGGGTCGGCCGCGAGCCAGCCGCGTACCGGGCCGGGCCGGGCGACCAGGACGGTCGCGGCCGCGACCACCAGCAGGAGCACGGCCGCCAGCGCCGAAATCAGGACGGTACGCCGGCCCGTGCGCGTCCCGCCCGCAGCGACGGGCGGAACCGGGCGGGCGGCCGGAACCTCCGCCGCCGGTGCGAACGGGTGACCCGGGCCGCCATTCATGGCCGAACCGGCGGGCGCGGTGGGGCCGGGAGGTTGAACCGTGGCTCGGCCGGTCGTCGCGGGCACGGGGGCCGTTCCACCGACCGGCGGAACCACGGCACGCCCCGCAGCCGGGGGAACAGCCGCCCGGCCGGCGGCACCTGCCGGAGGATTTCCCCCGCCCGGCGGCGCGCCGCCGGGCTGCTGCCGGGATTGCCCCGGAAAATGCGCTACGGACGGCGGAAACTGCGGCGCCGGCGCCGCGTCCCGCGGTCCAACCGGCGGGACGACAGTCGGCGAGGCGGGGGGCGGTGGGACCGGCACGCTGGCCCGGCCGGCCGGGGCCTGCCCAGGTCGGGGCGGCTCGGCGGCGTGGCCGTGCTGTGAATCTTGCCTCCCCACAGGCCCCCTCCTTCGATCCGGCTGCAGACTTAGGGGAGACTACTGTCATCCGGCACACCGTTGCGCGCGGATCCTGTGGGCCCCTGCGTGTCCCGCTCCCGCCGCCGGCCACCCGCCGGGTCCAGCGCGGGACGAACAAGGGAGCACATCATGGATTTCGACGTTTTGGTTGAGATCCCCAAGGGTCAGCGGAACAAGTATGAGGTCGACCACAAGACCGGCCGGATCCGGCTGGACCGGACCCTCTTCACCGCGACCCAGTACCCGGCCGACTACGGGTACATCGAGGGCACGCTCGGCCAGGACGGCGACCCCCTGGACGCGCTCGTACTGATCCAGGAGCCCACCTTCCCGGGCTGCCTGGTCCGCGCCCGCGCAATCGGCATGTACCGCATGACCGACGAGAAGGGCCGCGACGACAAGGTCCTGTGCGTGCCCTACGAGGACCCGCGCCAGGAGCACCTGCGCGACATCCACCACCTCGGCGAGTTCGACCGGATGGAGATCCAGCACTTCTTCACGGTCTACAAGGACCTGGAGCCCGGCAAGTCCGTCGAGGGCGCCACCTGGGTGGGCCGGGTCGACGCCGAGGAGGAGATCCGGGAGTCGTTCAAGCGCGCCGAGGCCGCCGAGCACCACGAGGACTGATCCCCGGCAACGGCCTGGCCTAGAGCTTGATGTCTGCGACCAGGCCGTAGAGGCCCACCACGGCGCACGCCACCGGGATCACCGACACCACCACGAGCGTGTCGAGCAGGTCGGCGGCGCGGCCCAGATACGGCGAGGGCGGCCGGCGCGAGTACGTCGCGCCGGCCGCCACCGTGATGAGCGCGAGCACGAACGCCGCCCCGCTAACCGCCAGCAGCAGCCCCGCGTCGGCACCCCACAGCAGGTCCACCCCGAGCGCCGCGACCCCGAACAGGCCCGCGAACAACAGCGGCACCCGCTGGCGCAGCGTGACGAACAGCCGCGACCGCAGCAGCAGCGCCGCCGCGCTGACCGCGACCAGCAGCCGCGCCGACCCGGAGCCGTCGGCCGCCAGCACGGTGAACGCTCCGGCCGCCAGCACCGCGTGGCCCAGCAGCATCCCCGCCAGCAGTTCCTCGGTGCGGGCCACGGCGGCGAACACGACGGCCCGTCCCGGCCGCTCCCGCGCCGCATCCAGCACCCCGGCCGGGGCGGCCGCGGTGAAGCCCTCGGCCGCCTCCCCGCTCGCGGGCAGGGTCACCGGCGGCGTCGGCATCTTGCCGAACCTGATCGCCAGCAGCGGGAGCGCGCCGATCCCGCAGACCAGCACGGACAGCAGCACGGCGGCCGCACCGGCGGCGGACGTGACCATGCTCAGCGCGGCGGCCAGCGCCGCCAGCAGCCCGACCGTGGCACCCGCCGTGAACAGCCGGCGCGCGGCCGCCACCCCCACCCCGCCGAGTACGGCCGCCAGCAGCAGCGCCGCCGCACCGGCCAGCAGTTCCGGGCCGCCGAGCCACGGCAGGATCCCGAGCACCCCGACCCGGTCACCGGCCTCCGTGGCGACCAGCACCGCGCCGCCCGCGAACGCGTACGGCAGGGCGCAGGCGCCCAGCGCGGCGCCCGCCTGCGCGTCCCCGTACGCCCGGGAGGCGGTCACGCCCGCCAGGGTGAGCAGCACCGCGACCCCGAGCCCGACGAACGCCGAACCGGGCCACCGCGGACCGGCGGAGAGCACCGCCAGCAGGCCGAGCGCCAGCAGTACGGCACCACCGGCCAGGGTCGCCGCACGGGTCGCGGCCGGACTCCAGACCGTGCCACGGCGGCGGGCCCCCTCGGCGACCGCCTCGACGACGTCGTCGTATTCCAGCTCCGGCCACTGTTCGCGGGCGGGCACGAGGTGCAGCACCTCGCCGTCGCGCACACCCTGCGGGAACAGGCCCTGCGCGGTGGTCAGCGCCACCCCGTCGGTACGGCGCAGCAGCCAGCCGCCGTGCTTCTCGCCGTCGTCGGCCAGCCCCTCCCCGGCGTGCCGCAGCACCTCGGGCAGCAGCTCCGCCAGCGGAACGTGTTCGGGCAGCGCGACATCGACCCGGCGCTGGGGCGCACTGATCGTGACCCGAGCAAGACCCACCGTCATGTTGTGCCAACCTTTCGCATGCGCTCGCACCCCCACTTCGCCAGGGCACTCGGGCCTGCCGTCGCCCCGATCGGTGTCGCCGAGGGCTGCGGAACGGAGGGCACTTTACCTATCCTGGGCCGACCGCGGTGCCCGGTGACCGCCCGCGGACGGGGCGAAGGGACTGTCTGCACACATGAGCACGGTGGTGATCAAGCGGGGTGCCCGGCGTCCGGCGCCGGAGATCCCGACGGGTGAGCTCGCGGTCGACGCGCCACCGGAGATCCCCCAGGCCGCCGGGGGCCGCTGGCAGCAGGCCCTGATGGCGCTGCCCATGCTGGGCGGCTCCGTCGCGATGGCGATGATGATGAGCCAGGGCAAGGGCGGAGCCTTCTCGTACGTGGTCGGCGGCCTGTTCGGCATCTCGTCGGTGGCGATGATGGCCACCTCGTTCGGCAGCAACGGCTCGCCGAAGAAGGCGGAGATGATGGCCGCCCGCCGCGAGTACCTGCGCCACCTCGCCGGGCTGCGCCGCCGGGTCCGGGAGACCGCCGGCAAGCAGCGCACCGGCCTGTACTACCGGCACCCGAACCCGACGCAGCTGTGGTCCACGGCGGCCAGCCACCGGGTGTGGGAGCGGCGCCCCGCCGATCCCGACTTCGGGGTGGTACGGCTGGCGGTCGGCCCGCAGACCCTGGCCACCCCGCTGGTACCGCCGGTGACCCGGCCGCTGGAGGACCTGGAGCCGATGACCGCGGGGGCGCTGCGCCGCTTCCTGGACGCGTACTCGGTGGTGCCGGACCTGCCGGTGGCGGTGTCGCTGCGCGGCTTCGCGCGGGTATTCCTGCGCGGGCACGGCACGGGCGCGGACGCGGACGCGCGCGCCCTGACCCGCGCGGTGCTCACCCAGCTCGCGGTGTTCCACGCGCCGGACGACCTGATCGTCGCGGTCTGCGCCGGCCCGGAACGCCGGGCGGCGTGGGAGTGGGTGAAGTGGCTGCCGCACAACCTGCACCCGTCCCGGACGGACGCGCTCGGCCCGGTCCGGCTCGTCGCCAGCTCCGGCCCCGACCTGGAGAAGCTGCTCGAAGACGTGATCGGCAGCCGGCACCGGTTCAACCCGGCCGGTGGCAGCAGCACCGGCCCGCACGTGGTGATCGTCCTGGACGGCGCCGACCTCAAGGGCGCCACCCAGCTCGACGACGGCATCGACGGCGTCACCGTGCTCGACCTGGACGAGCAGCCGCCCCGGCTGCTGGACCGCTCGCTGCTCGTGCTGGAGGTGCGCACCGCCGCGGGCGCCAAACCCGAGCTGCACACGTACGCGATGGACTCGGCCGCCGACGTCGGCACGCCGGACCAGCTGACCGAGGAGCAGGCGGAGGCGGTGGCCCGGCGGCTGTCCCCGCTGCGGCTGGCGGCCATGTCGAAGTCGTCGGACACCCCGCTGGCCGCCGAGATGGGGCTGGCGGAACTGCTCGGCATCGCCGACCCGGACACGTTCAGCGTGGCGCAGAGCTGGCTGCCCCGGCCCAACCGGGACCGGCTGCGGGTGCCGATCGGCATGGGCGCCGACGGCGGCCCGGTCGAGCTCGACCTCAAGGAGTCCGCCCAGGACGGCATGGGCCCGCACGGCCTGCTGATCGGCGCCACCGGCTCCGGAAAGTCAGAGCTTCTGCGTACGCTCGTGCTCGCGCTCGCCACGACCCATTCGTCCGAGTCGCTGAACTTCGTCCTGGTCGACTTCAAGGGCGGCGCGACGTTCGCCTCGCTGGACCGGCTGCCGCACACCGCCGCGGTCATCACCAACCTCGCCGACGAGCTGCCGCTGGTCGACCGCATGGTGGACGCGATCGACGGCGAGCTGGTCCGGCGCCAGGAGCTGCTGCGCAAGGCGGGCAACTACGCCAGCCTGCGCGACTACGAGAAGGCCCGGGCCGGTGGGGCCGCGCTGCCACCGCTGCCGTCGCTGCTGGTGGTCTGCGACGAGTTCTCCGAGCTGCTGTCCGCCAAGCCGGACTTCATCGACCTCTTCGTCCAGATCGGACGGCTGGGCCGCTCGCTGGGCGTGCACCTGCTGCTGGCCAGCCAGCGCCTCGAGGAGGGGCGGCTGCGCGGGCTGGACACTCACCTGTCCTACCGGATCGGTCTGCGGACCTTCTCGGCGCTGGAGTCCCGGGCGGTGCTCGGCGTGCCCGACGCGTACGAGCTGCCCCGCTCACCCGGGCACGGCTACCTGAAGTTCGGCACCGAGCCGCTGGTGCGGTTCAAGGCCGCGTACGTCTCCGGCGCGTTCCGCCAGAGCGGCACGCGGGGACCGGGCGCCGCCGGTGACGGCACCCCGCCGGAGATCCTGCCGTACTCGACGCACTACGTGCCCGCGCCCAAGCCGGTCGTGCCCGCCCAGCCGAAGCCGGCGGAGGTCCCGGCCGGCGAGAGCCTGCTGGACATCATGGTGGACCGCCTCAACGGGCAGGGCCCACCCGCGCACCAGGTGTGGCTGCCGCCGCTGAACCAGTCGGCGGCGCTCGACGAGCTGCTCGGCCCGGTCACCGCGGACCCGGTGCGCGGGCTGGTGTTCGCCAATCCGGAGCTGCACGGCGCGCTGCAGGTCCCGATCGCGCTCATCGACAAGCCGCGCGAGCAGGTCCGCGACGTCATGTGGCTGCCGCTGGCCGGGGCGGCGGGACACGTGGCGGTGGTGGGCAGCACGCTGAGCGGCAAGTCCACCGCGCTGCGCTCGCTCGTCTGCGGGCTCGCGCTGACCCACACCCCGGCCGAGGTTCAGGTCTACTGTCTCGACTTCGGCGGCGGCTCGCTGGGCACGCTGCGGGACCTGCCGCACGTCGGCGGCGTGTCCGGGCGCCTCGACGCGGTCGGGGTGCGCCGTACGGTCGGCGAGATGCTCACCCTGCTGGCCGAGCGGGAGCAGCGCTTCGCGGAGCTGGGCATCGACTCGATGGCCTCGTACCGGCGGCGGCGGGCGAACGCGCTGGGCACGGGCACGGACACGGCCGCCGACCCGTTCGGCGACGTGTTCCTGATCGTGGACGGCTGGGCGACCCTGCGGAAGGACTACGAGGAGCTCGAACCGGTCATCACCGACATCGCCACCCGCGGCCTGTCGTACGGCATCCACGTCGTGGCCACCGCGACGCGCTGGATGGACTTCCGCCCGGCGATCCGTGACCTGTTCGGATCGCGGCTGGAGCTGCGCCTCGGCGACCCCACCGACTCGATGATCAACCGTCGGGCGGCGACCGGGGTCCCGGAGCGGCCCGGCCGGGGCATCGTCGAGCATCCCACGGACAAGAACAAGAGCCTGCACCTGCTGACCGTGCGCCCCGAGGTGAACTCGCTGGGCGACACCGGGGCGCTGGTCAAGGCGATCGCCGCGAACTGGCGTGGACCGATCGCCCCGCGGGTCCGGCTGCTGCCGGCCAGCCTGCCGTACGCCGAGCTGGATCTGTCCCGCAGCTCCGGGCTGCGGCTGCCGATCGGCATCTCCGAGGCGGACCTGCGGCCGGTCGAGATCGACTTCGCGACCGACCCGCACTTCCTGCTCTTCGGCGACGCCGAGTGCGGCAAGTCGTCGTTCCTGCGGGCGCTGGCCACGACCGTGATGCGCCGGTTCACCCCCGAGGAGGCCCGGATCATCCTGGTCGACTACCGGCGCAGCCTGATGGACCTGCCGGAGACCGAACACCGCATCGGGTACGGCATCCAGGCGCAGAAGACGCAGGACCTGATGGAGTCCGTGGCCGGGTACATGGAGCGGCGCCTGCCCGGCCCCGAGGTGACCGCCCAGCAGCTGCGGGACCGCTCGTGGTGGCAGGGTCCGGAACTGTTCGTGCTGGTCGACGACTACGACCTGGTGGCGTCCGGGCCGACCAACCCGCTGCAGCCGCTGCTCGAATACCTGCCGCAGGCCCGCGACGTCGGCCTGCACCTGATCGTCACCCGCCGCGCGGGCGGCGCCAGCCGTTCGCTGTACGAGCCGGTCATCCAGCGCCTGCGTGAACTGTCCGCGCCCGGCCTGGTGATGTCCGGCCCGGCGGACGAGGGCGCCCTGCTCGGCCCGGTCAAGCCGACCGCGCTGCCGCCGGGTCGCGGGCGGCTGCTGACCAGGCGGGAGGGGGTGCGGCTGATCCAGTTGGCGCACCTGCCACCCTCGTGATCCGGCGGTGACGACGTACATCCGGTGCGAATGCATGGAAGGACCCCCGCGACAAGACGCTGAATCGGAGTAATCTCCCTCCATCGACCGTCCATCATCAGAATGGCGACGCCGACCTGTGAGCGCTACGAGTTCGCGACTGCGCGCGTCCCGCCGGCCCCGGCGCGACGCGGTAGAACCGCACCCCGGTCCGCCTCCGCGCGGGGGTGCCACTTGGTGAGCGCCCGGCGGCCGTTGCGGCGGCTCGTCGCCACGGCCCTGGCCGGCCTCGTCACCGCAGGCACATGTGTGGCCCCGGCGTGGGCGGCGCCCGCGTCAGCGGCCCCGCACACCGAGTTCGGCAATCCCCTGGAGACCCCCGCGCCGTGGGAGGGCGACTCCGTCCGGGACGAGCAGTGGCATCTCAAGACGCTGAACGTGGCGGGCGCGTGGACGTACTCGGCGGGCCAGGGCGTGACGGTCGCGGTCATCGACTCCGGCGTGGACGCCCGGCACGTCGACCTGGCCGGGCAGGTGCTGCCCGGGTTGGACCTGGTCGACCCGGACGGTGACGGCGACACCGACCTGGTCGGCCACGGCACCACGGTGTCGGCCATCATCGCCGGCCACGACGACACCGCCGGGGTGGTCGGCATCGCGCCGAAGGCGAAGATCCTGCCCGTCCGGGTGCTGGACGAGGAGAACCGGTACGACGACGCGATGATCGTGGCCAAGGGCGTGCGCTGGGCGGTCGACCACGGCGCCCGGGTCATCAACCTGTCCCTCGGCGGCAACGGCGCCAGCGCCGCGCTGGCCGCCGCGCTCGACTACGCCTTCGCCCGGGACGTCGTTGTGGTGGCCTGCACCGGCAACGCGAGCGCCTCGCCCTCCGGCGGGGTCTGGTATCCGGCCCGCGAGCCCGGGGTCATCGCGGTCGCCGGCATGGAACGCGACGGCTCCGGGCTGTGGTCCGGCTCCATCACGGGCAAGGAGACGGTGGTGACCGCCCCGGCCACCCAGCTCGTCGGTGCCCGGCCGGACGGGTACTGGCGGGTGCAGGGCACCAGCTTCGCCGCGCCGATGGTGTCCGCGACGGCGGCGCTGATCCGTTCCCGGTGGCCCACGATGTCGGCCGCCGAGGTGATCAACCGGATCATCCGGACCACGAAGGACCGCGGTACGCCCGGCCGCGACGCCACGTACGGCTACGGGATCGTGGACCCCGCCGCGGCGCTGACCGCCGACGTCCCGTGGGTGGCCACCAACCCGCTGGACAACACCCCGGATCCGGGTGTCTCCCGGTTCGGCAGCGCGCCCGCCTCCGGGCAGGCCCAGTCGGCTCCCGACGACAGCCCCGGCACCACGGGCGCCCTGGTCCCTGGCGCCAATGCGGGTGCCGCGATGCCGGACCAGCCGGCCGCCGAACATTCCGAACGCGGCTGGTGGGCGGCGGGCGCCCTGTTCCTGGTGTCGTTAGTGGTCGGCCTGGCCATGCTGCGCCGCTTCGCGAACGTCACCTGACCCGGCCCGTCACCCGCCCCGGCCCGACCCGGCCCGTCACCCGGCCCGGCCCGACCCGGCCCGTCACCCGGCCCGGCCGCCCGGCACCAGGTCCGGGCCGCTCAGCGCCCTGCGCGCGTCAGGCGCAGTCGCCGGTCCTGACCCGGCGGGTGCGTTCCGCCCCGAGCTTCGCCGTACCGGCCGCCTCGTTCGCGGTCAGCGCGAAGCCGACGTTACGGTCGTCGGCCGCGGCCGCGAAGATGACGCCCATCACCCGCCCGTTCGGCGCGACGAGCGGGCCGCCCGAGTTGCCGCTGCGGACCAGCGCCCGGATCGTGTAGATCTCCCGGGTCACGTCGCCGGAGTCGTAGATGTCCGGGCCGGTGATCCGGCTGGCCTCCCGCACCCGGGCCGACTGGGCGTTGTACGGCCCGTCGAGCGGATAGCCGAGCACGATCGCGCTGGACCCGGTGCCGGCCTGCCGCTGCACGAACGGCATCACCGGCGCGCTCAGCCCCGGCACGTACAGGACGGCGAGGTCGCGCTTCGGGTCGTAGACCACCACGGTGCCGTCGAGCTTGCCGCGTGCCGTCTCCACCTGGACGCTGCGGGTGCCGGCGACGACGTGGGCGTTGGTCATGACGCGCTCGGGCGCGTACACGAATCCGGATCCCTCGATGCGCCGGGAGCAGCTCGGTGCGGTGCCCAGCACCTTCAGGACCGAACGCCGGGAGTTCGCTACGACCTGCGAGTTCGCCAGCGCGGGATCGGGCGCGGCGACCTCACGGGCCTCCGTGCGGGCGAGCCCGCCGAAGACGTCCGGGAAGCCGCTGGTGTCGAGCGTCTCCCGCAGCGCCGACGACAGGGCCTGCGCCTGCTCGGGCATCAGCTTGTTGACGCCGCCGAGCACCGCGCTGCTGCGGACCTCCCGGTTCAGCCAGGGCAGCGACGACGAACCCAGCGGCACCGCCACCAGCCACGCCACCAGCAGCACGGCGACCAGTGACACCACCGCGCCGCCGGCGTCGTCGAGCCGCTGCAGCGGGCGGCTGGCGATCGAGCGCCGCAGCCGGGTGCCGAACCAGCCGGCCAGCGTCTGCCCCAGCACCGCGAGGGCGAAGATGGACACCAGCGAGACCACGACCCGGGTCGCCCCGCTGGCGAACTGGTCGGCGATCAGCGGACCGATCTGCAACCCGATCAGGGCCCCGCTGAAGAAGCCACCGAAGGACAGGGCACCGACGACGAAACCCTGCCGGTAGCCGCTGATCGCGAAGACCAGCATCAGCAGGATCAGGATTCCATCGACCACGTGCACCCGCTCAGCGTAGAAGTGGGATACCAGGCGTTCATGTGACCACCTCGTCCGGCGCGCCGCCCGGCGTGGCCGGAGACGGGGCGGGCAGATCCATGAGCCGCCCAGGCTGCCACGGCCGGGACCATCCGGCCATGTCCAGCAGTGCCGAGATGACCCCGGCGGTGAAGCCCCAGACGAGCATCCCGCGCGCCTGGAACGCCGGCCCGACCCAGCCGCTCGGGTGGCGGACGCGGATCCGGTTGGCGGGATCGACCAGCTCGGCCACGGGCAGCCGGGCCACGTGCGCCACCTCGTCGAGCTGGCGCGGGTGCACCGGATGCGGCGCATGCCACCAGGCCAGCACGGGGGTGACCAGGAACGAGCTGACCGGGATGTACAGCGGGGGCAGCAGGGCCAGCACGGTGGCGCTGTCCGGATCGAGCCCGACCTCCTCATTGGCCTCGCGCAGGGCGGTGTGCGCCGGGTCCCGGTCGCTCGGGTCGGCCGCGCCGCCCGGGAACGCGGGCTGCCCGGCGTGGTTGCGCATGGTCGCGGCCCGCTGCAGCACGAGCAGGTCGGGCGCGCCCGGGGCGCTCTCGCCGAGCAGCACCAGCACGGCGCTGGGCCGTCCACCGGCGGCGGGCGGCCGGATCGGGGTGAAGTCCTCGGTACGGCTGGTGGCGGCGCGCGAGAGCAGCGGCTCGAACCATCCCGGCAGCCCGCGGGGCCGGTCACGCCCGGTCACGGGGTCACCGTCACGCCGGTCCAGTCGCGTACGCGCGCGGCGAGCCGGTCGGCGTCGAGCGGAAGCGGCTCGACACGCGCGCGGCCCTGGCCGTCGACGAAGACCGTCACGGGCAGCGTGGTGCGGCCCAGGGCGGTGATCAGTTTCCGGTCCCGGTCGTAGAGGGTGGGCAGGGTCACCCGCTTGTCCGCGGCGAACCCGGCCGCCGCGTCCCGGTCGTCACCGGTGTCGACACCCACGACCGTGAGCCGGCCGGCGGACGCCTCGGCGAGGCGCTGCATGGCCGGCAGCTCCGTGCGGCACGGCTCGCACCAGGACGCCCACAGATTGACCACGGCGGGCCCGCGCAGATCGGCGAGGCGCACCGGCGCGCCCCCGGTGAAGCACGGCAGCTCCAGATCGGGCAACGCCGCCCCGGCGGGCAAACCCGGCCCGGCGGATGGCGGCGCGGCCAGGGCGGCGCAGTCCGCGAACGGCGACGGCTGACCCGGCGGCGCCGCGACGCGCTCCTCGCCCGTGCACGCCGCCAGCGCGAGCGACGTGGCCAGCGTGGGCGCGAGCGAAGCCGCCATCCGTCGCGCCCATCGTGCCCGGCCGCCTGCCGTCACGGCGCCTCCGGCGTGACGATGGCGGCCGCCGGGACGAGCTCCGGGTCCACACCGGCCTGGGCGGCGAGCTCGCGGGCCCGTGGGCCCTTCAGCAGGCGCGCGGCGGCCGGCGCCTCGGTGGGGCCGGTGCCGTACGACGGGCAGGAGGCGGCGAGGGTGCAGGCGCCGCAGGCGGGCTTGCGGGCGTGGCAGACGCGGCGCCCGTGGAAGATGACCCGGTGCGACATCATCGTCCAGTCGCGCTTCTCGATCAGGTCGGCGAGCTGGAACTCGATCTTGACCGGATCCTCCTCGGCGACCCAGCCGAAACGGTTCGCCAGGCGGCGCAGGTGGGTGTCGACCGTGATGCCGGGCACCCCGAACGCGTTGCCGAGGATGACGTTCGCGGTCTTGCGGCCGATGCCGGGCAGGGCGACCAGCTCGTCCAGCGTGCCGGGCACCACCCCGCCGTGCCGCTCGGTCAGCGCCTCGCCCAGCTTGATGAGCGAATCCGTCTTGGCCCGGAAGAAGCCGGTCGGGCGCAGGATCTCCTCCAGCTCGGCCCGGTCCCCGGCCGCGTAGTCCGCCGCCGTGCGGAAGCGGCGGAACAGGACCGGGGTGACCTCGTTGACCCGTACGTCCGTGGTCTGGGCGGAGAGGATCGTGGCGACCGCCAGCTCCAGCGGGTTGCTGAAGTCGAGCTCGCAGTGGGCGTCGGGGTGGGTCTCGGCGAGCACCCGCGCCATCCGCCGGGCCCGCCGCTTACGGCCGATCGGGGTCTCGTTCGCGAACCGTTTGGCGGACCGCACCAGCACGGCCGGCCCCACCGGAACGGCCGGCCCGGGGGAGGCGGGGGCGGCGGGCGGACGAGTCACGGTGCAAGAGTACGTCGCAGCACCGACAGCTTCGGCGAACGTACCGTCAGGCGGGCGGCGTGATCGCGCCGTCGTCGGCGATCCGCGCCGCGGTGTCGCCGAAGTCGTCCGCGGACAGCTGCGCGACCATCTTGCGGCCGCGCTCGTTCGCGCTGTCCCGGGTGGGGACACCCACCCCGTTCAGGTACGTGGACAGAAAGGTCCCGCCCGCGAACCGGCCGTCCGCGCCGAGCGTGACGTGCAGGATGCCGCTGTACTTCAGCACCCCGGCGCTGGACAGCGTCTTGCCGCCCCCGGCGAAGTTCCCCAGGCTGTACGCGATCAGCTTGCCCTTGTAGAACTCCATCCCGCGCAGCACGTGCGGGCCGTGCCCGATCACCACGTCCGCCCCGGCGTCGATCACCGCGTGGGAGAACGCGATCGGATCGCCCCGGTTCTCCCCGAAGAACAGCTCGTTGCCCGGCTTGACGTGGTTCTTGTCCGAGCCCTCGGCGCCCATGTGCACCTGCACCACGACCAGGTCGGCCTTCTCCTTGGCCTGCTCGATCACCGTACGTGAATGGTCGAGGTCGTTGAGGTTGTTCGCCCCCGCGTACGGGGAGAAGCCCACGACCGCGACCGACACCCCCTTGACGTCCACCACGGTGATCTGGTCCTCGGCGCCGGTGTGCCGCAGACCGGCGTCCTCCAGCGCGGCGACGGTGTTGCGGTACCCCGCCACGCCGTAGTCCTTGGAGTGGTTGTTGGCCGTGTTGAGCAGCTGGAACCCGGCCTCCTTGAGGTGCCGGGCGTACTCCGGGGGCGAGCGGAACGCGAAGCAGTTGGCGCGCGGCGGGGAGCCGCACTTGCTGGCCCCGGTGTCGCCGGTGAGCGGCTGCTCCAGATTGCCCATGACCAGGTCGGACTTGAGGCCCTCGGCGACCGAGTCGAAGAAGCCGTCGCCGCCGTTCGCGGGCAGCCGGTTCGGGGCGCTGCCCATGATGATGTCGCCCGTGGCGGACAGGGTGATGGTCCCGCTGGCGGGCTCGGCGCTCGGTGTCGCCCGCTTGGTGCCGCTCGGCGAGGCGGCGACGGCCGGCTGCTGCCAGCGCGCCGTGCCGGTCCCCGAGTCGCGGTCGGCCAGGGCGACACCGCCGAGGCCCGCACCGATCAGGGCGGCGACCACGATGGTGAGGGTGAGGATCGGGCGGCCGAACAGCCCGTTGCGCGGCGGGGGGTGGGCATTCATCGATGGCGACGATACTGTCGGGGAGCAACCGGCCACGACGTCCGTTCGGCCCTTCGTCGTTCGCCCCGTCGGTCGACCGGTCGGTCGCTATGAGCGACGAAATACCGGTCGCCCGCCGGACCGGTTACGCTGCGGATCTAGATCAAGGGGTGCTCCCCTGTTTCCCGTACGCGTGCGCCTAGACTGATCGAGCGCAGGCGTGGCGCATTCGGAGGTGCGGCGATGGATGAGGTGCTGGCTCGCAGCGGGATCTTCCAGGGTGTGGACCCGGAGGCCGCTGAGGCGCTCGCCAAGGAGATGGACACGATCGAGGTCCGCAAGGGCGACATCGTCTTCAACGAGGGCGAGGCCGGCGACAGCCTGTACATCGTGCTCTCCGGCAAGATCAAGCTGGGTCGCCGGGCCGCCGACGGCCGGCAGAACCTGGTCTCGATCATGGGCCCGTCGGACATGCTGGGCGAGTTGTCGCTGTTCGACCCCGGTCCGCGTACGGCCACGGCCACCGCGGTGACGGACAGTCGCCTGGCCCGGCTCAAGAAGTCCTCGCTGCGCCCCTGGCTGAACAACCGGCCCGAGATCGCCGAGCAGTTGCTGCGCGTGCTGGCCCGCCGCCTGCGCCGCACCAACGACGCCCTGGCCGACCTCATCTTCACGGACGTACCGGGCCGGGTGGCGAAGAACCTGCTCCAGATGGCGGGCCGGTTCGGCACCCGCGACGGCGGCGTGCTGCGGGTGACCCACGACCTGACCCAGGAGGAGCTGGCGCAGCTCGTCGGCGCCTCCCGCGAGACGGTCAACAAGGCGCTCGCCGACTTCGCCTCCCGCGCCTGGCTGCGCCTCGACGGCAAGAGCGTGATCATCCTCGACCCGGAGCGGCTCGCCCGCCGCGCCCGCGTCTGAACCACGCCACGACCAGCTGATCCACCGCCGAAGGGCCGCCCACCCGGGCGGCCCTTCGCCGTCTCCACGGGCGTCCCTTCGCCGTCGCCGCGGGCCGGTCCGGCCGTCCGCGACGGCGGTGGTTTCGCGTTTTCCGCAGGCGCCTGAGCTGGCCGGGAAGCGGCCCGCCCGGGATCCGTGTCGCACCCGGTCGGCCGCTCGTTACGGAGGTGGTCGAGAGGCGATCAGTACGGCGAGAGGGCGCGGGCTTTGAAGACGGTGGGGGGCGGCGCGGCACGCGGTGGGGTGGCGCCATGACCGTGCTGGACAGCGCGATCGACCCGCGCAATCCCGCGTACCTGGAGCGCCGTGGCGCCATGCTGCAGCGCCTGACCGAGCTGGAGACCGCGCTGGAGGAGGCGCGCGCCGGGGGCGGCGAGAAGGCCGTGACCCGGCACCACGCGCGCGGCAAGCTGCTACCCCGCGAACGCGTCGAGATGCTGCTCGACCAGGACAGCCCGTTCCTGGAGCTGTCGCCGGTGGCGGCGTGGGGCTCCGAGTTCGGCGTCGGCGCGAGCGTGGTCACCGGCATCGGCGTGGTCGAGGGCGTCGAGTGCGTGATCGTGGCCAACGACCCGACCGTCGAGGGCGGGGCGGTCAACCCGTACACGGTAGAGAAGATCCGGCGGGCCGCCCGGATCGCCTCGGTCAACCGCCTGCCCCTGATCAACCTGGTCGAGTCGACCGGCGCGGCCGCGCCGACCGGGCCGCCGCCGGGCGGGGCCATCGCCCGCGACCTGAGCCAGCTCACCGTGGACCGGGTGCCCACGGTCTGCGTGGTGTTCGGCGCGACCAACGGCGACGCCGCCTACCTCCCGGCCCTCTCCGACTACACGATCATGGTGCGCGGGCACGCGAAGGTGCTCACCATCCACCCCCAGCCCGCCCGCGCGGCCGGGCCGAACGGCCGCCCCGCCCCCGAGGTACGCAGCACCCCCACCGTGCCCGCCGGCGTCACCGGCCCCGCCGACCAGCTCGCCGAGGACGAGCGGGACGGGCTGCGGCTGGCCCGCCAGTGCGTACGCCGCTTCAACTGGCGCAAGCGCGGCCCGGGCCCGCGCACCCTGCCCCCGCTGCCACCCCGGCACGACCCCGAGGACCTGCTGACCATGGCGGCGGCCGACCCGGCGACCGCGTTCGAACCGCGCGAGGTGCTGGCCCGCATCCTCGACGACAGCGACTTCGACGAGTTCAAGCCGACCCAGGGCACCGCGCTGGTGACCGGCTGGGGTGAGCTGCACGGCTACCCGGTCGGGGTGCTGGCCAACCTGGGGCAGGCGTTCTCCCCCGCCGAGACCCAGAAGGCGGTCCACTTCATCCAGCTGGCCAACGCGACCGCCACCTCGCTGCTGTTCCTGCAGTACACCGGCGCCGCCCCGGCGGCCGAACCGAACGAGGCGGCCGACGTCCGGCACGGCGCCCCGCTGGTGCATGCCGTGGCCAAGTCCACGGTCCCGCACCTCACGCTCATGATCGGCGGGACTCCCGCCGCGGAGGCGGGCGGCATCTACGGCCGGGCGTACGAGCCCCGGTTCCTGTTCAGCTGGCCGGTCGAACGGGCCGGCGAGGCGTCCGGGCCCGCCCCGTACCCGGTCGGGAAGCTCCCGGACGACGGCGTCATCGACCCCCGCGACACCCGTACGGTGCTCGGCCTCTGCCTCTCGGCCGTGCACAGCGCGGCCGTCGAGGGTGCCGAGCACGTGGGTGTCTTCCGACCCTGAAAGGCGAAGCAGTGATCCGACGTCTTCTGGTGGCCAGCCCGGGTGAGATCGCCCGCCGGGTCTTCGCCACCTGCCGCCTGGTCGGAATCGAGACGGTGGCGGTCTACACCGACGCCGACTCCGACGCCCCCTACGTGTCCGAGGCGGACTACGCGGTCCACCTGCCGGGCAGTACGCCGTCGTCGACGTACCAGCGCGGCGACGTGCTGATCGCCGCCGCCCAGCGGTCCGGCGCGAACGCCCTGTACCCGGGCAACGGCACCCTCGCCGAGGATCCGGAGTTCGCGGCGGCCGTGACCGAGGCGGGCATGATCTGGGTCGGTGCGCCCCCGAAGACCCTCGCGGTGCTGCACAACAAGATCGAGACGAAGCAGATCGTGTCCGAGGCCGGGGTGCCGGTCCTGCCGACCGAGACGGATCCGGCGGCGGTCACCCAGTTTCCCGTACTGATCAAGCCGACCGCGGCCGACGGCGGCCGCGGGATGCGGGTGCTGCGCGACCCGGTGACGCTGGCCGAGGCGGTCGCGGCGGCCCGGCAGGAGGCAGGCGGCGAGGTCTTCTGCGAACCGTACGTGGAGGACGCCCGGCACATCGAGATCCCGGTCTTCGCGGACGTGCACGGGGCCGTGGTGCCGTTCGGCGAGCGGGAGTGTTCCGTGCAGCGCCGCTACCAGAACATCGTCGAGGAGACCCCGTCCCCGGCGGTCGACCCGGCGCTGCGCGAGGAGCTGTGCCGGGCCGCGATCATCGCGGTCCGGGCCATCGGGTACGTGGGCGCCGGCAGCGTCGAGTTCCTGCTCGATTCGGACGGCGGGTTCTGGTTCCTGGAGCTGACCCCCAGCCTGCAGGTGCAGCACGCGGTCACCGAGTGTGTCTCCGGCTACGACCTGGTCCGCCTGCAACTGCTGGTCTCCGAGGGCGGCAGCCTGCCGATGCCCGGCCCGCCCCCGATCCGCGGGCATGCCATCGAGGTACGCATCTGCGCGGAGGACCCGGCGTACGCGTGGCTGCCCGCGACCGGCACCCTGCACCGTTTCGCCGTGCCGGACGTGGCGGGCTCGTTCCGCCCACTGTCGCAGCCCGGTCTGCGCCTGGACTCCGGGGTGGCGGACGGCTCGGTGGTCGGGGTGCACCGCGACTCGATGCTGGCCAAGCTGGTCGCCTGGGCACCGACCCGGCAGGAGGCGGCCCGGATGCTGGCGTCCGCGCTGACCCGTTCCCAGCTGCACGGCGTGGTCTCCAACCGGGACCTGCTGGTCCGCGTGCTGCGTCACCAGTCGTTCCGGGCCGGGGACACCGACACCGGCTTCCTGGACCGGCACCCCGAGGTCTTCGCCCCGCTGCTGTCCAGCGTGGACGCCGTACGTGTCTCCTGCCTGGCCGCGACGCTGGCCGGGGCCGCCGCCCGGCGCGCGACCGCGCCGGTGCTGGCGTCGCTGCCCTCGGGCTGGCGCAACGTCCCGTCCGGCTCGCAGACCGCCGTGTACGACGGCCCCGCCGGACCGGTCGAGGTCGGCTACCGGATGAACCGCCAGGGTGAGCTGGCCGGCTGGTGGGTGCGCGCCGTGGACCCCGAGGAGCTGGACCTGGCGGGGCTGGGTCAGGCCCCGACGATCGACGACCACCCGCCGACCGCGGTGGTGCACGCCGACGGCACCCGGGTGATCCTCGACGTCAGCGGCATCCGCCTCACCTTCGGCGTGCACCGCGTCGGCGACGTGTCGTACGTGGACAGCCCCGAGGGTTCGGTCACGCTGCGCGAGTTGTCCCGGTTCCCGCTGCCGGCGCTGGACACCGCGGAGGGTTCGCTGATCGCCCCGCTGCCGGGCGCGGTGCGCCGCGTCCTGGTGGTCCCGGGCCAGCGGGTACGCGCCGGTGAGCTGCTGCTCACGCTGGAGGCGATGAAGCTGGAGCACCCGGTGCACGCCCCGTCGGCCGGGGTGGTCGCGTCGCTGCCGGTGCAGCCCGGCGCGGAGGTCGACACCGGCGAGCTGCTGGCCGTCCTCGACCCGGAGTAGGCGAGCTCAAGCAGACCTTGTGGAGTTCTGGTCCGCTGCTAACCGAAACTCCGCAAGGTCTGGCCGATCTCGATCGAAGCGGGCGGAAGGGCGGCGGGCATCCGGCCCGCGACCGCGCGCACCGGGGGCCGCGACGGCAGCGCCAGCCCCGTAGCCGGCCCCATCAGCAGCAGAAACAGGCCGAAGCCGCCAAACAACCACTTGCGCCTCGCCCGCTTGGATCCGCTGGTCTTCTCGGTCGGGGTCTCATCGGGCAGGTCGCGGGTCGGTGAGGCTGGCGGGATCGGCCGGGGCTGCGCCGACGGCTCCGGCCGCGGCGGCACGAATCCGCCCGAGAAGTACAGATTGGACGCCCCGGGCGTGGCGTACGGCGGGTGCGGCGTGCCCGGTCCGAGGTGCAGCCCGACCAGCATGTCGCGCAACTGCTCGGCGTTGGGGCGGGCGCGGGGGTCGCTGGCCATGCCGTAGCGCAGCACGTCGGTGAGCTCCCGGGGCACCCCGGGCAGGTCCGGGATGGGCTGGTCGAACATGTCCATGAGGGTGATCAGGCTGGGGCTGCGGTCGGTCTCCCAGCGCGGCGGCCGCCCGCGCATCATCGCGTACAGGCTGGCGCACAGCGAGTACACGTCGACCGCCCCCGACGGGGTGTCCTGGCGGAACATCTCGGGCGGCGCGTACGCGGGGGTGAGCACCTCCAGGGTGACCGACGAGTCGCGCATCTCGCCGAGCACGGCCAGCCCGAAGTCGGCCAGCACGGCCGGGTTGAAGTGCGAGTACAGGATGTTGGCGGGCTTGACGTCGCGGTGCAGCACGCCATTGGCGTGCGAGTGCACCAGCGCGTCGGCGATCTTCACCCCGACGTCGCGGGTCTCGGCCGGGCCGAGCGGCGAGACCCGCATCCGGTCCAGGTACGAGCCGTCACACATCTCCATGATCAGGTACGGGTGCTGGTCGACGGTCACCCCGACGTCGAACAGGTCCACCACGTGCGGGTGCGACGACATCCGCCCCGCCGCCCGCGCCTCGCGCAGGAAGCGTGCCTGATCACGGGCGTTGTCCAGGGTGCGGTTCTCCATCTTGATGGCGACGTCGCGCCCCACGGAGTCCTGGGTGGCCCGGTAAACGGTCGCGTACCCGCCGCGCGCCATGACCGACAAGCCGGACATGCCCGGCACGTACGGCGTAGGCAGGCTGCCAGGCGCGGTCTCCGTCACGGAATAGAAAATACGCCAGCCGGTCCCGGGATCATCCAGGCACGTCAGACGCGAACGCGACAGATTCCGGCGGGTCCACGACGGACAGTGCGATCGTGTCCCGCAACGCCTCGGCCTTGGCCCGCTCGCTGACCTGTTCCGTGGAGTACGCCAGCCGGACCGCCTCCTCGGACGCCAGCTTCGCCTCCTCGATCCGGTCGGCCGCCGCCAGCACCCGGGCCGCCACCATCGCGGCCACCACCTTGCTGCGCACATCCTCCGCCGGGACCTCGATGGCGCGCTCGACCCAGGTCAGCGCCTCCGTCACCCGCCCCTGCGCCAGCAGCGCCGACGCGTACGAGGAAAGGGCCTGCCGCCGCGAGAACAACAGCGACGGCTTGCTCATGTCGCTGGCGATCGGCGCCAGCAGCCCCACCGCGGTGGCCGCGTCCCCACTGCGCAGCCGCGCCTCGGCCAGCAGCACCCGCGGCCCCACCTGCGCGGGCGCCAGCGGGTTGTGCGGCTCCACCGCGGCCATCACCCGGTGCGCGTCCGCCTCGGCGCTGGCCACGTCCCCGCGCTGCAGGGACACGAAACCGCGCAACGTCAGCGCCATGCCCAGCAGCAGCGGGTGCCCGGTCCGGTGGGCGTACCCGAGGGCGTCGGTGAGCAGGTCCACGGCGTGCTCCGGCTCGCCCAGGCTCCGGGCGATCGCGCCGCGCACCACCAGCGCCAGCCCGCGCCCCCAGTCGTCCGACATCCCCTCGAAGTCCCGGTACGCCCGGCGCGCCTCCCGGTCCGCCTCGGCCAGCTCGCCCAGCTCGACCGACGCGTACGCCTCGACCGCCCGCAGCGTGCCCACGGCCCAGCCCTCGCCCACCCGGTCCCCGAACGGCAGGAAGACCCGGGCCAGCCGCCGCGACTCGTGCAGCCGCCCCGCCAGCAGCCGGGCGAACGCCGTGGTGCCGCGCAGCCACGCCCGCCCGGTCGCGTCGCCCAGCTCGGCGAACAGCCGCGCCGCGCGCCCCAGCACCGCGTCCGTACCGGCGAAGTCGCCCCGGGTCGTGGTCACCCAGGCCAGGTTCTGCAACGCCCACGCCTGCCCGTGCCGGTCCCCTGCCGCCAGCGTCACCTGGTACGCGGCCGCGAACCGGCTGCTGGCCTGGCTGAGCCGCCCGGCCAGGAAGTCCGCCATGCCCAGGCGGCGCATCGCGTTCGCCCGTTCGGGGGCCAGGTGCGCCTCGGTCGCCACGTCGAGCGCCTCCTGCCAGGAGGCCACCGCCCGCGGCATGTCACCCAGCGCCTCGTGCGCGCGCCCGACCACCAATAACGCCTCGGCCCGCGACGCCGGGTCGTCGTCCGCGCCGGTGGCGATCTTCTCGCCGAACACCAGCGCCTCCTCGGCGCGCCCCAGCCGCAGCAGCGCCCGGGCGTGCACGAGCTGGTCGGCCAGCGGCAGACCGTCCGGCGCCAACGCGACGGCCCGCTCCGCGTACTCGATGGCGGCGGCCGGTTCGATGCTGGCCAGCGCCCGCCGGGCCAGCCGCCCCAGCGCCGCCACGCCGAGCGCGGCCACCTGGCGCACGGCCGCGTCCGGGCGCAGCCGCACCTCGTCGGCCAGCCCCATCGCGCATTCGGCGTGCGTGGCGACGAACGCGTCGCGTTCCTGCTCGGTCAGGCTCAACCGGCCCGCCGCGTCGTACCCCAGCTCGGTGACCGTCTCCGGCGCCGCCCACCGGGCCAGGTACGCGTGCCGCTCCGCGAGATCCGCCTTGCTGATCCCGTTGTACGCGGCCTCGCGCATCAGCGGCGTGGTGAACGCGAAGCCGCCGCGCACCCGGTGCAGCATGCGGCGCTGCAGCAGCTCGTCCACCGCCCGGTCCAGCTCGACCGTGGTGACCGCACCCGGCCGGGTGTCCCCGGCGGTACGCCGCTCCCGCAGCGCCTCGATCACCCCGGTCGGCACCCGGTCGCCGACCACCGCCGCGTCCCGCAGCACCGAGCGCGGCTCCGCGGGCAGCGCGTCGATGCGGGCCGCCAGCACGGCCGCGAGGTCACGGGAGAGCAGCTTGCTGTCCAGCGACCCGGCCGCGAGCTCCCACCGGCCGGACGGATCGCCGCCCACGGCCGGGATCAGCGCCCCCCGCTCCAGCAGCAGGGTGACCAGCTCGGCCAGGTAGAACGGGTTGCCCTGGGCGGTGGCCAGCAGCCGGTCGACGTCCGGCTGCGACAACCGCCCCCCGGCCAGGTACGCGACGAGCAGCCGGGCGGCGTCCGCCCCGCGCAGCGGCGGCAGCGTGTGCACCTCGGCGTCGGCCAGCCGGGTCAGCGCCCCGGCCGTACGCACCAGCTCGGGGCGGCCGAGCAGCAGCACCACCACGGGGCCGTCCAACCGGGACAGGGTGCTGCCGAGCGCGTCGACGGTCTCGCCCGTGGCGTCGTGCAGGTCGTCCACGATCACCACCAGCGGGGTCTCCTGGGCCAGCGCGGTGAGCAGGTCGGCGACCGCCCGCGGCATCGCCTCGGAGTCGGGCGGCCCGCCGGTGGGCTGCCACTGTGCGACCCCCGCCGGGCCGACCGGGGCGGCCGGGGGTTCGCCGTACCCGAGCAGGGCCAGCAGCCGGTCGAGGTCGATGTCGGGGATCTCGCCGTCGCGGCCGAGCCGGTGCACGAGCTTGCGCAGCCGCTCCTCGACCACCGGCCGGTTCATCGTGGCGGCGACGTCGCGGGGCAGGCCGACCGACTTGCGGACCAGGTCGGCCAGCGGCGCGAACCGGCGGCGTTCCCCGAACGCGCGGCAGCGCACCCGCAGTACCCGGGCCCCGGTGTGCCCCGCGAACCGTCCGGCCCCCACGTCGTAGCCGGTGGCCAGCCGTTTCACCTCGGACGCGAAGCGGGTCTTGCCGATCCCGGCCTCCGCGGTCATCACCAGCACCCGCGGGGTGCCCGAGTCGATGGCCTCGCCGAGGCGCCCGGCGACCCGGCCCAGCTCGGTCTCGCGCCCCACGAACGGCGCCTCGTCGCCCAGCCCGGAGCGGGTGCCCGGCGCGTCGTGCAGCCCCAGCAGCTCGTACGTCGGCACCGGCTCCCGCTTGCCCTTGAGCCGCAGCGGCCGCAGCTGGCGCCACGACGCCACGTGCCGGGTGCCGAGCGTGGTGCGGCTGCCCGCGTACACGGCACCGACGGCGGCGGCGTCGGCCAGCCGCGCCGCCGTGTTGACCGTGTCGCCGATGACCGTGTACTCCAGCGCGGCCTGGATGCCCGCGACCACCTCGCCGGTGTTCAGCCCGACCCGCAGTCCGAGCGGCGCGCCGCCGCCCCGCTCGTCGTCGAGCACCCGGCGCACGGCCCGCTGCATGCTCAGCGCCGCGCGGACCGCCCGTTCGGCGTCGTCCTCGTGGGCGACCGGCGCCCCGAACACCGCCATGATCCCGTCGCCGGTGAGCTTGTCGACGTGCCCGCCGAACGTCTTCACCGCGCCCGCCAGCGCGGCCAGCACCCGGTCGGTGACCGCGCCGACCCGTTCCGGGTCGAGGTCCTCCGACCAGGAGGTGAAGTCGGAGAGGTCGCCGAAGAGCACGGTGACGATGCGCCGCTCGGCGGCGGGCAGGGTGGCCGCGGCGGGCAGCGCGGCACCGCAGTTGTGGCAGAAGCGGCCGCCCGGCACGGGGACGGTTCCACAGACCGGACAGGTCACAGCGGGTCCAACTGTTCCGGCAGCGGCGGTGATTCCCGTCTCAGGTAGTCGAGTTGGGCGCGGGCGGACGCCTCGGCCGCGAACCGGATGGCCGGGTCGATCTCGGGATAGACCACGTCGACGATGTCGCCCGCGGTCTCCGCCCCGGCCGCCATCGCCGCCTCGACCTGGGCGAGCCGGTCGCGGCGGTGCGCCAGATAGGCCCGCGCGGCTGCGGCGCAGTCGGCCAGCGCCGGGCCGTGCCCCGGCAGAAGCGTGCTCTGGTACGCGGTGAGCATCGTCAGGCTGTCCAGGTACGAGCCCAGGTCCCCATCGGGGTACGCGACGACCGTGGTGCCCCGCCCGAGGATGGTGTCCCCGGAGAAGACCGCGTCACCCGTACGGAAGCAGACCGAGTCCCGGGTGTGCCCCGCCGTGGGCAGCACCTCGATCTCCAGGCCCGCCAGCACCAGCACCCCGGCGGTCAACGGCGGCGCGCCCACGCAGTGCGCCGGGTCGGCCGCCCGGACCGGCACCCCGCCGAGCAGCTCGGAGAGCCGGGCGGCACCCTCGACATGGTCGTGGTGGCCGTGCGTGATGAGGATGGCGCTGACCGGCCCCTGGGCGGCGATCGCGGCGAGATGCCCGGGGTCGTCCGGCCCCGGATCCACCACCACGGCGCCGGACGCGCCGGGCGGCCGCAGCACCCAGGTGTTCGTCCCGTCGAGGGTCATCGGTCCCGGGTTGGGGGCGCGGAGCAGCGTCACCCCGTCCGGCAACCGGTCGACCGGCGTGACACCCCGCATGCAGGGCATCGTACGTCGCCGGCGCCGACCGGGCCGACCCCCGAACCGGGGCCGCCAGGCCCGCCGGTGGCAGCGGTCCACCGGCGGGTTCCCGCACCGTGGGTGCCGCCGCTCGGCGCGGCGGCACGGCCACCTACGGCGGGTTCAGGCGATCTCGGCGATCACATCGACCTCGACCGGCGCGCCCAGCGGCAGTTCCGCCACGCCGACAGCGCTGCGGGCGTGCCGCCCGATCTCGCCGAGCACCGTGCCGAACAGCTCGGACGCCCCGTTGATCACCGTCGGCTGGCCGGTGAACCCGGGCGCGGACGCCACGAACCCGTTCACCTTGACGATCTTCACGAGCCGGCCCAGGCCGACCAGGGATTCGATCGCGGCCAGTGCGTTCAGCGCGCAGATCCGGGCCAGCTCGGCACCCTGCTCCGGGGTGACCTCGGCGCCCACCTTGCCCACCGCCTGCAGCTTGCCCTCGACGATCGGCAGCTGGCCGGAGACGTACACGTGGTTGCCCGACTGCACCGCCGGCACGTACGCGGCCAGCGGCGGGACCACCTCGGGCAGGGTCAGCCCCAGCTCCTTCAGCCGGGCGTACGCGTCCACGGCTCCGTCCCCGCTCACCGGCGTGGTCACGATTTCACCCGCTTCATGTACGCGATCAGCTGTTCCGGATTCGGCCCCGGGACGACCTGCACCAGCTCCCAGCCGTCCTCGCCCCAGTTGTCGAGGATCTGCTTGGTCGCGTGGACCAGCAGCGGCACGGTCACGTACTCCCACTTCTGCATTGCCTGCCAGCTCCCTCATCGTCGGCCGCGACGCGGCCACGGCGTCAGCTTAGGGCTCGCCGCCCGGGCATTTTGGTTAGGCTGAGCGACAGCTCACATCCAGCACGGCAGGGGACACCATGACGCAGGAGCCCCGGGACAACTCCCCCGCTGAGGGCGCCCATCCGGGTCATCCTCAGCCCGAGCCGGTGCCGCTGCCCGACCCGGAGCCGCCGCAGCCCATCCCGCTGCCCGAGCCGCTCCCGCCGCCGGAGCCCCCGCACGCGGCGGACGACAGCACCGCTGTGCCGCCCCCGTGGCCGCCGGTCCCGGCCGCGCCGGTCCCTGCCACGCCGGGGCCGACGGGGGGTCCCCGGGCGTCGATCGCGGCGGCCGAGGCGTTCCCCGGTGAGGCGGACACCCCTGGCCCGGCGCCCGCTCATCCGGCCGAGGGCGCGGACTTCATCGACGCCCTGCCGCCGCGCTCGCAGCGGGAGTGGCCACCGCCCGGCGCGTACCCCGGGGAGCCGGGCCATCCCGGCTCCCCCACCGAACTCATCCCGGGCGCCGCGGCGGCGGGCGACGACGAGCCGACCAGCATCCTGCCCCCGCAGCCCGACGCGGACGTCACCGAGCAGTTCCAGCCGGTCGCCCACCAGCAGACGGCCGCCTGGCAGCAGCCGGCCGGGCCGGCCGCGGGGTTCCCGTCCGGGCTGGCGGAGCAGCCGACGGAGCCGGTCGGCGCCGGTGCATCCCCGCCCGGGCCGCCGCCCGCGCGGCGCACCGGGGTCTGGGTGTCGGCGGCACTGGCGGCGACGCTGCTCTTCTGCGGCGGCGG
Organism: Krasilnikovia cinnamomea; assembly: GCF_004217545.1. NCBI lineage: Bacteria > Bacillati > Actinomycetota > Actinomycetes > Micromonosporales > Micromonosporaceae > Krasilnikovia > Krasilnikovia cinnamomea. The sequence continues at coordinate 2,685,231 of NZ_SHKY01000001.1, forward strand.
CGCCGTCTCGGCGTACCTGCTGCTGCGCAACGCCGACCGGGGCAAGGGCGCACCGGACCCGGCGACCGCGGTCGACCGCTTCCTGACCGCGGTCTACACGGAGCAGGACGCCACGGCGGCCGACGGCCTGATCTGCCGGGAGGCGCGCAACGCCAAGCGGCTGGCCGCGCGGGTCGAGCAGATCAAGGGCTATTCGGCCGAGTACGCCTCCCCGACCTTCAGCTGGAGCGAACCGGCGATCGGCACCCACAACGAGGACCTGGCGACCGTGTCGGTGCAGTTGACCATGGCGACGGCGGACGAGAAGACGGCCCAGCAGGGTCTCACGTTCACCGTGGTGCACAAGACCGGCTGGCTGGTCTGCGACGTCCGCGGGTGATCCGCCCCTGACGGCCTGACCTACTGTGAAGTAGTGGGTGGGATCGAGCGGACCGGCCGCTGGCCGGCGCGGCTGCATGTGGTGACGGGTAAGGGCGGCGCGGGCAAGACGAGCGTGGCGGCCGCGCTGGCGCTCGCGCTGGCCTCGGGCGGGCGGCGCACGCTGCTGGTCGAGGTGGAGGGCCGGCAGGGCATCGCCCAGATGTTCGGCACGGACCCGCTGCCGTACGAGGAGCGGCGCATCGCGACGGTGCCCGGCGGCGGGGAGGTGCGGGCGCTGGCGGTGGACGCCGAGGAGGCGCTGCTGGAGTACCTCGACATGTTCTACCGGCTGGGCGCCGCGGGCCGGGCCCTGCGCAAGGTGGGTGCGATCGACTTCGCCACCACGATCGCCCCGGGCCTGCGCGACGTGCTGCTCACCGGGAAGGTGAAGGAGGCCACCACGCGTTCGGTGGACGGGCGCCGGGCGTACGACGCGGTGGTGCTGGACGCGCCGCCGACGGGCCGGATCGGCCGGTTCCTCAACGTGACCGCCGAGACCGCCCGGCTGGCCAAGATGGGGCCGATCAAGAACCAGAGCGAGGGGGTGGCGTCGCTGCTGCGCTCGGCGATGACCTCCGTGCACGTGGTCACCCTGCTGGAGGAGATGCCGGTGCAGGAGAGCCTCGACGCGATCGCCGAGCTGGCCACCCTGCACATCCCGGTGGGCCGGATCATCGTCAACGGCGCCCGGCCCCCGCTGCTGACCAGCGGCAAGGTGACCAAGGCCGAGTTGCGGCGCGGCCTCGCGGCGGCCGGTCTGCCCGCCGACCCGGCGACCGTGAACGGCCTGCACGCCGAGGCGCGGGCGCACCTGACCCGCCGGGAGCTGGAGGAGTCCCTGCGCGCCGACCTGGTCGAGGCGGGCCGCCCCATGGTGGAGCTGCCGCTGCTGGAGCAGGGTGTGGACCGGGCGGGTCTGGACGAGCTGGCCGAGCACCTGCTGGCCGTCTGACCGGCCGTTCGGTGTTCGACCCGCCACAGCCCGCAGCGCCGCGCGGGGCACCGCAGGCGGCGACTCAGTACGCTCGAAGGGTGGCCGCCGCTGATCTGACCGCCTCCCGCCTGGACCGGCCCGGCTTGGACGTGCCCCGGCTGGACGTGGACGGCCTGCTGGCCGACCCGGCCATCCGGATCGTGGTGTGCTGCGGCTCCGGTGGGGTCGGCAAGACCACGACGGCGGCCGCGCTCGGGCTGCGGGCCGCCGAGCGGCACGGCCGCCGGACGGTCGTGCTGACCATCGACCCGGCCCGGCGGCTGGCGCAGTCCATGGGGCTGACCGAGCTGGACAACACGCCGCGGCAGGTCAAGGGCATCGACACGGACGCCTCCGGCGGCGAGCTGCACGCCATGATGCTCGACATGAAGCGCACGTTCGACGAGGTCGTGCAGGCGCACACCACCCCGCAGCGTGCCGCGGAGATCTTCGCTAACCCGTTCTACCAGGCCATGAGCTCGACGTTCTCCGGCACGCAGGAGTACATGGCGATGGAGAAGCTGGGCCAGTTGCGGGCCCGCGACGAGTGGGACCTGATCGTGGTGGACACCCCGCCGTCGCGCTCGGCGCTGGACTTCCTGGATGCCCCGGCCCGGCTGTCCCGGTTCCTCGACGGGCGGATGCTGCGCCTGCTGCTGGTTCCGGCGCGCTCCGGCCGCAGCGTGTTCTCGCTGATGACGGCGTCGTTCGGGCTGTTCACCCGGGCGGTGCAGAAGGTGCTCGGCGCCCAGTTGCTGACGGACCTGTCGGGGTTCGTGGCGGCACTGGATTCGATGTTCGGCGGTTTCCGGCACCGGGCGGATGAGACGTACCGGATCCTGCAGGACCCGCAGACGGCGTTCCTGCTGGTGGCGGCGCCGGAGCGGGATGCGGTCCGGGAGGCCGCGTACTTCGCCGAGCGGCTGGTCGCGGAGCGGATGCCGCTGGCGGGCCTGGTGCTCAACCGCACCCACGAGGCCGAGCTGAGCTCGGTGTCGGCGGAGGCGGCGGAGGCCGCCGCGGCGGCGCTGGACGCCGCCGGCGGCCAGCAGGTCACCGCGGACGCGCTGCGGGTGCACGCGCGGTTGCTGCGTCAGATCGAGCGCGAGGTACGGGTCGCGGCCGAGTTCACGGGCGCGTTTCCGGAGGTGCCGGCCGTCCCGGTGCCGGCGCAGCCCGCCGACGTGCACGACGTCGACGGACTGCGGACGATCGGTGCCGCCCTCACCGCGTGATGGGTCCGGACGCGGACCGGCGGAGTCAGCGTGCCGAGACGAGCACCCGGTCGGCGCTCTTCTCCCTCAGCGCGGCTTCGAACATCTTGCGCCAGCTCGCCACGTAGGGGTGGCGGCGCAGCAGCGCGCGGCGCTCCCGCTCGGTCATGCCTCCCCAGACGCCGAATTCGATCCGGTTGTCCAGCGCGTCGGCGAGGCATTCGTAGCGGACCGGGCAGCTGCGGCAAATCCTCTTGGCCACGTTCTGCTCGGCGCCCTGCACGAACAGCGCGTCAGGGTCGCCACTCTGACACGCCGCCATGCTGGGCCAGTCGCTGATCATCCCCATGTGTACACGTCCCCCCTTGCCTCTACCCCCTGACGTCCGGCGGGCTCACGTCCCCCCAGGCCGCGCCGACGTCGTGCGACAGTTCGCCGGACCATCATGCTCCGTAGTCGGACGATTACGCAATGTTGTCCCTCAAAAACGTATAGCTCGGGAGTTCCGGGCATGTCGGGCATCGCCCCTCGGTGCAGTCCCGTTGCAAAGCCGGAAAGGTGCTGCGCGCTCACCTTCGGGGACGGCACAATCACCCTGGGCGAACCATCGTTTCTGGGCAGGCGGCCACGGGCGCATGTCGCGTACCCTGCTGGCGTGACCTCCTGGATGCGCCGACGTGACCACAACATCTTTGCCAACGCGAGCTCGCTGCTGATCTGCGGCCTACTCGCGGGTGTCGTTGTCGCCGCGGCCGCCTTCCCGGCGGTCGCCATGACCGGCTTGGCCGCCAAGGCCGGCGGCGAGACCTTCTCGCAGCTGCCCAGCGAGCTCAAGCAGGCCACCGCGCCCCAGGTCAGCCGGATCTTTGCCTCCGACAACAAGACCCTCGTCGCGATCATGTATGACGAGTTCCGCAGCGACGTGCCGCTGCGCGACATCTCGCCCAACATGCAGCACGCGATCATCGCCGCGGAGGACCACGAGTTCTACCACCACAACGGCGTCGACATGAAGGGCGTCGCCCGCGCCTTCGTGAACAACAACAACGGCAAGGCGAAGCAGGGCGCCTCGACCCTGACGATGCAGTACGTGCGCATGTCCCTGGCGTACTCGGCGACCAACCCCAAGGAGGTCATCGACGCCACCCAGGACACCCCGCGCCGCAAGATCAACGAAATGAAGTACGCGCTCCAGATCGAGAAGGAACTCACCAAGGACCAGATCCTGGAGCGCTACCTCAACGTCGCCCCCTTCGGCAACGGCGCGTACGGCGTCTTCGCCGCGAGCCAGGTCTACTTCAACAAGAAGCCCAAGGACCTGACGGTGGCCGAGGCGGCGCTGCTGGCCAGCATGGTGAAGGCGCCGACCGCGTTCAACCCGACCACGCCCGGCGGCTACCCGCAGGCGCTGAACCGGCGCAACTACGTGATCAACGACATGGTCGAGCTGAACCACATCACGCAGGCGCAGGCCGACGAGGCGAAGAAGGTCGTGATCAGCCGCACGGTGCAGCGGGCCAGCAGCGGCTGCAACGCCGTGGCGAAGAACAACTGGGGCTTCATCTGCGACTACTTCTACCGCTGGTGGCTCAGCCAGGAGACCTTCGGCGCCACCCCGTACGACCGGGAGCGGCGGCTCAAGAGCGGCGGCTACCGCATCCAGCTGTCGATGGACGTCAAGGCGCAGAAGGCCGCGCGCGCCCGGATCCTCGACCACATCTCCGACAAGAACAAGAACGCCCTGCTGCTGGCCGCGGTCGAGCCCGGCACCGGCAAGGTCCGCGCGCTCGCCACGAACCGCAAGTTCAAGCTGGACGACCCGAAGAACCCGCAGAACCCGGTCTCGTCCGACCCGGCGAAGGCTCGCAAGGGCATCCGGGGCAGCTACCCGAACACCACGAACCCGCTGCTCAGCGGCGGTGGCGACATCGTCGGCTACCAGTCCGGCTCGGTGTCCAAGATGTTCGCCATGGTCGCCGCGCTGGAGAAGGGCTACCCGCTCGGCTACACCATCAAGGCCGAGAAACGCTACAAGTCGGGTTACATCATCCAGCGCGGCAGCCCCGCCGCCTGCCCCGGCACCCACTTCTACTGCCCGTCGAACGCGGGCGGCGGCGAGGCGGGCGTCTACAACATGTGGACGGCCTTCGGTAAGTCGGTCAACACGTACTTCGTGCCCCTGGCGGAACGCGTCGGCGCCGAGAACGTCGTCGACGTCGCCAAGCGCTTCGGCATCAAGTTCCGGGCCAAGGAGGACGCCGAGTACGCCAACGACAAAGACGCCGCCCATCAGTGGGGCGCGTTCGTCCTCGGCGTCTCCGCCTCCACCCCGCTGGACATGGCCAACGCGTACGCCACCCTCGCGGGCGACGGCATGTACTGCGAGCCGACCCCGGTGGAGCAGATCGCCACCCAGGATGGCGAGAAGATCGACGTCGGCAAGCCGCACTGCACCCGCGCCACCAGCCCCGACGTGGCCCGGGCCGCGCTCGACGCGACCCGCTGCCCGGTCGGCGACTCGGCCCAGCTCGGCCGCTGCAGCGGAGCGACGGCACGGGCCGCCCGCGGCGCGGTCGGGCACCCGGTGTTCGGCAAGACCGGCACCACCGACCACGACAAGACCGCCTCACTCGTCGTCGGCACCACCTCGATCGTGGTCGCGGGCTACCTGGTCAATCCGGACTGGCCCGACCACCGGGACCGGATGTCGCACGGCATCGTCAACCCGGCCGTCTGGGAGACCGTCGCCGACTTCATGGACGGCAAGCCGAAGGAGCAGTTCAAGAAACCCGGCAACGAGAAGATGGCGTACGGCGACCAGCGCTCCATCCCCGACGTGACATGTGACGCGCTCAGCGACGCCCGTAACCGCCTCGACGACGCCGGCTTCAGCGTCACGATCGGCACCGACGTGGACTCCAAGTGCCCGCTCGGCACGGCCGCCGGCACCAACCCGCCCAACCGCACGATCAAGGGCGGCGCGGTGGAGATCCTGGTCAGCAACGGCAAGTCCGACCAGCCGCCGATCGCGGGCACCCCGCCGGGCCAGACCCCGCCGATCATCCAGTTCCCGGGGACCAGGAAACCGAGACGCTAGTCCCACGACAACGGCGACGGCCGTGGCCCCGAACAGGGCCCCGGCCGCTTTCCGTCTCCGGCGCCAGCGACTCCGCGCCGTACCGTCAGTGGCCCGTGGTCTGCGGTCAGCCGAGCTGGCGGCGTACCTCGGCGGCCACCCGGCCGCCCTCGGCCCGGCCGGCCACCGCGGCCTGGGCCGCCTTCATGGCCGGGCCCATCTGGGCCTTCCCGGTGAACCCGCCCGCCTGCAGCGCCCCCGCGACCAGCTCGGTGATCTCCGCGTCGCTGAGCTGACGCGGCAGATACCGATCCAGGATCTCCCCCTCGGCGGTCTCCTTCGCGGCCGCCTCGGCCCGCCCAGCCCCGGCGAACGCGGTGGCCGCCTCCCGGCGCTTCTTCGCCTCCTTGGTCAGCACCGCGATCACTTCGTCGTCGCTCAGCTGGCGGGCCTCGGTGCCGGACACCTCGGCGGTGCGCACCGCCGACAGGGCCATCCGCAGCGTGGCCGTGGTCAGCTCGTCGCGCCCCTTCATCGCCGCGTGCAGGTCATCGTTCAGGCGGTCTTTCAGCGTTCCCATGGAGGGTCAAACTACCCTGGCGGTTATGCGAAAGCGCCCCCTTATCGCCCTGGCCGCCGGTACGCTCGCCGCCGGCGGCGCCACGTTCGCGTACGCCTCGCTGGTCGAGCGGAACATGTTCACGCTGCGCCGCGTCGACGTGCCGGTGCTGGCGCCCGACGCCGAGCCCCTGCGCATCCTGCACCTCAGCGACCTGCACATGATGCCGGGCCAGCGGCGCAAGCAGGACTGGGTGGCCGCGCTCGGCGGCACCGACCCCGACCTGGTCGTGGTCACCGGCGACAACATGGCCGACCCCGAGTCCGTACCCGGCGTCGTGCGCGCCCTCCAGCCGTTCCTCGGGCTGCCCGGGGCGTTCGTGTTCGGCTCCAACGACTACCGCGGCCCGGTCTGGGGGAACCCGCTGCGGTACCTGCTCCCCGAGCGGGAATACGTGCAGGGCGTCGAACTGCCGTACGAGACGCTGCGGCAGACGTTCACCGACGCGGGCTGGGCGGACCTGAACAACGCCCGTACGGTCCTGAAGGCCGGGGGACGCTCCGTGGAACTGGTCGGCGTCGACGACCCGCACGTCGACCGGGACGACTACCCGTCCGTGGCAGGCCCCGCCTCGGCGGGCGCCGACCTGCACATCGGGGTCACCCACACCCCCGCCTCCTGGGTCCTTGACGCGATGGCCGCCGACGGCTTCGCACTGATGCTGGCCGGGCACACCCACGGCGGCCAGGTGTGCGTCCCCGGGTACGGCGCCCTCACCACGAACTGTGACCTGCCCACGTCGATGGCCAAGGGCCTGCACCGCTGGCCCGGCTCGGACTCGTGGCTGCACGTCTCGGCCGGGCTGGGCACCCACCCGACGGCGCCGATCCGCTTCGCCTGCCGTCCGGAGGCCAGCATTCTCACCCTGATACCGCGCTGACCTGCGGTTTCGCCCCCAGGGGGATACCGGATTTGCCTGGCTGGGGCGGTCGGATACTATTGCTCCGCACGCTCGGGGTGTGGCGCAGCTTGGTAGCGCGCTTCGTTCGGGACGAAGAGGCCGTCGGTTCAAATCCGGCCACCCCGACCACGTGAAACACCAGCTCAGGGCTGGTCTTCCAGACAGGGAGACCAGCCCTGAACTGTCTCTCCCGGCCGGTTGGGGAGTGGCTGGGGAGTGAATCTTGGCGGGTCACTCCCCGACCTCCTTTACCCGCTCGGCGAGCAGCCGATCCAGCACGGCCACGGGCGAGCCGGGAGCCATCGCACGCCGCTCATCCAGGGCCGCGACCCACAGCTCGGTCAGGCCGTCGAGCAGCGCCCGACGCATCGCCGCCGTGATGTGCACGTACCTCGACTGCACCGAGCCGTCCTCATGGCCCATCCGCTCGTCCTGCAGCTTGCCTGGCACGGCCAGTTCCTCCATCACCGTCTTGTGGGTGTGCCGCAGGCCATGCGGCGTCAGCCCGGCCGCGATCGGCAGCCAGCAGGCGTCCGCCCGGCCCGCCGCGCCCCGGCCCCGGACCGGCACACCCGGCCACGGCTCCCCCAGCACCGGCACCGGGCGCGGGTCGCGCGGCGCCGCCCGCGGATACCAGCCGGTCGCCGCCGGCTGAAACAGCCAGGTCGCGAACCCGGTCCGCCGCCAGTGCGGCGCCAACTCGCCGGTCGGCGCGCCACCGTGCACGTAGCCCAGGTCGCTCGCCGCCGTAAGCACCCGCACCCGGGTCGCCTCCAGAACGGTGTCCGGCCGGTTCAGTACGTTGGAAACCGTCCCGGTCGACACCCCGGCACGCCGGGACACGTCGACCAGCCGGGGACCCTCCGCCCGCCCCGCCCCGTTCGCCGGACGATGACCCCCGAACACGTACGTAAGCCCGTGGCAGGCGCACGGCCGAGGCCGGGTACGGGCGACATGCTCGGACACCATCGCGCCCAGCCAATCCGGCAGATCGATCGTCCGGTGCGAGTCGTCCTTCGGCGGGCACCGATGCCACACACCTGTGTCCAGTTCGTACAGCTGCCACTCCACCCGAACCTCGCCCGGCCGGACGAACTGGGTCTCCAACCCGACCAGCTCGCCCCAGCGCATCCCGGTGAAGCCGAGCAACACGACGGCCACGAACTCATCGTCGCGCCCCGACAGCAGCGCCACCCGCTCGGCCAGCAACAGCACCCCCAGCGCCGAGGTGACTACCTTCTCCGGGCCGCGCCGCCGTGACCGCCCGGCCCGCTTGCCGCGGCCGCGTCGCCGGGTTGCCGGGTTGTAGTCGCGCAGTCCCTCCTCCACCGCGTCGGCGAGGACCAGGTGCAGCGTCCCGCGCCAGGTCTTGATACTCGCCTCCGCGTAGCCGGCCGCCCGCTCGCTCTTCTCCCACGCCGCCACATCCGCGGCCACGATGTCCGCCACTGGCACGGCCTCGAACGTCGGCAGCAGGTGCTCCTCGATGTGCCGGCGGTAGTTCTGCATGGTGGACGCGGCGAGATCCTGCACCGCGTACCAGCGGCTCACATAGTCACCGAAGTGCATCCGACCGGCGACCGGATCCACCCGGGAGCGACGCGCCCGGGCCTCCGCATCGTTGGCGGCCCGCTCCGCCTCGCGGCGGGTCCGGAACCGGATGGCCGCCCCGCTCGTGTCGCTGACCGTGGCCAGCTTGCCCGTGGGCAGCCAGTACCGGGCCCGCCAGTAATCTCCTCGCTTCTCGGCATACGCCACAGCAATCTCCCTCCTATGCGGCCGCTCTCTCGGCACGACGAGCCCGCCGGGGCGGCCGCGCCCGTAGCCGGATCGGCACCGCGCCGGGGTCGTCGGTCGACGACGCACCATCCGCCCGACCACGCCGGTGCACGGCCGGGATGTCGTCGCCGGGCTTCACCTCAAACAGGCGCACGATCGCGGCGATGTGCTCCTCGGTGAACAGGTAGCTGCCGCCGATCCAGGAGAACGGGATCCGGCGGTGCCGGGCCTGCTCTTTGATCCACCATTCCGAGCAGCGCAGCAGCCGTGCGACCTCGGCAGGCCGGTAGTACGGGCCTTGCGCTGCACTCGCCTCCCCCATGGGTGCGGCGCTCCTTCCGGTTGCTTGGGTTGGGCGTCAAGGCTGGCTTGACGGTCATTGGCCGTTCAGGCGGCCCGGGTTTCCAGGTACTCGCGGGCGGTGCGCTGGTGTTCGCGGGCCAGTGCGGCGGAGGTGTTGGCGAGCATCGCGTCGGCCGGGGTTTTCCATCCGGCGCCGACGAAGGCCAGGAAGTTCACGACCAGCGTGGTCGGCTCGCTGGTGTCGGCCGGATTGTGTTCCGGGCCGCTGCTCTGGGCACGGCGGAACACGACGCGCTGGTCACGCAGCAGCGCGAACGTGATCGAGTATTTGCGGCTCTTGGTGAGGAAGTGGCCGCCGAAGCCGAGCATGTGCGCCCAGCGGCGCAGCTTCAGGTACGGGCTGGCTGGCGGCCCGGCCGGGGCGCGGCGGGCCGCATCGGCGGCGGCGACCTGTTCGGCGGCGCACGTCGGGCAGGTCCGGTAGCGGGTGCAGCCGCCACAATTCGGGTCGGTGCGCAAGTGGCCGAACGGCACGGTCGGGGCAGGCGCGGCATGCCGCTCTCCGGCTGCTAGAGGGGCAGGCGGAGAGGGGTTGGTGCGGAAGCTGCCGAGGCGCCAGCACGCGTCGATGAGCCGTTCGGTGTGGGTGCCTTCCGGGTCGGCGTACAGGGTGATCGTGTCGTCGCTGAGCCGGTTCGAGGCGTGCCCGGTGACCTCGGTCGACTTGGTGGCGTACTTGGCCAGGTACGCGGCGACCTGAGCGTCGGTCACTTGTCCCTCGGCCGCGACCGTGATCACCTTCGTCAGGACCTGCTCGCCCCACCCGATGTGCCAGCCGCGCCCGTTGGCCGGGTGCGGGTCGCTGGTGAACGCGACGGTGGCGGCGGCGTGGTCGACGGCGGCGACGAGGTCGGCGGCGTCAAGCGCGCCCGGCGGCGGCACTATGGCGTCCGGGTCGCGCGGGTCGTAGCCGTCGAGTCGGATGATCGCGTGGAAGTGGACGACGGCGCGGCGTTGCATCTCGGCGGCCTTGCCGAACGACAGCCGCACCGGCGCCACCCAGCGCACCGTCTTCCCGCAGGCCACCGGGTAGAACGGGAGTCCGCGTTGGCGGCAGAGGCGGCGGATGTAGCGGTTGATCGCGATGGTCGTGCGCCGCCACAACTCGCCCGCCATCAGGTTCCACACGGCCTGGGCGTCGTGGTCGTAGCAGTCCAGGCACAGCGGCGCGCCCAGCCGGTGATCGTCGCTGTCGTGCCGGGCGAAACAGGCCAGCCGAATCCCGTGCGGGCAGGTGGTGGCGTCGCGGCGGGCGTGGCACGGCTCGGGCCGGCAGTCGCAGCCGGTGCGCCGGGCGCAGGTGTGCCGGTGCACCACCCGGGTGTGCACGTCGCCAAACGACGGGGCGGTGAGGGTGGGGAACACTGCCGGGTGATGCGCGACGTGCTCTGGGACGCCTTTGCCGCCGACCAGCCCGGCCCGCACCACCTGGTAGGCATCCCGCTTGTAGCGTTGCGAGCAGGCCGGACACACCGCCTCGCGACGGTTGCCGCACGGCTTGTAGATCACCCCGTCCGGCAAGTCCGCCGTAGACCGTTCGGCGAGGATCCGGCCGGTGGCGGCTTCGACGGTAGCCATCGTCCCGGCAAGCCGCACCGGCCGCACACAAGCGGCTGCAGGCTTCACATGGGAAAGCCACGCCTCGTAATCCGGTTGGGCGGCGCGGGCGACGGTTTGCAGCCGGATGTCCGCCGCGTGGTGGTACCAGGACGGGACCGTGGGCGGCTCGGCGTGGGGGGCCGTCCCCGAAGCGGGTGCTTCGGGGACGACGCTCAACGACGAGACAGTCACCGGGTCGCCTTCACAGGCTTGCCGTTGACAGTCGGGATCGGGTTGGTCGGGTTGTCCGGGCCGAGGCCGAGCACGGCCAGGGCCTGTGCCGCCTGTTCGGACGTCGCCTTGAGGCGGACGGCCAGCTGCCCGGGCGTGATCGGCGTGCCGTGCTCGGTGCGGTACTGCCGTGCAGTCTCGCGGGCCCGGTTCAACAGTTCCGGTGACACGATCGGCGTGGTGGGCTGTGCGGGCTCCGGCGCGGCGACAGGGGTGTCGGTGGCGGGAGCGGCCAGCTTCGGCGCCGAGGATGTGCCGGTGGTGCTGGGGCGGGGACGCGGTTTGCGGGCAGTGTCGCGCAGCGCGGTCGCTGATCCGGTCGGGCCGGTGGCGTCTGCCCGGGCGATCCGGGTGGCGACGACAGCCGGGGACGGCACCGGAATCGGTGCCGGCACCGGTTCGGGTTCCGGGGTCGGGTCCATCGCGCACGGAACGGAGCTGCCGGCGGTGGACGCGGCGGTGATGGGGGTCGGGGCCGGTCCGACGGCGATGTCGGGACGGGCCGGAACGGTCAGGGACTCTGGGTTGGTGTGGTGGTGGCTGGTGGCAAGGATCGCGCCGGTGGCCATCACCATGAGCCCGTCGACGGCGAGTGGGCCGAGCACACATACCAGGGGTTCTTCGCCGTAGTAGGCAAGGAGCCCGGACAGGTGCCGGTAGGAGACCAGGGCGGCGACCGCGCCGACGGGGAGCATGCCCGCCCAGCGCAGTAGCCACCACACCCGGCCGGCGGGCCAGGCGACGCGGGTCAGGATTTCGGTGGCGACGAACAGCGCGACGGGCCAGAACACGGCGCCGAGCACGGCACCCGGCTTCGGGGACCAGCCGCTGTCTACGCCCGTGGGTGGGACGTAGGAGTGGGCGATGTTCGCCGCGATGGACACGAGTCCGCCGAGGGTGGCACCGAGGTACGCCCATCGGCGACCCGCCACGACGGCTGTCATGACGTGACCTGGGTGGATGCCAGGTACAGGTCGACGATCGTCGCGATCGCGAACGGGTCGTCGGCGTAGACCACGACTTCACCTTCGAGGGTGTACCGGTCGGGCAGAGCGATCTGCACGGCCCCGGGAAGGTAGCGGACCGTCAACGCTGCGACCGTGACCGTGCAGTCACCGTCGTAGCTGACGTTCATGTCGGGCACGGTGGTGGTCAGCCAGTTCGCCAAGACTTCCGCGGCGAACCGGCGTCGGCCGATCGGTCGGGTCGGGAACGGGGCGGGGTCGGCAGCGACCGTCGCCAACGGTTCGAGGTTCATCGGGTGGTGTCCTTCCCGGCGTGGTCGAACAGGGTCGGTACGCGGTCGGGACACGGCGAGGGGAGAGCCGCCTGCCGGACCGCTGCCCGCAAGCGGGTAGTGATCGGTTTGCACAGGTCGGCGAACTGGTCAGGAGTCAGCAGAGCGACCGCTTCCCGGTCCTCGCCACGCCGCCGCAGCAGCAGCGGACGCACGGTGGCGTTCGTGGGACAGTCGAGGACCCCGTCGGGGTAGCGGAAGCCGCAGCCCGGACACCGCGACGCGGCCGGGCTACCAGGGTGATGATCAGCGAATACCCGCACGAGTGTGGCCACCGAGACGCCCAACCCCGCCTCCAGCAGACGGCGGTCGATGGCGCCCCTGTCGGTGGTGTCGCCGTAGCGCATCTGCGCGGCCTGCCGGGACACACCGAGCCGGTCAGCGATCTCGGACCATGAGTACCCGTACGGTGCCTGGCGCAGCCCCGCCACCGCCAGCCGGCACACGGCGTCGACTTCCGCCGTGAGCGCGGCCAGCGCACCGAGGGCTTCGACGTCGCCGTCGGCGATCCGACGCGCGTAGGCGCGCAGGATCCGGCGGGCGAACGCGTCGAACTGGGTGTTCTCCACCCGACGCCGGGCCCGCTTGCCCGGTTTCGGTGTCAAGGCGGGCTTGACAGTGTTCTTGCTCATCGGACGTCACCGCCCGGCAGGGCAGCATCGCTGCCGTCGCAGGTGCCGGTCGCGGTGCTGGGGTGCCGCACGTGGATGGCGACCCGCCCCTCGATGACCGGGACGTGCCGCCCACAGTCGGGGCACTCCGTGATGCCGTCACCGTCGCCGACCCCGAGGCGTTCGTAGATTTCGGATACGGAATCGCGGTACGTGGGTTCGGCGTCGTCGCTGTTGGCCGTAACCTGTTCGGCCAGGGCACAGTGCACGCACCGCGTCTGGTCACCGGTGCAGAAGCACTCGGCTTCACACGCCGGACAGCCGAACAAGGTGCCCGGGGAATGCGGGTGGTCGACCTGCTCGGCCGCCTCATCCCAGATCCCTTGGGGGATCAGCAGCTTCGCACTCTCAGCCTGATGCGCGTTCGTGGCGTTGATGGCCCGGATGGCGTCGACCAGGTTCTCGGCCGGGGTCTCCGCCGCCTCCCGCAGCGCGTGTGTGACCTGCTGCGGGGTGCGGCCTTTGGCATCGTTGAACTCGTACGACTCCGACCCGTCTGCGACCAGCAGGTACCGGTCCAGGTGCAGGACTGCTTCCTCGAAGTCGAGGAAGCCGGGATTGTCGAAGTGTTGCGCCGGGGCGTCGACCGGTCCGCCGTAGCAGACCATGCCGATCGCCCCGACCAGACAGGCCGCCGGGGTGAAGCAGGTGGCGGACGGGTCGTAGTAGGCGCCCTGGATCCAGCCGTGCCGTTCCAGGTACAGCGCCGCCGACTGCAGCACACGGCCGGCCGTGACCGGCTCCTCGCCGCACTCGTCGTCACCCTGGGAGGCAGCGAGGGCGTGCAGGCCGGACTCGGTGACGACGTACCCGTCCGCCGCGGTGGCTTGCCTGGCGCACCAAGCGATGAAGCCGTCGGTGGTGGGTAGCCGGTCGTGGTCGAGCTCGCTCTGTCCGTAGAGCTCGGCGGCGTGGTCGGACTGGCAGAGGTCGAAGTACCGGCGGTCGGTGCTGGTTTCGGGTTTGCCGTCGTAGCGGCGGGTGGGTTCAGGGCAGGCTCCGCCCTGCGGTTGGGTAGCGTGCATGACGCTGGCTCCTCTCCTAACGGGTTGGGTCAGTGGTTGGGGCTGGCGGCACCGGTGGCTTTCCAGGGCTTTGATCCGGTGTCGTCGGCTTTCGAGGTGGTAGGGACAGGGACGTTGGCGTGATGGCGGTGGCCATCAGTGCCAGTGCTGCACGACGGTGATGCAGCGGTGCCCCCCGACCGCGAGCGCGACCAAGCCCGCCACCAGCACGGGGATGGCGAGGACGCCGAGGCCTACAGCGGTCCACAGCAGCCACCCGGCAGCGGTGAGAGCGGCGAGGACGGCGAGGCCGGTGACCGCGCCGAAGCCGAGCCAGAACCGGCGCAGCTTGCGGTCGCCGGCGGCAATGGCCTGCTGCCGGGCCTGCCAGCGCTGGTAGGAGGCTTGCTGCTGGCGTTGCCGGGCGGCGAGCTGCGCCGGGTTCATCGAGTACGCCAGCTCGGCCGCAGTGCCCGGATCGACGTAGTGGATGACCCGGGGCGCGGGTGGCCGGGTGGCCGGAAGTCGTCGGCTCATTGCGTTGCTCTCCTTCGGTAGGTGGGGTGGACTTCCAGCCCGGAGGGGTTCCGGGGTGGTCAGGGGTCAGGCCGCGTCCGGGACCGACCGCAGTGCCGGGCGGTCGCCGGCTACGACGGTGGCGCGCAGTTCGGCGGCGTAGGCGGCGATGGCGGCGCAGGTGCGGTCGTCGAGGTAGGCGACCTTCACCAGCTCGGGGCCACCGTTCTCGGCGATCAACAGGCCTGCGCCGGGGTTGTTCGGGCTGACGATGTTCGCCGACCAGCCCTTGTTCGCCCAGCCGTGCCCGAGCACGATGTCCGACGAACTGTCGTTGGTGCAGCGTCCGGCGAACCGCCACGCGAACAGATCCCGCAGACTCGTCGGGATGATGTCCGAGCTGGGTCGCTGGGTGGCCGCGACGACGATGATGCCGACCGCTCGACCGCGGGCGACCAGATCGCGCAGCAGCACCGAGAACTCCTCGCGCTGCTGCTTGGAGCCGACCGTGGCGGAGAAGTAGGCGATCTCATCGATCGCGACCAGATACGCGGTGAACACATCCTGCGGGGTGATCTTCCGGCGGTCGCAGTCCTCCAGGTAGTCGTACCGGCGGTCCATCATCATCTGCAGCCGCTTCAACAACGCCAGGGCGGCGGCGATGTCCGGGCCGACGAACGCGTCCGCGCACCGACGCCACTGCCCCAACTCGACCCGCTTGCCGTCGAGCAGGCACAACCGGCAATCCAACGACAGCGCCGCATGCGCCACCACCGCGTTCAACAGCCCGGACTTACCGGAGCCGGGCTCGCCGCCGATCAGCATGTTGCGGTAGATCAACGGCACCCGCTTCGGCTGCCCGAACTCGTCGATCCCGACATGCACAGGATCGAAGATCGACAGCGCCGGACCCACCTCCACCGGCGCGGTGCCGGTGCTTGTGTGTGCGACCAGGACCGGAGACATCAGCTCACGCCTCCGCATCCGTGCCGGCCGCCGGGCCCGCCGCGCCAGTTCCGTCCGGGTCCAGCGCGGCATGCACAGTTAGCGAGTTGATCAGTCCCGTCTTGCCGGAGCCCGGCATGCCGCCGATCAGCAGATTGCGGGTGACCAGCCGGACCATCGCGTCGTCCAGGTGCGGCACCTCCACCGGCTCGGCGCCCTCGGGCGTCGCCCGCAGGCCCTTGCCCGGCTTCCACTGGTTCGGGTCGTCCATGACCATCACCCCACCGACGTCGCCGTCGCGGGGGTGGCGGCGTTCCACGCGTCGTCGGGCACCTCGGCCGGGGCAAACCCGTCGTTCTTGCTGCGGTGCATCCGGTTGACCTTGACCTGCGCCCACTTCAGACTCGGGCCGACCTCGTCGACGTCCAGGCCGTACGCGGACCGCTTCTCACCCTGCTCGTTCTCCCACCGCGACAACTTCAGCCGGCCGGTGACGATCACCCGGGTGCCCTTGGTCAGCGACTCCGCGATGTGCTCGGCCATGTCCCGCCAGGCGGTGCAGGTCAAAAACAGCGGGTCGCCGTCCTTCCACTGCCCCGAAGCCCGGTCCAGGGTCCGCGGGGTGGACGCGACGGTGAACTTCACCATCCCGGTGCCGTTCTCCAGGAACCGCAGTTCCGGGTCGGCGGTCAGGTTCCCCACCACCGTGATCACAGTTTCGTTCGCCATCTCAATCTCGCTCCTCTACTGGTGATGGCGCTTGATGGAACGGACATCCGGCACCCCGTGCCCGGCGGTCATCGGCGGCCGCCGCGCGGTTCGGGTGCTGGAGGCTCGTCGATGTCGGCCAGTTCCAGGCCGACCGGCGGCAGGCCCGGCGACACCGGCACCTCCGCCAGGTACTTCTCCCGCAGGCCGGGGACCAGCAGGGCGAGGGGGGACTCGACCCGTCCGGTCAGCGGGTCCCGACGGGCCACATCGATGCGGAGCAGGGCTGCGTACCGGTCGGATGCGGCCAGCACGCGGACCTGTTTGGCCCAGCACGCCACCGCGATCCGGCCCGCCTTGCCGTCCAGGTCGGCCAGTTCCAGACCGGGGCGCAGCCACAGCCACACCCGCTCCCCCGCCGGAGTGGGGCGAGCCCACAAGACCAGCGGCAACGAGCCCGGACGGACTCCGCCCGTACCGCGCACGATCCCGGCGAAGCACAGCCGCAGCCGGTGCCGCACCACCGGCACCCACGACCACGCCGCCACGAACCGGCGCACCGGCCAGACCGCCAGGCACAGGACGGGAACCAGCAGCACCACAGCGAGGGCCACCCCGCGGCCTGCCAGGTGGGCGATAGTGACCGGGCCACCGACCACGAGCAGCGCGGCGATCAGTTCGAAGGACCACCACCACAGCACCCGCAGCACCGGCCACACCCGAACCAGCACACCGGCGACCACGCCGCAAACCAGCCCGGCCACCGCACCCAGCACAATCGCGAGCAGCAGCGGGCAGAACACCGACAACACCGCGGTCACCAGCGCGTCCACGGCCAGACCCACGACCGCCACCGTGATCCGCGCCTTCCGCGCGTACCACTGCGACACCGGCGTCTCCACAATCGCGACCGCGCCGATCGGCTGGCGCGCGAACAGGCTCCGGCCGCTCATCGCACATCACCTCTTGCCATCACTCGACCGGAATACAGCGCGGGCGCTGTATTCGATTCCCGACTATACAGCGCCAGTGCTGTACTCGCTAGGCGTGATGAAGAGGGTGGAGAACCGTGATCTACTTGCCGCGACGAGGCCGGTTGGCGGCCCAGGTCTTGACCGTGGCTGGACGCCACGCGGGCGACCGGCCGAACGTCCGCTCGGGTGCGGGTGCCTGTTCGCGGGCGACGTACGCCGCCCAGGTGCTGCGGGTGATCCCCAGGTATGCGGCACACTCGGCCGCGGTCCACCAGTCCGTGGGCAGCTCGTCGATCTTCGGCGTCGGCGTCATCACCGCTCACGGTACGCGAGGACGCCCGGCCACCCACTGATCGGCGACGAGCGGCGGGCCGAGCCGTGACCCACCGGTGCGCCCGAATCTGACGACGCCACGCCCCACCGTGGTTGACGAGTGCAAGGAAGATGATCTCCAGCGCCAGCAGTCCGATGCCAACGAGGAAGACGGTCACGGGAAGTGCTCCCGGCATTCTGGACATGGCTACCCTTTCCGGTCGATTCGCGGCGGACGACGCGACTGAGACCAGAGTGTGTCGATCGACGTAGACCAATCGAGGTCCCGTAACGGACCGTTGGTGGACCAATCCCGGACATGTGAGGGACATTGGTTGTGACGCTGCCGCGGGTACGCGACCGTCGAGGTAGAACCCACTAACTGAGGAGCGGAGCGGAACCGTGGCACGACCACGCAGGGAGCCCCGTACGCAGCTGGAACACCTGATCCAGCAGCGTGACCGCACCTACGAGGAAATGGCCGCCGAGTTCTTGCGTCTGGAGGAACGCGCGACGATCAGCGCGCGTCACCTGGCCCGCATGGCTCGGGGTGAACGGGCGGCGGCGGGAGCAACCCCCGCCACCCGCCGCGCATTCCAGGCCATGTTCGGCATGCCGCTCGATGACCTGCTCCGCCCGTGGGATCCCAACCTTGCGACAGCCGCGCCGGCTAACGACGGCTCATTGGTGGTTCCGTCACCCGGCACTGAGAGGGGCATCATCACCATGGCAGCCGAACGCGCCCGCCGATTCACTTTGCTCGCCGCCGAGAGCACGACACCTGAAGCCGTCGACCAGCTCCGCGACGACGTCCAGCGCCTGGCGCTGGCCTACCCACAGCGCCCGCTCACTGAGCTGCTCGGTGACCTGGCCGAAACCCAGGACACGCTCTTCGCGCTCCTGGAGCGCCGACAGACACCCCAGCAAGCACGGCAACTGCACTTCCTCGCCAGCGTCACCAGCGGCCTACTCGCCAAGGCTTCGCACGACCTCGCCGACCCACACGCCGCCATGCTGCAAGCCCGTACCGCGATCCTGTGCGCGGACCAGGCCGACCACAATGGTCTTCGCGCCTGGCTGCGCGGCCTGCAATCGATGGTGGCGTACTGGGCCGGCCGCTACGCCGAAGCCGTGCGCTACGCCGAGATGGGCACCGAGTACGCCCACCAGGGCGGCGGCACCACCTCAGTGTGGCTCCCGGTCAGCGCCGCCCGCGCGTACGCCGCGCTCGGCAACCGCGAGCGCGCGCTGACCGCGATCCGTACTGCGGAGGACGCCTGGGACAGCGTCGAGCCGGACGCCGTCGACGAGCTGGGCGGCATCTGTACCTTCAGCCAGCCCCGCACGATCTACTACGCCGCTGACGCGCTCGCCTGGCTGCCCGCGGAGGCGGACAACGCCGTCGCATTCTCCACCCGAGCCGTCACGGCATACGCCGACCGCTCCGACCCGGCGTGGGCGTTCGGCGACGAAGCGGGCTCACACGCCGACCTGGCGATCGCCCGGGTCGTGTCGCGCGACATCGAGGGAGCCGAGGACGCGCTCACCTCAGTCCTTGAGCTGGCGCCCGAACAGCGCATCAACGGGGTTGTCCACTCCGTTCAGCGCGTCCACCAGGCCGTTACCCGCGCAGGACTTGCGGACGACGCATCCGACCTGATCGAGCGGATCGAGGACTTCACGCATACGCCGCTGAAGGCCCTGCCCCGGTAGGGCAGGATCAGCTCATGTACCCCGTGACGCTCACCGGTCGCGCCGTCACCCTGCGAGAATTCCGCAGCGACGACACGGCCGCCTCGTTGGCGATCGTCGGCGACGACCAGGTCACCCAGTGGCTGTCCTTCGACAGCCGCGACCTGGCCGCCGCCCAAGCAATGATCGACGGCGCGGTGGAGCGGGCACGCCACAACCCACGCACTGAGTATTACCTCGCCGTCACCGCAGACGATGACGAGCTGGTCGGCTTCGTCCGCCTCGCGCTCGCAGGGGTGAAGGCAGCGAAGCTCGGCTACGCCATCCGCGCCGACCGATGGGGCAAGGGTTACGCCACCGACGCCGCCCGACTGATGATCACGTTCGGCTTCAAGCAGCTAGGGCTGCACCGCATCTCCGCGGCCATCGGCCCCGACAACGCCGCCTCCATCGCCGTTGCCGAGAGGCTCGGCATGCAGTATGAGGGTCGCATCCGCGACCACGTGTTCACCAACGGCGCGTGGCGTGACTCGCTCCTATACGCCGTGCTGTCTCGCGATTGAATCTCACCTGCTGGACGCAGTGGCCGCTGTGCGATCGGAGCCGTCGAGCTGGACGGAGATAACGACGCCGAGTCGCCCGTCACCTCGTTCGGCCCAGTCAGTTGCCGCGCCTCGCTGAATCTGGGCAGTCCGGAGAACCTGTGGCAGCCACTATCCGCGCCTCGATGTCGCTCTGCGCGCCAGGACAGGGCCACTGGGAATCCGGCCCTTGGCGCCCGTGGCACCAAGGAGCATGATCGCAAGGGTGCCCCCAGACGGCCGCTCGGAAACTCGGATCAAACCGACCATTAGTTGATCAGCTGACCCACCAATTGAGTGGCGTAGTGCAGTCTTCACCGTAGACATTACCGTAGTACCACTCTATTCCACGCTTTGCGGCAAGCGCGTTTAATGTTGACTCGATCGCATCGAAACGTGCACGCACTGGAACGGTAAGAATCGTCATATTCTTCACACACCCGTCGTGCCATCTCCCTAGGCGACGCAATTCGCCTTCGATAGACATTGCAACATCCGGCGGTCCATAGAGCTGCGGGGCCAAGTTCCCTCCCCGCGAGATAACCCCATATGAACCGTCATCAGTATTCACCTGGATAACGCCCCCTGCGGCGACACCGAGCGTGAGTCCAGGCGTGCGAACAAGCTTCAGCAACCCGCCCTCAGTATCGGCAGGGTGGCGCCCGCGCCGACACAATTGTCTTACGAGAGTTCCGACTCCAAAAGGGCCGTCAGCCAGTCCTCGAAGGATCGCCCTCTGACTTCTAGTTCTTGATCCTGACCAAGTTCATGATCCCAAAGGACTATTGGAATCCCTGCCCCTGCGCCTGACTTGGCCGTATCAAACAGAATAGATTGCCAGCTCCGTCGTTCATTACGCAGACGTAGGATCCTGGGATTGGTGATCCTGGTTCAGACCTCTCCGCACGAGTCATCCTCACAACATCAAGATAAGCAGGAACGGCGTTCCCCAGCCCAAATATTTCGAGATGTTGTACGGAAAGCCACCCATACTCGCGGAGAAAGTAGCGGTAATCATCGGGAAGGCGACCCAGTGCATCCTCCGCGTTGTGAATATCTCGGTCATCTGCACCGTTGCCCGGCAGTACACTGTGGAGGGCAAGCAGCTCGCTTACGCGCTCGAACACTCGGTGGACCCCCTATCCACAGTCACATGGAGGGTGATTCAGGCGATATTCTCGCCGAGGCGATGCTGGGTTCGCGTTAAGAACACGAAATTGCTTTGTTCGTTAGTTCCACCCTTTGACAGCGGGATGCGGTGGTGAATTTCCATAGGGAACCCATCATCGCCTATGGGAGCCTTCCCCGCTTGCATGCGTTCAAGGTCCCCTGGGGAGTATTGTCCAGGATTCTGTTTCGCCTCGTTCTTCCACAGCCCTGGGCGCATTTTGTTGAACTCGGCACGAAGCGCTGGATCGGTTGTGCAGTTGTGGACCAGTACCGGAGTGTTACCAGCTGGCACATAGTACGTGTGGACGCAACCAGCAACTACGCTAAGTCATGTCAGGCCTCGCCTGCGGTTTCAGGCTGTTTCGTCGCCCCATAGAATCACAATCATCGATCGTGACAGCAACGGTGACAGCAACCTCCACGCACAAGCACGGCCAGAGGCGGGCCAGTTGGCGCACGAACCGGCGGAGCACGTCCACGCACCCGAGGGAGAGCAGCAGCGGCCGGCGCCGCGAGGATACGAGGCCGCCCCTCCGGCCCCCAGGACGCTACGCGTCGCCACAGCGACCGCCCTACGGGCGGCCCTTGACCCCGGAGACCACTACGGCCCCGCAAACGCCGACACCACGCGGGCAGACGCCTACAGCGCCCACCCAACACGCCGCGCCACCGACCGCGGCTTACGAACCGAGCATCGACGAGTGCCCGAAGAGTTCGATCTGGAGCCCGTCGCACCACTATCGATCGAGAAGTCTGGCTAAGAAAAGCTATACAGGATCAAGGAGGCGGCCCCGGCCGAAGCCGGGGCCGCGCGCACGCGCTACAGACCTACGGCCCCGCGCGCACGCCCACGAATGCCGGGCCACCGCGCCGCAGATCAGAGCCGCCCCACCGACAGGCCGTATCGATACCTGCCGCTTTCCCTTCTCCTTGACGGCAACCGTGACGGCAACGCGGGCGAGCAGTCACCAACCGGGAGAGCGAACCGCTACGTAGCGTGACCACACCAGCCCGCATCCACCTGGTACTCGGTTCAATCTCGCAGTACCACCAAACAGGAGAGTTCGCCGCCAGCCGAAAGACCTATGCGCACTGGACCACCCCCGATGAATTCGACTGGATCAGATTCGGAGAGCCGCAGGGTAACGATCTTTTCGCGGACAGACATTCCCAATTTGCTCGCCGCTCGACTCACCCTTTCCTTCGGCTCGGAATAGTCAGGCGTCCTCCTCCAAGACCAATTATTGAGATCAAGGGTTGGCACCAGACACTGCGATTCGTCTTTCAGTTCGGGAAGGCCATCGTAGCCCACCCCCGCAGGTGGCTCATCGACGACTACTAACTCCACTAGGGCGCCGTCCATCGAGTTGACCTTCAACTCAACGTAGCCGCCTTCGAGTCCGGTAATCATGAGGTAGAGAGTGTCTGAGCGACTCTTCACCTGCCATGACACGTTGAGAGCGATCCACGGATCCGTCTCAACGTCAACGCCGACACACTCTGCATGCCCAACAACATTAATCATCTCAGCTACCCCGTATACAATCCATGAATCAACGCAGGTAAGGGATCTCCCGATCTTTGGCTGAACTTGAGTTCCCATCCTCCTGCGTTGACCATTTGGTTCAGCGGAACCCCATTCTTCGTGGCGGCACCGACCGCGGATTGCAGACTGGATAGCTGCGCCTGAGCGGCCATGTTTATCTGAGGCGTACTCCCGCCCCGGTTCGCCACACTCTGCATATATTCCGTCATATGCTTCGTAACATTCGGATGCACCCAGACTCTGGACCCGCCAGCATTGAGTTCAAATGATTTGGGGATTGGCGTACCCGGAATCTCGGATTGAGTTCCCTTAATATCGTCCCAAACAGTGCCACCGCAGTTATGGACCAGGACCGGGGTTTTGCCGGCGAGCACATAGTACGTGTGGATGTCGGCGACGGCGAGGTCGCGCATCTCCTTCGTGGCAGCGTAGTTGCGGACGCTGCTCACGACGACCGTGCCCCTGCCTGCAACCTTCAGCTTGTCGCCTGCCTTGAGGTCCTTGGCATAGGACCACGTTCGGCTTGTCTTGTTCCAGAACGGGTGGTCTTGCGTCGTGTTCAGGACAGACGTCCGCTCGTTGTCGTACCTGACGGTGACGTTCGAGAACTCGCGATCGGTGTTTCGATGGGTGAGTTCGACTCTCTTCGGGATCAGAATGCTGCTGGTCGGGCGGGAGGCCATAACCAGGTCCCCTGCGGTGATGTCCTTGATCGGACGTGTCGACCAGTCCCCCATCAGAACCCGGGTGTCCGGGGAGAAACTGTGGCAGTCCCTAACCGCGCTCTTGATGTCGTTCAGTGCTCCCGGGCGGGGGCCCTTAGGGAGCCCTCCCTTGGGGAGTCCACCCTTGGCGCCCTTGGCGCCGAAGAACATGATGACGAGGGTGCCCCCGAGATGGCTGGCATGGTAGGCGCGTTCTTCGGGCGTGTCGGCCGTGAAGATGGCCTCACCCTCGCCGTACAAGCCCTTAAGCGTGTTCCAGGCGCTGCCGGGCATGCCGGGCAGGTTCCAGTCTCGCTTCGCCTGGTTGAGAAAGCCTTCGCCCCACGACATGTCACCGCGGCCGATGGCCTCGGCGTCTGCCTTGGTTTGGTTCCACGCGTCCTCGAACTGCGAGTACATGCCCGTGACCGTGCCGACTGTGGCGTCATAGACAGAACCGGCGGTGCCTCGGACCGTGCTCTTGTAGCCGGATGCCGCTGTTCCGATGCCGTCGGTCACGAAGTCGATCAGGGACTTCTTCGCGGAGCTCGACTTGTCCCTGATTGCCCCGAGGGGTTTGGTGATGGTCCTCTTGAGCTGAGCGAGCGTGGTCTTGCCGGCCTGCTTGAGGAAGTTTCCGGCCTTCTTGAAGTTCTGTTTCGTCTGGTGGTAGAAGTCCTTCAAGCGCTTGGGGATGTGTTTCTTCGCCGTGTTGACGAAGTTGTTGAACTTCCGCTGCGCCGCCGACGCGTAACCTTTGAGCTTGTTCTTCCCCGCCGACACGATGTCGCGAACAGCGTTCTTGGACTTGTTGAGGAAGTTCTTGCCCGCCTTGATGCCGGCATTCGCCCACGATTTGGCCTTCGACAGTCCCGACTTGAGGCTGTTCTTGATCGACGAGCCGAGGGCCTTGCCACCGTTCACGAACGCCCTCCCGACGGACTTGATGCCATTCGAGATGTTTCGGGCACCGGATGAAAGGGCCGAACCGACGCTGCGGATGCCGTTCTTGACCCAGTCGATACCCCAGTGGCCGGTGGGGTCGGTGACGGTGAGGGGGTTGGCGTCGCCGTACTGGTAGCGGTTGGCGTTGACCGAGTCGGGGGCGGGGTTGTTGTTCGCGGTGTCGCGGGTGTCGAACTGCCCGGTGTCGGTGTTGTACCAGCGTGCGGCCATGTTGACGCGGTTGGTCGACTTGTCGGTCCATTCGGACTGGTAGCCGAGGTTGCCGATCATGCCGCCGTTGCTGCCGATGACCTTGCCCAGCGGGTCGTAGTTGACCGATGCGTCCAGGGTGGTGCCGGTGGCGGTGAACTGGCCGACGATGTCGTCGTGGATGTCGGTCCACGCGTACCGGGGGGTGGCGCCGGAGGTTTCGGCGATGACCTCGTTGGCGGTGCCGCGCACGTAGGTGGCCTCGCCGTCACCGGCCAGGTCGTTACCCAGGCCCGTGTACGAGAAGCCGTCGCGGATCGCCCGTCCGAACGCGTCGTAGCGGTAGGTCTGCGCGCCGCCACCAGCGATGCCCTGGGTGATGACCTGCCCGAACGCGTCGGTCTTGGTCTCCACCCCGTTGACCGCGCGCAGCGTGCCCCGTGGGGTGTAGCTGTAGTTCGCGTTGTCGCCGGTCAGCAGCCGGTTCCGGGCGTCGTAGGTGAACTGCTTGGCGCCGTTCTGGATCCGGTTGCTGGACTTGTCGTAGCCGTAGACCGTGGTGGTGGTGCCGTTGTTCCACGAGGTGAGCCGGTCCGCGAGGTCGTAGTCGTAGGTGTTGGTGGTGGTGGCGCCGCCGAAGTTGGTGGTCTTCTTCGAGGTCAGGTCGCTGTTGGCGTTCCACCCGTATTCGATCTTCGCGATCGAGGTGCCCGACCCGGTCTTGAGTTCGTCGCTGGTGAGCCGGTGCAGGTCGTCGTAGCTGAAGTTGCGGGTGTTCCCCGTACCCCCGTGGGTGATCTTCGTGACCGCGCTCAGTTGGTTGTAGGCGTAGGTCTGGTCGACGCCCTTGCTGGTGTTGGTCAACTTGTCGAGGCGGCCCGCGGTGTCGTACCGGTAGTTGGTGGTGCCGGCCGCGTCGGTGCGGCTGGCCAGTGCTCCGTCGGGGTTGTAGGTGAACGAGGAGTTCCCGGACGGGCCGGTGATCGAGGTCGGGAGGTCCCGGTCGTCGTAGCTGATGGTGTTGGTGCCCTGGTCGCCGGAGAACTTCGTCATGCGGCCGGACTTGTCGTAGTCGAAGGTCCGGTCGACGGTGTCGACTTCGGCGCCCGCGCCGGACTGCTTAGTCAGCCGGCCCATCGCGTCATAGGCGTTGGTCAACGTAACGCCGCCGGGCAGCAGCTGCTTGACCGGCCGCCCGGTGGTGTCGTAGACGACCGTGAACGTGCGGTCGGCCGGGTCGGGGTGTGCCGGGGTGGACGGCTCGATCTGCGACTCGGGCAGACCCCACGCGTTGTAAGTGGTGACGAACGCGTTGCCGCGGCCGTCGGTGAACCGGGTCCGGTTGCCTTCCAGGTCGTAGCCGAACGTGGTCTCGATCGCATCGGAGGCGCTGATCGGCTGACGCTCGCGGACCAGCATGCCGGTGGCGTCGTAGTCGAACGTGGTCCGGGTCTTGCGCCCGTCGATGGTCGCGACCACGTTGCCCGCCGCGTCGTACTCGGTGGACGAGTCCTGCAGCAGCGTCCCGGCCGCGTTGTACGCCGCCGTCTTGGTCGCCCGCCCGGCCAGGTCGTACGACGTGGTGGTGTAGGTGTTGTCGGCCAGCGTGGTCCGCGTCGGCCGGCCCGCACCGTCGTAGGCCATGGTGGTGACGTTGTTCGCGCCGTCCTTGACGGTCAGCGTCTCACCCAGCGGGTTGTAGGTCGTCGACGCCTTGACCCCCGTGGGGGAGGTCGTCTCGGACAGCCACCCGCCGTAGCCGTAGGTGTAGCTGGTGGTCGCCGCGGTGTTGTCCTGCCGCACCACATCCGTCTGGGTCAGCACCCGGCCCAAATAGTCGTAGGTCGCGGTGGTCACCGCACCCGTGGGATCGGTCGAGGACAACAGGTCCCCGGCCAGGTCGTACGAGTACGTGGTGACCCCGCCGTTGACCGCGGTCTTCTTCGACATCCGGTCCAGCTGATCGTAAGCGAAGCTGGTGACCCCACCCTGGGGGTCGGTCACCGTCTCCAACTGCCCACCCGCGTTGTACGTGCTGACCGTCTCCGGCGTCACCAGCTCCGAGGAGCCCGGCGGCGTGTAGCTGGGCATCCGCTGCAGGGTCGGACGGCCGTCGGCGTCGTAGAAGGTCGCCGACCAATTGCCGTTGGCGTCCTTGTTGTCCGTGACCTCGCCGAACGTGTTGTACCCAGTCCACGCCACCGCGTTGGCCAGCACCGAACCGGACGTGCCGGTCTCACTCAACGCGGCCGGCGCGGTCGTCTTGACGACGTTGCCGTCCTCGTCGTACGACGTGTAGCTGGTGTTGCCGTTCGGGTCGGTCGCCGACACCACGTTGTCGTCCGCGTCATAGGTGTACGACGTGCGGCTGACCTTCCGCTCACTCGCGGGGGCGGCGCCACTGGTCACGTCGGCGACCTCGGTCGCGGTCAACGCCTGCTGGTACACCTGGACGTCGCTGACGGAACCGTTGAGCTCGTTGCCCAGGTACCCGTTCCACATGCCCGCACCGATGATCATCGAGGAGGCGGCGCCGAACGCCTTGCCGCCGACGGTGGACTCGAGGTTGCCGTCCACGTACAGCTTCGCGGTGCCCGCACCCGCGTCGTACGTGCCGGTCAGGTGCGTCCACCTGCCGACGGTGGGGACCGTGGTCGACAGCGCCTCCGTGCCGCCCGCGTCGGCGACGTCGGAGCCGACCACCAGGAACCGCCAGCGGTTGCTCTCCTTGTCGTAGGCCAGGTCGAACGGGGACTGCTGCTGCCCGCCACCACCCGACACGGCCCGGTGCAGCCGGTCGGTGTCGGCGAGCTTGACCCAGGCCGAGACGGTGAAGTCGCGGCGGGTGTCGACCACCGCGCCCGGGGTGGTCATCGCGTCGGTCCCGGCGAACACCGCGGACCCACCACGCTCGTCGCTCCACGACACCCCGGACCCGGCCGTCGCGGGGCTGTTACCGGCGCTGTCGGCCGCCTTCAGCCCGGCGCCGTCGGCCAGCTTCCACCGGCCCACCGGGGACGCACCCCCGCTGTTGGTCAGATAGGTGGTCTGGGCCAGCATCCGGCCGGCGACGTCGTACAACGCCTCCATCTTGGCCATCACCGTGCCCGACGCGTCCTTCTGCGTCGTGGCCACCGCCCGATCATCGGCGTCGTAGGACACCGACGTCGTGCGCTTCAACCCGGCCGGGTCGGCGATCGTGGAGGTTTCCCGGTTCACCGCGTCGAACACATGCTCGACCGTGGTCGCCCCGTTGTTCGTGACCTCCCGGATCAGGTTGCCCGCCGCGTCGTACGTGTTCTCCTCGATCACGTGCGTCTGCGTGCCGTCGGTCCGGAAGACCTTCGCCTCCAGACCGTTGTCGGTGTACTGGTGGGTGGTCGTCCAGCCCATCGCGTCGGTCTCGGTGGCCAGCCGCCCGGCAGGGTCGTACGAGTTGCGGGTCAGCACGAGGTCGCGGGCGTCGCTCGGGTTGTTCGGGTCGCCCGTGTAACCCACGAGCGTGGTTGACAGCACGTTGCCGCGGGCGTCGTACTCGCTGCGGGTCTTCACCCCGTCCGGGCTGGTCTGGTCGACGATCCGGCCGGATGTGTCGTACGTGAAGGTTGTGGTGGCCCCGCCGGGTGTGGTGAAGCTGACCTGCTGGCCGTACTGGTTGTAGCTGTACTCCTGTATCCGAGGCGCGTCGCCGCCGGTGGTGTCCTCGGTGCGTTCCTCGGTCGGGTTGCCGTCGATGTCGTAGACGGTCGTGCTGACCTTGGTGTGCACCGCACCGGTCACCCGGTTGGTGACCGCGGGGTCGGTCTGGGTGACCTTGCGGCCCATCCGGTCGTAGCTGTGTGAGGTGACCAGCCCTTCGGGGTGTGCGCTGGTGAGCTCGGTCTCGGTGAGCACCTGGCCGAGGCCGTCGTACGTGAACTTGGTGATCTTGCCGTTGGGCTCGGTCACCTGCGCCACGTCACCGGACTTGAAGTACGTGACCGTCTGGGTCGCGCCACCGGGCGTGGTCACCTTGGTAGGCAGACCGGCCGGGGGCGTGCCGCCGTCTGCGGCGACGCTGCTCGCGTTCGTGTAGGACGTGCGGGTGACGCGCTTGAGCGGGTCGGTGACCGTGGTCAGGTTGCCCTGGTCGTCGTACTCGTTCGAAGTCAGGTAGGTGTCGTCGGTCGCCGACGCGGACCGCCCGTCACGGGTGGTCAGCAGCACGTCGTTCTTCGGGTTCGGGGTGAGCGTCTTGCTGGTGGCGTCGGGGAAGTACGTGAAGTACACCGAGGAGCACTTGTTCGCGCTCTGGTCCTGGCAGGTGATCGACTGCTTGGTGTTGCCGCGCGCGTCCTGCAACGTCTGGGTCAGCGCGCCGTTGGGGTCGTACACCATGCTGGCGAAGCCGCCGACGTCGTAGCCGTACATCGTGGTGTTGCCCAGCACATCGCTCTGCGCGACGATCCGGTTGCCGTTGACCAGGTCGTAGCTGGACACCTGCTGCCCACCGGTCGGCGTGGTCACCGCGACTTGGGAGACCGGCATCGGGATCGCCGTCGCGACACCCGAGACCATCGTCATCGCCACCGGCGCGGTCTGCTTCACCGTGTCCACGTGGTTCTTGACCTGGTCGCCGTTGAGCGCGCTGTCGTAGAACGCGACGTCCGAGATCTGACCCGGCCACCAGCCGACATCGGTGGTACGGCCGGGCCAGCCGCCCGCCCACCGCCCGGCGCCGACGAACGCGCGCTGGGCGCGGGTCGTGACCACCGTGCCGGACTTGGTAGCGGCCCGCACACCATCGAGGTAGAGGGCCTGGGCGTTGGTGGTGGCGGTCAGGGCCACGTGGTGCCACTTGCCGTCGTTGACCGTAGCCGTGGTGGTCATCTGGTCGACCGAGTTGGTCCACAGCCCGCCGCGGAGCTTGCCGTCCGTGCCCACGTACAGCGCCGGAGTCCAGTCACCGGTGGTGGGCTCATCGACCCCGTCGGTCTGGTAGCCGAACAGCACACCACCCTTGGTGTTACCGGCCGGCAGCTTGAACCACATCTCGATGGTGTTCGGCCCGGTCGTGGGCACATCCTCCGCAGGCAGCTCCAGGTAGGAGGAGGTGCCGTTGAAACTGGCCGCGGGGGTGTCACCGAACCTTCCGGCCGTGTTCAGGGTCACCGAGTTGTAGGTCGCCTGCCCACCGGCGACCTCGTTCACCGCGTCCGTGACGTCGGTGTCGCCCAGGCGCCAGTAGTCCTTCGGCCTGGCGCCGAGCACCGCGGCCGCGTACACCAGGCTGGAACCGGCGACGGTCGGGTTGGCCAGCCGCCAGGTGCCGCCGTTCTCGTCCACGACCGTGGAGACCTTGCCGGTCACCTTGTCATAGCCGACCGTCGCGGTGACCCCGCCGCTGGGGCGGGTCACCTTGGACAGCACCGGCTGCGCGGCACGACCGGAGGCGTTCAGCGTGGCGACCGTGGACGCGTCCAGGGTGGAGTTGAAGAACGCGACATCCGAGATCGACCCCTTGAAGTAGGTGGCCCTGGCCGGGGACGCGCCGGTGTTCGCGTGGTCGGGCCAGCCAGTGCCGACGTAGCCGCCACCGATGTTGATGATCTCCGCGACGCTGGTGTCGTACCGGCGGATCGTGCCCGCCAGTGTCCCCTTGGCGACGCCGTCCACATAGAGGGTCTGCGAATCGCCCTCACCGGCCAGCACCACATGATGCCACTTGCCGTCCGTGACCACCGTATTCGACTGAATCGGCGTCGCGAGCCCGTTCCAGAACTGGCCGCGCAGCTTGCCGTTCTTGTCGATGTACAACGCCGGCGTGAAGTTGCGGCTGGAAGTGCCCGCGGTCAACTGGTCACCGTTGTAGCTGAACAGCACACCGCCGGGGGTGGTGGTGTTGAACCACATGCTCACCGACTGGTACTGACCGTCCGCCACCAGACCGCTGGGCAGCTGCACGAACGAGCTGGTCCCGTTGAAGCCGGTCGCGGTGGCCGTCCCACCGGCCAGCGGACCCGGATGGCCCGAGGTCGTGAACATGTAGCGGGCGTTGTCCATGCCCGCGTTGGACAGCACCACACTCTTGGCGGCGACCGAGCCGGCCGCGTCACCCAGCGGCCAGTACGACTTCGGGCCGACATTCAGCACGGCGTTGGCGTACTGCGAGGTGGTGTCGTAGTCGTAGGTCCAGCACTGCGACCAGTTGTCCGGCTGGCACACCTTGGTCAGCCGGTCCTCGGCGTACGTGTACTGCCAGGTGTTGGACGTGCTCCAGTCACCCGGCTTCGTCGGATCGGTGAACACCGTCGCCACGTGCGCCGCAGTACCACCGGCCGGCGTCTGCCACGTGATGCCCAGCTTCCGGCCCGACGCGCTGGTCAGCGTTGTGGGGTTACCGGCCGCGTCGTAGGCGACGGTGAGGGCGCGGTTGTTCGCGTCCTTGATCGAGGTCAGCCGGAACACCTTGCCACCGGTCAGTGCCCGGCCGAACGTGTAGACCGTCGCGTCCTTGTCGGTCAGCGTGTACCCGGTCACCGTGCCACCGGAAGACTGCTCGGTCAGCGTCGAGAACCGCCCCGACGGCGGGGTGAACGTCCCGTTCGAGTTACGCCCGAACGCCACCTCCTCACCGGTCGGGTAGGTGATCCGCACCGACTGCACACTGCCGCCCACATCAACCCGCGTCGCCCGCGTGTCCAGGATGCTGGACCAGCCGGTGCCGAACGCGTTGTCGCGGCGCGGGTCGAGACTGTTGTAGCTGCGGGTGATCGCCAGCGACGGCCCAACCGTGTTGACCTTGGCGTCGGTCGCGGACGTCGTGTAGTTGCCGATGCTGGCGTCGAAACCCTTGCCACTGTTCTGCGCCAGGCCACTGGTGAGCATAGGCCGGGGCACGGCGGTGGTGAACGCGTACGCCGGGGTGGCCGTACTGTAGGTGACCTTGTCGTACGCCTTGACCGTGTACAGATACGTCGTGTTCCACGCCAGCTTGCCCGCCGGCACCGTCCACGTCCCCGCCACCGCCGGCGACGTCGCGATCGTCGTCTTACCGTCCGCGCTCAACACCGTGTACACGTAGCTCAGGCCCTGGTTCGGCCAGTTGTCCGAGTCGTGGCCCTTGACCAGCAACTCCGGCGTCAGCGTGTTAACCACCGAGTTGTTGCCCGGGTACCGCACATCGACCTGCGGGGCGACGTTGGTGGCATACGTCAGCTCCAACACCGGCTTGTGCGACCCACTGTTGTAGTTCGCCGAGGTGAACCGCTTCCACGCGTTCGAGTCGGACTCCGACGCGGTCAACGCCAGACCGTAGTTCGGGTTGCCCTTCGACCAGCCATCGATCGTGGCCGGGTTCAGGTTCACCGACACCCACTTACCCTGCGACCGGTTCCCGCCCGTGTTGGTGCACGCCGCACCCGGATCCGTCACCGTCAACGACCCGATCGACCCCGAATAGGCCGGGCCGTCCCAGCCCCCGTTGGTCAGATCCGCGACCGTCCACTTCTCCGTGGAGGCCCGCACATCGAACGCCCGGTCCACCGTGCACGAATAGGTCCAGGACAGGAACAGCTTCAACACGGCCTTGGTGATCCGCTTGCCCTTGAAACCGTCGTCGTCGAACTCGTCGAAGTGAATGAACGACCGCGCCTTGACCGTCCCACCGTTGTACGTACCGACCGGCAGGTTGTCACCGTTCTGGTTCGTCGTCGAGTTGTCGTTGTCCACGTACACGTCACCCGTGGTGCCGGTGGTCGCGGTCGGGTCCACCCGGACCGGGTAGACCCGCGCCGGGTCGTCCAGCCACGCCCGGTCGGCCTCCACGTGCAGCACCGGCACACCGTCACGCTCGGAAAGCTGGTAGGTCACCCCACCCGACTCGGCCGGCGCACCCGAACGCGGATCGACCTTCGAGTCCTGCATCCAACCCTTCGGGAACCAGGCGACCGCCTTGCCGTCGGCGTTGCGCAACTCGATGCTGCCGTCGCCGGCCAGCCGCGGCGTCAAACCCTTCAGCGCGAGGGGGAAGGTCCACGACGACGGCGCGTCCTTCGACCGCAGGATGAACGTCTCCTTGATACCGGAGTCGAACGTCTGCAACTCCAGGTCGGTCTGCGGGAGGATCCCCGGATACGTCGCGGTGTTACCGTCCACCACCGGAGTCACCGGCGCCGCACCGTCCAGCGCGTAACCCACACTCTCACCGCTCGGCAGCTTCAACGTCGCCAGCTGCTTGCTCGCCTCCGGAGCCTTAGCCGCCGGAGCGTCGGCGGGCGCGCTCGGCGCCGTCGACGGCGACACCTCCACCGGCGCCCCGCCCGTCGGCGGCGCCTCGCCCGTCGGCGGAGCCTCAGCCCCGGCCGGGTCCTTCACGGCTGGAACCTTCGCCGCCAGCGACGCGTCCAGGCTGTTCGCCGCCATGTGCAGCCGCCCGTCGGCACGCTTCTCCAGATCCGCATCGATCGGCTGGAAGGTGCCGTCCTTGCCCCGGAAGTTCACCGGCCCGGTGTACGTCTTCGCCGTCACCGAGCCGTCCGCGTTGTCGAACACATCCGAGCGGGCGGTGGACTTGTCCTCGTCCCGCTCGCTGGTCTTCGCGTCGAAGCCGAGGTCCGCGTCGGGGGTGACCTTGCGGCCCCGGTTCGGGTCGTACGGCTGGTACGAGTCCAGCGTGCCGGGGGCCGGCTTCGGCGCCCGACCGGCACCACCCTGCGCCGTGGTGTCCGCCGTCGTGGCGGGCCGGTCGCTGCCGCCCGGACCGCGCTTCTGCTGCGGTACCACCGGATCCGGCTTCGCCCACGCCGGCCGCTGCGACACCCACGACCACAACCACGAGACCGGCAACTCCGGGTCCCGCACAGCCCCCACGGGGGCGGCGACCGTCAGTCCGAACACGACCGCCGTGACAACAGCGATCTTCCCAGCGGCACGGCGCATCGCCGGCTCCTCCCCCGTGATTCGAGAAACCCGAGGGAGTCTGCGGTACTGGCGAGACAGGAATCAAGTCAGGTACGGACGCGAGCCGGTAACGGTTCATCAATCCTTGGCATCGGACAACACATCAGCGACCACGGAACGCACCCGTTCAGTCACCGCAGCGGGATCGGCATCGTCGATGACAGACACGTTGGCGTGCGCTTTGCCCGCTCCGACCCGCACAAAATGGACGTTCGGCTGCGACGGCGCCGCGGCATCCAACGCCGCATTGGGCGCCGCGCCAACCGTGAGGATCACGTCACACTTGCCACCGACCAGGGTTCCCAGGTAAGTCACCGCGTTCGCACCGGTCTGCGGCCCGTCGACCTCCAGGAACTGCACCTTGCCGTGGGTGTCGAGCGAGGCCTGCTGCATCCCCGCCCACACCGGCGCCGCCCGCTTGTCGGCCGTCCCACCTGCGGGAGTCAGCAGGCACGCGGTGCTCTCGGTGTAGACCCGGGCACGCGGGTCAGGCCGCCCGTCGGGCCACAGCGCCCAGGTCAGCCCACCGGCCACCAGCACCAGGGCGGCACCGCCGCCGATCAACCAGGTCCGCCGCCCACCGGGAAGCCGGAAGCCTTCGCGCCCGGCCTTGGCCGCCGAGCCCCGCAGTCGCTTGTCCATCCGTCCGCCTAACACGGCGCAGAGCGTACCCACGCCGTCCAGCCCGGCAAGCCGCCGAACGTATCCGGCCCTCGGCCGATGAGGCCACGTCCACGAGCAAATGCGGCGCCGGCCGCCTCCCCAAGACCGTTGCCGCCGACAGCACCCGGCAGCGTCGGCAGCCTGAGGTTTGCCAGCACGTACACGATGGCCACGGCCAGGCGAGAGCCAGGATGATTCTCCGGTAGCGGCTGATGGCCGAGAAGAACCTGGCCACAGTGGGCACAGTACGGATGTGTAGTTCCCGGACGGCTGGAATCTCGATCATGTCAAGCGTCAGGTGGGACGCGAGTGTCAAGCATGTCCCGTGACGGGACATCCAAGTTGTCCAATTTGTCCAAGTCAGCGTGAGAACTTTCCATACGTCTTCAAGGGCGGCCCTGCGGGCCGCCGCGCGGGCCGATCCTGCCGGCCGGTCGCGCCTTGCCGCTTCGCTCCCGGCGCGACCCGGCAGCGGCCACCGCGACGCCGGCGGACACGCCGAAGCCCCGGCCATCCTCACTCGGAACGGCCGGGGCGCTACTGCCGTTGGGCTCAATTCACGACAATGTTGTCGTGCAAGTTGTCGGTTGCGTCGTCGCCGGTGTTGTCGAGGAGAATCGGCTCCCTAATGGCGCTCGGGTCCACCGTCGGTGCGCACAGCGGCGCCAGCTGACCGTATGGCATCTGCGGCAAAGCGACCCAGTTGCACGGCACGGCCCCCACGCCGGCGCCGGACCACGACACAAGCGATCCTTGAACCGACTTGCCGTGGCACGTGACTGCGAAGTCGGCGGTTACCCGCGACACCGTGGTGAAGCCGATCTGACGACTCCGGTCATGATCCGTTGTGAACGCTTCGTGGACCTGGTCTAGGCCCGACTTGGTCGCCGTGGGTCCGAGCACCTGGTCAGTCCGACTTCCGAGGGACGACTGCAGCACGGCGAGCCACCGGGAGGGGGCAACGCCGTCGACGATGTGAGGTTTCAGCGGCCGATCCCAGACATCCCGCAGCTTGCCGTTGTCGAAGACGGCCGCGCTGGTCACTTCGTCCTGGGTCCGGATGTTCGACCAGACCACCGTGCCTGCCGAGGGCGTGCAATCGGCCACCGCGGCCGAGGGCCGCGGCACCGGTGAGGCAGTAGCGAGGTCGGTGTCTGCTGGGGCGCCTGAGGAACGAGCACATCCCGTGCTGGTTGCCGCGACGGCAGCCAGCACGGCAGTTGCCAAAGCAGCCCGAGCGGCCCGGCGTCGCTTCACAGTTCTCTGCCGGGCTACCGTCACCTGAGCCCTGTCGGCCATCGCGGAGCAGACATGAGCGCAACGATCGAATACCTCCCGTCTCCACTGCCGCTGCCAGCCGCCAGGCATAGCAGATGTGCCTCCGGCGGGTAGGGCCTCCGGCCCTACGACCCGGGACAAGCCTCCGGCGGCCGGGGCTCCGCCCCGGGACCCGGGCGACTCCGGGATGCCCAGCAGAGACCAGCTCCCCGTCGCGCACCGGAGGCAACCAGACCGCGCCTGCCTGGGCCAGGTCGTACGTCCGGTAGGGCGCTCCACCTGGCCCAGGCAGGCGCGGCCCGGCCGAGCGAAGCTTGCGCGACGGGATGCCAGCAGCGGACGAAGGTCGGAACGCCGCCGTGACGCGGGGAGTGAGCGGGGAGTAGATCTTGGACTTTGGGCTCGTACGGACCACCGGAGCCCGACACCGACCAACGCCGTGACCAGGGCGTATAGGCAGAGGCCCACCATGATCCAGATCTCGGGCCTAATTCGGGACGAAGAGGCCGTCGGTTCAAATCCGGCCACCCCGACCACGGTGAGGCCCTGACCGGCAGAGATGCCGGTCAGGGCCTCACGTTTCTCAATGAGGTTTTGATTGCCCCCGAAACCCCTCGCAAACGCCGGGGCGCGATCAGATTCGGTGTGCCACCCCTGGCAGGCGGCCGGGACTCTCAACGAGCTTCGCGCCACCCGAGCCGCACAGCCTCGCCAACAGCGCGTGACGTCGGACGAGAACAACGCCGAAATGACAGCCGATGGTAGGCATCTCCCCGAAGCGGTCCTGAGTGCACAGCGACCTGCAAGGTGATCACCTCTTGGGGTGTGAGGCGGTGCATGACGAGCGCCGGCCGTCGCGGTGCCGGGATGCGCGTGCACGCATGAGGGGCGCAGCGAACTTCCGGCCGCCCTCATGACGATCCCGTGGGCTTTCCGACGAGTCGGACTGCTCCGCGCGCCCAGTCACGGAAGAAATCTGATCCCGATCCCTACCCGAGATATACCCCTAGGGGTTTGGCCGGGACCTACAAGGAGGCTCGACATGGACCTGCATGTCAATCACGGCGCGGCCATGGATCACCGCGCCGATCACCACCCGTCCCGACAGGCGACCACGTGAACCACGGCCCTGCAGACGACCTTGCACTGCCTGACCCGGTTGCGCCACCGGCGAGACCCTCGGCACGGCCCTCGCAATGTGGATCATGGCGGCGGTTGAACCGCGAGCTCAACGAGTGAGCCGGACGAACACGTCAGTCGACCGCGGCCACGTCTGGGCGCAATGCGTGTGCCATTGCAGCGTCGGCCATTTCCCGCTCAGGCGGTCCAGCACGCGTTCCAGCTGCGGGATGCCCAGCACGTACGGCTCGCCGCTCACCGGCGGGTCGGCGTAGCCAGCGTCGGCGTCGGCATCGCTTATGACATTGAAGACCACGCACGGGGAGGCTTGGAGCATTTTGTCAATCATGGTTGCGATGTGGAGGCCGTCTGGATCCACGAAGTGCACGAGGGCACCCGCGCACACGGCGAGGTCGAAATCCGCCTCGACCTCGAAATCTTCGCGTGAGAAGTCACCGAGGAGAAACCGGCAGTTGGCGGGCCACCGATCTTGCGCGGCGGCCAAAGCTAGCCGGGAGACCTCGACTCCAAGGTAGCGCCGCGGCGCGCATCCACGTGATTCCAAATACCCGATGAGCGCCCCGTAGCCGCATCCGACATCCAGCACAGATAGCGCACGATGGAGACGGACGTCTCGCAGTAGCCCGTCGAACACCGCGTGGTGGATCGCGTCGCTGGGCCATTCCACACCGGTTGCGGACATATGATGTGTTTCGAAAAGTCGATCGTAGTGGGCCGCGATTGCCATGCTTGCCGTCGTGGAAGAGCCGGCCGTGTCCATACTCGGACCTCTCTCAGCCGCATTCGCGGCGGTTTCAATATATCGCTCGGCCAAAGGCTGGTAGGTGCGTGGTTCATCGGTTGAAGGTCGCCTGATGATAATTCCGGATGGTGGTGTCGATCTCGTTCCGGTTGGCTGTGGGTGCATAGAACACGCTCACCGGCTTGATCGCGATGCCGCCTCGCGGCGTGAAGTCGCCGATGACTTTGATGTACCAAGGCTCGATCGCTTCGACCACATCCCGCAGTATTTTGGATATGCAGTCCTCGTGGAAGGCGCCGTGGTTGCGGTAGCGGAACAGGTAGAGCTTGAGGCTCTTGCTTTCGATGCCCCGTCGCCGGGGGACGTAGACGATTTCGATACGGGCGAAGTCGGGTTGCCCCGTCTTGGGACACAGTGAGGTGAACTCGCTGGTGATGAAGCCGACCGCCTGCGTGGCGGAGCTCTGGTAGTCGAACGTCTCCAGCTGGTTGCTGGCCGGTTCTTCGTAGGTGTAGGAGGTGCT
This sequence comes from Krasilnikovia cinnamomea, assembly GCF_004217545.1. Lineage (NCBI taxonomy): Bacteria > Bacillati > Actinomycetota > Actinomycetes > Micromonosporales > Micromonosporaceae > Krasilnikovia > Krasilnikovia cinnamomea. Next base: position 2,722,967 of record NZ_SHKY01000001.1, read on the forward strand.
CGCCGCGCCGAGCAGTGTCAGGTTCTTGATGTCGCTCATTTTTGTCCTTGTGAGATCAAGCTCAGCAGCTCGCCGCGGGTCCGATTCTGGTCCCGGAATGCTCCGATCACCTCTGAGGTTATGGTCGTGGCCCCGTAGGCTTTGATGCCGCGCATCTCCATGCACAGATGGCGGGCCTGCAATATCACCGCCACGCCTTTTGGCTCGAGAGCTTCTTGCAAGCGGCTCGCGGTGGCCATGGTGATGCGTTCCTGGTTCTGGAGGCCTGCCGCATGGAACCGCAGACAACGCGCAAGCTTTGACAGGCCAACGATTCGCCGATCGGGTATGTAGGCGATCGTTCCCACTCCGAAGAAGGGAACGAGATGGTGTTCGCAGATCGAGTAGAACGGGACGTCACGTTGTACGATCATCTGGTCGTAGTTTTCTTTGCTGAATGATGTGAAGTCGAATTCTTCCGGCACTAGAAACTGTTCCAGGAACCGTACGTAACGCCTTGGCGTGTCAACGAGACCTTCACGGTCGATGTCATGGCCGAAGACCTTGAGAAGCTCCCGCAGATGTTCCTCGGCGGCCGCGCGGGCATGGGGATCGAGCATCACGTCAGGGCCTCATTCATCGCCGCCGAAACCTGGTCCAGAGCGGCGGGCACGGCAACGCCGCCGGCCTCGTCGAGCGCTTCCTGGCGTTCGACACAGGTGCCGCAGGTGCCGCAGTGCTCGTCGCCACCCTTGTAGCACGACCAGGTGTCGCGATAATCGACGCCGATGGCGTTGCCGATGGCGACGATCTCTGTCTTCGAGATGTGTTTGAACGGCGAGAGCACCCGGATGCCGCCATACGTGGCCAAGCGGGCCGCGACGTCCAGTGCCTCGACGAAGGCGGGGCGGCAGTCGGGATAGATGGTGTGGTCGCCGGTGTGGTTGGCTATCGCGACCGCGTCGTAGTGAAGGTTTTCGGCATAGCCGATGGCGACGGCCAGCATGATCATATTTCGGTTGGGCACCACGGTGATCTTCATGGACTCCTCGGCATAGTGGCCGTCGGGCACCGCCACGTCCGCATTGGTGAGTGCCGACTCGCTCAGCAGACAGGTGAGGGAATCCAGCGAAACGATCGTGTAGGGAACGCCCAGATCCGCCGCCATCTTCGAGGCGAATTGGAGCTCCTTCTTGTGTCGCTGCCCGTAGTCGAATCCGATGGTCCGCAACTCGTGCCCGCCACGGCTCAAGTACCGCAGCAGGGTGGCGGAATCCATTCCGCCGGAGAAGGTCTGTACAATCCGTGCCATTACTACACCCCTTGTTTGTCTCCCCAAATCTCAATGTGCAGGCGGGTCGTCAGGTTGAATCGATGGACCTTGCACAGCTCGGCAAGCCGTGGTAGGCGAGCCCGAATTTCCTCGGGCGTGCGGCCTTCCGGCATGATCCAAATCCGGGCGGGCTGAAGGCCCAGATTCGCCGGGCCGACCAGACGCAGTAGGTCCGCCTCGTCCTTTTCGCCGGCGATCACGAACTTGAAAACGGCATTTGGTAATCCACCGAATCGGCTCAGGGCTGCTGGATTCAACGCTCTACCAGGAGAATTCCGCGCACCGGAGAGTTTGGGTGAGACGTTCCACTGATCGACGAGGACTTCCATCCCGGTGCGCCGGCCCAGGATGCTGTACATTCTCGGTTCGATGGTGCCGTTCGTTTCGACCTCGACTATGACACCGGGGTGGGTGGATTTAAGGTTGACCAGCATCTCGGTCAGCGACTTTTGTTGCAGCATCGGCTCGCCGCCGGTCAACACGATTCGAGTGCTGCCGGTGGACCCGATACGCTCGGCCAGGTCCGCAGGGGCAATTCGCGTTTGACTCGCGCGGCGTGAATAGAGCTGTCCGTCGGCATGCACGGCGGCCTTGGCCGAGCTGAAGACCCAGGTGTAAGGCGTGTCGCACCAGCTGCATTCCAGATTGCAGCCGGATGTTCGGACGAACAGGGCGGGTCGGCCGACGCTCGCGCCTTCCCCCTGCACGGTGTAGAAGATCTCCGGCCCTCCGTCGAGGACAGCTAGGTTCAGTTCAGACTTGGTCGTTACCATCATTTCCCCGCACCGTGACATACACCGTGTTGTCCGGACCTTTGTATCCCTCGGCAAGGGCGACAGTGATGCTCGTACACGGGACTTGCCTGGTATGAAGAACGCCGCTGATGAGCTCTACGATGAACAGGGCAATGTTTTCCGCGGTCGCCTCTTTGGCGTTCGCGCCGTAATGGTCGTCGAACACCTCGTTGACGTATCGGTGATCGAGTCTCCCACCGATCGCGTCCTTCAGCTCCTTGAAGTCGATCGTCATCCCATGGCGGGAATTGTCGATTACCTCCACCCTGATCAGTGCATGGTAGGTGTGCCCGTGCAAACGTGCGCACTTCTTGCTGACCAGATCAACCGAATCCGGAAGCTGATGCGCCGCATCGAAGAAGACCGGTGTTGCGAGTTCGAACATCTGCCGGATACTTGCCATCGGCCCTCCCTTGCGCCGTACCGTCACCGGCGGCGAGAGAAACCCGCGCCAGCATTGATCATGCCATCCATGGAACTGCAACTGCGCAGACAGTATCTGTTCTTCCGGGACAGATCATGATTCGATGATCTGGAAGCCGGAAGATCAGAACGGGATTGTTTGAGGCGAATCGCCTGCAATGCATGTCGACGCGCAGCCATAAGTCGGATCGGCGTGACTGCGCCGATCGGAAACCTATGTCGCATAGCGTGTGGGGACGACACTGCACCCGCCTCAACGCGAGGCTAGGCGCATACGCACCGTATGCTCGGTAGTCGACGGGCGTCAAGGTGGCTGGTATGCCAAGGTATTCTCCGGCGTCGCAGCCAACAAGATGATCGCCTCATGCGCACGTCATCGGGTCGGGCCGAGGGTCAAGTTCTAGCCATTAGCCCGGGTGATTCACGGTGATCATCGTTTGGCGGGTCCGATCGGCGTGTGAATAGACGAAAGCGCCGCTCTGGCAGGGGAAACTTGTGATTGCGACATCTACAGGTTTCGCTGCCAGGGAGGCACTTCCGGCGTGCAATCTGCGGCGTGGTCGAAGGAACTGCGGGTCACCGCGGACGGGACTGGTGTGGTGTCGCATGTCGGCACGGCGTTGCTGCGGATGCTCGTGGACGGGGCCGGGCTGACCGGCGCCCTGTCCGCTGCGCTGGCCCGGACCGGCGTGTTCCCGGTTCATGACCGGGGCCGGGTTCTGGTCGATTTGGCCGTGATGATCGCCGACGGCGGTAAACGATCTGCGACATCGACGTGCTGCGCCACCAGGGCGAGGTGCTCGGGCCGGTCGCCTCGAACACCACCGTGTGGTGGGCTCTGGACGAGATCGGCCCTGCCCAGCTACGCCGGATCGCGGTGGCGAGGGCGACCGCCGCCGACCACCTGGGGCCCGATCGGAGGGGTGCGTGTAGCGATCCAGCGTGGTCGAGATCTGCTCATGTCCCATGACGCGGGCGAAGTCGTTCAACGGCATGCCATCCGACACGAGCCACCTGGCGTACGAGTGGACGTATCCGTGGTAGGCGAGCAGCGCAGCGTGCTCGGCGGCGCCGCCCAGCTGCGCCCACGGATCATCGAGGCGATCGAGCACGGCATGAAGCGCTGACGGCCGGGGAGGTCGCCCGCTCAGGAGCGTTCGAGGCGGCGCGCCAGATAGCGCCCGGTCGCGCTGTCCCCTGCCTCGGCGATCGTGGCGGGAGGGCCGGTCGCGACGATCCGGCCGCCCGCGTCCCCACCGCCCGGGCCGAGGTCGATGACCCAGTCTGCGCCGGCGATCGTGTCCAGGTCGTGCTCGACCAGGACGACGGTGTTGCCGGCGTCGACGAGCCGGTGCAGTTGCCGCAGCAGCAGCGCGATGTCCGCGGGGTGCAGCCCCGCGGTCGGCTCGTCAAGCAGGTAGAGCGCGTGGCCGCGGCGGGCCCGCTGCAACTCGGTGGCGAGCTTGATGCGCTGGGCCTCGCCACCGCTGAGCTCGGTCGCCGGCTGGCCCAGCCGCAGGTAGCCCAGCCCCACTTCCCGGAGCGTCTCGAGGCTCCGGGAGGCGGCCGGGACGTCGGCGAGGAACTTGGCGGCGTCGTCGACGGACATCGCCAGCACGTCGGCGATGTTCTTGCCGCGGTAGGTCACCTCCAGCGTCTCCGCTTGGTACCGCGCGCCGTGGCAGGCCGGGCACGGCGCGTACGTCCCGGGCAGGAACAGCAGTTCGACCGCGACGAATCCCTCGCCCTGGCAGGTCTCGCACCGCCCCTCCGCGACGTTGAAGGAGAACCGCCCGGCCGCGGATCCGCGCGCCTGCGCCTCGTCCGTCGCCGCGTACAGTTTGCGCACCGCGTCGAACATCCCGGTGTAGGTGGCCAGATTGGACCGGGGCGTGCGGCCGATGGGCCGCTGGTCGACCCGGACCAGCCGGTCGAACGAGTCGAGCCCCGCCGCGTCGCGCACGTCGATGTCGAGCTCCGCCTCGTCGGGCTCGTCGCTCGCCAGCCCGAGGTGGCCGCGCACGACCTCGGCGAGCACCTGCGTGACCAGCGTCGACTTTCCGGAACCGGACACCCCGGTCACCGCGGTCAGCACCCGCAGCGGCACGTCGACGGACACGCCGTGCAGGTTGTGGCGGGAGACGCCGCGCAGGTGCAGCCACCCCTGGGGCGTACGCGGGCGATGGTCGAGCGGCTCGGCACGGCCGAAGAGGTACCGGCTGGTGGCCGACTCCTCGACCTGTTCGAGGCCGGGGACCGGACCGCTGTACAGCACACGTCCGCCGCTCTCGCCCGCGCCGGGGCCGATGTCGACCACCCAGTCCGCCCGCCGGACCACGTCCATGTCGTGCTCCACGACGAACAGCGAGTTGCCCGCCGCCTTCAGCCGGTCCAGCACGTCCAGCAGCGGCTCCGCGTCGGCCGGGTGCAGGCCCACGGAGGGCTCGTCGAGCACGTAGACGACCCCGAACAGCCCTGAACGCAACTGGGTGGCGATACGCAGGCGCTGCGCCTCGCCGGGCGACAGCGTCGTCGAGCGGCGCCCGAGGCTGAGGTACCCCAGGCCGAGGCCGAGCAGCACCTCGACGCGCGCGACCAGGTCGGCACAGAGCCGCACCGCGACCTCGGTCGTCTCCCCGGACCGTGCGGTGGGCGTGGCAGCCCCGGCCCCGGACAACCCCGCGGCGGGCCGCAGGAGCGCCACGACGGCGGTGAGGGGCATCGCGTTGACGTCGGCGATGGTGCGGCCGGCGAAGGTCACCGCGAGCGCCTCCGGGCGCAGGCCGCTGCCGTGGCACACCGGGCAGGGCACGCTCCGGACGAACCGCATCGCCCGCTCGCGCATCCGGTCGCTCTTGGAGTCGGCGAGCACGTGCATAACGTGCCGACGGGCGCTCCAGAACTTCCCGTAGTAGCCGCTGTCGATGCGGTCAGGCTCGGGCGCGACGAGGACGGACGGCTGCTCGTCGGTGTAGAGCAGCCAGTCCCGGTCCTTCTTCCTGAGCTTGCGCCACGGTCTGTCGATGTCGATCCCCAGGCCGCTCACGACGCTGCGCAGGTTGGCGCCCTGCCAGGCGCCCGGCCAGGCCGCGATGGCGCCGTCGCGGATGCTCAGCGACGGGTCCGGGACGAGCAGGTCCTCGGCGACGTCGTGCACGACGCCCAGTCCGTGACACCGTGGGCAGGCGCCGGCCGCGGTGTTGGGGGAGAACGCCTCGGCCTCCAGCCGCGGTGCGTCCGGCGGGTAGGTCCCGGCGCGCGAGTAGAGCATCCGCAGCAGGTTGGACAGCGTGGTGATGGTGCCGACCGTCGACCGCGAACTGGGTGCCCCGCGACGTTGTTGCAGGGCCACGGCCGGGGGCAGGCCGGTGATTTCCTGTACGTGCGGCGCACCGACTTGCTGCAGCAGCCGGCGGGCGTACGGCGCGACGGACTCGAAGTACCGGCGCTGCGCCTCGGCGTAGAGGGTGCCGAAGGCCAGCGAGGACTTGCCCGAACCGGAGACGCCGGTGAAGGCGACCATGGCATCGCGGGGAACGTTGACGTCGACGTTCCGGAGGTTGTTCTCGGCGGCACCCCGGACCCGCACGAAATGGTCGTTAGCGTCATTTTTCACCAGGTCTGCTTACCCTGTTCCGCGGCGCCGAATCATCGCGTCAGCCCTGCTGGATCAGCCAGGCCCCGCCGATCCCGCCAAGCGCGGCCAGCAGGAACAGCACAGCGAGCGGACGACGGTCACGCCCGGCGCCGTACCCGGACGTGACCCGCCGCGATGGTCACGACGTGCTGTGGTTCCTAGCCTTCGGGGATCGTCACGGTACAAATGAGCAGGTCCTGAACAGTCCGAACTGCGCTCCCGGGGGGAGGTTGGTTGAGGCCACGGTCCAGCCGCCGAAGGCGTTGGCCGTCGCCTCGGGGTTGTTCGCCGACGTGAACGCCTGGATCTGGTCGACGACGATCCAGCCCGACCAGGTCGCGCCGCCGTCGAAGGACGAGTTGCGCCAGATGGGACGGCTGCCTGTACGGTCTTCACCACCTCGGACGAACGCCACCAGCTCGCCCGAGCTGGTCACCGCGGCTCCCGGTTCGGAGACCGCGCCGTTCGGCGGTGCCCCCAGGGGGTAGTACGAGCCCCACGACGAGCCGTTGTACGAAATTCCGTACACTTTGGAGTCGAGTCCCCGCACGAATACGTCGATCCCCGGCCCGCGCTTCACCGCCACCGGATCGACTGCGAACCGGCCACCGAGTCCGACCCAGCCGCTCCAGGTGGACCCGATCCGCTCCACGTAGTAGAGGTCGTTGGCTTGGCCGCGGGTGAACACGCCGACGTGTCCCGGCCCGGTGGAGACGGCGATCGGGGAGGACGTGAGCACGCCGCCGAGACTGGTGTGCGGCCCCCAGACGCCATTCACGTACTCCAGGTACCACAGCTGCTTGTTGGTGCCCCGATAGAAGGCGATGAGGTGCCCGGGCCGGGTCGACACCAGCTCCGGGTTCCAGGTCAGCACGCCGCCAAGGTTCTGCCAGCCGGTTGAGGCGCCGTTGTCGAACTGCATGACGTACAGCGCCTCGTCGCCACCTCGCACGGCGACCGCCGAGTGTCCCGCCCCCCAGGAGGTTGCCACCGGTTCGGAGCGTGCGAAACCGCCCAGGTTCTGGAGGTTGTTCAGGGCGGACGTCCGCGGGTCGATCTCAAAGCGGACGACGTTGCTGCCTGAGCCAGTTTTGTAGTGTTCGACTGACCCGTTCGGCATCGCAACCAACGCGGGGTCCTTCTGATCGGCTCCCCCGACCTCTCGACAGCTGAGGTTCGGGGCTGCGGTCGCGGTGCCTGGGGCCAGCAGGGTGGCGAGTAGCCCCACGACCACGGGCAAGATCGTTCTTTTGGTACGCACATCTCCTCCTTGTCGACGGCGATGGCGACGATCGGTGAAGGCCGTACCCGGTCGCCACTTCCGAGGTGGAGCCTGACCCCCCAGGGCAGTCAGAAATGTTGCGGATGTGTTGTGGTCACCGAGATGCCGGCTCTACGGTGCACTGTTCCGCGGACTGGGCAGGAACGGGTGGCGACGTGGATTTCCGGGTCTTGGGGCCGATCCGCCTGCACACGGCCGGCGGGTCCATCGGGTTCGGCGAGCCGCGGCGGCAGGCGGTGCTCGCCGTGCTGCTGTTCGAGGCGGGCCGCACAGTCGATGTCGACGTGCTGGTGGACCGGGTCTGGGGCGAGTCCCCGCCCAGGCAGGTCCGCCGCTCGTTGCAGGCCCACATCACCCGGATCCGGCGCGCGCTCGAGCAGGCCGACCCCGGCAGCACGTACGTGGCCCGGGAAGCGGGCGGATACCGCCTGGTGGTCCGGCCCGAGCAGGTCGACGTGCACCGGTTCCGAAACGCGCTTCGCAACCACCCCACCGACGCCGCCACGCTGCGGTCCGCGCTCTCCCTCTGGTACGGCGAACCACTGGCCGGTTTGCGCGGGCACTGGGTGGAACGAACCCGGCGCACCTTGCGCGAAGAGCACGCGGCCGCCGTCGTGGCGTGGGCCGAAGCCGAGATCCGGGGTGGTGGTGCGGCGTCCACCATCACCCAGCTGACCGAACTCACCGACGAGTATCCATTACGGGAGACCGCCGCCGCGGCGTTGATGCGCGCCCTCTATGCCGTCGACCGTGGTGCCGACGCGCTCGCCCAGTATGAGCGGACGCGCCGGGTGTTACGCGAGGAACTCGGTGCGGATCCCGGCCCCGAACTCGCAGCCGTGCACGGGGCGATACTGCGCCACGACCCACGGCTGACGGCCACGGTCCGCGCCGCCGTTCCCGCACAGTTGCCCGCCGACATCACCGCGTTCACCGGCCGGGCTGAGGAGCTGGCCGAACTGGACCGGCTCACCGGCCGAACCGGCGACGAGCCGGTAGTCATCGGCGTCACCGGCACGGCCGGGTCGGGCAAGACGGCCACGGTCGTGCACTGGTGTCACCGGGAACGGAGCCGGTTTCCGGACGGGCAGCTGTATCTGGATCTGTGCGGGTACGACCCGGGCGAGCCGCTGCCGCCCACCGAGGCGCTGGCCATGCTCTTGACAGCGTTGCTACCCGCCGGCGCGAAGATTCCGCTGCGGCCGGAGGAACGCGCCGCCCGGTTCCGCACGGAGGTCTCCGCGCGCCGGATGCTGGTCGTGCTGGACAACGCGGCGACCGTCGAGCAGGTCCGCCCGTTACTTCCGGGCACCTCCACCTGTGTCGTGATGGTGACCAGCCGTGACTCGCTGGCTGGTCTGGTGGCCCTGCACGGCGCGCACCGCGTGCAACTGGACCGGCTGCCGGCCGCCGACTCGGTCGCCCTGCTGGGCCGCCTGATCGGTGACCGGGTGACCGCCGCGCCGGAGGCCGCCGCGGCACTCGCGGAGCGGTGTGTGCGGTTGCCGCTGACCCTGCGCCTGGCCGCCGAGCACGCGGTGTCCCGGCCGACCACGTCGCTGGCCCGCCTGGTCGACGAGCTGCAGGCGGCCCAGCGCGCACTCGACCTGCTCAGCGGTGGCGACGACCAGCGGGCCGCCGTGCGGGTGGTGTTCTCCTGGTCGCTGCGGCGATTGAGCCCCGCGGCCCGACGCTCCTTCGCCGCACTCGGCCGCCATCCGGCACCGCTGTTCGACGCGTACGCCCTGGCCGCGCTCGCCGGCTGCCCGCTCGACGAGGCCCGGCGCCAGCTGGACGTCCTCGTCCGCGCCCACCTGATCCACCCCGCCGGCGCCGACCGTTTCGGCATGCACGACCTGCTCAAGGCATACGCGGCGGAGACCGGCGACGACTTCGACGCGCACACCGCGCTGGACCGGGTGTACGGCTACTACCTCGCCACGGTCTCCGCGGCGATGGACTGCCTGTATCCCGGCGAAGCCCACCGGCGGCCGTCCGTCGCTGCCCCGGTGAGCCCGGTCCCCGCGATCACGAACGTGGATGTCGCACGCGACTGGCTGGGCACCGAACTGCCGGCTGTCCAGGCACTCGTCGCCCGGGCCGTGACCCGCGGCCGGCCCGAGCATGCCGTGACGCTGTCCGCGTTGCTGTTTCGCTACCTCGACGGGCATCACCAGGCGGTGGCGCTGGCGATCAATCGGGACGCCCAGGCCGCGGCGCGCGCCACCGGCGACCGTGCCGCCGAGGCCAACGCGCGCATCGCCCTGGGCGGCGTACACCACCAGGCCGGCCGCATCGAGCTGGCGGCGGCGGAGATGTGGGCGGCCCACACGCTGTTCGAAGAAGTCGGCGACGTGCTCGGACAGGCACGGGCGCTGGGCAACGTCGGCATGCTCACCGAAAGCGCCGGCCGGTACCCGCGGGCGGCCTACTACTACGCCCGGGCGTTGACGCTGTTTCAGCAGGTCGGCGACGTCACGGGACAGGCGCATGTGCTGACCAGGCTTGGCACCGTGGAAGTCCGGATGGGCGACGGCACAGCGGGCCGGCAGCACCTGGACGAGGCGAAGGTGCTGCACCGTCGAGCGGGGCATCGCTTCGGCGAAGCGTGGGTGAAGATGGGCTTGGGTGAGCTGGCCGCCGTCGAGGGACGGCCGGCCGAGGCCGTCCGGCTACACAGCGAGGCTGCCCGCACGTTCGCGGAGCTCGGACACGGGGACAGCGAGGCTTGGGCCATCGACGGCCGCGGACGGGCGGAGTCATTGAGCGGCCACCCATTCACCGCGGCCGACCAACACCGGCAGGCGCTCGAACAGTTCCGCCGACACGGCGACCAGGTCGGCGAATCATGGGCGCTCAACGGACTCGGCGAGGCCTGCCAGGCCGACGGCTACCCGGCCATGGCCCGCAGCCACCACGCCGAGGCCCTGGTCGTGGCCACGCGGGCCGGCTGCCAAGAACAGATCGCCCGGGCCCGCCGAGGTCTGGCCCGAGCCGCTGCGCCGGTGGACACCCAAACCGCGAGACAGCACTACGACCATGCGATCGCAATCTATACCGAGCTCGGCCTGTCAGCCGTCGAGGCAACGAGAGCCGAACTAGCCATCCTGACCTGACCAAGGACAAAGCTCTGGTAGCGGGCTCTCGGCTCCCAGCGCACCAGGTATGCGGCACGGCATGCACCGTGCCGCATACCTGAGCAGATCGAGCGTGCGGTCGCAGTATCAACAGGGCCGGATCGAGGAGGCCTCGTCCTGCGCGCGTTTGCCGACCCAGGCCACTGCCTGACCGGCCGGCATCGTGCCAACGTAACTGCGATAGTCGATGTCGTAGTACCAGCAGTACGTCCACGATGTGTTGTTCACCCAGGCGCTCATCTGGTCACCGAAATTGCCGTCGCCGGCGCCGTGCTTGGGGCTGTCACAGCCCGGACAGGCAAACGCGTGCAACGTCGGGAACGAGTCACCGGCCGCGACCATGAAGACGGGGCCGTTGAAGTCCTTGTCGTTATACAGGCACACCGTATCTGCGGGACACCCGACGAGCACAGCGGTCCGCCCGGCGGATGGAGCAGCGGCCGCTGCCGGTGATGCCGCAGCGGCGAGCCCAAGAGCGCACAGGCCCAGAGCGAGCGGCAGGCGCGTGAGCGTCCGTGACGGATGAGTGAATGTCATGGCAACCTCACTTCCACAAGGGTTGGCGTTGTACGCGACGGTCTCGACCGCCGGTTGCGGAAAGCTTGTGGAAAGGTTGCGACGGTCCAGACCGTCAGCGTTGCGCGACCGGACCTGCCTCAGCGGGCCACCGGCTCGGCGACAGGATGCAGGCGCCGCGGCGGGCCGTGACCCCGGCCCATGCCGCCTTGACCGTTCGTACCATGATCAACCCGGGAGCGCGGACCGTGTGCTAGGCTGGACCGGTTGCAGTTTTGATTTCCGTGGACGTTATCCGGCGCCTGATGGGTCATCTGAACCCATCGAGGCGCTTTTCGTTTTTCGTGTCGTTTCGACGCGGGTAATCAACGCGGCAGCGTTAGAGTCCGCGCAATGCGGTCTCTAAACAGCCTGCGAAGGAGCAGACATGACTACAGGCACCGTGAAGTGGTTCAACGCCGACAAGGGTTTCGGCTTCATCACCCCTGACGACGGCGGCGCCGACGTCTTCGCCCACTTCTCCCAGATCTCGACGAGCGGCTACCGCAGCCTCGATGAGAACCAGAAGGTGGAGTTCGACATCACCCAGGGCCAGAAAGGCCCGCAGGCGGAGAACATCCGCCCGCTCTGATCAACGCCCTGCCAACGGCGGCCCGACTGATTCAGCGGGCCGCCGTTCGGCATTTCACCCGGACAGCACGGCATCGTAAAGATCATCTGATGACTCGCCGCCCCGCCCGCCTGACGCCGGGAGGGCAGCCGGAACCGTGGAAACACGGCGCGACACCCCAAAGGACATGACTATGACGGCGACCTACTCGGGCCCTGCGAGGCTGATCCTGGTCGGCGGCGCATGCATTTCCGGCATGGCCTCCCTCAGTATCAATCAGCGCGGAGGAGTCAACGGCTGGGGCGGCACGTTCCGTCCGGACGAGGTCACGACGGACCTGCGCAACGCCGTCGAGGGGCTTCAACTGGAACTGCCCTACGATCGGCTGGGGACAGTCGCGGTCACTGGCATGCGCAAGCTACTCGCCACGCAGGTGCTGGTTTCACTGGCCGGCCGCGGACCAGCACCCTTCTGATGATGCGACGGCCGTCGACCCACGCGTGGGGGTCCCGGAGTACGGCGAACGGCCCCTCTCGTGGCAGAGAAGGACCGTACGGGCGGTCAGATCGGGCAGCGTCCGCCTATTGGTGGGGCGGATGATTTTGGTTGTGCCGGAGGGCTTCCTCAAGCTGGTCTTCGAGACTGATGATCCGGCATGCCGCTTCCAGGGCAGTGCCCTGCTCGACCATCTCCCGCGCCCGGGCGGCAAGGCGCAACTGGTTGCGGGAGTAGCGGCGGTGCCCGCCGGCAGAGCGGGTCGGGGTGATCAGCTTCGCCTCGCCGAGGCGACGCAGGAAGTCCTGTGAGGCGCCGGTGATCTCCGCGGCGCGGCCCATCGTGTAGGCGGGGTAGTCGTCGTCGCCGAACATGTCGTCGGGTTGGGCCATACAGGTACCTCATCTATGACGAGGGCCCCGGCGCGGAAAGCGCCGGGGCCCGGGGTTACGGGTCGAAAACACCATCTACCGACGTGTTCGTCGGGTTGTCGTATCCGCACCTGCCGCCGTCGGCGGCCTAGGGTGCGAGGATCGCGTAAGCGTGACCGGAGACCACCTCTCGTTCGATGGAAACTGCGGTGTCCGCACCAGAGCCGAAATTCCTGCTGGCAGCGGGCGATCCAACGGTGTTCGGGCCCTCCCTTTCCTCTGCTTCCTACCTCGTGTGCTGCCCGCCGGTGCCGGAGCCCACGCGACTTCATGGCTCCGCCCACGTGCGGCGGACTGTCCTACCCAAGCGAGCCCTGAACCTGCATCGGCCCGCCTGCGCCCTGACCTGGAACTACGTCAGGGTCTTACCTGCCACTTCCGTTTCACTTCCACGTGCCTTGCCTTGCTGCCTGCGGTGATCAGTTACTTCCACCGCTGCGCCGAGCGAGCCACGGAAGGTCCGGGCCCTGTGTAACGCTCGGTCGTCTCGTCTGCGTCTTCGACGATCTCTGCTGTCAACGACAGAAACATTAGTCAGGACCAGCGGGAATGTCTAGTAGCTCCGACATAGATTTTCTCGGCGGCTGGCGCGGCTTCCGCCTCGGATCGACGAACGCCTCGACCGCTTGGCGGCTACCGCGGTCGCGCCCGGGGCGGCCCTGGTGCGTCACCCAGCCGGTGAGCGGACCGTTGACCGGCCTGCCCCCCGAGGGATGTCCGGAATCGGCGGGTCTCGTACCGTGTAGGGGTGCAGAGCAGTCCGGAGCGGGTACTGGCCGGTATCTTGGATGCCGCAGAGAACGCGCCGCCGGTGGACGCGGTGGAGGCGGTCACCAGAGAGCTCGCCGCGGCGCTGAACGCCCGTACCGTCTCGTTCCTGATCGCCGATCTCAGCGGCCGGGCGCTGGTCCGGCTGGCCAACCTGCCGGCCGACGGTGCCGGCGGGCAACGGCGCGAGGGTGACGAGGTCGCCACCGTCATGCCCTTCGACGGCGGTCCCGCCGAGCAGGCGCTGCGCACCCAGACGGTGCAAACCCTGGCGCAACCCGACGGCTGGACGGTGCTGGCCCCGGTCACCGACCGCGGGGAGGTGATCGGCCTGCTGGAGATGACTCTGCCGGACGAGCCGGCCCCGGGGGTGCTGCCGGAGATCGCTCGCACGGCGCACGCGCTGGCGTTCGTGGTGATCGCCAACCGGCGGCATACCGACCTGTTCGAGTGGGGACAACGCACCACCCCGTTCACGCTGTCCGCGGAGATCCAGCGCCGTCTGCTGCCCGGCTCCTACACCTGTGAGGCCAGCGCGTTCACCTTGTCCGGTTGGCTGGAGCCCGCCGCGAGTATCGCCGGGGACACCTTCGACTACAGCCTGGCCCGCGACACGCTGTACTTCAGCGTCACCGACGCGATGGGCCATGGGGTGGCCAGCGCGCTGACGGCCACGCTCGGCGTAGGCAGCCTGCGCAACACCCGCCGTCGCGGGGCCACCCTGACCGAACAGGCCGACGCAGCGAACGCCGCACTGGCCGAGAACGCCGTCGTCCCGGGCGGCTATGTCACCGCGGTACTCGGCCGCCTCGACCTGCGCACCGGGGAGTGCTCGCTGCTCAACGCCGGGCACGTGCCACCGCTACTCGTCCGCGACGGCGACACCCGGCAGCTGCCGCTACCCGGCAACTTCCCCCTGGGTATGTTCCCCGAGGCCGGCTTCCACGGCGCAGAGATCACGCTGCGCGCGGGGGACCGCCTTGTCCTGTTCACCGACGGCATGCGCGAACGCAGAGCCGCCAGCCTGAACCTCCCCGCACGGCTGCGGGAGATGACGGCGCTGCACCCGCGGGAGGCCGCCCGCGCGCTGGCCGACGCCGTACTCGAGATCGCCGGACCGGACCTGGACGACGACGCCACCCTGCTGATCGTCGACTGGCACAGCGGGCACAGCGCGCAACGCAGTACCAGCGCCGGCGCCGACCAGGCGCGGACCAGCGCGCCGCTGCCCCATTGACTAGCCGCTGGTCCCGGCGTCCGCCGGCCGCCCATCAGCCGAGGCCGCCTCGACACTGTCATAGACGGCAATGACCCGATCGACCGACGTGATCTCCAGGACGCTGCGCACGGCGGGCTGCACTGCGGCGAGTCCCAACCGGCCGCCGGCCTCCCGCAACGCCTTGTAAGCGGTCACCAGCGCACCCAGCGCGCTGGAATCCATGAAGCTGACCCCGGCGAGATCCACCACCACCCGGCGGTCCCCCGCGTCGATCAGCCGTTGCAGACCCGCACCCAACTGCGCGGACGTGGCCATGTCCAACTCGCCGCGGACCTCCACCACGGTGCAGTTCCTGCCGGGCCGGGCCGCCATCAGCAGATCCACCACAACCTCCCCGCCTTGATGATCCGCCTCAACCCCTCTTGCAGCAGGTCAGCGACTAGCGTGGGCAGTAACTGTTGTCGGTTAATGTCACCACACTCGGGTACTGCCGTCCAGAAGGAGCGCAGTATCGCCCACTGCGCGACACCGCAAACAGACGCGGCCCAGCAACCGGCCGAGCAGGAGCAGCGCAGTGCACGTCACCACGAGGCTGTCGTTACCCCGGCACCCGTCCACCGTGACCCGCGCCCGCCAGGTACTCACCACCCTGTTGAGCCTCACCGGAGCCGATGAGGAAGTGCGCGGAAACCTCGCTGTGCTCATCTCCGAAGCGTGCGCGAACGCCGTGACGCACTCCGATCCCGATAGCACCGTCGACGTCGCGATCGTCATCGACGACGACAACTGCCAGATCGAGATCAGCAACCGCGGCACCGCCCCGGACGGTGCGGGACTCGACGCCGGCCTGCCCGCTGATCCCCTCGCCCTCGGCGGGCGCGGGCTGCCCTTCATCGCCGCACTCGCCGACAGCGCCGCCTTCGTGACTGTGCGGCCCGGCCAAGTGTTGCTACGCATGCGGAAGTACCTCTTCGCGAGCCAACTACCGCAGTCCTGACACGCAACGCCGCACCGGCTCCCGCGACACATTCGCGACCGCCTGCACCTGCCGGGTACCGGCGGGTGCCACGACCGTGCTGACTGGCGGCATCGGCGCTGGTCACCGCAGCGATCCCGGCGCGAAGAGGTGCGAACACTTTCGTGGCCAGCGGCGAAGAGGGGTTGAGAGGATGGTGACAGCCGATGGAGACGGACGTGGATGTGGACCTGAGTCGCTACGCCCGAGACGCGCCCGTCATCGCCACCCAACACGGCGATGGCATGACGCGGGTCAACGGAAGCGGGCGCGGCGACGCCACGTTTCCCACGGACGCCGAGAAGATCGCTCAGGCCAAGCGGTCGCCGGAGCATTTCGCGGCGGTTTTCGACCGGCACTACCGGCGGATCTATGCCTACGCGGCGCGGCGATTGGGACCTGATCTGGCCGAGGACGTCGCGTCGGAGACGTTCATGGTCGCTTTCAGCCGCATCGACGGCTACGACATGAGCTACCCGGATGCCGCGCCGTGGTTGTACGGCATCGCGTCCAACCTGATCGCTCGTCAGGGGCGAGCCGAGTCGAAGCGGTACAAGACGCTGGCGAAGCTGTCGCCGGACGAGGCGGTCGGCGCCCACGACGACGCGGTCGCCGGGCGGCTCGACGCCGCGACGGCGAAGGGCCGGCTGGCGCGGGCGCTGCGCCGGCTGTCCGCGGCCAATCGCGACGTGCTGCTGCTGGTGGCGTGGGCCGGGCTCAGTCAGCCCGAGGTGGCAGCGGCGCTGGGCATTCCGGCCGGCACGGTCCGGTCACGGTTGCACCGCGCGCGGCAGGAAATGCGTACGGCACTTGGGGGAAGGACTTTTCAGTGAACGAGATCGACGTACTTCAGGATGTTTTCGGACCGGACGAGGCCCCTTCGTTGGCGGCGCACGACCGGGCCCGGGCGGCACTGCTCGATCGGTTGAGCGGTCCCGCCCCGGTGGTCCGCCGGCGGCCCCGCTGGACGTTGCGGATCGCCGCGGCCGTCCTGACCGCGGCGGCCGCGACCGTCGGTGTCGTGGCGGTGGAGAACCTCAACACGGCTACGCCGGGCACCACCGGGCGCAACGGCGACAAGCCGCCCGTCGCCGGCCGTCCGGTGCTCCCGACGCTGCCGTTCGCCAAGCCCGCCGCGGCGGCCGAGGTGCTGGAGAACGCGGCGTTCACGGCCGCGCTGAAGCCGTGGGTGAAGCCGCGTCCCGACCAGTTCGCCTACATCGAGCGGACGCAGACCTTCAACGACCCGAAACTCGACGCCAAGGAGCCGAACGCGGCGCTGGTGAAGGGCAAGACCCATGAGACTCGCCTGGAGTCGTGGGTGCGCATCGACGGCAAGGTCCATGCCGGCCGGACCGACGGTGGAAAGCTCGACGTCGCGGACGGGACGCATTTCGCGACGAGTCCGTACGACGAGCTGGCCGGGCTGACCTCGCCGGAGAAGATCGACCGGTATCTCGCGAAGCCGAAGAGGTCCGGCTGGTCCGATCCGGGCATGATGATCCTGCAGGAGGTTCTCCCGCCGGACGTCGAGGCCGCGGTCTTCCGCTGGTACGCCCGCAAGCCCGGCGTGAAGATCGACACCAACGCCGTCAACCTCGACGGACGGCCGGCGGTCGCGGTGACGATCAGTGTCGACGGCTGGGTCAACGACGATTTCCTGTTCGACCCGAAGACCTACCAGTTGATCGGCCTGCGCTCAGTGGTCGTGAAGGACCACGTCTCCGAGGCGCTCGACGGAACCAACCGGTTCAAGAAGGGCGACGTGCTGAATCTGGAGATCCGTATCCGGGCCGGGATCGTGGACAAGGTAGGCGACACGGTCTGACACGCCTCCAGCCGGCCCGCCCGGAGTGATCCGGGCGGGCCGGTTGAACGATCTCTGCCCGGACGCCCGCGGGGGAATCAAAGGTCAGGCGTTTAGACAAGGGTCACAGCTCGCCGAACTTCAAGCGGCAGGCCGCGGGCCGAACAGTGGGACATGCCTAACCTGAACCAATCGGCCGTGCGCGGCCGACGTAGCTTCCTGGCCCTGCTCGGCGCGGGCGCGGCCGCCCTCGCGGTGGCTGCCTCCACGAGCCTGTCGGCGCCCGCCATGGCCGCCACGACGCCCGTCACCGACACCGGCACCGACCTGGCGGGCTGGACCACCGTCGTCGGTGACGGCATCTACGCGGCGGCCGGCCAGGCGCCGGTGAACGCGGCCGACATCACCACCGAGCACCGCGGCGCCGACTCCCGGCTGCGCTCCAACATCCTCAACCGCGGGATCATGGCGCACAACATCACGTACAAGCCGGTCGTCGACGCGTCCATGATGACGCTCGTCCACCAGGCCAGCTACTCCTTCCAGATGCCGTTCGTGCCGTCCACGGCCGGCGGCCCCCGCAACGCCCAGACCGTCGAGGGTGGACTGTTCGTCTGGGACGGCGCGAACACCCGCTACGACTACGGCACCGCGTTCCAGTGGGTCCTCAACCCGTGGGACGCGAACTTCGGCAAGATCCGCGTGTGGACCGGCAGTTCCTGGTCGGCGGCCGGCTACCTGAAGCCGGACACGGCCTGGCACCAGGTCTCCTTCCTCGTGGACCCGAGCGGCCAGCGGGTGGAACTGTCCATCGACGGCACCCAGATTCCGGCGCCGTTCTCCCGGACGACCAAGAACGGATGGGGCACCGAGGTCGCGGCGCGCCTGCAGGCCGAGGCGATCTCGCTCTGGCCGGGGTCCACGGCGACGTGGGGCCCGCAGCACGAGGTGCTGGTCAAGGACTGGTCCTGGACCCGGTCGTAGGCACCTGTTGATCTAATCAGGGTCGGTTCCCGCGTGGGGAACCGGCCCTGATGCTTTGTGCCGTCGGGCCGGAGCCGCCCGGCGTCCGCGTCAGTTGCGCAGGGTGTAGCTGGGTCCTCGAGGCTGGGTCAGGAGCGCAGCGTCTTGGCGGGTGGTTGGCCGTAGGCCCGGTGGTAGGCGGCGGCGAAGCGGTGCGCACGCGCGTACCCCCATCGGGCGGCGACGGCGGCGACCGTGGTGCCGTCGCCGGGCTCGGCCCCGTGCAGTTCCTCGTGCGCGCGGGCCATCCGGACCTGGCGCAGGTAGCCGATCGGTGTGATGTCGCGGTGGCGCCGGAACGCGTAGTGCAGCGTGCGCGGCACCACCCCGGCCGCGTCGGCGATGTCGGTCAGGGTGATCGGCCGGTCGGCGTTGGCGTCGATGAAGGCCAGTGCCTTACGGACCGTCGCGGGCGTGGCCGGATCGCGGGGCGTACGAAGCTCGGTGGTCATCGTGGTGTTCGGAAACGTCGTCAGCACGCTCGCCGCGACCAGCTGCTCGGCCGCGGTCCGCAGCAGCGGAGGATCCAGCGCACGGCTGTAGATGCCGGACTGTACGTAGGTCGCGGTGGTCAGCCACTGCCGTTCGGCCTCGGCCGACACCGGCGGCAGGGCGGTGAAGCGCACCTGCGCCCGGTCCAGCCCGGTGGTCTCCTCGGCCACCCGCAGCAGCGCGTCCAGGGTCACGCTGACGCTGGCGACTTGGTTGCAGTCGAACCAGCCGCGCAAACCGTAGGGCGGGAACAGCAGCGTGTCCCGCGCGCCGGCCCGTACCTCGCCGCCGGCCCACCGCACCAGGGCGTTTCCGGAGATCCAGTGTCCGATGGAGACGTGGGAGAGCGGCGGGCAGTCGACATCGACGGTCACCGCGGTGTACCGGGTCCGGACGAATTGGATACCGCCGAGGGCGCCGTACTCGCCGGCGAAGCTGGACCCCCGGGCCCGGGGACGTACCCGTTGCTCGTAATCGGTGTAGCGGGCGGCGATCCAGTCCCGGAACTCGTCGGGGTGGTGGGTGGCGAACCGGGCGATGTGCGGGGGCGGCCCGGCGCCGACCTCGTGGGGTGGGTCGGCAGGCTGGTCCGGCATGGCGCCTCCACGGGCGGCACGGTTCGGCGGCGAACCTCAGCACCGGTCTCGCCCCCGGTCGCAAGGACATATCCACCCTCGCATGCCCGGCGGGACCTGGAAAGCCGCCGCAGCTCGGAGGCGACCCACGGCGGCTTGGGGCACTTCGCCCTGTTTAGATACGCCGATGCCGTGGGACTCTGAGTGAGGTCCCGTCGCCGCGGCCGACCACCGCCCGTCCGGCTCGTCGATCCCCTGGGGGAGTCATGAGGCGCGATCAGCCACCGTTCCTGCTGTCCAGCGCCCACCGGCGCGTCGGCGCGACGGCAGCCCGCCAGCAGGCCGTCACGGTCCTGGGGGACTTCGACACCGCCCTGGCCGAGGTCGCCGTGCACGGCCGCTGGGACGCCGGCCTGAAGACCGTGACGGCCGAGGTCCTGTGCTCCTGCCTGGTCGCTCAGCCCGCCGGGGTCATCATCGATCTGCATGATCTGGGGGATCCGGCCGGCGCCAGTGCCGCGCTGTGGGGCGCCGCCCGCCTCTGGGGTGCTCACACTCCGCCGCCGGTGCCGGTGGTGGTGTGCCTGCCCACCGCGGCGCCACTGGCGGCGATCCTCACCCGGTGCGGTGCCCGGTGGGACGTGCCCGTCTACGCCTCGGTCCCGGAGGCCCGCGCGACCCTGCGGAATCGCACCGCTCCGGCCGACCGGCTGGTCCTGCACGTGGCCCCCGACGTCGAGGCCCTGCCGCTGGTCACGCAGACCGTCGGCGTCGCGTGCACCACGTGGCGGCTGCCCGCCCTGTCCCGCCCGGTCACCGCCGTGCTGACCGAACTGGTCGCCAACGCGATAGAGCACGCCCGCACCCACATCGACGTCGCCGTCACCCGCCACCCGACCGGCCTGCACGTGGCCGTCCAGGACCACGATCGCCGGTATCCGTCCCTGCCCCGCGACGTCGCGGGCGATCCCGGCGATCCCGCCCGTCGGGGCTACGGGCTGCGTCTGGTGCACTCCACCACGGCCGCCTGGGGGGCGCTGCCGACCCGCACCGGCAAGATCGTCTGGGCGACTCTCACGGCGGCGCAGGGCGTCACCCGCGCCCGGCAGAAGCCCAACCGGACCCCGCTCGGGCAGCGTCGCACCTAGGGCAGTGTTGACAGCCGCGCCATCGCCGCCTCGGCACCACCCAGGCGGTCGACGAGTGCGGGCGAGAGGTACAGCGATTCCACCGTGTGGTGATCGAGGCCGTTGAGCGTCGCCTGGGAGGACTTTCCCGCGTACAGGTGCAGGTGGAGGAGACCCAGGCTCTCCGGAATGGGCTCCCCGTAGCGCTTGGTCCCGGTGGCGCCGTCGTACGAAAGCAAGAAGGACGTGCCCCGGCCCACCGCCTCGGCCAGGTGCCGGACGAAGCAGTCGCGGTCGAGCCCGGCCATGTACCGGTGGTCGCGCGTGCGGGAGACCCCCTGATAGGGCGGATCCATGTAGACGACATCCCGGTCGGCCGCACCGAGCAGCATGTCCGGGTAGCCACCGGCGGCGGCGACCGTCGAGGGATTCAGCGTACGTGAAGTGCCGGTGATCCTGGCCCGCATGGTCTCGGGCTTCGCGCCCAGGCGGCGGTGATCGGCGCCCTGGTTGAAGGCACCGTCCCGGTTGTACCGGACGGCGGCCTTGACGCACCGCGCCAGCAGGTACAGCAGGAAATGGGGCTCGCCGGTGGCGTTGAACTTCGCGCGAATCTCGTCGTAGTAGGCGCGCGGATCCGTGTGCTGCTCATACCAGAGACGCTCGTAGTCGTCCGCCAGCGCGGCGGGCTCCTCCAGTATCCGGACCCACAGCGCGATCAGTGGCTCATTGATGTCGCCGATCCGGGCCGCGCGCGGAATGCCCACATGCTGCGCGGCGATCGTGATCGCCGCCGAACCGGCGAACGGCTCGACGAGCGTGTCGGTGTCGGAGGGCAGCAACGGGACGATCGCGTGCGCGAGTTGGCGCTTGCTGCCCTGGTAGGGGATCGCATGGGGCACGTTCCCGAGCGCGGCGAGTCGCCGGGGCGGCACGGCGTTACCCATCACGCCGGTCAGTCTGCCGCACCGGGGGAAGCTTTGGTCGCGCCGGCGCGGGCCGCGCAGCGTGTCCTCGTGAGCGCTGCAGCCCCTTTGTCCCGATTCATCCACTACGTCAGTGGCGGTCGCCGACCGGTCAGCGCATGCCGTCGGCCACCCCGGCGGGCACGGGTGTCGAACGGCTCAGGGCAACTGCTTCAGGGTGCGCCGCCACGGCCGATGGAGGAACGGATGCATGGGAGGGGTGAGCCTTGGAACACGGCATGACCGGCGCCGAGCAACTGTCGGCAGCCCTGCTGGAGGTCGAGGACTCCATCGTCTGGGACTTCGAGACCGGCCTGGCCACCGCCACCGGCCTGCAGCGGCAGGCCGAGGAGCTGGGCGACGACATGCTCGTCGCCCGCGCCCGCCTCTGCCGGGCGAACCTGCTCATGCGTACGGGCGACATCGCGGCGGCCGCCCGCCAGGTCTACGAGATCCACGACTGGGCGACCACGCACGGCGATCGCCGGCTGCGCTCGCGTACCCATCTGGCCTGCGCGAACGTCGAGCGGCTCTTCGGCGACCTGGCCAAGAACCTGGAACACACGCTGAGCGCGGTCGAGCTGCTCGACGAGACCGCCACCCCGTTCATGCAGGTGTGGCACCGCACCAAGCTGGCCGACGCGCTGGCCATCACCGGCGCGATGGACGCGGCCCGGCCCCGGTACCGCCAGGCCGAGGAACTCGCCCGCGAGCTGGGCATGCCGCAGCGGCTGGCGATCCTGCTCAACAACTGGGCGTACGCCGAGTACGCCGCCGACGAGTTCCCCCGCGCGCAGGAGGTGGCCGCGCGGCTGCAGGAGCACGCCGCCGCGCACGGCATCGACCTCGACCCGACGGCACTGGACACCATCGGCGCGATCCAGATCGGCAACGGCCAGTACGCGGAGGCCGAGCAGACGATGCTGAAGTGCATCGAGCTGCACCACGCGGGTCAGTGCGACGCCGCCGACGACCTGGCCGACTACTTCCTCACCCTGGCCCGGGCCCAGCGCGGGATGGGTGCCACCGACCGGGCCCAGACCAGCCTGGACGCCTCCCGGGAGCTGTGCGTCGAACGCGAGCTGCACGAGGTCCTCGTCCGGGTGCACCAGGAGCAGGCCGAGCTGCACGGCGCGCGGGGTGAGTTCACCGAGGCGTTCGAGATGTACAAGGTCTTCCACGCCGCCCACGAGAGCCTGCGCGCCCGGCAGCGCGAGGCCCAGGCGCAGACCCGGCAGGCCATGTTCGAGACCGCCGAGGCGCGCGAGGAGGCCGAACGCTTCCGCGAGCAGGCCCGCCGCGACCCGCTGACCGGCCTGCGCAACCGCCGCTACGTGAACGAGGAACTGCCCGCCCTGATCGCGGCCGACCCCAACCTCACCGTGGCCATCGTCGACCTGGACTTCTTCAAGCGGATCAACGACGAACTCTCCCACGACGTCGGCGACCGGGTGCTGGTGCAGGTCGCGAAGCTGCTGGAGACGGAGCTGGCGGCGGTCGCACCGGACGGGTTCGTGGCCCGGCTGGGCGGCGAAGAGTTCCTCCTGGTGCTGCCCGCGACCCCGGTCCCGGCCGCGACCGACCGGCTCGACGACATCCGGCGAACCGTCCGTGCGTACGGCTGGCGGGAGATCACCGGCACGCTGCCCGTCACGATCAGCATCGGGGTGGCCGGCGTACACGAGGCCCCCGACCTCAGTCAGCCGGCCCTGCTGTCCACGGCGGACCGCAACCTCTACATCGCCAAGCGGACCGGCCGCGACCGCGTCGTCTCGGCGCAGGCGCGGGAAGCCCGCAAACGTACGTACCGCGACCTCGACGCCGCCTGATCGGCGTCAGGCGGTTTCCGGACCTGGTCCGGACACCGTGGCGACCTCGGCGGGCGCCGCCGTCACGGGCAGGACCCGGCCGCGCTGGGCGGCCACCAGCCCCGGTCCGGCCTCGACCAGGCCACCGTTGCAGAGGCAGTCGATCATCTCGAAGCCGTCGCAGGCCGGACAGACGACCCAGGTGGACGCCGCGTGCGCCGCCACACATTCCGGCGCCCCACACCAGCGACGCCCACACCACAGACAGACCTGAGCGAAGTTGAGCCGCAACGGCTTCAGCTCCATGCCATCGGGATCGGTCGAAATCCGATCGAGCCACATCGTTCTTCCTTCCGGAAGGTTGCCCCGATTCACCGATCCATCGGGCCCAACCCGGTAGACAGTGCGCTTCGTTGTGAGGCGTCCCCGCGATGTTCTTCGGAGAAGGGCAATCGTACGTTCTTCTCCGGAGAAGAATCAACGCCGCACGAGATTGGATCTCCGGAGAACAGTTGGGGAGGATGAGCGGCATGGAGCGACTGCCAGATCTCGACCCAGCCGACCCGCGCCCAATCCACCAACAGATCGCAGCGCGCGTGCGTGAGGCCATCGAGAGCGGAGTGCTCCAACCAGGCGACCGGGTGCCGGGCGAAAACCTGCTCATGACGCGGTACGCGGTGTCGCGCTGGACCGCTCGTGAGGCACTCGCCCTGCTCGCCAACAGCGGGCTCATCACGAAGGTGCCGAAGGTGGGCACGTTCGTACGCGACCAGCGACGGCTGCAGCGCAAGCCCCGCCGGTACCGTCGACAGCGCGGCACCGCCGAGTTCGCCACCGAGGCACGGGCCGCCGGTCTCCATCCAGACATCGAGGCGGACAGCCGGGTCGTCGAAGCGGCCGAGGACATCGCTGCACGCCTGGAGATTCCGGCGGGGACCGAGGTGATGAGGACGGAGTACCGGTTCCTCGCCGACGGGCGGCCAATCCAGCTCGCCACGTCGTTTGAACCCTTCGACCTCACGCGTGACACACCGATCGAGCGCCCTGAGGAAGGTCCGCTTGCCGGGACCGGGGTCATCACGCGAATGGACAGCATCGGCGTCGAAATCACGCGAGTCGCCGAGGAAGTCTCCACCCGGCTGCCTTCGCCAGGCGAAACCGAAGCCCTTCGTGTCCCCAGCGGCGTACCCGTCTTCTGCATCCACCGCACCTTCAGCACCGATCAGCGTCCGGTGGAGATCGCCGACATCGTCATCCCCGGCGATCGCTACGCCCTGACCTACGAATTTCGTGTCACTGAGGACGACGACCCGGTCACCCTCTAGTAAGGAGTCCAGGTCAGCGGTGCAGGGTGTCGGAGGGTGGGCAGCCGTAGGCGGCGCGGTAGTAGGCCGCGAATCGGCCCAGGTGGGCGAACCCCCACCGGTGCGCGACCGCCGCCACCCCGGTACGCGTCGGGTCGGCCGCTCGCAGCTCGTCGTGGGCGCACGCCAGACGTACCTGCCGCAGGTACCCCATGGGCGTGGTGCCCACCTGCTCGCTGAAGCCCTGTTGCAGCGTCCGTACGCTGACCCCGGCGCTGCGGGCCAGCGCACTCAGGGTGAACGGCTGGGCCGGGTCGGTATGGATCGCGTCGATGGCGCGACGTACCGGCGCCGAGCGTGACGGCGTCGCGGGCTGGTGCAGCGCCTCCCGGTCGGGATGGTCGGCGGTCAGCAGCAGCCCGCGCAGCACCGCGTCGGTCAGGGGCTGCATCACCATCGGATGGGTGGCGAGACCGTCCGGCCTCGTCATCTCCTCGGCGAGGCTGCGCACCAGCCGCGCCCAGCTGCGTTCCGCGGGACCGGTGAGGTCCAGGCTGGGGCCGAACCGGATCGGCCCCTCGACGGCGCGGCCCAGCAGCGCGGACAGGGCCGTCTCCAGGTCCCGCTGCTCGATCGCCACCGTGTAGGTCAGGGTCGCACCGGCGGAATCGGCATGGATGTCGCCGACCGGCTGGTGGACCGCCGCGGTGGTCGTACTGATCTCGGTGTCGATGCCGCGGTGGCGCGACCGCATCCGGCCCTCCCCCGCGAACCCGACGGTGTATCCGCCCTGCAGGTCCGGCACGGCAACCCGCACCGCGAGGTTGTGGTAGGCCCGGTTGACCCGCAGAGGCCCGAACCCGAGCTGCTCGTACCGGCACCGGTACGGCCGCCCCGCGGACACCACCGCGATCTCCACCGGGAGCAGCGCCTTCTCGATCATCGCCCGCGCCTCGTCCACGTCCTCCGTTTCGAAGGAGTTGAAAACTACAGTGGACGACGGATGCATCCGCCGATTATCGGTCGGCCAGGTTGCGAGAACCAGGGTGCCGGAGCGCCGCGGCGGCGCCCTCGATCACACCCGGAACTGGCCGACCAGCGTGTGCAGTTCGCTGGCCAGGCGAGACAGCTCCTCGGCCGTACGGTTGGCCTCGCTCACTCCGGCCGTGGTGTTCTGTGCCACCTCGGCGACCCCGGCGATGGTCTCGGTGATGTTCGTGGTCCCGGCGGCGGCCTCGCCCACGTTGCGGCCGATCTCGCTGGTCGTGGCGGTCTGCTCCTCCACGGCCGACGCGATCGTGTCGGAGTACGTGTTGATCCGTTCGATGACCGCGGCGATCTCCCCGATCGCGCTGACCGCCGCGTCGGTGTCGGTCTGGATCGCCTGGATCCGCTGGGAGATCTCCTCGGTGGCCTTGGCCGTCTCCTGGGCGAGGTCCTTGACCTCGGAGGCGACCACGGCGAAACCCTTGCCCGCCTCGCCGGCCCGGGCCGCCTCGATGGTGGCGTTCAGCGCCAGCAGGTTCGTCTGTTCCGCGATCGACGTGATCACCTTGACGATGTTGCCCACCTCGGTCGAGGACACACCCAGCTTCGCGACGGTCGCGTTGGCGGCCTGGGCCACCTCGACCGCGCCCCGGGCGATCTCCGCCGCGTCGGTGGCGCTGCCCGCGATCTCACGGATCGAGGCGGTCATCTCCTCGGCGGCCACCGCGACGGTGTCCACGTTCGCCGAGACCTGCAGGGCCGCCGACGACACCAGCTCAGCCCGCGAGCTGGCCTGCTCGGCGTCGACCGCCATCCGGGCGCTGACCGAGGCCATCTGCTGGGCCGTACCGGCCAGGCTCTGGCTGCTGCCGCCGATCTGGCCGATCGTGGCCCGCAGGGTGCCGGCGGCCCGGTCCAGCTCACCCGCCATGATGCCGATCTCGTCCGCCGCGTCCGCGTTCGCCGAGCACGTCAGGTCGCCGTCGGCGATGTTGCGGATCACGCCCGACAGGGCCCGCACGCGCCGGGACACCCCACGCGCCACCAGCAGCCCGAAAACCGTCGCGAGGGCGAGCCCGACCACCAGGATCACCACCGTCACGGTGCGCGCGGTCGTGTACCGGGCCCGCGCGTCGGCGGCGGCGGCGGTCGCCGCCTCGTTCTCCTCGAGGAGGAGAAAATCCAGCTCGGACATCGCCGATTCGGCGACCGGGTTGAGGGAATGGTCACGGATCGCCGAGACATCGAATTTGTTGCGGCTGGACGGGATGAAGTTCGTGTCCCGCACCGTGCGGTAGCGCTGCCACGCCGCCACCAGCAGGTCGAGCCGGGCGCTGTTGACGGTCGTCTTCCGGTACTCCGCGACGTCCTTGTTGAAGGTCACGTCGCCGGCCTTCATGGCCTGCTCGTACTGGGTCATCGCGGAATTGCTCTTGGACAGCGCGTGGTTCAGCACCAGAGAGCGCATGTCGCCGATGTCCACGGCGATCCTGCCGAGCTGCTGACTGGGGACTACGCTTCGGGAGTACATCTGCTGGGCCAGGGTGCTCAGCCGCGACATCTGCACGATCGCGAAGATCCCGACGCCCGCGCCCACAACCGCCAGCACCACCACGATCAACATGATCTTGTGGTACAGGGGGCGGTTGAGGATGAAGCGGGTGATCACCCCCGGTCGCTTACCGGGCTTCTTTGCGGCGGCGGCAGTCATAAGCCTGGACCTCATCGGGGAAATGAACAGTGTCGGCCCTCTCATCGGTCGTGACGGCGCGTTCTTGACCACTGTGCGTGGGTGAGGCGGTGGCGAATGAGCCGGATCCGGCCGGTTGATCACCGACCCCCGCCGTCACCCGGCCGGTCCATGCGGGTCCCACGTCCGGGTGACGCCTGCAGGGTGTACGGCGGATCCGGGTGCAGGATGGGGTTTCCGCTCGGTTACTGGGGTGGGACTGATCGGGAGGGTGCGGATGACGAGCCCGTTTGGAGTGCGTAAGCACGACGACGGTGACGGGGTCGCCCGGCTCGTGGTCCGTGGAGAGATCGACAGTGACGTCAGCGCCGCACTCACCGACGCCATCGCCGGCACCGTCGGGCAGCCGGGGGTCACCACCCTCGTCATCGACCTGCGGCAGGTCTCGCTGCTGGCGGCCGCGGGCGTCCGGTCCCTGCTCGAGGGGCATGTCGCGGCGTCCCGCCACGGATGCGCGTACCAGGTGGTGAACACCCACGGGATCGTCGAGCGGGTGTTGCGGGTCGCCGGGGTGATGGAGCTGCTGGGGGTGACCTCCGCCCCCGCGCGGGCGCACCGTTGAGCGCCCCGCGCGGGAAGGGACCGGTCAGGCCGCCGCCGCTTCGAGGTCGGCGCGGGTGAGCAGGGCCCGCAGCATGATGCCGGCCTTGGCGAGCGCTTCGGTCCCGCCCTCCTGCCGGTCGATGACGCACACCGCGTGGTCCACGTGGGCGCCCAGCCTGCGCAGTTCCTCCGTGGAGATCACCACCTGGCCACCGGAGGTGACGACGTCCTCGACGACGAGCACCCGCCGGCCGGCGACCTCGGCGCCCTCGGCCAGCCGGGCCGTGCCGTACGCCTTGGCCTGCTTGCGCACGAACGCGCACGGCAGCTTGGCGTGCCGGCCGAGCGCGGTGACGACCGCGATCCCGCCCATCTCCAGGCCGGCCAGCACCTCTGTGCCCTCGGGGATGAGGACCGCGAGCCGCTCGGCGAGCCGGTCGAGCAGCTCGGGGTCGGACTCGAACTGGTACTTGTCGAAGTATTCCGTGGCGGTTCGGCCGGAGCGCAGGACGAATTCGCCGGTCAGCCGGCTGACGTCGCGTACCTGCCGGGCGAGGTCGGTGTCGGTCATGAGGTCACAGCCTGGCAGGCGCGGCGAACGACCGCGCATCCGGGGCGCCCGGCGGGTCGGCGCGGACCATGGTCACCCCGGCGGGCCGCCCGGCGGACGGTCACCCGAAGGCGTACTTGCCCCGGACCGCCCTTGCACCTTGTCCTGTTTAGAGTAATTTGCGACCCATAGACGATGAGGCCCTGAAAGGAGTGTCGTGACCCCCTTCGCGTTTCTGTTCGTCATCGCCCTCGCCGGGTCGTCGTGTTTCGCGCTCGGCCGCGCGCTGGGCCGCGGCGAACGGTACGAGAAGGGATACCGTGACGGATTCCGCGACGGCGAGACCGGCTCGCTGGCCCGCGCCGCCCGGCTGATCCAGCTCAACAACCGCCCGGCCGTGGCCCCACCGCTCGAGTCGTTGGTGCTGCCCCACCCAGTGCCGCACCAGCTCCCTGCGCGCGGCGTCGGACCGGCGGTCGTGGGCGTCCCGGCCCGCCCACAACTGGCCCTATAGGCCCGCCCGCAGCCGGCGCTACGGGCCGCCCGCAGCCGGCGCTACAGGTCGGCGGCCAGCAGCTCGGCGATCTGCACCGTGTTGAGGGCGGCGCCCTTGCGCATGTTGTCGCCCGTGACGAAGAGATCCAGCGCCCGCGGGTCGTCGATGGCCCGGCGGATCCGTCCCACCCAGGACGGGTCCGTGCCCACGGCGTCGATCGGCATCGGGAACTCGCCCGCCTCCGGGTCGTCGACCACGATCACCCCGGGCGCGTGCCGCAGTACGTCGCGGGCGCCGTCCGCGTCCAGCTCGGCCGCGAAGACCGCGTGCACGGCGATCGAGTGACCGGTGACCACGGGCACCCGTACGCAGGTGGCCGACACCTTCAGGTCGGGCAGGCCGAGGATCTTGCGCGACTCGTTGCGCATCTTGAGTTCCTCGGACGACCAGCCCCACTGGGCCAGGTCCCCGGACCACGGCACCACGTTGAGCGCCAGCGGCGCCGGAAAGGGGCCGAGGTCGTCGCCGACCGCCTGGCGCACGTTGCCGGGCCGCGAGCCGAGCGCCCGGTCCCCGGCCACCTTGCTGAGCTGGTCGTGCAGGACGTCCACGCCGATCTGCCCGGCCCCGGACACCGCCTGGTACGACGCCAGCACCAGCTCGCGCAGGCCGTACTCGCGGTGCAGCGGGGCGATCGCCATGATCATCGCCATGGTGGTGCAGTTGGCGTTCGAGACGATGCCGCGCGGCCGGTGCTCCAGCACCTCCTGGTTGACCTCGGGCACCACGAGCGGGACGTCGGGCTCCATCCGGTACGCGGCCGAGTTGTCCACCACGACCGCACCCCGGGCGACCGCGACCGGCGCCCACTCCAGCGACACCTCGTCGGGCACGTCGAACATCGCCACGTCGACGCCGTCGAACGCCTCCGGGGTCAACTCCCGCACCACCAGGGACTCGCCCCGGCAGGTCAGCTCCCTACCGGCGGAGGAGGCGGACGCGATGAGCCTGATCTCGCCCCAGACGTTGCGCCGCGACGAGAGCAGTTCGAGCATGACCGTGCCGACGGAGCCGGTGGCTCCGACGACCGCGAGCGTGGGCGCCGCCACGATCAGCGCACTTCTGCCATGCCGGGCCTACCGTCCGGTGCCGGCGTAGACCACCGCCTGCTCGTCGCCGCCCAGCTCGAACTGCTCGTGGACCGCCCGCACCGCGGTGTCGAGGTCGGTGTCGCGGCACACCACGGACACCCGGATCTCCGAGGTGGAGATCATCTCGATGTTCACCCCGGCCTCACCGATGCAGGCGAAGAACTGCGCGGCCACACCCGGGTGCGAGCGCATGCCGGCGCCGATCAGCGACACCTTGCCGACGTGGTCGTCGAAGAGCAGGCTCTTGAACTTGATCGAATCCTGGATCTTGTTCAGCGCCGCCATCGCGCCCGGGCCGTCGGCCTTGGGCAGGGTGAAGGAGATATCCGTACGGCCGGTGCCCTCGGTCGACACGTTCTGCACGATCATGTCGATGTTGATCTCGGCGTTGGCCACCGTGTTGAAGATGCGGCCCGCCGCGCCCGGCTCGTCGGGCACCCCGACGATCGTGATCTTCGCTTCGCTGCGGTCGTGGGCCACACCGGTGATGAGCGCCTGTTCCACGGAAGGATCCTCCATCGATCCGGTGACCAACGTGCCTGGCTTGCTGGAGTAGGACGAGCGTACGTGGATCGGCACGCCGAACCGGCGGGCGTATTCCACGCATCGCAACATCAGCACCTTCGCCCCGCCCGCGGCGAGCTCCAGCATCTCCTCGTAGGTGATCTTGCCGATGTGCCGGGCGTTCGAGACGATGCGCGGGTCGGCGGTGAAGACGCCGTCGACGTCGGTGTAGATCTCGCAGACGTCCGCGCGCAGCGCCGCCGCCAGGGCCACCGCGGTCGTGTCCGAACCGCCGCGGCCGAGCGTGGTGATGTCCTTGGTGTCCTGGCTGACGCCCTGGAAGCCGGCGACGATCGCGATCGCACCCTCGTCCAGCGCGGTACGCAGCCGCCCCGGGGTCACGTCGATGATCCGGGCCTTGCCGTGCACCGAGGTGGTCAGCACCCCGGCCTGCGAGCCCGTGTACGAGCGCGCCTCGTAGCCCAGGTTGTGGATCGCCATCGCCAGCAGCGCCATCGAGATGCGCTCGCCCGCCGTGAGCAGCATGTCCAGTTCCCGGCCGGGGGGCAGCGGGCTGACCTGGTTCGCGAGGTCGAGCAGGTTGTCGGTGGTGTCGCCCATGGCGGACACGACGACGACCACGTCGTGGCCCGCCTTGCGGGCGTCCACGATCCGCTCGGCCACGCGCTTGATGCGCTCGGCGTCGCCGACGGAGGAACCGCCGTACTTCTGCACCACGAGCCCCACGGCGAACGACTCCCTCCAGCGGCGTACGTGCGGGCGCCGCCGGGGTCGGCGGCGCCGTTCAGGTCCGGACCAGCCTAGCCGCGGCCGTCTCACACTTCGACAGGCGATCCCAGAATCCGGCCGTCGGTACGACACGCCGGGGACGGATCCGCCCGTACGGCCGGGGTTACGGCCCCCGGAGGCGAGAATGTCGCGGTGCGTCCCACCCCCGTTGTTCGGCGCGGTTTGTCCGCGTTGACCGCCGCCCTGCTCGCCGTCGGCGTCACCGCCTGCGGCGGCGACGCGGCCCCGGCGACGCCGCCCCCGAGCCCCTCGGCGCCCACCGAAGCGCTGCCCGACCCCGGCGCCGCACGGGCCGACCTCGCGGCGCGCGCCGCCCTGGCCCAGGACCACCGGTACGCGGCGCTGTACCGGTACACCGCGCCCGGCCAGGCCCCGCGCGACATCGTGGTCACCGTGGCGACCGACGGCAGCTGGCGGGTCGACATCCCCGGCGGGGCGCTCGGCGGCACCGCGGACGTCTCGATCGTGCAGACCGCGGCCGGGTTGTACCAGTGCTCGCTGCCGTCGCCGACCCAGCCCGTGGTCTCCTCCTGCGTACGCCTCGGCGACCCGGGTGACCGGATCCCCCGCCCGTACGATCCGAAGGTGCAGCGGGTCTTCCGGCAGTGGCTGAGCGTCTTCACGGACCGCCGCGCCGCGCTCTCGGTGACCCCGGCCAGCCCGCTGACCGGTGCGCGGGGCCGGTGCTTCGCGGTGGACACGATCTCGGCGTCGCTGAACGCCACCTTCGACGTGGGGATCTACTGCTACGCCGACGACGGGCTGCTCACCGCCGCCCGGCTGGGCTTCGGCCAGATCGTGCTCACCGGCGCGCCCGCCGCCCCGCCGCCCCGGGTGCAACTGCCCGGACCGGTACGCGCCGGCGACCCGCTGGGGATGGCCGCGCCCCCGCCACCCCCGTCGATCCCGCCGAGCCTCGTTCCGTCCAGGTGAGTGGGCGCTCAGCCAACACTGTCGAGTGAACGGTCGGGGTCCCACGATCCGGGCGTAGAGTTAGCGATGACCGAATTGATCACGTAGGGTCATCTGCGACATGTGGTATGCGCTCCTTCTTCGCTGCCGCGACGAGGCCCCATCCCTGGCCGGCACCTCGTCGCGGAGTTGACGCGCGCCGGTCGGCCGTTGGCGTTTTCCACCTCGCACCCGCTGACCTGAGGAGCACACCCATGTCGTCCGACGTCTCCGATGATCCGATCGCCCGGCAGCGCCCCAGCGCGATGCCGTTCCACCGCTATCGCCCGTACCTGAATCAGTTTGCCGTTGATCTGCCCGACCGCCGCTGGCCCGGCCGCCGGATCGAGGCCGCACCCCGCTGGTGTGCGGTGGACCTGCGCGACGGCAACCAGGCCCTGATCGACCCGATGTCGCCCGAGCGCAAGCGGCGCATGTTCCAGCTGCTGGTGCAGATGGGCTACAAGGAGATCGAGGTCGGCTTCCCGGCCGCCAGCCAGACCGACTACGACTTCGTCCGCCAGCTCATCGAGCAGGACCTGATCCCGGACGACGTGACCATCCAGGTCCTGGTGCAGTGCCGCGAGCACCTGATCGACCGGACGTTCGACTCGCTGCGCGGAGCCAGGCGCGCGATCGTGCACTTCTACAACTCCACGTCGATCCTCCAGCGCCGCGTGGTGTTCGGCCTGGACAAGGACGGGATCACGGACATCGCCACCAGCGGCGCCCGGCTGTGCCAGAAGTACGCGGAGATCTACACCCCGGACACGGAGATCTTCTACGAGTACTCCCCCGAGTCGTACACGGGCACCGAGCTGGACTACGCGCTGGAGATCTGCTCGAAGGTCATCGACGTCATCGACCCCACCCCGGCCCGGCCGCTGATCATCAACCTGCCCGCCACCGTCGAGATGGCCACCCCCAACGTGTACGCCGACTCGATCGAGTGGATGCACCGCAACCTGCCCCGCCGCGACAGCGTGGTGCTGAGCCTGCACCCGCACAACGACCGTGGCACCGGCGTGGCCGCCGCCGAGCTGGGCCTGCTGGCCGGCGCCGACCGGATCGAGGGCTGCCTGTTCGGCAACGGCGAGCGCACCGGCAACGTCGACCTGGTGACGCTGGGGCTGAACATGTTCTCCCAGGGCATCGACCCGATGATCAACTTCTCGGACATCGACGAGATCAAGCGCGCCGTCGAGTACTGCAACCAGCTCCCCGTCCACGAGCGCCACCCGTACGTGGGTGACCTGGTCTACACGTCGTTCTCCGGCTCGCACCAGGACGCCATCAAGAAGGGCTTCGGCGCCCTGCAGGCCGACGCGGACGAGGCCGGCAAGCGGGTGGACGACTTCGAGTGGGGCGTGCCGTATCTGCCGATCGACCCGAAGGACCTGGGCCGCAACTACGAGGCCGTCATCCGGGTGAACTCGCAGTCCGGCAAGGGCGGGGTGGCGTACATCATGAAGGAGGAGCACAAGCTCGACCTGCCGCGGCGGCTGCAGATCGAGTTCTCCGGCGTGGTGCAGCACGTCACCGACGTCGAGGGCGGCGAGATCTCCCCGCAGCAGATGTGGGACATCTTCGCGGCCGAGTACCTGGTCGACCACCAGGAGTTCGGCATCGTCGGGCTGGAGCGCTACTCGACCGCCACGGTGGACGGCAAGGTCGAGATCGATGCCGAGGTCATGCACCGCGGGGCGCGGCGGGCGCTGCTGGGCGTCGGCAACGGCCCGATCGATGCGTACGTGCAGGCGCTGAAGCCGCTGGACGTGCAGGTCCGCGTGCTCGACTACCACGAGCACGCGCTGTCCTCGGGTGGCGACGCCCAGGCCGCCGCGTACGTCGAGTGCGAGGTCGGCGACACCACGGTGTGGGGTGTCGGGCTGGACGCCAACATCGTCACCGCCTCGATC
Source organism: Krasilnikovia cinnamomea (assembly GCF_004217545.1). Classification (NCBI taxonomy): domain Bacteria; kingdom Bacillati; phylum Actinomycetota; class Actinomycetes; order Micromonosporales; family Micromonosporaceae; genus Krasilnikovia; species Krasilnikovia cinnamomea. Next base: position 2,757,368 of record NZ_SHKY01000001.1, read on the forward strand.
AAGGCGCTGACCAGCGCGGTCAACCGGGTCCGCTGACCACGGCCACAGCGGCGGCACGCAGCAATGGTGCGTGCCGCCGCCCTCCACGCCGTACTGGCAGCCACACCCCCCCAGATCTTGAAGACATCAGGCGAGCACCTGACCCGAAGTCCTCAAAGACCTACAGCACGACGGCGAAACCGGCCCGGGGCGACGGCGAAACCGGGCGACGGCACGGTCGCGTAACCGGGCGACGGCGCGGCGGGGTCATCGGGCGATGGCGCGCCGAATGGTCCCGGCAAAGGTGACGATGCCGACCAGTCGGGCGTCGCGCTCATACGATGGCCGCGTGTCCCCCCGCGCCGTCATCCCCCGCGCTGCCCTCTCGATCGCCACCGTCGCCCTTGTCATCGGCGCCATCAGCGGCTGCACCGTCACGCCCGGCAATCCGGCCGCCGGTGATCCCGACTCGACCGGCCGCGCGCCCGGGACGGCGAAGGAAGCGGCGCAGCAGCTCGACGCGCTCACCGTGGCTGCCCCGGGCTCGATGCGCGGCTACAGCCGGGCAAAGTTCCCGCACTGGCAGTCGACCGGCGCCAACTGCGACGTCCGCGACTCGGTCCTCAAGCGCGACGGCACCAACGTCAAGACCTCGGGGTGCAACGTCGTCGGAGGCAGCTGGACCAGCGTGTACGACGGCAAGGTGATCGACACGCCGGCCCAGGTCGACATCGACCACGTCGTACCGTTGGCCAACGCGTGGCGCTCCGGCGCGTCCGCGTGGAGCACCCCGCAGCGGGAGCAGTTCGCGAACGACCTGGACGACCCGCAGCTCGTCGCGGTGTCGCAGGGCTCCAACCGGGCGAAGGGCGACCAGGATCCATCGACCTGGAAGCCTCCGGCCCGCGAGAACTGGTGCGAGTACGCGCAGGATTGGGTAGCGGTGAAGAGTCACTGGAAGCTGACCGTCACCTCGGCCGAGAAGGCCGCCCTAGCCGACATGCTGGAGACCTGCTGATGTCCGACCCGGCCAACCCCGCCGCCACCCCTGCCAGCCCGACGACCGCCGCCAGCCCAGCCACCGCCAGCCCAGCCACCACCGCCAACCCAGCCACCAGCGCCAGTCCGGCGCCAACCGCCGACCCCTCCGCGACTGCCAGCCGGACCGCCGACTTCACCGCCGGACCCGGCGGTGTGATGACCGACGAGGTCGGCGTCGTCACCGGCGACCTGACCCTGCGCACCGAATTGTCAGGCGACGAGGTCACCCTGCACGTGCAGTACAAGGACGCCGACGAGTGGTACGTGATCACGGGCGGCCGCACACGCCTGAGCGACCCGGCCGACCTCCCCGCAGTGCACGCGATCGCACTCGGCCTGCTCCACCGCCCACAGGGCTAACCATCTGCGGGCGAAGTACCCCGCCCGCTACCCCCTGACGAGCAAGCGGCTGCCAATCCCACCGGGGATCGGCAGCCGCAGCGCTAGAACGCGTCAGGCGGAGGCGCCCGCCGGGCTCCGCCCCTGCACGGCCTCCCCCTCGACCACCGGGAAGTGGCAGGCGGTCTGGTGCGACGCCGGGTCACCCGCGCGGGGCACCAGCGGCGGCTCCTCCGTCGCGCAGATCTCCTGCGCCTTCCAGCACCTGGTCCGGAACCGGCAGCCGGACGGCGGGTTGATCGGGCTCGGCACGTCGCCGGTGAGCAGCACCCGGTTGCGCTGCGCGCGATCGCGGCGGCTCGGGTCCGGCACCGGCACGGCAGACATCAGGGCCACCGTGTACGGGTGCCGCGGGCTCGCGTACAGGGCGTCCCGTTCGGCGATCTCCACGACCTTGCCCAGGTACATGACCGCGACCCGGTCGGAGATGTGCCGCACCACGGACAGGTCGTGCGCGATGAAGACGTACGTGAGGTCGAACTCGCTCTGCAGGTCGTCGAGCAGGTTGACGACCTGCGCCTGGATCGACACGTCCAGGGCGGAGACGGGCTCGTCCGCGACGATGAGCTTGGGCCGCAGCGCGAGCGCCCGGGCGATGCCGATGCGCTGGCGCTGGCCGCCGGAGAACTCGTGCGGGTACCGGTTGTAGTGCTCCGGGTTGAGGCCGACGAGTTCGAGCAGCTCCTGCACGGCCTTCTTGGTGCCCTGCGGCGTCGGGATCTTCTGGATCTGCAGCGGCGCCGAGATGATCGAGCCGACGGTGTGCCGCGGGTTCAGCGACGAGTACGGGTCCTGGAAGATCATCTGCACGTCGCGGCGGAACGGGCGCAGCGCGGCCGTGGACAGGTGCGAGACGTCCCGGCCCTCGAAGGTGATCCGGCCGCCCGTGGGCTCCAGGATCCGGGTGAACAGCCGGCCCGCCGTGGACTTGCCGCACCCGGACTCGCCGACCACGCCCAGCGTCTCGCCAGCGCGCACGGCCAGGTCGATGCCGTCGACCGCGCGCACCGCGCCGACCTGGCGCTTGAACAGACCCTTCGTGATCGGGAAGTGCTTCTGCAGGCCCGTCACTTCGAGCAGGTTCTCGCTCATCGTCTTGTCACTCCCGCTCACAGGTTCGGCGCCACGTCGCGCTGGAAGAGTTCCCAGCGCTGCTCCGGCGACAGGTGGCACGCGGCCGCGTGGTGACCGCCGCGCAGCACCGGCACCTCGGTGAACGACCGGTCGCCGTTCAGCCCGGCGTATGGGCACCGCGGGTGGAAGGCGCAGCCCGAGGGCAGGTTGATCAGGCTGGGCGGCGAACCCTTGACCGGGTTCAGGCGCTCACGCAGGTCACGGTCGAGGCGAGGCATCGACCCGAGGAGACCCCACGTGTACGGGTGCTGCGGCTGCTCGAAGACGGCGTGCGCCGGACCGCGCTCGATGATCTTCCCGCCGTACATGACGATGACGTCGTCGGCGAGCTCGGCCACGACCCCGAGGTCGTGGGTGATCATGATGACGGCGGAGCCGAACTCCTCCTGCAGGTCCCGGATGAGGTCCAGGATCTGGGCCTGGACAGTCACGTCCAGGGCCGTGGTCGGCTCGTCCGCGATGAGCAGCGACGGGTCGTTGACCAGCGCCATCGCGATCATCGCGCGCTGGCGCATACCGCCGGAGAACTGGTGCGCGTAGTCGTTGAAACGCCGCTCGGGCTGCGGGATGCCGACCCGGGCCAGCATGTCGATGGCGCGGGTACGCGCCTCCTTCTTGCTGGCCTTGGGGTTGTGCACCCGGTACGCCTCGACGATCTGCGACCCGACCGTGAAGTACGGGTGCATCGCGCTCAGCGGATCCTGGAAGATCATCGACATCTTGCCGCCGCGCAGGTTGCGCACCTGCTCGTCGGTGGCCGTGACCAGCTCCTGGTTGTCCAGCCAGATCTGGCCGGACACCTTGGCGTTGCTGCGCGTGCGGTGCAGGCCGAGGATGGCCAGCGACGTGACGCTCTTGCCGGAGCCGGACTCGCCCACGATGCCGAGGGTGCGGCCGCGGTCCACGGCGAACGAGGAATCCGACACGGCCTTGACGATGCCGTCGTCGGTCTCGAACCGGACCATCAGGTCCTTGATCTCCAGGTACGGGCGGCCTGCCTGGTGGGCCGGGCGGGCAGCGCCGGCCAGCGAGTCGATCGACATGTGGTCCTCCCCCTCAGCTCAGCCGCACGCGCGGGTCGATGACGCCGTAGAGCAAGTCCACGATCAGGTTGATGATGACGATGAAGAACGCGGCGATCAGGGTGACCCCGATGATGATCGGCAGGTCGTTGCCCCGGATCGCGGTGAGCGCCTGCAGGCCGATCCCGTGCAGGTTGAACGCGGTCTCGGTGAGGATGGCGCCGCCGAGCAGCGCACCCAGGTCCAGACCGAAGATGGTGATGATCGGGGTGAGGCCCGAGCGCAGCGCGTGCTTGCTGATCACCGAGCGCTCCCGCAGGCCCTTGGCCCGCGCCGTACGGATGTAGTCCTCACCCAGGGTCTCCAGCATGTTGGCACGGGTGAGCCGGGCGTAGGTCGCGGCGAACAGGAACGCCAGAGTGATCCACGGCAGGATCAGGCCGGACGCCCACTGCACCGGATTCTCCGTGAACGGGGTGTAGGCCGGATTCGGTAGCCACTCCAGCCAGTACACGAAGATGGCCGAGGAGAGCAGCGCGGTGAAGTAGATCGGCATCGAGACGCCCGCCAGCGCGGTGGACATCACCGCCCGGTCCAGCAGGCTGCCTTTTCGCAGCGCCGAGATGACACCGGCGCCGACTCCCATGATCAGCCAGATGACGGCCGCGCCGATGGCCAGCGAGATGGTGACCGGGAGGTCACCGAGCAGCTTGGGGGTGACCTCCTCGTCGGTCTTGAACGAGTACCCCATGCACGGTGCCGGGCAGTGTGTGACGTCCGGGCCGTTGGCGTAGTCGCGGCCCACGACGAGCCCCTTCAGGAACTTGCCGTACTGCACGATCACGGGGTCGGCCAGACCCAGCTTGGTCCGGATGCCCTCCACGGAGACCGCGTCGGCGGTCTTGCCGATGTAGAGCAGCGCCGGGTCGCTTCCGGTGATCTTCGGGACCATGAAGAAGATCCCGAACGTCACCAGCGTGACCACGAGCAACGTGAGTACGGCGTTGAGGAGGCGCCGAATGATGTATGCCAACACGACGTTCGGCCGAACAGCGGGCGGGCGCCGATCCTTGTGGGACCGACGCCCGCCCACTGCGGGCGGCCTTCACCTGCCCTTCGTTCTTCCCGGCACGTGCGTGCGGGCGGGGATGCTGCTACTTGCCGGCGCTGACGCCCAGGGCCTGGAAGTCCACCATGCCGAAGGCGTCGTGGACGTAGACGTTCGTCAGCCGCGGGTTGCGGTAGTTGAGCGCCTTGTCGAAGACGAACGGCAGGTAGTACGCGCCTTCCATGACCTTGGTGTTGATCTGGTTGTACAGGCCGTACGCCTTGGTCAGGTCGGTCTCCTGCGCGGCCTGGTCGAACAGGCCGTTGATCGCCGGGTCGTTGATCTCCGGCAGGTTGAAGTTGCCGTTCGGCAGGATGAACCGGCCGTCGACCAACGCCTGCAGGTAACCGGTACCGGAGGGCCAGTCGGCACCCCAGCCGGCGATCATGATGCCGTAGCCCTTCTTGTGCGCGTTGTCGGGCGAGCCGACGACGGACGCGATCTGGGCACCGTCGTACTGGTCGATCTTGGCGTTGATGCCGACGGTCTTGAGCGACGCCTGCAGCGCCTCGGCGGTCTTGATCTCGGCCGGCTTGTTGTTGCGGACCGCGATGACCGTGTTGAACCCGGTCGGCTTGCCACACGCCTGCAGGGCCGCCTTCGCCTTGTCGACCTGCGGCTTGCCCTGGGCCCGGCCGTACGGGTCGTACGACGGGTCCGCGCCACCGATGTTCGGGGGCAGCATGTTCGTGCCGATGTCGCCACCGGCCACCGGGCCACCCCGCGCGGCCTGCAGCGCGGTCGGGTCGGCGGCGTACATGACGGCCTTGCGGCACTCGACGTTGTCGAACGGCGCGACCTTCTGGCCGATCGCCGCGTACCGGATGAAGCCGGTGATCGGGGTGTCCGCGTTGGCCCGCAGGTTCGGGTCCTGCAGGATCTTCGCGCGGGCCGCGGCCTGCACACCGGTCTGGCCGACGTCGAGGTCCGCGGTGCCGGCGATCAGGCGGCTGTCCAGGTCATCGGCGTTGGTGGTGATCGTCAGGTTGATCGCGTCCGGCAGAGCCTTGCGGATCGTGTCGGTCGACTGGTCCCAGTTGGGGTTGCGGACCCACTTGACGCTCTTGCCCGGGTCGTACGACTCGATCATGTACGGGCCGGAGGAGGCGGGCTTCTTGCCGTACTGCGCGCCGGTGTCCCGCTTCTGCGGCACCGGGCCGGCGCCCGGCATGGCCAGCAGGTACGGGAAGTCCGCGAACTGCTTGGCCAGCTTGAAGACGATCGTCGAGTCGTCGGGCGTCTCGACGGACTTCAGACCCAGCTTGTTCGGGTCGGTGTCCTTGTACGGGCCCTTGTACTCGTGCTTCGGGTCGAGCAGGTCGATCAGGTACACCGGGCCACCGGGGACGACGTCCTGCGCGAACACGCGCTCCACGCCGTACTTGATGTCCTTGGAGGTGATCGGCGTGCCGTCGTCGAACTTGATGCCCGGCTTCAGCTTGAAGGTGTAGGTCTTCTTGTCCGCGCTGATCTCCGGCTCGGCCGCGGCCAGGTCGGGCTGGAGCTTCAGGCCGTCCTTGCCCACCGCGCCCGCGTAGTCCATGAGCTTGCGGGTGTAGAGCCGGTTGAGGTTCCACACGAAGGCGTAGTACCCGCGGACCGGGTCCCACGAGTCGGCGTCCTGGGCGCTCCAGAGTTCGAGCGTGCCGCCCTTGGCGGTACCCGGGTTCACGACCGAGGTCGTGGCCGCGTTGTATGCAGTCTTGCCGGTGGTGGTGGTGCTGCCGTTCTTGTCGCTGGACCCGCCACCGCACGCGGCGGTGGTGAGACCCACAGCGACGGCCATACCTGCAGCCGCCACCACCCTCGCCTTACTAGCCACCTGTCCTCCTAGTTTCTTGAACAGCGGAACCTCGCGGCGCCGCGGATCGTGCGATGGCCGCCGGCCCGGCGGTCACCGGGCCGGCGGTGTCACCGGGCCTTCGGGTCGAGCGCATCGCGCAGGCCGTCACCGAAGAGGTTGAAGGCCAGCACGGTAATGAAGATCATCATGCCCGGAACGATCATGTACATCGGGTCGGACTGGTACGTGGCGATCGCGTCCGACAGCATGCCGCCCCAGGAGGGCCACGGCGGCGGGATACCGACGCCGAGGAAGCTCAGCGCGGCCTCGGTCAGGATGTTGGTCGGGATGATCAGCGTCGTGTAGACGAGGATCGGCGCCGCCAGGTTGGGCAGCAGCTCCTTGAACAGGATCCGCGGCGAGCGGGCGCCGAGGCTCTTGGACGCCTCGACGAACTCGCGCTCACGCAGCGACAGCGTCTGCCCACGGACGATGCGGCCGATGTACGGCCAGCCGAAGAAGCCGATGACCACGACGAGGATGCCGACCCGCGACCAGCGGTCGCCCAGGCCGAACATCGTGTCCGGCAGCACCGAGACCAGCGCGATCGCGAACAGCAGCTGGGGGAACGCGAGGAGGAAGTCCATCACCCGGCTGATCGCCGAGTCGACCCAGCCGCCGAGGTAGCCCGCGGACAGGCCGAACAGTACGCCCAGCAGCGTGGAGAAGAAGGCGGAGAGGAAGGCGACCGACAGGGAGGTCTGCGCGCCGTACACGATCCGGCTGAACACGTCGCGGCCCGACGTCGGCTCGACACCGAGGAGGAAGTCCGAGCTGATACCGCCCCACGGGCCGATCGGCGTCCCGAACGTGGGGTCGATCTTGTCGATGTGGAACTCATCGATCGGGTGGCCGAACCACTTGGTCAGCAGCGGGGCGATCACCGCGATGAAGGTCAGGAAGACCACGACGACGCCGCCGGCCATCGCGACCTTGTCCTTCTTGAGCCGGCGCCAGGCGATCTGCTTGAGCGAACGACCCGCGATCGCCTTCTCGCCAGGCTCCCGCGCGGCGCCGTCCGAGGAGGTTAACTGCTCGGTGGTCGCCTCTGGGCCGATCGACATCTACGCCGGTCCTTCCCCGGCCACCGAAGCCCGGACCACAGCACCCGTCCGACTACGCCGCCGACCGGATGCGATGGCTCCCGCAGCGCCCGGCAACCGATCGGTTATCGCAAGCCTCGAGTGCCGACCCTCGAATCCCTGCCAGGTCCGGCCGGGTTTCCGAAGGCACTCGACGGCGGGTGTGCCGCCATCGCTAGGAACATTCACCTACAGCTTGGCCGGGGTCAAGGCTGCATGGTCTACACGGTCAGTTCCGTGTCTCCACCGTGACGCCATCGTGACCTCCGCGCGTTCCAAACGGACGGTATCGCGTAGATGGCCTGCTAGGAAGCGAAATGGACGTAACGGGGAGGAATCTCAGACGGCCCGGCGGCCCTCGAACGCACGACCCAGCGTGATCTCATCCGCATACTCCAAGTCACCGCCCACCGGCAAGCCGCTGGCCAGCCGGCTCACCGCGACGCCCATCGGCTTGACCATCAGCGCCAGGTACGTCGCCGTGGCCTCCCCCTCGGTGTTCGGGTCGGTGGCCAGGATCAACTCCTTGACCTCGCCCGTGCCCAGCCGCGCCAGCAGCTCGCGGATGCGCAGGTTGTCCGGACCGATCCCCTCCAGCGGATTGATGGCCCCGCCCAGAACGTGATAGCGCCCCCGGAACTCGCCCGTACGCTCGATCGCCACGATGTCCTTGGGTTCCTCGACCACGCACAGCACCTCATTGGTGCGCCGCGGGTCGCGGCAGATCCGGCACTGCTCCGACTCGGCCACGTTGAAGCAGGTCGTGCAGAACCGGACCAGCTCCTTGACCTTGCGCAGCGCGGTGGCCAGCCGGTTCACGTCGGCCGGGTCTGTGGACAAGATGTGGAAAGCGATCCGCTGGGCGCTCTTCGGGCCCACGCCCGGCAGCCGCCCCAGCTCGTCGATCAGGTCCTGGATGGCACCTTCGTACACGGAATCAGAACCCCGGCAGGCCCAGGCCGCCGAGACCACCCGTGGCCGGTCCCATCTTCTGCTCGGTCAGCTCGCGCTGCGCCTCGGCGGCGTTGTGCAGGGCCGCGAGCACCAGATCCTCCAGCGTCTCCAAGTCCTCCGGGTCGACCGCCTTCGGGTCGATCTTGACCGACTTGTACTCGCCGAGCCCCGTCACCGTCACGGTCACCAGGCCACCGCCCGCGGTGCCGGTCAGCTCGGCCGCAGCCAGCTCGGCCTGCGCCTGCGCGACCTGCTGCTGCATCTTCTGGGCCTGCTTCATGATCTGCTGCATGTTCGGCTGTCCACCAGGACGCACGGCCGGCTCCTCGGGTCGTCGGTTTTCGCCCGCTCAGCGTAGTGGGCGGCAGCGCGGTCCGCGCGGACGGCGGGTCAGGCCTCGCCGATCTTCTCCGCCCCGAACGCCTCCTGGAGCAGCCGTACGGCCTGCTGCTCGCTGCTCTCCCGCGCGGTCTTCTCGTCGATCACGTCGTCGAGCGGCTCGTCACCCGGATCGAAGCCCTCGTACGCCGCGACCCCCCGGACCGGGCCGTCGTACTCGGGGTCGTACGGCGGCTCCTCCGCCGGTGACCCGTCCGACCAGCCCCCGGGCGTCGCCTTCGGCGTCGTGCCGTTCGCCCTCGGCGTCGTGCTGTTTGCGTTCGGCGTCGGGCCGTGGGCTTTCGGCGTCGGGTTGTTTGCTTTGGGTGTCGTTCCCGTTGCTTTGGGTGTCGTTCCGGCCGGCGCGGACAGCCCGGCGGCACCGGCGCGGGCGCCACCCAACCTGGCGGCGTTCGCGGCGGCGGCACGGGCGGCGGCGAGACCACCGGAGGCGGCAGCCGCACCTGGACCGCGCGGGCGGACGCCGTTGCCGTTCGCCGTCGGGCCCCGGTCGGCGGGCCCGCCCGGACCAGGGCCGTCAGCGGTCGGGCCGCGATCGCCGGACCCGCCTGGACCACGGTCCTCAGCGGTCGGTGTTGGCGGCTCGGCCGGCGTCGACCCGCCACCAGGGCGCGCCGGCTCCGGCCAGTCGTCGCCCTCGTCGCCCGGCGCGGGCTGGGGTGACGGCTCACGCCGCCGGGTGGATCCCGAAACGGGGCCCGCCGTCGCACCGCCCGCGGCATCGCCGCCCGGCGCGGCGGACCCGGCCTGCGGCGATCGGCGCGCGTCCGGCGCCGGACCACGCGAACCGCCCTGACTCGGCACGGAACGCCGGCCAGTTGAGGGCGGGCTGGCCGTCCCGCCAGCCTCACCGGAGACATCGCAGCGGATCTGCCACTGGCCGCCGAGCGATTCGTACAGCGCGTCGGAGATCAGGGTCGGATCGGAGGCCACCATCTTCGCGTGCGCCGGGAACCGGAACGTCAGGACGAGCGTCTGGCCGTCGAGGTCACGGACGGTGGCGCCCTGGGCGAGCGCGGCGATCTTCTTGCTCTTGTGCCCGACCGCCGTCATGATCTCGGGCCACGCCTCGCGGACCGCGTCCACAGTGAGCCGTCCCGGGTCGGCTGTCGCCCGGCCGTCCGGCGTATCCGTCGACTCGATCTCGGTCGGGGCCGCCGGGGGCTCGGCGACACTGCGGGCCGCCGCCTTCGGCTCGGGCGCTTCCACGCTCCCGGCCTGGGCTTGGACGACCTCGGCCTGGGCTTGGACGGTCCCGGTCGGCGCTTGGACGGGCCCGCTCGGGGCTTGGACGACCTCGGCCTGGGCCTGGACGCTCCCGGTCGGAACTCGGACGGTCTCGTGCGCCGACGCGCCCGGCGCCTGCGACGGCTGGCCGAGCGCGCGCGCAGGCTGGCCGGGCGCGCGCGAGGGCTGGCCGGGTGCCTGCGAAAGCTGGCCGGGCCCCTTCGAGGGCTGGCTAGGCGCCTGCGGGGGATGGCTGGGCGCGGGCTGGCCCTCGGCGGGCGCGGATTCGGCGGGCGCGCCGGGGTCCGTACCGGGGCTTGGCTCCGTGGCTGATCGGCGTCCGGCAGCCGCCGCTGCGGCGCGCGCCGCCGACAGGCCCGTACCCCCGCCCCCGCCCGCCTGCTCCGCCGCCACCACCGGCGGAGATCCGCCCCCAGCGTGCGCAGCCGTCTGTCCGGCTACCGGAGCCGTCTGCCCCGCCACCGGGGCCGTGCCGGCGTCACCGCTCAGGGTCACGCGGCGTTCGATGCGTTCGAGGCGCTGCAGCAGCGCGCCGGTCGAGTCCTCGGCGCCCGGCAGGAGCATCCGGGCCGTGACCAGTTCGAGCAGCAGGCGGGGGGCGGTCGTGCCACGCATCTCGACCAGCCCGTTGTGCACGATGTCCGCGCAACGCGACAGGGTCGCCGGACCGAGCCTGGTGGCCTGCGCGCCCATCGCCTCGAGCTGGTCGGCCGGACCGTCGATCAGGCCCTTGGCCACGGCGTCCGGCACCTGCTGGAGCACGATCAGATCCCGCAGCCGTTCGAGCAGGTCGGAGGCGAAGCGGCGCGGATCGTGACCGGCCTCGGCGACGCGGTCGATCGTCGCGTACGCCGCCGCCCCGTCGCCGGCCGCCAGCGCGTCGCACATCTCGTCGATGAGCGCGGCATCCGTGACGCCGAGCAGGGCGACCGCGCGGCCGTACGTGACGCCTTCCGGCCCGGCGCCCGCGATGAGCTGATCCAGCACCGACAGCGTGTCCCGGGCGCTGCCACCGCCCGCACGCACGACCAGCGGGAAGACCGCCGGCTCCACCGCGATCCCCTCGGCCTCACACAGCTGGGCCAGGTACGGCCGCAGCACCGCCGGCGGGATCAGCCGGAACGGGTAGTGGTGGGTGCGGGAGCGGATGGTGCCGAGCACCTTCTCCGGCTCGGTGGTGGCGAAGATGAACTTGACGTAGTCGGGTGGCTCCTCGACCAGCTTGAGCAGCGCGTTGAACCCGGCCGACGAGACCATGTGCGCCTCGTCGATCACGTAGATCTTGAAACGGCTGCTGGCCGGGGCGAAGAACGCCTTCTCCCGCAGCTCGCGGGCGTCGTCGACGCCACCGTGGCTGGCCGCGTCGATCTCGATCACGTCGATCGAGCCGGACCCGTCGGTGGCCAGGGAACGGCAGGACGGGCAGACCCCGCACGGCTCCGGGGTCGGGCCGTGCACGCAGTTGAGCGAGCGGGCGAGGATCCGGGCGCTGGAGGTCTTGCCGCAGCCGCGCGGCCCCGAGAACAGGTACGCATGGTGCAACCGGCCGCTGCGCAGCGCCTGCGACAGCGGCTCGGTGACGTGCTCCTGCCCGATGACCTCGGCGAAGGTGCGGGGCCGGTACTTGCGGTAGAGCGCGAGTGCCACTCCTGCCGCCTCCTCTCGACCGCGCCATTCTCCGCCGAGGGTGTGACAACACCAAACGCCATCCCGCCCGGGTGACCCTCGGGCGCTGGTCACCGGGGGCGCGGACAGGGCAGGCGGCGGGCTCAGGAGACGAAGAGACCCCCCGTGCACCCGTCAGAGCCCGCTTATCCTTGCTGCCTTCCGGCCCTGGGGAGGTTCACGAGATGCACGCCGCACGAGGGGCTGCCCATCAGCGTACCCAACGCCCCGGGGCGGGACCCAGGGTGGTGGCGCAAGCGCGGCCGCACGGTTCTGTATCCTGTGCGACGGAGGATTCGCCTAGAGGCCTAGGGCGCACGCTTGGAAAGCGTGTTGGGTTAACACCCTCACGAGTTCGAATCTCGTATCCTCCGCCACGCACATCGAGCCGTGATCAGGGCGGGACCTTCCAGTCCCGCCCTGTCGGCTCTCCAGGCCGTCTCCCCCGCCAGCCGCGGGCCTGTCACCACACCGCCTTCCGCCCGGACCGCCCGATCCGGTTGGCGCCCAGGTCGGCGCGCTGCCCGGCCGCGTAGCCATCCCGGTCTCCCGAGCCGGACAACCGGCGGGCGCGCCCCGCGGCCAGTTTCGGGTACGCGGCGGCCTGCGCCCGGTCCACCAGCGCACCACGGTCCGCGAGCACCAGGGCCACCGACCGGCCGCTGTGCTGTGTGCTGATGTGGGCGTGTTCGGCGTCGACCTGAGCGCGGGCCTCGGCCGCCTGCAGCCGACGATGGATCGCCGTGGCATACCCCGCGTACCAGGAGCGGCGGTAGGAGGCGGGGTGCTCACCCCACGGCACGCTCGCGGCGGCGAGCGCGTGTGCGGCCTGCACGAGCAGCGACGTGTACAGCAGTTCGACCCGGTCCAGATCGGCGCCGAACCCGAACAGGTGCATCGAGATCCGCTTCCCGTCACCCGGGGTGTGCTGGGTCCGGCGCACCGTCTTGCAGCGCAGGGCGTGTGCGATCCCGGCGAGTAGGCCCGCCTTGTCCCGGGCATACGGGGCGTCCATCTCGATCACCCGGTCCCCCACCACGTCGACGCCGGGCGCGCTGTCGGCAAGCAGGGCCTGGTCGATGCCGTACTTGGCGATCAGGTCGGCCGCCTTGGCGGTGAACGCCTCCGCCTCCGCCGGGGTGCAGGCCTCGTCTTCGGCCTTGGCGAGCAGCTTGCGGACCTTGTCGAGCATTCCCGGATCCGGTCCGTCCGGGGCAGGCACGTGGGGGGTCATGGGGTACTCCTTCGGGGCTCAACGTACGCACTCTCCCAGGCGCGTCCACCCCAGCCTCAGCCGGTCGTGTGCGGCGGACCCGGCGCGCTTACCGATCGGCCCCCACGCTTCTGGTCGCCTTTCTCATGCCAAGCCGGGACCACGCTCGGGAAGCCACGTGACCTGTCGGCGGCATGTCTATTTCGCCCCCATCGACGACCAACCGATCAACCAGTCTCCCCAGCCGCTGACCAGGAATTTCCACGATCCGGTAGGAAACCCAGGATATCCCAATGAGTACGCCCAGAAACGCAACAAGCACAGGAATCTGCGCCACCGGAGAGAGCCGGCTGGCCAGGTTGGTGAGAATCGGACTCAACACCTGGATGAGTACGTAGTGCACGAGGTAAATGGAATAACTGATCAGGCCCAGAAGAACCAGGAAACGAGGGGTTCTCGCCTTTCTGGTTAGCATGCCTACCGCGAAAATTCCGGAGAAGGTCAGGAGCGTGACTACGGAACGCACCTGGTATCGGAAGGAAAGCGCACCGAGCGATTGCAGTTCCGAGAACCAATTCGACAGGAGTGCCACCGCAACCACGGCTGCGACCGTGCCTGCGCGCCACCAACTCGTCTGGCCCTGGTCCGCACGGTACAGCGTCGTGCCGACGAACATGACCGCCACGATGAGCAGTCCGTCCCAGGCGTGCGCGGGCTCTTGGTTGGCAATCAGCAGAAGGCTGGCCATCCCAGCAAGCACCACGCCACCGGCAAGAACGGCCCAACGGCGCATGCTCATGACGCCTACGAGTCCGGCGGCCAGGCAGATGGCCACACCGATCGTCAGCAGGTCTCCCAGCGTCGCCGAGATGTGCCTCGGCGTCAGCGGCGCACTGAGCACGGCCAGCACCGCCAGGATTACGGCGATAACCCCGTTCGCGGTGTGGAGCCGCAGCGCGAAAAGCGCGCTGACGATGAGGTAAAAAGCCATCTCGAAGCTCAACGTCCAGAACACCGCGGTGACGAGTGGGACCCCGAGCAGGTCCGGCAGCATGGTGGCGTGCGCCATGGCCGCCGACCACGGGTGATCCGACAGGTAGCCGTCCAGGGGGAGCAAATCGTTTTCCCCGAGGACGCAGACCGCGAAGGCAACAACCAGATACAACGGGAAGAGCCGAAAAGCTCGGCTGATCCAGAACGATCGCAGACTCCCGTGCCGCTCCAGGGAGGCCGGGATGATGTAGCCGCTGACCAGAAAGAAGAGCATGACGCCAGCGGTGCCCGCGTGCAGCCACTCGCCGGTGACCGCCCGCACGTCGCGGAAGAGGTACCGGCTCAGATGTGCGTAGACGACGAGGAGCGCGGCGACCGCCCGCAAGCCGTCCAGCCAAGCGAGCCGATGCGGTGAAGCGGCGCGGGGCGGCGACAAGGCCGGATCTAGGCTGGCGGTGTGGGCCACGGGGGTATGGACCTCGGTCGGGGGCTTCGTCGATGACCTGCCGAGGTTAGCGACGAGGCAGCATCCTTGCCAGGTCAGCCCGGGCTGGATTCGAGCCCGTTTGGTTGCCGGAAGCGGACCTAGAGCTGGCCCGCCGCGATGGCGTCCTCGACCTCGGGGAAGATCGCGAAGTACCGGCTCAGTCCCACGGTTTCCATGAGCCTGACCAGGAACGGGTTCGCCCCGGCGAAGCTCATCCAGCCGCCGCGCGCGGTGATCACCTCCTTGCTGACGATGAACGCGCTCAAGCCGATGGAGTCACAGAACTTGAGGTCGGTGAGGTCGACGACGATGCGGGGAACCGGCCGCTCGAGCAGCTCGGTGAGCTTGGCGCGCAGGGTGGGGGCGGTGTCGGCGTCGAGCTCGCCGGTCAGGCGCAGCACGGCGACGTCAGAACGATGATCGGTCACTGTGGCCTGCATGAAAGTCACTTTCGTCCCGGTTCTCTGAATTCAGAGGCTAGGCGAAATCAGGATTGCATCGGCGCACAGCCGGTCCGTCCCGCCTCCGGTCGAGGTATGGCATTGCGCATCCGAGCTCCACCGCGACCATGGCGTGGGGTCGCGGCTGCCCGAAAGGACGGAAGGGGGCCGCGGGCAGCCGGTACGCGTACAACCGGACCTGTTGCATGCGGGCCAGCCAGCCGTACTCGATGGCGTGGACGCGTTCGCCGCCGCCCGGGCCGAGGATGAGTTCGTGGTCCGCGGCGCTGGTGCCGGGATGTGGCCAGGCCATGACGCGCGGGCAGTCGCGCGGAAACCAGTACGACGGCGCCTGCTCGGCGTCGACCGCCCAAACGTACGGATCCGGCTGCTGAGCGGTCGCCGCGACGTGCGGCGCGAAGCGGGTGATGGACGGGTCCTCAGAAAAGTGCAGGACCTCTCCTGGTGCCGGACGCATCCGTTCCTTTTAGCACCCGGCCCGGAGGCACCGGACATGCGATCGGGCCGGACCCCGAACGGGGTCCGGCCCGATGACGATCGGCTGTGCCGGGAGGTTGGAGCATTGCGGCGCAGCCTGGGTTGCGGGCGCCTTACAGCTGGCGCCACTTCCAGCGCGGACCACGCCACGCGTCGGCCAGGATCAGGGCGGATGCCCGTCCCGGACACTGCTGCACCTTGGACTTGCCGGAGGGGCCGCCCATCTGGGCCTCGACCTCCCAGGTTTCGCCGTCGGTGCGGACGTAGACATCCCGGCGTGCGAGCCGGCTGTCGCCATTCCACCAGTGCTGCTCAACTCTCACCTGGTCAACCCTAGGGGAGACATTGACGTGTGTGACCAGGCGAACTTATGAAACTTCCTCGCTGCCCGGTCGAAGATGGGTTGTCCGATCCGGTGGTTTTGGCCGGTGTGACTTGCGCGTGAGCCGCGTCTCAGGGCGGTTCACTCATCAACACGTTGAGTAATCGCCGCAGGTTGCGGAGATCGACTCCGTTGCGACGTAACGGGGCCGTCATGCGCAGGGCGCCTGATCAGCGAATTGATCATGTCGGACGGGCCTCGTGAGGACAACTGGGCGCGAACGCGGCGGTCACGGGCTCCCGGAAGTTTTCGCACAGAGCGTGATCAACGACGAATCTCGTGGCACACCCAAAAGCACGCCCAAAAAGCACACCCGGCCCCGGAGATCTGCGTGTCTCCGGAGCCGGGCGTGAGCCGTTCTTGAGTCCGTTCCGTCAGGATTAATCCGTCGGAAAGCTCGCTCAGCCGATGGTGACGGCGGCCGAGTTCTCGCCCCCGTCGGCACGGTAGGCGACGACCTGGTAGCGGCCGGTGGTTCCCGCCGGGTCCGTCCACTGCTCGGTGGCCGTGCCGGTCACCAGGCCGAGACGATCCAGCAGGTGTGTCTCGCCGGTGGCCGCGTTCTCCACCATGAGGAACGACTGGACCCACACCGTCCCGGCCGGCGCCGCGGCCGAGTAGGAGCTGGTCAGCCAGCCAGTCGCCGGGTCCACCGTGGGCATGTTCTGGGTGCCCAGGCGGGAGATCTTCCCGGCGCCGTCGATGAAGGCCAGGCCCGCGCGGACCTTGCGCCCGGCGCTGCCGCTGCCGGCCTGGAAAGACGCGACAGACGTGTACGTGGTGCCGGCCGTGGCCGCCAGCTTCCGGCTGTACGCGCTGATCTGGCCGTTACCCGTAGCGGTCAGCGCCAGCGCCGCACCACCCACGGCACCCGCCACGTCCGTACGCGCCACCTTCGACGCGCTGCCGGCGGTCCAGCCGGCCAGGCCCGCCGCCGGGTTCTCCAGGCTCGCGGCGTCCGCGTCGAGCAGGTTGCCCGGAACGGTCGCGCTGCCGACCGGCAGGTCCGCGACCAGAGCGCCGTCGCGGTACACCCGGTAGCCGGCGATCGGGTTGCTGGTCGCGTACGACTCGTCCCAGGTCAGGCCGTTCGGGCCGACCGTGGCGTTGGCGGGCGCCTCGGGCGCGAGGGCACCGAAACGGACCGGCGCCGCGATGATGCCTTCGGTGGTGTTGCCGGTGCCGTCCGGGCCGGTGAGCACGGTGTTGGTCGGCGCGTTGGCGGTGTTCGTCTTGCGCGGGCCGAGCTGCAGGCCGTACCACGTGGTGTGGACGTCCTGGTCGTCGACGATCGTGTTGCCGTACACGGAATCGCCGCGGCCGACGCCGAGGCCGATGCCCGCGGTGTCGTACCAGCCGCCACCGGTGTTGTAGGTCGTGGCGCCACCGAAGCCGGCGTTGACGATGCGGTTGCCCACGATGGTGTCCGCGGCGTCCTTGTCCCGGGCCAGGCCGAAGACGAGGACACCCGACAGGGCGGGCCGCTCGATGACGTTGTCGCGGATGACGTTGTTGCCGCCCACCCGCACGACGTGGTCGGCCGGGTCGGTGCTGCTGTCGTTCCAGCCGCCGATGGTGCCCGGGGTGTTGTCGGCGTCGTTGTAGTCGTCGTACTTGACCAGGACGCCGACCGTCGCCGAGTCGGAGATGCGGTTGCCGGTGATGACGGCGTCGCGCGGGTTGGTGATGTCCTTGTTGGACCCGCTGTGCGCGTAGTTGGCGTTCGAGGTGAGCGTGATGTGCGCGCCCTCGAGGATGTTGCCGGTCGCCGTGGGGGACACGACACCCTCGAAGTACATGTTGCCGTACTCGTTCTCTTTGCGGGCCGCCGCGACCGCGGGGGTCGTGTGCACGATGTTGTCCCGCACCGTGGTCCGGATCGCGTTGGTGAAGTCGAAGCTGTTGCCACGGATGGTCGCGTCGAACTGGTTGCGTTCGATCACGGTGTCGTCGTTGCGGCCGCCGCCACCGATGTTGTCCTCACCATCGGACTCCGCGCCGCCCCAGTTGTCGAACCGGTTGTCGACGACGCGCACGCCCGTGGTGCCGTTGACCCACAGCTTGAAGTACTCGAAGTTGGTGAAACGCACCTGGCGTACGGTCCACCGGTCACCGGCCGAGATGCCTCCGCCGGTGTTGTCGCTGGCGCCCAGCGGGGCCTTGAAGTCGCAGGCCTGGCCCGGGCGGCCCGGCAGGTCGGCCGGCTCGGGTGCGCCCGCGCCGGTACGGCAGTTGCCGTTGACGGTCAGGTCGGAGACCAGGTTCGTGCTGCCGGCCTCCTTCTTGTCGTTGTGCCGCACCAGGAAGCCGTAGCTGAAGTTCTTCCAGTTCACCGTCGGGTCCATGACCAGGGTGGTGGTGGCGATGCCGCTGCCGCGCAGGTTCACGTTCGGGGGCAGCTTCAGGCCGCTGGTGAGGCGGTAGGTGCCGGGGGCCAGAAGCACCGTCGCGGTGGTCGCCGGGTTGACCACCGTGCCGTCGGCCGCCACGACGGCCGCGCGCACGCGGGTGGCGGCGGTGTCCACGGCCTGCTTCAGGGCCGCGTAGTCGTCCAGCACGCCGCCCCGGGGCGCCGGAGCGAGCACGCACGTCGCGTCGGCGGTGCACTCCTCGGCGCGCAGCGGCGCCGGGCTCACGGTCGAGGCCAGCGAGTAGGCCGGGACGTCGGCACCCGCCGCGACGGCGGGGGCGGCCATCGCGGTCAGGGCGGTCGGCAGAGCCGCGGTGGCGGCGAGCACGGCTGCGGCACGGCTTGCGCGGGCGGGGCGGAACAGACGCATCAAGGCTCCGGTCACGATTGCGGGTGGGGTGCGAATCGGGTGCAACCGTACGAGTCCCCCACCCGAGCCGCCTCCGCCGAAGGGACAGGGCCGGGGGTAACTGAACGTTGATCAGTGCTCAATACGCACCGTAATGTGACCAGTTGCATATGCCTCGGCTCAGCCGACCGGTGGCCACCCTAACCTGGATGGTGTCTACGCGCGCCCGTAAGGAGCCTGCAGGGGAAGCGAGCCTCGGTCGGCCTGCAGGAAGGTGACCTCCAGCCCGCACAGGTGTTCCTCACGCTCGGTGAGGAAGCGTCGCGTGTGCGGTTGCTTTTCGTGTGCATCGAAGGCGGCCCTGTCGGCGTACAGCTCGTAGAAGACGCGCAGCAGGGGCTCGTCCGGCACGGAATGCACCACGTACGCGAGCGTGCCCGGCTCGTGCCGCGCGATCTCCGGCAGGGTCCGCGCGACCAGCGCGTCGAAGTGCTCCGCGGCCTCCTGATCCCGCAGCCGGAAGCGCACGATCAGGCCGAATCCACCCGCAACGGTCCGTTCACCCACCGTCGCACTGTACGCGGCCGAAAGCACCGGCAGGTCGTCGGAGCCGTCGCCTACCGGTAGGTGACCGTCAACGGCTCGTGCATCGGGTGGGCGCCCATCCGCAGCGTGAGCGACCGCGTGTCCGCCGCGTACGACCAGGCCGCCCGGGACAGCACCCGGCCGTTCACCCGTACGGTCTGCGGCGAAGTAGCGCCCGTGAACACGACCGTCCACTCCCGCACGCTCGGCTGACCGGCGTGGTGACCCCGGACCGGACCGATCCGGACGGTGTGCAGCCCGCCCGACTCCCGATAGGTCAGCTCCGTCGTGGCGTGGCGCGTGTGGTCGGTCCCGTCGTCCTCGTACAGCGCGGTCCGGCCGTTCTCGCCCACCGCCACCGTGACGGTCGCCGCGCGCAGCGGATTGTTCTCGTCGCCGCGCACGTCGTCGGTGCGGGTCGTCACGATGCCGCCCGAACGCATGAACACCGGCATCGTGTCCAGCGTGGTGGTGACCTGCTGGGTCGTCCCGCCCTGGTACGTCCTGCCGGTGAAGTAGTCCGTCCAGGTGCTGCCCGGCGGGAACCACACCGTCGTGCTGGCGCTCGACCCCGGCTCGGTGGCGGGTGCCACCAGGAGGTCCGCGCCGTACAGGTACTGCGCTCCGGCTGTCGCGTACGCCTCCTGCTGGTCGGGGTAGGCGAGATACATCGGCCGCGTGATGGGCAGCCCGGTCCGGTTGGCCTCGGCGGCGGCGCTGTAGGTGTACGGCATCAGCTGCTCGCGCAGCCGCAGGAACTTGACGGCGGAGGCCTTCGCGGCCGGGCCGTACTGCCAGGGCAGGCGGTCGCTGTGGTTGGAGTGGAGCCGGTCGACGGGCTGGAAGGTGCCGAACTGGACCCAGCGCGCGTACAGGTCGTCGGGCAGTTTCGTGCTGCCCGGCTCGCTGCCGGGCTCCTGCAGGCCGAACGTGTGACCGCCGATGTCGTGGCTCACGGCCGCCAGGCCCGTCGCGGCGGACTCGCCGGGCGTGTAGCCCACCTCGTACGCCAGGGTTTCCCAGTTCGAGATCGTGTCGCCGGTGAAGTGCAGGGTGGTGCGCTTGTCGGCCCACGGGCCGGTCGGCACGGCCGTCGGGTTGCTGTAGCCACCCGCCTGCAGGGAGCCGTACGCGCGGGAGAACGCGAAGCCGCTCTCGGTGGCGTACTTCAGGTTGATCCAGGCGTCGGGGGTGACGCCCGGCAGCGAGGACCGGCTGGCGTCACAGCACCAGTCGAGCCACCAGAAGTCCACGCCCGCCGGCGCCATGGACCGGTGCAGGTCCAGGTAGGCGGCAAGCTGGTCCGGGTCGCCCCAGTCGAACACGTAGCAGTCCGGGCCGCTGTTGCAGCCGGTGCGCTGCAGCTTGCCCTTGGCCCTGGCCTGGGCGGCCGCGAACCTGGGGTCGCCGCCACGGATGCTGGGATGGATGTTCAGGCTGGTGTGCAGGCCCTCGGCGTGCGCCCAGTCGAGGAAGCCCGCCGGGTCGGGGAATCTGGCCCGGTCGATGTCCCAGCCGTTCCACTTGTCGCCGGCCTTGAAGTCGGTGTCGACCACGAGGACATCGAGGGGTACGCCCTCGGCGCGGAACCGGGGCACGATGGTCTGCTGGAAATCGGCCGCGCTGTGGTCGTAGTACTCGGAGTACCACACGCCGTACACCCACCGGGGCAGCAACGCGGTGGGGCCGGTGAGCATGCCGAGTTCGCGCAGCGCCCGGCCGTGGTCCTGGCCGTACGCGAAGACGTACCCGTCCTGGTAGCCGCCGGGGTGGGCGCTGCGCTGGGTGACGGTCTGCGTGCCCGGGTCGAACAGCGCCGACGCGGTGTCGTCGAGCAGCGACCAGCCGTCCGCGTAGAGGATGCCCGGCGCGGTGACGGCGGAGCCGTCGACACCGTCGAGCGAACGGCGAAAGCCCCCCAGCGGCGCGTGCGGGGCGAGCAACGGGGCGTCGGAGGCGGTGATGGCGACGGTGTCGATATTGACGTTGCAGCTGTCGTCGGTGGGGCAGCCCAGCCGCACCGAGTTGGTACCGGCGGCCAGCGCGACGGGTACCGCCACAGTGCGCCAGTAGTCCCAGCCGCTGGTCGGCGCCAGCGTGGCGGTCACGGGCGCGGCGCCGCCGACCTGGACCGTCACGTCGCGCGCCCGCAGCGGCTGCCGGCCGGCGCGGGCGTTGGCGTAGCGCAGCTGCAACCGGTAGCTGCCGGCCGCCGGAACCCCCGTCACCGTGAGCGTGTCCGACGCCCCGGCCCGCTCCAGCCCGGCGAGGAAGCCGTCGCCCGAGTAGCCGTTGTGGTCGGCGGCCAGCTTCGCTCCGCCCGCCAGCGCGCCGGCGTCCGCCTCGCACAGCGCGCCGAACGCGCACGGCACGACCTGCGGCGGGGCCGGTGACGGGTACGCCTGGCCGGGCCGCAGAACGGCGACGCTGTCGACGTTGACGTGGCCGGAGTCGGCCGGATCGCGCCGCAGCGCGAACTCGTGCCGGCCGGCGGCGAGCGTGACCGGCGCCGAGGCGAGCGCCCACGTGTCCCAGGACCCGGTGCTGGGCAGGGCGAGCCGCGGGCCGGCGGTGCCGTCGACGGCGACGGTGAGGCTCCGGGTGGTGTTCTGCCCGTCGGCGCCGAAGAAGTTCGCGTACCGGGCGGCGTACTGGTATGTCCCGGCCTCGGGAACGGTCACCGTGAAGGTCACGGCGTCGCCCGGCGCCTCGAAGCCCGCGGCGAAGCCGGAGCCGGTGAAGCCGGCGTGGTCGCGGGCGACGGCGACACTCTGCAGCCTGCCGGACTCGGCCTCGCACAGGGCGCCCGGGGCGCAGGCCGCCGGGGCGTGGTCCGCCCAGGGCGCGGCCTGCACGGTCTGCCTGCCGGTCGTGAGCCGGACGCTCAGGTTGTCCGCACCGAACGGACCGGAACCGACCTTGTACCGCAGCGTGACGGCACCGGTCTCGATGGTCAGCCAGTCGTCGACGGTCCGGGTGCTGACGCGTGGCCACCGGGTGGCCTGCCGGTTCACCACGTTGAAGGTGGTCGCGTCGACGAAGCGGGAGTCGCCCGAATACTCCGTACGGATCAGCGTCGGGGACAGCACCTCGAAGCGTGCCTGTCCGGAGATCACCACGGAGGCGCTGGTGGAGGCGGTCGCCCGGGTCGGTGACGCCGGACCGCCAAGCAGGGCCGCAACCGTCAGGGCCGCTGTGGCGGCGGTGAAGTGCCTGGACAGGACGCCAACGCGCATCGAGTTCCTCCAGTCTGCCGCGGGGCGGCCCCGCACCGGCCAGTCACTCCCGACGCACGTTTCCACTGACGTATATCAATGTCAACGCACTTAATTCACCTCAGGAACTAACACGGACACCGTGGGTTTCGCCGATGGCGGATGCCGTTGGCCGGCTACAAGGAGCGGACGCGGAAGCGCCCGGCGACTCACACAGAGTCGCCGGGCGCTCGCCCTGCTGGCTGGCGGTGGTGAAGGGATTTGAACCCTTGGAGGGCTTGCACCCTCACACGCTTTCGAGGCGTGCTCCTTAGGCCGCTCGGACACACCACCGCGAAGTAGGTTACCCGACCCCTGACCCGCTCTGCCGCCGGGTTACCCGGCGAGCCCTGACCTCGATGGTTCCGGTGGCCAGCCCCGTCCGGGGTGAGCACGCCTGGCAGGATCGGGGGCATGAGTGTGCACATCGGCGCGCAGCCGGGCGACATCGTCGAGCGGGTCCTGCTCCCCGGGGACCCGATGCGGGCGAAGTGGATCGCCGAGACCTATCTGAAGGACCCGGTCTGTTACACACAGGTTCGCGGGATGCTGGGCTACACCGGAACCTGGCGGGGGGTGCCCGTGTCGGTGCAGGGCACCGGCATGGGGATGCCGTCGGCGTCGATCTACACCCACGAGCTGATCAATGAGTACGGGGTCCGCTCCGTGATCCGCATCGGGTCGTGCGGGGCGATCATCGACAGCCTGAAGCTCGGCGACGTCGTCGCCGCGATCGGCTCGGCCACGGACTCGAACATGAACCGGGTCCGGTTCGACGGGCTGATCGACTACGCCCCCGTCGCGGACTTCGGGCTGCTGCGCACGGCCGCGGAGGTGGCCGAGGGCCGGGGAGTGCCGATGCGGGTGGGCCCGATCCTGGCGGCCGACGCGTTCTACTCGGACCGCCCCGACCTCTACGGCCGGCTCGCGGACTACGGCGTGCTGGCGGTGGAGATGGAGTCCGCGGCGATCTACACGACCGCGGCGCGGTACGGCGCGCGCGCCCTCACCATCCTCACGGTCAGCGACCACATCACGCGCGAGGAGCGGATGACCCCGGCCGAACGCGAGCAGGGCTTCGACAACATGGTGCAGATCGGACTGGACACCGCGATCGCCGGCGCCGCCTGACCGGCCACCGCCCGCCCGGCGGGTGCGGGCTCGGCAACGTGAAGAGTTCGGGTTCACAGCCGACCCGAACTCTTCAAGGTCCGGAGCGGCCACCAGCGGTCGGCAGGGTCACGGGCGGAAGAAGCCGCGCAGCATGGCGGCGCACTCCTGTTCCAGAACTCCGGCGTACACGTCTGGGCGGTGGTTGAGGCGGCGGTCGCGAACCACGTCCCAGAGTGAGCCCACCGCGCCGGTCTTCGGCTCCCAGGCGCCGAAGACCAGCGTGGACACCCGGGCCAGGACGAGCGCGCCCGCACACATCGTGCACGGCTCCAGCGTGACCACCAGGGTGCAGCCGTCCAGTCGCCACTCGCCGCTGCGGGCCGCCGCCCGGCGCAGCGCGAGGATCTCGGCGTGCGCGGTGGGGTCGCCGGTGGCCTCACGCTCGTTGCCGGCGGCGGCCAGTTCCCGCCCACGGGCGTCGTAGACCACCGCGCCGACGGGGACGTCCGCGGGCGACGTCGCGGCCACGTCCAAGGCGCGGCGCATCCACAACTCGTGCTCCGGCCGCACCCCGAGACTCACGCCGCGCCGCTCCGCGCCCACTGGCTCCCGCCCCGCGTGCGCTCCTGGCCCACGCTCACGCTGCGCCACCGCACGTGCCCTCGCTGCGCCCGCTCACGCTGCGCCGCCGCGCGTGCGCTCACGCCTCGCGCAGTTCCTCGACCTCGTCGCCGCAGCCCAGCCGCTGGCAGATCTCGGCGGTCACGTCGGACGGCAGCATGCCCTCCAGACCGCACAGGGACAGCAGCTTGTGCGCCGTGATGCCCAGATCGGCGATGAGCTCCGCGTCGCCCACCGGGTCCGCGTCGGGGTCGACGGCGGGCTTGTCGCCGTCCTCGTCGTCGCTCGAGGCCGGCGCGGCCAGCTCGTCGATCTCCAGGGCCGGAGCCTCGATGTCGCCGAGCAGCAGGGCCCCGACCCGGGACTCCTCGGCGAAGGCCGAATCGGACCCGAACACCCGTAGATCCTCGCCCTCGTCGAGGCGCAGGATCACCAGGTACTCGTCGTCGGCCTCGACGAACAGCAGCGACAGCGCGGCGTCTGGTTCGACGTCACGCAGGCGGTCCGCCACCTCGTCGATGTCGGCGAGGCCGGACAGTTCCAGCTCCGACGCCGTCCAACCGTTCTTGCCCCGGGCGACGGCGGCAGCAAAAGTCGACACGTTTCCCCCCACGCGACTTCGTCTTCAGCGCCTGACGGTAGCGGCAACGGCGGCGCGGCAACGGCGCCACGCCCCGAGTGGTGAACAACTCAGTTCGTGAGGCGGCGGCGGACGGCGATCAGCTCGCGCAGTCGCGCCCCCTGCAGACGCTCCGGCCGGGCGCTCTCGCGGACCGACTTGGCGTCCGCGAGAGCGGCCAGCAGTTCGAGCCGACGACGGCGACGATCCGGGTCGAGCCGCTGCGGTACGTGGGCCATGAAGCCGAGGTTGCCGACCGTGGGGAGGTTTCGTCAAGGCCAAGTACGCAGAGCCACAATGGGTGCACGTCCGGTCAGCTCGGACGCGATCGGTGCGAGCCTCACCACATCGGCCAGTCACTCGTGGCGATCCACCTGACCGCGACGAATGTCGATGCGATGGACAACCCGAACCCGCTGGTCACGGCGACGCCGACGGCCACGCCCCGGTCACCGAGGACGGCCAGCGCGGCCGAGACGGCCCAGGCCGAGAGCGCGGCCAGCACGGTCCACCAGGCGTAGCTGGCCAGGTCACGGCCGACGCTGCCGAACAGTACGAACCACAGCACGGTCGCGCCGATCCCGGCCAGCACCGGTGCGGCGGCGACCGGATGCGGCTCCCGGTAGACCGGCCGCCGGGGCAGTCCCGGGAAGAGCCCGGAGGGCTGCGGCACGGCCGACCCCGGCCAGGACCCCTGCCGTTCGGCCATATCCGCCTCCTCCTCTCCGGTACTTCCGCCAGCCTATCCAGCGCTGACGGGTCAGCGCGGCCAGTGGATCTCTGTCAGGATGGCGCGATGCTTGTACGCCGTACATTTCTCCTGGTCACCGTGTTGTCACTCGCTGGATGTGGCTCTGGCGGGGCCGGCGGGTCAGCCGCCGCGACCCCCGCGTTCGTCGAGCCGTCGACCGCCGCGACGACGCCGGCTGCCGAGGCGGTTCCCGCCGCGGCCGAGGTCACGCTGCCGGTGACCGCCGCGAGCCCGTCGACGACACCCTCGGCAACCCCCAAGCCGACGGCGACCACGACGGCGACCACGACGGCGACCACGACGGCGAAGGTGCGGTACGTCTTCCCGGTCAAGGCGTCCAACGTGGCGTTCCACAAGACCCATGCGAAGTACCCGGCGACGGACATCTTCGCCGCCTGCGGGAAGCCGTTCGTCGCCACGACCAGCGGCGTCGTCCTGGAGATCAGCCTCAAGGACCGGTTCAGGAAGGGCTCGCCCGACGGCCCCTACAACGGCGGCCTGTTCGTGTCCATCAAGGGCGACGACGGTGTGCGTTACTACGGCTCGCACCTGAGCAAGGTGCTGCCGGGCATCCGCAAGGGGGCGCGCGTGAAGGCGGGCCAGGAGCTCGGCAAGGTCGGCAAGACCGGCAACTCCAGCGGGGTCTGCCACCTGCACTACGGCATCTCGCCGCCGTGCGCGAAGTCGGGCGACTGGAAGGTCCGGCGCGGGGTGGTCTGGCCCGCCACCTACCTCACCTCGTGGCGCAAGAAGGGCCAGAAGAGCCCGGTCGCCGCGGTCGCGGCGTGGAACAAGAAGCACCACTGCAAGGCCTGACGTGTGGGGGCCGCATCCTCGCCCGGGATGCGGCCCCGCTCCGGTAATGCCTGCGAGCGGCCTGCGGCCGACTCAGCCGAACTGGGCCAGGCGCTTCTGGTTCGCGCCGTTGACCGTGGTGAAGGTGCCGCCCGCGGCCAGCCTGCCGAGGCCGGCGCTGCCGGCCATCGTGAGCACTCCCTCGATGCCGTTGAGGTTCGCGGTCCAGCCCAACAGGCGACCATCGGACGGCGAGAGCGCCGCGAGCTTGACCCGGTCCACCGCGCCGTCGAGGCAGGTCCCCTGCGATCCGGTGCGCGAGGTGCGGCATGCGTGGTCGAAATGGCCGCCGACGTAGATCGCACCGCCGAGGGCCACCACAGCCTGCCCATCGCCGTCGAAGGTGGCGGTCCAGCGCTTCGAACCGCTCGTCGTGTACGCGTTGACCGTCCCGCCCCGCCCGCCGTGCGCGCTGAAGACCCCGGCGGAGGTGACCGTGATGCCGTACGTGATGACCGAGGGGCGTGGCTTGAACCCGGTCACGATGCTCCCGCGGGACGGGTCGAGGGCGACCAGTCGGTCGTACCCGGAGGCGCCGTTCACCCGGTGGAAGCGACCACCCACGTACACCCTGGTGCCGGCGGCGGTGATCGCCTCGACCTGGTCGTCGGCGCTGGGCCGCCAGGCGCCGTCGAGGGCGCCGGTGCTGAGGTTGAAGGCGGCCAGCCGCCCACGCGGCTGCCCGTCGATCGCGCTGAACGTGCCACCGAGGTAGAGCCTGCCGTTGGCGGCGGCCGCCGCGTACGGGGAGCCACTGATGCTGTGTTTGAAGGTGGACGACACGGCGCCGCTGGACCCGTCGATCCGGGCGAGGCTGTCCCGTTTCTGCCCGCTGATCGCGCTGAAGTTGCCGGCGACGTACACGCTGGACCCGCTCACGGCGATGGCCTTGACGCGGCCGTTGGCCGAGGGCGCCCAGGACAGCAGGGCTCCGGTGGTCGCGTTGACGGCGGCCAGCTTGTTCCGCTTGATCGTCTTGCCCCTGACGACCGCGGCGGTGAAGTCCCCACCGACGTACAGCGTGCTGCCCGAGTAGGCCAGCGCCCAGACGGTCCCGTTGAAGCTGGGTACGGGCTGCGAGTTGGAGGAGATCGCCTCAGCCGGGGTCGGCGCGACCGCGAGGACCACACCTAGAACCGCGACCCCGGCGATCCTTTTGAGAAATTTGTCCCTGTAAGTCACAACATCAACGTAACAAGATGAATATTTCCTAAAGGAGCGTTTGGATGAATTAGCGTCATGTGGTGACGAAACGGATTAATCCTTCGCTGAGTTCGGCGGATGCACCCCTGTCCGTACGGCCCACCCGCTGCCCGGTGTGGGAGAGTCACCCGCGTGGACGTCGCGGTGATCGGGCTGGGGCTCATCGGTGGCTCGCTGGCGCAGGCACTGGCCACGGCCGGGCACCGGATCATCGGCTTCGACGCCGACCCGGCGACCCGGGGCACGGCTCGTACCGCCGCGGCGCAGGCCGCGCCGCAGGCCCGGTGGCAGGTGGCCGGCCGGCTGCGGGACGCGGTCGCGCACGCCGAGCTGGTGGCGCTCGCCGTGCCACTGCCCGCCCTGTCCCCCGTCCTGACCGAGCTGGCCGGTTACGAGGGTCTGGTCACGGACGTCACCTCGGTCAAGGGCCCGGTCCGCGACCTGGTCCGGCAGCACCTACCGGCCGCCGCGTACGTCGGTGGGCATCCGATGGCCGGCAAGGAGACCTCCGGCTTCGCCGCGGCCGACCCGGGCCTGTTCACCGGCTGCGCCTGGGTGCTCTGCCTGGAGCCGGGAGAGACCGCCCTGCCCGGGTGGCTGGCGATGGCCCGGCTGGTCACCGCGCTGGGCGCCCGCGCCGTGCCGGCCACGGCCGCCGAGCACGACCGTGCGGTCGCCGCCGCCAGCCACGTCCCGCATCTGCTGGCCGCCGCGCTGACCACCGCGGTCGCGGGCGACCCGCTGGCCGCCGCGCTGGCCGCCGGTTCGTTCCGGGACGGCACCCGGGTCGCCGCCACCCGGCCGGAACTCATCGCGGCCATGTGCGGGGGCAACGCCGCGGCGGTCGGCCCCGCGCTCGACGGCGTCCTGAAGACGCTGGGTGAGCTGCGCGCCGCGCTCGACGGACCGGACCCGGTCGCGGCGCTGCGTCCACTGCTGGCCCCGGCCAGTTTGGCGCGCGCGGCCTGGCCGGTGGTCGCGGGCACGGTGGTCGAGGTGCCCTGGCACGCCGACGCCCTGCTGGAGCTGGGCCGCGCCGGCGGCTGGGTGACCGGGGTGGACGACGAGCGCCGGGTGTTGCGGGCCGTGCGACCCGAAACTGTCGGTGGTCGGCCATAGGCTGAGCGGCGTCGCAGGACCGAGACGAAGGAGTCAGCACATGCCCGGTCAGGTCGGTCCGATCGCCACCGAGCAGGAGGGCCTGCTCGCCTATCTCACCCAGATGCGCTACGTCCTGAAACTCACCGCGTACGGCCTCACCGACGAGCAGCTGCGGGCCACCCCGTCCGCGAGCACACTGAGCGTCGGCGGCCTGGTCAAACACTGCGCCTCCACCGAGGAGAACTGGATCGCCACGATCCGCAAGGAGTCGCGCCCGATCGACTTCCAGAAGTACGCGGACGACTTCAAGCTCGCCGACGGCGAGACGATAGACGACGTGTTCGCCCGCTACGACCGCGCCGCCGAGCACACCGAGGAGACGGTCCGCGAGCTCGGGGATCTGAGCTACTCCGTCCCGGTCGACCGTTCCGTGCCGTGGAACCGCCCGGATCTTGACGAATTCTCCCTGCGCTGGGTGCTGCTGCACCTCATCCAGGAGACCGCCCGGCACGCCGGGCACGCGGACATCGTGCGGGAGAGCATCGACGGGGCCACCGCGTACCCGCTGATGGCGGCGGCCGAGGGCTGGCCCGAGACGAGCTGGCTCAAACCCTGGAAACCAGCCTCATAGGAACGCGCGTCAGGGCTTGTCGCCACGATCCAGGCGGATCAGCCGCCGGTCCGTGACGATCGCGGTGACCAGGTCGTACGGCGTGACGTCGAAGGCCGGATTCACCGCGTCCGACAACGTGGTCACCTCGGCGGCGCCCCGGTCCTCGATCTCGACCGCGGCACCGCCGGGAGTGTCGGAGTCCACCGTGGACTCCGGCGCGACCACGATGAAGGGCAGCCCGGCGCGGCGCGCGCCGAGGGCGTGCGCGTACGTCCCGATCTTGTTGATGACGTCGCCGTTGGCGCAGATCCGGTCCGCGCCGAGGATCACCGCGTCGACGTCGCCACGCGCCATGAGGAACGGCCCGGCCGAGTCGACCGCCACCCGGAAGTCCACTCCCCAGCGGGCCAGCTCCCACGCGGTGAGCCGGGCACCCTGCATCAGCGGGCGGGTCTCGCTGGCGATCACCCCGGCCAGTGCGCCACGCCGGTGCAGTTCGCCGACGACCCCCAGCGCCGTACCGGTGGTGACCGTGCACAGGCCCCCGGTGTTGCAGTGGGTCAGCAGGCGGGGCCGCGTCCCGCACAACTCGCTCACCAGGTCGGCGCCGCGCACGGCCATCGCCTCGGACGACGCGACCTCCTCGTCGCGCACCGCGTACGCCTCCCGCAGCACCGCCGACGATCCCCCGGGCAGCAGCGCCGCCGCCCGCCGGACGCCACGGGCCAGGTTGACCGCCGTCGGGCGGGCGGTCTCGATCTCGTGTACGGCAGCCGCCAGCCCGGCCGGGTCACCCGCGAACTGCCGCGCGGCCAACGCCACCCCGAACGCCCCGGCGACCCCGAGCGCCGGTGCGCCGCGTACGGCCAGCGATCGGATGGCCGCGATGAGCTCGGCCACCGTGGCGATGCGCAGCACCCGCAACTCGCCGGGCAGGGCGGTCTGGTCGATGAGCTCAATCCACCCCGCGTCGTCGGCGCCCGCGCTGGCGGCGTCAGGGCGCGCGGCGGCGGTCACCCAGTCGATCGTTCGCATGGCGGCAACGCTAGCGGGCCGCCCGGCCCCCGCCGCGTGCACTAGCGTGGGCCTGGTGAGCGCCCGCGATCCCGTTGCCGACCTGCGCCGGATCGCGTTCCTGCTGGAGCGGGCCAACGAGGCCACGTACCGGGTCCGCGCGTTCCGGTCCGCGGCCGCGACCGTCGCCGCGCTGCCCGCCGAGGAGCTGCGGGCCCGCGTCGAGGCGGGCACGCTGTCGGAACTGTCCGGGGTCGGCGACGTGACCGCCCGCTGTGTCGCGGAGTCGCTGTCCGGCGAGGAGCCGGTCTACCTGCGCCGGCTGACCGCGACCGAGGGCACGGATCTGGGCGACGCGGCGGCCGCGCTGCGCGAGGCGCTGCGCGGCGACTGCCACGTCCACTCCGACTGGTCCGACGGCGGTTCCCCGATCGAGGAGATGGCACTGGCGGCGGTCGAGCTCGGCCACGAGTACATGGTGCTCACCGACCACTCGCCCCGGCTCACCGTGGCCCGCGGGCTCACCCCGGACCGGCTGCGCCGCCAGCTGGATCACGTGGCCCGGCTCAACGACGCGCTTCCGGCGGGCTTCCGCGTCCTGACCGGCATCGAGGTCGACATCCTGGCGGACGGCTCCCTCGACCAGGAGGACGAGCTGCTGGCCCGGCTCGATCTGGTGGTCGGCTCCGTGCACAGCGGCCTGCGCGACGACGCGTCCCGGATGACGCACCGGATGCTCACCGCGATCGCCAACCCGCATTTGGACGTACTCGGGCATATGACCGGCCGCAAGGTGGCCGCGGCCGGCGCGGGCGATCGGGGGCACCGCGCCGGGCGGACCCGCCCACCCAGCGACTTCGATCTTGAGAAGGTTCTGGCCGCCTGCGTCGAGCACGGCAAGGCCGTGGAGATCAACTCCCGCCCCGACCGGCTCGACCCGCCCAAGCGGATGCTGCGGGTGGCGGTGGAGGCGGGCTGTCTGTTCACGATCGACACCGACGCGCACGCTCCCGGTCAGCTGGACTGGCTGCACTTCGGCTGCGAACGGGCGGCCCTGTGCGCGGTGCCGCCGGAGCGCGTGGTCAACACGTGGACCGCGGAAGCCCTCCTGGGCTGGACCGCAGGACACAGCGGCGATTGAGGACGCGTTTCGTCGGTGCTCTCCCGTAGGGTCTGCGGCGTGGGACAGATTGACGACCTCGCCAACCGTTACGTCACCGAGTGGGCGCCGCTCAACCCGATCGGCTCGACCTGGGTCGGCATCCCCGGCCGGGACGACCAGCTCGACGACTTCTCCCCCGACGGGTATGCGGCGATCGCCGAGCTGACCCGGCGCACCCTCGCCGAGTTGACGACGCTGGAGCCCGGCAGCGAGGCCGAGGCGGTGGCGAAGGAGGCCATGCAGGAACGCCTCGGGCTCGACCTGACCCGGTATGAGGCCGGCGACACCACCAGCGACCTCAGCGTCATCGCCAGCGGCATGCACAGCATCCGCCAGGTCTTCGACCTCATGCCCACCGAGGGCGAGGAGGCGGTCGCCAACATCGCGGCCCGGCTGGGGCAGGTTCCCCGGGCGGTCGCGCAGTATCAGCGCACCCTGCTGGAGCAGGCCGACGCGGGCCACGTCAGCGCGCGCGCCCAGATGCTGGCGGTGGCCGACATGTGCGACACCTGGACCGACCCGGCCCGGGACGACTTCTTCCACGGCCTGGCCGGACGGCTGGGGGCCGACGGCGCGCTCGACGCGGAGCTGCGGCGCAACGCCGCGGCGGCCACGGCCGCCACCGCCGGCTTCGCCGACTTCCTGCGCAAGGAGCTGTCGCCGCGCGGCCGCGACCGGGAGGCCGCCGGCCGCGAACGGTACGAGCGGGCGTCGCAGTACTTCCTCGGCGCCCGGATCGACCAGCACGAGACGTACGCGTGGGGCTTCGAGGAACTGCACCGCCTCGAGCGGGAGATGCGCGCCGTGTCGGCGGAGATCGCCGGGTCGGGCGCGAGCATCGACGACGCGGTCGCCGCGCTCGACGCGGACCCGGCCCGGCGCATCCCGGGCAAGGAGGCGTTCCGGGACTGGATGCAGGCCCTGGCGGACAAGGCGATCTCCGAGCTGCACGGCACCCACTTCGACATTCCCGAGCAGGTCCGGCGCATCGAGTGCTGCCTCGCGCCGACCAGCGACGGCGCCATCTACTACACCGGCCCGAGCGAGGACTTCAGCCGTCCCGGGCGGATGTGGTGGGCGGTGCCGGAGGGGATGACGGAGTTCTCCACCTGGCGCGAGGTGACGACGGTCTACCACGAGGGCGTCCCCGGGCATCACCTGCAGGTCGCGCAGACCCAGGTCCGCGCGGAGCTGCTCAACCGGTGGCAGCGGCTGCTGTGCTGGTCTTCCGGCCACGGCGAGGGCTGGGCCCTGTACGCGGAGCGTCTGATGGACGACCTCGGCTATCTCGCCGATCCGGGCGACCGGCTCGGCATGCTGGACGGCCAGGCGCTGCGGGCCACCCGGGTCATCGTGGACATCGGCATGCATCTGGAGCTGGAGATCCCCCGGGACAATCCGTTCGGCTTCCACCCCGGTGAGCGCTGGACTCCGGAGCTGGGCTGGGAGTTCCTGCGCGCGCACTGCCGGATGGAGGACGAGGTGCTCCGCTTCGAGTGGAAGCGCTACCTCGGCTGGCCCGGCCAGGCCCCCTCGTACAAGGTCGGTGAGCGCATCTGGTTGCAGGCCCGCGACGACGCGAAGGCCCGCAAGGGGGCCGCGTTCGACCTGCGCGCCTTCCACCGGGACGCGCTGAATCTCGGCTCGCTGGGTCTCGACCCGTTCCGCCGGGCCCTTGCCCGGATATGACGGGCCTCGGCCGCTCACACCGAGCGGCGGACGGGCTGGGCGGCGTGCGAACTGTCTGGGATGCGCGTGCGGGCCGTGTCTGCCCCATTTTCGGGCGAAGGACGCCCCGGCCCGGTCGACGCGACCTCATCCACCGGGCCGATCCCACGGTCCGTCCCACAGATTGGGAGAACATGAAGCCGATACGTGTGATCGCGCGGACACGCTCCGCATGATTCTCACTCAGAGTGGTTTTACAGCTACTTAACGGTAACTTTGCATGAGTGATGAATGTTACTCCACTGTGGAAGCCTGCCGGCGCTCGGACGCGCTTGTCGCGACTCTGTCCCGTGCTGGCACACCCCGCCCGTATCCAGCACCTTCACACCCTTCGGCCGGACCTGAAGGTCGCTACAGCCACTCGGTGCCTGCGGCGTATCCCCCGATCAGACGACTCAACTCTGACCCTAGGAAAGGGGCCCCATGATTGTTTCTCGGATAGATTCACCCGGATCGGTGCGCCCGTCCGGCTACGCAACGTAGCCATCAAACGGTCGCCGGCGCTGCATGGCGAAGGACGTAGGCAATGTCAGTCACGGTGAATCACCGGCCAAACCACTTGCGATCCGCCGTGGCGGCTGTTTTGACGGTTCTGATACTGGTACCGGCAGGCTGCCTCTTCGCGTGGGTCTGGAACGACAACCAGGACCGCCGGGACAACACCCAGCGGGAGCGGCAGGGCGTGGAGTACCTCACCGCCCTGGCGCCGCTGATCAGCGGCCTGGCCGAGGCGCAGTCCTCGGCGCTGCAGGGCGTCGCCGCCCCACCGGCCTCGCTCACCACCGCCGTCACCAACGTCTCCGCGGTGGACGCCCGCCTCGGTGCGGAGCTCGGCACCCGTGAGCGATGGACGAACCTGCGCGACAAGATCGGCAAGTTCAAGACCCTCAAGGGCGACGCCGAGGCGGTCTTCCAGGCCCACGTCGAGGTCGCCGACCTGGCCCTGGCGCTGTACGCCTCCGTACAGAGCGGGACGGGGCTGCTGCGCGACCCCGACAACGACGTGTCCCACCTGCAGCAGGTCATCGCCGTCGATCTGCCCACCACCGTCACGCAGGTGAGCCGCATGGGCGACCTGGCGATGCTGGTCTCCGCGGCGACCCCCGCCCGCAAGGCGGTGCTCGCCCCGCAGTTCGGCGCGTCCGTGGAGTTCGTGAACGCCTCGGTCGACAACCTCACGAACAACCTGCAGGCCGCGGCCGAGAACACCACCAGCACGACGCTCAGCGGCAACCTGGTGAGCACCCTGGACCAGTTCCGGCGCGGGGTCGAGGCGCTGACCCGTGGCGCGAACCCCGGCGGCACCCCGAACCCGGCCACCATGGCCACCGCGCAGGCGCAGCTGCAGACCTCCCTGAGCGCCCTCTCCGGGGTGGTCTCCCGGGAGACCACCACCCTGCTCGACGACCGGCTCGACAGCCTCGACCTGCGCCACGCCGGCATCCTGACGGCCGGGGTCGCCGTGCTGGCGCTGACGCTCGTGGCCGGGGCCCTGCACCTCGTCGGACGGCGCCGGGCGTCCTCCGCCCGTCCCGGCCCGGCCCCCGCCGGTCCGGACGCCGCGCGTGGCATGGGCCGTCCCGGGGACGGCTACGGCCACCTGAACCAGGCGCCGACCTATGGCGACGCCCCGACTCAGCGGGAGCGGTCCGGTGTTCTTCGGTAGTTTGCGCATGCGGGGCAAGCTGGCCCTGCTCATCCTCGTACCGCTGCTCGGCGTCGTCGGCCTCAGCGTGCCCATCATCGCCGACCGCATCACCGTCGCCCGCGACGCGCAGAAGGTCGCCGAAGTGGTCGCGCTGGCCGTCGAAGTCGGCACCGCGGTGCAGGAGTTGCAAGAGGAACGCCTGCTGTCGGTGGGCTACTTCTACGGACTCGTCCCGCTGCCCGAGCTGTCGGTGCAGAGCGCCAAGGCGAGGGACCGGGTTCAGCAGCTGCGCGGCCTGAGCAAAGATCTCCCACTGGGACTGCGGCGGGCCATCGCCAACCTGTCGAAGCTCGACAACACCCGGCTGAACGTCCGCAACCGGGCGATCCCGCCCGAGGTGATCGTCGCCGAGTACACCACCGTCATCCAGCAGGTCTTCGTGCAGCTCGGCCTGTCCCAGATCGCCGACCTCACCACGGCGACCGGCCGGCAGGTGTTCGCGCTCGACCAGGCGCTGCGTACCGACGAGCTGATCAGCCAGATCGCCGGCTACCTGGTCCCGGCCGTCATCACCAAGCAGCAGTCGGTGCTCGGCCGGTTCTCGGTGGCGTTCGTCCAGCTGCAGCAGGTCTTCGCGAACAGCCAGCCGTACTTCACGCCCGCGCAGTACAAGCTGTACATCGGCGCCCGGGAATCGTTCCTCACCCGGTTGGGCCCGGCGTTCTTCCAGTACGGCACGACCGACCCGCTCACCGCGGCCAAGTCACTCAACATCAAGACCCTGTTCCCGTCGCTGCGCTCCATCTCCGTCATCGGTGGATTCATGGAGAAGCGGATCGCCGCCGACGTGACCACCGCGGTCACCCAGACGCGGCAGGACGCGATCGGGACCGCGTACAGCGTCGGTGGCGGCACGCTCGTCATGTTCGTCGTGGTGGTCGGCCTCAGCATCCTGATGGCGGGCGCGGTCGCCCGTCCGCTGCGTCACCTGACCGCCTCGGCCGACCGGGTGGCCCGCGAGGCCGAGGCCGAACTCCAGCGCGTCGCCGATGACGACACCGACCACGTCCGGCCCATCCGCCTCGACGAGGTCGATGTGGCGGGCCGCGACGAGATCGGCGACCTGGCCCGCGCGTTCGACCGGGTGCAGACCACGGCCGCACGGCTGGTCGAGCGGCAGGCCGTCGGCCGGCGCAACGTGGCGCAGATGTTCGGCCACGTCGGCCGGCGTACGCAGAACCTGGTCGGCCGCCAGCTCGCCCTGATCGACAGCCTCGAGCGCCGCGAGACCGACACCGAGCGCCTGCGCGAGCTGTACCGGCTCGACCACCTGTCCAGCCGTCTGCGCCGGAACGCGGGCTCGCTGGTCGTGCTCTCCGGCGGCGCCGGCGCGAACGAGCACATGGCCCCGCTGGCGCTGTCCGACGTCGTCCGGCTGGCCCTCGGTGAGATCGAGGACTACACCCGCGTCGACCTGGAGATCCCCGAGGAGATCGTGGTCGTGCCGTCGCTGGTGGCCGACCTGACCCTGATCCTGGCGGAGCTGATGGAGAACGCCACGTCGTTCTCCCCGCCGCACACCCGGGTCAGCGCCACCGCGACCGAACTGCGCGGCGGCGCCCGGCTGGCCATCGTCGACCACGGCCTCGGCCTGTCCCCGGAGCGCATGACCGAGGAGAACGCCCGGCTGACCCGCCGTGAGCGCCTCGACCTGGCGCCCACCGAGGTGCTCGGCCTGTTCGTGGTCGGCCGTCTCGCCCGGCGGCACGGCATCGAGGTGACCCTCACCGAGACCCCCAACGGCGGTGTCACCGCGTGGCTCGACCTGGAGCCAGCGCACCTGATCACCCACGCGGAGGCGGTGCCGGCCGCCCCGATCCAGGCGTCCGTCGTCGGCCACCACACCACCGAGCTGCCGACGCTCATCGCGGGCGCCGCCGGCCGGCACGCGCCGGGCAGCACCCAGCCGTTCGACGCGAACAAGCTGAACCGGGCCACCGAGACCATCGAGGCCGCGCTGACCTGGAACGCCTTCGCGCTCGCCGCGAGCCCGGTCGCGATCGAGGCGGGATTCCACCGCCACGAGCCGGACCGGTACGTCGACGACACCGTGTACGACGCGGAGCCCGTGCCCGACCACCAGCCGCGCACGCACGGGTACGACCTCGGCGTCCCGATCGCGGGCCGGCACCCGGCCGCGCTGCCCGAGCTGGAGGGCCGGCTGGTCCAGCCCGCCCAGACGGAGATGGTGCTGCCCCGGCAGCGCCAGCCGGAACGGCCCGTGCCCCAGGCCCTCGCGGGCCCGGCGCAGCTTCCTTCGCCGCACGCCCTCGCCGGGCCGCCGTCGCTGCCCGCGCCGAGCGCCGCGCCGGCCAGCCCGGCTCCCGACCTCCCGCGCGGCGGTGGGGCGGCCCCGCTGCGCCGCCGGGTGCCCGGTAGCCACATGCCGACCGAGACCGGTCCGACACCCCGCACCGCGCCGCCCACCTCGGACGACGCGCTCGCGGCCCGCGACGCCCTCGCGGACTTCGAGGCCGGGGTGGCCCGCGCCCAGTGGGACGTGATCGAGGCCGACGTCGCCGCGCCGCCCGCGGTGGAGTACCCGCCGCCCGGCGCGAACCAACCGCCACCGGCGGCAAGCCCGTCCGCGTTCGGCGGCAGCCCGCCGCCGGCGAGCCCGCCGCCGTTCGGAGCCAGCGAGCCTTCGTTCGGGCAGCCTTCGTACGGGGGTAGCCAGCCTTCGTTCGGGCAGCCTTCGTACGGAGGAGGCCAGCCGTCGTACGGGGCAAGCCAGCCCGCACCCGCGGCGAGCCCGCCGCCGCCCTCGACCGGCGGCAATCCCCCGCTGGCCAGGCGCGTGCCCGGCGCCTCGCTGCCGGTCACCAGCCCGCCCAACCAGGCGCCACCCGCGTCACCGGTCCAGCCTCTCGACCCCGAGGCTGCCCGGGCTCTGATCGAACAGTTCGAGCACGGCGTCGCATCCGCACTCAATGAAACCCAGCCACAACACGAGGGACAACCGCGATGACATCCCCCTACTCCACGGACACCGGCAACGGACGCGACTTCGCGAACGCGCAACTGAGCGCGGAAGCGAAGACGTTCAACTGGCTGCTGGACTCCTTCACCTCCGGGACCGCGGGGGTCCGCGAAGCCATCGCCGTCTCCTCCGATGGCCTGCTGATGGCGATGTCGAACAGCAAGGACCGGTCGAACGCCGAGCGGCTGGCCGCGGTGGTCTCCGGCGTCACCAGCCTCGCCGGCGGAGCCGCCGCCTGGTACGCGCTGGGCAGCCTGAACCGGGTCATCATCGACATGGCCGACGGCTACCTGCTCGTCACGGCCATCAGCGCGGGCTCGGTGCTCGGCGTCATCGCCGACCGCAGCGCCAACCTCGGGACCCTCGCGTACGAGATGACGCTGTTCGCCACCCGCGCGGGTGGCGCCCTCAGCCCCCGTCTCATCGCTGAACTGAAGAACGCCGTCCAGCAATGAGATTCGCGCCCGGCTCCGACGACCCGGTACCCCAGGTGGCTACCGGGGTCCGGCCGTTCCTGCAGTCGGGCGCCCCCTACGAGCGGCCGGCCGGTGAGTACTTCGCACCGGCCCACGCCGAGCACGAGTCGCCCGGGGAGCAGACGACCGCGCTGCGGCCGTTCGTCATCACCTCCGGGCGGGTGACGGCGGCCGACCCCGCCATCGGGATGGAAACCCAGGTCACGCTCCGCCCCGGAGTGGTGCCCGACCGGCTCTCCCCCGAGCAGCGGGCCATCGTCGGTCTCTGTCAGGAGTCGCTGTCCGTCGCGGAGATCTCCGCACGGCTGAAGCTCCACCTTGGCGTGACCCGCATCCTTGTCAGCGACCTGCACGCGGCCGGCTACCTGGACGTACACGTGCTGGACGACGAGTTCCCCGACCCCGACACCATCATGCGAGTGATCCGTGGACTTCGAGCCCTCTGACCGCGTCGTCGGCACCGCCCGCGTGCCGAGCGGTCGCAAGCCGGGCGCCGCGCCCGTACCCGTCAAGATTGTCGTCGCCGGCGGCTTCGGCGTCGGCAAGACGACGACCGTGGGCGCGATCTCCGAGATCGCACCGCTGCGCACCGAGGCCGAGATGACCATGGAGTCCGTCGGCGTCGACAACCCGAACCCGGAGACGGCCAAGACCAGCACGACCGTCGCCATGGACTTCGGCTGTGTGACGATCGACGACACGCTGAAGCTGTACCTGTTCGGCACGCCCGGCCAGTCCCGCTTCGCGTTCATGTGGGACGACCTGGTCCGCGGCGCCCTGGGCGCGCTCGTGGTGGTCGACACGAACCGGATCGACGACTGCTATCCGGCCGTCGACTACTTCGAGCGGGCCGGCATGCCCTTCGTGGTGGGGGTCAACACGTTCAACGGCCAGCTCAGCTACAGCCTCGACGAGGTCCGCTGGGCGCTGGCCGTGCCCGAAGATGTACCCGTTCTGTCCTTCGACGCACGGTTCCGTGGCTCTGTCCGGGATGCCCTGCTCGTGGTACTTGATCGCGCCCTCGATCGAGCCCTGAAAATGAAGGCGACGTAAGGTTGCGCCGGACGTTCGCCGACGCGGGTTCCCATAGCGGCGGTTGAGCGTGCAGAGTTGTACAAGGCAGCGACCTGACGGGAGGACAGGGGCATGCGGGGCGGACTGGACGACGCGCTGGACAAGCTGGCGCGCCGCGATGAGCTGCGCCGCCGCGCCGCGGGGGAGGCGACTCCGGCCGCGGTGACGGAGCTGGTCGAAGCGATCGCCGCGGTCGTCGGACGCAATCCGGAACTTGCCGTGACCGTGGGGGTGGAGGGCGCCGGGGATCCGGTGCTGCTGCACTTCGCGGTCGAGGACGGGGTCGTCCAGGTCAGCGCGGACCACACAGTGGCGGTGCGCACCACGGAGAGTGGGCCGACCGCTCGGCCCGCCGACTTCGACATCGCGGTCGGTGAGCCGATCGACGAGCCCGCAGATCCGGGTACGCCGCCCTTCCCGCAGGGATCTGGCGCGGACGGGCTCTGGCGCGCCGGGGAACAACACAGGTACGGCAGCCCCATGGCTGAGTCGGCGCCGCAGCCGATGCCGAAGCCGGTTCCATTGAAGGTGAAACCGGAGGACACGGAGCAGGCCGCGAGGCGGCTCGCCGCCCTGATCCGCGACAATCCCACCCTGCTCCGCGACACCACGACGGACTGACGGCCGCCTTACCCGACCCGCCCTTTCCCGTAGTTCAACCGTGGTCAAGCGGCCATCCGTCGAGGCGCCGCATAAATTCCTCCAAGCCGTATAAGGAATGACACGGCGATGCCTGTCAGTCATGGATCTTCTGTCCAGATCCACCAAAGCCGACCCGATCCTAGACCCCGTCAAACCAGTCTTCGTGCCGTGCCCAAGCAAGCAGGATCTCGCGCTCTTCGGCCGGCCATGTCGACAATGCTTCAGCAAGGTGCACGCGTTCGAAACCCTGCAGCGAGTAGCCCAAACCGCAGGCGGCCACCCATGCCAACGTGACTGAACCAAACCAGCGTTTGGCAGCGAACCGGTCCGAGTCCATCCAACCGAAGAGCCGATCCTGCAATTCGCGGCTTCCGTCCGCGCGACGTCCGACCTCAAGGATCGCACGTCCGCGCGAAACGACAGACTCCGACTCATCTTCAACTGTGGCGATGAGATCGTTCACACCGATTCCTTGAAACTCTGGATCCGGAGCGAACATACTTACCACAGCTGCCATAGACGACCTTCCAGCGATTACTTGTAGACATCGGCCTTCCGCGCTCGGCCAGGGCGGACAGCAGGTGTAGCTGCTCACCGTCGGCGTCGACGGTGCCACGGACGGTTTTACCGTCCAGACGCACCTGTATCGGCGCATCGCCGCTGGTAGGCGCCTGTTCAGGGTTGCCGGGCCGCTGAGCGGCGGTCCACTCGGCGATCACTGCGTCCAAGACGTCGGTGTCGGTATCGGTGCAGACCCGCCAGATCGTCGAGCGTGACGACCGCCCGCCCGGACGGGCATCGACCCGCGTATACAAGCCATCGAGGATGTCCGTGGGCACGTCGGCAACCCAGCCCGTCATCGCGATGCAGCCCTTCAACCCGGCCACCGTGGCCGCCGCGACCAGGGCGAGCACGACCGCGACCGGATGATCACGGCCCTGGCCCGAACGGCCGTCAGAGACGGCGAGGAACAACTCCAGCAGACCGTGACACGAAGGCGTGAACGAGGCCTCGTCCACGGTCGCTGGCGATGATGGAGTCGCTGGCGATGATGGATCGGTGGTGGAGATGACAGACTGCGGCAGGACGAAGCTCTGGTTGAACCAGTTCCGTGGAAAGACCTGGTCTCAACGGAGCTTCGTCCATATCCGACACGCTGACACCGGCACTCACCGCAACTATCGATCTTGAAACGGCCGTGCGGACTCCCGTCTCGCGTCTTCTGACGACGCGAGACAGGATAACGCTCAAACTGGACTCAAAGCTCGTAGGCGCGCACCGTCAGGCGGCCGCGGCGCAGAGCCCGGGTGACCCACGATCGGCACGGTAGTCGGACTGGTTGGATCGAGTCAGCACAAAGGTCAGTCGCCCTCGATGGGACCGCCAATCGGCGCTCGTTGAGCGAGAACACGCAGTTCAGCAATCG
Source organism: Krasilnikovia cinnamomea (assembly GCF_004217545.1). NCBI lineage: Bacteria > Bacillati > Actinomycetota > Actinomycetes > Micromonosporales > Micromonosporaceae > Krasilnikovia > Krasilnikovia cinnamomea. The sequence goes on from NZ_SHKY01000001.1 coordinate 2,798,939, forward strand.
CAGACGAATCGGCACCCCGGTTTCGGAGGATATCTAAAGTAGTTGCTTGCCGCTGCAACTCCGTTTGAATCGAAGCGGATTCGAGTAACGATTCGCGGTCGCTGGCGTCAAGGACTTCCAACTCCTGTTCACGCGCCGTGAACTCGTCAACTGCAGCATAGGCCCGCTCGGAGGTATAAGCCGCCATTTCGACATCATCACTTCGTATTAACTCCAGGAGATAGACGAGGGCGGCGATCGCGTCCTCTGCCTGCGGTGCCCACTCGTTCCAGTCGTCTTCTGTTGGCAGAAGCTCCTTCACCGCATCCGGGGAAGGAAGGTCAGGGGGCATGGAGAACCCGTCGGAGGTTCCAAGTGAAGACCACACGGCATCGACAACAGTCCTCACCAACTCAGGATCGCCGACTTCCTCGATCTCGCTGAACCTGGCGTAGGACGGGACAAGAACCTCCACACAGCTGACTGCGAAGGCGACTCGCTGCCACGAGGTGAGTGCCCCGAGACTCGCACGGAGTTGCTCGCCATCAAAGCGCACTACAGCTGGCATCATTTCCCCCTGAAGGTACGCATGACCGCACTCATCCCGTCATCCGTGATTCTATAGCCCTCTTCTTCCAGGTACTGGCGGCAGGCAGGACAGATCGCGTGTGGGTAGCTCGAGAGCGCCCTTGGTCTTAGTCCGAGATCCTTCGCCCGTTCATTGGCGGTGACCTCAGCGTGCTGGCCCGGAAGCCGGGCTTCAAGCTCTGATCCGCCCAGCTCGGCTCGCTGGCGAGGATCGACGTCGCGCACACCTGACGCGACGAGGTCGGGACCGTCCTGAGTACTCATCACCACCGTGTCACGCTGTGATTGAGCAATTGGGTCAAGCGCCCGGTTGATGCGCTGAGCACTACGCTCCAGCCGAGGAACGTCGCACGCACGGTTCGCGAATGCCGGGTCGTTGTTGTGGACGAGGACGGGCTTGGTGCCTGCGATCACATAGTACGTGTGGATGTCGGCGACGGTGAGGTCGTGCATCTCCTTCGTGCCAGCGAAGTTCTTGACCTTGCTGACACGGACCTTGCCCCGGCCCGCGACCTTCAGCTCGTCACCGGGCTTCAGGTCCCTCGCGTAGGACCACTTCTTGTCCGTCGCGTTCCAGAACGGATGGTTCTGCGTGGTGTTCAGGACCGACCCACGCCCGTTGCGATCCTTGACCGTGACGTCCGAGAACTCGTGGTCGGTGTTCAGGTGCGTGACTTCGACCATCTTCGGCGTCGGCGTACCCGAGGTCGGGGCTGCGGCCATCACCAGGTCGCCGGCCTTCACGTCCTTGATCGGACGCTTGGACCAGTCCCCCATCAGCACCCGGGTGTCGGGGTCGAAGCTGTGGATGCCAGCCGACCTGCGCGAGCAGCCACCACCACCGCCACCGCTGCTGACGAGGCCGAGACCTGCTGCCGATTGGAGCCCGCCGCCACCCTGCGACTTCCGGTTGAAGGCGCTCATCCCCGGAATGACACCCATCGCGGCGGACTTCAGGTCGACACGTCCAGTTGTGATCGCCTGGTTGAAGACCTCGTCGACGCCGTTCTCGGTCGCCTCAGTCGCCAGTCGCCCAACCAGGCCGGTGCCGACCTTGCCAGCCACCATCGTCCCGACCTTGCTGGCGATCATTCCGCCGGCACCACCGGCCAGACCCGACAGCGCGCCCGTGCCCATCGATCCAAGCGCATCCCCGAGGCTGTGGATGTCGCCCTGCGCCGAGTCCTTGGCCAGGTTGATCAGCGCACCCGCGCCCACCATGCAGGCGATCGCACCGGCGCCCGCGGTCACCGCGGTGCAGGCCATGCCCGCCAGGATGGCGCCGCCGATAGCGGCGACCTCCAGCAGCGTGTCCTTGTTCTCGACCACCCATTTCTTTGTGGCCTTCGCTGCGTCCTTGACCACGCTGACGGTCTTCTTGACCACCCGCTTGGCCGCCGACAGCGTCTTCTTGGCTGCCTGCTTGAAGGCCTTGGCGGTCTTCTTCACAAAGTTCTTGGCCTTGTTATAGGCCTTCTTCACCCACTTCGGGGTGTGTTTCTTGATCGCCCGGACGGCCTTCTTGTAGAAGCGCTTCGCCTTGGACGCCCACTGCCGAACGTGCTTCTTGACGGCCTTCTTGACCTTGTTATAGACGCGCTTGGCCTTGTGGTAGACCTTCTTGATCTTCTTAACGCCGGCCTTGTAGACGCTCTTGACCTTCGAGGCGCCGTAGTTGTACGTCGCCCGGGCGTACGAGTAGCCGGTGTTCCACGCGGACGACACCGCCGATGAGGCGCTGTTCCAGCCGGACGAGACGGTGGACGTCACCGTACGCGCGGCGCTCTTCATCCAGCTCGGCACTCCCCAGTGGCCGGTGGGGTCGGTGACGGTGAGCGGGTTGGCGTCGCCGTACTGGTAGCGGTTGGCGTTGACCGAGTCGGGGACGGGGTTGTTGTTCGCGGTGTCGCGGGTGTCGAACTGGCCGGTGGCGGTGTTGTACCAGCGTGCGGCCATGTTGACGCGGTTGGTCGTCTGGTCGGTCCATTCGGACTGGTAGCCGAGGTTGCCGATCATGGCGCCTGCGGAGGCGATGACCTTGCCGAGCGGGTCGTAGACCACCGACGCGTCGAGGGTGGTGCCGGTGGCGGTGAACTGGCCGACGATGTCGTCGTGGATGTCGGTCCACGCGTACCGGGTGGTGGCGCCGGAGGTTTCGGCGATCACCTCGTTGGCGGTGCCGCGGATGTAGGTGGCTTCGCCGTCGGCGGCCAGGTCGTTGTCCAGGCCGGTGTAGGAGAAGCCGTCGCGGATGGCCCGGCCGAACGCGTCGTAGCGGTAGTTCTGGGCGCCGCCACCGGCGATGCCCTGAGTGATGACCTGCCCGAATGCGTCGGTCTTGGTCTCCACCCCGTTGACCGCGCGCAGCGTGCCCCGTGGGGTGTAGCTGTAGTTCGCGTTGTCGCCGGTCAGCAGCCGGTTCCGGGCGTCGTAGGTGAACTGCTTGCCGCCGTTCTGGATCCGGTTGCCGGACCTGTCGTAGCTGTACACCGTGGTCGCGGTGCCGTTGTTCCACGAGGTGAGCCGGTCGGCCAGGTCGTAGTCGTAGGTGTTGGTGGTGGTGGTCCCGCCGAAGTTGCTGGTCTTCTTCGAGGTCAGGTCACCGTTGGCGTTCCACCCGTACTCGATCTTCGCGATCGAGGCGCCCGACCCGGTCTTGAGTTCGTCGCTGGTGAGCCGGTGCAGGTCGTCGTAGCTGAAGTTGCGGCTGTTACCGGTCCCATGCGCGATCTTGGTGACCGCGCTCAGCTTGTTGTAGCTGTAGGTCTGGTCGACGCCCTTGGCGGTGTTGGTGAGCTTGTCCAGCCGGCCGGCCGTGTCGTACCGGAAGCTGGTGGTGCCGGCCGCGTCGGTGCGGCTGGCGATGGCGCCGTCCGGGTTGTAGGTGAACGAGGAGTTGCCGGACGGGCCGGTGATCGAGGTCGGGAGGTCCCGGTCGTCGTAGGCGATGGTGTTGGTGCCCTGGTCGCCGGAGAACTTCGTCAACCGGCCGGACTTGTCGTACTCGAAGCTCCGGTCGGCGGTGTCGACTTCGGCGCCCGCGCCGGACTGCTTGGTGAGCAGGCCCATGGCGTCGTAGGTGTTGGTCACGCTGACGCCGCCGGGCAGCAGCTGCTTGACCGGGCGGCCGGTCTTGTCGTACACGACCGTGAACGTGCGGTCGGCCGGGTCGGGGTGTGCCGGGGTGGACGGCTCGATCTGCGACTCGCGCAGACCCCACGCGTTGTACGTGGTGAAGAACGCGTTGCCGCGCCCGTCGGTGAACCGGGTCCGGTTGCCCTCCAGGTCGTAGCCGAACGTGGTCTCGATCGCGTCGGAGGCGCTGATCGGCTGCCGCTCGCGGACCAGCATGCCGGTGGCGTCATAGTCGAACGTGGTCCGCGTCTTGCGCCCGTCGATCGTGGCGACCACGTTGCCCGCCGCGTCGTATTCGGTGGACGAGTCCTGCAGCAGCGTCCCGGCCGCGTTGTACGCCGCCGACTTGGTCGCCCGCCCGGCCAGGTCGTAGCTGGTGGTGGTGTACGTGTTGTCCGGCAGGGTGCTGCGGACCACCTGGCCCGCCCCGTCGTACGTCAGGGTGGTGACGTTGTTCGCGCCGTCCTTGACGGTCAGCGTCTCCCCCAGCGGGCTGTAGGTGGTCGACTGCTTCACCCCGGTCGGCGAGGTCGTCTCGGACAGCCAGCCCCCGAACCCGTAGCTGTAGCGGGTGGTCGCCGCGGTGTTGTCCTGCCGGATCAGATCGGTCGAGGTCAGCTGGCGGCCCAGGTAGTCGTAGGTCGACGTGGAGACCGCACCGGTCGCGTCGGTCACCGACAGCACGTCCCCGGCCAGGTCGTAGGCGTAGGTGGTGACCCCACCGTCGACCGCGGTCTGCTTCGACAGCCGGTCCAGCTGGTCGTACTCGAACCGGGTGATGCCGCCGTTGGGGTCGGTGACCGTCTCCAGCTGCCCGGACGCGTTGTACCTGCTGATCGTTTCCGGGGTGATCGGGGTCGACGAACCCGGCGGCGTGTAGGCGGGCATCCGCTGCAGGGTCGGGCGGCCGTCGGCGTCGTAGTAGGTCAGCGACCAGTTGCCGTTGGCGTCCTTGCTGTCGGTGACCTCACCGAAGGTGTTGTAGCCGGTCCAGGCCACCGCGTTCGCCAGCACCGAACCGGACGTGCCGGTCTCACTCAACGCGGCCGGCGCGGTCGTCTTGACGACGTTGTTGTCCTCGTCGTACGCGGTGTAGCTGGTGTTGCCGTTCGGGTCGGTCGCCGACACCACGTTGTCGTCCGCGTCATAGGTGTACGACGTGCGGCTGATCTTCCGCTCCGCACTCGGGGCGGCGCCGCTGGTCACGTCCGCGACCTCGGTCGCGGACAGCGCCTGCTGGTACACCTGCACATCGCTGAGGCCGCCCTTGAGACGGCTGCCGAGGTCGCCGTTCCACATGCCTGCACCAAGAACCATCGAGGCGGCGGTGCCGAACGCCCGGCCGTTGGCGGTCGCCTCCAGGTTGCCGTCGACGTACAACTTCGCGGTGCCCGCGGAGGCGTCGTAGGTGCCGGTCAGGTGGGTCCACCGGCCCGCGGCCGGGACGGTAGTGGACAGTGCCAGAGTGCCCGCGGAATCGGCCACGTCACCGTGCAGGATCTTGAACCGCCAGCGGTTGCTCTCCTTGTCGTAGGCCAGGTCGAACGGGGACTGCTGCTCCCCGCCACCACCCGACACGGCCCGGTGCAGCCGGTCGGTGTCGGCCAGCTTCACCCACGCCGAGACCGAGAAGTCGCGGCGGGTGTCGACCACCGCGCCCGGGGTGGTCATCGCGTCGGTCCCGGCGAACACCGCGGACCCACCACGCTCGTCGCTCCACGACACCCCGGACCCAGCCGTCGCGGGGCTGTTACCCGCGCTGTCGGCCGCCTTCAGCCCGGCGCCGTCGGCCAGCTTCCACCGGCCCACCGGGGACGCACCCCCGCTGTTGGTCAGATAGGTGGTCTGGGCCAGCATCCGGCCCGCGACGTCGTACAACGCCTCCGCCTTGGCCATCACCGTGCCCGACGCGTCCTTCTGCGTCGTGGCCACCGCCCGGTCATCGGCGTCGTAACTGACCGACGTGCTCCGCTTCAACCCGGCCGGGTCAGCGACCGTGGAGGTCTCCCGGTTCACCGCGTCGAACACATGCTCGACCGTGGTCGCCCCGTTGTTCGTGACCTCCCGGATCAGGTTGCCCGCCGCGTCGTACGTGTTCTCCTCGATCACGTGCGTCTGCGTGCCGTCGGTCCGGAAGACCTTCGCCTCCAGACCGTTGTCCGTGTACTGGTGCGTCGTCGTCCAACCCATCGCGTCGGTCACGGTCGCCAGCCGACCCGCCGGGTCGTACGAGTTGCGCTCCAGCACCAGGTCACGGGCGTCGCTCGGGTTGTTCGGGTCGCCGGTGTAACCGCGCAGCGTGGTCGACAGCAGGTTGCCCTCGGCGTCGTACTCGCTGTGTGTGACCACCCCGTCCGGGCCGGTCTGGTCCACCAGCCGCCCTGCCGCGTCGTACGTGAACGTCGTGGTCGCGCCGCCCGGCGTGGTCGAAGAGACCTCCTGGCCGTACTGGTTGTAGCCGTGTTTCTCGACCCGCGCCGCGTCGCCACCGGTGGCGTCCTCGGTGCGCTCCTCGACCGGATTGCCGTCCACGTCGTACACCGTGGTGGAGACCCGGGTGTGCACCGCACCGGTGACCCGGTTGGTGACCGCGGGGTCGGTCTCGGTGACCTTGCGACCCATCCGGTCGTAGGTGGTGGTGCTGACCAGGCCCTGCGGGTAGGCGCCCGAGATCTCCGTCTCGGTGAGCACCTGGCCGAGGCCGTCGTACGTGAACTTGGTGATCTTTCCGTTGGGCTCGGTCACCTGCGCCACGTCACCGGACTTGAAGTACGTGACCGTCTGCGTCGCGCCGCCCGGGGTGGTCACCTTCGTGGGCAGACCCGCCGGTGGTGTGCCCCCGTCGGCCGCGACGCTGTTCGCGTCGGTGTAGACGGTGCGGGTCACCCGCTTGAGCGGGTCGGTGACCGTGGTCAGGTTGCCCTGGTCGTCGTAGGTGTTGGAGGTCAGGTAGGTGTCGTCGGTCGCCGACGCGGACCGCCCGTCACGGACGGTGAGCAGCGCGTCGTTCTTCGGGTTCGGCGCCAGGTTCGTCGACGTCGCGTCCGGGAAGTACGTGAAGTACACCGAGGAGCACTTGTTCGCGCTCTGGTCCTGGCAGGTGATGGACTGCTTGGTGTTGCCGCGGGCGTCCTGCAACGTCTGGGTCAGCGCGCCGTTGGGGTCGTACACCATGCTGGCGAAGCCGCCGACGTCGTAGCCGTACATCGTGGTGTTGCCCAGCACGTCGCTCTGCGCGACGATCCGGTTGCCGTTGACCAGGTCGTAGCTGGAGACCTGCTGCCCACCGGTCGGGGTGGTCACCGCGACCTGGGAGACCGGCATCGGGATCGCCGTCGCGACACCCGAGACCATCGTCATCGCCACCGGCGCGGTCTGCTTCACCGTGTCCACGTGGTTCTTGACCTGGTCGCCGTTGAGCGCGCTGTCGTAGAACGCGACGTCCGAGATCTGACCCGGCCACCAGCCGGTGTCCGTGGTACGACCGGGCCAGCCGCCCGCCCACCGCCCGGCGCCGACGTACGCGTGCGTGGCCTCGGTCGCGATGACCGTGCCGGACTTGACCGCGGCGACCGCACCGTCGAGGTACAGCGCCTGCGCGTTGGTCGTGGCGGTCAACGCCACATGGTGCCACTTGCCGTCGTTGACCGCGGTCGGCGCGGTCATCGGCGTGGCGGCGCTACCGGTCCACAATCCGCCGCGCAGCTTGCCGTCCGTGCCCACGTACAGCGCCGGGGTCCAGCCGGAGGTGGCCGCCTCGTCGATCGCGTCGACCTGATAGCCGAACAGCACACCACCCTTGGTGTTACCGGCCGGCAGCTTGAACCACATCTCGATGGTGTTCGGCCCGGTCGTGGGCACATCCTCCGCAGGCAGCTCCAGGTAGGAGGAGGTGCCGTTGAAACTGGCCGCGGGGGTGTCGCCGAACTTGCCCGCGGTGTTCAGGGTCACCGAGTTGTAGGTGGCCTGCCCACCGGCGACCTCGTTCACCGCGTCCGTGACGTCGGTGTCGCCCAGGCGCCAGTAGTCCTTCGGCTTCGCGCCCAGCACCGCCGCCGCGTAGACCAGGCTGGAACCGGCGACGGTCGGGTTGGCCAGCCGCCAGGTGCCGCCGTTCTCGTCGACGACGGTGGAGACCTTGCCGGTCACCTTGTCGTAGCCGACCGTGGCCGTGACGCCGCCGCTGGGGCGGGTCACCTTGGACAGCACCGGCTGCGCGGTACGACCGGAGGCGTTCAGCGTGGCGACCGTGGACGCGTCCAGGGTGGAGTTGAAGAACGCGACATCCGAGATCGACCCCTTGAAGTAGGTGGCCTTGGCCGGGGACGCGCCGGTGTTGACGTGGTCGGGCCAGAGGCCACCGACGTAGCCGCCACCGATGTTGACGGTCTCCGTCACATTGGCCACGGCCCGCTTGATCGTGCCCGCCAGGGTGGCCTTGGCGACGCCGTCGATGTACATGGTCTGCGAGTCGCCCTCACCGGCCAGCACCACGTGGTGCCACTTGCCGTCCGTGACGACCGTGTTCGACTGCATCGCCGCAGCCGCGTTGCCGATGTAGAGCTCGCCGCGCAGCTTGCCGTTCTTGTCGATGTACAACGCCGGGGTGTAGTTGCCGGTGGTCGTGCCCTTGCTCAGCGGGTCGCCGTTGTAGCTGAACAGCACACCGCCGGGGGTGGTGGTGTTGAACCACATGCTCACCGACTGGTACTGGCCGTCCGCCACCAGACCGCTGGGCAGCTGCACGAACGAGCTGGTGCCGTTGAACCCGGTCGCGGTGGCCGTCCCACCGGCCAGCGGACCCGGATGGCCCGAGGTGGTGAAGTTGTAGCGGGCGTTGTCCATGCCCGCGTTGGACAGCACCACACTCTTGGCGGCGACCGAGCCGGCCGCGTCACCCAGCGGCCAGTACGACTCGGGGCCGACATTCAGCACGGCGTTGGCGTACTGCGAGGTGGTGTCGTAGTCGTAGGTCCAGCACTGTGACCAGTTGTCCGGCTGGCACACCTTGGTCAGCCGGTCCTCGGTGTAGCCGTACGACCAGGTGTTCGCGGTGTCCCAGTCACCCGGCTTGGTCGGATCGGTGGCGACCCAGGACACGTGCGGCGCGGTCGCGCCCGCCGGGGTCTCCCAGCCCATCTTCAGCGTCCGGCCCGACGCGCTGGTCAGCGTTGTGGGGTTACCGGCCGCGTCGTAGGCGACGGTGAGGGCGCGGTTGTTCGCGTCCTTGATCGAGGTCAGCCGGAACACCTTGCCACCGGTCAGTGCCCGGCCGAACGTGTAGACCGTCGCGTCCTTGTCGGTCAGCGTGTACCCGGTCACCGTGCCACCGGAAGACTGCTCGGTCAGCGTCGAGAACCGCCCCGACGGCGGGGTGAACGTCCCGTTCGAGTTACGCCCGAACGCCACCTCCTCACCGGTCGGGTAGGTGATCCGCACCGACTGCACCGAGTTCGCGGTGTCGGTGATCCGGGTGGCGCGGGTGTCCAGGATGCTGGACCAGCCCGTGCCGAACGCGTTGTCGCGGCGCGGGTCCAGGCTGTTGTAGCTGCGCGTGATCGCCAGCGACGGGCCCACCGTGGCGACGTTCGCGTCCGTCGCCGAGGTGGTGTAGTTGCCCGTGCTCGCGTCGAAACCCTTGCCGCCGTTCTGCGCCAGGTCGCTGGTCAGGGTGGGCTGCGGCACGGCGGTGGTGAACGCGTACGCCGGGGTGGCCGTACTGTAGGTGACCTTGTCGTACGCCTTGACCGTGTACAGATACGTCGTGTTCCACGCCAGCTTGCCCGCCGGCACCGTCCACGTCCCCGCCACCGCCGGCGACGTCGCGATCGTCGTCTTACCGTCCGCGCTCAACACCGTGTACACGTAGCTCAGGCCCTGGGCCGGCCAGTTGTCCGAGTCGTGGCCCTTGACCAGCAACTCCGGCGTCAGCGTGTTAACCACCGAGTTGTTGCCCGGGTACCGCACATCGACCTGCGGGGCGACGTTGGTGGCATACGTCAGCTCCAACACCGGCTTGTGCGACCCACTGTTGTAGTTCGCCGAGGTGAACCGCTTCCACGCGTTCGAGTCGGACTCCGACGCGGTCAACGCCAGACCGTAGTTCGGGTTGCCCTTCGACCAGCCATCGATCGTGGCCGGGTTCAGGTTCACCGACACCCACTTACCCTGCGACCGGTTCCCGCCCGTGTTGGTGCACGCCGCACCCGGATCCGTCACCGTCAACGACCCGATCGACCCCGAATAGGCCGGGCCGTCCCAGCCCCCGTTGGTCAGACCGGCGACCGTCCAGCTCTCCGTGGAGGCCCGCACATCGAACGCCCGGTCCACCGTGCACGAATAGGTCCAGGACAGGAACAGCTTCAACACGGCCTTCGTGATCCGCTTGCCCTTGAAACCGTCATCGTCGAACTCGTCGAAGTGAATGAACGACCGCGCCTTGACCGTCCCACCGTTGTACGTACCGACCGGCAGGTTGTCACCGTTCTGATTCGTCGTCGAGTTGTCGTTGTCCACGTACACGTCACCCGTGGTGCCGGTGGTCGCGGTCGGATCCACCCGCACCGGGTAGACCCGCGCCGGGTCGTCCAGCCACGCCCGGTCGGCCTCCACATGCAGCACCGGCACACCGTCACGCTCGGAAAGCTGGTAGGTCACCCCACCCGACTCGGCCGGCGCACCCGAACGCGGATCGACCTTCGAGTCCTGCATCCAACCCTTCGGGAACCAGGCGACCGCCTTACCGTCGGCGTTGCGCAACTCGATGCTGCCGTCGCCGGCCAGCCGCGGCGTCAAACCCTTCAGCGCGAGGGGGAAGGTCCACGACGACGGCGCGTCCTTCGACCGCAGGATGAACGTCTCCTTGATACCGGAGTCAAACGTCTGCAACTCCAGGTCGGTCTGCGGGAGGATGCCCGGGTACGTGGCGGTGTTGCCGTCCACGGTCGGAGTGACCGGGGCCGCGCCGTCGAGGGTGTAGCCGACACTCTCGCCCGTGGGCAGCTTGAGCGTCGCGAGCTGCTTGCCCGCATCGGGGGCCTTGGCCGGAGCGTCGGCGGGTGCGCTGGGGGCCGTCGACGGCGCCACCTGACCCGGCTCCTGCCCGGGCGCCTCGACCGGGGCCTTCACCACCGGAACCTTCGCCGCCAGCGACGCGTCCAGGCTGTTCGCCGCCATGTGCAGCCGCCCGTCGGCACGCTTCTCCAGATCCGCATCGATCGGCTGGAAGGTGCCGTCCTTGCCCCGGAAGTTCACCGGCCCGGTGTACGTCTTCGCCGTCACCGAACCGTCCGCGTTGTCGAACACATCCGAGCGGGCGGTGGACTTGTCCTCGTCCCGCTCGCTGGTCTTCGCGTCGAAGCCGAGGTCCGCGTCGGGGGTGACCTTGCGGCCCCGGTTCGGGTCGTACGGCTGGTACGAGTCCAGCGTGCCGGGGGCCGGCTTCGGCGCCCGACCGGCACCACCCTGCGCCGTGGTGTCCGCCGTCGTGGCGGGCCGGTCGCTGCCGCCCGGACCGCGCTTCTGCTGCGGTACCACCGGATCCGGCTTCGCCCACGCCGGCCGCTGCGACACCCACGACCACAACCACGAGACCGGCAACTCCGGGTCCCGCACAGCCCCCACGGGGGCGGCGACCGTCAGTCCGAACACGACCGCCGTGGCAACAGCGATCTTCCCAGCGGCACGGCGCATCGCCGGCTCCTCCCCCGTGAATTCGTGAAACGCGAGGGAGTCTGCGGTACTGGCGAGACAGGAATCAAGTCAGGTACGGACGCGAGCCGGTAACGGTTCATCGATCCTTTGTCTCGGACAACACATCGGCGACCACGGAACGCACGCGCTCGGTCACCCTGGCGGGATCCTCCTCGCCGATGATGGATACGTTCGCCTGCGATTTGCCAGATCCGATCACCACAAAATGGACGTTGGGCTGCGAAGCAGCAGAGGCGTCCACCGCCGCGTTGGGCGCCGCGCCAACTGTGAGGATCACGTCACACTTGCCACCGACCAGGGTTCCCAGGTAAGTGACCGCGTTCGCACCGGTCTGCGGCCCGTCGACCTCCAGGAACTGCACCTTGCCGTGGGTGTCGAGCGAGGCCTGCTGCATCCCCGCCCACACCGGCGCCGCCCGCTTGTCGGCCGTCCCACCTGCGGGAGTCAGCAGGCACGCGGTGCTCTCGGTGTAGACCCGGGCACGCGGGTCGGGCCGCCCGTCGGGCCACAGCGCCCAGGTCAGCCCACCGGCCACCAGCACCAGGGCGGCACCGCCGCCGATCAACCAGGTCCGCCGCCCACCGGGAAGCCGGAAGCCTTCGCGCCCGGTCTTGGCCGCCGAGCCCCGCAGTCGCTTGTCCATTCGTCCGCCTAGCACGGCGCAGAGCGTACTCACCCTGTCCAGCCCTCATCGAAGTCACCTTGTGTAGCGACGCGGGCACCAATCCAGGCGGCGCCGCTGCGTCACTATCAGTTACGTCATGCTCTGCTATTGACTCCTAGATGGGGACCGAGCAGGCCTCCGAGGGAGACATATTGGCACTTGGTGCTAGCCGAACGGAGGTTTTGACGCGGCGGACCGGTCACCGCACTTGAGTGACGTTAGGTAGCCATCTAGCGTCCGAGATACACCAGACGATGCCCGGCCGAGAACACGAACAGTGATTTCGCGGATCGCCTGCCCCTACCCGGAAAGAGGCACCATGTCGCTGCCCGAGGTGCACCTCGTCGGCGGCACCCGCCCCGAGGCCGTCCGGCTCGCGCCCGTGGCGACCGCCATGCGGGAGGCTGCCCTGCTCGCCCCGATCCTGATCGCCGGCGGGCCGCAGCCCGCGATGGTCGGGCCGGCACTCGCGGCGTTCGGCCTCGACACCGACGTGACCCTGCCCGTCGGGGGCCGCACCCGAACCGGGGCGGAACCGTTGACCGACCTCATCCGGCAGCTCAACCTGCTGTGGGAGCGCCGTCCACCGGCCGCCGTGATCGTGCACGGCGACACCCCCACCAGCCTGGCCGGGGCGCTGGCCGCGTTCTCGCGCCGCATCCCGGTCGTACACCTGGAGGCGGGACGGCGCTCGATGAGCCTCGACGCGCCGTTTCCGGAGGAGGCCGACCAGCGTCTGATCGCGCAGCTCGCCGCGCTGCACCTCACCTCGACGCCGCTGGCCGCCATGAACCTGCTCGACGAGAACGTCGCCGCCCGCGCGGTGGTGATCACCGGCACGACCGTGCCGGAGGCCGCCGCTGCGGTCACCGGTCGTGAGCTGCGGTATCGCGACCCCGCGCTGGCGGCAGCCCGGGCCGCCGCCCAGCACCACCGGCTGGTCGCCGTGACCGTGGACGCGCCCCTGGAACGGGGCCTCACCGTGGTGCGCGCCCTGATCGCCCGGTATCCCGACATCTACGCGGTCCTGTCCGGCCCGGAGGAACCCACCGCGGAGCTGACTGGCGTGGACCGGCTCACCGTCACCGGCCCGCTGGCGCACCCGGACCTGTCCTGCCTGCTGTCCGACGCGTACCTGGTGCTGACCGACTCCGACGGCCTGCGGGAGGAGGCGCTGTCGTTCGGCGTCCCCGCGCTGATGCTCACCGACACCGACACCGACCTGGTCGTCGGCGAGGCGGCCCGGCTGCTGGACAGCCGGGTACGGCGCGACGCGATGACCGTGGGCGGCATTCCGTACGGCGACGGGCAGGCCGCCCGCCGCGTCGCCCAGGCCACCGCCGCCCTGCTCGGCCTGGAAGCGGACCCCGAACCGATGCCGAGCGCGCAGTCCCGGGAGGTCTCCCCGCGCCCCGGGGTGCCCCGGCCCCGCTCCGAGGCGCGCCGCGTGACCGTCGAGCACCCGGCCGCCCGGACCCCGCAGGTGGCGGCCGCGCCCAGCCGGTCCGGCGACGCTGTCGCCGAGGACGTCGCCGCCGGCTACGCGCAGGCGTGGATCGACGGCGACCGGCACGCGACGCGGCGCCTCCTGGCCCCGGACGTGGAGGTCGAGTGGAACCTCGACCCGCCGGTGGACGACGAGGAACTCGTGCAGACCCTGCACCGGATCGCGGTCTTCGCCACGGAGATCTCGGTGGTCTCCCGGGTGTCCACCGGCGCGACGGCCGCACACGTCTACGACTGCGCGACCATGTTCGGCACGGTGCGTTTCGCCGAGTTCCTCACCGTGACCGACGGCCAGATCACCGAGGTACGGCACGTGTACGACGCCGTCGGGCTGCACCGGTACCTGCCCACCCTGCTCGACGACTGCGAGCAGTGATCCCGGGAATTGTCGGTGGTCCCGGTTAGCGTGCGGGCATGGCATACGACTTTCAAGTGACGGTCGACTGCGCCGACCCGCACACGCTGGCCGACTGGTGGGCCGAGACGCTCGGCTGGGAGGTGGAGCCTTCCGACGAGTCGTTCATCAAGGAGATGATCGCCAAGGGGATGGCCACCGAGGCCGACACCACCACCCACCGCGGGGTGCTGGTGTGGCGGATCGGCGCGGCGATCCGGCATCCCGAGGCGCTGCCCAGCGGCCGTCCCCGGCGAGTGCTCTTCCAGGTGGTCCCCGAGCCCAAGACGGTGAAGACCCGCATCCACCTCGACGTGTGGGTCGGCTCGGAGCGCGCCGAGGAGGAGCACGAGCGGCTGCTGGCCCGGGGCGCCACGCTCCTGCACCGGGGTCGGCAGGGCCCGCTGTCGTGGATCACCATGGCCGACCCGGAGGGCAACGAGTTCTGCCTCTCCTGAGCGCGGACAGGCCACCCGCGTCACCTCGGCGCGCGGCGCCGGGTCCGTTCGAGCAGCGCCAGCAGGTTCTCCCAGTGCCGCTGCTCGCCCGCCTCCTGGTAGGCGGCGGTGTCGGCCATGGTGAACCCGTGCTGGGCGCCGGGGTAGACCTCCGAGCGGTAGCGCACCCCGGCGGCGTCGAGCGCCCGCTCCAGCGTCTCGATCTGCTCCGCGGTCATCGACGGGTCCTGGTCGGCGTGGGCGAAATACGCCTCGCCGGTGATCCGCCGGGCGAGCCGGTGCGGGCTGTCCGGTGCGTCGCTGACGAGCCGGCCGGCGTGGAAGGCGGCGACCGCCGCGATCCGGTCGGGGAACGCGGCCGCCGCGCGTACCGCGTTGGTGCCGCCCATGCAGTATCCGACGATCGCCGCCGGGCCCGCCGCGACACCGTCCTGCGCGGCGAGGAAGTCGAGATACGCGCGGCTGTCGCGGGTGACGGTCTCGTTGTCCAGCCGCATGATCAGGGGCATGATCTGCTCGATGATCCGTCCGCGCTGCTCCGGATCGGACAGTCCCGACAGGTCGAACAACGGCGCGCGCCCGGCCCGGAACAGCAGGTGGGGTACGAGGACCGCGTACCCCTGCCCGGCGATCCGGTCGGCCATCTCGAACAGCCGGGGCCGCAGCCCAAACGCGTCCTGGTAGACGAGCACTCCCGGCCACGGCCCGGCTCCGTCGGGGCGCACCAGGTACGCGTCGGCGATGCCGTCCTCGGTGGGGATGTCCACCACGATCTTGTGCATTGCGGGCGCCTCCTGCCGGGCAATTCATCTGATCACGGCGAAACGTACACCCGACGCCGCAGGCATGCCGCCCGGAATGTGCGAACGGCGCGAGGAGGCAAGTCACACCGCCGCGCGAGGCGTGAGAAGTTCTCGTGATCGTCCACGCATCCGTCGTCACGCTGCGGACCTTCAGTCAGTTTTAAGGTGCATACAAACCTTACTAATACAGCGGGGCACCAGAATCGACGCCTGTCAGAACCACCCGAGATAGGAGTCTTCGATGCCCCGCAACCGGCTACGCCTGACGATCTACCTCGGAGCGGCCCTACTCGCCGTGGGCGGTGGCGTGGGCGCGGCGGTCGCGGCCACGAACCCGGCCGGTGCACCGGCGGGCGGCAAACTGACCGCCACGTTCAGCACCGACTCCAAGTGGGACACGGGCTACCAGGCCCGGTACACGATCAAGAACAGCGGCTCGGCGGCGGTGACGGGCTGGCAGCTCTCCTTCGGGCTGCCGTCGACCGCCAAGCTCGGCACGTTCTGGGACACCGCGATCACCACGTCCGGTGCGACCTCCACGGCCAAGGACAAGGGCTACAACAACACCATCCCCGCCGGCGGGGCCGTCGAATTCGGCTTCATCGTCGCGGGCAAGGGCGAGCCGACCAGTTGCACCATCAACGGCGCCTCGTGCTCGGGCGGCGGGGGCACTCCGACGACCACCCCGGCCACCGAGCCACCGACCACCCCCGCCACCAAGCCGACCACCACGGCGCCGGCCACGACGCCGCTGGCCACCACGAAGCCGCCCGTCACCACCGCGCCGCCCACCACGACGGCGCCCCCGCCGGCCACCGGTGGCGGCGGCAACGTCAAGGTCGCCCCGTACGTCGACATGGGTCTGCTGTCCAACCCCAACTCGCCGACGCTGGCCGACATGGCCGCCGCCGGTGGGGTGAAGTCGTACTCGCTGGCGTTCGTGACCAGCGCCGGGTGCCAGGCGACCTGGTTCAACGCGTTCGACCCGCGGTCGAAGCAGTTCGGCGACCAGATCGACGCGCTGCGCAAGGCCGGCGGTGACGTCAAGGTCTCCTTCGGTGGCGCGACCGGCGTCGAACTGGCCCAGGCGTGCACGGACGTCAAGGCGCTGGAGGCGGAGTACCAGGCGGTCGTGTCGGCGTACAACCTCAAGTACATCGACCTGGACATCGAGGGCGCCGCGGTGGCCGACCGCACGACGATCGACCGGCGGTCGACCGCGCTGGCCTCGCTGCAGAAGGCCAACCCCGGCCTGAAGATCTCGCTCACCCTGCCGGTGCTGCCGGAGGGTCTGACCGCCGACGGCCTCAACGTGGTGAACTCGGCCAAGAAGGCGGGCGTCGACCTGGACCTGGTCAACATCATGGCCATGGACTACGGCCGGGCCGGCCAGGACTACGGTGACCTGGCGATCCAGGCCGTGAAGTCCACCAAGGACCAGATCAAGTCGATCTACGGCAACAGCGACGCGGCAGCGTTCAAGATGGTCGGCGTCACGCCGATGCTCGGCAAGAACGACGACCAGGGCACCTTCACCCAGGACGACGCCCGGGACGTGGTCGCCTTCGCGAACAGCAACCACGTCGGGTTCGTCTCCTTCTGGGAGGCCAACCGTGACCGCAACGCCTGCAACGGCGCGCTGTTCCAGTGCACGAACGTGGCCCAGTCCCCGTCCGAGTTCAGCAAGATCTTCGCCGGCTTCACCGGCTGACGATCAGTCGCTTCACCCCACGCGGCGCCGGGAATGCCCCCTTCCCGGCGCCGCGTCGTGTTCTGGCCCGAGCGCTTGGGACCGCCGACCCCCGTTGCCACGGCGGTGCGTACCGGCTCAGGCCGCGACGGCCGCCTCGACCTGGTCCGCCGTGGGCCGCACGCGCGGCGCCCCCAGGGTGGTCAGGATGTTCACCGCCGCGAACAGCGCCGCGGCGAACAACCCGCGCTCGAAGCCCCCGACCAGCGCATCCTGCGGATTCGCCCCGCCGGCCAGTAGCCCCTCGACGTGCGTGGTGGCCAGGGTGGTGATCACCGCGAGGCCGATCGCGCCGCCCACCTGGTAGCCCGAGTTCACCACGCCGGAGGCCGCGCCCGCCTCGTCCGGCCGGACCCCGGCCACCGCGGCGATCATCGCCGGGGTGCCGGTCGCGATGATGCCGATCCCGAACAGGATCAGGCCGGGCAGCAACTGCGTGGCGTACGCGCCGGTGGCGTCCGCGCGGGTGAGCAGCAGCAGGCCGAGGACGCTGAGCACCGCGCCGCCGAACTGCACCGGTTTGGTGCCGAAGCGGGTGACCAGTTGGGACGCGACCACGGCACTGACGATCGCGGCGATGCCCATGGGCAGGAACGCCAGGCCGGTCTCCAGGGCGGTCAGGCCGCGGACCTGCTGCAGGAAGATCGCGGTCAGGAAGAACATGGCCAGGAATCCGGCGCCGTTCAGGGCCAGGGCCAGCACGGACGTGCGCAGGCCGCGTGATCGGAACAGGTGCAGCGGCACGAGCGGGGCGGCGGACCGGGCCTCGACCCGCAGGAAGAGCGCCAGCAGGCCGAGCCCACCGGCCAGCAGCGCGATCACCTCGGCGGAGCCCCAGCCGAGCGGTTCGGCCCGGATGACGCCGAGCACGACGGCCAGCAGGCCGCCCGTGCCGAGCAGGGCACCGGCCACATCGAACGTACGGCGGCCCGCCGGGCGCACCCGCGACTCGGCGACGAACACCGGCGCCAGCGCGACCAGGGCGATCGCGATGGGCACGTTCACCAGGAACACCCACCGCCAGCTCAGCGAGTCGACCAGCAGGCCACCCGCGATCACCCCCAGCGTTCCGCCGAGCCCCGCGAGGCCGCCCCAGATTCCCATGGCGATGTTGCGGTCGCGGCCGTGCGCGAACGTCACGGTGAGGATCGCGAACGCGGCCGGGGACAGCAGCGCCCCGCCGAGGCCCTGCACGGCCCGCATGACCACGAGCTGCTCAGGGGTGGACGCCAGGCCCGCCACGAGGGAGGTGAGGCCGAACAGCAGCAGGCCCGCGATGAAGACCCGGCGCCGGCCGAGCAGGTCGGCGGCGCGGCCGCCGAGCAGCAGGAAACCCCCGAAGATCAGGGTGTACGCGCTGATGACCCACTGCAGGCCCGAGGGCGAGAAGCCGAGGTCCTGCTGGATGTCCGGGAGCGCGACGTTCACGATCGTCACGTCGAGCACCACTATGAACTGGGCGAGCGCCAGCACCACCAGCGCCGACCACGGACTGCGTCTCACGTCTACCTCCGTCAGCGTCGCCGCACTATGCGACGTACATGTACACCGTATACGTACGTCGCACGGCGACGTCAAGCGCGCGGCCGCGATGGAGGGGTACTTGGTCAGGTCCGGCGAACGCCGCGAGTGCCCTGAACCAGCAGGTCGATGTTGAAGGCGAAGTAGTCGTCCCGGTCCGCGCAGCCGACCAGGGCGGGCGCGGCGGCCACGACATGGGGATAGCGCGCGGGCGAGAGAACCTCGAGCGCGCCCCGCTTGTGCCGCAGGATCTCCTCACGGGCCTCGGCACTGACCGCGTTGTGCGGGTTCGGATCGGAGGTGACCAGCGTGATCACCGCGCAGAGCAGATAGCGACCCACCTGCGCCGCCCGGGCCGGGGCGAACCCGCCCTGCTCCAGCAGGGTCAGCGCCCGTTCCGCCAGAAGGAGGCCCGGCTCCGAGGCGAGGATCCGCTTCAGCGCGAGCCCGGCCACCGCCGGATGCGGCTCGATCGCGGCCAGGAACGCCCGCAGGACGTCACCCAGCTGCTCGTCCCAGGTGCCGGCGCCGGGCTCGGGCAGCCGCACCTCACCGACCAGGAACTCCGCGATGCCGTCGAGCAGCGCGTCTTTGTCGTTGAAGTGCCAGTACATGGCCATCGGAGTGACACCGTGCTCCTGGGCGAGCCGGCGGATGGTCACCGCGTCCAGCCCTTCCGCGTCAGCCAGGGAGACAGCGCTCGCCACGATCGCATCCCGGCTCAGACGAGGCCGCGTCGCCGTACGTCGGTTGGCCATCCGACCACTGTACGACGCGGGCCCGGTGAGACAGGAATCACGCTCGAACCCTCAAAACCTGTGACTCTCGGTCAACGATTGAACGCGAAGAGTACCGGAACATCGGCGGCAACGGCGATCCAAATTGCTTCAGCCGGGCCGCCGGGGGCCGATGAGCACGGGTGGACGGGAAGGAGGTGGCCGGTGAACGGCAGCGCGATTTGTGCCGAGCAGCTGTCGGCTGCGCTGCTGGCGATCGAGGAACGCATCCTCTGGAACGCCGAAGCCGATCTCGCCCTCGCCACCGAGCTCGAAGCCCAGGCCGTCGAACTGGGCGACGAAGCCCTCGCCGCCCGCGCCCGCCTGTGCCGTACGAACATGCTCATGCGCACCGGCGACGTCGCCGGGGCTGCCCGGCAGATCTACGACTGCTACGAATGGGCGGTCGAGCACGAGGATCGCCGGCTGCAGGCCCGTACCCACCTGATCTGGGCGAACATCCAGCGTCTGCTCGGCGACTTCGCCAAGTGCCTGGAGCACTCGCTGAGCTCCGTCGAGCTGCTCGACGAGACCGCCACCCCGTTCATGCAGGTGTGGCACCGCGCCAAGCTGGCCGACGCGCTGGGCCTCAACGGCGCGATGGAGGCGGCCCGGCCGCGCTACCACCAGGCCGAGGAGCTGGCCCGGGAACTGCGCCTGTGGGAAACGCTGACCAGCGTGCTGAACAACTGGGCCTACACCGAGTTCACCGACGGCGACTTCGTGCGCGCCCAGGAGGTGGTGCAGCGCCTGAACCACCACGCGGTGACGCACGGCTTCGAGCTGGATCCCGCGACGCTGGACACGATCGGCGCGATCCAGATCGAGAACGGCGAGTACGCCGCGGCCGAGGAGACGATGCGGGTATGCATCGCCCGGCACGAGACCGGCCTGCGCGAGGACGCCGACGACCTGCCCGAGTACCTGCTCACCATGGCCCGCGCCCAGCGTTGCATGGGCGCCCTCGACCGGGCGCAGGCCAGTCTGGACACTGCCCGGCTGCTGTGCGTCGATCGCGAACTGCACGAGGTGCTGGTCCGCGTACACCAGGAGCAGGCCGAGCTGCTCGCCGCGCGCGGCGAGTTCGCCGAGGCGTTCGCGATGCACAAGACCTTCTACGCGGCCCACGAGAGCCTGCGCTCGAAGCAGCGCGAGGCCCAGGCGCAGACCCGGCAGGCCATGTTCGAGACCGCCGAGGCCCGCGAGGAGGCCGAACGCTTCCGCGAGCAGGCCCGCCGCGACCCGCTGACCGGCCTGCGCAACCGCCGGTACATCGACGAGGAACTGCCCGCCCTGCTCACCGGCGACGCCGACCTCACCGTCGCGATCGTCGACCTCGACCACTTCAAGCGGGTCAACGACCAGCTCTCCCACGACGTCGGCGACCAGGTGCTGGTGCAGGTCGCGAAGCTGCTGGAGACGAAGCTGGCGGCGGTCGCACCGGACGGGTTCGTGGCCCGGCTGGGCGGCGAGGAGTTCCTCCTGGTGCTGCCCAGGACGCCGGTGCCCACCGCGACCACGCGGCTCGACGAGGTCCGGCGGGCGATCCGGGCGTACGACTGGTGGACCATCACCGGTGACCTGCCCGTCACGGTGAGCATCGGCGTGGCCGGCGTGCACGAGGCCCCGGACCTCAGCCAGTCCGCCATCCTGTCCACGGCGGACCGCAACCTGTACGTCGCCAAGCGGGGCGGGCGCGACCGCGTCGTGTCCGGCATGGCCCGCGACGGGCGCACGCGCTCGTACCGCGACCGTGACCGCGACGCCGCCTGATCTTCTCGGGTCGCCCGCTGTGCCACCACGCTGCGGGGCGACAGACGATCGAGCGACGGGGCTGAATTTCACCCGCGAAGCCCGCTAGTCTGACCACAGTGGCCGAATCGACGCGCATCCGGGCGTCACACGGTCACCGACCAGACAGAGATCGTCGCGACGAGATCAGTTTCGGTCAGGCCCGCCGGCGTCGGCCGCGCTTCGGCCCGGCCGGGATCAGGAGGCGGGCGTGGAGCAGGGCAAGGACGTTCCTCCGGCGGCGGAGCTCGCACCCCCGGGGGTGAACATCAATGTGCCCCACTCGGCTCGCATCTACGACTACTGGCTCGGCGGCAAGGACAACTTCGCGGTGGACCGCGCGGTCGGCGAGGCCATGATCCAGGCGATCCCGGACCTGCGCTACATGGCCGGGGAGAATCGCAAGTTCGTCCACCGCGCCGCCCGCGACCTGGTCGCGAAGGAGGGCATCCGGCAGTTCCTGGACATCGGCACGGGCATCCCGACCCGGCCGAACCTGCACGAGATCGCCCAGGAGATCGCCCCGGAGACCCGGGTGGTGTACGTCGACAACGATCCGATCGTGCTGGTGCACGCCCGCGCCCTCATGGTGAGTTCCGCGCAGGGCCGCAGTGAGTACATCTCGGCCGACATCCGCGACCCGGGCGCCATCCTCGGCGATCAGCAGCTGATCGACACGCTGGATCTGACCCGGCCGGTGGGCCTCACGCTGATCGCGATCCTCATGCTGCTGGCGGACAGCGCGGATCCGTGGGGCAAGGTCGCCGAGCTGCGCGACGCGCTGCCGTCGGGCAGCTGCCTGGCGATCACCCACCCGACGGCGGACTTCAACCCGGATGAGGTGGGCCGCGCCGTGGACGCCGCGACCGGGGCGGGCATGACACTGGTCTGCCGTTCCCGCGACCAGGTGCAGCGCTTCTTCGGTGACTGGGAGATGCTCGAGCCCGGGCTGGTGCCGGTGTCCGCGTGGCGGCCGGATGTCCCGGTCGACCGCCCCGAGGCGGCGTACTACTGGGCCGGGGTGGCCCGCAAGCCCTGACAACTCGGCCGGTCGGGCAGCCCGGCACGGGGGAACCCGACCGCCCGACCGGTGCCTCATGGCCGCAGTCGCGGCCGCTTGCGGGCGGGCGGCACCGGCATCCGCTGGGCGCGCACCAGCACCTGCCGGCGCGCGCCCTCCCGGCCCGCCGGGTCGATGACGACCCCCTCGACCTCAAGCCAGGTGTCCCCGTCATGGGGCACCGGCTTGGCCCACTCGACCCGATCCACCTTGAGGATCAGCGGCCCTTGGCCGTAGCAGTAGTCCGTCTCGGCGAAGACCTGCACCGGCCGCGACGGCACCGCGGCCCGGAGCCGCCCGCCCCGGATGATCGGGGCGGAGCGTGTCCACATCGTCCGCGCCGGCGCGATCCCGAGGCGCCGGCGCCGGACACATCGGACCGGCTCATTCACTCTCGTCGGACTCACCGTCCTTGGCCGGGGCCGCCCTGCCCGCCGCCGGTGCGCGGCGGGCGGCCGGCCGGCAGAGCGCATACCGCACGCCGCCGAACCGGTGCGTCACCACGCTGGCCCGCGTCGATGCCGCCCGGACTTCGTCCGTGACCGGCTCGTCGCGGTAGACGAGCGAAAGGTTTCCCCTCCGTTGCGTCTCGGCGGCCTCGTAGCCGCCGGGATCGGGGAGCTCAGGGCCGATGTTGGGAATCGACATGGCAGCACTCCTCCGCTCGGACGCCCCCGCCAGGGAGCCTCGCGTCGAGGTCGCAGAGGTCGATGTCCGCGACCGGCCCGTCACTCACGGATGTCACCGTAAGTGACATCCATTCTTTGTCGTACGTGCGTTATCATGCTCACAATCCTGTTCTGACGCAAGGCCAGATGCACGTGCATTTGCACGACGGGTCCGGCGGTGAGGGCGGAGGGGCGGGTAGGACGCCGGTCGACAGCCGATCGGAGACAGACGTAGGGAGCTTTGTATGAAGCGCATCGTCAACGGCATGCCCGCGGGTCAGTTGCCCGGCGTGACGTGGCAGAAGAGCGGCCGCAGCAACCCGAGCGGCAACTGCGTCGAGTGCGCCGCCCTGCCCGACGGCGGCGTCGCGGTACGCAACTCCCGGGACCCACACGGCCCGGCGCTGATCTACACGGCGGCCGAGATCGAGGCGTTCATCCTCGGCGTACGCGACGGCGACTTCGACAACCTGCTCGGCTGAACAGCAGGTACTGGCGACGACGGCCCGCCCGCGCGTAAGCTCGGGCGGGCCGTACGCCACCCGAGCCGCCCGGCCTACCCGATCCGGCCGACCTCGTTCAGCAACTTGCCGAGGATCTCCGGGGTGTGGCCGGGCGGTTCCGCGTCGATGCAGACCCGGTCCATGGCCATCGCGTAGTGGTCGACATCGTCGCGCTTGTCCAGATAGATCCCGCTGGTCAGTTGCTCGACGTAGACCACGTCCGGCAGCTCCGGCTCGGGAAAGCGCAGGATCGAGAAGGGGCCACCGGCGGCGGCGTGCCCACCGGCGTTGAACGGCAGGATCTGCAGCCGCACACTGGACAGTTTGGACGCCTCGATGAGCGCCTCGATCTGACGGCGCATCACCTCGACCCCACCGATCGGCCGGCGCAGCACCGCCTCGTCGATGACCGCCCACAGCTGCGGCGGGTTCGCCCGGGTCAGGATCTGCTGGCGCTGATGGCGCAGCTGCACCCGGCGGTCGATCTCCTCGGTCGTCGCGCCCGCATGCCCGAGCAGGATGACCGCACGGGCGTACTCGGGCGTCTGCAGGAGACCGGGGACGAACTGGATCTCGTACGTCCGGATCAGCGACGCCGCCGCCTCCAGGCCGAGATACGCCTGGAACCAGTTCGGCAGGACGTCGCTGTAGTGGTGCCACCATCCCGGATTGTTCGCCTGACGGGCGAGGCCGAGCAGCGCCTCGCGCTCCTTGGCATCGGTGACGCCGTACATGGTGAGCAGGTCGGCGACGTCGCGCTCCTTGAAGCTGACCCGGCCGAGCTCCATCCGGCTGATCTTGGATCCCGAGGCGCGGATGTCGTAGCCGGCATCCTCGCGGCTGATGCCCCGACCCTCGCGCAGGCGACGTAGCTGCGCCCCCAGCAGGATGCGCAGCACGGTGGGGCCGCTCTGCGGCGCCTCGTCCCGACCTGCGACCACCTGACTCCTCGTCACCGTTCCTGGGCTGCCCGATCGCAGTCCCTCCGCATCCTAAAGGGGAGATCGCGCCGCGTGAAACGGAACGGCCTGTTCGTACGCCCTTCCGCACAGGACCGATGCACGTGCAGAGTGCCTTGCGAACGCATGGGATCCCGAGCATGATAGCTGACAAACCCGTATCCGCCCGCTGACACAACGTGCTGAATGTCCACTCGCCGGGCGGCCTCGACCGCTTGGCCGAGGCACATCACCCGAGCGACGGCCGACGCCCTCGACGACCCACGTCCACGAGGAGGCATCCCGATGTCCACCCCGACCATCGTTCCGCCGGAACGCGACCCGGCTGACGTGGCTCCGGCGGACAGCTACCGCAAGGCGGACCTGGTCTGGGTCTACCGGGACGGCTGGCGGGCCGGGGTCATCGAGGCGGCGTCCCGGCACGCCGTCACGGTCACGTACCGTCCGGGCAGCCGCCCGGGCACGGGGGTGGACACCTTCACCGCGCCGTACGTGAGCCGCCGGGCCGAGGAGGATCCGGCGCTGGACCGCCGCTCCGCCGCAGGTCTGGCCCTGCGCCAGCCGCCCGCATGATCGGGGCCGTCGCGGTCGCCGCCCTCGTCGGGCTGGCCAGCCTCCTCACCGGAGTCGCGCTGGGCTGGCACCTGTGCCGCACGAACAACCGGTGTCCGGACTGCGGCGACCGGCTGGCCTGCGCCGGTTGCGGCGAACCGGCCCCCCGCCCGCACGGGCCCGGGGCCGCGCACACCCTCTAATTACTCGGGTCCCGTGCCGTGCTCGCCGCACCCGCGCGACAAAGGCAACGCGGTGCTCAGCGCCAGCGGTCGCCAGTCAGCCGCTCGTACACCTCGACGTAGCGGTTGCGGGTCGCCTCGACCACCTCGTCCGGGATCTCCGGACCCGGTGCGGTGCGGTCCCAGCCGGTCAGGCCCGCCGACCAGTCCCGCAGGAACTGCTTGTCCAGGTAGCGCTGCGCGCCGCCGGGCTGCCACTCGGCGGCCGCCCAGAACCGCGACGAGTCCGGGGTGAGCAGCTCATCGCCGATCGTCAGCGCCCCGCTACGGGAGAAGCCCAGCTCGATCTTCGTGTCCGCGATGAGGATGCCGCGCTCCGCCGCGATCGCCGAGCCGCGCCGGTAGACCTCCAGCGTGATCCGCCGCAGTTCGGCGGCGACGTCCGCGCCGACCTGCGACTCCACGTCGGCGTACGTGATGAACTCGTCGTGTCCCTCGCCCGGCGCCACCTTGGTCGTCGGCGTGAAGACCGGCTCGGGCAACCGCGAGCCCTCGATCAGGCCGGGGGGCAGCGCGACACCGGAGACCGCCCCGTCCTTTTCGTACTCCTTCAGGCCGGAACCGGCGAGATAGCCGCGCGCGATGCACTCGACCATCACCATCCGCAGGCGCTCGCAGCGCACCGCCCGCCCGGCCCACTCGGCGGGCACTTCCGTGGCGGAGATGATGTGGTGCGGGGCGACGTCGGCGAGCTGCTCGAACCACCACAGGGACAACTGGGTGAGGATCTTGCCCTTGTCCGGGATCGGCGTGGGCAGCACGACGTCGTAGATCGAGACCCGGTCCGAGGCGACGAGCAGCAGGTCGTCACCGTCGGCGTACACGTCCCTGACCTTGCCCGAGTGCAGTAGCTCCACGTGCTTCCCTCCGCCGCGCGTCCGACTGCGCCCACGGTATCCGAACTGCGGACACCGGCGGATCCGGCCCGGTCAGGAGTCGGAGCCGGTGGACCGGCGGCGGGCCGCCCACAGGCCGCCGCCGATCAGTACGGCCAGCGACAGCAGGCAGAACAGCAGAGCGAGTACGTGGATCGGCTTGAGGGCACCCATGATCGGAAACGTAGCGCGTCCAGGCGAATGTATCGATGTCGGGGCCGCGGGACTGGCACGTGACGGAGACCGAGGGCATCGGCGTGCTGCCCCTGCCGGTGCGGGCGATCGCGGCGGCCGTTCGCTGAGCGGTCGCGGCTATGCGGCGAGGCGGTCGCGTCCGGTGCGTTTGGCGGTGTAGAGGTGTTTGTCGGCGGTGGTGAAGAGGTCTTCGCCGGTCATGCCGGGTAGTAGTGGGGCGAGTCCCATGCTGACGGTGACGCGTAGGCCGAGGGCGGTTTTGTGCCAGTCGTGGTCGCGGATGACGGTGCGCATGCGGGCGGCGATGCGGGTGGCGGTGGCCAGGTCGGTGGCGAGGAAGACGCCGAACTCGTCGCCGCCGAAGCGGGCGGGCAGGTCGGAGGCGCGGCATTCGGTGCGCAGGAGGTGGCCGATCTCGCGTAGGACGTCGTCGCCGACGCCGTGGGAGAAGCCGTCGTTGATCTGTTTGAAGTTGTCCACGTCGACCAGCAACAGGCACATCTGGTCGGTGACCGCGCGCGTGTCCGCCGCCACCGCCGCCATCTGGCGGTCGAAGCCGCGCCGGTTCGCGAGCCTGGTCAGCGGGTCGGTCTGGGCGGCGGTGTCCGCGGTCGCGTGGTCGGCCTCGAGTTGCACCCGGCGGCGGGCCTGGCGCAGCATGGCGACCCGGTCGAGCCGCAGCCGCCACAGTTGTTGCGCGTGCGCGCGCACCGCCGCCAGCAGGTGCCGGGTGGCCTCGCTCGGCGTCGCCTCCGCGGCGACCAGAGCCAGCTCGAACTGGAACATCAACCGGTGCCGCGCCGCGCCGGCCAGCGCACACAGCTGCTCGGCCGCGATCAGCTCCCGGGCCGCCTTCTCGTACTTGCCGAGGCTGCGCAGCGCCACCCCGTAGGCGAGGTGGGCGAGCCGGGCGTCGAAGTGGCGGCCGTCGGCATGCAGGTCCGGAATGACCGCGGTCGCCAGCGCGCGGGCCTCCTCCACCTGACCCGTCTTGGCCAGGCCGCAGGCCAGCAACGCGCCCAGCATCGCCTGATCCGAGCCGAGCTGGGAGTCGGGGCCGGCGTCCGGGTCCAGCCATCGGCGGGTCAGCGAAATGACGTCCCGGAAGCGGACGCCGGCCTCCTCCAGGCGACCGACGTGGTCCAGGCGCAGGCCCCACTCCAGCAGCGCCTCGGCGCGTTGCAGGTCCCGGATGATCCGGCGCATGGGGTCGATGCGGTCCAGGTTCGGCTCGCCGTCGGTGGCCTTGTCGGCGAGCTCGTACAGCTCGGCCCAGCGGGCGGCCTCCGCGACCGACGACATCGCCGCGTAGTACCAGGTGTTGCGGGGGCAGGACTCCAGGATGGTCATGGCCGCGGCCAACTGGTGCAGGCCCTCTTCGAGGCGGCCCATGCGCGACATCACATCGGCCATGTCGGCGTTGGCCTTCGCGCGCGCGGTGCGGGAGACGGAGCGGCGCAGCAGGTCGCGCGACATGAACTCGGCCTCGGTGTAGCGGCCCAGCTCGGTCAGTGCGTACGAGTGGGACTGCACGATCGCGCGGGCCGACTCCCAGTCGCCGAAAAGCTCCGCGATCCACAGGTACGAGTCCGCGAGTTCGAGGATCTCCTCGTAGCGGCCCTCGCCGTAGAGCTGGCGCAGGTGGCGCGCCGGGACTTTCAGCGTCCCGATCTGCTCGATGGGTACGGGAAGCGCAGAGCTCGACTCCATGCTTCCTCCTCCGGGACCGTCGCTACCACTAAGTAACACCTCGGCCGGTGCAGGTGCCGCATTAGTCAAGCCACCGCAAAGACTCCTCCGACACGCCGCCCTGCGGGAACGCGCGGACGGGTGGCTGGCGTAGTCATCGTCACTCAGTGTGGCAGCGGCACCGGCTAAGAACGCCTCGGCGGCGACCGACTCAATAGACGCGGAAATTCTCTACGTGTCGTGACGCGTAACTTACTTGGAGTAATGGGAGTGGGTATGGAGTCGAGCTCTGGGCTGCCCGCTCCCGTCGCGCACGCGGGACCGCTGGTCTCCCTGGCGGACTACACCCACATGCTCTACGCCCAGGGCCGTTACGACGAGGTGCTCGACTGCGGCGAACAGCACGAGTGGATCGCTCAGACACTTGGCGACCGGGACACCGCCCGGGTGATCCTCCAGACCCGGATGTACGTGCTGACCGAGCTGGCCCGCTACGCCGAGGCGGAGACGATGGGCCGGGAACTGCTGCGGCGGGCCGTCTCCCGCACCGCGCGCGCGAAGGCCAGCGCCGACCTGGCCGACGTGCTGGTGCGGATGGGGCGACTGGAAGAGGGTCTGCACCTGATCGCCTGGGCCATGGCCACGCTCGAGACGTGTCCCCGGGACTGGCGCTACTTCTCGGCGATGTCCTCGGTCGCGGAACCGGCCCGCTGGGCGGAACTGTACGAGCTGGCCGAGCAGGCGTCCGTCGCCGACCGGCGGCTGCTCGACACCGACCGCAACCGCCGCATCATCCTGGACACCCAGCGCGCCGAGTCGCTGCTGGAGTGGGGTCTGCGGCTGGAACACGTGGGCCGCCTCGAGGAGGCCGGGGTCCGCTACCGCGACGTGATCGCCCTGACCCGGCCGTGGGAGCAGCCCGAGGACGAGACCGAGCTCCTGGATGAGGCGATGGTGCACGCGCTGCTGGCCTGCGCGCTGGCCAAGACGGGCGAATACACCGAGGCCGAGGAGAAGGCCGTCGCGGCGATTCGCCTGCTGCATGCCACCGGGCGCCGTTTCGAAGCCCGCCTCGCCCACCTCGCGTACGGGCTGGCGCTGCGCAGTGCCGGTGACTTCGCGGGGGCGGCCCGCGAGCTGACCGCCGCCGAGCAGCTGTGCGCCCTGGCCGGCGCCCCGCGCCACCAGCTGATCTTCCAGTTCGAGCTGGGCCTGGTCGCGGCGGAGGCCCGACCCAGCGTGGCGACCGGACACCTGGCCTCCGCGTTGCGGGCGCACGCCGAGCAGTTGTGGCGGCTGCGCCTGGACCGGGTGGCCATGCTGCGCCAGGCCCGCCGCCGGGTCCAACTCGAGGCCGACCACGCGAGTGCCGACGCGGCGGCGCAGACGGACCCGCTGACCGCGCTGGCGAACCGGCGCGGCTTCGACCGCCGGATGGCGGAACTGAGCACCGACGGCTCCCCGGCCGACGTCTGCCTGTTGCTGGTCGACGTGGACAACTTCAAACAGATCAACGACGGCTTCTCCCACGGCGTCGGCGACGACGTCCTACGCGAGATCGGCCACCTCCTGCGCACCGAATGCCGCGCCTCCGACCTGCCCGCCCGCTTCGGCGGCGACGAGTTCGGCGTCTTCCTCGCCACCGACCTGGCCACCGCCACCCGCATCGCCGCCCGCATGCGCACCGTCATCCGCGACCACGACTGGCACAAAACCGCCCTCGGCCTACGCGTCACCGTCAGCATGGGACTCGCCCCACTACTACCCGGCATGACCGGCGAAGACCTCTTCACCACCGCCGACAAACACCTCTACACCGCCAAACGCACCGGACGCGACCGCCTCGCCGCATAGCCGCTGCGACGGAACTTCCGCAGCCGCCGCCCCGTGTTCTTCCTGGTCAACGTCGACCAGTGAGCTACGGCGTGGCGGGGGCCAGCCGGGGTTCGGGACGCGGGATCCGCAAACCGCACACCAGCGCACCGGCCAGCGCGAGCGCGTAGAGCGCCAGCGCGGCCCGGTACGATCCCGCGCTCGGATACCCGGACGCGCTGATCGACCACGTCAGCACCGCGCCACCCAGCGTCGCGCCGAGGCTGCCGCCGACCGTACGCATGACGTTGTTCACGCCCGCCGACACCCCGGTCTGCTCGCGCGGCACCGCCTCCACCACCAGGGCGCCCACGGCCGCGAACGCGAGACCCACCCCGGCGCCCATCACCAGGACGGCCGCGCACACCTGCGGCAGCGCGCCGTGCCAGACCGCCAGCATCAGGTACGCCGACCCGGCCGTGGCCGCCCCCACGGTCAGCGCCGCCCGCAGCCCGTAACGGCGGACCAGGCGGCGCTGGGCGGGCAGCACCAGCACGGTGCCCAGCGCGGTCGGCAGCATCACCAGCCCCACCAGGGTCGGGCTGGCGCCGAAGCCGATGCCGCTGGCCGCCGGCTGGGCCACCAACAGCGGCACCAGCATCCACGAGCCGAACATGCCGAAGCCGAGCAGCAGGGTGGCCGCGTTCGTGGCGCGCACCGTCGGCATGGCGAGCGTGCGCAGGTCGACCAGGGGATGCCGGGCGTGGCGCTGCTGGGCCAGCCACAGCGCCGCCAGCGGGAGCGCGGCCAGGCCGGGCCCGGCGACCCGGGGGTCCGTCCAGCCGTACCGGCCCGCGAAGCTGATCGCCAGCAGGAGCAGGCCCAGCCAGGTGGCCAGGAGCACCGCGCCGGGCCAGTCCACGCGGGCCCGACCCTGGCGCGGGCCGCGCGGCAGCAGCACCGCGACCGGCAGCGCGGCCAGCGCCGACACCACGGCCGGGAGGCCGAACAGCCAGCGCGACGACAGCACCGCCAGCAGCGGCCCGGCCGCGATCGTGCCGGCGGCGCCGCCGAGGCTCATCACCGTGGAGATCGCAACGAACGCCCGGGGCCGCTCGCCGCCCGGCAGGTGGTCGCGGACCAGCGCGAAACAGATCGGGAACACGGCACCGCCCAGTCCCTGTACGGCACGGCCGGCCACCATCACCCCGAGACCGTCCGCCGTGGCGGAGATGACCGAGCCGACGCTGATCGCGGCGAGCGCGCCGAGCAGGACCTGTCGCTTGCCGTGCAGGTCGGCGAGGCGGCCCAGCACCGGAGTGGACACCGACGCGCTGAGCAGGAACGCGGTCAGCAGCCACGCCGCGCCGGACGGGGTGGTGCCCAACTCCCGCTGGAAGACCCCGAGGGCGGGCACCACCAGCGACTGCAGCACCGAGTACGCGGCGGTGGCCAGGCACAGCGCGCCGAGCACGGCCCGCCCGCGCAGGTCAACCCCGGCGGTCATCGAGATCCGGGTTGATCCGGGCGGTGAACAGGTGGTTGGTGTCGCGCGCGCTGCCCGGCGTGCGGCCCGGCCCCCAGCCGATCTGCTCCCGGTAGCGGCCCAGCAGTCCCGCCTCGGCCAGCGCCGCCTCGTCGGCGTACGGGGAGCCGTCCGGCGCGGGCCCGCTCAACGGCGCGACGAACAGCGCGTCCGCCGGGCAGTACGCCTCGCACAGGAAGCAGGTCTGGCAGTCCGCCTGCCGGGCGATCACGGGCGCCGCCCCGGGCACGGCGTCGAAGACGTTCATCGGGCAGACCCGTACGCAGATGTCGCACCGTACGCACCGGTCCTGGCTGACCAGCTCGATCATGCGCCGCTGCCCACCGGTACGGCGGTCCAGACCTGGTCGAGGCCGCCGACCCTGATCCGCCGCGCGCCGTCCGGCCGCGCCTGTGGCTGGTCGTCGCGCCGGTGCAGGCCGCGGGTCTCCGCGCGGGCCAGCGCGGCGGCGTACATCCAGCGGGCGTGCGCGACCAGCGCCGCGGCCTGCCGGGCCGGGAGGGCGTCCGGGCCCGCACCGCTCAGCCCGGCCGCCGACTCGCGCCACAGGCCGTCGAGGGTGGACAGCGAGCGGCGCAGCCCCGGCCCGGTGCGGAAGTAGTTGCGGTCCAGCGGGACGACCTCGCGCTGCACCGCGGCGACCACCTCGGCGGCCGGTCGCGACGCCCCGCCGGTCGGGCGCAGTCCGGCCCGGCCCGCCGGGCGCAGCGGCGCCGCCGGCCGGGAGGCGCGGCGCGCGTGCCGGGCCGCGGCGGCACCGGCCCACGTGCCCGAGGCCATCGCCCAGGCGGCGTTGTGGCTGCCGCCGCCGCTGATCGCGCCGGTCACGTACTCGCGGGTGGCCACGTCGCCGGCGGCGTACAGGCCGGGGACGCCGGTGGCGCAGTCGTCGCCGGCCAGCGCCAGGCCGCCGGTGCCGCGTACGGTGCCCTCCAGCACGAACCGGACCGGGTACGCGGTGGTGAACGGGTCGATGCCGGCCTTGTCCAGCGGCAGGAAGTAGTTGGGCTGAGCCAGCCGCGCGGCCGCCCGCAGCGACTCCGGGGCGCGGTCCAGCCGGGCGTACAGCGGCTGGCCGGTCGCCGCCAGCCGGGCCAGCGCGTCCCGCCCGGTCAGCGGGTCACCGACGTCCAGCTCGCGACCGTCGGCGTCGTAGTACCTGGCGAACTGCATCATCAGCCCCTTGGTCTGCCCACCGAACGCCGGGGCCAGCGCGTACGCCGCCG
Source organism: Krasilnikovia cinnamomea (assembly GCF_004217545.1). Taxonomy (NCBI): domain Bacteria; kingdom Bacillati; phylum Actinomycetota; class Actinomycetes; order Micromonosporales; family Micromonosporaceae; genus Krasilnikovia; species Krasilnikovia cinnamomea. The sequence goes on from NZ_SHKY01000001.1 coordinate 2,831,344, forward strand.
AGAACTCCATCCCGGACAGCGCCGCACCCACCTCGGCGGCCATCAGGTGACCGTCGCCGGTGTCCACGTTGAGCCCGAGCGCCCCGGACAGGAACGCGCAGCCGCCGGTGGCCAGCACCACCGCGCCCGCCCGTACCGTCCAGCGCCGCCCGCCGTCCTGCCGCCGCTGCCCGGCGGCCCCGCCCACGGCGCCGTCGGGGTCGGTGAGCAGTTCCAGCGCCGGGCTGTGATCGAGGATGCGCACCCCGGCCCGCCTCGCCCGGTGCCGCATCGTGCGCAGGTACTGCGGGCCCTGCAGGCTGCCCCGGCGCTGCCGCCCCGCCTCGTCGACCGGGTACGGGTAGCCCCAGGTCGCGAGGTCGCCGAGGCGCCGGTACGCCTCGTCGACCGTCCGCAGCATCCAGTCGCGCTCGGTCAGGTGCCCGGCGCGCGCTCCCGCTCGGCCACGGAGCGTTCCCGGGCGGCCGGGTCGGGCGGCACGTACCAGACGTTGTTGCCGCCCGCGGCGGCCGCGCCGCTGGTGCCGCAGTAGCCCTTGTCGGCGAGCACCACCCGGGCGCCGGCCCCGGCGGCGGCGACGGCGGCCCAGGTGCCCGCCGGGCCGCCGCCGAGGACCAGTACGTCCGCGGAAAGCCGCAACTCGTCCGTCACGGCCGGGCGGCCGTCGGCTGCCGTGCGGCCGTGTTGCGGTTCGCGGGCCGGGGCAGCCCGTAGTGCTCGCGCAGGGTGCGTCCGGTGTACTCGGTGCGGAACCGGCCGCGCTCCTGCAGGATCGGCACCACCCGGTCGACGAACTGCTCCAGGCTGCCGGGCAGCACCGGCGGCATGATGTTGAAGCCGTCGGCGGCGCCCGCGTCGTACCAGCCGGTGATGGCGTCCGCGACCTGCTCGGGCGTGCCCGCGAAGGTGAGGTGGCCGCGGCCGCCGCCGAGCCGGGCGATGATCTCGCGGACGGTGAGGCGTTCCCGGCGGCCCAGGTTGACCACGAGCGTACGGCGGCTCTTGGCACCCTCCAGCTCGTCCTCCTCCGGCAGGTGGGCCGGGAGTTCGGCGTCCAGGCGCAGGTCGGCGACGTCCACCCCGAGCAGTTCGGCGAGGCCGGGCAGGGCGAACTCGGGGCGGATCAGCCGGTTGAGTTCAGCGTCGAGTTCCCGCGCCTGCGCCTCGGTGTCGCCGATGACGGGCACGATCCCCGGCAGGATCTTGACGTGGTGCGGGTCGCGGCCGTGTTCGGCGGCGCGCCGCTTGAGGTCGTCGTAGAACTCCTGCGCGTCGGTGAGCGTCTGGTGCGCGGTGAACACGGCCTCCGCGTACTTCGCCGCGAAGGTACGGCCGTTCTCCGACGATCCCGCCTGGACCAGCAGGGGGTGGCCCTGCGCCGAACGGGGCACGTTGAGCGCGCCCGCTACCCGGTAGAACCGGCCCGCGTGCGCCGGTGGGTAGATCCGGTCGCTGTCGCCCCAGACGCCGGTCTCCTTGTCGGCGAGGATCACCTCGTCGTCCCAGGAGTCCCAAAGCTTGAGGGAGACGTCGATGAACTCGGCGGCCCGCTCGTAGCGTTCGGCGTGGGCGGGCAGGTGGTCCAGGTTGAAGTTGCGGGCCGCGTCCAGCCCGGCCGTGGTGACGATGTTCCACCCGGCCCGGCCGCCGCTGATCAGGTCCAGCGAGGCGAACCGCCGGGCCAGGTTGTACGGCTCGTTGTAGGTGGTCGACGCGGTCGCGATCAGCCCGATCCGTTCGGTGACCCCGGCCAGCGCGGTGAGCAGCACGGTCGGTTCCAGCGTCCCGGACGGGCGCCGTTCCACCTGGTCCCACAGCACCGGGCCGTCCGCGAGGAACAGGGAGTCGAGCTTGCCGCGCTCCGCGATCCGGGCCAGGTTCTGGTAGTGCGCGACGTCGACGTGGGCGTACGGGTCGCTCTGCGGCAGCCGCCAGGCCGCCTCGTGATGCCCGACCCCCATGAGGAACGCGTTGAGGTGAAGCAGTCCCGGCCGGCTCACGACGCCGCAGCCTGCGGGGTGTAGTGCCCGGCCTCGTCGCCCTCGATGACGTAGCTCTTGGCGCCGTCCGCGCCGACCGGCACGTCCCCGGCCACGGTGACCCGGTGCAGCTTGCGGGGCAGGTCGCCGTAGTCGTCGGCCGCGTAGTGCTGGGTGGTCCGGTTGTCGAAGATGACCACGTCGCCGACGGCCCAGTGGTGGCGCAGGGTGTTCTCCGGCCGGGTCACGTACGCCTGCAGCAGCCGCAGGAGGTCGCGGGACTCCGTGTTCGACAGCCCGAGGATGCTGCTGGCGAAGCCGCCGATGAACAGGTTCGGCACGCCGGATTCGGGGTGGATGCGCACCAGGGGGTGCGCGGTGCGGTACCGCTTGGAGACGAACACCTTGTGGTACTGCTCCGCCTCGTCGGTACGGAACTGCGGGTGGGGCGCGTAGTCGTGCTCGTTGGTGTGCACCGCCCACAGCTTGTCGGCCAGCGTCCGCAGGTGCTCCGGCAGGTCGGCGTACGCGGCGGCGGTGTTGGCGAACAACGTGTCCCCGCCGTACGGGGGGATGACCAGGCTGCGCAGCGTGGTGGCCTTCGGTGGGGCGACCACGAACGTGACGTCGGTGTGCCAGGCGTTGGCCCGGGCTCCCTCGCCACCCTCCACGTTGAGCACGTTGGCGTTGCCGTCCACGGACGGCACGGTCGGGTGGGCCGTGGTGAGCGGACCGAACGCGGAGGCGAACCGGACGTGCGCGGCGTCGTCGAGCTGCTGGTCACGGAAGACGAGCACCTTGTGTTCGACCAGCGCGGTGTTCAGCGCGCTGATCGTGCCGTCGTCGAGCGGCTGGGCGAGGTCGACGCCGACGATCTCGGCGCCGATGCGGCCGCCGATGCGGCGGATGTCCGGGATGCTGGGTGCCAGTGTCATGGCGAGGGGTTCCCTTCTAGTTGGTGGTGCGCCAGGTCGAGAAGCGGCGTTCGGTGAGGACGAGCACCTGGTTCACGACCAGGCCGATGGCCGAGATGGTGATGATTCCGGCGTACATGTCGGGGACCGCGAAGTTGTACTGCGCGTAGTTGATGAGGTAGCCGAGGCCGGCCTTGGCGCCGACCATCTCGGCGGCGATGAGGATGAGGATCGAGTACGCCCCGGCCAGCCGGATGCCGGTGAAGATGGTCGGCACGGCGGCGGGAAGGATCACCTTCTGGAACAGCCGCAGCGGCCCCAGCCCGAGCGAGCGCGCCGACTTGATGAGCAGCGGATCGACCGTGCGGACCCCGCTGACCGTGTTGAGCAGGATCGGCCACGAGCAGGCGTAGAAGATGATCGCCACCTTGGAGGTCTCGCCGAGCCCCAGGATGAGCACGAACACCGGCAGGAGGGCCAGCGCGGCCGTGTTGCGGAACAGCTCCAGCACCGGGTTGAGCAGGTTTGCCACCGGCTTGTACCAGCCGATCAGCAGGCCGAGCGGGATGGCCACGACGATGGCCAGGCCGAACCCGGCCAGCGACCGGCTCAGGCTGGCCCGCGTGTGGTCGATCAGCTCGCCGGACAGCACGAGCTGCCACCACGCCGCCAGCACTTCGGACAGCGGCGGCAGGAAGGTGGCGTCGACCAGGCCGAGCCGGGGGAAGATCTCCCACACGGCCGCCAGCACGGCGATCGCCGCCACCCGGGTGACGACCGCGCCGGTGCCGCGCAGGATGCGGCGGTTCCACGGGTACGCCGGGACCGACGGCGCCGCCGGGGCGGCAGGGATCGGCGTCGCGGGTGGCGTGCGGAGCGCGAGCGGCGTGTCGGTGACGCTAGACATGGGCCACCTCCAACTCCTCGTTGCGGGCCTTGTCCACCTCGGTGCGCAGCAGGCTCCAGATCTCGTGGCGGTAGTGGGCGAACGCCGGGTCGGAGCGCAGGTCCTCGGTGGCGGACCGGGCGGCCAGCGGCACCTCGACGACCTGCTTGATCCGGCCGGGCCGGGAGGTCATCACGGCGACCCGCTGGCCGAGGTAGACGGCCTCCTCGATGCCGTGGGTGATGAACACGATGGTCTTGCCGGTCTTCTCCCAGATCCGCAGCAGCTCGTCCTGCAGGCCGTCGCGGGTCTGCGCGTCGAGCGCGGCGAACGGCTCGTCCATCAGCAGCACGTCGGGGTCGAAGGCGAGGCTGCGGGCGATCGCCACCCGCTGCTTCATCCCGCCGGACAGCTCGTGCGGGTACCGGTCGTGGAATCCGGCGAGCCCGACCAGGTCCAGGTACTCGCGGGCCCGGGCGGCCCGTTCGCGGCGGGGCACCCGCTTGGCTTCCAGGCCGAACTCGACGTTGCTCTGCGCGGTGCGCCAGGGCAGCAGCGCGTACTGCTGGAAGACCACTCCCCGGTCCAGGCCGGGGCCGCTGACGGGTACGCCGTCGACGAGGATCCGCCCGCTTGTCGGTTCGGCCAGGCCGCCGAGCAGGTCGAGCAGGGTGGACTTGCCGCACCCGCTGGGACCGACGATGACCAGGAACTCTCCCGACCGTACGGTGAGATTGATGTGCTGCAGCGCGGTGACCGTGGTGCCGCGCGCCTGGAACGCCTTGCCGACGTCCTCGAATTGGATCTTGGCGGTCATTTCGCGGCACCGTTCGCGGCGAACGGGTTGAACTCGTTGGTGTAGATGTCGGCGGCGCTGACCTGCTTGCCCTTCAGCTCACCGGCCCGGTCCAGCCAGTCGATCCAGGTGGCGAACTCCTTGTCGCTGATGAGACCGCCCTGCCCGGCGACGCCGTAGCTCTTGAAGAACTGCAGGGTGCTGGTGTCCTCGTTGCGGCCGCGCGCCTTGATGATCTTTTCGAAGCGGGCGATCACCTCCGCGCGAGGCGTGGTCCGCGACCACTCGATCGCCTTGGCCACGCCGGTGACGAACGTCCGTACGGTGTCCGGGTTCTTCTTGATGAAGTCCTGCCGCAGCACGTAGCTGCCGGCGCTGAACTCGCCGAGCAGTTCGTAGTCGCTGTAGAGCGACCGCACCCCGCCGCGCGCGACGGCCTTGTCGCGCAGCACTCCGCTGAGCGAGGCCACGTCGATCTGGCCCTGACGCAGCGACTGTTCGGTGTTGACCGGGGGCACGACGACCAGCTCGACCTGCTTGATCTCGTCATCGGTCAGCCCGTTACGGGCCAGGTAGGTCTTGGTGATCGCCTCGGCGTGCGCGCCGAGCGTGTTCACGCCGATCTTCTTGCCGATCAGGTCGCGGGCGCTCTTGATCGGGCTGTCGTTCAGGACGTAGAAGCCGTTGTAGGTGTCCTTGTTCGCGCCGTAGTAGGCGACCACGGCCTTGATCGGCGCCTTGGAGGCGGCGAGCTTGACGATGGCGCCGTTGAACGCGCCGCCGAAGTCGATGTCGCCGGTGGTGGCGGCCTGGATGTCCTGCGGGCCGCTGATCGTGTTGCCGATCCACTTGAGCTTGACGTCACCCAGGTAACCGAGGTCGGCCGCGAGCTCCGGCAGTGTCACCTGCCCCACCCAGCCCTGGTAGCGCAGCTCGGTTGCCTGCTTGCCGTCGGCGGCGCTGCTGGCCTTGCCGCAACCCGACAGTGCCGAGGTGACGAGCAGGGCGCCCGCCAGCACGGTTGCCAGCGCGGATCTATGGAATCTCATCGGAACTCTCCTCGTGGGGATAGGTGGCAGCGACCGGCCGGCGGTGCGGTCGGTACGGACAGCAGTCATCGCGCCGCGACGGGGCATGCGGCGGTTCGGATATGCCGGTACTGGGCTATGTCGGTTCTGGGCGAAGTCGCGGTCGTCGGGTGAACGCGGGCGCCGTCGGCGTGCGGTGCTCTTCAGCTCGCTCTCGGGATCTCCCGAGGCGCTGCCGGCAGGTGGCGGGGTCGGCGTTACCGGAAGGCGCAGCCCATGCCACGGGCTGGTGCGCGGTCAGGGGGCGGCAGGTGCGCTGCGCTTCGCCGTCGAACTCAACAGGTGCAGGTACACACCCGGAGGTAGTCGACGAAGCGGCGCCTGGTGAGACGCTTGCTCCGTTTCATGACAGCAACGTAGCTGGTCACAACGGTTCACGTCAGCATGTTTGTGACCCAGCTCACATACATATCCCATAGGTCGGATAGGGTTTGCCGTCCACTGCGTCCCTACCGGAGCTCGCCCGTCCCCCGTGGGGCACGGGGGGCAACGCCGAGCTCGCGCATCCGCTGCGCGTACAAACGGTGGTGCCGGGCCGCCTCGCCGTGCCGCCCGGCCGCGATCAGCGTCTCGACCAGCCGCAGCGCGGTGTCCTCCTCGTACGGATCGCGCTCCAGCACGCGCAGCCAGGCCCGGACCGCGTCGTCGGTGTCGCCCGCTCGGGCGCACACCGCGCCCAGCGTGCGCATCACCGTCAGAAAGGCGGCGCGGGCCTGTTCCCGTAGCGCCTCGGCGACCGCCAGATCCGGCTCGTCGTCCAACACGTCCCCCGTGTACGCCTCGGCCGCGGCGTCGAGCAGCAGCCGCGCCTCCCGGTCCGCCGCTCCCGGGCCGGAGGCCGTCGCCTTCGCGGCCGCGACACCGGCCTCGGCGAGCTGGAGGAACACGTCCACATCGACCCGCAGGGTGCGCGGGTCGTACGCCACCCCGGCCGGGCTGGCGATCACGTAGTGGCCCGGCGCAACCATCCGCTCCGGGTCGAGGACGTTGCGCAGCACCGACAGCGCGATGGACAGGCGGTTGGCGACGTTGTCCGCGCCCGGCCACAGCCCCTCGCCCAGAGCCTCCCGGGTGGACGGCCGCCCGCGCCGCGCGACGATCAGCTTGAGCAGGTCCCTGGCCTTGCGGCTCTGCCAGACCCCGGCGGGCACCTCCTCGCCGGACCGCAGCACCGCGAAGGACCCGAGCATCCGTACGCTCACCGGCTCCCCGGTCGCCGCGCCGGCCAACGACCGGGTTCCCGCGAACGGATCCACCCCCAGCGCGTGCAGCCGGTGCTCCGTGAGGACCTGGTCGGCCGCCGGGGTCCGCCCCAGCCCCGCGCGGGCCCGGGCGAGCGCCACCCGGGCGGCACCGATCGGGTCGTCGAGGTCGGCGTACACCCGCGCCGCGTCGGCCAGCAACGACTCGGTGGCCCCGTCGCGCGCGGTGACCGCGGCCAGTTCCAGGGCCTCCGCCAGCGCCGCGGGATTGCGGCCCGCCCGGGCCAGCGTGATCGCGGTGTCCGCGTGGGCCCGCGCGATCGCCGGGTCGGTGCCCGCCGCCGCCCAACCGGCGGCGGCGTACGCCTGCGCCCGAGTCAGGCCGTCCGCGACCGCGACCGCCCGGGCCGCGACCGGACCGGCCGCCCCGTCGCCGATCGCGGCGAAAACCCGCGCGAGGCCGCACAGGGCCGGGCCGAGCGCGGCCGCGATGCCGCCCGCGTCGGCCACGAGCACCGCCTCCTCGTACGCCGCCCGCGCCTGCTGGAGGTCGCCGCGCAGCTCGTGGGTCTCGCCCAGCCCGGTGAGCGGGAACGCCACGGTGGCCGTCCCGGCCCGCTGCAGCAGCGCGGCGGCGGCCCGGAAACCGTCCCGCGCGGCGGGCAACCGCCCGGCGCGCAGGTCGAGATCGGCCTGGTTGTGCCGGGCCAGACCCGCCATCGCGGGGTGCGGGGCGGGCCCGGGCCGGGCCAGCACCGCCCCGGCGGCGTCGAGCTCCAGCCGGGCACCGTTGAGGTCACCCTCCTCCAGCCGCTGCGAGGCGCGGTTGACCCGGACCCGCAGCTGCAACGTACGGTCGCGCGAGCGCTCGGCGGCGGCCAGCGCCAGCGCGTAGTGCCGGTCGTTGGCGCGCCGGTCGTCCTGCGCGGCGGCCAGCAGGGCGTGCACGATGTGGGCGGCCGCCAGGGCCCGTGGGTCGTCGGCCGCCCGGGCCAGGGCAAGGGCCCGCGTGACCGCTGCGCGGCAGTCGTCCGCGCCCGCCCGGGCCCACGCGACGCTGGCCTCCCAGGCGGCCAGCAACGCCTGATCGGCGTCCGCGTGCTCCGCGGCCGCGCCGTCCACGCTGGTCCGGGCGAGCACCGACTCGGCGGCCGCCAGTTCACCCTGCAGATAGAGCACCATCACGGTGGGCCAGGCCTCGGCGGGGGTCAGCGGCTGCGAATGCGCCGCGACCCGCGCCGCGGCCTCGGCCGCGCCCTCCCAGTCGCCCGCCGCCGCGCAGTCGCGCACGGTCGCGGCGTCCGGGGCGCTGTCACCGGCGCCGGCCTGACCCGCTGTGGCGTCCACCCGCCCGCGGTTGACCAAGGAGCGGGCGACCGGGACGTCGACGCAGGTGACCGGTGTGCAGGTGGCGGGGGCGGCCTCGGGCATGGCCTCAAGGATGACCGCCCGGCGCCACCGTGGCCGGCGGCCCGGCCCCGCGATGCAGCGGGACATGTCGGCCTCAGCCGTTGCCGACTCCCCAGGAGGGGCCGGTCGACTCCGCCACCGGGTGGGTGCCGGAGCCGATCATCGGCATCAGCGCCACGCTGGCGTCCGACTCCGCCACCGGGTGGGTGCCGGAGCCGATCATCGGCATCAGCGCCTCGCTCACGTGGTCGGTGATCCGGGCCGCCGACGTGCCGGCCTGCGCCGCGGTCGCCAGGGCCAGGCCGCCCGCCGCGATCACGGCGGGGATGATCAGGGACCGGACCAGGGTGGCGGTACGTCGCTGCATGGGTCCTCCTTCGAAGTCGAACGCGCGGAGGGGCCGCGCGCTGCTGTGGAGAACATGATCCACAAACGTCTTTGGGTTGCCTTTGGGCGCGGACGTCCGCCCGGCCACGGGCAGTGGGCACGAGGTCGCGCCGGCTGGAGTGTCCAGCCGGCGCGACCATGGTGCTGTCGGTAGCCCGTGGGGCTTCCGCCGAGGTTTGGTGCCGTTGCCCTCAGGGGGGTTCACGGATCAAGCCCGGTCCGCTCCGTGGCGGGCGATCAGCGTGGGCACTGGGCCCAGGCGAAGTGGTAGGTGGTGTTGATCGCCCCGTCGGTGGAGTCCATCGTGATGAAGCTGGTGGTGCGTGTCGTGTCCGAGGTACCGGCGATCGCCCGCAGCTCGGTGTTGATGTTGAGGTTGCGCAGTGCCCCACATGGTGCCCAGACCAGCGCGGCAACCGCGACCTCGTCGGTGGTCTGCCAGTCGTCACCCAGCGGCCCGTAGAACGGGTGGCTGATGTACGCGGTCTGCGACTGACCCTGGAAGTAGTAGTTGGCCCGCTCGATGGCACTGGCTCCGGCCGCGAGCGACGCGAAACCGCGGTAGTCCACCTTGCTGATCGCGTACGTGAAGCCGTGCGGTACGTGGACGACGATGTTGAGCTGGCAGTTCTTGCGCCAGTCGGTCGGGGCCGCCCCGACACCGACCTGCGCGGTGTACGCCGAATAGGTGACGGTGAAGGCGGTGTTGTCGGGTGACACCGCGATCGCGGCGGTCCCGGCCGGGCAGCCGGTGCCGTTGACGGTCACCACGTCGATGACGATCCGGTCGCTCGGCGGCGGCACCGGGAGATCTAGATAGCCGATGGCCGATGCCGGGCTGGCGAACAATGTCGATGCCAACACCGCGAGCATGGCGCAGCAAATGGTCAACGCCTTGCGCATAAGGACTCCTTCCAAAGCCTCAGCGGCGTCCGTGATGCGGCCATGCTATTTAGCTAATCGAGGGCAGTCAATGTGTAAAGTTGATTCCTCAGATGAATTCAAGGATCAACTCCCCAGAATGGCAGGACCCCCCAAGGTCGTCAATAAGTGGATCAAGGCTCCCCCATTTAATCCGAAATAGCCTGAATAAATGCCACAGGGGGAGATCCGAAGATCACTATTTCCAAAACAGTTTTCACTGCTCTCTGGAAGTTCTTGTCGTTCCGATGGCCCATCGCTAGCATTCGCCCTAGGCTTTGATTGAGGTCGATATGTAATCTTCGGGACACGCCCAGGAAGGGAACCCCCATGACCTTCAGGCAGGCCGGCGCGAGATTGCTCACCCTCGCGACCGTGATAGCTCTCTCCACTTTGTCCCTGTCCGGTCCGGCGCAAGCCGAGGACTCCGTACCCCCGAGCGGGCAGGTCACGCTCGACGTGCAGACCGTCAACGGCTCCGGCTGCCCGGCCGGCACGGCGTGGGTCAGCATGCAGCCGGACAACACCGGATTCCGGATCTACTACTCCGACTTCCGCGCCGCCGACGGCGGCTCCACCAACCCCACCAGCGTCCGCAAGAACTGCCAGGTCAACGTGCTCGTGCACATCCCGCAGGGCTTCACGTACGCGATCGCCCGCGCCGACTACTGGGGCCGGGCGCACCTGGAGGCGGGCGCCACCGCCCTGGAGCGCACCAACTACTACCTTCAGGGATCGTCCGACAACAACTACGCGGACCACTACTTCGCCGGCCCGTTCGACGGCGGCTGGCACACGATCGACGTCACCAGCGCCGCCGAGCTGGTCTGGGCACCCTGCGGCCTGACCCGCAGCCTCAACATCAACACGGAACTCCGGGTCGACGCGGGCTCCTCGTCGCGCACCAGCTGGATCTCGCTACGCGCCTCCGAGGGCGACGTCTACACCATCGTCAATTTCCAGTGGCGGCGGTGCTGACCGCTACCCGCGCTGGCGTTGGCCCCGTCGCCTTCCGGCGGGGCCTTCGCGGCGCTCTGGAGCAGGGAACGACCCGGTGAGGCGGGCGCTGCTGGCCGGGTTGCTGATCGCACCCGTACTCCCCGCCGCACCACCGTCCCCACCGGACGGCGTGGTCATCGAGGTGGTGAGCGCGAGCGGGTCGAGCTGCCGCCCCGGCACCGTGGCGGTGGCCATCTCCCCCGACCGGGAGGCCTTCACGGTGACCTACAGCGAATATCTCGCGGCGGCCGGCGGCGACGCCAAGACCGGCGACGCGACCCAGAAGTGCAAGCTCACCGTGCAGCTCCAGGTGCCCGCCGGCGTCACGTACGCGGTGACCCAGGCCGACTACCGGGGCTTCGCGTCCCTGGCGAGCGGGGCGAACGCCGCGCTGCGGGCCAGCTACCGGTTCCAGGGCGACCCGCAGCCCACCCCGGTCGAGCATCCGTTCCCCGGCCCGTACGCCGACAACTGGCAGGTCACCGACCGCACCGACCCGGTGGTCTTCGGCCCGTGCGGCAAGGGCCGCAAGTTCACCATCGACACCGAGCTGGTGGTGGACGCGGGGACCGCGCCAAACCAAACCAGCTTCATCGTGATGGACTCCACGGACGGCAGCTTCGGGACCACGTACCGGCTGGCCTGGCGGTCCTGTACCGGCTGAATCAGCGCAGGTCCCCGGCCGGCGCGCCGCCGAGCACCGCGGCGGTACGCCGGCCGATCAGCGCCCCGAAGTCGGGATCGCGGGATGCCGCGGAGGACGGGTACGGCTCGCTCCCCCGGTAATAGCCGCCGGTTTCGGAGTCCAACGCGGGATCGGCGGCCAGCCGGATACCGGTGCGCGCGCCTTTCTCCGGGGTGGCCAGCAGCGGGCGGCCAAGTGTCTGGATCATCTTGAACAGGCCACCGGCATTACGCCCGAAGCCGGTCGCCACACTGCCCGGATCGGCGCAATTGACCGTAATCCCGCTGCCGGCCACCTCCCCCGCCAGAACATAGCTGTACGCCAGGTTGATCAATTTCGCGTCGCAGTACGCCTGGAATTGGTGGAACCGGCCCGGATACGACCAATCCGCCAAGTGTGGATTGCCCCGCCTTTCGAGTGAAGAGGACACATTCACCACTCGGGATGGCCGTCCGGCCGCAGCCGCCCCGTCGCGCAGGAGACCGAGCAGCGCGCGACTCAGCGCGGCAACGGCGATGTGATTCACGGCAATAGTGCGTTCCACCCCGTCCTGCGACAATCCGCGTCGGGGAAATGCCGCTCCGGCATTGTTGATCAATACGTGCAATCCGTTTGAGGCCACGCGTCGCACCTGTGCGGCGATCTCGCGTACGCCCGCGAGGGAGCCGAGGTCGCCCGCCACGGCGACGAACCGCGACCCCACCGGCCCGGGCCTCGCGGATACGACACTCCCGCCGCGACGCTCGGATTCCCCGCCCCGGGCCCCGTCGAGGATGGACTCCGTGCCCGGGCGGCCGCCGCGCGAGAACTCCGCTATGGCCTCCCTGGCGCGGGACATCGTCCGCGCGTGCACCAGCACCGTGGCGCCGGCGGCGCCCAGGGCGGACGCCGTGGCCCGTCCGACACCGCTGGTCGCTCCGGTCACCAGGACCACCCGGCCGGTCATCGGCCACCCGGATACTGCCCGCTCGCCCACCACGGCTCCTTCGCGACGACGGCGCGCGCCCCCGTGGCGACGCCTGGAATCGATCGTTTCGCATATCGGTCGCCGGTGGAAAGTAGGCACCTTGAAGGTATATAGGTACTGGATGGATACCGGAGTTGACCTGCGCGTTCGGGGTGGTGCCGACGCGTACCTGCGGGGCTGTCCGTCGCGGGACGTGCTGGACATGATCGGTAGCAAGTGGACCGTGCTGATCGTGCCGGCGTTGCGCGAGGGTCCGTTGCGCTTCGGCGAGCTGCGCCGACGCCTCGACGGCATCACGCAGAAGAGCCTCACCCAGACACTGCGCACGCTGGAGCGCGACGGCCTGATCACCCGCACCCAGTACCCGACGATCCCGCCCCGGGTGGAGTACGCGTTGACCGATCTCGGGTTGCGCGCCGTGGCCCTGCTGGCCGGGGTCCGCGACTGGGCGGAAGCCAACCTCGCCGACGTACTGGCGGCCCGCGCCGCACACGACGCCCGCGCCGACAGCTAACCAAACCGATCTTGAGGAGTTCGGGTGCGGAACTGACCGAAAGTCTCCAACAACCGGCACGGCACCCTTCGCGGCGACCCGGTGTCGTTGCATCCCACCGCCTGCGCCCAGATCCGCAGCGTCTCGTGGCGGGGCGGGCTGGGCGGCTCGCGTTCACAGCACACATGGATGGCTGACTCGCGCCCCCGCAGCGGCGCGGCGCCGGCATGGCCGCTTGACAGTTCTAGAACTCTCGGCAAGGGTGAGGGAGAGTTATAGAACTCTAGGAGATGCCATGACAGTCACGAACGCCCTATCCGTGGCCGCCCGCACGATGATGGCCGAGCCCCTCGCGGGCGGGCGCTTCGGCGAGTTCGGTGGCCGCTACGTACCCGAATCGCTGGTCGCCGCCTGCGCCGAGGTGGAGGAGGCGTTCCGCGAAGCCTGGTCCGACGCGTCGTTCCGGCACCGGCTGGAACGGCTGCGCGCCGTCCACGCCGGACGCCCGACCGCGCTCACCCCGGCCGTGAACCTCTCCGCCGAACTCGGCGTCACCGTCCTGCTCAAGCGCGAGGACCTGGCACACACCGGCTCCCACAAGATCAACAACGTGCTGGGGCAGGCGTTGCTGGCCCACCGGATGGGCCGCCGCCGCCTGCTGGCCGAGACCGGCGCCGGACAGCACGGCGTGGCCGCCGCGACCGCCGCCGCCCTGTTCGGCCTCGACGCCACGGTCTTCATGGGCGAACGCGACATCGAACGCCAGCAGCTCAACGTCTTCCGCATGACGATGCTGGGCGCCGAGATCGTCCCGGTACGCAGCGGCAGCCGCACCCTCAAGGACGCCTGCAACGAGGCCATGCGGCACTGGGTCACCGCCGCCCACGACTCCTACTACTGCGTCGGCTCCGTGATGGGGCCGCACCCGTACCCCTGGATGGTCCGGGAATTCCAGCGGGTCATCGGCGAGGAGGCCCGCGCGCAGTGCGCCGCGGAACTGCCCACGTCCGTGCCCACCCACGTCGTCGCCTGCGTCGGCGGCGGCTCCAACGCGGCCGGGACCTTCGCCGGGTTCGTCGACACGGATGCGCGGCTCATCGGCGTCGAGGCCGCCGGCGGGGCAGCCATGACCGACGGGACCGCCGGGATCGTGCACGGCTACCGCAGCCGCGTCCTGCAGGACGAGCACGGGCAGGTCGCCGAGGCCCACTCCATCGCCGCCGGCCTCGACTACCCCGGCGTCGGCCCCGAGCACGCCTACCTCGGCGACATCCGGCGCGCCCGCTACGTCACCGTCACCGACGACGAGGTGGTGCCCGCGCTGCGCCGGCTCGCCCGCACTGAGGGCATCCTGTGCGCGCTCGAATCGGCGCACGCGATCGCGTGGGTGCTGCGCGCGGCCGGCACCGCCGACCTGCCGACCGGATCCACCGTACTGATCACCCTCTCCGGGCGCGGCGACAAGGACATGCCCGCGCTGATGGCGACGGCCACCCGGTGAGCGCGCCGTTGGAGACCGCCATGCCCGGCGCGCTGGAGACCACGACGCGAGCCGCCTCGGAGACCGCCATGCCCGGCGCGCTGGAGACCACGACGCGAGCCGCCTCGGAGACCGCCATGCCCGGCGCGCTGGAGACCACGACGCGAGCCGCCTCGGAGACCGCGACGCCCGGCGCGCTGGAGACCGCGATGCGCGGTGCCGGGCGTCCCCGCCTCGTTCCGTACGTGACCGGCGGCATCACCGCGGACTGGACGCGCTATCTGCTGGCCTGCCAGGCGGGCGGCGCGGACGCGGTCGAGCTGGGCCTGCCGTTCTCCGACCCCATGCTGGACGGCGTGACGATCCAGCGCGCGTCCGACCAGGCCCTGGCCCGTGGCGCCACGGTCGAGAAGATCCTGACCGATCTCACATCCGTACGGGACCAGCTCACCGTGCCCGTGGTCGTCATGACCTACGCCAACCTGGTCGTCCACGCGGGCGCCACGGCGTTCTGCCGTCGGCTGGCCGCGGCCGGGGTGACCGGGCTGATCGTGCCCGACCTCCCGGTCGACGAACTCGGCGAGTTGGAGCCGGCCGCCGCCCGATCCGGCATCGACCTCGTCCTGCTCGTCGCGCCGAGCACCCCGGCCGCCCGGATACGGCAGATCTGCGCCCGCAGCCGCGGCTTCGTGTACGCCGTGAGCACCATGGGCCCGACCGGCGAGCGGGACACCCTCGACGGCCGCGCGGTCGTGCTGGCCGCGAACGCCCGGGACGCGGGCGGGCCGCCCGTACTGATCGGCTTCGGGGTGTCGACCCCCGCCCAGGCCGCCCGGGCCGCGGGCGCGGCCGACGGTGTCGTGGTGGCCTCGGCCCTCGTGCGGGAGGTACTCGACGGCGCCACGCCGGAACGGCTCCGGCAGGTGGTGGCGGGATTCCGGGCGGCGCTCGACGCGACCAGGCTGCGGGGAACTACCTCGAGGTAGTTCCCCGCGACCCCGTGCACCCGGGCTGAGCTGCGGCGTAGCGTCGGCCGGATGGAAGCGGTGATCGAGTACGCGATGCAGACCCCGGACGGCGCGTGGCGCGTCGAGGTGGTCAAGCGCGGCCGCTCCCGCTGGTACCGCATCCGGCACGGCGACAACGAACTCGACTGGCTGAGCATCGCCGCGGTGCACCGCGTCCTGGGCGATGCGGGGATCGACCTGGCCGACCTCGTCGAGGCTGGCGGTCCGGCGAACCCCGCTCCCCCGGGCGACGCCCAGCACGGCGTGGCCTGACGGCGTCGCCGCGCTATCCGCCCCAGCCGGTGAGGCGCTGCGCCGCCAGCCGCGTCAACTGTTGCGTCTGCGCGGGATCCACCGAAGCCCCCTCCCAGCCATGGAACGACAGCACCGTGACCCGGTTCGCGACGCGCACCACCGCCACCCGGTACCTACGCTCGGCGCGACCCTCCGGGGCCTGCACGACGCAGCGGCGCTCCACCAGGACCGCCTCGTCGCCGACGTTCGGCGCGTCCAACAGCCGCTGCCGGCACGTCTGTCCGTCCCGCTTGTCGCGGGCGCAGTCGCCCACCACGGACCGGAACTCGCGGACGAAATCCGCCGCGCCGGCGCCCCGGTAGGCGGTGACCGTCTGCTCGACGACCCCGCTCGGCGGCCGGTTCGGTGGCGGATTCCGCTCGTCGTACATCGCCCGGGCCGTCCGGGTC
Source organism: Krasilnikovia cinnamomea (assembly GCF_004217545.1). Classification (NCBI taxonomy): domain Bacteria; kingdom Bacillati; phylum Actinomycetota; class Actinomycetes; order Micromonosporales; family Micromonosporaceae; genus Krasilnikovia; species Krasilnikovia cinnamomea. Next base: position 2,847,262 of record NZ_SHKY01000001.1, read on the forward strand.
ACCCGGATGGCGCCGTTGCTGGCGAACCGCGCGCCACACAGATTCGGAGACCTTTCGTCGGCGGGCACCGTGTCGGGCGTCGAACCGTTTGTGTCGGCGGCCGTCAGGAACGCCCGGTCCGGCACGGTCTGCGGGGTCTGCGACGGCGCCGGGGGTGTCGTCACTGCCACGCTGGCGGCCGGTGGGGCAGGCGCTGTCGGGGGGCCCGCCGTGAACACCCACCGACCACCGGCGGCCACGCCGCCAACCACCACGACCAGCGCGACCATCGCCAGCGCGGTCCGGGTACGGCCGCTGCGGTCCGCGCGCGACCGCAGCTTCTCGGCGGCCAGCACGGGAACGCTGTCCGCGTCGGCCGACAGCGCGCCGAACAACTCCCTGAGCTCAGTTGACATCGTTGACCTCCAGAACCCGCCCCTTCGGCGCCTCACTGAGCTGCGCGGCCAGCGCGGCACGACCGCGGGACAGCCACGACTTGACGGTGCCGGGGGCGGCGCCGGTCTCCCGGGCGATGTCGTCCACCGACATGTCGAACAGGTAGTGCAGGGCGATCGCCTGCCGGTGCGTCGGCGGAAGCTTGCGCAACGCCGCCGTCAACAGGACGGTGTCCTCGCTGGGCGGGCCCATCGCCGGTGGTGGTCCCGTCCGCGACAGCACTCCGCGCCAGGCGGTCAACCGGCGCCACCGGTCGGTCGCCAGCCGGACCAGCACCAGCCGGACCCACGCCTCGGGCGCGGGATGCGCGGCCACCGTCCGCCAGTGGCGCCACGCCTTCGCGTACGCGTCCTGGACCAGGTCCTGGGCGTCCGTGGGGTCGCCGACCACCGCGTACCCGTAACGCATCAGGCGGGTCGAGGTCTGGCGGTAGAACTCGTCGAAACTGTGGGCGTCACGCATGACGCGGCCCACGCTCCTCCCCGTGTCGGTGCGACGGCCCTGGGAGCCGCCGTCATTCCCATCACGAACCAGGCCGGGCGGCGGTTGCAGCGCGGCACGGCGAAATCCTCGGTCGTGATTGAACGACCCCCGCGCACCCTCCGCGGCATCGACAGGGTATGGGGTGGATCCGACAGTCTCCGGCGACAAGGGCGGTTTGCGGCGCTACCTCCGCCAGGTACGGGTCGGGTGATGGTGGCGTTCCCGGCCTTGCCGTACGCCGCGCGTGTCCGTACTTCCTGGTGTTGACGAGAACGCGCATCCGGCTTGGCGTCCTTCGCGACCACCTTGCGTGGCGGGGAGTATTGGGGCCGTCCCTTCCCGCGATCAGATTGAGCAGCCCGACTACGGTGCCGGTTGTGACTCCCTTGGAAGGCATGGTGCGCGGCCACAACGGCGCCATCATCCGGTACCTCGAAACCGTCCCGGCCGCGCTGAGCACTGAAGCGCCGGTGGTAATCCTGCACGGAACTCTCAACACAGGGCGGGACTGGCTCGATACCGCTGCGCGCATCACGGAGCGCACCGGTCGCCGCGTCCTCGCGCCACACCGCCGCGGGCGGGCCACGAGCGCCGACTTCGGTCCCGACTATGACGTGATGGTCGAGGTCACGGACTTGTGCGCGCTCCTGGACCGCACCGGTCCCGGAACGATCCTGATCGGACACAGCTACGGCGCGGTGGTGTCGCTGCTGGCCAGCACCGCCCGGACGGATCTCGGTGCGCTGGTGCTCTACGAACCACCGCTTCCACTGGACCGGCCGGTCACCGGCGGGGCTCTGCACCGCATCCGCGCAGCACTGGATCGGCGCGACCTCGACACCGCACTGTCCACGATCCACTTGGACGTACTCGGTGACAGCGCCCATACGCTCGCCCAGCTGCGCACTCTTCCCAGCTGGTCGGAACGCCTCACCCTCGCGGCGAGCTCCTGCGTCGAGCTGGCCGCCCTGGATGAACTAACCGGGTTGGACCTCGCTCCGTACGCGGCGCTGACCGTCCCCACCACGGTCATCCAGGGTGCCCGCAGCGACCGGCCGCCGTTCGGTACGCCGGCCCGTGCGGTCGCGTCGGTGATTCCCGGCGCCGAGCTGGTCGTCCTGCCGGGTCATGGTCATGTCGCGAACTTCACCGCACCCCGCGAGATTGCCGACCTGTTCGTGGCGGCCATCGACGCCGCCCCCGTACTCCGTTGACGAGGTAACTCATCTGCGGCACCGTGCGCAGATCCCGCCGCCGCCGGCGGGATAACAGAATCCGGTTCAAGTAGTGCTGCCCCAGCCAATGACTGGGGCAGCACTGTCGGTGTCGGCCGCCGGATCCCCGACCCGGCGGTGTCGGGTTACGGGCGCTGACCGACCTTGTCGACGATGGCGACCCGCAGCAGCGCGTACTTGGAGATGACGTCACCCGGCTTCGGGTTCGCGACCCTCAGCGTGAGCCGGCCGATCTTTCCGTCGGGCCGCCGGACCACGTGCGCGTCCTTCAGGTCGAAGTCGGCCGCGATGAGGTTGCTCCCCAGGAACGTGTACGTGGTCGGGTCGAACACCAGCTCCTCCCGGGTGCCCGCCTCGGTACGGGTCACCGCGACGCCGGTACGCCCCGAGGCGTCCGCCACGTTGCGCCGTACCTCGACGCCGGGGATCCGCGCCGCGGCCCGGAAAGCGGCCTCCTGCACGGCCGGCAGGTGATTCATGGACAGCATCTGCGCGATCTCCGCGAACGCGGACTGGTCATCGGAGAGTCGGACGAACCCGCGCGGCATCCCGTCCTGGCCGGCACCGATGGACACCCACGTCGGCCCCTTCGCGGCGAGGTCGTACAGGTATGCCAGGAGCTTGTCCGGATCGGTGGGGACCCGGCCGGACTGGTAGGCCGGCTCGGGCGTACAGGGGATCTTGGGTGTGCTCTCCGGCCGGTCGATGGTCTCCGCCTGCAGCCTGTTCTTGCATCCGTCGATGTGGGTGCGTACGGGTGACGCCGCCGTCTCCTGGACGACCAGCCCGTCCCGGGTGCCGTCCACCGACAGCCACGTCCGCGTGCGCTGCGGCTCGGAGACGGTGGGTCGCCCGAAAACAACCTTGCCGCTGCGATTCCGGTGGGAGCCGGCACTCGACTGGACCTCGACGGAGTCGATGAACAGGAACTGATCCGGCCGGGCGTCCATGGTCGGGGTGTCGGCGGTGTGCGCGGCGGCGAGCAGCAACACCTGCCCGGCGTCCGGCAGGGCCCGCGGCGCGGCACCGGCCTGTGCTGCGGCGCCGGGCGGCGCCGGACGGCCACGCGTGTTGTCGGGCAGGTATCCGGCCACCAGGGCGAGGGCGACGCCCGCGGCGGCCACCGTGGGCATACCGATCCGCCAGGCCAGGCGTACGCCGCGCACCGACGACAACAGCGACGGTCGACGGGCCGGCTGCCGCATCGCGTTCATCAGGCGGTGGCGGACCTCGGCCGGTGGTTGCTCCTGCGCCGGGGCCAGATTCGCACCGAACTCCTCGAGAATGGACAGGTCAGATTTCACGATGGTCCTCTCTGATCATTGCGGATCGAAACCGCCGAGTGCCCGGCGGACCTTCCGTCGAGCACGACTGAGTCGGGAACCCACGGTGCCCTGGGGGATGTTCAAGGAGTCGGCCACCTCGTCGTAGCTGAGCTGCCCCCACGCCACCAGCAGCAGCACGTCGCGGTCGCCCGGCGCCAGCACGGCCAGGGCGGCGGCAAGCGGCCCCCGGGCCGCATCGGCGACCACCCGGGCGGCCACCTGATCGGCCGGGCCGTCCTGCACCGTGTCGTACGTCGCGCGGGCCATGGCCCGGTAGCGCGCCTTCTCCCGCCGGTGGTGGATGGCCAACTCGCGGGTGAGGATGCCGAACAACCACGGCCGGGCCTCCGGACGGCCGAGGTCGTAGGAGGCCCGCCCCCGGAATGCCGCGAGGAACGTTTCCGCCACGACGTCGTCGGCGATCTCCGGACCCACCCGTTGGTACGCGTATCGGTACAACATGGCGGCGTACCGGTCGTAGATGGTCGCGAACCGGTCCGGATCCGCCAACGATGCGCTGATCACCGCGGCGTCGGTGTCGATGCCGGCGGAGGTCCCGGCCACAGCCGGACTTACCGCAGCCATGAGTGATCGGGCCGTTGCATCACGTCGAAACTCCTGTCCTCGGGTTACCTTCCACCCAGGTCTATGCGCGAGGCCCGATCCGTCTTCACGCTTTGCTCCATCGTTCCGGGGTACGCCGCACGAGGCCCGACACCGGATTCCTACACCTCCGTTATCGCCGAGCTTGAGGTAGCTCGAGCCAAGGCCGAGGCCGCTGCGGGCCCGCCGCGCCGCTTGGTGGCGGCGCCGGCGGATCGACCAGAGCAGCGGGTCGGTGCGGCGCCGGGTGGGTTCGATGATCAGGATGTTGAACAGGTGGCGTAGCTCGTTGACAGTCAGCGGGAGCAGTCCGGCCGGGTCGGGTGGGTCGCGGTGAGCGGTGGCGGCGGCGAGGAGGGCGTGGGCGAGAGTCGCCAACGTGGTCCAGCGGTGCCAGGACGTCCAGCGACGGTGCTGATGCTGGTCCAGCCAAGACCGGTCTTCGCGAAGTTCTACCGGTCACCACGTCTCAGGGTCGTTCACGTCGCCAACGGGCCGGTATCCGCCGAGGACCGCCAAGCCGTCCGATTCTGCGTATCCGTTTCCCCATCCGTCGAGGAACACCTCGACGGAGCCCGGAGTGGCGGACATCTTCAGCACATCGCTGCCCTGTCGGTGCACTCGATAAGGCCCGGCGCTCAACTCACCTCCCTGCGCCCCGACGTTCTCCGTGCGCTGCACCCGGACGGTCAGCCAACGACCGCCTTGATCGCCCACCACGAGTGAGCCTTCCGCAAAGATGCTCCGCCCGTCGTAGCCGAGGTTGACCGAGCACTCCAGCAGGCGGGCACCGGTGGGCAGCGATTCCAAGCGGAATGGCACCGCACATCGGTGGGCACTGTCGAACCGAACCTTGCCGGCCGCACCGATCGCGCCCTCGCGGCTATCCGCGTAGCTCTCCATCTGGGCCCACAGGCCGTCGACTGGCCGCCAGCGCACGAACCAGAGGTTCGTCCCTCCCGAGGGCCCGGGATCGATCCAGGCAATCCCAGGGCGTCCGGCGACGCGCACATCGGTCGGCGGCTGCGGCCGGCCCGACGAGGCCAGGGTCTGCCGAATGCCGTCCAGCGACGCGGCGCTGCGGGCTAGCACTACCCGTGCCTGACCGGCCGGACCGGTGTACTCGACGATTTCGGTGCCTCGGCCTGCGCTCCAAGTGGCGTTTGCCGCACCTGCCAACAAGTCGTCGGCCGAGAAGTGCAGAGTGCCCGGATCCGTGCCGACGAGGTTAGGCTGTTCCGCCGCGCCCGGCTGGCTCGGCGAGGCCGGCAGCACGAGCTCCGAAGCGGGACGAGTCAGGTGCCCGAACCTCCCACCGAATGGCGTGACCGCGACCGCGGCTACCAGCGCCACGCAGGCGGACGCGCCCAAGGCCATCAGTCCACGACGCCGACGCCGCAAGCGTCCGCCTCGGTCGCGGGCGTACGCCACGAGCGGTGTCGGATCTATTTCGGCTCCCGTGTGTGAATTGAGCGTTTCCGTCAGCCGCTGATCGAGATCAAAGGACATCAGAACGCTCCCATAGGTTGGCGGATCGACCCTGCCGCTGTCGTAGCGCCATCAGGGCTCGCATCGCGTGTGTCCGGACCGTTCCCGTTGAGCAGCCCATGATCTCGGCGATCGCTCCATCATCAAGATCCTCGTAGTACCTCAGGACAATCACTGTTTTCTGCCGCCTCGGCAGGGCGCAGACAAGTTGCCATAGCGCATCACGCTCGACGACCTCGGCGGCTTCATCAACGGCAGCCGAGCGTTCGCCAACGACAGCGACGGGCGACTCGTAGCTGCTCCGCCGCCGCCACCACGAGTGATGCGCATTGACCAGCATCCGGCGGACGTACATGTCCGGTTGACCCATCCGGGAGATGCGCCCCCACCGTGCGAACGCTCTGGCGAGAATCTCCTGAACGAGATCCTCAGCCCGATGCTCGTCACCACAGAGCAGCCGGGCTAGTCGCATCAACGCCCCACTACGGGCGAAGGCATACTCCTCGAAGGTCACGCCGTATTGAACGCTTCGGCAGGGCCCGGTTGTAGACACCGCCGAGAAAATTCTCTCAAGGCGTGGGACATCACATCCACTTCGTTAACAACCGCGATAGTAGGTCTACTGCGGGATAAATCGGAGGACCGCGAGGTGGGGTGTCGCCCCCTCTACTGGCTTCTCTTGGCCGGGTCGGAGTCACGCGGCGCGCTTCTCACCGTTAGATCACGACGTTAAGCCTCATCGCTGGTCCGCTGCGGGCGGCAGGTTCGTAGGCTGCGTTGATGCTGCAGCCGGTGCGGGCGCCCCGCAAGCCGTTCGTCCGCGTCTTTATCGCCGGGGTGCTCGATATCGCGATCCTCGTCTCGTTCGGCGCTTTCGCCACGACCATCGAGGACGCTACGGGAAGTGGCTTCTTGGGCACCTTGAGCGCCTTCGCGCTTTGTGCGCCTTTCCTGGTGTGGCTCGCGCCGAAGGTGTCCTACCGCCGACGCGACGCATTTCTTGGCCCATGGCTCTTCGTCATCATCGCCTGGCGGATTGCGTACCTGCCGTACCGGGACTGGCCGCCCCGAGACGACGAGGCGCCGCGGGCGCAGTACCTCCACGAAGCGGAATTCGGCACGGCCTGGGATCCCGAGTACGCCGGCCTTTGGCGGCTGCCCAAGCCGAGCGACGTGCAGGTGGTCAGCGGTGCGTAATGGCGTTCGCTGGCACCGTTACCTCTGGAGTCGTCGAGGGAGCAAGGTTCACGCCAACGGAGTGGGTTCCGTCTGAAGAGCCGCGAGGAGCCGTTCGGTGATCACCGAGTGGCCGTTTGCCGAGCGCGAGGTTCGCTGGTGCTGGGCACACCGGCTGCGTCGGCGGATGCGTAGGCGCGGGTCGCTTGCCTAGCCTCGTTGCCGTGTGCGGGACGAGGGTGGCGAGGTAATCGGCGTGGGGAATCGGTCGCGGGGGCGCATAGCCAGCATGGTCATGTCCCTCATCGCGGGGACTGGTCTGGCCGGAGGGTGCGCCCCAGGCGACTTTGCTGATGGGTGCGCAGGCGACGCTGGACCTCCCGCTGCGGCGTCCGAGGGAAGCGGCCGCCCCGAGCGCATTGCCATCAACCGCGACAGCTTTGCGGCCAGACACATCGGGCGCACCGCAGACGGCCGTCAGTTCTTCCTGACCACGCCGTTCGATCCGGGGACGTACGGGACGGACACCAGCCGGGAGTTCGTGGCCCTGTACCTGTTTGCCCAAGACGGCAAGTTCTTGGAGGCCAAGATCGACGACGTTGGCAGTCGCGAGAGGCTCGACTCGGCCGAGGTGAAACGGGTCTACCAAGCCCGCCTTGCGGAACTCGGCAAGGTCAAGTTCGGTCGGATCGAGGTTGAGCCCTTCGCCGTCGAGCGATTCGGGTTGGCCTTCGGGCTCATCGCTGAGGCGCCCACCAGCGAGGACGACATGTGGTGGGTTACAGCTGAACCCGGCAACTACATGGCGTTCTCGGCGCCGTGGGACTGCGGCGTCTACGACACCTGAACCGCTGGGAGTGGCATCTCGGGCGTCGTCGAGGGAGCCGGTTTCACACCCGCAGAGGGCAGCTCAGGCGGCTGGTGGGGCGCCGGGCTACCGGACCTCGAACCGGCACATCCTTCGCGGGCGTCAGCATGGTGCTGGTAACGGACTTTCCCATCCGCCTCTGCCCGGCGCTGTTGGCGATCCTAGCGAGGGTCGCACGGCAATACCGGCCGACGCAGTCACGTACGGCACGGACCCGCGGCGTCAAGTCGCGACATCGCGGGAGGTGTCCGGGTGAGCGTTGTCTGGTCTGGCCGATGGCTGCCGCGGTTTCGGTTACCGTGCGCTCATGCCGCCGTTGAGGTTTATGCGAGCGCTCATCGGGCGTGTTCCTCGTCGTCTGCGGCCGGTACTCCTCGGGGCGGGAGTCGTGGCAGCGTTCGTCCTGGGGTGGTTCATGCGCGATGAGCACACGGCGATGCCCGAGCTGCTCGCTGGCACGGTGATCTGGTCGAACGATGAAACTCGGCGGATCGTGGTTGAACTTGGCGGGCGAGAGGAAGGCACCCGCGAATTCGCCGTAGCTGCGCAGCAGTGGACGGATGCTCAGGGGCGAAGCCATAACCGCGGGTATCCGAGCTGTCTGGCAGGTCACCCAGGTGATCCGGTGCGTACTGACCGCAGGGCGGTTGAATTGGGGGTTGTTCGTCTGGACCTCGACGACTCTCAGCCCGAACCCCTGGTCGTGACTGTGCGTTGCAACGGTTGATCATCCTGGTGTAGCCGGAGTCAGCATCTCTGGAGTCGTCGAAGGAAGCACTCCACGAACCCCTTACGGGCTGATGGTCGGGATGATCCGGCGCCCGGGGTAGCGCTGGGCTACACCCGGGCAGGGCGGGTCAGCGGCCGCGTAGCCGTCGCCATGACCGGCGGGCAAGGACGCCGCGGGTGCGAGCAGACCCCGGCCTGTGCCGACCCCGTCGCGGTGCCCGGTGCCGGCGAAGTAGACGAAGACGGCGATGGAGGTCACGGTCATCAGGATGAGCACGCCGATGCCGCCGAGAACGGGGAGCCAGAAGAACATGCGGATGAACGGATCCCACCCGTTGAACACGTATACGGCGATGCCTGCCGCGGCGAGCACGCTCTGGATAATCGACCCCCCGATCGGCGCCCGCGTCGCGGGACTGGTCCGACCCAGCACCTGCGGCGCGAGCGCGTCGCCCGGGGGGCCGGTCGAGGACGTAGACCCGGCCCGCATGGATTCGATACGGCCGGTCAGGACCAACTCGCCGAGCAGTGCGGCGGCCCGCCCAAGCCCAGCCACGCCGTACAGCATCGGGACACCGCTGTGATCGCGGTGCGCGACGCGGAACATGTCATCGGCCAGCAGCGGCATTTGCCCTCCCACGAAGCAATGGCCACCGCGCGGTGCCGTCCAGGTCGTCACGGAGGTTCGCGAGGGGGCGAGCGCCTCCCACGACGGCCAGCCGAGCCAGTCGCGGCAAGGGGACGGCAAGTCGGTCCAGATGCACGCCGTCGCCGTCTGTCCGCACTTGACGGTAGATCAGCGTTGAAGAAGCGGAAGGGCTCATGGCCCAGGCGCCGGCTCTCGGCCTCCGTAACTTACCGGCGTACGCGGCTCTGCACCCGCAGCCCGCACGCCGATGCCAGCCGCGCCGCTGGCGATCAGGCAGGCCCGGCCGGACAGGTGCGGCAGCTGCCATCGGGTGCCGACTCGACGTAGGGCTCCGGGTCGGTACACAGACGGCAGCAGCGCAAGCGACGTTGGGAAAGCCGCGCGCCCATTGGACGGGGCCTCGGGTAGCCTAGTGGCGCGGCGGGCCGCTAGCTCAATGGCAGAGCTGAGGACTTTTAATCCTTAGGTTCGGGGTTCGAGTCCCCGGCGGCCCACATCAACCCCAGGTCAGACCGGCTATGTTGCCGCCTTGCAGAGGCTCCAGCCCCGCCGTACAGCAGCAAAGTACAGCAGCGGCCGTCGACGATCAGTGGTCAAGGGACTCCCCCAGCTTCTTCAGCGCCGCGCGCGTTGCCGCCGACGACACGACGGTGTAGATCTCCATCGTGATCGAGAACTGAGCGTGCCGGAGGATCTGCATCGCCACGCGCGGATGGACGTCGAGGTCGGCGAGCAGGGAGGCGCATGTCCGTCGGGCATCACGGATCGTGATTCGCCGGACGCCAGCCGCATCACAGCGGCGATCCCAGTAGCGGTTGAAGTTGCGCGGCTCGATCGGCGTGCCGAACCGCGTCGTGAAGACCAGCGAAGACCGGCGCCACGCCTCGCCCGCTTCTTCCCGGGCCACATTCTGGGCGGCGGCGCGTTCCCGCAGGGCGACCGCGCAGATCTCCGGGAGAGGCAGCGTGTCATCCGAGGTTGGTGTCTTCGTCTCGCGGTGCAGCAGGTCGTGGCCGACGCGCTGGAGCTGCATGTCCACCACCAGCTCGGCCGCGTCCAGGTCGATGCCGCCCCACGTCACGCCGAGCATCTCACCCTTGCGCAGACCGAGCACAAGCACCAGGACGTACGCGGCGTAGAACGGATCCCGATCGGCCCGCGCGGATTCCAGGAACTGCCGTGCCTCGTCGCTGGTCCAGGCACGCCGCTTCCTCGCCCTCGCTGATGGGAGCTTGACGTGCCGGGCGACGTTGGCTGACATGTGGCCGTCCGTGATCGCCTGGTTCAGCAGCGTCCGCAGCACTCGCCGGATGTGCACCACGGTGGTTGCCGAAGGCACGTTGTCACAGCAGTTGCCGAGAGCGCAGCATCTCCTCTTGGCAGGCGGCCGGCGCACGTCCTTGCCCTGAGCGCAGCACTGACACTCGCGCCGCAGCGCGTTGAGCCACGTCTGCACGTCGCTGATCCGCAGCTTGTCCAGACGGCGCTTGCCCAGACCGGGGATGACATACAGCCGCATGATCGCCTCATACGTGACGTAGCTGCCGGGCGCGAGATTCGGTTGCACGATCTCCCGCAGCCAATACGTGGAGAAGTCGCCCAGTGTCGGCACCCGCGTCGACACCGGCCCAGCGTTGGCCTGCTGGTGCAGCTTCAGCCACTTCTCGTGGACGATCTCCCGGATCTTGCCGTAGACGTACTTGCGGCCCCGCTTCCCGTCCGGCTTGGTGACCCAGACATACGCGGCGAATCCGTTGCGGTAGGGGTAGATCGAGCCTTCTCCGTTGGCGCGAGCGCGGGTCGTCATCAGGCCACCTCCTCATTCCGCGCGACCTGCTCCCTGATGTACTCATCGACCCACTCGGGAAGGATGCGCCGGTACTTGCCGTCCTTGACCGAACGCAACTCACCCGTGGCGATCTTCATCTTGACCTTGGACAAGCCGAAGCCGAGCAGGACCGCAACCTCGGCGGGCGAGTACCAGCGCGGGCGCAGCGTGGTCTCACGTGTGTTGGTCATGCGGCAAGGCTCCCTTCGGGGTAGGCGTTGTTCCGGTTCCCGAGACGCTGGCGGGTGGGTCGCCGCTCGCCGGTTGCCGAGCAGTTCGGAGCTGGGCGCGGCGTTGAATCCGCTGCGAGATGGCGCGCAGCAGGCGGTGTTCCAGCGGGGGTAGGTCGGAGTCGTCGGGTCGGGCCATCTCCCAGGCGACCGGGGCCGGCGCAGCGGTGCTGAGGTCGGCGGCCGGGGCGGTGGCCGCGTCGTCGGTGACGCCGAGGAGGGCTTTGACCCAGGCGTGGGCGTCAGCCTTGTGGTCGGCGAGGGTTTTGCCGGACCAGTCGCGTGATACCAGGACGCGGCGGCCGCCAATGCCGAGGGTGGTCTTCTGGTGGACCCGGCCTTTGCAGTTGCCGGGGCGCAGGCGGGCGTGGGCCTTCTTCGGCTGGACGCCGTAGAGCAGCCAGTTGGCGCACCGCTCCGAACACGGCGTGATGCGGAGTTCGTGCCAGAGCCGGTCGAGGTGCTCCCGCTGCGGGTCGCTGCTGATGGTGTGGCAGTCGGCGGCGGCTTTGGTGACGTACTTGGTGATGTAGCCGATCGTCTTCTCCGCGTCCCGGGCTCCGGGTTCGACGCCCTTTGCTTTGACCTGCGGCCCGAACGTCACGATGTGCGCCGGGACACTGTCGGGGTCGGCGTCGATGGCGTCCAGCGCTTCGTCCCAGGTGGGGAGCGGCGTTCGGGTGTCAGGGTCCACCCACGCCTCCGCCTCGGCGTCCCACACGGGTGGCCGGTCGAGCGGGTAGCGGAGCCGGTCGGCGGCGGGCCACCACACCTGGTGGTAGGTCGCGCCAGCGACCCGCTCCAACATGGCGCGCGGGATGGTGCCCCGGATCGCGAAATGGGCGTGCGGGGCCAGGCGCCGCTGCGGTTCGACGCACCCGGCGTACTGGACGTTCCAGCCGACCGCCCGGCGCAGGTTCTGCATGTAGCGGTCGAGCAGGCGGGGGAAGTGCACGGCGTCCCACGCGGCGCGCCGGTAGTCGTACGTGCCCGGGTCGACCGGGGTGCCGAGTTGCGGGTCGTCTTGGGTGTGCCAGCGGCGGCAGGCGCAGGGGCGTCCTTGGTGGATGGAGTGGACGGGGCCGTAGGTGTCGAGCGTGAGGGTGAGCCACATCGACGGCTGGTGCACCGACCCGTCGGTGCCGGTGTAGGTCCGGCCGACGGTGCGGGGCTGGATCTTCTGGCGGGGTAGGTCGGGCACGTCTTGGCGACGTTTCGTGGACCGCTTGCGGCGGGGCCGGTCCGCGTCGTCGTCCTGGTCCGCGTCGTCGGGGTTGCTGTGTGGGGGTGCGATCCGGCCGCGCAGTCCTTCGGCGGCGATGGCGTCCTCGACCTCGCGGATCGCGTCGTCCAGCTCGGTGACCTGGTCCCACTCGGCGTTGCGTTCGGCCTGGGCGCGGTAGAACTCGAAGTGCGCCCGCAGGCTGATGAGCGCCTTCTGGTCGTCGGTGGCCGGCTCGGGCGGGGGTAGGGGCTCGTCGGTGCGGTGCCAGCCTTCGCGGATCTGCACCTGGCGGTAGTGCCGTGCCCGCTTCGCGCAGGGCGGGCACTTGGCTTCCAGGGTGGCTCCGCAGGGCAGGTCGATCAGCTCGGTCTGTCCGGTGAGCAGGTCGGTGCGGCGCAGCGCGATCGGGCGAATGCAGACGCCGTGCTCGGCGGCGAGCTGCTTGAGCGCGTCGACGGCGCGGGGCAGGGCGAGGCGGGCGGCGCGCGAGCCTGGCCGGACCTCCGGCCGGGGCTGGGGGGCCTCGGCCGGGGTGAGGGGCAGGGTAGGTGCGGTCACGGGCGTGGTTCCTCCTCTGCGGGGCCGGTGGGCGGGGCTGGGCGGACGTCGAGGTACAGGCGGGTCCGGGCGGTGTCGTGACCGGCCGGGTAGGTGCGCGAGACGGCGGTGATGTCGACCAGCCGCGACTCGGTGAGGGCCTGGAGCGCGGCGGCGATCTCGGCGGGGGTGCCGACGAGGCGGATCTTCATCGGGTCACCGGCCCGATCACGGGGGTGCCGTTGAGGCGAGTGACCGCTGCGGCGGGTACCGGCACCACACCCGGCACCGGGGCCGGGGCCGCAGGCAGCGACGGCGCGGGTGGGGCCGGGTCGTGGTGCTCGGCCGGGGCGGGTTCCGGCTCTGATGGCGCGGGCTCGACCACATAGGTGGTGTCGGTTCCGGCCCGGGTGGTGAAGACGAGTTTCACCAGGGCCATGAAGGCGAGGGCGGGCACGGCGGACAGCAGCCACCCGGACGGGCTGGGTTGGGCGACGGCGAGCTGCGCGGCCAGGGACAGCGCGGCGGCGGCGATGAGCAGGGCGAGCGGGTAGCCGATCGGCTGGCCGGTGCGGCGGCGCCGTTTGATGGTGAGGAACGCGGCCACCGGCACCAGCTCGGAGATGACGGCGTTGACCCAGCCGAACGCGTCCGGAGTACCGACCGGCATGTGGCGCATCGTCCAGTCGTGGACGTGCGTGAACGACGCCCACCCAGCCGCTGCCGCCACGGTGGTGAGGATGGCGGCCAGGGTGGCCGACTCGACCCGCTCGCCGCGGCCGGGCACGGTGGAGGCGGTGGTCATCGGCTGGCCTCCGCCCGTGGGGTGCGGCCGGTGAGGAAGACGAGTTCCACCCAGTCGGGCACCGGTACCGGAACGGGCTCGGTGGTGTCGCGGCTGTAGCCGAACCCGACGTCCTCGGCCTGGCCGAGCTCGGTGAGGTCGTGGTGGCAGTGGGCGCACCGGCGGGCCGGGCGGGTGATGGCCGGGGCGGTCATGCGACGGCCCCCGTCTCGGTGGTGGGTCGGCAGAGCAGGTGCCGGCCGACGTGGGCCAGCACGGCCGCGAGGGGCAGCCCGCACACCTCGCACGGCCGGGCGGCCAGCGCGGTCGAGGGCCGGACGGTGGTGCGGGGTGCGGGACCGAGGTGGTCGCGGGTGTGGTGGCGGACGGTCACCGTGGTGCGGCAGGCGTCGCACTGCTGGTCGGCGGGACGGCGCCGCCCGCACGGCACGGCGGTGCCGGTGATCGGCTGCCGGCACGGGCCGCCCGGCACGGTGTCGACGAGGCGGCGGGTGGAGTCGATGGGATGCGGGGTGGGGTCGGCGGGGCAGGTGTGGGTGCGGTCGTGGACGTCGACGATGTGGATGGTCATGCCGCACCGCCCTCGGTGGCCTCGCCCTCGATGACCCGGAACCGGCCATACGTCCGGGCCATCTGTTTGATCTGTTTGTCGGTGAGGTAGGAGAAGCGGACCCGCATGGGGGTGGGGTCGCCTTCGAGGGCGACATACCCGACGCCCGGCTGGGACTGCGGGATGCGGTCACAGAGGGCGCCGCGGTCGCGCATGCCGTCCCCGGCGACGAGGTCAACTTCGGCGGCCTCCGAGAGGCGCAGGGCGATGCGGGTGGGGAACAGGCCGCGGGCGGGCAGGACTTCTTTGCGGGGGTCCTGGATGGCGGCGATGACGTGGACGCCGACGGCGCGGCCCTGCGAGAGGACGATGCCAAGGGCGGCTTTGATCCGGTCTTTCAACTGCCGTTCGGTGAGGTAGTGGGTAAGGTTCGCCAGCTCGTCAATCACGAGGACGATCAGCGGCTCGGCCTGGGTGGGTTGGTGTTGGCGGGTTTCCCCGGCCAGGCGGGCGGCCCGTGCTTGGGCGAGCTGGGCGGCTTCTTCGAGGAGTTCGGCCATCTGGGCGAAGTTGTGGGTGGCGAATCGGGTGAACAGGGGTCGTCCCATGCCGAGTTCCATGCCGCCCTTGGGGTCGATCCCCCAGAGTTCGACCAGGCCTGTGGAGACGCCGGCGGCGAGGGCGCGGATGAATGACCAGATCACCGACCCCTTGCCGGAGCCGGTGGCGCCGACGATGAGGACCTGGGTGCCGAACAGGCGCAGCATGTAGACGGTGCCGTCCTCGCACAGGCCCATGGGCAGGGCGGTGAAGTCCGGCACCGCCGCCACCGGCAGCGGGGCGATCGTGCGGTGCAAGGCGTCGCCGCGCAGCAGGACCAGGACCACGGTGCCGAACGCCGGGCCGGGGATGGCCTTGACTTGGCGGACGCCGAAGGTGTGGGCGAGGCGTTCGGAGGCTTTGGCGAAGTCGTCGGGGATCTGCCCGGTCACCATCCGCACCAGCACCCGATCAGCCCCGGCCTGGCAGCGCACCCGCTTGAGCACGGGAATCACGATGTGCCGGTCGTAGGAGACGGCGAGCTTCGCGGTGACCATCGCGGCCTGCCAGCGCCGCCGGTACACAAACCGGCGGTAGCGGGCCAGGATCGGCCACCACCCGAACCGCAGACACGAGGTTTGATGCGCGAACCACCAGCCCCCGCCGATGGCGGCGGTCGAGCCGACCAGGATGGCCAGGCCCTGCCAGCCGTACCGCAGGTACAGCCAGGTCAGGAACGTGGCGGGCAGGGTGAGGTACCACAGCCGCACGTAGGTCTTGACCAGCCAGGCGAGTGCCTTGACCAGCTGCCAGCCCAGGGCCGCCCACAGCGGAACCCGCAGCACCGGGGTCCGGACATTCAGGGCGGAGACGGGGACCTGCTCCCCACGGATCACGTTGACCAGGGGCATGGTCAGCACACCTCCCGACCAGCGAGGGCGAACAGCGAGCCTTGCCCGGTGGCAGGGCGGCGAGTGGTGCGGTGCCGCACCGACCGCGACACGGGCGCAGCGGCCGGGAACAGCTCCGCGACGGCGACCGGACCGGAGGGCGGGGCGGGAACGTACCGGCACATGGTCGGCAACCACCGGCCCCGCCCGAGCACGGCCCGCAGGTCGGTGGAGTCGCGGACGTGCGGGGCGATCAGGTCCGGGTCCAGCCGACGCAACCGGACCACGGTCCTGGCGAGGGCTGCGGCAGCGGCCGAGATCTCGACCAGGGCGGCCACCCGCACCGCATCGGCGGGCACCGACGTGTAGACGTGACGGGCGGCGCTGACACCGGGAGCGGCGAGCAGGGCAACCGCGCGGCGGTGGGTCTTCACGCGATCACCTGCTTGCGGACCGCGTACAGGGCGGCCGCCCGGCGCAGCGAGGCTCCGCCGTCGTTGCGGCCGCCGAGGACGGCGGTCACGACGGTGCCGAGGTAGCCGGTCAGGAACGCGTTGACCGCGTCGATGCGGTCCAGTCGGGTGCGGCAGTGCGCGCACGCCTCGGCCAGGTCCGCGCGGGCCTCGGCCAGCTCCCGCTCCGTGAAGGCCGGACCGGTCGCGGACAGGTGCTGGCAGCGGGGGCACCGGGCGGTGTCCGGGGCCAGGGGCACCAGGTGGTCACAGGTCGTGCAGCTCCGCCACACAGCGGACGGTGGTGTCGTGACGCGGGCAGCGTCGACTACCTTGGGCATCACAGCCCCTTCCCTTGATGGGTTCGGTGGGTTGAGCGCCCGGGGCGGGGAGAACTACTTGGCGGTTGTTGGCCCCACCCCGCGGCGCGCGAACAGATCAGTCAGTCGAGTAGGTCAGGCAGCCTTCGCGGGCTTGCCGGTCTGCTGTGGTGCGGTCATCCCGGTGGCGCGAATCGACCACCCCATTCGGGCCCGGCACTTGTGCGGCTTGTTGTGTTCGGGGGCCTTGCACTTCTGCGAATCGACCCAGGGCGTGATCGTCACGTCGGTGAACTCCACCATCGGTGGATACCCAGGCATTTCCGGCTCGGGCGGCACCGGCTGCACATCCGCGATCACCCGGATCTTCAGCTCCTTCGACGCGCCGAACTTGCCCGCCTCCGGATCCAGATCCACACCCCGGACCAGCCACACCCGCTTCCCGGTCTCCTTGTCCCGCTCCTGGTCGTCGGCCTGACCACGCCGGTCGAAGTCGACCGCCCGGTCCACCCCCAGGAACAGCACGCCATGCGGCGCCACGAAGTCCCACGGCACCGGCACCTTCATCGTGTTCGGGATCGCCACTGCTTTCCTCCTTCACGACGCCGAGGCTCCTGCCTCGCGCCCTCATACCACGAGGATGCCGCTGCAAAGGGTCGTTCCGTAGGCCTCAGAGAGGACCTCGAGAGGACTTTTAATGGGCCCTTATGTGATACGGTCCATCTAGAGTCCCTGCTCTGACCTGCTAGGTCTTAGGGTTCCGGGAACGGACCCGACTCCTTGGAGGTGCGCCGCGATGCCCCACCCCGCCGGAAACACTCGGCTCAAGGCCGCACGGCAGCACGCCGGATACGCCTCGCAGCAAGCCTTCGCCGACGCTCTGACTCAGGCCGCTCCCCGCATCGGCCTCGGCCGCATGGAGGTCAGCGTTCGTCAGGTCCGCCGGTGGGAATCGCCGTCGCCGCCATGGCCCCGTGCCGATCACCAGCGGCTCATTGTCCACTTGCTGCATTTGCCGATCGACCAGCTCGGTTTCACTCCGCCCTGGCAGAGCACAGGGACGCCGCCGTCGGTCGCTTCGCCGCAGCCCACGCACATGCCCGCGGCCGCGACTCTGCCGTTACCGCAAGCCGCCACCGCTGTGCAGCCAGCCACCATCGGCGCCGACTACACCGCGATCACCGTCGCCCACCGACGCCTCTACTGGAGCGTGCAACCCGATCATCTGCACCCCACGGTGGTCGAACACACCCGGCTCGGGCTGCACCTGCTCGCCGAAACCCACGGCCTCGCCCGCCGCGTTCTCGCCACGGCACTCGCCGAATCGCTGCTGCTCGCCGGCCGCGTCGAGTTCTTCGACCTACGCCAGCCCGAGGACGCCGACGCCACCTACGTCCGCGCCCTCCAGGCCGCCGGGGAAGCCGACGACCCCATCCTTGGCGCCGCGATCCTCGCCCACGCGGCCTTCATCCCCGGCTGGGCACAACACCGCGACGAAGCCGCCGAGCGGATCCGCGCAGCACGCGCCTACGCCCGCCGCGGCCCCGCGTCCGCCGAGTTCCTCGCCTGGCTCGACGCGGTCGAAGCCGAATGCGACACCCGCAGCGGCCACCCCGTCGACGGCCTGCGCGCCATCGCCCGCGCCGAAGACATCCTGCGTACGGGGTCCGAGCACCAGTCGCCGGACTGGTTCACCTGGTTCTCGCCGGTGCGCCTCGCCGCGTTCAAGGGCAACACCCAGCTCAAGGCCGGCCGCCTCGCCCAAGCCCGCGACACCCTCACCGCTGTCTTGAACGCCCTGCCCGCCGAGGAGGGCAAGCAACGAACCGTCGTCCTCGGCGACCTCGCCGCCGTCGAGGTCGCGCAAAAGCGTCCCGAAGCCGCGTGCGCCCGCGCTGAGGAAGCCCTCGACCAGCTCGCCGTCACCTGGTACGCCACCGGCATGGCACGCATCCGCGAGGTCCGCAGTGCGCTCCAGCCATGGGCCGACGAAGCCTACGTCCGGCACCTCGACGACCGGCTCTACGGCTGGCAGACCACCCTCAACGCGTTTCGGCGTTGAACGCCGCAATCCGATCCGGAAGCTCAGCCAGAGAGTCAATGCGCATCGTCGCCACCCGGTCCGCTTCCGGATTACGCTGCTGAATGATCCCCCACGGGCCGCGACGAATCAGCGCCGTCTTAAAGCCCGCCGCCGCCGCGGGGCGGACGTCGTTGTCGAGCCGGTCGCCCACGTACAACGTCTCGGCCGGTGCGGCCGGCGTGGCCTTGGCGACCGCCTCGAAGAAGCCCAGCTCCGGCTTCGAGACCCCCCAGTCGTCCGACGTGGCGATCATGTCCGTCGGCAGGTCTAGCGACCGCAGGATGCCGCCGGCTCGAACAGTCTGGTTCCCCGCGATCCCGACCCACAAGCCGGAATCGCGCAGCTTGCTCAGCGACGGCCGGACATCCGGATACAAGTCATCCTCGCCGAACCACTCGGGCTGACCCGCCGCCGCACGCTTCTCCCGCTCCTGAGTCAGGTCGAAGCCCGGCCGAAACACCTGGAACGTCTCCCGGTAGTCCAGTCCCTGCGCGATCACCGCACCGAACACCGCCGAGAACGTGTGCCGAGGAACGCCCAGCCAGTCCGCCCACGTCCCGTACTCGCGTGCCTCGTTCACCAGACACTCGCCGACATCGAAGACGACAGCTCGAATCATGCGACCGAGCCTAAGCCCTCGCAGGTCGCCGCCGACAGCAGCTGCCGCGCAGGGCACTCCATGAACGTTTGATGCGTAGATTCAGGCAATTCCGGACACCGGGAATTGAGTCGATATCACTGGTCGGGCCTCGGAGCCCGGCACGCCTAGGCGATTCGAGCCGACGACCGACGGATTAGAAGATGCCATGATCAGGCCGACTGTGACCTCTACCGGGAAGTGGGTTGACCTCGCTGAGAGTGGCCCTCCGGGCTATGAACTGACCGGGGTGAGTTCCGGTTCGCTACGACGGTTGGCAACCAGTACCGCCGCGACCAGGGCAAGCGCCGCGACTCCGGTGCTGATCAGCACCACGGGCATCGGGATGGTTTCGCTGATGCTGTACTCGACGTACTGTCCAGAGGAGGCGTGCACGTCGTACACCATGATCTGGTAGGCCTCGCAATAGGCGACGAACGCCGGGACGGCCGCGGCGGTCAGCGCCAGCGCGGTCAGGCCGCTGGTGGTCCATCGGTTGTGGCCATCGGCCGTCCGGATCCGGTAGGCGAGGGCCGCGGCCAGCAGCCATCCCCCGAGCGCGCCGAGCAGCAGGCCGGCGACCGTCGACGGCCGGATCGCGCCAGTCACGTCTGTCGTGACGTCCAGCGCCAGGGACGTATGTCCGTCGTACTCGCCGCCGACCAGGGTGTTTGTGAAACCCATGAGGCTGAGCCCGCCCTTGGTCGCGGCGAAGTTCAGGGCGCGCGCCGGGACCTTCGTCTCACCGGGACCGGCGCCCACGCCGATCACCTCGGTGCTCTCCACGAATGAGGTGATCTGCCATCCCGTCGCGCTCAGGGCGGTCCGAACCCGGGCGGGGTCGTACGTACCCGTACCGTCAACGGCGCCGCTCATGCCCGGGCCGTTCATCGCCGAGCGCCAAGGCTCCAACCACGGCCGCGGCAGACCCGCCGCCGCCGAGGTCAGCGCGGTCATCTCAGCTGCCGACGGCACCGGCGCGGCTGCCTGCCAGGCCAGCCAGTTGCCGGTGACCGCGCCCAGCCCGCCCAGCGTGGCCGCGGACAGCACGGCCCCGATCACCGCGAGCACGCGCCGCGGCACACGGAACCGCTGCCGGATACCGCAAGCGACCAGGTGCACGGCCTGACCGACGGTCGGCCGGCCGTGGCCGGACTCGGCCATGTCCAGCAGCGTCGTGACGATCTCAGCGCCGTGCAGGCGGCGATATCCACTGGGGTACGCCCAAAGGAGCCGACGGTAACGGCGCTCGTCCTGTCCACCGATCGCGGTCATCAGGCCACCCCCAGCCGCCGGACGCCCACGGTTGGACGGCTGCGTAGCCGCGCCTCGGCCGAGTCGGCGTTCCGGCGCAGGCGCCCGATCTGAGTGGCGAGCGCGGCGGCGCCGCTGTCGGTGAGTTTGTAGTAGCGCCGCAGCCGGCCGTCCACCGCTTCCTCCCGGTCGACCGCAGTGAGCCCCTGCTCGGCTAGCCGGTCCAAGGCGCCGTAGAGTGTGCCGGGCCGCAACACGACCTCGCCCTGCGACAGTTCCTGGACGGTACGGATCACCCCGTACCCGTGCAGGGGCTCCTTCGCCAGGGCCGTGAGGATCAAGAGCGTGGGTTCCTGCATGGCCGCAGACCGTACGTCAAGCGAGATATATCGTCAACCGGTGTATGGCTGACCTGCTGGTGTCCACGGCAACAGCGGAAGCAGGACAACGCACCGGCGCGTGTCGTGAGCCTCAATTCTGATCGTGGAGGGCTCGCCTAGTTGGCTGCGAAGGGAGTGCGGGCCAGGCTCCCTGACCCGAACCGGCTCGTACCCTGCGGTGGTTAGCAGGTGGTGCTGGTACGAAATGCCACTGACGGTGCGCGTTGCGGACCGGTTGTTGTCTCGCTCGGGTCCTCGCCTTCGCCTTACGCCTTCGAGTATTGCCGAATTTCTCTGTACTTGGATCAAGGCGCCGCTGACGCGGCGCATCGTGGCGCGCAGGCCGGTCGCTCGGGGCCGCTGCGCGGCCCGGTCCGCCTTACGCCTGCGGCGACGGCGGCCGGGCAAGCCCCGGCGTCGGTACCCGCGCCCGCACCATCAGGGGAGTGATCCGAGGTTGACCGTCGAAGCAGATGTAGGGACGGCATCGAGGACCAGGGCGACGACGAAGCAGGCCGAGCGCCGCTGCGCTCGGCCTGCTGGCGACCTCCGGTCGGCATCGGCCGGCGCGGCGGCGCAGGTTTCCGGTGGCAAGATCGGATGCCTCCGGCGGGGGCGCTCAGGCTCTGGGATGGTGGGCCATCCCGCCCACCGTCGACCCAGGCGGAGCCGAGCAGACCTGCCCCAGGGCGGCAAGGTCGTTCGGCTGGTGAGGCGCTCCACCTTGCCGCCCTGGGGCAGGCCCGCTCCATGGTGTGTGGGTCGACGGCAGACGGGATGGGTGCGAGCCAGCGCGGGAATGGGTCGATTCGGCTGATCAGCGTCCGCGAGGTCGATACGCTCCGGAGCATGTCAGATGAGACCGTCGGCGCAGCTGTGACGCTCCGGGTGTACGACTGGCTCTCGCTGGTCGACGACATAGACAACGAGATCTCGAGTGCTGTTGAGGACGAGGACACCGAGGACCATGTCGAAGTCGCGGAGCGCGTGAGGGAGATTGTGCTTGCCCGCGCATATCTGGACGAGGAGACTCCCCTGCCCAACGATCAACAAGTAAGCGTCCAGCTAACCGACCCGGACTGGAACTTCGTCATGAATACCTTGTCTCATTGGGCGGACATCGCCGATGACATGACTCCGGGTGTTGACCCCGATGGCACCGAAGGCCGTGAGGTGGTGGCGGCCATCAGGGCCCAGCTCGGGAGGAACTCGTCAGGCGAGTAGAGCCGCCAGGACCGCCGACCCGTACAGCCACCAGTACAGCCAAGCCCGCCGACACCCGGCGCGGGACGGCGGCACCGACCGACTCTCGGTCCAGGTCAGCGGCCATCACCGGCACCGGCCGACAAGTCGCGCGATCTTTGCAAGGCGGTGGCCCATATTTAGGCCGAGCGGCGTGGCCAAGGCGCCCAGTCGATGCGTTGGGCTGGTCCCATCTGCTCCGCATCCGAACGGGAAACCGCAGTCCAGCCCCAGTGCTCTTGAGGGCTAGTCGATCGCCCCCAACTCACTCCCGCGCGAGAGCCATGACTCAGCTGCTCCGCGAATGTTCCCCCGACGAGTACTCCAACTTCCTCGTGGAGCTCCTCGATGAGGTCGGCCGGGTCCTCGTCGCAGGCGTCGCAGCCACAGGCCGGAAGGCTGAATTGCCGCCAGCGACCCAGCGTGAGGATCAGGCCGGGGAAGGCCGTGAAGACAACGGTGAGGGGACCGGCCTCGGAGCGGCCGGGCACCAGCTGCACCGCAGGCACCTGCAAGTCTTGGCTGCTGGGGTCCGCCGTCAGGTAGTCGCGACGGTCAACCACGTACTCGGTGACCAGGTCGTCGAGGATCTGCCGCGCCGCCTCATGAAGCACGCGGAAGCGGCCCGGGTTGGTTACCGTCTCGTATGCCTCTGGTGGTGGTGACTGTCCTTGATCCATCCCAGTTAGGGTATGGCCTTCCTGGCGGCCTCGGTGACGAATGTCTGAGCACCGTCGAGGCCATCTGAGAGCTAGCCGACCCGTGCGCATGTCGGGCCATTGACGGGCCACAAGCTGGGGACCAGCGGGGGTAGCCCAGGCCATCGAGGACCGCCGCCACTAGGGCGCAAGCCGGTCAGAATGCCGATCTTGTGCGGTTCCCAAGCTGACAGTGCGGGTTCGATTCCCGTCACCCGCCCGATACGGTGGTTGACCATGCAACGGTTGGCGCTCATCGATCTCGACAACACCCTTGTGGACCGTTCGGCGGCGTTCGGGCGCTGGGCGGTTGAGTTCTGCGCCGAGTACGAACTGCCGGACGACGCGTTGGCATGGCTGATCGCTACGGATCAGGACGGTTCCGTTCCCCGCGACTGGTTCTTTGGCGAGGTGAAGCAGCGCTTTCGACTGGCGGCCTCGGTGGATGACACATGGGAGCAGTACCGACGCCGGATGCCGGACCTCGTGAGCTGCCGCAGGGAGGTGCTGGCATCGCTGACACTACTGCGCGACGACGGCTGGAAGGTGGCGATCGTGACCAACGGTCAGGCCGACAACCAGTTGGGCAAAATCGAGCGTACCGGGCTGGACCAACATGTTGATGCCTGGGCAGTGTCCGGTGAACTGGGCATCCGGAAGCCGAGGCGCGAAATCTTTGAGGCGGCAGCCCGTCGGTGCGGCCTCGATCTGCTGAGCGGAGGGTGGGCGATCGGCGACAGCCCTGTACTTGATGTCGAGGGTGGCCGAGCCGCGGGGCTCGCCACGCTTTGGGTCAGCCGAGGAAAGGACTGGCCGACCGAACTCGCCCCGCCGGACCGCACCGTCAGGGACGTTGTGGCTGCTGTCCGAGTACTGCGAGGCGAGGGCTTTGAACTGATGGACGTGTGCCGAGAGTGACGTGGGCCGACGAGACGCGGCCAGCCGCAGCGGCCGACGAAGCCTAAAACAGTTGATCTCCACAGGGCGGGCAAGAGGTGACCCCTGCCTGACCCCAGCGGGCCGCCGCCGCGCCATCACAAGAACGTCAATATGGGCATCGCCGCGACCGGGGCGGCGTAACTGGCCACCCTGCACACCTCTACGGATCACATGGTCGCCGAGCTGACGGCAACGGCTGACGGCAACGACGGCAGCCAGTGGAGCGGGGGAGCGGTCGACGGTGAACGACTCACCGCAGGTATCCGCGCCTGGCGTACCCGCCGAACGGTCCCGCTCCGCGCTGGCAGTGTGGGGGTCAGGCGTTCCGTCGGCAGGGGCGGCCTCCGCCCCGTCGACTGCGGTACAGCAGCGAAGTACAGCAACGCCAGCAACCGCACCGGCCGAGGCGGGACCATTCCGGGCGGTCCGACCTCGCAGGCGGCTTGATCCAACCGTACTGCCGGGACTCCTTAGGTTCGGGGTTCGAGTCCCCGGCGGCCCACAGAAACCCCATCTGACCTGCGAATATGGACGCATCTCAAATGCGTGACCCGATGCCCTAGCCAGGTCGGCTTGTTGATGGAGACGTCGGTCCGGACTGGCTGCTACACGCGCCACCCTCGCTGAGCACGTCATCTCGATAGCTTGCGCGCAACGTTTGGAATCATCCAGGGGCAGTAATGTGCTTGAACCCGCAGACCTTCCGCCCCGCACCGGCGCATTCGGGATTTCGAGCCGTACGCAACGCACGCATCGAACCACCGCTGGCTGACATCCTGTCGGCGGTGGTGGCAGTCCGAGATGCCATCGCCGAGAGCCACAGAGAACTGGCCAACAGTCATCGTGGCGCAACGAATACACCACGCATCGAGAGCCGGCGCCCTGATCTGTCGCTGAGATTGCGCGCTGCGGGTCACTTCTTCCGGCGCCGCCGGCGCTCGTCCCCGGTGAACGTGATGTCGGCACGGGCGCCGGGACCCGTGAAGACCACGCCGGCGCCCACGATCGTATTGTTGGGCGGCGCATCCCGGACCGGCGGCGGTGCCTCCTGCGGGCTCCCCCGGCGGCGCAGGTGAACAACCACGCTCCCACCGGCCAGGGCCAGCGCGAGAAGGAAACTACCGACGCTCGCGTACTGGTCGGCGCGGCCGAGATCCTGGACGGCGAAGAACACCCCGGCGCCGGCGATTAGTACGGCGAGCCCGATCGGGGCGACCCACCTCATAGCCACAACCCCTTGGCGGCGGGCCGCTCGGCCATCCCGTGGGCCTTCTCGCGCCGCTGCCGCACCCGCCGGTCGAACCGTGCCAGGTTCCCGAGCCGCGCCCGCCCGGCCTCGACCTCGCTGCTGTGGGTCAAGGTATTGCCGGCACCGACCATCATCGCCGCCGCGAGATGCACCCGCCGGGTGTCCAGCGAGCGCCGCACATTGGTACGCCCCCCGTCCGGGTTCATCGCGTACCGCAGCAGCGCGACGTCCTCGATCTCACCGAGAGCGTCCTGGATCGGCTTCTCCAGGCTGACGTCGCCCTGCCCTTCGGCCAGCGCCTGGATCAGGTCCTCGCGCTCGTACAGCAGGTCGGCGAGCGGGACGACGGTCTCGCGTACGTGATAGGCCGTCGTCGAGCGCACGTGCGACTCGTCGCCGAGGACCGCGACGTCCGGGTGGTCGAGATGGGTGTTGACCCGCGCCGCCACCCGCTCCCGGTAGACCTGCCGGCCGGGCTCGGGCACCGGGCTCACGATGCGGCGCAGCTGTTCCCGGAACGCCTGGATGCTCTGCTCGGACGGCTCGGCCAGCATGGCGGCGAAGGACTCGACCGCCGCGTTGTCGCGGTAGAGGCTGCCGCAGTCGAGCGACACCCGGCGCAGGTGGTAGTGGTCGACGGCCTCGAGCTCGCAGTCGTTCGCGACGACCACGGCCGAGGCGTCGCTGGCCGCCACGTGCCCCGGACGGAAGAGGGTGCGGGCGCCCGCGACGTTCACCTGGCCGTGCGCCGGGGAGGCCACATCCAGCCATTTCGGCTCGCGGGTGGGCGCCGCGACACGCTCCAGGTCGGTGCCCAGGCAGCCGGCCAGGTGGCCGAGTTCCTGCCCCATCTGGTCGCGCCGTCGCGGGGGCAGAACACCGACGGACTCGGCGATGTCGAGCTCGCGGGCCAGCTCCCGCGCGGCGGTCAGGGTACGGACCAGGCGGGCGGCGCGCGGCGGGCGGTCCCGGGCCTCGGCGCGCGCCTCGGCCAGCCGGTCGCGCAGGCGGAGCGCGGCCTCGTGGGTACGGTCGAGCCGCTCGGCTGCGGCGAACTCCCGGATCCTGTCGACGGCCTCGGCCGCACCCTCCCACGCCCGGGTCGTGGCACGTTCGCTGGCCCTCGTGGTCCCCTTTGGCGCCGGTCCGGACAGGAGTTCCGCCATAGTGGAGGGCCCGCGCTCGGCGGCCTTGGCCCGGCGATGCGGCTCCGGGCCCCGGATGGCTGCCCGCCGGCGGATCTGCTCGGTCACCGACCACAGGTCGTCGCTGGTGGCCGGTTGCTCAGCCGGTCGCGTTCGCGGACTCACGGCTTCCGGGGCCCTGGGTCGCTCGTGGAACATCATCGAGACCTCCCGACGCGTCTCAGCGTCAGGGAAGCATGACACGAAACGGGCGCTCCCGGGCGATTCGATCAAGGACTTCCCGTACGCAGGCGTCCTTCCTGAAGGGACGACCGAGGTGGAACCCGCGGTCGGTGGCCTCCACCTAGCCGAGCACCTCGCACCAGAACCGGGCGAGCAGGTCGGGGTCACGGGCGTCCAGCACGAGCAAAGTTATCCGGCAAGCCATGCCCACACGATAGGCGCAATTGCGGACGCGTAACCAGAAGGTTACGCTTCGGGGGTGGACGAGGTGGCGGGGGCGATCGCCGATCCGGTACGGCGGGAGATCCTGCTGATGCTGCGCGACGAACCGCGCTCCGCCGGGCAGATCGCCGACCGCTTCGCGATCAGCCGCCCGGCCGTCAGCCGCCACCTGCGGGTGCTGCGCGAAGCCGGTCTGGTCCGCGACACCGCCGACGGGCGTCGCCGGGTGTACGCACTGGTCACCGCACCGCTCGACGATCTGGTCGGGTGGCTGGAGCGGCTGACCCGTCCGTCCGGCTGGCAGCACCGCCTCGACGCGCTGGAGACCGAGGTCTACCGCACCCGCCGCGAGCGGCGCACGACCGCCGGGCGCGACCGTTCCCAGAAGGAGACCGCATGAGCCCGACACCCACCGGCCGACTACTCGGCGACGACCTGGTGCTGACCCGCACGTTCCGCGCACCCGTGGACGACGTGTGGGCGAGCCTCACCGATCCGGAACGTACGGCCCGCTGGTTCGGTCCCTGGCAGGGCGACGCGGCGCCGGGGCACACGATCAAGGTCCAGATGGTGCACGAGGAGGGCAAGCCCTGGATGGACATGACGATCGACGCGTGCGACCCACCGCGCCGGCTGGCCCTGTCCGCGCTGAACGAGCACGGCAACTGGTACCTGGACATGGTGCTCGCCGAGTCCGCGGGCGTGACCGAGCTGCGGTTCACCCAGCGGCTGACCGGCACCGAGAGCGTCGGCGAGATCGGCCCCGGCTGGGAGTACTACCTGGACGCCCTGGTGGCCTCCCGTGACGGCGGCCCCATGCCGACCTTCGACGACTACTACCCGTCGATGAAGGAGCACTTCGAGGCGCAACGACAGCAGTGAGGCTCACGCCGCGAGCGCGGTGACCTTGTCGGTGTAGGCGGGCGCGGGCGTGGTGGGCAGGTCGAGCGGAGCCAGTTCCTCCCCGCCCGGGTTGCCCGTGTGGTCGGTGGCCGGCAGGGTGAAGGTGAAGCGGGAGCCGCCGAACGGGTTGTCCTCGGCGGTGATGGTGCCGCCGTGCCGGGTGACGATCCGGTGGCAGATGGCCAGGCCGAGCCCGGTACCGGCGTAGCCGGACCCGAGGTGGGCACGGTGGAAGTCGTCGAAGATGACCTCGTGCTGCCCGGCCGGGATCCCGATGCCGTTGTCGGCGACGGTGATCTGGACGAAGTCGTCGTGGCGGGTGCTGGTCACGGTCACCATCGGCGTGATGCCGCGCGCGGTGTACTTGACGGCGTTGCCGATGAGGTTGTCCAGCACCTGCCGGACGGCGCCGACATCCGCGTGCACCGGGTCGAGCCGGCCCAAGGTCACCTCTGGCGCCGGGCGCCCCGCGGCCACCGCCGCGTCGGTCCGGATGGCGGCGATCTCGGCGACCATGCTGGTCAGGTCCACCGGGACCCGGGCCAGTTCCACGTCGCGGGCGGTGGTGTACGCCAGCAGGTCGTTGATCAGCCCGCGCATGCTCGTGGCGGCCCGCGTCACCCGGGTGAGGCTGTCGCGGGACCGGTCGAGCGCGGGGTGCTCGGGGGCGGCGTCGAGCGCCTCGGCGGCGACCTCCACCCACCCCTCGACCGCGGTCAGCGGACTGAGCAGGTCGTGGGCGACGACACCGGCGAACCCGGCGAGCTGGTCGCGGTGGCGGCGTTCAGCGGTGACGTCGTGGAACAGTACGACCGCCCGGCGGTCCCCGCACGCGGCCACCAGCGGCGTCGCGGATACCCGGAAGATGCGCGGGTCATGACCGTCGGCGTCGGTGACGAGGACGTCGACGGGGTCGACCTTCTCTCCGGCCAGGGCCCGGGCGGAGGGCAGGGTGTCACCACTGACCGGGGTGCCGTCGAGGTGGCGCATCCGGCGGTGCGCCTCGTCAACCGAGGTGCCGGACCCGAACAGGCGTACGCCGGCCGGGTTGCGCAGCTCGACCCGGCCCTGGGCGTCGATGACGGACAGGCCGTCGGCCATGGAGTCGATGACCGCGCTCATCAGCGCGGCGTGCTGCCTCTCCAACTCCTTCTGCTCGGCCAGTTCCCGGATCAGCTGGGCCCGCTCGTCGCGGCCGAGGGCCAGGGCCAGCCCGACGGCCGCGATGAGGACCACGAAGAACTGGGCGAGCCACGCCCGCACCTGCGGGTCGGCGACCGCCGCCATCGGACCCTCCCCGTGCAGGGTGAACAGCACCGCAGCGCCGCCGAGGACCAGGGTCTGCAGCACGACGAAGCCGGTGCGCAGGCGGATGGCCGCCCACACGGTGATCGCGATCAGCGGAAAGGCCAGCGGCAGGCCTTCGTCGTACACGAACCCGACGAGGTAGGCGCCGACCGAGCACAGCGACACGGCCAGGTACTCGACGACCCGCCGGGCGGGGGTGGCCCGAAGGTCGCGGTCGGTGTCGCGCCACCAACCGGCCAGCGAACCGTGCCGGTCCCGGAGGGCGCCGATCGCCGGGCCGAACCACAGCCCGGCCGCGCCGATCACGATCGTGCTGGTGACCTGACGGGTCATCCAGCCGGTGAACGCCTGCGCCGTGAACTGCTCCCCGCCGGCCAGCCCGATCTGCGCGTACGCGACCACGCCGCTGACGACCGCGGCGACCGCGGCGATCCCGATGACGCACCCGAGTTCGCGGGGCGTGGACAGCCGCGCGGTGCCGCCGGCGCCCCACAGGTGCGGGTGGCGGCGGGAGAGCAGCGCGACGAAGACCGCCACGTGAACGAGGTTGGCCAGTGCGAGCGCCGCGCTCAGGCCGAGGGCCTCGCCGGTGATCGCGTTGCCGACGAAGCTGATGATGGTCAGGGCCAGCGCGTCGGCCCACAGGACCGGGGAGCGCCGCTGCGCGCAGAGCCAGACGATCGCGATGCCGGCGGCGGGCCACAGCAGGGCCAGGGAGCTGCCGCTGATCACGGTCATCCGCCCGGCCGCGAACGCGGCCGCATAGACGGCGGCGAAGCCGGCGGTACGCAGCAGCCAGGTGGGAATGCTCAGCCGGACGCGGGCGCCGCCGGAAGACACCCCCTGCCCGCGCGCGGGCCCGATCCCGGCAGCGGTGGTCACGGCAGCCCGCGTTGTCGTGCGTTGCACGTGTTCTCTCCCCCGATCGGCCGGGCCACTCCGGCAGGCCTTGGAGAGAGATTCGAGGTCCTGGGGTGCACTCACGGTGCCACTCGGGTGCAGCCAGGTTGCAGGTCGTCCTTTCGGACAGGCGTCCGGACGACCGGGCCGAGGCGGGCCGACCGATCGGGGTAACGTCAGACGTCTCCGCCGGAGCCCCAAAACGAAACCGGGGGCAGCACACGCCGCCCCCGGTTTCCCGCCGGATCACTCGGCCGGCTTGGCCTCCACGGCCGGGGCCTGACCGCCGTTGACGGCCGGGGCCGGACCGCCGTTGCGGGCGGCGCCGAGTCGCGCCAGCAGCGCGCTCAGGTCGATCCCGGTCAGGTCGGTACCGAGCTGCAGACCCTGCGCCACGTTGCTGGCCACGGACTTGGTCAGCGTCGAGGCGCCGTCGGTGGAGATGACCGTCATCTTGTCGATCGCGCTCATCGGGCGGCTGGCCGCGTCCACCACCTGCGGCAACACCCGCACCAGCAGGTCCAGGATGGCGGCCTCGCCGTACTCGGAGAAGGCGTCGGCCTTGGCCCGCATCGCCTCGGCCTCGGCCTGGCCGCGCGCCTGGATGGCGGAGGCGTCGGCCGCGCCCTCCCGCTCGGTGGCGTCCGCGATCGCGGTACGCCGCCGCTGCTCCGCCTCACCCTCCTTCGCGCCCTCGATCGCGTTGGCCTCGGCCAGCGCCGCCCGCCGGGCCCGCTCACCCTCACCGGTCAGCCGGGACTGCTCGGCGGCGGCCTGCGCGGCCGCGATCGTGGCCTGCCGTTCGGCGTCGGCGCGCAGGATCGCGGCCTGCCGGGCACCCTCGGCCTCCTGCTCGACCTTGTACCGGGCCGCGTCGGCGGGCTTGCGCACCTCGGTGTCGAGCTGGCGCTGCTTGAGCTCGGCGTTGCGCTCGGCCACCTTCTGCTGCTCGGCGAGGATCGCCTGGTCGCGCTCGGCCTGGGCGAGCGGGCCCGCCGCCGCCGACTTCGCCTTCGCCGCGTCGATCTCCGCCTGGATGGCGGCCTGCTTGAGCGACAGGTTCCGGTTCGCCTCGGCGATGGCCTCCTCGGCCAGCAGCCGCTCCTGCTCGGCCGCCTGCCGGGCCCGGGCCTCGGCGATGGCGGCGTCCTTGAGCACCCGGGCGGCCTCCGGCCGGCCCAGATCCTGCAGGTACGTCCCCTCAGCGATGATGTCCTGCAACTGGAACGTGTCGAGCACCAGACCCTGGTTGGTCATCGAGTGCTCGGCCTCCTCGGCCACCGCGGACGCGAACGCGGCCCGGTCCCGGATGATCTCCTCGATGGTGAGCCGCCCGACGATCGAGCGCAGCGCGCCGGCCAGCACCTCGCGGGTGAACTCCTCGATCTCCGACTGCTGGTGCAGGAAGCGCTGCGCGGCGGCCCGGATGGCGTCCTCGGTCCCGCCCACCTTGACGATCGCGACACCCTGCAGGTTGGCGCGGATGCCCTGCTTGCTGACCGCACCCGTGATCTCGACGTGGATGCGCCGGCTCGACAGGTCGAGCGACTGCAGCTTCTGCACGATCGGCACGACGAACACCGACGCGCCCATGACGACCTTCTGCCCGGACAGGTCGGTGGCGCGACTGCCGTCGGCGGCCTCCACCGCACGGCCCTTGCGGCCGGTCACGATGAACGCCTCGTTGGGCCCGGCCACCTTGATCCGGGACAGGATGAACAGCACGACGAGCACGACCAGCAGCACGGTGCCACCGATCGAGATCAACAGAGGGGTCACTGCACGTCCTTGGGGTTAGTTCTGATGAAGGGCGCTGGTCTGTTCGACCACGACACTGGTGTCACTCGGCGCCTCGACCACGAAGACGTGGGCACCGATCGGGATCGGCCGATCCGCGCGGGCGTTGACCTTCACCGGCTGCCCGCCCATCCGCAGCCGGACTTCTCCGTACCCCTGGTCAGGGATCGGGGTGATCACCACCCCGAGCGTCCCGACCATGTCCTGGCGGGTGGGGGTGGCGTCGGTGCGCATGGTGCGCGCCGCGCGGCCCAGGCGCACCGCGAGGTAGGCGACCGGCAGCGCCGCTGCCGCGCCGACGGCCGCGGCCAGCCCGATCATCAGCGGGGTACGGGCATCGAGCAGTTCACCGGCGACCGCCGCGGCGAACCCGAACGCGCCCACGAACCCCGCGACCGCCTCGGTAGATACCGGCCCGTCGGCACCGGGGTGGCCGAACTGGAACAGCTCGGCACCGAGCAGACCCAGGGCGAGCACCACGACGCCCACGCCACCCACGGCCAGGAACACCACCGTAGCCGTGTCCATCACGCCCGCCTCCCCGCGTCCCCGACGCTCGAGGATAGCCGGATCACGCCACCGGGAAGGCCCTGCTCATCCGGCACATCGGCGGACCGGCGGGGGTGGTGTACGGCCGGGCGGCGGTACGCCGCGACCGCCGCCGGTACGGCCCATGGTGCCTGGCCGCCGGCGCCGCCGTCGTGGCAAGCCTCGGCACCACCCCGGACCGACATCCCGGCTACTGCTGCAGCGAGAAGCGACCGGCCACCCCGCGCAGCTGGTCGGCGGTCGCACCGAGCTGCCGTACGGAACTGGCCGTCGCCGCGGTAGCGGCCGCCATCCGCTCGGTGGACTGCACGTTCGCGCTGGCGAACGCACCGACCTCGTCGAGCGCGACCCGCAGCGACGAGGTGCCGCTGGCAATCCGCTCGAAGGCGTCCCGGGCGTTCTCGTCCACCATCCGCACGGCGTCACCGCTGGTCCGCTGGATATCGGCGACCAGGTTCGCGATGGACTGCGCCGAGTTGCCGCTCTCCTCGGCCAGGGCCCGGACCTCCCCGGCCACCACCGCGAAGCCGGAGCCGTGCACACCGGCGCGGGCGGCCTCGATGGAGGCGTTGAGCGCCAGCAGGTTGGTCTGCCCCGCGATCCGGGTGATCGCCTCGACGATCCCGCCGATCTCCGTGGACTTGCTGTCCAGCTCCCGCATCACCTGGGCCAACTGCTGCACGGTGGCCATGCCGCCGGTGACCAGATCGACGGTCTGCTCGGCCGCCTGCTGCGCCTCACGGACCAGGGTCACCTGCCGCCCGGCGTTGTCGACGACCTCGCCCGTGGCGCCGCGTACCCCGTCGGAGACCTCGGTCAGGTCCTGGGACGCCTCATCCAGGGCACCGGCGGCCACGTGCACCTGCCCGATCGAGTCGTTCAGGTTGGCCACCATCGCCGCGAACGCCTGCCCCAGCCGGTCCTGCTCCGACTTGGGCCGCGCGTTGACCGCCAGCTGACCCGCCGCGAGCCGCTGCGACACGTCGGCCATCCCGGTCAGGTACTCGACCATCCGATCGAAGGCCGAGGCGACCTGCGCGATCTCGTCGTCGGTCCCGGTCTCCACGCGCTGCGCCAGGTCACCACGCGAGATGCCGTCCGCCGCGTCGGCCAGCGTCTCCAGCCCGGTGGTGATCCGCCGCGACAGGGTCCGCCGCACCGTGAACGCCGCCGCGATGGCGATCGCCAGCAGCACCCCGAACAGGCTGAACGCCACGATCGCGGAGATCCGGGAGGCGTCGCGGTCCGCCTGCGCCGCCTTGGCGGAGGCGGCGCGCCACGACTTCAGGTCGCCCTTGAGCGAGTCCCACAGGTCGCCGCCCTTGCCGTCGTCGAACGTGTCGCGCGCGGCGTCCTTGTCACCCTGGTCGGCCAGCCCGATCTCGCCGGCGGTGGCCTGCACGTACCCGTTCCAGTGGTCCTCGAACGCGGCCAGCGCCTTGAGGTTGTGGGCCTCGACGGGCAGCTTCCGGTACTCCGCGAACAGGTCCTTCATCTCGGCGTCCTCCTCCTTCATGGAGGCGGCCGTCTCGGCGAGGTCCTTGTCGCCGGCGGGCAGCGCGAGGTACTCCCACTGCTCCTTGCGGTACTTGTTCATCAGGGCGTCGATGCGGCCGACGATCTGCGCGCCGGGCACCGACGCGTCGGCCAGCGACCCGATGCGTCCGGTCGCCTGGAAGAGACTCACCACGGACACCAGGCCCGGCAGCACCAGCAGCACCACGACCACGGTGAAGCCGATGCGGAGCGAACGGCGGATGGTCAGCTTGGTGAGCATTCGGCTCATGGTCAGGCTGTCGAGAATGCGGCGCATGGCACGTCTTTCGTCGGTTCGGGGCTGGCTTCCGATCTCCGCTCCGATCGACCCCGCCGGGGACGTCCTGACGGACCGCGATGATGGCCTTCGCCACAGAATGCATTTAAGATCCATTCGGGCGCCTTCGCGCTGCCCGCCTCCCCCGACACCTCATGAATCCCGGCCGGCTGCCGATTCTGGCCCTACCCCCAACCGGACGGGCGGCGCGGCGGACAAGGGGGTGTGGTGGTGAGGCGCGGAACGCGGATGTGGCTGATGTCGGCGCTGAGCGTTGTCGTACTGACCGCATCCGGGGCGAACGCCAGCGCCGGCACCGCACCCGCCCCACCCGGCACCCGGGCGATGTGGCTGTGGAGCCAGGCCGACCCCGCCGAGGTGATGTCGTGGGCGGCCCGCCACGACGTGACCGAGATCTTCACGTACGTCGGCACCACCGTCGCCACCGACGGTTCGCTGCCCCGCCTGCGCGAACTGAAGCGCCAGGCCGACCTGGCCGGAGTACGGCTGAGCGCGCTCGGCGGCGACGAATCCTGGACCACCGACCACGCCGCCGCCCTGGCCTGGCAGAAGGCGGTGACCGGTACCAAGCTGTTCGCCGGTCTGCACGTCGACGCCGAGCCGTACCTGCTGCCCGCGTGGAACACCAACCGCAACGCCACGGCCACCGCCTACCTGACGCTGCTGCAGCGGCTGCGCGACGCCGGCCCGCTGGCCGTCGAGGTCGACGTGCCGTTCTGGTACGGCACGATCACGGTCTCCGGAAAGAATCTCGCCACCGAGACTCTGCGCCGGGCCTCCGCCGTCACCGTGATGAGCTACCGGGACAGCGGCACCGG
This sequence comes from Krasilnikovia cinnamomea, assembly GCF_004217545.1. NCBI lineage: Bacteria > Bacillati > Actinomycetota > Actinomycetes > Micromonosporales > Micromonosporaceae > Krasilnikovia > Krasilnikovia cinnamomea. The sequence continues at coordinate 2,881,810 of NZ_SHKY01000001.1, forward strand.
CCCGAACTCGATCTACGACGTCAGCCGGGACTGGCTGGCGCGCGGCGCCGCCGCCGGCAAGCGGGTCCGGCTGGGCGCCGAAACCCGGCCGCTGTCCGACTGCCCGTACTGCACCTTCGCCGAGGAGGGTGCGACCGCGCTGGGTGACGCGCTGGCCCGGGTGGACGGCGCGACCCGTAGCGCGCCCGCGTTCAACGGCATCGCCGTACACGACTACGACGGCTGGCGCGCCCTGCCGTCCTGACCGGTGGCGTCGAGATATCCGGCCAGCTGCGCGGCGGCCGCAAGCATGGCCCGACCCCGTGCGGTGACCCGGGCCCGCCAGTCGGCGAGCGCAGCGGCCAGGGCCGCCAGGTCGCCCGCTTCCCGCACGTGGCGCACGACCGTGGCGATGTGGGCCAGGGGATATCCACCCCGGCGCAACAGGTGGGCCAGGTCCGCGTCACGGATGTCGGCCGCCGTGAACCGGCGGTATCCGGTGCCCGGATCACGCCCCGGCTGAACGATCCCCGCCCGTTCCCACTTGCGCACCGTCGCGGCGGTCACGCCGAGGCGCCCGGCGACCTCCCCCACGGTGAACGGCCCCGGAGCCGTCCGCGCGGCCCCCAGCCCGGGGTCGCCTCCCTGCGGACCGCTCCCCCGCTCACCATCAGGTCGGTCCGCACCGGTGAGGCGCTCGACCGCCGCCGCGACCGTGTCCAGGGTTTCCCGGTCACGCTGCAGCCCGGCGTGACCGGCGTCGATGACCCGCAGGGCGGCGTCCAGATCGGCACGGTGCACGGCCCGCAGGATCTCCCGGGCCGCCGCATATCCGTACGCGGGAACCAGCGCCCGGTAGGTCCGCAGCGCGCGGGCATGCACCTCGGTGTATCGGCGGTATCCCGAAGCGGACCGCTCGGCGGGCGGCAGCAGCCCGTCCCGCTCATAATCGCGTACGGCCTGGGCCGAGATGCCCGCTTCCCGGGCGAGATCCACCGGCCGCACGACACCCCAATCCCGGTTTGAGGGTTGAGGCGTCCCCCGCCACGTCGCGTCAACCCAGAGTCTCAGACGCAAGTTCAACGATATGGTTCAAGGGTATGGGAACGGACATCGAGGAACGGGTCACCGCACTGATCACCGCGCTGCCCGGGGTGGTCGTGCTACGCGCCAGCGCCGAGACCGGAGCACCGGAGGTGGCCTGGGGCGACTCGTTCTTCTACTACGACCCGAGGGGCGACTCACCCGCCGACCGGCGCATGCCGTTCGCCACGCTGGTCACCAACGACTATCCCGGCTTCGACACCGCCTCCCACCTGCACCGCCCCGGCGTCGTACGCCTCAACCTCGATCCCGGCCGCGCACTGTTCACCGAGACCGTCGGCTACGCCCCCGCCGAGCACCCCGCGCATGCCGACCGGTGGGACTACACCGCCCTCGACCAGCTGCTACCCCACCCCGTGTACGCCACGGCCGGCTGGGTCAGCGTGCTCAACCCGGGCCCGCGTACCCGTACTCGTGTCGCGGAGCTGGTCGCCGCCGCGCACGCCCGGGCGGCCCGCCATGACAACGCACGCCGAGCCCGCCAGGTCGACCAAGGCTGACCCACCCGAAGTGCCCTGGCCAGGTCCTGCCGGGGATCCGACGGAGGTCCATGCGCGGGATGCCCCTACAGTGTGTGCTGCCGGTCACTACCGCTGGTGAGACGGAATCCCAGGTCCCATCGTGAGGTTCGCGCTGTCATGACGACAATCGGACTCATCGGCAGCGGGTTGATCGGCTCGACCGTGGCACGGCTGGCGGTCGCCGCCGGCTACAACGTGGTGCTGAGCAACTCCCGTGGCCCCGAAACACTGCAGGATCTGGTCGCCGAGCTCGGCCCCGGGGCCCGCGCCGGCACCCCCACCGAGGCGGCCACCGCCGGTGACATCGTCATCGTCACGGTCCCCCTGCGGGCGTACCGCGACGTCCCGGCCAAGCCGCTGGCCGGAAAGGTGGTCATCGACACCAACAACTACTACCCCGACCGCGACGGGGTCTTCCCCGAACTCGAGAACGGCTCCAGCACCACCGGCGAGCTCCTGCAGCGCCACCTCGCCGGCGCGCACGTGGTCAAGGGCTTCAACAACATCTACTTCAAGCACCTGGCGTCTCTGGGCCGCCCGGCCGGTGCGCCGGACCGGACCGCCCTGCCGATCTCGGGTGACGACGCCGCCGCCAAGCGCACCGTCACGGAGTTCCTCAACGCCATCGGGTACGACACCGTCGACGTGGGACCGCTCTCCGAGAACTGGCGCACCCAGCGCGACACCCCGGTCTACGTGACCCCGTACGGCACGTTCCCCGACCCGCTGGGCACCCCCGCCGACGTCCGAACCGTACGCGACGCGGTCGCCGCAGCGACCCCGCAGTCCCGCTGACGCGGCCGAGGTCCCGCTGACCTGGCGCAGGGTCTCGCTAGCCCCTGGCGCAGGATCTCGCTAGCCCGGCGCATGGTCCTCGCGGAGCCCGGCGTAGGGGGCCCTCCTCGCGGAGTGGGGCTTAGGGTTCTCGCGGAATCGACGCGCAGTCTGGGTTCAGCCCGGGGCGCAGGCGGCACGAACACGGCTGCCTGCGCCCTGGCGCAATTCACCCTTCCGGCTATCGACGGGCGCTGGGAGTCGTCGTAGTCTGGCCGCCCGGCAAACGCGCGGTGACGGAAGGCAGACCGGTGGAAAACACTTCGGTCGATGTTCAGGCGGGCGCGGATGGCAGTCTCGTCGTGCAGCCGCACGGCGCGATGAACTTCGACACCGCCGTAACCCTGCGCCAGATCCTGGTGTACGCAGTACGCAAGGTCCGGCCGGTCCGGCTCGTCCTCGATCTGAGCGACGTGTCCGCGATGGATGCCATCAACCTCGGCACCCTCGCCGCGTTGTGCGACCTGGCCGACGATCACCACGTAGCCGTGTCGATGGAGAACTATTCGGCGACGGTCGGGGGCCTGTTGACCGCGGCCGGCGTACCGCCCCAGCGGCTACGTTCCGAGACCGCCGCCTGAGCTGCTGCCGACCGCGACTGACCAGAGCAGGCGAGCAACGGGCCGTGCCGAAATACACTCAAGTCCCCGGCCCTATCTAGCTGTGTGGACCCGCCCCTGGCCGGGGCAGCGCACACACAGTCGTGATCGTGCCTGGCCTGGTATGGCCTGCCTGGCCTGGCCTGGTATGGCTTGTCTGGCCTGGCCTGGTATGGCTTGTCTGGCCTGGTGTGGGGTGGTGTCTGGTCAGCATGCAGTGAGGGCCGCCCCCGGGGTGGGGGCGGCCCTCATCATGTTTGAGTCCGGCGGCGTCCTACTCTCCCACACCCTCCCGGGTGCAGTACCATCGGCGCTGGAGGGCTTAGCTTCCGGGTTCGGAATGAGACCGGGCGTTTCCCCTCCGCTATGACCACCGGCACAACTACCAGCCACCAAGCCCCCATCATCTTCCACCCGCCCACCAGACTGTGTGGTCTAGGTGGGTGGGGTGTGTGGGGGGTGGTTGTTTGCTGAGATATCACACAGTGGACGCGTTGAGCACCAAATTTATGGGTGTGGTTAAGCCCTCGGCCTATTAGTACCGGTCAACTGAACCAGTTACCTGGCTTACATTTCCGGCCTATCAACCCAGTCGTCTAGCTGGGGGCCTTACCCACTCAAGGTGGTGGGATACCTCATCTCGAAGCAGGCTTCCCGCTTAGATGCTTTCAGCGGTTATCCCTTCCGAACGTAGCTAACCAGCCGTGCCCCTGGCGGGACAACTGGCACACCAGAGGTTCGTCCGTCCCGGTCCTCTCGTACTAGGGACAGCCCTTCTCAAGTATCCAACGCGCACGGCGGATAGGGACCGAACTGTCTCACGACGTTCTAAACCCAGCTCGCGTACCGCTTTAATGGGCGAACAGCCCAACCCTTGGGACCTGCTACAGCCCCAGGATGCGACGAGCCGACATCGAGGTGCCAAACCATCCCGTCGATATGGACTCTTGGGGAAGATCAGCCTGTTATCCCCGGGGTACCTTTTATCCGTTGAGCGACACCGCTTCCACACGCAAGTGCCGGATCACTAGTCCCGACTTTCGTCCCTGCTCGACCTGTCAGTCTCACAGTCAAGCTCCCTTGTGCACTTACACTCAACACCTGATTGCCAACCAGGCTGAGGGAACCTTTGGGCGCCTCCGTTACCTTTTAGGAGGCAACCGCCCCAGTTAAACTACCCACCAGACACTGTCCCTCGACCCGATCAGGGCCGCAAGTTAGATACCCAAATCCAACAGAGTGGTATTTCAAGATTGCCTCCACCCGAACTGGCGTCCGAGCTTCACCGGCTCCCACCTATCCTACACAATTGCATTCAGATACCAATGTCAAGCTATAGTAAAGGTCCCGGGGTCTTTCCGTCCTGCCGCGCGTAACGAGCATCTTTACTCGTACTGCAATTTCGCCGGGCCTGTGGTTGAGACAGTGGGGAAGTCGTTACGCCATTCGTGCAGGTCGGAACTTACCCGACAAGGAATTTCGCTACCTTAGGATGGTTATAGTTACCACCGCCGTTTACTGGCGCTTAAGTTCTCCGCTTCGCCCCGAAGAGCTAACAGGTCCCCTTAACGTTCCAGCACCGGGCAGGCGTCAGTCCATATACATCGTCTTACGACTTGGCATGGACCTGTGTTTTTAGTAAACAGTCGCTTCCCCCTGCTCTCTGCGGCCATACCACGCTCCACCCGCAAGGGGCTTCACGCGTCCGGCCCCCCTTCTCCCTAAGTTACGGGGGCAATTTGCCGAGTTCCTTAACCACAGTTCGCCCGTCGCCTCGGTATTCTCTACCTGACCACCTGTGTCGGTTTGGGGTACGGGCCGCTCGGAACATCGCTAGAGGCTTTTCTCGGCAGCATAGGATCACTGACTTCACCTGAATCGGCTCGGCATCACGTCTCAGCCTCCATGTGCCACGGATTTGCCTATGGCACGGCCTACACGCTTACCCCGGCACAACCACCGGCCGGGATCAGCTACCTTCCTGCGTCACCCCATCGCTCAACTACTACCCACCAGGATCCCAACCTCGCCCACGTCACCCCGAAGGGATCAACAAACTCGGATGGTTAGCACAGTGAGGTTCATCGCTGGCGCTCCTACGCGGGTACGGGAATATCAACCCGTTATCCATCGACTACGCCTCTCGGCCTCGCCTTAGGCCCCGACTCACCCAGGGCGGATTAGCCTGGCCCTGGAACCCTTGGTCATCCGGCGGAAGGGTTTCTCACCCTTCATTCGCTACTCATGCCTGCATTCTCACTCGTATGGCGTCCACACCTGGGTCACCCCGGCGCTTCACCCGCCATACGACGCTCCCCTACCCACCCACACACCTGCACGAAAAGACCAAAGTCTCTTCGCGAAGTACTTGTGTGAGTGCCACAGCTTCGGCGGTGTGCTTGAGCCCCGCTACATTGTCGGCGCGGAACCACTTGACCAGTGAGCTATTACGCACTCTTTAAAGGGTGGCTGCTTCTAAGCCAACCTCCTGGTTGTCTATGCGATCCCACATCCTTTTCCACTTAGCACACGCTTAGGGGCCTTAGCTGGTGATCTGGGCTGTTTCCCTCTCGACTACGAAGCTTATCCCCCGCAGTCTCACTGCCGCGCTCTCACTTACCGGCATTCGGAGTTTGGCTGATTTCGGTAAGCTTGTAGGCCCCCTAGACCATCCAGTGCTCTACCTCCGGCAAGAAACACACGACGCTGCACCTAAATGCATTTCGGGGAGAACCAGCTATCACGGAGTTTGATTGGCCTTTCACCCCTAACCACAGGTCATCCCCCAACTTTTCAACGTTGGTGGGTTCGGTCCTCCACGCAGTCTTACCCACGCTTCAACCTGCCCATGGCTAGATCACCCCGCTTCGGGTCTAGAACACGCGACTCAACGCCCTCTTCAGACTCGCTTTCGCTACGGCTACCCCACCCGGGTTAACCTCGCCACGTGCCACTAACTCGCAGGCTCATTCTTCAAAAGGCACGCCATCACCCCAAAAGGCTCTGACGGATTGTAGGCGAACGGTTTCAGGTACTATTTCACTCCCCTCCCGGGGTACTTTTCACCATTCCCTCACGGTACTCGTCCGCTATCGGTCACCAGGAAGTATTCAGCCTTACCAGGTGGTCCTGGCAGATTCACGGCAGATTACAGGAGTCCGCCGCTACTCGGGAAATCCACACAGAGGTCACACGCTTTCGCCTACCGGGCTCTCACCGTCTACGGCTGGCTTTCCCACACCATTCAACTAACGTGCAACTTTGTAACTCTCCACCGCGCTGTCAGACACGGTACGTGGCTCCCACAACCCCGGATATGCAACCCCTGACAAGTATCACACACACCCGGTTTAGGCTCCATCCGCTTTCGCTCGCCACTACTCACGGAATCACTATTGTTTTCTCTTCCTACGGGTACTGAGATGTTTCACTTCCCCGCGTTCCCCCCACCACCCTATGAATTCAGATGATGGTGACACGACATGACTCGTGCCAGGTTTCCCCATTCGGACACCCTGGGATCACAGCTAGGTTGACAGCTCCCCCAGGCCTATCGCGGCCTCCCACGTCCTTCATCGGCTCCTGGTGCCAAGGCATCCACCGTTCGCCCTTGACAACTTAACCACAGAAAACAAGATGCTCGCGTCCACTGTGCAATTCTCAACCAACAACCAACCCACAACCCGAACCGCCCCCCACCAAACCCCCAACACCCACCCCGAAAGGCCCACGCCACACAGACGCACAGTGTTGAAACGGTATGAGGGACCAGGTCATGCCTGGCGCTGAACAACAACCCCCAGCCTCTCAGCCGGGTACCCGACCCGCGTTCCCACGCGGTACCGGGCCTGGTTGTTCCTTCAGGACCCAACAGGATGTCTTGATCGGTCGCCCCGCCCCAGCCGCACCAGCCCACCGTTCCCCCACCCCACACAGGGATGCGTACTAGATGCGCCGGCCGTTGCCGGAACCAGACTAGGCCAGTGTCTCCGCCATCGAGCACCCCGTCACCACACTCGGGTGACGCGGGCTCCTGGCCCGCTTTCACGGGCAAGGTGCTCCTTAGAAAGGAGGTGATCCAGCCGCACCTTCCGGTACGGCTACCTTGTTACGACTTCGTCCCAATCGCCAGCCCCACCTTCGACGGCTCCCTCCCACAAGGGGTTAGGCCACCGGCTTCGGGTGTTGCCGACTTTCGTGACGTGACGGGCGGTGTGTACAAGGCCCGGGAACGTATTCACCGCAGCGTTGCTGATCTGCGATTACTAGCGACTCCGACTTCACGGGGTCGAGTTGCAGACCCCGATCCGAACTGAGACCGGCTTTTTGGGATTCGCTCCACCTCACGGCATCGCAACCCTTTGTACCGGCCATTGTAGCATGCGTGAAGCCCTGGACATAAGGGGCATGATGACTTGACGTCATCCCCACCTTCCTCCGAGTTGACCCCGGCAGTCTTCGATGAGTCCCCGGCATAACCCGCTGGCAACATCGAACGAGGGTTGCGCTCGTTGCGGGACTTAACCCAACATCTCACGACACGAGCTGACGACAGCCATGCACCACCTGTCACCCGCCCCGAAGGACCCCGTATCTCTACGAGTTTTCGAGTGATGTCAAACCCAGGTAAGGTTCTTCGCGTTGCATCGAATTAATCCGCATGCTCCGCCGCTTGTGCGGGCCCCCGTCAATTCCTTTGAGTTTTAGCCTTGCGGCCGTACTCCCCAGGCGGGGCGCTTAATGCGTTAGCTGCGGCACAGAGAACCGGAGAGGCCCCCCACACCTAGCGCCCAACGTTTACAGCGTGGACTACCAGGGTATCTAATCCTGTTCGCTCCCCACGCTTTCGCTCCTCAGCGTCAGTATCGGCCCAGAGACCCGCCTTCGCCACCGGTGTTCCTCCTGATATCTGCGCATTTCACCGCTACACCAGGAATTCCAGTCTCCCCTACCGAACTCTAGCCTGCCCGTATCGGCTGCAGGCCCGCGGTTGAGCCGCGGGTTTTCACAGTCGACGCGACAAGCCGCCTACGAGCTCTTTACGCCCAATAAATCCGGACAACGCTCGCGCCCTACGTCTTACCGCGGCTGCTGGCACGTAGTTGGCCGGCGCTTCTTCTGCACCTACCGTCACTCTCGCTTCGTCGGTGCTGAAAGAGGTTTACAACCCGAAGGCCGTCATCCCTCACGCGGCGTCGCTGCATCAGGCTTCCGCCCATTGTGCAATATTCCCCACTGCTGCCTCCCGTAGGAGTCTGGGCCGTGTCTCAGTCCCAGTGTGGCCGGTCGCCCTCTCAGGCCGGCTACCCGTCGTCGCCTTGGTAGGCCATCACCCCACCAACAAGCTGATAGGCCGCGAGCCCATCCCACGCCGAAAAACTTTCCACCCCCGACCATGCGGCCAGAAGTCATATCCGGTATTAGCCCCCGTTTCCGAGGGTTATCCCAAAGCATGGGGCAGGTTACTCACGTGTTACTCACCCGTTCGCCGCTCGAGTACCCCCGAAAGGGCCTTTCCGCTCGACTTGCATGTGTTAAGCACGCCGCCAGCGTTCGTCCTGAGCCAGGATCAAACTCTCCAACAAAAACCTGAAGAATCAACCCCAGCAACAAACAAATTGTTGCCAAAGGAATCCACAACCGACCACAAACGTGACCGGCCAGGGACAAACAATCACAATTGGCACTGGCTTATCAAAACACCCTGTTGAGTTCTCAAAGAACAACCACACACCAAAACCAGACCCCCAACCGGAGGCCCAACCTCGGGGCACTCGTTCAACTTTACCGGGTCTTTCAGTCCCTGTCAACCGGATTCTCCCGGTTGGTTCCTGTCTGCCCCAGTACGCCCGCCTGTCCGAGCGCGCAGCACTGCCACGTACTCGAAGTCGTTGGGCTTGGCAGGCCGGCCGCCGCGGTCTGGCCGCTGGCTCGTCCGTTCCCCTGCCGAGAGAGAACATTACCCGGTCGTATCCAGGGCACCAAATCGGCCCCCCATGGTCCGTCGAATGCGCAGGTCAGCCCGGCTGTCCGGGTCAGCCGAGCGCGCGCACGGCATCGCCGATCGCACGGTGGAACGTCGGGTACGCCCAGATGGTGCCGCGCAACGTCGACACCGGCACCTCGGCGTGTACGGCGACGGACAGCGCACCGAGGACCTCGCCACCGGCCGGACCGGCCGAGGTCGCACCGACGAGAACTCCACGCGCACCATCGGCCACGAGCTTGATGAAGCCGTCGTTGCCCGGGCCGTGGATGAACCCCCGCGATGAGGACGGCAGGGCGGTGTGGCCGATCCGCACGTCGAGGCCGGCGTCGCGGGCCTGCCGCTCGGTGAACCCCACCGCGCCGATCTCGGGATCGGTGAAGGTGACCCGTGGTCGCGCGCGGTAGTCGGCTCCCGGCCCGCCCTGGCCGAGGATGTCTCGCACCGCGACATCGCCCTCGTACATGGCCATGTGGGTGAAGGCGCCGTTGCCGGTGACGTCACCGACCGCCCACACCTGGTCAGCGACCCGCATGCGGTCGTCCGTCACCAGGTGACGGGCGGTCGGGTCGAGGCCGATCGAGTCGACGCCGAGCTCGCCGAGGCGGGCAGTGCGGCCGGTGGCGACCAGGAGCTGCTGACCGGTGATCGTACGGCCGTCGCTCAGGGTCAGAGCGAAGCCGTCGGCCGAGTGGGCCACGCGTTGGGCGCGTACCCCGGTCAGGATCGTCACCCCGTCGCGGGACAGCGCCTGGGCGGCCAGTTCGGAGGACTCCGGCTCCTCCATCGCCAGGACGCGATCGCTGCCCTCGATGACCGTGACGGAGACCCCGAAGCGGGCCATGACCTGGGACAGTTCGAGGCCGATGGCGCCACCACCGAGCACCAGCAGGCTTCCGGGCAGGTGCTCGGCCTCGACGGCCTCCCGGTTGGTCCAGAAGGGCGTGCCGGCCAGTCCGTCGATCGGTGGCACCACCGCCGCCGTGCCTGTGGCCAGGACCAGGGCGCGGGCGGCGACGTACTCCTGATCGTTGACGCGGACGCGGCCAGGGCCGGCGATCGCCGCCCGGCCCCGCACGAACCGCCCGCCCTTGCCGGTGAAGCGGTCCACCGCGACCTTGTCGTCCCAGGTGTCGGTGGCCTCCGCGCGGATGCGGCGCGCGACCGGGGTCCAGTCCGGCCGCACTGTCGACGCACCGGCCAGGCCGGGTATGCGGCGTGCCTCGGCCAGCGCGTTGCCCGCCCGGATCATCATCTTCGTCGGTATGCAGCCCCAGTACGGGCACTCGCCGCCGACCAGCGCGTGTTCGATGCCGACCACGGACAGACCGGCCTCGGCCAACCGGCCGGCGACCTCCTCGCCGCCGACCCCCAGGCCGACAACGACCGCGTCCACGTGCTGCGCTTCGCCCATGGGCATCAGCTTGGCACCGCCGCCCGCGACCACACGGGAACGTCGCCGGACATTTTCGCGGGGAAATCCTTGATTGCCCCCGGCGGTGGCCGATTCTCAACGCCGCGGAAGAGGTCACACCGAGGTGCGGCCGTGAGGGGGCGATGGCGGGCAGGGCTGGTGTCCGCCAACCTCATGGCCGCGACCGCGCTCGCGCTGCCCGTGGAGCAATCCCCGGGCAGCGCGGGCCGCGGCGCGCAACCAGTACCGCGCCCCGGGCGGGTCGACCTCCGCTGACAGGCTGCCTTCTCGGACCGCCCTCACGTCAGGCCCGCAGCCACGTCGGCTCCTCGCCCGGCGACTCCAGCGGTGGCGGATAGTCCAGGTCGCGGCGCACCGTGCCGGGTAAGCGCCATGGCTCGTGCACCGTGCCACCGGGTACTGCCGCGAGTTCCGGCAGGTAGCGCCGGACGTATTCGCCATCCGGGTCGAAGCGGTGTGCCTGGCGGATCGGGTTGAACCGGCGGTATGGCCGGGTGTCGTTGCCGGTCCCCGCCACCCACTGCCAGTTGCCGGCGTTGTTGGCGATGTCGCCGTCGAGCAGCCACCGGAAGAACCAGCGGACCCCGTCGCGCCAGTCCAGGCGGAGGTGTTTGGCGAGGTAGGCGGCGGTGATCAGCCGGGCCCGGTTGTGCATCCAGCCCTCGGCCCGTAATTGCCGCATGCCGGCGTCCACCACGGGCACCCCCGTCTGGCCGTCCTGCCAGTGGCGCAGCGCGGCGGGATCGCGACGCCACGGAGGCTCGGCCGGGGCCCGGTAGGCGTCGGTCGCCAGCCGGGGGAACGCGAGCGCCACCTGGTGGTAGAAGTCGCGCCAGCAGAGCTGGCGGACGAACGCGGCCGGACCGGGCCCGTCGAGGGCGCGCGCCGCGTTCGCCACAGCGAGCGGAGAAACGCAACCGAAGCGCAGGTACGGGCTGAGCCGCGAGGTCGCGTCCGCGGCCAGATCGTCGTGGTGGTCGGCGTACCCGGGGATGCGCTCGGTCACCCCTCGTCCGTGACCGGCCGCACCGGTCAACCACGCATGCAGGCGGTGCTGTCCCGCTGTTTCGCCGCCGGGCGCGGCGTCCGGCGACTCGCCGGGCGGGGCCGGGGGCAAGTCGCCCGGATCCAGCCCGTCGGGCAGCCTGATCGCGTGGGGAGCGGTCACCTCGTCGCGCCACGCGGCAGCCTGCCACGCGCGGTTATACGGGGAGAAGACACGGTAGTGGTCGCCGCCGCCGGCGGGGCGCAGGGCGCCCGGCTCGACAACGGTGATGCCTGGGAAGGCACGCAGGGCGAGACGGTGCCGGGTGCATTCCCGCGCCAGGCGGTGCTCGCGGCTCCGGGCGTACCCGCTGATGTCGGCGGTGATCGCGACGGCGTCGGCCGCGACCGCCTGGGCCGTGCGGATGGTCTGGGCGACCGGATCGCCGTGGCGGACGACGAGGTCGCCGCCGCGACCGCGCAGGGTGTGCCGCAGATCGGCGAGCGCCTGGTACAGGAAGCGTGTCCGGTTGGCGGAGATCGCCTGCAGGTCCGGGTCGAAGACGAACAACGGCACGACTCGGTCGGCGGCGGCGCAGGCGGCGGCCAGCGCGGGATGGTCACGCACCCGTAGGTCGCGGGTGAGCAGGACGATCGCGGTACGCATGTCAGGCCACCGCCGCCACCGGGGTGCCGGGGCGGGTGAGCAGGCACCGCAGCGCGACGGTCGCGCGACGCCGGTTGGGCACCGTGGCGCGGCGGGCGAAGACGTCGTGGTCGGCGGCGGCGACCTCGTCGAGGATGCCGGCGTAGAGCCGGAATGCCGTGCGGAGGCAGGCCTGGGAAGTGGGTGCCAGCAGGGGGATGCCGGGGGCCGCGGCCGCGTAGTGGTCTCGTGCGCGTCGGCACTCCGCGCGGATGAGGGCTTTGATCGCAGGGGTGGCCCGGCCGGCGGCTCGGGCGGCTTTCAGGTCGTCTCGGGTGACGCCATGGTCGGCGAGGTGGGTGTCCGGCAGGTAGGTGCGACCGCGGTCGAGATCCTCGGCGACGTCGCGAATGAAGTTGGTGAGCTGGAACGCCAGGCCCAGTTGACGGGCTGGTTCGCGGGCCGCGACGGGATCGGTCGAGCCGAGGATCGGCAGCATCATCGTGCCGATGACGGCGGCCGAGCCCTCCATGTAGCCGAGCAGGTCGGCGTAGGTGGCGTACGAGGTGACCGTCAGGTCCATCGCCATGCTGCGCAGGAAGGCGGCGAAGTCGTCGGGGTCGAGGTCGAAGACGGCGATGGTGTGCAGCACGGCGGGCAGCAGCGGGTCCTCGACCGGCTCGCCGCGCAGCCCGGCGAGGAAGCGATCGGACCAGGCGGCGAGGCGGGCGGCGCGCTCGGGCGGTGGCAGCGCCTCCGTGCGGTCGACGATCTCATCCGCAAAACGGGTGAAACCGTACAACGCGTGGACGTGGCGGCGTTTCCACGCGGGCAGCATCCGGGTGGCGAGGTAGTACGTCCGGCCGTGACGCCGATGCAGCTCACGGCACCGGTCGTACGCAACCGCCAGGTCCATACAAACCCTCCTCGTCACGGATCTCCCGGGACGGGAATCTCCCCGGGAGGACTCAGCCGGCAAACAAAGCGACGCACGGATCGACGCAACCGCCTCGATGAGCGTACTCTCTTCCCGTGGCCAACGACATCCTCACCGGACATCTGGGCCGGACCCTGCCCCACCAGGAGGTCCGTCATGACGACGTGATCGGTGCGGTGGAGGGCACGCTCGCAGGCTTCATCGCCGGACGGATCGCCGCGTTGGATGGAGTCGATCCAGCGCTGGGCGGATTCGCCCGCACGGCCCGCGACCTGGTGCTCGCGGGCGGCAAGCGCCTGCGTCCGACGTTCGCGTACTGGGGCTGGCGGGGGGCGGTCGGCGCGGCCGAGCCGGTCGAGGCCGTGCTGCCCGCGCTGGCCGCGTTGGAGCTGATGCACGCGTTCGCACTGGTTCACGACGACGTGATGGACGACTCGGCGACCCGGCGGGGGCACCCGACGGTGCACCGGGTCTTCGCCGTTCAGCACGAGCGTGCCGGGCGCCGCGGGGACCCGGTCCACTTCGGGCGGAGTTCGGCCATCCTCGTCGGTGACCTGTCACTCGTCTGGGCCGACCAGCTGTTGGCGGATGCCCCGCTGCCCGCCGCCACGCTGCTCGCCGCGCGCACCTGCTACGACCGGATGCGTGCCGAGGCGGTCGCCGGGCAGTATCTGGACGTGCTCGGGGAGGCCGAGCCAGGGAGCTGGTCCATCGATCGGGCGCTTCGCGTCGCCCGGCACAAGACCGCCGGATACACCGTGCGCCACCCGCTGCAGTTCGGCCTCGCACTGGCCGGGCCGGCCGGGGACCCGGCCACATCTGAGGCGTACGACCGGTTCGGCACCGCGGTCGGCGAGGCGTTCCAGCTTCGCGACGACCTGCTCGGGGTGTACGGCGACCCCGCGGTCACCGGCAAGCCGTCCGGCGACGACCTGCGTACCGGCAAGCCCACCGCCCTGCTCATGCTCGCTCGCCAGTCCGCCACCCCTGCCCAGCTTGCCGCGTTGGACCGGATCCACGACCCCGGGCGGGACACCACCGCTGACGTGGACCGCCTCGCCCGGGTGATCGCGGAGACCGGGGCGGTCGCGCGAGTCGAGGCCCTCATCCGGCAGCGGGTTGCCGAGGGGACCGCCGCGCTGGCGAACGCGCCCATCCGCCCGGACGCCCGCGCCGCCCTGACCCGCCTGGCTGTGACCGCCACCCACCGACCGGCATGATGAGGCCCCCGGAAAGGACCGCCGTGCAGAACCTCAGGAGGCGCTGACGTGCGCACCGTGACAGGACCCACCGACCGGGTGGTGGTCGTGGGTGCCGGGCTGGGCGGGCTGGCATGCGCCCTGCACCTGGCCGGAGCCGGGCGGCAGGTGACCGTCGTCGAGCGTGAGTCGGCACCCGGCGGGCGGGCTGGGCGCCTCTCGGTCGACGGGTACGAATTCGACACCGGGCCCACCGTGCTCACCATGCCGGAGCTGATCGCCGAGCCACTGGCCGCCGTCGGGGAGAACCTCGACGGCTGGCTGGAGCTGACCCGGCTTGACCCGGCATATCGGGCGTACTACCCGGACGGTTCGACATTGGACGTACGCACCGACACGGTGGGGATGGCGGCCGAGATCTCCCATGTGTGCGGGCCTCGGGAAGCCGACGGATATCTGCGCTTCGTCGAGTTCGCCCGGCGGCTGTGGCGGCTCGAACGCGACCATTTCATCGACCGCAACCTCGACAGCCCTCTCGACCTGCTGCATGTCAACCTGCTGAAGTTGCTGGCCATGGGGGGGTTCCGCCGACTCCAGCCGAAGATCAACGAGTTCTTCCGGGATCCCCGCACGCGGCGGATCTTCTCGTTCCAGGCCATGTACGCGGGCCTCGCCCCGCACGACGCCCTCGCGCTGTACGCCGTCATCTCCTACCTGGACGCGGTCGCCGGCGTGTACCACCCGCGCGGCGGCATGCATGCCGTGCCAAAGGCGTTGGCGGGCGCCGCCGAGAAGCACGGCGTGGACATCCGGTACGACACGACCGTGACCCGGGTCGAGATCGGGCACGGCCGGGCCACCGGCGTGCACACCGCCGACGGCCAGCGGATCCCGGCCGACGTGGTCGTGCTCAACCCCGATCTGCCGGTCGCCTGGCGCGAGCTGCTGCCGCCCACCCGCCGCCCGCGCCGCCTGCGCTACTCGCCGTCCTGCGTCGTACTGCACATCGGATCGCGGCAGGCCTACACCAAGGCCGCACACCACAACATCCATTTCGGTACGGCGTGGCGGGGCACCTTTGACGAGGTGATCCGGCGCGGGCTGCTGATGAGCGAACCGTCCCTGCTGGTCACGAACCCGAGCCGCACCGACCCGTCGGTCGCGCCCACCGGACGGCACACCTACTACGTGCTGGCGCCCACCCCGAACCTCCACACGGCGCCGTTGGACTGGCGCGGCGGCCTCGGCCGACGGTACGCCGACGAGCTGGTCGACGTGTTGGAGCAGCGCGGCTACCTGGGGTTTCGCGCCGGAGTCGACGTCGAACGCGTCATCACTCCGGCAGACTGGGCCGAGCAGGGCATGGCCGCGGGCACCCCGTTCGCCGCCGCGCACACGTTCCGGCAGACCGGCCCGTTCCGGCCGGGCAACCTGCACCCGACGCTGCCCAACGTCGTGTTCACCGGCTCCGGCACCCAGCCCGGCGTCGGAGTGCCGATGGTGCTGATCTCGGGCAAGCTCGCCGCCGCACGGGTCACCGGGAGCACCACATGACCGAGTGCACCGAGGGCACGCCCGGCCCGCACCGCATGACCGCCGGGGGCCGCGAGGGCCTGCCGGGAGGTGGGGCATGACATCCCGCGAGCACCATCTCGTCGAACTGGTCGATACCGACGGCGCCCCGGTGGGATCCGCCACGGTCGAGCAGGCCCATCAGGCTCCGGGTCGGCTGCATCGGGCGTTCTCGGTCTTCCTGCGCGGCCCCGACGGCCGGGTGCTGCTTCAGCAGCGGGCGGCTGCCAAGACCCGGTTCCCGCTGCGCTGGGCCAACACCTGCTGCGGGCATCCCGCACCCGGGGAGGATCTCGCCACCGCGGCCGGGCGCCGGCTTGCGGAGGAGGTCGGCCTCGACGGCGTGGCACTCACCGAGGCGGGGGTCTACGCGTACCGGGCGCAGGACCCGGTCACCGGGCGCGTCGAGCACGAGTACGACCACGTCCTCGTGGGCGACCTGCCTGCCGCATGGCTGCCCCGGCCCGATCCCGGGGAGGTCGCCGCGATCCGGTGGGTGGAGCCGACGGAGCTGCGCGCGGAGCTGGCGACGGATTCCGGCTCGTACGCGCCGTGGCTCGCAGGGGTCACCGAGTGCCTCGTCCGGTATCTGGACGCCGGCGAGGAGTCCGCGGGTGGTCGATGAGGCGCTCACCGCCGGGGCCGCCGCCCGGCGGCTCGGCGTCGCCGTCACCACCCTGCGCACCTGGCATCAGCGATACGGACTAGGTCCCAGTCAGCACAGCCCCGGCCGGCACCGGCGCTACACGGTCGAGGACATGCAGCGTCTGGAGGTGATGCGGCGACTCACCGCCCGGGGCATGACGCCCGCCGAGGCCGCCGGCTGGGCGCGGCGGGCGGTCGTACCGATGGATGTCGCCATGCCTTCGTCACTCGGCCATGCCGCGCCGACCGACGCCGCCGCCCGCCAACGCCGGGACGGCCCGACCGCCGCCGGGCAGCCGAGCCGCGGCCGCGACTTGGCTGACGCCGGCAAGCTGAGTCGCGGCGGCGGCCCGACGGATGCCGGGAAGCCAGGGCGAGGCGGCGGCCCAACCGACGCCAGGGAGCCAAGGCGCGGCGGCGGCCCGACCGTCGCGAGCGCACGCGCGGGACCGGCCGCCCGTGGCGTGGCCCGCGCCGCCGCACGGCTCGACGCGGCGTCCGTACGCGATCTGCTCGAGACGCACGTCGCCGACCACGGAGTGGTCGCGGCCTGGCACGAGGTGATCATGCCGGTGCTCGTCGGGGTCGGCGAAAGGTATGCCGCGACGCAGCGCTTCATCGAGGTGGAGCACGTTGTGTCCCGCTGCGTGGCCGAGGTGCTCGGCGCGGTGCCACGTCCGTCGCCCGGCGCACCCACTCGCATCCTGCTGGCCGCCGCCGACGAGGAACAGCACACGTTGCCGCTGGAGGCGCTGGCCGCAGCGCTCGCGGAGCTGGGGGTGCCGTGCCGGTCGCTCGGCGCTCGGGTTCCACCGCAGGCGCTGGACGACGCAGTGGCCAGGACCGGGCCGACCGCCGTGGTGCTCTGGTCGCAGCAACGGCAGACCGCGGATCCTGGCCAGCTGGGCCGGTTGCTCGATGGCCCGCACCGCCCGCTGCTGGTGGCCGCGGCCGGACCCGGCTGGGACCGGGCCGAGCTGCCCGACACGGTGCCCGTGCTCGGCAGCCTGCCGGAGGCCGTCACGGCGGTGATGGCGGTGGCCGACCCGGCGCGGCCCCGGATCGATCTCCGTTGGTGCTGATCGTCCCGGCGCCACGGCGATGGGGATACCGGTTTGGAGACCCCCCGGCCCATCACGTATGCTTTCGAAGCCTCAAGCGGGGCCGGTAAGGGCCCACGCCGCCAGGATTGCGGGTATGCAATGATGGCGGAGTTGCCCTCATCGTCTAGTGGCCTAGGACGCCGCCCTTTCAAGGCGGTAGCACGGGTTCGAATCCCGTTGGGGGTACGGACCGACCTCGGTCGGGTAGTTAATGCGGTACATGCAAGGTCCTGTGGAGCAGTTGGAGTGCTCGCCGCCCTGTCAAGGCGGAGGTCGCGGGTTCAAGTCCCGTCAGGACCGCCAGCGCCATCACGGCCAGGTAGCTCAGTTGGTACGAGCGTCCGACTGAAAATCGGAAGGTCGGCGGTTCGACCCCGCCCCTGGCCACCAGCGCCCGAACGGGCTTCCGAAGCGCCGACCAGCGGAAACGCGGGTCGGCGCTTCGTCGTTGCGGCGTCGGTCTCAGCCATCGGGGTAACCGTTGGTCACCGCCGAACACCCATGATCGCCGGCATTAATCGCACGCAGATCGCACGGCTGGCTTGCTGGCGCGGCAGCCGGTCGCCCCGACCTCGACCCAGCTCAGCCCCGCTGGCGATCGTGACGGCGGCCTGGCTGATCCCGGAGAGGGCTGCTACGACTGGGCAGTGTCATGCGGGCAGTTTCGACCCAGCAAGGCTCACCATGGAACCCCGCTGCACGTGGCTGGGTTCTCCCCCAGCCTGGAACATGTCCATGTCGTTGACGGGACCGTCGAGTAGCCGCTCGCGGCCGGCAGCGGGCCGCGAGCGCGCACGGTGCGCCGCGTCAGCGGCGCCTTGATCCTCGAAAAGGTCAATTCGGCAGTACAAGCGTCATGGTCTCTGTCGCCGTGGCGCCTTGTCCTCACGTGCGACAGTCGTCCACCGATCTGCAAGATGGGAGGGCGTATCGCAGCTGCCCATGGGGCGTTCCCACCGGCCTTACGCCGCAGCGTGGGGGGATGGACTCCTCCGTTCGGAGCTGCGGTTGGCTGGCTCGGGGGACGCCAAGGGATTCGATCAGCGCCTACCGTCTGACCGGTGCGTGCACTTCGGAGCTGGCAGAGGGACGATCGTGCTTGGTGATCGCGGCTCCGGGCCGAGCGACAACCCGCTCACCACATCAGACGATCTCGGGCGGGTAACCCAGCCACCGCCGCTCGAGTCGGACGTGAACCGGTCGGTGACCCCGAAGCGGCGGGGCTGGTTGGTGCTGGTCGCCGTGGCGACGACCGCGATCCTGGCCGCGGGGCACTGGGGTTCGCCGCTCACCGCACACCACTGCCGCCACCAGCACGCGCATCCGGGCCGGTACCGGTGATCGTTCCGGCGGGTCGGGCCGAGCTGATCGTCCGGGACGGCGATCTCGTCGAGGTGAGCGGCCCGGTCGAGGATGCGGAGCTGTGCGCGCCGGCCCCAATCCCGGCCTCGATCGGCGGCGATACCTGCCCGTATGGCATCCCGGTGCCGGGCATAAGACCCACGAACGCCGCCACGCTGCGCGGCCGGTGGCATCCGATCGGGCTGTCCGACATCCAGCGGATGCCGTACAAGCCCACGTCGGCCGGTGCGCCCGGGGACTCCGATCTGCCGGACACCCCGCCGTGCCCGGCGCCGGCCGGCGGCTGGCGCGACGGCGAGGACTGGAACGACGACCAGGTCCGCGACTATCTGCACGCACATGCCGACCAGTTCGCCGAACCGTTCGCGACGCACCTCGGGAACGCCCGCATCCTGGTGGTCGAAGTGGTAAGCGGCGACGTGGACCAGGCCAGGGCGGCGTTGACCGCGATCTACACCGACAACCTCTGCGTGGTCGCCGCGCCCGGCGGGCACAGCATCGCCGCGGAGGCCAGACTGCAGGCCACCACCGGCGAGGCGGTCGGGGCACTGATGGACGACCTCGCTTCGGGCATCTACGGGATCACCTCAGAGGACGGCAAGCTGCGGGTGAACATGGTCCAGCTGACACAGCCGCTATATGACAAGTTCGCCGCGATCGGCCTCGACCACCTGATCCTCGACCCCTGGATCCGCCCGGCCGGCCCGTAGCCAACCCTCAGCGTGTTCGGTGGATCATGGGCTACGGCGTCGCCGGCTCAGGCGGGAATGCGTACCAACCCATCGAGATCGTGCGCACCTTCCTCGACAAGATCCGCGCTCGGATCGAGGAGCTGCTCACCGAACCAGTCAAGCGCTCATGACCAGCGTCGGACAGCCAACAACCAACTCACGCGGCGAGTGCCCGGATCTGGTCGTAAAGGTCGTCTGCTGCAGCTGACCGATAAGAGCTCATTGCTGGCGGACTAGCTGCCGCCGGCACACGGATGTCATCGACTACACCGGGTGACGTGGGCCGACCCGGCGAACCTCCGGACAGGTAGCCGAGAGCAGGCGTGCGGGTGTTTCAGGCGCTCGCTCGGGACAGTGCGATCGCCGCAGATGCGGCGAGGTCGAACAGGTCCTCGCGCACGTCGGAGAGGTTCTGCCAGGAGCGGTGATCCCATGAGTCGCCCGCGAGATCGTCCCCGCAATACACGACCTGGGCCAGGGGCACCCCTCGAAAACGCGCCACCGCTGCGAGCGCAGCGGCCTCCATTTCAACGGTCAGGCAACCTTCGGCTCGACGGTGTGCGATCTTTCCTGGCGTTTCCCGATACGGAGCGTCTGTTGTCCAGGTCTGGCCGACGACGAAAGGGGCCCCGCGTGTCTTGAGAACTTCTTCCAGCACACTTCGAGCGGCCTCGTCGAACTGAATGCTCCGAGCCGCAGGCAAGTAGTGATACGAGGTCCCTTCATCGCGAATCGCGGCGGACACCACGACGAAGTGCCCAAGGGTCAACTCGCTGTGCAGCGCACCCGCACCGCCGCAAACCACGAATGCGCGGCACCCCATGGCAATGACCTCTTCGAGGAGGGCCCCGGCGAGAGGAGCGCCCACCCCCGACCGGAGAACTGCGAGACGTTCCCCGAGGTGCTCGACCTCGAGCAGGGGGTGGGGGCCGTCTTCCCAACGGTTCTCGACTAGCACACGCGCTCCCCGACGCTCGACAAGTCGGTCCACAACGTCCCCGAAGAAGGTGATGACGCAGGCACCCGGGACATCGCGCGGTGAGATCGTTTCAGAGGGTTCGATGAATGCTTGTCGAGCGGAGTCGTGCTCGGTCAGAGGAATGTGGAAGTGCCGTTGCTGGCCCGTTTGCTCCATGCCGCCCCTACCCGCACACGATGACTGCCGTGCTCATCCTGGCTGAGATCAACGCCTGTGCACGATCGATAATCGGTGAACGGCTCTGCCAAGAGAGTCCCCCGGGGCGCCGCGAACCGACCACCCGGGTGGTCGGCGTCGCAGACGCCGCCACACGACCCGTACCCGCCTCAGCCAGAGCGGGGATACACCACCGGCACCGGGCTGAGTCCCTGCTCGGCGAGCCGTTCCCGTACCAGGCCCGCGATCCGACGCGAGGTCGCGGCGGCCTCCGGCTCATCGATGCGGTCCTCGATCTCGGCTCCGCGCACGAGTGCGGCCACGACCAGACCCCACTGGCGAGCCGACAGCCGCATCCCTTCGGTACGGCCCGGCGCCGGCCAGCTCTCGAACGCTTCGTGGCTGTCGGGCGCGGAATCTGGTCCCACCCGGCCTGTCGAAGCTGGTCTTGCGGCGGATCTCGCCCACTATCCGCAGTGCCGGACGTGAGTGCAACGTCGGCTCCCGAGGCTCATTTTGTCCGGATTCTGTTCGTTCAGGGAGGTCTAACCCATGGGCATCGACCTAGGGACGGACCGCCGTCCGCCGCCCTCAACCGCGCCGGTACGTCTTGGGCCGGGTCTAGAGTGTCGCCGGTGCGCACGCAGCCGGTACGTGATGCCTATTCGTCTATGTCAGAGCAGTACATCGCCCTGTTTGACGCTGGCTGGCAGGCCCCCGAGGACGATACGGCCCTCGTCCGGGACCACCTCGCCGGCCTGGACGGCACGGTGTTCGATCTCGGTTGCGGGCCCGGCCATTGGACCGCCTACCTGCATTCGCTCGGCGCCGACGTGACCGGCATCGACCTGGTCCGCGAGTTCATCGACCACGCCCGGACGAACTTCCCCGGGCCGGAATTCCGGCTCGGTTCGATGACTGAACTGGACGTCCCCGACCATTCGGTGGCCGGGATCCTCTCCTGGTACTCGACGATTCACCTGTCCCCGCAGGAACTGGACCGGGTGCTCACCGAGTTCCGCCGGATGCTGGCCCCTTCTGGGAGGTTGGTGATCGGCTTCTTCGACAGCGACGATGAGGTGGCCGAGTTCGACCACAAGGTCCTTACGGCATACCGCTGGCCGGCGGACGAATTCTCCGCCCGCCTGACAAAGGCTGGTTTCACCGAACTCCAACGCCTGCAACAGCAGTTCCCGGACCGCCCTGACCGCAAATACGCGGCCATCGCCGCAAGCGCCAGCTGAGTGCGCCGCACCCGGAGGACGATGACGACAGTCGGGCTCGACCATGGTCGGGGCCCATACCCGTTGAACGCCCTGCGGCGCGGATCGAAGGGCACCCGGCTGCGCCACTCCGTCAAGGTGGTCCAGCACGCCGGAACGGCCCGTTGAGCAATGGTGCGGCCCGCCGCGCCGGAGCTGACGATCATCGGAGCGAGATCAGCAGGTCGCTGATCCGGTAGTGATGAGGGATTCAACAGCGGGACGCTTGCGCAACTCTGCACGTCGGTGGCCGATTCAACTGGGGTGACCGACACTCCCCCGCCGCGCCACTGGACCCGCCAGTCCGCGATGCCCGTCATCGCAGGCGCGGCCGCCGTCACAGCCGTCGCCCTCGGGTTGCTGTTGCGCCCGACCCACCGCGACCTGCCGGGTCCGCGTGCCGTCGCGTCGCTGCCGCCTGCCTCACCTGGCGTCGTCGAAGTCGGCTACGTGGGCACCCCTTGGCGTCTGACCACCGTGACCGACGGCCATGGCGCCGTCGAGATCCCCGCATCAACTGGCGCGTGGCTGGAACTCGGCCGTAACGCAGAGTTCGATGCCTCCGACGGCGTCCATAGGATCAGCGGGAAGTTCCGCACCACTAGCGTCGGCTTCGACGTCACCGACGTGTTCAGCACGGCCAACGCGTACCTCGGGAACGACCCCATCCAGGTAGCCGCCATCACCGGGCTCGGCGCGATAGGCGTCGGCCCGGGCGAGCAGGCCGGTCACGTCACCATCCTGTCCGCGGACCGTGAGCACCTGACCGTTCAGGCCCACGGGGTACGGGTCACCTTCTCCCGAGCCGACCGAGCCGACCGGGCCACCGGCCCGAGCGACCCGCCCGGCACGTGGACCGACACGTTCAGCACGCGAACCGATGCGGCCATCGGCCAGATGGAACCGTCCAGCAGCTAGACCCCCGCTTCCGCCCCTCGTGACTTGATCTGGCTTCGGTGTTCGACGGGTCGGGCGGAAGGTATGGCTTCCCGTACCCCGCTCCCGCTACCGACCCGTGGATGGCCGATCTTGCCTAGGGTGGGCCGCGTGCCAGGACAGGTGACCACGCAATATCGGGGCGTGGCGTCGCGGCGCTCGCCGCTGTGACCGCTGCGGTGGCCCTGGCAGGCTGCTCGGACGCCCGGCCGGCGGGCGACGGCGCTACCGACGGCCGCGACCGGCAACGCGCCCAGTCGCTGGCCTCCTTGTGGTTCATCACGGCTCATCCGGATCCAGCGGAGGTCGTCGCGCACGCCTAGGGATGTGGCTCGGAGAGTGGGCAGATCAGCGCCGGCCGCGAGTACTACTGGGAAAACCTGGATCAGCGCATGCTGCTGACCGGGCTCCTTATCACCGAACCACCGGATCGGGTGTGTACCCCCGGTTTGGGAGACTGGCCGGATGAGGCTGTCCGCGAAACGACGCGCGGTCATCGAGCGGATCGCGCGACACGTTCCCCCAGCGGAGGGCGATGACTGCGTTCGGGTCGCGGTCGACGGCGTGGACGGGTCCGGCAAGACCATGTTCGCCGACGAACTCGCCGCGGCCGTGAAGGCGATCGGCCGCCCGGTCGTGCGGGTATCGCTGGACGACTTTCTCAACACCCGTACGGTCCGCTACCGGCAGGGCCGCGCATCGCCGCGCGGGTTCTGGGAGGACTCGTACAACTACGAGCGTTTTGAGCGGGACGTGTTGGTGCCGTTCGCACCGGGTGGCTCGCGCCGCTACCGTTCCGTCGCGTACGAGCTCAAGACCGACAGCGTCCTGCACCCGGAGCGGCGTTCGGCGGAGCCGGCAACGGTGCTGGTGGTCGACGGGCTGTTCCTGCACCGCGACGAACTCGCCCCGGTGTGGGACCTGTCGGTGTTCCTGGACGTCCCGTTCAGCGTGACCGCCCGGCGGATGGCCCTACGCGACGGCTCCGACCCGGATCCCGAACACCCGACGATGCACCGCTATGTCGAGGGTCAGCGCATCTACTTCCGGGCGTGCTCGCCGCAGCAGCGCGCCGCCATCCTGATCGACAACCGGGACATCGACGCACCACGGGTGGTCCGGCACGCGCGGTCAAGCTGATCGGCGGATCAGTAGCGAGTGCCGGCGCCCGCTACCGGGCCGGCCCGAACGTGGCGGTGCCGCCGAGCCCGGCGCACCGGGGCAGCCGGATGACCCCCGGCACACTGTCCGGGACCAGGACCCGGCGGTCAGGACCGCCCATGCCACCGGTACGCGGCGACGGCGCCCGCCGTGGCACCCGGCACGGCCACTGGGCGTCGACCAGCCGCTGCAGCAGGACGAGCTGCCGCTCGGGATCGGTGATGGCGGTGCGGGCACTGTCGTACGAAACGACCGCGCCGTCGTCGAGCTGCAGCAGCACGAAGCTCCCGGTGCCCGGCGGGGTGCGCGACGGCTCGCGTGGAGCCGCGTGGGCCCACCACCCCGCGGCCAATGCCAGCACGGCGGCGGTGCCGGACGCGAGCACGGCGGCCGGTAGGGCCCGGGCTCGGCCCTCGGTCATAACCGCAGGCTACCGAGGCCGGGCGCGGCGCGGCCACGAAGCGAACGAGAATCTCAGGCTTGGACGACGGAGGTGATGGCGGCGGCGCAGTCGTCGGCGGTCCGGGTCGGCCGGTACGGCAACCCGCCGGGCCATGACCGTCCGCGCGGCAGCCACACCGTGTCCAGCCCCACCGCGACGGCGCCGCCCACGTCGTGCTCGGCGTGGTCGCCGATCATCCAGCCGCGCAGGGGCAGCCCCACCTCCGCGGCCGCGAGTTCGTACATCCGGGCGTCGGGCTTGCGGACGCCCGCGCCTTCGGAGATCACCCAGCCGGCGACGAGCCGGTCCAGACCCGTGTGCCGCAGCTTCGACTCCTGCTGACGTACGGTCCCGTTGGTGACCACGACCGGCGACCAGCCGGCGGCGACCGCCTCGGCCAGGGCCAGCCCCACGCGCGGGTCCAGCTCCAGCTCCTTGACCATCCCCTCGCGCAGCTCCGCCAACACCGCCCGGTGGTCGGGCAGATCGAAGTACGCCGCGATGCTGCGGGCGAACCGTTCCCGCGGCTCGTAGCCGTCGTTGTCGGTCGCGATCAGCCATGCGACGTCGGCGGGACCGCCGCCGTGGGCGGGTGCCCATCCGGTCGCCCACCGTCGGAAGGCTGCCGTACGGTCGACGAGGGTGTTGTCCAGATCGATGAGCAGTAGCACCGCGCCAGTGTGACCGTTCGGGCAAATCCGCGCGGCGCGCGGGCGCCGGTTACCGCGGTTCCGCACCACTGTCAGGGAGTATCGATCTCGGTCACCGGTTGGGGAGGAGCGACGTGCCGAAGTTCACCAACGCCGCCGAGCAGGCGGCCTGGACGCTGGCCGAGGCCCTGAACGAGAAGGGTTTCGCCTGCATCAAGCAGGCGGAGGAGGCCGCGGAGATCTTCCGGTCGGGGAAGATGCAGATGCGGCAGGCGTTCAAGGAGCGTGGGCGATCCGAGGTGGATGCGGACATCCGCTGGTCCGGGATGACCCGAGCGAAGAAGGCACTGTCGGACAACGGCTGGTACATGGCCCAGGCGACGATGTATCACCAGGCCGCCGCCGCCCAGTACGCCAAGGCGCTCTACCTGCGCAACAGCGACGATCTTTGAGTGTCAGGCCGCGCGGTGGCGTAGCGTGGCCACGGTCGAACCGGCCAGCGTGAGCAGGCAGTCGGGTAGCTGCCCGTCGGCGATCGCCGCGCTGAACAGCGCCTCGCTGGTCGGCACGTCCCCGTTCGCGTACGCGCTGACGAACCGCGCCACCCAGCGCTTGTCGTAACGCGCGTCGTCGATGCCGGGGAACTCCAGGGTCCAGGCGCCGCCGCGTACCACGTCGCGGCCCACCATGGTGGCGGCGAGGCACCAGGCGACGTCCCACGCCCCGACCACCCCCGAACGGTCCACCACCGCGTCGAACGTGCCCACCACAGCATCGCTGTCGCCGCTGAGCGCGCAGTGCAGCACCTGCGCCGCGTCGTCGAAGGCGTGCTGAGGTACATCGGTCACGAGGAAAAAGGTACGTGGATCCGTCAAGAATCGCGCCCGAACCCCGCTGCTCAAGCCCCCCGGAGCAGGCAGGTGAGGCGGGCCGTGCAGACCCGGGCGCCGTCGGAGTCGGAGATGACGATCTCGTACGTGACCGCGGTCCGGCCCCGGTGCACGGGCGTGGCCACGCCGGTGACGACCCCGGAACGCACCGCCTTGTGGTGGGTGGCGTTGATGTCCACGCCCACCGCGTACGGGCGGTCCACGGTCGCGCCGTGCAGAGCGGCGCCGACCGAGCCCAGCGTCTCGGCCAGCACACATGACGCCCCGCCGTGCAGCAGGCCGTACGGCTGGGTGTTGCCGTCGACCGGCATCCGGCCCACGATCCGCTCGGGGGTGGCCTCGGTGATCTCGATGCCCATCCGGTCGCCGAGCGCACCGGTGCTGCTGCCGAAAAGCTCGGCCATGCCGTTCGCCGCTGTGTCCACGTCCGGGAACGTTACCGGCGACCTTGGGCCCGGACGCGCGACGCCGGTCACATCCCCGGACGGGGGGTGTTGTGCATCGAACCTACGTTTGGTGGGTATCGAGGCAGCCAGCCGCTTAGGGAGGCAGTTCATGACCGACCCCCGGGAGATCATCGAGACGCGCGGGACCGACCGAGTCGATCTGATCGCGCGCGACACCGACGGTGACGGCCAGCCCGACGTCTGGGTGTCCGACACCGACGGCGACGGCAAGCCCGACCTGTTCCAGTTCGACACCGACCAGGACGGCAAGGTCGACATCACCATGGTCGACCTCGACCAGGACGGCACCCCGGAGACCGTCGTCGACGGCGACGGGGGCCTGCCGCCCGCTGTCTGACCGCGCTTGTCAGCGCTCAGCCGCCGTCCAGGGCGGCCAGGGCTGCCCAGACGACCACGACGGCAAACGCCACCGTGACGAGCACCCATGCGCGCCTGACCCAGGCGTCGGGGCCGGTGCGGGGGGCGACCGCCTCGCGCAGGCCGAGTCCGCTCAGCACGGCCCGCTGCGCGCGGACCTCGGCACACCGCCGCAGCACCGCGGCGACCTGCGATGCTGCCTCGTTTCCGACCACGGCACCGGCCGCAATCGGCGGGCCGCCGGCCGAGGCGAGCGCCCACGCGCGGCTCAACTCGACCGCGAGCCGGGCCTGGGCCTGCTGCAGCCGGCGCACGGCCAGCGATCCGCGCCGGCCGTACCGGATCCGCGCGTGCCGCCGCGCCGCCGCGCGCTGCGCGCCCGACCGCAGGACCGCGAGTTCGCCGGGGGTGATCAGGCCGGGGTCGCGCAGCCGGGCGAGGTGGGCGGTGTAGAAGTCGGCCTCCCGGTCGTGCGCGCGCCGCACCAGCAACAGGATCAACAGCAGGGGCGGCAGACCCTTGAACACGAGTACGGCCAGCAGCCCGGTGGCACCGTTGCCGAAGCCGTCGCCGAACAGCGGCGCGTTCCACAGCACGTGCGCGCACCAGGCCCCGAACACCGCGAGCAGGGCCACCCCGAGCCGCGCCGGGCGGGACCGGTCCGTGCCGACGACCAGGTAGCCGATCCCGGCCCCGGCCAGCGCCCCGAACAGGGTGTGGCTCCAGACGCCGGCCAGGAACCCGCGCAGCAGGAACGTCGCCACCACCGGCTGCACGTCGTCGGTTCGCCCGGCCACCGCGACCGCGCCGAGCGAGAACACGATGTCCTCGACGATCTGGAAACCGAGCCCGACCATGGCGCCGTACACGATGCCGTCGAGCACGCTGTTGATCTGCGACCGGGCGATCAGCACGATGGCGACCACGCCGAGGGTCTTGGCGATCTCCTCGACCGTCGGCCCGGTGAGGGCCGAGCCCCACCCGGCGGCGAAGCCGGGCGAGGTCAACTTCGCCACGATGTCCTCCAGCGCCGCGCCCGCCGGGATGGACACGGCCGTGGCCACCAGCCCGCCCCACGCCAGCGCCGCCACCAGCAGCACGGTCGGCTCCCGTTCGAGGAAGTCCAGCTCCGTGACGAACAGCCAGAACGGTACGGCCAGCAGCGCGAACAGCACGGTCGCGGTCAGCGTGGCCAGCGGGAAGGCGGTGACGAACCGCCCGCCGATCTGGGCGATCCGCAGCCCGCCCGCGACCAGCAGCGCCGCGACGATCCAGCAGGCCGGCTGCCGGACGAGCCGGGCCGGCGACAGGCCACCGGGCTGCACCGGAGCGTGCGCGGTCACGGCACCGCCCGGTAGCTCAACGTACGGGTACTCGTGTCGATCATGGGCAGCCGCAGTCCCAGGTCCAGCTCGGTGCCGCTGACGGTGACCTCGATGGTGCGGCCGTCGGCCACGAAGACGGCGTACCGGCCGCCCCGGCCCGGTGCGGTGTACCCGCCCTGCAGCCCGGTCAGGCCGCTGGCCGTGGCGATCGCCAGCTGGGTGCCGGTCACCTGGTAGCCGGGGGTGCCGGTGATGCGTTCGCGCAGCCGGGTCGCGGCGGCGGCGAGGGTGCCGTCGAAGGGCTGCACGGAGATGGCGTACCGGACCGGACCGATCCGGAACAGGGCCGTGCCACGGTCGTTGCCGGGCCGCGTCCCGGTGACGTCGACGGTGGCGCCGGGCGGCGGCACGACGCTCACCCCGCCCCCGACCGCGTACGGCCGGTCGGCCCGCACGGCCCGTTCGGCGGGCAGCGCGCGGTCCAGCGCGGGCAGCCCGAACGCGAGCACCGCGAGCGTGGCGACGATGGCCAGTGCGCCGAGGAGATTCGTCAGCTCATGCCGAGTGAACCTCCGCATCACTAAACGCTAGCGGGTGAACGCGGAAGGTGCCGGACGGACCGATCTACGGGTGGTCTTCGGCGAGGTATCCGGGCGGGACGGCCGCGGTGAGCCAGACGCCGTTGTCGGTGCGGTGGAAGACGTACCCGGCGGCCGCCATGTCGGCCGCGGCCACGCGCAGCACGGCGACCTCGGCGGCGCGGCGCCGGCCCACGGCCACCGCGGTCGGCACGTCCGCGGACAGGTGTACGTGGTGCCGGCTGCCCGGCCGCAGCCCGGCGCGCCGGATCGAGGCCAGGTTGGTCGCCGGGGTGCCGTGGAACAGGGTGGCCGGCGGTGCGACCGGGGGCAGGTCCAGGTCGACGGGGACCCGGCGGGAGTGGCCCTGCCGGGCCCGGATCCGCTCCACCCCGTCGGGCCCGGTTTCGATCGCGAAGCGCTGCTTGTCGTTGCCCGCGACCACGGCGTCCAGTTCCGCCCGGTCGATGCCGAGCGCGGCCAGCAGCGCGGCCACCGGGGTCCAGCCGTTGCCGTCCAGGACCAGCCCGGCCTGTTCGGGGCGGTGTCGCAGCAGCATCGAGACGCGCCGGCTCACGCGCACCTGCTGGCGGGTGAGCGTAGTCAATTGGTGAGCTCCATGACCGCAAGGTAGTACGGCCGGTCGGCGTCGTCGATCGATATCAGCCGCCATCCGGTGCCCGCCAGCAGCGACTCCAGTTCGGCGACGGAGCAGACCAGGTAGTCGAACCAGTCGGTGGCCAGCAGCCGGTAGCGCAGCCGCAGGCGCAGCTGACCACCGAGCCGCCCACGCGCCCGATTCCGTTCGTGGTACGACACATGCACCGGATCGGTGGTGCCGTACGGGTCGGTGCCCTGGGCGATGATCCGGGCGCCGGGCCGGGCCAGGGCCGCCAGCGCGGCGAGGAACTCCGGGGCGCGCTCGCGGCTCTCCAGCAGCGCGAGGTTGTTGCCGAGCAGCAGGAACGTGTCGTACCGGGCGGGGGCGCGGGCGTACTCGTCGACCGTGCAGCGCACGGTGTCGCGCAGTCCCCGCCGCCGCGCGATCTCGATCGCCCCGGCGGAGATGTCCAGGCCGGTGACCGCCGTGCCGCGGCGTTGCAGTTCGATGGCGATGCGGCCGGCCCCGGCGCCGATGTCGAGCACGGCACCGCGGACCAGGCGCAGGGCGCGGTGGTCGTGCGGCTGCCAGTCGTCGGGTTCGCTGAGGTACTGGTCGGCGGGGGCTCCGTTGATCAGGCCGTCGTCGCGTTCGATGATCTCGATGACCGGACGGGGCACCCGGCCGCCCGCGAGGGGGCGCGGCCCGATCCCGGTCCGCACCGCGTACGCATCGCGGAGCAACTCGCCGAAGACATCACCGATGGGTGGGGCGTCCATTGTCACTAGTCTTGTGCGCATGGCGACGCTGGAGCAACTTGCCACGGAAAAGTACGTCCTGCTCACGACGTTCCGCCGGGACGGCAGGGCGGTGCCCACGCCGCTGTGGGTGGTGCCGGACGGCGCCGGGCTGGGCTTCTGGACGGTCGCCGGCTCGGGCAAGCTCAAGCGGATCCGCAACAGCGGCCGGGTGACGGTCGCCGCCTGCGACATGCGCGGCAATCCCAGCGGCGATGCGGTCGAGGCGCAGGCCCGCATCGGCGACGAGGCCGACCGCGAGCGTGTCAAGGCGGGGATCCGCAAGAAGTACGGCGTGTTCGGCCGGCTCACCCTGCTGTTCAGCCGGATCCGCCGGGGCACCGACGGCACGGTCGCCGTCCTGGTGAACTGACCGGAGTACGAAGAAGGGGCGATCGCCTACCCCAGCGCTCGCCCCTCGCTCCGGTCCCTTGGTCGACTGTTTGCGTCAGTCACCCTGTCGCTGCGTGGGAATCTGCCCCTGCAGCAAAGCGCGAACCTCCGACTCCCGGTAGCGACGGTGCCCGCCCAGCGTGCGGATTGCGCTGAGCTTGCCGGCCTTCGCCCACCGGGTGACGGTCTTCGGGTCGACGCGGAACATCGACGCCACCTCGGCTGGGGTCAACAGCGGCTCAGGATCGTGCGTACGCGATGCCATCGGTTACTCCTCCACAGGTACCTAAAGACATCGGCCGGGGTCCCGCCGGCCGGTGCGTCTCTCATGGTCCGGCTAGTCCCCGATGTCCGACATGGGCCGAACGGCCGAACGTCCCTAGATAGACGGTTGAAGCATGCCCGATTTATGCACGTTTTCTACGCCAGAAAGTGTCTCGTTTGGACCGAAAATCACGCTTCGAGCGACGGTGATTACGAAGAGTGTTCGCCTTGAGAGCGCTCTCTCATGCCGTGATCATGCCCGTTCGTCCGGATTCCTCAGATCACGGCTACCACGCCGGTCGATCAGTTGCAGCGCTCCAGCAACTGCACCCCGCGCCACCGCGCCACCAACTTCTCGTACGCCTCGGTGGCCGCCTCCGCGTCGCCGCGCGACAACGCCGACAGCCCCGCCGCCACCAGTCCGGGCGAGTCGTCCTCGGCCAACATCTCGTCGGGCAGCAGATTCACCAGGCCGCCATAGTCCAGCTCGACGATCGAGCGCGGATGGAACTCCTCCAGCCACCGGGCCCCCTCCTCCACCGCCTCGGTGATCGGGGCCTCACCCAGCGCCTTGCGCAGCACCGACACCCCGCGATGGGCGCGGCGCCGGGCCTTACTGATCTCCGTCCGGTAGCGCAGGACCCGGCGGCGGCCGCCCAGCGCGATCTCCCGCTCCTCCAGATCCACGAAGACGAACCAGCGCAGTGGCACCCCCCACGTCGCGATCTGCTCGTGCACCCGGGGCACCCCGCGCTCCAGCACCTTCGCCCCGTTGCGCCAGTCCTCCACGACCGCCTTCGCCTGCCCCGCCAGCACCGGCGGCACGAACGCGTCCGCCAGCACACTGGGCACCCCGCTACGGGCGCTCAGCGCCGCCTCGGCCACGCGCAACCGCAGGTTCCACGGACAGACGAGCAGCGATTCCTCCCACTCCAGCACGTACGCCTCGTCGGGCAGGTCGGGCAGGCGGGTCCAGCCCGCGCCCAGCGCCTCCAGCACGGCGGTGCGCTGCTTGACCGGCCCCTCGACCGGACCCAGCGCGCGGCCCTCGGTGGCGTACCGGCGCCAGAAAACCTGCCGGTCGCGGTCGAAGGCGGTCAGGGGCTCGTAAACCCGCAGGTACGACGCGAACAGTGACGGCACGGCGCGAGTCTTTCACGAAATCGGCCGTGGCTGACTTCCCGCGCGGGGGGAATCCGAAGGTCGATTTCCCGATTAGGCTTCCGGTGTCGGCAGACCCCGCCGATCAGGGCCTCACAAGGGCCCACCCCAAGGAATCAGGAGAGCAAGCGATGGGCGTGTTCATCAACGACGGCAGCGACGCCGACGGGCACGAACAGGTCGTCTTCTGCCAGGACCGGCACACCGGCCTGCGGGCGATCATCGGCATCTATTCCACCGCCCTCGGGCCCGCCCTGGGCGGCACCCGCTTCTACCCGTACGCCTCCGAGGAGGAGGCCCTCACCGACGTGCTGCGCCTCTCGCGCGGGATGGCGTACAAGAACGCGCTGGCCGGGCTCGACCTCGGCGGCGGCAAGGCCGTGATCTGGGGCGACCCGGGCCAGCTGAAGAGCGAGGGCCTGCTGCGCGCGTACGGCCGCTTCGTGGAGTCGCTGAACGGCCGCTACTACACCGCCTGCGACGTCGGCACCTACGTCGCGGACATGGATGTCATCGCCCGCGAGACCCGCTTCGTGACCGGCCGCAGCGTCGAGCACGGCGGCGCCGGGGACTCCTCCATCCTCACCGCCTGGGGCGTCTTCCAGGGCATGCGGGCCGCCGCCGAGCACCTGTGGGGCAGCCCCACCCTGGCCGGGCGCCGGGTCGGCGTCGCCGGCCTGGGCAAGGTCGGCCGGTACCTGGTCGCCCACCTGATCGACGACGGCGCGTCGGTCGTCGCCACGGACGTCAACGAGGCCGCGCTGCAGTGGGCGCGCACGACGTACCCGCAGATCGACCTGGTGGCCGACACCGACACCCTGATCACCGGCGACATCGACGTGTACGCCCCGTGCGCCCTCGGCGGCGCCCTGGACGACGACACCGTGCCGCTGCTGCGCGCCAAGGTCGTCACCGGCGCCGCGAACAACCAGCTCGCGCACCCCGGCATCGAGAAGATGCTGGAGGAACGCGGCATCCTCTACACCCCCGACTACGTGGTGAACGCGGGCGGGGTCATTCAGGTGGCGGACGAGATCGAAGGGTTCAACTTCGAGCGCGCCAAGCTGCGCGCAACCAAGATCTTCGACACCACGCGGCAGATTCTGCGGCTGGCCGACGACGAGGGTGTGCCGCCGGCGGTCGCCGCCGACCGGTTGGCCGAGCGACGCATGGCGGAGGTCGGCCGCCTGCGCACCATCTACCTCGGCTGACCCGCCTCTGACACCGTCGCGCGTCCGGTGCCCGGCAGGCCGCGACGCGCGGCGGTGTCACCCGAGAACCCGAGGTGCCGAAGGCGGCATCGTCCATGTACCGTAAGAGCCACGAGAGATGCCTGACGTCATCGGGGCCCGCCTTCGGGCTGCCCCGAATTCTGTGCGAGGGGGTCGAGCC
This sequence comes from Krasilnikovia cinnamomea, assembly GCF_004217545.1. Lineage (NCBI taxonomy): Bacteria > Bacillati > Actinomycetota > Actinomycetes > Micromonosporales > Micromonosporaceae > Krasilnikovia > Krasilnikovia cinnamomea. The sequence goes on from NZ_SHKY01000001.1 coordinate 2,915,258, forward strand.
ATGGGGCGCGGCCGTGCTAAGGCCAAGCAGACAAAGGTGGCCCGGGAGTTGAAGTACCACTCCCCGAACACCGACCTCACCGCCTTGCAGCGCGAACTGGCGGGTGCCGGTAAGTCGGATCATCATTTCGACGACGACCCGGACGAGTTCGTCGACGACGATGAGGACGACGCGGACGACGACCAGGACACCTGGTCGCCTTCGCGGCGCTGACCTTCGTACTGCGCAGAGCACGCGGCACTCCGCGTGCTCCTGTGTGTCGCGGGCCGAGGCGGATCGACGTTTTCGGTAGGGAACGAGACGCCCACGCGGGGTGACCCGCGTGGGCTCGCCTTGCTGCAGGGTCAGCGGGGGCGGTTGTTCCAGTTGTAGAACGTCGGGATGTTCTCGAAGTGGTTCCACGCGCAGACCGCGGAACCCTCCTGCGCACCGGTCTCCGCTCGCTGTTGCCGCGCGACCTCCGCCTCGCGCAGCAGTGCGGCAAGTCCCGCCTGGGTGTCCTGCACCCGCGCCGTCACGGGATCCGTCTCCCCGCGGTCAGACTGCGGCCGTGGGCTCGTGATCTCGCGCATGGTCCAGCACTCCCTCGAGTAGGCGAATCTTGCTGTTGCGGCAGTGGTCCGTCGTCGTGCCGTCGAAGCGCCCGTGCTCGAAGTAGCGGTTCGCCGCGTGGGCGCCACCGCAGAACCCGAAGTAGGGGCAGGTGCTGCGGCAGGCCTCGACCCCGTCGAGGAACTCCCGGATCCACGGCGTGCCCAGCGCACCCGCGAGGATCTCCGCCAGCGGCGTGGTGAGCACGTTGCCGCTGGTGAAGTCGCCGTACCGGGGGTCGGAGAAGCCGGCCAGCTCGGGCGAGAGCAGCACGACCGAGCCGTCGTGGGCGACGGTGGGGATCGGATCCAGGCGGCGGGGCAGCACGTCGTCGGCGGTGCCGTCCAGCACCGAGGCCACATAGCGCAGGGACCATTCGATCTCGCGTACGTGGATGCGGGGGTCGCGGCGCCAGGCGTCGACGAGTTCGGCCCAGAACCCGGTCACCGCCGCGGCGGGATGGCGGTTGGTCCGGGTGTTGACGCCCTCCAGCTCCTCGACGTTGATGCCGAGCACGTCACAGCCCAGGTCGAGGAAGTACGCGTACAGCTCGGCGGCCAGGCCGGGCTCGGGGCGCGCGACCACGCAGAGGGCCGAGAACGGGATGCCGTGCCGGCGCAGCGCCTCGACGCCCGCCACGATCCGGTCGTACGCGGGCCGTCCGCCCCGGTTGACCCGGTCGCCGTTGCGCTCCCGGGGCCCGTCCACGCTCACGCTGACCCGGATCCGGTGCGCGGCGAAGAACTCGCACCACGCGTCGTCGATCAGGGTGGCGTTGGTCTGCACGTGATGCTCCACCGCCGGGCCGAACGGCGCCAGCAACGCGGCGAAGTGATCGCGGCCGGCGGCCAGCGGCTCGCCGCCGTGCCACACGACCGAGAACCGTCCCGTGCGGGACCACGGCTCGACCGCCGCGGCGACCGCCTCGGCCACGGCCAGTGGCATGCGGCGATCATCGGCGCGGAACGGGAGATAACAGTAGGAACAGTCGAGGTTGCAGAGCGTGGTGGGCTGCATGACGACGTAGGTGGGCACGGCCGAGATGCCGCGCATGCCGTTGAAGGGGCCTCCGTGTCGAGGCCGCGAAACGGCCACCCGTCCACCTCCGTCCGCCAACGTCGTCGACTCAGGCCAGCCTAGGTGCCGCCGTCCACCCGAGTGGGCCCACCCCTCCGCTTGCTGTGACACCGTGTAACCGAAACGACGATCCGCGCGCGCCGACCGATCGACACGCGCGGATCATTGCACACCCATCGCGCAGAAACTCACCCGCGCGTGTGCTGGCCCATCATCTGCACCTGGCCGGTGCCCTCGACAACCTCGCCGACCTGCCACGCTTCGACGCCACGGCCGGTCAGGTACGCCATCGCCCGGTCCGCGTCCTCGGCCGAGACGATCGTGAACATGCCGACGCCCATGTTGAACGTGGCCTCCATCTCCGCGTCGTCGATCCGCCCCTTGGCCTGGATCAGATCGAAGATCGACTGCGGGCGCCAGGTGGCCCGGTCGACGACCGCGTCGACGTGGTCCGGCAGGATCCGGACCAGGTTGCCGGGGATGCCGCCGCCGGTGACGTGCGCGAACGCCCGGACGTCCGTCTCCTCGATGAGGCCGAGGCAGTCCTTGGCGTAGATCTTGGTGGGGGTCAGCAGCTCCTCGCCGAGGGTCCGCTGCCCGCCGAAGTCGTCCACCACGGTGTCCAGCCGCATCCGGCCCGCGCCCAGCAGCACGTGGCGGACCAGCGAATACCCGTTGGAGTGCAGGCCGGACGAGCGCATCGCGATCACCGCGTCGCCCACCTCGACCTTCTCGCGGCCGAGAATCTCGCTCTCCTCCACCACGCCGACGCCGGTGGCGGAGACGTCGTACTCGTCCGGGCGCATCACGCCCGGGTGCTCGGCCGTCTCGCCGCCCAGCAGGGCGCAGCCCGCGTACCGGCAGCCGTCGGCGATGCCGGCGCCGATCTCCGCGACCCGGTCCGGCACGACCTCGCCGCAGGCGATGTAGTCGAGCAGGAACAGCGGCTCGGCGCCGCAGGCCACCAGGTCGTCGACGACCATGGCGACCAGGTCGATGCCGATCGTGTCGTGGATGTCGAGCTGCTGCGCGATGACCAGCTTCGTGCCGACGCCATCGGTCGAGGAGGCCAGGATGGGGCTGCGGTACTTGCCGGCGTTCAGCCGGAACAGGCCCGCGAAGCCACCCAGGTCGCCCATCACCTCCGGGCGGGTCGTCTTCTTGACCTTGGTCTTGAGCAGCTCGACCGCGCGGTCGCCGGCGTGGATCGAGACCCCTGCGTCCGCGTACGTGACCGTCCGCTTCCGCGGGGCGCGGCCCGCACCCGCCGTCCAGGGCTGGCGGTCGGCGCCATCGGCACCGGCACTGTTGCGCTCGGACACGTGCGTCACGGTTCTCCCCTTTGGTGCGCGTGGTGCGCGGTTACTTTGCCGGTGCTGCCGGTGTTTACGACGTCTGTGTGCTGCGGTGGGTTCCGGGTCAGGGACGATTCAGCGCGTCCCCGCCGCCCGGACTGGCGACGAGGGGTGCCCCCCGATTCTCGTCGGTGTGCTCGGCGTTCTCATACTCGGCCTCCAGCTCCGCCACCGCGGCGGTCGCCTCCTCCGGTGTGGCCGACGGCATGGCGGCCCGGCGTCCGACGCCCTCGAGCAGGTGCTTGCCGATCAGATCCCCGGCCGGGAGCTCGATCGGATACTGACCATCGAAGCAGGCCATGCAGAGCCGCGTCTTCGGTTGCTCGGTCGCCGCGACCAGGCCGTCCAGCGAGACGTAGCCGAGAGAGTCCGCGCCGATCGAGCGGCGGATGCCGTCGATCTCCAGGCCGTTGGCGATCAGCTCGGCCCGGGTGGCGAAGTCGATGCCGTAGAAGCAGGGCCACTGCACCGGGGGCGAGGAGATGCGTACGTGCACCTCGACCGCGCCGGCCTCGCGCAGCATCCGGACCAGGGCGCGCTGGGTGTTGCCCCGCACGATCGAGTCGTCGACGACCACGAGGCGCTTGCCCCGGACGACCTCGCGCAGCGGGTTCAGCTTGAGCCGGATGCCGAGCTGGCGGATGGTCTGCGACGGCTGGATGAAGGTACGCCCCACGTACGCGTTCTTGGTCAGGCCCGCGCTGTACGGGATGCCGGACGCCTCGGCGTACCCGATCGCGGCCGGGGTGCCCGACTCCGGGACCGGGATGACCAGGTCGGCCTCGACCGGGTGCTCCTTGGCCAGCCGGCGGCCGATCTCCACCCGGGCCGAGTACATGTTGCGGCCCGCGATCGTGGTGTCCGGGCGGGCCAGGTAGACGTACTCGAACAGGCAGCCCTTCGGCTCCGGCGCGGCGAACCGGCTGGAGCGCAGGCCGTGCTCGTCGACGGCGATCATCTCGCCCGGCTCGACCTCGCGGACGAAGCTGGCGCCCACGATGTCGAGCGCGGCGGTCTCGCTGGCGACCACCCAGCCCCGCTCCATCCGGCCGAGCACCAGCGGGCGGACCCCCTGGGCGTCGCGGGCGGCGTACAGGGTGCTCTCGTCCATGAAGACGAAGCTGAACGCGCCGCGCAGCCTCGGCAGCACCTCCAGGGCCGCGGCCTCGACCGACAGGTCGGGGCGGGCGGCCAGCAGCGTGGTGACCAGCGCGGTGTCGGAGGTGGCCAGGCGGTCGTTCTCCAGGCCGCGCTCGGCGACCTCGCGGGCCAGCTCGGCGGTGTTGACCAGGTTGCCGTTGTGGGCCAGCGCGATGGTCGTGCCGGCCGTGGTGGCGCGGATGGTCGGCTGGGCGTTCTCCCAGTTCGAACCGCCCGTGGTGGAGTAGCGGGTGTGCCCGATGGCGAGGTGCCCGCGCAGGCTGGCGAGGGTGGGCTCGTCGAAGACCTGCGAGACCAGGCCGAGGTCCTTGTACACCACGACCCCGGAGCCGTCACTCACCGCAATGCCCGCCGCCTCCTGGCCGCGGTGCTGTAGCGCGAAAAGCCCGAAATAGGTGAGTTTCGCGACCTCTTCCTCGGGGGCCCAGACACCGAAGACGCCGCAGGCATCCCGGGGACCGTGCTCCTGTGGGTCGAGATCGTCGGTCAACCGGCCGTCGCCTCGGGGCACCTGCTCGCTCCCTCACGTGGTCTGCTCGACTCGCGGGTCAGTTCCGACGGACCAGTGTACGCGAGGCCGCCGCACACTACCCGGGCTCAGTCGCCATCGACCAGCGGCAGGAGGGCCGACAGGTCCGTCCGGGTCCCGCTGGCGGTGACCCGCCCGGCCGCCACCGCGTCCGCCCAGCCCAGCCGCCCCACGGCCAGCAGCACCCAGGTCACCGGATCGGTTTCGACCACATTGGGCGGTGTGCCGCGAGTATGCCGCGGACCCTCGACGCATTGAATCGCACCGAACGGTGGAACGCGCACCTCCACCGAACGGCCGGGGGCACGGCGCGCAAGGTCCGCAAGGGTGTGCCGGACCGCGTCACGCAGCATCGTTCGGTCGGGTTGAAGGCCGCGGCTCAGCGCGTCCACCACGGCCGTCAGGGACTCGGATTTATTGTGCGCACGGGACACGACGGGACGATACGACCCGGCCTACGAATATTGCTCGGCGGCCCTGGGTCGCGCAGAGGACGTTGAACAAGGCATAGTGACCGACGGTGTGTATTCGTCGCGGGATCTACCGGGCAACCTGAGCTGCCGGAGACCGTGCGACCGGAAGGCGGTGGACGTGACAACGCACCTACGTGCCCGGGCTGTCCAGGCCGGTGCGTTCCTGGCACTGACCGGCGGGATTCTGGTGATCGCCCCGGCGGCGGCCCAGGCTGCCCCGCCAACAGTCTCGATCGACAGCCTGTCGTCGACGGATGTGCCTTCCGGCGGCCGCACGACGGTGCGGTACACCATCACCAACGGCAACAACGCGACGCCCGGCGGTGACGCGACGATCCGGGTGTCGGTCACCGGCATGGGGTGCAGCGGCGACTGCAGTCCGGCCGCGAAGATCGAGGCCGGGCAGAGCCAGAGCTTCACCGCGCAACTCACCGCCCCGCCGGTCGACCCGGGCCAGACCAAGACGGTCACGGTCCAGATCGCCGCGTCCCTCGGCTCCGAGACCGATAACGCGTCCCAGACCGTGACCGTGCGCGGTGCCGACAAGCCGAAGACCGTGCGGCAGATCTCCGGCCGGGTCAAGGACAGCGACGGCAAGGCCCTGTCCGGCGCCACGGTGGGCCTGCAGGACAGCGCCGGCCACCGGTACAGCACCACCAGCGGCAACGACGGCGGCTACCAGTTCACCTCGTCGGACTCCCAGCCCATCGCCACCGGCAACATCATCGTCGGCGCGGCGAAGTCCGGCTTCAAGACCGTCACCGTCAACGTGCAGGGCGAGGCCAATCGGGCCATCAACGTGCCGCTCACCCTCGCCTCCGTCGCCGCCACGCCGACCGCGACGCCGTCGGCGACCGCCACGGCCAGCGCGCAGCCCTCGACGAACGCCGCGGTCGACCCGCCGACCGAGCCCACGGAGACACCCGCCGCGGGCCCCGAGCCGACCAACGCCGCCGCCAACCAGGACAGCGGTTCCGGCTCGCTGCTCTTCATCATCCTCGGTGGACTGCTCGTCGCCGCCGGGATCGGCGCGATCGTGCTCGTGCTGATGCGGCGCAAGGGCAACGACGACGACTCCGACGGCTCCGCCGCCAGCGGCGCCACCCCGCAGAGCCCCAACCGGTACCCCGGTGGCGACGCGACCCGGGTAGGCGCCCCGGCCGGCAGCGGCGCCAACGAGGCCACGATGGTCACGGCGGCGCCCTCGATCCGCGACGCGCCGACCATGCTGCAGCAGCCGGTACCGGCTGCCGACGAGTTCCCCGACCCGTACGGCGCACCGCCGATGCCGCAGGGCAGCTACGCCGGCCCCGGTGGCTGGGGCTCCGCCCCCGCCGCGGCCGGCGCCGCCGGGGCGTACGGCGCACCGGCGGTCGCGGCCGGCGGCTACGGCCAGTACGGCGCCGCGGCGGTTCCCGCCCAGGCCAGCGGCTACGACGACTACGGCTACGCCGCGCCCGAGCACGAGGACGGGTACGGCGGTTACGGCGCGGCCGACGGCTACGGCGGGGCGCAACAGCAGCAGCGCTACGACGAACCGACCGGCATGTACCGCCCGCAGCCCGCAGGCGGCTACGACCAGGGCCCCGGATACGACCAGGGCTATGGCGACCAGGGTGGCTACGGCGCCGAGCCGGAGTACCCGCCCGCCGGGCGCGGCCGCCCCGACGCGGGTGGCGGCGCCTACCGGTCCGGCGGCTACCCACCGGCGCCCGGCGGTGGCCCCGACCAGGGCGGCTACGGCGCCTGGTCCGGCCCGGGCGGCGGCGCACCCCCCGCCGGTGGCGGGTACGGCGGCGCTCCGGCGGCCGGTGGCGGGTACGGCCCGCCGACCGCCGGGTACGGCCCGGGTGAGGGCTACGCCCCCGCCCCCGGCTACGGCCCGCCCGCCGGCGGCGGATATCCCGACCAGGGTGGCCCCGGACACGCGGGCCAGGGCGGCGGCTACGACGCCCGCGCCACGTACGGCCGTCCCGGTGGCGGCTACGGCGGCCCGCCCGAGCAGGGCCAGGGCCGTGGTGGACACCGCGACGACGAGGGCTACTACGAGCAGGGTGGCCGCCAGGGCGGGCCACCGCCCCAGCAGCAGTGGCATAACGGCTGATCCCACGCTCTACGGCGAAGGCCGACCCCGGATCCGGGGTCGGCCTTCGCCGTTCCAGCCGGTCGGCGGCCAGGAGCGCGGAACCGCAGTAAGCGGCCAGGAGCGCGGACCGCAGTAGGAAGGGCGCGCAAACAGCGACGCGCCACGGCGGGCCGGGGCTCGCCGTGGCGCGGTCGTGCTTGTCTGGGCGGGGAAGGCGGGCGGTATCAGACGCCCGTGCTGTCCGCCTTACCGGCAGTCTCCGTCTTACCAGCGGTCTCCGTCTTACCAGCGGTCTCCGTCTTACCAGCGGTCTCCGCCTTGTCGGCTCCGGACGGCTGCGGGGTTTCCGGTGCGTCCTTGGCCGTGGCGGCCGCCTCGGCTGTCGCAGCGGCTTCGGCCGCCGCAGTCGGCGTCGCCTCGGCGGCGGGCCCGTCCCCCGGCTCCGTCGTGACCGGCGTCTGCGACGCCGTACCGCCGGTCGCGGTCGGAGCAGCGGCCGGGGCCGTCTCCTCCGGCCGGGACGCCGCCTCCTCGGCCGCCTGCCGGGCGGTGAGTTCGGCGGCGCCGCCGAACAGCCGGGGCATCGTCTCCGAGTACGCCGCCCGCAGCTCGTCCAGCCCGATGGTGAACTGCCCCTGCAGCTCCAGCGCGGGCTCCGCCGTGGTCACGCCGATCGGCGTGCAGGTGACGTGGTGTTCGGCCGCGAGGGCGACGAACGCCTTGTCGTGTCCGCGCGGCACCGCGACCAGGGCCCGGCCCGCCGACTCGCTGAACAGGTGGACGAACGGGGTGAGTTCACCGACCGGCGCGGGCAGGGTGACGCGCGCGCCGACGGTGTGGCGCAGGCAGGACTCCACGAGAACCTGGGCGAGGCCACCGTCCGACAGGTCGTGCGCGGCGTTGACGTGGCCGCGTACTCCCGCGGCCGCCAGCAGCGCACCGAGCCGCTGCTCCTGCACCAGGTCCACCTTGGGCGGTCGGCCGCCGAGGTGGCCGTGGGTGACCCACGCCCACTCGGAGCCGGACAGCTCGCAGGCCGTGTCGCCGAGCAGGAAGAGCAGATCCCCGTCGGCGGCGGGCGGGGTGCGGAAGCCCATCGGTACGCGGCGGGCGACGTCGTCGAGGACGCCGAGGACACCCACGACCGGGGTCGGGTGGATCGCCGCGGCACCCGTCTGGTTGTAGAAGCTGACGTTGCCGCCGGTGACCGGGATGCCGAGCTGCTGGCAGCCGTCGGCCAGGCCGCGCACCGCCTCGGCGAACTGCCACATGACGGCCGGGTCCTCGGGGGAGCCGAAGTTCAGGCAGTCCGTGACGGCGACCGGCTCGGCGCCGGTGACGGCGACGTTCCGGTACGCCTCGGCCAGCGCCAGCTTCGCCCCCTCGTACGGGTCGAGCCGGGCGAACCGGCCATTGCCGTCGACCGACAGCGCGACCCCGAGACCGGTCTGCTCGTCGAGGCGCAGCACCCCGGCGTCCTCGGGCTGGGCGAGGACGGTGTTGCCGAGCACGTACCGGTCGTACTGTTCGGTGATCCAGGTCTTGTCGCACAGGTTCGGCGAGGCGACCATGCGCAGCAGGGTCTCCCGCAGCTCGTCCGGCGTGGACGGCCGGGGCAGCGTCTCGGCGCGGTCGGCCTGGAGCAGGATCAGGTCGGCGGGCTCGCGCAGCGGGCGCGCGTACACCGGGCCGTCGTCGGCCAGCGAGCCCGGGGGCACGTCGACGACGGTGTAGTCGTTCCAGCTGATGACCAGGCGGCCGGGCAGGCCCGGGGTCTCGCTCGGGGTGACCTCGCCGATCGCGGTGGCCCACACCCCCCACTTCTCGGCCGTCCGCAGCACCGCGTCGAGCTTGTCCGGCGCGACGATGAGCAGCATGCGCTCCTGCGACTCGCTGGCCAGGATCTCGGTGGGCGACATCGACGGCTCGCGCAGCGGCACGCGTTCCAGGTAGACCCGCATGCCGGTGCCCGCCGCGGCGGCGGTCTCGGTGAGTGCGCAGGTCAGGCCCGCGCCGCCGAGGTCCTGGATGCCGACGACCAGGCCCGCGTCGTACATCTCCAGGCAGCTCTCGATGAGCAGCTTCTCCATGAACGGGTCGCCGACCTGCACCGACGGGCGGCGCTGCTCCGCGCCCTCGTCGAAGGTGGCCGACGCCAGCACGGAGACGCCGCCGATGCCGTCGCGGCCGGTACGCGCACCGAGCAGCACGACAACGTTGCCAATGCCCGCGGCTTCCTTCTTCTGCAACCGCTCTACCGGCAGCACGCCGATGCTGAGCGCGTTGACCAGCGGGTTGCCCTGGTAGCACGGGTCGAAGACGACCTCGCCGCCGATGTTGGGCAGGCCCAGGCAGTTGCCGTACCCGCCGATGCCGGCGACGACGCCGGGCAGGACGCGGGCGGTGTCGGGGTGCTCGGCGGCGCCGAAGCGCAGCGGGTCCATCACCGCGATCGGGCGGGCGCCCATGGCGAGAATGTCGCGGACGATGCCGCCGACGCCGGTCGCCGCGCCCTGGTACGGCTCGACGAAGCTGGGGTGGTTGTGCGACTCCACTTTGAACGTGACCGCGAGGTCGTCGGAGATCTGCACGACGCCCGCGTTCTCCCCGATGCCCGCGAGCATCCGGGTGTTCTTCGGCGCCTTCTCGCCGAACTGGCGCAGGTGCACCTTGCTCGACTTGTACGAGCAGTGCTCGCTCCACATGATCGAGTACATGGCCAGCTCGGACGCGGTGGGGCGGCGGCCGAGGATCTGGCGGATGCGGTCGTACTCGTCGTCCTTGAGGCCCAGGTCGGCGTGCGGCTGGAGCTCCTCGGGCGTGGCGAGCGCGCGCTCCACCGTGTCGGGCCCGCCGTCGAACTGGCTCACCAGCACGTCCGTGGCCGCGAAACCGGACGGCTTGGCCGGCCCGGCCGACGCGGCCGGCGGCTGGTTGGGCACCCCGCGCGGCGTGGCCGCGCCGCTGGTCGCGGTGTCGGGCTGCGTGGTCATCGCTGTGCTCCCTGTCCCCCTGCGAGCTGCGCGCCGTGCTCCCCTGCGAGATGTCCTCCCGCGACCTGCGCGCCCTGTCCCCCTACGACCGACGCGGCGGGTCCCCCCTGGACCTGCGCGCCGACAAGTGCCGCTTCCTGCCCGGCCCCCGCCAGGTGCCGCAGGACGGAGGTGAAGAAGCCCAGGCCGTCCAGCGAGGGGCCGGTGAGCGCCTCCACCGCGTGTTCCGGGTGCGGCATGATGCCGACCACGTTGCCCGCCGCGTTGGTGATCGCGGCGATGTCGCGCTGCGAACCGTTCGGGTTGCCGCGCAGGTAGCGGGCGACGACCCGGCCCTCGGCCTCCAGCTCGTCGAGGGTGCGCTGGTCGGCGGCGAAGCAGCCCTCACCATTCTTCACCGGGATCAGGATCTCCTGGCCCGGCGCGTAGGCGTTCGTCCAGGCCGTGCCGGTCGCCTCCACTCGCAGCCACTGGTCCCGGTTGCGGAAGTGCAGGTGCTGGTTGCGGGTGAGCGCGCCGGGCAGCAGGTGGGCCTCGCAGAGGATCTGAAAGCCGTTGCAGATGCCCAGGACGGGCAGGCCACCACGGGCGGCGTCCGCGATGGTCTCCATCACCGGGGCGAACCGGGCGATGGCGCCGCAGCGCAGCGCGTCACCGTACGAGAAGCCGCCGGGCAGGATCACCCCGTCGACGCCGTGCAGCTCCGGGTCGCCGTGCCAGAGGCGGACCACCTCGGCCCCGGCGATGCGCGCCGCGCGGGCCGCGTCGCCGTCATCGAGCGAACCGGGAAAAGTGACCACACCGATCCGCATGGTCACGCGCCCTCGGCAACGGTGTCGTCGAGGCGGATCGAGAAGTCCTCGATCACGGGGTTGGCCAGCAGCTTGTCCGCGATCTCGCGGGCCCGGTCGAGGTCGGGCTCACCCGCGAACTCGATCTCGATGCGGCGGCCGATGCGGACGGAGGAGACATCGGAGATCCCGAGCCTCGGCAGCGCGTTGGCGACCGCCTGGCCCTGCGGATCAAGGATCTCCGGCTTGAGCATGACGTCGACGACGACGCGGGACACGGGCACTCCTGACTGTAGGTGCGCAGCGGGTGCCCCGGGAACGGGGCGAGCGGCCAAAGCCTACCCTGTGACATCCCCCTGCGGCGTATCGGCCGGTGTCGGCAGGCCGACGATCACACGTCCTGAACAGGTAACTTCGGCAGGCGTCTCCGCCCCTTCACCGAGCGTGACCATCACACGGTGATAGGGGGTACGTGAAGTCTTGTCGCAGGCCAGACCACCTCTTACGGTCAGTCGATCAACGTCGATGGGCCTGAACGCACGGCTACCCCCTCTCGGCCGCGCGCCGCCTCGACCTGACTGGAAGGAGTCCGGCGTGCGTTTCCATGCCGTCGTGGTCTCCCTGGCCACCACCCTCACGACCGTTCTCGCGGTGCCCGGCGCCGCGTCGGCGGTCCCCAAGGATCCCGCCGGTCCGAGCAACATCATCGGCGGCACCACCACCCGCTCGGCCCCCTGGGCCGCCGCGGTCCTCAGCGACGGCGAGTTCACCTGCTCGGGCACGATCATCTCGGCGAGCTACGTGCTCACCGCCAAGCACTGCCTCGGCGGGGCGATGTCGGTCCGGGTCGGCAGCGTCAACCGCACGTCGGGCGGGGTGACCCGGGCCGTGACCGCCACCGCGAGCCGCCACGATCTGGCCCTGCTGAAGCTCGCGTCGCCGGTCAGCACGACCTTCATGCCGCTGGCCGACGCGGACCCGCCGGTCGGATCCATCAACTCGATCTATGGCTGGGGCCGCACCTGCTTCAGCGGCTGCGCCGCCTCGATCACCCTGAAGACGGCGACGGTCCGGGTCGACGACACCGACGCCAGGGACGACGGCGGCGGCCGGGCGCTGCAGAGTACGGGGCGCAGCGGCGCGGCCTGGCGCGGGGACTCCGGTGGCCCGGAGATCTACAACGGCGCCCAGGTGGGCGTCGCGTCCCTGGCCGACGGCCAGACACTGCAGATCTACGGCAGTGTGGCCGCCAACCGGGCCTGGATCACCTCGGTCGCGGGGGTGTGATGCTCCGCCGGGCGCGGCGTGCGGCAGATCCGCCGCGCCCGGCGGCTCCAACGGACTAGAGGATCGGGGCGGGCGTGTACCCGGCCGCCTCCGGGTGGGCCGCGACGATCTCGGCGATCCGGGCGGCGACCGCCTGGACCTGCGCCGGGGCGGCACCCACGAACGCGGCCCGGTCGGCGACCAGGGCGTCGATCTCGGCGCGGGACAGCCCCAGCCGCCCGTCGGCGGCCAGCCGGTCGAACAGGTCGTTGTCGGCGGCGCCCTTCTCCCGCATGGCCAGCGCCACGGCCACCGCGTGCTCCTTGATGACCTCGTGCGCGACCTCCCGGCCCACGCCCTTGCGCACGGCCGCGACCAGCACCTTCGTGCTGGCCAGGAACGGCAGGAAGCGGTCCAGCTCCCGGGCGATGACCGCCGGGTATGCACCGAACTCGTCGAGCACCGTCAGGAACGTCTGGAACAGCCCGTCCGTGGCGAAGAAGGCGTCGGGCAGCGCGACCCGGCGCACCACGGAGCAGGAGACGTCGCCCTCGTTCCACTGGTCACCGGCCAGCTCCCCGACCATGGACAGGTAGCCCCGGACGATCACGGCGAGGCCGTTGACCCGCTCCGACGAGCGCGTGTTCATCTTGTGCGGCATCGCCGACGAACCGACCTGGCCCGGCTTGAAGCCCTCGGTGACCAGTTCCTGGCCGACCATCAGCCGGATCGTGGTGGCCAGCGACGACGGCGCCGCCACGATCTGGGCGAGCGCGGAGACCACGTCGAAGTCGAGCGAGCGCGGGTAGACCTGCCCGACGCTGGCCAGCACCCGCCGGAAGCCCAGGTGGGTGGCGACCCGCTGCTCCAGCTCCGCCAGCTTCGCGGCATCGCCGTCGAGCAGGTCGAGCTGGTCGGCCGCGGTGCCGACCGGACCCTTGAGGCCGCGCAGGGGATAGCGCCCGATCAGATCATCGAGCCTTTCGTACGCGATGAGCAGCTCCTCGGCCGCGCTCGCGAACCGCTTGCCCAGCGTGGTCGCCTGCGCCGCGACGTTGTGCGAGCGCCCGGTCAGGACCAGCTCGCCATGCTCGACGGCCAGTGCGGCCAGCCGGGCCAGAGTGGCGACGACCCGGTCGCGGATGAGCTCCAGCGACGCCCGGATCTGCAACTGCTCGACGTTCTCGGTGAGGTCGCGCGAGGTCATGCCCTTGTGGATGTGCTCGTGCCCGGCCAGCGCGCTGAACTCCTCGATGCGCGCCTTGACGTCGTGCCGGGTGACCCGCTCGCGCTCCGCGATGCCGGCCAGGTCGACCTGGTCGACGACCCGCTCGTACGCCTCCACCACCCCGTCGGGCACGGCGATGCCGAGGTCGCGCTGCGCGCGCAGCACGGCCAGCCAGAGCCGGCGCTCCATCCGGATCTTCTCCTCCGGGGACCACAGGGCGACGAGGTCGGCGGAGGCGTAGCGGGCGGCGAGGACGTTCGGTACGGTCACGCCCGCGATTCTTCCATGGGCGCCGGCAACCACCCCGGGCGCCGATGAGCAGGGCAGTGGGAGACTGCGGAACGAGCCCATTGTCGCTAGGGTTACCCGTCAGTAGCTCCGGCGTTCATTGCGAAAGGTCCACGATGACTGATTTCAGTTCCGAGTCGCTCGCCTCGATCGGCCCGAAGGAGTTCGCCCAGCTCGTCAAGTCCACCCCGGACGCGAAGATCGCCGAGGTGATGGCGTCCGGCGACCGCGGCAAGATCCTCGACGAGGTGTTCGACCGGATGCCCGGGCTGTTCCGCGCGGACAAGGCCGGCAGCACCCAGGCCGTCATCCACTGGGCGATCACCGGCGGCGCGACCGGTGACGACACCTACGAGACCGTGATCGAGAACGGTGCCTGCACCGTCACCAACCAGCCGGCCCGCGAGCCGAAGCTGGCCATGACCATGGACCCGGTCACGTTCCTCAAGGTCGTCTCGGGCGACGGCAACCCGATGATGATGTTCATGACCGGCAAGATCAAGGCGAAGGGCGACCTCGGCCTCGCAGCCCAGGTCGCGAAGCTCTTCGACCTGCCGAAGTCCTGACCCCCGGCCCGATCAGGGCACGGCGATCTGCCCCTGGGCGGCCCGCAGCGCGATGTCCGTGCGATGGTGCGAGCCGTCCAGGGTGATCCCGTCGACCAATGCGTACGCGGCTTCGCGGGCGCCCGCCAGGTCCGCCCCGGTAGCGGTCACGCTGAGCACCCGGCCGCCCGCTGACACCAGGGCACCGTCCGCGCGCCGGGCCGTACCCGCGTGGATCACCCCGGGTGCCTCCGCACCCGAGATGACATCGCCGGTACGCGGCGGCCCCGGGTAGTTGTGGCTGGCCACCACCACGGTCACCGCCGCGCCGGAACGCCAGCGCAGCGGCGGGTGCTCGGCCAGCGTGCCCGTGGCGGCGGCCCGCAGCAGCCCCGCCAGCGGCGTCTCCAGCAGCGCCAGCACCACCTGGGTCTCCGGGTCGCCGAACCGGGCGTTGAACTCGATCACCTTCGGGCCGCCCGGGGTCAGCGCCAGCCCGACGTACAGCAGCCCGGCGAACGGGGTGCCCCGGCGGCGCATCTCCGCCAGCGTCGGGTGCACGGTCTCGGCCATGACCCGCTCGACCAGGTCGGCCGGCGCCCACGGCAGCGGCGCGTACGCGCCCATCCCGCCGGTGTTCGGGCCCGCGTCGCCGTCGCCGACCCGCTTGAAGTCCTGCGCCGGCATCAACGGCACCGCGGCGGTCCCGTCGGTCACCACGAACAGGGAGACCTCGGGACCGGACAGGAACTCCTCGATCACCACCCGGCCGCAGTCGCGGGCGTGCGCCCGCGCGGCCGCGCGGTCCTCGGTCACCACGACACCCTTGCCCGCGGCCAGCCCGTCGTTCTTCACCACGTACGGCGCGCCGAACTCGTCCAGCGCCTGCTCGACCTCGGCCTCGATGGTGCAGGCGTACGCCCGGGCGGTCGGCACCCCGGCGGCGGTCATCACGTCCTTGGCGAACGCCTTCGAGCCCTCCAGCTGCGCGGCAGCCCCGGACGGCCCGAAACAGGCGATGCCCTTCTCGCGTACGGCGTCGGCGACGCCCGCCACCAGCGGGGCCTCCGGGCCGACCACGACCAGGTCGGCGCCCACCTCGACGGCGAGCGCGGCCACCGCGGCCGGGTCGGTCGCGGTCACCTCCCGCAGCTCGGCGACCTGGGCGATGCCCGGGTTGCCGGGCGCGGCAACGAGCTGGACGGCGGGGTCAGCGGCAAGCCCGAGCGCGAGCGCGTGCTCGCGCCCCCCGGACCCGATCAGAAGTACGCGCACGTCCGCCGATCCTACTTTCCGCATCCGCCAGCGAGGGCGGCGCGGTGGTCCTTGATCACCAGGTGGGCGCGGGGGCCGTGGCGGGCGGCGCATTCGCGTAAACTTCGGCAGTACCCGGGCCTCTCCGCGTACGTGTTCCGACGGAAGCGTGTTCGACCGAAGGCTTGGGGAACCGAAGTGCCAGTGATCGTGTTGGTCGGCGCCCAGTGGGGCGACGAGGGCAAGGGCAAGGCGACCGACCTGCTGGGCGACCGCCTCGACTACGTCGTCAAGTTCAACGGCGGCAACAACGCGGGCCACACCGTGGTCATCGACGGCGAGAAGTACGCCCTGCACCTGCTGCCGAGCGGCATCCTCAGCCCCGGGGTCACGCCGGTGATCGGCAACGGCGTGGTGGTCGACCTCACCGTGCTGTTCCAGGAGATCGACGCCCTGCAGGCCCGCGGCATCGACACGTCCCGGCTCCGGATCAGCGCGAACGCCCACGTCATCGCGTCGTACAACCGGACGCTCGACAAGGTCACCGAGCGGTTCCTGGGCGCCCGGCGGATCGGCACGACCGGGCGCGGCATCGGCCCGACGTACGCGGACAAGATGAACCGGCTCGGCGTCCGCATCCAGGACCTGTTCGACGAGTCGATCCTGCGGCAGAAGGTCGAGGCCGCGCTCGGCTTCAAGAACCAGGTCCTCAGCAAGATCTACAACCGCAGCGCGATCAAGCCGGACGAGGTCATCGCGGAGCTGCTGTCCTACGTCGACCGGCTGCGCCCCATGGTCGCGGACACCGCGCTGGAGCTGAGCCAGGCCATCGACGCGGGCAAGGTGGTGCTCTGCGAGGCGGGCCAGGCCACCCTGCTCGATGTGGACCACGGCACGTACCCGTTCGTGACCAGCTCGAACGCGACCGCCGGTGGCGCCTGCACCGGCTCCGGCATCCCGCCCACGAAGATCGACCGGGTGGTCGCCGTGCTCAAGGCGTTCACCAGCCGGGTCGGCGAGGGGCCGTTCCCCACCGAGCTGCACGACAAGTTCGGCGACCACCTGCGCGAGGTCGGTCACGAGTACGGCACCACCACCGGCCGCCCGCGCCGCATCGGCTGGCTGGACCTGGTGATGGCCCGGTACGCCCAGCGGATCAACGGCGTCACCGACTTCGTCCTGACCAAACTGGACAATTACGATCAACTGGACGAGATCCCGGTGTGTGTCGCGTACGAGGTGAACGGCGTGCGGCACGACGAGATGCCGGTCAGCCAGTCGGACTTCCACCACGCCGTGCCGATCTACGAGACGCTGCCCGGCTGGAGGCAGGACATCTCCGGCTGCCGCACCTTCGAGGACCTGCCCAAGGACGCGCAACGCTTCGTCGAGTACGTCGAGCAGCGCATCGGCGCGCGCATCTCCGTGGTGGGCGTCGGCCCCGGCCGCGAGGCGGCCATCGAGCGGCACTCCATGCTGGGCGAGGACTGACCGTGTACGACGTCGTGGTACTCAGCCTCGCCGAGGGGGGCGGCGGCTGCGGCTCCTCCTGCGGCTGCGCCGCGGACACCAGCGCCCCGGCGGACGGCGGCTGCGCCGGGGGTGGTTGTGACTCGTCGGGCGGCGGCTGTGGCGACCACGCGGTGTGCGGGCCGCGTCAGGGACGGGCGCGCACTCCCGTGCTGGCCTGTGCGGACGCGCTGCGCGAAGCGGGCGCCCGGGTGGAGATGGTCACGGCCTCCTCCGACGCGGAGATCGACGCGGTGATCGCCCGCTTCGACGCGGAGCCGCGTACCGATGGCCTGTCCTGGCCGGACGCCGACAGCAAGCTGCGCCTCGTGGTCGCGACCGCGGCGGACGGCCAGCTACGCGCGGTGCTGCGCCGCCTGGTCCGGCGCTACGCCCCGCCGCCCAGCCGCCGGCCCGCCGACCTGGCCGACGGCCGTACCCTGCCGGACCTGCCGCCCGTGGCGATCCTGCCGCTCGATCCCGGCGGCACCAGCGACCTGGCCGCCCAGCTCGGCCTGCCCCGCGAGCCGGCCGCGGTGGCCGCGGCGGTGCTCGGCGGCACGGTGCGCCGCCTCGACCTGCTCCGCAACGACGGCGGCTCGGTCACCCTGGACGGCGCGCTGATCGGCGGGGCGGACCACTCCGGCCGCGCGGTACCGTGGCGCGGCCGGGTCGAGGTCGACGACGCGGTGCTCACCGACGGTGACGATCCGGTGCTCGCGTGTGCCATCGGCAACGGCTCCGGGTACGCCGAATTCGACGGCCTGCCGCTGCTCACCGGTGTCGATCCCACGGACGGGCGGGTCGAGGTCGCGGTGGCGGTCCCGGTAACGGTCAAGCGACGCCTGCGGAGCACCCGGGTACGCGTGGAGGTGCGCCGCGCCCGAGGTCGTGCCGTCAGTATCCTTCCGCGCGACGGCGAGCTGCCGTTTCTTGACGATGGGGTGAACGGGTCGATGAGCCGCAAGCGCTCCTGGTGGACCGAACCCGGAGTCTGGGCGGTGTACGCCAGCTGACTGGCTGTGCAACTCTGAGTACGAACTGAGGTACGAGAATCACCGGAGGTAGCACCCGTGGAGGACGAAAACGCTGACCGCGTCTACGTCCCGGGCTCGAACGCCACGCCCCCAGCCCGGGACGTGGAACCGTTCTGGCCGCCGGAGGAGTTGAGCGCCCCCGTGCACGGCGGAAAACCCGTCCCGCACGCCGCGCCGCCCGCTGTTCCGCTGTCCGGCAGCCACCCCCCGGCCGAACCGGGCGTCTACCGGCCGGCGGACCGCGCAGTCGTACCTCCGCCGCCTCCGCCGTCGCGCCCCGACCCGCCCCGGACGGTGGCACCTTCGTTCCCCGCCGCGCAACCGGCCGGCCAGGCCTGGCCCGGCGCCGTGTCGGGAAGCGCGTCCGTGCCGGTGTCCGGACCAGGCGCCGCCGCGCCCGTGTCGGGGCAGGCCGACCCCACCGCATCCGCACCGACCTCGGGGGCGGCACCCTTCTCGGCACCTGTCCCGGCCACCGGTGCGGCGCCCGTCTCCGGGGCCGCGCCCGCGTCTCGCGACCGACTCAATGGATCGATGCCCGCCGCCGCCCCGGTATCGGGCGGCTCATCCGATGCCGGTGGACCGATCGGCGGCCCGGCAACCGATGCCCGGACGGTCCAGGCGGCGTCGCCGTGGGCTCAGCCGCCGCACCGCCACCCAGCTCCTAGGCATTCCGATGACCCAGCCCCCGGGGACACCGACCCACGAACAGCGCAATCCGGGCGCGCGCAATCGCGTCATGCGCAACCAGTGACCGGACAGCCCGAAACCGGGCAAACGGGACCGGCACAACCCGGACCGGCGCAGCAAGGACCGGCGCAGCAAGAATCTGTGCAGCGGGGAACCGCGGCGCAGGAACGTGCGGGCGGGGCATATCTCGGCGGCGACCGGGCGACGCACTATCCGACCGTGAGCCCGCGGCGTGGCCCGGCTCCCACGGCGGAGCAGGTGGCCGGCCCGGTCTACCGGCCGGGTCCGGTTCCTCCCGCACCGCAGCCCCAGCCCGCCCGGCCCACCACCGCCGATCCGTCAGCGCAGGCTGGGTCCGCCGCCCACCCGGCCCGGCCGGTCCAGTCCGGGCCGCAGGGATCCACCGCTCAAACGCGGCCGGGACCTTCGCAGGCCGCATCGGAAGCCGGTCAGACCCCCTCGGGGCCCGGCGCGCAACCGGCTCAGCAGGGAGGATCCGGAGTCGGCCGACAGGTCCCGCACCCGCACGGGCAGCACGGATATGGGGTGCCCGGGACGCAGGCCCCGGGTCCCCAGCACTGGCCGGCCGATCAGCAGCCGGGTGACCCCCGCGCCCGGGCACCCCATCAGCCGCCGCCCGGCCCGTACCCCCCGGCCGTGGACCCGCGGGCCGTGCCGCCGCATCCGCAGGTGCACCAGCCGCAGGCCGGCGAGCAGCCGACCATGGACCCCTTCCAGCAGTTGCCGTGGGTCTCCGACGGGACCCCGACGGCCGAGGAGTTCGCCCGGCGCCGACTGGCCAAGCCGCCCGAGCCGACCGCCACGATGGGCGCCCGCGCGATCGTCACCAAGGGCACCATGGGGCTGCTCCGGCTGGCCCCGGGCAAGCGCGAGCTGGAATACAAGCAGGACGTCGAGAAGGTACGGCGCAACTTCGGTGGTCTGCGGCAGGTGACCGTGGTCAACCCGAAGGGCGGTGCGGGCAAGACGGTCGCGGTGCTGCTGCTGGCCATGACGTTCGGTCAGAAGCGCGGCGGATACGTGCTGGCCTGGGACAACAACGAGACCCAGGGCACGCTCGGCATGCGGGCGCAGCAGGACTTCCACGCCCGTACGGTCCGCGACATGATGCGTGACCTGCACCTGTTCCGGGGCTCGCACGGGCGGGTCGGCGACCTGTCGCAGTACGTCCGGGCCCAGGGCGAGGGCATGTTCGACGTGCTGGCCTCGGACGAGTCCGCGACCGCGGGTGAGATGCTGACCGCCAGCGCGTTCGCCGAGATCCGGGAGATCGTCAGCCGGTTCTACAAGTTGATCTTCGTGGACACCGGGAACAACGTGCGGGCGCAGAACTGGCAGGCGGCGATGGACGCCACCGACCAGCTCGTCATCACGATGTCCGCGCGTAACGACTCGGCCGAGACGGCGGCGCGCATGCTCGACCACCTGGAGCAGAGCGGCCGCCAGCGGCTGGTACGGCAGGCGGTCAGCGTGGTGTCGATGCCGCCGACCCGCAAGGACATCGACCTGCCGGCGATCCAGCGGCACTTCGCGGCGCGCACCCGGGCCGTGCTGCTGGCACCGTACGAGCGGCTGATCGACTCGGGTGAGCCGCTGCGCTACGGGCAGTTGTCCGCCAACACCCGGGACGCCTGGCTCAAGATCGCCGCAGCGGTGGCCGAGGGCCTGTAGGCGGGCCGCGGCCGCTCGCGTCAGCTCAGGGCGTCGGCGGCGGCCGGGTCGCTGTCGCGCAGGAACTGGGCGCACCTCGCCGCCTCGTCGGACTCGCCGATCGTGGCCGCGGCCTGGGACAGCACGTACAGGCAGCGCAGGAAGCCCCGGTTCGGCTCGTGCGACCACGGGACCGGGCCGTGCCCCTTCCAGCCGTTGCGACGCAGCGCGTCCAGGCCACGGTGGTACCCGGTGCGGGCGTACGCGTACGCGGGCACGGTGCGCCCGGCGGCGAGCGCGCTCTCGGCCAGCGCGGCCCAGCCGCCGCTGTACGCCGGGAACCGGGCGGCGACCCCCTCGTACGCGTCGTCCGTGCCGGCCTGTCGGGCCTCGGCGAGGGCCTTGTCCGCCTCGTCGTCGGCGGGCAGGCGGGTGGCGGGCGGCTCGGGAAGCAGGTTCTGCATGAACCCATTCAACCCGCCCGCCCCGGACCGACGCCGCCGGGGGCTAACCTCCTAGGAGTGCCCGGTGATCCACTTCAACCCGTGTTCGGCGACGAGACTCCGTTCGACGCCACCGCGTACGAGATCGAGTCGCGCGCCGAGTTCGACGGGCACCTGGCCCGGGGCTCACTCGCCCGCCTGATCGTGCTGGGCCTGCGGCTGGATCAGGACCCGCCCGACCTGAGCGGGGTGGACGTCCACGGCACCCTCTTCGTGGGCTGCCGGCTGCTCTCCGCCGAGGTGGAGATCGACCTGATCCGCCGCGGCGCCCACCTGATCCCGCCGTTCGACGCCCGGCCGTACCCGACGCACCCGGCGCAGCTCTACACCCCGGAGGACCTGTCGTTCGGCTTCGACCGGCACGGCTTCGCGGGCATGTACGACACGGTCGTCTACGACCACTTCGGCGAGCACGGCGGTGCGACCCCGGACATCCGCGAGGCGCTGGCGCAGCGGCTGCACGACGCGGGCATCGACAACGCCCTCGGCAAGGCCCTGAACGCCTGGGTGCGGGCGCACGGGCCCGACGGGACGGTGGGGATCAGCGGCGCGGTCGGGATCATGGGCGGTCACGCGGAGCCACGCGGGTCGGCCGCGTACCGGATGGCCGCGACGCTGGCGTGGCGGCTGGCCAACGCGGGCCGCCTGGTGATCACCGGTGGCGGGCCGGGGGTGATGGAGGCGGCCAACCTCGGCGCCTACTTCGCCAGCCGCTCCGAGGCGGAGCTGGCGGCGGCGATCGACCTGCTGGCGGTGGCTCCGGACTTCCGGGATCACGATCCGTACACGGCGGCGGCGTTGCGGGTGCGTGCGGAGTACCCGCCCCCGGCGGCGGGGGACGCTGTCGCGCGACTGACCCACGGCGGTCTCGCGCTGCCCACCTGGCTGTACGGCCACGAGCCGGCGAACCTCTTCGCGGGCCAGATCGGCAAGTACTTCTCCAACGCGGTACGCGAGGACTCGATCCTGCGGCTGTCCCGCGGCGGCATCGTGTTCGCGCCCGGCTGGGCGGGCACGGTGCAGGAGGTGTTCCAGGCCGCGACGAAGACCTTCTACCGCACGGACGGCCCCAGCGGAGCGTTCGTGTTCCTCGGTTCGGCGCACTGGTCCGGGCTGCCGGTCGAGCAGTTGCTGCGCCCGCTGCTGGCCCGCTCCCCGCACGGCGATCAGTCCGAGCTGGTCGTGGTCACCGATTCCCTCGACGAGGCGATGACAGCCCTGACCGGCTAGGCCACCCGGACCCGCCGCCAGCTGTGTACGGGCAGGTCGACGTCGGGTACGTCGGTCAGCCCGTTCTCGTCCATCGCGTTGTAGACGGCCAGCCGGGCCCGGTCGAAGCGGAACTCCACCGCGTGCAGCACCCGGGGCAGCCATTCGGCGACCGTGATCCGCTCGATGATGTTGACCTCGCGCAGCACCTGCCCGCGGGCCCGGCGCAGTGCACCGTGCGGGTCGGCGCGCCAGTCGAGCTGGATCCCGGTGCCGAACCAGTCGATCGGCGCGGTCATGTCGACCTGATTCCAGGTGATCGCGCACTCGTCGAACTTGCGGTGGGTGATCTCCACGTTGGCGCCGCCGAGACCGTTCGGGCCGGCGAAGCCGAGGATCACGGGGCCGTCGGCGAACCAGCCACGGGCGGAGATGTCCCACATCAGCCAGCCCGCCAGCAGTTCCCGGCCGATGATCCGGGTGAAGCGCTGACGGTGGACGGCGGCGAGGGCCTCGGCGTCGTGGTGCCACTCGGGTTCATAGCCCTCGATGCCGAGCACGATCACCTACCACCGGTCGATAACCGGACGATCGTACCCAGGTCGCGGTGGCGGGTCGCAACACCGGAACGGCCGGTCCCGCGTACGGGGACCGGCCGCGACCGGGTCGGTTACTTGGCGAACGTGGTGCCGGCGGAGCGCAGGTGCTCGGCGGCCTCGACGACGCGCTTGGCCAGGCCGTTCTCGGCGAGCTTGCCCCAGGCGCGCGGGTCGTAGGTCTTCTTGTTGCCGACCTCGCCGTCGATCTTCAGGACGCCGTCGTAGTTCTTGAACATGTGGTCGGCCACCGGCCGGGTGAAGGCGTACTGGGTGTCGGTGTCGATGTTCATCTTGATCACGCCGTAGTCGAGGGCGGCGCGGATCTCCGAGAGCAGCGAGCCGGAGCCGCCGTGGAAGACCAGGTCGAACGGCTTCTCCTTGCCGACCTTGGCGCCGACCGCCTCCTGGATCTCCTTGAGGATCTCCGGGCGCAGCTTGACGTTGCCCGGCTTGTACACGCCGTGCACGTTGCCGAAGGTCAGGGCGGCCATGTAGCGGCCCTTCTCGCCCGTGCCGAGCGCGGCGACGGTGGCCATGGCGTCCTCGACGGTGGTGTACAGCTTCTCGTCGATCGCGCCGACGACGCCGTCCTCCTCGCCGCCCACGACGCCGATCTCGACCTCGAGGATGATCTTCGCAGCGGCGGCCTGGGCCAGCAGCTCCTCGGCGATCCGGAGGTTCTCATCCAGCGGCACGGCCGAGCCGTCCCACATGTGCGACTGGAACAGCGGGGCCTTGCCCGCCGCGACCCGCTCCTTGCTGATCGCCAGCAGCGGGCGTACGTACCCGTCGAGCTTGTCCTTCGGGCAGTGGTCGGTGTGCAGCGCGATGTTGACCGGGTAGTGCTTGGCGACCTCGGTGGCGAACTCGGCGAGCGCGACCGCGCCGGTGACCATGTTCTTCACGGTCGGGCCGGAGACGTATTCGGCACCACCCGTGGAGATCTGGATGATGCCGTCGCTGCCCGCCTCCGCGAAGCCCTGCAGGGCCGCGTTCAGCGTCTGCGAGGACGTCACATTGATCGCGGGGTACGCGAACGCGCCGGCCTTGGCGCGGTCGAGCATCTCGGCGTAGACCTCAGGGGAAGCGATGGGCATCGGTGATCTCCTTGATCTTGCGTACGGATTCGTGCGTACGACCGGGGTGCCAGAGGGCAGGACCGCGCTGTCCTCCAGCAGGCAGTATTCCGCAGCCCCCGGGGCCGGGGGAAATCGCCCCGATTCCCGGTGCCCATCCGGCGGGATCGGGCTCCGCACGGCGCCACAGCGGTCGTACCGTGGAAGACGCAGTCCGCCCCACCGGAGGGAGCCGACGATGACCCAGCCGCACCGCCTCGATGTGGAGGCCCCGGAAGCCGACGCCGCCGAACAGGCCGCGGTCGCGGATCCCCGGTGGGACGACGCCGCCGAGCCACGCGCCCCCGAGGACCTGGAGGCGCCCGACTGGGACGCGCAGGAGCAGGCCCAGGAGGTCCCGTTCGACGACGACTACCGCTGAGTCAGCGCGGCCGTAGTCCGGAATCTCCGCGGCCCAGGCGGGCAAGCCGTCGGCCGACGGCACTGAGATAGCCGTCACATTCCGCGGACGGACGCCGCGTGCCACCCAGACGGAGCACAGCGGGCACTCAGCCTGTCCCGGTACCCTGCACTGCGTGACCTTCCGTGCCCTGTCCGAGCAGCTCGCCCTCAACCCGATGGACCCGAAGGAGCTGTTGCAAACCTTCGGCCTGGTAGGCGTGTGGGCGATCCTCTTCGCGGAGACCGGCCTGCTCGTCGGCTTCTTCTTCCCCGGCGACTCGCTGCTGTTCCTGGCCGGGATCGCGGCGTCACCCGTCGCCGAATCGATCTTCGGCTCGGGTACGAAGCTCTCCCTGGCCGGGCTGCTGATCGGCGGGCCGATCTGCGCGATCGTCGGCGCCCAGTTCGGCCACTGGCTCGGGGCCCGATACGGCCGCAAGATGTTCGACCGGCCCAACTCCAAGATCTTCAAGAAAGAGTACGTGGAGAAGGCCGAGTACTACTTCGAGAAGTTCGGTCCGGCGAAGGCGGTGGTCCTGGCCCGGTTCATCCCGATCGTCCGGACGTTCCTGAACCCGGTCGCGGGCACCCTCGGCATGCCCGCCCGCAAGTTCCTGGTCTGGAACATCGTCGGCGCCATCGTCTGGGTCGACGGCATCCTGCTGGTGGGCTATCTGCTGGCGGACCAGATCCACCGGGCGATCGGCGACAAGATCGACCGTTACATCCTGCCCGTGGTCGCGCTGATCATCGCGATCTCGGTCCTGCCGATCTTCATCGAGATTCTCCGCGAGCGCCGGGCCAAGCGGCGCGGCCCCGCCCCCGAGGAGCCGGACGCCGCGGCCGCGATCGGGGTCGTGGCCGCGGCGAGCATCGCCGGACTGGCCGAGTCGATCCGCGGCGACGACGAGGACGAACAGCGCCCGCACCACCGCGGCGACCACCGGGCCTGACGCCCGGGTCGACCCGTCAGACGGTCACCGGGGCCGAACCGGCGAGGCGGTCGAGGAACTCCTCCGGGCACTCGCGGAGGCTGTCCAGACGCCCCGCCGCCAGCGCCCGGTAGGTCAGCGCGGCGGCCTCCTCCAGGTTGCGGGCCCGCTTGTGGGCCAGCTCCACGCTGTCGGCCAGCACCACGCAGCCGTGCTGGCTGAGGACGAGGCAGTCGGTGCCGTCGGCCGCCATGGCCGCGGTCAGCGCCGCGAGCTCGCCGCCGCCGGGCAGGCGGAACGGCACCGTGACGACCCGGCGCAGGTAGAACGCGTGGTCGGTGGTGACCAGGCGGACGTGCTCCCCCAACGCGTCGAGCAGCAGGACGGTCTGGGGGTGCAGGTGGACGATGGCGTTCACGTCGGGCCGGGCCCGGTACAGCGCCAGATGCAGGGGCAGTTCGCTGGTGGGCGCGACGCCGGACGGCACGGCCCCGATCACCGTCGGCGAGCCGTCGGAGATCCGTACGGCTGCGAAGGTCACCCGGCTGAGCCGGTCGAGCCAGGCACCGGCTCCGGTGACCCAGCAGGCGTCGTCGTCGTTCACGCGGGCGGACAGATTTCCGCCCGATCCGCAGACCAGGCCGGCCTGGACGACGTCGTAGCCCACATGGGCCAGTTGGTCGCGCAGGTCACCAGGTACGTAGTTCACCGGAAGCTCCTCGGGTCCTCGGGGGTGGACTTGTTGGAGGTCTCGCGATCCAGCCTGGCGTCACGCTGGTCGGGGTGACGCCAGGCGTCGGCTTCCGGTCAGCGCGCCTTCTTCGTGGCCCGCTTGCGGGGCGGGGTCAGCAGGTCGGCGATGGTCGCGATGGCCGTCGGCACCAGGCGGTAGTACGCCCACACACCGCGCTTCTCACGCTCCAGCAGACCCGCCTCGGTCAGGATCCGCAAGTGGTGGCTGACGGTCGGCTGCGACAGGCCCAGTGGGGCGGTCAGGTCACAGACGCACGCCTCGCCGTCCGTTGCGGACTGAATGAGGCTGAGTAGACGCAGCCGTGCGGGGTCGGCGAGTGCTTTGAGCACTCCCGCCAGACGCTCGGCGTCGGCACGTTCAATTGGCTCGCCGGCAAGCGGCGAGATCTGAGGCATTGTCATTTCCGCCAACGCAGTTCCCACGATCTCCATCCTTCCACCAACTGCATCGATTCTCCTGCATGTGGGCAGGAACGAACCGGCTAACTTTCAGGCCGTAAGGCCGAGATCGGTCGTCGGGTCAGCCGATCGGGACGCCGAGCCGGCGACCCGGGCGGTCGCTTCAGTTCTCCGATCGACCATTACCTCGACACCGACTTCGGTCCCTGCCTCCTGCAACGCCTCAGCAGCCGTCTGGTCGCTGTCCATCGCTGTCGGGCTCTCGATCCACACCGGGGGAGTGAGACGCCCCACATTGTCGATGTGTCGATCCGCGCCCCTATGGATCGACACACTCTGCATTCGTACAACCGCGCTGTGAGGCGTGGTCGCACTGTCCGGATCGCCACCGTCACACAACGCTGCACGACCCGATGAAAGCACGCGACGACTCTGCGCGACGGTCGTTTCAGTGATG
This sequence comes from Krasilnikovia cinnamomea, assembly GCF_004217545.1. Classification (NCBI taxonomy): domain Bacteria; kingdom Bacillati; phylum Actinomycetota; class Actinomycetes; order Micromonosporales; family Micromonosporaceae; genus Krasilnikovia; species Krasilnikovia cinnamomea. The sequence continues at coordinate 2,942,171 of NZ_SHKY01000001.1, forward strand.
AATTTACGCAGGTCGTGGTGCGCTTCCATGACATCGAGGGTACTGGCTGGAAGGGAACGGAACGTACCGCCCTGCCCGGGCCGAAAGGGAACTATAGACCCTCAGCATTGCCATCCCGGATCTGTAAGTGTTGTTTACTGTAGGCCCACCGAAAGGGCTCCAGCAACCATAGAGGCAGCTCAAAGCGGGTTCTCGTACCAGCGCCGGGTTATCCGGACGCTCTCAGCATCCTCAGATCGAATCCTCAGTACTTACACAACATTGACAAACATCTGTCCGTCCAGCGGGCGGAACGACCCCGAGTAGGCACGCGGGAGACATCCGGACAGTCGACGCAACGGCATCCTTCGGCGTCAAACGATACCCGTTCGGGTGACCCACAAACGTCGATGCCTCGGCCACTCAAGCCGACGGACGCGACCAGAATTCGTCGTCCTGCCCCGGCGTGGGCGTTATGGATGCAACCGGCGGGTAACCAGTGCCATAGGCTCCCGCACCGGTCCCATAGGGCGCGCCATGGCCAATGAGCACACCGTGACCGTACGGCGAGCCCGGCGCGGCAGTGCCCGCGGTGGCGCCACCGGTAGCCTCCGGGCCCCGGCCGAAGAACGACGCGGGCGCGGCCAGCAGCAGGCCCGCCACGATCAGGTAGCCCACCATCTGGGCGACCGCCGCGGTCACGTTGAGGCCGATCCACCCGTCCGGGTAGGCGCCGCTGAGCGCGGCACCGAGCGACCCCGGGTCACCCTCGCCGCTGCGCTGTACGAGCACCATGATCAGGGAACCGAACCCGGCCAGCAGCCCCAGACCGGACACCACCCAGGTGCCGATGCGGGCCGCGTTGCTGCCCCGGCGCAACCCGAGCGCCAGCACCACGCACAGCGCGAAGAGGATCACCGCGACGACCGCGCCGACCGCGGCCCCGATCCACACCACGGACGCGAAGCCGTCGACCTCCGCGCTGGCGGCCCCCTGGGCGGCGTCGCGGAACCGGGTCACGACGCCCGGGGCGATCGCGATCGTGGTGATCGCGTACGCGAGGCCGGCCAGAGCCATCAGGCCGAGCAGGACCGCCGCGAGCGTCACCGACACCGGCCGGCGACGCGACGCAGGGGCCGCCGGCACCGTGGGCACGGCGACGGGCGGCGGGACTTGGTACGACATGTGACGGCTCCCCGGGTGATGCGTTGCGGCCCCGAACCTACCCGGGGTCGGGCCTCGCCGCCGCCCTTCCTCCGGTGCTCAGGGCTGGGCCGTGGGATCGGCGGGCGGTCCCGGCCGATCCTTGCGCTCCGCCCCGGGCGAGCCGTCGCCGGTCGATTTACCGGTGGGCGAGTTGTCGGTGGGCGAGCCGTCGCCGGTCGAAGCCTCCCCCGCAGCGCCGGGCGCAGCCGCGCCCGGTGCCGGACCGGGCGACGGCGGCTGGTCCGACCCGGGCGAGAGCGGCTGGTCCGACCCGGGCGAGAGCGGCTGTTCCGGCCCGGATGCCAGCGGTGGATTTGGCAGCGGCGGTACCACACCACCGGGCGGGGTCGCCTCCGGAGCCGGCCCTGCCGGCTGGCCGAGCCCGGGATAGGGCGCCTGGCCGGGATATCCCATCCCACCCGAAGTGGGCTCCGGACCGGGATACGTCGGCTGGCCCGGCATCGGCTGGCCGGGCACCGGCTGGCCCGGATACGGCTGGCCCGGCATCGGCTGGCCCGGCATCGGCTGGCCCGGCATCGGCTGGCCCGGATAGGGCGGCTGCGCGGGATTCGTCGGCTGGCCGGGATACGGCGGCTGGCCGGGATACGGCGGCTGCGCCATGGGATACCCCGGGTAGGCGGGATACGGCAGCGACGGATCCCACGCGGGCTGCGCCGCCCGGAAGTACGCGTTCGACGCGGGCAGGGCCAGCAGAATCAACGCGGCCAGCAGGGTGAGCAGCCCCAGCGCCGAGAGGATGGTGGTGACCGGCATGTACCAGGAAGGCAGTTCCTCGCTGAGCCGGCGCTCCAGCTCGCGCGAACTGGGCCCCGCGCTACCACCGGTGTCGACGTTCAGGGAGCTGGAGACCGCCGTGCCCGCCAGGCCGACCCCGCTGCAGCACAGCGCGACGCCGCCCAGCACCCAGGTCGTGATCCGGGCCCCGTTCCGTCCACGGCCGTTGAAGATGGCCAGGATGGCGAGCGCCGCAGCGAACAGCACGTTGACCACGAGTCCGATGACGCTGGCAACCACGGCCACGGTCTCGGTGCCCTCTGCCGCGGTGCCCTGGTACGCCTCGCGGTAGACCTTGGTGATCGTTCCGACGCCGCTGAGCGTGATCACGGCGCCGATCAGGGACAGCGCAGCGGTCGCGTACAGCAGATAGGACGAGATGGTGACGAGCCCCGGTCGCGTCCTCGGCGCCGGTGCTTGTGGATACATGGGAACGGCCACGAAGATCCCTCCTTGATCCACTGACGGTACCGTTCGGACGCTACGCCCGCGACCGCCGGTTCGCGCACCGTAACGAAGGACGCCAACGGAGCGAATCGGGCCTGTGTGCAACGGATCGCTCGATCGAGGGGCGACAGCGTCAACTCCCGGCCCGTAAACTGCGTACTCGTGGCGCCTCGTCGGCAGGAGACCTCCCCGACGGCGCCCGTTGTCCGCCCAGGTCGCCGCCCCCGCCCACAGACCGCCGGGGCCCAGGCTGACCGGATCCGGGCACCTTCGCCATTACGCGAGCCGCGTGACCATGCCGCGGCCGCCCCAGACCTGACAAGGACCGGTGAGTCCCATGCCACACGCCGACACGCTGACCGTCGTGCACCATGACGACACGAAGACCCGGTATACCGACGTCCGTTATCAACTGATCCGCGACGGGATCCGGATCTGGTCCCGTGAGGGGGAACACTCCCTCACGGACATCCTGATGACGCACGCCTACCGGCGCCGGGAACAGAAGCACTGACCGTACGAGACGAGGGCCCTGCCGCACCGGCAGGGCCCTCGTTCCGTCCACGAACTCAGCCGCGGCTCACCGACAGTCCGTCCTTGGCGTCGTTGAGGTCGACGCTGACGGTGTCACCGTCGACGATCTGACCTCCGAGCAGCGCCTTCGCCAGCGCGTCGCCGATCGCCGACTGCACCAGGCGGCGCAGTGGCCGGGCCCCGTAGATCGGGTCGTAGCCGTGCTCGCCGAGCCAGTGCACCGCGGCGTCGGTGACCCGCAGGCTCAGGCGCCGGTCCGCCAGCCGGCCGCGCAGCCGAGCCAGCTGGATGTCCACGATGGCCGCCAGGTCCTGCGCGGTCAGCGCGTGGAACACCACGATGTCGTCGAGCCGGTTGAGGAACTCGGGCTTGAAGTGCGCCCGTACGGCCGCCATGACCTCGTCGCGCCGCTGTTCGTCGCTCAGGGTGAAGTCGGAGACCACCGAGGAGCCCAAATTGGACGTGAGCACGAGGATCGCGTTGCGGAAGTCGACCGTACGGCCCTGGCCGTCCGTGAGCCGCCCGTCGTCGAGGACCTGCAGGAGCACGTCGAAGACGTCCGGGTGGGCCTTCTCCACCTCGTCCAGCAACACCACCGAGTACGGCCTGCGCCGCACCGCCTCGGTGAGCTGGCCACCCTCCTCGTAGCCGACGTACCCGGGCGGGGCGCCGACGAGGCGGGCGACGGAATGCTTCTCGCCGTACTCGCTCATGTCGATGCGGACCATGGCCCGCTCGTCGTCGAAGAGGAAGCCCGCGAGCGCCTTGGCCAGCTCGGTCTTGCCGACGCCGGTGGGGCCGAGGAACAGGAAGCTGCCGGTGGGCCGGTCCGGGTCGGCGACGCCGGCCCGGGCCCGGCGCACCGCACCGGCGACCGCCTCGACGGCCTCGCGCTGGCCGACCACCTTGGCTGCGAGCGAGTCCTCCATGCGCAGCAGCTTGGCGGTCTCGCCCTCCATCATCCGGCCGGCCGGGATGCCGGTCCACGAGGAGATCACCTCGGCGATGTCGTCCGCGCCGACCTCCTCCTTGACCATGGGCGGCTCGGCCTTCTCCTCCTCGGCCTCCGACGCGCTGGCCAGCTCCTGCTCCAGGGCGGGGATCTCCTGGTACTGCAGCCGGGACGCCTTCTCCCACTCGGCGTCGCGCTGGGCGCGTTCCAGCTCGACCCGCATCTCGTCTAGCTTCTGCTTCAACTCGCCGACCCGGTTGAGGCCGCCGCGCTCGCGTTCCCAGCGGGCGGTGAGCGCGGTCAGCTCCTCCTCGCGGTCGGCCAGGTCGCGTTCGAGGCGTTCCAGGCGGGCGACCGACGCGGGGTCGGTCTCCTTGCCCAGCGCCAGCCGCTCCACCCGCATCCGGTCGACCTGGCGCTGGAGCTGGTCCAGCTCCACCGGCCGGGAGTCGATCTCCATGCGCAGCCGGGAGGCGGCCTCGTCGATCAGGTCGATGGCCTTGTCCGGCAGGAACCGGTCGCTGATGTAGCGGTCCGACAGGCTGGCGGCCGCGACCAGGGCGGCGTCGGTGATCTGGACCCGGTGGTGGGCCTCGTACCGGCCTTTGAGGCCGCGCAGGATGCCGATGGTGTCCTCGACCGTGGGCTCGCCGACCACGACGGGCTGGAAGCGCCGCTCCAGGGCGGGGTCCTTCTCGATGTGCTCGCGGTACTCGTCGAGGGTCGTCGCGCCGACCATGCGCAGCTCGCCGCGGGCCAGCATCGGCTTGAGCATGTTGCCGGCGTCCATCGAGCCCTCGCCCTTGCCCGCGCCGACGACCGTGTGCAGCTCGTCCAGGAACGTGACGACCTGGCCGTTGGAGTTGCGGATCTCCTCGAGGACGCTCTTGAGCCGCTCCTCGAACTGGCCGCGGTACTGCGCCCCGGCGACCATGGCACCCAGGTCGAGCGAGACCAGCTTCTTGTCGCGCAGCGTCTCGGGCACGTCCCCGGCCACGATGCGCTGGGCCAGGCCCTCGACGATCGCGGTCTTGCCGACGCCGGGCTCACCGATCAGGACCGGGTTGTTCTTGGTACGGCGCGAGAGCACCTGCACGACCCGGCGGATCTCGGCGTCCCGGCCGATCACCGGGTCGATCTTGCCCTCGCGGGCCAGCGCGGTGAGATCCACGCTGTACTTCTCCAGCGCCTGGTACGTCTGCTCCGGGTCCTGGGTCGTCACCCGCCGGTCGCCGCCACGTACGGAGGGGAACGCCGCCACGAGCGTCTCCTCGGTGGCGCCGGCGTCGCGCAACGCCTTGCCGACCGCGCCGCCCACCCGGGCCAGCCCCGCCAGCAGGTGTTCGGTGGAGATGTACTCGTCGCCGAGCGGCTTGGCGATCAGTTCGGCCTCGCCGATGGCGTTGACGAACTCGCGGGACAGGCTGGGCTCGGCGATGCTGGCGCCGCGGGCGGAGGGGATCTGCTCGACCGCGCGGGCCGCGACGCGACGGATCTCGGCCGGGTTCGCGCCGACCGCGCGCAGCAGGCCGGGGGCGGTCGAGCCGCCGGTGTCCAGCAGTGCCAGCAGCAGGTGCCACGGTTCGACCGAGGCGTGCCCGCGCGTGCTGGCGGAGGCGACCGCGCCGGTGATCACATCGCGGCTCTTGGTGGTGAGGCGTTCGGCGTTCATGTGCTCCCCTGATCGGTGATTCCGCCCGGGTACAGCGCCCGCAGACTTGAGCGTATTCCACTCAACCTTAAGACCGGCCGTCCACCCCGACAACGGGACGGCCCGCGGACTCTGTGAGCGTCGCCACATCTGGACGAAAGTCCTCAAGTCGGCGCTCAGCGGCCCGGACGAGCGGCCGATAGGAACGTCGGACATTTTCGGAACCGGGGGAGGGCGGCGCATGAGCGCGGCGGGTAGTGCAAGTGACGAGGCCGCGGTGGCGGAGGTGACGGGACCGGCGTACCGGATGAGCGTCCGGGCCTCGCTCCTGCGCACGGCCGGGTTCGCCGCCGTGTACGCGGTCGCCTTCGCCGCCGGACGGATGACCGTGGTCAGCGGCAGTCACCTGGCCCTGCTGTGGCCCGCCGCCGGGGTCGCCGTCGTCTGGTTCTGCGCCCAGCGGCGCGCCCGCCTGCGGTGGGTGGACGCCCTGGCCCTGTTCACGATCGGCCTGCTCGGCAACACGCTGACCGGAGCCGGTCCGACCCTCGGCGCGGTCCTCGCCCTGGCCAACCTCGTGCAGGTCGTCGCATTCTCGGCGCTGCTTTCCCGATGGCGACCGGCGCTGTGGGGAGCCGGTGGGCACCTGCGGCCGTCCACGCCCAGGGACCTGATGTGTGTGCTGGGCACGATCGTGGTCGCGGTGCTCGCCGGCGCGACCACCAGCCAGGCCGGGATGTGGCTGGTCACCGGGCAGCTCACCGGGTCGTCGTTCATCGCGTGGATCACCCGCGACATCGCCAGCGCGGTCGTGATCGGCGTCGCCGGGATGTGGTTCGGGCCGGCGATGAGCGCCTTCCGCGAGCGGCACGGGTCACTGGTCGGCTGGTGGCGCGACGCGGACTGCGACCTGCGGCTGATCCCCACGTGGCGGGTCGCCGAGTACCTGGCCGTGGCGACCTGCTCGCTCATCGCCTACCTGATCGGGCTGGTGTCCGACAACGGGCTCCCGCTGATCGCCGTGACCGCCTGGGCGGCCATCCGCCTGCACACCGGTTTCGTGGTGCTGAACAACCTGGTCCTCGCCGGGGCCTCGATCACCTTCACCCTGCGCGGGGACGGCGCCCTGGCCACCATCCCCGACCCGTACCTACGCGCGGTGACCGCGCACGTGCTCTTCGCCGTGGTGGCGGTCGCCGCGCTCGCGCTGGCCCTCGGACGCGACGAGCGCCAGGGGCTGGTCCGCGAGCTCGCGGACCAGCGCGAGCAGGCCCGGCAGCACGCCGCGCTGATGAGCGCGATCATCGACTCGATGGGCGACGCCCTGTCCCTCGTCGACGGCCGGGGCCGGGTCGTGCTGCGAAACCCTGCCGCGGTACGCCTGCTCGGCGAGGTCGAGGTGGTCGGTGACGCGCACCGGCGGTTGCGCCGCCTCGACGGCACCCCGGTCCCCACCGAGGCACTGCCGCACACCCGGGCCCTGGCCGGGGACCATGTCGAGGGCGAAGACCTGCTCGTCCACAAGCCCGGCGACCACGACGCCCGCATCGTCCAGGTGACCGCCACCCCGCTGCCCAACGGGCACGGCTGCCGCAGCGCCGTCGTGCTCTACCACGACGTCACCGCGGAACGCCGCCACCGCGACCATCTCGTCAACTTCGCCGGCGCCGTGGCACACGACCTGCAGAGCCCGCTGACCGCCGTCGAGGGCTGGACCGAGCTCGCCTCCGACGCCCTCGAGGCGGAACAGCCCGCGATCGACCGCTCCCGGGACAGCCTCACCCGGGTCTCCCGCGCCGCCACCCGCATGCGCGGACTCATCAACGACCTGCTGGCGTACACCGCCGCCCGCGACGCCGACCTGACCCCCACCCGGGTCGAGCTCGCCGGCCTGGTCGCCGACGTCACCGCCGCCCGCGCGGATGCCGCGGTCGCCGCCGGCCGACCGGCCCCGCAGCTGGCGCCGGGCCGGCTCCACCCCGTGCACGCCGACGCCGGAGCGGTCCGGCAGCTGCTGGACAACCTCATCGGCAACGCGATCAAGTACACCGCGCCCGGCGTCACTGCGCATCTGAAGATCACCAGCACCCGCCGCGACGACATCGTCGAGGTGACCATCGCCGACAACGGCATCGGCATCCCACCCGGGCAGCACGAGGCGATCTTCGACGACTTCCACCGCGCCCACGCCGGTGGCGCCTACGCCGGCACCGGCCTCGGCCTGGCCATCTGCCACCGCATCGTCAGCCGCCACGGCGGTACCATCGCCGCGGACGACAACCCCGGCGGCGGCTCCCGCTTCACCTTCACCCTGCCCGCCGCCGACCCGCCGCCGACAACCGGCCATCCTGACGTGGCGCTCGCCCTGCCCACCACCGCCGCGCCGACCCGGACCGGCGACCGGGTGCCCGCGCGGGCCTAGAGCACACCGCGTTCGGATACCGTTGTCGGGTGCGTGTACGGGTAGAACAGACCCCCCTGCCGGGTATCGGTGTCCGGCACGACCTGGTCACGTCGTCGGGCCGCACCGTCGGAGTGGTCTCGCACCGCACCGGCCGCCGCGACCTCGTCCTCTACGACGTGGACGATCCGGACGCCAGCCTCGCCTCGATCCCGCTCACCGACGACGAGGCGGAGGCCCTGGCCGACGTGCTCGGCGCCTCACTGATGCTGGGTCAGCTCGCCGGGCTGCGCCAGCAGGCCGCCGGGCTGCTCACCGAGCAGGTGGCGATCCCGGCCGGCTCGATGTTCGTCGGCCGGCGGCTCGGCGACACGCGGGCCCGCACCCGTACGGGTGCCTCGATCGTGGCCGTGTTGCGCGACCGCGAGGTGATCGCCTCGCCCGGCCCGTCCTTCATCTTCGAGGCGAACGACGTGGTCGTCGTCGTCGGCACCCGCCAGGGCCTGGACGGCGTCACCGCCATCCTGGCCGGCGAGAACGGCGGCTGACGCGCCGTGCATGACACGGCGGTGCTGCTCGTCGAGATCGGCGCGGTGCTGTTCGCACTCGGCATGCTCGGCCGCCTCGGCCGCCGGGTGGGGCTCTCCCCGATCCCGTTGTACCTGCTGGCCGGGCTGTGTTTCGGCCACGGCGGCCTGATCCCGCTGTCGGCCAGCGAGGAGTTCATCTCGATCGGCGCCGAGATCGGCGTGGTGCTGCTGCTGGTCATGCTGGGCCTGGAGTACTCGGCGAGCGAGCTGGTCGGCAACCTGCGGGCGGCCGCGCCCGCCGGGATCATCGACGGGGTGCTCAACGCCCTGCCGGGGGTGGGGTTCGCGCTGCTGCTCGGCTGGGGCCTGGAGGCCGCCGTGGTGCTGGGCGGCATCACCTGGGTCTCCTCGTCCGGCGTGATCGCCAAGGTGCTGGGCGACCTGGGCCGCCTCGGTAACCGCGAAACCCCGGTCATCCTGTCGGTGCTGGTCATCGAGGACCTCGCGATGGCCTTCTACCTGCCGCTGGTCACCGCCGTGCTGGCCGGGCTCGGCATCCTCGGTGGCGTCCAGGCCCTCGCGGTCGCGGTCGCCACCGTGGCCGCCGTGCTGCTGGTGGCGCTGCGGTTCGGCAACGCCATCTCCAGCTTTATGTCCGTCCGCGACCCGGAGGCGCTCCTGCTGAGCGTGCTGGGCCTGACGCTGTTCGTGGCGGGGGTGGCCGCCCGGCTGAACGTCTCGGCCGCCGTCGGCGCGTTCCTGGTCGGCATCGCCCTGTCCGGGCCGGTCGCCCACCACGCCACGGAGATCCTGACGCCGCTGCGGGACCTGTTCGCGGCGGTGTTCTTCGTGTTCTTCGGGCTCTCCACGAACCCGGCCGACATGCCGGCCGTGCTGCTGCCCGCGCTGGGCCTGGCCGTGCTCACGGCGGCCACGAAGATCCTCACCGGTTACCTGGCCGCCCGGCGGGTCGGCATCGCCCTGCCCGGGCGGCTGCGCGCGGGGCTGGCCCTGATCCCCCGCGGTGAGTTCTCCATCGTCATCGCGGGGCTGGCGGTCGCCTCCGGCCTGGAGCCGAAGCTGGCGCCGCTGGCCACCGCGTACGTGCTCATCACGGTCATCAGCGGGCCGCTGCTGGCGCGGCTGCCCGACTACGCGTGGTTCAAGGCGGCGGTGCGGCGGCGGATGAACGCGACCCGGCGCCCACCGAAGCCGCTGCCGGCCGGCGACTGAGCGCTACCCGGCGCGAAGCAGGACCTTTCCGGCCGGCAGGCAGCACCGTGCTACTTCCCAGTACCGGAATGTGATCCCGGGGCCTTCCGCAGGCCCGTTTGGTCGCGCTAACGTGTCGCGGCGACAACTTCCTGTTAATGAAGCAGTTCACGGCGCTGGGTGCGCCGTGCGGTACACGGCATGGCGAGGGCGGCGGCGTGAGCGTGCGTGAGTCGACATTCTTCGGATTCGCCAACCCGGTCGATCCGCGGCCGGAAGAGATCCAGGCCTGGGCATACCACCCGGAGGCCGTTCCGCTGGACGCGATGCCGCCCGACTGGGATCTGCTCATCGCGGGTGACGTGCTCGCGCCGACCCTGTTCGAGCTGGCGATGGACCGGCAGTGCCCGGCGCGCCGGTTCGCGCTGCACTGCATGTACATCTACGCGGCCGACGGCGTACGCCCGAACGCGTCGAGCCAGCGCAAGCGCCGCCTGAAGAAGTACGTCGAGCGTGCCGAGGAGGTCGGCGACGAGCCGATGTCGATCTGGGCGCACAACTGCCGCGTCCTGATGACCCGTCCCGAGCTGTTCGACTACCAGGAGTGGATCGAGGGCGGCCTCGTCCGGCACCCGCGCCGGCTGGGCCTGTTCGGCCGCCGCTGACCACTCCGACACCACTCGGTCATGCCGCACGACGAGACGGCGGCGGCCCCCGGGATCACCCTGGGGGCCGCCGCCGTCTCGCGTCAGCGGTCCGCGCTGCGGCGCGGGCGCCACACCACTAAGGCGGTCGAGGGACGGTCCTGGCGGACCAGGTCCCGCCCGGGGTACGGCCCGACCGCCTCCAGCTGCGCGATCCGGGTGTACGCGTCGTCCAGTTGGCTCTCCAGTTCGCCGATCCGCTGCTGCAGGTCGGCCACGAGCTGCTCCAGCCCGATGATCCGCTTGATCCCGGCGAGGTTGACGCCCTCTTCCTGGCTGAGCTTCTGCACCTCACGCAGCAGCGCGACATCGCGTTCGCTGTACCGGCGACCACCGCCGCCGGCCCGGCCGGCCTGCACCAGCCCGAGCCGGTCGTACTGCCGGAGGGTCTGCGGGTGCATCCCGGCGAGCCGGGCCGCGACGGAAATGATCAGGACCTTCGCGTCGGAGGCCTGCTCCACCGAGATCTGGATTTCTTCGTACACGTGCCCACCTCCTGCTGTCCGGTCCTAGCCGACGCGGCGCCGTCGCGCCTCGATGCGCTCACGCCCGGCGGGTGGGGTGAGCTTCGCGAACGTCTCCAACGCGTCGCGTGCCTCGTCGGAGATCGTCGAGGGCACCTGCACCTCGACCGTGACCAGCAGGTCCCCGGCCGGGGCGTCGCGCCGGGCGACCCCCTTGCCGCGCGCCCGCAGCTTGCGACCGCTCGGCGTGCCCGGCGGCACCCGCAACGTCACCGTGCCGTCGAGCGTCGGCACCGGCAGGTCGGTGCCGAGCACCGCCTCGGCGATGGTGATCGGCACGGTGAGCGTGAGGTCGTCGCCGCTGCGCCCGAACAGGTCGTCGGGGCGCACCTTGACCTGCACGTACAGGTCACCGGCGGGACCGCCGCGCTCGCCCGGCTCGCCCCGGCCGGAAAGCCGGATGCGCTGGCCGTCCGCGACCCCGGCGGGGAAGCGTACGTTGATCGTCCGGTTCTTGGTGACCCCGCCGGTGCCCCGGCATTCGGGGCACTTGACGTCCACGATGCTGCCCGCGCCCTGGCACTCCCGGCAGGGCTCCGAGAAGCTGAACGACCCCTGGTTGCGGGAGATCAGGCCGGAGCCGTGGCAGGCCGGGCAGGTCCGGGGCATCGTGCCGGGCTTGGCGCCGTTGCCGTGGCAGGTGTCGCAGACCCCCGGCGAACGCAGGGTCAGCGGCAGCGTGGTGCCCTGCACCGCGTGCACGAAGTCGAGGGTCACCTCGGCCTCGACGTCGCGGCCGCGCTGCGGCCCGCGCCGGGGCCCGGCCCCGCCACCGGAGAAGATCGAGCTGAAGATGTCCGAGAAGCCGGCGCCGCCGAACCGGCGGTCACCCGGGCCCCCGGGCGCACCGGCGCCGCCGAAGTTGCCGAACAGGTCCGACGGGTCGAACTGCGCCCCGCCGGGACGGGCACCGCGGCGGAACGCGCCGGAGCCGAACAGCGAGCGCATCTCGTCGTACTCTTTGCGCTTCTTGTCGTCCGACAGCACGTCGTAGGCCTCGGAGGCCGCCTTGAACTTCTCCTCGGCCTCCCGGTTGCCCGGATTGCGGTCGGGGTGCAGCTCGCGGGCGAGCTTCCGGTACGCCTTCTTGATCTCGTCGGCGGAGGCGGACTTGCCCACCCCGAGAACGGCGTAGAAGTCCTTCTCCAGCCAGTCCTTCGAACTCATCTAGTCCACCCCCTCCAACCCGACGGTCCCGCCCACCTTCCGGCGAGCGGGACTCCAACGATCTTCATGCTGGGTCGGCGACCGCGACCAGGGCGGGCCGCAACAGCCGCTCGCCCAGCGTGTAGCCGCGGCGCATGACCTCGATGCAGGTCGGCTCCGTGACGTCCCCGGACATCTGGTGCGCCACCGCCTCGTGCCGGGTCGGGTCGAAGGGATCGCCCTTCTCGCCGAAGGCCGCGAGCCCGTACTTGCCGAGCGCCGCGGTCAGCGCCTCGGCCACGGTCGCGAACGGCCCGACCAGGTCGCCGTGCTCGCGGGCCCGGTCGAGGTCGTCCAGGACCGGCAGCAGGGAGGCGAGCACCGAACCGATGGTCTGCTCGGCCGCCGCACCCCGGTCGCGGTCGACCCGCTTGCGGTAGTTGGCGTACTCGGCGGTCACCCGCTGGAGGTCGCGGGTGCGCTCCTCCAGCTCGGTACGCAGCGCCTGCAGTTCGGCACCGAACGCGCCCGTCGCGGCGTCGTCGTCCTCCTGGCCCGGGGCCCGGTGGGCGCCTCCGCCCGTGGACTCCTTGGCCTTGTGAGCCGTGGCGGCGGAGTCCTTCGCGCTCGGGTCGATCTTGCGCCGGTCGCGGATGACGACGCGCTCTGCCGCCTGAGGTTCGTTCTCGTCGTCCGCGGTGCTCACTTCTTGTCGTCCTCCACGATCTCGGCGTCCACCACGTCGTCGGCGCCACCGGCACCCGCGCCGGCCGCACCCGCACTCGCACCCGCACCGGGGCCGCCCTGCGCGCCGCCGGCACCGGCACCGCCCTCGGCGTCCGCGCTCTGCTGGGCGTAGAGCAGCGAACCGGCCTCCTGGGAGACCTTGGCCAGCTCCTCGTGCGCGGACTTGATCTTGTCGATGTCCGTGCCACCGAGCGCGCTGCGCAGGTCGCCGAGTGCATCACTGATCTTGCCCTTGGTGTCCTCGGGCAGCTTGTCGCCACTCTCGGCGAGGAACTTCTCGGTCTGCCACTGAAGCTGCTCGGCCAGGTTGCGGGTCTCCGCGTCCTCGCGCCGCTTCTTGTCCTCGTCGGCGTGGTCCTGAGCGTCGCGCATCATGCGCTCGATGTCGTCCTTCGGCAGCGCGGAGCCGCCGGTGATCGTCATCTTCTGCTCCTTGCCCGTACCCATGTCCTTGGCGGCCACGTGCACGATGCCGTTCGCGTCGATGTCGAAGGTGACCTCGATCTGCGGCACGCCGCGGGGCGCGGGCGGCAGGCCGGTCAGCTCGAACGTGCCGAGCTTCTTGTTGTACGCCGCGATCTCCCGCTCGCCCTGGAAGACCTGGATCAGCACGGACGGCTGGTTGTCGTCGGCCGTGGTGAAGACCTCGGAGCGCTTGGTCGGGATCGTGGTGTTGCGCTCGATCAGCTTGGTGAAGATGCCGCCCTTGGTCTCGATGCCCAGCGACAGCGGGGTGACGTCGAGCAGCAGGACGTCCTTGACCTCACCCTTGAGCACACCGGCCTGCAGGGCGGCGCCGACCGCGACGACCTCGTCCGGGTTCACGCCCTTGTTGGGCTCCTTGCCGGTGAGCTGGCGGACCAGGTCGCTGACGGCGGGCATCCGGGTCGAGCCGCCGACCAGGATCACATGGTCGACGCTGGCGACCTTGATCCCGGCGTCCTTGATCGCCTGCTCGAACGGGCCCTTGCAGCGGTCCAGCAGATCCTGCGACATGCGCTGGAACTCGGCCCGGCTCAGCGTCATGTCCAGGTGCAGCGGGCCCGACGGGCCGGCCGTGATGTACGGCAGATTGATGCTGGTGGTGGTCGCGGCGGACAGCTCGATCTTGGCCTTCTCGGCGGCCTCGCGCAGCCGCTGCAGCGCCATCTTGTCCGCGCCCAGGTCGATGCCGTGCTCGCCGCGGAACGTCTTGATCAGGTGGTCGATGATCCGCTGGTCCCAGTCGTCGCCGCCGAGGTGGTTGTCGCCGGAGGTCGACTTGACCTCGATGACGCCCTCACCCAGCTCCAGCAGCGAGACGTCGAAGGTGCCGCCGCCGAGGTCGAAGACCAGAACGGTCTGCTCCTTGGAGCCCTTGTCCAGCCCGTACGCGAGGGCCGCGGCGGTGGGCTCGTTGACGATGCGCAGGACGTTGAAGCCCGCGATCTCGCCGGCCTCCTTGGTGGCCTGGCGCTGCGCGTCGTTGAAGTACGCCGGGACGGTGATCACCGCGTCGGTGACCTGCTCGCCCAGGTACGCCTCGCTGTCGCGCTTGAGCTTCATCAGCACCCGCGCGGAGATCTCCTGCGGGGTGTACTTCTTGCCGTCGATGTCGATCGACCAGTTGGTGCCGACCTCCCGCTTCACGGAACGGATGGTCCGGTCGGGGTTCGTCACCGCCTGACGCTTGGCGACCTCACCGACGAGCACCTCGCCGTTGCGCGCGAAGGCGACGATCGACGGAGTCGTCCGGGAGCCCTCGGCGTTCGCGATGACGGTGGGCTCGCCGCCCTCCAGAACGCTGACGCAGGAGTTCGTGGTGCCGAGGTCGATGCCGACCGCACGTGCCATGTTCGCTTCCTCGCTTCTTGCGGGCCTGGTTGTCCCCGGGCCGTTGGGCGCCGCCCGAGGGATGCGCTCTCAAGTTGAGTGGACCGGACTCAATGATGCCACGCCGGGGCCAACCGTCAAGTCGAACTTGAGCCTACCCGGCGCAAGTCCGGGAATGGGACATACCTGTCCGGTCACGGCCGGGCGGTACCTGTTGTCTGCGATGCATAGATCGGGCACGCTTTACCCTGTGACGACGCACGGTGACGCGGTCGGACCGTCGGCCCTGCCCGCCGTCGCCCCCGCACCTGACCCCGAAGGTCCCACGGCAGGACGAAAGCCCAAGGTGCGGGTGACGGAGGCCACCGCCAGACGGAACTCGGCCCCGGTCAAGACATCGACGAACATGAGTGACGACGACGCCCCGCCGCCCCCGGTGGGCGACGACGCGGCGTCCGGGGACGCCGACGAGGCGGCGGCGCCCGCCACAGCGGCTCCCACGGCCGAGCCACCCGCCGCCGTCGGGACGCTCACGACCGCGCTCAACCACCTCCGGAAGACCCTCGACGGTACGGCGTACCCGCTGGTCATGCCGTCCGCCGACGAGGCCGGACGGGTCAGCGCCGCGCTCGCCTCCCAACTCGACGACTACCTGCTGCCCCGGCTCACCCGGCTCGACGCCCCGCTGCTGGTCGTGGTCGGCGGCTCCACCGGCGCGGGCAAGTCAACCCTGGTCAACAGCCTGGTCCGGGCGCCGGTCAGCCCGGCTGGCGTGCTGCGGCCGACGACCCGCTCGCCCGTACTGGTCAGCCACCCGTCCGACCTGGCCTGGTTCCGGCAGGGGGAACTGCTGCCCGGCCTGACCCGGACCACCGAGTCCACCTCGGACCCGGGCGCGCTGCAGCTGGTCGCCGCGCCCGCCCTCGGCGCCGGGCTGGCCCTGCTCGACGCGCCCGACATCGACTCCGTCGTGGACCGCAACCGGGCCCTCGCGGCCCAGCTGCTGGCCGCGGCGGACCTGTGGCTGTTCGTCACCACGGCCGCCCGGTACGCCGACGCGGTCCCGTGGGAGCTGCTCACCACCGCGCGGCTGCGCGGCACCGTGATCGCGCTCGTGCTCGACCGGGTGCCCGACGAGGCCGCCGGTGAGGTCTCCGCACACCTGCGGGAGATGCTGGGCGCGCACGACATGGCCGCCGCGCCGCTGTTCGTGCTGCCCGAAACCACCCTCGACGGTCAGGGTCTGCTGGCCGAGGACGTCGTCCAACCACTGCACGACTGGTTCGCGAAGCTCGCGGCCGACTCGACCGCGCGGGCCACGGTCGTGCGGCAGACCCTCGACGGGGCCCTGGCCGCGTTGCGCCCCGCCGTGGAAGGCCTCGCCTCCGCCGCCGACGAGCAGGCCGCCGCGAAGGCGGCACTGGAGGAGCGGGTCTCCGCGGCGTACCGGACGGCGCGGCGGGCGGTCGAGGACGGGCTGCGCGACGGGCGGCTGCTCCGCGGCGAGGTGCTCGCCCGCTGGCAGGAGTTCCTCGGCACCGGCGAGTTCCTGCGCAGCCTGGAGTCGCGCGTCGGGCGGCTGCGCGACCGGATCGTCTCCGCGATCACCGGCCGTCCCGCCCCGGGACAGAACCTGCAGATGGCACTGGAATCCCAGCTCGTCACGCTGCTGCGCGGCCTCGCCGCCGACGCGGCCGAGCAGGCGTACGCGGCCTGGCAGGCGCATCCGGCCGGGGTCGCGCTACTGGCGCCCGAACTGCAGAAACCCGCCGCCGACCTGCCCGAACGGGCGGAGCGGGTGATCCGGGACTGGCAGCAGTTCGTCCTCGAACTGGTGCGTATCGAAGGCGGCGACAAGCGGGCGACGGCCCGCGGGGCCGCGTACGCGGTGAACGGCGCCGGACTGGCCGTCATGGTCGCGGTGTTCACCTCGACCGCGTTCATCCCCACCGGGCTCGAGGTCGCCGTGGGCGCGGGCACCACCGTGGCCGCCCAGAAGGTGCTCGAAGCGATCTTCGGCGACCAGGTGATCCGTACCCTGGCCACCCGGGCCCGCGCGGACCTGCTGTCCCGGGTCGACACCCTGCTGGACACCGAGGCCGCCCGGTACCGCGACCGGACCGCCGCCGTGGGCCTGGACCCCGAACCCGGCGCCGCGCTGCGCCGGGCCGCCGCCGACGTCGAAAGCGCCCGGGAGGACCTCGCGTTGACCGCCCCGACGCCCGCCGAGGCGGGTACGCCGTGAACCTGGTGGACCGGGTCCGCGACGCCCTGACCGGCGACGACCTGAAGGCCGTCGACGCGGCACGCATCGCCGACCGGCTGGAGGCGCTGCGGCGGTTCCTGCGGGCCGTCGACCCGTACCTGCCGGACCACGACCTGGTGGCCGCGCACACCCTCGTCGAGCGGGCGGGCAACCGGCTCGCCCTGTCCCGCGAGCACACGGTCGTCGCGCTCGCGGGCAGCACCGGCAGCGGAAAGTCCAGCCTGTTCAACGCGCTGGCCCGGCTCAAGCTGTCGCCCGTCGGGGTGCGCCGCCCCACCACCGGCGTCGCGCACGCGTGCGTCTGGGGCCCACTGGAGCCCGCCTCCCAACTGCTCGACTGGATCGGCGTGCTGCCCCGGCAGCGCTTCCTGCGGGAGAGCGCCCTCGACGGCGACGACGAGGCCACCCTGCACGGGCTCGTGCTGCTGGACCTGCCGGATTTCGACTCGGTCGAGCGCGGCCACCGGCTCGAGGTCGATCGGCTGCTCGCCCTGGTCGACCTGGTCATCTGGGTGGTCGACCCGCAGAAGTACGGCGACCGGATCCTGCACGAGGCGTACCTGCGGCAGTTCCGGCGGCACGCCGACATCACGGTCGTCGTGCTCAACCAGGCCGACCGGCTGTCCTCCTCGGACACCGACCTGGTCGTCGCCGACCTCAAACGGCTGCTCGAAGCGGACGGCCTGGGCGGCGCTCCGGTCCTGGCCACCTCCGCGAAGCAGCCGGGCATGCTGGCCGACCTGCGGACCGCCCTGGAGCAGACCGTCGCCGGGCGGCAGGCGGCTCTGCGCCGGCTCGCCGGTGACCTCGACACCGTGGGCGAGCAGCTGGCCGCCGCGATGGGGCCGCCGGCCGCCGAGGACGAGGTCGACCGGGCGACCGTACGCCAGCTCGCCGGTTCCCTCGCCGCCTCGGCCGGGGTGCCCGCGGTCGCCGAGGCGGCCGGGAACGCGTACCGGCAGCGGGCCGCGGCGAACACGGGATGGCCGCTGGTGCGCGGGCTGAGCCGCCTGCGACCCGACCCGCTGCGGCGGCTGCACCTGGGCACCGCAGCGGCGGGCCGGGGTGACAACCCGGAGCCGGGCACCGACACGCCGCCGGACGGGCCGGCGCCGGTCGCCCGTACCTCCCTGCCGAAGGCGAGTGCGGCGCAGCGCGCCGCCGTGACCCTCAGCGTGCGGGCCGTCGCGACCCGGGCCGCCGCGCCGCTGCCCGCGGTGTGGGCACCGCCGCTGAACACCGCCGCGCGCTCGCGCGCCGGCGACCTGCCGGACGCGCTGGACCGCGCGGTCGCCGCGACCGACCTCGGGCTGGGCCGCACCCCGCTGTGGTGGCGCGCCGCGGGCCTGCTGCAGTGGCTGCTCACCCTGACCGCGCTGGCCGGCCTCGGCTGGCTGATCATCGGGTACGGGCTCCGCGCGCTCGGCCTGCCACGGCTGAACTACCCGCAGGTCGGCACGGTCCCCCTGCCGACCCTGCTGCTGCTCGGCGGGCTGGTGTTCGGCGTGCTGCTGGCGCTGCTGCTCAAGCCGGTGATCTCCGCGGGCGCCCGGCGCGCCCGGCGGCGGGCCGAGCAACGGCTGCGCACGGCGGTCACCGAGGTGGCCCGCGAGTACGTCGTGGCGCCCGTCCGCGAGGTGCTCAACGCGTACGCGCAGGCGCGGGAGGCGCTCATCGCGGTGCGTTCCGACTAGCTGCGCGGCGCCCCCGGACCGGTACGCTGAGCGGCATGGCGGCTCCCCAGACTCCGTACGAAGCGGTCCTGCATGCCGCCCGCGACGTGGCGAAGCTGGACTGCGCCCTGGACGCCGAGATGCTCGGTACCGCCCTGCTCGGCAGCGTCTACGCGGTCGCCGAGCAGGACCGCGCCGCGGCCGTACGCGAGTTCGTCGGCCGTTTCCTCACCGCGACCGCCCGCCGCCGCACCGCGTCGGCCACCACGATCCGCGAGGTCTTCGCGGCGCTGGTCCCGGACGCCGCCGGAGCCGCCGACGTCCGGCCCGGCGCCCAGGCACCGGCGTGGAGCGCACAACTGGGCCGGGTCCACCCGACGGGCTGCTACGCGTACGGCGACGTGTACGGAGATCAGACGTCCTATCTGGTCACGTTCGCGTACGACGACAGCCAGGACGGCGGCCCGGACCACGCGGTCGTGGCGCTGATCGACCACAACATCGGCATCACCAAGGACGTGTTCGTGGGCGGACCGGCCCAGCGCATCCTCGGCCAGGTACGCGAGATGTGCGCGACCGACGAGCTGACCTGGTTCCGCGAGGAGGACCCGGGCCGCGTCCGGGTCGAGGTGAGTCGGCACCTGCAGATCACGGACGGCCTGAGCGACCTGCCGTCCGACGGGTCCCTGGCGACCGACCGCGCGCTGGCGGCCGCCCGCCTGGCGCTGCTCCCGGCCGCGACCACCCCGCCGCTGCCCGAACCGCACGAACTGTCCCATCCGGACCGCGAACGGCTGATCCGCGACTTCCTCGCCGGTCCCGAGGCGCGGCGCGGCGGGCTCGGCGCGATCCAGACCGACGACGAACTGTCCTCACTGCACTTCTGCCTCAGCCTGATCCTCGACCACGCGATGAGCCTGCCGGACGCCGACCCGCTGCGCTGGAGCCCCGCGGTCGCCGGGCTGTTCCTGCTGGACTGGGTGCACCGCCGGGCCGTACTGGACATGGACGACGCCGCGATGCTGCCGCGGGTCACCCGGGCCTGGTCGGCGTACGCGACCCGGCGGCGCGGCCTGCCCGAGGCGGCGGTCGAGCAGGCGGGCTCGGTGGTCGAGGAGATGATCGACGAGTTCGCCCGCCTCTACGCGACCGGGGAGCGGCGCAGCCCGGCCACGGCCGCGGTGGCCCAGCTCATCTCCGAGGGCGTCGACCCCAACGACACCGCGGCCATCGACGCCTGGATCGACGCCAACCGGCACCGGCTGAACGACGACCCGTCCTGACTCACCACCACGGCGGCGGGTCGTCCGGGTCGGCGTGGTGCCGCCCCGCCCGGGAGCCGGGCCAGCGGTAGTCGTCCCACCGCCGGTCCCCGGCCCGGTGACTGCCCCAGTACGGGCGGCCCTGCGCGCAGTCGTCGCCGTACCCGCTGAACCGGTGGCTGTTGTGGGCGCGCGCGGCGGCGGTCGCGAAGCGCAGATTGTGCGGTCGTTCGGCCATGCCTGACCTCCATGTCTCGACGGGCGGGTCGGGGTCCGGGGTGGGGTTGGCGGGGTCGGGAGGGGTCCAGCATTCGCCGCCGTCGGTGCACCAGGGCTCCGGTCCGGGTGGATCGTGCGGCTCGATGGGTGGCGGCGTGTGGCCCGGCGGTTCGGTGCCTCCCGGCGGCGGTGTCTCCGGGCCTCCGGGGCCCGGCGTTTCGCCCGGGCCGCCCGACGGGTTGCCGGGGCCGCCCGGCGGGTTGCCGGGGCCGCCCGGCGCCGGCGTGCCCGGGTTCTCGCCGCCGCCGGGTGTGGGCGTGCCGGGAGTCCCGCCCTCCCCCGGGGCTGGCGTGCCGGGAGTCCCGCCCTCGCCCGGCGCTGGCGTGCCAGGTTTCTGGCCTCCGCCCGGCGCTGGCGTGCCAGGTTTCTGGCCTCCGCCCGGCTTGCCGCTGCCGGGCTTGCTGCCACCCGATGAGGGACCTGCGGGTTTACCGCCCCCGGACGGCGACCCATTGGGCTTGCCGCCCCCGGACGGCGACCCGCTGGGCTTGCCGCCGCCCGACGGGGAACCATCGGGTTTGCCGCCGCCGGTGGGCGAGCCGTTCGGCTGTCCGCCGCCGGACGATGGTGCGCTGCCCGGCTTCGGGGCTTCCGAAGGAGTGCGGCCCGGCTGGGGCCGGCTGTGCCCGTACCGTTCGATGTCGGATTCCGGACCCTGACCCTCCGATCCGGATGGCCCGGTCGCGCCCGTCTGCGCCGGTCCGGGGGCCGCGCCCCCGGACGGCGCGGTGTCGCCCGGCTGCGTGCCGGTGCCGCTGCTGGCCGGTGGGGTGGCCTGCGGTGTGCCGCCCGGCCCGGGCCGCACCGGGCCCGACGAGGCGGGCGGCAGCAGCGGCACGTCCATCGCCCCGGTACGGCCCCGGTCGATCCAGTCGCGCCCGGCGGTGATGGCGGCCAGGGTGGGCAGCGACGCGAGTCCCACCAGCAGCGCGACGATCAGGATGTAGCGCCGGGTCGGCGCGGCCAGCCCGTCGGCGCGGTAGACGCCGTTGAGGCGCTTGCGCAGGACCTTCATGGGCGGCACGCGTCCGTCGTCGTCCGGCTCCGGCACGACCTGCACCCTCCTCCGCATCCCGGCCGCCGGAAGATCAACGAAATCGCATCCGGCTATCCGTCCCAGTGCTGAGGTGAACGACGGATCCGCGGTTCGGCAGCGGCACAGCTCGGCCGTTCGTACGTTCGTGAGCGCACGAAAAGTGCTTAACCGGACAAAGGAGTCCACCAATTGCTCGCGAGAATTTCCCGACTGTGATCGACCCGACCTGTGGTGGCACTCACGTTCTCTGTCAGGATGGGGGGCGACGGCACCGCCGCCGTCGCCTTCGCCGACCAGCGGGGCGCCTGGCGGGACCGTCGCTCCCCGGCGGGGCCTGCCCCGCTGACAACGCCGCGCGGCAACCCCACCCGGGCCAGGCGCGGCGATACAGCTTCCGGCGGGTGCCGGGAGCGTGGTCAGCCGCGCGGACGGGCAACACCCGCCGCAGGCCCAGATGATGGAACAGGGAGACACGGATGGCGAAGGGCACGAGCGAACCCGGGGCCGACGTACCGGCCGGTGGGTTCGTGCAACTGCTCACCCCCGACGGGGAGCGCGTCGACAGCGTCACCACCGACGACGGCGTGACGTACTCGGTCGACTTCACCGACGACGAGTACCGGGAGCTGTACCGCGACCTCGTCACGGTCCGCCGGCTCGACGCCGAGGCGACCGCACTGCAGCGGCAGGGCGAGCTGGGCATCTGGGCGAGCCTGCTGGGGCAGGAGGCGGCGCAGGTCGGCTCCGGCCGGGCGCTGCGCCCGCAGGACATGGCGTTCCCCACGTACCGCGAGCACGGCGTGCTGTACTGCCGCGGCATCGACCCGATCATGCCGTTCGGCCTGTTCCGGGGCGTCGACCAGGGCGGCTGGGACCCGAACGAGTTCAAGTTCCACACGTACACGATCGTGATCGGCTCGCAGACGCTGCACGCGACCGGCTACGCCATGGGCATCACCATGGACGGCAAGACCGGCACCCCCGACGGCGAGGCCGTGATCGCCTACTTCGGCGACGGCGCGACCAGCCAGGGCGACGTGAACGAGGCCTTCGTGTGGGCGGGCGTGTTCCACGCCCCGATGGTCTTCTTCTGCCAGAACAACCAGTACGCGATCAGTGAGCCGCTGGAGCGCCAGACCCGCATCCCGCTGTACCGCCGCGCCGCCGGCTACGGCTTCCCCGGCGTCCGGGTCGACGGCAACGACGTCCTGGCCACGTACGCGGTGACCCGCGCGGCCCTGGACCACGCCCGCAACGGGCAGGGCCCGACCCTGATCGAGGCGTACACCTACCGGATGGGCGCGCACACCAGCTCGGACGACCCCACCCGGTACCGGATCGCCAGCGAGGTCGAGGCCTGGCAGGCCAAGGACCCGATCCTGCGGCTGCGCGCGTTCCTGACCAAGCAGCAACTCGCGGACGACACGTACTTCGCGGAGGTCGATGACTCGGCCGCCAAGGTCGCCCTCTCCCTGCGCGAGCGCGTCCTGGCCATGCCCGACCCGCAGCCGGTCAGCATGTTCGACAACGCCTACCCCCACGGCTCGCCCGAGGTGGACGTGCAGCGTCAGCAGTTCGCCGCCTACCAGGCATCGTTCGAGGGGAGCGCCCACTGATGTCCGAGACCATTACCTTGGGCAAGGCCCTGAACCACGGCCTGCGCCGCGCCCTGGAGAGCGACCCCAAGGTCGTCATCATGGGCGAGGACGTCGGCAAGCTCGGCGGCGTCTTCCGGATCACCGACGGCCTGCAGAAGGACTTCGGCGAGGACCGCGTCATCGACACGCCGCTGGCCGAGTCCGGCATCATCGGCACCGCGGTCGGCCTGGCCATCCGTGGGTACCGCCCGGTCTGCGAGATCCAGTTCGACGGCTTCGTGTTCCCCGCGTTCGACCAGATCGTCACCCAGGTGGCGAAGATGCACTACCGGTCGCTGGGCAACATCAAGGTCCCGATGGTCATCCGGATTCCGTACGGCGGCGGCATCGGCGCGGTGGAGCACCACTCCGAGTCCCCCGAGGCGTACTTCGCGCACACCCCCGGCCTGAAGGTCGTGACCTGCGCCAGCCCGTCCGACGCGTACGTGATGATCCAGCAGGCCATCGCGTCCGACGACCCGGTGATCTTCTTCGAGCCCAAGCGCCGCTACTGGGAGAAGGGCCCGGTCGAGCTGGACGCCCCGCTCTCCGGCGCGTACCCGCTGCACGCGTCCCGGCTGATCCGGCCGGGCACGCACGCGACGGTGCTGGCGTACGGCCCGATGGTCAAGACCGCCCTGGACGCCGCGACCGCGGCCGCCGAGGACGGGCGCGAGCTGGAGGTCATCGACCTGCGTACGCTCTCGCCGCTGGACCTGGCGCCGGTGTTCGAGTCGGTACGCCGTACCGGCCGCTGCGTGGTCGTGCACGAGGCCCCCGGCAACGTCGGCCTCGGTGCGGAGATCGCCGCCCGGGTCACCGAGGAGTGCTTCTACTCCCTGGAGGCCCCGGTGCTGCGGGTGTCCGGCTACGACATCCCGTACCCGGCCGCGCGGGTCGAGGAGGAGTACCTCCCCGACCTCGACCGGGTGCTGGACGCCGTCGACCGTACGTTCGGCTGGTGACCCGGATGTCGCGGATCAAGGAGTTCAACCTGCCCGACCTGGGCGAGGGTCTCACCGAGGGTGAGATCCTGTCCTGGCTGGTCAAGGTGGGCGACACGATCGAGCTGAACCAGCCGATCGTCGAGGTCGAGACCGCCAAGGCGGCCGTGGAGATCCCCGCCAAGTGGGCCGGGATGGTCACGAAGATCTTCCACGAGGCCGGTACGACCGTGGAGGTCGGCGCGCCGATCATCGCGATCGACACCGAGCCGGGCGCGGGCCCGGTCGACGAGCCCGTACAGTCCCCGGCCGCCCCGGTGCCGTCCGCGGCGTCGCTGGCGGCCGTGGAGGTGGCCCCCGCCGAGGGTGCGGTGGAGCCGGGTCTCATCGGCGGCCCCGCACCGGGCGGCCGTACGGCGATCCTGGTCGGTTACGGCCCGCGCACCACGGCGGCCAAGCGGCGGCCCCGGGTCAACGGCACGGATCAGGCGGCCCCACCCGCGGCGCCCGCCGCCGTGGCCGCGCCTGTGGCACCCGCTGTCGTGGCGCCGCCCGTGGCACCCACGCCCGCTCCGGTCGCGCCCGCTGCGGTCGCGCACCGGGCCGGGCCGGTGCTGGCCAAGCCGCCGGTCCGCAAGCTGGCCCGGGACCTGGGTGTGGATCTCGCCGCGCTCGCCGGCTCCGGCCCGCTCGGCTCGGTGACGCGGGAGGACGTCCAGCAGGCAGCGGCCCGCCCGGCCGTCGAGCCTTCGATCGCGGCGGCACCGGTCGTGGCCGCCGGGGACGGCACCCGCGAGCAGCGCATCCCGATCAAGGGCGTACGCAAGCTGACCGCGGAGAACATGGTGGCGTCGGCGTTCACCGCGCCGCACGTGACCGAGTTCCTCACGCTCGACGTGACCCGCGCGATGAAGACGCTGGAGAAGATCAAGAGCCGGCCGGAGTTCCGCGATGTGCGGGTCTCGCCATTGCTGCTGGTGGCGAAGGCCGTGCTGGTGGCGCTGCGGCGGCACCCGATGGTCAACTCGACGTGGTCCGGCGCGACGAACGAGATCGTCGTCAAGGAGTACGTGAACCTCGGCATCGCCGCGGCCACCGAGCGTGGCCTGATCGTGCCCAACGTCAAGGACGCGGGACGGCTCACCCTGCGGGAGCTGGCCGACGCCCTCAACGGGCTGGTGCAGACCGCCAAGTCGGGCAAGACCCCGCCGGCGGACATGCAGGGCGGGACGTTCTCGATCACGAACGTCGGGGTCTTCGGCGTCGACACCGGCACGCCGATCCTGCCGCCGGGCGAGTCGGCGATCCTGGTTTTCGGGGCGATCCGCCCGATGCCGTGGGTGCACAAGGGCAAGATCAAGATCCGCCAGGTCACCACGCTGGGACTCAGCTTCGACCACCGGATCGTCGACGGCGAGCTGGGTTCGAAGTTCCTGCGTGACGTCGGTGCGTTCCTCTCCGACCCGGAGGGGGCACTGCTGTCCTGGACCTAGGAGCCGCCGAGGTTTCTTCGGCAACCGGGTTTCTCGGCCTTCGATCCTTAGTCAAGTAAGCACCGTCACCCCATAATCGTTTGCCTGCTCGTCTTCGTGTGCGTCACACTGGTGGTGCCACGAAGACGAGCAGCAAAAAGACGAGGGCAGTGACAGTGAGCAGCACCATGGACCGCATCCGAAGCCGCCGAATCGCCAAGCGCCAGGAGCGCGCCATCGACCGCGCCTGGCACTCCGCGCCCACCCAGGCCATGCGGGACGAGATCGCGATCTTCGCCCAGCGCCGGCCGATCTGATCCAGACAGCACGACGGCCCGCCCGGTCCAACCGGGCGGGCCGTCGGCTTTCCCGGCCGGTGCCCGACATCGGAACAGGCCAACTTTTCCCGAACCCCGGTGATCGCATACCCACAGGTCGCGGCGCCGGTAAGCGCAACCAGCGCCGGTTTACGAGCACCTTAAGGAAGTACACCGGGATTCCGACGACCCGCACCGCCCGGTACGGTGGGGCACTGGTCGCCTTACCCGGCGTGGCCGGCCGGAGGGGCGACCGGGGCCACCGCTCCTTCCCGGAGCCGGCGACCCCGCACGGCCCGGCCGGGGCAGTTCGGCCCGGTCGCCGGTCCAACGACCGGCGGCCGCGTGCGTGTGCGAGGCCGGCACGGTGACAGGTATGGAGGAGGCGCGTATGACGTCCGAGGGGCAGCACGCCGGTAGACAGCCGGCCGAGGCCACGTCGGGCGGAGCAGCCGAGCAGTTCGGCGCCAACTGGTTCCCACCCGACTCCGACGGGAACCCGCCGTCCGGCCGTCCAGCAGCACCCCCCGCCGCCGGGCAGGCGCAGATCCCGCCCGCCGGGCAGGCACAATTCCCACCGGCCGGGCAGGCGCAGATCCCGCCCGCCGGGCAGGCACAATTCCCACCCGCCGGGCAGGCACAATTCCCACCCGCCGGGCAGGCACAATTCCCACCCGCCGGGCAGGCACCGTTCCCACCCGCCGGGCAGCCGGCATTCCCGCCCGCCGCCGGGCCGACGTCGTACCCGCCTGCCGCCGGGCAACCTCCGGCTCAGCTTCCGCTCGCCGCCGGGCAGGCTCAGGTTCCGCCCGCCGCTGGCCGGGCACAGGTGCCACCCGCCGACCCGAACGTCTACGCCCCGCCGCCGCACGCCACCCCGAACGGCGGCTCGCCGTTCGTGGTCCCCGCGGTGCCCCCGCCCGGCCAGGCTGCCGAGCTTCCCGGTGGGCGCCCGTTCCCGGGTGATCCCGGAGTGTTCCCGGGCAGCCCCGGCGCGGACCAGTCGCCACCCTCCGCGTGGGCGCCGCCCCCGGCCGCGCCGCCCCCGGCGTCGGAGCGCAACGCCTTCGCCGCCCCGGAGGAGCCGAACCCGTACCGGGCCACCGACTCGCTGGGCTCCGGGCCCACGGACCGCGACCCGTTCGACCGGCGATCCGCGGAGCGCGACCCCTTCGACCGGCGGGCCATGGACCGCGACCCCTTCGATGTCCGGCCCGCAGATGGCAATCCGCCCGAGCGCCGGGCCAGCGAGATTCAGGGCTTCGCCCCCGGCTCACCCACCCGCGGCATGATCGGGGACGATCCCGGCCCGACCCCGTCGTCGCCCTTCGCGCCGCCCGCTTCGGCCGCTGGTTCGCCCGCACCGGTGTGGGGCTCGAGCTTCGAGCCCCCGCGCGCACCGCAGACCACCGACGAGCCTCGGCACAGCGACGCGCCGCAGGTGAGCGGGTTCGGCCCGGACGTCCGTGGCGCCTTCCCCGGTGCCGCCGCCCACGGGTCCAGCGAATCACCGGCCAACCGGTCCGGCCTTGCGCCCTTCGGCGACCAGCAGCCCAGGGTCCCCGGTGCCACCCTCGGAGATCTACCCGACTCCGCGCCTCCTTCTGTCGGTGACAGCGGGGGCTTCGCGGCGCGCACCGCTCCCCCGGCTGATGGCCTGGGCGAACGCGTCGCGGACAACGGCCTGCCGATTCGCACCCGCCGTCCTGCGGCCGCCAACGAGGCGGATGGGCTCGCGTCGACGCCGTTCGACGGCCCGTCGCCGTTCGACCGGCCCCGGCCGTTCACCGTTCCACCCGCCGACGGTCCAAGGCCGTCGGACAGCCCGGCGTTGTTCGACGGTCCACGGCCGTTCGATACGCCCCCCGGTTCTCCCAGCCGCCCCAGTTCCGGCGGCCCCGCATCTGGCGGCCCGGCATTCGGCAACCCCTCATCTGGCGGCCCGGCATTCGGCAATCCCACATCTGATGCCTCGGCGTTCGGCAACCCCTCATCTGGTGGCCCGGCATTCGGCAGCCCCTCATCTGGTGGCTCAGCGTTCGGCGGCCCCGCATCTGGTGGCCCCGCGTCGGGAGGCCCGGCGTTCGGGGGGTCGGACCACGGGGACGCTGGCCCGGGTGGGCCGGGCTTCGCTCAGCGCGTCCCTGGCGCGTCGTTCGGTGCGGACGGTCCACCCGCCGCGCCCCGATCGCCGGGAGCCGCTCAGAGCAACGGCGGTCCGCTGGTCGCCGAGGCACGCCGCAGCGTCCCGCAGCCACGGGATCCCAGCGACCAGCCCGCGCCGGCGTCCGGCACCGCGCGACCGGTGTCGGCCAGCGCCTCGGTACCGGTCGCCAGTCGAGTGGCGCCGGGCGCGGAAGGGCCGCCACCGGCGACACCTCCGCAGGCGCGCGTGTACGGACGCCCGGCGCCGCCCGCCGAGGAAGAGAACCTGGCGCCGGTAACGCCGTTCCCCGGCCGCCGGGCCGACGAAGCCGCCAGCGAGCTTGGCGGCCCGTCGCAGGACCTGCCGCCGCTCGGCCCTAAGACCCCACCGCCCGGCGGCAACCAAGGCCCCGCCCGGGCCGCGGCCAGCGCCCGCGTGGCGCCGCCCTTCGCCCCCGCCTCCCCGGCGCCGGAGCAGCCGGGCGGGCCGTACCAGGAGTTCGCGGGCCGGGGGCAGGACAACCCGCTGGACCGCTACGGCGAGGACACCACCGACATGGCGGGCCGCAACCCGGTCGACAAGCCGTATGTGCCGGAGCCCGCGCTGCCCTCGATGCACTCCCGCCCGCCGCTGGCGGACGGCTTCCCGCCACGACCTGCGCCGGATGCCGCGCCGCAGCCGGGACTCCCCGGGGACCGGGCCAAGCTCGGCGGGGTCTTCCCCGGCCCGGCGACCCGCGCCACGGTGACCCCGCCCGGACCGGACGCAACCGCCCAATGGTCCGGCACGCCCGGCTCCGAGGCGACCGCCCAGTGGTCCGGCGCCAGCGGATCCGACGCAACGGCTCAGTGGTCCGGCGCCAGCGGATCCGACGCGACCGCTCAGTGGTCCGGCACGCCCGGCTCCGACGCGACCGCTCAGTGGTCCGGCCCGCCGCGCCCGGAGGGTGGGGCCGCCTGGCCCGGTTCCGCCGGGCAGCCCGAGGCGGCAGCTGCGCCCGGGCCGGCCGATGCGCTCGCGCCGACCCCGGACAAGCCCGACACCCCAGCCCCGAACGTGCGGGTGCTGCCGGTCACCGTCGTGGTGGTTCTGGGTGCCGCGATCGTGCTGGGCCTCGTGTTCGGGCTCGTGTGGCTGATCTCGCGCGGCTCCGACTCCAGCGACGGCGGCTTCAGCGTCAGCCAGGGCGAATGCGTGAAACGCTCGGGCGACGCAGCGGTCAAGGCGGCCTGTGGTGACGCCGGCGCCTTCCAGGTGGTGTCCATCGTGGAGGCGAAGGAACAGTGCCCCGACGCTGGTCAGCCGTACGTCCTTAACCCCTCGGGCGACAAGACCCAGGTCCTCTGCCTGAAGCCGAACAGCTGACCCGCTGCCGGGAGCAGCCCGGCGTACGCGACGACCGGACGCCCGCCCCGCGCGGGCGTCCACCCGGCTCGTTGGCAGACTGAACCCATGACCTCGCGCCCGCCCGCCCCCGGCCCCCGCGTACGTGCACCCGAGCTTCGCGGCCGGGCGTGGCTGAATACGGGCGGCCAGGCGTTGACCCTGGAATCCCTGCGCGGGCGCTGCGTCGTACTCGACTTCTGGACGTTCTGCTGCATCAACTGCCTGCACGTGCTGGACGAGCTGCGGCCACTGGAGGAGCGCTACGGCGACGCACTCGTCGTCATCGGCGTGCACTCACCGAAGTTCGAGCACGAGCGCGACCCGCAGGCGTTGGCGGCGGCGGTCGAACGGTACGGGGTCAGCCACCCCGTCCTGGACGACGCCGACATGGTGATGTGGCAGCAGTACGCGGCCCGGGCCTGGCCCACCCTCGCGGTGATCGACCCGGCGGGTTACCTGGTCGCCTCGATGGCCGGCGAGGGCCACGCCGAGGGATTGTCCCGGCTGCTGGACGAGCTGATCGCCGAGCATGAGGCGGCCGGGACGTTGCGTCGCGGCGACGGCCCGTACGTTCCACCCACCGCGCCGGACACGACGCTGCGCTTTCCCGGCAAGGCGGTCGAGCTGCCCTCCGGGCATGTGCTGGTCTCGGATTCGGCCCGGCATTCGCTGGTCGAGCTGGCGGCGGACGCCGAGACCGTGCTGCGCCGGATCGGTACGGGTGACCGCGGCCGCAGCGACGGCCCGGCGGACGCTGCCAGCTTCTCCGAGCCGCAGGGCATGTGCCTGCTGCCCGCACCGGTCGCCGAGCGGACCGGTTACGACGTCGTCGTCGCGGACACGGTGAACCACCTGCTCCGCGGTGTGAGCCTGGCGACGGGGCAGGTCCGTACGGTGGCCGGCACGGGCCGACAGTGGCGCGCCGCGCCGGACGGCCCGGAGCAGGACGCGCTCGCCGCGGACCTGTCCTCCCCGTGGGACGTCGCCTGGTACGACGACCGGATCGTGATCGCCATGGCCGGTATCCACCAGCTCTGGTGGTTCGACCCGGCCCGGGGCACCGCCGGGGTGTACGCGGGCACCACGGTCGAGGCGCTGCGTGACGGCCCCCTGCCGGACGTGTGGCTGGCGCAGCCGTCGGGGCTGGCGGCGGCCGGGGACCGGCTGTGGATCGCGGACAGCGAGACGTCGGCGCTGCGCTGGATCGCGGACGGGGTCCTGCACACCGCGGTGGGCCAGGGGCTGTTCGATTTCGGGCACGTGGATGGTCCGGCCAAGACGGCGCTGCTGCAGCATCCGCTGGGTGTCGCCGCCTCGCCGGACGGCTCGGTGCTGGTCGCGGACACCTACAACGGGGCGGTCCGCCGGTTCGATCCGCAGACGCAGACCGTGTCCACGGTGGATTCCGGATTGGCCGAACCGAGCGACGTGCTGGTCACCTCGGACGGATCGGTGCTGGTGGTGGAGTCGGCCGCGCACCGGCTGACCCGGCTGGCTCCGGGAGCGGTACGGACGGTCGCGGGCGAGCGGCACCGCGTGGAGCGCCCGCCGTCGCCGCTGGCGCCGGGCGAGGTGACGCTGGACATCGTCTTCACCCCGGCGCCGGGACAGAAGCTGGACGACACGTACGGGCCGTCGACCCGGCTGGAGGTGTCGGCGTCACCGCCGGAACTGCTGCTGGCGGGCGAGGGTGTCGGCACGGAGCTGTCCCGGCGGCTGGTGGTGAACCCGGCCGTGACCTCCGGCGTGTTGCAGGTGGTTGCCCAGGCCGCCACGTGCGACTCTGACGTGGAACATGCCGCATGCCATCTGACCAGGCAGGACTGGGGGGTGCCGGTTGTCGTCGAGCAGGGTGCGCCAGTCCGGGTGCCGCTGGTCCTGCGGGGCCTGGACGATGCGGCAGGGCCGTGAGCGCAAACACTACCTGCAAGTAACCTACGGTGTCGTAACCTAGGACCGTGACGACTTCCGCCCCGTCCCGGACGCCGGCCGATCTCGGCAAGCCGCGCCTACGCGGCCGGCTCCATCAGTACGCGTTCTTCGTCGCGCTGGTCTGCGGCGTCGTGCTCTGTTCCATCGCGGCCAGCCGTCCCGGCATCGCACCGTTGCTGAGCTGCCTGGTCTACAGCCTCACGGTGTGCGGGCTGTTCGGCGTCAGCGCCCTGTACCACCGCCGGTTCTGGTCCGAGCGCGGCTACCAGATCATGCGGCGGATGGATCACTCGATGATCTTCATCTTCATCGCGGGCACGTACACGCCGTTCTGCGTCCTGCTGCTGCCGCCCGCGATACGCGACGTCATGCTCGCCATCATCTGGGCCGGCGCCCTCGGCGGGGTGGCCTTGAAGATGATCTGGCCGCACCTGCCGCGGTGGGCCGGGGCGCCGCTGTATCTCGCCCTGGGCTGGGCCGCGGTCGCGATCCTGCCGGACGTGCTGCACCACGGCGGCGTGACGGTGCTCGTGCTGCTGGCCGCCGGTGGCGCGGCGTACAGCGTCGGGGCGGTGTTCTACGCCCTGCGCCGGCCCAATCCGTGGCCGACGGTCTTCGGCCACCACGAGTTCTTCCACGCCTGCACGCTGGTGGCGGCGATCCTGCACCACATCGCGATCTACTTCGCGCTGTACGCCTGACCGCCGCCCGCCAAGGCGCTACGCCACCCGCGGTTCAGAAACCCGGCGGCGGAGGCGGCGGCACGTCGTCGCGACGCGTCTCCCGGTACTCGGTGACGGGTGCGCCACCGACCACTCCGGGACGGCCCTGGCTGACCACGACGGCGCGGCGTCGGCTGTTCCAGAACCAGATGGTGACGATGAGGCCGACCAGGCCCGCCGCCATCAGAACCCAGCCGACGACGTTGAGGTCGAGGCCGCTGATGTTGGCATTGACGGCGAACGCCAGAATCGCCCCCAATGCCAGGAGAAAGATACTTCCGCCGATGCCCATGGGCCCTCCTCGGCTCGTCGGTGCGTCGACGCGCGTGTTTACCCCGGTGAATCGACCTCTAATCAGGCAAGCTGTCGGCATGACCGCACGCACTGTCGTACTGCTGCGCCACGCCAAGGCGGAGACGCCCGGCGAGCTTCCGGACATCGAGCGGCAGCTCACCGACCGGGGACGGGCGGACGCGGGCGCGGCGGGAGCCTGGCTGGCCGCGCAGGGCCTCCGCCCGGGACTGGTGTTCTGCTCGCCCGCCACGCGGACCCGGCAGACCTGGCATGCGGTCGCGGTGGCGCTGGCCGAGGCCGACCCGGCGGGCACCGCACCGGAGGTGCACTACGACCCGGGCCTGTACGCGGGCGGCCGCACCGAGGTCATCGACCTGCTCCGCGGGGTGCCCGAGGCGACCGCAACGGTGCTGGTGGTGGGGCACAACCCGACGATGTCCGATGTTTCCCTGCTGCTCGGCACCTCGGACGGTGAGCCCGGCCTGATGGGCCTGCGAACGGCCGGGTTGGCGGTACACCGGGCGGACCTCGCGTGGTCGCAGATCGAGCCGGGTGCGCTGCCCCTGGTGCAGTCACACACCGCCCGCGCCTGACAACGCCACGAGCCGCGGAAACGCCGAGGGCCGGCGGACACCCTTGTCCGCCGGCCCCCGTCGCTCAGGGGAGGGTTCGCGTCAGAACGCCTCTTCGGGCAGGTCCATCAGGTCGAGGTTGGTGTTCTCGATGATGCGGCGATCCGCGCCGACCCGCGGCAGGATCTCGCGGGCGAAGAACCGGGCGGCGGCCACCTTGCCGGTGTAGAAGTTCTTGTCCGCCGGGCTCACCTCGCCGCCGAGGGCCTTGAGGGCGACCTCGGCCTGGCGCAGCAGCAGCCAGGAGATCACCACGTCGCCGATGGCCAGCAGCACCCGGCGGGAGCTGAGACCCACCTTGTACAGCTCGCGGGCCTCGCCGCCCTGGACGGCCTGCAGCCAGCCCATCTCGATGCCGAGGATGGCCTGCAGCTCGCCGAGGGCCTTGGCCAGCGCGGCCCGCTCCTCCTTGAGCTGGCCGTTGCCGGCCTCCGTCTCCACGAAGGACTGCATCTCGGTGGCGAGGACGGACAGCGCCCGACCCTGGTCCTTCACGATCTTGCGGAAGATCAGGTCCAGGCTCTGGATCGCCGTGGTGCCCTCGTACAGGGTGTCGATCTTGGCGTCCCGGACGTACTGCTCCAGCGGGTAGTCCTGCAGGAAGCCGGAGCCGCCGAAGGTCTGCAGCGACTCGTGACCGAGCAGCTCGTACGCCCGCTCCGAGCCGACGCCCTTGACCAGGGGCAGCAGCAGGTCGTTGACCCGGGCGGCGGCCTTGGCGGCCTTCTCGTCCCCGGCCGCCTCGGCGATCGCGACCTTGTCCTGCCACGTGCCCGTGAAGATCACCAGGGCGCGCATGCCCTCGGCGTACGCCTTCTGCAGCATCAGCGAGCGGCGTACGTCCGGGTGCGCG
This sequence comes from Krasilnikovia cinnamomea, assembly GCF_004217545.1. NCBI lineage: Bacteria > Bacillati > Actinomycetota > Actinomycetes > Micromonosporales > Micromonosporaceae > Krasilnikovia > Krasilnikovia cinnamomea. The sequence continues at coordinate 2,975,662 of NZ_SHKY01000001.1, forward strand.
GTGATCGTGACGCGCGGGGCGTCCTTCTCCGCGTTCTGCAGCAGGTCGGCGCCCTGGACGCGGTTCTTCGCGTACTCCAGCGCGTTGAGGTAACCCGTCGACAGGGTCGCGATGGCCTTCGTGCCGACCATCATCCGGGCGTACTCAATGATCATGAACATCTGGCGGATGCCCTGGTGGACGTCGCCCAGCAGCCAGCCCTTGGCCGGGATGCCGTGCTCGCCGAAGGTCATCTCGCAGGTGTTGCTGACCTTGATGCCCATCTTGTGCTCGACGTTGGTGGCGAAGGCGCCGTTGCGCTCGCCCAGCTCGCCGGTCTCCGGGTCGAAGTGGAACTTCGGCACGATGAACAGCGACAGGCCCTTGGTGCCCGGGCCGCCGACACCCTCGACGCCGACCGGACGGGCCAGCACGTAGTGGATGATGTTGTCGCTCAGGTCGTGCTCACCCGAGGTGATGAAGCGCTTGACGCCCTCGATGTGCCAGGAGCCGTCCGCCTGCGGGATGGCCCGGGTACGACCGGCGCCGACGTCCGAACCCGCGTCGGGCTCGGTGAGCACCATGGTCGAGCCCCACTGCTTCTCGACGAACAGCTTGGCCCACTTCTTCTGCTCCTCGTTGCCCTCGACGTGCACGACGTGCGCGAAGGAGGGGCCGGAGGAGTACATCCAGATCGGCGCGTTCGCGCCGAGGACCTGCTCCGCGATGGCCCACCACAGGGAGCGCGGGGCGAGGGTGCCGCCGAGCTCGCCGGGCAGGTCGAGGCGCCAGAACTCGGACGCCATGAAGGTCGCGAAGGACTTCTTGAACGACTCGGGCAGGTTCGCCGTGTGGTTCGCCGGGTCGAACTTCGGCGGATTGCGGTCCGCATCCGCGTAGCTGGCCGCGAGATCCTCGCGCGCCAGGCGGTTCACCTCGGCGAGGACGTCGCGCGCGGTCTCGGCGTCGATCTCGTCGAACGGCGCCTGGCCGAACGCGCGGTCAGCCCCGAACACCTCGAAGAGGTTGAACTCGAGGTCGCGCAGGTTGCTCTTGTAGTGAGTCATGTGGCTTGGCCCCGCTCTCCCGAACGCGAGTTACTCGTCAGTAACCAACACTGTATTACCAGCGGGTAGGCGTCGACAACCCGCGAGAGATCCTTGGTGTGTGTCGAAAAGTGGACCAATCGCCCTCGATCAGGTGTAACCGGAGTCACCTTTTGGTCATTTGCCGACCGCCGGGCCGCGCGGAGTATCGACCGGCGCCCCGGCTCGTTGCTCCCGGTGTACGCCTCACACGCGTACCCGCAGAGCAGGGACAGCTCGCCGACCGCCGACATGGCGGCGAACGACCTGGGGAGGTCACGATGTTCGCCACGATCAAGAGTCTGATTCCGGAGCCACGCCAGGCCGACCAGCAGCCCCGCGCGTACGTGGGCCGGCACCGCCAGCCCGAGAAGTTCACCGCACGCGCCCAGGTCACGGTCGTGCCCGGGCCGGTGGGCCGGGACCCGGACCCGGCCGGTCCCGCGGCGGAGGAACCGGATGACGCGCCCGCCGACGCGGCCTGACGACCCGGCCTGACGACTCAGCTACCGGCGGCGCCGACCTCCCAGCTCGGCATGGGTACGGAGGCGCCGCCGTCGCGGCCGGAGTACTCCAACAGGACCAGGGCGATGTCGTCGTCCAGCCGGCCGTGGACCCAGTCCACGAGAGCGGTTTCCAGCGAGGCGAGCCCGTCCCCGACGGTGCCGTGGCCCAGCAGCCGCCAGGCGCGGTCCGCGGTCGGGAAGAACTCACCCTCCCGGCGCGCCTCGCCCAAACCATCCGTGAACAGCAACAACCGGTCGCCCGGTTCCAGCCGTTCCACCCGGGGCCGGGCCACCGGCATGAAACCCAGTGGTGGCGCCGGGGCGGGCGGCTCCAGGGCGATCACCTGGCCGCGACGCAACAGCAGCGGCGCCGGATGTCCACAGTTGACGATCGTCAGCGTCCCGCCCCGCTCCTCGACCAGCGCGGCGGTGACGAAGTCCTCGTCGCCGACGCTACGGGCCACCGCCCGGTCCAGATCCGCGACGATCGCCCGCAGATCCGCCCGCTCGTACGCGACGTGCCGGTACGAGCCGAGCACGATGCTGGCCAGACGGACCGCGTCGAGGCCCTTGCCCCGCACGTCGCCGATGATGATCCGCACCCCGTACGGAGTGTCCAGGGCCTCGTAGAGGTCCCCGCCGATGTCGGCGGCCGCCGACGCCGAGATGTAGCGGCCCGCCACCGCCAGCGAGCCGACCTGCGGACCGATCGGGCGCAGCACCGCCTGCTGCGCCACGGCCGCCAGCCGCACCAGCTCCGCGATCCGGTCGGCCTGGCGCTGCCGGATCGTGGCCACGCTCGCCGCGATCCCGGTCGCCAGCATCACCCCGAGCACGTTGACCATGCCGACCATGTCGACCCGGCCATGCGGCAGGGCGAACGTCGTGCCGACCACCGCGGCCAGCGCACCCACGCCGAGGACGGTCTGCCAGGAGGCGAACACCGCGGCCAGGAACGGAACCGCCGCCAGCAGGCCGACGAAGTTCACCTCCTTGCCGTCGGCCAGTTCCACCGCCGACACGACGGCGAGCAGCACAAGGGCCGCGCCGAGGCCGGCGCGGGATCCAGGGCTGAGCGAGCGTCTGCCCGCCGGGAGAATAGGCATGGCTTCGCCGAACAGCATGCCTGATCGACGCGAGCGACTGCATCACCTTGGACGCGGAGTCTGGGCACGTTGCGGCCCGATGCCCGGTTCGGGCGTGGCGCGCACGGCGGTGACAGGATGTCGGCGTGCCGAGCGACCTGCATGATCTTCTGCGCGCCGCCTTCCGCTGGACGGACCCGGGCCCGGGCAGCGGGTACCTGGTGAGTGACCGGTCCGGCTGGTGGCGCGATCCCACGATCCTGGACGGTCTCGGCCCGGCGCTCGCCGGGCTGTTCCCGGGCGCGGGTCCCACGGTGGTGATCGCCCCCGAGATCACCGGCTTTCTCATCGGGCCGCTGGTCGCGCGGGCCCTGGGCGCCGGGTTCGTCGAGGTGTACCGCGAGGGTTCCCGGCTACCCATCGCCGAGCCGATGACCTGGGCCGACGTGCCCGCCGACCACCGTGGCGCGCGGCAGCGGCTCGGGCTGCGCACCCGCCTGCTCGGTCCGGCCGACCGGGTGCTCGTCGTGGACGACTGGATCGCCACGGGCGCGCAGGCCCGGGCGGTGCACGCGCTCGCCGCGGCGCGCGGCGCGGCGGTCATCGGTACGGCGGTGATCGTCGCGGACTGCGACCCCGCCACGGCGGCCGAGCTGAACGTGCGCAGCTTGGTGACCGGCACCGAGCTGAGTCAGCCCACCTGACTTCACCGGGGCTGATCCCGTGGGCCTGCGGCCCCCCTCCAGTCGGCGAGCGCCCCGATGGTCGGCTGCCAGCCCACCGGCTCGTAGCGGGCCAGCCCGCGCCGCACGTTACGGATCGTCCGCCATCAGGTCCCGGGCCTGCTGCGCGGTCGCCGCGTCCAGCAGGACCACGCCGCCGGCCGGCGGGTTCTGCCGCCCGGCCGAGACCAGCACGCCCGCCTCGCTCAGCCCGCCGAGGAAGGCCAGGTGGTCCGCGCGGGCCTGGTCGATCTCGTCGAGCGGCGCGAGATAGGTGGAGATCATCAGATACACGGCGGTTCCTCTCACCGGTGGCAGACCACGGCCATCGTACGAGCGGAGAACGCCGGACGGCCGATCCTGAAACGGTGGTTTCTGTCTGAATCGGACAATCCGGGGCGCCGCGCGCCGGTAGCGCGGCGTTGGCAGGGATGACCTCCCCGCCGACCCGAAAGGCATCCGTCCGATGTACCGGAAAATGATCCGCTGGTTCAGTGCCGTGGCGGCGGCCGTCTCACTGATCGGCCTGGCCGGACCGGCCGCGCTGGCGGCGCCCGCGCCCGTACAGATGACCTTCAACGCGGCGCCCGAGCCCGCCGACCAGGGCAAGGCCCTGACCCTGTCCGGCCGGGTGTGGCTGGGCGCGACCGGCAACCGCTCGCGGGTCTACTTCTACTTCCGCCGCTCCACCGCGACCACCTGGGCCTACACCGGGTACGCCGACTCGGACGACCGGGGATACTTCAGCTCCCGGACCACCGCCCGGTACACCGGCACGTGGCGCGCCATGTACCGGGGCACGGCCACCCGGGGCGCGATCACCCGCCTCGACGCGGTGGCCGTGCTGCACCGGGTCCCCCGCCGCCTCGTGACCTACACCGGCACGGACAGCTCCTGGCAGGGCCCGCGCGTCGTCATCCCCACCGCCGACTTCCAGGCCGTGGTCACCTACCGGTGCCCGGTCGGTGGGTACATGTATCTGCGCTGGAACGGCGACTCGTTCGGATATGAGTCGGTCAGCTCGGCCAAGCCGGCCGGGACGCTCACCCTCAACGGGCACCAGGGAGCGCGCAGCGGCTACTTCGACCTCGACACGTGGTCGGGATGCACCTGGAAGATCACGGTCTACTCAGGAACGGTGCGGGTACTGGCGTGAACCCACCGGAGGGCCGGGCCACCCGCCCGGTCCTCCGGCACGGCGCCGCGCCGCGTCACGGGTGCAGGGCGTAGACGCGGAAGAAGCCGCCGTCGACGTCGAGTACCTCGGTGCGCGCGAAACCGGCCTCCGCCGCCAGCCGCCGTACCGTGTCCTCGCGGATCACGGTGCCGATCGCGGCGGACGGCTGCTCCGCCATGGCCGCGGGCAGGCAGTGGCTGATGCTCCAGCCGTACATCATCCGCTCCAGCTCGTCGCCCGGGGCGGTGAACGACGGGGCCACCGCCTCGTCCGCCAACAGCAGGGCACCGTCGGCGCCCAGGGCCGCGCGGGCGGCGCCGAGCACGTCCACCGGCCGGGCCAGATCGTGCAGTGCCTCCAGCAGGAGCAGGACGTCGAACGGGCCGTGCGCGGCGAGGTCGGCGGCGTCGCTGCACTCGAACCGTACGGTGACATCGCGCTCCCGGGCCGCCGCGCGGGCCTCGGCGATCGACGCCGCGTCCGTGTCGATCCCCCAGACCTCAGCCCGCGGGTACGCCTGCGCCACCGCGAGGGTCGACCACCCCTGCCCACAACCGAGGTCGGCGAGGCGGCCACCGCCGGACACCCGCTGCGCGGCCGGGCCGAGCGCCGGCAGCCACTCCTCGACCAGCGCGGAGCCGAACGCGGGCCGGTTGATCCCGCCCTGCCCGATGCGGAAGTCGGCGCCATAGCGGGCATACGGCACGCCGTTTCCCGTGCGGTAGGCGTCCACCACCTCATCCAGCACGGACGCGATCCCGACCACCATGCGGGCCAGCGGGGCCAGGTGGTCCGGCGCGACCGGCGTGGTGAGGACGCCGACATGCGCCTCGGGCAGCCGGTAGCGCCGGGCTTCCGCCTCGGCACCGGCGTCGTCCACGGTGAGGATCCCGGCCACGGCCTGCTGTTCCAGCCATTCCCGCGCGTACCGGGGTGCGATGCCGACCTGCTCGGCCAACTCTCCGTAGGTGGTGCTGTCCCGCGCGCTCATCGCGTCGTAGATGCCGAGCCGGGTGCCCAGGTAGATCCCGAAGAGCTCAAGTGCGCCGATCGTGGCCTGCATCATCCGCTCGTCGAGTGCGGTCATGGCGGTCATCTCCCCCATGCGATCCGTCGGCTCTCACCCGATTACGGGTCTATGCCGCACCTTTCCACAGTCGGACCCGCAGCGCACGGATAGGCATCGGTACGGTGATTCAGCGGTACGCGACCGACCGCTATGTGCGGGCGTTCCATGACCTAGCGGGGCGCGCGACCGGCGCGTGACCTCGTCGACGGTCACCCTCGCGTCGCGGCGAGACCTGGCGGCTCCTCGGTGGCGACCGCCACCGGCCGGGGTTCGGGCGCCGAGTCGGTGACCGCGCGGTTCCGGCCCGCGCTCTTCGCCGCGTACAGGCGCTCGTCAGCGGCCCGCACCACGGCCTTCACGCCGACGCCGGCCAGCGGCAGGGCGGCCGCGCCGAGCGAGGCGGTCACCGGGATCTCCGCCCCGTCAGGCAGCCGGACCGGCTGGTCGGCCAACGCCCGGCGCAGGCGCTCGGCGAGTGCGGCGAGATCCGCCGCTCCGGTCCCGGGGGTGATGGCCAGAAACTCCTCGCCGCCCCAGCGCACCAGCACGTCATCACTGCGCAGGACACCGGCCAGCCGCGCCGCGCTCTCGGCGAGGACCGCGTCGCCGGCGTCGTGCCCGTACCCGTCGTTGACCGCCTTGAAATGATCGAGGTCGATGATGATCACCCCGAGGTCGGTGCCGTCGCGCAGCGCGCGCTCGGCCTGTACGTGCAGCGTCTCCTCGCCGAACCGGCGGTTGTGCAGGCCGGTGAGTCCGTCGGTCATCGCCAGCCGCCGTTGTTCCGCCAGGGCGGCGTCGAGCTGCCGGGCGACGCGGCGCTGGTCGCGGATGCTCAGCTGGGCGCGCAGGGTCAGCCCGATGATCGTGACGGCGACCAGTCCGAGCACGGGCCGGGAGATCCGCCCGTCCAGGGCGTCCTGACCGGCCCAGCCGAGCACGCCGCCGACGGCCAGCAGGAACGGCCAGAACCCCAGGTCGAACTCCAGATGCCGGGCTGCGGACTCCGCCACGTCGCGCTGCCCGCGAGCGTCCCACAACGCACCGACCGCGAAGAGGAGCACCACGGGGAAGTACAGGTTGCGGTTCACGGCGTCGTCGATACCGATGTCGCGCATCGCCAGCGCGCTGTTGAGCACATCCGCGCCGGTGGAGAGCAGCACGCCCCCGACCACCAGGGCGATCTGCGGCGGGACCCGGCGCTGGCCGCTGAGCCCGACCGAGAGGAACACCGCGAGGCACGCCACGTCCAGCAGCGGGTAGACCACATCGACGAGGGTGTTCACGGTGAACTGCCCGTGCAGCTGCGGGGCGACCAGCAACTGCCAGCCCGCCACCCCGGAGGCGACCGCGACGAACAGCCCGTCGAGCTGGCCGCGCAGCTGGCGCAGCGCACCTCTACCGGTGAAGCCGAGCCCGACGCTGAGGATCAGCCCGAGGTACGAGCCGACGAGGGCCACGTCGCCGATCGAGGCCGTCTCCACGGGACGGCCGATCAGTTCGTACGCGGTCCAGTAGATGTTCGAGGCCAGCCACAGCAGGTTGGCGACGAAGACCAGCCACCACCAGCGCCGCCGCGACCGGGGGCTGCGCCGCGCGGCGGCGTAGGCGGCGGCCGTGGCCACCGCGATACCCAAGGGGTAGACCACGTTGGCCAGGATCGCCCGGGTGGTCTCGCTGCCGTGGCCGACGAGCGAGACCGTGATGAAGGCGAGCTCCACCAGGACGGCGACCGCGCAGCAGCGGACCCACCAGCGACTGGCGGCGCGTACCATTTCCTACCCCCACAGACCCCCGCGAACCGACCCCCCAGCATGGGGCGCCGCGGGTCATCCGCGGGGAGCACCGGGGTTGCGCCTCGGTGGCGCCTGCCCACTGTGGCGCGGCCGCTCCCGGGATCAGCTCTCCGGGTTCTCGGTGGCGGCCGCCGCGCGTCGGGCCGATCGGCGGCTGAGCAGGAAGGCGATCAGCCACGGTACGAAGCAGCCAGCATGCCAAGGCCGATCATGACGAACGGTACGAGGCCGTTTGCCGTCAGGTGTCTGAGTGACCCGACTGCCGTGCCTCACTGACCCGCTTGGGGACCAAGCGCCTCAGTGGATCGGCTTGTCTGCGGACCTCGGTGGGTTCGGAACATCGCCTGCAGGATCGCGCGCACGGGTTTGCGCTGCCCGGCAGACACGCTTTCCCGGGCGGCGGTGAGGGCCTTGTTCGCGGCGAGCGCCTCGGCGTGCTCACCCCGGACGGCGTGCAACTCCGCCTTCTCCTGATAGACGCGGACCAGGATTTCTCGCAGGCCGCGCTCGACGCACTGCTGGTAGGCGGTTTCCACGCTCTCCAGCGCCCGGCCGGTCGCGCCGAGCCCACGCTGGGCCCGGGCCAGGGTCAGCAGGTACTCGGCCAGTTCGTCGGCGTCGTTGGCTCCCACGTTCTTGTAGCGGGCGATGCAGACCTGCATCGTCTGCTCGGCCTCGGCGTACTCGCCGTTGGCGATCTGGATCGCCCCGATCGTCTCCAGCGCGTCCGCGTCGAAGTAGTAGCCGCGCGCCACGGCGTGCTCCTGCATCCGCCGCGCGACCTGTCCGGCCTGCGGGTAGTCGCCGGCTTCGTATTCGGCGTAGGCCCAGTTGTTCAGCACCACCGTGAGCCGTTCCCACTCCTGGAGCTTGCGGGCCAGGTCCTCGGCCTCGTGGTAGCGCGGTCGCGCCGCGTCCATGTCGCCGTTCTCGGCCAGCGCGTCGGCCAGCCTGACCCGGTGCCAGATCCGCATGTGCGCCGTGGCCGACTCATCGAGCAACTCGACCGCGCTCCGCGCGTGCCCCAGGAACTTGGCCGCGTTGCCGGACAACCGCTCGATACCCGCCCACACCAGGTGGGTACGCGCCTGCATCCGGCGGTCGCCGTGCTTGCGGGCCCACGCGTGGACGCCCTTGATCTGCCGGGCGGCGCCGGGGACGTCACCGGTGCGCCGGAGCATGTCGATCCAGCACAGGCGGGCCCGCATGAGCAGGGCCTCGTCGCCTAGAGCGTCAGCCCGCCGTTCGAGGTGCACCGCGGTCGAGAACCCCGCGGCGGCGTCGAGGATGACCTGGTCCTCCAGCGCCAGCAGGGCAGCCGACAGCTGCTCGGCGTCAGCCGCATTGCCCTCCGCCCCGAGCGTGTTCACCCGGATCTCATCGGCCGCGCGCCCACGAGGATGAGCATCTGTCACGCCGGAGCAGCGCACCCACCCGTTCCGTTACTGGCTGGGTGGGGGTGGCGGAGGCGCGCTGCTTCCGAACAACGCGTCCGATGCCGCTTGTGCCGCATGTCCGGCCTCCTCAAGCTGCTGGTGCGCGGCGTGGTAGAGAGAATCACCGAGGCTGTGCGTCGCCCCAGCAGGCCCGGTGGCGCCGATCGCATCGAGAGCGGAACCAGTCACGTGCGACCCCGCCCCCTGCACCGTCATACCCCCGGCAATCAGGAGGTGAGCCCCCGCCTGCTGCAGGTCGTGTTCCGCCTTGATGGCCAACTCCACCGCGTGTTCCAAATGACCGACGACACCCTGCTGATCGCTCATGAGAGGTCACCTTCACCGATCACGGGAGGCGTCGCTGCGGTCCCGCCCCGGAGGGTGCCGCGAAGGGTAGCCAGAATCGCCAGCGCCGCCCGGGCGTTCTCCACACCAAGGCGGGCCGCCGCGACGCGGGGATGAACCGCCTGGTCCGCACCCTCCGCACCGGTGCCGACGGCGTCCGGGTCCACTGCTTCTCGCAATGCCGCCTCCATACGCTCCCCGGATTGCACGACGGCACCTAGAAGGGTCTCTGCCTGCGCGAGGTGGCTCGTGGCAGTCGCCAGTGAGGCGATAGTCATCTGCCCCCGGGCTATCTCAGCCGCGCTCACGGTCAAACGTTGTCGATCAGAAAGATCCATCGGACGCTCGCCTTCTCGGAATCACTGCCGCGAAAGTGGACGGCAGGATATCTGTCGTTTGAATCCGCTGCAGTCCGCCGAACATCCGCGAGCTCAACGATGAATCATCGTGACGCGATCATCTTGCCGGCGAAAGCAGCTATCCGACAGGTCCCAGCTCTGCCGGAGTCCTTATTGAGTGCCCTGGTCAATCGCTACGCCTAAGCGCGGACCAGTTCGGGTGGTTCGGGCTGGCCGTCAGGCGACACAAGCCGAGAGTCCCTCAACGAGGGATGCTGCGGCTTTAAACGTCTTCCACTCCCCCTTGCTCTTTGCCTTGACGACCTTCTTCGTATCGCGCGGCAGGGTGATGAGCAATCACGTCGGTCAGTTTCCGAGACAATCATCGAAGCAACGAGCGCCCTTCGGGCTGCTGTTACGACTACGCGGCAAATGGTATCGATCGAGAATTGCCGGCATTGGTCTATCCGCGAGTGGGACGCGATGGGTGCCGGTCGAGGTTTGGTTTACGACCAGGACTGCACCTGCCGCGGTCATCGTCGTTTAGGAAGCCCGTTACGCGTACCGACTTGCGCCGGCCCGCAGTCTCGACCGCGGTCGTCGAGGGGATGCCGGGGCGGTCCGGAGGGGACGTGGGCGATGATGACCCTCGATCTTGACTACGGGGAGACAGCATGCGAAACGGATCGGTGGGGATCGTCGGGGGTGGCCGGGTCGGCACCGCGCTCGGCCAGGCGTTGCAAGGCGCGGGCTATCAGGTGGTGGGCGTCTCGGCACGGTCGGCGCAGGCACGGGATCGCTGCCGCCGCCGGCTGCCGGGCGTGCCGGTGCTAACCCCGCACGAGGTGGCTGCACGCAGCTCGCTGACGCTGCTCAGCGTCCCCGACGACGCGATCGCGTCGGTGTGCGGGGAGCTGGCGGCCGCGGGGGCGCTTGCACCGGGCCGGCACGTGATGCACGCCAGCGGGGCCTGCGGCCTGGCGGTGCTGCGGGAGGCCACGGCCGTGGGGGCGACGCCGCTGGCCGTGCACCCGGCGATGACCTTCCCGGGCGGCGACTCCGACGCCGAGCACGTGGCCGGGATCGCCTTTGCGGTGACGGCCCCGCCGGAGGCCCGCGACCGTGCCGAGGGGCTGGTCCGCGACCTCGGCGGCGTCCCGGTCTGGATCGCGGAGGCCGATCGCACGCTCTACCACGCGGCCCTCGTACTTGGCGCCAACAATCTGGTCACCCTCACCGCGGCCGCGATGCAGGCGCTCGGTGCCGCCGGGGTGCCCGACCCTGGTTTCATTCTCGGTCCGCTGGTCCGCACGACGCTGGAGAATGCGCTGCGGCTCGGTGACGACGCCCTCACCGGGCCGGTCCGCCGCGGTGATACCGCCACGATCGGCGCGCACGTGTCCACGCTGCGCGAGCGGGTGCCGGCCCTGGTGCCGGGCTATTTGCAGTTCGCGCGCGTCACCGCCGAGCGGGCCCTGGCCGCCAACCTCGGCCAGGCCGCGAGCGTCGAGCGGGTCGTGGCGATGCTGACCGAGGCGTTGAGCGCAACGCCCGCGTCAGCGTCGTCCGACCCCCGGGTACGAGCGCAACTCGTCGAGGATCCGGTCGGCCACGACGATCTTCGGTAGCACCCCGGTGGTGTGCCGCACCCCCTCCCGGTCGATGATCGTGACCTGGTTGGTGTCCACGTCGAAGCCCACGCCGGGCAACGACACGTTGTTGAGGCACAGCAGGTCGAAGCCCCGCCGGGCCAGCTTGGTGCGGGCCGCATCCAGGTCGGAGTCGGTCTCGGCGGCGAACCCCACCCGCAGCACACCGGGCGGGATCTCCGGTACGAAGTTGGACACCGTCTCCAGTTCCCAGTGGGCGCCGTCCGGGGTCTTCTTGACCTTGTGGGTGGCGACGCTGCGCGGACGGTAGTCGGAGATCGCCGCGGCCATGATGACCGCGTCGGCACCGTCGGCGCAGGCAGCCAGCACGGCCTGCCGCACGGCCGCCACGTCGGGGGCGACGACCAGTCGCACGCCGGCGAGCCGGGGATGGGTATCGGTGGTGCTGATCAGGGTGACCTCGGCGGCACGGTCGCGCGCGGCCCGGGCAAGGGCCTGGCCCATCTTGCCGGATGACAGGTTCGTGATGATTCGCACCGGATCGACCGGCTCGCGGGTGCCGCCCGACGTCACCACGATCCGCAGGCCGGCGAGGTCGTCGCGGGGCGGGTGGACGTAGCGCACGGCGTCAACCACGGCATCGGCGTACGGGCGGCCGGCGGCGGCCGCTTCGAGCCGGATTGTCGCGTCGCCGTCGGCGCACGGTCGCAGCAGCACCCCGGCCGGCTGCTCGAGCACCTGGATCCGGGCCGCGCTGGTCTCGCCGGGCCCCAGGCAGGCGTCGACGGCCACCGAGCCGGGCACCGGGTCAGCCCACCGGGCCGTCACCGACGAGCACTGTGTGTAGTCGAACCAACTCGCAGCCGGCAGCGCCGCGGCCGCCTCGGCGCAGGTCTGGACGTGCACCTCGAAACCCGCTGCGACCAGCGCAGCGGTCGCACCCCAGGCGTGGTGCACATCGCGGCCCGTCCCGACCCGCAGGGTAATTCTCGTGGCCATATATCAGATTACTCCTCGTGAATGTCGGGACCCTCGGTACCCGCGCCGGGATTGTCAGTTCACCAGCAATGCACAGTAGGGTGTGGACTCCGGTCGCCAGCAGGCAGCCAACATCACAGATATCAATTGCACTTGCCATGATCAGCGCTGCTCATTAAGCTCTCCCGGCGCGCAGTTATCGTGGTGTTCACATGTTTTAGCGGGGGTTGATCGATCGTGCGGGACCAGACTGTCGTCGACGTGGTCTTCGAGGAGTGGCGCAGCGCGCTCGGTGCCGAGCACCCCGCCGAGGACGACGATTTCTTCGCCGCCGGCGGCGACTCTCAGCTCGCGCTCCAGATGGTCAGCCGGATCGAGCGGCGACTGGACATCCGCTTCCCCCTCGAGGTGCTGTTCATCGAGGGCACCCTCGGATCGGTCCTGAACGCCTGCGAGGAGCGGGTTTCGGCCTGAGCTTTCGACTCGGCCCTACACGACGGAAGAAATCTCAATGACCACCACCACCGCGGCGCGGCTGTCCGAAATAGACGGCCTGATGGCTTCTGCTCGATTCGCTATCGTTGCCGACGAATTCCCCGCCGAGACGGCGATTGACACCGGTTCTGAAACGGTTAGCTATTTCGAATTCCGGGACGCGGTATCGGCTGCCGCGAGTGTTCTCGCCGACCTGAAGATTGCTCGTCAGGGTCGCATCGGACTGGTTGCCGACAAGCGGCCGAGCACCTACGAGTACTACCTCGGCAGCTGGCACGGCGCGCACGCGGTGGTGCCGCTGGGCCCGCAGAACCCCACGGCCTTCAACGCCGACATCTGCCGCCGGGCCGGGCTCGACGCGGTCGTGGTCGACCCCACGCTGCACCCCGAGCTCGCCGCGACCCTGCGCCATGACGGCATCGCCGTGGTCGATCCGAACCAACCGGCCCCCGGCGCGGCCGGCCCCGCCGAGCCGCTGCTTCCCGGCGACATCGCCTACATCCTGTTCACCTCAGGGTCGACCGGGCGGCCCAAGGGCGTGCCCGTCAGCCACGGCAACGTCCGGGCGTACCTGAACATGGCGCTGCCGGCCAGCGAACTCGGCCCCGGCGCACGCCTGTCGCACACCTTTGCCCTGACCTTCGACCCGTCGGTGCACGACATGCTCGCCGCCTGGACAACCGGCAGCACCCTGGTCGTTCCCCGCAATCGGGAACTTCTCGCGCCGAGCGCCTACGTGAGCCGCCGCGGCATCACCCACTGGTACTCCGTTCCGTCGCTGGCGGCGTACGCCCGAAGGTCCGGCACCCTGGGCGCCGACTCCATGCCGGCCCTGCGGCAGAGTCTGTTCATCGGCGAGCCGCTACCACTGGAACTCGCACGCGATTGGGCCGCCGCCGCGCCGGGAAGCATCGTGCGGAACGTGTACGGCCCCACCGAGCTGACCATCAGCTGCGTCGAGTACCAGTTGCCAGCCGACGTCACGGACTGGCCGGAGACCAGCAACGGCACGGCGCCGATCGGCGCCGTCTATCCCGATCTCGAATGGGTTCTCGTCGACGGCGACCGCACCTCATCGACACAGGGTGAGCTGTGCGTACGTGGCTCCATGCGGTTCCCGGGATACCTGTCGCCGGCCGACAACGCCGACCGGTTCCTGACCATCGCCGACGGCACCGCCACGCGGGTCGCGCCCGGCGATCCAGTCCCGGCCGACCACTGGTACCGCACGGGTGACCTGGTGCGCGTCGCCGCCGAGGGGCTGCTGCACCTCGGCCGGCTCGACCGCCAGGTCAAGATCAGTGGGCACCGCATCGAACTCGGCGAAGTGGAGTGGAAGCTGTCCACACACCCGGACGTGCTCGACGCCGCGGTGCTGGCGCTGCCGGACGGCAACGGCGGCCTGCAACTGCGCGCCGCGGCCACCGGCACCGCCCGGGAGTACGCCGAGATCAAGCAGTACCTGCTGGGCCTCATGCCGGCGTACATGCTCCCGGCAGCCGTCACCTGGCTGCCGTCGTTCCCGGTGAACGGCAGCGGCAAGGTGGACTACCTCGCGCTGCGCGACATGCTGGTGACCGCATGACCGCGGATCCCCGGCGGCCGACGATCGTGGTCGTGCACGGGCCCGGCTCGGCCGGCCCGCGCGACGTGCTACGCGCCGCCCGAGGGTGGGCCGACCTCGTGTTCCTGGTGAACCCGGACGATTCGAACGGCGCGGCCGACCTGCCGATGCTGTCCCGGCTCGCCCGGGTGGTGCAGGACCGGCCGGACACCGACGTGCTGGCCGAACTGCGCGCCCTGGCTCCGGTCGGGATCACCACGTTCGGCGACGCCCGTATCGCGCGCTGCGCGGAGCTGGCCGCGGGGCTCGGCCTGCCGTACCACAGCAGGCGGACGGCCGAGCTGCTCAGCGACAAGGTCCGGCAGCGAGCCGCGCTGAACGCCGCAGGCGTCAGCCCGACCCGGGTCGAGGCCGCGGCGAGCACGCGGGAGCTGCCGGCCGCGGCCGAGAAGGTCGGCTACCCGGTCGTGGTCAAGCCGGCGTCCGGCAACAGCAGCCGGTGGACCGGCCGCTACGACGACTCGGCGGCGCTGGACGCGCTGATCCGCGCGGCGGCGGCCGACCCGGCGGCGCCGGCGTGCTGGATCGTCGAGGAGCTGCTGCCGGCGGGCCGTCATCCGTACGGCGACGTGCTGGCCGATTTCGTCTCGGTGGAGTCCGTGGTCGAGCACGGCCGGATCACGCACTTCGCCGTCACCGACCGCCTGGCCCTGGCACCGCCGTTCCGGGAGCGCGGTCTGCTCCTGCCGACGCTGCTGGCGCCGGACGAGACCGAACCCGTCCTGGCCCTGGCCTCGGCCGCCCTGGCGGCCCTGGATGTGCGGTGGGGCGTTACGCACACCGAGATCAAGCTGACCCCGGAGGGCCCCCGGGTCATCGAGGTCAACGGCCGTCTCGGCGGCTGGGTCGGCGAGCTGATGCGGCGCACCGCCACGGTCGACCCCGTCCGCGTCGTGCTGGACGTCGCCGCGGGCCGCCCCGCGGATCTCGGCGGTCTCGCGTTCCGCGCGCACGCCGCCGTACTGCTCGTCCAGCCGCCCGAGGGCCGGTTCGGGGTCACCGAACTCGCCGACCCGGCGGTCTTCCGCACCGAACCGGGCGTGTGGCAGGTGTGGCGGCGCGCCGAGCCCGGCGACGTCGTGGACTCCCGGTCCGGCTCGCTGCAGATGCTCTACGCGGTCTACACCGAGACCGACCGCGCCGGCATGTCCGGCACCCTGCGCCGCCTGGACCGTATCGGCCGGGACGCCGCGCTGCTCCAGCCGCACTGAGGCGGCGTTCCCAAGGACGCGACGCGAGAACGCGTCGCCTTCCGCTCCCGGCAAACAGGGGAATCCACATGTGTCTTGCGGTGTTCATCCACCGGCCCGGCAACGAGGACGCGTTCGTCGTCTACGAGACCCGGGACCAATCCATCCATCTGCGGCAGGGCCGGATGGTGACCGCCTCGGGCGAGTCCTACGGCTGCCACTGGCGCGACGATCCGGGTCTGCTGCGCCGGGTCTGGACCATGCGCTTCGGCCGCGACGAGGCGCTGCTCGGCCAGCAGGTACGCGGCGGACTCGACGCCGGCGGCGGCACGTGGGTGGCGGTCAATGAGGACACCGGCCTGTACGCCAAGATTCTCATTGCCCCGACCGTCAGCGGCGAGCTCGGCGAGAGCCCCTCGACGGAGCTGCGCCAGCAGCGAGCCAAGGCCGGGTACGTCACCCGCAGCGGGCTTTGCCTCGACGCGGTGAGCTACCCCAGCGCCGCCGAGGCGATCGCCGGTCTGCGCGCCCTGCCCGCGACGCTTGCCGCCGAGGGCCGCCGCATGCTGCCGTTCTTCCTGCTCGTCGCGGACGCCGAGCACGCCTACGTGGTGCAGCACCACGACCAGGACGACATCGAGGTGCACCCGGTGACGCCGAACGAGGTGCACGTGCTGTCGGTGCGCGGCCTCGACGCGCCGCAGGCGACGCTGACCGGCCTCATCCACGAGCGGTTGGCCGGCCTGCCGGCGCCGGGCGCCGACCCGGTGAGCTGGGATCCGTGGCTCGCCACCTTCGGCCTGGCCGGCTACCTCGACGAGCGGTCCTACCAGGATCCGGCATGGCGAGCGCACCGCATGACCGCGCTGCAACCTCCGTACCTCAACACCACCGACGAGACGCGGCACCGGCGGGCACCATGGCCGGTCGACGTGGATCCGGGCGAGGTCGAGTGGACCAAGAGCACCACGTGCGCGGTACTGGGCCGCCGCAGGGTGCGCGCCCTGCTCTACGAGGAGCGGCACGTCGAGCCCGGCGAGCCGTGGCCGACCGCGATCGCCGACCTGTCGTTCCCGCGGACCTCGTCCGACTACACGGCGGTCGTGACGCCGGTACCGGCATGACGGATCCGATGCTCGCCGACGCACTGGCTCGGCTCGCCGCCGCTCCGCTGGCCGACGGCTTCGCCGAGGCGGTGGCGGCGGCCGCCGGGATGCGCGGCGAGTTTCCCGCGTCCCTGCGGGACCGCCTGTTGGCGCAGGCCGGGGCCAAGCTGGACGCGGAACGCGAGAGCGTCGCTGACGAGATGGCGTACTGCGCGGCGCGGGTGCTGGTGGACCGGCTGGGCGGGACCGCCGACGTGCCGTACCTGCCGGGCGTGCGCATCGACGCCCGCGCCCGGGTGCTCGGTGCGTTCTTCCCCACCCCGCGCCGGGCGGCCGTGGCGCTGCCCGTGGTGGGCACCGGCCCGGCGGCACGCGTGCTGGTCATCCGGCGCAGCGACGTCAACGGGCACACCGGTGCTCCGATGAACGACGCCGGCGAGATCGCCCTGTTCGGTGGCGCCGCCGAGCCGGGCGAGCCGCCGGCGATCACGGCCCTGCGCGAATTCGGGGAGGAGGCCGGCCTCGGCGGGGCCGATGCCGATCCCCGGCTCGACCCGTGGCTGCCGCTGGGCGACTGGCTCACCGAGGGGGGCTACACCGCGTCCGGGTTCGTCCTGCGCGCCACCGCGCCGGTGCTCGCCGACGTGCGGCCGGACCCGCGCGAGGTGTCGGCCGTCGGCCGGCTGCCGCTGGACGCCCTCTTCGACGCCGAACCCGTGGTACGCCCGCATCTGCGCATCGGCCTGGCCCGCGGCCGCCGGCCGGTCTTCGTCGGCTGGTTCGACTCGCCGACGTTCGACGTGGTGGGGGATGACGGCCGGGTCTGGCAGCTCTTCGGGCTGGCCGGAGCCATGACCGCCGCGCTACGCCACCGTTTCGTCTCGGCCGCCGAGTTCGCGGCCGCGCAACAGCGGCGCGCGACGGTCCGGGCACGACGGGCACCGGCCGCCGATCCCCTCGGCGACCACCTGGAACGCGCCTTCCGGGTGCGCGCCTTCCTGCGGCGCGACCTCGCCGTCCCGGCCGCCCCGGTGATCGCCGCGCCGCTGCTCAGCGAGGTCCTCGAGGAGCCGGCCGCCCTGGTGCTGGACGCCACGTTGCCGCTCGGCGGGTCGACCAAGGCACGCGTGGTTGCTGGCGCGTCCTATGCGACCCTCGAGTCCGCCGCCGAGCGCGGCGAACCGACGGACCTGGCCACCCGCTTCGCGGGAGTCACGCTGCTCGCCGCCTCCACCGGCAGCCACGCGCGCAGCGTCGCCGCTCTGGCGGATCTGCTGCGCCGGCGCGGCGCCCGCGACGTCACCTGCGAGTTCTTCGTGTCGGCCGACATACCGGCGAGCAAGCTGGAGCTGCTCACCGCCGCCGGAACGGTCGTGCGGTGCGCCGACTTCAACGACGCCACCGACCGGGCCGTCGCCCGCGAAGCGGAATTGAGCCGGCAGCAACGCCCCGCCGTCTTCCTCGCCTGCGATCCCGACCACCGGCTGAACACCGCGTTCGGACTGTCCGGAATGGACGGCGCGGCGGGCTTCGCCACCCTGCTGCTGGACGTCGTGGATGCGGTCCGGAACGACTGGGCGGCGCTGGGCCTGGCCGAGCCGCGCGTCGGCGAGCTGTGGATACCCACCTCCGGCGGTGCAACGCTGAGCGCCTGCACCGCGTTGTTGACCCGGCTTCCCGGCGGTCCGGTGGACGCGATCACCGGCGTCTACGACGTCGCGGCGCCCTGCCTGCCACACACGCTGAGCGCGGGCGGCCCGGCCCCGGTCGACTGGCGCCACGCGATCAACGGCCTGGCTCAGCCGCACGCCGCGCCGGGCGCGGTCGACGTGCTGCGCGCCACGCCCGTGCCGCTGCTGGGCGTTTCGCTGGCGGCCGCACGCCTGGCCCAGCCCCTCATCGCGCTGGACGCCGGGCTCTGGCCCGAACCAGCCGGCGCGGCGAGTGTCGGCGCCCGGCTCGTGCAGGCGTTTGCCGCCGGCGGCCCGGAGTTCGGCCGGCGGCTTGTCGACCTGGTGAGCAAGCACCCGTCGGCCCGGTTCGCCGCCGACGTCGGGGCGCTGGCCGCCGCGGTGCAGGCCGGTTCCGCGCCGCGAAGTCCTGCGGTACCCAGACAGGCGCGGGCCTACCTGGTGACCGGCGCCGCCGGCCCGCAGCCGAACGGGTTGAGGCGGCCATGACCATCGGCGATCGGCACGTCATCGTGGTGGTGGGCGCCGGGGTGAGCGCCACCGCGTTCCTCGATGCCCTGGGCCGCGGCCTGACCGACATCACGCCCGCCCTCGGCCGGCGGCTGGCCGTCACCGTCGTCGAACGCACCGGCGACTTCGGGCCCGGCCTGCCCTACGGCGGCCAGGCGGCCCCGTTCCACCTGGTCAACCAGGACAGCGGGCTGATGTCACTGCGCGCCGACGACCCCGACGACTTCACCCGCTGGCTCGCCGGACGGCCGGCTCTGCCGGACGGCGTGGCCAGCCGGCACACGTTCGGCGTCTACGCGCGCGAGCGGTTCGAGGCGGCGGTCGGCCGGCTCCGTGAGCTGGGCGTACGGGTGACGCTCGCGAACGACGAGGCCATCGGCGCCCGGCGCGCCGGCGGGCGCCTGCGGATCGACCTGGCCTCGGGTGTGCATCTGGACGTCGACCGGCTGCTGGTGGCGACCGGGCACTGGCAGCCGGAGACCGCCGAACACTGCGCGGCGCTTGACGGCCGATTGCGGGCCGCAGGCACCGGCGGGCTGTTCCTGCCGTGGCCCGCCGACGAGCTGGCCCAGGCGTCCCGCGGGCACCGCACCATCGGGGTGCTGGGGACCTCGCTGACCGCCGTCGACGCCTGCTTCACGATCGCGTACGCACGCGGCCGGTTCCTTCCCGGCGACGACGGCGGCCTGCGGTACCGGCCGCACGAGCCGTACTCCGTCGTGGCCTGTTCCCGCGGCGGCCAGCTGCCCGGGGTCCAGACACCGGCGCCGCCGCCGGGCGGCATCGTCAACCCGTACCTGGCCTGCCGGCCCCTCGCCGAGCTGGGCGAGACGGACGGCGGCTGGACCGCAGCGGCGGCGCGCCGCCGCTTCGACGCGGCCATCGCGTGGACGGGTCACCGTACGGACGAGCCCCGGGACCCGCACGAGCGTCTGCGCGCCGCGATCCGGGCGAGCCGTGCCGCCGAGCCCGCGGCCGGCGCGCACCAGCGCCTGTGCCGCGAGTTCTTCGCCACGCTGTTCTGGATGTACCGGCAGATGCCGGTGGGCGAGCGCCGCGCCGTGTGGCGTACGTTCCTCACCCCGCTGCTCGCCCAGGCGGCCCCCGTGCCGCTGGCGGCCGCGCTGCGGCTCGACGCCCTCTTCACGGCCGGCGTGCTCAGCGTGCGCGCGGGGGTGAGCGCAGTGCGCACCCGGTCCGACCGGTTCGAGCTGACCTTCGCCGATGGCAGTCCGCCGCTGCGGGTGCCGCTGCTGGTCAACGCGGTGAGCCGGAACGGCGGGATCGGCCCCCGCGACGGGTTCGCCGCCAGCGCGGTCGCCGCCGGCGTGCTGCTGGCCGACCCGGTGCTCGGCGTGGCGGTCGAGCCCGACACCTGCTTCGCCCATCACGAACACGGGATCGACCGTCAGGTCACGGTAATGGGCCAGCTCACCCTCGGCTCGCACATCGGCGCGAGCGCGGTGGGCAGTTGCGTGCGCCGGGCAACCGCAATCGTCGCCGGCTGGCTGTCCGACCTTGCCGACCTCGAATCTCGCTGCTGGCCGTCCGGGGCTTCGGCCGCCCGGACGGCACACGAAGGAGTGCTCACATGACCCTGTCCTACTCCGCGCCGCTGGTGCGTACCGCCGTGCCCGGACCACGGAGCAAGGAGCTTCTCGACCGCCAGCAGGTACGCGAGTCCAGTGCCCGTACCTACCCGCGCTACCTGCCGATCGCCATCCGCCGGGCCGCCGGCTCGTACGTCGAGGACCTGGACGGCAACGTGTTCCTCGACTTCCTCGCCGGCGCGGGCGTGCTGTCGTTGGGCCACAACCACCCGCGGGTGGTGGCGGCCGTGCGGGAGCAGCTCGGCGACCTGGTGCACGGCCTGGACTTCCCGACGCCCGCGAAGGACGCGTTCACCGAGGCTCAGCTCGGCATGCTGCCGGGCGACATGGGCGACCGCTTCAAGATCCACTACTGCGGGCCGACCGGCGCCAACGCCGTCGAGGCCGCCCTCAAGCTGGCCAAGATCGCGACAGGTCGCACCGACATCGTCGCGTTCTCCGGCGGCTTCCACGGCAGTACCGCGGGCGCCATGGCGGTCACCGGCAACGTCGGCCCCAAGGCGGCGGTCGGCAACGGCCTGCCGGGCGTGCACTTCTTCCCGTTCTCCTACTGCCGTCGCTGCCCGCTCGGGCTGCGGCCGGAGACCTGCAGCACGAACTGCGCCACCTATCTGCGTTCGGTGCTCACCGACGCCAACGGCGGGGTGCCCCGCCCGGCCGGCGTACTGCTCGAACTCATCCAGGGCGAGGGCGGCTCGGTGGTGGCGACCCGGGAGTTCGTCCGCGAGGTGCGGCAGCTGACCCGCGAACTCGAGATCCCGCTGATCGTCGACGAGGTGCAGACCGGCTGCGGCCGCACCGGCAGCTGGTTCGCCTTCGAGCAGTACGACATCGAGCCGGACATCGTGATCGCCTCCAAGGCGCTCAGCGGCATCGGCCTTCCGGTCTCCGTGCTGCTGTACCGCGGCGACCTGGACCGGTGGAGCCCCGGCGCACACATCGGCACGTTCCGCGGCAACCAGCTCGCCTTCGCGAGCGGTGTCGCGGCGCTGGACTACGTGCGCTCGGCCGACGTGCTGGGCAACGTATGCCGTCGTGGCGCCCAGATCGCGCAGTCGCTCGGCGCGCTCGCCGCACGGGTGCCCGGCATCGCCGAGGTGCGCGGGCGCGGACTGCTCTGGGGCGTCGAGTTCGGCGACACGGACGGCCTGAGCGGGTCGCAGGTGGCTGCCGCGGTGCGGGCGGAGTGTCTGCGCCGCGGTCTGATCGTGGAACTCGGCGGGCGCGACGACTGTGTGCTGCGGCTGCTGCCGCCGCTGACGGTCAGCGAGGCGGAGATCGCCGTCGCCCTCGACATCGTCCACGACGCCGTCGCCGCCGCCTTCCCGCAGCCGTCCCACCGTGACAACCGCGTGCCGGCCCAGGTCCGGTAACGCAGCTGCCTCCTTCACCGATCGGAGAAATCATGCAACGGCACATGCTGAAGTCGAAGATCCACCGCGCCACCGTGACGCAAGCCGATCTGCACTACGTCGGCTCGGTGACGATCGACCGCGACCTGCTCGAGAAGGCCGACATCCGGCCGGGCGAGCAGGTCGCCATCGTCGACATCACCAACGGAGCCCGCCTCGAAACGTACGCCATCGAGGGCGCCGCCGGCAGCGGCGTGATCGGCATCAACGGTGCTGCCGCGCACCTGGTGCACCCCGGCGACCTGGTGATCATCATCTCGTACGCGGTGGTCGACGAGTCCGAGCTGCACCAGCTCGTCCCGCGGATCGTGCACGTCGACGCGGACAACAGGGCGATCGAGATCGGCTCGGACCCGGGCGAGGCCGCACCGGGCGTCATCCTGACCACGGCGGGCTGAGCCGCCATGCTGCTCACTGTCGACATCGGCAACACCAACACAGTGCTGGACCTTTGGGACGGCGCCGAGCTGACGCACTCCTGGCGAGTCACCACCGACCAGCGCACCACCGCCGACGAGATGGCCGTCCGGCTCAACAATCTGTGCCGCGGGACGGTGCCACCGCTCACCGGCATCGCGGTCTGCTCGACCGTGCCGGCCGCACAGCGGGAGATCCGCCTCATGATCTCCCGCTACTACCCGGACGTGCCGGCGCTGACCCTCGACGCCGAGTCGCCGGCGGCTCCCCGGCTCGCCGTCGACCGGCCCGGCGAGGTCGGCAGTGACCGCATCGCCAACGTGCTCGCCGCCCACCACCTCTACGGCGGCCCGACCGTCGTGGTCGACTTCGGCACCTCCACCAACTTCGATGTGGTGGGCTCGGACGGCGAGTTCCTCGGCGGCGTGCTGACCCCGGGCATCGCGATCTCGATGGACGCCTTGGCCGCGAACGCCGCCCGGCTGCGGAAGGTGGAGGCCGCCCGGCCGCCCTCGGTCATCGGCCGCAACACCGAGCACTGCCTGCAATCGGGCCTGGTCTACGGCTTCGCGGCACAGATCGACGGGGTGGTCGGCCGCATCGTGGCGGAACTCGGCGTCAACGTCGCCGCGGTGATCGCCACGGGCGGTCTCGCCCCCGTGGTGATCGCCGAGTCGGCCGCGGTCACCGCACACGAACCCCATCTCACGTCGATCGGCCTGCGGGTCGCCTTCGACCGGGTCTTCTCCATGGCGCGCTGATCGCCGCCGTCCACCGCTGGGAGCACGACATGAGCAATCCGGACGACATCGCCGCGCGGTTGTGCGGCATCGCGTCGGGCATCATCGGCACGACACTGTCCCCCGAGGACGACTTCTACGACGCCGGCGGCACGTACCTGTTCGCGGTCAAGCTCGTCGGTGAGGCGCGCAAGGCCAACCTGACCGGCGTCACCGTGGAGCTGGTGCAGAAGCACCGGACGCTGGCCGCGGTCGCGCGGCACCTGGCGCAGCCCGCCGAGGCCGGTGCCGGCGCCCGCCCGCAGACCATGCAGGAGCTGTGGGAGGGCGCCGGCAGCACCTGGCAGGAGCCGCTGGCCGAGACGGTCGTGCCGCTGATCGAGGGCGAGGGCACACCGTTCTTCTGCGCGCACTGGGGCACCGGCAACATCGAGTTCCTCAGCCGGTTCGCGGCCGCCGCCAGCTTCGACCGCCCGCTGTACGGCATCCGCAGCGGACCGATCGCCCGCCGCGAGCGCCCGCTGCTGTCGGTCCGCGAGCGCGCCGCCCGGCACCTCGCGGAGATCCGGCGTATCCAGCCGCACGGGCCGTACCTGCTCGGCGGCCTCTGCTCCGGTGGGCTGCTCGCCCTGGAACTGGCCGACCTGCTGGTGGCGGACGGTGAGCGGGTCGCCGAGGTGGCGCTGATCAATAGCGTGCCGGCCACCGCTCCGCACAGCTTCGACCCCGGTTGGGGGCTCGACGACCTCTACCGGTTCCGGATGGCCTGGATGCGCCGCAACTTCAAGATCACCAACCCCGCCCAGGCCGCCGAGATCATCATGCCGCAGATCCGAGAGGCGGACTGGTGCGACCGGTCCACCCCGGACACCGACTGGGGTTGGCTGCAACTGGCCTGGGCTGCGCTCGCCCTGTCTCAGGTCCACCACCAGATGCGCCGGTACGACGGACACGCGGCGGTGTTCCAGCAGCCCGACCCGGCCGACGACCCGCGCAACTCGTGGGCGCCCTGGCTCGGCGAGTACGACGAGTACCACTACGCCACCGGGGACACCTACGAGGTCGTCCAGCAGGAGTCGTTCTGGCCCGACCTTCGCAAGGCACTCGACGCGGCCATGGCCCGGGAGTCGGCGTGAGAACGCTGGCGCACCGGCTGCTGCCGCCAAGTGGGCCGCTGCGCGCGTATTCGCTGATCAGCCTTCTCGACGCCGTCGGCACCGGGGTGTTCATGACCGGCAGCGCGGCGTACTTCGTGTTCTACATCGGCCTGCGACCCGCCCAGGTGGGCGTGGGCCTGACCGTCGCGGGGCTGATCGGGCTGCTCACCTCGGTGCCGGCCGGCATGCTCGGCGACCGCTTCGGGCACCGGCGGCTCCTCGTCGCGCTCAACGTGGTGCGGGCCGCCTGCTTCGTGGCCTACATGCTGGTGGGCTCGTTCCCGGCGTTCCTGGTCGTCGTCACGGTCGTGGCCCTGGCCGAGTGCGCCGAGCCACCCAATCGCCGCGCCTACCTCTCGGCCATCTCGACGAAGGAGAGCCGGGTCAAGGCGAACGCCTACAACCGTACGGTCTGGAACATCGGTTTCGCCGTGGGCTCCGCGCTCACCGGCGTCGTGCTGGCACACCAGCACCGTTCCTGGTTCGCGGCTCTGGCGCTTGCCAACGCCGTCTCGTACGTGCTCGCCGCCGTGGTGCTGACCCGGCTCCCGGCGGTTCCCGCGGAGACTCGTGCGGCCGCGGCGCCGGCCTCCGGCGGCCGGGCACTGCGGGACGGCCGGTTCATGACGGCGGCCGGCCTGGCCGGCGTCCTGTACATGAACGCGCAACTCGTGCTGGTTGGCGTGCCCCTGTGGGTGTTGCAGCGCACCGACGCGCCACGACCGATCATCTCGGTCCTGCTGATCTCGAACACCGTCCTGGTGGTGCTCCTGCAGGTGGCCGCGAGCAAGGGCGCGGACACCGCGCGGGGCGCGGCCCGGATGGCCGCCCGCGCCGGCGTCGCACTGTTCTGCGGCTGCCTGCTGTTCGGACTCACGGCCGGGCGGTCCACTGTCGTCGCCGTCGCGTTGCTGCTGGCAGCGATGGCGATCATCACCCTGGGCGAGATCTGGTGCTCCGCCGCGACTTGGGGGATCTCGTACGAGCTGGCCGGCGACGAACGCCAGGGCGAGTATCTGGGCGCCTGGAGCCTGGCGGTCCAGGCCATGCAGGCGCTCGGACCCGTGTTGTTCGCCGCGCCACTGATTCACTTCGGCCTGCTCGGCTGGGCGGTGGTCGGCGCGCTGTTCCTGACCGCCGGGGTGTTGCTGATCCCGGCGACCGCGTGGGCCCACGAACGGCGTCCCGCGCTGAGCACCGCAACCACTGCTGAAAGCGCAACGGTCTGAAATCGAAGGAGACATGACAATGACAGATGAGCCTGCCGTCTACGGTGGCAAGGCCAGCGGCCGTATCCGCACCCGCGACCTGCTGCTCGCCAAGCAGCAGAAGCAGACGTGGTCGATGCTCACCAGCTACGACTGCTACACCGCCGAGATCTTCGACCGGGTCGGCGTACCCGTGCTGCTGGTGGGTGACTCCGCCGCCAACACGGTCTTCGGGCACAGCAGCACCATCCCGGTTACCGTCGACGAGCTGCTGCCGCTGGTGCGGGCCGTGGTGGGAGCGACCAGCCGCGCACTCGTCGTGGGCGACCTGCCGTTCGGTTCGTACGAGCGTGACCCGGGTCAGGCGCTGACGACCGCGGTCCGATTCCTCAAGGAGGGCGGCTGCCAGGCGGTCAAGCTCGAGGGCGGCGCCCGGATGGCGCCGCAGATCGCCAAGCTCGTGGACGCCGGCATCCCGGTCATGGCGCACATCGGCTTCACCCCGCAGAGCGAGCACCAGCTCGGCGGGTTCCGGGTGCAGGGTCGCGGCGAGGATGCCGCGAGCGCCCTGGTCGCCGACGCGCGGGCGGTGGCCGACGCCGGTGCCACGGCGGTTGTCCTCGAGATGGTGCCAGCGGACGTCGCCAAGGAGATCACCGGCCTGCTGGACATCCCGACGATCGGCATCGGAGCGGGTCCCGACTGCGACGCCCAGGTGCTCGTCTGGCAGGACATGCTGGGCCTGCGCCGCGGGCGGCTGCCCCGCTTCGTCAAGCAGTACGCCCAACTGGACGCCGTCATCGAGACGGCGGTCCGCGAGTTCGTCCAGGATGTGCGGCACGGCGCCTTCCCGGCCGCCGAGCACAGCTTCGGCTGAACGGTGTGCACCCTCGTGGTGAGTGTCCGGCGGGATGCGCCCGCACCCGTCCTGATCCTCGCCGTGCGCGACGAGCAACCCGGCCGGGCCTGGCTGCCGCCCGGCCGGCACTGGCCCGACGCGCGAGAGACCGTGGGCGGACTCGACCTGGTCGGCGGGGGCACCTGGCTCTCGGTGAACGGTCCGGTGGAGCACTGCGGCGTCTCGGCCGCCGTTGTGATCAATGGTTTCGGCCCGGCGGCGGGCCGCCACCGGCGCTCCCGCGGTGACCTCCCGCTGCTGGCGGCTCGGGGAACGATGGCCGCCGACCTTCCGGTACGGCGGTACGACCCGTTCCATCTGCTGCGAGCGTGCCGCCACGGCGCGCGCCTGCACAGCTGGGACGGGCGGCGGCTGGAGGAGTGGGAACTGCCGGATGGCACGCATGTGATCACCAACGGAGGTCCGCACGACGTCGTGGACGACCCGTACGTCCCGCCGGCGGCGGTCGCGGCCGAGGCGGCACGGCGCGCCCACTTCCGGCCCCGCCTGGCCGCGGCGCCGCGCCCCGATCCGCGCCCCGATCCGCGCCACCGGACGGCGCTCGCGGCCTGGGGCCCATGGGTCGCCCTGGCCGAGGGCGACGCCCTGCCGCCGGACGACCCGCGCGCTCTGGTGGGCCGCTGGGACTTCGGCGGCGGTCCGTGGCTGACCTCCTCGGTCAGCCTCGTCGCGCTCGGACCCGACCGAGCCCGCTACGACTTCGGCACCGTGCGCGGCCGGAAGGTGTCCTGGAGACGAGTGCCGGTGTGGTCAGGCGCCGGTGAGTTCGCCCAGGTCGGCGACGATGTGGTAGTCGAGGCCTAGGGAAGCGCCGTACATGGCCTTGGTGTTGGCGTGCCCGTAGCCCGCCGATACGATCGCGATCCGCTCGGCCACCGCCAGCTCCAGCGGAGCGACGACGGTCGCCAGCACGTACGCGTCGGAGTTGCCGAGAGCCCCGGCGGCGATGCCGACCTCCTGTAGCTCCAGAACGTCGCCGCCGGCCCGGGCGAAGCACACCGCGAGCAGCGCGCCGTCGTCGTCGGTGACGGTGATGGCGCGAGCCGCCTCGGGCAGTTCCTGCCACCACATCGTCGTGCGAGCCTGCGCCATCCGGGGAGCGTCGGGCGTACCGTTGCGGACGTTGACGTCGGCGAGCAGCTCGGATGCCCGCTCGATCAGGTCTTCGGTCGGGGCCGACACCGTGGTCCGCCAGCCCAGCGACTCCAGGTGCGGCCGCCTGGCCCGCCACAGCGCTCGCACCTTCCGGCCGAGCGTGCCGACGAACTCCTCGACCGAGGTGGCGCCGCCGAGCACGTACTCCGACCACGTGCCGGCGCGGCGCACCACCGCGCCGCGGAACGCGGACGCGATCGCGGCGACCTGATCGGCCGGCACGTTCGGGAAGGCGATCGGCGCGGCACCGTGGTCGGCGGCCAACCGGCCGAGGATGCCGCGCACCGCCTCGTGTTCCTGCTCCGGACGGTTGTCCGGCCGCAGTTGCAGGCCGCCCCGCTGGCGGAGCAGGCTGCCCACCACCAGGCCGTCCCGGTCGGCGGGGAGCAGGTCCCACGCCGGGGTGAGCAGCGCGCTGGACTTCAGGCGCCCCGGGCCGGGCTTGCGAACCACGGCAGCCGCGCGCAGCCGGCCGGCCGCGTTGCCACCCACCAGCCAGCTCTGCCAGCGCCTGCCGGCCAGCGGTTCCGGCCACCGGCGCAGCCCGGAGTCGAAGTTGCGCCACCGCGGACCCTGTAGCAGGGGATGCGACGAGGAGAGGGCCTGACCGCCGTCCTGCGTCACCGGATGCTGCGCCGCCGCCACCAGATGCTCTCCCCGGTCGTCCCGCCGTCGCTTGATCATTCGATGAAGAACAATGCCAAAGCCGCGCGGGCGAGTCAGTCCCATGAGGAACGGACGGGTATGACATTGTTCACCCGCGATGTACGCCGACGCTCCAACGCCGCCGTCGAGCGATCCAGTGTCGTCGATGTACTTCACCGTCGTCATCCCGTCAACCGCCAGAGACGAGGGCGAGAATCGTTGGTAGCAGAGCGGGGGGCGCGGCGATTGTTGACTGGGACCGCGCGTCGTGGACCAGGCCCTCGCGGTCGACGACCTGAGCTCCAGCCTCGCGGGCGATGATCACCCCGGCTGCGGTATCCCACGGCTTATTGGACAGCATGGCGATGGCATCCACCCGGCCGGCGGCCAGCCAAGCCAGATCAATGGCGGCGGATCCGTGCATACGGATCCGCTGGACCTTCGCCGCGAGTCGTTCCGTCATGGCGAACCGCTCGCTGTTCTTCTGTGCGGACCGGTCGCCCACGGCGTAGTCCCCGATGGCCACTACAGCCTCGGAGACCTTCGACGCCAAGCTGACAGTGATCCGCCGGCCATCCACCTCGGCACCGCCACCTTCGACGGCGCAGTATCGCTCTCCGAGAAAGGGGAGATCGATGACACCGAGCACGGGTCGGCCGCTGACGATCAAGCCCAGCGATATGGCGCACAAGGGCGAGCTGTGGACGAAGTTGACCGTGCCGTCCACCGGGTCGAGCGCCCACATCGGGCCATCCGTTGCTCCGCTCGTGCCGTTCTCCTCACCGAGGAAACCGAGGTCAGGGGTCTTCTGGCTGAGGAAGGCGCGCACCTGCTCCTCGATGGCGTAGTCGACCTCGGAGGCCATGTCCCGCTCGCCCTTGGCGGTAAGGACTCCGGGCTGCATCGTGGTCATGATCTCGTGGGCGAGATCGACGGCCCGGTGGGCGATGGGGAGAAGGTCGGCGTAGTCGGTCATCTGGGCTGTCCACCGTCCCAAAGCTCGTCGAAGGTGCGCTCGAAGACGGAGTAGAGACCCCCGGTGGGGAACCGCTTCTTGATCACCATTGTGGGCGACTCGACGCCTCGGGCGTGAGGTAGGTATGGCTGGGCGATGCAGAGCTTCTGGTCGATGATCGTGATGTTGAAGCGGATGGTCTGGTCGTACGTGGCGACCTCGATCCGCTCGCGCAAGTCGGCGGGAAGTCGGTCCCGGACCCTGAGTACGCCTTGCAGGTTGAGCGTGGTGAGGGCGCCGAGCTGCCAAATGGCACGCCAATGGCACGAGCGGCGGTTCCGGGCGTGGCCATGATGAAGGCCCCGGCCCGGGATCGGTGTCCCTACCAGGGCCTTTGTCGTGGAGCGGGTGACGGGAATCGAACCCGCACTGTCAGCTTGGGAAGCTGATGTTCTGCCATTGAACTACACCCGCAGGGCCGCCCCACTGTACCCGATACCCGGCACTCATGGCGCAACCGCCTCACCGCACTCCGGCCAGTGGACGGGATAACCCGGTCGCCGGGTCGTGCCACGTCTGGGTGATCACCCGGGCACGCGGGGCCGTGGGCAGCAGCAACGCACCTGCCGGGCCGTGCCGGCGGACCATGGCGACCTCGATCAGCAGCTCGAACAGGCGCCAGTCCACCGCCGGGGAGGCGTGCAGCTCCGCCGAGAGCCGGGCAACCACCAAGGGGTCGATCACCGGAACAGCGACCCCCGACAGGTACGCCTCGTCGTCGGTCTCCTCCGGCGGGTACGAGTGGAGGGCGTAGCGCCCGTCGCGTTCCAGGTCGTGGCGCTTCGGGGAATCGATGAGGAAGCAGTAGAGCCCCTCGTCGGTGATGACCGGGGAGACCGGGTGCACGCGCGGCCCGCCGTCAGGGCGGACCGTCGCCAGGTAGCCCAGGCCGGGGCCGTACTGCTGCAGGAGCGCGCGGACGGCGGCGGCGAGCCGGGGCTCGGCGGCGGCGAATTGGGACCAGGATGCCATGGGGACATGATATCGAACACACGTTCGACGGAGCCACTGAATGTACTCGTTCGGGCAGGCCGTACAGTGTGGCGATGCTGCTCTCCGACCGTGACCTGGTCTCCGAGATCAAGTCGGGCGATCTGGCCCTGGAGCCGTTCGAGCCGGCGCTGATGCAGCCGTCCAGCATCGATGTGCGGCTGGACCGCTTCTTCCGGGTGTTCAACAACCACCTGTACACGCACATCGACCCGGCGGAGCAGCAGGACGACCTGACCGCCCAGGTCGAGGTGGCCGACGGCGAGGCGTTCGTGCTGCACCCGGGCGAGTTCGTGCTGGCCTCGACGCTGGAGGTCATCACGCTGGGCGACCAGCTCGCGGGGCGGCTCGAGGGCAAGTCCAGCCTCGGGCGGCTGGGGCTGCTGACCCACTCCACGGCGGGCTTCATCGACCCCGGCTTCTCGGGGCACGTCACGCTGGAGCTGTCCAACGTGGCCAATCTGCCCATCAAGCTCTGGCCGGGCATGAAGATCGGCCAGCTGTGCATCTTCCGGCTCTCCTCGCCGGCCGAGCACCCGTACGGATCGGCGGTGTACGGCTCGCGCTACCAGGGGCAGCGCGGCCCGACCCCGAGCCGCAGCTCGCACAACTGGCGCACCTGGCCCACCCCGCGCCCCTGACGGTAGATCCGGGGCGCGAGGACCCCGATCAGGGGATCTCGAGGAAGACGTTGTCGATCTGGCCGGCGTACTGGTCGTTGCCCTTGTTCGGGCCCTTGCCGCCGACGCGCAGCGGCTCGGCGTTCGCGATCGACAGGGTGCGCGGGACGGGCACCGAGGCACGCTCCACGCCGTCGACCATGATGGTCAGGCGGGCGGCCGAGCGTTCGCAGGTGAGCTCGTGCCACGACCCGTCGGCGACGTTCAGGGCGGGCTCCGCCCGGTAGATGCGGCCCTGGCCGACCACCACGCAGCTGGGGTGCCCCAGCTGGTGATCCACCTGGAGCTTGAACTGGCTCACCCCGCCGACCGAGTACCCCTTCTGGAGTACGTTCGCACCGTCGGCGAGGTCGGCGCGGCTCATGAGGACCGAGGCTCCGTACCGCAGTGGGCGGGTTCCGGGGTTCAGCGTGTCGTCGCGTTCGCCTTCCAGGATGGCGCGCGGGCAGTCCCGTTCGTGGGGCAGCTGGCATCGCTGCGGGAACGCGACCGCGAGCCCCAGGCCCTGCGGCACGAGCGACAGCCTGCCGCCGTTCTGGCCGAGGACGCGCAGCTCGTGGCCGCCGGTGGTGTCGGTGACCGGATGGCCCACCCCGGCGTCGAAGGTGTAGTGCACCGAGACCGGCCCGGTGCCCACCAGCACCGCGCCGGTCCGGGCGGTCGGCGCCGCGGACTCGCCGAGCGGAAGCACACCCGGGGCGGGCGGGGACACGAGGGCGAACGCGGGCTGTGCCCCCGGACCGGGGGACGGGTCCGGGCGGGTCGCGAGATGGCCGGCGCCGAGCAGCCCCGCCGCGAGGATGCCGGCGGCGGCGATGGCGCCCAGCGGGCCGATCCGCCGAGCCATCCGTCGGTTGTCAGGCATTCCCCTATTGTCCGGATGCGCCCGGCCCGCGCTACCCGCACCCCCGGCGATGGCGGCCAGGAGCGGCGAACTACCCCTACGCGGTCGGCCGAACGGCGGGTTCCCCGACCACGGCGTGCAGGACGTCGTCCAGCGTCAGCACACCCAGCGGCACCCGGCCGTCGCTGACCAGCATGATGTGCAGCCGATCGCGGCGCATCGCCAGCAGCAGGTCGGCGAGCGACCGCTCCGGCGGCACCACCGCCAGCGGGCGGACGATCTCCGCCGGGACGGGCTCGTGCCGCCGCGCCGCGTCGTCATCCAGCAGGTCCTTGATGTGTACGAAGCCGAGCACCCGCCGAGTGCCCCGCTGCACCACCGGGAACCGGGACCGGCCACTCTGGGTCGCCAGTGCCTCCAGCGTGGCGGGGGTGACGTCGTCCGGCACCGTGATGGTCTTCGACCAGGCCCGCAGCGCATCCCCGGCGGTGCGGTCGGCCAGCCCCAGCGCGGCGTGGATCCGGGCGTACTGTTCCGAGCCGAGCAGGCCCTCGCTGCGCGCCTGGGTGACCATGCCGGCCAGTTCCTCGGCGGTGAACACGGTCTTCACCGCGTCGGTCGCCTCGATCTTCCACAGTGCCAGCACGGCCCGCGCGGCCCACCGCATCGCGGTCAGCACCGGCTTGGTGGCCACGCAGAAGGCCAGCATGTACGGGCCCAGCCACAGCGCGGAGCGTTCCGGGCCGGCCAGCGTGATGTTCTTCGGCACCATCTCGCCGACCACGGTGTGCAGGAACACCACGACGGCCAGGGCGATGACGAACGCCACCGGGTGCACCGCGTTGTCCGGGAAGCCCAGCGCCTGGAACGGGACCTCCAGCAGGTGCGCCAGCGCCGGTTCGGCGATCGCGCCCAGGCCCAGCGAGCAGATCGTGATGCCGAGCTGCGCCCCCGCGATCATCAACGGGATCTGGTTCATCGCGGACAGTGCCCAGCGGGCCCGCTTGCTGGTGGCCGCCAACGGCTCCAGCGCGGTACGCCGCGACGCGATCAGCGCGAACTCGCCGCCGACGAAGGTCGCGTTGCCCAGCAGCAGCACGGCCGCGATGATCAGCTCACTCATCGTCGGGCTCCGGCGGGGCGACCACGCGCACCTGCTCGATGCGGTGGCGGTCGACCTCCATGACGGTGAACTCCCAGCCGTCATAGACCAGGCACTCGCCCGGCACCGGGATGTGGCCCAGCCGGGACAGCAGGAACCCGGCCAGCGTCTCGTACGGGCCCTCGGGCAGGGCGAAGCCGGTCTGCTCGGCCGTCTCGTCCTCGCGCAGCAGCCCGTCGACCAGGAACGTGCGTTCGCCGCCGGGCGCCGTCAGCTCGGCGCTGCCGGTCTCGGCGAAGCCGTCCTCCTCCGTGTCGTACTCGTCGGCGATGTTGCCGACCAGTTCCTCGATGAGGTCCTCGACCGTGACCACGCCGTCCGTGCCGCCGTACTCGTCGACCACGATGGCCAGATCGGCGTCGGCGGCGCGCAGGGCGGCCAGCACCTTGTCGAGGTCGAGGCTCTCCGGGACGTACACCGGTTCGCGGGCCACCGTGGAGACCGCGGTGGCGGCGCGGCGCTCGGGCGGCACCCCGAGCGCGTCGGGCACCCCGGCCACTCCCATGACGATGTCCAGGGTGTTCTCGTACACGGGAAAGCGGGTGTGGCCGGTCTCCCGGGCCAGGGCGATGAGGTCGGCGACGCTGGCCGTGGTTTTCAGCGCGACCACGTCCACGCGCGGGGTCATCGCCTTCGCGGCCCGCTTCTCCCCGAAGCGGATGGTGCGCCGCAGCAGGGTGGCGGTCTCGGTGGGCAGCGCCCCGGCGCGGGCGCTGATCGCGGCCAGCAGGCCCAGCTCCTCCGGGGAGCGGGCGCTGGCCAGTTCCTCCTGCGGCTCGATGCCCATGCGGCGGACCAGCCAGTTCGCCGAGCCGTTGAGCGCGGCGATCACCCAGGTGAGCAGCTGGGAAAAGCGGCGCAGCGGCCCGGCGGTGGCGAGGGCGACCCGCATGGGCCGGGCCAGGGCGGCGTTCTTCGGTACGAGCTCGCCGAACAGCATGGACAGCAATGTCGCCACGACCAGCGCCAGGACGTGCGAGACCGTTTCCGTGGCGCCGCGCGCCAGCGGCTCGACCAGCGGAACGAACAGCTTGGACAGGGCGGGCTCGGCCAGGTAGCCGGTGAGCAGCGCGGTGATCGTGATGCCGAGCTGGGCGCCGGAGAGCTGGAAGGACAGCTCCCGCAGTGCCTGCCGGACCGTACGCGCCCGGCGGTCACCGCGATCCGCGCGCTGGTCGATCTCGACGCGGTCAACCGTGACGAGCCCGAACTCGGCCGCCACGAAGAACGCGTTGCCCACCGTCAGCAGCGCGAAAGCCACCAGCGGGAGCGCCGCGGTCAGGAACAGGCCGTCCATTATCGGTTATCTCACCTCGGCACTCATTGTGCCGGACCGCGGCCACGGACCGTGAGGGCCTATGCCGATGACGCGTCGCCCTTGATGGAGCGCAGTAGCACCGAGGCGACGTCGACAACCTCGACGTTGTCCTGTTCGCCCTTTCCGGTCACGCCGTCGCTGATCATCGTGTAGCAGAACGGGCAGCCCACCGCGATCGTCTTCGCGCCGGTGGCCAGGGCCTCCTCGCTGCGCTCCACGTTGATGCGCTTGCCGATCTTCTCCTCCATGTACATGCGGGCGCCACCGGCGCCACAGCAGAAGGAGCGCTCGGAGTTGCGCGGCATCTCCTTGAGACCGCCTTCGATCGCCGTGCCGAGCACCTCACGCGGCGCCTCGAACACCCGGTTGTGGCGCCCGAGGTAGCACGGGTCGTGGTAGGTGACTCCGCCGTCGACCGGCTGGACCGGGGTGAGCTTGCCCTCGGCGACCAGGTGGGCCAGCAGCTGGGTGTGGTGCACGACCTCGAACTTGCCGCCTACCTGCTCGTACTCGTTGCCCAGGGTGTTGAAGCAGTGCGGGCAGGTGGCGACGATCTTCTTCGTCGGCCGGTCGCCGAACGCCTCGTTGAGGGTCTCGACGTTCTGCTGGGCGAGCATCTGGAAGACGAACTCGTTGCCGATGCGCCGGGCCGGGTCACCCGAGCAGGTCTCGCCCTCGCCGAGGATCGCGTAGTTCACCCCGGCCTCGTGCAGGAGCGTGGCCACCGCCCGGGTGGTCTTCTTGGCCCGGTCCTCGAACGCGCCCGCGCAGCCGACCCAGAACAGATACTCGAAGTCCTCCACCTCGCCGACCCGGGGCACCTCGAAGTCCAGGCCCTTGGTCCAGTCCTCGCGGGTGTTCTGCGGGGCACCCCACGGGTTGCCCTTGTTCTCCAGGTTGCGCAGCATGACGCCGGCCTCGGCGGGGAAGCTCGACTCGATGAGCACCTGGTAGCGGCGCATGTCGACGATGTGGTCGACGTGCTCGATGTCCACCGGGCACTGCTCCACGCAGGCGCCGCAGGTGGTGCAGGACCACAGTACGTCCGGGTCGATGACGCCCTGCTCGTCGACGCCGCCGATCAGCGGGCGCTCCGACTCGGCCATCGCCAGTACGTCGACGCCCTTGAGCTGGTCCTCGGTCGCCTTCTCCTCGCCGGTCAGGTCCTTGCCGCCACCCGCCAGCAGGTACGGCGCCTTCGCGTACGCGTGGTCGCGCAGCGAGAGCACCAGCAGCTTCGGCGACAGCGGCTTGCCGGTGTTCCAGGCGGGGCACTGCGACTGGCAGCGGCCGCACTCGGTGCAGGTGGAGAAGTCGAGCAGCCCCTTCCAGGTGAACTGTTCGACGTGCGCGACCCCGAACTGGTCCTTCTCCGGGTCGGCCTCCTCGAAGTCCAGCGGCTTGCCCGCGCTGGTCATCGGCTTCAGGGCGCCCAGGCCGGAACCGGCGGGCTTGTCCGGGGAGCGCTTGAAGAAGATGTTGAAGAACGCCAGGAAGCGGTGCCAGGCGACACCCATGGTGACGTTGAGCGAGACGACGATGAGCCAGGTCATCGAGATGCAGATCTTGATCAGCGCGACGATCGTCGCCCCGGCCTCCCAGTCCGGCAGGACCCCGCCGATGGCATGGCTGACCGGGGCGGCCCAGACGGGGAACTCCAGGTGGCCGGTGGCTGCCTTGAAGCCGCGGATGAGGAAGCCGCAGACCAGGACCGCGACGATGATCCACTCGACGAAGTAGCCCTGCCACATGGTCGAGCCGGTGAACCGGGACAGGCCACGGCCGCGGCCCGGCCGGTTGCGCAGCCGGATGGCGATCAGCACCGCGATGCCGATGACGCCCAGCACCCCGATGATCTCGGTGACCAGACCGAACACCGTGAGGTCGCCGACCAGCGGCAGCCCCAAATCGGGGTCGACCACCTCGAAGTACGCCTCGACGACCAGCAGCGAGAGGACGATGAACGCCACCATGACGAACCAGTGGGCCGCACCGACCACGCCCCACTTGAGCATCCGGGTGTGTCCGGCGGTCTCCTTGAGCATGGTCACCGTGCGGGTGCCCTTGCCCTCGAAGCGGCCCGGGTCCGGCTGGCCGAGGCGGATGACGGCGGTCATCTTCAGCACCGCGCGCACCGCCAGGGATACGGCGACCACCGTGATGGCGGCCGCCAGGACGGTGGCGACGATCTGGACAGCGTGCATCTGCGTTGCGCCCTTCTCGGTGCGGCTTGCGGGAGCCGCCCCATGTTACCCACGAGTAATGCTTTTGCACCGTGGCGTGTGCCGCAATCCCTCAAGTCGCCCCGCCGCGCCGCCCCCAGCGCGAAAGCGCACCCCGAGCGGGTGCCGGGGTGCGCAGTCGATCAGATCGGGAGGGCTGACGCTATCGTCCGGGTCCCCGACGTGGCGCCAGCGGGACGGTCACCGCCAGCGGGACAGGATGCCGAGCGAGGCCACCATGCACCCGAAACCGATGGCCAGGTTCCAGTACTGCCACGCCGCGACCGGGTACTGCTGCTCGGACAGGTAATAGACCACCAGCCAGCTGATACCGATGACGATGAGGGCGACCGCGCTGGCCGGGACCCACACCGGACTCGGCTTCTTGGACTGCGCCGTCGTCGACGGGCGGATGTCCGTCGGCGGGGTGTAAACCTTCTTCTTGCGAACCTGTGACTTCGGCACGGTGGTCTCCTGAGGGCAACAAGTGGCGAACGACCCACCGCTGAGCGGCTCCGGGGACCCCGAACGCTGCCCGTGGCGAATAGTGTTCGGCAGTTAGCGTAGTCAAGTCCGCGCCGGTGCAGGCACCGGCCGGGGCACAAAGATGTCCGGCGGCGGCGTACGAACCGGTCAATCGGCGATTCGGAGGAGGACACCGGCGTGGAGTACACCACGGGCACCCCCTCGTGGCGACTCGTCCTGCGGCGGGCGATTCGCGGTCTGCGCCCACGCCGGGTCGGCCAGCGCCAGCGCGGGTGGTCCGTCGGCGTACCCCTGATCGCGCTCGCGGCCGGGCTGCTCTTCACCACCTCCGCGCGGACGGCGGACGGCACCGCGCTGCGCGACGACCGGCGCCCGCAGCTGGCCCAGCTCATCGCGGACAAGCGGGAGCGGCTGGCCGGGCGGGAGCGGCAGGCCGCGACCCTGCGCGCGGAGGTCGACCAGTCGGCCGGTCAGCTCGCCGAGGTGGATCAGCCGGTCAAGCACGCGCGGCAGCTGGCCGACTCGCAGCGCGCGGCGGCGGGCTTCACCACGGTACGGGGCCCCGGGCTCACCGTGGTGCTCAACGACTCGTCCCGGCGCGACGCGGGCACGGGCCCGAATGCCCCGGGCAATGACGATCTGGTCGTCCACCAGGGCGATGTGCAGGCGGTTGTCAACGCGCTGTGGGCCGGTGGGGCCGAGGCAATGTCGATCATGGATGTCCGCGTGATCTCCACCAGCGCGGTACGCTGTGTCGGCAACACCCTGCTGCTCCACGGCCAGGTGTTCTCACCACCGTTCAAGATCACTGCGATCGGCGAACCCACAGCGCTGCATCACGCGTTGGAATCGGCGGAAGGTGTCCAACAATTCCGCGATGCGGTCGCCGACTTCGGCCTCGGCTATCAGGAAACCGTCGAAGGGAACGTGACAGTGCGGGCGTACGACGGGTCGAGTGACCTCCGATCCGCGCGGGTTGCCGAGTGATGGTCCCCCCGGAGTACCCGGAGGGTGCCCCGAGCTCCGGACGGCACCGCGCTCCCGATGGTGACGCACACACGGCGTACATTCCACGCGTTTCGGATTCGGCTCCGGGCGGGGTGCCCGGCGGGCCACTCGATCCGCCACTCGGGCTCGGCGTCACGATCTCCCCCGATCCGGACCACCCGAGCGCCCCCGAGCCACCGGCTGTCACCCCGTGGGAGCAGCCCCGAGGTCGGGGCGGGGTACCCGGCATGCGCGGCGCGCACCCGGTGGTCGGCGCGGCCTCCGTCCCGCCGCCACCCGCCACACCACCGACCGGCCCCACCGCGCCGCACGGCGTCGCGCCGCATGCGGCGTCGCTGCACAATGCCCCTCCGCACGCTGCTGCGCCGCACCTGGCGTCGCCCCACGGCGGCCCGCCAGCCGGCCCAACGCAGCCGCCGGGGCTGCCGCAGCGTGGGCGCGCGCAGGTCAACGGCCAGGCCGGGACCTACCGCTCAGGAGAGGCGATGCCGCCGCAGGCCCGGGGCAGCGCCATGCCTCCCGGGGCCGCCGTCCCGGTGTCGCCGCTCGACGGGCACCCCGGTGAGCAGCCACGGCGCTACCCCACCGGCACACCGCAGCCACCGCCGGGCCTCCGGCTCGGTACGCCACCCGGACTCGGCCCGGCCGCGCGGGAACCGGACCCGTCCGCGACGGCGCTGCTCCGTACCATCGACGGGCCCACCGGTCTGCTCCCCTCGGTGAGCCCGCGCCCGAACACCGACCCCGCCCCGGCCGGTGCGAAGCCGGCGGCCAAGGCCGGCGACGTCGCGGTCGGCGCGGCGTCCGTGGCGGCCGCTGCCGCCGCGGCGGCCGCCGAGCCGGGCGAGCCCGCCGGGGACGCCGACGACGGCAAGCCGCGCCGCGGCGAGAAGGTGGTCAAGCTCCGCCCGGAGCAGACCCAGGACGGCTACAAGAGCGTCTACTCGGAGCTGACCCGGCCGACCCTCGGCTCGCGGATCCGTTCGGCGATCCGCGTCTCCGGCGAGCTGATGATCACCTTCGGGGTCGTCGTGCTGCTCTTCGCCGGTTACGAGGTGTTCGGCAACTCGGCCGAGGTGGACGCCGAGCAGAGCAGCCTCGGCGACGAACTGGACCAGCAGTGGGCCGACCCGACCGTCGCGCCCACCACCGGCCCGGCCAAGAACGCCCCGGCCGCGCCCGGCAAGAACCTGATCGGCCGGCTCTACATCCCGAAGCTGGACAAGGAGTGGGTGGTCGTCAACGGCGTCCGCCCGCAGGACATCCGGTACGCCCCCGGGCACTACCCGGAGACGGCACTGCCCGGCAAGGTCGGCAACTTCTCGGTCGCGGGCCACCGGATCCGGAAGATCTTCTGGCGGCTGGACGAACTGCAGAAGGGCGACGTCATCGGCGTCGAGACCCGCACCGACTGGTTCGTCTACCGGGTGACGAGCCAGGCGATCGTCAAGCCGTCGGCGGTCGAGGTGGTGGCGCCCGTGCCGAACCGGCCCGGGGCGAAGCCCTCCAAGGCGATGCTGACGCTGACCACCTGCAACCCGAAGTTCAACAACTATCAGCGACTGATCGTGCACGCGGAGCTGGTCTCCTCGTCCAAGCGCGATCCGGGTGTGGCGGACGCCGGCAAGCCGGCCGAGATCAAGGCGGGATAGCCGTGTACGGCTGGATCTGGCGCAAGCTCCCCGGTGGCCTGTGGGGCAAGCTCACCGGCTCGATCGTGCTGACCACCGCGGTCGGGGTGCTGCTGTGGTACGTCGTCTTCCCGTGGGCGACCCCGTTGCTACCCTTCGACGACGTGCAGGTCGGCACTGAGCAGACGCAGCAGGACCCCAACACGGTGCCCGGCGCGGACGACCCGGACCTGGGCCCGGACGAGATCCCGTACAGCACCCACTCGAACGAGCCCGAACCGAGCCCC
The DNA here is from genome assembly GCF_004217545.1 of Krasilnikovia cinnamomea. Taxonomy (NCBI): domain Bacteria; kingdom Bacillati; phylum Actinomycetota; class Actinomycetes; order Micromonosporales; family Micromonosporaceae; genus Krasilnikovia; species Krasilnikovia cinnamomea. Next base: position 3,015,310 of record NZ_SHKY01000001.1, read on the forward strand.
AGCAACAGGTGACGCCGTGCGCATCCTCGTGATCGACAACTACGACTCGTTCGTCTTCAACCTCGTGCAGTACCTCGGCCAGTTGGGCGCGGAGTGCGAGGTCCGGCGCAACGACGAGATCAGCGTGGCCGAGGTCGGCCGGTTCGGCGCGGCCGGGATCCTGCTCTCCCCCGGCCCGGGCACACCGGACCGCGCGGGCATCACGATGGACGTCATCACGGCGTACGGGGGCGAGCTCCCGCTGTTCGGGGTCTGCCTCGGCCATCAGGCGATCGGGGCGGCATACGGGGCCACGGTGACCCGCGCGCCGGAACTGCTGCACGGCAAGACGTCGCTGGTCCGGCACAAGGGCGAGGGCGTGCTGGCCGGCCTGCCGGACCCGTTCACCGCGACGCGGTACCACTCGCTGGCCGTGCTGCCCGAGACCCTGCCCACCGAGATCGAGGTGACGGGCTGGACGGAGTCCGGCGTGGTCATGGCGATGCGGCACCGGGAGCTGCCGATCGAGGGTGTGCAGTTCCACCCCGAGTCCGTGCTCACCGAGGGCGGGCACACCATGCTGGCGAACTGGCTCGCCGCCTGCGGCCTGCCACAGGCCCGGGACCGCGCACCCGAGCTGGCCGCCGAGGTGGAGGCCCGCCGCCGGGCGGCGTTCGCCGCCTGACAGGGACCTCGCCGCGCATCACGGCTGCAGCAGGCCGCCCAACGGGTCGTCGCCGCCACCGTTGCCACCCGGCGGGGTGGTGTCGTCCGGGCTCGGCGAGACGGAACCGCTCGGGGTCGGCGAGGTCTGCGGCACGCTGATGAAGATCGTGACCGTGCCGCCCTTGGCGAGCTTGCGGCCGGCCTTCGGGTTCTGGTCGACGACGACGCCGGGCGTGTCCGACGGGGGGCCGTCCGCAACCGTGGCGCTCAGCCCGACGGCGTCGAGCGCGGCCCGCGCCTGGTCCTCGTTCTTGCCCTTGAGCGGCGGAACCTCCACCACGTTGCCCCTGGAGATCTGCACCTTGATCTTGGTGCCCGGGGCGACATGCTCACCGGCCCGCTCCACGGAGACCACCGTGTTCACCGGCGCGTCGCTGTTCACGCTGTCGAAGTCCGGGACCAGACGCGCCTTGGCGAAGGCGGTCACCGCCTGCTCCTTGGTCGCGCCCCTGAGGTCGTCGGGCACCAGCACGACCGCCGGGCCGGTGCACACCGTGTACGAGCCCGGCACGGTCTTCTCGACGAGCTGATTCGCCGGCGGGTCCTGCTTGCTGATCTTGCCCTTCGTGCAGTCCTCGCCGGTGTCCGGGTCGCCCTCGGTGATGCCGGTGAGCCCCCTGCGCGCGAGCGCGTCCCGCGCGTCGTCGGGCGTCAGCCCGACGAGCTTGGGCATGGCGACCGTGACCGGCTCCTGCTGCTGGCCGGTGTCGCCCTTGTTGTTGAGCCAGAAGCCGACCCCGGCCGCCACGAGGGCGAGCACGGCGAGGGCGGACAGGATCGCCACGACGAACGACGAGCTGCGCCGCTGTGGCGACTGCGGCGGCATCGCGCCCGGGATCGGGCGAGTCATGGTGGTCTGGCCGGACTGCTGGTACATCGGCCCGCCCAGCGCCATCGTCTCGGCCTCGGACATCACCGGGGTGGCCATGACGGGGCGGCCCGCGACCGCGCGCAGCGCGTCCGCGCGCATCTCCTGCGCGCTCTGGTAGCGGTTGAGCGGATTCTTCGCCAACGCCTTCAGCACGATCGCGTCGACGTCCGGCGGCACCTCGCGGTTGATCTGGCTGGGCGCGCGCGGATCCTCACGTACGTGCTGGTAGGCCACGCTGACCGGGCTGTCGCCGACGAACGGGGGATGGCCGACCACCAGCTCGAACAGCACGCACCCGGCGGCGTACACATCGGAGCGGGCGTCGACGGACTCGCCGCGCGCCTGCTCGGGGGAGAGGTACTGGGCCGTGCCGATGACCGCGCTGGTCTGGGTCATGGTGGTGGCGCCGCTGGCCAGGGCCCGGGCGATGCCGAAGTCCATGACCTTGACCTGGCCGTTCTGGGTCAGCATCACGTTGCCGGGCTTGATGTCGCGGTGGATGATGCCGTGCCGGTGGCTGAACTCCAGCGCCGCGCAGATGTCCGCGATCATCTCCAGGGCCCGGCGCGGCTGGATCCGCTGCTCGGCGGCGAGCACCTCCTTGAGGGTGCGGCCGTTCACGTACTCCATGACGATGAACGGCAGCTTCTCCCCGGTGGAGGAGACCTCCTCGCCGGTGTCGTAGACGGCGACGATCGCGGGGTGGTTGAGGGCCGCGGCGTTCTGTGCCTCGCGGCGGAAACGCTCCTGGAACGTGGCGTCGCGGGCGAGGTCCGTACGCAGCATCTTGATCGCCACGTCCCGGCCGAGCCGGAGGTCGCGGCCGCGGTGGACCTCGGCCATGCCGCCGTATCCGAGCAGCTCGCCGACCTGGTACCTGCCACCGAGCAGGCGGGCCTGCGCCGTCATAGCGTCTGTCGTCCTTCGCTCGCGTGGTCCAGGCTGCGCGCTCCGCCAACCTGTTGAATAGCACGGTACGACTCCGCCGGCGGTTCAGCGGCCACCGCCGCCGTGGTCCGCACAACACCCAGCGAGTTCGTATTGCCCTGGTTGAGTAGGAACGAGATGACTCCGGCGCACAGCAGCACCAGCAGGGCCAGCACCACGGCGAGCACGATGAGCACCTGGCGGCCGCCCGAGCTCTGCGGGGCCGGCTGCTGCTGGTGCGCCTGCGGCACCAGCGGTTGCGCGTACGGGTTGACCTGCGGCACGGACGCCGCGCCCCGGGCCTGACTGCCCGAGACGGGTCGCGGCACGGGCGGGTACGGCGGCCGGGCCTGGCCCGACATGGGGTGCCCGGGCGGGCCGGACGACGGCGCCCCGGAGTGCGGGCGGTTCGACACCGGTGCGGCACCCTGCGGCCGGTTCATGGCCGGGCCGCCGGACTGCGGCCGGTTGACCGGCACGGAACCGTTGGGCACGGGCTGCTGTGCCGCCGTGGTCAGCGACGACGCGGCCTGCCGGGCCACCGCGGCCATGGCCGAGGCGGTGGGCCAGCGGGTGGCCGGGTCCTTGGCCAGCGCGCGGTCGACGATCGCGCGGACCGCGGGCGGGATGTCCGGGGGCAGCGGCCGCGGGATGTCGCGGACGTGCTTCATGGCGATCTCGATCGGGGTCGCCCCGTCGAACGGCCGGTGCCCGGAGAGGCACTGGTAGGCGACCACGCCGAGGGCGTACACATCGGACGCCGGGGTGGCCACGCCGCCGGAGGCCTGTTCCGGGGAGATGTAGGAGGCGGTGCCGAGCACCGAACCGGCGACCGTGAGCTGGCCGACCAGCTCGGAGCGGGCGATGCCGAAGTCGGTGAGCACCAGCGTCCCGTTGGGACGGACCAGCAGGTTGCCGGGCTTCACGTCGCGGTGCACGATGCCGTTCGCGTGCGCGGCCTGCAACGCGTCGGCGGCCTGCGCCACCAGCGCCATCGTGCGGCCGGGGGTGAGCCGGCCGACCCGGCTGAGGGTACGGGACAGCGCGTCGCCCTCGACGTACTCCATGACCAGGAACGCCAGCTGCTGGTCGCTGCCGTAGTCGTAGACGTCGACCACGCCGGGGTGGTTGATCGTGGCCATGGTGCGGGCCTCGCCCCGGAAGCGCTCCGCGAAGCCGGGCTCCTCCAGCAGGGCGGGCAGCAGGATCTTCACGGCGACCGTACGGCCGAGCACCTCGTCGGTGCCGCGCCACACGTCGCCCATGCCGCCGCCCGCGATGCGCTCGTCGAGGCGGTAGCGGCCACCAAGGGTCACGCCAGGGCTGATCATCTCAGTCCCCTCCCTGACCCGCCGCGGCCTTCATGATCAGCCCGGTGATCCGCGCGGCCTCGGCGCTGGCGTGGCCACCGGGCACGTTCTCCAGCATGACGCAGGCCGCGGAGACCGGTTCACCCTTGGAGTTGAACGCGAAGCCGATGAACCACCCGTGCGGGTTGGCCCCCTCGGCGTTCTGCGCGGTCCCGGTCTTGCCGCCGACCTCCATGCCGCCGATCCGGGCCCGCTTGCCGGTGCCGTTCTCGACGACGCTGACCATCATGTCCTTGAGCTTGCCCGCGACGTCCGAGTTGATCGGGGTGCGCAGCGTCTTCGGGTTCGCGGTGTAGAGCGGGCGCAGGCCGGGGCTGACCAACTGCTGCACCAGGTACGGCCGCATCTGCTTGCCGTCGTTGGCCACGGTCGCGGCGATCAGCGCGCCCTGCAGCGTGGTCATCCGCACGTCGCGCTGGCCGAGGGAGGACTGGGCGAGCGCGCCCACGTCCGTGCTGCCGTCCGGGTTCTGGATGGCGCCGGTGCGGCTGGCCGCGACCGGCAGGCCGCCGTCCTCCAGGTTGCCGACGGTCAGGTCCTCCTGCTCGAAGCCGAACGCCTGTGCCGTCCGCTTCACCGTGTCGGCGCCGAGCTTGACGCCGAGCTGCGCGAACGCGGTGTTGCAGCTCGTGGTCAGCGCGTCCTTGAGGGTGGTCCTGGCGCCGGGGCAGACCTCGTCCTCGGCGTTGCGGATGATCGCGCCACCGTTGCGGTACTCCTGCCCGGCCGGGAGCACGGAGTCCACGTCGTAGCCGTTCTGCAGCGCGGCCGCGGAGATGATCGTCTTGAACGTGGAGCCGGGCGGCAGGGTCTCGTTGAGGCCCCGGTTCAGCAGCGGCTGATCCTTGTCCTTGATCAGCTTTTCGTACGCCGCGGCCGCGACCTTCTTGTCGTGGCTGGCCAGCGGGTTCGGGTCGAAGCTGGGCATGGTCACCATCGCCTGGATCGCGCCCGTACGCGGGTCGATCGCGATCGCGGCGCCCTTGCCCACGCCCCGCTCGTTGTTGACCAGCTCCCGGTACGCCACGGCCTGCGCCTTCGTCTTGAGGCTCAGCACGACGTTTCCGCCGCCGGTCTTGTCCCCGGTGAACATGTCGCTGATCCGGTCCGCGAACAGGGTGTCGCTGGTGCCCGCGAGGAACTCGTTCTCGCTGCGCTCGATGCCGGTGGCCGCGCCGTTGACCGGCTTGTACCCGACCACGGGCGCCCACGCCTCGACCTGCTTGCTCGGGTAGCTCCGCAGGTACTTCAGGGTGCCGTCGGTGGGCTTGCTCTGCGCCAGCGGCTGCCCGTCGGCCTGGATCACGCCGCGCGCACGCTGGTACTCGGCGACCTGGACCCGGCCGTTGTAGTCACTGGTGCGGTAGGCGTCCGCCTTGTACGCCTGCACGTAGTTGAGGTTGACGAAGAGCAGCCCGAACAGGACGAGGATGACCACGCCGGCCTTGCGCAGTGGTGCGTTCACGGCTTGATCACCTCCGTCATGGCGCCGTGGAGCTGGGCGGGTGGCTGCTTGAGCACGCCGCCCACCGGGGCGACCGGGCCGCCGGTCTCGGGGCGCCGCGCGGCGTCGGAGATCCGCAGCAGCATCGCGATCAGCAGCCAGTTCGCCATCAGGGACGAGCCGCCGGCGGACAGGAACGGCGTCGTCTGTCCGGTCAGCGGGATGAGTCCGGTGATACCACCCACGATGACGAAGACCTGCAAGCCGAGGGTGAAGGCGAGGCCGCCCGCGACCAGCTTGCCGAACGAGTCCCGCACCCCGATGGCCGCACGCAGCCCCCGCTCGACGATCAGCAGGTAGCACACGAGCAGGGCGGAGAGGCCGAACAGGCCGATCTCCTCACCGAGGCCCGCGAAGATGAAGTCGGTACGCACCTCGGGCACCTGGCCGGGCGAGCCCGCGCCCGGTCCGGAGCCGAACATCCCGCCGGTGCCGAGGCCGAGCAGCCCCTGGACGAGCTGGTAGCTGCCGCCGACCGGCCGGTTGTAGAACTGGCTGCTGAACGGGTCGAGCCAGATGGAGGCACGGTCGTAGAAGTTCTTGAACGGTCCCCCGAGCGACGCGCCCAGCAGGTACGCCACGTACACGCCGCCGAAGAACATCACCAGGCCGATGATCAGCCAGCTGGCCCGCTCGGTCGCCACGTACAGGGTGACGACGAACAGGCCGAAGTACAGCAGCGCGGTGCCGAGGTCCTTCTCGAAGACGAGGACGAGCAGCGACAGCAGCCAGACGGTCACGACCGGGCCGAGGTCCCGGCCGCGCGGGAAGTCGATACCCATGAACCGGCGGCTGGCCAGCGACAGCACCTCACGCTTGCGCACGAGGTAATAGGCGAAGAAGGAGACCAGCGCGATCTTGGCGAACTCGCCGGGCTGGATCGAGAACGGCCCCAGCTTGATCCACAGCTTGGCGCCGTTGACCTCGGAGATGCTGCTGGGCAGCACCGCCGGGATCATGACCAGCACGATGCCGACCAGGCCGAGCGTGTAGGCGTACTTCGAGACGACCCTGTGGTCGCGGATGACCAGCAGCAGGATCGCGGCCAGCATCAGCGCGCCGAGGGTCCAGGCGAGCTGGCGGCCGCCGGTGAGGGCGAACACCCCCGGGATGGCCTGCTTGTTGGCGATCGCCTTGGCCAGGTCGAGGCGGCGCAGGAAGACCACGCCGATGCCGTTGATCAGCGCCACCGCCGGCAGCAGGACCGGGTCGGCGTACGGGGCGGTGAACCGCACCACCAGGTGCAGTCCGAGGAAGAGCAGCCCGAGCAGCGCCGCCGGCACCCAGAACGACGAGCTGACGCCGCCGAGCTGGTTCGCCTCGACGGTGGCCGCGAACACGGCCACCAGCAGCATCGCGAAGGCCAGCAGGCCCAGCTCGGCGTTGCGCCGCGTCTTCGTTCCCGGGGTACGCGGCATCTCACCCGTGGTCGCGGGTGCGGAGGCCGGTACGGCGGGCGCGGTCAAGAAGGGGTCCCCAGACTTCGGTGTGTGCGGGCGCTCAGTCGACCGTCCGGCACCCGACCGGATCGACGATCGTCGGGGCGGAGGTGGAAGCCTGAGCGTCCGGGGTGGTCACGGGCACGGTGGCCGGCGTGGTGGCGGCGATGGTCGAGCCGGGAGCCGAGGCCTTCCCGGCCGCCGGCGGGGTGGTCTTCCCCGCCGCGGGCGACGTGGTCTGGTCCACCGACGGCGTCTGCTCCGTCGCGGCCGGTGCGGTGGTGGCGGGTGCCGTGGTCTCGGACGGCGTGCCACTGGGTGGGCAGATCGGCTTGAGGTTGAGGTTGGTCGGCACGTCGCTGGTCAGTTCGGCGAGACGGCGCCGCGCGTCGGGCCGGCTGTCGGCGTGGATGCCCTGTTTGACGCGGTCCTGCGCGACCGTGGTGAGGTCGTCGAGGCGGGCGGCGCTGGTCTCGTTGACGCTGGACAGGTCGAGGCCCGCGATCTGTCCGGGTACGCCCCGGAAGATGGCGATCTGACCGGCGGGCGTGGCGCCCACGTAGTACTGGTCCTGGGTGTACTGCCAGCCCAGCCAGAGCCCGCCGCCCAGGGTGGCGAAGAGCAGCAGCACGAGCATGCTGGTACGCACCGGATGCCGCCGCGGCTCCGGATCCTCCCGGTCGTCCGCGGTGGCCTCGGGCTGTGCGGGCCGGGGCGCCTGCAGCGCGGCGGCGCGGGCGGCGGCGCTGGAGCTGTCGGCCCGGGTGGCGTTGCCGCGGTCCCGGGCGGCGGCACCGCCGACGATCGGGGCCTGCTCGACGATGTCCGCGTCGGTCGCGTCCGCGACCACCACGGTGATGTTGTCGGGGCCGCCACCGCGCAGGGCGAGCTGCACCAGCCGCTCCACACACTCCTGCGGGTCGGCGAGGGTACGCATGCTCTCCGCGATGGTCTCCGCGCTGACCACGCCGGAGAGCCCGTCGCTGCAGATCAGATAGCGGTCGCCCTTGAGCACCTGGCGGACCGAGTACTCCGGGTCGATGTCGCGACCGTCCAGCGCCCGGGTGAGCAGGGAACGCTGCGGGTGGCTGCTGGCCTCCTCGGGGCTGATCCGCCCCTCGTCGACCAGCATCTGCACGTACGTGTCGTCCTTGGTGATCTGGGCGAATTCGGTACCACGCAGCAGGTACGCCCGGGAGTCACCGATGTGCACCATGCCGAACTTGCTGCCCGAGAAGAGCACGGCGGTCAACGTGGTGCCCATGCCCTCCAGGTGCGGGTTGGCGTCCACGGTGTCGCGCAGCTGCTGGTTGGCGGTGCCGACGGCATGCCGCAGGGCGTCGACGAGCGCGTCACCGGGCACGTCCTCGTCCAGGGGAGCCATGGCCGCGATGACGATGTTGCTGGCGACGTCACCGGCGGCCATGCCGCCCATGCCGTCGGCGACGGCGAGCAGCCGCGGTCCGGCGTAGACGGAGTCCTGGTTTCCGTCTCGGATCAGACCGCGGTCGCTCTGGGCGGCGTAGCGCAGGGTCAGGGTCATGGCCGTAACTCGAGAGAAGTGCGCCCGATGCGAATCGGCACGCCAAGGGGGACGGGAGTGGGTCCGGAGACCTTACCGCGATCGAGATAGGTCCCGTTCGTCGAGCCGAGATCCTCGACGAACCACTGACCGTCCCGCGGCACCAGCCGGGCGTGCCGGGCCGACGCGTAGTCATCCGTGATGACCAGGGTCGAGTCCTCGGCCCGACCGATGGTGATCTGGGCTTCACCCAGAGTGATTCGCGTCCCGGCCAGCTGGCCGGCGGTCACGACGAGTTGCCGTGCCGCTTTACCGCGCTTCGCCTTGGCCGGACGGCCCTGCAGCACCGCGCCACCCACCCCCCGAGGGCTGGCGACGATGCTCTTGGAGCGGACCCCGGCAAAGAGGTCCCGGCGGATGACCCCGACCACCGTGAACACGAAGATCCACAGAAGGATGAGGAAACCGAACCGGGCGACGGTGAGGACGAATTCGGGCAAGGTGGCTAGCCGTCCACTCGGAACGTCAGCGTGGTGGTGCCGAGCTGGATCATGTCGCCGGGGTTGAGCGCCACGGCGGAGACCCGCTGGCCGTTGACCATCGTGCCGTTCGTCGAACCGAGATCGGTCAGCACCACCTGGCTGCCGTCGTAGTCGAGCCGGGCGTGCCGGCGCGAGATGCCGACGTCCGGCAGGCGCAGATTGGCCTGGTCGCCCCGGCCGATCACCGTCGAGCCCATCTGCAACGGGTACGTCCGGCCGTCGCCGGACACCAGGCCGACGTTGCGGCCGTTGTGCCCGTGCTGCTGGTAGCCGCCCTGCTGCTGGTCGTACGGCGAGTAGGCCGGCGCCGCGTCGTACGAAGGCTGCTGTACCGGGGCGACCTCGCCGCCGGTGTACACCTCCGCGGTGACCCGGAACATGCCGGTGTCCAGCCCGTCGCCGCGCTCGATCTCGACGATGACGTCGCCGTACACGGTCCACGCCTGCTCACCGATGAACTCGGCCTGGGACTGGGCCAACTCCTGGGCCAGCGCGGCCGCGTAGGGCGCGAGCCGGCTGTGGTCGTAGGGCGAGAGGTCGATCACGTACCGGTTGGGTACCAGGGTGCGGCCACCCGCCAGGATGGCCTTGTGTGCCTCGGCCTCCCGCTGCATGGCATTCAGAATCTCCACCGGGTGCACGACACCCTTGAACACCTTCGCGAAGGCCCCTTCCACCAGGCCTTCCAACCGCTTCTCGAAGCGCTGCAGCACGCTCACCGGCTCCTCCTCGGGTTCCGAGGACATGATGGTATCCGGCCGCCGCTCGCGCATCTCGCGCCAACTGCAGCCGGCACTTCTGACCCTCGTATGACAGCCCGCGACGCCGTGCTAATCTCTCCTGGCGTCACGGGGCGTTATCTGCTCGCTGTGTGACGTGGGACAGCGTAGTCTGTCGCACCTAGTAATCGGCAACAAGGCCACGGGGATGTGGCGGAATGGCAGACGCGCACGGTTCAGGTCCGTGTGTCCGAAAGGACGTGGGGGTTCAACTCCCCCCATCCCCACCACCGAGAAGGGCTCCGCGATGATCGCGGGGCCTTCTTTTGTTGATCAGTACGGGCCGGCCGACCGCGCGGCTCAAACGAGTGAAAACCCAGGTGTGAGCACCGTCGCGTTATGCTCGCCTCTGATTTTCCCCGTCCCCGCAGACTCGGAGTGTCGTACGTGGCAGTCGCCCTGGTAACCGGATCCGGCGGTCTGATCGGCTCCGAGGCGGTCCGGCACTTCGCCGGGCTCGGCCTCGACGTCGTCGGCATCGACAACGACATGCGCCAGGAGTTCTTCGGACCCGAGGCGTCGACCGCGTGGAACGTGCGCCGCCTCGCCGCCGAGCTCGGCACCGCGTACACCCATCAGGGGATCGATCTGCGCGACCGGGACGCGCTGGCGAAGATCTTCGCGCACTACGGCCGCGACATCGCCGTGGTGATCCACACGGCGGCGCAGCCGTCGCACGACTGGGCCGTGCGTGACCCGTTCACCGACTTCGACGTCAACGCGGTCGGCACCCTCAACGTGTTGCAGAACGTGCGCGAGCACTGCATCGACGCCCCGGTGATCCACTGTTCCACCAACAAGGTGTACGGCGACCGCCCCAACTCCCTGCCCTACACCGAGCTGGAGACCCGCTGGGAGCTGGAACCGGACCACCCGTACTACCACGGCATCACCGAGGACATGTCGATCGACCAGTGCCTGCACTCGGTCTTCGGCGCCTCGAAGGTCGCGGCCGACGTGATGGTCCAGGAGTACGGCCGCTACTTCGACATGAAGACGGCCCTGTTCCGGGGCGGCACCCTGACCGGTCCGGCGCACGCGGCCACCGAGCTGCACGGCTTCCTCGCCTACGTGATGCGCTGCAACATGGAGCGCCGCACCTACCGGATGTTCGGGTACAAGGGCAAGCAGGTCCGCGACGCGATCCACAGCCACGACGTGGTCTCCGCGTTCGAGGCGGTCTTCCGCAACCCGCGCTCGGCGGCGGTCTACAACCTGGGCGGCGGGCGGCACTCGCACACGTCGATGCTGGAGGCCTTCAAGCTGGCCGAGGAGATCACCGGCCAGGAGATGATCACCGAGTACATCGCGGAGAACCGCGTCGGCGACCACATCTGGTGGGTCGGCTCCAACGCCGCGTTCCAGGCCGACTACCCGGACTGGAAGCAGGTCTACGACGTGCCGATGATCCTGCGGGAGATCTACGAGGCGAACGTCGACAAGTGGGTGCCCGCGCAGTGATCGCCCAGGGCAAGCGCAACGTCCTCGGCGTCCTGGTCGACGCGGTCGACTACGAGGCCGCCACCGAACAGATCATCACGGCCGCCCGGGAACGGCGCCCGTTCGCGGTCACCGCCCTGGCGGTGCACGGCGTGATGACCGGAGTGCAGGACCGCGCCCACAACGCCCGGCTCAACTCCTTCGACCTGGTCACCCCGGACGGTCAGCCGGTGCGCTGGGCGCTGAACCTGGTGCACGGCGCCCGGCTCGCCGACCGGGTCTACGGCCCCACCCTCACCCTCAAGGTGCTGGAGCGCGCCGCCGCCGAGGGCCTGCCGGTCTACCTGTACGGCTCCACCCAGCCGACCCTGGACCGCCTGGTCCCCGCGCTGGAGGGCATGTTCCCCGCCCTGAAGATCGCCGGGGTCGAGGCGTCGAAGTTCCGCTCGGTGCAGCCGGGCGAGGACGCCGAGATCGCCGAGCGGATCAAGGCGTCCGGGGCGCGGGTCGTGCTGGTCGGCCTCGGCTGCCCCCGCCAGGAGGTCTTCACGTACGCGATGCGCCCGCTGCTGGACATGCCGCTGCTGGCCGTCGGCGCGGCGTTCGACTACCACGCCGGCCTGCTGAAGAACCCGCCCGCCTGGATGCAGCGGTACGCGCTGGAGTGGCTGTGGCGGCTCGGCCTGGAGCCGAAACGACTGTGGAAGCGGTACGTCCTGCTCAATCCGGCGTACCTGGCGCGCCTGGCCGCGCAGAAGTCGGGCCTGTGGCGGGCCAGCCCGCCGGCGCCCGCGACCGAGCGGGTGCCCACCTTCGCGGTATGACCGCCGTTCGGGTCCATTCGCCGGTACGACCGCCGTTTCGGGTGCCCTCTTCGCCGGACTGACCGGCCCGACCCGGGTGGCCCGCTGGGGTGCCCTGGGCCCGGTGCCGGGGCCCCGCCGCATCGCCGTGGGAACCCCGGCCGACCTCCCCAGGTCGGGTCCGCGCCATCCGGGTCACCCCGGCGGCTGGCACCCGACACTAGGGCACTGCTCACCCGGGCAACAGGGGTCACTGTCCACATCGCCCATTGGGCTGAGTGCGTGGAGCGACGATACGGGCACGATCCGTATTGAACGGGGGCGGGCGCCGACCCCTACGGGTACGGGTCCGGACATAACCCGGTTTCGCGCGGCGCCCCGCGGGTGAAGTCTGGCTAGGTGAACACCGCCGTGGACCTCACCCTCGCGGGTGCCCTCGCCGTGATCTGGCTGGCCGCCGGGTTGCTGGCCGACGCCCTGCCGACCGCCGGCTCCGCCCGCGAACTCCGTCGGCGCGCCGGGACACTGATCCTGCTGGTGCTGGCCGGGGCGGCGTTGTTCGTCGCCGTACCCGTCGTGACCAGCGTGGTCGAGGGGCCGTCCGCGGCCGTCACGGCGGCGTTGCTGCCCGCCGTACCCGCGATGGTCGTGCTGGGCACGACGCTGCGCCGGCTGACCGCCCTGCGCGGCGGCGCGGGCGCGTTCACCACCGCGCCGCGCGCCCCGCTGCCGCCCGCGCTGCGCGCGGCGGCCGCGCACCCGCTGATCGCCACCCCGCTGCAGGCGACGGGCATCGCCGCCCTGGTCGGTCTCCCCGTCGCCGCCTTCGGGATGCCGACCGCACCGGGCGGCAACCTCGCCGCGATCGCGATCACGCTCGCCGGGCTGGCGGTCGTCGCGGTCGGCATCCGCCACGCCCTGCGGCACAGCCGCCTCAGCGTGCTGGTCCTCGCGCCGATCCGGCGGCGCGCGACCCGCATCGGCTGAGGTGGTGCGGGGTCAGCCGCCGCGTTTGGCTTCCTGCACGTAGAGGAGTTCGAGGATCGAGCGCGCCGCCTCGAACCAGCGGTCCAGCCAGTCCGACGGGGGCATGGTGCCGCGCGCCGGCAGTTCGAGCAGCAGGCCGCGCAGCAACGGGTGATCCGCCATCGACAGGTTCGGTGCGACGGCCCGGCTCGACTCGAGGGCCCGGCTCGGCTCGAGCGCCCGGCTCGCTTCGAGGGTGCGGCCCGGCTCGTGCCAGTTGGACGGCGGCGGGAAGACCGGCTCGGTCAGGCCGTGCAGGTCCAGCGACGGCAGCTTGGCGGCGCGGTCCAGCGCGCTGGTCGGTTCGAGGCTCTGCGACATTCCGGGCGACCGGGTCGGCAGGCCGGAGGACAGGCTGGGCGGACCGCCCCGGCCGATCAGCTCGGCATCGGCACTCTCCGCAGACAGCGCCTCACGCCGGTTCTGCCGGTACGCGTTCACCCCACCGCTGAACCGGTCCTGCGCCGACGAGGCGCCGTTGTTCAGGTTCTCGGAAATCGTCATCAGTTCCGCCTGCCTCGCTCGCCGTGTGGCGCCCGCCCCCGCCGTTGCGCAGCAATGAGTGGGTTCCGGCGCGGTCCGGTCCGCGCTTGGTGCGTTCAACGAGGCGGGGTGCGCTGGGGCGACGGCGGCGTGGGTGAGCAAATGTGGACGGGCGGCCCGCCGCATTCGTCGACGGCTGGCTTGCCCGGGAGCGCTGTCCCGGGCAAGCCGGCCGTCCGGAGCCGCGCTGACGACTCAGTGGTCGAATTCGCCGTCCTTGGCTCCGCCGACGAATGCGTCCCACTCCGCGGCCGTGAAGATCAGGGCGGGGCCCTGCGGGTTCTTGGAATCGCGCACCGCGATCGCCTCGTCGACGAAGGCGACCTCGACGCAGTTGTCACAATTCGGTCCGCTACGGCTGCTCTTGAACCACTGTGCGCGGCTCAGATCGATCCGGAAACCCTTGGTCTCAATTTCCACAATGGCTCCTCTGCCAGCATTTCGATCATCTCCGTGGACGCCTCGGGGGTGAGGGCGGTCGCCTGGATGGTGTCGAAGATGGAGCCGTACTTCTGCAGTTCGTCGCTTTTCTCCAGAAACAGCCCGCCGGTCGCGTTCTCCGCGTACACGACGGCGGGATCCTGGTCGTCGGGAAAGTCGAGGATCGCGAAGGTCCCATCCATGCCGGCGTGGGCCCCTGCGGCGAACGGCAGCACCTGCAGGGTCACGTTCGGCAACTTCGCCACCTCGACCAGGCGGACGAGCTGATCCCGCATCACCTCGTCGCCGCCGACCGGGCGACTCAGTACGGCTTCATCCAGCACCACCCAGAGATCGATCGGATCGTCCTGGATCAATAACGATTGCCGCGCCATGCGGACGTGGACTCTGCGGTTGATTTCCATCTGCGTGTCACCCGATCGAGCAGCTTGGATCATCGCCGCCGCGTACTCCTCGCTCTGCAGCAGTCCCGGAATGACCTGCTGTTCGTACGCGCGCACGGAAGAAGCCGCCGCCTCAAGCCCGACATAAGCCCCCACCAGGACGGTGCTGTACGGATGCCACCAACCCTTTTGCCGCGCCTCTCGGGCAATTTGCACCAATTCCTCGGAAGCGGCCCCTTCGACACCATAAATGTCCAACATGTCCTTTACGTCGCGAGGAGTCGCGCTCGTGTGCCCCGTTTCGATCCGGGACACTTTGGACGGCGAGCATCCGAGCCGATCCGCCACGACGTCGATGGTCACGCGGGCCGATTCGCGGTATTTGCGGAGCTCAGCTCCGAGCCGTCGGCGACGGATCGTAGGACTGCGGCGCTGGATCACACTGGACCTCCGGGAAAACTGCGCCACATCTACGGGGGATCGGCACGATATCCCCCCGACGGCGGCGTCGATGCCAGTCTGTCTGTTGATCTCTTGATCCTTCAAGCGTGTTGCGTGATCAAATAGTCACGGACGGCTGACATGCAACTTGCATCGATCGGATCGGTAGTGCAATCTTTCTGTAGGTCGCGCGTCACCCAAAGTTCTGGCGAGCAGCGCAATGTTCTGGCGAGATGGTCCTGACGACGCGACCGGGCCGACGCACCGCACGCAGAAGTGACGCCGTTTCGCGGGGCGCTGGTCGAGCGTTGGTCCCGGGTGGACCCCGCCGGGAGCCGTTCCCGGACCGCCTGCGACTTCGGCCCGACCGGCGGAGGCGACGTATCCGTAACCGCCATGATGATTGGCATCATCGGATGGTTGCAAATGAGCATGACCTGGGCACACTGGAGCATCTGCGTCCACTGTGCAGCCAAGCGTTCACCCCGAGACGAGATCAGAACAGGAGCTGACGTGCTTCCTCGGTCCGGTGATGTCATCCACGTGACGAAGGCCGCGAGCGTCCAATTCTCCGCGCCGATGCTGTTCCGGGTGATCAGGGTTCACGACTGGCCGACCTATGAGGGATGGGTCTGGCTCGACGGATACGAGCTCAACTCCGCCGGTGACGCAGTCGAGCGCCGGTCGATCTTCGTCCAGGCCAACGGCCTGCGCCAGGTCGGCAAGGCACCGGACCCCCGCGCCCGCAACGGCCGCCAGCCCGGCCTGACCTCGGGCGCGGTCCCGGCCCGGGCGCTGCGCACCAACCGCTGAACGGTCGCCGCCGACAGCTCCGTCCGCTGTGGTCAGTCCTTGTCGGGCTGGGCGGAGGTGCCCGTAGGAGTCGACGACGGTACGGCGGACGACGGGCGCGGAGCCGCGACGATGAGCGTCACCGTGGTGTCCGGCGGCACCTGCTGACCCTCGGCCGGATCGCTGTCGATGACGGTGCCGGCCGGTGCGTCGCTAGCCACGAACCGCACCCGGTACGCCAGGCCCGTACGCTCCAGCGCCTGCCGCGCGTCCTGCACGGCAAGTCCCTTGAGGGCCGGGACCGTCACCTCGGTCGGCCCGGTCGGCTCCGTCGTCGGCGCCGTGCTGGTGGCGGCTGTCGACGGCGGTGACGACGGGGGTGACGAAGGGGCCGTGGACGGTGCGGTCGACGGAGGCGCCGCCGCTGAGGTGGTCACCACGGGCGCGGGCGCCTCCTGGTCCTTGTTCCACGCCTGCAGGATCTGGTAGACCCCCCACCCGAGCAGGATCAGCAACGCCACCACGATGAGGCCCACGAGGACCGGGATCCACCATCGGCCACGAGGCTCCCGCGCGGCCGGGACCGCCCACTCCTCCCGGGTGTCGCCCATCGCGGCGCTGGGCCGGGGCGGGCGCACCTCGGCCCGGCCGCCCCACGCGGCTCCCCCACCGGTCGAACCGGGCAGCACCGCCGTCGCATCGTCACCCGACGAAGCGGGCATGACCGCCGTCGCATCATCACCCGCCGAGCCGGGCATGACCGCCGTCGCATCATCACCCGCCGAGCCCAGCACCGTGGTGGCATCGGCGTCGCCCGTTCGGGGGCCGTCGTCCGGGTGGTTTCCGGTGGCCGGGCCGGGGTCGGAAGCGCCGGTCTTGTCCGGTTCGGACCCCTCGCCGTCGGGTTCGTGGCGCCGCCCCTGCTCGTCGGACATCGGCGGATCCTCTCCCTCGCACCTGCCGGGGCTCAACGTAACCCGTCCCGGTCGCGCCGCGCGGCATCCGCGGACAAAGCCGCTGCGTGACCTTGCTGCGGCGGACCGCGACGGATTCGCAGGCATCGTCACCTGCCGCTACAGTGCCCGGCATGGCCGAGAGGGGCAGAACAGTGCAGGCCGGGATCGCGGCCGGGATCGCCGCGGGGACCGGCGCCGCCCAGCTGGGCCTCGGGTACGGCCTGGGCGTGGTCGAATGGCCGACCGCCGCGGGCGCCGACGACAGCCTCTGGCTGGGCAGTCTGGGCTGGGCGACGTGGATCGCGGCCAGCGCCACCGTGTTCGGCGCGGTCCTCGCGGGCCGGATGCCGACACGTTCCGGTGGTCCGTGGCGCCTGGCGCTGGCCGGTGCCGCCGCGATCGGGGCGCTACTCACCGTCGCGCTCATCGCGTTGCCCGCCCGGGCCGCGGTACGTCCGGACACGTTCTCACCGCAGACCGTCGCCGCCGGGTACGCCTTGCTGGGCGTGCTGCTCGGCCTCATCGTCGCGTACTGGGCCGTGGTGTCGCGGCCGGTCGCCGCCAACCTGGTCGCGACCGCGAGCTGGCTGTGGATTCTCGCCGCCGCCGCGGTCATCGCGGAGTTGACCCTGCACCGCCCCTCAGCCACGTACCTGAACAGCTGGCAGTTCGCCGCCCCCGGCACCCGGTACGGCATCGTGGCCCTGCCCAGCGCGCTGCTCACGCTGCTGGCCGCCGCCCTCCTCGGGGTGATCGGCGCGGTCGGCGCCGTCCGCCGCGGGGACCGGGGCGTCGGGGCCGCCACGTCCGGTGCGGTCGGGCCCCTGCTGGTGGCGACGGCGTTCCTCGCCCTGGCTCCACAGCTGACCGGTTCGCTGGGCTCGATCGAGTCGGCGTACCTGATCGCCCCGTACGCGGTGATCGCCGGACTCGCCGGGTCCGCGGCGACCGTGGCGCTGGCGCAGCGGCGGGCCGTGGCCCGTGAGCTCGCCGGACGCGGTGTGACGACCGTACCGGCCCAGGCGGGCCCGGCCGACGAGGCGGCACCGTCGGGCAGGTGGGTGCGGCGGTCCTCGTCGGGGAAGTCCACCCCGGCCGGCAGCACCGAGCCGGACGAGGCCTCGGACCGAAATTCCGATGCCGGCCGGGGTACCGGCACCGCTGACAAGAGCACCGCCCGGGCGCGAGCCGAGCCGGGTGGGGCCGCGCGGGCGAAGTCCACCCGGGGCAGAGCGGCGGCGGCCCGCGAGGACGGAACCTCCGCCGCCGACAGCTCATCGAACCCACCCACGAAGGTCCCGCCCGCGCAGACCCCGCCCCCGCAGACCCCGCCCCCGCAGACCCCACCCACGAAGGCCGCGCCGGGGTCGGCCGCCATGGGCAAGGCGGCACCGGCCAAGGCCACTCCCGCCAAGGCGGGGTCCGGCAGGGCCGCGCCGGGCAAGCCCTCGAGGAAGCCCGTGCCCGGCCAGACCGCCGCCGGTCCGACGGGTCCCCGCCAGGCCGGATCGAGTCAGGCCGGACCGAGTCAGGCCGGACCGAGTCAGGCCGGACCGAGTCAGGCCGGACCGAGTCAGGCCGGACCGAGTCAGGCCGGATCCAGTCAGGCGGGCCGGAGCCAGGCAGGCCCGGGCCAGGCGGCGCCGTCGGCGGTGTCCGGCCGGGGAACCTCACCGGTCCCGTTGTCCTCCTTGCCGACCGCGCCACCGCCGACCGTCCCTCCGCCGACGGCGCCCGCGCCGACCGCACCCCGGCCCGATCCACGCCCCACCCAGGTGCCGAATCCGGCGCCGGGTGGCAGGGCGGTGGGCCGCGCCGCCGCGTCGCCCGAGGCGTCGCGGCCGGACGTCCCGAAGCCCTCGGGGACCCGGAAGGACGCCGCTGAGTCGTCGCGCGCCACGGTCGCGCCGCCCCCGGCGGAACCACCCGTGGCCGAGATCAACGCGGACGGCCCGGCCGCCGAGCCGAAGCGGGGCCTGCTGCGCCGCCTCGGACGCCGCTCCGGCCAGGACGAATCCGACGCCTGATCAACGGCGACACGGGGCCACAGTGGACACTCGTCATGCGACGGGCCAGGTGTGCACCGGATCATTGGTGTGCTGCAACTCGATGTAGCGCAGCAGCATCTCGTGCAACGCCGGGCCCCGGTCCAGCCCGCGCTGCCGCTCGGCCAGCTGGACGGTCTCGGTCTGCCAGGTCGCGCCGTTACGCCGGGCACGGCAGCGGCCCTCGATGATCGCCAGCAGCCGGTCCCGGTGCACCGGGGCGACGCCGAACTTGTCCAGCCCCGCGGCCGCCTTGGGCAGCAGCTCGTCGAGCACCAGGTCGGTGACCGCGACGTCACCGGCGCGCGGCCAGTGCACGGTCGCCTCGATCCCGCGCCGAGCCGCGACGTGGAAGTTGTCCTCCGCGGCCGCGAACGGCAGCTGGGTCCAGATCGGGCGTTCCTCCTCGGCGAGCTGGCGGGCCAGCCCGAAGTAGAACGCGGCGTTGGCCATCATGTCGGCCACGGTCGGCCCGGCCGGCAGCACGCGGTTCTCGACGCGCAGGTGCGGGCGGCCGTTCATGACGTCGTAGACGGGCCGGTTCCAGCGGTAGACCGTGCCGTTGTGCAGGCGCAGCTCACCGAGCTGGGGTACGTCGCCGTCGTGCAGGACCACCACCGGATCCTCGTCGTCGAGGACGGGCAGCAGCGGCGGGAAGTAGCGGACGTTCTCCTCGAACAGGTCGAACACCGAGGTGATCCACCGCTCGCCGAACCAGACCCGTGGCCGTACCCCTTGGGCCTTGAGTTCTTCCGGCCGGGTGTCGGTGGCCTGTTGGAACAGGGCGATCCTGGTCTCCGCCCAGAGGCGGCGGCCGTACAGATAGGGCGAATTCGCTCCCACCGCGACCTGGATCGCGGCTATCGCCTGCGACGCGTTCCAGTACGAGGCGAACCGGTCCGGCGGCACCTGCATGTGGAACTGCACGCTGGTGCAGGCCGCCTCGGGGGCGATGGAGTCGTTCGCGGCCTGCAGGCGCTCGACGCCGCGGATGTCGACCGCGAACTGTTCGCCCCGGGCTCCGGCGATCTGGTCGTTGAGGGCATGGTAGCGCTCGTTGGCGGACAGATTGCCCTCGACGAGGTGTTCGGGTCCCAGGGTGGGGAGGATGCCGACGAGGACGATGGTGCTGTCGGACTTCTCGGCGCGGTCCTCGGCACGGCCGAGGCTTTCCAGGATGGTCCGTTCATAATCTGCGAATCCGTCGCCGCAGATCAGCCGGGGGCGGGCATTGAGTTCCAGGTTGAACTGGCCGAGTTCGGTCTGGAACGTGGGATCGCCGAGGTTCGCGAGAACTTCGGCGTTGCACATCGCCGGTTCCGCGTCGGCGTCCATGAGGTTGAGTTCGATTTCGAGGCCGGTCATTCGGTTCTCGCCCTCGAAAGCGGCGGCGTCGAGCATGAGTGCGAGCACATCAAGGCACCGGCGGACTTTCTGCCGATACCGGGCACGATCCTCCTTGGAGAAGGCTGCGTCGGAGAGGTCCTTGCCCATCTGCCCTCCCGGCACGGTGCGGCGTGAGTGTCTCACGGTAGGTGGTTGCCGACTTCCACGACAGGGACAAAAGCGGACTTCGATCACCACTCTGTGAGCGAACGCACGCGTTCGGTTCACCTTGCCATCCCCGTGGGGCTACCCGCTAGCGGTGCCGCGGAATACGCAACGGCGCCGCTCCCCCCAACTGGAGCGGCGCCGCCGGTATTTGCGCAGACGTCAGGCCTGGCGAATGGCCTCGCCCTCGATCTCAATCTTGATCTTCTTGCCGATCATGACGCCGCCGGTTTCCAGCGCCATGTTGTAGGTCAGACCCCATTCCTCGCGGTCGATCTCGGTGGTCGCGCTGAAACCGAAGACATCGAATCCGTACGGGCTGCGGCCGACTCCCTCGAACTCCACGACCAGCTCGACCGGCCGGGTGATCCCCTTGATGGTCAGCTCACCGTCGAGAACGAACTCGTTGCCCTCGAACGACTTGATGCCGGTGCTGCGGTACTCCATCGCCGGGTACTTCTCGGCCTCGAAGAAGTCCCCCGTACGCAGGTGGTTGTCGCGGTCGTCCTGGCCGGTGCGGACGCTGGCGGTCTGGATGGTGGCCACGACGGAGGACTGCAGCGGGTCCTCGGCGACGGTGACGGTGGCGGTCGCGTCGGTGAACTCGCCGCGCACCTTGCTGACCATGAGATGGCGCACCACGAAGCCGACGCGCTTGTGCGCCGCGTCGAGCTCGTACGTGCCCGCGGCGGGGATCTGCAGGCCCTGGAACTCGCGGGTGGTGGCGACGGACTCGGTCATGACGGGTCTTCCTCTCGGAGCGGGTTGATGACTTTGGTTGACGTAGCAACTATACGCTCCGCAATATTCCTTCTGTCAAGTGCCTGGTGTTATTCTGGTGACGTGCGTATCAACCTCGATGACCCCCGGTTCACGGCAGTCGGCCTCTTCGCCGAGGCGTACACGGGCCTGACCACCCGGTTCGCCGCCCAGTTCGAGCAGCACCACCTCTCCCCGGTCGAGTTCGAGGTGCTCATGCGCCTCGCCCGTTCACCCGGTCAGCGCCTGCGGATGACGGATCTCGCCGGGCAGACCTCGCTGTCCACCAGCGGTGTCACTCGCGTCGTCGACCGCATGGACCGCGACGGCCTGGTCCGGCGGGAGGCCTGCCCCAACGACCGCCGCAGCTCGTACGCGGTGATCACCGAGCCCGGCCTGGAACGGCTCGACGAAGTGCTCCCCGGGCACCTCGAACTGGTCCAGCAGTGGTTCATCGGCCAGCTCGAACCGGAGCAGCTCAACCAGTTGCTCGAAGCCTTGCGGATCGTCCGGGACGCGGTGAATCCGTGCGCGACCGCCGGGAGCACCGGGGCCGACGTCGAGGCGTTCTCCGCACCTCGTCAGTAACCGGCAGAACAACCGGCAGAACCGGCGGACGCCGTGGTCGAAACCACTTCATCCCGGCCAAATCGCTGATCACCCAAGGCTAGGGTGATCAGCCGGGGGGAGGCGGCGCGACCGAGACGGATATTGACCCGACGGGGGAGTCATCGTTCTCGCCGCCTGCCGTTTACGGGTGTGGCGACCGGCGCGTCAGGGGGCAGATCAGCGCCGGTCGTCCCCCGAGCCGGGGTAACTCGACACCAGTGCCCGCCAGGGCGCTTCGCCGTGGTCCCGCCCGCCGGCTGGCCGCACTCACGCGACGTCCGGATCCGCCGGACCATCGGCCGTCGGGGCCTCGCGCGCGGACGACGCCCCGCCCGAGCCGGGATCTGATCCCGCCGCGCGCAGCTCCTCTCGCTCCCAGGGCAGCAGCGTCATCCCGGTCGCCCGGCACAGCTGCGTCAACCGCGCGAACGCGTCCCGCCGTACCGCCGGATCGGGTGTGCTCCCGACCAGCCCGACCAGGGCCGCGACCAGGTCCCTCGGATCCATGCCCGCCCCGACGGTGTCGGCCGCCCGGGCGAAGCAGTCGGCCGCCCGCGCGCGCTCGCCGCGACCCGCCGCGAGCGCGCCGTCCAGCAGCGCCGCGGAGAACTCGGCGCTCGGCGCCTGCGCACCCGGAAACCCGCTGCCCGGCAGCTCCGCCCCCGCCCCGCACGGGCCCGGGCCCGGCCCCGAATCCCACTCCTCGCGCACCGCGACCGCCTCCGCGAACCGGCCCGCCCGTACCAGGGCCAGACCGATCGTCGCCAGCACCCGCCGCCGGTGATTCGGCGCGGCCGGGCCGACCGTGGCCAGCTCGGCGACCGCCCGGCGGCCGAGCCGTTCCGCGTCCTCGGTCCGGCCGTCCAGGCGGGCCAGCTCGGCCAGGGCGGCGAGCGCCACCGCGCGCAGCCGGTACTCGCCGCAGCGGCGGGTCAGCCGCTCGGCCTCGGCCAGCCGGCGGCGTGCCGCCGCCAGGTCACCGACCCGGATATCGTGCCAGCTCAGATGGTGCTGGGCGACCGCCATGTCGCGCAGCCGGGCATGCCGGCGGGCCAGCGCCAGCGCGGCCTCCGCGTGCCCGCGGGCCTCCGCGTGACCTCCCGCATCCGGTTTCGGTACGGCCAGCAGCAGGTGAGCGGTCACCTGCCCGGCCGGGTCGCCGAGCCGCTCGAAGCCCGCCAGGGCGGCCCGGGCCGCGTCCCGCTCCTGCGGCCCCGCCCCGTGCTCGGGCGCCAGCTGGGCCAGGCCCGCGTGGGCCCACGCCCGCACCGCCGGGTCGGCGTCGGCGGTGCGCGGGTCGTCGAGCAGCCGCCGCAGCCACTGGCGGCCGGTCACCTCCCGGGACCGGAACCGCCACCAGCACGGCAGCGCCGCCGCGATGCGCAACGCGGTGTGCGGGTCCTCCCCCGCCGCGAACGTCAACGCCGCACCCAGGTCCCCCGCCACGTCGTCGAGCCGGGCCGCCGCCGCCGCGAGGTCCCCGCCGACGAGATCCGGCGCCACCTGCTGCGCCAGGTCGGCCAGCACGGCGGCGTGCCGGCGCCGGAACCCGCTCAGCTCGCCCTTCACCGCGGCCCGCTCGGTGCCGAAGTCGCGCACCACGTCCAGCAGGCGGAACCGGGAGGAGCGGGTGCCGCGCACGCTGAGCAGGCCCAGTCCCAGGAGCCGGTCCAGCACGTGCACCACGTCCGTGCCGGCGGTCGGGCCGTCCGCCAGCATCTGCTCCGCCAGCCGCAGCGACCAGCGGTGCCGGAACATGGCGAGGCGGCGCAGGGCGTTCCGCTCGGCGGGGTCCAGCAGGCGGTAGCTGGCGTCCACCGCGTCCCGCAGCGACACCACGGTCTCGGGTGGCGAGGCGGCGGCCCGGGACAGGTCCAGGACGCGGTCGCCGTACCGGTCGAGGATCTCGGCGACGGTCAGCACTCGGCCCCGGGCGGCGGCCAGTTCGATCGCCAGCGGGAGGCCGCCGAGCCGCCGCACCAGGGTCACCACGGCCGCGACCTCGTCGGCATCCAGCGGGGTCCGGCCGACCCGGGCGAGCCGGTCCAGGAACAGCGCGACCGCCGGGTAGGTGGCCGCCTCCCCGGGCGCCGCGCCCACCTCGGCCGGTGGGGCGACCAGCGGCGCCACCGTCCGGACCCGCTCGTCGGGCAGGCCGACGGGATGCCGCCCGGTGGCGAGGAAACGCAGGTGGGGTACGCCGTCGCGCAGCCGCGACAGCGCGTCGGCGACCGCGTCGGGGGACCGCTCGACCGCGTCGACGAGCAGCACCGCGGACCGGTCCGCCAGCCGTGCGGGCAGATCCTCGGGCCGGCCCACCCCGAACACGGCGGCCACCCCGCCGAGGATCTCCCCGGCCGTGGAGCCGTCCGTGACGACGATGCCCGCGACATCGGCGGGGTGGGCGGCGGCGATCTCGTGCGCCACCACCAGCGCGAGGACGGTCTTGCCCACGCCGGCCAGGCCGACCAGCGTGATCCCGCCGGGGCCCTCCGCAACCGGCCGGGCCGTCCGGGTGGCGGCGCCGTCGGGCACCGGGTGGGAGAGCTCGGCGACCAGCTCGGCGACGTCCGCGTCGCGGCCGATCAGCTCGCCGGCCGGTGGCAGCCGGACCACCGGCGGCGGTTGCGGTGTGCCGCCCGCCGTGAGGCCGGGCACGGGCGGCGCCGGTGGCGTGTAGCCCCGGGCGGCGCCCAGGAACTCCGCCCGGTCCGCCCCGGCCAGTCCGAGCGCGTCGGCCAGCAGTACGGCGGTGGTCCGCTGTGGACGCGCGACCCGGCCACGTTCCAGATCCCGCACGGTACGCACGCCGATGCCCGCGCGGGCCGCCAGCTCCGCCTGGGTGAGCCCGGCCCGTTTCCGGCGACTGCGCAGCACGGCGGCGAATCGCGCATCCGGCTCGCCGGTGCCGTGCTCCGAGGTCATCCCTTGAACCTAGGCACCGGTGTCGATGCGCGCTGACCCGGGAGGGCCGCATGTCGGGGATCGGACCGAGGCACGGTCCGATCCCCTACCCGCCGTCAGAGTCCGAGATCACGCGAGATGATCATGCGCTGCACCTCGGAGGTGCCCTCGCCGACCTCCAGGATCTTCGCGTCGCGGTAGAAGCGGCCCACCGCGGACTCGTTCATGAAGCCGTACCCGCCGTGGACCTGGGTGGCGTAACGGGCGTTGTCCATCGCGGCGTTGCTGGCGTGCAGCTTGGCGACCGCGGCGTACCGCTTGAAGTCCTCGCCCGCCAGCATCCGGGACGCGGCGTCGTAGTAGCCGACCCGGGCGGTGTGCGCGCGCAGTTCCATGTCGGCGATCAGGAACTGGACCGCCTGGTAGTTGCCGATCGGCTGGCCGAACGCCTGGCGCTGCTTGGCGTACGCGACGGACTCGTCCACGCAACCCTGGGCCAGGCCCACGGACAGCGCAGCGATCGCGATCCGGCCCTCGTCGAGGATCCGCAGGAACTGCGCGAAGCCCCGGCCGCGCTGGCCGAGCAGGTTCTCCGCCGGCACCCGGACGTCGTCGAAGGACAGTTCATGGGTGTCGGACGCGCACCAGCCGACCTTCGAGTAGCCCGGCGCGACCGTGAAGCCCGGGGTGCCGGACGGCACGATGATGGTGGACAGCTCCTTGCTGCCGTCCGGCCGGGTGCCGGTCGCCGCCATCACGGTGACCAGGGCGGTGATGTCCGTGCCGGAGTTGGTGATGAACGCCTTGGAGCCGTTGATGACCCACTCGTTGGTCTTCTCGTCGAGCACCGCGCGGGTGGCGATCGCGGCGGCGTCGGAACCGGAACCCGGCTCGGTGAGCCCGAACGCGGCCAGGTTCTCGCCGCTGGTCAGCTGCGGCAGCCAGCGCGCCTTCTGCTCCGGCGTACCGAATCGGAAGATCGGCATGGCGCCCAGCGAGACCGCCGCCTCCAGGGTGATCGCGACGCTGCTGTCCACCCTGGCCAGTTCCTCCAGGGCGAGGCACAGGGCGAAGTAGTCGCCGCCCATGCCGCCGTGCTCCTCCGGGAAGGGCAGCCCGAACAGCCCCATCTTGGCCATCTGCCGGATCAGCTCGTACGGGAACGTCTTGTGCTCGTAGTGCTCCGCGATCACCGGAGCGACCTGCTCGCGGGCGAACTCCTGCACGCTGGCGCGCAGTGCCTCCTGCTCCTCGCTGAGCCGGAAGTCGACCATGACGGGTGCCTTTCTCTGGACGAGGGTTGACCTCTGTGAGAGTGGTGACGCTGCTCAGACCGGGGTGACGGCGTGGCGGCGGCGGGAGAACGTGCGGTCCTTGCCACGGGCGGCGTGGTACCGGCGGATCAGTTCGGCGCGCAGCTCGGCGGGCTCGACGATCGCGTCGATCACCAGCTCGCTGGCCAGGCGCATGATGTCGATGTCGCGCTCGTACTCGGCGCGGCGCTCGGCGACGAACGCGGCGCGCTCGTCCTCGTCGGCGATCGCCGCGATCTTGTTGGCGAACACCGCGTTGACGGCGGCCTCGGCGCCCATCACGGCGATCTTCGCGGTGGGTAGCGCGATCGTGGCGTCCGGCTCGAAGCCGGGCCCGGCCATCGCGTAGAGCCCGGCGCCGTAGGCCTTGCGGACCACGACACAGATCTTGGGTACGGTCGCCTCCGAGATCGCGCTGATCATCTTCGCCCCGTGCCGGATGATCCCCTGCTTCTCGACCGCCGTGCCCACCATGAACCCGGGCACGTCCGTCAGGAACAGCAGCGGCACGTTGAACGCGTCGCAGAGCTGCACGAACCGGGTCGCCTTGTCCGCCGAGTCGACGAACAGCACGCCGCCCTTGAACATCGAGTTGTTGCCGACGATGCCGACGACCTCGCCGTTCATCCGGGCGAAGCCGACCGTCAGCTCCTTGGCCCACAGCGCCTGGATCTCCAGGAACGAACCCTCGTCGACCAGGCCCTTGATATAGCGGCGCATGTCGAACGCCTGCCGCTCACTGGCGGGCACCAGCGCCGCGAGATCCACATTGGCCGGTTCCGCTGCCTCGGCGGCGGGTGGCTGCTGCTCCCAGTTCGCCGGCAGGTACGACAGGTAGCGCCGTACGACGTCGAGCGCGTCCTGCTCGGTCTTGCACAGGAAGTGGCCCACGCCGGACTCGGCGCAGTGCACCCGGGCGCCGCCCATCGCCTCGAGGGTCGTCTTCTCGCCCGTGACCATCTCGACCATCCGGTCCGAGCCGAGGTACATGCTGGCGTTGCCCTCGACCATCGCCACGACGTCGCAGAACGCCGGGATGTACGCCCCACCGGCCGCCGACGGGCCGAACAGCGCGCACACCTGCGGGATCGAGCCGGACGCCTTGACCTGGTTGTGGAAGATCTTGCCCGCGCCACGGCGGCCCGGGAACAGGTCGACCTGGTCGGTGATCCGGGCCCCGGCCGAGTCGACCAGGTAGACCATGGGTACGCCGGTCGCGTACGCCCGCTCGATGATCCGGATGATCTTCTCGACGGTGCGGGCGCCCCAGGAACCGGCCTTGACGGTCGAGTCGTTGGCCATCACGCACACCTCGCGCCCGTCGATGCGGGCGTTGCCGGTGATCACACCGTCGGCGGGCAGGCCGTCCGCGAGCGCGTTGGCGTACATGCCGTCCTCGACGAAGGAGCCCTCGTCGACCAGCAGTGCGATGCGCTCGCGGGCGAACAGTTTGCCCTTGGCCGCGTTCGCCGCGTGGTAGCGCTCGGCACCTCCGGCCGCTACCCGCTTGCGCACCTGAGCCAGGGCCTCACCGTCGATGGCCACGTCTTCCCCTTCCGATCCAACCTGAACGATCGTTAGGCTAGCGCACTTTGCGTGTGACGTCCAAGGCGGTCCAGGTCGACTCCGTTGCAGGTGGCCCGGCGGGTGATCTAGGTTCTGAGGTGGTGGTACCACCAGATCTTGAGGACTTTCGGCGCGGAGCTGACCGGAAGTCCGCAGGGTCGCAGCGCCCCTGCTCAGACCAGCCGGGTACGCGGACCCGCCCGCAGCACGCCCGAGGGCAGGGTCTTGCCGAGCAGATCCTCGGCCAGCTCGGCGACCGTGATCAGGTTGTCCAGGTCGATGCCGGTGTCGATGCCCATGTCGTGCAGCATGTGCACGACCTCCTCGGTGGCCACGTTCCCCGACGCCCCCGGCGCGTACGGGCAGCCCCCGATGCCGCCCACGCTCGCGTCGAACTCGGCCACGCCGAGCTCCAGGGCGGTCAGGATGTTCGCCAGCCCCGTACCCCGGGTGTTGTGGAAGTGCAGCAGGTCCGGGCGTACCTCGGAAAGCAGGTCGCGGACCCGGCGGGGGGTCCCCATGCCCGTGGTGTCGCCGAACGCGATGCGGTCCGCGCCGTCGGCGCGGACCCGCTCGACGATTCCCGCCACCCGTTTCGGGTCGATGTCGCCCTCGAACGGGCACCCGAAGCTGGTCGCCACGATCACCTCAAGGGTCGCCCCGGCCTCGTGCACCAGCGGGATCAGCGCGCCGATGTCGTCCAGTGACTCCTCGGTCGAGCGGTTGAGGTTGCGCCGGTTGTGGGTGTCGCTGGCCGAGACCACGACCTCGATCTCCGTGAAACCGGCGGCGATGGCCCGCTGCGCGCCCCGGGTGTTCGGGATCAGCGCCGAGTAGCGCACGTCCGGGTTGTGCCAGGCGCGCGCCCACACCTCGTCGGCGTCGGCCATCTGCGGGATGGCCTTCGGGTGCACGAACGAGACCGCCTCGATCCGGCCCACGCCGGTACGCGACAGCGCGTCGATCAGCCGCACCTTCGCGTCGGTGGGGATCGGCGCCTCGTTCTGCAGCCCGTCGCGCGGGGCCACCTCGCGGATCGAAACCGAAGTCATCTGGCTCACCTCATCCGGGAGACGATGCCGGTGTCGTAGTCGCCGCCGAGGAACTCGTCGTTCTCCAGCAGCTCGGCGAAGAACGGCAGGTTGTTCTTCGGGCCCACGATCTCGAATCCGGCCACGGCGGCGCGGGCCTTGGCCAGGGCGTCCGCGCGGTCCGTGCCGTGCACGATCAGCTTGGCCATCAGCGAGTCGTAGAACGGCGTGACCGTGGTGTCGGCCGCGTACCCGGAGTCGACGCGGACGCCGTCGCCGGTGGGCTCGACCCAGGTGGTGACCTTGCCGGGGCCGGGCAGGAACCGCTTCGGGTCCTCGGCGTTGATCCGCAGCTCGATCGCGTGGCCGGTCGTGGTGAGCGCGTCCGGGTCGAAGGTCGGCGCCTCGCCGGAGGCGATCCGCAGCTGCTCCTCGACCAGGTCCAGGCCGTGGATCAGCTCGGTGATCGGATGCTCGACCTGCAGCCGCGTGTTCATCTCCAGGAAGAAGAACTCGCCGGTCGCCGGGTCCAGCAGGCACTCGACCGTCCCGGCGTTGCGGTAGCCGACCGCCTCTCCCGCCTTGACCGCCGCTGCGAGGAAGCGCGCCCGCAGCTCGGGGCTCACCGCCGGGGAGGGGGCCTCCTCGACCAGCTTCTGGTTGCGCCGCTGCACGGAACACTCGCGCTCGCTCAGGGCCACGACCCGGCCGTCGGCCAGCCCGAGGATCTGCACCTCGACGTGGCGCACCCGGGGGAAGTAGCGCTCGATGAGCACCGAGCCGTCGCCGAACATGCGCTCGGCGAAGCCGCGTACCTTTTCGTACTCCGTGCGCAATCCGGCCTCGTCGTTCGCGACCGCCATGCCCATGCCGCCGCCGCCCGCCGCCGCCTTGACCATCACCGGGAAGCCGATCGTGGCGGCGGCCTCCAGCGCGGCCTCGACCGTGGCGGCCGGGTCCTGGGTGCCGGGTGCGACCGGCACGCCCGCGGCGGCCATCAGGTTCCGGGCGTTGATCTTGTCGCCCATCGCGGTGATCGCGTCCGCGGACGGTCCGACCCAGATCAGGCCGTTCTCCTCGACGGTACGGGCGAACTCCGCGTTCTCGCTCAGGAAGCCGTAGCCGGGGTGGATGGCCTGGGCGCCGGTCGACTTGGCCGCCGCGAGGATCGCCTCGGTGTTGCGGTAGCTCTGGGCCGGGTTGGCCGGTCCCACACAGACCGCCTCGTCGGCTTCCAGGACGAACGGCATGCCCGCGTCGGCCTCGGAGTGGACCGCGATCGCCCGGATCCCCAGCCGCTTGGCGGTACGGATGATCCGGCGGGCGATCTCGCCCCGGTTGGCGATGAGCAACGACTCGATCATGGCGCTCTTTCTGTGCGGAGCCCCGGTACGGGGAGGCCGGTGGGCCTGTGTGTGATGCGGGTAGCCGGTGGGCCGTGTTCTGGTGCGGAGCAGACAGTCGCTGGTCAGCGGCCGAGCAGGGCGTGGCCGGTGGCCTCGCGCAGCAGGGCGGCCCGGCGTTGCCGGTCCACCTCGCCGCCGAGGAACGGCGTGGAGTTCATCAGGCCGAACGCGGCGTGGGCCAGCACGCGGCGCTCACCGGCGTCCAGGTCGGGGCGCAGCTCGCCGAGGACGGTCACCCACTCCTCGACGTACAGGCGCTGGAGGCGGCGGATCTGGCGGCGCGGCTCGTCGGGCAGCCGGTCCAGCTCGTGCAGGTGCAGCGCGATGACGGCCGGGTTGGCCAGCGCGAAGTCGACATGGAAGTCGATGAGGTCGGCCAGTGCCGCCTGCGCGTCGCCGTTGTGCCGGGACACCCGGGACTTGCCGCCGCTGAGCAGATTCTCGCTGACCGGGACGAGCGCGGCGACCAGCATGGCCTCCTTACCCGCGAAGTGGTGATAGAGGGCCGGGCCGGTCACGCCCGCGGCGGAACCGATGTCGTCCATCGACACACCGTGGTAGCCGCGGGACGCGAAGAGCCCCACGGCGATCTCCAGGATCTCCTCGCGGCGCGAGCGCCGCCGGGGCGCGGGGGCCGTCGTCCGCTGCTGCTGGTCTACCGTCACCCGGAAACTTTAACCCGCTGTCAAGCGGGATCCTGAACGACCGTTTAGCCGCTTCGGGTTCCTCCGCTCGCCCAGCGCGGGCGCTTCGTCCGTTCGGCCCAGCGCGACCAGCGCATCGGCCAGCACCTCTGCCAGGTCGGCGCGGGGGTCCATGACTTACCCCACAGCCGCGACACGTCGGTGTCAGGCCAGGCCGCCGGGCCGATCCCCGCGCACGATCGGCGCCCGGACCAGGTTGCCCCACTCGGTCCACGATCCGTCGTAGTTGCGCACCTGCGGGTAGCCCAGCAGATGGTGCAGCACGAACCAGGTGTGGCTGGACCGCTCACCGATCCGGCAGTACGCGATCACGTCGTCGCCCGGCACCAGGCCCAACTCGTCCCGGTAGATCTTGGTGAGCTCGTCCGCCGACCGGAACGTGCCGTCCTCGTTGGCGGCGGACTTCCACGGCTTGCTGAGCGCGCCCGGGATGTGCCCGCCGCGCAGCGCCCCCTCCTGCGGATAGTTCTCCATGTGGGTCCGCTCGCCCGTGTACTCCTGCGGGGACCGCACGTCGACCAGCGGGTGCCCGCTGGCGATGTGCCCCATCACCTGATCGCGGAACGCCCGGATCGGCGCGTCGTCGCGCTCCGGCACGGGGTACCGCGCCAGCGGAGGGGCCGGCTTGTCCCGGGTCACCTCGCGCCCCTCGGCGATCCACTTCTGCCGCCCGCCGTCGAGCAGACGCACGTCGCGGTGGCCGAACAGGCTGAACACCCACAGCGCGTACGCCGCCCACCAGTTGAAGTTGTCGCCGTAGAAGACGACCGTGTCGTGCCGCCCGATGCCCTTGGCCTCGCACAGCGCAGCGAACGCCGCCGGATCCAGGTAGTCGCGGGTGACCTGGTCGTTGAGCTCGGTGTGCCAGTCGACCTTCACCGCGCCGGGGATGTGCCCCATGTCGTACAGCAGGACGTCCTCGTCTGACTCGACGACCACGAGGCCGTCCGTGCCGAGGTTCGCGGCCAGCCAGTCGGTGGTGACCAGCCGCTCCGGGTGGGCGTACGCCTGGAGGGACGGCGCCGGATCATTCGCAACGGACATGTCGCTCAGGCTAACCCTTTTCGACCGCCTGCACGGGCGCCAGGGAGGGACGTTTCGCCGTGACCAGGTCGCCCGACGACGCGCCGGTCAGCCGCCGCTTCAGCCACGGCGCCAGGTACTGCCCGGCCCAGCGCAGATCCGCGCCGCGCGCCGACAGCCACGGCGCGGGCGCGGGCATGGGCGGCGCCAGCAGCCACCCGTCGTCGACCTGGACCCCCAGCGCGGCCAGTACGTGCGCGGCGACGCGCCGGTGCCCGGCCCCGGACAGGTGCAGCCGGTCCGTGCTCCACATCAGCGGATTGTGGAAGGTCTCGTCGCCGTGCAGGTCGATCAGGTACGCGCCGTGCTTGTCGGCCAGGCGGCGCACCCCGTCGTTGAGGGCGGCGACACGCGGCGCGACCAGGCGCTGGCCCGGCAGCATGGCGGCGACGTCCGCGAAGCGGAACAGGATCACGTCGGCGCCCGTGGCGCGGATCCGCCCGATCACCGGGTCGACCCGCTCGATCAGCGCGACCGGGTCGGCCTTGCGCCGCAGCACGTCGTTGCCGCCGGCCGCGAAGCTGACCAGGTCGGGCCTCATCGCCAGCGCCGGCTCGACCTGCTCCTTGACCACCTGGTCCAGCAGGCGCCCGCGGATGGCCAGGTTCGCGTACCCGAAGTCGGGGCCGGTCTCCAGCGCCAGCCGCGCCGCGACCAGGTCCGCCCACCCCCGGTACGTGCCGTCCGGGTACGCGTCGTCCATCCCCTCGGTGAAGCTGTCCCCCATCGCCACGAAGCTGCGCCAGCCCATCGGCCGCCCCCTTAACGTCTGCTCACCTCGATGCCGAGTCATTTTTGCACTGAGTGCACCGGACATGCACGGGCGCGTGACGGTGGCGACATCCGGCCCGCGCCTCACCCGGTCGCGGCCACCAGTGGAAACCGGCGTGACCGACCCAGACCACTTCCCTACGCTGCGGACATGTTGCTGCGAATGTCCACCATGCTGCTCCGGACCCTGCGCGAGGAGCCGGCGGACGCCGAGGTGCCGAGCCACCGGCTGCTGCTGCGCGCGGGGTACGTCCGCCGCGCCGCCCCGGGCGGCTACACCTGGCTGCCCCTGGGCAAGCTGGTGCTGGACCGGGTGACCGCGATCGTGCGGGACGAGATGACCGCGATCGGCGCCCAGGAGGTGGCGTTCCCGGCGCTGCTGCCCCGCGAGCCGTACGACACCAGCGGCCGGTGGACCGAGTACGGCGACGACATCTTCACCCTCACCGACCGGCGCGGGGCCGAGTACCTGCTGGCGCCGACCCACGAGGAGATGTTCACCCTGCTCGTGCAGGACATGACCATCTCGTACCGGGACTTCCCGGTGATCCTGTTCCAGATCCAGACGAAGTTCCGCGACGAGGCGCGGCCCCGGGCGGGGCTGCTGCGCGGGCGCGAGTTCCTAATGAAGGACGCGTACTCGTTCGACCTGTCCGACGACGGACTGGCCGCCGCGTACGCCACGCTGCGGGCCGCGTACCAGCGGGTCTTCGCCCGGCTCGGGCTCCAGCACACCATCGTGGCCGCCATGTCCGGCGCCATGGGCGGCTCTGCCTCGGAAGAGTTCCTGGCGGCCGCCGAGGTGGGTGAGGACACGTACGTCGGCTGCACCCGGTGCGACTACGCGGCCAACACCGAGGCGGTGACCACCCCGGCGCCCGTGATCACCGAGGCCGCCACCGGCCCGCTGACAGTGCACGACACCCCGGACACCCCCACGATCGCCTCGCTCGTGGCGCTGGCCAACGAGCGCGCCCTGGACGGGCGCACCGACTGGACCGCCGCGGACACCCTGAAGAACGTGGTCGTCACAGTGCACCGGCCGGGCGCCGAGGACGAACTGCTGGTCATCGGCGTACCCGGGGACCGGGAGGTGGATCTCAAGCGGCTGGACGCGGCGCTGAGCCCGGCCACCGCCACGATGTTCGACGACTTCGCGTCCCGCCCGGAGCTGGTGAAGGGCTACATCGGCCCGCAGGGGCTCGCGCTGCGCTACCTCGCCGACCCCCGGGTGGCGCCCGGCACGGCATGGCTGACCGGCGCGAACATCGCGGGCAAGCACGCCACCTCGGTGGTGGCGGGGCGCGACTTCACCCCGGACGGCACCATCGAGGCCGCCGAGGTGCGCGCCGGTGACCCGTGCCCGGCCTGCGGAGCCGGTGAGCTGACCATGCGGCGCGGTATCGAGATCGCGCACATCTTCCAGCTCGGGCGCCGGTACACCGACGCGTTCAAGGTCGACGTGCTCGGCGCCGACGGCAAACCGGTCCGCCCGACCATGGGCTCCTACGGCATCGGGGTGTCCCGGGCGGTGGCCGCCATCGCCGAGCAGCACCACGACGAGCGCGGCCTGCTATGGCCCGACGAGGTGGCGCCCGCCGACGTGCACGTCGTCGCCACCGGCAAGGACGGGCAGACGGAGGCGGCCCTGGCGCTGGGCGCGGAGCTGGTCGCGGCCGGGCTGCGGGTGCTGGTGGACGACCGGCCCCAGCTGTCGGCCGGGGTGAAGTTCACCGACGCCGAGCTGATCGGCATCGCGCGGTCCGTCGTGGTCGGCCGCCGTCTGGCCGAGGGGTACGTGGAACTGCGCGACCGCCGCACCGGACAGCGCGACGAGGTCCGGCTGGCCGACGTGCCGAGGCTGCTCACCACCCCGGCGTAACCCGACCTGATCGGCCGGGATCGGCGTCCCGCCGCAACGCGGAGTCGCCGGTCCCGGCGGCCTCTCCCACTCCCCGTCCCGCGCAGCCACAGCGGCCGGCTGGCCGTACGGTGGCGGCGTTCGATGTGGTGCTGCTCTCGACGTCCGGCGTCGGCGTGACCCGGCCGCGTAGGGTCGAAGCGTGACCGACATGCCGCCCCGGCTCGCCGAGATCATCGACGAGTTCGCCTCCGCTCCGCGCGAGGTCGTGCTCGAGATGCTGCTCGAGTTCGCCGACGCCGTGCCGGCACTGCCCGCCGAACTGGCCGGGCACGACGGGATGGAACAGGTCCCGGAATGCCAGACCGCGTTCTTCCTCCGCGCGCAGGTGCAGCCCGACGGCGTCGTCCGGGCGTACTTCGACTGCCCGCCGGAGGCACCCACGACCCGCGCGTTCGCGGGCATCCTCGCAGAGGGCCTGGCCGGCGCGGGCGCGGCCGAGGTCCTCGCGGTCCCCGACGACTTGTACGCCCGGATGGGGCTCGACCAGGCCATCAGCCCGCTCCGGGTACGTGGTGGCACCGCCATCTTGGCGCGGCTAAAGCGCCAGGTACGCGAGCAGGCGGCCTGATCCGGGAGGGAGTGCAGATGGACATCCAGGTCTGGTCCGACATCGTCTGCCCGTGGTGCTACCTCGGCAAGCGGCGCCTCGAACGCGCGCTGGCGGAGTTCGGCGCCCACGCGAGCGTCACGTTCCGCGCGTACCAGCTCGACCGCGCGCCGGTACCGGCGCCCGTACCGTTGAAGTCCGTGCTGGCCGCCCGCTTCGGCGGGCCGGCCCGGGTGGAGCGGATGTGGGCGCAGTTCAACCAGGTCGCGGCGGCCGAGGGGCTGATCGTGGAGTTCGAGCGGGCGGTCGCCGCGAACACCTTCGACGCGCACCGGCTGGTCGCCTGGGCCGGGCATCAGGGTCGGCAGGCCGCCATGCTGGACGCGGTGCAGCGGGCCCACTTCGCGGACGGCATCGACATCGGTTCCCACCCGGCGCTGGCCGGGCTGGCGGCCTCGATCGGTCTCGACGGGGCGGAGGCGCTGGCCTACCTCGGCTCCGGGGCGGGCGCCGAGCAGGTCCAGGCCGATCAGCTCGCGGCCGACCGGCTCGGCATCACGAGCGTCCCCACCTTCGTCGTCGACGGCCGGTACGCACTGCAGGGGGCGCAGGAGCCCGCCGTGCTGCGGACCGCGTTCGAGGAGGTTCTGCGCCGGGAGGCCGTAGACAGTCGTCGATGATGTTCCACGTGAAACACCATCGATGACCTTCTCCGCTCCCGCCACCGGCCCGGCGGCTCAGGACGCGTCGCGGTCCCGGTACGCCCGCCTACGCCGCCTACGCCCGGGCCCCGCGACCACCCGGTCGCGGCCCGCGCGCTTGGCCGCGTAGAGGTTGCGGTCCGCCACGGAGAGCACTCCGGGTTGGCTACGGCAGCTCGCCTCATGCGCGCCAGCCACCCCGATGCTGACCGTGACGGGCAGATCCCCGGTGATGTCGCGCCAGTCCGACGCCCGGACCGCCCGCCGGATGTCATCGAGCTGCGCGGTCGCCGCGGTCACCGGCGTCCCCGGCAGCACCAGGAGGAACTCCTCCCCGCCCAGCCGCGCCACGAACCCGTCCGGCGCGGTAGCGGCCAGCTCCCGCTCCAGCACCCGCGCCGCCCGTACGAGCACCTGGTCACCGACGTCGTGCGACAGCTCGTCGTTGATCCGCTTGAAGAAGTCCAGGTCGACGATCGCCACGGTGAGTTCGGCATCGTCGGCGATCAGGGCCGGCAGTTCCTCGTCCACGTAGCGGCGGTTGCGCAGGCCGGTCAGCGGGTCGCGGCGGGCCTGCTCGCGGAAACGTTCGGCCTCCTCGCGGGCCTCGGCCGTCTCGAACATCGCCAGCCGGGTCTGTGCCTGCGCCTCCCGCTGCAGCGAGCCCAGCCGCTCGCGGGCGGCGAAGAAGACCTTGTGCACCGCGAACGCCTCGGCGAACTCCCCCCGCAGGGCATGCAGCTCCGCCTGCTCCTGATGCACCCGAACCAGGACCTCGTGCAGCTCCCGCTCGACACACAGCGCCCGGGAGACGTCCAGGTTGGTCTGGGCCGCCTCGATCGCGCCCATCCCGCGCTGCGCCCGGGCCAGGGTGAGCTGGTACTCGGCTAGATCGTCGGCGTCGTCGCTGAACCCGGCCTCGTACTGCGCCAGGCACGCCTGCATCGTCCGCTCGGCCTCGGCGTACTCGCCGTTCTCGATCTGGATCGCACCGATCGTGTCCAGCGCCGCGGGGTCCAGCTCGAAGCCGTACGCGGCGGCGTGCTCCTGCAGCCGCGCGGCCACCTCCTGCGCGCGCGGAAACTCGCCACTGCTGTATTCGGTGTACGCCCAGTTGTTCAGCAGCATGGTGAGCAGCTCACCCTGCTCCAGCTCCCGGGCCAGCTCCTCGGCCTGGCGGTACCGCGTCCGCGCGGCGTCCATCGCGCCGTTGAGACCCAGCGCGTCGGCCAGCCGCGTCCGGTGGTTGATCTGCATGTAGGGGGTGGCCGACTCGTCGAGCAGCTCGACCGCGATCACCGAATGCTCCAGACACTTGGCCACATCACCGGACAAGCGCTGGATGTTCGCCCAGTTCAAATGGGTACGGGCCTGCATGTTGCGGTCGTCGTGCGCGACGGCCCAGTCGTGGATCGCGTGCAGCTGCCGCTGGGCGCCCGCGAGGTCCCCGGTGCGCATCTCCATGCAGATCCGGCAGAGCCGGGCCCGCACGATCAGGGCCTCGTCGCCGATGGCCTCGGCCTGGCGCTCCAGCTCGACGGCGGCGGCGAGCCCGGCCTCCGCATCCCAGACGATCATGTTCTCCATCGTCAGGAGGGCAGCCGAAAGCTCGTCGGCACCGGACATGCTGCCGGTCACGGGCCCACCCCCTCCGTACCTCGGTCCCATCGGCCCCCGGTCGCCCGACTGAAGTAAGCCCGGAGCACGACGGTGGTCAGGCACCGCACCGACCGCGCTCAGGTGTCGAAGGTCATGTGGCGCCAGTTCGGGTCCAGGGCCGCGGATCGGGGCGGCGGGTGCATCTGACCGCAGGCGTCGATGCATTCGGCATTGTGTTCGTCGGCGTTGCTGGCTCAGTTGTTCGAGCCCGCGAGATAGTCACCCCACGTCCGCGTGCCGGCGGGCCGGGCCGCCGTGGTGAGCGCCCCGGCGCGCAACTCCCGCCCGGCGCGCCCCGGCACCCGGATCGGGAGCACCGGACGCCGCACCGCGCGGGCTTGCCGCCACGCGGCGGCCAGCTCACCGAACGTGTGCACCTCGGGGCCGCCGAACTCCACCGCACCGGCGGGCCCCGCGCCCAGCAGCGACGCGATGCGTTCCGCGACGTCGGTCGGGTGCACCGGCTGCACGAGCACGCGACGGTCCACGACCAGCACTCCCAGCCGGGACGACGCGGTCAACATCCGGTCGACCAGTTGCGGGAACTGCGTGGCACGCACGATCGTCCACGGCACCTCTCCCGCCGTGACGATCCGCTCCGCCGCCAGCTTGGCCCGGTAGTACGAGATCGGCACCCGGTCGACGCCCACGATCGACACGTACAGCAGATGCCGGACGTCCGCCGCCCGCGCCGCCGCGACCAGCCTCCCGGTGCCCCCGACATCGATGTCGCCGGAATCGCGGCCCGCGCCCGACGCCAGGTGCACGACGGCGTCCACGCCGCGCACCGCCTCCGCCAGACCCTCGCCGGTGGCCAGGTCCGCGGCCACCCAGCCGGTCCTGGCCCGGCGGCTCATCGGCCGCACGGCCACGTCCTCGCCCGCCAGGCGGGAGAGGACCGCGGCGCCCAGCGTTCCACTCGCTCCGGTGACCAGCACCGTCGTCTTGTTCGTCATGTCAGCAGAATGAACGACAGGCCGGCGGCCCACCCAGCGACCCTGGCGCACACCCCCGGCCCGTCGCTATCCACGCTGGACTCTGGCGTCCTCACGAAGTGGAGGATTAGACCCGCTGGAGGACGTGCTCGCGCCGTTCCGCGCTCATCGGGCGGGCCCGGTCCCGTCGGCTCTCCGCGAACGCCGCCAGCACCGCACGCCGTTCCCGCTCCGTCAGGGCCCCCGCGAACGGCGACGTGCGGCGCAGGTCGACGGCGTATCGTGCCGACGAGGTCAACGCGTCCAGCACCGCCGCCACGCCCTGCCCGAGCACGACCTCCCAGCGGTCCAGCCACTCCCAGGCCCGGCCCTCCGGATGCGCGCGACGCAGACGCCGCAGGTTGCCCAGGGCAACCGCCAGCACGCCGGGCGGGTCCGCGACCAGCTTCCCGGCCACCGCCCGATGTAGCCAAAGGTCGCGCAACTCCTCCGGACCGAGACCGGGCCGGATCAGCGCCTCCAGGTCGGCGCGCCGGATCCGCCGCTCGTCACCCACCCGCACGTACGGCAGGAGCCCGCGCCGGCACAGGTCCGCGACGTGCGCCCGTGACGAGCGCAGCAGGACGGCCGCCTCACCGGTCGTCAGCAGGGCACCCGGACCCATCGCCACATGTGGATGCTCGCGCTCACGGCCCGCGCCGCGCAACACCCGAACGGCCAGGCACCGACTGGACCGTCCGTCGATGAATGGTGCGCCCTGCGTTATCTACCGCCGTAAGTGCGCCGAGCAGCGTCACCCGAACCACACCATCGACTGACCGTGGGCTCCCGCCCAGGCCAGTGGTTTCCCGTCCAGCGCCAGCAGGTGACGCACACCCGGCTGCGGCCACGTTCCCGGAACGTCGAAGTCCAGCACCTCGGGCGCCTCCAGGCTGATCCAATGACCGGGGAGGGTGCGCACCACCGCGGTGAAAGCCGCCCGGCCCGCCGGCGGAACCAGATACAACACGGCCGTGTGGAACACCACCAGCGTGGCGTCGGTGGGCGCCTCGGCGGCCAGGGCCCGAAGGTCGTCCACCAGGTCACCCCGTCGCAGCTGCGGCGGATCCGCCGCGACCACCGCCGCGGCCGCCCGCAGCCGCGCCCGGCGGTGGTCGTGCTCGGGCCAGATGAGCGCGTCCAGCCAGGCGAGGTCGGCCGGGTCGGTCACGTCGAGCGGGTTCAGGTCCAGCCCCGCCCGCCACACGACCTGGGGAAGTGCGGACGGTGGCTGCACCCCGGTGGCGGCGCACTCCAGGACCGGTGCGCCGGATCCGATCCTGTGCTCGCCGTACCGGTAGGCGTACCGGTCTGGATACAGATTCAGGCCTGCCGAGCAGCCGACCTCCAGGAGGGCCAGCGGCTGCGGCAATGCGGCCAGCACCGGGAGCAGCAAGGCACACCGCCCGGCCTCGTTCGTCTGTGTCGCGCGGGCGCGCATCTGCTCAGCGAGCGCCGCCCAGTTGGCCACGACGAACCGGTGGAACGCATCCGGGTCCAGCACCGGACCGCCGAGCAGCCGTACGGCCCCGAACAGCAGATTCGGCTGTCGCTTGGGTTCCGGCAGCGTGTCGAGCAGGGCGAGGATCTCGTCGTCACGGGCAACCGCGTGCGACAGGCGCTCGTAGGCCGGCGAAACCCCGCGCGCCTCCAGCTCGGCGAACTCCGTGTACCACGTCGAGGTCCTCACGCCGACCATCGTCGCACCGGCGCCGAGCGCTTCCCGACCTCGACGGTGGGTGATGTCGCTCGCAGGAACACGGCACTACTGCGCGCCCCGGGCCCGCAGGGCCGCCAGGTCACGCTCGGCGTACAGCCGGTGCTCCCACTCCTCATTGAGCACAATCGACAGGCAAACCCGTACGGGATAGCTGCGCGGTTCCGGCCACCCCGGCGCGTCGACCGGATCGGTGTCGGCGGCCAACGATTCGGCGGTCAATCCGTCGATGACCTCGCGGACCGTGGACATCCTGTCCCGGCGCAGTTCGAGGACGGTGTCGAGCGACGGCCGCGCGGCACGATCGCGCGGCACACCCGGGATGTCGGGCATCTCGTCCCATGGAAGACCCAGCGGATCCCACGGAGCGGGGTTGCCGAGGATCGCACGGCCCACCCAGGAGTCGGTGGCGAACACCAGATGCCGCAGCGTATCGATGAACGACCACTCGCCGTCGACGGACTCGTGCAGCTGCGGTGGTGGCAGGCGGCGGGCCCGTTCCACGGTCTCATCCCACAGCCGCTCAAGGATCCCCCAGGCCTCTCGGAAGCCGGCCGGGTCGGTCGGGCGCATCTTGGCCCGGTCGGGATACCGCCGGTCGAGCTCGGCGGTCACCAGCGGCGTGACGTCCACGCCGTTGATCGTGAGGTTCTCGATGTCGCCGTGGATGGTGACGTTGCTGAGCTCGACGCCCCGCATGACAACCCCGCCGAAGTCGACGCCGCGGAACTGGGCGTCGCGCAGGTCGACGTCGTGCAGGTGGGCGCCGGTGAGGTCCACACGTTCGAACCGCGATCCGCGGAGATCGGCGCCGACGAAATCAGCCATGTGGTCACGCTACCGCCGCCGTCCGACACTTTCCGGTCCACGGCAGTCGCGGCCGACGATGCGCGACGTGGCGATCCAGACCACCGTGCTCATCCGCGCGAAGACACAGAGGACGCCGATCCGGGTGTCATTCGAGCGCGCGGTGACTGTGATCCGATTCCTTCAGCGCGCAACCTCGAGATTAGTGACTCGGGGCTGCGCTACCCATTCCTTCGCGAATCTGGTGGTTCACCGTACCCCGGTGCGGTGCTCCACTACATATCAGTCTATTCGCCGGCAGTGCACCTCTCGCAGCCGCACCATCAACATCGTCGGTGCCGGTTTCACAGACTCTGCAATCCCCCATGGGCGTAGACAGAACCCGTCGAGCAGACACGAACGGAACCGCCTCGGGATCCTTGAACCCACCAGGCGCGGCACGGCGGTTGCCGGTTTGAACGGAGAGACACGAACAGACCCCGGAGCCTGACCCCAGACCGGCAGAAGCGGGAAGCAGCGGCCACATAGGAGGCTCGCCCGCCGTACTTTCCGACACTCTTCATCCGGTAGGCGAACTCAGGT
This sequence comes from Krasilnikovia cinnamomea, assembly GCF_004217545.1. Lineage (NCBI taxonomy): Bacteria > Bacillati > Actinomycetota > Actinomycetes > Micromonosporales > Micromonosporaceae > Krasilnikovia > Krasilnikovia cinnamomea. The sequence continues at coordinate 3,056,447 of NZ_SHKY01000001.1, forward strand.
GAACTTGAGGGTTCGCATTCCGGATAACGCAGGATTTGATCTCCCGGGTCCGCTAGCGTCACCGGTTGGGCGCACGGCGGCACAGTCTCCCGGCCCCACAGACCGCATCGGCGCATAGCCCCTGAGCACCGCTCCGGGCTACCGCCGCCCCTGTTTCTTATTCTTGCGGCACGGCCCCGAGATAAGGGGATCGGACAATGCTGTGCCCATTCCGCGAAAGCGGGGTTACGTCGTGTTTCAGAACACTCGACGGCGGCTGGTCATGGCCGCCGCCACCGCAGTCGCCCTGACCGGCTTCACCGCCCTGGCCGCGTCCCCGGCCTACGCCGCAGAAACCATCGATATCAGCGGCCCGTCGACGGGCACGGTGAACACCAGCTACAACTACACCGTCACCCTGTCCGGCCTCAGCTCGGACAACTTCTACATCGCCTACATGAACCTCAGCGGCTCAGACGCCAGCATCACCGACATCAGCAGCTCCAACCCCGACGTGTACTGCGACCACAACACCACCCAGTCCAACTGCCAGATGCTGTTCATCACGGAGGTCACCCTCACCTACACGATTCTGCCCACCGCCAGCGGCACGGTCACCGCCTACAGCGAACTGAACGCCTACAACTTCGAGACCGAAGGTTACGACGTCGTGGGGACCGACACCGCAAATACCACGATCGGTAGCTCCGGCGCCGATGTCTCTGCGTCGGTGTCCGATTCCGCGGACCCGGTCTCCGTCGGTGGTGACGGCTACTCCTACACCGTGGCCGTGGCCAACGGCGGCCCGTCCGGCGCCACCGGAGTGAGCCTGTCGGTCCCGGTGACCGGCACCGCCTCGTCCGGTACGGCGATCCTGTCCACCTCCACCAGCCAAGGCTCCTGCTCCACCTCGAGTCTGACCGTGACCTGCTCGCTGGGCAGCATCGCCGCCTCCGGCAGCGCCACCGTCACGATCAACGTGTCACCCGGCTCCACCACCGGCACCCTGACCGCCACCGCCACCGTGTCGGCCAACGAGTCCGACTCCAACTCGGGTAACAACACCGACGCCGAGTCCACCACGATCAACAACGCGAACGGCTGCACGATCTACGGCACCAACGGCAACGACACCATCAACGGCACCAACAGCGCCGACGTCATCTGCGCCCTGGCCGGCAACGACACCATCAACGGCGACAACGGCAACGACACCATCTACGCCGGACCCGGCAACGACTCCAGCTACGGCGAAGACATCCTCAGCATCCTCGACAACGGCGCCGACACCCTCTACGGCGGCACCGGCGACGACAACCTCAACGGCCAGAACGGCAACGACACCCTCTACGACCACACCGGCACCGACACCCTGACCGGCGGCAACGGCAACGACAACATCGACACCCAGGACAGCGTGTCCGGCGACACCGCCAACGGCGGCCTCGGCACCGACACCTGCACCGTCGACAGCGGCGACACCACCAGCGGCTGCTGACCAACCACCACAACCCGAAACCACACGGGCTCCCTGCACCTACCCGGGCAGGGAGCCCACCTCGTGATAGGAACGGCCCACCGGTTGTGTTCAACCTGGCACCTAGCGGAATCGCGCCTTGTCAATACACCCGCCGCAGCATCTCCCACTGCTTCAGCAGCTCGTCCCGCCGGGCCAAGTCGAGAGCCCGCGACAACCCGACCGCATCGGGCCCGCCACCGAACGGTGCGAGGTTGAGGTTAAGCTGCAAGCGACGGCGGAGCGGCAGTCGGGCCGCTCATGATTCAAGATCACCGACGATGTGTGGTGAAACTGCCGTACGTGATCTTGACGCCGCGCTACCGCAGGCCAGTGGGCATATCGGTGGAGCCCAGGGGACTTGAACCCCGAACCGGGGATCTTGATTGAGACCGGGCGAAAGAGGCGCTGAGCAGCGCTTCAGCCTTCAGCAGTTGTGATCGTCTGACAGCGTTTTACATGCTCCGGCTTACTGGCGCTTTACTAGTGGATCTTGGTCGGCCCCGGCGCCGCTCGTCCTTGGCCCACCCCCGAGGAGTCATCCCGGTCGCCTGGGCTTCGCCATGCCGGGCCCCTGCCCGGCCGTCAAACAGCCGTTCCGTTTGACGGCCGGGCAGGGGCCCGGCATCCCTTGGGCAGGCGGCCGGGATGACTCCGCACCCAGCTCAATATCCACGGCCGGGACCGAACCGCCTGGATCATCCTGGGAGCCTGCCCGTCCGGCGAGGACAACCGCCTGGGCACAGCCGACAAGTGGGCTCGTGGAATGCGGTTCTGTCAGCTCCTTGTGGTGCGCCGCCGGGTGGTCGCCAGGAGCAGGATGCCGAGGACGACCAGGAGCATGCCGCCGGTGGCAGGTAAGGCGGCGGGGGCGCCGGTGACGGGCAACGCGGGTCGGACCGCCGTGGGTAGGACGCGGGCGGTGTAGGTGCTGGCGGCGAGCTGCCCGAATGCGTCGGCAACTCGGAAGGCAACGGCGGTGGCCGTGCCGAGGAAGCCGGGTGCGGGGGTGAAGGTGATCACGCCGGTGGGCGGGTTCAGTTGGTAGACGCCTTGCCCGGTAATGGTCACCTTGTTGGTCGGGTTGCCGGTCTTGGTAAGCAGGGTGATGGAGCCGCCGGGTGGGATGGTGACCATGGCCTTCTGCACGCCCCGTCCTGCGGTCATGGCAGGGCTGGCGGTGGTCGGGGCGGTCAGGACGGTCGCCGTGTAGGTGCTGGTGGTGACCGTGGCGGTCGGGGTCGTGGTGTCGGTGAGTTGGTAGGTGACGGCGGGTGCGGCGCCCGTGAAGTCGTCCTCGGGGGTGAAGGTGATCACCCCGGTGGCCGGATCGTCGACGTGGTAGACGCCTTTGCCGAGGATCGTCACGGTGTCGGTGGGGTTGCCGCCGGAGTCGAGCAGGGTGATCGAGCCGTTGGCTCCGACACTGATGGTGGTGTGCTGTACGCCGTAGCCGGAGGTTGTGGCGGGATGTGCCGTCGCCGGGCCGGGGTTGAGGTCTATGGCGAAGTCTTCGACCTCGCCGCTGGTGGCTAGGCCGATGGATTTTCCTGCGGCCGCACTGGTGGCTGCCGCGCGGAGCCGGAGGTAAGTTCGGCCGGTTTTCGTGGTCGTGGGCATCGTCCAGGACAGGTCGACCGAACCGGCCGTGCAGGACTTCGGCGTGACGCCTTCGGCGGGGTCGAAGGTGCCGTTGCGGTTCCAGTCGATCCATCCGGCGACGAACGCCGAGCCGCCGCACGCGATGTTGGGCAGGGTGAACGTGGAGCCGGGATCCACCGTGATCGAGCCTGGAGGGGTGACCGAGTCTTCGTCGGCGGACCCGTCGGTGTCATCGCCGTCGGCGTCGGCGCTGGGCTGCGGGGACGATTCGGCGTCGATGAGGGCGCCCAGGCGCGGGCCGCTGCCCTGGGCGGGGGTGCCCAGGGTGAAGCCGTTGGTCGAAACGTCGGTAGCGCCGACCGGGACGGTGCCGCCTTGCCACGCGGGGTCGAAGAAGGCGCCCGCCTGGCCGTAGCTGGTCGGGGCGTCACCGAAGTCGGCGTCCAGCACGGCCCCCACCGCGACGGCACTCTTACCGCCACCTTTCACCTCGACGTGCGCGCTGGTGGCGCCGTCCATGAAACCGACGACGGTCGGACCTGTACCGCCCGCGCAGGGGGTTCCAGACAGCGAGTCAAGCCTGAGCGTTCCGTCTCCAGCCAGGGTCGCCTGCGTCGCGGACGTGCCGCAGGAGCGGAAGCGGTCGATGACGCGCCAGGTCGCCGCCTGGCCCGGTGTCGCCTGAACGTACTCTCCGGTATTGGTCTGCTCGGCGTCTGCCATGACCAGCCCGCGTAGCGGCACGACCTGGCCGTCGTACGTGACGGCGCAGGAGAAGTCGAAGCTGACCGTGGCAGCCGCTGTCGCGTTCGCCAGCCCGCTGATCAGTTCGTTGCTGGTTCCGGTGCCCCCAATGTTGTAGAGGTCGTCCAAGGCGTCGCCTACGTAGTTGCCGGGCCGGTAGGCGCTGATCGCGCCGACGACGTTGGACATGACGCACGTCGTGTCCAATGACTTGCCAGCAACGGTGCGGGTGTTGGTCTTGGTGAGACCTCCAGCCGGGATGGCGTCCCCGGCATTGCCCCACTCGAACCAGTCGATCGACCCCCGGTACAGCCCTGAACCCCCAGTGGCATACCTCGCCCACACCGGAGCCGGGGCCGACCCCACCACGAGCACCGCCACCACCACGCACAGCAGGGCAGATCGCACCCGCCCGCCCGTGCTGGGCACATCCGCTGCTGACCCAACCATCGAAAGCCCCCGCATCCCAGGCACCGTCACGGTGGCGGCCTGACCCTGCCAACCACCGTCCGGTGTATCGGGAAACAGTCACCGCTCTGTCAGCTTTAGTCTGGTTCACCCTTTGGGGGCATGGAAGCCGCACATCGTGGACGACCATTGATCAGCTGGAGCCAGAAGGCCCGGACCCGCGACCGTGTTCGCTCCGGGGAGTACCCGGAATGGCTCGACCACGTCTCCGCCGCCGCCGCGTGCACCCGCCCGATCCGGCTGTCCGGGTCGATCGACGTGAAGAACCCTGACGGCAGCCTCATGCACACGATCGACACCGACACCATGCCCGACGCGTCATCTACACCCCCTGCGGCAACCGCCGCGCCAGCGTCTGCCCCTCCTGCGCCGAGGTGTACCGCCGCGACACCTACCAGATCATCCGCGCCGGGCTCGAAGGCGGCCGATACGGCCTGCCCCGCTCGGCCAGCACCTCGCCGTGTTCCTCACCGCCACCGCCCCCTCCTTCGGGCCGGTCCATCACCGGGTCGTGAAGACCCACGCCGCGGACTGCCGCGGCAAGGACCGCTGCACCTGCCGCGCCGCCGTGTGCCGCCCGTACGGGCAGCCCTGCGGTCACGGCCACGAGATGCGCTGCACCGCCCGGCACGCTGCGACCGATCCGCTGCTCGGGACGCCGTTGTGCCTGGACTGCTACGACCACCGGCACCAGGTCGTGTGGAACCTGCAAGCCAGCGAACTGTGGCGGCGCACCATCCAGGAGTTCGACCGCGAGCTCGAGCGCCTGGGCAAGCGCCTCGGTGTCGACCTGCGCCGCCGCTACCTCAAGGTGTACGAATTCCAGGCCCGGGGCGTCATCCACTACCACGCGATCATCCGCCTCGACGGCTACCACCCCGACTGCCCCGCCGCGATCGTCCCCCCGAGCGCAATCGTCACCCGGGGCATGTTCGCCAGCGTCCTGGAAACCGCGTTCGGCAAAACCCGCTACACCATCGCCGGCCACCCCGCCAACAACGGGCGCGGCTGGGAGATGGCGTGGGGTGCGCAGGGTCTCGACATCGTGCACATCAACGCCGCAGGCGACGACGCGAACCTGACCAAACTCTCCGGCTACCTCGCCAAATACGTCACCAAGAGCACCGAAGCCACCGGCGCGATCTTCCGCCGCTTGGATGAGATGAGCATCGAGCTGTACGCCGCCCGGGACACCCACACCGGGCGGCTCCTCCAAGCGTGCTGGGACCTCGGCACCGCCGAGGGCTGGCACCGGCTGCGCCGCTACGCCCACCAATTCGGCGTCGGCGGGCACATCACCACCAAGTCGCGCGGGTTCTCGGTCACCTACACCTTCAAGCGGTGGGAACGCACCATCTGGCGGCGCACCCAGGGCTTCCCGCACCTGTGGGACGACCAGCAAGCCAACCTCGTCGTCTACCGGCTTGGCTACCACGCCACCGGCTGGATCACCACCGGCGACGCCCTACTCGCTACTCGCCAACTCCGCCGCCGACGCCGCCCGCCGCCGCGCCCAAGCCGCCCGCGACTTCGCCGACGACCTGTCGGCACTCCCCACCGCCGCGTGACACGTACGTGTCAACACGTCCCTTGACAACTCCACAGTGACTTAACTAGCCCGGCTCTACCGCTTGCGTGCGAGGGCCAGGCCGATCGCGACGGCCACCGCCACGAACAACGTTGCGAACAGGCAGCCCGACAGCACCAGCATGACCAACGCCGACATGCCCGACACCCTAGATCAGCACCACCAGGAGCAGCCCATGCCACCAAGACCCCGCCCGCTGCTGGCGGTCCGGCTCATCGGACCCGCCGACATCGTGACCATCCACAAGGCCCAGCTCGTCGCGCAACTGACCGCCGCATACGGTCACCGCGCGACGTGCCGGACCAGCACCCACCCCGCCAGCCACGCCGGGGAAACCCGCGTGTACCTGACCCTGACCCCGAAGGAGGAAGCCCATTGACAACCCCAACCCATGACGACGAACTGTGGAGCATCCAGGAGGCGTCCAAGTACCTACGCATTCCGCCCGGGACGCTCTACCAATGAGGACACCGCCGGAAGGGACCACCGGCCGCGAAGGTTGGCCGGCATCTGCGATACGACCCGGCCGATGTCCGGGAATGGGTAAAGAGGCAGGCCGCCTGATGCCAGTGGATCTGTGGCATCTCAAGGAGCGCGGTCCAAACGATGAGCGGCTGAAGTCCAAGCGTCATGGTCAGGGGAAGCGATGGCGAGGTATTGCCGTCGGCCCCTCTGGCGAGACGGTCACCCGAGCCTTCGAGCGCAAGGAGGACGCGAAGGACTGGGAGGCTGAGCAACGAGCTGGAGTCGCCCCGGCCCCCGTTGTCCGTCGCGCGGATCGGACCACGACCTTCCGCGTGTACGGCGACCGCTGGCGACTGGCCCGCGAGATTGGTTGGGTGGTCGAGACACGTCGGCGTACAGAGTCCAACCTACGAAACCATCTTTACCCGGCCTTCGGTGACCTACCGATCGACAGCATTACGACGACCACGGTGTTGGAGTGGCTAACACGGCGGCTCGGAGCGGAAACTCCGCAGTCGAGCCTACGGCTGTACTTCGAGCTATTCGACGCGGTGATGGCGGCGGCCGTGGCCGATAAGGTCATTTCCGAGAATCCCTGCGACAACATCCGGCTGTCACAAATTCTGCGTGGGCTATCGCGGGCGCCCAAGTGGGTACCTGACGAGAAGCAAGTGGTTCGCCTGTTCGACGTCGTCCCTGAGCGATACCACGCGCTGCTTCTGCTCGGTGCCGCTCAGGGTTGTCGAATCAGTGAGGCCCTGGGCCTGGAGGACAGCCTGCGATGTATCGAACCGGAACGCGGCGAGCTCCACGTTGTGCAGCAACTGCGGTACTCGCCGCAGCACTACGGCGGCTTCTACATGGCTCCGCCGAAGTCGGGATCGTCCGGCACGGTGGACCTCGACCAGGTCGTCGCGGACGCTATCGCCCGGCACATCAAGGACTGGCCGCCGGTTGAGATCGAGCTGCCCGACATTACGACGGGTCGCGAGATCGCCCGCACGGCGCGGTTGATCTTCACGACGGTTCACGGGAATCCGTTCACGGACCGAACCTGGTCGGCCGAGTGGATCAAGTGGCGGAGGAAGGCGGGCTGGCCAGAGGACCCGAATCACAGCGGCTTTCACGCGTTGCGGCACTATTTCGCCACCACGCTGATCGCCCACCACGCGGACCCGAAGGATGTTCAGCGGGCGCTCCGGCACAAGGGGCTACAGATCACGTTGGAGACCTACGTGCACTGGTGGCCCCGGGCCGAACGCGTGAAGGGGCTCATCGGAGCGCACCTTCAACGAGCGCTGGGAGCCCGCGCGGGTGGCTAGCCACCGAGGCTCGCACCGGCCTGAACCTTACTGGTTCTTTACTAGTCGATCTTGACCGACTGTTTGCCCAGCTCAGACCGTACGGATTGTGGAGCCCAGGGGACTTGAACCCCTAACCCCCGCCTTGCAAAGGCGGTGCTCTGCCAGTTGAGCTAGGGCCCCGGGACTGATGTCAGCGCAGGTCGGTGGCCGTGGTGGCCTCGTGCCACAGGGCACGCTCGTCGCTGGACGCCTTGACCCGCTTGACGATCAGCGCAGCCGCGCCAACCACACCGGCGATGATCAGGAGCTTCTTCAGCATGGCTGGACCTCTCGATCTGCGACTGCCGGGCACGGTGGTGGGGCTAGCTGGAATCGAACCAGCGACCTCAGAGTTATCAGCTCTGCGCTCTAACCGACTGAGCTATAGCCCCGTAAGTGCGACAACGAAGGTTACCGTACCCCGACTTGGACCCCCAAACCGGGACCCCCGCCGCGGCGACGGACCGGAAGGGGTCGCCGCGCGGTGGGCGGCGGCCCCTCCCGTACCCGTTCAGTCCCGCTCCGCCAGGGTGAGCTCGATGCCACCCACCAGGTCGGCGCAGACGTTGTAGATGAACGCACCGAGCGTGGCCAGGGCGGTGAAGAGCACGACATTCACCGCACCGACGAGCATCGATGTGCCGATGACGCCCCACGCGGTGACCCGGAAGCCCGCGTTGCTCGATCCGGCGCCACCGCTGGCGCTCACCAGGTCGCCCAGGCCCTTGTTGATCTCGTTCCAGACACCCATGGCGTCCAGCGCGAGATACAGGACCGAGGTCGCCACGACCACGACGATGAAGAGCACCACGGAGACGGCGAAGGCGAACTTCATCACGGACCAGGGGTCGATCCGCTTGAGGTTCAGGCGGGCGCGGCGGGGGCCACGCGCGGCGGCAGACGAGACCGTCGACCGCGCGGCGCGCACCGTTTCCGACACCCGGGCCGCGCCGACCGCTGCCGCACCGGCGGGACCCGCGGCGGCGGCGCCGGGGCGCCGCTGGCCATCGGCGGCCGCCGCGCCGGGACGCTGCGGCGCGGCGCCGGGCGTGACCGGGGGCAGGACACCGGTACGGGGTGCCGTCCCGTTGGCTGCCGCGCCCTTGTTGCCGCCCTTCGTGACTACCGGTACCGCCGCCGAGCCCTTCGCGATCCCCGCGGCCTGCGCTCCGGCCGGCCGGTCCGCCTTCGCCGGGGCGTCCCCATCGGCCATCGGCTCACTCGGCGGCGGGGCCATGCCCGGCGCACGGGTGAACTTCGGCGGGGACGCGGCGTCGGCGGCGGGGACTGTCGCGCGGCCGGTGGCCTCGCGTCCGGCCGGCGTGGAACCGTCCTTCTTCGGCTCCTCGTCGACCGGAGTTGTCGAGGTCCCCGAGCTCCCCGACTTCGCGGTGGTCTCCGTCATCAACTAGTCCTGTTCGTCAGGCTCGTCGGCATTGCGAGCAAGCGCCACGATGGTTACACCTTCTGGGAGGTCCATCAGCTTGACCCCCATTGTGTTCCGATCCCGCGTGCGCCGTACAGGCTTCACGGGAGTCCGGATGACTCCACCATTGCTGGTGATGGCAAACAGCTCGTCCTCCGGGCTGATTACCAACGCACCGACTAGACCACCGCGACGCTCCGTGATCTTCGCGGTCAGTACGCCCTTGCCACCCCGCCCCTGGACGGGGTACTCCTCGATCGGCGTCCGCTTGGCATACCCGCCGTTCGTGGCGACCAAAACGTCCAGCCCCTCGCGGACGACCTCCATCGCCAGCAGCTCGTCGTCGTCGCTGAACCGCATGCCGATGACGCCCGAGGTCGCCCGGCCCATCGGCCGCAGCGCCTCGTCCGACGCGTTGAACCGGATGGCCTGGGCATGCTTGGAGACCAGCAGCAGATCCTCCTGCGCACTGGCCAGCGCCGCCCCCACCAACTCGTCGTCCTCCCGCAGGTTGATGGCGATGATGCCACCGCTCCGGTTGGAGTCAAATTCCTCCAGCCGGGTCTTCTTCACCAGGCCATTCTTCGTTGCCAGCACAAGATACGGTGCGACCTGGTAATTCGCGATCTGGATGACCTGGGCGATGTGCTCGTCGGGCTGGAACGCCAGCAGGTTCGCGACGTGCTGGCCCTTGGCAGTCCGGCTCGCTTCTGGTAGTTCGTACGCCTTGGCCCGATAGACGCGGCCCTTGTTCGTGAAGAACAGGATCCACGCGTGGGTCGAGATCACGAAGAAGTGGCTGACGATGTCGTCCTGGCGCAGCCCGGCGCCGCTCACGCCCTTGCCGCCGCGCTTCTGCGACCGGTACATGTCGATCTTGGTGCGCTTCGCGTACCCCGTTCGTGTGATGGTCACCACGACGTCCTCGCGGGCGATGAGGTCCTCCATCGAGACCTCGCCGTCGAACGGGATGATCTGGGTGAGCCGTTCGTCACCCCACCGGTCGACGATCTCCTTGAGCTCCTGGGAGATGATGGCCCGCTGCCGCTCCGGCTTGTCCAGAATGTCCTTGAGGTCGGCGATCTCCACCTCGATCTTCGCCAACTCATCGATGATCTTCTGGCGCTCAAGGGCGGCCAGCCGCCGCAGCTGCATGTCCAGGATCGCGGTGGCCTGCACCTCGTCCACGTCCAGCAGCTGCATCAGGCCCTGGCGCGAGTCCTCGACCGTCGGCGACCGCCGGATCAGGGCGATCACCTCGTCCAGCATGTCCAGCGCCTTCACCAGGCCGCGCAGGATGTGCGCCCGCTCCTCGGCCTTGCGCAACCGGAACGCCGTCCGCCGCTGGATGACGTCGATCTGGTGCTCGACGTAGTACCGCAGGAACTGCGCCAGGTTCAGCGTGCGCGGCACGCCGTCGACCAGCGCCAGCATGTTCGCGCCGAACGTCTCCTGCAGCTGGGTGTGCTTGTACAGGTTGTTCAGCACGACCTTCGCGACCGCGTCGCGCTTGAGAACCAGGATCAACCGCAGACCGGTACGCCCGGACGACTCGTCCCGGATGTCCGCGATCCCGGTGAGCTTGCCGTCCTTGACCAGCTCGGCGATCCGCTCCGCGAGATTGTCCGGGTTGACCTGGTACGGCAGCTCGGTCACCACGAGGCTGGTACGCCCCCGGGCGTCCTCCTCCACCTCCACGACCGCTCGCATCCGGATCGACCCGCGCCCGGTGCGATACGCGTCCTGAATGGCCGACTTGCCCACGATCAGGCCCTTGGTCGGGAAGTCCGGACCCTGGACGATGTCGAGGAGGGCGTCCAGAGTGGTCGCCTCGTCCGCATCGACGTTGTCCAGGCACCACTGCACCCCCTGGGCGATCTCCCGCAGATTGTGCGGTGGGATCTTCGTGGCCATGCCGACCGCGATGCCCTCGGAACCGTTGACGAGCAGGTTCGGGAAACGCGCCGGCAGGATGGTCGGTTCCTTCGTCCGACCGTCGTAGTTGTCCTGCATCTCGACGGTGTCCTCGTCGATGTCACGCAGCATGTCCATCGCCAGCGGCGCGAGCCTCGACTCGGTGTTGTGGCTGACGAAGCCGTTCGTCACGAACGCGTGATCGTCGGTGTCGACCCGGATGCTGAACACCGGACGTACGCCGCCGTCCGCGAGGCTGGCCACCTCGGCGTAGTAGAACCGGCCGTCCACCAGCGGCTCGACGACGTCCAGGACACCGGGCTCGGTGATCCGGGCCGCGATCTCGGCGCCGTCACGCTCCCAGCGCTCGATGCGGTCGACGTTGTGCTTGACCAGCCAGTCACGCTCGGTCCACCGTCGAGCACCATGCGTACGGATGAAGTCACCGACGAACGGCACGTGGTCGCTGGACAGCGCCGTGCTGGACGCCGGGACCGATCCCAGCTCGGACTCCAGCTTGGCCTGCTTGCGGCCGAGGAAACCGACGTTGAGCGCGAACTGGCGGGCGTCGCGGCGGTTCGTGATGACGACCTTGATCTCGCCCTCTTCGTACCGGCACTGCTTGGCGACCACGCCGAACTCCAGCAGCAACTGCTGGACCTCGGCGGCGAGACGGGAGCTGCGGGTCGAGTACGAGATCTGGATCGTGTTGCGCGGCAACAGCGAGGACGAGCCGTCGCCCTCGAACAGTGCCTGCAGGAACGCCCGCTTCACGGCGGCCGGGCCCGCCCACACGAACGCGGGGATGAACTTGGCTGCACTGCGCGCCCCGACCAGTTCCCCGAGGACGCTACGGCGCAGCGCTTCCATGTTCTGGATGTCGAGCTCGTGCAGCACACTGCCCGACGCGATCAAGCGGCTGCCCACGTAGCGCGGACCCCCCACCGCGATGTCGTACGCGGACACGACCCGGGAGAAGAAGCTGGCATCGATGTTGTTGAAGCCGGCGCGCTTCTGCGACGCCCAGCCCTCGCTGACGAACGCACCGGCCAGCACCGCCGCCTCGACGTGCTCCAGCATCGGCATGCCGATCTCGTCGGGCACAACCCGTTGCATGACCACGCGGTCACCCGGCTGGATCTCCTCCAGCAGCTTCCACAGCAGCGTCGGCACGCCCGCCACGCTCACCAGGCACAGGACCGGGTGGTTGTGCGTACCGGTCAGCTCGAAGCCCTCGCGGGTGCGCAGCGTGAGGGTCGGGTGCTCGCCCGAGTGGAAGAACTTCGTGGCCCGGACCGGGTCGCCGTTACGGTCGTAGACCTTGAGGTCGATGTCGGTCTCGGAGTTCGGCGCCGCGTCCGGGACGATGTCGCCGATCCGCACCGAGCCAAACGGCGTTCGGACCAAAGTATCCGAAACCAGACAATAACGCATCGCCGCTGGCGGATCGTTGCCCGGCGAGCCGAAGTTGCCGTTGCCGTCGATCAGCGGGTAGCGCAGCGACCACGGCTGCGCCATGCGGACCAGGGCGTCATAGATGGACGAGTCGCCGTGCGGGTGGTAGTTGCCCATGACGTCGCCGACGACGCGGGCGCACTTGACGTACCCGCGGTCCGGGCGGAAGCCGGAGTCGTACATCGCGTACAGGATCTTGCGGTGCACCGGCTTGAGGCCGTCTCGCACGTCGGGCAGGGCCCGTCCCACGATGACGCTCATGGCGTAGTCGAGGTACGAGCGCTGCATCTCGACCTCGAGGCCGACCGGCTCGATGCGCTGGGTCACGCCGCCGCCGACGTCGTCCTGGGGCTCGTCGCCAGGGGTCTCGGGAGTGTCCGTCACAGTTAACCCTTACTTGCAGTGGAACCCGACATCAAGGGCCGAGCTACGCATTTCGCTGTGGATAACTTTGTGGAAAGTAGTGGGGGACTGTGTATAACCACAGGTCGGCGGTGTTTCGATGACCGCCGACCTGCCCGTCAGATGTCCAGGAAGCGCACGTCTTTGGCGTTGCGCTGGATGAACGTCCGGCGCGCCTCGACGTCCTCGCCCATGAGCACGCTGAACAACTCGTCCGCGACCGCAGCGTCGTCCAGTGTGACTTGACGCAGCGTCCGGGTGGCCGGGTTCATCGTGGTGTCCCACAGCTCCTGGAAGTTCATCTCGCCGAGACCCTTGAACCGCTGGATGTCGTCCGGCTTGGCGTTCGCCTTCTTCTGCTGGCGCAACGCGATCAGGCCGTCGCGCTCCCGATCCGAGTACGCGTACTGGGCGTCATCGCCCTTCTTGTTCCATTTGATCTTGTACAGCGGCGGCGCGGCCAGGTAGACGTGGCCGACCTCCACGAGCGGTCGCATGAAGCGGAACAGCAGGGTCAGCAACAGCGTCTGGATGTGCTGGCCGTCGACGTCCGCGTCCGCCATCAGCACGATCTTGTGGTAGCGCAGCTTGGCGATGTCGAACTCGTCGTGGATGCCCGTGCCCAGCGCGGTGATCAGCGCCTGGACCTCGTTGTTCTTCAGCACCCGGTCGATCCGGGCCTTCTCCACGTTCAGGATCTTGCCGCGGATCGGCAGGATCGCCTGGGTGATGCTGTCGCGGCCGGACTTGGCCGAGCCGCCGGCCGAGTCGCCCTCGACGATGAACAGCTCGGTCAGGCGCGGGTCGGTGGACTGGCAGTCGGCCAGCTTGCCCGGCATCGAGCCCGATTCCAGCAGCGACTTGCGGCGGGCCAGCTTGCGCGCCTGCTGCGCGGCGATCCGGGCCCTGGCGGCCTGAGACGCCTTGGTGATGATCATCTTGGCCTCGGCCGGGTTGCGCTCGAACCAGTCCGCGAGCTGGTCGTTGGCGACCTTCTGCACGAAACTCTTCATGTCCGTGTTGCCCAGCTTTGTCTTTGTCTGGCCTTCAAACTGCGGATTGGCCAGTTTGACCGAGATGATGGCGGCAAGACCCTCGCGGATGTCCTCACCGGACAGCTTCTCGTCGCTCTTGAGGTACTTCTTCTCGGCGCCGTACCGGTTCACGATCGTGGTCAGCGCGGCCCGGAAGCCCTCCTCGTGGGTGCCGCCCTCGTGGGTGTTGATCGTGTTGGCGAACGTGTACACCGACTCGCCGTACGACTCGTTCCACTGCATGGCGACCTCGACCGCCATGCCGTCCTCGTTCGCCTCGGCGCCGAACTCGATCACCGACTTGTGGATGGCCGTCTTCGTGGCGTTGAGGTGGCGCACGAAGTCGGCGATGCCGCCCGCGTACATGAAGGTGACCTCGCGGGCCTTGCCGTTCTCGTCCTCCTGCCCGGGACGCTGGTCGAGCAGGTTGATCGTCAGGCCGCGGTTGAGGAACGCCATCTCCTGCAGGCGGCGGTAGATGGTCTGGAAGTCGAAGTCGACCGTCTCGAAGACCGCCGGGTCGGGCCAGAACTGGACCGTCGACCCGGTCTTCGTGGTGGTCTCACCCTTCTCCAGCGGGCCGGGCTTGGAGGCGGTGTACTGCTGGCGCCACACGAAGCCGGACTTGTGGATCTCCACGGCCATGCGGGTCGACAGAGCGTTGACCACGGAGACACCGACACCGTGCAGGCCGCCGGAGACCTTGTACACGGTGCCCTCGAACTTGCCGCCCGCGTGCAGCACGGTCAGCGCCACCTCGACGCCCGGCTTCTTCAGCTTGGGGTGCAGGTCGACCGGGAAGCCACGCCCGTTGTCGGTGACCGAGACGCCGCCGTCGGCCAGCAGAACGACGTCGACGGTGTCGCAGAAGCCCGCCATGGCCTCGTCGACGGCGTTGTCCACCACCTCCCAGACCAGGTGGTGCAGGCCGCGCTCGCCGGTGGAGCCGATGTACATGCCGGGACGCTTGCGCACCGCTTCGAGGCCTTCGAGCACGGTGATGGACTCGGCACCGTATTCGTGCTTCTTCTCTGCCACCTCGGCCACTTTCTCGTGCCTGGCCCGCGCGCGGGCCGGACCCGGGGTCGGCGGGCGACTGCCGGCGGCCGGCGGGCAGGGCGCACCACAGGCGACAACCCGCGGGGAGGGGCGGACCACCGGTGGAGCCGAGCCGCGCCGGTCGCCGCGGTCACCCGCGGATCGTGATCGGCTGGAAAAATCGCGCAGCGTGACGGATCATCGTCATGCTGGCGTTTTCCCGGTCTTCGGCGATTCTACTCCGCTGGAGCGAGTTCTCGGGGGTCCGGCACCCTTTCCGGGCGGCTCAGATTGCCGTAGCGGCTCGCAGGCCGCCTCCCACGTCTCCCCCTACACGGAAGAGGGGCCCGACCGCAACGGCCGCGGAATCGGGGGCCGCCCGGTGGGGCGCGCCTGCCGCACCCGAGGGCCACGCGCTGCGACACTGCCTCACGGCCACCGGTGGCGGTGTCGTAACCTCCCCGCGCGGGCCGGTGTACGGCCGGACGGCCGCAAGGGTAGGTCGAGGAGGTGGCCCCCCATGGCGCACGACAAGGGCCTGGACAACGTCGCGGTGCGCTGGCCGCGGACGAACCAGTTCTATGACCCGGTGGCGCCCGCCGAGTTCGTCGACTTCGGGGGCATCGCGGAGGCGCCCGACATCGCGGCGCCGACGGGCGCGCTCGCGCTGCACATCGCCAAGACGGGTACGGTGCGGGCGACCGCGTACACGGAGCTGGTCGACTTGCTGCTCGGGCTCGACGGGGTGCTCTACGCGACGGACGCGGCGGCCGAGGACGAGGACCCGGTGATCGACCCCGACGGCTGCGCATGGATCGCGGGCGGGCTGGAGCGCTTCGTCGAGGGCCACCATGAGTACGGCGACCTGGTCACGTTCGACAGCGTGGCCGGCGTGATGCGCGCGGCGGTGGCCGGTGGCCGCCTCGCCGAACAGCAGTTGCGCTGGCTGGATCACCGGCTGGCGGCGCTGCGCGACGACGCGGGGAACGCGCCGCACTGGAGCTTCGCGCGTACGGAACTGGCGGTGTTGGCCGGCTTCTACCGCCGCTGCGCCGAACGCGGCTTCGCCGTCTTCGCCGACTACTGACCCTGCGGCCTGTTCAGGGGGCCTGTTCAGGGGGCCTGTTCAGGCGGCCTGTTCAGGCGGCCTGTTCAGGGGGACATGGCGGCGGCACCGTCGGCCCCTCCGCCCCCAACGACCGCCTTGGGAACTGACTCGCGTGGCGCCCGCGCGATCTTGAGGAGTTGTGGCGCGGAACGGACCCGAAGTCTCCAACGTTGCTGTGCTGCCGCCCACCGCCGACCGCCCACCGGCGGCGGGCGGCGTCGTGGGGCGGGCGGGGCTCGTCCGTCCGGGCGTTTCGCGGCCGGTCGGGCGTTCCACGGTTGCCCGGGCGTTCCCGGCCCCCCGGGCGTTTCACGGCGGGTCGGGCGTTTCACGGCTGGTCGGGGGTTTCGCGGGCGTTCGGGCGGCGGGTCAGCCGTAGGTGTCGCGGGGGCCGCGGCCCTGGACGCGGCGCGGGCCGCGGTTCCACGACGGGGCGGCGGGGCCGTGGATGTTGAGCTTGGTGATGACGTTGTTGCCGACCTCGGCCGCGATTCGCTTGAGCAGGTTGCCGGCCAGCAGACGGAGCTGGGTGGCCCAGGCCGTCGACTCCGCCTCGACCGTGAGTACGCCCGCGTCGAGCTTGACCGGGCGGCTGTGTGCGGCGATGTCGGGCCCGACGACCTTCTCCCACGCGCCGAAGACGGTGGCCTCGGCGGCGGGCTTCTGCCAGCCCCGCTGCTTGATCAGGCGCTCCAGGACGGCACCGAACAGTTGCGGGTCGCGCGGGTCGGGGCCTGGCCCGGAGTAGCCGCGCAGCCGCCGCCCACCGGACTCGCCGCCGCCCCCGGACCGGCGTCCGGCGCGCGGGGCGGCGCGGCGCCGGGCCAGCGCCGCGTCGAGCACCGCCCGGGCCAGTTCGGGTCCGGCGGGCCCGTCGCCCCCGCCCGCTTCGTCACGCTCGCCCGACCCGTCCGACCCGGAAACGTCGCCCAGCCCGGAAGCATCGGCGGGCCTAGAAGCCCCGCCCAGCCCGGAAGCATCGGCCGGCCTAGAAGCCTCGCCCGGCCTAGAAGCCTCGCCGGGTCGGTGAGACCCGCCCGACGCGTGCGGCGCTGACGGCGCGCTCTGCCCCTCGGCGCCGCTGGGCTGCAGGTAGATCGGTCGGCCGGGCTCCGAGCCGACGGGTCCGCCCTGGTCGGCGGGGCGGTGGTCAGCTGGCACGGGTCACCACCCCGGGTGCGACGTCGAAGCGGGCGCCGCGCAACGTCGCCGGTACGTCCTGCGGGACCGCGCACGTCACCAGCAGCTGGCTGGCGTCACCGACCAGCGTGGCCAGCCGGTCCCGGCGTCCGGCGTCGAGCTCGGCGAAGACGTCGTCGAGCACCAGCACCGGCTCGATCCCCTCGGCGCGCAGCAGGTCGTACGCGGCCAGCCGCAGCGCCAGCGCGAACGACCAGGACTCGCCGTGGCTGGCGTACCCCTTCGCGGGCAGGTCGCCCAGGGTCAGCGCCAGGTCGTCGCGGTGCGGGCCGACCAGCGTGACGCCCCGTTCGATCTCGGCGGAACGCTGCTCCGCCAGCGCCTCCAGCAGCGCCTGCTCCAGCGCCGCCCGCTCCGACGCGAGGGCACCGCCCAGCCGCGAGGTGTACGCGATGGCCGCCGCCGACCGTCCCGCCGCGACCGCGTCGTACGCCTTGGTCAGGTGCGGTGCCAGCGCGGTGACCAGCTCCAGGCGCCCGGCCAGCAGCTCGGCCCCGTGGTGGGCGAGGTGCTGGTCCCAGACGGCCAGGGTGGACAAATCCTGCCCACGGTTGCCGCCGACCTTGCGGGTCAGGTACGCGGTGCGCAGCAGGGCGTTGCGCTGCTTGACCACCCGGTCGTAGTCGGCGCGTACCCCGGCGAACCGGGGCATCCGGGCTACCAGCAGGTCGTCGAGGTAGCGGCGGCGCTCGCCCGGGTCACCGCGGACGAGTTCCAGGTCCTCCGGGGCGAACAGGACCATCCGCAGTGCACCGATGACCTCGCGGGCGCGGCGTACCGGGGAGCGGTTGAGCCGGGCCCGGTTCGACTTTCCGGGGACGATCTCCAGTTCGACCAGCAGTTCACGTCCCTCGTGGACGATCGCGCAGCGGACGATCGCGGCGGCCGCCCCCGCGCGGACCAGCGGCGCGTCCGTGGCCACCCGATGACTGTCCAGCGTGGCCACGTACCCGAGGGCCTCGACGAGGTTGGTCTTGCCGGTGCCGTTGGGGCCGACCAGCACGGTGACGCCGGGTTCGAGGTCGACCGCCGCCCGCTCGTACGAGCGGAAGTCGGTGAGCTCGACCCGGCGCACGTACACGGCTGGCTCAGCGCTTGACGGCGTGGCCGCCGAACTGGTTGCGCAGCGCGGCCACCGCCTTGATGGCGGGCGAGTCCTCCTGGCGGGAGGCGAACCGGGCGAACACCGAGGCGGCGATCACGTTGGCCGGCACGGCGAGCCGCACGGCCTCGTCGACGGTCCACCGGCCCTCGCCGGTGTCCTCGGCGTAACCACGGATCTGGGCGAGCTGCGGGTCCTCGTCCAGGGCCCGGTCCAGCAGGTCGAGCAGCCAGGACTTGACCACGCTGCCCTCGCGCCAGCTCTTGATCACGGCGGGGACGTTCTGCACGAGCTCGGAGGCCTCGAGGATCTCGTAGCCCTCGGCGTAGGCGTGCATGAGGCCGTACTCGATGCCGTTGTGGATCATCTTGGCGTAGTGGCCGGCGCCGTGCGGGCCGGCGTGCGCGAAGCCGAACTCCCCGGCCGGCTTGAGGGCGTCGAAGATCGGGCGGCAGTGCGCGACGATCTCCTCGTCGCCGCCGACCATCAGCGCGTACCCGTTGGTCTTGCCCCAGATGCCGCCGGAAACGCCGCAGTCCAGGTAGTGGATGCCCTTGGCCGCCAGCCGCTCGGCGCGGGGCGCGTCGTCGGTGAACTTGGAGTTCCCGCCGTCGATGACGATGTCGCCGGGGTACAGCAGTTCGGCCAGCTTGTTGATCGTGCTCTCGGTGATCTCCCCAGCGGGGACCATGGTCCACACCACGCGCGGCGCGGTCAGCTTCTGCACCAGCTCGGCGAGGCTGGCGACGTCGCTGGACTCCTTGTGGTGGTCGTACCCGATGACTTCGAGACCGGACGCGCGCATCCGGTCCCGCATGTTGCCGCCCATCCGGCCGAGACCGACAAGGCCGAGCTGCATGATGTCCCCCTACGGTGTGCGTACTTCAGCTCAGTATCAGCGGGTTACCCGGATCGGCATGATCAGATAGCGGTATCCAGGCACGATTTCCCCGTCTTCACCGGCGGGCGAGATGACCGCGGGCTTGAACGCGTCGACGAAGGACAGCACCGCGGTGGGGGCGTTCAGGTTCTGCAGGCCGTCGATCAGGTACTGCGGGTTGAAGCCGATGGTCAGCTCCTCGCCGGTGAAGGTGGCCTCCATCGCCTCGCTGGCGCGGGCCTCCTCGGTGCCGCCCGCCTCGACGACGAGGCCGTCGGCGCTGAAGCTCAGCAGCACGGGGGTGGTGCGCTCGGCCACCAGGGCGACCCGGCGCACCACCTCGACCAGCGCCCCGACCGGCACCCGCGCCTCCGCGTTGTGGCTGGTGGGGAAGAGGGAGCGTACGGGCGGGTAGTTCGCGCCGTCGAGCAGTCTGCTGGTCGTGCGGCGGGTGCCACCCGCGAACCCGATCATGCCCTCGCCGGCGGTGCCCTGGGCGAGCGCGATGGTGACCTCGCCGCCGACCGGGCCGAGCGCCTTGGCGGTGTCGTTGAGCGTCTTGGCGGGCACCAGCGCGTTGAGGCTGACCTCGGGGTCCTCGGGAGCCCACTCCATCTCCCGCATCGCGAGGCGGTAGCGGTCGGTGGCCAGCATGGCGAGGCTCGTGCCGTTCAGCTCCACCCGGACGCCGGTCATCATCGGCAGCGTCTCGTCACGGCCCGCGGCGACCGCCACCTGGGCCACCGCGGCGGCGAAGGCCTGCGCGTCGACGGTGCCGGTGGACAACGGCATCTCCGGCAGGGTCGGGTAGTCCTCCACCGGCATGGTCGGCAGCGTGAACCGGGCGCTGCCGCAGACCAGTTCCAGATGCGCGCCGACCGCGGCGATGTCCACCGGCTTGGCGGGCAGCGCCTTGGTGATCTCGGCCAGCAGGCGGCCGGAGACCAGCGCGGCGCCGTCGGCGTCGGCCTGCACCTCCACGCTCACCTGGCTGGACACCTCGTAGTCGAAACCGGAGACGTGTAGCCGCCCGTCCGCCGCCCGCAGCATGACGCCGGCCAGCACCGGCACCGAGGGACGGCTCGGCAGGCTCTTGGCCGTCCATGCCACGGCGTCGGCGAGCGCGTCTCGCTCCACCCGGAACTTCATGCTGTCCTCCGCAACGCTTCCTCTGTAGGGGCGGACCACCGAACTCTAGGGCGCGTACGGTCCTGCCCCGCGCCCGACCCCGGTGCTGAGAACTGAGCCTGACATGGGCGGGCCAGTCGCGACCCATCCACACCTTCCCCAACGCTGATGATTGGTTTTTGTTGTCTTAGAAGAGATAACTAGTCGTCTTCATCGGCCCTGTGCACAGTGTGGAGAACTGCCGTTCGTGCAGGTCAGCGGGTTATCCACCGGTGTTTCACATGTGGGTAACCCGGGTCGGAACACCGGTCCGCGTCCACAGTCGCCGACCCGGCGGCGGTTGTCCACCGTTGTCCACCGGCTGTCCACCGGAAATCCACGGGGTTTGTCCCCGGAGCTGGGGATAACGCCGCGACGGCACCGACCCGTCGTCCCCAGAACCTTCAACAGGCCATCCACACTCGTCCACAAGGAGTGGACAGAGCCGTCACGGTGAGTGTCTGTCCACATCGATTTCCCCAGGAGTAGTCCACATCTGTGGGGAAGCCGCGCGCCGGTTGTCCACGGCTGGGGACAACTGCTGGGGACGGCCGGTGGATAACGTTGGCACGGACACAGTCGGGTGGCGCCGCTGTGTGGACAAGCGCTGCGCGGGAGAACCGGCCGACCGTACGAAGAACGGGCCGGCGCCCGGAGGCTCCGACCCGTGTGGGCTGTGATGCCGCCCTCAGGTGTTCTGCTTGATCCGGTTGGTGAGCTCGGCGATCTGGTTGTAGAGCGAGCGGCGCTCCGCCATGTGCTGCCGGATCTTGCGGTCGGCGTGCATGACCGTGGTGTGGTCCCGGCCACCGAAGGCCTGTCCGATCCGGGGCAGGGACAGTTCGGTCAGCTCGCGGCACAGGTACATGGCGACCTGGCGGGCGTTGACCAGGACCCGGGAGCGCGAGTGGCCGCGCAGGTCCTCCAGGCTGACGCCGAAGTAGTCGGCGGTGGAGACCATGATCTGGTCGGCGGTGATCTCGGGGCCCGCGCCGTCCGGCATGAAGTCCCGCAGCACCTCCTCGGCCACCGACAGCTGCACCGGCGAGCGGGTCAGGCTGGCGAACGCGGTGACTCTGATCAGCGCGCCCTCCAGTTCCCGGATCGAGTTCGACACCCGGGAGGCGATGAACTCCAGCACGTCGTCCGGGGCGTACATCCGCTCCTGGGTGGCCTTCTTCTGCAGGATCGCGATGCGGGTCTCCAGGTCCGGCGGCTGGATGTCGGCCAGCAGACCCCACTCGAACCGGGTACGCATCCGGTCCTCCAGCGTGGCCAGCTGCCGCGGCGAGCGGTCGGAGCTGATCACGATCTGCTTGTTCGCGTTGTGCAGCGTGTTGAAGGTGTGGAAGAACTCCTCCTGGGTGCGCTCGCGGTTCTCCAGGAACTGGATGTCGTCGATCAGCAGGATGTCGACGTCGCGGTAGCGCCGCTGGAACGCCTGCGTCTTGTCGTCGCGCAGGCTGTTGATGAAGTCGTTCGTGAATTCCTCGGTGGAGACATAGCGCACACTGCGGGCATGGCCGAGCGTGGTGGCGTAGTGCCCGATCGCGTGCAGCAGGTGGGTCTTGCCCAGCCCGGAGCTGCCGTAGATGAACAGTGGGTTGTACGCCTTCGCGGGTGACTCGGCCACCGCCACCGACGCGGCGTGCGCGAAGCGGTTGGAGGACCCGATGACGAAGGTCTCGAACATGTACTTGGGGTTGAGCCGGTTGCCGCCGTCACCGCCCGGGCGCGCGTTGCCGCCCACCCGCATGTCGACCGGGCTGCGGCCGGGGCCGTTGTCGCCCGCGTGGCCCATCCGCAGCGCCTCGTCGCGGCGATCGGGCCCGGGCGGGCGCTCGTCGCGCC
Source organism: Krasilnikovia cinnamomea (assembly GCF_004217545.1). Classification (NCBI taxonomy): domain Bacteria; kingdom Bacillati; phylum Actinomycetota; class Actinomycetes; order Micromonosporales; family Micromonosporaceae; genus Krasilnikovia; species Krasilnikovia cinnamomea. The sequence goes on from NZ_SHKY01000001.1 coordinate 3,078,729, forward strand.
GCTGGTTGTCGCGCCGCTGTCCCGGGTCAGTGCCCATCCGGCGCGCACCGGACTCGTTCGGCGGCTCGGCGTACTGCGGCTCGGCGTACTGCGGCTCCGGGTAGTGCGGAGACTGGCGGGGCGGTGCCTCCGGCTCGGCGCGCCCGGCAGCCGGGTGGGGCGCGGCGGGGTGGGCCGGCAGCGGCGCCGGCATCTGCGCCTGCTGCGGCACGGGCGCGGCGAACAGCGCGTCCTGGCCGTCGCGGGCGGCCGGAACCGCGCGGGGGTGCGGCGCGGCCGGCGACGAGTGCTGCGCCGACCCGGTCGGCGCCGCGGCGAAGCGCTGCGGGTCGTACTCCTCTGATGGGTACGGAAGGTGCTCGTCTGATGGGTACGGAAGGTGCTCGTCTGATGGGTACGGAAGGTGCTCGGCGCCGTACCCGGGGGCGGGGGTGCCGCGGTCGTCGGCGTAGTGGCCCGGGCGGTCCTCGGGTTCGGGTGCCGGGGCGCCGTAGCCCTCGGGCGGTGGCGTGCCGTACACCGTGCCGGGGCGGCCGGAACCGTCCTCGGGCGGCCGTACCGTGACGGCGACCTGGATCGGACGGCCGAGCCGGCGCGACAGCGCGTCGGTGATCGCCGGCCGCAGCCGCGACTCGATCACGTCGCGGGTGAAGGCGTCCGGGACGGACAGCAGTGCCGTGTCCTCGACGATGGCGCGCAGGTGGGTGAGTCGCAGGTACGCCCGCTGCTGGCCCGACACGATTTCGTCGGCCAGCTCGTTCGTCGCCGCAGTCCAGACCTTGCTCAGGTCGACCGAATCGGCCACCGCCGCGCCACCCCCATCGCCACCGGACGCCCCGGTGCCTTGTCCGGCTATCCGCCTCTGCCCGTCGTCACCCACACGGGCGGCCAACCGGCTCCCCCAACCCAGCACATTCATACGCGCTGTACGTGCACGGCGCCGCCGGCTGTCCACAGGTTATCCACAACCTGTGCACACCTTGGCGGTCGCTCCCCGGCCGGATGGTCGGCAGATTCCCCGGAGCCTGTGCTGGCGCGGGAAAACAGGCTCACCGTGCCGAACGATTCACCGCCTTGTCCGGTTTTGGCCCCCTCTATGCGGTATGCGAACAGCGCTGGGGGGACCAGCAAACGGGCACGCTAACAGCGCGGCGGCACCGGGTTCAACCGGTGGCCGCCCGTGCGAGGTGCCAACGTTCATCGACCGTACAGAATGATCGGGAGGTGGGACGCACGGCCCGGTCACCCTGGTGTGCTGGGCCTGCGGTTGGTTGACCAGCGAATCCGGCCTGCGTAGGGTCGAAGGGTTGCTCCGCCGCGCTCTGCTAAAGTGGCGTCTTGCAGCCGATCCCCTTTGCACGTAGCACGAAGACGGAGTTCTGACGTGAGCAAGCGCACCTACCAGCCGAACAACCGCCGGCGCGCGAAGACCCACGGCTTCCGGCTGCGCATGCGCACCCGGGCCGGCCGTGCCATCCTCGCTGCCCGCCGCTCCAAGGGCCGCGACAAGCTGTCGGCCTGAGCCGACACCTGTCGGGCCGGAATGCCCAGGTAATCGTGCTGGCCGCGGCGCAACGACTGCGGCGTAGCACCGACTTCGCCGCAGCGGTCCGCGGTGGCCGCCGAGCCGGACGAGCCACCCTGGTCGTCCACCTGAGCGTTCCGACGATCTCTGACGAGCCGGCGCCCGCCGGGAGTCCCGACTCCCCGGCGCGCGCCGGCTTCGTCGTGTCCAAGGCGGTCGGCAACGCGGTCGTCCGTAACCGGGTCCGGCGCCGCCTGCGTCACCTGGTCCGGCCGAGGCTCGGCGAACTGCCGCCGGGCGCCCTGCTGGTGGTCCGCGCGTTGCCGGCCTCCGCTGAGGCGTCCAGTGCCGCGCTCGACGCCGATCTGGCCGCGGCGCTCGCGGCCGCCCGGGGACCGCGTCGAGGGCGGGGCCGATGAGCACGGACTCACCGGGTCCGACGCCCGACGAGGGCGCGCCGGACGTGGGGCCGGACCCGACGCGGCGCGCCTCGCTGGTCGCCCGGCTGATGATCGGTGCAGTCGTCGCGTACCGTCGTTATTTGAGCCCGGCACTGCCGGCCCGCTGTCGGTTCTACCCCTCGTGCAGTGCCTACGCCCAGGAGGCGTTGGCGCGGCACGGCGCTCTGCGCGGGACCGGACTGGCGATCTGGCGGCTGTTGCGCTGCCAACCCTTCCACCCCGGCGGGTACGACCCGGTGCCTGACCCGAAGCCTCGCCGTCCTGCCGATGTGACAGGAGCATGAATTGAGTCTCGACTGGATCTACTACGCGATCTCGTGGATCCTCCTGCGCTGGCACGCCCTGTGGGACGCCATCGGCATCCCCGAGTATCGGGTCCTGGGGACCAACTGGTCCTGGGTCCTGGCCATCGTGTTCCTAGTGGTGACGGTCCGGGTCATCCTGTTCCCGGTCTTCGTCAAGCAGATCAAGTCCCAGCGCGCCATGCAGGCCCTGCAGCCCAAGGTCAAGGAGCTGCAGGATAAGCACAAGGGTGACCGGGAGACGCTCCAGAAAGAGATGATGGAGCTGTACCGGACGGAGAAGGCGAACCCGTTGATGGGCTGCCTTCCGATGTTCCTGCAGATCCCCGTCTTCCTGGGCCTGTTCCACGTGCTGCGCCGCCTCAACCCGGACCTGCCAGAGAAGTACAAGACTCTGTACGGCTGGTCCGTCGAGCAGTTCAACAGTGCGGCGAATTCAGCCCTGTTTAGCGCTCCCCTGCCGTCGAAGTTCGGCTCCAGCGCTGAGGAACTGGCCGCCCTCGACGCCAACAGCGTCACGGTCAAGATCGTGGCGGGCATCCTGGTCCTCGTCATGATGACCACCACATACCTGACCAGCCGCCAGATGATCCTCAAGACCGGCTGGGCCGAAGACCCGCAGCAGAAGATGATCCAGCGCCTGATGCTGTACGGCATCCCGCTGTCCCTGCTGGTCTCGGGCGGGCTGTTCCCGATCGGTGTCATCATCTACTGGGTCACGAACAACCTGTTCACCCTCGCCCAGCAGCAGTGGGTGCTGCGGAAGTTCCCGCCGGCGCCGATGGCCGGCAGCCGTGGCCCGGGCCCCCGCCCGGCCGGTGGCTCCGGCGCCGCCAAGGGTGGCTCCGCCAAGAGCCCGGTCCAGCCGGCTCGCACGGGTGGCCTGTTCGGTCGCGGCAAGGCCAGCGCGGAACCGGAATCCCCCGTGGTGGACACGAAGGCCCTCGCCCCCAAGCCGGGTGCCAAGCCGACGAACCCCAAGAAGGGCGCCAGACCGGCGAACAAACCCCAGGGATAGCCCGGCGCGCGGGCCCCACGGCCCGCGACGCGGCCCTTCCCGCACAGACCTGCCCGTGCCGGCGTACGGACACCGCCGACTCGGGAAACAGCGGACCGGCAGGTCCGGCACGAGAGTACGGAGATGACACCGTGACCGACACCAGCACGCCCAGCGCCGCCGAGTCGAGTGAGACAGTCGATCCGGAGGAGGGCGGCGTTTCGGCCGAGAACGGCAGCGCACCGGCGGCCGGCGGCCAGCAGGAACAGAAGGCGGAGGGCGGCTCCTCCGACAGCGACCTGTTCCGGCAGAGCGAGATCGCTGCCGACTACGTCGAGGGGTTGCTCGACATCCTCGACTACGACGGCGACATCGACGAACTGGTCTCCGCCGGGCGCCCGATGGTCGAGGTCGTCGGCGGCCGCCTGCAGCCACTCGTCGGCCAGCGCGGTGCGACGCTGGAGGCGCTCCAGGAACTGACCCGGCTGGCGATCTTCCGGGCGACCGGTTCGCCGAGCCGCCTGCTGCTCGACATCGGCGGCTACCGGGCGACGCGGCGCAAGGAACTCGCGGCGGTCGCGCGCAACGCGGTCGAGAAGGTCAAGGAGCACGGCGACGCCGTACGGCTGGAGCCGATGTCGGCGTTCGAGCGCAAGTGCGTGCACGACGTGGTCAACGCGATCGCGGGCGTGCAGAGCGAGTCGGAGGGCGTCGAGCCGAACCGGCGCATCGTGGTCCGGCCGGCTGACTGACGCGAATGACTACACCCCGCTTCGGCGCGGGTGACGGCGGCCCGGGTGCTGAACGGCCCGGGCCGCCGTCGTCTGCTGTCCCCCACGCCTCTGCTCACGGCACCCAGTCGGCCGGCCCCGCCGAATCGTCGGACTCGGAGGAGCCGGTGCCACCGGCGGCGTCCGGGTCTGGTCTGCCCGTTCCAGCCGACCCGCCCGCGGAACTGGCCGAGGCCGCGCGGCGGGTGTTCGGCGACCGGCTCCCGCTGGCCACGGCGTACGCCCGACTGCTCGTCACGGACGGAGTGATCCGTGGTCTGATCGGCCCCCGCGAGGCCCCGCGGATCTGGGAGCGCCACCTCATCAACTGCGCCGTCTTAGCCGATCTCATCCCTAAAGGCGCTTATGTGGTGGATGTCGGATCCGGTGCTGGTTTGCCCGGTATCGTGCTGGCTGTGGCCCGGCCGGACCTCACGGTGAAGCTGGTCGAGCCACTGGCACGGCGTACCGCCTTCCTGACCGAGGCGGTGACAACGCTCGGCCTCGACGCGACCGTCACGGTCGTGCGCGGCCGGGCCGAAGAGGTCGCCAGCGGGCCCCCCGTCGCCGCCGACGTCGTCACCGCCCGGGCGGTCGCTCCGCTGGACCGACTGGCCGGCTGGTGCCTGCCGCTCACCGCGGTGGGCGGCAGGCTGCTGGCGCTCAAGGGCGCCTCGGCCACGGAGGAGGTGGCGGAGCACCGCGAGGCGATCAACCGCCTCGGTGGCTCCGAACCGGTCATCCGGTCCTGCGGGGCCGGGGTGATCGATCCCCCCAGCACGGTCGTCGAGATCGTGCGGGTACGGGACGTCGTGCCGCCACGGTCGAGGCCGTCCGCGCGGGCGGCCGGTACGGGGCGGCGCCCACGCGGCGACGGAGGACGCGGCTCTGGACGAGGGAGAACGCGGAGGGGATAGATGGGCAGGCGGGGCGCACGTAAGCGAGCCGGACGAGTCCCACGTGCTGTCGCGGAGCCGGCGCCTCCGGCTGCTCGGCGCGCCCCAGCGAGCGACCGCCCTGCGGCCTCTCCCCCTGGCGTGTCCGCCTCGACGGTCTCGTCGTCGGGCGGATCGGCCTCAGCGGTCTCGTCGTCTGGCGGATCGGCCGCGACGGTTTTGTCGCCTGGTGGCGCTTCGGCCTCGACTGGCTCGTCGCCTGTTGGCGCTTCGGTGGGTTCTTCGTCGGGCGGACCTTCCCCGGCCAAGTCGGTCGAGGGGTCACCGGGGGTTTCCGGGCCGTCTGCGGCAGCGGTTGCGGCGCCTGCCGTCGAGTCGGTGATCATGGGTGGTGCACGAGACGTGGCTGACGGCCACGCTGCCCACGGTGGCGTTCGTGACTTTGGCCAGGGTCCGATCGCGGGATCCCGGGGTCCGCAGGTCTCCGCGCGGTCGGCGGACGCGGGTGGTGTAGGACCCACAGGTGGTCGGGACGCGTGTCCACCCCATCCGGGCCCACCACCGGGCGCCGTCGCGCTGCGATTCGTGTCGGGATTCATGGTCTTCGAAGCCGAGTCGGGGTCGCCCTCAGGGGCCCATCAGGCGGAGAATCGTGGCGAGCCTCGCCCCGCGGCCGTAGGCTGGCCGCGCGTCGATAGTGTGGAGCAGGCGGTGGGCGCGTGTGTCACTCCACCGCCTTCTGCCGGACCGCACGCATCGCCATTCGGTGCCACGGTGAGTGCTCGCGGTGCCGATCCATTCCGACCAGGCAGGGATAAGACGGTGCAGGAGTACGGCAGAGGTGTCGACGGTGGCCGTGGCACGTGGAACGGTGTTTCACGTGAAACCGATCCATCCACTGTCTCCGATCAGCCCGGGGTGGGGCCTGACAAGGGGGAGCACGGCGTGCCGCAGCCACGCGTAGCAAACGGACACGGAGGTCAGTCCTCCGCAGGTCAGGTATACGGCACGCCGACAACTGCCCCTGCTGACTCGGCGGCGGAGAGCGGTGCTCAGGAAGGGCGGCGCCCCGCCCCCGCACCACGTACCGGTCCGCCTTCCGGATCCGCATCGGTGCCTGTCCCGCCAGCGGCGTCGGCCGGCTCTGCGCCGTCGGACGAGGATGTTTCACGTGAAACAGCGGACGGCGAGGAGGGTGATCCGCCGCTGGCCATGGAGGCGCTGCGTGCCGTGCAGATCCTCAATCCGAGCGGCGAAATCACCATGCCCCGCCCGGACCATCCGCGCATCCTCTGCGTCGCGAACCAGAAGGGTGGCGTCGGCAAGACCACGACGACCGTGAACCTCGCCGTGGCGCTCGCCCTGCACGGTAACCGCGTGCTCGTTGTCGACCTGGACCCGCAGGGCAACGCCTCGACCGGTCTCAACGTGCCGCATCACGCCGGCGTCCCCGACGTCTACGACTGCCTGATCGACAACATCCCGCTGGCCGAGGTGGCCCAAGCGGTGGAGGGCATTCCGAACCTCTGGTGTGTGCCCGCGACCATAGACCTCGCCGGTGCTGAGATCGAGCTGGTCTCCGTGGTGGCCCGCGAGTCACGCCTCGCCCGCGCCCTCGCCGCCCACCCCGAAACGTTCGACTACGTCTTCATCGACTGCCCGCCGTCGCTCGGCCTTCTGACGGTCAACGCGCTTGTGGCGGCCCAGGAGGTGCTGATCCCGATCCAGTGCGAGTACTACGCGCTGGAAGGCTTGAATCAGCTCATCAACAACATCAATCTGGTGCGCCAGCACCTGAACCCGGCGCTCGACGTCTCGACCATCCTGCTCACCATGTACGACCGCCGTACCCGGTTGGCGGACGCGGTCGAGCAGGACGTGCGTAACCACTTCGGGGCCAAGGTGCTCGAGGCCGTGATCCCCCGTAACGTGCGGGTGTCGGAGGCTCCGAGCTACGGCCAGTCCGTGATGACCTACGATCCGGGTTCGCGGGGCGCGACCAGCTACTTCGAGGCAGCGCTCGAGCTTGCGATGCGCGGGGTCAACACGGGAGGCACGGCATGAAGAACCGTCCACGGGGAGGTCTCGGGCGAGGCCTGGGCGCGCTGATTCCCACGGCGCCGCCCTCGGGTACGGCCGTTGTCACCGAGGAGCCGCCCCCGGCGGCCCCGCCGGAGGCGGAAGCTCCCCCGGCCACGCCGATCGAACCGCCCGTCGCCGCGGCCCCCATCTCGGCTCCTCCGGCGCAGTTCACCCCTCCCGCCGAGCCGGCGCCTGAGCCCGAACCTGAGCGGGCCGCCGAGCCGTTCGAGGAGCCATCGGTCAACGAGGAGCTGGCACCCGTGCCGGGTGCGCGCTTCGCGGACCTTCCGGTAACCGCGATCGAGCCGAACCCGAGGCAGCCCCGGCATGTCTTCGAGGAAGACGCACTCGAGGAACTGAAGGTCTCCATCCAGGAGGTCGGCTTCCTGCAGCCGATCGTCGTGCGGGAGCTCGGCGAAGGCAAGTACGAGCTGGTAATGGGTGAGCGTCGGTGGCGTGCCGCGCAGGCCATCGGCCGCGAGACGATTCCCGCGATCATCAGGGACACCCGCGATGACGCCATGTTGCGGGACGCCCTGCTGGAGAACATCCACCGCGCAAACCTCAACCCGCTGGAAGAGGCGGCCGCGTACCAGCAACTGCTGGACGAGTTCGGCGCGACTCATGAGGAACTGGCGCGGCGGATCGGCCGGAGTCGGCCGCAGATCTCCAACACGATTCGACTGCTGAATCTGCCCGCTCCGGTACAGCGCCGGGTGGCGGCCGGCGTGCTGTCCGCGGGACATGCTCGCGCACTGCTCGGCCTCGAAGACGGCGACGCGCAGGAGAAGTTGGCACTGCGGATTGTCGCCGAGGGTCTATCCGTACGCGCCACCGAGGAACTCGTGTCCCTTGCGCTCGCCGACGGCCCGGTCAAGAAGGCGGCACCGACCCGCCGGGCCAAGGTGCACGCGCCGGCGTTGAACGACCTGGCCGAGCGGCTGTCGGATCGCTTCGACACCCGCGTCAAAGTCGACATCGGCCGGAACAAAGGAAAGATCACCATCGAGTTCGCTACGGTCGATGACCTGGAACGCATCGTTGGCATGATCGGTGTGGACCAGGAGGGCAGTGACGACCAGCAGGGCTGAGCCAGCCTGGTAGTCCGGCGCCCTACAACGAAGACAGGCCGCGGTCATGAATCGCGTGCCTGTCTTTTGTTTGCCCTGTTACCCGGCTTCGAGTTGCATAGGGCGGCGCGTGAGCGCCTTTCGCTCTTGCCTAGGCACGCAATGTATGGTCTCCGGGCCGCCAGTCAGTCGCTTCTTCCCTGTGGATGCGGTTCTCCTAGAACGATTCTCCTGAGATTTCGCGGGCCTGGATTCTGCGGTTGAATTCGTTCTGAGCGCGCGGAACCGGGGACTGTGCCGTTGTCGGGTGAGCCATGAGGGCAATTCGCATTCCGCGTCGATCTGGTGTTGGCGCCGGTAGGCCCTAGACCCCTGGTCGGACTCCGGGCTACTAGATGGTTGCCGTCGGGCTCCGTTGCATGCATACGCGGATCCGCTGGCGTTAGCAGGCGGGGCTCGTGCGACTAGTTCGGAGTCCTACGGCGGTTGTCGGGCATCGGCACGCTCCCGCTGACCCGGTCACGACCGCGGCGGTGGGCTCGGCGCAGTATTCCAATCGCCATGGTCGAGCTGCACCATTACATGCCGTACGCCCTGGTTGCGCACCGCGACAGACAATGCCGGGCTTGCCAACAACAGACGCAGCGCACGGCGAGAGCGGGCCGCATCGGCCTGGCGGTCCCCACATACGCCGCGGGAATTCGGCCGGTCGCAGGTCCAGTGGCCGGTCACGCTGGCTCAAAACGGCGATCAGTTCGAGCACATGGACAACTGGCTCGGCGGCTACGACGACTGTCGCGCCAATGAGACGCGGAGATCCCGCTCGGTGCCCCGATCGTCGTCGCCGGTTCTCGCGGAGATTGAGCAGGCAGGGCTCGCGGAAACGAGGCCCGGCGGGTCGCCGGGACAGTGCCGGGCGGGTCGCCGGGACAGTGCCGGGCGGGTCGCCGGACCAATGCCCGGCGGCTCGCGGAGACAAGGCCGAGGGGTAGGACCCGCGCTCAGCCGGTGGCGAGTCGCTAGCCTTCGCCGTATGCGACTGGAGAGCATTACTCCGACGAACTACGAGGCAGCTCTTGCGTTGTCGGTTCGATCCGATCAGGAGGATCTGGTCGAGCCGGTGGTCAAGTCGTTGGCCGAGGCCTATGTCTTCGCCGACTACGCCTGGCCGAGGCTGATCTACGACGACGATCAGCTAGTCGGCTTCTTGATGGGGTTCCTCGACATCCCGTGGGACCCAGACCGGGATCCAAGCGACCGGCGCTCAGGAGTTTGGCGCTTGAATATCGCGGCGGCCGCCCAGGGCCGCGGATACGGTCGGTTCGCTGTTGACGCGGTCTGTCGGGAGATTCGTCGCCGCGGCGGCGACCGAGCGTACGTCACGTGGGAGCCTCGGCTTGGTGGGCCCGAGAAGTTCTATCTGAAACTGGGGTTCCGACCGACTGGCGAGCAGAGCGGAGGCCAAACCGTCGGAGTGCTGGATCTCTGAGACTTGATATTGGGAGCCACTTGTTGCGCCCGGCAGGTGCGCCCAACCATGGGCTGGCTCCCCACATGTCCATTCGACTCTCTACCCACAGCTTGGCCGGGCCCGAGCGATGTACGCGCGTAGGTGGTTGTTTCACGTGAAACCTAGGCCGACCGCCATTTTGTCTGCGCTCTGCTCCGCCTCGTTTCCTATCCGCATGGATCGCGTGGATAGACGAGATGGGTTCGCCAGCTCCTTGCGTAAGCGCCACCCGGCGGTCGTCTCGGCGACCGAAGCCTGATTCCTGGGGTCGGACGGCACACGGCCGAAGGGCACACGGCCGAAGGGCACACGGCCGAAGGGCAGACGGCCGAAGGGCAGACGGCCGAAGGGCAGGCGGCCGAAGGGCAGACGGCCGAAGGGCAGGCGGCCGAAGGGCAGACAGCCGGCGGGAAGTGGCAGCCGCAGCGGACTGGGGGTGGCAATCCATGCTCAGCAGAGGCTGGAATCTCTGATGCCACCGACTTCGCCGTCGATCCGCTGCTCCCAGCAAGTCGCCCTGCCATTGAAAGCCGCACCCCGGCCTTGCTTGCAGACAGGAGCCTTGCGGCGCGGTTTCACGTGAAACGCCGGGCATCGTTCCGATCACAAAGCTGCCGGATGACTGACGCGGAAGCTGTGGGCTGCTTCGAGGTCGCTAAGGCATTGCCCACGCGGGACCGGGCCGACGTTGCGTTGGGCGCGCGGGGCGATGGGCGTCCGGGCGACGGATTTCGGAGTCAGGTCAGCGGTCAGGCCTGTCCGGCCCCACGTCCGGCAACACTGGCAAGAGGCGTCGCTGCTCATGCCGCCTATTCGTCCTGGCGACCGATGACTCGATGATCCCGGACCCGGAGCCGTCTACCGAGCAAAGGCGCGTCCAGGCGCGTGGCAAACGGCGCTCGCCAACCCGCCGCCGGATCCGATCCGTGAGGCTCGAGCCACCCTTCCCGCCGGGACCGGCTGACCACGCTGGTCGGTGACGCCAGCGTCAGCGCATCCCACTGCGACGTGACAGGAGTCTGCCTCCCTGAAAATGCTCGCCCCTCTGCTTGGAATCTCGCCGTCTGAGATCGACCGAAGGCGTCAAGCCCGTCTACTCAGTCACCTCGGAACGTCCGCCAGGAGACCAGGATCGGCTCGGCCCTTTCGCGCTGCGGCCGCGACGTTGTTTCACGTGAAACAGCCGAGCACAATCTGCCCGGTGCCCGGTGCCCGGTGCCCGGTGCCCGGTGCCCGGTGCCCGGTGCCCGGTGCCCGGTGCCCGGTGCCCGGTGCCCGGTGCCCGGTGCCCGGTGCCCGGTGCCCGGTGCCCGGTGCCCGGTGCCGTTTCACGTGAAACCGGCCGCAGCGACGCGGCCAGGCGTAAGGCGCATGAGATCCACGGCGCGAGACGGATGAGATCCACGGCGCGAGGGGGCGCTACCCGCCCGCCGACGCGTTGGTCCGGGAAGCATGGGACGGACCTAAGCTATCGCTTGCAGCACCCCCCTCGAGCTCCGCATGGGGGTCGACTGGCGCGGGGTCTGATGTGCGAGTGCGGGGGCGAGGAGCCAGCGCGCCTCCAGCACCGCCGGGTCGTCTCGATGTTCGGAGACTGGCGACGGGACGGAAGCCCAGCGGATGAATATCCACAGCCTGTGCGTAAGTCTTGTTGAGGGACCGGAGCCCCACCGTTTCACGTGAAACGTCGCCGATGCCTGGGCGGACGTACACGGGTGTATCCACAGGTGCGCCCCGGCATCTACGTGGTGTTTCACGGGAAACCATCCGGCCTGTGGATAACTCCTGTGGACAACCGAGCCCGAAACTCGACCGTCCACACACCGTGATGCCGATCAACGTCTTCGGGTGCGTCTGAATGGCTGACCCGGGGAAGGGAGTTCACTCAAATTGAGCCGGGACAGTGCTCGCAAGCTGGGCTAGGGTCAGCCACGTGCCCGACAAGAATCCCCCACTCCCGGACTTCACGCGCTGGCCCTCCTTCCCGTTCGAGGGGGACATGAGGGTCAAGACTCTCGCTGATCCGGTCGCCGTCGAACCACCGCGCAGCGGCGAGGACGCTGCGGATTGCGTCGCCTGCAACACGCCGGACGACGCGTACATCTGGGTCAGTGACCGGTGGCGTGTTCGCGCGATGGACCGGCCAACCGGTCTCCCGGTGGTGCTGATCCTCGAATGCCGATCCCACCTCGACCTCGGCGACCTGCCGAATCTGCTGGCCGCCGAACTGGGGGTCATGACGGTACGACTGGAACGCGCGGTCCGCTCGCTCGACGGCGTGGCCCGTGTCCACGTCAACCGCTGGGGCGACGGCTCCGCCCACCTGCACATGTGGTTCCTCGCGCGGCCGTACGGGCGACTCCAGCTTCGTGGGACGTTCCTTTCACTGTGGGATGACATCCTTCCGGTCGTTCCCGAGGAGCAGTGGCGCGAGAGCCTGGCGCTGGTGGCCGCATGGTTGGGCGAGTTCGGCGGCCGCGCCATCGCCGAGCCGCCCCACATCGCATGGCAGGCGCCTTCCACGATCAGTGATTCACCCACCGCATCCGCGGTCAATCTCGGCGACGCGGAGGCGACACACACAGAAACCGATGCCCAGGCGCTCATAGAAACCGATGCCCAGGCGCTCATAGAAACCGATGCCCCGGCGACGCTCACAGAAGCCGATTCGCAGGCGACCAGTACGGAAGCCAGCAACGCAGGGGTGACTGACGCAGGGACGGTCGGGGCGCTGAAGAGTGACACAGAAGGCGCCCGTGCGGAGCCGACCGCAGGAGCCGCTGATGCTCAGGTCGGCCACGCGGACGCAGCTGACACGAACGGCGCCCACGCGGACGGCGCGACCGGCGGCCACGCGGACAGCGCGAATCGCGGCCACGCGGACGGCGCGAATCGCGGCCATGCGGACGGCGCGGACAGCGCAGAGGAAACAGACAGCGGCGACGGCCAATTTCGCGGCGACGTTGCCGCGGGAACGGTCAACTCACCGCGCGCCAACAACCACGACACCGCGCCCATTAACCGGCCCACCGGCGCCGTCGAACACAGCGACGCCGTCGAGCCCGACCTGAGCTCCAAAGGAAACCCCGGAGCATCCGACGCCAACCAGCTGCCCGCCCCACCTTCGGCGGCACCACCAGCGCCGACCTTCACCGCCCGAGGAGACAACGCGGTGAAGGAGAGACCGACCGCCGAGCATCATTCACCGGCATCTGGCACGGCCGAGACCCGGAGACCCTCCGATCCCCTGCCGACCGGCGATGCGCCCGAAACGGCGGGCACGACCGGCGCGGGATAGCCGAAGCGCACGGCGGGCCACCGAAGCGACTGGCCGGGCACACGGGGCGGCCCGGCAGGTAAGACAGGCATCGGTCACCGCGGAGACGATGACCAGGGCACCACGGCCCCAACGAGCGCTAGCTATCCACGGGCGGTCGCGCGTCCGACCAGCCCGGCCAACACCTTCCCGAAGTCCAGCCCCGCCGCTTGCACGGCGAGCGGCAGCAGCGACGTCTCCGTCATGCCCGGCGAGACGTTGACCTCGAGTACGTGCGGCTCGCCCTCACCGTCGACGATCAGGTCCACCCGGGACAGGTCCCGCAGGCCGAGCGCTTCGTGTGCGGCGAGGGCTGTCGATGCCACCCGGGCGGCGACGGCCGGGTCGAGCCGTGCCGGGGTGTGCCACGTGGTCAGCCCGGCGGTGTAGCGGGCGGCGTAGTCGTACACGCCGTTGCGCGGGACGATCTCGACGGCGGGCAAGGGCTGCGGGCCGTCGCCGAGATCGACCACGGAGACCGCCACGTCCATGCCGGCCACGTACCGCTCGACCAGGGCGGTGGAGTCGTAGGCGAAGCAGCCGACCATGGCGGCCGGCAGATCGGCCTCGTCCCGCACGACCGAGGCGCCGAGCCCGGAGCCGCCCTGCGCCGGCTTGACCATCAGCGGCAGGCCGAGCCGGTCGGCGATGCGGTCGAGTACGGCGACCGCGCCGAGCTCGGAGAAGCGGTCGTGCGGCAGCGCCACCCAGTCGGGGGTGGGGATGCCGGCCTCGCGGAGCATGGCCTTCGCGGACGGCTTGTCCCACGCCAGGCGGGAGGCGCGGGCGTCACATCCGACGTACGGCACGCCGCACAGGTCCAGCACTCCGCGCAGCGAGCCGTCCTCCCCCGTGGCGCCGTGCAGCGCGATGACCACGGCGTCCGGCGGATCCTCCTGCAGCGCGGGCAGCAGCGCGACGTCGGCGTCGCGCATGTCCGCCTGAAGTCCGGCGGCGCGCAGCGCGTCCAGCACCCGCCGACCGGAACGCAACGACACGTCCCGCTCGTACGACAGGCCGCCGGCCAGGACCAGAACTCGCACGTCTTCCTCCGTACCCATGGACTTGATCATGCCAAGTCGGGGCCGGGCGTGTCCGCGCCGGCGTGCCCACGACGGCGGTGCCGGGTCGGGGTGCCGAAGACCGCGCGCATCGCGAGCTCCTGTTCCATGACCCCGGCGAGGCGGCGGACGCCTTCGCGGATGCGGTCGGGCGGCGGGAAGGAGAAGTTGAGCCGCATGTGGCCGGCGCCGGAGCCGTCGGCGAAGAACCCGGTGCCGGGCACGTAGGCGACGCGGGCGGCGATGGCGCGCGGCATCATCGCCTTCGAGTCCAGGCCGTCGGGCAGCGTCGCCCACACGAACAGGCCGCCCTCCGGGCGGGTCCAGGTCGTGCCGGCGGGCATCAGATCCTCGAGTGCGTCCAGCAGGGCGTCGCGGCGCTCCCGGTAGATCTCCCGGTACGACTTGATCTGCTCGCGCCACGGCATGGTGGCGAGGTACTTGGTGACGGCGGCCTGCGCGAACGCGCTCGGGCACAGGATCTGCGCCTCGCTGGCCATGACGAGCTTCTCCCGGACGGCGTGGGGTGCAAGGATCCAGCCGACCCGCAGGCCCGGCGCGAAGGTCTTCGAGAACGTGCTGAGGTAGAACACCCCGTCGCGGCGGCGCGCCCGCAGCGGTCGCGGCGCGTCGCCCGCGAAGCTCAGCGTTCCGTACGGGTCGTCCTCGACCACCAGCAGCCCGGCCCGTTCGCAGATGTCTAGCACCTGTTCGCGCCGCTCGTCGGTCAGCGTGACGCCGGCGGGGTTCTGGTACGTCGGGATGGTGTACAGGAACTTGGCCCGCCCGGCGGTCTCGGCGATGGCCGCCTCCAACGCCGCGGGGATGAGGCCGTCGGCGTCCATGGCGACGTGCCGTACCTGTGCCTGGGCGGCCTGGAAAGCGCCGAGTGCGCCGACGTACGTCGGCCCCTCGGCGAGCACCACGTCGCCCGGGTCCAGGAACAGCCGTGCCACCAGGTCGAGTGCCTGCTGACCGCCGACGGTCACCACCACGTCGTCGGGTGACGCACCGGTGGACGCGTCGATGCCGGACAGCGACATCACCTCGCAGATGCCCTCGCGCAGCTCGGCGGTGCCCTGGCCGATGCCGTACTGGAGGCTGGTGGTGCCCTCCTCGGCGGCGAGCCGTCCGAGCATCTCCCCCACCGCGTCGAGTGGCAGCGCCGCGACGTACGGCGATCCGCCCGCCAGCGACACCACCTCGGGGCGGCTGGCGACGGCGAACAGCGCGCGGATCTCCGAGGTGGTCATCCCGCGTACCCGCCGCGCGTAGCGGTCCGTGTAGTCGTCCTGGGTCGTACCGGTCATGCCGTCTCACCCCTCCTGAAAATGGCGACAACGGCATTCATGCTAGTCGCCGCGTACGCGGGGGCCGCCTGCCAACCAGCCGGTGGTGGCCTGTCGGCAAGGTCCGATCGGTGCCGTTCAAGGCCATTGCGGCGTAGTATCCGACGGGGGCGCGGACGGGCACGTGAACAGGACCGTGCTTCGTCAACCGGACATTCCGTGATGCTGAGGGGTCCGCCCATGTCGCGACGCCTGGTCAACCTGACCCTCGACACCCTCGAGGATCTGCCCCGGCCCTGCCGCCAGTGCGTCTACTGGGAACTCGACCCCGTCTCCGCGGAACGCGCCTGCGCCTCCGGCGATCCCGGGCTGGAGAAGGAGGCCTGGGTGTCGCAGACCCTGCTGGAGTGGGGTTCGTGCGGCAAGCTCGCGTACGTGGACGGCATGCCGGCCGGCTACGTCATGTACGCCCCGCCGGCCTACGTGCCGCGGTCGATGGCGTTCCCGACCTCCCCGGTGTCCGCCGACGCCGTGCTGCTGACGACGGCGCACGTGGTCGCGGCGTTCGCCGGGGGCGGGCTGGGCCGGATGCTCGTGCAGGGGGTCGCCCGCGACCTCACGAAGCGCGGGGTCAAGGCGATCGAGGCGTTCGGCGACGCGAAGTTCGGCGATACCGGGGAGGAGGGCGCGGGCAGCTGCGTCGCCCCGGTCGACTTCTTCCTGTCCGTGGGCTTCAAGACGGTACGCCCGCACCCCCGCTACCCGCGGCTGCGGCTCGAACTGCGCACCGCCCTGTCCTGGAAGTCCGACGTCGAGTACGCGCTGGAGAAGCTGCTCGGCTCGATGAGCCCGGACACGCTGCTGCGCCCGGTGCGCCCGGCCGCGGCGACCCGCTCCACCCAGTCCTGAGTCAGGCCTGCTTGGCCAGGACCATGCGGAGCTTGCGTACGTCGATCGAGCCCGTCGGCACGTCCTGCTCGACCGGGTAGTACATCCGCTGCACCGCGGCGAGGATCGCCTCGACGAGCTGCTCGCGGAACAGCGGGTCGACGATCCGCTCCCGCTCGCCCGGTGAGGTGAGGTAGCCGAAGTCGACGCGGACCGCCGGCATCCGGGTCAGCCGCAGCAGTTCCCAGGTCTTGGCGTGGATGCGGCAGTCGCGCATCCCGGTGCGCACGACGATCTCCCGCTGCACCAGGTTCGCCAGCCGCTCGCCGACCGTGGAGGTCAGGCCGTTGCCGGTGCCGTAGTGGTAGGTGGCGACGCCGTCCGCGGTCGGGTTGTCGTGCCCGTCCAGGTGCAGGGAGATGAGCAGGTCGGCGCCGAGGCTGTTGGCCAGCTCGGCGCGCTGGGCGCCGGTCATGGGCTCGGCGGGCGACGGCCCGCGTGTGAGGTGTACGCGCATGCCGGCGGCGGCCATCCGGCCTTCCAGGCGGGCGGCGAGGTCGAACGCCAGGTCGGCCTCGGTCCAGCGCAGCGGGCCGTCGGGCACCACCACGCCGCGGTCGCCGGGGCCGCCGTGACCGGGGTCGACGACGATGGTCTTGCCCATCAGGTTGGGGCCGGACTGGCGGAATGCCTCGGCCTCGCGCAGCCACTGCGGGCGTCCGCCGACCACCTTGCGGCCGAGCCGGCGCAGCGCGTGCATCGTCTGCGGGCCGCAGGTGCCGTCCGGCGTCAGGCCGACCTCGCGCTGGAACTGGGCCACCGCCCGGGCGGTGCGTGCGCCGTAGATGGCGTCCGCGCGGCCGGTGTCGTAGCCCATCTCCATGAGCCGTTCCTGGAGGGCGCGGACGTCCTCGCCGGTCAGCGCGGCCGGGATGGAGTGGAAGAGGGTGCGGTCGCCGAGGGTCCAGCGGGCGTCGTCGAGGGCCTGCCAGGTCTCGGCGCCGACGACCCCGTCGACGCCGATGCCGCGACTCTGCTGGAACGCCCGTACGGCGGTCTCGGTGGCGTCGTCGTAGACGTCGGAGGGGAGCTCGAGCAGGTCGAGCGCCACGAGGATGGACCGGATCTCCTCAACGGCCGGTCCGGAATCTCCACGTCGGATCGCACGCACGCGCGGCTCCCTTGGGCTCGGGGGTGGGCGGAAGGGCAACCTCCGGAGCGTACCGCGCACAATCCGGCGCGGCCGGACGTCGATCGACGATCCGTGCGGGGGATCACGAAATGGTGACGCCCCCGCGTCCGGTGGGACACGGGGGCGTCGGGGTCGGGCGTCAGAGCGCCGATTCGATGAGGCTGATCAGAGCGCCCTTCGGCTTCGCGCCGGCCACCGAGCTGACCGGCTCGCCGCCCTTGAACATGGTCAGGGTGGGCACGGACATGACCCGGTAGGCGCGAGCGGTCTCGGGGTTCTCGTCGATGTTGACCTTGACGATCTCCACCTTGTCGCCCATTTCGGTGGCGATCTCGGCCAGCAGCGGCTCGACCTTGCGGCAGGGCGCGCACCACTCGGCCCAGAAGTCCACCAGCACCGGCTTCTGGGACTGCAGCACGTCGCTGGCGAACGTGGCGTCGGTGACCGCCTTGGTTGCTCCCACCAGGTACCTCCGGGATTTCAGTAGTTGCTCAGAGTTCGATGAACGAGGCGATGAAGCGCTCGGCGTCCAGGGCCGCGGCGCAGCCCGTTCCGGAGGCGGTGATGGCCTGCCGGTACGTGTGGTCGACCAGGTCGCCGGCCGCGAAGACGCCCGGGATGTTCGTCCGGGTGCTGGGGCTCGCCACCTTGACGTAACCGTCGGCGTCGAGCTCGACCTGGCCCTTGAACAGCTCGCTGCGCGGGTCGTGCCCGATCGCGACGAAGACGCCCGTGACGTCGAGGACCTTCGTCGCCCCGGTCTGCGTGTCACGCAGCCGGACCCCGACGACCTTGCCCTCGGCGCCGAGGATCTCCTCGACCTCGCTGTTCCACTCGATCTTGATCTTCGGGTTGTTCAGCGCGCGAACCTGCATCACCTTGCTGGCCCGGAACGAGTCCCGCCGGTGCACGATGGTCACGGTCTCCGCGAACTTGGTCAGGAAGGTGGCCTCCTCCATCGCGGAGTCGCCACCGCCGACCACGACGATGTGCTGCCCACGGAAGAAGAAGCCGTCACAGGTGGCGCACGACGACACCCCGTGGCCCAGCAGCTCCTGCTCCCCCGGCACGCCCAGCGGGCGCCACGCGGAGCCGGTGGCGAGGATGACCGCGCGGGCGAAGTAGGTGGTGTCGCCCACCCACACCGTCTTGAGGCCGTCGCTGCCCGCCTCGGTCGGGCGGTCGCACAGCTCGACCCGGGTCACGTCGTCGGTGATGAACTCGGCGCCGAACCGCTCCGCCTGCTTGCGCATGTTGTCCATCAGCTCGGGGCCCATGATGGCCTCGGGGAAGCCGGGGAAGTTCTCCACCTCGGTGGTGGTCATCAGCGAGCCGCCGGACTGGACGCCCTCGATGACCAGCGGGTTCAGGTTGGCCCGGGCCGCGTACAGCGCCGCCGTGTAGCCGGCCGGTCCCGAGCCGATGATGATCAGGTTTCGGACCTCGTCCACTGCCGACTCCTCCGATCGATGTCACCGGGCATCCCGGCGACTCCGCACGCTAGAACCTCATCGTAGGGACGCGTCATTCCCGCGCGTCAGAGGCCCGTGGTCGAACTCACCCAACGGGAAACGCGGTGCGGGTCAGCCTACCTTTTCCCGGAATCGGGTGGCCGCGCCGGCACCGGGGACTCCGCAGTCCGGGCCGCTGACCCACACCCACGTGCCGTCCGGCCCGGCGAACCGCACGATCAGGGACGGGGCCTGCGCGAAGCGGGCGTATTCGATGCTCTGCGCCAGGAGCGGGCGGGGACCGTACTCCAGGGCGATCGCGTCCAGACAGGCCTGCAGGGCGTCCCGCGCGCGCAGCCGCTGCAACGGCGTGGCCACGCCGGTCATCGCCTCGGCACTGGGCACGACGCTGGGCACGGCGCCCTTCGCCGCGCCCGGCTCCGCGCGGTCCTGCGCGGCGGCGGGCGCGGACAACGCCCGGGCGGCCTCGGCACGCAAGGTGTCCGGCGCGTAGTCGGTGCTGGTGGTGCGGATCTGGCCGGCATCCGGCAGGACCGCCGCGCCGCTCGCGGGCTGCGCCAGCATGGCGGTGGAATCGGCCGACTCGGTGCTCTTGGAAGCGGGGCTGACGAGGTGGTTGACGCCGAGGCCCGCGAACGCGAGCACTCCGGCCGCGACCCCGATCGGCGCGGCCCAGCGCCACCGCCGCCGGGCCGCGCCCACCCGGGCACCCCCGGACGGTACGGCGACCAGATGCCGGCGCGGCCCCGCCTCCGCGGCACCGGCGTCCTCCGCGTCCCCGGCGTCCGCAACAGTGGTGTCCGCGCTCGCGGCGTCAGTCAGGGCATCGTCGTCGAGCGCGATCCCGGCGGCCGTCGCGAGGGCGGCGTCGATCCGGGCGACCACGTCCGCGGGCATCGGCTCGGGGGCGGCGCCCATCGCGCGCAGCTCGGTGTCGACCGCGGCCATGCCCGCCAGCAGCGCGTCGTGCGCGTCGCGCCACTGCGGGTCGGCGTCGATCCGGGCGGCCACCTCCGCTGCCTCCGGAGTGCCGTCCAGGACCCCGCCGACGTAGTCGGCCAGCAGGTCGATGTCGACGTCGCTGAAGTCGGCCCCGGTCACGGGTCGCGCCTCCCCTCGGGTGTGGGCGGGAGCGGCCCTGTCACTCCCGACCCCGATGGGACGCGGTGGGCGCCCGTACGGTTCCCGCCGGCGTCGTGACCGCCGTCTCCGCCGGGGCGCAGGGGGGCCAGGGCGAGCGCCATCCGGGCGCGGCCCCGCGCGCACCGGCTCTTGATGGTGCCCTCGGCGACGCCGAGGATCGTGGCGGCCTCGGCCACCGCGTACCCCTGGAGGTCGACCAGGACGATCGCGGCGCGCTGATCGGCGGGAAGATCGGCCAGGGCGGCGCGGACGATCAGCGCGGTGTCGTGGTCCGGGGCGGGCGCGGCGGGCTCCGGCGCGCTGGGCGTGTCGTCGGGGCGGCTGCCGTCCGGCAGCGGCACGGTCGGGTGCGACTGGCGGCGGCGCAGCCGGTCCAGGCTGGCGTTCACGACGATCCGGTGCAGCCAGGTGGTGACCGCCGACTCGCCGCGGAACCGGGCGGCGGCGCGGTGCGCCGACAGCAACGCGTCCTGCACCGCGTCGGCGGCCTCCTCCCGGTCGCCGACCGTGCGCAGCGCGACCGCCCACAACCGGTCCCGGTGGCGGCGGACCAGCTCACCGAACGCGTCGGGGTCGCCGTCGACGTGCGCGCGCAGCAGCTCGGCGTCGCTCGGGGTGAGCGGCTCCGCCCCCGGGTGCGCGTCGCGCTGCTGGGTCACGCCAGCAATCTAGCGGAGACGGGCGGCCGGGTCAGTTGCCGTACACCTCGATCTTGTTGATGCTGACCCGGTAGTTGCCGTCGTCGCCGCGCGGCAGCTCGCTCAGGAAGACCAGGATGTACTGGTACTTCGTGTTCTCGTCGAAGCCCGTGAGGACCGTGTCCGTACCCGGTGACTTCTCGATGTCGGAGTCGCTGACCCGCGTGTAGGTCTTGAGGATCTTCTCGTCGCCGCCGGAGTTGTCGCCCGGGTCGCCGTCACCCGTACGGACGTCCATGGCGACGCCCGGCGCGGAGGCCTCGACCCGCACCTCGCTGATCGACCGCGGCGTTCCCAGGTTGATCAGGACGCCCATGCCGGACTTGAGATTGCCGAACTTTGAAGAGCGGTAGCCCTGCGTCTCCCAGCCGGTCGAGTCGTCGTTGTCGACCGTCTTCGCGGCCTCGCCGGTGTCGTCGCGGGTGCCGGGCGGCGGGTCGACGATCCGGACCATGTCGGCGGTCAGCGCGATCTTCTGCGGGGGCGCGGGCGTGTTGTCGCCGTCGTCGCTGGTGCCGCCGCCGCTGGGCCCGGGCTGGTTCGTCCCCGCCTGAGACGCGCCGGACGGCTTGTCCTGGCCGGAGTTCGAGATGGCGTTGATGCCGAAGATCAGGCCGAGCAGTGCGATGACCACCAGCGCCGCGATGCCCAGCGCGATCTTGCGAGTGCTGCGGACCGGCTCGACCGAGGTGCCCTGGGTGAACCGCAGCGGGCCGACGTCCTCGTAGTCGTCGTCGGCCGAGTCGAGGCGGGCCAGCTCGGCCGCGAGGGCCTGGGCGTCGGGGGCGGTGACCCGCTTGTCCAGCAGGTCCATCGTGAGGTCGTCCAGGTAGGCCGGGATGCCTGCGCGGACCTGTCGCGGCGCGGCGATGGTGCCGGCGGCGTCGCGGTGCGCGTCGGGCAGCGCGGACCGGCCGACCTCGGTGTGCGGCCAGCGTCCGGTCAGCGCGTAGTAGAGGACCCCCCCGACCGCGCGGACGTCCGCCTCGATGCTGTCCGCCGCGTCGGCCCGGGCGTCGGCCAGCACCACCCGGCCATCGTCGGCGATCAGGGTGGTGCCCGGGTGCACGTTGCCGTGCACCATGCCGGTGGCGTGCACCGCGGTGAGGGCGTCGGCCAGCGAGCGGGCGATCGCGGTGGCCCGGGGCGGATCCATCGGTCCGTTCGTGGTGACCAGCTCGCGCAACGCGGTCCCGTCCACCCATTCGCGGACCACGTACGCCCGTTCGCCCTCGTCGATGGCGTCGTAGACGCCGACCAGATTGGGGTGGATCACCCGGCTCGCGTCGACCGCGGCCTGCAGCATCTCGGTGGCGGAATCCCCGCCCGGGTGCCGCAGCACCACGGCGACGGGGCGGCGCAGGATGACGTCGATGCCGCGCCACACCTGGCGGCCGGCGCTGTCGTTGTTGACGTGGTCCTCGAGCTGGTAGCGCTCGGCCAGGATCTCACCGACGGTGGAGGTACCGAAGGTCATGACCGGACCGGCCCCATCGGCCGCGGTCTCGTGGCCTTCGCCGACCTGGGTCACCGGTCCTCCTCCGTGGTACACACGTGTCCGACACGACCTTACCCGGCCCGGGCCAGGCTCCCACAGGTCAACCCCGGGCGGGGCACCCGTCCGAGGCCCGCGGCCGATCGGCTACCGGCCGTCCGGTGACGACGATGGGCTGTTCAGCGGCTTGTCCACAGGCTTGTCCACAGCCTCAAAGTCCGAGTTCGCGATGGACTCAGAGGCCCAGCTTGCGGCGGACCATGCCGATGACCTGGCTGACCTCGCGCACCCGCAGCAGCGCGGCCGCCACGACGTACGTCACCACGATCACCGACCCGCCGACCGCCACCTGGAGAATCGCCGCGCCGCGCTCCGGGCGCGCGCCGCCGGGCAGCAGCCGCAGCACCAGCAGACCGAACGCGGCGGCCAGCGTGGCGGCCACCAGCACCCGGGCCAGCGCGCCGGCGACCGAGCCGAGATTGAGCCGGCCGATCCGGCGCCGCAGCACGGCCAGCGAGATGAGCGCGGAGGCCACGTACGACAGCGCGTTCGCGGCCGTCATGCCCGCCGCCGCCAGCGACGCGGACAGCAGCGCGAACAGCAGCACGTACGCCGCGATGCGGATCGCCACCACCGGGATGTTGATCAGCGCGGCGGTCTTGTTTCCCTGCAAAGAATAGAAGGTGTAGGTGCACAGGTAGCTGATCGACAGCGGCAGCACCGCGAACCCGGCCACCCGCAGCACCCCGGCGGTCGCGAAGGTCATCTCCGGGGTGTACTTGCCGCCCTGGAACAGCGTCACGCACAGCGGCGCGGCGAGAACCGTGTACGCCACCGCGATCGGGGCCAGCGCGGAGGCGGTGAGGCGGATGCCCCGGCTCAGGTCGGCGCTGACGTCGGCGTACCGGCCGTCGGCGGCCGCCGCGCTCATCCGGGGCAGCAGGGCGGTCATCACCGAGACGCCGATGATGCCGTGCGCCATCATCGTCAGCAGGAAGACGTTGTTGAACGCCAGCACGCTCGCGTCGTCGGAGTCCGACGTGCTGTTCAGCAGGCTCACCACGACGAACACGGCGACCTGGTTGGCGGCGACGTAGCAGAGCATCCAGCCGCCCAGCCGGCCGATCTCGCGCAGGCCCAGGCCCCGCGGATCCCACCGCCACTTCCAGGCGAAGCCGACCTTGCGCAGCGCGGGCAGCAGGCCGGCCGTCTGCGCGACCATCCCGAGCAGCGTGCCCAGGCCGATCACCGCGATCTGTGCGGTGGTGATGGTTTCCGGCCCCAGCCCCTCGTCGGTGCCGAAGAACAGGATGAAGGCGCCGCAAGCGGCGATCACCACCAGGTTGTTGAGGATCGGCGCCCACATCGGCGCGGCGAAGTGCCCGCGTACGTTGAGCACCGCGCCCATCAGCGCGGACAACCCGGTGAAGAAGATGATCGGCAGCATCAGGTACGCGAACGCGGTGACCAGATCCTGGTACGCCGGGGTGCCCCTTCCGGCCTGGATCGCGGTGAACACTGGTGCCGCGATCACCACCAGCACGGTCGCGATGCCGAGGCAGGTGCCGGCGAAGGTCAGCAGCTTCTGGGTGTACTCCTGGCCCCGGTCGGGATCGGCCTTGCGCCGCCGGACCAGCAGGGGCACCAGGACGCTGGACAGGATGCCACCGAGCAGCAGCTCGTAGATCTGTCCCGGCAGGAACTGCGCCGTGGTGTAGGCGTTGCCGACGGTGGCGCCGAGCGTCATGCCGATCAGTGCGTTCCGGGCGAAGCCGATCACGCGGCTGACCAGGCTGCCCGCTGCCATGATCGCGCTGTTGCCCGCCGTACTCGTCTCGTCCGGCGGCTCCTCCGGCGGCAGGGCCTGCTCCCCCGTGACGGCCGCGCCCGGGTTCGGGGTGTCCACCGAGATCAGGGTCACGCCGTCCGGGGGAGGCGCGGCGTCGTCGCCCGCCGCGTGGGCGCTGCGGTACAGGCCGCCGCTCGGCCGGGCTTCGTCAGGTACGGACACCCCGCCAATCTAGCCAGGTCGCGCCCACAGGTGTCGGCGCAGGAGGCTGCCGGGCTCAGCGCCCGCCAGGGTCTCCACCATCCAGCACGCCTCGAGGTCCACCAGGGGTTCGCTGAGGGCGTCGAGCACGGTGGGGTGGTCGCAGCCCGCCTCGGTCAGCGCGGCCAGCAGACGCGGCACGGGCCGCAGGTCCCCGGTGCCCGCGATGTTCCGGGCCAGCGGGCGGGCGGCGGCGTAGCAGTCGTCCCGGGCATGCCCGGACAGCCGCTCGGCGGCCCGGCGGACCAGGTCGGCCAGTTCCGCGCGAGGGAAGCGCCGGCCGCCGCGAACCTCCAGGTGGACGTCGGCCGGGGCGGCCAGCGCCGACACCGTGGCCTCGTCGAGCACCCGAGGCGGGTGTTGCGGCTGCGGGCGCGGCCACCAACGGTCGTCGGCGAAAATCGGCAACGGGTCCTGCTCCGGCCCCGCTGTTTCCGGCCCTGCGGTTTCCGGCCCTGCGGGCGGGGTCGGCGGCGCGTCCCGGCGCAGCGCACGGTAGGCGGCCGCGCGTACCGCGGCGATCTCCGCCGGATCGTCGTCGGGGGTGGCCGGGGCGAACGGCGACAGAAGCGCGACGACCAGGCCCGGATGCGGCAGGGTGGGATCCTCCAGGGCGATCACCCGGGCGCACAGGTCCAGCTCCCACCAGCGCAGCGCGGCCGGGTAGGGCCGGCCTGTCCCGGTCCAGCCCAGCTGGATCGGCTCGCTGCTGGCGGGGGCGCGCAGCCCGAGCGTGCGCTCGCCCGCCACCAGGTCGATCTCCAGCACCAGCCCGTATCCGGCCGTCACCGGCAGCGAGACGCGCAGCTCGGCGGGGGCGCGATTCTCCTGCGGCAACGGACCGGTCGCGGCGTCCGGGTGGGGTGGCGGGCTGGTCGCGCCCGTCCAGAACCCTGGGTCCTCGCTCAGGCGGCGCAGCGCCTCGGAAACGGGCACGGCGCCCATCCTGCCCGCTGCCGCCGGTCACCGCCACGACCGATACGCTGGTCGTCCCATGTCAACGCCTGCCTCCTCCCTCTCCGCCGCCCAGCGCAACGCGGTCGCCGAACTGCTGCGCGTCTCCCCCGTCGCCGACGAGCTCGGTCGGCGCTTCGCCGCCGGGGGCCACGAACTGCACCTCGTCGGGGGCTCCGTCCGCGACGCGTTGCTCGGCCGCCTCGGCGACGACCTCGACTTCTGCACCGACGCCCACCCGGAGGACACGCTCCGGATGGTCGACGGGTGGGCCGACGCGATCTGGGAGACCGGCCGCGAGTTCGGCACGATCGGGGTGCAGAAGAACGGCCTGCGGCTGGAGATCACCACCTTCCGGGCCGAGGCGTACGACGGGGTCAGCCGCAACCCCGTGGTGGCGTACGGCACGAACCTGCTCGACGATCTGCGGCGGCGCGACTTCACCATCAACGCGATGGCGGTGAGCCTGCCGGGGCACGCCTTCACCGACCCGTACGGCGGGCTGGCCGACCTCGCCCGGCAGGTCGTCCGTACGCCGGACACGCCGGAGTCGTCGTTCTCCGACGATCCGCTGCGGATGCTGCGGGCCGCCCGCTTCGCCGCGAAGCTGCGGTTCACGGTGGAGCCGGACGTGGTCGCCGCGATGACGGCGATGGCCGCCGACCTGGACCGGATCACCGCCGAGCGTATCCGCGACGAGTTCACCAAGCTGCTCAGCGGCGCCGACCCGGTGCGTGGGCTGCGGCTGCTGGTCGACACCGGCCTGGCGGACCGTTTCCTGCCGGAGCTGGCCGGGCTCAAGCTGGAGATCGACGAGCACGCCCAGCACAAGGACGTGTACGAGCACACCCTCATCGTGGTGAACAACGCCGTGCGGCTGGAGGGTGACGAGGGGCCGGACTTCATCCTGCGGATGGCCGCGCTCATGCACGACGTCGGCAAGCCCGCGACCAAGGCGGTCGGGCGCGACGGCCGGGTCAGCTTCCACCACCACGAGGTGGTCGGGGCGCGGCTCACCAAGCACCGGATGCGGGCGTTGAAGTACCCCAAGGACGTCATTTCGAGCGTGGTCGAGCTGGTCTCGCTCCACCTGCGCTTCTACGGGTACGGCCGGGGCGAGTGGACCGATTCGGCGGTGCGCCGCTACGTCGCCGACGCCGGTCCCCTGCTGCCCCGTCTGCACAAGCTGACCCGGTCGGACTGCACCACCCGTAACCGGCGCAAGGCGGCGGCGCTGGCCGCGGACTACGACGCGCTGGAGGAGCGGATCGCCCGGCTGGCCGCCGAGGAGGACCTGGCCCGGGTCCGGCCGGACCTGGACGGCAACGCGATCATGGAGATCCTCGGCGTGCCGCCCGGACCGATCGTGGGGCAGGCCTGGAAGTACCTGAAGGAGCTGCGGCTGGACAAGGGGCCGCTGCCGCGCGAGGAGGCCGAGGCGGAACTGCTGCGCTGGGCCCGAGAGCACGGCCATACATAGAAGGTGTCGTACCCCCGGGGCAGACTGGCGGCATGCGACTGGTCATCGATTCGCCGATCGGCCCGCTCGGGGTGGCCGTCCGCGACGACCTCGTGGTGGGGGTGCGGTTCGGCGCCGCTGCCGGGCCCGGCGGTGCGCATCCGGCGCTCGATCAGCTGTCGGCGTACTTCGCCGGCGAGCTGACGGCGTTCACCGTGCCGTACGAGCTGGTGGGTGGCTCGGAGTTCGAGCGTGCGGTGTGGACGGAGATCGCCAAGATCCCGTATGGCGAGACGATCACCTACGGGGCGATCGCGACCGGGCTGGGTGATCCGGGGGCGGCGCGGGCGGTCGGGACGGCCTGCAACCACAACCCGGTCCCGGTGATCGTGCCGTGTCACCGCGTGGTGGGGGCGGGCGGCAAGATGGTCGGCTTCGGCGGTGGGCTCGAACGCAAGCGCAAGCTGCTCGAGCTGGAGGCCCGCATCGCGATGGCCCGATCGTGGGGCTGAACGACCGGCACCGGACGACCAGGGCCCGGGCGATCCGGTGACGAGTGAGGCTTCAGCCGTTGACGCGGCTGGGCCGCCTGCCGGATGGCGTGGCCATCAGGCAAGCGGCCCGGCTGATGCTGGTTCCTGTCGGCCCGGCTCAGCGCTCGATGTCGCCGCGGATGAACGCCTCGACGGACTCCTTGGCGTCGTGGTCGTTGTACTGCACCGGCGGGGACTTCATGAAGTAGGACGACGCCGACAGGATCGGGCCGCCGATCCCACGGTCCTTGGCGATCTTCGCGGCGCGGACCGCGTCGATGATGACGCCGGCCGAGTTCGGCGAGTCCCACACCTCGAGCTTCAGCTCCGCGTTCAGCGGGGTGTCACCGAAGCTGCGGCCCTCCAGCCGGATGTACGCCCACTTGCGGTCGTCAAGCCACGGCACGTGGTCCGACGGCCCGATGTGCACGTCGCTCTTGAGCATCTCGTGCGGGATCTGGCTGGTCACCGACTGGGTCTTGGAGATCTTCTTGGAGACCAGCCGGTTGCGCTCCAGCATGTTCATGAAGTCCATGTTGCCGCCGAAGTTCAGCTGGTACGTGCGCAGCAGTTCGACCCCACGGTCCTCGAACAGCTTGGCCAGCGCCCGGTGCACGATCGTCGCGCCGACCTGGCTCTTGATGTCGTCGCCGACGATCGGCAGGCCCGCGTCCTCGAACTTCTTGGCCCACTCCGGGTCCGAGGCGATGAAGACCGGCAGCGCGTTGACGAAGGCGCAGCCCGCGTCGATCGCGGCCTGGGCGTAGAACTTGTCGGCCTGCTCGGAGCCCACCGGCAGGTACGAGACGACGACGTCGACCTCGGCCTCGCGCAGCGCCTGCGCTACGTCGACCGGCTCGGCCGTCGACTCCTCGATGATCTCCTGGTAGTACTGGCCCAGACCGTCGAAGGTCGGACCGCGCTGCACGGTGACGCCGGTGGGCGGCACGTCGCACAGCTTGATGGTGTTGTTCTCGCTGGCGACGATCGCCTCGGACAGATCCATACCGACCTTCTTGGCATCCACGTCGAACGCCGCGACGAACTTCACGTCGGAGACGTGGTAGTCGCCGAAGGTCACGTGCATGAGACCCGGAACTCGGTCGTTCGGGTCGGCGTTGCGGTAGTACTCGACGCCCTGCACGAGGGACGAGGCGCAGTTACCCACACCCACGATGGCGACGCGGACGGAGCCCATCGCGATTGCCTCCTTGTTCATCACGGCCGGTCCTGGTGCGGACGCGGGTTCTCGGGGGATGTCTCCGCGGCCGGTGTGGCCGGGGAACGGCCGGAGCGCTCGTTGGTGATGAGCTCCTCCAGCCAGCGGACCTCGCGCTCGCACGCTTCGAGTCCGTGTCGTTGCAGTTCGAGGGTGTACGCGTCGAGCCGGTCGGCGGCCCGGGAGAGGACCTCACGCAGGCCCTCGCGGCGCTCCTCGATCCGGCGGCGGCGACCTTCGAGGATCCGCAGCCGGGTGGCCCGGTCAGTCCGGGCAAAAAACGCGAAATGTACGCCGAAGCCGGCGTCGTCGTAGGTCTCCGGGCCCGCCTGGGCCAGCAGCTCCGCGAACCGCTCCTTGCCCTCGGCCGTGATCTTGTACACGATCCGGCCCCGCTTGCTGGTCAGCGGTGGCACCATCGCGTCCTCGGGCGCGGTCTCGCTGATCCAGCCGGCGGCGTTCAAGCGCTTCAGCGTGGGGTAAAGGGTGCCGTAGCTGATCGCGGCACGGATGGTCCCCAGCTTGGTGGCGAGCTCCTTGCGCAGCTCGTACCCGTGCATGGGGGCCTCCTGGAGAAGGCCGAGGACGGCGAGCTCGAGCACGTCGCCACCTCCTTGCCGGGTTTCCGGCTGCACGTTGCGGGACGATGTATCGGCCCGATACATCGCACCGTAGAACGTGAGGGCTCGGCCCGCAACATGATCGCGGCTACGCGGTCACCGCACCACGCTCCGTGACGCTTGTCGCCGTACGGGACATGAGCGCGTACTCTCTTCGCCATGCGCACGCAGCGGCAGGTCGTCGACTACTCGCTTCAGAAGCGGGCGCTGCTGCGTGACGTACGCAACGGCAAGGTCGGAACACTCGAAGTCTGCGATGCATCGCCGTACTTGAAGAATGCAGCCAGATTCCACGGCGAGCCCACGGACGAGCGCTGCCCGATCTGCCGTCACGACAACCTCACCCTGGTGCACTACATCTACGGCGATGAGCTCAAGAACTCGGCTGGACAGGCACGCAAGCTCGCGGAGCTGCCCGTGCTGGCCATGACGCTGCGTGAGTTCCAGGTGTTCGTCGTGGAGGTGTGCCGCTCCTGCGCGTGGAACCACCTCACCGAGCAGTACCTGCTCGGGCGGGATGCGCTCAACGCCGACGAACTGGACAGGGTCGAGGCCGTCGCCTCGGCTTCCTCGGGCCGCCACCACGAGGCAGGGTCGTCGTCTCAGCGCCGGGAGGGCCGATGGTGACTCGACCCCCTAACGGCAACGCCGACACGACCCCGACCGACACGGGCATCCAGCGCCACAATCGGTCATTCTTGGCATCTGACAGGGCGGCTGCGCGGAAGCAGCCCACAACGACCGCTCGTGGCGCTGCCTCCGGAAGCCCGTCGGGGCTCCTCGGGCGCGCCACCGCGACCGGTAGGTGTGACTGAATGAATTCGAACGGCGACTCGCAGTCAGCACGCGCCCGGGCCCGAGTGCCCGGGCCGTCCGCTGCTACCGGCCCGGACGGCGACCCGTCCTACGCCGCCGCACGCCCCGCCCCGGACGCATACCGGCGCGGCGCCGCAGGTCAGGCCAGCGTCGGAGCGCCGCGCGGCTCTGCCTCCGTCGGCGCACCCGCCGGCCGCGCCGCGGTCGGCGCGGCCTCCGTCGGCTCGGCGCGCGTCGGCGCGGCTTACGGACCCGGGCAGGGCACCGGCTCGTACGGCGGCCGTGCCGCCGTGGCCCGTGCCGCCGTCCGGCCGTCGGCCGGTCCCGACGGCTTCGGCGACCTCGGTGGCGGCGGCAACGGTCTCCCGAACCGTAAGGACCTGACGAAGCTCGCCAAGCGCCGGCGGCGCGCCAACGTCCTCACCGCGGCGGCTGCCGTCGTGGTCATCCTCCTGGGCGCCGGCGTCGTCGGCGGCACCTGGTTCTTCGACGGCGTGGACCTGCCGCAGCCGAAGTCCGAGGACCAGGCGACGACGATCCGGGACGCGAACAACAAGGTGCTGGCCAAGCTCGGCAGCCAGAACCGGACCGTCGTTCCCGACAAGAGCATCCCCGTCATGGTTCAGCGCGCCGTGGCGGCCGCCGAGGACAAGAACTTCTACGACCACCACGGGATCGATTTCCTCGGCATTGCCCGGGCCGCGTGGAACAACTTCACCGGCGGCGACAAGCAGGGCGCCTCGACGATCACCCAGCAGTACGCCCGGCACGCGGCCGAGCTCAAGGACATCAGCTACAACCGGAAGCTGCGCGAGGCGGTGATCGCCCGCAAGCTGGAGTCGAAGTACGACAAGCAGACCATCATGGGGCTGTACCTGAACTCGGTCTACTTCGGCGAGGGCCGGTACGGGATCGAGGCCGCGGCGCAGGGGTACTTCGGCAAGTCGGTGCTGGCCGCGCCGAACAGCCCGCGGGCGCTCACGGTGTCCGAGGCGGCGGTGCTCGCCTCGATCATCAAGCAGCCGGAACCGGTCAAGGGCGGTCACAAGGGCTTCGACCCCAACATCAACCCCGATGCGGCGAAGGATCGGTGGCAGTACACGCTCAACAACATGCTGGAGATGAAGTGGATCACTCCGGAGGAGCGTGCCGCCGCGGTGTGGCCGGAGAAGACACTGCGTCCGATCGACAGCGGCAAGTCCAGCGGTGACGCCGCCGACAAACCGGTCGGCATGATCATCCGGCACGTCAAGCAGGAACTGCGCGACATGGGCATCGACGACGACGAGCAGCGCCGCGGCGGCCTCGACATCAAGACGACCATCGACCCCGACATGCAGAAGGCGGCGGAGGAGTCGGCGCGCAGGTCCAGCGAGGACTCGCCGATGCACGACAAGCCGAAGTCGTACCAGGCGGCGCTGATCGCCATCGACCCGAACAACGGTCAGGTGAAGGCCTACTACGGCGGCGACAACCCGACCGGCCTGGATTACGCCGGCTACATGGACGGCGAGACCGGACAGATCATGGACGCGGGCGGACAGTCGCCCGGCTCGACGTGGAAGCCGTACACGCTGACGGCGGGCCTGCAGAAGGGCATCTCCTTCGAGACCCACTGGGACGGCACCGAGAAGCGCATCGGCGGCGGCACGATCAGCAACGCGGGAGCCGACCCGGGACGCGTCTGTGGCGGGCAGATCAAGTTCTGCCAGCTGGAGAAGGCGACGGTCCAGTCGTACAACTTCCCGTTCTACTGGATCGCCAACAAGGTCGGGCCGTCGAACGTCCTGAAGGCCGCGAAGGACGCCGGCATCCGGCACATCTGGACCGACGCCCAGAAGGACGGCACCTCCAAGCTGATCGACCTGGAGCGCACGGACGCCTCGACGTGGAACAAGTACTTCGCCGAGGAGATCGGCTTCGGCCAGTACCGGGTCGTGCCGCTGGAGCACGCCAACGGGGTGGCGACCATCATCAACGGCGGCGTCTACCACAAGGCCCACTTCATCGCCTCGGTGAGCCGCCGCGACGAGAACACCGGCAAGATGGTCACCTACAAGAGCGAGAAGACGAGGGGCGAGCCGGTCTTCCCCGCGGACCAGATGAGTGACCTGCTGGGTGTCCTGCAGAAGATCCCGGCGCACGCCAACAAGGTGCTGCGCAACGGCCGGCCCGCCGCGGTGAAGACGGGAACCTGGGAGTTCAACAAGAAGGGCGGCAGCGGCGACGCCTGGATGGTGGGTGGCATTCCGCAACTGGCCGCCACCGTCTGGATCGGCGGCGCCAACAAGCGGGTCGAATTGAAGTCCGGACCCAACGGCACCGGCCGGGACATGTTCGGCTCCAGCACCCCGGGTGCGGTGTGGAAGACGTTCATGGACAAGGTCACGGCGAAGCTCGACATGAAGATCGAGCGATTCCCGGACCGGCAGCGCACCGGTGACCCCAACAGCCCGCTGCAGAACGGCAAGCAGCCACCGCCCCCGCCCGCCGACCCGCAGTGCCTCATCGGATTCCTGTGTCCCGGTGGAAACAACAACGGCGGCGACAACAACGGGAACAACGGCGGCGGCAACAACGGCGGCAACAACGGGCCCGGTGGCAACAACGGCGGGAACAACAACGGCGACGGTGGAGACAACGACGGTGGTGACCCCACCACCACGTTCCCCGGCCAGTTCCTCACCGGTAACCCACCGAGAGAGACCGACGGCACGCCGGGAACAGGCGGATAGACCGGGTGACGCCGGGCTCGGTACGCACCGTCGCCGAGCCCGGCGCGCTCTGTCCCCTTCGGGGAAAGGGCGGCCGGATGCGGCATGATTCCATGCCATGAGCACCCAGTCGGCCCGCGACATCGAACGGCCTGAGTCGCAGGACCACCCCGCCTCCTCGGACGGCTTCGTGCGTGGGCTCTCCGAGGCGATCGGCGGGCCACTCGGCGGGCACGCCGTACCGCCCGAGGATCGGCCGAACCGATTCTGGACGGCGGCGCGGATCGTCCTCGCCCTGACCTGCCTCACCCTGGCACTGCACTGGGTGCAGAAGTCGCCGTGCCAGGACGGCGACTGGCAGAAGAACATCCAGTACACCCGGTTCTGCTACACCGACGTGCTGGCGCTCTACTACGCCGAGGGACTCAACCAGGGCAAGGTGCCGTACCGGGACCATGCGGTCGAGTACCCGGTGGTCACGGGCTACTTCATGGGGGTGCTGGGGCTGCCGGTGCACGCGCTCGGCCAGGAGTACCCCGGCATCAACCAGGGCAAGTGGTTCTACAACGTCAACGCGGTCGTACTCTGCGCACTGGCCGTCGCCACGGCCGCGGTGCTCCTCGCCCTGCGGCGCCGCAGACCCTGGGACGCCGCGATCTTCGCGCTGTCGCCGATCCTGTTCGTGACCGCCACGGTCAACTGGGACTTCCTCGCCATCGGCCTGGCCATGTTCGGCCTGTACGCGTGGGCGCGGCGCCGGCCCGCGCTCGCCGGGATCCTGCTCGGCCTCGGCGGCGCCGCGAAACTGTGGCCGCTGTTCATCCTCGGCCCGATCCTCGTCCTGGGGCTGCGCTCCGCCCGGCTGCGAGCCGCGTTCACCGCCATCGGTACGGCCGCCGCCGCCTGGGCGATCGCCAACCTCCCGGTGTTCCTGGCCTATCGGGAGAGCTGGAACCGGTTCTTCGAACTCAACACCGAGCGCCCCGTCGACTGGGGCACGCTCTGGTACGTCGGGCGGTACCTCGACGGCAAATGGAACACCGGCACTCCCGGGGACCAGGGCCCGTTCCAGTGGCTCAGCGATCACGTACCCGCCCTGAACTGGGTGACGTACGCCCTGTTCGGGCTCAGCTGCCTGGCCATCACCGTGGTGTGCATGCTGGCGCCGCGGCGCCCGCGCGTCGCGCAGGTCGCGTTCCTCGTCGTCGCGGCGTTCCTCATCTTCAGCAAGGTCTGGTCCCAGCAGTACGTGCTGTGGCTGCTGCCGCTGGTCGTGCTGGCCCGCCCCCGCTGGGGTGCCGTGATCGCGTGGACCGTCGCCGAGATCGGGTACTTCACGGCGTTCTATGCGGAACTGCTCGGCGCGGGCGGCAAACCGGTCATTCCAGAGGGGACGTTCGTGCTGGCGGCGGCGCTGCGCCTGATCACCGTGGCGGTGCTGTGCGGGTTTGTGGTGCGGGAGATGTGGCGGCCGGAGCGGGATGCCGTCCGCAGCACGTACGCGGACGATCCGGACGGCGGACCGCTGGACGGGGCCCCGGACGCGCCGTGGGTGGCCCAGCTACGGCGGCCGAAGTCGGAGCGGCCCGCGACGCCGCCCGAAATGCCCGTCCCGGCCTGACCGGACCCGTCCCGGACTGACCGGACCACCGTTCGGCTGAGCCGTCCGCGGGGGCCCGGCCAGCCGATCGCCGCACTAGGTGCCTCCCGGATCAGGGGATGCGGAACAGGACGGTGTTGTCGTCCAGGTCCTCCCGGGTGATCCCGAGTGGATCGACCGGCACGTCTCCCGCGCGTTCCCACGGGGTACCCGCCGCCTGCGAGCGCAGCAGCAGCACGGTCTGCACGCCGAGCCCGCGCAGGTACGCGATGCTGGCCGTATCCGGGAACGTGGCCGCGTTGCGCCGCAGCTCCGCCTGGTGCGCCGGGGCGAACGCGCCGCCCCCGTTGGCCAGCGGCTGGAACCGCGACGTCGACCAGAGCATGACGGTCTGATCGCCCAGTGTGGAGGTGGGCAGCACGAGGGTTGACGAGGTGACCGTACGCATCGCCCGGGGTTGGGTGGGAACGACCGGATGCGCGGTGACTCCCCAGCCCTCCACCAGCACCAGAGCCAGCGGTACGAGCGTGGCCGCGCGCAGCCACGGGCTCGGCCACGGGGGCATCCGCTGCGCGGACAGGTGCTCCGCGCGCCGGACGAACTCGTCGACCGCGCCCGCCGCGAGCACGGCCAGCAGCAGCGTCACCCAGAGCATGAGGCGGCCCGGGATCCGCACCCCGAACGAGCCGGGCAGGTGCCCGAACAGCGGCAGATACGTCCAGCGGCCGTCGAAGACAGTGGTGCCGAGCGTCAGCACCACCGCGGCCGCGAGGGCGACGAGCATGACGAAGCGCTGACGCCACGTCCAGATCGAGAAGACCAGGCCGACCAGGGCGAGGGTGTACAGCACGAAGCCGGGCAGCAGGCTCATCTCGGCGGGCCAGCGCAGCGCCGCGCGCGGGACCGCGTGCGCGGCACCCCAGATCCGGGACTCGGCCGGGCCGATCAGCAGGCTGTGTACCGGCGGCGAAAAGAACCGCACCTCGGTCAGAGCCGGCCCCGTCTGGCCGACGCGCAGGTAGGGCAGCGCGATGAGCAGGCCCACGCCGACCACGACGAGCATCCCCAGCAGGTCGGTGACGAGCAGCCGCCACCCCAGCACCGGACCCTGGCCGCGGCGGCGCAGCCGACGGACCGGCACCGCGAGCAGCACGACGAGCACCAGCAGGGCGAGCACGTACGCGAACGGCAGGCCCTGCGCGAAACCGAGACTGATCTGCCACGCGGCCAGCAACCAGCCCGCGACGGCCCAGCGGGCCCGCCGCCGGGCGGGGCGGAAACCGTAGCGCAGGGACCAGCCGTGGCCGCGGGCGAGCATCGCGAGCGCCAACGGGATCGCGCCGACCGACACGACGTCGAGGTGGCCTTCCTGACCGAGCCGCCACGGCGCGTACGCGAACGCGACCGCCGCCACCGCCGCGCCGGTGCGCCGGGCGCCGAGCTGCCGGACCAGCGCGTAGCCGCCCAGCGTCAGCAGCGCGTGGGCCAGGACGAAGAGGATGTTGTAGCGCAGCACCGCGGCCTCGGGACCGGTGCCCAACATGCCGGCGGGGGCATAGCCGAGCAGGCTGTCGCCGAACGCGAAGGTGTACGGCAGCGGGAAGAACGCGTTCGCGTGCCAGAGCCGGGCCGGGTCGATCAGCAGGATGTGTCCCGCCCAGGACACCTGCCACGCCTGGCGGGACGGGTCGTAGAGGTCCTGCGGGAGGGTGTGTAGTGGATAGCGCAGGGCCGGCCAGGTCATCGCCACCGCGAGGAGCAGGGACGCGTAAGCGGCCAGGGCGTACTCGTGGATCAGGCCGCGGCCCACGACGCGGACGGCGCGGCGGAGGCGGCCGGGGGCGCGCTCCGGGGTGGTGGCGAACGCCGTCCACGGATCGGGGGGCGCGCCGGGGGGCCGGGTAGCCGGCAATCCCCGGCGGTCCTCGCCGGGGGTGTCCGTCGGCTGCGTCGCCGCGGCCGATTTTTCGGTCGCGGCTTTCTCGGTCGCGGCTTTCTCGGTCGCGGACGTGCCGGTCGCGGACTTGTCGGTCGTGGTTGCCGCTGCCTCGGGTGTCACCGGCAGGTCCGTGGGGGCGGCGGGTTCCGGGGTCGCCCCCGGCTTTCCCCTGCGCCGCCAGCCACGCCACGACCGTGACCGGGCGGTGGGCTCCGCACCAGCCGCCCCGCGCCCGGCCTTCCCGGGCTCCGCAGCCCCGGTGGTCGGCTGGGTCGCCGTGGTGGTCGCTTCGTCGTCCCTGGTGTCGGGCCCGGTCGCGAGAGTGTTCGATCCGGTGTCGTTGGTGTCGGTCTCGGGCTTTCGCACGGTGGCGGGCTCGTCGGCCTTGGCCGGTGAGTCGGGGCTGAGCTGCGGTCGGTCGGTTGTCACGCCACCACCTCCTGCCGCTGCGTCAGCTGCCCGCCCGCTCGCGCAGAAGGGCGATGTCGGCGGACTGGCCCTCCGCGCCGCCGGGCGTCTCGACGATGACGGGTGCCCCGGCCGCCTGGATCACGGCCACCACCAGGTCCGGATCGATCCTGCCATTGCCGAGGTTGTCATGCCGGTCGCGGCCCGAGTCGAACGGGTCCTTCGAGTCGTTGGCGTGGATCAGGTCGATGCGACCGGTGATGGCCTTCACCCGGTCGACGATGCCGAGCAGCTCCTCGCCGCCCGCGTGGGCGTGGCACGTGTCCAGGCAGAAACCCGCACCGAACTCGCCGATCGCATCCCAGAGGCGGGCGAGGTTGTCGAAGCGGCGGGCCATCGCGCGCTCGCCACCCGCGGTGTTCTCGATCAGGACGGGCAGCGGCAGGCCGCCCTCCTTTTCCGCGTACGCGAATGTCTTGCGCCAGTTGTCGACGCCGACCGCGAGGTCGTCGCCGTCGCCGACGTGGCCGCCGTGCACGATCAGGCCGCGCGCACCGATCGCGGCCGCCGCGCGGGCATGGGTCAGCAGCAACTTGCGGCTGGGGATGCGGATCCGGTTGTTGAGGGTGGCCACATTCACGATGTACGGCGCGTGAATGTAGACCGCCACGTCCGCGGCGCGCAGGGCCTCGGCGTCGGGGCGCGGGGCCGGCGCCTTCCAGCCCTGTGGGTCGGAGAGGAAGAACTGCACCGCGTCCGCGTTGCGGGCGGCCGCTTCGGCGAGGGGATCGCCGGGATCGACATGGGCTCCGATGCGCATGGGTCGAAGCCTACGACGGGGGTACGACGTAACCGGATGTCACCGGTCGGCGACGCCGTGCGTCACCGGGCTCCTGCACGTCTCGTTAACCGAGGGATTGCGCAGGTCAATGTGCCGGTACGGGCCGGCTGAGCCGGGGAGATGGGTGCATGTCGCGTCAGTTCCGACACCTGGTGGCGGCGATGGCGCTGGGTGGCCTGCTACTCGGCGCCCCGCTGCTGACGAGCGAGAACGCCAGCGCGGGGCAGTCCGCCGACGGCCACCAGGGTTTCGCCCTCGGGGAACACACCCTCGAACTGGCCTGCAGGTCCACACCGGACCTGGAGGTCGTCACGGTCCGGGCCGAACGGGTCCGGGCCAAGGAGTTGCGCACCGCCCACCCGGGCGCCGGGCGTGGCACGCATCGTGCGCCGATCGTCACCGCGCACCGCGCCACCGAGGCGGTGTTCGCGCGGACCATGCGGTCGCCGGCGGAGGACCCGACGTGCGCGTTGACCGACGAGTCGACGCCGGTCGTCGCTCCGACCACGCCGCAGTCGGCGCCGCCGTCGACCGTGCCGGGTCCGACCCCGCTGCCCTCCGGCTCGCCGACCGTGACCGAGACCTCGCCCGGCCAGGGTGTGCCGTCGAGTTCCGCCGGTTCGTCCGTGCCACCCACCTCGACGCAGACCACCCGCCCGCAGCGGCCCCCGACCGTGCCGCCGCGCCCCCCGCGACCGCCCGCGCCGCGACCGGTTCCGGTCACGACGGCACCGACCACGGCGGTGATCGCGCCGGCCGGTGGCGGCGGTGCGCAGGCGCAGGGCAACCCCACCCGCAGGGACACGGTCGCCGCCGCTCCCGTGATCGCCGGGCTTCCGCCGGGCGGCACCCGGTCGCTGGCCACCGCCGTCACCGCGGTCGAGGCGCCGCCGACCTCCGACGCCGCCCCGGTCACGACGTCCGCGGGACCGGCCGCGGTGGTGAACGCCGAGGCGGCGGCGCTGCCGCCCGTGCCGGAGGAGGCACCGATCGGCCTCTTGGCGCTGACCGCCCTGGTCTGCGTGTGTGGAGTCGGTTTCGGCGCGATTCGGGCAATCGTGGCGCAACGTGCATCTCGGGCAATGATGGCGTAGACTCCCGGTCAGAAAGCTCCGCGGGGCGGCTGTGTCCAACCTCATCGGTGTGGTCGTTCCTCCCCAGGTCCCACCCAGCGAAAGCGGACCGGACGCCCCGCGGCTCCCCACCCGAACGGCCCCGTCCCTACCCGGACGGGGCCGTTCCGGTTCTTCCGGCCGCTTTTGCGCCGGGTGTCCGCGCCGGTATGCTGGCCCGGTCCGCCGGGTGACCGCCGTGAGCTCAGCGCTCCACGGCGTTGTCGTGGGTCGACCACGACGTCATGCGGCGGCGGACAGCAAGACCTCCTGCCACGGAGAGACCGTGGCCGTTTAAGCCCACAGGAGGTGAGAACGTCTTGCGTCATTACGAACTCATGGTGATCCTCGACCCCAGTCTCGAGGAGCGCACCGTCGCCCCGTCGCTCGACACGTACCTGAACGTGATCCGTACCGCGGGTGGCTCGGTGGAGAAGCTCGATGTGTGGGGCCGGCGCCGGCTCTCGTTCGAGATCAACAAGAAGTCAGAGGGCATCTACGCCGTCGTGGACCTGCAGGCGACGCCGGAGGCCGTGGCCGAGCTGGACCGTCAGCTGCGCCTCAACGAGTCCATCCTGCGTACCAAGGTCATCCGGCCCGAGACGCGCTGACTTACCGTCCTCGTCGTTTCTGTCGTAGGGCTCTGCGAGTCTCATCCCAGCAAACGCGAGGACGCGAGGAGAAGGTCATGGCAGGAGACACCACCATCACGGTCATCGGGAACCTGACCGACGACCCTGAGCTGCGCTTCACCCCGTCCGGTGCGGCGGTCGCCAAGTTCCGCGTCGCCTCGACGCCGCGGTTCCTGGACCGTGCCTCCGGCGAATGGAAGGACGGCGAGCCGCTCTTCCTGGCGTGCAACATCTGGCGCGACGCCGCGGAGCACGTGGCCGAGTCGCTCCAGCGCGGCGCCCGGGTCATCGTCACGGGCCGGCTGCGCCAGCGCTCGTACGAGACGCGCGAGGGTGAGAAGCGCACCGTCATCGAGCTCGAGGTCGACGAGATCGGCCCGTCGCTGCGCTACGCCACGGCGAAGGTGCAGAAGATGGCGCGCTCCGGCGGCGGAGGGGGCGGCTTCGGCGCTTCCGGCGGTGGTGGCAACCGGCAGCAGTCCAACGGCGGTGGGGGCGGCGGCTTCGACGACCCCTGGGCCACGGCTGCCCCTGCTCCTGCCCAGGCCTCCGGCGGCCGCTCCGGCGGCGGCAACAACTTCGACGACGAGCCACCTTTCTAGCGGGTGGGGCGGCCCGGCCGCCCGGCACGCGACATGACATCAGGAGCAAGAGCAATGGCGAAGGCTGCGGCACTGCGCAAGCCGAAGAAGAAGGTGAACCCGCTCGACAAGGAGGGGATCACCTACATCGACTACAAGGACACCCAGCTACTGCGGAAGTTCATCTCGGACCGGGGCAAGATCCGTGCTCGGCGAGTCACCGGTGTGACCTCGCAGCAGCAGCGGCAGATCGCCCGCGCGGTCAAGAACGCCCGCGAGATGGCGCTTCTGCCGTACACGGCCTCGGCGCGCTGAGAGGAGGCACCCAGATGAAGATCATCCTTACTCACGAGGTGTCGGGTCTCGGCACTCCGGGCGACATCGTCGAGGTCAAGAACGGCTACGGCCGCAACTACCTGCTCCCGCAGGGCTTCGCGATCGCCTGGACCAAGGGCGCCGAGAAGCAGGTCGCGGTCATCCGCCGGGCCCGTGAGGCCCGCGAGATCCGTGACCTCGGCCAGGCCAACGAGGTCAAGGGCCAGCTGGAGGGCCTCAAGGTCACGCTGTCGGCGCGCTCCGGCAACGGCGGCCGCCTGTTCGGCTCGATCACCCCGGCCGAGATCGCCGACGCGGTCAAGGCCGCCGGTGGTCCGGCCCTGGACCGGCGCCGCCTCGAGCTGCCCGGCCACATCAAGACCACGGGCTCCTACAAGGTCCAGGTCAAGCTCCACCCCGAGGTGACCGCCACGTTCCCCGTGAACGTGGTCGCCGCCAAGTAGCAGGCACACCGCGAAAGGCGCACCGGTGCATCCGGTGCGCCTTTCCGTGTTTCCCGGGCGCCCGCGCGTCAGCTCAGGGAATTGCCGGTGATTGCGGAGGTCAGCACCGTGGCGACGCCGCCGCCCACCACCGCCGCGGCCAGGCCGACGCTGGCCGCCTTCCACGAGCCGCTGGCCCGGCGCAGACCCACCGCCACGCCCATGCTGAGCACCAGCGACAGCGCGAACTGGGGAGCGGCGTTGAGGAGCGTGCCGAAGGCGTGCGCCTGCTGGCTGCCGTTGAGCACCAGCATGGCGAGGACGAACAGCACGACGGGGACGCCGTACCAGACGACGGTGTAGCCCACCGCCGCCAGCGGGCCGCCGGTGTCCTCCTCGATCTCGTCCTCGTCGGGCTCCAGCAGGTTCGTCTGCCGCCGCTCCGACACGGCCGCGAGGCCGCCGACAGCACGGCGCTCGTACGAGCCGGTCGCCGCGCTCTCGTACCCGGTCGCCGGGCGCGGCGGCCACTGGGTGTCCGGCGGATCCTGCCAACGGCCACCCGACCGGGCGCCGACGAGCATCGGCTCACGGGACTCGGCGCGCGCGGGCGTTCCCGCCTGCCCTCCGCCGCCGTTGTCCGTCAGCCGGGCGGCACCCGGACGCGCCACCGGCACGGACGCCTTGCCGGCCGTGGGGCCGGGCGGGTTCTGGGACGAGCGGCGGGGCTGGGTGACGTCCGCGCCGCCCTGCGCCGCCAGTTCGCGCCGCCAGTCGCCCGTGCTGCCGTCGCGGTAGCTCGCGGCGCCGCGCCCCGGCTGCTCCCAGCCGCCGGTGCTGGCCGGGCCCGGGTTCATGCCCCGGATCTCGGTGGCGGCGTCGCCGGGCGAGGGGCGCTGTTCCGCGCGGAGTTCCGCCTGCAGTTCCTGCCGCCACGCCTGGGTCGGTGCGTCCTCCAGGCGGGTCATCCGCCAGTTGTCGCGCTCCGGGTTCGGCTCGGCATCGCGCCGCCAGGCCTCAGGGTCCAGTGGTGTGTCGGTTCCGCCGCTGTCGGCCGCCCGGCGGTCGTCATCGTCGTCGTCGTCACCGGCTCGGCGCCGCCCGCCGCGTGGCTCGTCGCGCCATTCGCCGGTACGTGCCTCCCGGCGCGGCTCGTCGCGCCACTCCCCGGTGCGGCTGGCGCGCAGGGACTCGTCGCGCCATTCGCCCGCCCGGGTGCCCCGGCGCGGCTCGTCGCGCCAGCCGGGACGATCGTCCGGCTCCGGCTCGTAGCCACGCCCCTCCGCGGGGGCTGCCGGCCCGTACCCGCGTCGGCGGCTCGGGAGTTCGGTGGCGTACCCGCGCTGGTCGTTCGAAGGGTCGGGTTCGTACTCGTACCCACGGCGAGTGGCGTCCGGAGCCGGGCGGCGGCCGTCGGCGCGTGACTCCTGCGGCTGCCACGGCAGCGGTATGACGCTGGTTTCGGCGGCGCCGTCCGCCCACGGATCCGAGGGCGGTCCGGGGTCACGGCGTGGGCGCCGTTCCCGTGGCTCCCGGTCGCGCCCCCCC
The DNA here is from genome assembly GCF_004217545.1 of Krasilnikovia cinnamomea. NCBI lineage: Bacteria > Bacillati > Actinomycetota > Actinomycetes > Micromonosporales > Micromonosporaceae > Krasilnikovia > Krasilnikovia cinnamomea. Next base: position 3,120,680 of record NZ_SHKY01000001.1, read on the forward strand.
ACGGAGTCGTCGTCCTCGAACCGGCTCCACTGGCCCGTGTCGGGGTCGCGACGCCAGTCGTCGTCCTCGAAGCGCCGGTCCGGGGTGGCCAGGTCGGCACGCCAGCTCGGCGCCTCCGGCTCCGGCTCGGCCCGTCGGCTGCGCGACGGCGGCCGTTCCGGCTCGGCGCGGCGCAGCCGTGAACTGGACTGTTCCGGGTCCGCGCCGCTCCACGGCTCCTGGTTCGTGCTCCAGCCGCGCGAGGTGGACTGTTCCGGGTCCGTGCGCCAGCCACGGGACGTCGACTGTCCGGGATCGGTGAACGCGGGCATGGTGCCCGTGTCGGTATGCCCGGCCCAGTTGTCCGCCTCCGAACGGGTCGACCAGCCCGTACCGCCTTCCGGGGTGCGGCGGCGGCCCGACTGGTCGGCCAGGCCGGTGGCGCCGGCGGCGGACTCCCGCCGCCAGCGCTCCCGGTCGTCGTCGCGTACCAGGTGGCGACCGGAGTCGTAGGGCGCGGGCCGCGACCAGGAACCCGGGGACGCCGTCGGCTCGGCGGGCGCGGTCCAGCCCGGAGCCGCCCCGGCAGACTGCCGGCCGGGGGCGGATCCGGGCTCCTGCCAGCTCGGCGTCGCGTCAGCGCGCTGCCAGCTCGCCGTACTGTCCGGGTCGCGCACGGGGGTGCCATCGGCCCGGGACCAGCCACCGGAGTGCGGTTCCCGCCGGCCGGGCGGGTCCTCGCGTGGCTGTTGCCACGAGGGCCCCGGCTCGACGAGTTGCTGCCACGCCGGGGTGCTCGGCGCCGGCCGGTCCGAGCCTTGCTGCCACGGTGGTGTGCTCGCGGCGCCCTGGTCCCACGGCGGACCGGCCGGGGCAGCCTGTTCCCACGGCGGGGTGGCCGGGGAGCCCTGCTCCCAGCGGGGGGTGGTGGTCGGCTGCTGCCATGGCGCGCTGGCGCCGGGCTGCCACGGCGGCGACGGCGTCGCGAACTGCTGCCACGCCGGGCGGGTGTCGGCGCTCTGCTGCCATGGCGCGTTCGGCGACGCCGATGCGTCCGGCGCGCCGTTGCCGTTGTCGGCCGGGGCCTGCCGGATGTCCGGGCCGCCGGTGGGGTCGTCCGCGCCCGGGGACTGCCATGCCGTACTCGAAATCGCGCGCTGGCCGGTGGCCGGCGGCGCGACCTGCGGCGGCAGACCGGCCGCCCCCGCGCTGCCGGTCTGCCAGGCCTCGGTGGTGGATCGCCAGCCGTGGGTGCCGGACGTGGAGCGCCACTCGGTCGTCTGCCGCCAGCGCGCGGTCTCGGTCGTGGCCTGCCACTCGGCGGTTTCCGTACGCCAGCCGACGCCGTCGGCGGGATATCCGGAGCGGGTCGTCGGCACCACCTCGGACCAGCGGCTCACCGACTGCCATTGCCCGTTCTGGTCGGCCGTGGTCGCGGGCAGGTTCGCCTGCTGCGCCCACTGGTCCGCGCGGCGTGACCAGGCGACGGCCTCGGGGATGGGCTCCATGCTGCCGGTGTCAGTGACAGAACCCCATTTCGGGGACGTATCATCTGATTCGGGATTTTCCGGACCGGTTGTGGGGGACCACGACTCCGGCGCGTGCCTGTCTCGCGGCAGGCGGGCGCCGTAGTCCCACTCCCGTTGGTCCACGTCAAAAGGGTGCCGTCCGCGCGGCCGAACCGCAACGCCCTGACGCGACGGCTTGGTCACGCAAGGCAGTCATCGCTGTCCGGGGCCTCCGAAAGCGGACCCCGTGCCGCAGCTAACAGCGTGTTCCGGAGGCCGGCCGCCTGGCTCGGCGAGCCGGGCAAGTCCCACCCACCTTTTTCCCCTCCACACCATGGGGACGGCGAAATCGCACGTCAGGAACCCTTCCGGCGAGCGTCCCCAGCCGTTGTACACAGGCTGTGCACAGGCCCGCGCACAGGCAGGGTCGGCCTGTCCACAGGTTGTCCCGAGGGCCGTCCACCGCACGGCTTGGGCGGGCGGCGCGCGGGTCCGTATGGTTACCGCGCCGCGCCCGGCGCCCCGTGGAGAATTCCCCGGAACGACCGGGCCGGGCAGCCGGAAAATGTCAGACCCCGGGTGTTCGATCACGACGGCGCGAACGGCGAGCTGGGGGAGGTCCGTAGTGTCGGTCACCGACGACGCGCGACCGGACTCCCGCCCGTCCCCACCCGGCGGCCGCTCCCCCGCGGGCGCGGGTGCGGGCCCTCCGGGTGGCGGCGGTCCGCCGCGCGACGGCGCCCCGAGCGGCGGCTTCGACAAGTCACCGCCCCAGGACATCGCGGCCGAACAGAGCGTCCTCGGCGGCATGCTGCTGTCCAAGGACGCGATCGCCGACGTCGTCGAGATCCTCAAGGCCCACGACTTCTACCGGCCCGTACACGCCACGGTCTTCGACACCATTCTCGATCTGTACGGCCGGGGCGAGCCGGCCGACGGCATCACGGTCGCCGCGGCCCTGGCCGACTCCGGCGACCTGCAGCGCGTCGGCGGGGTGCCCTACCTGCACACCCTGATCGAGAGCGTGCCGACGGCCGCCAACGCGTCCTACTACGCCCGGATCGTCTCCGAGCGCGCCGTCCTGCGCCGCCTCGTCGAGGCCGGTACGAAGATCGTCCAGCTCGGGTACGGCACCGGCGGTACGGGCGGGCGCGACGTCGACGACATCGTCGACCTGGCCCAGCAGGCGGTGTACGACGTCACCGAGCGCCGGGTCAGCGAGGACTTCGCGGTACTCGCCGACATGCTCCAGCCGACCCTGGACGAGATCGAGGCGGTCGGCGCCACCAACGGGATGATGACCGGCGTGCCGACCGGGTTCTCCGACCTGGACCGGCTGCTCAACGGCCTGCACCCCGGCCAGCTGATCATCGTCGCGGGCCGGCCGGGCTTGGGCAAGTCAACTGCTTCGATGGACTTCGCCCGTAACGCCGCGATCCGCGCGAACTGCGCCAGCGCCATCTTCTCGCTGGAAATGAGCAAGATCGAGATCGTGATGCGGCTGCTGTCCGCCGAGGCGCGGGTGCCGCTGCACGTCCTGCGTTCCGGCCAGCTCTCCGACGACGACTGGACGAAGCTGGCCCGGCGCATGGGCGAGATCAGTGAGGCTCCGATCTTCGTCGACGACACGCCGAGCATGAATCTGATGGAGATCCGGGCCAAGGCCCGTCGGCTCAAGCAGCGTCACGACCTCAAGCTGATCGTCGTCGACTATCTGCAGCTCATGACCTCACCGAAGCGCACCGAGAGCCGACAGCAGGAGGTCGCGGACCTGTCGCGTGGCCTCAAGCTGCTGGCCAAGGAGGTCGAATGCCCGGTGATCGCGGTGAGCCAGCTGAACCGTGGCCCGGAGCAACGTACCGACAAGCGGCCCCAATTGTCCGATCTGCGAGAAAGTGGCTGCTTGACCGCTGGCACCAGGATCATGCGCGCCGACGACAACAGTGAGGTCACACTCGGCGAGTTGCTGGAGTCGGGCAGTACAAACGTCCCGGTCTGGGCGCTCAACGAGCGGTTGCAGTATGTCGCTCAGACCATGACGCACGTCTTTCCGAGCGGTCACAAGCCCGTCTTCAAGCTCACCACGACGTCGGGGCGGGAGATCGAGGCAACGCCCAATCATCCGTTCCTCACCTACTCCGGGTGGCGGCCGCTCGGTGAGCTGACACCGGGCGAACGCCTCGCCATCCCCCGTCACGTTTCCCCACCGTTGGTGCTCCGACCGTGGGAGGAAGATCGGCTCGTCATGCTGGCGCACCTGCTCGGCGACGGCTCATTCGTTAAGCGGCAGCCGATCCGGTACGCGAGCGTCGACGAGGAGAATCTGAACGCCGTCACCGCGGCGGCCAAGCACTTCGGTATCGCCGCAGTTCGCGACGAGCATGCTGCCGCCCGCGTCACCACACTGCGTCTGCCGGCGCCGTACCCGCTGGCGCGAGGCCGCCGCAACCCCATCGCCGAATGGCTCGATGGCCTGGGGCTGTTCGGGCTGAGGTCGTACGAGAAATTCCTACCCGAGGTCTTGTTCGCGCTGCCGAAGGAGCAGGTCAGGCTGTTCCTGAGGCATCTGTGGGCCACGGGCGGCTCGGTGACCACGGCGGGCCGTGGGGGGCGGGTCTACTTCACGTCGACCAGCCGTCCGATGCTGGATGGTATCTCCCGCCTCCTCCTGCGCTTCGGCATCGTGGGGCGGGTGCGGATGATTTCCGTCAGCGGACATCGGCCGCAGTACACGCTGGATGTCTCAGGACGAGACGATCAGCTTCGGTTCCTTCGCGAGATCGGGGTGTTCGGTCGCCGCGGCGGCCAGGCTGAAGAACTGCGAGCCGTGCTGGAAGCTTCCCGCAGCAACACCAACGTCGACACGGTGCCGAAGGCCGTCTGGGACGACGTCCGGCGAATCCTCCTGGACCAGGGCATGTCCCATCGGGAGTCTGCAGCAGCGATCGGCACGCAGTTCTGCGGCAGCACGTTGTGGAGGCACGCTCCCGGCCGCCGGCGCCTGGCGCGTGTCGCCGAGGTTCTTGACAGCGCGGAACTGGAGCTGCACGCCACCAACGACGTCTTCTGGGACGAGATCAAGACGATCGAATACATCGGCGACCAGCCCGTGTACGACGCGACCGTGGCCGGTACCCACAACTTCATCGCGAACGGGATCGCGACCCACAACTCGATCGAGCAGGATGCCGACGTTGTCATTCTGCTGCACCGTGACGACTACTACGACAAGGAGTCGCCACGCGCCGGGGAGGCCGACTTCATTGTCGCGAAGCACCGGAACGGGCCCACCGACACGGTGACCGTGGCCGCGCAGCTCCACCTGTCCCGCTTCGTCGACATGGCAATCGTCTGACGGTGGTCTCATGCCTGCGCCGTCCAAGCGGCCGCGTAGCGCCCAGGAAGGCGCCCCGGCGGAGCACGCCTCACCGGGGCCACCTGCCGAACAGGCGGCCCCGGTTGATTCCCGGCCGATCAGCGGGGCGTGAGCCAGCGGGGACTCAGTCGAACAGTTCGTTCAGGAAGCTCTTGCGCCGCCGGTAGTGCCCGTGATGCCGGTAGTGGCCGTGGTGGCCGTAGACGGGGGCGGCCGGCGGGTACCCGTGCGCCGCCGGAGCACCGTACGGAGCCGGCGGGGGCGGTGGGGCGTAGCCGCCACCGTGGTGACCGGGCGCGGGCGGCGGAGCGTAGCCACCGTGGGCCGGCGGGGGTGGAGGCGGGGCGTACGCACCGGGCTGCGGGGCCCCGTGCTGGCCCGGCCCCGGCTGCTGGGGCCGGGCGCCCGCCTGACGGCTGTTCCAGTTGGCCTCGGCCTCGAACAGCTTCTCCAGCTCGCCCCGGTCGAGGAAGATGCCGCGGCATTCGGTGCACTGGTCGATCGTGACCCCGCTGCGCTCGTACTGCCGCATCTCACCGTGACACTTCGGACAGGTCATCTGCATCTCACACACGGTACAAGGCCGCGTCATCGCGGGGCGCCGTTGTGGCTGAGTACTTCCTGAGTGCCGGCGCCCAGGCCAGCAGCGCCAGCGGGTACAGCAGGTAGCCGAACCGGGTGGTCGGCATGAGCAGGATCGCGGCCAGCAGGCCGTACCCGCAGAACAGTGCCGCGGTCGCGGCCGTGCGCGGCGGACGGCGCAGCAGCAGCACCGCGATCGTGAGACCGGCCGCGCCGAGCAGCGCCGCCGCGAGGTAGCGGCCGCCGGGCAGCCCCGCGGCGATGAGCTGGCCGGGGAAGGGCGACTGGGCGGGGCTGTGCACCAGGCCGTGTCCGAGCGGGAAGCGCAGCACGTTCTCCGCCAGCGCGTCCCCGTCGACCAGCAGCGCGGGCAGCAACGCCAGCAGCGGCAGCCCGACCGCCCCGGGCAGCAGGCGCCGGCCGTTCCGGGTGACCAGCGCGAACACCACGAGTACGGCGGCCACGGGCAGCGCGAACAGCTTGGTCGCCGCGGCGGCCCCGACCGCCAGGCCCGCCGCGCCGAACCGGCCGGTCGCGCAGCAGGCCAGGGCCAGCAGGCACAGGGCGAGTACGGGCAGGTCGTCGCCGCCGGTGGCCAGCGTGAGGGCGCAGATCGGGAGCACGGTCGCGAACTGGGTGGCGCGTACCCGTGCGGCCGGGTCCGCGTGCCGCAGCAGCGCGACGGCGGTGATCAGGGCGGCCGCGGTGACCACCGCGAACCACACCCGGGCATCGGTCCACCAGGCGGCCCCCACGGCGGCCCGGGGCAGCCCGAACACGGCCATGCCCGGCTGGTACGGCGCGTACCCGAGCAGCCGCTCCCCCTCCGGCAGCGCCGCGATGGCGTCCCGCCCCAGGTACGGTGTGCCGCTCCCCAGGAGCCGCCGCCCCATCTCCTCGACGACCAGCACCTCCTCCTGCGCCCGGTCGGTCCGCCCACCCGCCCGCTGCACCGCCTCGACGATCAGCGGCAGCAGCGCCACCCCGGCCCAGGCCAGCCACGTCAGCGGGGCGCGCCCGCCCTGGGCCACGAAACCGGGCCGGCGCCGGGCGACGAGCTGGGCGGTCACCACAACGGCGGCGGCCAGGTACGCCCAGACCGCGATCGCGCCCCAGCCGCGATGCGGCAGCAGGGTGGAGGTCAGCGCGGTGACCAGGGCGAATACGGCGGACACCGCGTACAGGGCGAGGTCGCCGGCGAGGCCGTCGGCGGCCCGGTCGACGCGCGTCAGCAGTCGGCGGGCGGCGATGATCACGCGGGCAAGTGTGGCAGAGACGATCTGCCGTGGGCCCTGCGGCGGGGCAGGCGCACCACGGCGCCGGTCTCGTGCAGGGCCTCCGCCAGTACCCCGGGGCGGCCCCCGGAGCCGCGCCGCAGCGCCGCCAGCAGGCGCCCGGCGCCCATGGGCCGGGCGAACAGGTGTCCTTGCCCGGCGACGCAGCCCAGCCGGAACAGGGCGTGCCGCTGCGGTTCGCTCTCCACGCCTTCGGCGACGACCGTGAGCTGGAGGCTGCGGGCGAGGTCCACGGTGGACCGGATGACCGCCGCGGCCTCCGGGGAGGTCTCCACGGCTAGCACGAACTCTCGATCGATCTTCAGTTCGTGCACCGGTATGCGTGACAACACCGACAGCGACGAGACCCCGCTGCCGAAGTCGTCGAGGGCCAGCCGTACGCCCGCGTCGCGCAGCTCGCCCAGGGCGCGTTCGACGACTTCGAGCTGGCTGAGGGTGAGGGTTTCGGCGAGTTCGAGGACGAGCCGGTCGGCGGGGACCGCGCGGTTGTGCAGGCGGGCCAGGACGGCCGCCGGGAACTGCGGGTCGAGCAGGCTGCGCGGGGACACGTTGACCGCCACGGGCAGGTCGAAGCCCGCCTCCCGCCAGGCACCGAACGCGGTGAGTGACTGGTCGAGTACGGCGTCCGCGAAGGCGGCGAGCTGGCCGGAGCGTTCGACGGTCTCCAGGAAGTCCAGGGGGGTGAGGTGGCCGTGCTGCGGGTGGTGCCACCGGGCCAGCGCCTCGGCGGAGATCACTTCGCCGGTGCCCAGGTCGACGATTGGCTGGAAGTCGACCACGAACTGCTGCTCGGCGACGGCGCGGCGTAGTTCGCCGCCGAGCATCAGCCGGCCGAGGTCGGCGGTGTCGCGGGCGTGCGCGTACGTGGCGGTGCGCCGCCCGGAGCGTTTCGCCTGGTACATGGCCACGTCGGCGCGGCGCATCAGCTCCTCGACCCCGCCGGTGCCGGGGGCGAGGGCGATGCCGCCGGCCGCCTCGACGGTGAGCTGCATGCCGTCGACCTCGATGGTGCGGTCGAGTTGGGCGAGCATCGACTCGGCGCGGTGTGCCGCCATGGCCGGGGCGGGCAGCCCGGTCAGCAGGATCGCGAACTCGTCGCCGCCGAGCCGGGCCACGAGGTCACCGGGGTGGGCGGCGTCCTGCAGCCGGTGCCCCACCTCGCGCAGGACCGCGTCGCCGGCCGCGTGCCCGAGGGTGTCGTTGACCTCTTTGAAGTGGTTCAGGTCGATGAGCAGGAGAGCCAGGATGCCGTCGCCCGCGCCGTCCGCGATGCTCGCGCTCGCGCGTTCGTACAGTTTGCGGCGGTTGGGTAGGCCGGTGAGCGGGTCGTGGGTGGCGGCGTGGGCGTTCTCGGCGGAGATCCGGGCGAGTTCGGCGTACGCCTGCGCGTTGCGGATCGCGGTGCACAGGGCCGAGGCGAAGGTGCGCAGCTTGTACTGCTCGAACTCGGTGAACTTGACCCGGTCGCGGAAGCGCAGCCGCAGCTCGCCCGCCTGGTAGCTGCCGTCGGCGGTCTTCAACTCGGCCGTGATGAGGTTGCCGTCCGAGGTGGACCCGGTGGCGGGGCCGTCGAAGGTGACGCCGCGCTCGACCCCGCGCACTACCCGGTCGCCGCCGCGGTCCGCCAGGTCGATCTCCACGTCGTCGGCGGAGAAGATCTGGGCCGCCCGGGTCGAGGCCAGGTGCAGCACCTCGGTGAGGTCGGGGACGTTGAGGGCGTCGATGGCGCGGGACAGCCGCTGCCAGGACTCGCGTTCGACGCGGGTGCGGACGCGCCGCGAGTGCCACAGGTGCACGCAGCTGATCACGAGCGGGACGAGCAGCAGGAGCAGCGGATCGCCGCGGTAGGCCAGGACGGCCACGACCCACAGGACCGCGGCGAGCCGGAAGACGTGCCCGACGAGCTTGACGTCGAGATTCACCCGGGCGACCCGGATGATCGACGATCGCTGCACGATCGCCATGAGCGGCAGGAACACCAGGTCGTCGACGAGCACCATGGCGCAGAACGCGAGGGTGATGGCCACCGGGTTGAAGTGCGGGCCGGTCGCGTCGGGACCGGCGCCGAAGGCCAGCAGGACGAGGCCGGCGGCGGTGGCGGTCAGCAGTTCCTTGGCCGCGCCAAAGGCGATCTTTCGCGGCGGCAGCCGGAGCAGCATCTTGTCGATGAGGGCTCCCGTAACGGCCGCGAGGGCGACCCATGGCAGGGGGGCCAGGACGAGGCCGATGAGCACCGGCACCTCGGCCCACGCGACGCCCTCGGTGTTGGAGCGCACCCGGACGTGCACCCTCAGCCGGTGGGCCAGCACGGTGGCGGCGCAGATCGCGACGAGGATGAGGGCGCAGGTCCAATCTGGAGGCCGCCGGATCGGCAGGGTCGCGTCGATGACCGAGGCGAACATCGCCAACACGACGACGAGACCGACGAACAGCCGGAGCTGTCGATCGGTCACGTCGTCGTCAAGCCTCTTCGCGGATCGCATCCGACTTCCTGATAACCGAGCACATCGGATACCGGGCACTGTGGGCACTCGTGGCTAGACCTCAGCGTATCTGCGTGTGCCTGCAGGCGCACGGTCGGTCAGCCCCATTCATTGCTGCCACGCATGGCCGTCTCCCTCGCCGTCCGTCAGGGGCTTCGCAGGCCCCTGAACCCCCTACGTACCGGTTCGTGTCGCGACGCAGGGAACGTTATGCGGGCCCGCGTGGTTTTGGTAGTGATTCGTGCCGGTATGCGCAGAACACGAGAATCGTGAGTAAGGGTCGTCACCGCTCGCATTCGGACGCGAACTGACCGCAATCCTGGAAACGGGTCAAAATCGGAGGAATCCGATTACCGGACATAACGTTTGTCTACCCGAAACGATTGACAAATATGGCTCTGGTTATCAACGAACGAAGCGCTGCTGAGCAGCGGGAAATCTTCGAAATCTGTCGTGGAGAAATTGTGCTGTGCTCGGTGGCGATCGCGCTAACCCCTTCTCGGACGCCGTTCTATAAACTCCCGGTATGCCCGACGAATCCCTGCTCACCCACGTCGACCACACCGGGGCGGCGCGCATGGTCGACGTCTCGGCCAAGGCGGTCACCGCCCGCCGCGCCGTGGCCGCCGGCCGGGTCGACACCACCGCCGAGGTGGTCGCGCTGCTCCGCGGCGACGGCATGCCCAAAGGGGACGCCCTGGCCGTGGCCCGCCTCGCCGGGATCATGGGGGCCAAGCGCACCCCCGACCTCATCCCGCTGTGTCACCCGATCGGGCTGCACGGGGTGACGGTCGACCTGCGGGTGACCGACGCGGGCGTCGAGATCGTCGCGACCACGAAGACCGCCGAGCGCACCGGCGTCGAGATGGAGGCGCTGACCGCGGTCGCCACCGCCGGACTCACCCTGATCGACATGGTCAAGGCCGTGGACCCGGCCGCGAGCCTGCAGGCCGTCCGCGTCCTGCGCAAGGAGGGCGGCAAGACCGGCGAATGGGTACGCCCACAGGACCGCCCGTGACCTCCGCCGCCATCCGTGCCCGGGTCGTGGTCGCCTCCAACCGCGCCGCGGCCGGCGTCTACGCCGACACCAGCGGTCCGCTACTGGTCGCCGGGCTGCGCGACCTCGGCTGCGACGTCGAACCGATCCCCGTGGTGGTCCCGGACGGCGAACCCGTCACCGCCGCGCTGCGCGCCGCCGTCACCGACGGCGTCGACGTCGTGCTGACCAGCGGCGGCACCGGGGTGACCCCCACCGACCGGACGCCCGAGGCGACCCGGGTACTTCTCGACTTCGAGATCCCCGGCATCGCGGAGGCGCTGCGCGCGTACGCCCGGGACAGGGTGCCCGCCGCCGCGCTGTCCCGTGGGCTGGCCGGGGTCGCCGGCCGGACGCTCATCGTCAACCTGCCCGGCTCCACCGGCGGGGCCCGCGACGGACTGGCCGTGCTCGGCCCGCTGCTGGCGCACACCGTGCAGCAGTTGCGCGGCGGCGACCACGGCCGCGAGTGACCCGTCCCCGTGGCTAGGCTGATCGGGTGAGCGCTGAGGGCATTCCGGTCGACTGGGACAAGGCGCGCGCCAGCGCGTACGAGGCGGGCCGGGCGGCGGCCGGGCCCGGCGAGCGGGTGTCGCTGGCCGAGGCCGACGGTCGTACCCTCGCCGAGCCGCTGTGCGCGCTGACGGATCTGCCCGCGTTTCCGACCTCCAGCATCGACGGTTGGGCGGTGCGCGGCCCCGGCCCCTGGCGCCCGGTCGGCCGGGTACTGGCCGGGCACACGGCGGCGCCACTGACCGACGACGGCACCTGCGTCGAGATCGCCACCGGCGCCATGGTCCCGCCCGGCGCGGCCGCCCTGGTGCGCGTCGAGGAATCCGTCCGCGACGCCGAGGGCCTGGTCACCGGCACCCCGCGCAGCGCGCCCGAGTGGCGGCTGCCCGGCGAGGAGGCCACCCGCGGCGAACAGCTGTTGAGCGCCGGGACCGCGGTGGACCCGGCCGTGGTGGGGCTCGCCGCCACCTGCGGCTACGAAACCCTCGCGGTGCGCCGGGCGCCGCGCGCGGCCGTACTGATCTTCGGTGATGAGCTGCTCACCGGCGGCGTGCCCGGCGCGGGCCGGGTCCGCGACTCCCTCGGCCCGCAGGTGCCCGGCTGGCTGCGCCGCTACGGCGCCACCCTCGGCCCGGCCGACGTGACCGGACCGGTCCGCGACACTCTCGACGCGCACGTCGACGCGTTACGCCACGCGCTCGCCGACGCCGACCTCGTCTGCACCACCGGCGGCACGATGCACGGCCCGGTCGACCACCTGCATCCGGCCCTGGCCGCACTCGGCGCCGAGTACGTGGTGAACACGGTCGCGGTCCGCCCCGGCTTCCCGATGCTGCTGGCCCGCGTCACCGACCCGGACGGGCGGGCCCGCTTCGTCGCCGGGCTCCCCGGCAACCCCCAGTCCGCGGTGATCGCCCTGGTGTCGCTGGCGGCCCCGCTGCTGGCCGGGCTGCACGGCCGGGAACTGCCCGAGCTGCCCCAGGTCACCGCCGGTGCCGACGTGCCGGGCCGGGGCGGCTTCACTCACCTGGCCCTGGCCGCCCTCGACCCGCACCGGGGCACGGCCACCCCGGTCGGCCACGTCGGCTCCGCGATGCTGCGCGGGCTGGCCCGGTCGCACGGATTCGTGGTGGTCCGCCCGGGCACCCGGGCCACGGCCGGGGACCGGGTCCCGTTCCTGCCCCTGCCCCTACATCCCGGAGAACGGCCATGACCGACTGCAGCGAGGGCCAGGAGGGCATGGCAAGGGGGCACGACCATGACCGAGCGCAGCGAGGGCCGGGACGGCACGGCGAAGGAGACACGGCCATGACCGTCGAGCAGCCGTCGGTGATTCATGTCGCGGTCAGCGACACCGACCTGGACCTGGCCGCGCATGAGCGCGCGGTGGCCGACCCCCGCGCCGGGGCGGTCGTCTCGTTCCAGGGTGTGGTCCGCGACCACGACCACGGCCGGGGCGTCACCCTGCTGGAGTACGAGGGCCACCCCAGCGCCGAGGCGGTCCTGCGGGAGGTGGCCGCCGAGGTGGCCGCCGACCCGGCCGTGTACGCGGTCGCCGTGTCCCACCGCGTCGGCACCCTGAAGATCGGCGACGTGGCCCTGGTGGCGGCGGTCAGCACGGCGCACCGCGCGGCGGCCTTCGCGGCCTGCGCCCGACTGGTCGACGAGGCCAAGGCCCGGCTGCCGATCTGGAAGCGGCAGGTCTTCACCGACGGCACCGAGGAGTGGGTGAACTGCCCCTGACCCCGGTCAGTGCGGCAGCACGGTCGTCGCCAGCCGTCGCCGGGCCACGGCCGCCCGCGCGCTCCAGCGGTCGGCCGGGAACGCGGGCGCCGCCCCGGCCCGCGCCGGCAGCCCGTTGATCAGCAGGATCACCGCCAGCGCGTACGCGTTGCCGCCGAGCATCCCCACCACCCCGCCCGCCTCTGCCAGTGTCCCCATCGGAGTCGTGACGAACAGCAGGTACGTGAGCACCGCCGCGACCGCGTACCCGCCGCCCGCGAATCCGGGCGGGCGCCCCGGCCACGGCCGCCGGGCGCCGACCCGCTGCCGGAAGGCCGCGTCCACCAGGATCAGCACCGCAGGCACCACCCAGATCAGCTCGTACGTGCCGGTGACCGGGCTCACGATCGCCGTGGTGAGGCCCACCAGCGTGAACGCCGCGACCTCGTCGCCGTCGGCGTGCGCGGACCGCGCCCGCAGCAGGCCCACCGCCGCCAGCAGCAGCGCGACGGACAGCCACAGCAGCACCGGTGTGGTGGCCGAGTCGTACAGCCGCGCCAGCACGCCGGCCAGGGACTGGTTGCCGGGCGAGTCCATCCCGCCCCGGCGATCGAGGCGGCCCAGCACCTCACCGAGGTAGGCGGCGCTCTGTTGTGGAGCGGCCAGCACGGCCCCGACGCCGAGGGTCAGCGCGGTGACCACGGCGGTGACCGCCGCCCGCCACTGCCGGGTGCCGGCGAGATACACGATGAACAGGACCGGGCTCAGGTTGAGCGCGGTCGCGGCGCCGATGCCGACCCCGGCCCACGTTCCGCGTTGCGACCAGCGCCGCCCCGGCCGGGCCGGGCCGCCGAGGTGGGGTGCGGGCGGGCGGGGGCGGCCCGGCCACCACGCGGCGCGGCTGCGGGTCCAGGCGTTGCGGCGCAACGCCACCACGTCCGCCACGATCAGGCCGAAGATGAGCACGTCCAGGTGGCCGAGGCCGAGTGCCGACCGGACGGGCTCCAGCAGCAGGGCCAGGGCCCCCGCCGCCAGCACGGCCCGCCAGCGCGGCCGCCCGTACCGGCGGGCGACCGGGCCGGCCAGCGCGTACAGCGTCAGCGCGAGGGCGGCGATCCCGGCGAGCGCCAGCAGCCGGCCCGCGATCGCGATGGGCAGCCACGCGGCGGGCAGCAGCAGGAACGCGGCGGCCGGGGGGACCGCGGTGCCCAGGTCGCTGTCCGGTGCGCGGTAGGCGTACAGGCCGTCGCCGGACAGCCAGCTGCGTACGGCGGCGCGGTCCAGCGCGAGGCCGGTCAGGCCGTACCGATGGGTGAGGGCGGCGACCGCGATGCCGACACCGGCGCAGGCCAGCCCGGCCACCGCGAGCCGCGCCGCTCTCCGGTGGGTACGCGCGGTTCGGCGCGCACGCTCCACAATCGCCGGCATGGCGCGACCCCCCGTCGCTCTCGCTCTCCGGTCCGCTCGGACCTCGAGAGGCGGCACGGACGCGGTCCGGCACGGCCCGCGGCGCGAGCTTGGCAGGCCCGGTGCGACGCCGATGGCCTCCGATGGCTTAACGCCGGGGCGGCGGGGAGGTTGTTCAGTGCGGCAGCCGCCGGGCGACGGTGGCCGACGCCGCCGCGATCTTCGCCTCCCGCTTCGCGGTGCGCACCGCGCGGCGCACCGAGCGCTGCACCGTACGCTGCGAGCGGTCGACCGCGTGCGAGGTGCGGTACCGCAGGCCGGGCCTGCCCTCGGTGTCCGACGCGGCCAGCAGCAGCCCGCCGAGCAGGCCGAGGTTCTTGAGGAAGTGGATCCGCTGCTGCCCGCGCTCCGGCTCGGACATCGTCCAGAAGGGATGCCCGGCCAGGGTCGTGGGGATCAGCCCCGCGGCCAGCACCGCCGCGGCCGGGCGGGTGAGCCGGCCGCTGACGAGCAGCAGGCCCGCGACCACGTCGCTGGCGGCCTTGAGGCGGACCAGGCTGGTCGCGTCGCTGGGCAGCCGCGGGTCCACCCGCTCGATCAGCGGGCTGACGTGGTCGGTGACCTTCTTGGCCATGTCGACCCGGGAGCCGGGGTCAAGGACGATGCGGACCCCGCTGGTGATGAAGATGGCGCCGAGCATGGCGCGGGCTGCGCTGCGTACGGGCTTCATACGCTGGTTATACCCGGACCGGGCGGATCATGCCGGTTGTGTCCTGAGGTAGCGGCCGAAGTGCGGGACGGTGAACGCGACCGTGCCGCGCCCGCCCGAGTAGATCAGCCCCTTCTTGATGAGCGCGTCGCGGGCGGGTGACAGGCTGGCCGGGCGGCGGCCCAGGGCGCCCGCGATGTCGGCGGTGGGGACCGCGGCGTCCATGTCGTCGGCCGCCTCGCCGGAGAGCGCGGCCATGGTGCGCATGTACTCCCGCTCGGCCGGCGTGGCCCGCTCGAACCGCGAGCCGAAGAACCCGACCGCGAGTTCGGCCTCCGCCTCCGGGGCGGCCACCCGGACGTCCGCGGCGGTGATCGGCGAGGTGGGCGCGTGATCCCAGGTCGCCTTTCCGTACGCCTGCACGAAGTACGGGTACCCGCCGGACTTCTCGTAGAGCAGGTCCAGCGCCTTGGGCTCGTAGGCGACCTCCTCGCGGGCGGCCGGGGCGCACAGGGCGTGGTCGGCGGCGATCCGGTCCAGCCGGTCGATGCGCTGGTACCGGAAGAGCCGCTCCGAGTACGACTTGGCGGCGGAGAGCACGGCGGGCAGGTGCGGCAGCCCGGCACCGACCACGATCAGCGGGGCGCCGAGCTGGGACAGTTCGTGGCAGGCGGCGCAGAGCGCGGAGACGTCGGCGGGCCCCAGGTCCTGCATCTCGTCGATGAACAGCGCGATGCCGGTGCCCACGTCGGTGGCCAGCGACGCGGCGTCGGTGAACAGTTCCACGAGGTCGATCTCGATGTCGCCGGAGTCGGCGCGGCCTCGGGCGGGCGGCACGTCGATGCCGGGCGCCCACCGGTCGCGCAGCTTGGCGCCGGAGTCGCTGGCCCGCAACGCGAACGCCTTCAGCACGCCGAGCACCTCGTCCACCCGGTCGGGGTTGCGATGGTGCGGGGTCAGCTCCCGGATCGCCATGTGCAGCGCGCCGGACAGGGGGCGGCGCAGCGACTGGTCCGGGCGTGCCTCGATCTTGCCGGTGCCCCACAGGCGGCCGATCGCGGCCGAGCGCAGCGTGTTGAGCAGGACGGTCTTGCCGACGCCGCGCAGTCCCGTCAGGACGAGGCTGCGTTCGGGGCGGGCGCGGGCGACCCGTTCGAGGACGACCTCGAACGCGTCGAGTTCCCGGCCGCGACCGGCCAGCTCGGGGGGTCGCTGCCCGGCGCCGGGAGCGTACGGGTTCCGTACCGGATCCACGGATAGCACCGTATCGGGCTGTCTAGCCGAATTGCTAGAGACGGGACTCGACACCCTTCTAACGTTCTCTAGCGCATGAGCTAGAAACCGCTAGATCGACCTACCGTTCGCGCAGGCACAGGACGAAGTCGAGGCTGTCCAGCTCGCTGTCGTAGAAGTACCACTTGGTGTACCGGGGGACCTTGCTGCACTTGACCTTGGCGTCGTCTTCCCCGGTGGTGCGCCCGTCGACCCGCTTGAGCACCTCGTACGTGCCGGAGGCGCACGGGGTGATCTTCATGATGGGAGAGTCGCCACTCCCCTCGTTGCGGACACACTGCCCCTTCGCCACGAAGCGGGCATCCTCGCTGCTGCGAGGCTCCACCCCCACGCCCGTGGCGGCGGCACTCGGGGTCGCCAGCGCGCCGGACTGCGACTTGCGCCCCGTGTCCCGGCTGATCAGCCACGCGGTCGTCGCGAGACCGCCGCAGATCAACAGACCCAGCACCACCACCAGGGCGATGATCGGGGCGTTGCGGCGGCGCGGCTGCGGCCCGCCCGGCGGCGGCCACGCCGTGGGCGCGCCGGTCGGCGCAGGCGTGTACGGCTGGGGATATCCGGTCGAGGAACCGGTGTCGGTCGGCGTCGAGACCGGATGGGCACCCCAGCCACCCTCCGGTGCCGCAGCCGTGGGGTGCTCGCCCCAGGGGTCGGCCGGTTCCGTGTACGGCTCGTCGGACCCCGGCGATCCACCGGCGGGCCACGGCCGCCCGGAGTACGGGCCGTTCTGCGTCATCGGGGTCCTCCTGGCGCACGTTCGCTGTACGCCACCGTAGCGTGCGGCGGCTCCGCGTTCCGTCCCGGAATCGCGCCGACCAGGGATCATTCCGGCGACAAACGCACGAACGAATGCCGCTGTCGGCAACCCGACCCGCCGGTCGGTCCCACCGCCGATACGGTCCACGGTCATGTCGTTACCCATCGTCATTCTCGCGTCCGGATACGGCGCCGCCGCGAGCGCCTTTCTGCCCCGGGTGGCGTACCGGCTGGCCGTCCCGTTCGGGGTTGCGCCGCGGTCGGCCTGCGCCGGGTGCGGTCGGCCCTTTCCCGCCGGGCTTCGCGGGTGGGTGCGCGTCGGCAGCTCGTGCCCGGGACGGGCGTTCCACCGGGCCTCGCCGGTGCCGACCGGCCCGCTGGCCATGGTGGCCGCTGGTGGGCTCGCCGCCGCGTTACTGGCGCTCGCGCTGGGGACCGTTGCGGTGCTGCCCGCGCTGCTGCCGGCCGTGCCGCTCGGCGTGCTGCTGGCCGCGGTGGATCTGCGCTGCCTGCGGCTGCCCGACCCGCTCGTCGGCGCGCTGGCCGCCGTCGTCGTGCCGCCACTCGTGCTGCTGGCGCTCGTCGGCGGGGAGCCCGGGCGGCTGGCGCGGGCCGCCGCCGCGGCGGGACTGGCCGGTGCGGCGTACCTGATGGTGGCGCTGCTGCCCCGGCAGGGACTGGGTTTCGGCGACGTGAAGCTGGCCGCGCTCCTCGCCTTCCCGCTCGGCTTTCTCGGCTGGCCGGCCGTCGCCGCCGGGATGATCGCACCGCACCTGGTCAACGGCCCGGTGGCCGTGTTTCTGCTGGTCACCGCCCGGGCCCGCCGGGGTACGGCCCTGCCACTCGGCCCGGCCCTACTGGCCGGTGCCCTCCTTGGCGTGGTGGCGGCCTGACGCACCGGCTCTGCTGGCCGGTGCCCTCCTTGGCGTGGTGGCGGCCTGACGCACCGGCCCGCCGGTCGGGCTACAGCAGCCGGAGCTGGCGGTCGCGTGGCCGGGACGGGACCGTGTCCCCCATCCGCTCGAACAGTCCCGCGTCGATCGCGTCGAGGAACGGCGTCGGCGCCTGCTCCCGTTCGCTGCCGTGCCGGAACCGGCGCGCCGCGTGCGTCACGTACAGCCGGTCCTGGGCCCGGGTCAGGCCCACGAAGAACAGCCGCCGCTCCTCCGCGGTCTGTTCGGCGTCGGCCGCCGCCCCCGGCCAGCGCAGCGGAAGGAGCCCGTCCTCGCAGCCCACCAGGAACACGACCGGGAACTCCAGGCCCTTCGCCGCGTGCAGGGTCAGCAGGTTCACCGCCTCCGCGCGCGGATCCAGCGCGTCCACCTCGGCGCCCGTCGCGATCTCCTGCAGCAGGCGGGGCAGGTCGTCGCCGATCCGCTGCGCCAGCGGCGTGAGCAGGTCCGCGGCGGCCCAGATGTCCTCCGGGGCGAGTTGTTCGGCGTCCAGCGTGGGTGCCGCGTACCGCTGGGCGAGGACCTGCGCGGTCAGCTTCACCCGGGCCGCCAGCGAGCCGCCCAGGCCGTCCGCGTGGCGCAGCTCGCGGGCCAGCACCTGCACGCCGGCGTGGTCGCGCAGCCGGTTGTGGGACCGTTTCTGTACGGGCACCCCGGCGCGCGAGAGCGCCGCCACGATCGGCCCCGACTGGGCGTCCGTGCGGTACAGCACCGCGATGTCCGAGAAGGACACCGCGCCCGGGACGACCGCGCGCCCGTCGACGCGTCCGGAGTCGAGCGAACGGTGCGACAGCCCGCCCACCAGCTCGTCGACCGTACGGACCACGAAGTCGGCCTCGTCGGCCGCCGAGCCGGCGCGGTAGCGCCCCACCAGCGGCGCCTCGGGGTCGAGCCGGGCCGGGTCGAGCCGCCGCCCGCGCACCAGCGAGCTCGGCGCGATCGCCTGCACCGCCGCCGCCAGGATCGGCGCCGACGAGCGGTAGTTGCGGGTCAGCCGGACCAGCCGGGCATCCGTGAAGTCCTGCGAGAAGCGCAGGAAGTACCCCACGTCGGCGCCGCGGAACGAGTAGATCGCCTGGTCCGGGTCGCCGATCGCGCACAGGTTGCCGTCGGCCGGGCTGAGCAGGCGCAGCAGCTCGTACTGCACCTCGTCGACGTCCTGGTACTCGTCCACGAAGATCCAGCGCCACCGGTCCCGGTACTGCTGCACCAGCGCGGGATCCTCGCGCAGCACGGCGACCGGGAGGGTGAGCAGGTCGTCCAGGTCGACCAGGTTGCGTTGGCGCAGCAGCTTCCCGTACGCGGTCGCGTCGTCACCGGCCTGTTCCCGGACGGCGTCCCGTTCGGCGTCGTCCGCGATCCGCCACCCCGGACTCAGCCCGGCCGCCTTGGCGTTCTCCGCGAGGATGGTCAGCCCGACCGCGTGGAACGTGCCGACCGTGATGTCCTCGGCGGCGTCACCGAGCAGCCCGGACAGCCGTACCCGCAGTTCCTCGGCGGCCCGCCGGGTGAACGTGATCGCGAGGCAGCGCTCGGGGAAGATCCCCAGCTCCGCGCAGAGGTACGCGATGCGGTGCGTCAGCGTGCGCGTCTTGCCCGTACCTGGACCGGCCACGATCAGCAGCGGCCCGCCCGGCGCGGAGGCGGCCACCCGCTGCATCGCGTCCAGCCGGTCGAGCAGCCCCGTGCCGACCTCTTCCATCCCGGCCAGCATCGGCTCGAACGGCTCGTGCGGGCTCGGCGGCGGGGGCAGCGGTGGTGCCGGGGCCGGTACGGTCTTGCGCGGTTCCCGGACCTTCGGCGTGGGCACCTTGCCGAGCTGCGGCTCGGAGCGCCGCTGATGCGGGACGGTCGCCGCGGCGGGCACGTCGAACAGCGTCTCCACCTGCGGGGCGCTCGCCCGGTTGCGCAGCTCCCCCGGCTCGAACAGGGTGATCACGCCGTACTCGCCGTCGTAGCCCGGGATCCGGCGGACCGCGCCCCGGCGCAGCCGGTCGATCGCCTCGCGCAGGTGCTCACCACCCGCCTGCCCGATCGCGTCCAGCGGCACCGTACGCAGCATGCCCAGCTCGGTGCCGAGCGTGGCGACGAGGTGGTTGAGCTGCGCCTCGACCGTCTTGGACTTCGGGCCGACGCCGCTGATCTCGCCGAGGATCTCGTGCAGCTGGATGAGGTGTTCGACCCGCTGCGGGCGCCGTCCCGCGCCCGGCGGGCGGTCGGCCAGGTCCTCGACCCGGCTCAGCACCCCGACCGTCAGCGGCTTGCCGCACTCCGGGCACCGGCCGCCGGCCTCCCGGGTACGGGCGGGCTCCCAGTTCACCGCGCAGGCGCGGTGGCCGTCCGCGTGGTACTTGCCCTCCTCCGGGAAGAACTCGATCGTGCCCGCGAGGGTGTGCCCGTCCTTGATCGCGAAGTAGTCCGGGGTGCCGGTGAACAGGGTCGCCTCGCGGGCCAGCGCGGCCGGGGAGTGCGCGTCCGAGTTGGACACCAGGCGGTAGCGGTCCAGGCTGGACACCCGCCAGTTCATCTCCGGGTCCGACGACAGGCCGGTCTCCACGGCGGTGATGTGTTCGGCCAGGTCGGCGTAGCAGTCCGCGATCGCGTCGAAGCCGGACTTCGAGCCGAGCGCGGAGAACCACGGGGTCCAGATGTGTGCGGGCACCAGGTAGGCGTCCGGGCTGGCCTCCAGCGTGATCTCCAGCAGGTCGCGGGAGTCCAGGCCCAGGATCGGGCGGCCGTCGGCGGTCAGGTTGCCGACCCGGCCGAGCGCGGTGTTGAACCGCGCCGCCGCGTCCAGATCGGGCATGTAGATCAGGTGGTGCACCTTACGGGTGCGGTCGTCCCGCTTGTAGATCGTCGAGATCTCGACGCTGAGCATGAAGGTCGCCTCGGGGGTGTCCCGCAACGAACCCGGCAGGCGCTGCTCGACGCCCGCCCGCAGGTCGTCGGTGAGCCGGAACAGGCCCGCCCCGGCGGGCACCAGGCTCTGCCGGAGGTGCTCGAACCACGCCGGATGCGTGAAGTCGCCCGTGCCGAGCACCGCGATGCCCTTGCGGCGGGCCCACCAGGCGAGGTTGGGCAGCGTGAGGTCACGGCTGCAGGCGCGCGAATACTTCGAGTGAATGTGCAGGTCCGCGACGTACGTGTCCGCGGTGACCGAGGACCCTGCGCTGAACGAGGGCACGCCGCATCCTGTCACGGGCACACCTGTACGCGCGCGCCGCCACGCGCGGAGTGACCCATTCGATCCACGCGCGGATGACCGGCTGCACCGTGGCGCAGCCGGGGCCGCGCGGGCAGGCCGGTCAACTACGCATCCTCGACCGTGGCCGTGCCCGGCACCGGGCAACGCCGCGAATTCACTGTCACGGGGTACGCAACTCGACGAGCGTCACCTGCGGCGGGGCGCCGACGCGCACCGGCGGCCCCCAGAAGCCCGCGCCGTTGGTCACGTACAGCGGCACGCCGTCGACCTCGCCGTAGCCGCTGACCACCGGCTGGCCCGCGGCCTTGACGACCAGGTTGAACGGCGCCAGCTGGCCGCCGTGGGTGTGGCCGGACAACTGGAGGTCCACGCCGTAGCCGGCGGCCTCGTGGACCTGCACCGGCTGGTGTGCCAGCAGCACCACGGGGCGGGCGGGGTCCCGGTCACCGAGCGCCTTGCGGAAGTCCGGACCCTCCCCGTACTCCACCCCGGCCAGGTCGTTGACCCCGGCCAGGTCCAGCCCGCCGAGCGCGACACGCTCGTTCTGCAGCGGGCGTACGCCCAACCGCGCGACCTCCGCCACCCATTCCTGGTAGTCCGGCCGGTAGTACTCGTGGTTGCCGGTCACGAAGTAGGCGCCCTGCCTGGACGTGATCCGCGCCAGGGGCTCGGCGTACCGGCCCAGCTCCGCCACGCTGCCGTCGACGAGGTCGCCGACGATGCAGACCACGTCCGCGTCCAGCGAGTTGATGATGTCGACGATGCGGCCGACGTGGTGGGAGGCGCTCAGCGGGCCGAGGTGGATGTCGGACACCACCGCCAACCGGGTGCCGTCCAGTCCGCGGGGCAGCTTGGCCAGGGGAATCCGGACCCGGTCCAGTTGCGGCGGCCCGAGCGCGGTGTGGACGCCGTACCCGGTGATGCCGGCCGCCGTAAGCCCGGCGAAGATCGCCGCGCCGCGCGCCAGCAGCAGCCGCCGGTCGATCCCGGCGTCCTCGGCCGGTCCGCTGGCGTCATGGGGCGGTCTGCCGGCGTCCTCGGCCGGTCCGCTGGCGTCATGGGGCGGTCTGCCGGTGTCCTCGGCCGGTCCGCTTGTGTCGTGGATCGTCCCGGTGTCCGGGGTCGTTTCCAACCGGCCGGGATCGCGGGCGGGCAGCGCAATCGACGCGGCGACCGTGACCGGCTCACCTGCCGGGCGCCCGGACACGGCCCGGCGGCGCAGCCACAGGCCGATCAGCAGTCGCGGCACCTCCAGCACCGCCAGCACCACGAGCAGGTAGAACATCAGCGCGATCCACAGATACCCCACCCAGCCGATCCACTCGGCGTTGCCGCCCCGGGTCAGGAAGAGGGTGGCCGGGGCGAGCACCGCCAGCAGGACCGCCACGGCCGCGCCGATCCGCCGGGACCGACCCGGGCGCAGCGGGTCACGGACGAGGCGCTTCCACAGGTACAGGTGGATCAGCCCGAGGACGGCGAGGACCACGGCGAGGAATGCGATCACGGTCATCCGCCCGCGAACGGCGGCAGGACGTCCACGGTCGCCGCGGCCGGCAGCGCCGCCGCACGGTCGTGGCACTGCAGGCCGTCGACCAGGTAGCTGGCCGCCTTGAGCACCACCGCGAGGCGTTCACCGTGCCGGGCGGTGAGCTGGTCCACGAGGTCGTCGAGCGAGCTCGCGCCGACGCTCTCGGTGCTGACCCCGGACGCGGCGCGCGCCCCGGCGAAGTAGCGGACGGTCAACACCGGTCAGCCTCCGATCGCCGACATCGGCCGCGCTGGTTGCAGGAAGGTCGGATCGTCGATGCCGTGCCCCGCCCGCTTGCCGTACATCGCGGTCTGCCAGGCCCGGGCGATCGTCGTGTCGTCCGCGCCGCCGCGCAGGAGCGCCCGCAGGTCGGACTCCTCGCGGGCGAAGAGGCAGTTGCGAACCTGGCCGTCCGCGGTCAGCCGGGTGCGGTCGCAGTCGCCGCAGAAGGGCCGGGTCACGCTGCCGATCACGCCGACCCGGGCCGGGCCGCCGTCCGCCGCCGACCAGCCCGGCACGAACCAGGTCTCGGCCGGGGCGGTTCCACGTGAAACCGAGTCGGGTTTCAGGCCGAACGGTGCCAGCGCGTCGAGGATCTCCGCAGCGGTGACCATGGTGTGCCGGTCCCACCCGTGCTGCGCGTCCAGCGGCATCTGCTCGATGAAGCGCAGTTCGTACCCGTGCTCCAGCGCGAATCGCAGCAGCGCGGGCGCCTCGTCGTCGTTGACGCCGCGCATGAGCACGGTGTTGATCTTCACGGGGGTGAGCCCGGCGGCAGCCGCGCCCCGCAGCCCCGCCAGCACATCGGCGTGCCGGTCCCGGTGCGTCAGCCGCTGGAAGCGCTCCGGGGACAGGGTGTCGAGGGAGACGTTGACCCGCTCCAGGCCGGCGTCGCGCAGCGCCGGTGCCAGCCGGTCGAGCCCGATGCCGTTCGTGGTGACGGACAGCCGGGGCCGTGGGGACAACCGCGCGGCCGCGGCCACGATGCCGACCAGCCCGGGCCGGATCAGCGGCTCGCCGCCGGTGAACCGCACCTCGGTCACCCCGAGGCGCTCCACCGCGATCCGCACCAGCCGGTGCACCTCGTCGTCGGTGAGCTGCTGCTGCCGGGGCAGCCAGGCCAGGCCCTCCTCGGGCATGCAGTACGAACAGCGCAGATTGCAGCGATCCGTCAGCGAGACCCGCAGATCGGTCGCCACCCGCCCGAACCGATCCGCCAGCGCCCCGGCAGTGGCCCGCTCGGCCACCGGGGGGTGCTCAGCCGATCCGCTGTGCTCGTGCGCCGGGGTGTGCTCAGCCGACCCCGCCGGCTCAACCGGCCCCGGTGCGCCGGCAAGCTCAGCCGTGTCGATCCGCCCGGTGGTGGCGGCCGCGCTGAGGGACTCGGCGGTTCCGACCGCGCCGAGAAACCCAGCCCCACCGACCCGCTCCGCGGTGTCGACCTGCCCAGCGGTCTTGATCCGCTCGGCGGTCTCGACCTGCCCGGCGGTGCGGATCACCGACCCACCCTCGCTCACCGGTCGAATCTAGCCCGTCGCACCGACAATTCCGCAGCCCGGCGACCAGTACCACAGCGCTCAGGCGCGACGGGCCAGGTCAGCGGCATCGCGCACCGCCGCGCGGTAGGACTCCCCGAACACGGCAGTGTGAACGAGAAGCAGGTGGAGCTGGTGCACGGGCACCCGCGCCCGCCAGCCGTCGGCCAGCGGCCAGGTCTCCGCGTACGCATCCAGGATCCGATCCAGGTGCGGCGCCCCGCCGAACAGCGCGAGCTGCGCGAGGTCGGTCTCCCGGTGCCCGCCGTGTGCCGCCGGATCGACCAGCCACGCGCGGCCGTCGGCGGCCCACAGCACGTTGCCCGGCCACAGGTCGCCGTGCAGCCGGGACGGCGGCTCGTCCGGGCCGTACCCCGGCAGGTCGGCGATGACGCGCTCCACGGCCGCGACGTCCGCCGCCGGCAGGGCGCCGCGATCGGCCGAGATCTTCAGGTACGGGCGCAGCCGGTGCTCGCCGAACCAGCTCGACCAGGGCCCGCCCGAGGCCGAATTGTCCTGCGCGAGCGGGCCGATGAACCCGGCCCACCCCGCGCCGAACCAGGGCGCCCCCGCGCGGTGCAGCTCGGCCAGCTCCCGCCCGAACCGCTCGGCCGCCGCCGGGGTGGCCGTCCCCGGCTCTACCCACTCCAGCGCCAGCAGATCCGGCAACGCCGCCAGCACCTCCGGCACCGGCACGGCGCCCGCCTCGGCCAGCCAGCGCAGCCCGTTCGCCTCGGCCGCGAAGAAGCCCTCCGGCGGGGCGCCACGCGGCCACGTCTTCGCGAACAGTGACGTGCCGTCGTCCAAGGTCAGGCGGGCGGCGTGGCACACGTCGCCGCCGCCCACCGGGGTCTCCCGGATGCGCTGATGGGTGAGAAATGTCGGGAGGTGCTGCGGGTGCGCGCGCAGGTACGCCAGATCCACGCCCTCATCTTCCACTTCGGGTTACGAGCTGCCCGATTCGGAGCCAAAATGTCGGCATGGACCCTGTCACAGTGCGTTCGTACCGGCCGACCGATCACAGTGCGGCACGCCGCCTGTGGTCTGAGCTGACCCGCCAGCACACGAGCATGTACGGCACCGCGAACGGCAAGGGTGACGACGGCGGAGCCGAGTTCGAGGAGTACCTCACCCGGCTCGACCTGGGCGGCGTCTGGGTCGCCGACCACGCGGACGACGGCGTGATCGGCCTGGTCGGGCTGGTCATCCGGGGCCGGGCGGGCGAGGTCGAGCCGATCGTGGTCACCTCGACCCACCGGCACAAGGGGGTGGGTCGCAAACTGCTGCGGCATGTGGCCGACGAGGCCCGGCGGCGCAACATGAAGTCGCTGACGATCTCGCCTGAGTCGCGCAACGTCGAGGCCATCCGCAGCCTGCACGCGGCCGGGTACAACGTCGTGTCCGCGATCGAGCTGACCCTCGACCTGGGCCGCGACACCCACGCGTGGCAGCCCGACAGCGTCGAACTGCACGAGCTGTCGTTCCGGTCCTGACCGGCGCGGGGTGACGGCGACCGCGTGAGCGGCTCGGCCGTCGCGCCGGACGCTGACCCCGATGCTGGTCGACCGCGACCGCGACCGCGACCGCGACTGCGACTGGCGATGCCCGGCCGCCAGCCCACCCGCGATCGCGCCTGACCTGGGCGGTCACGCTCCGTGCCTGTGGATGACGGGCGTGTCGTCCACAGGCCCGGCGATCGGCACACCCGGGTGGTCGCGGCCGCGCCACGCTGCCCCGCATGACACCCGAGTGCACCCTCAAGGTCAGCAGTCCGGCCGAGCTCATCGCGGCGGTGCCGTACCTGCTCGGCTTCCACCCGGCCGACAGCGTCACGGTGGTCGCCTTCCGTGGGCCGCGCGTGCGCTTCGCCGCCCGCCACGACCTCCCCGGCCCGGACCAGCCGGCCGACGAGCTGCGCGCTGACGCCGACCACGTGGCCGAGGTCGTGGCCCGCCAGGGCGTCGACGGTGCCACGGTCATCGGGTACGGCCCGGCCGCACGGGTCACCCCCGCCGTGACACGCACCGCCGAGGCGTTGCGCCGCCAGGGGCTGGTGGTGCACGACGAGCTGCGCGTCACCGACGGGCGGTACTGGTCGTACCGGTGCGCCGAGCCCGAGTGCTGCCCGCCCGAGGGACTCCCGTGCCCACCCCAGAACAGCGCGGTCGCGGCCGCCGCCACGTACGCGGGCCAGGTGGCGTTGCCGGACCGGGCCGCCCTCGTCGACCAGGTCGGCTCCGTGGCGGGCGCCGAACGCGTGGCGATGACCGCCGCCACCGCCCGGGCCCAGGGGCGCCTGGCCGACCTCATGGCCCGGGACCTGCACGACGCCGGCTTCGCCCGCCTGGTCCGCCACTCCGGCCGTACGGCGGTCCGGGCGGCGGAGCGGTGCTACCGATCGGGCCGGCGGCCGGGTGACGACGACGTCGCGTGGCTCGGGGTGCTGCTGATACACCTGCCGGTGCGTGACTACGCGTGGGAACGCATCGGCACGGAGCCGTGGCGCGTGGCGATGTGGACGGACGTGCTGCGCCGGGTCGAGCCGCAGTACCTGCTGGCGCCCGCCTGCCTGCTCGGTTTCGCGGCGTGGCGGGCGGGGATGGGCGCGCTCGCACGCGTCGCGGTGGACCGGGCGTTGCTGCGGGACCCGCGCTATCCGATGGCGCGCCTGCTGGAGGACGTGCTCGACTACGCGCTCGACCCGGCCGCCGTACGGGGCTGGCCGCGCGTCACCGACCCGGACGATCCCGGCGGCGATCCGCGAAAGGTCAGAGCGTGACGCGGTGGGGGGCGGTGTAGACGTTCATGGAGCGACCACGCAGGAATCCCACCAGCGTCATCCCGGCCTCCTCGGCCAGCTCCGCGGCCAGTGTGCTGGGCGCCGACACGGCGGCCAGCACGGGGAGCCCGGCCATCCACGCCTTCTGGGTCAGCTCGAAGCTAGCGCGGCCGGACACCAGCAGCGCGTGCCCGCGCAGCGGCAGCCGGCCCTCCCGCAGCGCCCACCCGACCACCTTGTCGACGGCGTTGTGCCGCCCCACATCCTCACGCAACACGACCAGCGTGCCGTCGGCGTCGAACAGCCCGGCCGCGTGGAGCCCGCCGGTGCGCGCGAACGTGCGCTGTGCCGCGCGCAGGCGGCCGGGCAGTTCGGCGAACACCCGCGCCGGGATCGCGACCGGGTCCTCGGCGAGCGCGAACCGGGACCGGGTCCGGATGGCGTCGATGCTGGCCTTCCCGCACACACCACACCCGCTCGTGGTGGTGAAGTTCCGGCTCGGATCGGTCACCGGCGGGGGCACGTCCGCGCCGAGCACCACGTCGATCACGTTGTACGTGTTCGGTTCGTCGGTACCGGCGCAGAGCTGCGCGGTGACCACATCCGTGGCCTCCCGGATGACGCCCTCGGTGAACAGGAAGCCCAGCGCGAGATCGATGTCCTGGCCGGGGGTGCGCATGGTGACCGCCAGCGGTGCCCGACCGACCCGGATCTCCAGCGGCTCCTCGGCTGCCAGGTCGTCCGGCCGGTGCCGGGGCGCGCCCGCCGCGTCGAGATCGATGCGGAGCACCGGTCGCCGGTTCATCGTGCGCGCCATGGTCCGACCCTATGCCGGGCCGCGGCCGGGTTCGGAGTGCGGTCACGCTCCTGTCCCCGCCGGGATACGGTACGTACGTGGGGGGATTTGCTGCGGTGGTTCTGGCCGGTGGTGCGGCGAGTCGGATGGGTGGTGCGGACAAGCCGGCATTGACGGTCGCTGGGCAGTCCATGCTGACCCGGGTGCTCGCCGCGGTGCACGACGCCGACCCGCGCGTGGTGGTCGGCCCCGTGCCCCCGGACCTGCCCGTACACGTCGACTCGACCCGCGAGGACCCGCCCGGCGGTGGCCCGGTGGCGGCCACGGCGGCGGGGCTGGCCCTCGTCCCGGCGGACGTGTCGCTGACCGCGCTGCTGGCCGCGGACCTTCCGCTGCTGACCGGCGAGGCGATCGATGTGTTGCGTCTGACGGTCGAGTCCGCGCCCATGCAGGGTGCGCTGTACCGCGACGCCGAGGGCCGCCGTCAGTCGCTGTGCGGTGTGTGGCGTACGGCCCCGCTGCGCGCGGCCGTCGACCGGTTGGCCAGCAAACGGGGCGACCTGCACGGCGCCGCCATGCGCGAGCTGCTCGACGAGCTGAGCTTCATGGACGTGTCCTGGCGGCGACCCGGCCCGCCGCCCTGGTTCGACTGCGACACCGACGACGACCTGCGCGCGGCCGAGCAGTGGGCCCGATGAGTGCGGGCACCCCGCCCGGCGGACCGACCCGATGACCAGCGCCAACCGGTCGACCGGGCGGCAGGGGAGCGAGAACGATGAATGACCTGGAGGCCTGGGTGACCGCGGCGGGCGCCGAGATCGGTGTGCCACCCACCGAGGTCGACACCTCGGCGGTGCTCGATGTCGCCCGCGACGTCGCACACCAGGTGCTGCGACCGGGTGCGCCGGTCACGGCGTACCTGATGGGCCTGGCCGTGGGGCGCGGCGCCGACCCGGCCGACGTGGCCGCGCGGATCCGGGCGCTGGCCCTGGCCTGGCCGCATCGCGCCGGGGCGCAGCCCAGCGTCGCCGACCCACCGACCCCCTGATCGCCCGGCCCGCCGCTCGGTAGGGTGGCGGGGACGGAGGTGGCGGATCATGACCGTGGATGACGGGCACGAGCAGGCCGAAGGGGCCCTGCTCGACGAGCCGACGACGGCGGACCTGCGGGCCAAGGTGACCGAGGCCTGGCGCGAGTTCGCCGGCGCGCTCGGTGCGCTGCTGCCGACCCTCTCCCCCGGCGCGCACGTCGACCTCACCCTCGACCCCACCGCCTCCGGCACCGGGGCCGCCATCTACTCGGTGAGCCTGCGGCTGCTGGAGGGCGGCGTCGTGGAGGCGCTCGCGGTCGGCAACGCCGCGCTGCCCGAGGGTTTCCGGATGGACCGCTCCGCGGTGGCCGACCTGGTCGCGCTCGGCTGGTCGCCGCCGGGCGTGCTGCCCGGCTCCGGCGACTCGTTCGGGCTGCGCACCGAGGTGTCGGGCGCGAACCGGCTCGCCACGATCGTCACCCGCACGCTGCGCGACGTGTACGGCGCGCCGCACCCCGCGTTCCTGGTCTACCTGGTGCACGACGAGGAGGACGAGCCCCTCGACACCGCGCCGCTGGGCACGGCCCGGCACGAGCCGAGCATCGGCCACGCCCTCGATCTCGCCGACCTCGACGACGACGGCGTGCTGACCGAGGCGCTGGCCAACGCGGCCGACGAGGTCGTCCCGCTGGAGGAACGGGTCCGCACGGTCGTCGCCACGATGTCGAAGACCACAGTGGACCAGTTGCAGGTCGACACCGACGGCGACATCGGAATCCGGGCCGGGTCGGCGATGGTGTTCGTGCGGGTCCGCGACAATCCGCCGCTGGTGGACGTGTTCTCCCCGATCCTCACCGAGGTCGAGCCGACCGAGCAGCTGTACGTCAAGCTCTCCGAGCTGACCAACCGCATGCCGATCGGCCGCCTGTACTGCGCCCAGGACACCGTGTGGGCGTCCATCCCGGTGTTCGGCCGCAACTTCCAGGCCACCCACCTCATGCTGGCGGTGCAGGTGATGACCGGCCTCGCGGACGAACTGGACGACCGGCTGCACGGCGAGTTCGGCGGCAAGCGCTTCTTCGGCGAGGGCGACAAGCCCGCGGGTCGCACCGACGGCGAACACCGCACCGGCATGTATCTGTAACGGACCGTGAAACGGTGCGGTGGCCCACCGCCGAACGGTGGGCCACCGCATACGCATTACTTGGTGGGCGTTGCCCGCAACTCCACGACGATGCCGCGCCGCGTCGGGTCGGCCGCGCGGACCGGCTGCGACGTACCCTCCGCCACCTCGATGGCCTCCGGCATTCCCTCGACCTTCGCCGAGACATGCTGGTCGCCCGCGCCGAGCAGGAACACGGCGTCGACGCGGAGGCTCAGCCATCCCGTGTCGCCCTTGACCGCGAAGCAGACGTCGTTCGACAGCGTTTCCAGCTTGATCTGGGTCAGGTCGTTTTCGTCGCACGTGTCCACGTAGGTGATCCGACCGTCACCGGCGAGCAGCTTGGGACCGCCCTTGGCCTCGATCTCCGCCGCCCCCGGGTACGAGTAGTCCTCAACCAGCGACGTGGGTTCCGCCGCGGCCCTCGCGGAAGCCGCCATCTGGAATGCGGGAACCGCGGCGACCCCGGCCACGGCGGCCGTTACCAGACCGAACGTCAGCAGACGTGAACGCATTACTTACCTTCCATCCTGTCTATCTTCGTACCAACGGACATGTGGAGCTCTCACTCAGCGCGGCTTGACGTGATAAGTGGTGTCGTGGGCCCAACCGTCCATGCTGTTCCGGACGCGGGTGTCCAGAGCGGTCGTGGTGATTCCGACACCCATGTCGCGGTAGAGGCCGAAACCGAGCCGCACCGACCGGTCGTCTCCGGGATCCCTGTTGCCGGTGCCCGGGAGTTTCTGGCCCACCATCAGTTCCAGGTCGGTGAAGCCGGCGAACTTGCCGACGTACCCGTAGTGGATGTTCGACCACACATCGATGAGCAGCTTCTTGTCGGTGTCCGGGACCGGGGTGTACCAGGTGTCGAAGTACTTCTCGTCCGGATTCATGCGGAGCATCTTCAAAATCTTGGGTTTGTGGTCCCAGTCCTTGTTGACCCCGACCTTCAGAGCCCAGTCCATGAGGGCGTCCTTCTTGCAGCTGAGGCAGCCCTCCGAAATCATTCTCCGGTTGAGGTCGGCGATGTTCCGCACCAGCGAGCTGGAGCTGTTGGTGACCATCTCGTCGTAGATGTAGTTGAGCGCGACGTAGTAGGGATCGCCGGTCTTCCCCGCGTTCCGCGCCTCCAGGTAGTACACGTCGGCGGCGGCCTTCGCCGCGGCCTTGGCGTCCTTGCCGGCCCGCCTGGCCGCGGCCCGGGCGTCCCGCGCCGACCCGCGCGCCTTCTTCGCGTAGTACCTGGCCTTCGCCGCGGACGCCTCGGCACGGTCGGCCGACCGGTCCGCCTTCTTCGCGGAGATCTTGGCGTCGTCCGCGGCCTTGCGGGCCTTCTTCACCGACGCCTGGGCCGCACCGGCCGACTTCTTGGCGCTCGCCGCCGAACGGGCGGCGCTGTCCGCGTAGTTCTGCGCGCTCTGGCTCGCGCGCTTCGCCCGGTCCTCCTGACGCTTGGCCTCGTCGGCGAAGCCCTGTGCCCGGGCCGCCATCAGGGCGGCGTTGGCCGCGTCGGTCTCGGCCTGCGACGCGTAGCCGCGCGCCTCGTCGACGTAGCGGCGCACGGTCTCCGCGTGGGTTGTCGCCTCGTCGTCGCGGGCGGCCGCCTTGAACTGCTCGACCTCGATGAAACGGCGAGCCATGTCGCGAGTGCCCGCGAGGGCGATCTGCGCGGAGGCGTTCACCTCCGGTCCACCGGTGGCCATGATGCTGGCGATCGCGTCCCGGTTGTCGCGTTCCGCGGCCACGTACTGTCCAGTTCGGAGGAAGGCGTACGCCTCGGCCGGAGTCCCCTTGAGGGCCTTCTGCGCCGCCGCGTTGGTGGCGGCGCCGCCGGCAGCCATGACGTCGGAGATGGCGATGCGGTCGTCGCGGGCCCGTCCCGGATAGTTCGGAAAGCGGAGGAACTGCACGATCTGCTCGTGCGTACCGTTCTTGAGTACGTCCTCGGCGGCGGTCTTGAGAGCCGGCTTCTCGGCGTCCTCGGCCAGGTCTTCCACCCGGGAACGGTCGTCCTGCTCGGCCGCGCGTGACCGACCACTGGTCAGGAACTCCCGAAGGTCCGCCTCGTCACCCGCCAGCGCCTCCTGCGCCGCGCCCTGCGTCCACGGCCCGGCGGAATCCATCAGTCGCAGCGCCGCCGCTCGGCCGCTGCGCAGCACGACCTCCGCCGAGGCGTCGGCCGCCGTGGCCTCGGCCAGCAGCCGGGCCGTCTCCGCGTCGACGCGCTCCTGCTCGGGTGCGTCCCAGGCCGGCGGCACCTCCTCGTCCTGCTCGTCCTCGCGCAGCCGGCGGGCCTCTTCGAGGTCCTCCTCGGTCTGCATGGCGAGCCGCTGGGCGTCGGCCTCCCGGGCGGTCTTCTCGACCAGATCGGCCTGTTCGGCCGCCGCGCTCGCGGTGTCGGCGGCCCGTTGTGCGGCGGCCGCGGCGACCTTGGCCTCCGTCGCGGCGTCCTGGGACTGGCCGGCGTGGTCGGCCGCGTCGTTCGCGGCGTCGGCTGCCGCCGCGGCGTGTGCGGCGGCGTCCGTGGCGAGTTTCGCGGCGTTCCGGCTGGCCGCGCCCGCCTGCCGGGCCAGGTTCTCCGACTTGCTGGTCGCCCGGTCCGCCTGCTGGGCCAGCCGGTCAGCCCGACCCGCCTCGCGCCGGGCCCGCTTCGCCTCCTTGCCGGAGACGTTGGACTGCCTGCTGGCCTCATCGGCCGCGCCCGCAGCCTTGCGGGCGTCGGTCATGGCGTTGCGCGCGTTCCGGTTGGCGTCGGCCGCGGCGTCGGCGGCCTCCCCGGCCAGCCTCGGGATGGCCAACGAGTGCGACACCGAATCGGCGTACTCCTTTACCTCGATGGCCGCGTCGCGCGCCGCGCGGGCCTTCTTGGCGTCCTTCCTGGCCTCCGCCGCCAGGCGTTGCGCCTTGGCGGCGGCGCGGCCGGCCCGCGAGGCGGCGGTGGCGGAACGGGAGGCCGCGTTCGCCGCGTTCCGGGCGGCCTTGTTGGCCGCCTTGGCCGCACCGATGGCCTCGCTCGCCGCGTTCGCCGCGCGGTTGGCCGCGCCCGCAGCGCGGGCGGCCGCCGCGGAAGCCTGGGCGGACGAGCCCTTGGCCGCCGCGGTTTCGCTGGCGGCCTTCTCCGCGGCCTGCTTGGCCTCCCGGGCCTGGACCGCCGCGCGCGCCGTGGCCTCCTTGGCGGCCTGGGTCTGTTCCGTCGCGGTTTCCTGTGCCTGCCGGGCCACCTCGACCAGCTGCTTGACCGACATGAGTTCGTCGTCGCGGGCGCGGGCCAGTTCCTGCCCCCGCTCCAGGAACTCCCGCACGTCCTCCGCGGAACCGTTCAGCGCTTCCTGCGCCGCCTCGTCGAATACCGGACCCCCGGCGACCATCAACTCGGCCACCTCAGCGCGGTCGTCCCGCTCACGCGCGGCGTACTGGCCGGTCACCAGGAAGTCGAGCACCTCGGACGTGCCGCCGGACAGCGCCTTCTGCGCCGCCACCTCGGTGGCCGGCCCGCCGGTCACCTTGAGGTCCTCGGCCCGCACCCGCAGATCCTGCTCCCAGGGGGCCCGGAAGCCGGTGCTGAGGAAGTTCTTGACATCGTCCGGCGAGCCGGCCAGGACCGTCTGCGCGGCCTGAGTCATCGCCGGGCCGCTGCTGGAGACCAACTCGGCAAGGCGTACCTTGTCGTCCTCAAGCTGCGCCAGGGTCCGGCCCTCGGCCAGGAACCGCTGCACATCCGCGTCCGAACCCAGCAGCGCGTCCCGGGCCGCCCGCGCCTCCACCGGGCCGCCCTCCAGCGCCACCTGCACGACCGCGTCCCGGTCGGCCCCCGGCAGCGGCTCGGCCGCCGTGGCCGGTGCCGCGTCCCACGCCAGGATCGTCATCACGACCGGCGCCGCGACCAGGACCGCGGCGCGGTGCATCAACGACCCCGCCGCTCCGGCTCGTCGGGAACCAAACACTCGTCCTCCATAGATCGGGAAGGCCGCCATCGGGATCGACGGCGGCCTTGCGGCGAGGAGTGTAGATCATTGAATTCTTGAATATTCGGATCCGTGAACCGGTTCGTGTTGAACCTCACCGGCCGCGATATCGCCGGTTGGTGCTGGTCACGGGTCGTCCTCGGGATGGCGGTGACCGCTTCTGTGTCGTGGCGCACCGGCGGTCGCGCCCGCCGTCGGCGGCGTTGACAATGGCCCGATGCAATCGAAGGAAAGCGGTGTCGGCCAGTCCTCGCCCCGGCGAGGGCCCCGAGTGCCGGTGCTGATCTCGGCTGTGGTCCTGTCCTGGGGGATCGTGGCGGTCGCGCACCTGTTCGGCATCCGGCTGTGGAGCCAGCTCGGCTCCTCGGCCCGTGGGGTGTACGGGCTGGCATGGCTGGTTGCCGTCGCCGTCACCGTGCTCGCCGCGGTGATGCTCCGTCGCACGGGTCGGTTCGCCGCGGCCGCGACGGCGGTCGTGGTCGGCGCGCTGGGCGCGACGGCGATCGTGACGGTCGACTGGACTTCCGCTTTCGTGCACGGCTACTACCGGCTGCACCGCGCGGACTTCGCCACCGTAGGCGGACTTGCCCGCACGGGCGAGCTCGCAGAGGCCCGCGGTCTCCCCGCGAACCTGCGGTATCTGGCGGTCAACGGGGATCCGACCATGGTGGGCGCCCGCGCCGTGTGGCTGCCGTCCTGGACCGGGAGGGCCGGCGGCGCGACCGGCTACGCCTACGCGGGGGAGGACGAACCAGCCGATCTGGGCCTGGACTGCCGCAGCGGGGCGTACCTGCGTTGCTGGTCGTTGGGCGACGGCTGGTCCTGGATCGAATGGGTCGCCACGCCACCGACGAACCCGTAGCGACCCGGAACGGGCCGGTCAGGCGTTCGGCAGCCAGGCCAGGCGGTCCATCGTGGACAGGTTGGACGCCTGCAGTCCGAAGTCCGAAACGGTCCACAGGACGTCACCGACCACGAGGGTCCGCCGCACGGTCGGTGCCATGCCGTCCACCACCTGCGGCTGCGCGATCTTCCCGACCTCGGTCAGCCCACCGTCGGTCACCCGCAGGGCCAGCGCCGACGCCGCGGGAATGCTGCGGCCGCGCGGATCGTACGTCGTGACCGGCACCACGAGCAGCCGGCTGGCGGGCCACCACAGCAGGGCGTGCGGGTCCCATTCGGCGTCGGACTGCCCGTCCGCGATGTGGTGCTGGGCCAGCCGCCGGGGCTGGGCCGGATCGGTGGTGTCGAACAACGACACCTGCATGCCGGAGATCCGCCCCTTGGTGTCGGCCTCCTGGCCGACGCCGATGAGCCGCCCCTCACCGACCGGCTGCAGGTGCGCCGAATATCCGGTGATCTTCAGCTCGCCGGTGACGGTCGGGTGCTTCGGGTCGGCGAGATCGACCGCGTACAGCGGGTCGGTCTGCCGGAAGGTGACCACGTAGCCACGGGGGCCGATGAACCGCACCGAGTAGATCCGTTCGCCGTGGCCCAGCCCGTCCACGACCCCGACCGGCGCGAGCGTGTCCCCGCGCTGTTCCAGCACCCGGACGGCCGAGGCGGAGCTTCGGTCGTCGGTCGTCGCTACGCGCAGGTGCCCGTTCCATTCCGACAGCGCGTACTGGTTGACGAGCCGGCCCGGCACCGATCCGGCGGCCGCGTACCGGGGGCGGTCGGCGCCGTGGAGATCCAGGCGGTAGATCTCGGTGTTCCCGGCCTTCGGGCTGCCGGCCGGTTCCGGCCAGGCGTCGAAGCGCCACCGCTGGTCGCCGGCCAGGTACAGGCTGGTGCCCGTGCCGTACACGGTGTCGGCGTCGGCCACCACCGTGACCGGGTCGCCGTCGGTGAGCGCGGGTGCCGTCAGGTCGAACGTCAGGACGGTGAGCAGCGACGTGCCGGAGAAGTCGGCGGGCCGGCTGACCCGGTCGCAGCCCACCTTGCCGGAGGTGGTGGCGGTGCCGGTCGTGACGGACCAGTCCGGCAGCCACGACTCCAGCGGCGCGCGGCCGACGGCGGCGCGATTGGCTGTCAGCCGGTCGTCCTCGGTGGCGTTGGGCCGATCGGGCAGCGCGATCTCCGGCGTCGCGCGCAGCACCACCCGGGCGACGGTCCCGGTCTGCCGGGCGTCGACCATGGTGCCGTCGCCGGTGTACCGGCTGACGACCCGTGGAGTGCCGCGCAGGTCGACGAGGATCAGTTGCGCCTGGTTCGGCAGCGGCGGCCCGACGCGGTCGATCGCGGCCCCCAGGTCGGCGGAGCGGACCAGCACCAGGGCGGCGTCCCCGGCCAGCAGTACCTGCGCGTCGCCCGCGACGCCGAGGTGCAGACGGCCGGTGGTCCGCCGGCTGGCCGCGTCGACGACCCGCAGCCGGTTGCCGGTCACGGTGACGATGCGCCGGCCGTCGGTCTTCACGATGTCCGGTTCGTCGGCGTCCTGCTCGTGATTGTTGGTGCCCGAGTGCGGTGCGGTGGGCGCGGGGGCGTCCGCGGCCCCCTTCTCAGCCGCCCGGGCGCTGTCTGCCGCCGCCGCCGGCATCACCCGGTCGCCGGGCAGCCCCCACGGCCCGACCACCTTCTTGGTGTGCGAACGAAGGTCGTCGAGCAGCTGCTGGCACGAGTCGAAGGCGACGAGCCGCAGGGCTCCCGCCGAAATCGTGCTGATCGGCCGGGGCGGCGCGGGGCGCGCGGTGCAGCCGGTCAGCGGCAGGGCGGCGGCGAGGGCGCCGCAGAGCAGGGGGCGGGTCCAGCGTGGGGCAGGCATGTCGGTGGGACGCCGGGCGGCGCCTGCCGGTTCCACCTCGATTTCAGCGGGCTCAGCTCGGCGCGGGCACCGGGGTGGGGGTCTCGACGAGCCGGGACAGCACCACCATGCTGCGGGTCGAGGTGACGAACGGCTCGGCGCGCAGCCGTTCCAGGGCCTGTTCCAGGTGGCCGATGTCGGCGGCGCGCAGGTGCACGAGCGCGTCGGCCTGCCCGGACACGGTGTACGCCCCGACCACCTCGGGGTGGCGCCGGGTCGCGACCGTGATCTGCGCGGGGGTGGTCCGGCCGGTGCAGAACAGCTCCACGAACGCCTCGGTGGTCCAGCCCACGGCGGCCGGTTCGATGACGGTGGTGAATCCCTTGATGACCCCGCTGGAGCGCAGGCGGTCGACGCGTCGCTTCACGGCCGGCGCCGACAGGGACACCTTGGCCCCGATCTCGGCGTAGGACGCGCGCGCGTCATTCACGAGCAACGCAATGATTCGCTGGTCTACGGCGTCCATCTGCAACGATTCGTCTCCGACGAGCAAGGCTTCGACCTGTTTCGTTCCTCCCAGCGTACCTACCCTTTACCTCATGAGTCACACGGAGCGGATGCCGCGTACCCGGACATATCTGATGTGCCCGCCGGAGCACTTCACGGTCGAGTACGCCATCAATCCCTGGATGGACACCACCGCTCCGGTCGACCCGGTGCTCGCCCTCAAGCAGTGGCAGATGCTGCACGACACGCTGGCCGAACTCGGGCACCAGGTGCACGTGCTCGACCCGCAGCCCGGCCTGCCCGACATGGTGTTCGCCGCCAACGGTGCCTTCTCCGTCGACGGCACCGTGTACGGCGCCCGCTTCAAGCACCCGCAGCGCGCCGCCGAGGCCGCCTTCCACCAGCTCTTCTACGCCCAGGGCGCGTGGCGGTTCGCCGACCCGGCGTTCGTCAACGAGGGCGAGGGCGACTTCGCGTACCTGCCGAACGCCTACGGCGGGCTGATCCTCGCCGGGTACGGCTTCCGCACCGACCCGGCCGCGCACGCCGAGGCGCAGGAGATCCTGGGCCGCCCGGTGGTCTCGCTCAAGCTGGTCGACCCGGCCTACTACCACCTGGACACCGCGCTGGCGGCGCTCGACGACCGGAACGTCACGTACTTCCCGGACGCCTTCTCCCCCGCCTCCCAGCGGGTCCTCAGCCAGCTGTTCCCGGACGCGGTGCTCGCCGACCGGGCCGACGCGGAGGCGTTCGGCCTCAACCTGGTCAGCGACGGCCGCAACGTCGTGCTGAATACCGAGGCGGCCGGCATGGCCGACAAGGTGCGGGCGGCCGGATACACCCCGGTGACGGTCGACCTCTCCGAACTCAAGCGCGGCGGTGGCAGCGTCAAGTGCGCCGTCGCCGAACTCCGCCCCTGATCACTTCCCGTCGAGCAGGGCCAGGAACTCGGCGGCGGTTAATCCAGCCTGCCGCAGGATCGAGGCGAGGGTTCCGCGCTTGATCGTCGCGTGCTGAGGTACGACCACAACGTTGCCCTGGGCGTGGCGATACACGCTGTGGCTGCCTTTGGTCCGTACGTGAACGAAGCCGCTTTGGTGAGCGCTTGGATGACCTTACGGAGCGGGAGGTCTGCCAGCGCAGGACTCACGCAGCCCGCTCCACCTGAAACGAGGTCACCAGCGGCGTGGCCTCGATGGCGGGGGCTGCCACCTCGTCGAGGAAGACCTCGACGGCCTCCCGCAGGTTGGCGAGCGCCGCGTCCAGCGTTTCGCCCTGACTGGCTACGTCCAACTCCAGACAACGGGCGACGTACCAGTCGTCCTCTTGGTGCACCGCCGCGGTGAATGTCCGTACCATCGACCCCCCTCAGCCTGCGGGTCTCATCGTACGGTCCTGGAGGTAGTCGCAGGGTGACGCCCGTGGCGAATAGCTCGCGGCCGTGCGGGAAGATGGAACGCATGACCGACGACACCCCCACCCCTGAGAAGAGTGACGACGGCTCCGTCATCGTCGTGGGTCCCGATGGCCGCCCGATGGGCACGGTCGACTCCAACGGCGACGTCAGCCCGGAGGACCCCGGCAACCTGATCGAGCAGCCGGCCAAGGTCATGCGCATCGGCAGCATGATCAAGCAGCTGCTGGAGGAGGTCCGCGCCGCGCCGCTCGACGAGGCCAGCCGGGGCCGCCTGCGGGAGATCCACCAGCGCTCGATCAAGGAGCTGGAGGACGGCCTCGCGCCGGAACTGCAGGACGAGCTGGAGCGCCTGTCCCTGCCGTTCACCGGCGACACCCCGCCCAGCGAGGGCGAGCTGCGCATCGCCCAGGCTCAGCTGGTGGGCTGGCTGGAGGGCCTGTTCCACGGCATCCAGGCGGCGCTGGTCGCCCAGCAGATGGCGGCCCGCCTGCAGCTGGAGCAGATGCGCTCGGGACGCCCGGCGCTGCCGGTCGGCCCGAACGGCATCGTCCCCGGCATGCCGGGCGCGCCCGGCCCCGGCGGCGAGGGCCCGTCGCACAGCACCGGCCAGTACCTCTAAAAGCCAGTACCTCTAAGAGAAGAGCCGCTCCAGGTACGCCGCCACCCCGTCCTCGTCGTTCGTGAGCGTCACCTCGTCGGCGACCTCACGGACGGCGGGGTGGGCGTTGCCCATCGCGACGGACCGGCCCGCCCAGCTCAGCATCGGTACGTCGTTGGGCATGTCGCCGAACGCCACGACGTCCGCCGCCGTGAACCCCTCCCGCTCGCACAGCCACGCCAGCCCGGCCGCCTTGGTCACCCCCGCCGCGGAGATCTCCACCAGCGCGGCCGACGAGGAGTGCGTGGCCTCGGCCAGCCCGGCCAGGGTGTGCCCGACGAGCGTGTAGAAGTCGTCCGGTTCGTGGGCGACCGACCGGGCCAGCAGCTTCACCGCCGGAACGGTGGTCAGCTCCTCGGGCGTGGCGAGCACCCGTACGTTGCGGTGCTCGGCCTCCCAGGTCATCGGCCACCGTTCCTCGTACCAGAACTTGCGGCCGTCCTCGACCTCGACGGCCAGCGCGACGTCCGGGATGGCCTCGCGCAGCCGCTTGGTCACCTCCAGCAGCAGCTCGACCTCGAGCGGGGCGGCGCGCAGCACGTGATCGGTGTCGGGGTCGTAGACGATCGCCCCGTTCGCGCAGATCGCGGGCAGCGGCTCGGCCAACTGGTCGTAGAGCTGCCGGAGCCAGCGCAGCGGCCGCCCGGTGACCAGCACGGTCGGCACCCCCTGCCGAACCAGCCGGTCGAGCACCTCAGCGGTACGCGGGCTGAGCGAGCCGTCGGTGCGGATCAGGGTGCCATCAATGTCGGAGGCGACGAGGCGGACCGGCGGCGGAGCTGACATCACCTCGACAGTAGCTTGTCCAGGAACACGGCCACTCCGTCGGCGTCGTTGGTCAGGGTCACCTCGTCCGCGGCGGCGAGGATCGACGGGTGGGCGTTGGCTACCGCCACCCGGCCCCAGCCCGCCCAGCCGAACATCGGCAGGTCGTTCGGCATGTCCCCGAACACCAGCACGTCACCGGGATCGATGCCGACCGACTGCGCCACCACCGCCAGGCCCGAAGCCTTGTCCACCCCGGGCGGGCAGATCTCGACGAAGTTCATGCCGGCCTGGGTGACCGACGCCACCTCGGGCGGCACGATCCGCTGCGCGGTGGCCAGCAGGTCGTCGACGTCGCAGTCGGCGCAGCGGGCGAACGCCTTGATCACGTCCACGGCGACGCACGCCTCGCGCGGACGTTCCTCGATCACCACCGGATAGCGCCAGGTGGGGTCGCGGTCGCCCCACAGCGGGGCGTCGTCGTGCTCGAGCGCCTCCACCAGCACGGACAGCGGCCCGACGGCGGCCTCCAGGTCGGCCAGGATGCCGGCGAGGGCGCGCCCGGACAGCCGCCGGGTGTGCAGGGTGACCGGTTCGTCCGGGTGGCTGTGGTCGACCACCCAGCCGCCCTGGGCTAGGACGAGGAACTCCGCGGCGCGGATGTCGGAGCGGGTCAGCCCGGTCAGCCGGGGACCCCGGCCGGTGGCGCCGACCACCCGGATCCCGGCGGCCCGGACCCGATCGAGGACCTCATGGGTGTACGGGGACACGGTGTCGTCGCTGCGCACCAGCGTGCCGTCGAGATCGGTGGCGATGAGCTTCGGCAAGCCGGGCTTGACCATCTCTACCTCCGAGGGTCGGATACCCCCGCGGAGGGCGGAAGGAGAAGGCTACACCCGGCCTGCCACCTGCGACCATTACGTTTGGTGGCCGCCGTATTTCGATCCCGTTAGCGGACGGGTTCCAGCACGTCGCGCCCGCCCAGGAACGGCTGCAGCGCCTTGGGCACCCGCACCGAGCCGTCCGGCAGCTGGTGGTTCTCCAGGATCGGGATGAGCCAGCGGGTGGTGGCGAGGGTGCCGTTCAGCGTGGCCGCGGTCTGCGGTTTGCCGTCTTCGTCGCGGTAGCGGATGTTGAGCCGCCGCGCCTGGAAGGTGGTGCAGTTCGAGGTCGAGGTGACCTCCCGGTAGCGCTGCTGCGACGGCACCCACGCCTCGCAGTCGTACTTGCGGGCCGCGCTGGTGCCGAGGTCGCCCGCGGCCACGTCGATCACCCGGTACGGGATCTCGACCTTGGCCAGCATCTCCTCCTCCATGGCCAGCAGCTTCAGGTGCTCCGCCTGGGCGTCCTCCGGGCGGCAGAACGAGAACATCTCCACCTTGTCGAACTGGTGCACCCGCAGGATCCCGCGCACGTCCCGGCCGTGCGACCCGGCCTCCCGCCGGAAACACGACGACCAGCCCGCGTACCGCTGCGGGCCGTCGAGCTCCAAGATCTCGTTCGAGTGGTACGCCGCCAGCGCCACCTCCGAGGTGCCGACGAGGTAGAGGTCGTCGGCCTCCAGCCGGTAGATCTCGCTGGCGTGTGCGCCGAGGAAGCCCGTACCCTCCATCGACTCGGGCTTGACCAGCACCGGCGTGATCGACGGCGTGAAGCCGTGCTCGACCGCCTGCTGGATCGCCATCTGCAGCAGCGCGAGCTGCAGCAGCGCGCCCACCCCGGTCAGGTAGTAGAACCGCGAGCCCGACACCTTCGCGCCGCGCTCGGTGTCGATCGCCCGCAGCCCCTCACCCAGCTCCAGGTGGTCCTTGGGCTCGGGGATGTCCGGGATCTGCCCGACCTCGCGCAGCACCACGAAGTCGTCCTCGCCGCCGGGTGGCACCCCGTCCTGGACCAGGTTGGGCACGGCCAGATGCGCCCGGCGCAGTGCCTGGTCGGCGTCGGTCGCGGCGGCCTCGGCCGCCTTCACCTCGGCAGCCAGTTCTTTGGTACGCGCCAGCAGCGCGGCCCGTTCGTCGCCGGTGGCCTTCGGCACCTGCTTGCCCAGGGACTTCTGCTCCGCCCGTACAGCCTCGAAGCGCTGGGTGGCGGCCCGGCGCTCCTCGTCGGCGCGCAGCAGGTCGTCGACCACCGTGGTCGGTTCGCCGCGCAGGCGCTGGCTGGCACGGATCGGCTCGGGGTCCTCGCGGAGCAGACGCAGGTCAATCACGGTAGTTGAGCCTACCGGCGCCCCCGGCCCTCGTTCAGCCTGATATCGCCTGCCGTCCCGATCAGGCCGACTCGTCGCGTTCCGCCGACTCGGGCGGCAACGGCTGGGCCGAGGTGACG
This sequence comes from Krasilnikovia cinnamomea, assembly GCF_004217545.1. Classification (NCBI taxonomy): domain Bacteria; kingdom Bacillati; phylum Actinomycetota; class Actinomycetes; order Micromonosporales; family Micromonosporaceae; genus Krasilnikovia; species Krasilnikovia cinnamomea. Next base: position 3,162,710 of record NZ_SHKY01000001.1, read on the forward strand.
GTGAGGCCGTACGGCGCCTCCGGGGGCCCCTCGTCGTCGGTGTCGCGGGGCCGCCGCCACGACCACACCGTGGGTGCGGCCGCCTCGTCAGCGCCGTCGGCGGGCTCGCGCTCCGCGCCGGGTTCGAGGTGCCGGCCCGCCAGGTACAGCGCCAGCATGACGGCCGCGACCCCGAACAGCGCACACCAGATTCCCCGCCCGTACGTCAGCTTCAACTGGTCGTCGCCGAGCTGGACGGTGAAGACGCTGCCCAGTACCCCGCTGGCGTGGCGCAGGTGGGCCGTCGCGGCGGCCAGCAGGGCGAGCAGGACCCCGGCGGTGCTGAGCCCGACCAGCCGGGCGTACCGGCGGCCGGTACGCGGGCCGAACAGCACCAGCACCACGGCCGTGACCAGCGGGAACAGCCCCACGAGATAGCCGCCACCCCACGCGCCCAGGTCGGCGACCGTGGCGGACAGCGGCTTGGTGCCGACCTGGCCGTCGCCGAAGACGGTGGCGTCCACCGCGGTGACCTGCCATTCGGAGATCAGCGACGCGCCCAGCGCGACGCCGCCCAGCGCGGCGGCCAGCGGCACGAGTCGCCGGTCCGCGGCCAGCCCGCCGGCCCAGTCGGCGAGGCGCCGTCGCGGCCGCTCCGGACCCGACTCGTCGTCGTGGCCGAACTCGACCACCGATGGCTGTTCCCCGGCCGGCATGAGATCCATCATGGCCCGGTCCGGCCTCGGCGGCCAGCACACCACGAATGGACTAGCGTCTGGTACATGCCTATTCGCACTGCATCAGCCCGCTGGTCCGGCAACCTCACCGAAGGCACCGGAACGATCAAGACCGGCAAGGGTGGCCTGTCCGGGAACTACTCCTTCGCGTCGCGGTTCGAGGAGGGCCAGGGGACGAACCCCGAGGAGCTCATCGGCGCCGCGCACGCCGGCTGCTTCTCGATGGCCTTCTCCAAGGGCCTCGCCGACGCGGGTTTCACCCCCACCTCGGTCGACACCACCGCGAAGGTCCACCTGGACAAGACCGACGCCGGGATGACCGTCACCCGCATCGAGCTGGAGACGGTCGGCGACGTGCCGGGCATCGACGACGGCACGTTCCAGAAGATCGCCCTCGGCGCCAAGGAGAACTGCCCGATCTCGCGCCTGCTCTCCCCCGGCGCCGAGATCAGCCTGAACGCCTCGCTGGCCTGATCCACACGCGGCCGGTGTGCTCGCGTGTCTGTCCGACACCCGACCGCACCGGCCGCGCCGATCGTCCCCCGGTGTGCGCCGGTGGCGCACAATGGGCGTTGTGCCGGTCGAGATGAGCCGTGAGCGCTTCGAGGAGCTGGTGGGTCAGGCCCTCGACGACGTACCGGTCGAGCTGCTCAACCTCATGGACAACGTCGTGATCCTGGTCGAGGACGCGCCCCCGGACGGCGAGGAAGAGCTACTCGGCCTGTACGAGGGGCACGCGCTCACCGAGCGCGGCTGGGACTACGCCGGGGTGCTGCCGGACCGGATCACGATCTACCGCCGGCCGACCCTGAACGTCTGCGACACGGAGGCCGACGTCATCGAGGAGGTGGCGATCACGGTCGTGCACGAGATCGCCCACCATTTCGGCATCGATGATCACCGCCTGCATGAGCTGGGTTGGGGCTGAACGGCCGGTGACGGTGTTGTGACCTGCTTCTACGCTTGGTCGCACACCAACACGGAAGGGTCCCCCAATGCGCAGTGACCTGTTCTCGGCGGAAAACCTCGAGAAGGAGTCGGCCCAGCCCGGCCTGCGGCTGCAGAACTCCAAGCTGCTCAAGGCGGAGCTGAACGGCGAGTTCATGGCGCGGACCGGCTCGATGGTCGCGTACCAGGGACAGGTCCAGTTCGAGGCGCTCGGCTCCGGCGGGCTCGGCAAGTTCCTCAAGCAGAAGCTGACCGGCGAGGGCGTACCGCTGATGCGGGTGAGCGGCCGCGGTGACGTCTTCCTGGCCGAGGCGGCCGCCGACATCCACCTCATCGACCTGGAGCAGGGCGACGCCCTGTCGATCAACGGCGCCAACGTGCTGGCGTTCGACTCGACGCTGCAGTACGACATCAAGATGGTCCAGGGCGCGGGCATGATGTCCAACGCCGGCCTGTTCAACTGCGTCTTCACCGGATACGGCCGGATCGCGGTCACCACCAAGGGCACCCCCGTGGTGCTGACGGTGGACCAGCCCACGTACGTGGACCCGCAGGCCGCGATCTGCTGGTCGGCGAACCTGCAGACCGGCTACCACCGCGCGGAGCAGCTCGGCCTCGGCACGCTGATGGGCCGCACCACCGGTGAGCGGTTCACGATGAGCTTCGCGGGCCAGGGCTTTGTCGTGGTGCAGCCCTCCGAGGAGCCTCCGGGCGGCCTGGCGGGTGCCGGCGCGGGCCAGCAGCAGCAACAGGGCGGACTCCTCGGCGGCCTGCTCGGCTGACCGCCGCCGTACTCGCGGCGTGCGCTCCTGCGGCCGGATCTTGAAGAGCTCGGGTGCGGAACTGACCCGAACTCTTCAACGTTCCCCGTCGATTTCAGGCTGGCTCGCCTGCGCGTAGGCGAGCCAGCCACGCCGCGCTGTCGGCGAAGTCGCGATTGGACAGTCCGGTCGGCGGTTCCGCCGGCCGGACTGCCTCGGCGGCCGACCATCGGTGGCGCGGATAGCTGCCGAGGAAGCGCACGTCGGCGCAGATCCGGCGCAGTCCCTGCAGCGCCTCGCCCAGCCGGGGCTCGGCGACGTGCCCGGTGCAGTCGAGGAAGAACACGTAGATGCCGAGCTGCTCGCCCGTGGGGCGGGACTCGATGCGGCTCAGGTTGATGCCCCGGACGGCGAGCTCGGTCAGCACCGCCAGCAGCGCACCGACGCGGTCGTGGGCGATCGAGACCGCCAGCGACGTGATGTCGTCGCCGGTCGGGGCGGCCGGGGGCGCGGGCCGCGACAGCAGCGCGAACCGGGTGACCGCGTCCGGGCGGTCGGCGATCTTGTCGGCGAGCACGCTCAGCTTGTTGCGGGGCACGCCGATCGGCGCGCAGATCGCGGCGTCGTACTCCCCCGCCCCGGCGGCGATCGCGGCGGCCGCGTTGGACAGCACGTCGACGACCACGGCATCGGGCAGATGCGTACGCAGGAAGGCGCGGCACTGGGCGGACGCCTGCGGATGCGCCGCGACCGTACGGATCTCGTGCAGCGGGATCAGCCGCGGCGCCGCCAGCTGGAACTCGACCGGCAGCACGACCTCCCGCGTGATCACCAACGGGCTGCCGGTGGCCAGCTCGTCGAGGGTGACCGGTACGGCACCGCCCACCGAGTTCTCCAGCGGCACGAGCGCGGCGTCGGCCTCGCCGGAGCGCACCGCGTCGAGCGCCTCCGGCACGCTGCGGGCGGGAGTACGGCTGCCGCGCTCGGCGGCGGGGATGGTGCGCAGCGCCTGCTCCGTGAAGGTCCCTTCGGGACCGAGGTAGACGAATCGGGTCGGCGGGGTTCCCGGCATGGGCCCAGCTTAATGACGCGCGCCGGCCACGGTCCGCCGCCCGGGTGCCGTCACCGGCTCGGCACGCCGGTCCCGGCCAGCGCCTCCTGCACGCTGTCGAGCAGGCTGTCGGTGGTGAACGGCTTGTGCAGCAGAATCCCGCCGGTGGCCCGCCCCACCCCGGCGTTGCCGTCGGTGTAGCCGGACACGAACAGCACCGGGATGTCCGGCTGGCGGTCCTTGATCCGCTGCGCCAGTTCCGGCCCGGACATCTGCGGCATGAGCACGTCCGTCAGCAGCAGGTCGAACGGTTCGTCGGCGAGTTTCAACGCCCCCTCCGGATCCGCGGCCGGTACGGGCTTGTACCCGTTGCGGTCGAGGATGCGCACCATGAGTTCGCGGACGGTCTCGTCGTCGTCGACCACCAGCACCCGTTCGCCGTTGCCGTGGGCGGTGGGGCGGTCCGCCACGGTGGCGGTGGGCTGGTCGGACACCTCCGCGGCCGGGAACAGCACGGAGAAGGTGGTGCCGACGTGCAGTTCGGAGGCGATCCGGATGCTGCCGCCGGCGTCGGTGACGATGCCGTAGACGGTGGCCAGCCCGAGCCCCGTACCCTCGTGTTTCGCCTTCGTGGTGAAGAACGGTTCGAAGACCCGGTTGACCACCTCGGGCGCCATGCCGGTCCCGGTGTCGTTGACGGTCAGCCGGATGTAGCGGCCCGACAGCGGTGGTGGCGCGTAGCCGACCTCGTCGGAGCTGATCTCGACGTGATCCACCTCCATCACCAGCACGCCGCCGTCGGGCATGGCGTCGCGGGCGTTGATGACGAGGTTGAACAGGACCTGGTCGATGCTGCTGCGGTCGGCGATGATCGTGGTCGGCTGCTCGCCGGTGCGGGTGACGAGCTGAATGTGCCCACCCAGCGTGCGGGAGAACAGGTCGTTGGCCTCGGCGACGACGTCGTTGAGGTCGATGATGGCGGGCTCGGTGCGTTCACTGCGGGCGAAGACGAGCAGCTGGTGGGTGAGCCGGCGGGCCCGTTCGGCGGCCCGCAGCACCCGGGCCAGGTCGTCGCGGGCCTCGCTGTCGGTCGGGATCTGCTCGGCGGCGAACTGGCTGTAGTTGAGGATGATCGCCAGCAGGTTGTTGAAGTCGTGCGCGATGCCGCCGGCGAGCTGGCCGAGGCTCTCCAGGCGCTGCGCGGTCTGCGTACGCTCCAGCGCGGCCCGCTCCTTGGCGCCGGCCCGCTTGCGGGCGGTGATGTCGTGCTCGATCGAGGCCACGGCCGTCACGTTCCCGGCCGGGTCGCGGACCGGGGCGAGCATGACCGAGACGTCGAACGGCGTGCCGTCGTGGCGTACCCGGGTGACCTCGATCTGGTCGCTGCGCCGCCCCTGGGCCGCCTCGGCGAACATCGCCAGCAGTGCCGTGCCGTCGTCGGGCGGCGCGAGCATCTGGATGCTGGACCCGATCGCCGCGGCCCTGGTGTAGCCGTAGATCTCCTCGGCGCCCCGGTTCCAGGTGGTGATCGTTCCTTCGGGGGTCGCGGTGTAGACCGCGTCGCTGGAGGCTTCCAGGACCGCGGCCAGCATCACCTGATCCTTGACGGCCTCGGCGGAGTTGAATTCGAGCAGGCGGCGATGGCTGGCGATGACGACGCAGATGGCCGTGGCCACGAGCGTGACCGCGATGCGCAGGACCTGGTCCGGCGTGCCCCACAGGCCCTGGTAGGACGAGACGACGATGACGAGCGTCGTGGCGTACGTGCCGATCAGGGCCACCACGGTCGGGCTGCCGGACACCGCCGCGAAGCAGGGGCCGAGCGCGATGAAGCCGAACGACAGCAGGTGCGGCTCGGCGCTCAGGCTGAAGATGGCCAGGCCGCTGGTCGCCACCATCGGCATGATCCAAGGGTTGAGACGACGGGAACCGGGGCCGCCGCCTGACGTGGCCCGGGTTCCCCTGCTCATCACGATGTCCCTTCGGAGGCGCACCATGCTTGGACCAGGCCCAACATTACGCTCATATCGGGTGTAACGGGCGTCTATCGACGATGCGCGAGCGCCGACCGGCCTTCCGGACGGTGTGCCGGTCAGAAGCCGCAGGCCCGGACCCGTATGCCGGGTGGTGCGTCGGCCTGAACCTGGTCGCTGCACACGTCCGCGCCGGCCTCGACCAGCCGTAACGCACTGGGTTTACCCCGGCTGACGACAAATAACGGTTCGTCCTGCTCCGCGTTCTCGGCGGCCAGCCGCACCGTGGTGAACTGCCACGACTCCGCGCAGAACGGGCCCTCGGCCACCTTCAGGGGTGCGTCCGGGATACCCGGCTTCCCGTTGATCAGGGCCAGCACCTGCTGCCCGGTGGGCCCCTTCGCGCACGGACCGGCCGGTGACGGCGGCGGAGTGGTCGTGGGGGCGGCGGTCGTCCTCGGCGGCGTCGGGAAAGTCGGCGCCACCCCGGTCGGCAGCCCTCCGGCCGGCACACCCGGCACGCTCACGCTTGGCACCCCGGGCATCCCCACCGACGGGTACGCCGATGCCGGCGGCGCGCTGGGGGCGCCGGGCGGCGCCGTGGGCAGGGGTTGCGGAGGCGCCCCACCGCAACCGGCGAGCGCGGCCAGCGTGCCGCACACCAGCAGGCGGGCGGCGGTACGGCGTGCGCGCGGGCGTGCCACGGGCCCATGGTAGGGCCTCACGACGGTCGATGTCAGTCGGCGATACGGTGCCCCGCCGCGGCGAGGGTGTCCATCGCCTCGCGCAGCCGCACCGTCGGGACCAGCAGATAGTCCGTGTCGTACGTGGAGAAGGTGACGATGTTGACCCGCGCCTCGGCCAGCGGCCCGATGAGCGAGGCCAGCACACCGGTCAGGGCGAGGTCGAGCGGGCCGACCACGCGCAGGGCGCGCCACGGCGTCTCCGCGACCGCGTCGGCGGGCGCCCGGTCGGCCGGGCAGATGACGGACAGCTCGTCGGGGGCCCAGGTCACCGAGATGACCCCCTTGTCGTCCGGCCCGCTGCTCAACGAGGCGGGCAGGGCGGATCCGGCTGGGAGCCGGCACACCGCGTACTCCTCCGGCAGCAGCTCCAGATCCAACATGAGGGAAGACTACGTTCCCCGCGTGCTTCGCCCAATGCCTCGCGGGTGCGTTGATCGCCACAACCAGACATCCGGCCACGGCCGGTCAGTACCGGACTGCGGAGAGGAACGTCAGTGAGGCGACGACGTGGCCGCCCTGCCAGAGCGGGGTGGCGATCGCGTCGACGGTCAGGTGCGCCGGGTCGGTGGCCGGCTGCAGCCGCATGAGGCCGCGGGCGAGCCGCTGGCTGCGGATGGCCAGCAGCGGCGGGATCTTCTCCACCTCGGGCTCGGACAACTCGCCCGCGCCCGCGGTGAAGTCGATGAGCCGCAGCACGCCGCCCAGCAGGGGCTGGCCCACCGCGTCGGCGGGGGCACCGAGGCCGAGCAGCTCGCTGCCCGACGGCGAGATCGCGAGGATCCGGGAGGTCACGTCGATGACCAGGCACGGCTCGGCCGCAGCCGTCACCGTCGACGTCCATCGGTCGATGCCGCCGACGAACTCGGCCTCCGCCGGGGTCCGCGCCTGCGGCACGAACGCGCCCGAGAGTGAGAGTTCGACGTGCGCCACCCGCACCTCCCTGTAAGTCCGCGCACGGGTTCGTGCACTGACTCCGAACGTTACCGGCGGGCCGAACGCTTGTCAGCGGCCGTTTGTCCGGTGCCGTGCCAGCGATAGTCGCCACCCGGGCGGTACGGCGCGTTCGACCAGGTGTCGGGGCGGCGGGCGACGGCGGAGAGCTTCCCGGCGGTGGCCGAGGAGATGCGCGCCCCGCCCGCGATGAGCAGCCGGTCCAGCTCCTTGTGGGTGGCCACGAGGCAGTCCTTGGGCAGGCCGTGCACGCTGATCACGCCGGAACCGACGAACGCCAGCACGGGACTCACCGGCACGGAGAGCCCGACCGCGGCGGACATCGCGCGGGCGGCGCGCTTCGCGTCCCGGCGCGCCTCGGTGACGTACGCGGGACGCTTGCCGTTGATCTGCACGACGTCACCGGCGATGAGCACGCGGGCGCGGCCGTGGTCGGCGACCGTGACCGCGTACACGCCGCCCGGGCCGATCGCGAGGAAGCCCGCGCGGTCGTCGACCGGGTCGGGTTCGTACATGCCGACGGAGTCGGTGCGCGGCCAGTCGACGATGTGCCAGGCGGGACCGAGCCGGTCCAGGCGGGTGAGCGCGCGGGCACCGGCGGCCTCCACGCGGCGGGCCTCCCGCTCGGCGCGGCGGCGGCGGGCCCAGTCGAACGGGCTGAGGCGGGGCACCTCCAGCGCGGCGGGTGGCGCGTCGCGGTGCGGGCCCCGGACGGGGGTGAGGGCTTTGCTGGGAACGGGCAGGGTGGCGGGGCGGGCGGAGAAGACAGTCACTGCGACCTCCGGCAAAAGGTCCATCGGGCTCTCTTGTCACTACGGTAGGTGTTCAACCCCACACGGAAGCAAGACGTCCGACGGGACTGAAAGCGGAGTGAGTGGGGATGAATGCCACATTCATGCCCAGCCCCTTCTTGCTCATGATGCATTCCGCGCCTCGGTCTCCCCACAGGACTCGGTAGTCGTCACCAAGTTAGCCTCACCTACCTCCCGAGCGCAGCCCTGTCCCACGATTCCGCCGCACAACGTCACCTGGCGAGCGCGGCGCGTACCCAAACCCGGGGTCGGCGGTGGCCTAGGCTCGGGCCTGTGACCGGCCATGTCGACAGCGAGGTCAGCCCACTGCGTACGGTCCTGCTGCACCGGCCGGGGCCGGAACTGGCGCGGCTGACGCCGCGGAACAACGACTCGCTGCTCTTCGACGCGATCCCCTGGGTGGGCCGCGCGCAGGAGGAGCACGACGCGTTCGCCGCGGCGCTGCGCGGGCGCGGCGTCGAGGTGCTCTACCTCGGCCAGCTACTCGCCGAGACGCTGGCCGTGCCCGAGGCGCGGGCCCTGCTCACCGCCGACGTGCTGGACACCCCCCGGCTGGGCGACACCCTGCGCGAACGGGTCGCCGCCCACCTGGCCGACCTGGGCCCGCCCGAGCTGGCCCGGGTGCTCATGGCCGGGCTCGCCCACGAGGAGGTCAAGCCCGGCCCCGGCCGCCCCGGCGGGCTGGTCTACCAACTCATGGACTCCCACGACTTCGTCATCGACCCGTTGCCCAACCTGCTGTTCACCCGCGACTCCTCGGTCTGGATCTCCGACCGGGTGGCGGTCACCAGCCTCGCCATGCCGGCCCGCCGCCGGGAGACCACCCTGACCGGGGCGATCTACCGGCACCATCCCCGGTTCGCGGGCACCGAGCTGCTCTACACCCCCGAGCTGGAACACGTCGAGGGCGGCGACGTGCTGCTGCTGGCGCCGGGGATCCTGGCCGTCGGGGTCGGCGAGCGGACCACCCCGGCCGGTGCGGAACGGCTGGCCCGCCGCGTCTTCGCCGCCGGGCTGGCGCACACCATCCTCGCGGTGCCGATCGCGCAGGAGCGGGCCACGATGCACCTCGACACGGTGTGCACGATGGTCGACGTCGACGCGGTCGTGATGTACCCGAACGTCGCGGACACCCTGCGGGCGTACCTGGTCACGGCCGGGCCGGACGGGGCGCCGGAGGCCGCCGGGCCGCAGCCGTTCCTGGCCGCGGCGGCCGCCGCCATGGGCATCGACCGGCTGCGGGTCATCGACACCGGCCTGGACCCGGTCACCGCCGAGCGGGAACAGTGGGACGACGGCAACAACACCCTCGCCCTGGCGCCCCGGCTCTGCGTCGCGTACGAGCGCAACGTGGAAACGAACGCCCAGCTGGAGCGCGCGGGCATCGAGGTCATCGCGATCAGCGGCTCGGAGCTGGGCTCCGGGCGTGGCGGGCCGCGCTGCATGAGCTGCCCGATCTCCCGCACCCCACTCGACGCCACCGGGTGACCACGGCCGCCACCGGCGAGCCGGGCCCCTACCGGAGGGTGAGCTGGCGGCCGACGAGTCCCTGCTTGGCGCGCCGGGCGGCCGCGTCCAGCGGAGCCGTCTGGCCCAGCGTGTCCCGGTAGCGCTTCGCGAAGTCGGCCAGCGGCGCCTCCCAGTCGGCCGCCTCCAGCTCGCGGGGCACGTCCCAGACGGGTACGAGCAGCCCGTGGGCCCGGAACATCCCCGCGAACCGGGTCGCCTCGCCCAGGACCAGTTCCCCGGCCGCCGACAGCCGGGCCAGCGCGTCCAGCGCGGTGTCCTCCGGCTCGGCCATGACCCAGCGCACGTGTGCCTTGTCCGGCACCCGGCACCAGTACGCGGCGGGCGCGGCCGCCAGCCGTTCCGTGGGGTAGATGGAGGCGTTGGCCCGTTCCAGCGAGGCCGTCACGCTCGGGTCCTCGGCCTGCTCGGCGTCCAGCCAGTACTCGAAGCCCAGGTGCAGGGTGACGTCCAGCGGACCGTCGTCGAGGATGTCCTGCAGGCGTGGGCCCGGCCCGGGCAGGGCGGGCACCGCTACGGTCTCGCCCGGTTCGGTACGCAGCGCGCACAGGATCGCCACCGCCAGGTCGCGGGAGACGTCGCCGGACTGCACGTGCCGCTGCAGCCCGACGAAGACCTCGCCGTCGCGGCGGATCATCGCGGGCCACGCCATCGGCAGCACGGTGGAGAGGGTGACCGGGCGGTCGCCGTACTCCGCGGCGATCTCGGGCTTGAGGCGCAGTGGCGCCGAGGCGGCCGGGACCAGCTCGCGCAGCGCGATCCACTCCGGCTCGTCGGCGAGCCCCTCGAACGGCCGGGCGACGAAGATGTCGCGCACCTTCTGGCGCTTGGGCTCGGTCTGCGGGCCCTTTCGACGCTTGCTCATGGCGCATCAGCCTAGGCGCTGCGCCCGGCTGCACCCCGACGCGGCCCACCGTGTCGGCCGAGCGCGCCCCGCCAATGTGGGCGCCCGCTACCCCCGGGGCAGCCGGACCTCCGCCAGGGTGCCGCCGCCCTCGCGGGGGCGCAGCGCGACCCAGCCGCGCTGCCGCTCCACGATCCGGCGCACCAGGTAGAGGCCCAGGCCCGCGCCGGGGTGCCGGCGCCGATCGCCGGACTCGCCCTGCCAGTACCGTTCGAAGGCCCGTTCCACGTGCTCGGGGCGGATCCCGGCGCCGCGGTCGCAGACCCGGAACGTCACGGTCAGCTCGTCGGCCTCGGCATGCAACTCCACGGGCGTGTTCGCGGGCGAGTACTTGTCCGCGTTCGTGGCCAGCTCGGTCAGGATGGTGGCCAGGGAGGCGCGGTCGCCGTACGCCTTGGGCAGGTCGGCGGGCAGCGCGTCGAGCACGAGCCGGCGACGCAGGTCGGCGGGCAGCTCCTCGACGGCCTGCCGCAGCGCCTCGACCAGGTCGAACGGGCCGGGCGGGGTGCCGCCGACCTCACCCTCCTCGCTGGTCGCGGCGAGCAGCCGGTCCACCAGCCGGGCCAGCTCACCGGCGCGGGCCTCGATCACCCGGACCGCTTCCTGGCGCCCGCACTCGTCGAGGGAGTCCCAGTGGTTCGTCAGGGTGTCCGCGTACCCCTTGATCACGGTGACCGGGGTGCGCAGTTCGTGGCTGGTCACGGCGACGAACAGGTCCCGGTCCTCCTGGCGGCGGGCCAGCTCGGCGTCGTCGCCGTACGCGGGCAGGCCGTTGGGGTGGGTGTACAGGCGTCCGGCGACCGTCGCCAGCAGCTCCACCACGCTGTGCTGCTCGGGGCCGGGTGGCTCGGCGGCGTCGGTGAAGTACACGTACAGCGCGCCGACGATCGTGCCCCCGGCGTCCGCGCGTGCCGCCAGCACCCGGGGTACGTCCTCGGCCCCGAGCGGGCCGGTGAATTCGTCGTTCAGCGCGTTGGGGGTGACGAGCAGGCTGCGGTGCCGGGCCAGCTCGTCGTCGGCGCGGTGCACCCGGCGGCCCAGCGCGCAGGCACAGCTGCCGCAGGCGGCGATGATCCGGCCGTGGCCGGGGCCGTACTCGGCGAAGCCGGCGCCCGCGCCGCCGAGCACCTCCCGGGCCAGCCGCACGACGTCCTCGAGGAGGGCCACACCCGGGGCACCGGCGTTGATCCGGTCGAGGACGGCGAGTTGTCCCCGGGTCAGCGCGGTGTAGTCGGGTCGCTGGGGCATGTCTGCGAGTCTGCCTCGCTTCTGTAATTTTCGGCAGGGCGAGTGGTGGATCTTGGCCATCATGTCACTCGCACGGCCGACCCCTTCGCTCAGCCGACGCCGAGCCGGTCCAGCACGAACCGCGGCCGGTCGGTGATCACCCCGTCGACCCCCTGCGCGAGCGCCAGGTCGAGCTCGGCCTCGGTGTTGACGGTCCACACGTACGTGCCGTGCCCGGCCGCCCGCAGCGCCGCGACCAGCTGGGGCCGGGTGCGCAGCAGGCCGATGCCCGGACCGGCGATGCGCGCCCCGAACGGCAGGCGGCCCCGGCTCACCCCCGGGGGAAGGAGCTCCAGCAGGTACACCGTGGGGACGCCGGGGGCCAGGGTCCGGACGCGGCGCAGCGCGAGCGCGGCGAACGACATCACGGTCACCCGGACGGGGTCGTCCGGGCGGGGGGCGGCGAGGCCGTGGCGGCCCAGCAGCTCGACGAGGCGGCGCTCCACGTCGGCGCCGTACCGGGAGGGGTGTTTCGTCTCGATGAGCAGGCGGACCTCGCGCCCGCTGTCGCGCACGGCGCCGAGCAGCCGGTCGAGCGTGAGCAGCCGGGTGCGGTCGGGGTTCGGCGGGTCGTCCAGCGGGTCGTCGCCGGCCGACGGGTGCCAGGAGCCGAAGTCCAGCGCGTCCAGCTCCGCGAGGGTCTTGCCGCTGACCAGGCCGCGCCCGTTGCTGGTCCGGTCCAGCCGCCGGTCGTGCACGCAGACCAGATGCCCGTCGCGGGTGAGCCGCACGTCGCATTCCAGGCCGTCCGCCCCCTCGTCGAGGGCGCGCAGGTACGCCGCGAGCGTGTGCTCGGGCAGCGCCTCAGAGGAGCCGCGGTGCGCGAACACGAGCGGGCGGTCGGCGCTCACAGGACGTGGGCCGGCTGACCGTTCTCGCTGACCATGTCGCGGCCGACCGCGGCCCAGGACTGCATGCCGCCGTCGAGGTTGCGCACGTTGTCCCAGCCGTTGCCGGACAGGTACGACACCACCTGGCCGGAGCGGCCGCCGGAGCGGCACACCACCACCACGTCGGCGTCCTGCGGCACCTCGGCCATCCGCGCCGGGATCTCCATCATCGGTACGTGGTGAGCCCCGGGCGCGTGCCCGGCCGCCCACTCGTCGGGCTCCCGTACGTCGATGAGGTATGCGTCGGGGCCGACCTCGGCCGCGCCCACGCTGGGTACCTGTGGTCCGAACACGGCTCTCAGCCTAGGGCTATTTCTCGCTCGAGATGACATCCGGGTGGTTGACGATGAACTCGCCCACCTTGTCCTCCTGGACCGCCTTGAACATCTCCATGCTTTCGGGGGTGATGGTCTCCTGGCCCGCGCCGTTGCCCGCGAACGTGCCCTTGTTCGTGCGCAGCATCACCAGGTCGTTGGCGGCGATGCCCTTGAGTCCGAAGATGAAGTCCTGGACCGGCACCCCGCCGGTGTCGAGTACGAACGCCTTGCCCGCCGCCTTGATCAGCTGGGTGGCCTTGAGCGGGTTGGTCAGCGCCCCGCTGCTGCTGGCCTTCTTGGCCATCGCCTTGATGAGCTGCCGCTGGTTGTCCTGCCGGTCGTAGTCGCCGTTCTTGAGCCCGTACCGCTGGCGGGAGTAGTCGAGCGCCTCCCAGCCCTCCATGTTCTTGCAGCCGACCTCGTGCACGACGGGCTTGGTCGGCTTGCCGGTCTTGCGGGCCTCCGCGAGGAACAGCGCCTTTCCGTCGACCCAGACCATGTGGCGGGACTTGACCCGCTGCTTCACGCACATGCGTACGCCGCCCAGCGCCTCGATGACGCTCTTGAAGCCGGCGAAGTCGATGATCGCGGCGCCGTCGAAGCTCATCCCGGTGTTGGCCTTGATGGTCTGCGCCATCAGCTGTGCGCCGCCCGCCCAGCCGCCGCCGTTCTGCGCGCCGAAGAAGAACGCCGCATTGGCCTTGTTGGCGCCACCCGCGTAGTTGCTCCTGGCGAACGGGGGAATCTGCATATGGGTGTCACGCGGGATGGACACCAGGTACGCCTGGTCGTGGCTGGCCGGGATGTGCAGCACGATGATCGTGTCGGCGCGCAGATCGTCGACGGCCCAGCGCTTCCGCGCGTCGACGCCCAGCAGTAGCAGGTCGATCGGCCCCTTGAGCGGGTCGCCGCCCTTCCCCGCGCTCGACTTCTTGGAGTCGCCGATCAGGTCGTCCGTGGTGATCGCACCGGTGGCGCTCGCGATCACCATCTTGCTGCCGACGAGGCCCGCCGCGCTGCCCAGCATCAGCAGGGTGCCCAGCACGACGGTCAGGCGCGCCCAGAGCGGGCTGCGGCGCTTCTTGAGCGGCGGCGGGACCAGCCCGTCCTGACGGACGGCGGCGGCCCGATCCTGCGACTGGGGGGGTCGAGGTGGGGCGACCGTCATTCATGGCTCCAGAAGATCGGGAAGGGGGCCGAACCACTGTACGTTCAACTTCGATGTCGCGGGAGTCCTCCTGCGTTTCAACCCCGTGACACAGAGTGGTTACGTGCGGCGCGGGCTGGTGTTTTCCACCGGCCCGCGCCGAATGCCCGACCTGTGTGCCGCCTTTGTGCGGCGACACACAGTGGCTACTTACCCGCCTTCGCCGCGGCGCTGGGCTGGTTCGTCGCCATCCACTCGGTCATCTTGTCGGCAGAAACCGCCTTGTACAAAGCCAGCGCCTTCTCCCGGTCGCTGACCACGACGCTCTGTCCGGCAATGGTCTGGCTGCCCACGTTGGGGCTGGTGATGAACGTGAGCTTGTCGCCACGGATGTTGCGGAACTGCACCGCCATGTCGGTGAGCGAGAAGTCCTGGTCGACCGTGACGGCCGCGGTGACGGCCTTGAGGAAGTCGTTCAGCTTGCCGGGGTTGGTCAGCGTGCCGGTGCTCGCGGCCTTGTCCATCAGCGCCTTGAGGAACTCCTGCTGGTGCTGCATCCGGGCGAAGTCGCCGCGGGCGAACTGCTTGCGCTGACGGATCCAGTCCAGGGCCTCGGCGCCGTTCATGTGCATGGTGCCCTTCTTGAACACCCGGTACGGCTTGTGGATCGAGGTGATGGTCTGCTCGACCTTCAGGTCGACCCCGCCGAGGGCGTCCGTGACCTCCTTGAAGCCGCCGAAGTCGATGGCCATGACATGGTCGATGTGTACGTCCGTGAAGCACTCGACCGTGCGGACCGCGCGGGGCAGACCACCGAACGCGAACGCCGCGTTGATCTTGTTGCGGCTGCCGCTGCTGCACGGCGCGTTGTCCGCTGACGGGATCGGCACGTACAGGTCGCGGGGGATCGACACGAGCTGCGCGGAGCCGTGGTCGGCCGGGATGTGCATGAGGATCAGGGTGTCCGCGCGCCAGCCGGTGCTGGCGTCCTTGACCGCGTCCGGGTCCCGCGAGTCGCTGCCGACCAGCAGGATGTTCAGCGCGCCCTCGACCGTCTTGGCCGGGCGGCCGTTGGTGATCGAGTCGAACGCGTTCGTCCGCTTCAGGTCGTTGTCCAGGCCGTTGGCGTAGCCCATCAGCGTGACCGCCGCGACCACGCCGATGACGATCACCGCGATGCCGCCGACCAGCCCGATCCGCCCCCAGCGCGGCTTCGGCCGCCCCCGGTACGGCCGCTGCGGGCCGTCGCCACGGCCGGGACCGCGCGGCGGCGGGCCGCCCGGCCCTGCGGGGCCACCGGCCCACCCGTCACGCCCCCCGGAACGGGAGACGCGCTCGCGGTAGGCGCCGGGCACGCCCGCGCGACCCGAGGTGCGGCCGGAGCCGGGGTAGCCGGAGCCCGGAACGGAGGCGCGGCCGGTGCCGTAGGAGGACGTGGTCGGTGACATGCTTTCAGGTTACGTAAGCGCATCCAGGCATTTCGTGCATCGACACTGGGTCGGCACGAAGGGAGGAGACAATTACGCTTCGTGAGAAGTTCACTACCCGCCCGAATTGATCAGTTCCTGAAGAACTCGATCGTCCGGCGCAGCCCCTCCTCGGGCCCGACCTGCGGCTCGTAGCCCAGCAGGGTGCGGGCCAGAGTGAGGTCGGGACGGCGCTTCTCCGGGTCGTCCGCGGCGCGCGGCACCAGCTCGATCGTCGAGCTGCTGCCGGACAGCTCGACGATGAGCCGGGCCAGGTCGAGCATCGTCATCTCGTGCTCGGTGCCGCAGTTGATCGGCCCGGTCTCGGTCGAGTCGAGCAGCAGCAGGATCCCGCGGACCAGGTCGTCCACGTACGTGATCGAGCGGGTCTGGGTGCCGGTGCCCTGCACGGTCAGGGCGGCCCCGCGCAGCGCCTGGCTGATGAACGTGGGGATCGCGCGGCCGTCGTCCGGGCGCATGCGCGGCCCGTACGTGTTGAAGATCCGCACGATGGCCGTGTCCAGGCCGTGGTAGCGGTGGTACGCCATCGTGGCGGCCTCGGAGAAGCGCTTCGACTCGTCGTAGACCGCCCGCACGCCGATCGGGTTGACGTTGCCCCAGTACGACTCGGGCTGCGGGTGCACCAGCGGGTCGCCGTACGCCTCGGAGGTGGAGGCCATCAGGAAGCGGGCCGCGTCGGCCACCGCGCGGTCCAGCAGCGCCATGGTGCCGATCGAGCCGACCTTGAGGATCTCCATCGGCAGCTTGGCGAAGTCGGTCGGGCTGGCCGGTGACGCCATGTGCAGGATCGCGTCGAACCGGTCCGCCAGCGCCGGGTGGGCCGGCAGTCCCTCGGTCACGTCCGCCTCGACCAGCGTGAAGCGGGGCTCGGTGGCGAGGTGGGCCAGGTTGTCCCGGGAGCCGGTGACGAAGTTGTCCAGCGCCACGACGGTGCACCCCCGCGCCAGCAGCGCGTCCACCACGTGCGAAGGCACGAAGCCGCCGCCCCCGCTGACCAGAATCCGATGCCCGGGGCCGTACCTCTGCGTGACTGCCATGCGGGACACGATAGCGACCGGGGCCGGTGCGAATCGCGCACCGGCCCCGGTCACGCGCGGATCAGTGCGCCCCGTGCCCGGTCAGCGACCGGACCTCCAGCTCGGCGTACTTGACGCTGTCCTGCTCCTTGGAGATCACCGTGCCGAGCCAGCCGCAGAAGAAGCCGATCGGGATGGAGATGATCCCGGGGTTGTTCAGCGGGAACCAGTGCCAGTCCTGGTCCGGGAACATGGCGGTCGGCGAGCCGGACACCACGGGTGAGAAGAACACCAGCACGATCGCGGACGTCAGGCCGCCGTAGATCGCCCACAGCGCGCCGGAGGTGTTGAACCGGCCCCAGAACAGGCTGTACAGGATCGCGGGCAGGTTCGCCGAGGCCGCCACCGCGAACGCCAGCGCCACCAGGAACGCCACGTTCAGGCTCTGCGCGTAGATCGACAACCCGATCGCGATCGCGCCGATGACCAGCGCCGCGATCCGGGCCACCCGGACCTCGTCGCGCTCGGACGCCTGCCCGCGGCGGATCACGCTGGCGTAGAAGTCGTGCGCCACGCTCGACGACGACGCCAGCGTCAGGCCCGCGACCACGGCGAGGATCGTGGCGAACGCGACCGCCGCGATGATCGCCAGCAACACCGCCCCGCCGGTCTCCCCGCCGAAGTAGTCGATGCCGAGCGCTTGGGCGAGCTGCGGGGCCGCGGTGTTACCGGCCTTGTCCTGGGCGGTGATCGCCGTGCCGCCGACCAGGGCCGCCGCCCCGAACCCGAGGGCCAGGGTGAACAGGTAGAAGGTGCCGATGATGCCGATCGCCCAGAGCACGCTCTTGCGGGCGGTCCGGCTCGTCGGGACCGTATAAAACCGGGTCAGGATGTGCGGCAGCCCGGCCGTGCCCAGCACCAGGGCGATGCCGAGCGAGAACAGGTCCATCTTGCTGTAGAAGGTCTCCAGCGCGGTGGGCTTCTCGACGCCGTACCGCAGGCCCGGTTCGAGGAACGCGTCGCCCTTGCCGGACGCCTTGGCGGCGTCGCCCAGCAGGGTGGACAGGTTGAACTTGTAGTGCGCCAGCACCAGCAGCGTCATCACCAGGGCGCCGCCCATCAGCATGAACGCCTTGACGATCTGCACGTACGTGGTGCCCTTCATGCCGCCGACCACCACGTAAATGATCATCAGGGCCCCGACCAGGATGATCGTGGCGACCTTGGCGGTGTCCGCGTCCATGCCCAGGAAGGTGGTGTCCGCCTTGATGCCCAGCAGCAGGCTGACCAGCGCCCCCGCGCCGACCATCTGGGCGATCAGGTAGAAGATCGACACGGCGATAGTGGAGACCGACGCCGCGGTGCGCACCGGACGCTGGCGCATCCGGAACGCCAGCACGTCGGCCATCGTGTACCGGCCCGAGTTGCGCAGGAACTCCGCGACCAGCAGCAACGCGACGAGCCAGGCGACCAGGAAGCCGATGGAGTAGAGGAAGCCGTCGTAGCCGTACAGGGCGATCAGGCCGGCGATGCCCAGGAACGACGCGGCCGACATGTAGTCCCCGCCGATGGCCATGCCGTTCTGGAAGCCGGAGAACGACCGGCCGCCCGCGTAGAAGTCCGTCGCGGTCTTGGTCTGCCGGCTGGCCCAGACCGTGATCCCCAAGGTAAAGGCGACGAAGACCAGAAAGAGCGTGATCGTCAGCGTACGGGAGGTCGAGGTGGCCGCCTCCGCGGCGAACAGATGCGGTTCCATCACGCCTCCCCGCTCTCGATCTCAGCGTGGATCTTGTCGGCCAGGGGGTCCAGCTCCTTGGCGGCGTACCGGGCGTAGTACCAGGCGATGAGGAACGTCGAGACGAACTGGAGCAGGCCGAAGACCAGCGCGACGTTGATGTTGCCGATGATCTTGATACTCATGAAGTCCCGCGCGTACGCCGAGAGCAGCACGTACAGCGCGTACCAGAGAAAGAACGCGATCGTGGTCGGGAAGATGAACCGGCGAAGCTTGTGCCGCAGCTCGCCGAACTCCGCGGACTGCTGGACGGCGACGTACCGGTCCGCCGTCGTGACGTCCCGGGTCCCGGGTCCCGGGTCATCGGGGGTCAGTTCCGTGGTCAACGTGGCTCACCACCTTCGTGGGGGCGGGTCTTTCGCGCACCGTACGAAGGAGTTCGGGCCAGGTGGGGGAGGCTGGTCGGGACGTGCGCCGAACGGGCGTCCCACTGCGCCGATCGGTCAGTCGGCCAGGCGACGGTAGCGGCCGCGGAAGTGCGCCAGCGGATCCGGGGCGGCGTCCAGCCGTACCGTCTCGATGGTCGCCTCCACCAGCAGCGACCAGCCGAACGGGCGTGACCCGTCGAGGCGGCAGCCCGCCCAGGTGCGGGCCCCGGCGGGCACCGGGCCGTATTCGGTCTGCTCCCAGGCGCCCTGCGCGAACAGGCCGCCCGGTGCGGGCATCAGGCCCGCGAAGCGGTCGGCGAGCTGCTGGTCGTCCACGTCGAGGAGGATGACCGCGAAGCGGCCCGCCACCGAGGCGGCGTCCCAGAAGTCGCTTTCCTCGTCCACCAGGCCCGCGATCCGGCCGGGGTCGCCGTCCGCGACGACCACGGAGGAGACGGTGAGGCCGGCCGGGCCGGGGGCGGTCCACAGGGTGACCGCGGCGGCGAGGCGGCCGCGCAGCCTACGTAGCGGTGAGCGCTCCTGGTCAGGGGTGGCGAACGGGTCCGTGGAGTGGATCTGCGCGCCGGGCTCGATCGGATTCACAGGATCATTCTCGCCCTCCGGAGAACTCACGTAGCCGATCGTCGCATCCGGTAGGTGAGGGGTCCGCACAGCCGCGCGACCATGCAGTTGACCGCGTGCTCAACGGCTTGGCCCGCGGCATCGACGTTCGTACGGGTCAGGACGAGGATCGGCTCGTGCCACTCCACATCCAGCAATTCCGCCTCGTCCGCCTCCGGGTGGCGAGCGATGATCTGCTCGACGACGTCGGCGGGAGCGTGGCCGATTGCGGCGAGTGCGGCTACCGCACCACCCCGAATCTTTCCTGGGCTGGCGAGATCAGAATCGGCCGCGATGGAGGCCGGGTAGTAGGACGTCGCAATCTCCACCGGACGGTCGTCCAGCAGCATCAGGCGGCGCCGGCGAACCACACGGTCGGTGTCGTTCAGACGCAGGGCGGTTCGGACAGAGGCGGGGACCTCCGCCGTGACGGACACATCGAGCAGGCGCTGACTGCCTGACTTGCCTCGGGCGGCGGCGTCCGCCGACCACGCGTCGCCCGCGCCCGCGCGTACGTATGGATCGGACGTCGTTTCGCCGCGCTGGTCCGTCATTCCGATCGCCTCCCGCTACGCCGCTCCGAGCCATGCTGCCCGATCGGAATCTGTTGCGCTGCGGCCAGCGTCGAACTTGAGGGGCAGCGAGCCATCACCCCGCGGACCGGCGCCGCGCCGCCTCCGCCACGACCCGGGTTGCCGTACCGATTGACCCTGAGCTAATCACCCCACTTTGGAACGAATCCGATGGATGAGGAGGTGCGGCGGAGAAGTCACTGATCTGGTGATGGGGAGTACCCGTGGCAGACGGTGTGGGCACCCCGGGCGGTCGGCTGATGGCCGGTGTCTGCGCCGTCCTGATGATGCTCATGCTGACCGGATCCTCCTGTAACCGCTCCGAGCCCGCCACCGACGAGAACGCGATCGCGGGCCTCAACGCGCTCTCACCACCCCCGCAGGCACCTCATGGGCGCCGATGCCGGTGACGGCCGACGGCCACCTACGACGAGAGCTTCCTGCATCTGCGGATCACGTTGCCCGATCCGGCGCCGGACCGGCTCACCATCGGCTTGGACATCCTGTTCGGAGTCACCGGCGATCCGCCGCCTGGCGGCACGGACCGCCGCCCCGACACCGCGCTGACCCTGGACCTGGCCGCCCGGACCGGGCAGGCGCGGATCCGCTCGGAGTTCGATACCTCGCGGTCGGCGAGTAGCGTGGGCGTGACACTCGGTCGATGAGCCCGGCGCGGGTGCGGCCAGGCTCACTGGCGCGCTACACAACGGACACTTCTCCGTTCAATTCCCGTGAAAATTGCTCGCGTACGGTGGGTCGCCATGGTGATCTCCACCCTCCTGCTGTCAGTTCCGCTCCTGCTGATCGTCTACTTCGGATTCTTCGCGGTGCATACGTACGCATACAGCGTGGCCGCATTCTTCAAGAAGCCGATTCCGACCGTCGCGCCGCGGCCGGACGCCCGCGTGGCCGTCGTCATCGTCTCGTTCAATGAGCGCGCCGTCATCGCGGACACCGTCGCCGCCTGCGCGCAGTTGACCTTCCCGAACAAGACCGTCATCGTCGGTGACGACTCCACCGACCCGGAAACCATCGCGCTGTTGCGCGGGCTGGCCACCGCGCACGGGTGCGCGGGCCCGACCCCGGTGCGCTACAACGGCAACGACGTCGAACTGTGGGAGTCCGACGGGTTCGTCCTTTTCCACCGGGCCGAGAACACCGGCTTCAAGGCGGGCAACCTCAAGGCCCTGGAGGGCTACCTGCACGAGCGCGGCTTCGACTACATGTACCTGCTGGACGCCGACTGGCGACCCCAGGCCGACGCGGTCGAACGCTGCCTCAGCGTCATCGAGGCCGCCCCGGACATCGCGTACGTGCAGACGACCCGCCTCTACCACCACGGGCGGGGCGAACACTTCCAGCGCTGCCTCGCGATCAGCGAAGAGGCCTGTTACCTCGTCGATCTGCCGGGGCGGCAGCGGCTGGACCACATGATCCTGTTCACGGGTTGTTGTGCGCTGTTCAATTTGAGAGCGCTCTCACGGGTTGGCGGGTTCCGGGCGGGCCACCTGACCGAGGACATCGACCTGTCGAACCGCTTCTACCTGGCCGGATTCCGCGGCGTCTTCCTGGAGGACGTGACGAACATCGGCGAGGTGCCGCCGAACTACAAGGCCTTCCGCCGCCAGCAGCAGCGCTGGGCCACCGGTTCCGCCCGTACGTTCAGGGAGTACTTCCGCCCGGTGCTGCGCTCCTCGCTGGGCCTGGTCACCAAGCTCAGCCTGCTGCGGCAGAACGCGTACTACACGGTCGCCCTCGGCATTGAGCTCGCGCTGCTGTGGAGCGTGTTGACCGCGCTGGTCGCGGTCGCGGGCTCGGCCCTCGGCTGGGCCGTCCCGGCGCCGGACGAGGTGCTGCGCCCGGTCGGGGTCCCGCTGGCCATCGGCGCCCTGATCGCCCTGTTCAGCGGCGTCCCGCCGCTGGTCGTGCACGCCATCAAGAAGCGCGAGTGGGTCAACCTGCTCTACATCCCCGCCGCGTGCTGGATCGCGCTGTCCGTGGTGCACACCTACGCGATCGCGAACATCAAGGGCTTCCGCAACGTGGCGCAGTCCTGGTTCGTCACCCCGAAGACCAACCGCCAGAAGCAGAACGTACGGGTGGCGCCCGCGCGCCGGATCCGGGCCCTGAACGTCGCGACGCTGGTGGCCGTGGTCGGCGCGAGCGTCGCCGCCGGTCAGGGCGGGGCGGGGCCGATGCTGTTGCTGGTGCTCGTGCCGTACGCGCTGATGTGGATTCCGTCGCTGATCATCGGTGCGCTGACGAGCTGACGTCCCGCAACGGGGCGGCCCGGACCAACCCTCAGGGGCTGGTCCGGGCCGCGACGGGTGAGCCCCCGTTCATCCCACCCGTTCGACCACGGCCTGCCGGACCAGCTGCTTGCCCGGCTCGCGGATCTGGGCGAACGCGCCCTCGTTGAGCAGGACACAGCTGCCCGACGGACCCTCGACCTCGACGGTGACGGACTTGTTGTTGGCCTGGTTGGTGACCTTCAACTTGGTGCCGACCGGGAACGTGCCACTGAGCGCGGTGCTGCCGCCCGAGCCGGTCGTCGTCACCTGCTGGTTCGCGCAGACGACCTCGCCCGCGCCGTTCCCGGCGTTGCCGTTGTTGCCCTGGCCCGCGTTGCCGTTGTTGCCCTGACCGGCGTTGCCGTTGTTCCCTTGACCGGCGTTGCCGTTGTTGCCCTGACCGGCGTTGCCGTTGTTCCCTTGGCCCGCGTTGCCGTTGTTGCCCTGGCCCGCGTTGCCGTTATTGCCGTTACCGGCGTTGCCGTTGCCTTGGCCCGCGTTGCCGTTGCCCGCTCCGGCGTTGCCGTTGCAGCCGGCGGCGGCGCGACGCTGCTGGATGAGGTCGACGACCGCCTGGCGGTTGGCGATACGGGCGTCCGACTGGGCGTCCGGGTTCGCCTTCTGGCCGGCGATGAAGTTCAGGTTGTTCTGCAGGGCCTTGTCCAGGCCCGCGCAGCTCTCACCGGAGCCCCTGCCCTGACCGGCGTTGCCGTTACCGGCGTTGCCGTTGCCCTGGCCCGCGTTGCCGTTGTTCGCGGCCACGTCGGCGGTGCAGCCGGCGGCGGCGCGACGCTGCTGGATGAGGTCGACGACCGCCTGGCGGTTGGCGATGCGGGCGTCCGACTGGGCGTCCGGGTTCGCCTTCTGGCCGGCGATGAAGTTCAGGTTGTTCTGTAGGGCCTGGTCCAGTCCGCCGCAGTTCTCCCCGGCGCTGCTGATGCCCGTACTGATGGCGAACGCGCCACCGACCAGCGTCGCGGCGGCCGCCCCGATCATCAGCTTGCGTGCTCGCCCCGTCATCCCGCGTCGATACATGCACCCGCTCCTTCGCGTCATGAGCACTGCCCGTTGCAGCACCGATGACTACGGGAGGGCGGGGTCGCGGGGTTCAGTTCAGATTACTTAAAGTTATTTAAGGTGCAGGTCCGAGCGCTGGTCAGAGCCGCAGCGACTCCGGAGCGTGCAGGCGGAGCATGGTCGCGCCCACGTCTCGCGGCACCCGCCGAGCCGTCAGCAGCGACCCCACGACCATCACCGCGAACGCCAGCGGCACCGTCCACGCCGCCGGCTGTCCCACGAACCGCGCCGGCCATCCGGACAGCGGCGGCCCCAGCACGGTCACCAGCACCGCCACCATCGCAGCGCCGCCGCCGACCAGGATCCCCGCGGCCGCACCCACATCCGTGAGCCGCCGCCACCAGATGCCCAGCACCAGCAGTGGGCAGAAGCTGGACGCCGCCACCGCGAACGCGAGACCAACCACGCGGGAGACGTCCAGGTCCGCCACGTACACCGACAGGGTCAGCGGCAGCGCCGCGGACAGGAGGGTGGCCAGCCGGAAGTCCCGAACCGAGCCACCCCGGTCGGCATGCAGCACGTCCGTGTAAACCACCCCGGCGACGCTGGTGAGCAGGCCCGACGAGGTCGACAGGAACGCCGCCAGCGCCCCGGCGGTCACCAGCGCGCCCAGCAACCTGCCGAGCGTTCCGGATCCCAGGGCCGCTTCCGGCAGCACCAGCACCACCGCGTCCGTGCGGCCGGTCATCAACAACTGCGGGGCGTAGATCCGTCCCAGCACCCCGTACAGCGTGGGAAGCAGATAGAAGACACCGACCAGACCGAGCACCACCAGCGTCGTGCGCCGGGCCGAGGCGCCGTCGGGGTTGGTGTAGAACCGGACAAGTACGTGCGGCAGCCCCATCGTGCCCAGGAAGGTGGCCAGGATCAGGGAGTACGTGACGAACAGCCCACCCTCCCGCGCGGGCAGCAGCCAGTCGGCGCCCCGGTGTACATCCACGGTGCTCACTTCCGGCACCGGATCCCCGGCCGCGAATGTCACGGAGTCCCCACTGTGGACCGTCCTGACCGCACCGTCCACACGCAACACCGCGTCGTGGTGAATCTCGACAGTCGTCGCGGCGGGGAACACCGGTCCGTTCGGCGAAGTGACCGCCGGCCGTCCGTCCGCCTGCCACTGCAACACCAGAAAGATCACCGGTACGGCCAGTGCGGTCAGCTTCAACCAGTACTGGAACGCCTGCACGAAGGTGATCGCCCGCATCCCGCCTAGCGCCACATTGGCCGTCACCACCAGACCGACGACGACCGCACCCCAGGTGTACGTGCCGCCGGTGACCGTCGTGAAGGTCAGCCCGGCGCCCTGCAACTGCGGCACCAGATACAGGCAGCCGATGAAGATGACGAAGACCGTGGCGAGGCGGCGCAGCATCGGCGACCGCAGCCGTACCTCGCAGAAATCCGGCAGCGTGAAGGCACCCGAGCGACGCAGCGGGGCCGCCACGAACAGCAGCAACGCCAGGTAGCCCGCCGCGAACCCGACCGGATACCAGAGCACGTCCACGCCGTAGCGCAGGATCAGCCCGGCGACGCCCAGAAAGGAGGCGGCGGAGAGGTACTCGCCACCGATCGCGGCCGCGTTCCAGCTCGGGCTGACCGACCGCGACGCCACCAGGAAATCCGAGGTGGTTCTGGAGACGCGCAGGCCGTACGCGCCGATGGCGATCGTGACCAGCACGACCAGGACCAGGCCGGGGACGACGTACGGGTTCACGGCTCGGGCCTGCGGATCACGGCGGTGAAGTCCTGCTCGTTGCGTTCGGCGAAGCGCACGTACGCCCAGCCCACCGCGACCAGGAACGGGAACGAGCCGAATCCCAGTAGCAGCCAGGGCAGGTTGATGCCGAGCACCTTCGCCGTGCCGACCGCCGGGGCCACCGCGAACAGCAGCGGCAGCGAACCCAGGCCGGCCAACACCACCAGCGACAGCCGCAGGGCCAGCGCGAGCTGTGCCCGCATCAGTCCCTTGACCAGTGCCTCCCCGACCGGGGTCTGCTCGGTGAGATCGGCACGCGCCCGGTCGGCCGGAGCCCGGCGCGCCGCCACCTGCGCCAACACGACGCGGGTACGCCGCGACCCGCCCCCGCCGATGCCGTCACAGGGAGGCACCTCGTCAGTGGCCATGTCGGGCAGTCTGACGGCGACCCGAGCATTGTCAAGCCCGTCCAGAGCCCTAGGTTGCTCGCCCTATCTGCCATTCCAATCAGTCCGAACCGTACGGAATCGGGCAGGGTTGGTCGGATGTTGTTGGGCGGGAGGCCAGTAGATCGCGCGCGCGGGAGCGGCCGTAGTTGGCGCCGCGCCAATCGTCCGGGTCGGCGTTCAGGCCCAGCGCGATCGGGCCCAGCGCACAGTCGCGTTCCGGCTGGGGCAGCCGGTCCAGCGCGGGCACCGCGTCCGGCGACAGCGTCGACAGATACCAGGTGTCGATCTTGTGCGTACGGACGAACCGGTCCACATTGCGGTCCGCGATCAGCCCGTCCGGATTCACCGCGACCAGGGCGAGCAGCGCGAACACCCCGGCACCGACCGCCACCCGGGGCAGCCAGGTGGCCCGCAGCCGCACCCCGGCGACGAGCACCAGCACGAACACCACACCCAGCCACAGCTCGCAGAGCGCGACGAGCACCCGCAGCCGGGTCAGGCCGTACGTGTCCGCGTACAGATTCATCCGGTGCAGCGCAGAGGCCACGATCACCAGGGTCAGCCCCGCCAGCGCGCCCAGCACGGCACGGACCAGCACCCGGTCGGTGCGGCTCTCGCGCGGTGCCCACCGGGCCGCGCCCGTCAGCACCAGCAGGGTCAGCCCGGTAACCACGAGCAGCTGCCAGAAGCCGCTGCGGGCGTACTCCGCGTACGTGAGGCCTTCGGTTCTCAGCACGTGTGCCTGGCTACCGAACAGCACCGTGAGCTGCACGCCGACGAAGACCGCGAACATCGCGACCAGCAGGCAGAGCGGGACGGCCCATTCGAGGCGACGGACGGTGCGCGTGCCGCGCCGGTCCCACCCGGACAGATCGGGCGGCGCGGCGCGCAGGTAGGCCGCCCCGGACAGCAGCCCCGCCGTCACCGCGAAAATGAAGCACCAGCGCACCACCGTGTCCACGCGCATGTCCGGCACGATCGAGTCCAGCATCCGCGAGAAGGCCGCGTCCGCCGAGGCGAACAACGCGCCGAAGACCACCAGCAGAGCGACCGACACGGCCGCCGTCGCCACGACCCGGGTGCCGGAGCCGCCCGTGCCGCCGCGCCGGATCCGGGCCAGCCCCCGGGCCACCCACGGCAGCGCCCGCAGCACCGAGAACGCCGCCAGCACAGTCGCCACCACCATGCCGCGTAGCGAACGGCCGCCCGCCACGGCCAGCGCGCCGGTCACCGCGGCGGTCAGTACGCACAGCGCGAACAGCCAGCCCGCGGCCCGCAGCGTCCCGGCGGAGAGCAGCAGCACCGTCGCCGCCGACCAGAAGTACCGGGCCGGTGACAGCGCGGGTCCGCGCCACGACACCAGCGGCACCGGGGCGCCCGGCGGCTGCGGGTACGGCGCGAGCCGCGCCACCACCAGCGCCACGACCCCGATCGCCGCGGTGACCATCCAGCCCGCACCGCCCCGGTCGAGCGGCAGGCTCAGCGCGGCGACGGTGGCGGCCACCGCGACGGCCAGCAGGGTCGCGGGCGAGGCGGGTCGTCCCGGTCCGGCCCAGTCGCGTCCCCACGGCGACACCGGGACCCAGGGCCCGTGCAGCGGCGTCATGGTCGGTGTGCCCCAGTTCGGCGTGGTCTGACTGGGCGTTGTCTGGCGCGGCGCGACCGTCGTCGAGCCCGCGACCACCGGCGCAGACGATCCCGGAGCCGAGGCGGCCGGTGCGTCGGTGGTTTGACCGGACATACCTTCCGGGCCGGTCGCGCTCACGGCCGAGGGCGGTGGCTTGGGTGATTCGGGCACATTGACCTCCCGGTCAGGCGGGCTGCAGCGGCAGCGTCACGTGGATGTGGCAGCCGGGCCGTGCCCGCCCGGCCGTGGGTTGCCCGGCCGGGTCGACGACCGCGATCGTCCCCTGGTGCAGGTGCACCACCCAACGGGCGATCGCGAGGCCGAGGCCGGTGCCGCCACCGGCGGCGCGCTCGCCGCGGGTGAACCGTTCGAAGACCCGTTCCCGTTCCCCGGGCGGGATGCCGTCGCCCTCGTCCGTCACGGCGACGAGCAGGCGTTCGGTGGTCGACGGGTGGTGCTCGGCGCGGACGGTCACCGTGCCGCCGGGCGGGCTGTGCCGGGCGGCGTTGTCCAGCAGGTTCGCGAAGACCTGGTGCAGCCGCTCGCGGTCGCCGCAGATCACGACGTTCGGCGCGGATACTGCGAAACGGACGTCACGGCCCGCTCCTGTCGCGTTGACCGTCGCCTCGCGGACCACGTCGGAGAGCAGATCCGCCACGTCGATCGGGTCCCGGGCCAGCGGGACCACGCCCGCGTCCAGCCGGGACAGATCCAGCAGCTCGGCGACCAGGCGACCGAGGCGCTGGGTCTGCGACAGCGCGGTCTGCATCGTCTCCGGCTCGGCCTCGGCCACCCCATCCACGATGTTCTCCAGCAGGCCCTGCAGCGCCGTGATCGGCGTACGCAGCTCGTGCGAGACGTTGGCGATCAGCTCGCGCCGGTGCTGGTCCGCGGCCGCCAGGTCCGCGGCCATCTGGTTGAACGCGGCGGCCAGTTCGCCGACCTCGTCCCGGGACCGGGTACGGACCCGGCGGGTGTAGTCGCCGCGCGCCATCGCGCGGGCCGCCACGGTCATCTCGCGCAGCGGCACGGTCGCCCCGTGCGCCATCACCTGCAGCGTCACCAGCGCCAGCGCCACCGCGATCGCGAGCCAGGACAGCTCCACGCGCATGAAGTCGATGCTCCACCAGAACACCAGCAGCCCGACCCCGCCCGCGAAGCCGAGCGCCAGGGACAACTTCGCCTTGATCGACCGTACGGGGTCGAGCGGCCGCCACAGCCTCACCGGGTCACCTCGAGGGCGTAGCCGACGCCGTGCACCGTACGGATCAGGTCGGCGCCGAGCTTGCGGCGCAGCGCCTTGACGTGGCTGTCGACCGTACGGGTGCCGGAGGTGTCGGCCCAGCCCCACACGTCGGTCAGCAGCCGCTCCCGGGGCAGCACCGCCCGGGGATGCTGGGCGAGGTGGGCCAGCAGGTCGAACTCGGTCGGGGTCAGGTGCGCCTCGACCCCGGCGCGGGAGACCCGCCGCTCCGCCAGGTTGATCTCCAGGTCGCCGAGGCGCAGCGGCGCGGCGCCCACCCGGTCGGCGTTGCGCTGGGCACGGCGCAGCAGGGCGTGCACCCGCGCGGCCAGCTCCCGCATCGAGAACGGCTTGGTCAGGTAGTCGTCCGCGCCGACCGCGAGCCCGACCAGCAGGTCGGTCTCGTCGTCGCGGGCGGTCAGCATCAGGACGGGCACCGGCCGCTCGGCCTGGACCCGGCGGCACACCTCCAGGCCGTCGAAGCCGGGCAGCATCACGTCGAGGACGATCGCGTCCGGCGGGGTATGCCGCGCCGCCGCCACCGCCGCGGGGCCGTCCCCGGCCACCTCCACCGCGTACCCCTCGGCGCGCAGCCGGGCCGCGACCGAATCGGCGATGGTCCGCTCGTCCTCGACCACGAGGATCCGTCGCTGCACCGTAGTCTCCACGTCGCCCTCCGTTCCGCCCCGCATCGTGCGCGAGCGGCGCAAGACCGGTGCACCCCCGTGGCCACCGACCCCGGATGAGGAGCCTATTGATCATCCGTGCAGGCAGGGGGGTGGCGTTGTGAACGAATGGTGGAGATCGGCCGCCGCGCGGCGCGTACCTGATGGCCAGGACGTCGAGCCTGTGGATAACCCTGGGGAAAACCTGCCCGAGGGTGTGGAAAACCCTGTGGAAGCGGCTGGCCCGGCCGCGTGGGTCCGCCCGGATCAGCGGGTCCAATCGTGTTTGGCGGCCCGGATCAGGCGGTCCTTCAGGTCCCGGGTGTGCCGCCGGCTCACCGGCAACTCCACCGAGTCCAGCGACACCACGTACCCCGACTGGGTCAGGCGCAGCTCGGTGACCAGGCGCAACTGCACCAGATACGAGCGGTGGATCCGGACGAAGCCCGCCGCCGCCCAGCGCTCCGCGAGCGTCGCCAGCGGCACCCGGACCAGGTGGGAGGCGTCCGCGGTGTGCAGGCGGGCGTAGTCACCCTGCGCCTCCACCCACCGCACCGCCGAACGCGGCAGCATCCGCGTCGTGCCCGCCAGCTCGACCGGGATGCTCGGCTCGTCCGACCGGGCCGCCGTCGGCGCGACGGGCGTGGCGCGCAGCCCGGCGACCCGGCGCAACGACTCGGCCAGCCGTTCGGCGCGTACCGGTTTGCGGACGTAGTCCGTGACCCCGAGGTCGAAGGCGTCCACCGCGCCGTCGTCGTAGGCGGTGACGAAGACGATCGCCGGGGGCCGGGCGAACCGGTGCAGCAGCCGCGCCAGCTCCATGCCGTCCAGCCCCGGCATCCGGATGTCCAGGAACACCGCGTCCACCTCGGTGTCGCGCAGCACCCGCAACGCCTCGGTCGCGTCCCCCGCCCGGTGTACCTGCGCCACCCGCCCGTCCGCGTTGAGCAGGTACGCCAGCTCGTCCAGCGCCGGGGGCTCGTCGTCGACCGCGAGCACCACGAGGCGGCTCATGCCCGCACCTGCGGGTGGAATTTCGGCACGCGCATGCTCACCTTCGTCCCCGCCCCCGGGGCGGTCTCCACCACCAGCCCGAAGTGGTCGCCGAACACCGACCGCAGCCGCTCGTCGACATTGGAGAGCCCGACGTGCTGCCCGGCGTCGTCGGCCCCGCCCTCCGCCCCCGCGGCGGCATCGCCCGTCAGCGTGGCCGGATCCATTCCCACGCCGTCGTCCTCGACCGTGATGTGGCACTCCGCCCCGGCGTCGCGGGCCTCGATGCTCACCATGCCGACGCCCGGCTTGCGGGACAGCCCGTGCCGGACCGCGTTCTCCACCAGCGGCTGCAGGCACAGGAACGGCAGACCTACCGGCAGCACCTCGGGCGCGATCTGCAGCCGTACCTGCAACCGGTCACCGAAGCGGGCCCGCTCGATCGTCAGGTAACGGTCGATCGAGCGCAGCTCCTCGGCCAGCGTGGTGAACTCCCCGTGCGCCCGGAACGAGTACCGGGTGAACTCGGCGAATTCCAGGATCAGCTCCCGCGCCCGCTCCGGATCGGTACGCACGAACGAGGCGATCGCGGTCAGCGCGTTGTAGATGAAGTGCGGGCTGATCTGCGCCCGCAGCGCCCGCACCTCGGCCCGGGCCAGGCGTTCCCGCGACGACTCCAGCTCGGCCAGCGCCAGTTGCGACCCCGCCCAGCGCGCCACCTCCAGCGTGGCCTGGACGAACCCCGGCGCCGGCTGGTCGTCGGCGACCGCCACCAGCGCGTCCGTGGCCCGCCCGTCCGGCCCGGCCAGCGGGGCGACGACCGCGCCGCGCACCACGCAGTCCACCCGGTCACAGGGCAGGTCGGTGCCGGACAGCACGATGGACCGGCCCGACCCGATGGCACGACGGGCGGCGGCGGTGAGTTGATCGCCGTGGTGCTCGCCGCTCCCGTCGAACGCGAGGCACTGCTGCGCGTCCGTGATGGCCAGGCCGACCGCGCCGATCAGCGTACGCAGATGCCGCGCCGCCTTGCCCGCAGCCGCCGGGGTCAGCCCCGGGTGCTCGGCACTGAGCGCCGTACGCAGCGGCTCGGCCGCCAGTGCGGCGGTGTGCAGCACCTCGTAGGTGGCCCGCTGCAACGCCGTGGCCACGCCGCGCCGGGCGCGCAGCCGAACCACGGCCAGCACCGCGCCCAGCAGCCCGGCGACGACGACCAGGACCGCCGCCACCGTGCCCATCCGCGCACCCACGCGACAGATCCTGTCGGCCGTCGCCGAAAAACGCCAGGCGTCCGCCGACGCCCAACCTCCGCCGCTCGCCCGCGCGCGGAAACCTGATGAGTCGTGGCGCGGAGCTGACCAGCAGTCCTCAAGATCGGCGGCTTAGCCGCAACAACGACGCGGCGAGGCGGTTAGTAGGCGCCCTTGCGGCGCAGCACCACCCAGATGGTGCGCCACATGATGGCCAGGTCGTAGGTCAGCGACCAGTTGTCGACGTAGTACAGGTCGAGCCGGACCGCCTCGTCCCACGACAGGTCGGAACGGCCGGAGACCTGCCACAGGCCGGTGATGCCGGGGCGCACCAGCAGCCGCCGCCGCACGTCACCCAGGTAGTCGCCGTCGTCGGCGGGCAGCGGTCGCGGCCCGACCAGCGACATCTCGCCCTTGAGAACGTTGATCAGCTGCGGCAGCTCGTCCAGCGAACTGGCCCGCAGCTTCTGCCCGAAGGAGAAGACCCGGGGGTCCTCCTTCATCTTGAACAGCATGCCGTCGGACTCGTTGAGCTCCAGCTCCTTGAGGCTGGCCTTGCGCTCCTCGGCGTCGACGTACATGGTCCGGAACTTCCACACCCGGAACGTGCGGCCCTCGTGGCCGACCCGGGGCTGGCGGAAGAACACCGGGCCGGGGTCGGAGAGCCGGATGCCGAGCGCGATGGCCAGCAGCACCGGGCTGAGCAGCAGCAGGCCGAACGCGGCGGCCACCCGGTCGAGCAGGTTCTTCGCCAGCCAGCCGGGGCCGGACAGCGTCGGCTCCTCGACGTGCAGCAGCGGCAGGCCCTCGATCGGCCGGATGTGCACCCGGGGACCGGCGATGTCGGTGAGCTGCGGCGCGACCACCAGGTCGACACCGGTGCCCTCCAACTGCCAGGCGAGGCGGCGCAGTTCGCCGGGTTCGGCGCTGGCCGAGCCGCAGACCGCGATCGTGTCCGCGCCGACCTCGCGGACCAGCGACAGCACGTCGCGGCCCGCGTACACCGGGACGGGGGTTTCGATGCCGCGCGCGGCGGCGTACCCGTCGGTGAGGTGGATGGCGACCGGGATGAGACCGGCGGCGGGGCTGCGGGTGACGGCGGTGTAGACCTCCAGCGCCTCGGGCAGCGTGCCCACCAGGATCATCCGGTGCGCGCCGTGGCCGGTACGCCGCCGGGCGACGTGCAGCACCTGCCGCGCGGTGTACCGGCAGATCAGGATGAGCACCAGGGCCGAGACGCTGACCGTGGCGACCGAGCCACGCGACAGCTCGGTCTTGGTACCGAACGCGAGCAGCGAGACCCCGGCCACGACCGTGACGAAGGCCCGGACGACCCGTTTGAACTCCTCGCTGCCCAGCCCCAGGTAGCGCCGGTCGTAGCTGCCGTTGCCCCAGAGGATGACCACCCAACCCAGGGGCAGCAGGATGTAGGCGAAGAAGGTGAAGGTACCCGGATCGTCCTGGAAGCCGGCGGTGACCTTCTCAGCCTCGATGAACGTGCCCGCCAGATAGCTGGCCAGCACGGCGCAGGCGAAGTCGAGCAGGACCAGGATCATCGTGTACGGCCGGTGCCAGCGTGACAGCCGCCGGTGTGAACGGGTCCACGCCGACCGGGGCACGCCGTTGGTCGGATGTGGGTCCTGCTGCCACTCGAAGCTGTCGTACGGCATGCCGCTCCGGCTGCTCTTGGGCGCCGGGCTGCGCTCGGGCGCCGGGCGATGGAGGCTCGCAGTCACCTCGCCTACGTCCTCCCGCAACTCATACCGCCCGCCGACGTTTCGGGGACCGGAAGGCGCCGTACGGGCCTCCCGGCGGGCCGGCGACGTGACCGGCGACCCCGGAGAACATTACGCACCGCCACGAGCAGTCGGGTGCCGGCCGGTTGCCGACCCCCGCCGCGCCGCGGACAACGCGTGGGACCGGGCCACTATACCGATGGATCGGGCCTGGAGAAGGGGACGTTGTGCCCGCTTTCTCTCGCGGAGACCAACTTCGGGCGATAGCCACGCTGCGTGAGGGCGGGCGTGCTATCGGATGAGCTTGGAAAGGCGCCGATCGGCGAGCGGCTTGCCGCCGGTCTGGCACGTGGGGCAGTACTGCAGGCTCTTGTCGGCAAAGGACACCTCGCGTACGGTGTCGCCGCACTCGGGGCAGGGCAGCCCGGTCCGGGCGTGCACCCGCAGCCCGGCGCGCTTCTCGCCCTTGAGCTCGGCGGCGCGCTGACCCACCGATCGGGTGACGGCGTCGGTCTCCACCGCGCGCATCGCCTCGTACAGGGTGGTGATCTGCTCGTCGGTGAGCTTGCCGGTCAGCGCGAACGGCGACAGCTTCGCCACGTGCAGGATCTCGTCGGAGTACGCGTTGCCGATCCCGGCCAGCACCTCCTGGTCGGTGAGCACCCCTTTGACCTGCCCGTTGCGGCCGCGCAGCCGCTGCGCGAACTCCTCGGCGGTGACCGCGAGGGCGTCCGGGCCGAGCCGCGACACGCCGGGTACCTCGTTCGGGTCGCGGACCAGGTAGGCGGCGAGGGACTTCTGGGTGCCCGCCTCGGTCAGGTCGAAGCCGGAGCCGTCGTCGAGGCGTACCCGGATCGCGATGGGTCCGCTGCCCGGCTTGAGCGGCGCCGCCGACTTGAACGCGTCGCGGTAGTGCAGCCAGCCCGCCCGGGCCAGGTGCACGATCAGGTGCAGTTGCTCGCCGAGGTGCACGTCGAGGAACTTGCCGTGCCGCCCGGCCCCGGTCAGGGTCAGGCCCGCCACCGCGCTCGGCGCGGGATCGTAGGTCTTCAGGGCACTGAACGAGGCCACCTCGAAGCGCTGCACGGCGTGGCCGACCGCGCGCTCGCGCAGGTACGCCGCAAGCGCCTCCACCTCGGGAAGTTCCGGCACGCCTCCGAATGTAGCGTCTACCCCCGTGAAGGTCGTGGTAGCGCACAACCGGTACCGGGAAGCGATCCCGTCGGGCGAGAACGTCATCGTCGACACGGAGATGGCGCAGCTCAGCGCGGCCGGGGTGCAGGTGCTGCCGTTCCAGCGCAGCTCCGACTCGATCGGGGCGCTGCCCGCCGCACAGAAGGCGCTGCTGCCGGTGTCGCCGATCTACGGGCGGGCCGCGCAGCGGGACCTGGCCGCGCTGCTGGCCGAGCACCACCCGGACGTGCTGCACCTGCACAACCCGTACCCGTTGCTGTCGCCGTGGGTGGTGCGGACCGCGCACGCGCACGGCGTGCCGGTGGTGCAGACGGTCCACAACTACCGCCAGGTGTGCTCGTCGGGGCTGTACTTCCGGGACGGGCACAACTGCACCGACTGCCGGGGCAAGGTGATCGGCTGGCCCGCCGTCCGGCACCGCTGCTACCGGGGCTCGGCGGCGCAGAGCGCCATCCTGGCCACCGCGCTGGCGGTGCACCGCCCGACGTGGCGTTCCGTGGACCGCTACATCGCCCTGACCGACCGGATCGCCGACCACCTGCGCGACTACGGCATCGCCGAGCGGCAGATCGTGGTGAAACCCAACGGCCTGCCGGACCCGGGCGAGCCCGATCCGCTGGGCGACGGTTTTCTGTACGCCGCCCGGCTGTCCCCGGAGAAGGGACTCGGGCTGCTGCTGGACGCCTGGCGGCGGCATCCGGACGGGGCGCTGGGCGAGCTGCGCATCGCGGGCGACGGGGAGCTGCGGCCACTGGCCGAGCGGGCCGCCACGGAGCGCGGCGACGTCACGTACCTGGGGGTGCTGGACCGGGCCGGGATGGTCGCGGCCCGGCGTGCGGCCGCGGTGATCGTGGCGGTCCCGACCTGGAACGACGTGCTGCCGACCGTGATCCTGGAGGCCATGGCGGCGGGCCGGCCGGTGCTGGGCACGACCGTGGGCGGGATCCCGTACCTGTTGGGGGCCGGGCAGCCGGGACCGGCGGCGGGTTGGGCGGTGGCGCCGGAGGCGGCCGCGCTGGCGGCCGCGTTGCCGACCGCCCGCGCGCAGGCGGCGGCCCTGGCTGCGGACGCCCGTAAGCGCTACGTCCAGGAGTTCCATCCGGACGTGCTGACCCCCCGGCTGATCGAGATCTACCGCGACGTGGCGGCGAGCTCCGGCCGGGCCCGGGAGTGAGCGGAGTCAGCCGCGCAGGGCGGCCCGGCCGCTGAACGCGATGCTGGCGGCCAGGAACGCGCCGTTGATCAGGGTGAACGCGGCGATCAGCCAGACCGTCCACTGCGGCGCCACGGTGAGCACCACGCCCGCCAGGGCGATCACGGCGCCGAAGTCGCGGACCAGCTTGACCACCCGGACCGGCAGCGACGTGCTGGTCACCATGCTGGCCGCCTGCGGGCCGGACTGCATGACCGAGGTGACCAGGTTGACCATCCAGGTGCCCGCGAACGCGGCCAGCAGCCAGGCGGGCGTCTCGGGGACCTGCGCCGCGGCGGTCGCGGCGAGCGCGGAGACCAGGGCGATCTGCGCGGCGACGTCGCACAGGACGTCGACCCGCGCCCCGGCCGCGCTGGTCTGCCCGGTCACCCGGGCGAGCTGCCCGTCCGCACAGTCCAATGCGTACGCGGCCTGCCAGCCGAGCAGGGCGAGCAGGCCGATGGGCCACGCCCACACCTGGTCGGTGGCGACCCGGTGTGCCGCGGCGACCACCACGAACGACACCAGGCAGCTCAGCCCCAGGTTCCCGGCCGTGAGCACGGTCGGGGCGAGGCGGCGCTTGTGCGCGGCCACCGCGATGTGCGCGCCCAGCCGCTGGCTGACCGCCTCGCTGAACAGCCCGCCGCCCCGGTTGACCGCGTAGTAGTCCGCCACGGTGGGTGCCGTGGCCGGGGGGGTGCGCGTGGGGTCAGCGCTGTGCGAGGGCGTCGTCATAATCGGCCAGCTTCCGGCGGATCTCGTCGGTCGACAGTGCCAGGTGTTCCAGGATCGTGTACCGGTCGGGGCGGGTCCGCGGGGCGAACTCGACGACCTCCACGAAGCGGTCCGCCTCCAGACCCACGTCCGAGGGGGTACGGGGCAGCCCGTGCCGGGCCAGGCACTGCGCCATCTGGGCGAAGCGCCGCTCGTCGCCGCGCAGGAACGTGCAGAACAGCGCGCCCAGCCCGGCCAGTTCCCCGTGTGAGCCGGTGCCCGGGAACAGCGTGTCCGTGGCGTGCACGATCTCGTGGCAGCCGCCACTGCAGGGGCGGCTGCTGCCGCACACCGCCATGGCCAGGCCGCTGGAGATCAGCGACTCGGCGAGGACGGTGACGAACCCGTCGTCGTTCATGTCCCCCGGATGGGTGAGCACCGCCTCGGCGCCCATCCGGGCCAGCGAGGCGGCCAGCCCGTCGAACGGTTCGCCGCGCACCTCGCGGCCCAGGTCCCAGTCCGCGAGGGCGCTGATGTTGCTGATCACGTCGCCGATGCCGGCCCGGTTGACCCGTTCCTGGCCGTTCTCCACGAAGTCCAGGTCGACGATCACCGCGTACGGGATGTGCACGCCGTACGAGCCCTTGATGCCGTCGTGGACGAGGCTGGCGACGGGGGAGGCGATGCCGTCGTTGGCGAGGCTGGTGGCCACGGACACCATCGGCATGCCCCACCGGTTGGCGGCGTACTTGGCCGCGTCGATGGTCTTGCCGCCGCCGATGCCGACCACCGCGTCGTACGAGCGGGTGCGCAGCTTCGCGGCCAGCTCCAGCGCGGCGTCCACCGTGCCGCCCGCGGTGGTGTAGACGTCCGCGGAGCCCAGCGACGGGCGGATCAGGTCCGCGATGCCTTCGCCCTGGCCGGGGCCGACCACCACCGCCACGTCGCCGCCCGCCGAGATCCGCCCGTCGGCCAGGATGTGGCCGAGGTCGGCGACGGCGCCACGGCGTACGTGGATGTGCAGTGGGGTCTGCACACTGCGGGCTAGTAGCGGCATGCGATCTCCCGCGCCCGGGCCAGGTCATCGTGGTTGTCGACCTCGACCCACTCGACCTCGCCGATGGTGGCCGCGCGCACCTCGCCACCGCGGTTGGCGTACTCCTGGTAGCCGTCCTCGTAGTAGAGGTCGGGGTTGCGCTCCCAGGTGGCCTTGAGCGCGTCGGCCAGGGCCCCGGCGGCCTCGGCCTCGATGATCGTGGCGCCGATGTACTCGCCGAACGCCTCGGCCGGGTCCATCAGCTTGGTGATCCTGGTGAGCTGACCCTCGGGCGAGAAGACGGTCTTCATCTCCTCGTCGGCCAGCTTCTTGACGTTGTCGATCGCCAGCAGGATGCCCGGCCCGCGGTTGGCCAGCAGGGTCTGCTCGACGCTGACCGGGTGCACCGTGTCGCCGTTGACCAGCAGCGCGCCCTGGGCGAACTGGTCGCGGGCCAGCCACAGCGAGTATGCGTTGTTCCACTCCTCGGCCTTGTCGTTGTGCACGAGGGTGAGCTTCACGCCGTACTTCTGCTCGAAGGCGTCCTTGCGCTCCTCGACCGCGTTCGCGCAGTAGCCGACCACGACCGTGACGTCGGTCAGGCCCGCCGCCGCGAGGTTGCGCAGCGAGATGTCCATGATCGTGGTCTCCCCGTCCACGGGGACGAGCGCCTTCGGCAGCGTGTCGGTGTACGGGCGCAGCCTGCGCCCGGCGCCGGCGGCGAGTACCAGACCGATCATGGGGTTCCTTCCACAGCAGGGGTGTCGAACGACGAGGATAGCGGCGTGTCAGCTACCGAGCGTAGCCAGCACCGCGAATCCGTCCTCGGCGATACGCCTGACCATTCCGTCGTCCACCTGCCGATTCTCGTCGAGAACGGCGAGTTCGCCAGGCCCCGACCGGCTTCGGGAAAAGCTTTCGCTGCGGGGACCTTTTCGGAAAGAAAAATCGGCCGTCGTTGCCCACGACGACAGCACCGGCGACACGAAGCGGTGGGGTCCGGGCACGGGAAAATTGTATAGAGCGGCCTCGTAAGCTGAGCGGTATGACCGCTGAGCAGCTGATCTCCTTTGCCCGTGGCGCCCCCTCCTTGGACATCGTCGATGTCGAGGGGCTCAAAGCCGCGGCCGTCCGCGCGTTCGACGCCGATCCGGCCGGGGTGACCGCGTACGGCACGTCGGTCGGCTACCTGCCGCTGCGAAAGTGGATCGCGGACAAGCACGGTGTCGCCCCGGAGCAGGTGATCGTCACCAACGGTTCGCTGCAGGCGGACGCATTCCTCTTCAACCACCTGGTCACCTCCGGCGACGAGGTCGTGGTGGAGAAGCCGACGTACGACCGGACGCTGCTGAACCTGCAGAACCTGGGTGCCAAGGTGCACCAGGTGACGATCGAGCCGGACGGCATCGACGTCGACGAGCTGCGCCGCCTGCTGGAGTCGGGGGTGCGCCCCAAGCTCGCCCACATCATCCCGAACTACCAGAACCCGGCCGGGGTGACGCTGTCGCTGGCGAAGCGCCACGCGCTGCTGGAGCTGGCCGCCGAGTACGGCTTCACGATCTTCGAGGACGACCCGTACGCGGACATCCGGTTCCGTGGCGAGGCGCTGCCGTCGATGCTGTCGCTGGACACCCGCGGGGTCGTCGTGCACGCCTGCAGCTTCACCAAGACGGTGTGCCCCGGCGTGCGGGTCGGTTACCTGGTCGGCCCGGCCGAGGTGATCGGCGCGATCGCCAAGAAGGCCACCAACCTGTATATCTCGCCCGGCATGGTGTCCGAGGCGATCGTGCACCAGTTCTGCGTGTCCGGTGACATCCAGCGCTCCATCGCGACCGTCAGCGCGGCGCTGGGCGAGCGGGCCCGGGTGCTGGCCGAGTCGATCCGTACGCACATCCCGGGCGCCACCTTCACCGAGCCCGACGGCGGCTACTTCCTCTGGGTGGACCTGCCCGCCGACGTCGACGTGGACAAGCTGTTCCCGGTGGCCAACGCGAAGGGCGTGGCGATCGTCAAGGGCAGCGACTTCCTGCTCGACGGCGGCCGGAACTCCGTGCGCCTGGCATTCTCGGCGGTCACGGTGGACCAGATCGACGAGGGCGTACGCCGCCTGGCCGCGGCGATCGCCGAAGTCCGCGGCTGAAATCCCCTCCGGCACCGGGTTGGGTTCGATCCTCCCGGGGCACGGACCAACTGAGCGGCCGCGCCGCCGCGTGAGCGGCGCGCGGCCCGCCCGGCTTCCACCGGCGCGTCCCGTTCCCGTCACCGGGCTGGCGTAGCCTCAGGCGGGCCGTCATGCGCGGAGGGGGAGGCTCATGAGCGAGGGCAGCGTGCGCCGGGTCAGGCAGACCGGCAACAACCGGTCACTGTCGAGAGCCTGGGCCGCCCCGGTGCGGGCGATGAACCGCTTCCTCGGCAGCACCGACTCCCCGGACCGCGGCGCCGAGCAGTGCCCGGACGACAGTGCGGTGGTCGACTGCGGCGTGTACGTCGACGGCAAGCGCGAGCCCGGCGAGTTCACCCCGAGCGCGGCACTGCGGTTGGCGCGCGCCCGCGACGACGCGTTCGTCTGGCTCGGCCTGCACCAGCCCTCGGACTCCGAGATGTCCGCGATCGCCCGCACGTACGGACTCCACGAGCTGGCGGTCGAGGACGCTGTCCAGGCCGAGCAGCGCCCGAAGCTGGAGCAGTTCGGCGACGTGCACGTCCTGGTGCTGCGCACGGCGCGGTACGTACCGCACAGCGAGCTGACCGAGAACTCCCAGATCGTCGAGACCGGTCAGATGATGGTCTTCGTCGGCGCGCAGTTCGTGATCACCGTGCGCCACGGCGACGCCTCCGAACTGGTCTCGGTCCGGGCCGGGCTGGAGACCGAGCGCGCCGGGCTGATGCA
Organism: Krasilnikovia cinnamomea; assembly: GCF_004217545.1. Classification (NCBI taxonomy): domain Bacteria; kingdom Bacillati; phylum Actinomycetota; class Actinomycetes; order Micromonosporales; family Micromonosporaceae; genus Krasilnikovia; species Krasilnikovia cinnamomea. The sequence continues at coordinate 3,202,652 of NZ_SHKY01000001.1, forward strand.
GCACGGCCCCTGGGCGGTCGCGTACGCGGTCACCGACCGGGTCGTCGACCTGTACCTGGAGGTCGCCGACCAGGTCGAGGCGGACCTCGACATCCTGGAGGAGCGGGTGTTCGCCCGCGGCAGCGGCAGCCCGATCCAGCAGATCTACCAGATGAAGCGGGAGCTGGTGGAGTTCCGCCGGGCCGTGGTGCCGCTGCAACGGCCGCTGGCCACGATCACCGCACCGCAGAGCCGGGTGGTGCCCAAGGAGATCCGCCGCTACTTCCGGGACGTGCACGACCACCTGACCCGTACGGTCGAGCAGGTCACGTCGTACGACGACCTGCTGAACTCGATCCTGCAGGCCCGGCTCGCCCAGGTGACCGTCGACCAGAACAACGACATGCGCAAGATCGCCGCGTGGGCCGGCATCGCGACCGTGTGGACCGCCGTCGCCGGCGTGTACGGCATGAACTTCGAACACATGCCCGAGACCCAGTGGCTGTACGGCTACCCGGTCGTGGTCTCGATCATGTTGCTCATCTCGGTGCTGCTGTACCGGGCGTTCCGCCGCAACGGCTGGCTGTGATCGGGGCTGTCCGGGCATGCCCTCGTGGCCCTCGCTGCGCTCGGTGCGCTCGGTCATGCGGCCCCCCACGGGACGCCGCGGCCCCCTAGAGTGGCCGGGTGCCGTCGCGTCAGGATCAGCTGCACTCGTACCAGTACTCGCTGCAACGGGTCGTTGCCGCGCTGGTCACGCACGACCCTGACCCGCACCGCTCCCCGCTGCGCCGGGCCGGCACGACCGCGCTGGTCAGCCTCGTCATCGCCGCGGTGGCTGTCGGCGCGGCGGCGGTCTACGGCCTGATCACCGGCCGCAGCAACGAGAACCCACGCAACGAGGCGGTCGTCTTCCTGGAGAAGGGCTCCGGGGCCCGGTACGTCTACCTCAAGGCGGACGACCAGCTGCATCCGGTGCTGAACTACGCCTCCGGCCTGCTCATCGCGAACTCGTCCGCGCCCGAGCTGAGGACCACCACGCGGAAGCGGCTGGCAGCGGTGCCGCTGGGCGCCCCGCTGGGCATTCCGGATGCCCCGGATTCCCTGCCCGACGCGGGCGACCTGCTCGTGCAGCCGTGGTCGATCTGCACCCAGCCGCCCGACGCCGCCGACAAGGGCCCGCGCAGCACCCTGCTGGTCGGCGACCGGCTGACCGGCGGCACGGTCGCCGCGTCGCCCGGCGCGGGCGGGCCGGCGCAGGGCCTGCTGGTACGCGACCCGGACGACCGCCTGTTCCTGGTGTCCGGCAACCGGCGTTTCCGCATCCCGCGCGACCGGGTCGACGTCACCCTCGGCGCGTTCGAATGGAGCGCCCGGCAGCGGTGGCCGGTGGCCCCGGCGTGGATCAACTCGATCCCGCTCGGCGCCGACATGCGGCCGCTGTCGATCGACGGCCGCGGCGAACGCTCCGGCGTGCCGGATGCCGAGATCGGCCGGCTGTTAACCGACGGCAAGCAGTGGAAGGTGGCGCTGGCCGACGGCGCGGCCCCGATCACCGAGGTGCAGGCCAAGCTGCTGCTGACCGTCGAGGGCACGACCCAGACGACCCTGGACGGGCCGGCGTTGATCAACCTGCCGCCGTCCGGCACCCGGCTCATCGACGCCGGTGACCCGAACGCGCTGCCGTCCACGCTGCCCGCCCTCACCGACCCGGCACGCAGTGCCTGCATGACGCTACCGCTGGGCGGCGACGGCACGGGCCTGCGGATCGATCCGAGTTTCCCCGCGGGCAGCCCGGCCAACGGCCCCGCGGCCGTGTCGGGCGGCGTCCAGGCCGACTGGGTGCACGTGGCCCGCGGCCGGGGCGCGGTCGTGATGTCGCAGGCATCCCCCACGGCGCCCGCGGGCTCCGGGACGGTGAGCATCGTGACCGACACCGGGCGCCGGTACCCGGTCACGAACCGTGAGGTGCTGGGCAAACTCGGCTACGGCGGGGTCTCGCCGCAGTCCGTGCCGGCCCAGCTGGTGGCGCTGCTGCCGCAAGGCCCGGCGCTGGACGTCACCCGCGCCCGGCAGACCGGATCGGGTGACGCCCAGGGCGGGTAGCCGCAGACCCTGGGGTCACGACTTCTGCTTGCCGCTGCGGGCCACCTCCGGGCCCTGCGGCAACGTGCCGTTCTGTCCCGCTGTGTCGCTCTTCTGGTCGGCCGTCGGGGTCCGGTCCGGGGTGACCGGGCCGGTCACGGGTTCGGCCGGCTCGAACGCGGCGTCGTCCGCCCCGCCGATCGATTCCACCGCGGCGGCCATCGTAAGGTCCGGGTCGTATTCGTCCCATTGCGCGGCCTTGCGCCGACGGGCCAGGTAGGCGGCGCCCGCCCCCACGGCCACGCCCGCCATCGCCAGCCCCATCAGCTTCGACCGACGGTTCTTGGGCTTGCGGGTCATCCGCCCGGCGCGCTTGCGCACGTCGCGCCCGCTCTTACGGGCCTTCTTCGAGCCGTCCCTACCGGTCTGCCACAGGCTCTCGCCCGCGGCCGCGACCAGCGGCGTCAGGGTCGCCACGGTGCTCTCCCAGCTGGTCGTGGCGGTGTCGCGCGCCCTGGACGCGGCGGGCTGGACCCGGTCCTTGGCGGCGGAGAGCTTCGGTCCCATGGTCGCGCTGGTCTCCTGCGCGGCAAGGGCGGCCGCGCGCTTGAAGTGCTCGACACCCAGGCCGAGTTCCTGCTTCATCGTCGCGTTCCGGCGCTTGCGGCGCATCGTTGCGAACACCAGTGCCCACCTCCTGAGGGTTATCTCTAGGCCATGTTGCCTTCCCAGGTACCCCCGCGCATCCGGATCTGACACATGGGGCAGGATCCGAATTACGAAACGAACTGTCCTACAAAGGGGAGTACCCGTGGCCCAGATGCTTTACGCCACTCTGCACACCAACCACGGCCCGATCCGGCTGCAGCTGTTCCCGGATCACGCGCCGGCGACCGTGCGCAACTTCGTGGAGCTCGCGGAGGGCACCAAGGAGTACACCGACCCGCGCACCGGCCAGAAGGGCAGCGGGCCGTACTACGACGGCACGATCTCGCACCGGGTCATCGCCAATTTCATGATCCAGATGGGTGACCCGACCGGCACCGGCCGGGGCGGCCCGGGCTACCAGTTCGGGGACGAGTTCCACCCCGAGCTGCACTTCGACCGGCCGTACCTGCTGGCGATGGCGAACGCGGGGCCGGGCACCAACGGCTCGCAGTTCTTCATCACGGTCTCGCCGACCCCGCACCTGAACCGGCGGCACACGATCTTCGGCCAGGTGGCCGACGAGCAGTCCGCCAAGGTCGTCGACTCCATCGCGACCACCGCGACGGGCCCGGGCGACCGGCCCCGCGAGGACGTCGTGATCGAGCGCGTCGAGATCGAGCGCGTCGAGGGCTGATTACCCCGTCCGGGTACCGTTGTGGGCATGAGTGACGTGCCCACGACGGTCCCGGTCTGCTACCGCCACCCGTCGCGGGAGACGTACGTCCGGTGCACGCGGTGTGAGCGGCCGATCTGCCCCGATTGCATGAACGAGGCGTCGGTCGGCCACCAGTGCCCGGACTGCGTCGCACAGGGCAGGCGCAGTCAACGGTCCGCCCGCACCGCTTTCGGCGGCCGCGTCAACCGCGGCTCCTGGGTGGTCACCCGGACCCTGATCGGCATCAACGCCGCCGTCATGGTCCTGTCCATCGCGACCGGCGGCGCCGGCGCCGTGGCCGGCGGTGGCATGGGCGGCCTGTTCGGCGGCGGCACTCCGCTCACCGAGTGGGGCGCAGTGCTCGGCTACGCGGTGTACGGCCCGGCCGGCGACCTCGCCGAGCACGGCGTCGCGGCCGGGGAGTGGTATCGCCTGATCACCGCGATGTTCCTGCACTACGGCGTGCTGCACCTGCTGATGAACATGTACGCCCTGTGGATCCTCGGGCGGGAGCTGGAACGGCTGCTCGGCTCGGGCCGCTTCGCGGCGCTGTACCTGATCTCGGGGCTCGGCGGCAACGTCGCGGCGTACGCGTTCTCCGAGCCGGGCCAGATGACGGCGGGCGCCTCGACGGCGGTGTTCGGCCTCATGTCGGCCTTCTTCGTCATCCTCAGACGGCTGAATCTGAGCGTCGCGCCGATCCTGCCGGTCATCGTCATCAACGTGGTCTTCACGTTCGCGGTGGCCGACGTCTCGGTCGCGGGCCATCTCGGCGGCCTCGCGACCGGTGCGGTCGTGGCCGCGATCTTGGCGTACGCGCCACGGGACCGGCGCACGATGATCCAGGTGGTCGGCTGCTCGCTGGTGGTGCTGGCGCTGCTCGCCCTGGCCCTCTACCGGACCGCCGTGCTGCTCTGACCCGCCGCGCCGGTACGCAGCGCGGCCAGCGCCTGCGCCACCTCGTCCGGCGGCGCGCCCAACTGGTGCTCGCTGAACAGGTACAGCGCGTCCCCGGCGTCCACCTCCAGCAGTTCGCTGCGCAGGCCGAGGCGCTGGCGGCGGTCCACCCGGACCCGTTCGATCGCCGCCCACTCCAGGCGGCGACGGCGCGCGAAGCCGGTGACCACGGTGACGCCGTCCGCGTCGGCTGCCAGCCGTGCCGGGGCGATCAGGTCGGACAGGGCCCAGCCGCACAGGCCCGCCGCCGTGGCCCCGGCCAGCACCCACCGCACCGGGTCGTCGCGGCCGAACGCCAGGACCAGCACGCACACGGCGACCGCGCCGAGCACCTTAGTGACCGGTAGGACGGGCTTCACATGCCAGTGCTGGGGCATGGTCCCACTATGACAGCCCGGCGTACCGTCGGCGGTATGCGTGATGCGGTGATCGTCGGGGCGGTGCGGACCCCGGTCGGCCGGCGGAACGGCGGGCTGTCGGAGATCCACCCGGTCGACCTGTCGGCCCATGTCCTGCGGGCCCTGGCCGAGCGCGGCGGCTTCAACCCGGCCGACGTCGAGGATGTGGTCTGGGGCTGCGTCTCGCAGGTCGGCGAGCAGTCGTGGAACGTGGCCCGCAACGCGGTGCTGGCCGCCGGATGGCCGGAGTCGGTGCCCGGCACGACCCTGGACCGCCAGTGCGGCTCCAGCCAGCAGGCGGTCCACTTCGCGGCCGCGACGGTGCTCAGCGGCCAGGCGGACCTGGTCGTGGCGGGCGGCGTGGAGTCCATGAGCCGGGTGCCGATGGGCTCCAGCGCCCTGGATCGCGATCCGTACGGCCCCGCGGTCCGCGCCCGCTACGGGGTGGACGGCTTCAACCAGGGCGTCGGCGCCGAGCTGATGGCCTCGCGGTGGGGCTTCACCCGGACCCAGCTCGACGAGTACGCGCTGGCCAGCCACGCCGCCGCCGCGAAGGCGCAGGACGCGGGGGAGTTCGACGTCGAAGTGGTGCCGGTCGGCGAGGTGACCCGGGACGAGGGGATCCGCCGCGACACGACGCTGGAGAAGCTGGCGGGTCTGAAGACCCCGTTCCGCGCCGACGGGGTGGTGACCGCCGGGTCCGCCTCGCAGATCTCCGACGGTGCGGCGGCGCTGGCGGTGACGACCTCGCGCTGGGCGGCCGCGCACGGCCTGCGCCCGCTGGCCCGCATCCACACCGCGGTGGTCGCCGCCGACGACCCGGTGATCATGCTGACCGCGCCCATCCCGGCCACCGCGAAGGCGTTGGAGCGGGCGGGACTCACCCTGGCCGACATCGGGGTGTACGAGGTGAACGAGGCGTTCGCGCCGGTGCCGCTGGCGTGGCTGGCGGAGACGGGCGCCGACGCGTCGCGGCTCAACCCGCGCGGCGGGGCGATCGCCCTCGGGCACCCGCTCGGCGCGTCCGGTGCCCGGATCATGACCACCATGCTGCACCACATGCGACAGTCCGAGATCCGGTACGGCCTGCAGACGATGTGCGAGGGCGGCGGAATGGCAAACGCCACTATCGTCGAGATTCTGTAATTCGGTATTCATTGGCAGGTGGCCGCAGCTTTGCCCGGGGGACGCCGTTAGACGCCACATGGACGTGTTCTCCCGAACGTTCCTTCCCGCCGCCGCGGAAGCCGGTGTCGCCATCCCCACCGTGAGCCGGCACATGCCGATCCTTCGCCGCTGCGTCGAATCCGACGACGCCACGGTCCTGGTCTCCCGCTGCCTGCGCCCCGAGCACGCCATGTCCGGCGACTTCCTGCTGCTGCTCACGTACCGCCGGCTGGTGGTCACGCAGGAGACCTGGGTGCTGCGCCGGCTGCGCCTGCACCTCAACGCGAACCTGCGCCATCTCAGCAACGTCACCTGGAACATCGATCTGCGCCGACACGCGGTCGACCTCGCGGCCACCGCGGTCGACGGCGTACGGGAACGCTTCCGCGTCCGGGTGGCCGAGCCGGACCACGTGTGGCGGGTGGAGTCCCTGCTGCGACACGTGTTCCGGGAACGCGCCGCGCAACCGGGCGGTGACCGCCCGGTCGCCGCCGCTGTCGGCGCGTAGTCAGTCGTTCCACGTGCGGTGCGAAAAGGCGCCTGTCCGAGCTGGACAGATATCGCTTCCGTCACCGTCGATCACAACGATCGCCCATTCCCGATAGAGTGCCCGCGCACCGTCGGCCTGGCGGGGCTCCAGGTCGGCACGGCTCAGCGTGCCGTGCGTACGGGGATAAAGGGCGACGATGCGGATTTATCGGACGGGGACGGCGCTGCTGGTTTCGGCGCTGGCGTGGGGAATCGGCGCAGCGGCGCCCGCGGCGAGCGCCGACCCGGGCGCGGTGCGCCTCGTCGTCGGGTTCCGTTCCGGCGACGGCCTCGAGGGGTCCGCCCACCGCCTCGCCGCGGCCGGGCTCCGGCTCAAGGGCACGCAGCGGCTGGCGGCGAAGTTGCGGGCCCGCACCCTCACCGTGCCGGCCGGCGACGCGGCCCGGATCAAGGCGAGGCTCCAGGCGGACGGCAACGTGGCGTTCGTCGAGGTGAGCCGCAAGTTCTCCAAGCTCGACGTGACCCCCGACGACCCCCGTTTCACCGGGCAGAGCGAGCTCGGGCAGATTCACGTACCCGCCGCGTGGGAGACCACGACGGGCGCCGCGGGCACCGTGGTCGCGGTCGTCGACACCGGTGTCACCCCCGTCGGTGACCTCGCCGGCGCGACGCTGCCGGGCTGGGACTTCGCGAACAACGACGCCGACCCGTCCGACGACGAGGGGCACGGCAGCGAGGTCGCCTCCGTCATCGCGGCACGCGGGAACAACGGCGCCGGGATCGCCGGTGTCTGCTGGCAGTGCCGGATTCTGCCGGTCAAGGTGCTGGACCACAAGGGCGAGGGCTTCGACGACAACATCGCCGACGGCATCGTGTACGCCGCGGACCACGGCGCGAAGGTGATCAACCTGTCGCTGGGTGCCCCGGGCGGCGCCAGCAGGCTGCTGCAGATGGCCACCGACTACGCCCGCGCGAAGGGCGCCGTGGTGATCGCCGCGGCGGGCAACGACGCGCTCCCGGAGATCAACTATCCGGCGGGTAACGCCGGGGTGCTCGCGGTCGGCGGCACCGACGCGGCCGGGAACCGGTTCGTGGTCAATGTCCCCGAGGCCGGCGACGTCGGCTCCAACTACGGTGCGAGCTGGGTCGACGTGGCCGCGCCGTTCTGTACGACCGCGCAGACCCGGACCGGCGGGTACGACACGTTCTGTGGCACCTCGGCCTCGACCCCGCTGGTGTCCGGTGTCGCCGCGCTCGTGAAGTCGCACGACCCGGCGGCCAACCTGTGGTCGGTGGAGCGCGCGCTGACCAGCACGGCGCAGCCGCTGTCCGACAACTGGCTCAGGTACGGCGAAGTCCGCGCCGACCGGGCCGTCCGGCTGCCGGTCGACCACACCGCGCCCACCGTCGGCGGCGCCACCCCCGCCAACAAGACCAAGTTCCGGGGCACCGTCACCGTCTCCGCGACGTCCGTGTCCGACAACGCCGGCGGTTCAGGCGTGGACCACGCCTCGCTGTACGCCGACGGCAAGTTCGTGGGTGCCGACTACAGCGCGCCGTTCTCGGTGAAGTACCGCAGCGGCAGCCGCAACGGCACGGTCAAGCTGCAGTGGAAGGTCTTCGACCGGGCCGGGAACGCGGCCACCTACAACCGCAACCTGGTCGCCGACAACCTGGCGCCGACCCTGAAGTGGAAGTCGGGGCCGGCGAACAACAAGAAGGTCAGGGGCAAGGTCACCGTCAAGGCCAGCGCCAGCGACGCCGGCAGCGGCATCCTGCGGGTGGAGCTGTGGATCAACGGCAAGCTCGCCAAGTCGGATGCCAAGGCGGGCTACTCGTTCGTGGTCAACACCGCCAAGTATGGCAAGAAGATCAAGGTGCAGCTGCGGGCGCGCGACAAGGTCGGCAACCTCCGATCCAGCAGTACGCGTACCTGGAAGCGCTGAGGTCCGGCGGGCCCTCACTGTCAGTGAGGTCCCGCTCTCCTTGGGTCGAACGGCTACTCCGTAGCGTGATGATTTGGGCTCGGAGCGTCGCGGCGCCCCGCGCGGCGCCCTGAACCGGCGGTAACGCAGAGTGCTGCTTGAGGTTCAGTTGACCCAGACCCGGCATCGTTTCCCGTGTCAAGCAAGCGGGAACGTTGAAGGGAAACCAAATCATGAAGCTGTCGCGCCTGATCGCCACCGCGGGTGTGGCCCTGGCCGGCGCCCTCCTCGCCGCGCCGCAGGCGGCCTCGGCGGCCACGGCCGCTCAGGTGCCGGGTGCCCCGATGGGTGTGCAGCAGCTGCGCTCCGCGACCAGTGCCACCCAGACCGAGGTGTTCTGGAAGCCGGCCACGTTCGCCACCCGCTACCGGGTCAAGGTTGTCGACGGGACCACCACGGTCGCGTCCTACCTGGTGCCGGCGACGCAGGCGGTCAACGCCAGCGGCCAGCACCACGTGACGGTGTCGACGCCGAACAAGTGCTCCGCGTACAAGATCACGGTGCGGGCGGAGGACGCGCTGGGTCAGGGCGCGGAGGTCGCGGTGACGGAGAAGTCGCTGGCGCCGACGATCGTGACCAAGGCGCGGGCGTTCCGGGGTACCGACCGGACCCGGGCGACGTTCGAGATGGCCGTGCCGCAGTGGAAGGGCTACCTGGTTGCGGCGGGTGGCGGTGCCAAGGCGGACAACCTGTCGAAGCCGACCATCGCGGTCAACCTGCAGATGCAGCTGGTCCGGATCGCGGACAACAAGGTGATCTCCACGGCGACCGCCACGCAGACCGGCTGGACCACGGCGAAGTACTCCAAGATCTTCACCGGTCTGGACGCCAAGCGGGCGTACGTGCTGAAGGTGACCACCGCGAACGGCTGGGGCAGCTGCGCCAAGCAGGACGGCAAAATCCTGCTCAACGCCGCCGCCTGACCGCTCCCGGCGAAGGCCCCGTCAGCCCGCATTCCACGCGGGACGGCGGGGCCTTCGCCATGCACCGCCCGGCCCGCGTTTCCCTCGGAATCGAGGCAACCTCACCGGGCGCCTGGCCGGTAATACTCTCCGACAGACCTTGACGGAGAGGCCCGGTAGTGACGTCAGAAGGTTTCAACGAATTCGTGGTGAGCCGGTCGACCCGGCTGCTGCGGTGCGCGTATCTACTCACCGGTGAATGGGCGGCCGCCGAGGATCTGCTGCAATCGTCGCTGGTCAAGGCCTGGTCGGCGTGGTCACGCATCGAGGGCGACCCGGAGCCGTACGTCCGGCGCATCCTGGTGAACACCCAGGCGAGCTGGTGGCGCCGGCGCTGGCGCGCCGAACTGCCCAGCGCCGAACTTCCCGAGGTGGGCCAGCCGGGCCACGCGGACCGCGTCGACGATCGGGACCAGCTCTGGCAGGCGTTGCGCCGGCTGCCCACCCGGCAGCGGACCGTGCTCGTGCTGCGCTACTTCGAAAACCTGTCCGAGGCGGAGATCGCCGAGGCGATGGATTGCTCGCTCGGCACCGTAAAGAGCCAGGCCAGCCGCGCGCTGGCCAAGTTGCGACTCGACGACTCGCTGACCCTCGAAGGAGCGCTGCCATGAATCTGACCGACCTCCGCGAGGTTCTCGACGAGCGATCCACCACCGACCACGTCGATGCGCGGCCGCACCTGCTGCTGGCGGGTGTGCAGGGACGGCTCGTGGTCCGGCGCCGCAACCGGCAGATCACCGCGTTCGCCGCGACCGCGGTAGCGGTGCTGGCCGTCGGTGCCGTCACACAGGCCGTCGCCCGGCCGGCCCCGGACCACCCCGCGCCGGCGGCCACCGCGCCCGTACCCATGGTCAATGGTTTCCGGGAGTACGCCGACGGTGCCCGCGTGATCGCGAGCTCAGCGCCGCTGGCCCCGGGCGCGAAGACCCTGCGGGTGACCTTCACGCCGACCTCCGCCGATCTGGTGTTCTTCACGCGCTGTGCTCACGAAGCCGGCAAGGTGCATCAGATCTCCCTCAACGGCAAGGCGGTCTCGTCGGGCACCGGTTGCGGCGGCACCGTCAGTTCGGACGCGGAGATGTTGCGGTCGTCGTACGGCGTGCGGGTCGGCATGCCCAACACCGTGACGGTCACGTTCCCGGACGGCCCGCCAGCCGACTTCGCCGTGGCGGTCGGCGAGAAGGTCGGCCCTGGACGGTACGTCTTCCCTACCCGGCCGTCCCAACTCCAGCCGCTCGACACCGAGTCGGGCAACATGAAGCTCGGCTACGACTCAGGCGTGAGCTACCAGACCACGATGGTGGTACGCGCCGACCCGGCCGACCCGAACCGGCCAGTCGACCTCCCCTTCGCCTGGGGTAAGGGTGCGCACCTGACGCTGCTCTCGCAGACGCCCGGCGCGCTGACGGTCACGGTCGACGGGGTGGCGATCGCGCACGGAGAATGGTGGGACTACCAGCAGATGCTGATCGACGGCGGCACGGACAAGACCTGGTCGCCGCCGCGGAACCGTCAGGCCACCTGGGAGAAACCCGAGCAGGGATCGGGCGTCGTGCTCACCGTCAAGCCGGAACGGATGACCGGCGACTGGGCCGTGGCGATCCAGGAGCCGATGTGACGCCTCGGCGCGCGTGAGGAGAGGCTCCGCTGACCATCGGTCGGTGGGGCCTTTCCCCTCATCTCCCGCCTTCCGCGACAATCTGTGACATACGTCCGACCGGATCGTGAGTGCCCGCTACGGTTGAAGGCACGCGGACCGGCCCGCGACGCCGTACCGAGGCGGCGGGCGAGCTCGGCTGAACGGCTGAAACGTCCCGTGGGAAGACCGAGACATGCACACGTTGCGTCGGATGCATGGCGGCGCGCGGCTCGGCGGTGCCTTCGGGCTCGCGGGGCTGTTGTTGATCATTTTGATCGGCGTCGCCGTGAACAACACCCTCGCGCAGCGCAGGGCGGAGCGGCAGGTTGCTGAGTCCGCCGCGCTGCAGCGCGACGCGCTCACGGCCAAGTTCCGCGCCGCGGACTTCAACGGCTGGCAGACCGCGTACGCGTTCGACACGATCCGCGGAGTGCCCGGCGCCGCCGCCGACCGCGGGGCCCAGCGCAGCCTGTTCCTGGCCTCGGCGACGGCGTTCCGGCAGGATCTGGCCCGGATCGCCACCCATCCACTCAGCGCGGCGCAGAAGCAGCAACTGGCCATCGCCGAGGACGCCTTCGACCACTTCATGGACCTCGACGCGCAGATCCTGGCCGGATACCGGTCCGGCGCGCCCAATCGCATCGCGGTCGCCAACGATCTGGTCGCCGGTGAAGCGCTGGACTGGTTCGACCGGGCCGCTGGCGCGGTCAGTCAACTCGCCGAACTCGCACAGGCCCGGGTCGACGCGGACGCCGCCGTGGCCCAGCGCACGAGTTCCCGGGCGCTGACGATGATGGTCGTCGTCGGCGTGGCGTGCCTCCTGTTCGCCGTCGCGCTGGGCGTGCTGGCCACCCGTACGGTCGCCAACACGGCACGGCACAAGGCGATGCTGGCCGCCATCGTCGAACAGTCCGCCGACGCGACGGTCGCCCTCGACCTCGGTGGCATCATCACCGCCTGGAACACCGGCGCCGAGCGCATCTACGGCTACACCGCCGCCGAGGCCATCGGCCGCCCCGCGACGATGGTCCTGCTACCGAGCCGGAGGGCCACGCTCCGCACCGTGCTTGCCGATCTGGCGGCGGGCCGCCACTTCCACACCGAGGGAGCGCCTCGCCTCCGCAAGGACGGCAGCATCGTCAAGGTGTCGACCACCCTCTGGCCGATCCGGGACGAGACCGGTGTGGTCATCGGCGCCGCGGCCACCGAACGCGACGTCACCGCGCGCATGCGGCGCGAGGCCAAAGAGCAGCTCGCCAATGATCAAACGGCGCGGGCCGCCCGGCTGGAGAGCCTCGGCCAGCTCGCCGGTGGTGTCGCGCACGACTTCAACAACCTGCTGGCGATCATCGTCAACTGCGCCGAGTTCATCGCCGAGGAGCCCGGCGAGCAGAAGGCGGAGGACCTGGCGAGGATCCGCGATGCCGCCCAGCGGGGTCAGGCGCTCACCAGCCAGCTGCTGCTGTTCGCCAAGCGGGAACCAGCCCGGGTCGAGAACGTCGATTTGAACTCGGCCGTCACGGACGCCAACGACCTGCTCGGCCGGACGATCGGCGCCAGCATCACCCTGCGCTGCACGACGTACGGTGCTGCGCTGCCCGTACGGACCGGTCGCGGCCGGCTCGACCAGGTGCTGCTCAACCTCGTGATCAACGCCCGCGACGCGATGCCCGGCGGCGGCATCATCGATGTCGGTACCGACCTCGTCGAGGTGCCCGAGGGCTCGATCCTGCCGCTGCCGCCCGGAAGCTACGCCGAGCTGACCGTCAGCGACAACGGCGTCGGCATGAGCGCCGAGGTCAGGAACCGACTCTTCGAGCCGTTCTTCACCACCAAGTCCGCGCAGAAGGGAACCGGCCTCGGCCTGGCCACGGTCTACGGCATCGTCATCGACGCCGAAGGCACCATCACCGTGGACTCCACGCCCGGCATCGGGACCACGTTCCGGATCCTGCTGCCCATCGTCGCGGCGACAGCCGAGACCGACAGCACACCGCTTTCTGGGCCCGGAAACGGTGCACGGGTCCTTGTCATCGAAGACGACAACACCGTACGCGACGTGGTGGTCCGCATCCTGAACCGCAACGGCTACCGCACCACCGCGGTCCGCGACGCGGACGCCGCGCTGCGCATGAATCTCGACGACGTGGACCTGCTGATCGCCGACATGGTCCTGCTCGATCGCTCCGGCGCGGCGGTCGCCAAAGAGATGCATGCCCAGCACCCGGGCCTACCGGTGCTGTTCATGACCGGCCACGCCGATCCCCTGGTGCCGTCGGCAGGCGACGAGACGACCCGAATCCTGTACAAGCCTTTCACGGCCGCCGAGCTGCTCGGCAATGTCGGCGAGGCACTCGAAGCCACGGCTGCGCGTCCCAGCTAGACCGGCTCGAGGTGTGCCGAGTCGCCTGTGCGGCGCCGATCCCGCCTCAACGTCCGCGTCAAATTCATGACCGTATACTCGTCCGCTGGTCATGATCATGGCCGTGGCGCGGGGAGGATCGGTACCTGTAATGGTTTCTGCACTATGCCGTCGGGTGTTGGCGGCGTTGGCCGTCGCCAGTGCCCTGGTCGCGGCCGGGCCAGCTCCGGCTCAAGCCGCGGACCCGAGATTCGCGCTGGAGATCGCGCCGATCACGCCGTTGCCGCTGGGGACGGTCGGACAACGAGACGGGGTGGGAATCCAGGCCAACCTTCGGTCCAGCGAGGACTTCTCCGGCACGGGCTTCAAGGTGCGCATGACCGTGGACGGCGGCCTCTACCTCGCTAGGAACCGGGGGATCGTCCCCGGCTGCGACTGGGGCGATGGTGACGTCACCTGTCCCGCCGGAGAGGGCACCACGGGGAGGCTAACCCTCAAGGCCGGCCAGCCGTTGTCGACCGGCGACATCTCCTATGGGTTCTACCGAACCAGCATCTACACCGGACCGGACGCGAAGCCCGGGAAAGCCACCTTCACCCTCACGGTGTGGAACGACGATATGACGATCAGCGCTAGTCAGTCGGTCACCATCCAGGAATCGGTCAACCTCACCACCTCACCGATTCCGGAGAGCATGACGACTCTGCGCGCCACCGTCGGAACGCCGCTCACCCTGACCGTCGGCGCGTCGAACCACTCCGACCTCCCGCTCCGGCGTCCGATCCTGGTATTGCCGCGTAACCCCGCGATCGAATCCACCAAGCGGTACTCCAACTGCCGGTACGACGGGCGGATCCTCCTCTCGTGCACCTTCGAACAGCAGCTGATGGCGAAGAAGGCGTATCGGGTCGACCTGCCGCTCGTGTTCACCGGGATACCCGAGTCCCCGTACGGCAAGGTCTACTTCAACTTGGGCTGGTACACCGAGGCGGACTTGAAGGTTGAGCGGAAGACTCTCGACGGCACACCGGGAACGGAGGGTCCGCTTCTGATTCGCGAGCTCGCTGGTTCGTCGGCGGCGCCGGCCGCGAAGCCGGGCGCCGAGCAGCGAATCACCGGGAATTGGCACTCCCTTTCCCTGCCGCTGGACATCAGCGGGCGCCCGTCGACCGGAACTCCGCAGCCGTCCGGCACGGCGAGCCCGGCGCCCTCCGCCGGCGGTGCGCCCAGTGGTCCTGCGACCGCAGTTGGCGGCGTGCCGGGTAGTCCTGCCGCCCCCGCTGGCGGCGCGGGCGCTGGCGACGCGGATGACGAGCCGACCCTGCCGCTCACCGGTCCCGCGACCGGGATCCTGGCCGCCGTCGGACTGGCGGCGCTTGTCGGCGGTCTGCTCCTTGTGCGTCGTCGCCGTACCCGCTTCGAGGCCTGACGAGCGTTCGTTCCGAACCGCCGCCGACCGATTGGTCGGCGGCGGTTCGTCTTCCTGTGGTCAGCGCGGCCTATGCCGTGATGACATAGTGCGGAGGGCGTGGGATTCGAACCCACGATGAGTTTCCCCATACCGGTTTTCAAGACCGGCGCCATCGGCCACTAGGCGAGCCCTCCCGAGCGACGCTTCCCCAGTTTGCCAGACGGCCACCGTCGACCCGCACGGCCTCCTGCCCTGCCACCCCGCCCCGTCCGCGCATTCGCCGAAACTTATTTTAAGCCCCTGAAAAGATGCTTGAACAGCGCAAATGCCATCCCAGGGCGCGATGCAGCGGTTGACATGACATTGATAACGATGTTAATTCTCGCTGCGTACCTATCCGGTCAGGTCCCCCAACCTCCGGCAAGGGAGTCCCAACCATGTCCCCCAGAAGCAGGCGGCTCCTCGTCGCCACCGTCCTGGCCGCCTCGGCCACCATCCTGAGCACACCGCCAGCGCTGGCCGCGAACGAGCAGGTCCACGTCTACCTCACGACCACGAGCGACAGCGCCGGCCGTACGGTCACCCGCGGTCTGCAACCCCAGCCGTCCATCACCTTCACCAGCGGCGGCGGCGCCGCCAACCAGACCATCACGGTCAACGAGAACGCGACGTACCAGCAGTTCGAGGGCGCGGGCGCCTCCATCACCGACACCGCGGCCTTCGACATCCGCGGCAGCGGCGCCCTCTCCCCGGCCACCCAGAACGAGGTCATGACCAAGCTGTTCGACCCGGCCGCGGGCATCGGCGTCAGCGCCCTGCGCAACGTCATCGGCTCGTCCGACCTGGCCCAGAACAGCTATTCGTACGACACGACATGCTGCGACCTCAACGACTTCTCGCTGAGCCGCGACGCCGACATCATGGCGTTGACCAAGCAGGCGCGGGCCCTGAATCCGGCGCTGTTCGTGATGGCTTCGCCGTGGTCGGCACCGCCCTGGATGAAGGACAACAACGCGTACAGCCAGGGCTGGCTCCGTGCCGAGTACTACGGCATCTATGCGCAGTACTTCGTCAAGTACATCCAGGGCTACCAGGGCCAGGGCATCCCGATCCGGTACGTGACCGAGCAGAACGAACCCGGCTGCTGCCCCGGCTATCCGTCGATGCAGTGGAACACCTCAGGGCTCGGCTACTTCGCGAAAACGAACCTGCTCCCGGCGCTGCAGAACGCGGGCCTGGACACGAAACTGCTCATCGGAGACTGGAACTTCGACACGTACGACGCGTGGGTGGCGCCCCTGATCAACGACAGCGCGATCCGCACCCACCCGAACTTCGGCGGCATCGCCTGGCACGACTACGGCGGCAACCCGGCGACCGCGTCCACAGTGCACGGACTGTTTCCCGGCGTGAATCAGTACAACACCGAGCACTCCGGTGGCACTTGGGTGAGCGACCAGCATGCCGAGGACATGGGTGATCTGGTCGACTACTTCCGCCACTGGGGCCGTAGCTGGACGAAGTGGAGCCTCGCCGTGGACGAGGCCATGGGACCGCACAATGGCGGCTGCGGCACCTGTACGGGCCTGGTCACGGTGCACCGCAACGACGCCCGGCGCGGCCAGGTCGACTACACCATCGAGTACTACACGATGGGGCACCTGACCAAGTTCGTCCGGCCCGGCGCGGTCCGGATCGACTCCACCGCGAACGGCGCCGTGCCCAACGTCGCCTTCCGGAACCCGGACGGGTCCAAGGCGCTGATCGCGTACAACACCACCGGTGGCGCGCAGACCGTCAAGGTCAACTGGGGCGGGCAAAGCTTCACGTACGCGCTGCCCGCCCGTACGTCGGCGACCTTCACCTGGACCGGCGCGCAGTCCGGCGGTGGCTCCGGCCGGACCGGGCAGGTCGTCGGCCTCGGCGGCAAGTGCGTCGACGTGGCCGGCGCGAACCCGGCGAACGGCACGCCGGTGCAGTTGTACGACTGCAACGGCACGCCCGCGCAGAGCTGGACCCTGGCCGCGGGCGACACGGTCCAGGCGCTCGGCAAGTGCCTGGACGTCACCGGCGGCGCCACGACCAACGGCACGAAGATCCAGCTGTACGACTGCAACGGCACGAACGCCCAGAAGTGGACCGCCTCGAACGGTGCCCTGGTCAACACCGGGTCGGGGACCTGCCTCGACGCCACGGACGTCAGCTCAGCCAACGGGACACGGCTGCAGATCTGGGCCTGCACCGGCGCCCCGAACCAGCACTGGCAGCTCCCGGCATGAGCGAGTGCACCGAGCGCAGCGAGGGCCGCGAGCGCATGCCCGGCAGGCTCTGCATGAGCGAGTGCACCGAGCGCAGCGAGGGCCGCGAGCGCATGCCCGGCAGGCTCTGCATGAGCGAGTGCACCGAGCGCAGCGAGGGCCGCGAGCGCATGCCCGGCAGGCTCTGCATGAGCGAGTGCACCGGGCGCAGCGAGGGCCGCGAGCGCATGCCCAACAGGCTCTGCATGATCTGAGCGCGACCGGCGCGGGCCGTCGGCATCCGTCGAGCCCGCGCCGATCCGATCGGGCAGAGTAGAGCCATGCACGCCATCGTGATCCAGACGCCGGGTGGCCCCGAGGCACTCCAATGGACCGAGGTCCCCGATCCCGAGCCGGGGCCGGGCGAGGTCGTCGTGGAGGTCACCGCCGCGGCGGTCAACCGGGCCGACGTCCTGCAGCGGCGCGGCCACTATCCACCGCCGCCGGGCGCTTCGCCGTACCCGGGGCTGGAATGCTCCGGCGTGATCACCGCGACCGGCCCCGGGGTGGCTGACCACCGGGTAGGTGAGCGGGTCTGCGCCCTGCTGGCCGGCGGCGGCTACGCGCAGCGGGTCGCCGTGCCCGAGGGTCAGCTCCTGCCGGTGCCGGCGGGCCTGTCCGTGCAGGAGTCGGCGGCGCTGCCCGAGGTGGCGTGCACGGTGTGGTCGAACGTCGTGGACGTCGCCCGGCTCCGCAAGGGTGACACGCTGCTCGTGCACGGTGGTGGCGGCGGCATCGGGACGTTCGCGGTTCAGCTCGGCGTGGCCCTCGGAGCCCGGGTCATGGTCACCGCCCGGGCCGCCAAGCACGACCGGCTCCGCGCTCTCGGGGCGGACCTCGCGATCGACTACACCGGCACGGACTTCGTCGCGGCCGTCCGCGAGGTCACCGACGGCCGGGGCGCGGACGTGGTGCTGGACATCGTCGGCGGCGCGTATCTGGGCCGAAACATCGACGTGCTGGCGCCGGGCGGGCGGATCGCGGTGATCGGGCTGCAGGGCGGCCGCACCGGCGAGCTGGATCTCGGCGCGCTCATGGCGAAGCGGGGCACGGTCGCCGCCACGACCCTGCGGGCCCGTACGGTCGCGGACAAGGCCCGGATCGTCCGTGGGGTGCGCGAACAGGTGTGGCCGCTGGTCGACGCGGGGGCGATCCGCCCGGTCATCGACCGGACGCTGCCGATGAGCGACGCCGCCGAGGCGCACCGGCTGATGGAGGCCAGTGAGCATCTGGGCAAGATCCTGCTGCTGCCCTGAGCGGCTAGTCGGCGGCCAGCAGCTTGCGCGGTCCGGTGCCCTGGGCGCTCAGCAGGTCGCCGGGGTTGACCAGCTTGCAGCGCTGCAGCGACAGGCAGCCGCAGCCGATGCACCCGGACAGTTCGTCGCGCAGCCGCTCCATGAGCGCGATGCGGTCGTCGAGGCCCCGGCGCCAGCGGGCGGACAGCCGTGCCCAGTCGGTCTTGGTGGGGGTGCGGTTCTGCGGCAACGACGCCAGCGCCGTCCGGATCTCGTCCAGGGAGACGCCGACCTGCTGGGCGATCCGGATGAACGCCACCCGCCGCAGCTCGGCGCGGTCGTACCGGCGCTGGTTGCCGCCGGTGCGGGTGGACCGGATCAGTCCCTCGCGCTCGTAGAAGCGCAGCGCGGAGGGAGCCAGGCCGCTGCGGGCCGCCATGTCGCCGATGGTGAGCAACTCCACGCCGGGCATCCCCTTGAGTTGAAGTGAACTTCAACTTGCAGGCTACCGGCATGACCGTCATCGCGGAGCGGGGCAACCCCGCACGACAGCTCGTGACCCGCCTCGCGGGGGACGAGAAACACGCGCCCAGCGCCTACTCCACCCTCGAGGTCCTCTGGGTGCTCTACGACCGGGTCCTGCGGGTGACCCCGGCCACGGTCGACGAGCCGGACCGGGACCGGTTCCTGCTCTCCAAGGGGCACGGCCCGGCCGCGTACTACGCGGTCCTGGCAGCCACCGGATTCATCCCGGAGAGCTGGCTCGACGACCTGGGTGGCCGGAACAGCCGGTTGGGTCTGCACCCGGACCGGACGCTGATCCCGGGCGTGGAGATCGGCTCCGGCTCTCTCGGGCACGGCCTCGGGCTGGCCGTCGGCACCGCGCTCGGCCTGCGCGCCCAGGGCTTCCTCGACAGCCACACGTACGTGCTGCTGGGCGACGCCGAGCTGGACGAGGGCGCCAACCACGAGGCCATCGCGTACGCGTACGCGGCGCGCCTGGGCGGGCTCACCGCGATCGTCATCGACAACCAGTCCGCCACGCACGGCTGGCCCGGCGGCATCGCGGGCCGGTTCGTCGGCTGGTCGGCCTCCGTAGTGGACGGCTACGACCACGACGCCATCGCCCACGCGCTCACCAGCCACGACGGGTCGCGGCCGCACGTCGTGGTCGCCACCGTCGCCCCGAAGGGACGCTGACCATGCGGGAAACCTTTGTCGCCACCACGACGGCGCTGCTGGACGAGGATCCGCGCACCGCGCTGGTACTCGCCGACATCTCCGTGGACGCGTTCGCGCCCGCGCTGCGCCGCCACCCCGACCGGGTGCTCAACGTCGGCATCCGGGAACAGCTCATGGCCGGGGTCGCCGGTGGGCTCGCGCTCACGGGGCTGCGTCCGTACGTGCACTCGTACGCGCCGTTCCTCGTCGACCGGGCGTACGAGCAGATCAAGCTGGATCTGGGTCACCAGGACGTCGGAGCGGTGCTGGTCAGCATCGGCGCCTCGTACGACGCGTCGGACGTCGGCTACACCCACCATTCGCCGGGCGACGTGGCACTGCTGGACACCCTGGAGGGATGGACGGTCCACGTGCCGGGACACCGCGACGAGGTGCCGGCGCTGCTGCGCGCCGCCGCCCGCGTCGACGACCGGGTCTACGTGCGACTGTCCACCCAGGAGAACCGTGCCCCACGGCCGGTTTCGCCGCGCCTGCAGGTCGTGCGGCGGGGGCCGGCCGGTGCGCCGCTGGTGCTGGCGGTGGGTCCGATGCTGGATCCCGTGCTGGCCGCGACCGCGGACCTCGGCGTGACCGTGGCGTACACGTCGACTCCCCGGCCGCTGGACACGGCGGGGCTGCGGGCGCTGGCCACGGCGGAGATCGTCGTGGTGGAGCCCTATCTGGCTGGTACAACGAGCCGGATGGCGGCCGCGGCGCTGGCCGACCTGCCGCATCGGGAACTTCACCTGGGCGTGCGACGCGCCGAGACCCGGCACTACGGCAGCGTGGCCGATCAGGCCCGCTCCCACGGGCTGGATCCGGCCGGACTGCGCGCCTCGATCACGGCGTTCCTGGGCTGAGGCCGGTCGTCGGGGCGCGGATCGCGCGGCACTGTCCGCACCCGACGAAAGCGTTCTGACCTGCGGTTTTGTGTGTCTGTCACGCGAATTGGGTACCGCCCGGAGAGAGTAATTCGCGGAATTCCGCCCATCACAAACCACATTGTGTGTTCGGCTGGTGGACGAAATGTTAGATCAGTCCGGGTTCCCATTGTCGCCGCTCGACGGCGCGACAACCGCGCGGCCGACGGCCGCGCCCGCCGGGATTCGCATGAGTGCCCCGGGCCGGCACCGGAGGCAGACTCTGTCCCATCCGTACAGCCGCCGGATGCTGGTCGCCGGCGCTCCCACCAGTGCACCCGGCCGACACCGCAGGCAGTCCCTGCCTCAGCTGTACACCCGCCAGGTGCTGCTCACCGCCGGGATTCGCGTGAGTGCCCCGGGCCGGCACCGCAGGCCGGCGCCGCCGCATCCGTACACCCGGCGGGTGCTCACCGCGAGCGCGCTGGCGCTCGCGGTGCTCGCCCCGGCCGTGGACCCCATGGAACGGCCCGCCGAGGCTGTGACCCCGCCGCAGGTCTCGCCCGCCAAGCGGGCCCAGGCCGCCGAGTTGGACTCCGTCGCGGGGGCCCCGGCCCGGCGCGCCGACCGGGTGTCCCGCTCCGCGGTGCGCTCGGCGACGGTGCGGCCGGTCGTCACCATCGTGCGCGGTGCGGCCGGGCGGGCGGTCGTCCGGGTCAGCACCCGCATCATGGTGCTTCGGCGGGCGGCCGACGCCCGCCGGGCGCACCGGGTGCCCTCGCACGCCGCGCACGCCCGCGGCGTCGGCAACGGCACGTACCGTCTCGGCCGCGCCGTGCAGCATTTCGTCCGGGCCGAGTACGTCTCGCTGCCACCGGCGCGCGGCATGGGGCCGGTGCTGGCGTTCGCGAGGGCCCAGCTCGGCAAGCGGTACCGCCTCGGCGGGGAAGGGCCGTACACGTTCGACTGCTCCGGGTTCACCAAGCAGGCGTACGCGCGGATCGGCATCTCGCTGCCGCACTCCTCGGGTGCCCAGGCGGCGCTGGCGCGGACCGTGTCCCGCGCCGCGGCACGCCCCGGTGATCTCGTCGTCGGGCGCGGCCACGTCGGCGTGTACATGGGTGGCGGAATGATGATCGACGCGGGCAACCCCCGCACCGGGGTGGTGTACCGCAAGCTCTACGCCGGGCTCTACATCAAACGGCTCTGACATGGACGGTCCGCTGCGGCGCACAATCCGTGCGCCGCGTTCCGGTGAACAATCGCTGACGTGATCAACGACCATTGGCCGCTGTACGGCCTGCGCCTGCGCACGCCCCGGCTGGAACTGCGGCTCCCCGGCCCCGACGACCTGGCGGCCCTGGCCGACCGTGCCGCCGAGGGAGTGCACGACCCGGACACCCAGCCGTTCACGACCGCGTGGACCGATGCGGAGCCCGACCAGCGGGCGCGCGCCACGATGCAATGGCACTGGTCGATGTTGGGCCGGTGGCAACCGGACGACTGGTCGTTGAACCTGGTGGCGGTCGCTGATGGTGTCGTGGTCGGCACCCAGGACGTCCGCGCCCGCACCTTCGCCGCGCTGCGCGAGGTCGGCACCGGATCGTGGCTCGGCCGGGCCCACCACGGCCGGGGGTACGGCACCGAGATGCGCGCGGCCGTGCTGCACCTCGCGTTCGAGGGGCTGGGCGCCGAGTACGCGACCTCGGCGGCGTTCGCCGACAACGACGCCTCGTACGGGGTGTCGCGCAAACTCGGATACGCCGACGACGGCGTCGACCGGCATCTGGTGCGGGGCGCGGTGGTGGTGAGCCGGCGGCTGCGCCTGGACCGGGCGGGATGGGCGGCCGCCCGTACGGTTCCGGTCAGCATCGAGGGGCTCGCGCCGTGCCTGCCGATGTTCGGCCTCCCACCCGGGGACGAGCCGTAGGCAGCAGTCGGCACCCGTCCCCGGTGGGCGGGTGCCGACTTGCTGGCCGCCGCAGGCGACCTATCGCCACCGAGCGCGGGGATCTCAGCCACTCGCACCCGGTCGGATGTCCGACTGAAGTATTGCCGCGGACGCCCGAAGTCAAGCGCACCGGCTGTGCGTTTCCTGGCAAAACCCCGCACGGGTGACGGGGGACCGGCAACCGGTCAGAAAGACGGCCGACACGTGCTCTGGTTACGCTCGGCCGGTCGTGGGGAATCCCCACCGTGGTCCCCGCGGCCGCCCGGTCTCTCGCGCCGCCTTGAGGAAGGACACCGCCATGAGTCTCGACCGCCCCACCGCCCCGGACCCGTACGACCTGCTCCCGCCGGTGCCGTCCTTCGCGGTCACCAGCACGGACCTGACCGACGGCCAGCCGCTCGACGAGCTGTACGCGCATCCCGGCGTGGGTGGCAAGAACCTGTCCCCGCAGCTCGCCTGGTCCGGTTTCCCGTCGGAGACCCGCGGCTTCGTGGTGACCTGCTTCGACCCGGACGCGCCCACGGGCAGCGGATTCTGGCACTGGGTCCTGGTCAACCTGCCGGCCTCGGTGACCGAGCTGGAGCGCGGGGCCGACCCGCTGCCTGACGGCGCGTTCTGCGTCCGCAACGACTACGGCGACACCGGGTACGGAGGGGCGGCCCCGCCGCCCGGGGACCGACCGCACCGGTACGTCTTCGCCGTGCACGCCATCGACGTGGACTCACTCGACGTGGGTGCCGATGCGACGCCCGCGACGGTCGGGTTCAATCTGGCGTTTCACACCCTGGCCCGGGCCGCGATCCGCCCGACCTTTCAGGTCCGCGGCTGACGGGCCCCGGACCTGGCGCCCGCGCGGGTCAGAGCGGGGTGCGCGCCACCGCGAAGACGGACTGGCCGAACGGGGGCTTGACCAGGCGCTCCGCGGCCTTGGTGACGGGCAGCACCAGTGAGTCGTACACCTTCACCATCGGGCCCTCCTTGGGGGCCATCTTGAAGATGCTGGTCGCGCCGTAGTAGCCGATCAGGCCGAGCGCGTTCGCGTAGTGCATCTTCTCGATGGTCAGACCGGCCTCGGTCATGGCGGCCCGCATCGTCTTCTTGGTGTAGCGGCGCACGTGACCGGTCGCGATGTCGACCTGGCTCATGGCGAACATGAACGCCGGGACGATGATGATGACCCGGCCGCCTGGGCGGACGAGGTCGGCCATGCTGCGCAGCGCGCCCACGTGGTCCTCGATGTGCTCCAGCACGTTGTACGACACCGCGGCGCTGTAGTCACCGCCCTCGGTGCTGGGCAGCAGCATCTGGCGCACGTCGATGCTGGGGTGATCGGCCAGGCGCTCCTTGAGCTGCACCAGCCGGTCGGGGTCCGCCTCGGTGGCGGTGAAGCGGGGCAGGTGTGCCGACCACTCGAGCGCGTAGTCCCCGAGGCCGCTGCCGATCTCGATGGGGTTGTCCCCCAGGTACGGAAGCGCGAGCTCGACGAACCAGCGACGGTGGTTCACGGCCGTCGCCAGGCCTTCGAGTACCTCGGACTGGATCCGCTGGTCTCCAGTGATGTCTGCCATAAGTCGGGTTCCCTCGTCTTGCTGGACAGCGGGACCGGAAGAGTTAACCAGACGCTGCCTGCGACCGAAAGTTGAGCGGGGGGTGACCGCCCATTGTTTTCCTGATTGAGACATTGCCCCGGGGTGGCCCGGGGTGGCCCGGGGTGGTGCATCGCGTCCGACGCGTGACCTAAAACGCCCCTACATATCGTCTCGATCACGCATCGGTCACTCGTCACTGCAACGTTACCAACCTCGGTTAGGCTCGCCGACGCTATGACGATTACGGGTATTGACTCGACAGGCCAGTCGGCTGGTGGGCATGCGGCCCTGCCAAACCGTGAGGCCGGCGCAGAGGACCTGGACGCAGAGCTTATCGCCCTGGAAAGCGAGGTCGCGGCGACGCCGGTCGCCGTTAAACCCGCTGCTCGCGCCGTACCCGACCGGGCGGCCGAGGAGCGCGGTCCCACGCGCTGGTGGCGGGCTCTCAAATGGCGAGACGCACTAGTGATTCTGAGTTTCGTCGCCATCGCGCTGTTCCTCACCGCGCCGTTGTGGCTCAACCTTGATCATGACTTGCGCGACGATCCGCAAGATCAAGCTTTCTTTGAGTGGATGCTGGCGCACGGTGCACGAGTGCTCACGGATGGCGCCTATCCGTTCTTCTCCGATCGCATGAATTACCCCGATGGGGTGAACATGATGGCCAACACCTCGGTGCTGGCCGTTTCTCTGCCGATGACACCGATCACTCTGATGTTCGGTCCACATGTGGCCTTCAACGTATTTCTCACGATGGCGTTGGCATGCACCGGCGCGTCATGGTATTTGGTGCTGTCCCGCCAGTTCGTCGCCTCGCGACTGGCCGCCTGGGTCGGCGCGCTGTTCTGCACGTTCGCGCCGAGCATGGTCTCGCACGCGGGCGGACACCCGAACATCGTCTCGCAGTTCCTCGTCCCGCTGATCATCTGGCGCACCCTGGCACTGCGGACGCCCGGCCGCGCCGTTCGCGGCGGCCTCATCCTCGCGGGCCTGCTCGTCTGGCAGGCGTTCATCAACCTCGAGGTCCTCTTCATGGCCGCCGTGGGCCTCGGCGTGTTCTGCGCGATCATGGCGGTCGCGCGGCGCCGCGCCCATCCGGGCGAGATCCGCACCTTCCTGCGCGGGCTCGGCGTGGCGGGCTCGGTCACCCTCGCCGTCCTGGCGTACCCGCTCTCCGTGCAGTTCTTCGGGCCGCAGAGCTACGAGGGGCTCGCCCCGTTCGTCCGGCACTTCGGCGCGGACCTGGCGTCCTTCACCGCCTACGCCCAGCGCTCGATCGCCGCACAGGGGCAGGCCACGCCCGGGCTCGCGCAGAACCCCTCCGAGGAGAACGCCTTCTTCGGCTGGGGCCTGGTGATCCTGTTCTTCGGGCTGCTCTTCTGGATGCGCCGTACCGCCGCCGTGGTCGCCCTCGGCGGCATCGCGGTGCTGTTCGCCGCCATGTCGCTCGGGCCGCGGATCTACCTGCGCGGGATCAACACCGGCATACCCGGCGTCTGGTCCGTGCTGCACAACGTCCCGGTGCTCAACTCGGCCGTGCCCACCCGGTGGGCGATGGCCATCGCCCCGGTGATCGGCATCGTGCTGGCGCTGGGCGTCCAGCGCGGGATCGACCTGGTTCGGACCCAGCCGACCACCCGCGGCCCGGTACGCGTCGCGATGATCACCGCGGTGGTGATGGCGCTCGTGCCGCTCGTCCCGACGCCGCTGACCACCAAGCCCATGGAGCCGGTCCCCGACTTCGTCACCTCCGGCGCCTGGCGGGAGTACGTCGACGACAACCACACCGTGGTCGCCCTGCCGCTGCCGGACTCCAGCTACCCGGACCCGCTGCGCTGGAGCGCGTACACCCAGCAGGACATGCGGATCGCGGGTGCGTACGCGCTGCTGCCCAGCCAGAACCCGCTCGACCCGACCGACCGTACGGCGCTGTTCTCGCCGCCCTGGCGGCCGACCAGCGGGCTGATGGCCTCGATCAAGCAGGGCAACCCGATCCCGGAGATCACCGACACGCGGCGCGAGATGGCCCTCGCCGACCTGCGCTTCTGGAAGGCCGGGGTGGTTGTGTTGGCCCCGCAGGATCGCGACGACGAGATGCTGCTGGTGATGACCGACCTGCTCGGCTTCCAGCCGACGTGGACCGGCGGCGCGTGGGTGTGGAACGTCCGCAGCCTGGTGGACGACCCGAGCGCCGCGCTGACGGCCGCGAACGCCCGCTGACCGCCGCGCGCTACTTGATGCAGCAGCCCTGGCAGACCTTGGCCTCGGGCAGCGTGAACGCGAGGCAGCAGGTCTTGCGCTGCACGTCCAGCTTGCCGGCGGGCCCGGGCACCAGCTCGATGAGGTCCGCGACACCCAGCGTGGTGAGCAGGGTGTCGATCGTCTCGGCGGACGAGCCGGGCAGGACGTCGGCGGAGCGCAGCACCGCGTACGCGATGCCGGACGACAGCGAACCCATGAGGGTGCGCTTGCCCAGCCGCACCCGGCGGTGAATGGCGTCCAGCAGCGGCGTCAGATGCTCGTCGAGCAGCGTGGTGCGCAGCGCCGCCAGCAAGGCCGCCTCGTCGGCGACGACGCGGATCTGGGGCAGCCCGCCGACGGCCAGCGGATCCGACGGCAGCACCGCGACCTCGATGTCGGCCCGCATGCCCAGCGTGACCAGCGGCCGCGGGTCGTCGAAGTGCATGAGTACGTCGCTGGCGCGCAGCAGCGGCACCCGGCGGGCGGAGGCCCAGCCCAGCACCGCGGGCAGGGCCAGCCAGTAGGTGTACGCCTTCCAGGCCAGCGCGGCGGCGGCGTGCGGCTCGGCGTGCCAGCGGCGGGCGGCCCCGTCGAGCAGGGTGTCCAGCCGGTCATTGGTCAACAGGGTGGTGGGCTGCCAGCCCGACGGGTTGTCGACCAGCAGGTCGGGGGCGAGCCCGGGCAGCTCGGTGCTGGTGCCGAACATGGCGCGCAACGTCGCGGTCACCGGCGCCAGCGGCTGCTCGGCGAACGGGGCTCCGGTGAGCGCGGCCCGGTCGATGGCGGTGGTCACCGAACCACGCCGATCCGGGGGCGGGAAAGCCCCCCGGAGCGCTTCGACGGCCGGACCACCGATGTCACCTCACACACGCGTACGAGTCGACCGGGAGTCCACCTCCGCGGCGACGCCCACCATACCTTGTTAAGGCTAACCTAACCAGGCTGGTTGAAACCTCTGGTCAGACGGCTTTGTGTTCCTGATCAAGCGTCCCCGCCCGCTCGCCGCGCCCGTCAAGGCATCTGTCGGCAACGTGCTACTAGCCCCTTACGGACAGGCGTGGCCGTGACACTGAAGCTCTCGTGGCGAAGGGGACACCGTGTTGACCACCTCACCCGTCGAGCGAGCCGCGGACAAGTTCGTCGCGGCGCTGGCCCAGTGGCGTAACGAGCGGGGCATGACCAAGAAGCAGCTCGCCGCGCGCATGGGCTTCGATCCCTCGTACGTCAGCCATGTCGAGAGCCGCCGGCACAAACCCACGGAGGACTTCGCCCGCCGGGCCGAGGCGGTGCTCGCCGCGGGTGGTGCGATCTGGCAGCGGTTCCGGGAGTACGACGAACTGCGGCACGCCCGGGGCGCCGCGCTGCACCGGGATCCACCGGTGCCCGTCCAGTGGATGCCGCCCGGCACCGGGCTGATCGTGGAACGGGAGATCGCCGAGCTCCGCTACACCGGCGGCGCGTACCGGTGCCGGGTCCGGCGGGACCTGTACAACCCCGGCGGCGAGCCGGTGACCCGGTACCTGGTGAAGATCGCCGTCGACCGGTTCCCGCACGACCCCGCCGGGTCCAACCGGCACCACCGCGCGCATCCGCTGACCGTCGAGGAGATGAGCCTGGCCGCGCACGCCGGCGAGGGCGCCGCCGTGGAGCCCATGGACTGGTACGTCAAGCTCGACCGGGACGCCGCCAAGGAGATCTGGCTGCTGTTCGCCAACGAGCACGGGCGGTTCCCCCTCTACCCCGGCGAGCGCACCACGATCGAGTACGCGTACACGGTCGGCGAACAGAAGTGGGGACAGTGGTTCCAGCGGGCGGTCCGGCTGCCCACCCGCAGCCTCACCGTGCGCCTCGACTTCCCGGTGGAGTTCGACCCGCAGGTGTGGGGTGTGGAGACGTCGCTGGCGGCCGAGGTGCCCGTACGGACGCCGCTGGGGCGGCACAACGACGGCGACCGGGCGATCTTCGAATGGTCGACCGACGCCCCCCTGCTCAACGCCCGTTACCGGCTGGAATGGCGGTTCCGCGCCCCGGGCGCCCCGACCGTGGAGGAGCCCTCGGACCCGGAGCCGAACCGCTCCCCAGGTGCGGGAGGTGATCGAGCCGTGCCCTCGGGCACGGGGAATGATCCGCCCGCGCCCCCGGGCGCGGGTGAACCCGTCGAGTCCGCCGGGAAGCGGGTCCCGCCGCCGCGCGCGGCGGTTTCGGGACGCCCCGGTACCGGACAGCCGTGCGACGAGGAACGGGCCAGCCAGCGGATGCGCGACATCGGCATCGTGCAGCGCGGTTCCGACCTGCTGCGCCAGCGCGCCCGGCACTTCCAGCTGCCCCGCGAGGAGGCCGCCGCCCGCGACGCCGTGACCGGGCTGCTGGCCACACTGGACCGCCTCGAACGGGCACACGACTTCCGCAAAGGCGTCGGGCTGGCCGCCCCGCAGATCGGTCGCGCCGTCGCCGCCGCGGTCATCCGGCCACCCGAGCGCGGCAGCAACCCGGTCGTGCTGCTCAACCCCCGGCTGGTCGGGGAATCCCCCGACACCGACGACCGGTACGAGGGATGCCTGTCCTTCTTCGACTACCGCGGCCTGGTCCGCCGCCCGTTACGGGTGGAGGTGGAACACGCCCGCTTCGACGGCACCCGCGTGATCACCTCCTTCGAGCAGGCGATGGCGCGGCTGGTCAGCCACGAGATAGACCACCTGGAAGGCCGCCTGTACGTGGACCGCATGCCCGACGACAGCCTGCTGCCCGTGGAGGAGTACCAGCAGACCGGGCGGCCGTGGGCGTACTAGCTCATCTCGGAGAAGCTGTCGTACTTGATGCGTATCGGCGGGACCTGTAACTCGGCCAGGGTCTTCAGCGTGGCCTTGACCATCGGGCCGGAGCCGGAGACGAAGAAGTCGTGCTCGTTCCACGGGCCGAACCGGGCGACGACGTCGCAGATGTTGCCCTGTTCGCCGCCGAAGGTCGGGTCGTCACTGCACGCCGTCACCACCGACAGCCACGGATAGCGGGCGGCCAGCCGGTTCAGCTCGGCCAGGTCGTACAGGTCGTCGCGGTTGCGGGCGCCGAAGAAGACGTGCACCCACCGGGTCCGGTTGTACCGGGTGAGCTCCTCCAGTAACGATTTGATCGGGGCCAGGCCCGTGCCGCCCGCCACGAACACCGTGTCCCGGGTGGAACGGCGGTCCAGGGTCATCGTGCCCATGGGCGCGGCCAGCCGGACCATGTCACCCACCTTCAGGCGGCGCACCAGGGCGCTGGACACCCAGCCCGCACCCACCGCGCGAGCGTGGAACTCCAGCGTGTTGTCGCGCCGCGGCGCGTTCGCCGGTGAGTACGTGCGCCACAGCCGTGGCTGATAGCGCGGGCATTCCATGCTCAGGTACTGCCCCGCGCGGAACTCCAGCGGCTGCAGCGGCAGCACGGTGAAGACCGCGATGTCGCTGGAGCGGCGCTCGTGCGCGACCACCTCCGCATGCCAGTACGGGGGATTGGTGTCCGCCTCCGCCCCCGCCAGCATCTTCGCGGCGATGACCGCGTACGCGTCCGCCCACGCCTGCTCGTACTCGATGGCCCACTGGTCGCCCGCGAAATGCCGCAACGCCTCGATCAACGCTCCACCCACCACCTCGTAGTGCCCCGGTTCCACATGGAACTTCCGGTGATCGCGGCCCAGCCCGCGCAGGTACTGGTCGAACCGCTCGGGATCCTCGAGGGTCTGCACGGCCGTGACGATCGCGCCGAGCAGGCGGGCGCGCTGCACGTCCATGTGCACCGGAAATAGGTCACGCACGTTCGGGTGGGCCAGGAAGATGCGTGCGTAGAAATAACCGGCGACCTTGTCCCGGTTCTCCTCGACCAGGCTCCAGCTCTCCTTGAGCAAGCGTGCGAGGTCTCCCATGCCCTTCAGGGTGGGATACGAGAGTCGGGTACCCGACGCACCCAAAGTGCGACGTCGGCGAGTCGCCAGCACCTTTTCGGCCTGTTTGTGCTTAGCGATTGAACTGATCATGCGCCCCATAGAGTGATCCGGTGACCTCCGACTCACGGCCCGCCAGCCGCACCCGGCTCGGCCAGGAAGTGGCCATCGTCCTGCTGCTGTCGCTCGGCCAGTCCGCTGTCTACTCCGTGGTGTCCATCGTCGCGAAGCTCACCGCGGGCAAGCCGCTCTCCCAGCAGGCCGCCACGCTGAACGCGTCACAGTCGCCGCGGCCATACCTGGACCTGACGTACCAGCTGCTGGAGATCTCCTTCGCGCTGGCGCCCGTACTGTTGGTCCTCTATCTGTTGAACCGGCCGACCGAGACGTTGGGCCTCACCCTCAACCGCCCCCGGTTCGACGTGGGCTGGGGCTTCGGGTTGGCCGCGGCCATCGGCATCCCCGGCCTGCTACTCGTGTACGCCGCGGCGCAGCTCGGCGTCAACGCGCAGATCGTGCCCGCCGCGCTGCAACCCGTCTGGTGGGCGACGCCCGTGCTCATCCTGGCCGCCATCAAGAACGCGGTGCTGGAGGAGGTCATCGTCGTCGGGTACCTGATGACCCGGCTACGCGAGATCGGCTGGCAGCTTCCACTCGTCGTGGCGGCGTCCGCGGTGCTGCGCGGCTCCTACCACCTGTACCAGGGCTTCGGCGCGTTCCTCGGCAACGCGATCATGGGAGTCGTCTTCGCGCTGTTCTTCGTGCGAACCCGGCGGGTGATGCCGCTGATCGTGGCGCACAGCATCCTCGACATCGCCGCCTTCGTCGGCTACTCCCTGCTACCGGCGTCCTGGCTTCGCTGGCTCTGAGTGATCGGCTGCCCCGCGTCCAACCGGGTCCGTCATGGTGCGGTGGGCCTCAGCGCCGGGCCGCCCCACGGTAGAACAGCGTCGCCTTGGCCGCCATGTTGCGCGCCGACGACTGGCCCGTCAGCGCGGCGGCCAGCAGGCTCGTACCCGGGAAGTAGCGGTTCGCGGTGCGCAGCAGCGCCCACGCGCCCGCCTGCAGGCCCGCCATCCGGCCGGCCCGCCACCACCCGCGCGGCCGGTCGCCCTCCGCCCCGCCGAAGGCCCCGGCCACCGCGTCGCGCTCATGGGCCGGCTGCCGCGCCGCGACCAGCGCCAGCTCGGCCGCCTCCCGGTTCGCGTGCACCTGCGTGAGCACGAGCAGGTCGGCCGCGCGCGCCGGATCGGTCGGATCCAGTCCGTACGCGGCGGCGATGTGCAAGGTCAGCTCGGCATGCGTCAGCGCGTTCGTGGCCAGCAGAGCGGCCGGCGAACGGGAGCCGGCCACCGCACCGACGACACCGGTCACGCTGCCCACGCGGGTGAACTGTGCCGCCGCCAGGCGGGCCACCGCGTCCGGGCCGGCGCTCGGATAGGCCGCCCGGATCCGCTGCGCCCAGTCCCGGGCGCGCGGGCCGATGGCCTGCACGGCGGCGACCGCCAGCAGTTCGGGGGCGTAGCCGGGGTCGGCGAGGATCTTGGTCCAGGCTTCGATGGACGCCGCGGCCGTCGTCGTGCGGACGCCCGTGGGAGGGGATCCCGGGGCAGGTTTCGTGGGGGAGGCGGGTGCCTTCGGCGGCGCGGCAGGTGTCGTGGGTGTGGCCGCAGGTGGCGGTGTTCGCCGGGCAGCCGTGGACTTGCGAGCTGCTGGCTTCTTCGCCGGGGCTGCCTTCTTGGCGGGCCGGGCGCCCGGCCCAGTGGCATCCGGGGTGGGTTCCGCCGGGGCGCTTGCGGCCCGCTTGGCCTCGCGGGCACGCCGGGTTGATGCGCCGCCGCCGGCCGGAGTGCGGGTCTTCCCGGCCGGCCGGGCAGCCGACTCGGGCCCCCGGGCCTGCTCGGGTCCCTGGGCCTGCTCGGGTCCCTGGGCCTGCTCGGGTCCCTGGGCCTGCTCGGGTCCCTGGGCCTGCTCGTCGGTCACGCCGTCCTTGGGACCGGCGTTCGCGGGATCCCCGGATGCGGTGCCGGCCTGTGCCTGGTCGGGCGTGCCTGGTGACGGCGCCGGGGTCGGCGTACCGGGGGCAGCGGAACGACGGCCTGGCCGCTCGCGCTCGGACCCCGCACGCGACGGTGGCCGGGCGTCCGGCTCTCCGGACGGCGGCTGGAACGTCACCGGAGGGGCGGGCTTCGCGGCGCGCTCGGCCGGCTGGTCCTGCGGCGCGTTCTCATCCGGGGTGCTGAACGCGGCCCGGGGGCTACGCGCGCGCGACGGCTCCCGGCGCTGCGTGGGCTGGTTCTCCTCCATGCCGTCGCAGCCTAGCCCCGGCGCAGCGGATTCTCCCGGTGAAAAACCCGGTGGTCCGTCGATTCGTGATCGGCGTGGCCAAATGGCAGCCTCTTTGCCCGGTGCCGAGGCGGTCCGGTATCCTCGACGGTCGGTGGCCCGTGGGCTGCCGGAGGAGACTTCGCCTAGTCTGGTCTATGGCGCCGCACTGCTAATGCGGTTGGGGTTTTAAAGCCCCTCCCGGGTTCGAATCCCGGAGTCTCCGCACTTCCCCCAGGCCAGCTCGGCCCGCCGTTCAGGCGGGGTGCGGCGGCCGTGCGGTTGCCTCACTCAGCCGGGCGAGATGCTCATGGATGAGGCGTACCGCCATGGCGCCCTCGCCGACGGCGGACGCGACCCGCTTGATCGATCCGCTGCGGACGTCTCCCACGGCGAGGACGCCGGGACGGCTGGTTTCGAGCAGGCTGGCCGGGGTGGGCGCCGCGGCGGCTCCGCCGGTGAGTACGTAGCCGCGATCGTCCATGGCGACACATTGGGCTAGCCAGCCGGTGCACGGTTGCGCACCGATGAAGACGAACAGCACGCTGGTGGGGATCTCGCGCCGGTCGCCGGTCGCCTTGTCGGTGACCACGACCGTGCGTAGTCGCCCCTCCTCGCCGTGCAGTTCGCTCACCTCGGTGTGCCGCAGGACCTCTACGTTCGGCAGTCGCTCGATCTGGTCGACGAGGTATCGGGACATGTCCCGGCCCAGGTCGTCGTGCCGGATCAGCAGCCGCACCGTGCTCGCGTACCGGGCGAGGAAGATGGTCGCTTGCCCGGCGGAGTTTCCGCCGCCGACTACGCACACCGGCTGGCGCGTGCAGAATGTCGCCTCCATGAAGGTTGCGGCGTAGTAGATGCTGGTGCCCTCGAACTCTGCGAGGCGAGGGACATTGAGCTTGCGGTACCGCGCGCCGGTGGCGATCACGACCGTTCGGGTCCGCAGCCGCGTACCGTCGTCGATGGCCACGACGTGGTGGCCGTCGCACGCCTCGAGTCGGGTCGCTTCGGCCGGGACGGTCAAGGTCGCGCCGAACTTCTTCGCCTGGATGACGGCGCGGTCCGCGAGGTCGGCACCGGAGATGCCGGCCGGGAAACCGAGGTAGTTCTCGATGCGCGACGACGTTCCGGCCTGCCCGCCGGCCGCCACGGCGTCAACGACGATGGTGGACAGCCCTTCGGAGGCGCCGTAGACGGCGGCGGCAAGGCCGGCCGGTCCGGCGCCCACGACGACGAGGTCGCACGTCGCCTCGCCGGAATCCGGCGCCTTCAGTCCGGCCAATCGAGCCAGCTCGGCATTGGTGGGGTTGCGCAGCACGGTATCCCGCCAGATCACCACCGGGGTTTCCTGCGGCGGGACGGACAGTCGGCGGAGAAGATCCTCGGCCGCCGGGTCGTTCTCCAGATCGATCCAGAGGTGTGGCACCCGATTGCGGGCGGCGAGTTCGCGTAGCCGCCTGGTGTCCGGATCGAACCGGGAGCCGATGATCTTGATGCCGGCGATGCTTCCCACCAGCAGTTCGCGGCGCGTCAGATAACAGCGCAGGATGAGGTCACCGAGTTCCGGTTCCTGCCGGACCAGGCCGTACAAGACCGGCAGCGCGACCGCGAGCACCTCTCCCGGGGTGGCCGCCACCATCGAGACGAACGACGGCTGGCCGGTGAGCAGGCTCAGTTCGTCGAGGAAGCGGTGCGGCCCGTGCACCCGGACGATCCGGGCGTGCGGAGTGCCGTGTCCCTCGATGACGGCGACGCGGCCCGACAGGACAACGAAGAAGTCGCGGTCCCGCTGTCCTTCGGCAACGAGCACGTCGTCGGGTTGAACGGTGCGGGTCTCGCCGTGCCGGCGCAGCAGGGTCAGGTACCGGCTGGGCAGTCGCGGATACGCGCCCCCGATGTCCGGTGTTTCCTCGAGGTGCTCAGCAGTCACGTGTCGCCCCGCAGCCCGTCGTCGTCAGCACCCCTCCATCGCAACAGCCACTGCGGCGGGGTGTCGATTGGCAGATTTACCAATCGCTTCGACTTGCGAAGTTTGCCGCTGCTGGCTGGGGGTAGGCGCTTCAAGTGCACCTGTCCGATCGTGAGGAGGTGCAGGCCGTGACCGAGTCCCTAGCGGTAGCGCTGGAGCTGACAGCAGAGATCAACCGGGTGTCACCGGCCAGCGACGACCTGGCAGAGGACCTGGCGTTCATGTGGGACCCGATGAAGCGGATCGTTCCGTTCACCGCGGGATGGATCGGCACACTCGACGAAGACCAGCGCCGCTACACCACGGTCACCTCCATCGGCCATGATCGGGACAGCCTCGCGTACATGGAATCCGAAGAACTCACCGAGCTGAGGAAGACCGGCGGCCTGCTACAGCGACACCGGCCCATGCGCCGACGGCACGCACCACCACACACCGCCGAGCTGCCGTGCTGGTCCAGACACTGGTGGCCGGCCGGATTCCGCGCAGTCCTCGACGTCCCGCTCATCACGCCCGACGGCCGCCACCTGGGCGTACTCGCACTCCACACCAACACGGCCACCCAACCGACCACCGAGGCCCGCGACATGATCGGCGCGATCGCGCCCGCCATCACCGCCGTCCTGGATCCGATGAACCTGTTCGCCGGGCTGGCGCAGCTGGTCCAGGGCGCCACCGCCGCCGTCGTCGTCGACCGCCGAGGCACCCTCACCCCACTGCCCGGGATGGCCACCGATTCCGTGCTCACCAGATTCCCCACCGTCGCGCCCACAGCGATCAACGCGCTGACCGACCGGATCCGGCACACCACGTTCCTCTGCCCGCTCCACGCGGACGACGCCCCGCAGCGCTACGTCCAGGTCACCGGCCTCGCCTGCCCACCCAGCACACCCGAGGACCTCATCGGGATCGTCCTGATCTCACCCCCCGGGAACCTTTACGCGCTCACCCACCGGGAACTGGTCGTTCTCGGCCTGGTCATCGAGGGACACGCCAACCGAGACATCGCCGCCCGGCTGTACATCACCACGCGGACCGCCGCGGCACACCTCGAACACATCCGCGCGAAGCTCCACGCCCCGACCCGTACCGCCGCCGCGGTGCTGGCGACCCGCCACGGCCTGTACATCCCGTACCGGCTCATCGACGGCCGGACCGGACGGCCGTGAATCGTGATCCGGTTCCCCACCTCGACTGCGCCGGGCACGCCCGGCATTGGCAACTCTGCCAATCGACGGCGGCCGACCACGGGGGTAGTTCTGAGAGGAGACGCCCAGGCGTGCGGCGCTCAGGGAGGACAGTCGCATGCTCGTCCAATTGGCTCTCCGTCCATGACGAGAAACTGCCGAAAGGCAGTCTGACGACGCCCGGAAGGAACCGACCATGGTGGAGATGCTGTCCCGGTACTGGTGGGCGGTCGTATTGCGCGGCATCGCCGCCATCCTGTTCGGAGTGGTGGCGCTGGTGTGGCCGGGGCCGACGGTGTTCGCACTGGTGTTGTTGTTCGGGGCGTATGTGCTTGTCGACGGCGTATTCACGCTGGCCTCGGTGCTCGGGCGCAACCGCGACGGTGTGCGAACCGGCAGCCGTGGCTGGCTGATCGTGCAGGGCATCGCCGCTGTCCTCATAGGCATCCTGACATTCGTGTGGCCGGGTGCTACCACGCTTGTGCTGCTGTGGCTGATCGCGGCCTGGGCGCTGATCACCGGCGTGCTACAGGTCGTCGCGGCGGTACGGTTGCGTCGCGAGATGCGGCACGAGTGGCTGCTCGCGCTCAGTGGCGTGCTGTCGGTTGCGTTCGGCATCCTGCTCATCGTCTGGCCGGCGGCCGGGGCGCTGGCCGTCCTGACTCTGATCGGTGCGTACGCGATCCTGTTCGGTACCGCCCTGGCGGTGTTTGGTGTGCGGCTGCACCGGAACCGCCCCGATGCGCGGGCCGTGACCGGTACCCGGAACCGGCCGGCCACGGCGTGAGGTGAGAATCCATGACCACAGTCATCGACCCGCACGTAGTCATGATCAGACCGGTGGTGCCGCAGACCCCCCGGGGCTGCGGAGAGTGCCTGCGCCTGGGCACGCCGTGGGTCCACCTGCGGTTGTGCCTCACCTGCGGGCACGTCGGCTGCTGCGACTCGTCACCGATGAAGCACGCGCGGCAGCACGCCCACACCCAAGCCCATCCGATCGTCCAAACGTTCGAGCCCGGCGAGGACTGGCGATGGTGCTACGTGGACGCGGCGTTCGTCTGACCGGGCAGGGCAGGCGCGCGGTCGATTGGCGGGTTCAGGTGTGCGAAGGACATCGGCTCCGTGCCGGCGGTGCGGGGCGTACGCGAAGGAGGATGCATGGAGTTGAAGGCAGCGACAACCATTCGCAAACCCGCACTGGAGGTGTACGGGTTCTGGCGCGACCTGGAAAACCTCCCGACGTTCATGGCGCATCTCGAGCAGGTCCGCACCACCGGTGACCGGACCAGTCGTTGGACCGCCGACGCCCCGTTCGGCAAGGACGTCGGGTGGGACGCGGAGATCACCGAGGAGCAGCCCGGTGAGAAGATCGCGTGGCGTTCGACCGGCAACGCCGACGTGCCGAACGCCGGCACGGTCCGGTTCCTGCCCGCCCCCGACGGTGTGAGCACTGAGGTGCACGTCGTGCTGGTGTACGACATTCCGGGCGGCACGATCGGCAAGGCGGTCGCCAAGTACTTCGGCGAGGAACCACATCAGCAGCTCGACGACGATCTGCGCCGGCTCAAGCAGGTGCTGGAGACCGGCGAAGTGGTCCGCTCCGACGGCGCCCCCTGGGGCAAGCGAGCCCGTAAGGAGTTCCCGCAGCGTCCGGCGCAGCCGCTGTCCGACGCCGAACTCGCGAAGGGGACGGACGCATGAGGGCCAACACCTGGGCGGGGCGCAACAAGGTCGAGGTCCGTGACGTGCCGGATCCGAGGATCCTGAACAAGCGCGATGCCATCGTACGGATCACCTCCACCGCG
The DNA here is from genome assembly GCF_004217545.1 of Krasilnikovia cinnamomea. Classification (NCBI taxonomy): domain Bacteria; kingdom Bacillati; phylum Actinomycetota; class Actinomycetes; order Micromonosporales; family Micromonosporaceae; genus Krasilnikovia; species Krasilnikovia cinnamomea. Next base: position 3,240,048 of record NZ_SHKY01000001.1, read on the forward strand.
ATCTGCGGCTCGGACCTGCACCTGGTCGACGGGTACGTGCCCACGATGCAGGACGGCGACGTCATGGGCCACGAGTTCATGGGCGAGGTGATCGAGGTCGGCCCGGGCGTCGACCCCGGTCGTCTGCGCGTCGGGGACCGGGTCGTCGTGCCGTTCCCGATCGCCTGCGGCGGGTGCGCCGCCTGCGCCGCCGAGCTGTACTCCTGCTGCGAGAACTCCAACCCCAACGCCGGGATCGCGGAGAAGATGTTCGGTCACCCGGTCGCCGGGATCTTCGGCTATTCACATCTGACCGGCGGTTTCGCGGGCGGTCAGGCCCAGTACGCGCGGGTGCCGTTCGCCGACGTCGGTCCATTGAAGATCGAGTCTGAGCTGAGCGACGAGCAGGTGTTGTTCCTGTCCGACATCTTGCCCACCGGCTACATGGGTGCCGAGATGTGCGACATCCAGCCGTCCGACGTGGTGGCGGTGTGGGGCGCCGGCCCGGTCGGCCAGTTCGCCATGGACAGCGCCCGGCTGCTGGGTGCCGCGCGGGTCATCGCCATCGACAAGGAGCCGTACCGGCTGCAGATGGCGGAACGGGCGGGCCACACGCCGGTGAACTTCGACGAGGTCGACGTGCGGTCGCGGCTGCTGGAACTGACCGGCGGGCGGGGACCGGACAAGTGCATCGACGCGGTCGGCATGGAGGCCACCCACGGCAGCGCGCACATCGCCGCGTACGACCGGATCAAGCAGGCCGTCCGGTCGGAGACCGAACGGCCGCACGCGCTGCGCCAGGCCATCCTGTCGTGCCGCAGCGGCGGCGTCGTCTCCGTCGTCGGCGTGTACGGCGGCCTGCTGGACAAGTTCCCCGCCGGCGCGTGGATGAACCGGGCGCTGACTCTGCGGACCGGGCAATGCCACGTGCAGCGCTACATGAAGCCGCTACTGCAACGCATCGAACGCGGAGAGATCGACCCCACCCGGATCATCACCCACACCCTGGCGCTCGACGAGGCGGAACGCGGCTTCGAGATCTTCAAGAACAAGCAGGACAACTGCGAGAAGGTCGTGCTCAAACCCTGACGGCCACGGCCGGCTCCTGATTGGCAGTCCTGCCAATGGACATCGGGTATCGGCGCTGTTGCGATCGAACTGGGCGCAAGCGACGGTACTGCCGCCGACACAAGTGTGGAGGACGACGCTATGGCACGGGCAGTGGGAATTGACCTCGGCACCACCAACTCGGTGATCGCGGCGGTGGAGGGCGGTCACCCCACGGTGATCCCGAACGCGGAGGGAGCACGCACCACGCCTTCGGTGGTGGCCTTCACCGAACAGGGCGAGCGACTGGTCGGTCAGCTCGCCCGCCGCCAAGCCATCCTCAACCCGAAGGGCACCATCTACTCGGCGAAACGCTTCATCGGACGCCGCTTCGACGAGGTGTCCAGCGAGCTGACCGCGGTGACGTTCGACGTCGTGGCGGGCCCGGACAACGCGGTGCGGTTCAAGGTGCGCGACAAGCTGTACGCCCCCGAGGAGGTCTCCGCGCTGGTCCTGCGCAAGCTGGTCGAGGACGCCTCGAAGTTCCTGGGCGAGCGGGTCACGGAGGCGGTCATCACCGTGCCGGCCTACTTCAACGACGCCCAGCGGCAGGCGACCAAGGACGCCGGGCGCATCGCCGGCCTAGAGGTGCTGCGGATCATCAACGAGCCCACGGCGGCGGCGCTGGCCTACGGACTGGACAAGCGCGAGCACGAGACGGTGCTGGTCTTCGACCTGGGTGGCGGCACCTTCGACGTCAGCCTGCTCGACGTCGGCGACGGCGTGGTGGAGGTGCGCTCCACCGCGGGCGACACTCACCTCGGCGGCGACGACTTCGACCGGCGCATCGTGGACCACCTGGCCGATGAGTTCCAGCGCAGTGACGGCATCGATCTGCGCCGGGATCCGCAGGCCCTCCAGCGGCTCTTCGAGGCCGCCGAGCGTGCCAAGGTCGAGCTGTCCTCGGTCACCCAGACCACGATCAACCTGCCGTTCGTCACTGCGGACGCCAACGGCCCCAAGCACCTCAACGTGACTCTCACCCGGGCGACCTTCGAGCAGCTCACGGCGGATCTCGTCGACCGCTGCCTCGGCCCGGTCGAGCGGGCCATGGCCGACGCGAAGGTCACCGCAAACGACATCGACGAGGTCATTCTCGTCGGCGGGTCGACCCGCATCCCGGCCGTGCAGAAGCTGGTCCAGCGGCTCACCGGGGGCAAGGACCCGAACATGACGGTCAACCCCGACGAGGTCGTCGCGCTCGGTGCCGCGCTGCAGGCGGCGATCATCAAGGGTGAGGTCAAGGACGTCCTGCTGCTCGACGTCACTCCGCTGTCGCTCGGCATCGAGACCATGGGCGGCCTGATGACCAAGATCATCGAGCGGAACACCACCATCCCGGCCCGCCGTACCGAAACCTTCAGCACCGCGGCCGACGACCAGCCCGCCGTCGATGTCGTGGTGTTGCAGGGGGAGCGGGAACGCGCTGCGGACAACCGGGTGCTCGGGCGGTTCCGGCTGGAGAACATCCGGCCCGCTCCGCGCGGCGAGCCGCAGATCGAGGTCACCTTCGACATCGACGCGAACGGCATTCTCAACGTCTCGGCGAGAGACAAGGACACCGGCGCCGAACAGCGCATCACGATCAGCCAAAGCTCGAACCTGGACACTTCCGAGATCGAACGGATGGTCCAGGACGCCGAGCGCCACCGCGACGAGGACGCCCGGATCCGGGAGATCATCGACGCCCGCAACTCGCTGGACTCGGCCGCACATCAGGTGGAGCGGCGGCTGGCCGAGCTGGGCGACGCGGTGCCGGTCCACGAGAAGGGCCGCGCCGAGATGCTGATCAGTGACGCGCGGCAGGCGATCAAGGACGAGGCGCCGCTGGATCGGCTGCGGACCCTGACCGCCGAGCTTCAGCAGGTCTACCAGAGCCTCGGCGTGGGCGGCGGTAGCGACGGTGCCGGCCCAGCTCCGTCGCAGCGCGGTCCGAACGATCAGGGCAGCCGGAGCAGCCAGGACGACGACGTCATCGATGCCGAGTTCACGGCCGGGTGACCTGGCGATGAGTGAGCAGGAGCAGAGCCGGACGGCGGTCGATGACACCTCGCGACCCGCTGCGAGGCCGCCATCCGGCGACCCAGGCCCTCTCGACGCGACCGGCCAGACCGATGCGGCGGCGACCGACAACGACGTGACCCCCGGTGGCGCCGACGAGACCGAGGAACTGCGTGCCGAGCTCGCCCAGATGGAGGACCGCTGGCGGCGCGCGTTGGCCGACTTCGACAACCTGCGCAAGCGGGTGGCTCGGGAGTCCGCTCAGCAGCGGGACGACGAGCGGGCCGCGGTGGCCGCGCGGTGGCTGCCCGTACTCGACAATCTGGAGTTGGCCCTGCAACATGCCGCTGCCGATCCGGCGTCGATCGTCTCCGGGGTCCAGGCCGTCCACGAACAGGCCCTCAACGTCCTCGCCGACCTGGGATTCCCTCGCCGCTCGGACGTGAACGAGCCCTTCGACCCGAGCCGGCACGAGGCGGTGGCGACGGCGCCGGGCGCCGGGGCGGAACCGGGCACGGTGCTGCACGTCGTCCGGCCCGGGTACGGCAGTGACGAACGACCGCTCCGGCCGGCCGCGGTGATCGTGGCGAAGGGCACCTGATGGCGCCGTCCCGCGACTTCTACGAGACGCTCGGCGTGCCGAGGGACGTCAGCGCGGAGGAGCTGCAGCGGGCGTACCGCAAACTCGCTCGCACCTATCACCCGGACATCAACAAGGATCCGGGTGCCGAAGAGCGGTTCAAGGATGTCTCCGAGGCGTACGACGTGCTCTCGGATCCGGACCAGCGGCGGCGTTACGACGCCTTCGGACCGGACTTCCGGCAGGTGCCGCCGGACACGGATCCGCAGGCTTGGGCCCGCGCCAGAGCTGCCGCGGGCTCGAGCGGTGCCCGCCGCGGTCGAGGAGGGCCACGCCGGGGCGGCGGCGCCGCCGCGGAGGATGTCTGGTTCCAGTCCGGGGGCGCCCAGGACATCGATCTCGAGGACCTGCTCGGCGGCCTGTTCGGTGGCCGACGAGGGGACGGCTGGGGACCGGTGGCCGGCGCCGACCAGGAGGCCGAACTCGAGTTGTCGGTGGAGGAGGCCTATTCCGGCGTGCGTCGCGGTGTGACGCTGTCCGGTCCGGGCGGCACCCGGACCCTGGAGGTCACCATCCCGGCCGGGGTGACCGACGGGCAGCGGATCCGCCTGGCCGGTCAGGGCGGTCGGGGCAGCGACGGCGCGGCGCCGGGCGACCTGTACCTGCGGATCCGGCTGGCACCGCACCCGCGCTACCGGGTGGACGGCCGGGACATCAGCGTGAACCTGCCGCTCGCTCCCTGGGAGGCCGCGCTCGGCACCTCGGTCGCGGTCGACACGCCCGGTGGCGAGGCGAAGGTCAAGGTGCCGGCCGGCACCTCCAGCGGCCGGCGGCTCCGGCTGGCCGGCCGCGGGCTACCCAACCCGCGTGGCCGCAACGGTGACCTGTACGCCGTGGCCCAGATCGTGGTGCCGCCCGAGCTCGGCGACGAGGAACGGCGGCTCTTCGAGCAGCTCGCCGCGACATCCACCTTCAACCCTAGGCGGCAGCCGTGACCTACCCCCTTGTTCGAAGGCCAGGACCGTCCACCGTACGGCTGGATCTGGCCACGTTCAGCCGTCTCGCCGGGATCCATCCGGAGATGGTCCATCGGCTCGTCGCTCTGGGACTTCTCGAACCGGTCCGCGACTCCGCCGGCGAGCTGTGGTTCGGCCGCGACCAGTTGCTCGCCGTGGCCCGGATCCGGCGCCTGCGCATGAGTCTGGGCCTCAACTACTCCTCGCTCGGGCTCGTCGTCGACCTGCTCGACCGGGTTGCCGGACTCGAGCGCCAGCTGCGCGTGGCGTCCTCTCGACGTATCGGAGGAACACCGTGGATCTGAACCGCCTGACCCAGAAATCGCAGGAGGCCCTGCACGACGCACAGACCAAGGCGCTCCGGTACGGCCATACGGAGGTCGACGGCGAGCACCTGCTACTGGCTCTGCTGGATCAGCCCGACGGTCTGGTGCCCCGGCTGCTCGACGCGGCCGAGGCCGACCCGGACACGGTGCGGGCAAAGGTGGAGGCGGAGCTGAACCGGCGACCCCGCGCCAGCGGTCCAGGCGCCGCGCCCGGCCAGGTCCACGTGACCCAGCGACTGTCCCGGCTCTTCGACGCAGCGGAACGTGAGGCCAAACGGCTCAAGGACGAGTACGTCTCGGTCGAGCATCTGGTGATCGCGCTGCTCGACGAGGGTTCGGCGACCGCCGCCGGCCGGTTGCTGGGCGAGGCGGGACTCACCCGTGACAGTTTCCTGCAGGCTCTGACGAGCATCCGCGGCAACCAGCGCGTGACGTCGGCGATGCCGGAGGTCGCATACGAGGCGCTGGCCAAGTACGGCCGGGACCTGGTTGCGGACGCGGCTGCCGGCAAGCTGGACCCGGTCATCGGCAGGGACGGCGAGATCCGCCGCGTCATCCAGATCCTGTCCCGCAAGACGAAGAACAACCCGGTGCTGATCGGCGATCCGGGGGTGGGCAAGACGGCCATCGTGGAGGGACTCGCTCAGCGGATCACCAACGGCGACGTCCCGGAGGGACTTCGCGACAAGCAGGTCTTCGCCCTCGACATGGGCTCTCTGGTCGCCGGCGCGAAGTACCGCGGCGAGTTCGAGGAACGTCTCAAGGCCGTGCTGTCCGAGGTGAAGGCGGCGGAGGGCCGGATCCTGCTGTTCATCGACGAGTTGCACACCGTCGTCGGCGCCGGCGGAGCCGAGGGTGCGATGGACGCCGGCAACATGCTCAAGCCGATGCTCGCCCGCGGTGAGCTGCACCTGATCGGCGCGACGACGCTGGACGAGTACCGCAAGCACATCGAGAAGGACGCGGCGCTGGAACGCCGCTTCCAGCCGGTGCTCGTCGAGGAACCCTCCGAGGAGGACGCCATCTCGATCCTGCGCGGGCTGCGGGAACGGCTGGAGGTCTTCCACGGCGTGAAGATCCAGGACGCGGCGCTGGTCGCCGCGGTGGTCCTCAGCCACCGGTACATCTCCGACCGGTTCCTGCCCGACAAGGCCATCGACCTGGTCGACGAGGCGTGCGCGATGCTCCGGACGGAGATCGACTCGATGCCGGCCGAGCTGGACGAACTGACCCGGAAACTGACCCGTCTCGAGATCGAGGAGGCGGCGCTGTCGAAGGAGGACGACCCGGCCGGCGTGGCCCGCCTCGAGCAGCTCCGCAAGGAACTCGCCGACCGGCGGGCCGAGGTGGACGCGCTGCGCGCCCAGTGGGACGCCGAACGGCAGGCGCTGAAACGGGTGCAGGAGCTGCGTCGTGAGCTGGAGCAGATCCGACTGGAGGCGGAACAGGCGGAGCGAAACTATGAACTCAACCGCGCCGCCGAGCTGCGCCACGGCAGGTTGCCCGAGCTGGAGCGCCGACTGCAGGCCGAGGAGCAGCGGCTCGCCGCGAAGCAGGGCGGCAAGCGGTTGCTCCGGGAGGTCGTTACCGAGGCGGAGATCGCGTCCATCGTGTCGCGCTGGACCGGTATCCCGGTCAGCCGGCTGACCGAGGGCGAACGAGAGAAGCTGCTGCGCCTGGACCAGATCCTGCACGAGCGGGTGATCGGGCAGGACGAGGCGGTCCAGCTGGTCACCGACGCGATCATCCGAGCCCGCTCGGGCATCAAGAGTCCGCGGCGGCCGATCGGGTCGTTCATCTTCCTCGGCCCCACCGGGGTGGGGAAGACCGAACTGGCGCGGTCGCTGGCCTCCGCTCTGTTCGACACCGACGAGAACATGGTCCGCATCGACATGAGCGAGTACCAGGAGCGGCACACGGTGAGCCGGCTGGTCGGCGCGCCGCCCGGATACGTCGGGTACGAGGAGGGTGGCCAGCTGACCGAGGCGGTCCGGCGCAAGCCGTACTCCGTGGTGCTCTTCGACGAGATCGAGAAGGCACACACTGATGTGTTCAACACGCTGCTGCAGGTGCTGGACGACGGCCGGCTCACCGACGCGCAGGGCCGCACCGTCGACTTCCGCAACACCGTGATCATCATGACGTCGAACATCGGCTCCGCCTATCTGCTGGAGGGCGTCACCGACTCCGGCGAGATCAAGCCCGAGGGCCGCGAGCTGGTGATGGGGGAGTTGCGACGGCACTTCCGCCCCGAGTTCCTCAACCGGGTCGACGACATCGTGCTGTTCATGCCACTGACCCAGCCCCAGATCGAACGCATCGTCGACCTCATGTTCAGCGAGTTGCGCGAGCGGCTGGCCGAGCGGCGGATGACGCTGGACGTCAGCGAAGAGGCACGGCGGTTCATCGCGCGGCAGGGCTTCGACCCGGTGTACGGGGCGCGGCCACTGCGCCGCTTCATCGCCCGTGAGGTGGAGACCCGCATCGCCCGGGCACTGCTGTCAGGCGATGCCGGCGACGGCGCTGTCATCCGGGTGGACGCCGTCGACGACGAGCTGGTCGTCACATACCAGGACCGGCCGGAGGAGTGACGTGCAGAACCGTGTCGTCGAGTGCCCCAACTGCCACCGCAGGAACCGTGTCCCGGCCGTGGCCGACGGGACGCCGCGCTGCGGCAACTGCCACCAGCCGTTGCCCTGGGTGGTCGACGCCGGCGACGACGACTTCGGTGATGTGGCCGAGCGGGCGCAGGTGATGGTCCTGGTGGACCTGTGGGCGACGTGGTGCGGCCCGTGCCGCCAGGTGAGCCCGGCGCTGGAGCAGGTGGCGCGAGAGCTGGCCGGGAAGGTCAAGCTGGTCAAGGTCGACGTGGACAAGGCGCCGAAGCTGTCCGAGCGGTTCTCCGTGCAGGCCGTGCCCACGCTGCTGCTGATGAGAGACGGTCAGATCAAGGCCCGGCAGAGCGGGGCGGCGCCGGCACGGGTGCTGCGTCAATGGGTGGACCAGGCGCTCCGGAACGACCCATGAGTGACGAGCGGCCCACCGAGACCCCGGAGATCGTCGTCGGACTGGTGGCAACCCCGCCGGACTACCCGGCGCTGGTGGCCGTGCGACTCACGGCCGAGTTGGCGGGCCGGCTCGCGGAGCGGGTGCACGCGGACGTGCGGTGGACCGTCCGAAACGGCTGGGGTGAGGTGGCGCCGCGCCGCGACGGCGGCGCTGAGGCGCTACTCGACGATCTCGCCCGACGGCGCACCGACGAACGGTGGGACGTCGCGATCTGCCTGACCGACCTGCCGCTGCACACCGAGCGGGTGCCGTTGGTCGCGCAGACCTCCGCCCGGCGCCGAGTCGCGATGGTGTCCCTGCCCGCGCTGGGACTGCGCCAGCTACGCGCGGTGCGCGCGGTCGTCCCGGATCTCGTGGGCCGGCTGCTCGCTGACGCCTCCGACGAGCGGCTGCCACCGGCCGGCCGGGCACCGGCCGAGCTGGCAAGGCGGGTTGCCGCCATCCGCCGGACGGTCGGTAAGGGCGACGCCGGGGAACTGCGCTACGTCGCCTCGCGGCTGATCGGCCGGGTGCGGCTGTTGACCGGCATGGTCAAGGCCAACCGCCCAGGGCGCGCCCTGCTAGGGCTGTCCAAGCTGCTGGTCGGCGCATTCGGCACGGCCGCGTTCGCGCTCACGAACTCCACCATCTGGAGTGTGGGCGATGCGCTCGGTGGACTCCGGCTCACCGTAATCATGGTGCTCGGGCTGACCGCGTTGGTGGCCTGGCTGATCGTCGCGCACGACCTGTGGGAGAAGCCGGACCGGGAGACACCGGCTGAGCTGGCCCGGATGTTCAACCTGGGGACGATCCTCACCCTCTCCCTGGCCACGGCGGTGTCCTACGTGGTGCTGTTTATCGGGACGGTGCTCGCCGAGGCGCTGCTGATCGACACATCCGTGCTGGAACAGGAACTGCGGCGGCCGGTCGATTTCACCGACTACCTGACCCTCGCCTGGATCATCAGCTCACTGGCCACCGTCGGCGGAGCGATCGGCTCCGGGCTGGAGGACGAGGAGACCGTGCGGGCCGCCGCCTACGGCTACCACCCCGAACCCGGTGGCTGGAAGGACGAGAGGGACGGGTAGCCCCACCGCGTGCGGTGTATGCGTCGCGGGCGCCGACGCGCGACCGAACGGACACCGGTCGCGGGCGGACCGGCCGGCTATGGGTTCAGGTGTCTTCCCACGGGTATTCGGCCCTGGAGGGGCCGCGTACCGGGACCAGCGGGCGGCGTCCGGAAAGCGCGATCCGGTACGGAGGTATCGGCGACTAGGAGGTAACCGTGAAGGCAGTGGTTTATGAGGGGCCGCGGCAGGTCAGTGTCAAGGATGTGCCGGACGCGCGGATCGAGCGGCCGACCGACGTCCTGGTGCGGATCACGTCGGCGAACATCTGCGGCTCGGACCTGCACATGTACGAGGGCCGGACCGACTTCGAGCCCGGCCGCTGGTTCGGTCACGAGAACATGGGTCAGGTGGTCGAGATCGGCGACGGGGTCGACAAGGTGCAGGTGGGTGATTGGGTCGTCCTGCCGTTCAACATCTCGTGCGGGCACTGCAAGAACTGCGAGCGTCAGCTGACGAACTACTGCCTGACCGCCCAGCCGGAGCCGAAGATGGCCGGTGCCGCGTACGGCTTTGCCGACATGGGCCCGTACGGCGGCGGACAGGCCGAGCTGCTGCGGGTGCCCTGGGGCGACTTCAACTGCCTGCGGCTGGGTGAGGACGCCGAGCAGCGCCAGACCGACTACGTGATGCTGGCCGACATCTTCCCGACCGGTTACCACGCCACCGAAATGGCGGGCGTCAAGCCCGGCGACCAGACGGTCATCTACGGCGCGGGCCCGGTCGGTCTGATGGCCGCCCTCTCGGCGACCATCCGAGGGGCGAGCAAGGTGATGGTCGTCGACCGGCACCCCGACCGGCTGCGGCTGGCCGAGTCGATCGGCGCGCTCGCCATCGACGACTCGAAGGTGGATCCGGTGCAGGCCGTTCTGGACGAGACCATGGGGCTGGGCGCGGACAACGGCTGCGAGTGCGTCGGCTACCAGGCGCACGATCCCGACGGCCATGAGCAGGCCAACCTGACGATGAACCGGCTGGTCGCCTCGGTGCGCTTCACCGGGCAGATCGGCGTTGTCGGCGTCTTCGTGCCCCAGGACCCCGGGGCCAGCGACGAGCTGGCCAAGCAGGGCAAGCTCGCCTTGGACTACGGCATGCTCTGGTTCAAGGGCCAGCACATCGGCACCGGCCAGGCCCCGGTCAAGAGGTACAACCGGCAACTGCGCGACCTGATCGCCGCGGGCAAGGCCGAGCCGTCGTTCATCGTCAGCCACGAGCTGCCCCTCGACCGTGCGCCGGAGGCCTACGAGCACTTCGACAAGCGCGACGACGGCTGGACGAAGGTCGTCCTGCACCCGGCGATGGCGGGGGCGGGTGCCTGACATGGCTGGAGAGCTGAACGGGCGCCGGATCGCCATCCTCGCCGCCGACGGGGTGGAGCGAGTCGAACTGGAGCGGCCGCGGCAGGCGCTGGAGGAGGCCGGTGCCCGCACCGTCGTCGTCTCCATCGGAAGCGGTGAGATCCAGGCCCGCGACCATGACCTCGAGGACGCGGGCACCTTCCCGGTCGACCAGCTGGTCGGCGCGGTGTCGGTCGACGATTACGAGGCGCTGCTGCTGCCGGGCGGGACGGTGAATCCCGACAAGTTGCGGATGGAACCGGCCGCGGTGCGGTTCGTCCGGGACTTCGTCCAGTCGGGCAAGCCGGTCGCCTCGATCTGCCACGGCCCATGGAACTTCGTCGAGGCCGATGTCGCGCGCGGCCGCCGGCTGACCTCGTGGCCGAGCGTGCGCACCGACCTGCGCAACGCCGGGGCCGAGGTGGTCGACGAGCCGGTCGTCACCGACGGCAACATCACCACGAGCCGGTCACCCGACGACCTGCCAGCGTTCTGCGAGCGCATCGTGCACGAGTTCGCCAAAGCCCCACAGCCCGCCGGGGCGTAGGCGGATCGGGTGAGGCAGGCCGGTCTTGGCAGCTATGGCGCCAAGACCGGCACCCCGACCGCATACGTGCCGTCAGCGTCCTCCCTCGAGGGCGCGCTGCGCGTCGTGGCCAGCCTGGCGCAGGGTGAACGCGGCGAAGATCTCGTTGACGCCATGAACGATGGCCCACGCTCCCACCAGGGTCACCAGCGTGAACAGCGATCGTTGCCAGGAGTGGACCGACCACACGCCGAGCACGAGTTCGGCGATGCCCAGCAGCAGCCCGGTCCACCACCATGGCAGCTTCGGGCCGGCCAGGGCGCTGATCACATGGAAGACACCGTAGAAGACCAGGTACCAGGCCACCAGGATCGACACGATGTACAGCGTGATGTCCGGCCAGGCCAGCGTCAGGATGCCGGCGAGCACGCCCATGGTGCCCATCACCAGGTACAGCCAGCGCCAACTGCGGACCCGGCTGGCGACGACCAGTTGCGCAACGCCACCGAACAGCAAGGCCGCGCCTACCAGCACCGCGACGACGGTCAGGCTGCCCGGCCGGTAGGACAGCACGACCATGCCCACGCCGGTCCACAGAACCCCCAGGATCAGGAACCACCACCAGGCGGCTGTCACCTCCCGGATGCCGGTGCGTGCGGCGTGCGCGGCCACGTCGCCTGTCTTCACATCGCTTGTCATCACAACCTCCTGCCGCCGCGCGGGGGCCCGGTCCGTTGCGTGCGGGCCCGCCGTGCGGCCGCTCAAGTCCGTCCTCGTCTGTGGTGTGGGGTAATCCGCCCAGGCCCACCCGGGTCGGGAGGCAGGGTCAGCTGCCGGCTGCCTTGGCGCGCTCGTCGGCGTACGCCCGGGCGTCGATCGCGTCCAGGATTGCCAGCTCGGCGTTGTCCACCGCCCATTCGGCGAAGTCGATCGCGTCGGCCGCGTCCGCGCCGGCCCACTCGGCCTCGCGGGCGGCCATCTTGGCGTCCATCTGCCGGTTCCGCTTGTCGATCTTCGCCTTGGTGTCCTCCATCTTGGTCGCAGCGTCGGCTCGGAACTGTGCCCACTTGGACCGTGCCTGGTCCGCGGCCTGTTCGGCCTGCTGCTGTGCGTCCTTCACGGCCCGGTCGAGATCCCCCTGAGCCTGGTCGATTCGCTTCCCGATCTGTGCACGGGACTCGGTGGCAGCGGCCTGCACGTCGGCCTTCGCCGCCGCGACGCGCTGCTGGAGCGCGTCGAGTCGTTCCGAGAACTCCATCATTCCTCCCTGGTCGACCCCGACCGCCGACCGGAACAGGACCGACCGGCGCCGGGTGCTCCTGAAGCTGGACCGGATTGTTCGACCGCGTTGCCGGGTCGGCGTTGCACCCGGAAGCCCGTGCCAAGTGGTCGCCTTTCACCCGGTGACTCTCCTATTTAGAATCAGCACTCCGGCGTGGTACGCGGGCAGAGGCTTTCGGCCTGACGTTCGCTGTCGGAGGTCCCCGCCGTAGGTCACCGGTCGAGGAGGCGAGCGCATCGTCCACTACCGCCGTCTTCCACGTGCTGCTGCAGAGCGGCCCGGCAAGCCGGGCCCGGCCGACCGACCCGACCCCCGCGCAAACCGTCCGGGTGGGGGCCGGGCAGCGCACCGCTGATCGGTACGAAGGACGTGCGTTCCCGGGTCCAAGGTCCCTGTTGTTTGTGCGCCCGGCGTGCCGAATCTGAAACGCGGGGCGGTCAGGTGACCGCGCAATCGCACGCGTTCCCAGATCCGGTGAACCGGCCGACCTCGCGATGGTTCGGCCGCGAGTTCCGCAGACGGAGGTGATCGTCATGCCGGACGCCGATAGGCCCCCGGCCGACGGCCGGGCGGTGCTGGTGATGAATCCCCGTTCGGGCGGTGGAAAGGTGGCACGGTTCCGGCTCGTGGAAGGCGCCACGGCGGCAGGCGCGCAGGTGAGGCTGACCAGCCCGGACGAGGACCCGGCGGCGCTGGCCGAGGCCGCCGTCGCCGACGGGGCCGCCGTTCTGGGGGTCGCCGGCGGCGACGGCACGGTCTCGGCGGTCGCCGCCGTGGCCAGCCAGGCACAGGTGCCGCTGGTGGTGATCCCCGCCGGCACCCGCAACCACTTCGCCCGGGATCTCGGCCTGGACATCAGCAACCCGGCATCGGCGCTGAGCGCCTTGCGGGCACAGAATCTGGCCCGCGTCGATCTGGGACAGGTCGGCTCCCGAGTGTTCGTCAACAACGTCTCGTTCGGCCCGTATGCGCAGGCCCTGCTGACACCCGACTACCGGCAGGCGAAGGCGCGTACCTTCGCCGAGGTCGTCCCCGGATACCTGGCCGGGCAGCAGCACGTCAGTGCCACGGTCGACACCCCGCAGGGCGCCGTCGAGTGCCCCCAGGTCGTTCTGGTTTCCAACAATCCGTACCAGGTGTCGGCCCTGCGCGATTTCGGGTACCGCTTCGCCCTGGACGGCGGTGAGCTCGGCGGCATCGTGGTCAAGCGACCGGCCGGGGCACCGCCGCCGGATCTGTTGCCACGCCTGCGGCGCGAACTGGCCCGGCAAGGCCATGCCGGGCCGCCCGGGGAAGGCGTGATCGCCTGGACGGCCACCCGCATCACGCTGCACGGAACGGCCGACCGGCTGCCCGCCGGCATCGACGGCGAGTCCGTCCTGCTCGATCTGCCCATCGTGTGCGAGATCCGGCCGCACGCACGGCAGGTCTTGTTGCCGCCGGGAGCCGGTGCACCCGAAGGAGCGTCTCAGACCTCCCCCATCCCAGGGCGTACGTGCGGCAAGGCCCCGCGAACGGAAGAGCCGTGAAACGGCCACCAGCGCTACCGGCCCACCCGGCTCTGTTGTTACACGCTCAGGAGCGCAGGCAGAGCGCGGAGAACAGGGTCGCGGACCGCATCACGGCCTTCGCCGGCTCGATGAAGTTCGTGTACCTGCACGTCATCTGGTTCGCCGCCTGGATCGGCCTGCGGATCGAGGGATATCCGTACGGCCTGCTCACCATGATCGTGTCCCTGGAGGCGATCTTCCTCTCCACGTTCGTGATGATCAGCCAGAACCGGGCCGACGAGAAGCGGCAGGTGCTGGCCGACGCCCAGTGGCAGACCGTACGGCAGGAAGAGCAGCAGAACGAGGACCTGCTGCGCCTCTCGAACCAGATCCTGCGGCTGACCACAGAGATCCATGCAATGAATTTGGCCCAGTCAGGCAGCGCTTCACACCACAGCACCCCCGACCAGGCACAGCACGAGGTGAGCGATCCGGCTACGCAGTGACTCAACATCACGGACCGAGCCGGGGTCGCACGGCCTGCACCGCTGGACCAGGTCGGTCCCTCGCCGCCGTGCGGGGGCGGATCCGGGGCCGGGAGCGCGTCGGCAAGCCTGGGCCGGATCACTACGGCGTGGCGGCGTCCGGTCGCTGCACGGCTTCGCGCGGCTGTTCCCCGTGCATCGCGGCGAGCCGGGGCGTCATGACGAGCTTGATGGTCGCCGCGACCGGGACTGCCATGATCGCGCCGACCACGCCGAGCACCGCCCCGCCGGTCAGCGCGGCCAGCAGCACCGCGACCGACGACATGTTCACCGTGCTGCGCATCACCCGAGGAGCGATCAGGTAGTTCTCCACCTGCTGGTAGACGACGAAGAAGGCCAGCACGATCACACTGCGGGGCCAGATCCCCACGGTCAGCACCGAGACGAGCAGGCAGATCACGGCGCCCAGCGTGGCTCCGATCATCGGAATCAGATCGGCGATGGCCACCGCCACGGCCAACGGCAACGCGAACGGCACCCCGACCAGTTCCAAGCAGACGAACGCCGACGCACCGGCGAGCATCGAGATGGCGATGTTTCCGGTCATGTAGCCGCCCACCTTGTCGACGACCACATCGACGATCCTGGCGACCACCGGACGGTGCCGGGCCGCGAACAGTCCCACGACGCCCTGCTGGAGACGCGGCATGTCGGCCATGAAGTACACCGACAGCACCAGCACCGTCAACGACGAGGCCAGTACACCGAGAGACTTCTGCACGTAGCCGACCGCGCCGCCGGCCAGCCGAGCCGGCAGATTGCCCATCAGGCCCGCTAAGCGGTCGGTCAGGTGAAATCGATCGGTCACCTCCCGGACCGTGCGCGACTGCTCCGACAGCCGGGTCAGATAGCCGGGCAGATCCGCCGACAGGCGCCCGGTCTGCTCCACCAGCGGGGGCACGAACGACCAGACGAACAGGCCAAACAACGCCACCAGCCCGAGAACCACGATCGACACCGCGAACGAGCGGCGAAGCCCGCGAGCCACCAGCCACCGCACCGCCGGGTCCAAACTGACCGCCACGAAGAGGCCGACGACAACCAACATCAGGATGCCGCGGACCGAATACAGCCCGTACGCCGCCGCCAACACCACGAGCACACCCGCCGCGCCGGCCATCGCCCACCGAAAGACCAGCACAGGTGGAACCCGCTCAGCCATCAACCCCGGCGTCCCGGCCCGGTCGCCGCGGTCAGCCGGCTCACCGCTGGACGGCTCAACGCCTGCCATGGTGAATCACCATGCCAGCAAACAAGCGTCTGCGCGAGGAAGCTGCGGGCCCTCGCCGTCAGAGGTCGAGTGTTCGATGTCATCGCGCTCAGCGCCGTGATCGGCGGCCTGCTACTGCTCCGCGTCCGCCAGGACGATCCCGAAGCGATCGACCAGACAGCCGTCGATCAGCTCGCCGAAGCCACCCTACGCATGCTCGGCCACCGTTGTCGGCATGGAAACGTCAGGCTGATGTGACTGGCCGGGGGACAGGTCGTTGGCCTGGACGCCCTGGTGCTGACCCTTGGAGCGTGGCCGAAGATCCGGGCGTGCACACCACGACTGTGGCCGAAGGTCACCGGGCCTGCGGTCTGAGGCCGGGCCTCGAAGCCTGAATGTTGCCTGAGAAGACGCCGGTGGAGCCGTTCAGCGGCTCAGCGCTGCCCGGGCCGGGGCCGATGGACAGGAAGACGAAACGGCCCGTGCCGGGCCGAGGCGTAGGAGACAGGGGGTGGGACCGATGGACGGTGACGCGCTGGTTGCCGAGGCGTTGTCGGCTGCCCTGCTGGCGATGGAGGAGCAGTTCGTCTCGGAGGCCGTGGCCGGCCTCGCTGACGCGGTGGAGCTTCAACGGCAGGCCACGGCGTTGGGCGACGAGAGTCTGGTCATGCGTGCCCGTCTGTGCCGGGCGCGGATGGGCCTGCGGACCGGCGAGCTCACCGGTGTCGCCCGGGAGATGTACGACGTCCAGCGATGGGCCGCCGAGCGCGGCGACCGCCTGTTGGAGGCCCGCGCCCATGCGGCGTGCGCGTCGGTTCACCAGTACTCCGGTGACGCGGCCAAGCGCCTGGAACACTCGCTCAGCGCGGTCGAACTGCTGGACGAAACCGCCACCGTATTCACGCAGATCTGGCATCGCGTGAGGCTGGCCGACGCCCTGGCCGAAACCGGCGCCATCGACGCGGCGCGGCTGCGCTACCGGCAGGCCGAGGACCTGGCCCGCAAGACGCAGCAATGGGAGCTGTTGCGGATCCTGCTGAACAACTGGGCCTACTACGAGCACGATTGCGGTGACCTCGCCGGAGCCGGCGAGGTCATCGGCCGGATGCTCCAGCACGCCGACGTCCATGGCTTGGAGCTCGATCCGCCGACGCTGCACACCGTGGGTGAAGTCCAGGCGGCCAACGGTGAATACGCTGCGGCCGAGCAGGCGATGCTGACGTGCATCGCCCGGTACGAGGCCGGTTTCGTCGAGCACGTCGCCGACGTGGCCAGTTACCGGCTGACCCTGGCGCGTGCCCGGCGCGGACTTGGTGATGTCGTCGGGGCCCAGCAGAGCCTGGACGCCTGCCGTGAGGTGTGCGTCGAACTCGGACTGCACGCCATCCTGGTCCAGGTGCACGAGGAGCAGGCCGACCTGCACGCCGCCCGCGGCGAATTCGCCGAGGCGTTTGCGATACACAAGACCTTTGTCGCCGCTCAGAAGAGCCTGCAGTCGCGGGAACGCGAGGCCCAGGCCCAGGCCCGGCAGGCGATGTTCGAGACCAGCGAAGCCCGCGAAGAGGCCGAACGGTTCCGCGAGCAGGCCCGCCGCGACCCGCTGACCGGGCTGCGCAACCGGCGCTACGTCGACGAGGAGCTACCTGCCCTGATCGCCGGTGACTCCGGTCTGAGCTTGGCGATCGCCGACATCGACTACTTCAAACGGATCAATGACACCCTGTCGCACGACACCGGAGACCAGGTGCTCGTGCAGGTCGCGAAGCTGCTGGAAGACGGCCTGGCCGCCGCCGCGCCAGGCGGGTTCGTCGCCCGCCTCGGCGGGGAGGAGTTCCTGCTCGTGCTGCCCGCCACTCCGGTCCCTTCCGCGACCACCACTCTCGACGGCATCCGGCAGGCCATCGAGACCCACGACTGGCACGACATCACCGGCGCACTGCCGGTGACCGTCAGCATCGGCGTGGCCGCAACCGGCGAGGTCTCGCCCCCTACGCAGTCCGCCACGCTCGGTGTCGCCGACCGCAATCTGTACGCGGCCAAGCGCGCAGGACGCAACCGCGTCGTCGCGGGCGCCCCGCGCGAGCGGCTTCCCCGCGCGTACCGCGACCGCGATGTGGCCTGACCGCGTCACCTTGATGGGCCTGCCACCGGCGGCTGCGCGGCCACGAGAATTCTCTCTGCTGAATTCCCGCGGGCCGGGGAGGTCGCGCGGCGGATGCAGGCTCACGCGGTTGCCCGCGGTTTCCACCTTGATCCGGGTGTGCTGGACACGGCGGAACCCCATCCACGTCATCTTGCACGCGATCTCCCGGGCCCGCAGAGGTCTGCGAGCAATCGGGCCGCAGGCTGAGCAAGACCGTTACCACCTGAATGGGATCCCAGTAGCCGCCGAAGGGCCCCGAGGCTAGCTGCCCTCTCCGGCTGCGTGGCCGCGGGAACTGCTGGGCTCGGGGCCTGCGATGCGGCCGCTGCCGCCGGTACGGCACCGGCCGGGCGTCCGGGACCGGACGCCCGCGGCGGCGGACCTTCGTTGGTGTCGAGAGCCCTGGTACGCGCTCGCGCTCTGCGTCGCCGCGTAACCCGCCAGCACGATGACGTGGAAGAGGTACAGCCACAGGGCGACGGCCACCCCGGCACCGATCCCGGTGAACCCGCCGAACGGGACGCCGAGGTCCAGCGGCAGCGAACAGAAGAGCACGAAGCCGTGCAGGAATCCGGACAGGTTCGCGGCCGTAAACGAGCCCACCAGTACGGTCGCGAGCCACCGCGGCCGTCCGGGCGCGATGCCGCGGTACACCCAGATCACCACGGGGGTCAGCACGAGCCAGGCGGCGAGGAAGGACAGCACCACCCCGACGACTGCGTACCAGCCGCCGCGCAGCCACAGCCCACTGGTCACTGGCAGGGCCAGCAACATGGCCAGCAGCAGGGCCGGGGTCGCGGCCAGCAGCGGCAGCCAGAGCAGACGGCCACGCCAGCCGACCAGCGGCTCCCCGGGCGCGCGCAACGAGACGAACGCGCGGCGCAGCCCCTCGCCGTACAGGGTGGCGGGCAGCAGGCTGGCCAGGGCCAGCGGCGGGGTCAGGTGCAGGCCCGCGTCGACGAGCGCGGACAGCGCCCGCGGCGCGCCGATCTCGTCGGGCAGGGCGGCGATCGTGTGCCCGGTGAGCCGCCGGACCTGGCCGGCACCGGCCGCGAGGCCGGTGAGCCAGATCGCCAACAACGCGACCGGCACGACCGCGATGCCGCCGTAGAACGTCACCGCGCCGGCGTGCAGGGCCAGGTCCCGGCCGTGCAGTGGGCCCGCCACGAACTGGCGTACGCCCCTCGCCCACCTGCGCATACCGCCTCTGTACCCCGTCGCCGCTGTCGCGATGCCGCCACGCTCGTTGAGCTACAGCGGGCAGGGCTCGTCGGCGCCCGTCAAGAGCTCCAACAGGCCCGTCACCTGCATGATCGTCCGGGTCATCCGGCTCGGGTTGATCACCGAGAAGTCGGCGTGGTGGTCCGCGGCGGTAGCCCGGGCATCGATCAGGGCGGCCAGGCCGGTGGAGTCGCAGAACGTCACCGCGGCCATGTCGATCACCAGCTGTTGGGGTCGCTGGACGGTGCCGAACTCGCGCGTGACGTGCTCGCGAAGCTGGTCGACGGTGCTCAGCTCCAGTTCGCCCGCCAGCGCCAACCGGACTGCGCCGGCGCCGTCGTCGTGCCTGCTGACGTTCATGCGGCATCGGTCCGATCGGTTCCGGGGTGGGCAGGCAACGGCCCGGGATACGTTCTCAACTGCACCCATACCTGTTTTCCGCCTTGATGATCGCGTACGCCCCAGGCGCTGGACAGCGCCTCGATCACGGCCACGCCGCGCCCGCCGGCCTCATCGGGGTCGCGGCGGCGGGGTACCACCGACGAGCCGTCGGCCACGGCCAGTGTCACCTGCTCTTGGTGCGTCTCGATGCTGACCGCGACCGCTCCGCCGCCGTGCCGCACCGCGTTGGTAACCAGCTCGCTGACCACGACCTGCGTCGCCTCCAGCCAGTGTTCCTCCCGGAAGCCCCAGCTGGTCAGCACGGCGGTGACCACACGTCGCGCGGCCGCCGGCGCGTCCACGCCGAGGGGCAGGTCAAGCTGCGCGGTCAGCTCACTCATGGCCAGGCAGTCCTTCGGGTACGAATCAATCCACCGCTCGACCTCATCGGCCGAGCGGCACTCGACGTTACCCATCACAGGGCTGCGACGAAACCCGGCGGCGCGGAGATCTCCTCCGGTGATGAGACCGTCACCGATGATCGGCGGCTGGCCGGGCTGTGTCGTCTGGGCGCGCGGGGGTGCCGATGCCGTCGATGAGGATGTGGACGGCGTCGGTGATGTCGGGCCAGCTGCCGCCGAGCGCATCGGTGGTTCGCTGCGACGGCACGGCGAGGCCGAAGAGCGTGGCGAGCAGCACCACGGCGATCTTGGCTGGGTCGAGGTCGGCGCGGATCCGGCCCAGGTGTTGCTCGGCCTGTAGATACTGCGTGAGGAACTCGGGCGGGCCGGGCTCGGCCGTGCGCGCCGCGGCGGCCGCGCGGCCGAGATCCGGATCGGTGAGCATGGCCAGCTCGAACGGCACAATGTCGGTTCGGAGCGTGGCCAGCCGGGTCAGGCAGTCGGTCAGGTTGCCGGCGACGGTGCCGGCTCCGGCCCGGGCGGGCAGGTCGCGGGCCCATGCGGTGACCGGGGCGCTCTGCCGGCCGACCGCGGCGGCGAACAGACCGGCCTTGTCGGGGTAGTGCCGGTAGAGCGTGCCTTCCGCGACCCCCGCGGCTTGGGCGATGGCACGGGTGGTCGTCTGGGCGTAGCCGACGTCCCGGACGAGCTGGATGGTTGCGTCGAGCAGCCTGTCACGCGTCGCGTCGCCACGAGAGGCCACGTCCCGACTCTCCTTCTCATCGATCTTTCTGGGTGCCGGCTGTCAATCGGTGATGTCGCGCCGGTGGAAGACGGCCTGGGCGATGCCGATGCTGACGAGAGTGTAGGCGGCGCCCAGGGCCAGAGCGCTGCCGTAGCCGAGGGTCATGTCGCCGCCCTGCGCCAGGGCGGACAGGGTGCTTCCCGGCAGCCGGTCGCCAACGCTCTCCGCCGCGGCGCGGATGACCGACTCCACGACCAGGACGTAGCCCACCCCGACGGAGATGGCGACGGCGCTCGAGCGGGCCACGACCGCCACGGCAAGTCCGAATACTCCCCACACCACCAGGGCGCAGAACAGATTGAGCCAGCCTTCGGCCAGGGTCGCCGGCACATTCTCGCGCCAGGCGGAGACGTCGATGCCGGAACCGCCGGCGACCGCGGGAGCGACGACCAGATTGGTGAGGACGGCAACGGTCGTTACCACGGCTGTCCACAGCGCCAGCGCGAGGATCTTGCTGGTCAGCAGCAGCCACCGGCGCGGCTGCGCGGAGACGAGCAGCCGAATGAGCCCGGTCTGGTAGTCGGTGGCCGTGACCAGCGCCCAGAACGACAGGGTGATGACCCCGAACATGCTGGCCGCGGCCCCGAGCCCGGCGACCAGGCCCTCGGGCCGGGCCAGGTCCGCAGCCGACGGGAAGTTCACGCCGGGCCCGTTGGCGGGTACGGCGCCTCCCGACTTGACCACTTGGAACATCACGATATTGATCAGGATGGCGGCGAGGACGGTGAGACCGAGCCAGCCGAGGATGAGGCCCTTGCGGCGGGTCCGGACCAGTTCGCTGCGGACGGCGTTGACGAGGTCGGTCACCATCACAGGGCTCCTTGTCGGGCTTCGGTGGCGCGGCCGGCCATGAGCTGCTGGTCGGTGTCGCCGGTCATGGCGAGGAACACGTCCTCCAGGGAATCCCGCGCGACGCTCAGGCTGCGCAGAGTGATGCCGGCGGCGTGGGCGGCCCGGTTGATCGGGGCGGCGTCCTGCGCGCCGGCCGAGACCCGTACCTCGCCGTCGGTGTTGCTGGCCACCTGCCAGCCCTGCGCCTGCAAGGTCTGCACGAGTCTGAGGGTGTCGGCGTCGTGTTCCGCGCGGAGGTCGACGTGCTGGCCGGCGGAGGTCAGCAGGCCGGTGATCGGGCCGCTGTACAGCAGTTCCCCGAACCTGATCACGACGAGATGCTCGCAGATCGCTTCAATCTCGCTGAGCAGATGCGAGGAAACCAGCACTGTACGGCCGGCCGTGCCGAGCTGCGCCAGCAGGGAGCGGATCTCGACGATGCCGGAGGGGTCCAGCCCGTTGGTGGGCTCGTCGAGGATCAGCAGTGCCGGATCGGGCAGCAGCGCCGCGGCGATGCCCAACCGCTGTTTCATGCCCAGCGAGTAGCGCTTGACCGGCTCACGATCACGGCCGGTCAGGCCGACGGTGTGAAGCACCGCGTCGACCCGCGTATTCGGAAGCCCCCGCAGGCGGGCCAGCGACATCAGGTTCGCCCGCGCCGAGAGACCCGGGACGAAGGCGGGGTTCTCGACCAGCGCCCCGACCCGGCCGAGATACCGCTGGGGAGCACTGATCGGTGCGCCCAGCACAGTCGCGTCACCCGCGCTGGGCCTCATCAGGCCCAACAGCATCCGGATCAGCGTCGACTTGCCCGACCCATTCGGCCCGACCAAGCCGATCACCTTGCCGGCCGGCAGGTCCACGGTGAGGGGCTTGACCGCCGTCAGCTTGCCGAATCGGCGGGTCAGCCCCGCCGTCGTCACCATCTCCATGCCAACTCCAATCGGGTGAGCGCTCACTCACATTAGCATGGACGGCCAATCACCTGCTGAAATTTCCCAGGCTGCAACCGCGCTGGTCGTCGCGGAGCGGCAACGGTGCATTACGCCACAGATGTGGTGATCAGTACGGTTACCGCCCGGCAATGTGCTGGAAGAACGCGCTGCCAGGGGCACCGATGGCGCCTACAGGGAGACGATCGTCATGCGGTTACGGGCGTGTCGGTGAGCAGGTAGTCGTCGGTGTCGGGGCTCCATTTCAGGTCGACGGCTCCACTGGTCGCCGCGGCCCGGCAGAACTGCAGGAAGCTGCGGTAGCCCAACTTCTTCTCGCTGAAGTCGGGCCGTACCTTGCGCAGCTGGTTCTTGAGACCGGACAGCGCCACCGCTCTGTCGTTGCCCGCCAGGTCGTGAACCACCGAGCGCAGTAGACCGAAGGCCGCTTCCCGGTCGCCGTGCTCCGGGAGTGTCACGTCGGGGTCACCCTTCGCGGGGCCGTCGGTCAGTTCGACCACGTTCTTGTCGGCGAGGTGGCGAAGGAGTTCGCCGAAGGCACGGAACCCGTAATCGGCCTCGTTGAAGGTCGGGTCCTTCCGGAGCAGGGTGCGCTTGATCGTCGAGGCGGTGACCGCGCCACTGGCGTTGCGTTGCAGACCGGCCACGGTCTGGGCGACGAGGACGGCGAGGGTGTCCACATCGCGTGTGGACGCGTCCGCCCCCGGCTGCGGTTCTGGCTCCTGCTCCCTCGGCTGCGGTTCCGCCTCCGGGGATCTGGCCGGACGACCGCGTCGGGTGCGGGTGGGTGGGATCTCGACGCCCTCCAAGCGGTCGTAATAGAGGAACTCGTCGCAGGCGGGCGGCAGCAGCGCCGACGTTGTCTTTTCGACCCCCACGCCGATGACGCGCTTGTTGAGCTCACGAAGCTTGTGGACCAACGGGGTGAAGTCGCTGTCGCCGGTGCCGAACACGAACGTGGAGATGTAGTCGCGCTCGAAGGCCAGTTCCAGCGCGTCCACGGCCATCTTGATGTCGGCGGCGTTCTTGCGCGAAGCCCCCATGCGCTGCGGGATGTCGATGAGCTCGACGTGCGACCGGGTCAGCATCCGCCGGTCCTCGTCGAAGTACGACCAGTCGGCGTACGCCCGGCGCACGACCACCCGTCCCCGCTCGGCGAGCGCGTCCGCGATGGGCCGCAGCTCGAACGTCATGCCGCCGAGGTGGTCGCGCGCGCCCAGAGCCAGATTCTCGTAGTCGAGGAACAGGGCGATCCGCTCTTCTTGATCCACACAGGTCAGCGTAATCCCGCAACTTACCCGTCCCGGTGGTCGGCCATCCGCCAGCGCTCCGCCGCGGCCCCCGCCCGGATCGGTAGTACTGCCAATAGACCACGACGCGCCATACGTGGTCGGATCAACGGTGCACATGGTTCGCTCCGGCCAACTGGGTCAACGGTTCGCCGAACGCGAGCGGGCCGACGGTTCGCAGTGGGACGGAGCCGCGCGATGACCGCAACCCGATCGTCGGTTGTCAGCGTCAACCCTTACAACAACCAGGTGCTGGGCGAGTTCGCGGCGATGTCGGACGAGGCGGTCGACTTCGCTGTCGGGGCGGCGCATGCGGCGTTCCTCGGCTGGCGCCGGATGACGCCCGCCGATCGCGCCGCGATCGTGGGGCGGGCCGGTGAGCTGATGCTGCAACGCCTCGACGAGTTCGCCCAACTCGTGACGCTGGAGATGGGCAAACGCATCACGGAAAGCCGGGACGAGGTGCGGCTCGCCGCCGACATCATGCGGTACTACGGCGAGCGGGGCCCCGACTTCCTGGCCGACCGGCCGCTGCCCGCGGACGAGGGGCAGGCGGTGGTGGCCAGTCGGCCACTCGGCGCGCTCCTCGGGATCATGCCGTGGAACTACCCGTGCTATCAGGTGGCCAGGTTCGCCGCGCCGAACCTGGCGGCCGGCAACACCATCCTGCTCAAACACGCCAGCAACTGCCCCCAGTCGGCGCTCGCGCTGGAACGGTTGTTCCGCGACGCGGGCGTGCCGCCCGACGGATACATCAACGTGTTCGTCTCAGGCGGGAACGTCCGGCGGATCATCGAAAACTCGTTGGTGCGCGGCGTCTCGCTCACGGGCAGCGACCGCGCCGGCGCCAGCGTGGCGGAGCAGGCCGGGCGCAACATCGTCAAGGCCGTGCTCGAACTCGGCGGGAGCGATCCGTTCATCGTGCTCGACGCCGAAGACCTCGACCGCACCATTGACGCCGCGGTCACCGCCCGGCTGTCGAACATGGGCCAAAGCTGCGTGAGCCCGAAGCGGTTCATTGTCATGACGGGGTTCTTCGACCGGTTCGTGGAGGGGGTGCGGCAGCGATTCGCCGCGCTCATTCCCGGAGACCCGATGGACCCGGCCACGACGCTCTCGCCGCTCTCCTCGGAGCAAGCTGCCGAGACCCTCGTCAGCCAGGTTCGGGACACCGTGGCGCAGGGCGCCCGGCTCGTCTCGGGCGGCGGGCGCCTCGACCGACCGGGCGCGTTTGTCCAGGCCACCGTGCTCACCGACGTACGGCCCGGCATGCGCGCCTACTACGAGGAACTGTTCGGCCCGGTGGCCGTGGTGTACCGGGTGACGAACGAGGACGAGGCGGTCGCATTGGCCAACGACAACCCGTACGGCCTGGGCGCGGCGATCTTTTGCCGGGACCTCGACCGGGCCGGCCGGCTCGCCGAACGGCTCGATGTCGGCATGGTGTGGATAAACCATCCCACCTCCAGCCGTCCCGAACTTCCCTTCGGCGGCATCAAACGCTCCGGATACGGCCGTGAACTGTCCGACCTCGGAATCCGGGAACTCGTCAACCGAAAGCTGATCCGGACCTACCCGACAACCGTCGCGGTCGGCTTCGCCGGCGGCTGAACAGGGAGGTCGACCGGCATGGCCGAGACCGCGCTGCTGGCGGTGCCGGTCACATCCCCGCTCCCACGTCGGGGCGCGTACTGGCGCTCGGCCTATCCCGGTGGTCTATCTCGGTGACGGTGCCGTGGGTCGGTCCAGTGCCCGGCGCACGAGTTCGGCGCTGACACCGAGCAGCTCATGCTGGCGTCGTTCGTCCGTCACGTAGGCAGGGGCGGGAAAGGCCCCGCGCCGATTGCGGAAGGACGCCGTGCCGGGCTCCACCCGTTGGTCGGTGGCGGCCGCGACGACGTCGGCCGCGGCCTCCTCGGGGCGGCGGGTGGCCAGAGCGTAGAAGGGGCGCAACAACGCGCGTGCGATGGCGGGTACCTCGCGTCGGATGTTCGTGTCCACTGCTCCCGGCCCGTAGCCGACGGCGGAGATCCCGTACCGCCTCGGTGCCAGGGCGGTCAGGAGGTCGTTCGCGAGTTGGGCCTGGCCGTGGGCCCGCATGCCGGTCCGGGCGGCGACCTCGTCCGCGGAGGGGAATTCGACCTGGGCGATCCGCGGGATACGCGGTGCGCTGGCGGCAAGGTTGACCAGTCGGGTTTGGGTACCGATCAGGCCGGTGCGATGTGCTTCCTCCAGGAACAGGTATCGGCCGAGGTAGCTGATGGCGAAGTCCTTCTCCAGGCCTTCCTCGGTGTACTCCGCCCGCGTCAGGAGCACGCCCACCGCCTGCACCACGACGTCGACGCGTTCGATGTCGAGGGCGGCGACCGCCCGCACGACGGCGGCCATCGACCCCAGGTCGGCGAGCCGCACGTCGAGCCGTCCCCGGTCTCGTCCGGCGGCGGCCTCCTGGGCGCGCAGCGCCTCGGCCTTCGCGGCGGAGCGGCCGATGGCGATGACGTCGGCGCCGCGGTCTCGCAGCAGGCGCACCGTGGCGGCGCCGATCCCGTCCGTCCCGCCGGTCACGACGGCCGTCGCGCCGGTGAGATCGCTCATCGCGCACGCTCCAGCGGCAGCGCCCGGGCCAGCACCGGGATGGTCACGGCGGCCACAGCGCCGTGCATGACGCACAGCCAGAGGGCTGTCGCGGTGGTCGACGCGGCGCCGAACGGCGAGCCGAACGAGAGCACGAGGCCGATGGCGGTGAGCGCGACGAAAAGCGGCCGCGGCCGTGGCGTCCGCGCGAGCAGGGCCGCCAGGACCCCGCCGGCGACGGCTCCTATTAACGCGGCGATCACCGCGACGGCGAGCGGCACCCCCGCTGGAGTGGTCGTACCAGGCGCGGTGACCGCCAGCGAGTCGCCTGCTGCCGTGGCGGTGAGGTGGACGACGGCTACTGCGGCGCCTGAGCCGAGGGCGGCCATGCCGGTGGCGCGCAACAGCACGCGTCGGGTCGGGTGCGGCGTCACGCCGTGGGTCGAGGATGCCACGATGACCTCCGTGAGTTAAGTGCTGAACATTGGGGTGTGGTTGGCCTGAGATGACAGTGCTGATCAGTCGTCGCTGAGCTTGTCCACGAGGCGTTTCAGGCATGCCAGCTCGTCATCGTCCAGGTCGGCGAAACGGCGGGCGATGAAGCGGCTGTGCTCCGGCCTCAATCGGGCCACTGTCGCGGCCCCCTCGGGTGTCAGGTGCAGCGCGTAGGCGGCTCCTTCCGGCACTCTTGCGAGCAGCCCGGCGGCCTCAAGCTTGGTGATGAGCATCGACACGTTGCTCTTCGTCACCCCGAGGGCCTCGCCGAGTTGGTGCTGCCGGCAGCCCGGATCCGCGCCAACCAGGACGAGTAGCTGATACTGCGCCGGCGTGAAGCCGTGGGTACGTAGCTCCCGTGCGCCGTCTTGGGAGATCGCATGCACGGCGCGGACGAGAGCGGCGAACACCCGCATCGCCTCGTTCTCCCGTCGCATGGTCATGAAGCAATGTTCAGTGCTGAACATACGTCTTGTCAAGTACGGCACGCTACGGGGCCGGATCAGGCCATGATCAACCCGGGAGCGGGCGGCGACTCGAAGATCATCGGTGCAGATCCGACCGGACAGAGTCGGTGCTGGCGTTGTCGGGTGCGCAGGTGTTCGGGTACGTCGTCCGCCGGCGGCGGGCTGGGCCTTGCCCACGCGGTGGAGAAAGGGCGGCGAGGGTGATCACCATGCTGATGATGAGCAGCGTGCTGAGCAGAATGTCGACAATCACGGCGGGACCTCCTCTGGCGTCGTACCAGAGATGACGGTGGTCGTTGGCGGCGAACTTTCCTCCTCACGTCCTGTTCGGCGCACGGTCTAGCCACGCGGTTCTGCGGCTCCCCGGATATGCGGGGCGCACCTGCGACGGTGCCGGTCGTGTGGTGGTCCACCACGGGCGGTTCGTGATTTCGACGGGGGACCGTCGCCGGACAGGGTCCGGGGTGAGCGCCGGATGGTGAGAAGCAGGCGGTGTGCGGTGACGACGGCGGCGAGCCAAGCGAGCTGTTCCCGTGCTCGCCGCCGCGCGGCATAGGCCGCGACCAGCGCACCGCTGAGCAGCAGCAGAGCGGTTACACCCCACACGCCGTGCGTCCGCGCGACCAGGGCGCTGAGCAGCAACAGAACGGTGACCGACACCAGTCCCACGCCGACGCTGGCCGGCCGCCCCATGACGCCCTCCCTCAACCTTGGGGCCCGCCGTCGGCGCGAGCACCGACCGCGAACCGACATCACCAGTGTCGCCGGGCCGCATGGCGTCCGTCCCCCGGGTGCATGACAGTTGCATGACGCCGGTCGCGCGCAGCGCTGCCGGCCCGACGCCGCGGCGGGCGGACCCGGAGTGGCCGTCGAGGACCGCGAGATCATCTTCGACCGCTTCGTGCGGGGCCGCAGCGCCCACGCACGCGGCACCGGATAAGGCACCGGATTGGGGCTGGCGCTGGTGGCCGAACACGCGGCAGCCCACGGCGGCCGGGCCGTGGCGCTGCCGCGGCCCGGCGGCGGCGCCCGACTGCGAGTCGAGTTCTCCGGGCCTGTCGTGAGCCGGCGGGTCTGTGCCGGCGCGCTGGCGATGGCAGTCGCCGGGCTGGTGGCCGGCTGCGGCATACCCGTGGAGCGGCAGCCCCGCACCGTGGAGCCGCCACGCGGGCCCTTCGCCGGCACCGCGGCGACCACGCCGGCGGCGCCACCGCAGGCCGGGACGGTCGCCCAGGTGCTCTACTTCGTCCGGGGCGGCGCCCTGGTCGCGGTGGTGCGGCGGGTCAAGAACCCACCCACCGTCGACGGCCACCTCCAGCAACTCCTAGGCGGCCCCACCGCAGCGGAGGCTGGCACCGGCCTGCTCAACGCACTTGCCGGCAACGCGGTCATCGCCGGCGTTCGCGTCGAGGGCACCCGAGCGATTGTCGAGCTCGGCGACCCACCCCAGGGTGGTTCGCCCCGCGACGAGGTCCTGGCCTTGGGACAGGTGGTGTGCACCCTGACCGCCCGCGCCGACATCGCGTCGGTGTCCTTCACGCACGCCGGTCAACCGGTGGGTGTTCCCCGGGCCGACGGGTCGCTCACCCATTCGGCCCTGACAGCCGCAGATTTCGCCAAACTCATCGCACCCGCGTAACCACGCCCACCCGGTCAGCGACGCCCCCAATGACGAGGTGGCTCGCTGCCCGCCAGATCCTGGTCGCACACTCGCGTGCGCCGGGCGCGGCGACCGCTGCCTGTCGTGATGAGTCGGCCAGCCCGGATCAGCGACCGCATGGACCCGGTCGGGCACTGGCAGTAACGCTGGTAGGGGAGCGCCACGCTGGGCATCGGCGGACTGTGGCATGTCGTCAACGTCCTGCAGCGCGGTGCGTGCGCCTGCCTGCTGCGCAAAGATGACGCTGAACGTGCGGTAGCCGTAACCGCCCTCGGGGTACGGCAGCGGCCGCTGCTCATAGTACGAGTTCAGATAGGTGCCCGCGATGACGTGCGGCTCGCCCTCGTCCAGATTTCCGCCCAGCCCGATATGCCGCGGTGACACGCCGGCGGCGCCGCGGGGCTGCGGGGCTGCGGGGCTGCGGGGCCGGTCAGCTGAGGTTGGCGAAGGTTTCGACCTGGCGGGTCTTGCCGGCGACGATGAGGATGTCGCCGGCGTAGACGGTGGTCTCGGAGGTGGCGTAGGTGAATTCCTCCCCGGGACGTTTGATCGACACGACGGTGACGCCGTACTTCGAGCGCAGCGAGGCATCGGCCAGGGTCTTGTCCCACGACTCCTCGGGAGCGCGGGTCTTGACGATGGCGTAGTCGTCCTCGAACTCGATGAAGTTGAGGATGTGACCGGTGACGAGGTGGGCGACGCGTTCGCCCATCTCGTGCTCGGGCAGCACCACGTGGTGCGCGCCGACGCGTTCGAGGATGCGGGCGTGCTGCCGGTTGATGGCTTTCGCCCAGATGTTCGGCACGCCGAGGTCGGCGAGCAGCCCGGTGGTGAGGATGCCGGCTTCCAGGTTGGTGCCGATGCCGACGACGGCGTGCTGCATGTCGTGCACACCGAGTTGGCGCAGCGCGAGCTCGTCGGCGGTGTTCGCCACCGCGGCGTGGCTGAGCTGGTCGGCGAACTCCTGCACCACCCTGCCGTCGGCGTCGATGCCGACGACTTCCCAGTCCTGGCGCATCAGTTCCAACGCCAGTGAGCTGCCGAAACGGCCCAGGCCGAGCACGGCGATGCGGTTGGCGGTGGCGGGTCTTCTAGCCAACGATGGGTCGCTCCTCGGGTAGTTCGTAGCGGCGGGTCCGCTCACGCAGCGCCAGCGCGACGGCTGCGGTGATGGGCCCGAGCCGGCCGATGAACATCAGCAGGATCAGGATGACATGTCCGGCGGTGCCCACCTGCGCGGTGATCCCGGTCGACAGTCCGACGGTGGCGAACGCCGAGGTCACCTCAAACAGCACCTGGTCGAGCCGGAACGGCGTCAGCGCCAGCAGCGCCACGGTGGCGGCGGCGACCGCGGCGACGCTGAGCAGCACGATGGTCAGCGCCTGACGTTGCACGCCGGCGGGCAGACGCCGGCCCAGGGCGTGGACGCTGGGCTCGCCGCGGATCTCGGCGAGGATGACGAAACCGAGCAGGGCGAACGTGGTGACCTTGATCCCGCCAGCGGTGCCGGCGCTGCCCCCGCCGATGAACATCAGCACGTCATGCACCAGCAGGGTGACGTCGTTGAACTCGGCCACGTTCAGGCTGTTGAAGCCGGCGGTACGGGTCATCACCGCCGTGGTGAACCCGGCGAGGAGCTTGCCGCCCGGACCGAGGCCGCCGAGCGTGCCGGGGTTGGACCACTCGACGACGCTGATCGCCAGCCAGCCGCCGGCCAGCAGCACCACCGTCATCCCCACCGTAATCTTGGTGTGGACCGACCAGGTGCGAGGGCTGCGCAGCTCACGGCGCAGCTCGAACAGCACCGGAAAGCCGAGCCCGCCGATGATCACCGCGGCCGTGATGGGCAGGCAGACCAGAGGATCGTCGACGAACTGCATGAGGCTGTCGGCGTACAGTCCGAAGCCGGCGTTGTTGAACGCCGAAACTGCGTGGAACACACCCAGGTACACCGCCCGGCCGGTGCTGTAGCCGTAGCCGTCGGCGAACCGCCACGCCAGCACGGCCGCGACCAGCACCTCAACGATCACGCTGATCCGCATGACGCCTAGCACGACCCGGCGGACCTCGCCCACGCCGATCGCCTTGGTTTCGGTCTGCGCGCTGAGCTGCAGGCGCATCCGTAGCCGCCGCGCGACCAGCAGACCGAGCAGGGAGGCAAGGGTCATGATCCCGAATCCGCCGATCTGGATCAGCCCGAGGATCACCGCCTCCCCGAAGCTGGAGAAGAATGTGCCAGTGTCAACGACGACCAGGCCCGTCACGCACACCGCCGACGTGGCGGTGAACAGCGCCGTCACCAGCCCGGCGCTGCGGCCGGTCTCGGTGGCGAATGGCAGCGACAACAGCCCCGTGCCGACTAGCACCGCCGCGGCGAAGCCCAGCATCACCAGCCGAGCCGGATGCCGCAGCGACCCGGACAGCCATGCCGTCACTGCCCGCGGCAGCCGCCACCGCCGCACGCGGGCCCACACCGCGACCGGCGTCTCGGCCAGGACGCGCAGCGCAGGCGCAAGCGGGCTCCACCAGCGCCGCGCCCGGGCCGGATCACGGCCACGCAGCGGAGCCCACGCCAGCAGCAGCACTCCCAGCACCACCGCGGCGAAGACACCCGCGACCGCCAGCAGCCCCACCAGCAGCTGCGCCCAAGTCGACTCCATCAGCTCATGATCCACGGCAGGTGGCAGCCGCCGCGACCGGCGCCCGCGAGCTCACACCTGCGCCGCTCGCCGAACCGCCCGGTACGCCGTCGAGCGCGCCACCCCGAATAGCTCCGCCAGTCCGCGCTGGTGTGCTCGCCACCTGCGTGCAACGCCACCAGGTGCGCCTCCTGCCGGGGCCCAATTCGGGCTGCTTGCCACGTAGTCAAATCCTGGTCCATGCCGGCCCTTCACCGGCCGCCGTGAGTCGCTTCCCGAGACCATCAACGCGGTCGCCGGCCGCGTCTCAGATAGATTCGCCGGCCTTAACTGGTAAATACCCGACCCCCAACGTCAACCACTGCGCACAAGGTCGTAAGACGTCGGCCCAGGATCAAGGTCGCACGGTCAGCGACGTCGCCGCCGCGGCCGACGCGCGGGCCGGGTGTCCTTCGGGGCGCCGGAGAACAGCCGCCACGCATGCCATGCACGCCGCCCGGGACCGCACCGCACCGACGCCGTACCGCCGTCATGGACCGGCGCGGCCGGACGCCGTCCGATCCGCGGCCAACGCTGCGGTGATCGCCTGCGGCACGGTATCGAACGTGCGGAAGGCGGTGTGCAGGCGCATCGTCCACAGCACCGTCCGCACGAACCGTGACGGTGCGGCGAGCAACAACTCACCGTCCTGCCGTCGGGCGGCGGCGCGGGCACGAACCAGCACTCCCAGCGCTGCGGGCGCGAGATGCAGCTCACCGCGCTGAGGTCCACGACGACACAGGGCCGAAGCGCCACGGCGTCGTCCAGTGTGCGACGTAACTCCGGCACGAGTTCCGCGTCGAGGTCGCCGGTCACCCGGACCAGGGCCGCTGGTGAGTTCGCCGCGAGCGAGACGTGGGACGCCCGGGCGTCGCCGGCTGGCAGCCGCGGCGCCTGACGGGCAACATCCGTGCCGGAGTCACTGCAGCCGGGACACCGGTGCGGGCCCCGGGCGAACGGCGACCCCGTCCACCCGGTCGCGCTCACTGCGACAGAGTCGACCTCGGCATCGTGCAACCCGCAGCCGTCCACCGCGGTGCTGGCACCGCATCCGTCACAGCTCACCCGCACACCAGTACCGTCCGCCGCCGGGACAGTGGTCACGTCGTCACCCCATCGCTGCCGTTGCTCTGCTCGCCGGACTGCGGCCGGCGTGCCACCCAGTGCCCGCGCCCGTGAGGGCGGATGTGCTTGTCGGCGGCGCCGGTCCATCCCGGCGCGCCGGCCACCACCAGGGCGACGGCCGCGGCCACGATCTGGACTAGCAGCTCGGCCAGCCGCAACCGCGAGGCGTCCAGCCCGGCGAGCCGGGCCAGCACCGTGGCGGCCAGCGCGGCCGCCACACCCACGGAGATCAGCACCCACACCGGAATGCGACGACGATCCCCTAGTGCCAACGCTGCGGCCGCACCGAGGACACCGCCGATGACCAGCGCCGCAGTGATACTGGTGATCGTCATCGCACGCTCCCTGCCGACATGAGCAGCCGCGCGACGCGAGCGCCGTGCCCGCGTCAGCGGCCCTTGCCTGCAGGTCAGCGTCGTGGCCGGTTATCGCGACGGCTACCCGGAGCCATGACGATCCTGTGACATCTCGCCCGCCGACTGACAGAGATGATGTTGGTGAGCACCTCCCGCCGGGGGGGGCTGACCCACCGACTGACAGGTCCGACCGTCACGCAACCGTCACGAACTCGCGGACTGGCCTCCATGAACGCCACGCACGCTGGGAGCACCCGACACCGAGATTCGACGCTGTCGACCGACAGGGAGGGTAAGTCGATGATGTGGGCCTGGCCAGGCGATGAGTTCCCCCCACGCCGCAGGCGACCCGGATACCCGCATCGCGTGGCAGATCGTGGACCGCCTCGGCGAACACCCGCAGTGGCGACACCAGCACGTCACCGTCGAGGTACAGAACCGCGTGCTGATTCTCACCGGCACCGTGGACTCGCCGGACACCCGCGACGCCCTCACCGCATCCGCACGAACGGTCCACGGGGTACGAGACGTCTGCAACATGCTCGACGTTTCCGGCACGCAAGACCAACGAGGCCAGTTCGGGCCGTCCGGATGGGCCACCGAGAATTACGGGCAACAGTTCTACGCAGGCGCTTAGTTACGCCTGAACCGATCAGGGTTCGGCTGGCTCGTCGGGTTCGCCGATGGTGATCACGACTGCGCCCTGTCGCTGTTCGGTTTCGACTCGGCGGTGGGCGGCGACCGCCTGCGACATTGGGTAGATCCGGTCGACGATTGATTGGATCTTCTGGGCTTCGATCATCTCGGTGATCGTTGCCAGGGCCTGTTTCGTCTCGGGGGCGAAGGCCACGGTGACGGTCTTGTCGGTGAGCCGGGTGGTCAGCGCCGACCGGAGGAGCACCGAGAGGCGGGGGTTGCCGTTGAGGTAGCGTCCGCCCGGTTGCAGCATGCCGATGAGACGGCGGTAGGGGCTGCCGGGGACCATGTCGAAGATGACGTCGAACGTGCGGCCGGTGGTGGTGACATCGTCGATGGTGTAGTCGATGAAGTCGTCTGCCCCGAGGCGGCGGACGAGGTCTTGCTTGATGCCATGGTCGACCGCGGTGACCTGTGCGCCCATCGAGTGTGCGAGTTGGATGGCATGGGCGCCGATGCTGCCGCCGGCCCCGTTGATCAGCACCTGCTCCCCAGGCTTGATGCTCGCGCGCTGCACGAAGTGCAGGGCGTTGAGCCCACCGAGCGGGACGGCGGCGGCCTCGGCGAACGTCATGTTCCGTGGCTTGCACGCGATGGCGGCGTCCTCGGGAAGGACGATGTACTCGCCGTAGGCGCCCAGACGCAGGCCGGCGGAACCGTACACCCGATCGCCGGGGGCGAAGGAGGTGACCCGCCCGCCCACCGACACGACCTCACCGGCGAAGTAGCCGCCCAGGATGCGACGTCTCGGCCGGGTGATGCCGAATGCGATCCGCAGCGGCAACCAGAGCCATCTCACGGCGTAGCGGAAGCTCCTGAGCTCGCAGTCGGACTTGGTCGCCTCGGCCGCCCGCACCTTGATCAGGATTTGCCGGTCACCCGCGGCCGGCGTCGGCACGTCCGCCAGGTGCAGGACGTCCGGCCCTCCATAGCGGGTGTAGACGATGGCTTTCACGAAGCCATCGGATCTGCCGGTGGCCGCGCTGTCAACCGACGCGCCAGAGTCCCACCCGGTCCGTGCCAGGCTGGCGGAAACCGAACGTGCCGCGCTACCGCGCAGGTCAATGCCGCGCCCTACCGGCGGCAGATCTAGGCGCAAGTGTGAGCTGGCCGGCCCCGATATGGACGAGCGATGCGAGCGAGGTACACGCGTCGCTGCTTGCGCGGCGGCAAGGATGGCCGCGGCTTCGGGCGGCATAGCCCTGGCAGCGGCGTCGTAGGCGCCAGGATTGCCCAGTGGTCCTGCTCGAGCACGGGCCCAGGTCCGTTGTCGTTAACCAAAGTTCAGGCATCTCCTATTGCGACCAGCTCACCTGTGAGAGGCGGTGCGCTCTCGGGGGTGCGATGATCGACGTGCGATCGGGAGCCGGCATGCCCCGGGATCTTCGTGGTCTGTTCGCCGGTGACGCGTTCGACCGTTGCGGGCGCCAGGCCGCCGCACCGGGCGGAGCAGGCGAAGGTCGACGTTCGGTCGGCTCGCGGTTCCTGCTGACGGCATCGGTGGGGAAGAGGCTGATCACCCGCAACCTCCGGTCGCGGCTGCGCTCAGGTATCCGCTTTGGTGGTTAGCAGGTAGTCCTCGGCGTCGGCGTTCCACGTCAGGTCGACGGCTCCGCTGGTCGCCGCAGCCCGGCTGAACTGCAGGAAGCTGCGGTAGCCGAGCTTCTTCTCGCTGAAGTCGGGCCGTACCTTCCGTAGCTGGTTCTTCAGGCCGGACAGCGCCACCGGGCTGCCGCTGCCCGCCAGATCGAGGACCACCGAGCGCAGCAGGCCGAACGCCTCCTCCCGGTCCCCATGCTCGGGCAGCGTCACATCGGGGTCGCCCTTAGCGGGGCCTTCCGACAGCTCCACCACGTTCTGCTCGGCGAGGTGGCGCAGCAGTTCACCGAAGGCGCGGAACCCGTAGTCCGCCTCGTTGAAGGTGGGGTCTTTACGGAGCAGAGTGCGCTTGATCATGGAGGCCGCTACCGCCCCGCTGGCGCTGCGCTGCAGGCCGGCCACCGTCTGCGCGACGAGGACGGCGAGCGCGTCCACGTCGCGTGCCGGTGCCTCGGCGACCGGCTGCGGTTCGGGCTCCCGCTCCCTCGGCTGCGGCTCTGCCTCCGGGGTCCTGGCCGGACGAGCACGCCGGGGACGCGTGGGCGGGATCTCGACACCTTCCAGACGGTCGTAGAAGAGAAACTCGTCGCAGGCCGGCGGTAGCAGCGCCGACGTCGTCCGCTCGACGCCCACGCCGATGACCCGCTTGTTCAGCTCGCGAAGTTTGTGGACCAGCGGAGTGAAGTCACTGTCGCCGGTGCCGAACACGAACGTGGAGATGTAGTCGCGCTCGAAGGCGAGCTCCAGCGCGTCCACGGCCATCTTGATGTCGGCGGCGTTCTTGCGCGAAGCCCCCATGCGCTGCGGGATGTCGATCAGCTCGACGTGCCCGCGGGTAAGCATCCGGCGATCCTCGTCGAAGTACGACCAGTCGGCGTATGCCCGGCGCACGACCACTCGCCCCCGCTCGGCGAGCGCATCGGCGATGGGCCGTAACTCGAAGGTCATGCCGCCGAGGTGGTCCCGCGCTCCCAAGGCAAGATTCTCGTAGTCGAGGAACAGGGCGATGCGCTCTTCGTGATCCACACGGTGCAGCGTACGCCTGGGCCTGCCAGCGGGCCCCCCCCCGGAAAGGTGGCGGTCCACACCGCGCGAACGCCGAATTGACCGGGTCACGTGCGAACGCAAGGTGAGAACGAGCAGGCGGCAGCCCCGCCGTCGGTGCGCTTCGCCCGTTGCGCCACCCAGGGCGCCGAACGGGAACGG
Source organism: Krasilnikovia cinnamomea (assembly GCF_004217545.1). Classification (NCBI taxonomy): domain Bacteria; kingdom Bacillati; phylum Actinomycetota; class Actinomycetes; order Micromonosporales; family Micromonosporaceae; genus Krasilnikovia; species Krasilnikovia cinnamomea. Next base: position 3,276,502 of record NZ_SHKY01000001.1, read on the forward strand.
TGCTGTCGCGACGCCGGTCTCGTTATGCGACGCGCGCGGACTCGGTGCCCGCGGTGGACGGGACCGGCCGGACCATGAACGGGTAGCGAAGTCGGCGCATCGCCGCGACGCCGTCGTCGACAGCCAGTTTGGGCTTGTCGGCGTTTCCGATGGCACGTGCCTCGGACGGCGCCCGGAACAGGATCGCGTGCTCGTGGTGGGGTTTCAATCAACATCCTCACAATTTGGTTGGTCGGGGGTAGGCGGGGCCACCGCAGCCGGCGGCTGCCTGGAACCCGGTCATCGTGGGTAACACCGGTCGAATTCTTCATCGGTCGGCCCAGCGGCCCGCTGAACCAGTAGGCCAATGGACCATCAAGTCCATTCAGAATGGACGGATGCTCGCGGCTTGGGGTCTCCTCGGACCCTGGGTGACCTCGAACTCGACGCTCTGGTTCTCCCCGACGCTACGGCCGCGACGAACTCTGTCCGCAGGTGCGGGGCGGTGGCTACCGACAATGACCCGGACAGCCGGGCAAGCAGGACTCTGCCCAGGTGAAGGAAGGCACACCAGATCGGCAGCATACGTCCATCCTCACGGCCAATGCCGCGACGGGCCACTCCAACGAACGTGCGGGATAGCACCGAGCGCTGAAGAGCGAAGCCGTGTTCAAGCGTGGTCGTGTCCTGGCCGAGGGAAGCCGTTGGGGATGATCTTCGGGATGTGTAGTGCCCACTGAAACGCCGAACGGCGGTCCGCTGAATCAGTCGGGCCGCCGTTGGCAGTGCGTGTGGATCAGAGCGGGCGGATGTTCTCCGCCTGCGGACCCTTGTTTCCCTGAGTGATGTCGAACTCCACCTTCTGGTTCTCATCGAGGCTGCGGTAGCCGCTCGTCGAGATCGAGGAGAAGTGGGCGAAGACGTCGGCACCGCCGCCATCCGGGGTGATGAAGCCGAATCCCTTTTCGCCGTTGAACCATTTCACGGTACCTGTAGTCATGTCTGCTCCTTCGCAGGCTGTCGGAGGCCGCACGGTGCGGCCTCTCGTGCCGCCGCGTTGATCACCCGCGCCGGAATCGACACGAAACGAAAAAGCGCCTGGACGGGACTTGGATGACCCATCAGGCGCCGGAAACGTCTAAGGAAATCAAACTGCAACTGACTCCAACGTAGCACAGGATTTGCGGCTTGCCCCCATGTGGGACGAATCGAGCAAGTGAGTTCACCCACGCTACCCGCGCCTGCTCGTTACCCAGATCGAAGCCGTTCAGCGGCGTGCGGGCGCGGAGTATGAGCTCCTCGTGCGGGTATGTCACGACGGGGGACCGCCCGACGTCGTGGTCAGCCCTGCGCGGCGAAGACACCTGCGCTGCCACATTTGCCGGCTCAACACGTCTGCCTCGCGGTGCTGCGCCCGGACCAGATTCTCGGACTCACCGTGGCGACCGCTCGCGCGGACAACATCGAACCTGCCGATGCACAGTGGCACGCGGAACTGGCCCCGTGGGCGGGCCGCGACCGTATCGTCGGCGCCCGCGACGACCTGAGACTGCCCATCGCTCACGGCGAGCACGACCGGGCCACGACCTTCGCCGTGCTGCACGGTGCCCGGGATGAGGACCTGGACTGGCTTCATGCCGGCGAAGCGCTGCCCGCCGGTGCACTGGTCGCCCCCGGGCTAAAGGTGTCCATCTTGCCCTTCAGCGCACCGATCGAGCATGTCGACGCCCGCGAGACCCTACGACGCGCGATACCCGAGCACGGCTCCGCGTACCTGATGATGCGACTGGGCCACCACGCCACCGAATCGGCCCGCTCTGCAACCCACCGAGGGCGGCCCGTCACGCCTGCATCAGCGTGATCGGCGAATCGCGACGGTGTCACGATGACTGTCATCCAACGGGGCCGATCAGTGGATTAACGGCCCCCCGAGTCGCGACAATGCCGAGGCAGGAGATCAACACCGTGCGAAGCCGGCCTCAGCGTGACAAGTTCGGCGAAGACCGTCATCCGAAGGCGGTCACTGGACTCGGATCACGGCCACGGCGATCCTGACAGCGGAGCTAGAGCAGTTCGAAGGCTTCCGGGGGCGTCGGGGACTTGATCTCCGCCATGGCTGCAGCCTAGCCGTCGACCCGCCGCATCGAGGAGGCGCGCGGACACGCCAGCGGCCGCTTCACCTGGAGACCCGTTCGTCTCACAGATCGCGGCGCTGCACGCGCAGGGCTGGGGGTTTCGCAGCAGACGGTGTGGCGGTGGCTTGCCGTCGCTGGCCGCGGCGCGTGGCCCCGGTGCGACGCCGTCCGCCCGGCGTCCGCCACCAGAGGGGGAAGGAGGCGAGCGCCGGGCGAACAGCCAGCACCGGATTCCGGTCGGCAGCACGGGTGTGGACTCGCCTGCGTCGGCAAGTCGTTCCCAGTGCCCCAACACGGTGCCGTGTCCGGCATCTTTCTCATCGGCACGCGGCGACCCGGTGTGTAGGGGCGTTGCTCACGAACGTGCGACCAGTCGCCCCAAAGAGATGTGTCCGGCCGGCCCGGGTGCAGGCCCCGCGGGCCGCAACGATCAGCGCAGCGCCTCCTCCGCGCCGACTGGGTTCACGGCCTGCAGCACCACACGGGCTCGCCCAGCACCTGGAACCGGATCCGGGTCGAGGTGACCGAGGCATACAAGTCCGCGCCGGTCAGTGTCCCCCCGTAGCGCCGAGGGCACCCCGTCCGAGTTCATGTTCCCCAGCAGCGCGCCCGCGACCCCGTACGGGAACGGCCCGTCCTGCCACTGGACCGAACCGGACCACGTCAGACGTTTCCGCGCGGGGGCCGGCGAACGCAGAACGGCGTGCTGCGAGGGCGGGCCCCAATCTCCATAGTCATCACTGCGTGTGCCTGTCGCGGGCCAAACGGCAAACACGGTCCGGGCAGGGGCCCGCGTCTGCAGGCCATCGGCCCGCTGGCGCGGGCTGGCGTTCGCCGCTGGTGCGGGCGCGAGGCCGGTCCCGCCGATGCTGTCAGGTACGGAACTGGGCGACCTCGCCGCGGAGCCGGTCCGCTACCTGGGTGAGTTCGTCGGCGCTCTGGTGCGCTTGCTGGGAACCGGTCGAGGTGGTTTGGGCGTTGCTGGCCACCCCGGCGATGTTCTGGGTGATCTGCGCGGTGCCGTGCGCGGGTTCGCTGATCCCGCGGCCCATCTCCTGGGTGGTGGCGGTCTGTTCTTCCACCGCCCCGGCGATGGTGACCGAGTAGCCGTTGATCTTGTTGATGATGTCGTCGACCCGGGTGATCGCCGCGTCCGCGGCGGCGGTGTTGTGCCGGATGGTCTGTACCAGGCGGGCGATGTCTTCCTGCCGTTCGTAAGCTCAGCATTCGTGCCCACCACGACGATGCCCGGACCGGCACGCGCCTTCGCCGAGAACCAGCCGGTCACTTCAACTCGATCCGGGCACTGTTCGAGGACCAACCGATCGGCAACGACATCTGGGCCGCACTGGCCTGGTGCACGGGCATCCTGGTGATCGCGTATGTGCTCGCGATGATCACCTACCGGAAGAAGGCCTGACGCCCGCCTGCGACACCACCGAGGCCGTGTCACAGTAACGTTCGTTCGCGCTGGATCAGGCCGCGATGAACCGTCGTGGCCTGCTCGTAGGCGAGGCGGTTAGTGAGTACCTCGGGCCCGGAACCGTCATCGGGACACCACCGGCCGCCGTCTGAATAGGCCGGCGAGCTCCACCTCGGCGCGCTGCCCCCACAGCGCGTCAAGTGAGCCAAAGCCGGACGAGTCGGGGTCCGCCGACTGGAGCGCGGCGGGCCGGCTATCCACGACGCGCCGCTGGACGATCTCGTCGATCCACGCCATGACATCGGTGTCCGGCTCAATGTGGCATCCAGCTAGCCACCACACCTCGACGAAGGTGCCCGCGAACACGCCCGCGACCCGATGCCGGTCCGACACCTGACCACGCAGGTCGGACAACACCAGGCCCGAGCATCGGTCGAACAACTCGGCGAACGCACCGCGGTCGTCGTCGGCGATCCGCCGGATCAGCCACCGCAGTCGCTCTGGGCTGCCGCACGGGCCGGACGACGCGCAATCGCGTGGACGGGCTGCCCGACGGAAAGGATCGTGAGGGTTCAACGCTGGCACCGGGACCTCCCCGGGGGGCGACGTGGGGACGTACGCCGCCGAGGTCTGAAGCGACAGTCGCGAGCACGGACTCACGCCACCCGAGACACTACGACAGCATCGACGTGCACAGTAGGGGCACCACGAACGAATGACGAGCGCCCCCCTTCGCGCGCGGTGCACGCGCGTTCGGGGCGCCGCGCACACTTCGAGGCGTACATCACCTGGGCCAACATCACCCTCATGACCCGGCGGCTGACCTGCGCCAAGAGCCATCAGATCGACCCGGCCTCGTTCCTGGCCGCCGGAGCGGCGATTCCCGCCGGGCACGTCGTCGTGCTGGACCCCTCCTGGTCTGCCCGGGACTCCCGGAGCCACAGCCAGGTGCACAGTAGACGGGTGATACTGGAACCGGCGAAGACACCTGCCGTAGGGGAACCGTTCTCGCGTACGCAACCAGGCGTTGCTCCCGGCGCGCCGAAGCCCCGTCCCCTCGTGATGGGGATGGATGGACGCCAGTCACGCGTTCCGTTGCCATCCATGGGGGCCGGGGCCCAGCGGCCTATCGTCTGCGCTGTGATGCATCGACCACCTCCTCCGTTTCTGGCCGACCGTCCAGCCCGTCCACCGTGCGTGGCCGGCGACACGGGGCGTGACCCGGCTTCACCGGTCACGCCCTACCGGCTCAGGCACCCGGTGCTCTGCCGGAGCAAGCCGGCCGCCGTCGGTTTCCCATGCCTCCTCGGGTGAGGTGTCGACGGCTCCTCGAAACCCTGGTGTGCTGACCGCCAGGCGGATGCGCCGGGCCTGGACGGGGTTGGTGATGGTGGCGGCGAGGATCATCGCCGTGTCGGAGGTGCCGCTTGCGGTCTCAGGTGCGACGACGAGCAGATCGACGCGTTCGTTGTTGGCGCAGATCGCGGTCAACAGGCCGCGCGGTTGACTGGTGAAGTAGCCAAGCCGGAGAACCCTGCCGTGCATGCTGAGGCGGCGGGGATGGTTCTCCCAGCCCGCGGCTGCCAGCACGAGTCGGGTGACCGGGCCGCGCACCTTGTCGATGGCCAGAACCAGGCCGGGTAGTTCGGCGACGGGATCGGTGCTGCGTGGCCACCAGGCGCCGTCGAGCAGGACGCGTCGGGAGCCGGTGGGTTCCAGGCGCAGCCGCGGAACGGATGGCCGCGTCACCGAGGCGACGCTCATGTGTGCGGCAGTCGCGCCTTTCATGGTGGACTCCTTCCGGCGGCTGGTTGGCCGGGTGTGCGATGGTCCGATCTGCCGAACAGAGGTGTCAAATCCTGGGCACCATTAGCAGTGCTAGCGGGACAGGCGTCGTAGCTGGGCGATCCGGACGGTGCCGACCACCATGATCAGGACGCGGCAGCGATCAGCAGCGCCAAGGCCAGCGGCAGGCTGCCGCCTATTCCCCGGACGTTGGCCTGCACGCTACGGGTGTTCTGCCCGATGACGACGATCAGCGCCACAGACAGCAACGCGGCGGCGCAGATGCCCGACAAGGTCGAGCCGGCGCGAGTGCGGGGCACTCGGCCCGTCGGCGACGCCGGCCCGACCCCCTGTGGCGGCACCAATGCGGCCGTAGGGTTCAGCAGGCGTGTTTCTGGTGCGGTGCCGGTCGTTGACCATGACATCCCCCTGGGCGGGTGGGCCGGCGTGGCGGGCACCGCAGGACGGATGTCGTCGATTCCGGAATACCCCCATCCTACGCCTGTTCGGCCGGGGCTGATCCGGAGCGTCCGGGCAACCGTCACCGTGACACAACACCGAACGACACCCCGCACACCCCATTGTCCTGTCTCATCTGATCAGTCGCAGTCTCACTTGATCTGACGCATTCCCGACTCCGTCTCACTCGTCCTGGCGCAGATCGGGTTCATGTCGGTGGTCGTTGATGTCTGCGTGGTGATGAGCGCGCCGGCCGGAGCGGCCAGTTGGATGCCCGGTCCCGAGTTCAGCCTCGCCTATCTCGAAGGTTGCGAGGGCGGGATACGCGAGTGCCGCGTCCCGCTCGCGGTGGGCTGGACAGCCCCGTTCGAGACCGTGGCTCCGGTGCGCGACTTCCCGTCCTACCAGGGCCAACGGAGCTTCTCCGGTAGTTGGTGGGCGGCGACGACCCGAGAGTTCGTCGGATTCGAGTCCTGGCTGGAACGTGACCGGATCATGCTGTTGGATTTCTCCCCGCAAGTCACGGGAATCGCGTCTCAGCCGTTCTGGCTGATCTGGCCGACCGGCGACCGTCAGCGCAGGCACGCGCCGGACCTCTTTGCCCGGCTCTCCAACGGGACCGGATTGGTGATCGATGTGCGTCCCGACGATCGGATCGAACCGAAGGACGCTGAGGCGTTCGCCATGACCGCGGTCGCCTGCGAGCAGGTGGGCTGGCGTTATCAGCGACTGGGCGCAGTCGATCCGGTGCTGCTGGCCAACGTGCGATGGCTGGCCGGCTACCGGCATCCGCGCTGCCTGAATCTGCGGCATGCCGACGACCTGCGCCGAGTGTTCGCGCAGCCGGTACCGCTGCTGGCGGCTGCCGAGGAGGTCGGCGACCGGATCGCCGTGCTGCCGACGCTGTTTCACCTGCTGTGGTCCGGGACCCTGGTCGCCGACGTGGAGACCGCGCCGCTGTCGGCGGCGACGACTGTCACCGCGCACTGGACACCGCGGTGAGCGTCTCGCGGCCGCCGAATCTCCACGTCGGCGATCAGGTTCTGCTCGGCGGGGCGGCCCACACGGTCATCGCCGTGTCGGCACACGAGGTGCAGCTTGCTGACGTCACTGGCACCGAGGTCACGCTGCCGCGGGCGAGAATGCTCGCCGATCCTGGGTTCGCCGTCGTTACGGCCCGCGCTCCGCTCCCACCGCCGGACCTGCTGCAGGGCTTGCCGGCCGAGGCGGCGGCCCGGGTGCGCTGGTGGGAGGAGCACATCATCGAGGTGCTCACCGGGGCACCGCCGCAGGACGGAGGTCACCGCCCGGCGAAGATCGAGTACGGCCCGCAGCGCTCGTTGCGGCAACGCGAGCTGGCGAAGGTCGACGAACTGCGAGCCACCGGCCACGAGGTCACGTTGAGAACGCTGCAGCGGATGCGGCGACGCTACGAGACCGAGGGCCTGCTCGGGCTCGTTGACGGGCGCAGCGTCCGGCCGCCGTCGGTGACCGGCCGGGTTGACGAGCGGGTCGTGGAAGCAGTTCGCCAGGCGGTGCGCGAGCAGACGGACGTTTCGACCGGCACGGTCGGACGCCTCCGGCGCCGGGTCGAGAAGATCCTCGCCGCCCAGCCCGCGGATCAGGAGCCCGTGGTCATGCCGTCGCGCGCGACGTTCTACCGGCTGGTGGAGCGCGTCGCGGCCGGCAAGCACACCTTCGGTTCGGCGCGAACCCGCCAGTCCTTGGCGAAGCAGCCGGCACGGCCGTTCGGGACGGTGACCGCGTTCCGGCCGGGCGAGTGGATGCAGATCGACTCCACGCCCTTGAACGTCCGTGTCGCGCTGGACAACGGCATCGTCGATCGCGTCGAGCTCACCTGGCTGGTCGATCTGGCCACCAGGACGATCCCCGCCGCAGTTCTCAGCCCCACCACCAAGGCGGTCGACGCGAGCCTGCTGCTGGCCCGCTCGCTGGTCCCCGAGCCGATGCGGCCGGGCTGGCGGGACGCACTGCGGATGGCGCGATCGGTGCTGCCACACCGCCGGCTCACCGAGATCGACGAACGCCTGGAACACGCCGCCGCCCGGCCCGTGATCGTCCCGGAGACGGTGGTCTGCGACCACGGCAAGGTCTACATGTCCGAGACGTTCCGCAACGCCTGCCGAGCGATGGGCATCAACTTCCAGCCCACCCACGAGGGATCGCCGTGGGAGAAGGGCACCGTCGAGACCAGCTTCTCGTCCGTCGACACCTTGTTCGCCCAATACGTGGCCGGCTACGTCGGCAACAGCGTCGAGAACCGCGGCCGCAACGCCGAGCAGGGTGCCGTCTGGTCGATGATCGAGCTGCAGGAACTGCTAGACGAGTGGCTGGTCGCCTGCTGGCAGAACCGGCCGCACGACGGACTCCGTGATCCGCTGACCCCAGGCGATCCGCTGACACCGAACGAGAAGTATGCCGCGCTGATCGAGACGGCCGGCTACGTTCCGGTGCCGTTGTCCGAGCACGACTACATCGAGCTGCTGCCGGCGATCTGGCGCACCGTCAACTCCTACGGAGTCAAGATCAGCCACAGGAAGTATGACTGCCGGGCGCTGGATCCCTACCGTCGCCAGCACTCCGGCGTCACCGCCAAGAAGGGCCTTTGGGAAGTCCATCACGATCCCTACGACGTGAGCCGGATCTGGATCCGCAACCACCACGACGGCGGATGGATCCAGGCTCCTTGGACGCACCTGAAGACCACGCCGGCGCCCTTCGGCGAGCAGGCGTGGCAGCACGCCCGGCAGACCGTTGCCCGCCGCGGCCAGGACCCCGTCACCGAGGCCGAGATCGCGCAGGCCGTCACCGACCTGCTCGACCAGGCCGAACGAGGTCCCGAACGCGACCAGCCGTCAAAGACCAGCCGGAAGGTGGCCGCCCGAACCCGAGCCACCGCCCGCAGGAAGCAACAGGTCCCGCAACCGCCGGCGCAACCGCAAGAGGAGGAACCCTCCGCGGTTGCGCCCGTCGAGCAGGAACAGCTCGCCGACGTGATCCCGCTCGGGATCTTCAACGCTCACGAGGAGGCACGCCGCCGGTGGTGACCGCACCCAGCCAGCAGGCCAGCAGCACCGATCCGGGGCAAGGCGGTTCCCGGCCGCCGCTCGACGACGAGGACCGGCATCGGCAACTGACCACCCGGGAGGGCTGGCGTCGGTTCACCGACGAAGCCGCGACGGACCTCGTCGTGCTCACCGAGCCGCAGTGGCGGCGTCTTGCCGAAGACGAGCGGACGCGTTACGACGAGGAACGCATCGATCACCACGCCCGGCTGATCGTCATCGCCACCTCTGCCGTCCGCCGGATCGTCACCGCTGGACGGCGGTTGACCATGCTAAACAGGCACGCGATCAGCGCCCGCCGCGGCCTGGTCGTCTCCGGCGCCGCCGGCACCGGCAAAACCACGGCCATCACCCAGCTCGGCAAGACACACGAACTGATCGATCGGCAGCGGCATCCCGGACAGACGCGGATCCCCACCGTCTTCGTCACCGTCCCACCAGCCGCGACGGCACGCATGCTCGCGGTCGAGTTCGCCCGGTTCCTCGGCATCCCGGTCGCGCCTCGCCAGAACATCACCGACGTCACCGAAGCCGTCTGCGGCGTTCTCTGCGCCGCACGCACCGGCCTGGTCATCGTCGATGAGATCCACAATCTCAACTTGGCCACCCGCAGCGGGGCCGAGGTCTCCGACCAGCTCAAATACTTCTCCGAGCGGATCACCGCAACGTTCGTCTACGCCGGCATCAACGTCCAGCGGGAAGGGCTGTTCTCCGGCACCCGAGGCCAGCAGATCGCCGGACGATTCAGCATGATCCCCACCGTCACGTTCCCCTACCAACAGGAGTGGGCCGCCGTGGTGGCCACCCTGGAACAGGCCCTGCGCCTGCACCATCACCCGATCGGCAGCCTCGTCAAACTCGACCGCTACCTGCATCAACGAACCAAGGGAATGATCGGCAGCCTGTCGCACCTGATTCGCGGCTCCGCCATCGAAGCGATCCTCGACGGCACCGAACAGATCACCAAACAGACGCTGGAAAGCATCGACCTCGACTACGCCGCCACGACCACGACCCTGCCCGATGGCCGCTGAACCCACCACTCGGCGACGGACCTGCGCCGAGTGCCCCACTCGGCTGTCCCCAACGGCACGCTGGAACGCCAAATACTGCACGGAGGCATGCCGAGCCCGAGCCTGGCGCCGCACCCAACGACGTCTCCAGGCCGCGGCCGAAGGGCCCCGCCGACCGCAGCGATGTCCGGTCTGCGGCCAAGACATCTTCACCAGCGACCTGGTCCGGACCGACACCGTCTACTGCTCGACCCGATGTCGAACCCGCGCCTGGCGAGCGCGGATCAGCGGCACCGGGCCGGCGATCATCCCTGACCTGCGCAGCCTGCCCTCACGACCCCGACCGATCGACCACGAAACGCTGACCTCTTACCTCCAACGGCTGGCCGCAGCCAACCACCTCGCCCCGGCCACGCTCGTGCACCACCTGCACGGCCGCTGGGCCCCCACCGCGTCGGTCAACGTCGAACGACTCGCCGCCGCCGTCGAGATGCCCGAACGGTTTCTGCGCTACGCGCTGCCCGAACTCCGCAACGCCTACGAACACGCCGTCATGAACAAGGCCGGCCGCAACGTCGACCTCATCCAGACAAACATCCGCCCCGCCTGCCGCCTCTGCATGGCAGCCCGCGGCATTCTCCAGCGCGTTCACCGCTGGACGGCGCCGGAACACAACGTCTGCCTCCGACACGGGCTCTGGATCGGCACACCCCAGCACGACCTTGAGGATGTGCACCAACCCGAGATATCCCTGGAACCCGAGATCGCCGCAGCGCAGAAACGCCATCTCAACCTGCACCGCCGCTACCGCCGGCCAGCTGTCACCAGCGCCTACACCGAAGCCTCGGCAGTCTGCGCCCTCTGGGCAACCCGCAACGCTTACCCCGACCGGCGCACACGCCGAGCCCAGCAGTTGAACCGAGACACGACCGGCGGGGTCAACCGGGCTGTCGCCGCCGCCGCGATCTATCCCGACGTTGTCGCGCTGACCAGCCTCCTCGCCTCTTCGCACTGGCGCGCTCTCGCCGGGCAACCTGCCTCCCTCGCGCTGTTCTGCGCTGAGGTCAGCCGCCGGATCGGCCACCACTACGAACCCGGCGGATCCCAGGAACCGATGGCGCGATGGATCCGCGAGCAACAGCAACTGCCGATCAGCCCCCACGCCGTCGAATGGTAACGGCGACGCGAGGACGTTTGATCACCGCTGAGTAGAGTGACCTCGCCGTCGACCACGGAAAGGACGAACCATGACCACTGACCAGACACCCTCCGTGGTCCTGGACTCAATCGACGAAATCCGCGCCCTGCACCGCATGCTCATCGAGCGCAAGTTCGACGGCACGGAGGACGAGTTCTTCGGCAGTCCCTTCATCGCCGCTGTTCAGCACCGGCTGGCCGACGCCCTCACCACGGCCGAGCCGTCCAAGCCCTGGGCCGCTTGGAGAGACGCCGCAGGCCACAGCGAAAAGATCGACAAGGTCCGCAACCACATTGCCGGCCTCGGCCGATTCTGGGCAGAGGCGAACGTCACCACACGCCGCCAATGCGTCCGCGACCTCCTCGCCCCGCTGCTGCCAGACGACACGCTTCTTCACGACCTGACCGCCTGATCCGAGCCTCAACATCCGGCCGCCGCAGCGCAAGCCACGCGGCGCCACGCCATCATCAATGAGACTGCGTCCCGTCGGGGCCGTCTCACTCAAGGTGACGCATCCGAGGTCACGCGGGGCTGCCTACGTCAGCTTGGTTGAGACAGGACACCCATACCGCCCCAAACCCTGCTTCACTTGCGGAAACAAGTGGAGAGGCGCGGGCCCCCCGTGCGAGCTGCCGCGGGCGTCCACCGCCCGGCGATGATTCCTGGCCGGGGAATCCACAGCGTTCGGGGCAGCCAGCGACGGGGCCCCAACGAGATCACATCCCCACCTGGGTCAGCGTACGAAGCGCTGATCATCCCGGCCACGACATCCCGGCGTCCGTCCACGCCAGACCGGCCGGCCCGTGTGCTGGGCCGTGGACCTCACCACACCCCTGTCCGCCCTGCTCCTCACCCTGCTGTGGCAGCGCCACCTCACGGTCCGCTACGTGTCCGGCACCGTCGCCCACCACATGGCCGCCGCGTTTCACCGGCGAACACAAGACCGACGCCCGCGACGCCGTGATCATCGCCCAGACCGTCCGGCTGCGCTCCGACATCCCCCCAGCTCAAACCATCCGGCCGGCTCCTCGCAGAGCTCAAGGTCCTCACCGCGCACCGCGCCGACCTGATCGGGCAACGCGTCGCCGCAATCTGCCGCCTGCAGCAGACCCTCACCTCGATCAGCCCCGCCCTGCAACACGCCGTCGACCTCAAACGCCGCCCATCCTCGCCCTCGCCCATTGGCAGACCCCCGCCGCGATCCGGCACGCCGGCACCGACACCATCACGGCCCTGCTGCACCGCGCCGGCATCCCGAACGCCGCCGCCCTCGCCGACACGCTGCACACCGCCGCCAGCCGCCAAACCGTCCGGATGCCCGGCGAACGCGCCGCCACCCTGGTCGTCCGGCACCTCACCGCCGACATCCGGGCCCTGGCCCAACGCGCCGCCGACATCGACGAGCAGATCAGCCAGCTGCTCGGCGAGCATCCCCTCACCGCGTACATCATCAGCCTGCCCGGCATGGGACCCGTCCTCACCGCCGAACTGCTCGTGCACACCAACGGCATGACCGAATACGACAGCCCGGCGAAACTCGCCGCCCACGCCGGCCTCGCCCCCATCACCCGCACTCCGGCGCCGTCTGCGGCAACCACCACAGCCCGCGCCGCTACCACCGGGTCCTGCGCAACGTCTTCTGGATGTCCGCCTGCACCTCCCTACGGACCTGCCCCGCTTCCCGGACCTACTGCGACAGGAAACGCGCGGAAGGCATACACCACTACCAAGCCCTCATCGCCCTCGCCCGCCGCCGCGTCGACGTCCTCTGGGCCCTCACCCGCGACCACCAGACGTACACACCGACCCCCACGGCCACCCGGGTGACGGCCGCCTAACCGAGGGCCACCTCACCGAGATCAACCCAGTGACGACAAATGTCCTGGGCTGCAGAAACATGCCCGAAGATCACCGGCTGGGCAGAAGGGAACTCCGATGGTGATCGGACGTCGGAGCACGGTGCAGCATTGTGCGACACGGACCGGCACGCAGGCCCCACTCGGCGACATGCTAGAGTCGTTACCCGCAGGTCCGGGAGTAACGAAACGCCTGGACCAGCGGATACACAACCGCGACCCGCTGGACGCATCAGCACGTGCGATCACGGAGAGTAGTTGTGTGGGCGCCCGTAGCTCAATGGATAGAGCATCTGACTACGGATCGGAAGTAGATGTTCGCCGGCGTTGATTCGGCGCTCAGAATAGATGGGCCGTGACCTGGGAAGACTCGGGATCACGGCCTAAACTGTTTCCGCATAATGGCGGAAATTCCCACCCATCGGGACCGTGGTGATCCGTTTGTGATCGCGCGTTCGGGAATGGTCTGTGCTGCCCGAGGATGCTTCGGTTCGGGGAATGTCGTTCCCTCTAGCTGCGGGCGGACGTGCTAGGTACGCGCTCTTGGGCCCGTGTCGAGGCCGGTAGGTCCTTCTGATGGCCGGGATCGTGCAGAGTTCCACCGCGGTACACAAGCGGTGGCCCACGAACGGAGCTGTCCCTGCTCTGTCGCTGGCACGGTAGGCCGGAAACGGTTTCCGGACACAGCGGCGGCCGATGCCCGTAGCTCACTTCCCAGCTGTTCGTGCGGTGAACTTCCCCATGGTTGAACTGACGCAGAGAATCGCCAGCGCCAGCCGTTGAGCGCGATGAACGGCACTCCAGTAGGGCTCGTGATTCGGACACTGATCCGCCATGTCGTCAGGACGGGGCCGCGGAGATTGGTCCGCATTCGCCCACGGACCGCCGGGGTAACCGACTCCGCGGCAACGATCGGTATTCAGGGCGAACACGCAGGGGAATATCGACGAAACCACCCGGTCCAAGCCGTGATTCCGGCGGGCAGCGAACGCCGCCGGGCGCGGCTATCCTCGTCGGGACTCTCAAGCTCAGGAGCAGGGGGAATACCGGGTGATCGACGCGACGCGAGGGTTGCGCGAGAAGTTGGGCATGGGGCTCGTCGTGCTCGCGATCTGCTCCACCCTGATGACGGCGGGCCTTGCCGCCGACCGCGACGCCCCCGGGTGGGCCGCGACCGCGGCGTTCATCGGGACTCCGCTGAACCTGGTCGGTCTGGTGTTCGTGGTGCGCAGCGTGCGCGCGAAGGATGCCAGCCGTTCGTCACGCTTCCTCGCGGTCGCTGCGGCGTTCGTTCTCGTTGCCGTCGTCGTGCTGATTCTCGGCGCGCGATCCACCACCGCCTGAACAGTCCGAAGGCCGTACGCACCACGGGGGTACCACATGACCTTCTCGGTCGATCCGCACGCGCTCGACGGCTACGCCGCGCTGCTCGGGCGTGCGCGCGACGACGCGCAGCAGTGCAAGGCGTACTTCGCCGCGAATGTCGTTGACCTGTCGCCGGGCGGCGACGGGCTCATCAACCCGATCGTCTACAAGCACGTCACCGTGCAACAGAAGCTCGGCGCCATGCTGGATCATCTCGTGACGTTGCTGGATTCCTCCTGCGAACAGATGACCGAGGCGGCGACCGAATACCGCAGGACCGACCACAAATCGGCCGCTCGGATCGATAACACCTACCCCGAGGTCAAGCGCGTCCAAGGGTGGAGGGACCGATAGTGGCGTTCAATGACGTCGACGACCCGGTCGGCCAGCTCAAACCGCCCGCCGAGCGTACCGAAGAGATCCTCGGGCAGCCGTTCTCCGACCCCGGGTCCATCCTGGACTGGGCCAGCCCGAGCCACATCGTCAACGAGTTCGTCAAGCAGGTCGTCGGGTACGACGTCTACGGCGAAGCCGCGAAGGTGTTCAGCGGCGACTGGGAACTGGTGTGGCAGGCCGCCGGCGCGTTCCGCAGCCTAGCCAACGCGTTGCAAAGCGTCGGCATCAACGTCTCGCACGGCAACGTCGAGCTGGACACCTCCTGGGACGGCAACGCGGGCGACGCCGCCTACACGTACTTCGCCGACCTCAGCGGCAAAATCAGCTCGCAGCAGCTCGCCCTGAACAGCCTCGCCGCCTCCTACGAGAAAGCCGCCGAAGGCACCTTCCGGATCGGTGAAACCGTCTCCGGTCTCCTGAAGGACATCACCGACTTCGCCATCGTCGGAGCGCTCGCCGCGGGCGCCGGCACAGCCACGATCGAAACCGGCGTCGGCTTCGTAGGCGGGTGGGGTGTCGCCGCCTACGAGGGGTACAAGATCATCGAGTTGGCGGACCGGGTGACAAAGCTGATCGACAACGCCTACACCATCATCAACGCCGCAGTCGGCGAAATCGAGACGTTGTCCGCCGACATCGGAGCCGTCGGGCAGTACCCGCTTCCCGGCGCCGGGTACAGGCACCCGGGGGCCGGGCCGAAGTGAGCGACCTCGGACACGAACGGCTCGTCGACCGGCTGCTCGCGCACCTCGAACGCCACAGCGACGACGAACGGCTGCGCGAAATGGCCTCCGGCATCCGCCAGGGCAACGCTAGCGCGGCCGAGTCGCTGCGCGCGTCGTACTACGCCGACGCGCTCTATCCGGGGCTCGACGGCTTCGCCGGGTGGTATCAACAGCTCAGCGAGTCCGAGCGGGCCGCGCACGCGGACCAGTGCCGCAAGGTACTCGACGACCTGAACGAGGCCGACACCGCCGACCGCAGGTGAGCGGCGCCGCACTCTCGGGGTCGCTCTACCGGCACGCGGCCCGCACCGTAGCGTGCAGAATAACGGTGCTCGCCGGGATCATGGCAGCCACCGCCGCTGCTTGACCGCAGCCTCTGCCGCCGGAAGCTCCTCCACCTCGCTGATCATCTGGTCTCCGCCCTTGGACAGAATGCAGGGGTCGCAGAGATAGCTGACGAGATAGGAACCACCCATGGAGTCGTAGACCGTAGAACCGTAGTTGCCGCGAACCGTGACAATCACGCCATCCCTCGGCTGGGCTGGCCGAGCCGACATGCCGTTGTCCTGAAGGCTGCGATTACACACGAGGCAAACCATGGACATCGTGCCGTCCCCGCCGTCGGCATGTCCCGTCGCCACCGGCACGGCCTCGAACTCGCCAACCTGGCGGGCGTTCCGCGCGGCGGTGACCGAGGCCGCAAGCTCCACCGTCAGAGCGGCGAGGTTCGGGCGCTGTTCGGCGTCCTCCGAAGCCCCACTGCGGTCCGATGGCAAGTCCTGGGCATCTTCCACTGTAGAAGCTGGCGCGTTGCGCCAAGCCGCGTTGACCCAACGCCAGCAGCCCCGGCAGGTGACTCGGCCCCAGTCGTCATCGTGCGCGACGGCCTTCCTCAATTCGCCGCACGGTGTCAAGGTGGCGAGCAATTCACGCCCGCCGTAGTGCGTCGCCATGTCGTGTTCCTCCAAGCTCTGTCGATCAACTGGCCGATCATGAGCTACCCCTCCGACAAACCACCGACCAGCGAGGGGATCACGTGCGGAAGGCGTCATTACACTTTTAGTCTTGTATGTGAGGTGCTGACAGATCCGATCGTGGCGACCGAATTGGGCAGCCGTCGGATCTTCGCTCGGTGTCGCCAGTGCCCCGTCGAGGTCATTTCCCAAATCCTGCCTTGCCGTGGGATTCGGGGAGAGCACCGGCTCATTCATGAGGCGTGTGGCGCCTCTGGGTCGCCCACGAACGTGCCGCGCTGCGGCACCGTCTCAACGAGCCTGTGATCGCGAAATTCGGGCCACCGCCCGGCGGACGGTGGTGCGGGCCACTCAGAATTCTCGGTGCATGTCTGACTCGGTCGGGATGCGGTCGCCAGGGGCGACAGCCTGCCGGTGCGCTGCCCAGTTCCCCACCGGTGCTACTGCCGGTACCGCAGCGCGCCGCGGCCGGACGGCTGTTCAGGTACTGCCGCGACAACCTCTACTGCGGCACGTCCACGACGACGGCGGTGGGGTCGCTGCTGTTGCGCGTCTGCCATTTGATCAGTTTTCCGTTGAGCGGCATCGTGCTCATCGGTGTCACGAGGTGGAACGCCATGGTGATGCGGTTGTCCGGGACGGGCCCGCCGTCGAACTCGTCCTTGTCTCTGACAGCGGGGTACATGATCAGGGCGCCAGTGGCGGGTCCGTGGAGTCCGTCGGCGGTGGGGTCGGGAACCGGCGTGGACAGGCCGGCTATCCGGTTCGCTGCGTTGCGGTGACGTGATTCGCTGACCGCTCGCAAGGACCCCTTGGAGGATGTCCAGGCACGCTGGAAGATGCTGAAGGGTCCGTGTCCGAGGATTTTCTGGGCGGTGCTCTTGCCCGAGCTTTGGAACGGGAAGATGACCACCCAGCGGTTCAGCTGGTCGGCTCGCAGGCTGCGCAGCCAGGCAAGCTCCGGCTTGAAGGTGTCGTCTCCGTTCCAGGAGAGCTTGTCGAGGATACGAAGCATCTGCGGATGTCCGAGTGTGGCGATGCGGGCGTCGTAGTCGGTTCCGGCTGCCTGGGTGACGGAAGTTTCGTTGACTCTGGTAATCCGGACGGTCTTGAACTTCACGACCTGGTCGGCCGCGGCGAGAACGGGTTCCCAAAGTTCGTTGTTCGCCATCGTCAGATTCGGGGCGGTGTCCGGGTATGGGTAGGCCACCGGCTCCATGGGTTCGCCGGGTGAGCTGCGTTCGACGAGTCGGGCGTTCCACATCTTGTTTCGGCCGGTGGGGCGGAGATCTGGGCGGTGCTGGGCGATCAGCGGGGGTATCTGTTTCGGTGTGATCTGCGGTACGCCGTCGACTGGTTGCGCATAGCGACGCAGTTCAGCGCGGAGGAACTCCTCGTCGCGGCAGGCAGCGGCGAACATGCTGTGCAGCTCTTTGGTGGTGTAGATGCGGACGAGGTCGCGGTACTTGGGCCGGAACCCGAACCAGCGGCCCATCTGCATGAGTGTGTCGACCTGGGACGTGGCGCGGCGGTAGTAGGTGACGGTGAGTCCTTCTACGGTGAAACCGCGGGCGAGTTTGTTGCCACCGACAAGGATGCGCCAGATCGAGCGACGGTCGAAGTCCAGGCTCTCCTGCTGGCGTTCCAGGTCGGGGTCACTATTGACCACGATGACCGGTCCGGCGTCGCGGTCCGGGGGGCTGATCCTGCTGATAGCGGCGCCGATGTCTGGGCGTAGGTCGTCGAAGTTTGCTGGGGTGGGCAGATCGGGGGCTGTTGTCTGACTCACGGGCAGGATGTCGTTCTCGTACACGTGGCGTAGGCGTCGAAGACCGGCCGGACTGTGGTAGTCGCTGGTTTCCCACATGCGGTTGATGGCGGCGGCCGCCTCGCGGTGTGACTCGCGGCCCATGGCCTCGTGCACCAGCATGGTGTGGTGGCGGTAGCTGGCGTGCCCGAGCCGCTGTCGGTGCAGTTTGACGGCACCGGTGAGCACGTACATGTCCAGCGCCGTGCGTAGTTCGTCGTCCTGCGGTTCCTCGCTGAGCAGGCATACGTGTCGGCGTTCCTGGGACTCGGCGTAGCTGCGCTGATCCAGCGGGATGTCGGTGTCGAAGTCGTGGAAGTCCTCGGCTCCCATGTATCCAACCGGCCGCGGCAGCGAGATGAGGAAATCGCGGGGGAAGATGTCCTCGACATCGGCTGGATCGACGAAGACGTTGGCGTAGGGCGTGGCGGTGTAGCCGACGTACTGTGCGCGCGGCATCATGGTCAGCAGCTGCCCGATGAGCCGGTTGATGGCGGTGCGTTCCCGGCTGTCGTCCTTCCACTTCTTCGGACTGGTGGTATTCACGGAGGCTTGGTCGGACTCGTCGTCGATGATCAGGACTGGAACCTCGCCCAGACGGTCGCTGATGCGGCCAAGGTCAGCGACGAGGTCCTGCAGGACGGTCTTGTTCTTCTTCGCCACAACCAGGCGGGCGTCGCTTGTGAACAGGTTGACCGGTTCGAACAGCCTTTTGGTGCGGTCGTGGCGTTGGTACTCGAGTGCGGAGAATCCCGTGCGTAGGCGGCGGTAGTCCCAGGCGTGGGTACTCAGCCTGCGGACGTCGGGGTAGCCGGCATCGGACGGGCGGCCGCCGTGGCGGATGAAACGGTCGGCGTCCCAGTCGGGGTCGTCCTGGTACTCGTGACCTTTCGTGTCGTGAGGGGAGATTTCGAGTTCGAGGTTCTCGCGGCCGAGCAGTTCCATGTCGAGGCGCCGTTGCGTCTGGGCGCGCAGCATGTTGGTCGTCCCGGTGAGGACAATGACCAGGCGGTAACCGGCGTCGACGGCCTTGGCGATCACACCGGTGAAGTTGGCGGTCTTGCCGCTCTGGACGTAGCCGACGACCAGTCCCTTGGCCTGGTATGCCTTCACGCGGGTGGGGTCGGAGAGGCGTCGGACCACCTCTTCGGTGGCTAGGTCGAGTCCGGCGACGGCGTCGGGGTCCCAGCCCTTGTCGAGCAGGAACTTGCGGTAGTGGGTCCAGTAGAAGTCGCGGTCGTGGCGGCGTTGCTGGGTGCGCCATTCCTCCCAGTCGTCGGCGATGACGATGGGCGTCGCTGCGGCGGCGTAGGGGAACCGGTCGGCGAACAGGTCCTGCGTGGCAGGGTCCAGGGTGAGCGCCTCGATGACTGCATTGCGTCGTTCCGCTGTGTTGCTCGCAGTTCCGGCCGCCCAGGCAGCGTCCGTGGCGACCTGGTCCCATCCGGCCAGGGCGTGGGCGAACTGCTGACGCAGGGCGTCCTCAGGGCCTGCGGCGCGGAGGTGGGCGAGCAGGGCGGTGCCGTCGGCCAGACTGTCGTCGCCGAGCATCGCGGCCAAGGGGTGCAGGGTCCTGGGACCGGTGCGGTCCATCGCATTGAGCGCGGCGCTGTAGGCGGTGATGAGGGTGTCGCTCATCGGAGCTCCTGTCGTCCGGCATCTACGGCGTCGTGCAGCGGACCCGGTGGCTGGTCGGGGGATCGGCCGGTGAGGTCGATGCGGTAGCGAACGTCGCTGACGGAGTTCAGGTCCGCACCTGCGGCGGTGAGCATGGCGGCGGTGAGCCGGGGAAAGCCTGCGGTGACCTGGAACAGAGCCGGGTCGCTGCGCAGACGCCAGTGCTGCAATGTGTCATCGGCGTACCGGTGCCGCCAGCCGGCCGCCTGGAGGCGGACATCGAACTCGTCGCGCAGCGGCACGGTGGTGAGCAGCCCACGGACCCGGGTCACCATCTCTGCGACCGTGATACCGCCGGATCCAGCCTTGGTCAGCTGCAGGGACAGCAACCACAGGGGCCTGTGGGTCGTCGGCTGCAGCTGGGTGAGTGACGAGATCCGGTGGCATCGGTTCTCGGAGGTAGTGGTCTTGACCTCGACGTCGAGGTGTGGGAGGCCGAAGTCGTGTTCCTCGGTGCCGCCGCGCCAGGCCTGCAGGGCCGCTTCGGGTGTGGTCGTGGCGACCAGTCCGGCGAGCAAGCTCAGCTCGCCGAGCAGACCGGTCTCCACCTCACGCGTGAGGGTCTGCTCGGCTTTGATGAGGTGACCCAGGTGGCGCAGGGTCTCGTGCAGTGCCCGGCTGACCGGCATGTGGTCCAGCTGCGTCCGGTCGGCGATTCCGCAGAGGACCGGGTAGGCGTCGGCAAACAGCCGTGGTTCGTCCACCGCTATCTCGATCATGCGGTGGCCGTCATGGTGGACCACCGACATGCTCAGATGTTCCAGACCTGTGTTGCCGGGGGTCTCGTTGCTGCGGGCCGGCGCACGTAGGCCGATTCGGCGGTTGTCGGGGTCGAAGAACAGGACGACGCGGGGGTCGCCCTCGATGGGGTGTTCCAGCAGCAGACCGGTGGCGAGGTAGCCGGCGAAGCTGTCGTTGCTGAGGTGCCTTTCGTGACCGGTCATGACCGCCCCGCGTAGGAGGCGAGTTCGGTGCGGGCGGCGACGGTAAGGATCTGCTGCCAGAGTTCGATGTTGTCCTTGTCGCGGGCGCCGAGGATCGCCCCTTGGAAGACGTTCTCCATGAGCAGGAAGATCACCGCCTTGAGCAGGGGTGCGTCGTTCAGGCCGCCTCGGCGTCCGCCCAGCACGGCGGCCCGGTACCTGTTGTTCAGGCGCAGGGTCGTCGTGGTGCGGTCGACCTCGAAGAAGTCGTCGTTGTCGAACTTGGCCCAGAGGATGTTCAGCGGCTGGTCGTTGATCTGTGGGAGTTCGTCGACGATCTCACGGACGACCTTGGGATTGAGGCCCTTGCCCGGCGGGACGACGGGACGACGTTGACCGGTGGCACGTCGGTTGCTGACCACCCAGGTCGATTCGGCGGCCTGCAGGTAGTCGGCGATGGTGGTTCCGTCGTCCGCGCGGGCCGTGGTGACCGCACGGGCAAAGTCCGGCCCAGCGGTGACCCGGGACTTTTCCGGGTTCATGGTGAAGATGCCGGCCACGTCACCGTCGATGTCGATGCTGGCACGAGCGAGCTGCAGCTTCTTGTCGGGCGCGTGGATGCCCTCCCAGCCGCCGGCGTGCAGGAGTCGGTTGCGCCGGTAGAAGTACAGGCCCTGCCGGTTCTCGGCTCCGCCCGGCAGCCGGTACTCATCGGTGTTGGATCTGCGTGGCCAGATGTGACAGGTGATCGACAGTCGTGTGTCGCCGACGTCCGCTGTGAGGGTCCGCGGCCATCCCGGTGGGGGTTTCGGGTAGCCGAACGGGTCGAGCGGTCCAACTTCCGTGGGGATGCCGACGCCGCCGTCGACGTCTTCGACGTCAATCACGATCCTCGTGTCTCCCGCGGCGAGGATGCGGTGGAACATGAGCCCGAGGTGCCCTCGGAGGTGGTCGATGGCGCGGGAGAGGAACGTCCTCACCTGCAGGGGGTCGTCGGTGGCGGGGAAGCCTGCCACCTGGTCCCAGCGGATGACAGTGCCTGACGGTGAGGTGCTCACCGCCCACGGGCGGTCGAGTTCGGCGTCGGCGAAGGCTGTGGGTACGAGGTCGCAGTGGAAGCTGGCGCGGTCGTCGCCGTGTACCCACCGTCGCCCGACGGCGGAATGGCCTGCCGCGCGGGTGAGCACGGTCAGACTCGCGGCCTGGCTGAAGGAGGCGGCCTTGAGCCCGACACCGAAGCGGCCCAGGTCTGTGCCGCTGTAACGGCGGCGTCCGCCCAGCGTCATGGCGGTGTCGATGCTGTCCGGCGTCATCCCGCGTCCGTCGTCGACGACGTAGAGACCGGTCAGACGTGTCCCGACCCGGATGAAGCGGATGAGAACGTTGCGGGCGCCGGCATCGATGCTGTTGTCGACGAGATCTGCGAGGGCCGTTTCCAGCGAGTGATTACGCCCCAGCGAGTCCAACGCGCGAGGGTCAGGCCGCAGCTCGACGGTGCCGTCGGTGGGTACATCGGCGATCCAGGTGGTCATCGGCCCGTCCCCGGAGTGTCGTCGTCCGGGGTTCCGAACCGGGTGGGGCGGAACCCGCGTTCGCGGGCTAGTTCCATCAGCAGCGAGGCCGCGCGCAGTTGCTTGCCGGCGGGGATGTTGCCCTGCGAGAGGGCGTGGGCGACGTCGCGGACCGTGGCGCGTTGGTGGTTGTCGAATGTGCCGGTGGCGGCGCCCCACGCCGCGAGGTCCTGCCAGTCACCGGTCTGAGAGTGGTGCAGCGCCTCGATGTCGGCGGTGTAGCTGTCGAGCGTGGTGAGCTCCGTATCGAGCGCGGGCGGCGGCGTCCAGTCGATGTCGCGCACCGCGTCCCAGCACTCGTCCTTCTTCGCCCACTCCCCGACGTGGGTGCGGCCGTCCGGCGGTGAGATGATCACCTTCTGCACCAGGACGCACAGTTCGGTCAGGGCCTCGGCTAGCGCGGGGGAGAGGGTCTGCTCGCGCCAGATGCGGTCCAGGTCGATGCGGGCGCCCGTGGCGTGGGCGATCTTCGCGACTGTGTAGGTGACGATGTTGGCCTTGTACCCGCCAAAACTCTGTCGGGCGACGAGCTTGTCGGTGCGCCGGAACAGGATCGCCTTTGCAACCAGGTGCCGGCAGTAGTCCTTGTCGACCGTGATGTCCTGCTGGTCGAGCCACTCGGAGAACAGGGTGAAGTTCTTCTCCGCTCCCAGGCTGACCTGCTGTGGACGCATCGCCCAGGAGACCTCAAACTTGGCAAGCTCGGACTTGGTGAACTTCTGGTCCGCCGGGTTGATGGTCTTGAAGATCTTCTGCCGGGACCGGGTCACCTCGGCGGCAAGGGCGTTGGCGTACTGGCCGCGGGCACGTTCGTAGAACCAGTGGGTGTCGCAGTCGTGGACCGGCCCCGGCGGCGCCCACAGCGTCCGCATGATGCGTTCCACATCGACGTGGAAGCTTGCGTTGGCCTTGAGGTCCGAGGCGGTGACACGGTTCTGGGTGTTGGAGTACGCCGAGATCTTCGGAACGATCTCGTCCAGGCGCTCGGGCGAGACCACTGTCAGCTTCATCTGCACCAGCACGGCACCGATGTCGGTGGTGCGGCGGGCGTGGTGGATGGAAGCGGTGGTCTGGCCGCCGTTGACGATCTGCAGCTCGTGGATGCGGGTGATCCTGCGCTGGCCCGACGGGTCCACGTCGAAGTCCACCGCCGAGGCTGTCGCGGCGATGCCATTGTTGTAGGCCAGGAAGCGCTCGGGATGGTCTCGCAGCGTCCGCTGCATGCCGGCGTTGACCGCACCACGCACCTGGAGGAAGGACCGGACGTTGCGTTCCAGCAGGCGGGCACCGTGCCGGGAGTAGAGGTCGGCCAGATCCGTGCCGGACACGATGGCCAGAAGGACGGAGTAGTCCTCGGTGGTGTCGGGCGTGCCGAGGCAGGGCAACCCGGCGGGGAACTCAGCGACGATGGGCTCGGCGTGGCTGCCGGAGGCCGTCCAGTTCGCCAGGCGGCGCAGGTCCCACACGTCACGCGTGATCACACGGTTCTCGAACTGCAGAGGGGGCACCGGTTCACGCATCACGCTGCGGGCGTTGGTGATGAAGACGAACCGGATCCGGTCGACATGCGGATAGCTGTCGACGACGGTCTGGATCAGACCGTTGACCTCGGACGATGGGTCCTTCCTCGCCAGCGCGCCGGACAGGCTGCGCGAGAGGAAGTTCTCCAGGCGGCGGAACGCGGCCTCGATCTCCACCCTGTTGATCTTGAAGGCGTCGTCGGCCCGGGGGCTGTAGCTGGTGACGAAGAGGTCCAGGCTCTGGTCGTCCGTCGAGAGACCGAAGCCACTCACCTCGACGCCGTGGTCCTTGAACCGGACCACGGTGGCGTCCTCGGTCAGCCCGTCGCTTGCCAGCTGCTCGAGCACGAGGCCAGCGAAGGCTTCCTGCGGATCGCAGTCGTTGATCTCCGCGAACGTCCTGACCTCCTCCAGGAGGCTGTACGCGTGGAAGTCGAGGTCCGACTCATGCACCGCACACCTCCGTCAGGGCCGGACAGGCGGGTGCCCACCCGGGCGGCACGTCCGGGGAAGGGTTGACCGTGGGCATGGGGCACTCCGAAGGGACAGGCGGTTCGTCACGTCATCGACGTGGTCGACCGCGCCGGAAGACTCCAGCATAGGGAAGACGTCCGACACCACTCGCCCACCGGAATGGCAAGGTTACTCTCGATGACCGACTTCGCCTTATCGGACACGGCGAGTCGTCCGGCTGGCCGAGCTGGATGTGGACGGCTGACCGAGCGCACCTCTCAACTCAGATCATCACGCTGCGTTGTGCAATAGGGGGAACCAGTGCAACAGATCGCAACTGTGAGTGACGCGACCCGTTCGTAACCGGCCGGGTGCTTGGGCGCACTAGCGACCTGCCGGTAACGTGCGTTGCCGTGACCGCGGCTGACGACGATCCCTCCCGTCCGGCGCGTGACCCCTCTGCCCGGCGGGGCGCCTACGGCGTGAGACTCGTTCGCGGACCGTTCGTGCAACTCCCGCAGCACGTTGACGCCTGCGAAGATCCAGCCGGGATGCTGCGCTACGCCGAACAGGCCCGCGGACGCGGCGAAAAGCTGGCGGCCGACCTGTTCAGTGGCGCGGGTGGACTCAGCCTCGGCATGGAGGAGGCCGGCTACCGGGTCGTGCTCGCCGTCGACCACTACCCCGAAGCCGTCGAGACGCACCGGCACCACCACGCCGGGCTGAGCGTCGACTGGGACCTCGGAGACCCCGAGCGAATCCGTCAGGTCGCCGACCTAGTCACGCAGGCCGGTGTCGAACTGCTTGCCGGCGGGCCGCCGTGCCAGCCGTTCTCCAAGGCAGGCCGCTCCATAATCCGGCACAAGGTCCGTCACGGCCTGCGCGACCCGTACGACGAACGCCGCGACCTGTGGCGCTCGTTCCTTGAAGTCATCAACCTGGCGCGCCCTCCCGCCGTGCTCATGGAGAACGTCCCCGACATGGCCCTCGACAAGGAGATGTTCATTCTCCGCACGATGGTCCATGAACTCGAGTCACTGGGCTACGCGGTCGAAGAGCGCGCTGTCGACACGTGGCGCTACGGCGTTCCCCAGTTCCGTCAACGACTCATCCTCGTGGCCCTGCAGGACGGCGTCGCCTTCCAATGGCCCACGGAGTCGCCCGAGCGGCCGACCGTCTGGAACGCCATCAGCGACCTCCCTGAGGTCGAGGGAGGATGGCGTCCGCCCGGCGGCGCCGAGGGCTGGGCCGAGTACGCAGGTCCGAAGACCGACTTCCAGCGGCGGATGCGCCGTAACGTCGCCGCCCGGGACGAAACCAAGGTGTTCGACCACATCACCCGGCCCGTCCGTGAGGATGACCTGGAGGCGTTCCAGCTCATGGACGCCAGCACCCGCTACTCCGACCTGCCGGCCGAAATGAAGCGCTACCGAGACGACATCTTCGACGACAAGTACAAACGTCTCGACATGCACGGCCTGTCGCGCACCATCACGGCGCACATTGCCAAGGATGGCTACTGGTACATCCATCCTGAGCAGCACCGCACCATCACGGTCCGCGAAGCAGCAAGGCTGCAAACGTTCCCCGACGACTTCCGGTTCGCCGGACCGCCCTCGGCGGCGTTCAAGCAGATCGGCAACGCCGTACCCCCGATGCTCGGCGAACATCTGGCGCGGGCCGTGCGCCAGTCGCTGGGCCTAGGCACGCCCGCCCACGTCAGCACCCGTGAGGTCGCCGCCACCCTCGCCGCATGGTTCGAGGGCGACCACGTCAACGGCATCCCCTGGCTGCGCGCACAGACCCGCTGGCAGGTCATCCAGGGCGAAATCCTGCTCGACCGCGCCCATCCCGACGTCATCCGCCAGGTCTGGCGCACGCTGGAGACCTGGCGGCAGCCCCAGGACACCGTCGCCCGTGAGGACGACCTGCGGCGCATCGGTCAATTCATCTCCCGGGAAGCCCGCGCCGACACTGTCGCCCAGCTGGCACGCACCCTCGCCGACAACCCCGCGCTGCTGCGCGACGACGACGCCCTACGCAAGGTGTCTGGACTCCACGAGTCGCTCGCCGATCTGGCCATCCTCGTCGCCCCGGTCGGCGAGGAAGACGATTCGGAGGAACCGGTGCTGGTCACCAAGGGCGTCCTTCGCGTCGCCGCCCGGTTCAGCGGCAATCCCGTGGGCAGCCGCAACCGCCTCACGGATGGACGACTCGAGGTCGCCCGCATGATCGGCATCGACACCGACGCGCGCAGTGCCCACTTGGGCCTCATCGACCTGGCAAATACACTGTGCCGACCTCAGGAGCCGGTGTGCCACGAGTGCCCTCTGGCCAAGAAGTGCATCGAGGCGACCCACTCCGAGCCACTGTTCTGACGGCCCTGCCTACACCGCGCCGAGGCCCAATAGTTCCGCGACTTCGGGCGACTGCCGCCGCACCACGGCCTCAATCTGTTCCCACGCGCTCCACTGGTCCACCTGCATCGCCGCCATCCGCAACGCCAGCCCGGCGTTGGCTGCTGCCTGCGAGACGGCACGCACCTCCGCCGGCGCACCGAGGTCGGCAGGCACGGACGAGCTCTTCCCGCGCGACGTCTTCCGGTAGGCGTCATCAGCCAGCACGCACAGTTCGTTCACTGACGGCTCGATGAACTGACGCAACTGGGCCGGCAGCGTGACACGCATCTTCGCTACGTTGATGTTGAATGCCGCATCCAGATCGGTATCGAACTCAACGGCGGCGCGCGCCAGCTTGGTGTGCTCGTCGATCCCGCGGATGCCGCCCCAGCCTCCCCACTGGACCAGCCGGTCAGCCCGGTACACGTAGAGGCCCTGCTGACGGTTCCAGTTCAACGGCCCGGACAACCGGTCAAATCCTGCCGGATCCTTGAACCGGTCACGAGAAGGGAGGACAAATCGCCGGAGCGCCACCTTCCCGACGGAGCCTGCCGACTCGATCTCGAACCGCTGCGGCGGCAGCTCGACCGTGGCCGGCTCCTGGCTGGCGAACGGATCCCACGGCGTGACCTTCTGCCCGTTGACGGTGATCACCAGTTGCGGTCGTGCAGCGGTACCTTCGATGAAACGGTGGAACACCATGCCGAGATGCTCAGCGGTGCGGACGGCGAGCGCGTCCAGCCGTCGACGAGCCCATCCACCCTCCGGCCGCTTCTCGGGCAGCACTCTGTCCAGCAGCTGCCAGATCACAACCGTTCCGGTACCTTCGGCGAGCCACTGCCGGGCACGCGCGACCGCTGGATCGGCGTTTGAGGGATCGACGATGATCCACTGGTCCCATTCCTCGATGAGGTCGAGGTCCAGCGCTCTGGCGCAGGTACGAACCACCGCCTTGGAACTGCGGCTGACCACGGTCAGCAGACGGCACTGGGAGAGGGACGCGGTCTTCAGGCCGAGCCCGTAGCGTCCCAGCTCGCCGCGGCTATAACCGCGTCGCGTACCGAAACGCAGCGCTTCCAGCAGGGCTGACGGGGACATCCCCAAGCCGTCGTCGGCGACGAAAACCCGTGAATCGGTGCCGTCGTACTCGACCAGAATCTCGACGCGGGTTGCCCCTGCAGCAACGCTGTTGTCCACCACATCGGCCACGGCCGTCGGGAAGTCATAGCCGATGTCCCGCAGCGAGCCACTTAACCGCGCCGCAGACGGCGACACGTCGTACCACGCTCCTGCGGCCACCAGATCCTCCGTCACGTCGTCACTGAGGACCAGGATGCCACAGGCAATCCAAGATCACTAAGACAGACCCTCCGGTGGGGCAAAGAAAGCATGTCGCAGCGACAGATACAGTGCCTCGATCCTGTCGGCGGCCGCGTGCGTGTCCTCGTGCTCCCATACATGAAGCACCCGCCAACCGCACGAAATGAGGAGTTCGTCCTTTTCTCTGTCGCGCTCAACGTTTCTGGAGAGCTTCGCCCTCCACCACTCCGCATTGTTCTTCGGCATGGTCGAGTGTGAGGGACACACGTGCCAGAAGCAGCCGTCAACGAAGATCCCCAGCTTGACCCTGGTGAAGACGATGTCCGGTCGACCGGGTAGCCGACCGTAGTTCACCCTGAAACGCATGCCGCGTCGATGCAGCTCACGTCGCAGGAGCATCTCCGGCTTGGTGCGTTCCCGCGGCATCCGCTGCATCTGGGCCGAGACGGCCTCATTCAGCGCCGCTGGGGTACGGCTCATGGGTCGTCCAGCCACTTCTCAACTGTAGTGGCTACAGGGCTGATGGAGCTGTCGGCGACGGGGGCTGTTCGTTGCGGCAACGGACCACGGAGACCTCTTTCGATCTGCGGCGACCGCATCACTACCGCGGCGTGCTTCGACCGACCAGTCGGTGCTGCGAGCGGATTCACACCGTTGTCAGCGTGCGTCGCATTCGGGGGGCGGGTCGTGAACGTCACGGCGCGCGCGACAAAGCAGTGATGTGGGGCAGCGGACAGATTGGCATGAGGTCGACAATGTAGCGTGTTGGCCTTTGCGCCCAGTCGAACCGCGGTTCGGGTCGGAAACTCATCGCCGACAGGCGAGCCGCACCACCACACCTACTTCGGAGGCCCGCTCCTACACTCCTCCAGAGCGGAAGGATGGACATGAAGACTTCTTCCAATAACGTTTCGAGCTGATTCGGGTTGGGTGCGGAAAAGCGGATGAGCACCGCCAGACGGAGGATACTCTTCGTGGCGGCACGCACCATTTACTGCCGCTGGGAGAATCCCTGATTAAGCCCGATAACACGGAGGAGGGCATTGGCAATACCCTGTGCGAGACGTGCATCTCCACCGATTGTCGAATTTAACCAAGTCGACGACCTCGTTCTCATTCAACTTGCTTCTGGCATTCTTGCCTAATACGTGCGCCCGCGCCCACAACCGCCCGAATAGGTGTCGATTGGCACTGCTGATTAGAAGGTCGCTCCCACCCGATCAACCGGTCACGAGCGCGTTTAGGAAATCTCCAGACTGCAACATGCGGCAGGAGGACCGAAGCTAGGAAGGACCAGACGCCGCCAGTGGGGGTTCAGCGGGGCACCGACCGGAACCGTTGCCGCTGCCCCGTCTGCTCATCGACGCGCTTGTCGTTGACCCGCGGTGCCCGCACCTCCACCGCGCCGGCAGCAGTCATCACCTCCCGCGGCTGCGCGTACCCGTTGCGGACCACCAACCGCAGCGCCGTCGTCCCGCTTACCAGTCAGCTCGCTGAGGTAAGCGTCCACCTCCGCCTCCAACGCAGCGGCCAACATCCGCCGCGCACCCTCCCGCACCACGTTATCCAGCAGCGAGACGTCCCCACGCTGCGCCCCGTCCTCGGCGACTACCGTCAGCACCGGGCGTACCTTCCCGACCGACGCGCCAACGTCGGCCTTGCTGGAGATCCAATCCGATCATCGGGGAAGGTACGCCC
Source organism: Krasilnikovia cinnamomea (assembly GCF_004217545.1). Lineage (NCBI taxonomy): Bacteria > Bacillati > Actinomycetota > Actinomycetes > Micromonosporales > Micromonosporaceae > Krasilnikovia > Krasilnikovia cinnamomea. The sequence goes on from NZ_SHKY01000001.1 coordinate 3,306,264, forward strand.
TTCCCGACCGATCCGCAGGTCTCAAGCATTTCTCTCCCGCAGCGCGGAGCGATTCGCATTCACCCAGTCGCGACTACGCTGCCCGGAATCGTGCGAACTCGGCAGGTAACAGTTCGAGCATCCGACTACTGGGCATTCCGTGGATATCCCATGTGAGGTCGAATTGGTTGAGCACGGCTGCGAGACGGCGGGCTGAGCCTCCGCCCTTCGTCGCCGCGCCGCGCTTGATCTTCTGGGTGGCTGGGTCGTAGTAGAGCTCGGTGATGGCCTGTAACAAGTTCCGGTTGACGATGAACTCTTGGCGCGAGGCGAACTGCTCGACCACGTCGCCGGGTGCGTTCACCGGCGTCGCCAGCACGGCCATGGCCAAGTCGGGATTCTCTCGATGCGCTTTGTAGATCCGGTACGGGCCGGCCAATAGGTGGCGGTAGTACCGTCGGTAGTCGTCCGCGGAAAGGATCCACCGAGCCTGCTCACCCAGGCTTCTACCCTTTTCTCCCTCGGGCGCGAGGATGTCGATCCAAGCCAGCGCCAGCCAGCTCCACAGCCCCTCGTTCCGCTCGATGTCACCGAGCTGTTCGGCGTACGGGCGCAGTGCCTCGAAGAAGTACTCGGCGGATTCCCGACGGTTCATCAATGGAGTAATCTCCAACACCGGCCGGCCAGGGACGATATCCGTCAACCCTGGATCATCACGAAGGGCGGCCACGTCGACGGAATGCCCGCTACGAATTTCGTCCAGTGCGTCACCGAATTGTTTGATGCCTGCCGGCCGGAATGTTCGCAAGTGGATCATTGCTCCGCCTCCGTATCGATAACCGCCAAGAGATCATCGAACAGGTGCGCGCGGCGCGTGAAGGCGAAAACCACCTCGTCTACCCAGGTTTCGAACTTGTCCTCCTCATGCGCCTGCGGAGTCGGCCATCCCAACCCTTCGACGAAGCGTTTCCAGGGCCACACCGGATCCCCCGGTTCGGCTTCGTCGACGTCCTGCTGGCGCAGCATCCAGATTGCAATCTCGCGAAGCACAGCAGGCAGAACGAGCGCCCTGAACTCCGCCGAGCCGACGAAGTCTCTCCAGTTGGGCAGATTTCGGTTGACGTACACGATGGGCCTGTCGTCGCTGGTATCGAGCTTCCACGTCAACTGCTCGAGATCCTGGGCCTTAAATGGAAGGATCGATTCCCGTGCGGCCGCCCCCGTCGTCGGTGACTCTCCCTCGCCTGCGTCATGTGGGACGCGCAGCCGATCGGCGACCGCGAGCAGCTTCCCGAGGTCTGCCTCACTGTCTCCGATGACCTTGACTCGGAAGCCGATTCCTTGATGCGAGTCGAACTCCGTTAATGCAACGTTATCGAGGTGGACGATGTCTCCCACGCGGCCACACTGGAAGCGCATGTAGTTCGTCTGATTCTGGGCCTCAACGATCACCCGCGCGTCCGACGGCAGGCCCATGTCGTCGACGTTAAGGCGGCTTGTGCTGAGACGGAGGTCTTGCGGCGATCCGCTCGTGCTCAACGCGACACGGTTCCCGTCCAAGCGGAGACGTCCCGTGTAGTTCAATCTGGCGGTCATACGGCACCGCCTCGCCGTGCACGTACCTTCAGGTCGCGGTTCGCATCGAAACCCCTGACTTGGAGGCGGAAGTCGCCTTGGTCGTCGACCCGAACGGTAAGCGTGTTGCCATACTGGTCTATGACCTGGCCGCCAGATGCCTCGATCTGTAGAGCGGACAGCTTGAAGTCCTCGGCGCTCCATTTTTGGAAGGGGTCGCCGCGCCGAACATCGTAGGCGGCTGCTACCTCCATGGTCTCGACGCCAGCTCCCTCCCCGACGATCTCGACGGCGAATCCGCCGTCGATCCGGGATACTTGAATGCGGCGTCGACTGGGTCCCCCGGGGCTGCGTCGGCCGTCACCTCGGGGCTGCCTACCTCGCTCGGGCGGGACCCCCTCCCGACGTCCGGATCCTGCGCCCCCTTCCGAAGGTTGACCGTGACCGGATCGTGTGGGCTCTTCGTCGCTTCCGTCCTCACCGTCACCATCGGGTTTAGGCTCCGGACCCAGCAGTTCGGCCGGAACTGAGAAGAGGTCGGCGGCAAGTGTGGGATCCTCCTCGTCCTCCTCGCCCTGCACAATCCGGAGAAGTTCGGCGGGTGCCTTCTTGACGAAGGAGATCCAGTCCCGCCCATGCGCGTAGTTGCCAGTGAACTTCGCGCTCCTGGCCGACCAGTCGACGTGTGCGGGACCTTCCGCATCGCCGAGCATTCGGGCAAGGCTTTCTTCCCGGATCAAGACAGCGGCACGCACACCCGAGATAGGACACATGACTCTGGGGACGATCAGGCCTTCACGAGCGAAGAGAGCGTGCCCGCGGCGGCCGGGCTCTGGCTGCAGGAAGACGTCGAAGTACGAATCTGAGACCTGCCGCGGGTTCTTCATCTCCACCCGCACCGGCACCCGGAATGCGACTAACTCACCAGCGGCGAGTGCTGCCTTTGCCGCGTGCTGGTCATCGAGCTTGACGAGGTCCGGTTCCCATGCGGGGGCGCCGTCCTGTTCCTTCACCTGCACGTAGTGACTTTCCGGGATATCGAGCGCCGCGTTGATGAACGTCACATTGGCCCGAATTTCGTCATCCAAATCGGCGGACAGCTCCGGCAGGCTCTCATGATCGATCTGGACCGGTTCGTAGTCGCCGTCCTCGACGCTGGCCACCAACTCGCCCGTTAGGATCGCGATGAAATAGTCCTGAATAATGGCTTCGATCAAGCTTTCGGCATCGAAGTTCGCAACCACAAAGGGAATTACGATGCTCAGTCCCGGGTCATCATCGGCCCTTACTACATTCCATGTATTCTTGAAAGCATTGATGGTTCTCCGGTCGCTGACCGGAACGTGCACCCCGCCGAGGTACTTCCCCCACCATCCGTCCGGCTCGTATGGCGTTCCGTCGATGGTGTGGTTCGGCGCGATGGCCTGCCCCATCAGCAGGGGGCCAGGCGGATGATCCTCTGCTCGCACAGTGAGGCCGAAGAAAGCGCGAATACCACTTGCGCGAGGAAATACCAGCTTGCCGATACCCCAACGTCCGCGGTCCGATCCTGATTTCCCCGACTTCCCTTCCGCCCTGAAAAAGTAGAAAAAGTCGTTCCGGTCATCGAGGTCTGGCACCCAAGCCGCGGGATCACCTCGCAGCCCGCCGGTATTGAAGTCCTCCACTACGAGGTACCGGCACGGTTCGCCTTCGTGCTCAGCCGCTTCAGGCATCGCTTCCTGGAGGTGTGGCCAGATACCTTCAAAGTAGCGAGCCGCACTTCCAGGTGGAACTGCATGCTCGTCCCCTGAAACGTAGAAGCGCACCCAGGCGGGCTCTCCCTTGTCCCACGTTGCATCCAGGATGTTCTGGACCGCCTCCCGCACGAAAGCAGCGAGCGCGTCACGAATCGACGCGTCGTTGAAGAACTCGTCGGGAACAGGCTCACGCAGCTTGCTGCCGGGTTGCCGCTCCAGGTATTCCCACTGCTTCGCCATAGCCCCGCGCTCCCCATACTGCGGCAACAGTTGAGTGGTTCCGAACGATCGTACCGGGGGCGGCGACAGGATGGTGGAGGTCTGCTAGGGCGCGCCACCTACCCCTTCGAAGCCCTCCAGCTGACAACGGACGGGAACCGCTGCGGTGGAAGGTGCCTTCCGATCGACGTCCACAGATCGGGAAAGGGCGGCGACGGCCGTGCGTTCGTGTCACAGGCGGTTCTCAGGCTGTCGGACTGACCCTCGCCAAAGTAGCCCGAAGCGTGACTCGCGTACGCAGCACCACTTTGACATCGACCGAAGGCTTATGCCTGCGGATGATGAGGGTCTATGCCGGGGAGCGTCTGCTAGGACGCTTGGAGGTGGCAGGTCTGGATGCTTGAGTGCACCCGGATAGAGACCTCTTGAGGGGCAGTTCCGATCCGACGCGCAGGCGACCATTTCGGTCGGGCCCGGCAAGCGGTTTCGAACTGGAGGCGCACGTTTGTGCTCTTCCTCGAAGTCTGCTGGGCCCGCAGCTGTCTTGATCAGGTGAGCGGGATCGCCCTGATGGTGGTGCGGGTCGCGGCGTAGATGAACGGCGGTGTTTCGGACCAGCATCGCTCGATGTCTCGCCAACGGCACAGGACAACCTCGAGCTGAGCGAACACGCTTCCCGCATCCGCGCCCGTCAACGCGACCATCCTGGCCCGGTGTTCCCGGACCGCGGCAATCTCCAACCGGTGCTCCTGGATATGCCGATCGCGGGTGATGATCAGCCAACCCCGGGCGGCTACCTCCGGAATCCACTGCGTGTCCTTGACAGCCGGCGAGGTGATCGGGCAGGCCGGTCGGGACCGCTTGTGGATCACAGCCCCAGGGTCGCCCGGATATGTGACATCGGAACGAAGATTGGCAAGCACCCTGGCGAGACCGAGAAGATCCGCGTCAACGTAGAACCGGACCTCGGCGGGCTTGATCCTGCTCACGCCGCGCGCGAGGCATTCGCGCGCTGGGAGAGTTCGTACGCCAACGCCCACCGCACGTCGGGCACGTCGAGCTGGTACATCCCGGCGATCTCCTCGACGTCCAGGCCCGCGTCGTCCTGCTCCCACACCACCTCTGTACTGATGCCCTTCACCGACGGCTTACCGAACCGCACATCGGGCAGAATCCGCACCGGGGACTGCGGATCCGACGCTGGCCGCCACCCGGCCGCCACGTCACCATCCCAGGTGACCCGCTCCACGAACGCCGCCGACGGCGGCGTCAACAGCAACTGGTCACCGACGACAGCGACAAGACAGTAGTCCGGATCGAGCCCGGCCACGGCCTGAGCCTCCAGGACCAGCTTGCGGCCCGCGACGTAGGGACGGCGGTCGGCCAGCGGATACGGCACGTCGAATTTCTCCCGAAGAAGATCGATGAAGGCCCGCAGCTCCACCATCGGCACACCGTGCGTACGCCGATACTCCCGCAGCAGTCCCGCCTCGACGAACTCTGCCCAAGTCACCGACCGGCCACTACGCGACTCCGCCCGCAGCACCGGCTTGTAGCTGCGACCCCGACGCTCGCCGCCCTCCAGCCAGTAGTGCAGCGTCGACTGGGGCACCCGTAACAGTCGGGCCGCCTCCGACTCCGAGAAAACCTCACGTTCCAGGACGCTTACCACATGGGCAGTCTCCCACGTGAGGCCCTCATTGGTGCACATGCCTGGGACGGTCGCGGTCAGCGGAGTCAAACGGCTTCGCTGCGGCGCTCATCCGTGCGGCTGACGGTGATCAAGATGCTCGAGGTGGACCGTCCACTCGGTGGGCTCTCATCCGGTTTCGCGACGAGATGTGGTCGGCGTGACCCATGGGGACAGCCCGAGGCCTCGCCCCATTAGGGTCTGACTGTCGCCCGGCGCGGCCGTACGCCATCCACGGGATCTGCGCGACAAGCCGACGTCGTCCTCGTGCCGTCCGGGCAACGGACTCGTGACGCGTCCCTCCCCAGTGCGATATCAAGCAGGTCGATGCTTGCCCGGAGGTGCGCCGGCCGCGTAGCGTCGGAGACGGACGTCGGCTTGCCCGAACGACCGCTCTGATAATGATTCGCCGCGTGAGACTGCGGAGCCTGACGAGTCGGCCATCGATGCCGAGAGGCTGAAACCCCGCCAGCGGCACTCCTCACCTTCTTCATTTCCCGTGGCCCCGGCACGTCGGCCGTCCGTCCCGCCGTCCCTATCTCCGGTGGGCGTTGCCCGGTGCTGCCCCGCGTACAAGTCCGAGGCAGCAGGGGCACGACACCGAACCTGCGAGGAGCGCCCGATGGTTTCGTACGTGTTCCGCTCGGCTCCCGAACCCCCGGCGTCGAGGCAGTGGCTGGCCCACCGATTCCCGCACCGCACCAAGCTGGTTACCGACTTGCGCCAGCGCATCCAGCGCGCGCCGAATCCGATCACCGCTAGCCCGCCCGACCCACGGCATTTCGGGCTTGCGGTCGAAAGGACTCTCGCCCTCGACCTGTGCGTCACGCCGCCGTACCCCGACCTGTTCGCCCGCCTTCCCGCAGATGCTCGCCGCATACTGTTGACCACCGCCGGATACCGGCCTCACCCGGTGGAGGCGGACCAGCCATGGATCAGAACTTGCGGTGGCGTGCTGGCGGGCCGACTGTTCACGGTCGGTAGCCTGCTCACCGACCTCGACCACGTTCTGCGGCAACTCCAGGTGGCTTCGCCCGACGACGCCCACCGGAAGCTGCGGGCCCCACTGCGGCACCGCGAGACCCTCGCCATCCTGGCTGGCGCAACGCGGGCCGCCCGACCTGCGTTCAAGGAATTCTGGACCAGCTACCTCGCCGGATTTCGGGACGCGCTGAACAGCTATGGCCCGGTGGTCGCCGCCCCCGTGCTGCTCGACGGCCTACGGGTCGCAGACCTGATCGCCGGAACGACAGTCGTTGAACTCAAGACTGGACACCTCGACGACACGAAACAGTTCCACGACCTCGTCGACCAGGTCCTCACCTATGCGTTGCTGGCACCGCCCAGTGGACACCCCGTCACCGCGGTCGTGATCTACCTTGCTCGCTACCACGTCATGGCCCGCTACCCGGTCGACGTCCTCGCCGCCGACCTCGCCGGGGCACCCGTCGACCTCGCCGAGGCCGGTGAACATCTTGGCACGCTGATCCGCGCCGAGCAGGCACCTGTAGCTACCGCGTGAGCTTGAAGACCGCCCGGCGGGCCACCGGCGCCGACTGACGCATCGCCCTCCCGGCGGCTGCCGATGGCCCGGCAGGCCGGATTGGTAGCCGCTGCCACAGCTGGCGCGGTCCGTCCTGGACGCGGGAAGGTGGCAATTACGTGCTGGCATCGGCCAAGTCAGAGCGGAGCAGGCTTTTTCTCGATGTTGCCGCCGCGATCGGGGAGGATGTTCGCCGATGCCGTTGTCAGCGATCGTGGCTGGGACGGGTATCGGCGTCCTGGCTGGTGCTGGAAGCCTGGGCGCACAACTGGCGAACTTGGGATGACCAGCGGTGAGGCGGCTCAGGAGCGCCGAAACGGGGAAGGTGCGACTCCAAGTGATTGTGGCTGGCTTGATCGCAGGCACGGCGCTGCCACGCACGCTGGCGATACGAGCCGAACCGTAGCGCGCGTCGGCGGTCGGCATTGTCGTCCGGTTGGTAGGTGTCGTCCAATGTCGTGCATGTGCGGATGAAGGCTGACGATCCGTTGACGACTCGTGGCGCGGAGTGATCTACTCAGGACTCATTCGACGTCCATGGATGGACCGGTGGCGTCGCGGTGGCTGTCTGCGTTCCTCACGGGGGTAAGCAACGTGCATAGGGTCTGGCGCTTCGTCCTGCGCAAGAACGGTGGCCGGCGTCCGCTGGCGTCGGTGGTGCTGCTGGTCGGAACGCTGGTGATGGCGTTGACCGTGTCCGCGGCGCAGCCGCCACCGATGACGCGGACGTCCGGTAACGCGCTTCCACAGCTGCACTGGTCGCTGTGGCCGCAATGGGACGTGAATAACCGTCCCGACCGGGGCCGGTTCACCATGACGAACTGGTCGCTGATCCCGCGGGAGGTGGGCGGCGAGCAAGAGCGTCAGTGGCAATGCCAGATGGGCGCGGAGTTGCACCACGGCGGACCGCGTTCGCAGGCACTCGCGGCGTCGTCGTTGCTGCAGGCAGCCAGGGATCCGAAGGACCTGGACGGCGACTTCGACGCCGCGCGCCGCGCCGATGTGGCCGAGTACCCGCTGACGGACAAGCGTGTTCCGCAGGAGACCGCGTGGAAGGCGCAGTTGGCGCCGCTGCCTGGGGCAGACGTGATCCCACCCGGTCTGGGCTATCCGTCGGACACGTTCCTTTGGGAACACATCAACTTCGACCGTGCCTACGACATCGTCCCGATAGCCAGCGCGGAGACGGCGACCAAGACCCACGACCTCATTGCCGCGAAGCTGAACAGCGATCCGTTCCTGCAGGCGCTCGCCGCCTACTTCGATGATGTGTTCGTTCTGATGGGCGCCCCGCCGGGAAGCGGCAAGGCCTACACCCCGGAGGCGCTGAAGGACGTTTCGGCCGATGACGCTCGCCGTTTCCTGCAGTACGGCGGTTTTCCCCGAGTAGCACCCGAGCGCGGCACCCCGGAATTCCGCGTCGAGGTGGAGTCGATCAAGGCGCGCTGGGCGTCGTGCGACATCACCAACCCCGCCGACCCGTACCACGTGCTCAGCGACGTGGTCGCGACCGCACAGTCGGAATGGGACGCGGAGCGCGGTGCCCAGGCCGGCGACCGCAAGACGATTGTGGACGCGCACATCGCCACCTGGAACCAGATGCGCCTGGCCAACGAGGCCATGATCGAGTCGATCGGTCAGGCCTGGGTCGCCGAACGCGCTCTGGCCTGGCAGCGCAACAAGCTGTCGTCGGGGCACCCGCTCACCCCCAGTGAGCAGACCGCACTGAACAATGTGATCAAGGATGCGCAGAACAGGATCGGCGTCCAGGTCGGCAAGGCCAATCAGAACGTCACCGCCGCCACGGCCGAGGGCAACAAGGCCGACGCGGCGCAAGCCAGCGCGAACACGAAGGCCGCCGCGGCGGGCGTCCCACCAGGCCGCGGTCTGACCTACGCCCACCAGTCCGTTCAGGTCACCAAAGCCCTGACCGGCGCGGCCACGGCCGCCGCGGGCGCGGCGAACACCGCGTGGCGGGCGTCGAAGACGACCGGGACGGACAGCGACGCCCTGTGGGCGCAGGCGCAGGCAGAGATGCGGGCCGTGCAGGCCCAGTTCCGCCGGCAGGCAGCCGAGTACGCCCAGTACGAGGCGCACCAGGCGTCGACGCTCGCGTCAGGGCAGGCGCAGATCGCCGCGGACATGGCGGTCCGGGCCCACGACGACCGGGTCAAGGCCGAGGCCGCCGAAGACATCGCGAAGACCAAGGCCGCGGACGCGCACGCCAAGATGCTCGCGGCCAAGACCGAACGCGACAACGCCGCCAGCAAGCGCGCCGAGGCCGACAACCAGCGGGACAAGGCGGCCGCCGCGCAGACCCGCGCCGAGCAGCAGCGCGACGTCGCGACAAGCAAGAACCAGCAGGCGCAGTCCCAGGCCGACATTGCGTCCCGTAAACGGCAGGACGCCGAGCAGGCCGAGCGGCACGCCAGCGACATGCGCAACACCGCGGTCAACGCCTCGATCGACGCGAACGCGCTCGAGGCACGGGCCGCAGCGGCGGAGTCCTACGCCGCAGCCGCGGACTCCGACGACGACGCTCAGGAGGCGCGCGCGGCGGCGACCGAGTCCCGCGCCGCCGCGAACGCCGCGACAACCGCCGCGCGCAACGCCCGTGCCGCCGCCGACCAGGCCACCGCGGCGGCGGTCGCCGCACGGAAGGCCGCCACCGAGGCGCAGGCCGCCGCCGACCGGGCCAAGGCCGACGCCGATAAGGCCAAGGCCGACGCCGCAGCCACCAACGCCCAGATGCTGAAGGCGCACCTCGCTGCTGCCGACGCGATTGCCGCGTCCGACGCCGCCGCCAAGGCGGTCGAGCAGGCCAAGCAGCAAGCAGCGGTGGCCGCCGCTGCCGCGCAGCGGGCACGAGACGAGGCCCAGGCCGCGCGGACGCAGGCGAACCTGTCCCTGCAGGACGCCGCGGTGGCGCAGGGCCGGGCCACCGCAGCTTCTGACCAGGCCGCCGCGACCCGCGACGCCGCGCTGCAGACCTACGCGGCTGCCGACAACGCGGTCGCGATGGGCCGTCCGTTCGTCCAGACCGACACCTCCGCCGGCATGGCCGTGCTGGTTGGCCAGGACGCTAAGACCGCCGCCGAGCAGCAGTCCGCCGCCGCCGACGCCAAGTCGGCGGAAGCGACCCGCGCTGCGCAGGCCGCCCACGACGCGGCCGGCCGGGCGTCCGCCGACGCGAAGGCAGCGGCCGAGGCGGCTGCCAAGGCCGCCGACGACGCGAAAGCCGCCTGGCAGAGCGTCAAGGATGCCGCCAAGTCCGCTGCCCAGGCCGCGCGGGAAGCCGCAGCGGCGGCCTCGGCCGATGCCCGGACCACCCAGTACAACGCCCAGGCCCAACAGGACGCCGCGGCCGCCGCGCAGTACGCGACCGAGGCGGCCAACGAGGCCAGTGCCGCCTGGGCCGCCGCCGACGAGGCCGAACGCGACGCCGCCGCCGCGCGCGCCGCCGCCGACAGCGCAGAAGCGGCCGCCGCCGACGCCCGCGACGCCGCCGACCGCGCCGAACGCGACGCCGAGGCCGCCGAGGCCGCCGCGGCCCGTGCTCTCGAAGACGCCCAGCAGGCCCAGCAGGCTGCGGAGCAGGCCGAACGTAACGCCGACAACCAGGCTCGCGCCGCGATGGCGGTGAACTCGCCGACCGGTGAGGGCAGTGTCCAGGCGCTGCCGCACGTCACCGACCAGATCGTCAGCCAGACACCGATCGTGTGTCCGCCACTGAGTGGATCGCGGTACTGCGAGACGACCGTCAAGCACCACATCACCGGCACCATCGACTTCGTCCTGGTCACCTGCCCCGACCTGAACGACACGACCTGTCCGGGCAGTGCCGTCACCGACCAGATCGCCACCGTGCCGGTCGACACGTACCACGAGCAGACCGCGCAGCTCGACCGCAGCGACGTGCTGAACATTGCCCAGCACCTGGTCGACGCGATGATCAGCGACTACGTCACCTGTGCCAAGGGCGTCACCATCACCGACGGGCGACTCGATACCGGCCAGGCCAAGGACTGGGCTGTCTCCTGCGCCTGGGTCTCCGCTGACATTGTCCTGCCTGCCGCGGTCGGCGGCGCCGCCCGCGGGATCAAGGCCATGCGGATCGCGGCCCGCACCGGCGCCGGGGTCGGTGAAGCCTACGAGGCGATGCGGGCGACCGACATTTCCACGGCCACCCTCACCAAGCTTGAAGACGACATCTACCACGGGCTCCAGTCGAGCTGCTTCGGAACGGCCGCCCCGGCGCGGCTGACCGCCGCCGCGAAGGCTGCGGCGGCCACGTCCAGGAAGGCCATGGCCGCCAATGCCGGCTGCTGGGTCGACCTCAGCGGTCCAGGTACCTGGAGCCGCGTCTACGAGAGCATGTCCGCGCGGGCCGCCGCGTACCAGGGACGAATCACCGGGGTTCCCCACGGCATCGGCTACAGCCTCAACGGCGTCAAGTTCGACGGCTTCCGCGCCGGCGTACTCATCGACGCCAAGGGACCGGGCTACGCGACCTTCGTCAAGGACGGACGTTTCGTCGGCTGGTACAAGGGCGCAGACGCCCTCGTCGATCAGGCAGAAAGGCAACTCAGGGCCGCTCACGGCGCCAAGATCGAGTGGCATGTCGCGGAGCCGGACGCCGCGACCGCCATTGCTAACCTCTTCACCGACCAGGGGATCTCTGGAATCAAGATCGTCGTTGTGCCGTAGGGGGTCGGGATGGCAGACCGGTTTTTCGTGGGTGCCTATTGGGGTGCCCGTGCCGAGACGTCGGGGCAGTGCGCGGCCCGGCTCGAAGCCTGCCTGACGAGCCTCGGCAATACTCACGAGCTCCTGTCGCGCTGGTATCGCAAGGGATCGAGCCGAGCAGCTGCCCGCCAGCCGATTGACACCGACGTGCAGAGTCTGGATGCGCTGCTGTTGGCCGGCCGCAACCGCACTGACGTCGGCGGTGAGGTCATCGCGGACCTCGGGTTCAGAGTCAGCGCGTGGAACAACAACTCCTTGTCGGCGTCATTTAGCACGAAGTGCGGCGCTGCGCCGACGGTCGAAGGGATCATGAACCACTTCTTTCTGGAATTGCCGGAGGTATCCGACGCGACGACTGATCTCTACGACGCCCGGAGCGCGAACCGGATTCTCGCGTCGGTGATCGAGTTTTGGCAGCCGGACTGGGCGACCTTCGCCAGTTTCACCATGCGCGATCATCAGAAGGCCGAGGCTGGCCGCCCCTTCGCCGGATGGCAGACCTACCTCAGCCAGGCTCCTGCACTATCCCCACCGCCAGGCATCCGAGCTGAGCAGACCAACGGTGGAGGGGTCCTGATCACCGCGGGAACCGACCCCCTGCACGTGACAGAATCCGATCTCTCCGCCGCCATCACCTACCTCGGCGCAACCCTGGACGCCAAGTAGACGACGCCGCCGCTGGCACTGGGGACAGGCCACCGCCGCAATCCTCCCGAAAGGACACCGAATCCAAGAGCTCGTGACAATCACGGGCGTCGCGGCGCCCGAACGTTCTGGAGCAACACATGATTCTCAACGTGGTGATCCACAACAAGTGGCAATACGCGGAGACCTGGCCGCAAATGGACGCACTGATCACCGAGGTAACCGAGAACCTTGCTTCCGAGGGCGCCGTGACCGTCGACTCGCTGCAGTTCCAAGACCCCGGCGAGGACGCACAGTTCATGGTCGCTGACCGGCGTCTCACCGACGATGACCTGCCGGCCAACCACCTACGCGTCGCCGTCAACCGCTCCACCGGCTACGGCGCCCTCATCTGGCACGCAACGAAGAACTTCCCCAAGAGCGGCGACATCTACGACCACATCTGGGTGTCCGACAACCCGCAGCCGCCGAACCTCGACCCCCGAGTCCTGGCAGACCCCTGCGAACCAAGATTCCACGACCGGCGAAGCACTCTCCCGGCACCCGATGTCCGTCAGGCTCTGGAGGAGTTCTGCCGCACCGGGACCGGCGACCGTCCACAGTCAATCGGCTGGGTTCGGGGTTGGTTGAACGGACACCGGCTCGACGAGAGTCCATAGCTACATCCCGGCGAGACCCCCGGGTGGGGCCAACAGGGTGAGGCTGCGGCCGGCCGTTGAGGGCACCCGGCGACCTGCAACTGCCGGCCGCGCCGAGGGGCCGAAGGCCGCGACCGGCCATGGCTAACCCGCCTCACCGACCGGGAATTTCCGGCATCACGATCGTGGTAGCGCCGTTCGAGGTGGTCCTGGCGTCGACGGTGCAGTTGCTGCGCAGATGCTCAAGGGAAGCAGTACCGGGGATGACCAGCATCACCGGCGAGCGCTGCAGCAGCGTCCGCAGGATTGTCCCTGGCGCGGGCGTGTCCGCGGCGCCAGCGCCGGTCCGGGCAAGGTCCGCGCCAGCGTCGAACGGTTTGTGGGCGACGTAGGCGAGGCCGTTGCGTTCGCAGTAGTCGAGGACGGGGTCGGTGGTGGTCAGCCCGTGCTGGTTCTGCACGGCGGCGATGTCGGTGATGGTGCGGGCCTGCTCGACCTGGTCGACGGTGACCTTCGACAGGCCAATGTGCCGGATCTTGCCGGCCTGGCGCAGCTCGACCAGCGCGCCGAGCTGATCGGCGAGTGGCACGTTGGCGTCGACGCGGTGCAGGTAGTACAGGTCGAGGCAGTCGAGGCCGAGGCGGCGCAGGCTCAGTTCCGCGCTCTGGGTCAGGTATTCCGGTCGGCCGCAGGGCCGCCAGATGTTCGGTCCGGGCCGGGTCAGCCCGCCCTTGGACGCGATCACTAGCGAGTCTGGGTAGGGGTGCAACGCTTCGCGGATCAGGGACTCCACGGTGTGCGGGCCGTACGCGTCGGCGGTGTCGAGGTGGTTGATGCCGAGGCCGTGCACGGCAGTGCGCAGCACGGTGACGGCGGCGGCCGGATCGGCGGGAAGGTCCCAGTGGCCGGGCCCGGTCAGTTGCATCGTTCCGTAGCCGAGCCGGCGGACGGGCAGGGCACCGCCGATGGTGAGGGTGTCGGCGGTGGCGGGTGCAGTGGTCATGGCAGGGGGTGGCCTCTCCTATGGTGGCCGGCGCTGCCGCTGGGCCTAGACGAGTAAGTCCGAAGTACCCCTGAGTGGCGGTCATGACGAAGGGTGTCGATGATCCGTTTGTGACGACAGACATCAACACCCTTCTGACCGCACTGTACGTGAAGATCGATGACTGGCTGGGACAGCCCCGCAGGACGGGGCGGCCACCGAAGCTGTCCGAGGCGGAACTGCTGACCCTTGCCGTCGCGCAGGTACTGCTGGGGGTGCGCTCAGAAGCGCGGTGGCTGCGGTTCGTGCCGCGAGCGCTACCCGGGGCGTTTCCGTACCTGCCCGGCCAGTCGGGCTACAACAAGCGGCTCCGGGCGGCGTTACCGCTGTTGAAACGGGCGATCCGCGCGGTCGCCGCGGACACCGACCTGTGGGCCGACTCGGCGTGGGTGGTCGATTCCACCCCGGTCGAGTGCGGCCGGTCCCGGCCCACCGCACGCCGCTCCGCGTTGGCCGGGTGGGCCGGATACGGCTACTGCCCGTCGCATTCGCGCTGGTTCTGGGGGCTGCGGCTGCATCTGATCTGTACTCCTGCCGGTCTGCCGATCGCCTGGGCCCTGGCCACCCCGAACATCGACGAACGGCAGGTCCTGACCGCGGTCCTGGAGGATGACCCGAGCCTGCTGTCCGGCCGCAGCGGCCTGGTCATCATCGGCGACAAGGGATACGTCTCCGCCGAACTCGACCGGTGGCTGGCCGAACGCGGGGTGCGGCTGCTGCGACCGTCGTACCGCAACCGCACCCCACGCGTAGGCGAACACCTACTCAAACCGATCCGACAGCTCATCGAATCGGTCAACGACACGCTCAAAGGCCAGCTCGACCTCGAACTCCACGGCGGCCGCAGCATCGAAGGCGTCGGCGCCCGCATCGCTCAACGCCTACTGGCCATGACCGCCGCCATCTGGCACAACCGCGCAACCGGCCAGCAGCTCACCAGGTCCTTGATCGCGTACGACCACTGACCTCAGTTAGGACTTACTCGTCTAGTCGAACAGGCTCTGCTGTGGCGGCGCCGCGATGGCAGCGCGGGCAGCAGCGGCTGTCTCCGTGGGAATGCCGGCGACGTCGACGAGCTGCTGCAGCGTGGGTTCGGCGGTGAAGTGTCGGCGGATGAGTGCGCCGAGCAGCAGCGCCGCGGCGGTGGTGTCCCACAGCGCGCGGTGCGGTCGGCTGCCTGGCGCGGCCGCGGCGACGTCGCCGGTCAGATCGAGGTGGGTGAGCAAGTTGGACAGGCCGAGCTTGCCGGCCACGGCCGCGGCTTTCGCCAGGCGACGGGTGTCGATCAGCCCGGCGACGGTCAGGGTCGGCAGGTGCCGATGCAGCAGCCGCCAGTCCACCCCGATGTTGTGCCCCACCAGCCAGACGCCGCTCAACCGCGCGATCAGGTCACCGCGGACGTCGTCCAGGGTCGGCTCGCCTTGCAGGGCGAGCCCGGCCAGGCCGGGCGAGATCCACGGTCGGGCCGGGATGGCCCGTCCCGGGTCGATGCAGGTGGTGTAGGCGGTGGGCAGGTCCGGGCGGCCGTCGATCAGGCGGATCGCGGCGATCTCGAGGATCTGTTCGTCGTCGCGTTCCTGCGCGCCGCTGCCTTCCAGGTCGAGCGCCACGAGGTTCGCCGTGTGCCAGGGCCGGGTTCCGGAGCTCACCGCCATCACCGTACCGGCCGGGTCAGTCGTCTTCGGTGCGTGCGGCCAGCGCGAAAGTGCGCCTCACCCGTTGGAAGTCCGCGGACTGGGTGGGGTCCAGGGCGTGGCCGGTCCTGGACCGGCCGTGACCGCCGAGCACGTGTGGGGTCTCGATGTCCCAGATCTGGTAATTGACGGTGTGCTGGATCGCGTAGCGGCGTTGTTCGCCGAGGCCGCTGGTCCACACGTGCCCGTCGTCCAGGATCCACGGGGTGTCGAACCCGAAGTGGTCCAAGACCTGCTGCATGTCGTTGTCGGTTGGCCGGCGTAGCGCGTCCGCGCACCGCTGCTGCTGTTCCAGCGGGCAGATGTCGCACAGTTCCCGGACACCCCAATGGCCGTTGTAGTCGAACGTGCGGTGCGCCCACGCGACCCCGCAGGAGGTCTTGCGGAACAGCGGGGTGGTGATGCCCGAGGCCCGCCACGCGGCCACGACGCGCTGGTCAAGGTCGGCGGCCATCGTCTTGCGGCGGTGATACTCCTGCTCGCTGTACGGGACGGTTACCCCGAGGTTTTCCAGGTAGGCGGCGTTCTCCTGCTTGTGGTACAGGCCGGTGAACACCAGCGCGTCGACGTCGCGGCCGACGTCCAGGACGTGCGCCATAGTCTCAGGGGTGTCGTTCCAGCCAGGGGTGATCGGCCGCCAGTACAGGATCACCCCGGTCCGGCGGCGGTGCTCGGCCGCAGTCCGGATCGACGTGACGGTCATGCCGCTCTTGGAGATCGGCTCGATCCGGGCGTCGGTGATCCCGGAGTAGGTGAACAGGAGCGTGACCCGCAGATGCGTCAGGCTCTCCAGGAAGGCCATGTCGTCGGCGGTGACCTTGAACCGGGTGATGACCAGCATGTGGTTGGTGAAGCCGCGTGCGTCGAGGGCGGCCAGGACGTGGAACAGGTGCGGTTTGACGCCGGGCAGGAACGGGTCGGTGGCCTTGTTGAAGATCTGCAGCGGCGTGGTGTGCGGGGTGAACATCGGATGGTTGATCAGCAGCTCGATCGCCTCGTCGGTCGAGACGAGCAGCTGCGGGATCTTCATGTCGAAGTTGCCCCAGAAGTGTCGAACGCAGTAGCCGCAGTTGAGGGTGCAGCCGACGATGTGGTTGAGCGACAGGCCGCTTTTGCGGTTGCCGATGATCTGCGCGATGTAGGGGTCCAGGTCGGTCTGCTCGGCCGGGGGCATCAGCCTCAGCTCGCGCGGGCCGGGAGAGATCTGCAGCAGCGGCGGGGCTGCGGTTCCGGTCTCGGTCATTGAGGGTCTCCGTTCGCGAGGATGGGCGTGGGGGTGAGGAGCAGGTGCTCGTTGCCGGGGCCGAACCAGGTGGCGAAGTCCGCGGCGGCGTCGTCGCTGGTGTCGGAGCTGTGGATCAGGTTGTCGATCAGCCGGCCCTCGGCTGTGGCTTTGGCGAGGCTGTCGGCGGCGTACCGGCCGCGGATCGTGTCGGGGCCGGCCGCGGCCGGGTCGGTCGGCCCGAGCAGTGCCCGCAGGCGCCGGGCCGCGTCCGGGCCGTAGCCGAGCGCGACGGCGGCCTGCCGGCCGACGTAGATGCGGGTCAGCTCGGCCGGCACGTCGCGGCGGAGTTCGGCGGAGCGGGGCAGCATGTCGGCGTAGTGGGTGAAGATCTGCGCCTGCGTCGGGTACACCTTCGTCACGTGCAGCACCCGCAGGTGCTGCTCGACCATGGCCAGCACGGGGTCGAGCAGGTCCCTGGCCAGGCAGTCGGGCTTGATCAGGATGACGGTCCAGAACCGCCAATCGACACGGCGCAGCGTGCTCATGACGGTGTGGTGGGCGGGTAGTCGGCGGTGATCCGGTCGGGCCAGCGGGCGGCCAGGAGCCAGCGGTGCGCGGGCGTCAACGCCGCGGCGATGTCCGTCGTGACCGGATGACCGGCCTGGACTTGCTGGTACGCCTGGAAGACCAGCAGCGCCTGCTGCCAGTAGTGCGGCAGCGGCAGGGCGGTCACGGTGTCGCCGGTCAGTTCGCCCGCGCCGGCACGCAGCACGGCCTCCCACTGCAACAGCAGCTCGAGCTCGGCGGAGCTGAGCCCCGGCATCTGCGGCGCCGGGAACCGCGGCGCCGGACCGGCGTCGGCCTCGGCGAGGATCGCCGCCACCTTCTCCCGGTCGAGGACGTTGATGTGCATCGATCCGACGTGGTGGGTGTAGCTGCCGACCGGGACACCAAGCCTGCGCGCCGCCAGCTCCTGGATCATGGTGAACGAGAACGTGTCGCAGAGCAGGCCGATCACCGCGTCGTTGCCGCGCATGTAGCCGGTGGCGTGCAGCCGGCCACCGCGCAGCATGAACTGAAGGCCGAGGGTGCAGGCGACATCGGGATTGTCGGGCCCGATCGCCTCGTGCGGACGCATGATGATCATCGCGGCGCGTTTGCTGTCGCGGTCCTGCTCCAGCGCCTTGACGCACCGGTCGAACTGCGACAGCCCATCAGGCCCGTCCGGACGGAACAGCCGCGGCCCGTACGCCGTGCCGGTCAGGGTCAGGCCGTCAGTGGACAGCTTCGCCAGCCGCGGCGCGTAGTAGCTGATCATGGTGATGTCGTCGCGGCCGGCGACGTACCACAGCAGCTCGGCGTAGTTGAACGCGATGTTCGCCCGGCGCGCGGCCAGGTACGGGGTGCGCTGGATGGCGTTGGTGAGCCGGAAGCTGATGTTCGGGACCTCGAGCGCGTCCTTGCCGCGGCCGGCCGTCTTGTACTCGGGGTGGTCCAGGAGGTGGCGCAGCACCGCGGTGTAGGCCTCGGTGAACGTGGCGAACTCGGCCGGCGTGAGCATCAGCGGCTCCAGTGAGGGACGGGCCGGCCGGCGCCGGCGAGGGTGGTTACGGCGGTCAGCAGGACGGCGGCCTGGGTGCTGGCCCGGAACGGGTCGAGGTGCTCCAGGCACGCCCGGATCAGGTCGGCGTGCTCGGCGGTACCGGCGATCCGCGTAAGCCAGCGGACCTTGTCGAGCACCTCGCCGCTGTCGCGCACGTGCAGGATTTGCGGGGTGAACCGGTCGGCGCAGACCGTGTCGGCCGGGGTCAGCGGCAGGCATCCGGAGGTGACCGCCTCGAACAGCCGCGAGGTCTGGTGGCCGACGGTGCGGTACCGCTCGGGCAGCAGCAGGACCGTGGCCAGGGACCGGTCGTGCAGGGCGGCGACCTCGTCGAACCGGGCCCGCCCGGTGAACCGCACGTGTGGCCACGCCTCGGTGTCGTGCCACTTCCCGGCGACCTGGTGGGCCAGGTGCGCGGCGGCCGGCGCGAAGTAGCGCGCGAACGCGTCGTCGCGGCCGTACTGGTTGCCCACGTACGCCAGCGGCAGGCCGCGAGGACGCGCGGCGAGCCGGTCCGGGTCGGCGGCGTCGAGCAACTGGTCAGGGACGGGGCAGGCCACCGTGACCGCCCCCGGCGTGGGGTGTAGCGCGTACTCGGCCACCCGCATGTTCGGCCTGCTGCGCAGCGGATCGTCGGCTGGCAGCCACCGGTCCTGGTCCCAGATGATCGTGGGCAGGGCGAGCGCGTCGGTGTAGTGATCCAACAACTGCTGCTGGCGGTGCAGGTCACAGGTATGCCCCGGCGTCGCGCACTCGGTGGTGTTACGCCCGGGCAGCGGCCACCGCCACTCGTAGACGACCGCGTCCAGCTCGGGCAGCCCGTCGTCGAAACAGTAGGCGCCGGTCAGATCGGTGCCCGCCTCGATCAGGTCCCGGTTGGCCTGCAACAACACCACCTGGTGCCCGTACTGCCGGAGAGCGTCCAGGAACGGCCGGCGGTAGCTGCGGCCACCGTCGGGGGTGTCGAGGACGCCGTTGGCGAGGAACCCCCAGCAGCTGTATCCGATCCGCATCGGTGGTGGGGATGTCGCGGGTAGAGGTGGCACCGGCCTTCCTTCCGATCGACGGGATGCATCGCCTGCGGGGTCATGACCCCGCAGGCGATGCATTTTCTGGGGGCTGGCCGCACCGCCGACGGGGACGGCGGCGCGGCCAGCGGTTAGGGGGTCAGCGGTAGACCGCCACGGACAAGGCGCCGATGGCGGTGTCCACGGCGGCGGTGATGTCGGGGATGGCGTGCAGGCGTGGGTCGCCGAAACGGGTACGGATGCCGTTGGTGATGGCATCCAGCCGCGCCCGCAGCTGGCTGGCCGGCAGGCTGAGGTACAGGATCGACTCCAGGCCGGTGCTGCGGATCAGCGCGCACAGCGCGTCGGTGTGCAGGTCGCTGCGCTCGGGATACTCGACGGCTTGCCGTGGCGCGCCGCGTGCACGGGGTACGACCATCGGTTCGACCAGTTGGTAGCGGGAGCCGCGCAGACGGCGACGGGTACGGCGCAGGATCCCGCTGTGGAGGAGCAGGTTCGTGGTCTGCTGGTACATGTCAGGGCTGTGCCGGTGCAGCACATCCGCAACCGTCGGCCCTGGCGGCGGAACCCGCACGGTGTGCAGGACCAGATCACTGGCGTAGTCGCCGGTCCACTGGTTGCTTGCGGTGCGCGGGCTTACATGGTCGTCGGCTACGTCGATCCAGCCGGTGATGACCAGGTCGATCAGGCAGGCGCCGACCAGCGCGATTCCGAGCGCCGGCAGGTTAGTCCAAGGCCGCAGATCGGTGCGGTCTTCGTCGTGGGCAAGCAGATACAACTCAGCGCGTAGCGGTAACCGTTGCACCCTGCTCACCCCCTGCCCGGATCGTGGTGGGCGGCGAGCGCCCGCAGCCGGTCGTGGGCGCCGCCATACGCGGCAGCACCGTGCAGGTACGCCTTGTCGATCACTGCGAGGATCGTGTAGTTCGGGTCGCAGACGTTGCCGACCGGGGACCGGCCGGCTTGGGAGACAAGCTGGTAGGCGTCCAGGGTCTCTAGCCCCGTCAGTTCGGTCGTCCACCGCACCAGGCCGGTGTGACTCGTCCGGTAGGCGTCCTCCAGCGGGCGTGCGGAGCCGACACACATCAGCGCCGTGTCGGACTCCAGCCGCGGAGCGGGGGTGGCTATGCCCTTGATGACCTCGGGAATCAGCACCACGGTCATCGCTGTCTCCACCGCGACGCCGCACGCCTCGCCGTCGCCTTGGCGGGCGTGGCCGTCACCGACCGCGAACAGCGCCCCAGGCACGTTCACCGGCAGGTACAGGGTGGTGCCCGCCCGCAGCTCGGGGGTGTCCATGTTCCCGCCGTGCAGATCGGGGACGATGGTCATCCGGGTCTCGCCGGCGGCTGGGGCCACCCCGATGGTGCCGAGCATCGGCGCGAGGGGCAGGTCCACCGTGTAGTCCGAGCGGCGGGCCGTGTACCGGACGGTACCCGCCGCGGTGTCGATGTCGTAGCGCCACACCCGTTCCTCCAGCGGCGGCTGCAACGTCGCGGTCTGGGCCGTGCTGGTCAGCGCGCCGAAGTGCGGGAACGTGGAGCTGACGCCCCAGTCGCGGGCCGGGGTCAGCGACACCAGATGCAGGGCCAGGGTGTCGCCGGGTTCCGCCCCTGCCACGTAGAACGGTCCGGACACCGGGTTGAGCTCAGGGAACCGGCACACCTGGCTGGGCAGGTCGCCCATGGTTCGGACGGCGCCGCCGAAGCAGTCCTCGGTGTGGATCCGCATGACCGTGCCAGGCTCCACCCGCAGCACCGGCTGACGGCCGCCGAACGTGTAGGCCAGCTGGTGGGCCTGCGGCGCGTACTCCACGACGTCGGCCATGTCAGCGGCCCTGCCCGGCCAGGCGGGGCCTGCGGCCCGTCGCGTACAGGCCGACCAGGATCACCACGCCGACGCCCATCCAGATCAACGCGACCCGCTGCGCCATGACGTTCGCGTTGATCGCTACCAGCACCAGCAGGCCGATGCCGACGAGGGGAACGAAAAGGTGGAACCACAGGCTTCGGTCGCGGCTGCGGTCACGACCCCGGACAAGGTAGTGCCAGATCACCGAGACGTGCAGGGTAATGAACGCGACCAGCGCACCGAAGTTCACCATCGAGGCAAGCAAGCCGATGCCGTCGTCCCGGGAGGCCATGTACAGGCCCAGGCCGAGCGACAAGGCGGCGACGACGAGGTAGGCATTGACCGGCACCGCTCTGCGAAGCGACACCTTGGCCAGGAACGCAGGTAGCTGCCTGTCCCGGCCCATCGCGAACAGCAGCCGGGTCGTGGCGACCTGCGCGACCAGGGTGTTGGCCACTCCCCAGGCCAGCGCGGTCGCCACGGCGGTCAGCGCGCCCAGCCAGGGCGCTGCTACGCGGGCCGCGTCGTAGAACGCCGTTCCCGCCGGGTCGCCGTCGGCCACCAGCGCGCCCGGATGGGGGATCAGCAGGGCGGCCACCCAGGTCTGGACGATGAACAGGGCACCAGCCAGGACCAGCGCAGCGATCATGGCCCGGCTGATCTGGTTCGGAGCGCCCTTGTTGTCCTCCGCCAACAACGAGATCGCATCAAAGCCCAGGAAGGACAACATCGCCACCGACACCGCGGCGGCCACGACCGGCCAGGAGAACGTGGCGCTGTCGAACCACGCCGCGTTCGCCGGCAGGCCGTTGCCCTTGCCCGCGACGATCGCGGCCACGCCGACCATCAGGAACAGGGCCAGCACCACCAGCTCCCCGATCAGGAAGATTCGGACCATCGCCGCGGTCAACCTCATCCCGCGCATGTTGACGGCGGTGGTGCCCAGCACGAACACGGCGATCCACGCCCACACCGGCACCGCCGGTGTAACAGCGTTCATGGCCACCGCCGCGACCAGCGCGAGCAGGCCCGGCACAAGGAAGTAGTCGAGCAGGATGGTCCACCCGGCCAGGAACCCGACCGCCGCGGCGATCGCACGGCCCGCGTAGGAATACACCGAGCCGGCCATCGGGAACGCCTTCACCATCTGCGCGTACGAGGAGGCCGTGAACAGCATCGCCACCATGCCCACCGCGTAGGCCAGTGCGACCATTCCGCCGGACGCGCTGAACACGCTGCCGAGGATGCCGAATGGCGCGATGGGCACCATGAAGATCAGCCCGTAGAACGCCAGGTCACGGGTCCGCAGGGTGCGCGGCAGGGTCGGCTGGTAGC
This sequence comes from Krasilnikovia cinnamomea, assembly GCF_004217545.1. Classification (NCBI taxonomy): domain Bacteria; kingdom Bacillati; phylum Actinomycetota; class Actinomycetes; order Micromonosporales; family Micromonosporaceae; genus Krasilnikovia; species Krasilnikovia cinnamomea. The sequence goes on from NZ_SHKY01000001.1 coordinate 3,328,816, forward strand.
CGAACTGGGTGAGCGGATCTGGATTGCCTGCGGTTAGAGGTGCCAACGAGGGGTGGGTCGCGGGTCGCACGGGATTCCTCCGATGGGGTGCCGATCCGAGCGGTGCAAAGGGGAAGAACCGAGGGTGCCTCGGCCAAGGCCGGCAGCTTCGCCGAGCAGCGCGGCGGCCAGCTCGAGCCCAGCCACGCCGGGGGGACAGTCCTTTGGGCGAGTTGGTGCGCAACCCGCCGCCACGCCTTTCGGGTCGGCAGTGACGGCGGGCGCGGCTCAGGGGCGCGCAGGGCGGGTTGCCGGGACCGCCGGCGCCGTACGCGGTCGTCGATTGCGAATACGCGCGGCGGGCCCGGTGCGGTTTGCCCCACCCTGCGGCTCACGGCCACGGGTCCGGATGGAGCCTCGGGCACACTGCCGTGACCGGGGGAATGCCCGCGTCACGTTCAGCTGTTCCGGCCGAGCGCCGCACGACGCTCGTTTGGAGGCTTCGGCAGGCTGGATGCCAGCCGCTGCCATCACCCGCTCGGCGTAACCCCGTACCCGGCATGGGCAGACGCCACAGGAAGTGCAGCGTCCGCCGACGTCAGCGCGATGGCGGCGATATACCTCAAGTACGAGGGCAAACAGCGGCGAGGACCCCAGCCCGGACAGGACCGCGTCGGCATGCGGCGGCATCATCAATCCTCCTCGACGGCGGACCGGCCGCACTCCCGGGATGGGCTGTCCCGGTACGTCGGCGGGTCACCACGACACCGGTATGTCGCGGGTTGTGTGCCTACGATCACTGATCGGTCCGCAAACGGGGAACCTCGACTAACCCGGTGAAAAACCAGGTGAGTTAGCCGCGGGACCGGTGCTGAAGTGGGTTTTCATCCGTTGGAATGGCGGCGTGGACAGCCCGGTTCAAGGTCGGGGTTGCGACCAGATCAGCGGACGGCGGACGGGGCCGGCGCACTTCCCGACGCGCTCGCGTATGGACCGAACCTCTGAGACCTCTGCGAGGAAGGCCTCTTGTCCTGTCGTCTGAGGCGCAGCGTCAGGGACACATCCCGTAGGACCCGTTCGAGCATTGACGGTTTCCACTCTGGCAAGTGTTTGCTAGCTTGAAAGGGGAGATCGGGCGGGAGCGCGGAGGTAGGCACATGGATCCGGCATTCGCACGGGAAGCTCTTCAGACTTCGGATGCCGCTGCCGCCGCGGCACGCCGACGCGGCCAGGGCGGCGCGGTGGTCTACCTCGTCCTTGGTCTGGCCGTGACGCTTGTGGTCGCGCTCCTCGGCGGGCCGCTACTGGCTGGGCGGGGCGGCGGGTTCGTGATCGTCATGCTGCTTGCGCTGGTCCCGCTCATGACGGCGACTGTGTACTCGGCCAGCCGATCGGCGACACCACGACACAGCCGGTCAGCCAACGCCGCCCTGCTCGGGCTGGCCGCGGTGCTGCTCTCGGTGACGCTGACGGTCGGGGACGCGATATTCCCCAGCTCGTACGCCTGGTGGACCGGCGGCGCCGTGCTGACCGGCCTCGCGGTCGCCGTCTGCGGTGCGCGCGAACTGTCGCAATGGCACGCGGAGAGTGGTGCAGGAGGGTGAGTTCGACCGGATATCACCCGCGGCTGTCGCTGGATCCGCTCATCCATCGGCCAATCACACTGTCAATCGTCTCCGCGCTCTCGGCTGTCGACGAGGCGGACTTCGCCACCATCCGAGACATCGTCGTAGTGTCCGATTCGGCGCTCTCCAAACAGATCACCGCACTCGAACAGGCCCGTTACCTCAAGGTACGCAAAGCCTTCGTCGGCCGGCGGACCCGCACCTACCTGTCCCTCACCACCGCAGGGCGGGCTGCCCTCGCCGCACACCGTAAGGCGCTGTGGGCGATCGTCGGAGAGGACGTCGCCGAAGCCCCGGGGGCCGAACTGCCCGGAACCTAATGCCTACGTTTCAGGAGCTCGGGTTCCAGCGGATGCCCAACGTACGAGGTGGCCGCGTCAGCGAGGCAGGTCACCGAACGCTGTCCACCGCACCGTCTCGTCGCCGGAACGGACGGAGTCCAGACGCAGGCGGAACTCGTCGGCGACACCGGGTGCGCTGGCCAGCAACGGCACCGCCGCAGCGATCATCTTCAGTTCCCGGGCCTCACGTAACAGGGGCCAATGCGGGTCCTGAGTGATGTCGTATCCGTACGCTGCGGCGAGCGCCGTGTGTCCGCCGGTGCGCCCGAACCGGGCTTCATTCGCGGGTGCGGGCACCAGGTCGACCTGCCACGGCCCGACACAGGTCGCGTCGAAATCGCACAGCAGGACCCGTCCCGATCGATCGCGTACGAGGTTCCCTTCGTGCGCGTCGCCATGGACCAGGCGCCGGTTGCCGCGTGCGGCGAAGTCCCGGAGCTGCGGTTCCAGCCGGGCGCACCATTCCAGCAGGTAGTCGCGATCGCGGGCGTCGAGGCCTTCGGCGTCAGTCATCCGTGTGCGGGCGTCACCGATCGGATCCCATTGCGGCAGCAGGTGAGGCGGCGGTTCAAGACTGTGGAACTCCCGCAGGACGGCGCCAAGGTCGGCAGCGTCCGGGTGCCGTCCCGGCCCGTCGGCGTACTCCCACACCGTGGCGAGCAGCGGCCCGTCGACGACTGGCTGGCCGATCCCGCCGGCGAGCCGGATCGTCGGCGCGTTGACGGTCTTGAACCATGCGCCGAGCGCGGCAACCTTGTGTACGCGAGCGTGTAGTCGGTGTGTTCGGGTTATCCGTACGACCAGTCCTGCGGCCGGCAGCATGAACACGGCGTTGTTCGTCAGCCGTAGCAGGTCGGTACCGGAGGCGTCGACGTCGATCTTCTCGGCGATCCGAGTGAGGCTCTGCCGCATGGCCTGCTCGGTGAACCGTCCGTCACCGCCGCTCATCGGCTGCTGACGGCCACGGTGGGCAGGGTGTGGAGGAAGTCGGCGACCTCTGGCACGGCACGGTACGGGTGGGCGTCGCGGCGCAGGTTGGCGAGTCGTTCCTGGACCCGTGGCGACACGACCGCGGTGGCGTGTACCCGGGCCCGGTTCCCGGCCTGAAGCGCCAGCTCAGGAGCGCCCGCGAGGAAGTACGCGCTGGCAAGGCCCACCTGGTTCAGGACCGTACTGCGGACGCTCTGCGGCCCGAATGCCTCGATCGCCGCGCTGACCCAGGACACCGCTGCCTCGCCGTGCCGCTGGTCGGCGCGGGCACGGTCACGGTAGACCCGGCCGTACTGCGCGAGTAGTTCCCCTTCGTCGAAGAAGCCGAGCCACTCGGGTTCGCTTCCCGGGGCCACGCGGGTGAACGCCTCGCTGGAGGTGCCCAGCGCGCGTTCCGCGCCCTCGGCGTCGCCGAGCGCGGCCAATGACGCCGCTTGCGCGCCGGACAGGATCGCGGTCATCGCTGGGGTCGGGTTGAGCCGGTGGTGCGCCAGGTGCAGGATCTCCAGCGCTTCCCGGTTGTGACGTAGGTGCTGCATCTGCTTTGCCTGGCCATATCGGATGTGCGCGACCAGTTGCCGGTCACCGGACTCGATCGCGTACCGTTCCGCCGCCGCGAAGTGCCGCTGCGCATCGCTGTGCCGACACGCGTCGAAAGCGGTCCATGCAGCCAGGTCACGGGCGTTCGCGATTGCCGTCACCAGTTTCGGTCGGAGCCGTTCGTCAACCCTCTGGTCGAGTAACGCCGACACCGACTCGGCGAACACGCCGACGTCGTCGACCAGCGCGCCACCGCCGAACTGATGGTCCGTGGTGCGATAAAGCGTGATCAGGGCGTTGAGTCGCGCCACATCGGAAGTACCGATCCGGCGACGGGCCGCCGACTGTGGGGAAAGCAGACCCGCAGCAGCGGTAACCGTTGCCAAACCCCACAACAACGTCCGCCGACGAACGTGAACACCGACTGTGCCAGGCGGCTGATTGCCGTCGTAAAGACTATTGGCAACGTCCAGGCCCGAACCGTCACGCAATTCCGGGGGTAGGTGCCACGGCACCGTCGGCGCGTCCGGGTCTCCTGGCGCGCGTCCTAGCTGTGCTGGTTCGGCGCTGGTCGCCATCTGCATCCGGCTGAGGCGCTGCGCCACTCTCGTTCGCGGGTCCTCACCACGGGCGACCGGGCCCCGCGGACCGTGAAAGAATCCCAGCTCGGCGTCAGTGGACACCCCGAGGACTGCCCTCAATGCCTCACGGCGGCGAGCGCGCGGCCACCGAATCCGGCCCTGTTCGAGTTGCCCAATGTAGGCGCCATCGACAGGATCATCATCCTCGTAGGTGGCCCAAAGGTACGCGGTGACAGCCTCCGCGAGTTCCAGACGGGACAGAGCCAGGCCGGAGCCGGAGGGAGACTGCAGCCGGTTTCGCGCAGTAACCAGGCGCGTGTTCGCGTGAATAGGCGTGGCACCGACGTCGCCCACAACCGTGCGTACCTCCGTCCGGGATGCCGCCGGGAGGCTGGGATAGCTCCCGAGATACCCCGTTCTGAGATGCTACCGTCCCTGCCCCGCGTGGTGAACGGGTCAGCACCAGATCGAGAGGGTCGGTGCGGGCCGTGGCCCGCGCTGTCATCGGTCGCACCACGGTCGGGCGGACGCTGATGACGGAAGCGGGCCTCTCCCGGCGTGGGAGAGGCCCGTCTGCGCTGCTGCGGTGCCGCCGATCCCATTAGGCGGCGGGTGGTCGGCGGGGGATGAGGTCGGCGGCGGTGTCGGCGTGCTGGCGTTGGAACTCCAGCAGCACGCTGGTGTAGATGTCGGAGGTGGTGCCGACTCGGGCGTGCCCGAGGAGTTCCTGGACCTCCTTGAGATCGGCCCCGCCTGCGCGGAGATAGGTAGCGGCGCCGTGCCGCAGGTCGTGCAGGCGTACGGGGGGCAGGCCGCTCTTGGCGACGAGGTGTTCGAATCGGTCGCTGACCGCTTGCGGGTGCCATGCCTGCCCGTCGGGGCGTACGAAGAACAGCCCGGTGTCGGGCCATTCGTCGCCGCTGGCCTTTCGCCAGCCGTCGCGTCGGCGACGGTAGTCCAGCAGGACGGCCTCTGTCTTGGGGCCTGCGGGGATGACGCGTTCCCCGGCGTCGCTCTTCACGAATCGGGTGACGGGTTGGTAGCCGACGGCGGTGATCTGCTGGACGACCGTGATGATGTGGTCGTCGAAGTCGACGTCGTGCTCGCGTAGGCCGCAGGCTTCGCCGCGGCGTAGGCCGCGGTGCACGATGAGCAGGAACAGCGGGTAGAGGGCGATGTCGTGACGTTCGGCGAAGTCCAGGAACTCGCCCGCCTGTGCGGGGGTCCATACCATGACGGGTCCGGGGCGCTCTCCGGTCTTGTTCCACCGGGCCACGGCGGCGCTCGTCCACACCTTGGGTTTGCGTTTCTTCTGTGGGCGTAGCTCGATGCCGATGGCGGGGTTGGAGTCCCGCAGGTGGTAGGTGTGGATCATGTCGTTGAGGAATTTGCGCAGGGTGGCGTGCAGGCGTTGCAGGCTGGACGCGCCCAGTGGCCGGACTCCGCGCACGGACGCCTGTACGCGCGGGTCGGGGCTGGACTTCGCGGTGACGATGTCGGCGTTGCGTTCGTCGAGGGCGTCGTACATCGCGTTGATGTGGTGGTGGTTGAGGTCCTGGATCGGCACGTCGCCGAGGTGCGGGGTCAGGTAGAGGCGGATGTGGTCGGAGTAGCCGCGCATGGTGTGCTCGGCCAGGCCGCGCCGTCCCTTGAGCCACATGGTGAGGCACGCGCCGGTGGTCTTGTCGGTGTGCACGGCGACCCCGGCCTTGACGCGTTTGGCGACGGTGTCGCGGTCGGGCAGTGGGGTGCCGCGTTTGCACGCGGCGAGCATGTCGGCGATCTCGAGGCGTCGCTGCGGGTTTGTTCCAGCGAGGTCGAGCAGGCTGCGGACGTGGTCGAGTTCGGCGGCGGCGGCCTCGCGCAGGGCGAAGCCGCTGGTCCGCCGCAGCTGGCGACGGGGTCGGCCGGGGTGGTGGGGGAGTTCGAGTTGGTAGCCCCAGGACCCGTGGTGCGGATGCCAGCCGCCGCCGGCGCGGTACAGCTTCGGGCAGGCGGAGTTGAGGCGTCGTCTGGTGGCGGGGTCCTTGCAGCTGCAGCGTTTGAAGACGGCGCCTTCGCCGCTGTTGTCACTCTTGCGGGAGGCGCCGAGTAGTTGCGTGTTCACGGTTCTCCTGAAGTCGGGGGGGCTGGGACCGTGGTTGCGGTCCTTCCGATCGGTCCCTGTGGTGATCCACGCTCTGCTCGGCGGCGGGGGTCAAGTCGGCGCCGCTCGTCAGACGCAGGGCCGCGAGGATCGGTGCGACGGGAATCCGGTAGAGGGTGCCAGCGCGGATGACCGGCACCGGGAAGGTCCCGTTCCTGGCGAGGTTGTAGGCCAGGGCCCGGCCGAGGCCGAAGATCTGGGCGGCGGTGAGCAGGTCGGTGACGGCGCCGAGCGCACGGATGCGTTCCTCGGTCCATACGCCGTCAGGGGTGGGGTTCTCGGTGTTCGGGGTCGTGGTCGGGTCGATGGGCATGCGTGAGCTGCTCCTTGCTTCGTGAAGGGGAATTGAGGCCGGCAGCGTGCAACGAGGTCCGTCGAGCGGTCCCGGTTCGTCGAGCCGTCCGGGCGTTCGATCCATGACCCTGGGGTTTTCGAGCAGGCGGGGGACCGGCCGACCCACGATGGCCACCCCGACCACAACGTCGCCGTCCGTGACGCCGATGGAGAACTTGTGTCCCCGAGGGTGGCCGGTGGTGACGGTCCACTCGGACACGAACTGGCGGGTCTGCGCGACGGTCACCGGCACGGTCCGAAGGCTCACTCCGCCCGTCCCGGGCCGGGTAGGTGCGGGGTGTGCCGGGTCAGCGTCTCGTCGAGGAACACCGAGCTGACGTCGATACCTTCGAACCGCCGCCCGAGCTGCAACGCCGCCAGCCCGGTGGTACCGGCACCGCAGAACGGGTCGCCGCGGTCCCAACGGCCGGTGCCGTAGTCGCGTAGACCCCAGAACGGTGGGGAGGTGACCAGGCAGTCGACGCTGTCGTCCGGCATGGCCGTAAGGACACGGGTGGCGTCGCCCAGATACAGCTGGACTGGGCCGTGCCGCCGGTAGCGGTGAGCGTTCAGCGCGGGCAGCTCAGGGTGGCCGGTCATCGGCGCACCGCCCACCGGTGCGGGCACAGCAGCAGCCGCAGCGCGGCTGCGGCCTGCTGGTGGACGACCCCGTTGCCGAGCACCCGCAACGCGGCGGTGCGGGGCAGCCCCAGATCGGTGACCCACCCTGCTGGCAGGCCCATGAGCCATTCGACGAACGGTGGACCAAGCACCGGCTTGCTGTGCCTGCCGGGCTGGGTTGGTTCCGGGACGGGTCGGCCGAGCAGCACCTCCCACCGGGCGACCGCCTCGGCGTAGCCGCCCCAGCGTTGCGGGTCGACAGTGCCGAGGTCTGCGACCGCGGTGGTGAGGTCGACCCCGCCGGTGCCGTGTCGCCAAGGGCCGTGCCCGTCTGACGCCCGTGGCGTCGGCAACGTGCGTACCTGGACCGCCGCCGAGGGAAGGGTCAGGTCGCCGTGCGAGCCGCGCTGTCCCGGGCAGCCCTTGGCGCCGTCGGTGGCGCGTGGGGTGGGCAGCAGCACCTGGGACAGCGGGGGCCGGAACCCGCGCCCGGCTCGTCGGCCTGGCGTGCCGGTGTCGCTGGCGCGCGGTGTCGGGAGCAGGCGGGCGGCGTCGGTCAGGGTGCGACCGGCGTGTCCGACCATCGGCGTCCTGCGTCCGGCGGTGCAGTTCGCCGAGCAACGGGAGTCTGCCATCGTCGGTGTGGGCAGCAGGGGCCCGGGGGTGAGTTGCTCGCGGACCAGCTGGGGCAGACTGGGCCGGTGGGCCGCCCCCGGCGACGGTGACCGGTTGGAGCCGGCGCTGGCCGCGGTGGGTGTGGGCAGCAGCATGTGTCGGCTGCCGCCGGGTTCGATGAGGTCGGGCAGGCTGCGGGGCATACCCGGCCCTTTGCCGTCACGGGCGCACGGAGTCGGCAGGGTTGGTATCGGCGTTGAGCAGATCCGTCCGGACGGCCAGCAGGAACAGCCGGTCGCGTCGGTGGGCGGCGCCGATGTCGGATGCGCGTAGGCATAGCCAGCTCGTGTCGTACCCGAGCGCGGCCAGATCGGCGTGGACTTGGTCGAGTCCGCGCCGTAGGAGCGCGGCCACGTTCTCCACGAACACGTACGCCGGTTGAAGCGCGCGAACGGCGTCGGCGACGGCTGTCCACACGCTGCTGTGGACGCCGGTGATGCCGGCCCGCTTGCCGGCGTTGCTGATGTCCTGGCAGGGGAAGCCGGCGGTGAGGATGTCGACGGGTGTGACGGTGCTCCAGTCGACGGTGCGAATGTCGCCGAGGTTGGTGACGTCGGGCCAGTGGTGGGCCAGGACGGTGTTGGCGTGCGGGTCGGTCTCGGCGTACCAGGCGAATCTGCCGCCGAGCACCAGCTCGACGGCGAGGTCGAGCCCGCCGAACCCGGTGCACAGGGACCCGATGCGCACGTCCGTGCCGGATCGGTCGGTGTCGAGATGGGGCTGTCTTGCACTGTTCACGCCACCTCCCACCCGGCCGTCGCGGTGCCGATGTCGGCCGGCTCCGGTGGGTCGGGGTCGACCGGCTCGGTGGGGTGTGGGCAGGTGAACGGCCCGCACCCCGGCATGTCCTCGGGCGTACGTCGGGTGCGGGGGCGCAGGACCACCTCGTCGAGGGGGACCCGCTGCGCGTGCAGGTAGTACCGGCCACGCAGTGGGTGCCCGTCGGCGTTGGCGCGGGCCGACCCGTGCCGGATCCGCCGATCGAAGTCGACGGCGTCCGCCCACTCCGCGGGGCTGGTGGCCTTGAGGTTGGCCCAGAACCCGTCGTCGTGGAACGGACATCCGATACAGGACGACTTCCCGAATCCGCTCAAGCCGTGTTCGTTGAGATAGCGCAGGCAGTCGTCGCGGCGCCAGCCAAGATCCAAGAGCGGGAAGGTGTTGCGCATGTAGACGACGTCGGCGTCGCGGGCGCGATGGATCTCATCGACAGATATTCCGATGTCGACCTTCGCCCACACGCCGGCTGGGACCCTGGCGGGGTGCGGGTAGCCGAGCCGGCGCCGGACTTCGGCTTTGATCGGCCGGATCTTGTATTCGCTGGTGCATTGACGTCGGGCCATGCCGCGTTCGCCGCTGGGGCCGAGGGTGAACAGTGGCATGGACGCGAACCGGTGGGCGGGGTTGAGGGCGTCAGCGCGGATGTTGCCGGTCGACACCCGTACGACCGGCATCCCGGCTGCCGCGGCGATTCCGGTCAGCCGGTCGAGTTGACGGTATACCGAGCGGGGTTCCCATCCGGTGTCGGCGAAGACCGCGACATCGAACGGGGCGATCTCGCCGCGCGCCGCGAGCAGGACGATGGCCGAACTCTGCAACCCGGCGCCGAGACTGAGGACACGAAGACGGGGCCGGCTCATTCGCTGCCCTCCCCGCCGGTGGATTCGACTAGTACGACATCGCTTGAGTTCGTTGTCGCTGTCGTGTGTGTGCAGGTGCCTGGTCTCGTTGATCTCGCAATGTGGATCAATGGTTGTGTTCTGAGCCTTCCTCGGGAATCTTGAAGCTGCTTCGGATGGTCCGGGTTGGCTTCGGTTGATGTGAACGTGAGGTTCTCGGGTTGGGACTGGCGGTCGTCCGGGATCTCCGAGACCGGCGTGTGCCGGCGTCCGCGGAGGAACTCGAGCGGTTCGAGGTGGATGTGCTGGCCGGGTTCGTGCTGGCGCGGGCTTCGGCCGGGCTGACCGACGGCACGGTCCGTGGCGATGTCAGCCAGCTCGAACAGATTCGGGACTGGTTCGGCCGACCGCTGTGGGAGATGGAGCCGGCCGACGCCGACGCCTACTTCGGCCGTGCGCTGCGAGGTGCTCCCTCGGGCACGAGACTGGCCCGTTCGCAGGCGCTGCGGATCTACTTCGGGTTTCTGGAGCTGAGGTTCCAGGCGGAACTGCACGCGTTGACCGGGCGGGTGGTGATGTGCCCGATCGACGAGATGAACCGCCCCCGTGGGCGCAAGGACGCCAAGCTGCGGATCCCGCCCAGCGCCGAGGAGATCGACGTCCTGTTCGCCGGGTGGGCGGCGGAGCTGGCGACGTGCCGCAAGTTCGCGCCGACGGCGCGCAACTACACCGCGGCCCGGCTGATGGCCGATGTCGGGCTGCGTGTCAACGAGGCCCGCAACCTGGACCTGGATGACATCAAGTGGAACGTCGGCCCGTTCGGCAAGCTGCACGTGCGCTTCGGTAAGGGCTCCCGCGGCTCCGGCCCCCGCGAACGGGTGGTGCCGTTGATCAACCAGGCGGGCCGCACCCTGGCCTGGTTCATCGAGGACGTGTGGGCGCACTTCGGCGGCGACCACCGCTCGCCGCAGGCGCCGCTGTTCCCCTCGGAACGCCACGGCGTGCGCCGGGTCGGCTACGACTCGCTGCGCGCCGGGCTTGCCGACGCGGTCGCCACGCACCTGCCCGCCTGGACGGACAGGCTGACCCCGCACGTGTTGCGGCACTACTGCGCGTCGCAGATGTACTTGAACGGCGTGGACTTGATCGCGATCCAGGAAATGCTCGGCCATTCCTGGGTGGCCACGACGATGAAGTACGTCCATGTGCACCGCACCCGCATCGAGCAGGCGTGGCTCGACGGGCAGCGGCGCGCCGCCCGCCGGTTGGAAGGACTGGTCTGAATGCGCTGGAACATGCGCCTGGTCGCCGCCCAACGAGGCATCTGGAAGGCTTCCGACGTGCAGCGGCTGCTCGCCGAGCACGGCCTGGTGATCTCCGCCGGGAAGATGTCCGGGTTGTGGTCCGGCCAACCCGTGACGATCAAGCTGGCCGACCTCGACGTCATCTGCGTGGCGCTGGACTGCCAGGTCGGTGATCTGCTCATCGCCGAACCCGACACCGTCTCCCGGCCCGGGCAGGACACTTCCGCGAAGCCCGCCGCGGACGCCACCACGCCCAGTGACATCCGGCGCGTGGTGCCGCGCCGCCGTGACGGCCGCTCCCTGCCACCGCGCTGACCGGTGGGCGCCCGCGACCATGACGGCACGCTCGTGCCACGAACCGTCACCAGCTGCGCGGCATGCCTGGCCTGGGGCCTGACCTTCTCCCAAGGCGTCTGCCTCGCCTGCTACCAGTTCGCCAACCCGCGCGACGGCAACCCCTACGGCGACTGCCAGGCATGCGGGCGTCGGCAGCGAGTCCGTAAGGGCTACTGCCGATTGTGCTGGTGCCAGGCCCGTGACGACCGGCGACGGCTGGCGTCCGACGCGCGCTCCGCGGTCGTGTTGGCCCCCTATCTGACCGGAATCCGCTGGCAACAGCTGTTCCTGAGCATCAGCGACCGCCGCCAGGCACCCCCGCGCAGCGCGCCCCGCCGCTACGGCGTCAAGGGACGGCCCCGCAAGCAGCCACCGCCCGCGGCCGGACGCCCGGTCAGCCGCTGGCTGCAAGAGCCGCTGCTGCCCGCCGGTCGCCGTGACTACCGGCGCGGTGTGATCGACCTGCGCGCCGGGCCGCCACCGGATAACCCCTGGCTGGCCTGGGCGCTGCACCTGGCCCACAGCACCGCCGAGACCCGCGGCTGGGCACCCGTCGTGCGCCGCGCCATGCAACGCGTGCTGGTCATGCTGCTCGCCGAGCACCGCGAACCCGACCGCATCCGCGTCAGCGACTTCGCCGCTGCCGCCGCCGGGCAATACATCAACCTCGACTACGTCGTCGAGATCCTCACAACCATGGGCGTCGTCGACGACGACCGGCCGCCCAGCCTCGAAGGCTGGATGACCGGCAAACTCGCCGGCCTGCCCGGCCCATGGCGGCGAGACCTGACCAACTGGGGCCGGCTGCTGCGCGACGGCGGCCCACGCAGCCGCCCGCGGCACGAGGGCACGGTCCGCACCTACCTGAACGTCGCCGCCGATGCCGCCGCGTCCTGGCCGCACCGTGACCACCTGCGAGAAGTCACCCGCGACGACGTCGACGCCTACCTCAGCGCGCTGCAGGGCCGACGCCGGGAAACGGCCACGACCGCGCTGCGCGGGCTGTTCCGGTGGGCGAAAACCCACAAGCTGATCTTCCGGAATCCGACCCGCGGCGTCCGCGGCGTCACCGTGCCCGACCTGATCTGGCCGCTGCTCGAACCGGACGACATCACCGCCAGCGTCACCGCCGCGACCACCGTGCAAGCCCGGCTGTGTGTCGTGCTCGCCGCCGTCCACGCCGCCCGACCCGGCCAAATCCGGGCCCTGCACCTCGACGACGTCGACCTCACCGGCCGCCGGCTCACCATCGCCGGCAACAGCCGCCCCTTGGACGACCTCACCGCCCAGGTGCTGCTCGACTGGCTCACCTACCGCCGCGAACGCTGGCCGCACACCGCCAACCAGCACCTGCTGATCAGCTACGCCAGCGCGCTGGGCCACGGCCCGGTCAGCCACACGTGGATCCTCAACCTGCGCGGCCTGCCAGGCACCCTCGAACGACTGCGCATCGACCGTCAACTCGAAGAAGCCGTCGCCACCGGCGCGGACCCGCTGCATTTGGCTGCGGTCTTCGGCTGCAGCGACGGCGCCGCCATCCGCTGGGCCACCAACGCACGGGAACTCATCGGCGAGCCTCACGCGACTCGCCTCCCCGAGTCGCCGTGAACCCCGGTGCCGGCATGGCATGATGTCGCCTCAGGACACTCGGATTCGCGTTGCGAACACTTGGGTTCAGCCGAACTCGCGAAATTTGCGGCTTTGGTGAAGATCAGGACGTCCTCGTGGGCGATCAGGTGCAGCGGCGTCCCGGCGGCGCGTGCCTTCCGCACGGCGGTGATCTGGAAGAACGAGGGCCGGGCGACCAGCCGGCCATCCCGGACCGCGCTGAGCAGTGCCACGCAGCGTTCCGTGGGGATCAGCCCGGCGCCTAGGCCGGCCCCGATGACTGCCGAGGGCAGGTCGACGAGCTGGCCGTTCTTGCGCCAGGGCCGGGCGGTGACCACGACGTGGCCGCCGGGGCGCAGCAGCACGGCGCAGCCGCGCAGGATCTCCGCGAAACCGTCGGCGAGGCCGGTCAGGTCGCGGTACGCGAGGTTGCCCTTGTCGGTGCCGTAGGTGTTGTCGGACTTCGCCACGCCGCCGTCGCCGGGACGCACGAGGCCGTGCACGGTCGGCCCATACGGCGGTGAGGTCACGACCAGCGCGACCTGCCCGACCAGGGCGGACGGGACGAGCGACAGCAGCCGGGTGGCGTCCCCGCGGATCACCGCGGCGTTGCCGGGTGCGTCCTGGGTGTGCGCGTGGGCGATGTTCGCGTCGGCGATGTCGGACCAGCGCGGTTCGTACTCGATACCGATCGCGTCGCGGCCGAGGTGCGCCGCCTCGACCAGCGTGGTGCCGATCCCGCACATCGGGTCGAGGACCAGGTCCCCGGGCTGGGTGTAGGCGGTGACGGCGTGCGCCGCGATCGCCGGGAGCATTCTCGCGGGGTGTTTGACGGACTCGGCCACGTAGCGTCCGCGGCGTTGCACCGGACCGGTCGTCTGCGCGGTCGTCCATACGGACAGGACCTGCGGGTCCGCGCGATGCTGCCCCTCGTAGGGCTCGGCGTTCTGGTGCCGGGGCTCATGCGTAGCGTCGCCGCCGACACGATGCCGCGCGTCGCCGGCACGGTGCCGACCGGGACGGGGATGGTCCTGGGTGGTCGAGGTGCGCTCAGCCACGGCGCTCACCGCCCTTGCGGCGGCTGTCGGTGGGCTGGTGGCTGAACACCAGCAGGTCGGCGTGGACGCGCAGGTGCGCGACCGTCCACTGGGCCCCGCCGACCTCGGCGGCGAGGCCGAGCAACTCCTCGTCGGTGACGTAGTAGACGAACGCCTCGGCTCCCGCGTCGGCGTCCACGGCGACGATGTGCTGCAGATAGCCGAGCCCGACGCTCGCGGCCGCGGTAGAGATGGGACTGAAGTCCTGCGGCGCGGTCGCAATCTGGTCGGGTGCGGCGACCACGAGGACGAGGCAGCCACCCGGGCGCAGCAGCCGGGTGCAGGCGGTCAGCAGCCAGGCCAGCCGGACCCGGTTGGCGACGTCCCCGTCGTGCAGGGGCCACATCGCCACGACCAGGCTCGTGCTCGCCTGCACGGACGCGCCGTCGGCGAAGGGCTCGATCCGGCCGACTGTCGGGTCGTCGGCCGCCGCCAGCGGGTCGGTGAGGTCGTCACCGAACCAGGCGGGCAACTCCGGCGGCTCGACCCGGCCGTCCTCGTGAAACGCCGGGTCGCCGGCGTTGCCGGTCTGGGCGCTGATGTCGCCGGGCAGGGTGCTCGGGCCGATGATCAGGCTGGCGGCGTCGGTGAACCAGCCGGGGTGATGCCTACGCCGACCGGCCTGGCAGGCGGCGGTCAGGGCGTGTCCGTCGGTGAGGTCGACGACCGCCTCCCCGGCTCGGCTGTAGGCCGAGACGAGCCGGTAGGCCAGCCGGGCACTGACGGGACGCAGCATGTCCTGCTGCGTGCGGGCGGTGCGCCACACCGTGATCGGCACCGGCGGGTCGCCAGGTACGGCGTCGATCAGGGTCGGGTCGGCACCGGAGGAGTCCGGTCCGACGGGTCGGTCGGGGATGCGGTTGGGCTGCGGTGACTGTTCGCTCATGTGATGTCGGCTCCACGCCGCACCGCTGATGCGCTGACACCCTCACACCGCTGTATGTGTGCTCTGCCGAACGCTTCCCCCGCTCACAGCCACTCACAGCCGCCGCTGGCGGCTCACAGTGACGGTGAATTCGGCACACAGTCCCGATATGGGTCGATTCTCGGCCTCCACGTGCGAGCCCAGAACCGTGGGCGCACGGCGCAGACGCCACGCCAGAGGATGTGCACACAGTCCGGTAACCGCCACGTCGTCCGTGTCCCATGACGTTCTACAGGGTTTCCGCGTCACCGCCCGAAATCGGAGTCTCGGCGGATCGCTGGCGAATATCGCGGCACGGCCAGGCATCGACTCACACACCTGGGGTCTGTGCGGCTTGGCCCGCCCACCGCGTCCCGGGCTGCGGCCGACGCCGTGCTCTGGCGCGGCTCGACTGCCGTGCCACCCGGATCATCGTGCCGGGGACGCCGCGACACGTCGCAGGCGTCGATGGTCTGTCAGTGCGACAGCGGTCCTCGCCGTCTGCCGTGTGACTACCGGCCGGGGCGGACAGGACCACGCCGGCCGATGTCATTGTTCCGAATGGTCGGACGCCGTCGCCGTCGAGGTTGGACATGCCTGCGTACGGGGGCGGCGAGCGTGTCACGTTCCGGGCTGTCCCGGGTGTGAGCGGCGGGTCGGTGTCCGCGAGCTGTCGTTGTGGGCCGTGGTGAGACCGTTGTGAGTCGTGGCGAGCGCGGTCCCTCGCCGGTGACATCGCCTCGTTGACGGAGTCCGCGGTCCTCCTCGTGACGCTCTCCGGACGGCTGTCGCCGTCCGTCCCGCAACGTCACAGTGCAGCTCATTCCGGGTGTCATGGCCTCGTGTCAACGACATTCGTCGATGTCATGGGCGACGGTTGACCTGAGCCGGGCCGACAGCCCGGTGACGCCGCGGACATGTGACATCGGGCCGATGACCTGTGGAGTGACACAACGGTGAGCCGCTCGTGTCCTACTCGGTGCCTCGACGTCGCCGCCCTACACGGGCCGGCGATGTCACCCCACCCTCGACGCCTGGAGCTTGTGACATGAGCGTGTCCGCTACCGACTGGCCGACCTCCCCTCTGTCCGCCGCCGCGACCGCGTTCGCGGCACTGATCTGCGAGCCTGACCCGATGACCCTCGACCTCGACCAACTGGACCCGGACGCCGGCCTGCCGGCCGGTGTCATGACCCTGACCGACCTGGACGACTGGCTGGCCAAGCACCGGCGTGCCTTCGCCGCGCGGGATGCGGTCTGGCGCGAGCTGGTGCGCCGGGCCCGACTCGATGGGCCGGAATGGGTGATCGCCGCCGTCGGGATGGCGATGCCGGCCCTGCGCCGATACGCCGTCCAGCTCGCGATCGGGTATCGCGGTGACCGCGACGACGTGGACGCCGAGGTCCTCACCGGCTTCCTCTGCGCCCTGCGGGAGCGGGTGGACCTGGCTCGGCCGGCCCCGCACGCCGCCCTGTGCATGGCGGCGTTTCGGGCCGGGCATGACCATGTGCGCCAGTCGCGGGAGTACACCCCGGTCGACGACGTCGAGCACGTGACCGGCCCGCGCACCCCGATGGTGCCGTGGGGTCATCCTGACCTGCTGGTGCGCCGCGCGGTCCATCTCGGCCTGGTCGACGAGACCGACGAGCGGCCCTACATCGACGTGCGGCTCGGGCAGAAGGCCATCGAACCGATCGCCGCCGGCCTCGGCGTCACCACCGACGCGCTGCGGATGCGGTTGGGCCGCATCGACACCCGCCTCGCCGACGCCCTCGGGCGGGGCCTGTTGACCGGCGCGGTCTCGGCGGATGCCGCTCAGCTGCTCGCCGAGCAGGCCGACCGGCGCGCCGCCCTGCGCGCCAGCCGCGCCGTCTCCTGCGCCGGCGGGTCGGCCACCTCGCGCAGCCACCCCGCGCAGGTGACTCTGCTGCCCTCCGCGGCCTGAACGACCGCATAGCCCCTTTTCGGCGCCCTCGCCGGTGGAGTCGTCCACCCGCGAGGGTGCCGACGTGTGTGCACCTCGACAGGCGCTCTGCGCCGGTCCCGTTGAGGCGGATCAGCGGTGCCGGCGGAGCCGGACGTAGACCCTCGGCGCACGACGCGTTCACCTGGGCCAGGTGAGCCGCCAGCCTCCCACGCCGGGTGCCGACACCGGCCCCTGACCTGTGCTGTGAGCCTTCCGGCAGGGGTTGTGAGCCTTCGGTGAGCCGGGCAGGCGTTCGGCAGAGCACACAAATGCCGGTGTGAGGGTGCGGAACCACTTTCGGAGCTGAGGTCGGCGCTGACGCCGAACAGCGGCTGGATCGGGTCTCCGCCCCGCCGCCGGGCCCGACAGGTATCGGGCCGTCTCGCGAGCCGCAACGCCTCGGGTGCCGCGCCTGCTTGATGCGCTGACACTCATCGATCATCGCCACACCCGCTGAGGGAGGACGAGCTCCTCCCGGGGCCCGTTGTGGCTGGTCGACGCGTCCTGCTGCCTCCGCGCCCGGCGGCGGTCCTCATCCGACCGCTCGCACAGCCTCGCTCGATTTCGGGCCGGGCCGGAGGTGACCACCCCATGTCCCGCCATCGCACCACCACCACCACTGGCCTGCGGGCTCAGCCGCGTGCCCACGTCCGCGCCATCGCCGGCTTCGGCCGCCGGGCCGCCCGCCTGGCCACATCCCGCCGGTCGCCGGGACGCCGGCTCGCACCTCGCCGGCTGCCCCGCAGGGCCCTCCGGGTCGCCGCGCACACCGTCGCCGCGCACACCGCGACCGTCCTGCTGATCCTGTCGGTGCCGAGCGCCGCGTTCGCCGATGCGGGCGACACCGTCTACCTGGCGGCGAACTCCCTGCCCACCGTCATCAGCAATCTGCAGACGTGGGTGATGGGGATCCTCGCCGCGATCGCCACGCTCTTCCTGGTCCTGGCCGGGGTGTACTGGGCGACCGCCGGGGGTGACCCGGCGCAGGTCGACAAGGCCAAATCCGCGTTGAAGAACGCCCTGATGGGCTACGGCCTCGCGGTCCTTGCACCGGTGTTGCTGCAGGTCGTCAAGGGCATCGTCGGCGGCTGAGCGTCATGGGTTTCATGCTCGACGGCATCCTCGACTGGTTCGCCGACGCGATCCTGGACGTCTTCAACACCCTCATCGCCGCGATCACCGGAGCGCTGCTGCACACCCCGGACGTCACGGTCCTGCCCCAGGTGCAGGCCCTGACCGGACGCTCCATCCTCATCGTCGACACCGTCTTTGTGCTGGTGTTCGTCGCCGCCGGCGCGCTCACCATGACAGCGGGCGGCGACGAACGCGCCCGCTACGGCGTCAAGGACCTGCTCCCACGCTGTGTGGTCGGGTTCGTCGCCGCGCACTTCTCCCAACTGATCGCCGGCATACTCATCGAGCTGGCCAACGCGCTGACCGCGGCGCTGACCGATCCCCGCACCGGCGCCGACGGCGGCTTGGCCGGCATCAAGACGCAGATGGGCGCCTCCCGCGATCACCTCGGCGGGCTGCTGTTCATCGTCTGCGCCGCGATCATCGTCATGCTGCTCGCCGCGACGGCGATCAGCCTGATCGTCCGGTTCGCGATCGCCCTGGTCCTCACCACGATCGCGCCGATCGCCCTGGCGATGCACGCCCTGCCGCAGACCGACCCACTGGCCCGCCTGTGGTGGCGCGCCTACGCGGGCATGCTGGCGGTGCCCGTCGCGCAGGGCATGTTCCTGGCAGCCGGGCAGTGGATGCTGCTCGACACCGCCCACATGCTGCCGCTGTTGGGCCTGCCCGTGGAACCCGGCGGCGTGATCAACCTGTTCGTCGTGATGGTGCTGCTGTGGACCGCGGTCAAGGTCCCCGGCTGGATGCGCCGACTCGTCACAGCACCCGGCGCCCGCAACACCAACATCGTCGGCGCGGCCGTACGCATCGTCGTGGTGCAGCAGATCAGCCGCGTGATCCCCGGGATCGGCCGCCTCGCCCGCTGACGCCCCTAGCGTTGCGCGCCGCGGCCCGGCGCTCTTACGCCAAGACCACCTCCTCTGTCTGGAAGGCAATGCGATGAGTTCTGCCCACCCTGACGGCCCGGACGTCCGGGCGAAGATGGCCGCCGACGTGGACGCCCCCGACAAGGTCCTCTACGGCCTGACGTTCCGCCAGCTCGCCCTGCTCGCGGTGGCCGCCGTCGTCTTCTACGCCGCCTGGCGCGGCCTGCACACGCTCGTGCCGACCGCGCTGCTGCTCGGCGCGGCCGTGGTGTTCGGCGGCCTGGCGTTCGGCCTGGCCGTCGGGCGCCGCGACGGACTTCCCCTGGACCTGTGGCTGCTGGCCGCGATCCGGCACTCCCGCGCCCCGCGGGCGCTGTCGACCACCGACACGACCTCCAGCACCCCGGACTGGGTGCAGGCACCGAAACCAACGGTGCTGCCGGCCCCGTTGAAGCTGCCCGCCGACGCCATCGCCGCCGACGGACAGATCAGCCTCGGCGCCGTGCGGGCGGCGATGGTCGCTGCGACCAGCGTCAACCTGCACCTGCGCACCCCCGGCGAGCAGGCCGCCCTGATCGACACCTACGGCCGGTGGCTCAACAGCCTGTCCACGCCCACGCAGATCGTGGTGTCCGCCCAACCGGTCGACCTGCGCTCGCACGCCAGGTCCCTGGCCGCCGCCGCGCCCGCCCTGCCGCACCCGGCCCTGGCCGCGGCGTGCGCTGATCACGCCCGGTTCCTCGACGACCTCGCCGAACGCCGCGACCCGCTGCGCCGCCAGGTCCTCGTCGTCACCCGCACCCCGGCGGGGGAGCGCGGGGAGCACGCCGCCCGCAGGCGCGCCGACGACACCGTGCGCGCCCTGTCCGGCCTCGGCGTCACCACCCGCGCCCTGGACGGTCCGGCCGTGACCGCGGCGATCGCCGCAGCCGCCGACCCGTACCGGCCGCCGCGCCCCGGCGGCCTGGCCGCCCCCGACACCGTCATCACCGCCTCCGCCACCCGCCCACACCGCCACGCGAAGGACCGGCCGTCATGAACCTGACCCGCAAGACAAGCCCCGACGCGCACCCGCGCGAGACACCAGTGGCGGCAACGCGCCTCACCGCGGGTGCCGGGGTCGCCGCCGCGGTCGCGCCGGGCTCGGTGGAGGTGATGCCGCGGATGCTGCGCGTCAGCGACGGCTACGCCTGCACACTGGTCGTCACCGGCTACCCCGCCGAAGTCGGACCGGCCTGGCTCGAACCGCTACTGTCCTGGCCCGGCCGTCTCGACCTGGCCATGCACATCGACCCGCTGCCCGCACCGATCGCCGCCTCCCGACTGCGCAACCAGCGGGCCCGCTTCGAATCGTCGCGGCGGGCCGACACGAGCAAGGGCAAACTCGTCGACCCGTACCTGGAGGCAGCCGCCGACGACGCCGCCGACCTGGCCCAGCGGCTGGCCCGCGGCGTGTCGAAACTGTTCCGGGTCGGGCTGTACCTGACAGTGCACGCCCGCACCGAACCCGAACTGCTCGACGCGTGCGCGCAGGTGAAGGCCGCCGCCGCGTCCACCCTGATCGAGGTCCAGCCCGCCACGTGGCGGCATCTCGCCGGGTGGACCACCACCCTGCCCATGGCCACCGACTCGCTGCAGATGCTGCGCACCATGGACACCCAGGCCCTCGCGGCCGCGTTCCCGCTGGCGAGCCCGGACCTGCCCGCGCCGCTGCCCGGCGACCCGCAGACCGTCGGCGGCACCCTGTACGGCATCAACCCCGACTCCAACGGGATCGTCTGGTGGGACCGCTGGAGCCAGGAGAACCACAACTCCGTCGTCCTCGCGCGTTCCGGCGCCGGGAAGTCGTACTTCCTGAAGCTGGAGATCCTGCGCAATCTGCACCAGGGCGTGCAGGTGTCGGTGATCGACCCGGAGGACGAATACCTGCGCCTGGCCGACGCGGTCGGCGGCAGCGTCGTGCGCCTCGGACACGCCGGGGTGAAGATCAACCCCCTCGACCTGCCCACCGGGGACACCCGCCCCGACCTCCTGACCCGCCGGGGCCTGTTCCTGCACACGCTCATCTCCGTGCTGTTGGGACACCAGCCGCCACCGCAGGAACGGGCGGCCCTGGACCGGGCCATCCTGGATGTCTACCGCCGCGCCGGCATCACCGCCGACCCCGCCACCCACCACCGCAGCGCGCCGCTGCTCGGCGATCTCACCGCCTGCCTGCGCGACGACGCGCAGGACGCGGCGGCACAGCAGCTCGCCGCGCGCCTGGCGCCGTGGGTGGACGGGTCGTTCTCCGAGTTGTTCAACGGGCCGACGACCACCCTGCCCGACGGGCACCTGGTCGTCTGGTCCCTGCGGCACCTGCCCGACGAGATCCGCACCGTCGGCACCCTGCTCGCCCTGGACTCGATCTGGCGCGGCGTCGACGCTCCCGGCGCGAAGGGCCACGGCGTCCGCCGGCTCGTGGTGGTCGACGAGGCGTGGTTGCTGCTGCGCGACGGCGAAGGCGCGAGGTTCCTGTTCCGCATGTCGAAGGCCGCCCGCAAACGCAACGCCGGGCTGACCGTGGTCACCCAGGACGTCGCGGACGTGCTGGGCGCCGACCTCGGCCAGGCCGTCGTCGCCAACGCCGCCACCCAAGTCCTGCTCAAACAAGCACCCCAGGCCATCGACGCCGTCGGCGCCGCGTTCGGCCTCACCGCAGGAGAGCGGCGCGCGCTGCTCACCGCCCGCACCGGGCAGGGGCTGTTGATCTCCGGAACTCAGCGGACCAGTTTCGAGGCCGTCGCCGCGCCGGAAGAACACGCGCTGTGCACCACCAGCCCGGCGGACCTCGCGGCGCTCGACGAGCAGGACGACGACCTCTAGCCACCGCCGATCGCCGAGCGGAACCTCGCCGCAACCGATGGGCCGGGCGCCGCTCGGGCCCTACACCCCCGCGTCTGTCTTCAAGCCTGCGTACCCGCTGCCCGGCCGCCGAACTCGACCCTCTGATGAGGACACCATCAATGAGACCACCACCGTTGCTGCTTCACGCGCCGTCGGCGCCCAGCCCCCACCCGGGGCCGGGCGCCGACCTCGTTTCTCCCCTCAGCCGACCCGCCCAACTGATCATCGACACCGCCGCATGGGCGGCGCACCGACCGTGGCTGCTCGCCGTGGCCGCCGCAGCCCTGCTCGTCTATGTCGCCACTCGCAACCTCCTGGAAGTGTGGCGGCACCACTACCACGCGACCGACGCCAGGGTGATCACGATCGCGCCGCCGCCGGAGGTCGACCCGCACAGCTCGGCCGCGCTGTGGGCGAACCTGTCCGGCACGCTCACACCCTCCCGCAAACGCCGGCTGATCTACGGCAGCCCGCACGTGGTCTGGCAGTACACCTGGACCGGCCGCCGGCTGCTGATCAGCGTGTGGGTGCCCGGCAGCGTCCCCCGCGGCGCCGTCGAGGCCGCGATCCGCGCCGCGTGGCCCGGCGCCGCCTGCACCACCGACAACCCGGCCCCACCCATCCCGTCCACCGCCACGATGGCCGCAGGCGGGCACCTGACCCCGACGGCGGCGGAATGGCTGCCGTTCGCCACCGAGCACGACAGCGACCCGCTGCGCGCCCTGATGTCCGCCGGCTCGCAACTCAATGCCGACGAGCACGCCTGCGTGCAGATCCTCGCCCGCCCCGCCGGGCCCCGCCGGGTCGCCCGGGCCCGCCGCGCCGCCGGGCGCATCCGCGCCGGCAAGACCGCCACCCCGACGATCAACCCGGCGGCCCCGCTGCTCTGGCTGATCGAGGCGTTCCAGACCGGTCCCTCCCGGCGCACCAGCTCCGCGGTACCGGCCGCACGCCGCGACCCCGGCGTCGAACGCGACGTGCGGGCCATCCTGGACAAGACCGCGCACCCGCTGTGGCAGACCGGCGTCCGCTACGCCGTCGCCCGCACCCCCGCCCGCGCCGGCCGGCTGTCCGACGGCCGCCTGCGCGGCATCGCCGACACGATCGGCTCGGCGTTCGCCGTCTACACCGGCCGCAACCGCCTCGCCCACCGCACCCGGATGAGCTCCCCGGTCGCGGTCCTCGGCGGTCGGCGCCTCGGCCCGGGGTTCCTGACCTCCGCGCCGGAACTCGCCGCCCTGGCCGCGCTGCCGCAGGACCTGGCCGTGCCTGGCCTGGACCGGGCCCGCGCCCGCGCGATGCCGGCCCCGGTCGCGATCGCCGCCGGAGGCCGGGCGACGAAAGTCCTCGGCGACGCGGAGATCGGCGGCCACGGCATCGCGTTGGGTGTCGCCGACGCCCGCTATCACCTGCACGTCATCGGCTCGACCGGGTCGGGCAAGACGACGCTGCTGGTGAACATGGCCGTCGACGACATCAAAGCCGGCCGCGGCACCATCGTGATCGACCCGCACGGCGACATGGTCCTGGACATCCTCGACCGCCTCCCCGCCAGCCTGGCGCACAAGGTCGTCATCTTCGACCCCGACCAGCCCAACCCGCCCACCATCAACCCCCTCGAGGGCGACGACCCGGACCTGGTCGTCGACAACCTCGTGTCGATCTTCGGCAACATCTTCGCCAAAGCGTGGGGGCCGCGGATGGACGACGTCATGCGGGTCGCGTGCCTCACCCTGCTGCGGCACGCGAACGTCACCCTGCAGCACATCCCACCGCTGCTCAACTCGGCGCAGTTCCGGTCGGCGATGACCGTGGGCCTGGACGACCCGGCCGGGCTGTCCGGGTTCTGGCAGTGGTACGACGAGCTCAACCCGGCCCTGCGCTCGCAGGTCATCGGCCCCGTCCTCGCCCGGCTCAGGTCCTTCCTGCTGCGTGACTTCGTCAAGCGCACGATGCGGTACCCGAAGGCCAGCTTCGACATGGGCGAAATCCTCGACGGCGGGGTCCTGCTGGTCCGGATCCCGAAAGGCACCCTGGGCGAGGACACCAGCAAACTGCTCGGCTCGCTGGTGCTGGCGCAGGTGTGGCAGGCCACCACCGCCCGCGCGAAACTCGCCCCGGACCAGCGCCGTGACGCGTCGTTGATCATCGACGAGGCGCAGAACTTCCTCACCCTGGCCAGCAGCCTCGAGTCGATGCTCGCCGAGGCCCGCAAGTACCGGCTGTCGATGACGCTGTCGCATCAGGACCTGGCCCAGTTCCCCCGCGACCTGCTCGCCGCCGCGTCCGCGAACGCCCGCAACAAGATCTATTTCACGTGCGCGCCGGAGGACGCGAGAGTCCTCGCCCGGCACACCCTGCCCGAGCTCGACGAGCACGACCTGACCCACCTCGACGCCTACACCGCCGTCACCCGGCTGGTCGTCGACGGCCGGCAGCTTCCCGCGTTCACCATGAAGACCCGCCCGTCCAAGCCCCTCGTTGGGGAGGCGACCGCGATCCGGCAGATCGCCGCGCAGGCGGTGCCGCCGCAGGACACCACGGCCATGGACGACCTCGTCGAGCAGTACTCCCGCCGCCGCGACACCAGAAGCGGTGGCGGCGGCCAAGGCAAACGCTCCGACACCGATCCGCGCCGTGGTTGAGCCCGACGGCCGCCGGTACCGCTGAACCCCGGTCTGTCAACGCCCTGCTCCGGGCAGGAGTTGCACCTTCCCACGGAGCTTCACCTGCCCTTCACCACCGTTCACCGTTCGCTCACGCACCGTCATCGCTGTGGTGGCTGTCAAGGCAGCACAGCGGCCGTGAGGTCCGACGACCGTCGACGCGAACAGTTCCCGACACCCTCCCCGCAGGAGGGTCACCCTTCCTGTCTATCTCCCCAGGAGACCCCGCGTGTCATCCGACTTCCCCTCCGCCGACCGGTACTCCGGTCCCCTCGAACCTCCGAGTCCTTGTCCTCCGTTCCTGGCCCCCGAGCCCTCCGCCGGTCCCCGAGCTCAGCCCTCCCACGCTCGTAGCTCGTCCAAGCGGGCCCGGCTGAGGCTGCTCGCCCGGCTCACGATCCGCGACCGGCAGCTGCTCGACTGGCTGGCGGAGCACTACCTGCTGTCCACCGACCAGATCGCCGCCGCGCTGTTCCCGTCGAAGCGGGCGGCGACGCTGCGGCTGGCCGCCCTCTACGAGATGGAGGCGGTCAACCGGTTCGTCGACGTCACCACCGGCACCCGGCAGCACCTCTACGCCCTCGGCCCGCTCGGCGCGCTCGTACACCCGAGCGCCTACAACGATCCCGACCGGCCCGACGCCCCGGCACCGCGCACGGCGACCGATCGCACCGAGCGGATCGTGGGCAGCCGCAAACTCGCGCATCTGCTCGGCACCAACCAGATGTTCATCGACCTGCACGCCTACAGCCGCGCCGACCCGAACGCCCGGCTGCTGCGCTGGTGGTCCGAGCAGCACGCCACCGCCGCCTACGCGCTGTCCGGGATCCGTCCCGACGGGCACGGCATCTGGCAGGTCGGCGACCGCACGACCGGGTTCTGGCTCGAGCACGACCGCGGCACCGAGAAGATCGCCACCGTCCTGGGCAAGCTGCGCAACTACGCCCAGTTGGCCGAGGTCGGCCCCCGCTACCCGGTCCTGCTGCGCGTCGCGTCGCGCCGCCGCGAACGCAACCTGCTCGACGCCCTGGCCGGCGTGCCCGCGGGGCTGCCCGTCGCGACCGGCATCCACAGCGAGCACCCCGCCGGCCCGGCATGGACCGTCGCCAGCGACACCAGCGGCCTGCGCCGCTGGCTGCACGAACTGCCCAGCGACCACGGCCCGGTCAACGCGGCCACCAACCCGCACCGTTACAGCGGCCCCGAAGACTGAACCCTGCCGCAGCAAGATGCGGTGCAGCGCCAGCCGAATGTCTCACAGCCGCTCACGGCCGCTCACAGCCCGACCGCAGTCTCGGTGCGAGAGTCTCACACCCCAGCTCAGAGCCGGTTTCCGCCCGAGTGCGGAAGAGCATCGCTGTGAGACCGCAGCGGTACCGTCAACGGCACCACTACACCTCTACATATATCTCCACCCCCGGTTCGGTCCCACCGAAGGGACTCCCGCCGCACCACCATGGTGCCCGTCACCCACCCGCCTTCTGTAGGCCGGTCGGTACGTGCACCGCGCGGCGGCCCTCTCCGGTCGCACCCACCACCACGATCTCGCGAACCCGGCGGATCGACCGCACCACCGTGCGACCCCGCGAAAACTGCGGATCGCCTTCCACACCCCCTCTTCCTGACTGGTCCACGCACCCGGTGGACCGGTCCATTTCCGCGTGTCCGCACACGCCCGCCCAGATGGAGGAACCCAACATGGCCAAGACCGCCGCCACCGAGCCGAGCAGCAACGGCAGCACCCCGGCACCGGCAGCCACAGCCGCGCCGAAGGCGACCCGCCGCACCCCTGCGGCTGCGACGCCTGCCGCGTCTGCCTCCGGGAGTTCCCGGACCCAGCCGCAGCCGGCCGTCACGCCGACTCCGACGATCCGCACGATGATCGTGCTGCTGCCCGACGCCGTTCCGCACGAGTCGCTCACCGCACACGCACTGGACCGGCACTTCGGTGTCCGCGGCGTTCTGGAAGCACGATTCTGGGCCGCACCGACCCTGAAGCTGTGGCAGCGCGGGCAGATCGTCGGCTTGCGCAAAGGTCGCCCGGCCGCCTGCGCGGGTGGACCCGCCCGACTGCTCGACCTCGCCGGTCTGCGCCAGGCCGCCGGAATCGGCGCCGGTATCCGCCACCAGCTGTGGACCCACGCCGTGCGGGGCACCCGCCCCGCCTACCCGTGGACCGCCTACCTGGCCAAGCACCTCGCCGACCCGGCGAAGTACAGCTGGGACGACGCCAAGAACGACTTCCACGCGCAACCTCGCGTGAACGCGATGCGCATGCACAACGCCGTCAACCCCGGCGCCGGGCACCTCGACCTGTTCGACATCGAGATGTTCCAGGCCGGGCAGATGGCCTACCAGCACCACACCGCCGTCACCGCGATCTGCGCAGACGCGCTGCTCTGCGACAACGGTGTCCGCCTCGCACCCAGAAGCGACACCCTCGCGGACCGCACCACCTACATCGAGCAGGCACTACGCGTGCTAGACGTGATGCCTGCAGAGCAGCGGCTCATCGCCGTCAGCCTCTAGGGCGCCGGGGCGGGGTGACGTGCGAACGGCGTATTGCCTGCGGTCTGACTTCGAGAGCATCGCTTACCCGGTGTTCCGGTGGCGCTTCCCAGATGGTTTGCCCCCTGCGGGTGCCCCACCGCCTGCTGCGGGGCACCCGCCACGGCGGAACCAACTGAACGCAGGACGACTAGTTCAGCGTGGTCCGCTCAGAGCGTGCCGGTCTCCCCGCCTCTGGCCAAGATTCCGCCACCCTGCCCCGACCCGGTGAGGAACTCAGTGCCTCGCCCGAATCCGCCGCCACCGACGATGATGCCGGAGGTGAGGTCCGTGCCCCGTCCGAGCCCGCCGCCACCGACGATGATGCCGGAGGTGAGGTCCGCGCCCCGTCCGAGCCCGCCGCCACCGGCAATGACGCCGGAGGTGAGGTCCGCGGTTCGCCCGTTGAAGCCACCGATCGAGCCGCCGGCGAGCTGGGCAGTGTCCGATGCGGCCGCTCCGGTGCTGCCGCCAATCGCGCCACCGGCGACGAGAGCGCCGATCGCCGTACCGACAACCGCGGCGCCGACCAGCACCATTCTTCTGAGCTGCATGGACTTTCTCCTTGATTTCCGGGGCTGCCCCGATGCGGCCCTGCCCGAACATAGGGGGGTCTGTCACGCCTCAGCCCGGCGCCACAATCGACAGTGATCATGGTCTCCCTCCCGGGGCAGTGTTGCCCGCTGTTGATCTCGATACACGTCTTGGCAGGCCCCACACCCGGTAGGGACCGCTCGCCAACCTCGAAGACATTCGAGACGGCAAGCGGCCCGCCCGGTAACGGTCCCCGGCACGACGGCCGGCGACCACGCCCCAGCCGCAAAAGCCACGCGGTGTCTCGCGCCGTGCTGATTCCGGCCGCGGCCGCCCTCGGCAGGGGCATGCACCCTGCACGTCCGGCCGTCGAAACGGCCGCCTTTCCCTCTTGCACCATCCCGGGCCTCCGTACAGCCCTTGCCCGCGCCCTTCACCGCAGGTCCTAGCAGCGCCCCGCTGCCCTCACACCCCCGGCCGGCGCGGGCGCACCAAGCCACACGCGACCCGACCGGCCGCGGCGCCCCTGCCACCCCCTCTCGCGCTGCCCGCCCCCAACACCACCCCATTTGAGGAGTCTTCCGTGACCACAGACGACCGCACCGACAAGCGCACCGACGGCCAGCAGGCCCCGACGACCCTGAACAACGCCTCCGCCCCGACCATCGTCGACACCCTCGCCTATCCCATCTCGCCCGACTACGTGAAGAGCTGGACGCCCGTTCGTGGGCTGTGTGAACTCATCGCGAACGCCCTCGACGAGGACCACGACGCCACCGTCGCGTGGGCCGATGGAGTCCTGAGGATCGCCGACGACGGCCCGGGTATCCCCGAGGAAGGGCTCATCCTCGGCTACTCCACCAAGACCAACGCGCAGATCGGCCAGTTCGGCGAGGGCAAGAAACTCGCCTGCCTGATCCTGGCCCGCAGCCCCGGCGTCGGCGCGGTGCGCTGCGAAACGGTCGGCTACGGATTCGTCCCGACGGTCGAACGGCGCCGGCTGCTCGGCGGCATGATCCCGTCGCGGTCGGAGCAGGGCGCCGAGGTCCTGGTTTACAACCTGTACCGCACCGACCGCACCCGCGGCACCGTCATCACGGTCGAATGCCCGAAGGAACTCGCCGACGAGGCGATCGGCCGGTTCCGGGCGCTGAGCGAACCCGGCTACACCCCACCCGCGACGCCCGGAACATGTGTGCTGACCGGGGATCCCGGACGGGTCTGGATCGGCGGCGTGCTGGTCACCACGGTCCCCGGATTCCTGGCCTCCTACGACCTGCCGCTGGACGACAAGGCGCTGCAGAACCGCGACCGCACCGTCATCGAGGCCGGCGCCCTACGTGACGCGGTCCGGGCCATCCTCGCCGCCAGCGACGACCAGGCGGTCGTCGACCGCTTCGCCGTCCATGTGCTGGCTGGAGAGAAACTGCGCGAGGCGGAACAGTTCTTCAGCAGCGTCATCCTTCCCCGCGCCCGGGCCGCGTGGCGCACCTGGGGACGCGCGCACCTACCCGCCCAGACGTTCTACACCAGTCCCGGCAACGAGGAAGCGGCCCTCGACTTGAAGGACAAAGGGTTCGCCGAGGTGACAGCCCGCGGGCTGGCCGCCCATCACCAAAGGGCGCTCATGGACCTGCTCGGCGTCGAGATCGCCCACACACGCCAGCGTCGGCACTACGAGACGACCCGCGACAAGACCACCTGGGTGCCCGAAGGCACGCTCACGCCGGAACAGCGCACGGCCTTGGCCACCGGCACGCAGCTGGTCCGCCGTGGCATCGGATCCTTCGCCCTGGATCGGGTCCGGGTGTACGCCGAGAGCGAGTCCAGCCCCTGCGCGGACGGGTTCTACAACCCCCGCACCGGCGCGGTGGCCGTCCACGTCAACGCGTTGGCCGACCGATCCCAGCTGCTCGAGATACTGCTGCACGAGGCCGCGCACCGGGTCGCGCATCGCGGCGGCGGCCGCTGGGCACCGCGAGGGGACTACGCCGATCGGTGCCGCGGATTCGAGGAAGTACTCGGGGACTTCGCCGCGCAGCTGCTGGGATACCTGGCCGACGGCGCGAAACTCCCCGATGCCGCGGAAACGCCCCACCGGGAGCCCGCGGCACCACAGGTACGCCGCTCCAGCGCCGACGACCCCGCCGTGCCCGTGACCCGCCGGGAGCTGGCGCACCTGCTCACCGACCGGCTACCGCACGCACTGACCGCGGGAGGCTTCGCCGACGCGAAGGACATGGTGGCCTCCACCGCCGTGCACCCCGACTTCTGGCGCACCCTGACCAACCCGAAACCCGCGGGGTTCCGCGCGCAGATGGGCCGTGGCCGGGCCTGGGACTACGACAAGACGAGCCTGCTCGCCGACGCGGTCGGGGTGCATCCCCCCGTGGTGTGGCTTGCCTACAACCTCTGCGAGGGCTCCATGTACGCCCGCCGCCGGGAGCAGTGGGGCCAGCCAGGCCCGTGGGCGAAGCAGATGCGCGAGGTGACGCTACGCGCGTGCGCCGACCTGGACGCTCTCGGCGGCGCCTACGCCGCGCAGGTCCCCGCGCTGCGTGCCCTCCTCACCGGCCAGACACCCGCCCCGACAGGTGACGACAGCTGGCAGGCACCGGCACGGGCCCTCCTAGCTCTGGAACGACACCGGCTCGGCCTCGACGCCCAGCCGGCGTGACAGCGCCAGCGCCACGACTGCCCTGCCGATGCGACAGCGCCGCCAACGCCGGCAGAGCAGAGCCACCCTTCGGGATCGTCCCTGGCGAATCATTCGCGGGGGCCCTGCACGGCGCAGACGCCGTTCGGGGGCGGGATCCCGCACCCCGGGCAGCCGACTTGAGGAGTCCGGTGGATCACCCATCGGGCACGCGACGGCGGAGCGGTCAGCGTCTGGGCACACGACATCGACGCGGAACCGGCCGGCCTCACCGCTGACGGGGGCGGCCAAGACCCCATTCCCACGACAGGCGAAGGCCGCGCGCACGCCGACCACCGGCATCGCGCGGCCTTCGCCGTGCCCACCCGATTCCACCAGAAGCCACGCAGGGAGTGACCGCCATGACCACCCGACTGCTGTCCTGGATCGCCGCCGCGGTCGCCGGCACCATCCTGCTCTGCTCGGGGGTGGCCACGACCCTGATGTTCGGCGGCGACGGAGCCGCCATCGCCGCCTGCTACACCAAGGCCAGCGCCGCGCCGAGCGGACCGTCGGCCGCCGAGCCGAGCGCACATAGCCCCAACCCCGGCGGCATCGGCCCGATCGGCGAATGGAACGGCGAGCAGGTCGGCAACGCCGCCATCATCATCAGTGTCGGCATGCGGCTGCATATCCCCCCGCGTGGCTGGGTCATCGCCGTGGCCACCGCGATGCAGGAATCGTCGCTGATCAACACGCCGGGCGGTGACCGCGACTCGATCGGCCTGTTCCAGCAACGGCCGTCGCAGGGCTGGGGCACACCCGCGCAGCTGCACGACCCGCAATACGCGGCGACCAGGTTCTACCAGAAGCTCCAGACGATCGACGGCTGGCAGGCGATGCCGCTGACCGAAGCCGCGCAGAAGGTGCAGATCAGCGCCTATCCGGACGCGTACGCGAAGTGGGAGGACGACGCCACCCGACTGGTCGCCGCCCTCACCGGCGTCAGCGCCGGCCTGGCCGCCTGCGCCGCGACGGTCAGTGCCCAGGGCTGGACCCAGCCGGTGCACGGCAAGGTCGGCTCCGGGTTCCGCACCGCGGACCGGCCCGCCCACGACGGCGTCGACCTGATCGTGCCCAAAGGCACGCCGATTCACGCCGCCTCGACCGGCACGGTCAGCCGAGTGCGGTGCAACGCGATCGACGTGCGCACCGGCGGCGACTGGGGCTGCGACCGCGACGGCGACCCGAACCTCACCAGAGGCTGCGGCTGGTACGTCGACATCGACCATGTCAACGGGATCGTCACCCGCTACTGCCACCAGCTGATCCAGCCGTACGTCCACGTCGGACAGCACGTCAACGCCGGCGACGTCATCGGCATCTCCGGCAGCAGCGGCCACTCCAGCGGACCACACGTTCACTACGAGGTCCATCACGGCGATCACACGTCCGCGACCGCAGTCGACCCGGTGACCTTCATGGCATCTGTCGGCGCACCCCTAAATCAATGAGCCGCGGGCCGCCGCCACAACCACACTCCGGCAATCCAATTGGCCGGCGGCGAACCTTTCCACGGCCGTATCACTCGGAGCTCACGCCACCGGCCGCATCCGCCGGGCATTGACCGTCCCGGGCCCGGTCCGGCGTGATGCCACACCGGCACATTCAGCCGCCCGTAGGCCACGGGCAGCACACCCAGAACCGCGGGTGTCGCTCGTACGCGACGGCACCCGAACCACCACGACCAACGATCGGAGAACAGTCATGACCATCTACCAGCCGGGGCAGCGTGTCGCCCTGGTCCACACCAGCGACCCGCACACCGACCTGCGGCCCGGTGACACCGGCACCGTGCGCCGCCATGACCAGCAGCTGAACACCGTCCATATCGACTGGGACAGCGGATCGTCGCTGTCGATGTGTCTGGACGCCGGTGACCGCATCGAACCGTTCGACCCAGCAGTTCCCGACACGCGGCCGTCCAGCGACACCGACGGCTGGACGTCCACTCTCGCACGGCTGTGCGCTCTGGGTGACGAGGCCGGCCGCGACGTCGCCGACTGGTGGGCGCAGGACACCATCGGCGGCCGGGCCACCGGCGATGTGCGCGCCACCGCCCGGCGGATCCTGGTCGGAATCGACGACGGTGACCCCGCGGTGCTCGACCATCTGCCGACGTTCACCCCGCCGAGCCGTTGGCACGATGACCGGGACACCGCCGAAGTTCGCTACACCGAAGCCGCACACGACGCCGCACCGCGCCGGGCGCCGCATTGGCGGGACCTGACCGATACCCAGCGAGACGAGACGATCGCGGCGTCCCAGGAGGCGTTCGAGGCCGCCGTGCACGAACGGGTCGCCGAGCTGTGCCGGCTGGCAGCCAGCCCGACCGGCGCCGACATGTCCCATCTGCACCCCGAGCGCGTACGGATCGGCCTTGTCGGGGTGTTCGCCGGCGAATGGGCCTGGTCCGTCGACGCCGAAGGCGCCGACCGTGTCCCGGTCGGGTTCCTCGGCACGCTGATCGACCGGTGGAACGGCTGGGCGGTGTTCGCCTGCACCCGCGAGGTGGCCGAGGCGATCGTCGCCGACCAGCAGCGACAGCGCCGTGCGAGCCGCGCGTCGTTGCAGGCAAAGGGTGTGGCCGAGGCTGAGCTGGACCGGCGGGTCAATGCCGAGCTGACCGAACTGCGCTTCGAGGGCGAGGTCATCGTCGCCGACCAGCGCGCCCAGTACGACGATCCAGAGGCCATCGAGCACATCGGCCCGGACGCCGACGGCCGATATGTGGTGATGGGCTGGAACTGGTGCTGGCAAGCGGTTGACCCGTACGACTGCGACCGGATCGTCGGTGACCTGCCCGAGCCTGGCCGGGAACAGGAGTTCGAGCTGCTGCGCCACACGCCGGGCCTGCGCGTGCCGCACACCCGGCTGCAGTTGACCGACGTGCGCTACCGGCCGGCCAGCACCGGTCTGGCATTCACCGCCACCCTGGCCCTGGACGGCCCGCCGATCGCCACGGTGACCGACGACGGCGCCGGCGCCATCACCGTGGACCCGGACGACCTGACCGCCACTCATGGCGGTCTTCGCGCCTACCTGGCCGAGTGCCGATTCCAAGGCAGCCCCGTCGGGATGCCCCGGCTGCTGCAGGCCCTGGCCGACGAACACTTCCTCAGCCAGGCCGTCGCGCAGGCCGAAGCCGACGGCGGCACCCAGCTTCGACTGGTCGACGACACCGGCCACACCCGCGCTTTGCGGCCGATCGCCCCCGCCCCGGCCGACTTGACCCCACTGCTGGAACTCGGCCGCACCCTCACCCGCGGCCCCGGCCAGCAGTGGCAGATCTGGACCGGCGCCTCATGGTTCACCGTGCCCGGCGCCCTCACCCGACCCGGCCAACCCCACGACCGCAACTGCTGAAAGGGCGGCGCCCGAATGGGGGCTCCGACGTGCTGCTGCGCAACCTGCACCTGCCCACCGGGACCACGCTCTGCCTGCCCAGGCTCACGCCGCTGCAACGGCAGGTGATGCAGCCGCGCCACCTGGACGGATACCCGCGGGATCTCCCGTTCGAGATCCGCGAGTGCCGAGAGTCGACCCCTACCGACCAACCGCCGGACAGTCCGCCGACCGGCACGGCGCTCGCCGCACCAGACAGCAGCCGCACTGCCGGCTTGGGCCCACCGATCGCCCTGACCGAGATCAACTCGGGGCGCTTCACCTTCCACGCCTTCGGCGCGACGAGCGAGCACGACCGCGACGCCCTCACGGCCGCATGGTTGCAGCACGTCGCCGACACCGGTGCCGACCTCGACTGCTTCGCCCGCGAGGACATCAACGTCATCGAGGGCGGCTACGGCCGCGCCTTCCGTAAGGCTCGCCGTACCCGTAAGGCCGTGACGCCTCGGCATGTCCTGTGTGCCCGCTTCGTGGGCAGCCCGGCCGGAGCGGCCCACATCCGGTAGCGGGGCCAGCGATCGGCCACACCAGCGCCGGTCAACCCCCGGCACCACCCCAATCCCATCGGGTTCCCGGCGCGCACCCGCGCTTGGGAGCCCTTCTTTGCGTGTGTAACGCGTTCCTCATCGATGGGAGTCCGAGACGATGTTGACCTTCCCGACCAGCCACGCCCTCACCGATGCGTTGATTACCGCGATCCAGACTCCGGACCTGACCGCACGACTTCCGATTGTGCTGTTCCTGTACGAGGTGGCGGACACCGACACCGAACACCTCATCCGCTGTCACGTGGTCCGGCCGCGGCACAGCAGCGGCGCTGAGGGACTCGACACGACGATCGTCGGCCGGCTCGAGGCGCTGACCCGCGGGCACACCGACACCCAGGGCCCGATTCCGGCGCTCATGGCCGCGGTCCACGCCACCACCGGTGACGCGCCCGGCTTCCGAATGCTCGCCTGCGCAGCCCTCGACGACGACATCGTCATCGCCGCCAACGAACCCCACGGTTGCCGACGCCTTGACGCCGTCGACATCGACGGCCGCGTCTACCAGCTCACCCGGTACCACGCCGAAACCCATCCGATCGTCACAGTCGACGACGCCGACGAACCGCGCGACACCCCCGCCACCATCCCGGCGCTGCAGAACGCCCTGAAAATCGCGGTCCGCCTCGCCAGCCGTGTGTGAGGCGAGCACCCGGCGTGGTCGCCGGCGAACACGCCGGCGAGGTCCGCGCACGGCGCCCCGCTACCGCTACCGCCAGTGATAGGTGACGGGCTCGGCACTGCAAAGACGGCGTCCACACCTCCCCGTGAGGACATCGCAAACGTGACCTACCAGCTCTTGCTGGCCCCCGCCATCTGTCGCCCACGATCACCGCCACCACGTCCGCGCCGGACGGCCGGTATCTGGACACGGGCGACTTGAACAAATCCCGCAACGAAGCGTGGATCAACTCCACGCCCTACTGGAAGGAGCACCGCCTGTCATGACCGAGACCACCCGACCCGCCGCGACCGCGGCCCAGCGCATCGTCGCCGCCATGTGGACACTCGACCGCCCAGCCACCGCGAAGCAGATCCAGGAGGCCGCCGGCGTTGGCTACTCCACCGTCAGCCCCGTCCTGCGCCGCCTGCTCGCCGCGAGCCAGGCCGTCAAGTCCGAGGGCGGCGACGGCAGCACCCTTTGGCACATCGTCACCGACATCCCCTCCACCCTCGGCCCCGCGAACGG
Organism: Krasilnikovia cinnamomea; assembly: GCF_004217545.1. Taxonomy (NCBI): domain Bacteria; kingdom Bacillati; phylum Actinomycetota; class Actinomycetes; order Micromonosporales; family Micromonosporaceae; genus Krasilnikovia; species Krasilnikovia cinnamomea. The sequence goes on from NZ_SHKY01000001.1 coordinate 3,363,951, forward strand.
CGACGCGACCAACGCCGCCTCAGAACCGCATGACCCGACCGGCGGAGAACCTCCCGCCGGCGACGGCGCGATGCCGGGAATCAGCAGCCCCACCGACAACGCTCGCGCCGAGGTAACGAGCGATCACGCCGACTCGCACCCGGATCTCACCGGCGCGCGCCCAGCCCTCAGCAACCCGGGTTCCGAGATACTCCCGACGCCTGAGGGCACCCGACCGCCAGCGGCCGCACTCGAGGCCGACAACCACCCTGGGGCCGCGCCCGCAGAACCGGCCGAGCCCGAGCCGGTCGGATCACACAGCGGCATGTCGGACGAATCGGACCCAGATGCCTCGGCCACGAGGACCACTCGTGCCTACCGCAAGCCGGCCAAGCCTCGCAGGCCCAAGGGAGCACTGCGCGCCGCGATCCTCGCGGCGCTGAATAACAATCCCGACCGCGCGCTCCGGGTCGGCGAGATGTGCAAGATCATCGACGGTGCGGACCAGGACGGAATGTTCAACAAGGCCGGTCCCGGTGCCGTCGTGAACGCCCTCGACAAGCTCGTCAACGACGGCGACGCACTCCGCGTCTCCGAAGCCCCCGCGAGCTACCAGTTCCAGGCGAAGCCGGCGGACGCCGACTCCCAGCGGTAAGCCCGGGTCGGCCGTCGAAGCTTTGCACGGCGCGACGACCGACCCGGTGCTCCTTCACATACAAGGAGCTTTTCGAGTGTTGCAGACCTGGCAAGACCTCGCCATCATCGCCCTGATCGCCACCCTGATCGTCGCCGTGGTGGTGATCGCGTGGCAGCAGAAAAGCCTGATCCAGGCTCGCTACCTGGCCAACCACGACGTGACCACCGGCCTGCCCAACCGTCGCGCCGTCACCGCATGCCTGCGCACGGCTCTGCGGAAGGGCCGTGCGACCGGGCTGGTGATGGTCGACCTCGACCGGTTCAAGTCCATCAACGACACCTACGGCCATGAGCACGGCAACGATGTGCTCGCCGAAGTGGGCCGCCGTCTGGCCGGCATCACGGCCCCGGCCGCGCTGGCAGCGCGGCTGTCCGGCGACGAGTTCGTGCTGCTGGTCGACGGTGGTTACGACCAGACCGCAGCCGTGGCCCACGCCGCTTCCAGGATCATCGCGCGTACGGCGGTGCGCGTCGGCGGGCGCGAGGTCCGCGTGTCCGCGAGCGTGGGCTTCGCGACCGCGACCCTGGGCATCTCCGGACGTGAACTGCTGCGCGCCGCTGACATCGCCATGTACCAGGCGAAGCGGTACGGACGCGCGACGGTCTACGGCATGCCCCCCTCCACAGAACAGCCCGGCATCGGACGTGGACCCCGCTACCGCGACCTGCGCCGCGATACCGGCGACGGCTACCCGGCAACGCCCCTTCCCACCAACGAGGAGTACCCCTCTCATGGCTGACACCACCGACCTGTACTTCGACCTCGCCCTGGCGCTGCGACTGGCCGAACACGCGAACGCCGCGCCGCAGCACGCCCCATCGTTCAGCGAACACCAGGAAGGCACCACCTGCCCTGGAGGGCTCGTCTGGGTCAGCGACCAGGGCACCTACCTGATGTCCACCGGACAACCGAAGATCCCCGGCGACGACGGCACCCCGAACCTCATCGCGTACGCCCACGGCTGGGAGCCCGACGACGAGCATCCGAGCGCCGCCGACACCCATATCGGCGGCGACGACTTCGCCGAACACCTGCATCTGCACGAACCACTCGGTCCCCGCAGCGCCTCGCTGCTGGATCTGCTCCGGCGTGGGGCCACGCAGGGATTCCGGCATCTCGTCCTGAAAGTTACCGAGACCACCGTCGCCGTCACCGTGTCCCGCACCCGACCCGACGACGCCTGACAGCACCCCCGGGAAGAAGGACAACCGCACCTGGCACGGCCTGCCGTCCTCGCGGACGGCAGGTCCGTGTCGATGCACTACCCGGCGTGACGGCCAGCCCTGCGCGAACGCGGCTCGGGACCACGCCGGATCGCCCGTCTCCGCAGCGCGGAATCAACCTGCCCGCGCACCCGGAGACGGGTGCGCGGGCTCGCACCCCAGTCCCAAGGAACGGAGCGCGCCATGCACCCAAACCCCCACCCGTCCGCCGGCAACCCGGCAACGACCAGGGAAGCAACCGGACAGCCGACCGCAGCCGGACGCCGATCTGGGCACCTCTACCCCCGGGTGGCCTTGTACCTCGCCGACCACCCCGGCCAGCCGCTGTCGCCCGGTGAGATCACCAAAGCTCTCGACGTCCCCTCCTCCGGGGCGGTGTTCGAGGCGCTGAAACGGATGGCCGCCGCCGGGTACGCCACCCACCAGAGCAATCCGCACCGATTCACCGTCACCCAGGCCGGCATCGACGCCGCCGGGGCACTGCCGCCGCCCACGCCCCGACCCGCCGGCAGTTCCACGGCACGCCACGGACGACGCCAGCCAGTGACCCGCCCGAACGGCGACCCCTACTTCCCGCGGAAACTGGCCGGCTCCACCGACGTCGACGTCCTGCAACGGCTGCGCGACAAACGCATCCCGGTCCTGCTCTACGGGCCGCCCGGCACCGGCAAGACCGCCGTGGCCGAGGCCGCCTTCCCTGACCTTCTCACGGTGGCCGGGACCGGCGACACGATCGTCGAGGACTTCGTCGGCAACTTCATACCGCTGCCCGACGGCGGCTACGAATACGTCTACGGCCCGCTCGTCACGGCGATGCGTGAAGGCCGGGCGCTGCTGATCGACGACGCCACCCTCATCCCGCCGAAGGTCCTCGCGGTGCTCTACCCGGCGATGGACGGCCGCCGGGTCATCACCCTGACCGGCTACCGCAACGAACGCGTCGAGGCCGCGGACGGCTTCTACATCCTCGCCGGCCACAACCCCGGTGTGCACGGCGCGATCCTCACCGAAGCCCTCGCCTCCCGGTTCGACGTGCACATCGAGGTCACCACCGACTTCGACCTCGCCCGCCACCTCGGCGTCCCCGCCGCCGCCGTGCAGGCCGCGATCCGGCTCAACGCCGACCTCGACGCCGGAAAACTCACCTGGGCGCCGCAACTGCGCGAACTCCTCGGATTTACCCGCGTCCGCAAGGCCCTCGGCCACAAGGCCGCCGTCGCGAACCTCGCCGGCCGTGCCCCCGAAGACGACCGCACCGAGGTCATCTCCGCCCTGGCCGCGCACTTCGGCACCGACATCGTGCCCCTGCGCGTCGGCCCCCAACGCTGACCCACCCAGGAAGGACCTGCCATGACACAACCCCCTCACCTGCAGCACGGCCACCCCGACCTGACCACGGTCGACCCGGCCTGGACGGCCTGGAACAAGGCATGGACCCGACAGATCAAAGTCCTCACCGACCGTGACAGCCTTCGCGTGGTCGTCGCCCCCGGAGCCGGTGGCGGTGCACCCGCCTGCTTCTACCCCGACCACTTGCGCATCGAGGTCGACGCCGCCTACCTCGGCGGCAACCCCGACATCACCGACCCGTCCAAGGCCCGCCACAAGAAGACCGTGGCGACCGGCTACGGCCTACTCGTCCACGAAGCCGCCCACGCCGCCCACAGCCTGTGGATAACTCCCGAGGACACCCCACCGGTCGTCGCCGACGTCGCCGGCCAACTCGAGGAAGCACGTGCCGAGTACAGGCAACGCGGCCGACGACGCGGCGACCGGCAGTGGATACGCCACACCGTCACCACTCTGCTCCTCTCGCAGACCGCCCGGGCGGACGATCTCTGGCACGCTGGACGACTCGCCGCGCTGCTGCTGGCCCGCGTGGACGCCCGCATCCTCACCAGCAAGGACGTCCGCATGATCCGCGCCGCGGTGACCGCCGTCGCCGGCCGCAAACGCCTACACCGGTTGCGTGAGCTCTGGCTCCAGGCACTCGAATGCGACGACCACGACGCCACCACCATGATCCAGATCGCGTGGCGGTGGTGCTACGCCCTGGACATCGACCCCGCCCACCGGCCGGACGTACCACAGCCCGACCTCGGTGAGTTCGCCGGTCTCCTCGCTGCCGCGCTCCTTGAATACCTGGCCGCAGCCCTCGGCATCACCCCCACGGACCTCCGCCACACCCAGGTCACCACCCGCCACGGCGCCCCCGCGACCTGGACGCGCCGTGACCCCACCGAAGCGGAGGTCGAAGCCGCCCGCCGGCTGGCCACCAGGCTCCGGCAGGCCCGCACCCAGCACCGCGAGACCGCCGTCGTACCGGCGCCGGTACCGCCCGGCCGGCTGCGTACCCGGCAGGCGATCACCGCCGACGCGCAGACCGCGGCCGGGATGATGCCCACCGCCCAACGCTGGCAGCGGCGCACCACGGTGCCCCCACCCAAGCCGACCCTGCACCTGGCGGTCCTCGTCGATGTGTCTTGGTCCATGCGCGAGTTCCAGAAGCCGCTGTCCACGGCCGGGTGGATCCTCGCCCACGGCGCTCGCCACAACGAAGCCGTCACCACCACCATCGCGTTCGGGAACACGGCGACCCTTCTCGTGGCGCCGCGACAACGTCCCGCGCAGGTCCTCGACATGCAGGTCAGCGGCGGTACCACCGCGTTCTGCGAGGCGGTCAACCTCGCCGATCAGCTCCTCGATCTGCGTAAACGTCACACCGTCAGAATGGTCGCCGTCGTGTCCGACGGCGACCTGCCAGACAGGGCCGCAGCGCAGAAGCTGATCACCACCCTGCACCAGGCCGGCTGCGCCGTTCTCTGGCTGCGACCCGCAGGAATCACCGGGCACACCTTCGCCGACACCACCACCATCCACGTCGCCGATCCGGTGCAGGCCGTCGACGAAATCTGCACCGCCGCCGTCACCGCGCTTGCCTGCGCCTGACCTTTGCCTGAGAACTGCTCGCCAGGGTCCGGCCCGTCTGGCGGCCACCCGCCCCGACGCGTGGAGGCAACGGGCTGGACCCGCCGGCGCGGCATCGCCGGCGGGTCCAGCCCTCGCGCCCCGACAACCTGTGGGCAGCGGCTTCGCGCGTTCCTGACTGGCTGGGTCACGCGAACGAAGTCGACCACGTCCCAGTCGATGGAGGAGAGGAACTTCGCCTGCTAGTCGCCGTTGTGTAGCAGCGGGCCGAGCAACTGATTGCCGTAGACGCCCTCCAAGTGCCGCCGCGCCGGGCTGAAGGGATCGCCAATATCCATCTACCTGGGCCGAGAACCGGATGGCTCTTTGGATGGTGCGGCGTTACGGCTCGACGCAACTGGAACTGCTACGCAAGGTCACTCCGATGGTGCCCTTGCTGCCGTGGGAGACAAGGATGCCGAGTTGGAAGCCATCGTCCGGGTGTTCGACGACGAGCTCGGGTATATCTCGGCTGGCGCGATCGTCCCGGGCGATCTTGTAGCCGGCGTCCTGCCAGTACCTGGCCAGAGTCGGGATGACGTCGTCGACCGGCCAGCCCGACGCGAACGCAATGTCGTAGTCGATTTCGACGAGGACCCGGCCGTCATCGCACGGCAGACCGTCCTGCTCGATGAGCTTCTTCATAGTGGCGCCCGGGGGCAGCTGGGCGAAGCTTTCCTGCGCACGTTGGGCCACTCGTTCGATCGCTTGCTGCTTGGTCACGGTGGGCTGCATGTCACATCCAGCGGAGAGAAGCGCTGCGGTGAGCGCGGCGATGATGGCTGCGGTGCGGTGGATGCGGGTCATGACACCTGGCCGCCCTTCCCGACAACGATCTTGGCGATGTTGGTGCGGCCTGGGTTGCCCTGCTCCCAGTACGAGTTGGAGTGGTTCTCGACCGGGTCGTACCAGGACTTGTTGTCGGTGGTGAAGTTGGTGGCGCCGAAGTCGGGGTTGGTCGGGTCGAGTCCGAAACGCTTGACGTCGCCGAGGCCGGTGATGTCGATGGCGTCGAAGGGTGAGGTGCTGGCGTACACGTGCTGCTTCCCTGCTCGCTGCCACGGCACCTGGGGATCGTGGCCCTCGATCTGGTTTTCCACCAGCAGCCCGTTGGCGCCGGTCCATCCGACCCCAGGGCTACCCACGAAGACGAGGTCGTCGGCGGCCAAACCGTGACGGGCGGCGTACCCGACGACGGTACTGCCGTAGCTGTGCCCGAGGACCGTGTTATGCGAGGGCGGCCCGTCGTGGGTGGCGCGCAACCCGGTCTGGAAGTCCCGCAGGGTGGGTGCGCCCGAGTCCGCATAGCTCGACGAGCCGGCGTTGGTCACGGCGTCCGGGGCGTCGTAGTCCAACCAGAAGATCGCCGAGGTGAGCTTGTCGCGGTCCAGTCGGTTGGCATCGAGCGCCATCCGGTCGGTGCGCTCCAGATCGGAGGCGATCCCAGCCACGTCGGAGGTGGTACCGGGCGTGAACGTAACCACGTTGTCGGCCGTATCGGGGTTCCCGACCGCGACGATCGCCCGGCCATCATCGGCGGAGGAGAAGCCCATCAGCAGCGCCGGGGGTTTGTTCGGGTCGTTCAGCCGGTTCTGCAGGGTGAGCGCACCGCCGAGCTTGCCGGTGAGCGCGTCGCGCTGCTCACCGATCTGTTTCAGGTCGTCGGCGGCCTCACCGAGCGGGTTCTGACTGTTCGGGTAGAGCTCCCGTAGCCGACCCTGGTCGGCCATTGTCTTGATGAGCTGCTCGCGATCGTTCAAAGCGTCGATGCCGCCGCGCAAGGTGAGCAGGTCCCGGTCCAGCACGATCCGGTTCGCCGGATCCCGGTCGCTGGCGGGGACCCCGTTGAGGGCACCGACCAGCGCCGGATAGTTACGGATGGCGTCTTCCTGCTGCTGCGGGGTCAGACTGTCCCACCAGTTCTTCACATCGGCGGGTGGGCGCCCCTTCTGCGCCTGCAATGCTGCCTCGGTCACCGGCGGCGGGCTGCCGGTGCCGAACCCGGTCCGCGGGTTGGGAAGGTTCACCTGGATCGCGTTCATCGTCGAGGCGTCCAGCTCGACGGCCCGTTCGATGAGCGACTGCAACTGCTGCACGTACGACGAGACCGCCTGCGCCAGTTGCTGCCCGCCGCTGGAGTCCGATGCCAGCGCTGCACCCGCGGCGACCGTGCCCGCCGCCAGGTCGACGACGAAGCCCTTGCCGGTTGCTTCGGCGGCGATCTGTCGGGCCATTTCCTGCAAGCTACGGACTGTGTCGGCGTGCGTACGCAGCGCTTGCCCGATGCGTCGCGCTGGTGGCTCGGTATTGCTGGCCTCGGCGACCAGGTCCCGGTTCGCCCGTTGGGCCTCGTCCGCTGCGGCGCCGAGTGTCCACGCGTAGGGAAGGTCGCGGCTGCCCCGGATCAGGTCCTCGCAGGCGTCGTCGAGATCTGCGGCCATCGCGAGCCACGCCTCGGACGCGATGTGGACCCGTCCTGGGTCAGCATCAAGCAGGGTTTGCAGCGTGAACGCCATCGTCGCCGCCTACTTCGGCAGACCGGGCGCGGACTGCCTGGCAGCGGCGATTCGGCCGGCGGCGTCACGGTCGGCGGCTGCGTATTCCTTCGCGGACTGGCTCAAGGACGTGCCATGGGCGTTGACCTGGGCCGCGAGATTACCCACGAACGTCGACCACGCGTGTTCGGCCTCGGCCAGTACGTCACCGGTCCCCCAGCCTTGCAAGGCGCCGACGGCGCCGACCTGCCCGGCATGAGCGCCGAACGCTCTCGAGAACTTGGCCGACGACTGCTGCACCGCGGCGCCGACCTTGCCCAATGCCACCGTGTCGACCTGCCCGGTCGGATACCCCATGCCCTGCCGCCTCCCCGTGGCGCGCCGGCCACCTCGGCCGCGCAAACGGACGGTACAACAACCGGCGAACGATCATGGGGGCGCCGACCTTCACCTCACCAGACCCGACGCCCATGAATCGGGGGACTTTTCATGCCTAGGTCATCCATGGAGTCGCCGCCTCGCGTCAGAATTTCGGTGTCATCGAGGGGGCAAGGGTGCGCCAAACCCGATGCCCTTTGGTCAGTGATTGGCGCTGACTCGCAGGGTGCGGCCGGGTGACTCGTGGCGTGCCGAGGTAGGGATGCTCAGTGCGCTGGTCTTGGGTGGGTGCGGTTGACCGCCGTCTGTCGGCGTGGACAGCTCGGCCGGAAGCGACGCCGCCTGAAGGCCGGATGTCACGGTTTGCGGTGTCGGCGGCTACGAAGGATCAGCCAGGTGGGCAGGCCGACCATCACGCCGATCACGATGAGGAGGACGGCGACGACCACGCCGATGGCCGTCCAGTTGACCGGGGCAGCCTTGGGTGTAGAGGGGGCTGCTGCGGTGTCGCCGTCCGTCGTCGGGTCTGGCAGCGCGACTGCCGAACTGCTCGGGGCCGCGGAAGGCTGCCCGGCGCCGGCGGGCACGTCGGCGGTGAGGGCGGCGACGAGGTCGAGCGAGCCGTAGCCGTACTCGCGGTCCCGGCCGGGGGCGCCCTTGTCGGTCGCGGTGGCGGTGAGCCGGTGCACGACCTCGGCGGCGGACAGGTTCGGATACTTGGCCCGGATCAGCGCGGCGGCACCGGCGACGATCGCCGTGGAGTCACTTGTTCCCGTGCCCGTCCGATATCCACCGGTGTTTGCGGTGGAGACGATCTGCACGCCGGGTGCGACCAGGACCATTTCCGGTCCGGTGGTCGTCACCGGTGCCAGCTTCCCGTCACGGCCGGTCGCACCGACCGCGACGACGCCCGGGTACTTGGCCGGGTAGGGCAGGAAAATGTCATCCGGGCGGTTTCCAGACGCGGCGACGAGCACGATGTCCGCGTCGATCGCCTGTTGAAGGGCGCGTTTCGTCGCTTCGTCGGCTGACGTGGCGAATGACATGGAGATCACGCCGACGTGGTGGCGGACGGCCTCGGTGATGGCGTCGGCAATCTCGACGCTGGACAGCTTGTTGTCCTTCTGACCCCGGATGGGCAGGATCTTGGCTTTCGGTGCGATACCCAGCGCACCGTCGGCGTCGCCCGCGCCGTGGCCGTGCCCGGCGATGAGCCCCGCCATGGCGGTGCCGTGCCCGTTCGTGTCCACCCACCCCTTGGTCTTCGCGTCGAGGAAGTCGACACCCGGCAGGATGTTGCCGGTCAGATCCCGGTGGTTGGCCTGGACGCCGGAGTCGATGACCGCGACGGTGACGCCCTCACCCTGGCTGATCTTGTGGGCTTCGGCGACGTGCAACGCGCGCAGGTGCCACTGGTGCTCGCGGTCCGAATCCGCGAGCACCGGTGGCGCACCTGCGAGTGCCAGGAGGACACCGCTGGCCACCGCGGCGGCCAGGCGGTTGAAACGGTGTGGCGGCAAGGTCACCGGTGCAGTCCGATGATGCCCGGCCCGGGGTCGACGTCGCCGCTCGCCGGATCGGGTGCGATCACCGAGTCGACGCCCTCCGCGGTCGCCCACGGATTGTCGGGGTCCCAGCGCTGGCCCTCGTCGGAATCGCCGTGACCGCGGCGACCGCCGCGGGCTCCGGCCATCCCCATCGGTCCACCGGCGCGGCCGCCAGGACCGCGCTCAGCCATCCCGGCCGAGCCTGCGCCTCGGCCTCCGGAACCACGACCGGCCATTCCTGCTTGACCCGCGGCGCGGCCTCCGGGAGCGCGCTCGGCTATCCCCGCTTGGCCGGCGATGCGGGCTCCGGGACCACGGCCCGCGCTGCCCGCCCCCGGCTCCTGGCCGATGACCCCGCCGACCGGATTGATCCTCGGCCGGGCACCGGCTCCGCCCCGCAGGCCGCCCTCGCCCGCACCGCCCACGCCGGAAACGCGGCCCACGCCGGGACCACCACCCACACCGGATACACCGCCCATGCCGGGGACGCGGCCCACGCCGGGACCTTCGCCAACGCCGGGGACGCCACCGATGACACCGTTGCGCAGGCCGCCGAGTGGCCCGCCCGCGCTACGCATCGCTCCGAGTTCCCCGGCCGGAACGCCACCGGCGATCCGGCCGCCGGAAGAGATCGGGCCAAGGCCCGCCGCCGCCCCGCCAAGCGCGGGCAGCAGCCCCGGCAGTGCGCCCGCGACACCCCCGGGTGGCGCGGGCACCGGTCCGATCCCCGCACCGGGCACCGGCTGCACGGGCGTGGGCAGCGCCGGCGGGGCGATGACACCCGCCAGGCCCGGACCACTTCCGGACGACCCGGGATGGGCACCGGCGACCGGCGAGGTCACGACCGCACCTCCCACCTGGTCACCCGGCGCGGACACGGCACCGTCGGCGGGGGTACGGGTGTGCGCGGGCGGATCGATGCGGGGCGGTCGAACAGCCCCACCGGTCGACCCACCTCCATCGCCACCAGGACGAGGAGGCTCGTCGATTCTGTCGCGCGAGATCTCCACCTTCGGCGGTTGGTACGGTATCGGCGGCTGGATCCGGGCGGCGCCGTCCTGCGCGGCCCCGGCCAGCGACGTCATCTCCTGCCGTACCCGCTGGGTCAGCTCGTCCTGACGGCCGTCGGCGACCGGCGGATCCGAGAACAGCCGCTTCGCGCCCTCGGCGATGTTCTTGCCGAAGGGGATGTCTTTGGCGCCATCACCGAACTCATGGACTTCCTGCTCGTACTTGGCCAGGGCGCTCTCGTTGGCGACGTACTCGTCGTACATCGGCTTCAGCGTCTTGCGCGACTCGACGATCGCGGTGCTGACCAGGTTGATGTGCATAACGTTCACGGCGCAGTTCAGCGCGGTGTCGCCGACGGCCGCGATCAGGCGGTCGAGTTCGACGAGATAGGCGTTCGACGCCGCGTTCGTCTCGGGCGGCCACCGGAGCGCCAGCTGTGCCCGCGCATTCTTCAAGGCCTGCTGATGCGCGCTCAGCGTCTGCTGGGCCCGGTTGAGCGCGTCGACCTGAGCGTGGCTGGGCGCCAGGTTCGCCTCCGCGGCCTCGACCATGTTGAACAACTGCTTGACGTCGAACCCGCTGTAATCGCCCATCAGAGGTCTCCCGCCGGGATCGTCGAGGACAGCGGTCCCAGGGCCTGCGGTGGCGCCACCATGATCTCGTGGACGTCCTCCACCTTCGCCTTCGAGAACGCATCCGCGTCGCCGTAGTCCCGGGCGATCTGTTCGGCCGCCGTGGTGACGGCCTGCGTGCCCTGGTCGAGGTTGAACAACGCGTCGGTGGTGCCCTGCAGGCTGGCGTGCAGGGAGTCCTGCAGATTGATCCAGGAACCTCCGGCGATCGACGCGCCCAGGGTCGCCCCGGGCTGCACCGCGTCGTACACCTTCGGCACCTGCACCCGGAAGCTGCCCTCCAACTCACCCCGCAAACTCGCGGCGACCTGCTTCAGGCCGTCGATCTCCACTGCGATCTGCTGCATCACCGCATCAACCGGCAACATCGCTAACCCCTCCCCGCAGGCGTGTCGCGCTATCCGCGCAGGTCACCCTACAGAAGTGGAAACGACATTCGTGGCCCACAAGATCAGAATCCACGCAGCGTGACAGCCGCGGCACGAGGTGTGCCGACCCACGCCGGGCAAGACCTCGCGTCCGGCAGCCATGAGATTTCCCTGAGCACCGCGTGGAATGTCGATCCGCATCGTAATCACTAGCTCGTCCGTGACCGCGCCCACAAACCCGCAACCGCCATCACCACGCCGGCCCGGTCCAAGTCGACTGCGCGTGCGGACACCACCGCGTGCGGCCAGCCAGTCAGATCCGCTCCCTCGGACAGCGCATCGACGTCACCAGCCGTCGTTGGGCGATCATCACGGCGTTCTCCTTGGCAGCCATGCCACCGCGTTGGGTCGATCACCAGCCGGTAGTGCTCAGAGGTTCGTGAACGTCGCGAGGACCGGTGCGTGATCCGACGCCGGGGCATCACGGCGCGCCGCCGGGTCGCTGGGGTCGATCGACGCCAGCGGCGTGCCGATGATCGCGCGGGCGGTGACCGTGGACAGCGGTGCGACGAGGGCGTGGGACACGAGGATGTGGTCGATGAGTTCTTTGCGCCCGCTATTGATCCGGGAGTAGTCCTGGCCTGGGGGCATGAGCGGGGCGAGGTTCCACATCCGCTGGTGGTCGCCGCGGTCGGGCTGGTCGAAGCCGCGGGTGCCGATCTCGGAGCCGGGCGGGCCGAGCAGCAGTTGGGTGGTGGCCGCCTGCGGGGTGTCGTTGAGGTCCCCGGTCAGGATCACCGCAGGGCTGCCCGTCCCATTCAGGGCGTCCGTGAGGGCCGCACGCAGGGCGGCGGCTTCGCCGGCGCGGCGGGTCAGGGCGTAGGCGGCGTAGCGGGCTCGTTCGTCCTCGTCGCGGGGGTTGAACCGGCCGCCGGGGAAGGTCAGAAGCTTCGATTTCAGGTGGGTGGTGATCAGCCGTACCGGGACACCGGCATCGGTGGTCACGGTGATCGCGACCGCTCCCCGGCCCATCTGCCCCAATGTGGTGCCCTGATCGTCGCACTGCACGGGGCGCAGCAGCGCCGGGAACGCGGTGATCTCGGCGGGGTCACTGATGGGACGACGGCTCAGCCAGGCCACCCGGATCCCCCGCACGTCCGGGTGCGTGGAAACCTGGGCCTGCCAGCTGCCGTTCAACAGGGCCACCGCATCGTCCAGGGCGGCCGGGTCCCCGACTTCCTGGACGGCCACCACGTCGGGCGCGTGATCGTTGATCACTGCCGCGAGTCCACGAAGCTTCGCCTCGTACGCCGCCGCAGTGCTTGGCCCGCCCGGTTGGCCGACGCGGAACAGGTTCTCCAGATTCCATGTCATCACCGTGAACATGAGCATCCCCCGAGCTGCCCAGAACCTCAGATGCAGGCGCAGGTCACGCTGCTCCGCCGGTTGCACCCTCCAGTATCGTGAGGGCGCTCGGCGATACGCGCTGTCACCTGAGCGACAGGGCGCACCCGATCGGCTGACGTAGTGCTGAATGGACGCGCGTCGGAGATCTGGTGAGCCGACATCCAGCTCCTGCTGGAGCGAGCCGACCAGCGTCGTCACGCCTCGCTCTCGGAGAGGGGCGCGCGGTGCGTGGCGATCCATCCTTCGACGTCCCGGGCAAGCCAGACCTTGCCTTGTTCCAGGTCGGCGATGGCCTTCGGGAAGTCGACCCGGCTGGTGATCTGATAGGTCCGCTGCCGGCTGATGCCGCCGAGCCGGACCCGAATTTCATGAGCGCCCATCAGATGCAGTCCCACATCTGTCATGCACGAGACTATAGTCGTACGCCAACAGCGAGGGCAACGAACTCGGGACAATCCACAACGTCGCCGCATAGGCCGTGCCGGAAACCAGGTCACCTGGCGCGCTTAGCGGGCGCTCGGGGCGTCCGGGTGCCGATCTACTAGGTAGACGCCCGGCTCTACCTCGGTCATCCCGTTCGATGGATCGGCGGCGAGTTCAGCGAGCAGGGAGAGGCGCCCACCCCGGGCCGTTCGCCTGTGCTTCGGCTCGTCGTTCTGGTCGGTCAGGTTGCGCGTCCGCTCTCCCACACTGGACCCCCTCGTCGAATTTGGCAGCGCGACGGCCGAGCGGGTTGGTAACCGCCCGACCGCCGCGGCATGGCTCATGCTAGCCATCTTGTCTACCCTAGTCTACCTACGTATCGCATCGTATCTGCCGATAGGGGTACGTGACCACTCGCCTACCGTCCCGCGCATGACGACCCGCCCGATCCGCCACGACGGCCCAACGCCGGTCTATCTGCAGATCGCCGACTACATCGCCGCGGACATCGCGAGTGGCGCACTCGCGCCGGGCGACCGCATTCCGACCGAGACGGACATGCACGGCGAGTGGGGCGTCGCCCGCACAACCGCGCGTCGGGCGGTGGCAGAGCTGCGCGAGCGCGAGCTCGTCGTCACGGTTCCGCAGCGCGGCACGTTCGTCGCCGGGTCCGAGGCCTGACGGCGACGGCGTTTGCGGCAAGGCTTTACCGGGCGTGTAGCGCCACGGCAAGGAGCCAGCCTGCCAGGAGTGCAGGTCCCATCGGCATGACGTTGTCGCTGGTGGTTCGGGTCTGGACGACGAAGCCCACGAGGCCTTGGATCACGAGGCCGCGCCGGTCGGAAGCGAGGTGCTGACGCTGGTCGAGCGGCGCGCGGGTGCGCCGTGCCACCACCCTCGCGGTATCCGGAGGCTGCCGTGTGTTGGCGCTGAGTATGCGATGGCGATGACCGGGATGCCTGCGAGGGCGAAGTCGCCTGCGGCGATGACGTTCATGGCCTCACGAAACTGTGGTGCCGTTGCCAGGCCCGAGCGCGGAGAGGTCGTAGCCGTGTGGGTAGGTCTTACCCACGATTCCTTCCGCCAGCCAGCCGCGGCTGCGGGGTGGTGCGCCGTGCCGGAGCCATGCGGCCCGCCCGCCCAATCCGGTGGTTAGGAGCAGCCTGGCCCATCCGGGTGGTGCGGCGAGTTCGGTGGCCTCGCGTAGCGGCGGGTCCAGCAGGGCGCGGATGATGCCGCCGGCCATGGGTGCCAGGGGCCGGGGAAGAGGACCGAGAAGGCCCTCGGTGGCGGCCATCAACTGCGCCGCGGCCGGGGTGTACGCGAAGTGCTTGGCTTCGAAGGCGTCGTAGAAGGACTCGTACTCGTTCCACGTCGGTGGGATGTCGGTGATGTTCATGCGCCTGCCGAGTGTGGTGTAGAAGGTCAGCATGGCGGTGCGTTCGTGGCAGCACAGTGGCCGCCAGCCGTGCTGGTCGATCCATCGGGCAGGTTCGAACAGAAACGTGCCCAGCACGTACCGGTAGTCGTCGTTGCTAATGGTGAAACGCCGGTGGATCTGGTTGAGCCGCCGCGTGGCGGTACGCCCGTCCGGATGGTCGAGACCCTGCTTGACCAGCGTGTACATGAGGATGCCGGTGTCGTCGGCGCGGCGCTCGGTCCGGTGGATGATCTCGCCGGTGCCGGCAAGGACCTCAGCGATCGACGGCACGGCGAAGGTGCGCCAGAACGCCAGCAGTAGCCCCATCCGGGAGTCGAAGGGAAACTCGTACAGCGCGGTGGCCTGGTAGATGGCGTGATAGTCGGCGATGGGGTCACGGCGGCGGATGTCGGCGAGGCGGTCGTAGCGTCCGCGACGGTGCAGCATGATAGTCATCCTTCGTCTGCGGCCCGCACGCTGGCCTCGGGCTGCGGGGCGGGGATTCGGTCGAGGGCCGCGGCGAGCTGCACCAGCCAGGCAATGTCGTCGCCGTGGTTGGGCAGCGCCGGCGCAGGCCCGGTGCCCGGTGGCACCGGTCGGGCGGGTTCAGCGGCGCGGACCCGGTCGGCGGCGGCGCGGATCCGTAGCGCTTCGCGCACGACGTCGACGGGCAGCTGCTGTGCGGCGGCGAGCTGCTCTGCGTCGGGCACTGTGTCCGGCATGTGGGGTGCCAGGGCCAGCCGGCCATCGCGGATCTCGACCAGGCGTCGGTACAGGCGGAAGTCGAGGTCGCCGAGCAGGGCCCAGCCGTAGGTGGGCTGTTCGAGCGCGATGCCGGGAACCGCGTGGTACATCACTTCCCACAGGGGGCGCAGCTGGCGGTACTTGCGCCGCTTGCGCAGCCAGCCGGTAACCGTAGTCAGCTTCGGCCCCCAGGACGGCATGGTCAGCCCGATGGCGATGGGTGGGGAGGCCAGGCAGGCGAACAGCACTCCGAGCTTGCTCAGGTCCGGCAGGTACACCCCGGACCAGGCGAGCACCACGAAGACCGACTTGCAGACGGCGTAGCCGAGAGCGACGCAGGAACCCACCGAGACGATCCGCAGACCGCGCCGCAGCCAGGGGTGGCCGCCGGTGCCGGCGACGTGACGGGCGAACTGATGTCCGCGGACCGCGGTGGCGATCAGGCCGGTGGTGTACATGCTGACGTAGACCAGCAGGAACGCGCCGCCGACGGCGGTGGGGCCGAAGGTCTCGTCGAAGTCGAGCGGGTGCTCGCTGGCCGTGTCGATGTGGAAGAACAGGACGATCATGGCGGCTAGGGCAGCGCCGTACAACGCGAGCAGGGCGGTGCCGGCGCGGCGGGCCTCGCGCGGAGACTTGTGCCAGAGCAGCAGCATGATCGACACCACGATGCCGTAGCCCGCGATGCAGCCGTACACGATCAGCGTGGCCAGGTCCGGTACGCCGGAGACCCGTCCGACGTGCGGGTAGATGAGTGGCGCGGCGACCGTGAATCCGGTGGCGGGCAGGACGATGGACACGGATAGCACCCATAGCGCCGTGTTGCTCGGCTCGCGCCGCAATGCGAAGACCTTGTAGCCTGCCGCGGTCCACGCCGCGACGGCGCAGAACAGGAAGACTGCCGAGGTCGGGTCCATGCGCCGCTATCCGTGTTCCAGCGAGCGGCCGAGCTGCTCGACGACCGGGTCGGAGGTGCGGTCGGGGGCGGGCGCGGCCCAAGGGTGCGCGCGTTGGCCGAGCAGGGAGGCGAGGATCTCGGCCTCCTGTTCCTCGATGGTGCTGTAGGTGGTGCGGCCTAGCATCGTGCGGATCACGGCGGGGTCCAGGTGGCGGAACAGCTGGACGTCGGCGTCGGGGTCGAGGGCCTGAAGCCGGTGTCCGAGCAGCAGATGGGCCAGCTCGTGCAAGACGATGTGGTCGCGCTGCGGCCCGGTGGCCGACGCCGTAACCACGAGGTAGTCCGCCGAGCCCGCGGCCACGCACAGCCCGGATGGTGCGCCGGCTGGCAGAGCGAACGGCAGCAGGACGATCGGGCGGCCCCGCCGCATGCCGAGGTCTCCGAGCAGACCCTCAATATCGAACGGGTCGGGCACGTCGATGCTGCGAGCCAGCTGCTCGCAGCGCCGCCGTACCTGCCGCAGTGACACGTGTGCCTCGCCTCCATGATCGCTAGAGGGTCCATCATTGGACCTGCATTCACGCCTGTCCGCTGTCGACTTCACGACGCTGTTCCAAATCGGCGATCACGCGCAGCAGCTCCGTGATGGCGCCGATCTGCTCCTGGGCCTGAGGGACGACGGACTGGCGTAGGGCCACCGTGCGGGTCCGGACCTGCTGCAGCGCGGCCGCCAGAATCAGTTCGTTGTCCACCTCCGTGGCGACGGCCTCGGAGGTGAAGTACTCGACCGGGACACCGAAGAACCGGGCCAGCCCCTTCAGATGGCTCAGCGTCGGATCGGTGCTGCGGCCCGAGCGCAGATGGCCGATGTAGCCATGGGAGACCGGGTCGCCGGCGGCGGTGACCGCGTCAGCGACCTCCCGTAGGGAGTACAAGGTCCCATCGGGTTTGCGCACCTTGTCGAACAGAGCGTTCAGCCGGTCTGCAATCGACGAGCCGGGCTGCGGCGGAGAACTCTCGTCCATGAGGGCTCCATAGGGGACTGGACGGGGGAACTGTCGAAGCAAGAATACAGCGCGACCGCTCGATGTCTATACGGGTTGACACCATCACCGACTGTGTGCGTATGATCGACGCGCTTCGAGATCGTGGGCACTGTCCGGATTGGTCTCACATGCTGGCTCGCGCCGCGCATGACTGGGGCTAGTGGTGCCCGCCCGTCCACAGTGGTGGCCTGGGCCTGGATCTGGCAGGCGTGGGTCGGCGGCTCGGATGGCGGGGACTGGCAGTACCCCGCGGTCCGGTGGCCGTGCGAACGGGGGGTGCCCGGCCGCCCGGTCACGCCCCGCACGACGTGACATCCCACCGTGACGTCGTGCCGGGTGCTTACCCGCAATAGCACAACCCGAGAACTCGCTCAGATCGACCGGCCGTCGTGGTGCGCCACGTCATGGCAGACGACTCATGTCGCCCAGCCCTGCTGGCGCACCACGGCCTGTGAGCTGTGACATCCGTGGCAGGGAAGTGAGAAAGGAGCTGAGTCCCGGCAAGTCATTACAGGATCATGAAACTCGAGTTGCCAATCATGACCGGCACTCGCTGACTCGAAGTCCCTAGACCTGTCCAACGGAGAACACCGCCGAGCAATCACTGAGTGAACGTCGAGCAGCGGAATGCCATCGGGGAGGGCAGATGCGCAAGAGGATTCACGACATCATCGAGACGCTGCGGGTGCGGATCGCACGGCTGCGCGGGCACCGGGACTCACGCGATGGCATCACTTGGCGCGGCAGCGGACACCGGGGTTCGAGGGATGTCGCCGCTCAGGTGCTGCGGGACGAGAACCGCCGGTTGCAGGGAATCCCCAATCCGCGCCCTGCCGACGTCACGCCCGGGTTCGTACGGTCCCGGTGCTGAGGTCCGGGCCGGGCGATGTCCAGCAACGCTCAGCATCACCGCGATCGCGGCGATACAGGCAGGCGCAGGATCCCTGGGCGATGGTGATGG
Source organism: Krasilnikovia cinnamomea (assembly GCF_004217545.1). Lineage (NCBI taxonomy): Bacteria > Bacillati > Actinomycetota > Actinomycetes > Micromonosporales > Micromonosporaceae > Krasilnikovia > Krasilnikovia cinnamomea. Next base: position 3,382,147 of record NZ_SHKY01000001.1, read on the forward strand.
CTGCGGCGACGCCGCGGAATCCGGTGTCGCACATTGCGGTCTCTACGCGGGGGAGGTCCACACCTGCTTGTGACGTTGATGGTCGGTCCTCAGTAGCCAGTGTAAGAGTCGCGCAGCGGCTTCCTGAAGGGGGCCGTACCCGAGTGGGGGAGGTAATGCCGGTGTTCACCCGTCCGGTTCTGGTTGGTTTCGTCGCCGCTTCTGTCCTGCTCAGCGCGGCGTGCAGCTCCGACAATCCGAAAGTCGCGCCGGCCACCCAGCAGCCGTCACCGTCGGCGTTGCCGAGCCTCGGACCAAATGCCGCCGCCGAGCGCGATGCATTGATCGCTTACCGCGGCATGTGGAGTGCTGTCGTGGAGGCGGCGAAAACATCCGACCCCGAAGCACCAGGTGTGCGCAAGTACGCCATGGACCAAGCACTGAGATTGATCACCAGCTCCCTCTACACCGACCGCGAGCAGGGCAAGGTCACGAAAGGCGATCTGGTTTTGAACCCCAAGGTAACCGGCGCCAAGCCCGCCCAGGCACCCAACGAGGTGACGGTCCTGGACTGCGTCGACTCCACGAAGTGGCTGAAGTACAAGACAACGGGCGGCCTGGCGGACGACAAGCCAGGCGGCAAGCACCGGACCACCGCAACGGTGAAGCTCACCGGCAACACGTGGAAGGTCAGCTCTTTCCTCTTGGAGGAGTCAGGGACATGCAGCTAGGACACCGAACGCATCTGCTGCTGGCGCTCCTCGTCGGCCTGCTTGTCGCGGGGACACTGGCGCCAGCGGCGAGAGCCGATGACGGCACCGGCGGTATGCAATGCAGCAAGCAAGACCCGCGACCAGCCTGCGACATCCATGCGGGCACGCCGGGGCGGCCCGGCAAAGGAGGCAGCGAGGGCGGCAGCGGCGGTCAAGGTGGTGACGGCAAGTGCCGTGATCCCCAAGGCAAGGAGATCCCGTGCCAGCGGGATGGAGGTTGGGCTGGCACGGATGGTTGCTACTACAAGCCAGCCGATCTGTCGCCGACCATGATCGAGAACCTCGGCGGTCAGCCCTCCGAGGAGGGCGGCTGGTACCAGAAGGTCTGCTACGGCCCGGACGGGCCGGCCACAACCGGTTTCGGTGGTCCGGTATGGATCCCGGGCGCGCCGCCTGCGGTATCGCCAGAGATCCTCGCGCGGCAGGCGCGGGCGAAGCTGCGGCTGCCCGAGGTGACGATCTGGATGAACCCGCCCGGTGACCAGCTCGTCAATCTGCCAGTCTGGCTGGCCCTCGATAAGGCGTCGTGGAAGACACAGTCGGCCACAGCCTCAGTGCCGGGGGTGAGCGTGACCGCGACCGCACGGCCGGTGACGGCGGCCTGGTCGATGGGCGAAGGCTCCACTCGGGCCTGTGACGGGCCAGGTACGGCGTGGAAGCCGGGCACCGATCCGAAAGCGGCGTCGCCGGACTGCGGCTACGTCTACCGACGTTCCTCGGCAGGCGCTGCGGGCGGCGCCTACACGGTGTCCGTGACGGTGACGTGGGAGGTGACCTGGGCGGGGGCGGGTCAGACCGGCACGGTGCCGGGGCTGAGCACGACTGGTCACGTGCAGACCCGAGTGCAGGAGTCCCAGGCGGTCATCAGCCGCTAAACAGCAAGCAAAATCCATCAGTAGAAGCGCCCAGTTGGGGAGGACGTTGGTCATGGCGCTAGGTTCCGTGCGCCCAAAATCAGGGCTGGAAGATCGCCCCGCGGTTCCCACACCGCGTGCGGGCCGGGGACCGTGGCGGGCGGCCCGCCGCCGCAAGCTGCCGTTCGTCGCGCTGCCGGAGCTGACCGGTGCGGGGCGGAGCCCGATCAGCGGTCAGCAAGATCAAACGAGACAGGCGGCCAAGCACCCCTCGCCATGCATGGCAGCCAGCATGGAAGCCGTACCTGCCTCGTCTGCGTCAGCCCGCACGAGTACCAGCCACGGGCCTGCAATGGAAAGTAGGGCGGCATGAGCGTCAGGACCGACCGTTCCCTTCCCCCGGCCGCGGCCCGCGGGGCGAGCTCACCCCCGCCCGCCGCGCTGCCGGTCACGCGCCGCTCGGGTCGACGCTCAGGCAGGAGGATCGCCGCTGGAGTGCTGATCGTGATCGCGACGGTGGTCGTGTTCTGGCAGGTGGATCTGCGCCAGCACGCCGACGAGGCGTTCCTGTCCACGGCCCGCCCGATCGCCGCAGGCAAACCCATCACCGACAGCGACCTCACCGTTGTCCGCGTCGCGAACACGTCCGGTCTGGCGCTGATCGCGGCGAGCAGCCGCAGCCAGGTCGTGGGCCGTACCGCTGCCGCGCCGATCCCGCAGGGAGTACTGCTGACCGCTGCGCAGGTCGGACCCGCTGCGTGGCCGCCTAGCGGGCAGGCCGTCATCGCGCTGGCCGTCAAGCCCGGCCGGGCGCCCGCCGAACTGACCGCCGGCGCCACCGTCGTCGTGCTCGTGGTGCCGAGCAACGCCGGCCAGAACACCGCCTCCGGCAACGGCGCCGCGAAGAACACTGACGGCACCCGGCGGGCGGTAGCCACCGTCGTGTCCGTGTCGACAGGAGCCGACCAGGTCGGCACCCGGCTCGTGACCCTGTTGCTCGCCGCCGACAGCGCCGAGACGATCGCCTCGGCCAGCGGCGACGCGTCGCTCGTCCAGATCGGAGCCCCGCGGTGAACGCAGACATGCAGAGCGAACCGCTTGTGATCGGGGTCGGGACTGTGTCCGGGGCACCCGGGGCGTCCTGCACGGCCCTCGGGATGGCCGCGCTGTGGCCGCAGCATCCCGCGCTGGCGGTCGAGGCAGATCCCTGCGGCGGTGTGCTCGCCGCCCGCTTCGGGCTGTCGCAGGGACCCGGCCTGAACCGCCTGGCCGCCGCGGCCCGCCACGGCGCCCCGGTCATCGGCGCCGCCCTGTTCGTTCAGCAGCTGCCGCTGGGGTTCAACGTGATCGCCGGACCCGGCGACGCCCGCGAGGCGGCCAGCGCCGTCGCCGTCCTGGCCGCACATCCGGAGGCGGCGGTGCGACACCTGGCCCCCGTCGTGGTCCTCGACCTCGGACGCCTCTACGTCGATAGTCCCGCCCTCCGGCTGCTCCCGGCTGCGGACGCGGTCGTGCTCGTCACCCACCCGAGCGACGAGCACCTCAATCACCTGTTCACCCGTCTGCCTGACCTGCAGCGCGCGGCACGTCCTGGTGTGATCGGCCTCGCGGTGACCGGCAAGAGCCGCTACTCGCCGCCGGAGATCGCCGACCAACTGGGCGCCCCGGTCTGGGCGGAGCTACCGCACGACCGGTGGGGTGCGGGCGCCCTGACCGGCCGGATGACCGGCCGGGCATGGGTGCGGACCCGCCTCGGTCAGGCCCTCAAGGTCCTCGCCGGGCAGCTCGCTGCGGCACCGCAACCGACTGAGTTGAGGACGGTGTCATGACCGTCACCCCGAACGTCGTCGACGCCGTGAACGGCCACGGTGCCAGCCAGGGTGCCGGCCGAGGTGGCGAGCGCGTGCCGGCACCGTTGGACGTCGTCGCCCGGCTGCGTGCCGCCATCAGCGACAAGCTCGCCGCCGCGGGAACGATGAGCGACACCGAACGCGACCAGGCGATCGCGTTGTTCATCGCCCAGGAGATCGACACCAACGCCCGCGCCGATATCAGCCAGGGACGAGCGCCGCTGTCGCCGCACGTCGAGGCCGCGGTGGCCCGCGCGCTGCGGGACTCGTTCACCGGGTTGGGCGCCCTGCAGCGCCTGGTCGACGACCCCCACGTGGAGGACATCTTCGTCAACGGCTGCGACAACGTGTGGGTACGCACCATCGACAACCAGCGCCTTCGGGCCGCCCCGGTCGCCGCCAGCGACGACGACCTGATCGATCTGATCCAGATCGCCGCCGCCCGCAGCGGTCAGGAGGAACGCCGCTTCGACCGCGGCAGCCCGTCACTGTCGCTGCGGCTTCCCGGCGGCCAGCGGCTGTTCGCGGTGATGGCGGTCGCGAAGCGCCCCAGCCTCTCGATCCGCCGCAACACTCTCAACCGGGTCACGCTCGATGACCTGCTCGAGCGCGGCGAGCTCAGCCCGGCACTGCGGGCGCTGATCGCCGCCATGGTCCGATCCCGCAAGAACATCGTCTTCTGCGGCGGGACGGGAATCGGGAAGACCACCCTGCTGCGGGCCGCCGCTTACGAGATCGATCCCCTGGAGCGGATCGTCACCGTCGAAGACGCCTTCGAACTGGGCCTCGACGAGGACCTCGACGCGCACCCGAACGCGACCGCGTTGCAGCAGCGCGAACCGAACTTGGAAGGTGTCGGCGGCATCGACATGGCCACCATGGTCAAGTGGGGGCTGCGGATGCGTCCCGACCGGGTCATCGTCGGCGAAGCCCGCGGCGCGGAGGCCCTGCAGATGCTGTTCGCGATGTCGCAGGGCAACGACGGGTCGATGTGCACGATCCACGCGAGCAATGCGAAGCAGGCACTGCTGCGCCTGGGCATGTATGTGATGGCCGCCCCGGAGAGGCTCACGTTCGACGCCGCGAACATGCTCATCGGCCAGGCCGTCGACTTCGTCGTCTTCCTCGACGTCGCCACCGACGGCACCCGCGTCGTCTCCTCCGTGCTGCAGGTTCTGGAGACCACCGGTGAGCAGGTCCCCTCCAACGAGATCTACCGGCCGGGCCCGGACCGGCGTGCGAGACCCGGCTCACCCATGCGCACCGACACCCTCGACGACCTCGTCGCGGCCGGCTTCGACCCGAGCTTGCTGCACCAGGACCGGTGGTGAGCATGCAGCTGACGCCGATCCTGCTCGGGCTGGTCTGCGCCGCCGGGCTCACCCTGATCCTCGACGGGCTGCGCCGCCGACCCGCCGGGCCGGCCCCGGCCCGGCACCGGCCGGGGTTCACCGCGGCGGATCGCACTCGGGCGCTGCTCGCCGCCGCGGCTGGCGTCGGTGCGGCCCTGGCTACCCGCTGGCCGGTCGCGGCGATCCTCACCGCCGCCGCGGTGTGGGCGTTGCCGCGGATCCTGGGTCCCGACCGTGAGTCGCGGCAGGACCTGGCCCGCATCGAGGCGATCGCGACCTGGGCCGAACTGCTGCGCGACACCCTGTCCTCGGCGGCCGGGCTCGAGCAGGCCATCGCCGCCACCGCCCCGGTCACCCCGCTGCCGATCCGGGCTCACGTCCAAACCCTGGCCGCGGCGCCGCGAGCGGGAATCCGGCTGACGGACGCCCTGCGGGTATTCGCCCGCGACCTGGCCGATCCCACCGGCGACCTCGTGGTCCGCGCGCTGCTGCAGGCCGCCGGCTACCACGGCGGTCAGCTGACCGACTGCCTGAGCAGCCTCGCCAGTACCGCCCGCGAGCAGGCGTCCATCCGGATGCGCGTCACCACGAAACGGGCCGCGACCCGCACCACCGCCCGCATGATCACCGGCACCACCGTGGCCATGATCCTCGGTCTGCTGGTGCTCAACCGTGGCTTCCTCGCCCCGTACGGCACCGTCACCGGGCAGATCGTCCTGCTCGCCGTGGGCGGGATCTTCACCGCGGGTTTCGTGTGGATGGCCCGCACGTCCCGCATCCAGCAGCCGCCCCGCATCCTCGCCAATGCAAATCCGGGCGGTTCGGTCATCGTCGCCGCGACCGGGAGGCTCGCATGAATACCTCTGCGCTGATCGTCGGCGGCGTCGCCGGTCTCGGCCTGCTCCTGATCGTCGCCGGCCTGGTCCCGGCGCGGCCGACCCTGGCCGAAACCCTGGCCGGGTTGCATCGCCCACCCGCCCCCCTCGACCCACCGACCACGACACGCACCCGCGCCCTGTCGGCGCCGTTGCGGGCGTTCGGCCTGCCCTCGGCGCGGACCCGCACCGACCTGGCCGTACTCGAACGTTCGGTAGCCATACACCTGGCCGACCAGATGCTCGCCGTGATCGCCGGACTCATCCTGCCCCCGCTCGCCGTCGCCGTCCTGACCGACGCCAGCAGCACCTTCGGCCCCACCACACCGTTGTGGGTGTCCCTGGCCGGCGCGGCGGGCGGCTGGTGGCTGGCCGAATCCACCGTGCACGCCGAGGCGACACGCCGTCGCGCCGAGTTGCGGCACGCCCTGTCCGCCGTCCTCGACCTGGTCGTCATCTCCCTGGCCGGCGGCGCCGGACTCGAACAGGCGCTCGACGACGCCTGCACCGACACCAACGGCTGGGCAGCCGCCCGCCTCCACCACGCCGTGGCCACCTCCCGCCTACTGCGGGTTCCCCCGTGGCGCACCCTCGGCCAACTCGGCGAAGACACCGGCGTCGTCGAGCTGCAAGAACTCGCCGCGACGATGAACCTCGCCGGCGCCGAAGGCGCCCGCATCCGCACCTCGCTGACCGCCCGCGCCGCGACGCTGCGCGCCCACCAGGGCACCGCGCAGGAAACCCAGGCGAACTCCGCCACCGAACGCATGGCCCTGCCCGTGATGCTGCTCGCCCTCGCCTACATGACCTTCCTGCTCTATCCCGCCATCGCCGCCATCAGCCGCTTCTGACAGAGGCCGAACGACCCGTACGGCCCTTCATCTCCGGACCCAACATCGACGACCGGCGCAGCCACGACTGCGCGGGGGAGTACCACGCTGCCCGAAATGCTCACCTGCCGGACCGCCACCCGGCACCCACGGAGGAAGGAACCCGATGATGAACCGCCACCGTCTGATGACCACGCTGATCCTGCTGCGGACGACACTGACCGGCCGGCTGCACACGCTGCGCGAATCCGACGAGCGCGGCAGTGAGACCACGGAGAAGGTCCTCTGGATCTCTGCGGTCATCGCCGCCGTGCTGATCGTCTACCCGATCCTCACCGGCAAACTGTCGGACTGGTTCAACGCTCTCACCTTCGGCGGCATGTGAGCGCTCATGCCGTCCTCCCGACAGTCCGAGATCCGCAGAGCTGGTCGTGTCCCCCCGCCGGACACGACCGGTCTGCGGGCACCTCGTGGGTGGGCCCGGGTGCGCGCCCGCATGTCCGGCGACCGAGGATCCGTCACCGCCGAGATGGTCGTCGCGTGGCCGCTGCTACTGCTGGTCTTCGCCCTCGGCATGCAGGTCGGCATGTGGGCGTTGGGACAACTCGGAGCGCAGCACGCCGCCAACCATGCCCTGCAGACCACCCGGGTGCTCGACGGTACCGCCGCCGCCGGGCGAGGCGACGCCACCGCGGTCCTGCAGCAGCTCGCCGGAGCCTTCATCGACGACCCGACCGTGACCGTGACCCGCAGCGCCGACACCGCGACCGTCACCATCCGGGGCCATGCCCCCGCACTGTTCGGCGTCCGCATCCCCATTCAGACCAGTGTCAGCGCCCCCACCGAGCGGTTCCGGCCGCAGACCCTCGCCGTCGCCCCGTTTGGAGCCCCGCGATGAGCGGCCCGCGGTGGCGCCGGGTAATGCGCGGGCGGCTGTCCGGCGACCGCGGCTCCGTCTTCGTCGAGGTCGCGCTCGGCTATGTGCCGATCATGGTGCTGACGGTGGTGGCCGTGATCGCCGTCGCCCGCATCGTGTCGGCCCAGATGGACGTCAACTCGGCCGCCGCCGCGGCGGCCCGGCAGGCATCACTGGCCTACACGCCGGGCGCCGCCGCAGCGGGCGCCGAGGACGCCGCCGCCGCGACGCTGACTGGCCGCACCCTGACCTGCCGTCCCCGCGCCGTCCGCGTCAACGCAGGGTCGATGGCCCCCGGCGGCCAGGTCACCGTCACCGTCGATTGCACCGTCGCCCTGCGGGATCTCTTCGGCGTGGGAATGCCCGGTGCGATGACGGTGACCGGTGAAGCCACCCAGCCGCTCGATACCTATCGGGGGACACCGCCATGAGACCGCCGACCACAGTGCCCGTTGCGGCAGCGTCGCCCGCGCCCGCGCTGCCGTGGACCGCCCGGCTGCGGCGCCGACGCGGCAGGTTACGCGCTGACGACCGCGGCATGATCACCCCCTGGACCGTCGTCGGCACGCTCATGGTGATCCTGCTCGCCGGACTCGTCCTCGACGCCGGCATGGCCATGGCCGACCAGGTCCGCCTCTACGATCGGGCCCAGGCCGCCGCCCGCGCCGGCGCCCGCGAGATCGACCTCGCCACCTACCGCAACACGGGTGTCGTCCAACTCGACCCCGACGCCGCCGTCGGCGCGGCTCAACGCTTCCTCGCCCGATCCGGCACCACCGGAACCGCCACCGCCACCACCGCGGCCGTCACGGTCACGGTCACCGGCGTCCGGCGGACCCAACTGCTGTACCTGATCGGCGTCACCACGATCCCCCTTGACGCCACCGCCGCCGCCACCGCGGCCACCGGAGTCACCAACGCCACCTGACCAGACCACCCCGTCGGAAGAAGCCCACCGTGCTCGCGTCGCTCACCTCCACCCTGCGCCGGCTCACCGGCGCGACGGTGCTGGCGCTGCTATTCGCCGCGCCGCCCTGGGCCCTGCTGCACTACCTCGACCGGCCCTGGCCCGCCCACCCGCCCTCCTGGGCCGACATCAGCACCCTGCTCACCTCGCCGATGACCGACCGCACCCTCGGCGCCCTGCTCACCGCGATGCTGTGGCTCGCCTGGGCCTCGTTCGCGTGGTCCACACTCGCCGAACTCGCCGCAGCCCTCACCGGAATACGACTGCCCCAACCCCGCGCCCTCGCCCCCGCACGAGGGCTGGCCGCCCTGCTCGTCGCGCTCATCACCGGCGGCATGCTCGCCACCGCCGCACAGGCCGCCCCCGGCCTGTCCCCGCCGGCCCAGGCAGCCCCCGCCACCGCGACCGAGCACCAAGCTGTGGAACACCGCGCCCAGGTCCCGACCGTCGTGCAGCCCGTCCGGGCCGTACCGGCGGGAGTGGGGCCGGCCGCCGAACAATGGCCGGCTGACCGTCAGCACACCGAAGCCCGTGAACCCCACGCGACGCGGGCTGGCATCCCTCGCGGCCGGTTGACACTCGTGGCCGCCGGCCGCGCGTACACCTACACCGTCCAACGCGGCGACACCCTCTCCGAGATCGCCAGGCAGTGGCTCGGCGACGCCAACCGGTGGCCCGAGATCTACGCGCTGAACCGCGGCACCCACTTCGCCGACGTCGGCGGCACGCTCAGGAACCCGAACCTCATCTACCCAGGCTGGACGCTGCGATTGCCCGACGACGCCACCGCACCCCACGGCGCAGACGTCCGTAGCGGCCCACCGAAACAAGCGCATCCGAAGCCCGATCCGCCGCACCCCACCGCGACCAGCCCGTCGCCGACCACCCCCGCGACGCCCACCGCCGCGACGGCGTCCGCTGCGACCGGATCCGTTCCGACGACCCCGCCCGCGGCCACCGACCTGGCACCGGGCGACGGAACCGCCCCGGCGACGCCACCCAACGCAACCGCCAATCCGCGGGCCTCCACCCCCACCACCGCAACCGAACCGAGCGCCAACCCCACCGACGCGCCCGCCGCCGACCGCGGCAGCCCTCGCGGGGTCTCCCTGCTCTCGGGCAGCTGGATCGACCTCGGACTCGGCCTCGCGATCGCCGCCGCCGCAGCCCTCGTCTGGGCGCACCGACGTCGCCGCTACACCCCCCGACCGCTCGGGACACCCTCACACGCCGACGACCTCGACCTCGCCCCCCAGCCACCCGTCGTCACCCAGATCCGCCGCGGCCTCCGCAAACCAGCCCCCCGCCCGACCGACGCCGACGCGTTGTTCCCGGACCGGGACGACGATGACCCCGCCGACGGTCCCGGCCGCGGCGCTACGAGCGCCGACTCGGCCCCCCGCATCGGCGAGCTTGACACGTCCGAAGTCGACACCGGCGACGTCCCCGACGTGGCCGGCGCGCAATACGGCGCGCCAGCGCCGGTCCCCGTTGTACCGGCCCTGGCCCACCCCCTCGCCGCGGTATGGCCGCCCGCCGGAGCCGGCCTGGTCGGGCCGGGCGCCGCCGCAGCAGCCCGCGGATTCTTCGTCGCCGGCCTCGCCGGCGGCGGCCTCGACCACCCCGACGCCCGCACCTGGGTCGTCATGGCCTCCGCCACCGCCGCCACCCTGCTCGGCGCCGCCGCCGTCACCCTGCCGAACACCCCGAGGCTGACCGTCACCGCCGGCCTCGACGAAGCCCTCGACCTGCTCGAAACCCAAACCCTGCACCGCACCCGACTGGTCTACCAACACGAAGTCGACGACGTCGCCGCCCTGCGCACCGCCGACCCCTACGAAGAACCACTGCCACCGATCCTGCTGATCGCCGACACCACCGGCCGCCACGAACGCACCCGCGTCGCGGCCCTACTCGCCCAAGGACAACGCCTCGACATCCACGGCGTCATCCTCGGCGACTGGCCCGACGGCGACACCATCGACGTCGCCACCGACGGCACCACCCGCCCCGCCGACGGCGACGCCACCCGACACGGCACCCACCCCGCCGACGTCGGACGCCTCACCGTCATCGACCCCACCGAGGCCGCCGACCTCATCACCACCCTCGCCGAATCCCACACCGGACGACCTCAGCCACCGGCCCCCACCGATCCCCACCCCGCGACGTCAGCCTCCGACCCCGCCCGCGACAACGCGGCCTCCGCCGCCACCGAAGCGACCCGCGAGGCCACCCCGGCGAGCGCGCCTTCCAGCAATCACTACCCCGCCGAACCCACCGAGGTTGGGACGCTCGAGCAGACGCAGGGCGCGGGTGCCGCTGACGACGAAACAGAGCCGGCGTTGCCCGCGCCGAGCGAGCCGGTTGCATCAGTAGGCCGCGAGGCCGCCACACCGGCCACCGACCACCCGCCGGCTGACCCTGCCGCCGACATCGCCGGCGGCGCAGAGACCACCGTGGTATTGCCGGGCAGGGCCGACGTGACCGTCCTCGGCGGCGCCGCGATCGTCGACGCCGACCCCCAACGGGCACCTCGCCCCAAATCCCTGGAACTGCTGGTCTACCTGGCCGCCAACGGCGGCAGCGCCACCGTCGACGCCATCCTCGAGGATCTGCTGCCCGATGCCCCCACGAGCAAGGCCGGGCACCGGCTGCACACCTACGTCTCCGACCTGCGCGGCGTCCTGCGCCACAACGGCGGCCCGGGCGAGTACGTCACCCATCCACGGCTGCGCTACCTGCTCAACCCCGCCACCGTTCGGGTCGACCTGTGGCAGATGCGCGCCGCGATCACCGAGGCCGCCACCGCCGATCCGGTCGAGCGGATCGCCGCGCTGCGTCGCGCCGTCACCGCCTACCGCGGCGCGCTCGCCGAGGGCTACGACTACCTGTGGATCGAGCCCTACCGCGAGGCCGTCCGCCGGCAGGCTCTCGACGCCACCACCGCCCTGGTCGACGCCCTCACCGACCAACCCGAAGAACAACTGGCCATCCTCACCCCCGCGATCGGGCTGCACCCCTACGCCGAGAACCTCTACCAGGCCGCGATGCGCGCCCACGCCCGGCTCGGCCACCTCGACGACATCCGCGCGCTGCGCCGCGCCGTCACGACCGCCGCCGCCGAACTCGACGTCGAACCCGGCGACGACACCCTCGCGCTGGCCGACACACTCGTCGCCGACCTGCAAACCCGCCATCGCCGAGTGCCGCTGCAGCCAGGACCCGGAGGTGCCACATGACCGCCACGATGCTCAACGGCACGCGGCCGGCCCACCACGCCGACGTCCCACAGCAGCCGCCGGCCGTGCCTGCGGCCGCCGTTGCCGTTCCCGCCCAGGCGGTTCGGCGCCAGGGCGTCCGCGACGAGACGAAGCGGTGGGGACGGCTGCGCTGGGCAGTACGCGTCGCGCTCGTCGTCGGTGTCGCCGCGTCCGTCGCGGCGAACATGCTGCACGCGCTGCCCAACCCGATCAGTCAGGCCATCGCCGCCTGGCCGCCACTCGCTCTGCTGCTCACCGTTGAACTGATCTCCCGCGTGCCCGTCTACCGCCGGTCCCTGGCAGCCGTCCGGCTGCTCGCGACCACCGTCATCGCCGGGATCGCCGCCTGGGTGTCCTACTGGCACATGACCGCGGTCGCCGCCCGATACGGCGAAACCGGCGCCTCGCCGTACCTGCTGCCGCTGTCCGTCGACGGCCTCATTGTCGTGGCCAGCATCTGCCTCGTCGAGCTCTCCGGCCGTATCGAAACCGCCGACCACAATCCACCCGCGGCACACGAACTTGGACCCATCACACCCCCGCAACCGACAGACGCACCACCAGCACCGCCCACGGCAAGCCTCCCGATGGAACCGACGGCAGCCGCGGCGGCCTCCGACATTCCAAGGCCGGCCGCCCCGGAGCCGAGAATCGGCCGGAATGCCGCCGCCCACAGCGACCTGTCGCCCGCCGACACCGCGGGCCAGGCAGCCCGGACCGCACTGCCGAACCAGGCCGGCGAGTCCACCAAGGGCGGCGACACCACCACGCCCGAGGTGGCCGGCGCCCCACCCGCGGAGGGTCCGCCGGCAGGTGGCGGGATCACCGCTGACGGCGGTTCTGACATCCCGGCCGACGGGCCCGGCGGACCAGCCGATCCGCCACCACACGAGGATGCTGACCGCGACGTCGTCCCCACCGACACCGCCGCCGCGGTCGCCTACTGGCTGCGGCGCGACCCGACCATGCACCCCGATGACATCGCCGCCCGCGTCGGCAGGTCCAGCCGGCAGGTCCGCCGCTACATGGCGCCCGTCGCACCCGGCGACCGGCGTCGTGTCAACGGCGAGCGACGAAGACTTCCGACCGACACATGACACCCGACTTCGTGATCACCGGTGCAGTGTCCGGGGCGCTGGCCGCGGGGTTCGTGCCCCATACCGCCGGCGTTTGGATCGCCGACCGGCCACGAAGTCCCCGGACCCAGTGGCTCGGCGGACTGCTGGCCGGCGGCTGCACCACACTGGTGGCTGCAGTACTGTCGTGGCGGCATCCACCCCACGGGTCCCGCGAGATGCTTCTGCTGGCGGCCTGGATGGTGTTCACCATCGTCGGCATGTCGTTGGCGTGGATCGACGTCGTGATTCAGCGTTTACCTACCCGCCTGATCGGCGGTGCCGCGGCTGCCATAGCAGTACTGCTGTGCCTTGCGGCGGCCCTAGCCGGGCAGCCAGCCCAGTTGCTTACCCCGGTGCTGGCCGCCACCATCCTGGGCGGCGGCTACACCGCGCTGGTCGCCGTCGGCGCCAGCCGGATGGGCATGGGCGACGTACGCCTCGCGGCCCTGACCGGGCTCCCACTCGGCACCCTGGGATGGGAAGCGGTCATCCTCGGTGCAGCCCTGCCCTTCCTACTAGCTCTACCCTTCGCCATCGTCGCCGCGACCCGAGCGCGCCTCACAGGCGTCAACAAGCCGCTACCTTTCGGACCTTTCCTCATAACGGCAACGATCTTCGCCAGCCTGGTCACAAGGTAGGTCGCCGCCCACGCAGGTGGCTAGGTTGGACGTGTACGCCGCGAACTCGGCTCGGTCACCGTGGTCGCCGACTCCATGCAGACCATGCTCTGCACGTACCTGTCCGCGATCGTGCTGGTCGGGCTGCTGCTCAATGCCACGCTCGGCTGGTGGTGGGCCGACCCGGTTGCCGCGTTGGTGATCGCCGCTGTCGCCGTCCGCGAAGGCGTGGAGGCATGGCGCGGCGAGCAGTGCGAGGACTGCGCTCTACCCGCCGCAGAAAGTGGCGCCGACGGCTGTGGATGTGGTCCTGGCTGGCATCACCTGCCGAACCAAAGCTCTCAGACCCACTCCTCAAACGTGACTCCATCGGGCTCGTCAGTCGTGGAGGAGACGTTTGCGGCTGCTTGCATGCTGTGGAGCACCTCGTCGCCATAGCGGTCGACGCTGCGGTAGCTTGTGGCTTCCGCGGCCGGGGCCGGCCATACCTCGATCAGGTAGTACTCGAACGGGGTGGTTGCCGTGCCATCGATGTCGGTGTCACGCCCGAGGGCGTAGGCGCGTACCCGGTACGTTCCGCGTCCGTTGATGCTGAGAACCGGTAGGTCGGGCAGGTTCTCGAAGGAGCGGACCGCGAGCCGACCTTGCGGCGAGTCGACTGACACCTCCGCGATGGATTCCCAATCCCGGCTGTCGTCGAGCTGAGCCGGCGGCGCCGGTGACGTCCTGACCTGGACGTGAACCTGCCCCGTGTGGATGCCTGTATAGAGGAGTGCCCCTCCAGGATAAGGGTGGATCAATCCATTGGTCGGGGAAGGCAGATCGGCAGGCCAGTCGCGGTCACCGTCGACGAGGCCGAAGGTGTGGTAGGTGACGAACAGATCGCTTTCCATGAGTCCTCCTCGGGGGTGGGACCCGCCCGGAGAACGGGCGGGTCCCTCTTTCGGTCAGGAGATTCGCACGCGGTACTTGTCAGACTTGAGGATGCGGTTCTGGGAGTAGAACGTCTGCAGGGCGCGACCGCCCTTGGAGTTCTGCTCGCCATTGATCATGCATCGGCTGAATCCTCTGGAACCCGTCACGTTGGTGGGAGTGCCGGAGATCGCGCACCAGGAGAACGTCCTGGCTGATCCCCCTCCCGTTGAGCCGCCCTGGTAGGAGCTCGCGAACGGGTATTCGTCGCAGGTCTTGCCGGATGGCCGGGTCAGGCTCGATGGGCATGAGGCCCTGCGGTTCGCTGCGATGGATCTGTCGCTCGTCAGGCGTGTCAGCGGAGTTCCGGAGGGATACTTCCCTGGCAGCTGCGAGTTCTGCGCGTCGTAGATGTGCCGCGCGAGTTCCCGGAAGTTGCCAGTCCGCGAATAGGTGAACGTGGGTACCACCGACGGAACGACACACCCCACGCTCGTCGGGTAGCCCTTGAGTTGTTGGTCGCACCGAACTCTCTCGCTGGCATCGATGATGCTCGGGCTCGCGTCCACGTCACCAAGGCTCATTCGATACGCCCAGGTTGCCGTCATCGTCGATGATTTGCCCCTGGCCACGTTGGATTTGATCGTGGCTACGCCATCGACCTTGTTGGCGACGCTCAGCGCGGACGCGGGAAGGCGCCATTTCACCGTGCAGTTGGTGGAACATTTCGCACCCCGGCCGGCAAGTCCGATCTTGAGGCCCAGGGTGTCGCCGCGCCGAGCGTAGACCGAGATGCTGACCTGAGAAACCCAGGTCCGACTGTTCCGCTTGGTGTAAAGATAGTTGTACTCCCACCACGATGCCTGGCCGAGCCAGGTCCTCGTGCCGTTGCGCAGCATGTAGAAGTCCTGGTCCCAGGTCCGTGACCGGCAGGCGCTGTAGCGGGTTCGCAGCCACGAGAAGTTGTAGGCGCGCGCCCGGTCGTAACAGATGTCGGGCATCTGCTTGGGCTTCGGAATGCCCGAGCCCGCCATGGTGTGCATGGGCTCGACGGTCAGGTCCCCCCGCGTTCCGTCCTCGATGGGAGCGCCGTCGCGCATGGCGTCCAGCGCTCGCATTGACGCACCGGGGTTTTCGGCGTCGCTGCGCTGGATACCAGCGGCCGTGCCTGGCCGCAGACAGCTGTACTGATCCTTCGTGATCGCGCTGCACGTCTCTTCGCCGGGGGCGTCGGCTGTGGCGGCACGGACCTGACCCGTCGAGTCGTCGGCAGATTCATCGCCCTCCTCGACGTCTTGCAGCTGCGGGTCAGCCTGGAGTTCCTCGTAGGACTCCTCGGTCGCCAACGGCGTTCTGGTACCGAGCGCGTACCGGATACCGACGCCTCCCGAGTCTGCCGCCTCGGGGTCCTCGATGAGCGACTGGGCCGCCTCTTCGTCGGGATTGATCTCCGCCACGTTGGAGCCGTCCGTGGCGGGCACGTCGGGCTCCTGCGTCCACTCAGCCTCCGCGGGCGGTACCGGCGCGTACACCACCCGGGCGTAGGGTACGTGGCTCGCGTCGGCATTGTTGCGAGACGAGAACTGCTTCCATTGGTTGACGTCCGTCTCGTCGCCCGCGCGGATACCCATGTGCGCCCGCTCGGCCCTGTCCATCGCAGCGCGCTGGAAGAAGCTCTTTGCGTCGATGGATACCCAGTCTCCGCTGCACGAGGTCTGCGTGGAGCTTGCCTCCTTGTACAGCCAGCGGGGCTGGTCGTCCCATCCCACCCCTTCCGCCGCGGGGTTCGTGGTCCAGATTTCCCAGGGAGCTGGCGCACATACGTGGGCGTAGGAGTTGAAGAAGTATGCGGTCGCCTCGGTGATCTCCATGCCGCGCAACTGTGTGGTGTCCCAGTCGACCAGAGCGCGCGCGGCTTGTGTGCTGCTCAGGGCTCCGAGGAAGATCGAGTCCGCATCGTTCCATCCGGTCTCGTACCCCTGCACCACGGTGGTGCTTCCGGGCGTCAGCAGACGATCGATTTGCGGATCCAGGGTCACCGGATAGGTCGTGGCGGGGTCCGTCAGCCACCCCTGGTCGGGAGACATTCGCACGCTGACCGTCGTGCTGGAAGCGGCCGCGAGGCTCCTCGTTGCCCGGCCTGCCACGGCGGGGGCCGGCGCGGCGATGATCTTCAACTCGGTTGCGCGGGCGGCGACGGGACGGTTCGCAGGGCCATCGGCGTCCCACATGACCGGTGCCGGTATTGCTGCGAGGGGAGTGCCATGCTTGTCCCGCACGCGGAGGTGCCCGCGTTCATCCTTGTCGATCGACGCGACGTGGGAACCCGTCAGCGGGATCGAGAGATCACGCACGCGAGCTGCAGCGGCGGGCGACTTCACCACAACGTACTGTTCGAACCCCGTCGCGGTGGCGTCCACGATGAGGTCGACCCCCGGCATCGCCTCCGGGTATGTGGCACGATTACCTGCCAGCTGCGGCGCCGGCAACGCCCCGTTCCAACCCATGGCCAACTGGTCTGCGCCAGTGCCAACAGTCGCAAGGAACCCGGACCCCTCCTTTCGCTCACCGGAGAGCCGCAAGGAGTCGGGATGCGCCTTCGGCGCAACAGAACCATCCGGCTGCCGTGCCAGGGTGAGATCTACCGGCACCCATGAGCCGTCGCGGCGGAACCGCACAATCCCCGCCGCGATCTCCCCCTCCACCCGACCGTCAGAGGTTGCGAAGAACTCCGCATTGCTGGTCGTCGCGTCCGAGATGCGCACGCGCTGCCCAGTCTGCCGCGCCGAGGCAAGGGCAGAAGCCAGATCGGCTCGCGCCAAAGGCGCGTCACCAGCTGCCTGCGCACCAGACGAAGGTACCGCTGCCGCCGTGCTCAACACGACGGTGGCCAGTGTCGTCAGCGACATCAGTCGGCCCAGCCGCCTCCGCGCCGGGCCCGTTGTGGACTCTTCCCTCATCAACCCTCCCCCAAGTTGATCAACAAAGACGATCACCTTATGGGACCTCGTGGGAGGCCGGGCATCGGGGTCCATCACTGGACCTGCAGAGCCTGTACGGGGCCCTCCACCACCATCGCGTCGAGCCCCCGACGACGCCGCAGCGCTGCTGCCGGCTCCGGCCACATCCACTGACGGTGGCCAACATCCGGGTCTGTAAAGGCTCCTTGGTCAAGAACTGACTGCGGTGTCGGCTCGGAGAGCTTGGTAGATGACATCAGAGGCGTCGTTTCAGGACGTGAAGGGCCTTGAGCCCGCCGTCGCTACCGGGCCTTTCGGCGAGTGATCAAGTCTTTGGCGGGCTGGTGACAGCGGGCCTGGGTCATCGCGTCGGCGTACGGGTTGAAGTCCCAGGCTGAGTACGCGTCGATTTCCAGAGTTAATGAGTACGGGGGTCGGCTATTGGCCTTGCTTTGTAGTTACGTTCAGTTCGTCGACCAGCCCGCCCCGGTCGAGGGCGGCCAGGAAGCGGAAGAGGTGCGGGTCGAAGCGGCCCGGATCAGCCGCCGCCAGCTCGTCACGGGTCCACCAGCGGACGGCGTGGAACTCGCCGGCGTCTGGGCGCAGTTCCTCGTCGCCGGTACAGGCCAGGACGTACCAGAGGCTGACGTCCGTGTGGCCGTGGTCCTGCCCGACCGTGCGCGTGACGGTCAGAAAAATCGGCGACCGCGAAAGACCCCTATCGCCCAGACCAAGCTCTTCCTGGATCTCCCGCCGCGCGGTCAGCGCGGGGTCCTCATCGACCTCGACGTGACCACCCGGCGGGAGCCACAGCCCGGCGTTGACGTGGTCGACGAGCAGGATTCGCCCGTCCGCGGCGACCGGCACCACGTAGGACACCAGGTGCTGCGGCGGGGACGTCGGCTTTACCCGGCGGAACACATCGTCTGTGCTCGCCAGCCAGGCCAGCGCTGACGCGCGATGCTCGGCGCCGAGCTCGTCGACCGGTGAGAACCGGGACACGAGGTCGTGGACGACCGCTACGGACTTGCGCATCCGGGAATGCTGTCACGAGCGCCGCGGCGCCGTAGAGCCGGCGAGCGCCCTGGCTACTCTCGGCAATCTCACCGATCTTGAACAGCTATGGAAACGAGTCCGTACCAACTCGGGACGAAATCCGTACGCACCTCGGGATCTCAGTCCGTACCCCGACATCGCGACGCGATGCAGAGTGGCGTTGAGCTGGCGGTTGCCGGTTCGGCTGAGCCGGTGGCGAGCTCGGTTGGATTACCACACCGGCCTTTCGTCCGGGCGCGTTACGGATCGCTGCTCCGGACGGCGTTTCTGCTGTGCGGAGACCGGGGGAGGCCGAGGATCTGGTCCAGACGGCATTGGCGAAGACGGTTGTGGTCTCGGCTGCAAGGCTCAGAAGGCATCGATCACTACGTGCAGCGCGTTCTGGTCAATACCTTCTTGACCTCGAGGCGGCGTCGGTCCTGGTGGGACAAGCACACGGTGATCCACCCGGTGTCGATGCCATGGCACATCGGCCTCCGGGCGGCATCCTGCACCGCTGATCACCGCGCTGCGCACGGGATGGCGGGCCGGTCGCCGGCGCTCGGTTGCCCAGGCGTCAACGGGACGGCCGGTCAGCGTCTTCGCCTGGGCGGGCGGAGAGAGATACATCACCTTCTATGGGGTCGTGTGGTGGTGCGGCTGTCCGGAAAATAGATGTTCGTCATTGGTTAGGTGACCCGTCCGGACCTGGGGCCATCTGACCCGGCTCGATCTTGCGGGGGAACGGTCACTTGCGACGGAGAAGAGTATCGGCGCTGCGGGGACTCGTGGGTGGGGTGCTTGTGGCCTTGATGACAGTGAGCCTCGGGGTGGCCGGGGCGTCCGCGGCGACGACGGTGCCGCCCGAGCCGGTGGCGTTCGGGGTGGGCCGCGAGGGTGACACTCGGGTCCTTGAGGTTGGTGGGGACGGGGTCTCCAACAGTTCCCCGGTCCTCGTCCAGCCTTACCGGCAGGGATCGGGGGCCACGGTGGCGCGGCAACGGTGGACGCTGGTCCGTCAGCCCGCCGCCGCGGGGGTTCCGAAGTTCACGTATCAGATCCGCCACCCGGCCAGCGGCAAGTGTCTGAATAGCTCCGGCTCCACTCCGGCCAACGGCGCGCCGATCATTCTCTACACCTGTCAGGGCGCGTCCAATGAGAAGTGGTGGATGAACGAGCAGCCCGGCCAGTACGGGATCCAGTTCCGCAATCTGCGCGACGGGCGCTGCATCGACATTCCGGGCGGGAGTACCGCGAACGGCGTTGCGGTGAAGAGCTGGAACTGCGCGTCGTCCGAGGCGAGCTGGAACCAGTATTTCAACGTGAAGACCGGCCGGTTCGGCTGCGCCTATGCGACCGGCGACGGGGTGATCGAGGGTCGCTACTCGGCCTTGTGTATCGAACCCGCCGCGTCGTTCAACGGGCTGATGAGCAGTTGGCATCACCACCCGGTCGGTATCAGCGCGCGGAACGCCGGTGCCGCCCCCAACGAGGTCCGCTCGACGATGCGGGCGCTGACCCTCAACGCGCAGGGCAACCCGCACGGGGAGGCGTACCTGGGTTGGAAGGCCATGCGCGATGGCACCCCGACCGGGTCGGTGACCTACGCCGCGTATTGGGGTGAGGCCACCGCGGACGGCTACGACTACCGGACCTTGCCGGCCACCGACACGGCGGGCCAGCCCAACGGGTCGACGGTCGCTGACGGCTACCAGCACACCTACATGTTGCTGGGCAACGCCAACGGCGAGTGGGACATCTTCTTCGACTTCAACTACCAGGGATCCACCCGCTACCAGGCATCGAACAGGGCGATCTCGGCGACGATCGCGCTGGACGTCGACAATCTCGACGCGGTCGGCTTCACCGCCCCCTACGACTACCGGCCGCAGCTGCTCGGCAGTGACGGGCTCTGGCGCCGCGCCCACCAGTCGGAAACGGCGACCGGCACACCGAAACAGTGCGGCGGTTTCCCCGACACGTTCGACATCACCAACGGCGGTGGCGGGAACCTCCCCCCGTGGTGCCTGACCGGCAACCGCAACTTCGTCGGAACCGGGGACGCGCTGGACACCAATGTGTTCCGGGTCGACAAGCCCACCACGCTGGCGGCAGCTCGGATGCCGACGGCGCCCACGTCCGCCGGGCTTGCCGGATCCCCGGCCCGGATCAACGGCGTCGACCAGACCGCGCTGGCCCGCTGTCTGGGCACGGATCCGCAGTCCTGCCTGGCGACCGTGCCAGGCCTGGCCGTGTGCGTCGCGGCCCGGCAACTCTGCAACACCACCGGCCGCCCCGCCGCGGCGGCGCGCACGCCCCGACCTCGGCCCATGACCCTCACGGAGGCGAAGACCCTCGTCGCCTCCTACCTGACCGGCCCGGCATCACGAAAGGCCCGGGCGATGGTTGTCCCCGAAACAGCTACGACTATGACCGCGGGCGAGGCCCGCCACCGGCTGAGTGCCGACGCCATTCCCCGCGACGTCGCCGACACCGACCGCGTGTACGTGATCAGCGGGACCGGTCCGGTGCATGCCTGGGACGGCAGCAGCGATCGCACCTTCCGCCAGTGGATGACCGTCACCAGCGCGACGACCGGCGTACTGCTGTTCGCCCGCCTGCGCACCGGCACAGAATGAGAGGGCCCGTGTTCCGCCGAATCCCTGTGGTCGCCGCGGTGACCGTCGCCGTCCTGGTGACCTCCGGACTGCCCGCATCTGCCGCCCCGCCAGCCCTGCCGGCTGGTGAGCTCGCCTGGCAGGTCACGTCGACCACGCCGCCCCCGGTCCCCGCACCGTCGGCCTCCCGCAGAGGCGGGGACCCGAAGCTTCGGGTCCGGGCCCACGGCCAGAGCGCGGTGCAGCACCGCGCCGCCGAGGACGACTTCAAGACCGCCTGTCTGAACAACACCGCCTCCCGGGACCCGGGCGGATGGGCCCGCAGCAGATATGAGCAGTGCTTCATCGGGCACCGCGACGTGGAACTGCTCGAACGCCGCTCGGACGGGACCATCGTCCGGGTCGCCAAAATCATGTTCAACTACTCGCTGTTGGCCTTCCCCGTGGACGGAGAACGGCGCGTCGACTACCTCTTCGACTTCGACGAATTCACGACCGAGGGCGGCGAGCCGCTGCCGGAGACCACGTTGACCGTCGAGTTCACCGGCTGCTCCACACTCGTGACCTGCTCGAGCACGCCCACCCAACGCGCCGAACTGGTGCCGGTCTGGAAGACCGGCAATCGCCGCTACGAATTCCATATCACCTCCCCGAACGACACCGGTGTGGGAACCTTCAGCATCGTCCGCGGGCTGATGACGATGAACATGTCCGTCGTCAGCGCAGCACCCAACATCGTCCCGTGGCTGGAGTCGGGCATGGCGGCATCCCGCACCCGGTTCGACTCGGCGAAGGCCAAACTCGGCCAGGGAAAGTATCACGGCGCCGTCTTCAGCGATTTCATACCGACGTTGGACCTCGACACACGCGCCGGGGTGGACTACGCGGAGGAGGCCCGCCACGTCGAGGACGCGTTGCACAACCCGGCACGTACCTTCCCCAGCATTGCAAACAAGTCCGTGCCGGGCGAAGCCGGCCGAGGCCGCCCGCTGCACCGTCTCATGAGCGAGGTCCTCCCGGACAAGAACAACGCGGCGTCACGCAGCATCTGCATCGACGTGTGGGGCGAGGAGTACACGTCGAACGGCACGAAACAGTGTGACGAGTACCCGTTCAAGAGCACCTACGAAGGGTCAGCCGTGTCGACCGGCGCCACGGAACAGAACCCCAACGGCGGCAACCCCTGGCGCTGGCAGGGTTCCGCACGACCCATCGGTAAGGACGCCAACGAGAAGGGCGGAGGCCACCTCGGCCTCTTCTACGGGCAGAACCGCATCCTCGACGAGAACATGGGCACCGACAGGCAAGGAACACCGAGCGACCCGTACTACGTACGGATCATTTCGTGACGTAACGCGCACGGAGTACACTCTCGGCCGCGGCCGGCCACCGCTCGGTGACCGGCCGCGGCGGACCGTCCTCTGCGGAGGTTAACTGTGGCGACCCTGCTCAGCAGCCATGATCTGGTCCTGCGCCCGGACCATCTGATCCTGCAACTCCGTGACGTCGACTGCGACGCCGGCACCGGCGCCGAGCAGGCCATCAACCAAACCCACACCAGTGTCGTCGCGAGTTCCGGCTACACGGTGTACGTCGAGGCGGTGCAGAACCTCATCGCCGTGCGCGTCGACGTCGAGGTGTGGGACAGCGAACCCGACAGCAGCCCCACCACCGTGGACTGGACCGGCCCGACCCTGGTCGACCTGGACTGCCCGACCGGCCACCTCCAAGTGGGCGACGACATGGGCCACGCCATCTCGGAGATCCTCCCACCGCAGGGGCCCGGCCGCTACCACGTCGCGTTCTACCACCACGGCCGGGACGAGGCGCTCCAACTGGAGCAGCAACTCACCAGCGTGCTCGCGGCGCCGGACGGCGGGCAACGCCTCGACGACATACGGCCCGACCTGGAAGGCCGTGAGCGGTACCTGTTCCGGGTGTGGTGGCAGGCACCGCTACCGGAGGACGATGAGGACGATGCGGACCACGACCCGTCTGATTTCCGAGGCGGGCCGCAATGAGCGAGACACCACTACCACCGGCGGTGCGCGGGGGCGCAGCAGCCCGGAACAGACGGGTGCGTGTGGCACTGCCGATCGGCGCCGCGATCGCGGTCGTCGCGGCGCTGCTCGCCGCGTGGGCGTTCACCCGGCCCGCCTCGGTTGGCGGTCCTGCGTGGCCGACCGCCCCGGCCGGCGGCCCGTTCCTGCCCTGGCCCGCCACCGGTAACGCCACCGCGGACCGCGGCCTGGTGCAACGCGCCATCCATGCCTGGGACACCGGGGGGCAACCCGCGATCTCCGGAGCCCACACGGACGTGTATCCGCTGCTCATCCACACCGGCACGCCCGCCGGTCCCGTCGTGATCCTCCAGGGCAACGACCAGAGCGGAACGGCACGCATCGCGATCATCACCGGCACCACCGCGAAGAAGGTCGACGGACCGTTATACGTACGCGCGGACCGTCGTTCACCGCCACCCGGCGAGACCCGGCAAGTCAGCATGATTACCGCACGGCTCACCGACCAGGTCGGCCAGGCACCCCCGCCGGGCAGCCCCGCCCTCGCCGTGGTCCTCGCCGATCCCGACACCACACGACTGCGACTCACCTCCACCGTGGCGGCCATCGACGACGGACACGGCACGGTCCGCGGGCGGCTGGCCATCCTCACGATGCACCACCGCGCCAGCGCCTTCACCACCACCATCAGCGGCAACGGCCGGGAACCGGCCTGGACCAGCTACGCCGACGACACCACGATCGGTGAATTCCAAGCCCATCCGCTTACCACCGTCGGCCAGCCCGACGCTGGTCACCTTGCCGTCCGCTTCCCGGACACCTACGCCGGGACCACCACACAACCGCTTGTGGTCAGCCGCCGAGGCGTCCTCGGGCAGATCACCAAAGACCCGGCGAGCGCCGACGGGGCTGTCACCGTCGAACTCGTCACCCACCCCGGCTTCACCCTCGCCGTCCGGACCCCCACCGACGACATCCAACTGGCGCGCACCACCCTCACCGGGATGCAACTCGTCGACGGACGCGACAAGGTACGGCCCGGCGAACCCGTGTACGCCATCCAGGCCACCGACGACTCCGGGAACAACGCGATCTACCTGCCGCTCGCGGTCGCTACCTCCAGCGCACCGTCCTCACCACCGAACCCCGCCACCCTGCAATGGAGCGCATCCACCACACCGCTCCAGCCGATCGCGGACCTCGATAACACCACCACTCAGCTTTACGTCGTCGCCCCCACCAGCCACCCGAACGGAACCTGACCATCCGCGCCCGCCGCGACCAGGGTGGGCCAGTCCGGGCCCGGCGCGGGCACCAGGGCGAGCCGCTCGCTGGCGATGCCGTAGTCCGTGGTCGCCGCGAGGACCCCGAAGTTCGGCATCCCGGCACCGCGGCCCACGACCCGGCCGCGACCACCGGGGCTATCAACGCTATGAGCAGCGACGTGCCGCCGGTCGCGGTGATGACGCTGCCCCGACGCAGCCCACCGACGGGGAACAGGCCGGCGAGTTCCGGCAGTACCGGCAACGTCCGGGACGCGTTCGGGCCGGTCAGCGCGACGTCGTGGCCCGACGGATGGATTTAAGGCGTGCTCTACATCGACGACACCAGAAATACTGATACCGGGCGACGACCATGGCTTGCGGCGCGGCCACCACCTGGCCCTTCGGGGGTATCGGTGTGATCATGGCGGTGCTGTACTCCTGGGGTGACGTTCGCCGACAGCCCCCGCCAGAAGCCGATTTTCCTGGCCATCGGCTACGCCCTGATGGCCGCATGTCTGGCCGCGCTGGTCATCGCCAACCTCGCTGTAACCGCCGACGGGCCTACCCGCGTTCTGCTCAACGCCGTCGCGCTGCTGCCCCTGGCGACCTTGTCTGGCGCCGCCTCCCTGTGGAGCGGCAGACGGGCTCGCCGCGACTTAGCCCTCGATGGACGTCGCCGCCGTGTGGCCCTCCTGGCGATTGCAGGACTGACGATTATCGCCGTTATTTCTGGGTTAGCCGGTTACCTGATGTCGTAGGCCGTTCTGTGCGGCTGCGGTGGCCGGCCTCGCCGTGCGACTCCCGCTAAGATCGCCAACAGCGCCGGGCAAAGGCGGATGGGAAAGTCCGTTACCAGCACCCATGCTGACGCCCGCGAGGGATGAGCCGGTTCGAGTCCGGTAGCCCGGCGCCCGACCAGCCGCCTGAGCTGCCTCTGCGGCTGTGAAACTGGCTCCCTCGAGGACTCAGAGATAGTTGCGACACCGTTCCTCGTGGCC
This sequence comes from Krasilnikovia cinnamomea, assembly GCF_004217545.1. Taxonomy (NCBI): domain Bacteria; kingdom Bacillati; phylum Actinomycetota; class Actinomycetes; order Micromonosporales; family Micromonosporaceae; genus Krasilnikovia; species Krasilnikovia cinnamomea. The sequence goes on from NZ_SHKY01000001.1 coordinate 3,407,350, forward strand.
GCTGGCTATGACCGGAACAGCCCTTGCAGCACCTGTCGCAGCACGGGAACCATGTCGCGCGGGTGTACGCCGATCGGCATATCGCGCTGAGCCCGCAGGGTCGCCGAGTGGATCTTCTCCACCGTCACGCCGTCAGGAAGTCGCTGAAGCCAGCGGAAGCCTGTGGGGCGATCAGCAGGCAAGCCCATGTCATGCAGGAACACATTCTGGTCTTCCTCGAACTCCTTCTGCTCGTCGTCAGTGGTCGGACGCGTGTAGCTCCGCACGCCAGTAATGGTCTCCTCGGTCACCTCCCACCGATGCATCCTGTGGTCGGGGAAGCGAGCCAGAGTCGCGGGGTCAGCCAGCCAGCCGATCATCAGATCCCATCCCGAATCGCCGCACTCCCAGAACTCGCCTGCTGACGTTCTGAAGGTGGTCCGGTCTGCTAGATCCACGGGCGGCGGCTCGGGCAACAGGGCCACGGCCGTCCAGGAGGCAACCTCCGGGGCGTCGCTCATACTCTGGAGGCTAGGCATGGGCGCCGCCAGTGGTCGCGACACAGCGAACGCCGACGTGATGAGTAGTAGTCGGGGCGAGCTTCCTGACCGGGGGCGTCTCGGTGTGCTTCCGTCTCCCTCGACGACTCCAGAGATAAGGACACCGCAGGGCCTCGCCCTGGTCCCGCCGCCCCGAGCGCAGGGAGTTGGTGACGGGTCATTGTTGGTGGCCGGAGAAGACACCATCGTGGGCGTGAGCAAGGACCGCGAGCCGCGCCTCGTTATCCCGGTGCGCGGGGTCCGGTTCGAGGCTGGGAAACGCCGCCAGCACCTCCCACCCAAGATCACGCCGGTACGGCTCGATGTCACGACGCTGGTCGAAATCCCGTGCGCGTATCAGCACCTCAGTGCTGCCCCAACCGTACGCCGTCTCCTTGCACGCAAGGGCGGCCGCCTCGGTGGGGACATACAGGCTGTAGTGCGTCTCACGGGGCATCGGTTCGGGTAGTTCCTCACCCGCGCCCATGGCGTAGTGCAGCCGCTGGGCAACATCGGCCAACACCGCGACCAGCTCCCCTGTACTTGCGCCGACGGCTAGGACGCCACGCTCCTCCAGGTGCTGGCCGAGCTCGTCCGGAAGCGGAGCTGGCAACTCCTCCTGCCTCAGCCAGTTCTCAACGGTCACGACCAGCCCAAACAGAGTTATTAGATCTTGCTGGGGCAAGGGCCGCGTTGACTCGATCATGAAAGAAGCGTAGGTGTCCGCGGTCGGAGAGGTCGGTGCATCGTCCCCATCGGTGCACCCTGGGCTGCCCGTTGTGGTGTGAGTCTTGCTCCCTGCGGAACCTGTCAAGTCAACTGAGACAGTTTCTTGATCTTCTTTAGCTTTGTGCTGTTGGAAGGGTGGTCACAGCCGCGACGGCGACTTGTCCGAGGTCGCTGTTGTCGGGTTTGTTGATCCATGCCCGGTGAGCGAGGCGGGGTGGCTGCGGACGGCGGCGCCCGAACCGTTCGGGGTGCGCGGCCCAGGCGGCGTCGAGGGTCCGTTGCCGCTGTTCACGGATCTGTCCGGCGGTGCCGTGATGGACCGAGGCCGGAGTATGCAGGCCGATCCCGGAGTGCCGGTGCTCGTGGTTGTAGTACGTGTAGAACGCCTCGCAGTGCTGCCGGGCGTGCTGGATCGACCCGAACCGGTCCGGGAAGCTCGGGTCGTACTTCAACGTCTTGAAGCTCGCCTCGATGTAGGGATTGTCGTTCGAGGTTTTCGGCCGGCTGTGACTACGGCCGATCTTCAGATCGGTCAGCAGCTGGGTGACGGTCTTGCTGGTCATCGCCGCGCCGCGGTCGGCATGCACGGTCAACTGATCGGGATCGACGCGTTCACGGGCGGCGGCGTCGGCGATCAGCGCTTCGGCGAGCTGCCCGTCCTCGTGCGCGGCGACCAGGTGCCCGACGACGTACCTCGACCAGATGTCGATCACCGTGTAGAGGTGGAACCAGACGCCCTTGACCGGCCCGCGCAGCTTCGTGATGTCCCAGGACCAGACCTGGTTCGCCGCGTCGGCCACGAGTTCGGGCTTGGTCCGGGCCGGATGCGTGGCCTGGCTGCGGCGTTCACCGTTTTGACCGGCGGCCCGCAGAATCCGGTACATCGTGGACTCCGAGCACCACCAGCGGCCCTCGTCGAGCTCGCGGGCCCATACCTGCGCCGGCGCCAGGTCGGCGTACTCGGGCCGGTTCAGCAACTGCAGGACCTGCTCACGTTCGGCCTGCGACAGCGCCGAGGGCGGCGGCTCACGCGGAGTCCGCGGCTTCGGCGGCGCGGGCGGGTTGCGGTGCCGGTAGAGCGTCGCGCGGGATACGCCGGTCAGTCGGCACGCCCCGGCGATGCCCCACGCCGGGGTCAGCGCCTGGAGCGCCTCGGTGAGGACGGGTTCGACATCGGCGCGGCATCCGCGCTCTCGGAGAGCAGTTCCAAGAGCGCGTGCGCTTTTCCCATGATCGCCAGCGCGGTCTCGGTCTTGGCCAGCTTGGCCTGCAAGCGGGCGTTCTCCCGCTGCAGGCGGGCAAGTTCAGCGTTTTCGGCCTTCTTCGCTGCCCGCGCGGCCGCTTGACGGCGGTCGGTCAGGCCGGCCGCGGCTCCGGCGTCTCGGGCCTTGCGCCAGTCGAGAATGTGTGACCCATACAGTCGTTCCCGGCGCAGGATCGCCCCGCGAGCCGCCGCATCCGGCGCCGACTCGTACTCGTCCAGGATCCGCGCCTTGAACTCCGCGGTGAATGTCCGCCGCTGGGGCCGGGCGTCCAGATCCGGGCTCTCATGGGGCTTCGAAGTCATGCTGGTGTGTTCTCCTCAGGGCCGTCCAGGAAGAGTATTCCCTGGTAGACGGGCTGTCTCACATCAGCGTGACAGGGAGGGCTGGACGACTCCAGAGATGCTGACTTAGCCGCGGGCGGTCAGCACCAGGCGTCGCCGTCATGCGAGCCGGTCACCTCGATGCCGTACTCATCCGTGGGCTCCGGAGGCTCAGGGTTTTGGGGGGCATTGAAGTCACTGGGGAACCACACGCTGAGGTAGGCCGTGGTGCCATTGATCTCCTTGTGGAAGCACCCAGCCGAGCCGGAGACGACCAGGCCCGTAGAGGGCACGGGGGTCGGGTTCTCACCATCTGTCCGCCATCCATCGGCCACGGCGGCGGCACCGTAGAAGGCCATGATGCCCTCGCGATTCATCGCCGTGTGGTACCGCTGGCTCGCGTAGGCAAACCCGTCGTCGGTGTCGCACCCCGATTGATTGTCTACCGGCGTCGCGCCGTCGGGATGTGCCGCCAGGATCGATAGATCCGCAAGATTGACCGCAAAACGCTCATCACGGTCAGAACAACCACCCAGTGAGGAAAGGAAGCCAGCGCAACCGACGCACGACAGACCAACGACCAGCGCCCCCACGACGGGGACGATGACGGCGCAACGAGCCCTGGCGTTGATCACGGCTGAACTCTAGGGTGACCCGGGCCCAACACCCACGCGCATGGCTCGTGACCTGCGCAAGCGGCTACTGGGAGCCACCCTTCCTGACCGTTTTCCCTGGCCGATCGGCGGTCTGGCCCTGGTGTGGAACTTTGCTCGCCGACTCCAGAGATAACGGCGCCGGCGGACGCCATCACACCCCGCTTGTGCTGATGGCCTGCGCGTCGCTCGGCGTGGGTAGCCGCCAGAGGCCGGCGTACTCGGGATCCCAGGCTGCTCCGACCTCCGCTTCCCGGAGGTAGTGCGCCCGTGGCGCCTCGTCGTCGCGTGGCGGCCAGTCCCGGTACGGCAGATACGCAACACGCCATGCGATCACGGGGAGAAGCCAGGGGCCGAAGAGTGCGTCGCGACGGCGGTACGAGACCTTCGGAGCAAGCCACGCCATGGGCGGCGCATAGCAAGCGAAGCAGGCCAAGGTACCGAAGAAGTGGCTTCCGGTGGCGTCCTCGACAGTCGCTCCAACGGCAACCGCCGGCATGGCGATCGCGACGGCAACAAGCCCAGCGAGAACGACTCGGGTGATCCACTGGCGAGGTGGCCGAACCGGCTGAGACATGTCTACCCCGGGGCCATCAGCCAACTGCCGATCAGGCCAGCGGCAGTCAGTGTGAATCCGGCGATCAAGGCAGGGGTGCGCACCGGGCGGCCAACCAGGATGCCGGCGAGCCCAGAGAGCAGACCAAGAACGGCTGCCGCCCCGGGCAGCGGCCGCGCCCAGTACGGCCCGCTCGTCGGGCAAACCATTTGGCCGCCGGTGCCGAAGCAGGCGTTCGACATGAGGTAGCTCGAATCGAAGATCGCGTATCCGGCGAACAGGAACAGCAAGCCGAACACGCCGACGAATCCGACGACGTCATGTTGGCCGCCGTACCGCTTGCTGGTGAACCATCTGGATCGCACCGTCATCGTTCCATTCCCGTCCTGCCACCCGTAGCCGTCCGACGAGGTGCTGCACTGCCCCATCGGCGACGGATGAACGCCGCAAGCGCCAGGAGCGTCAGGGCGAGGATGAGCGCCGAGAGCGTCCCCGCGCCCCCTAAGCGGCGGGCGACCCCCGTCAACATCGCGATCATCACCCACCCATGCACGCCGCTTAGGAATCTGGCGGCTCCGTCCGCTATGAGGACGTTCGACTCGCCGGGGCGGCGAGCGCGCCACCCGCGGGCCATCTGCCAGAGTCCGTAGACGAGCACGGCGGAACACAGCACCGCGAGGGTCATGAGCATGATTTGGTCAAAAGCCATAATCCCTCCCCGGCTCGGTGCTCGTCAGCAAAGCGCCGAGGATAAGCGGATGACCAGCGCCATCGCATCCACCGACGCCACCGACTAGCCGCCCAAACGGGGTGGACCGTGTGAGGCGGCAGCCGCCCGTTCGGTGTTTCTGGCTCCCTCGACAACGCCAGAGGTCCTGACACCTTGGGCAGGCTGTACGGCGGCTACGGCTCGGTGAGTAGCGCGGGCAGGTCCGTGGATGCTTGCCAGATCGTGTCGCCGCTGGTTCCGTCGCCGGGGTGAATGCCTTGGGCGACGAGGCGTCGGCAACCGTCGAGTTCCACGTAGATGTCACCGCGGGGGGTTTCCAGCCGGGCGAACCGGTTTGCCGGGGTGGTGCAGGCTGGCGCTTTTCCGGAGGTTTGGACCGCTCGCTTGACGGCGGCCCACCGGTTGGTCGGCAGCAGGCCGCCGGAGACGAAGTCGCCCTGCGGCTTGTCGTTGTCCGGCTCACTCGCCTTCACCTGGTAGATGCACAGTCGTACCGATGCGGCGTCGTCGGCGAGCGGGGCGAGGTCGCCCTGCGGGGTGGGCGGGTAGAAGCCGGTGAACCAGACCATGTCGGTGTAGACCTGGTCGCATCCGCTGGCAGCGGCCTCGGCTGACTCGACCTGGCCGAGTACCCGGGTGCTGACGCGCGTCCACTTCAGCTTGGCCATGGCGGTGTCGGCCTCGGCCAGGGGCTTGCCGCAGGCGTCGCGGGGAATCGAGGGCCGTACCCATCGGCCTTGGCCGTCGCGCAGCACCAGCCGTGGTGGGAGGTAACCATCCAGGGGGCATATCGCATCCGGATCGGGATCCGGTGGCACGTTGCCGGCCGGCTCTGGTGACGGCGGTGGCGCGTCGGGCAGACGCAGCGCGGCGAGCAGTGCTGTCACGTCGTCGGCGCGCTCCTCGACGGCGATCGCGTCGGTGCCACCGTCGGGCCGCCGCTGCGTGTCTTCCCGGCACCTGACGGCGGCCACCGGGTGGAAGGTGGCGGCGAAGTGGGGGAGCGGCGCGGCGTCGGTTCCCTCGTCCTGAGGCCGCATGGACGGTTCGCCGGCGCACGACCGCCAGTGGAGGTGGATCTGTGGTGTGCTGGACGGCCGCGGATCTGGCGCGGGTTCGGTCGAGGCGAGCGACTGCACATCCGCCGACCCTGCGCCGCCCGCCTGACCCGCACAGCCGGCAGCGGCCAGGGCGAGCACACCACCGACCACGAGTACCGCGCCACCTCGGGCCATCGTGGCGGCAGTCCCAGAGGTCGCGAACCGCATCCTGATCATTTGCGGGAGCCTAGAGCGGGCAGGCACATCCACGAGCCGGTAGGTGAGTCCGTCAACGGTCCCGAACAGGTAGCGGCAGAGGCCGCATAGGGCCTGGTGGCCGCCTTTCGGCTGAATCGCAGGCACCAGGCGATCTCCGCACTGACAGGGGCGGCCGACGCTCCGATCAGTGGGTCACGCCTTGCGAACAGTCGATCACTATGCGTCACCGAGGTGCTGACTCGACGGCAGAGCGAACCACACAAGAGGGGTCCGGATCCTGATCGCTGCTTGACCTGCCGATGACCTGAGCGACCGAACGTGGAGGGCATGATGCCGACGTTGACCGCCGCCCCTGCAGCCCGCTGCCCGGTGCGGCGGGTGCTGGACTCCCGGGCGGTCCGGATGGCCTTCCAACCCGTCGTCCAGCTCCAAGACGGATCGGTACTGGCCTACGAAGCGCTCGCCCGCTTCGACGCCGAACACTTCGCCAGCCCCGTGGACGCCTTCGCGGCCGCCGCCGCAGCCGGAATCGGCGTCGAACTGGAACTACTCACCCTGCAACAGGCCCTGACCAGCATCGACGACATCCCGCCCGGTGCCTGGCTGACCACCAACCTGTCCGTCGAAGCGCTGTTGAATTCCGGGGTACGCACGACACTGATCGCGCACGCCGACCGCAACATCATCGTCGAGATCACCGAGCACAGCCAAGTCCAGGACTACGCCGTCCTTCGCGAGGCCATCGGCGAACTCCGCGCCGCCGGCATCCTGATCGCGGTCGACGACGCTGGGGCCGGCTTCGCCAGCCTCAGCCACATCTTGCAACTGCACCCGGACATCATCAAACTCGACATCACGTTCACCCGCGGCATCGACACCGACCCCGTCCGGGCCGCCCTCATCCGGGCCCTGGTCGCGTTCGCCGACGAGGCCGGCGCCATGCTCGTCGCCGAAGGCGTCGAAACCCCCGCCGAGTACGACACCCTCATCGCCATCGGGGTCCGCCTCGGACAGGGCTATTACATGGCCCGTCCCGGCCCCTTGCCCCAGCCTGGTCGCCCCTAGCCCTCAGGACCCGGTCGGTGCCTCTCTCCGCAATCGAGCCAGATCACGGCGCGAGCAGGGCCCCGCCACGGACACGGCGGGCCCTGCTCGCGCCGTTGCGCTGCTACCCGCGCACAGACCTTGCTGGCCACTGCTACTCGCCGCGAAGGAAGCCGATCATGAAGTTGCCGTATGCCGTCTTGGCATCTGCAGTTCTCGTCGCTGGCGTGCTTGGCGGGTGCACGGCGGGCGAATCCGAGTCTCCGTGCACAGGGACTACGTCGTGTGCCGCCGTCTCACCAAAACCGTCAGACGGAACGTCGCCGGAGCTGAGCGCAGCGGGCCGCGTCTCGATGTTGGAGGGCATCCTCAACGAGGCGGAATTCGGCAAGGATGTCTCGTCGCGGTCCTGGAACGGCACCGTCATCCAGGTGGGTGTCTGGGCGGACACCACCACTCAAGACGACCGGCTGAGCCTCTGCGACGCGATCGTGACCGCGATTCGCCCGACCGGCCTGGTGGACAGGGTGACTGTGTCCGCGTTCCAGACGTCCCCGTCCGCAGGTCGTCAGGCCGCAACCAGCGTTGCGGCCAACCCGCTGGTGATCTGGCTGTCGCCGGAAGCAAATTGCAAGGTGGACGGATAGCTGCAAATCCTTGTTATCGAAGATCCTCTGGAAACCTATCGATCAGCTCGGCCGGGTTGACTTCGAGTCTCGGAAACCCTCGCCGCCGCAATCTCCATACCCTCGGCTAGGTCGTGACACCTGTCGTGGGCCAGCGCATCGCTCACCCCTGTGACGCCCGGCGCTCAGGCACCCGCGCCCGGAGCAACCGCCGTGTCAACGACCGAGCCATCCGACCTGGCCGCGGTGAGCAAAGCGCCTCGCACGGAATCGCCCGGCGCCCAGACGAGGAAAATGTCGCCATCGTGCGCCCCGGTGACGATCTGCCCAGACGGCAGCCGAGCCTCGATCGTGGCAGCTCCCTTGGGCAAGTGGCCGAGTAGCAGGTTCGCCTTGAGCACGGAGTCCTCGCCGCCGAACAGGCGGATTCGGTCAGCGCGGCCCTGTTCCATGACCGTGGCGAACGTTTCTTCTTCCCCCTGCTTGCCACTGCGGCAGGTGCTGATCCTCTCGCTGCGTCCGGCAACATACACGCGGATCTGGCTGTCGCCGTTGCGGGCGACGAGCCGCTTGACCGGCTTGCCGAAGGTGTCGCCGTTGAGCTGCCGCAAGGACTCCAGGCATTGCGCGGCCGCCTGCGCCTCGGTCATCGAACCCGATGGGGCATCGGCCGCATACCCCGCCTGATGGCTTCGCGTCACCGACACGGCGACCACCCCGACGGCCGCGGCCACCACCGCCGCGACAGCGAACCAGGCGCGGCTACCCGTGCCCCGGCGCGGTGGATTCCCTAAGCCGGCGTCAGCAGACATGACAGTGGTGGAAGCCGAAGCGGGGGATCGACGAACTCGGCATGCGCTCTCCAACGGTGGCAGGATTGGTCACCGTACCGGGACGCGTAAGGGGCGCAAAATTCATCGTCCGGGCTGCTCAGAGTACCCAGGGGTACGTCACAGCGGTACGGCGATTGCGCCTCAGGCGTGTCCGCTCAAGATCGGATGTGCGCGCATCGGCAGGTCCGCGCACCGGCTCGCCTCATGATCGCTTGCGCGGAGGGTGACCGCGCTCCGGGGCCGGTGCGGTCCCGGGCGGGGCTGGGGTCAGCCCTTGACGGCGATCTTCTTGCCGTAGGCCTTGACCGTGAACGTGACCGACTTGTGGGTCCACGGGTTCGTCGCCCGCAGCCGGACCCCGCGCTTCACGACGGTCACCTTGATCATCTTGGTGCTGGTCCCGCGGTTGAAGTCGGCGACGTCCCGGCGCACGATCTTGCGCAACGTGGCGACCTTGATCCGGTGTCCGTGCGCGGCCCGGCGGGTGTCGGCCGCGCCCTGGGAGGCGACCTCAGCGACGGTGGTCTTCATGTTCACGTACGCCACGCCCTTGAACAGCGTCGTCGAGCTGATCGTGACCGACGCGGCCGGCAGGGTCACGTGCTGCGCCCCGTAGGTGTAGGACGTGATGTCGGTGAAGCCATTGCCGGTGCCTCGGCTGCTGGTCAGCGTTCCCGCCGCGCTGACGTGCAGGGTGATCGTCATGTCCTTGTCGTCGTGGTAGCCATAGTCGGTGGAGCCGTCGTCATGCACGGTCTTGGTGCCCGCGTATTTGCTGTCGGTCAGCGCTGCGGCGGGGTTCTGCGCGCCGCCCATGAGGTAGTCGTCGAGGGTCATCGACGGCATCGCATTGAACTGGTAGCGAACCTCGGGGCGGCCCATCATCTTCACCGCTGCCCGCTCGTCCGGCCCGGACAGGGACTGGTACACGCCCTTGCCGCCGACGACATACATGGCGTACCCCTCGGTGCCGTACCGGGAGCGCGTGTACGCAATTCTGTGCGTGAGGTCGACCACCACCGAGGACGAGCCGGACATCGAGCCTGCGGAGAAGGTGTCGATCATCTTCCAGCCGTCATGGGCTGCGGCCGTCGACGCATCAGCCACCGTCTTGAGTTCCACCGCCATCGTTGCCGCGTCCAGCGAGGTCGTGGTGTCCGCGGCGTACGCCGGGCCAGGCAAGGCGAACAGGCCGGCGCCGAGCGCCACCGTAGCGGTCAGCAGAGAAGAACGGGACGGACGCAGCATCGAAACTCCGAGTACAAGCGAGGGGCATGGAACCGGGGCGCAAAACGTATCGAACCCGCCCGCTTCTCGGGTCGACGCAGCAGTCAGCATTACTGAACGTTACTTGCGACCCGGTCTCCGTTCGGTCATTCGGTGCCCACCACCGGTCGCGACACGGACACGGGGCGACCGCTATCGCTGCCTGTAGCGACCTGTTCGTGACTCTCCGTTGAAGAGGTGGTCGAATAGCTGATCCGCCGGACCAGTCTTCGCCGTCGCCGGCATCGGCCAGCGCCCACGATCATTTGATGCTGGCTTACGTTGCTGCGCTTGGTCCCGCAGGGCAGCGTGGGCGGCGGCGTGCTCAAGTCGGTGACCTGTTGGGTGAGGTCGCGGTTGCGTTGATGTGCCCGCCTCCAGGCGACGGGCCAGGCTTGCCTGGCTGGTGCGTTGGCGGGCGGGGACGGCTTCGGCGGTCGAGCGGCCGTTGATCTCGCGGAGCTGGACTATCGCTGCTCGGATGACGGGTTGGCTGTAGCCAGCCTGGCTGACCGCCGGCGGCCGCCGTGGTGCTCCGATGGTGATCGGACGTCGGAGCACGGTGCAGCATTGTGCGACACGCACCGGCATGCAGGCCCCACTCGGCGACATGCTAGAGTCGTTACCCGCAGGTCCGGGAGTGACGAAACGCCCGGACCAGCGGATACGCAACGATGACCCGCTGGACGCATCAGCACGCGCGATCACGGAGAGTAGTTGTGTGAGCGCCCGTAGCTCAATGGATAGAGCATCTGACTACGGATCAGAAGGTTAGGGGTTCGAGTCCCTTCGGGCGCGCATTCAGAAATGGCCTCCCACCAGCGGTGGGAGGCCATTTCTCATCCGGCGGACCGATCATCTGACCGGCCGTTGCTCACGGATTGCTCACGAAGCCTTCCGCCTAGGACGGCGCCGCGTCAGAAGCTCCGGTGCCTTCCGGGCTACTTCGGGCGGCCCTCCGGCCAGGCAACGCGCGCCGCACCCCACCAGGCCTGACCCGAAGGTTGCACGGCTGAGGCACCCAATTCGGGCAACTGCGCGAGGCCTTCTCGGCTGCGCTGCAACGATGGGGTCGGCGATACGGATGGGGGCGGTTGCATGGCGGCGCAGGTGCTGTTCGACGGACAGGTGAATGTGCACTACCGATTCATCAACGTGCACGGCGTCGAGGATGAGCCGGGTTCGGAGTCGGATGACCACAGGCGGGGACAGCGAAACGGTCTCTGCGGAGCAGCGGTGCCGGGAATGCTCCACCTGGTGACAGGCCTGCACACCGGCGATGTGGGGTTCCGCATCGAGCTGCATTCGACGGAGCCGCCGCTCAGCGACACGTGGGAGGAGGCCGTCGAGGTTTCGTTCCACGCCAGTACCGACGAGATGGGATTGCACGCCTTCGACGATCTGTACGAATTTACCTTGCCGCCCGGCGACTACCGGGTGCGCTACTGCGCGCGCGGGATGCAGCAGGGCCACGACGAGGACACTCTCGCCGGTGACGAGCCGATCGACTTCTACCTGCTCCAATTCTGGCCCGGCTCGCCAGCGCCCGACCGCATCTTGCGGCAGACCAGCGACGCCGCCGCATATTGGCACCGCGAGGGCCGTGATGTTGAACTCCCGCCGGGCGAGCGGGATGCGGAGGAGCGACACCTCGCCGCGAAACAGGAAGAATACGACCGGGCGCGGTTCGGGGACCGGATACCGAACGACCGGCTGCGCAACGTCAAGTTCCACGCGCCCAGCTTCCGCGCCCTCGATGAGAATCTGATGTGGGCGTTGGCCGCGGCCGACGACGAGCTGCACCGAGCCGTCGCCCGGTGGGCGGCGCTGCGCGCGCTGAGCATCGCCGAACTCACCGACAACCCGATCGTCGCGCCCGCAGTGGCCGCGTTGCAGCGAGGAGAGCACCCGCCGTTCCCGTTCGACGAGGAGGCCGTACCTGACTTCGGGGCAATCGGCGACCAGGTCCCGGATGGCGTCCTCGTCCCAAGGCTGCCATGGTTCCGCGACGAACCCGGCGGCGACAGACCGCAGAAACGGGCGGTCGCAGCGCTCTATGCCGTGACCGCGACGAACAACAGCGACTCACTCGGTGCGGCGCTTCACACTGTCGAGACGACCGCAACCGCCTACGGCGGCGACGAGTACGGTCAGTTCCTCGCCGACCTCTGGGACGCCTTCCCGCAGCTACGCGCCGGGAACCAGTCGAGGGGATGACCAGCGCGGCAAATCACCGCTGGCTTCTTTGCGCGTCCTCATGATCGTGCTTGAGCGATCATTGCCTTTCGGGCGCGCCGACAGAAATGTCCTCCCGCAATGTGGGGCGACATTTCTGTCTCGGCGCGCCGATCAACTGACTGACTATTGCTCAGGACTTCTCACGACGTCTTCCGCTTGGGACGGTGCCGCGTCAGAAGCTTCGATGCCTTCTCGACCTGTTTCGCGGTGACCTTGCGCAAAAGGTGCTTGTACACGCGGCGCGTCACATCCGGACTGGCATGGCCGAGGATCATCTGAACGACCTCGATCGGCACGCCACCGGCCAACATCAGCGAACACGCCCCGTGGCGGGTGTCGTGCAGCCGGATGACCGGCAAACCGCAGGCGCGCACGTGCTGCTCGAACTCGACCGTCACCCGGTCCGGCCGAAGCGGGGTTCCGTCCGGGCGGCAGAACACCAGATCATGATCGTCGTAGTCGATGCCGAAGAAGTCCCGCTCACCCTGCTGGGCGACGCGGTGCCGCGCGAGTGCGGCCTTGGCGGGTGCGGCCAGCGGCACCCATCGACGGCCCGCCCGCGACTTCGGTGCCTTGAGCAGCCGGCCGACGTGCACCGCGCCGCAGATCGGGCATCGCGCCTGCTCAGCAGTGACCTGCTTGCGGGTGACCGACACGGTGGTCAGCCTGACCGTCAGGCCGCCGCCGTCAGGGTCGATGTCGCACCACCGCAGGCCGCACAGTTCGGCCCGGCGTAGCCCGGCGTAGGCGGCCAGCTCGTACAGCGCTGATAGGCGGTCGGGCATGACATGTTCTAGGAACCGGGCCGTGTCCTCCATCTCCCACATCACCGGTTCGTCGTCAGTGTCCGCCGTCGGCCGAGGGATGGCGTCGAGTCGCCCGAGGGCGGGGTTCACCGCGATCAGTTCCCGGCGCTGCGCGGCGGCCAGGGCGGCCCGGATGGTCTTGCGGTAGCTCTCGATCGTGGCCGGTGATCTGCGCGTGATTCGGCGGCCCACATTCCCCGAGGGCCTGTCTCCGTCCAGCGGGGCCGCCAGGGTGGCCAGGACCCGTTCGATGTGTCCGCGTCGCACGTCGCGCAGCAGCATGTGCCCGAGTTGGGGCTTCCAGGCGTCCCGCACATGCGTGCGGTAGTTCGTGATCGTGTTGACCGCGCGGTTGGCGGCAATCAGGTCGGCTAGCCACTGGTCGAGCCACATGCCGACCGTCATGCCCTTGTCGTCGGTCCACGTGCCCGCGTTGAGCTTTGCCAACTCAGCCGTGAGTGCGTCTTGAGCGTCGTCCTTGATTCTGTAGCCGCCATGCGTGATCTGACGGCGCTTCCCGGTGGCTGGGTCAGGTCCAGCATCCACTGTGTACGACCAGGAGCCGTGTGGCTTGCGACAGTTCCTGATCTTTTTGCCGTTGTTGTCGCGGCACTGGCATCGCTTGAAGACTGATCCTCGCACTGCGTAACTGCCCTTCGGGTTGGTTGTGGTAGCGGGTAGCGGCACGCGGGGGTGTCCCTACCCCTGATTTCGGGGGTTTCCGGGGTGTGGTGGTGGGCGCCGCTACCCGCTACCTGGGGATATGCGGGCTGGCCAGGTAGGTAGCGGCTGAGGTAGCGCTGGCGCTACCCGGTAGCGGGCCGCTACCTCCGCCGCTACCTGTCGGCGGCCGGGGCGACGGTGACCGTGTGTCGATGTGCCGGACGGTCCGACGCCGGGTCGCGGTCGCGGCCGGTTGACCGGGTGACCACTGGTTTCGGGGTGGTCGCGGCTGTCGGCTGGGTAGGCGCGACCCGCGACCGGCGGTTGATCGTGCTGGTCGGGGTGGTCGCGGCTGGGGTCGCGTCGGCGCGACCGGTCGCGGGCGGCCCGCGACCGGGCCGGGGTGGTAACGGCGGGAGCGTCGAGCGCCGGGGTGCCGGTTCGGCGGTCTTCGGCGCTGCGTTGGTGTGGCGTGTTACCGCCACCTTGGTGGCTTCGGCGAGGTGGCAGGCGGTGACGGCAGGGGTAACGCGGGTGTTACTTGCGGCTGGGTGGCGGGGGGTCGCGGATGGCCGTTCAGGCGGTTTTCGGGGGTGTGGCTGGTTGGGCCGCAATGCCGCTAGGTCGCTGGTCAGGGCCGCGAGGGTGAGGCATTGCGGATCCGCGAGGCATTGCGGGTGGACCCGCGATGCCTTGCGGCCCCTGCGATGGTCGTGATGGTGACGGAGGGTGGTGGTGTGTCGCGGTGTCGCACTGTCGCGTGCGACGACGGGAAGGGGGCCTCCAACGCGCGCGCGTACGCGCGAGGCGACACGCGACGATGCGACACCCACGACCACGACTCTCGGTAATGGACGATGGCGCGTCGGCCGGGTGGTTCTAGCAGCCGTTGCGGGGGTCGGATGCCGGTCTGGGGGGCCGGTTCCGGGGTGCCGGCCGCTTCGGCTGCTAGCCGCTAGCGGCCTGGTCATGGTCCGGTTGGGCCGCTAGCGGTGCCGCTAGCGCTAGCGGGCCAGGGTGCTAGCGCTAGCGGCTGATCCGGGGGTCGGTTCGGCTACGCGCCGTGCCGTTTCGGGTCGTTGCGGTAGGCCCAGATGAGGTCCTTCTCGACGTCGGTCAGCTCCCCGACCGATGCCCTGCGGTTGGCTTCGGCCTCGGCCGGGGTGATCTCAATGCAGGAGTCGAGCCAGTCGTGGAACGCGCGGCGGGGGACGACCCACCGGCCGCCGAGCTTGCGGGCGGGGATGTCTCCGGTGCGGATCATGCGGTAGGTGCCGCCGAGGTTGAGCGAGAGCATCTCGGCGACTTCCTTGACGGTGTAGGTCAGCGTGCCGACCGGCGCGGGCCGGGGCCGCTGCGGCGCCTCGGCGGGCGTGGTGCGGGGGGTGAGCGGGTGAACGGTGGCGTGGGCGGTGCGCACGGACGTGCCTCCAATGTGGGTGGTGCGGGACGGGGTGGTGCGGCGATGCGGATGGCGGGGGCGTGGCATCGGCCGGGCCGCTGAGAGCCACGCTGAGCCAAGATCCGGGCCCTTCTGGTGTATCCGATGGGACCGATCGGAGTTGTGGGCTATTCGGTGTCGTGGTGGCAGGCGTCGCAGAGGCCGTAGCCGAACAGGATCGGCCCGACTTGAGCAATCCCGGCCCACACCCGTTCGGAGTGTTGTCGGCAGCGGTCGCAGGTGCTGTCCTCGATCGGGTCGGGGGTGGCGAGGTGGCGGCAGGCGGGGCAGACGATCAGCCCTGGCGCCCAGGCGAACGCGTGCACCACGCGCGGGCCGGGGCCGAGGTGCGGGCAGGTTCGGCCGTGTCCACCCAGCAGGGCGAGTGCGTGGCGCTGGAACAGGGAGGCGAGCCAGGGCGGGGTGTCCGGGTTGGCGGTCAGCTTCGCCCAGGGGTGTTCGGCGGCCCGGAGGAGGCGGTGGTGGGCGTCGGTGCTCGCGGCGTGGAGTTGGTCGGCGAGCGCGGTCGGATGGATGCTCATGCTGCCGCTCCCTTGGTGAACGCAGAGTGAGGGCCGGGGCGGTCGGGGGTGGACGGTGGCCGGGTGCCGCCGGGCACGGCCACGGGCGGCCAGTCCTCATCGGTAATCTCGGTAACTTCGGTAACTTCCCTGTTCAGCGGGTTACCGATGCCGATTCGGGTTACCGATGGATCGGTAACCTGATCTTGCGGGTTACCGATGGTTACCGACGGCTTTTCGGATCGGTAACCGGTCTGACCTGCGGGGTTACCGCAGTTACCGGAGTTACCGATAGGTCCCGCCGGGAGGTACCTGTCCCAGGCGTCGGCCAGGCCGAGATTCCCGGTCGTTGGATACGTGGTGTAACCCTTGGCCGTGCCCTGGCCGGTGTTGAACGCGGCCGGGGCGATGCCGTACCGGCTCAGCTCCTTCGACAGGCGTCGGGCGTCGAGTGGTTTGCCGCCGAGGTCTCCCCACGGGGCGTCCTCGGCCGTGGTGAGCGCGTCGAGAATGTCGGTGGTGGGCATCCGATCGCGGCCCGCGTACAGGGTTCGCAGGTCGGCCAGCAGCCGGGTGCCGAAAGTCGGCGCGGTCGCGGTGTCGAGCACGAAGTACCGGGCGGCGTCGCGTCCGGCGTCGGGCCACCGCTCCCCGGCCTGGTCCGCGATGGCGAGCAGGGCTTTCCACACCTCGGCCGCCCGGTCGGCCACCCCGTCGGGCATCCTCGGCCGCGCTTTGGCGAGGGCGTCGGCCTGCTGTGACATCCACTCGGCCAGGGCGTCGCGGATCGGTGCGGCTTCGGCTTCGGCGTACTGCTCCTCGAACGGCTCCACCCGTTCCGAGCGTGCTCGGCGCCGCATGTGGACCACGACGGCACGGGTGAGGATGGTGGCGGGCATGGACCCGGCGATCCCGGCGAGGGCGACCGGGGCGAACACGACGAACCGTTGCACTTTCATGCTCTTGGCGTCGCCGACGCAGCGGGCGATCGTCGCGCCGCGCTTGTACCCGGCATTGAGCAGCGCCCGGAGATCTTCGTAGTTCCCGCCGGTCTTCGGGTTGAAGATCGCATCCACTTCGTCGAACAGGATCGTGTGCGGATGCAGGCTGATCAGCCGGAACAGTGCGGCCGTGCTGGCACTGATGGTCATCTCCGGGTGCCGGACCAGCAGGTTCAGCAGCTCCAACACGCGGGTCTTACCGGAGCCAGGTTCGGCGGAGTCGAGGACCAGGCGCGGCGTGACGTAGAAGCAGCCGACCGCGTGCGTGTGCGCCGCCCACAACGTCACCGCCGTCAACGCGTGCTCGGACGGGAAGGCCACGTAGCGGGCAATGAACGCGGCGACCTGGTCGAGCACCTGCGCGCCCGGCGTCGACGCCTGGCTGGCATCGGTCATGGCCGCACCCCCCGAGCCCGGCCCGGCCTGCCGACTGTTTCAGCCGGTTCCTGGCGTGGGTATCGGCGGGGCAGGTGCCGGGGTGGTGAGATGCCCCCGGCCCGGCGCCGCACGGGTCGGCCTGATCGGGCGGCGGCGGGGGGCATCTCAGCACGGACCAGGCTGAAACACTGCGAGCGGGCCGTGCGTGATGCGGGTCTGACGGTGCGCCTCGGGCGGGCCGTGCCGGGTGGTGGTGTGGCTGGTCGCGGGTGTCGCGGACCTGGGTGTCGGCGGGTTCGTGGTGGCGTCATGGTGTCGTCAACAGGTGGCGGGTGCGGGTTCACGGTGTCGGACTCCCTTGTCGTCAAGACGGTCGTCATGAGGGTGGGGTTTGTGCTGCGTGCGTGCGGGTTGGTGACGTCGCTGTGACGCGCCACCACCCGGCGCGGGTCGTGGTGGTGGGCGTCAGCGGCAGAACGGAGATCGGCCAGCAGACCGGCTGGCCACGCGCCGCGCAGCGGCGCCAGCAAGCGGCCCGGCCCTTGGCCGGTCCTCCTTGCCCTTCGTCGTTGTCGGCACGGGTGTCGGCCGTGCCGTGGTGCCCTGTTGAGTTCTCAATGAGCCAGCGCCAAGCGCGAACGCCCACGCCAAGAGGGGTCGTGCGGAGAGGGCCGGAACCGGGTTCCGGTGTCGTCAGGAGGTGGCCCGCGCGGGGCCGCCGGGAGAGTGGCTGTCAGGCGGCCTGGGTGGCGTCGAGCCAGGTGCCGTGCTGGCGCCAGAACCGTTCAGCGGTGCGGTGCACCCGGTTGAACCGGCCACCCCACAAGCGGTGGTACTCGGCTGCCGCCGCGCGCCGGACCTGCCGTGAATGGCCGAACCGCTGCGCGGCGACCAGCTCCTGCCACCGGGCACGCCACGCGGCCCGCTCGTCACCACTGACCGCGGCGAGTCCAGTCCGAACCACATCGGCCGGGTCGACGGTCTGGTCCTCGGCCAGCGGGGACGCGAACACGGCCGCCGCCACGTCGCCGTAGGTCAGCCCGAACATCTGGTCGCGCAGCTGCGTCACGTCGAGGCGGGCCATCACGCGGCCCGCCCAACCTGCGCGGTGCGCGTCCACGGGATCGAGGCCGGGAACGTCGGCCGGACCGTGATCCCGAACGCCGTCGCCACCCGCCGCTCGCACAACGCCAGGAACGCCCGCTCGTCTGGATCCGCCGGCGGATCGAGCAAGTCGGTCTGCGCGTCTCGGTGCACCGTGTTGATGCCGTCGAACGTGATGATGTGGGCAACCCAGCGGCGGACCTCGGCGTCGCTCATCTCGGCCAGGTAGTCGTACTCCACGCCCAGCGACCGGCAGTACAACGCCGCGACCAGCTCCAACGCCGTCAACGGCACCGTGGCCATCAGCACTGCCTCCGGCGCCTGGCCGTGAAGGTGGTCCCGGTCATCCACGAACCCATCGGCGCTCACCGCTGGCAGCGAACCTCGGGTAGCCTTGACCTGCATCTTCGTCTCCTTGCTAGGGGAAGCGGTTGATGTACCGGGCCTCGGTGGGGGTGCCACCCCGCCGGGGCCGTTCTTAGGGTCACAGTAATAACTCAGTTAGTATTACGCAACCCGCTGGCGTGGCGTGTCTTGTCGGTGGTTGCCGTTCGGTGTTGCTGATGAATCCAGTTTGGCGCCCTCTACCAGCAGAAATCAGAGGACGGGAGGGGACTCGGGGGGACTCGTCCCTCTGGGGAGATCCGACTACCATGGCCACGTCGCCCATCGCTGATCAACGATGGCTTGGAGTCAGTCGATGATGGATGGAACTGACCTCGCGCGGCTCTGCAAGCAGCGTGGATGGAGCCGCGCTCGCCTCATGCTCGAACTGCGCAACGTCGCACGGGGCAAGGGGCGTGGGCTGCTGCCGGACGACCCAAGCCTGAAGCGGATGATCAGGGAGTGGGTTCACGGCCGACGAGGACTCTCGGCCGACTACGCCGCACTGTTCTCCGACGTGTTCGGCGTGCCGTTCGCGGCGGGCCGGGGCAACGCCGCGCCGGTTCCCTCGCCTGTCGCAACGGATCTGGCAGCGCGACTGGCTGTCGCCGAGGCCATTGACGCACCCTTGATCGTCTCGCTTGAGGCGCAGACGCAGTCATTCCGAACGCTTGATCGGCAACTCGGCGCCGCGCGCCTGCTGCAACAGACCGAGGCTCACGTCGGTCAGATGACCGACCTGTGGCGATACGCGTTGCCCGGCGCGCATCGCACGGTGCTCGCCGCTGCGCTTGCCGAGGCCGCCGCGCTCGCAGGCTGGCAAGCTCTGGACCTGGGTGATCCCGAGAAGGCGTGGTCGCTGCATGAAACCGCCAAGGCTGCCGCGCGGGAAAGCGGCATCCCTTCGATCGTCGCCCACGTAACGGCGCAGCAGGCTTACGCGCTGCTCGATCTCGGGCGGTCGGCGAGCGCGGTGACATTGATCCAGCACGCGCGGCAGGCGGCGAACGGCAAGGTGCCCGACCTGCTTCGCTCATGGTTGTGGGCAGCCGAAGCGGAAGCCCTCGCTGCAAATGGCGCGGCCGACGAGGCGCAAGAAGCCCTCGACCACGCTGGCGCCGCCCTGCCTTCTCAGGGCTTGGATGAAAGCCTGCCTTACCTGTTTCTCAACGAGGTGCATCTGGCCCGATGGCGCGGCCACTGCCTCGCCCGACTTGGAAAATCCGAGGCGGTGCAAGAGCTGGCCAATGCGGTGAACCTGCTCGATCCAACCTTTACGCGTGCAGCAGCGGGATTGCGGTGCGATCTCGCATTGGCGTACTCGGTTCGGGGCCAACACGAGGAGGCGCGTGCTGAGGCTCGCGTGGCCGAGGAGCTGGCCACGCGAACCGCGTCAGCACGTCAGCGGCGCCGGATTGCGGCCCTGCTCACGAGCGGTACGGGGCCTTCGGGCCGCTAATTGCGAGCACGTGGAGCAGCGCAACAAGCGTTCCAGAATTGCTCACCTGCCCCTTTGCGATTAGAGCCGGTACCTGCATGAGTGGCACCCACTCCATGCGCTGCATTTCGGTCTTCTCGGTGGGTTCGCCGACCAGCTCTGCGCCACGTGCAATGAACACGTGGTGTGGAGTGTTGACCATGCCAATCATGGGCTCGAAGGTCACCAGATGCTCAATGTTGCGTGGCCGGTATCCCGTCTCCTCCTCGATCTCGCGGGCCGCTGCGTCTGCGGGCTCCTCGCCCTCGTCGACCAGGCCGCCGGGCAGTTCCCAATTCCACAGGTCGGGCACGAATCGGTGGCGCCACAGCAACAGCACATGGGTGAGTTCGTCATTGAGGACCGCTGTCATGGCGGCCGTGGGCATCCACACCGTGTGGTGCTCGAAGCGCTGACCGTCCGGCAGTTCTACATCGGTGAGGTAGAGCTTGATCCATTCGGACTCATATAGCGGCGTTCGGCCGTGCACGTTCCAGCGGCTGATGTCGTCCGGTTCGGGTGTGGGCACTGTCGCCGGGACTGCCTTGCTGGCGCGTGGCCGACCACCGACCCCGGCACGACCACGGGACTCATGCCACTCGATGATTCGGCGCGGTTTCCATACATGTGTACGAGTTCCGATGGTCTGGTCCGGCGCGGGCATCTGCCCACGTCGCCGGTAGCTACTGACGGCGGCTACCTCGATGCCGAGGTACGCCGCGACATCCTTCGTCGTCCACCACTCAGCCTCGGGGTTGGGCCGCGATGTTGTCGTCACCGAGTCATTCTCTCCGATTTTGCAGGGGGTAGCCATGCGGCGCTTGCCCATGCGGATTGCGCTGTCAACGGTCAGGACGAAGTCCTGTCCTGCGGTCTTGTGACCTCCGTGTGGGCGGACAGCGGAATTCCGTGCTGGTGGCCAGGTGATCTCCTGCTGGGTTTAGGTGGTCAAGGGCTGCACCCCCTTGCCGGCGAGGGCCTGGGCCAGGCGGTGGCTGTCGCCCTTGGTGGTGATCAGGTGGGCATGGTGCAGCAGCCGGTCCACGGTCGCCGTGGCCAGGGTCTTCGGCATGATGGTGTCGAAGCCGGACGGGTGGATGTTGCTGGTGACCGCCACCGACCGGCGTTCGTAGGCGGCGTCGACGACGCGGTAGAACGCCTCGGCGGCGTCCTGCCCGGCGGGCAGCATGCCGATGTCGTCGACCACGATCAGGTCGGCCCGGCAGATCCGGGCGACGGTGCGGGCCACGGACCCGTCGGCCTTGGCTCGGCCGACCGCGGTGGTCAGTGTTTCGAGGGTGAACCAGGCCACCCGCAGGTCGTTGTCGATCGCGGTGTGGGCGAGGGCTTCGACGAAGTGGCTCTTGCCGGTGCCGGACGGGCCGGCGATGGCGAGGTTTTCCGCTCGGCCGATCCATTCCAGGGTGGACAGCGCCTGTTGAGTGGCCGCCGGGATCGACGATTCGTCCGGTCGCCAGGTGGCGAAGGTCTTGCCGGCGGGGAAGTTCGCGCTCTTGCGGCGCATCCGCCGGGTCGCGGCGTCACGGCCGATGACCTCCTCGGTGAGCAGCACGCGGAGGACTTCGGCGGGGTCCCAGCGTTGGGCCTTGGCGGTGGCGATGACCTCGGGGGCGGCGGCGCGCAGGTAGGGCAGTCGCATCCGGCGCAGCAGCGCCTCCAGCTCGGCCGGCAACGCCGGCGCCGCCGGAGCCGTGGTGGTGCGCCGGCCGCGGGGCCGCGGCGCCGGGGTGGTCACGTCCATCGTGAGGTCCGTGGTGGTGTCGGTGGTCATGCGCCGAATCCTGTCCAGGGGCCGGTGCCGGGCTGGGCCGAGTGGGCTTCGTCGGCGACCACTACGTCGGCCGGGTCGCCGGCGCAGGACAGGTGGTCCAGGATCGCGGCCAGGTCGTGCTCGGCGAACCGGCCGGCCGCGGCGGCCAGGCCCAACGCGTGGTCGACCCGGTCGGCGCCGACGATCGCGGCCAACTCCACGGCCCGGGCCATCTTGGCCCGCACCCTGGTCGCGCCGCTGGCAGCGGCCTCCACGAGCCAGTCGTGGGCACCCGCGCCGAGGGCCAGGAACGCCGCCTCCTGCCGGGTTCGGGCCCGTGGCCGCGGCGGGCGTGGCCCGTTGCCGCCGGGATGTCCCGGGTAGTGTTCGTCGGCGATCCGCGGGTGGCCCGGAGTCGACAGCCGGTGCCGGGCGATCTCGGCCACGCCGGTGCCGGTCATCGCGGCGATGGCCAACTCGTCGCCCACGACACGGCACCACACCCGCGACCCGACGTGCCCCGGCGGGGTGGAGTACCGCACCGACCCGAACCGCACCGTCTGGTCGTCGTTGACCAGCCGCTCTTCGCCCAACGCGGCGGCGTGCGGGTCGGCCGGCAGCACATGCAGCAGCTCCCGCTCGACGGCCAGCCGCTCGACCGGCGCCACCCCGGTCTCCCGATGCGGCCGGGCGTTGACGTGATCACACCACTCGTCCGCGGCAACTACCAGCTCCGTGAAGCTGGTGTACTGGCCGCGCAGATTCGCCGACGTGGGCACCAGATCCTGCTTGGCGATCTTCACGGTGGCCTCCACGCCGCCCTTGGTCTCCGGGTCGAACGGCTCACACGACTCCACCTTGCAGCCGTAGTGCCGGCCCGCCGCCACGATCACCGGGTGCCGCACCGGCACCCCGGCCACGTGCTCCACCGTCACGGTCTTCGCGTTGTCGCCGAGCAGATACGTTGGCGCGCCGCCGATGCGCCGCAGCGCGGCGTCCACACACGACACCAGGGTGCCCAACGTCTGATCCCAGGTCGGGATGACCACCCGGAACCGGGACCAGGCCAGCCACGCGCAGAACAGACTCGTGCGCCGCCCGTCGATGCGCGGCCCGTCGCCCCAGTCGAACTGCAGCCACAGCCCCGGCTCGGGCACCCACGGCCGATACGTGCGCCGCCGCCCGGCCCGCCACGCGTCCTTGGCCGCCCGCACCGCCCGCCGCGTGGTCCGCTCGGTGCCGGTGAACCCCATCGCCACCAGCCGCTCATGCACCCGATCCGCCCGAATCTTTCCCTGCGACCGGTCCACCAACTCCTCGACCTTCGGCAGGAACGCATCGATCAACTTCGGCCGCCCTACCCGCACGAACGGGTCCCCGCCGGCGTCGCGCACCGCCACATACCGCTGCACCGTCTTCGGATCACAGCCGGCCAACTGCCCCGCTGAGTACGCGCAGCGGGTCAGGTCGTACGCCTCCAAGATTTCCATGATCTCCCTGTCAGACTTGGTCACGGTCTCTCCGGTCGGTCGGGTTGCAAGGTCAGCAACCGGCACCCAACCCGACCGGAGAGATCCACTTCACGTGGCCATGACGGAGATCACCTGACCGCCCACCAGGAATTCCGGTGTCCGCGAGCCGGGACTCAACTGTCCGTCAGCAAGGATTTTCGCCTGTCCGCTCGCATGCGCAAGGGCTACTTACGCGCGCGTTGGCACCAGATGGATCTAGAGCACTCGGGTGAGCCACTGTTCGGCACCAGCCGACGAACGCGGTCGCGTCCTATGGAGTGGCGCCCTACGGAGCGGGCGTGGCACCCGGCGACTGCTCGGACCGCCGCCGTTGCCACGCTGCATAGGTGCCTTCTCGCACCACGTCAGCGAGTTCGTTAGCCGATTGCACGTAGGCCAGTGCGGCTCCAGGCTCGGGGGCTGCCTTCCCATGTGCCACGTCGTTTCGTAGAGAGCGGAGCGAGGCTAGGGCCCTGTAGGTGTCATCGGAGATGGCCCCCTGCTCAAGGAGGATAGACGTTGCGGTTCGGCCGCTGACGCTGCGACCCGCCCCCAGCCTGCTACGTACGTTGAGTGGCGACACGTCCGCCGCCGCACTGGCAAGGATGTCCTCCAGGAGCCCCCAGGACGCGACTACGGCATAGGTCGGGTTGTTGCCTGCGGAACGTGCGATCTCCTGGAATCCGTGCTCCAGTCGATCGATCTCGGCAACAACTGGGGCTTCGGCGATAGCTAGATGATCTACGTCCTCGACGCGGTTTGCCTCGGCCTCAACTGCCTGCTCCACTTGCCGCTCGGCTTCGCCGAACTCGGCACCGAAGCTACCTGCACTCAGGGACTTGAGTTGACCAATACGGGCTGATATTGGCTTTCTCAGTACCAGGAGCGCGGTCAGCGCCACGGCTGGCCACACTAGATGATCGACCATGGCGGCGACGAACTCAAACCCATCCACACGGGGATTCTGCCCCGTGTGGGCGACCGTGGGCGGCAGGCACGTCGTTACGATCTGGCGAGAAATCAGGCGCTGATACCGCGCGAGTGCTGCTCACCGATTGCTCACACAGGCGTTGGTCAAGGACGGGTCGAGGCGGCAACCGGCGACACTGCGGAGTGGCGTGAGCTGCACAGGTGTACGCGATTGGCAAACGACCGGCACCGGCCGACAAACAAGGTCGCACCCTACGGATCAGAAGGTTAGGGGTTCGAGTCCCTTCGGGCGCGCAAAACAGAAGCCCTGACCAGCGGAAACGCTGATCAGGGCTTCAACTTCGTCTATGTGGAATTTGAACTGCCCCCCGAAAACCCCCCGATAACGCGGGCGGGCGATCAGTTTCCGGGCCCAGTTGCGGCGCTGGCGCTGTCCTGGAGTCGTGCTCGCCGGCGACTAGCACCAGCGGTGTCGGCAGCTAGGGCGTGTTTCAGAAGGGGCTGCGAGGGTGGCCGGGTGAAGTCACGGCGTGGCGGTGATCGATAACGGGCGAGGTCTCCGGTACTTGGTTCAACGACCAAGAAGCACCAAACACCGGAGACCTCGTGGCCACCCTAGCGGTGACGAGGCGGCATGGCCTGAGGGACGCGCAGTGGGCTGTCCGGGCCCCGTTGCTTCCTGCGCCGAGGACGGGTCGTCCGCCGAAATGGACGAAACGGCAGCTCATTGACGGGATCCGGTGGCGGATCAGAGTCGGGGCGCCGTGGCGCGATGTCCCCGAGCAGTACGCGCCGTGGCAGACGATCTACGGGCTGTTCCGCCGGTGGCAACGCGACGGTACGTGGGCGCGGCTGCTCGCGGCATTGCAGGCACACGCCGATGCCGCCGAGCGCATCGACTGGGACGTCAGCGTGGACTCCACGGTCAGCCGCGCCCATCAACACGCCGCCGGAGCGCGCCAAGCTGGCCACGCGCAGAAGGAACCTCCGGGCGGTGTGCAGGCCGAGCCCGCCGATCACGCGTTGGGTCGCTCCCGCGGCGGCCTGACTACCAAGACGCATCTAGCCTGCGAGCAGGGCCAGAAGCCGTTGTCGCTGGTGCTGACCGCGGGTCAGCGTGGAGACAGCCCCCAGTTCACCGCCGTGCTCGACAAGATCAGCGTTGCCCGGCTCGGCGCTGGTCGGCCCCGTACTCGCCCGGACCGGGTCCTCATGTCGGACCGGCGGCACGTGTGGGCCGGTTCCGCCGGTAATGACCCGGTGTCCAAGCCGGAGGTCGCCGGCAAGTACGTCATGGGGTTACCGATCGTCGGGACCTGGCTCAGCGAGGCGTACGCCGACGGCCACGGCATGAGCCCGCACGAGGCAGAGTTCGGTGCCAACCAGTACGTCGTCGACACCAGCGGTCACAGCGACTACTGGAACAACGGCAGCAAGAGCCTGGCAAATCAGGCTGCCGTGGTGGTCGGTCAGTACTCCTACGCCGGGCTGGAACACGGCCAGGCCCCGCCGAACATCAGCTGAGCAGGAGCAGACATGACGATTCCACCAGTGAGGCAGAAGCTGGCCGCCGCCACCGCGGCTTGCCTTTTCCTGCTCGGCGCTACGGTTGGATGCGACAAGGGGAGTGACGACGTGCAGACCAGAAACGCCGACGACGTAGCCCGCGAGGTACAGCAGTACGCCGATCAGGTCGTCACGATCATCGGTGACACGAAGCTGACCAACGGGGTGGTCGACACCTCGCCCTGCGAGGGCAAACGCGGCGAAACGGACGGTGACATCCGAACCACCTACGGCATCTACCAACTACCGGTGTCCGACCACGCCGCTGCGATCGGCCGGCTGCGACAGGCATGGAATGCCGCCGGCTGGCGGATCACCGACGACCGGACAGTCGGCCAGCGCGGCGAAGGCGTCCTGGCAGCGGAGGCTCCCAACGGAGGCCTCAACGCCTCCATCACCAGCACCACTCCCCCGACCCACGTGAAACTCTCCATCTATTCCGCCTGCTACCAAACCGCCAAAGCCGGATAGGGCACCGGCAACACCCAAGCAGGCATGCCCAACCTGACCTGCGAGAGCGTCCCTCCGCTGGATGTGACATGCAGCCCACCGGGCCAGGCACAGGCGGTCGAACGGGTCGCTCAGCGTGCGCCGGAGAGCTTCGCCCAGCTGCCGCACGGCGCGACCTATCGCAGTGACCTTGCGTAGCAGTCCCAGTTGCGTCGAGCCGTGACGCCGCACCATCCAAGGAGCCATCCAGGTTCTCGGCCCAGCTGGAGCCATGTACTCGGGCTCCGGCATTTGCGCTGCCAGGTCAGCACCATGTCGAGGCGGCGTTTCGTCTGGGCGCGCATGTGCCAGTGTGGGATCCGTGCCGATGACCGATACCGGGACCCGTTCCCCCCGCGAGGAGGCCAAGCGCCGGCTTCGCTCACTCGCCCTGCTGGAGCTGTTGAACATTCCCCTGCAGGCATGGCTATGGTTCTCGTTGACGGCTCTGCCGCTGACAGTGGCGAACCTCGCGGGCTTTGGAGCGTTCGCCCTGCTCCTCGTGGTGGCCGCCGCGTACTGGTCACTCAAGTTGCGACAGCTGCGCCGCCGAGAGCCACTGCTGCCTGGTCATCGTCTTCTCGCCACCGCGCGGGTGGTGCTACCGGTGGCGCTGGCAGCCGTGCTGATTGTCTGCATCGTCGCCGCTGTGCGGCTCCCTGGTGCGCAGTCGTGGCCGGGGCTGGCGTTCGGCATCTTTGCGGTTCTCGAGTACATCAACTACTTCCACGTGCAGCTCATGCATGACACTCGTGCGGACCTTCGTCGGCTCATCACGGTGGGATTCCGTCCCGCCCACCTTGCTCGTGACCTGGCGCGTCACCGACAGCGCGGGCGCGGCCCTTCCCCGAGCTGAGGCTCCCGGGCGGGATGCGGACGTGGTGCGGTCACGGTGACATGACCGTTCGTGCCCGCCCGCGGCGAGCGGTCGAAGTGCCTGGGAGCGAATTACCACCGTAATGCCCCGCTTGCCGGTCTCTACCCCTGCGGACGGGAACGACTGTTCTCAGCTCCCTATTACTTCTGTAAAGTGACCGCGGGTTCTGGTCGAGTGGAGTGTGCCCGTCGTGGTGACGCAGGTTTCTCAGCCCGAGTTCGGGCAACGCCTGCGGAGGCTGCGGGCCGAACGCGGGCTGTCTCAGCGTGACCTCGCTTCGGGGACGGTCAACCAGTCGTACATCTCTCTGCTCGAATCCGGCGCAAGGGTGCCCACCCTCGACGTCGTTCTGCACCTGGCTCGGGTCCTCGACGTGTCGGTGCACGCTCTCGCCGATGTAGACATCGCGTCACCGGATGGGGCGGTCCGAGCGCTGGCGCGGTCCCAGTTCGTCAACGATGTGCTCACCATGGCCGCGATCGAGTACGGCGATCTGGATGACGCCGAGCAGCGGATGACCGCCGCCTACCGGGCCGCGCTGGCGGCCCCAGCCGAGTCAGCGGCTGCGCTCGGCTACGGTCTGGCCCTGGAACGCATCCTCGAGCTGCGCGGTGACCGCCCGGGACGCTACGCCCTTCTCAGCGAGCTGCTGCCGCTGGCTGACCAGTCCGAGGTCGTCGAGATGCGGGTCCGGACCCGCATTGCGTTCAGCGCGGCGGCTCGGGACGTCGGCCGACTCGACGAGGCCTACGCAGAGATCGAGCGGGCCAGCCGGGAGATCACCGGAACCGCGCTGGCCGACGGCAGCGAACACATCAGGCTGCTGGCCGTCCACCTGTCCGTGCTCAACGACCGCGGCAGCTCCGTGGAGATCATGCGACTTGTGGAAACCCTGCTCGTCGTGGCGCGCAGGCTCGACCGCTCGGCCATCACCGGTCGTGGACAGTGGGCCGCGAGTATCGCGCTGGCCAGCATCGGTAGGTGGCGGCGTGCGCTCGAGTCGCTGACGGAGGCGCGGAGGATGCTCTCCCACCCGAGCACGTCGTTGCGCGACTGGGCGAGTTTCTGCCGGGCTGCGGTCTCGGTGCAGATCGACGCGCATGCCGAGCCGGCCGAGATCGCCGCGAGCATGGAAGCCGCACGCGCCGCGACGATGGCCGAATCTTCTGTGGCAAACGTGCGGCTCGCGGCACTCGAGGTGCGCTTCGCGGTAGCGACGGGCGATCCTGAGCGGGCCATCGCCTTGGCCGCCGCGGTCGCCGATGACGAGCTGCCGAGTGCGGAACGTATTCGATTCCTTCACGCCAGGGGCCAGGCTGAGCGGCTGGCTGGGCAGGAGGCGCAGGCGGTTGCCACCCTGCGGTTCGCGGCTCAGCTCGCTGAGGAGACCTCGGCCTTCCGCCATGCCGCAAGGATCTGGCGCGACATCAACGAACCGGCCTGAGGCGGATGCCGAGTTTCAGGACGTCCGTGACAGTTCAGTCTCGGGACGTGGGTGACACGTCCGGCTAGAGGATCTTAGGCCCGAGCGTAGCCTCCTTTCGACGTGCCGGGATCCGGCGCGGTCCTACGATCGATGGATGCAAGCCGATCGTGGGCCTCTTCCGCCTTTTCGTTATCACCCGGATCCGGTCGCGACGGGTTCGGTCGTGGCCGAGGAGGTCGTGTGCGTTTGCTGCGGTCGGCAGCGGCCTTTCACCTACGTGGGGCCGGTCTACGCGGTAGAGGAGCTAGGCCGTCGCCTGTGCCCGTGGTGCGTCGCCGACGGGCAGGCGGCGTCCTTGTTCGACGCGCAGTTCACCGAGGTCGGATGGCGGGTGCCTGACGATGTTGCCGCGGAGGTGACCGAGGAAGTGCTGCAGCGCACGCCGGGGTTCGCCGGCTGGCAGCAGGAGCGGTGGCTGCATCATTGCGGTGACGCGGCAGAGTTCCACGGACCGGTCGGCGCGGCGGAGTTGGCCGCCTTTCCGGACGCCCTGGAGTGTGTGCGGCTGGAGGTTCGCGGTGATGGCGGCTGGTCCGCCGAGCAGGTCGAAGGATATGTGCAGTCGTTGAGCAAGGATGGCCAGCCCACCGCGTACCTGTTCCGCTGTCGCCGATGCGGAGCTCACCTGGCCTACTCCGATTTCGTCTGAGTGGGAGTTGCCCGCCGCGGGGGTTCGGGTTTGCGGGCCTTGAACCGGGCGATTGTGTGGGTGGTGGTGCGGACGGCCTCGGTGAGCAGCTGCTCGCCGTGGTAGACGCGGAAGGTCGTGTCGGCTTCCTCGACGGTGACCGTGTGGCCGGCGTGACCGATACCGACTTGGATTTTCTGCCGGGCGATGCAGATGCTGCCGCGGGAGCTGACCTTGCGGTCCACGCGCAGCGGCCCGGCCGCGGGCGTCGGGGCGGGGCCGCCGGGGCGGGCGTTAGGGATCCGGGCGACCTGAGCCGGGGTGAGGGGGTTCGGCAGGCTGCGCAGCAGGGTGCGGTCGGTGTCAAGCAGGTGCAGCACCCGGTGGTCGAGGCGGACGGTGACCCGGCGCCCGGCGAGGTGGTAGCCGACCGGGTGCTGGCGGCCGGCGAGACCGATCTGGCCGCAGGCGTTGACCGTGCGGTCGACCTCGACGGCACCAGTGCCAGGGGCGGGTGCCGGGATGGGTGGTGGCCCGGCCGGGCGGGCGCCGTCGGCCAGCAGTTGCTGCAGGGTGGTCGGGCTGAACCGGGACGGCACGCTCTTGAGCCGTACCCCGTCGCGGAGCAGGTGAACGACGGTGGTGTCCGCCCACACCGTGACTTCCCGGCCGGCGTGGGCCGGGCCGAGCCAGAACTGCTGCCCGCGCAGGCTGAGGTTGCCGGAGGCGGGCACGGTCCGTACGACCTCCACGGCCAGAGCGGTAGGCGCAGCCGGCCGGGGGCGGGGCGGGGCGGCATGCGGCGGTGCGGGGGTCTCGTCGAGGATTGTGGACAGCGACGGCGGCAATTTCAGGGGGATGCCGTTGCCGTGCTCGGCCCGGAACCGGTTGGCTGGGAATGCCATATCCAGGGATTGATGTGGCCGGTCGGTGTTGTATTCGTGGCGGAACGCGTCGATCGCAGCCTGGGCTTCGATGATCGACGTGAACGGCGGGTGGTCGTCGAGCAGTTCCCGGCGCAGGCTCTGGTGGAACCGCTCCACCTTGCCCGTGGTCGTCGGGCTACGGGGTTTGGTGAGCCGGTGGGTGATGCCGTTCTCGCGGCAGATCCGATCGAACATCACCTCCCCGCCGCCCTGATTGAAGCGTGCGGTGAACTGCTTGCCGTTGTCGGTGAGTAGCTCGTCCGGGACGCCGTACTCGCGCAGGGCGGCGACCAGCGCCAGGCAGACGGCCCGGCCGGTCGCCTTGGGCACCACGGCGGCGATGACGCAGAACCGGGAGTGGTCGTCCACACCGGTGACGACCTTGGCCTCCCGGCCGTCAGCGAGCATGACGCCGCCGACGATGTCCATCTGCCACAGTTCCATCGGCCGGTCCCGTTCCCACCGCACATAGTCCTCCCGACGGCGACGACGAGGCCGTTCCTCGACCAGGCCATGCCGGACCAGGATCCGGTGCACCGTGATCCGCGACGGGATCGGACCAGGACACCCCGTCCGGCCCAGCTCGAACAGGATCCGGCGAGCACCCCACCGCGGATGCCGACGACGCATCTCGCAGACCAGGGCTTCCACGTCGGCAGAGGTCTGCGTCGGTGACGACCGCGGCCGGCTGGACCGGTCAGCGAGGCCGGCAAGACCGTCCTGCTCATACCACGCCAGCCAGCGATGCACCGCTTGCCGCGACACCCCGAACCGGGCCGCTACGTCCGTGACCGTGGACCCGGCCCGCACATCGAGGACTGCCTGATACCGCTGTTCCGTCACGCTGATCTCCACCAACACTCGGCGGAGTGTCACGCACGTCCTGATACCGATCTGTCACGCAGGTCATGAGACCCGACACCGGCCTGAGGCGGATCACGTGCCAACTGTCCTAACGAGTTCATCGGGCAGCGAGCACCAGTAGGGATCACCGGCGCGCGGGAGGAACCCGCGCGATGACGACTGTCCTCGTGGCCCTGCGCATCGTCTCCCCGCTGTCGCACTGAGGTGACCCGGTGGTTCTCACCATGGCCACTCGCCGCGATGCATCCGGTGGCCCCTCAGGGCCGGTGCATTCCGGTGAGCCGAGACATTGGCGACGTCCGCGTTGGTGTGCATGCGCCAATGTCTACCGGGGACGCGGTCGCTGCGGTGCTCTGTATCAGAATTTCTGATATCGCAGTGAGCGCTGCGCCGCTCCGATGCTGTGCTGGTCCGCACGACCTGCAAGGTGGTTCGCAACACCGACGAAAGGATCAGCACAGTGACGTACGACGACAGGTTCGCCGCGGCCGGGGATCTCGCGGCAGAGCTTTCCGAGCAGCAGATCGACCTCGAGGCCGGGCAGGAGGCCGGTGGCCTGTTCACCGTGCCGGGCACTAGCACCATCGGTTACATCTGCACCTTCTCCTGGGAATGCTCGATCCCCAAGCGGCTCTGCGGGAGCAACGACTGACCCTCGAAACGACGGCGGGTTCCGGAGCAGTTCGGGCCCGCCGTCTGTCCCACCGGAAGCGAGCCGCGACGATGCCATTGCACGACCTCTACCCGCTCTTTCCCGAGTTGCAAACGGACATCGGGCTCCAAGAGTTCCTCACCCCCATTTCCGGCTCGCTCGCCGAGGACTACATTGCTCCGGCCGACCGCACCGCGGATCTGGCCGAGCTTGGCACACTCTGCACCGAGCAGATCGGTGACGGCCCAGCGATGTTCGACGCCTTCGCCCGTTCATATTGCGCGCCCTATCGTGTGCAGGTAGAGCGGACGTTCGAGGGCTCGCCGCTGACGGTGGCGCGGGCAGCGCAGCTGACCACCGACTTCCTTGCCTGGCTCACCGAGCGGGTCCAGCAGACCACCGTCCGCACCCTGGTCGTCGTCCTGGATCTGCTGCGCAGGGCGGAGGCGTTGCCGGGCGAGACCGGCGACGAGAGGCTGTGGCATTTCTGCCACATCTCCGGCCTCGATGCGTTTCGCGAGCAGTTGTTCGTCGTCTTTCCTGAACTGGGTCGGCAGCTCGCCGTGTTGGCGGACAATGGCGTGCGACACCTGCGCCGGATGCTCGACGCAACGACGGCGGCCGTCGCCGACGGCCGGTTGCCGACGGCGGCGACCGGCTCCCCGAGACCGGTCCTCACCGCGATTTCGTACGGGCTTGGCGACTCGCACGGTGGAGGCAAGACCGTCTGCCGGCTGACCTTCTCCGGTGACCGGGCACTGGTCTACAAGCCGCGCGCGATGGACGTGGAGCACGCATACGCCGCCTTCGTCAGCCGGATCGACCCGGATCTGCCCGTCCTCTCCGTCTGGTGCGGCGACGACTGCGGGTGGCAGGAGTACGCCGATCAGGGCCAGGCCGCGCCGGCTCCGGCCTACTTCCACGCGGCGGGGCGACTGTTGGCGGTCCTGCATGTGCTGCGCGCCAGTGACATGCACTACGAGAACGTGCTCAACCACCGAGGACTGCCCGTGGTAGTCGACGCCGAATCGCTGTTCAGTGTCAACCGCCGGGCCGGCGACGGGAGGGAGCAGTCGGCCGAGATTCAGGCGTTGGCGCAGACGGTGTTCTCCGTTGGTTTGCTCCCGACCCGCATCGGTGCTCCGGGCGTGGCCGACGCTTCCATCGATATCGGCTTTCTGGGCTATGTGCCGGGCCAGCAGGCCGTCACGACCAGCCCGGTCCTGACCGACTTCGGCACCGACCAGCCGCGGGTGGGCTTCACCGCCGGAACGGTGGAGACCGCCGCGATCCGACCGGCAGGGGATCGGCGCAGCGTCGAGCTCCAGCAGCTCTGTGCGGGCTTCGCGGAAACCTACGACTGGATCCTCGACCACGTGGGACGGGTCGAGGCCTGGCTGCGCGAACTGTTCCCCGGCGTCGCGGTTCGTTCGGTGCTCGAGGCCACGAGCAAGTACCAGAAGCTGCTCCAGACAGCGTCGCACCCGACGTTCCAGCAGTCGACCCCGCTGAAGGAGCTGCTGCTCCACCGCATCGGACTCGGCCGGATCGATCACCTCACCCCGCCGGTCGTCCGAGCCGAAATCCGCGACCTGCTGCAAGGCGATGTTCCCTACTTCTCCCTGCGGACGGACAGCACCTGGGTCTATCACCACCGGGAGGCCGTCGCGGACGTGCTGGCCCAGCCGCCGCTGGCGCAGACGATCGCCGGGCTACGGGCGATGTCACCGGGCGCCCGAGACCGCAACCTGCGGATCATCAGGGCCGCGTACGTGGACCTCACCGAGCCGGAATGCGACGCCCCCGCGTATGCAGGGCACACCGTCCCCTCAGCGCCAGCCCGGACCCGCGACCTGGTGGACGCGTTGGCCGCGGAGCTGACCGACGCCGTCGTGGCGGCGGGTCCCGGCGGCCGACCGGGATGGATCGGCGCGACCATCCGCGACACCACCCAGGAGTTTCCGTGGCGGGTGGACGGCCTCGGCGACGACCTGTACGCCGGCGTGGCTGGTATCGCGCTGTTCCTGGCCGCGGCCGGGGTTCTGACCGATGAGGCGCGGTATCGGACGCTGGCGCGCGATGTCCTGTGTCCGCGGGTGCAGGCGCTTCTCGACGACCCGACACGACGGCGGCGTCAGGTGTCCGGGGGTATGGCAGGAGGCTATCCCGGCCTAGCCTTCACCGCCCTCGAGGTGGCCCGGCTGTCCGCATCGGCGGAACTAGCCGAACTGGGCGCACAGCTGTGGTCCCGGATCCCGGAGGACCTGCCACTGCTCGAGGACGCGGATTTTCTGATGGGATCGGCTGGGCTGCTGGCGGCGTCGGTGACGGTCGAAAGCGGGGCCGTCACCGAGGCGGCGTTCCAGCATCTGCGCGGTCGGTTGGACCTGAAGCCGGCACCCGACCAGCGCCTCTACAGCGGGTTCGCCCACGGCACGAGTGGCACCCTGGCATCGCTTGCCCGCTACGCCGCTGCCGCCGACGACGGGCGCGTGGAGCTGGCGTCGCTGTCCCGGATCCACGAGGGACTGTACGACCCGGGCGCCGGACACTGGCCGATCAGCAACCTGGCTCCGGAGCGCGTCGCGCGTGGCTGGTGCCACGGCACCCCTGGTGTCCTGCTCGGGGTCGTCGAACGTCTCGTCGCCGGCGCGCCGCCCTCAGACGATCCACGTAACAGCGTCGGCGTGCTCGCCGAGACCGTCGCGGACACCTGCCTCGGGCTCAACCTGTCGCTGTGCCACGGCGACATCGGAAACCTGCTGATCCTCGCTGAGGCGGCAGGGTGGGATCCGTCCGGGCGAATCGCCGACCGGGTCGCCGACCGGCACGCGGAGCTCGTCACGCGGATCGTGCCCGGGGCGCTTGCGGCCCGCGTCGGCAAGTCGGTGCTCAACGACAGTGCGTACGTGGGCACTGCCGGGATCGGTCTGGGGATGATTCTGCTGACCGGGGAGGTCGACGTGGCCTCGCCGCTGACGTTGCGGCGGAACCCACGGTGAGGCCCCGGTGTATCGAGCAGCTCACAGCCACCGAGTGCGGGCTCTGCTGCTGCGCGATGCTGCTCCGCTTCGCCGGTGCCGGGGTCGACGTGCACGAGCTGAGGATGCGTTACCAGGTGGGACGCGACGGGCTCACGGTCGCCGACCTCTCCCGGATCCTCCGGGAGAACGGCGTACGTCCCCATGTCTACCGCACGTCCGCGGCCGGGGTGGCCGGGCTCGGTGTGCCGGCGATCTGCCACTGGCAGCGCTCGCACTTCGTGGTCGCGTACGCGTTCGACGCGCGGGGAGTGACCCTGCTCGACCCCGGCGCGGGCCGGCGCCGGGTGACCCATGCCGAGTTCGCGGAGTCCTTCTCCGGTTTGGCGGTGACCGCCGATGCGGCGGCCGTCGGGCGGCGCCCGCGGCGGGCGCCGGGCGTTCGCGTGCTGGCCCGCTTCGCGTGGGAGAAGCGGGCGCTGCTAAGCCTCGTCCTGGTGCTCTCGCTGGCCACCTCGGCGGTTCCACTGGGCATCCCCGCCCTGCTGGAGTCGTTGTTCGGTGGCGCGCAGGCCTCGGTGTCGGCCGGTCTGCTGTTGGCGGGGGTCGCATTGGCGTTCGCGCTCGTACTGTTCGTGCGTACGGTGGCCGGTGTGATCGCCTCGGTGGCGGTCGGCCGGTCGCTTGCCCGGGCGGTTTTCGATCGATTGCTGCGCCTGCCGTACGGCTTCACCGAGAGTCGGGGGCCGGGGGAGCTGATGTTCACCCTGGAGTCCGTGCAGCAGCTACGGTCACTGCTCTGCAACGATCTCGTGCTGGTGCTAGTAGGCGCGGTGGTCAGCGTCGTCCTGCTGGGGTGGCTGGCCATGCTCTCCTGGGCTGCGCTGGTGGCCACGCTGGGCCTGATCGTGGTGCTGGTGCTCGCAGCGTCGGCCGCCACCGGCGCGGTGCGCCGGTCCGCGTACGCGGAGACGCGCGCTCGCGCGGAGCTGCAGACGACCCAGCTTTCCGCCATCTCCGGACTTGAAGTGATCAAGACCAACGGCATGGAGAGCGCGTATGTGCAGCAGTGGCAGCGACGCAGCGACGCGGTGCAGCGGCAGTTCACCCGGTTGCAGGTCGTCCAGGGCATGTTCAACGCCCTGATGGCGGGCATGATGTTCGTTGGTCCGCTCGTCATCCTGGCTCAGGTGGTGCCGGCTCACGCGGCCCCCGGCGTGTCACTGGTGGTGTCGGTGCAGGCGCTGACCGGCCTGCTGCTCAGCCAGGTCAACCTGATGGTGGGGTCGTTTACCCGCCTCGCACAGGCGAGCTCCTTGCTGGTCCGGGTCGCCGACGTGCTGCTGCGCCCGGCCGACGACCTTTTCCGCGGCGCCGTACGCGCCCGCCCGGCCGGAGCTATCGAGGTGTCCGGTGTGTCGTTCGCGTACGGCACGTTCGGCCGCCGGGTCGTCGACCGAGCGAGCCTCACCGTGCCGGCCGGCGCGAAGGTCGCGATCGTCGGTCCCTCCGGCTGCGGCAAGAGCACCCTGGCCCGGCTGCTGGTGGGGCTGCACCGTCCGGCTGCGGGCCGGATCACCATCGGCGGTGTTGACCTGCGCGACTATGACCGTGAAGATTTCTACGACGCGGTGGCGTACGTGCCGCAGAACGTGGTCCTGGAGTACGGCACGGTCCGCGACAACATTCGCTGGGGTGCCGGCGAGCGCGCCGACGAGCAGGTTTACGAGGCCGCCCGGCGGGTCGGCCTGCACGACGAGATCCTGGCGCTGCCTTTGGGCTACGACACGCCAGTGGCCTCGCTGGGGCACAACTTCTCGGGCGGCCAGCGGCAGCGCATCAGTCTGGCCCGTGCCGCCTTCAAACACGCCTCGGTGGTCGTGCTCGACGAGGCGACCAGCTCGCTGGACAACCTGTCCGAGGCTGCGGTGACCGCATATTTCGACAGCTTGCGGGCCACCCGTGTGATCATCGCGCACCGGCTGACATCGGTGGTCGACGCGGACCTGATCGTCGTGATGGACCGGGGCGCGGTGGTGGAATCCGGCACCCACGACGAGCTGAGCCGCCGCGGCGGACTCTACCGGAGTCTGTATGAGCTCACGGCTGGCGCGGAACAGTACAGCCCGACTGGAGGATTCGCATGATTGAAATTCATGGGCTGACCAAACGCTTCGGGCGGGTGACCGCCGTGGACGACCTGTCGTTCGTTGCGAGGCCCGGTTCGGTGACCGGGTTCCTCGGCCCGAACGGGGCCGGCAAGTCCACCACCATGCGGATGGTGCTCGGCCTGGATCGCCCCACATCCGGCTTCGCCACGGTCTGCGGTCGGCCGGTTCGCGAACTGCGGCACCCAGCCCGGACCGTCGGCGCGGTTCTCGACGCGGGCTGGGTGCTGCCGCAACGGTCGGCAAGGGCACACCTGCGCTGGATCGCCGCCGCGAGTGGGTTGCCGGCGTCGCGGGTCGATGAGGTCATCGCCGAGGTCGGGCTGACCACCGCCGCCGGCCGCCGGGTCCGTGGCTTCTCCCTCGGCATGCGTCAACGACTCGGTATCGCCGCGGCCCTGCTGGGTGATCCCGAGGTGTTGTTGCTCGACGAGCCGGTCAACGGCCTCGATCCGGACGGCATCCTCTGGCTGCGTGGCCTCGTGCGCGGGTACGCCGAACAAGGCCGCACGGTACTGCTCTCCAGCCACCTGCTGGCGGAGCTGGCCGGCAACGTGGATGAGGTGGTGGTGATCGGCCGGGGTCGGTTGATCACACAGCAGGCGATCGGTTCGTTCCTGGCGTCGTCGGCGGCCACCCGCGTGCGGGTGCGGGTTGATGACCCGGACCGGTTGCGCGTGGCATTGACGGAGGGCGGGCACACCTTCGGGACGCACGACGAGCGGGATCCGACGGTACTGACCGTTTCCGGGCTGCGTACCGAGGAAGTCGGTGCGCTGGCCAGGACGGCGGGATGCACAGTGTGGGAGCTGACGGCGCAGACCGCGTCGCTGGAGGAGGCGTTCTTGAAGGCTACGAAGACCCACTCCGAGCACGTCGCCGGGGAGGCCGGTAATGCGTGAGTCGTTGGCCGCCGAGTGGCTCAAGCTTCGTTCCGTGCGCTCGACCTATGTCTTGCTCGGCAGTGTGGTGATGGTGACCGTGCTCCTGGCGGCGGCGGTTGGCGCCTCGGCATCCGGTGCGCACGATCCGGTGCGCCGCAATGACCTCCTGGTCGGGCTTCTGGGCTACGGCCTGGTCATCTACATGGCGCTGAGTGCCCTGAGCGTCAGCCAGGAGTACAGCTCCGGCACGATCCGGACGACGTTCGGTGTACTGCCACACCGAGGGTTTGTGGTTGTGGTCAAGGCGAGCCTGCTCGCCGCCGTGTGCGCGGCCAGCGCCGCCGTGCTGACCCCTGTCGCACTCCTGGTGGGCAGTGCGGCGGCCGGGCAGGCGCTGGAGTGGGACGGCGCTCGGCGGCTATTGTGGGGCGTCCCGGTAATCGTGGGTATCACAGCTGTCATAGCAGTTGCCGTGGGGGTGCTGGTGCGCCGGACCGCCATCGCGCTGGCGATCGTCATCATCTGGCCGCTGCTTATCGAGGGTCTGACCACGCTGGTGCCGCGGTTCGGGCCGCGCCTGGCCACGCTGCTGCCGTTCACGAATGCGCACTTCTTCCTCGGCGACTCGCAGGGGCTCGCCTTCGCCTGGCCGCCGGCGACCGGCCTGCTGGTCTTCGCTGGAGTCGCCGGGATGCTGCTGGGTGCGGCCGTCCTGACGGTCCGCTATCGCGACGTGTGACAGCCACGTCCATGGTCGAGCCTGGCTCGATAGCTGCCTTAAGACATTGACCTGTCTAGAGATGTCGATCTACGGTGATGACTGTAGTAAATCGACAGTAAAGGATGTGCGCGGATCTGAGCCTAATCCGACGCGGCCGCCCCACGGCATAAACCCACGCAGGACCCGGGCACCGCCACACACCAGCCCACACAGCAGCGACCGACGGAAGATGACAACGGGGAAATGATCTTCAAAGTACTGGGTCCGCTCGAGGTCATGGGGACCGTCAAGACCGGCTCGCCCGTGCGGCGCGCCATACTCATCGCATTTCTGCTCCGCGCGGGTCAGTCGATAGGCGTCGCGGAACTGTCCGGGCTGCTCTGGGACACGCCTCCGAACTCTGCCGTCGCCAACATCCGCACCCATCTCACCGGCCTGCGCCGCGATCTGGACGAGGCCGCACCGGGCCTGGGCGCCCGGGTCAAGACCTACCGCGGCACCCAGGTGGGCTACGGCATGCAGGTGACCGCCGACGAGCTCGACCTGGTCAGTTTCACCCGAGCCGCGCAGCACGGCCGGAGCCTGCTGCTGCGCGGCCTCGTGGACCAGGCCGCCAGCGTCCTTGAGGACGCCATGGCGCTGTGGCGCGGCCCATTCGGCCAGGACCTGCCTGCGACCCGGTGGTTCAACGCTCACGCCGCCGGGCTCAACAACGCCCGATTCCACGCGTACGAGGGGTTGTTCACGGCGCGCATCCTGGCCAATCGCACCGAGATGCTGTCGTACGAGATCGAGAGCGCGCTGGCCGAGTCACCGTACCGGCAACGGCTCTGGGAACTGCTGTCGGCCGTGCACTGTATCGAGGGTGATGCGGCCGGCGCGTTGACCGTGATCAGACGATGTCAGCAACTGTTCGCCGAGGACCTCGGCCTGGATCTGCCTCCGAGTCTCGGCGCGTTGCGTACCGCTGCTCTGAGCTGGGACCGCGAGCAAGCTCTGCGGTTGGTGGCTTCGGGCATCTCCGCCGGTGATCACATCGGCACCCAGTCCCTCTCCGCCGCTTCCTAGCGGTGAGTTCCCGAACAACCGAGGTAGGGCAATGATCGAAGTCAAGCAACTCAGCAAGCGCTACGGTGCGACCGTGGCCGTGGACGGGCTGTCGTTCACCGTCGAACCCGGACGCGTCACCGGTTTCCTCGGTCCCAATGGCGCCGGAAAGTCCACCACCATGCGGGCCATGGTCGGCCTCGACCGGCCTACCTCCGGCGAGGTGCTGATCGACGGTAAACGCTATGACCAACTGGCCCACCCCCTGCGCCAGGTGGGCGCGCTGCTCGACGCGAGGTCCCTGAACGGTGGCCGGACGGTGCGGGGACACCTGCAGGGCCTGGCCCTGAGCAACCGGATCCCGGCCGCACGAGTCCATGAGGTGCTTGACATCGTCGGGCTCGCGGGCGTGGCCGGCAAGCGCGCCAAGGGCCTCTCGCTCGGCATGTCCCAGCGTCTGGGTGTCGCCGCCGCGCTGCTCGGCGACCCTCAGGTGCTGCTGCTCGACGAACCGGTCAACGGACTCGACCCGGAGGGAATCCTCTGGATCCGGGGCCTGATGAAGCGCCTGGCCGCCGACGGCCGGACGGTCTTCGTCTCCAGCCACCTGATGAGCGAGATGGCGCTCACCGCAGACCATCTCATCGTCATTGGGCAGGGACGGCTGCTGGCTGACAGCTCGGTCAGCGAGTTCATCGACCGCAACGCCCGTTCGTTCATCCTGATCCGCACGCCCGAGCCGGAGAAGATGCGTTCCACGCTCACCACCGCGGGCATCCGCGTCGAGCAGGGCGGCGACGGTGCGCTCGAAGCCGTCGGGACGACCCTGGAGGCCGTCGGCGCGCTGGCCGCGCAGCATCAGGTGACGGTGTACGAGATCAGCCCGCAGGTTGCCTCCCTGGAGGAGGCGTTCATGCAATTGACGGCCAACGCGGTGGAGTACCGCGCACAGCAGGGAGTATGACCGTGATGAACCTGGGCGCGGCCCTTTCATTCGAGCTGAGCAAGATTCGTACGCTGCGTTCCACCGCCTGGAACCTCGGTTTGTTCCTGGTGGTCAGCGTGGCACTGGCGATCACGACGGGATACTTTCTGCGGATCACTTACACCGACCTCAGCGCGTCGGCGCAACAGCGGTTCGATCCGATCGGTGCTGGCCACAGCGGACTGCAGCTCGGTCTGCTCGCACTGGTGATCCTCGGTGTCCTCGTCGTGACCAGCGAGTTCTCCTCCGGAACCATCCGCAGCTCGCTGACCGCGGTGCCACGTCGCGGCGTGTTCTTTACCTCGAAGCTGCTCGCCGGTGCCCTGGTGGCGTTCGCCGCCTCGGTCGTGGTGGTGGTCGTCAGCTTCTTCGCCACGCAGGCCGCGCTCGGCTCGCACAGCGTCGGGATCGGCGACGACGGTGTTCTGCGTTCGTTGGTCGGGGCTGTGCTCTACACCACGCTGCTGACCGTCTTCGCCATGGGTCTGGCTACTGTGCTGCGCAGCGCCGCACTGACCATCGGGATCCTGATTCCGCTGTTCTTCATGGTGTCGACCATTCTCGCCAACATTCCACACGTGCAGAAGGTCGCCCAGTTCCTGCCGGACATCGCGGGCGGGCAGATCCTGTACCGGGAACCGCAGGGTACGACGGTCCTCAACCCGTGGACCGGCCTGGCGGTGCTGGTGGCGTGGACGGCCGCCGCGGTAGTCGGGGGCTTTCTGGTGATTCGGCGTCGCGACGCCTGAGCGCTGTACCGAACGGCCCCGCACGCTCCCAGGCGTGCGGGGCCGTTTCCCGTGCGGTCACGCCCGTAGCAGAGCCAGGAGGTCCCGAGCAGCTGCCCGCGGTCCGTACACCGACGCGACCCCGGTCACGTTGAGCACGACCTCGTCGACGCCGGCGGCGCGGTAGGCGTCCAGTCGCTGGTGAATATCCTCAGCGCTGCCGTACAGGAAGACACCGCTGTCGGCGAGCCGGTGCGCATCCCGGGTAGGCGCGCCGCGCAGTTCCACTCCGGAGCGCCGCAGGACGTCAGCGTAGTGCGGCGCGCGGGAGTGTGCCCCGCACGCAGCCTCCACCAACGCGGTGAGATCCCGATCCGGGTCGGCCAGCGCACAGGGCACGATCGCGGTGACCTGGACCGGAGCCTCCAGGGTGCGCTCGGCGGCCCGGATCGATGGGATCAGGGTCGTCCGCACGTAGTCGGCCGAGCACAGCCAGGTGATCGCCACGTCGGCCGCCTCTCCGGCGAGCCGGGCCATCCGCGGGCGTAGCACGCCCAGGCCCACCTGTACGGGCGGAGCCACGGCCGGAACCAGGGCCTGCTCGGCGTCACCGGCGAGCAGGCCGCGCACCGCGCGGAGGTAGTCACGAGCCGCCTGCAGCGGCTTGCGGTACGGGCTGCCCAGCAGGGCCGCCTGCAATTGCGCAGAGCCCGGGCCGAAGCCCGCCACGACCGGATGGCCGGTGGCCATGGCCGTTGAGCGGGCCTCCAGCGCCGCGAGATACGGCGAGCGGAACGGCATCAGCGAGACGCCGAAGCCGACCGGCACCCGTAGGCCGCGCCCGGCGAGCCAGGCGGCCAACTGGTGCGATTCCAGCACCATGCCCTGACCTTGCCACAGCCGGGTCGCGCCGGCCTGCTGCACCAGCTTCGCGAACGGCACAACATGTTCGGGCTGGGTGGGTGCGAACGGCAGCAGGATCGACCGGCGCATCAGCCCGCCCGCCGGCCCCGGACGTACATGACCAGCGACAGGATCGCTCCGAACCCGATGGCGAAGGCCGCGCCCTGGTAATTGTCCTGGGTCAGACTCACGATCGCGATCACGACGCCAATGAAGATCGGAAATCCGCTGCCCGCACTGCTCTTCCTTGCCATGTCGCTCCTCCTCGTACGATTGGTCACACTGAAGTAGGCCCGGTGAACGCCACCGGGAGCGCGCCGGTCCACTCACCCGCGCCGGCCGCCCGCAAAAGCAGGTCGGTGTCGCCGACGCCGGACCAGCCGAGGAAGTAGCCCAGCAGGGAGGTACGGCCTGGCGCGCCGGTGGCGAAGCCGTCGGTGCGGGCGGCGCCGATGACCCGGCGCTGGTGGTCCACAGCCCGTCCGATGAGTGAGTCGTCGCCGAGGATCCGGGCGACGCCGAGCAGCGCCTGAATCACACCGCTGCTGCCGTGGCACACGGAGAGATCGACCGGCTGTCCCGGCCTCAGCTCGGTGGCGCTGTCGAGGATGGCGTCCAGGCGCGGGCCGACCAGCCAGTCAGTCCGACCAGCCGAGGCCATGATCTCGGCGGCACTCAGTGCCAGCCCCGCCGCGCCGTTGCACCATCCCGGCACGGGCGAGAGCTCACCGCCGGTCAGCCGTTCGGCCAGCCAGTCCGCCGACGACCTGGCCAGGGCCGCATCACCGAGTACGCGGCCGATCCGGGCCGCGGCCCAGCGCAACCCGAGTTCGCCGTGCGCGACGTCGAACCAGGGCTTGTCGCGGACAACATCCAGGTGCTGCACGGTCAGGTCGCGAAGCAGGCGGAGCTGCGCCTCGCCGGCCGCTGGGTCCAGGCCGTTCTCCATCCGCGCCAGCAGCAGCATCAACACGCCCGCGGGGCCGTTGCCCAGATCGGTCTCCAGGGTCCCGGCCTCGGCGCGCCGCGCGATGCCGCCGAACGCGCGAGCCAGCCAGTCCTCGTCCACGTCCGGGCGGGACAGCAGGAGGGACGTTGCGCCGGTCAGCACACTCTCCGGGGCCTTGAGCAAGCCGTCCGGATAGTCGGCGAGCAGGCTGTCCAGGCCGCGTTCGGCACTTCGGTGGACCTCCCGCAGGTCGGCGTCATGGTGGGCGGCGTGGCGGAGGAACGCCACGATCCCACCCGAGTCGTGGAAGGAGATGAACGTTCCCGGCGCCAGCGTCGGCGCGGCCCGGTCGGGGCCGATACCGCAGACCCAACCCAGCTCCGCCCCGGCGGCCCCCTGGTGCGAGACACCGACGGCGGCGATCGTCCGGGCGATGCCGGTCCACCACTGCCCGGGCCGCGCTGCCGCCAGCGCCGGACCGAAGACGCTGTGCCTGGACATCCCTCCCGGCCCCGCGATCTCGGCGAACGTCTCCTCCAGCAGGAAATGGTGGAAGGTGTCCGGCTGCTCGGCGTTCTGCCGGACACCACGCTGGGCGAACTCCAGCGCGGACCATTTGTGAGCGCCGGCGAACGCGGTCCGTGCGGTTGCCAACTCCGTGGAGCCCGCGCGTGCCTGGAAGAGCGGGATGTTGCCGGTACGCAGGGCTGCCCGTTCCTGCTCGCCGACATAGGCCGCAGCCTCAGCACTCAGGTGCGGGGGATACTGCCCGAGCAGGTTCAGCACCCGCTCGGACTCGGCTTGACGGCGCAGGTAGTCGGGGTGACTGGCGGCGTCGAGGAA
Source organism: Krasilnikovia cinnamomea (assembly GCF_004217545.1). NCBI lineage: Bacteria > Bacillati > Actinomycetota > Actinomycetes > Micromonosporales > Micromonosporaceae > Krasilnikovia > Krasilnikovia cinnamomea. The sequence goes on from NZ_SHKY01000001.1 coordinate 3,451,071, forward strand.
CCTGCCGTAGACCATGGTGGAGCGGATCAGGCAGCGTACCGGCATGGCCGGGTGCTTGGTGAGTACCTTGGTGATGCTGCCGTCACGGACCGCTGCGAGGGCGTCGACGTAGCCGGCGCGGATGTCGGCGAACCAGTCCGTCGGCACGAGCGCCCGCTCGCCGAGGCGGGGGACGTTGTCGGTTTGCTGGTAGGTGACCGGCAACCACCGTACGGCGATGCCGTCGGTGTCGTTGTCGTGCACGACCGGCCGCTGCATCTTCGAGGTCTGCTCGCCCGCGACCCCCACGCCGGACATGTTCAGGTCGTTGCGGGAGGTGGGGTCGAGCATCGGCACCAGCATCGTCGAGGCGATGGAGAGCTTCAGCTGGTTGGCGAGCCTGTGTGGCAGGGTGTCACTGTCCACGCCGGAGTCCGGCCGCACGATGGTCTCGGTGTCGATGACGCATGGATACTCGCCACCGGCGATGAGGTTCTCGTCGTGCAGATCCGAGGCGCCGATGGTGCCGAAGATCGCGCAGAGGGCACCGAAGCGGTAGAAGTAGCGGCTCGGCTGGTCGTCCCCCGTCATGGCCCGAGGCGTGACGAATTCCTGCCATCCGTGGTCGCCTACCGAGACCGACCGAGGCAGGCAGTCGCGAAGCGAGTACGCGAGGTGCGGGTCGACCGCCGCGTAGAGGTCGCGGACGAACTCGTCGGAGTCCAGCGTCCGGGGTTTGTAGATGATCCGGGTGCCGCCGGAGAGCTCCACGCCGACCACCTTGTGGTTGTCGTTGTGCAGGTCGCCGCCGGTCGCGGAGAGGCCCACGATGGTCTCGTCCGCAGCCGGCAGCAACCCGGCGGCGTGCAGCTCCGCGCGGTCGGCAGCGTACGCGGCGAAGATCTCGGCGTACGGTTCCAGCGACTGCCGCACGATGGTCTCCAGCCGCTGTTCCAGCACCGGATAGCGGCCGAGGAGCTGCCGCGCGTGCGTAGGTTCGCTGAGGTGTGCACGGAATGCGCGCAGCGCAGGTCCGTCGGTGGTGGTCATGGGCAGGCCGCGCTGCTCGCGGAAGTCGTGGAACTCGGCGATCAGCGTGCGGAAGGCCAGTCCCTCCACCGTGACCGCGAGGTCGGTCCACACCGTGTTCAGTAGCGGTTCCACGCGGTGAGCCGGGGCTACCGCGGCGACGAGCGGACGCAGCCGCCGGTCGACCCGCTCGCGGGGCACGATGCCGGTGTAGAAGGGCAGGAACGCGTCGATGGCGATGCTGGGCGTGGTCATGCTCGGTCTCCTCCGACCAGGGGCTCGGTGGCGGCGTCTGCGTACAGGCCGGCGTAGACCGACCCCCGATCCAACAGGTCCGCGTGGGTGCCGTGCTCCACCACACGACCGTTGTCGAAAACGTAGATGTGATCGGCCGACCGGACCGTGGCCAGCCGGTGCGCGATGATCACCTGCGTCGCTCCGAGATCCTCGATGATCTCGCTGACCCGGCGTTCATTGACGTTGTCCAGCGAGGCGGTCGCCTCGTCCATCATCAGGATGCGGGGACGCTGGAGCAGCGCCCGCACAATCGCCAGGCGCTGCCGCTGCCCGCCGGAGAAGTTGGCGCCCATCTCCGACACCAGGGTCTTGAGGCCCATCGGCAGGTCGTCCAGGAAGTCGAGAATCCCGACGCTGGCGCAGTATTCGCGCACCTGGTCGATGGAGATGTCCTGGCCGAGGGTGAGATTCTCCAGGATGGTCCGGTTGTGCAGGTGAACCTCTTGCGGGATGTAACCGATCGCCTTGCGCAGCGCGTTCCTGTCGTATTCCGCCGCGTCGATCCCACCGATCTCCACCGTGCCGCTCGTCGGCTCGTACAGTCCGCAGATGATCCGGCCGAGCGTGCTCTTGCCGGAACCCGAGGCGCCGACCAGGGCAACCTTGGCGCCGGCCGGGATGTCCAGCGAGACGTTGCGGACGACCAGATCGCTGTGCTGCGTGAATCGAAAGCTGACATCGCGCAGCCGGATCGCCGTGGAGGCCAACTCGGTGCGCCCGCCGCCGCGGTGTTCCGGGACCGTGGCGGTGATGTCGCCGAGCCGGGCCACGTATCGGGTGGCCTCGCTGATCTCGGTGCAGGTCTGGAAGACCGACGTCGCCAGCGCGAAGTACGTGGCCGACACCGCCTGTACCGCGACCGCCGCGCCGAGTGAGATCCGGCCGTGGCTGACCAGATACAGGCTGGCCAGCAGCACCAGCAGCGGGCCGAACATCTGTGTCGTCGTGGTTACCCCGGCGATGCGCCCCTGCTGCAATCTGATCCGGGTCTTCATCGCGGTGAGCGAATCCGCATATACGCGACTCCAACCCGCGATGAAGTCGTCCGCATACCCGCCCATCTTGATGGTCGGGATGGACACGATCGCGTCGAGCTGGGTGGACTGGCTTTTCGACAGGTGGGCGATCTCGGCGTCCACGGCCTCCAGGACGCGTACCCGGGTCCGCATCAGGTACAGCCCGTTCACCGCGAGCATGGTGGCGGCGACGGCGCCGAGGCGCCACTCCGTGGCGAACAGGTAGATCGATACGCCGAGCAGGGAACCGACGTCGAGCACGCCCTGAGCCACCCGCGAGGAGAGCAGATCCCGGATCGTATTCACGCTGTTGAGGCGGAACAGCAGCTCGCCGGGCTGACGGGTGGTGAAGAAGCGGTAGGGCAGCGCCAACAGCCGAGTGAAGGTCTCGGTCATCAGGTGCCGACCGAGCAGAGTGACCAGACTGGACAGCACCAGAGTGCGGATCAGGTGAAGCAGGAAGTACCCCCCGGCGACCGCTGCCACCAGCGCGACAACCAGCAGCAGGTCGTCCAGTCCGGCGAAACGCGTGGACCGGTCCACCGCCCACTGGGTCAACAGGGGAATGCCCAGCACCGAGCCGTAACCACCCATCGACAGCAGCGCGACCAGCGCGATACGGCGGCGCGCGCCGTCGGCGAACAGCGGCACCCGGCGCCACTCACTGAACGGCCGCCGTCGGGTCTTTTCGAACCCGGGACCGGGTTCGGCCGTGATGACGATGCCGCTGAAGCCGGCTTCCAGTTCGGCGGCGCTGAGGCGGCGCCGGCCCACGGCCGGATCCATGACGACGGCAGTCCGCCCGTCGTAACTCTCCAGCACGACGAAGTGGTAGTCCTCCCAGTAGAGGATCACCGGTGTGGTGAACTTCGCCAGCACCGCGACGCTCTTCACGCGGTACGGCTTGACCAGCATCCCCCGTGAGGCGAGGAACTGGGCGAGCTGTTGTGCGGAGAGGCCGTCACGCCCGGCGTCCATCGCCTCCCGCGCCGTGGAGATCTCCTCTGCCCGCCCGAAGTAGCGCAGCAGCGCCACGCAGGAACAGAGCCCACACTCGGTCTGGGTCACCTGGGTGACCGCGGGTACCCGGCGTCGCACGGTCACCGGCCTCCGAGTGTCAGCGCCACCGGCGACAGCCGCGTCGTCGGATCGAGGCGGTTCACCAGGTGCAGCACCAGCCCGGCGGAACCCACCATCATGCTGCTGGTGTGGGCGTACCGGCTGCGGGTGTCGGCATTCTTGCGGATGATCACGGAGGGCTGCAGCCACTCGTCCTCCACCGCGGCGAGCCGGGTGCGCAGCGCGGATCCGCCGGCTTCGGCCAGGCCGCTCAGAATGTCATGGTTGCCCAGGTCACCGTGGCACCACGTGAGGTTGCGGCCGAAGCCGTCGCGCAAGGTGTTCTCCACCGCGAGATCCCGCAGCCGGATTACCTCGGCGTCGCCGGACGCGGTGGCGTACTCGGCGAATGCCAGCGCGATGCCGGCGGCGCCGTGGCACCAGCCGGTCGAGAACGATTGCGGCGTGGCCAGGTTGGAGAACCAGTTCTGCTCGGCCGGATCGAAGAAGCCGTCCAGGCGCTGCAGGAGCGACGACTGGGCGGCCCGTACGGGGCCGCGGAGCTCGGCTGGCAGTAGTGGGTACGCGCGGCTGAGCGCGTGCAGCGTGCCGCTGATCCCGTGGGCGAAGCCGGACTGGGCGAACAGCGACCGTTGTGCTGCTCCGTCGGCGCGTAGGCCGTCCAGCAGCATCGTGGTCAGGGCGGTGACGGTTTCACCGGCCGATGGGCCACCGATCGCGATCACGCAGGACAGCACACCGGAGAGGCCGCTGATCACGTCCAGGGGCAGCCGGTCTGGCGGCTGCTCGCCGATCTGCTCCTGCACCAGCGGCACAGCGTCCTGGGCGGCGCGCAGCCACTCGTCCTTCTCGAGTAGCCGCCCGGCCGTCGCCAGCCCGAACAGGATGCCGGCCATTCCCGTGTAGCCGCCATAGCCCGCCGCCCGCAGGCTACGGTTCTCGTACCGTCGGTCGGCCAGGATTCCTGCGGTTGTGGAGAAGATCTGCGTGGCCAGATCGAGATAGGCCCGGTGGTTCATGAGCCGACCGGCGGCGGCGAGGGCAAGGGCCGGTCCGGTGCGGCCGGTGTAGAGCTCGTATCCCAGCACCCCCGGCGGCCACGGCCGGCTGGCCTCGGCGGAGGCGAGCGGACCGATCCAGGTACGGGGCAGATGCGCGAACCGGTCCGGCAGCGACGTGGCAACGAGGTGATCGCTGAGCCGCATCACCAGCGCTTCCAGCTCCCCTGTTCCGGCCCGCACCGCGCCGGGTCGCGGGGTGTCGACCGTGGCTCCGGCGAGGTGGTTGTCCGGGAAGCGCGAGGCGAATGCGGAATGGATCAGCCGGAGCTGTTCCGCGAGCTCGAACTCGCTGAGCCGGCTGGCCTTCTCCAGCGCCGCGTCCAGCGGCGAGCAGGCCACCTCGGCGCCGATCTCGTCACCGTCGCCGTCCGTGAGGGCCGTGCTGGTGCTCGAAACGGTGAAGTACGGGATGTCCCGTTCGGCGAGCTGACGCAGCTCGGCCACGACGACCGGCTGCGCCGAGGTCTTGCTGGCGATGGCGATGCGCTTCAACAGCGCCAGGTACGGTGCGGTCCCGTCGAGCGCGGCCGGCGCGGAGGTCATGCGCAGCGTCTGTGAGTACAGCGCGGTGGGATTGTGCACGTAGCGCACCCGGACCCCACTGACGGCCTTGCGTAGCAGACCGGTCCAACCGTCGAGGTCGGCCGACGCGGCGCGGAAGACGCGGGTGAAACCCTCCGCCATCTCTGCGCCGAGCTGGTAAGTCTCGTCCTCGGTGAGGGCGTTGACCACGGCGGTGCGTTCGGCTGCGGGGGTGGCCGCGAACACCACCCGGATGTGGTCGGTGTAAGGGTGTTCGTACTGCATGCTCTTGAAGGGTGAACTGCCTTGCCCGCTGCCACCGAGGAAGCCGAGATCGACGTGCCCTGCATCGGCCTCCTTGCCGGCCATCACCAGCGGCAGGATGCCGATGCCGTACACCGACCGGCTGATCGTCGCGTACGCGTTGCCGGGTGCCTCGGGGGTCGGCCCGCTGTGCACGCGCTCGGGGTGCAGGATGGTCTCCAGGTCGATCGGCAGCGGTCCACGCCGGGTCGGCAGGATGTTCTCGAAATGCATGTCCCGGGCGTTGAGCAGGTAGAGCACCGCCGCAAGCTCACCGCTGGCGCGCATGAACGCGGCGGCCATGTCCGAGACGTCCTCGGTCTCGACGAACTCGACATAGCCATAGCCCTCCCGCTCCAGCACGCCGGCGGACACCAGGCTGGTGCCCAGCCGAACGTTCAGCTCCCGGGCGATGGTCACGTAGGCGGCTTCGCAGGAGACGTCGCGTGGCTTGTAGACCAGCCTCTCGCCGGACGCGAAGACCAGCACGGAGACGCTGCGCCCGTGGTGGTGCGTGTCGCCCTCGCCGAGTCCCAGCGACATCAGCCGGTCGTCCGCGGCGATGCCGAACTTCTCCTGGATCGCCGCCCGGTCTCTGCGCAGCCGGTGTGCGAGTTCGCGGAAGGCGTCCCGCTCATTGCGCAGCACCAGCCGGGTCACGTCGCGCAGGACCGGGAAGTCGAGCCCGCTCACGCCCTCGAACGAGCTCCGGCTCGCCTGATCGATGAAGGCCCGGTAGCGGTCGTGCGCCGTGGCTCCGGCCAGCCGACCGTTCTTGCGGGCTATGTTGATCGCGGCGACCAGCGGCCGGCCGTAGACCTCGCGAAGCCGAGACTCGGTCCGGCTGAGCAGTTCGAGCAGGATGGCCTCGGGGTCAGCGAGCAGATCGGTGTGGCCGGCGAGCGGGTCGCCGTCGATGAGGCGGACGGCCACGCTGCGCACGACGAGCTGGAACGGGTACTGCTCCTCGGCGTCGAGCCACCGTTGCACAAAAGCGGGGCGCGTGCCGTGCAACACGGCGAGGACGGCGTCGTCGTGCTCGGCCAGCGGGGTGATGGTCTCCGCGACCTCGGCACTGTCGAACTCGGGGTAGTAACTGGTTGCGGACATCACTTTCGGCCACTCCGATCTCAGTGAAGAAATGCGAAGCGGAATGGGAACCGGGGGGCTCGGCTCCCATTCCGCTGTCGTACTACCGGTTCACCGCACGAGGCAGGTGATCAGCAGGACCGCGAGCAGGCGGTGGACGGGCAGACCACGGCGGTCGCCAGCGTCACCGTGGCGCAAGCCCAGGTGGAACCGCCGTAGGTGTCGGCCTCGCTGAGCTCGATGAGTTCCGCCTCGTCGTGCCGGGCGAGAATGTCGTTCTGGTCGTTCTTCATGCGGTATCTGTTTCCTTTCGCGATCAGTTGCAGCTGCGCTGGCACTCGCGGGTCAGGGTGCACCAGCCCCCGTTGTTCCCCAGGACGTTGGACAGCGAGAACGTGTTCGTGGTGCACGCGCCGTACGCCACGCCCTCGAAGTCCTGCTCGTCGATCTCCTCGAGCAGGGCGACATCGCCTTCGTACATGCCTTCTCCTTGTATTCGGGCCATTCGGTAGTCCGATCGGCTGCCGGTAACAGCTTTGAACACGGGAGTTCATACCGGATACCGGCGGGACGGAGTGCCGGGCACATCACCCGCATAACCCCCGCATATGACCGGAGGCGATGGGATTCGCCGCAGGAAGTGCGCACAGGGCCAAGGTGATCGCTGAGATGTCACATATTCAAATTCTGAATGTGGACATCGGCATGGGACTTCACCCTTCATAGGGTCCCTGTCATGCGTGTTCTCGTCACTCTCGCCGCCGCGGCCGCCACCGCGGCCCTGCTGCCCAGCCCCGCCCAGGCCGAATCCGCCGGCCGAACCACGTTCTTCACGAGGGCAGACTTCACCGGTGCGGCCCAGTCGGTGCCGCACGCCTCCTGCACCTCGATGGTCACCGTGCTGCGGGGACGCTTCCTCGCCGTGGATAACCGCCCACCGGTCGGCTGCCAGGTGCAGGTCTACGCCAATGCCACGCCGGTATGGGTGACGCTCTGCGTCGGACGGAGCGAACTTCCGCGCGAAGTTCAGCTCAACCCCGAAGTCAGGTCCGTGCGGGGAACAGCGGCGCTGTGCCACTGACCTGAAGCTATGGCCTCCCCGGGGCCGACGGCGCGGGCAGACGGTCGGTCGACGGGCCCCCGGCGACCGCGTCCGGCGTGCCGGCCCTCGGCATTCGGGCGAACCACAGACTGGCCGCCAGCGCACCGACGGCGGTGATCCACAACGCCGTCCGCACGCCGAACCAGGTGCCCAGCAAGCCACCGAGGATCGCGCCGAAGGCGGTGACGCCGAGCGTGACAGTGCGCATGGTGGCGCTCATCCGGCCGAGGAGGTGATCCGGGCAAACCGATTGGCGGAAGCTGATTTGAACCACGTTGTACGCGATGAGGCAGAACCCCGAGATGGCGGAGCCCAGCGAGAACAGTGCCAGTCTCCACCCACCGTCGGTGAGCGGCAGCAGCAGTGCACCCAGGCCGGCCAGCGTCGTGAACAGCGGCAGCGCCCGATGCCGTCCGATCGCTCGAGTCATCCGGTCGGCGCAGACCGCACCCAGAAGACTTGCGGCGCTGCCACCGGCGAAGAGCAGTCCGGTGGTGGCGGGCGAGACGTGCAGTTCCCGAAGCAGGAACACCACTTCGACGGCGCCCTGCGCCGAGTAGAACGTCATCGCCGTGCCGTTGTAGGAGGCGATGACCCGCAGCGTCGGGTGTCCGAAGATGAAGCGGATCCCCTCGGCGACCTGCCGTCGCAGTTTCACGCCGGGAGCCGGCGCCGGTTTCGGTTCCTTGGTGCCGATGGTGGACACCCATGCCGCCGACCAGGCGAAAGTCACGGCGTTGACCGCGATGGCGATCGGTGCGGTCAGCCATTGCACGAGGTAGCCGGCCATGGCCGGCCCGGCGGCCGCGGCCACGGTGCGGTTGACCTCGAGCCGGCTGTTGGCCTTGACCAGAGACTTCCGGTCCACGACGGCAGGCACGTACGACTGGAATGCAACGTCGAAGAACACGGTGAACACTCCGACGCTCAGCGCCACCACATACAACTGCCAGATGGTCAGAACCCCCAGCAGCGCCGCCACGGGAATGCTCCCGAGCAGGACGAGCCGCCCGAGATCGGCCGAGATGATGAGCGGCCGACGGCGTACCCGGTCGGACCACACCCCGGCCGGCAATCCCAGGACGAGAAAGGCGACCGTCTGAAGCGCCGGAAGGATCGCCACCTGCAGGGTGCTCGCGTGCGTTGCCTGGACGGCGGCCAGCGGTAACGCCAGCACGCTCACCTGGCCGCCGACCTGGCTCAACGCGTCCGCGGCCCACAGCCGGCGGAAGTCGGCACGGTGACGCTGCGGGTCACCTGCTGTCACGAGTCCGTCCGCATCTCGTCGCTCCCGTCGTATCGACGCATCACACTAGGCGATTCGCGTCCAGTGCCGGCGGCCGACCGGGTTCGTCCGCACGGACGGCCCCACACCACCGCGAACGCGGGTCACCGCCAGGGGACCAGGAGAGTGTTTTGTCAGCATCACGGCCGATAGATGCCGCGTTCTTCGACGATCTGTTTGGTGCGTACGAGCGGTCTCCCGCTATCCGCGCGCTGATGCGCTCCGCGCTCGACGAGCGGCTTCCCGTCGAGGTCGAGCCGTACTCGTTCGTCACCATGAACGCGCTCGAGGCGATCGCGCAGCAGCTGCGGCTCTCCACGGACGCGCTGCTGGTGGACCTGGCCTGTGGACGCGGCGGGCCAGGGATGTGGATCACCAGGGCCACCGGGGCACGACTGATCGGCGTGGACTTCTCGGCCGTCGCCGTGACGCAGGCGCGAGCGCGGATCGCGGCGTTCCGGCTCCAGGACAGGGCGGAGTTCCGGATCGGCGAACTCCACGCGACCGGGCTCACCGACGCACAGGCTGATGCGCTCCTGTGCGTCGACTCGGTTCAGTTCGCCGGCGATCCGCGGCTCGTCGCGCAGGAGGCTGCCCGTGTGCTGCGGCCAGGAGGCTCGCTGGTCTTCACCGGCTGGGAGCCGCGAGAGACCGGAGACCACCGCCTTCCCGAGTGCTTTGTCAACCTCGACTTCGGCGGCCTGCTCAGGACCGCCGGTTTCGACGAGGTCGCCGTCACCCATCGCCCCGACCTGCAGCGACGGCAGCAGGCGGTGTTCCGGCGAGCGCTGGCGACCGATCCGGGACGCGACCGCGCTATGACGCAGTTGCGTGCCGAGGCAGTCCGCATGCTGCCGCTCATGCCACTGCTCCGGCGCGTGCACATCACCGCCGTTCGGGCGCGCCGCTGACAGCGGTCCGGTTGGTCGTGGCGACGGCGAGGCACGGATCACATTGCTCGCCCGGTAATGTTCCGGGACGTGTCGGGCGATCTTCGGGACGACAGGGCCGCGAACCACGATGTGGGCCAGCCCGAGGTGACGTTCGGACTTCTCGGACCGCTGACGGTCTCCGTCGGCGACGTGCCGGTCATCGTCGGCGCGGCGAAGATGCGGGCCCTCCTGGCGAGCCTGCTGCTGCGGCGGGGCGAGGTGTTGTCCGTCGACTCGCTCGTGGAGCGACTCTGGGGTGATGACCTGCCGTCGGACGCCCGCAACGCGGTCCAGACCTACATCCGCAGGCTGCGCACCCTGCTCGGCACCGCCCGATCCATCATCGTGACGAGCCCGCCGGGCTACTACATCGACGTCCCGCCCAGCGCGGTCGACATCGACCGGTTTCGCGCCCACGTGCAACTGGCTGGCTCGGCGCAAGCCCGCGGAGACATCGAAGCGGAGGTCCGGGAGCTGCGGGCCGGACTTGCGCTCTGGCGAGGAACGCCGCTGTCCGACGTGAGCTCCGAGTCGCTGCACCGCGACGAGCAGCCACTGTTGATCGAAGAGCGTTTGCAGGCCCTGGAACGACGGATAGACGCCGATCTAAGAGCTGGCCGCCAGGTTGAGGTGATTGCGGAACTGCGAGCCCTGACCACCGAGTTCCCGCTCCGCGAGCGCCTCTGGCATCACCTGATTCTGGCGCTGTACCGCTCCCACCGGCAGGCCGAGGCGCTGAACGCCTTCCGCGACGTGAGCGCCCTGCTCCGCGAGGAGCTCGGTGTCGATCCCTGCGGTGAGCTGACCCAACTCCATCACCGGATTCTCACCGCCGATCCATCGCTGCACCCGCCCAGCCACGCGGCGGCCGGCAGCTGGGTGGCCCCCAGCCAGCTACCTCCCGAGGTCAACGATTTCGTCGGCCGTGCCGAGCTGGTCGATCGTGTGACGTCGCAGGTCGCCCGGCCACCCCAGGCGAGCGGCGGGCTGCCGCTGGTCGTCCTGTCCGGACCGCCGGGCGTCGGCAAGACCGAACTGGCGCTCCACGTTGCCCACCGACTCCGGAACGATTTCCCGGACGGTCAGCTCTTCGTGAACCTGCGAGGGTTCTCGTCCGACGCATCGGTCCGGCCGGAGGAGGCGCTAAGCGGATTCCTGAGTGCCCTCGGAGCCCCCGCCAATCGGGTGCCACACAACCCGGACCAGCAGCGCGCCCTGTTCCGTTCGATGCTGGCCGGACGACGAGTCCTCCTAGTGCTCGACAACGCGGGCTCCCCCGAACAGGTGCGGCCGCTGCTGCCGGGCTCACCCAGCTGCTCAGTGATCGTGACCAGCCGAGACAACCTGTCCGGCCTCTCCGCCGTCAACGGCGCTCATCGCGTGCCGGTTGATCCGGTGACCGCACTCGAGGCAGAGGCGTTGCTGTCGCGGATCATCGGTGCTGATCGGATCGACTCGGAGCCGCAGGCGGTGGCCAAACTCGCCACCGCCTGCGGTTTTCTGCCCCTCGCGCTGCGGATCGCCGCGTCGAATGTCGCCGCGGCGCCGGGACAGACCATTGCCGGACACGCGGAAGACCTGAGATCTGACGACCGGCTCGTCGCACTGACCATTGACGGCGACGATCAGGCGTCCGTACGGATAGCTTTCGACCACTCGTATCGCGAACTCGAGCCGGAAACCGCCCGCCTGTTTCGCCTCGTAAGCCTCGCGCCCGGGCCCGACTTCGACCGGTACACCGCGGCCAGTCTGGCCGGCGTGAGTCCGGCGGTCGCCCGGCGGACGCTTTCCCGGCTTGCCATGGCGAATCTGGTGCAGCACCACGGGTCGGACAGGTACCGGTTCCATGACTTGATCAGGGAATACGCCACGGCACAGGCGAGCCACGACGGTCCGGAGGCATGTCTTGCCGCCCTTCGGCGACTGCTGGACTACTACCTGTGTACCTGCGAGGCGGCCAGCCAACTGCTATACCCGGACCTTCCCCGGCTGCGCAAGGCCGAACAGGCCGCGGCCTCGGTCCGCCCGTCGTGGACGGATTCTCTCGAGGCGCTCGACTGGTTGGAGAAGGAGGTGATGAATCTGGTCTCGATCATTCGCGAACCCGCGCTCCAGGAATGCGGAGCGCCGGTGTGGCTGCTGGCCGACAGCCTGCTCGGGTTCTTCATCCGGCAACGCCAGGACAGCGCGTGGCTGACGACCCTTCAATCGGCGCTCGCCGCCGCGGAGCGGGTCGGCGACCGGACCGCCACGGCGGCGTTGCAGCGCGGCCGTGGCCGGCTGCATTTCCGGCGCAACGAGTTCGCTGATTCACTCGCGTGTTATCGACGCTCCGTGGAAATCTCCCGCGAGATCGGTGACCGCGCTGGCGAAGGGCGTGACCTGATCGGTCTGGGCAGTGTGGCCTTCGAAATGCAGGATTACCTGGAGGCGGCGCGCTACATGGAGGAGGCGCTGCCGCTGCTGCGCGACAGCGGCCACCGCGAGGGTGGGACCACAGCCCTCATGAACCTCGGCATCGCACTGCTCATGCTCGGGGATGCCGATCGAGGCGTGAAGTGCCTCACCGGCAGCCGGTCGCTCGCGGAGGAGCTCAATCTACGGAACCTGAGCCATCGGGCGACCGCCGGTCTGGCGATGCTCCAATCGTGGCGGGGCGCGTTCGACGAGGCTGCGAAGGAATTCGAATCGGTCCTGGATAGCTGGACTGAATTGGGGTATGTCGAGGGCCAGGCAGAGACTCTCCGAAATCTGGCGGAAGTCCGCCTTGAATCGGGCCATGCGGAAGAGGCAATCGATCTGGCGCAGCAGTCACTCGGCCTCGCGGAGCAGGCAGACGCAAAATGGATGGTGATGGGCGCGCATGTGACACTCGGGGAGGCGCACCTCGCGCTGGGAGATGTCGAAGCCGCACACGAGAGGCTGACCATCGCGGCAAGCCTCACGGCCCCTGGGTGCGGCTACTGGTACCCGTACACGGTGCTCGGGCTGGCCGGGTGCCGCCGTATCACTGGCGACCACGAGGGGGCTGTCGGGCTCGCGCGTGAGGTCGTGGAAAACCAGCGGCCCCGCCTCCGGGCCCGGGCGCACGCCGAGCTCGCCCGGATCGCGTCAGCGCTCGGCAACGACGCCGAGGCCGTCGACCACGCTCGATTGGCCTGCGACATCAGCGGCGCTTACGGCTATCGGCCGGAGGGGGAGCGCGCCCGTGGCATCCTGCGGGAGCTTCATGAACTGCCGCCATCCGACACATAGGACCATTGCCAGTTTGCCTAACAGATTCTGGTCGCCGTGCGCATCGTCGGTAACCGTACGAATACTGTGCGCCAGCACTCCGGTCAGGTGGTGGGATCGCACCCGCATCCACACACCAGTCCCGGACGAATGTCCGGTACGCGGGTGCGCCCATGACGCCCGGCACCGTCCATTTGCGAGGATGGTCGTGAGTCACTACCGGCAGTGGCCCATCGTCGCATCCGGTCCCCGCCTCGAGGCCTTGGATGCGAGAGGCAATCGATCATGTGTGATACGTTGTCGGCCGACTCGCCGTCCAACTGGATTCGGGGGAAGAGAAGTGAAAGAACTGGTTGAGCGACTCCGTGCGCTGCGCACCAACGTGACCCTGGAGAGCGTCTTCGACAAGCAGACGAGCACTGCGGAATCCTCGAAGAGCTGCGCCGCCACAACGATGGGGTACTCGAAGATGTAGTGCTCGTCGACGGCATCGTTGGCGTGTCAGGGCGCCGTGTGTTCGACGTGAGGAAAGCGTTTGTCGTTACATGTTTTTGTGGGGCCGACTCTGGCCGCTCGAGATGTTCTGACCGCTGTTCCGGAGGCGATCCTCCACCCACCGATAGCACACGGCGACCTGCTCCGCCTCGACCCCGAGCCAGGTGACATGGTCGTAATCATCGACGGCTATTTCCACCAGGTCGCTTCCGTGCGTCACAAGGAGATCCTGCAGACGCTGGCGAGGCGGGTGACGGTGATCGGGTGCAGCAGTCTAGGCGCCCTGCGCGCTGCGGAGCTGGTCCCGTACGGCATGGTCGGCAACGGTGTCGTGTTCGAGATGTACCGCGCTGGCGCGATCGATGCCGATGACGAGGTGGCCGTCGTTCACGGGGAGGCCCCCGAATATCGGAAGTTCGGCATGCCGCTGGTGAGCCTGCGTCACGCGGTGGCGATGGCCCAGCAGGACGGCGCGGTGTCCGCTCCGGAGGGAGCCGGACTCGTCGCGGCCTGCCGCGGGCTGCCCTATTCCGCACGTAGCTGGCGGGCCGTCGAGGCGGTCCTCTCGCGTGACGACCCAGAGCACGCCGGTGCGGTCCGCCGGCTCCGCGGCTACCTGGCTCAGCATCCGGAACATGCAGATGTGAAGGCTGCTGACGCCATCGACACGCTGAAACGTCTGGCGGAGCTGGGCGCTCGCCGCTCCGTTTGCGACGAGGGCTGGATCGACTCACCGCGGTGGCGTAACCGGCTGCTGCACGAGTGGCATGCCGAATTCGCCGGCTCCTGGGTCGACGGCATCCATGTCAGCGACCGCGCTGTCATGCAGTACCAGCAGATATACCGGAACGATCTGGCTCAGCGATGGTCGACGTTCGCGCTCCGCGGCATTCGTGACGGGGCCGAGCTTCGTGCCGCGGACGTTCCTGACGGAGGTCTGGAGGCCGCCGTCCTGGCGGTAGCGGCCGCCTACGGCGTCGATGACAGCAGGCTGACGCCGGAGCAGCGGGCCGAGTGGTTGACTCCGCAGGAGGCCGACGGACTGGAGTCCGACGCCGCGGTGCTGCGCGTGCTGGTACGCAGCTACAGCCCGCCGCGCGGCATCCTGGACCTGATCGTCGCGGAGCCGGAGCTGGTGACCGACCAGGCCGCGCGGGTGGCGGTTGCGGAGTCGTTCGTGGTCAACGCGGAAGTGGTCAGTTGGGCGCCGAAGAACGGCCTCGCGTACCTGCGGCACAGTGTCCTTCGAGACCACCTGGCCGCGCGGTGGGGAAGCGATGACGAGCGGTCCCTGACGGCTGCCGCCCGCGACCGCGGTTTCGTGTCGCTGGTCGAGGCCGTCGAGGCTGTGCGCCCGTTCTTCCTGAGACACCATCTGTCGATGGCTGTGGCCACACCCGCCGCCCGTCTCGAGGAGCTGACGTGAGCGTGCCCGTGCGACACGGACAATCCGCTGACCGCAAGGTTTTCCGGGACGGCACGCACCGCGTTCGCACGCCCGAGGAGACCTGGAACATCATTGCGCCGCGGTTCGGGCACTACGGCATCACCAGGATCGCGGACGTGACCGGCCTCGACGTGATCGGCATTCCGGTGGCGATGGCGGTACGGCCGCTGGCGCAGAGTCTGAGCGTCGCGCAGGGCAAGGGCCAGACCATGTTGCTTGCCAAGGTCTCCGCGGCCATGGAGAGCGTCGAGCACTGGCATGCGGAACACGCGACCCCGGCGGTCTGCGCGAAGACCGTGCCAGGCCGGGAACTTCACCTGCCCTACGCGCTGTCCAGCCTGGACAGCGAACACGGATGTCTCGTGACCGACCGCACGCCCTTGGACTGGGCCCGAGCCACCGGCATCGTCACCGGACGCACCGTACCCGTGCCCCTCGATCTGGTGTGCATGGCACGTCCGGGTCGGCGTCGTTGGAAGCTGACCGGCTTCAAGCTCACCAGCAACGGGCTCGCCGCGGGAAACTCGGTCCCGGAGGCGGCGCTGCATGCGCTCTATGAGGTGATCGAGCGTGACGCTGTCCAAGGGTGGCCCACCGCCAATCCGGTCCGCTCGGTGGACCCTGAGTCGATCGACGACCCCGGATGTGCGGCGCTGGTGGCGAAGTTGCGATCGGCCGGCGTGCTTTTCGAGATCGGGTACGTGCCGAGCCGGTTCCGGGTGCCCTGTCTCGCCGTGTGGATCTGGAGCGACGACTTCCCGGTGACGTGTCTGGGTTTCGGCGCGCATCTCACGCCGGCAGTCGCGCTCTCCCGGGCGTTGACCGAGGCTGCGCAGAGCCGTCTCACGGCGATCACCGGCAGCCGCGAGGATCTGCCGCCGGTCTACCAGCAGGCGCGGCTCGGCGCAGGCGAGCGGCCGTTCACGGCCGCCGCCACAATGACCTGGGCACAGGTCACCTCTGATGTCGACGACGCCGCCGACCTGACGGAGGAACTGAAACACCTGAGCACGACGGTCGCCACGGTGGCGGGATGCGAACCCTTGCTCGTAGACCTGAGCACCGAGGACGACTTCGCGGTGTTGAAGGTCATCGTTCCCGGCACCGGCTCCGATCTCCATCGTTTTCACGCGCCTAGTTAGGAACTGATCATGCTGAAGGTTCGCGGTGTAGTCCTACCCGAGAGAGAAGAACGGTCGTTCTGGATCGACGGCGACCGCCTGCGCACTGATCCGGTGCCCGGTGGCGACCTGATTGTCGACGGCGGATGGATCCTGCCCGGTCTGGTGGACGTGCACACCCATCCGGGCACCGAAGGGCCGGATGCCCCGTTTGACGACGCGACGCTGCGTCGACATCTGACCGACCATCGCGAGGCCGGGGTGTTGCTGGTGCGGACACCGGGCTCCGCCGAGCGGATCCCGGACTGGGTCGACGCCGATCCGGATCTTCCTCGGGTGCGCTCGGCTGGACCCTGGCTGGCCACGCCCGGCCGGTTCGTTCCCGGGTTCGGCCGGGACGTCACCGAGGCGGAACTGGTCGCCGCGGCCGTAGATGAGGCCGCTTCCTCCTCAGGGTGGTGCAAGATCATCGGAGACTGGGAGTTCGGCGATCCAGCGCTCCCCCTCGACCTGCTGACCGAGGTCGTCACGGCCGTGCATGCGGTGGGCGGGCGGGTGGCCGCCCATTGCCAGACCGCCGAGGGCAGCCGCAACGCGGTGCTGGCCGGGGTGGACAGTCTGGAGCACGGCTGGTATCTCGACCAGGATCTGCTGGACCGGATGGCCCGCTCCGGTACGGCCCTGGTGCCCACTCTGGGCGTCCTGGGGAACCGGATGACGGAGATCCGGGCCCGTGAATCGAGCGCACGCCAGGATTGGCTGCTCAAGGGTTGGGAGGGGACCCTCGCGACCGTTCGCGCCGCCGAGGAGGCCGGCGTGCTCGTCCTGGCAGGTACCGACAGTTTCCCGTGCGGCACGATCGCTAATGAGGTGGAGTGGCTGATTCGCGGCGGCATGTCGGCGGAGGCTGCGCTCGCCGCCGCCTCCTGGAAGGCCCGGTCCTGGCTGGGTTTGCCCGGACTGGTCGACGGCGCGCCCGCTGATCTGGTCGTGTACGACGTCGATCCGACCAGGGACCCCCGGGTGTTGTCCCATCCCAGCGCCATCATCCTGCGTGGCCGCGTCTTCCGGTCACCGCGCGGTTAAAGCGGTCCGCGGACGCCTCCGTAGGATGCGCGTTCCGGCATCGGTGCCCGCTGACGGTCGAGGCTTGCCAGACCGACACGCCGCCGTTGCGGGGGGCTGCCTGGCTCAAGGGAGCCCCAGTGGTCCGCGTGCCATCGCCGCGACGACGTGGAGCGTGACGGCCGGACCGTGCCGACATCTTCGCCGTCGTCGCGCCGGACGAGTCCGGGACCGCCCTCCAGCCGCGACGCGAGCGCGCCCCGGTGCTCACCTCGACATTGACGCAGGTAATCGCACCGGCCTGCCCGCCGCGCCAACGCATCGCCATCACCCGTCAGATGTGCCGTACCGACGAGCCCTCGCAAACGGCCAATGACACTCTCCGACCAACACGCGGCCTGCTACTACCCGGCACCGCAGCAACTGCCGTAGTACCGCGGCAGACCTTCCTGGAGGCGATAGTGAGAAGAAGAACCGTGCTCGCCGCTTTCGCGGCCGCTCCCGTGGCGGCCGTCGGCGCTTGCTCCAGCGGCACGGCGGGCACCGGCGACACGCCGGGGAAGTCCGTTACCAACGACGTCACCCCGACGGCGCGCGACCGGCTCAAGGATGGTGGACAGCTGGTCTGGCCGGTGGCCGACATTCCGGCGAACTTCAACTTCCTGCACCTCGACGGCACCCTGCGCGACAACTCCGACATCATCTTCGCGCTCATGCCGTCGATGTACCTCAACGACGCGGCCGGCAACTCGATCTGGAACAGGAACTACCTCGCCAGGGAACCCCGGTTCGACACCGCTCCGCGTCAGGTGGTCACGTACCGACTCCACGAGAAGGCGACGTGGAACGACGGAACGCCAATTACTTTCGCCGACTTCGAGTCGCAATGGAAGGCCCTCAACGGCCGTAATCCGGCGTTCAAGGTCGCCAACTCCAACGGCTACCAGAACATCGCGAGCGTCACCCGCGGCGACACTGACAGCGACGTGGTGGTGACCTTCGCGCAGCCCTACACCGACTGGCAGTCCATCTTCGCGCCGCTGTACCCAAAGTCCACCACCTCCGATCCCGAGACGTTCAACAATGGGTGGACCAAGCGAATGCCCGGACCCACCGCGGGCCCGTTCCGGTTCGCGGCCCTGGACCAGACAGCGCGCACGGTGACCATCGAACGCGACCCGGCATGGTGGGGAAACCCGGCGAAGCTCGACCGGATCATCTACCGGGGCGTCGACGCCAGCGCGGCGGCCGACGCGGTCGCCAACGGCGAGGCGGACTTCTACGAAATCGCGGCTAACGCCAGCCTGTACAGCCGCGCAATGCAGATGAACGGCAGGGTCAATCTGAAACGCGCCGGTGCGCCGTTCTACCGGCACATCACCATCAACGGCGCTAGGCCGCACCTGGCCGACGTCCGAGTCCGGCAGGCACTCGCGATGGCGATCGACCGCGCAGCCATAGCCCGGGCACTGCTCGGCCCCTTGGGCTTCCAGCCACAGGTTCTCAACAACCGCATTTACATGCTCAACCACGCGAAGTACCGGGACAACGCGGGGAACATAGGTGCCTATCGTCCGGATGCGGCGAACGCGCTCCTCGACGAGGCCGGTTGGCGGCTGTCCGGCACCACCCGGTCCAAGAACGGCGCGGCCCTGACCATCGACCTTGTCATCTCCGCTGGCGTCGCGGAAAGCAAGGTGGAGTCCGAACTCGTCAGGTCGATGCTCGCGCGGGTCGGGGTCGCGGTCACCGTCCGCGCCGTCCCGGCCGGCGACATGTTCAGCAGGTACGTCATTCCCGGAAACTTCGACATGGCGGCGTTCACCTGGGGCGGTCGGCCCTACCCCATCAGCATCAATCAGTCGATCTTCGCAGAACCGAAGAAGGACGCCAACGGTCAGCTCGCCGTACAGCAGAACTACGCGAGATCCGGGTCTGCGGAGATCGACGACCTGTTCCGGGCTGCGACCGCCGAGCTGAATCCCGAGCGGGCCGCCGAGATGGCCAATCGAATCGACGGGAAACTGTGGCAGGTCCTGCCCAACCTGCCCCTGTATCAACGTCCCGACGTGTGGGTGGTTCGCACCGGCTTGGTCAACTTCGGCGCGTTCGCCTACGCAAGCAAGGTGTACGAGGACATCGGTTGGCTTGCATGATCCTGACGTGACGCGCAAGGACGGCGACAGCGCGGCGACAGCGGTGGTCGGTACACATGAGATCAAGTGGCACGTCCAGCCGGGGGACAACGGGGAGAGCCGCTGAGGTGGTCGGGTTGCGACTCGGGGGACCGCCTCAGCGCAAATCCGCAGACCCACGCAGCGGCAGGCAACCCTTCCCGGTTGGGCAGCCACTTGCCCTTCTTGTCCGGTGTGCGGCCCGCCCCACCGGCGAGGACCACGCATACACGAACCGGGGGACCTCATGCACGAGCGTGAACTGCGAGCCTTCGTGGCTACCGTCGAGGCCGGCCGCATGGACCGGGCGGCCAAAGCGCTCGGCTACTCGCAGCCTGCCATCAGCTACCAGATCAACTGCCTGGAGCAGGAACTCGGCACCCGCCTGTTTGTCCGCCATCCTGATGGCGCTCAGTTGACCCGGGAGGGCGCCATGGTCCTGCCGGCGGCGCGTGCGGTCCTCAGCCTGGTGGACGGCATCAGGGATGCCGCGGCCCAGCAGAGCCGGACGCCGGTCAGAAAGCTGCGCGCTGCATGCTGACCGGCTCCTGCTTCCGGCACACTTTCATGTGTACGTGCGGATCACCGCCGCGATGCCTGCGAAGCCCTACCCGCGAGGAGCTTGATATCCCCGCAAGGCAATCTGTCGATGGGGGTGAGGCATCGGGCCTGAGCCCTCCTGGTCGACCAATCTGCAGGCGCCTCCGGCCGCGACCGGGGCAGACGGGGGAGCATGACATTTGTCTTGCCCCGGCGGTCAACTTAGGTTGATCTTCTGAGAGACAATGGACTGGTCAATGCCATCGAGGGGGGTTGGTTGACCTATGCAGGTGCGCCCGATGAGGCGGTGGCACGGCAGACGATCGGACGATGCTGCAAGAGCCGCGTCCACGAGGCGGCGACCACGGTGGAACAGGCCCGGAGGGCCTCTCCTGAACGCGCGAGCGGCCAGGGACCGGTGGAATCAGCATTTCCAGTTGGCGCGTGCTGACAGTCGTGCGGTGATTCTCTGCATGACCAATACGTTCCGCCGTCCGGTTAGCCGGGCGTGGTGGAGATTCTGAGGTCGGGGGCCGTCTTCGGTCGTCGGAGAGTTGGTTCGCCGCGCGCGGCCATTTCCACGTCCTGCATGGACTTCCCCCGGACTCCGACAGAGGGGACGGGTTTGCCCGGGAAAGCACACCACCTTAGAGACGTCATCACGGCGGTGTTGCGCGGTCTTGACCGCCGCAACGCGAACACGGAGGGGTCGCGCCGATCGCGCGACATCGCGCTGCAAGCGCGTCGCCAGCAGGATCAGCAGTTGGGCGGGTCCGGGGTGCTCGCGCACCGGGGCCGGGCCGACCGGAACGGCCGACCACCGGGACAGATATAGAGCGATAAACGAAGGGAGCACGCCGCTGTGTCGACGGTCGGGGTGATGGCCTGGGTATGGCGACGGGAGGCCGGATCGGGTGGGACAGTGAGCCTCGGCAGCTGCGGCTCTCCTCGAATTAAGAAGTGTGGCAGATCCATGACCAACGATGCTGCTGCACCCGCTCGCCGACCTCCACAAAGGTCGGAGGTGCCGCATGCTTCCTGGTAGGGAACTCGCGACCTAGCTTTGCAGCGGCTCCTGCATCTGAACCGAATTGAGAAGCGCCGCAACCCCGATTCCCTGTTCTGAAACACTCATCGTCCGAAACACTCATCAATGCAACCCGACCGTCGTCCATCGAGATCCATCAGTGGGCCTCGGCTCAGAAGCTCGGCATTCGGTAAGGCGATCCCTAGTGGTCCCGCGCCACCGCAACGAATCTCGTTGCACTGACAACGTCCTCAGTCGATCTCGGCGGCCCTCGATGCCCTCTGCTAACGTCCGGCCCAGATGATCGATAACCCAACCTGGAGGCAACACCGCAATGGGCAAGTTCCTCCTGCGTAGGGTGGGATACCTCGTGCTTCTCGCGATGGTCGCGACTGTCGTCGCGTACCTCCTCGCCGCAACACAGCTACACCCGCGTAGCAGGTACGAGGGACGCAACCCACCCCCTGCAGCGGCGGTCGTCGACCAGCGGCTCAACGACCTCAACATGAACGACAAGACACCGCTCGTCGAGCGATTCACTACCTGGGCCAACGGCGTCGCCCACGGCGATCTCGGAAAGACCGTCGACGGCGAGTCGGTCAACACGGAGATGGGCCGGCGGATGTGGGTCAGTCTGCGGCTCATGCTGATCGGCTCGATACTCGGCACCGTCCTCGGCGTGGCGGCGGGTGCGTACGGGGCAGTCAAGCAGCATCGATGGTCCGATCAGACGTTGACCATCATCTCCTTCGTGCTGCTGTCGATCCCCACGGTGGTGCTCGCCGTCCTGGTGAAGAACGCCGGCATCTGGTTCAACCAGGTCTCGGGGAACGAGTCGACACCCATCCTGTTCACCACCGGCGAGATGACCCCCGGTTTGGACACCTGGTCCTGGGCCGGTCTCAGCGATCGCATCGGGCACCTTGTCCTGCCCACCATCGTGCTCGCGATCGGGGTCAACGGGTTCGCCTTCTACAGCCGGTACCAACGTAACTCGATGCTCGACGTGCTGGGCAGCGACTTCCTGCGTACCGCTCAGGCGAAGGGTCTGCGTCGCTGGTCGGCGTTGACCAGGCACGGGCTGCGCACCGCCCTCATCCCGATGGCGACCTTCTTCTCGTACCAGTTCGCGCTGCTCTTCGTCGGGGCCACCTTCACCGAGAAGATCTTCGGCTGGCACGGGATGGGGGAGTATTTCGTCGATTCCATCACCAAGAACGACATCAACTCGACGGCCGGCGTGACACTCTTCGTCGCCGCGCTGGTCCTGATCGCCGGCCTGCTCTCCGACGTGGTCTATGCGGCGCTGGACCCGCGGGTCCGGACGAGTTGAGGAGGCCGAGATGACTGTCCACACCGACTCCGTCGCCGCCGGATCGGTCAGCACCGATCCTGCGGATGGCGGTCCGCAGCCGAGCCGCCCCGTCTCCCGTAACCGCCTGGTACTCCGGCGCTTCCTGCGCCCACGGCTAGCTGTCTTCGGCCTGGTGCTCGTCGTGCTACTGATCGCCCTCGCCTACCTCGGACCGGTGTTCTACTCCTGGAAGTACGACCAGCTGGACTTCGAGGCCTTCCAGTCACCGCCGAGTCCTGCGCACTGGTTCGGCACTTACCAGACCGGCGGCGACGTCTACGCCCGCACACTGCGTGGCCTGCAGAAGTCACTGGTCATCGGTCTCCTCGGGGCACTGCTCTCGACAGCCCTGGCCGCCGTGGCCGGCGCCTTCGCCGGCTACTTCCGAGGCGCCACGGATGTGGTGGTTCGGCTGGTCACCGACCTGATGCTGGTTCTGCCCGGGTTCCTGATCATCGCGATCTTCTCGACCGCTCTGCGGGACGGCAGCTGGCTGATGTTCATCGTGCTGCTGGCCGGCTTCCAGTGGATGATCACCGCTCGGGTGGTTCGCGGGATGACGCAGTCGCTGCGAGAGCGCGAGTTCGTCCAGGCCGCCCGCTTCATGGGGGTACCCGGCTGGAAGATCATCCTGCGGCACATCCTGCCGAACATGGCGTCGTTCCTGATCATCGACGCGACCGTCGGCGTCAGCAGCATCATTCTGGCCGAGGTCGGGCTGTCCTTCTTCGGCTTCGGCGTGCAGCCGCCGGACGTCTCTCTCGGCACCCTCATCGCCGACGGCGCCGGCGCGGCGCTGACCAACTGGTGGCAGTTCTACTTCGTCGCGGGAGTCCTCGTACTGCTCGTACTTGCCGTCAACCTGGTGGGCGACGGCCTGCGTGACGCGTTGGACCCGAACTCCGAGATCGAAGGTGCGAAGTGACCGACGCGATGGTGGCCGGGGTTCCCAGGCCCGCCGCGAACCTCGGATCCGACGGCGTCGAGCCCCTGCTGAGGGTCGAAGATCTGTCGGTGACGTTCCGCAGCCCGGCCGGCCCGCTGACCGCCGTCCGGGGAATCAGCTACGACGTACGCCCCGGCGAGGTGCTCGGCATCGTCGGCGAGTCCGGCTCGGGTAAGTCGGTCTCGTCGCTGGCCGTCATGGGCCTGCTGCCGTCCACCGCCACGATCACCGGCTCCGCGACCTTCCAAGGCCAGCGGCTGTTCGGCCTCGGAGACAAGCAGATCTCCCGAATCCGCGGCAGTCGAATGTCCATGGTGTTCCAGGATCCGCTCTCCGCCCTGACTCCGGTCTACACGGTCGGCGACCAGATCGCAGAGACGATCCGGATCCATCAGGGGCTCCGACGGGAGGCCGCCGGCGAGCGGGCGATCGAGCTGCTCGACCTCGTCGGCATCCCGAACCCCCGGCAGCGCTCGAAGGGTTTCCCGCACGAGTTCTCCGGCGGCATGCGGCAACGGGTCATGATCGCGATGGCCATCGCGAACGATCCGGCACTGATCATCGCGGACGAGCCGACGACGGCGCTCGACGTCACCATCCAGGCACAGATCCTGGAGGTGCTGCAGACCGCCCGGAAGACCACCGGCGCGGCCATCATCATGATCACCCACGACCTCGGGGTGGTCGCCGGCTTCGCCGACCGGATGATGGTCATGTACGCGGGCAAGGTCGTCGAAAGCGGCCCGGTCGAAACCGTCTACCAGCAGCCGCGCATGCCATACACGATCGGTCTGCTCGGCTCGATCCCCCGGCTCGACAGGGGAGAGCAGCAGCGGCTGACGCCGATCGAGGGGGTCCCGCCGTCGATGGTGGGCCTTCCCGCCGGCTGCCCGTTCGCGCCCCGCTGCCCGATGCGGATCGATCGCTGCGAGCAGACCGAGCCCGAACTGCTCGGCGTAGTCTCCGACGGCGCCGGACACCTGGCCTCCTGCCATCGCAGCCAGGACATCGCCCAGGAGGGGTTGACCGGCACCGACGTCTTCGCCGCCGCCCCGCTGCCGGAGGCAACCGGCACGGCGCAGCTCCCCCGGGAACAGCGCCCCGTCGTCCTGCAGGTACGTGACCTGGTCAAGGAGTATCCGCTGACCAAGGGGAGCGTGCTGCGGCGCAAGGTCGGCACCCTCCAGGCCGTCGCCGGGATCAGCTTCGACATCCGCGAAGGTGAGACGCTGGGCCTGGTCGGCGAGTCGGGCTGCGGCAAGACCACGACCATCATGGAGATCCTCGAGCTCGCCAAGCCGACGTCGGGCAACATCGCGGTGCTCGGCAAGGACACCACCCAGATGAGCCGCAACGAACGGTTCACGATCCGTCGGGACCTCCAGGTCGTGTTCCAGGACCCGATGGCCTCGCTGGACCCCCGGCTGCCGGTCAGCGACATCCTCGCCGAGCCGATGGCGGCCCACGGCATCCCCGCCCCGGAACGCGACCGGCGCGTCCGGGAGCTGCTGCATCTGGTCGGGCTCCGTCCCGAGCACGCCGACCGCTATCCCGCCAAGTTCTCCGGCGGACAGCGGCAGCGAATCGGCATCGCCCGGGCGCTGGCGCTGGAGCCAAAAGTGCTGGTGCTCGACGAGCCGGTCGCGGCGCTGGACGTCTCGATCCAGGCCGGAGTAATCAACCTGCTCGAGAACCTGAAGGCCGAGCTCGGGCTCTCCTACCTCTTCGTAGCGCACGACCTGTCAGTGGTCAGGCACATCGCCGACCGGGTGGCGGTGATGTATCTCGGGCGCATCGTTGAGATCGGTACGGCTGACCGGGTCTTCGAGACGCCGACACATCCCTACACCCAGGCGCTGCTCTCCGCGATCCCGTTGCCAGATCCGGTCAAGGAGCGGACCCGCCAGCGGATCCTGCTGACCGGCGATCTGCCGAGCCCGGCGAATCCCCCCTCCGGTTGCCGGTTCCGGACCCGCTGCCCCAAGTTCGCCAACGAGCTCAGCGACGATCAGCGACGGCGCTGCCTCGATGAGTCTCCGACGTTGACCGGCCGGGACATCCCAGCCCCGGACCATGAGGTGGCCTGCCATTACCCGGCACCCACCGCGGTCACCTAACGGTCTGTGTGGCCCGTCCACGCGACCGGTGCAAGAAGAATGTCGCGTCCGTGAGACGCCAAGGTGTGGAGGAACTGGTGAGGACACTCTGGAGCGCTAAGACCGCATCTCGTTTGGGGTTGTTGTCGGGCAAGGTCATTCGTTGTTCGGGCATGGACGACGTGGAGAAGTACTGTCCGGAGTCGTTGTGGGTGCTCGCGCAGCCGCTGCTGCCCGCGCACCCGAAACGTCACCAGGGCGGTGGACGACGCCGTATCGATGACCGGACCTGCCTGGCAGCGATCTTGTACGTGCTGCAGAGCGGCTGCGCATGGGAGGCGCTACCGGCCTCGTTCGGCGTCTCGACGCCGACGGCCCACCGCCGGTTCACCGAGTGGACCGCTCACGGGGTCATGAACGCCTTGCATCGGGCCATGCTCGACGTGCTCGGCGCAGCCGGACAGATCGACTGGTCGCGGGCCAGCGTGGACGCCATGCACGTGCGCGCGGTCAAAGGGGGGACCTGACCGGGCCCAGCCCGGTCGATCGCGGTAAGCCCGGCTCCAAGGTCCACGCGGTCGCGGACCGGAACGGGCTTGCCCTGTATGCGGATGTCTCTGCCGCCAACGTCAACGATCATCTGCTGCTCGCGGACGTGGTCGATGGCGTCAGCCCCGTTCGCCAGCCGGTCGGTCGGCCCCGTCACCGGCCGGTCAAGATGCACGGCGACAAGGGCTACGACTACCCGGCCTGCCGCGAGGTGCTGCGTGAGCGCAACATCATCGCCCGGATCGCCCGCCGAGGCATCGAATCATCGTCCCGGCTCGGCCGGTACCGCTACGTCATCGAACGCTGCCTGGAGTGGGTCAGCCGGTTCCGGCGCCTGGTCCGCCGTTACGAACGCAAGGCTTTCCACTTCCTCGGATTCCTGCGCCTGGCCTGCGCTGTCATCTGCTACCGCCGCGCCGTACGCCTCAACCTGCTGACCAGCAACAACCCCAATGAGATGCGGTCTAAGCCGCCGTGTCACGCTCGGCCGTGCGCAGTCGCAGCCCTGGACGGCGCCCGCGTCCGAGTAGAAGTGTGCTGTCGAAGTGGCCAAATCACTTACTTGGAGCGGAGGCCGGTTCGCTGGCTGCGGCATCGGGGGGGCGTCGCAGTGCCGGATATGCCGGGAAAGCATAGTTCAGCCGCTTGGCGATTTCGTCTGCGAGCACGGTGCCCCATGTCGCGCCGCCCCGGTCGGCCATGACGTACGTCGCGCGGAGCACGGCGAGTGTGTTGGCGACGGGCACGGGCAGCGGGCCGGGACCGCGGCTGGCGAACAACTCGTCCACCGTAGCCAGCCAGGCCGTGGCGTCGTCCGGCGCCAGGTCTTCCCGGCTCAGAATGCGGCCTATTGCGCGGGCCACCCGATCCTCCTCCATCTGGGCGTACCGGTAGCTAGTCTGCGCGGTGACCCGGGCCCCGACGACAGCGAGCAGCGCACCGGTCTCCGGAGCGGTCAGCCGGGGTGAGGTGCCGATTGCCCGCACGAGGTCTGCGCCGTGGGCGATCGCGTGGAGCCAGCCGAGCCGATCATCCCAGCCGCGCAGATCCTTCTCCCCCAGCCACCACGACGTGAAGGCGTCGCGCCACCGGCGGACGATGTCCGGCTCGACGAGATTCCGCTCTACGACCGTCGCCAGCACCAGCGGAGCGAAGGTACGGGCCTGCACGTCCGGATGCTCGAATCGTTCGACCAGAGCGCCGCCGATTTCAATCAGCTGGCTGTCCCACTCACCGTGCCGTAGGCCGTTGATCAGTTCTGTGCACCCCCGGTCGTCGCGGACGACCGGATCCGGTGAACCGAGCATCTCCAGAAGCGGCGCGAAGTCCATCCGCCGAGCGTAGTTCCTCGTTCCGCAAGAGGCCTGGTGTCACAGCCATCCGCGTTGTGCCGCCTTCAGTCCGGCTTCGAAGCGACTTCGGGCGTGCAGGCGCTCCATCAGATCGGCCATCATGCGGCGGGCGGTGCGGTGTGAGAAGCCCAGCCGTGTTGCTGCCGCTTCATCGGTGAGTCCCTCGGCGAGGAGTTTCAGCAAGGCTCGCTCCTGACCGTTCAGGCCCTGCCGGTCGGGATCCGATGCGGCTCCGAGTGGCGTAGCAATCGCCCATACATGCTCGAGAAGGGCAACCATCGACGCGACGATGCCAGAGCCGGTGACGTGGAGCGCCCCTTTGCGAGTGTCTGCCGGGTCCAGTGGGATAAGCGCCGCACGCCGATCGACTAGGACCATCCGCGGCGGCAGGATCGCCGAGGTGCGAAACTCCGCGCCGCCGTCGGTGAGGAACCGGGCGTGTGCCAGGGTGGCCGCGTCGTTGCGGATAATGTCTAGCCCGATGGTTCGAATTCGCACGCGCCGCTCCAATAGCTGGGTGTCCTTGCGACAGGCGCGTTCGAGTGCGGCCGGCGATTGAGCGCCACCGGGCATGAACGTCAACACCTCAAACTGGACCTCTCGGGCCATGTGCTCCAGTCGGTCATTCACGGCATCCATACCGAGCAGTTCGGCGGCGACGGAGCTGTTTGCCCGAGCCTGGCCGAACTCGTCGATCAGGTTCGCGATCGCCACCTGGCTGGCGGCGACCTCCTGTTGGCGCCGAGCCAGTTCAGCCTGTTGACGGGCGAGCGCGGCCCGGAGTCCAACGTCGGGGTCGATGACGTGCAGAGTGCCGGGTGCGTCGGCCGATTCGCGCATCAGAGCGAGATTGAAGAGACAGTCTAGACACCTTTCGCGATCAGGGTCTGGCCGGGGACGGTGGGGATTGACCCGTTCCGGTGAGGTAGCCGTCGATCAGACCGGTGCGGTATTGCATGCGTTTGAGGCGGTTCTTGACCGCGGCGGCGAGTTCGGTGGCGGTCCGTGCGGCGAGGTTAGCGAGGCTGCCTTTCATGGTCGACCAGACCTTCTCGACCGGGTTCAGCTCGGGCGCGTAGGCGGGTAGCTGGTAGACACGCAGCCACGCTCTGGCGGCGATCGCCGCTCGGATCGCCGGGGTCTTGTGCACCGACAGGCCGTCCCAGACCAGCACGATCGGCGCCTGGAGCTGCTGGTGGGCGGTGTCCAGCAGCCGGATCAGGTCCGGCTCCCGGAACCCCTTGGGCTCGTCTTTACGCCCGCGGTAGAGCAGGGTGCGGTAGATCAGCCGGCTGTGGTCGCCGGGCCGGTAGCAGCACAGCCCGGCCACCGAGACCCGCACGGTGCCTTTCGCGGTCACCTTCACGACCGGAGTTTCACCTTTGGGCGCCCAGGTGGTGGCCTTGTGCGCCTTCAGCGTCTGGCCGCACTCGTCGGCGAAACAGATCCAGGCGGCCCGCCGGGCGGCGACTCTTCTACCGCCGGCCACTGATACCGCCGCCAGTGCGCGATCGCCGGCTCATCGCGCTCGATCGCGCGGTGGATCGGTAGCTGCGGGCTGTAGCCGAGCCGGCGCATCGCTTCCCACGCCGTGGTGATCCCGACCCGGACGTGGAACATCGTCGCGATCAACGCCACGATCCGGGCCAACGTCCAGCGCTGGTCCTCCCGGTAGCCGGCCGCGGCCGGGCCCAGCTCGAGACGCGTTTTGAGCCGGGCCAACTGGGCGTCGGACAGCTTCGGGTCCGGACCGGCCGGACCCCGTGAGGCAAGGGCTTCGACCCCGCCGGCGGCCCAGGCCCGCCGCCACTGGTACGCCGATTTCGTCGACACCTCCAGCAGCCCGGCGACCTCGACCGCCGACCTACCCTGCGCGAACAGCACAGCCGCCCGCCGCCGCACCTGCTCGCGCCGCACTCGTTCCGCCTGGTCAACGCCGCCGCCATCGCCGTATCGCATGCCACCAGCAGACCCGAGGACCGGCCACCGGGACGATCACCCACAAGCGTCACAGTGGATCAGACACAGACCCCCAACCCGAAAGGTCTCTAAGGCCTCGCGCACCTCCTGCTCCTCGAGTCCGAGGTGGGCGACGAGGTCGGCTACTCCCCAGTCGGCGTGCTGCAGGATCTGGCGATACACCGCCTCGGCTGTTGGTGTCAAGCCCAATATGGACAGCACTCGTCCCCCGTGCAAACGCGCAATGCGATCTTGCCAGATGCTTGCACAGCATCGATGGAGTTGCAACGACCGATCAATCTCGCACCACAGGTCATGGCCTGCCGTCGGCTAGCCCGATGGCGCTTCGTTGGGCAAGTCGCCAGCCGAGTCCGGCGCGGCGCAAGCGGATGAGTGTCCGACTCGGCCGGTCAGGAGGTTCGCTGCGGGGGGTGGGGTCGAGTGGACGGTGGTCAGGCAGGGCAGTTCGCCGCCTCCAACGCCGTGGGGTTAGCGGGATTGGTCACCATGGCCCTTGATTCTGTGGATCGAACTCGCCCGACGAGGATGCGTGTGACTAGGGAACGAGCGCGCAAGCGACGTTCCCAAGAAGCCCCAACGGTCGGGTCGCTCTGGCCGGTTTGGTCCAAGGGTGGTTCGGGCCAGGGCTGTCCCCTTTCAACACGGCCGGCTGCGGCGATGATGTTCTCATCGGGGCTGGCGGGAATCGGCTGGCAGAGGTAACTGAAGTAGCAAGCGAAATGGGGATGATGATGGGGAAGATCAGCCCGTGGTCCTGCGACGCCTCCGCGGCCGCCAGGCGCTCCTTGGCCTGGCGGGTGCGGTGGTGGTACAGCACGTCGAGCAGTTCCGGCGTCAGGCACATCACGCGGCGCGGCCGGGCCGTCTTGAGCTCGCTGACGACCAGGATGGACCGGCCGGTGCCGTAGTCACGGATCCGCTTGACGCTGTGCGACACCGCCAGCGTTCCGGCGGGGCCGGCGACCAACAAGGGCTTGGGGGACCGGGACAGTTGCACCGCCACGGTCACCTGGGAGGGCGGTGCCGTCGAACGGTCACCGTGGGTGCGGTGTTCACGCCAGACGACATCGGCGACGCTGACGCGAGCCCCCAGCGCCCCGCCCGCCACCACAAAGTTGACCTTGGGTCCTTGACTTTGACGTTGCGTCAAGGCGCACCGTAGTCGCATGGAGTTCGCACACGGCGCCGCCAGCCCAACCGACCCGCTGTTGTCCATCGGCGAGTTCGCGCGGCGCTCTCGGCTGTCACCACGGGCCCTTCGGCTGTACGACAATCAGGGGATCCTGGTTCCGGCCGAGGTGGATGACGACACCGGATACCGACGGTACCGGGAGACCCAGCTCGCAATGGCCCGGTTGGTGCTGCTACTGCGCCGGCTGGACATGCCGCTGGCCCGCGTCGCCGAGGTACTCGCCGCTTCCGGTGACCAGGCGGCGGATCTGGTAGGTAGGTACTGGGACGAGGTCGAACGGCGTGCGGCATCCCAGCGGGAACTGACTCGGTACATCCAGGCCCAGTTGTCCGGCGATCCGAGCGCGTCTGGCTTCGCCGAACCCCATCTGCGCCACGTCGCCGAGCAGACCTTCATCACGGAGAAGCGCCACGCCACCATCGGCGAGTTCGCCGCGGTGGCCGAGGACAGCGCGAACCGGTTGATGACGACCGCGCGCCGCCATGCGGTCCCCGCCGGGAACGTCGTGTTCCTGTACCACGGCGAGGTGAGCGAGGACAGCGACGGTCCGGTGGAGTTCTGCCTCCCGGTGGATCCGTTGGCGGCGCTGCGGGCGGGTCTCACGGCCCGGGTCGAGCCGGCACACGACGAGTGGTATCTCCGGCTGACCAGGGCGCAGGCGGAACACCCCCAGATCCTGACCGCCTACGACGCGGTCTTCCACCGGGCGGCCGAGCGCGGCGATCAATGGGCCGGTCCGCCGCGTGAGGTCTACCTCGGCTTCTTCCCGGACGCGGCACCGGACGAGGAGATCTGCGACGTCGCACTGCCCATCGCCGGACACATCAGCGACGCGTGCCGGCTCGACAACGACTTCAAGGAGAACCCTGTTGCAGGGCAAGCGTGAGTACATCAACAGCGCCGACGGTACCGAGATCGGTCTGCTGACCGACGGCGCCGGTCCGCCGCTGTTGCTCGTGCACGGTGGAATGTGCCGCCTCGAGCGTTGGGCACCGTTGTGGCCGATCCTGACCGACCGATACACGGTGACGGCGATGGATCGGCGTGGCCGC
Organism: Krasilnikovia cinnamomea; assembly: GCF_004217545.1. Taxonomy (NCBI): domain Bacteria; kingdom Bacillati; phylum Actinomycetota; class Actinomycetes; order Micromonosporales; family Micromonosporaceae; genus Krasilnikovia; species Krasilnikovia cinnamomea. Next base: position 3,482,390 of record NZ_SHKY01000001.1, read on the forward strand.
GGCAGCAGCGGTGACGCCGGTTCCTACCGCATCGAGGCCGAGTACGACGACGTCCGCGCCGTCGCCGAGCATCTGCGCCGCCGCGCGGACCGGCCGGTCGACGTGTTCGGCCACAGCTACGGCGCGGTGTGTGCGCTCGGCGCCGCGGCACAGGGCACGCCCGTGCGTCGCATGGCGCTCTACGAGCCTCCCGGCCCGCAGACGGTACCGGCGCAGTGGCTGGAGCGCCTGCATGCCTTCGTCGCGGCGGGCGAGCTCGGCCGGGCGGTGGGTAGCTTTCTCATCGAGATCGTGGGGCTGCCGAGGGATCAGGTGATGGCGATGCGGGACACCCCCATGGCCTACGACCCACTCCCGATCATGGCGAACACGATGCCCCGCGAAGGAGATGCCCTCAGCACCGTCGACCTGGCGACACTCGCCGGTGCGGTAACCCAGCCGGTCCTGCTGCTTCTCGGCGAGACCAGCCCGGCGTGGGCGCTGACGATCACGCGTCTGCTGCACGAGAGGCTGCCGGATTCCAAGATTGCCGCACTCGACGGTCAGGGACACGAGGCCGTCGACCTCGCCCCCGGTGCGGTCGCGGACACGCTCGGCACCTTCTTCGATGAGCCGCGCGTCGGCCAGTGAGGATATCGTTGGCCGGCACGTCGAGGACGAGGACCGCGACCAGGGGAACCGCGCCGAATCCGATGGCACTACCGGCCTCACTTGCCGCGTACGCGGCCCACAGCCGCCGGAAGTCGGGGTCGAGCGCCACCGCGACACGGTACTGGGCGCCCCTCCGGGGCGACGCCGTGGCCTGCGCGCGGGGCTTTGCTACGCGGCCCGGCGCAGGAACTCGGCGTTGCTCCCGGTCGTCTTGAGGTGGTCGAGGAGCCGGCGCATGCTCTGTCTGCGGTCCTCGCCGCTGAGCGCGCGGCGGAGCTGGTACATGAGGGCCAGTTCGGTCGGTGCGACGAGCGTCTCGTCGTGTCTCGTGCCGGAGCCGGAGACGTCGATCGCCGGAAAGATGCGTGCTTCGGCGAGCGAACGGTCGAGCTTCAGCTCGGCGTTCCCGGTGCTCTTGAACTCCTCGAAGATCACCGTGTCCATGGCGGACCCGGTGTCGACCAGAGCCGTCGCGATGATGGTCAGCGAGCCGCCGTTCTCGATGTTGCGCGCGGCGCCGAGGAACCGCTTGGGTGGGTGGAGCGCGGTCGTGTCGATGCCGCCGGACAACGTGCGCCCGCGCGCCGGCGCCGCCAGGTTGTAGGAACGGCCGAGCCGGGTGATCGAGTCGAGCAGCACGACCACGTCGCGGCCGTCCTCGACGAGGCGCTTCGCATGTTCGATGGCGAGCTCGGCCAGTGCGGTGTGGTCGGTCGGTGGACGGTCGAACGTGGCCGCGATGACCTCGCCGCGCACCGAGCGCTGCATGTCGGTCACTTCTTCGGGCCGTTCGTCGACGAGCACCACCATCAGGTGACACTCGGGATTGTTCTGCGTGATCGCGTTGGCGATCGCCTGCAGCACCATCGTCTTTCCGGCTTTGGGCTGCGACACGATGAGCGCGCGCTGGCCCTTACCGATGGGCATGACCAGGTCGATGACCCGGGTGGTGGGCACCTGCGGAGCGGTCTCGAGTCGCAGCCGCTCCTGCGGGTACAGCGCGGTGAGTTTGTAGAAGTCCGGGCGGCTCCCGGCGCGTCGCGGGTCCCGGCCGTTGACGCTCGCGATCTCGAGCGTGGCCGGCTTGCGGCCGTTGGGCAGGTGGGCGATGCCGGTGACGTGGTCACCGCGGCGCAGCCCGTGTACGTGGATCTGGGCGGGCGCCACCGGGATGTCGTCGGCGCCGGGGAGGTAGCCGCCGGCGCGGAGCCAGGCCTTCTCGTCGACGATGTCGAGCAGGCCGTCGACCGCGATCGCGGTGCCCGGCGCCGCGTTGCCGGTGTCCGTGGGACGGTTGCGTGGCCCGGTACCGGCGGGCCGGCGGCGGGCTTGGGTGGTGTGGCGTGGGCCGGAGCGCACGTCGGTTTCGGTCACGGGATACTCCTGATTCGGGAGGTGGGGTACGCGGGAGCGAGGCTGCGAAGGATCGACGGCAGCGCTTGGGCTCGGCGAGAGAAGCAGATTGGCCGGTCCATGTCACTCGGCCTGCGGGGCTCCAGGGGGCGGAATTGCCGCCGACATCCAGGACCCAACTGGGTCAACGGTAGCGTGCCGACGCGCCAGGGACAAGCGGTCGCTCCGCGCGGACGGTGGCGTCGCCTCCTCGGGAAGGCCGTCAGGGTCGCGCGTCCGAGGTGAGAATGACGAGTTGCTGGGTGGCCCGGGTCATCGCCACGTAGCGGTCGACCGCCCCCTCGATGCCCTCTCCGAACGTCCCCGGGTCGACGAGGACGACCAGGTCGAACTCGAGCCCCTTGGCGAGCTCGGGGGTGAGTGACCGGACCCGTGGTGTCGCCACGAAAGCACCGTCGCCGATGACGCATGCGACGCCTTCGGCGTGCGCGGCGAGCCAGCCGTCGACGATCGAATCGAGTTCCTCGGTGGAGCCGTGCCGGACGGGGATGCCGCTGCGGCGGATGGAGGTCGGCACGTTCGCCTGCGGCAGCACGGCCCGGATGACCGGCTCGGCTTCCGTCATGACCTCCTCCGGTGTCCGGTAGTTGATGCTCAGCGAGGCCAGCCTGGCCCGGTCGAGTCCGATCCGCTCCAGCCGTGCCTGCCACGACTCGGTGAACCCGTGCCGGGCCTGCGCCCGGTCCCCGACGATGGTGAAGCTGCGCGACGGGCAACGTTGCCGCAGCATCTGCCACTCGGCGTCGGTCAACTCCTGCGCCTCGTCCACCACGACGTGCGCGAACGGACCGGCCAGCCGGTCGACGGCGACGGCGGGCAGCACGGCCTCGTCGACCAGGGAGTTGCGCATGTCGTCGCCGCGCAGCATCGTCCACACGCCTTCGCCGTCGTCGTACACGGTGGCGTCGAGCAGGTCGTCGACGACGCGGGCCATGCGGGCGCGTTCGGTGGCCAGGGCGGCTTCCTCGCGCTGCCTGCGCCGGGACGCCTCCGGGTCGCCGAGCCGCTGCCGGGCCGCGTCCAGTAGCGGCAGGTCGGCGACGGTCCAGGCTTTCGGGTCGGCGCGCTGCAGGGTGCGTACGTCGTCGGGGTCGAGCCAGGGCGCGCACTTGCGCAGGTAGGCGGGGACCGACCAGAGGTCGGCGACGAGGTCGGCCGCCTCCAGCAGCGGCCATGCCCGGTTGAAGGTCGCGCGCAGCGTACGGTTTCCCAGCAGCGAACGCCGGAGCAGGCCTTCCGGCTCGTCTCCCGCGTACTTTCCGATCAGGATGGTGAGCAGTTCCTCCCAGACCTCGTCGCGGGCATCGTTGTGCGGGGTGCCGGGTCCGGGCGCCTGGAACGCCTCGGCCCAGTCGCCGGCGCTCAGCCAGATGTCGGACTCGCCGGTCGTGACCGTCATCCCCGTGGTGGGTGGCTCCTCGTAGAATCGGACGGCCGTCTCGATCGCCCGCACCAGGTCGGCGGATGCCTTGAGCCGTGCGACCTCCGGGTCGCTTTCGGGCACGGCACCGGCTCCCTCGGCGACCAGGTCCCGCAGCGTGCAGGACTGCACCCCCTCTTCGCCGAGGCTGGGCAGGACGTCCCCGACGTAGGCCAGATAGGGCTCGTGCGGGCCGACGAACAGCACGCCGCCCCGGCGGTGACCGAGCCGCGGATCGGCGTAGAGCAGGTAGGCGCAGCGGTGCAGGGCGACGACGGTCTTCCCGGTCCCGGGGCCGCCGTCGACCACCAGGGCACCGCCCGACCCCGCACGGATGATGGCGTCCTGATCGGCCTGGATGGTGCCGAGGACGTCGCGCATCCGGGCCGACCGGTTCGTGGCCAGACTGGCGATGAACGCGGACTGGTCGTCGAGCGCCGCGGCATGCCCCGCGAAGCCGTCCGGGGTGAACACCTCGTCCCAGTAGTCGCTGACCCGGCCGCCGGTCCAGCGGTACCGGCGGCGGCTGGCCAGGCCCATCGGGTTGGCGTGGGTGGCTCCGAAGAACGGCTCCGCCGCGGGGGAACGCCAGTCGAGCAGCAGGCGGCGGCCCTGGCCGTCGGTGAGGCCGAGCCGGCCGACGTACACCGGGTCGCCGCCGTCCGCGGTGTCCATGCGTCCGAGGCACAGGTCCAGGCCGAAGCGGCGCAGGGCGCGCAGGCGGGCGGTCAACCGGCGGATCTCCTCGTCGCGGTCCATCGCCCGGCGGCCGATACCGCCCGGCGCCTTCCGCTCGGCTTCGAGGCGGTCGGTCAGGTCGGCGATCGACCGGTCGAGGCTCTGCGCGATGGCCGAGAAGTGCCTTTCGTCGTCGGCGATCAGGTACGGGTCGGCCTTGGCGGCGAGCCGGTCGGGAAGGTCGAACGCGCTGGCGGTCAGCGGACTCACGGCATCAGCTCCGATCTGGGCGCCGACGACCGGTGTGCGCCGGGCCGTCGGTGGATCGAGGCCACCAGTGCATGTCCGGGTAAAGCACCCATTTCTGCTGGTTGTGGGCCTCGGCCGTAGATTCTGCGCCAGAACCGGGGCCTTGCCACAAGCCCCTATGTCCGATATAAGTTGATAGTGGCGGGGGAGCGGTGAGCTCCCCTTCGTCGTCTGTCAGCGCGGCGCGATGCGGAAGACCGGGAAGTCAGGGGCCGCAGCGGCGACGTCCGCGTCCGGCGAGTCCGCCGTGAGGCCGTCGAAGAATTCGCCCACCTCCCAGGCCCACTTGCGCAGGTAGATCCGGATCAGCGGTGGCTTGTCCGCGTCGGCGATCTCCACGGGCGCGAACCGCTGGACGCGGCGGCCGAGGCGCAGCTCGCCCTCGCCGGCCGCGCGCAGGTTGCGTACCCATTGGGTGTGGCCGCGCGGCGCGAGCAGGTATTGCTCGCCCTCGTGGGTGAAGATATTGACCACCGTGGTGCGGATCTCGCCGCTCTTGCGGCCGCGCACCGCGAGGACCCGGCTGCCCAGCAGGCTGATCCCGCGAGCGGTGAGCCACTTGGCGACCTTGTTGAAGGCGTGGGCCGAGCGTTTCGGGGCCAGGTAGCGCATGTCTCCTCCTCCATTTGGAGAGCAGTGCTCTCTGTTGAGATCAGTGAACCGCAGAACGTCGTTCTGAGTCAAGAGCAGTGCTCTCAGAATCTCTGCGGAGATGTCGTGGAGGTGCCGTGAATCCGGTTCCGGGGTCCACGGTCACCGGGCAGGCTGGCTGCCGACGCTGGGAGGCTGACCATGGATTTCGCGTACTGGCTACATGAGTTCGAGGACGCGGTGGTCGACCGCGGCCGTACCCCTGAACCGGCCTGGGGTACGGGTGGGCCGCTACCGGCGGCCCTGATCGCAAGCCTGCAACGGTTCCAGGCCGGCGAGGACGGGGACGGTGCCAGCCTCATCGCCAAGAGCGCCCGGGCCGGCGACGCGGACTACCTGGCCGCGATCCGGATGTTCGTGGCCGAGGAGCAGCGCCACGCCAGGCTGCTGGAACGGGTGCTGGGCGAGGCGGGAGCGGCGACGCTCGCGGGGCATTGGACCGACACGGTGTTCGTGGTGGTGCGTCGGGCGTTCGGTCTGCGGCTGGAGCTGATGACGCTGATGGTGGCGGAGGTCGTCGCGCTGCGGTACTACCGCGCCCTGCGCGACGGCGCGCCGGACCCACTGCTCAGTGAGGTGGCCGGACGGATCCTCGCCGATGAACAGCGACATGTGCCGTTCCACGTCGCGCGCCTGCGACACGGTTTCGTCCGGCTGCCGCGGGGGGTCCGCGCCATGGTGGCGGGCGGATGGTGGCTGCTCATGCTCGGCGCCACACTGGTGGTCGCGGTGGATCACGCCGGTGCGTTGCGTCGGCTTCACCTGTCGCCCAGGAGATTCGTGGCCGATGTGCTCGGCTTGTTCCGGCCGGTGGTGGCGGCGGTGTTGGGCGACCGGCCGGCACCGGTCCGGGATGCCGTGCGGCAAGCGGGTTGACGTGGTCGCCGCGCGACGCCGGACGTCGTCGCAGACCCCGGACTTGAACCGGACACCCGTCCTTATGAGAGACGGCAGGCTCCCACGCCTGTCTGCGGAGTTCCACAGCGGATGGCATCGCGGCGCCTGAACGGACCAGGGCAGGCCGATTTCGAGTACCCCCGGCTGGAATCGAACCAGCGGCCCCCGGGTTCGGAACCCGGTGCTCTGTCCGCTGAGCTACGAGGGCGGGGCCGCCGCACCCGACATTCGCGGGTGCGGCGGCGGGGTGATGGTGGTGCGGGCGGAGGGATTCGAACCCCCTCAGCACATGCGACCGGGTTACAGCCGGCCCCGACTCTCCCACGTCGGCGCGCCCGCCTGGGGTGACTGGCCGGAGTTGAACCGGCGCCTCCAGGGTCACATCCTGGCGCTCTGCCACTGAGCTACAGCCACACTTCGGGCCCGAAGGCCAGTACCCGTACCAGGATTCGAACCTGGGACATCCGCCTTGTAAGGGCGGCGCTCTCCCGCTGAGCTATACGGGCGGGACAGGCTGAGCCGAACTCCTCCACCCCGCAGTGCCCTGGGCAGGATTCGAACCTGCGCCCCCCTGATTCGTAGTCAGGTGCGCTGTCCACTGCGCCACCAGGGCTTGAGTCCCGCCGGCAGGAGTCGAACCTGCTGTCTCCTCGATATCAGCGAGGCGCCTCTACCACGCAGGCCGCGGCGGGAAGTACGAAGAAGCAGAACTCGACGGAGTGGACCCGGCCGGAGTCGAACCGGCCACCTCCGCTGTGCGAGAGCGGCGCTCTACCAGATGAGCTACGAGCCCTTGAGTACCCGGCCGGGGAGTCGAACCCCGAGAATCTCCGCATTCTGAGTGCGGCGGCTTTGCCAGTTTGCCCAGCCGGGCGGGGAAGTTCGGCGGATCCGGGATCCGCAGCGGCGACGTGCCGCTCCCGCGTGGTGTGCGGGCGAAGCTGGGAGCCCAGGATTCGAACCTGGTCGAGCTGCTTCAGAGGCAACCATGCTGCCGGTTACATCAACTCCCATCGTGCGGGCCCGCGACAGGGCCGCACGCAACGAGCGGTACCGGGGACTCGAACCCCGTCTACGCCTGCTTGGAAGGCAGGTGCCCTACCGGTTGGGCGAGTACCGCGAGCGCGCCCGGGGGCGCGAGTAGGCCGTACGGGATTCGAACCCGTGATCTCCTGATCGAGAGTCAGGCGAGATGACCGCTACTCCAACGGCCCAGGAACGCGTAATGCCATCCACTGTGGAATTCTCAAGAATCGTTACCACCGGCGAGCCGGGGTGACACTTGGGCCGCCAGAATCGAATTGGAGACCGAATTGAGCTGCGCCCGTACGAAGAATGGGAAAAGAAAAGCCGCCCGGTCCCGGCTGGGAGGGCGGCGGCTGAACGCTGTGGCTCAGCGTCGATAGCGCCCTGATCCCAGGTCGGACCGCTGGTTCTCATGCTGGATGGCAGGTCGCCCGCCCAACGGCATGGCGACCTCGTCCCGCAGCGCCGCGCGCTGCAGATCAATCGAGGGATACCACGACATCGAAGGCTCCTTGCCGTTCCGGAAGTTGGTCTTGCTGGTGAAAAAGAGAGTAGGCAATATGCGCGCCTGAGGCAACGGAATTTTCGAAGTACCTCTCCGGATGTGGTCACGGACACCCCGTTGCCGGCCGCCGATCCGAATCATTCCGTCGGTCCACTCAGGCCACTGGCCGAGCGTCAGAAGCGCGGCGCCGAGTACCGCGGCGGCGATCAGATAGCCGACGACGAGCGCGGCCACCCCGCTGGCGAACGGCGGCACGAGCATCGCCACCACGGCGCTGACCGCCGCCACCGCTGAGCGTTCCCGGCGACCCCGCGCGGACGCGGCCAGCGGGAGTACCGCCCACAGCAGGTACCACGGCTGCACGACCGGGCCGCACAGCACCGCGGCCACGAAGATCAGGCCCAGACCCCGCAGCGGGTCGATCCGCCCGCGATACACGGCCGCCAGCAGTCGCACCACGACCGGGGCGCAGATCACGGCGCCGACGACGTTCGCGATGGCGACGGCGGTGGCCGTGACGTGCGTTCCCACGACCACTCCGATCAGCAGCCCGATCGCCGTAGTGGGGGCCATCCAGCTGTAGACCGTCGTGCTGCCGCGCAGTGCGGGCAGCCAGCCGAACCCGGCGACGGTCGACAGGAGCACGGTGCCGGCGGCGGCGCCCGCCAGCAGCGCGACGGCCGCTCGGGGATGCCGGCGGGCGATGGCGGCGGCCAGGCAGCACACGGCGGCGGCCGCCACCACCTTGATGTTGGCGGCGACCGTCAGCAGCGCCGCCCCGGCTGCGAACCGCAGCCAGCCCGCCGCCCCGCCCGCGAACCGCAGCCAGCCCGCCGCCCCGGCCGCGAACCGCAGCCAGCCGGGCATCGCGGCGCCCGACAGGCCCGCGAGGGCGAGTTCCATGCCGGCGAGCATCAGGCCCAGCATGATCGCGTCGTTGTGCGCCCCGGCCACCAGATGCCAGAGCACCAACGGGTTGAGCAGGCCCAACCACAGCGCGCCCGTCGGCGACGCGCCGACCCGGCGGGCGAGTCGCGGCAGCGCCCAGGCGATCAGCACCACCCCGGCGAGGGCGAGCAGCCGGTAGAGCAACACGCTCGCGGTCAGCCGGTCACCGGCGACCAGTGCCACCGCCCGGGACATCGTCAGCCAGGCCGGACCGTACGGTGCCGGGGTGCCGACCCAGTAGTGGCTGACGTGTTGGGTGACCACTGAGGCCGATCCGAGCGCCTGCGCCGGTCCGAGCCGGTACGGGTCCAGTCCGCCGGCCGCCGTCAGCCCCTGGGCCAGGTAGCTCCACACGTCGCCGCTGAACAACGGTCGTGCCACCACCAGCGGCAGGGCCCAGGCCGCGGCGATGCCGTACGTTCGGGCATTCGTCAGGGCGGCGACGTGGGGGCGAAGGGTGAGCCAGGTGAGCACCAGAACGCCCATGGCGACGAGGGTCGTCGCGACCACGATGGCCGACGGGACGAACAGGCCGGAGGTGGCCACGGTGACCGTAACGGCGGCAGTTGCGCCCGCGACACCGTGAAGTCGGCCGACGGCGGACCCGGTGCGGGTTACCGGTGGCGCGGGGCGGTGCAGGACCGCGGTCCCCATGACAGCCACATGTCCCCCTCATGTACACACACGCCGCTCATCGGCCCACTGATCATGTCGGCCGGACGCAACGCGCGCCTCCTTCCCCGGGCGGGCGCCGGATGGTCCGGCAGACGGACATCGCCGGGCTCCGGCATCTGCCTTTCGGCCGACGGCGCACCCGGCTCACCTGCTCCCTTGTCGCCGGATGCGCGTCTGCGCGGCGGGTCCGCCGCCGTCACGCCTCGTGATCAACTGTCACGTACGGTGATGCGAGCTCCGGCGGACCCGAGCGCGACGGCGGAGGCGGGGCCGCTGAGCCAGCTACGAAGAGTGACTGTCGCGCGCAGCCGCAAGTTGCCCTGATCTATGTATTCGCAGGTAGATGGCGTGAGTCGGTGATGGTTACTGTCGGCTCTCTTACAGCGGGTTATCAAAACTTCCGCCCTCCACCGGTACGTATCCCGGGCCCGCCGTCTCTTCAGAGGGGTGCCACGGCAACGGGCCGTGGGTGTGCGTGGGGAAGGGATCCAGATGCCTAGTACGAAGAGGGCACTCGTCGGAGCGGTCGTTGCCGCGACCGCAGCCCTGATGACGTTGAGCGCGGTACCGGCGCAGGCGAGCGATGGCAAGGTTCCGGTCAAGCCCGGGGCGCGGGTGGACGCGTCGTTGTCGCCGGACCGCGCGGCGAAGGCGAAGGTGGCCGCGTCGGCCGCCACCACGGCGGAACTGGCCGCACTCCAGGGCCGGATCGCCCGCTACGCCGCCGCCAACAAGGGCAAGTACACGTTCGGCAGCTACATCGACGCCAACACCGGCCGGATCGTGGTGGATACCAACGCCCCGGACACGGTGTTGGCCTCGCTGACCAACCTGTCGGGGGCGACGCTCGCCGCGCGGGAGGCCGCCGGCACGCTCAAGGTCAACCGCTCGGCGGTCCGGGACTCCTTCAGCCGGCGTGACGACGTTCCGGCGTACTACGGCGGCGGCGGCATCACCAGCGGCGGCGGCATCTGTTCTTCCGGCTACGCGGTGCGCAACGGCGCCGGCACGGTGTTCATGATGACCGCCGGGCACTGTTTCGCCACCGGCGCCACCGTGCTGACCGAGTCGCGCGCCCGGGTGTACGGCACGGTCTCGAACCGTCACCTGCCCACCGTCACCGGTGAGGCGTACGACGCCGAGCTGATCGGTGGCTCGTCGTACGCGGGCCGGATCTTCACGGGCGGCGTCAACAGCTCCACCAGCACCCGCGTCGTGGCGGCCGGTCCGGCCTACGTCGGATACAACGCCTACTGCCAGAGTGGCCGGACCACCGGTGAGACCTGCGGTCACACGGCCACCAGCGTCAACGGTCAGGTCTGCACCCAGACCGGCTGCAAGTCGCCCGTCATCGTCTACACCGGTGGCGTCATCGGCCAGCCCGGCGACTCGGGTAGCCCGTTCTACGCGAAGGACACCTCGGGCAACGCCTGGATCCGCGGCCACTTCATCGCGGCCAGCAGCACCACCGGGTACGTGGAGCCGTACACCGTGGTCTCGTCCCGCATGGGCGTGAGCGTTGTGACCAGCTGATCTGAACCGCACGCACGGACGGGCCGGGAACCGCGTGGTTCCCGGCCCGTTCGCGTCAGCCCAGTTCCAGTGGCCAGGGGCCGCCCTGCGCGGTGACCGGGGCTCCGTCGTCCGGTGTGACCGCCACCCGGGCGTACAGCTCGTAGGTGCCGGGGGTCAGCCGGTCGCCGCCCGGTTCGCAGGAGGTCAGCATCCCTTCGGCGGGCACCTTCTTGCTCTGGCCCGCGGCGAGGTCCCAGCGGACACCGACGGCGTCCTGCGGCATCGGCTCGGTGGCGACGCGACCGTTCACCACCAGAAACACCTCGGCGCGGGGAGCGCCGACACCGTGGACGGCCGCGTGGCTGGTGACTTCGACGGTGCCCGCCACGGTCGGTGCGCCGGGCGCGACGGTGGCGGGGAACCGGCCGGTCAGCGTCAGCGGTCCGGCCGCCGGTGCCCGCACCGGCTGTCCGCAGCGCGGTGCGGTGTTGTTCGGTTCGGGTACGGGGTCCACGGCTGTCTGTTCCTTCCGGGCGGCCTCCGGTGGTGCGGCACCGGGCGGGGAGACTCCGGGCACGGGCGCCGCGGGCTGTGCCGTGCTGGCGGGTGTGCCGCCGCAGCCACCGATGGTGGCGACGACGAGTGCGCACAACGGCACCACACAGACAAGGTTTGACCGGTAACGCCCCATGACGATCCCCCTCCGTAGTGTCACGTACGCAGGGTTCGACGCACCCGGAACCGTGGTGGTTCCGCCGGTTTTGTCGGGTCGCCCGTTGGGAGCAGGAGCCTTCAGAGAGGCACAAACCACCAGGTCGGCCCACGAGGGCGCGATCCGATTCCGGTCAGAGGTCCATCGACCGGCTGATGATCTCCTTCATGATCTCGGAGGTGCCGCCGTAGATCCGCTGGATGCGGGCGTCGGCGTACATGCGGCAGATCGGGTACTCCCACATGTAGCCGTAGCCGCCGAACATCTGCAGGCAGTCGTCCACCACCCGGCCCTGCGTCTCGGTGGCCACGAGCTTGGCCTGGGCCGCCTCGTCCGCCGTGAGCCGGTCGTCGTTGTACGCCAGCACGCAGCGGTCCACGAACGCCTGCGCCGACGAGATCTCGGCGCGCATCGCGGCCAGCCGGAACCGGGTGTCCTGGAACTGGGTGAGCGTGCGGCCGAACGCCGTCCGCTCCCGGGCGTAGCGCACCGTCTCGGCCAGCGCGGCCTCGGCCGCCGCGACCCCGCCGATGGCGACGATCAGCCGTTCCAGCGCGAACTGGTTCATCAGCATCGAGAAGCCCTGGGCCGGATCGCCCAGCACGTCCGCGCCCGTCAGCCGGACGTCGTCGAAGAACAGCTCGGCGGTGTCCTGCGTACGCAGCCCCAGCTTGTCGAGCTTGCGGCCCCGGCTGAACCCGGGCATGCCGGTGTGCACGAGGAACAGTCCGAGCTGGTGGCCCTCACCGGTACGCGCCGCCACCACCACCGTGTCCGCGTTGACCCCGCTCGAGATGAACGTCTTCGCGCCGTTGAGCACCCACTCGTCGCCGTCGGCCACCGCCCGGGTACGCACACCGGCCACATCGGAGCCCGCGCCGGGCTCGGTGATCGCCAGCGCCAGCACCCGCTCGCCGGAGACCGCCCCGGTGAGCAGGCGCTGCTTCTGCTCCACCGACCCGAACTCCGCCAGGTACGGCGCGACCACGCCGGAGTGCAGCGGCACCGCGAAACCGGATTCGCCGACCCGGGCCAGTTCCTCGATCGCGATCTGCTCGTAACGCAGGTCGGTGAGGCCCAGCCCGCCGAACTCCGGATCGGCCCACGGGCACAGCAGATTCTGCTTGCCCGCCAGCCGCCAGGTCTCCTTGTCGACGATCCCCGCCTGCTCCCAGTCCGGTTGCCGGGGCCGCACCTCGCGTTCGACGAAGCTTTGCCACGCCGCCCGGTACGCCTCATGTTCGGTGTCGTAGAAGTCACCGCGAATCATGAGGCCGACCGTAGGGCCGCCGTACGATCCGAAGTCATGACCCCACCGCTCACAGATCCTGACCGGACCGGGCCGGCGCGGGCATGCTGACCCGTTCGGTGGCCATCCACTACGTGCGCGTGGCGCTGCTCGGCGCCGGGCGCCGTGGCCTGGACACCACCGCGCTGCTGGAGCAGGCCGGGATACCGCCCGAGCTGCTGGACCTGGAGCGCGCCCGGGTCTCGACCGACCAGTTCGCCCGGCTCACGAAGCTGCTCTGGGACCGCCTCGACGACGAGCTGCTGGGCCTGGCGCCCGCGCCCAGCAAGGTCGGCACGTTCGCGATGATGTGCCACGCGGTGGTGCACTGCCCCGACCTGCGGTCCGCGCTGCGCCGCAGCGCGGACTTCTACCGGCTGTTCCCGCACGGCCCCCGGATGCACCTCGCCGAATCGGGCGACGACGCGTCGATGAGCCTCGAGGCCGGATTCGACGATCCGGACCACTTCCTGACCGAGGCTCCCCTCGTGGTGTGGCACCGCTTCGCCGGGTGGCTGATCCGGCGCCGGATCAAGCTGCGCCGCGTCGAGTTCGCGTACCCGACCCCGCCGCACGTAATGGAGTACGACCTGCTGTTCGGCGCCCCGGCCGTCTTCGGGGCCGAACGTACCGCCGCGGTCTTCGACGCCGCCCTGCTGGATCAGCCGGTGCTGCAGGACGAGGCCGGGCTGCGGAACTTCCTGCGCCGCGCCCCGGCCGACGTACTGGCCCGCATCGACTACGGCAGCACGGCCGCCGCCCGGGTACGCCGCCTGCTGAGCCGGGGACTGCCCGACCGGCTGCCCAGCCTGGACGAGGTGGCCGCCCGGCTCTCGGTCAGCCCGCAGACGCTGCGCCGCCAGCTCGCCGCCGAGGGCACCTCCTTCCAGCAGGTACGCGACCAGCTGCGCCGGGACGTGGCGGTGGCCGCGCTGGCGGGCGGGCAGATCTCCATCGAGCAGCTCTCGGCGCGCCTCGGCTTCTCCGAGCCGAGCGCCTTCCACCGGGCGTTCAAACGCTGGACGGGGTCGACGCCGCGCGCCTACCAACCGGGTCAACCAGTCTGAGCATCCCGGTCATGGGAGCGGACGGGCCAACGGCCATACCGTGCACCCATGACCGAGGCACTGATCTTCGACGCGGTGCGCACCCCACGCGGCAAGGGCAAGCGAGGCGCGCTGCACGGCGTCAAGCCGGTGACGCTCGCCGCCGGGATGCTGCGCGCCCTCGCCGAGCGCAACGACCTGGACACCTCCGCGGTGGACGATGTGGTCCTCGGGGTCGTCTCCCCGGTCGGGGAGCAGGGCGCGGACATCGCCCGTACGGCGGTGCTGGTCGCCGACTGGGACATCCGCCCGGCGGGCGTGCAGCTCAACCGGTTCTGCGCCTCCGGGCTGGAGGCGGTGAACGTGGCGGCCGCGAAGGTCGCCGCCGGCTTCGAGGACCTGGTGGTCGCCGGTGGCGTGGAGTCCATGTCCCGGGTGCCGATGGGCTCGGACGGCGGGGCCTGGATCACCGACCCGGCGACCAGTTTCGCGACGCATTTCGTGCCGCAGGGGGTCAGCGCCGACCTGATCGCCACGTTGGCGGGCTTCAGCCGTACCGATGTCGACGCTGTCGCCGTGCGCTCGCACGCGCGGGCGACCGAGGCGCGCGAGAAGGGCTATTTCGCCCGCTCGATCGTGCCGGTCACCGACCAGAACGGCCTGCTCGTGCTGGCCGAGGACGAGACGATCCGGCCGGGCACCACCGTGGAGACCCTCGCCGGGTTGAAGCCCAGCTTCGCCACCCCCGGCGGCCTCGGCTACGACGCGATCGCGATCGACCGCTATCCCGAGGTCGAGCGGATCGACCACGTGCACACCGCGGGCAACTCGTCGCAGATCGTGGACGGCGCGGCAGCGATGCTGATCGGCAGCGAACGCGCCGGCCGGGCGCTGGGTCTGGTCCCGCGCGCCCGGATCGTCACCACCGCGGCCGTCGGCACGGAACCGACCATCATGCTCACCGGCCCCGTGCCCGCCACCCGCAAGGCGCTGGACCGGGCCGGCCTCACCACGGCCGACATCGACCTGTACGAGATCAACGAGGCGTTCGCCGGTGTGGTCCTGCGGTTCCAGCGTGACCTGGACCTGCCCGACGAGAAGGTCAACGTCAACGGCGGCGCCATCGCCTTGGGCCATCCGCTGGGCGCCACCGGCTGCATGATCCTCGGCACCCTGCTGGACGAGCTGGAACGCCGCGACCTGCGCCGTGGCCTGGCCACCCTCTGCGTCGGCGGCGGCATGGGCGTCGCCACCATCATCGAGCGGATCTGAGGGAGTACGACTGATGAGCATCCGCTTCGAGCGCGACGGCGACGGCATCGTCACCCTCACCATCGACCTGCCCGGCTCCGCCAACGTGATGAACGCCGACTACCGCGCCGCGATGGCCGCGGCGGTGACCCGGCTGGAGGCCGAGCGCGAGTCGGTCACCGGCGTCGTGATCACCTCCGGCAAGAAGACCTTCTTCGCCGGTGCCGACCTGACCGAACTGGTCGCGGTCACCGACGACAACGCCGGTGAGTTCGCCGCCGCGCTGGCGGCGGTCAAGGACCAGTTCCGGCGCCTGGAGCGGCTGGGCCGGCCGGTCGTCGCGGCCCTCAACGGCAGCGCCCTCGGCGGCGGCTTCGAGATCGCCCTCGCCTGTCACCGCCGGATCTGCCTCGACGACGACACGATCCGCCTCGGTCTGCCGGAGGTCACCCTGGGGCTGCTGCCGGGCGCCGGCGGCGTCACCCGCAGCGTCCGGCTGCTCGGCGTGCAGGCGGCGTTGCCGCTGCTCACCGAGGGCAAGCGACTGCGCCCGGCCGAGGCGCTCGCGGTCGGCTGGATCCACGAGCTGGCCGCCGACCGTGCCGACCTGCTGGCCAAGGCGCGGGCGTGGGTGCTGGCCAACCCGGCCGTCGTCCAGCCGTGGGACGTCCCGGGCCACCGGGTGGCGGACCTGCGGCCGCTCGACCCCGCCAGCTACCCGCTGCTGGCGGCGGCCCCCGCGATGCTGCGCAAGAAGACGCACGGCTGCTACCCGGCGCCGGAGAAGATCCTCGCCGCGGCGGTCGAGGGCGCGATGGTGGACGTCGACACCGCCCTCGCGGTGGAGAGCCGCTACCTGGTCGAGCTGGTCACCGGCCAGGTGGCCAAGAACATGATCACGACGTTCTGGTTCCAGCGCAACGCGCTGGAGGCGGGCGGTTCCCGCCCGGCCGGGGTTCCCCGCCAGGCCGTCGCGCGCGTCGGGGTCCTCGGCGCCGGGATGATGGGCGCGGGCATCGGGTACGCCGCCGCGACGGCCGGCATCGAGGCGGTGCTGAAGGACGTCAGCGCGGAGGCGGCCGAGGCGGGCAGGGCGAAGGTCGCCGCGCTGCTGGACGAGCGGGTCGGCGCGGGCCGGATGTCACCGGAGCGGCGCGCCGAGACCCTGGCCCGGGTCACCGCGACCGCCTCGGACACCGAGCTGACCGGCTGCGACCTGATCATCGAGGCGGTCTTCGAGGACCGGCAGCTCAAGAACACGGTGCTGGCCGCCGCCGAGGCCGCCGCCCGGCCGGACGCGGTGATCGCTTCCAACACCTCCACGCTGCCCATCACGGGGCTTGCCGAGGCGGTGCCCGATCCGGCGCGCTTCATCGGCCTGCACTTCTTCTCGCCGGTGCACCGGATGCCGCTCGTGGAGATCATCCGCGGCGAGAAGACCTCGGCGGAGACGCTGGCCCGCGCCTTCGATTTCGTACGGCAGATCGGCAAGACGCCGATCGTCGTCAACGACAGCCGCGGCTTCTACACCTCCCGTACGTTCGGCACCTATCTCACCGAGGGCATCGCGCTGCTGGCCGAGGGGGTGCATCCGGCGCTCGTGGAGAACGTGGCGCGCAAGGCCGGCATGGCGGTCGGCCCGCTGGCCGTCTGCGACGAGGTCACCCTGACCCTGGCGATGCGGATCCGCCAGCAGGCCCTCGCGGACCTGGCCGCCCAGCCGGGCGCCGCCGCTGCGCCTGAGCACCCGGCGTACGCCGTGCTCGACACGATGATCTCGGAGTACGGGCGGACCGGGAAGGCGGCGGGCGCGGGCTTCTACGACTACCCGGCCGGCGGCCGCAAGCGCTTGTGGCCCGGCCTGGTCGAGCGGTGGACCACCGACGACCCGGGTGTCTCCGAGCGTGACGTGCGGGACCGGCTGCTGTTCATCCAGGCCGTCGAGACCGCCCGGATCTTCGGCGAGGGGGTGCTGACCTCGGCCGCCGACGCCAACCTCGGGTCGATCCTGGGCATCGGTTTCGCCCCGTGGACGGGCGGCACGCTGCAGTTCATCAACTCCTGCGGGGTTGCCGCGTTCGTCGAGCGGGCCGACCACCTCGCCGACACGTACGGCGAGCGGTTCCGCCCACCCGCCCTGCTGCGTGACATGGCCACCCGCAACCAGAGCTTCTGATTCTGCAGGCTTGGCGGGATGCACTCGGGCTGACTGGCGGGCCGGGAACCGGTACGGTCGAACCGCCAACCGAGGGAGGCGGAGATGCCGGCTGATTTCATCATCGCCACTGGCGACCAGATCAAGGTGACGATCCCGCCGCCGACGATCGTGCCGCAGCTCGCGGCGCCCGTCCCGCTCGTCGGGAGCAGCAAGAACGTCATGGTCGGCACCAATCCGGTCTGTCTGGAAGGTGACGAGCTGCCGGTCGCGCTGAAGGGGCCGTTGACGTACACGGCGCCGCCGTTCGTCACCCCCGGCACGGGCACGCTGGAGATCACGCTGCTGCCGACCAACAAGACCATGCAGACCGAGAATGGCAAGAAGATCCTGGTGAAGGGCGCGACGTTCACGGTGCGGTTCACCGTGCAGACGCCCGCGCAGCAGCCGACGCCGACCGGCCCGGTCCCGGACCCGGTGGCGGTCAAGCCGGGTACGGCCCAGTTCATCACCACCAACGTGCAGGTCAAGGCCGGCTGACCTGCGCCAGATCTTGAGGAGTTCGGGTCGATCCCTGACCCGAACTCCTCAACGATCCTGGCGGCCCGGTCGGCGACCCGGCTGGTCAGGCGTCGGCGGAGACGGCCTGTGCGGCGCGCGCCCGAGGTTCGTAGCCGGTACGCCCGTGGTGGCGGTCGATGTAGGCGATCACGAGCAGGAC
This sequence comes from Krasilnikovia cinnamomea, assembly GCF_004217545.1. Lineage (NCBI taxonomy): Bacteria > Bacillati > Actinomycetota > Actinomycetes > Micromonosporales > Micromonosporaceae > Krasilnikovia > Krasilnikovia cinnamomea. The sequence continues at coordinate 3,500,251 of NZ_SHKY01000001.1, forward strand.
CCCGACCAGCAGCACCAGCGCCACCACCCCCGGCACTAGCAGGGACACCGGGATCAGGAGCAGGCAGAACAGCCCGGCCACCAGATGATCGAGGCGAGGGCGGTGCCCGCGCCGGCCGCTGATCGCGCTCAAGCCGAACATGAACAAGGCGGCGCCACCGCCGAGGCCGATGGCGTGGACGCCGTGCATGTGGTGGGTGGGATGGCTCACCACGCTCTCCAGCCCGACCGCGATGAAGACCACGCCCGCGACCAGCGGCAGGTGCAGGTAGCTGAACATGTCGCGGGCCAGGTGGGCGCGCTCGGCACCGATCGCCCGGGACAGCTGGCGTTCGCTGAGCGCGGCCTCCCAGTCGAAGTACGCCCACCAGAGACCACCGATCGCGGCCACGGACAGCAGGATCGTGGCGGCCAGCAGCGGCGTGATGTGCGCTCCGGTCAACAGCACGCCTGCGCCGACGGCGACCACCGACTCGCCCAGGGCAATGATCATGAACAGGCCGTGCCGCTCGAAGAAGTGCCCGGCATGGACGGTGAAGCCACCGACGCCGGTGATGATCGGGGTGCCGTAGTCGATCAGCACGGCCAGGCCCCAGAGGATGAGCTGGACCGTCGACGGTACGAAGACACCGATGATGAGCAGTATCGACGCGGCCAGGTTGCCGGGCGCGAGGCGCAGGATGGCGGCCCGGTTGGCGCCACCGGCGACCGCGAACAACACCAGGTGCAGCACGCGGACGACGAAATAGGCCAGCGCGAAGGGCAGCGCGTTCTCGCCGAAGGCCTCCGGCACGGCGACCGCGACGACGAGCAACGCGCCCATCGCGGACAGGACCACCCCTCGGGCGGAGGCGCTGTTGGTGTCGACCGCGTTGGTCAGCCACGCGTAGGCACCCCAGGCCCACCACAGCAGGGCCAGGACGAGCATTCCGCGCAGCACGCCGTCGGCATGGGGATCCCTGAGGATCAGGTCGGTGACCCGGGTGAGCGAGAAGACGAAGACGAGGTCGAAGAAGAGTTCAAAGCTGGAAACCGGCCGGCGCGGCTCGGTGAGATTGGTTTCAGGCTCGGCCATGCCGACCATTGTCGCATCAGGACGGCGGTTGCGGAGACCCGAAAAAGGGTCGTGCCGTGGCGTATACCCGACGAAGTGTCGGCAACGACTTGACGAAGTGTGCGATGCGGGCGGATCTGGCACGTCGCCGCGCGGCCGGTGTGGACCGATCCGGCAAGCATTGCCGCTGACTTGACGAAGACTGCACTCGAATCCGGCAGCGTACGGCGACCGCCCATTGTTCGCGTTGACGCCCCGCTGCCCCGGCACGCAGGATTTCGCTATCCAAAGCGCTGGACGGTGACTCTGACGAGTACGCCGTCACTGATCCTTGTCGACCAAGGAGTCGCCGTGACCAAGAAAGTCCTCATCGTACTCAGTGAATACGGGTATTGGGGAGAAGAACTCATCGGCCCGCTGAGTCAATTCGACGAGCGGGGTTACGACGTCGTCTTCGCGACCCCGAACGGGCGCCGGGCGCATGCTCTTCCGCCCAGCCTCGACCCGGACTTCATCGACCCGCCGCTGGGCCGCAGTGTCGTCTCCGCCGAGGTGGCCAAGCTTGTCCGCGAGGTCGAGGAGTCGACCCGGCTGGACAACCCGATCAGCCTCGCCGACTGGTACCCCACCCGGCCGTACACCAGCGAGGACGACTACCTGCGCAAGCTGGAGGCGTACAACCGGCAGGTCGGCGACAAGCTGGACGAGCAGATCGCGGAGTACGACGCGATCCTCATCGTCGGCGGCAGCGGCCCGATCGTGGACCTGGCCAACAACGGCCGCGTGCACGACCTGATCCTCGCGTTCCTGCGCAGCGGCAAGGTGATCGGCGCGGAGTGCTACGGCGTCGCCTGCCTAGCGTTCGCCCGTGACTGGGAGCACCGGCAGAGCATCATCGCCGGCAAGCACGTCACCGGGCACTGCAAGGAATACGACTACAAGGACGGCACGGGCTTCCTCAACACCGACTTCAACATGGGCCCGCCGCCGTACCCGCTGGAGTACATCCTGCGTGACGCGACCGGTCCGGACGGCGAGTACCACGGCAATTTCGGGCACGAGATCTCGGTCGTCGTGGACTACCCGTTCGTCACCGGACGTTCCACGCCCGACTCTTTCCGTACCGGCGAAAAGATGATCGCGGTACTGGAAGACGGACTCCGCCGCTACGGCTGGTAAGAAAGGGGTGCATTGTGGCCAGGCCCGGTAAAGAAGCGATGATCGAGCAGTTCCTCGCTGACGGCATCACGCACATGTTCGGAAACCCGGGGACGGTCGAGCAGGGGTTCCTCGACGCCTTGGAACAATTCCCCGACTTTCATTACATCCTGACCCTGCAGGAGACGGTCGCGGCGGGCATCGCCGACGGGTATGCCCGCGCCACCGGCGGCCCCGCCGTGCTGCAACTGCACAGCGGCGTCGGGCTGGGCAACGGCATCGGCATGATGTACCAGTCCAAGCGGGGCCACGCGCCGCTGGTCGTGGTGGCCGGCGAGTCGGGCATCGCGTACGACTCGATGGACGCGCAGATGGCCGCCGACCTGGTCGCCATGGCCAAGCCGGTGACCAAGTGGGCGACCCGGGTGGTCGACCACCGCTCGCTGCTGCGGGTGCTGCGGCGGGCCATCAAGATCGCCATGACGCCGCCGCGCGGCCCGGTCTTCGTGGCGCTACCGATGGACGTGCTGGACGCGCTCAACGACGAGCCCGTCCTGCCCACGGTCATCCCGGACACCCGGACGCTGCCCGCCCCCGACCTGGTGGCCCGCGCCGCGGCGCTGCTGGCTCCGGCGCAGCGGCCGGTGATCCTGGTCGGCGACGGCGTCTCGGTGGCCGGTGCGGAGCCGGAGCTGGCCCGGGTGGCCGAGAAGCTCGGCGCCGACGTGTGGTTCGTGGACTCGTCCGAGGCCCACCTGCCCGCCGCGCACCCGCTGACCCGGGGCGCGATCGGGCACATGTTCGGCCCGGTCAGCCGCGCCGCGGTGGCCGACGCCGACGCGGTGCTGATCGTCGGGACGTACGTGTTCCCCGAGGTCTTCCCGGACCTTCAGACGCCGTTCCGCCGCGACGCCGCGATCGTGCACGTCGACCTCGACTCGTACGAGATCGCCAAGAACCACCCGGTCACTCTCGGCCTGGTCGCCGACCCGAAGCCGACCCTGGACGCGATCGCGACCGTGCTGGACCGGCTGCGTACGCCGAACCAGAACGCGGCCGCGGCGGCCCGGATCGAGGACCGGCGCGCGGAGAAGGCCGCGGCGCAGCCCGCCGAGGACACGCTGATCGACGCGTTCCTGGCCGAGCTGGCCCGGCGGGCACCGAAGGACCTGATGGTCTTCGACGAGGCGCTGACCGCGTCCGACTACGTGGTCAAGCACCTGCAGCCGGGCCTGCCGGGGCACTACTTCCTGACCCGGGGCGGCTCGCTGGGCGTCGGCATCCCGGGCGCGGTCGGCATGAAGATCGCGCACCCGGACAAGACCGTGGTCAGCTTCAGCGGCGACGGCGGCAGCCTCTACACCTACCAGGCGCTGTGGACCGCGGTGCGCCACGACGTGCCCGCCACGTTCGTGGTCTGCAACAACCACCGGTACGAGCTGCTCAACAAGAACATCGCGCAGTACTGGAACGAGCGGCACATCTCGGCCCACCCGTACCCGAGCTCCTTCGACCTGTCCCATCCCGAGGTGGACTTCGTCGGGCTGGCGCACTCGTTCGGCGCCGAGGGGATGCGGGTCGACAAGCCCGACCAGGTGGCCGAGGCGGTGGACCGCCTGCTCACCGCGCGGCGGCCGTTCCTCATCGACCTACTCACCGACGACACCGTACGCGACTGAGGAGACACTTCCATGGCATTCACCGAAGCGGCGATCCGGTCCATGGTGGCCGACTGGTACCGGGCGCTCGATCAGCACGTCGAGCTGGCCGAGGCGCTCACCTACCTGGTCGACGACGGCCTGGAGATGCGGTTCCCGGAGGGCACCTCGCGCGGCCACGAAGGATTCGCCGAGTGGTACAAGGCGGTGACCAACCGGTTCTTCGACGAGGTGCACACCGTCACCTCGGTCGACTTCTCCGAGCTGGTCGCGGACCGGGCGTCGGTCAAGGTCGTCGTGAACTGGCAAGCCAAGATCTGGAACCCGCCGGCCGCGAAGAGCGAGTGGCTCGGGTTCGACGCGTACCAGACGTGGGAGGTCGTGCCCGGCCCCGGGGGCACCCCCCAGATCAAGACGTACATCGTCGACGCACTCAAGCCCATGCCGGGCTCGGCGTCGCTGTGACCCCGTCGCGTCCGCGACGGTATCCCCAGTAAGGAAAGGAACCACAATGTCTAACACCGATCTCGTATTGAGGATGTACGACCTCTTCGGCAAGGGCGAGATGGACACCATCAAGACCGAGGTGTTCCACCCGGAGATCACCTGGGCCATGCCCGGTCACCACCCGCTGTCCGGCACGATGAAGGGCGCCGACGAGGTCATCGCGTTCTTCGCCGACCTCTTCCAGGCCGGCATCAACGTCGACGACGTCCACTTCGGCGAGCTCGACAACGGCACCGTGGTGGAGAAGCACCACGGGCACGGCATCTCCGAGGGCGTCGAGTACCTCTTCCCCACCTGCACCACATACGAGATCGAGAACGGCCGGATCCGCGCGGTCCAGGTGCACACCGCCGACCAGCACGGGGTCGACCGCTACATGTGGTCGCGCTTCCAGCTCAAGAGCGTCGCCGACCGTCTGCTCGTGGGGGCCTGATGTCACCCACGACTGAGCTGGTCGAGGCCGCCTACCAGGCCCTCGCGACCGGTGACCGCAAGCAGATCGAGCAGTACTGGGCCGAGGACATGCGCTGGCTCGTGCCGGGCAACCACCAGCTGGCCGGCTGGTGGGAGGGGCTGGACGGCTTCTTCGACTTCATGTCGCAGGTCGGCAAGCTCTCCGGCGGCAGCTTCGTGATGACGCGTTCGGCGATCCTGCTGGCCGACGGCTGGTCGGCGGACATCTCGCACAACGTCGGTACCCGTACCGCCGCGCGTGACGGCAGCACCTCGCCGTACGACCGGCTGGAGATCGACGTCGTGCACGTCCTGCGCTGGCGCGACGGCAAGGTCATCGAGGGTCGCGGCGCGATCTACGGCGACGGCACCACGCAATTCAACCAATTCTGGTCGCAGCTGGCCGCCGACGCCACGCGCGTCGCCGCCTGACCGACCGGCTTCACAGACGCGGAAGGGCACCGATGGACACCAGGGAAGTTGTGGACAGTTACTACCGGCTGGCCAACGCCGGCGACTGGGACGCATGGTGCGACCTGTTCGCCGCCGAGCAGGTCATGGACGAGCAGCTCGCCGGTCACATCGAAGGCCAGGAAACCCTTCGCAACATGATGAAGGGCTTCCCGGACATGTACGCCAGCTTCGCGAACCGACCGCAACACATCGTCGTCGACGGGGACGAGGCCGCCGTGGTCTCGCGCATCTCCGCCGTCACGAGTTCAGGCGGCCGCATCGAGGCGAACGTGGCGAACTACTTCCGGGTGACCGGCGGGCGCATCACATACATGGCCAACTTCCACGACACGGTGCCCTTCCGCGCCGCCCTCACGCCCGAGGGGGACAAGTGACCACGGAAACGTACGACTACGTCATCGTCGGCGGCGGCACCGCGGGATCGGTGCTGGCGAACCGGCTGAGCGAGGACCCGGACGTCAGCGTCCTGGTGCTGGAGGCCGGTGGCAGCTTCGTACCGGCCAACGTGGACAACGCGCCGCTGTGGTACACGCTGCTCGGCAGCGGCGTGGACTGGGGCTACACCACGGTCCCGCAGCCGGGCCTGGGCGGCCGGCAGGTGTACGAGCCGCGCGGCAAGCTCCCCGGCGGCAGCAGCAACCTGTACATCATGATGCACATCCGGGGGCACCGGTCGGACTTCGACAACTGGGCCTACCAGGGCGCGGCCGGCTGGTCGTACACGGATCTGGAGCCGTATTTCCGCAAGCTGGAGCAGCGGCAGACGGTGATCAACGCTGGCGGCCCGGACGCGAACCCGCTGTCGCGGGTGTTCATCGACGCCTGCAAGGACCTCGGCCACCCCGAGGTCGACGACTTCAACGGCCCGGAAATGATCGGTACGGGCTGGCACCACATCGACGTGAAGGACGGCAAGCGCCACGGCGCCCTGGCCGACTTCCTGGAGCCGGCGCTGTCCCGCCCGAACCTGACGCTGCGCACCGACGCGACGGCAGCGAAGCTGCTGTTCTCCGGCGGCCGGTGCACCGGCGTGGCCTACCGCCAGCAGGAGCCGGCCGGTGCCTCGGGCGAGGGCCGTACGCTGCCCGGCGTCAAGCTGGCCGAGCCGGGCGACCGCGAGGTACGCGCGGCCCGCGAGGTGCTGGTCTGCCTCGGCGCCATCGAGTCGCCGAAGCTGCTGCAGCTCTCCGGTGTCGGCGCCGCGGGCCTGCTGGGCCAGCACGGCATCGACGTGGTGGCCGACCTGCCCGGTGTGGGGGAGAACTTCCACAACCACGTGCTCACCGGCCTGATCGCGGAGACCGTCGACCCGGTCCAGCCGGGGCGGCAGAACCTCTCCGAGTCGGCGCTGTTCACCCGGTCGCAGCCGGGGTTGCCCGCGCCCGACCTGCAGCTGGCGTTCGTACACGTGCCGTTCGACATCATCGTCGGGCAGAACCACCCGAACGCGGTGTCGATCCTGCCCGGCGTGGTCCGCCCGAACTCGCGCGGCAGCGTGCGGCTGGCCTCGGCGGACCCGTTCGCCGCGCCGCTGATCGACCCGAACTACCTGGGCGACCACTCCGACGTGGAGCGCATGGTGCAGGCCGTCAAGATGTCCCGCGACATCTTCGCCGCGCCCGCGTTCAAGGGCCTGCTCAAGGGTGAGCTGCTGCCCGGCGCGGACGTGCGGACCGACAAGGAGATCGAGGAGTTCGTGCGCAACCGCGCGGACTGCTACCACCACCAGGCCGGGTCCTGCCGGATCGGGGTCGACGACCTCGCGGTCGTGGACCCGTCGCTGAAGGTCCGTGGCGTGGAGGGCGTCCGCGTGGTGGACGCCAGCGTGATGCCGGCCGTGCCGTCCGGCAACTGCCACACGGCCATCGTCGCCATCGCCGAGAAGGCCGCCGATCTGATCAAGGAGAGCCGTCATGGCTGACGTCGCGCTGCGTCAAGGCCCGCTGTCCGGTGCGAAGGTCGCCGTCCTGGTGGAGAGCGACTTCTTCGAGCCCGAGATCCACTACTACCAGCGCCGCTTCGCCGAGGAGGGCGCGGAGGTGCACTTCCTGACCCGGCTCTGGGGCCAGGACCAGATCACCTTCAGCGGGCACGAGTGGCGGGCGCCGTTCACCGCGTCGATGAGTGTAGAGGGGATCGACGACGAGACGCTGCGCTCGTACGATGCGGTCATCGTGCCCTCGGGCATGGTGTCCGACCGGCTGCGCTACACCGAGGACGTGAGCAAGCTGGCCCCGGCGGTCGACCTGGTGCGCCGGGCGTTCGACGAGCCGGGCATCCTCAAGGGGATCATCTGCCACGGCTTCTGGCTGCTGGCGCCGATCCCCGAGACGATCCGCGGCCGCAAGGTCGTCTGCCACAACAACCTGGTCGGCGACGTCCGCAACATGGGCGCCGAGTACGTCGACGCTGACGTGGTCGAGGACGGCGACGACCTGGTGACCGGGCGCACCGGCATGCACGCGCACCTGTTCGCCCGGCAGATCATCGACCGGCTGATCGAACGGCGCCGGTCGTGACCGCGCTCGCGGCGGGATCGGCTGCTTCGGGACGGGCTGCTTCGGGACCGGCCGCGCCCGCGCTGCGCTGGTCGCATGTCGCGCTCAACTGCGCCGACCAGAAAGTCACCGAAGAGTTCTACGCGCGCTGGTTTGGTTTCGAGCGGGCCAGGGTGGTCGAGCTGGACGGGGGCGCGGAGATCATCTTCCTCCGTCAGGGCGACGTCTACCTGGAGCTGTTCGCGACCACCGATGCCACCCCGTTCGCGGTGAGCGCGGACGGCCCGGCGTACCACGGGATCGCCCGGCACCTGGCGTTCCAGACCGACGATCTGGACGCGTTCCTGGAGCGGGTGGGTGACGCCATCCCGGTGTCGCTGGGGCCGCTGAAATTCGACAGTTTCATCGCGGGCTGGCACAGCGTCTGGCTCACCGACCCCGACGGCGTGATTGTCGAGGTCAGCCAGGGGTACCGCGACGCCGACCCGGCCGACCTGCTGGCCGCGCACGTCCATTCCGGACCGAGCGCATAAGACGGATGTCACATCACCGAGCTAGCCTGCGCGGTACACATCAGACGAGCGGGGGGAACCCACGTTGAGATACCGCACACTAGGCCGTACCGGTCTGCGGGTGTCCGAGATGTTCCTCGGCACGATGACCTTCGGCACGGACTGGGGCTGGGGCGCGCCGCTCGACGAATGCCGCAAGCTGTACACGGCATTCGTCGAGGCCGGCGGCAACGTCATCGACACCGCCGACAAGTACACCGAGGGCGAGAGCGAACGCATCGTCGGTGAACTGATCAAGCAGGACCGCGACCGGATGGTCGTGGCGACCAAGTACACGCTCTCGTCCGACGGCACCGACCCGAACGCGTCCGGCAACCACCGCAAGAACCTGACCCGGGCGATCGAGTCCAGCCTCACCCGGCTGGCCACGGACCGGATCGACCTGCTCTGGGTGCACATCTGGGACCCGGCCACGCCGATCGAGGAGACGATGCGCGCGCTGGACGACGCCGTCCGCGCCGGCAAGATCCTCTACGTGGGCATCTCGGACACCCCGGCCTGGGTGATCTCCCGCGCCAACACGCTCGCCGACTGGCGGGGCTGGACCCCGTTCGCCGGGGTGCAGCTGCCGTACAGCCTGGTGCAGCGCGACGCGGAGCGGGAGCTGCTGCCGATGGCGGAGGCGATGGGGCTGTCCGTGGCCGCCTGGTCGCCGCTGGCCCGGGGCGTGCTGTCCGGCAAGTTCACCCGGTCCACCCCGACAACGCAGCACACCCGGGTCCGGGCCGAGGATATCGACGAGCGGGAGCTGGCGATCGCGCGGACGGTCGACGCCGTCGCCGACGAGCTGGGCGCCAGCTCGTCGCAGGTGGCACTGGCCTGGTTGAGGGCCGGCCGGCCCAACCTGCACGTGGTCCTGGGCGCCCGCCGCCTGGAGCAGCTGACCGACAACCTCGGCGCGGCCGAGCTGGAGCTGCCGGAGGACGCGATCCGCCGGCTGGACGAGGCGAGCGCGATCGAGCTGGGCTTCCCCGCCGACTTCATCAGCTCGATGGGCGGGTTCACCTACGGCCCGGTCGGCGAGCGCGTCGACTTCACCGACCGCGCCTGACACCGAGGTGGTCGGCAGGTGGACTGACGCCGGCGCTGACGTTCACGGCGAGCGCTGCCGCTCACGGCGCCGGATCCGAGTGATCCGGCGCCGTCGGCGTTCTGCTGCCGCCCGGCTTCGCTGACGCCCGGCCGTCACGGTCGACACCGCCTGCTCGTCGTCGCTGCCGCCCGGCTTCGCTGAGCTGCCCCGTGACCGAGCTGCCGCCTGACCCAGCTGCCGCCTGACCGAGCTGCCCCCTGACCGAGCTGCCGCCTGACCGAGCTGCCGCACGGCCGGCACTGAGCGGCGCCGCCCCTGCCCGGCGCTGCTGAGCTGCCGATGCCCAGCGGTCAGGTCAACGGCTGCCAGCGTGCCCCGGCAGCCATCAGGACGCAACGTACTCCAGGCGATCCTCGTCACTGGGGCACTTCGTGCCGGTCCGTTCCGAGATCACGTCGTAGGTGTATGCCGCACTGCACAGGGCGACGTGGTGGTGCCAGCCGGCGAACGTACGGCCCTCGTAGTCGCGCAGGCCGTACCGGTCGGCGAACGCCTCCAGCCGCGGGCCCGCCTGCAACCGGATCTTGGCGAGCGAGACCAGGTCGGACAGCGGGCGGTCGACCATGTTGGTGAGCCAGAAGCCGCGCGGCCGGGCCTTGCCGAGCGGCCACTCGCACAGCAGCATGCGCTGTGGTGCGGGACCGTGTGCCCGCCCCGCGACCCCGTCGGACAGGGTCGCCCGGACGGGCAGCTGGAGGAACTGCGAACGCAGCCCAGTGGCGCCCTCGTGTCGCCACTCGACTGTCTCGCGGGGCAGGTTCCAGGTACGGGCGATCAGGTCGCTGACGGTCAGGTGCCACGGCAGAGTCTGCGTGTCGCCGAGGCTGGCCATCTGCGGCCGGGGGGTGCGGTTGCCGGTGGTCTCGTACCAAACCCGCTGGGTGGGGCTGACGTGCACCAGGTACGGCTGGCGACGCTGCTCGAGGCCGGCCAGGAACGGTTCGATGTTGGTGCGGTTGGCCGTGTCGACGACCACCGGCGCGGACGGCAGGCCCCACTCGAGCGCCATGTCGTCCAGCACCTCGACCTGGTACTGCCAGTACGGCCGGGGCAGTTCGTGGTTCGGCATCCGCGCCCTGGTCCGGCGCTCGGCGTCGCGGCCCCACGCCTCGGGGACCATCAGCCGCCAGTTGATCGGGACCGTCAGGTCCTCGTCGGTGAGGGTGACCGTGATGGCGAGCTGGCAGTTGGACACCCGCCCGAGCGTGTGCACGTACTGCCGCTCCACGGCCGCCGAGTAGCGGCCGTGCTTCGGGAAGTGCACCTCCTCGATCACGTACGCGGAGGGCTTGAGGTGCTGCACCAGCCGCTCGAAGAGCCGCCGGCGGATCGGCTCCGGGTCCCACGGGCTCTGGTTGATGAACTGTTGCAGGGACTGTTCGCTGCGGCCGGGCGCGGTCTCCACGAGCCGGCGGATGGACTTGCGGCCCGAGCAGTTGAGCAGGCCGTACAGGTACGTCTCAGCGGCGTTGCGCTGGTCCGTACGGCCGAGCGAGGCGAAGACGTCTCCGCAGAAACTGCGGAAGTCCTCCTCGCTCCATTGTGATCTTGTGGTGATGGGTTCAGTCACCTGGTACTCCCCCCGTTGTGCGGCGCTCCTCTGTAGACCGATCTCCATTATGGATTGAAGCAAGTGGTTGGGATATCGCCTACTCGACGTAGTGCGACCTTTCTTTTGGACTACCGCCTGGTACCGGTTCCCAGTGCGTTCACATACGGCGTATATGGCGGTAGGAAATGAGGGTCGGCGTGGTCTCGGCCCATGAGTCCGGATTGGGTGGCTTCGGCGGCCGACCGGTGATCCACCTGGGTGCCCGCAGGTACCCTGACGATGCGGAATGCATTACGCCGCAACGGATTTCGGGTGATGGACGCCACACTGTCGCCCTTTTGGGCAGACCTTAAAATCGGCTGTTCGGCCGAACGACGGATCGGTCGTTCGGCTCTACCGTGACTCCGTGTGGTCAGCCGATATACCCGTCGGGTGGACCCATAAATGGCTATTCCCTGCTAATGAAAGCGGCTTGTAAATTTCTTTGATACATCAATTATCCCTGGTAGCCGCATCGTATTCGGAAAGATTCCGAGCCGCTTCCGAAGTGCTGGAGATCCGATCATTCAAGCTGATCACGGTGTTGCGGACAGGGCGTGCGACCTGACGCACTGTGCCGCTCGACTTGACGCAGTACGGCACCGCGGTATCGGCGGGCGGGTGGCGGTGCGCGCGGGTGTGTCAGGCTCGGCGAGTGCTATCGGTCGGGGGCCTATCACCATGCGTAGTCTCCGGTCGCGCGCCCGCGCGTCCCGTGTGGCCTGTCGTGGCCCGCCGTCCCGACCGGCCGGACCCGGGATGTCCCGGTGACTGTGGAGGGAAAATCCTGTGACCACCAACGAGCCCGCCTCCGGAACCAGCGCGGACGCGATCGTCGTCGGCGGCGGCCCGGCCGGACTGTCGGCCGCGCTCTATCTGGCCCGCTACAACCGCACCGTGCTGGTGTTCGACACCGGGCACGGGCGGTCCACCCATCATCAGAAGAACCGCAACTACCTCGGTTTTCCCGACGGCATCGCCACGATCGGCCTGCGCGAACTGGCCCGTCAGCAGCTCGCGCCGTACGAGCAGATCAAGATCGTGCACCACGTGATCAGCCGGATCAGCGGCGACGGCGAGTCCGGTTTCACCGCGCAGGGCCAGGGTGACCACCGCTGGCACGCTCGGGTGGTCGTGCTGGCCACCGGCGTACTCGACCACTTCCCGCACTTCCCCGGCTGGGAGTCGTACGTCGGCCGGAGCATGTTCTGGTGCATCACCTGCGACGGCTACGAGAACCGCGGGCGCAGCATCCTGGTCGTCGGGCACACCGACGCCGCCGCCGGTGAGGCGATGCAGCTGCACAGCCTGACCGACCGGGTCCAGCTGCTGACCAACAGCCACGCCGACGAGATCAGCCCCAAGTTCCGCAAGCGGCTCGACAACGCGAACATCCCGGTGATCGACGACCACATCCACGAGGTCGAGGGCGACGACGGGATGATGACCGCGGTCAACACTCGCGGCGGCCTGCGCATCGAGCTGGACTCGCTGTTCAGCATCCAGGGCGCGACCCCGGAGACGAAACTCGCCCAGCAGCTCGGCGTACGCCTCGCCCCCAGCGGCTGGATCGACGTCGACACGGAACAGAAGACCTCGGTGCCCGGCGTGTACGCCGCGGGCGACGTCACCGCCCTGCACTCGCACCAGGTCACCGCGGCCGTGCACGAGGGCGCCCAGGCGGCCTCGGCCGCCAACTACTTCCTGTACCCACCCGAGCTCAAGGCTGACTGACCCGCCCCGCGAAAGGACCGTCGAGATGAGCACGTGGATCGTGGTCGGGGATGCCGAGGGCAACCCGACCGGCAAGTCCTGCACGCACCTGGAGGGCCTGGGCGAGGTCACGCCCAGCACCAGCTACGGCTGCGAGGACTGCCTGCGTGAGGGCACCCGCTGGGTGCATCTGCGCGAATGTCTGAACTGCGGCCACGTCGGCTGCTGCGACAACTCGCCGCGCCGGCACGCCACCGCGCACTGGCGCAGGACCCAGCACGCGCTGGTCCGCTCCATGGAGCCGGGCGAGGACTGGGGCTGGTGCTACCCCGACTCGCTGTTCCTGCTTCCGGAGGAGCTCGCGTGACGGCAACCGCGTCCGAGCGCCGTACCGTCCGCGACCACTGCCTCGCCCCGGGACGCCTGGTCGACGCGCCGTCCGCGGGCGCCCGCTACGGGCGGCTCTTCCCGGGTCTAGACCCGCTGGCCGCCGACCCGGACGCCCTGTACGCGGCGGGCACCCCCGGCGGCATCTGCGACGCCTCGCACTTCCCGACCCGGGGGATGCTCAGCGGACACTCCGCCGACGACGCCAACGAGGCGGCCGGCTGGCCGTTCTTCGGGCAGTTCGTCGCGCACGACATCACCGCGGACCGGTCGCCGGTCGGGGTGCGGGCCGACGTGGTCGCGCTGCGCAACGCCCGCTCACCCCGGCTGAACCTGGAGATGGTGCACGCCGAGGGCCCGGTCGGCACGCCGTTCCTGTACGACGCCCAGGACACGGCCAAGCTGCTCACCAGCGCCGACGGCTTCGACCTGCCGCGCAACTGGCAGGGCACCGCGCTGATCGGCGACCCGCGCAACGATGTGCACACGTTCGTCGCCCACCTGCACCTGGCGTTCCTGCACGCGCACAACCGGCTGGTGGACCGGCTGCGTGAGGACGGGGTCGGCGAGGACGATCTCTTCGACGAGGCGCGGCGCTCCCTGACGTGGCACTACCAGTGGATCGTGGTGCACGACTTCCTGCCCCGGCTGGTCGGGCCCGAGCTGGTCCGCGAGATCCTCGACGACGGCGCGCGCTACTTCTCGCCGGGCGTGGGGGAGGCGTACATCCCGCTGGAGTTCGCCGACGCGGCCTACCGCTACGGCCACGGCCAGATCCGGCACCGCTACCGGATGCAGCCCGACGGGACCTTCTACCCGCTGTTCCCCGACCTGTTCGGGCACGGGCCGATCCCGCCCGAGCACCGGCTGGACTGGGCGCAGGTGTTCGACCTGCCCGGCGAGCCGCCCGCGCAGCGCGCCAAGCGCCTCGACGGTGGGTTGCCGGCCAGCCTGATCGCCCTGCCCCGCGAGGTGACCGGCGACGTGCCGGTGGACGCGTACCGCTCGCTGGCGGTCCGTGACCTGCTGCGCGGGCAGGCCACCGCGCTGCCCGCCGGTGAGGCGGTCGCCGAGCTGCTCGGCGAGAAGCCGCTGAGCCGCGAGGAGGCCGGGCCAGAGTGGGGTGGCGCCACCCCACTCTGGCTGTACGTGCTCAAGGAGGCCCAGCACCGGGCCCGTGGGGACCGGCTCGGGCCGGTCGGCGGCCGGATCGTGGCCGAGGTCCTCATCGGACTGCTGCGCGCCGACGCCGACGCCTACCTGACCGTCGACCCGGACTGGCGTCCGACGCTGCCCAGCGCCGGACCGGACTTCACCCTGGTGGATCTGCTGATGCTCGGCCGCGCACCCGGCGCCTGATCGACCGGCTCCCCCGAAGCGGGTCGCGGCCTCCGGGCCGCGGCCCGCTCTTCCGTCGCCGTATGACGGCAAACCCCCGGCCGTCTCGCCGCGGGTTTGCCGTCATACGGCGACGGTGGGCCTGCCCGCAATCTTGAAGAATCCGGGTCAGGAGCTGACCAGACCTCTTCAAGATCCGGCGATACCCCGCTTCGCGCGAACGGCGGCGCGCCACCCGCTGCGTCGTCGACGGCACTCCCGACCGCCGCGGCGGTCGGGACGGCCGCGAAGTGGCCCGCAGAAAATGTGGACTTGGAGGCCGCGAACTGCGCGGCGGACTTGACGAAAATGGTCGGCGGATCACGCGGCGAAGGACCGTCCACAGCGAACTCCGTTGACGCTGTCGAAGGCCGCTGGCGACGATACATCCCTACCGTTCGCCAAATCCGGCAAGGCCGCCACGTCAGCTTGCTGCCTCAGGGAGGGTCGATCATGACCGAAGACATGCGCTTTCCATTCATGGACACCATTGCGGGAAGCGTGACCGAATACGACCGGGGGAAGGGGGTCTTCGGGCTGCGGACCATCGACGGCCGGCGCTTCGACGTACGGCTGTCCGACGGGATGTCCGCCGAGCTCCTGCGCAACCTCGACGAGCCGTACGCGGACGCCAGCGGGCACGTGGACGACATGCTCACGCCCGGTCGGACGCTGTTCGCCTACGGCGTGTTCTACCCCGAGGGCGGCGCGTACAACTACGTGGCCAAGCGGCTGGTCTTCATGGGTCGCGGCGTCGAGGACTTCAACTTCGAGCGGCCGAACTGGTGGGTCGACCAGATCGACTCCCTGGCCGGCTTCTACCGCAAGGCGCAGTTCGGTCACGGCCCCATCGACTACAAGAACTACCGGACCAACATCCGGCTCGGTGGCGAGAAGACCGACAGCCACGTGCAGGAGACCGACACCATTTCCCGAATGGTGTACGGAATGGCGTCGGCGTACATGCTGACCGGCAACGACGAATACCTCGAGATCGCCGAGAAGGGCACCGAGTACCTGCGCGACCACATGCGCTTCGTGGACACCGACGCGGACGTCGTCTACTGGTACCACGGGATCAAGCTCGAGGGTGACTACGAGCGCAAGCTGTTCACCTCGGAGTTCGACGACGACTACGACGCCGTCCCGATGTACGAGCAGATCTACGCGCTGGCCGGGCCGACCCAGACGTTCCGGGTCACCGGCGACCCGCGGATCTCCGACGACGCGGACGCAACGCTGCGGCTGTTCGAGAAGTACTACCGGGACACGGCGGGCGGCGGCTACTACTCGCACATCGACCCGGTGCTGCTCAGCCCGCACCACGAGTCGCTGAAGTTCAACAAGTCCCGCAAGAACTGGAACTCGGTCGGCGACCACGCCCCCGCGTACCTGATCAACCTGTTGCTGGCCACCGGCGAGCAGCGGCATGCGGAGATGCTGGAGCGCACGTTCGACACGATCGTGGACCACTTCCCGGACTACGAGGTCAGCCCGTTCGTCAACGAGCGGTTCTTCCACGACTGGACGCACGACCTCGGCCACACCTGGCAGCAGAACCGGGCGGTGGTCGGCCACAACCTGAAGATCGCGTGGAACCTCATGCGCATGCACGCGGTCAAGCCCAAGGACAGCTACCGCGGGCTGGCCGAGAAGATCGCGGAGATCATGCCGGCCAAGGGGTCCGACCAGCAGCGCGGCGGCTGGTACGACGTGGTCGAGCGGGTGCTGCAGCCGGGCGAGGAGTGGCACCGGTTCGCCTGGCACGACCGCAAGGCGTGGTGGCAGCAGGAGCAGGCCATCCTCGCGTACCTGATCCTGTTCGGCTCGATCGGCGGCGAGGCCAACCAGGCCCAGGCGCGGCAGGCGGAGGGCTTCTACAACACCTTCTTCCTGGACCACGACGAGGGCGCGGTCTACTTCAACGTGCTGGCCAGCGGCATGCCGTACCTGCTGGGCACGGAGCGGCTCAAGGGCAGCCACTCGATGAGCATGTACCACTCGGCGGAGCTGTGCTACCTCAGCGCCGTCTACACCAACCTGCTGATCACCAAGCAGCCGCTGGACCTGTGGTTCAAGCCGCGGCCGGACGCGAACCGTACGCTGCGGGTCGCGCCCGACCTGCTGCCCGAGGGCCGGGTCCGGCTCACCGACGTCGAGATCGACGGCAAGCCGTGGGAGACCTTCGACCCGATCGCGATGACCGTCGACCTGCCGGAGTCGCAGAGCTCGCTCACCGTCAAGGTCCGGCTCACCCCGACCGCCTAATCCACCTCGCACCCCGGTGACCGCCACCGGACCCGTGCCGTCCCGGCCGGGTCCGGTGGCCGTCGCCGGTTCGCCTGGAATGCGCGAAAGGACGGACATGCACATCACCAAGGACAGCGTCAGCGACGTCACCGTGGCCCGCATCGTCGGGACGCTGGACGGCGGGTACGCGCAAGAAGTGCACGACGGCATCGTGGAGATCCTGCTGGACCGGCAGCCGGTCCTGCTCGACTTCTCCGGGGTTCCGCACGTCTCGCAGGACGGCCTGCGCACCATGCTGGCGATCTACCGCCAGGCACAGGCGCTGGACGGCAAGGTCTGCGTCGTCGGGGTCTCCGGCGACCTGCACCTGGCCCTGCGGGCGACCGGCTTCCTCCGCTTCTTCCTCGTCGCCGACGACGTGGAAGGCGGAGTGGCGGTCCTGCAGGACGCCGCCGACGACAGCAACCAGAAGATCGAAGAGAAGGTGGCTTCATGACCGCCCCCGTGCACGTCGTCCGCGACCGGATCGACTCGTACCCCACCCACCAGATCGCCGGGTACGGCGTGCGCCTCGGGCGGCACATGCCGTTCGGGGCGACGCTGGTCCCGGGCGGGGTGAACTTCTCCGTCTACTCCAGCGCGGCCGAGGCGGTCTCGCTCGTGCTGTTCCATTCGGGCGAGCACACCCCGATGGCCGAGATCCCGATCCCGCACGAGTTCCGCATCGGCGGCGTCTGGGCCATCACCGTGTTCGGCCTGGACTACGAGAACCTC
Organism: Krasilnikovia cinnamomea; assembly: GCF_004217545.1. Lineage (NCBI taxonomy): Bacteria > Bacillati > Actinomycetota > Actinomycetes > Micromonosporales > Micromonosporaceae > Krasilnikovia > Krasilnikovia cinnamomea. The sequence continues at coordinate 3,517,809 of NZ_SHKY01000001.1, forward strand.
GACTACGGCTACCGGGTGCGCGGGCCGCAGAACGCACACATCGCCGACCGGTTCGACCCGGAGAAGATCCTGGCCGATCCGTACGCGCGGGCGATGTCCGGCCGTGAGGTCTGGGGGCGGCAGCCGGACTGGAACGACCCGTACCAGTACCGGTCCAAGCTGGCCTTCGACGACTTCGACTGGGACGACGACCGGCCGCTGCGCATCCCGAACGAGGACCTGGTCATCTACGAGATGCACGTGCGCGGCTTCACCCGCGACCCCTCCTCCGGGGTGTCGGCACCGGGCACGTACGCGGGCCTGGTGGAGAAGATCCCGTACCTGAAGTCGATCGGGGTCAACTGCGTCGAGCTGATGCCGGTCTTCGAGTTCGACGAGTTCGAGAACAGCCGGATCGACCCGGCCACCGGCGAGATGCTGGTCAACTACTGGGGCTACTCCACCGTGGGCTTCTTCGCGCCCAAGGCCGGGTACGCCGCCACCGGCCCGTTCGGCATGCAGGTCGACGAGTTCAAGAACCTGGTGAAGGAGCTGCACGCGGCCGGCATCCAGGTGCTGCTGGACGTGGTGTTCAACCACACGGCCGAGGGCAACGAGGAAGGCCCCACGATCCACTTCCGGGGCCTGGACAACCGGACGTACTACATCCTCACGCCCGAGGGGTACTACTTCAACTTCAGCGGCACGGGGAACACGTTCAACTGCAACCACCCGATCGTCCGCAACTACGTGCTGTCCTGCCTGCGGTACTGGGCCAGCGAGTTCCACATCGACGGGTTCCGTTTCGACCTCGCGGCCATCCTGGACCGCGGCGAGGACGGCGCCCCGCTGGCCAACCCGCCGCTGCTGGAGGCGCTGTCGTACGACCCGCTGCTGCGCGACTGCGTGCTGATCGCGGAGGCGTGGGACGCGGGCGGCCTCTACCAGGTCGGCGCGTTCCCGAACTACGGCCGCTGGTCGGAGTGGAACGGCAAGTACCGCGACACGGTCCGCGACTTCCTGCGCGGCGAGCCGGGCAAGATCGGCGACCTGGCGACCCGGATCGTCGGCTCGCCCGACCTGTACGCGACGCGCGGCACCATGGCGTCGATCAACTTCATCACGTGCCACGACGGGTTCACGTTGAACGACATGGTGTCGTACAACGGCAAGCACAACGAGGCCAACGGCGAGGACAACCGGGACGGCAACGACGACAACGGAAGTTGGAACTGCGGCATCGAGGGGCCGACAGACGACGCCGAGGTGCTCGCGCTGCGGTTGCGGCAGATGAAGAACGCGTTCCTGTTGCTGCTCACCAGCCACGGCGTGCCGATGATCTACTCCGGTGACGAGGTGGCCCGCAGCCAGGGTGGCAACAACAACGCGTACTGCCACGACAGCCCGCTGAGCTGGTTCGACTGGACGCTGGTCGAGAAGAACAGCGAGCTGCTCGACTTCGTCCGCAACTGCATCGCGTTCCGGGCGGCGCACCCGCTGCTGCGATCGCCGCTGCACCCGACCGGGCAGGACGTGACCGGCACCGGGTACCCGGACGTCAGCTGGCACGGGGTGCGGGCGTGGAACGCGGACTGGTCGCAGGACAGCCGGCTGCTCGGCGTGCTGCGTACCGGTCCGGGTGCGGACGGCGCCTCGGACTTCGTCTACCAGGTGGCGAACGCGCACTGGGAGGGTCACGACGTGGAGCTGCCGGCACTGCCGGAGGGTCTGCGGTGGCACCTGTTCGCCGACACCTGGGCGGATTCGCTGACCGGTGGCGGGGCCATCCTGCCCGGGTTCGAGCAGCCGGTGGACAACCAGCGCTCGGTCTGGGTGGGGCCGCGGTCCTCCGTCGTGCTGGTGGCGCGTCCACAGTAGAATAGATCGGCCTGCATCGATCTTTGTGGGATCGTGCTCACGGGGGAGGGGAAAGGTTGTGGGCTTTACCGCAAGGGTGAGACACACCGGAACGATCGCGTTGATAACCATGGGCGGGATGCTCGACACGCTCAGCGGGCCCGACTTCCGCCGCGAGGTCGACCTCGCGGCGCAGCACCGGGTCGACGCCGTGGTGCTGGACATGACGGACGTGAACTACCTGTCCTCGGGCGGGCTGCGGCTGATCGCGTACCTGCGGCAGAAGTGGCCGTCCGGGGTCAAGATCTCGCTGGTCGGTGCGAACGAGGCCATCCAGCGCACGATCCGCCTGGTCGGCTTCCACTACAGCCTCGAGTTCGGCGACAAGCTGCCGGGCTGACGGCGACACGTACGAAGAAGAGCGGGGCACCGGAGAGATCCGGTGCCCCGCTCTTTCCGCGTGGGGGCGGTCTGTGCTGTAGCCGGTCAGGTGAAGAGCAGGTTGCCCTCGGGCAGCGCGAGCCGCTCGGCCATGCCATCCGGGCGGGGGTCGCGCCGGGCCCGGGCGTACTGCTCGACGGTGCGGTTCGCGATGGCCGCCCAGGAGTACCGGTCGGCGACCATCCGCTGCGCGGTGCGGACCATCCACGCCGCCGCCGACCGGTCGGCCAGCAGCCGGGACACCGCCCGGCCCAGCCCCTCCGGCTCACCCGGGCGGAACGTCATGCCGGTCCGGCCCGGCTCGACGATCTCCTTCAGACCGCCCGTGGCCGCCGCCGCGACCGGGGCGCCCGCGGCGGACGCCTCGATCGCGACCATGCCGAACGGCTCGTACCGCGAAGGCACCACCATCGCGTCGGTGGCCGCCATCGTGGCGGCCAGGTCACCATCGAGGAAACCGGCGAAGGAGACCGCGTCGCGCAGGTGCAGCGCGTCGGTCTGCTGCCTCAGCTCACCCGCGTACGGGCCGTCGCCCGCGATCACCAGCCGCAGCCCCGGGTGCTGCGCGCGCAGTGTCGGCAGCGCGGCGATCAGGTCCTGGACGCCCTTCTCATACACCAGGCGGCCCGCGAAGCCGAGCAGCGGGCCGTGGCCCGCGAAGCGCACGCGGGCGCGGCCGATCCGGTCCGCCTCGGCCGCCCACTGGTCCGGCTCGGCGCCGTTCGGGATCACGTGGATGCGCTCGGCCGGGGCGTGCAGCGCCTGGTGGACCTCCCAGCGCATGTAGTGGGAGCAGACCACCACCCGATCGGACTGGTTCGCCAGCCAGCACTCCACGGAGTGGATGGAGCGGCTCAGGTCGCCCGGCAGCCAGCCCTGGTGCCGGCCCGCCTCGGTGGCGTGCACCGTGGTGACCAGCGGGATGCCGACCTGTTCGCGTACCGTCACCGCGCTGTGCGCGACCAGCCAGTCGTGGGCGTGCACCACGTCGAACGCCGCCGAGCGGGCGACCTTCAGCGCGGCCCGGGTGAGCGCGTGGTTGACCGCCAGCGCGGCGGCGAACGGTGCGTGCTCACCGCCCGGCGTCAGCAGCGCGTCCTCGGGGACCCGGACGATGGTCAGCCCGCCGTCCCGCTCGGCCGTGGTCGACGGGGTGCCGCCCGGCGCCCGGGTCACCACCGTCACCTCGTGGTCGGCCGCCGCCAACGCCCGCGACAACGCGTACACGTGGCGGCCGAGACCGCCCACCATGAGTGGCGGGTACTCCCAGGACAGCAACAGGACTCTCATATGGGCTCCCCGTAGGTTGGCTGCCGGCGCAGGCCGAGCATGGTGACGTCGTCGAACTGGTCGGCCGTCCCCGAATGGGTACGGATCGCCGTGGCGAACCGGTCGACCACCGCCTCGGCGGTGCCGCCCTCGACGAGGACCGAGCTGGTCCGTTCGTCGCCGAAGAACTCACCATCGCAGTTCTTCGCCTCCGGCACCCCGTCGGTGTAGAGGAACAGCAGGTCGCCCGGATGCAGCTTGGCCCGGCCCAGCTCGAAGCGGGCGTCCGGCATGATGCCCAGCGCGGGGCCGGTCGGTTCCAGTCGCTGCTGCGTCCCGTCCGCCCGCCGGATCACCGGCGGGTTGTGGCCACAGTTGATGAAGACCAGGTCCCCGGTGCGCGGATCGACCACCCCGAAGAACAGGGTCGCGAAGTACGCCTGATGCATGTGGTTCGCCATCAGGTAGTCGTTGGTGGTCCGGACCGCGCGCAGCACCAGGGCGGCGCTGGGCTCGACATCGGACTGCTCGGCTGCGGCGGCCTGCCGCAACAGGCTGCGGATCAGCGCCATGAACAGCGCCGCGCCGATGCCCTTGTCGCACACGTCGGCGATGGCGAACGCCAGGAAGCGGCCGTTGATCACGTCGTACGCGTCGTAGAAGTCGCCGCTGACCTCGCGCGCCGGCTGGAACCAGGCCGCGATGTCCCAGCCCTCGATCTCCGGCAGCGCCTGGGGCAGGAAGCCGAGCTGGATCTCCCGGCCGATCGCCAGGTCGCGTTCGAAGTCGCGGTGTTCCGCGGCGGCCTGCAGGTGGCTGAGCGCGACGCCCAGGTCCCGCGTGTGGCGGCTCACCGCGAGGCGGCTCTGTACCAGGTGCGGCCGGAACGGCGCCAGCAGGAACTCGGAGCCGTCGCGGACGTGGGCCGCCAGGTCCTCGTCGTCGGCGTCGGCGAACGACACGACGGCCGGCGGGTGGCCGACCGTCGCCACGATCCGTTCCACGAGGGAACGGACCGTGGCGACGGCGACCCCGGCGTCGACCAGCAGCATGTCGGGCGTGCCGTCGGTTGGCCACCAGTCGGCCAGAACAGACTGCGGTGTGCGGATCTGCGGTGGGTCTCCGTCGTCGGCCAGCACCCGCCACAGGTCGCGGGCCGACGAGCTGCATCCGTTCACGATCATTGTTGTTCCGGCCATGTCGCCTATCCCCGTTGTGTTTCCGTTTCCCGCCGAATGACGACGGTGGTTCGGTTGGCGCCGTCGACGTACTCGTGCGATGCCGCGTCGACGGAGTGTCTGGTTAGGTAAAGGCCGAGCGAACCCGGCTCCCGGTCCTGCAGCGGAAGGTCCAGCCCGGTCGGCTCCGGCGCGTCGAACGGATCGAACGGCGGCGCGGTGTCGATCAGGCGTACCCACACCTCGTCGGCGGTCAGGTCAGCCTCGATGGTGACCCGGCCGCCGCGGTCGTCCGGCCCGTACCCGTGCCGGACGATGTTGACGAACAGTTCCTCGGTCGCCAGCCGCAACCGGTACGCCGTGTCCTCCGACATACCCGCCGCCCCGATGAGATCCGCCAGCAGCTCATTGACCGCCGCGAGGGAATCGGTGACGGCGGGCACCGTCAGGGTTCGCACCGGTGCTTACTCCGGGAGCTGGTCGGTCATGACGACGCTCTGGTCGAAGCCGACCAGGCGGATCGTCTGGGCGACCCGGGTGTTCGCGCCGACGAGCACGATCTGCACGTCGTCGTTCATCTTCTGCTGGGCGTACACGAGCTGGCGCAGGCCGGCCGACGACAGGTAGTTGAGCTCGTTCAGGTCCAGCACCAGGCGCTTCACGTCCCGCTGCAGCGCACGCTCCACATCGTCGGCGAGAATCGGCGCACCGGCCGCGTCGAGGTCGCCAACGAGGGTGATCACGACGGAGTCGGCGGTCGAAGTGGACGTGGTGGTCAGTGGCATCTCGATCTCCCTTTTCACGGTCGCCGGCGGCTGCCGGGGCCTAGTCGGACTCCAAGGCGGAAATCGCCTCCGGAATCGTTTCCGCCACCGTGAAGAATCGGAGAAAACCGGTGGCGGACAAAATGGTGCGCAGGGTTTCGGGAACACCCACCAGGCCGATCGCCGTACCCGACTGCTGGGCCCGGCGGTACGCCATCAGCATCATCCGCAGACCTGCGCTGGACACGTATCCGACGCCGCTCATGTCGAGCAGCACCGGCGTGCATTCCGGGATGAGGTCGGACAGCTCCTGCTGGGCAACGGGCGCTGACCGGGCGTCCAAGTCCCCGGTCAGACTCACGACGGTGACGGTGTCGACCATCTGTTTGTCGACCCGCATGGGCACTCCTTCGCGCCGAATCAATGTCGAGCGCGTCATGTCGACGCTCTTCCCATGGGTGCTCCCGGTGTTTCGAAAACGCTGGCCCGCCGGGTGAAACAAACCGGCGTGATCTAGAAGTCTCACGGCCGGTCGCGGAGAGCGTCAACGCGCCGGACAGGGCCGGAACGGGCCCGGCGCAGTCCGGCGCGGGGCTTCGTCAAGTCGGCGAAACAGACGCAGAAATGCGTCAGAGCGGGAACGGCACGCCGCTGAGCTCGGCGCAGGCGGCGATGAGACCGTCCTGCACGCGCTGATCGGTGGCGCCGGGCAGGGCCGGCAGCGGGCGCATGTGCCGCCAGTAGCCGCCCGTACGCAGGGCCCGCTCGTCGTCCGAGACGGCCAGCCACGCCTGCGTCTCCGCGCCGGTCCGCACGTCGGTCGGCGCGCCGGAGCCGCCCATCCGGGTACGCACCCAGCCCGGGCAGACCGCGGTGCTGACGACCCGGGGGAGGCGGCGGGCGACCGCGTACGCCAGGGCGAGATCGGCCAGTTTGGAGTCGCAGTAGGCGGCGGTCGCGTTCCACCGGCGACGCTCGCGTTGCAGGTCGTCCAGCGCGATGGTGCCGCCGTCCGCCATCCCCGAGGTGAGGTAGATCAACCGGCGCGGCAGCGGGATCAGCGCGGTCAGCACGTACGGGGCCAGCACGTTGACCTGGAACGTCTGCTCCAGTCCGTCCTCGGTGAGCACCCGGCCGCCGGGCTCGCTGATCCCGGCGTTGTGGATGACCGCGTCGAAGGGGCCGTACTTGTCGGCCTGCGCGGCGACGTCCCGGGTCTGCGCCAGGGAGGCGAGGTCACCGACGACCGTCTCGGCCGAGCCGGGCAGTTCGGCGGCGCGCTGCGCGGTGCGCGCATGCCACACGACCCGATGACCGCGCCCGGCCAGCAGCCGGGCCGCCTCCGCGCCGAGCCCCGTCGTCGATCCGGTCACCAGAACGGTCGCCATGGGCGGTCATCCTACGTGCCGTATCGTGCGGATCTTGTGACAACCTTCGATGTGACCAGCGGCCGGGACGGCGTCGGCAGACCATCCCCCGTTCATGCGACGGCTACCCCGTCGCCCGAGACTGCGGCCATGACCTCCCGTACCTTCCGCCGCGCCGTCGCGCGGCTCGCTTCGCGTCGCGGACTCGCCCTCGCGGGCGCCGGTCTGCTCGCGTTCACCCTGGCCGCTCCCGACGCCGCGGCGGCATGGCCGGGACGGCCCGGCCTGCGCGCCCACGACGACACGTACCGCCTGTCCGGTGCGACCACTGTCGACGCCCGCCGGGGCGTGCTGCGCAACGACACCGGGCGACCGGTCACCCTGGTCGCGCACACGGACCCGGCGCACGGCACGCTCGCGCTCAACCCGGACGGCTCGTTCCGGTACGCGCCGGCCGCCGGTTTCCACGGCACGGACACCTTCACGTACACGGTCAGCGACGCGGTGCGGCTGTTCACGACGCACCTGCCGCCGCTGGCCACCATCGGCGGTGTCACCGTCACCGGCGGCGGGTACGGCTCCGCGCTGGTCCCCGTGCCCGGCTCGCCGACCGAGTTCTACGGCCTCACCGACCGGGGCCCCAACGTGGACGGGCCGAACTCCTCGAAGGTCGAGCCGCTGCCGGACTTCCACCCGCAGATCGGCCGGTTCCGGCTCACCCGCGACGGCCGCGCGGTGCTGGTGAAGACCATCACGCTGAAGCTGCCGGACGGCACCCCGTACACGGGGCGTCTCAACAGCCAGGCCGACACCGGCGAGACCATCACCGACCTGAACGGCAACCCGCTGCCGGCGGACCCGACCGGCTACGACTCCGAGGGCCTGGTCGCGTTGCGCGACGGCACGTTCTGGGTCTCCGACGAGTACGGGCCGCTGCTCACCCACTTCGACGCGCGTGGCCGCCAGCTCGAACGGCTCTCGCCGTTCGACGGCAGCCTGCCCGCCGAGCTCGCCAACCGGGTGCCGAACAAGGGCATGGAAGGCCTCACCGTCACCCCGGACGGGCGGACCCTGGTCGGCGTGATGCAGTCGGCGTTGCAGCAGCCGGACCTGACCCAGAAGCCGGGCAACGTCACCACGGTCCGCATCGTCACGGTCGACCTGCGCACCCGCGCCACCCACGAGTACGTCTACCTGCTGGACAACCCGAAGGACAACAACACCGCGGTCAGTGAGATCACCGCGCTGTCGCCGACCACGTTCCTGGTGGGCGAGCGCGACGGCAAGTTCCCGCCGGGGGCGTACAAGAAGCTGTGGAAGATCGACGTGACCGGCGCGACCGACGTCGGACCGGCCGCGCCCGGCTACGACGCGGCCAAGGGCGGTCTCCTCGTCAACGGGGCCAGCATCGAGGCGACCGTCGGCAAGCAGGACACCGCGACGGCCACCGCCACGCTGGCGGCCGCCGGGATCACCCCGGTCGCCAAGACGCCGTTCCTGGACGTCACCGGCCTGCTCACCACGCTCGACCCGGCCGCGAAGTTCTTCTCCCACGACAAGCTCGAGGGCGTCGCCGCGCTGCGCGGCGGCCGGTACGTGGTGCTGAGCAACGACAGCGACTTCGGCATCGACGGCCTTACGCAGTCCACCACCACACCGTTCACGCTGCGCGCCAAGGTGTCCCCGGCCACCGGCCGCCAGGACGACGGTGAGTTCCTCGCGGTCGACATGACCAGGTTGCCCGCGGCCACCAGCACGGCCACCGTCACCATCACCGTGCCCTGACCCCGCGCCGAGGGGCGGCCCACCGGGGCCGCCCCTCAACCCGGGCGGAGCTCCTGCCGCTCTCCGGCGGGCACAGACAATTGCCCGTTTTGGGACGAGATGCCGGGTAGGCGTTCTATCCTTCCCCGTAGATGCGTGTCCGTGCGGGCCGTTGTTCGACCCAGTGACAGGGAGGAGCAGGTGGGTAGCCCTGACCCGGCAGACCTCCCGGACGTCAACGATCTGGTCGACGTGACGCTCGACTCCCGCACCGAGCCGCTCGCCGCGGTGATCGGCGCCGTCACCGGAGACACCGTGCTGCTCACCGACCCGATCGACCGCACCGGGCGCTTCGTGCTGCCCGACAGCGGCGAGGGTGGTCTGCTCGTCTGGGGCGCTGGCGGCAGCCTGCGGCAGGCACCGGTCGAGGTGCTGCAGACGAGTCGCCAGCCCGCGCCGGCCTGGACGGTCCGCCTGACCGCACCGGCGGCGCGCTGTCAGCGGCGTGCCTTCGTACGGGCCAGCGTGAACCTGCCGGTGGTGGTGAAGCACTCGGGCAAACAGCTCGAGGTCATCGCCATCGACATCAGCGAGGGCGGCCTGCGCTGCAACGTCCTGTCGGATGCCGGAGTGAAGGTGGGTGACCAGGTGGTCGCCGAATTCGATGCCGGCCAGCCGATGGCCGCACCGGCGATGGTCGTCCGGGTGCTGCGCGGCGACGCGGAGCGGCCGACCGAGCTCGGACTGTCGTTCACCGACCTGAAGATCAGGGAAGCGGACAACATCCGGAAGTACGTGTTCGGCCAGCTTCTCGAACAGCGCCGCCGTGGCGCCGAATGAGCGGCCGACCGCCCGGCGGACGGGTCAGGCAGCCGCGTCCGGGCGGCGTTTGCGCCGCTTGGCGCGCACGACCCGCACCGGCGACGAGGCGTGCAGGTAGAGGCTGCGCCGTCCCTCGGTGTAGGCCAGGTGGACCTGGACGACGTTGTTGACCGGCGGGTCGGCCCGGTCCACCCGGTACCGCTCCCCACCCGAGATGATCAGATCACCGCTGCGGACGTGCGACGGTGACTGCACGATCATCTCCCGGCCGACGACGCTGCCCAGGCCCACTCGGGGCAGGCGGGCGACCCACTGGGCCGCGGCGTTGTCCGGCACCGGACGACCGGACCAGCGTGCCGGCATGGCTTCCTCCCGGGGGCGCGCATCTCAACCCCCTCGATATCGGCCGCCCGGCGCCGAAGTTGATGCGTTCTGCGCGCACGGCGAGCGCTCAGTGTGACGCGCCAGCCGGCAGGGTGATCACGCGTTGCTCGGCGGCGGAGCGTCGGGCGGCCTCCAGGACGGTGAGCGCGGCGACGGCGTCGCGAGGGTCGACCGGGGGTGGGGCGCCGTCCCGCAGCATGGCCACCACTCCCGCGTAGAAGTCCTGGTACGCGCCGGGCTCGCTGGGCACGGTCCGGCTGGCGCCGTCCGTGGTCAGCCGTCCCCACCGCTCGGAATCCTCCCGGCCCCAGTCCGGGCCGACCGGCAGCCGCCCGGCGCGCAGCGCGCTCTCCTGGCCGTCCAGGCCGTAGATCGTGAAGGCGGCGCGGTCGCCGAGCAGCCGCAGCCGGGGCCCGAGGTCGGCGGCGACAGCGCTCATCCACAGGTGGGAGCGGGCCCCACCCGCGTGGCGCAGGGCCACGAACGCGTCGTCGTCCACGCGCGCGCCGGGTCGGCGGCGCTCCAGCTCGGCGTACACCTCGGTGGCCGGGCCGAGCAGGTGCAGTGCCTGGTCGATGAGGTGGCTGCCGAGGTCGTAGAGCAGGCCACCGGCGTCGGCCGGGTCGTCGCCCTCGCGCCAGCCGGTGCCCGGTGTGGGGCGCCACCGCTCGAACCGGGACTCCAGCCGCAGGATCTCGCCGAGCGCGCCGTCGGCGACCAGGCGGCGGGCGGTGCGGTAGTCGCTGTCCCAGCGTCGGTTCTGGAACACCGTCAGCGGCAGGCCGCGGGCGGCGGCGAGGTCGATCAGGTCCTGCCCGTCGGCGGCGGTGGCCGCGAGGGGCTTGTCGACCACGACCGGGAGCCCCGCCTGCAGGGCGGCCCGGGCCAGCGGTACGTGACTGCGGTTGGGCGTGGCCACCACGACCAGGTCGAGGTCGGCGGCCCGCGCCCAGAGCGCGTCGGCGTCGGCGAGGATCTCGGCGTCCGGGTGGTCGTGGGCCACCTGGCCGCGCCGGTCGGGGTTCGCCGTCACCACCGCGCTCAGGCGCAGGCCGGGGGTGGTGCTGATGAACGGGGCATGGAACGTCGCGCCGGCCAGGCCGTAGCCGATCAGCCCGACGCGCAGGGTCGGTGTGCTCATGCGGCCAGTTAATCAACACTGTTGACTTACGGCAAGCGTGGGCCAGAATGGTCACCATGCCCAGCGCAGTCCGGGGCGCCGCGGGCGCCAACCTGCCGGTCGTCCGGGACCACAACGCCGCCCTCGTGCTCGATCTCGTGCGCGGGGCCGACGGCATCAGCCGGGTCGAGCTGGCCGGACGGACCGGGCTCACCGCCCAGGCCATCACCAAGATCGTCAACCGGCTCCGCGACGACGGCCTCGTCACCGAGGCCGGTCGGTCGGGCGACACCGGCGGCAAGCCGCGTACGTTGCTGCGGCTGGACCCCGCCGCGCGCCACGCCGTCGGGGTGCACCTCGACCGTGCCGACGCCACCGTCGTCCGCACCGACCTGTCCGGTCGCGCGGTCGCCCGGCGGCATGTTCCGTACGGGATGAGCGCCGGTCCGCAGCAGGCCCTGGATGCCGTGGTCGACGCGGTCCGGGCCGTGCTGGCCGACGCGGGCGACACCGGCCGGATGCTGGGCGTGGGCATCGCCTGCCCCGGCCCGCTCGACCACGGCACCGGCGTCCTGCACCGGGTGACCGGGCTGCCCGCCTGGGACGGCTTCCCGCTGCGGGCCGTGGCCGCGCAACGGCTCGGCGCACCGGTCATCCTGGACAAGGACACCAACGCCGCCGCCCTGGGCGAATGCCTTTCCGGCGCCGCGCTGCCGGGCAGCTTCGCGTACGTCTATCACGGGCCCGGGCTCGGCGCCGGTCTCGTCCTCGGCGGCCGGGTCCATCGCGGACGGCGGACCCTCGCCGGCGAGTTCGGCCACCAGATCATCCAGCTGGACGGGCCGGTCTGCGCGTGCGGCAACCGGGGGTGCCTGGAGGCGCTGTGCCGGGCGGCGGTCGACGCCGGGGACGTCGCGGGCGCGGCGCGGCTGGTCGGGATCGCCTCGGCCAACCTGGTGCGGCTGCTCGACATCGAGCACATCGTCGTGGGCGGTCCGGTCGCCCTCGCCGCCGCCGGGCGATATTCGCAGGAGGTGGCCGGGGCGATCGACGCTCACCTGCCCGAGCCCGACCGGCAGCGGGTGGGCGTCACGGTGACCGCCGCGGGCGCCGACGCGGTCGCCACGGGCGCGGCGGCGCTGATGCTGGCACCGCTGTTCGACGCCGTCCCGTGAGTCACCATCACCCAGGCGGAGCCGTGACGGTCGACGAGTCGACTCAACCCTGATCCGCGGGGCTGGGCTCGGCGGCACCCGCCGGACCCAGCAGATAACGACGGCTCAGATTCCGGTACGGACGGCTGCGCAGCGCCGCGATCGTCGCCACCAGCCCGACGACGCCGGTCAGCACGAACACCAGCGCCAGCCCGCGCTCGGCGCCCGTGCCGAACCAGCCGCCGATCGTCTGCGCCCCCCACCCCACCGTCATGAACGGGATGAACACGAACTGGGCGATCGGCGAGATCAGGAACGCGGTCAGCGGTGAGGCGGCCTGCTCGACGCTCTGCGCGAAGCCGAAGACCCGCCCCTGCCGCTCGAACGGCACCACCTTCTGCAGCACCGTCTGCTCGGCCGCCTCCGCGTACGGCATGAGCAGCATGTACGCGTACATGCCCGCGGCCAGCAGGACGATGGACGAGCGCAGCGGGAACACCACGGTGACGCCCCACAGCACGACGTTGACCATCAGCAGCAGCCACACCGGATTCGCGCCCAGGCCGGTGCGCGCGACGAGCAGCCCGCCGACGATGAAGCCCGTACTCAAAATGCCCCAGAGCAGACCCCACGCCTGGACCGACATCAACGACAGCCCGTACGCGTCCATCAGCGCCATGAAGACGCCGCCGAGGAAGTTGTTGAACGCGGAGAAGAAGATCAGCGCCATCAGCCCGGGCACCTCGCGCACCACCCCGATGGTGCCGCGCAGATCGATCCGGTGCCCGCCGGTGTCGTCCGCGTGCGCGCCGGTGGGCGCCTTCGGCACCGCGACCAGGGCCAGGTGCAGCACGGCGACGGCCAGCACCGCCAAGGCCAGCACCAGCACCCAGAACATGCCCCCGGCCGCCACGAGCACCCCGCTGATCACGGACGTGACCAGGAAGGAGACCCCGGAGGTCGTGCCGACCAGGCCGTTGGCCCGGTCCCGCGTGTCCTCGGAGATGAGCACCGTCACCAGCGTCGGCAGCGCGATGGTGCGGATGTTGCCCGCCATGACGCCGAGCATCAGCGCGATGATCAGCGCCCACAGCCGCATGCTGGTCGGGTCGGTGAACGACGCGGGCGGGGAGAGCTGGTAGATCGCGAAACCGACGGCGTACAACGCGAGGGACGCCAGCGCCGACACCTGCATCATCGTCTTCTTGGCGTGGTGGTCGACCAGGCTGCCGAACCAGATGCCGGTGGTCGCGGTCAGCACCAGGAAGATCCCGGCGATCACGCCGGTGGCGAACACCGAACGGGTCTGCAGGTAGACGTAGAAGGTGATCGCGAACCAGACCGTAAAGTTGATCACCGATACCAGCAGGGTGCTCACCAGCAACTGGTAGAAGGTCCGCCGGTCGCCCTGGATGACACTCATGTGCCGACGGTATGGCCTCCCGCCGTGGATGTCCGGTGACGCTCCCAGACGGCGCGCCTCAGAAGGAGTGGTCCCAGGTGAGATTGAGGTGGACGCTCCAGAAGGCGCAGAACACGGCCATCCCGCCGATCACCGCGTACGGCACGGTGCGGTTGCGGCTGCGGACCATCGCGTACGCGACGGGCAGCAGGAGCGGGAACGCCGGCATCAGGTGGCGGGCCTTCGCCCAGTAGAAGCCGTCACCGGTCAGGACGATGGCCAGGCAGGCGCCGGCGTACACCAGCAGTGGCCAGGGGAGCCGCTCGCCGAGGGCCACGACGAACAGCAGCACCGCGATCAGCAGGACCAGGGTGACCTCGGCGAACTCCAGCGGTTGCTTGCCGAGCAGGGCCGCGTTGGCGCTCTGGCGGGTGTAGCCGCCACCGTCGAAGCTCATGTTCCAGACGACGCTCTGCACGTAGAAGTAGCCGTCGGCGCGGCCCAGGCGCAGACCCACCCAGGCGAGGTAGCCGAGCAGGCCGACCGGGGCGAGCAGCATCGCGCACCACGCGCGCCACCGGGCCGGTTCCCGGCACACCTGCACCAGCGCGGCGAGTCCGACGGCGAGTACGAGCGCCGCTGCGGTGGGCCGGGTCAACCCGGCCAGTAGGCACAGCGCCCCCGCGGTCAGCCAGTTGCGGCGCAGCACGGCCAGCAGCGCGCCGGCCGCGAGAGTGGTGAACAGCGGTTCGCTGTAGCCCATGGACTCGATCACGCCGTGCGGCAGGACGGCCCACAGCGCGGCGAGCAGGACCCCGGTGCGGGGGTCGCGCAGGTGCGCACCGACGGCGTACAGGGCGGCGGCCGCGGTGAGCCCGCACGCCCAGGCCACCAGCAGCAGGGCGGTGGTGAGGTGGATCGGCAGCAGGAACTTCGCGGCGGCCACCAGCGCGGGGTACAGCGGGAAGAACGCGAGGTTGGTGAGCTCGGGCTCGCCGTCCTTGCCGAGGGGGATCGCCTCGTCGTAGCCGTGCTCGGCGATCCCGCCGTACCAGACGGCGTCCCAGCCGGTGAGCAGGCTGCGCAGCGTGGGATGGTCCGGGTCGGCCTCCGCGTACGTGTCGAGCACCAGCAGCGTGCCGACGCGCAGTGCCAGGTACAGCGCCACCGCCACCAGCAGGCCGCGCAACCAGGGCCGCTGCGCGCGGAGCAGTTCGAGCGTTCGCGGCGCCGGAATCGCAGCCGTACCGGCCGACTCCACCTGATCTGTGATCACCGGGGCCACTCCTTGCCGCACACGTCACGAACATCGATCGACGCTGCACCGTACCCGTTGCTGATCTTGGGGGGAAACGCAGCGGAACGCACAGGGCTCCGAGGGCCGCCCACCGGGCGGGCCTCGGGGTATCTGGCGGGCTCGGCAGCGGCTCGCTCAGTGGAACGGGGAGCCTGCAGTCGGCGAGCTGGATCGAAGGATGGGCGCGGCCTAGACCCTGCTCGGGCTCAGCCGTCGTGGAGCAAGGATCGAATCACTGAAACAACCTCGTTCGCTTGCAGGCGACTGAGAATTGCGTCAGGCTTGTATTCGGCCAGCTCCTCTCGGGTGGCTCGGTGCGTGACCACGGCAACCGAGAATCCCGCGCGCCGTGCGCACGCGATGTCGTTCGGGGCGTCACCGATGACAACGGTTCGGCGCGCCTCCAATGGGGTCCCACAAACCTGTGCGAAGCGATGGGAAATCACGTCCGGTAGGCGGAAACGATCTCGATCATCCGATCCGAACGCACCGATTCTGAGATCAAGATGGTGATCGAGGCCGAGCCTACCGAGTTTGAACTCGGCGGCGCTCCGAAGGTTGCCGGTTAGCACTGTTTGTCGGTAGCCACTTCGATGAAGTGCGGCGATGCTCTCCGCTGCCCCCGGGTACGGGGCCTGAACCCGAATCATTTCGTCGCGGCCGTCGGTCATCACGGTGGTGAGGGCGTCATGGAACCGGCCGATCCCGTCTTCTGCTTCCGCAGGGGAAACACCGGAAGCGACAGCGGTGTCAATGACAATCGACTCATCCGTATATCCGTGCACCTTCCTGTCGGGAAAGGTGACGTCCGCCTTGGCAAGGCCGTAAGCCTTGGCGATCGACCGGCGAAGCCATCGGAGGTCAGCCGGTATCAGCGTTCCGTCTACATCCCAAACCACGAGACCACGGTCACGAAGTTCCACGTCGGGATCCTCCCACGCTGGTCAAGGCTGGACCGATCTCCAAAGGGCCACGTTTCGCCGCTGCATTCAAGGGCGTGGTCCTCCGGGGATTGAATCCGGTCGCGGGCGGCACCGGCTTGCCGTACGGTGCGTGCCGTGCCACGACCCGAGATCTACGTCAGTACGGACGTCGAGACGGACGGCCCGATCCCCGGACCGCACTCGATGCTGAGCTTCGCGTCGGCGGCGTACGGCAGCGACAAGAAACTGCTGGGTACGTTCAGCGCGAACCTGTGCACGCTGCCCGGCGCGGGCGGTGACGACAGCGCCATGGCGTGGTGGGCTACCCAACCGCAGGCGTGGGCGGCATGCCGGACCGAACAGCAGGATCCGGCCGTCGCCATGGTCGCCTACCGGGACTGGCTCGAGCGGCTGCCCGGGCGGCCGGTGTTCGTCGGCTACCCCGCCGCCTTCGACTTCATGTTCGTCTACTGGTACCTGATTCGATTCACCGGAGCGAGCCCGTTCTCGCATTCGGCGCTGGACCTCAAGTCGTACGCGATGGCCCTGCTGGGCATGCCGTTCCGGGAGACGGTGAAGCGCAACATGCCGCGCGCCTGGTTCGACGGCTCCCCGCACAGTCACGTCGCACTCGACGACGCGATCGAGCAAGGCGCGCTGTTCTGCGCGATGCTGGCCGCCAATCCGCAAACGCGACCGTGATCACGGTGCGGCCGGATGGACCGCCTGGGTCCGTCCGGCCGCACCGTTCGGCTCGCGAGCCACGGGTTCCGTACGGTCACTCGTCCGGCTCGGGGACCAGGAATCCGGCGGCCCGCACCGCCGCCAGCGTCACCACGTCCGGTGGCATCTGCGGGTACCCGTGTCGAGCGGCTGCCGGGTTGGGCTGGTCATACCGGACGCCGGTGGGGCCGCCCGGCATGGGCGCGGTGGCCTCGGGGACTCCGACCGTTGTCCAGTAGGGAACCAGTCCGACCGCGACGGCCGCGTCCGGCATTCCGGCGCCGCACCGGTACGGGTCGATTCCCCTGAGGGGACGGCAGCTCGCCTTGAGCAGCTGTGCCAGCCGCTGCACCCGGGCCGGGCCGCGCATTCCGAACCCGTACCGGAAGTCCGGGTGGTGGGCGAGGACCAGTGCGGCCAGTGCCGCGACGTGGGTGGCCGCGATGCCCGTGCCGTCGAGGGCCGCGCGGCCCTCGGGCGCCACCGCCGAGACGATGCCGACGCCGGGCGCGCAGAGGTCGACCTCGGGTCCGGCGCTGCTGAACCGGGCGGCCACGAACCCTTCGGGTGTCGGCATCCCGGACAGCTGGGAGATGTGCGGGCTTTCCGGCGGGCAGGTGCCCAGTTGTCCGATGGCGCCCACGGTGAGCGCGGCCGGTGCCGTGCCGGGGAACATCACCGGGCCGCCGGTGTCGCCGGCCGCGGCCACGCAGAGGATGCCGGCCTGTCGGGCCTCCTCCAGCTTGTGCGCCACGAGCCCGGCCGCGCCGCCCGTGTACGTGCCGAGGTCGATGACGTCGACCTCCTGGGCGATGCAGTAGTCGAGCGCCTCGATCAGGTCGCTGAGCCGCCCGCCGGGCAGCACCCGGCAGACGTGCACCTCGGCCTCGGGGGCCAGGCCGACCAGTTGGTCCCCGTCGTGCCCGAGGATCAGCGCGACGTGGTGGGTGGCGCGTCCGATCGAGTCCTGGTCCCAGGACTTCTCGTCCTGACCGACCACGTCGATGCCGCCCATGATGCCTTCGGCGGCGTCGAGACGCCCGGCGTCCACTCCGGATCCGATGACCGCTATCCGTACGCCGTGCCCCCGGTATGTCGGTGGCAGCCGGTCGAAGCCCATCGCGCGGCGCGCCCAGCCGTCGCCGTGGCGCTCACTCGCGGTGGTGTCGAGCCGCCGGCACGCCACGGTGTTGACCTCGGTGCCGGACAGGTGGGGCCGGTCGACGACCGTGCTCCAGCAGTCGGCGTGGGGGCGCACGTACACGCCGCGTACGGCGTCGAGCGAGCCGACCGGGACGGTCAGCTCCGCGGTGCCGTCGGCGCCGGTTCTGGCGACGACCGGGTAGCGGCCGCCGTGTACGTAGACCATCGCGTCGGGCAGCGCCTCGCCGCGGTCGTCGCGCACCTGGAACCGGATCGGCACCGCATCGTCGAGGGTGCCCGTGCCGGGGATTCGCGTCCACGGCGGCAGCGGTTCGTCCTGGGTCAGCGGGTGGTCGATGTCGACGTGGAACTCGGGCCGCGCGGCCAGGATCGCCGCCTGCTCCGGGGTCGCCTCAACCACGGCGACGGCCGGGAACCGGCTGCCGGGCCGGTAGATCGGCGGGGTGCCGCCGGTGGGTGGCTGTTCGGTGCTGCGGATGACGCGTAGCACCTTCAGGTCGGGGTTGCGCTGCAGCGCCTCGATGAGGTGCTGTGCGTCCGCGGCCGGGTCGGTGGGTCCGGCGCGTCCTACGGTGGTGAGGGAGGCCCAGCCGGTCGGAGCGACCAGATACCGCTCGGGGCGGGGCCGGAGGGTTTCGGGGTGCTCGCCGCCTTCGGCCGCGGTGGGGCCGCGGCTGCCGGTGGCGTGATCGCGTGGCCTGCTCGGCTCCGTCCGCCGCGACGGGTCCCCGCCGGTGCCGGATCGGCCGCCGGGTGGCGGCGCCGCTGAGGCTGCTTCGGCCCGCCGGTCCGCGGCCTTGTCGGGCCGCCCCTTCGGCTGGCCGGTACCGGGAGCCTGGCCGTGTTCGGCCATGGCGATACTCCTTCCGCTTCTGTGGCGCTGGGCCCGGGCCGTGCGGCTGTGCCCCGGCCCTACCGGCTCAGCGCGAGGGTCCGCTCGCCGGCTCGGCCGGCGGGGAGCTGGGCCGCGGGGCGGCGGCCCAGCTCTGCTGAGGTGTCGTTCGCCGGTCACCGCGATCGGGAGTGGGCGTCGGTGCGCGCGCGGGCGTCATCCACCGATCGGGGGTCGATCACCTGAGGTGTACGCGCGTGCCGGGCGGTCCTGATGGGACGCGGGCCCGACGGCGATCGCGGTGTCCGGCGGGACGAGACCCGCTACCGGCCGAACTGGCCGCCGGAGAAGGCGTACGGGGACTGCTGCTGCTGACCGAAGCCGGGCTGGCCGAAGCCCTGCTGGCCCAGGCCCTGCGGTCCGAAGCCCTGCTGCGGTCCGAAGCCCTGCTGCTGTCCGATGCCGTACTGCTGGCCCCAGCCCTGCTGCCCGGTGCCGTACTGCTGAGTGAACTGCTGTTGCTGGCCGAACTGCTGCTGTTGCGTGGCCTGCTGCTGGATGAGCTGCTGCTGCACCAGTTGCTGGGCGACCTGCTGGGCGAGCTGGAGCACCCCGGAGTAGGTGAGCTGTTGGATGACCTGCTGTGCTACCTGCTGCAGCTGGGGCTGCTGGGCGAGCACCTGCACCAGCGGGTGGGACTGCGCCTGCTGCTGGATGAGGGTCATCTGCTCCAGTTGCTGGGTGAGGCCGGGCTGCTGCGCCAGCACCTGCAGAACCTGCTGGCGGATCAGCTGCTGGGCGATGCGGTGCGCCAGCTGCTGCTGTGCGTGCTGCATCTGCTCCGGGCCGAACCGGGGGCCACCCTGTTGTGGGCCGTACGCGCTGCCGTTGTCGCCCCAGCCGCCGGGCATCTGGCCCGGGTTGGCTGTTGGCATGGTAGGTGCGTACGTCATCGCTGACATCGTTCCTCCCAACGTCCGATCTTCCTGGACAGAACGTCCATCGATATCGGACGCTACGCGTGGTGGTAAGGAGGAACAAGGCTTAGACGGCTTTCGATACATTTGATATTTGCGTGGGTAAAATGTGAAACCCTTCAGCGGTGATCACGACTACGGGGTGTCCGATGAACCCTCTACAACAGCTCATCCGCGACCGGATGGCGGAGCGGGGCTGGTCGTACGCCGACGTGGCGCGCCGGGGCGGGATTCCCCGCTCGACGGTCCACCATCTCGCCACGGCTAAGAACCTGCGCCGGCCCCCGCACCGCGCGACCCTGGAAGGGCTCGCCGAGGGCCTGACCGTACCGGTGGGTGTGGTGCATGCGGCCGCGGCGTCCGCGGCCGGGCTCGCCACCTGGCAGGAGTCCGCCGCCGACCCCGAGCTCAAACTGCTCGTCGCGGCGCTGACCCGGCTCGACGCGACCGACCGCCGCCACGTGCTGGCCCTGGTCCAGTCCATGCTCAGCGTCGACCGGTCGAACTGACGGCGGTGGTGCAGGTCACCGGAGGTGGCGCGGTCGCGTCATGATCCATACCGTGGTCCCGGCATCGACGCCTGGCGTGTATGTGCATGTGCTGATGCCTTCGGAAGGAGCCCGATCGGGGTCTCAGGGGCGAGCGGCCGGGCGACCGTGCTGCCACCACCTTCCGAATGCCGAGCGACCCGGAACGGTGTCGCGGTGTTTCAAACGGGGAGGTTCTGCCGGTGCGGTTGTGGTCCGGTCTGTTGATGGTGGGTTTGCTGGGCGCGTCCGTCGTGCCCGGGTCCGCGGCGGTCGCGGCGGAGCCGGGTGCCGGTGACGGCGCGCGCGGGTTCGTGGCGAAGGTGCATGTCGGTGACCCCAGCGGCGGCGGGGTCGCCTGCACGGGTTCGCTGGTGGACCCGTGGTGGGTGCTGACCGCCAAGCAGTGCTTCGGTGCCGGTGGGCAGGCCGTGAACGCCGGGGCGCCGGCGCGGGCCACGAAGGTGACGCTCGGCGGCGCGAACATCGCCCGTACCGGTCCGGGCGTGGTGGTGTCCGTGACGCAGGTGGTGCCTCACCCGCAGCGGGACGTGGTGCTGGTCAAGCTGGCCGCCGCGGTGGACACCCCGCCGGTCAGGGTGGCCACGGCCGCCCCGGCGAGCGGCGACGTGCTGCACATCGCCGGCTACGGGCGTACCCGCGATCAGTGGGTGCCCGACGCGGCGCACACGGGCCAGTTCACCGTGACCGCGGTGAGCGGGCCGCAGGTCGAGGTCGCGGCCAAGGATGACGCTCAGCCGGGTCCCTGCAAGGGGGATGCGGGCGGTCCGGGCCTGCGCGTCTCCGGTGACTTGGCCGAGCTGGTCGCGATCACGACGGCGGCGGGTCAGGGCGGCTGCCTGGGCGACACCGGCGGCGCGACGGGCGCCACGCAGACGCGGGTCGACGACCTGGCCGGATGGATCGATGAGCAGGCGGCCGCGGCCAAGGTGGCGATCGTGCTCAACGACAACAGTCAGAAGTGCCTGGCGATCCCGGGCAGTTCCACCAGCAACGGCACTCACTCCGTCCAGTGGAGCTGCACGGGCGGGGCGGATCAGGACTGGCGGCTCAACGCCGTGGGTGACGGCCGGTACGAGATCCGCAACGATCACAGTGGGCTGTGCCTGGCGATCGGCGGCGGATCGAAGGAGAAGGGCGCCCACGCGCTCCAGTGGACCTGCCAGAGCGGGCACGCCGAGCAGCAGTGGCTGCTGGACCGGAACGCCCGGGGTGAAACCCGGCTGCGCAACGCCAACAGTGGCCAGTGCCTGGCGATCGGCAACAGCGCGGTCGAGGACGGAGCGCACGCGTTGCAATGGCCCTGCACCGAGGGCAAGGAACAGAAGTGGACGGTCAAGTGGCGTAACCGTGGCAAGGGCGTGAAGAACGCGTTCAGCAGCCTCTGCGCGGGCACCGGCGCGGTGACCGCGAACGGCGCACACGCGGTGCAGCAGGCTTGCGACGACGCGAACGACGCGGAGTGGCAGCTGCGCGCCACGACGGGCGGTTACGTGGAGATCCGCAACGACCGCAGCGGGCAGTGCCTGGCCATCGGCGGCGGCTCGAAGGACGACGGCGCGCACGCGTTGCAGTGGCGGTGCCAGGAAAACCACGGCGAACAGCAGTGGTACGTGGACCTCGACGCGCGGGGCCTGACCTTGTTGCGCAACCGCACCAGCGACAAGTGCCTGGCCATCGTGGGCGCGTCCAAGGAACCCGGCGCCCACCTGGCCCAGTTCTCCTGCGACGCCAGCGCCACCGACCAGTCCTGGCGCCTGTAACACCGAGCCAGCCGGCGGCGATCGTTCGGTGGTGGCCCAGTGGGCCACCACCGACCAGTCACGGCGACGGCGCCGGGCGGGGCTTCTGCCAGTCGAACGTGCGCCGCACCGCCCGCTGCCAGTTGTCGTACTCCTCGGCGCGATGAGCCGGGTCCATCCGGGGCAGCCACTGCGCCGCCCGGTGCCAGTGGTCGCTCAGCGCGTCGAGATCCGGCCAGTAGCCGACCGCGAGCCCGGCCGCGTACGCCGCGCCCAGCGAGACCGTCTCGGCCACCATGGGCCGGTCGACCGGCACGTCGAGCACGTCCGCGATGAACTGCATGAGCAGGTTGTCCGAGGTCATGCCGCCGTCCACCTTGAGGCTGCGCAGGGCGAGGCCGGAGTCGGCGTTCATCGCGTCGACCACCTCGCGGGTCTGCCAGCCGGTCGCCTCCAGCACCGCGCGGGCCAGATGGCCCTTGGTGATGTAGGAGGTCAGCCCCACGATCACGCCGCGCGCCTCACTGCGCCAGTGCGGGGCGAACAGCCCGGAGAACGCGGGCACGATGTAGCAGCCGCCGTTGTCCTGCACGCTCCGGGCGAGGGTCTCGATCTCCGGGGCGCTGCCGATCAGCCCGAGCCCGTCGCGGACCCACTGCACCAGCGAACCGGTCACCGCGATCGGGCCCTCCAGCGCGTACACGGCCGGTTGCTCGCCGATCTGGTAGGCGACCGTACTGAGTAGACCGTGGGTCGATTCCACCAGGTGGGTGCCGGTGTTGAGGAGCAGGAAGCCGCCCGTGCCGTAGGTGCACTTCGCGTCACCGGGCGCGAAGCAGGTCTGGCCGAACAGCGCGGCCTGCTGGTCACCCAGGGCCGCCGCGATGGGTACGCCGGGCAGCACCGCCCGCGCCGGCGCGAACACCCGCACCGATGAGCGGATCTCCGGCAGCATCGAGGCGGGGATGCCGAAGAACGACAGCGCGCCGGGGTCCCACTGAAGCGACCGGATGTCCATCAGCATCGTGCGGCTGGCGTTGGTGACGTCGGTGACGTGGATGCCGCCGTCCGTCCCGCCGGTGAGGTTCCAGATCAGCCAGCTCTCCATCGTGCCGAGCAGCACCTCGCCACGCTCGGCGCGGTTACGCAGGCCGGGCGTGTGCTCGAGCAGCCAGTGCACCCGCGGCCCGGAGAAGTAAGGGGCGAACGGCAGTCCGCAGCGCTGCCGGACCAGCTCCGCGCCCGGTGCGGTGCCGAGTTCCTCGACGAGACCGGCCGTCCGCGTGTCCTGCCAGACGATCGCCCGGCCGATCGGGACGCCGGTGTGGCGGTCCCAGAGCACGATGGTCTCGCGCTGGTTCGTGATGCCCATCGCCGCGACCTGCTCGGCGGTGATCCCGGCCTGGCGCAGCGCGCCGGGCACGAGGCGCTGGACGTGCTGCCAGATCTCCATGGCGTCGTGCTCGACCCAGCCGGGCTTGGGAAAGAACTGGCGGTGCTCGCGCTGCACCACCGAGACCAGATGGCCGCGCTGGTCGAAGACGATGCACCGGGTGGACGTGGTGCCCTGGTCGATCGAGAGCACGTAGCGTTCACTCACGGCCGCTCCTGTCCGATGCTCACCAGCGTGCGCCGCCGAGGTCCCGGGAGACCGCGCGCGCGGCGTCACCCACGTACGTCACCAGTTTCGGTTTTGGCCGTCCCTTGCTATCGCAGATGCGCTCGACCGTCCCTGTGATCCCGATCGCACCGACGACGAGGCCGCCGTGGCCGCGGATGGGTGCGGCGACACCGGCCTGCCCGACGGTCATCTCCTCCACGTCCACGCCCCACCCGGCCTCGCGCAGCTCGGCCAGGGCGCGGGCCAGCGCCCGCCGGTCGACGATGGTGCGATGCGTGTACGGCTGCAGCTCGCCGCGCAGCAGCTGGGCCTCGGCGGCCGCGTCGAAGGCCAGTAGCACCTTGCCGAGCGCGCACGCGTGCGGCGGCAGCACCGTACCCATGTCGAGGGTCTGCAGGGTGTCGTCCGGGCGGAAGACGTGGTGGACGACCAGGACCTCGCCGTCGAGCAGCGCCCCGACCCGGACCGCCTCGCCGCTGCGCGCCGCGAGGGGGTCGGCCCAGTTGATGGCGCGCGAGCGCAGCTCGTTGGCGTCGAGGTAGCTGGTGTCCAGGTGCCGCAGCGCCGCGCCGAGGTGGTACTTGCCCGAGGCCTTGTCCTGCTCGACGAAGCGGACGTGTTGCAGGGTCCGCAGGATGCCGTGGGCGGTGCCCTTGGGCAGACCGAGCGAGCGTGCGATCTCCACCACACCGAGCCGTCCCTGCCCGCCTGCCAGCAGGCGCAGGATCGCCGCCGCGCGCTCGATGGACTGGACATTTCCGGGCATCCCGCGATGGTAGCCACGCCGCGATCGCCGGACAACGTTCGACATTGTCGAACCGCCTTCATTGACCGCCGTTTTCGCCCTTCCTAGCGTCGGAAGCCGGAAGACACCCGGACAACCCGCGAGGAGAGACCCGCATGGCTGACTTCGTCGGTGCCGTGGACCAGGGCACGACGAGCACCCGCTTCATGATCTTCGATCACGGGGGTCGGGAAGTGGGCCGTCACCAGCTCGAACACGAGCAGATCCTGCCGCAGGCCGGATGGGTCGAGCACAACCCGCTGGAGATCTGGGAACGCACCTGCTCGGTCATCCGCACCGCGATGCACGCCCGGGGACTGCGGGCCACCGATCTGGCCGCGCTCGGCGTCACCAACCAGCGCGAGACCACCGTGGTGTGGAACCGCCGCACCGGAATGCCCTACTACAACGCCATCGTCTGGCAGGACACCCGTACCGATCGCATCGCGACAGCGCTGGAGCGCGACGGGCGCGGCGAGGTGATCCGGCGCAAGGCGGGTCTGCCACCCGCGACCTACTTCTCGGCCGGGAAGATCCAGTGGATCCTGGAGAACGTCGACGGGGTCCGCGCGGCCGCCGAGGCCGGGGAGGCAGTGTTCGGCAACACCGACAGCTGGCTGCTGTGGAACCTCACCGGCGGCGTCGACTCCGGCGTGCACATCACGGACGTCACCAACGCCAGCCGCACCATGCTGATGGACCTGGAAACCCTCGACTGGGACGACGAACTGCTGTCCTTCTTCGACATTCCCCGGGCCATGCTCCCCGAGATCCGCCCCTCCTCCGACCCCAAGGGCTACGGCCACACCCTGTCCGGCGGGCCGTTCGGCGGGGAGGTCGCGCTCACCGGAGACCTCGGCGACCAGCAGGCCGCCACGGTCGGCCAGGTCTGCTTCGGGGTCGGCCAGGTGAAGAACACCTACGGTACGGGCAACTTCATGCTCCTCAACACCGGCACCGAGGTGGTCCGCTCGCGCAGCGGGCTGCTCACCACGGTGTGCTACCAGTTCGGCGCCGACAAACCCGTGTACGCGCTGGAAGGCTCCATCGCGGTCACCGGCTCCGCCGTGCAGTGGCTGCGCGACCAGCTCGGCATCATCAGCGGCGCGTCGGAGAGCGAGGCACTGGCCCGGCAGGTCGCCGACAGCGGCGGCGTGTACTTCGTCCCGGCGTTCTCCGGGCTGTTCGCGCCGTACTGGCGATCGGACGCGCGCGGCGCGATCGTCGGGCTCTCCCGCTACAACACCAACGCGCACCTGGCGCGGGCGACGTTGGAATCGATCTGCTACCAGACCCGCGACGTCATCGAGGCGATGGCCCGCGACTCCGGAGTCACCCTCGACGTGCTGCGCGTCGACGGGGGCATCACCGCCAACGAGCTCTGCATGCAGCTACAGGCCGACATCCTCGGCGTCACCGTCTCCCGGCCGGTCGTCGCCGAAACCACCGCACTGGGCGCCGCGTACGCGGCGGGCCTCGCGGTCGGCTTCTGGCGCGACACCGACGAACTCGCCCAGAACTGGAACGAAGACAAGTGCTGGCAGCCCGAGTGGACCGAAGAGCAACGGGAGAAGGGCTACGCCGGTTGGCACAAGGCCGTCCGCCGCACGCTCGACTGGGTCGACGTCGACTGACCGCACCCGCCCGGCCGCCCACCAGGCACGAGCCCCCTCGCGGACCGTCGCGTCCGAAGACCACGAAAGGAAACACCCATGCGTACCGGAACTTTGTCACCGCAGCGCCGCGACGCGGCGATGGCCGCGATGACCAGCGGTGAGGAACTCGACGTGCTCGTCGTCGGCGGCGGGGTCGTCGGGGCCGGTGCCGCCCTGGACGCCGCGACCCGCGGGCTCTCCGTCGGTGTGCTGGAGGCCCGCGACTGGGCCAGCGGCACCTCCAGCCGTTCCAGCAAGCTCATCCACGGTGGACTGCGCTACCTGGAGATGCTCGACTTCGGGTTGGTCCGGGAGGCGCTGCGGGAACGCGGCCTGCTGGTGCAGAAGCTCGCCCCGCACCTGGTGCGCCCGGTGTCGTTCCTCTACCCCCTCGAACACCGTGGCTGGGAGCGCCTGTACGCGGGCGCCGGGGTGATGCTCTACGACACCATGGGCATCTCCAGCGGCCACGCCCGCGGCCTTCCCCGGCACCGGCACCTGTCCCGTCGCGCCGCATTGCGGGAATGCCCGTCGCTGCGCCCCGAGTCGCTGATCGGCGGCATCCAGTACTACGACGCGCAGATGGACGACGCCCGCTTCACGATGTTCCTGGTGCGCACCGCGGTCGCGTACGGGGCGCACGCCGCGTCCCGGGCCCGGGTCGTCGGCTTCCTGCGCGACGGTGCCCGGGTCACCGGCGTGCGGGTGCAGGACCTGGAGCACGACCGGATCGTCGAGATCCGCGCCAAGCAGGTCATCAACGCCACCGGGGTGTGGACCGACGACGTGCAGGACCTCGTCAGCGAGCGCAAGCCGTTCAACGTGCGCGCCTCCAAGGGCATCCACCTCGTCGTGCCGCGCGACCGCGTACAGTCCTCGACGGGGTTGATCCTGCGCACCGCGACCAGCGTGCTGTTCGTCATCCCGTGGGACCAGCACTGGATCATCGGCACCACGGACACCGACTGGGACCTCGACAAGGACCACCCCGCCGCGTCCAGCCGCGACGTCGACTACCTCCTGGAAGAGGTGAACAAGGTCCTCGTCACGCCGCTGACCCGCGACGACGTGCAGGGTGTCTACGCCGGGCTGCGCCCGCTGCTGTCCGGCGAATCCGAGCTGACCGCCAAGCTGTCGCGCGAACACACCGTCGCCAGCCCGGCGCCGGGGCTCGTCGTCGTGGCGGGCGGCAAGTTCACCACGTACCGGGTGATGGCGGCCGACGCCGTGGACGCCGCCGTACGCGGACTGAACCGGACCGTGCCGCGCTGCTGCACCGACCAGGTGCCGCTGGTCGGCGCGGACGGGTTCGTGGCGATGCGCAACCAGCGCAACGCGCTCGCCGCCGAGCTGGGGTTGCACGTGTCCCAGGTGGAGCATCTGCTGCGCCGGTACGGCACCCTCACCGACGAGGTGCTCACCCTCGTGCGGGAGGACCCGAGCCTGGGGCAGCCGCTGGAGGGCGCGGACTCCTACCTGCGCGCGGAGGTCGCGTACGCGGCGCTGCACGAGGACGCCCGGCACCTGGAGGACGTGCTGACCCGGCGTACCCGGATCTCCATCGAGACGTTCGACCGGGGCACCACGGCGGCGCGGGCGGCCGGGGCCATCATGGCCGAGGTGCTCGGCTGGAGCCCGGAGCAGCTCGACCGGGAGGTCGCGCACTACCTGCAGCGGGTCGAGGCGGAACGCGCCGCGCAGGAGCAGCCCGACGACGCAACCGCCGAGCTGGCACGGCTGGGCGCCCCCGAACTGCTCGTCACGGGCTGATCCGGCGGCGCGCGGTGCGTGCGGGTTCGCCCGCACCCGCCGCGCGCTGACCGCATTCAGTGGTACTGGATGCCGGGGATGTAGCCGCCGTCGGTGAAGCGGTTGCCGATCTCGCCCACCGCTACGCCGTGCGCGCGGCCCATCGCCTCGATGGTCTCGTCGCCGGTGCCCAGCGACACCGCGACGTGGTTGTACTGCGAACCGTTGTGGCCGGCGCGGCGGAACAGCAGCGCGCCACGGACCGAGGCGGCCTCCGAGACGGACAGGCCGAGCCCGGCGTGGTGCGACGCGTCGATCTGCGACACCGAGTAGCTGGGGAACTCGACCCCGAGCCGGGCACAGGCCCAGGAGATCAGTTCCGCGCAGTCGAACTCGTCCTCGTCCGGGTTGTTCTCGTCCGCGTTCGTGCCGAGGACGTACCGGTCGTTGACCTGGTGCAGGCAGAGCTCCACGAACCGGTCGGCGGTCGCGACGTCGGTCGGGTCGTCTGCGGCGATGTTCTGCCCCTCGTGGCTGGAGAAGAGCATTCCCCAGGTGGACTCGTCCACCTGGCCGGTGATCTCCAACTGGTACGTCGCCTGGAACGCCTGCACGGCCTCGACCGTCTTGCGGCCGTAGTCGCGGTCCACGCCGCCGGTCGAGAATCCCAGCTCCGTCAGCCGTTGCTGAACCTGCTCCACGTAATCCCCTGAGTCACCCCGCCTCAGGTAGACCTCGCCGGACATGTGCGCCTCCTCGGTTGTGGGGTGCGCTCAGGGTGCTACGCGCGGGCGGGGTCGCTCCCGCACGAAAGGGCGGCCACGAGGGCACGGCCGTCCTCCCTCGCAGAAGGCGGCACGGGACCGCCCACACGGTCCGGCTCCCCTCGCGCTATCGCCGCTGCCCGCCGCGCTCATCCACCCAAGCCAGCGTGGCGCCGTACAGCCAAGCGGCTCGTGCCGGGCTGCCGCAAATCGACAGTGTGTTGGTGGAGCCTTCGCTCCAGCCGACCGTGATAACGGAACCGTCTGGCAGCGTCATTCCCCATGCCACGACGAGCGGGGTGGCAGGCCGCGACCGTGCGGAGAGGACCAGCGCAAACGAACGTGGGATGAAGTCGACATCCTCGTGGTTCGGTCCGGCGATCGGCGTCATTCATTCTCCCTGGCCGATGCGGCGTCGGCGGTGGGCGCTTTCAGCTGGCCGACCTGGGTGGCGAGCAGAAGTCCGCAGAGTTGGCAGTGCTCACTCGCGCCCCTGCCCAGCCAGAATGACGCCAGGGCAACGAGGGGCAGGCAAGCCAGAAGTACGAACGCCATCCCGATGAGTCCGTTCCGTGTATGGAATGCGAGCTGTTGGCGCTCAACAGGATTGCCCTCCATCGGTCACAAGAACAGACCCATCGTGGGAACCCACGATGGACCTCACCTGGGATCAGGCCGCTTTGCCTGCTCACTCGTCAGAGGATCCGCCAGCCCGTCATGTCGTAGGCGTCCGCTTGCAGGCCCTCGACACGACGAAGGACCTCGGCCGCTGCCGACGTGCCGGGTCGGCATTTGCGGGCGTTGGTTGCGATCATCTGAAGTTCACGAAGGCGGCACAAGGATTCGAAGCTTTCCCATGATTCGACGTCCCACCACCCGTATGTGTCGGTGAAGTCAGCGAACGATGCCGCCCCGGGCAATCCGAAGCGACGGCAATGGACGGCGATGGTGGCGATATCCCATTCGCGTGGTCCCACACCAGCCCCGTCCCAGTCCGCCAGCACCGGGGTCCCATCGAGCCTGCGTAGCGCATTTCTGGTCTGCGGATCGGTCTGGATGAGGCTGTTGCCCCGCGGAAATGTCATCTCCGACCAGGACTTGCCCAACGACTCAAGTCGACCGAAGAGAAACGCGCGGGCGTCCTCGTCGAGAATCTCGGAGAGGGTCAGTGAGCGATGAATGCTTTCGAGGGGCCGCAGGTCGGGAAGGTCAATTTCCGGGAGGGGCAGCGAATGAAGGCGATGAAGCAGTGATCCCAGCTCCGCTGTCGTTACGGGACGGTCGTGAGCCGGGTCCAGCCGCTCCCAGACGGTAACGGCATGTCCCGCGACGCGGATGGGTTGGGCCAACGCAGGGCTGAGCGGCACCGTGGGGAACCCCAACCGGGTCAGCCATCGGACGAGCGCGACTACGGAACGCACCTGGCCCATGGCGACCTCGCCCGGGGCGATCTTCACGACGACGTCATCGATCCCGTATACGGCGTTGCTGTGATGGCGGAGAAGAACCGCGTCGGAGGCGCGTAACCCCAGGAGGCGGCACACCTCGAACAGCACCGGGCGGCTTCGCTCCTCGACAAACATGGAGCTCCTAGGGTTCGAGCGCGGCACGGTTGCTCACAAGCCTACGAGCCTGCTCACGACAGGCGTGCACATAGTCCAAAAGCGTCTCCACCTCCGCGGGCCGGTTGCGTCTGGAAGGGGAGGCGATCACCTGCTCCGCCCGAGTGAGGACGATCTCCGTACGTTGCGCGGCAGGGAGGCCCGCGATGGCTGCCCGTGCGGTCGTGGCGGCCTCGGCAGGGTGCCCTTCACGTGCCTGGCAGATCGACCCATCGAGCCTGATGAAGGCCGGATCAAGCGGTACGGCGGGCTCGGGACCGTAGAGCCGCAGAGCCTCCTCCTGAATGCGATACGCGTTTCCGGTATCGGCCAGCCAGGTGTATGTGCCGGACAGATAGAACAGCAGGCGCTTCGCCGGGAAGTGGAATGCCGAGTCGGTGTCATCCTCACCGGCTTCATCGAACAGCCGCTGGCATTGGCAGATGGCATCCCAGGCTTCGTCCCGTCGGCCGAGCCGCGCCAGCGCCCGAGCACGGCCTGCCGCAGCCAGCACGGTCGATGGCGATGGCGGGGTCGCAATGGCCAAGGCTGCCTCGGCCATGGTCACGGTCTGACCAGGGTTGCCGAAGTAGTACGGCAGCATCGCCGCCTGGGCGCGAACGAGAACCTGCAGTGGCAATCGCCCACTGTCGTCGGCCGCCAGAATGGCGGACCGATACCACATTCGAGCCTCCGTGGCATCGCCTAGACGCATCAGTGCGTCGGCCAGCATTGTCGCCAGCAACGCGGCCGAGCTCGACAGACGCACCTGCACAGATGCCGGTTGTCGGCGCCGCGACAGCGACGCTATCTGGCGACATTCTGTTGCGAGCGGCATCAGCATCTCGGCGGCAGGCTTCGACGGATACTCCTGCAGGTACTCGGCGGTCGCCTGCTCTATGAGATCGAGTTGCCGTGGCGACGTCGTGGACAACGTCAACGCCTGGTCCAGGTCTTCTCGCAGGCCGGAGAGAGTGCCTCGGGTGACCTCGCCATGATCGTGGCGACCCGAGGTGGCGGCGCCACGGTCGGCCATGGTGTCATCCCGCGCAACCATGCCGCCCGGACTGCTGGGCGCGCTGCCCAGGCCCATCATGGTCCTGGGAATCCGCAGTCCATCAGCGATCCGGACAAGGACGTCGTAGTCCCGTACCGTACGTGAGCCCTTTTCGATCTCCAGTGCCCGGCTGGCAGAGATGCCGACGAGCGATCCGATTCCGCCGTACGAGAATCCCCTCCGGTGCAGGAATCTAAAGATCACCTGCACATTTCGAAGTTCCAGGAAGCTGGCAAGTGGCTGCCCTTCCCAACTACCTGACAGCCACCAGGCAGGATCAACCTCAGCCGGCACGGCAACCCTCCCGGTTGGTTCCTCGGACTCGGCAGCGATTCCACTGTAGGCAACGTTGGGCGTCGGGAGAACCGGGAGCTGTCAAGCAAAGTGATCAGCGACATCACCGGTTGTCTTTGGTCCCTCGATCGGGGAGCTGTGCGCCCATGGCGTCGGGCGTACACCGTTCACAAGGGGTGTTGTGCTCACGTCCACGTCAGCGGCCGTCTTCCGGACGATCCTGCCCGCGTGCGCGAGCGGTGATCACCGGAGGGTTCTACGCGCACATGTTTTTGAAGAGCTACCCGGGGAACGGAAAGGTGGTTGAGCCTGTTGACAACGTTTACGGTCCGATGGGACAACGGAAAGAAGTCCGTCCTCGTCGAGGACATTGAGCAGCTCGATACTGCGCTTGATCAGATCGAGAACGAGCGTGGTCCGAAAGGCCGGGTGTTCGTGGTCGATATCACGAATGGCAGGAACGCGAATGGGGTTGCGCGCGGCCTGCATATGACCGTTGGGCATCCCGTACGTAACCGAGTTTTCTGGATGGGTCCGGGCGACAACGTCGGCTTTGAGCCTGAGCTGGAGCCGTGGAACGGCGACGCGATCGAGTTCGACTACGGGCATCTCCCTACCGAGGAGACGCCGGAAACGTTGCGAGTCAGTCGAATGAAGGCGCGAGAAGCTGCGCGCGAGTTCATCCGCACCAACGAGCGACCGACGTGCCTTGCCTGGCAAACCGTTCCGTCCCCAGCAACCTGATCAGGGACATCTCCCGCCGTCGTGTCGACTCAGGACTTTGGTCCCTCGATCGATGAGTTGTGCGTCCATAGCGTCGTGCGTACACCGATCGCAAGGAGTGTTGTGCTCAACCCCACATCAGCGGCCGTCGTCCGCGCGACCCTGCCCGCCGTCCGCGACCACGCCGAGGAGATCACCGGTGCCTTCTACGCGCGGATGTTCGCCGCACACCCCGAGCTGCTGAACCTGTTCAACCGGGGGAACCAGGCCACCGGCCGGCAACGGCAGGCGCTGGCGGCGGCCGTCGTCGGCTACGCCCGACACCTCCTCGGCGACGACCCGGTGCCGTGGGAGCCGATCGCCACCCGCATCGCGCACAAGCACGCGTCGCTCGGCATCACGCCCGCGCAGTACCCGATCGTCGGCCGGCACCTGATGGCCGCGGTCGGCGAGGTGCTCGGGGCCGCGGTCACCCCGGAGGTCGCCCGCGCCTGGGACGAGGTCTACTGGCTGTTCGCCTGCGAACTCGTCGCCCGCGAGGCACGGCTCTACCACGCCGCCGGGGTGGACGACCCCGCTCAGGCCTGGCGCGACTGGCAGGTCGCCGAGCGGACCGCCGAAGCAGACGACGTCGTCTCGCTGACCCTCGCGCCGTCGGACGGGTCGGCGGCGGGCACGTTCGTGCCGGGACAGTACGTCTCCGTCGCGGTGGATCTCGGCGGCGGGGCGGGACGGCAGATCCGCCAGTACAGCCTGTCCGGAGCGCCCGGCCTGCCCACCTGGCAGATCACGGTCAAGCGGGTACGCGCACGCGCGGGCGGCCCGGACGGCGTCGTCTCCACGTACCTGCACGAGCGGGTCGGCGTGGGTGACCGGCTGCGGTTGAGCCCGCCGTTCGGTGACGTCAGCAGCGTCGGCGGAGACGGTCCGCTACTGCTGGTCAGCGCGGGCATCGGGGTCACCCCGGCGATGTCGGCGTTGCAGGATCTCGCGCGCCGCGACCCGGGCCGCGACGTGGTGCTGGTGCATGCCGACCGCACCGGCACCGCGCACCCGCTGCGCAGGCACCTGCCCGCCCTCAGCCGGGCCATGCCCCGGTTGCGGCTGGATCTCTGGTACGAGCACGGCGACGCCGACATCGCCACCGGCGCCCGGGTGAACTCCGGGCGGGTCGACCCCGAACGCATCCCGCTGCCCGAGGGCGCCGACGTGCACCTCTGCGGGCCGTTGCCGTTCATGAATCACGTCCGTGCCGGGCTGCTGCGCCGTGGGGTGCCGGGCGACCGGATCGCGTACGAGGTGTTCGGGCCGGAGCTGCTCACCGCCTGAGCGAGCGCGGCGGCACACCGGAGGCGGTCAGCAACTGTGCGATGACCGCACCAGCGTCGCGGCTCGCGTCGATGGTCACCGCGCCGCGTCCGCGCCATGCGTGCGTGAACTCCCGGTAGTAGGTGTCTGCGGCTTCCGCCGTCGCACCGGCACGGCCGAAGTCGTTGCCGACGCGGTCGCGCAACCGGTGCCGCATCGTCTCCAGGTCGATGTCGAGCAGGAACACGGTGTCGAAGCGGTCGGCCAGCTCGGCCGCGTTGGCCGCGTACCCGCACAACCATGCCGCCGGGCCCGCGTCACCCGCGACCTCGGCGGCGACGATCTCGTCCAGGCGCGCCGGATCCCAGCTCCACCGGTGCGCGGCGAGCCAGGCTGCGTCCGGTGCGGCGGGCCGAACGGCGCGCCGCCCGGCGGCGTCGGTCCAGGCGCACAGCCGTGGGTCCGCGTCGAGGCTGATCGCCCGGTGGCCCCGGTCGCGGAGCCCGCGCACGACGGTGGACTTGCCGGCGCCGGTTGCCCCGGTCACCAGAAACACCAGCACGGCCCCACTGTCCCACAGCCCCCGGCGGGGCGTGCGCGGCTCAGCTGGGTGCGTGCGCGGCGAGGAACGCCTGGGCCATCGCCGCGGCCACGTCGGCCGGGTCGGTGGCCGCCACGGCCGTGCCGCCGGTGGTGCGGGCCATCGCGGTCAGCGCGTTCATGTCCGCGTTCGCGCCGTAGCCCACCGCGATGATCGGTACGGGGCGGCGCGGATCGTTGGCCGCCTTCAGCTGTTCGCCGAACGTGGCGGAATCCATCGCGAACCGCGACTGCTCGTCCTTGCCGTCGGTGAGCACCACGACGAGAGTGACCGTGCCGGGCGCGGCGCGTTCCCGCATCATCGCCTGGCCGTCCAGCACGGACCGGAACAGCGGAGTTCCGGAGTTCGGCAGGGGACGGTAACCGGCGATGCCCCCGCTGAGGATCTCGCGGCGGGTCTTGCCGCCGACCTTCGCGGTGATCGGGCCGAGCGGGATGACCTCCTGGTGGGCGGGGCTGGCCGCCGTCGGCGTGCCGAACTGCCACAGGCCGATCGTGGTGTCGTCGCCGAAGAGCTGGCTGACGCTGAGGCCGGTCTCGCGCAGCAGCGCGGCCTTCGTGGTGCTCTGTCCGGCCTTGTCGGTGATCTTCTGGTTCATCGACCCCGAACCGTCGATCATCACGAGCACCTGGGACTTCAGCGTCCTGTACTGCGCCCACTGCAACGCGGGACCGAGCAGGCCGTCCACCCGCCCCGGCAAGGGCAGGGCGTGCGGCGTCGCGGCCACCCGGAACCCGGCGGCGGTGAGCGCCTCCGGCTCGATCGCCGCGCGCAGGCGCTCGGCCAGGTCGCGGTGGGTGGCGGTCGCCGAGATCGCGTACGGGTAGTCGGCCTCGGCCGGGCCGTCGGCCGGAACCATTCCGGTGAGCTCCACCGCGTGCGTGCCCCGCCGGTACGCGGACAACTGCTGCTCGGTGGTCGGCACCACCCCGATGTCCTGGACGGCGCCGGTCGCCGCCTGGTGCAGCAGCGCGGCCGGGTCGGCGGTCGGATTCTGCAGGCGGCTGCGCAGGGTCAGCGCCCGCAGTTGGGCGATTCCCGGGTCCTTCGTGGTGCGGGCCATCGCCTGGTGCACCGCGTACACGGCGAGGATGCCGGTGGTGTCGCGCAGCGGGTCCGCCATGGACACCCGGGCGATGCGGTGCTTGGCGACCCCGTCGACCAGGGCGGCCCAGGAGGCCTCACCCCGTACGGTGAACTGCTCGGCCGTGGCGGCGGAGGCGGCCAGGACGATCGGGGAGAACGCCAGCGGCGTGCCCTCGGCGGTGTACCGCGCGCCGTCCGCCGCCGCGATGCGCAGCCAGGCGCTGCTCGACGGGATCCACACGTCCGGTTTCGGCGTCGCGGCCTGTGTCGCCGCCGGGGTCTGCGCCCAGACCGTGATCGGGCCGCAGTCCGCGCCACCGGGGTTGACCTTGCGCGCCGCCGCCTGGATCACCGGAGCGATCTCGGGCGCGGCGGCCACCCGCAGACCGGCCTCCGGGCAGGCCAGCGCGGCCGGGACGACCGCGTCGCCGGGTGCGCCGTCGTGCCGCAGCAAGCTGACCGCGCCGCCGGTCGCCGCCGCGAGGAGCACGACGACGGACGCGGCGAAGATCCGGCGGCGCACGATGACGCGGGGCAGTCTGGGCCGCGTCCGGCCGAGGCGCCGGCGGCGGATCGAGCGCAGCACCAGCGCCCCCAGCAGCAGCAGGATCGGTACGGCGCCGCCGACGGAGAACCACAGTGCGGCGACGAACAATTCGCTGTCACCGTCCGGCCAGGCCGCGATCACGGTCGCCATCTGTTGATTCCGCCTTCGTCCAGATCTCGGGCGCGAACGGTCCCGATGGATCCTGTCGATTGCGTACCTGCGAAATGGACCGTGGCGCAGCCGGAAGATAGCAGACCGCCATCAATGACCTGGACGCTGTGTGTCGGCGCTCGTTGTTCGTCACACGATCCACTGTGGATCGGTGAATCAGCTCACTCTCGACGCGGGTCCGAATCCGCGCGCGCGCAGAATCGCCGCCAGCCGCTGCCTACGGGTGCGGCGGCCCCCGATCAGGTGAGCAGGACCGGAAGCGAGGCCAGACCTCGGGTACGGAACGACGGCCGCCACCCAAGCTCCGCGTCGGGTACGGCGAGCCGCAGCGCCGGAAAGCGGCGCACCACGGTGCCGATGGCCACGTCCAACTCCGTGCGGGCCAGCGACGCGGCCAGGCAGAAGTGGATGCCGTGCCCGAAGGTCAGGTGGCTACCGGAGCGCTGCGGATCCACCGCCTCCGGGGCGGGGAACTCGGCGGGGTCACGGTTGGCGGCGGCCACCACGAGCAGCACCGTCTCGCCGCGCGGGATCGGCACCCCGCCGATCGTGAGGTCCTCGACGGGGAAGCGCCGCAGCACCACGGGCGAGGGCGGCTCCAGCCGCAGCAGTTCCTCGATCGTCGCGGTGAGCCGTGCCGGGTCGGCGCGGACCTGGGCCAGCACCTCCGGGTGGCGCAGCAGGGTCAACAGGCCGGTGCCGATGGCGTGCACCGTGTTCTCGTAACCGGCCAGCAGCAGCAGGAACGCCAGGGAGGTCAGCTCGTGCTCGCTGAGCCGGTCGCCGTCGTCGCGCACGGCGATCAGCGCGGACAGCAGGTCGTCGCCCGGTTCGGCGCGCTTGGCCGCCAGCAGCTTCTCCAGGTACGCGTGGATCGCGCCGACCGCGCGCGCCGCGGCGGCACGGTCGTGTGCGGGCGGCGTCATCATCGTGTCGGTCCAGGACCGGAACTCGTCGCGGTCGGCCGCGGGAACCCCCAGCAGCTCACAGATGACGGCCACCGGCAGCGGGCCGGCGTAGTCGCGGACGAGGTCGGCGGAGCCCCGCGCCGCCGCCGCGTCGAGGAGCGCGTCGGCGGTCTCCTGGATGCGGGGCCGCAGGCTCTCCACCCGGCGCGGGGTGAACGCCTGGGACACCAGCCGCCGCACCCGGGTGTGGTCGGGCGGGTCCATGTTGCCCAGGTTGGCGTCCAATGCCGATGGCAGGGAGAAACCCTGCCAGCTGCCGTCGCCGTTGCGCTTGTCCAGCGACAGCCGTTGGTCGGCGAGTGCGGCGCGGACGTCGGAGTACCGGGTCACGAGCCACACGGGGGAGCCGTCGGGCAGCCGCACGCGACAGACCGGGGCCTGCACTCTGAGCTGCTCATACGTCGGGTACGGATCGCGGAGGAAGTCCGCGTCGACCGGCAGTGCCGCCGTCATCTCGCCCACACACCCCCACATGTCGGCGCAGTGACATGAGTCGGCGCAGTGACATGAAAGGCCGGGCATCCACGGGGGAAGATGCCCGGCCTCCCGCATATGGAATCACACCCGGTGCCGATCCCGCTACCCGGGCCCCCGGCTGATTCCGGCCGGACCCTCGTGGACGGCCGGGCGGCGGCGGTCCGGCGGGGACCCTCCGCAGCGCGCGGCCGATCGGGGATTTGGCCACGCGATTTCCGGCCTGGTGCGGCGGGAACTCATCGGGATTGACTCCTGACCGCAATGCGTACGAAATAGAAATCGGACGTTCGCCGGGGCCTGTGAGCCGGTGTGGGACGGTTACCGCTAAGGTGCCTGCAATAGGTTTCTTCCTGAGCATGTAACGCCCGTCCGGTGGAGTGATAAGAGCATGGCTAAGCAGATTGTTACCGTTTTGACCGATGACCTTGATGGCGGCGAGGCGGACCGTACGGTGGAGTTCGCGCTGGACGGCGTGAACTACACCATCGATTTGTCGGACCGGAACACGGGGAAGCTTCGTAAGGCGCTGGAGCCGTATATCACCGCGGGCACGCGGGTCGGCCGCAGCCAGATCGACAACCGTGGCCGTGGCCGGCGTGGCGCCCTGGTGCCGGCCAGCCGGTCCAGCCGCGAGCAGAACCAGGCGATCCGGGAGTGGGCTTCCAAGAACGGTTACGACGTGTCCGACCGCGGCCGTATCCCGACCTCGGTGGTGGACGCGTTCAACAGCCAGCGGTGAACCGCGCGCCCGCCGATGTGCGGGTGCCGTACCCGGCAAAGGCGGGACCTCGGCCAGGATCGGCCCGGGCTCCCGCCTTTGCCGTGTGCGTGGCTTTTCCGTGTTATGACACGCCATTGACACTGCTCTAACGTATAGCCGGGGACGAGATCCTTGCGTCGGTCCACAATTCGCGCAGGTAAGCGTCGGTTCAGGGCCGGTTTCGAGATGCGGAAGTGGAAGACGCTCCGACTGCCCTCGAACGGGTGAAACGGCCGCGCGGATACCTCAGTGCTGCCACCGGTCGTGATGTATCGCGTCCTGCCAGGGGCGGCGCTGCCGCCAGCCGTGGCGTTCCAGGTCGGGCACCCGTTCGAGGTGGGTGACCGGGCCGAGGCACAGCCAGGCCACGGGTCGGATGTCGGCCGGGATGTCCAGCAGCTTCTGGACGTACGCCTCGCGGTAGAACGACACCCATCCCACGCCGAGCCGCTCGGCGGTGGCCGCCAGCCACAGGTTCTGAATCGCCAGGCACACCGAGTACAGGCCCGCGTCGGCGATGGCGTGCCGGCCGAGTACGGCCGGGCTGCCGCGATCCGGGTCGTAGGTGACCACGATCGACATTGTGGACTCCAGCACCCCGTCGATCTTGATCCGGGAGAACCGGTCCGCCTGCTCCCCGGCCAGTCCGGCCGCGAAGACGTCGCGCTCCTGCCGCACGTGAGCGTGAAACGCCTCCCGTAGTGCGCGGTCGCGGACCAGGACGAAGTCCCAGGGTTGCGACAGGCCGACGCTGGGAGCGGCATGGGCGGCGGCCAGCACCCGATCCAGGACCCCGGCCGGGATCGGGGCGCCGGTGAACTCGCCCCGTACGTCGCGGCGCTGGTGGATGGCGTCGTACAGCTGGCCGGTCATCGGCACACTCCCAGAGTCTTCCTCGGCGGATTCAGGTCCAGCTATGCATACCGGATCTACCGCGCCTGTCTGCTGGAAGCGGACCGTCCCGGCTGGCATGCTCTTGTGGGCGGGAAAGAGCGCTCATGTCGCAGCGTGCCGAGGCGCCGGTTCATCCCAACGGGCTGCTCACCGCCGCACGGCGGAGACTGCCATCGCCGGTACGTCCAGGCAGATGTATGTCGCGCAGGGAACTGGCCGACGCGCTCGATCTCGGCTTCTTCAATCCTCGGTCCACCCCCGACGACGCTAGGCCGTGCCAGGTGTCCGGACTGGTCGCGGATGAGACGCCGACCACGTCGGTTGCCAGCCGGGACGATCGCCTCGTCGAGGTGTTGCGGCGCGTCGATCGGCTCAATCGGGAGGTCGATCCGTACCTCATCCATCAGCTCCGTGAGCGGGTCATCGACGTCACGGCCCGGTACGAGCAGTTCGATCATGCCGAGATCTGTCCCGCACTTGAGGCGCAAAGAATGTTGATCATCGAACTCCTTGACCAAGGCAACCACCCTGGGCAGCGTCAACAGCTGTTCGACGTCGCGGCGGGTACCTCCGGCCTGCTCGGCTATCTCGCCCTTGGTCGTGGCGCGTTCCACCTGGCGCGGGCGTACTGCGCGGAACCTTCAAGCTCGGTGATCTTGCTCGGGCGACTGACCGGCAAGCATGGGTGCGTGGCCTACAGAGCCTCTGCGAGTACTACGCCCAGGACTATCACGCTGCGCTGTGTTTCGCCCAGGACGGGCTCGCGTACGCGAATTCCGGTCCGCAGAGCGTGCGACTGGGGGTGAACGGTGTGGCGCGAGCGAGAGGCAAACTTGGTGACACCGACGGCGTCCGACGCGCGGTCGACACTGCGTACGACTTGCTGGCCCGCAACGAGGCCCCGGACGGGTTCCCGTCCAGCGTGTCCTTCGGCTGCTACAACCCGGCGCAGACGGCCAGCAATGCCGCCACCGCCTATGTGTCGTTGGGGATGGCTGAGGACGTCGATCGGTACGTCAATCTGGCGATGCCCGAGGTGACGCGGTCGGGATCAGTGTGGACCCGTTCCCTGGTTC
The DNA here is from genome assembly GCF_004217545.1 of Krasilnikovia cinnamomea. Lineage (NCBI taxonomy): Bacteria > Bacillati > Actinomycetota > Actinomycetes > Micromonosporales > Micromonosporaceae > Krasilnikovia > Krasilnikovia cinnamomea. The sequence continues at coordinate 3,557,652 of NZ_SHKY01000001.1, forward strand.
TGATCGACCAAGCCGCCGCTGCGGTATCCGCAGCCACCGGTGACCTGGACCGGGCCAGCCGCCTGGCCGATCGACGCGATCGACATCTCGGCCGGGCGGCCGATCGTGGCGGTGCGCCAACGCATGGCGGAACTCGTTCGGCAGGCTACGTGGCGATGGGGCAACACGCATCAGATCCGGGCGGTCAGTGACGCATTGGCCAGCAAGGGATCGGGCTGGTGAAGGACGCCGACCGCACCTTGACGGCTGAAGCCGTCGCGGCGGAGGAACTCCGATGTTTCCGGGAGATCCGACAGCTACGGGATCACTGGGCTGGCGGCGGTGGTCGGCGGGCATATTGCTGGTACCTGACGTTCGAGGGCTGCACCGAACTGCGGGCCCTGGCAAAGCGCTGCCGAGACCGAACCGCTCTTCGCTACTACGACTTCACACCACCGTCTGAACTACACATGACGCTCGACCGGATAGCGTTCGAAGGCGAGATCCCGCCCGACGTGCTGAGGGCGGTCGCGTCGGCCGCCACCATGGCATGTCGCGGAGTTCCGCCCCTCGACATCAACATTGGTGGACTCGGGGGTACGCCGGGAGCGATTGGTCTGAGCGTATTTCCGCGTGGACCCGTCCAGCGTCTTCGTGACGCCCTTCGCGCAGCGACACTGTCGGTGTCGCCTTCCGCTCAGGTCAAGAACTCGGACTTCCGCCCGCATGTTGCGCTGGCGTACTGCAACTCTGATGTGCGCGCGGCTCACGCCATTGCTGCGGTCGAACGTTTGAGCACAGTCGGAGCCGTGGCTGTCACGGTCAAACATGTCGCGGTTGTCCTGGTCGAGCGGCGGCAGCGTGCCTACTCCTGGAACGCGATCACTCAGATTCCCCTGACCGGCGGTGCGTGACCGCCGCCTCGGCGGCGGTCACGGCGCTTCTCGTCGGAGGAGGCGCATCGAAGTAACGCACACGGCGCGGGTGGCGCGGCGATCGTGCAAGCCGACGGATCGCACCAGTCGGGGTGTCCGCCGCTCACCATTGATCGTCCCGGCTCGTCCGGTCGCGGTGGTGTCGCGCCGAGACTTGACTGGTGCGCTTGCCGCAGTTTGCGCACACCAGGGTCGTCCCGCACGATGGGCACCACTGAGTGACCGATCGCAGCGCCCAGCCACAGGCGCTACCTGCGATTACCGCCACGACAGTGGTCATCAGGATGATGATGGTTCCCGCCAACCCTCCCACCGCCTTCGTCATCCTGCCGTCCTCCCCGACTGGGGAGTAGGCCGTCATCACATCGTTACGACGAGCCCAGGATCACGGATGTCTGGTGGTGCGGGGGAGGTCCATTTGTGGGGAGGGATTCGGGGAGATTTCTCTTCACCTGCGTCGGCGAGGGCTGCGATGTTCGAGCCATAAGTCCCATTTTGGTCTTGCCGGTCCCTTGGGTGAGCCGTTGGCGGACGCGGATTGTGAGCCAGCCCTCAACTCTGCGCGTGGACTGCCGATACAGAGCGCGACCACCTCGGAGGTACCACGCATGCCCACCCCCCTTGCCCGTGTTCCGGCGCAGCCGGCTTCGAGGCCCCGATGCTGACGCATCCGGGACCCGGGGAGTTCACGGCGCTGCGGGAGCGGAGCGCGGAGAACCGCCAGGTCGGGGAGCTGCTGCGTACGGCCCGGCAGGCGCTCGGGCTCAGCGTCGCCTTCCTGAGCCGGATGGACGGCACCCATCAGCACATCGAGATCCTGGACTCGGCGCTGCCGCTGACCGGGCAGCACAGCATGACCAATCCCGTGGAGATGACGTTCTGCCAGGCGGTCATGGACGGCCGTCTGCCACCGGTGATCCCGGACATGCGGGTGTTCCCGGAGGCGATGGAGCTGCCGGGCGCCCGCCTGGCGCACATCCGCAGCTTCGTGTCGGTACCAGTGGTGCTCAGCGACGGCTCTGTGTACGGCACGTTCTGCGCCGCCGGCCTCGCGCCGGACGACCGCCTCAGCCCCCGTGACCTGGCCCTGATGGAGGTGCTGGCGCAGGCCGCTTCGGTGATCATCGAGCCGGGTCTGCGGGAGCAGGAGCGCCTCTCGGCGATCGAGCGCCGGATCGTGCCCGTGATCGCGGGCGGCGGTCCGACCGTACTGTTGCAGCCCATCGTCGACCTGGCCACCCGGCGGCGGACGGGCGCGGAGGCGCTGAGCCGCTTCCCGCAGGAGTGGCGGATGCCGCCGGACGCGTGCTTCGCCGAGGCGAACTCGATCGGCGAGCGGCACCGCCTCGAACTGCTGGCCTTGCGGCGGGCGGCCGACCATCTGCCGCACGTCTCCGGGTACGTGTCGATGAACGTCTCCCCGTCGACGGTGTTGACCCGCGAGTGCGGGGAGTTCCTCGACCGGCTGCCGCTAAACCGGGTGGTGCTGGAACTCTCCGAGCACGACCCGGTGGAGGACTACGACGCGCTCAAGGCGGCCCTGGCCCCGCTGCGGGCTCGTGGCATGCAGCTCGCCATCGACGATGTCGGTGCGGGCTTCTCGTCCCTGCGGCACATCGTGATCACGGCGCCGGATGTCATCAAGCTGGACCGCAGCATCGTGGCCGGGATCGCCGACGACACGGTGCTCAGCGTGGTCACGCACGCGCTCGCGGAGCTCGCCGGGGTCACCGGGGCGCGGCTGGTCGCCGAGGGCATCGAGACCGAGGCGGACGCGACGGCGCTGGAAGGGCTCGGCGTCGATCTCGGGCAGGGCTGGCACTTCGGCGCGGCGACCACGGTGAACGAGCTGAGCGACTACTACCGGCGCGGCGAGCAGCGGTCGCCGGTCCCCGCCCACCCGTAGGTGTGCCCTTTCGGGCACGCTCCGCATGGAGCCCGGTCGCTACCCTCGCTCGCGTGATCATCGATACGCTGCGGCGGGACTGGCCTGAAGAGCTGCTCACCGGCCGGTACGCCCTGCGCGTGCGCGAGGTGGGCGGATCGTCGACGGCGGCGAAGGTCTTCTACGGCATCCTCGAGGTGATCACCGCCGAGCTGATCGAGATCGAACCGACCGAGCCGACGAGATACCTGGAGATTCACGTCAAGGGGCAGTTCCGGCTCGCTGTCCTGCAGCGGCGGGAGCGGTGGCAGAACCTGCCCGTCGGCTTCAGCATCTGCGCCGTCGACCCGGTGCGGCCCCTGTTGACGATCCAGCTGCAGCGCTCGGAGCAGTCCCGGCGCGGCGACCGCTTCACGCCCGCCAGCTACCAGGTCTTCGATCCCCGGGACAACACGCCCGTCGGCTTCCTGGAGCGTTGGGGCGGGTTCCTGCACCCGGCCCGTACGGTCATCTACGACCCGGGGCACCGCCGGGTCGGGCACCTGGCCGAGACCGCGGTCTCCTGGCTGGGCGGTCCCGTCCCGTTCATCGACCCCAAGTACCACGTGGTGGCGGGCGGGCAGCGGGTGGCCCGGGTGTACGGGGCGGTCGGCCTGGCGGTGGACGTGGCCCGCCTCGGCGGCCGGATCGACCCGCGGCTCGTGCTGGCCTGCGCGACCCAGCTGATGAACTCGGTGGGCCACCAGTGAACCCCGCCCACTGGCCGGCGGGCGTGCTGGCGGGCCGGTACACCTTCATGACCCGTGAGGCCCCGGGCGGGCAGGAGCTGCTCGTGGCCGACGGCGAGGAGGTCGTCTACGGCGTGTACAAGGGCAGCCGGCGTCAGCTGCCGCACCTGCCGCCGGACGTGCCGGACGCCGGCATCAAGGTCTGCCTGATGTCACACCGTGCGGCGGCGCTCGTCCTCACCTGGGGGACGTCCCGGCCGCGGCAGTCGTTGCCGCGGCTCGTCAGCGTGACCTACGACGTGCACGACCACCGGCTGCGTACGCGGGTCGGCCGCCTGCGCGTCGGGGGCGGCGTCGTGTCGCCCAAGCGCACCCAGTTGTTCGACGCGGCCGGGCGCCGGATCGCCACCATGGTCGAGCGGCGGGAGACGGCCCTGATGCGGTGGCTGCGCGCCGGCCCGGTCCGGTACGAGTTCGAGCACGACGGCCGCGTGATCGGCCGGATCAGCCGCCGCCCCGCCGCCCCCGGAACGTACGACGTCGACGTGGCGGAGGCCGTCGCCGAGATCGACCCCCGCCTGCTGCTGGCCTGCGCGGTGGAACGGCTGGACGGCCTGAGCGACTTCTGAGGAAGCGGTAGCTCAGAAGCGGTAGCTCAGCTGCGTGGCGGCGCGGACGTCGTCGTAGTCCTCCGTCGTGTACGACCCGCCGCCCCACGGGTCGAAGACCCAGGCCTGCACGCTGCTGTCGGCGTTCACGGTGTAGCCGTAGACGATCCGCCAGTGCTGGTGGTCGCCGTACGCGATCAGGCCGTTCGCGTCGATCGTGGCGCGCATGTCGTCCACCGTCAGCGCTCCACCGGCGACGTGTGCCACGTCGTCGAAGTTCGGCGCGCCCCACACCTGCTGCAGCAGCCCGGCCAGGTCGTGGTCGGCGCTGACCTCAAGGTACGGGCGCAGCTCGGTCTCCGACTTGTGCCCGTCGGCGTCCTCGACCGCCGCGATGTAGTGGATCTGGTCGAGCAGTCCCGGCGGAAGGGCGTCATCGTCGCGCAGCCCGATGGCGATCAGAGCCGCGGCCACCTCGTACGCCCGCTCCGCCTGTTCCTTGACCGCGCCGCCCATCGAGTTCTTGACCGACTTCTCGATGGCGGCGAAACACCAGCTCGGCGACTCCTGCGCGAAGCCGCCCTGCCAGGAGGCGGACCCGTAGTTGTACTGCTCGGCGGCCTGCTGGTCATCGGTGGGCGCGGTCATCGATCCTCCCCGGGGCCGGTCGGGCGCTGGACCCGACAGCGTCGGATCGAGTCAACCAGGACCCCCGGTGAGAATCGTGCCCAAAGGGGCAGTATTCAGAAGCTAGTACACCCAGATCTTGGTCTTCGGCGCCAGGTGGTCTTTCGACCAGAGCCAGTCCATCGCCGGGATGCTGACCCGGGCGCACCCGTGCGACGCCGGGTACGGCGGGATGCTGTACGCCCCGTGCACCGCGATGCCGCCGTTGAAGTACTTCGGCCGGTACAGCGGGCCGAGCGGGCCGTGCCGCCAGCCGTCGATCTGCCGGTACACCTTGAACTTCCCGCTCGGGGTGTGCGCCAGATACGTGTTGTCCTTGTACTCGTAGTTCTGGTTCGAGCCGGTCGAGGTGTTGAGGATCCCGGTGACCGCGCCGTTCTGGACGACCAGCAGGAGCTGCTTCTTCTTGTCGATCTCGATGACGTGGCCGGTCTTGCTGCGGGCGGTCGGCCGGACGCCGCGCTCCAGCGCCTTGGCGGTCTTGGGGCCGACGACGCCGTCGCGGCCCAGGCCCGCGGCCTTCTGCAGGGCGAACACCCCCTGCTGGGTGGTGGCGCCGAACGTGCCGTCCGCCTTCTTGCCGTTCCAGTAGCCGAGCTCGGTGAGCCGCCGCTGCAGCGCCACCACTTCGGGGCCCTTGTCGCCGCGGCGCAGCTTGCCGACCGGCTTGGGCGGCGTGGACACCGACACGGACGCGGCCGGGCTGGGCGTGGAGGGCGGGGTCGACGTCGTGGGCGCGGCCACCGACGCAGACGGTACGGGGGCCGGAGCCGCCGCGGTGCCACCGCCGTTGTCGCAGGCGGTCGCGAATGTGAGCGTCACGGCGGCGGCCGCCGTGGACGTGAGAATCCTCCACACCATGATCCGAGGCTACCCGGCCTGCGCCACGCGCGGAGTTGATCGAGGGAATGGTCTGACATCAGCGCCGATCGCGCTCCCACATCGAATTCCGTCGTAATCGACAATTGGGCCGTCCTGGATCCCGCACTTCGAAGGCGGGCAAAAGAATCAAGTACGCTTCGGTTATGTCATGGAAGGCCAGCGCCCGGCACGGCGTGCGTGAGGCTCCCGCCGGTCTCGCCCTGCTGCAGGACCTGCTGAACACCCGGGCCACCATGTCCTGCGGCCCGGACCTGCTGGCCTCGGCGGACGACGCCCAGCGCTGGCTCACCGAGGCCGTCGCCACCTGGTCGCGGGTCGCCAGCCTGCCCGCCCCCGTCCTGCTGCTCTCGTCCACGGATCTGCGCTCGTTGCGCCGCCTGCGCAGCACGTTCGAAGGAGTCGTGCTGGCGGGGCGCCGCACGGTCGAGCCCGACGGCGCGCTGCCCCCCGCCGACGTGCCGGTCAGCCTGGTGCCCGACGCGGACGGCTGGGTACGCATGGTGCCCGCCGGCCGGGGCACCCGGTGGCTGGCCTCCGCGCTGTGGGCCGAGGCGTTGCTGGCCCAGCAGGCCGGGCTCTGGCCCCGGCTCAAGCTGTGCCACAACGTCGACTGCCGGGTCGCCTTCTTCGACACCTCCCGCAACAACAGCGGCGTCTGGCACGACGTCAGCACCTGCGGCAACACCGCCAACCTGCGGGCCTTCCGGGAACGCAAGCGGCTGCTCGGCGAGAGTGGCAGCCAGCTCCCCCACCCCGAGCGGTAGCGCGATCGCGAGCCGCCGGGAACCAGACCGCCGTCTGCGGCGACTATCAGGGCATGGCGTGTGAACGGTGGCGCGAGATGCTCTCCGCACAGCTGGACGGCGAGGACGATCCGGCCGAACGCGCGCGGGTCGACGCACATCTGGCCGGCTGCGCCGGCTGCCGCCGCTGGCTGGACGACGCGGCGGCGGTCAACCGGCTCACCCGTACGGGTGCGGCGGTCGATGTGCCCGACCTGAGCGCAGCGATCCTGGCGGCCGTGCCGCCGCCCGCGCGGGCTCCCCGGCTCAGCCGGGCCGCCGTCCTGTACGTCGCGCTGGCGGCGGTCGGGGCGGTGCAGCTCATCCTCGGCCTCGCGCAGATCGGCGGGGGCATCAGCGTGGGCCACGTCCACCCCGGGGTCGACGCGACGCCGGGGCACCTGTGGCACGAGTCGGCCGCCTGGAACGCGGCCGTGGGCGCCGGATATCTGTTCATCGCGCTGCGCCGGTCGCGCCCGACCGGGCTGGTGCCGATGCTCACCGCGTTCGTCGGGATGCTGCTGCTGCTCTCGGTCAACGACCTGAGCGGCGGCCGCGTCGACGGCACCCGGCTGGTCAGCCACGGCTTCGTCATCCTCGGGTATCTGCTGGTCGTGGGGTTGTCGCGGATCCCCGCGCCGGTGGGCCCGCCCGGCGCGCGGGCCGGTGGCGGCGTCTCGGGCTGGCGGGCCCGCTTCGAGCCCGACGACGACGCCGCGGCGCCGCCCGCCCGGCCGGGACTGCGGCTGGTGCCCCGCCCGCCCGGTCCGCTCACCGCCACGCAGAAGCGCCCGGCGGCCTGACCTCTGTTCACGGGCGGACGGACAGTTCACGCCATTCGTCCGTGCCGACCAGCAGCGCGCGGACCGTGTTCAACGCGGCTTCCTCACTGTCGTACTCGAAGAAGTGCGACACCCCGTCCGCCCCGCCCGCACGCTGCTCGACATACCACTGGTCGCCACTCGTACGCAGGTAGACGTCCTTGCGCGCGATGCGCCCCCACTTGCCGTTCCACCAGTGCTTCCGCTGCTCCATGAGGGCACACCCTATCGAACATGCGTTCGAACGGGGTGAGGTTGGGGTGATCTTCTTGCCGGCCGGGCCGGCTCGCCCCGCCGCGACCGGTCGGTCAGCGCCTCGGGGGATGATCCCAGCGCGGCGTGTCCTGCGCTACGTCCTGAGTCGCCCGGCCCTGCACGAGGGCGTCGCGGATCTCGGTGAGCAGCCTGACCTCTTCGCTGGGGGCCGACGGCGGCGGCTCCTCGCCGCGCTTGCGCCGCTCGGCCAGCCGGTTGAGCGGGTAGACGACGAGGAAGTACAGCGTCGCCGCGGTGAGCAGGAAGGTGATGACCGCGTTGAGGAAGCTGGCGTAGTCAAACTCGACACCGCGAACCTTCGCGACCCCGGCGTCGACGCCGGTGCCCCCACTGGCGAGCTGGATCAGGGGCTTGAGGAAGCCGTTGGTGAACGAGGTCACGACGGCGGTGAAGGCGGCGCCGATCACGATGCCGACCGCCAGGTCGACCACGTTGCCGCGCATGATGAAGTCTTTGAAGCCCTGAAGCATCTTGTTCACGAGCACTCCTGCATCGAGACGGGGGGATCGACCGATGCCAGCAGATGCCCGCGACCGGTCGGCGACAAACTACGCCGATCGGGTCGACGTGCGAAGGGGCTAGGGCTCAGTCCAGCGCGTGTTCCTCGGCGGCGATGGCCTCGTCCACGCTCGGATACGTGCCCAGCACCTCGACCAGGCCGCTGACCTCCAGGATGCGCAGCACGCCGCGCTGCGGCGCGGCCAGCCGTACGGTGCCGCCCGCGTCGTCGGTGCTGTTCTTGGCCCGGACGAAGACGGACAGGCCGGTGGAGTCGCAGAACGACACCTCGGCGAGATCGAAGACCAGGCGGGTGTGGCCCCGCTCCAGGAGGTCGGTGATCTGGTCCTGTAGCTGCGGGGCGGTGGCCATGTCCAGCTCGCCACCGACCGACAGGACGACCATCTCGCCCCGCTCTTCCGTTCGTACCGTCAGGGACATCGCAACCTCCGCATTTTGTGGAGACGCTACTCCACGGGGTCGGGCTGGGGTGCGAGTGGAGCGGTCCGAACGGTAAACGACCCGTGTCGGGCGCTTGACGCCGGCTATTCACTCAGTGAATAGTGACCGCCATGTCTACCCCGCACGTGCTTCTCGGTCTGCTGGCCGCCGGACCGCGGCACGGCTACGACCTCAAGCGCGCGCACGACGAGCGGATGCCCAGCAGCAAGCCCCTCGCGTACGGGCAGGTCTACGCCACCCTCGGCCGGCTGGAGCGCGACGGGCTCGTCGAGCCCTCCGGCTCCGACCGCGACGGCGGGCCGGAGCGCACCTCGTACACCCTCACCGACGCCGGCCGGGCCCGCCTCACCGAGTGGCTCTCGGCGGTCGAGCCGCCGGCACCGTATGTGACCGCGACGCTGTTCAGCAAGGTCGTGGTCGGGCTGCTGGCCGCCGGGGCCGACGTGGCCCGCGACTACCTGGTCGCCCAGCGCGCCGCGCACACCGCCCGCCTGCGCGAACTCACCGCGATCAAGACCCGGCCACAGACGCCCGTCGGCGAGGTCCTGGCCGCCGACTACGCCATCGCCCACCTCGACGCGGACCTGCGCTGGCTGCAGACCACGCTGCTGCGCGTCACCGACCTCCGAGAGGTGCACCAGTGACCCCCCTGTTGCAGGCACACGGGCTCGTCAAGAGCTACGGCCAGACCCCGGCGCTGCGCGGCGTCGACATCGAGATCGGCGAGGGTGAACTCGTCGCCGTCACCGGACCGAGCGGCTGCGGCAAGTCCACGCTGCTGCACTGCCTGGCCGGGATCCTGCGGGCCGACGCCGGTTCGGTGCGCTACCGCGACCGGGAGATCGGCACGGAGTCCGAGGCCGCCCGCGCCAAGCTGCGGCGTACCGAATTCGGGGTGCTGTTCCAGTTCGGTCAGCTCGTGCCCGAGCTGACCGCGGCCGAGAACGTCGCCCTGCCGCTGCTGCTGGGGGGTTGGACCAGGCGCGAGGCGCGCCGGGTGGCGCTGCTGTGGCTGGGCCGCTTCGGCGTCGAGGAGCTGGCCGATGTCCGGCCGGGCGCGATGTCCGGCGGCCAGCAGCAGCGCTGCGCGGTGGCCCGGTCGCTGGTCAGCGAGCCCCGGGTGCTGTTCGCCGACGAACCCACCGGTGCGCTCGACGTGCTCACCGGCGAGCAGGTGCTGACCGAGCTGATGCAGGTCGCGCGGCTGCAGGGCACGGCCATCGTGCTGGTCACCCACGACGCGCGGATCGCCGCGTACGCGGACCGCGAGGTCGCGCTGCGCGACGGCGCCGTCGACCCCACCGGCCTCGGCCTCGGGATCGGCTCGTGAGGCCCGCGACCCTGGCCCGCCTGGCCCTGACCGGAAGCCGCACCGACACCCTGCGCATCGTCTTCACCGGCGCCAGCGGCGCCCTCGCCGCGCTGATCCTGCTGGCCGCCGCGGCCGTGGCCGCCGTGCCCGAGGCGGGCGGGGACTACGGCGTGGTGACCCGGTACCGGCCGACCCTGCTGGCCGAGGACGGGCTGCGCCCCGGCATCGTGGCGACCCTGCTGCTGCTGGCCGTGCCCGTGCTGGCGCTGGCCGGGCAGTGCATCCGGTTCGGCTCGCCGGCCCGCGACCGGCGGCTGGCCGCCCTGCGCCTGTCCGGGGCCACGCCCGGACAGGCCGTGCTCGTCGCGGCCGGGGAGACCGCGGGCGCCGCGCTGCTCGGATCGCTGAGCGGATGCCTGATCTACCTGGTGGGGCGCTGGGCGCTCGACCGGCCGGACTTCGCGGGACAGCGGTCGCTGCCCACCGACGTGCTGCCGAGCCTGCCCGTCCTCGCCGGGATCGTGCTGCTGGTGCCGCTGGTCGGCGGGCTGGCGGGCGCGTTCCTGCTGCGCAAGGTCATCGTCACGCCGCTCGGCGTGGTCCGGCGTACCCGGGACCGCCGCCCCTCGGTGCTGCCTGGCGCGCTCATCATCGCCGGGGTGTTCGCCCCGTTCGTGCTCAGCCCGCTGGGCGGCTGGCTGCGGCGGGCCACGGCCGGGGTGAGCGCGACGGTCGTGTTGCTGGCGCTGATGCTGCTCGTCCTCGCGGCGGTGCTGGGGGTGATCCTCGGCACGGGGTGGATCGCGTACACCACCGGGCGGCTGCTGCGGCGCTACGCACGCCGACCCGCCGCGCTGCTGGCCGGGCGGCAGCTGATGGCCGACCCGTGGAGCGGCAGCCGCACGTTCGCCGCGCTGCTGGCCGCGGTCATCGTCGGCGCAGGTGTGTCCGGTTACCGGGCCGAGCTGGCCACCCAGTTCGCCGTCGAGGACGAGCTGGCCCGGCGAACGGGCAGCGAGTCCGGCTACGACACCGCCTTCTACTTCGGCGCCATCGACCTCGTCGACCTCACCGTGGCGATCGCCGTGGCCATCGCCGCGGCGGGCATCCTGATCGCGCTCGCCGAGGGCGTCGTGTCCCGCCGCCGGGCGTACGCGATCCTGGTGGCGACCGGGGTGCCGCGCCGCACCCTCGGCGGGGCGATCGCCTGGCAGACCCTCGCCCCGCTGATCCCGGCCACGCTCGTCGCGCTGATCGTCGGGGTGTCCCTGGTCCGCGCGCCCGGCACGACCGTCAGCAGCAGCATCACCTCGCGGGGTTGCGCCGACTCGTCGTGCCCGGAAACGGTCGTGGCCGTGACCCGGCAGGTGCCTCTGCCACTCGTGGACCTGGCCGTGCTCGGCGCCGGAACGCTGGCGATCATGGCGCTGGTGGCCGTGATCGGTTTCGTCCTGCTCCGGATGAGCACCGATCCAGGGGAGCTGCGCGCCGCCTAGGCCGGATGCGGTGCGGTGACTTCGAGCGCTTTCCCGATCGTGTCGAGCAGTTCGGCGGCGCTGAAGGGCTTGAAGACGACGCGGGTCGCCTCGAATGCCCCGCTCTGCGACACGACCACGGGGTCGCCCTGGCCGGTCATGAACACCACCGGCAGGCCGGGGCGCCGGGAATGCATCTCGTCGGCGACTGCCGGGCCGGAACGGTCGGGCAGCATCATGTCGGTGATCAGCAGGTCCACGGCGTCGAGGTCCATCTGGAGCGCGGCGTCCGCGTCGCGGACCGCGATGGTGCGGTAGCCGTTGCGGTTCAGGATTCGCACCACGACGTCGCGGAGCGCGTCCTCGTCCTCGACGACCAGAACCCGTTCGCCGTTGCCCTGCCTCCGTCCGGGCATCGGCGTGAGTTCTCTGCCGGCCTCGGCCGGCGCGGTGACGATCGGCAGCACGATCCGGAAGGTGGTGCCGACGCCGGGGGTGGAGTCCACTCTGATGGTGCCTTCGGCGGCCAGGACGATGCCGTAGACCGTGGCGAGGCCGAGGCCGGTGCCCTTCTGCGCCTTGGTGGTGAAGAAGGGCTCGAAGAGCCGGTCCCTGACCTCGGCGCTCATGCCGATGCCGTTGTCGCTGACGGTCAGCTGGGCGTAGTGCCCGGGCGGCAGCGGCAGCGTCCCGTCTTCGGCCAGGTCGACACGGTCGGTGTCGATCTGGATGACGCCGCCGTCGGGCATCGCGTCGCGGGCGTTGATCACGAGGTTGAGCAGGATCTGGTCGAGCCGCCCCCGGTCGGTGCGCACCGGCAGGGCGCCGTCGTAGGTCTGGCAGCGCAGGGTGATGCTGGCGCCGAGGGTCCGGCCGAGCAGGTCCCTGGCGCCCGCGACGGCCGAGTTGAGGTCGACGCTCTCATCCTGGGTCGGTTCGCGCTTGGCGAACAGCAGGAGCTGGCTGGTCAGAGCCTGGCCCCGTTGGGCGGCGTCGCGGATCCGGGCCAGGTCCTCGGCTGCCTGCTCGCCGGGTTCGTCGGCGATGAACTCGGCGCAGTTGAGGATGATGGCCAGCAGGTTGTTGAAGTCGTGCGCGACGCCACCGGCGAGCTGGCCCAGGCTTTCCAGCCGGGCTGTCCGGGCCGCCCGGTCGGTGGCGAGCTTCTCGTCGGCCTCGCGCCGCATGCGGGCCGTGATGTCGCGTTCGAGGACCGCGGCGGCGACGACCACGCCGTTCTCGTCGCGGATCGGCATGGTGACGCTCGATACCTTGATCTGGGTGCCGTCCTTGCGGATGCGCAGCCCGCCTTCGACTTGGAATTGGCGACCCGCGATCACCTCGCTGAGCCCCACCCGCACCATGTGCGCCCGGCTCGGCAACAGGAATCTCGCCGCCGAACTGCCGATGGCCTCCTCGGCGGTGTAGCCGTATATGCGCTCGGCGCCGCTGTTCCACACCGTGACGATGCCGTCGAGGGTGAGGGCCACCGTCGCGTCGGCGGACTGTTCGACGATGGCGGCCAGCGTCGCCTTGTGCCGTGCGGTGTTGGCGGCGGTACGGGTTGCGACCCAGGTCAGCACGATGGCGAGCAGGACACACGCGACGCCGACGACGATCATGATGGTCAGTGCGCGGGAGCTCGTGCGCAGCGCCGTGGCGGTGTCCGCGTCGGCGTCGGCCCGCGCGAGTTCGGCAAGGTGGTTCACCGCGTCGGCGGCCGTGGCGAACCATTGCAGTTCCTCGCCGGCGACCAGGTCGTTGGCGGCGGCGATCTGGGCGGGATCGCCGGAGCGGTATCCGGCCACGATCTGGGCGTCGAGGTCCATGAAGTGGTCGAAGGCGTCCTGGGCGATGCTGAGCTGCTGTTCTTGCGCCGGGGTGAGCGGATGGGCGGCGATCCGGGCCAGGTCCTGCCGGAACGCCGCCGTCGAGGCGAGGAACAGGCTGCGCTGGACCCCGTCGTCGGCGGCGGCGCCCGGCACGCCCCGGATGGTGTCGAACGCGTACCCGGTCTGCCAGCCGTTGAAGTCCGCGGCGCGGAACTTGGCCGTGGACGCGTCACGCTGCAGCGCGGCGGACTCGGCCACCTGCCGGTCCGCCCTGCGCAGCGTGAGGATGTTGTCCACGGCGACGCCGATCGAGATGATCAGCAGCAGCGCCACGAGCCCGAAGACGCCGCCGAGCCGCGCGCCGACGTGGACCCGACGCGACGAGTGCATTCTCGGTCTTCCCAGGGGATGTGTCAGGCGTACAGCCAGGGCCACGCGACGCGACGCGACCAGTCCCGAAGCCTTCACCGTAGCGGCCGTCCCGCCGCTGAACCGGCATAATCACAAGCCGCCTCGGAAGGCCGCAGATGCTACAGGTCCTGGCCCGCGACGTCGGACCTGCTCGCCGCGTGGGCCGGACGCGGCGCGGTGGTTTCGAGCGCCTTGCCGACGTTGCTGAGCAGTTCGACGGCGGTGAAGGGCTTGTACACGATCCGTGTCGCCTCGGTCAGGCCGCTCCCCGACAGCACCAGCGGGTCACCCTGGCCGGTCATGAACACCACCGGCAATTCCGGGCGCCGGGCATGCATCTGGTCGGCGACGGCCGCGCCGGGGCGATCGGGCAGCATCATGTCGGTGATCAGCAGGTCGACGTCGGTGAGATTCATGCGCAGCGCGGAGTCCGCGTCGCGGACCGCGGTGGTGCGGTAGCCGCTGCGGGTCAGGATGCGTACCACGACATCGCGCACCGTGTCCTCGTCCTCGATGACCAGGACCCGTTCGCCGTTTCCGCGCCCCTGCGCGGGGGCCGGCGTGAGCTGCCCGCCCGTGGGCGCCTCGGCCGGCGGCGTGGCCAGCGGCAGCAGGATCCGGAAGGTGGTGCCGACACCCGGTGTGGAGTCCACGGTGATGGTGCCCTCAGCGTCCAGAACGATTCCGTACACCGTGGCGAGGCCGAGGCCGGTGCCCTTCTGAGGTGCCTTGGTGGTGAAGAACGGCTCGAAGAGCCGGTCCCTGACCTCGGTGCTCATGCCCACACCGTTGTCCCTGACGGTCAGCTGGGCGTAGCGACCGGCAGGCAGGGGCATGGCCACGCCTTCGGCCAGGTCGACGAGATCGGTCTCGACCTCCACGAGACCGCCGTCGGGCATTGCGTCGCGGGCGTTGATCACGAGATTGAGCAGAATCTGGTCGAGCCGTCCCCGGTCGGTGCGCACCGGCAGGGCATCTCCGGACGTCGTGCAGCGCAGGGTGATGCTGGCGCCGATCGTCCGGCCGAGCAGGTCCTTGGCACCCCTGACGGCCGAGTTCAGGTCGACGTCCTCGCCGTGGGCTGGTTCCCGCTTGGCGAACAGCAGCAGCTGACTGGTCAGGGCCCGGCCCCGCTGGGCGGCATCGCGGATCCGGGCCAGGTCCTCCGCAGCCTGGCCGCTGGCCTCTTCGGCGACGAACTCGGCGCAGTTGAGGATGATGGCCAGCAGGTTGTTGAAGTCGTGCGCGACGCCACCGGCGAGCTGGCCCAGGCTCTCCAGCCGGGCCGTCCGGGCCGCCCGGTCGTTCGCGAGTTGCTCCTCCGCTTCCCGCTGCATGCGGGCGGTGACGTCGTTCTCGGTGACCGCGGCGCCGACGACCACCCCGTTCTCGTCTCGGATCGGCACGATGATGGTCGAGACTCTGATCCGGCTGCCGTCCTTGCGCTGCCGGGGTGCTCCCTCGATGTGAAGTTGCCGACCCGCGGCCACTTCACTGAGCGTGATGCGGATCAGGTGCCTCCGGTGCGGCAACATGAAGATCGCCGGGGATTGGCCGATGGCCTCGTCGGCCGTGAAGCCGTAGATGCGCTCGGCGGCGGTGTTCCAGGCCGTGATGGTGCCGTCGAGAGCAAGGGCCATGGTGGCGTGGGCGGACTGTTCGACGATCGCGGCCAGCATCGCCTTCTGCCGTGCCGTGTCGGCGGCGGTACGGCTCGCCCGCACCACCAGCCCGGCGGCGAAGACGAGAAAGGCGACACCGACGACGATCATGATCGTCAGCGCCCGGGAACCGACGCGCCGGGCCTCGGCGGCGTCCGCGTCGGCGCCGGCCTGCGCGAGTTCGGCGAGGTGGTTCACCGCGCCGGCGGCTCGGTCGAACCATTGCAGTTCCTCACCGGCGACCAGGTCGTTGGCGGCGGCGATCTTGGCGGGATCGCCGGAGCGGTATCCGGCCACGATCCGCGCGTCGAGCTCCATGAAGTGGTTGAAGGCATCTTCGGCGATGTTCAGTTGCTGCCGTTGCGCTGGGGTGAGCGGATGGCTTCCGACCCGGGCCAGGTCCTGCCGGAACGCCGCCGTCGAGGCGAGGAATTTGGCGCGCTGGACCCCGCCGCCGTCGTTGGAGGCGCCCGGCACGCCCCGGATCGTGTCGAACGCGTACCCGGTCTGCCAGCCGTTGAAGTCGGCGGTGCGGAACTTGGCCGTGAGCGCGTCACGTTGCAGCGCAGCGGACTCGACGACCTGCCGGTCCGCCCTGCGCTGCGCGAGGATGTTCTCCACGGCGACGCCGATCAGGGTGATCAGCAGCAGCGCTACGAGCCCGAAGGCGCCGCCAAGCCGCACGCCGCCATAGATCCGACGCCACGTGTGCATGCCTCGGTCTTTCCACGGGACAGGTGAGCCATGCGGCCAGGGCCACGCGACGCGGCGCGGGGTCGGTCCCGTGCCCTTCACCGTAGCGGGCGTCTCGCCGCTAATCCGGCATAATCACAAGTCGCACTGGAGTGCCGGAGCCCCCCGCCGCCTAGGAAGAACGCGGCGCGGCGGCCTCGAGTGCCTCGTCGACGTTGGTGAGCAGCTCGACGGCGGTGAATGGCTTGAACACGATCCGGGTCGCGTCGGCCGCGCTGCCGTCCGACACCACCACGGGGTCGCCCTGGCCGGTCATGAACAGCACCGGCAGATCGGGGTGTTGAGCATGCACCTGGTCGGCGACGGCCATGCCGGAACGGTCGGGCAGGAGCATGTCGGTGATCAGCAGGTCCACGTCGTCGAGGTCCATGCGCAGCGCGGCGTCCGCGTCGTGGACCGCGGTGGTGCGGTAGCCGTTGCGGTTCAGGATGCGGACCACGACGTCGCGTACGGTGTCGTCGTCCTCGACGACCAGGACCCGTTCACCGTGCCCGTGCCCGGGAGCCGGTGTGGGCCGCCCACCGTCCGCTACCGGCGGAGCGACAACGGGCAACAGGACCCGGAAGGTGGTGCCGACGCCGGGTGTGGAGTCCACGGTGATCGTGCCCTCGGCGGCCAGGACGATGCCGTACACCGTGGCGAGGCCGAGGCCGGTGCCCTTCTGGGGTGCCTTGGTGGTGAAGAACGGCTCGAAGAGCCGGTCCCTGACCTCCGCGCTCATGCCCACGCCGTTGTCGGTGACGGTCAGCTCGGCGTAGTGCCCGGCGGGCAGCGGCATGATCGCGCTTCCGGTGGCCAGTTCGACGAGGTCGGTGGCGACGTCGATGACGCCGCCGTCGGGCATCGCGTCGCGGGCGTTGATCACGAGGTTGAGCAGGATCTGGTCGAGCCGCCCCCGGTCGGTGCGCACGGGCAGGGGACCACCGTACGTCGTGCAGCGCAGGGTGATGTTGCCGCCCAGAGTTCGGCCGAGCAGGTCGTTGGCGCCCGCGACGGCCGAGTTCAGGTCGACGCTGTCGGCCGGGACCTGGGCCGGTTCGTGCTTGGCGAACAGCAGGAGCTGGCTGGTCAGGTCCTGGCCGCGGCGGGCGGCGTCGCGGATCCGGGCCAGGTCCTCGGCTGCCTGCTCGCCGGGTTCGTCGGCGATGAACTCGGCGCAGTTGAGGATGATGGCCAGCAGGTTGTTGAAGTCGTGCGCGACGCCACCGGCGAGCTGGCCCAGGCTTTCCAGCCGGGCCGTCCGGGCCGCCCGGTCGTTCGCGAGTTGCTCCTCCGCTTCCCGCTGCATGCGGGCGGTGACGTCGCGCTCGGTGGCCGCGGCGGCCACGACCACGCCGTTCTCGTCCCGGATCGGTACGACGATGGTCGACACTCTGATCTGCGTGCCGTCCTTGCGGATGCGGGGCGCTCCCTCGAGGTGTACCTGGCGCCCCGCGGCCACCTGGCCGAGCGTGACGTGGATCAGGTGCGCCCGGCTCGGCAACATGAAGATCGCCGGAGTGCGGCCGATGGCCTCCTCGGCGGTGAAACCGAAGAGGCGCTCGGCGGCGGTGTTCCAGGCCGTGATGGTGCCGTCAAGCGTGAGGGCGATCGTGGCGTCGGCGGACTGTTCGACGATGGCGGCCAGCATCGCCTTGTACCGTGCGGTCTTGGCGACGGTACGGATTGCCAGCACGGCGAGCAGGGCGGCGAGCAGGACGCACGCGACGCCGACGACGATCATGATGGTCAGTGCGCGGGAGCTCGTGCGCAGGGCAATGGCGGTGTCCGCGTCGGCGTCGGCCCGGGCCAGCTCGGCGAGCTGATTCACCGCGCTGGCGGCCGTGGCGAACCATTGCAGCTCTTCGCCGGCGACCAGGTCGTTGGCGGCGGCGATCTGGGCGGGATCGCCGGAGCGGTATCCGGCCACGATCTGGGCGTCGAGGTCCATGAAGTGGTCGAAGGCGTCCTGGGCGATGCTGAGCTGCTGTTCTTGCGCCGGGGTGAGCGGATGGGCGGCGATCCGGGCCAGGTCCTGCCGGAACGCCGCCGTCGAGGCGAGGAACAGGCTGCGCTGGACCCCGTCGTCGGCGGCGGCGCCCGGCACGCCCCGGATGGTGTCGAACGCGTACCCGGTCTGCCAGCCGTTGAAGTCCGCGGCGCGGAACTTGGCCGTGGACGCGTCACGCTGCAGCGCGGCGGACTCGGCCACCTGCCGGTCCGCCCTGCGCTGCGCGAGGATGTTGTCCAAGGCGACGCCGATCAAAATGATCAACAGCAGTGCCACGATCCCGAAGGCACTGCCGAGCCGCGCGCTGCCCCGGATCCGACGCCACGGGTGCATGTCTCGGTCTTCCCCCGGGACGTGTCAGGCATGCGGCCAGGGCCACGCGTAGCGGGCCAGTCCCGTCTCTTCACGGTAGCGGCCAAATCGCCGTCAATACGGCATATCACACGTCGTCACGGAGCTTGAAGACGACGTGGGTCCTCTCGTCCCGTAATGCATCATTCGTGACGCCTAGGACAGACCCATGACGTCCAGGGTCCACGCCGTCACGAACGCCTCCTCCTTCCAGGCGTCGTACCGGCCGCTCGGGCCGCCGTGCCCCGCGCCCATCTCGGTCTTCAGCAGATACGACCCGCCCGGTGCGACCTCCCGCAGCCGGGCGATCCACTTCGTCGGCTCGTGGTACAGCACCCGGGTGTCATTGAGGCTGCTCACGGCGAGGATCGCCGGGTAGCGCAGCGCCGCCACGTTCTCGTACGGGCTGTACGACTTCATGTACGCGTACACGTCCGCCGACTCCAGCGGATTACCCCACTCCTCCCACTCCGTGACCGTCAGCGGCAGCGACGGGTCCAGAATGGTGTTCAGCGGATCCACGAACGGCACCTGCGCCACGATTCCCGCGAACGCCTCCGGCGCCAGGTTGGCCACCGCGCCCACCAGCAGACCGCCCGCCGAGGCGCCGCGCGCCACCAGCCGGTCCGCCGCCGTCCACGAGTTGCGCACCAGCACCCGCGCGCACGCCACGAAGTCCGTGAACGTGTTCTTCTTGGCCAGCAACCGGCCGTCCTCGTACCACCGGCGGCCCAGCTCGCCGCCGCCGCGGATGTGCGCGATCGCGAACACCACGCCGCGGTCCAGCAGCGACAGCCGGGCGATGGAGAAGTACGGGTCGATGCTGGACTCGTACGAGCCGTAGCCGTACAGCAACAGCGGGGCGGTGCCGTTGCGGGGGGTGCCCTTGCGGGCCACGATCGAGATCGGCACCCGGGTGCCGTCGTCAGCCACCGCCCACTCGCGGAACTGCTCGTACTCCAGCGGGTCGTAGCCGCCCAGCACCGGGCGGCGCTTGCGCAGCGTCATCGCCTGGGTCACCAGATCCACGTCGTACACCGAATCCGGGGTGACCATCGAGGTGTACGAGATCCGTACGGTCTTCACGTCGTACTCCGGATTGGCGGCCAGGCCGACGCTGTACAGCGGCTCCGGGAACTTCATGTCGTAGCTGTCCGTGCTGCCGTCGGCGATGACGCGCAGACCGGTCAGCCCGTCGCGGCGCAGCGAGACCACGATGTGCCGGCTGAACGCGTCCACCCCCTCCAGCCGGGTGCCGGGCTCGTGACCGATCAGCTCCACCCAGTCGCCCGGGTTGTCCACCGACGTGTACGCCAGCGCGAAGTCCTCGGCGCCGTCGTTGTGCAGGATCAGGAAGCGGTGGCCGTGGTGCTCCACGGAGTACTCCACGCCCTGCCGGCGCTCCGCGATCACGGCGGGCTCGGCGGTCGGGGCCTGGGCGTCGACGACCCGTACCTCGCTGGTCATCTTGCTGTGCACGTCGATGATGATGAACTTCTCGCTGCGGCTCAGGTGCACGCTGACCCAGAAGCGCTCGTCCGGCTCCTCATACACGATCACGTCCTGGGCGGCGGGCTCGCCCACGGTGTGCCGCCACACCCGGTGCGGGCGCCACGCGTCGTCCACGGTCAGGTAGAACAGCGTTCCCGCGTCCGCCGACCACGCCGTGCCGTACGAGGTGTCCGGGACCTCGTCCGGCAGCACCTCGCCGGTCTCCAGGTCCTTGACCTTGAGGGTGAACCGCTCGTCACCCGCGAAGTCCACCGAGTACGCCAGGAACCGGCCGTCCGGGCTGACGTCGAAGGTGCCCAGCGCGAAGAAGTCCTTGCCCTCGGCGAGCGCGTTGCCGTCCAGCAGCACCTGCTCGCCGGTCAGCGGCGCGCCGTCGTCCGTGACCGGGGGATCGGTCTCGCCCGCCCGGACCGGCACCCGGCAGTGGATCGCGTACTGGCTGCCCTCGACCGTCCGGGTGTAGTACCAGAACCCGCCCTTGCGGCTCGGCACCGACAGGTCGGTCTCCTGGGTGCGCCGCTTGATCTCCTCGAAGATCGTGTTCTGCAGCGGGACGAGGTGCGCGGTGGCGTGGTCCGTCCAGGCGTTCTCCGCCTCGAGGTGGGCGATCGTCTCGGGGTTGTCCCGGTCGGCCAGCCAGGCGTACTCGTCCGTGACGGTGTCGCCGTGCTGGGTGCGCACACTCGGTATCCGGCGTACGGCGGGCGGGGTGCTGGGCAGTTCGGTGGTCACCGGCCCAGGCTACCGGTCGGTCGTGGCGGTGCGGTCGCTGTCCGTTGTGGGGCCCGGTGCCGGTGTCGCGGACCGGTGGTCCTGCCCCGCGCCGATTAGAACATGTGTACGATATGCCAGAGTGGACGATCTTCAACATATTGATACCCGTCTCCGCGCTCCGTCCGCATCCGATCTCCGAATCACCCCGGGAGTTCCGATGTTCTTCGCCGCCGCGCCGCCAGGCCGCGCATGACCTCCGCCCTGCCGCCCGTACTGCGGGCCCTAATCGACATCTGTGGCCCGGCCTTCGCCCGCCTGGCCGGCCCGGCCGACACGGTGGCGGGCCGCGTGGCGCGCTTCGTCGCGGGCCCCGCCACCGCCACCGCCGTCGCCGACACCCTGCGCCTGGCCGCCACCCGGGGCCTCGCCGTACGGGCTCGTGGCGCGGGCACCAAGCTCGACTGGGGCACGCCGCCGCCCGGCGTCGACGTGCTGCTCGACACCGGGCGCCTGGCCGGAGTGTGGCACCACGACCCTGCCGCGGGCACCGCCGAGGTGGGCGCGGGCACCCCGGTGCGCGCGGTGCAGGCCAGGCTCGCGTTGCGCGGCCAGCGCCTCGCGGTCGACCCGCCCTCGGCGGGCGCGACCATCGGCGGGATGCTCGCGGTCAACGAGTCCGGCCCGCTGCGCCACCGGTACGGCACGGCGGCCGACCAGGTTCGCCACCTCAGCTACGTCGACCGGGCCGGTGAGCTCGGCACCGCCGGCGCCCGCCCCGGCGGCACGGCGGTCGACGGGGTGATCGTCTCCGCCAACCTGCGCCTGGAGCCGTTGCCCGCCGCCCGGCGCTGGGTGTTCGTGGCGGTGTCCACGCCGCTGCAGGTGCACAACCTCGTGGAGGAGACCCTCGCCCAGCGGGTCGACCCCAGCGCCATCGAGGTCGACCTGCCGCGTTCGGTCCCGCGCACCACGGAGCAGCCGCCGGGCTCCCTCGCGGTCCTGCTGGAGGGTGCACCGACCAGCGTCGCGGACCGCGCTGCCCGGCTCGCTGTGGCGATCGGCGACCACGCGACGATCTCGGAGATCGCGCCGCGCTGGTGGGGCCGGTACCCGTTCGGCCACGACGACGTGGCGCTGCGGATCGCGGTGCCGATCGCCGACCTGCACGCCGCCGTCTACGCCCTGCGGGACGCCGCCGGGGCGGTGGTGCCGATCCGGGGCTCGGCGGGCCTCGGCACGGTGCACGCGGTGCTGCCCGGCGGCACCCCGCCCGAGCGGGTGGAGGCGATCCTCGACGCGGTACGCGGCGTCCTGCTGGCCCGTGGCGGCCGCGCGGTGGTGATCTCCGCGCCCCCGCCGACCGCCCGGGTGATCGACGTGGCCGACTACCACGACCTGTTCTGAACCTCTTCTGGTCGGTCGGGCGGCACCGCGCTGCGCGGCGCCGCCGGGCGTGCCAGGGTGAGACGGACGCGACGAGAGGATGGGGATCGACATGCTTGAGCCGCTGGACGATCTGCCGGCCGGTGTCATCGGCTTCCGGGCCGTCGGGGAGCTACACACCTCCGACTACCGCGACGTGCTCGGCCCCGCGATCGACCAGGTCGTCGCGGAAGGTGGGGACGTCCGGATCGTGCTGGTCTTCGAGAAGTTCGACGGCGTGTCGGGCGGTGCGGCCTGGCAGGACCTCAAACTCGGCCTGGACCACCTGACCCGGTGGAAGCGCATCGCGCTGGTGACCGACGTCGACTGGATGATCCACTTGGTGTCCCTGTTCGGCTGGATGACCCCGGGCGACATGCGGCACTTCCCGCTGGCGGAGCGAGCCCAGGCCGTCACCTGGGCCGCGGGCTGAGCGCGGAGTTCAGCCCAGCGTCACCACCCGGGTACGACGATTCAGTCGTCGTTGCGCAGCACCAGGATGGCGATGTCGTCGCGTGGCTCCTCCACCGAGAAGTTGATGGTGGTGGAGCGCAGCCGCGCCGCCATGACCTTCGCCGGGTACCCGGCCAGCGGCCGCGCCGCCTCGCGCAGCCGCGACGTGCCGAACAGCTCCCGCCCGCGACGGCGTTCGGTCACCCCGTCGGTGTAGAAGATGAGCGAGTCGCCGCTGCGCAGGCGCACCGCCGCGGCCGGGGTGGAGATCGTCTCCAGCAGCCCGAGCGCCGTGCCGCCCGCCCCGACGAACGCGGTCCGGCCGTCCGCGCGGACCAGCACCGCCCGGTCGTGCCCGGCCAGGTGCAGGCTCACCCGCAGCGTGCCGCCGTGCTCCCGGTCGACCGAGGCCAGCGCGAGGGTGCAGTACCGGCCGCCGCCGCGCTGCACGAGGGTGCGGTTGACCCGGGCCAGGATCTCGGCCATCGGTTTGCCGTCGTCGACCAGGATCCGGATGACGTCGCGGACCAGCCCGGTGACCGTGGCGGCCTGCACCCCCTTGCCGGAGACGTCACCCACCACCACGACCCAGCTGTCCGCCCCGGTGGGCACCACGTCGTAGAAGTCGCCGCCGACCTCGGAGCCGGCGGGCACGTACTCGGCGGCGAAGCCCACCCCGGCCACCTCCGGCAGCACCGGCGGCAGCAGCGAGGCCTGCAGGGTACGGGCGACCGTACGCCGCTCGTCGTGGATCCGCGCGTTGTCGATCGCCAGGGCCGCCCGGCGGGCCACGTCCTCCAGCACCGCCACCTCGTCGGCGTCGTGCCGGTGCCGGGGATGCCGCCCCACCGCGAGGGTGCCGAGCCGCTGCCCGCGCGCCACCAGTGGCACCACGAAACCCTCGGTCGGGGTGCCGAACATGACCTGGGTGCCGAGCTTCGACGCCTCCTCCAGCCGGGCCAGCACCCCGTCGGGGCCCTCCTCGGCGAGGGTGGCGTGCAGCGCGGGCAGCGCCGACTCGTCGGCGTGGGTGGCCGCCGCGAGCTGCAGCCGCCCCCACGCGTCCGTGGTGTGCACCGCGCACCACATCCCCAGCCGGGGCACCACGAGCTGCGGGATCAGCGCCATCGTGAGGTTGACGTCGAGGGACTGGGCCAGCAGCTCACTGGCCTCGGCGAGGAACGTCAGCCAGGTCTGGCGGCGCAGGTCGGCGCGGCGCAGCCGGTCGTTCTCCAGGTGCAGCGAGAAGCGTTCGGCGACGATGCGGGCCAGCGGCTGCGCGTACCCCACCGGGGAGGCGTCCAGCTCCAGCTCGCCCAGGTACGGGCGGGGCACGGCCAGCGGCAGCCGGATCGTGGCCGCGTCCTCGCGTGGCGCCCGGCCGTACCGGGCGATGATGTGGCGGCCGCGCCCGTCGCCGCGGTCGAGCCGCAGGACCGCACCGGAGGCGCCGGTGAGCTGGGCCAGCCGGGCCAGCAGGTCCGTACCGAAGTCGGCGAGTCCGTCGTCGGTGTGCCGCTCGGGGTCGGTCTGCAGCAGCGCGGTGAGCGCGCCGATCCCGGGAGCCGCGTCGTCGGGCACCGGTGCTGGTGCCGGCGTCGCCGCGTCGCGGCGCTCCAGCCGGAACCAGACCCCCTTGCCGCTGGGCTGGTGCACGGTGCCCCACCGGCTGGCGAAGTGGTCGACCAGCAGCAGGCCCCGGCCGCGTTCGGCGACCTCGCCGATGTCGGTGCGTTCGTTGCGCGGCCCGACGGCCAGTTGTTCGACCGGCCCGGGCGCGAAGTCCGTGACCGTCACGGTGAGCCCGTCGGGGTCGGCGGCCACCTCGATGTCGAGGTCGGTGTTGGCGTGCACCACCGCGTTGGTCGACAGCTCCGTGGTCAGCAGCAGCGCCTCGTTGAGCAGGGCGTCGAGGCCGGCGTCCGTCAGCACCGCACGGACCAGCGCGCGGGCCGCGGCGGGGGTGCGCCGATCGTTGGGGAGCCGGACGCGGCGGGTGAACGGACCCTCGACCGGGGTCGCGACGCGGTCGGCCTCCACTGACACGCATGCATCCTCTCCTGCGCACCGGCGTGTGCACAAAGGCGTCCCTCGCATAGCCCGGGCCGGGCGAGGGAAGATAGGGAGCCCACCCCGGAGGACACCGTCAGTGAGGACAGCATGACAGTGGCCAAGCAGCTCACCGCCGGCACGCCCGACGAGACCGCCCTGCTCGGCGAGTTGGCCGAGGCCCTACGCCGGGTCCGGCGCGGCGATCTGAAGGTGCGCCTGCCCCGCCGTTCCGGCACGGCGGGCGAGGTCGCGGACGCGTTCAACGAGGTCGTGTCGCTGCAGGAGCGGCAGAACATGGACGTACGCCGGATCGGCCGCATCGTCGGCCGCGACGGCCGGCTGACCGAACGCCTCGACGAGGAGGGGCTCGACGGCGCCTGGGCGGACACGGTGCGTTCGGTGAACTCGCTGATCGACGACCTGGCCCGCCCCACCACCGAGATCTCCCGCGTCATCGTCGCCGTGGCCGACGGCGACCTCTCGCAGCACATGGCACTCGAGATGGACGGCCGACCCCTGCGGGGTGAGTTCCTGCGCATCGGCCGCACGGTGAACACGATGGTGGACCAGCTGTCGTCGTTCGCCGACGAGGTGACCCGGGTGGCCCGCGAGGTGGGCACCGAGGGTGAGCTGGGCGGCCAGGCGGACGTGCGCGGCGTGGCGGGCACGTGGAAGGACCTGACCGACTCCGTCAACACGATGGCGTCGAACCTGACCCACCAGGTCCGGTCGATCTCGCAGGTGGCGACCGCGATGGCCCGTGGCGACCTGTCGCAGCGGATCACGGTGTCGGCCCGCGGCGAGGTGGCCGAGCTCTCCGACACGATGAACGCGCTGACCGACACCCTGCGCCTGTTCGCCGAGCAGGTCACCCGGGTGGCCCGCGAGGTGGGCACGGAGGGCAAGCTCGGCGGCCAGGCCGAGGTGCCGAACGTGGCGGGTACGTGGAAGGACCTCACCGACTCGGTGAACTCGATGGCGTCGAACCTGACCGCCCAGGTCCGCAACATCGCCCAGGTCTCCACGGCGGTGGCCAAGGGCGATCTGTCGCAGAAGATCACCGTGGCGGCCCAGGGCGAGATCCTGGAGCTCAAGGACACGGTCAACACGATGGTGGATCAGCTGTCGTCGTTCGCCGACGAGGTGACCCGGGTGGCCCGCGAGGTGGGCACGGAGGGCCGTCTCGGTGGCCAGGCCCAGGTGCGCGGCGTCTCCGGCACGTGGCGCGACCTCACCGAGAACGTCAACCAGCTCGCCGCGAACCTCACCGACCAGGTCCGCAACATCTCCCAGGTCTCCACGGCCGTGGCCCGTGGCGACCTGTCCCAGAAGATCACTGTGGACGCCCGTGGCGAGATCGCGGAGCTGAAGAACACGGTCAACACGATGGTCGATCAGCTGTCGAGCTTCGCCGACGAGGTGACCCGGGTGGCCCGCGAGGTGGGCACGGAGGGCAAGCTGGGCGGCCAGGCCCAGGTGCGCGGCGTCGCGGGTACGTGGCGCGACCTGACCGACAACGTCAACTCGATGGCGTCCAACCTCACCGACCAGGTCCGCAACATCGCCCAGGTCTCCACGGCGGTGGCCAAGGGCGACCTGTCCCAGAAGATCACGGTTGATGCCCGTGGCGAGATCCTCGCCCTGAAGTCGACCGTGAACACCATGGTGGACCAGCTGTCGTCGTTCGCCGACGAGGTGACCCGGGTGGCCCGCGAGGTGGGCACGGAAGGCAAGCTGGGCGGCCAGGCCCAGGTGCGCGGCGTCGCGGGTACGTGGCGCGACCT
This sequence comes from Krasilnikovia cinnamomea, assembly GCF_004217545.1. Taxonomy (NCBI): domain Bacteria; kingdom Bacillati; phylum Actinomycetota; class Actinomycetes; order Micromonosporales; family Micromonosporaceae; genus Krasilnikovia; species Krasilnikovia cinnamomea. The sequence goes on from NZ_SHKY01000001.1 coordinate 3,583,917, forward strand.
CACCGACAACGTCAACTCGATGGCCTCGAACCTGACCGCCCAGGTCCGCAACATCGCGTCGGTGACCACGGCGGTGGCGAAGGGTGACCTGTCGCAGAAGATCACCGTCGATGCCCAGGGCGAGATCCTGGAGCTCAAGTCGACCGTCAACACGATGGTGGACCAGCTGTCGTCGTTCGCCGACGAGGTGACCCGGGTGGCCCGCGAGGTCGGCTCCGAGGGCAAGCTGGGCGGCCAGGCCCAGGTGTCCGGCGTCGCCGGTACGTGGCGCGACCTGACCGACAACGTCAACTACATGGCGTCGAACCTGACCGCCCAGGTCCGCAACATCGCGTCGGTGACCACGGCCGTGGCCAAGGGTGACCTGTCGCAGAAGATCACGGTCGACGCGCGCGGCGAGATCCTCGAGCTCAAGTCCACGGTCAACACGATGGTCGACCAGCTCTCCTCGTTCGCGGGCGAGGTCACCCGGGTGGCCCGCGAGGTCGGCATCGAGGGCAAGCTGGGCGGCCAGGCCCAGGTCAAGGGCGTTTCGGGTACGTGGCGGGACTTGACGGACAACGTCAACCAGCTCGCCTCGACGCTGACCACCCAGCTGCGCGCCATCGCCGAGGTGTCCACGTCCGTGACCCGCGGCGACCTGACCCAGAGCATCGCGGTCGAGGCGCAGGGCGAGGTGGCGGAGCTCAAGGACAACATCAACCAGATGATCGTCACGCTGCGCGAGACCACCAAGGCGAACGCGGAGCAGGGCTGGCTCGACTCCAACCTGGCCCGCATCGGCGGCCTGCTGCAGGGCCAGCGCGACCCCGGCGAGGTCTGCCGCATGATCATGACCGAGGTGACCCCGCTGGTGGACGCGCAACTCGGCGCGTTCTTCCTCGTCGACGAGGAGGAGGCGGTGATGCGGCTGCGGCTGGCCGCCGCGTACGGATATGTGGCCCGCGATCACGAGGTGACGTTCGGTCCCGGCGAGGGGCTGGTCGGCCAGGCCGCGGTGTCGCGGCGCGCGGTGCGCGTGCGGGCCACCTTCGACGGCGCCCTCACCATGCGTTCCGGGCTGCTGGCCATGCCGCCCAACGACCTCGTGGTGCTGCCGGTGCTGTTCGAGGGGGAGATGCTCGGGGTCATCGAGTTCGCGTCGGTGGCCGCGTTCTCCGGGCTGCACCTGACGTTCCTGGAGCGGCTGGTCGCCACGATCGGCATCGCGCTCAACACCATCCAGGCGAACCGCCGCACCGAGGAACTGCTGGCCCAGTCCCAGCGGCTGGCCCGGGAGCTGCAGGAACAATCGGCGGAGCTGCAGCGTACGAACGCTGAGCTGGAGGACAAGGCGCAACTGCTCAGCGAGCAGAAGGGCAACATCGAGACGAAGAACCGGGAGATCGAACTGGCCCGGCGGGGTCTGGAGGAGAAGGCGCAGCAGCTGTCGCGGGCCTCGGCGTACAAGTCGGAGTTCCTGGCGAACATGAGCCACGAGCTGCGTACGCCGCTGAACTCGCTGCTGCTGCTGGCCCGGCTGCTGGCGGACAACCCGGAACAGAACCTGTCCGAGAAGCAGATCGAGTTCGCCCGGACCATCTACAGCGCCGGCTCGGACCTGCTGTCGCTGATCGACGACATCCTCGACCTGTCGAAGATCGAGGCGGGCCGGATGAACGTCGAGCCGGACGTGGTCGACTTCGAGTACATCAGCGGCTATGTGGACCAGGCGTTCCGGCCGCAGGCGGACGAGAAGGGCCTGGACTTCTTCGTCGACGTCTCGCCGGAGCTGCCGCCGTCGCTGATCACCGATCCGCAGCGGCTGCAGCAGATCCTGCGCAACCTGCTGTCCAACGCGGTGAAGTTCACCGACTCCGGTGCGGTGACGCTGACCATCGCCCCCGCCCCGGACGACACGGACTTCGACATGGCCTCGCTGATGGCGGCCCGGCAGGTGGTGGCGTTCTCGGTCGCCGACACCGGCATCGGCATCTCCGACGAGAAGCTGGCGCTCATCTTCGAGCCGTTCCAGCAGGCCGACGGCACCACCACCCGCAAGTACGGCGGCACCGGCCTGGGCCTGTCCATCAGCCGGGAGTTCGCGGCCCTGCTCGGCGGCACGATCGTGGTCTCCTCGGTGCCCGGGGAGGGCTCCACGTTCACGCTCTACATCCCCGACGCGATCGTCTCGGCCAGCATCCCGGCACCGGCGTCGCTGCCGGCCCTGACCGCCGCGCCGACGGTCGCCCGGCCGGTGCCCCCGCCGCTGGACATCCCGTTGCTGGAGATGCCCGTACTGGCGGAGACCGATCCGCATCCGGTGTCACCGGCCAGCCGCCAGCTCGACGGCGCCACGGTGCTCATCGTCGACGACGACGTGCGCAACGTGTTCGCCCTGACCAGCGCGTTGGAGCTGCACGGCCTGCACGTGTTGTACTCCGACAACGGGGTGGACGGCGTACGGCAGCTGGCCGAGCACCCGGAGGTCGACATCGTCCTGATGGACGCGATGATGCCGGACCAGGACGGGTACGAGACCACCCGCGGCATCCGGCGCAACCAGCGCTTCGCGGACCTGCCGGTAATCTTCCTGACGGCGAAGGCGATGCCGGGCGACCGGGAGTCGGCCCTCGCCGCGGGCGCCACCGACTACATCACCAAGCCGGTGGACCTGGACGAGCTCATCGAACTGATGGCGCGGTGGGTGACCGCCGCCGAGACGGAGAGTGAGCGTGGCTGAGCGCGCCAAGGCACTGCTGGTCGACGACCGTCGCGACAACCTGATGGCGTTGGAGGCCATCTTGCAGGGCCTGCCCGTGCAGGCCGTGGCGGTGGAGAGCGGGGAGGCGGCCCTCAAGCAACTGCTCGTGGACGACTTCGCGGTCATCCTGCTGGACGCCCAGATGCCCAACATGGACGGCTTCGAGACGGCCAGCCACATCAAGCGGCGGGAGCGGACCCGGCACGTACCGATCCTGTTCCTCACGGCCGCCGACCGCGACGCGCAGCTGGCCCTGCGCGGGTACGCGGTCGGCGCGGTGGACTACCTGACCAAGCCGTTCGACCCGTGGGTGCTGCGCGCCAAGGTCTCTATCTTCGTCGAGCTGTGGACCAAGAATCAGCTGCTGAAGGCGCAGGCCGAGGCGACCCGGGAGCGGGACGCGCAGTGGACCCGGCTGACCGAGCTGGTCGACGAGGCGGCGCGCGTGCTGCGCTCGGGTGGGCCGGATGCCGCCGCCGACGCCCTGGACCTCCTGGAAAAGGCCCGCTGGGGCCAGTAGCGGCCGCCGGGTCCACAGTGACCAGGGGAAATCCCTCCACGATCGTCAGTTATGACGGTCTATGTACAGTCGCGCTGGGCCGGGCTGATCCCGGAGAGTGAAAAGGAAAGGCACAGCGTTGACTACGAACATGAACGTCCGGCGTTGGCGGGTGGCCGCGTCGGGCGGGGCGGCATTGGCGGCACTGGTGCTGGGAGCGAACCCCGCCATGGCGGCGGCGGAAACGCCCTTCGCGCCGGTGAGCGTTTCGGACACGGGAGTGCTGGCCTGGGACCGCAGCTGGAACGTGGTGAGCAGCGGCGACGGCCGTGCGGTTCTCTTCGAGTCGTACGCGTCCAACCTGGTGCCCGACGACACCAACGGCCGCCCGGACGTTTTCGTCCGGAACCTGACCACCGGCAAGACGGTGCGGGCGAACCTGGCCGACAGCGGTGCCGAGGCGAACGGCCACGACTATTCGCAGCTGGCCACGATCAGCGGCGACGGGCGTTACGTCGCGTTCGAGTCGAGGTCCACCAACCTGGTTCCCGGCGACACGAACGGGGAGCCCGACGTGTTCGTCCGCGACCTGGTCGAGGGCACCACCCAGCGGGTCAGCGTCGGCGCTGACGGCGCCCAGGCGGACAGCATGAGCGGTAATCCCTCGATCAGCGCCAACGGTCGCTACGTCGCCTTCCAGTCGTTGGCGGGCAACCTGGTGCCCGGCGACACCAAGGAGTACGACATCTTCGTGCGCGACCTGGTCGCCGGCACCACTCAGAAGATCAGCGTCGCCGCCGACGGCGGCCGGGCGAACTGGTGGAGCCAGGTCCCGACGATCAGCGCCGACGGGCGGCACGTCGCGTTCTACTCGAACGCCGACAACCTGGTGCCCGGCGACACCAATCGTCAGGTCGACCTGTTCGTCCGCGACCTCGACAGCGGCACCACCGTGCGGGCCAGCGTCGGCCCGGACGGCAAGCAGGTGGCGGGCGCGTTCATTGATCCGATGGGCATCTACCTCGACGTGGCGCTGAGCGCGCACGGCCGGCACGTCGCCTTCTCCTCCGACTCGGCGGAGCTCGTACCGGGCGACACGGACGGGGCCGCCGACGTTTTCGTGCGCGACCTCGCCGCGGGCACGACCGTGAACGCCACGGCGGCGTACCCCGAACGCAGCGTCGGGCCGTCGCTGAGCGCGAACGGCCAGATCCTGACGTTCCTGACCCGCCCGGCCGGCAACACGAAGGAGGGCTTCCGGACGGCGGTGCGCCTCAAGCTGGCCAGCGGCGAGGCCACCCTGGTCTGTGACGAGGATGACGGCACCGGCCCGGCCGAGTGCCCCGGTGCGTCGATGAGTGCGGACGGCCGGAGCGTCGCGGTCGTCACCTACCGGGCGTTCGGGATGTCGCAGAACAACTGGTTCACCCCTTGGGTGTTCGTCCGCTCGGGCCTGCAGTAGCAGCCGGGACCGGGGCGGCTGGCCGGTAGTCGGGGGTGGTTATCGCGTGTCTCGACCACGCGGTGGCCGCCCCCGCGCTCCGGGCGGGGTAGGCATGGGGATCCCGGTCAGTTCTGGCCCGGACTTGCCACCGGCAGGCCGGCCGTCTTGGCGCTTTCGAGCAGTCGCGGGCGTACGTGACGAAGGCGATGAGCGCCGTCCCGGATTCGCTGGCGAGAACCTGGGCCGTGGCGAGGTGGATGGCGTCGCGGCTGCGCAGTGTCGGCTCGGCGAACGCGGCGGCCTTCTACGTCGCCAGAATGCGCACTCCGATCAGCGGTTCGCGTACGGTGCGGTGCGGTCCTGCAGGGCGTTGCGCAGGTACGACTTCGGGCGGGCGCCGACGATCGACCCGGTGACCACGCCGTGCCGGAAGAACAGCAGCGTCGGCATGGACAGCACCCGGTACGTGCGGACCGCCTCCGGGCTCGCGTCGGCGTCGATGGTGGCGATGACGATCCGATCGCCGAACTCGGTGGCCAGCTCGGCCAGGGTGCGCGCCATCGGGCGGCACGGCGGGCACCACGTCGCCCAGAAGTCCACCACGACCGGCCGGGTCTCGGCCAGCACCAGCTCGGCGAACGTCGCGTCGGTGACCGTGGTCAGCGAAGCCTCGGACACTGTTCCTCCCGTTGCGCGATGGCCTCGGCGAGCTGCTGGCGCAGCCGCCCGCGTACCTGCGTGAGCCGGCCGAGGTAGGCGTCCACCTCGGCGATCTTGCGCCGGAGCACCGCCACGGAGTCCGGGCAGACGTGCCCCGAGGCGTTCCCGGCGCGCAGGCAGGCGACGAACGGGCGGATCTCGTCGAGCGCGAAACCGGCGTCGAGCAGGGTGCGGATCTCGCGCACCACGCGCAGCTCCGACTCCTCGTACCGTCGGTAGCCGTGGGGGTCCCGGTCCGCGCGGACCAGGCCCTGCTCCTCGTAGTACCGCAGCGTGCGGGCGCTCGTACCGGCCCGCTCGGCCAACTCACCGATCAGCATCGCGAAAGCCCCTTCGTCACCGGCGACGCTAGGCCCTCACACCGGCGTCAAGGCAAGGGCTGCTGGGCGCTGCTGATCATGAGGGCGCTGCGCAGGCCGGTGATGTCGAGGACGCGCAGCAGGAAGTCGCCGACGTTGGCCAGGGACAGTACGGCGCGGGCGTGCTGGGCCTTGCGGCTGAGCACGACCAGGGTGCCCAGACCCTGCGAGTCGCAGAACGTCACCCCGGCCAGGTCGAGGACGATCCGGGCGGGCGGGTCGGCCAGCTCGTCGTTCACCATGGTCGACAGGCGGGTCACGGTGAGCACGTCGATCTCCCCGGCGAGGTGGAAGACGACCTCGTCGGGGGCGCGCTGGACCGCGATGGAAAGCTCCGGCCGCTCCACGCGGGCCAGCCTATCGTCTGGGCTGTACGGCGGCCCGTCGGCGCGACGGCGCTCTGGTGATGTGCACAACCTCGCCCCGGGGCTGGGCGGACGGATGTCGGAGGGCGCTGACAGAATGGTTCCGCTGTGACCACCTCATACCGAGCCGACGCGCGTCCGTACCCGGATGACGCCCCGGCCTCCCAGGCCCTGTTCGACCGCGCCCGCGCCATCGTGCCGGGCGGGGTGAATTCGCCCGTGCGCGCGTTCCGGGCGGTCGGCGGCATGCCCCGCTTCATGGAGCGCGGGCAGGGTCCCTGGCTGTTCGACGCGGACGGCCGCCGGTATGTGGACCTGGTCTGCTCCTGGGGCCCGCTGATCCACGGCCACGCGCACCCCGAGATCGTGGGGGCGGTGCAGGCCGCGGCGGCCCACGGCACCAGCTTCGGCACGCCGACGGCCGGCGAGGTGGCGCTGGCCGAGGAGATCGTCCGGCGTACCCCGGTGGAGCAGGTCCGCCTGGTCAACTCGGGCACCGAGGCCACCATGACCGCGATCCGGCTGGCCCGGGGGTACACCGGGAAGTCCAAGATCATCAAGTTCGCGGGCTGCTACCACGGCCACGTGGACGCGCTGCTGGCCGCCGCCGGTTCCGGGGTGGCGACGCTCGGGCTGCCCGATTCGCCCGGGGTCACCGGCGCGGCGGCGGGCGAGACGATCGTGCTGCCGTACAACGACGAGGCCGCGGTCGAGGCGGCCTTCGCGGCGGGCGGCGCCGAGATCGCGGCGGTGATCACCGAGGCGGCGCCCGGGAACATGGGCGTCGTCGCTCCGCGCAAGGGCTTCAACCAGCGCCTCGCCGAGCTGGCCCACGCCCACGGCGCGCTGCTCGTCGTCGACGAGGTGATGACCGGCTTCCGGGTCTCCCGGGGCGGCTGGGCCGCCCTCGACCCGGTCGACGCCGACCTTTTCACGTACGGGAAGGTGATGGGCGGCGGCCTGCCGGCGGCCGCGTTCGGTGGCCGGGCCGAGATCATGTCCCGGCTCGCCCCGGCCGGTCCCGTCTACCAGGCCGGCACCCTGTCGGGTAACCCGCTGGCCTGCGCGGCCGGGCTGGCCTCCCTGCGGCTGGCGGACGATGCCACCTACCGGCGCCTCGACGCGCTGGCCGACACCGTGGGCCGCCTCGCCGCTGAGGCGCTGACCGCCGCGGGCGTGCCCCACCGCCTGTCGTACGCGGGCAACATGTTCTCGGTCTTCTTCACTCCCGCCGAGGTCACCGACTACGAGACGGCGAAGACCCAGGACGCCGTCGCGTTCCGGGCGTTCTTCCACGCGCTGCTGGCCCGCGGGGTCTACCTGCCGCCGAGCGCGTTCGAGTCGTGGTTCGTCTCCACCGCGCTGGACGACGAGGCGCTGGAGCAGATCGCCACGGCGCTGCCGCCCGCGGCCCAGGCGGCCGCGGCAGCGGGAGGCGGGGCATGAGCGAGCGAAGCGGGGGCCACGAGTCCATGCCGGGCGAGCACAGCTTGACCGAGACCCGGACGACCGTGCACGTCGTGCGGCACGGCGAGGTGTACAACCCCGCCAAGATCCTGTACGGCCGCCTGCCCGACTTCCACCTCTCGGAACTCGGCCGCCAGATGGCCAAGGCCGACGCCGAGGCGCTGGCCGACCGCGACGTCACGCACGTCGTGGCGAGCCCGCTGGAGCGCGCCCAGGAGACCGCCGAGCCGATCGCGGCCCAGTACGGCCTGGAGATCGCCAAGGACACCCGGCTCATCGAGAGCAGCAACTTCTTCGAGGGCAAGCAGGTCTCCGTGGGCGACGGCGCGCTGCGCGACCCGCGCAACTGGTGGGTCCTGCGCAACCCGGTCACCCCGTCCTGGGGTGAGGCGTACATCGTCATCGCCCAGCGCATGTTCGCGGCGTTGCAGGCCGCCCGGGTCGCGGCCGAGGGCCACGAGGCCGTCTGCGTCTCGCACCAGCTGCCGATCTGGACCCTGCGCCGGTACGTGGAGGACAAGCGCCTCTGGCACGACCCGCGCCGCCGCCAGTGCGGGCTGGCCAGCATCACGTCGTTCCGGTTCGAGGGCGCCAAGGTGGTCGGCATCGACTACCGCGAGCCCGCCGCCCACCTGGTCGCGATGTCCCCGGGCGCCCGGAACGCCAAGGGCGCCTGACGTGCGCCAGTTCGCGGGCCTCCTGGCCGTCGCCGCCCTCGCCGCGGTGGCGCTGACCGGCTGTGGCGAGCAGAGCTGGGAAAAGAAGTGCACGACCAGCCCGCAGGGCGTCATCGAGTGCACCGCCGAGCAGCGGCCCGCCGCCCGCGAGGTGACCGGCGAGCTGCTCGACGGCGGCAAATACGACGTCTCCCAGGACCGGGGCAAGGTCGTGGTGGTCAACTTCTGGGGATCGTGGTGCAGCCCGTGCCGGGCCGAGGCCGACGACCTGGAGCAGACGTACACGGCGACGAAGGACAAGGGCGTCAGCTTCATCGGGGTGAACTCGCGGGACGGCCGCGACGCGGCGCTGGCCTTCGAGCGCGGCCGGGTGAGCTACCCCAGCGTCTACGATCCCGACGGCAAGGTCGCGCTGAACTTCGACGTCACCCAGGTCAGCACCCCGTCGACCCTGATCCTGGACCGCCAGGGCCGGATCGCGGTGGCGCTGCGGCGGGCCACCACGGTCGCCGAGCTGCGCCCGCTGGTCGAGCGCGTCGCGGCGGAGGGGACGGGCTGATGGGCGACGCCTTCGCCGACGCGGCCGCCAGCGGTCCGATGTTGCTGGCGATCGGCGCGGCCGCGCTCGCGGGCCTGGTCAGCTTCCTGTCGCCGTGCGTGCTCCCGCTGATGCCGGGCTACCTGTCCTACGTGACCGGCCTGGCCGGCGCCGACCTGGACGCGGCCCTCGGCGTCGCCGCGAAGCCGCCCACCGACGCGGCCGGAGTCTCCCAGCCAGGCGGGGCCGGAGTCTCCCAGCCAGGCGCGGCCAGAGTCTCCCCGTCGGGCGGGGCCGGAGTTTCCCAGGCAGGCGCGGTCGCGGTCGAGCGAGGCGGCGTCGCCGTCGCGGCGCCGGACCGGCCCGCGCGGCTGACCGGCCGGGGTCGCGTACTGATCGGCACGGTGTTGTTCGTGCTCGGCTTCGCGGCGGTCTTCACCCTGCTGGCGACGCTGGTCGCCAACATCGGCCTGACCATGCTGGCGCACAAGCGCACCTTGGACATCGTGCTCGGGGTACTGGTCATCGTGCTGGGCCTGGCGTTCCTCGGGCTGGTCCCGGGCCTGCAGCGGGAGGTGCGCATCCACCGGCTGCCCGCGGCCGGGCTGATCGGGGCCCCGGTGCTCGGCGCGCTCTTCGGGCTGTCCTGGATGCCGTGCACCGGTCCCACCCTGGGCGCGGTGCTCGGGCTGGCGACCAGGAGCGGGCAGACGGACCGCGCGGTGGTGCTCGCCCTGGCGTACAGCCTCGGGCTGGGGCTGCCGTTCGTGCTGTTCGGGCTGTTCTTCCGGCGGCTGCTTGGGGTGTTCGCCGCGGTGCGCCGCCACAGCCAGTGGGTGACCCGGATCGGCGGTGCCCTGCTCATCGTGGTCGGCCTGGTGCTGGTCACCGGCGGGTGGAACGACTTCCTCATCTGGCTGCAGACCACGTTCAACTTCGACGCGGGGACGCTGCTGTGACCGCCGTCGAACAACGGCCCGCGCCTTCGGCCGCGCCACCGCCACGCCGGCCCAACCCGGTGTGGGTTCTGCTGCGCAACTCGTGGCGGCAGCTCACCAGCATGCGTACGGCGCTGATGCTGCTCTTCCTGCTGGCCGTGGCCGCGGTACCCGGCTCGGTGCTGCCCCAGCGCCCGGTGGACCGGGGGCAGGTCGCGGCGTTCTTCGCCGCGCATCCCCAGCTCGCCCCGGTTCTGGACCGCCTCGGCGGCTTCGACGTGTACGCAGCGCCCTGGTTCGCCGCCATCTACCTGCTGCTGTTCACCTCCCTGGTCGGCTGCGTGGTGCCCCGCCTCGTGGAGCACCTGCGCGCGCTGCGTACCGTGCCGCCGGACGCGCCCCGCCGCCTGGACCGGCTGCCGCAGCACGCCACGCCCGCCGAGGAGGCGGCCGACCCGGCCGCGACGGCCGCCGCGATCGCGGCGACGCTGCGCCGCCGCCGGTTCCGTACGGTGGTCCGCGAGCATCCCGACGGCGTGGTGACGGTCTCCGCCGAGAAGGGCTACCTCAAGGAGACCGGCAACCTGCTGTTCCACCTCGCCCTGCTGGCCGTGCTGGTCGGCGTGGGCTTCGGATCCTGGTACGGCTGGTACGGCAACCGCCTGCTCGTGGAGGGCGCCGACACGGGGTTCTGCAACTCCGTGACCCAGTTCGACGACTCGGCGCTGGGGCCCCGGGTCGACGCGGCCGACCTGCCGGACTTCTGCCTCCAGCTCACCGCCTTCGCCGCCGACTACCAGCCGAACGGCCAGCCGAAGTCGTTCCGGGCCACGGTCGCCGTGGAGCAGGACGGCCACACCTCGGCCCGCTCGTTCGCGGTCAACGACCCGCTGCGGCTGCGCCACGCCAACGTGTACCTGCTCGGCCACGGCTACGCCCCGGTGCTGCGCTACACCGACCGGTACGGCCAGCAGCAGACGAACGTGTTCCCGTTCCTGCCCCGTGACGGCATGCTGACCAGCGAGGGCGTCGCCACGTTCCCGGACGCCAACGTCGACCCGCGCACGAACAAGCGCGCCGAGAACCTGCAGGTCGGCTTCGAGGGCGTGTACCTGCCCACGGTCGACGCGAACGGCGGCGCCGCCTCCGCGTTCCCGGCGGAGCGCGACCCGGCGCTGTTCCTCACCGCGTACCGGGGAAATCTCGGGGTGGACGCGGGCATCCCCGGCTCGGTGTACGCGCTGGACCGCGCGCAGATCGACACGGGCAAGCTGAAGCGGGTCGGCGGGGAGCGCCCGCAGCGGCTCAAGCCCGGCGAGAGCTGGACCCTGGACGACGGCACGAAGCTGGAGTTTCTCGGCACCCGGCAGTTCATCACGCTGTCGGTGCGCTACGACCCCACCCAGTCGCTGGTGCTGGTGGGAGCGGTGCTGGGCCTGCTCGGGCTGATGTTGTCGCTGGCCGGGCACCGGCGCCGGGTCTGGTTCCGGGTTTCGCCCCTGCCCGGTGGCGCGGGCCCGGCCGACGGTAGCGTGGTGGAGGCCGGTGGCCTGCCGCGTACGGACTATCCCGGCTTCGGTGCCGAGTTCGAGCAGCTCACCCAGGCGGCCGGGCGGCCGGTCCAGAGCGGAGGGACGGCGTGATGGCCGAGTTGTCGAATCAGCTCATGGTGGTCGCGGTGCTGGCGTACCTGGCGGCGATGGTGTGCCACGCCGCCGAGTACTCGTTCGGCAACCGCAGCCACATCGGCCGAGCCGCCAGCCGACCCGCCCGGCAGCTGGTCGGGGCGGGTGCGCCCGTGGCGGAAGCGGGAGCCGGGGCCGAGGGGGCCGAGCCCGGTGCGCGCCGGGACCGTGGGGTGCTGTTCGGCCGGATCGCGGTGGCGATCACGGCGCTGGCGCTCGCCGCCCACCTGGGCACCCTGGTCACGCGCGGGGTCGCGGCAGACCGGATGCCGTGGGGCAACATGTACGAGTTCATCCTGTCGGTCACGTTCGTCGGGGCGGTCGTGTGGCTGGGCGTGCTCAGCCGCAAGCCCGCCATCCGCCATCTCGGCCTCTTCGTCACGCTGGCCCTCGTGGTGCTGCTGGGCGCGGCCGGGCTGATCGCGTACACGCCGGTGGGGCCGCTTGTGCCCGCGCTGAACTCGTACTGGTTCATCATTCACGTGGCGACGATCATCCTGGCCTCGGGCATCTTCCTGTTCGGCGCGGTGCCGGCGGCGATGTTCCTCATCAAGACGGGTCACGACGGGGGCAAGCGCTCATTCCCGTACTCGTTGGGCCGGCGGGTGCCCGCCGCGGCCACCTTGGAGCGGCTGACGTTCCGGCTGCACGCGTTCGCGTTCCCGCTGTTCACCTTCGGCGCGTTGATCGCGGGTCCGCTGTGGGCCGAGGCGTCCTGGGGCCGGTACTGGGGCTGGGACCCCAAGGAGGTGTGGGCGTTCATCTCCTGGGTCGTGTACGCCTGCTACCTGCATGCCCGCGCGACGCCGAGCGTGAAGCGCACCACGGCCACCTGGATCGCGCTGCTGGGCTTCGCGACCATGCTGATGAACCTGTTCGGGGTGAACCTGTTCTTCGCGGGCCTGCACTCGTACGCCGACGCCGGCTGACCCGCCTCAGGTGCGGAACTGGCTGACCTCGCCGCGCAGCCGGTCGGCCACCCGGGTGAGTTCCTCCGCGGTCTGGTGCGCCTGCTCGGACCCGGCCGAGGTGGTTTGCGCGGCGAGCGCCACCCCGGAGATGTTCTCCGCGATCTGCGCCGATCCGGACGCCGCCTCGCCCACCCCGCGGCTCATCTCCTGAGTGGTGGCCGTCTGCTCCTCCACCGCCCCGGCGATGGTGACCGAGTAGTCGTTGATCCGGTTGATGATGTCGTCGACCCGGGCGATCGCCGTGCCCGCGGCGGCGGTGTCCTGCTGGATGGTCTGCACCAGCAGCGAGATGTCGTCGGTGGCCTTCGCCGTCGCCTGCGCGAGGTCCTTGACCTCGCCGGCCACCACGGCGAACCCCTTGCCGGACTCGCCGGCGCGAGCGGCTTCGATCGTGGCGTTGAGTGCCAGGAGGTTCGTCTGCTCCGCGATCTCGGTGATCAGCTTGATGACCGTGCCGATCTCGGCGCTGCTCGCACCGAGTTTGGCGATCACCCGGGACGCCTCGCGGGCACCGTCGACCCCCGACGCGGCGACCCGGGCCGCCTCGGTCGCACTGCCCGAGATCTCGGCGATCGCGGCGGTCATCTCCTCGGTGCCCGTGGCCACGGTCTGCACGTTGCGGGACACCTCCTCGGAGGCGGAGGCGACCTGATCGGACTGCGCGGAGGTCTCGGTGGCCGCGCCGCCCAGATGCGCCGACACCTGGGCGAGCTGACCGGCCGCGTCGGCGACGGTGGTGGTGTCGGCGCTGATCACCGCGAACGAGGCGCTCAGCGCGTCCAGCGTGGTGTCGACCGCGCGGCCGAGCTCGGCCAGTTCATCGCGGCCCGTCAGCCCGACCCGGACCGTGAGGTCCTTGTCCGCGACCTGGCGCATCGCGGCGACCATGCGGCCCAGCGGCCGGACGATCGTGCGGGTGACCAGGAACGCCAGCGCCCCGGCCAGCAGCACGCAGACCACGCCCGTGCCGACCACCAGAAGGCGGGTGTCGCGGCTGGTCGCGGTGAAGTCCGCGCGGGCCTGGTCGGCCGCCTTGGCGGACTGGTCCACCAGGGTGTCGGCACCCTGCACGATCTTGGCCATCCATTCCAGTGACTCGCCCGAGGCCAGGTCGTTGGACGCGGCGATCGACGCGGGCGTGCCGGCCCGGTATCCGGCGATGATCTTCTGGTCGACCTGGACGAACGCCTCGAACGATTTCTGCAGGTTCGCTACCGTCTCGCGTTCCTGGGCGGTGAGCTGGTCGGAGCGCAGGGCGGCCAGGTCGGTGCGGAACGCCGCGGTCGACGCCAGGAACTCCTTGCGCTGGCCCACCGTGTCGTCGGCCGCGTTCGGCACTCCACGCACGACGTCGAACGCGTACCCGGTCTGCCAGCCCGCGAAGTCGGCGGTGCGGAACTTCGCGGTCTGCGCGTGCGAGCGGATCCCGGCGGCCTCGGTGACCCGGTTGGTCGCCTCCTCCATCCGCGCCTGTCCCCACAGTCCCAGCCCGACGGTCACCGCCAGCAGCAGCCCCACCAAGCCGAAGGCCGCCCCCAGCCGGACGCCCACCCGCAAGTTCCTGACCAAGCCCATGGCAAATCCCCCGATACCAGCACCTTGTGCTGTGAATCGGCTCACGCAGCCCGCACCTGAGGCACGTTCCATCAGGTGGATCAGGGGCCGGGGGCGGCGAAACCGGCAGGCAGGGTGCCCCGGGCGAGTCCTGTCGTACGGGTAGGCGAGACTGGTGACCATGGTTGCGCGTGGCTTCCCGTACCCGGATCTGCAGAGTTTCCTCGCGGCCCTGGAGGGCGCGGGTGAGCTGCGGCGAGTCGGGGTGCCGGTCGATCCGACGCTGGAGATCAGCGAGGTGGTGACCCGGACGGTGCGCGCCGGCGGTCCGGCGCTGCTGTTCGAGCGGCCCACCCGCGGCGAAATGCCGGTCGCGATCAACCTGTTCGCCACGGAGCGCCGCACCGCGATGGCGCTGGGAGTGGACACCCTGGACGAGGTCGGCGACCGGATCGGCGCGCTGGTCAAGCCCGAACTGCCGGTCGGCTGGTCCGGCATCCGGGAGGGCCTGGGCAAGGTGCTGCAGCTCAAGTCCGTCCCACCGAAGAAGGTGAAGTCCGCCCCCTGCCAGGAGGTGGTGCTCAAGGGCGACGAGGTGGATCTGAACCGGCTGCCCGGGCTGCAGGTGTGGCCCGGCGACGGCGGCATCTTCCACAACTTCGGGCTGACCCACACCAAGCATCCCGAGACCGGCAAGCGCAACCTCGGGCTTTACCGGCTCCAGCAGCACTCCCACAACACGCTGGGCATGCACTGGCAGATCCACAAGGATTCGACCGCGCACCACGCGGTCGCCGAGCGGCTCGGGCAGCGCCTGCCGGTCGCGGTGGCGATCGGCTGCGACCCGGTGGTGAGCTACGCGGCCAGCGCCCCGCTGCCGAGCGACATCGACGAGTACCTGTTCGCCGGGTTCCTGCGCGGCGAGCGGGTCGAGATGGTCGACTGCCTGACGGTCCCGTTGCAGGTGCCCGCGCACGCGCAGATCGTGCTGGAGGGCTACCTGGAGCCGGGGGAGCGGCTGCCGGAGGGGCCGTTCGGCGACCACACCGGCTTCTACACGCCGGTGGAACCGTTCCCGGTGCTGCACATCGAGGCGATGACGATGCGGCGCGACCCGATCTACCACTCCATCATCACGTCCAAGCCGCCGCAGGAGGACCACGGCCTGGGCAAGGCCACCGAGCGGATCTTCCTGCCGTTGCTGCGGATGATGATCCCCGACATCGTGGACTACGACATGCCCGCCGCCGGGGTCTTCCACAACTGCGTGATCGTCTCGATCCGCAAGCGCTACCCGAAGCACGCGCAGAAGGTGATGAACGCGATCTGGGGCGCGCACCTGATGTCGCTGACCAAGCTGATCGTGGTGGTGGACGACGACTGCGACGTGCACGACTACCACGAGGTGGCGTTCCGCGCGTTCGGCAACGTCGACTACGACCGTGACCTGGTGCTCACCCAGGGCCCGGTCGACCATCTCGACCACGCCTCCTACCAGCAGTTCTGGGGCGGCAAGGCGGGCATCGACGCCACCCGTAAGCTGCCGACCGAGGGATACACCCGAGGCTGGCCGGACGAGATGACCATGTCTCCCGAGGTGGTCGCGCTGGTCGACAAGCGCTGGAAGGAGTACGGCGTATGACGGCGGTCGCCCCCACCCCGGAGAAGCCGGGCCGGATCAGGTCCTTCCTGCGGTTGGTGGCCATCGAGCACTCCGTGTTCGCACTGCCGTTCGCATACCTGTCCGCCCTCGTGGCGATGGCGGCCCCGGCGGGTCTGATCGCCGTCATGCCACCCGGTTCGGTGCGCAGCTCCGGGATCTACTGGCGCGACCTCGTACTGATCACGGTGGCGATGGTGTCGGGGCGCACCTTCGCCATGGCGGCCAACCGGATCCTCGACCGCAAGATCGACGCCCTGAACCCGCGTACGCAGAACCGTGAGCTCGTCACCGGCGCGGTGAGCCTGCGCACCGCCTGGACCGGGGCCGGGATCTCCCTGGCCCTGCTGTTCGCCTCGGCGGCCCTGCTCAACCCGCTCTGCCTGCTGCTGTCGCCGCTGGCGGTCCTCCCGCTGATCGTCTACCCGTACGCGAAGCGGTTCACGAACTTCCCGCACTACGTGCTTGCGCTGGCGCAGGCCGTGGCGCCGGTCGGGGCCTGGCTGGCGATCACGGGCACCTTCGCCGGGTCGGGTCCGGCCTGGGTGCTGGGTGCCGCGGTCGGCCTGTGGATCGGCGGCTTCGACCTCATCTACGCCTGCCAGGACGCGGAGATCGACCGGCAGATCGGGGTGCACTCGACCCCGGCCCGGTACGGCGTGCGCGCCGCGCTGCTCCTGTCCACGCTCACCCACGTCGTGACGTTCGCGCTGTTCCTCTGGTTCGGCCAGCTGGTCGGGCTGGGCCGGCTCTGGTGGATCGGGCTGGCCCTGACCGCCGTGGCGTTCGTCTACCAGCACGTCGTGGTCACCCCGACCGACCTGTCCAAGGTCAACCGGGCGTTCTTCACCGCGAACGGGTTCGTCGGCATCGCCCTGTTCCTGTTCGCCCTGCTCGACCTAGTCCTCTCCGACCGGCTGACCACCCTGGTCGCAGCCGCCCCGAAATAGCGCCGCCCCGAAACAGCGGCGCCCCGAAACAGTGGCGCCCCGAAACAGCGGCGCCCCGAAGTGGCGCCGACCGGCCGATCGCGCTGAGCGCTGTGACCCCGGCCGCCTGCGGGCCCGATCGGAACCGGCGGCGGGCATGCTTGGACCGTGCGGATTCCATGGATCGTCGGCGTCTCCGGGGCCTCGGGCACCCCGTATGCCCGGGCGGTGCTCGGCGGGCTGCTGGACGCCGGTGCGGCGGTCGACCTGGTCATCTCCCGGGCGGCCCGGCTGACGCTGCTGGACGAGACCGGCGCGACGGTCCGCGACGCGCACTGGAAGGACGACGTCGCCACGTGGCTCGGCCGCGACCTGGCCGGGGCCGACATCGTCTACTGGCCGGCGGTCGACCTCGCCGCCGGGCCGAGCAGCGGCTCGTATCCGGCGCGCGGGATGATCGTCGTCCCGGCCAGCACGGCGGCGTGCGCCGGCATCTCGATCGGGCTCTCCAAGGACCTGCTGCAGCGCGCGGCGGAAGTGAACCTCAAGGAGCGCCGCACGACCGTCGTGGTGCCCCGGGAGACCCCGGTGACCCGCAGCCACCTGGAGCACCTGATCGCCCTGCACGACGCGGGCGCGGTGGTGCTGCCGGCCAGCCCCGGGTTCTACGGGGCGGGGGCGCGGGCCAGCGCGGCCCAGCTGATCGACTTCGTGGCCGGCAAGGTGCTGGACGCGGCCGGGGTGCCGCACACCCTGTTCCGGCGCTGGAGCGGCGAGCTGGGCGGCCGCTGAGCGCGGAGCGGGTGACGGCCGGCCTGGCCGCAGTGGGGCGCCCAGGGGCGCTAGCGCAGGCCGTTGGGTGGGCCGTAGGCGCCGGGGTTGGTGGGTCCGGCGTTGCGGGGCTTGTTGGCGGCGTCGTCCTCGCGCATTTCCTCGATCACGCCGTCGCCTTCCAGCAGCGCGCGCACCTCGGACTCGCGGAACCGGCGGTGTCCACCAGGAGTACGGATGCTGCCGATACGTCCGGCCGCGGCCCAACGCGTCACCGTCTTGGGGTCGACGCGGAACAGAGCGGCCACCTCGCCCGGTGTCAGCAGACGATCTCCAGTGTCCACAACCCCCTCCTCGGCGTCGTTGTCTGGAGCGGCCGGTTGGTCACGGTGAGTGTCGGCGAGCTCGATCAGGACGTACAGCCATTAGAGCATCGCCCCATCAGCAAGTCCGTGAAATGCGGAAAAAGCCCCGATTGCGACAGTGATCATTATCCTGGCTCCCTTCTGCGGTCCCGGGCAACTACCGGGCGTGAGGTGAGGAGCCGGGCGAGCCGGGCCTGAGCCGACCCGTACGGTGGTGCCGCCGCCGACTCGGGCGGCGCTCGGTTTATGGTCTGACCCCATGGACGCCATCGACCTGCGCCTCATCGGCCTACTGCGGGACAACGCCCGCTCCTCGTACGCGGAGCTGGCGCGCAAGGTCGGCCTCTCCGCCCCGGCCGTACACGAGCGGGTCGGCAAGCTGGAGGCGGCCGGGACGATCCGGGCGTACCGGGCCGAAGTGGACAATGATGCTCTCGGGCTGGGGGTCACGGCGCTCATCGGCATCATCGAGGACTCCGGCGCCGACACCGACGACGTGCTGAACGCGGTCCGCGAGATGCCCGAGGTCGAGTCCTGCTACTTCATGGCGGGCGTCGAGTCGTACCAGCTCATCGTCCGGGTGTCCTCGATCGCCGAGCTGGAGCGGCTGATCGTACGCATCAACCGGACGCCCGGGGTGGCTTCGACCCGGACGGCGATCGCCCTGTCCACCAAGTGGGAGAACCGCCCACAGCCCAGCCTGGGTTAGCGTCTGCGGTATGCAACAGATGGACCGGTGTGATGACGCCGCACGCCAGTGGGCCCGCGACGCCATCGGAAGCGTCGAGGCCGACGCCAACCGCTCCGCCGACACCCACCTCCTGCCGTTCCCGCTGCCCCCGGCGTGGGGCATCGACCTGTACCTCAAGGACGAGTCGTCACACCCCACCGGCTCGCTGAAGCACCGCCTCGCCCGCTCCCTGTTCCTGTACGCCCTGTGCAACGGCTGGATCGGCGCGCACACCACGATCGTCGAAGCGTCCTCGGGCTCCACCGCGGTCAGCGAGGCGTACTTCGCCCGGATGCTCGGGCTGCCGTTCATCGCGGTGATGCCCGCCTCCACCTCGCCCGAGAAGATCTCCCTGATCGAGTTCCAGGGCGGCAAGTGCCACCTGGTCACCGACCCGACCACGGTGGTCGCCGAGGCGCGCCGCCTCGCCGGTGACCTCGGCGGGCACTTCATGGACCAGTTCACGTACGCCGAGCGGGCGACCGACTGGCGCGGCAACAACAACATCGCCGAGTCGATCTTCGCCCAGCTACAGCTCGAACGGCACCCCGTACCGACCTGGGTCGTGGTGGGCGCGGGCACCGGCGGCACCAGCGCCACCATCGGCCGCTACGCCCGGTACCGCCGGTACCCCACCAAGCTGTGCGTGGTGGACCCGGAGGGATCGGCGTTCTGGCCCGCGTACCTGTCCGGCGACTGGAGCGTCGCCACCGGCCGCGGCTCCCGCATCGAGGGCATCGGCCGCCCCCGCGTCGAACCGTCGTTCCAGCCCGCCGTCGTCGACCGGATGGTCCCCGTGCCGGACGCGGCGTCGCTGGCCGCCATGCGCGCGGGCTCGGACGTCCTCGGCCGCCGGGTCGGCGGGTCCACCGGCACCAACCTGTGGGGGGCGTTCGCGCTCATCGCCGAGATGCGCGCGGCCGGGTGCACCGGCTCCGTGGTCACCCTGATCTGCGACGGCGGCGAACGGTACGCCGACACGTACTACTCCGACGCGTGGGTTCAGGCCCAGGGCCTCGACCTGGCGGAGCCCCGCGCCGTCATCGACCGCTTCCTGCGCGACGGCACCTGGCCGGCCTGAGCGGTCCCGGCCGGGAAGTCAGCGCGGTCCCGGCCGGTAAGTCAGCGCGGTCCCGGCCGGGAAGTCAGCGGATGAGGTGGGCCAGCCCGGGGAAGTCCGTCACGAAGCCGTCGTCGTCCACGGTCAGATCCGCGCTGAAGGTCTCCGTGGCGAACCGGACCGTCCCCCCGCCCACCGGCGTGTAGATCTGGTCCGCCTGCACCACCTCCAGGCTGGGCACCAGCACCCACGCGACGCTCAGCCGGTGCGCCACCCCGGGCTCGGCCTTCGTCAGACCCAGGCGTCGGATCGGCAGGGTGTTGGTCAGTGGCGAACCCGCCAGATCGACGTCGAACGCGCCGTACAACAGGTCGGGCTCCTCGGTGCCGGGCTGACCGGCCCCGGCATGGCCGGCGGCGGTCAGGGCGCCGTCGAGGTCACCCTGCTCGGCGGTGGTCACCCGCCAGCGCCCGGCGGCCAGTTCGAGCTTGAGCGTACGGGCCCAGCCGGCGCCCTCGGTGCCCACGTCGATCCAGGCGCTGGCCCAGCCCGGATCGGTGTGCAGCTCGTAGCGGCAGGTGTACGGGACCGGGTCGACCGCGGCGGCGGTGCCGCGCGCGTACAGGCCCAGGCGGGTGTCCACGAGCGCGTGCTCGACGCCGGAGGTGTCGCGGCGCTCCCAGAACAGCGAGGCAGCAAGTGGCGGCATGAGTGGACGTTAGCCGCCCGCCAGTCCGCCCGCCCGACGATCACCGGGCGTTCGCCTTGCCGGGCTCCGTGGACACGGAAACGCCGGCCGGGTGGCATCCACCCGGCCGGCGTTCTCGTCCGATGACTCCGTCAGTGACGGGCGGTGCGGGACGGTCCGAAGCGGCGCTCGCCGCCCGGCCCACCCTCGCGCCGGTCGTTGCGCGGAGCGTCGCGACGGAACCCGCCGCCCGTGCGCTCCCCGTTACGCCCGGCGCCGTGCCCGCGCTCCGCCCGCGGGCGGTCCGGGAAGGAACGGTCCCGGTCACCGGTGGGGCGCTCGCCGCGGGGACGCTCGCCGAACCGCGCCCGGTCGCCGAAGCCACGCTCACCGGTGCGCTCGCCCCGGGGCCGGTCGCCGTGCCCGCGCTCGCCGTCGCCGAAGCTGCGGGGCCGGTCGCCGTGGCTACGGTCGCGGTCGCCGAAGCTGCGGGGCCGGTCGCCCTGGGTGCGGTCGCGGTCGCCGAAGCTGCGGGGCCGGTCGCCCTGGGTGCGGTCGCGGTCGCCGAAGCTGCGGGGCCGGTCGCCCTGGGTGCGGTCGCGGTCGCCGAAGCTGCGGGGCCGGTCGCCCTGGGTGCGGTCGCGGTCGCCGAAGCTGCGCGGCCGATCGCCGTGGCTACGGTCGCGGTCGCCGAAGCCGCGCGGGCGGTCGCCGTAACTCCGGTCCCCGTAGCTGCGGGGGCGGTCGCGGTCGAAGCCGCGCGGGCGGTCGCCGCGGTCCCGGTCGCCGAAGCGACGCGGCCGGTCGCCGCGCTCGCGGCGGGGCTCCGGTTCCTCCACCACCGGCACGCCGCTTGGCTCGCGGGCACCGGTGATCTCGGCCAGCTTCTCGTCGCCCAGGCGCACCCGAACCTCACCCGGCTCCACGCCGGCCTTCGTCATCATCGCCTGGGTGGTGCGGCGCTGCTTCGGCAGCACCAGCGTGACGACCGCGCCGGACTCACCCGCGCGGGCCGTACGCCCGGCCCGGTGCAGGTAGTCCTTCGGGTCCTTCGGCGGGTCCACGTGCATCACCAGGGAGATGCCGTCGACGTGGATGCCGCGGGCGGCGACGTCAGTGGCCACCAGGACGTTCGTGCGGCCTTCCTTGAACTCGGCCAGCGTGCGCGTGCGTACCCGCTGGGTCTTGCCGCCGTGCAGCGCGCCGGCGCGGACGCCGACCGCCGCGAGCTGCTCGACCAGCCGGTCCACCCCCATCTGGGTACGGGCGAAGACGATCGTCTTGCCCTCCCGGCTGGCGATCGACGCCGTGATCGAGAACTTGTCGCGCGGCGGGATCAGCAGCAAGTGGTGGTCCATCGTGGAGACGCTGGCCTCCGCCGGGGCGGTCGAGTGGGTGACCGGGTCGGTCATGAACCGCTGGACCAGCGTGTCCACGTCACCGTCCAGAGTGGCGGAGAACAGCAGCCGCTGCGCGTCGGCGGGGGTCTTGGCCAGCAGTTCCGTGACGTCGGGCAGGAAGCCCATGTCGGCCATCTGGTCGGCCTCGTCCAGCACCGTGATCTCGACGTCGTCGAGCTGGCAGGCGCCCCGCTCGATGAGGTCCCCGAGGCGGCCGGGCGTGGCCACGATCACCTCGACGCCGCGCCGCAGCGCGTCCATCTGCCGGTCGTACGGCACGCCGCCGACCGCGGTCTTCAGGAAGACGCCGACGGACCGGCCGACCGGCAGCAGCGAATCGGCCACCTGCATGGCCAGCTCGCGGGTCGGCACCAGGATCAGGGCCTTCGGGCGGTGCGGCTTGGCGCGCCCGCCCGCCGCGACGCGGGCCAGCACGGGCAGGCCGAACGCCAGGGTCTTGCCGGAGCCGGTCTGGCCCCGGCCGAGCACGTCACGGCCCGCGAGCGCGTCCGGAATGGTCGCGGCCTGGATCTCGAACGGCGCGGTGATGCCCTCGCGGGTCAGCACGCGAACGATCTCGGCGGGCAGGCCGAGCTCGGCGAAGGTGGCGGTCACCGGGGCCGCAGGGGTCTCGTCGGAGGATTCCGCGGGGGTTTCGGTGTCCGTGGGGGTTTCGAGGACGGACGGGAACGTGCTGGGATCAGCGAAAGTGGTCAAGAGAACCTCTCTACGGGGGCGCACGCTCGCGACTGGCCCGCCGCGTCCGGATCCCCGGCCGCTGAAATGCCCGCAAGAACGCCCGAGGCGCGCCTAGGGCGCGCCAGGTCAATTACTGCCATCAGTGTACGGGTCAACGCGTGTGACGCCGCGCGGATTCCGCTCCGGGAGTGGGCAGACTCACCCCGGCCCAACCGCGCCAGCCTAGGTGGGGCGGCGGCCGATGGCAACCGGCGGTGGTCTATTCGGCGAACACCCCGCGGATCGTGTCGGCGAGGTCGTTGCCCACCGTGAAGAGGAAGAGCAGGCTCGCCCCGACCAGCACGCCGAGCACCACGAGCATCGAGATGATGACCTTCAGGTTGCTGCGGCGGCCGTTGTCCGGCGACTCCTCCCAGCCCTGGGCCAGGATGTGCCCGGTCAGCGAGCCGGAATTCTCCACCGCGCTCATCGACACCGGCATGGTCATGTCGACCGGGGCGGCCGCACCGAGGCCGCCGTAGACCGTGCCCTGCACGCGCTGCTGGGGCACGCCGACCGGCTCCGGGTGCGCGGCGGGACGGCCGATCGCGGGGGCCGGCGGCGCACTGGCCGGCGCCGCCGTGGCGCCGAACGGTGCGGGGGTCGTGCCCGTACCGGCTACGCCGAACGTGGTGGGTGTGCCGTAGACCGGGCCACCGCTCAGGGGTGACGCCGGGTACGACGGCCGTCCCGGGGCGGCGGGCAGCACCGGCGGCGCCGGGAACGGTGGCTGCGGCGGGCCCGGCACGGGGCTGGGGCCGGGCGGCACCGGGCCGGGCGCGGGATCGGGGCTGGGCGGCCCGGGCCACGGGTCGGGACCGGGTGGCACGGGTGACGGGCCGGGGCCGGGCGGGACCGGAGACGGGCCCGGGCCGGGCGGCACGGGGGCCGGTGGGGTGGGATCCGGCGCCGGGGGTGGCCCCGGCGGCGTCGGCGGGGGACCCGGCCTGGGCTCCGGGGTCGGGAACGGCTGCGGCGGCTTCGGGGCCGGGAACGGGCTCGGCGGCGGCTCGATCGGCGCGGGCGGCTCCACCGGCCTGGCGGGTTTGGCCGGCTTGCCGGGCTCGATCGGGCCGCCGGGTCGGCCCGGTTCGGCCGGGGACGGGGTGTCGGGCGTCGAGGGCTCGGGCAGCCCGGGCTGCGCGGGTTCGGCGGGACGCGAGGGTTCGATGTCGGGCTGCTCCGGCTCCGGGGACTTCGGCTCCGGGGCGCCCGGCTCGGGTTCGGCGGTCCTGGTCCCGTAGACCGTGGCCTGCGCCGTCCGGCGGGTGCCAAGCCCGACGTCACCAGGGCCGAGGCGCAGCGCGCCCGGTACGGCCGCCCGTGCGGCGGTGGCGCCGGGGACCGCGGACACGGGCCGGACCACGGGCGTCGGCGCAGCGCCCGGCTTGCCGCCGGGGCTGTCCGGTGCCGCGTGTTGCTCGTCCATGTGCCCTCCCGACCGCCGCCGTCTTGCGCCGACGCTGATCGTTGCCCCGCGCGCTGACCCTTACCGTGCCACATCCGCGCCCGTCAGCACACCCGGCGTCGACTCGCCAGGTGAAGCGGAGACGCGAGCGCTACTCGCCGTCGCTCGCGTCTGAAGAGGCCGAGCTGGACGCGGCGCCGCTGCGGGAGCCGGACGTGTTCTCCGCCGATGAGCCGATCGACCCCGTACCGCCGGACGAGTTGGCCGAGCCGCTCGTGCCGTTGGGCGGTGCGCCCTCCGCCGCGGCGGAGGAGGACGGCGGAGTGTCGGTCGGGGTGGACGGTTCGGTGGAGGGCGTGCTGCTCGTGGGGTCGGGATCGGGTGTGGCCGGGGTGCTCGGCTTCGTGGTCGTGGGCTTCGTGGTCGGCTTGGTCGTCGTGGGCTTGGACGTCGGCCGCGGCGGCTGGGTCTTGGCCGGCTTCGGCTTGGGGGCGGGCGAGGAGAGGTCCGGACCCTCGGTGGGGCCGTCGACCGAGCCGTACACCCGGGTGGCCTGGAAGAGCCGGGTCCAGCGGACCGGC
Organism: Krasilnikovia cinnamomea; assembly: GCF_004217545.1. Classification (NCBI taxonomy): domain Bacteria; kingdom Bacillati; phylum Actinomycetota; class Actinomycetes; order Micromonosporales; family Micromonosporaceae; genus Krasilnikovia; species Krasilnikovia cinnamomea. The sequence continues at coordinate 3,608,207 of NZ_SHKY01000001.1, forward strand.
ACGAGGCGCACCGTGAGGCCGGTGCGCGGTGCTTCGACCATCATGCCGTCGCCCGCGTACATGGCGACGTGGTGGATGCCCGTCCAGCTCGACGTGTTGCTGAAGAACAGCAGGTCGCCGGGGAGCAGCGAATACCGGTCGACGACCTTGTTGCGGGTCTGCCAGTACTGGTCGCGGGACACCCGGGCCAGCGGGAACTGCCCAGCCGCCGAGCTGCGGTAGGCGGCGTACATCAGGCCGGAGCAGTCGTACTCGTCGGGGCCCTCCTCGGACCACACGTACGGATCGCCGCGCTGGGCCAGGGCGAAGCGCACCGCGGCGACCGCGCGCGGGTCGGCGCCGCGGCCGGAGTCCGCGCCGGACAGGTAGCCGGCGCCCAGGCGGGCGTCCGCGGCGCTCTCCAGGGCCTCGGCCTGGTTCAGCGCGTCGGCGTTCTGCTGCTCCAGCTTCTGCAGCGCCGCCTGCTTCTTGGCGATGTCGGCGTTGAGCCGGTCGTAGCGGCCGGTGACCTCGGTGGCGCGGGTCGTAGCGACCTGCTGCTCGTCGAGGGCGATCTGCTGGGCCTCCTGCGCGATGACGAGCTGCCGGGCCGCGATCTGCTCGCCGGGGGAGTCCCCGCGCTCGATCTGGGCGAGCGAGTCCAGATCCTGCAGGCCGGAGCCGAGCGCGCCGGGCGGCAGGGCGGCGGCGTCGCGGATGGCGTTCTCGGCGGCAGTGGCGGCGTCCTGCTGGGCGACGACCAGGGTGGCCTGGGTCCGGGTGACCTTCTGGTCGGCGGCCGCGGCCTGCTGGCGCGCGATGTCCCGCTCCTCGCCCAGCTTGATCAGCTGGTCGCCGAGGGTGGCGATGTCGGCGCGGCGCTTTTCGATCTTGGCTAGCAGCGGGTTGACGGGCACGCCGGGGGTCGGTGAGGTCGTGGCGGCCGTCGTCGGCGTGACCTGGCCGGGCAGCGCGAGCGTGCCGAGCGGGATCGGGCGGGATCCGGCGTCCGGCACGGCGGCGGGCCCGCCCGGGAAGGCGGGCGCCGCGGGGACGCTGGGGGCGGGCGTGCCGGGCGCGGCGAAGGCGGGCAGCGGCTGGAAGAGCGCGGCGATCGCCGCGGCGGTCACCGCAGAGTACGCGAGTGTGCGCGGACGGTGACGCGCACGACGCGGCTGGCCCGCTGCGTATTGCGTGTCCGCTGTCATCTGCTCCCCGTCCGCGTCGGTCGTCAGCCCGCCGCTACCGTCCCCCCAAAGGTTCATACACCGCGCCGCGCATCTCTGTCGATCGGTCTGGGCCTAAAGGCTGCTGATTTGTCACAGGACGACCGGCGGACCCCGCCGCCATGGTTGATCTCCCGGACCGGCTGTCGGGGGGTGGACGTAGGCTCGACGGCGAGCGAACGGGAGAGGGGCCCAGATGGATGCCGGACTGAAGCGGGACCTGGAGGCCAAGGTCTACGCGGGCGAGCGGCTGACGCGCGAGGACGGCGAGGCGCTGTACGCCAGCGACGATCTCGCCTGGCTCGGTCGCCTGGCGCACCACCGGCGTACCGAGCTCAACGGCGACCGGGTGATGTTCAACGTCAACCGGCACCTCAACCTGACGAACGTCTGCTCCGCCAGCTGCGCGTACTGCTCCTTCCAGCGCAAGCCGGGCGAGAAGGACGCGTACACGATGCGCATCGACGAGGCCGTGCGCAAGGCCAAGGAGATGGAGGACGAGCAGCTCACCGAGCTGCACATCGTCAACGGTCTGCACCCGACGCTGCCCTGGCGGTATTACCCCAAGGTGCTGCGCGAGCTGAAGGCGGCGCTGCCGAACGTCAACCTCAAGTGCTTCACGGCCACCGAGGTGCAGTGGTTCGAGAAGATCAGCGGCCTGCCCGCCACGGAGATCCTCGACGAGCTGATGGACGCCGGGCTGGAGTCGCTCACCGGCGGCGGCGCCGAGATCTTCGACTGGGAGGTCCGCCAGCACATCGTCGACCACAACTGCCACTGGGAGGACTGGTCGCGCATCCACCGGCTGGCCCACTCCAAGGGCATGAAGACCCCCGCCACCATGCTGTACGGCCACATCGAGGAGCCGCGTCACCGGGTCGACCACGTGCTGCGCCTGCGCGAGCTGCAGGACGAGACGGGCGGCTTCGCGGTCTTCATCCCGCTGCGGTACCAGCACGACTTCGTCGACTCCGCGGACGGCAAGATCCGTAACAAGCTGCAGGCGCGGACGACCATGGCCGCGCCCGCCGAGTCGCTCAAGACGTTCGCGGTGTCCCGGCTGATGCTCGACAACGTGCCGCACGTGAAGTGCTTCTGGGTCATGCACGGGCTGTCGGTCGCCCAGCTCTCGCTCAACTTCGGCGTCGACGACCTGGACGGTTCCGTTGTGGAGTACAAGATCACGCACGACGCCGACTCGTACGGCACGCCGAACACGATGCACCGCGAGGACCTGCTCAACCTCATCTGGGACGCCGGCTTCCAGCCGGTCGAGCGCAACACCCGCTACGAGGTGGTCCGCGAGTATCCGAAGCCCGTGTCGCTGGCCGACCGGCGCAGTGAGCCCCAGCAGGTCTGGGCGTAGCCCCCGGCGTACCCTCGGGATGTCATGACCGAGACCGCAAGCGAGCGCCGTCGCCCCCGCCGCACGGCCGACGGGCGCCTGGCTACCGCGGGTGACCTGCTCGGCGTCGCGCTGGCCGGGCTGCTCTGCGGCCTGGTGATCCTGCTGATCTTCGAGGGGATCATGGCGTTGCTGCGGCTGTCGGTGTTCGGCGACGCCAGCGGCTGGCTGGCCGTGGTCCTGCCCGGCTGGTTGTTCGTCGAGGAGTTCCGCGCCGCCGGGTACGGCGCGAACCGGATCATCGTCACCGGCCTCGGTGCGGGATTCGGCCTGGCAATCGGGATGACCATGGCGGGGCTCGCCGCCGCCACGTTCCCCGCACTGGTCAGTGGGGCGGTCGGCGCGGCCGCCGGTACGGTCGTGTACTGCCTGGTCTGGTTCTACGGCCTCCGGTGGCTGAGCCACCGGGCCGGCTGAGAGGGAAGCGTCATGAGTGCGTCCATCAAATACACGCTGGGCCGCCTCGGCCTGTTCGTGGTGGTCTTCGTGCTGCTCCTGCCGGTGCCGCTGAACCTGCTCGTCAAGGCGATGATCGCGCTGGTCGCGTCGGCCGGTTTCTCGTACTTCCTGCTGGCACGCTGGCGCAATGAGATGGCCGAGCAGCTCGCCGGAGCCGCCGACCGCCGCCGGGCGGAGAAGAACCGGCTGCGGGCCGCGCTGGCCGGCGACGAGTCCGCCGCCGCCGCGGGCGACCGGGCGACACCGACGGGCGACGACACGGCCCCAGCGAGCGACCGGGCCGCGCTGGCGGGCGACGACACGGCCGCCGCGAGCGGCCGGGCCGCCGAGCCGTCCGGGGGCGACGACGGTGCCGACGCGGCCGCGTCCAACGGCAAGGCACACTGAGCGACGCCTGCCCGACCAGCGCCAACGGCATCCATCACGCCGGGGTAGGGGGCAGTTTGGCATGACCGGCAGCACGGCAGATCCATTGCCAACGATCTATCCCCGGTGATGCAGTGACGAGAAGGGACCCCTCCCTATCTCCGGAGGTCGTTCATGAGACGACGTGTCGCCACACTCGCCGCCGCCGCGATCGGGCTCGCCCTCACCGCGTCCGCCGCCCCGGCCCAGTCCGCCGCCGCCCGCCCCGTCACCGCGGAACCAGGCGCCGGCCCATCCGCCGACTCATCCGCCCAGTACGAGGTGTACGACGTCCGTAGGCGCGCCCAGCTCAACGCGATCGCGCGCACGGGTGCCGCCATCGACGACGTCGAGCACGCCGTCGTCACCGTGACCGCCACCCGCGCCGAGGTGCAGGCGCTGCGCGCACTCGGGTATACGGTCAAGCCCGTCGCCGACGGCCGTCCGGACGCCGGTGTGCAGCCGCTGGACTTCCCGTCCCGCGACGCGGCCTACCACAACTACGCAGAGATGGTCGCCGAGGTGGACGGGATCGTCGCCCGCTACCCGTCGATCGCCAAGAAGTACGTGCTCGGCACGTCCTACGAGGGCCGGGAGATCGTCGCCGTGAAGATCTCCGACAACGTCGCCACCGACGAGACCGAGCCCGAGGTGCTGTACGACGCCAACCACCACGCGCGCGAGCACCTCACCGTGGAGATGGCCGTCTACCTGCTGCACCTGTACGCGGACAACTACGCGACCGACACCCGGGTCAAGAACATCGTGGACACCCGGGAGCTGTGGATCATCCCGTCGGTCAACCCGGACGGCGCCGAGTATGACATCGCCACCGGCTCTTACCGGTCGTGGCGCAAGAACCGGGAGCCCAACAGCGGCTCCCGCTACATCGGCACCGACCTGAACCGCAACTACGGCTACAACTGGGGCTGCTGCGGCGGCTCCTCGGGCAGCCCGTCGTCGGATACGTACCGGGGCCCGTCCGCGTGGTCGGCGCCGGAGACAAGGGTCATCCGCGACTTCGTCAACAGCCGGGTCGTCGGCGGAAAGCAGCAGATCAAGACGACGCTGGACTTCCACTCGTACTCCGAACTGGTGCTGTGGCCGTACGGCTACACGAACGCCGACACCGGCCCGGGCATGACCGCGGACGACAACAACACGTTCGCCACGCTGGGCCGGCAGATGGCCGCCACGAACAACTACACGCCGCAGCAGGCGAGCGACCTGTACATCACCGATGGCAGCTCGCTGGACTGGCTGTGGGCCACGCACAAGATCTTTGCGTACACGTTCGAGATGTACCCGACCAGTTCGGCGCAGGGCGGCTTCTACCCGCCCGGCAGCGTCATCACCCGGGAGACCACCCGCAACCGCGAGGCGGTGCTGCAACTGGCCGAGGTGGCGGACTGCCCGTACAAGGTGATCGGCAAGCAGTCCCAGTACTGCTGACCGCCGCGTCGTCACCCGTCGTTCCACCGGCGCCCGCCGGTGGAACGACGCCGCGCTGGATGTGGCCTACCCGACGAAAGTTCGAACGGAATTGATCTTTCCGAGAGGGCATCGGTAGGGTTCACGACCCGTGGTCAGAGGGGGAATCGCGTCGTACGCGTTGCCACGGAGCCAGGAGAGCAGCCACCCACACCGTGCCCGGCACGGCTGGGGGGACTCCAACCGGCGCCCCCGCTCACGGGGAGTAGAAAGGCCTCATTCCTTGCACAAGAGTCTGCGTCTTCTGGCTGTCGCCACCGCCATCGGCGGTGTGGTGGGTGTGACCGCGCCGACGATCACGGCCGCTGTCGGTGCTCCGGCCGCCGCCGCGGGATCGGGATCGCTCGTGGAGGATTACACCTATCCCGGCGCCGAGGACATCAAGGACATCACTCTTATCGCGGGCGATGGGCGGATCACGCTGGCCGACTGCGACAAGGACAACCCGAACCTGATCACGGTCGAGAACCTCAGCCGGGACTTCTGCTTCGCCGTCAAGGGCGACACCGGGTGGCTGAGCCTGCGACTCGAGGACGTCTTCCTCGTCGGTGCCGGTGATCAGAACGTCGCCGTGAAGGTCGAGGGGATGCCCGCGCCGATCGACGTGCCGGCCGACACCTCGAAGCCCATCCGGGCGGCCGACCCGGCGAGGAAGGGCGTAGTCGTCGAACTGCGCGCCACGCCGAACTGATAGCCGCAGGCATCGCCGCGGTGGTGACGTCGAGTCCCCCGCGCCCGTCGGCGCCGCACCGTCCGCAGCCGACACACCCCCGATCTCACGCTAGAGGATGTCCACGTTGCGCGAAGTTCTCCGTAACCGGCGAAGCTGGTTCGCGGGCCTGCTTGCCCTTTCCCTGCCCACCGCCGTGCTCTGGACCGGCACGGCCTCTGCGGTCGGCGGCGATCCGGCCACGACCGACCAGTACCGGTTCGTCACCAAGGTCGACGTCGGCAAGGCCGACAGCGGCGGACGCAGCTGCACCGGAGCGCTGGTCGCGCCCCGGTGGGTGGTGACCGCGAAGAACTGCTTCAGCGAGAACGGCCAGCCGGTCGCCGCAGGCCGCCCGGCCCGCCCGACCAGGGTCACCATTGCCCGGCCGGACCTGACCCGCACCGACACCGGGTACGCGGTGTCCGTGGTGGAGCTGGCCCCGCACCCCGACCGTGACGTCGTGCTGGCCAAGCTGGCCGTGCCCGTCACCGACGTGGCGCCGGTCAGGCTGGCGACCGCCGCACCGGCCACCGACAGCGTGCTGCGGGTGGCCGGCTACGGACGTACGGCCACCGAGTGGGTGCCGGACCAGTTGCGCACCGCGACCTTCAAGGTCACCGGTGGCGACGGCGCGGTCCTCGACATCGCCGGATCGGACGCCCAGCAGGTCGGTCCGTGCAAGGGCGACGCGGGCGGACCCGGCCTGCGCGAGGTCAACGGCACCGTGGAGCTGGCCGCGATCACCCACACCGCCAAGGGGCAGGGTGGCTGCCTGGGCAGCAGGGCCGACGATCCGCGGGGCGGCACCCAGACCCGGGTGGACGACCTGGGCGCCTGGTTCGGCCAGCACCTCAACGAGCCGGTCCTCAACGTGATGGTCGGCGAGAGCGCCAATATGTGCCTGGCCATGACCGGAAGCTCCATGGAGCCCCGGGCGCACGCGATCCAGTGGAAGTGCAGCGGCGCCGCCGACCAGGACTGGCAACTGCGTCCCCGCGCCGGCGGCCTGTTCGAGGTCCGCAACGACCGTAGCGACCTGTGCCTGGCCACCGACGACGGCAAGAAGGAACCGCGGACGCACGTGGTGCAGTGGCACTGCCGCGACGGCAATGCCGATCAGAACTGGCAGTTGACCAAGGACGACCGGGGTTACACCGAGCTGCGCAACACGTACACCGGGCTGTGCCTCGCGATCGAGAACGACTCCAAGGAGAACGGCGGCCACGTGCTGCTGTGGCACTGCAACGCGAATCTGGATCAGAACTGGATGATCAAGTCGCGGGTGGAGGGTCGTCTGATCCGCAGCGAGTCCAGCAGTCTGTGCATCGGCACCGGCGGCGCCACCGGGAACGACACCCACGCGGTGCTCGCCGCCTGCGACAACGCCAACGACTCCGAATGGCATCTGCGGGCTCGTCGCGGCAGCTACGCGGAGCTGCGCAACGACCGCAGCGGCAAGTGCCTTTCGCTGGCCGGTGCGTCGCCGAACCGGGGGACGCACGTGGTTCAGCAACCGTGTGACGACGGTGTCGCGCACCAGAACTGGCTCGTCGACGTCGACGCCAACGGCCTGACCAAGCTGCGCAACCAGCACGGCGGCTACTGCCTGGCGATCGAGGCCGACGGCAAGCAGGCCGGTGCCCACCTCCTGCAGTGGGACTGCAACGCCAACACCGACCAGTTCTGGCGCCTGTAGTCGTACGAACACCGCCATTGCCTGCCTGAACGACCGCGGACTGCCCCGCTGACCACTGAATCGGTCAGCGGGGCAGTCCGTATCCACGGTTTCGCGGACGCCGGGCGTCCCGGTGACCATCCGAACGAGGGAATATGCGAACTTCACACCGAAAAGCCGGAACACCGTCACGACGGCGAGCCCTGCTGGCCGCCGCGCTGGCGCCCTTGCTGATCGCGGGAACCCTGGCCCGCCCGGCTGCCGCCGCCGCTGCCGAAAGCCCCGCCGGCAGCGACCGGGCCGCCGCGGTGGACCTGCTGCGCACCGGCGGTCTCGCCGTGTCGCGGGCGGCCGAGGCGGCGCTGCTGGGATCGGACACCGACGTCCAGCACTTCTTCGACACCGAGCTGGCCCGGTCCCAGGTCGTCGACGACCGGACCCGGCTGGCCGAACTGATGGCCGCCAGCGGCCCCGCGGTCACGCAGGCGGCGCAGGCGGCGCTGAGGGGCACACCCGCGGACGTCCGCGCCTTCCTCGACTCGGGCTACAAAGCGCCCTACCAGCGCGATCTGCGGTCCCGGGTCGCGGACATCATGGCGGTCGGCGGACCGGCCACCGAGGCAGCTGCGCAGAAGGCCCTCGCGGGTGGCGAGGCGGGGGTCGCGCAGTTCCTGGTGCTGGGGCTCACCGACGCCGCCCAGCGCGACGACCGGGCCGAGGTCGCGGCGATCATGGCGGTCGGCGGCCCCGAGGTCAACCGGATGGGTCAGCAGGCGCTCAGCGGCACTCCCCAGGACGTGCGCGACTTCCTCGAGCGTGGTCAGGACGTGGCGCGCGCCCGTGATCAGGAGTTGCTCAGCCTGACCGAGCTGGTGAACCTGGCGAAGCAGGCGCAGCAGACCGCCAGTGCGGAAACCGCGGCCGCCAAGCGGGCCGCCGCGCGGGCCACCGCCGCCGCCGCGGAGGCGGAGGCGGCGGCACGGACCGCCGCGGCCGAGACCGCGGCGGCCCGGGACTCGTCGGTCAAGGCGGCTGCGGCCGCAGGCCGAGCCGCGGACGCGGCGAGCCGGGCGGCCGCCGCCGCGCAGGACGCTGTCGGTGCCGCGAACGCGGCCAACCGGGCGGCCAGGCAGGCCGCCAACGCGGCGAACCGGGCGGCCACCGCCGCCACCATGGCCGGCAACGCCGCGGCGCGGGCCAACCGGGCCGCCGCCGCCGCGCGGACCGACGCCTCCAAGGCGTCCGCCGCTCGCGGGGCCGCGGAGGACGCGCGCAAGGCCGCCGCCTCGGTGCGCGGCATTTTCGATCTCATCAAGGTCGCCGTGGAGGCCGCGAACGCCGCCCGTGACGCCGCCGCGGCGGCGCGCAGTGCCATCGGCAACGCCGACAAGGCCGCCAACGCCGCTGACCAGGCCGGCGGATACGCGAACGTGGCCGCGAACGAGGCGGCCCGAGCGCGGCGGGAGGCCGCACGTGCCCGGGCGCTCGCCGCGCGGGCGGAGCGTTCGGCCGCCGCGGCCGAGCGGCTGGCCGGGCAGGCGGCGACCGCGGCGCAGCAGGCATTCGACCTCGCGGTGAAGGCGGCTGACCACGCCGAGAAGGCGGCCGCTGCCGCAGACCGGGCGGCGGCAGCAGCCGGACAGGCGGAAAACGCGGCACGGGATGCGAAGGCCCACGCGGCGGCCGCGCAGGAGGCGGCCGCCACCGCGACGGCGGCGGCGGACAAGGCCGCCGAGACGGACCGCCTGGCCCGTGACGCCGACGCTCAGCGGCTGGCGCTGCAGACCGAACAGGACCGCGCGCAGGCCCGGGAGTTGCGTACGGCCGAGGATCAAGCACAGCTCCCGCCGGCCTGGGACGTGCCGGAGCTGGAACGCGTCGACGCCGAGGCCGCGCGGCTGCTTGCCGCGGCGGCGGCCCCGGATGCACCGGCGACCACCGTGGTCGGCGACACGCGCCGGGCGGCACTGCGGCTGATGGAGACGGGCGGACCGTGGACGAGGGCCGCCGCGGCCCTCACGCTCGCCGGTGGCGAGACCGAGGCGCGTGACTTCCTCACGCGGGGTCGGGAGGTCGCGGCCGAACAGGACGACCGTGCGCGGCTGGAGAACCTGGCCGGCACCAGCGCCGAGCCGGCGCTGCAGGAGGCCGCTCGCGGTCTGCTCAAGGAGAGCACCCATCAGCAGGTCGTGGACTTCCTCCACCTGCCGACGTACCCGGGCAGCGTACGCGCGGAGCGGGCCGCGGCCGCCGAGGTGATGGCGGCCGGCGGCGCGGCGACCCAGGCGGCGGCGCAGGCGGCCTTGAACGGCACCCCGGCCGATGTCCACGCGTTCCTGCGTACCGGGCGGTACGAGGCGGCGGCTCGAGACGACCGGGTCGCGATCGCGGACATCATGGCGAAGGGTGGACCGGAGGTGGTCGCCGCCGCCCAGATCGCACTCGACGGCACCCGCCAGATGGCCCGGGACTTCATCGCCGCCGGCCAGTACAAGGCACAACAGCGTGACCTCGACACGGCCACGCACGTCGCCACCGTGCGCGGCTATGTGGCCGAGGCGACCCAGTACGCGGTGCTGGCGAACGCCGACGCGGCCCTCGCGGCGGAGACCGCCGCCTACGCCGAGGGCAAGGCCGACATCGCGCGCGGACACGCGACCAGGGCCAAGAACCTGGCCACCGACGCCGCGAAGCACGCCGACGACGCCGCGAAGTCGGCAGCCCAGGCCCGGGAGTCCGCGGACAAGGCGGCGGCCTCGGCGAAGACCGCCCGCACGGCCGCGACGCAGGCCCGGGCCGCGGCGCGGGCCGCGACCCGCTCGGCGAGCCAGGCCACGGCGTCCGCGGCCCTGGCCCGGAGCTATGCGGACGACGCCTATGCCGCCGCCGCTGACGCCCGCGCCTCCGCGCGGGCCGCCGGCAAGGATGCCGATGCCGCCATGCGCGCGGCGAACGACGCACTGCAGATCGCGATCGTCTCGCTCCTGAAGGAAGGCAGCGCGGGAGGCGGAACGGACCCCGAGGGGCCGGACGGCCCGGTCTCGGGCCTGCAGGAGTTCGAGAACTCCACCACCCTCATCGAGTTCAACGGCGTCTGCTATCTCAACGGCATCGAGTTGCCGGCCAAGCTCGGCGTCGGCTCCTGCGCCGAGCTCGCCGGGGACTTCGACGACTGGGTCGCCGACTGGGCCGGCAACATCTCGTGGGACCGGCTGGAGGGCAATCCGGATGCCGCCGAGCTGCTCCTGCTGGACTACTGCTTCAACACCCGGCACGGTGTCTCGTTCCCGTGGGACAGCCCCAACACCTGCGGAAACGAGCTGAAGAACCGGCTCAAGGCGAAGTTCCCCACCCCGCTGGCGCTGCGCTACACCGAGAGCGGCATCGGCGGCGGGGCGTTCCGCCCGCTGGCGCGCTATCTCGGCCTCGTGGCCAAGACACCCAGCGTGCTGCAGTTGACGCGGGGCGCCGCGGTCAAGGACTTCCTCAACGAGGGGGCCGCGTTTTTCCACTACGCCAAGCACGTCAAGGGCGTAGTACTGAAGAACGGCAAGAGCACCCTCAAGACTGGCGGAGCCGACATGCCGGAATTCACCTCGTACGCCCAGTACCGCAAGGCGGCCCGCGAGTTCATGGGCAACACCAAGCCCGCCGGAGCGTGGGAGGGCACCCGCTCCGGTGGTTCCCTGGTCCGGTACGACCGCGAGACCGGATACTTCGGTACCCGCTCTCCGGACGGGGTGATCCGCACGTTCCACCGGCCGGACCTCAAGGGAAAGACGCCGGAGCAGTTCTTCCGAGACGAGGTGGCCCGGGGATGACCACACCCGATTTCGTGGAGCGGTTCCGTCAGGCCTCCGCCGCCGCGACCGGCAGACGTGCCTACCTGCCGGGCGAAATGCTCAGCCGCTGGGAGCAGGTGGTGGATTTCGTCGTGGAGGGCTACGACGACTGCCTCGACGAGTACTTCTTCGACCTGGGCGTCCGGGGATCACTGGACGCGGTTCTCCGCGACCCCGAACTGCAGCAGTATCCCGAGCTGACCTGGGTGCGCGAAAAACTGGCCGAGATCGACGACCGGTTCCGCGCATGCCTTCGGGACGAACCCATCCCGCGCCTACTGGACTACCCGTGGTGGGAAAGCCACCCACCCCGGTACGCCGGTCCGCAACTGGCGGCCGACTACCTCACGACGTACGGGGTGACCGTAGAGATACGCGAAAACTGAGTCCGGCCGCTTACAGCACGGTGCCCCGTCGCGAGTCGTTCGCGGCGGGGCACCACGCATCCGGGCTGGCTAGGCGATCCCGGCCAGGATCGCGAACGTGCCGCCCTGCGGGTCTTCGAGCACGGCGTACCGGCCCATCGGGAAGCTGGTCGGCGGGTGCACCACCCGCCCGCCCAGCGCGAACGCCCGGGCGGCCGACTCGTCACAGTCGGCGACGGCGAAGTACACCATCCAGTGTGGCGGCAGGTCGGCGGGCCACTGCGCGCCCAGCATCGGCTGCAGGCCCGCGATCGTGCGGCCCTCACGTTCCCAGACGACGTACGGCGGGCCGCCCGCCGAGGTGTCGCGCGCCGACCAGCCGAACACCGCGCCGTAGAACCGCACCGACCCCTCGACGTCGCGAGTGGTCAGCTCGTTCCAGGTCAGGGCGCCGGGCCGGTCGAACACCTCGGCACCGCGCATCATCGCGGGCTCCCACACGCTGAACGGCGCCCCGGCCTGGTCGAGGAACGCCGCCATCCGGCCCTGGTCGAGCACGTCGAACGGGGGGACCAGCACCTGCCCGCCCGCCTCCTGGACCCGGGCGGCCACCGCGTCGGAGTCCTCCGTACCGATGTAGGTGCTCCAGGCGGTGGGCTGCCCCTCGCCGAACAGCGGCCCGGCGCCCGCCGCGGGCAGCCCGTCCAGGTTGAAGATCGTGTAGCCGCCGGCTTCCGGGTCGGGTGACACGTGCGCGGTCCAGCCGAACAGCGACGTGTAGAAGCGCACGGCGTCGTCGAGATCGGCGGTCCCCAGGTCCACCCAGGTCGGTACGCCGACGGTCGGTGCGGTCACGGAGGTGCCTCCTTCGGCAGGCGCTCGCGGCCCTCGCTGCGGTCGGTGCACTCGTTCACGCGGTGAATCGTCGCACCGGCAGCCTTTCGATGGGCTTAAGTGTCGAAGTTCTGGCTGAACCGGTGATCCGCCCATGTCGATAGGTCCACCGCGACCGGACGATCCCGGAACGGGCCGGTGTGGACCCGCCACGTCGGTCGATCGGCGGCTCCCGGGCCGACGCGATGATGCAGGACGACAACACCGACGCCCACCGCATCTGGGCGGCGTCCGGTTACCGGCGGCAGCCGGAATGGTCCGCTGGATCAAGCCCCGGTATTCCGCCGGCCGGGTCAGGTGGTGGCCAGGGGCTGCGGCAACGGCTGCGCGTGCACCACGGACAGGCGCGACACCGCCCGGGTCAGCACCACGTACAGCCGGTGCAGGCCGCGCGGCTCGGCGGCGACGATGTCGGCGGGCTCGGCGACGATGACATGGTCGTACTCCAGGCCCTTGACGATCGTGGCGGGCACGACCGTGACCCGCGCCCCGGACTCGACGTCGTCGGGCGTCGCGGCCGGGATGCCGGCGGTCTTGAGGTGGGCGCGCAGCCGGTCGACCGCGGCGTCGGCCGCGATGACCGCGACCGAACCCTCGTGGTCCAGCGCGGCGGTGACCTCGACCAGGACCGCGGCGTCCAGGTCGGCGGGCTCGGCGACGGCGACGATGGCGAGGTCACCGTCGCGGCGCAGCGACACCGCCTCGGGCACGTCCACGCCGAGCGCCGGCAGCAGGCGGTTGGCCAGGGCGACCACGACCGCGGGTACGCGGAAACCGGTCGTCAGCGGCACCACGGCCGCGTCCGGCTTGCCCAGGTGGGCGAGGGTGTCGCGCCAGTCCGCGGCGGCCCACGGCGCGGTGCCCTGGGCCAGGTCGCCGAGCAGGGTGATCGAGCCGTGCTCGCTGCGCCGCGCGATCGCCCGGGCCTGCATGGGGGAGAGGTCCTGCGCCTCGTCGACGACCACGTGACCGAAGCTCTGCTGGCGTTCCAGCAGCCCGGTGGCCTCGTCGACGAGGACGGTGTCGGCGGCGCTGAACTTCGCGGTCTTGACCGAACGCGGCGGCCTGGCCCACAGCAGTTCCTGCTGTTCGTCGGCGGTGAGGATCCCCTCGGCGCTGCGCGCCAGCAGTTCGGCGTCGGAGAGCAACGCCACCACCAGCCCCTCCGGGGTGACCGCGGGCCAGGCCGTTTCGAGGAAGTCCCGGACCGGCGCGACCTTGGCCATCCGGCGCAGCCACCCCTCACCGGGCGAGTTCCCGGTGCGGTACTCGGACTGCCGTTGCAGCAGCCCCACCACCCGGGCCTGCACCCGTTCCCGCCCGACCAGGTAGGGCAGCCCCTCGCGCCGTGCCTCGTCGACGACCCGGCGCAGCGGCTCCGGATCGATGCGCCAGCGGTACGAGCCGTCCGACACCATGATCGCCTCGGTGGGCTTGCCGATCCGCCCCCACAGCGCCCGGCGCAGCACCTCGGCCATCCGCGGGTCGTGTTTGAGCAGCGCCGCGGCGGCGGTGTCGGTGCCGCGCACCGGCACCCGGGCGATCAGGTCGTCGACGGTTGCCTGGGCCACCTCGACCTCGCCCAGCGCGGGCAGCACCGCCGAGATGTACGACAGGAACGCCGAGTTCGGTCCCACGATCAGCACGCCGGACCGGCGCAGCCGCTCCCGGTGCAGGTACAGCAGGTACGCGGCGCGGTGCAGCCCCACCGCGGTCTTACCGGTGCCGGGTGCGCCCTGCACGCAGATCGAGTCGGTCAGCTCCGCCCGTACCAGCTCGTCCTGCTCGGGCTGGATGGTCGCGACGATGTCGCGCATCGGGCCGACGCGCGGGCGTTCGATCTCGGCGGTCAGGATGCGGCTGTTGGTGCCGAGTTCCTCGCCGCGGTCGAGGTGCTCGTCCTCGAAGCTGGTCAGTTCGCCCTTGACGAAGCCGAACCGGCGCCGGGTGGCGACACCCTGCGGGTCGCGGACGCTGGCCCGGTAGAAGGCGCGCGACAGCGGCGCCCGCCAGTCCAGCACCATCGGCTCACCGGCGTCGTCGGTGACGTGCCGCCGCCCGACGTGGTAGGCGCCCGCGTCCAGGTCGAGGCGGCCGAAGAACAGCGGGGTGTCGGGATTGTCGGCGAGCTCCGCGACCCGTTTCGACAGGGTCCGGCCGAGCTGCTCGGCGGTGTAGGCGTCCCCGGCCACGTTCTCGCCTGTGGCGAACAGGGCCTGGGCCCGGTCGCGCATGCGGCCCAGCGCGGCACGGGATTCGGTGAGGTGGTGTCGTTCGGCGGCGAGTTCGGTGTCGAGGTCAGGTGTTGTCACAGGTCGTCCTCCGGCGGGTCCGGATTCGCTCGCGTGTCCGAAGGGCCGGATCGCCGGCCTCGGCGCGGGGGGGGGGGGGGGGGGGGGGGGGGGGGGGGGGACGTCCGCTGCGGTGCTTGCTCACCACGGCCGTCAAGCGGCCCATCAGCGTACGGCGCGCCCGCCCCCAGCCTCCACCGAATATCGCGCCGGGGTGGTGCCCCGACGCGATAGCGGCCTAAAATCTATCTAGTCTGTCTAGACTTGTGCTCGGCTATGCCGATAGGCATCAGGATTGGGGCCGAAACGCATCAGGATTGGCGCCGGTAGGCATCAGGACTGGAGGGAACGGCGGTGGGGGGCCATGCACTGGCAGGTGCAGGAGGCGAAGCAGCGATTCAGTGAGGTCGTGCGCGCCGCGGAGGCGGGCGAACCTCAGGTGGTCACTAGGCATGGCCACGAGGTGGCAGTGGTGATCGACATCGGCGAATATCGGCGCCTGAGCGGCGCGCATGCCGACCTGATGACCCACCTGCGGTCCGAGCCCTTCGTCGAGGACGACCTGGTCATCGAGCGCGCGCGTGAGCTGCCACGGGAGGTCGATCTTGCCGGCTGAGGTGTCCTACCTGCTCGACACCAACGTCGTCTCTGAGTTGCGCAAGGCTCAGCCCGATCCCATGGTGCTGCGATGGCACCAGGCGCACCGGCACGCCTCGGTCTACCTGAGCGTGTTGACGGTGGGCGAGATTCGAGCGGGCATCGAGCGCCTGCGGCCACGGGACGCCGAGCGCGCCACAGCGCTCGACCGCTGGCTGAAAACGTTGATCACCGGCTACGGCGACCGGATCCTGCCGGTCTCGGTGGAGGTCGCCCAGCGGTGGGGTCGGCTGAACGTCCCACCGCGCCAGCCGCCCGTCGTAGACGGACTGTTGGTGGCCACCGCGCTCGTTCATCGCCTGACCCTGGTCACCCGTAACGTCGCCGATGTCGCCTCCACCGGGGTCGACCTGCTGAATCCCTTCGACGCGGGGTAGCGGAGCGACCACGCGGACCAGGTGTTCTTCGACTGAATCGGCGGCACCGCCGGGCGGCGCGGTGCGGGGCGGGGATAGCGTCGCCCGCATGAGCGTTCAGCGGCCGCGCGTCGGGCACATCCAGTTCCTCAACTGCCTCCCCCTCTACTGGGGCCTGATGCGCTCCGGCGCGCTGCTGGACGTGGACCTGCGCAAGGACAACCCGGACCGGCTCAACGCCGCCCTGGTCGCCGGTGACCTGGACATCGGCCCGATCTCGCTGGTGGAGTACCTGCGGCACGCCGAGGACCTGCTGCTGCTGCCGAACCTCGCCGTCGGCAGCGACGGCCCGGTGCTGTCGGTCAACCTGATCTCCACCCGGCCGCTCGCGGAGCTGGACGCCCGGCCGGTCGCCCTCGGCTCCACCTCCCGTACCGGGGTGCTGCTGGCCCAGATGCTGCTGGCGGAGCGGTACGGCGCCGAGCCGGAGTACTTCCGCTGCCCGCCCGACCTGCCGCAGATGCTGCTGGAGGCGGACGCCGGGGTGCTGATCGGCGACCCGGCGCTGCGCGCGATGTACGAGGCGCCGCAAAACGGCCTGCAGGTCGTCGACCTGGGCCAGGCGTGGCACGAGTGGACCGGCCTGCCGATGGTGTTCGCGGTCTGGGCGGTCCGCCGGGACTTCGCGGCCGCCCACCCGGGCGTGGTGAAGGACGTGCACGAGGCGTTCCAGCGCTCCCGCGACCTGTGCCTCGGCGAGCTGGACGAGGTCGCGAATGCGGCCGCCCGGTGGGAGCCGTTCGACGCGGCGACGCTGGCCACGTACTTCCGGGCGCTGGACTTCTCGCTCGGCGAGCGGCAGATCGAGGGGGTGCGGGAGTTCGCCCGCCGAGCGTCGGCGCGGGGCGAGACCCCGCCGCTACCGGCCGGCGGCCCGGAGTTCCTCCAGCTCTGAAGCCGGCCCGCGGATCATGATGAGTTCGGGTTCGAAGCTGACCGGAAGTCCACAACTAATCGGGTCGCCTCTCAGCGCCGCGCGCCCGTGGGGGCGGGGATGTCGGAATCGCCGCGGATCTGACGCGGGATGGACGCGGCCGCCCGGCCAGCCGCGGGGGACACGCCGCGCAGCGTGAGAAGGCTCGCGAACAGCCCGGAGAACACGCCGATGACGCCGAGGGCGATCGCGGTGGCGGACGGCAGCACCAGCCGGATCGTGCCGCGCGGGTCGAGATGGCCGAAGCCGGTCTGGCCCCAGCTGGTCAGTGCGACGCTCGTGCCGAGCACGCCGAGAAACACCAGGGACAGCCCGATCAGGATGCACCGTTCGAAGCTGAGCCAGCGCACCCACCGGTCGGGCCGCCGGGGCACGATGCCCTCGAAGTGGCCGTACAGTTCGGCGAAGCCGCCGAAGAGCAGCAACTGGGCGCCGACCAGGATGGCGACGCAGGCGTACACGAGCGCGTTGATGTCGAACTCGACCCCGGCGAGTTGGCGGGGGGCCAGGGCGAGCGCGCTCGTGCCGAGCAGGCCGAGCAGGGCCAACACGAAACCCGGCCAGACCAGCGTGCGGCGCGGCGCGAACACCAGCAGGAACCGCAGGTGCCGCCAGCCGTCGCGCCAGGTACGCAGGTGCGGCGGGCGGCTGCGGCCGTCGGGCCGCAGCGTGGTCGGCACCTCCACCAGGTCGTATCCGCTGAGCTGGGCGCGGACGACCAGCTCGGAGGCGAACTCCATGCCGGGCATGCGCAGGTCCAGGGCGCGGATGCGGTCGCGGTCGAAGCCGCGGATGCCGCAGTGGAAGTCGCGGACGTTCTTCAGCCCGAACAGCACCCGGCCGAGCCAGGAGAGCACCGGGTTGCCCAGGTAGCGGTGCAGCGGCGGCATGGCGCCGGGGGCGATGCCGCCGCGGAACCGGTTGCCCATCACGACGTCGTGGCCCGCGCGCAGCTGCTCGATGAACGGGCCGAGATTCGACAGGTCGTACGAGTCGTCCGCGTCCGCCATGATCACGTACCGGCCGCGGGCCTCGGCGATGCCGTTGATCAGGGCGGCGCCGTAGCCGCGCCGGGGCGCGTGCACGACCCGGGCGCCGGCCGCGCGGGCGATGTCCTGCGATCCGTCGGTGGAGCCGTTGTCGCTGACCAGCACCTCGCCGCGTACCCCTAGGTCGGCGAGGGAGGTCAGCGCCTTGCGGACGCAGACCTCCAGGGTCTCGGCCTCGTTCAGGCACGGCAACAGCACGGTGACTTCAAGCTCGGAATGCACTTCAGTGACTGCTTTCAGGGGAAATGGCGATTTTCGACGCGGCGGTGGGCTGACGCGACAGCGATGCGGGCGCTGACGGCAGGGCGGGCGCTGACGGCAGGGCGGGAGCAGGCTGCAGGGCGGGAGCAGGCTGCAGGGCCGGGACCGACGGCAGGGCAAGTGGTGGTGCCGGGGTGGCTGGTTCCGGTCGGCGGGAGCGGGCGACGGCCGCGATCCGGGTGACGGCGAGCGCCGCGCCGAGGGGGATCAGGGTGACCGCCGGTACCGCGTACCGGTAGTCGAACATGCTGGTGGCGACCGAGAGCACCAGCGTGCCGAAGCCCGCGCCGACCAGCAGCAGCGCGTCGGCGGCGGTACGCCAGCCCGCGCGGCGCGGGCGCCACAGGGCGGCGACCAGCGCGAGCACGACCCCGACGGCATAGAACGGGCCGGGTGTGGTGGCGTAGTCGCCGTACCGCTGGAGCTTCTCGCCCAGGGGGTTGGGCGCGGGGACCGTCGTGGGCGGGATCCACAGTGGCGGCGCGGCGGGGAGGTAGTACCCGGCGCTGCAGGACACTCCCGGTTTGCCGGGCGGCAGCCACAGGTCGGCGAGGCACCGCGCGGACCCGTCGAGGGGCGCCCCGGGCGCCAGGTGCCATCCGATCTCCGTGCCGATCATCCGCAGGTAGGCGCCCGGCTCCTGGCTGATCACGGTTTTCGCGAACTCGCCCAGGAACGGATCGTCAGCCTCGAGCGGGTAGTGGCTGCGCGCGGGGCTGATGGAACTCCAGATGTACATGTCCGGCCGGTGCGTCCAGAACGCCGGTGCGTCGGGCATGCACAGGGTGCGCTGCTGCGGGGTGAGCTGGAGCCGGTCGCAGTCGGCGATGGGCATGACCCGGGCGTAGAGGAAGCGGCCCTGGTACTGGCCGAACGCGTAGACCTGCCAGGTCTGGTGATACCAGACCAGGTAGCCGCCGAGGATCAGCCCGACCGGGAGCAGGAAGGCACCCAGCCGCGCCCAGCCGCAGCGGCGCACGAGCAGGTAAAGCACCGCGAGCGCGAGGACGGGCAGGCCGACGGTGCGGGTGACCGCGGCCGACGCCAGCAGTACACCGCCGAGTGCGGCGCCGACCGCGCCGATCCGCTCGCGCCAGGCGAGCGCCATCAGCCCGGCGACCGTGAGCACCACGAACGTGGTCTCCGCGAGGATGTAGTGCTCCAGCGTCACCTGGCGGGCATCGAGGGCGAGCGGGACGACCGCGAGCGCGGCCAGCCACGGCCGGACGCCCCGGCGCGCCAGGAAGGCGTATCCCGCGACGATCAGCGCGACGGCGGCCAGGTGCTGCGTGAGGGCCACCGACGCCAGCTCGGCGAAGGGGTGGATGAACGGCTTCAGCAGCAGGGAGTATCCGTACGGGCGCACGGTGTAGGGAATGCCGTCGGCCGCCGCGGCCACGTACGGCCGGCTGTCGGGGAAGAAGAACGCATGCGGGTACGCGGCCAGGAACATCGCACGCAGCGTGAGCGCCCCGCCGAGGACGATCCACAAGCCGAGGTGTCGCCGAAGGAAACGCCCCGATCTCGCAATTCGGGCAATTACTGGCGAAGTGACCGTCCCTTGTGGCGAACCGTTCCCGGCTTGGCGGGCGGCGGCGACGGCAGGCAAAGGGCATCCAAATAGATCATGGCGTGACGATTACCCGCCAGTGTGCCAGTTCGGCGTCCCTCTGTGTGCCCCCTGTTCATCCTCCGGGACTCGGCCACCTCGGCCCGATCGCCGTCCGGACGGCCATGACGTTCTGTGATGGTCGGTCGTCGCCGGCGCGCCCGCATTCGGCGCAGGTGGTGGCCGGATCGGTCAGGACAGGATGTCGTCGAGTGCCGCGACATCCTCGACGCTGAGTTGCCAGGAGCCGGCGGCCGCGTTGGCGCGTACCTGGTCGGGTGTCGTCGCGCCCGCGATCACGCTGGCCACCGCCGGACGGGCGGCCAGGCCGGCGATGGCGACGTCGAGCAGGCTGTGCCCGCGTACGTGCCCGAACGCCTCCAGGGTCTCGATGAGGTCCCACGGCGCGCCGTCGAGCCAGCTCCGGTACCGCTCCAGGGAGAGCCGGGTGCCCTCGGCGGGCTGTTCGCCGCGCCGGTACTTGCCGCTGAGCAGGCCGCTGTCGAGCGGGAAGAACGGCAGCAGGCCCAGCCCGAACTGCTCGCAGGCGGCCACGACCTCGACCTCCACGTCGCGGTGCAGCAGGCTGTACTGGTTCTGCGCGCTGACGAAGCGGGCCAGACCGCCGGTACGCGCGGTCCAGTCGGCGTCCGCGATCTGCCAGCCGTGGAAGTTCGAGTTGCCGATGTAGCGTACTTTGCCCGACTTGACCAGATCGTCCAGTGCGGACAGCGTCTCATCGATGGGGGTGCCCTCGTCCGGGGTGTGGAACTGGTAGAGGTCGATGTAGTCGGTGTCGAGCCGCCGCAGCGACGCCTCCACCGCGCGGACGATGTACGCGCGTGACCCGCGCACACCCCGGTCCGCGCCGTTCATGCCCTCCATGTCCATGCCGAACTTGGTGGCGACCACCACGTCGTCGCGGCGGCCCTTGAGCGCGGCGCCGAGGCACTCCTCCGAGCTGCCGTGCGGCGTGCCGTAGATGTCGGCCGTGTCGAACAGCGTGATCCCGGCGTCGATCGCCGCGTCGACCACCGCGCGGGTGCCGTCGGCGTCCAGCTTGCGGCCGAAGTTGTTGCAGCCGATGCCCACAACGGACACCACGAGCCCGGAGTCGCCGAGCCGCCGGTAGGTCATGTCGCTCATGCCGTGAGCCTATGCCGTGGCCCGCTCCGCCCTTCCGGGACGCACGCCGGCAAGACATCTGCCGTTCTCTATTGACATGTCCTGTTAACAATTCAGATCCTAGGAGAGCGCTCTCCCCCAGCGCAGGTTCCCCCTCATCCCCACGCCCCGAGGAGTCCCCGTGCACACCCGTAAACGGCTCCTGCACGCCCTGGCCGCGCTCGCGGTGACCGTCCCGGTCACCGCCGCGATCACCCCGGCACCGGCCTCGGCCGTCGGCCCGGCCCTGCTGCCGGTCACGGTCACCAACAACACGGGCCGCGGTGACGCGGTCTACCTGTACGTCCTCGGCATCAACCTGAGCACCAACCGGCTCGGGTACGTGAACCGCAGCGGCGCGTTCACCCCGTGGCCCGCCGGTCAGATCCCCCCGTCACCGGCCCCGGACGTCGCGATCGGCGGCCCCGGCAACGGCGGCAGCACCACGGTCCAGTTCCCGCGCGGGTTCTCCGGCCGGGTCTACTTCTCCCTCGGCGAGAAGCTGAAGTTCTTCCTCACCCCGGACGGCCTCGTGCAGCCCGCGCCGTGGGCGGCCGGCGACCCGAACCAGAACATCCTGTTCGACTGGAGCGAGTTCACCTACAACGACGCCGGTCTGTGGCTCAACAGCTCACAGGTCGACATGTTCGCGGTGCCACACGCGGTCTCGGTGACCGGCGCCAACAGCGTCACCCGGCGCACCGGGGCGCTGGTCGACAACGGCCGCAACACCGTGATCAACTCGATCAGGGCGCAGTCCGGCTGGGCGGGCTCGGTGTACACCCGCTCCGACGGCACCGTGCTGCGGGTCCTCGCCCCGGGCAAGGCCGCCGGTGCCGGGCTGCTCAGCGCGAACTACCTGGACTCCTACATCGCCTCGGCGTGGAACGCGTACACGGGCAGGACGCTGACCGTGGTGCCGTTCGCGGACCAGCCGAACACGAAGTACTACGGCCGCACCTCCGGCACCGTCATGAACTTCACCAACACCGCGGGCCAGCGGGTGGCGTCGTTCAACCGGCCGAGCAGCGCGAGCGTGTGGGGCTGCGCCGGTGACCTGCCGGCCCCGAACGACCTGGTCGTCGGGCCGATCTCGCGGACCCTCTGCGCGGCGTTGAACCGGGGCACCCTCGGCACCATCGACATCCAGCCCAGCCTCAACGCCGCCGACTTCTACCGGAGCAACCCCACCAACCAGTACGCGCGGATCATCCACGCGAACATGGCCGACGGCAAGGCGTACGCGTTCCCGTTCGACGACGTCGGCAACTTCGAGTCCCTGGTGCATGACGGGGACCCGCGCTCGGCGGCGATCATCCTCACGCCGTTCGGCGCGGGCGGCGCCAGCCTGATCAGCAACTGAAACGGCAACGGGCACCAGGGCTGAGCCGCTACCGCTTCGGCGACGGGCGGCGCCCGCGACCCGGCCGGGTCGTCGGCGCCGCCCCCTGCTGGTCCGGTGCCCCGGCCGCTGGCTGGTCCCGTGTCTCGGGCGTGCCCCCCAGGCCCCGGTAGGCCGGACGGAGCAGGTCGAGCAACGGGATGTGCCGCACCCGGATCGGCGGCGGGTCCAGCGCCCGCAACAGCAGTTCAGGTGGCGCGGCCACCCGGGCCGGCCGCTCACGCAGGCGGCTCAGCGAGATGCCGGGGGAGTAGAAGTTCGTGAGCCGGTCCGCCAGCGGCTCCTCCACCACCGCCAGCTGGTCCGGCGGTGGCGGCGGCTCCGGCATTCCGCGCAGCGCGTCGAGCAGCGCGTCGCGGCTGCGGCCACGCCACGCCAGCACTCCGAACGGGTCGTCGTCGAACGCCTCGGCCAGCACGTACAGCACCGCGGAGGCGTGCTTGCACGGGACCGCCCAGTCCGGGCAGGAGCAGCGCAGGTCCAGCGCCGCCGGGAACAGCGGCAGGCCGAGCTCGGCGAAGACGTCGATGATCTCGTGCGGCATCTCGCCCGCCAGCAACGCCGCGCGGTACAGCGCGCGGGAGCGCAGCTCGTCCTCGACGCGGCCCCACTCGGCGTCGTCGTACGCGCCGATCGTGATCGTCACCGCGTACGGCTCGGGGCGCGAGCCCTGCACCCGGGCGGTCACCTGCCCGGCGGCGAGGGTGAAGTCCATGACCTGACCCTTGCGCGCGTACGAGCGGCCGCGCGCGAGCCGACCCGGCTGGCAGATCTGCTCCAGGATGTCGACGAAGCGCCGCGACCACCACCGCTCCCCGATCGCGCCCCGCTTGGCGCGTACGGCGATGCCGCCGTCGACCTCGATGGGTTTGGCGGCCTCGTAGAAGCGGCCCTGCGGATCGACCGGCACGTCAGCCCACCGCCGCCGGGTCCAGCGCGAACAGCTCGCGCAGCTGTTCCGTACTCAAATCGGTGATCCAGTCCTCGCCCGTGCCCACGACCGCCGCGGCGAGGGTCTTCTTCCGCTCGATCATCGCGTCGATCTTCTCCTCCAGGGTGCCGGTGCAGATGAACTTGCGCACCTGGACGTTGCGCGACTGTCCGATCCGGAACGCCCGGTCCGTCGCCTGGTCCTCCACCGCCGGGTTCCACCAGCGGTCGACGTGGATGACGTGGTTGGCCGCGGTGAGGTTGAGGCCGGTGCCGGCCGCCTTGAGCGACAGCAGGAACAGCATCGGCTCCGGGTCGGACTGGAAGCGGTCCACCAGCTCGTCGCGCCGGGCCTTGGACAAGCCGCCGTGCAGCCAGAGCACCGGCCGGTCGAGATGCGCCGCCAGGTACGGCTGCAGCAGCGCCCCGAACTCGGCGAACTGCGTGAAGACCAGTGCCTTGTCGCCGTCGGCGACGAGCTCGGACGCCAGCTCCTCCAGCAGGGCCAGCTTCCCGGAGCGGCCGGGCAGCCGGGAGCCGTCCTTGAGCAGGTGGGCGGGATGGTTGCAGACCTGCTTGAGTTTCATCATCGCGGCCAGCACGTTGCCGCGCCGCTGGATGCCCTCGGAGTCGGCGATGACGGCCATCATGTCCTCGACCACCGCCTGGTACAGCGTCGCCTGTTCCGGGGTGAGGGTGCACCAGACCTTCATCTCGTTCTTCTCCGGCAGGTCGGAGATGATCGACTTGTCGGTCTTCAGGCGGCGCAGCACGAACGGGCCGGTGGCCCGCTTGAGCGCGGCCGTGGCGTCGGCGTCCTGGCGTACCTCGATCGGCTCCTGGAAACGCCGCCGGAACCGTTTCGCCGTGCCGAGCAGGCCGGGGTTGCAGAACTCCATGATCGACCAGAGTTCGGCGAGATGGTTCTCCACCGGGGTGCCGGTCAGGGCGAGCCGGGTGGCGGCCGGGATCGCCCGGACCGCCTGCGCCTGCCGGGTCCCGCTGTTCTTGATGGCCTGCGCCTCGTCGCAGACCACCCGGCCCCACGCCGTGTCGCGCAATGCGCCCAGATCCCGCAGCGCCGTCCCGTATGTCGTGACGACCAGGTCCGCGTCGGCGATCCGGGCGGGCAGGTCGTCGCCGCGCGCCCGGCCCCCGCCGTGGTGGACGTACACCCGCAGGCCGGGGGCGAACCGTGCCGCCTCCTTCTGCCAGTTGCTGACCAGCGACATCGGGCAGATCAGCAGCGTCGGCGCGACCGCACCGGTGTCGCGCTCCGCCAGCAGCAGCGACAGCGTCTGCGCGGTCTTGCCCAGGCCCATGTCGTCCGCGAGGATCCCGCCCAGCCCCAGCCGGGCCAGGAAGTGCAGCCACGACAACCCGCGCTCCTGGTACGGCCGCAGCCGCCCCTGGAAGCCGGGCGGTGTCGGCACCGGCGACAGCCGCTCCGCGGCCCGCCCGGAGAGCAGGTCGCCCAGCATCCCGTCGGCGTCCACCTCGACCAGGGGCAGGTCCTCGTCGCCGCCGTCGACGACCTGCCGGAGCACCTCCCCGGCGGTGAGCTCGCCCTCCCGGCGCCCGCCGACCGCCTTCAGCGCCGCGCGCAGCTGGCGTTCGTCCAGCTCCACCCACTGCCCGCGGACCCGGACCAGCGGCACCTTGAGGCGGGCGAGCTCGGCCAGCTCGGCGGCGTCGACCGTCGCGTCGCCCACGACCAGGTCGAGCCGGAAGTCGACGAGCTGGTCGAGGCCGAAGCCGGAGTCGGCCACCGCCTTCTGGGCGGTGCCCTTGCGGCTGCGGGTGGTGAGTTTCAGGCCGACCGCCTTGCGTCCCGCCCAGGCGGGCAGCTGCACCCCGAACCCGGCCGCCTGCAGCAACGGCGCCGCCTGGCGCAGGAAGTCGTGGGCGCCCGCCGTGTCCAGTGTCATCGCGTCGGGGCGCGGCACCTGCAGGGCCTCGTGCAACGCCGGGTAGAGCCGGACGCCCCGCCCGAGCCCGGCCAGCAGCGTCTCGTCCGGGCGCGGCGGCAGCCCCGGCAACTGTCCACCGGCCCACAGCTCCTCGGCGGGCAGGTACAGGCTCGGGTCCTCGGCGGACTGCAGCGCGAACTCCAGCCGCCACTCGTCGTGGCCGGGCAGCGGCTCGACCAGGCGGAAGCTGACCCGGATGGGACCGTTGGCGTCGTGCGCCGCGCGCAGCCACGCGGTCAGCGCCCGCTCCAGCGCGCTCACCTCGGCGGGCGGCGCGCCGGGCAGGCTCGGGTCGGCCGCGGTGAGCGCCACCGCCCACCGGTCGGCCAGCGGCGCGCGGGCGCCCGGCCGGTGGCCCTGCAGCAGGCGTTCCGGCAGCAGGGCCCGCGCCGCCGCGTCGACCAGCGCGTCCAGCGCGGCCGCCAGCGTCGGGCCCACCCCGGCGTCCGGCTCGGCGGCCCGGCACACCGGCGGCATCGCGGCCCCGAAATCGCGGTACGCCGCCGCGTCCGCGCCCGTCTGCACGGGCCGCCAGCGCGCCGCCGGTACACCCGCCTCGGTGACCAGTTGGGGGAGCATCCGGCCGCGTTGCGCCAGGTCGCACGCGTGGCCCGCCAGCAGGCTGAGATAGCGCAGCGAGGCGGCCGGGGCCCACGGCCCGTCCGGGTCGGGGTCGGTGAGCGCGGCGAGTGCGGCCAGCGCGGCGTCCGGCGGCAGCAGCACCCCGGGCGTCGCCCACGACCCGAGCCGGACGCCGCGCCGGGACGGTTCGGCACCGGTCTCGGGGGAGGGCAGCGGCGCGCGTGTCGTCCCGGGCAGCAGCAGGGCCAGTTCCGCGTCGGCCGCCTTGGCCAGGACGTCCCGAAGGGCGCTGTCGGTGCTCTCGGATGGGTCGCCGTCCTGCGGCTCGGCGTCCTGCGGGTCGGCGTTGAGCAAGGTGGCGCGCAGCGCCTCCGGGGGCACGGCGAACGGGTGGGCCCGATGGCGGGACCGCGAGCGCGGTGGTGATCCGAGCTCCAGGCTCTCGCCCCACACGGCGAGCCCGCCGGCCGCTCCGGTGACCCAGGTGCCATGGACGAGCAGCACGCCGCCTCCGTTCCTGATGGGGATCCACCGAGACTAACGACCCGATCCGACACGAAGCCGGGCGTGACCCCCGGTCGCGGGCTCCCGGCGGTGACCGGTGCCGCTGACGCTTTCCACCGGGGCACGTACGCTTCGAGGCGTGACGGCGAACCCGGAGATCGACAGCATCCTGCAGCGCGGCGCGGACGGCGGGCGGATCACCCCCGAGGAAGCGCTGCTGCTCTACACCGAGGCGCCCTTGCACGCGCTGGGCGAGGCGGCGGACGCGGTCCGGCGCCGGCGCTTCCCGGACGGCATCGTCACGTACCTGATCGATCGCAACATCAACTACACCAACGTGTGCGTCACGGCCTGCAAGTTCTGTGCCTTCTACCGGGCGCCGAAGCACGCCGAGGGCTGGTCGCACCCGATGGAGGAGATCCTGCGCCGGTGCGGCGAGGCGGTCGAGCTGGGCGCCACCCAGGTGATGCTGCAGGGCGGCCACCACCCCGACTACGGCGTCGAGTACTACGAGGAGCTGTTCTCCTCGGTCAAGCGGGCGTACCCGCGGCTGGCGATCCACTCGATCGGGCCCAGCGAGATCCTGCACATGGCCAAGGTCTCCGGCGTCTCCATCTCCGAGGCGGTCGTCCGGATCAAGGCCGCGGGCCTGGACTCCATCGCGGGCGCGGGCGCGGAGATGCTGCCGGACCGGCCGCGCAAGGCGATCGCGCCGCTCAAGGAGTCCGGGGCGCGCTGGCTGGAGGTCATGGCGGTCGCGCACCGGCACGGCCTGAGTTCCACGGCCACCATGATGATGGGTACGGGGGAGACCAACGCCGAGCGCATCGAGCACATTCGGATGATCCGCGAGGTGCAGGACCTCGCCGTGGCGAACGGCTATGTCGACGCGCCGGTCGAGCAGTCCCACGAGGTCGGCGGGTTCCGGGCCTTCATCCCGTGGACCTACCAGCCGGAGAACAACCACCTCAAGGGCCGGACGCAGGCCACCACACTGGAGTACCTGCGGTTCGTCGCGGTGTCCCGGCTCTTCTTCGACAACGTGGCGCACCTGCAGGCGTCCTGGCTGACCACGGGCAAGGACGTCGGCCAGCTCTGCCTGCACATGGGTGTGGACGACCTGGGGTCGATCATGCTGGAGGAGAACGTCATCTCCTCGGCGGGCGCCCGGCACCGGTCCAACCTGCACGAACTGATCTCGATGATCCGTACGGCCGACCGGGTCCCGGCCCAGCGCGACACCCTGTACCGGCACCTGGCCGTGCACCACACCGCGGCCGAGGACCCCACCGACGAGCGGGTCGTGTCGCACTTCTCCTCGATCGCCCTGCCCGGTGGCGGGGCCCGGCGGACCCTGCCGCTGGTCGAGGCGAGCTGACGGTATCCCCTGTCCGTCGGAGTCGCCCGGCCGTTCGGTCAGGTGCCGGTCGGCGGTCCGCACAGGAGCGGATTGCTCCTCGGTAACAGACGCGTCGTCCGTCTGTTCCCTTGCGTACCCCCTGGTTACGGTGCCTGCGTAACACCGCAACACTGAACGTCGCCACGGCATCTGACCGCCGGCGGCGGGGTCGGACCCGACCGATGGCGGTCGTATATATAACGCACCAGGCGCGGGCGGGATGGGTCACCATCCCGCCCGCGCTGTGCGTGGCGGTGGCAGAGTGGGCAACCGTGACGCGCGCAGATCTGGACAAGCAGCCGCACGAGGTCGCCGAGATGTTCGACGGCGTGGCCGAGCGGTACGACCTGACCAACACGATCCTGTCGTTCGGCCAGGACCGGGGGTGGCGCCGGGCGACCCGGGCGGCGCTGGGCCTGCGGCCGGGCGAGCGGGTGCTGGACGTCGGCGCGGGTACCGGCGTGTCCACCGAGGAGATGGCGCGCTCGGGGGCGTGGGCCGTCGGCGCGGACCTCTCGGTGGGGATGCTGGCGGCGGGGCGCCGGAGCCGCCCGCGGGTTCCGCTGGTGGCCGGCGACGCGCTGGCGCTGCCCTTCCCCGACGACGCCTTCGACGCGGTGACGATCTCCTTCGCCCTGCGCAACGTGGTGGACACCGGCGCGGCGCTGCGCGAGCTGGCCCGGGTGGTCCGGCCGGGGGGCCGGCTGGTGGTGTGCGAGTTCAGCCACCCGACCAACGCGGCGTTCCGTACCGCGTACCTGTCGTATCTGATGCGCAGCCTGCCGGCGGTGGCGCGCGCCGTGTCGAGCAATCCCGACGCGTACGTCTATCTGGCCGAGTCGATCCGCGCCTGGCCGGACCAGCAGGGCCTGGCCGCGCGGATGCTGGAGGCCGGTCCGTGGTCGCGGGTCGGCTGGCGGAATCTGACCGGCGGCATCGTGGCGCTGCACCGCGCCACCAAGATCTAGCCTCGTAAGATCGAGCGGCGCCGAGGTTCCACGCCACGGCTGGCGGGATTTTGCCAATCACGCCTCTTATGGGCGGTTTGGGTGATTAGCTCGATGGTATGACCATGTCCAGTCATCCGGTCGACTCCTTCGGCGTCGACACCGAGATCGACCTCGCCATCGACGAGCAGGACGAGGGGGAGCGCCGGGCACACGAACTGGCCACCCGGATCCGCACGGTGGCCGCGACCGATCCCGAGCTGGCCCAGGATCTGGTGGATCAGCTGATTGTGGCCCTCGACCGCGCGATGGGCGGTACGTTTCGGGAGCACCTGGACGGCGCCGCCCGGCACGCGGCCGACCGCGCCCTCGCTGCGGCCGCACCGGGCGCCACAACGGACGGCGCACCCCGTGGCGAGGCGGAAACCGCGACGGGCGGTGAACCGCGCCGAGCGGAGGAGGCCACGACGGACGGCGAACCGCCCGGCGACACGAAGAGCAAGATGGACACCCCGACGAGCACGCTGAGGCACGGCGGGAGCGGTGCCGCACCGACGATGTCGTCGCCCCGGAACGGTTAGGTACCCCTAACCCCTATCCGCTTCGATGGCAGTCCTAGACTCCGACCTGGGCTGGCTTGTGAACTGTTTCACTAGCCCGCGCGAGAACGGAGGGTGAGCCGTGAACGAGCACGTGGCCGCGGCAGGAACCATCGCCGACGAGGCGGACGTGATCGTGGTCGGTGCCGGGCCCGGTGGGTCCGCGGCGGCGTACCACATGGCGCGGCACGGCCTGCGCGTCCTGCTGCTGGAGAAGACCGAGTTCCCCCGGGAGAAGGTCTGCGGCGACGGGCTCACCCCGCGCGCCACCCGGCAGTTGATCCGGATGGGCATCGACACCTCCGAAAAGGCCGGCTGGCTGCAGAACAAGGGCCTGCGGGTGATCGGCGGCGGCGTACGCCTCGAACTGGACTGGCCGGAGCTGGCCAGCTTCCCCAGCTACGGGCTGGTCCGCACGCGACTGGACTTCGACGACATGCTGGCCAGGCGCGCGGTCGAGGCCGGCGCCCTGCTGCGGACCAGCGTCAACGTCACCGGGCCGGTGCTCGACGACGACGGCCACGCGATCGGGGTCACCGCCAAGGCCGGCCCCGGCAGGGAACCCGTCCAGTATCGGGCGCCGCTGATCATCGCGGCGGACGGCGTGTCCGGCAAGCTGCCGCTCGCCATGGGACTGGCCAAACGCGACGACCGCCCACTCGGTGTGGCGGTACGGCGCTACTACCGGTCACCCGTTCGGGCGGATGATGACTATCTGGAGTCCTGGCTGGAGCTTCGCAGCGCGCAGAACTCCGACGTCCTGCTGCCGGGGTACGGCTGGATCTTCGGGCTCGGCGACGGCCGGGTCAACGTCGGCCTCGGCATCCTGAACTCCTCCAGCGCGTTCGGCAAGACCAACTACCGGGCCATGCTGACCGACTGGCTGGGCACCACCCCGCCGGAGTGGGGCATGCGCGGCGAGGAGCACGCCGAAGGGCCGGTGCTGGGCGCCGCGTTGCCCATGGGTTTCAACCGGGTGCCGCACTACACGCGTGGCGTCATGCTCGTCGGCGACTCGGGCGGCATGGTGAACCCCATGAACGGCGAGGGCATCGCGTACGCGATGGAGTCCGGCGAGCTGGCCGCCGAGGTGGCGGTGCAGGCGCAGGCCCGCTCGGCGGGTGCCGACCGGGAGCGGGCGCTGCAGGCGTACCCGACGGAGCTCAAGCTGCGCTTCGGTGGGTATTACCGGCTCGGCGGGATGTTCGTGAAGCTGATCGGTAATCCGCAGATCATGCGGATCGCCACGAAGCACGGGATGCCGCATCCCACGCTGATGCGCTTCGTCCTCAAGCTGCTGGCGAACCTGACCGACCCGCGCGGCGGCGACGCCATGGACCGCATCATCAACGGCCTCACCAAAGTCGCCCCGACGGTTTGACATGGCCATTTCGGGTACCCCGGTCGCAGGCGGGCAGAACGGGATTAATAGTGTGAAGCGGCTAACAGTCGAGCAGGAGACGGTATGACGCTCAACCCCTACGTACCGATCGTCGGGCTGCTGATCCTCGGCGCGCTCTTCGCCCTGTTCTCGGTCTCGGTGGCGCCCATCGTGGGCCCGAAGAGATACAACCGCGCCAAGCTGGAAGCGTACGAATGCGGCATCGAGCCCGCGCCCCAGCCGATCGGCGGCGGCCGCTTCCCGATCAAGTTCTATCTGACCGCGATGCTGTTCATCATCTTCGACATCGAGACCATCTTCCTCTACCCCTGGGCAGTGTCCTTCGAGGCGCTGGGACTGTTCGGGTTCGTCGAGATGGTCCTGTTCATCGTCGCCGTCTTCATCGCCTACACGTACGTGTGGCGGCGTGGCGGCCTGAACTGGGACTGATAACCAATGGGAATCGAAGAGAAGCTGCCGAGCGGCATCCTGCTCACCTCGGTGGAGAAGCTCTCCAACTGGGCCCGCAAGTCGTCGTTCTGGGGCGCCACCTTCGGCCTGGCCTGCTGCGCCATCGAGATGATGGCCTCCGGTGGCCCGCACTACGACCTGGGCCGCTGGGGCATGGAGGTGTTCCGCGCCTCGCCCCGCCAGGCCGACCTGATGATCGTCGCGGGCCGGGTGAGCCAGAAGATGGCCCCGGTCGTGCGCCAGATCTACGACCAGATGCCCGAGCCCCGTTCGGTGATCTCGATGGGGGTCTGCGCCTCGTCCGGCGGCATGTTCAACAACTACGCGATCGTGCAGGGCGTCGACCACATCATCCCGGTCGACATCTACCTGCCGGGCTGTCCGCCCCGGCCGGAGATGCTGATCGACGCGATCCTGAAGATGCGCGAGAAGGTCATGGCCGCCCCGCTCGGCCCCAACGGCCGCAAGATGCTGGAGGCCCGCCGGGCCGAGGGCAAGCTGCCGGTGGTCGCCCCCGGCGCCATGCCGTCCTCGTACCGGGCCGATCCCAAGCGGCGCGACGAGTGGATCCAGGCGGTCAAGGAGGGCCGCGAGGAGCAGCTGCGCATCGAGAACTGGATGAAGCTGCAGCCGCACATGCGAGGGGAGGGCCGCAAGTGACGTCCGACAGCACCAAGGGCCAGGAACCGGCGATCGAGCGGAACCGGCCCACCGAGCAGCCCGGCGCCGGGGTGCCCGTGGCCGCCCCGCCGGTCGGCGCGGCCGCCGGTGCACCCGCCGACTACCCCCGGGCGGTCAAGCGCGGCATGTTCGGGGTGCGCGGCTCGGGTGACACCTCCGGCTTCGGCGGCCTGGTCCGGCGTACGCCCAGCCTCGAGGACACCCCCCGGCCGTTCGGCGGGTACTTCGACGAGGTGCACGACGCGCTGGAGGAGGCGTACCCGGGCTTCGCGGACGCGATCGAGAAGGTGATCGTCGACCGGGGCGAGCTGACCCTGCACATCAAGGCGGAGAACATCGCCGAGGTGTGCCAGGTGATGCGCGACGACGAGGCGCTGCGCTTCGAGCTGTGCTCGTCAGTGGACGGCGTGGACTACCTGGGCAGCGACGAGCGGCGGTTCCACATCGCCTACCAGCTCACCTCGATGACCTACCGGCGGCGGGTACGCCTGGAGGTGGCCGTGGCCGAGGGGGTGTCGGTCCCGTCCGTCACCGGTGTGTACCCCACCGCCGACTGGCAGGAGCGGGAGACGTACGACATGTTCGGTGTCGTCTTCGCCGGTCATCCCGGCCTCACCCGGATCCTCATGCCGGACGACTGGGAGGGCCACCCGCAGCGCAAGGACTACCCGCTCGGCGGCGTGCCCGTCGAGTACAAGGGCGCCGAAATTCCTCCTCCAGACCAGCGGAGGGTCTACCAATGAGCACTCCTACAACGGGTGAGCAGGCGTACGCGGCCGAGCGGGAGACCACCGAAGGCCGCGTCTTCACGGTCACCGGCGGCGACTGGGACACCATCACCGAGGGCATCGATCCGCTCAGCAACGAGAAGATCGTCGTCAACATGGGCCCGCAGCACCCCTCCACCCACGGGGTGCTGCGGCTGGTGCTGGAGCTCGAGGGCGAGACGGTCACCGAGTGCCGCCCGGTCATCGGGTACCTGCACACCGGCATCGAGAAGAACCTGGAGTACCGCAACTGGACCCAGGGGGTCACGTTCGTGACCCGCATGGACTACCTGTCCAACATGTTCAACGAGGCCGGGTACTGCCTCGCGGTCGAGAAGCTGCTGGGCATCACGGACGAGATCCCGGAGCGGGCGAACACCATCCGCGTGATGTTCATGGAACTCCAGCGGATCGCCTCGCACCTGGTGTGGATCGCCACCACGGGCATGGAGCTCGGCGCGATCTCGATGATGCTGTACGGCTTCCGCGAGCGCGAGTACATCCTCGACATCTTCGAGGAGGCCTCCGGCCTGCGGATGAACAACGCGTACATCCGGCCCGGGGGCCTCTCGCAGGACGTACCGGAAGCGGCGATCACCAAGATCCGCGACTTCCTCAAGTACCTGCCGAAGAAGCTCAAGGAGTACGAGAAGCTGCTCTCCGGCCAGTACGTCTGGCACAAGCGCACGCAGGGCGTCGCGGTGCTCGACGTGACCGGCTGTCTCTCCCTGGGCATCACCGGTCCGGTGCTGCGCTCGGCGGGCCTCGCCTGGGACCTGCGCAAGACGATGCCGTACTGCGGGTACGAGAACTACGAGTTCGACGTGCCGACGGCGACCACGGGCGACGTGTGGGGCCGCTACCTGGTGCGGATGGCGGAGATCCGGGAGTCGCTGAAGATCATCGAGCAGACCCTGGACCGGTTGAAGCCCGGCCGGATCATGGTCGAGGACCGCAAGATCGCCTGGCCCGCGCAGCTCGCGCTCGGCGTCGACGGCCTCGGCAACTCGCTCGAACACGTCGCCAAGATCATGGGTCAGTCGATGGAGTCGCTGATCCACCACTTCAAGCTCGTGACCGAGGGCTTCCGGGTCCCGCCCGGCCAGGTGTACGTCGGCATCGAGCACCCGCGCGGCGAGCTCGGCGTGCATGCGGTCTCCGACGGCAGCAGCCGCCCGTACCGGGTGCACTACCGCGACCCGAGCTTCGTGAATCTCCAGGCCATCCCCGCGATGGCCGAGGGCGCCCTGCTGGCCGACGTGATCGCCGGCGGCGCCTCCCTCGACCCGGTGATGGGTGGGTGTGACCGCTAAATGTCTGATCGCACGGTGGAGTTCTCCCCGGCCGCCGCGCCGCTCGCGGAGCAGCTCCTGGCCCGGGCGCGCGAGATCCTGGCCCGCTACCCGGCGGGCCGGGAACGGTCCGCGCTGCTGCCGCTGCTGCACCTCGTGCAGTCGCAGGAGGGTTACGTCAGCCCGGCCGGGGTGGCGTTCTGCGCCGAGGTGCTGGGCATCAACAAGGCCCAGGTCGGCGCGGTCGCGACCTTCTACACCATGTACAAGCGCCGGCCCACCGGCGAGTACCTGGTCAGCGTCTGCACCAACACGCTGTGCAACGTCATGGGCGGCCAGGAGGTGTACGACGAACTCGCCGAGCATCTCGGCGTCGGCCACGACGAGACCACTGCGGACGGCCGGGTCACGCTGGAGCACGCGGAGTGCCTCGCCGCCTGCGACTACGCCCCGGTGGTGACGGTCAACTACGACTTCTACGACAACGTCACTCCGCAGGGCGCGATCGACCTCGTCGACGGGCTGCGTGCGGGGGAGCGTCCGGCGCCCACCCGAGGGGCCCGGCTGTGCTCCCTCAAGGAGATGGCGATCCAACTCGCCGGGTTCGCCGATCCGCGCGACGGCGCGGTCGCCGACGGCCCGGCCGGGGCGCCGACGCTGCGCGGGGTCACGCTGGCGCAGAAGAACGGCATCGCGGTCCGCAACTTCGACCCCGACACGCCGATCCCGACCACCAAGCCCGCCCCCGGTCAGCCGACGGCACCCGCCAAGCCGGCCCCCGCAGCGAAGGCCGCGGCTGCTGAGAAGGCAGCGCCGGCCGGCAAGGCAGCCCCGGCCGACAAGGCAGCGACCGGCGACAAGCCGGCCGCCCGGCGCGCGTCCACCACGCGAACCCGCGCCAAGGCCCCGGACCCGCAGGCCTCCGACCCGCAGGCCACCGACGCGGCGGCTCCCGACGCCAACGCCCCGGCCAGCGACGCCAAGCCCGCCGGGGACAACCCCGAACCGCAGCGGAGCAATCTGCGCAAGGCCGCCGAGGGCACCAACACCGCCGCTGAGGAGGCAGAGCAGTGACCGAGCCTTCCCGCGAAGTCCTGGAGAAGCTCACCCCGGTCCTCACCAAGCGCTGGCTGTCGCCGGACGCCTGGAAGATCGACGTCTACGAGCGGCTCGACGGCTACGCGGCCCTGCGCAAGGCCCTCGCGGTGCACCCCGACGATCTGATCCAGCTCATGAAGGACTCCGGGCTGCGCGGCCGGGGCGGTGCGGGCTTCCCCACCGGCCTCAAGTGGGGCTTCATCCCGCAGGGCGACGGCAAGCCGCACTACCTGGTGGTGAACGCCGACGAGGGCGAGCCGGGCACCTGCAAGGATCTGCCGCTGATGACATACGACCCGCACTCGCTGGTCGAGGGCTGCATCATCGCCTCGTACGCGATCCGGGCCAACCGGGCCTACATCTACATCCGCGGTGAGGCGGTGCACGCGGCCCGGCGGCTGCGTAACGCCGTGCGCGAGGCGTACGTCAAGGGCTACCTCGGCAAGAACATCCTCGGCACCGGGTTCGACCTGGAACTGGTGGTGCACTCGGGCGCCGGGGCGTACATCTGCGGCGAGGAGACCGCGCTGCTCGACTCGCTGGAGGGCTTCCGGGGCCAGCCCCGGCTGCGGCCCCCGTTCCCCGCGGTCGCCGGCCTGTACGCCAGCCCCACCGTGGTGAACAACGTGGGCACGATCTCCAGCGTGCCCTACATCGTGCTCGGTGGCGCGGAGTGGTGGAAGAGCATGGGCACGGAGAAGTCGTCCGGCCCGATGATCTACTCCCTGTCCGGCCGGATCACCAACCCCGGCCAGTACGAGTGCGGCCTGGGCATCACCCTGCGCGAGCTGATCGAGCTGGCGGGCGGCATGAAGGAGGGGCACCAGCTCAAGTTCTGGACCCCGGGCGGCTCCTCCACCCCGCTGCTCACCGCGGAGCACATCGACGTGCCGATGGACTTCGAGAGCGTCGCGGCGGCCGGGTCCATCCTGGGCACCACGGCCGTCCAGATCTTCTCCGATCAGGACTGCCCGGTGTACGCCACGTACCGGTGGCTGGAGTTCTACCACCACGAGTCGTGCGGCAAGTGCACCCCGTGCCGCGAGGGCAACTACTGGATGGTCCGGACCTACCGGCGGATCCTGGCCGGTCAGGGCACCCACGAGGACCTGGACACGCTGCTGGACACCTGCGACAACATCCTCGGCCGCTCGTTCTGCGGCCTGGGCGACGGCGCGACCAGCTCGGTGACCTCCTCACTGCAGTACTTCAAGCAGGACTACCTCGACTACATCGAGGGTCGGACGGCCCCCCGGCTGTCCGAGAAGACCCTGGTAGGAGCGCACTGATGACGGACGTTGCCAAGCCGACCGACACCGTCACGCTGACCGTCGACGGGGTCGAGGTGACGGCCGCCAAGGGCGAGCTGGTCATCCGGGTCGCGGAGCGGATGGGCATCGAGATCCCCCGGTTCTGCGACCACCCGCTGCTGGCCCCCGCCGGGGCGTGCCGCCAGTGCCTGGTCGAGGTGGAGGGTCAGCGCAAGCCGGTCGCCTCGTGCACCCAGACGGTCGCCGAGGGCATGGTGGTCAAGACCCAGCTCACCTCGCCGGTCGCGAAGAAGGCCCAGGCCGGGGTGATGGAGCTGCTGCTCATCAACCACCCGCTGGACTGCCCGACCTGCGACAAGGGGGGCGAGTGCCCCCTGCAGAACCAGGCGCTGTCCACCGGCCGGTCCGACTCGCGCTTCGCCGAGGAGAAGCGCACGTTCGAGAAGCCGATCCACATCTCCAGCCAGGTGCTGCTGGACCGGGAACGGTGCGTGCTGTGCCAGCGGTGCACCCGGTTCTCCGAGGAGATCGCGGGGGACAAGTTCATCGACCTGATGGACCGCTCCTCCGGCCAGCAGATCAACGTGTACCGGGACGACTTCTTCGGCGCGGACGCCGACGGCAGTGGCGACGCGGGCGAGGACTCCGGGGACGTGCCGTTCAACTCGTACTTCTCCGGTAACACCGTGCAGATCTGCCCGGTGGGCGCGCTGACCGGCCAGCAGTACCGGTTCCGGGCCCGGCCGTTCGACCTGGTGTCCACACCGACGGTGTGCGAGCACTGCTCGGCGGGCTGCGCGATGCGCGCCGACCACCGGCGCGGCAAGGTGCTGCGCCGCCTTGCCGGTGACGACCCGGCGGTGAACGAGGAGTGGAACTGCGACAAGGGCCGGTGGGGCTTCCGGTACGACACGGCGGCCGACCGGATCACCACCCCGTACGTGCGCGACGCCGCCACCGGCGAGCTGCGCGAGGCCTCGTGGAGTGAGGCGCTGTACGCGGCGGCCGAGGGTCTGCGGGCCGCCCGCGCCCGCGGCGTCGGCGTGCTCACGGGTGGCCGCCTGACCGTCGAGGACGCGTACGCGTACGCGAAGTTCGCGCGGGTGGCCCTGGGCACCAACGACATCGACTTCCGGGCCCGCCCGGTCGGCGCGAACGGCGAGGAGGCCGACTTCCTGGCCGCGAGCGTGGCCGGGGTCAGCGACGTCAGCTACGCCGACGTGGAGAAGGCCCCGTCGGTGGTGATCGTCGGGCTGGAGCCGGAGGAGGAGTGCCCGATCCTCTTCCTGCGGCTGCGCAAGACGTACACGCACAAGAAGCTCGCCGTGGTGGCGGTGGCGCCGTTCCTGACGCGCGGCTTCGAGAAGCTCGGCGCCACGCTGGTCGAGGCGGTGCCCGGCGCCGAGGCGCGGCTGCTGGCCGGCGACCCGGCGATCGCCGCGGCCCTGGCCGCCGAGGGGGCGCTGCTGATCGTGGGCGAGCGGCTCGCGGAGGTGCCCGGTGGCCTCTCGGCCGCCGCCGCGCTGGCCGCCCGTACCGGTGCCCGGCTGGCCTGGGTGCCGCGGCGCGCGGGCGACCGGGGTGCGGTCGACACGGGCTGCCTGCCGAACCTCCTGCCCGGCGGACGTCCGGTCACCGACGCCGGGGGGCGCGCCGACCTGGCGGCCGCCTGGGACGTGCCGGTCGAGACACTGCCCGCCGCGGTGGGCCGCGACACTTCCGCGATCGTGGCCGCCGCCGCGGCCGGGGAGTTGGGCGGCCTGCTGGTCGCCGGGGTGGACCCGGCCGACCTGGCCGATCCGCGCCTGGCCGAGCAGGCCCTCGACGCGGTGCCGTTCCTGGTGAGCCTGGAGCTGCGGCACAGTGCGGTGACCCGCCGCGCCGACGTGGTGCTGCCGGTGGCCCCGCCGGTCGAGAAGCCCGGCACCTACATGGACTGGGAGGGGCGGCTGCGCACCTTCCAGGCGGTGCTGAAGACCGGCGCCATGACCGACGGGCGGGCGCTGGAGGCGATCGCCGCCCTGCTGGAGGTCACGCTGGGCACCGGTGACGTGAACGCGATCCGCCGCGAACTGGGCGGGATGCGGGCCAACACCTCGGCGCCGCAGGCCGCGCCCACCGTGGAACCGGGCGCACCGCTGGAGCCGGGCGCCGGGCAGGCCGTGCTGGCCACCTGGCATCAGCTCATCGACCTGGGCCGCCTGCTCGACGGCGACGAGGTCCTGGCCGGGACCGCGCGTCCGCCGGTGGCGCGGATCGCGAAGGGTACGGCCGAGGCGCTCGGCGTCGCCGACGGCGACCCGCTGACGGTCAGTACGGTCTCCGGCGCGATCAGCCTGCAGACGGCGATCACCGAGATGCCCGAAGGCGTGGTGTGGCTGCCCGCGAACTCGCCGGGCAGCACGGTCCGCCGCAGCCTGGGCGCGAGCTCGGGTGCCGTGGTCCGGCTGAGTGCCGGGGTGGCTGGCCCGCTGCTGGCCGAGGCCCCGCACGCCTCGGCCGCCGAGAGCAACCTGCTCGCCTCCCCCGAGGTCAGCAAGAAGGGGGTAACGCCGTGATGATCCTCGCCGAGGCGCAGGATCCCACCCTGCAGACGTTCGAGAACGACGTCTGGTGGATCGTGCTCATCAAGCTGCTCGGGGTCTTCGTCATCCTGCTGCTGCTGACGCT
The DNA here is from genome assembly GCF_004217545.1 of Krasilnikovia cinnamomea. Classification (NCBI taxonomy): domain Bacteria; kingdom Bacillati; phylum Actinomycetota; class Actinomycetes; order Micromonosporales; family Micromonosporaceae; genus Krasilnikovia; species Krasilnikovia cinnamomea. The sequence continues at coordinate 3,647,005 of NZ_SHKY01000001.1, forward strand.
TTTCACGATCAACTACGAGCGCAAGGTCGTGGCCCGGATGGCGGTCCGGCCGGGCCCCAACCAGGTCGGCCCCAAGGGCTGGTTGCAGAGCCTCTCGGACGGCATCAAGTTGCCGTTCAAGGAGGAGATCATCCCGATCACCGCGGACAAGGTGGTGTACTTCATCGCCCCGGTGATCTCGGCGACGACCGCGTTCACCGCGTTCGCGGTGATCCCCTTCGGCCCGGTGGTGTCGATCTTCGGGCACCAGACCGCGCTGCAGCTCACCGACGTGCCGGTCTCCGTGCTGGTGCTGCTCGCCTGCTCCTCGATGGCCGTGTACGGCGTGGTGCTGGCCGGCTGGGCGTCGGGCTCGACGTACCCGCTGCTGGGCGGGCTGCGCTCCAGCGCCCAGATGATCTCGTACGAGGTCGCGATGGGGTTGTCCATCGTGGCGGTGTTCATGACCGCGGGCACGATGTCCACCTCGCAGATCGTCAAGGCGCAGGCGGGCAACGAGCAGTCCTCGATCGACATCCTCGGCTGGCACCCGACCCCGCCGAGCTGGTACGCGGTGCTGCTGCTGCCGAGCTTCATCATCTACGCGATCTCCGCGGTCGGTGAGACCAACCGGGCCCCGTTCGACCTGCCCGAGGCCGAGTCCGAGCTGGTCGGCGGCTTCCACACGGAGTACTCGTCGTTCAAGTTCGCGCTGTTCTTCCTCGCCGAGTACATCAACATGATCACCGTCTCGGCGCTGTGCACGACGCTGTTCCTGGGCGGCTGGCGGGCCCCGTGGCCGATCACCGCGTTCTGGTCCGACGCCAACTCCGGCTGGTTCGCGCTGATCTGGTGGCTGCTCAAGGTCCTGATCCTGCTGTTCGGCTTCATCTGGCTGCGGGCCACCCTGCCCCGGCTGCGCTACGACCAGTTCATGCGCTTCGGCTGGAAGATCCTCATCCCGGTCAACCTGGTCTGGATCCTGTTCCTCGCCGGGGTGCGGGTGCTCAACAACGAGACCTCGGACCGGAACAAGTGGCTGATCATCGGCGGTGTCGTCATCGCGGTGGTGCTGGTGGCGGTGTTCTGGCCGTCCGGGCGCAAGGAGCCGGTGAAGTCGCTGGAGGAGCAGCTGGCCGCGCGGCCACCGGGCAGTTTCCCCGTACCTCCGCTGGACCTGCAGGTGCCACCCAGCCCGCGCGCCCGCCGCGCGGTGGCCGAGCGCGAGCCCGCCACTGTGGGCGGCGGCACCACCGAGACACCCGACGACACACCAGACGAGGAGGTGTGACGTGGGGACGTTCACGGGCTCGTTCAAGGGCTTCGGGGTGACCTTCGCGCACATGTTCCGCAAGGTCATCACGACCGACTATCCGTTCTCGCCGCCCACCCCGGCGCCGCGCTACCACGGCCGGCACATCCTGAACCGGCACCCGGACGGCCTGGAGAAGTGCATCGGCTGCGAGCTGTGCGCGTGGGCCTGCCCCGCCGACGCGATCTACGTCCAGGGTGGCGACAACACCGAGGAGATGCGCTTCTCCCCGGGTGAGCGGTACGCGTCGGTCTACCAGATCAACTACACCCGGTGCATCTTCTGCGGCCTGTGCATCGAGGCGTGCCCGACCCGCTCGCTGACCATGAGCAACGAGTACGAGCTGGCCCGCGACTCCCGGCAGGACCTGATCTTCACGAAGGAGCAGCTGCTGGCGCCGCTGCTGCCGGGCATGGAGCAGCCGCCGCACCCGATGCGGCTCGGCGACACCGACGTGGACTACTACGTCGGCGCGCTGACCAACCCGGGCACCTCGGCGGGCGCCGAGCGCGCCCCGACGTCGGAGACCGGAACGAAGGGCGGGGCCTGATGGGTACGATCGCCGCCGCGGCCGGGCAGGTCTCCGCCGCCGAGGCCTGGGGCTTCTGGATCATGGGCAGCCTGGCCGTCATCGGCGCCCTGGGCATGGTGCTGGCCCGCAACGCGGTCCACTCCGCCCTGTGGCTGGTCGTGACGATGCTCTGCCTGGGCTTCCTGTACGTGGTCAACGCCGCGCCGTTCCTCGGCATGGTGCAGATCATCGTCTACACCGGCGCCATCATGATGCTGTTCCTGTTCGTGCTGATGCTGGTGGGCCGCGACGCCTCCGACTCGCTGATCGAGACGCTGCGCGGCCAGCGGGTCGCGGCGATCCTGCTGGGCATCGGCTTCGCCATCCTGGTCGCCACCGGCCTGGCCCGCTCGCTGGGCACCAGCACGGTCGTCGGCCTGGAGGCCGCGAACGCGGGCGGCAACGTCCAGGGCATCGCCCGGCTGCTGTTCACCAACTACGTCTTCGCGTTCGAGGTCACCTCCGCGCTGCTGATCACGGCGGCGGTCGGCGCCATGATCCTGGCCCACGTCGAGCGGGCCAAGGACGAGATCCACGACCAGGTGACCCGCATGAAGCAGCGGTTCCACCCGGGCAACCACCCGGGTCCCAAGCCCGGCCCCGGCGTGTACGCCAACACGATGTCCGTGGCCGCGCCGGCCCGCCTGCCCGACGGCAACCTGTCCGAGCGCAGCATCTCGCCGATCCTGCCCGTACGTGAGCTCACGGCGCGCGAGGCGGCCCCGAAGGGAACAGAAGAGTGACTCCCGACTACTACCTCGTCCTCGCGGCGATCCTGTTCACCATCGGGGCCACCGGGGTGCTGATCCGCCGCAACGCGATCGTGCTGTTCATGTGCATCGAGCTGATGCTGAACGCCGCCAACCTGGCCCTGATCACCTTCAGCCGGATCAACGGTGGCCTGGACGGGCAGATCATGGCGTTCTTCGTCATGGTCGTCGCGGCGGCCGAGGTCGTGGTCGGCCTGGCCATCATCATGTCGATCTTCCGGACCCGGCGGTCGGCGAGCGTCGACGACGCCAACCTCCTCAAGTACTGAAGGGCCTGCACGTGGAACAGACAGTGGAGTACGCCCAAGCGGTGGGCCCGCTGCGCCTGCTCTGGCTGCTGGTAGCCATCCCGCTGGCCAGCGCGGCCATCCTGCTGCTGCTGGGGCGCAAGGCCGACAAGTGGGGGCACTGGCTCGGGGTGCTGTCGGTCGCCGTCAGCTTCGTGCTCGGCCTGACCTTCTTCATCCAGCTCGCCTTCCTGACCAACAAGTCGGTCGAGCAGAGCCTGTTCGACTTCATCGTGGTCGGCGGGTTGAAGGTGGACTTCGGGTTGCTCTTCGACCCGCTGTCCGGGGTTTTCGTGCTGCTGATCACGGGCGTCGGCTCCCTGATCCACCTGTACGCGGTCGGGTACATGGCGCACGACGAGGGCCGCCGGAAGTTCTTCGGCTACTTCAACCTCTTTACCGCCGCGATGCTGCTGCTGGTCCTCGGCAACAACTACGTGATGCTCTACTTCGGCTGGGAGGGCGTCGGCCTGGCGTCGTACCTGCTGATCTCGTTCTGGTACACCCGGCCGTCGGCGGCCACCGCGGGCAAGAAGGCGTTCCTGATGAACCGGGTCGGCGACGCCGGCCTGGTGATCGGCATCTTCCTGATGTTCGCCACCCTGGGCTCCACCCAGTACTCCGACGTGTTCAACGGGGTCAGCGCGCTCAGCTCGACCACGGTCTTGGTCATGGGCCTGCTCCTGCTGCTCGGCGCGTGCGGCAAGTCCGGCCAGTTCCCGCTGCAGGCGTGGTTGCCGGACGCGATGGAGGGCCCGACCCCGGTGTCCGCCCTGATCCACGCGGCGACCATGGTCACCGCCGGGGTCTACCTGATCGCCCGGTCGAACCCGATCTTCTCCGCGAACCACACCCTGCAGACCGTCGTGGTCACCGTCGGTGCCCTGACGCTGCTGATCGGCTGCATCATCGGCGCGGCCAAGGACGACATCAAGCGGGTCCTCGCCTGGTCCACGGTCAGCCAGATCGGCTACATGTTCCTCGGCGTCGGCCTGGGTGGCGGCGCGTACGCGCTGGCGATCGTCCACCTGCTGGCGCACGGCTTCTTCAAGGCCAACATGTTCCTCGGCGCCGGTTCCGTGATGCACGGCATGCACGACCAGGTCGACATCAGACGCTTCGGCGGGCTGTACAAGTACATGCGCTGGACCTGGATCACCTTCATGATGGGCTGGCTGGCGATCATCGGCATGTTCCCGTTCTCCGGGTTCTTCTCCAAGGAGCCGATCATCGTGGCCGCCTTCGAGCGCGAAGGCTGGACCGCCTGGCTGTACGGCATGGCCGCGCTGATCGGCGCGGGGCTCACCGCGTTCTACATGACCCGGCTGTTCATCCTCACGTTCCACGGCCCGAAGCGGTGGACGGATGACATCAAGGAGCCGCACGAGTCGCCGTACATCATGACCGTGCCGCTGATGCTGCTGGCGCTCGGCTCGATCGGGGCGGGCGGGCTGCTGGCCACGTCCGTCCCGGAGTGGCTGGAGCCGGTGTTCGGCCCCGAGCCGCACGCGGGCGAGCCGGTCCTCCCGCACTGGGCGATCACCACGCTGTCGCTGGGGCTGGTCGTCATCGGTACGGGCATCGCGTACCTGCTGTTCCGTAACGGCACCGCGAAGCAGGAGCAGCCCGCGGGCGTGGTGGTCACCGCCGCCCGACGCAACCTGTACACCGACGCCTTCAACGAGGCGGTCTTCGAGAAGCCGGGCATCTTCCTCACCCGGGCCCTGGTCTTCTTCGACAACAAGGGCATCGACGGGGTGGTCAACGGCATCGCGGCGAGTGTCGGCGGGAGCTCCGGCCGGTTGCGCCGGCTGCAGACCGGCTTCGTGCGTTCGTACGCCCTGTCCATGCTCACCGGGGCCGTCGTGGTCGTCGGTGCGTTCCTCGTCATCCAGCTGGGGTGGTTCTCGTGACGGACTCCGGATTCCCGTTCCTGTCCGTCCTGACGCTGGCCCCGCTGGTGGGCGCGGTCGTGGTGGCCTGCATCCCGCGGAGCAAACCCAAGCTCGCCAAGATCGTGGCGCTGGTCTGGTCGCTGGCCGTGCTCGGGCTCAGCATCGCGATGTGGGTGGCGTTCCAGGTCGGCGGCGCCCGCTTCCAGTTCCGCGAGTCGTACCCGTGGATCCCGACCTGGGACGCCCGGTTCACCCTCGCGGCGGACGGCATCGCGCTGGTCATGCTGCTGCTGATCGCGGTGCTCGTGCCGGTGGTCATCCTGGCGTCCTGGCACGACGTGGACGAGACGCAGCGTTCCGCGTCGACCTACTTCGCGCTGCTGCTGGCGTTCGAGTTCACGATGATCGGCGTGTTCGCGGCCGCGGACGTGTTCCTGTTCTACGTGTTCTTCGAGGTCATGCTGATCCCGATGTACTTCATCATCGGCTCGTTCGGCGGTGCCCGCCGCCAGTACGCCGCGGTGAAGTTCTTCCTGTACTCGCTGGTCGGCGGCCTGTTCATGCTGGCCGCGGTGATCGGGCTGTGGGTGCTGGGCGGGAAGACGTTCGACTTCGCGGAGCTGACCAGGGCGGCGGCGGACATCGACACCAACACCGCCCGGTGGCTGTTCCTCGGGTTCTTCATCGCCTTCGCGATCAAGGCACCGTTCTTCCCGTTCCACACCTGGCTGCCCGACGCGGGTGGCGCCGCCCCGGTCGGCGCGGCCGCCCTGCTGGTCGGCGTGATGGACAAGGTCGGCACGTTCGGCATCCTGCGCTACTGCCTGCCGCTGTTCCCGGAGGCGTCGCGCTGGTTCGCCCCCGCCGCCCTGGTGCTGGCGGTCATCGGCATCATCTACGCGGCCCTGCTGGCGGTCGGCCAGAACGACCTCAAGCGGCTGGTGTCGTACACCTCGATCGCGCACTTCGGCTTCATCGGCATGGGCATCTTCGCCTTCACCACCCAGGCGGGCACCGGCTCGGTGCTGTACATGGTCAACCACGGCCTCGCCACCGGCCTGCTCTTCCTCGTGGTCGGGATGTTCATCGCCCGGCGCGGGTCGGCGCAGGTCAGCGACTTCGGCGGCGCCGGAAAGCTGCTGCCGGTGCTGGCCGGGATCATGTTCTTCGCCGGTCTGGCGTCGCTGGCGCTGCCCGGCACCGCGCCGTTCGTCAGCGAGTTCCTGGTGCTGATCGGCACGTTCACCGTCCACCCGGCGTACGCCGTGATCGCCACGGCCGGCATCATCCTGGCCGCCGCGTACGTGCTGTGGATGATCCAGCGCACCACCCAGGGTGATCTGAACCCGGCGTTGGCCGAACTGCCCGAGATGCGTCGCGACATCACGCTGCGCGAGAAGGTGGTCGTCGCGCCGCTGGTGCTGCTCCTGCTCCTGCTCGGCTTCTATCCGAAGCCGGTCACCGATGTGATCAACCCGGCGGTCCAGGCGACCATGCAGGACGTCGGCACGACCGATCCGGCCCCCACGGCGGTCGCGAACGGAAAGGTGGCGCCGTAGCCATGGAGAAACTGCAACTGCCCCCGATCGACTATCGGGCGCTCGCGCCGATGTTGATCCTGTTCGGGGTGGCCTGCGTGGGGGTGCTTCTCGAGGCGCTGCTGCCCCGGCGTGCCCGGCATACGGTGCAGCTCTCGCTCGCCCTGCTGGCCTGCGTGGCCGCGTTCATCATGGTGATCCGCGAGCGGGGCACCCGGACCATCACCATCGGCACCGCGGTCGCGGTCGACGGACCCACCCTGTTCCTGCAGGGCGCGATCCTCGTGCTGGGCGTGGTGTCGCTGCTGCTGATCGGCGAGCGCACGGTCGAGCCCGGCGGCGCGTTCGTGGCGGAGGCCGCGCTGACCGTGGGCTCGCAGAAGGACCTGCGGCAGACCACCGGGGCGGCGGGCGGCACGGAGGTCTACCCGCTGGTGCTGTTCGCCCTCGGCGGCATGCTGATGTTCGTATCCGCGAACGACCTGCTGACGATGTTCGTCGCGCTGGAGGTCTTCTCGCTGCCGCTGTACCTGCTGTGCGCGCTGGCGCGGCGGCGCCGCCTGCTGAGCCAGGAGGCGGCCCTCAAGTACTTCCTGCTCGGCTCGTACGCCTCCGCCTTCTTCCTGTTCGGCGTGGCGCTGCTCTACGGGTACGCGAACGGCGTGCACTTCAACCAGATCCACGCCGCGATCGCCAACCCGGCCCGCAGCCAGGTGCTGCTGTACGGCGGGCTCGCGTTGCTGGCGATCGGGCTGCTGTTCAAGGCCGCCCTGGCGCCGTTCCACGTGTGGACGCCCGACGTCTACCAGGGGGCGCCGACCCCGGTCACCGCGCTCATGGCCGCCTGCACGAAGGTGGCGGCGTTCGGTGCGCTGCTGCGCGTGCTGTACGTCGGCTTCGAGGGGGTCCGCTGGGACTTCCAGCCGATCCTGGGCACCATCGCGGTGCTGACCATGCTGGTGGGTGCGGTGCTGGCGGTCACCCAGACGGACATCAAGCGGCTGCTGGCGTACTCGTCGATCGCGAACGCCGGGTACCTGCTCGTCGGTGTGCTGGCGCTCAACGAGGCCGGTGTGTCCAGCACGTTGTTCTACCTGGTCGCGTACGGCTTCTCGGTGCTGGCCGCGTTCGCCATCGTCACGCTGGTGCGCGACGCGGACGGCGAGGCGACCCACCTGTCCCGGTGGGCCGGGCTGGGCCGCCGGTCGCCGCTGTTCGCGGGGGTCTTCACGTTCATCCTGCTGGCCTTCGCCGGTATTCCGTTGACCAGCGGTTTCACCAGCAAGTTCGCGGTGTTCGGGGCGGCGGTCGAGGGCGGCCAGACCTGGCTCGTGATCTTCGGTGTGATCACCAGCATGCTGATCGCGTTCCCGTACCTGCGGGTCGTGGTGATGATGTGGCTCTCCGAGCCGGGCGACAGCACCCCGGCGGTGTCGATTCCCGGCTTCCTCACCTCGGCGGCCCTGACCATCGGCGTGATCGCGACGCTGGCGCTGGGTGTGCTCCCCGCGCCGCTGCTGGACCTGAGCGACAAGGCCGCCGATTTCGTCCGCTGACGGCGGTGGGCGGACCTGGAAACGGGGCAAACCCGCCCGTACTCTGAAATGATCTTGTGTGGTGTACCCCTGGGCCGGAAGCGTCGGGGGCATATGGCATCGTGAAAGTGTGGTGAGCACCGGTGACAGTGTGCTGAACTCGCTCGGTCTCGACATCGACCCGGCGATCGACGTGTCGGTGTCCGCGATGCTGGGCAATGTCGAGGACGCGCTGCGGAAGAACGTGGTCAGCGCCGACCCCCTGGTGGCCGAGGCCGCCCGGCATCTCATGGACGCGGGCGGCAAGCGGTTCCGGCCGCTGATCGTGGCGCTGGGCGCCCAGTTCGGCGACATCTCGTCGCCCGACCTGGTGCCCGCGGCCCTGGTGGTGGAGCTGACCCATCTGGCGACGCTGTACCACGACGACGTGATGGACGAGGCCGAGGTGCGCCGGGGTGCGCCGAGCGCCAACGCCCGCTGGGGCAACTCCGTCGCGATCCTGGTGGGCGACTACCTGTTCGCGCGCGCCGCCGACATCGCGGCCTCGCTCGGGCCGGAGGCGGTGCACCTGCAGGCCCGCACGTTCGCGCGGCTGGTGCACGGCCAGATCGCCGAGACCGTGGGCCCGCGTGGCACCGATCCGATCGCCCATCATCTGCACGTCATCGCGGAGAAGACGGCCTCGCTGATCGCCACCTCGGCCCGCTTCGGCGGGCTCTTCTCTGCGGCCTCTCCGGAGCACGTGGAGGCCCTCGCGGGCTACGGCGAGACCATCGGCATCGCCTTCCAGCTCTCCGACGACCTGCTCGACATCGCCTCCGAGTCGGTGCAGTCCGGCAAGACCCCCGGCACCGACCTGCGCGAGGGCGTGCCCACCCTCCCGGTGCTGTACGCCCTGGCCAGCGACGACACCGACGCCTCGGCCGTGCGCCTGCGCGACCTGCTGGCCACCGGCCCGATCACGGATGACGCCCTGCACGCCGAGGCGCTCGGCCTGCTGCGCGAGTCCGTGGCGATGAAGCGCGCCCGGGAGACCGTCCGCACGTACGCGGAGGAGGCCCGCGCTCAGCTGGCGCCGCTGCCGGACGGGCCCGCGCGCCGCGCGATGGAGTCGCTCTGTGACTTCATCGCGGACCGCACGAGCTGAGGTCTCGCGCGCGCTGTCCACAGTGGTGGATCGCCGTCGGTGCCGGAAAAATCTCTGCGGCGCCGACGACGCCGTGCACCGTGCCCTGATCAGGGACAATCACCCAGAGATGGACGTCGATGACTAACCCTGGTGGGCAGATCGGCACTTCTCGACTGCTCTGAGGCATTCCGTCGGCGCACGATTCTTCATATGGTGTAAGTCCCCGGCGTCGGAGGTGGCTGTGCGCGACCCCCTGGCGGAGCCCTCGGACCTCATCCGGAGCGTGTCACGTGCGCTGCGCGTGCTGGAATCGGTCGGTCGGGCCCCGCGCGGACTCACCGTGAAGCAGATCGCGCGACGGTGCGAACTCACCGTCGCGACCACGTACCACCTGGTGCGCACCTTGGCGTACGAGGGATATGTGATCCGTCGCGAGGACGGTACGTACATCGTGGGCCTGGAGATCGCCGACCGGTACCGGGAGCTGGTCTCCGCGTTCCGTGGGCCGCCCGCGGTCGGCGAGGCGCTGCGCCGGGCGGCCGTCGACACCGGATACAGCCACTACCTCGGCCGGTTCGTCGGCGGCCGGATCGCGATCACCGCGTCCGCCGACGGCCCCCGCTCGCCGTTCCTCGACGACGTGGCCCCCGGGTTCGACGAGGCCGGACACGCCACCGCGCTCGGCAAGGCGCTGCTGGCCACCCTCACCGCCGACCAGCGCGCCCGGTACCTGCGCGACTACGGCATGCGGCCGTTCACGCCGGCCACCCTCACCACACCCGAGGCGCTGGAGGCGGATCTCGCCGCGGGCGAGCGGCGCGGCATGCAACTGGAGATGGGCCAGTTCCGCCAGGGCGTCGCGTGCGGGGCGGTGGTCGTCATCGCGGACCGCGACATGGAACGCCGGCTCGTGCTGGCCTGCGCCTTGCCCGCGGCCGAGATGCTCACCTCCGCGCGGGTCATCCGCGCCAAGCTGACCACCGCCGCCCGCAGCGTCGCCGACGCCCTCTCGGCGGGCGACGCGGCCACGGCCTGACGTGCGGGCCTAAGACTTCTTTGAACCTGCACGGCGTTGAACCGGCACCGCCCCCGCGCCCGTAAGAAGGGTTGGGACGCGAGGGGAGGGCGGCAGGCATGGAAGACACGGATGCCGAGCTGCTCCGCGTCCTGCAGGACGAGCACGGGGATGCGCTGTTCGCGCATGCCGTCCGGCTGGCCGGCGGGGACCGGCAACGGGCGGAGGACCTCGTACAGGAAACCCTGCTGCGGGCCTGGCGCCACCCCGAGGCGCTGGACCCCGAGCGGGGCGCGGTGCGGTCATGGTTGTTCACCACCGCGCGCAACCTGGCGATTGACGCCTGGCGGCGCCGGTCGGTACGGGTGGGCGAGGTGGTCACCGACATGATTCCCGAGCCACCGCCCAGTGCCGACGAGGCCGACCGGGCGGTTGAGGCGTGGACGGTCGCGGAGGCGCTGGGCCGGCTGTCGGCGCAGCACCGCGACGTCCTGGTGGAGTGCTTCTACCGGGGCCGGTCCGTCGCGGAGGCGGCCGCCCGGCTGGGTGTCCCGCCGGGCACGGTGAAGTCGCGCACGCATTACGCGCTGCGCTCATTGCGAATGGTGCTGGACGAGATGGGGGTGACGGGATGAGGTGCCACCACGAGCACGACGACGGCGCGTACGTCCTGGGCGCCCTTTCCCCGGCCGAGCGGGCCGCGTACGAGCGGCACCTGGCCACCTGCTCGTTCTGCCGGGAGGCCGTCGCGGACATCGCCGTGCTGCCCGGACTGCTGGGCCGCCTCGACCCGGCCGACCTGGAACGACTGCTCGAACCGGATCTACCGCCCGCCCGGATCTCCCGCAACCGGACCCCCGAGCTGGTGCACGCCGCCCAGACGACGCGGCGCAAGGAGCGCAAGCGGCTCCGGGTCCGGGTACTGAGCACGCTGGCGGCCGCCGCCTGCCTGGCGCTCGTCGTCGGCGCGGGAACGGTGCTCTGGATGGGGGAGACCGGCCGCCCGGATGGAGCGCCCACCGGGCCGGTCATCGCCATGACCCCGATGGGCGCCGAGATACCGGTCTCGGCGCAGATCAACGTGTCCGGCACGGCCGGCGGCACGAAGATCAACCTGGTGTGCTTCTACAACCGCAAGAGCCCCGACCTGAAGCCGTACACGGTCCGGCTCATGGCGTACGGGCCCGACGACGAGCGGGAGCAGGTCGGCTCCTGGGTCGCCTCGCCCGGCAAGGAGTTCAGCATGTCGGCCGTGACGCACTTCGCCGACGGCGCGCTGTCCCGGCTGGAGCTGGTGCGCAATGACGGCAAGGCGCTGCTGGCCTACGACGTCCCCTGACGGATCCGCTGCCCGGCGCCACCGGCGTGGGTGAGCGGTCCGTCAGCGAGGCGGCAGGGCGGCGGCCGGTTCGGTGGTGGCGGCCACCGGCCCGGCCGCCACCCTCCTGGACTCCGTGTCGGCCGCCGCGTTCCGGCCGGCGGCGCGGGCCCGGCGGATGCCGTCGACGGTGAAGATGATCAGCGCGACCCAGACCAGCGCGAAGCCCGCCAGCCGCGGGGCCGGCATCGGCTCGCGATAGAGCAGCACCCCGCAGGCCAGCTGCAGGATGGGCGCCACGTACTGCATCATTCCCATGCCCACCAGCGAGACCCGGTTGGCCGAGGCCGCGAAGAGCAGCAGCGGGACCGCCGTGGCCACCCCGGCCAACATCATGAGTACGGTATGCCCGGCCGACACCTGCCCGAACACGGCGTCGCCCGTGTTGCCGAGCCAGCCGAGGTAGATCAGTGCGGGCAGCGCCAGGACCGCGGACTCGACGAACAACCCCTCCGCGGGCGGCAGCGACAACCGCTTCTTGATCAAACTGTACGTACCGAACGTCGCCGCCAGTATCAGCGCGATGTACGGCAGCCGGCCGTAGTCGACCGTCAGGACGGCCACCGCCAGCGTGCCGACGCCGACCGCGACCCACTGCCACGCGCGCAGCCGTTCCCGCTGCACGCTCACGCCCAGCAGCACGACGACCAGGGGCGTGATGAAGTACCCGAGGGCCGTCTCGACCACCCGCGACGAGTTGACGCCGTAGATGTAGGTGGCCCAGTTCAGCCCGATGAACACCGCCGCCAGCGCCGCCCCGCCGAGGCGCCGCCGGTCGCGCAGGAGCCCGCTCAGGAAGCGCCAGTTGCGCATGGCGGCCAGTACCAGGCTGACGAAGAGCACGGACCAGATCACCCGGTGCGCGAGGATCTCCAGCGGTGCGGCGGGGCGCAGCAGCTTGAAGTAGATCGGGAAGAAACCCCACATCACGTACGCGGTAAGCCCGTACACGTAGCCGCGGCGTTCGTCGTTCATTCGCCAACAGTAAGTTGCGAAACGAGATCCGCTCCTTGCATATGTCGCAGCTCACGGCCCTGTAGGGGGTGATCACGGGAGGTTCCGCACGCCGCCGTTCTGGGACCCCCGACCTTGGCTGCTGTGTTCTGGCCCGCTGGTCTGGGGGCGCCGTGGCCCTGGCTGCTGTGTTCTGGCCCGCTGGTCTGGGGGCGCCGTAGCCCTGGCTGCTGTGTTCTGGCCCGCTGGTCTGGGGCGCCGTGGCCCTCGCTGTTGCGTTTCGGCCCGCCGGTCGACGTGGCGGACCGACGGCGCGCGGAAGCGTCCTGCCGCCCGGGGGGACAGGACGCTTCCGCGTATGGGTTGGTCTGCGGGACGGTCAGTCGTCGCCGTCGGGGACCAGCATGTTGAGCACCCAGCTCACGACGCCGACCACGATCGCGCCGAGGACCGCGGCGGGCCAGAAGTTGTCGACGTGGAACGGCAGGTCGAGCTGACCGGCGATCCAGCTCGTCAGCAGGAACAGCGCGCCGTTGACGACGAACGCGATGAGGCCGAGGGTCAGCACGTACAGGCCGCAGCCGAGCAGCTTGATGACCGGGCGCAGGATCGCGTTGATGAGGCCGAAGATCGCCGCCACGGCCAGCAGAGTGCCGACCTTGGCCGGTACGGAATCCGTGGTGAGCCGGATCCCTTCGATGAAGATGGTGGCTATCCACAGCGAAACCGCGGTGATCACCAGCCGGAGGATGATGCCCATGGCAGGGGATGGTGCCATGGCCATGCCACTGCCAGGCAGGACGGCCCGCGATCTTGCGCAGATCGTTGCCAAAGCGCAGGGGTCCACGGGGTAGGTGCTGTACCGGCCGTGGGTGCGGGCCGACCGCCGCGCCGACGTCGCCGGTCAGACCCGGTCGAGCAGGCCGACCGCCGCGCCGACGTCGAGCTGCCCTTGCCGATCAGACCCGGTCGAGCGGGCCGATCAGTTGAGCCTCGATCGGGGTCTGCGCCAGGGCCGCCCACCGTACCGCGCGCCGGTTGATGACACCCACCATGTCCGCGCGGATCCGGGTCAGCCATTGCGCGGCGTCACCCAGCCCGAGCGCTGGCCCCAGCATGGACGCCTCGTCCGGATGCAGCGGCTGCACGACGAGCAGGTCGGCGCGGGAGGCAACGTCGACGTCGGCCGGGCCGAACTCGTCGCGCACGACCAGGGTCGCCTGGAATCCGGCGCCGGGCCGGTTGTCCGCGCCCACCGGGCCCACGTCGACGATCACCAACAGCGGATGCAGCGCCGACCCGGGAGGAATCTCGACCGCGCGGCCCGGCGGGATCACCGCGATCGACTCGCCGGGCACCGCCGCCCCACGGACGAACGGCTCCCACGCGTACGGGCGGGCGGTCTGCACGATGACCCGGGCGCCGACCGCCATGGCGCGCAGGGCGACCAACTGGGCGCAGCGCACCCCGCCGACCAGCAGGACGCGGGTCTGCTCCGGGCGGAACAGGCGGGTCACCACGGGGTCGCCGTACCGGTTGGTGCCCAGCATCAGGCCGGCGACCGGAACGGGCAGCTCCAGGTCGTCGGCCAGCTCGGCCGGATGCGTACCGGGCGCGGGTCGACCGGTGCTCAGCGTGTCGGCGTGGCCGGCGCCCAGTGGCAGGGTGGCCGTGAACCCGTCGAGATGCTCGCCGTCGAGCCGGCTGGCCTGCGCCCGCTCGGTGGAAAGCACTTTCCGCAGCGCCTGGGTGACGACGCCCAGCGCGGACGGGTCCGGCGCGGCCAGGCGCAGAGTCAGGTCGGTGGTGGCCGCGGCGTCCAGCGGGCCGCGCGGCCCGGCGCTCACCGCCACGGTGGTGGCCGCCGCGGGCAGTGACAGCATGCGGGACACGAGCCGCCGCGCGGTTTCCTGCCGCAGATCCGGCCACCGGTGCAGCCGGAAGGTGGCCTGGCTCAGGCCGCCGATCTGCAGGCCGGACCAGCTCTCCTGGGCCGATCCGACGCCGTCGTCATGGGCCAGCTCCGCGATGACGCGGGCGGCCGCGGCCTCACCGAGCGGCCGGACCGGTATCGGCCCGAGCCGTTTCGGCAGCTTCCGTACCAGCCCGGACAGGGCCTGCCGCAGGTCGGCCGGGGACCAGCCCTCGGCATGCAGCACCCGGACGGCCAGCAGCGCGCGGCTGTGCCCGAGCAGGCGCCCCTCGGTGAGCTGACGGTACGAATTCGCCGGGGTGCCCCCGCCCGCGCGGAGCGTCGGCGCCGGAACACCCGTGAGCACCAGCTGGATCCGGCATGGCGGGTGATCCGCGCCGGCCGGCGGAAGCAGGCTGCCGGGCGACGGCAGCGCGGGAAGCTCCTCGGCCAGCAGGCCGGCCGGGTCGCCCAGTTCCAGCACCGCGGTCAGCCCATGCGCGTCGACGAACAGCGCCGCCGGATCGCCGGCGAGGTCGGCGTGCTCGACCCGCGTCCCGGGCGCGGTGAACTCCAGCAGCGCGGTGGATGAGGCGTCGACCGCCACGACGTGGCGCCGGCCGCCGTATCGCAGTGCGATGGACAGCCACTCGAACGCCCACCGGCCGCGCAGCCGCAACCAGATCACGGCCAGCAGGACCACGGCCAACGCCGCACCCGCCGCCAGCGTGATCGGGCCGTGCGCCGCCCCGATGAGGACCGCGACCGCGGCGAGCTGGCTGCCGATGAGCTGTCCCGCGCGGATCCCGAAGAGGCGCCCCGGGCGCACCCGGGAACCGCGGTGGGGCGGCGGGCCCGTCACGCCGCCCTCGGACAGGCGACGGCTGTCCGCCAAGGCTGTCACTCTGCGTCGCCTCCCCGATCGTCGCGGTGTATTCACCTTCGCTGCGCGGCCCATCGTAGGGCCTCCGGCCGGTTCGCAGGGGGCCTGTGGACAAGGGCCGATGGACGACAGGGGTGGTCCACAGCCCCGGTCGTCGGGACTACCGAGGCCTGGCCCGCCCGGCTACTGTCGGCGACGCAAACCATGAGGTGGCCGCCCTGGCTGCCCCCACGGCTCGGCCGGAAGGGGCTAGCCTGGGTGCCCAGCGAGCACCGGGCGGTCGTACCAACGACCGGTCCATTCGGGAGCCGGTGCGCGGCAGACCTAGACGAGGGAGCGGGGTGACGTCCGGGGTGGCCCAGACGCAAGCAGAATCCGCGGTGATGGCGACGACCGCCGCGAAGTTCGAGACGGTCAACAGCGGGTTGCAGTCCATGTTGAACAAGCTGATGTCCGATCTGTCTGTTCTGAGCGGCGCTTGGAAGGGCATGGGCGCTCAGAAGTTCGAAGAGGTCAAGGGGCAGTACGCCCAGGACCTCAAGAACCTCAACCAGGCGCTGCAGGAGACGGCGGAGGCGATCCGCACGTCCGGCGTCAGCTACGACGCCTCCGACAGCCAGGCCGCCGCCCGCGTGGCCAAGTCAAGCGGCAGCTACACGCTGCCCCTCTGAGATCACACGGGGAGGAATCTGATGGACAACGGCTTGCTTCTGGTCAACTTCGGCGCTCTGCAGCAGGCGAGTGCCGACATTCAGAAGGCACTCAACGAGCTGCAGTCGCAGCTCACCCAGCTCGAGCAGGACGCGAAGCCGCTGGTCGCCTCCTGGAGCGGCGCCGCCCAGGACGCCTACGCGACCCGGCAGCACAAGTGGCAGGGTGCTTCGAACGATCTGCAGAACATCCTGCGTGACATCCAGTTCGCGGTGCAGGAGTCGGCTGCCGACTACCAGGACACCGAACGTAAGGCGCAGCACCGCTTCCAGTAGAGGTGGGCGAGGCCGGGGCTGTCGACATGGCAGGCCCGGCCTTCTACGCTTATTCCCATCTCACTCACGGTTGCCGCGTCGCTCCCCTGTGCGACGTGAATCCGCGATTCACTTTCGTGCCGGGATCAACGTTCGTGCCGGGTTACACCCGAGTTGGTTGTCTACGTACGGCCGCCCGTTGTGATCCCGCCCTGACCTTGTAGGTTGTACGCGTTGAGATAGCCCGCGTTCGCCGTGAAGGGAGAGGTGGACGTGTCCGAGTGGCAACCGGCGACGGACGCCGAGATGGCGATGCGCGACGCGCTGCGCACCGATGACCAGGAGTCCTACTTCCGTATCCTCGCCGGTGTCGACCTGCTGCTGCCGGTGTCGGCCGACGCGCTGGCCGGTCTGGCCCCGCTGGGCTGGGGGACCTGGAGCACCGGCGGGCGTACCCATGTTCTCGCCTTCACCTCCTCCTCGGCCATGCAGGCCTGCCTCGCCGACTACACCGGCTCCGCCCGCCGGGTGCCGTACCTGGAGCTGGCCAACACCTGGCCGAACCTCGAGTGGTGGCTGGCCGTCAACCCGGGCCTGCCGATCGAGGGCTATCTGCCGGCGTGGTTCGTCGCGCAGCTCGCCCGTGGCGACCTGCGGCTGCCGACCCGCGGCCCGGCGCGCGACGGAACCCGCCCCGGCCAGAACACGCAGGATGTGCACGCGGGGGCGCTGACCGCCGAGTCGTCCTTCCCGGGCGGGCCGATCGGTGCCGCCGAATCGGGTGGTGCCACCGGGCTGGCCGGCTCGGCCGCGCCATACCGCCCGGAGACCGACACGGCACGCGGTCCGGCCGGTTACCCGCTGGACCGCGGCAGCGCTGGCGGTCCCGGCTCCAGTGGCGGTCCCGGCTCCAGCGGCGGTCCCGGCTCCGGTGGCGGCACCGGTCCCGGCGGTCCCGGCCTCAGCGGTCCTGGTCTCAGCGGTCCCGGCAGCCTGCCTGTCCGGACCCCGGG
Organism: Krasilnikovia cinnamomea; assembly: GCF_004217545.1. Classification (NCBI taxonomy): domain Bacteria; kingdom Bacillati; phylum Actinomycetota; class Actinomycetes; order Micromonosporales; family Micromonosporaceae; genus Krasilnikovia; species Krasilnikovia cinnamomea. The sequence goes on from NZ_SHKY01000001.1 coordinate 3,664,141, forward strand.
CACGGTCTCGCCGGGCGCCGCACCGGCCCGGACGCCGGGCGGGTCGTCGCAGCCCAGCGCATCCGGCGCGGCGCCGAGCGCACCCGCCGCGTACCGGCCCCCGTCTGTCCCGCCGACTTCGACCGGTGACGGCCGCCCGGAGCTGCCCCCGCTGCAGGATCCACGAGCGCCGCTGCCGACCCGCACGCCCATGGCCCAGACGCCTCCGGTGCCGTCCCACCTGACTGACGGCCCGCCCGCCGGTGACTTCCCGCCTGACGCCCGGTCGGCGATCCCCGGCACGCCGGACTTCGGCCCGGTCGCGCCGGGTTCCGTCGACCCGCTGCCGCGTCGGCAGCCCATGCCACCCGTGGATCCAAGCGCTCCGGTGGCCACCTCGACCCCCACCCTCGCCGGGACCCGGACGGCTCCCGCGCCGTTGCCCGGTGAGGCCGGCGTGCGGTCGGGGGAAAGTGGCCAGCGACCCGGTGAGCCCGGCGGCCGGGCAGGTGAGGCTGTTGGCCGGGCGACTGAGGCCGGTGTGCGGCCGGGCGGGGCTGTGGCGCCGTCCGGGTCATCGGTGCGCGGTGTGGGATCGGCGGGCGCTCAGGCGGCGCCGCGACCCGGGGTTGCGCCGCCCGTCGTTCCGGGCGGGGCTTCCGCCGGCCGGTCATCCGATGACAACTGGCCGGATGCCCGGGACTCGTCTTCGGCTTCGGCGCTCACGACCCGCTCGCCGGACAGGAGCAGCTCGCCTTCGGCAAGTTCACCGCCCGCAACGAAGCCGGTATCCCCGGCGGACCCAACCTCTTTCAGGGCGCCGGTCGCGCCCACGTCGGGTGGTGCGCCGGTTACGCCTACGTCGGGTGGGGCGCCGGTAGCGCCTACGTCGGGTGGTGCGCCGGTCGCGCCCACGTCGGGTGGTGCGCCGGTAGCGCCCGCATCGGGCCGACCGTCAGAGGTGCCTGCGTCGGGAAAGTCGTCTGTCGAGCGCACCCCATCCGGCCCGGACGGCTCGGATGCGCTTGGTACCGATCAGGATGTGGTGGACGAGGCGGCAGCGAGTCGGACCGGCCGGTCCGTACCGGGCCTCGGCGACGGAAACAAGTCGCGCCCCGGCGATGAGGCGGCCGAGCCGAGTTCGGCAGAGTCGGCTGGCGACGGCCGAGTCGCCGAGGATCGGCTGTCCGGCGGCGCGACCAGCGGGGATGAGGCCGCCGACCGCGAAACCACCCCGGGTCGGGACTTCCAGGGTCAGGCTTCTCGGGACGCCACCCCGGGCCAGGACTCCGAGGGTCAGGAGTCCCAGGGCGCCGCCGTGGGCCAGGCCGCCCAACAGCAGGCTGCCCAGCAGCAGGCCGCCCAGCAGCAGGCCGCCGCCCAGAGCCAGGCCGACCAGGAACAGGGGCCCGAGGAGCTGGCCGGGTGGCCGTCCGGCGAGGACGACTTCATCCCGGCGAACGCGGTCGAACAGGACCTTTACCTCGCCGCCGGCAGCCGCAGCACGGATGCGTTCCTCTCCACCCTGCTGCTGGCCACGGTCCTCGTACCGGTGGCTCACCATTCGCGGCCGGGCAGCACGCCGGGCGAGTCCGGGTTCGCATTCCGTACGGAGGACCTCAACGGCGAGCCGTACCTGGTGGTGTTCACCAGCCGGGACCGGTTGGCCGAGTACCACGCCGAGCCGACCAGGACGGTGGCGGTGCGGTTCGTCGACCTCATCCGCACCTGGCCCGATGCGGCCTGGTCGTTCGCGGTCAACCCCGGCAGTCCGGTAGGTGCCACCTATCCTGGTCCGCAGGTCATCGCGCTCGCCAACTGGGCGGTCGAGTCGGGGCTGGGCCTGGATCCGTCCGACGAGCTGGTGCTGGCCGAACCGGCGTCGGCGCCCGCGACGCAGCGGGCCGGTGATCCGGCCCAGCACGCGACGGTCATGCAGAAGACCGTGCCGCCGGATCAGGTCGACTACCTCCTGGAGCGCGGGTACGACCGGGCGGCCGGATTCGTGCACCGGGCCAGCGAGGTGGCGCACCTGAACACCCCCGCCGAGTTGTTCGCGGCGCTGGGCCTGCTCTACGACGGCTCCCCGTACCAGGCGGACGCCAAGGAGGCGTACGTGCTGCGCTGGCCCGCCTACCGGCCGAGCCTCTACCGGATCCCGTACGGCGGGCAGAACGAGCAGGCCCTGCGCGCCATGGACGGCTGGGTGATCGAGCGTGCGCCGTTCCGGGGCAACGGCTTCGCGCCCGGTGAGGGGCGTGACGTGATCGCGGAGTTCAAGGTGGACAGTGTGCGACTGCCGCACGGCGCCCAGCTGTGGCGGATCGACGCGGACGGCACCAGCGCCATGGTGGCCGTGCTCGACTGCGACGGACCGGTCTGGCGTCAGGTCGGTGAGCGGTGATGCGCGACGGCTACCTGGCGACGTGGCAGGGCCGCGAGTACGAGGCGGCGCCCGACGGCGACAACGTGCGCATCTACATCACCGAGCCGGGCGCGGTGGGTTTCACGGAGGTCCGGCTGGGCCGCCACGTGCGGTTGCTGGGCCCGGACGAGTGCGACGACCTGGCCTACGTGCGCACCACGTGCACGTGGCGCGGTGAGCCGTTCATCGTGCTGGCGGAGGCGGACGGCTGGCTGCGCCTGGAGTACACGGGTGGCCGGGCGCCGATGGCGCGCGCGCTCGGGCTGGAGGAGTTCGACTTCGGCGTCTACCAGGGCTGGGCGCCCGCCCACGAGGTCACCGACATCGTCGAGCACCGCGCCTGACTCGCGCACCGCCTGACTCGCGCACCGCTTGGCTCGCGCACCGCTTGACTCGCGCCCCGCTTGGCTCGCGCACCGCTTGGCTCGAGCGCACCGCTTGGCCTGCCGGGTGCCTCAGTGGGCCTTGAGCCAGCGCAGGATCTCGCCGGTGACCGTCTCGGTCGCCTCGCGGTGCAGGAAGTGGCCGGCGTCCTCGATGAGGCGCCACTCGTACGGCGCGATGACGTACCGGCCCGAGCCCTGCGCGGTGCGGGGCAGCGTCGCGGTGTCCAGCGCCCCGTGCAGCTGCAACGTGGGCGTGATGAGGGGGCGCTGCATGAGCTTCACGAACCGGTAGCCCTGCAGGCGCAGCGCCGAGCGGAACACCCACCGGTACGCCTCGAGCGCGCAGAACGCGGCCTGCGGGATCCGTATCGCCTCCCGGCAGCGGGCCTCGTAGTCGGCGTACTCGTCGGTCTGGGCCCACGTGGGGCCGCTCCACCGGTGCATCAGTTCGCCGATCAGGGCGGCGTTGTCGCGGGTGAGCACATGCTCGTAGCGCGGTACCTGGAAGCGCAGCACGGGTGAGGTCGCGGCGAACTGGCCGCGCGGGTCGGCGAACAGCGCCGCGCGCAACCGCAGCGGGTGGGCGGCGCCCAGCACCACCAGGCGGCTGACCATTTTGGGGTGGAAGGCGGCGGCGGTCCACCCGATCATGCCGCCCGCACCGGCGCCGACGATCATGGCGGAGCGCTCGCCCAGGGCGCGGATCAGGCCGGTGACGTCGGCGGCCATGGTGTACCCGTCGTACCCGCGGGGTGGTTTGTCGCTGGCGCCGTAGCCGCGCAGGTCGATCGCGACGGCGCGGAAGCCCGCGTCGGCGACCTCGGTCATGATGTCGTGCCACGCCCACCAGAACTCCGGAAAGCCGTGCAGGAACAGCACCAGCGGCCCGGTGCCCGCCTCGACGACGTGGAACCGGCTGCCGTTGGCCCCGACGAAGCGGTGGGTCCACGGACCCTCCACCAGGACGCACGACTCGTCCACCTGGGCGCTCATGCCGGACAGCCTAGGCGTTGCGTGCCCTCCGGGCAGCGCCCCGGTCGGAAACCTGCCCAAACCCGGCAAGCCTGCCGGCAACACCCGGCGAGCATCTGACCCGAACACGGACGGCGTCGGAACACGGACGGCACCGGACCCGAACACGGACGGCATCGGAACCATCGGGTCGCACATGCCGGGGTGGCGCCCGGGGGCAGGAGCCCCCGGGCGCCGCGGGTCGGCGTACTCAGGAAATCTTGATGGTCATGGTGTTGCCGCGCTGGGACAGCACCTGGATCTTGACCCCGACGGCGGGCAGCTTGACGCCCGACCACGGGATGTCCGCGTCGAAGTACGACCGGGTGTCGTCGAACAGCGGCTGCCCGGCCTGACCCCGGATGTACGAGGCCTTGCCGTTGATGTGCAGCGTGAACGAATCCGCCTTGGTCAGCCCGAACGTGGCGTCATACAGCTGGATGCGCGAGCGCCAGGGGTTGCCTTCCAGGTTGTACATGGCCTCGGGATGGGCGTCGATGATCAGGTTGCGGCCCTGGCCCGGGTGCTTGTTGACGTTGTTGTCCTTGAAGGACGTGTCGTTGTACGAAATGAGCAGGCCCGGCTGGTACGAGAAGTGCTCCACCCAGTCCGGCTTGGTGGAAACCCAACCGAAGTTGTACGGACCGGTCTTCAGGTACTTGTCGTACGAGACGTAGTTGCGGTACCCGGCGATGTAGAAGTTGTCGTAGGTGTGCTCGGCCGTGCTGCTTTGCACGCTGAACCCGGCCTGGTTCCACGCCGGGAGGCCCTCGGCGCCGTCCGTGACGCCGGGAACGCCGTCGACGGTCACCGTGAGGTCGTCGGCGAAGAAACCGCCCGAGGAAACGCCGCCGTCCGTCCGGTAGTGCAGCCGGACCAGGGGCTTCTTACCCGCGTACGCGGTCAGCGGCACGACCATGTCGGTCCAGGCCGGTTGGGCGCCGGTGAGTGCCGGCAGGTTGTTGCCGTCGCGGGCGAACGGGGCGCCGCCGATGGTGCCGTCGAGCACGGTCCACGTCTTGCCGCCGTCCGTGGAGGCCTCGGCGTACAGGTAGTCGAAGTTCTTCTCGATGTTGTAGCGGGCCTTGAGGCTCAGCGTGGCCGAGGCGGCGGTGCTGAGATCGACCGTACGGCTGAGCAACGTGTCGAGGTTGTCGTCGTTGCCGGAGAAGAACTGGTTGTCGCCCGCGTACGGCGCGCCCAGGTCCCGGGTGACCGTCTTGTCCGGCAGCACCACGACGGCCGCCTGCGCGTTCGCGGTGTTGTACTCCTGCGGCCCGAGTTCGAGGGTCTTGGTCTTGCCGGCCTTGACGGTCTCGTAGTCGAGCCAGCCGAGCTGCAGCTTGTTCCACGCGCCGAGGTCGCCGGGGCGGGTGCCGAGCGGCTCACCGGCCGCGTTGAGGCGGCTCTGCGCCATCAGGGTCCAGAACTCGTTGTTGTTGTTCGAGGCGCCGCTGGTGTCGTAGTCGTCGGGCAGGCCGAGGTCGTGGCCGTACTCGTGGGCGAAGACGCTCAGGCCGCCGTTCTCCGGCTGCATGGTGTAGTCACCGATCCAGAGTCCGGTGTCGCCGATCTGCGTGCCACCGGCCAGGTTGCCGGCCGGGCCGGTCACCCCGGAGCTGGAGTACGCGTACCAGCGATGCGCCCAGATGGCGTCCTCGCCCTGCTGCGGGTCGCCGTCGGACTCGTCGCCACCGGCGTGGACGATCTGGAAGTGGTCGAGGTAGCCGTCGGGCTCGTTGAAGTTGCCGTCGTGGTCGTAGTCGTAGCGGTCGTACCGGTCGAAGCTCTGCAGCTCCGTCTTGATCTGGGCGTCGGTGCGGCCCGCGGCCTTCTGGTCGGCGTACCACTGGTTGGCGGCGTCGCGGACCAGCGCCCACGCGTTGTGGGTGTCGCAGGCGTTCGGGTCGTTGCAGTTGCGGCCGTACCGGGCCTCGTTGTACTGGACCTTGACCCAGTCGGAGACCTCGCCCTCGACGCTGTAGCGCCCGGAGGACTGAACCTCGTAGTAGGTCTTCAGGGATTCGACGCCCTTGCCCTGGCCGAAGTAGAGCTGCCGGTAGTGGTCGCGGTTGTAGTCCGGCTGCCACACGGTCGTGTTGTCGCGGGTGCGGTCGGGCTCGGTGATGTGGTTGTGCAGCGGGCCGTCGAACGTGGTCGGGCCGGGCTTGGTGGGGTCGGTGTCGACGTCGGGGTAGTCCGGGTGCCGCTCGTTGCCGAACTCGGCGAGGATCACGAATATCTGGTCGGTACGTTCGCGGCTGAGCTCGACGTACTGGCTCGCGCCGGCCCGGCCGGGGCGCTTGCCGCTCGTGCCGGCGCCTTGCGTCCGGCCGACCTTGGCGACCAGGCTGCCGCCGCGCCGTTCCGCCTTGAGGGTTCCCTTCAGGATTCCGTTCACGGCCTGCTGGCGCAGTTCGCGGCGCTTCTGTTCCAACGGGTTGGGCCGGTCGTCCGCGGGCGCTCCGGATCCGACCTGGGCCGGTCCGGGGTCCGCGGGCGGCGCCGCCACGGCCGCGGCGGGAAGCAAGCCCCCGACGCTGGTGACCATCACGGCGCCGAGCAGTCCAACGACCACCTTGCGCATACGTACCTCCGTCGACATGAGCCGAGGTGCGGGTTGAGCACGGTCGGCGATTGTCCACCCCGGGTAACGGGGCTGACGCAGAACGTATGCAAAGACATCCATCAATGGAAGGTTTGGAGATCGGTCTGTATCGATGGATCTTGCACATTTGGCAGGCACATCGCGCAAGAAGCTGCCATCGGGATGTTTCGCCTACAGGAAAGAGGGCGGCCCGAGAACGGGCCGCCCTCCTGGGCGCTGCTGCGGGACGTACTAGGAAATCTTGATCTTCATGGTGGTGCCGTTCTGGGACAGCACCTGGATCTTCACGCCCACGGCGGGCAACTTGACGCCCGTCTGCGGGGTGTTCGCGTCGAAGTACGACCTCGTGTCGTCGAACAGCGGCTGCGCGGCCCGGCCCCGGATCGGCGAGGGCCGGCCACCGACGTGCAGCGTGAACGAATCCGCCTGGGTCAGCCCGAACGGGGCGTCGTAGTTCTGGATGCGGGACGGCCACGGAGCGCCGTCCACGTTGTACATCACCGCGGGACGCGAGTCGATGATCAGGTTGCGGCCCGCGCCGGGGTGCTCGTTGACGTTGTTGTCCTCCTGCGAGGCGTCGTTGTACGAGATCAGCAGTCCGGGCTGCAACGCGAAGCGCTCGGCGTAGGCGGGCCTCGACGGGTAGCCGTAGTGGTACGGGCCGGTCTTCAGGTACTTGTCATACGACACGTAGCTGCGGTGCCCGGCGATGTAGAAGTTGTCGAAGCTCTCCTGGCTCGTGGCGCCGACGACCTTGAAACCGGCGGGCGTCCAGGCCCCGGTGTCCTCGGCGCCGTCCGGGGTGCCCGCGACGCCGTTCACCACGACGGTCAGGTTGTCGGCGAGGAAGCCACCCTTGGCGACCGCGGCGTCCGTCTTGTAGTGCAGCCGGACCTGCGGCTTCTTCCCCGCGTACGCGTTGAGCGGCACCACGACGTCCGTCCAGTTGGCGCTGGCGCCGGTGATCGCCGGGGTGGTCTTCGAGCCGTCCCTGGCGAACGGGGCGCCGCCCACGGTGCCGTCGAGCGCCGTCCAGGTCCTGCCCGCGTCAGTGGACGCCTCGACGTACAGGAAGTCGTAGTTCTGCTCGATGTCGTAGCGGCCCTTGAGGCGCAGCGACGCCGAGGTGGCACCGCTGAGGTCGACCGTACGGGTCAGCGTGCTGTTCAGCTTCTGGGTGTTGCCCGAGAAGAACTGCTTCTGGCCCGCGTACGGGGTGCCGTGCTGGCGGGTGACCACCTTGTTCGGCAGCACCACCACCGCGGCCTGCGGCTTGGTGGTGTTGTACTCCTGCGGTCCCAGCTCGATCGTCTTGCTGGTGCCGGCGGTGACCTTCGCGACGTCCAGCCAGCCGAGCTGCAGCTTGTTCCACGCGCCGAGGTCGCCGGGACGGGTGCCGTTGGCCTCGCCGGGGCCGCTGAGCCGGCTCTGCGCCATCAGCGTCCAGTACTCGTTGTTGTCCTCGGTGTGGTTCTCGCTGGTGTCGTAGTCGTCCGGCAGGCCCAGGTCGTGGGCGTACTCGTGGGCGAAGACGCTCAGGCCGCCGTTCTCCGGCTGCATGGTGTAGTCGCCGATCCAGATGCCGGAGGTGCCGATCTGGGTGCCGCCGAGCAGGTTGCCCGCCGGACCGGCCACGTTCTCGCTCTGCCAGGCGTACCAGCGGTGCGCCCAGATGGCGTCCTCGCCCTGCTGGCGGTCGCCGTCGGACTCGTCGCCGCCGGCGTGGACGATCTGGAAGTGGTCCAGGTAGCCGTCGGGCTCGTCGAAGTTGCCGTCGTGGTCGAAGTCGTAGCGGTCGTACCGGTCGAAGCTCTGCAGCTCCGCCTTGAGCTGGGCGTCGGTGCGGCCCGCGGCCTTCTGGTTGGCGTACCACTGGTTCGCCGCGTCGCGGACCAGGGCCCAGGCGTTCTCCGTGTCGCAGGCGTTCGGGTCGTTGCAGTTGCGGCCGTACCGGGCCTCGTTGTACTGGACCTTGACCCAGTCGGAGACCTCGCCCTCGACGCTGTAGCGCCCGGACGACTGCGCCTCGTAGTACGTCTTCAGCGACTCGACGCCGGCGCCCTCGCCGAAGTACAGCTTGCGGTAGTGCTCGCGGTTGTAGTCGGCCTGCCAGACCGTCGAGTTGTCGACCCGCCGGTCGGGCTGGGGGATCCGGTTGTGCAGCGGGCCGTTGAACGTCGTCGGGCCCGGGGTGTTGGGGTCGGTGTCGCGGTCGGGGTAGTCCGGGTGCCGCTGGTTACCGAACTCGGCGAGGACGACGAAGATCTTGTCGGTGCGCTCCCGGCTGAGCTCGACGTACTGGTCGACGCCGGCCGCGGCGACCCGCTGGCTGCCGAACGCGCCGTTGGTCCGGCCGACCTTCGCGACGAGGCTCTTGCCGCGGCGTTCCGTCTTGAGGGTGCCCTTGAGGAGGTCGTTCACCGCCTCCTCGCGCAGCTCGCGCCGCTTCTGCTCCAGGGGGTTGGGCAGGTCCTCCATGGTCACCCGGTGTCCGGCACCGATCCGGCTGGGATCCGCGGGCGGCGCCGCCGTGGCCGCGCCGGGGAACGTGACCCCGACGCTGGTGACCATCGCGGCGCCCAGCAGTCCAACGACCACCTTGCGCACTACGTATACCTCCGTCGACCGTGCCGGCGTGCTGACCAGCAGCAGCGGCGGCGTCATCGGCCCCGGGTCCGGGGTTGACGGAGAACGTATGCAAATAGATCACTCGACGGAAGATCCCGAGGGTGGTTGGGGAGCGAAAAGTTATCCGCTGTTAACAAGTCGTGGCCGAAGAATGTAGATCATCAGGGCCGTCAATCGATGAAAAGGGGCGAACCGCGACGGCGCCCGGGGCTCCAGGCCCCGGGCGCCGTCAGTCGGCCGTACTCGAATCTTCAGTCCTCGGACTTGCCCGACTTCATCCCGGAGGAGATCAGGTCCATCACCGCGGAGTCCTGCAGCGTCGTGACGTCGCCCAGCGAACGGCGCTCCGCCACGTCCCGCAGCAACCGCCGCATGATCTTGCCGGACCGCGTCTTCGGCAGTTCGGGCACCAGCATGATCTGCCGGGGCTTGGCGATCGGCCCCAGCGTCCTGGCGACGTGGTTGCGCAGGTCCTGGATCAGCCGCTCGCCCGCCTCGCCCTCGGTGTCGACGTTGCCGCGCGGAATGGTGAACGCGACGATCGCCTGGCCCGTGGTCGGGTCGGTCGCGCCGACCACGGCGGCCTCGGCCACCGACGGGTGCGACACCAGCGCCGACTCCACCTCGGTGGTGGAGATGTTGTGGCCCGAGACGAGCATGACGTCGTCGACGCGGCCGAGCAGCCACAGCGCGCCGTCCTCATCGCGCTTCGCCCCGTCACCCGCGAAGTACACCCACTCGTCGCCGTGCCCCGCACCCGCGCCGAACCGCGACCAGTAGGTGTCGATGAACCGCTGGTCATCACCCCAGATCGTGCGCAGCATCGACGGCCACGGCTCGCGCAACACCAGGAAACCCCCACCACCATTGGGTACGGAGGTAGCGGTGTCGTCGACCACGTCGGCGGAGATGCCCGGCAGCGGGGTCATCGCCGAACCGGGCTTCGTCTCGGTCACCCCGGGCAGTGGCGAGATCATGATGCCGCCGGTCTCCGTCTGCCACCAGGTGTCCACGATCGGGCAGCGGTCCCGGCCGACGTTCGCCCGGTACCACATCCACGCCTCGGGGTTGATCGGCTCGCCGACGCTGCCGAGCAGCCGCAGCGACGACAGGTCGTACTTGGCGGGGATGTCGTCGCCCCACTTCATCATCGTGCGGATCAGCGTCGGCGCCGTGTAGAGGACCGTCACCCGGTACTTGTCGACGATCTCCCAGAACCGTCCCTTGTGGGGGGTGTCCGGGGTGCCCTCGTACATGACCTGCGTGGCGCCGTTGGAGAGCGGGCCGTAGACGATGTACGAGTGGCCGGTGACCCAGCCGACGTCGGCCGTGCACCAGAAGACGTCCGACTCGGGCTTGTGGTCGAAGACCGCGTGGAACGTGTACGAGGCCTGGGTCAGGTACCCGCCCGTGGTGTGCAGGATGCCCTTCGGCTTACCCGTGGTCCCCGACGTGTAGAGGATGTACAGCGGCTGCTCGGCGTCGAACGCCTCCGGCTTGTGCGTGGTGGCGGCCCGCTCGACCGTCTCGTGCCACCACAGGTCCTTCTCGCCCCACGCGACCTCCTGGCCGGTGCGGCGTACCACCAGCACGTGCTCGACCCCGGGGCAGCGGGCCACGGCCTCGTCCACGGTCGGCTTGAGCGCGGACGGCTTGCCGCGCCGGTACCCGCCGTCGGCGGTGATGACCACCTTCGCGGAAGCGTCCGTGATCCGGGTGGACAGGGCGTCCACCGAGAACCCGCCGAAGACGACGCTGTGCATCGCGCCGATCCGGGCGCAGGCCAGCATCGCTACCGCGGCCTCCGGGATCATCGGCAGGTAGATCGCCACCCGGTCACCGGCCGAGACGCCCAGCTCGGTGAGGGTGTTCGCCGCCTGGCTGACGCTGGTGAGCAGGTCGGAGTACGTGATCGTGCGGGTGTCGCCGGGCTCACCCTCCCAGTGGATGGCGACCTTGTCGCCGTGCCCCGCCTCGACGTGCCGGTCCACGCAGTTGTACGCCACGTTCAGCTTGCCGCCGGTGAACCACTTCGCGAAGGGCGGATTGGACCAGTCGAGAACCTGCGTCCAGGGCTCGGCCCAGGACAGGCGCTGCGCCTGCTCTGCCCAGAACCCGAGCCGGTCGGCGGCGGCCTGGTCGTACGCGGGCGCGGTCACGTTGGCGGCTGCGGCGAGCGGTGCGGGCGGCGGGAACTTCCGCGTCTCGGAGGACAGGTTCTCCAGCGTCTCGCTCATTGCGGGCGGCTCCTCTGCCGTGCGGGGGGTGGCCTAGGTCTCTTCTGGCAAAACACTAGTTCCGGCGCGGTTGCCCGGCGACCGTTGCGGGCCGTGGCGCGCGGAGCGGTACCGTGCGCGCGCCGACCGGACAAGTCGTGCGCGGTCCTGCGCGAATCTTGTCACTTGCGAGCCACTTCGCGCACCCCCCGTTTCGAGCGTGTTTTCTCCGGCAGCCCTTCTCCCGCTACCGTCTAACCGTGCCCGCCACGGATCCGCTCGCCGCCCTGCTCGACCTCGCCGACGTCGCGCCCGCGCTCACCGCCGCCCGCGAACGCGTCGATCAGGCCCTGCGGCACCGCGCCCTGCGCCGTCAGGGCGGCCCGGTCGCCGCCGAGATCAGCCTGCGCGCGGCCGTCGCCAGCGCCGCCCTCGAAGGCAACCGGTACGACGTGGAGGCGGTGCGCGCCGGCACGGTCACCGACCCGGTCGTGCAGGGTGCGCTGCGGGTGGCCGAGGCTCTGGGCGGACTCGTGGACCTGTGGCCCCGCGCCCCTCGTCAGGTGCTCGCCAAGCTGCACGTCCTGGCCGCGCGGGGCGCCGTACCCGATGCCGAGCTGGGCCGCCTCGTCGAGAGCCCCGGCCTCGCCCAGCGGCTGGACGGCCTGGCCGGGCTCGTCGCGGGCAACGAACAGACCCCGCCGCTGCTGCTGGCCGCGGTGGTCCACGCCGAGCTGCTCACCCTGCGCCCCTTCCCCGGGCCCGCCGGGGTGGTGGCCCGCGCCGCGGCCCGGCTCACGCTGATCGGGCGCGGCCTCGACGCTCGCGGCCTGGTCGCGGTGGAGTCGGGGCACCTCGCGCGGGAGCCGGAGTACGTAGGCGCGTCCGGCGCCTACGCCACCGGCACCCCGGACGGTGTGCGTTCCTGGCTGCGCCACTACGCGGCGGCCGTCGAGGCCGGCGCGGAAGAAATGGTCGCCGTCGCCGACGCGGTACTGGCCACCCCGTCACCCCGCTAACCGCCGCCCCGCCGCTTGCGGTGGCGGCGGCTGCGATCTTGGAGAGTTCTGGTTAGCTCCGGACCCGAACTCCCCATCGTTTGGCTGGGTGCTGGGCGGCGGACCCTGAACGCAAGGACGGCGCCTCGAGGAAGAGGCGCCGCCGCTGCACCGGCTGCCGGGTTATCAAGCGTGCACCTGGGTCGTTGTCGACGGTCCGATGAGGTGCCGCCGCAACGTGCCTGCCGTGGCTGATCGCGCGTGGGTTCCCGGTGGCGGTGCACGGGATCCGGTCTCAATCCCGCTCCTTCTTTCTACGCCGGTGCTCGCTAGATCGCCATGGGTTCAGCTGCGCAAATTGCGCGTACCGCAATCAGTCAGACGTTAGCGAGGTCAGGCTGCGGCGGCGGCCCGGGTGCGGCGGTGCCGCCCGTACAGGGCCAGGCCGATCGCGACGCCGACCCCCACACCGAGCGCGGCCGCGGCCATCGGCACCGCGGGGCGCTCCCGCAGGCGCCGACCCAGCGGTACGGGATGCCGGAACTCCAGAATGGGCCAGGCCCGCTCCATCGCGACCCGGCGCAACGCCCGGTCCGGATTCACCGCTGTCGGGTGGCCGACCGCCTCCAGCAGCGGCAGATCGCTGTGCGAATCCGAGTACGCGTGGCACTGCGCCAGGTCGTAGCCGCGGACGGCGGCCAGCTTCCGGATCTCCTGGACCTTGCTCGGTCCCGCCGCGTAGAACTCGACCTCGCCGCTGTAGCGGCCGTCCACGATGCTCATCCGGGTCGCGATCACGTCGGTGACCCCGAGCAGCTCGCCGATCGGCCGGACCATCTCGTCGCCGGACGCGGACACCAGCACCACATCCCGGCCGGCCGCCTGGTGCTCGCCGATCAGAACGGCCGCCTCGGCGTACACGTACGGGTTGATCAGTTCGTCCAGGGTCTCGGCGACGATCTGCCGGACCTGCTCCACGGACCAGCCCTTACACAGGGCGGCCAGGTAGTCGCGTACCCGGGCCATGGTCTGCTCGTCGGCGCCGCCCAGGCGGAACATGAGCTGCGCATACGCGGACTTGACCACGTCACGCCGGGTGATCAGGCCATCGCGATAGAACGGCCGTCCGAAGGCCAGTGCACTGGACTTGGCGATGACGGTCTTGTCGAGGTCGAAAAACGCGGCGCTGCGGCCCACGGGCCGAAAGTGTAGCCGCATCGGGCCGCCCGTCCAGTCCCTCGACTCGCCGGTATCCGTTTCGACTCGGCCCCCAAGGCCCCTGGTGGTGAGGGCAACGCGCCAGTAACGTCGCACTGCGTCACATTCGGTACTCGACGGGGGCCCTCCGCTGAGGCATGCTTGTGGTGCGACTGGGATTCACGTTTCCCGTGTGATCCTTCTTTTTGCTTCCAGACCCTCGGTGACTGCGCCCCCCGCGATCACCGAGCGGATTCGGCTCGACCCCCCCGGAGCCGAATCTTTGACGACCCCCGTCGCCCCCGGCGGGGGTCGTCATCCCACCTACGTACCCCCGGCATCCTGAACCTATGCAGGTAGAGGCACTGGTGTTACACCGCCGTCGCCCTCGTTCGGGTGGTCCGAGGCCGAGAAAGTCAGCGAATCGTCAGCATGGGCCGCGAACGCGTCCCGTACGCGGTCCGCGTAGTCGGTCGGCGCGTGGGTGTACCGGTTGAGCGTCGTGGAGGCGTTGGCGTGCCCCATGACCCGCTGGATCGCGTTGACGGGCACCCCGTCGGTGACGAGCCAGGTCGCGTATGAGTGCCGAAGATCGTGGAACCGCAGGCTGGCCGGGAGGCCAGCTCGTGCTAGGGCCAGGGTCCACACCTCCCGCCGGAAGTTCGACCGCAGCATTGGCAGGCCGAACCGGTTGGGGAACACCAGGTCGCCCGGTTCCGGCTCATCGGTGAGCCGACCCCGGTGCGCCGTTAGCGCGGCCATCAGGAAGCCCGGCAGGGGCACCGTGCGGACGCCAGCCTTCGTCTTCGGGTACGGCCGCATGGTGACCCCCTGCGGCGTCTCCACGGCCACCTGAACGACTCGCAGCGTCGCAGTGTCCAAGTCCACCGCGCCCCACACGAGGCCCGCGCACTCGCCCCACCGAAGACCGGCCCCGGCTGCCGTGGCGACCATCGCCCGGTGCCGGGCCGGGACGGCGGGCAGGAGCCTGCGGAAGAACTGGCCACGAGTCAGGGCCGCAGCCCGAGGCGGACGGTCGCGCGCCTCCGTGCGTACGCGGACGCCCTCGGCCGGGTTGTACGGCAGGACGCGAGCCCGAACGGCCGTCTCCAGGATGGCGAGCAGGAGGCCGTAGCACTTGGAGACGGTTGGCGGGGCGATGACCCTACCGAGGTCCACCACCCACTCCTGAATGGACATGAAGTCGATCTGGTTGAGCTGTGAGCGGCCCCAGCGCGGCACCAGATGCGTGCGCAGCAGTGACAACGTCCGTTCTGCCGTCCTGGCTTCGACCTCCCGGCCGAGCAGCCATCGGGCGGCGAAGTCCTCGAACCGGATCTTCCCGGCGTCGGGATCGACGTAGACGCCTCGGTTCTTGCTGCCCTCCATCTCTGCGATGTACGCCTTCGCCTCCCGCTTCGTCTTGAACGTCTTGGCCTTCTGCTTGCCGGACGGGTCGCGCCAGTTGGCGCGGTAGTTGCCTGCTGGGGTTGGGGTTACGTGACCCACGGTGATGGATCTCCTTCGTGTGGTGGGGTAGCGGTAGCGGCACCCGTGGGGGTGTCGAACCGCTGATTTCCGGGGTTTTCGGTGGGCAGTGCTAAGTGCCGCTACCCGCTACCCGGGGATATGCGGGCTGGCCAGGGCGGTAGCGGGTGAGGTAGCGCTGCCGCTACCCGGTAGCGGGCCGCTACCTTTGCCGCTACCTCCGTGTCGGGAGGCGGGGCGGTGACGGAGCGTCGATGCGTGGGGGCGGCCCGGCGCGGGTCGCGGTCGCGGCCGCCGTGCTCTGTCGGGTGCGGTTCTCGGGTGGTCGCGGTGCCGGGCTGGGTGGGCGCAACCCGCGACCGGCGGTTGATCGTGCTGGTTGGTGCGGTCGCGGCTGGGGTCGCGTGGGCGCGACCGGTCGCGGGCGGCCCGCGACCGGGCCGGGGCGGGTGACGCCGGGAGTGTCGAGCGTCGGGGTGCCGGTTCGGCGGTGTTCGGCGCTGCGGTGGGGTGGTGTGTTACCGCCACCTTCGCGGGTACGGCGTGGTGGCAGGCGGTGACGGCGGGGGTGACGCGGGTGTTACCTGTCGGGCCGTCCTCGCGGCCGTGCCGGGGGTGTCCGCGTACGGCCCTGTGGGCGGTTTCGGGGGTGTGGGTGGGTTGGGCCGCGAGGCCGCTAGATCGCTGGCCAGGGCCGCGAGGGTGAGACATTGCGGACCCGCAATGCCTCGCGGGTTAGGCCGCAATGCCTTGCGGCGTTCCTTGCGGCTGGCGAACCGTTCGGATGTCTACGGGGCGTGACGGTCGCGGGTGTTGCCGGGGTTGGTGCTAGCGGCTGTGCGGGGTGTCCCGGTCTGGCCTGTGGGCGGGTTTCCGGGGGTGTGGCTGGTGTTGGGCCGCGAGGCCGCTAGATCGCTGGTCAGGGCCGCGAGGGCGGGGGGTAGCGGACCCGCGATGCATCGCGGTCCTACCCGCGATGCATCGCGGGGCCCGGCGGCGGTTGTCATGGTGACGCAGGGTGGCGGATTGTCGCGGTGTCGCACTGTCGCGTGCGACGACGGGAAGGGCCTCCAACGCGCGCGCGTACGCGCGAGGCGACACGCGACGATGCGACACCGCGACTATGACTCTCGGTAGTGGACGGTGGCGGGTTGGGGCCGGTGGTGCTAGCGGCCGTTGTGGGGGTCGGTATCCGGTCTGGCGGGCCGGTTCCGGGGTGCCGGCGGGTTCGGCTGCTAGTTGCTAGCGGGCTGGTCGTGGCCCGGTTGGGCCGCTAGCGGTGCCGCTAGCGCTAGCGGGCCGGGGTGCTAGCGCTAGCGGCTGATCCGGCTGCTGGGCGGTTACGCGCCGTGCCGCTTCGGGTCGTTGCGGTGGGCCCAGATCAGGTCCTTCTCGGCGTCGGTCAGCTCCCCGACCGAGGCCCTGCGGTTGGCCTCGGCCTCGGCAGGGGTGGTCTCGACGCAGGAGTCAAGCCAGTCGTGGAACGCCCGGCGGGGGACGACCCACCGGCCGCCGAGTTTGCGGGCGGGAATGTCGCCGGAGCGGATCATGCGGTAGGTGCCGCCGAGGTTGAGCGACAGCATTTCCGCGACTTCCTTGACGGTGTAAGTCAGCAACCCGACCGGTGCGGGCCGGGGACGCTGCGGCGCCTCAGGGGGCCTGGTGCGGGGAGTGAGCGGGTGAACGGTGGCGTGAGCGGTACGCACGGACGTGCCTCCAATGTGGGTGGTGCGGGGTGGGGTGGTGCGGCGGTTCGGCGGCTGGCGTGGCCTCGGCCGGGCCGCTGAGAGCCACGCTGAGCCAAGATCCGGGACCTTCTGGTGTCATCCGATGCAGCCGATCGGAGCTGTGGGCTATCGGTCCGGGTGGTGGCAGGTGTCGCAGAGGCCGTAGCCGAACAGGATCGGCCCGACTTGAGCGATCCCGGCCCACACACGGTCAGCGCGTCGGCGGCACTGGTCGCAGGTGCTGTCCTCGATCGGGTCGGGGGTGGCGAGGTGGCGGCAGGCGGGGCAGACGATCAGCCCGGGTGCCCATGCGAACGCGTGCACCACGCGCGGGCTGGCCCCTGTGTGGGGACAGATTCGGCCGCGTCCGGCGAGCAGGGCCAGGGCGTGACGCTGAAACAGGCTGGCGAGCCAGGGCGGGGTATCGGGGCTGGCGGTTAGCCTGGCCCACGGGTGTTCGGCGGCCCGCAGCACGCGGCGGTGGGCGTCGGCGCTCGCGGCGTGGAGCTGGTCAGCGAGCGCGGTCGGGTGGGTGCTCATGCGGCGGTACCTCCGTCGGCGCGGATCAAGGTTAGGGGTGACTGGTTGTGACGCGCAGCGTCCGATGTGGGTGGTGACGGTGTGTCATCGAGGTCGGGCAGTGGCGCCAGTCGCGCCTCAGTGGCGCCAGTCGCGCCAGCTTCCGAGTCCTGGCGCGACTGGCGCGACTGGGCGCCATTGGCGTCAGTGGCGCCGTCGTCGTTACCAACGGTGAGCGTCCATACCGACCGGCGGGGGAACCCGATGCTACGGACGGTGACCTTCGCGCGGGTCCGTGCGCGTTGCACGGTGCGTTCGGCGAGCCCGGCGGCGCGGGCGGCCTTGCGGATGTCGTCCCACGGGGCTTCCCCGCCGTGGTCGGTGAGGTAGTCGCGTAGCCAGTCCGCGACGGCTTCCCGGTCGGCCCGGCTGCTGCCGCCGTCGCCGTCGCTCGCGTTGTCCCCGAGGATGTCGGCCACGCTGCGGTCGGATTCCCCGGTGATGGTGAGCTTGCCGACGTAGGCGGGGCCTTCCTCGGTGGGGATCTCCACCGACTCGACCAGGTACCGCAGGGACGGCAGGTCGAGGCGGCCGAGGTTGTTCTTGGCCTGCGACATCACGCACGAGCCGTCGCCTGCCTCGTCGTCGCGGGCGATGGCGATCACCGCGCGGGCGACTGCGGAGAACGCCCGCGATCCGGTGATCAGGTTCAGCGCGTCGGCAGACGCGCTCTTGTTGAAGTGCGCCAACCCGACCACGGCGCAGCCGGTGCGGTCGGCCATGTTCACCAGAGGCTCCAGGGCGGTGCGGAGATCCCGGTCGCGGTGGGTGTCGATGCTGGCGTGGATCAGCGACAGCAACGGATCAGCGGCCAGCAACGCCACACCCAACCGTTCGATCTCGACCGCGAGGGCGCGGCAGTCGCGGGGCAACGTCAGCGCGTCGAATCCGCCGTCGTGCTGGACGTCGACGCGGTACACCATCGTCAGGTCCGCACCGGCCGCGTACAGGCGCGGCCCGATCGTGTGCGACCACGAATCCTCGGTGGCCGCGTAGATGACCGCACGCGGGGTGCCGTGCCAGATACCGGGCAACGTCCCGCGCGTGATCTGCGCGGTCAGCCACGCCAGCGTCAGCGACTTCCCGATGCCTTCCCGGCCGGGGATGACGGTGAGCGCCCCGGCGGGTACCCGGTCGGTCCACGTCCACCGGACCGGCCGCATCCGGATCTCCGATGCCGGGGTGAGCAACAGCCGCCGGGAGCTGCCGTCGCCCGCGTCCGGTGGCAGGTCGGGCGGCGCTAGGTCGTGGGTGGTGTCGGTCATGGCCGCATCACCCGTTCGGCCCGGCACGCGTGCGCGGGTGTTTCAGCCGGTTCCCGGCGTGGGTACGGCTGGGGCAGGTGCCGGGGTGGTGAGATGCCCCCGCCCCGGCGCCGCAGGGGTCGAGTTGGTCGGGCGGCGGCGGGGGGCATCTCACCCCGGTTCGGGCTGAAACACTGTCTGCGGGCCGGGCGCGGTGCGGGCCTAGTAGCGGGTCGCGGGTGGGCTGGTCCCCGGGGTGGTGTGGCTGGTCGCGGGTGTCGCGGACCCGGGTTCCGGTGGGCGGTCGGTGAGGTCGTGGTGTCGTCAACAGGTGGCGGGTGCGGGTTCACGATGCGGTACTCCCTTGTCGTCAAGACGGTTGTCGTGCGGGGCGGGTTTGTGCTGCGTGCGGCCCGGTTGGTGACGGCGCCGTGACACGCCACCGGACCGGCTGGGGTCGCGGTGGCTGGCGTCAGCGGCGCAACGGCAGTGACCGGCGGTTCGGGCTGGCCACGCGCCGCGCAGCGGCGCCAGCCAGCAGCCCGGCTCTGCCGGTCCTCCTTGCCCTTGCTCGTGTCGTCCAGCACGGCCGGTCGGCCGTGCCGGTAGTGCCCTGTGGAGTTCTCAATGAGCCAGCGCCAAGCGCGAACGCCCACGCCAAGAGGTAGTGCGACCCGAACGGGGTCCGATGTCGTCAGGAGGTGGCCCGCGCGGGCCACCGGGAGTGGCTGTCAGGCTGCCTGTGTGGCGTCGAGCCACGTGCCGTGCTGGCGCCAGAACCGTTCAGCGGTGCGGTGCACCCGGTTGAACCGGCCACCCCACAGGCGGTGGTACTCGGCCGCCGCCGCGCGCCGGACCTGCCGTGACTGGCCGAACCGCTGCGCGGCGACCAGCTCTTGCCACCGGGCCCGCCACGCAGCCCGGTCGTCACCACTGACCGCGCCGAGTCCAGCCCGGACCACGTCGGCCGGGTCGGCGGCCTGGTCCTCGGCCAGCGGGGACGCGAACACGGCCGCCGCCACCTCGCCGTAGGTCAGCCCGAACATCCGGTCGCGCAGCTGCGTCACGTCGAGGCGGGCCATCACGCGGCCCGCCGGGCCGGGATGCTGCGCACCCACGGGATCGAGGCGGGGAACGTCGGCCGGACCGTGATATCGAACGCCGTCGCCACTCGCCGCTCGCACAGCGCCAGGAACGCCCGCTGTTCCGGATCGGCCGGCGGATCGAGCAAGTCGGTCTGCGCGTCCCGGTGCACCGTGTTGATGCCGTCGAACGTGATGATGTGGGCAACCCAGCGGCGAACCTCGGCGTCGCTCATCTCGGCCAGGTAGTCGTACTCCACGCCCAGCGACCGGCAGTACAACGCCGCGACCAGCTCCAGCGCCGTCAACGGCACCGTAGCCATGAGCACTGCCTCCGGGGCCTGGCCGTGAAGGTGGTCCCGGTCGTCCACGAACCCATCCGCCGATACCATCGGCAGCACAGCCCGGGTAGTCTTGACCTGCATCTTCGTACTCCATTCCGCATGGGACAGGGGATGTGCCGGGCCTCGGCGGGGGTGCCACCCCGCCGGGGCCTTTCTTGGAAGCAGAGTACTTAGCTGTTAAGTACTCCGTCAACCGGTATCGTTCTTTGTTGTCTGCTGTGGTCCGTTGCTGGGCTCAAGCCTGGCGCCTCGCGGCCGTATTGAGCAGGGCGCATTCGGGGGCGCAAATGTGCACCCGGACGCGGCGATGTGCGCCCCTCCTGGAGGGAGGCGAGCGATGCCCCAGGTGCAACCCAACGAGCGCCTGGCCGCGTTCATGCGGTCGGCCGGTGTCTCCCGCAAGGCCCTCGCGCGTCTGGTAGGCACCGACCACACGAATGTGGGTCGTTGGCTCGGTGGGACTCGCCCGCGCTTGGCTACCGCACGCCGGATCGCCGATGCGCTGAGCACACGCGTTGGCCGCACGGTCTCGTTGCAGGAGATCGGACTTTCCGCGTCTGAGCCGTTTCCGGCCGAGACTGGTATTGCGTACGCGGAGACGGCGGATGAGACGATTGGAACCGTATCCCGCATCTGGCAAGCCGACATTGATGAAATTCCGCAATTGATGACCGTTCCACCGAATGGCGGAGCGTGGTCTGAAGCCTCACTTGGCTGGCTAGTACGGCCGGAGTCGGAATCTATCCCGCGCCGAAACAAGGGAAGCCGAATCGGTCGAAGTGACATCGAGGCTGTTCGCGCAACCGCGGAAATGTTCGCGGAAATGGACAACCGATTTGGCGGGGGTCACGCTCGTCGATCACTGATTCAATACCTGAGCACGGACGTAAAGCCTATGCTCGCCGGGCGCTATGAATCCGACACGGGGAAAGCCCTCTTCTCTGCAACCGCAGAAGCGCTACTTCTTGCCGCGTGGATGTCCTACGATTCAGGAATCCATGGTCTTGCTCAGCGCTACTTCATTCAAGCGCTCCGCCTTGCGCAAGCCGCCGATGACATTCTTCTCGCCGGTAGCATTCTCGACGCGATGAGCCATCAGGCAACATTCCTCGGTCGCACCAAAGAAGCCGCCAACCTCGCGCGGGCAGCGCGAACAGGAACTCGCGGGCATGCGACTGCGACACTCACCGCGCACTTCCACGCTATGGAGGCGCGGGCGCTTGCGATCGGCGGCGATTCGGTGGGCGCGCAGCGGGCGCTCAGTGAAGCCGTTCGTGTCTTTGAGCGGCGTAAGCCCGGTGTTGATCCAGACTGGATCAGCTACTTTGACGACGCAGAACTGAGCGCCGAATTCGGCCATTGCTTTCGCGACCTCGGCCGTGGAGGCGATGCGATGACCTACGCGGAACATGCTTTGGCTAACGCCGGGGCGTCCGCGCGAAGCGACTTCTTCGTAACGATGGTCAGGGCGGCCGGTGAGTTGCACGGCAAGGACGTTGAGGCGGCGTGCGCCACGCTGGCCGGCGCCCTGGTGCTGGCGCGGCAGGTCAAGTCCGCACGCTGCGCGGAGTATGTGAAGCAGTTCCGCGCAGCGTTAGTGCCTTTTGAACATCTCGCCGTTGTTCGCGAGTTGGAAGCTGAGCATGGCGGCCATCATCTGTGGATTGCGTCGGCGGCTTAGAAGGGCTTCCATTCGCGGTGACCGCGACCTGTCCGAAGAGTGCGCACCCTCCGAGACAGCTCGCTAGCAGTTTTGGTGCCGGGTCTCGCATTCTGCGCCAGCCAGGTCACCATCATGTATTCCTTTACATCTGCCAGCGTGCCGTATCCCTGCCATTGCATTACGTCGAATCCGTACGAGGCGCAGAATGCGGTGTACTCCTCTTCCGTGTGCCAGCCATACCGTTCGAAATACATGGCGGTTTGGATGAGGTCCCATTCTCGCGGGCCGGTGGCAAAGTCATCCAGGTCCGAAAGTACCGCTTTTCCGTTACGATCCCGGAGCAAGTTCCCGACGTTAGCGTCGCCGTGAATAGGGCCGCTTGGAAGTGCATACTTGAGGCCCGCATGGGCGCTGCGAAGTGCTATACCGCGTTCGGTCAGGAAATCGCGCTCGCTCGGCGATAGCGTGGCGGCGTCGGTTATCCGGCTACTAGCCCGGTCGAACGGCGTCAGGCCCGGAAGCTCTAACTCGCGGGGTGCCGGAAGCTTGTGTAGTGCGCGCAGTGCAGCGCCAAGCTCCGACGTAGTGCCGTACTCCACGCCATCGCTAACCGAGACCCATAGGGTCACCGTTCGGCGGGCCGCTTTCAGAGGCTGAGGATCATCGGTGACACGGATGGCGGGAATTCCTGATTTGCCGAGCCAGCGTGCCACCTCGACTTCACGCCCAGCGTCAGCGAATTGTTCGACGCTGCGCATGACTCGCACGATCACAGGTGCTGAGCGGAGCCGGAAGATCGCATTCGATCCGAGTCTGATCAGCTCCGCGCCAGAATCGTCGAGACCGACCTCTGCGCAGGCCTCAGTCAGGGCCGTTCGTGCGTTGTCCGGGTCGAGCGGCGCGCAGGCCGCCTCGGGCCGCGTCACGTGGACGATCCGGGAACTGGCCGCCCTCCGACGCCTGGCCGTGGGCGCGAGGCGTGCCACTCGATGATTGTGGCGGGCCGCCACATGTGCAGTCGGCCGACCGTCTGATCAGGGTCCGGCATCTGCCCGCGCTGTCGGTAGGAGCTGACCGTGCCGATGCGCAGCCCGAGGTACGCCGCTACGTCCTTTGTCGTCCACCACTCAGCCTGTGGGTCGGGCGCTGTCGTCGTCACCACGCCATTCTCTCCGATCGCTGTGAAGTCGAGGCAGCAGCCAGCCCGCATCCCCGCCGACCAGTCATGGCGTCGCACGACGACTCGGTGACGGAGGGCGGTGGCGCGTGATCTGAAAGGGCAGGCCACGGCCGGGGGCGGCGGGCGACTGCCGGTGAGCGGCACCACGGCTGACGCAGGGACGCCTGCGAACCGCGACTACTTCTTATTGGCAATCAAGATCGCGTAGACGCTAAGCGCGATACTGAGGGCCTGAATATGGTGATTCACGAACTTTTCTGGATCGAAGCGGGGGCTGGTCGCGGTCGCGAAGCTCGCCAAGTGCTGAACCACGGCGATCGCGACGTACACAAGCGCGACCCGTATCCAGACCCGCTCCGTATCCGTCAAGGGACGGCGAACACCGCGGCCTTCAGGAGTTCCATGACCGGGGGACTCTGCAGCGTGGCGCTCGACGTCGATTTCGACGATGCCCTTGGCGAGGGAGGCGGCGAGGTCGGCGGCGCCCCTGGTCATGGCCTCGGTGGGGAAGGCCTTGGCGAAGCGCGAGTGGAGGTCGTCGAGCGCGTTGGTCATGGCCTCGGCGGGGTAGGCCTTGGCGTAGCGCGAGTGGAGGTTGTCGAGCGCGCTGGTCATGGCCTCGGTGGGGAAGGCGCCCATCGCGGCGGCCCGGATGCTCATGGTGAGCGGGGCGGCGAGGTCGGCGGCGACCTTGGTCATGACGTCGGTGGGGAAGGCCTTGGCGTAGCGCGAGTGGAGGTCGTCGAGCGCGCTGGTCATGGCCTCGGTGGGGAAGGCGCCCATCGCGGCGGCCCGGATGCTCATGGTGAGCGGGGCGGCGAGGTCGGCGGCGACCTTGGTCATGACGTCGGTGGGGAAGGCCTTGGCGTAGCGCGAGTGGAGGTCGTCGACCGCGTTGGTCATGACCTCGACGGGGGAGGGCCGCATGGCGGCGGTCCGGAGCGGGGCGGCGAGGTCGGCGGCGACCTTGGTCATGACGTCGGTGGGGAAGGCCTTGGCGTAGCGCGAGTGGAGGTCGTCGACCGCGCTGGTCATGGCCTCGGTGGGGAAGGCGCCCATCGCGGCGGCCCGGATGCTCATGGTGAGCGGGGCGGCGAGGTCGGCGGCGACCTTGGTCATGACGTCGGTGGGGTAGGCCTTGGCGTAGCGCGAGTGGAGGTCGTCGACCGCGCTGGTCATGGCCTCGGTGGGGAAGGCGCCCATCGCGGCGGCCCGGATGCTCATGGTGAGCGGGGCGGCGAGGTCGGCGGCGACCTTGGTCATGACGTCGGTGGGGTAGGCCTTGGCGAAGCGCGAGTGGAGGTCGTCGACCGCGTTGGTCATGACCTCGACGGGGGAGGGCCGCATGGCGGCGGTCCGGAGCGGGGCGGCGAGGTCGGCGGCGACCTTGGTCATGACGTCGGTGGGGTAGGCCTTGGCGTAGCGCGAGTGGAGGTTGTCGAGCGCGCTAGTCATGGCCTCGGTGGGGAAGGCGCCCATCGCGGCGGCCCGGATGCTCATGGTGAGCGGGGCGGCGAGGTCGGCGGCGACCTTGGTCATGACGTCGGTGGGGTAGGCCTTGGCGTAGCGCGAGTGGAGGTCGGCGGCGCCAGAACGCCCCTGCGCAGGGGGCGCCAACAAGTACCGACGCGACATCACGCGTACGACTCGACGCCGGGCACGGGCGTCCCTCCGGCTCACCATGGATCAACGATAGCTGCGGGGTGTGACACGCAGCCCACGGCGCGTCCGGGCTTGGCGCCCGGGCGGCTGCAGCCACCCGGGCGAGCCTCATCGTCGGATCAGTAACACGGCGGGGAACAACTGCTCCCAGTCGCGGCGCCGAGGTCAGCAGAAAGTCAGCCGAAGGTCCGACAGCCGCCGCCAAAGGGTGGCAGCTGTCGAGGTGTAGCGAGGGCTAGACGCTAACGGCCGACAGACCTCGCTCTCCCCGACCAGGGTTGTCGCCGTCGCCCCCGGCGGGGGTCGTCACCCAACCTCCATACCCCGGTCATGCCGCACCTATGCAGGTAGAGGCTCGGTCAGAGGCCGTCGCGGGCAAGGGGCAAGCCTTCCCGCGACGGCGGCTCCCGGATCGTGCGTCAGAGCAGTTTGATCTTCTCCAGATCGCGGGTCTCACGGTCGATCTCCAACTCGGCGACGCCGGCCCCGGCTACCAGGTCGGTGGTGCTGCCATCGCCTTCGTCGTGGCCGGATTCGTCGCCGAGTTCGATCTCGGTGTCGTCCGTCACCTCAACGCTGACCCGACGGCTCGCCACGGTGGTCACCACAAGAGTGCCGGTGCCGGCGTCGAATGAGGTGATGGTGCCGAACCGGTCACCCTCGTCCTCGTCGGACTTGCCGTCGCGGTCGCGGTCGCCGTTGCAGGCGTCGCCGTTCTTGTCGTCCTCGTCCTCGTTGCTCGCCCCGTCGCCGTCGCGGTCCTCGGCACCGTCGCGTACGCCGTCGTCGTCGCTGTCGGCGTCACCGACGCGTAGGTGCAGTTCGTTCTCGTCCTCGTCGGCGACGAAGTCGCGGTCCCGGTCGTCGTCGTCGGCGGCGCAGCGCTCGTACGCGTCGTCCTCGTCCTCGTTCGCGACGCCGTCACGGTCGGCGTCCTCGTCGCCGTCGAGGATCCCGTCCCGGTCGCTGTCGGCCTTGTTGACCTTCGTGCGGGTCCGGCGTTCGTCGCCGTCGTCCTGCCCGTCGTTGTCGGTGTCCTCGTCGTGGGGGTTGCCGCGCAGCTTGTACTCACGCCGGTTGCTCAAGCCGTCGTGGTCGGGGTCCTTCTTCGCGTCTGCCCTGCTGTGGGGGTTGAGTCCGTGCTTCTTCTCCCACCGGTTCGGCATGCCGTCGTGGTCGGAGTCGCGGGGGCCGGCCTGGGCCGGAACAGCGAACGCCATCGCGGCCGCTACCGCCAGCAGCGACGTTGCTGTCGTCTTCAGTAGGCGCATCTGGGGGCTTCCCATTCCTCGAGTGCAGCCGGCAAGGCGATTCATGCCCGCCGATCCGCAGTGCACTCATGCTGACGCCAGCCGGTTGCGGCCGAGGCCCTTGTCCGGTTGCCGCCCGGTTGCCCACACCACGGCGTTGTGCCGCTCCGACCGGCTGTGTCGGTTCGTCGCGCAGTACGTGCGGGCACAGCTGGAGTCACGACGGCGGGGGTCGTCACCCAACCAGGTATCCCGCCGCGACATTTCTATTCGGCCAGCGCACCCCTGCGTGATGGCCCCCGCCCTTCGTCTGCGTTCTCGGGCCTGTGGCCTGCTGTCGGCCGGTGGAAGCGCGTTCACTTAACAGCCCGTCCAGTGGTGGTTCATCAATGTGTTGTGGATCACTGGGCGAGAGATGGATCTTGCCCGAACTTGATCCATTTTTGTAAGTCACGCCTGCCCCAGTGGCCCCTTGCACACCCTCCGTATCTCTGCGAGGTTTACTCGCGATCATCGATAAACGGGGAGGATTCATGGGTATCAACCGCTTCGGCGCGCTCGCTTTGACCGCGGGTATGGCCATCGGCGGGGGGATGACTCTCGCCGCGCCCGCGGCCGCTGCGGCACCCGGCGTGGAGGTGCCCGTCATCGCGGTGCTCCTGACGCAGAAGCCGTTGACGGCCGCGGATGTCCGCGCCGATTGCACGGGTGTCTCGAAGCCCAAGGCCGGATTCGAGACGTGGAAGTTCGACACCAAGGTGAACGGAAAGTTCAGCACCTTCAACGCCTCGTTCGTGAGCGCTACGGACGACCTGAAGGTTGCGGCTGGGGGCTGGGGCATCGACCCCACGAACCCCGGGAAGATCATCTTCACGGGCGAGCTGGGCAGCCTGCCCAAGGAACTGGGGCTGGACGGCGCCATGACGGTCGCCTTCGGTGCCGACCGTGAGGCCGTCGCGCTGACCCTTCCGAGCGGGTGGAAGCTCACCGCGGCGGGCGCGACGCTCGACAACCGCAAGCTCGCCGAGGGTGAGACGATCGAGCAGGCCACCAAGCCCGTCGACCTGACGGTCACCGGCGTCTGCGTGACCGCGACCACGAACCCGGGCACGGTCACCAACCCGGGCGGTGTCGACCTCGGCACGGTAACCAAGCCGGGCGGCACCAAGCCGGGCACGGTCACCAAGCCGGGCACGGTCACTAAGCCGGGCACGGTTACCAAGCCGGGCACGGTTACCAAGCCGGGCACGGTTACCAAGCCGGGCACGGGCACGGGTACGGGCGCCGACACCGGCATCCAGGTCAAGCCGGCCGGGGGTGACCAGACGACCACTTCGGACACCAAGCCGGTCGCGGGTTCCGCCGGCGGGGACGAGGACAAGGACGGCGGCCTGCCGCTCACCGGTCCCAGCCTTACGCTGTTCCTGCTCTCGGGTGTGGCCCTGATCGGCGTGGGTATCGCCAGCCTCGTGCTGGTGCGTCGCCGGCGTACCACCACCGCTCTCTGACGTCAGAGCGTGCGAAGCGGCCCGGCTCGTCATGAGCCGGGCCGCTTCGTTGTGACTGGTGCAGTTACTTCCCGCTGCCCGCGCAGCCGCGCCGGGAGAGCGCCGTGACGGCGCCGGTCAACGGCCGCCGCGGCGGCCGCCGACCCGGGTCCGGGCCGAGAACGCCGAGGCGCCGGAGTGGCGCGCGGCCGGTGCCACCGCCGTGGCCGCGTCGCCGCGCCCGGACCCCGACCGGGGCGCCGGGGCCGGCGCACCCGACCTGCCGCGACCCGAGGCGGTCCGGCTCTGGGCCGTCCGAGCCTGGGCGGTGTGCGACTGGGCGGCGTGTGACTGGGCGGTGCGCGGCTGGGCGGTGTGTGACTGGCCCGTCCGGGTCTGGGCGGTGCGTGGCTGAGCGGTGCGCGCCTGGGCGGGACGCCGGGCGCCGGTGCGGGCCGAGCGGGCGTGCCGCGGCGCCTCGGCGGCGGCCGGTTCGGCCACCGGCGGCGCGACGAACGTACGCTCGCCCGGGGCGAGTTCGGCGAGCTTCGGGCTGTCGGGCCGCACCCGCGTGGTCGCGGCCGCGATGCCCGCCTTGCGGATCAGGTCGCGTACCTCGGAGACCTGGCTGTCGGTCATCAGCGTGATCACCGTGCCCTCGGCGCCGGCCCGCGCCGTGCGACCGGAACGGTGCAGGTACGCCTTGTGCTCGACCGGCGGATCGGCGTGGATGACGAGGTTGACGTCGTCGACGTGGATGCCGCGGGCGGCGATGTCCGTCGCCACCAGCGTGGTCGCGGAGCCGTCGGAGAACGCCGTCAGGTTGCGGTTGCGGGCGTTCTGAGCGAGGTTGCCGTGCAGCTCGACGGCCGGCACCCCGGCAGCGGCGAGGCGCCGCGTGAGGGTCTTCGCGCCCCGCTTGGTGCGGGTGAAGACCACCGTGCGGCCGGGCGCGGCGGCCAGGTCGACCAGCACCCCGAACCGCTCGTCGTCGCGGACGTGCAGGACGTGATGCGACATCGCCGCGACCGGGGAGAGCGCCGAGTCGACGCTGTGGGTCACCGGCTTGGTGAGGAACTGGCGGACCAGGACGTCGACGCCGGCGTCGAGGGTGGCCGAGAACAGCAGCCGCTGCCCGGAGCGTGGTGTCTGCTCCAGCAGCCGTCGGACGACCGGCAGGAAGCCGAGGTCGGCCATGTGGTCGGCCTCGTCGAGCACGGTGACTTCGACGGCGTCGAGGCGCGCGTGTCCGGCCTGCACGTGGTCGGCGAGACGTCCCGGGCAGGCCACGAGGACATCCACGCCCTTGCGCAGGCCGGCGATCTGCGGGTTGGGGCCGACCCCGCCGAAAACGGTCAGGGTACGCAGGGACAGCGCCTCGGCCAGCGGCGCCATCGACGCCGCGATCTGGGTGGCGAGCTCGCGGGTGGGCGCGAGGATCAGGGCGCGCGGGCGTCCGGGCTTGCGCGGCGACCGGCTGGCGGCCAGCCGGGCCAGCAGGGGCAGCACGAACGCGTACGTCTTGCCTGAACCGGTGCGGCCGCGGCCGAGTACGTCGCGGCCGCTCAGCGCGTCGGGCAGGGTCGCGGCCTGGATGGGGAAGGGCCTGGTCACGCCGTTGGCGGCGAGCGCATCGATGAGCGCGGCGGGCAGGCCGAGCTCGGCGAATGTGACGTCTGAAGACGAAGGTGTGTTGTACGGGCGGCGGGCCGCCATGAAATCTCCGAACCTGGAAGGGTCGTCCTGCGCGACACAGACCAGTCGGGTCCCGGCGCATGATGGTCGACATCGAAAGGCGGCTCGAGGCAGTAGCACTGCGAGCCGCGAAACGAAGTGTACCCGAGGCCGCGGGGTGCCCGCCGGTGCAGGCGGGGCTGGTGCCCCGGCTCACCACCTGGTGGGAGCCGGGGCCCGCCGCGGCGCTACCGGATCGGGGCCGGGGTGGTCGGGGTGGTCGGGTAGGGGGTCGCGAAGGTGGACGGGCCGGGCGCGGGACGCGAGGCGTGCGGGGTGGTCGGCGCCGGCGTGGGGTAGCCGCTCGACGGCATCGTCGGGGTGGGGTCGGGGCCCGGCGCGCTGGTCTCCGGTGGCGCCGATGGGGTGGACGGCACCGGCGTTGGCCAGGACGGCTCCGCTGTCGGCCCGGAGGGCAGGGGCGCCGAGCCGGACGGCAGCGGCGTCGGCCAGGACGGCTCCGGGGCCGGCGTGGAGGGCAGCGGCGCCGGGGCCGTGCTGTGCGGGGCCCCCGGGGCGGCCGGTGGCTTGTGCGGGGCGCCGCCGTCGGCGAACGCCAGGGGCGCGGCGATGACCATGGCGCCCACCGCGCCCGCCACCGCCATCCCCAGGACCACGCGGCGGCGGGTCCGCATCCGTTGCTCCGCTCGTTCGAGCTGGCCTGTCACAGTCGGTGCCTCCTCGGCTAGTTGGGACAGAGCGGAGCGGATGAGGTCCTCAAACGCGGTGCTCATCGCAGCACCTCCAGGCGATCGATGTCCGGCAGCAGTTTCCGCAGGCGGGCGATCGCCCGGTGCGTCCGGCTCCGTACGGTTCCGACCGAGCACCCCAGCACCTCGGCGACCTGGGTCTCGGTGAGGTCCTCGTAGTAGCGGAGGACCACCACGGTGCGTTGGGTCGGCGGGAGCCGCCGCAGCGCCGTACGCATCGCGAGCCGGATGTCGGTGTCGGTGCTCGAATCTGGATCAGCGACCTCATTGACGGGGTTGAGAAGGATCTCCCGGTAGCGGCGTAGCCGCCGCCACCAGCTCAGCTGCTCGCGGTGCATGACCGTACGGATGTAGCCCTCCGGGTCGGCGTTGCGCAGGCTGGGCCATTTCGCGATGGTCCTGGCCAGCGCCGACTGCAGGAGGTCCTCCGCGGCGTGCCGGTCCCCGGTGAGCAGGTAGGCCACCCGCATCAGCGCCGGAGTACGGCTCGTCACGAACTCGGTCAGTTGCGTCCGCTCGTTTTCGTCCACTCACCCGCCCCAGTTCCTTGACCGCAGATACAGACGCCCGGGGCGGGCGGATCTATCCACTGCCGCCGAGGTTTTCTCCGACTGAGGCCCTGAGGCTAGGCCTCGCGGGCACGCAAGATCATTTATGTGGGCGGGACCGGGCCGGCGGGGGCGAGCGCGCACAGCCGAAAGCAGACGTGTGATCGTTGCGGCATGCCGCAACCGATTCTGCGTACCGATCGCCTGCTGCTGGTGCCGCTGGCCGACCGGCACTTCGAGCTGGAGGTCGGGTTGGACTCCGATCCGGAGGTGCTGCGCTTCATCAGCGGACGCGCGCACTCCCGGGACGAGGTGGCCGCCGCCCACACGCGGCGGATGGCCTCGGCGGCCACGGCGGACGGGCTGGGCTACTGGATGGCGTTCGCGTCGGACGGGGGCCGCCGCGGCTCGGTCGCGCCCGAGCACGAACCGGACGGCGAGTTCGTCGCGCTCCTGATGCTGCCCCCGGCGCACGGCGCGGACCAGCCCGTCAGCGACCTGGGTTACCGCCTCCCGCGTCGGCACTGGGGCAAGGGGCTGGCCAGCGAGGCGTCGCGGGCCATGCTGCGGCACGCGTTCGACACGGTCGGGCAACGGCGCGTGATCGCCCAGACCATGGCCGTGAACAGCGGATCCCGCCGCGTCATGGCGGCCGTCGGGATGCGGTACGTCCGGACCTTCTTCCCGTCCTGGGACGAGCCACTGCCGGGAGCGGACGCGGGCGAGGTCGAGTACGAGATGACCCGCCCGATGTGGCAGGCGCGCCGAAGCTGACGGGGGTCGGCGCCCGGACGGCGCCGACCCCGCCTGATCAGATGGTGAAGCGGGAGACCAGTTGCTTGAGGTCGTTGGACATCTGCGCGACCTGCTCGGCGGCGACGTGGGTCTGGATGACGCCGCTGCTGGCCACCTGACTGGCGCTGGCGACCGCCGACACGTTGCTGGCGATGCCCGCCGAGGCCCCCGCGGCGTCGCTGACGCTGCGGTTGATCTCCTGGCTGGTGGCGGTCTGCTCCTCCACCGCCGAGGCGATCGTGGTCTGGTATTCGCTGATCTGCCCGATGATGGTGGTGATGCTGGCGATCGCCTCGACCGCCTTGTTGGTGTCCCGCTGGATGGCTTCGACCCGGTTCGCGATGTCCTCGGTGGACCGGGCGGTCTCCTGGGCCAGGTCCTTGACCTCCGTGGCGACCACGGCGAAGCCCTTGCCGGACTCCCCGGCGCGGGCGGCCTCGATGGTGGCGTTGAGGGCCAGCAGATTGGTCTGCGCGGCGATCGCGGTGATGGCCTTGACCACGTCGCTGATCTGTGCGGACGACTCACCGAGCTGGGCGACCACGGCGGTGGTCGACTCGGCGACCGTGACGGCTTGGGTGGCCACCTCGGCGGCCTGCCCCGCGTTGAGGGAGATCTCCCGGATGGAGGCGCCCATCTGCTCGCTCGCCGTGGCCAGCGCGGAAACGTTGTCCGAGACGTTGCCCGCGGCCATGGCCACCGCGTCGGCCTCGCTGCCGACCTCGTCGACGCCGCCCGCGATGGTGGCGGAGACCTCGGTCAGGTGACGGGCCGACGTGGCCAGGTCGGCGGCCGACCTGTCCAGCTCGCTCAGGGTCGTACGCATGCTGTTGGTGGCGTGGTTGAGCGCGTGCCCCATGCGGCCGATCTCGTCACCGGAGGTGACCTCGACCTGCTGCGTGAGGTCGCCCGCGCTGACGCGGTTCAGCACGGCCGCCATCCGCTTGATGGACCGGACGCTCTGGCGGATCACCGCCCACGCCGCCCCGAACGCGAGCAGCAGACCGACGCAGAGGATGCCGATGACGAACAGCCGGTTCGTCTGGTACGAGGCCTCGGCCGCCTTGGCCTGCTTGGCGGCCAGCGCGGTCTCCTCATTGATCAGGGTGGTGATGACCGCACCGGTCTGGGTCAGGCCCGGCCACAGCTCGGTGAAGCGCGCCAGGTAGGCCTGGGTCTGTCCGGCCTCGGCGGCGGGCAGCAGCGTCGCGTCCCGCTCGGCGCGGAAGGACGTGAGCGTGCCCTTGACCTGGGCGACGCGCGGGTCCTTGCCGAGCTTCCCCAGCTGCTGGTACGTCGCGAACGCCTTGTCCTGGACCGCGTCCTCGGCGCGGATCTGCTGGATCTTCCCGGTGACCGCCTGCTGGTCCCGCGCCGACGCCAGGGTCGTGAGGTGCAGGAAGCTGCGCAACGCCGAGGCCCGCAGCGACTCCAGCGCGTTCGACGGGAGCAGGGCGTGCTGGTAGGTGTCCCGGGCGGCCGCGTTGGCCCGCTGCTGGGCGACCAGGCCACTCCAGGCGGTGCCCAGCGCGGTCGCGGCCAGCAGCGTCAGCGCGATGAAGAACTTGGCTGCCAGTGGCAGGTCGGCCAACCGGCCCAGCGGGCCGCGCCGGTGCTCCGTGGGGCGCGAGGAATTGTCGAGCCGGTGCCGCATAGCTGTTGCCCTTCTGGCAGGTGATCCCCAGTGATCGACCGCTGGCCGCGCCAGCCGTGCGGGGCCCCTTATCGGCGTAGCGATCTCACGCTTGAGTCCTTCTTGACCTGAAGGCGATAGGTCAGACCTTCCCCAGAGCGCGGCGAAGCTCTCGATGGATAATGCATTCTGCGACGATCTGATGTCGATGCTGTCGCCTGCCTGCCTTAATGAGATCTCGCGCCGTTTCCCATGGGATTCTCGGATCATCGGACTTCATGGATGTGGCTGAAGTCCGGCATGATAAGGCACCGTCACGACGCCGGTCGTCGACGGCGGCGTGGGCTCGACCGGAAGGGATCGGCGGCAGGTGGATCACCGAGCACGGGGACATCTGGGGCTCGCGCGAGTGCGGCTGTTCGACCAGCTCGACGCGGCCACCGCGGCGGCGCCCGTCCTGGTGCTCGCACCGGCCGGCTTCGGCAAGTCCACCCTGCTGGCGCAGTACGCGCGCCGCCATCCCGGCCCGGCCGCCGCCTACCAGGCGGACGCCATGGAGGTGGCCCACGGCGACACCGCGGCGCGGCTCGTCGAGGCCGTCCTCGCCGCCCGCCGCACCCGCCTGGAGCCCGGACCCGCCCCGGCCGGGCCGCCGGACCTGCCCGCCGCCGAGGCCGCGCGTACCTGGAGCGACGCCCGACGCCTCGTCGCCGAGGCCCGCGACGAGTCCACCGCGGTGCTGGAGGCGATGGCGGACGCCGCGCTGGACCCGGGCGGACTGCTGCTCACCCTCGACGACATCCACCACCTCATCGGTACGCCCGGAGAGCAGGTCGTCGCCCGGGTGCTGGCGCGCCGGCCCCGTGGCGTACAGATCGTGCTGGCCGCCCGGCGGCCGCCCGGCCTGCCGCTGCTGCGCCACGAACTCGCCGGGGACGGCGGCCTGATCGGCCTCGACGACCTGCGGTTCCGCCGCTGGGAGGTGGAGCGCCTGCTCGACGAGGTGTACGGCGAGCCGCTGCCACCCGAGGAGGCCGCGCTGCTGGCCCGCCGTACCGGTGGCTGGCCCGCCGGGCTCGCGCTGTTCCACCGCGCCATCCGTGGCCGGCCCATGGCCGACCGCTGCCGGGCCGCCGGCGCGCCGCTGGAACGCTGGCCCGCGTTCCGCCAGTTCTTCGACGAGTCCGTGCTGGCCGGGCTGCCCGCCGACATCCTCGACCTGCTCGTACGCACCTGCGTGCTGGACGTGCTGACCCCCGACCGGTGCGCCCGGCTCACCGGCGCGCCGGTCGCCGCCGCGACGCTGGACGGCCTGATCGGCACGTACGCGCTGCCGATGACCGCGCACGGCGACCGCTACCGGTACGAGCCGCCGTTCCGCGCGCACCTCGCGCAACTGCTGGGTGAGCAGCTCGGGCCGGTGGGCCTGCGCGAATGGCACCGGCGCAGCGCCGAAGTCCTGCTCGACGAGGACGCGCCCGCCGAGGCGGCCCGCTCCCTGGCCCGCGCGGGCGACTGGCCCGCCCTGCAACTGCTGCTGGCCGAGAACGGCCCGATCGTGGTCCGCCCACCTGCCGTCGACCTGCTCGAACTGGTCCCCGCCGCGCAACGCGACGACGAACCGTGGCTGGTCTACGCCGAAGCGGAACACCACCTCAACAACGCGCAGCTGCCCGAGGCCCGCGACCGCTTCCGTGCCGCCGAGGCGATGTTCGCCTCCCGCGCCGACGTGAGCGGCGAGGTCGGCCTGCTGGCGGTCCGGAGCCAGCTCGGCGAGGTCGAATCGCTGCTGGCCGAGTCGCTGCCCCCCAGAGGTCTGCACTGGACCGCCTGGCTGCGGGTGGCCGTCGGCCCCAACGCGGTCCAGAACACCCGCCGGGTCACCGAGCTGACCCCCGCCGAGGCGGAACTCATCCGGCTGGTCGGCGCGGTCTACGGCGGCGGAGTGCCGGACGAGATCACCCGCGAGACGCACACCGTCGGCATCGACGCCAGCGACTCGGCGGTCGCCCTGCTCGGGCTGCGGCTCGTGCGTACCTGCCTGGCCGTCGCCCGGGGCAAGGCGTCGCCCGCCGCCCTGGAACGGATCGCCGACGAGGCCGAGATGCTGGGCCTCGGCTGGGTCGCCCGGCTGGCGCTGGGGGCGCGGGCGCTCGGGCGCAGCCCGTACACGGCGGTGGACGCGTACGCGGTCGCGGCCGCCTGCCGGCGGGCCGGTGACCGGTGGGGGCACATGCTGGTCACCTCCGTGGGCGTGATCTGCGAGGTGCGCGACGGACGGCTCGACGAGGAGCGGCTGGCCGCGCTCTCCGCCGAGGCCACCGAGATGGGCGCCGAATCCATCGCCGCCTGGGCGGACGCCTTCTGGGCGCTGGCCCGGGCCCGCCGCGCCGATCCCGCAGCGGCCCGCGAGGCGCAGGCCGCCATCGACCGGGCCGAGGCCGCCCGGGTGCCCGGCGCCGCGGTGGCGGGCATGCTGGCCGTCGCGGTGGCCGACCCGCTGCGCCGGGCGGTGTTGCTGCGGGCCGCCGCGGACCGGGCGGCCGAGGCGGAACTGCCCCGTACGACGTTCAAGTTCTGGGTCGCCACGTACGCGGCGGGCGCCACCGCCAACCCCGCGCCCGCCGTACAGATCCGCTGCTTCGGTGGCTTCGCGATGGCGATCAGCGGCCGCCCGGTCGACCTGGCGCAGGTCCGCCCGCGCGCCCGCAGCGCGCTGCGCCTGCTGGCCATGCACGCGGGCCGGTTCGTGCACCGCGAAGTGCTCATCGAGGCGCTCTGGTCCGACCTGGCCCCGGCCGCCGCGACCCGCAACCTGCAGGTGACCATCTCGGCACTGCGCGGACTGCTCGAACCCGACAGCGGACGCGGGAAGGCGCAGATGCTGCTGCGCTCCGGCGACGCGTACGGGATCGTGCTGCCGACAGGCAGTTACGCCGATACGGCGGCGTTCACCGAGGCGGTGCAGCGGTGGCAGCAGCAGCGCCGATCCGGCAGCTTCGCGTCCGAAGTGGACGCGATGCGCGCGGCGCTGGCCGCGTACGGTGGGGAACTGCTGCCCGAGGAGGGGCCCGCCGAATGGGCTGTTGAGGCGCGGGAGCAGTACCGGCATCTAGCCACGCGGGTGGCGCGGGAGCTGGCCACGGCCGAGCTGACCCAGGGCAACGTCGCCGACGCGATCCGGGCCGCCGAGCAGTGCATCTCGTTGGACCCGCACGATGATGAGGCGTGGCAGGTGCTGCTGCGTGCGTATGCCCGCAGCGCCACACCGGCGAAGGCGCTGGAGGCGCGGCGGCGGTATGCGGACATGTTGGCGCGGCTGGGGGTGCCGGAGCCGACGCAGCAGCAGCTGCACGGGGGGAACGCGGCGATGGTCCCGCCACCGCCGCGCCGCCGCGCACCCCGTGACGGCTGAGGATCCGTTCTGCCCGAGGCGTGGCCGCTCCGACCGGCTCGGGTCACCGGTCGTCATATGCCTCGCGCAGTTCCCGCATGTAATTCGAGAGAACCGCCTCGATGCGCGTCGGCGGCACGCCGCCCGGAGCACTCAGGGCCACCTTCGCCAGTTCAACGCCACGCTGGCCTCGCCGACTGAATAACTCGCTGAGGTAGTCGACGCCGCTGCGCACGGTGCCACCTGCCATCTCATGCTCGGCGAGCGCGCGCAGCCGCCGACCGATGTCCTCGGCAGGCTCCGCCAATGATGCCAGTCGATAAATGTCGCCGGCGTCCTTGGGCTTCACCCGATCCGACGGCTGCCCGCGCTTCCGCTCATCCCCGATACGCTCGAACAGCTTGTGCGCCTTTGCAATCAGCAGCGCGGCCGTACCCGCCACATTCACCTCGGCAGTCCGCCGGTCGGATTTGTCGAGGCTCGGCACCGTCATCCGGCTGTAGTCGATGATCGCTGCTTCCAGCCCGGGCCCTCGCCGGGCCACGCCAGCCGCCTGTTCCGGCAGTCGGGCGGCCCGGCGGCCCGGCCCAGCGACTGCCTCCGGCACCATGAGGTCCACCTCCACCGAACGAGTCGTGCCGTCAGGCATCCGAACGTGGGTGAACCAGGCGCCGGGCTGGCTCAGCCGATCGAAGCCCGCCGCCCGCATCACCTGTTCCAGTTGTGGCTCCCCGCCCAGCACGTCCGGGTTCAGCGCGAGATCGGCATCGGTGGTGTACGGATCCACCGACACGTCGAACGACGCCTGCCCCGTGCGCAGGTACACCGCCTGAGCGCCGATCAGTACTACCGGGCTTGGGCTTCTGTCCAACGCGATCAGCGCGGTGAGCAATGCCTGGCGTGCCGCAACGTAGGCAGGATCCATGTCGCCAGGCTACCGACCATCCCTTTAGGACAGAGAACGTGCCCGCCACTGCTGTTCGTGATCGACCATCCATCGAAGGACCGCCTCGCCCTGCTCGGGCAGCCGCCCGGGGCCGTTCACGCAGTCGAGCACGAGCTGGCTCAACGCGACATGCGGGAGCCCGCCGACCGTCCGGGTTCCCCGCATCACCCATGCATCGTCCGGATGCAGTACCACCACATCCGCGCCCTCGTCGGTAGGCACCAGCCGGCCGAACCTTCGGAGTTCTTCCAGCTCGGTGGAGTACACCGCCAGCTGCGCCGCGCCGGCGACGGGAGCCACCTCCCGCGCGGCAAAGGCCCCGGTCACGGCGACTGTCGGTGCGTCGGGATCGCTCGCCAGCTGTTTGTAGAAGGCTGCCGCGCCTGCCGGCGCCACGAACGGGGTTGCCTGCGAATTTCGGAACGGCGTGTATGACCTCCCCGCCACGTCCAGCAACCGGAACCAGGCAACGTCCTTCACCTCGCCGCGGCGAGGTCGGTCCACCAGCGCTTGGTCGTGCAAGGTGTCCAACAGCTTGGACACGTAAGACTGGCTCAGCCCGGTCACTGCTGCCAGTTGCGTCAGCCGATACGGTGGCCGATGATCCACCAGGGTCCGCACCAGACGCCGAGCCTTGGCGCCCTGCAATGTCGCCGCTGATTGCGGCCGTGGTGCCGGATCACGTTGCGCCCCCTGTAGCCGCACGTAGACCGCCGGGCGCTCGGCTCGGACCAGGACGTTGCCGGTGAGGTCGAGGAACGAGATGCCTCGGTCCTGCAGTGCCTCTCGTGTTGTCTGGCTCAGCCACGGCGCCACGACCAGCAGTGTGGCTCCGTTCTGCACCGCCCTCCGGTTCGCCGGCCCGTGGAAAAGGCCAAGCACATCGCGTGGGCTGAGCTTCGACCTCGCTTCGACGATGACGTCGCCGCGACCTGTCTGCGCTGACAGGGCCCACAGCGCATCTCGATCACGAGATTCTCGGCCAGGTGGCTCATCTACCTGGATGTAGTCGGGCAGCAACTCCTGAAGGTGGGCCTTTGCCTGGTCAAGTAGGTTTGGCTCAGACATCTCAGCAGCCAACTTTCCTGGCAAGCCAACTTTCCTCGATTAGGAAAGTTTGGCTTTGGGTGGCAACTTCGCTGAATAGCCTACTTCACTGAGCCAGGAAAGTCGCGCCCTGAGGAAAGTTCCGGGCCCCCGAGGCAGCCTCCCTCCGGCCGGCGAGAGCCAGCGCGTGGTCGTTGATCGGCTTGGCTAGATCAGCGACTCCAGGTGATCTCTACGCCGGGCTCCTGTGCAGTTTGACAGTTGCTGACGAATGTCTACTGTGCGGTCATGAGCTCACGACCACTGACGGTGACCTTCGACGCGCACGACGCGGCCGGCCTGGCCCGGTTCTGGTCCGGCGTTCTCGGCCGGGAGGTCATCGAGGACGCCGGTGGTGCGTTCCTGCGCGGCGAGGATGCTCAGCTGAGCCTCCGGTTCGTCCCGAGCCGCGCGGGGAAGGCGGGGCCGAACCGCATGCATATTCACCTGACCAGCGCCAGCGCCGCCGATCAGCAGGACACGGTCGCGACGGCGCTGCGGCTCGGCGCTCGCCACCTCGACGTCGGGCAGCTCCCCGAGGAGGAGCACGTCGTTCTCGCCGACCCCGAGGGCAACGAATTCTGCGTGATCGAAGCTGGCAACTCCTTCCTCGCTGGGTGCGGCTTCCTCGGGGAGCTGGCCTGCGACGGCACCCGGGAGGTGGGTCTCTTCTGGAGTGCGGCGCTGGGCTGGCCGCTGGTCTGGGACCAGAACGAGGAGACCGCGATCCAGTCGCCGCACGGCGGCACAAAGGTCGCGTGGGGAGGACCGCCCGTGACCCCGAAAGCTGTGCGGAACCGGCAACGCTTCAGCCTCACCCCCGCCGGTGGGGATCAGCAGGCGGAGGTCGACCGGCTGGTCTCGCTCGGGGCCACTCGGCTGGAAGTCGAGCCGAGCGGTGCTGTTGTGTTGGCCGACCCGGACGGCAACGAGTTTCGCGTCGAAGGCAGGTGGAAGGGTGCCTCAGCGATCACGCCACGATAAGGGCGACAGCCTGACAGCTGCTTTGGCGATTCGCCGGCCGGTCTCGGTGTGGAGACCCTTGCGCGCCGAGTCGATCCAGCCCTCCGTTCGCTGAACGCCGATGTCGCGGTATTCGACGGCCTGGAGAAGCATCTCCAGTTTGTCGGCGTCCTTGGCGCACCGGGCTTCGAGCGTCCCGTGTGACTCGTACTCGTCCACGGCACTGCGGACCATGTCCCGGGACCGTTTCGGAAGCTGGTCGGTCTGATCGGCGGTGATCTGGCGCGGATCAGGCTTGGTCAGGTACGCGGCAGCGGTGTGGGGCAGGTCGCCGGTGCGGGTCTCCTGGCTGTCGTGCCACAGCGCCAGGAACGCGGCACGGGCGGGATCGGCGCCCTCTTCGGCGGCGATGAGCGCCGCCAACTGGGCGGCACGCATGCTGTGCTCGGCGACCGACTCGGGATCGCGTACGCCCGCGTGCCACCAGCCGGAGCGCCGGATGCGTTTCAACAACCCGAGCTCGAACCCGAATCCGGCGAGCGCTTTTGCGTCCTCTGGCACGGTGGCGCCTCTCTATTGATCGGTGGTCCGCAGGCTTTCCACGAGCTCTTGAGCCAGGTCGGGGCTCCCCGCTGCGACGAATCGCTGCCGTCGGTCCATGGCCTTGACCACCTCTGCGAACGAACCGAAGTGGTAGTCGAGGGATACGGGCTGCCCGTCAAGGTCGAGTACCGTGCCGCCGGAGGCGTGAAGTATGTAGTGCCCCGGGGCGAGATCCCACACCGCGAAGCCCTTGGCGAACTCGATCACGGCTTCCGTCATTCCGGCGGCGACGTGGCAGAGGCTGACGGAGCCGAAGTCCACGCCGATCCGCCCCCGACTCCTGCCGTCGTTTCCCGGCTGGGCGAGCTCACCAAGTAACCGGGTCTTCTGTGCGAGCGGGATGAACCGCTCGCCGGGTCGCATGAGGAAGTTGGTGACGAGCGACTCGGAGAGTGGCTTCCTCGTGCCCTGTTCGAGCGCGAAGGATTCCGAGTCGGCCGTGATGGCGAAGGCGCGGTCCATGCCGTGCTCGTCGCGCGCGCCCACGTAGAGCTGCAGGTGGTGGAAGATGTCACCGACCACCGCGATGATGGGTCGAGCGGCGGCACGGGAGTAGACCATGACGTGCGTGTAGCCGAGCAGCCCACGTACGGCCAGTTCGCTGGTGTCCAAGGGGTCGACGAGGACGCAGAGGTCCGGATCGGGGTTGTCGCCGATTACCTCGGGCTCGGCCTCCTCGGAGGCGTAGACGAATGAACCGAGGATCGGGGTGAGAAGTTCCCGGTAGCGGCGGTGCATCCACAGGTCGTGTTCGGACAGGAAGTTGTCGACGTGCCGCAGGTTCGCACTTTCGCCGCGTATGCCACTGAGAGCCGCCTCGATGAGGCGCGGGCGCAGATCCAGCATCACTCCGCGTACCGTCTCCGCGATCCTCGCGGCGAGCGGGGGGATGTCGTCGGCATGCTCCATCGGTACGTCTCCCGTCTGCTCAGCGCAGTTCCAACGGTGGCTCGATGCCCGGAGGACACATCGTCGCAGCGATGAACACCGCCTCGAAGTTCGCCGCCTGCATGATCTTCGCGCCAGTCAGGTCTTCGAAGCTCTCGACCTCGAGCGATCTGCCCTTGGTCATCGCGCCGAACACGGCAAAGTAGAGCTCCGCCCCCGGGTATCGCTTACGCAGTTCGCGGGCGACCCTCCCAACGACATCTGCGTGCTTCACCTCGAAATCGCAGATCACGATGACCGGGGCCGCGACTGAGTCGGGGTAGTGGGACTCTGCCGCGAAGGTGATCTCGTTCCTGACACGGTTGCACCTGAGGTACCCGATCGCGCAGCGATTGAACTGGGCGGACGCCAGGAAGGTCGCCATGACCAAGCCGGCTTCATTCACTCCGAAGCAGATGTTCGCATCAAGTCTCCGGCCGAGGCTCTTGATCTGCCTCATCAATCGCTGGATGCCGAATCCGAACGTGTTCCAGGTCAGGTCGATCAGCTGCCCAGGGTTGGGATTGGGCAGTGAGAAGGTGCAGATCGCCGAGTTTCCGTTGTCGATCGTGGGCACGACGAGGTTGGCGTCGGGCCCGATGATGTTGTCGACGTCGGGTGAGCCGCCGACCACCGCATTTCGCGCTCGGAGCGCATCGCTCGTTGCGGAGATCGACGAGCGGTCGGCGGCGGTCTTCAGCGCCAACTGGTCTTCCGGGGCGAGCTTCTCGTACGCCTCCTGAACCAGATCTCCGGGGGAGATGACCTCGTCAGCCGTTCCGTGTGGCCCTCGTCCGTACGCGGCAGCCAGGATGAGAAGGCTCGCAAATGAGGGAGGAGATCCAGCACCGGCGGCGCCGCGCGCTCGCGCCCAGCTCTCCCAGGCATTGATGGTTGTCCCGCCGAGGGTGGTCTGATTGCCCGACACCTCGTTGTATCGAGCGGCTGCCTGGTCCTGCGAGAGTCCTGCCGCGTAGCGGAACGCCTGGATACTGGGCAGGTCCTGATGGCGGCTCATCAAGTCGTGAGCTGCGGCCTTGACGGATCCGTGCGAATGGAACAGGGCTCGTCCCAATCTCGCAAGCTCTCGTCCGCGCGCCTGCGGAGACTGGCTCTGTCGCCCAGCCAGGCCCATGTCGACCTTTCCGTCGTCCATGTACTGCTGCGTTGTGTAGCCGACCGTGGCGGCAACATTACTGTTGCCCATCGGAATGGGCAAGGCTTGCGTGCGCGGCGAAACAGCAGGTCAGCCGTACACAGAGATCCGGGCAGGAACGGACCGCTTCGCAGGTGTGCGGGCTCCCCCGGCAATGCGACCGTCTTCTCAGCTCGGCCAACGGATCGGGCGCGGTGACGCCTCCGCCCCCCATCCCAGCGAACGGGTAGGGGCGGTGGTGGAAGCAGAAGGGAGAAGCACGTATGCACCTGCCTGCGCGTCCAGACTGGAGCTGTGAGGAGTGCGGGCAGCCGTGGCCGTGCGACTCCACGAGGGTGGCCCTGAGTGGGGAGTATCAGGGCGAACGGGCCTCGTTGCTGATCTATCTCGCCTTCCACCTGGCGGACGCGATTGATGACTTCAGCCAACCCGACCGTGGCCCCGTGCCGGACCTCTACGCGCGATTCCTGGGCTGGATCCCTCAGCCGACGATCGCCCCCGGTGGCCCTAGTAAGGAGAGCGGTGCTGTTTTGTTGGCCGACCCGGACGGCAACGAGTTCCGCGTCGAAGGCAGCTGAACAACCTTGCGCCTTGCGCGGCTTCTCTGCCGCACCGCCCCGTATCATGGGGCGTTTCTGTCAGCGCCCCACGTGGCCCACATGCGGAACAGATCTTCGCTGTCGGCCAACACTGGCCTCCAATCGGCGCGCAGCGGCTCCACGCCGATCTCCGAGATGCAGTAGCGGAGCACCTCATCCACCGACATCCGTCGACCGGGGATGTGGTGCTTCTTGCTGATCACTCCGGCGGGATTCAACTGTGTGGAGCCGATGTGGGTGTGCGGCGTTCGGACTGTGTCGCCGTCACCCTTCCCTCCTGGGTGCCAGTGGAACGCTATGACCTCGGCGCCATCGATGGTCTGCAAGGCATGCATGTAGCCGCGCGTGGAGACCTTGTAAGGTCCGCGATCCTAATCGTCAGGTGTGTGCAGAATCTCGTAATGAATGCTCAGATCCAGCGTGAGGATGTCGTCTTCCGGCCCGCGGACTCGAACAGCCTCGGCCTCGGCCCAGGCCAGCGTGTGCACCCGCCCCAACACGTGACGTCCGCCGGGGCTGATGACAAGAGGTGTGCGGGTGACGCAGGACAGCGCCCGCTGGATCGGGGAAAGAAAGTTGCCGACAGCCTCGGAAGTGACCTACCGGGCAAATGGAATGAGCATGGCGACCTTTGTAACGGCCATGTTCTCCTGCTCGTCCTCGTAGTCGCCGCGATCCCAGCGGGCTAGAAACTCGTCGCCCGAGATGCTCAGGAGTTTGCGGGCGGTCTTGTCGAACAAGATGCGCCCTTGCTCGGCGCTGAGCTCGTGAACCTCTGGAACAACGTCCCCATCTGTTCTTGTCGTCACGCTTGCCCTCCCCTCTACGAGCATCCTGACAGGTGAAGGATCATGCGTCGGCGCGTCCAGGATCGGGCGGTTCTTCGTCGATGATTGCGCTGCTCCACCGGCCCGACCGGCGTCCCCGTTCCGGCGCGGGCGCCGGGCGGCCCGGCGGCGCGACGCCGAGGCGGATGTTGTCGGCGGGCCCGGCGATGTCGGTGACCGGCGGCAGCACCAGCGGCGCGCTGGCGACCACGCTCAACGTGGTGCGTACCGGCTGCGCTGGGTACGAATGCTCGCCCAGTCGCAACGTGACCGGCCGCCCGGCCATAGCCTCGCCCAGCAGTTCCGGCGCCACCCGACGCCCCGGGTCGATCGCTATCAGGACCGCATCAAACAGCGCCGCCTCGACCGCAGGGTCGGCGGCCTCGGCGGTAACCAGGTAGTGCAGGTCGAAGCGGCGCACCGGTGGGCGTCGGGCAACAACCCGGCCCTCGGCGTCGCGGAGATCCTCCCAGTCGGTTTCCGCGGCCTTCTCGTCCTCGCGGACCCCGGCCAGGAACCACACCAGGGCGGGCCGGTCCGGTCCGGTCTCCACGCCGGGCGGGGCGGGGACACCGAACCGGACCTCGCAGGCGTCCGGCAGCAGCGGCGTGAGCAAGCCGCGCAGGGCCTGGTTCACGTCGGCGATCACCCGAACCTCCCGCCAGCCATGCTCCGATGCTCGCCGCCCGGCCCCGGGGGCGGCCAGCGTCGCCGGGCGGCCACCCGTGCACCCGCCGCTGCCCGAAGGGGCGGCCACCGGTGCACCCGTCGTCGCCCGCCAGCCGCTGCCCGGCGGGCCGGCAGAAGACCACCCTGACAGGCGTCCCGTTCCGCCACAGGGAGGTCCGATGGCCAGCAGCTACCTGTCGCCTGGCGTCTACATGGAGGAGGTGTCCTCCGGCTCCCGGCCGATCGAGGCCGCCGGCACCGCGGTCGCCGCCTTCGTCGGGTTCGCCGAGAAGGGCCCGTTGAACCAGCCGACGCTGGTCACCAACTGGACCCAGTTCACGCAGAACTTCGGCGGGTTCGTCCCCGGCTCGTACCTCGCGCATTCCGTGTACGGGTACTTCGCCAACGGCGGCGGCAGCGCGTACATCGTGCGGGTCGGC
Organism: Krasilnikovia cinnamomea; assembly: GCF_004217545.1. Classification (NCBI taxonomy): domain Bacteria; kingdom Bacillati; phylum Actinomycetota; class Actinomycetes; order Micromonosporales; family Micromonosporaceae; genus Krasilnikovia; species Krasilnikovia cinnamomea. The sequence goes on from NZ_SHKY01000001.1 coordinate 3,708,325, forward strand.
TCGGAGAGCGTGGCCGAGCCGCCGGTGCTGCGCGGCGAGCTGCCCGCGGCGGGCGAGGACAACCGGATCGCGTTCGCGGTGCGGGCGCTGCCCGCGGCCGCCGGCGGGGCACCGTTGACGGTCGAGGTGGTGGGCGGGCAGGACCCGGCCGACGAGTCCTTCACGCTGCTGGTCAAGCGCGGCGGCGCGGTGGTCGAGGCCATGGAGGGGCTCACCGTACGGCGGGGGCCGTCCAACGTGGTGACCGCCGTCAAGCAGCAGTCGAAGCTGATCGAGGTCGAGGAGACCCGCGGCGCCCGGGTGGCCACGCTGCCCCGGCAGGGCGTCGAGGTGCCGCTGGCGGGCAACGCGATCGAGCCCGCCGCCCGGGTCGAGCCCAACGTGTACGTCGGCAACTCGGCCGACCGCACCGGTTTCGCGGGCCTGGAGGCGATCGACGAGATCACCATGCTGTCCGTGCCCGACCTGATGGCGGCCCGCGACCGGGGGCTGCTCGACGACGAGGGCGTCCGGGCCGTGCAGGACGCGATGATCACCCACTGCGAGCTGATGCGCGACCGCGTGGCGATCCTGGACACCCCGCCCAGCCTCAACGCCCAGCAGGTCAAGGCGTGGCGGGCCGAGGCCAACTACGACTCCAAGTACGCCGCCCTGTACTGGCCGTGGATCAAGGTGATGGACCCGCTGAGCGGGGCACCGGCGTTCATGCCGCCGAGCGGGCACATGGCGGGCATCTGGGCGCGCAACGACGCGACCCGTGGCGTACACAAGGCTCCTGCCAACGAGGTCGTGCGCGGCGCCATCGCGCTGGAGCTGAACCTCACCAAGGGGGAGCACGACCAGCTGAACCCGGACGGGATCAACTGCATCCGGTCGTTCCCGGGGCAGGGCATCCGGGTGTGGGGCGCCCGTACGCTCTCCAGCGACCCCGAGTGGCGCTACCTGAACGTGCGGCGGCTGTTCAACTACATCGAGAAGTCGATCCTGAACGGCACCAACTGGGTGGTCTTCGAGCCCAACGACCCGAAGCTGTGGGACTCGGTGAAGCGCACCATCACCATGTTCCTGCGCCGGGTGTGGCGCGACGGTGCGCTGTTCGGCTCGACCCCGGCGCAGGCGTTCTTCGTCAAGTGCGACGCCGAGAACAACCCGCCGGAGAACCGCGACGCCGGCATGTTGACCGTCGAGATCGGCGTCGCGCCGGTCAAGCCGGCCGAATTCGTCATCTTCCGTCTGTCCCAGTTCGCCGACGGCGCCGGGCTCGAAGAGTAGGTAGGGGGAGCTTCAGATGCCAGGTGGACTTGGTTCATCGCAGCCCAACGACGCGCTCACCGCGGCGCGCTTCTCCATCACCATCGACGGGTACGAGATCGCCTCGTTCTCCGAGCTGCAGGGCATCACCACGGAGGTGCAGCCGGTGGACTTCCTCGAGTCCACCGACAAGGAGGTCATCTTCAAGAAGCTGCCCGGCAAGATGTCGCCGCCCACCCTCAAGCTGTCCCGCGGCAAGAACCAGTCGATGGAGCTGTGGGCGTGGCACGAGGCGGTGCTGCAGGGCAACATCGTCGCGGCCCGCAAGAGCTGCTCGCTGATCATGTACAACTACGACGGTGCGCCGGTGGCCCGCTATCACCTGGAGAACGCGTGGCCGTCCAAGCTGGAGATCAGCGCGCTGAAGGCGGGCGCCAGCGAGGTGCTGATGGAGACCGTCACGATCGTGTGTGAGCACATCCAGCGGGTGTCCGGATGACCGCTCCCACCGAGGTGCTGCGCACGGAGTACCCGTTCGTGCTGCCGCGCGGCTACGTGGACGAGGACGGGCGGGTGCACCGCGAGGGCGTCATGCGCCTCGCCACCGGCCGCGACGAGATCATGCCGCAGACCGATCCACGGGTACGGCAGAACAGCGCGTACCTCTCGATTCTGCTGCTGGAACGTACGGTCACCTCGCTGGGCTCGCTGCCGTCCGTGGACACGTTCGTGGTGGAGAACCTGTTCGCCTCGGACCTCGCGTTCCTGCAGGACCTGTACCGGCGGATCAACTCCGAAGGCCGCACCGAGGCGGCGGTCACCTGCCCGAACTGCGGGCACGACTTCGCCGTCGACCTGGCCGGTGATGCACCGGGGGGATCCTGACGTACGCGACCGACCACCTCTGGGAACAGGTCGCGTACGTCGCCTACTACCTGCACTGGTCGTTCGACCAGATCCTCGACCTGGAACACCCCGTACGGGACCGGGTCGTCGCCGAGATCGGCAAGATCCACACGCAGCGGGACGAGAAGGGCTGGTGAGACTATGCGATGGCCTTTTCGCCGCCGGGCCGCCAAGTCGGCCGCCCAGCCGGACCCGGCAGCCCAGGCGAACCCGGCCGCCGAGTCCGTCCCGGCCGCCTCGCCCGTCCCGGACGCGGCGGCGTCAGCGCGGCCGGAACGCCCGCACGGCGCCGGCGCCCGGCGGCGGGCCTGGCAGACGCTCCCGCCGCTCGCACCGGTGGTGGGTGCGCCTAGCCTGACCATGGGCACCCCGCCGGTGAGCGGAACCCGGCCGATGCTGCACCGGCCACCGGCGCCACCGCCCGCCACCCGTCCCGTCGGCCGGGTCGACGGGCTGGCCGACGTCCTGCCCGCGCTGGATGTCTCCCGGCCCGAGGCGCCCGCGCCCGCGCCGCGCCCGGTGCGTGCCGTGGCCCGGCCGTCCGACCGGCCACCGCTGACGGCCGCAACCTCCACGTACGTCGGCGAGGCGCGCGAACCCGCCCAGCCCCACCGCGCGCCGGCGTGGTTGCGTGCGCTGTCGTCCGCACCGGTCATGGACCCGCTGCTCGGCGGGATCGTGCCGGCCCTCCCCGCGCCCCGGCCCGCCCCGGCACCCCGCCCCGCACCGTCGTCGCGGCCGGTCGCGGCGCCGCGTACCGGGACCGCGCCGCGGCGGCCGCTGCGCCCGCGGGGCCGGATCGGCCTGGGCGCTCCCCTGGAGGCCGACTCCGCAGACGCGGACCCCGAGCCGGCCGCGCCGCCCGCCCCCACCGGGCGGCCGGCCATCTTGCCGCGGGTCCCGGCCGGCCCCGCAGCCGTTCCCGCGGAACTGACCGGCGCACCAGTCGTGCCGGCAGAGCCGCCGGGCGCGCCGGTAGCGCCGGCCGGGATCCCGGCACTACCGGTGTCGTCCACCGGCCCGGTGACGGTCACCGGCCCGGTGCGGGATGCGGCCGTGGCCGCCGTGCCAGCCGACCTGGCCCGCGACGTGGCGGGCGTGACCGGGGTGGAGCTGGACGGCGTGCTCGTGCACCGTGGCCCCGACGTGGACCGGCGCGCCGCCGACGCTGGGGCCGCCGCGTTCGCGGTGGACGACGCCGTACACCTGCCCTCGACCGCGGGTCCCGACTCGGCTGCCGAGGCACGGGCGCTCGTCGCGCATGAGCTGGTGCACGTGGCGCAACAGCGCCGCCTCGGCTCGTCCCTGCCCGACGAGGGCAGCCCCGCCGGTGCGGAACTGGAGGCCGAGGCGGTCGCGGTCGAGGAGGCGGTCCGGGCGGGCCGGCCGCTGCCCGTCCTGCGGCACCCACGGCCAACGGTGACGGAGCCACCGCGAGCCTCGGAACCGGTACGCCCGAACGCCGTCCGGGCCGCCGGGATCGGGCCGTCCACGATGGATTCGGCGAGCCGGGTGTCTCCTGTACCGGCGCCCAACGTCGCCGGGCCGGTGCCGGGGCAGGCCGACGGCCCGTCGGGCACCGTGGGGCGGCCGATCGGCGTCCTCGGCCCGGCCGCGGGTTCCACGCCCGCCCGGGAGCGGGTCACGGGCCGCGTACAGCGCCGGCAGACGGCGCTCTCGCATGCCCGGCCCGTGGTGGCACCCAGCGCCGGGGCGGCGGTTGCCCAGCCTGCCGCGACCTCCGCGACCTCCGCGCCGGCTTCGGACGCCCCGCCCGCGACACCCCCGCCCTCGTCCTCCGGATCCGCCTCGCCGTCAGCGCCTTCCGCATCCGCGTCCAGCACGTCCTCCTCGGCGTCAGCCGGTCGCCCGTCGTGGTCGTCGTTCGGCGACGCTCTCGCCAACGACGTCGGCGACATGGTGCTGTCCTCGTGGAGCCTGGAGCGCGGCCACGAGCCCGGCCAGCGGACCGGCGGGTTCGGCGGAGGTGGGTTCGGCGCGGCCGGCATCGGTGCTACCGGCATCGGTGCGGCCGGGAGCGGCGCGGCCGGCCTGGGTGCGACCGGCCTGGGTGCGACCGGAGGTGGCGTGGCGGGCCATGGCATGGCCGGCGGCGCCAGCCGCGAGGAGCGGTTCAACCAGCTGGCCGGGTCCACCCTGGAACGGATGAACGAGCAGCGCATCGCCGCCGGTGAGAGCCCGTTGGCCACCCTGCCGCCGGACGAGGAAGCTCGCATCTGGGCCCAGGTGGACGCGGGCGGCGGTGCCGGGGGCTACGGGTACCACAGCCCACCCCCGCCGATCCGCAGCTGGGACGATTTCGGCACCGCGCTGCGCGGCGACATGGCGGACATCGTCGGCTCGACGTTCGGCATCGACGGCGCGGAGCTTATCCGCGCGGGCCAGTCGCAGGACTCGGCAGCGTCACCCGGCGGTGAGTCCGCTCCGGGTACGGCCACCGGCACCGGAACCGCGGCGGCGGGATCCACGACTGGGGCCGCCGGCCACGCGGGGGAGCAGGGCGACGACGAGGCCAGGATCGACACCGACCGCCTCGACCTCGACGAACTCTCCACCCGGCTCTACGACCGCATCCGCAGCAAGCTCCGGATGGAGTTGCTGCTCGACCGTGAGCGGGCCGGCCTGCTCAGCGACTTCCGATAAGGGGGAACGGCATGGCGCTCAGCGACACCACCATGCTCGGCATGGCCAACCGGTTCACGGTGAAGATCGACAACGGGGGGTACGACCTCGGCAGCTGGTCGCAGGTGGACGGCCTGGACGTCAAGTGGGACCTGGCCGAGTACCGGGCCGGGGACGCCGGCAACCAGCGGTGGTACTTCCCCGCCAACACGCACTACTCCGTGGTGAAGCTGACCCGGGCCGCGTCCGCGGAGAGCCAGCAGGTCCGCAACTGGCTCGACTCCACGTCGTTCACGTGGGAGCCGCAGACCGGCGTGGTCACCCTGCGCGACTCCACCGGTGCGGAGATCACGTCCTGGGACCTCAAGCACGTCATGCCGCTGCGCTGGTCCATCAGCGGCTTCGAAGCGGGCGCGAGCCGGGTGGCCACCGAGACCCTGGAGCTGCACCACATGGGCTTCCTCAAGGACGAGAAGACGTTCTGATGCAACAGCTGTCGGACAATGCCCGCCTGGGCATGTCGATGCGCTTCCGGGTCAGCGTCGACGGCATCAACCTGGGCAGCTGGGCCAGCTGCGCCGGCCTTTCCGTCGACTTCAAGAACAAGGCGGTGGCCGAGGGCGGCAACTACGAGTACAGCGTGATCCTGCCGGAGCGCGTGGAGTACCGGACGATCACGCTGCGCCGCGCCATGTCGCTGCAGGAGTCCGCGATGGTGCAGCAGTGGCTCACCGGGGTGGTGAACGGCTGGTACAACGCCGCTTCCCCGCGCGACTTCGGGCACCGTTCGGCGAAGATCGAGCTGTTCGACGCGGGTGGCCCGCCGAAGAGCGGACCCGGACCGCTCGTGGTGGCGTCGTGGACCCTGCGCAACGTGTACCCGGCCCGATGGGTGGGCCCGGACCTGGACGCCACCGGCAGCCGGGTCGCCGTCGAGACGCTTGAGCTGGTGCACGAAGGGTTCCTGTGATGGCGAAGGCGACGATCATCTGTGAGATGCCTCCGGGTTCGGTCTCGTTCGACCTCAATCCGGAGCAGATCGTCATGATCCGGCACTCGTCGATGGGGTCGTACGGCACGGGCAGTTCCAACAGCGGCACCCCGGCGGGCTCGTCTCCGAGCATTTTCAAGAAGTCCAGCCCGCCGCAGCTCGTACTCAACAAGGTGCACTTCTTCGGGCCGGACACCAAGGACCGCTGCGACCAGCTGATGAACTGGATGAGCCCGGGCGGCGGCATGCTCGGCGCCCTGGTCGGAGCGGCCCTGTCCGCCGCCACCGGCGTCAACCTGGTCACCCGGCCGCCCAAGGTGATCTTCCAGTGGGGTCCCGCGTTCCTGATCGAAGCCAACATCAGCGGAGTCACCGCCCGGTACACCCGGTTCGGGCCGGACGGCACGCCCGTGCGCGCCGAGGTGGACATCCGCCTGCAGCAGCAGCCCAGCCTGCTCAGCCTGCTCGCGACGAACCCCACCTCGGCCGGTCTGCCGGGCCGCAAGGCGCACACCGTCACCGCCGGGGACTCCCTGGCCCGCATCGCCACGGACCAGTACGGCAGCCCCGGCCGCTGGCGGCAGCTCGCCGAGGCGAACGGCATCGACGACCCGCTGCGGGTCCGGCCCGGTGACCGCGTGTACCTGCCCAACCCGCAGGAGCTGACGTGAACCCGCTCGCCGACGGCGCGGCGGTGGTCCGGGCCGGCGTGAAGGTGGGCACGCTCGGGATGCCGTTGTCCCCGGCCGCGGAGCGTCAGCTGCTCCGCGTCGTGGTGGACACCCACCTGCACCTGCCGGACATGTTCGAGCTGACCTTCCTCGACGAGGCCGGTGACCTGCTGGAGCTGGCCGGACTCGCGATCGGCACCAAGGTCGAGGTGTCCGGCGGCGCGGCCACCAGCACGTCCACCACCAAGCTCATCGCGGGCGAGGTCACCGCGATCGAGGCGGTGTGCGCCGACATGCACATCCACACCGTGGTGCGCGGATACGAGCAGGCGCACCGGCTGCAGCGCGCGCGGCGTACCCGGACGTTCTTGAACTCGACCGACTCCGAGGCGGTGCGCCGGGTCGTCCAGGACGCGCGCGTCTCGATCGGCACGATCGACTCCACCGCCACCACCCACACCCACCTCGCCCAGGTGGCGCAGACCGACTGGGACTTCATCAAGCAGCGGGCCCGCGAGGTCGGCTTCGAGACCGGGGTGGTGGACGGGAAGTTCTTCTTCCGCCGTCCCCCCGGCATGCCGTCGGCCGGTTCCCTGCTCGACGCGGCCGCCAGCATGGTCGGGCTGGGCGGGCCACGGCTCGCCTTCAAGACCGACCTGCTGACCTTCCTGCCCCGGGTCACCGCGGCCAACCTGACCACCGACGTCGAGGTGCGCTTCTGGGACCCGGACCAGGCCGAGGCAGTGTCCAAGACCACGCAGGTCCGCTCCAGTACGGCGAGTCTGTCCCAGTCCCCGGACCAGCTCGCCGGATCGTTCGGCCTGGCCAATCCGCTGGGCGTGCCGATTCCCGCGATTCCCGGCCTGCCGAGCCTCGGGGTGGCACCCAGCGCGTCCGCGTTCGCGGTGGTCGACCGTCCCGTGGCGACCGGCTCGAACGTGGACCGGGCCGCCGAGGAACTCGCCAACGGCCTGGCCGAGCACGTGGGCAGCTCGTTCGCCGAGGCCGAGGGGTACGCGGTCGGCAATCCCGAGCTGCAGGCGGGCGCGCGGGTGGAGATCGAGGGGGTGCCGGAGGCGTTCGCGGGCACCTGGACGATCACCAACGCCCGGCACGTGTTCGACGAGTCCGAGGGCGGTTACCGTACCCGGTTCTTCGTCAGCGGCCGTCACGAGCGTTCCCTGCTGGGGCTCGCCTCGCTGGGCGCCACGCAGGGGGAGACCACCCGCATCCCGGGACTGGTGTGCGGGATCGTCACGAACAACAACGACCCGGATACCCGCGGCCGGGTCAAGGTGGCGTTGCCGTGGCTGTCCCCCTCGTACGAGTCGGACTGGGCTCGGGTGGCGCAGTTCGGGGCGGGCAAGAAGACCGGGGCGCTGTTCCCCCCGGAGGTGGGCGACGAGGTCCTGATCGGCTTCGAGTTCGGCGACCCGCGCCGCCCGTACGTCCTGGGTGGACTGCGCAACGCGAACACGGAGTACGACCTCGGCGGCGACGCGGTGAAGGTCAGTGGGATGGCCGGGCAGGTGGTCCGCCGGGGCTTCGTCAGCGGTGCGGGCAACCGGCTCGTCTTCCACGACGAACTGCCCCCGCCGCCCGCGGCCGGGCCGGCGATCGCGTCCGAGTTCGCGCTGGAGACCGGGGACCGCAAGATGGGCATCGCGGTCGACCAGAAGGCCGGCACCCTGAAGATCACGTGCGAGCCGACCTCGCCCACCGGCGCCATGGAGATCACCTGCGGCCCGCAGGGGACCATCTCGATCAAGGCCGGTGCGGGCGGGTCGATCACCATCGACGGCGGCAACGCGCTGGAACTCAAGGCGCAGCAGTCGGTCAAGATCTCGGGCGCCCAGGTCGAGGTCAGTGCCCAGCAGATCAAGTTGGGCGGGTGACCGGCATGACCGACTGCACCGAGCGCGGCGAGGGCCGGGAGGGCATGCCAAAGGAGGGCGCAGCATGAACACGGACTTCATCGGGACCGGGTGGGCGTTCCCCACCGGGGTCGCGGCGACCGGCGGGATCGCGCTGGTACGCGGCGACACCGAGCTGGTGCAGGCGATGCGGCTCATCCTGTCCACGTACCCGGGGGAGCGGCCGATGCGGCCCGACTTCGGCTGCCGCCTGCGCGACTTCGTGTTCCGCGCCGGCACCCTCGACACCGTCGCGGAGCTGACCGCCGAGGTGCGCCGGGCGCTGCTGCGCTGGGAGCCGCGGGTCGACGTGGTGAACGTGGAGGTCAAGCCCTCCGAGGACGACCCGTCCGTGCTGTACATCGAGATCACGTACCGACCGAAGGACACCAACGACCACCGGAACCTGGTCTTCCCGTTCTACACGATCCCCGACGACCCCGAGAGCGACTACTGATGGCGCTGCCCACCCCAGACCTCGACGACCGCCGGTTCCAGGACCTGGTCAACGACGCCAAACGCATGGTGATGCAGCGCTGTCCGGAGTGGACGGACCACAACGTCTCCGACCCGGGCGTCACGCTGATCGAGACGTTCGCGTTCATGACCGATCAGCTGCTGTTCCGGCTCAACCGGGTGCCCGACCGGCTGTACCTGAAGTTCCTCGACCTCATCGGGCTGCAACTCGTGCCGCCCGTGCCCGCCGAGGCGCCGGTGACGTTCTGGCTGTCCGCCCCGGCCACCGCCCCGCTGACCATCGCCGCGGGCACCCAGGCGGGCACGCCGCGCACCGAGACCAGCGAGTCCATCACCTTCGCGACGGTCGAGGACCTGCCCATCGTCCCGGTCGCGCTGACTCACGTGCTGACCCTCGGGGCGGGCGCGGAGGCGTTCATCGACTGCACCGAGGCGCTGACCCAGAGCCAGCCGTTCGGCGTCTTCGGCGAGCGCCCGGCGCCCGGCGACGCCGTGTACCTCGGGCTGTCCGACGCGGCGCCGCGCTGCGCGATCCGCCTCGACTTCCGCGGCCACCTCGACGGCGTGGGCGTCGACCCGCTGCAACCGCCGCTGGCCTGGGAGGCGTACGACGGGCGGGAATGGGTGCCGTGCCAGGTCGGCGACGACGCGACCGGCGGGCTCAACCGCTCCGGCGCGATCACCCTGCACCTGCCCGTCGACCACCAGCCGACCGTCGTGGGCGGTCTGCGCGGCGGCTGGCTGCGGGCCCGCGTCACCGAGTGCGAGGCCGACCAGCCCGCGTACACGATGACCCCGGTCGTGGACGGCCTCACCGCCGCCACCATCGGCGGCACCATGACCGCCCTGCACGCCGACCTTATCCAGCACGAGAGTCTGGGTACGGCCGAAGGCGTGGCCGGGCAGCGCTTCACGGTGTCCCGTACCCCGGTGTTGCGGGCCGGGGTGGACGCGGAGCTGGAGGTCAGCTCGGACGACGGCTGGCAGGCCTGGACCCGGGTGGACACCTTCGCCGACAGCGGCCCGGACGACCGGCACTTCCTGCTCGACGGCGCGACCGGCACGGTCGCGTTCGGGCCGGCGCTGCGCACCGAGGACGGAGGCATCCGCCAGTACGGCGCGATCCCGGAGGCCGGGGCGGCGATCCGGATGCGCCGGTACTGCGTCGGCGGCGGCGCCCGCGGCAACGTCGGCCCCGGCGCCATCCGCACCCTCAAGTCGTCCATCCCGTTCGTCGCCGGGGTGGAGAACCTGCGCCGCGCTCAGCACGGCGCCGACGGGGAGAGCATCGAGCAGGCCAAGGCGCGCGGGCCCATTCTGCTGCGCTCACGCAGCCGGGCCGTGACCGTGGAGGACTTCGAGACCATCAGCTGCGAGGCCGCGCCCGAGGTGGCGCGGGTACGCTGCCTGGCCGCGGGCGCCGACGGCGTGGAGCCGGGCTCGGTGAAGGTGCTGGTCGTGCCGACCGTCGCCGACGACAACGGCCGCCTGCGCCTCGGCGACCTGGTGCCCTCCGACGACACGCTGCGCCGGGTCGCCGAGCGCCTCGACGCGGTACGCCTCATCGGCACCCGCGTCGTCGTGGAACCCCCGATGTACCGGGGCATCACGGTCGTGGCGCAGCTGGTCTCGAAACCCCGCGCCCGGGCGGAGAAGGTGCAGGCCGCGGCCGCCGAGGCGCTGTACCGGTTCCTCAACCCGCTGACCGGCGGACCGGACGGCACCGGATGGCCGTTCGGCCGGGCCGTCCACGCGGGCGAGGTGTTCGGGGTGCTGCAACGCGTCGACGGGGTCGAACTGGTCGACGACGTGCGGCTGTTCAGCGCCAACCCGGTCACCGGGGAGCGCGGCCAGCCCGCGGGCAAGGTCGAGCTGCCCGCCAACAGCCTGGTCTTCTCGTACGAGCACCAGGTCCGGGTGACGGCGCGGTGAGGGGGACCGTGCCGGGGCTGGGCACCCCGTACCCGCTGCACACCCTGCTGCCGGCGGTCTACCAGGAGGAGGACCCGTTCGTCGTCCGGTTCACCGGCGGGCTCGACGACGTGCTCGCGCCGGTGATCTCCACGCTCGACAACCTCGACGCCTACGTCGATCCGCTGCTGGCCCCGGAGGACTTCCTCGCCTGGCTGGCCGGCTGGGTCGGGGTGACGGTCAACGACAACGCGCCGCTGCCCCTGCACCGGGCCACGGTCGCGCGGGCCGCCGAACTGCACCGGCTGCGCGGCACGGTCGCCGGGCTGCGCGCCGCCCTGGAACTGCTGACCGGCGGGGACGTCGAGATCACCGACAGCGGCGGCGTCACCTGGTCGGACACCCCCGGCACGGCCGCACCCGGCGACCCACACCCATGGGTACGGGTCCACGTCCGCGTCCCGGCCGAGCTGGGCTGGTCGCCGGACGCCCTGCACGCGGCCGTCGAGGCGGCCGTCGTGGCCGCCAAGCCCGCACACGTTCAGCACGTCGTGGAGGTGACCATCCGATGATCGTCTGCAAGAACTGCGGGTACCGCAACGCCGGGTCCGACTCGTTCTGCGGCTCCTGCGGCGCGTTCCTGGAGTGGACCGGGGAGCGGGTCGAGCCGCCGAAGCCCGCACCCAGACCCGAGCCCGAGGCCGAGCCGGAGCCCGCCAAGCGGGGCCTGCTGTCCCGGGTGCAGTCCATGCTGTACGCCGACGTCGGGAACCGCGACCCGATCGCCCGACCCACCCGGCCCGGAATGCCGGGTGCGGCCGGGGGACCCGGTGGTTCGCTGGGCGGCGGGCCGGGGCTGAAGCCGCCGGGCAGCGGGCCGGGGCTGAAGCCGCCGGGCGCCAAGCCGGCCGTACCGCCCCCGCCGGGCGGCCGGCCGGTGCCGCCCCCGCCGCCACCCGGTGGGAAGCCCGCGGTGCCGCCACCGCCCCCGCCGGGCGGGAAGCCCGGTCTGCCGCCTCCGCCGGGTGGCCGGCCGGTGCCGCCTCCACCGCCACCGGGCGGGCGGCCCACGCCTCCGCCGCCGCCGGGCGGGCGGCCCACGCCTCCGCCGCCGCCGGGCGCGGCGACGCCGGGCCTCCCGCCGCCGCCCGGCGCGGGAAAGCCCGGCCTCCCGCCGCCACCCGGCGGCGCGCCGAAGCCGACTTTGCCGCCTCCGCCCGGTGGAGCCGCCGTGCCCCCGCCGCCTGGTGGGGCCGGTGCTCCGCCTCCACCCGGTGGGGCCGGTGCGCCACCGCCGCGCGGTGGGGCCACGCTGCCACCTCCGCCCGGTGGGCGCGCCGTGCCGCCCCCGCCGCCCCCCGGCGGGAGGCCCACGCTGCCGCCTCCGCCCGGCGCGGGTGCCCTCGTCGCACCCCTGCCCAGCGGTGGCGACGTGCCGGCCAGCACGCCGGACCCGCTGCCCGGCCCCGGCGTCAGCACGATGCCGGTCCGTACCCATGGGACCGATCCGGATGTGGTGGCGCCCCAGGAACGCGGCCGCGCCCGCCGGTCCGTGCCGCGCAGCGCACCGAGCCGCCAACTGCAGCCGGGCGACCTGGTGTGCGGCGAGTGCGGCGAGGCCAACCTCCCGACCCGCCGGTTCTGCAGCCGGTGCGGCAACGACCTGAACGACGCCGAGGTCGTCCGCGCCCCGTGGTGGAAGCGCATCCTGCCGAAGCGCAAGCCGCGCGAGGCCCGCACCGTCGAGCCGGAGACCGGAGTCGCCCAGACCGGCGAACGCCGCCAGCACAAGAGGTCCGTCTTCCCGGCGATCCGCCAGACCATCGCGGTTGTGTTGCTGCTGTTCGGCATCGCGTACGCTTTCGTGCCCGCCCTGCGGGAGCGCACCAACGCCGAGGTGCTGGCGCTGCGCCAGCGGGCCGAGAAGCTCATCCTCGGCGCGCCCGTGCCCGTGCGGGCGGTGAAGGCCACGTCGACGCCGGTGAACAAGAAGCATCCGGCGGACGCCGCGGTCGACGGACACTGGAACACGTACTGGTCCACGCCGGTCTCCGGGGCCCGGCGGCTGACCCTGACCTTCCAGCAGCCGGTGGAACTGCACAAGGCACTGATCCGGGGCGGCATCGTCGGGGACATCCGGGCCAGCCAGCGGCCCCGGACCCTGCACCTGGTGTATCCCAGCGGGAAGGGCCAGGACCTGAAGATGGTCGACCACACCGACCCGCAGGAGTTCGAGCTGGACAGCCACGGCAAGGTGAGCTCGGTGGAGATCTACGTGCAGGACACGTACACGAACGCCGAGAGCAAGCAGGTCACCATCAGCGAGGTGGAGCTGTTCACCGAGGAGTGAGCGCCCCGCCGGACACGACTCGGCCCCCGCCCTGCAAAGGACGGGGGCCGAGTCGTTGGGTCCGTGGCTCAGCTGGTGTGATAGTTGCCGTCACCGAAGAGCTGGAAGTCCCACTGGAGGCTGTGCGAGTTGACGAGGCTGCTCACCGAGCCGCTGACGGTCAGCGGCAGCCGGGCGATGGGTGCCGTCTCGGTGCCCGCGTTGCTGGGGTTGTGCACGTGGATCTGGACGTCGACGTCGAAGCCCCACAGCACGCTGCAGCGCGGCACGTACAGATAGCAGTTCGGGATGAAGGCGCCGCCGCCGTGGTGGCGGGCGCCGTACTCCCAGCGCAGATCGAACGCGATGTCGACGACCTCGACCCCGAACGCGTTCTCCATCTGCAGGCGCCAGGTGAGCCGGTTCGGCCCCTGGGCGCCGGTGAGCGAGCTGATCGGGTCGGCGACCCCGGCCGGCACCGCGTTGCAGGTGTTGCTGGCCAGGCTCGCCGATGGCTTGCCGGACTCGATGACGTGCCAGGCGGCGCTGGCTACGTTGGCCACGTCGGTCATGCGTATGCGCTCCCGTCGGAGTTGCCGTCCATCTCGGGTACGTCGACCATCGCGACCTGCTCCTCCTCGATGCCGGTCTGCGGCTCCGCGGTGAAGTAGTAGGTTTCGAGGTATTCGCGTTCCTCCGGCGTCCACTGGCTGGGGTCGCTGGGGAACGGTGTGCCGTCACCTCGCAGCGGCACCCCGTCTTCGCTGATGTGCTGCGTCATTGCCGTCCTCTCCGTCGTGTCCTTTCATCTCCGGATGTCGAAGTCCGGGGGTAGGGGGCTGCCGGGCACGATGACGAACTCGAGCGTTGCCTTCAGCGGGGCAGTGAGCCCCGGCGCGGAGGCCGGGAGCACATCGGCGGTCAGCGGGTGCTTGCCGGTCCAGGTGTTCGGGAACACGACGAACGGCACGGAGAACGTTCCGTCACCGCGTGCCTTGGCGGTCGTGCTGCCGGGCATGCCGGTGAGGTGGAGCTTCGAGACGCTGTTGGGCGGGAAGCCGGTGCCGCGGACCTGGATGACCCGGCCCGCCGGGGTGACCGTCGGGCTGGACGTCAGCGTGGGCGCCAGGCCCGCGCCGGTCAGGCTGACCGGGAAGGTGAGGGTGGTGCCGGTGGCTCCCTCGTAGGCGATCGTCAGCACGGCGGGGCGAGACCCGACCGCGGTGGGCCGGTGCGTCACGTCCACCCGGCAGCTGCCGGCGGCCGGGATGCTGCGGTTCGCGCAGGTGTCCGCGGTGACGCGGTAGTCGACCCCGTGCAGCGAGGCGCTCAGCCCCACCGCGCCCAGCCGCAGCGGGCCCGCGCCGGTGTTGCGTACGGTCACCGACTTGGCCGGGCTGGTGCGCAGCACCGGGCGGTCCCCGAAGTCCAGGCGGTCCGGTGCCGCCGCGAACACACCGGGTTCCGGTTCCGGTTCCGGTTCCGGGTCCGGGTCCGGGTCCGGCGGCGTGGACGGCGCCAGCCCGGCGCCGGTCAGCGACACGGTCAGCGGGGTGTCGCTGCCGTCGAAACCGACCCGCAGCACCGCGCTGCGCGGCCCGGCCGCACCGGGCCGGAACCGGATCGACACGACACATTTCTCGGACGCGTGCAGCACCTGCGCAGTGCAGGTCTCGCCCGGGAAGACGTCGAAGTCGGCGCCGTCCACGGCGACCTCACGCACCCGCAGCGGGCCAGCGCCCACGTGGGTCAGCGGGACGTCGCGCAGCACCTGCGAGCCGAGCGGCACCTGCCCGAAGTCCTGCGGGTCGGCGGCCAGCGCGGGCGCGAACCGGCGGCGGAACACGTCGAGGTGCTTGTTCTTGTCGTCGCCGACCAGGTCGGCGGCCTCCGAACCGTACGCCACCACGGAGCCGTCGGCGTTGAGCACGGGCGAGCCGTCCTCGCCGAACAGGGCCACCCACTCCTCACCGTCGAGCCGCTGCGACCCGTCGCCCGTGGGGGTCAGCAGGCCGCTGTCGCCCGTACCCTCGCAGGGTTGGGGTTTGGTGGCGCAGCCGGTCGACGGTGAGGCGAGCTCGGCGGGCAGCCGGGGCTCGCCGGCCTTCGCGCGGGCCGCGTCGAGGACCAGGTCGCGGACCACGATGTCGCAGAACGACAGGTTCACGCCGCTGCCGAGGCAGGCGCCGTCGCGGCCCCCGGCGTCCGTGCCGTTGTGCATGCCCGGCGTCGGGGTGGTGAAGGCCAGGTAGCGACCGTCCGCCGAGAACGCCGGCTGCGTGCCCTCAGCCTCGCTGCCGTCCGCTTTCCGGGAGGCGATCTCCACCGACGGCGGGCCGAACGTGCCGTCGCCGTCCGGGTCCCGGTCATACAGCCGCACAGTGGTGGGTCCGAGGTCCTGCCGGTCGGTGAACGCGTAGCGGCGTCCGTCGCCGGACAGTGCGGGCGAGCGGAACCGGCGCCCGCCCTTGGCGATCGGCTTGCCGTCGGCGTCCAGGTCGAGGCGGGTCAGCTTCATGGTGTTGACGTCGTAGTTCTGCACGACGTACACGGAGGGCGACTCGAAGTCCGAGTACCTGGCAACGAACGCGACGTGCGTACCGAGGGCGCTCATCGTGGACTCGCCCTGCCACCGCAGCCGCCGCCACGAGTCGTCGCCGTCCAGACGGTCCGGGGACGTGACGTACGCGCGGTCGTCGTCCTGCGGGGTGAGCAGCCGGCCGTCGTCACCGCGGCGCAGCTCCACCACCTCGACCCAGCCGCTCCGCGGGTCCGGTGTTTCGGGGGCCGGTGCCTTCCGGGCCTTTCTGGCCGCTGCTTTGGCCTTCTTGGCCGCTGCTTTCGCGGCGGGCGCCTTGGCGGCCGTGAGCGGCGTCGAGTGGGCCTTCAGGAGCAGGACCGGGGTGTCCGGCACGGGCGGCGAATGCGGCGGCACATCGTACGAGATCCGCCGGCCGTCGCCGGACAGGTGCGGGTTGCTCGGATCGAAGTCGTCGCCGCTGACCACGGTGAACCGGCAGGCCGAGCTGAACTTGCCGTCGCCGTCCGGGTCACGGTCGCACACGACGATCGCGTGCGTCCGCCCGGCGTCGGGAGCGATGTTCCGCGCGTTCGTGCGGAACGCCACGAAGCGGCCGTCGTCCGAGATGGACGGCTGGTAGCTGTTCCCGTCGGCGGGCACGACGCTGTCGCCGAGCTCGTCGTCGCTGTCGTGCCGCAGGCCGTGGGAGATCAGCGTGGTCGTGCCGACCTGGGAGTCGCGGACGTACACGTCGGCGTCCGGGCCCGGCTCCGGGACGGTGCCCGAGCTGTTCTGCGAGGTGCTGAGCTTGTCCACCGGGTCGAACGGCTCGTCGGTCGTGAACGCCACGTACCGGCCGTCCGCCGAGATCGCGGGCTCGCTGCTGTCGAATGCGGCCTGCACGCCCGATGTGCCCACCGAGACGCGCTGCGTACCCGAACCGGTCTCGGCCGCGGCCGAGTCGTTCGCGAACGTCAGGCCCACCACCACCGCTGTCGTGCCGAGGGCGGCCGCCAGCCCGCCGGCCAGCATCATCCGGTGAACCTGAGTGCGCTGCCTGGGCACGGCGTCTCCTCGCAGTCTGGGTGACTCGACGCTACGGAGATCCGATGTGGGCACCGCAGTGCTGCGGGGCGTCCAGCGGGGCAGCGCGGGCTGCCCTTTGGGGCCGCCCGGTGCGCCCGGCCGGGTACCCCCGCGAGCGTCCCGTGGACTCCGCGGCCGCCGCACACTTCAGCGCCATGGGAGTGTCAGTGTCATTGAGCGCCGAGTCGCTCGAGGTGGTTCCGGGCGAGGAAGCGGTGTGCGCGGTGACCGTGCGCAACACCGGCACCGTCATCGACCAGGTCACCGTGGACGTGGTGGGACCGGCGGCGGCGTGGTCGGTGGTCGAGCCGCCCACGGTCAACCTCTACCCCGGTGACGTCGGTGAGGTGCGGGTGTATCTGCGTCCGCCACGCGCCTCCCAACCCGGCGCGGGCCCGGTGCGCTACGGCGTACGGGCCACGTCGCTGGAGGACCCGCGAGGGTCGGCGACCGCCGAGGGGGTCGTCGAGATCGCGCCGTTCACGGAGCTGCGGGTCCGGCTCGTACCGCAGATCTCCCGGGGCAGCCGCAAGGGCAAGCACAAGGTCGACGTGTCGAACCTGGGCAACGTCGCGGTCGGTACCCAGATCGGCGCCGTGGACCCGGACGACGCCCTGACGTTCGACGTGCCCCGCCCGGCCGTGGTGGCCTCGCCCGGGGTGGTGACCCAGGCCAAGCTCACCGCCGTGCCGCGCAGCAAGTTCTGGACCGGCCAGCAGCAGGTCAAGCCGTTCCAGGTGGTGGTGCAGCCCGAGCGGGGACCGGCCAGCACCGTCGAGGGCACGTTCGAGCAGGACCCCATCGTGCCGCGCTGGGCGGCGGCGACCGCGATCGCCGCGCTGGCGCTGGCCGTGGTGCTGGCCGGGCTGTGGTTCGTCCTGGTCAAGCCAGCGGTGAAGTCGGCGGCCACCGAGGCTGCGGCCACCGAGGCGTCGAAGGCCGCCGCTGTCTCGGCCTCGGACACCGGCAACGGTTCCTCGTCCGGGACGGCCTCGGACGTGACGCCGTCGCCGTCGGCCTCGACCCTGGCCAAGCCGCCGAAGAAGGCGGAGCCGGGGTCACCCGGCAACCCGCTGCTGGCACCCATCTCGTTCCGGATTCAGACCAACGCGAAGCCGAGCAACAAGTTCTCGCCGTTCGTCTCCCCGGACCAGCCGAAGAACAAGCCGCTGGACGTTACGGACCTGCAGCTGCAGAACCCGGCCTCGGACAGTGGGTTCCTGGAGATCCGGCGGGGCGACGACATCATCTACGCCTCCGGCCTGGACAACTTCCGTGACCTACCGCAGGCGTACGTGACGCCGGTGCGGTATGCCAAGGGGCAGCAGGTCACCGTGGCGATCAAGTGCTCCAACCCGGCACCCGAGAAGCGGCCCTGCACGGCCGCGGTGACCGTGGTCGGCAGGACGGCCTGAGTGACGCGTCGCCCGGGGGTGCCGGACACCCCCGGGCGACGCGTTGTTGTTGTAGATCCGGCAGACCGGGCCCCTGCGACGTCGCTTCAGACCGGGCCCTGCGAGGTTGCTTCAGACCGGCCCTGCGACGTTGCTTGAGGTCAGGCCCTGCGGCGTTGCGTCAGATCAGGCCCTCGCGCAGCGCGTAGGCCACGGCATGCGAGCGGTTGCGCAGCTGGAGCCGGGTGGTGACGTCGTGCAGCACGGTCTTGATCGTGCGCTGCGAGTACGACAGCCGGTGGGCGATCTCGGCGGTGTCGAGGCCGTCCGCGACCAGGCGCAGCACCTCCACCTCGCGGTCCGCCAGCACCGCGAACGACAACCCGCGCGGCGCCAGCACCTGCCGCTGGAGCTGCCCGACCTGGTTGAGCAGGCGGCTCAGCAGATCCGGCGGCACGGCCGCCTCCCCGGCCGCTGCGGACCGGATGACTGACACCAGCCGGTCGGGGGTGGCCTCGGCGCGGCGCACCAGCGCCGCCACGCCGGCCTCGATCGCGGAGACGAGCGCCGCGTCGTCCAGCTCAACCACGACGAGGACCACGCTGGTCCCGCGCTGCCGCAGGGTACGGATGGCCCGCAGCGCCGGTTCGCCGACCCGGTCCGCGACGACGAGCGACACCGTCGCGTCCTCGACGTCGCCCGAGTCGAGCACCCGGACCTCGGGACGCGGCCTCAGCTGGCTGGCGACCCCCGCCCGCGATATCGGGTCGTCAGCGTGGATATAAGTCGTGATGCGTTCCATGGCTAGTCCTTCCATGCCCGCCCCCACGGCAAGGCGCGCAAAGAGTGCCGCGACCCACTCACCGCCCGATCAACGAGGACTCAACGGGGGCTTTTCCGCGGTTGTCCCATGGCTTTCCGTGATGCGATCCGGCCCGCTTCCTTCACGTCGTGAAGCCATCTGACCTGCGCATCCGTTGGGCTTGGGGACAAGCCCGCCGCACTCTCTGTCACATCGACGACGGGCGCTACCGGGATGCGGAAATCAACCGTTCGGCCGATGCGGAAGCTGTCCTGGTGGGTGGCCCGCCCTCGGCGGACCGGCCCCGCCCCCATAGCAGATCCGTACGGGCACGCAGGGGTTCTCCACAGAGTCGGACGTCGTCCACAGGACCGCCATCCACCGGTTGAGCCGCACCCCGCCGGACCGGGAGCGTGTGGGCACCCACCACCCGCCGCCGTTGGAGGCCGTGATGCGTGCCCCTACCTCCGTCCGCTCCGGATCCCGCCTGCCCCTCGTGATCACCGGCGACCCGGACCTCCTCGACGACCTGTTACGGCTGGCCGCGGCCGGAGGCACCGAGGTCGAGGTGGCAGCCGACCCGCCCGCCGCCCGCCCCCGCTACAACGCCGCACCTCTCGTGGTCATCGGCGCCGACCAGGCCGCGTCCTGTCTGCGCGCTCGCCTGCCCCGCCGCCCCCGGGTCGTCATCGTCGGCCGCGTCCAGGTCGCCGAGCCCGTGTGGGAGGTCGCCGAACTACTCGGTGCCGAACACGTGGCGGTGCTGCCAACGGCCGAACCATGGCTCGTCGACCGCTTCGCCGAGCGCCACGACACGAGTCCCGGGCGGGTGCTGGCCGTCATCGGCGGCCGGGGCGGCGCCGGTGCCAGCGTCCTCGCCGGGGGTCTCGCGGTCACCGCGGTCAGCGCCGGCCTGCGCACGCTGCTGGTCGACGCCGACCCGCTCGGCGGCGGGATCGACCTGGTCCTGGGCTGGGAACAGGTCGACGGCCTGCGCTGGCCCGCCCTGACCGGTACGGGCGGCCGCGTCGACCCGCCCGCCCTTCTGCGTGCCCTGCCGCACCGCGGCGACCTGGTACTGCTCTCGTTCGCCCGCGACGAACCGCCCGCCGTACCCGGCGAGGCCATGGCGGCGACTCTGGACGCCGCCCGCCGGGGACGGGACGCGATCGTGGCGGATCTGCCCCGGCACCTGGACGACGCGGCGGCCCTGGCCCTGCAGGCCGCGGACCGGGCCCTCATCGTGGTCCCCGCCGAGCTGCGGGCCACCGCCGCCGCGGCCCGCGTCGCCGCCGCGGCCGCCGTGCACTGCGACCACCTCGAGGTGGTGGTCCGCGGCCCCGCGCCGGGGCGGCTCAAGGCCCGGGAGGTGGCGAGCGCACTGGGTCTGCCCCTGGCCGGGACGCTGCGCCCGGAGCCCCGCCTCTGCCAGGCCCTCGAACGCGGCGAGGCACCGGCCGCCGACGGGCGCGGCCCCCTGGCCGACCTGTGCCGGCGGCTGATCGACGACCTCGTGGCGGGCACCCACACCACGGCCGCGGCATGAGCGCGCCGCTCGGGCCCGCCCTCACCGCACAGGTCCGCCGGAGGTTCGCCGCCGCCGGAGTCGAAGCGACGCCCGCCGCGGTCGTCACCGCGGTACGCGGCGAACCCGTGGCGGCGGTCCTCGGCGACACGACCCTTCTGCGCCTCGCCGACCAGGTACGCGACCACCTGGTCGGCGCCGGACCGCTCGCCCCGCTGCTCGCCGACGACCAGGTCACCGACGTCCTCGTCAACGGCCGGGAGGTGTGGGTGGACCGCGGACAGGGTCTGCGCCGGGTGCGCGTGGACGTCGGCGGGCCGGATGACGTGCGCCGCCTCGCCCAGCGGCTCGCGGCCGCCTGCGGGCGGCGGCTCGACGACGGCCAGCCGTACGCCGACGCCCGCCTGCCCGACGGGACACGGCTGCACGCCGTCCTGCCGCCGGTCGCCACGGGCGGGCCGTACCTGTCGCTACGTACCTTCCGGCACCGCCCGTACACCCTTGCCGAACTGGTGGAGCACGGCACCGTACCGGCCGTGGTGGCGCCGTTGCTGGGCGCCGTGGTGGCCGCCCGGCTCGCGTATCTGGTGGTGGGCGGCACGGGCAGCGGCAAGACGACCCTGCTCGGCACCCTGTTGGGGCTGGTCCCGCCCACCGAGCGCATCGTGCTCGTCGAGGACGCGGCCGAACTGCGCCCGGTCCACCCGCACGTCGTCGGATTGCAGGCGCGCACCTCCAACGTCGAGGGTGCCGGAGCGGTCGACCTGACCGATCTGGTCCGCCAGGCGCTGCGCATGCGACCCGACCGCCTCGTGGTCGGCGAGTGCCGGGGTGCCGAGGTGGTGGATCTGCTCGGCGCACTCAACACCGGGCACGACGGCGGGGCGGGCACGCTGCACGCCAACACCCCCGCCGATGTGCCCGCGCGCCTCGAAGCCCTCGGCATGCTCGGCGGCCTGTCCCGGGCCGCCCTGCACGCCCAGGTGCTGGCCGCGCTCCAGGTGATCCTGCACGTCCGGCGCACCGGTTCCGGCCGCGTGCTGGAATCGGTCAGCGTCCTGCGACCGGCGGGCGAGCGCCACCTGGCGACCGTCGTACCGGCGTGGCGGCGCGTGCACGGCACCGGGTCGGGAGCAGCGGTGCTCGCCCGGCTGCTGGCCGAGCGAGGTACGCCCGCCCCGTCGGTACTGGCAGATCCGGCGCCGGTGCGTTCAGGCGTCGGAGCACCACCGTCCGGCCGGGGCCGGGTATGACCCTCAACCGGTTGCTGCTGGCCACCTGCCTCGTCGCCGGTGCGCTGGTCGTGGTGTGGCCCAGCATGCGTGCGACCCGACACCGGCTCAACCCGTCCATGGGGGCGACCGGCCACCCAGCGCGCTGGACCCGAAATCGTCGTGAGACGGCCGACGGCGGGCACCGTTCCGTTCCCTTCCTGGTGACCCTGAGTTCCGCCGCTCAGGCGTGGGTGACAGCCCTTGCCGTTCGTCCGGTCCGTGCTGTCGCCGTCTCGGCCGGGGCGGTGGCCCTCGCGGCCTGGTTGCTGGCCGGGCTGGTCGCCGGGCTGATCGCAGCGGTCTACGCGGGCCTCGGGTGCCGGGCGCTGACTCGCGGAGTGGCCCGGCGGCGATCGGCCGCCGCCCACGCCCGCGCACTGGACGACCTCTGCGCGCTGGCCGCCGATCTGCGGGCCGGAATGCCGCCACCCCTGCCGGCATCCGGTGGATCACCGGCTATCGCATCCGCCGAGCCGCGCGGCCGTGGTCCGGCTGCCCTGTTACCCGCCGATCCCGAGCAGCGACGTGCCCTGTTACCCGCCGATCCGGAGCAGCGACGTGTGCCGTTGCCCGCCGATCCAGGGCTGCGACGCATCGCCGAGCTGACCGACGCGGTGTGGCGCCTCGCGGAGCGCACCGGAGCCCCCGCCGCCGACCTCGTCGAACGACTCGAAGCCGACGCCCGCGCCGGGGTCCGGGCCCGCGCCTCGGCAGCCGCGCAGTCCGCGGGCGCCCAGGCCACCGCCCTGCTGCTGGCGGCCCTACCCCTGGGCGGCATCGCACTCGGCTACGCGATCGGCACCGACCCCCTGCGCGTGCTGCTACACACCCCGCTCGGGATGGGCTGTGCGCTCGGCGCCGCGGCGCTGCAATGTGCCGGCCTGCTCTGGGCCGACCGCCTGACGGCAGGGTCCACGCGATGACCCGTTCCGGCGGGCCGAGGAGGGCGGCCGGGTGACGGTCCTGCTGGTCGCCGCTGGGGCGGTAGTCGCGGTGTCGATGCTGCGTCGGCGCCGGGTCAGCGGACACCGCCTGGCCCGGCTACGCCATACCGCCGCGCCCCGGCGCGCCCGCGACCCGCGGCTCCTGCTCGCCGCAGCGTCCGCGCTGGCGGTCGCCGGCGTGATCGGCCAGTGGTGGGGTGTGCCCATCGGCGGTGTCGTTGGGATCGCGGTGGATCGGTTCCTGCGCCGCAGGCAGCCCGCGGCGGTGCGCGCCGCCCGGCTGCGTGCCACGGCGGATTTGCCGCTGTGCGCGGATCTGCTGGCGGCGGCGTTGCGCGCCGGTGCGCCCGTCGACCGGGCCGCCGGTGCGGTGGCGGATGCGCTCGACGGCCCGCTCGGCCAGCGGCTGGCGTGTACGGCACGATCCCTGCGGCTCGGCGCCGACCCACCCGAGGCCTGGGCGCACCTGTCCGACGTGGACGGCGCGCAGCGCCTGGTCGCCGCGGCGATCCGTTCCAGCGCCAGCGGTGGCGCGCTCGCCGGTGCGCTCGTGCGGCTCGCCGACGACCTGCGCGCCGACCGCGCGATCGCGGCCGAATCAGCGGCCCGGCGAGCGGGCGTACTCATCGTCCTTCCGCTCGGGCTGTGCTTCCTGCCGGCCTTCGTGCTCGCCGGCCTCGTGCCGGTGGTCGTCGCCGTCCTCGGCGACGTGCTGTGAAACAGGGGAACACCCAAGAAAGGAGGAGATACCATGCGCAAACTGATCGCCCGGCTCCGCGGTGACGCGGGGATGAACACGGCGGAGTACGCGGTCGGGACGTTGGCCGCGGTCGCGTTCGCCGGCATCCTGCTCAAGGTGCTGACGAGCGGCAACGTACACGCGGCACTGACCGCGGTGATCGACCGGGCGCTGAAGTGACCGCGCGCCGGTGGCCCGGCCGCGACCGGGGCTCCTTCACCGCCGAACTCGCGGCCGGGCTGCCGGCGCTCATGCTGCTTCTACTCGCGGGACTCACCGCGGTCGACGCGGTGACGACCCGGGCCCAGTGCGTGGACGCGGTCCGTGAGGGCGCCATCGCCGCCGCCCGTGGCGAGCCCGGCGAGGAGGCCGCGGCTCGCGTCGCACCTGGCGGGTCCATCGTGGACGCCCGCCTGGACCAGGACACCGTCACCGTGACGGTGGTCGCGCGGGTTCGCCTACTGGGCGGCGGCCTGCCGGGCCTCACGGTGCGGGCAAGCGCGGTCGCCGCGCGTGAACCCGGCGGTCCGGCGGAGATCCCGTGACACGATCAGGCACCGCCCCGGCCAGCGCCGTCCACCGCGGTGCCGCCGACGCGGTACCGGAGTTTCGGCGTCCGGCGTCGCGGCACGCGCCACCCACTTGGCGATGCCTGCGGCGAAGGGGTCGGCGAAGACGTGTCCCGCACCACGGGGACCGAGGTGCGGCGTCGCTGCTGGTGCTGGCGATCGGGCTGACGCTGGTCGCCGCCGGGGTCGCCGGGGCGGCGGTCGGGGCGGCGCGGGTCGGACGCCACCAGGCGCGGACCGCCGCCGACCTCGGCGCGCTCGCCGGGGCCGCGCGGACCGCCGAAGGCCCGGCGGTGGCCTGTGCCGAGGCAGCGCGCTTCGTGACCGCGAACGGGGCGCGGCTCAGTTCGTGCGTCGTCGAAGGATGGGAGATCGTCGTACGCGCCGAGGTGAGCGTGACCCCCTTGCCCGGGCTGACCCGGCGAGCCTGGGCGGCGGCCCGGGCCGGGCCGGTGTGGGCACCGCCACCGGCCGGTCAGGCGCTGGCCGGCGCGGAAGCCGGGCGCCGGGTGAGGCTCTCCACGGGTGAATCGGGCAGGGCGTCCAGGACCGCGTCCAGCACGGCGACCGCGGCTCCCTTGGCCAGCGGACTGTTGCCGTTGCCGCACTTCGGCGACTGCACGCAGGACGGGCACCCGCTCTCGCACCCGCACGACGCGATCGCCGCGCGGGTGGCGCGCAACCAGGCGGCAGCCGTGGCGTACGCCCGCTCGGCGAAGCCCGCCCCGCCCGGATGTCCGTCGTAGACGAACACCGTCGGCGCCTCGGTGTCGGCGTGGTTGGCGGTCGACAGGCCGCCGATGTCCCAGCGGTCACACGTCGCCATCAGGGGCAGCAGGCCGATCGCCGCATGCTCGGCCGCATGCAGCGCCCCCGGTACGTCGGCCGCCGACACTCCCGCCGCGTCCAGCGCCTGCGGCGAGATCGTGAACCAGACGGCCACGGTCCGCAGCTCGCGTACGGGCAGGTCCAGTGGCCTGGTGTCGATCACCTCGCCGGTGCCGAGGCGCCGCCGCTGGTACGACACCACCTGGCTGGTCACGTCCACCTCGCCGAGAAACAAGCCGACCGGCCCCGCGTCGACGTACTCCCGAACCTCGGCCACCGACAGGTTGGTGACATCGCGGGCATGCGTGGAGAAGTCCGGTTCCGCGGCGTGCACCAGCGCCACGGCGTCATCCAGGTCCAACCGGTCCACCAGGTACGACACGCCCTGGTGCAGGTACACCGCCCCGGTGTGCAACTGCACATGCGCCGAGCCCGGGTCCACCGTGCCGAGCAGGCGTCCGGTCGCCGACTCGACGACCGACACCGGGGCGCCCCCGGTGCCGCGCAAGTCGACCTCGGGACGGCCGCGATGGGTCCAGTACCAGCCGGACGGGCGGCGCCGCAGCGCGCCCGCCTCGGTGAGCGCCGCGACCGCCTCCCGTGCCGGGAGAGCACCGAACAACTCCAGGTCATCCGGCGTGAGCGGCGCCTCGGACGCGGCACAACACAGCTGCGGGCCCAGCACGTACGGGTTGGTGGGGTCCAGCACGGTCGCCTCGACGGGGCGGCCGAACAGCGCCTCCGGATGGTGCACGAGGTAGGTGTCCAGTGGATCGTCGCGGGCCACCAGCACCGCGAGGGCCTCCCCGCCGCTGCGCCCGGCCCGCCCCGCCTGCTGCCACAGCGACGCCCGGGTGCCCGGGTAGCCACAGATCAGCACCGCGTCCAGGCCGACCAGGTCAACCCCGAGCTCCAACGCGTTGGTGGAGGCCAGCGCGAGCAGTTCGCCGGTGAGCAGTGCCCGCTCGATGGCGCGCCGGTCCTCCCGCAGGTAACCCCCGCGGTACGCGGCCACCCGGTCGCCCAGCCCCGGCACGGCCTCGTCGAGGGCTCGCCGCGCCATGCTCGCCACGACCTCGGCGCCCCGCCGGGAGCGCACGAACGCCAGCGTACGGGTGCCCGCGACGACCGCCTCGGTGAGCAGGTCGGCGGTCTCGCGCAGCGCGGAACGACGCACCGGCGGCAGCTCCACGGCGTACCCCGCGTCTCCGTCACCCTCGACCCGGTCGTCGGCCCTGTCCCCGTCTGCTTCAACGCGGTCGTCGGCCCCGTACCCGGTGGCCTCGACGATCCCGGCGCTCGCGGCCTGGCCGTCTGCTGCGGGCTGGCCGTCTGCTGCGGCCGGGGCAGGATCGGCGCCGGTCCCGCTGCGGCGGCCGGTCCCGCCGGACTGCGCGTCGTCCTGCCCGACGAGGGGGTCGGGTGCCGTCCGTGGCCGGATCGGTTCCGGTCCCGGATCGGGCGGCAGCAGCGGGGGCTCCCACAGGGCGAAGGTCACCGCGCCACGCGGGGACGCGTCCTCGGTCACCGCCACCACCGGCAGCCCGGTGAGCCGCGACGCGGTGTCCGCTGGATCCCCCGACGTGGCGGACGCCAGCACGAACGTCGGCCGGCCGCCGTACCGGGTGGCGGCGCGTCGCAGGCGGCGCAGCACGTGTGCCACGTGGGAGCCGAACACGCCCCGGTAGGTGTGACATTCGTCGATCACCACGTAGGTGAGCCGGCGCAGGAAGACGCCCCAGCGTGCGTGGCCCGGCAGCAGGGAGTGGTGCAGCATGTCCGGGTTCGTCAGCACGAACCGCGAGTGCTGCCGGACCCACTCCCGCTCCTCGCGGGCGGTGTCGCCGTCGAACGTGGCGGGGCGGATGCCGTCGAGTCCGAGCCGGGTGATCGCGCGGAACTGGTCGGCTGCCAGGGCCTTGGTGGGCGACAGGTACAGCACGGTGGCGCGCTGGTCGGCCAGCAGGGAGCTCAGCGCGGGCAACTGGTACGCCAAGCTCTTGCCGGAGGCCGTACCGGTGGCCAGCACGACGTGGTTGCCGCCGTGGGCCAGCTCGGCCGCCGCGGCCTGATGCTCCCACGGGGCGGTGATGCCCCGCGCGGCCAGCGCGTCGCGCAGCGCTGCCGGGGTCCAGCCCGGCCACGGCGCGGGGCGGCCCTCCCGGGCGGCCACCCGCTCGACGTGGGTGATCGGCCCGTCGGTCCCGCCTGGCTCACCAGAAAGAGCCCCGCCGGAAAGGACCCCACCGGCAAGGGCCCCGTCTGGAAGGGCCCCACCGGACACGGACTGGCCGAAGACCGCCCCGGCGGGAGGGGAGCCGCCGGAAACGACGCCGTGGGTGCCGCGACGCGGGGCGGTCCGGCCGCGGAACCGGTGCAACAGCTCAGCGGGCCCGAGTGCCGGTGGCCCGGTGGAGACGGCGCGGGCGGCGGTGGTCACGGCATGCACTCTGTCACCGGTGTGCCCCGAACCTCAAACGGGTACGCCGGTGGGTGCCAATGCGTGGCTCAATGGTCGACGGTGGTTAGATTCGCTGGGGAGATCGGCTGGGTGGTGGGGACAGTCCCCGGCGGGAGGAGGACCGATGGAGCTGTCGCTGGCGACCCGGACCGTCGCCGAGCACACCGTGCTCGAGGTGGGCGGCGAGGTCGACGTCTACACGGCTCCGCGGCTGCGTGAACGCCTCGTCGAGCTGGTGGATGCCGGGGCCCGCAACGTCGTGGTGGATCTGGGCCGGGTCGACTTCCTCGACTCCACGGGGCTCGGCGTCCTGGTGGGGGCCCTCAAGCGGCTGCGTGCGGCCAGCGGCACGTTCGCGCTGGTCTGCGCCAAGGAGCCGCTGCTGAAGATCTTCCGGATCACCGCCCTCGACCAGGTGTTCCCCATCTATCCGTCGGTGGAGGCGGCGACCTCGGCGACCCCGGGTGAGCACCGCGGCAGCGGTCCGACGGCGTGATGGCGACGGTTCGGCTGTCCTTCTCGCCCGCACCGGTGCACGTCCGGACGGCCCGGCTGGTGGGTGTGGCGGTGGCCCGGCGTGCGGGGGTCGCCGAGGAGCTGCTCGACGAGGTCCGCCTCGCGATCGGCGAGGCGTGTACGCGCGCCGTCGCGTTGCACCGCCAGTACGGCCTGCCCGATCTCGTGATGGTGGAGATGTCCGATTCGGACTTCTATACCGTCAGTGTGATCGACCGCGCGCCGATCGAGGCCAGCGTGGGCCTGGCGAAACTGCCGCCCGACGAGCTGGCCGACGAGTCGCTGACCGACGAGGCGCTCACCACCGGTGTCGGCTTCGCGCTGCTGGCCGGGTTCGTCGACGACCTCCAGGTACGCCCGGTCGAAGAGGGCGCGGGCACCGAGGTCCGCATGGTCTGGCCACTCCACCGCCGCTGACCGTCGCTGCACCGTCACCTGCCCGACGGGTGATCTTGGTGTCTCTGGCGGGCGAATCCGCGTGTTGCCGGGCCTGGCCTGGAAGGACACGAGATGGCGCGGATCTTGCGTGGTGCGGCGAGTCGCCGACCGTTGGCCGTACATTTCGCCTAAAAAGGACACGCACAAGAAACCGCCGTATTGCGCGGACCCGACAGCCTACCCACGAACGGCTTCGCTAACACAGCGGTAAACATCACCACGACACGGCCGGGTCCGGGTGTGACCGTCACCACCCACGGCCTATAAAGTACGCGAGTTATCAGCACCTGCTCCTGGTCCCGCGTCCGCGGGGCCCAGTTGTCGTCTCCCCCGCGCGGGGATGCGTCCGGCGGTCTCGTCCACCGCCCGGGCGCGGTCGGTGTACAGGAGGACATTGATGTCCGGGACCTCCACATCCCTCGCCGCGGAGAGCGGCGGGTTGTCCCTCAGCGGTGACAACCTCACCTACGTCATCGTCGCGGTGGCCTTCGCGTTGGTGGCGCTGGGCTTCGCCGCGGCGTTCGTCAGGTCGGTGCTCGCCGCCGGTCGCGGCACTACCAACATGCAGGAGATCGCGGGCGCCGTGCAGGAAGGCGCGTCGGCGTACCTGTTCCGCCAGTTCAAGACCCTGGCTATCTTCGTCGTCCTCGCGGTCGTGCTGCTGTTCCTGCTGCCGGTGCACAACACCGACAGCGAGACCGCGGTCAAGATCGGGCGATCGCTGTTCTTCATCGTCGGCGCCATCTTCAGCTCCTTCATCGGCGGCGCCGGGATGGCGCTGGCGACCCGCGCGAACCTGCGGGTGGCCGCGGCGGCCGGCGAGTCCGGCGGCCGCGAGAAGGCCATGGGCATCGCGTTCCGCACCGGCGGCGTGGTCGGCTTCCTCACGGTCGGCCTGGGCCTGTTCGGCGCGGCGCTGGTCGTACTGATCTACCGCGAGGACGCACCGACCGTGCTGGAGGGCTTCGGCTTCGGCGCCGCCCTGCTGGCCATGTTCATGCGGGTCGGCGGTGGCATCTTCACCAAGGCGGCCGACGTCGGCGCCGACCTGGTCGGCAAGGTGGAGCAGCACATCCCCGAGGACGACCCGCGCAACGCGGCCACCATCGCGGACAACGTGGGCGACAACGTCGGCGACTGCGCCGGCATGGCCGCGGACCTGTTCGAATCGTACGCGGTGACCCTGGTCGCGGCGCTGATCCTGGGCCAGGCCGCGTTCGGTCAGGACGGCCTGATCTTCCCGCTGATCGTCTCCACGATCGGTGTGGTCATCGCGATCGTCGGCGTCTTCATCACCCGCCTGCGCGCCTCCGACCGCAACGGCCTGACCGCCATCAACCGGGCGTTCTACATCTCCGCGGCGCTGTCCGCGATCCTGGTCGCGGTGGTCAGCTTCGCGTACCTGCCGGCCACGTTCAGCGGGTTCGACGGGATCGCGGCGGGCGTCGCCGAGAGCGGCCGCAACCCACGGTACGTGGCGATCGGCGCCGTGGTCATCGGCATTGTGCTGGCCGCCGCCATCCAGGCGCTGACCGGCTACTTCACCGAGACCAACCGCCGTCCCGTGCAGGACATCGGCAAGTCGTCGCAGACCGGCGCGGCCACGGTCGTGCTGGCCGGCATCAGCGTCGGCCTCGAGTCGGCGGTGTACTCGGCGCTGCTGATCGGCGCCGGGGTGTTCGGCGCGTACCTGCTCGGCGGCACCTCGATCACCCTGTCGCTGTTCGCGGTGGCGCTCGCGGGCACCGGCCTGCTCACCACGGTCGGCGTCATCGTCGCCATGGACACCTTCGGCCCGATCTCCGACAACGCGCAGGGCATCGCGGAGATGTCCGGCGACATCGACGAGCAGGGCGCCCGGATCCTCACCGAGCTCGACGCGGTCGGGAACACCACCAAGGCGATCACCAAGGGCATCGCGATCGCCACGGCCGTGCTCGCGGCGACCGCGCTGTTCGGCTCGTACACGAACACCCTCGCCTCGTCGTTGACCGAAGCCGGGATCGAACCAGGCCGGGTGGCCACCGAGATCCTCGGCCTGCTGAACATCAGCAACCCGCGCAACCTGGTCGGCCTGCTGGTCGGCGCGGCGGTGGTGTTCCTCTTCTCCGGACTGGCCATCAACGCGGTCTCCCGCTCCGCGGGCGCGGTCGTGATGGAGGTACGTCGCCAGTTCCGCGAGTTCCCCGGCATCATGGACCGCACCCAGCGTCCCGAGTACGGCCGCGTGGTCGACATCTGCACCCGCGACGCGCAGCGCGAACTCATGACGCCGGGCCTGCTGGCCATCCTGGCGCCGATCGCGGTCGGCTTCGGGCTCGGGGCGGGTGCGCTCGCGTCGTACCTGGCCGGGGCCATCGGCGCGGGCACCCTGATGGCGGTCTTCCTGGCCAACTCGGGCGGTGCGTGGGACAACGCGAAGAAGCTGGTCGAGGACGGCGCCTACGGCGGCAAGGGCTCCGACTCCCACGCCGCCACGGTGATCGGCGACACGGTCGGTGACCCGTTCAAGGACACCGCGGGCCCGGCCATCAACCCGCTGCTCAAGGTGATGAACCTGGTGTCGCTGCTCATCGCGCCCGCCGTGGTGACGCTCAGCGTAGGCACGGACAGGAACGACCCGGCCCGGATCATCATCGCGGTCGTCGCGGCGCTGATCATCGTGTCGGCGGTCGTGTTCAGCAAGCGCAAGCCGATCTCGATGGGGGACAGCCCGTCGACCGGCGACGGCGCCGAGACCGACACCCCGGCCAAGGTCAACGCCTGACCCGAAAGATCAACGGTACGGGGGCATCCGGTGGGTGCCCCCGTACCGTCCGCGCACCCGTGCAGGCGATCGAGCGTCGCTGCTGTCGGCCGTTGCCCGTACGCTGCTTCCCATGCGTCCGGCTCGACGGGGATCCCTACCCCTGCTGCTTGCCCTCGCCACCCTCCTGGCCGCCTGCTCCGGTGCCCCCGGCCCGCGCGACTGGGCGGAGTCGGTCTGCACCGTGCTCGCCCCCTGGCGTACCGAGATCGGCACGCTGGCCACCCGCACCCAGCAGCAGATGACCGCAGCGACCACCCCGGCGCAGGCGAAGGAGAACCTGGTACGCCTCTTCGGCGGCGCCGAGGCGGCCAGCGAGCAGGCCCGGGCGGGGGTGGCGCGCGCCGGGGTCCCCGACGTCGACCACGGCAAACAGGTCGCCGACAGCTTCACCGCCTCGCTGGGCGCGATGCGCGACGCGTACGGGCGCGCCCGCAGCGGCATCGAGGCCCTGGCCACCAGCCCCGCCAAGACCTTCTACACCCAGGTCGGCGCGGTGGTCGACACGCTCAACACGGACTATCGCCGCAGCGAGCTGGACACGAGCAAGCTCGACTCGAAGGAGCTGAGTCAGGCGTTCGACGATGTGCCGGAGTGCCGCTGACCATGACGGAGCCGGGCTGGCCGTTGATCCCGCGCGAGCTCCTGCCCGCGCCGGTTCCGGCCGCCGGTGCGGCCGACACGGCCGTCGCCCGGCACCGCGTCGGTGGTCCCCGCGCGGTCGATCCCCACGACGCCGGGCGCCAGCTGTCGATCTTCGGAGTGGAGGCCACCGACCCGTCCCCGGCCGACCTGGCCGGGCTGCTGGCGGGCCCCGGCCACCTCGGCCGCATGGGCGGCACGGCACGGGTGTCGGTCCGGGTCGACGCCGCGTGGCGGGTGCACGTCCTGGCCGCCGAGCTGATCGCGCGCGGCCTCGCGGTGACCTGGTTCCCCCTCCCTGACCGCGAGCCCCTCCCGGACGAACCGCCCACCGCCAGGCCGGGCGGTGTGGCCGGTTTCGAGGTGCGAACGGCGTACTCGAGTAGATTGAACGGTCTTGCCCGCTCTTGGCCGCCGCCCGCCGACGGTCTGTTCCTGGACGGCGCGCGGTTGCGGTTGTGGGTGGCGGCTGCGGGTACCCCAAGCCATGGGGGTTACCTTCTCGGGCTGGGCGTCACAGCGGGCCAAGATCGAGATACGGTCGAAGCCGCGCTGTCCAGGGCCGGGCTCGCTCCGGTGCTGTCGGATGATGGACTCGGCTTCGTGATCTCCGGCCGCAAGCGGCTGTCCCGGCTCGCTGAGCTGGTCGGAGACCGGCCTGCGGCGGCGCCCGTGGCGCTGTGGCCGGGTGGGGCGACTTCGTGATCTTCTCGGATTGTGTGCGACAAGACGCCCCGTTCGCGGTGTACGGTGTCGCCGTCGGACGCGTGCGGTGGCCGGACCGTTACCATCCGGCTCCGGGCTGCCCGGGGAATGGCTTCTCGTCCGGCGCGTTACGTTGAACGTCCGCGGATCGCCACCCGAAACGGGGATCCGTCGAACGAGTACGAAGTGTGGGAGTGCCGTGCCGAGTAACACCAGGACGACCCGTCTGGTCATCGTCGAGTCCCCGTCGAAGGCCAAGACGATCGCCGGTTACCTGGGGCCCGACTATTTCGTCGAGGCCTCCTTCGGTCATGTCCGTGACCTGCCCCGCAACGCGGCCGATGTCCCGGCCAAGTACAAGGGCGAGTCGTGGGCGCGCCTCGGCGTCGACGTCGACAACGGCTTCCACGCGCTCTACGTGGTCTCTCAGGACCGCAAGCAGCAGATCGCCAAGCTGCAGAAACTCGCCAAGGAAGTGGACGAGATCTTCCTCGCCACGGATGAGGACCGCGAGGGCGAGGCGATCGCCTGGCA
Organism: Krasilnikovia cinnamomea; assembly: GCF_004217545.1. Classification (NCBI taxonomy): domain Bacteria; kingdom Bacillati; phylum Actinomycetota; class Actinomycetes; order Micromonosporales; family Micromonosporaceae; genus Krasilnikovia; species Krasilnikovia cinnamomea. The sequence goes on from NZ_SHKY01000001.1 coordinate 3,741,201, forward strand.
CCTGGTCGAGACGATCAAGCCCAAGGTCCCGGTCCGCCGGATGGTCTTCCACGAGATCACCAAGCCCGCGATCCAGGCCGCCGTCGCGAACCCCCGCGACATCGACCGCGACCTGGTCGACGCGCAGGAGGCCCGGCGCATCCTCGACCGCCTTTACGGGTACGAGGTCAGCCCGGTGCTGTGGAAGAAGGTGATGCCCCGGCTGTCCGCAGGCCGTGTGCAGTCCGTGGCGACGCGCATCGTGGTCGAGCGGGAGCGCCAGCGGATGGCGTTCCGCTCCGCGGAGTACTGGGACATCAACGCCCTGCTGGCGGTCCAGGGGCAGGCCGACGGTCCGCGTACCTTCTCCGCCACGCTGATCGCGCTGGACGGCGACCGGATCGCCACGGGCAAGGACTTCGAGCCCACCACCGGCAAGGTCAAGCCCGGCGCGGCCGTCGTGCACCTCGACGGCGACGGGGCCCGGGGCCTCGCCGCGCGGCTGGAGGACCGCCCGTTCACGGTCACCCGGGTCGAGGAGAAGCCGTACCGGCGCCGGCCGTACGCGCCGTTCATCACCTCCACGCTGCAGCAGGAGGCGGCCCGCAAGCTGCGCTTCTCCGCCTCGGTGACGATGCGCACCGCACAGCGGCTCTACGAGAACGGCTACATCACTTACATGCGTACGGACTCGGTGAACCTCTCCGAGACCGCGCTGGCCGCCGCCCGCCGCCAGATCGCCGAGCTGTACGGCGAGGCCAACGTCCCGCCGCAGCCGCGCCGCTACACCGGCAAGGTGAAGAACGCGCAGGAGGCGCACGAGGCGATCCGCCCCGCCGGTGACAACTTCCGCACCCCCGGCGAGGTCGCGAACGAGCTCTCCGCCGACGAGTTCAAGCTGTACGAGCTGATCTGGCGCCGCACGATCGCCTCCCAGATGACCGACGCGGTCGGTAACTCCGTCTCCGTCCGGATCCGCGCGATCTCCACGGCCGGGGAGGAGGTCGACTTCGCGGCCACCGGCAAGACGATCACCGACCCGGGCTTCCTGCGGGCGTACGTGGAGTCCTCCGACGACGAGAACGCCGAGGCCGAGGACGCCGAGCGCCGCCTGCCCAACCTGGTCAAGGACCAGCCGCTGACCGCCGACGAGCTGAACGCGGTCGGCCACCACACCTCCCCGCCCGCCCGCTACACCGAGGCGTCGCTGGTCAAGGCGCTGGAGGAGCTGGGCATCGGCCGCCCGTCGACGTACGAGTCGATCATGCGGACGATCCAGGACCGGGGGTACGTCACCAAGCGTGGCCAGGCGCTGATCCCGGAGTTCCTCGCGTTCGCCGTGATCGGCCTGCTCGAGGGGCACTACCCGCGGCTGGTCGACTACAACTTCACCGCCGCCATGGAGAACCAGCTCGACGAGATCGCCGGTGGCGACTTCGCGGCACTGGACTTCCTCACCTCCTTCTACTTCGGCAGCGACAAATCCGGTGACGACTCGATCGCCAAGGCCGGCGGCCTGAAGAAGATGGTCACGGAGAACCTGAGCGAGATCGACGCGCGCTCGGTCAACTCCATCCCGCTGTTCACCGACGACTCCGGTCGCGACGTGGTCGTCCGCGTCGGCCGGTACGGCCCGTACCTGCAGCGTCAGGCGCCCGGTGCCACCGAGGAGGCCCCGGAGGACCGGGTGTCCATCCCGGAGGGCGTCGCCCCCGACGAGCTGACCCCGGAAAAGGTCAACGAGCTGTACCTGGGTGGCGGGGGCGAGCGCAGCCTCGGCGAGGATCCGGCCACGGGCGAGTCCGTGCAGCTCAAGTCCGGCCGCTTCGGCCCGTACGTGCAGGCGGGGGAGCGCAAGTCGTCGCTGCTGCGTACCCAGTCCCCGGAGACCCTGACGCTGACGGACGCGCTGCGGCTGTTGGAGCTGCCCCGCACGGTCGGCGTCGACGAGAACGGCGCGGAGATCGTCGCCGCGAACGGCCGGTACGGCCCGTACATCAAGCGCGGTGACGACTTCCGGTCGCTGGAGAGCGAAGCGAAGCTGTTCACGGTCACCCTGGACGAGGCGCTGGCGCTGCTGGCGGCCCCGAAGACCCGCCAGCGTGGCGTCGCCAAGCCGCCGCTGCGCGAACTGGGCCCGGACCCGGTCACCGAGAAGCCGATGGTGATCAAGGAGGGCCGATTCGGCCCGTACGTGACCGACGGGGAGTACAACGCGTCCCTGCGGCGTGGGCAGACCCCCGAGGAGCTGACGGTCGAGCAGGCGTCGGAGATGCTGGCCGAGAAGCGCGCCAAGGGCCCCGCCCCGCGCAAGAAGGCAGCGGCGAAGAAGGCCCCCGCCAAGAAGGCCGCCGACGGCGAAGCCACCCCCGCCAAGAAGACCGCCGCAAAGAAGACCGCCGCAAAGAAGGCAACCGCCAAGAAAGCCCCGGCTAAGAAGGTCGCCGCAAAGAAGGCGACTCCCGCCAAGACAACGGCAGCCAAGGCAACCGCTGCCAAGGCAACCGCAGCCAAGGCGGCAGCCGCAAAGCCGACCAACGCCTCCCCAGCAACCGCCGCACCCCCCACCAACCCGTCGCCCGCACCTATCCACTGACGATCTTGGTCGGTTTTCGCCCCTATGAGGGCGGAAACTGACCAAGATCGCAGGTGTGCTCAGCCAGCCCTATCGCCAGCCTGCCGCGTGTAGGGCGGCGCGGAGTTGGGCCACCACGGTGGCGGAGTCATGGCGGATCGCCCACGCGGGGAAGCGGAGTATGCGGTCACCCGCGATCCACAGGGCGTTCTGGCGGCTCATGTCCGCCCATGCCTGCCGTACTTCGAGATGGTGCCCGCCATCCACCTCGACATGCACCTGCCACTCCTCGAACAGCGCGTCCAGATATCGCCGCCGTCCCGCCGCATCCCTACGTACGACCTGCAACTTCGGCTCCGGCAGGCGGTGTCGCCGGCACAGCGCGACGAAGTCGAGCTCGGCCAGCGAATGCGCACCACCCGTCGCGTCGTCCACCGCCCGGCCGATGATCCGCCGACGTCGCGCCCGGGGGAGCCGCTCCAGAACCGCCCGAACATCGGCCGCACGGACCAGCCGCTGCTGAAACCCGGCCGCCACGATCGCCTGCGTCTCGGCGACAGTGGGCGCCCACTGGGCAGCGTCCACCAGCGACCGGGCAGCCCGGGTACGCGGCGGGCCCCCGATCGTGAGGACGTCCCGCTCGTCGAGTGCCGCACTGCGGTGCACCACGACTCCGCGGGGAACACTGCGTCCCCGCACGGCCGGGGGGACCAGCACATGGATCGCCGCGGTGGAGTAGCCGCGGAGGTCGACGGCGGTGAGCCCGGCGAGCACAGCGCACTGACCGACCGACAGCACCGCCGCCCAGCGGCGCTGCGCCACGCCCACTGGGCCGTTGTGGGTGAGGAACACCGAACGGTGCAGTCGCTGCCAGCGTCCCGTGGCGAGCCGGTGACGTACCGCCTTCTCGGAAAGGTAGTCCAAGGCCTGGGCCATGGTGATGACGCCGGACTGGTGGTCGAGCAGGACATCCACGGGTCTCATCGTCCCGGGGGCGACCCGGCCCTGTGGATTGCCTGCGGATAACCGCGTCAGGGGCCGAGGACGCGGTCGAGGTAGGGGTTGGTGAAGACCCGGTGCGGGTCGAGCTGGTCGCGGGCGGCGAGGAAGTCCGCAAAATGCGGGTACGCGGGCCGCAGCGACTCCGCATCCCGGTAGTGCAGCTTGCCCCAGTGCGGCCGCCCACCCAACGGCGCGCACACCGCCTCGACCGCCCGGAAATACGGCTCGTACGCGCTCCCGGTGAACTGGTGCACCGCCACGTACGCCGACTCCCGCCCGTACCCGTGCGAGAGCCACACATCGTCCGGCCCGGTGAACCGCACCTCCACCGGAAACTGCACCTTGAACGGCAAGCGCGAAATGATCCGGGGCAGTGCGTCCAGCACCTCCGGCAGGGCGGCGCGCGGGATCTCGTACTCCATCTCGGTGAAGCGCACCCGCCGGGGCGTACAGAAAACCCGGTCTGAGCGGGCCGTGTAGCTGCGGGCCGTGAGCGCCCGCGCGGCGACCGCGCTGACCGGCGCGACGGCGGCCGGGACCGCCCGGCCGAGCCGGCACACCGCCCCGAAGACCGTGTTGGACAGGAACTCGTCGTCCAGCCATTCCCGGAACTTCGACAGCGGACGGTCGTCGGCGGCCACCGGGTTGTTGCGCTTGAGCTGCGCCCGATCGGTGTACGGGTACCAGTAGAACTCGACGTGCTCGTTCGTCGCGAGGTGCTCGTCGAGCCCGGCGAGGACGTCGGGCAGTGACATCGGCCGCTCGTCGGCCAGCAGCGTGAACGCGGGAACGCAGCGCAGCGTCACCTCGACCATGACGCCGAGGGCGCCCAGTCCGAGCCGCGCCGCACCGAACAGCGGCGACGACGCGTCGATCCGCTCGACGGTGCCGGAGCCGGTGACCAGGGTGACCGATTCGACCACGGACGCGAGGGTGGCGTGCCCGAGCCCGGTGCCGTGGGTGCCGGTGGAGACGGCCCCGGCCACGGTCTGCGCGTCGATGTCACCGAGGTTGGGTACGGCGAGGCCGTGGCCGGCCAGCAGCATGTTCAGGGCGGACAGGGGCATTCCAGCCTGGACCGTGACCAGATGCCCGTCAACGGACATCGGCGCGCTGAGGCGGTGTAGGTGCAGCCGCAGGTCGTCCGCGACCGCGATGTCCGTGAACGAGTGCCCACTGCCGACCGCCTTGATCCGCCGGCCTGTGGCAACCGCCTCCTTGACGACTGCGACGACTTCATCGACGCTGCCAGGAGCGGCGACGTCGACGGCGACGGACTGCTGATTGCCTCCCCAGTTCCGCCAGCGGACGGATCCCACGGGCGGTGCGATGTCACTGGTCATAACGGCCTCTCCCTCACGACGGGCGGACAGTCGCACAAAACCGGGAGCGCCTGCGAGACCTGGCGTCCCGTCGATGCTCCTCGCTCGTTGATCCGAGTAACGTTCCGATTAACACTGCTGAGAGGGAGTGGCGACGCGTGTCGACACCAACCGTCACCACCGGGCCGCTGCGCCGGGTCCCGGTGCAGGGCAGAAGCGTTGCCCGGGTCCAGCGCATGCTCGACGCCTGCGCCGAGCTGGTGGACGAGGTCGGGTACGAGGGCCTGACCACCACACTGCTGGCCGAACGGGCCGAGGTCGCCATCGGCTCGGTCTACCAGTTCTTTCCGGACAAACGGGCCATCGTCCAGGCCCTCGCGATGCGCAACATGGACGCCTACCTGCAGGACCTGTCGACCCGCTTCGGCCGGGAGACGTTCGCGCACTGGTGGGACGGGGTGGACGCGGGCATCGACGCGTACATCTCCATGCACCGCAGCGTGCCCGGCTTCCGGACCCTGCACTTCGGCGACGTGGTGGACGTGCACCTGCTCGACGCCGAGCGGGACAACAACGCGGTGATCGCGGAGCGCCTGGCCGAGCTGCTGGTCGACCAGTTCCAGCTGATGGACCGGGTACGGCTGCGGTTCGCGCTGCAGATCGCGGTGGAGGCGGCGGACGCGCTGATCAATCTCGCGTTCCGGCGCGACCCGGTCGGCGACGAGGCCGTACTGGTCGAGGCGAAGGCCCTGATCCGCGAGTACCTGCACCGCCACGTCGACGCGTGAGCGAATGCACCGAGCGCAGCGAGGGCCATGAGCGCACGCCCAGTCAGCGCCGCGTGAGCGAACGCTAGCCGAGGAAGGCATGGCCTTCTCCGCGATACGTCGGGGTCGGCGTGGCGGTGTGGCCGTCGACGAGCTGCAGCTCGTTGACGTGTTCGCACAGCTCGCCGGCCTTGGCGTGGCGGAACCACACCCGGTCGCCGGGTCGCAGCCGGTCCGCGGCGGCACCGACCAGCGGGGTCTGCACCTCGCCGGCGCCCTCGTCGCCGCGGAACCGCAGTCCCTCGGGCAGCCACGGCGTCGGCTGGCGCGTCGTCCCGGGCGGTCCTGAGGCGATCCAGCCGCCACCGAGCACGGTGGCGATGCGCGGCGCCGGGCGCCGGACCACGGACAGCGCGAACAGCGCCGCGGGCCGTGGCCGCCATGCCGTGTACGTGTCGAACAGGGTCGGCCCGTACAGGCCGGACCCTGCGGTGATCTCGGTGACCGCGGGGTCGGCGGCGGTGGCCGCCACGCTGCCGGTGCCGCCGCCGTTGACGAATTCCAGGTCGGCGTGCTCGCGGACGGCGGTGACCGCGGCCGCGCGCCGCCGCAGCAGTTCCGGGTACGAGCGACGCTGCATGAGCCGGATCGCCCGGCCGCGCAGCGCCTGCCCCGGCGGGGCGTCGCCGAGCCCCGCGATGTGTGCCTCGTAGGACATCAGCCCGACGAGCGCGAAGCCGGGCCGGGCGACGAGCCGCCGCGCCAGCACGCCCGCCTGCGCCGCCGAGTGCACCGGCGAGCGGCGCACCCCGACGTGCAGCGGACCGGCCGGGCGCCAGGAGGCGTCCAGGTCGAGGCAGAGCCGGACCGTGGGCCGCTTGCCGGGGCTGGTCACCTGGTCGACCACGTCCAGGTGGGCGGGGCTGTCGACCATCAGGGAGATGGCCGCTGCCAGCTTGGGGTCCGCGGTCAGCTCACCGAGGGCGGCCCGGTCCACCGACGGGTACGCGACGAGCACGTCGTCGCTGACGCCGGCGCGGACCAGCCAGATCGCCTCCGGCAGCGTGTACGCCATGATGCCGCGCCAGCCGGCCCGGGCGAGCACCCGGTCGAGCAGGGCCCGGCAGCGTACGGATTTGCTGGCCACCCGGATCGGCTTGCCGCCGGCCCGGTCGGTCAGCGCCGCGGCGTTGGCGTCGAACGCGGCCAGGTCCACCACGGCCAGGGGGGTGTCGAGGTGGGCCGTGGCGCGCTGCAGCCGTTCCCGGAGGGCGGTGCGTTCACCGATCACGTCAGCACGCTAATGCCTGCGAGACTGATGTGAAAAGACTTCATTTCTGCGCCACCTGAACGTGCGTACCCCCAGCCCGCCGCACCCGCCGGTTAGAGTGCTCCGAGCAGCAGTCACGGGAGGTAGGGCCATCGACACCGAAGCGAACTCGGAGCGCGCGGAACCCGGACCGGTCGACCTCTCCGGTTTCGCCGCGCTTCGCTCCGTGCTGCGCATCCGGCCCTTCCGGCGGTTGTGGCTCGTGCTCGGCGTGGCCTCCTTCGGCGACTGGCTCGGCCTGCTGGCCACGGCCCTGTTCGCGTCGTCGCAGGTCAGCGGCAGTGCGGCGCAGGGCGCGGCATTCGGCGGCACGATCGCGGTACGCCTGCTGCCCGCCCTGTTGCTCGGTCCGATCGCCGGGGTCATGGCGGACCGCTTCGACCGCCGCTACACCATGGTCATCACCGACCTCATCCGTTTCGTGGTGTACCTGTCGATCCCGCTCGTCCCGCTGCTCGGCGCGTCCGGGGCGGTCACGGTCACCTGGGCCGCCATCGCCACGTTCATCGGCGAGACGATCACCCTGATCTGGATCCCGGCCAAGGAGGCCGCGGTACCCAACCTCATCCCGAAGTCGCGGATCGAGGTGTCGAACCAGCTCACCCTCGTCACGACGTACGGGATCACCCCGGTCCTGGCGGCCCTCGGCCTGTCCGCCCTGACCGCGATCACCCAGCACTCCGGGGTTCCGCTGCCCAACTGGGCGGAGCCCGTGGTGCTCGCGCTGTACTTCAACGCCTTCTCCCGGCTGGCCACCGCGCTGGTGGTGTTCTTCGGCATCCGGGAGATCGGTGGCAAGAGCCCCGAGCGGCAGCAGGACGCGCAGCAGACCATGCTGCGGCAGTTCGCCGACGGCTGGCAGTACATCGGCGGCACCCCGCTGGTCCGTGGCCTGGTGCTGGGCATCTTCGGCGCGTTCGCGGCCGGCGGCATCGTCATCGGCACGGCCCGCACGTTCGCCACCTCGCTGGGCGCCGGTGAGGCCGCGTTCTCGCTGCTCTTCGGCACGATCTTCATCGGCCTCGCGGTCGGCATCGGGCTGGGCCCGATGATCGTCAAGGACCTGTCCCGGCGCCGCTGGTTCGGCATGAACATCGTGCTGGCCAGCGCCTCGGTGATGTTCCTCGGCCTGGCGTTCCACCTGTCCATGGCGCTGGTCGGGGCGCTGCTGGTCGGCGCCGGCGCCGGCATGGCGTTCCTGGCCGGCACCACCCTGCTGTACGGCGAGGTCGGCGACGAGGTACGCGGCCGCGTCTTCTCCGTGGTGCAGATCGGCACCCGGATGGTGCTGCTGCTGGCCATCACGCTGTCCGGCTTACTGGTCGGGGTCGGCAGCTCCCGCCGGGTCGAGATCGGCAGCGTCGCGGTCGACGTCTCCTTCACGCGGGTGCTGCTGCTCGGCGCCGGGCTGGTCGGCGTCTGGGTGGGGATCAGCGCGTTCCGGCAGATGGACGACAAGCGGGGCGTGCCGGTGCTGGCCGACCTGTGGGGTTCGCTGCGCGGGCGGCCGCTGTCGGCGGCCGAGCCGTTCCCCCGGCACGGGTTCTTCGTGGTCTTCGAGGGCGGCGAGGGCGCGGGCAAGTCCACCCAGGTCGAACGGCTCGCCGAGGCGCTACGGGAGTCCGACCGCGAGGTCGTGGTGACCCGCGAACCGGGCGCCACCGACGTCGGCACCCGGATCCGCAGTCTCGTCCTGAACTCCGGCGACGCCGCCCCGTCCGCCCGCGCCGAAGCCCTGCTCTACGCCGCCGACCGCGCCCACCACGTCGCCACGGTGGTCCGCCCGGCGCTGGCCCGTGGCGCGGTGGTGATCAGCGACCGGTACGTGGACTCGTCCCTGGCCTACCAGGGGGCCGGCCGTACCCTGCCGGTCCAGGAGATCTCCTGGCTGTCGGCCTGGGCGACCGGCGGCCTCAAGCCCGACCTGGTCGTCCTGCTCGATGTCGACCCCGGGGTGGGCCTGGGCCGGGTCGACGCCCGTGGCCTCGGTGCGGACCGGTTGGAGAGCGAGTCACGGGCCTTCCACGACCGCGTCCGGTACGCGTTCCTCGACCTCGCGGCCGCCGACCCGAAGCGGTACCTGGTGCTGGACGCGGCCCGGCCGCCCGGCGAGATCGCGGACGCCGTGCGCAAGCGGGTGGCGACGCTGCTCGGCCACGCGGGCCCCGGGCAACCACCCGCCGCACCACCGGACGCCGAATGGCACGAGCCCGACTTCGCCGCCGTCCCCCCGGAGCCCCCGCCGGGTGGCCGTCGGTCGTGACCGCGCGGGCCACGCCGCGTCCGTGGGTGACGCGGCGGGACGTTCTGTCGGTCCCGCGCCCTACCATCGACGGGTGCCTGCCACTATGAGCGACGCTTCCGCCGACGCCGTCAGCAACGCCGGCCCTTGTCCCACTGGCGGCTCGGGTGTCTTCGCCGAGCTGGTCGGGCAGGACGAGGCGGTCGAGACGCTGCGCCGGGCGGCGGGGTCGGCGGCCCGGATCGTCGACGGCTCCGCGACCGGCAACGGCGCGATGACCCACGCCTGGATCTTCACCGGCCCGCCCGGCTCGGGGCGCTCCGTCGCCGCCCGTGCCTTCGCGGCGGCCCTGCAGTGCGAGCGCGGCGGGATCGGCTGCGGCACGTGCCACGGGTGCCACACCGTGCTCGGCGGCACCCACGCGGACGTGCGTTTCGTCGTACCGGAAGGGTTGTCCATCGGGGTCGGGGAGATGCGTGCCCTGGTGCTGCGGGCGAGCACCGCCCCGTCGGGCGGCCGCTGGCAGGCCGTGGTGATCGAGGACGCCGACCGGCTCACCGAGGCCGCCGGAAACGCGCTGCTCAAGGCGATCGAGGAGCCGCCACCGCGGACGGTGTTCCTGCTCTGCACCCCGTCGACCCATCCCGACGACATCTCCGTGACCATCCGGTCGCGCTGCCGGGTCGTGCCGCTGCGCCAGCCACCGGCCGACGCGGTCGCCGCGGTGCTCATGGGCCGGGACGGCATCGCCGCCGACGTCGCGGCCTGGGCCGCCGCGGCCGCGCAGGGACACGTCGGCCGCGCCCGGCGCCTCGCGAACGATCCCGAGGCCCGCAACCGGCGCGACGCGGTACTGGCGGTCCCGCGTCGCCTGACCGGCGTGGGCGCCTGCTTCGACGCCGCGTCCGCGTTGATCGAGGCCGCGGAAGCCGAGGCGGCCGCCTCGGTCAGCGCGGCGGACACGACCGAGCGGGCCGCCCTGGAGCAGGCCCTGGGCGCCGGGGGGACGGGCCGGGGCGCCGCGGCGGCCATGCGGGGCGCGGCCGGCCAGCTCAAGGACCTGGAACGCCGGCAGAAGTCGCGGGCCACCCGTGCCCAGCGCGACGCGCTGGACCGCGCGCTGGTCGACCTCGCGGGCTTCTACCGCGACGTGCTCATCACCCGTTTCGGGGCGCCGGTCGACACGGTCCACACCGACACCGCCGCCGTGTCCACGGCCGCCGCTGACCGGTGGTCACCGGAGAGCACGCTCCGGCGGCTCGAAGCGGTCCTGGCCTGCCGCGACGCCATCGAGCAGAACGTCAAGCCGCGGATCGCGGTGGAGGCCATGATGCTGGCCCTCTGGCGGGGCTGACACCACCGGTATCCACAAGGGACCATCCAAGGGTCGCGGCGAGGTCACTCAATTCGGTACGGTTCGGTGCCGACAGCAACGCCCGCGGCACGCCCGGTGAGGAGCGGTGGATGGCGCGCGAGATCGACGAGGCGTGGATCGACGAGGCAATTGATCGATATCGCCGCATCGACGTGCTGCGAGCCGAGTTCGACAAGGCTGTCGCGGCGCACGTGGTTTCCGTCCGTTCGCCCGACGACACCGTCGAGGTCCTGGTCACCGCGGCCGGCGACATCACGGACGTACGTTTCCGGGGCAGCCTGCACCACCGCAGCGCCGCCGATCTCGCCCGGGAGGTGCAGGCCGTGGTCGCCAACGCGGCCGAGGCCGCCCGCTGGGCCCGGGGGAAGCTGCACGACGAGGTCTTCGGCGGCTTCCGGGCGCTGGGGGAGTGCTGAGATGGAGTCACTTGCCGATCTGCTGGGCACCGCTGCCGACCGACTGACCACAGTGGAGCGTTCGATCGCGAGCCTGGGCATCCCGGCCGGGGCGTTCGCCGCCGACGAGGCGGGACTGCCGGGCCGCCTCGGCCGCGCGCTGTACGCGCACTGGTCCGCCGTACTGGCCGCCCGTTCGCGGGAGGCCACCGAGGCGGCGGCCGAGCTCACCGCCCTGGCCCAGGACCTGCGCGTCACCGAACAGGGCTACGCCGAGATCGACGAGGTGGTGGGTCGCCGGGTGGAGCGACGGGGTCCGCTGTGGTCCGCCGAGAGGGGCTGTTGATGGACCGGCTCGGCCAGCTCCTGGACGCGAGCGCCCCGCTGCTGCGCCGGGTCGACGAGGTGCTCTCGGCGGCCGGTGCCCCGCCCGGGCATTCGGTCTGGCCGGAGCTGCGCCGCGTCCGCCTCCTGCCCGGCGACGCCGTCCGGGCGGTGGCCGCGCTCCGCCCCGCCGACCTGGCCGACGCCGCGCGGGAACTGCACGCCGACGCCCACACGTATGCGGACGTGGCCGAATCGCTGCCTCCGCCCGGCGCGTGGTCGGGTGACGCGGCCGGTGCGTACGACGACGCCCGCCGCCGCGCCGCCGGCCATCTGAGCGGGGCCCCGGACAGCCTGGACGCGCGCCTGGCGGGCACGGCGGAGCTGGCGGACGCCCTGGCCGAGTGGATGGAGCAGGCCCGCACGGATCTCGCCGCCATGCTGGCCGAGGTCCTCGGTTCCACGGCGGCGGTGACCCTGAGTACGGATGAGCCGATCGACCCGGCTGCCTGCCCGCAGGTGCTGGCGGCGGCCGAGATCGGGCAGCGGGTGCTGCGGACGATCAGGGAGCGCTACGACGTGGTCGCCGACCTGTTGCACGGCTCCGCGCAGCTGGCCGAGGCGAGCCCGGCCCCGCCGCGGTCCCGGAGCTGACGCTGAGCGCTCGGGCGGCCCAAAACAGGCATTTGGTGCGCCCCGCCTGGCCCCGTAGGGTGGGGCCATGGGCATGCTGTGCGCGGTCAGCTTCAACCGGTACGGGCGGCTCTACTACCTCGACCCGGGCGAGTTCCGGCCCACCGTCGGCGAGCGCGTGCTGGTGCCGACCGACGACGGCCCCGAGGTGGCGGAGTGCGTCTGGGCCGCCCAGTGGGTCGAGGAGGAGACGGGCGGATTCCCCCGGATCGTCGGGCTGGCGGACGAGCGCGACCTGCGCCGCGACGAGCTGCTCCGCAAGCGCAAGGCCGAGGCGAAGGTCGCCGCCAAGAAGCTGATCAAGGCGCATGACCTGCCGATGAAGGTCGTCGCCGTCGACCACGTCCTGGATCACGGTGGGACCGGCGGCTCCCGCACCACGATCTACTTCACCGCGCCGCACCGGGTCGACTTCCGCGCCCTGGTCCGCGACCTCGGCGCGACGCTGCATTGCCGGGTGGAGCTGCGCCAGCTGTCCGCGCGCGACTCGGCCCGGGTTCAGGGCGGCATCGGCTCCTGCGGCCGGGATCTGTGCTGCGCCACCTTCCTCACCGACTTCGAGCCGGTGACCATCCGCATGGCCAAGGACCAGGACCTGCCGCTCAACCCGCTGCGGATCTCCGGGGCGTGCGGGCGACTGATGTGCTGTCTCAAGTACGAGCACCCGCTGTACCAGAAGTTCCAGGCGGCGGCGCCGGGCATCGGATCCCGGGTCAGCACCCCCGAGGGCGACGGCCGGGTGGTGGGCCACAGCGTGCCCCGGGACGCTGTCGTGGTGCGGCTCGACGCCGACGGCACCCGCTGTTCCTGCAGCCGGGCATCGGTGTGCGGGCCCCGCCAGGCCCACGAAGAGCGCTACGCCTGAGCGGTGGCCGGGCCGGCGATGACGATCGGCGGCTCGATGAAGTGGGTGCGCAAGGGCTGCCGAGGTCGCAGCCACGGCGCGTCCGGGTCGCCGGCGGGATCGGGCACCCAGTCCCGGCTGATCCGGTCAACGCCGATCGGGTACACGGTCAAGGTGCCGTCGCGGGCGATATGCAGCCGCAGGAAGCTCTTGGCGTCCTCGATGCCCTGCCCGGCGAACAGCTCGTTGACGTTCACATCGAACGCGCTCGCCAGCAGCAGGTACGCCCCCACGACCTGGGTCGCCACCAACCCGATGACCGGCCCATAGGCGAGCGCCGCGCCCACCAGGGGCCACGGCCACGGCCAGTCCCGGATCGGCAGCACCAGCCACACCCAGGTACCCGCCCACGCCAGCCCGATCTGAGCGAAGCCGTGGAGCGGCCCGAGGATCCAATGTCGCGGGCGCCGCTCCGCGCTGGCGCCCGGCGGCTGGGCGAAGAGCACCGCGGCGAGCATGATGACCACCAGCATGAACACCAGCGGGATGCTGAACAGGCGCTGGATGTCGCCGCCCCGGCTCCACGCGCCCGCCAGCGCCAGCATCGTCAGGGTGTGGACGATGCCGAGCATCGTGACGAAGCCCGGATTGCGCCGGGGGATTCGATGGAAGACACCCCAGCTGAAGCGCCGCGACTGAGCCGGGCTCGGGTAGCGCGAGGCGAGGTCGTAGTCCACGCTGGGGCTGGCGCTGCGGGTGAGGGTCTCCTCGGGCGGCACGGTCAGCCGCTCCGGCAGCTGCTGGGTGCCCAGCAGGTACGCCCCGCCGCCGCCGCAGGTGAACATCTCCCGGTCCGGACGGGTGTAGCGGGCGTAATGGTGCAGGTCACCGGAGAGCAGCACTCGGACCTCCGCCCCGGTCGGCGCCAGGATGGTGCGGATGAAGTAGTCCACCGCGTCGTACGCGTCCGGCTTCTGGGCTGATTTCACCCAGGTCGGTGACGGGGTCATGAGGATGATCCGGTCACCGGGCTGGACGCCACCGGCCGCCTTCTCGAAATAGACCAGCTGCGGATCGTCGAGGTACGCGCCGAACTGCTCGTCGATGGCGAACAGCCACCAATGCGCGGGCAGCCGGACCGCGAAGTACGACCGGCGTTGCAGGGTGCGCCACCCGCCGATGTGGCCGTCCTTGCGCCGCGCGAACAGCCGCAGGAACGCGGTGAGACCGTCGTACCAGTCGTGGTTGCCCGGTAGCGCGAACAGCGCGGGGGGCGGCCCGTGGCCCGGCGCCTCCGGCAGCGCCGCCCGGTACGGGCCCTTGGTGCGGTTCTCGTAGCTGTCGCCGTTGGCCAGCGGATACACCTGGTCCCCGCCCATGAGCAGGACCTGGCCCCGGGGCAGCGGGCGGCCCTCGATCTGGAGGCTGGGCTGGGCCAGCAGGTACGCCACCGAGTAGGTCGCGTGGAACCCGTCGCCCAGGTCGGCCACGTAGTCGAACCACAGCTCGCCGTCCGTGCCCGGCTGAGCGAAGACCGCGGCGTCGAGCGCGTTCTGCAGCTCGCGCTTGTCCAGGTACGCACCGAAGAGAATGGCCAGCAGCGTGCGCAGGCCGGTGCTGAGCAGCAGCAGGGGCGCCAGCCAGCCGATCGGAGGCTGCGGCTTGAAGCCGAGCTGCTGCGGATCCAGGCTCGTGGGGCGGCGCGGGACGTCCGGCTGGGCAGCCGTGGCGCGCTGATGATCCGTCACGGATCGGACCCTACTCGGCAGGTATGACGGTGGCTGTCCGCTTCTCGCATGTCCATGACACCTGCGCGCGGCGCCGACCTTGGATGCCGTACACTGATAGGCCGTTGCCGCCTTAGCTCAGTCGGCTAGAGCGACGCACTCGTAATGCGTAGGTCGACGGTTCGATTCCGTCAGGCGGCTCTCGGACGAAGCCCTGGTCAAGACCATTCCAGTGGATCATGACCAGGGCTTTTCTGTACCCGTGGACGGGGCGAGCAGCCTACCGAGCAGCCATTACCCGTCGCCCCACAGCGCCGCATTGACCCGGTCGGCGGCCTCCCGGGACACCTCCGGAGCGACGTGTCCGTAGGTGTTGAGCGTGACGCTGATCTGGGAGTGGCCCAGGATCTCCATGACCACCCGGGCCGGGACCCCCTGCGCGATCAGCACGCTGGCGGCGGTGTGCCGCAGATCGTGAATGCGGACCTGACGCAGACCGGCCTGACGGATCAGCTCCCGGAACGACCGGTAGTCGTTGCGGGGATGGATCGGGGTCCCGGCCCTTGTCGTGAACACCAGCGCCGGGTCGGTCCACGCGTCGGCGTCCAGTCGCTCGGCCGCCTGCCGTTCCCGGTGCCGAAGCAGTGCCGCGCGGACGGACTCCGGCAAGGGCAAGGTTCGCCGGGAGCGGGCCGTCTTGGTTTCCACGCGTTCCAGGTGCCCGGTGTCGGCGTCGCGGCGCAGCTGGGCGACCACGCGCAGTGTGCCCGCGTCGAGGTTGACGTCCTCCCAGCGCAGGCCCAGCACCTCGCCCTGGCGCAGGCCGAGCGCGATCGCCAGCACCCAGCGCGCCTCCAACCGCAGTCCCTGGACCGCCTTCAGGAACGCACGCGCCTCGGCCAAGCTGTACGGCTTGACCTCAGTGTGCGGCACCGGTGGCGGGTCCACGAGGGAGACGGGGTTGGTGTGAATGACCTGCCAGCGCACCGCGATGTTGAGTGCCCGCCGCAGGTTCGCGTGCAGCCTCCGGACGCTACCGGCCGACAGCACCGTCAGCCGGTCCCGGTAGAAGGCGGTGATGTGGGCCGGGGTCGGCTTGTCCAGCCGGATCCTGCCCAGCAGCGGACCGATGTGGTGCTCGACCTCCTCCCGGTAGCGGTGCAGCGTCGAGGGCCGGACCTTGGCCGACGCCACCTCGGCCAGGTAGATCTCCATCCACTGCGCCAAGGTGGGCACCCGCTCGGTGGACAGCTTCCCCGCCTCTGCCAGGGCCGTCAGCTCGAGGAGAGCCTTGGCCACGTCGGCGCGGGTCTTGCGGGTGACGTACTTGCGTCGACGCTTGCCGTTGAGCCAGCCGAGGTCGACCGCGCCACGCCATCGTCCGTCGGGCAACTGGTAGATGGACCCCTCACCGTGCCCGCGTCGCTTCCCAGTCACAGGGTCACCTCCTCGTGCTGTTCGATGAAGCGGCGCAGAGCATCGGCCGGGATACGCCGACTGTGGCCAATGCGGACGGACAGCAGCTGCCCGCTCGCCATCAGCTCGTAGACCTTGGTGCGGCTCATGCTGAGCAGGCGAGCGGCCTCTCTTGGGTCGTACAGGAGTCGTTCCACGGTGGGCTGTCGGCGGGCCAGCTGCTGGCGGCGACCATGCTGGCATCAACGACTCTGCCGATGCTCGATGGCCTGCAACCGCCGCGGCCGCGGCTGGATGCCCTCGTCGCGGTCGTTGTGCTGGGCGTTCTGGGCACAGGGCTGGCCTACGTCCTTAACTACCGGATCATTGCCGACGATGGACCGGTATCTGCGTCCTTCGTCATCTACCTGCTGCCCGTGGTCGCCGTTGTCCTGGGCGTCGTGGGCCTGCACGAACGGCTGACCACCCACGCCATCGGTGGCAGCTTCATGATCGTGCTCGGAGTGGCCGCAACCCGGCGGAAAGCTGCAGCCGGATCTCTCACGCCATGAACCGTGCCTACCGCCATGGATCGGCCACTGCAGGGTTGAAGTCCGCCAGAAGCAGGGCGGACATGGGTGACCCGACTCCGTAGACTGCGGCCCATGACAGTGGGCTCCGGTGACACGAGCACCCCAGCCAACGGCACGGCTGCCCCGCATTCGCCGCACGCGCCGTTCCCACCGGTCGTCTACGTGCCCTGCGAACCGCTGCGTGAGGGTGACCAAGACCTGACGGTGGAGGTGCGTCCGACTCGGGATGGGCGCATAGCACTGCTGGTCTACTCATCACTCGAACGGTTGGTGGACTGCTGCGGGCCGTATCAGCCGTGGACGGAAATGCCCTCGACGAGTCTGGAGGACATCCGGCTGACCTCCGGCTTCAACCTGGTGTTGCTGGATCTGGAAGTACCGGACGAGTTCCGACGGACGGAGAGTGACCTCTGATGGCGGACGGAACAGACGTCGATCTCGCGGCACTGGACGCGCTGGCGGCCCGGCTGCGAACCTCCGGTGACAACCTGGACACGGTCGGCAACGGCGCCCCCGGCATCCCGGACGCCGGGGAACTGTCCGGAGCGATGGGCGAACTCATCGCGCACCTCTCGGAGGGCGCGGGGAACCTGGTCGTGGGGTTGAAGGAGGCGGCCGACCGGGTCGAGCTGAGCCGGCGAGGCTACGCCGAGCGGGACGCAGGCGTGGCCCAGACTTTCGCGGGATACTTCTGATGCCGATCGACACCCGCATCGACGGCGACCCGGCCAGCATCCGCGCCACGGCTACCTGGCTGCGCGGCAGACTCGCGGCGAGCCTGGACCAGTCCGTCGATGACCTGTTCGCCGCCCGCGACCAGGGCGACGGAGCGTGGCGGGGCGACGCCGGTCCCGCGTTCACCGCCCGGATGGACAGCGCGGGGCGCAAGAGCGACGCGCTGCGCGGCGATGTCGAGCGCGTAGCGCAGGGCTTCAACCGGTACGCCGACGATCTGGCCACCGCGCAGGCGGGCATGGAACGGGCTCGCGGCATCGCCCGCGACGCGGGTCTGCAACTGGCAGGGGACGTCATCATGGACCCGGGACCGGCGCCGGCGCTGACGGCGCTGCCGACCGATCGGGCTCCGACGCCGGAGATGGTGCAGGCGCACAACAGTTCGGTCACGGCGTACAACGCCCACCAAGACAAGGTCGCCGCCTACGCTCAGGCCCAGGACGAGGCGAAGCGTTCCAGCGCCGCCTGGGACGCCGCCAAGGGCATCTACAAGAACATGGCCGATGACGTACGCACCAAGCCGTTGCTGGTCGCGGCCGACGTGGTCAACGGCGCGGTGGTCGGCGGGCTGGCCCAGAAACACGTGAGCATTCTGCGGAAGCAGGCGGACGCGTTCATGGAAGAGTCGAAGACGGCCACCCAGCGGTATCTCAACGCGCGGGGCGGCTCACCTGAGGCGTTGCGCTACAACCAGGACGCCTACCAGCGGTACCTGGACGCGGACAAGTACACCCGTCGCGCCGATTCGGTGGCCCGCCGGGTGGGCAGCAAGATCCCCATCGTCGGTCTCGGGATCACCGCGGCTGGCATCGGCTACGACGTCCACCAGGGCAAGCCCGTCGGCAAGGCGGTGATCAGCGGCGTGGGCGGGGCGCTGGCGGCAGCCGGCACCGGAGCCTTGATCGGTACCGCGTTCGGCGGACCCGTCGGTACGGTTGCCGGTGCGGTCATCGGCGCCGGTGTCGGGATCGTCACCAGCGGTGCCCTGGACTACGCCTACGACGAGCTACCCGAGGGCACGAAGGCGGCGATCGAGGACGGCTTCGCGGCGATCGGGGACGCCGGAGCCGCGATCGGCGACGGCGCCAAGAAGGTCTGGGACTCCATCTTCTGAACGAGGCGACCAATGCAACCCCATCAGAGTGTTGTGCCCGAGGGCTGGCCGCGGGTCAAGCGCAACCTGTTGATCGTGAGTGGGACCGCCGTCATGGCGGTCGTCACGGTCGGCCTGGTGCTGGGTGCCGGGCAGGCGGTGGCCTCCGGTGACCTGCTGACCGCGGGGCTGCTCGCGGCGGGCGCGCTGGTGCTCGGCCACGCCGCGGGTTTCGGGCTGAGCGTGTCGCGCCATCCCCGGCGTGGTGGCCCGGTCCCGTATCTGGGTGTCACCGAGCAGGGCGTGCCCGGCCTGGCCTTCCGCTATGCCGGCGCGCCCTGCTACTGGTTCTTGGGCATGCTGACGGTGGGCGCGGTCGCCGCGCTGGGCATCGCCGTCGTTCTCGCCGTTGGTGGCGGCATGGCCGGGTGGATCGTGGGCGGGCTCCTGGCCGCGGGTGCGGTCTTCGTCGGCTGGTTCATCGTCGTGGCCCTGCGGCTGATGCCGGGCCGGCTGGTCCTGACCCCGGACGGCGTGTATCACCGGGCGCTGACGTTCGAGTACTACGTGCCGTGGTTCGCGGTGTACGAGGTCGTCGCCGCCGATACCGACCATCCGATGATCGTGGTAAAGGCGCACCCTTCCGACGGCACCCGGCTGCATCGCCCCGCCGGTCGTCTCGGCGGCGCGGTCGAGGCCGAATACCTACCGTTCCTGGTCGTGCGCGCCTACTGGCTTCGCGGCAACACCGTCCGCGCCTACCAGGCCCTCGACCACTATTTCCGGAACCCCGACCGACGATCCGAACTCAGCAGCGCGCAGCCGCTGGGGGTATTCGGGTCCGATTCGTCGACCAGCGGCGGACGGTAGTGACATGTCTCCATGACGCGCCTTTATAGCGCCTACATAGAGTGTCTAGTCCCACCTGATGCTTGACGAATCCGTCCCAGCTGATGCTTGACGGTTTGGTTAGGTTGCGTGGTCTTGCGGGGGACCATGTAGAGGTTCTGCCACACCGCTGACGGCAGCTGCGGCAGCCTATGACCGTGAGCTTTGATCTTCACGTGCTGGCGATCGATCCGGATGCCTCTGACGACGCGGTCCGGGCGATGGTGGACCGGTGCCAAG
Organism: Krasilnikovia cinnamomea; assembly: GCF_004217545.1. Lineage (NCBI taxonomy): Bacteria > Bacillati > Actinomycetota > Actinomycetes > Micromonosporales > Micromonosporaceae > Krasilnikovia > Krasilnikovia cinnamomea. Next base: position 3,760,720 of record NZ_SHKY01000001.1, read on the forward strand.
GCGACGCGCATGCGGAGGGCGAGCTGGACCAGCGCATCGTGGACTTCTATGAGAGCCTGCGAAGGCGCTATCCCGACTTCCCGCCCTATCCTGATGACTCGCCGTGGATGTCGATGCCGCTGGACGTGGGAGTCGATCACGTATGCATGAGTATGAGCTTCAGTTCCAGTGACGATGTCATCTATCTCATCTTCGATCTCGCGCAGCAATACGAGCTGACGGTTTACGACCCGCAAGACGATTCGGTTGCTCGGCCTGGAGATGACTGAGGTTCCCCAGGCGGCTGATTCACCCCTCAGGGCGGTCATCGTGAGGCCGGTTAGCTTTGAGGTTCCGGATTGGCAGTTGGCTGGTGCGTCGGAAGGTGCGGGGGCCGTCGTCGCAGGCGACGTGCAGGTCGGAGTCGGTGACGTCGATGGTGATGGTCTTGCCGGCGTGGACCCTGCCCAGCGCGAGGACCTGGCGGGCGACCATGACCGTGCCGGTGGCTGACACCCGGCGCTGCACCCGCACCGGCTCCGACGACGCTTGCGGGGGTGGTCCGGCCGGGCGGAGTCCGCGCAGCCGGGCGACTTCGTCCCGGGTGAATGGGTTGGGTCGGGTGCGCAGCAGCTGCCGGGTTTCCGGGTCGAAGAAGGTGAGCGTGGTGGCGTCGATGCGGATGCTGACCCGGCGGCCGCCGAGGATGTCCGCGGCCACGACCATGCGCTGCCCCAGTGAGACGCTGCCGAAGCGGTTCACGGTCCGGTCCACCTCCACCGCGTCTCCGGGCTGTGGGGCGGGCAGCGGTGGCGGCCCGGCCGGGCGGCCGCCCTTGCGCAGCAGGCTTGCCAGATCAGCGACCGACAGGTGCGATCGGACCGTCTTGACGCGGGAACCGGCGCTCAGCAGGTGGATCACGTCGGGGTCGGCCCAGAACGTCACCGTCACCCCGGCCCGGTTGGTGCCAGCCCAGAACTGCTTGCCTGCGACCTGCACGATCCCCGATGGCGGCACCACCCGGTCGAACTCCACCGCCGACCCGGACGACTCGGTCACCGGATATGAGGCCAGCACCGCCGTGGCCGCGACCGGTGGCGGCTCAGCTGTCACCGTCAGCGAGGCAGGCAGCTTGACCGGCACCACCGACGGCGGGGCCGGGGTGAACCGGTCGGTGGGGAAGCCCATGTCCAGGGACTGGTGCGGGCGGTCGGTGTTGTAGTCGTGCCGGAACCCGTCGATCGCCGCTTGGGCAGTGGCCAGGTCGGGCCACACGGGGATGTCGTCGAGCAGTTCCCGGCGCAGCGTCTGGTGGAACCGTTCCACCTTCCCGGTGGTGGTCGGGGTGGCCGGTTGGGTGAGCCGGTGGATGATGCCGTTCTCCCGGCAGATCCGGTCGAACATCACCTCTCCGCCGTTGCCGAACCGGGCGGTGAACTGCTTGCCGTTGTCCGTGAGCACCTCCTCGGGCACCCCAAACTCCCGCAACGCCGCAGCAAAGGCCAGGCAGACCGCCCGGCCGGTGGCCCGCCGCACCACCGACGCGATCACGCAATACCGGGAGTGGTCGTCGACGCCGGTGACGACCTTCGCCTCCGACCCGTCCGATAGGAAGATCCCGCCGACGATGTCCATCTGCCACAGTTCCATCGGCCGGTCCCGTTCCCACCGGATGTAAATCCTTGCGGCCCCGACGGCGCTTCGCCGGGGTCATGAGGCCGTGCCGGATCAGGATCCGATACACCGTCATCCGCGACGGCACCACATCGCCCGGACAGCCGTGGCGGCCCAACTCGAACGCGATCCGCCGGGATCCCCACTTCGGGTGATGCCGGCGCAGCTCACACACCAGCGCTTCCACCTCCGGCGCTGCCTGATGGGCACACCCGTCCGGGCGCCGGGACCGGTCCTGCAAACCAGCCAGCCCCTCGTCGGCATAGCGGCGCAGCCAGGTATGCAGACTCTGCCGCGACACCCCCACCTTGGCGGCTACCTCCGTAACCGGATCCCCGGCCAGGACCGCGAGGACGGCCTGATACCGCTGTTCCACGATCGACATTCCCACCAGTGCCAATCCCGGCCCCCAGATCCCGTGCTGCCCGCAAACAACTGGGATCAAGAAGCCGAATGGTGATCATGTCAAGCATCAGGTGGGACGCGAGTGTCAAGCATGTCCCGTGACGGGACAGCGCCTACATAGAGACCTTGCGCAGACTTTCTGTACGTCCTAAATGCGGCCCGAAACGGGCCGCCAACGCCGTCGCCAGGGCGCGTGGCCGCCCTCCCTTGGTCGGTCGGGCCGTCCACGCAGGCGCCCGTCGACTGGCGTGGGAAGCAGGTTCGGGCCGCGGCCGAGCTGCTGCGCCTGGCCGTCGGGCGGCGGGTTGCGCTCGTCGGTGCCGTGCGCGGCGGCGCGCATTGTGTCCGGGCTGCCCCTCCGAGCTCAAGGGCGCTTCGCGTCGCAAGCGACGGCCTTCGGCCGCCCTTGGCCTCGGAGCCTCTGCGACCCACGGGCAGGTGGTCAGAGGGCAGGCCGGTGGCCTGCCCTCATCAGGTCGCGCGCCGCCGCACCCATCTCCGACTCGTCGAGCGTCACCCTCGCCAGGTCGTGATGGCGCGGCTCGACGGCAACATGTAGAGCGCTCCGTGTGGCAACCCGGGCGGCGACAGGTTCATTTTTTGGCGAAAGGCAATCAGTCGTGCATTCAGTAGCCGATAGGGAACCGTCCGCCACGGTGTCCTAGGAGATGATCAACCCCGCTACGATGCGGCGATGACGATGGCTGCTCGGAACACGGCTCATGTTGACAGCCGCCCAGGCGTGAAGCTGCTGATGGCGGCGCAGTACGTCTTTGCGGCCTGGTATGCCGTCTGCGGCTATCTCGCGCTGGCATACGCCGCACAACTCGCCGGGCACTGGTACATACCGTCATTCCACGACCCCTACACCACCGACGCCGACGCCTCTGCGGACTGGGCCTGGAAAGGCCCGGTCACAATCACGATCGTAATGGCGCCGCTGATCGCCTGGGTGTCACTGTTTGTGTCGTTGGCGGTATTCCTGATCAGAGGCGCCTCCGGAAGCCGGAAACTAACCTTCGCCCTGATCGGTAGCTCAGCCCTCATGGTGTTGGTCATAGTGGTGTCCTACACCCCCGCCGGCCTTTCGGTCAGCGACTGGCTCAATGACTGATCTGACAGCAACGGTGACAGCAACCGGCCCGGACGGGACCCACCAGGCCGACGCGCATCGGACGGCTTCCCGAGGGTGCGGCACGGACACACTGCGCCGGACAGCCCGCCAATAACTTGCATGCGAGGGGGTAAGCCGGTTGGGTGACCAACTGAGTGACAACGCAGAACAACGGCTCCGGACGTCCGTGGACTTCTGTGGAACATTTTCGCAGCTCAGTGACGGTTCCCCTGCTGGCCATGGCGCCATGATCATACGTTCGGGACGAAGAGGCTTCGGGGGCGCCGCTTCCCAGAGGGGTAGTCTGGCGCCCATTGTCGCGCGTATGGCGAGTGAACGGTTGCACCTCCTGGGTGCACATGAGATCCGGGTTCCGCCTCGGTGGTGTCAGTCGACAGCGGACGTACAGATCACCAGTCGAGGCGACTTCCCGCTGCCCGCCGCCGAGCTGGGCCAGGGCAAGGTCTTGCGTGCCGAAGACGTGGAGCTGTGGATCAGCGCCCACCGGACGCCGCTCTCGGAGCCCAATGAGTAACGGCAACCTGCCAGACGTGTCCATTGAGGTGAGCCCCATGGTGGGTGACAAACTGGGTGACAATCGAGGCGCACAACGCCGGACGACCACGGACTCCGGCGGACTTTTACGCAGGTCAGCGATGGGTTGAGCCCTGGTCAACCATTCAAGATCATACATTGACGCGGACGCGGACGCGGTCGCCTGACCCGTGGCAACCGCGTCCGTGAGGCGGACCGGCTACCCCGGTCCGGAATGAGCATCCGCGCGCCGGTGTGGGTACTGACGGAGTCTGTCAGCAGGCCACCCAGGTGCGGCCGCTGCGGTATCCCCAGCTGCAGCTGTCCACGTTGGTGCCCGCGGCGGTGCGCAGATAGGCGGTGTCACCCGTGTTGTTCCAGATGTAGGCGCGGCTACCCCAGTACAAGGTGCGGCCCGCGTTGGTGCCGGATCCGGTGCGGACCCACAGGCGGCCACCGTTGGCGGCAATGCTGACAGCGCCGAACCTGTAGGTGTGGCCGGTCCGATCGCGGATGGTGTAGCCGCGCAGGTTGACGGCGCGTCTGCCGGTGTTGACGAGAGAGATCCATTCGGCGTTGAGGCTGGCGTTGCTGCGATTGTCGGTGCCGGGGGAGTCGTACTGGGCGCCGTGGAAGCGCAGGGTGGGCGCAGCCGATGCGGGGCTGGCTCCAGTCACGGCGGCGGTCAGGGCTACGGCGGCGGCCGCGAGGCCGGCGGCGATTCTGCGCACGGGTTCTCCAGGAACTCGAGGTGAACATGACAGTGGCCGCGCTGGGCGGCCGGTGCCACTGGGATCAGAGTGACCAGGGAAGCGTGCCCGCTGCGGTCAGGTGTTGACACCGGGTGACCGGCCGAAGTGTCCTGGATCGCGCCCAGGATGATCTACGATCGGCTTCAGCCAGCGGCTGATTGGCCTAATCCAGCAAGGTGAACGCCGCCCGGTGGCACAGCTCGTTGCTGAGAGGCCACGACCAGCACGACGTTGGGGCCGAGTGAAGGTGACGCCGGTAGGAAGCAGCCAAGGCGGCGAACGGGCACGGATGGCAACGTACGTCCGCACCAGGGCAGAGCGGGCCAACGGTTGCCGGACCGTGGAACCGGTAGCGACTCGTAATGCGTAGGTCGACGGTTCGATTCCGTCAGGCGGCTCCACGAGAAGGCCCAGGTTACCGGCATGGGCTCTTCCGTTTCCACAGGTCCGTGACCGTGGCGTTCTCCGTCCCGGTCCGCAAATAGTCCGCACTGCGGGCCGCGACCGCCTCGTCCAGCCGGTGGGCCACGGCGTCCAGGTCGTCACCGAACAGGCCCGCGTACACGTCCAAGGTCATCGACGCCGACGCGTCCCCCAGCATCCGCTGCACCGCCTTGACGTTCGCCCCGGCCGCCACGGCGAGGCTCGCCGCGGTATGCCGTAGATCATGCGGCGTGACCCCGGGAAGACCCGCCGACTCGGCCGCAGGCTGGAAGACCCGCGACCGGAAGTTCGTGTTGCGCAGAGGGCCGCCGGTCGGGGCGGTGAACACGAGATCCTCCCGGTGCATGCCGGACACGTGGGCGGCCAGCTCGTCGACGAGGAAGCGCGGGATCGGCACCGAGCGCCGCTGACGGTTTCTTCGGTGTCCCCTCGACCAGCTCGCCGCGCACCTCGGTGAACGCCACCGCGACCCTCACCCGCCGACGCAGCAGATCCAGCCGGGACACCCGCAGTGCGGTGGCTTTCCCCCCCAGCGCAGCCCGGTGTAGGCGAGGAACCGCACCAGGACGGCATAGCGGCCACAAGCCTCGGCCAGCGCGGCGACCTGGTCGTGGTCGAGGAACACCGGTTCCTCACGCACCAAGCGGGGCCGCCGGACACCGTCGGCCGGGTTGCGCGGCATCCGGCCATCCCGCACCGCCTGGGCCAGCACCAGCGACAGCACCCGGTGGGCGTAGCGCACCGCGGCAGGAGCGGGGCCCGAGGCGGTCAGACGCTGCACCCACGCCGCCACCTCGGCTTAGGAGACTGCCGAAAGCGGTGTGGTTTCCCACGTCGGCAGGACCTGCCTGCGCAAGGCCAGCTCGTAGCGGGCACGGGTGGTGGGCTTGAGCTGCACCTGCGCCGCCATCCACGGCGCAGCCCACACACCTACCGTGATCCGGGCTCGGGCCGGATCGATCCAGTCGCCGCGGGCCATTGCCGCCTTGGCAGACGCCTCCCATCGCTCGGCGTCGACCTCGCGGCTGAAATGGCGGGCGACTTCCTTGCCGGAAGCGTTGCGGACTCGGGCGCGCCACTTGCCATCCGGTCGCTTCTTCACGCTCACGACCGCTCCGCTCTCGCGGCCAGCCAGGCCCGCACGTCGGCCGGGTCGTACCTCTTCTCTGATGTCATTAGGGGCCCGCGTTTCGTGCCATTCCGCTTCGTGCGCTCTGCGCGGGGCGTTGTCACCGTCGTGGCATGTGGTCGGCCGACCTCGCTGAGTGGCCCGCCCGGGCTAGGAACTGACCGGGGTGAGCTCCGGTTCGTCACGACGGTTAGCGATGAGTGTCGCCGCGACCAGGGCCAGCGCCGCGACGCCGGTGCTGATCAGCACGACGGGCATCGGGATGGTTTCGCTGATGCTGTACTCGAAGTATTGGTTCGAGGCGTGTTCGTCGTACCCCATGATCTGGTAGGCCTCGCAGTAGGCGACGAACGCCGGAACGGCTGCGCCGGTGAGCGCCAGCGCGGTAAGGCCGCTGGCGGTCCATCGGTTGCGGTCACCGGCCATCCGGATCCGGTAGGCGAGGGCCGCAGCCAGCAACCATCCCCCGAGCGCGCCGAGCAGCAGGCCAGCTACTGTCGATGGCCGGATCGCGCCGGTCACGTCTGTAGTGACATCCACCAGCAGCGTCGTGAGTCCGTAGGCCTTGCTGCTGACCACGGTGTCGGTGTCACCGTGGAGGCTGAGCCCGTCCTTGGTCGCGGCGAACTCCAGAACGCGCCTCGAGATCGCCTCATCGGGGCTGCCGATGCCCACGGGGATTACCCGGGTACTTTCCTCGAATGTAGTGATCTGCCATCCGGTCGCGGTCAGAGCGGTCCGAACCCGTCCGGGGTCGTAGGTGCCCGTACCGGAGATGGTGCTGGTGAAGCCTGGGCCGTTCATCGCCGTGTGCCAAGGAGACAAGCTCGGCCAAGGTAGACCCGCCATGGCTGAGGTCAGCGCGGTCATCTCCGCCGATGTCGGCACCGGCGCGGCTGCCTGCCAGGCGAGCCAGTTGCCGGTGACCGCGCCGAGCCCGCCGAGGGTGGCTGCGGACAGCACGGCCGCGATCACCGCGAGCACGCGGCGCGGCACGCGGAACCGCTGCCGGATGCCGCAGGCGACCAGGTGCAAGGTCTGGCCGACGGCCGGGCGGCCGTGGCCGGCCTCGGCCATGTCAAGCAGGGTCGTGACGATCTCAGCGCCGTGCCGGCGACGATAACCACTGGGGTATGCCCATAGCAGCCGACGGTAACGGCGCTCGTCCCGTCCACCGATCGCGGTCATTAGGCCACCCCCAGCCGCCGGACGCCCACGGTCGGACGGCTGCGCAGCCGCGCCTCGGCCGAGTCGGCGTTCCGGCGAAGGCGCCCGATCAGAGTGGCAAGCGCGGCGGCGCCGCTGTCGGTGAGTTTGTAGTAGCGCCGCAGGCGGCCGTCCACCGCTTCCTCTCGGTCGACCGTGGCGAGCCCCTGCTCGGCTAGCCGGTCCAGGGCGCCGTAGAGAGTGCCGGGCCGCAACACGACCTCACCCTGCGACAGTTCCTGGACGGTACGGATCACCCCGTACCCGTGCAGGGGCTCCTTCGCCAAGGCGGTGAGGATCAAGAGCGTGGGTTCCTGCATGGCCGCAGACCGTACGTCAAGCGGGATATATCGTCAACCGATGTATAGCTGGCTTGCTGGTATCCACGGCAACAGCAGAAGCAGGACAACGCACTGCGCGTTTCGTGATCCAGCCTTAATCCTGCTCGTGCCGGGCTCAATTATCTGGCTACGAAGCTAGCGCGCAGGCTACCGGACGCGAACCGGCTCGTACCCTGCGGCGGTCAGCAGGTGGTGCTGGCAACGAAATGCCGCTGACGGTGCGCGTTGCGGCTCGGTTGTTGTCTCGCTCGGATCCTCCCCTTCGCCTTGTGCCTTCGAGTATTGCCGAATTTCCCTGTACTTGGATCAAGGCGCCGCGCGAGCGCGGCGCACCGCGCCCGCCGCGCCGGCTACCGGAACTCGTGGACGACTTCGATTAGACCGACGATGTGGGCGTTGAACTCGTCCAGTTCCTCGGCCGGAACCCACAGCTCCAGGATCGTCTGGCCGCCGACCTGCCGTACCGGATACCGAGCCAGGAACTGCGTCTCAACATGGAAGCGGGTGACGTAGCCGACGCCCGAGCTGGGGACGTTCCAGTCGCGGGCAATCTTGATCGCGTAGTCCTCATTCAGCACCGGATAGAAGATCGGTTGGTCCGGCAGACGCGGCGGCCAGGCACGCCATCCCGACTGTCGCACCAGCTCCAACTCCTGCGGTCCGGTAGGCCGCCAGAGCTGGGTCTTGTCGGTCTCGGTGGTGCTCACTTCCGCCTACTTCCTCCGTCGCCGTTGCGGGCCAGGACGCTACCGACCTACACGCCGGTCCACCACCTGTTTGATTGCCTCGTGCCTCCGGCGGGGAGCTGGCCCGTCCCACGGTGTGCGGACTCACGGCGGAGATGGGCTTGAGAGACGGAACGCGCAGGGCGCTGGCCGGGCCATTCACGGGCCACTAGCCGGATCAACGAAGGGGCGCGAACGGGCACGAACGGCGCTGCCGACACGTTGCTTGAGCAGGGCGATTCGGGCACGCCGGGACGCGCCGGGCGATCTTCCAAACTGACGCTGCTGGTTTCTAGCGCCAAGGCGGCGCCGTCACCACTTCCCACGAGACAGCGGCGCCCGACAGTGTGAGCAGAACGAGTGTGGCGCCGGCCAGCGTGCCCAGCAGCAACCACATCGCGAACGGCCGACTTCGTGGGGTGACTGCGGCGGCGATGGTCAGAAGCAGCGTGGCGGGGACGATGATCAGCTCCGATTTGCCGTAGAGAGCGAAAGGGATCGCGTCTTCTGCCCCCTCGACCCAGCCGAAGTCCAGTTCTCGCGGCCGCCACACGTACGCCAGTAAGAGCAGGTGGGGTCCCATCCCGGCGAGGGTGGCTAGCCACCAGCCACGAGGTCTTGCGAAGGTCGGCATGCTCTCGGACACAAGATCACGATATCCAGCGTCACCGCCGATCTGAGCCGCGTTCACGCGGATCGCGCAGGCGACCCGGGTCTAACGCAGCGACCATCGCTGACGTCGGTCAACAGCCCGCGTGGTCCTTGCAAGGCCGGGGTTGGCCACAGCGGGCGTCGAGGTCCGCATCTGGTCCGCATGAGGCTGGCGAACAGTGGCGGAGGGATGCGAAACGACGAAAGCCGTCTCTGCTGGTGAACCTGTGTGCGGTCGGGTGATACAGGGTGGCCAATTTGATCTCGTAATGCGTAGGTCGTCGGTCCGATTCCGACCGGCGGCTCCTGTCCGTTGACAGTGAGCAGCGCCATCCCCGCCTGGCCGGCCTCACCCGCCGCCATCCCGTTCCACTGGAGGCATCGCCTGCTCATCCTGCAGACCACCAACCATCACCGCGGAATACTAGATGACCACGACTCCTACCCCATGCAGCGATCTATCCCGACGCCGTCAGCCTCGCTGCGATGATCCTCAATCCCCACCGCCCTGGTGTTGCTGCCGCCTTCACATGACGGTTGCGACTTTCGGATCCAACCTGCGCCGTTCGGCTACCTTGCGAGTCGCGACCGTCTCGACCAGCAGCAATGGGCGCTCTGCCCGGGTCGGCAAATAACGTCCTGATGTCACGTCCAACCATCCGAGCCCGCCGACTCACCGACTTGGACCAGTGCGTTCAGACTCTGCGCGCGGTGCACGAAACCGACGCATACCCACTGAACTGGCCGGCGGACCCGCGCAGGTGGCTCAACCCACCGCGGTTGTTGCAGGCATGGATCGCCGAAGAGGTCGGGGGCGCCGTCGACGGCCACGTCGCGGTCCAACGCATAACCAGCGAAAAGGCTGGCCGTCACGTCGAACTTTCCCGGCTCTTCATCGCTCCCGCTGCCCGCCGCCGCGCTCTCGCCAGCGCACTCGTCGACCACATCCGAATCTGGGCCGCCGAACAGGAATATGGCCTCACGCTGAACGTCACGGACGAACACCGCTCGCCAGCCGTCGCCTTCTACGAAGCCACCGGCTGGCGGCACACCCACACGACAGACGCCGAGTGGGCCAGCCCGGACGGCAGGCCCGTTAGGCTACGCCACTACATACTCCCCAGCAGGACGCGACCCACACAGCAAGATCCAATGGCAGAAACAGGCAGATACGAGGATGCCTCGCAAACCTGACCACGGAGAGTCCGCCACTCAACATTTCTCACCGCAGCTCAGAGACGCCTCACCGAGGACGATCCGCTGGCACAGGACAGCTCCAGGGTGAGGCCCTGACCAGCGGAGACCCTGGTCAGGGCCTCACTTTCTGCCCTGCGAATTTGAATCGCCCCCCCAAACCTCCCCCAGAAACGCCGGCGCGCGACCGGGTTGGACATGTCCGCATCGCGCGGGGTCGGGGGTCTGTGTGGGGCGACGCTTGGGGTGACGGCGCGGCCGGACGGTGGGGCTGTCGACGATGGCAGCACTCTCTGGGCGACGGTGCTCTCGTGGACGCGGGGCCCTCGCTCGTGCGGGGTGCCTGCTGGGGTGATCGTTGACCGGAGCGAGGACCGACCCGGGTGGACCGGCCAGTGGGCACCGCACCGGCACAAGGATCGCTGGCTCACCACGCATATCGTGACCCTAGTAACCGTTCGCGCCCGCCCTGCGGTACGTCCGCTGCACCGCCTCGTTGTCGTGCTCGGTCCCCACCCACATGCCGTAGCAGCCGCGCTCCCGGGCGATGTCCGCGAGCGCCCGCACGAGGGCCGTTCCGACGCCCCGCAGCCGGGCGTGCGGGGCGACGCCGAGTTCGTAGACGAACATCTCCGTACCCTTGTCGGGATGGGTCATCTCGACCCCGGAGATCATGCCGACCGCCCGGTCGCAGGCGTAGGGCCAGCAGGAGGTGATGGCCGGGGCGGCGAGGAACTTCTCGGTGGCCTCGGGGAGTGGCGGGCCGTCGAAGAGGTCGGCGGCCCGGCGCACCACGGCGGCATCCGTGATCCGCTCGATACGCATGGCGTCACCCTAGTGCCGCAGCCGCGCTGGGTTCCCGGGCCGGGCCCGGCCGGTACGCGGGACAATCCGGCCGAGGCTTCCCGGCGGGCGGCCGCCGAGCGACCCGACCCCGCGACGGGTCAACCGCGGACCCGCGTCGCCGTCTCGGCCAACCCGACGAGGCGGGGCACCAGCTGGTCCGGACCCGGCTCCGCGGCCAGTTCGGCGGCGAGCGCGCCGGCCGCCTTGCGAATGGTCGGGTCTCCGAGAAGGGCGTGCAGGTCGTCGACGGTCATCTCCTCGGGTTCGCGGTTCAGGCCGACGCCGCATCGCGTCACGATGTCCGCGTTGATCCAGTTGTCCGCGCCGTGCGGCATGGCGAGCTGCGGCACCCCCGCGTGGGCCGAGGCCAGCGTCGTGCCGGCGCCGCCGTGGTGCACGATCGCGTCGCAGTTCGCCAGCAGCAGGCTCAGCGGTGTCCAGTCGACCACGCGGCAGTTGTCGGGGAGCCGGCCGAGGGGAGCCAGGTGGGGATCGTCGCCCAGGGCCAGCACGAACTCCGCGTCGAGGTCTCCGGCGGCCTGCAGCACCCGGCCCAGGCTCCCCACCCCGGCGACGTGCGGCACGGTGGTGCCCAGGGTGACGCAGATCCGCGGCCGCTGCCTCGGCTCCACCAGCCAGCCGGGGATCGCACCACCGCCGTGGTACGGCACCGACCGCATGGTCCAGCCGGTGCCCTCGCCGTACATCAGGTGCTCGGGCGCGAAGTACAGGCTGGTGACGTCCGGCAGCTCGACCGGCACACCCAGGCGCTCGTACACCGGCGCCAGGTGCGGCAGGAACCGTTGCGGCATGGACCCTTCCCGCAGGAAGCTGAAGCCGTGCTCGACGGCGGGCACTCCGAGGGCGCGCGCGACCAGCAGCGCGGCACCCTGCAGCCGGGAGTAGACGATCAGCTCGGGCTGCCAGGCCCGGGCGAACGCGAGCGTGCCGTCCGCCATGAGGTCGCTGACCCGGCCGAACTTCTCCAGGATGATGTCGGGGGTGACGCCGGCCTGGGCGACCGTCCGGCCGCGCTCCCGCATGCGCTTCGCGCGCTCCTCCACTGTGCCCACCAGGGGGAAGATGGCGTCGAAGTCGGCGCCGGGCGACACGTCCCACACGGGCAGCCCGGTGCGGACCGCCGCGTCGACGGACGTTCCGGAAGTGGCGATGGCGACCTCATGGCCGGCCGTCCGGAAGGCCCACGCCAGTCCGACGGTCGGGAACAGGTGGTCGAGTCCCGGTGACACGGCAAACAGAACACGCACGGTAAGTCCTTCGGCTCGATGGATGCGGATGGTCCGGCCGGGGCTTCGGCACGCGGTGCCCGGCGGCCGGCCGGTTCTGACTCAGACGCCGTCGACCTCGACCCGCCGGTTGTGCACCGTCCAGGAGCCGCCTCGCGGGATCAGGCGGTCGCGGCACACCACGTGACCGTGGATGCGTAGCGGACCGTCGACCACGGTGGACATCGCGAGTGCGTACATCCGGGTGTGCAGTTCGCCGTCGGGCTGCACCGCCACGTCGACCATGCCGAACCAGTGGCGGAACTGCCGGCGTTCCGCCCGCAGGTGCTCCACCCGCGTCCGGACCGTGGCCCGGATGGCCTCGCGCCCGCGCAGCGGCTCCGGCGTGGTGTTGTCCTCGAACACGGCGTCGGGGGTGAAGAAGGAGGCCCACGCATCCACCGCGCCGTCATCGAGCAGCCCCATATGCAGCGCGTAGAACTGCTGGATCTGGGCGTACAGCTGGTCTGGTGCGGGCGTGTCGAGAGCGTTGCGGGTCATGTCACCACGCCTTCCGTAGTGCTCGACGCCGATCGATGGCGTCCTTCGCGATCGACGTGATACTGCCACCGGGCGCCTTGCTCCCCGCTCAAGCCGGACTCGACGACCGGCGCCACCTGTGCGGGTACGCGCCGGGGCTCGAGTACCGCGTCGAGCTGGACTCGAGCCGCCCTCGATCGTCGAGCCCGGCTCAAGCGCCCGCCGAGCCGCCGTGACCACAGTGGTGCGAGCGGGACGCCCGCCGGACGAGGAGGTGGCTGGATGGTCGCAGAGAGCACCGTGGGCCTCGGCGCCTCCGCGGAGAAGGCCGCCCTGATCGCCGGGCAGTACGCCGAGGCGGCGGACGCGGCGCGGGTGCTTCCGGCGGAGGTGGCCGAGGCGCTCGCCGCCGCCGGATTCGCGCGCCACTTCGTGCCCGGCCGGTGGGGCGGCTCGGACGGCGCCGTCGCCGACCTGCTCGAGGCGGCGGCGACGGTGGGACGCGCCTGCCCGTCCGCGGCGTGGTGCGCCGCGGTGGCCGCGGGCGCGGCGCGGATGGGCGTGTTCCTGCCTCGCGACGGGCAGGCCGAGCTGTGGGCGCAGGGCCCGGACAGTGTGGTGGTGGGCGCGCTCGTGCCCTCAGGAGAGTGCCGTCCCGTGCCGGGTGGGTGGGTGCTGAGCGGCACGTGGCCCTCCACGAGCGCGGTGGACCACTCGGACTGGGCGCTGGTGGCGGTGCCGGTACGGACCGATGCCCAGGCCCGGATCTTCTTCTTCGCCGTCCCGCGCAAGGACTACGGCGTCACGGACAGCTGGTTCACGGTGGGGATGCGGGGCACCGGCAGCAACACGCTGACCATGCACGAGGTGTTCGTGCCCGCCCACCGGGTGTTCGACCGGGAGGCCATGCTCCGCGGGCAGGCGGTGGACAGCACCGCGCCGTGCCACCGGGTGCCGCTGCGGGCGGTGAGCGGCGTGCTGTTCGCCGCGCCGGCGCTCGGCGCCGCCCGAGGAGCCTTCGCGGCGTGGTCGGCCTCGATGACCGACCGGTTGGTCGCGCCCGGCGCTGCGCCGGCCCTGCGCTCCCAGGCGCAGCAGGTCGCCGCCCGGTCGGCCGGCGAGATCGACGCCGCCGAACTGCTGCTGCGCCGCGTCGCCCGCGCCTGCGACCGCGGCGGGCTGTCCCCGGCTGAGGCCGTCCGCATGCCCTACGACTGTGCCCTCGCGGTGGATCTCCTCGTCGGCGCGGTGGAGCGGGTCTTCCGCGCCGCCGGGTCGAGGGGCCAGTCCACGGCCGGACCGCTGCAGCGGTTGTGGCGCGACATCCATTGCCTGTCCACCCACGTCGCGCTGCAGGCCGAGACCGCGGGGGCCGCCTACGGCGACCACCTGCTCGGTGTCGCCGTGCCGCCCGGAACAGTGCAGGAGAGGGAAAGATGACATTGCCTACCGAGCAGGACGGGACCTTCGTGTCCGCCGAGCTGTACGCCCAGGTACAGCAGTTCTACGCCTTTCAGATGAACCTCATCGACGAGCGCGACGCCGAGCGCTGGGCGGACACCTTCACGGAGGACGCGGTCTTCCAGGAGGCGAGCCGGATGGACCCGCTGCACGGCCGCGGAGCCATCCGGACGTCCGCGCGGGCCAACGCCGATCGCTTCCTGCACAGCGGCGTCCAGCTGCGGCACTGGCTGGGCATGTTGCAGGTGCGGCAGGAGCCCGACGGCTCGCTGAGGACCCGCTGCTACGCGCTGGCGATGCGCACGCCGACCGGCGGCGAGTTGGACGTCTTCGTCAGCGTGGTGTGCCGCGACCACCTCGTACCCGCCGACGGCGGCTGGCTGGTCGCGCACCGCGACCTGACGCACGACTCCGCCGGCAAGTGATCGCAGGAACCGTCCCGGCGCGGCCGAGCGCCGGACCGAGAGGAGCACTGACGCCGTGAGGCTGGGCATCGTCTTCTTCCCCACCGTCGGACCGCAGGACAGGCCGGCGCAGCAGTATTTCTCCGAGGCACTCCAGCTCGTCGACCTGGCGGAGGAGCTCGGCTTCCATCACGTCAAGATGGTCGAGCACTACTTCTTCCCGTACGGCGGGTACAGCCCGGACCCGGTCACCTTCCTGGCCGCGGCGGCGGGCCGCACCCGACGGGTACGGCTGGGCACCAGCGCCACGATCCCGGCGTTCGTGCACCCGGTGAAGCTGGCCGGCAAGCTGGCCATGCTCGACAACATCTCGAACGGCCGGGTGGACGCCGCCTTCGGCCGGGCCTTCCTGCCCGACGAGTTCAAGGCGTTCGGGATCCCGATGGACGAGAGCCGGGCCCGGTTCACCGAGAGCGTCCGGGCGGTGCAGCTGCTCTGGACCACCGAGGATGCGGTCTTCGAGGGCACCTTCCACAAGTTCGGCCCGGTCACCCTGCTGCCGAGGCCGGTGCAGCAGCCCCACCCGCCGATCTTCGTGACGTCCGCGCGCAGCCTCGACTCCGTGCGCGAGGCGGCCGAGGTGGGCCACCACCTGCAGACCGTGCCGAACGCCATGACGGTCGAGGAGCTGTCCGAGCGGGTCGAGCTGTTCCGATCCTCGTGGCGGGCCAGCGGACATCCCGGCACCGGGCAGATCCACCTGACGTACCCCTGCGTGGTGGCGGCGGATCCCGCGGAGGCGCGCCGCAAGGCGAAGTACGACGAGGAGCGCAACACCGCCGCGATCAGCGCCGCGGTGAGCGCGTGGCGCACGACGAGCAGTACGGCGTACCCCGGCTACGAGAAGCTCGCGGACATCGGCAAGCGGGCCACCTTCGAGGAGAAGCTGGCCGACAACAAGCTCCTGGTCGGTTCGCCGGACGAGGTACGCGGGCAGCTCGGGGACATCGCGCAGCGCTACGGCGACGACCTGACGCTGAGCCTCGGCATCCACTCGGGCCACCTCGACGTCGAGGACGCCGCCACCACCCTGCGGTTGCTCGCCGAGCAGGTGCTGCCCAAGCTCGACAACGACCCGTTCGCAGCGGAGGAGCGGCGATGAGCACCACCACGCCCCGGGTGGTCACGGTCATCGGAGCCGGCACGATCGGCCTCGGATGGGTCACGCTGTTCCTGGCCCACGGGCACCGGGTCCGGGTGAACAGCACCCGGCCCGACGTCGAACCGTCGGTGCGGGAGGCGGTGCGCCTGCTCGCCCCCGGCCTGCCGGGAGCGCACCCGGACCCGGCGGAGCTGCTCGAGCGCCTGGAGGTGGTGCCCGACCTCGAGCGGGCGGTGGACGGCGCCGACGTGGTGCAGGAGAACACCCCGGAGAACCTGGAGCTCAAGCAGGAGCTGTTCGCCCGGCTCGGCAAGGCCGCCGCCCCGCACACGCTGCTGCTGTCGTCGACGTCGACGCTGCTGCCCGAGGCGCTCGGCGCCCGGATGGCGGATCCGTCCCGGGTGCTCGTCGGCCATCCCTTCAACCCGCCCCACGTCGTACCCCTGGTCGAGGTGGTCGCCGCCGCGCACACCGACCCGGCGGCGTTGCAGAGCACCGTCGACTTCTACCGCGGGTCGGGCAAGGTGCCGATCGTGCTGCGCAAGCCCATCGCCGCGTTCGTCGCCAACCGCCTGCAGTCCGCGTTGCTGCAGGAGAGCATCCACCTCGTCCGGGAGGGCGTGGTGACCGTCGAGGAGCTGGACGCGGTCGTGACCAACTCCATCGGCCTGCGGTGGGCCACCATGGGACCGTTCCAGTCGTTCCACCTCGGCGGCGGGCTGGGCGGGCTGCGCAAGTGGCTGACGACGCTGGGCGCCGGCCTGCAGAAGGGCTGGGAGGGCCTGGGCCGCCCGGTGCTCGACGAGGACACCATCGAACTGTTGCTCGCCCAGGCGGACGACGCCTTCGGCGCGCACCGGTACGACGAGCTCGTCGCCCGCCGGGACCGGCTACAGAGGACCGTGCTGGAAGCGCTGCGGGACGCGGAGACCAGCTGACCTCGTGCGGGCGCCGCCCGCCCACGTCCCGGGAGGGGGATCCGTGTTTTCCGATCTATCGGAGTTCGACGCCTGGCTCGCGGACCGGCGCGCCGCGACGGCCTACGACGTCACCGTCGCGGGGCTCGACGGACTCGACGGGTGGCGTACCGAGCCGGAGACCGGCGACCTGGTCCATCGCACCGGCGGCTTCTTCACGGTGACCGGCATCCAGGTGGAGACGGACCACCGGGAGGTGGCCTCCTGGACGCAGCCCATCATCGTGCAGCGGGAGGTCGGCATCCTTGGCCTGGCCGTACGGCGGGTCGGCGGTGTCCTGCACTGCCTGCTGCAGGCCAAGATGGAGCCCGGCAATGTGAACGGCCTGCAGCTCTCGCCCACCGTGCAGGCCACGCGGAGCAACTACCGCCGGGTGCACCGCGGGCACGCCGTTCCCTACCTGGAATACTTCCTGGCCCCGCGGCGCGGGCGGGTCGTGTTCGACGCGCTGCAGTCCGAACAGGGCTCGTGGTTCCTGGGCAAGCGCAACCGCAACATGGTCGTCGAGGTGGACGAGGCGCCGCCGCTGCGGGACAACTTCTGCTGGCTGAGCCTCGACCAGCTCCGCGAGCTCCTGCGCCGCGACAACGTGGTCAACATGGACTCCCGTAGCGTGCTCGCCGGCCTGGCACCGCCGGGGCCGGCCGGGGCGGCGGAGGACGCTGCCGCCCTGCACACCCGGGCCCAGCTGCTGAGCTGGTTCACCGAGGCCAAGACCCGCTACCGGCTGGAGCGCCGGGTCATCCCGCTGGCCCGGGTGCGCGACTGGACCCGGTCGCCGGAGGAGATCCGCCACGACTCCGGCGAGTTCTTCAGGATCATCGGGGTCGACGTGCAGGCCGGCTTCCGGGAGGTGGCGCGGTGGTCCCAGCCCATGCTCGCGCCGGCCTCCCGCGGCGTCAGCGCCTTCGTCGCCCGGTGGATCCGCGGCGCACTGCACCTGCTCGTGCACGCGCAGACCGAGGCGGGCACCGGCGATCTGGTCGAGATGTCGCCCACGGTCAACTGCGCGCCCGCGAACTACCGGCTGCTGGGCGGCGACCGGCGACCGAGGTTCCTCGACTACGTGCTGTCCGTGCCGCGGGAGCGCCGCATGGTCGACGTGATCCACTCGGAGGAGGGCGGGCGGTTCTACCACGCGGAGAACCGCTACCTGGTCGTCCTCGCCGACGACGACTTCCCGGTCGACGTGCCGGAGGACTTCGTCTGGATGACCATCGACCAGCTCACCGCGTTCGTCCAGTACGGCAACCATGTGAACGTCTCCGCCCGTTCGATCCTGAGCTGCCTCGCGGCGGGCGCCGGCCGGCACGAGGAGCGCGACGCCGGCCTGGTGGGTGAGCGGCGGTGACCGGGCGCCCGCTCCGCCTTGGCGTGCTCGGGTGCGCCGACATCGCCGTGCGGCGGGTGCTTCCCGCTGTCGCTGCGTCGCCTTCGCTGGCACTGGTGGCCGTGGGCAGCCGCGACCCGGACCGGGGCCGGGCGGTCACCGGCCGATTCGGCGGCGAAGCGGTCGAGGGGTACGACGCCGTCCTCGAACGCTCCGACGTCGATGCTGTCTACGTTCCGCTGCCCGCCGCGCTGCACCACGAGTGGGTGTGCCGGGCGATCCGGGCGGGCAAGCACGTGCTGGCCGAGAAGCCGCTCACCACCACCCTCGCGGAGACCGAGGAGGCGGTCGCGCTGGCCCGGGACGCCGGGCTGGTGCTGCGGGAGAACTTCATGTTCGTCCACCACAGCCAGCACCGGCACGTCCGCGCCCTGATCGCCGACGGGGCCGTCGGGCGGGTACGTGCCGTCACGGCCAGGTTCGCCGTGCCGCCGCGACCGCCGGGTGACATCCGCCTCCAGCGGCACCTCGGCGGCGGTGCGCTCAACGACGTCGGGGTCTATCCGCTGCGGGCCGCCCAGCTGCTCCTCGGGCCGGAGCTGACCGTGCGGACCGCCGAACTCGACGTCGACGAGCGGCTCGGCGTCGACCTCGGCGGCCGCGTGCTCGTCCAGGGCCCGGACGACATGTCCGCGCATCTCACCTTCGGCATGGCACACGACTACACCTCCCGGTACGAGGTTGACGGGGACCTCGGCCGGATCCGGCTCGACCACGCCTTCACCCCCGCCGCCACCCACCGGCCGACGGTGCACGTGGAGCGGCAGGGGACGGTGCGCGAAGTGGTCCTGCCGGCGGACGACCAGTGCAGCAACACCCTGGCCGCCTTCGCGCGGGCCGTACGGCGGGGGCCACTCGTCGACGACAGCATCGTCACCCAGGCCGGGCTCGTCGAGGCCGGCCGGCAAGCCGCGCACGACCGGGCACAGGCGCTCCGGTGAGCGGGGAAACGTCGCGGATCGGATAGGGGAAGAATGGACAACCAGAAGCGCGAGATCCTTTCGCTCGTGCGCGACTACCACGAGAGCCGTGCCGGGGGTGAGTTCACGCCCGGCGAGACGCAGCTGCTGGCCTCCGGCGCGACGCTCGACGCCGACGACCGGGTCGCCCTGGTCGAGGCCGCCCTGGAAATGCGCATCGCGGCGGGCGTCAGCTCGCAGCGCTTCGAGCGCGAGTTCGCCCGCTACTTCGGGCTGCGCAAGGCACACCTGACCAACTCGGGCTCGTCGGCGAACCTGCTCGCGCTCAGCGCGTTGACCTCACCGCAGCTGGAGGAGCATCGGCTGCGGCCGGGCGACGAGGTCGTCACCGTGGCGGCCGGCTTTCCCACGACCGTCAATCCGATCATCAACAACGGCCTGGTGCCGGTCTTCGTCGACATCGAGCTGGGCACCTACAACACGACGCCCGAGCGGGTCGCCGCCGCGATCGGGCCCCGCACCAGGGCCATCATGATCGCGCACTCGCTGGGCAACCCGTACGCCGTCGAGGAGATGGCGCAGCTCGCCGAGGACAGGAACCTGTTCCTCATCGAGGACAACTGCGACGCGGTCGGCACGACCTACCGGGGCCGGCTGACCGGCACCTTCGGCGACCTGGCGACCACGAGCTTCTACCCCGCGCACCACATCACCATGGGCGAGGGGGGTTGCGTGCTCACGGACAACCTCGCGCTGGCCCGGATCGTCGAGTCCATCCGCGACTGGGGACGGGACTGCTGGTGTGAGCCCGGGCAGGACAACAAGTGCCTCAAGCGCTTCGACCACCAGCTGGGCACGTTGCCGCGTGGCTACGACCACAAGTACATCTTCTCCCACGTGGGATACAACCTGAAGTCGACCGACCTGCAGGCGGCGCTGGGACTCAGCCAGCTCCAGCGGGTGACGGACTTCGGCACGGTACGGCGCCGCAACTGGGCGCGCCTGCGGGAGATCGTCGACGGGCTGCCGGGACTCATCCTGCCCGAGCCGACCCCGGGCAGCGACCCCAGCTGGTTCGGCTTCGTGCTCACCGTCGACCCGGAGGCCTCGTACACCCGGCAGGCGCTGGTGGATCATCTCGAGTCGCGGCGGATCAGCACGCGCCGGTTCTTCGGCGGCAACCTCACCCGGCACCCGGCCTACGCCGACGTGCAGTACCGCGTGGCCGGCCCGTTGGACAACAGCGATGTCGTCACCGAGCACACCTTCTGGGTGGGCGTGTACCCGAGTCTCACCGTCGAGATGGTGGACTACATCGGCGAGACGATCCGGGACTTCGTGCTCAAGCGCTAGACCGGCGTCCCGGCACGAAGAAGCCCGCCGGCCCCGGGGCCGGCGGGCTTGCCCGTCCGTACCTACTCCAGCAGCTGCCGGTGCAGCTCCTGGATCTCCGGTGACGGGTCGATGCCCAGCTCGTCGCCGAGGGTCCGGCGCAGATGGTGGTAGACGCCGAGCGCGTCACTGCGTCGTCCGCAGCGGTCCAGCACCTGCATCAGCCGCTGGTGGAACCACTCGTCCAGGGGGTACTGCGCCACGGTGGAGCGCAGCTCACCGACCAGCTCCCGGTGCATGCCCAGCTCGAGCTCCGCCTCGATCGCCATCTGCAGCGCGGTACGGCGCTGCTCCTGCAGGTCGACGACGTGGGCCGTGAGCTGGGGACCGAGCTTGACGTTGGCGAGCGCGTTCTCCGTCCACAGGGCCAGGGCGGCGCGCAGGTTCGCGGACGCCTCGGCGAAGTTCCCCTGCATGAAGTGCGCCCGGCCGGTACGGCGCAGCTCCGCGAAGCTGTCCAGGTCCACCTGGCCCGGCCGGAGCCGGAGGATGTACCCGGGCGACTGCGTGATCAGCATGTTGCCGTCGGCGCCGTCGCCGAGGCCTTCCCGTTCGATGAGCCGGCGCAGCTGGTAGACGTACGTCTGGATCGTGGTGAGCGCGCTGCGAGGCGGCTCGTCACCCCACAGTTCGTTGATCAGCGACTCGGTCTGCACCGCGCGGTTGGCCCTCATGAGTAACAGCGCCAGCACCTGCAAGACCTTGGGCGTCTTCGGCGTGCAATCCCGTCCGCCGTTCCAGACCCGCAGCGAACCGAGCGTGACGAACGTGACGTCCTGGTTCTCCATTGCGGCGCGGTGGCCGTGCTGCCGGGATGCGAAGTCGTGCACTGGAAAGTGACTCTTCAAGGAATCCGGCTCGGCGTACAACAAAATAACCCCCGTGTGTTGTTGTGCTGCTGGACAGTTCCGTCGGCTCGTGCTGTCATCCGGTAAAGGCATGCCTCCGATGCGCTGTGCGGCCCGGGAAAGCGCCCCGCCTCGGCGCTGATGCCGGGCTTCGGACGAGGTTGTGGTGCCTGGTCAAACGCTTCTTACTTGTCTTCAGTAAAGTTCCGGCGCATGCCACCGGTCAACCCCGTGACGCTGAGTGCGGATTGGTCTCTTTACATAGGACTTGACGTTGGCCCGGCGAACGCCCGCCACGGTATCGACCGGACAAGGCGGAGGGCTGCAAACTTTTCGTAACGTCGCAGATCGATGCAGGCCACAGGCCTGCGAGGTCGTTAACTTTCGCAACGTAGCCAGGCAACCTTACGGCCGCCCATGGCTCTCCACAATGCGCCGAAGAGGCCGAATCCGGTGGGGATAGGGGGGTTTTCCCCGAGCCTGATCCGGGACGAGTGGGGCCGGGCCGACCGGTCGCCCGGCCGCACTGCAAAGTGAAGTGACGTTCATCGCAGAGGCCCTCGACCACCGTCCGTAACCGGTGCGCGGAAGCCCGGCCGCCGCCTTGGGGGCGGCGGGCGGCCGGGCGGGGTCGGTTCACACGCCGGCGGCGGCCTTGAGAGCCACGGCGCGTTCGGTGGATTCCCAGGTCAGGTCGGGCAGCTCCCGGCCGAAGTGACCGTAGGCCGCGGTCTGCTGATAGATCGGGCGCATCAGGTCCAGATCACGGATGATCGCGGCCGGACGCAGGTCGAACACCTCGTTGATCGCCTTCTCGATCCGCTCGGTCGGCACGTTCTCCGTGCCGAAGGTCTCCACGAACAGGCTCACCGGATGCGCCTTGCCGATCGCGTACGCCACCTGCGTCTCACACCGCTCGGCCAGACCCGCAGCGACCACGTTCTTGGCCACCCACCGCATCGCGTACGCCGCGGAACGGTCCACCTTGGACGGATCCTTACCCGAGAACGCGCCACCACCGTGACGGGCATACCCGCCGTAGGTGTCCACGATGATCTTGCGGCCGGTCAGACCAGCATCCCCCATCGGCCCACCGATCTCGAAGCGGCCCGTCGGGTTCACCAGCAGCCGGTAACCCTCGGCTTCCAGCCCCAGCCCCTCCAGCTCCGGCGCCAGCACGTGCTCGCGCACGTCCGGCGTCAGCAGCGACTCCAGCGAGATGTCGGCGGCGTGCTGGCTGGACACCACCACCGTGTCGAGGCGCACCGGGCGCAGGCCGTCGTACTCGATGGTGACCTGGGTCTTGCCGTCCGGCCGCAGGTACGGAATCGTGCCGTCCTTACGGGCCGCGGACAGCCGGCGGGCGAGGCGGTGCGCCAGCGCGATCGGCAGCGGCATCAGCTCCGGGGTCTCCGAGCAGGCGAAGCCGAACATCATGCCCTGGTCACCGGCGCCCTGCGAGTCCAGATCGTCACCGGCCTGCCCGGACCGCTGCTCGATTGCCGTGTCCACACCCTGCGCGATGTCCGGCGACTGCGAGCCGATCGACACACTCACGCCGCACGACGCCCCGTCGAAACCCTTCCTCGACGAGTCGTACCCGATGTCCAGGATCGTGCGCCGCACGATCTCCGGGATGTCCGCGTACGCGGTGGTGGTCACCTCCCCGGCCACGTGCACCTGACCGGTGGTGATCAACGTTTCCACCGCCACCCGGCTACGCGGGTCCTGCGCCAGAAGCGTATCGAGAATGCCATCGCTGACCTGATCAGCGATCTTGTCCGGATGGCCCTCCGTGACCGACTCGGACGTGAACAAGCGACGGGCCATGCTGCCACCTTCCCTGAATTTGCTACTCGGCTTCGCGGACCGCGCGGCCGGCGGCCGGCGGTCCTTCGGGTGCGCCCGGCGAGGGCGCGGCGGTCACGACGCCAGCTCGGTGAAGACCCGGCCGGCGTAGACCAGGGGCGTGCCGCCCGCCCACCGCGCCCGGCGCACCTCACCCACGAGGATCACGTGGTCCCCGGCGAGGTGCCGGTCGTACACGCGGCACTCGAGGGTCGCCAGGGCGCCGTCGACCACCGGGAGCCCGGACGTCGCCGGCCGCAGGCCACCGGCGGCGAACTTCTCGGCCGACCTGCTGGCGAACCGCCGCGCCAACGCCGCGTGCTCGGGGCGCAGGACGCTCACGGCGAAGCGGCCGCACCGGA
Source organism: Krasilnikovia cinnamomea (assembly GCF_004217545.1). NCBI lineage: Bacteria > Bacillati > Actinomycetota > Actinomycetes > Micromonosporales > Micromonosporaceae > Krasilnikovia > Krasilnikovia cinnamomea. Next base: position 3,784,244 of record NZ_SHKY01000001.1, read on the forward strand.
TGAACGCGGGGAAGCAGCTCGCGGAGGTCGCCACGCAGACGAGCACCAGCGGCGGATCGAGCGAGACCGAGCAGAAGGAACTGGCCGTCATCCCGTACGGCGTGCCGTGCTCGTCCGTCGTCGTCAGGATCGTGACGCCGGTCGGGACGCTCGCCATCACGTCGAGGAACGTCGCGCGGTCGGGACCCGCGGCGTCCGGCGGCGAGAGATCCGTTCCGGTCGCTCCCTCGAGCGTCACAGTGGAAGTCCTCCTCGGCCTCAGGTGGCGCGGATGTCACGCGCGTCGTTTGACGGCGCTGCGCAGTTCGGTGACGACGGTGTGCACGTCGGCGTCCGACAGCCCCGGGTGCAGCGGCAGGCACAACGTCTCGGCGGCGAGCTGCTCGGCGTGGGGCAGGGAGCCCGTGAAGCCGTAGAGCGGCACCCGGTGCAGTGGCTCGTAGCGGAACGTCGTGTAGATGCCGGCCGCGAGTAGGTCCGAGGCGATGTCGTCGCGGGCGGCGCCCGGCACCTGGATCCAGTAGAAGTAGTAGGAGGTGCGGTGCCCGGCGGGCAGCTCCGGCGGCCGCCGCACGCCGTCGACGCCGGCCAGCTCCCGGCCGTACCGGTCGACGATCTCCTTGCGCCGGCCCACCAGCTCGCCGAGGCGGCGCAGCTGCACGGAGCCGATGGCGGCCGTGAGGTCGTTGCCGATCACCCGCCGGCCGGGCTCCTGGGCGTCGATCTTCCACCAGCGGCCGGCGACCTTCGCCCCGGAGAACCCGCTGAGCCGGGCCAGCCCGTGATAGGAGAGCCGCCGGGCGCGGCGGGCCAACTCGGGGTCGCGCACGTAAAGCATGCCGCCGTCGCCGGTGGTGAGGACCTTCATCGCGTCGAAGCTCCAGATCGCCAGGTCGCCGAAGGTGCCGCAGGCCCGGCCGTCGACGCTGGAGGCGGCCGAGCACGCCGCGTCCTCGATGAGGGTGATGCCGCGCTCCCGGCAGAAGTCCGCGATCCGCCGCACGTCGCCCGGGTAGCCGCCGTAGTGCAGGATCACCACGGCCTTCGTACGCTCGCCGACGACGGCGGCGACGTCCTCGAGGCTCGGGTTGAGCGTCCGGGGGTCTACGTCGCAGAAGACCGGCCGGGCGCCCTCGGCGAGCACGGCGTTGGCCGCGGCGATGAAGCTCACCGACGGCATGACGACCTCGTCGCCCGGCTGCAGGTCCAGCAGCTCGACGGCGAGGAACAGGCTGGCGGTGCCGGACGCGAGGAACAGCACCCCGGCCGGGTCGACGCCCAGGTGCGCGGCGAACTCGGCCTCGAAGGCCGCGGTGCGCGGCCCGTGGCCGATCCACCGGCTGTGCACCACCTCCTGCATGGCCGCCAGTTCCGCGTCACCCAGCTGTGGCTCGAAGAGGTTGATCAACGACGGCTCCCTCGGGATGCATCCGTACGGCGGTGATCGTGACGACGGAATCGTGGCGCGACACTCTCGACGGCAGGTCGACGCGTGCTCGAGCCGGGGCGGCTGCAGGGAACCTGTATCGCGTCTTGAGGCGGCTACGACCGGCGCTGCCGAGACTGCACTCATCCGATCCGAACGGGTTCCGTCCGTTGCCGGGACGGCGCCAGAAGGGATATCGGCGTGAAGGGAATCATCCTGGCCGGAGGTAGGGGGACGCGGCTGCGCCCGATCACCCGGAGCGTGTCGAAGCAGCTGTTGCCGGTCTACGACAAGCCGATGATCTACTACCCGCTCTCCATCCTCATGCTCGCCGGTATCCGCGAGATCCTCATCATCTCGCAGCCCGACGACGTGCCGTTGTTCCGGCGCCTGCTGGGCGACGGCTCGCGGCTGGGCCTCACCCTCTCGTACGCGGAGCAGCCGGAGCCCCGGGGGCTCGCCGACGCCTTCATCATCGGCGCCGACCACGTCGGCGACGACGACGTCGCGCTCGTCCTCGGCGACAACATCTTCCACGGAGCCGGCTTCTCCCGGGTCCTGCAGGACGCCGTGGCACGGCTCGACGGATGCGTGCTGTTCGGGTACGTGGTGCAGGACCCGGAACGCTACGGCATCGCGGAGGTCGATGAGGCGGGCCGGCTGATCGGTCTGGAGGAGAAGCCGCAGCTTCCGCGCTCGAACCGGGCGGTGACCGGGCTGTACTTCTACGACAGAGAGGTCGTCTCCATCGCCCGGACGCTGCGCCCGTCGCCGCGGGGCGAGCTGGAGATCACCGACATCAACCGGGCGTACCTGGAGCGCGGCAGGGCCTCGCTGGTGGACCTCGACCGGGGCGTCGCCTGGCTGGACACCGGCACCTACGAGTCGCTGATGGAAGCCGGCAAGTACATCGAGATCCTCCAGAAGCGGCAGGGCATCCGCATCGCCTGCATCGAGGAGGTCGCGCTGCGCATGGGTTTCATCGACGCCGAGCAGTGCTATCGGCTCGGTCGTGAACTGGAGCAATCGGCCTACGGGCGGTACGTGCTGGACGTCGCCAGCATGGCCGGCCTTTCCGAACTGGTGACCTGAGGGGTTTACATGCGTGTGGTGGTGACCGGCGGTGCGGGTTTCATCGGGTCCAACTACGTCCGCCGGCTGCTGAGCGGGGCGTATCCGGCGTTCGCGGCGGCCGAGGTCGTGGTGTTCGACAAGTTCACCTACGCCGGCAACCGGCAGAACCTGGACCCGGTGGCGGAACACCCGGCCTTCCGCCTGGTGGTGGGCGACGTCTGCGACGACGACGCGCTCCGGCGCCTGTTGCGGGCGGACGACATCGTCGTGCACTTCGCGGCGGAGTCCCACGTCGACCGGTCGATCGACGGCTCGGCCGAGTTCGTCCGTACCAATGTGATGGGCACCGGGGCGCTGCTGAGCGCGGCGCTTCACGCGCAGGTGCGCAAGGTGGTGCACGTCTCCACGGACGAGGTCTACGGCAGCATCGACGAGGGCTCCTGGCCGGAGACCCACCCGCTGGAGCCGAACTCCCCGTACGCCGCCTCCAAGGCCTCGTCGGACCTGCTGGCCCGCGCCTACCACCGCACCCACGGCCTTCCGGTGTGCGTCACGCGGTGCTCCAACAACTACGGCCCCTACCAGTACCCCGAGAAGATCATTCCGCTGTTCGTCACGAACCTGCTCGAGGGCCGCAAGGTGCCGCTGTACGGCGACGGGCTGAACCGGCGGGACTGGCTGCACGTCGACGACCACTGCGCGGGCGTGCAGCTCGTCGCCGAGCACGGGCGCCCGGGTGCGGTCTACAACATCGGTGGCGGCGCGGAGCTCACCAACCGGGAACTGACCGAGCGCCTGCTGGCGGCCGTCGGGGCGGACTGGTCGATGGTCGAGCACGTGCCCGACCGCAAGGGCCACGACCTGCGGTACGCCGTCGACATCACCCGCATCGCCACCGAGCTGGGTTACGCGCCGAAGGTATCCCTCGAGGAGGGGCTGGCGCAGACCGTGCGGTGGTACCGGGAGAACCGGGCGTGGTGGATGGCCATCCGCGGTGCGGCGAGCCGCTCCTGAGCGACGGGCAGGGCTGCCGGCGGCGACGGCTCAGGCGTGACAGGGCAACGGGCCGCCGTGCAGACTCACCATCTCCTGGAAGATCGACAGTACGTCCAGCGCCGCGCCGAGGGGCTCGCCGCGCACCTCCGCGTACGCGCGGTGCAGGTTGCCGACCAGCCGCTCCGGGTCGAGCAGGGCGGCGAAGCCACCGAGGTCCGCCTCCCGCGCCACGGCCAGCGGCGCTCGGCCCCGGCGGACGCCGTCGACGGCCAGCCGCCGGACCCACCGCAGATAGGCCGCCGTCTCGTCCAGGACCTCGGGGCCGGACACCCGGCCGTGGCCGGTCACCACCGTCCGCGGGTCGAGCCGGCGGAGGCGCTCGATCGTGCGCAGCGACCCCGCCACCGACCCCATGAGGCAGAACGGCGTCGCGCCGTGCATCGCGATGTCGCCGGTGAACAGGACCCGGTGCTCCGGGACCCAGACCACCGTGTCCCCCGTCGTGTGCGCCGGCCCGGGATGGAACAACTCGATCCGGAGCCGGCCGACGTGCAGGGTGAGGCTCCGGCGGTAGGTGAGCGTGGGCAGAGACAGCCGGATCGATCCCCAGTCGACCTCCGGCCAGAGCCCGCACAGGCCGAGCGCGGCGGTGGCCGCCTCGGTCCGGCCCGCCTCGTGGGCGATGACCGTCGCCTCGGGCCGGAACAGGAAGTTGCCGAACGTGTGATCGCCGTGGAAGTGGGTGTTCACCACCGTCCGCGGCGCGGTGCCGGCGGCGGCCGTGACCGCGGCGTACAGATGCCGGGCCCGGCGTTCCGTCGCCGCGGTGTCGATGAGGACCGCCTCGCCGCCGTCGGTGATCAGACCGGCGTTGCTCAGGCACCAGCCGCCGTCCGGCTGGACGTAGGCGTGGATCCCCGGCGCCACCTCGATCAGCTCGGCCGACCCCACCGTCCGGTCCACTGCCGTCATCCGCCGGCTCCCCTCTTCCCCGGCCCGGGACGTCGGCCGCAGGCCCCTGACACCGGGCCCGATCGTGCCCCGGGCGCCACCACGTCCCGTCGAGCGGCGCTGGAGCGGCGAGCAACGCCGCCGCCCCGGGCCACGAACTCCACCGAACGTAGAGCGGTCCTCCAGATGTCGTCCCGCTCCGGCTCAAGGCCGTGCTGCCAGCCTCGGTGGCGGTACCGGAGGCGGGCCACCGGCCGGCCGTCACCGCCGGCGGCAGATGGCGGCGGTACCGGACATGTTCTCGAATCGGAGGCAGACATTGCGTCGTCGTGTGGTCATCACGGGGATGGGGGTGCTGGCGCCGGAGGGCATCGGCACGAAGGCCTTCTGGAACCTGATCAGCGAGGGCCGGACAGCGACCAGGCGGCTCAGCTTCTTCGACCCCGCACCGTTCCGCTCGCAGGTCGCCGCCGAGATCGACTTCGATCCGCAGAGCCACGGCCTCGGCCCTCAGGAGGTCCGGCGGATGGACCGTGCCGCACAGTTCGCGGTGGTAGCCGCGCGCGAGGCGGTGGCGGACAGCGGCGTGGAGCCCGACGATCTGGACCCGGGCCGGCTGGGCGTGACCATCGGCAGCGCGGTCGGCGCGACCATGAAGCTCGACGAGGAGTACCGGGTCGTGAGCGACGGCGGCCGCCGCTGGCTGGTCGACCACGAGTACGCGGTGCGCCACCTCTACGACTACTTCGTACCCAGCTCGTTCGCGGCAGAGGTGGCCTGGGCGGTGGGCGCGGAGGGGCCGGTGGCGCTGGTCTCCACCGGGTGCACGTCCGGGCTGGACTCGGTCGGGCACGCCGCCGAGCTGATCCGCGAGGGATCCGCCGACGTCATGATCACGGGAGCCACCGACGCCCCGATCTCGCCGATCACCGTGGCCTGCTTCGACGCCATCAAGGCGACCACCCCGGCCAACGACGACCCGGCGCACGCATCGCGGCCCTTCGACGGCACGCGCAGCGGCTTCGTCCTCGCGGAGGGCGCGGCGGTCTTCGTCCTGGAGGAGTACGAGCGGGCCCGGCGACGCGGCGCGCACATCTACGCCGAGATCGCCGGGTACGCCACCCGGAGCAACGCGTTCCACATGACCGGCCTGCGTCCCGACGGGCGCGAGATGGCCGAGGCGATCCGCTCCGCGCTCGCCGAGGCGCGGGTGAACCCCGAGCAGATCGACTACGTCAACGCGCACGGCTCGGGCACCAAGCAGAACGACCGGCACGAGACCGCCGCCTTCAAGCGGAGCCTCGGGGAGCACGCCTACCGCACCCCGGTCAGCTCGATCAAGTCCATGATCGGGCACTCGCTCGGCGCCATCGGGTCGCTCGAGATCGCCGCGTCCGCGCTGGCCATGGAGCACGACGTCGTCCCCCCGACGGCGAACCTGACCACCCCCGATCCCGAATGCGACCTGGACTACGTGCCCCTGGTGGCACGCGAGCGGCGCACCGACACGGTCCTGACCGTCGGCAGCGGATTCGGCGGGTTCCAGTCCGCGATGGTTCTCACGACCCCCGAGAGGAAGACCGCATGACGACGCCGGTGGTGGTGACGGGCATGGGCGTGACGGCGCCCAACGGCCTCGGTACGGCCGAGTACTGGGCCGCCACGGTGGCCGGCCGCAGCGGCATCGGCCCGGTGACCCGGTTCGACGCGGCGGGGTATCCGGCGACGCTGGCCGGCGAGGTCCGCGGGTTCGAGGCCCGCGAGCACCTGCCCGGCCGGCTGCTGCCCCAGACCGACCACATGACCCGCATGGCACTCGTCGCCGCCGACTGGGCCCTCGCCGACGCCGGCATCACGCCGGGCACCCTGCCGGAGTTCGCCACCGGCGTGGTGACCGCCAGCTCGGCCGGCGGGTTCGAGTTCGGCCAGCGGGAACTGCAGAACCTGTGGAGCAAGGGTGGCGAGCACGTCAGCGCGTACCAGTCCTTCGCCTGGTTCTACGCCGTGAACACCGGCCAGATCTCCATCCGCAACGGCCTGCGCGGCCCCAGCGGCGTGCTCGTCACCGACCAGGCCGGGGGCCTCGACGCCGTGGCCCAGGCGCGGCGCCAGATCCGCAAGGGCACCACCGCCATGGTCTCCGGTGGCGTCGACTCCTCGCTGTGCCCGTGGGGCTGGGTGGCGCAGCAGGCCGGTGGCCGGCTCAGCGAGGGAGACGACCCCGACCGGGCGTACCTGCCGTTCGACCGCAGGGCAGGCGGCTACGTCGCCGGCGAGGGCGGGGCGATCCTCATCCTGGAGGACGCCGAGGCGGCGCACGCCCGGGGCGCGGCGCACTGCTACGGCGAGATCGCCGGATACGGCGCGACGTTCGACCCCCGGCCGGGCAGCGGCCGTCCGCCGCAGCTCCGCCGCGCGATCGAGCTCGCCCTGGCCGACGCCGGTCTGACGCCCGACGACGTGGACGTGGTGTTCGCCGACGCCGCGGCCGACCCCGACCGGGACGCCGCCGAGGCCGCCGCGATCGCCGCCGTCTTCCCGCACGGTGTCCCGGTCACCGCCCCCAAGACCATGACCGGCCGGCTGTACTCCGGCGGGGCGCCGCTGGACCTGGTGGCGGCGCTGCTGTGCCTGCGCGACGGGGTGATCCCGCCGACCATCAACGTCGACGCCGACCCGCTCTACGGCCTCGATCTGGTCACCACCGCGCGGGCCGCCCGGGTGCGGACGGCCCTCGTGCTGGCCCGTGGACACCACGGGTTCAACTCTGCTGTCGTGGTCCGGGCCGCTCCGTGAGCTCCCGGCCCGCCGCGTACGCCCATGACCGAGGCGGCGACACCGTTGCCGCGACCGAAAGGAGCCTCCCGTGCCCACAACTGTGATCACCCTCGATGACCTCAAGCGCATCCTTCGTGAGGCCGCCGGTGCCGATGACAGCGTCGATCTCGACGGCGACATCCTGGACACCGAGTTCGTGGACCTCGGCTACGACTCGCTGGCGCTGCTGGAAACCGCCGTACGGATCACCCGCGAGTTCGGCATCGCGCTCGACGACGACGTCGCGCTCGGCGCCCAGACGCCGCGGCAGCTGCTCGACGTGATCAACGGCGGCTGAGCGGGGCGGGGGCAGGAGGCGGACGATGCCGATGACCGGCAGAACGCAACCGAAGCTCGCCGGTGCCGCGGACTGGGTGCTGTGCCCGGGCTGCCGCACGCTGCTGTACGGCAAGCGGCTGGCGCGTGCCCAGCACGTCTGCCCGGAGTGCTCGCACCACCATCGGCTGACCGCGGCGCAACGGATCGACCAGCTGCTCGACGCCGAGGGCCGGCACCTGTTCGAGTACGCCGCGGGCGACGCCGACGTGCTGGGGTTCACCGACACCGCGCCCTACCCGCAGCGGCTGGCCGGAGCCCGGGCGAGCACCGGCATGACCGAGGCGGTGCTGCTCGCCGCCGGAACCGTGCTCGGCGAGCCGGTCGTCACCGCGGTGATGGACTTCCGCTTCCTCGGCGGCAGCCTCGGTGCGGTGGTCGGTGAGCTGATCACCCGCGCCGCGGAGATCGCCGTCGAGCGCCGGGTCCCTCTGCTGCTGGTGTCCGCCTCCGGCGGGGCGCGGATGCAGGAGGGCGCGGTCTCGTTGATGCAGATGGCCAAGACCAGCCAGGCGCTGGCCCGGCTCGACGAGGCCGGCATCCTGACGCTGTCACTGGTCACCGACCCGACGTACGGCGGGGTCGCGGCGTCCTTCGCCTCCCTGGCCGACGTCATCATCGCCGAGCCGGGGGCCCGCATGGGGTTCGCGGGGCCCCGGGTGATCGCCCAGACGATCCGCGAGACCCTGCCGGACGGATTCCAGACGGCCGAGTTCCTGCGGGAGCGCGGGCACATCGACGTGATCTGCCCGCGGGCGGAGCTGCGCCCGGCGCTCGCCCGGCTGTTGCGGGTGGGCGGCGGCCGGAACGCCGCACCGGCGCCGAGCGGCCCGGCCGCACCCGCGGGCGAGGGCGCACCGGACAGCGAGGTGATCCGCGACCATTCCCGGCTGAGCGCGGGCGACGCCTGGCAGGCGGTGCAGACCGCCCGGAGCCTGGATCGCCCGACCACGCTGGACTACCTGGCGGGCGCGTTCGAGGACTTCCAGGAGCTGCACGGCGACCGCGTCGGCGGGGGCTGCCGGGCGATCGTCGGCGGCCCGGCACGCCTCGACGGGATGCCCGTCATGGTGGTCGGGCATCAGAAGGGCCGTACGGCCGCCGAGCTGACCACGCGCAACTACGGCATGCCGACGCCCGCGGGATACCGCAAGGCCGCCCGCCTCATGCGCATGGCCGCGAAGCTCCGGCTCCCGCTGGTCACCATCGTGGACACGCCCGGCGCCTACCCGGGGGTGTCGGCGGAGGAGCAGGGCCAGGCCGGTGCCATCGCCGAAAACATCCGGCTCATGTCGACGCTGCCCGTACCCGTGGTGACCCTGGTCTCCGGGGAGGGCGGCAGCGGCGGCGCGCTGGCCCTGGCCGTCGCGAACGAGGTGCTCATCTGCTCGTCCGCCACGTACTCGGTGATCAGCCCGGAGGGCTGCGCCGCGATCCTGTGGAACGACCCGGGCATGGCGCGCACCGCGGCGGCCGCACTCCGCATCGACGCCGGCCACCTGCTGCGCCTCGGCGTCGTCGACGGGGTCGTGCCGGAGCCGCCGGGCGGCAGCCAGGCCGATCCGCACCTCGCCGTGCAGCGGGTCGGCGCCGCACTGGCCGACGCCGTACGCCGGCTCTCGGCGCTGGACGCGAACGCGCTGGTGGCCGGTCGCCGGGACCGTTTCCGAGCGTTCGGCGCGCACGTCGTCGTCGAGTCCTGACGCCACATCCGGGGAGACCACAGTGACCCACAGCCTGACGAACAACCACCGCGACCAGAACGCCACCGGCGCGGACCGCACCCACCGGGCCCCCGAACGCGAACGACCCCACGCCGACCTGGCGGACCTCGTCGAGCGACTGCGCGACAGCGCGCTGCGGTTCCTCGAGGAGGCACCGCAGCCGCCGCGGGCCATGCGCCTGAGCGCCGACGGGGTCTCGTTCGAGATCGAGTGGCCCGAGCCCGGCGCCGGCGCCCCCGTCGACGTGCCGGCGCTCGAGCTGACGCCGCCGGAGCGCCCCGCGCCGCCCGCCGCGCCGCCGGGCCGGCGCTTCCTCGCGGCCCCGATGGTGGGGGTCTTCTACCGGGCGTCCGCGCCGGGCGCGCCGCCGTTCGTCCGCGAGGGCGACGTCGTGGCCGCGGGACAGCAGATCGGCATCATCGAGGCGATGAAGCTCATGGTCCCCGTCGAGGCCGATCAGGCGGGCCGGGTGACCGCCGCGCTGAAGGCGGACGGCGAGCCGGTCGAGTTCGGCGAGCACCTGTTCGCGCTCGCCGACGTCGACGCGGGCTGAGGGGGCCGACGTGTTTCGCAAGGTGCTCATCGCGAACCGGGGCGAGATCGCACTGCGGGTGGCGCGGACCTGTCGCGAGATGGGCGTCGGCACCGTCGCCGTCTACTCCACCGAGGACGCCGATTCCGCGGTCGTCCGCGCCGCCGACGAGAAGGTGCGGATCGGTCCGGCGGCGGCCAAGCGCAGCTACCTCAGCGCGCCGGCGATCATCGAGGCGGCCCGGCGCACCGGCGCGGACGCCATCCACCCGGGGTACGGGTTCCTCAGCGAGGACCCCGACTTCGCGGAGATCTGCCGTGCCGAGGGGATCGTCTTCATCGGTCCCCCGCCCGGGGTGATCGCGGACCTCGGGGACAAGGTGCAGGCCCGCCGGCTGATGACCCGGGCCGGGCTGCCGATCCTCGCGGGCAGCGTCGAACCGTTGCGCTCCGCCGAGGAGGCGCGCGCGGTGGCGCAGGAGGTCGGCTATCCCGTGATCCTCAAGGCCGCGGCCGGCGGCGGCGGCCGGGGAATGCGGGTCGTCACCGAGGCCGACTCGTTCACCGCGGCCTACCGGGAGACCACCGGCGCCGCGCAGGCCCTGTTCGGGGACGCCCGGGTCTACGTCGAGCGCTATCTCCCCGACGCGCGGCACGTGGAGATCCAGGTGCTGGCCGACGGCCACGGCAACGCCGTCCACCTCGGCGCCCGGGACTGCTCGGTGCAGCGCCGGCACCAGAAGCTGCTGGAGGAGAGCCCGCCGCCGCGGCTCGGCGCCGACGTGGTCGACCGCATGGGACGGCTCGCCGCGGACGCGGCCCGCAGCGTCGGCTACACCGGCGCGGGGACCTTCGAGTTCCTGGTCAGCCCGGCGGGCGAGTTCTTCTTCATCGAGGTGAACTGCCGGATCCAGGTCGAGCATCCGGTCACCGAGATGGTGACCGGCATCGACCTGGTGCGTGAGCAGCTGCGGATCGCGGCGGGTGAGCGGCTCGCGCTCCGGCAGGAGGACGTACGGCTGCACGGCACCGCCGTCGAGGCCCGGGTCAACGCGGAGGACCCGGGGCGGCAGTTCGCGCCCGCTCCCGGCGTACTGAGCGAGTTCGTGCCGCCGGGCGGGCCGTTCGTCCGCGTGGACACCCACGGCTTCGCCGGTTACCGGGTGCCCGCGGCCTACGACTCGCTGCTGGCCAAGGTGGTGGTGTGGGCCCCGGACCGGGAGCAGGCTCTCGCCCGCATGGACCGGGCGCTGCAGGAGTTCCGGGTCGCCGGCCCGGGCGTACACACCACCGCCGGGTTCCTGCGCGAGGTCCTGCACGACGAGGAGTTCCGGGCGGGCCGGCACACCACCGCCATCGTCGAACGGATCCTGCGCGAGGACCGGACCGACACCGCCGCGTGACACGTCGACCAATTCCTTCCACCCCTCATCGCCAGGAGAACACATGTCCCAGGAACCCCGACGCACCGCCGTGGTGACCGGAGCGACCAGCGGCATCGGGCTCGCGATCGCCAAGCTGCTCGCCGACGCCGGCCACCGCGTCTACCTCGGCGCCCGCGACGCCGACCGGATCACGCACACCGTCAAGGAGCTGACCGACCAGGGCCTGGAGGTCGACGGCAGCCCGTGCGACGTCGGCGACCCCGCGCAGGTGCGCGGGTTCGTCGAGGCCGCCGTCCGCCGGTTCGGCACCGTCGACATCCTCGTCAACAACGCGGGGCGCAGCGGTGGCGGCGTCACCGCCGACATCACCGACGACCTGTGGCTCGACGTCGTCAACACCAACCTCAACAGCGTCTTCTTCATGACCCGGGACGTGCTCAGCGTGGGCGGCATGCGGGAGAAGCCCTGGGGGCGCATCGTCAACATCGCCTCCACGGCCGGCAAGCAGGGCGTGGTGCTCGGGGCGCCGTACTCGGCGTCGAAGCACGGCGTCGTCGGTTTCACCAAGGCCCTGGGCAACGAGCTGGGCAAGACCGGCATCACCGTCAACGCGGTGTGCCCCGGATACGTCGAGACGCCGATGGCGCAGCGGGTGCGGCAGGGCTACGCCGCCGCCTGGGAGATCTCCGAGGAAGAGGTCCTCGAGCGGTTCCAGGCCAAGATCCCGCTCGGCCGGTATGCCACCCCCGAGGAGGTCGCCGGCATGGTCGGCTACCTGACCTCCGGCGCTGCGGCGTCGGTCACCGCCCAGGCGCTCAACGTCTGCGGTGGCCTCGGCAACTTCTGATCCGCCGCCAACCGCTTCATCCAACCAGGAGGGACAGCATGACGTCGACGGGCACACGCACCGTGGAACACGAGATCCGGGTGCAGGCCGGAGCGGACGCGGTGTATCGACTGATCGCCGACGTGGCGAACTGGCCACAGATCTTCCCGCCGAGCGTGCACGTCGAGCACCTTGAACGCGGCGACCGGCAGGAACGGATCCAGATCTGGGCGACCGCGAACGGCGAGGCGAAGACCTGGCAGTCCCGGCGGGTGCTCGACCCGGCGGCGCGGCGGGTGGAGTTCCGCCAGGAGGTGTCGCAGCCGCCGGTCGCCGCCATGGCGGGTACGTGGATCATCGAGGACGCCGGCGAGGGCGCGTCGCGGGTGCGGCTGCTGCACGAGTTCCGCGCGGTCGACGACGACCCGGACAAGCTGGAGTGGATCGACCGGGCGGTCGACACCAACAGCACTGTGGAGCTGGCGGCGTTGAAGGCGAACGCGGAACTGGCCACCGGCGACTCCGGCCTGCTCTTCACCTTCGACGACACGGTGCACATCGACGGGTCCGCGAAGGACGTGTACGAGTTCATCAACCAGGCCCAGCTGTGGGAGCAGCGCCTGCCGCACGTCGCCCGCGTCTCGCTGCGGGAGGACGGCCCCGGTCTGCAGCTGCTGGAGATGGACACCCGCGCCAAGGACGGCTCGGTGCACACCACCAGCTCGGTGCGGGTCTGCCTGCCGTACGAGAAGATCGTCTACAAGCAGATCGTGCTGCCGGCGCTGATGTCCCTGCACACCGGGCAGTGGCTCTTCGAGGAGCAGGACGCGGGGGTCGCCGTCACCTCCCGGCACACGGTGGCCATCAACGAGGCGAACATCGCACGGGTGCTCGGTGCGGACGCCACCGTGGCCGGCACCCGGGACTACCTGCACACCGCCCTGAGTACCAACAGCCTGGCCACGTTGCAGCACGCGCGCCGCCACGTGGAGGGCACGGCCTGACCCACCCACCGACTCGACCGGTCGCCGGAGGGCGCGTACACCGGGGGACGCCGTGGCGTACCCCGGTGTCCCGCGTTGCGCCCCTCCGGCGACCGGCGGCACGGGGTCCCGGTTCCGCCGTACTCAAGCTCACCTCGAGCTGCCGCCCATCGACGGCTGACAGCATCGCGGACATCTCCATCCCTGGGTGTTCGTGAATGCGAGGGAACCGATAATGCTTACCCGTCGGGATATGTTGAAGCTCGCCGCCGTCGGTGGCGTGGCGGGAATCGTGCCGCTGGAGCAGATCGCCGCCGCCGCCGACCCGGTGCCCCCGGCCGAGTCCACGCCGTTCACCGCGGTCATGCCGATTCCGCCGGTGCTCGCGCCGGCCCGCGACAGCCGGTGCGACCGCTACGACATCACCATGCGTACCGCCCGCGTCGAGATCATCCCGGGCCTGCTCAGCACGGTGAACACCTACAACGGCCTGTTCCCGGGGCCGACCATCGTCGCGCAGCGGGGCCGGGCCGTGCGGATCCGGCAGACCAACGAGCTGAGCGTGCTGACCGGGGTGCACCTGCACGGCGGCAAGGTGCCGGCCGCGCACGACGGCCACCCCACCGACACCATCGCGCCCGGTGCGTCCCGGGTGTACGACTACCCGAACAACCAGTCCGCGGCGCCGCTCTGGTACCACGACCACGCGCACATGATCGAGGGCGACAACGTCTACAGCGGGCTGTCCGGCGCGTACCTGGTGACCGACCAGCAGGAGCAGTCGCTGCCGTTGCCGCACGGGCGGTACGACGTGCCCCTGCAGATCCGCGACGCGCGGGTGCTGTCCGACGGCACGCTGTACTACACGCGGGCCCAGGACCGGCCGCACGTGCTCGTCAACGGCAAGGAGCGGCCGCGCTTCGAGGTCGCCGCCCGCCGTTACCGGCTGCGCATCTTCAACACGTCGGTCGACCGGCCGTTCGACCTGCGGTTCGCCGACGGCTCGGAGTTCGTCCTGATCGGCACCGACGGCGGGCTGTTGAGCGAGCCGGTACGGGTGCAGAGCCTGTTGCTGGGCGCCGGCGAGCGGGCCGACGTCGTGGTCGACTTCGCGCGCTACGCCGTGGGCGGCTCCGTGGTGCTGGTCAACGCGGCCGCGCTCGCCACCGAGAACGCGGACGTGATGCGCTTCGACGTGGTGTGTACGGCGAGCGACAGCAGCAAGGTGCCCGGCAAGCTGGCGGCCGTCCCGCCGCTGCCCAAGGCGACGGTGGAGCGCAACTTCGTGCTGGCGCAGGACTGGACCCGGGGCGCGCTGATCAACGGCAACGTCTACGACCCCAACCGGGTGGACGTGCAGACCCGCCTGGGCACCACGGAGATCTGGACGATCACCAACGCCGACCCGGCCGGCCCGCCGCCGAACTTCCACCTCAACCACAGCTTCCACACCCACCTGGCGGACTTCCGGGTGCTGGACCGCAACGGCAAGCCGCCCGCGCCTACCGAGCTCGGCTGCAAGGACGTGGTGCGGATCCCTCCGGGCGACACCGTGCGGATCGCCATGACGTGGTCCGGGTACACCGGCCGGTTCGTGTTCCACTGCCACCAGCTGCCGCACTCCGAGTGGGGGCAGATGGCCACCATCGAGGTCGTGTGACGGTCTTCCGTCGTCCCGGCCGGGTTCCGCGTCGCGGAACCCGGCCGGGACCCGACCGTTCGTCAAGCCGGGCTCCAGCGGCGGCTTCAAGAATTGCGGCATGTATGAGAGCGACAACGCCGCAGATGTGTACGACCTGGTGTACCAGGACCGCAAGGACTACCGGGCCGAGGCCGAGCTCGTCGCCGGACTGGTCCGCTCGCGCCGGCCGGACGCCGCGACGCTGCTCGACGTGGCGTGCGGCACGGGCATCCACCTGGAGGCGTTCGCCTCCCAGTTCGACCACGTGGAGGGGCTGGACCTCTCCGACGCGATGTTCTCGGCGGCGAGGCGCCGGCTGCCCGAGGTGACGCTGCACCTCGCCGACATGCGCACGTTCGACCTCGGCCGCCGGTACGACGTGATCACCTGCATGTTCAGCTCGATCGGCTACCTGTCCACCGGCCCCGACCTCGAGCGGACGCTGCAGAGCATGGCCCGGCACCTGACGCCGGGCGGCGTCGTGGTGGTAGAGCCGTGGTACTTCCCGGACACCTTCATCGACCGGTACGTCTCCGGGCACGTGGTCACCCGTGACGGGCGCACCGTGGCCCGGGTGGCGCACTCCACCCGCGAGGGCGACACCACCCGCATGGAGATCCACTACCTGGACGCCGACAAGGACGGCATCCGGCACCACGACGAGGTCGACCGGCTGACCCTCTTCGGCCGCGATCAGTACGAGAGCGCGTTCACGCAGGCCGGCGGCCAGGTCGAGTACGTGACCGCGGAGAGCGGCGGGCCGGGCTTCTTCGTCGGCGTGTGGCCGTGACCGGCCGGCCCACGGCGGCGCCGGAGCACGCCGGCGAGTCGGTCGAGCACGTGATCGACGTGGCCGCGCCGGCCGAGGACGTCTACCGGCTGCTCGCCGACGCCGGCAACTGGGCGTGGATCTTCGGGCCGTTCGTGCACCTCGACGTGGCCGAGGGCGGGACGGCGGGCGCCGAGGAGCGCGTCACGGTGTGGTCGCACGGCGACGGCGAGGTGCACCGGTGGGTCAAGCACCGGGTCCTGCACCCGGATCGGCTGCGCATCGACTACCGGCCGGAGCAGCTTCCGCCCGCGCTGGCCGCGATGGAACGCTCCTTCGTGGTCGAGCCGGCCGGCGAGCGCGCCGCCCGGGTACGCCTGGTGCACCGGTTCCGGGCGGCCGGTTCCTCGGCGCCGGACGACATCCGGGACACGATCGACCGGATCAGCGACGCCGAGCTGGCCGGGGTGAAGGCGGCCGCCGAGCCGCTGGCCGAACGTCCGGACCTGCTGCTGGTGTTCGGCGAGACGGTGCACCTCCCCGGCCGGCCGGCGGACGTCTACGACTTCCTGTGGGACGCCGGCGCGTGGCCCGACCGGATCCCGCACGTGAGCGAAGTGCAGGTCCAGGGCACCGGCGACGCGCAGCTCGTCGAGATGCGTACCGCGGAGGCCCGGGGCGGGACCCTGACCACCAAGACGGTGCGGATCGGGTTCCCGCACCGCGCCATCGTGTTCAAGCAGCTGCTGCTGCCGCCGGTGGGCCGGGCCCACGTGGTGCGCTGGTCGCTGGCGGAGGAGTCCGGGCGCACGGTCGTGACGTCCCGCCACACCGTCCTGGTCGACGCGGAGGGCGCCCGGCGCATGCTCGGGGCGGACACCGACCCGGGCAAGGCAGCGGAGTTCGTCCGCCGGGAGCTCACCACCAAGACCCGGCTGATCTTCGATGCCGCGGGCGAGCACCTGGGGCGGGCGTCGTGAGGCCCTCGAACCGTCGTGGACGCGCCGTCAAGGCGCCGGGCGCAGGGTGGCAACCATGACAGCAGATCGTCAGCGCACATGGTTCATCACCGGGGCCTCCCGCGGCCTGGGCCGGGCGTTCGCCGAGGTGGCCCTCGACGCGGGCGAGCGGGTCGTCGCCACCGCCCGCGACACCGCCGGCCTCGCCGGCCTCGTCGACCGCTACGGCACGGACCGGGTCGTGCCGCTCCGCCTCGACGTCCGCGACCGCGCCGCGGTGCACTCCGCGGTGCGGGACGGCGTCGCCGCCGCGGGGGCGGTCGACGTCCTGGTGAACAACGCCGGGTACGGCCTGGCCGGCGCCGTCGAGGAGGTCTCCGAGGAGCAGGTCCGGGACCAGTTCGACGTCAACGTGTTCGGCGCATTGTGGTGCACCCAGGCGGTCCTGCCGTTCATGCGCGAGCACGGCTCCGGGCACATCCTGCAGATCTCGAGCGTCGCCGGCCTCACGACCTATCCGAACCTCGGCATGTACTGCGCGAGCAAGTGGGCGCTGGAGGGGCTGAGCGAGACCCTGGCGCAGGAGGTCGCGGCGTTCGGCATCCACGTGACGCTCGTCGAGCTGGGCGAGTTCCGCACCGAGTGGAGCGCCGGCAGCCTCGTGCGGGCCGCTCCGCTGGCGGCGTACGACGACGTCCTGGCGAAGCGTCGCCACGGTCTGTCGGGGGCGTACGCGCACCTCCAGCCCGGCGATCCCCGGCGCGCCGGGGAGGCCCTGCTCGAGGTGGTCCGGGCGGACTCGCCGCCGCGACGGCTGTTGCTCGGCAACGGCGCGGCCGACCTCATCCCCCAGGTGTACCGGCAGCGCCTCGACGAGTGGGCGCAGTGGGAGAAGTTGGCCCGCGCGGCCGACTTCGACTGAGGAGCGACCATGTCACGCGAACCGTCGGCCCCTCCGGCACCCGCCCGCGGGTCGTTCGGACTGCGCCCGCTCGCCGGGCTCGGCCTGGCCCTCGCCCTGGTCGTGGCGGTGGCGGTGCGGGAGCGCGCCGTCGCGGTCGCGCGCATGCCCGCCCGGGTCGGCGGAAGTGGGCACCACGACCACACCGGCGGTGCCCGCGACGCCGTCCCGGCAGTATTCGCCGACCCGGCGGGCGCGCCGTACGCGGTGTTCGTCCTGCTGGCGGCGGTGCTGCTGGTGATGCCCCTGCTGGCGCTCGTGGTGGCGGCGCACGGTGCGCTGCTGGCACGTACCGGGCGCTCCCGGGACGGGCTCGCGTCGGCGATCGGATTCTGCGTCGCGGTCGCCGCCGCGAGCGCCGGTGCGGCGACCGTGCTCGCGTCCTCGCTGCTGTCCCTGGCGATCGAGGCCCGGCAGGGGCCGGCCGACGTGCGTGCCGTCGTGGTCGGTGTGCTGCGGTACTCGCTCGTCGTCGCGATCGGGTTCGTCCTGCTGATCGGCGCGCGGCGAGGCGAGGCGGGCCGCGCAGGGCCGCGCAGGGCCGCGCAGGGCCCGGCGTGGACCGGCGGTGTCCACCCCGCCCGGTCCCGCGGCGGACCCGTCCGGCCCCGC
Organism: Krasilnikovia cinnamomea; assembly: GCF_004217545.1. Lineage (NCBI taxonomy): Bacteria > Bacillati > Actinomycetota > Actinomycetes > Micromonosporales > Micromonosporaceae > Krasilnikovia > Krasilnikovia cinnamomea. Next base: position 3,802,275 of record NZ_SHKY01000001.1, read on the forward strand.
GCCGCACCCCCGGCTCGCGACCGCGGGCACCTGGCGGCTGGTCCAGCCCCGCGACGACAGCCCGGGCCTGTGAGCACGTCCGGCATTCGACGAGAACGAGGTGTATCCATGTCAGAGCAGCCCGTCAAGGTGACGGTGATCATCGGCAGTACCCGGTCGGGACGCTTCGCGCCGACCGTGGCACGGTGGCTGGTGGAGCAGGCGAACGCGCGGGACGACATCGCGGTGGACGTCGTGGACCTGGCCGACATCCCGGTGCTGACGGCCTTCGGTTCCTACGGCGAGGGCGCCGCCGCCGAGATGGCGGAGGTGACGCCGCGGCTCGCGGCCGCCGACGCTTTCGTCGTCGTGACGCCGGAGTACAACCACAGCTATCCGGCGGCGCTCAAGGGCGCCATCGACTGGCATTACGACGAGTGGCTGGCGAAGCCGGTGGCCTTCGTCTCCTACGGCGGCCAGTCCGGCGGCCTGCGCGCCGTCGAGCACCTGCGGCACGTCTTCGCGGAGCTGCACGCGGTGACCATCCGGGAGGGCGTCAGCTTCCACGGCGCGTCGAACCAGTTCACGCCCGACGGTGCGCCGAAGGATCCGCAGGGCTGCGGCGCGGCCGCCCAGGCCATGCTGGCCCGGCTCGTCTGGTGGGCGCGCGCCCTGTCCGAGGCTCGGACCAGGCGGCCGTACCGGGTGTGAACGAGCCGACCGCATGCCGGGCAGGCACTTGACCTCAACCGAACTTGAGATTCCAGGATGGAGCAATGACTTCTTCGCTGCACTCCCAGTCCCCGGCCGGGGCCAGTGACCCGGCCTCCGGCGGCCGTCGCGGCCTGCCGTGGTGGCTCGCCATCGCCGGCGCCGCCGCGGCCGCCGTCGTCGTCAACCTCCTCATCTTCTCGATCGGCAACGCGGCGGACGCCTCCTTCGTCGTCCCGCAGCCCAACGCGAAGCCGCAGACCGTCGGCGCGGGAGGGGTGATCTTCAGCTCGAGCGTCCCCCTGGCCGTGGGGGCGGGCATCGCGGTGCTCCTGGCCCGCTGGTGGCCCGTGATGCTGCGGGTGGCCCAGGCGGTCGGTGGTGTGCTCGCCCTCCTCAGCGCCCTCGCCCCGCTCAGCAGCGACGCCGACGGCGCCACGCGGATCGCCCTGGCGTCGATGCACGTCGTGGTGGGCGTCGCCTTCGTGGCGGCCCTGGAGGCGTACCGGCGACGCCGGATCGCCCGATGATGCGTGGCTGCGCAATCGCCAGCCGATGACGACGACGGCCCGGACCGCAGGTCCGGGCCGTCCCAGCGCGGGCGCCGCAGGCCCGGGCCGCCGGAACGGCGGCCCGGGCCTGCGCCCGTCAGGCGGCTCGGGCGTCCGGCACCGGCGCCTGGTGGAACTGTGTGCGGTGCAGCTCCGCGTAGCGCCCACCGGCGGCCAGCAGGTCGGCGTGCCGGCCCCGCTCGACCACCCGGCCGCCCTCGACGACCAGGATCTGGTCCGCGGCCCGGATCGTGGAGAGCCGATGGGCGATCACGACGCTCGTCCGGCCCTGCAACACCTCGCCCAGGGCCGATTGCACGGCCGCCTCCGAGGTCGAGTCGAGGTGCGCCGTCGCCTCGTCGAGGATGACCACGCGGGGCCGGGCGAGCAGCAGTCGCGCGATGGTCAGGCGCTGACGCTCACCGCCGGACAACCGGTAACCCCGGTCGCCCACCACCGTGTCCAGGCCCTGCGGCAGGGACCGGATCAGGTCGTCGAGCCGGGCGCGGCGCAGCACCTGCCACAGCTCCTCCTCGGTGGCCTGCGGCCGGGCGAACAGCAGGTTCGCGCGGATGGTGTCGTGGAACAGGTGGCCGTCCTGGGTCACCACCCCGAGCGCGCCGCGCAGAGAGCCGGCCGACAAGTCACGCACGTCCACGCCGCCCAGCCGCACCGCGCCGTGGTCGACGTCGTAGAGCCGCGGAATGAGCTGCGCGACCGTCGACTTGCCCGCGCCGGACGAGCCGACCAGCGCCACCATCTGGCCCGGCTCGGCACGGAACGACACCTCGCGGAGAACCTCCTCGCCGCCGCGGGTGTCGAGCTTCGCGACGTCCTCCAGGGAGGCCAGCGAGACCTTGTCGGCCGCCGGATACCCGAAGCGCACGGCGTCGAACTCGACCGCCACCGGGCCGTCGGGCAGCGGGCGGGCGTCGGGCCGGTCCTCGATCAGCGGGCGCAGGTCGAGCACCTCGAACACGCGCTCGAAGCTGACCAGGGCGCTCATCACCTCCACCCGCGCGCTGGCCAGCGCCGTCAGGGGCGCGTACAGGCGCGACAGCAGCAGCGCCAGCGCCACCACGGCACCCGCGTCGAGCCGGCCCTGCAGCGCGTAGAAGCCGCCCAGGCCGTAGACCAGCGCCAGCGCCAGCGAGCCCACGGCGGTCAACGCGGTGATGAACACCCACTGCAGCATCGCCGTACGGATGCCCACGTCGCGCACCCGCCGGGCGCGTGCGGCGAACTCCGCGGACTCCTCCTCCGGGCGCCCGTACAGCTTGACCAGGGTGGCGCCGGCGGCGGAGAAGCGCTCGGTCATCCGGGTGCTCATCGCGGCGTTGTGCTCGGCGGCCTCGCGTTCGAGCCGGGCCAGGCGGGAACCCAGCCGGCGCGCCGGCACCATGAAGATCGGAAGCAGCAGGAGCGCGAGCACGGTGATCTGCCACGACAGGCTGAGCATCACGGCGAGCGTGAGCGCCAGGGTGACCGTGTTGCCGACGACGCCGGACAGCGTGTCGCTGAAGGCGCGCTGTGCGCCGATCACGTCGTTGTTCAGCCGGCTGACCAGGGCGCCCGTGCGGGTCCGGGTGAAGAACGCCACCGGCATCCGCTGCACGTGGTCGAAGACGGCGGTGCGCAGGCGGACGATCAGCCCCTCGCCGATGCCGGCGGACAGATACCGCGTGACTATTCCCAGGCCCGCCTCGGCCAGGGCCATGCCAGCGATGAGCACGGCGAGCCGGAGCACCACGGCGGCGTCGCTGCCGGTCACGATCGCGTCGACGACCCGGCCGGCCAGCACGGGTGCGGCCACCGTGAGGACCGCGGTCACCACGCTCAACAGCAGGAACATGACGATCGGCCGACGGTGCGGACGCGCGAACGCGGCGATGCGGCGGAGCGTGGCCCGCGACAGCGGGCGCCCCTCCTCGGCGTGCATGGCGTGGTGCAGCGACATCCACGCGGTGAACTCCATACCCATGACGAACCTCCCGGAGGACGGTAGAACCTGCACCAAGGTCGAAGTCAAGCGGCCGATCCTCCATTGAGGACGTCGTCCTTGACTTCAAGTCAGGTTGAGCTTTTAGGGTCGTGGCGCCGGACGGCCGCCGGTTCACGCGGCCGGTCGTCCGGCGCGGGAAGCCGCTCGGGGGACGACGCTTCAGACGCCCTCGAGCCGCACCGGCGCACCTCTCGAGGGCGGCACGGGAGCCTGCTCGGGTGAGTGCGACGTGGTGTGTCGCCGCGGTCGCCGGACTCGCGTCCGGCGACCGCGCGGACTGCCCGCCCGTACCCAACGATCCGATAAGGAGTCCTCATGAAGGCTGCGGCCCTCACCTCGTTCGGCGGTCCCGAGGTTCTCGAGCTGATGGACGTGGCGGAGCCCCGCGCGGGCGAAGGCCAGGTCCGGATCCGCGTGCGCGCCGCAGGCGTGCAGCACTTCGACACCGGGATCCGGCAGGGATGGGCGCCGCCCTCCGTCGACCTCAGCTTCCCGGTGATCCCCGGCAACGAGTTCGCCGGGATCGTCGACGAGGTCGGTGACGGCGTGGCCGGTGTCGAGGTCGGCGCGGAGGTGCTCGGCTACAGCACGCTGGGCAGCTACGCGGAACACCTGGTGGTCCCGCCGGACCAGTTCGTACCGAAGCCGAAGAGCATGCCGTGGGAGATCGCCGGCGGCTTCACCGGCGCCGGGCAGGGCGCGCACATGGCGCTGCAGGCCATGCAGGTGCGACCGGGCGACACCGTCCTGATCTCCGGCGCGGCCGGAGCGTTCGGCACGTTCTCGGTGCAGCTGGCGCTGGCCTGGGGCGCGAAGCGGGTGATCGGCACGGCCAGCGAGGCCAACCACGACTACCTGCGGGGCCTCGGTGCGGTTCCGGTGACCTACGGCGAGGGCCTGGTGGAGCGCGTGCGCGCGGTGGCCCCGGACGGCGTCGACGCCGCCCTGGACGCCGCCGGCCCCGAGGCGCTGTACGCCTCGGCGGAGCTGGTCGAGGACCGCAACCGGATCCGCACGATGGTCTCCGACGAGGCCGCCGAGGAGCTGGGCATCCCGGCGCTGGGTCCGGCCCGCTCGCGCGACCGCCTCGTCGAGCTGACCGGCCTCTACGAGCAGGGCAAGCTCGACGGGCTGCACCTGCGGGCCACCTATCCGCTGGAGCGGGCCGGGGACGCCCACCGCCTGATCGAGACGGGTCACGGGCGCGGCAAGATCGTCCTGACCCTGGCCTGAGCCGCCTGTCATGCACACGAGGTCCGGAGTAGCTCGACAGGGGGTGGCCGGATGACGGTCGCGGTCGAACAAGCCGGCGGACGAGAGCCGCGGGTGGACGCCAAGCTGGTCAAGCTGGGCGTCGTGGTGATGCTGGGCATCATCGTCTCCGTCATCGACGGCACGGTGATGGTGGTCGCCCTGGACACCGTGCGGCGCGAGTTCGCCGCGAGCACCGGGACGGTGCAGTGGGTGACCGGCGCCTACCTGCTGGCCACCTGCGTCGCGATCCCGGCGTCGGGGTACGCGGTGAACCGGTTCAGCGCACGGACGGTGTGGCTGGCCGCCCTGGCCGCCTTCCTGGTGGCCTCGGTGCTCTGCGGGATCGCCTGGTCCGTGTCCAGCCTCATCGGCTTCCGCATCGTGCAGGGGCTCTCCGGCGGCTTCATCGGCATGGTGGCCACGATCGTGTTGACCCGCGCGGCCGGCCCGGAGCGCGCCGGCCGCGCGTTCAGCATGGTGGCGGTGCCGTCCTCGCTGGCGCCCGTGCTGGGTCCCGTCGCCGCCGGCGCGGTGCTCGACGCGGCGAGCTGGCGGTGGCTGTTCTACGGGCAGGTGCCGCTGCTGGTCGTCGCGCTCGTGGCCGCCGCGCGCCTGCTGCCGCACGACGCCAAGGATCCGTCGGCACGGCTGGACTGGACCGGCCTGCTGCTGCTGGCCCCCGGGCTGTCGGCGCTGGTGTTCGGGTTGTCGACCGTGGCGGACGCCGGCACCAGCGGCGCCGACGCGCTCACCGCCCCGGAGGTGATCGGTCCCATCGTGGCGGGTCTGCTGCTCATCGCCGGGTTCGTCGTCCATGCGCTCCGGCGCCGGGCGACGTCGATCATCGACGTGCGGCTGTTCGGCAACCGCAACTTCAACGTCGCCGGTGGTCTGCTGTTCATCGCGGGATTCCTGCTCTACGGCCTGCTGTTCCTCATCCCCCTCTACTACCAGCAGGTCGTGGGCCTGAGCGCCACGGCGGCGGGGGCCCTGCTCGCGCCGCAAGGGCTGGGGATGGGCATCGCGGCCACGGTGGTCGGCTCGTGGAGCGACCGCCTCGGCGCCCGGCCGGTCGTGCTGGGCGGCCTGCTGCTCACCGCGGCGGGCACCCTCCCGTTCGTCTTCGCCGATGCGCAACCCCACGATCTGCTGCTCGCGGTGGCCCTCGTGGTACGCGGAGTCGGACTGGCCGCGGTCTCCATCCCGCTGTCCGCCACCCTCTACCAGGCGGGCCTCCCGCAGGAGTCGATACCGCACATCGCCACCGCGAGCGCCGTCTCCATGCGTCTGGGCGGAGCCTTCGGCGGCGCCGCGGCGGCGGTGGTGCTGCAGGTGGCGGCGACCTCCGTCGCGGGCGTCGGTGCGTCGTCCGGGGCATCGCTGCCACCGGAGGCCTTCACCGTGGCGTTCGGCGCGATGACGGGCCTGCTCGTGGCGCCCTTCCTGCTCGCCCTGTTCCTGCCCGGCAGACGCCGGGCTCCCTGACCGCGCCGGGCACCCGACGGCCCGTACCCAGATCTCAAGGAGGACCTCATGAAGGCAGCAGCGTTGTCCAGCTTCGGCGGGCCGGACGTCCTGCGGTTGCAGGACATCGACGACCCCACGGCCGGGCCGGGAGAGGTACGCGTCCGGGTGAAGGCCGCGGGCGTGCAGCCGTTCGACACCGCCATCCGCCGGGGCTGGACGCCACCGTTCCTCGCCACGCGCCCGCCGGTCGTGCCGGGCAACGAGTTCGCCGGGGTCGTCGACCAGGTCGGCGACCGGGTCACCGGGGTCGAGGTGGGCGCCGAGGTGCTCGGCTTCAGCACCCTGGGCGGCTACGCCGAGTACGTGGTGGTGCCGGAGGACCAGATCGTGGCGAAGCCGAAGGACATGCCGTGGGAGATCGCCGGTGGCTTCTCCGGCAACGCCCAGGGCGCGCATCTCGCCCTGCAGGCCATGGGCGTCGGCAAGGGCGACACCGTGCTGATCCACGCCGCGGCCGGTGCGCTGGGCACGCTCGCGGTGCAGCTCGCCCGGGCCTGGGGCGCGGACCGGGTGATCGGCACGGCGAGCGAGGCGAACCACGAGTACCTGCGCAAGCTCGGGGCCGTTCCGGTCACCTACGGCGAGGGCCTGGTGGAGCGCGTACGCGCGGTGGCCCCGGAGGGCGTCGACGCCGCCCTGGACGCCGCCGGTCCCGAGGCGCTGCGGGCCTCGGTGGAGCTGGTCAAGGACCGCAGCCGCATCCGCACCATGCTCTCGCTGGAGGAGGCCAAGGAGCTCGGCATCCCCCTGCTGGGACCGGGCCGGTCCGCCAGTCGCCTCGCGTCCCTCGTCGACCTGTACGCCCGCGGTCAGCTCACGGTCCACCTGCGCGCCACCTACGCCCTCGCCGACGCGGCCGAGGCCCACCGCGACATCGAGCGCGGCCACGGCCGGGGGAAGATCGTCATCATCGTGGACGCCACGGCATGAGATGCCTGTTCGTCGCCGAAGGCGGCGCCGGTGCCATCCTGCCGCTCGTACCCCTGGCCCAGTCGGTGCGGGCCGCCGGCCACGAGGTGATCGCCGCGGCCCACGCGGAGTTCACCCCCATCCTGCTCACCGCCGGCCTGCCCGCGGTCGCCGCGCCGCAGAAGTCGCCGCGGGACTACCGCCTGGTGCGCGACGGCAAGCTCGTCCCGCTCACCGGCGACCTGGAGGAACGGGCAGAGGTGCTCGGCACGATCGGTGCGCGCATCGCCGTCGACGGCTTCCGGGAGCTGCAGGAGCTGGTCCGCCAGTGGCGGCCGGACCTCGTCGTCGGGGGGCCGCTGGCGTACGCCGCGCCGCTGCTCTCCGCAGAGATCGGCGTGCCGTACGTAGCCATCGAGTTCGGCATGGCCGAGCCGTGGAACTGGCACCGCGCCACGCTGGCGGAGCTGGCCCGGCTCGGCTTCCCCGAGCCGGCCCCGCCGGCCGCCTGCCTGGTGTTGTGCCCGGAGAGCATCCGCCCGTCCGACGACCCCGCGGAACCCATGCGATACCTGCCCGCCACGCCGCTGCGGTACGTCCCGTACGCCTCGCCGCGGCCCGTCGAGCCATGGATGTACGCCCACAACCGGCCCCGGGTGTGGATCTCGGCGGGCAGCCGGGTCAGCAGCGACTACGCGCTCGACTACCTGACCGGACTCATCACCGCGGCGGCGGACCTCGACGTGGAGCTGCTGATCGCCACCCCGGACGACGTCGCGGCGCAGCTGGGCCCCGTGGCGGCCGGCGCACGGGTGGGGTGGCTCCCCATCGACGTACTGGCGCCCACCTGTGATCTCGCGGTGCACCCGGGCGGCGGCAGCACGATGCTCAGCTGCGTGGCCGCGGCGGTGCCCCAGGTGATCATCCCGTACATGCCGGAGGCGGCGATCTATGTGGAGCCGCTGCGCCGGTACGGCGCCGCCCACGTGCTCGATCCGGCCGACGACGAGCCCGCGACCCTGCTGGCGGCGTGCCGCACGGCCCTGGCGGAACCCTCGTATCGCCAGGCCGCCGAGCGGCTGCGGGCGGAACTGGTCGCAGCACCGGGCCCGCTGGAGGCCGTGGCCACCCTGGAGAGGGTCGCGGCCGGAATGACCGCCCCGGAGCAGGCCGCGCGGAAAGCCGAGCGCGTTCCGGCCGGCTGAACTCCGGCCCGGGAGCCGCTCCGCCGCAGCGCGCGGGCAGGACAGGGCAAGCGCAATCGCAGCCACGACCGCGGGCGGCGCCACGGTGCGCGCCGTCGCGGTGTTGACGAGGTGAGGGAGAACATGCAATTCCAACGGACTGGGCTGGCGATGGCCGCCGCGGTCGGGGTTCTGGCCGCGTCGGTCGGGTACGCACCGCCGGCGTCGGCCGCGGGGACGCCGTACGCGGAGCTGGCGACCCTGCCCGGGGGCACGGCGAACCGGGCCTACTTCATCAATGCCCGCGGCATCGCCGTGGGCGACTCAACCACCTCCGGCGGGTCGAACCACGCGGTGACGTGGGACAGCCGGGGCCGGATCGTCGACCTCGGCACGCTGCCGGGCGACACGGACAGCACGGCATTCTCGATCAACAGCCGGGGCACGGTCCTGGTCGGGCGTTCCATCACCCCCGCGAAGGTGCAGCGCGCGGTGCGCTGGGACGGCCACCGCCCGCCGGTGGAGCTGCCCGGTCTGCCGGGGGCGCCGACGACCCGCGCGTACTCGGTCAACGACAGCCGGATCGCGGTCGGCTTCTCCGCCACGCCGGACGGCAACTGGCACGCGCTGCGGTGGGACGCGGAGGGCCGGGTCGCCGAGCTGCCCGGGCTGCCGGGTGACACGTCCACCGGCGCCACCTGGATCAACAACCTCGGCACGATCGTCGGCGGCTCGGACTCCCCCGACGGCCGCAGCCAGGCGGTGCGCTGGGAGGTCGACGGCACCGTGACGCCGCTGGCCGCCCTGCCGGGGCACCGCAACAGCTCGGCCACGTCGATCAACAACCGCGGCGTCGTGGTCGGCACCTCGAGCGAGAACGCCGAGGCGCCCACCCGCGCCGTGCGGTGGGCCGCGGACGGGTCGGTGGTCGAGCTGGCGGCGTTGCCCGGCCACCTCGGCAGCGCGGCCTACGCCATCAACGACGCCGGGTACGCGGTCGGCTACTCGCTGACCCCCGACGGCCTTCGCCACGCCGTGCGATGGGCCCCGAACGGTGCGATCACCGAGCTGCCACTCGCCGCTGCGGGCGTGAGCGACGCGTTCGCCATCGCCCTGGACGGCACGGCCGCCGGCACGGTGACGCCCACCGGAGGCACGTCCCGCGCGGTGTTGTGGCGGTGCTGAACCGCTGACGATCCACCGAACCCGCGCCCGGCCGCACCGACGGCCGGGCGCGGTCGTGGCTTGCGGACCCGGGGCGCCGGCCACCCGGGTACACCGTGACGGCCTCTTCTGGGGCACGATGGCGGGCATGCCCGTCACTGTCACCACCCGCATCGGCGCCGCGCCCGAGGCCGTGTGGGACCTCATCGCCGACGTCACCCGCATGGGCCAGTGGAGCCCCGAGACCACCCGCTGCCGCTGGCTCACCGAACCGCCCGGCCCGCGCGAGGGAGCCCGCTTCGCCGGCACCAACGCCTACCGCGGACGGCGATGGCGCACCGAGTGCACGGTCGTGGCCGCCGACCGGGGCCGCGAGTTCAGCTTCGACGTGATCGGCGGCGGCTTCCTCACCGTGGCCTGCTGGGCGTACACGTTCCGCCCGGTCGACGACGGCTGCGAGGTGACCGAAACGTACACCGACCGCCGCGGCCTGATGCTCAAGCTCTTCGGCATCGCGGCGCTGGGTATCACCGACCGGGACGCGCACAACCGCCGCACGATGACCGAGACGCTGGAGCGGCTCCGCGTCGCCGCGGAGGCACAAGCCGGAGCCGCCTGACCGCTCCGGGCGCGGGCGCACCGCGCGGATCTTCATCGAAGCCCCCGGGTCGGAGCGCCGGCCGCTCGCCTTCGCAGTGCTGCTCGGCGGCTGTGCTCCGCCGCCGCCCTCGTCCACTTCGTCACCCCAGCAGGTCGGGACGTTGCCAGTCCTCCCCGTGCAGGTGGTGGGCGAGGAACGCGAAGATCGTCGAGTGCCAGACCTGGAGGTGCTGCGGCTTGAGGATCCAGTGGTTCTCGTCCGGGAAGTAGAGGAACTTGTGCGGGCTCGACCCGTCCTCGGCCTTGGACCGTGACAGCAGGTCCCACCACAGGCGCAGCGCCTCGCCGATCGGCACCCGGTAGTCCTTGTCGCCGTGGATGACGAGCATCGGGGTGGTGATGGCATCGGCGAACTGGTGCGGGGAGTGGCGGTCTCTCATCTCCTGGGTCATTTCACGTACGAAGTAGTGCGAGGCGTCGGTGGTCGGCAGGAAGTGGTCGAGCGCCCACAGTCCCGCGTGGTTGACGATCGCCGTGAACCGGTCGGTGTGCCCGGCGATCCAGTTGGCCATGTACCCGCCGAAGGAGGCGCCCAAGGCGGCGGTGCGGTCGGCGTTGATGTCGGGGCGTTCCTGTGCGGCGTCCGTGATCGTCATCAGGTCCGTGTACGGGGCGTCGCCCCAGGCTCCCCACCCCCGGCGGATGAAGTCGATACCGTACCCGGTGGACAGCGCGGGGTCGGGCAGGAGGACCGCGTACCCCCGGGCCACGGCGAGCCAGGCGTTCCACCCCCAGAGCCAGCTGTTGTACGAGGCCAGCGGTCCGCCGTGGATCCACAGCAGCAGCGGGGCGGGTGCGTCGGCGCTGGCGTGGTGCGGCAGCGCGAGCCAGGCGCGCAGCGGCGTGCCGTCCGCGGCGGTCGTGGTGACCTCCTCCAGCCGTCCCGGCACTTGGACGTCCTGGCCGAGCGCCTCGGCGGGGCCGCGTAGCCGCTGCGTCGTGGACGTGCCGTCGAGGGCTATCCGCACGGGGCGCGGCGGGCTGTCGATGGCCGAGCGCAGCGCGTAGGTCCAGCGCCCGTCGGGTGAGACCTGGGGGTCGGTGTACGCGCCGTCGTCCTGGGTCAGCCGGGTGACGTCGCCGGTGGCGGCGTCCACCCGCCACAGCGGCGCGCGTCCGTTGTCGTCGGCGGTGACGACCAGCGCGGTGCCGTCCGGTGTCCAGCGGGCGGTGTTCGGCCAGCGGTCCCAGGCGTCGGTCAGGGCCCGCACCGGGCCACCGGCGACTGGGACGATGCCGAGCCAGGCGTCGCCGGGGTCGTGCGGTGCGGATCGCCGGCGGACGATGACCGCGACCTGTGTCCCGTCGGGGGATAGCCGGGTGACCTCGTAGTTGTGGTCGGCGTCGTCGGCCAGCGTGCGGCGCTCGCCGGTCGCCACGTCGACCGCCACCAGCGCGTACCGCCGCGAAGCGCCGGCCTCGGGCACCGCCCACGCCGTGACCACGGTGCGACCGTCCGGGGTGATGTCCCAGCTGCAGTCGTCGTTCAACGCCGGGCCGACGTGGCCGGTGAGATCACGCGGCTCCAGCCGGGCGTCGGCGAGCGTGACGTCCTCGGTGAGCTCGGCGGCGAACAGGCGCGTCTGGTCGGGCCCGAGGTCGTGGTCCCAGTGCCGGACCGCGTACTGCTCGTGCAGGATCGCCGCGACCCCGGCCTCCTTGCGCTTGGCGCGGGCCTTCTTGTCGGCGGCCGCGTCGGTGGACGACGGCAGCATCGCCGAACCGAGCACGACCGTCCCGGTCTCGCTGACGACGACGCCGCGCACGCCGCCCGGTGGGGAGGCCACCACCCGGGCGTCGCCGCCGCCCGCCGGCTGCAACCACAGCGCGGTCCCCGGCTCCTGGTCGGTCCCGCCGTCCGGCTCCGGCCGGGCCGAGGTGAACAGCAGGTCACCCGAGGGCGTGAAGGCCGCCGCAGACTCCCCGTGACCGCTGCGGGTCAGCCTGCGCGCCGGCCGCTCCCCGCCCGGATCCACCTCCCACAACGCCGTCGTGTAACGGGTCTTCGTCCGGTCGGGCGTCGCCACGCCCACCACGAGCCGGCGGCCGTCCGGCGCCAGCCACAGCCCGCCGACCCGCGGCAGGCCGACGTATGCATCGAGATCGGAGAAGGCGTCGGCCGGTGGGGTTCCCTGGCCGGAGTCATTGATCATCGTGCCTTTGTAGCACCTGGTGTCGCGCCGACCGCGCCTTGCCCAACGTCAGGCGAACCAGACGGCCTCAGTACCGAGCGTCACGTCGGCGGAGAGGAGGGTGTCGTCGGCATTCCACAGGAGAACCGAAGCACCGATGGCCCCCTCGTCCCCGGTGTTGCCGTTCCTGCCGACCGCTCGCACGTGCACGTCGTGTGCACCGGCGAACGGCGGCGCACCGGCGTACCGGCGTCCGGGCATCACGGCCGGCCAGAGCCACGCGGCCTGGACTCCCGTCGGCTCCGGCGTGGGCGTCGCGAGCCCGGCCTGCAGGCGCAGATTCGCCTCCTCCAGCTCCACACCGGCATGTTTGAGAGCCATGCTCGGTAGCAGCGCGCCGGGTGCTCGCGCAGCCACCTCCAGGACCAGCAGCTCACCGCTCGCCGTCCGCGCGAACTCGGTGTGGACGACGAACGCCCCGGCTCCGCCGAGGGCCGCCACGACACGCCGGTTCAGCTCGTGCGCCGCGTCCGCCAGGGGATCCGTGGCCGGGATGGTCCGGCCGCCCAGCGTACGGCCCACGCTGACGCCGAGCAGCGGTCCGAGGTACGTCCCGGCCATCACGGGGTACACCACGCCGTCGCGTACGAGGGCATTGACGTGGTGCAGGGTGCCGTCGACGAACGCGTCGAGCTGCCAGCCGGCCTGCCCGGCATGCCGGGTCAGCCAGTCGGAGAGTTCGTCGGCGGTACGCAACACGCTGACCCCCCGCGAGTTGGCCTCCTGCCGCGGCTTGGCCACCGCCGGAACACCGACCTCGTCCAGCAGCCGGCGGACGGTGTCCCGGTCGTCCGTGACCACCGGCTCAAAGGCGGTGAACCGCGGTACCGCCACACCCGCGGCGTGCAATACCCGCTTCATGCGCACCTTGTCGAGGTACCCGTCCAACTGCACGGGATGACGCGCCGGGAGGCCGAGCTCGTCTCGCAGACCGGCGCAGGCCGTCAGGCAGTACTCGTCGTTGGTGATGACCTGCGGGACGCCGCCGGCCCACGTTCGCACCTGTTCGCTCCACCGGTCCCGGGGCAGGCGCAGCGTTTCCGGGGATGTCCCGGGCGTGCCTTCCCGGATCACCGGGCCATCGACCGCGTCGGTGAGCACGACCACGTCGAACTCTTCGGCAGGGAAGGATGCCGCGAGGTCGGTGGTGATGGGCTGGCGGCTGTGCAGTACCACCACACGCTGTCGAACGGTCATCCCAAGCTCCCTACCTTTGTGTTCGTGACCACCATGTGACGGGCGCGGTCGGCGGCACCGGCACCGACGACGCCCGGCACCGGCCCGCCGCCGGCCAGGGCCCTCCAGACAGCGACGAAGTCCGCTACGAATGCGACGTCGCTCAGCCTGCTCCGCCATGCGACGTGCGGGGAAAGCCGGACGGACGGGATCGTCCGGAGCGGATGGGTGGGTGGCAGCGGCTCCGGATCGGTCACATCGAGCGTCGCCGCCAGGTCGCCCCGGGCACAGAGCTCGGCCAACCCGTCCTGATCGATCAGCTCCGCCCGGGAGACGTTGACCAGGTGCAGGCCCGGCCGCGCACGGCTCAGCGCCGCGGCGTCAAACATCCGATGGGTACGCGGCGTGAGCGGCAGTGCGATCACCAGGTGTTCGCAGTCGAGCAGGCGGTCCAGATCCGTCGTGAACTCGATGCCCGGCTCGGCCCTGCCGACCGCGGTCCGGCTACGTCGCAGCACACGAATCTCCGCGCCGAAGCCCGCGAGGGTCCTGCCGATCCGGCGGCCCACCTCACCCCAGCCGGCCACCCCCACCGTGCATCCCCACATCCCGCGCGGACGGCCGGCCGACACGGACGCTGGCACCGGGGGGCGATTCGGATCCGCTGGCGGCCGCGTCTCCGGGGCCGTCCACGGCGGGGTATCCCCCCACTCGTGACTCAGCACGGCGTGGACCGCGTACTCCGCGACCGGCGCCGCGTAGCACTGCCAGCTCCGGGTGAGGAGACGGTCGGTCGGCCACGCGGCGTCGTCGATGAAGTCCACGCCGGCCGAGGTGAGGTGCACCCATGACCAGTCCGCCGCCGACAGGGCCGCCCGGCGCTCGCCGGAACTCCACTCGTGTGGCGCCAGGATCAGCGCGGCGCCGTCCAGCGAACCGGCGTGCCACGGCACCAGCTCGACCGACGTTCCGAGGGAAGCGGTCAGCATGTCCGCCGTGACGGTGGACTGTGCCGTCGTCAGTCCACTGGCCAGAACAACCGACACGGCTATGCCGCCGGCTCGCACTCGTAGAAGCCGGCACCGTCCAGATACCGCAGCGTCCGTGAATCCCGCAGCACGACCTCCTCGACCTCGTGCTGCAGATTGACCGCCATCGGGATCGTCATGTCGTCCACGGTACGGCGCAGTGGTCCGCCGGGTTGAACCGCCTCGAGGATCTGCACGAAGCTTTCCATGGATCGGATGGCGGCGATGGATTCCGGCCGGTACCGGCGGAGCCTGCCCTCGACGGGCGAGAGCATCGGCACCGTCGCGAAGAACCGCCGCAGCTGGTACGGCTGGTCGGCCAGGGCGCGGAACTCGTCGGGGCGCAGGTAGGCGTCGACCGCCCAGTCGAGCTGTGACCGGCCGATCGCCGACGAGGCGTAGTGCGGCAGATCGGCACCGGCCATGCGGGCACCGACCTCGACGAGGCGTGGACCGGAGGGGGTGAGGCGGATTTCCAGGTGTGCCATGCCGTACCGGATGTCGAGCGCGTCTAGCACCCGGCGGGCGTAAGCCACCAGCGTCTCCTGCACCGGACCCGTACTGGGCATCAGGTAGATGCCGTCCACCAGGTCACTGGCGCCGTTGACGTTGATCCGGGTGGTTCGCCAGATGTCCGCGACCACATGAACACCGTCCCGGCTCACGGTGTCCACCATGTACTCGGTGCCCACCAGGGCCTCCTGCGCGACGACTCCCGAGTTGGGTTCCGAGAACACGCTTTCGGCGTCACGCAGCTTGAGGTAGGCCGAGGCCGACTCCTCCGGAGTGTCGCAGAATGTGACCCCCACACTCGCCGCACTCCGGGTCGGCTTGAGCACCACCGTGCCGCCGAGCTTCTCGTGCCAGGCCCGGACGGCGTCGACGTCCTCGACCAGCATCTGCCGGGCGGCGGGCACCCCGGCCTGATGGAGAGCTTCGATCATGAGGAACTTGTCCCGCCGCGCGGCGCTCATCCGCGTTCCGTTCGTCGGCGTGCCGATGCGCTCGCTCAGCGCATCGGCGAGCTCCACTCCGGACTCGCCCGCGGCCAGTACCGCGACGGGCCGGTGCCGCATCAGGCGATCGGCGGTGGCCTCGATGTCGCCGCCGTGCACCACATTGTCGACGAAGTCCTCGGCCGGCCACGACCCGCCGCGGTAGACCCGCGGCACCTGCGCGGTGCTCTGCACCCGTACGCACTCGTAGCCCTGCTCGCGGAACTTCGGAGCCAGGCGACGCGACGGCGCGTACACATCGACCAGGACGACCCGTCCGGGCGCTTCCATGCGGAACCTCCAGGTTGTGTTCGTGCTGTGGGCTTCATCCACGAGGACGATGCGGGTCAGGTAACGAGGATCCGGCCGAGTCTGCGCGTGGCCACGGCGAACGCCACCAGCATGACGCCGAGCAGGTAGGCCAGATGCCCCAGGAGTCCCCATCCGATCTGCTCCAGGCACAGCGCCCGGATCAGCTCGACAGCATGGTAGAGCGGAGTCACCTGCACCACGGCGCCGAGCACGGCGGGATAGGACGACAAGGGAAAGAACGTGGTGCTGAACAGGAACAACGCGACCTGGCCCAACGTCACCAGGTCAAGATCCTGCCAGCTGCGCAGGAAGGTGGTCACCATCATCCCGAGCGCGGCGAAGGTGAATCCGACCACCGCCGCGGCGGGCAATGCAAGCAACGCCGACCACCAGGACACCGTGTGCGTCACCACGAGAACGAGCAGGAAGCCGGCGGAGTACACGACGCCGCGCAGCTGTGCCCAGGTCACCTCGCCGGCCGCGACGTCCCCGATGCCCAGGGGCGTCACCAGCATGGTGTCGTACGCCTTGCGGTGGCGCAGCTTGAAGAAGACGTTGACCGTCGAGTCGTAGACCGCGCCGTTCATGGCGCTGACCGCGAGCATCGCCGGGGCGACGAAGGTCGCGTACGGCACCGTACGGTCCCCCACGGTGACCGAGTCGATGAGCGAACCGAGCCCGAACCCGATGCCGGCGAGATAGAGCAGCGGCTCCACCAGCCCGGACAGCATCACCAACCACACCCGGCGGGCGACCAGGACGTTACGCTCCACGACGGAACCCACCCGCCACAGCATCGCGATCACCGGACCAACCGCCTTCGGCACACCGTGACCGCCAGCAGGAACCCGACGCCTGCCCAGGCCAGCAGCACGGCCACGTGACCGGCGGCGGATCCCAGCCGCACGGCACCGGTGGCCAGCTCGCGACACAACTGCGCACCGTGATACAGCGGCGTGCAGTAGATCACCGGCTGTACCGCATCCGGCAGCACCGCGACCGGCGTGAAGGTGCCGCAGAAGAGGACCATGGGGAGCACCACGAAGCGCAGGAGCACCGTGAGGCTGGCATCGTTGTCCACCCACAGGGTGTAAGCCACGATTCCTGGAGCGCACGCCAGCCCGACGAGCACTGCCACCGGTACGGCGAGGACGACCAGCGGGGAGGAGGCCGCGCCGAAGGCCACCATCACGACGGTGAACACCACGGCGGCCATGAGTACGCGCACCGCGATGAACGCCAGGTGCCCGGTGACCAGGGACGTCACACCGATCGGCGCGCCAATCATCGTGTGGTACGCCTTGTTCCACCGAAGGGCGGCCAGCACCGGATGGGTGCCCTCCGCCGCCGCGATCTGCAGTGCACCGGCGGCCAGCAGACCCGGTCCCACAAAGCCGAGATAGCCGGCCTCGCCCGCCGGACCGGTGCCGGCACGGTCGACAAGCGTGCCGACGCCCAGCCCGAGCGCGGACAGATACAGCACCGGCAGGAGGAACGCCGACACCACGGTCCCTCGCCAGCTACGGCGGTAACGCAGGAACCAGTACTCGAAGGTGCTCGCGACACCCCGCGCCGGACTTGGTGCCTTCATCGGTCAGTCCACCAACGTCCGGCCGGTCAGCCGCAGGTACACGTCCTCCAGCGAGCCCCGTCGCACCACGACACGGTCCGGTCGAAGGCCCCGTGCGTGTACCTCGGCCAGCGCCGCGTCACCGTTGTCGACGTACACCAGCAGCCGGTCGAGCAGCGGTTCGACGCGGTATCCGAGCCCGGCGAGCAGTGGCGCCAGCGCCTGGAGGTCCTCCCGGTCGAAACGCAGCTCCAGCACCTCGCGGGTCGTGTACCTCGCGATGAGCTCGGCGGGCTCGCCGTCGGACACGATCTGGCCGCCGTCCAGGACGAGGAGCCGGTCGCACAACTGCTCCGCCTCGTCCATGTAGTGCGTGGTCAACACCATCGTCACGCCCTGCCGGCGGAGGCGGCCCAGAAGGTCCCACAACACGTGCCGGGCCTGCGGATCCAGCCCCGTGGTGGGTTCGTCCAGCAACAGCAGGTCCGGTTCGTTCACCAGGGACCGGGCGATCGTGAGCCGACGGCGCATGCCGCCGGAGAGGGACTCCACCCGGTGCGTCGCACGGTCACCGAGCTGCACCAGGTCCAGCAGCGGACCCGTACGCCCGCGGATGGTCGCCCGGGACAGTCCGTGGTACCGACCGCAGATGTAGAGGTTCTCCTCGACGGTCAGCTCCAGATCGAGCGAGTCATCCTGCGGCACCACCCCGAGGCGGGACCGAATCACGCGACCGTCCCGCCGGGGCTCGAGGCCGAGAATGCGGAGCGTGCCGGAGGTGGGTGGAGACACGCAGGCCAGCATGCGCATCGTCGAGGACTTGCCCGCACCGTTCGGGCCGAGAAGTCCGACCGTCTCACCGCGCGACACCTGGAAGTCGATACCGCCGACCGCGGTGACGTTCCCGTGCTTCTTCACCAGCCCCTTCGCTTCGATCATCGCGGCTGCCGCCAATCCGCTACGAGACCGGCGAACAGGTCGTCCAGCTCGGCCTCCGCACCCGGTCGCCGGTGGACCGTCACGGGAACCGGAACCGGTACGAGGTCACCGACCGGGGTCCCCGGGGAGGCGACGGCGGCCGCCAGGACGGCGAAGAACTCGCGTGCCAGTGCCACCGCCGTCGCCTGGGAGACGACACCGGTACGGTTCTCCAGTTCCAGCGTCAGTTCGTCACCGAGCCGGTCGAGCGAGAAGGTGATGTCGTACCGGGCGGAACCCGTGACCAGCTTCCTGCTCTGCACCTCCCGGGAATCCAGCCGACGCTGCGGGGACGGGTAGTTCTGCAGCAGGAAGAGCGTCTGGAAGAACGGTGTACGCCCCTGCGGCGTCGGCGGTTCCAGACGGTCGAGAAGCACACCGTACGGAAGGTCCTGGTTCTGCTGCGCTGCCAGGGCCAGCTTCTGGACACGTCCCACAAGGTCCTGGAAGGTCAGCGCCGCGTCATGCTCGTACGGCATCACGATGGTGTTGACGAAGAAGCCGATGACGTCTTCCCAGCGCTGGGCCGTCCGTCCCGCCACCGGGGTGCCGACCGCGAATCGGGGCGTGTCGAGCAGTCGCTGCAGGGCCAGCTGGTAGGTCGCCAGCAACACCACGAACAGCGTCGCGCCGCAGGCGCGGGCCACCCGCTGAGCATCCTGCACGAGGCTCTGCGGGAAGCTCAGCCACACCATGTCCCCCGCCCACCACGGCGCCTGGCCGTCCACCTCATCGGTCGGCCAGTCGACCGGGGGTGCGGGGTGCCGCAGCAGGTCCTGCCAGTACCGCAGCTGATCGGCGTAGGCGTCGGCGGCCAGCTGCCGACGCTGCCAGCTCGCGTAGTCCACGTACCGGTGCGCCGGCACCGGCCGTTGCGGCGTCCCCTTCCGGACAATGGCGGCGTACTGGTCATCCAGTTCCGCGAAGAACACCGGCGACGACCAGCCGTCGTAGGAGATGTGGTGCACGTTGAGCACCAGCACCGCCTCATCGTGCTCGAGCCGGACGAGGTGCGCCCGTAGCACCGGCTCCGCCGACAGGGCGAAGGGACGCGCGGCCTCGGTCGCACCGACGTCCCGGAGCCGAGCCAGCCGCTCACCGCGCGGCAGGTGCCGCAGGTCGTGCACCTCGATCGGCAGCTCGCCGGCCGGCCGCAGCACCTGGTACAGCCGGCGCGGCCCGGCGCGGAAGGTGGCGCGCAGCGCTTCATGACGCTCGGCGACACGACGGATCGCCTCGTCGAGCGCACCGACATCGAGCGGTCCCCGGATCATGGTGGCGACCGGGATGTTGAAGCCGGCCGCCTCCGGGAACCGGCGCTGGTATGCCCAGTGCCGCTCCTGAGCGATCGCCGCCGGCCACTGGTCGACGAGCCCCGAGGCGGTCATCGGCCCGTCCCCCGCAGCGGTGCGCGACCCCGGATCGTCGCGGCGAGGCCCTCGACGGTCGGGTTCTCGAACAGATCCGTCACGCTCACCGCCACACCGCTGCGTTCCTGGATGCGGCCCGCAAGCTGGACCGCGGTGAGCGAGTCGCCACCCAGTTCGAAGAAGTCGGCACCGTGGCCGATTTCCGGAACGCCCAACGTCTCCGCCCAGATGGCGGCCAGGGTCGAGGCTTCGACGCCGGCCTCCACCGACCGCGCCGGTTCGGCCGGTGACGCGGCCACGGGTACGGATGGCGCGGGCCCGGTCAGCCCCGTGACCACGGCCTGCTCGATGCGCGGCGGCGCCGCGGATTCGGCCCCGTCCGGGTGCACCGAACCGGCGGGCGGCCACTCGGCCGCGGGTACCACCGCCACGTTCGCGGGCGTGCTCTCGGTGAGCAGCCGCAACAGCGTCGTCACGCCCTCATCCACGGTGATGCCCGACGTGATGCCCACGGCGTCGGCCACACCGGACGGGGCATCCGGGGCACCGGCCGGTCGCCGCTCCTGCGTCGACGCCCCGAACGGCACCTTCGTGAAGCCCTCGACCGTCAGCGCGGTGCGACCCATGGGATCGAACAACTGAGCATCGAAGGTGCTCCGCCGGTCGTCCGAGTGCCGGACGTTCAGCCGGGCCGTGACCCGCCCCGGGAGGTCGCCGTACAGGACGATGCGCCGGCAGGTGAAGGGCACCTGACCACCCGGGGTGAGCCGAAGCGCGAGAGCCCGGTCGACGAGCGCCGGATGTGCCGTGAAGGTTTCGACCTCGTCCTCGAACTCCTCGGGCAGCACGAGGTCGGCGAGCAGGACGTCCGGGTCGTCGGCCAGCCGCCGGACCGAGTCGACGCAGTCGAAGTGCGGACCGAAGTCGAACTGGGTGGTCGTCGTGCCGGCCCGTGCCCCTTCGCCGGGCGGGACGTCCTCGGCCGGGCCGTCCGGATCGGCTGTGGGCCGTTCCAGGTCCGCATCCACCGTGACGGTCGCGGTGGCGTGCCGGACGGTCCGGCCCGTCCCGGAGTCCTTCGGCCGCGACTCGACGAACGCCCGCCAGCCACCGGCCGCGGGTGTCAGGCCGACCGTGACCTCCACCGGCCCTGACGGTGCGAGCGGCGCGGACAGGGTGAGGTCCTCGATGACGAGCGGATCGAGGGCGTTGATTCCCGGCTGAGCGCGTACGGCCCGCGCGAGCAGATCGATGTACGCCGTGCCCGGCACCGTCGGACGGCCATCCACGACATGCTCCGCCACCAGCCAGTCGGTGGGGTGCAGCAGCTGGGACCACCGTACGCCCGGCGACGCCGCCGGCACGCCGCCGAGGGCGGCCATGCCGGTGTTCCGCCACGCCGGCCAGTTGACGCTGAGGGTGAGCAACTCCGGATCTGCGTCCGACATCGCCAGCGCATCCTGATAGGCGTTGGCCGCGGCGTAGTCGGCGCTACCGACGAGGCCGTTGAGCGCCGCACGGCTGGAGAAGAAGACGAGGAACCGGACGCCGGGCAGCGACCGGGCCAGATCACGAAGCACCACGGACCCGGTGACCTTGGGGCGCAGCACCTGGGCGATGCCGTCCCGGGACCGCCGCTCGGCCAGGCCCGCGCCGGGGACGCCCGCCGCGTGCAGGATTCCGTCGATCGTTCCGTGCCGGGTGACCAGGTCGGCGGCCACCGCCCGCATCGCCTCGGCGTCGGCGACGTCGGCGGCGACAAGCTGAATCTCCGCGCCCGCGGCGGCCAGAGCGTCCAGTTCACCCTGGACGGCCTCGACGGTGGCCGGGTCGTCGGCGCGTCGTCCCAGCAGGACCAGCCGTGGGCGCAGGCCGGTGTCCGCGAGGCCCTGCGCCGCCGCGAGGCCGAGCGCGCCCAGCCCCCCGGTGATGAGGTAGACGCCGCGGCGCACCAGCGCCGCGGGGCTGGGTCCGTCGGGCCGAAGCCGGGTCCGGTCCGGCAGCCAGCGGCGGTTGCCCCGCAGCGCGACAACCGGCTCCGTGGCGGCTGAGGTCAGCTCGGTCGCGAGCACGGCCTCGGTGACGCCCCGGATGTCGATCATGCGGATCCGTGCCGTGCCCGCCTCCAGGGCGATGGACCGGACCAGTCCGGTCACCGCTGCGCGGGCCGGAACCACGCCTTCGGCAGCGGTCGCGTCGACGGCGCTTTTGGCGACCACGACCAGCGGAGCCTGGCGTAGCCCGGTGTCCCGGGCGCGGGCCGCCGCCTGGAACAGCTCGAGGGGCGACCAGAACGTGGCGTCCATCAGCGACGGGTCGTCCGGGGGCAGGTCCCCGGAGACCGGGTCGAGGCATCGGGCGTGCACCAGCAGCTCGGGCACCACGTCCCGGTCCCGGAGAAACGCGAACAGAGCGTCGAGGCCGCCGGCGTCCGGCCGGACGACACACCGGTGCGGACGCAGGTCGCTGGTGTCGCCGAAGGTGACGGCGAGGGGACGGTAACCGGCCCGTTGAACCGCGCCGAGGACCGTCTGCGCCTGGTTCGCGTTCTCGGGCAGGACCACCACGGCGGTTCCCCGGCGGGGTGCACCGACGGGTGCGCCCAGCACCACGGCATCCGGTCGCCAGCCGGGCAGAACGACCACCGGCTCCGAGGATGCGGGCGCTGCTGCCGCCACCGGCGCCGCGGCGAGGTCCGCGGATGTCACCGTCGCGGTGGCGACATCCGGCGTGCGGGTGGGGGCTGGGGCGTCCGGGGTGGGGAGCCAGAAGCGGCGCCGCTGGTACGGGTAGGTCGGTAGCGACACCCTGCGCGGCTCACCGGCACGCGGCACCTGGGTCCAGTCCAGCGGCGCGCCGCCGGCCCACAACTCGGCGAGCGTGTCCTGGAAGCAGTCCCAGTCGTCCCGCCCCGCGCCGCGTCCCAGCACGCCGACCGACCGGTGGCCGGCCTGCCGGATCGTCGTCTCCTGCCGGGCCAGGCTGGTGAGGGTCGCGCCGGGCCCGGCCTCGACGAGCAGCCCGGCCGGTTCGGTGGCCAGCACCCGCAACGCATCCAGGAACCGGACGGGTGCGGTCAGCTGACGGGCCCAGAATTCCGGATCCAGCGCCCGTGCGCCGTCCAGCAGCGCGCCGGCGGCGGCCGACACCAGCGGCACTTCGGGTACGCGCAGCTCGCATTCCTTGATGACCGAGGTGAGTTCCGCGATGGCTGGCTCCATGGCCGGCGTGTGGAACGCGTGCGACGTGGCAAGCTCGCGGTATCCCAGGCCCTGGCCGTCGAGCACATCGCGGAACGCCTCGATGGCGGCCGGGGCGCCGCCGACGACGAGCTGCCGGACGGAGTTGACGGCCGACACCGCCACTCCGGGGATCAGCAACGGCCGGACCCGGTCCTCGGGCGCCGCCACGGCGAGCATCCGCCCGGGTGGAAGATCGGCCATGAGTTGGGCGCGGCGGGCGACGATCAGCCGCGCATCGGCAGGGGTGAACACCCCGGCGACGGTCGCGGCGACCAGTTCACCGACGCTGTGACCGGTGACCGCCGTGGGCTGGACGCCGAGTTCGGCCAACGATTCCGCGAGTGCGTACCCGATGGCGAACAGCAGCGGTTGGGCGTGCACGGTCTGCGACACGGTCCGGGCGTCCAGTTCATCACGCCACACCCGCGGCAGATCGATGCCGAGCAGGTCCCCGAACGCCGACAGGTGCTCGTGGACGCGGCGGCCGAACGCCGGCCAGGTGTCGGCCAGCCGGACCGCCGCCTGCGGGTGCTGCGCCCCTTGGCCGGGGAAGAGCAGGACGGGTGCCCGCCGTGTGCCGTCGCCCAGGGCGGTGACCGCCGCCGCGTCGCCGAGCGCTGTCGCGGCCGTGGCCGGATCGGTGAACCGCAGCGCGCCCCGTACCGGCAGGGGCTTGCGTCCGAGCTGGCTGGTGAAGGCGATGTCCGGGGCGGCGTCCGCGGGAGCCTGGGCCAGCGCGGCGGCGAGGCGAGCCCGCACGATCGGCTCGGTCGCGGCGTCGACGGCGGACCACACCAGCAGCTCGGAGCGGGGCTCGTCCGGCGCGGGCCGGGGCGCCGGCTCCGGGGCCTCCTGCACGATGACGTGTGCGTTCGTCCCACCGAAGCCGAAACTGCTGACCCCGGCGCGCCGGGGTGAGCCGGCGACGCGGGGCCACGGTACGACGCTGTCGGCGATACGGAACGGCGTACGTCCAAGCTCCAGAGCCGGATTGGGCGACGTCACGTTGATCGTCCGAGGGATCAGCTCATTGCGCAGAGCGAGAGCCGTCTTGATGAGTCCGACGACGCCCGATGCGGGGCCGAGATGGCCGATGTTGGCCTTCACCGAGCCGATCAGACAGTTGCCGGCCGGCAGGTCTCCGGACGCCATCGAGCGGAACGCCTGGTCCAGACCGTGCACCTCGATGGGGTCGCCCAGCACCGTGCCGGTGCCGTGCAACTCCACGTAGGACACGTCTGCCGGGTCCACCCCGGACACCATCAGGGCCTCGCCGACCGCCCGCCCCTGCCCGTCCGAGCTGGGGGCGGTGAACCCTTGGCGCTCGGCGCCGTCGTTGCTCAACGCCGATCCCAGGATCACCGCGTGGATCTGGTCTCCGTCGGCCACGGCCTCGGCCAACGCCTTGAGCAGGACGACACCGCCACCGCTGCCGAAGACGGTGCCCGTGGCGTCCGCGTCCAGGGGGCGGCAGTGTCCGTCCCGGGCGTCGATGCCGCCCTCGACGTGCACGTAGCCGCGGCCGTAGGGCATCTCGATCTCCACCCCGCCGGCCAGCGCCATGTCGCACTCGCCCTGCCGGATGGCCTGGCAGGCGAGGTGCAACGCCACCAGGGAGCTGGAGCACGCGGTGCGGACCGACAGGCTCGGGCCACGCAGGTTGAGCCGGAAGGAGACGTACGTCGACAGGTAGTCGATGTTGTTGGAGACGTTGGCGACCATCTCGCCGACCTGGTCGAGCAGCTTCGGATCGGCCCGGATGTGATCCTCGGCGTAACGGTCGTACGCCGCGGCACCGTAAACCCCCACCGCCCCGTCGTAGGCGCCCGCGTCATAGCCCCCGTTCTGCAGGGCGGTGGCACACAACTCCAGGAACAGCCGGTGTTGCGGATTGCGCAGTTCCGCTTCCCGGGCGGAGACGCCGAAGTAGCGGTGGTCGAAGCCGTCGACCTCGTCGAGCAACGGTCGCGCCCGCACGTACCGCGGATCGGCGAGGAGCCGGGGATCCTCGCCATTCGCGAGCAGTTCCTCGTCGGTGAGCCGGTGGATGCTCTCGCGGCCGGCGAGCAGGTTCTCCCAGAACTGCTCGACGTCCGCGGCGTCGGGAACGCGGGCGGCGATGCCGATGATCGCCACTGGTTCCAAGCTCATGGTCTCGGGTCCTTCCTGGCTGCCGCACGGGCGTGGTCGTTGAAGCGGGCGCGAGCAAGTCGCCGGGCCTGGGTCTGATCGGCGGTGGACCGGATGACCGGACCGCGCCGGTATCGCGGCCGTTCGCCGGTGGTGAGGTGCTCGGCCAGTGCGCGTGCGGTGGGAAATCGGAACAGTTCCGGCAGACTCAGCGGCAGGCCGTCGGTTTCGGTGAGCCGGCGGTGCAACTGGAGAAGTGACAGCGAGGTGAGCCCCGCGGCGAAGAAGCTGGTGTCCTCTGCGAGCGGCTGCGCGGCGAAAGCCCGGGCACGGTCGGCGATGAGCTCGCACACCTCGGCGGTGGACGCCGACGGCGTCGTGGCACGGCCGGACAGGGCGAGAACGTCCCGCAGCGCCCGGTGGTCCACCTTGCCGCGGGGGGTGAGCGGCAGGCGCGGTACGAGCACGATCCGGGCCGGTAGCTGCCACCCGGGCAGCCTTTCCCGCAACCGGGCCGACAGCTCGGTGTCCGTCACGGTCGGCCCCGCCGGCACGACGACCGCGACGACCGCGTCACCCGCTCCGGGGTCCGGGACAGCCACCGAGGCCGCCACCTCCGGCATGCCGGCAAGGGCCCACTCGATCGCGGCCGGCTCGACGCGGTGACCGTGCACCGACAGTTGCCGGTCCCGCCGGCCGAGCACCTCCACCGTCCCATCCGGGGCGCGCCGAGCCACATCACCGGTGCGGTAGCACCGTACGGAGGAGCCGTCCGTCGCGTCCTGAGGCGCCTCACGTCCGGCCTCGCCGAGGTAGCGCAGGGCGAGTCCGTGGCCGTCGACCACCAGTTCGCCCACCTCACCCACCCGCGCGGGGGATCCGTCCGGGCGGGCCACCCAGGTCGTGCGGTACGCCAGGTCGACTCCGGTGACCGGGACGCCGGTACGGTGGGCCGCCCAGAGGTCCGCATCCGGCTCCCGGTATCGGTGCAGGCCGCTCGCCTGGGGTGTTTCCGTGGCACCGTACAGGTTCCACACGGTCGCCCCTGGGGCGAGCGCTACCGCGGACCGGGCGATCGTTTCCCGCAGCACCTCGCCGTGCGAGACGATGTGGCGTAGCCGGGGCAGGCGTACGCGGGCGGCCGAGAGCATCGCCAGCTGCGACGGGGTCGCGTGCAGGATCGTCGCGCCGCTGTCGGCCAGCGCCGCCGCGAGGGCGTCGGGTCCGCTGCCCGGCGCGGCCGGGACATGCACGGTCGCGCCGAGAGTCAGGGGCAGGACGAGGTCCCGGAACACCGGGTCGTGTGCGGGCGGTGTCGTCCAGCAGAAGACATCCTCGGCGCCGAGACCCAGCAGGGCAACGTACTCGTCCAGCGTCGCGGGCAGCGCGTTGGCGGGAAGCAGGACGACCGCGGGAGTGCCCGAGGTGCCGGACGTCGCCAGGGCGTGGCCGGGTGAGTCCGCCGCCATCGGCACCGGCTCCGCGTCCCCCGCGGATCCGTCCGGGAGGTCACTTTCGAGGTCCGGTACCGGCACCACTCCGGCGGCGGCGAGAACCTCGTCGGTCCACGCCGCGGGGGCGTCGTCGGGCACGAGCAGCGGTGGCCGACCGGCGTGCCAGCAGCCCAGCAGCGCCGCGACGAACTCGGGGCCGCGCCGGGCCCGTACGGGGACCAGCGTGCCGGTGGGTGCGCCGGCGCGCAGCCGGGCGCTGGCGGCCAGGACGCGGCCGGCCAACTCGCCGTAGGTGATGCGCTCCGGGCCGTGCGCCAGCGCGGTGCGTTCCGGCGTACGCCGGGCATGGCCGAGCACGCGGCGGACGAGGTCCGTGCACGTGGCCGTCGGCGCGGCGCCGCCCGCTCCACGACTGTCCGGCTCGGCCGAGCCGGCCGGCGCGGTCACCTCGAGGAGGCGGTCGACGCACTGCCCGAGGAATTCGGTGGCCACCTCGGCATCCCACAGGTCGGTGGCGTAGACCAGCCGGACCTGGTATCCCCCGCCGGGTGCGGCGTGCAGGTACAGCCCGAGATCGAAGAGCGACCACGAGGCATCGACCGCAACCGTGGTCGCCGGGTGGGTGCCGAACCGGGCCGGCGGCTCCGCCTGGGTGAGATCGTTGCACCAGACCTGGAAGACCGGGTTGGTGGTCAGGTCACGGTTGCGGCCCAGGGCCGCGACGATGTCGTCGAACGGAACCGAACCATGGTCCATGGCCGTGGTGAGGGCGTCGGCCACCGTGCGGATCAGCTCGGGAACGCCGTGGTCGCGGACCCGCAACCGGACCGGCAGGGTCGTGACGAAGAAGCCGACCGCGTCGATCTCCTCGGGCGTCTCCCGACCCGCCATCGGTACGCCGACGACCAGGTCGTCGGTGCCCGACCACCCGGCGAGGACACGGGCGAACGCGGCCAGGACCGCGGTGGCCGGCGTGACACCGAGAGCCCGGCATGCCTGGTCGAGCGCGTCTCGGGTCGGCGGATCGAGGTCCACGTCCACCGATGCGCCGCGGAACGACGGCTCCGCCGGACGGGGGCGGCGGAAGGGCAGTTCGAGCCGGTCGGGCGCATCGGCAAGCGTGTTCTGCCAGTACTCCAGATCGCGAGCCCGGCGTGGGTCGGCGGGCGCGTGCAGCCGACGTACCACCAGGTCACCGAAGTTCGCCGGCTCGGCCCGGCGGTCGGCAGGGGTGTCGGTGGGCCGCTGATCCGCTTCCGTGGCGTACGCGTCGGCAAGTTCGCGCAGGAGGATGTCGAGCGACCGTTGGTCGGCCACCAGATGGTCCACGACCAGGACCAGGCCGGACCGGTCGTCGCCGACCAGAACGCCGGCGCGGTGCCGTGGCAGCCGGTCGGCCGGGAGCACCTGTCCGGCCAGGTCGGTCGCGAAGCGCTCGAGCGCCGTGGACCACGGCTGCGACCGGTCGTGCTGCTCGACCCGCACCGCGGACGCGGCAGCCGGATGGATCCGCTGCGTCATGCTGCCCGAAGGCTCCTCGTCGAACGTGGTGCGCAGCACCTCGAACCGGCGCGTCAGTACCGCATCCGCCCGTCGCACCGCATCGACGTCGAGGACACCGGCGATGTCCAGTACGCCCACCACGTTGTACGCCGGTGAGGTGGGGAACAGCCGGGTCCACAGCCACAGGCTTCGTTGCTGGGTCGAGGCGGGTGCGCGGCTACGGTCGGCGCGCCTGGGCACCGGCCGCGTCTCGGCGACCGGGACCGCGGGCAGCAGCCTGCGCAGCCCGGCCAGCGACAGCCCTTCCCACAACAGCGCGCGAACCGGCACTCGTACACCCCAGCGGGCGAACACCCCGCCGGCCAGCCGGACGGCCGCGAGGCTGTGCCCGCCATCGGCTACGAAGGACCGGCTCTCGTCCGTGACCGGATGGCCGAGGGCCGCCGACCACAGCGCCCGAGGTTCGTCATCATGCGGACCGGTCGCGGCGTCGTCGCTGTCCGCTCGCAACAGCCGCTCGGCTTGCTCCGTCAGCTCGCGGCGCGCACGCTTGCCGCTCGAGGTCACCGGCAACCGCCCGGTCGTGAACACGAAGCGGGGCACGTAAGGCTCGGGTAGCCGCGCGCGTACCCAGGACCGCAGCCGTTCGGTCAGCTCGGGTGTCGCCTCCTGCGGGGCCGGGTCGGGGACCGTACCGGGTGGCACGACGAAGGCGGCCAGCTCGGTCCCGGCAGATGTGGTCACCGCAACCGTGGTCACCGCGCCGACCTCGGGGTGCGTCCCCAGCGCATCGTCGACCTCCGCGGGCTCGACCCGGTTGCCCCGGATCTTCACCTGGTCGTCGATCCGTCCGAGGTACTCGAGGTCGTCGCCGACCCGGCGAACCAGGTCACCGGTCAGGTACAGCCGCGGCGTGGGACACCATCCGGGGGAACGGATGAACGAAGCGGCTGTCAGGTCCGGCCGGTTGAGGTATCCGGCTGCCAGCGGCATGCCGCCGATGGCGAGTTGGCCCGGTTCGCCGGCGGGGACCGGTTGGAGGTCGTCGTCGAGCACCACGAGGGTGCAGTTGTCGATGGGCCGTCCGATCAGGACGGTGTCGACGTCGTGATCAGGACAGGGCCAGTAGGTGACGTCGATCGCCGCTTCGGTCGGCCCGTAGAGGTTGTGCAGTTCGGCGTGCGGCAACTCGCGGCGGAACCGTCGAAGGTGATCTGGTGTCAGCGCCTCCCCGCTGCACATGACGGCGCGCAGCGAGGTGCACCGGCCGACCTGCGGCCACCGCAGGAACTCATCGAGCATCGAGGGCACGAAGTGGCAGACGGTCACCTGGCGGGTGACGATCCATTCGATCAGCTCACCCGGGTCGTGGTGTGCCCCGGGTGGCGGCAGGATCAACTGGGCGCCCGCCGTCAGGGGAGCCCACAGCTCCCAGCCGGAGACGTCGAACGTGACCGGTGTCTTCTGCAGGATGCGGTCCGCCGGACCGAACCGGTACTGCTCGGACATCCACAGCAACCGGTTGGCCAGGGCCAGGCTGCCCACCACGGCGCCCTTCGGCGCCCCACTCGATCCCGAGGTGAACAGCACGTACGCCGGATGGTCGTCGCCGTAGGCGGCCAGCTCCCACTTCTGCGTGCCGGCCGCCGCGACGACTGCCCGTACATCAAGAACGTCGCAGCCGGGCACCCGGTCCGCGTCGGACGGGCCACCGTCGCCGGACATGATCAGCGCCAGCCGTGCGCCGGACTGTGCGACAACGGCCGCGCTGCGGGCCGGCGGGTCTTCCTGGGAAAGGGGCAGGTAGGGCAGGCCGGCCTTCAACGCTCCCAGGAGCGCGAACACCAGATGGCGCCCGCGCGGGACACTGACGGCGACGACATCGCCGGGGCGGCCTCCGCGGGACCGAAGTGCGTGCGCGACCGCGTCGGACGCCTCGTCGAGCTGCCGGTAGGTGACCGTTCCGGCCGAATCGACGAGCGCCACCGAATCGGCGGTCCGCTTCGCCCACGCGGCTATCAGACCTGGCACACCGTCCGGCACGTGCCGCTCAACCGTCGGGCCGCTCAGCACGGCCTCCGCCCCGGCGAAACCGTCTTGTCGTGTCATCCGTGACTCCTCAGCGGTGACCCGCCTGACGGGCGGCGACCTCGGCGACCACCCGGATGCCCGCGGCGAGCTCATCGCGGCTCCGGGCCAGCGAGACACGCAGGAAGCGGCGGCCGTCGTCGTTGCGGGCCCAGTGGAAGGCGTCGCAGGGGAGCGTGTGCACCCCCCGGCTCAGCAGCTCCTCGTAGAGCTTCTGGGCGTCGACGCCGTTCTCGGGCAACGTCAGGCGGGCAACGCTGATGCGCGCGTCGGGGTCGGTCAACGCCAGCGGGCCGTCGAGCACCGCGTCGGACACGAGCTGCCGGTTGTCCGCGATCAGCCGGCGCAGGTCACGGTAGCCGCCGTCGTTGGCGTCCTGGGCGAGGCGTGCGATCAGCAGCAGCACCATCGGCGACACCGACAGCAGGACGTCGCTGAACGCGTCGGCGAGCGGCAGGCGCGTGTTCGCGCCCCAGGCGAGGAAACCGGCCTTCAGCTCCAGCATCGGCCACAACTTGCCGGTGTCCTCGATCACCAGCCATTCCGGACCGGCCTCCTCGAGGATCTGGTACGTGTCGTACTGTGCCCGCTCGTCCTGGGCCCGGAAGCAGGTGTCCAGCGCGATCACCCGGCCCGTGCGGGCGCACATCTCCGCCAGCCGGCGGAGGCTGTCGGCCGGCATCACCCAGCCGGTCGGGTTGTTCGGTGTGGTGACGAACACGGCGCCGACCTCGTCCGGCAGTGCCAGCTCGCCGTGGGTCAGTTCCTGTTCCTCGACCGGGTGCAACCGCAGACCCCGTGCCTTCAGCAGGTCGGGAATGTTGTCGAACGTCGGGTGGACGAGCGCGACGTCGTTGGTTCGCGTGGCGAGCGCCCGCGCCGCGATGTCCATGGCGACCGACGACGAGTAGCAGCTCACGAGACGTCCGGTGCCGAGGGGCGCGCGGTGCTGGCCGATGCCACGCAGGAAGAGGCTGTGCGCCTCGGTCTCGATCTCCAGGAACGGCCGCTTCGCCGCCTCGGCGAACAGGCCGTCGAGCGACCGTACGATGTCCCGCTGTGTCTCGGTGAGCGGCATCCGGGGATGACCGTCGGAGAGGTTGCATCCGCCGACGAGGGCGAGGCTCTCCATCGACGTGAGGTTCTGATGCGACACGCTGGGCAGGGCCGGCGATCCGGTGGCCAGCGTCCCGCCGGACACGCCGGTGACGCTGTCCACAGCGGCCGTGGCCGCCGGTCGGGCGCCCTGCCGGCGCTCGCGCCGGCTCACCGCGACCTGACCGAGGAGTTCGAAGGCGACCACCGCGGCAGCGTGGCTCGTGATGTCGCCGTGGTCGTACGGCGGCGCCACCTCCACGATGTCGAGGCCCACGTAGTTCAGCGGGCCGAGCGCACGGAGGTACTGCACCGTGCGGTACGTCGACGGCCCACCGACCTCGGGGGTTCCGGTCCCGGGGGCGTAGGCGGGATCGATGAAGTCGATGTCGAACGAGACGAGTACCGGGCTGTCACCGACCCGGGCACGGATCCGCCGCCCCACCTCCTGCGGGGCAAGCGTGTCGAGCTCCGGCCACGGGATCACCTCGTATCCCAGCGCAACCCCGGCGTCCACGTCGTCCGGGTGGACCGAGCCACGCATGCCCAGCTGGATGCTGCGGGCGGGGTCGACGACACCTTCCTCGACGGCCCGTCGGAACATCGTTCCGTGGAAGTGCTTGACACCGTAGTAGTCGTCGAGGACATCGCCATGCGCATCGAAGTGCACGACGGAGATCTTGCCGTGGACCGCGGCAAGCGCCCGCATCTCGGCCATGACCAGGCTGTGGTCTCCGCCGAGGATCAGCGGAACGATTCCGGCCCGGTAGAGCGGCTCCAGGTGCTGCTGCAGCCGCTGCAGCGTCAGGTCGTGGTAACCCGGGACGACGGGTGCGTCACCGGCGTCCACCATCGACAGGTCCGTGGTGATGTTCACTCCGGTGGCCGGATTGTGGTCCCGCAGCAGAATGCTGGCGGACCGGATGGCCTCCGGCCCGAACCGGGCACCGGACCGGTAGGACACCGCGGAATCCGTCGGTACGCCGACGACGGCAATGTCTACCGGACCAGACGCGGTCAGCGGCTCCTCGACGACCGGCAGCCGCATGAACGATCGTGGGCCGCTGGCGATGCGCGGTTTCGTCATGCTGTTGCGCGGCGCGTACCAGGTCGCCTCGGTCATGCCGCCACGCGCCGAACAATCCAGCCGAGCTCGAACCCGGTGGAGTCCATGGCGGGGTCGGTCAACGCCGACGCGACGATCTCCAGCCCGCAGTCCGCGAAGAACTTCTCCCACCAGCCGCGCGACTCCAGGCGCTGCGAAGTGAACGGGTGCATGAGGAAGTAGGCGTTGTAGTAGTGCTGCGCCAGCGGGTGACTCATGGACTCGGCGTCGGCCGAGCGCAGATCGATGTCGACAATCGCCAGGTCGAGGTCCGGCGAGGTGTCGAAGAGGGTGTTCAGCAGTTCCCGTACGCCCTCCTCGCCGTCCTGCCCCAGCACCTCGTGGATGACGAACGCCAGGACGGCGAGGTCCGGCCGCTCACCGTCGGGGACCGCGCGGATCCAGTCGAGGGCGCCGGTCTGCGCGATGCTGATCCGGTCCGCCAGGCCGTGCTCGTCCACCCAGGTGCGGGCGGTCTGCGCCCCCAGTTCGTCTGGCTCGATGCCGACCGCCGTGAGCTGCGGGTAGTCACGGCACAGTTCGGTCAGGTAGACGCCGCTGCCGCAGCCGAGGTCTACGAGGCGACGGTAGTCGCGCCCGGTGGTGGCCAGCAGACCCCGCAGAAGTGGGATCGAGTCGTGCAGGCTCATCCCGCAGCTGCCGCTGCCCACGAGGCCACCGTTGCGGGGCGCGGGCGCGGTGTCCTTCGCCAGGTGATCGCCCAGGGACAGGAACGTCGTCCCGTAGCCACCGATCATCATCTCGTACCAGGCGCGCGCCTCGTCGTACTCACGCGCCGCTTCGGTCAGGGTCAGCACGCCGTCCGCGGAGCGGGCCACCAGGCCCGCGGCCACGAAGTAGTCGACCATCGCGACCAGTCGCGGCCGGTCGAGCCCGCGTTCGGTGACCAGGGCATCGACCGTCGTGCCGCGGGCGATCGCCTCCTGCAGGCCGCTCTGCTGCAGCGTAAAGATCATCGTGGAAAGCACGAAGCCCTTGAACGGCTCCAGCGCCTTCACCAGACGCTGTTCCTGAATCGCCATGTTCGTCCTCCCCTTTCAGGCGAGCAGCCCGGCCGGCAGTTCCGGCTCGGCGCGCTCGGCGGTGTAACGGTCATAGAAGGTGGCCCGGAAGATGTCCGGAGGCCCGAGAAACACCCGCTCGTAGAGCTCCTGACGACCGCCGAAGCGGTCCAGCGTCAGCTCGGCGCAGATCCGCAGGAGCCGGCCATGGGACAGGCTGTCGATGTCGGCACCGGCGAAGTAGGTCGAGAACACCGCGTGGGCGGGTGAGTCCGGGGCTTCATCCGCGCTGACCGGGTGCATCACCAGGCCGCTACTCACGATGAGTTGAAGCAGCTCGATGGCGCGGGGATAGAGCTGCGCGTTCAGCATGCCGGCCGTCGCCAGAGGCACCGGATCCGGTACGACGTTGCCGTGCGCGTCGGTGCGCGTCTGCGCCTCCGCGGCCACCACGAGACTGCGCAACGTCTCCGCGATGCCCGCGAGTTCCCCCAGGTGCTGCCTGGTCGCCTGATTCCGGTCGCGGCCGGCGGCGCGGGCCGCGGCGCGCGCGAGTCCGAACACGAACTCGGCCTTCACCCAGGAACGTACGGCGGACTGGTGCCAGGCGTAGGTCGTCATGCCGGTGCCGGCCCGCAACCCGTTCGCCTTGGCGACATCCCCGTGCAGGAACACGCGTTCCCAGGGAACGACGACGTCCTCGAAGACGCAGATGGCGTCCATCTCGTCGAAGCGGGCGGCAAGGGGATGGTCCTCGACGGGAGCGGACGCGAGGCCGGGTCGGCAGTAGAGCGTCAGTCCCGGCGTGTCGACCGGGACGCTGAGGCAGAGGGCCTGGTCGGCCTCCTGCTGTCCCAGCGGTCGGAACGGATACACGACCAGATCGTCAGCGTACGGAGCCAGCGTCGCGAGCATCTTGACGCCGCGCACCACGAGACCGTCGGCGGACTCGCCGACGGCCCGCAGCGCCTGTGTCGGCAGGCCCAGCTCCGCGGGCAGATGGCGGTCCGCGGGCGGGTCACTGATGGCATGCGTCAGGACCAGGTTGCTGCTGCGGGCCTGCTCCCAGTAGGCCACCACCGCGTCGGCGCGGTCACCGAAGTAGGCCGCGGCACCACGCCAGGAGGCGAGGATGGTGGCGAGGAAGTCGGGACTGCGTCCGAGCAGGCCGCCACTGCTGCGGGCCACGTCGGCGAAGACACGACCACGCGCGGCCACGTCCTGCGCCGACGAGGCGAGGGCGTACGGCACGGGGAACCCCTCCGCGTCGGCGAGGTCGCCCGCAGCGCTGAACCGATCCAGCAGGCCGGCCAGGAAGTCCGCCATGGGGCGCAGCCCCGGGTCCTGCGTCAGGTCATCGACAAGGCGCCCGGCGACGACGATCCGACGCCCCTTCAATCCGCGGAGATAGTCGTCGCCTCGACGGCTGGACGACGTGGAGCCTCCGTGTGTCACCACGATCCTCCCAATAGTGGATGGCGCGATACCGGTCAGCGCGGCATGACGTGCCGCTGACGGAGGGATGCGGGCGACGCATCACGAAGGACTGGCCTGTCGCGCCGTGGGCAACCAACCGAGAGCCGGCTCGCTGGTCGGGTCGGAGAAGACCTCGATCAGATAGAGCGGGGCGGAAGATGACGCGCAGCGGCACCCTGGCATGCGCAGCGATGCGTGCGGCGGAAAGGACATAGGCGCACGTGGAATTTGCCTGGCATTCTCTTACCCCCGTGTAAGCCAACACCACAACGATCAGCCGTTACCGGCCCGAAAGCACTGTACACAATGGTGAGTCGATGCGAAACCGATCCGACACCGCGGCCCAATCAACTCTTCGTTGTCGATGCCTCGACCTTAGCATCGCCTACGGAGCCGTCTGAGACTGGCGAGGGATCGGTCACAACCTGGGCGGAAAGGTCGCAATCCGCAGTCCTGGAAGGACGCTCCGTGTTGGGTGCAGCCGCGCGTCTCTCATGTGGCGGATGCGCGCGTTTCGTGCAATCTCGGCGACGCGCAGGCGGCCCGGAGCGGCCGTAACAATGTCAATGTCAAGGAAGTGCAAATGGAACGTCAGGGAAAGTACAAATGGCGAGGCAACTCGGGCCCGCAGCCCTCGCCGGCCACCCTTCGGCTGCCGGAAGAACGAGTGCGTAGGCCGTCCACTTAGGGTGGTAGAGGTGCTGCTCGGCGTAGCCGGCGGCGGAGAGATCCCGCGAGGTGAGGTATGGAACTCGTCCTGGTACCCATGACACCCGAGGAGTTCGAGCGGCGGTCGGCCGAGAGCCGGAAGCGGTATGCGGCCAACCTGCATTCCGAGCTCGGTTTGACCGCCGATGCGGCGACGGCGGAAGCCAGGCGGCAGATGGACGCCGTACTACCGCGAGGCGTGCACACCGAGGACGCGATCCTGCGTACGGCGTGGGTGAACGACACCGTCGTCGGCTGGGTATGGGTCACCCGCGCCATTCGGCTCTACGAGAGCCTCGGCTTCCGCGTCACCTCCCAGCACATGGCCAAGTTGCTTCGCGAGTCCTGAGTGCCTGCTCCGTCGAGCGGCGAAGCCAGCGTCGCGGCCCCAAGGCCACCGGCCGCCTCAGCGCTTCTGTCGGCCTTCGTACGTACGCCTCGGTCGGCAGCTCCGGGCGGCCGGACCCGTGCCGCGACCGGCGCCCTGCCGTGGAACGCCGGGCACCCGTCAGGGTGTCCCGGCGTTCCGGCGAACGGATCACGCTACAGATTGCAGGGCCGTCTCGGTGTGCGGTCAGGGTTGCGGACGGTCGACCTCGCCGCGCCACCCGCCGGTCTCGACGCCGTCGCGGCCCTCGATGAACTCCTTGAAACGCTCCAGATCGCCCTTGACCTGCCGGTCGACGAAGCCGAGTTTGTCGCCCACCTGCTCGACGATGCCTTCGGGCTCGATGTCCATCTGGACCGTCACCCGGGTGTGCGCGGCGTCGAGGCGGTGGAACGTCACCACGCCGGCCTGCCGGGGGCCCTCCACGGACGTCCAGGCCACCCGCTCGTCGGGGAGCTGCTCGGTGATCCGGGCGTCGAACTCACGCTTCACACCGTCGATGTTGGTCGTCCAGTGCGTGGTGGTGTCATCGAGCTGGCGGATCTCCTCTACACCGCTCATGAACTGCGGGAATTCCTCGAACTGCGTCCACTGGTTGTACGCGGTGCGTACCGGCACGTTGACGTCAACGGACTTGGTAACGGTACTCACAATGCCATCCCTTCCTGTGCTGAGCTGAGGGTGCGGTGCCGCGCTCATTGCCCCACTGATCCCCGTGGCGCCCGCCGCTAAACCGTGTCCAGCGCAACTGCCGTCACTGCGTCGGCCCACGCGACGAGCTTGAGGCCCGCATCCCAGGCGACCGAACGTCGCGCGCACCACAGGAGGGCGCACGGCGCCGGCCCACTGGGTAAGAGGTACGCCATGGCGCCGACACCCGGGCAGTGCCCATTGAGCGGTCCGGCGGCGGGCTTCCGCCACCCGGGCCGGTTCGGCGTCGCCTACGGCCATTCCTCCCAGCCACGCGCTGCCGATCTGAAACGGACGCCATGAACGCCGATGAACCACACACCATCTCGGTCGAGCTCACCGACGCCGACGCCATCGAAACCCTGCTCAGCGACGCCTACAGCAGCATGCGGGTACGCAGCAGCGATCCTCCCCTGCTGCGCTATCAACGCGTGGACGCGGGACCGTTCGCTCTGGACTCCCTGGAGCAGTCGGCCGTCCTCGACGTACGGGTCGAGCCACTTCAGGCGATCGTCGTCGACCGGACGACGACGGCCAGGGTGGACGCTCGCCGCGGCGGGGAGACCTCGCGCTATGACACCGGCGAGCTCTTCCTCGCCGCGCTACCCGACCAGCCGTACGCGGCCCGGGTCATGCCGGGCCGCATCGACGCGTGTGTCCTCGACCTCGGCCTGATCACCAGGGTGGCGGCCGCCGCGCCCGGGCGCCGCCCCGAGCCGATCCGATTCATCAGCCCCGACCCCCTGTCCCCGGCCGTCGCGGCGCACTGGTGGTCAACCCACCGCTACGTCGCCGAGTTGCTGAACAACCCGGAGGCGGCGGCGTCCCCGCTGATCGTGGGCAGCGCGGCCCGGCAACTGGCCGCCGCGACGCTCGCCGCGTTTCCCAACACCGCGCTGACCCACCCCACCATCGAAGACCGCCACGACGCCTCCACCGTCACCCTGCGGCGGGCCGTCGCGTACATCGATGAGCACCTCGCCGACGACATCAGCGCCGCTGAGATCGCCGCCGCCGCCCACGTCAGCATCCGTGCTCTCCAGTTGGCCTTCCGCCGCCACCTCGGCATGCCGCCGATGGCCTACCTGCGCCGGGCCCGCCTCCATCAGGCCCATCAGGACCTGCTCGCCGCCGACCCCGCGACGACCACCATCGGGGCGGTCGCCGCCCGCTGGGGATTCGCCAACCACAGCCGGTTCACGGCCCTCTACCGCAAGACCTACGGCGTCACCCCGCAGACCACCTTGCGCAACGACTGACCCCTTCGCTTGGGCGACAGCGCGTGCCATCTCGTGCGCTCTGCGCACTACCACGGTCACCGCGCGCGGGTGAGCGTTGACGCAATGGCCACTTTCCGGAACCAACCCACGTACCAATGGGTAGCCCCCGCCGACGATGGTGTGCGGCGCTTCGTCGCCGTCGGCGAACTCGACCGCCACGTCCGTGACCAGGTTGCCGCGGTGCTGGGCGCCGTACCACCGGCGACCGGGCCGCACGTCGACATCGATCTCGGGGAGGTCACCTTCCTCGACGCGGCCATCGCCGGCCTCCTCATCTGCTATCACGCCACCGCGGCCGAGAACGGGGGCCGTGTCCAGGTGGTCAACGTCAGCGGCATCCCGCGACGCGTCCTCACGATCACCGGACCGCCGTTTCTGGCGGGCGCCGCCGCGCCGCCGCGCGCACACGTGTGCGCCCACCCCGCTGAGCTGATCACCACGGCGCGCGACGTCCCGGCCCGCTTCCGGGCCATCTGCGCCGTCGCCCGACCGATCCGGAAATTGCGACCACCTCGCATCGGCAAGGCCGAGAAATAGCGCGCCGGGTGCCGGGGTGCTATCCCTCTGCCACGAGCCGGCGTAGTGCTGCGACGTCGGCGCGCCACTGGTTCTCCGGCAAGGGCATGTTGGGGCCGTCCGGCAGCGGCGCGCCCGGAGCCGGGTCGTCGAGGTAGCGGGCTGTGACGTGGGTGTGCAGGTGGGGTCCGCGGTTGCCCATGGTCATGTAGTTGATCTTCATAGGTTGGAAGTAGTCGTCCACCAGCCTGCCGACGCGAAGGACGTCCGCGTGATAGCTCGCGGCCTCGTCCGCACTCAGATGATGTGGCTCCACGGCGTGCCGGCCGCGCCAGATCACCACGACGTAGCCGCGTACCAGGGCCTTCCTGGCGAGGTACGCGTCGGTGTGCGCACCGGCGTAGATCCGTGCGCCCGTGCGCGACTCGTCAGGCCGGCCCTCGGCGCAGAGGCGGCACACGGTTCCGCGACGCGCGCGTCCCAGTCGGTCGGCCATCCCATTGCCTGATCTTCGCAGTGCGACGCCAGGTGGGGCCGTCCGGCGGGGCGGGAGCCGGCGGCGGGCTCGCGCCCGCGGGCATTTCACGACCGGCGGCCCGCACGGCGAGGTGCGCAAAGACCCCGGCAGGGGCAAGGTCGTCGGTGGGGCCGTGACCGGCCCGATCGGAGGGCGGTGCGAATGACGGACACGGACACGGCTGCGATCTCCATCGTGCCGGCCAACGAGGCGACCCCGGACGACCTGACCGCCATCTTCGGAGTACGCGGGGAGCCCGCCCGCTGCCACTGCCAGTGGTTCAAGATCCGGGATGCCCAGTGGGGCTCGGTACCGGTCGAGGAGAAGGCCCGGCGCCTGCGGGAGCAGACCCACTGCGGTGATCGTACGGCCGGCTCGACGACCGGACTGGTCGCGTACCTCGACGGCGAACCGGCCGGGTGGTGCGCGGTCGAACCCCGCACCGAGTACGTGCGCCTGCTGCGCGGCCGCGTGCCGTGGAGTGGGCGCTCGGAGGACCGTACGGATGCCGGGGTGTGGGCGGTGACCTGCTTCGTCACCCGTACCGGGTTCCGCCGTCGCGGGGTCAGCCGGGCGCTGGCGGCCGCCTCCGTGGGCTACGCGCGCGAGCGCGGTGCCCGTGCTCTCGAGGGATATCCGATCATCACCCGGCCGGGGCAGACCTTCGGCTGGGGCGAGCTGTACGTCGGCAGCAGCGGCATCTTCGCCGCCGCCGGATTCCGCGAGGTCTCCACGCCGACACCCCGGCGTGCCGTGATGCGGATCGATTTCTAGCCGGGTGGACCGACACCCCGTTGGTGGCGTGCCGCGCCGATTCCCGCCGCGGACGGGGTGAGCGGCGTAGTGTCGGCACAACGCTGAGAAGACGCGTCGGGAGTGCTCCGATGACCGTATTGCTGCTGGCCGAGGACGACCCCGACCTTCGCGACGGGCTGCAGCGGCTGATGGAGCGGGCCGGCTACGTGGTCCACGCCGCGGACAACGGCGGCACCGCGTTGCGCCTCGCGGTCGCCGAGCCGCCGGATGTCGTGCTCACCGACCTGGACATGCCGGAGCTCGACGGCCTGGCGTTGTGCCAGGCGATCCGCGGCCGGACCGAGATCGGGGACATCCCGGTCGCCGTGCTCAGCGGCCGGTTGCGGTCGGCCGACACCGACCTGCGCGCCGCCGGGGTCTGCGCCGTCCTGCTCAAGCCGATGCCCAACGCCGAGCTGATCGAGGTGGTGCGCGCACTCGCCGAGTACGGGCCGCACCCGCACGACACGACCCCGTGCCGGGTCCTGCCCGCCGACGGGGCGGGGCGGTGCGCCGGCACTGTCTCGGCGAGCTGTGGCGGCCGCCCGAGGCGCGATCGGCGGACCGGGGGCGTGGTCGTGGATCCGCTGGCAGACTCGCGGAATGAGCTCTGAGAAGGTCGAGGTGCTCGCGCGTACGGGCAGCCACGCCGTCGTGCACCTGCCGGGCCGCGCGTTTCCCGGCATCCACGTGCCGGGGGACGGCTTCGCGGCGCTGCACCTGCAACTCGCCGCGGCCGCGCGGGCGCTACGTGCGGAGCCGGGTGATCAGGACGCCCTGGGCGAGCTTGATCATGTGGTCGGCGAGGTTGGCGCCGTGCTGGCAGCGTACGAGCGGACGCTGGCGGAGCGTGGGATCCGGCGTCCGTACTGATTTCGTCGTACCCCGGGCCTAGCGTGGCCCCATGATGGAGACCGCCGACGAGCTGGCCAACCTGCAACGGCTGCTCGACGCTTCGCACGCCACGTCGACCGAGCATCTGCGGGGCATCATCGACGCGGATCGCACGCTGACGGCAGCTGATCTCGCCGCGTTGCTCACCGGCATGCGGGTGCTCAGCGTGGCCACCGTGACCGCCGCCGGTGAGCCGCGCATCAGCGCGCTCGACGGCCACTTCCTGCACGCCACCTGGACCTTCAGCACGAGCGCGACCGCCGCGAAGGCCCGACATCTCCAGGCGCGACCCGCGGTCAGCGTCGCGCACATCGACGGGGAGGAGATGGCCGTCTTCAGCCACGGCCGGGTCGAGGTCATGACGCCGGACGATCCGCGCTGGGGCGAGACCATCGACCACTGGACGGCGCACTACGGCAGCTCGCCACTGTCCTGGGGCGACGAGATCCGGATGTATCGCCTGCGCCCACACTGGATGGTGGGTTACGCCTTCAAGCGCTCCGAACTGCTCGCCTCGCGTGGCGTCCCCGGCTGAGCCGAACAAAGCGAGAGACGTTCAAATCTTCGACGCATTTCGCTGCGAAGATCAGTGTCGCCCAGGGTGATCGCGGCGTGGCGCAGGGGAATGATCGGTGCGGACGCCGCCTGCCAGGGCGGGGTTGAGAGCCGCAGGCTGCGCGCAAGGGGGGCCGCAGTTCTGCGCGCGGGGGTGGGGCCGCATGGCGGTCCCGCCCCTGCACTCGGCGCGGCTAAACTCCGCACGTGGTCGAGGCGCCGGAGTGGGATGTCGCCGTTGTCGGAGCCGGGCCCGGCGGGCTCGCGGCAGCCTGCGCCGCGGCGTCGGCCGGGGCCCGGACGGTGGTTCTGGAGCGAGCCGCGCACCCTCGCTACAAGACCTGCGGGGGCGGCCTGATCGGCACGTCGCTGGGCATCGCTACGGAACGGATCGCGGTACCCGCTCGGGACACGGTCGCGGCGATCACCTTCGCGGTCGACGGGCGCCGGGCGTTCACCCGACGGGGCGGTGACACACCACTGCTCACGATGGTGCGGCGCGACGACTTCGACCTCGCCTGGCACGACGCCGCGGTCGCCGCCGGTGCCAAGGTGCGGGCGAACTGCCAGGCCCGGAGCATCACCCAGGACCGGCGCGCCGCCTCGGTCGGGCTGGCGGACGGCTCGACGGTCACCGCGCGGGTGGTGATCGGCGCCGACGGTTCGGCGGGCATCACCTCCCGCCACGTCGGCGTCACCTTCGACCAGCAGGATCTTGGGCTCGAGGTCGAGGTCGTGCCCGATCCGTCGCAGCGTGCGGCCTGGCGGGGCCGGGTGTTGCTGGACTGGGGGCCCGTGCCGGGCTCGTACGGCTGGGTCTTTCCGAAGGACGACGAGCTCACCGTCGGCGTGATCATGGCGAAGGGCCGGGGCGGCGAGACGAAGGAGTACCTCGCGCGTTTCCTGGCCCGGCTGGGCCTGGCGGATCGTCCCGTCCGGCGCGATTCCGGCCACCTGACCCGGTGCCGCAGCGCTGGCGCGCCACTGCGCCGGGGCCGCGTCCTGGTCGTCGGCGACGCCGCGGGCCTGCTGGAGCCGTGGACCCGCGAGGGCATCAGCTACGCGCTGCGCTCGGGCATGTGGGCGGGCCAGGCCGCCGCGACGGCCTGCAGCCGCGCCGCCGAGCCGGGCGAGGAAGGGCCGCTGGCCGAGGGCGAGAAGCGGCCGCTGGCCGAGGGCGAGGAAGGGCCGCTGGCCGAGGGCGTGGAGCGGCCGCTGGCCGAGGGCGAGGAAGGGCCGCTGGCTGAGGGCGTGGAGCGGGCGCTGGCCGGGTACGAGCGGCAGGTGACCCGCGAACTGGTGCCGGAGATGGTGGCCGGGCGGCGGTTGCTGGGCGTCTTCGAGCGCCATCCCGGCCTTGTGCACGCGGCGATGGCGACCCCGCTGGGCTGGCGGGCGTTCACGGCGTTCTGCCGCGGTGAGCTTTCCATGGCCCATATCCTGCGCAGGCCGTCGATCCGGGTGGCGGTACGCGCGCTGGGTCCCCCGGGTTAGCAGCGCTGGGTCCCCCGGGTTAGCAGCGCTGGGTCCCCCGGGTTAGCAGCTCAGTACAGGGGCGGCGGCTCGGTGGGGTCGGCGGCCCGCCGGTTCCAGGGCGCCCACCGGACGGCCGCCGCGAATCCCTCGCGCCGGGCCGCCCGTGCCTGCCGGCCCGACAGCTGCCCGCTGCGCCCCTGGCTGAAGTCCGGACCGATCAGCCGGGTTTCCCACCGCGAGCCGCTGAGGCGCCGCCGTACGCCCTCCCAGAGCCCACCCTCGACGTGCGCGTAGATCTCCCGGTGCAGGTCGTCGACGAGTTGCTTCGGATCCTCGTCGCAGGCGTCGCAGCCGCACACCGGCAGCGCCAGTTCGTGCCAGCGGCCGAGGCGTACCGCGAGGCCCGGGAAGTCCGTGAACGCGACCGCGAGCGGCCCGGCCACGGGGGAGCGGGGGATCAGCCGCACGATGCGGACCTGCGGGTCGCCCGCGCGCCCCTCGAAGGGCTCCGTAGTCTCCCGCCGCTCGACGGTGTACCGCTCGGTCAGCTCGTCCAGCAACACCTCGGCCGCGTCGTGGAGCAGGTCGAAGCGCCCCGGATCGGTGACCCGGAGATACGTTTCGGGCGGCGGGTCGACGTCCCCCATCTGGGCATTATGCCGCGGCGGCTGAGCGCTGCTCAGCCGAACGGGAAGCCGGCCGCGGCCGGAGGTGCGTGCGACCCGGGCTGTGGATCGCGCGCACCGTGATCACCGGATCAGTCGAAGACGAACTCGCCGGCGGTGACGCCTTCGACGAAGGCGGCCCACTCCTGTGGGGTGAACGTGAGCGCGGGGGCGCCGGGATTCTTGGAGTCGCGGATGAGGAAGGTGTCGTTGACCTTCGCCACCTCGACGCAGGTGCCGTTACCGCAGCGGGAGCTCTTCCGCCACTTGGGTTCGGTGCGGTCGGTCATGGTGCGGGTCCTTTCAAGGCGTGCCCACGGACCAGCGCACGCACCGGCCCGTGGGTCGGTGAGGTTACTGCGTATTCGGGTCGCCCCGCCGGCTGTGTTCAGCCGCGCGCAGGGCTTTGATCCGGTCACGGATGAAGGCGACGGTGGTC
Organism: Krasilnikovia cinnamomea; assembly: GCF_004217545.1. Lineage (NCBI taxonomy): Bacteria > Bacillati > Actinomycetota > Actinomycetes > Micromonosporales > Micromonosporaceae > Krasilnikovia > Krasilnikovia cinnamomea. Next base: position 3,845,875 of record NZ_SHKY01000001.1, read on the forward strand.
GCCTCGTCCGTGGCCGCGCTCCATACCTTGTCGTACCGGTTGCGGTGCCGCGAGGTGGTGGCGAGGTCCTCCACGAGCTCGTCGGTCAGACCGTTCTCCCGGTACAGCACCGCGTTCTCGGGCAGATCCTCGCCCAGGAACAGCAGCTCGAAACTGGCGTTGTTGGTCATCGGTGTGTCCACGGCGAACGGGATCATCCGCAGCTCGACGTGGCCGCTGGCGGCGAGGTCGACGAGTTGTTCGAGTTGCTCCGCCATGACCGCGTTGCCGCCGATCGGCCGCCAGAGCACTGATTCGTCGATGAGGATGTAGATCCGCATGTGGTCGAGCCGCGCGTTCAGGGTTTCGCGGCGGCGCTTGCGCGCCTCGATACGGTAGCGGATCTGTTCCTCGGTCAGCTCGTCGTCCCACTTGTGCATGAGCGCCTCGGCGTACGCGGGCGTCTGCATCGGTCCTGGGAGGTGATAGAAGCAGTAGTACCGGATCGCCGCCATCTCGGCCTCGAACTCGATGAGCCGCCGCAGCGGATCGGTGAGGTGCTCGCGGAACTCCGGGGCCTGCCACCAGAAGCGGCGCTGCCGGGTCCGGGCGATCTTGGCGGCCTGCAGCAGGTCGTTGATGCGCGCGCGGTCCTTGATGCCGAGGTACGTCAGCAGCGGGCGCAGGTCGTTCGGCGCGATGCTGACCTCGCCGCCCTCGATGCGGATGACCTTGCTGAGGGACCACTCCATCTCGTCGGCGACCTGCTGCTGGGTCAACTCCGCCGCCTCGCGGGCCTCGCGGAGTGCCAGGCGAACGCGCCGCCTGGCCACAGTGGGCGAGTCACCCTCAGCCATGAGTCCTTCATCGTCGATGCGAGTCGAAGTTGCCTGCGGCAATCATGCCACCTCGCTGGATGCCAGATCGCATCCAGCGAGGTCGCGCGTCATCTTACTTACTGTCATATCAGAACGAATCTGAGTACGCATAAGTTCATCGAAAAGTAACGGACTCACCCGTTGGGGTGGCGCTGCGGTGATCAGGTGACAACCAGGCCATAGCCGGCCGTAGGTGGTCGAGCCGCCTCCATCGCCCGCCGCAGACCGCGGCTGACCTGGTTGAACACTCGGGGGTCGGACTGGGTGTACAGGACCACGTCGCGCCCGCGGTACGTTGCCTCCAGCCGCCAGGTCCGTGATCGCGTCCGGTTGATCGTCACCGCCAGTGCGCCCGCTGCGGCGACGGTGAGCAGGCCGAGCATGTAGGCCGGCGGGGTGGTGAGTGCGGCCCAGCCGACGGAGGTCAGCAGCACGGCGCCGCCCGCCACGATCGCGTACGGGTGGGCGGGCTTGCCGCTGACCCGGTGTACCTGCCGCAGGTCGCGGATCTCGAAGACCCGGGCCGAGGTGGTGCGCCACACGAAGTGCTCGTCGGTGATCACCGCATCGGGCCCGCGGTAGTAGGTGCGTGTGCTCATCGCGAAACTCCTCTCCACCGCTTCTTGCGAGGGGAGGGGAGCCGGGCCACCATTGGCGCTGAGAGAGTCCCCCGCCTCGCTCGTTACCACCAGACGTAGCTCCAGAGGCGACAACGGCACCCGGTTGCCGCCGGGTGCCGTTGCGTTGTCTCCCTCCAACTCCGCCCTGTTGCCTGCATCCTCCAGTACAGCACGCCACCCGTCTGATCGCTACACCTCAAGTTGCCATGTTGCAGACTGCGTACAAGCCGACTGGGTGCAAGTTGCCGGTGTGTGCCGCCGCGTCCCGCCGGTGACCAGGGCGAAGTGGTCCGGCTCGGCGGCCGGATCCGGCCGCCGGATTGCGGCGCGTCCATTGCGGAACCGTGAGACCATACGCCGAACAGGTTCCAGGGACGCCGCGTCCGAGGCTGGTCGTCGGCGCGACCACCGGCCGCCAGCGCCAGCACAGCTCAGTTCAGCGCCACGCCAGAGACCAAAGACTCGTTTCATCGACGGAGGCGTCGGGTAGACCGGACATCGATACCTCACGCGGCCCGCGTCTGCAGGGCGCGGCCCCACCGCCGGACACATCCAGGACACCGCAGCTGGGGAGGCTGAACAGGGCATGGAGAGTCGACTGCGGATCGCGGGCGAGGCGGTGCAACCGGTACTCGTGATGTTCCCGCTCGGACTGTTCGCGATGGCCGCCATCTTCGATGTCGCTGACCTGCTCGGCGCCCCACAGTTCCTCGGCGCGCTGGCGTACTGGAACATCGTCGCCGGCCTCGTCGGCGGTGTGCTGGCCACAGTGGCCGGTGCGATCGACACGGCGTACGTAGCCCACGGCACCGCCGCGAAGCGGGCCGGTGTGCTGCGCACGCTGGGCAGCATGGGCGTACTGATCCTCTTCGCGGTCATCCTGATCCTGCGCATGCGCACGCCCGATCGGGTGGCGGGCGGCGGCCTGCTGGCGGTCGAACTGCTGGCGCTCGCCGCGGCCGGCTTCGTCGCCTGGCACGGCAGCGACCTCGCCGACCGGCACCGCCCGGCGGCCCTGGCCCGGGCCCAGGCCCGCCACCGCTGGTACTGACCGGTGCTAGGCCGCCGCGGCGCGGGCCGCGGCGGCCGCCACCCAGGCCTCGTCCTCGGCCTTCTTGCGGGCGATCCCGTTCGCGCCGTCGTAGCGGGCGAACGCCGGCAGCGCCGCCGCAAGCGCCGCGGTGCCGACCACGCAGAGCACCCCGCCCACCCAGATCGAGCCGCCCACACCCAGCCGGGTCCGCGCCATCATCCCGGAGCGCAGCTGTCCCAGCAGGGGGCCGGTGGTGTACGAGAGCATCTCGATCCCGGCGAGCCGTCCCCGCAGGTGGTCCGGGATGGTCTGGCTCCAGATGATGCTGCGGAAGATGCCGGAGACCATGTCGGCGGCGCCCGCGAACGCCAGGCAGAACAGGGTGAACCAGAGCGTGTGCGACAGGCCGACGCCGACGATGCCGACCCCCCACAACGCCGCCGCGATGATCACCATGAGGCCGTGCCGGTGCACCCGGCCGGTCCAGCCGGAACCGACCGTGGCCAGCAGCGAGCCGACGGCGGGGGCGGCGTACAGCAGGCCGAGCACCTTCGGGCCGCCGAGCTGCACGGCAAGGAACGGGTAGAGCGCCTGCGGCATGCCGAAGAACATCGCGTTGATGTCGACCAGGTAGGTGCCGAGCAGCTCGGGGCGGCTCTTCGCGTACTTCAGGCCGGTGATCACCGAGCGGATCGACGGGCGGTCCGCGTCCGGCGGGGGCGGGACGGCGCGGACCAGCGACAGGCAGGTCACCGAGATGGCGAACGTGATCAGGTCGAACGCGTACACCCAGGCCAGGTCGACGGTGGCCAGCAGCACCCCGGCCAGCGCGGGGCCGCCCAGCTGTGCGATCTGCATCCCCAGCGACTGCAGCGCGCTGGTCGCGGGGATCTGTTCGGGCGTCACCAGGCGGGGGACCATCGCCTCCAGGGCGGGGCGCTGCACGCCGTCGATGGCGGCGGTCACCGCGGCGACCAGGTACAGCAGCCACAGGTGCGGGCGGTCGGAGAGGGCGTTGACCAGCAGCACCCCGCACAGGGCCGTGAGCGCGAGCTCCCCGCCGCGGACCAGCAGCCGCCGGTCCACGAAGTCGGCCAGCGCGCCACCCACGAACGCCATCACCAGCAGCGGCACCAGCTCGCAGACGCCGAGCAGGCCCACGGCCAGCGGATCGCGGGTGATGGCCGCGACCTGGAACGGGATCGTGACGTACGTGATGAACGACCCGAAGCCGGACACCGCGCCGCCCACGAAGACCAGGCGGAAGTCGCGGGAGGTGCGCAGCGGGGTGAGGTCGAGCCCCAGCCGCCGCTGGGGTCGGTCGGTCACGCCCGGGATGGTGCCACGGGCCCGGCGCACCGGCCGAACGATTTTCGCCCTACTTGATCACTATGGTGCCGGTGCGTTCGAAGGCGGCCAGATCCGCGAGGGTCTCCTGGATGACCAGGGAACGGGGGCCCGGCAGCGCGTCCAGCGGGAAGAACCCGGCATCCACCGACTCCTCCGTCACCCTCCGCAGCTCGCCCTCCCACGCGTGGATCCGGAACGACATCAGGATCTGCTGGTACGTGTGCCCGTAGTCGTTGGTGAACGTGTACCTGCTGTAGAACGCGAACGGGGTCAGCGACGTGGCGCGCAGCCCGGTCTCCTCCCACACCTCCCGGATCGCGCAGTCCTCCATGCTCTCGCCCAGCTCCATCGCGCCCGCCGGGATGGCCCAGCGCCCATTGTCCGAGCGCTGGATCAGCAGCAGCCGGTCCGACTCGTCGAAGATCACCCCGCGAGCCCCCACGAACAGCAGGGTGTCGGCATCGCCGACGCTCGCCCGCACCCGGCCCAGATACGATTCCGCCCACGTCAGTCCCACGCGAGCAGCCTAGTCAGGCGGACTTCTTCGCCGCCTTCTTGGTGGGGGCCGCCTTCTTCGCGGTGGTGGTCTTCTTGGCGGCGGCCGCCTTCTTCGCGGGGGCGGCCTTCTTGGCCGGTGCGCTCTTCTTCGCCGGGGCCTTGAGCGGGGTGGCCTCGACCGCCCGCGCCCGCGCCTCCGGAGTCTCGCCGCGGGCCGCCTTGGCCCGCTCGACGGACGCCTTCAGCGCCGCCATCAGATCCACCGCGGCGGCCGGGGCCTCCTCGGCCTCCTCCGGTGTGACGACCTCCCGGCCCTCCACCTTGGCGTCGATGACCTCCTGCAACGCGGCCCGGTAGTTGTCGGTGAACTCGTCCGGCTTGAAACTGCCCGCCATCGAGTCGATCAGCGAGCTGGCCATCGCCAGCTCGGCCGGGCGGGTCTCCACGTCGTCGTCCAGGAAACCGAAGTCCGGGGTGCGCACCTCGTCCGGCCAGAGCATCGTGTTGAGCACCAGCACGTCGTCGCGGACCCGCAGGGTGGCCAGCTGCTCGCGCTGGCGCAGCGCCACCTTCACGATGGCGACCCGGTCGGCGTCGGTGAGGGCGTCGCGCAGCAGCACGTACGGCTTGGCGGCCTGGCCCTCGGGCTCCAGGTAGTACGCCTTCGCGTACATGATGGGGTCGATCTGGTCGGCGGGCACGAAGGCCAGTACGTCGATGGCGTGCGAGGTGGTCAACGGCAGGTCCGCGAAGTCGTCGTCGGTGAGGATGACCATCTCGCCGCCGCCGATGTCGTAACCCTTGGCGATGTCGTCGTAGCTGACCTCTTCGCCGTCCACGGAGCAGACCCGCTTGTACTTGATCCGGCCGCCGTCGGTGCGGTGCACCTGGTGGAACCGGATGTCCTTTTCCTCCGTGGCCGAGAAGAGTTTGACCGCGATCGACACGAGGCCGAACGACACCGCGCCCTTCCAGATCGCCCGCATGCCCCGCCCTTCCCGCCGTGGCAGCCGTTCGCTCCCTTGGTCATACCCGCGCTGAGCTGCCGGAATCGCGTTCGTACCCGATCAGGATCGCATCACCGACACGCCTGCGTAAGGTGTTCGCACCTGCCTATGGTGATCGAATGGCCGGTGCACCGCTGTCCCCGATGCTCGCCACCGCGGGCACCCTGCCGGCGGGACCGGGGTGGAGTTACGAGTTCAAGTGGGACGGCGTGCGGGTGCTGGCGTCCTTCGCCGGTGCGCGCCCCCGGCTCTGGGCCCGCTCCGGCACGCTGGTCACCGTGGCGTATCCCGAGGTGGCTGCCCTGGAGTTGCCCGCCGGATCGCTGCTGGACGGGGAGATGGTGGTGCTCGACGCCAGCGGGCGGCCGTCGTTCACGGCGCTCGCGGAGCGGATGCACGTGCGCGACGCGGGGCGCGCGGCCCGGCTCGCCGCCGGACTGCCCGCCACGTACATGATCTTCGATCTGCTCCGGTACGGCGACGAGGCGCTGCTGGCCCTGCCGTACGCGCAGCGGCGCGCGCGGCTGGAGGCCCTGGAGCTGGAAGGGCCGCACTGGACGGTGCCGCCCGCCTTTCCCGACGGCGCCGCCACCGCGGCCGCCGCCCGGGAGCACGCCCTGGAAGGGGTGGTCGCCAAGCGGCTGGAGGCGCCGTACGTGCCGGGGGCCCGCTCCGCCGACTGGATCAAGGTCAAGTTCGACCGGACCGGTGACTACGTCATCGGCGGCTGGCGGTCCGGCGCCCGGCGCCTCGGTGGCCTGCTCGTCGGCGTGCCCGGCCCGGACGGCCTGCTGCGGTTCCGTGGCCGGGTCGGCGGTGGCATCGGCGCCGCCGCCGAGCAGGACCTGCTGGCGGCGCTGCGGCCGCTGGCCGCACCGGAGTCGCCGTTCGCGCCCGGCGCGGTGCCTCGCGAGGATTCCCGCGGCGCACACTGGGTACGCCCCGAGCTGGTGGCCGAGATCCGGTACGGCAACCGCACCCCCGACGGGCGGCTGCGGTTCCCCCGGTTCCTGCGGCTGCGCCCGGACAAGACGCCCGAGATGTGTGCCGAAGAGGAGGAGGACGACCGTGCCTCGTGAGCGCTTCGTCGTCCACCTCGACGGGCGCGACCTGGAACTGTCCAACCTCGACAAGGTCCTGTACCCGGCGGCCGGGTTCACCAAGGGTGAGGTCATCGACTACTACACCCGGGTCGCCCCGGTGCTGCTGCCCCACCTTCAGGACCGGGCGCTGACCCGCATCCGCTACCCGAACGGGGTCGAGGCCGCCCACTTCTTCGAGAAGAACGCCCCCGGCGGCACCCCGGACTGGGTCCGCCTGGCGACCCTGCCCGTACCCGGCTCCACCAAGAGCCGGGAGACCATCGACTTCGTGGTGGTCGACGACCTGGCCACCCTCGTGTGGGTGGCCAACATCGCCTCCCTGGAACTGCACACCCCGCAGTGGCGCATCGGCGCCGACCCCGACCTGATGGTGGTCGACCTGGACCCGGGGGAGCCCGCCGGGCTACGGGAGTGCTGCGCGGTCGCGGTGCTGGTCCGGGACCGGCTGGCCGCCGACGGCGTCGCCGCGTACCCGAAGACCTCGGGGAAGAAGGGCATGCAGCTGTGCTGCCCGATCGCGGGCACGCAGTCCGCCGAGCACGTCAGCGGGTACGCCAAGCGGATCGCCGAGGAGTTGTCCAGGCAGGTGCCCGGCTCGATCACCGCGCGGATGACCAAGGCGATCCGGCCCGGCAAGGTGTTCATCGACTGGAGCCAGAACGCCGCCGCGAAGACCACCGTGGCGCCGTACTCGCTGCGGGCCCAGCCCCACCCGACCGTGTCGACGCCGCTGACATGGGACGAGGTGGAGGCGGTCGCGGTGGGTGACGAGCCCGCCCGGCAGTACCGGGCGGGCGAGGTGCTCGACCGCGTGCGGGAGCACGGCGATCTGCTGGCCGACCTGCTCACCCCCGGCCCGGCGGTGCCCTGAGTCAGTCCACCGTGGGCAGCGGCGGGCCCAGCACGTCGTCCGCGTCGACGATCGTGTACGCGTACCCCTGCTCGGCCAGGAAACGCTGGCGGTGCGCGGCGTACTCGGTGTCGATCGTGTCCCGGGACACCACGGTGTAGAAGTGCGCCTGGCGGCCGTCCGCCTTCGGGCGCAGCACGCGGCCCAGCCGCTGCGCCTCCTCCTGCCGGGACCCGAACGTGCCGGACACCTGGATCGCCACCGCGGCCTCGGGCAGGTCGATGGAGAAGTTGCCGACCTTCGAGACCACCAGGGTGCGCAGCGCGCCCGAGCGGAACTCGTCGAACAGCCGTTCCCGCTCCTTGTTGGTGGTGGCGCCCTGCACGATCGGTGCGTCCAGGTACTCGCTCAGCTCGTGCAGCTGGTCCAGGTAGCCGCCGATCACCAGGGTCTGCTCGCCCTTGTGCCGCTCCAGCAGGGCGCGGACCACGGGCAGCTTCGTCCGGGCCGTCGACGCGACCCGGTAGCGCTCCTCGGCCTCACTCACCGCGTACGCCATCCGCTCCGCGTCCGTCAGCGTCACCCGGACCTCGACGCACTCGGCGGGGGCGATCCAGCCCTGCGCCTCGATGTCCTTCCACGGCGCGTCGTAGCGCTTCGGACCGATCAGGGAGAACACGTCGCCCTCGCGGCCGTCCTCACGGACCAGCGTGGCGGTCAGCCCGAGGCGCCGCCGGGCCTGCAGGTCCGCGGTGAACCGGAAGATCGGCGCGGGCAGCAGGTGCACCTCGTCGTAGATCACCAGACCCCAGTCGCGGGCCCCGAACAGGTCCAGGTGGGTGAACGCGCCGCCGCGCCGCGACGTCAGCACCTGGTACGTGGCGATGGTGACCGGGCGGATCTCCTTGCGCTCGCCGGAGTACTCGCCGACCTCCTCCTCGGTCAGCGACGTACGGGCGATCAGCTCCCGCTTCCACTGCCGCCCGGCGACCGTGTTGGTCACCAGGATCAGCGTGGTGGCCTTCGCGACGGCCATGGCGGCCGCCCCGACCAGGGTCTTGCCCGCCCCGCACGGCAGCACCACCACACCGGACCCGCCGGCCCAGAACCCGTCCACGGCCTCCTGCTGGTACGAGCGCAGATGCCAGCCGTCTTCCGCCAGGTCGATCTGGTGCGCCTCGCCGTCCACGTACCCGGCCAGGTCCTCGGCGGGCCAGCCCAGCTTGAGCAGCGCCTGCTTGAGGCGGCCGCGTTCCGAGCCGTGCACCGCGATCGTCTCGTCGTCGAGGCGGGCGCCCAGCATCCCGGCCAGCTTCTTGCTCTTGGCCACCTCGACCAGCACGATCCGGTCCAGCCCGCGCAGCACGAGCCCGTGCACCGGGTCGTTGAGCAGTTGCAGGCGGCCGTACCGGTCCATCGTCTCGGCCACGTCGACCAGCAGGGCGTGCGGCACCGGGTATCGGGAGAACTTGATCAGGCCGTCGACCACGCTCTCCGCGTCGTGCCCGGCCGCGCGGGCGTTCCACAACCCCAGCGGCGTCAGCCGGTACGTGTGCACGTGCTCCGGCGAGCGTTCCAGCTCCGCGAACGGCGCGATCGCCATCCGGCACGCCTGCGCGTCGGGGTGGTCCACCTCCAGCAGCAGGGTCTTGTCGGACTGCACGATCAGGGGTCCGCCGCTCACCACGTGCCCTTCCACGATCCAGCGATGACCCTCCAGTCTGACACGGCCCGCCACCGCTTGACCCCGCGTGCAAAGCTTCAGGCCCGGGCGGATCACGCCCGGGGTGGCAACGGCGGACGACCGCGTGCGCGAGGCCAACGGGGGCATGCGGTCCGCCGTGCCTTACTTCTGCTCTTCCTCCTCGGGCACCGCTGCCGTGATCCGGTGCAGCGCGAAGGTGTGCAGCGTCTCCGTGCGGTCGTCCTCGGCACGCAGGTAGCCCGCGCTCAGCGACACCGGCCGCACCAGCCGCGACAGGGTCGCGCCGTGCGAATCCACGTACCCGACCCAGACCCGGGCCTTGTCCCGCACGGCCTGCTGCAGCACCGCCATGGCCTGACCGTGCGCCTGCACCGCGGTCAGGCCGGGCACCCCCTGGCCGTGCGCGGCCCGGACCGTGACCGGCGCCCGCCGCGCCGCCCGGGTCGCGATGTCCCCGCGGCGGATCTGCTCCACCACCCCGGCCAGCCGTGGCCCGGCCAGCAGCGGGGGCCCGGCCTGCTCGGCCACCTTCGCCGCCAGCGGGGTACGTGACGCCGCCCGGCGCACCTTCGGCCGGGTCAGCACCGCAGCGCCGCCCGCGTCCTCCGCCACCGGCGCGTACCCCGCCTCCCGCAGGGCCCCCAGCAGCCGCGCCACCGGGTACGCGGTGACCAGCACGGTCGGCGCGATCCGGCGCAACGCCATCGGCGTCAGCCGCTTGTCCGCCAGCGCCTCGGCCAGCAGCGCCTCGTCGTCGCTGCGCAGATACGCACCCGCCGAACCGGTGCGGAGCCCGCCGTGGGTGCGCGCCGCGTCGTCGATCAGGTACGTCAGCGCCTGCGGCACCGGGGTGCGCGAGCGCCGCCGGAACAGCGCGTGCAGGTCGGCCGCGCCGTACCCGACGTCGAGGGCGTGCCGCACGCTGGCCGGGGTGACCCGGTGCACGCTGGCCCCGCCCGCGGACTCGTGCTCCGCCACGACGTCCAGTTCGGCGGCGAGTTCCGGCTCGGGCGGGCCCGGCACGACCACGGACAGGTCCGCCTGCACCAGGACGTGATCCACCGGCGCGGGCAGCAGCGCGTCCAGCACCCGGACCACGTCCGACCCGGCCGCCGAGGGCTCTGCGCCGACACCCAGTGGGTCCGGGTCGGGCTCGGCGCCCTCGTCCAGCAACAGCCGACCGTACGAGGTGATCGCGCCGAGTGCGGCGACGCCGAGCGCGACGGAGCCGGCCAGCGCGTCCCGGTGCGCGGCCTCCCGGCCCCGCGCCCGCCGGGGCGCCTGCCAGCCCAGCTGACCCAGCACCGCGTCCACGCTCGGCGCGGTGCCCGCGGGCAGGGCCGCCAGAACCCGCAGGGCCTCCCGGCGGGCCTGCGGCGCGCCCGCCCGTTCCGCCTCCGGGGACAGCGCCGTGATCGGGCGGTCCCGCTCGTCGCGCTGCCCGACGAGACCCGGCTGGCGGGTCATCGCGAGCCAGGACCGGGCCAGAGTCTCCCAGCGCTGCGCGATGCCGGTGGCCCGCCACAGGTCGTACGTGCCGGTCGGCAGGAAGATCTCCTCGGCCCCGCCGCCGGTGCGGCTCACGTACACCCCGCGCGGGGCGCCGGAGGCGTCCGCCTCGCCGAGCAGCCCGGCCGCGTACGCGACCTCCAGCAGCAGTGCCGTGGTGACCTCGTCCTGGCCGCTGGCGCGGGCGAGGCGCTTGAGGTCGCGGACGCCGAGCCCACCGGTCTTGAGCACCGCCGCCGGCTCGGCGCCCAGCGTCTCCAGGATCGCCTCGGTGATCCGCACGGCCTCCATGACCTGACCGGCCCCGGCCGAATCCACCGACTTGGCCTCGCGCACCGGCGACGGCGGAGTCGGCGCGAACGGGCGCAGCGGCCCCAGCGGGCCGGTGTCGCGGCGCAGCAGCAGGCCGATCTCGCGGGGCAGCTCCACCAGCTCCCCGTCCGGGCGGGGCGCGCGACCCGCCTCACCGACCGGTACCAGCATGTGATGCTCGACCAGCCAGCGCACCGGCTCGGCCATCGCGGCCGCGTTCAGCGCGCCGACCGGCGGGCCGGCGGCCAGGCGCTCCAGCACGGCCCGGGCCGCCGGGGGCGCGGCCAGCACGGTACGGCGCAGCTTCGCCCGGTCGGCGCAGAGCGCGGCCGCCAGCGGGTCCAGGTAGTCCGCGGGCCGTCCCAGCCCCGCCGGGTACGGCGAGGCCACCTCGTCCACGGCGCCGACGACCTGCAGCTCGTGCTCCGGCCCGTGCAGCAGGAACCGGGCGCGCAGCCGGTCCACGGCCGCCCGTACGTCCTCGGCGGGGGCCGCCGCGGCCAGCTCGGTGATCGCCGCCACCGAGGTCAGGATGGTGTCGGGGTCGCGGCTGAGCCGGGCCGCGTCCAGGATCTGGAGGGTGAACTCGTCGAGTCCGTCCAGGCAGCGGGCCACGGAACCACGGGACTGGGCCCGCACCGCCAGCGCCGAGATGTCGGCGGGCAGGGGCACGACGAGGTCGGGACGCAGCTGGATCAGCGCCCCGAGTGCCGCGTCCGGCAGGGAGCGCAGCTGGTCGGCGAAGGTGGTGGCCATCGCGTTCCACGCTAGCCGCCATGGGACGATGGTGACGGGCCCAGGGCGTGGGCTCGGACGCGATGCGGAGGGACGAACGTGGCACAGGCGAAGGTAGCGGGCACCCCGGCGGCCGACGGTGGGGTTTCGGGCAGCCAGCCCCGTACGCCGGAGGGCGATCACCTGGTGGTCTCCGAGCTGGTGTCGGACCGGCCCGCCGCGCCCTCCCCGTTCGGCGACGACCAGAGCTTCCCGCTGCCGGTGGAGCGGCTGACGTACCGCCCCTCGACCGCCTCGTGAGGGCTCAGTCACCTTTGTCATGCTCTCCTGGCCCTCGCCCGCGAGGCCGTCGGGAGGCGCGGCGAGGTGCCGCTCGGTGCAGTCGATCATGACGGCGGTCGGCTTCGACCTGGACATGACCCTGATCGACTCGCGGCCGGGAATCTGGGCGACGTACCGCGCGCTGACGGCGGCGACCGGGGTGCATGTCGACGCCGATCTGGCGGTGACCCGGCTCGGACCCCCGCTGCGGCAGGAGCTGGGCGAGTGGTTCCCGCCGGAGGAGATCGAGCGGGCCGTCGCCACGTTCCGGGCGTTGTACCCCGACCACGCCGTCGCCCCGACCGTGCCGATGCCCGGCGCGGTCGAGGCGCTGGCCGCGGTGCGCGAGCTGGGCCTGCGGGTGGTGGTCGTGACCTCGAAGCTGGGCCGGCTGGCCGAGTTGCACCTGGCCCACCTCGGCCTGCACGCCGATGTGGTCGCGGGTGACCTGTTCGCGGCGGGCAAGGCGGCCGCGCTGGCCGAGCACTCGGTCCGCTGGTACGTCGGTGACCACGTCGCCGACATGGTGGCCGCCACGACCGCCGGGATACCGGGGGTCGCGGTGGCCACGGGTCCGTGCAGTGTCGACGAACTGCGCGCCGCCGGCGCCAGCCACACGCTGCCCGATCTCATGGAGTTCCCCCCGCTGCTGCGGGAGATTGCGGTTGGGTCCGGGCGCGCGGCTGGATAGCCTTGCCGTGAGCGCATGTGTCCATTGAGTGAAGTTGAGGTCAGCGGGTGCCCACGGGTCGAGTGAAGTGGTACGACGCGGCGAAGGGTTTCGGCTTCGTCACCAGCGATGAGGGTGGCGACGTCTTCCTGCCCAAGGGTTCGCTGCCCGCCGGCGTGGCCGAGCTGCGTGCGGGTCAGCGGATCGAGTTCGGCGTCGTCGACAGCCGCAAGGGTGCGCAGGCGCTGGGGGTGAAGGTGCTGGACGCGCCGCCGTCCGTGGCGGAGCTGCGCCGCCGTCCGGCCGAGGAGCTGCACGGCCTCGTCGAGGACATGATCAAGGTGCTGGAGGCGAAGGTGCAGCCGGACCTGCGCCGCGGCCGTTTCCCGGACAAGAAGACGGCGCAGAAGGTCGCCCAGCTGGTGCACGCGGTCGCCCGCGAGCTGGAGGTCTAGGCGGTCAAGGGCTCGATCAGGGGGATGACCCCCACCGCCGCCGCCCGCTCCAGCAGCGTGTCGGCGGCGGCGAGCCCCTCCGGGCCCAGGTCCAGCGTGTACTCGTTGACGTACAGCTCGATGTGCTGGCGTACCACGTCCAGCTCCATCTCCTGCGCGTGTTCGAGGACGAAGTCGCGGCTGGCGTCCGGGTTCGCCCAGGCCATGCTGACCGAGGTGCGGATCCATTCGGCCGCCTCGCGCGGGTCGACGACGCCCTTGCGGGCCAGGATGGCACCCAGCGGGATGGGCAGGCCGGTGTCCTTCTCCCACCATTCGCCGAGGTCGACCAGCGACGTCAGGCCGTACTGGTGGTACGTGAAGCGGGCCTCGTGGATCACCAACCCGACGTCGAACCGGCCGGTCGCCACGCCCGGCATGATCTCGTGGAACGGCACGACGGCGATGCGGGACGGGGCGCGCCAGCCGGTCCAGAGCCGAAACAGCAGGTACGCGGTGGTGCGGTCGCCCGGCACCGCCACGGTCGCGCCGCGCAGGTCACCGTCGGCCCAGCGGCTGTCCCCGCTGGTCAGCACGAGCGGTCCGCAGCCGCGCCCGAGCGCGCCGCCGCACGGCAGCAGGTGGTACTTGTCGAGCAACCAGGGCAGTGCCGCGTAGCTGACCTTGACGAGGTCGAACTCCCCCTCCTCGGCGGCCCGGTTGGTCACGTCCACGTCCGCGAACGTCATGTCGATCGCGGGCGCCCCCGGCACGAGGCCGTGCACCAACGCGTGAAAGACGAATGTGTCGTTGGGACACGGCGAAGCCGCCAGGGTGAGCGCCACGCTCCGACCGTATCCCGAGCGTGGTCCCGGTCGCCTCAGCAGGCGCATGTCTGCCCCACCACACGTTCAGAGCGGCAGGCCGGACAGCGCCCGCGCGGCCCGGGTCAGCGCGCCCAGCGCCTCGGGGATCCGCCACGCCAGGCGGTCACGGGGACCGACCGCGTTCGAGATCGCCCGCAGCTCCGCGAACGGCGTACCGGCGCCGGCCGCCGCGCAGGCGACGCCGTAGCCCTCCATCGCCTCGGCGGCGGCGGCCGGAAACCGGGCGGCCAGCGCCGTCGCCGTCGCGGCCGTGCCGGTGACCGTGCCGAGCGTGAGGATGTCGCCCGGCACCGCCTCGGGCAGCGCGGCCGCCAGGGCCTTGATCAGGGTCTCGTCCGCGTCGATGACGCTCGTGCCGAAGCCGAGCAGCTCGACGGGCAGGAAGCCGTCGGCGGACTCGGCGCCGAGGTCTGCGGCGATCGCCCGGAGCCCGAGCACGGTCGCGCCCACCGCGGCGCGGCCGGGAAGGCCGCCGCCGATCCCGGCGCTGAGCACCGCCCGGTACGGCGAGCCCGCCGCCTCGGCGAGGGCCAGCAACCGGGCCGCCCCGGCCCCCGCGGCGGCGGGACCCACCCCCACGGGCTCGACCCGGATCCTGGCCGGGTCGGCACCGGCGCGTACGGCGTCCGCCTCCGCCGCCACGGCCGTGACGACGAGCAGGTCCGGTGCGCTCACCGGTCGGCCTGGCCGGAATCGGCGTCGCTGCCGGTGTTGTCGCGGCGGGCCGCCGACGACGGCCGGTAGATGTGGTAGCCGGGCGGCGCCAGCCCGGCACCGGCCGCCTCGGCGGACTGGCCATCGCGGGACGCGGGCGCCGGCGGCGCGGCGTTCTCGGTCGTCGTCGCGGTGGGCCGGTCGGCCGGGCGCCGACCGGGCGGCACGGCCCCGGAGGCGTCCGGCTCGGCTCGGGCCGCGCGCCGCCGCCAGCGGCCCCACCGGCGGCCTTCCCCGTTGCGGACCGAGTCGGTGTCGCCGGGGGGAAGGATGCCGGGCGCCGCCGTCCGGAGGCCGGACCCGTTCGGGGACCGGTTCCGTGCGGGCGGGCCGGCACCGGGCACGGCACCGGGCACAGGGGAGCCATCGGCGGCCGCTTCCGGCTCCGGGGCGCCGTTGGGCGTTTCCGGCCCGCCCGCGCCGCTGGGCGTTTCCCGGCCGCCCGCGCCGCTGGGCGCTACCGGGTCCGCTCCACCGCTGGGCGGCGCCGGGTTCGCTCCACCGCTGGGCGCCGCCGCGTCGCGGCCGTCGACGGTGGCGTCGTCGACGGTGGCGTCGGGGCGGCCCTGCAGGTGGTCGCCGTGCAACCGGCCCGCCACCACGGCCGCGCGGATCGCCGCGACCACCGCGAACGCGGCGGCCACGATCATGCCGACCCGGCCGTCCATCGGGATGATGCCGACCGCGCCACCGGCCACCCACGCCAGCATCAGTACGGTCTCGGAGTGCGCGAACGCGCTGGCGCGCAGCCGTTCCGGTACGCGTTCCTGGATGCTGGCGTCGACGGCCAGCTTCGAGATGCCGCTGAAGATGGCGGTGACCAGCGCCAGCAGCGCCACCATCACCAGCCCGTAGAAGATCGTGGCGAGCACCGCGACCCCGGCGGTGATGGTGAGCCCGCTGGACTGCAACGCGGTGGGGCGCCGGATGTGCAGCTTGGTGCCGACCGCGGTGGCCAGGAACGTCCCGACGGCCAGCGCGCCACCGATCACCGCCACCGCGCCCTGGCTGCCCACGTCCCGGCCGAACAGGGTGGTGTCGAGCTGCCCACCCTTCACCGCGAACGCGAAGTAGAGCAGCAGGAAGCCGTACAGGCAGCGCAGGGTGGCGCTGCCGACCAGGGTGGCGATGACCAGCCGGCCCGACAGCGGGCGGTCGGGGCCCCGGCGCAGCCGCAGCGCGGTACGGATCGGGCGGGGGACCTCCTCGGGCGGGTCGGAGTCGGCGCGCGGTGGCAGCCGCAACGCGACGACCATGCCGACCAGGAAGATGATCGACGACACCCGCAGCGGCCACTGCGGACCGAACCAGAACGCGGCGAGCCCGATCGGGGCCACCATCGCCCCGGCGAACGTGCCGTACACGCTGGCGCGGGCGCCGACCTGGGACAGTCCGATCCCGTCGGGCAGCAGCCGGGGCACGGCGGCGGAGCGGGCCACCCCGTACGCGCGGGACAGCGCCAGCACCGCGAACGCCGCGGGATACAGCCCGAGGCCGAACAGGTGGTCGGAGATCAGCCAGGCGAGGAACGCGCGGCCGAGCATCGTGACGGCCAGGGCGTACCGGCGGCCGTGGCGGAAGTGGTCGAGCAGCGGTCCGATCACCGGCGCCAGCAGGGCGAACGGCACCATCGTGACGAGCAGGTAGAGGGCCACCTTGCTGCGGGCCTCGCCCAGCGGCACGTTGAAGAAGATCGTGCCGGCCAGCCCGATCGCGATCAGGGTGTCCCCGGCGCAGGACAGCGCGTGCAGGTCGAACAGGCGGACCATGCCGATCTCGTGGGCCGCCCCGCGCGCCCGGGCGTCGCCGACTCGGCGGGTCGCCCACCGGCCACTGCGTACGGAGCCGCGGACCAGCAGCCGCCCGGCCTTGATACCGGTGCCGAAGGCCCGTCCGATCGTGCGTAGCAGTGGCATTGCCTCATCCTGACTGATGCCGACGACAGGTGTCCCGTGCCAATGGTCCGTGATCTGGGGGAGTCGCTGCGGCGACCGGGCACCGATAGGGGACAATGATCGGGTGACCAGGAGTACCGCCGCGCGCGCCGCCCGCCTTGACCAGGTCTGCGCCGATGCCGTCGGAGTGGCCCGTGGGGCCATCACCGACGTGGATGCCGCCGACGTCGGCGAGCATCTGGAGGCGGTGGCCGAAGGGGACCGGGTCGTCACCCACTTCTTCGAAAGTCACCTGGCCGGGTATCGCGGCTGGCGCTGGGCGGTGACGGTCACCCGGGTGCCGCGCAGCCGCCATGTCACGGTCTGCGAGACCGTGCTGCTGCCCGGCCCGGACGCGCTGCTGGCCCCGGGTTGGGTGCCGTGGCACGAGCGGGTGCAGCCGGGCGACCTCGGGGTCGGCGACCTCATGCCGACCGCACCGGACGACGAGCGCCTCGCTCCGGGTTACGTGCTCAGCGACGACCCCGCGGTCGAGGAGGTCTCCTGGGAGGCCGGCCTGGGCCGGGCCCGGGTGATGTCCCGGGAGGGCCGGGTCGAGGCCGCCCAGCGCTGGTACGACGGCGACGCCGGGCCGGAGGCGCCGATCTCGACGGCCGCCCCGCGCACGGCCCGCTGCGGCACGTGCGGCTTCTACCTGCCGCTGGCGGGGACGATGCGGCAGATGTTCGGCGTCTGCGGCAACCTGTACGCGCCGGACGACGGCAAGGCGGTCAGCGCCGACCACGGCTGCGGCGCCCACTCGGAGGCGCTGCTGGGCTCCTCGGAGCAGCCGGTCGACGAGCTGCCGACGGTGTACGACGACAGTGAGGTCGAGCCGGTCGCGGTCAGCCGGGGCCCTGGTTCGGTCGAGGCGAGCGAGCCCGCCGAGCCGTACGGGCATTCCTAGCCCGGGTCGGTCACGCGGAATTCGGGGTGGCTCAGGGCTCGGCGGCGGCGCCGGTTCGCGTCGTGTCGCAGCATCGTGAGCAGGCCGGGGATCCCGAGCAGGAAACCGGCGAGGCTGATCCACAGCCAGTCGGTGTGCCCGTGGGCCTGCAACCAGTCGCGGTTGAGCAGCAGCACCAGCCCGGCCACCGCGAACGCCGCCATCCCGGCGAGGGCGAACGGCACCATCGGCGGGTCGAGCGGCTCGATCCGCGGCTTCTCGCTGGTCACTCACCCTTTGTAACACAGCTGATCTTCCATCGACCCGTAGCGCACTGACACGATCATCCGCATCGATCCCCGTGCTGGGAGGACGCCTGTGTCCGCGAATGCTTTCGACCGGTTCTTCGAGATCTCCGCGCGGGGTTCCACGGCGGAGCGCGAAGTGCGCGGTGGCCTGGTCACCTTCTTCACGATGGCCTACATCGTGGTGCTCAACCCCCTGATTCTCGGTGCCGGGGTGGACGGGGACGGCGCGAAACTGCCGATCGCGGCGCTGGCCGCCGGTACGGCGCTGGTGGCGGGCGTGATGACGCTCGTGATGGGGGTTTTCGCCCGGTTCCCGCTGGCGCTGGCGGCGGGGCTCGGCGTGAACGCGCTGGTGGCGTACGAGATCGCGCCGGAGATGACCTGGGCCGACGCGATGGGCCTGGTGGTCATCGAGGGGCTGGTGATCGCGGTCCTGGTGCTGACCGGCCTGCGTACCGCTGTGTTCCGGGCGGTGCCCACGCAGCTGAAGACCGCGATCGGCGTCGGCATCGGCCTGTTCCTGATGCTGATCGGGCTGGTGGACGCGGGTCTCGTGCGGCGGGTCCCGGACGCGGCGAACTCCGTCGTCCCGGTCGAGCTGGGCGCCAGCGGCCGGCTGACCAGCTGGCCGGAGCTGGTCTTCGTGCTCGGGGTGCTGCTGACCCTGATCCTGTTCGTGCGCCGGGTGCGCGGGGCGATCCTGATCGGCATCCTGGCCACGACGGTGCTGGCGATCGTCGTGGAGGCGATCGCGCAGGTCGGTCCGGCGTTCGTGGACGGGCAGCCGAATCCGGGCGGGTGGCGGCTCAACGTGCCGAAGCTGCCGGAGACGATCATCAGTACGCCGGACCTGTCGCTGCTCGGCGAGTTCGACGTGCTGGGCTCGTGGAGCCGGGCGGGCTGGCTGGTCGCGCTGATGTTCGTCTTCACGCTGCTGATCACTGACTTCTTCGACACGATGGGGTCGATGGTGGCGGTCGCGCAGGAGGGCGATCTGCTGGACGCCGAGGGCATGCCGCCGCGTACCCGGGAGATCCTGCTGGTCGACTCGATCGCCGCGGCGGCGGGCGGCGCGGCGAGCGTGTCCAGCAACACCGCGTACGTGGAGAGCGCGTCCGGCGTGGCAGAGGGTGCCCGGACCGGGGTGGCCAGCCTGGTCACCGGCGGGTTGTTCCTGCTGGCGATGTTCCTGGCCCCGCTGGTGGTCGTGGTGCCGTTCGAGGCGGCGTCGACAGCGCTGGTGGTGGTGGGCTTCCTGATGCTGGCGGCGGTCCGGCAGATCGACTGGACCGACTACGAGATCGCGGTCCCGGCGTTCCTGACGATCACGCTGATGCCGTTCACGTACTCGATCTCCAACGGGATCGGCGCCGGGGCGATCACCTACGTCGTGCTGAAGGTGGCCGTCGGCAAGGCCCGCCAGGTCCACCCGATCCTGTACGGGATCGCTGCGCTGTTCGTCCTGTACTTCCTGCGGGGTCCGTTGGAGGCCGTGCTCCGGTAGGTGCGTTACCGTGCCCGGTGACGACGGTCATACGGCAAATCGGATGTCGTTAGCCAAGCTCATTAGCTAGGCTAACCAACGTGATGGGGCGGTCTGTGGCGGCGGAGCGGGAGACACCAGAGCAGCTGGCCAAATTGCTGCGCGAGGCGATCACCCGGCTCAACCGGCGCGTCCGCCAGGCCCGTCCGGTCGGTGACCTCACGTTCAGTCAGCTCTCCGCGCTGACCAGCCTCCAGCTGGCCGGTGCGCTGACCCCCCGGGAACTCGCCGACACCGAACGGGTCCAGCCCCCGACGATGACCAAGATCGTCGGGAAGCTGGAGGAGCAGGGACTCGTGGCTCGTACGCCACACCCGACGGATCGCCGTCAGGTCATCCTGGCCCCGACCGAACAGGGTAGGGCGGTGTACGCGCAGTTCGAGCGGGCCCGCAACGAGTGGCTGGCCACCCAGCTGGCCGAGCTCACCCCGGACGAACGCGACACCCTGGACCGCGCCGCGCGGATCCTGCAGCAGGTCGCCCGCGGCTGAGGCCGCCGCCTCCGGTCGTCCCGTCACACGACGATGACGCGTACGACCCGACAGGAGGCGCACCCGAGTGCGGGCAGTGCTGAGCACGACCTTCCGGTCCCTGCAGGTTCGCAACTACCGGTACTTCGCCACCGGGCAGCTGATCAAGCTGGTCGGGGTGTGGATGATGTTCACCGCCCAGGACTGGCTCGTACTGGACCTGTCCGGGGATTCGCCCGGCGCGCTCGGCGTCGTCGCGGCGCTGCAGTTCCTGCCCGTACTGTTGCTCACCCTGTGGGGTGGCACCCTGGCCGACCGGTACGACAAGCGCACGCTGCTGATTCTCGCCAACGCCGCGTTCGCGGTCACCGCGATGGTCTTCGCGGTGCTGGTCGCCGCCGGGGTGGTCGCGCTGTGGCACGTGTTCCTGTTCGCCGCGCTGCTCGGGGTCGCGAACGCCATCGAGACCCCGGTCCGGCAGGCGTTCGTCTCCGAGCTGGTCGAGCTGCCGCTGCTGCCCAACGCGCTCGCCCTGTCCGCGGCCACCTTCAACTCCGCCCGCATCGCGGGCCCGGCGCTGGCCGGGATCGCGCTGGCCACGCTGCACACCGGGCCGGTGTTCCTGATCGCCACCGCGCTGTCGATCGCGCCGGTGTTCAGCTACCGCCGGATGCGCACCGCCGAGCTGTACCGCGAGGAGCGTGCCCGCAAGGCCGGGCAGGCCGGGCTCGTGGACGGCCTGCGGTATGTGCGCGACCGGCCGGATCTGATGCTGCCGATCGCCCTGATGGCCGTGGTCGGCATGATCGGCTTCAACTTCCCGGTCACGCTCGCGGCGCTGGCAAAGATCAACTTCCACGCCGGTCCATCGTCGTTCGGGCTGCTCAGCACCGGGCTCGCCGTGGGCGCGCTCGGCGGGGCCCTCGCGGGCAGCGCCCGGCGGGCCCGACCCAGCATGTACGTCGTGCTCGGCGCCGCGCTCGCCTTCGGCCTGCTGGAGTTCGCCCTCGGCTTCGCGCCCACCTTCGCGGTCGCGGTGCTGCTGCTCGTCCCGACCGGGTTCTGCTCCATGTACCTCGCCCAGGCCGCCAACCACCGGGTCCAGATGGGAGTCGACGCGGCCTACCGGGGCCGGGTCATGGCGCTGTACGTGCTCGTGTTCCTCGGCACCACGCCGATCGGGGCGTCGCTGTCCGGGTGGTGGGGTGAGCATTTCGGGGTGCCCGCCAGCATCTGGGCCGCCGGTCTGGTCTGCTTCGTCGCCGCTCTCGGCGCCCTGGTGTGGCAGTTGGGCTCCAGCGGTGAGCGGCTCCGGCTGCGGGTCCGGCCCCGCCCAAGGCTGACCCTGGTACACCCGGCGTCGTCGGCCGAGCCGGCCCCGTCCGCCGAGAGCTCCCGCACGGCGGCCGCGGCCTGACGACGGGCTCGTCCCGCCGGACCCGTCAGACCGCGGAGTCCGGCGGCAGCGCGCCGGTGGCCGACAGGGTGCGCAGCCAGCGCTCCAGCGTGGCGACCACCTCGTCGAGATCCGCGCTCCCACCGCGCGGCGACGTGGTCCCAGGACTCCGGCAGAGCCAGCTCGGGCTTGTTGCTCATGAACGGAGAACGGCGGCGGTCGGTCAGGAGCTCTCGCGGGCGGCGGGGCCGCCGCCGAACAGGACGTCGTCCCAGCTCGGCAGGCGCTTGCGCGGCTTGCTGTCGTCGGCGTCGCCGGCCGGTTGGGTGCCCTGCCCGCCCGCGCGTCGCGGACGCAGCACCGCCAGGGACGGCACCGCCGGGACCTCTTTCGGCAGGTCGGCGTCGTCGTCGAACGCGGAACCCGCCCCGCCGCCGAGCAGCGCGGCGGCGCCGCCCGACACGGGCCGGCGGGGCTCCGGGTGGGCCGCCGGCTCCAGGCCGCGGCCGGAGCCGCTGCTGAGCGGGCGGTCCAGCGAGGCCAGCAGGGCGTCGCGCCCCGCGCGGATCGGGTCGCGCCCGCCGCGCACGGGGTCACGGGCCGGCCGTGGCGTCTCGGTGGTCGGGCCGCCGGGCAGGCCGTGGCCGCCCCGGATGGGCTCCGCCGCCCGCGCCGGGCTGGGCAGGCCGTGGCCGCGCTCCGGAACCGGGTCCTGGCCGAGGATCTGGGTCGGCCGCTCGGCGCAGAGGTACTGCGCCATGTCGTCGTGGGGGGACACCATCTGGCGGCTCTTGTCGAGATCCCACATCGCCTGCGCGGTCGCCTTGCCGGACGGCCAGGTGGCCACGATGCGCCAGGTGCCGTCGTCGCGCCGGTACGCGTCCCAGGAGATCTTCTCGGTGTCGATGCCGTGCTGGGCCAGCCGGCTGTCCACGACCTCGGCCAGCGCCGCGCCCGAGTCGGAGGTCTTGAGCCTGGTCCGCCGCGCGTGCTGGGCCAGCATGGCCCGCTCCTGCAGCACCGGGCCCGCGTAGCGCAGCACCCGGTCGACCGGGACGCCCGCGATCCGGGCGACGTCCTCCGCGGACTCGCCCGAGCGGATGCGGGACTGGATGTCGCGCGGCGACAGCGACGGTGTCACCTCGGCGGCGACCACCGCGACCGCCGACCCGATCGGGGCGGGCGAGTGCGGGTGGCTGTCGGCGTGCAGCGCACCCGCGATCCGGTCGTCGAGCGGAAGCGCCAGGAGCCGGCCGACCTCGTCGGCGAGCACCAGGGCCTGACCGTCCTCGGAAAGGGCGACGAAGCGTACCGGCCGCATGCGTTGCCTCCGTCCCGTCGCTGGCCTTGCCTACCGGCGCCGACCGGCTCGACGCCCGTGCTCCCGAGACTCAGTTACCCGGTCGCGTTTCGCCAACACCGTACGCCGACCGGTCACCCAATGGGAGTAAGCCACGCCGGGGACTCGTTGACCTGCGTTGATGATCTTTGCCTCGATCGCGTCACAGTCGTGGCACGACGTAGTCGATGCAGGTAGTCAGTGCCTCCACGTCCGAGGGATCCACCGTGGGGTACAGCGCGATCCGCAGTTGGTTGCGTCCCAGCTTGCGGTACGGCTCGGTGTCCACGATGTCGTTCGCGCGCAGGACCTTGGCCAGCGCGGCCGCGTCCACCCCGTCCGCGAAGTCGATCGTGGCGACCGCGTTGGAGCGCAGCGCCGGGTCCGTGACGAACGGGGTGGCGTAGTCGCTGCGGTCGGCCCAGCCGTACAGGGCGGCGGCGCTCTCGGCGCTGCGCTTGGCCGCCCAGGCCAGGCCGCCCTGTGCGTTCATCCAGTCCAGCTGCTCGGCGGCGAGGAACACCGTGGCCAGCGCCGGGGTGTTGTACGTCTGCTCCAGCCGGGACTGCTCGATCGCGGTGACCAGGTCCAGGAACTGCGGGATGTAGCGCCCGGTGCCCTTGACCTCGAACGCCCGCTCGATGGCGGCCGGGGACATCAGCGCCAGCCAGATGCCGCCGTCGGAGCCCAGCGCCTTCTGCGGTGCGAGGTAGTACACGTCCGTCTCGGACACGTCGACGTCCAGGCTGCCGCCGCCCGACGTGGCGTCGGTGAGCAGCAGGGCGCCCGGGTCGGCCCCGGCCACCCGGCGCACCGGGACGGCCACGCCGGTCGAGGTCTCGTTGTGCACGCTGGCGTACACGTCGACGCCCGCCTCGGCGCGCAGGAACGCCGCCTGGCCGCCCGGAGCGCGGTGCACGGTCGGCTCGGCCAGGAACGGGGCGTCCGCGACCGCCTTGGCGAACTTGGCGCCGAACTCGCCGAACTCCGCGAACTGGGCCTTGTCCCGGACCAGCCCGAACGCGGCGGTGTCCCAGAACGCGCTGGTGCCACCGTTGGAGAGGATCACCTCGTAGCCGTCGGGGGCGGAGAAGAACTCCGCGACGCCCCGGCGCAGCCGCGCCACCTGGTCCTTGACGGTCCGCTGCCGGTGCGAGGTGCCCAGGTACGTGCGGGAGACCGCGGCCAGCGCCTCGGCACCCTCGGGACGGACCTTGCTCGGCCCGGAGCCGAACCGCCCGTCCACCGGCTTGAGCTCGTCGGGAATCCGGATGCCGTCAGCCACGCGAGTCCTCCCAGGGAGACGAAGATCGGGGGCGCCGTTGCCGACGCCCATCCTCCCACCGCCAGTTGATCAGGCGTTGTGCGGTACCGCGTCCCAGCCCTCGACGTCCTGCGGCTTGCGGGTCGCGGGGCCCACGTACCGGGCGCTGGGGCGCACGATGCGGCCGAGCTTCTTCTGCTCCAGGATGTGCGCGCTCCACCCGGCGACCCGGGCGCAGGTGAACATGGAGGTGAACATGTGCGACGGCACCTCGGCGAAGTCCAGCACCACGGCGGACCAGAACTCCACGTTGGTGGCCAGCACCCGGTCGGGCTTGCGGGCCTGTAGCTCCGCCAGCGCGGCGCGTTCCAGGGCCTCGGCCACCTCGTAGCGGGGGGCGCCCAGCTCGCGGGCGGTGCGGCGCAGCACGCGGGCGCGCGGGTCCTCGGCGCGGTAGACGCGGTGGCCGAAGCCCATCAGCCGCTCGCCGCGGTCGAGCACGCCTTTCACGTACCCTTCGGCGTCGCCGCTGCGCTCGACGGCCTCGATCATGTGCAGCACCCGGGAGGGCGCGCCGCCGTGCAGCGGGCCCGACAGGGCCCCGATGCCCGAGGAGATGCAGGCGGCGGCGTCCGCGCCGGTGGAGGCCACGATGCGGGCCGTGAAGGTGGACGCGTTGAGCCCGTGCTCCGCGGCCGAGATGAAGTACGCGTCGACCGCCTTGACGTGCCGCGGGTCCGGCTCGCCGCGCCAGCGCTTCATGAACCGCTCGACGATCGTCGTCGCCTTGTCGATGTCCTTCTGCGGCACGGCGGGCAGGCCCAGCCCCCGGGCCGCCTGGGCCACGAACGACAGCGCGGTGACCGACACCCGGGCCAGGTCGGAACGGGTCTGCTCGTCGTCGATGTCGAGCAGCTGGTTGAGCCCCCAGTACGGGGCGAGCATGGCGACCGCGGACTGCACGTCGACGCGGATGTCGCCGGAGTGCACCGGAACCGGGAACGGCTCGGCGGGCGGCAGCCCGGGACCGAACCGCCCGTCCACCAGCAACGCCCACACGTTGCCGAAGGACACCTGACCGATGAGATCCTCGATGTCGACGCCCCGGTAGCGCAGCGCGCCGCCGGCCTTGTCGGGTTCGGCGATCTCGGTCTCGAAGGCGATGACGCCTTCCAGTCCCGGTTTGAAGTCGGACACGTCGCCTCCTGGAAATGGCCCCGTGAAGCCGTGAGTGTTTCATCTTGCCCGCGCTCGCCCGGCCGGTCGAGCAACGGGGAATGTGCCGTCTGCGACACCTATCCTCGCCGAGGAGACGCGGCGGCGGTGGCGACTTAGGTTCGATACGAAAATTGTCGAAGGGGATCGGGTGACACGCGAACCACCAGCGCCGGCCGTGATGCGGCGCGACTACACCGAACGGGGGCCGCTGCTGGAGGCCGACCTGGCGGCGGACTGGCGGGTCCAGTTCGGCCGCTGGTTCGCCGAGGCGGTCGCGGGGGGCCTGCCGGAACCCAACGCCATGGTGCTGGCCACGGCCTCCCGCGGGGGGCGGCCGTCGGCCCGGACGGTGCTGCTCAAGGGGTACGACGACCATGGCTTCGTCCTGTTCACCAACTACGACTCCCGCAAGGGGACCGAGGTCGCCGAGAACCCGTACGCGAGCCTGGTCTTCCCGTGGTTCCCGATGCAGCGGCAGGTGATCGTCACGGGCGCGGTCGAGCGGGTCGGGCGGGCGGAGACCGACGCGTACTTCGCCGAGCGGCCGCGCGGATCGCAGCTCGGCGCCTGGGCCAGCCCGCAGTCGCGGGTGGTGCCGGACCGCGCCGCCCTGGAGGCGGGGCTGGCCGAGGCCCGCGAGCGGTTCGGGGACGCCGATCCGGTGCCCGCACCGCCGCACTGGGGTGGACTGCGGGTGGTGCCGGAGACCGTGGAGTTCTGGCAGGGCCGCGCCGACCGCCTGCACGACCGGCTGCGCTACCGGCGCGCGGACACGGCCTGGGTGGTCGAGCGGCTCGCGCCGTGACGTCGGAGCTTACCGCGAAGCGCCGCCGCTGGGTGATCGACACCCGCCCCCTGGCGGTGCCCGCGTACCGCCGGATGTGGGTGGGCAACGGGGTCTCGTTCTTCGGGTACCAGTTCACCGCGGTGGCCGTGCCGGTGCAGATGTTCGCGCTGACGAACTCGTCGGGCTGGGTGGGGCTGCTGGGCGTGGCCGCACTCGTACCCCTGCTGATCTTCGGGTTGTGGGGCGGGGCCGCGGCCGACGTGGTGGACCGGCGGCTCCTGCTGCTGGCCAGCTCGACGCTGGCCTGGCTGGCCACCCTCGGCCTGCTGGCGCAGGCGCTGCTGCACCTCGACAGCGCCTGGCTGCTGCTGGCGATCACCGCGGTGCAGTCGGTGGGCTTCGCGGTCAGCTCGCCCGCCCGGCAGGCGATCATCCCGCGGGTCGTGCCGGGCGAGATGGTCCCGGCCGCCAACACCCTGTCCTACACCACCACGACGGTGGGCGGGGTGCTGGGCCCGCTGGCCGCGGGCCTGATCTTCGGGACCTTCGCCACGGGTACGGGCGTGACGGTCGCGTACGCGGTCGACGTGCTGCTGTTCACCATCTCCTTCTGGGCGACCTGGCGGCTGCCCTCGATCCCGCCGCTGGCCGGACCGGACGACGAGCCGCGCCCCACGGCCGGGCTGCGCGGGATCGCCGACGGCCTGCGCTTCCTGGCGACCAAGCAGGTGCTGCTGCTCTCGTTCGCGGTCGACATCGTGGCGATGGTGTTCGCGATGCCGCGGGCGTTGTTCCCGGAGGTGGCCGCGGAGCGGTTCGGCGGCGGCGCGGCGGTCGGCTGGTTGTTCAGCGCGATCGCGCTCGGCTCGGTGGTCGGTGGCCTGACCTCCGGCTGGATCGGCCGGATCCGCCGCCAGGGCCTCGCCCTGATCGTGGCCGTGATCGGCTGGGGGCTGGCCGTCGCGCTGTCCGGGCTGGCCCACGACCTGTGGCTGATGGTGCTGCTGCTGGCCGTGGCCGGAGCCGCCGACCTGGTCAGCGCGGTGTACCGGCAGTCGATCCTGCAGACGTACGCCCCGGACCGGCTGCGCGGTCGGCTGCAGGGGGTCTTCACGGTCGTGGTGGCCGGTGGTCCCCGGCTGGGTGACCTCCGCGCGGGCGCGACCGCCGACGTCGCCGGTCCGACCGTGTCCTGGGTGGGCGGTGGTCTGCTGGCAGCGGGCCTGACGGTGGTGCTGGCGCTCGCTTTCCCGGCGTTGTACCGCTACCGCCCGCCACCTGGCGATGACGGTGGGACCCGATAGTGTCCAGGCATGACGAGCGTCGTTCCGGCGAAATCCGGGTTGCAGTGGACGATCGAATCAGGTGAGCACCGGGCGACCCTCGCGGAGGTCGGCGGTGTGCTGCGCGCATATGAGGTGGGCGATCGCGAGGTCGTCGACGGGTTCACCGAGCACGAGCTGTCGCCCGCGTCCGCGGGTCAGGTGCTGGCGCCCTGGCCCAACCGGATCCGCGACGGCCGCTACACGTTCCACGGGGTGACGCACCAGTTGCCGCTGACCGAGCCGGCCCGGGGCACCGCCATCCACGGCCTGGTGAACTGGGTGCGCTGGCGGCTGGCCGACCAGGCCCCGGACGCGGTGACCCTGGAGTGCGACCTGGCGGCGCAGGCGGGCTACCCGTGGTCGCTGGCGCTGCGCACCCGGTGGAGCGTGGGCCCCGGCGGGCTGCGCTGCGACCAGGAGGTCACCAATACGAGTGACTCCGAGGCGCCGTGGGGCTACTCGGTCCACCCGTACCTGCGGCTGCCCGGGGTGGCCGTGGACGACATCCTGCTGCGGGTGCCGGCACGGACCAGGATCCTGGCCGACGGCCGCCTGCTGCCGATCGGGGCCGTGAAGATCGCCGGCTCGGAGTACGACTTCAGCGCGCCGCGCCGGATCGGCGACCTCGTCCTGGACACCACGTTCGGTGACCTCGCGTACGACGCGGACGGCGGCTCGTCGGTGACGATCGCCGCACCGGCGGGCGGCGCCCAGGTCACCATCTGGGGGGACCGCCACTTCGCGTGGTGGCAGGTTTTCACGTCGGACACGCTGCGCGGAGAGCGGTTCCGCCGGTCCGTGGCGATCGAGCCGATGACCTGCCCACCGGACGCGTTCCGCTCCGGCCGGGATCTGATCGTGCTCGCCCCGGGGGAGGGCTGGGCCGCGTCATGGGGGGTGCGACCGTAGTGGATTTCGACGAGGTGGTCCGCAGGCGGCGGATGGTGCGTACCTACGACCCGGACCGGGCGGTCCCGCCGGAGCTGGTCGACAAGATTGTCAAGCACGCGCTGCGGGCGCCGTCGGCCGGGTTCTCCCAGGGCTGGGGCTTCCTGGTGCTGACCAAGGCCGAGGACCGGGCCAGGTACTGGCAGGTGACCACGGAGGGCCATCTCGGCGACGCCCCGGCCGACGAGGGCTGGCACGGCTCGTGGCTGGACCGGATGCGGGCGGCCACCCTGATCGTCATCCCGTTGTCCAACAAGTCCGCCTACCTGGAGCGCTACGCCCAGCCGGACAAGGGCTGGACGGACCGGGACGAGTCGCACTGGCCCGCGCCGTACTGGCACATCGACACCGGCTTCGCGGCGCTGCTGATGCACCTGACCGCGGTGAACGAGGGGCTGGGCTCCTGCTTCATCGGTCTGCCCGCCGCCCGGGTCGAGGCGTTCAAGGAGGCGTTCGGGGTGCCGCCCGAATTCAGCCCCATCGGGGCGCTCACGGTGGGTTACCAGCTACCCGACAAGAGGTCCCCGTCACTGCGCAGGGGGCATCGCCCGGTGGACGATGTGGTGCATCATGGCCGGT
The DNA here is from genome assembly GCF_004217545.1 of Krasilnikovia cinnamomea. Classification (NCBI taxonomy): domain Bacteria; kingdom Bacillati; phylum Actinomycetota; class Actinomycetes; order Micromonosporales; family Micromonosporaceae; genus Krasilnikovia; species Krasilnikovia cinnamomea. Next base: position 3,874,477 of record NZ_SHKY01000001.1, read on the forward strand.
GGGCTGGGTAAAGGACGGGCTGGAGCGGAAGGGGCGTGCCGTCGTGATCTTCAAAGCGGTGCGGGACGGTGCCCCGTATCCCGACCACCACACCACGCTGAAGATGTGGGCGGAGATCCCGCCGCGTCCGATCCGGCTGGCCGACCTCATCACCACCAAACGTGAGCTGGCGCTCGACAAGCTGCTGGCCGAGGACTCGACCTTCTACGGCGACCTCTTCCCGCACGTGGTGGAGTATCAGGGCGCCCTCTACCTGGAGGACGGCCTGCACCGGGCGTTGCGTGCGGCCCTGCAGCAGCGCAACCAGATTCACGCCCGGGTCCTGGTCCTCTAACGTCTGCCTCATGGCCGTTTCCGCGTTCGACCTCCTCGACCTCGACTCCCTGCTGACCGACGAGGAGCGCGACGTGCGCGCGCTCGTGCGCCGGGTCGCCGACGACCGGGTCCGCCCGTACGTGGCCGACTGGTACGAGCGCGGCGAGGTCCCCGTCCGTGACCTGGCCCTGGAGTTCGGCAAGCTGGGCCTGCTCGGCATGCACCTGAAGGGGTACGGCTGCGCCGGCTCCTCCGCGGTCGCGTACGGGCTGGCCTGCCTGGAGATGGAGGCGGCGGACTCCGGGGTCCGCTCGCTGATCTCGGTGCAGGGCTCCCTGGCCATGTACGCCATCTGGCGCTACGGCTCCGAGGAGCAGAAGCAGTGCTGGCTGCCGGGGATGGCCGCGGGCGAGCTGATCGGCTGCTTCGGCCTGACCGAGCCGGACCACGGCTCCGACCCGGCCGCCATGGCCACCCGGGCCCGCCGGGACGGCGCGGACTGGATCCTCACCGGCGGCAAGATGTGGATCACCAACGCTCCCGTCGCGGACGTGGCGGTGATCTGGGCCCGCGCCGAGGAAGGGGTGGTCGGGTTCGCGGTGCCGACCGACACCCCCGGCTTCGCGGCCCGCGAGGTGCGGCACAAGATGTCGCTGCGCGCCTCGGCCACCGGCGAGATCACCCTGGACGAGGTCCGGCTGCCCGAGGCGGCCCGGCTGCCCGACGCGCGCGGGCTCAAGGCCCCGCTGTCCTGCCTGACCGAGGCCCGGTTCGGCATCGTGTGGGGCTCGCTCGGCGCGGCCCGCGACTGCCTGGACACCGCGATCGCGTACGCGGGCAGCCGGGAGCAGTTCGGCCGCCCGATCGCGGGCTTCCAGCTGACCCAGGCGAAGTTCGCGGACATGGCTCTGGAACTGCAGAAAGGCTACCTGCTGGCGATGCACCTGGGCCGCCGGCACGACGCGGTGGGACTGCGCCCGGAGCAGGTCAGCGCGGGCAAGCTGAACAACGTCCGCGAGGCCATCGCGATCGCCCGGCAGTGCCGCACGATCCTGGGCGCGAACGGCGTCAGCGGCGAGTACCCGATCATGCGGCACGCGAACAACCTGGAGAGCGTGCTGACCTACGAGGGCACCTCGGAGATCCACCAGCTCGTGCTGGGCCAGCAGCTGACCGGGCTGAGCGCGTTCGCGGGCTGAGCCCACGCCGGGGTTTCGTCTCATCCGTACCTTGGGTAGCAACACCAGGGGGTGAGGACGATGGCCGAGCGCCGCGACATCGACGACCCGACCAAGGAATATCCCGCATACGAGCCGGGCCGCGCCGAGCCGCGTGGCCCGGATCAGGCCCGCCCCACCGGCGCCGGGCCGGACCCGGCCGAGCCAGGGCCGGGCGTTGCTGGGCCCACCGGGTCCGGCGCCGCCTGGCCCGACCCCCCGGTGGGGCGGTCCGGCCTCGCCCGGCTGCTGATCTTCACGGGCGCGGTGTTCGCCGTGCTGGTCGCGGCCTGCCTGGGCCTGCGGGCGGTGAACGTGCTGCCGAGCTTCGACAACCCGTTCTCGGACCGGACGACCGACCGCAGCCAGCCGGTGCTGCTGCAGTCGATGCGCGATCTGAGCCGGTACGTGGCCGCCGACGGCACCTTCCAGGTCATCGTGGACCTGCAGGAGCACCGGGAGAACGTCCCAGACTTCCTGCTGAACCAGCGCACCCTGTTCGTCGGCTCCGGCACGGTCGAGGCGTACGTCGACTTCGGCACCCTCGGCGGCGACGCGGTCACGGTCGACAACGCCGCCAAGTCCGTCCGTGTCACGCTGCCCGCCCCGCAACTGGCACCGGCCGCCCTCGACCTGGAGCGCAGCTACGTGGTGGCGCAGGAGCGGGGCCTGCTCAACCGGATCGGCGACGCGTTCCGCGAGGACCCGGACGCCCAGCACCGCGTGTACGCCGAGGCGCAGCGACGGATCACCGAGGCCGCCCAGGGCAGCGGGCTGGACCGGCGCGCCCGGGAGAACGCCGAGAAGATGCTGACCAGCCTGTTCGGCCGCCTCGGGTACACCTCGGTCACCGTGACGTTCGCGAATCCCTGATCACTCGTTGGGCATCAGCACCCAGAGCACCAGGTAGATCAGGAACTGTGGGCCGGGCAGCAGGCAGGACAGGACGAAGGCCAGGCGGACCAGGCTGGGCGAGACGCCGAAGCGACGGGCCAGGCCGGAGCAGACCCCGGCGATCCACCGGTCGTTGCGGGGCCGGGTCAGGCGGTTCATCGCGATTCCTCCTTCGATGGTGGCCCCGGCGGGAACGCCGCGACCACCATCGACGGTAGGTTCGGCGCGCTCGCCGTCCCTCAGCCCGTGGGTGGAGATCCGGCGGACGCCTCCCGTAAGGGGGACCCGTACCGGCTGAGGCTCGTTGTTAACGTGAGGGTCGGCTACGACGTCCGTTCCCTTCCCGGTCCGGTAACCTCGTCCGGGTTTCGGCTAGGCAGGCCCACGGTCCCGATGGGCGACGAGGAGGCGCGGTGAGGCAGCGGTGACGCAGGCCGTGCTCTGCGGCAGCACCGGCAACGATCTCGACCCGGACTCGGCCGCCCGGCTCGCCGACAGCCTGACCGCCGCGCTGCTCGAGGCCGGGGCCACCGTGCTGGTGTCCCCCGCGAGCGCCGAGGACGTGCCGGCCCAGTTGCGCCACCTCGCCGAGCTCGCGACCGAGCACAGCCCGGACGGCGGCGGCGACGGTCAGCGCCTGATCGTGGTCGCGGACGACCTCGTCGCCCACCACAGTCTGCTGTGGACGCTGGCGACCGAGCCTGCCGGGCGCAGCACCGCCCTGGTGGCTCCGGCCGAGCACGGCGACCTGCGCGAGGATCGCGGCCGCCTGGTGGCCGCCCCGGACGGCGAGGGCACGGTCCGGTTCCTCGGCGCGCTCTGCGTGGCCCCGGCCGACCTGCCGCTGCTGGCGTCGGCCGCGAACCGGGCCGCCGAGGCCGCCGACGAGGGTTCCGACGCCGGGAGCGGGGTGGCCACCGGCGTCCGCAACGCCGTGGACGCGCTGCTGCCCGCCCTGCTGGACGCCGGGCTGGTGCCGGTCGCCACCCGGGTGCGGCTGCTGCGCGCCGCCCGGGTCGGCACGGACGCCGAGCTGAGCGCCGCGCGCGCCGAGGTGGCCGCGGTGGACGAGGACGCGGCCCGGCTGCGGGAGGCGGTCAAGGAACGCGACGACTTCTTCACCACGTACGCGGTGAGCAGCTGGTCGCCGCTGGTCACCCGGGCGTGTGCCCGGCTCGGTCTGACCCCGACCGCGGTGACGTGGCTGTCTGTGCTGTTCGCGGTGGGCGCCGCGCTGGCGTTCTGGCAGGCGTCGCGGCCCGCCATGATCGCCGGGGCGGTGCTGCTGTACCTCGGCTTCGTGCTGGACTGCGTGGACGGGCAGCTGGCCCGCTACACCCGCAGCTTCGGCGCGTTCGGCGGCTGGCTGGACACGATGGCCGACCGGGCCAAGGAGTACGTGGTCTACGCCGGTCTGGCCGCCGGGGCGGAACGCATCGGGCTGCCGTACGCGTGGCCGCTGGCGATCGCGGCGATCGTGCTGCAGACGGTCCGGCACATGACCGACGCCTGGTACGGGGCGCTGCACGACGAGGCGGCCGCCCGGGGCGGCGGTGCCGCGGCGGGCGGCGCGGGCGGGGTCGGCGCGCGGCTGAGCCGGGCCTCCAACCGGGTGCAGGCGGACACGGGCTCGCCGGCGTACTGGCTGAAGCGGATCGTGGTGTTCCCGATCGGCGAGCGGTGGGCGCTGATCGCGGTGCTGGCGGCAGCGACGAACGGTCGGGTGGCGCTGGCCGGGGTGCTGGCGTGGGGAGCGCTGGCGTTCGCGTACACCTTGGGGCTGCGCTCGTTGCGGGCGCTGTCGATGCGCGTCGCCGTGCTGGACCGGCCGGACCGGGCGCGGCACCGCGACGACGGCCCGCTGGTGCGGCACGTCCTCGCGCGGGCGGGCTGGCCCGCTCCGCTGGCGCTCGCCGCGGCGGCCGCGCTGGTGCCGGCGGTGCTGATCGCGGTGCTGCTCGTCGCCGCGCCGCCGGGCGGCGCGGCCCGGATCGCGCTGGCGGTCGCGGCGTTGCTCGTGCTGGGCGCCGGGCTGGCGGCCCGGGCGCCGCACGACGGGCCGCTCGACTGGCTGGTGCCCGCCGCGCTGCGTGCGGCCGAGTATCTGACCGTGGTCGCGGTCTCGCTGGTCGGCGACGTGCCCACGCCGGTCACCTACGCGCTGTTGTTCGCGCTGGCGGTGCGGCACTACGACGTCACGGCGCGGATGGAGAAGGCGGCACCCGTGGCCGCGGCGACCGGCGCGGTGCTCGGCTGGGACGGCCGGGTGCTGCTGCTGGCGGCGGCCGGTGTGGCGGGCCTGGCGACGGACGCCGAGGCGGTGCTGGCGCTGTGGGTGGCGGGTGCGGTGGTGGTGCAGGCGGCGGTGGATCGCCGGGCCGCGCGTTCGTAACGCAGCGCATTGGACAGTTTCCTGCCGTGGTGACGGAGCGCGATGGATGGTCCACGCGCAGCGTGATCGATGATCTTTGTAATCGCCTGGTCACGGTGTGCAAATGGAACGTTCACCCGATGGCTAGGGATCAATACTGTTGGTCACAGTAGGCCGGATCGCTCGGGCCACGTGACGGCCCGGATCACGGGTCGCACATGCAGGAGGTGGACGGTGTCGACCGTCGCGCTCAAGGACGTCACCAAGGTCTGGCCCGGCGGCACCCTGGCCGTCGACAGGGTCAGCATGGACGTGAACGACGGCGAGTTCCTCGTGCTGCTGGGTCCCTCCGGGTGCGGCAAGTCCACGGTCCTGCGCATGATCGCCGGGCTGGAGGACCCCACCGCGGGCGAGATCCTGCTCAACGGCGCGCCGGTCATGGACGTGCCGCCGCGCGACCGCAGCATCGCGATGGTGTTCCAGGACTTCGCGCTGTACCCGCACATGACGGTCGGCGACAACATCGGCTTCCCGCTCAAGCTCTCCGGGGTAGACCCGGCGCCCCGGATGGAACGCGTCGGCGACGTGGCCAGCGCGCTCGGCATCGCCGAGGTGCTCGGGCGTAAGCCGGGCCAGCTCTCCGGCGGCCAGCGCCAGCGGGTCGCGATGGGCCGCGCGATCGTGCGCCGCCCCGGCCTGTTCCTCATGGACGAGCCGCTGTCCAACCTGGACAGCGGCCTGCGCGCCGAGCTGCGGGCCGAGATCACCGGCCTGACCCGCGAGCTGGGCGTCACCACCATGTACGTGACGCACGACCAGGCCGAGGCGCTGACCATGGCCGACCGCGTCGCGATCATGCGCCGCGGCGTGCTGCAGGACATCGGGACCCCCACCGAGGTGTACGGCCGCCCCGCCACCCTGTACGTCGCCGCCTTCCTCGGTGCCCCCCGGATGAACCTGCTGGAAGCCCAGGTGTACGTGCACCTCGACCGGTACGTCACGCTGAACTTCGGGGAGCAGGCCCTGTACCTGCCGTGGACCGACATCCGGGCCCGGGCGGTCGCGCGCTACCACGGCGAGCGCATCGTGGTGGGCGTGCGGGCCGAGGCGCTCACCCCGGTCTCGCCGGACACCCAGGGCGACGTGCTGCACGGCCGGATCCGCTTCCTGGAGCACCACGGGCACGAGTCGCTGGCGTTCCTGGACATCGGCGCCACCGCGATCGTCGTCGACGAGCTGGGCGGGAAGGCGCCGCAGCAGGCCGTGCCGGGCGGGGCGCTGCGCCGCGTCGGGAGCGCGCTGCAGCGCCTGACCGGGCGCGGTGAGCGCTCGGCGGTGGCCACGCTCGAACCCGCTCAGCGCACCAGCGTGCTGAACGACCCCGGACGCCATCACCGGCGTCCGGCGGAGCTGGCGGTGCGGCTGGCGCCGTACCCCGCCGTGTCGCCGGGGCACCCGCTGTCGGTCGCCGTACGCATGGACGCGCTGCACTTCTTCGACGACCGCGGGGACCGCATCGACATCGGTTGGCGCTGAGGGCTGTCCAATTCTTGACACCATGGTCTAGCCTCACCCGCACGTCGATGCGATGGCGTATCGACGTCACTTCCGTGAGGGGTCAGCATGGCTAATTCGTCCGGGTTGTTGGTGATCGAACGCATCCTGCGGGACCGCCAGGGCATCTGGCAGCAGGTGGTGGAGGACCGGGGGCTCACCCGCCTGACCGGTCAGATGCTGATCAGTACGGTGATCGCGCTCGCCTGCTACGGCGCCGTGCTGGGCTCGTTCCACAGTGTGCTGATGGCGTTGACCTCGGCGCTGAAGCTGCCGCTGCTGTTCCTGGTCACGCTGGCCATCTGCCTGCCCACGCTGTACCTCTTCAACCTCGTCTTCGGCGCCCGGCTGTCGGTACGGCAGTCGCTGTCGCTGGTGATGGTGGCGCTGACCGTCACCGCCATGCTGGCCCTCGCGTTCGCGCCGATCAGCCTGTTCTTCCTCATCACCGCGCCGGACTACGGCTTCTTCAAGCTGCTCAACGTGGCGATCCTGGCGCTGTCGGCGCTGGTCGGGCTGCGCTTCCTGACCGGCGGCATGAAGGTGCTCAACGAGCACGGCCTGCTGGCCCCCCGCTCGGCGCAGGCCGCGCCCGCCGTCCCGCCCGTCCCGCCCGCCCCGCCCGCCGTCCCGCCCGCCGACCCGGCCGGTGCCGACCCGGCCGCGCCCGCCCAGGCCGCCGCGCCGGTGACCGTGCCCGCCAACGGCAACGGCAACGGCGGCACCGCCACGCTGACCCAGACCGTCCCCGCGCAGGCCCCGGTGCAGGTGCCGCCGGGTTACCAACTCGTCCCGCAGCCGCTCGGACGCCCGCTGCCCCGTCCCCAGGCCGCGGCCACGCCGCCGAGCATGGCGCTGCTGTACGTCTGGATCCTGCTGTTCGGTTTCGTCGGCACCCAGCTGGCCTGGACGCTGCGGCCGTTCTTCGGCAGCCCCGGCATGAAGTTCAGCCTCTACCGGGACATCGACGGCAACTTCTACGCGGAGATCTTCCGGACCATCTCGCACCTCTTCTGAGGCCCCCGGTCGGATTGTCGCCTGCCGTGCCGGCGTCGCAGCGCGTAGGCTGCTCGCTGGTGGAGGAGAGAAGTGGCTCGTGCGCGAGCCAGGAGACGCTGCGTCCGGCTGCCGGCAGGCAGGATCCGGACGCGGGTACGGCTGCGTCGCCCACCTCCGCGGGGCCGGTGCTGCTCGACCGCACGTTCGGCCGCGACGACATCACCACGGTCCGGCACGAGGTGACCGACCGCCTCACGGCGGCCGGTTTCGCGGGTGACCGCCTGCACGGCTTCGTGCTGGCGGTCAACGAGGTGATCACCAACGTCGTGCTGCACGCCGGCGGTCACGGACGCATCGTCGTCTGGGTGACCGCCGGCTCGGCGTGGTGCACCGTGACCGACTCCGGGCCGGGCATTCCGGAGCGCTTCCTCGGCCGTCCCGGTGTGCCGGAGGCGTTCGAGGTCGGCGGGCGGGGCATCTGGCTGGCACACCAGTTGTGCGACGAGGTCACGGTCGCCACCGGCCCGATCGGCACCACCATCGGGCTGCGGATCTGCCTGGGTCCAGCTCACCGGCCCTGAGTGGAGCAACGAAACCCCACCGCGGACTTAACAGAGCGGAATCGCCGGGGAAATGTGAGCGGGCCTTTCCGCCGCGAAGTGCGGGCGGCGCGACTACATTGGGCCAGTGCTCGGACTTCCACCTCATGTCACCGCCTGCCTGTTCGACCTTGACGGCGTTCTGACCCAGACCGCGCTGGTACACAACGCCGCCTGGAAGCAGACCTTCGACGCGTTCCTGCGCGACTGGTCCGCCGACCACGGGCAGGAATTCGTACCGTTCGACGAGGGCACCGACTACCACCGTTACGTCGACGGGCGGCAGCGTGCCGACGGCGTGCGTACATTTCTCGCCTCCCGGGGTATCACTCTTCCCGAGGGCACTCCCGACGACGGTCCCGACGCAGCGACCGTCAACGGTCTCGGCAACCGCAAGAACCTGCTGGTCCTGCAGAAGATCAAAGAGGGGGCGGTGCAGGTCTACCCCGGCTCGGTGGACTACCTGAACGCCGCGAGGTCGGCCGGCCTGCGCCGCGCCGTCGTCTCGGCCAGCGCCAACTGCAAGGACGTGCTGGAGGCCGCCGGCATCGCCGACCTCCTGGAGGCGCGCGTGGACGGCGTCACCGCCCGCGAGCACCAGCTGCCCGGCAAGCCCGCCCCGGACACCTTCCAGTACGCCGCAAAGCTGCTTGACACGCCACCCGAACATTGCGCAGTGTTCGAGGATGCCCAGGCCGGGGTTGCGGCCGGGCGCGCGGGCGGCTTCGGCATCGTCGTCGGAGTCGACCGGGTGGGCCAGGCCCAGGCGCTGCTCGACCACGGCGCCGACATCGTCGTACAAGATCTTTCCGAGCTGCTCACGCGATAGCAGTCTCGACAGATTCACAGACTCTCTCCTTCGCATTACGAGAGGCACTACCGTGATCCGTGAACGGGCCTATCCCGTCGACCCTTGGCACATCCGGGAGACGCGACTGGACCTGGACCTGCTGGCCCAGTCCGAGTCGGTCTTCGCGCTGTCCAACGGCCACATCGGGATACGCGGGAATCTCGAGGAGGGCGAGCCGCACGGCCTGCCCGGCACGTACCTGAACTCGTTCTACGAGCTGCGGCCGCTGCCGTACGCCGAGGCGGGGTACGGCTTCCCCGAGTCCGGCCAGACGATGATCAACGTGACGAACGCCAAGCTGATGCGGCTGCTCGTCGACGACGAACCCCTCGACGTCCGGTACGGCGACCTGCGCTCCCACGAGCGCGTCCTCGACCTGCGCGCCGGGACCCTGGAACGCACCGCCGAATGGGTGTCGCCCTCCGGGCAGGCGATCCGGATCCGCACCGTCCGGCTGGTCTCCTTCACCCAGCGCGCCGTCGTCGCGTTCCTGTACGAGGTCGAGCCGCTGCACGCCTCGGCCCGGCTGATCCTGCAGTCGGAGCTGGTCGCCAACGAGCAGCTGCCGCCCATGAGCAAGGACCCGCGGGTCGCCGCGGTGCTGGATCACCCGCTGCAGGCCGAGGAGATGCTGGAGCAGCGCACCGGCGGCCTGCTGGTGCACCGCACGAAGGCCAGCGATCTGCGGATGGCCGCGGCGATGGAGCACCTCGTGGAGGCGCCCGGCCGGCACGCGGTCACCACCGAGGGCCACCCGGACTGGCTGCGCACCACGGTGGCCTGCAAGCTCGAACCGGGCCAGCGGCTGCGCGTGGTCAAGCTCGCCGCGTACGGGTGGTCCAGCAACCGCTCGCTGCCCGCCGTCCGCGACCAGGTCGGCGCCGCGCTGGCCAGTGCCCGGCTGGACGGCTGGGACGGCCTGGTCGAGGCCCAGCGCGAATACCTGGACCAGTTCTGGGACCACTCCGACGTCAAGGTCGAGGGCGACCCGGAGGTGCAGCAGGCGGTGCGCTTCGGGCTGTTCCACACGCTGCAGGCCGGTGCCCGCGCCGAGCAGCGGCCGATCGGCTCGAAAGGTCTGACCGGCCCGGGGTACGACGGGCACACGTTCTGGGACGCCGAGACGTTCGTGCTGCCCGCGCTGACCTACACCCAGCCCTCCGCGGCGGCCGACGTGCTGCGCTGGCGGCACTCGACCCTGGACCTGGCCCGGGAGCGGGCGCAGACCCTGGGGCTGCAGGGCGCCGCGTTCCCGTGGCGCACGATCCGCGGCCAGGAGTGCTCGGCGTACTGGCCCGCGGGCACGGCCGGGTTCCACATCGGGGCGGACATCGCCGACGCGGTGCGCCGGTACGTGCAGGCCACCGGCGACCTCGACTTCGAGCGCGAGATCGGGCTGGAGCTGCTGGTCGAGACGGCCCGGTTGTGGCGCTCGCTGGGCCACCACGACCGGCACGGCCGGTTCCACATCGACGGGGTCACCGGGCCGGACGAGTACACGGCCGTGGTCGACGACAACGTCTACACCAACCTGATGGCGCAGCAGAACATGTTCGCCGCCGCCGACGCCTGCCAGCGGCACCCGGAGGTGGCCCGCAGGCTGGGGGTGGACGAGGAGGAGTCGGCGTCGTGGCGGGACGCGGCCGCCTCCGTGCACATCCCGTACGACCGGGAGCTGGGGGTGCACCAGCAATCGGAGGGCTTCACCCGGCTACAGGAGTGGGACTTCGAGAACACCCCGCCGGAGGCGTACCCGCTGCTGCTGAACTACCCGTACTTCGACCTGTACCGCAAGCAGGTGATCAAGCAGGCGGATCTGGTCATGGCGATGTACGTGCGCGGCGACGCGTTCACCCCGGAGGAGAAGGCCCGCAACTTCGCGTACTACGAGGCCCGGACCGTCCGCGACTCGTCGCTGTCGGCCTGCATCCAGGCGGTCCTGGCCGCCGAGGTGGGGCACCTGGAGCTGGCCCACGACTATCTCGGCGAGGCCGCCCTGATGGACCTGCACGACCTGCACCGCAACGCCCGCGACGGGGTGCACGTGGCGTCCCTGGCGGGGTCGTGGATCGCGCTGGTCGCCGGGCTGGGCGGGATGCGGGACTTCAACGGTCAGCTGTCGTTCGCGCCCCGGCTGCCGAGCCGGATCAACCGGCTCGACTTCTCGCTGCTCTGGCACGGCAAGCGGCTGCGGGTCGACGTGACGCCGGAGGAGGTGACGTACTCGCTGCGCAACGGCGGCGGGGCGGCCCGGCTGGAGCTGGTGCACCACGGCAAGGAGATCGAGGTGACGCAGGTCAAGCCGGTTACCGTACCGATCCCGGAGGCGCCGCCGATCGGCGCCGCGCCGCGCCAGCCCGCGGGCCGCGCGCCGGTGCGCCGGGTCGGCGCCGGCGGCTGAGCCGAGCATGCGAACGGCCCCCGTCCGCCGGACGGGGGCCGTTTCGTGTGCTGGTGCCTCAGAGCAACGACACGTGTACGTGGTCGGTGTGCGCGCTCGGCCCGTGGTACGACTTCCAGCCGGTCGCCGGGAACCAGATCTGTTTGAACCAGATCACGTAGTAGATCCCGAGCCGGTCGGCGTTGCGGACCAGGAAGGCCATGAGGTTGTTGCCGTACTCCCTCATGTCCTTGTTGTGCGCGACCGAGAACCCGCTCTTCTGCAGCGACCAGTCGCAGGCGCGGCCCTTCGGGTGCTCGAACGGCCCGCCGTTGCGGTGACAACCGACGAAGCGGTTGAAGCCGGCCTTGCGCACCTCTTTGTAGAGGTGATTGGTACGCGGTGTGACGCAGCCGCCTGCGGGCGAGGGGTCGTTGACCGTGCAGCCCTCGGGGGAGAAGCCGCCGTCGGAGTTGCGCGGGGCGGGCGCGGCGATCGGTGACTTGGCCACCACGAAGCCGCCCGTGAGGCTCTTGCCGCCGACCAGGGCGAGCGCCTTGTCGGCGGTCTCCTTCTGCTTCTTCATCGCGGCGAGGTTCTGCTGCTGTTCCTTGATCTCGGCGTCCAGCCGGGCCTTGGTCCGGGTGACCTCGTCGATCGCGGTGTTCAGCTCGTGCAGCTTCTCGTCGTTGATCGAGTTGATCTCTTCGAGCGAGATGGCCTTCCTGAGGAAGGTGTCCGAGCTGTCCGCGTTGAGCAGATAGCTCATGGCCGACAGGTTCCCGGTGCGGTACTGCTGCCCGGCGACCGCGCCGACCTCGGGGATCAGCCGGTCGCGCTTGGCCTCCGCGTTGCGCACGTCGATGGCGAGCGCCAGCTGGGTCTTCGTCGACTTCGCGACGGCTGCCTTGGCGGCGACGAAGCGCCGGTTGGTCGACTCCATCACGTCGCTGAGCATCGGGCTGTCCTTGCCCTCGTCGGGCACGGCGCTGCCGCTGCCGGGCTCCGCGCTGGCCGGGGCGGCCGGCGCGACGAGCATCGCCAACGCGACGAGCGGTGCCAGGGCCACGGTCAGCCACCGGCGGTGTCTAGCCGTCATTCTGTTCCTTCCACGTGACCACCGACCGGGTTAGCTGACGGGTTCGGGACGGAAGCGATCCCTACCGCGCGGTGGCGCGGATTCACCCCACAAACGTGGTTCCCCGGCTCGCCCGAGGGCGATTAGGTGGTGGCCTGCCGGCACCTTGGGGGTGGTGCCTTCCTGGCAGTGACCGGCGGCCAGCTTACCTGACGAATCAAGGGGTCGACCGGTGCCAAATGCGTTACCAGCCAACAACTTTCCGTGATACACGCAAGGAAGACGCCGCTTCCGTGGCCGTAACGCGGGTCAATGTGAATCGTTGCATTTCTCTCACCGCATTGACGCATTGTCAGCACCTGGTAACCGACCGTGCGACCCCTGTCGATTCTCGCGATGCTCTGTATTCTTCGACACGGTCTCCGTTTCATAACGACGCCAGGAAAGGCGTCGGCGGAAACCGCCGCCTAATCGCCCGAGGGCGAGCCGGGGAACCACGTACGTGGGGTGAATCCGCGCCACCCGCGCGGTAGGGGCCACTTCCGTCCCGAACCCGTCAGCTAACCCGGTCGGCGGCCGACGGAAGGAAGGCACGTGCGGCACACCCCTGCCCGACGGCTGTGGGCCACGCTCCTCGCCCTCATGGTCGTCGCCGCCGGATCGGTCCTCGCCGGTTCGGCTCCCGCCTCCGCGGCCCCCCGGCCGCTGGCCGCTCCGGGCGACACCGGCGACGACGGCGAGGGCGGCAGTAAGTCACTCATCGACGCACTCGAATCGGCGTCGCGCGGCTTCACCGACGCCAAGGACGCCCTGACCCGGTCCCGGGCGCGCCAGCGGGAACTGGCCGCCACGCTGCAGCGGCTCGACGCCGAGCTCGGCCCGAAGCAGGCCGCGCTGGACGAGATCGTGCAGCAGAGCTACCGGACCGGGCGGCTCGGGCCGATGGCGGCCCTGCTCACCGCGTCGGACTCGGACACCCTGCTGGACAGGGCCGACACCCTGAGCTCGGTCGCGATCCGGCAGGACGCGGCGATGCGCGACCTCAAGCAGACCCGGGACGGCCAGGCTAAGGCCAAGCTCGCGATCGACGCCACGATCCGCGACCAGCAGAAGCAGCTCAACGTCATGGCCCGCCGCAAGGCGCAGGCGGAGGCGGCACTCAAGGCCGCCGGTGGCGGCCAGGACGTCGCGGGACCGAGCGGCGGCGGCAACACCACCAAGTCCGCCACGGCTCCCCGCAACCTGGGCACCGGCTGCACCGTGGACGACCCCACGACCACCGGCTGCATCACGCCCCGCCTGCAGTTCGCCATGCAGCAGGCGAAGGGGGCCGGATTCACGCGCTTCGTCAAGTGCTTCCGGCACCAGAACTCCGGGGAGCATCCCAAGGGGCGGGCGTGTGACTTCGCGGCCGACAAGGGCACCTTCGGCGGGGTGGCCTCCGGCGCCAGCCGTACGTACGGGGACCGGCTGGCGAACTACTTCATCGGCAACGCCGACCGGATCGGCGTGCTGTACGTCATCTGGTTCCGCCGGATCTGGCTGCCCAGCAGCGGCTGGAAGTCGTACTCCCGGGGCAACGGGGACCCGTCGAGCGACCACACCAACCACGTGCACCTGTCGGTGCGCTGACCGGGGGAGGGCGGGGCCTACTTCCGCATGTAGGCCTCGTACTCCTTCATCACGTCCTCGGTCGGGCCGTCCGCGCGGATGACGCCGGACTCCAGCCAGATCGAGCGCTCGCAGGTGTCCCGGATCGACTGCTCGCTGTGGCTCACCAGGAACACCGTCCCGGCCTCCTCGCGCAGGTCCCGGACCCGCTGCTCGCTGCGGCGGCGGAACTTGGCGTCGCCGGTGGCCAGCGCCTCGTCGATCAGCAGCACGTCGTGCTTCTTGGCCGCCGCGATGGCGAAGCGCAGCCGGGCCGACATGCCGGACGAGTACGTCTTCATCGGCAGGGAGCTGAAGTCGCCGCGCTCGTTGATGCCGGAGAACTCGATGATGTCGGCGGTCTTCTCCTTCACCTCGGCGGGGCTCATGCCCATCGCGAGGCAGCCCAGCACGACGTTGCGCTCGCCGGGCAGGTCGTTCATCAGGGCGGCGTTCACGCCGAGCAGCGAGGGCTGCCCGGAGGCGTAGATCGTGCCCCGGTCGACGGGCAGCAGCCCGGCGATCGCCCGCAGCAGGGTGGACTTGCCGGAGCCGTTGCTGCCGATGAGCCCGATCGCCTCACCCTTGTACGCGACGAAGCTCACGCCCTTGACCGCGTGCACCTCGCGGACCGCACCGGACTTCTGTCCCGTGACGATGCGCTTGAAGCTGGCCACCGGGCTGTTCGCGCCCGCGGCCGCGGAGCCGTACACCCGGTAGACGACGTGGGCGTCGTCGGCGATGACGGTCGGTACCCGGTCGGTTGTCTCAGCCACGGCCGTACCCCTTCTCGCCGCGCCAGAAGTAGATGAATCCGCCGACGCCGACGATCAGCGCCCAGACGATGGATTGGATCCACAGCCGGGTGGGCGAGCCCGCGAGCGGGACGTCCTCCATGAGCGCGTGCCGCATCAGCTCGATGTAGACCAGCATCGGGTTGGCCTCGACCAGGCGCAGCGCCCAGCCGTCCAGCCGCCGCTCGAACAGCTCCACGGAGTAGATCACGGCGGAGCTGTACATCCAGATCCGCATGATGAACGGGACCAGCTGTTTGATGTCTGTGATCTTGGAGCCGAGCCGGGCGCTCAGCATGGCGAGGCCGGTGTTGAAGATCGTCTGCAGCAGCAGGGCGGGCACGATCAGCAGCCACTCGACGGTGAGTGGCTCGCCCGTGATCAGCACGATGCTCATGAGCACGGCCATGGAGGCGGCCAGGTTGCGCGCTTCGACCATCACGACGGCCAGCGGGAGGCTGGCGCGGGGGAAGTGCAGCGCCCTGATCAGGCCGAGATTGTTCGTGACCGCCACGACACCGCTCTGCACCACCGACTGGGTGAAGCCGAAGACGAACACGCCGGTGCAGAGGTAGGCGATGAAATTGTCCATGTCCTTGGTGCCGGACAGGATGACGCCGAAGATCAGGTAGTACACCGCCGCGTTGAACAGCGGCGTCAGGACCTGCCAGAACATCCCCAGCCGGGTGTTGCCCAGCGACGAGGAGACCTTGGCGTTGGCGTACGCCCCGATGAAGTGCCGGTAGGCCCACAGCTGCCGCAGGTACGCGGGCAGGCTGGGCAGGGCACCGGCGGCGCTCAGGCCGTGCCGCTTGGCCAGCTCCTTCATAGGCAGACCGGTGTCGTTGCCGGCGACCGCCGTCTGGACCATGGGGTGGCGCTCCGATCTCGTCGGCCGGGCGGAGTTGCCGGGCCTCGGGGGTTTGCGCGTGAACACACTAGCGAGGTGCTGCCGATGAAACGGTATCGTATCGACGTGAAGCCGACGGTAGCCCAGCAAACGGCGGAACGCAACCGTAGCGTCGTTGCGCTATATTGCCTCCGTGGCGACCGGGAAACGAGCACCCGCCGGAGCGGCGGTCCTGCGCGGGGACATCACCGTGGCGATCCGCAACGCCGTGATGAAAGAGCTGGCCGAGGTGGGTTACGGCCGCCTCTCCATCGAGGCTGTCGCGCGCCGGGCCGGGGTCGGCAAGACCGCGATCTACCGCAGGTGGGGCAACAAGCTCGAGATGGTACTTGAGATCGTCTCGGATGTGGCCGAGCGGGCCGTGCCACTTCCGGACACCGGCACCTTCGCCGGTGACCTCCGGCTGCTTCTCATGATCGCCAGCAAGGCGCTGCAGCACCGGATGGCCTCGCAGATCATCCCCGACCTGATGGCCGAGGCCGCGCGCAACCCGCAGATCGCCGAGACGCTGCAGCGGGCGCTGCACACCCACCAGCACGCGGTCGGCGACAAACTGGTCGGCCAGGCGATCGCCCGCGGGGAACTGCCCGCCGACGCCGACCCCGACGTGGCCGTCGACCTCATCCTCGGCCCGCTCTACTGGCGCGTCGCGGTGGCCCGGACCCCGATCGACGACGACTACCTGGAGAAGCTGGCCGTCGCGGTCACCCATGCGCTGCGGGGTGGTCGCTCGGCGGGCTGAGCCGGTACATGGCTGGCGGTGTCCTCTCGGGGTTGCCGTCGCCGGGCAGATCGGTCCGCCCGGCGACCTGCTGAGCCTTTCCCTCTCCGGTGGCGCGGGTAACCCCCGGGACGGACATCCGGCCCTCAGCCGGTCCGCGTGCCAGCCGATCAGTGCGGTAATCGGGCCGCGCTGACCGGAGGAGCACGGATGCGGGGAAAGCTGCTGGCGGCACTGCTCGTGCCGCTCACCCTGGGCGGGTGCGGGGTGCTCGGGCTCACGGCGGCGACGCCGTCACCGACCGCCACGACCCCCGCGCCGGGATCCGGCGACAGCTGGATCGTCGTGGCCAGCGGCTCGGCGACCCCGAGCCCGGCCGTGACGTACCCCTCCCGGGCGACCACGCTGCCGCCCGTCGCGTACCCGTCGGCGTCCGGCAGCGCCTGCCCGGCCCCGCCGAACGGCCAGGTCGTCATCCCGGTCACGGTCACCGCGAAGGTCCGGTCCCTCACCGTGAGCTGGCCGCGCCGCAGCGCCTCCGCGTACCGGGTCACCGCGGTGCCGCAGCGGCTCATCACGGGCCCCCAGCCCGCGTACAGCTGGACGAGCGTGCCGACCACCGGCACGGGTTGCACCGTCACCACCACCATCACCGGGCTCAAGTCCGGCGAGCCGTACGTGGTGTGGCTGGACGCGCAGGGCACCGGGGCCCTGACCGACGGCACCCGCAACCCGTACAGCGGCGCCTCCTCGGTGGTCTACCCCAAGTAGGTTCAGCAGGCGATGGCGTTGCGGCCGCTCCACTTGGCCGCGTACAGGCGCTCGTCCGCCGCGCGGAACAGCGCGTCCGCGCTCATCCCCGGGGTCATCGCCGCCAGGCCCACGCTCACGGTCAGGCGTACCCCCGCCAGGATGTCCGTCCGGGCGACCGCGGCCCGGATGCGCTCGGCGACCTCGCGGCCCGCCGCCGCGTCGCCGCGCAGGAACACGACGAACTCGTCGCCCGCGTAGCGCACCGGCACGTCCTCGGCCCGGCAGTGGGCCCGCAGGATCGCCGCCACCTCGCGCAGCACGCGGTCGCCCGCGATGTGCGAGTACGCGTCGTTGACCGCCTTGAAGTGATCCAGGTCGATCAGCAGCAGCGCCAGCGGCGGCGCGATCCGTCCGGCGTCGATGCGGTGCAGTACGGCGTCGAAGCGCCGCCGGTTGCCCAGGCCGGTGAGCGGGTCACGCATGATCTCCCGCTCGGCGCGCAGCCGGGCTGTCTCCAGCTCCTCGCGCTGGCGGGCCTGGCGCAGCATCGCCAGCCGGTGCAGCCGCAGCCGCCAGAGCTGGAGCACCTGACTCTCGACGGCCTCGAACATGTCGCGGCTGGACTGGCCGTCGTCGATCTCCCGCGCGGTCTGCGCCATCTCGAACCGGATGATCAGTGGCTCGTCGGGGCGTGCGCCGTACACGCAGAGCTCCCGGGCGGCGACCAGCTCGCGGCGCGCCTCGGCCAGTTGGCCCTGCGCGCGCAGGCTGACGCCGAGGGCCAGGTGCGCCATGCGGGCGTACTGATGATTCTCGCCCGCCCGCAACGGCATGATCGATTCGCGGGCCAGCTTCTCCGCGGGGACGACGTCGCCGAGCTTGGCCAGCGCCAGCGCCAGCATCGCCGTGGTGCCGGCGTCACCGGCGTCCGGTGGCCCGGTCTCCTCCAGGTGGTGCCGGGTGAGCTCGGCGCTGCGGCGCAGCCGGGCCGCGCCCTCGTCGGTACGCCCGACGTGGCCCAGCCGCAGTCCCCAGTAGAGCAAGGTGCCCGCGTGCACCAGCCGGAACGCCGGCGACGCGTAGCTGAGCTGTTCGTAGGTGGCGGCCGCGGTCTCGTACATCTCCGCCGTGGTGGCGGCCTCGGCGAACGAGCAGAGGGCCGAGCGGCGCCGGTCGCCGTCGAACGTGCTGCGGTCGAGCAGCACCCCGGCGCGGGCCAGGTGGTGCATGCCGTCGATGTCATGGCCGCTGAGCACGTGTACCCGGGCGAGGTCGCACAGCGCCTTGGCCTCGCCGAGCACCGAGCCGGCCCGGCGTTGGTGGCGCAGCAGCCGCTCGCCGAGGGCGGCCGCCTCGGCCAGGCGACCCATCTCCAGGTTGGCGTACATCTTGCCCTGCAGCAGGAACGGCAGCGTACGGGTGTCGCCGGTGGCGGCGGCCAGCACGGCGTACGCGTCCGCCGCGTCGATGGCCTCCCGGCACCGGCCCGTGTTCGCCAGCACGTGCACGCGGACGGCCAGCAGGTGCAGTGGCCCGAACGTGGTGACGGGCACCGGCAGCCGGTCGACGGCGGTGCTGACCCTCATGCACCCAGTATTGACCGGTTGCTGCTCAGGCCGTGCCCGCAGACCGTTTCGCCGGAGTTTGCACGTACCGGGCGAGGCCGTCGACCAGCAGGTCGAGTCCGAAGAGGAACCGCTCGTCGCCACCGCCGCCGGTGATGTCGCGGGCGTGCCGGTGCAGGTGCGGGAAGTGTTGCGGGGGCAGGCTTTCGTAGTAGGCGGCGAGCTGCTCGACCCAGTGGGCGAAGTACTGCTCGGGGTCCTTGCCGGTGGCCTCGATGCTCGCCTGCCGCAGCGAGCTCTCGTAGACCTCCGCGACCAGGTACAGGAAGATGCGGTCGACCGCCCAGCCGGCGATCTTGGGTGGGACGCCGCCGGCCAGCAGGACGGCCATCGTCGCCTCGGTGATCCGCAGCGCGTTCGGTCCGGTGGGGACGGTGGCCAGCGCGGCGCGGGCGAGGTCGCGGTACCTCATCAGCCGGGTGTAGCTTTCCCGCGCCATCTGCTTGACCTGCTCGGGCCAGTGGTCGGGATCCGGCTCGGGGACCTCGATGCCGGCGCAGGCCCGGTCGAACATCAGGTCGAGCAGTTCGTCCCTGTTCGCCACGTGGGCGTACAGGCTGGACGGGCCCGTGCCGAACTCGGCCGCCACCCGCCGCATGCTGGCCGCCTCGACCCCCTCGGCCGCGACGATCCGCAGCCCGGCCTCGACGATCTGGTCGCGGGAGAGCGGGGGTCGCGCGGCGCGGGGGCGGCGGCGGCTCCCGTGACGCCAGGGAGGCGAGGGCAGGTCCGGCTCGGTCATCGCGGTTAATCGTAGTTGACGCGAACGGTGTTCGTCTGTAGAACGGTGTTCGTCAAGACGAACACTGTTCTATACATCGGGGGTAACAGATGCAAGCGGTACTGGAAGAGACTCGGACGCCGTACAGATGGCGGTGGGTCGCGCTCTTCGTGATCCTCGCGGTCGAGGTCATGGACCTGCTGGACTCGCTGGTCACGACGATCGCCGGCCCGGTCATCCGCGCGGAGCTGGGTGGCTCGCTGAGCCTCATCCAGTGGCTCGGCGCGGCATACACCCTGGCCATGGCCGTCGGCCTGCTGACCGGCGGGCGGCTCGGCGACATCTACGGGCGGCGTCGCATGTTCCTGATCGGAGCCGCCGGCTTCACCGTGGCCTCGCTGCTGTGCGCCGTGGCCTGGAGCCCCGGCGTGCTCGTCGGTGCCCGCGCGGTGCAGGGGCTGTTCGGCGCGGTGATGCTGCCGCAGGGCCTCGGCATGATCAAGCAGATGTTCTCCGACAAGGAGCAGGCCAAGGCGTTCGGCGCGTTCGGTCCCGTCATGGGCCTGTCCGCCGTCGGCGGGCCGATCCTGGCGGGCTGGCTCGTCGACGCCGACTACTTCGGCGTGGGCTGGCGCATGATCTTCTTCATCAACCTGCCGCTCGGGATCTTCGCGATCATGGGAGCGTTGCGCTTCCTGCCCGAGTACCGCGCCGAGCGCACGCCCCGGCTCGACGTGGCCGGGGTGCTGCTGGCCGCGGTCGGCGCGTTCCTGCTGCTCTACCCGCTCGTGCAGGGGCGCGAGCTGGACTGGCCGGTGTGGGTGTTCGTCATGCTGGCGGCGGGCGTCGTCCTGTTCGTGGCGTTCGGCCGCTACGAGGCCGCCCGCGAGCGGGCCGGGCGCGACCCCCTCGTCACGCCGAGTCTGTTCCGCAAGCGCGCGTTCACCGGCGGGCTCGCGCTGGGCCTGTTCTTCTTCGCCGTACTGATCGGCACCGGCCTGGTCTTCACCCTCTACCTGCAGGTCGGGCTCGGGTACTCGCCGCTGAAGGCGGGCCTGACCACGCTGCCGCAGGCGCTGGGCACGGTCGTCGGGTTCGTGGCCGCGGGCGCCGGGCTCAGCGAGCGGCTGGGCCGCCGGTTGCTGCTGATCGGCACGGTCGTGATGGGGCTCGGCATGATCGGTGTCGCCCTCACGGTGCGCGGGGCGGGCGCCGACATCAGCCCGTACCAGTTGAGCCCGGCCCTGCTGGTGCTGGGCGCGGGCATGGGGCTCGCGATGGCGCCGTTCTTCAACATCGTGCTGGCGGGCGTCGACGACGCCGAGACCGGCTCGGCGTCCGGGGCGCTGACCTCGGTGCAGCAGCTCGGCGGGGCCTTCGGCATCGCCATCCTCGGCACGATCTTCTTCGGGTTGCTGCCCGGCGCGGTGGCCCACCACGTCGACACGTCGGCGGGCGAACTGCGGGCCCAGCTCACGGCCGCCGCCGTGCCGCCCGCGGCGCAGCCCGCGATCATCGCGGGGATCCGCGCCTGCCTCGCCGACCGCGTCGCCGAGGACGACCCCGAGGTGCAGCCGGCGTCGTGCCGGTCCGGGGCCGCGCCCGGTGCGGCGGCCCCCGCCGACCCCGCAATCGCCGGGTACGCCGAGCGTGCGGTGCGCGACGGCTTCCGGGACGTGACCGTACGCACGCTCGGAGTGGCGCTCGTGCTGCTCGTCGCGGCGTTCGGGCTGGGCTTCCTGTTGCCCCGCCGGGCGCGGCCCGCAGCCGCCGGGCACTGACACCGCGGCCTCTCGGCCCCCAGGCGCGGCGGGTTCGGGCCTGGGGGCCTCGTTCGTGCGACTACTTCGGACAGTTGGGACATTCTTCAGTCCGCCGGATGGGCGGGTATTTCTGGCTCCGGGTACCGATTCACGCGGGACCCGAAAGAAGCTCGGGGCACTTTGCCTCTTTCGTGGCACAGGTTCCTTGAGCGCAGTGTGACGATGTGGACACTCGATGTCGCCACATCCGCCTCAGGCATCACCGGATCGGTCCGCAGCCTCAGCCGTTAAGGCGGAAAAGCAGCTCAGCGGGGCCGCCGCGATCGAGGGCGTTATATCGTCGGCTGCGCCGCCGAGAACCGGTGCCGGAGGTATCCCCTCGCCCATCGCCTCCGGATCCCCCCGATGAACGAGGACGGACAAGTGTCGATCTCCCGCCGCGGCCTGGTCGCCGCCGGCTTAGCCGTGGTCACCGTCGGATCGATGAGCGTCGTCTGGACGCTCAACGCCGGCGCGGCCGAGAATCCCGCCGACGTCACCGCGGTGGCGTCGGCGAGCGCGGAGCCGTCCGGCGCCGCCACGGACCCGTCCACGGCCGGCGCAGATCCCTCCACCACCGGCGCAGCTCCCTTCACCACCGTCGACGCGGATCCGGCCGGCCCGGATCCGGCCGAGGACGCGAGCACCCCACCGGCCCGGCTCCCGTGGGGTGGCCGCCCGGTCGCCGTCACCCGCGCCGAGCCTGGCGCCAACAGTGCCAAGGTCGCGGCCGAGGGCGCGGACATCGCCCCTGCGGACAAGTCCGGGGCGACCCAGGCCCCGCCGGAGTTCTCCCCCAAGGGCCGCAACTCCCGGTGGAGTTCGGTCCGCTCCACCCGCACCTCGGTCGTCGCGCCGGTCCCGCCGCCGCTGACCGAGCCGGTGCCCCGCGCGGGTTCCCAAGTCAACTTCCTGTACGGGGTCGGCTCGCAGAACGCCGAGACCGACGGCGCGTACGCGAACTTCTCCATCGCCAAGCCGAAGCTCGCCTCCGGCGACTTCCACACCCTGGCCGAGCTCAGCGTGCAGTCCGCCGACGGGGCGCAGATCGTCGAGGTGGGCTGGACCGTGGACCGCACGGTCAACGGCGACAGCGACCCGCACATCTTCGTGTACCACTGGGTGAACCGTAAGGAAACGTGCTACAACGCCTGCGGCTTCGTCCAGTACAGCCAGACCGTGAAGCCGGGCGACACCCTGCCCGAAGGCGGGAACAAGCGGTTCGGCATCCAGCACTACAACGACGCCTGGTGGGTCGCGTACGACACGGAATGGCTGGGGTACTTCCCGGACAGCCTGTGGAACGGGCAGTTCACCCGTTCCGGACAGGTGCAGTTCTTCGGTGAGGTGGCCTCGCCCAGCACCCAGCCGTGCAGCCACATGGGCAACGGTCTGGCTTCGGACAACGCCAGCGCGGCCCGGGTCGGCAGTGTGGCGTACATCAACGGGCCCGAGGTCGACCTCAACGTCCGCGCCATCGGCGGGGTCTACAGCGTGAACAAGCTCAGCGCCCGGACCTTCCGCTACGGCGGCCCGGGGGCCTGCTGACCGGTCTCGACGGCAACGATGCCCGGCCCTGCGAGGGGGCCGGGCATCACCCTGTCGGCTACCAGTCGAACCAAACCGCCCGCGAGGGTGTACAACGTGGTGGCCGAGCAGCGCCGACGAGGGGAATCAGCGGAATGAGACGACGGGTCAGTCCCGACGAGGAGCTGATGACCGCGCTCTATACGGAGCACTACGCGGTCCTGCTCAGCTTCATCTCGCGGTACGTGCACGACCGCCACAAGGCCGAGGACCTGGTGCAGGAGACCCTGCTGCGGGCCTGGCGGCACATCGACCACCTGGAAGTGGACAGCACCGGCCGCACCCGCTCATACCTGCTGACCATCGCCCGCAACGTCGTGACCAACGCCTGGCGCGCCGAGCAACGCCGTCCCCGGCTGGTCGCCGACGACGCCGCGGTGGAGTCGGTGCCGTCGGCCGACAGCGTCGACCAGCTCGTCGAGGGCTGGCTGGTGGCCGAGGCGCTGGAACGGCTCTCCGCCGAGCACCAGGCCGTGGTGAAGGCCATGTACTACGAGGGTCAGAGCGTCGCGGACGCGGCGCGCCGGCTGTCCGTGCCGGAGGGCACGGTCAAGTCGCGCGCCTACTACGCGGTCCGCGCGCTGCGCACCGTGTTCGAGGAGATGGGGGTGATCCGATGACCCCGAGCGTGTCCGACGAACACGATGAGCTGCGCCTGCTGCTCGGCGGTTACCTGCTGGGCGGGCTCGACGAGGGCGACACCGACCGGCTCGACGCGCACCTGCACGGCTGCGACCAGTGCCGCGACGAGCTGGACCGGCTGGCGCCGATCCCCGAACTGCTGCAACGCCTGCCGGAGGCCGCCCGCGACGCCGAGCGGGGCGGCACCCTGGTCTCGCTGTCCGCCCGGCCCAGCCCGGAACGGGTCGAGGAGCTGCTCTCCCGGATGCGCGCGGAGCGCACCCGGGGACGCCGGATGGCCCAGGTCCGGTGGCTGGCCGCGGCCGCGGTGGTGCTGATCGCGGCGCTGATCGGCTTCGGCGTGGTCACCGCGGACCGGCGCACTCCGCCCACCGACGCGCTGCCCAGTCCCGAGTTGGTGACCGCCCGGTTCGAGCCGGCGACCGGCAGCGGCCTGACCGGTCAGGCCGTCGTCACCCCGAAGGCGTGGGGGGTCGCGATCTCGCTGGACATGTCCCGGGTGGAGGGCAAGGGACCGTTCGTCTGCCAGGTGCGGGACTCGGCCGGGCACGTGGAGCAGGCCGCCGCCTGGGGTGCCACCTCCACCGGCGAGGCCAAGGTGACCGGGGCCAGCTCCGTCCATCTGGGCGACGTTGAGGCGATCTCCATCGCCGACCGGGACGGCCACGTGCTCGGGACCGCCACCCTGTCCTGAGTACGGGTCATTCAGGACGGCGGTCGCAGCGCGTCGCGCTGGGCCTGCGGCAGGGAACAGGCGGCGGTCCCGCCGGGCAGCATGTGCCGGTGCTCCGCCACCCACCGGTACGCGGGCCACGCGGCGAACCGCACCGGCGGAGTCTGCAGGGCGCGGCCGGGCAGCGTCCAGAGGCGCCCCGCGTCGCGCAGCAGCAGCGCGATGGCGTCCGGCCCGGCGGCGATCGTCCCGTCCGTGCCCACCCACTGCACCGACTCCTCGGCCCGCTCCCGGGTCAGGCCCAGCGCCGCGAGGTCGGTGAACTGCCACGGCACGACCGCGGCGCGGGTCGGGATGCGCCGCTGGATGAAGTCCGCACAGGTGCTGCAGAACGAGCAGTCGCCGTCGAAGACGAAGGTGGGCCGGTCCGCGTTCATGTGACCATCCTGGCACCCGGCGCCCCTGGTCGCGACGTGGCTCAACTCACCCGGCGGAGCCGGTTCAGGTACGTCTGTGCCACCACCACCGCGGCCAGGAAGACGCCGCTGACCACCTGCTGCCAGTTGCTGTTGAGGGTGCCCACCTGGTTGATGAGGTTCTGTACGACCGCCAGCAGCAGCACCCCGGCGACCGTGCCCCCGACCGACCCGGCACCGCCGGTGAGCAGCGTGCCGCCGATCACCACGGCGGCGATCGCGTCCAGCTCCATGCCGGCGCCCAGCACGGTCACCCCGGAGCCCAGCTTCGCCGTGTTGATCGTGCCGGCGAGCCCGGCCAGCACGGCGGACAGGACGTACACGCTCACCCGGGTACGGCGTACGGCGACGCCCATCAGGCTGGCCGCGTCGGCGCTGCCGCCGACCGCGAACACCGCGTTGCCGAACCGGGTACGCGTCAGCACCAGCGCGCCCACCAGCACGAGCACGGCGGCCAGCCACACGGGGTAGCCGAGGCCGAGCAACGATCCGTTGCCGAAGGCGCGGAACGCGTCATCGCGCACCAGGTACGTGGTCGAGCCCTCGTCGGTGATCGCCCGCATGAGCCCGCGGGCGCCGAGCAGGGCGGCCAGGGTGACGATGAACGGCGCCATCCGGGCGTACGCGACCAGCGTCCCGTTGAGCACTCCGATCACGCCGCACAGCAGCAGCGGCGCAGCGAACGCGGCGGGCAGTCCCCACTGCGACGCGTACGCGGCCACGACCCCGCCGAGGACGTACAGCGAGCCGACGGAGAGGTCGATGCCGCCCGTGATGATCACGAAGGTCATGCCGAGCGCGATGAGCATCGGCGCGGCGGCGGCGACCAGGATCGTGGCCGCGTTGGCGTAGCTGCGGAACTCGGGGAAGGCCAGCGCCCCGGCGAGCACGACGACCGCCAGGACGGCCGCGGCGCCCTGGCGCTGGATCAGGCCGACGATCCGGTCGGTGCGTTCGGCCCGGCGCGGATCTGTGCCGGGCCGCGCGGGGACCGGCGAGTGCGACACGATTCCCTGGGTCACCTGGTCTTCCTCCCCCTGTCCACCGTGGTCACCGGGTCCTGCTCTCCCGGGCCACCGTCACCGCGACGAGGATGATCGCCGCCTGCACCATCTCGGCCGTGGAGGGTGGCAGGTTGTGTTTGATCATGGTGGCGACGACGAGCTGCATGAGCAGCGCGCCGGCCACCGTGCCGAGCACCCGGACCCGGCCGCCGGTCAGCGGTGTCCCGCCGACCACCACCGCGGTGATGGCGCTGAGCTCGATCAGCAGGCCCACCGCGGACGCGTCGCTGGACTGGATGCGGGCGACCGCCAGGATCCCGGCGATCGCGGCCAGCCCGGAGCAGACCATGTACACCGTGGTCAGGACCCGCTTGACCGGCACACCGGCGAGTTCGGCGGCGGGCCGGTTGCCGCCGATCGCCAGCAACCGG
The DNA here is from genome assembly GCF_004217545.1 of Krasilnikovia cinnamomea. NCBI lineage: Bacteria > Bacillati > Actinomycetota > Actinomycetes > Micromonosporales > Micromonosporaceae > Krasilnikovia > Krasilnikovia cinnamomea. Next base: position 3,900,523 of record NZ_SHKY01000001.1, read on the forward strand.
CGGCCGAACACGGTGCGCCGGACCGTGAACCCGATCACGAGGACGAGCAGGCCCGCGATCCAGACCGGCAACGGGACGCCGAACAGCTCGCCCGAGCCGAGATAGCGCAGGTCGGGGTTGCGGATGTCCTTGAGCTGGCCGCCGGAGATCACCACGGCGAGGCCCCGGCCACCGACGAACAGGGCAAGGGTCGCGACGATCGGCTGCAACCCGACCCGGGCCACCAGGGTTCCGTTGATCAGGCCCACCGCGACCCCGGCCAGCAGCGACACCAGGATCGCGGCGAGGACGCCGTAGCCCAGGTAGAGCGGGATGAGGGCGGCCGCCAGCGCCATCACGGAGCCGACGGACAGGTCGATGCCCTCGGTGCCGATGACCAGCGCCATGCCCAGCGCGACGATCACCACCGGCGCCACCTGCACCAGCTGGATGCGCAGGTTGCTCCAGGTCAGGAACGAGGGCGTGAACAGCACGTTGGCGAGCACGAGTACGGCGATGGCGGCGTACACGCCGTAGCGGGGGAGCCAGGCACGGAGCCGGGCGGGGTCCAGGAAGGGTCGCGGGGCGACCGCCTCAGTCGTCATCGTCGTCTCCCGCCGCGGCGATCGTGGCCAGCAGATCCTCCGTGGTCACCCGGTCGCCGTCGAGGACGCCGACGATGCCGCCGTCGCGCAGCACCACGATCCGGTCGGCGCCCTCGACGAGCTCCTCCGCGTCGGAGGAGACCAGCACCACCCCGAGCCCCCCGGCGGCCAGCTCGTCGATCAGGGCCTGCACCTCGGCCTTGGCGCCGACGTCGATGCCCCGGGTCGGCTCGTCCAGCAGCAGCACCTTAGGCTCGGTGGCCAGCAGGCGGGCCAGCAGCACCTTCTGCTGGTTGCCGCCGGAGAGGTCGCCGACGCGCTGGTACGGCCCGGACGCCTTGATCCGCAGGCGTTTCATGAACGTCTCGACGATCGCGTCGATGCGGCGCTCGGAGACCAGGCCGAGGCGGCTCAGCCGGGGCAGGACCGCGAGCGCGATGTTCTCCCGTACGGAAAGGTCGGCGACGATGCCCTCGGCCTTGCGGTCCTCCGGCTGCACCGCGATGCCCGCCCGCAGCGCCGCGACCGTGGTCGGCCGGTGCAGGTCCGTGCCGTCGACGGTGATGTCGCCGCGGTCGATCGGGTACGCGCCGCCGATCGCCTTGATCGTCTCGCTGCGTCCGGCGCCGAGCAGCCCGCCGAGGCCGACCACCTCGCCGGGCCGTACGTCGAAGCTGATGTCGTGCAGGCGGTGGCGGCTGGTCAGGCCGCGGACCCGCAGCACCGGGGGTGCGTTCGGGTCGGCGGTGTCCGCGCCGGAGAAGCCGGTGAAGCCGTCGCGCCGCACCTCGGTGGTGTCGCGGCCGAGCATCAGCGCGACGAGCTGGAGGCGGTCGAGCTCGGCCAGCCGCCCGGTGTGCACGACGCGGCCGTCGCGCAGGATGGTGACCGCGTCGCAGATCCGGTACAGCTCGTCCAGGCGGTGACTGACGTAGACGATGCCGATGCCCCGGGCGTGCAGCTCGCGGATGACCCCGAACAGCGTCTCCACCTCGCGCGGCTCCAATGAGGAGGTGGGCTCGTCCATCACCACCACCTTCGCGTCGATCATGACGGCGCGGGCCAGGGCGACCATCTGCTGTGCGCCCAGCGGCAGCGTGCCGAGCTGGCGCCGGACGTTGGCGGTGACGCCGTAGCCGGCCAGGATCTCGGCCGCCTCCTTGTGCATCCGGTCGAGGTCGAGCAGGCCGGTGCGGTGGTACGGCTCCCGGCCGAGGAACAGGTTCTGCGCCACGCTCATCAGCGGGATGAGGTTGACCTCCTGGTAGATCGTGGAGATCCCGGCGCGCTGGGCGTCCAGCGGGGTGTCGAAGCGGACCGGCTCGCCCCGGTAGCGGATCTCGCCGTGGTCCGGCTGGTACACGCCCGTCAACACCTTGATCAGGGTCGACTTGCCGGCGCCGTTCTCGCCGACCAGGGCGTGCACCTCGCCGGGCCGCAGCGTGAATGTGACGTCGTCGAGCGCCCGTACGCCCGGGAACGACTTGCGGACGTCGACGACCTCAAGCAGCGTCATGAACCAAGTCCCTCACGTCCCAACACATTCAGTCGTCCGAACATTCAGGCCAGGGGTGGCGCGTTCGTCCAGGTGGCGTCGGCGGCGTAGCTCGCGGTGGCGTCCCACGTGTTGCCGCCGCCACTGGTGGCGATGTAGACCGCCTCCGCGTAGTGGCGCCAGTGATAGCCGGGGTAGTTGATCGACTCGAGGGACACGTTCCCGGCGCCGCCGTTCAACGGCGGCTGGGCGCAGAACGTGGCGTCCTGCCGGAACAGCGCCGAGCCGTCGTCGGCCGCCTTCTGCAACCGGTACCCCGAGTGCCGCAGGTACTGACCCGGGAAGTTCACCGACTCGAACGAGTAGCAGCCGTTGTCGGCCAGCCCGGCACGCACCGTGAACGTGGCGTCCTGCCGATCGAGCATCGGGCTGCCCGCGCTGAGCACGTCGGTGCGGGCCAGGCCGTCGCGGTGGCGCAGGTACCGGTCGGTGTATCCGGGCGTGGTCACCCGGAACGACCGATTCTGGCCCACCGGCAGGTCGGCCCCGCTGCGCCACCACGCGGTGGTGACGTTCCAGGTGGCGTCGTCGGCGAACGAGCCCCCGGTGTCCGGGTCCATCCACACCTCGGCGTTGCGGTGCCGCAGGAAGTACCCCGGCAGGCTGGCCGCCTCCAGCGAGGTCCCGCCCCCGGACCGGCCCGGCCGGGTGCAGAACGTGGCGTCCCCGGCGTACGTCCCGCCGTCGTTGGCCTCCTTGTACACCCGCAGGCCGCGGTGCCGCAGATACTGCCCGGGGAAGTCGCGCGACTCGAAGGAGTAGCAGGCGGGGTCGGACAGCCCGGGCCGGACCCAGAACGTGGCGTCCTGCCGGTCCACCGTGGAGCTGCCGCTGGTGATCACCGACGTCACCGCGGCGCCGTTCGCGTGCCGCAGGTAGCGGTCGGTGTAGCCGGGCGTGGTCACCCGCAGCGACACCAGCCTGCCCGAAGGCAGCGTGGTGCCGCGCGCCGCGCCCAGCACGGCCAGGTTGACGGCCCGCACCCGGGCCAGGTCCATCTTCGCCACCCGCCGGTCGTAGGTGTAGAAGCCGTTCAGCTCCTCCTCCACGTCGGTGGGCTCGGTGTAGATCGAGCCGGACAGCCCGTTCGCACTGATCAGGTCGACCAGCCGCCCGGTGATCTGCACGTACCGGTCGGTGAGGGCGGTCGGGTCCGGCAGCCACTCGTACGCGAACTTGCCGCTGCTCGGCCACTCGTGGCCCGGCATGCGCAGGCCGAGGCCGCCGTACTCGCCGTTGACCGCGAATCGGGTCGCGGTGGGGGCGCGGGTGATGCCGGGGCCGACGTACATGTGGTCGTCGATGACGTCGCCGTTGCCCGGGTCAGGGTCGGAGTCGCAGCAGTTGGCGCCCGAGTTGTGGTTCACCATCCGGGTGGGGTCCCAGCTCTTCACGAGGTCGGCGATGCGGCCCGCGTCGTACTCGCCCCAGCCCTCGTTGAACGGCACCCACTGCACGATCGAGGTGATGCCCTTGTGCAGATCCACCATCGCCCGCAGTTCCCGCTCGAAGCGGGTGCGCCCGGCCGTGGACGGTTCCCTGCCGCTGGGCAGGGCGGGCATGTCCTGCCAGACCATCAGCCCGAGCCGGTCCGCCCAGTAGAACCAGCGGTCCGGCTCCACCTTGATGTGTTTGCGGACCGTGTTGAAGCCCATGGCCTTCTGCTGTTCCAGGTCGAAGCGCAGGGCCGCGTCGGTGGGCGCGGTGTACAGGCCGTCGGGCCAGAACCCCTGGTCGAGTGTGCCGAGCTGGTAGACGAACGCGCCGTTGAGCGTCGGGCGCAGCACCCCGCCGAGCATGGCCTTGCCGAGGACGCGCATGCCGACGTACCCGCCCACGGTGTCACCGCCGCCGGTGCCGGTCAGGGCGACCCGCAGGTCGTACAGGAACGGGTCGTCCGGGGTCCACAGGTGTGCGTTGGGCACGGGGATGCGGATGGGTGCGCCGACCGCGCCGGTGGCCGAGCCGACCACGGTGCCGCCGGAGAGGACCTGCGCGCTGACCGCCTGGCCGCTGATCCCGGTGCCCTGGACGACCAGGTCGAGCGCGCCCGCGGCCAGGTTCGGGGTCGGGTCGAGGCGGGTGATCCGGGCCGGGTTGGTGGGTTCCAGCCAGACCGTCTGCCAGATTCCCGAGGACGGGGTGTACCAGATGCCGCCGCGGCTGAGCCGCTGCTTGCCGATCGGGATGTCCTGGGTCTCCACGGGCGCCCAGACCCCGACGATCAGCTCGTTCGTCCCGGCCCACAGCGCGGCCGTGATGTCGTAGGAGAACCGGTCGTAGCCGCCCTCGTGCGTGCCGACCGCGACGCCGTTGACCCACACCGTGGACTGCCAGGTCACCGCGCCGAAGTTGAGCTGCACACGGCGCCCGCTCCAGCCGTCGGGCACGGTGAACGTCCGCCGGTAGTACATGTACGTCTCGTGCCGCATGATCCCGGAGAGCGCACTCTCGATCGGGTACGGCACGAGCACCTCCTCGGCCAGCGTCCGCCCGACCGGCGGGGTGCCCAGATCGGCCGCGCCCGCGAACTGCCAGACGCCGTTGAGGCTCTGCCAGTCGGGCCGGGTGAGCTGCGGGCGGGGGTATTCGGGCAGGGGATTCGTGGTGGACACCTGGCTCGTCCACGGGGTGCTCAGCGGCGGCGTCTTCGGGACGAATCCCGCCGCCTCGGCAGGTCCGGTGACCGTCAGTGCGCAGGTGGCGGCGGCGAGCGCGGCGGCAGTGGTGGCCAGCAGGCGCCGCCAGGCGGGGACGGTGGGGGAAGGTGCGTGCACGTGCTCTCTCCTCTGCGGGGTCGGCAGAGCGGAACGGGGAGTGACGTTGGAGATCGAAGCGAGGACCGAGGCGTGGCGGCGCCCCCGGGTCGCCCCGGGTCCGCCCGGCGCCGCCACGCCGGTTCGTTGCGCGTCGGTCAGTACGCGCTGGCCAGATCGGTCTTCGCGTTGCTCGCGTCGTACTGACGGTCCTGGATGACGATGTCCGCGGGGACCGGCTGGCCCGCGAAGAACGTGGTGGCGGTCTGGAAGGCCAGCGGGCCGAACCGGGGGTTCGACTCGATCACCGCGTTGATCCAGCCGTCCACGATGCCCTGGACCGCACCCTTCGTGCCGTCGATCGAGACGACCTTGACGTCACCCGCCTTCTTGCCCGCGCCCTTGAGGGCCACGACCGCGCCGAGCGCCATCTCGTCGTTCTCGGCGTAGATGCCGTTGATGTCCGACTTGGACTGCAGGAGCTGCTCCGTGACCTTCTGGCCCTCCTCGCGGGAGAACTGGCCGGTCTGCTCGAACACGATCTTGATGTCCGGCGCGACCTTCGCGATCTGGTCCTTGAAACCGCTGGTCCGCAGCGTGGTGACGTTGTTGCCCGGTGCGCCCAGCAGGATCGCGACGGTGCCCTTGTCGCCCATCGCCTTGGCCATCTCGTCGGCGGCCCGCTTGCCCTGCTCGGCGAAGTCGGAGCCGATGAAGGTCAGATAGTCCTTGCAGGCCGCAGCGTTGATCTTGCGGTCGATGGTGACGATCGGGACCTTCCTGGCCGACGCCTTCGCGAAGACCGAGTCCCAGCCGTCGGAGTTCAGCGGCGCCACGATCAGCAGCTGCACCCCGGAGTCCAGCATCTGCTCCACGTCGCTGATCTGCTTGTTGAACTGTGAGTTCGCGTTCGTCGTCGTGAGGTTCGTGATGCCCAGCTTGGCGGCCTCGTCCTTGATGGACTGCGTCTCGGCGATGCGGAACGGGTTGGCCTCCTTCTCCGACTGGGAGAAGCCCACCTTCGCCGTCCTGAGTTCGACCTTCGTGCCGCCGTACTGATCGAGGGTGCAGGTCGCGCCGCCCGGCGCGGCGGACGCGACGACCTGGGCCCCGGCCGCGGAAGCGCCGCTGGTGGCCGTGTCGCCGTCCTCGGACTTCGCGCAGGCGCTGAGGAACAGCAGGGCCGCACCGAGGATGGCGGCCGCCGGCCGCCAACGGCCGGACGCAACGCTCATGACGATCTCCTAACGAGCGGAAGGAATAGATCGATGGTGGTAACTGGCCGGAAACACATTCACTCACTATCGAACTTTTCCTGTCAAGGTCAGTCGCCTTCGCCCATCACGGGGGTCCGATCCGCCCGAAATCGGCTTGCCGGGTCGGCTTTGATGGAGACATGCGCCCCACGTTCCGTACGCCGCCGAAGCTGTCCCCGGGTGACCGCGTCGCGGTCGTCTCCCCGTCGTTCGCCGCCCCGGCCGAATTCCCGGACCTGCATGAGCAGGCGATGCGGCGGCTGCGCGACGACTTCGGCCTCGAACCGGTCGAGTACCCCACCACCCGGCAGCTCGGGGCCGCCCCCGCCGAGCGGGCCCGCGACCTGATGGCCGCGTACGCGGACCCCGGCATCCGGGCCGTGCTGGCCACGATCGGCGGCGACGACCAGATCACCGTGCTGCCGCACCTGGACCCGGCGCCGTTCCAAGCCGACCCGAAACCGTTCTTCGGGTACTCCGACAACACCAACCTGCTGATCTGGCTGTGGCACCACGGTGTCGCCGCCTACCACGGCGGCTCGACCATGGTGCATGTCGCCCGCGGTGCGGGCCCGCACCCGGTCTCCGCCGGATCACTGCGCGCCGCCCTGTTCACCCCGGGCGACCTGGAGATCACCCCGGTCGAGGAGTTCAGCGACGAGGAACTGAGCTGGCACGACCCCGCCTCGCTGACCAGCTCGCTGCCGCACGTACCGAGCCCCGGCTGGGTGTGGCACCAGCCCGACCGGGTGGTCACCGCGCCGACCTGGGGCGGCAACCTGGAGATCCTGCACTGGCAGCTCGCTGCCGACCGGTGGATCCGCCCGGTGGACGACTACGCGGGCTGCGTGCTCCTGCTGGAGACCTCGGAGGAGATGCCGCCGGACACCGAGGTGTTCCGGATCCTGCGCAACGCCGGAGAACGCGGACTGCTGGCGCAGTTCCCGGCCATCCTGGTGGGCACCGCCAAAGCGTCGTCGTTCTCCGCCCCGCGCCCGCCCGAGGAACGCGCCAGGTACCGCGACGAGCAGCGCGAGGCGGTGCTGCGCGCGCTACGCGACTACCACCCCGAGGCGATGGTGGTCTTCGGTGTCGACTTCGGACACACCGACCCGCAGTGGATCCTGCCGTACGGCGGCTCCGTCACCGTGGACGGCCCGGCCCGCCGGATCACCGCCCACCTCTGACCCTTCAGACGTGTTCCGGGGTGGGGTGCCGGGGCGGCCCGGCGGGGTCGCAGAAGCTCCGGACCGGGGTCTCCGGCGTCCCCGCCGCCTCCGGCGTGGCCTCGTGCAGGCGGCGGGGCACGAAGACCGCGGCCACCGCGGCGCCCACGACCATCAGGCCCGCGGAGATCAGCAGGGCGGTCCGGTAGGTCGGGTGCAGCGCCACCGGATCGGTCAGGCTGCCGCCACCGATCCCGGCCGCGAGCGGCAGCACCGCCACCGACAGCAGCCCCGCCGCCCGCGCGACCGCGTTGTTGACGCCGCTGGCGATGCCCGCCCGGGTGTCGCCCAGCGCACCCAGCGCGGTCGCGGTCAGCGGCGCCACCAGCATCGCCAGGCCGAGACCGAACAGCACCACCGGCGGCAGCACGTCCACCGTGTACGACGCGCCCGGCCCGATCGCCGACAGCCAGGCCAGCGCCGCCGCACACACCAGCGGCCCGACCGTCATCGGGATGCGCGGCCCGATCCGCTGGGCCAGCATCCCGGCCCGGGCGGACAGCAACAGCATCAGTACGGTCACCGGCAGCAGTGCGATCCCGGCCGCCAGTGGCGGGAACCCGGCGACCACCTGAAGGTTCAGCACCACGAGGAAGAAGACGCCGCCGTTGGCCGCGTACACCAGGAAGGTCACGACGTTCGCCGCGCTGAAGGCCCGCGACGCGAAAACGTCCAGCGGCAGCATCGGGTGCGCCACCCGGCGCTCGACCAGCACGAACGCGATCAGCCCGGCGATGCCGACGGCCAGCGAGGCGAGGACCACCGGGCTGTCCGCCCCGCGTTCCGGCCAGGCGGTGAACCCGTACGTGAGCCCGCCGAGCCCGGCCGCCCCGGTCAGCACCCCGGCGAGGTCGACACCACGGCCCGTGACCGTGGTGTCCCGCGACTCCGGCACGTGCCGGGCGGTGACCGCCAGGACCGCCAGGGCCAGCGGCACGTTGATGAGGAAGATCAGCCGCCAGCTCCCGAGCTGGACCAGCCAGCCACCGAGGAACGGCCCGAGCGCCCCGCCGATGCCGGCCAGCCCGGACCACGCGCCGATCGCCCGGGACCGGTCCTGGCGTACGAACGACGCCTCCAGGATGGCCAGCGCGCCCGGGGTGAGCAGCGCACCGCCCATGCCCTGCAGCACCCGGGCCACGATCAGCAACTCGGTCGTCGGGGCGAGCCCGCAGAGCAGTGACGAGGCGGCGAACCAGGCCACCCCGAGCTGGAAGATCCGGCGTCGGCCGTACCGGTCGCCGAGCGCGCCGCCGAGCAGGACCAGGGCGGCGAGGCTGAGCCCGTAGCCGTTCACGGTCCACTGCAGGCCGGCCGCGTCCGCGCCGAGGTCGCGGCCGATCGCGGGCAGCGCGATGTTGACCACGGTCGCGTCGATGAAGGCGAGGCTGGAGCCGAGTACGGTGGCCAGCAGCACCCAGCGGCCGGTCGCGGTGCCGTACCGCACGAGAGCCATTCCCGGACCCTAGCCCGCCGGGGTGTTCGCGTTGTGCACGCGAACCCGGTCGCGCGAACTCGAGGCCACGGCTTCGTCAAGTCGCGTCACCCGTCCCGTGAGCGCGTACGTTCTCAATTAGGTTGGTGTGCACGTACGTGCTCAGATGGTAGGTTGAGCGCGTACGTTCTCAGGGGGTGGCGATGCGCATCGACACGGCGCACGATCTCAGCCTCTTTCTGCGCGAGGAGCGTCGCCACGCCGGGCTGAGCCAGTCCGACGTCGCCGCCCGTGCGGGGGTGAGCCGGCGATGGCTGTCCGACTTCGAGGGCGGCAAGGTCACGGCGGAGGTCGGCCTGGTCGTCAAGGTGATCCGGGCGCTCGGGCTCATGATGGAGGTGCGCCCCGCTCCCAAGCCCGAGATCGATCTCGACGAGTACCTGCGTCGCTTCGCGGGACCGCATGACTGACCAACTGGCCGTGTTGCTCGCGGGCCGCCGCGCGGCCACCCTCGACCAGGGCCCGGGCGGCTGGCCGACCGGGGTGTCGCAACACGTCAAGCGTTGCCGCGCGGCGCTCGCGACGAGGTGAATCGGGCGGTGGCGGGGCGGCGGCGGAGCCGTACGTATGCGGTCAGTCCCGGCGGGAGGATCAGCCAGAAGGAGATGAGCCGGTAGGCCAGCACGACGGCGGCGGCGCCCGCCTCCGCGATCCCGCCGGTGACCAGCGCCGTGAGCAGGCTGGCCTCGATCAGCCCGATGCCGCCCGGGGTGAGCGGGATCTGCCGGGCGATCTGCACGGCCAGGTAGGCGGTGGCGAGATGCCGCCAGGGCACCTCGACGCCTACCGCGTGCGCGGCCGCGACCAGGCAGGCCAGGTCGAGCAGCCAGTTCACGGCCGCGTACGCGATGGTGGCGGCCCAGTCCCGCAGGCTGACGGAGCGCACGTCCCGGGCGGCCCGGCGCGCCTGCTCGACGGCGCGGGCCACCATGGACCACCGCGTCACGGTGCGGCCGACCGTGTGCCGCCACCGGTGCGCCGTGAGCGCGATGACGCCGACGACGGCGAGCGCCGCCAGCGAGGCGAGAAGCGGACCGGGCCGCTCGGTGGCGGCCCGGATCAGCCACGCCGTGGTCCGGGACGCGAAGGCGGCTCCGGCCAGCAGGGCGAGCCCGGCAGCGGAGGCCAGCCCGGAGAGCACGGTCACGGCGGTCGCGGTGCCGGTCGCCGCGCCGTGGCGCCGGTACTGACGAATCGCGAACGCGGCGGACATCGCACTCCCGGCGGGCAGCACCATGCTGATCGCGGAACGGCTGTACGTGATGGCCACCGCCTGCCGTACCGGCAGCCGGACGCCGGCGCCCGCCAGCAGGCGGCGCTGTTGCAGCGCGAACGCCACCTGGGACAGGAACTGCAGCAGGATGGCGGCGGCGATCCAGCGCAGGTCCGCGTCGGCCAGCATCCCGGCGACGTCGCGCGGCGCCGGGATGCGTCCGCGCAGCGTGAACCCGGCGGCGACGGTGGCGACCGCCAGCACCGTCAGGCGCAGCCACCACGGCGGCCGGCGGCGCCGTCGTGCCGTGGGTTGCGGGGCGGGGGTGGGCTCCGCCAGCTCAACGGATTCCCCGTCCTGATCGCGTATCCCCGTCGCCACAGTCACCTGGCCCCTCCCGTCAGCCGGCAGGTCAGCGGGAGGCCGGGGTGCTGTAGCGGTCGGTGTCCACGGGGACCTCGTCGAAGGCGGGAGCGCCGTCGAACGCGTCGGCGGCGACGGCGGCCGATCGGGTGGTGTCGTTCAGGTCGAGGCTGGTGCGCAGCGTGATCTGTGGCAGCAGCAGTGCGGCGACGACACCGATCGCGGCGATGGCGGCGGAGATCAGGAAGATGTGACCGGTCGCGTCGCCGTACGCGGCGCGGATGATGTGCCGGATCGGCTCGGGCAGCGCGCCGAGGTTGAGGCTGCCGCCGCCGGAACCGCCGGTGGGGTGCACGCCGATGGCGGCGAGGTCGCGCGTGACCCGGTCGGTGACCCGGTGGGCGAGAATCGCGCCCAGCACCGAGACGCCCATGGTGCCGCCCAGCGACCGGAAGAACGCCACCGTGCCGCTCGCCGCGCCGATGTCCTTGAGGGCGACGGTGTTCTGCACGGCCAGCACCAGGTTCTGCATGGTCATGCCGACACCGACGCCGACGACGAACATGGCGGCGCCGACCAGCGTCAGCGAGGTCTCGTGGTCGATGGTGCCGAGGGCGGCGAAGCCGGCGACCAGAATGAGCGAGCCGGCCACGATGTAGGGCTTGACCCGGCCGCTGCGGGTGATGAGCCGCCCGGCGATGACGGACGACAGGACGACGCCCGCCATCATCGGGATGGTCAACATGCCCGCCTCGGTGGGGCTGTAGCCGCGGCCGATCTGGAAATACTGTCCGAGGAAGACGGCGCCGCCGAACATGGCCATGCCGACCGCGAGGCTGCCGAGGATCGCCAGGGCGGTGGTGCGTTCCCGGACGATGCCCAGCGGGACGACCGGGTCGGCCGCGCGGGACTCGACCCGGATGGCCAGCGCCAGCAACGCAACCGACGCACCCACCATGACCGCGGTCTGCCAGGAGAGCCAGCCGAAGGAGTCGTCGACGAAGGAAATCCAGATCATCAGTACGCTGACGCTCGCGGCGATGAGGCTCGCGCCCAGGTAGTCGATCTTCACCTGGTCCCGCTTGAGCGTGGGCAGGTGCAGCGTGATCTGCAGCAGGATGAACGCGACCACGGAGAACGGCACGCCGACGTAGAAGCACCACCGCCAGCCCAGCCACGACGTGTCCGCGATGACGCCGCCCAGCAGTGGGCCACCGACCGTGGCCAGCGCCATGACGCCACCGAGATAGCCGTTGTACCGGCCGCGCTCGCGGGGCGGGATCATCGCGGCGATCGCGACCTGCACGAGGGCCTGCAGGCCGCCGACCCCGAGGCCCTGGAACGCGCGGGCGGCGATGAGCTGTTCCGCGTTCTGCGACAGGCCCGCGATCACCGATCCGACCACGAAGATCACGATGGCGATCTGGATCAGCAGCTTCTTGTTGAACAGGTCGGCGAGCTTGCCCCAGATCGGCGTGGCCGCGGTGGCGGTCAGCAGCGTCGCGGTGACCACCCAGGTGTACTGGATCTGCGACCCGTTCAGCGCCCCCATGATCGTCGGCAGGGCCACCGACACGACGGTGCTGGACAGCATCGCGACGAACAGGACCATCAGCAGCCCGCTGAGCGCTTCCAGGGTCTGCCGGTGGGTCATCGGCTGCGCGTCGAGCGCGGCGGTGGTGCGAGCGCTCATCGCGCGGCCTCCAGCCCAGATGGTTGGTCCGTACGAGCATCTACCGAATCTTGCTCAGTATGCAACTTTGCCTTGTGAGAATTAATTCACGTCGAGTAGCCTCAGGTCGTGACCCAGGCGATCGGACTGCGCGAACGCAAGAAGGCCGCCACGCGGCTGGCCCTGCACGAAGCGGCGATGCGCCTGGCCGCCGAGCACGGCTTCGACCACCTGACGGTCGAGGCGATCGCCGACGCGGCCAACGTCTCCCGGCGTACCTTCTTCAACTACTTCTCCGGCAAGGAGGAGGCCATCGCGTACGCCGACGCGGTCCGGGTGGCCTGCCTGGTGCGGCTCGTCCGCGCCCAGCCCGCCGACGAGGTGCCGTGGGTGGCGCTCACCCGGGTCGCCGACCAGCTCATCACGGAGTGGTACGCCGACCTCGACCCCGCCTGGCTGGCCCAGCGACGTCGGCTACGCGCCCATCCGGCGCTGGCCGCGCAGCAGATCGCGGCGTACGCGACGGTCGAGCGGGAGCTGGCCGCCGAGCTCGCCACCCGGCTCACCGGCCCGGACGCGGAGCTGCGTTCGCGGGTCCTCGCGGCCACGTACCTCACCACGGTGCGGGTGGCGATCCAGCACTGGACCGACCACCCGGACGGCTCGGTCCGCGACATGATCCACACGGCGCTCGCCGCCGCGGCCCCGGCACCGCACGGCCGATGACCGTGCCCTAGTGATCAACTGTTCGGTGGCGTGCTCCGCGCGTGCTCCAGCAGCCGCTCGATGCGGGTCAGCTGCGCCTTGAGGTCGGCGAGCTGCGCGGCGATCGGATCCGCCTCCGCGTGCTGCTGGGCGTCGGCGCCGGCCGCGCGCTCCTGCCGGGCGCGTTCCACGAAGCTTGAGGTGATCGCGGCGGTCACGATCGCGACGAACGCGATGGCCTCCAGCATGAACAGCGCACCCACCACGCGGCCGACCGCCTTCTCGGGGACCACGTCGCCGTAGCCGACCGTGGTGACCGTTTGCAGGGCCCACCACAGTCCGGTGCCGACATCGGGAAACTCCTCGGGGTCGACGATCCGGATGAGGATGCCACCGGCGAGGACGCTGACCACGGTCGCGGAGACGATGACGGCCATCGCTGCGCGTACCGACAATGGCGTGCGCATGAAGGCCGCGAACCTGCGTTCCACCAAGCTGAGCTTGAACATTGTCGGCTCCTCGCTGCCCGGGACCTGTCGTGGGACCAGTTAACGGTGCGCGACTGTGCGGGGAAAGCCGAACCGGAGAGCCGTCAACCTTCTCGGGTGCGGTCGAGGAACTCGGCCACCGCCCGGCGTACCGCTGGGTCCGGGACGCCGCCGGGCAGCTCCAGCAGCGCCGCCTCGGCCACCAGGGCGATGAACAGGCGGGCGCAGGTGCGCGGCTCGCGCCACCCCATCGCCGCGAAATGCGGTTCGGTCAGCACCGCGACCATCTCGTTGCGCGCCCCGATCTCCGCCTGGATCACCGGTTCGATCCGCGCCTCCAGCAGCAGCGCCTTGACCGCGCGTTCGTTCAGGCAGCCGTCGAGATACGCCAGCGCACCCGCCAACAGGGCGGCGCGACCCGGCGGCTGGTCTCCGACGGCGTCGCCCATGCCGCCGAGAACGCGTTCGTGGAACAGATGGTGCAGGGCGAGCAGATACTCGGCCCGCCCGGCGAAGTGCACGTAGAACGTACCTTTGGCCACACCGGCTTCGGCGGTGATGGCGTTGATGCTCCACCCCTGCAAACCCCGGCCGGCCAGGCGCAGCCCGGCCGCCAGCAGCGCCGCCCGCTTGCCTTCGGGGTCGCGGACCCGGGCCATCAGATCCCCTGTCTGCCGCCGCGCCCATCCATCTGGTCACCGCGGGCGTGCGCGGCATCGCCTTCGACGCGGTCGAGGAACGGCTGCACCTCGGCGAGGAACGCCGCCGGATCCTCGGCGAACGGCACATGCCCGGTGTCGAAGGTGATCGTACTGGCCCGTGGCAGACTGCGGGCGACCTGGGCGCGGGCCCGGGCGCCGAAGACCGGGTCGTGGCGTCCCCACGCGACCAGGGTGGGCGCGGTGATCTGGTCGGCCAATGACCGGAGGTCGAAGTCGGGGTCCCGGAAGCTGCGCCAGATCGCGGCGTCGATGACCGCCCGCACGTCACCGCGACGGTAGGTCGCGCGCTCGATGATCTGCCGGGTCAGTGGTGTACGCAGGTGCAGGTACGAGGAGGCGAACCGGCGGTTGATCAACCGGGTCACGCCGGGGCGTCCCCGCAGCGAGATGAACAACCGGTCGCCGAACCCCAGGACGGGGAATCCGCCGGGGCTGACCAGCACCAGTGACCGGACCCGGTGCGGCGCCTCGATGGCCAGCCGGGCCGCCGCGTATCCGCCGATCGAGTTGCCGATGATGTGTGCCGCGGGCAGGTTCAGCCGCTCCACGAGCGCGGCCAGCTCCGCCGCGAACGCGCCCGCGCTGGCGCTGCCCGGCGGCTCCGGCGCGGGTGTGCGCCCGAAGCCGGGCCAGTCCACCGCGATCACCCGGTTGCGGCCGCTCAGCGTCGGTACGACGCCCGCGTAGTCGCGGCTGTCGTGCCCGTTGGCCGGCAGCAGCAGGACCGGGGTGCCGGAGCCTTGATCACTGAAGTACATGTATGCGATAGTGACTGACCGGTCGGTCATTAGCAAGGGCGGCACGTCTTCCCACGTCAGGGCCGAGACCGTCGTGACGTCGCTCGATTCACATCCGTCTAACCCATCGACAGTTGGCGTTGTCCCGCTGCCCGCCAGGGCGCTTCGTCCTGGCCTCGTACAAGGAGCTCATCATCACCACATCAGTACGCCGCGGGCGCCATGCCGTGATGCGGGTCGGTGTCGTCGCCAGCCTGCTGGCGATGTCGGCCATCGTGAGTGCCGCGCCGGCCGCCGCGGCTGAGCCGCCCTACTCGGTCAGCGCGACACCGTCCACAACGACCATCCAGCCGGGTGGCACCGTGACCGTAGCGGTGCAGACCGAGATGAGCACGGACCGGCAGCCCGTCGCCCTGGAGCTGAGCGCCTTCACCGGCATCTCGGCGGAGGTGACGTTCGAGCGCCCGAAGCTGACCGCGGGTGAGTCGACGACGATGACGATGCGTGTCAACCCGGACGCGCGGTCCGGGACGCATCGGATCGAGGTCATGGCGCACATGAACGGCCCCGAGTTCTTCACGCAGTACGCCACCTTCGACCTCACCGTCACGGGCTTCACCATGGCCGTCGGCCCCCAGGCGGCCACCGTCGAACCCGGGGGATCGGCCACCACCACCATCACCGCGGCCGGCGAGGGCCACAACATCTCGTTCTTCGCGCCCAAGCTCCCCGCCGACATGACGGCGACGCTCAGCCCCTGGAGTGTCGGTGAAGGCGGAACCTCCACGTTGACGGTCCAGACCACGAAGTACACGCCTCCCGGCACCTATCCGATCCGGGTGGTCGGCCGGAGTTCCGTCAACGAACAGGAGTCGATCTTCACGCTCACCATTCCCGGACATCAGCCGGGCTGCTCCGGCCGCACCGATGTTCCGGTCTGGGCGCCATGGATCACGACCGCGAAGAGCTGGGTGAATGTGTCCGGCTGTGACCGACGCGCATCCAGCCGGACCACGGTGGAGCTCCACCTGCGGGGCAAGAACGTCGAACCCCTGCAGGTCGTCCTGTTGACCCCGAACGGTTACAGCCGAGTGGTCAAGAAGGCCAACTACGACCGGCACCGGGCAAGCCTCGACGAGACCTTCACGGTGGATGCCTCAACGGAACCGGCGAACGGGGTGTGGGAGCTGCGGCTCTTCAACGGCGACACGCACTCGACCCAACTGGTCGGGTGGACCGTCAATCCGTGAGCCGCCGCCCGGGAAACTGACCCGGGCCCTCTGATGGCGGAGTTCCGGCCCGAGAGGCCCGGACTCCGCCATCGCGGTGCCGGCGGGCTGGTCACCAGGAATCGGGGAAGGTGTCATCCGCGACGGCGTGCACCGGGATTCCTGCGGTTTTCAGGAAGGAGCCGAGGGTGTCGGCCAGCGCCTCCACCTTGTCATCCTCGACGAAGGCGTAGCCGCGTTCCGAGAAGCAGAACGCGACCTTCTCAGCGATCTCGATCAGTGGATCACAGCCGTTCGCATTCATGTCCTGTCCAATCTCAGCCGAAACGGCCGCTGGAGAGTCGGAATCCGTCGCGCGCCTCGGTCGTTGTGCGCGCGGTGTGGACCCACAAGCCGGATGATCCGCAGTGGAGGCTCGGTTCTCGAAGATTGTCGGAGGATAATGTGTGCGTATAGTCTGGGGACAATCTTGAGGGGTGTCAAGCTTGTCTTGGGATAATCGCGAAGAAGAGGGGTTGTCTTGCCCGTGCACTCGCGCTATCGCGATATTGCTTCCAAGATTCGTGCACGTATCGAGGCCGGGGAGTGGGCGCCGGGCACCCGGCTACCCCGCTTGGATGACTTCGCGTCGGAGTACGGCGCCAACCGGGACACGATCGGCCGAGCCGTCGCCGTGCTCGAGGCGGAGGGCTACGTCTGGGCGGTCCAGGGCCGAGGCATCACGGTGCGGCTCGGAATGGTGCGCCCGCGTCCTCCTCGTGGCGACCTGGTCAGGCGCAACGAACAGGTCATCGGCTACTCGTTTCCGTCGGCGAGTGGTCAGGAGGTCTGGGTTCGTCACGGTGACGCCGTCAACGCCCCGGCGCCACTCGACGACCCGCGACTCGCCACGCTCCTCGGCGTCAAGCCCGGCACGTCGGTGCTGCGCAGGTTCCGGGTGACCGGACCCGCGTCCGAGGCGCCGTTTCAGATCAACATTTCCTGGATTCATCCCCGCGTCGCCGACATCGTCGCCGACGTCGATGCGAACCCCGCGGCGGGTGAGTGGCTCTATCGCATCGAACAGTCCGGGCACTGGCCGATCAGCTGGACGGAGATCCACCGAGCGCGCATGCCTACCAAGGACGAGGCCGCTCTCCTCGACATCCCCACCAGCCTGCCGGTTCTGGAGATCGTGCGGGTGGGCACGTCCGGAACCGACCACCAACCGGTCGAGGTCACCGAGTACGTCATCGCCAGCGATCGTGTCGAGACCGTGCATGTCCTGCACCGCGACGAGAGTGCCAAGGACCCGTGGCCTGACGCACCGGGAGGTCGGTCGTGACCGCCGTACCTGATGTTCTAGCAGCCTTTCCGGTGTGACACGGACGTGGAGCGGATCGTGGCCAGGAGCGCGGCGGCGGTTCGTTCCGGGCCGCGCCCGTCCACCGCGGCCCACGCGCGCGCACCCAGGGCGGCCCGGGCGGCCGGATCGGTGAGCAGGTCGCGCAGCACCCGCACGGCCGTGTCCGCCGCGATTCCGGGCACGCGCAGGGCGGGCAGATGCCCGAGCCCGGCCGCGAGCCCGCGCACGATCGTGCGCTCGTACCCGAGGATCTGGTTATCGACGACCCGGACCAGCGCGGCCGGCAGGCCGAGGCAGAGCAGTTCCCAGGTGGAGGTGCCGCTGGCGCTGACCGCCAGGTCGGCGTTCGCCAGCAGGGCGGGCAGGTCGTCGGTGGGGGCGATCACCCGCAGCCGCTGACCGGCGGCGGGCGCCACCGCCAGCAGGTCGTCGCGCAGGCCGTCGTCGGCGGCCACGAGGGTCGCGTCGAAGGGCGCCCCGGTCGCGACCAGCAGGCGCCCGATCACGGGGGCGGCGCGGAAGGCGTCGGTCCCGCCGAAAAACGCCACCACCTTCGGCGTACGGCCGGAGCCCGTGTCCCGGGGCGCGGCCGGACGGCGTGCGCGCACCGCCGTTCGCAGCAGCGCGTAGTCCAGCCCGGCCAGCCGGACCGCGCCCGGCGGCAGGTCCGGCGCGACCAGCTCGGCGTCGAGGTTCTGGTCGACGTACACGTCGGCGGGCTGGCCGAGCAGGTCGCCGTCCACGATGGTCAGGACGACGCGTCCGGTGGCCCGGACGGCTGCCGCGTGTGCCGGTGGCAGTTCGTACGAGTCGGTCACCAGCGCGTCCAGGCCCAGCCGCGCGGCGGCCGCGACCAGCCCGACCTCGTCGTACGGGGCCGGATGCCAGGGCAGGCCGCGCTGCTCCAACTGGGCCCGCGCCCAGGCGACACCGCCCAGGTCGCTGAGGAAATGCACCGTCACGCCCCGGCCCACGAGTTCCTCGGCCAGTGCCACGCAACGCACCAGATGCCCCACCCCGGTACGCGGCCCGGCGTCACAACGGATCCCGACGGTAATCAAGCTTGCTGCAGCTCCTTCTGGCGTACGTGGGCATTGAGCGTGGTCAGTTCCGGCCGGTCGGCGAGCCAGTCCGCGAGGACGCGAACGTCGACCGGCTCGTCGCCGAAATGCTCCACGATCGCCTCGATGAGCCGCCAGTCGTCCTCGGTGTCCAGGGTGAGCCGCAGCTCCGACAGGTCCGGCTGCAGGGTCAGGCCGAGCACCGCGAAGTCGCGCGGGTGGGCGTACACGTAGGAGGTGACGTGGGTGCGGTGGTGTGCGGTGGCCAGCGGGTCGATGGTGCGCAGCACGTCGGCGCGGACCACCTCGACGTCCAGGCCGCGCGGCAGGGTGCGGGCGATCGAGGTACTCAGGTAGTCCAGGCCGGGCGTCGCGGCGAACACCGTGGCGGCCAGCCGCACCAGGCGCGGGTCGAGCAGGGGACAGTCGGCCGTGAAGCGCAGCACCGCGTCCGCCGGGTGCGCGTCGAGGACGCCCAGGAACCGGGTCAGCACGTCGTCGGTGGGCCCGCGCCGGCACGCCACCTTCAGCCGGGCGCATTCGGCCTCGACGGCGTCGTCGCGGGACTCGTCGGTGGTGGCCACGACGACGCCGTCCAGCACGCCGGCGGCCTGCGCGGCGCGGACGACCCGTTCCAGCACCGTACGGCCGCCAAGCCGACGTAGCACCTTGCCGGGCAGCCGGGACGAGCCCATCCGGGCCTGGACGATTCCGAGGGTGCGCATGGATTTCCTCCGCTGGTGACCGATGGCGGGTCAGGTCCGGGACCGGCGCAGGGCCCGCCGCGCGGCGGTCAGGCCGAGCCGGGCCAGCCGGTGCCCGAGGCCGCCGCTGAACACGGCGATCTGCAGGTGGGCGCGGCGCAACTCGGCGTCGCGCAGGGCCAGCTCCCGCTCGTACCAGTCGGTGCGGGCGGTCGCGTCCGCGAGCTGTGCGCGCAGGGCGCGCAGTTGTTCCTCGTGCTCGCGCAGCGAGTCCGGTTCGGCCGGTCCGGTGCGCGGCGGCGTGCCGGGCAGGTCCGGGCCGAGGCCCGCCGCTCCGGCCAGCACGGCGGTCAGGGTGTCCGGGTCGGTGGCGGCCGGCCAGGGGTGGGCGTATCCGCCGGTGATCAGGGTGTGGGCGAGTCGGCGCAGCGCCGCCACGGCGGCCTCGGGGGCGCCGGGCGGGTCCGGGTCGCGCGGGCTGGGGTCGAGCAGGGCGTACGCCTCGCCGTCGAGCAGCACGTTGTCGGCGGTCGCGTACGCCCGCTGCCCGTCCAGCGTCGCCAGCCATGCCGACCAGCCGCTGAGCAGCCGCCGGATCCGGGGAAGGTCGTGCCGCAGGCACGCGCTGATCAGGAGTTCTTCGAGTAGCCGCCCGCCGGGCATCGGCCCGTCCAGGGCGGCGGGATCGCGGTGCGGTGTCGGCTCGGTGGTCCCGCCGACCACCCGCCGCGTCCAGCCACCGTCCCGGTCGCGGCTCAGCTCAAGCACCGTCGCGCTTCCGTCGGTGCCGCCGCTCAGCAGGGCGGGGGGCAGGGGCAGGGAGGGGGCCGGGCGCGGTGACCGGTGGGCGAGGACGATCCACGCGGCGGCGAACTCCGCGCCGAGGCCGCCCCGGACGGCCGCCGCGGCCAGGCGGCGCGGGTCGCTGAGCACGGGCCGCCGCGCGTACGCGGCACCGACCGCGCCCGCGGCGGCCCCGGCGAGCGCGCCCACCGGGCCGTCCTGCAGGGCGTAAGGGGTGGCCGCCAGGGTCGGTGCCGAGGGCAGCGGCCAGACCGCGGCGAGCCAGGAGACCGCCAGCCCCTCGGCGGCCAGCCGGGTGGACAGCCGGGCCGGGTTTCCCGGCCTGGACTCGTCGAACTCGCCCAGCGGCCGCCAGACGCCGTCGGTGTGCGCGGACGTGGCAGCGGTGCGGTCGACCAGCCGGTGCACGCCCAGCTCGTTCTCCACGGTGAGCAGGAGGGTGCCGCCGGGGCGCAACGTGCGGCGTAGCACCTGCAGGGCCTCGGCCCAGTCGTACTGGGGGCCCTCCACGGAACAGAGCCGGTCGAGTCCGTCGAGCGCGACCACGATGTCGTACCGGTCGGTGTCGGTGAGTTTGGCCAGAGTGCCACACAGGACGGTGACGCCGCGCCCGGTCAGCCCGTCCGCGTCGGGCTGCGACCGGAGCAGGCACGTGACGTCGGTGTGCGCGGCCAACCCGGCCAGGATCGCGTCGTCGTGCGGTCCGGCGATCAGGGCCCGGCCCCCGGCGGGCAGCAGGGCGGCCAGCCGCCCGAGCAGATGGGCGAGGACCGGCCCACCGGCGGGTGGCCGCTCGCCGGGCCGCCGGTCGGACCAGGCGGGCATCTCCCCGCCGATCAGCCGCACCGTCTGTGGAGTCACGAGACGGCCTCGGCGACCCGCCGCTTCGGCCCGCGGTGGGTGTGCCAGCCGAGGATGGCGCGCAGTTCGGCGGGCGAGGCGAGGCTGTCCGCGCCGAGTTCGGCGGCCGCGCTCGCGGCGGCCGCGACCGGATCGGGGTGTACGCCGTGCAGTTCGGGCCACTGGCGGCGGATGCGTTCGGCGGTCGCCCGGTCCTCACCGGCCAGGCGCATCGGGTCGCCGTACACGGCGGGCTCGCAGCCGGTCGCGGCCCCGTACAGGATGGCGCTGCCCAGGCGGTTCGACGCGACCCGGCGGTGGCGGCGCAGTTCGGTGAGCTGCCGGCGCAGGAACTCCGGGTCGGTGTCGCGCCACCGGTGGCCGCGGTAGCCGTGGCAGATGACCCGCCCGGCCGCCTCGTACACCGCCCGGATCCGCTCGTCGCGGTATTCGTGCCAGTACAGGCAGAAGGTGACCGGGCCCGGCTCGGTGGCCCTGATCTCGTCGATGAGCCGCCGGTGGTCGCCGTGCACGCGCTGGCTCTCCCAGCCGTGGAACGGATACCAGAGCGTCCCCTCGCGCGGCCCTGGCCGCGCCTCGGGCCGCAGCGCCATCAGATAGAGGAACGGCGCCCCGACGACGGTCGCCTGCCGCCGCCCCATCGACCACGCCCGCCGCCGGGTCTGCTCGGACCACACGAGGATGGGCCGCCCGGACACGTACGGCGTCCCGGCGCCGAGACCGTCCAGCACGTTCCAGCCGTGCTGCAGGTAGCCCTCGATGCGCGGCGGGTCGTCCGGATCCAGCCCGCAGTACGCGGCCAGCACGTGGGCGTGGCCGTAGAAGTGGTTGGCGTGGTGCACCGGCCTCAGCTCCCCAGCACGGTGCGCAGGGTGTCGACGACGCGGTCCTGGTCGGTGTCGGTCAGGTCCGCGAACAGCGGCAGCGACAGCTGCTCGGCGTAGAACGCCTCGGCCACGGGACACAGGCCGCGCCGGTACCCGAGATCCTCGAACACCGGATGCCGGTACGCGGGCAGGTAGTTCACCTGCACGCCGATGCCCGCGGCGCGCATCCGCTCGTACACCTCGCGGCGCCGGCCGCCGAGAACCCGTACGGGATAGAGGTGCCGCATCGGGTCCGCCCACGCCCGGCGGGCGGGCAGCCGCAGGCCGGGAACGTCCGCCAGCAGCTCGTCGTAGCGGGCGGCCAGCCGGGCCCGGCTGGCCTTGAAGTCCGCGAGGCGCCGCAACTGGGCGCTGCCGAGGGCGCACAGTACGTCGGGCAGCCGGTAGTTGAGGCCGAACTCGTGCACCTCCTGGTGCCAGCCGCCCTCGTCGGGGTGGCGCAGCCGGGCCGGGTCGCGCACCAGCCCGACCGTGCGGAACGTGCGGGCCCGCTCCAGCAGCGCCGGATCGGTCGACGCGACCGCGCCGCCCTCGCCGGTGGTGAGGTTCTTGGTGGGGAAGAAGGAGAAGGTGGTCAGGTCGGCCAGCGCCCCGACCGGCCGCCCCCGGTACGCCGACCCGACGGCGTGCGCCGCGTCCGCGATCAGCACCGCTCCGGCGCTGTCGGCCACCTTGCGGAGCTGGTCGTACTCGGCGGGATGCCCGGCGTAGTCGACCGCGGTGACCGCCCTGGTGCGCGAGGTCACGGCGGCCTCGGCGGCGGCCGGGTCCAGGTTCGCGGTGTCGTCCTCCACGTCGGCGAAGACCACGGTCGCCCCGAGCATGGCGGCGGTGGCCGCGGTGGTCACGAACGTCATGGGCGTGGTGACCACCTCGTCGCCGGGGCCGATCCCGGCGGCCGCGTACGCGGTGTGCAGGGCGGCGGTGCCGTTGCTGACCGTCACGCACGGGGCCCCGGCGACGGCTTGCAGGTCCCGCTCGAAGCGGGTGACCCGGGGTCCGGTGGTGAGCCAGTCGCTGCGCAGCGCCTCGACGACCGCGGCCACGTCGGACCCGTCGACGGACTGCCGCCCGTACGGCAGCATCACGGAACCTTCAGCAGGTCGCGCATCTCGTCGACCTCCAGCCACAGGTCGTTGTTGTCGGAGCGGTAGTTGAAGCCGTCCGGCACCGGCTCGCCGCCGGTCGGGGTCTGGTAGCCCCAGCTGGCGACGACGGGCTGGACCACGTACCGGTCGGGGAAGCGCAGGGTGCGGCGGCTGTCGTCGGCGGAGATCATCTCCTCGTGCAGCTTCTCGCCGGGGCGCATGCCGACCTCGTGCGTGGGTGCGTCCGGGGCCACGGCCTCGACCAGGTCGAGGATGCGCATGCTGGGGATGCGCGGCACGAACAGCTCGCCGCCCTGCATCCGGTCGAACGAGTCCACGACGAACTTCACGGCCTGCTCCAGCGTGATCCAGAACCGGGTCATCCGCTTGTCCGTGACGGGCAGGCTGCGTCCTTCGGCGTTCAGGGTGCGGAACAGCGGGACCACCGAGCCGCGGCTGCCCATCACGTTGCCGTAGCGCACGACCGCGAACCGGGTGGGGTGCTGGGCGGCGTAGTGGTTGCCCGCGATGAACAGCTTGTCCGCGACCAGCTTGGTGGCGCCGTACAGGTTGATCGGGCTGGAGGCCTTGTCGGTGGAGAGCGCCACGACCTTCTGCACGCCCGCGGTGATGGCGGCGTCGATGACGTTCTGCGAGCCGTCGATGTTGGTGGCGACGAACTCCGACGGGTTGTACTCGGCGGTGTCGACCTGCTTGAGCGCGGCGGCGTGCACCACGTGGTCGATGCCGTGCATGGCGCGGACGAGGCGGTCGCGGTCGCGGATGTCGCCGATGAAGAACCGCAGCCGCGGGTCGTCGCCGAACATCTGCCGCAGCTCGTACTGCTTCAGCTCGTCGCGGGAGAACACGACGATGCGCTGGGGGTCCAGGTTGGCCAGTGCGTGCCGCAGGAAGGCCTTGCCGAACGAGCCGGTGGCTCCGGTCACGAGGATCGACGATCCGCTCGAAATGGTCACGTATAACTCCATGGGGGTGGCTGCCGAAGGGCGACTCGGCCGGAAGCATAACTGCGTGTCGGACCAATTCCAGGGGCTGTGGAAAACGCCAACATCCATTCACATCCTGTTCAGCTTCGATTGGTCGCGAGGACTAGGGTGGTGGGGGACGTTGGTTGCCTTCACCCTTGACCCCCTGGAGTAACACCGTGACTGACCTGCAGAGACTGCGCGACGTGTTCCGTGCGGCGCTGGACCTGCCCGCGGACGCGCCCGTGGACGATCTGCACTACCAGGACCACGAGAAGTGGGACTCGCTCGCCCACATGTCGCTGATCGCGGCCCTGGAAGATGAATTCTCGGTAATGATCGACACCGAGGACGTCATCAATATGTCCAGCTTTAGCGAGGCAATGAAAATTCTGGGTAAATACGGGGTTGCCAGCGACGGGTGGTCGAGCCGTGGCTGATCGGGTCGCCCTGGTCACCGGGGCTTCCCGCGGCATCGGCCTGGCCACGGCGCACCGCCTCGCCGAGACCGGCCACGACCTGGTCCTGCACGGCCACCGCCCCGAGCCGGTCGCCGCGGTGGCCGCCGCGATCGCGGACAAGTACGGCGTGTCCGCGGTCAGTGCCGCCGGGGACATCGCCGACCCGGCGACCAGCCGGGCCGTGATGCGGCTGGCGTTCGAGACGTTCCGCCGCCTGGACGCCCTCGTGGTCAACGCGGGCACCCACGCCGCCGGGGTGCTCGGCATGATCGACGACGCCACGGTGCAGCGGCTGTTCGCGGTGAACGCGGCCGGTGCGGCGTACACATTGCAGGGTGCGGTCCGGCTGCTCGGCCGTGGCAAGGAGCCCGCGGTGGTGCTCGTGGCGTCGGTCACCGGCGAGGTCGGCGCGGCCGGTCAGTCCGTGTACGCCGCGTCCAAGGCGGCCGTGAGCGGCCTGGCCCGCTCCGCCGCCAAGGAGCTCGGGCCGCGCGGCATCCGGGTCAACGCGGTGGCCCCCGGCTTCATCGCCACCGACATGCTGGACAGCCTCGACGACGCGGGCCGGGCCCGGCGGATCGCGGACACCCCGCTGGGGCGGCTCGGTGAGCCCGCCGAGGTCGCCGACGTGATCGCGTTCCTGCTGTCGCGGCGGGCCCGCTTCGTCACCGGCCAGGTGCTGGGCGTCGACGGGGGACTGACGCTGTGAACCTGCTCCACCCGGACGCCCGCGTCCTCGACGCGGCGACCGGCGCCACCCTGGATCACGCCCAGGTCGACGCCGCCGCCGCCGACTTCGCCCGGCACGCCCCCGGGGTCGCGTTCGCGCTCACCCCGACCGAGCTGCCCGCCGTCGCCCGCTACCTGGGTGCGCTGCGCGCCGGTCGCCCGGTCGCCCTGCTCGACCCGGAGCTGACCGCGCCCGTGCTGCACGACCTGATCGCGCGGTTCGCGCCCGCCCTGGTCACCGGCGTCACCGGCGCCCCGCCCGACGGCTACCGGGCCGAGCCCGCCGCCCACCGGGCCGGGGCGGACACGTGGGTCCGGCAGGCCCCGGCCGCCCCGGTGCACCCCGACCTGGCCCTGCTGCTCACCACCAGCGGCTCCACCGGCAACCCGAAGCTGGTGCGGCTGTCGGCCGCCGCGGTGCGGGCCAACGCCGAGGCCATCGCCGCCAGCCTGGGCATCACCGGCGCCGAGACCGCGCCGACCACCCTGCCGCTGTTCTACACGTACGGGCTGTCCGTGCTGCACAGTCACCTGCTGCGCGGCGCGACCGTGGTGCTGGAACGCTCCGGCATGCTGCACCGCGACTTCTGGGCGGCGGTGGACACCCACCGGGTCACGTCCCTGGCCGCCGTGCCGTACCAGTACGAGATGCTGCGGCGGCTGCGCTTCGACCCGGCCCGCTACCCGCACCTGCGCACCCTCACCCAGGCGGGCGGGCGGCTGCGCACGGAACTGGTCGCCGACTTCGGCGACCGGATGGCCGCCGCCGGGGGCTGGCTGTTCGTCATGTACGGCCAGACCGAGGCGACCGCCCGGATGACCGTGCTGCCCCCCGACCGGCTGGCCGACAAGCTCGGCTCGGCCGGGCTGCCCATCCCCGGCGGCGCGCTGGCCACCCGCGACGGCGAGGTCGTCTACACCGGACCGAACGTCATGATGGGGTACGCCGAGACGGCGCGGGACCTGGCGCGCGGCGACGACCTGGGCGGCGTGCTGCGCACCGGCGACCTGGGCCACCTCGACGACGACGGGTTCCTGTTCCTCACCGGGCGGCTCAAGCGGATCGGCAAGGTCTTCGGGGTCCGGGTCAACCTCGACGACGTGGAACGCGGCCTCGCGACGCACGGCGCCGTCGCGGCCGTCGCGGGCGACGACCGGATCCACGTCTTCGTCGAGGGGGCGGACGCGGAGCACGCCCGGGCCGTGCGCGGGGAGCTGGCCGGGTGGCTCGACACCCACTTCTCCGGGCTGGACGTGCGCGGGGTCGACGCCCTGCCGCTGCTGCCCACCGGAAAAATCGACTACCGCAGGCTGGAAGCGTCGCTGTGAGCGTGTTCACCCGTACCCAGAAGGAGCGCGAGCCGGTGCTGCTGGCCGAGCTGTCCGCGCTCGTGGCGCACCACCGCGCCCACTGCCCCCCGTACGATCGGATCCTCGCGGCCGAGGGTTTCACCACCGCGAGTGCCGTCGCGGAGCTGCCGTGGCTGCCGGTCCGGCTGTTCAAGCACCTGGTGCTGAAGAGCATCCCGGACGACGCGGTGTTCAAGGTGCTCACCTCCAGCGGCACCACCGGCGAGGTGAGCCGCATCCACCTCGACAAGCAGGCCGCCGCCACGCAGACCCGGCAGCTCGGCGCGACGCTGCGGACCGTGCTCGGCGACAAGCGGCTGCCCATGCTGCTGGTCGACTCCCGGGGCATCCTCACCGACCGCCGCTCCTTCAGCGCCCGTGGCGCCGGGGTGCTCGGCATGGCCACCTTCGGCCGCGACCACGTGTGGGCCCTCGACCCCGAGGGGCGTCCCGACCTCGAGGCGGTGCGCGGCTTCCTCGCCAGGCACGGCGACGCCCCGTTCCTCATCTTCGGCTTCACCTACCTGGTCTGGCTGCACCTGTACGAGGTGGCCCGCGACGCCGGGCTCGATCTGAGCAACGGCATCCTGATCCACTCCGGCGGCTGGAAGAAGCTCGTCGACCGGGCGGTGCCGCCCGCCGAGTTCCGGCGCCGCCTCGCCGCCGACGTCGGCCTGAGCCGGGTGCACAACTTCTACGGCATGGTCGAGCAGATCGGCACGATCTTCCTGGAGGGACCCTCGGGCGGTTCGCTGTACTGCCCGGACTTCGCGGACGTGGTGATCCGCGACCCGCACACCTGGGCGGAGCAGCCGACCGGCGAGCCCGGCCTGATCGAGGTGGTGAGCACCCTGCCCACCTCGTATCCGGGGAATGTGCTGCTCACCGAGGACCTCGGGGTGGTGCACGGCGTCGACGACGGTGACTGGCCGGGCAAGCGGTTCTCCGTGCTGGGGCGGCTGCCCCGGGCCGAGGCGCGCGGCTGCTCCGACACCTACCGTTCGGGGAGGGCCGCGTGAGGTTTCGGTTCGGTGAGCCGGGGGATGTGACCGAGCCGTCGCACGAGCGGCTGGCGGTCGGCGACGAGCGGGTGGTGGACTTCCTGGCCCGCTTCGCCCGCCGCCTGCTGTCTCCGGCGGTCGCCCGGCAGCACCCGGAGCTGGGGTCGCTCGGCTACTTCCTGCGCCCCGCCGAACTGGCGCGTGCGGTGGCCCGGATGCGCCACGACGACGCGCTGGTCTTCCCCCGGGGCAACGTCTTCCACGTCCCACCCGCCAACGTGGACACCATCTTCGTGTACTCGTGGGCGCTGTCCGCCCTCGCCGGAAACCACAACGTCGTCCGCATCTCGGAACGCTCCGCGGCCGCCGCCGACGTGGTGCTGGAAGCGTTGCACGCCACGGAAGCCGACCCGGTCATCGGCCGCACCCAGCGGATGGTCACGTACGGCCGGGACGACGCCGTCACCGCTGCGCTCAGTGCGTGGTGCGACCTGCGGGTCATCTGGGGCGGGGACACCGCCGTGGACACCATCCGGGCGCACCCGCTGCGCCCGTCCGCGCGCGATCTCACGTTCCCCGACCGTACGTCCTGGGCGGTGCTGTCGGTGCCCGGGTGGCGGGTCGCCGACCGGGCCGCCCGGCGCGCGGCCGTGCTCGGCTTCGCCAACGACGCGTACTGGTTCGACCAGGCCGCCTGCTCGTCACCGCGCACGGTGTTCCTGGTCGGTCCGCGCCCCGACGGGGTCGCCGACGAGTTCCTGACCCTGCTCGGCGAGGCCGTCGCGGAGAAGGGCTGGAGCGTGGACGCGGCGATGGCGGTGGAGAAGCGGGTCCACGCGTACGGGCTGGCCGCCACCGGCGCGGCCACCGGGCTGCGGCACGCGGGCAACGCGGTCACCGGACTCACCCTCAGCGGGGTGTCCGCCGCACCCCGGCGCTGGATCGGGGCGGGGGCGTTCCCGTTCGCCGCCGTGGAGTCGCTGACCGACCTGGTACCGGCCATGACCCGGCAGGACCAGACCGTCAGCCACTTCGGCTTCACCCCCGACGAGCTGCGGGCCTTCGCCGTGGCGCTCGGCGGGCGCGGCGTGGACCGGATCGTGCCGTTCGGGTCGGCGCTCACTTTCAGCGCGATCTGGGACGGCTACGACCTGCCCCGCGAATTCACCCGCCTCACGACCGTGAAGACATAGGAATCCGATGACACCCCCCGTGCTCTCCGTCGTCGTCCCGATGTTCAACGAGGAGGCGGTGATCCCGGCGTTCGTCGCCCGGCTCCGGCCGGTCCTCGACGACCTGGACCTGCCGTACGAGGTCGTCGCGGTCGACGACGGCAGCGCCGACGGCACCGCAGGGCTGCTCGCCCAGCAGGCAAGCGACTGGCCCGAACTGCGGCTGGTACGGCTGCGTCGCAACAGCGGCCACCAGGCCGCGCTCACGGCGGGCCTGCACCGGGCGTACGGCGACTGGGTGGTCAGCATCGACGCGGACCTGCAGGACCCGCCCGAGACGATCCCGCGCATGCTGCGGCTGGCCCGCGAGCAGGGCCTCGACGTCGTGTACGGGGTCCGCACCGACCGCAGCACCGACACCGCGTTCAAACGGCACACCGCCGGGGTCTACTACCGGTTGATGCGCCGCCTCGTCGGCGTCGAGGTGCCCGCGCAGGCCGGGGATTTCCGGCTGCTCAGCCGCGAGGTGGTGGAGGTGCTGCGCGGCCTGCCCGAGCGCGCCCCGGTGTACCGGCTGCTGGTGCCCTCGCTCGGCTTCGCCGCAGGTGAGGTGTCCTACGCCCGGGCGCCCCGGGCGGCCGGGACGACGAAGTACCCGCTGCGCAGGATGGTCGCGCTGGCGTGGGACAGCGCCGCCGACTTCTCCGCCGCGCCGCTGCGGCTGGCCACCTGGCTGGGGGCGGCGGCCTTCGTGCTGTGCCTGGCGCTGATCGTGTTCGGCGTGGCGGTGTGGGCCAACGGGGCGGTGATCCCCGGCTGGACGTCGCTCTTCCTCGCCGTGCTGCTGCTGTCGGCGGTGCAGCTGATCTGCCTCGGCCTGCTCGGCGAATACGTCAGCCGGATCTACCGTACGGTGCAGAACCGGCCCACGTTCCACATCGGATACGACTCGGCGGACGAGGCCGGGCACCCCGTGGAGATCCCCGGCCAGCGGCGCGCCGACCGCGCCCCGGCCGCCGCCCGATGACCGCCGCGCCGCTGGCGGACGTAGCGGATCGGGAGTCGCCCGCGCGGCAGGCCAGGCCGACCGGGCGGGAGCGCTGGCCGCGACGGGTCCGGTCCCGGCGCCACCTCCTGGCCGTGGCGCCGTGGCCGGTGGTCGCCGTCGTCGGCGGCTACACGCTGCACGCCACCGGCACCCCGGCCGTGGACGCCGCCGCGTACGCGTCGTACTGGGCGCTCTGCGTGGTGCTGCCCGGCACCCTGGTCTTCCGGGCGCTGCGCGGCAGCCGGGGCAATCTGCCCGAGGACCTCGGCCTCGGCGCGGCCACCGGCCTGGTGCTGGAGCTCGCCGCGTGGGCGGTGTCCGCCGCAGCCGGATGGCAGCCCGCGCTGCGCTGGTGGCCCGTACCCGTGGTCGTCGCGTTCCTGGCGGTGCCGCGGCTGCGGCGGCACTGGCGGATCGGTGACCGGCGCCCGCTGCCGGTCGCCTGGTCGTGGCTCATGGCCGTGGTCGTGCTGCTGATCGTCGGCTGGGCCGGGTATCCGATGCTCGGCAACCCGTTGCCGCCCGCCACGGCCGTCTACTACCAGGATCTGATGTACCACCTGGCGCTCGTGCGGGAGCTGACCCGCACGATGCCGTTCGAGGTGCCGCAGCTCGCCGGGCAGGCCCTGCGCTACCACTACCTGTCGGACGCGCACATGGCCACCGCCAGCATGATCACCGGAGTTCCGGCCAGCACCGTGCTGCTGCGGCTGTGGATGGTGCCGATCCTGGCCACGGCCGCGTTCGTGGTCGCCGTACTGGGTCGGGACCTGGCGGGGCGCTGGTGGGCCGGACCGGCGGCGGCCGGCGCGGCGTTCGTCGGGCTGCCGGTGACCCTGGGCGCCCCGGGCGGCTTCCTCGCCGGCAGCCCGGCCGTCTTCGCCAGCCCCTCGCAGATGTACGCGCTGCCGCTGGCCGCGCTGCTCGTCGTGCTGGCCGTGGACGTGCTGCGCGGGCGGCCCCTGGGCTGGGGGTGGACGCTGGTGCCCGCGCTGGCGTTCGCCTGCGCCGGGGCGAAGTCGAGCATCCTGCCGCCCCTGGTCGTGGGTGTGGTCCTGGCTGGGGTGGTCGTCTGGTGGCGGGCCCGGGCGGTCTCCTGGCCGGTGCTGGGGCTGTTCGCCGCGTTGGTGGGGGCGATGGCCCTCGGGTTTCGCGTCTTCGCGGGCGGGGGCGCGGGCACCCTGGCGGTGCAGGCGCTGGCCGCGCTCGACTGGATGGCGCCGTACCAGCGCACCCTGGGCCTGCGCGACGGGCCGGGCCACGACGGGCTGGTGCTGCCGAGCGCTGCCGGGGCCACGGGCGCCGAACGGTGGTTCATCGTCTGGGTGGTCGGGTGGTGGCTGCTCACCCAGACGCCCCGGCTGCTCGGTCTCGCCGCGCTGGGGGTCCGGCCCACCCGTGGTGACCCGGCGGCGTGGCTGCTGGCCGGGGTCACCCTCGCCGGTGTGGGCGGCACCTGGCTGTTGTGGCATCCATCGTCCAGCCAGGTGTACTTCTTCACGGGCGTGGTGCCGTTCGGCGCGGTGCTCACGGTGTGGCTGCTGGCGACGCTCACTGCGCCGGGCGGGGGGTGGCAGCGGGTCGCGGCCCTGGTCGGGGCGGCCGTGGGGGCTCTGTGGGGCGCCTTCGCGCCGCGTGTGGCCGCGCCTGGCCGCTCCACCGTGGACGGCTGGGCCCACGCTCTTGCCGTACCGGCGTGGCGAGCGGCGGCCGGGCTGGCGGTCCTGCTGGTCGTGGTCGCCGTGCTGGGCCGCGCCGAGCTTCCGACCGGACGGGCGGGCCTCCGTAGGGTCGGCCGGTTCCTCGGCGCGTCGCGGGCGCCCGGCGCGGCACCGGAGCGCCGGGCGGTCGCACGCCTGGTCGCCGCCACGGCCGTGGCCGCGGTGCTGGGCTGCGGAATCGGCACCGGCGCCGCTGCCATCGTGGACAATCTGCGGACGGCGCAGCGCAGTCCGGTCCCGCTGTCGAACAGGTTGGTCACGGCGGCGGAGATGCGGGCGGCCCAGTGGCTCGACGCGCACGCCGGCCTGGACGACGTGGTCGCCACGAACGTGCACTGCCAGCCGGTACGCACCCGGCCCGGGTGCGACGCGCGGGCCTTCTGGGTCGCCGGGCTCGGCGGGCGCCGGACGCTCGTGGAGAGCTGGGGCTACTCCGACGCCGCGGTCGCCGCGAACGGTGTCGGCGACGTCAAGTACATGTTCCAGCCGCCCCCGGACCCCGCGGTGTACGCCCTCAACGAGCGTGCCTTCACCGCGCCGACCACCGCGGACCTGGCCGAACTGCGCCGGGTGCACCGGGTCCGCTGGCTGTTCGCGGACCGGCGGGCGGGCCCGGTCTCACCGCAGCTCCCGGAACTGGCCGTGGTCCGCCTGACCGACGGGCCGGTCACGATCTACGAGCTGCGCTGACACATGCGGGCGGGCTCAACGGCGCCAGTGCACCGGGGTTTCGCCGTCGGGGGTCAGTGTTCCGGACGCCGCGAGGTGGTGCAGGTGGGCGACCGTCTCGGCCAGCGCCAGCCGCCGGGTCAGCCCCTGCAGCGTGGCCCACCCCCGGGACCAGGTCAGCTCGGCCGCGATGGTCCACGCGGTCGGCGCGACCAGCCTGTCCACCACCGCCACGATCTCGGCGGACCGTTCCCGATGATGGGCGATCAGGTCCGCGGCCCGGGCGGGCACCCGCCGGAACCGGTACTCGTGCGCGGGCAGCGCCTCGTCCCCGGCGAACGCGGCCACCTTCGCCAACGACTCCAGGTACGCCGTCAGCGGATCCGCGTCGCGTCCCTGGTGCACCCCGATCGTCGGGCTGATTCGGGGCAGCAGGTGGTCTCCGGTGAGCAGCACCCCCGCCGCGGTGTCGCGCAGGCACAGATGCCCCGGCGTGTGCCCGGGGGTCCACACGGCCCGGACTTCCCGGCCGGGGACCGGCAGCAGGTCGCCGTCCTCGATGAGCCGGTCCGGCTCCGCCAGCGCCATCAGGTGCGCGATCCCGGTCTCGGCGAAGAACAGGCCCTCGACCGCGTCCTCCGGCACGCCGTGCCCCCGCAGCCAGGCCGGGTCGTTGGCGCTGTGCTCGTCCCGCCAGGCCCGCGCGGGCAGGGTCCGCGCCTCGGCGGGGTGCATCGCCACCCAGGCTCCCGCGGTCTCCCGCAGCCAGCCGCTGAGGCCGTGGTGGTCCAGGTGGATGTGGGTGGCCACGATCCCGGTGACGTCGGCGACGGCGGCGCCCGCGGCGGCCAGCCCGTCGGCCAGTGCAGCCCGCCCCTGCGGGGTGTCCCACCCGGGGTCGACGACGACCACCCCGGCATCGGTGACGAACGCGTACGACAGCGTGTAGCGCAGCGGATTGTGCGGGATCGGCACCGGGATGGACCACAGGCCGGGGCGTACCTGTTCGACCGGGGGCAGCACCCGGCGCCGCCACGCGTCCTGCTGCGCCACGCCGGTGACCGCGACGCCCGTTGCCGTCTCCATCAACGAACGCTAACCGCGGGCCCGCCGCCCGCAACCCCCGCTGTGACCATCTCCTCAGTGCCCGGAGTTGGCCACCGCCGCGTGGATCATTGCGGCGATGCCCTCCATCGGATCACCGTCGTCCACCCCGAGGTAGTTCTTCAAACAGGCCACCGCCAGCCCGTGCGCCGGGTAGAAGCCGCCCAGGCTGCCGCCCATCCCGCTCCAGCCGAAGCGGGTACCGCCGATCTCGGCCGCGTACCCGAGGGTCTTGGGGCCGTCGCCGCCGTACGCCCAGTCCGGGCCCTGGGTGACCACCTTGGTGACCTCCTTGAGCCGTTCCGGCGAGATCAGCCGGACGCCGTTCACCTCGCCCATCAGGGCCGCGTACATGCGGGCGAGGCCCCGGGCGCTGACCGTGCCCACGGCGGGGATGTCGGCGTTCAGCAGTTCACGGCGGTTCGCGAGGGCCGCGTCGGGGCGAACCCCGGGCGGGGCGATCTTGTCGAAGTTCGCGAGGTGGGTGCTGGCCAGGGCGACCGCGGCGGCCCAGTTGCGGTCCTCCAGCCGGGCCATCCGGGCCAACTGGTTGGCGGGGACCCCGAAGTACAGCTCCCGTTCGGCGTCCAGCGGCCGGGCCACGTCCTCGGCCAGGACCCGGGACAGGGGACGGCCGGTGGCCCGGTGTACGGTCTCGCCGACCAGCCAGCCCCACGTCCACATGTGATATCCGTGCCGGGTGCCCGGCTCCCACAGCGGCGCGGAGGAGGCGATCGTCCGGCACATCCGGTCCCAGTCGAGCAGGTCCTCCGGCATCGTGTACGAGGGCAGCGCGGGCACCCCCGCCGAGTGGCTGAGCACGTGCCGCAGCGTGGTGGCCTCCTTGCCGTGACGGCCGTACTCGGGCCACACGTCGGCCAGCCGCAGGTCGTAGTCGAGGTCGCCGCGCTCAACCAGCACGTGTACGGCCGTGGCGGCCAGCCCCTTGCCCGTGGAGTAGCCGAAGAACGGGGTGTCCGGGGTGACCGGCTGGCCGGTGAGCGGGTTGGCCATCCCCGACACCGCGTTGACGATCAACCGGCCGTCGAGGTAGGCGGCCACCTGCACGCCGCGCTCACGTCCGGACGCGACGAGCCCGTCGACCGTCTTCTGCACCCGGCCCTGCAGGGCACTCCAATTCTGCGTCATCACCCACCTTCCGGGACCACCATCTCACCTACGGGCGGGGCACAGCGGCGGGTCAGCCGACCACGCCCGCGATGAGCAGGCCCGCGTACGCCGCCCCTAGGCCCGCCAGCAGGCCGCCCACCGCGTTCGCCACGGCCAGCAGGCGGGCGCCGTCGCGGGCCAGCTTCAGCGTCTCGAAGCTGAACGTCGAGTACGTGGTGAGCGCCCCGCAGAAGCCCGTACCCAGCAGTGCGGACCAGCCGGGCCCCAGGGGTAGCCCGGCGAGCAGGCCGAGCAGCAGCGAACCGAACACGTTCACCGCGAACGTGCCCCACGGGAACAGCGAATCGTGACGGGCCTGCACCGCCCGGTCCGCGAGGTACCGCGCCGGGGCCCCGACCGCCGCACCGAGCGCCACCAGCAGCACCGTCATCGGGCGTGCCCGGGCCGGTGGTCGCCGGTGGTGGGCGGCGTGCCGCGCGCCCCGCTCCGGCGCCCGACGAGCGCCTCCGTCGCGGCGGTGCCCGCCCACACCGCCAGCAGGGCGCCGATGAGAGTGGTGCCCAGGTAGAGCAGGGCGGTGCCGGGGTTGCCGCGCGCGGCGGCCTGCTGGACGTCGACGATCGACGTGGAGAACGTCGTGTACCCACCCAGCACACCGACGCCGAAGAAGGGCCGCACCAGCCGGCGGCCGGGGAACACCTCGGCGATCAGGACCATGAGTACGCCGATGAGCAGTGACCCGCTGACATTGATCACCCAGATGGACCAGGCGAACGACCCCGGCTGGTGCGGCCAGGCCACGGTCACGCCGTACCGGGTCAGGGCACCGACGACGCCGCCCGCCGCGATCACGCCGAGCAGCCGCGCGGGGTGCGGGCGCAGTTCCGCCCGCTCGGCGGGCAGGTGCAGGTCGACGTCCGGGTCGATCGGGAACAGGGGACCGTGCACACCGCCTCCTCCCACCGTCTGCCCAGGCTAACCGACCCCACCTCCCACCCCGACCCAGCCCGCACCTCCCGCACACCCGCCGACGCCGTCGTCGAGACCCAGGCTTCCCATCGCCATCCCCCCAAGCGGCTCCTCGCCGTCGCCCGTGGGCGATCTTGGACGCCACCGGCCCCTCCAGGGGCCGCCTCGCTCCAAGATCGCGCTGGCCCTGGTCGACTGGGGTTACGGGGCGGGGGGCCGGGGCGGGCGTGGCGGCGCCCACCCCGGCCGTTTCGGGGCCGCAGGGGGCCGGTGGCCGCGTGGAGGGTGGCGGGGGTGACGCGGCGGTGGGCCGTGCGGCGGTTGGTTCTGCTGGCCGTCCACTGTAGGCGACGGCGCTGAACGTTGTCCCACACCGGGTTTACGCGCGCGCGCCGAGCGGGCAGCAGTCGTCCGTGGCCGTGTCGAACCGGACGCCGCGCAGCTCGACGCCGGCCGCCCGTTCCACCACGATCGGCGACCACGAGTCGGCCCCCCCGATCCCGGCCAGGCGGCAATCGCGGATCACGGTCTCGGTGTACCGGAGCAGGCTGACCACGCCGTCCACCTCGCTGCGCCCCCAGCCGGCGATCCGTACGGCGTACCGGGGGCCGTGCCAGCGCACGCACACGTCGGCGATCTCGATCCGGGCGCCGACGTCGGGGACCGCCACGAAGCGGTCCGTGTTGTCGCCGGGCAGCAGCCGGAAGCCCATCTCGACGTCGCGCAGGCAGGCCCCGGCCACCCGGACGTCGTGCACCGAACTGAGGTAGAAGCCCTCGACCGCATCGCGGACCCGCAGGTCGGTGACGGTGAGCCGGTGCGGGTGGTACGTGGGCCCGGAGATCGTGGCGACACCGGTGCCGACGGCACCCCAGTGCACCGCGACGCCCGTGTAGCCGCCGCGCACCGTGATGTCGTGCAGCGTGACGTCGCGGACCGCCCCCATGACGGCGATGCAGTTGGCGTGGCGTTCCGCGGGCCGGGACACGTGCACCCGGCGTACGTCGACGCGGGCCAGCCAGGTCGGCGGCGCGGCGTACAGGTACTCGCCGATGGTGATCGCGGTGCCCCGGTCGCCGCCGTGCTCGCCGGGGTCGGCGGGGGGCGGGCGCAGCCCGAGGTCGCTGATCGACACGTCCGAGCCGAGGACGTGCAGCACCGGATGCCCCGTGGCGCCCGTGCCGACCAGCCAGGTGCCCGGGGCGCCGCCGTTCGCGCCGGTGACCTCGCCGCCCCGCAGCGTCCAGCCGGTGGGCACCCGCAGGCCGTCATCGATCGGGTGGGTACCGGGCGGCAGTTCCAGCTTGCCGCCCGGCGCGCTGTCCAGCGCCTCCTGCAGGACGCGGCGGTTGCGCGCCGCGTCAGCGGACAGTACGGGACGGTGGATCATCGCGACAGCGCCCCGGCGTCGGGCTGCGCCCCGGCGTCGGGCTGGACCCCAGCAGGTGCCGGGGGGCCGGGTTCGGTGTCGGAGGCTGGTCGCAGGCGTAGCGACAGGGCGGGTGCGGGGTCGGCGAGGCCGAGCAGGACCGGGCTCGCGACCGGTGTGGTGAGGCGCAGGTCCAGCCCGCCGGGATGGCGCGCCACCACCTCCACCTCGACCACGGCGCCGGTACCCAGGTCGGTGGCGTACACGTCGGGGCGGCCGGGGGCGCGCGCGGGGAGCACCCGCGCGCGGGCCCGCAGCGCGACACGCCGGGCCAGCCGCAGCCCCTTGAAGGCGGCCCGGGCCGGTTTGCGGCGGGTCCACCGGTTCGACGGCGAACGCGGCACCGGCGGGGCCGGTGGCACCGGCGCCACGTCGAGCCGGAACACCCCGGACGCCCCGGGCGGCAGCAGGGCCAGGTCGCACCCGGATGCCTGCCCGGTCGCGGGGGCGGTGGCGCCTGCGGTCGGGGCGGGGGCCGGCCGTACCGTGATGCGGTCGATCCGCAGGCCCACCGCGGACCGCGCGCAGAACCGGTCGCCGGCCCACGACGGACGCGGGGGGTCGGCCAGCTCCACCACGAGCAGACCGTCGGCGTCCAGCTCGTCCGCCGCCAGGTCGAACGAGACCTGGGCAACCGCCCCGGCGGCCGCGCGCCAGCCCTGGCGGCGGGCCAGCAGCGTGGCGGCGCGGAGCCTGCCCTGCGCGCGGACCAGGACCAGCCGGGGGCGTTCGGCGTCGGTGCGCGGGGGCCGGACCCGGTCGGACCACCAGCGGGTGCCGAGCTCGTCGAGGTGCAGCTCGACCGTCACGCGGACGGACCCGGCCGGGCCGTGGATCTTGAGCGCGACCGCGCCGAAGTCGCCGGTCACCCGGCCCACGATGCCGGTGCCGCGCACCACCTGATCGACGATGCACAGGCCGGGGGCGCGGCCGCTGCTGACCTCGGCGGGCAGGTCGAGGACCGGCGCGGGGCCGTCGTAGTCGGTACGGAACCAGGTGCCGATCACGCCGGGAAGTCCGTCCGGGTCAGCATCGGCTCCTGGCGGGTCCACATCCGGCGCACCGCGTCGAACAGCGGGTCCGCGTCCGCCTCGATGTGCCGGTACGCGGCCCGCATCGTCTTGAGCAGCGTGTCGGCGGGCCACACCTCCCACTGCGGGACGAGCGGGGTCACCACGTCGGTGCCGCTGCGGTACAGCCACAGCCACAGCCTTGCGCGGCGGACCTGCTCCTCGGTCACCAGGTCGGCGCCGTCGCGGATCGCGGCGATGGTGCCCTCCAGGGTCTTCCAGTACGCGTCGGTGTCGTCCACGACCGTGGACAGCCCGCACGAGCTCCACTCCGACCACCCGGCCTGGATCACGGGGATGCCGTACGCGGGCAGCTCGTTGCTGACGCTGCCGCGCACCGTGACGCCGAGGTCGGTGAGGCTCCACAGGGCGTTCTTGCTGAGTGTGGCGCTGGGCCGGAACACCATGTGCTTCGCCGCGCGGTGGCGTCCGGCGACCGTGTCGAAGAAGCCGGTGGAGTCGTACAGGGCCTGGCTTGGGTGGTCGAGGAAGAGCCACTGGGCGTCGGTGTTCTCCGCCGCGTGGGCGGCCGTGTCGGCGAACCAGTCGGCCAGACTCGGGAACAGTTCGCGGTTGGTGCCGAGGGCGTCGGATACGGCGTGGTTGAACACTGTCACCACGGGACGGTTTGCGTCCAAGCCCAGCCGTGACACGACGCTCTCGCGCAGGCGGCGGCGGTCGGCCGGGTTGTTGAGGTCCACCGAGGCGGTGACCCCGCCGCGCCACCAGCTCGGGCGGCCCAGGTTGACCTTGGCGCGCCAGGCGACCAGCTCGGCGGCGGGGCGCAGTTCGTCGCGCCGGGGCCACACCCGGGTCTCGAACGCGTCGCCGATCTGCCGGGTCAGCTCCTCGCGGAACGTGCCGGTGTGGGTGTCGCGCCCGGGGAACAGCCCGTACGCCTTGAGGCAGCCGGTCTGCTGGGTGTGGATGATCGGCACGCGGCGGCGCCGGGCCACCTCCACGGCCAGGCCCCACTGGTCGTAGTCGACGTGGCTGGTGACCAGGGCGACCACGTCACCGGTCAGGGCGCGCTCGTAGCCGACGGCGAGCCCGCGGGCGTACCGGCGGCGGAGCTGGTAGTCGGGCCGGGTGGCGTGGTCGGCGGGCAGCCGGGGCACCTTGGCGAGGCGGCAGTAGGTGGCGTCCGTGTACGCGGTCACGGTGGCGTCGTCCAGCTCCGGCGTCCCGGTCTGCTGGCGGGCCGCCGCCCATACGTCGACGACGTCGTCCGCCCCGTAGGCGAGCGCGAGCTGGCGTACCTTGTCGAGGTCGAAGTCGGACCACAGGGTCCGGTGCCACTGTTCCTCGACGCCGGTGAAGACCACGAGCCGGGCCGGGCGCAGCCGCCGGATCGCGTTGGCGACGGCCAGGTTGCGCAGGTTGACGCGGATGTCCTGGTGGAACATCTCCACCGCGATGATCGCGTCGCCGTCCGCGCGGGGAAGGTTCTTCTCCCAGTAGACCGCCGCGGCTTCCAGGAACCACTGCAGTTCCCGGCTGTTCGCCTTGAGCCACATCAGATGAGCTCCCAGGTCAGCGGCGTGCCCTTCGCCGCGTCGTGCCGGAAGGTGCGGCCGAGCACGGCGCCGATCGCGTCGGGGGCCAGGCCGCCGGTGGGCCGGATCGAGCGGACGTTCGCCCCGGTCAGCGTGTCGCCCGCGCGGACGTCGGCGACGACGTACAGGGAACGGCGGAAGCGCAGGCTCTCGCGTTCGGCCTCGGTGGGGCCGATCCGGGTGGTGCCGAGCGCCTGCCAGGCCCGCTCCGACTCGGTCACCAGCGCCGTGACCTCGTGCGGTTCCAGGGAGAACGCGGAGTCGACGCCGCCGTCGCCCCGGTCCAGCGTGACGTGCTTCTCGATCAGGCAGGCGCCGAAGGCCACCGAGGCGATGGGTACGCCGATGCCGAGCGTGTGGTCGCTGAGCCCGACGGGCACGCCGAACGTCTCGGCCAGCACCGGGATGCGGCGCAGGTTGGTCTCCTGCGGCGGCGCCGGGTAGGAGGCGGTGCAGGAGAGTACGACCAGCTCGGTGCAGCCCGCCCCGCGCGCCGCGTCCACCGCCGCGCCGATCTCCGCCACGCTGGCCATCCCCGTCGAGATGATCACCGGCTTGCCCGTGCTCGCCGCCAGCCGGATCAGCGGCAGGTCGGTGATCTCCGAGGAAGCTATCTTGTACAGCGGCGCGTCCAGCTTCTCCAGCAGTTCCACCGCGGTCGCGTCGAACGGGCTGGAGAATGCGGTGATCCCGTGCGCACGGGCCCGCTCGAAGATCGCCTCGTGCCACTCCCACGGCGTGTGCGCCCGCTGGAACAGCTGGTACAGGTACTCACCGGACCACAGGTCGTGCCCGGTCGACACCCGGAACCGCTCGTCCGGCACGTCCACGGTCATGGTGTCCGCGGTGTACGTCTGCAGCTTGATCGCGTGCGCCCCCGCCGCCGCGACCGCGTCGACCAGCCGCAGCGCGGTGTCCAGTGAGCCGTTGTGGTTGCCCGACATCTCGGCCACGACGTACGGCCGGTGTCCCGTGCCGATCTCCACGCCGTTGACGATCATCATTTGCCTCTCTCGGTCCACACCACGGTCTGCGCCGTGCCGTCGACCTGTCGTTCGTATCTGCGGATCTCGCGGAAGCCGAAGCGCCGGTGCAGCGCCAGCACGGGGGTGTTCCAGGCCAGGGTCTCGCCGCCGAGCCGGTCCAGGCCCAGCTCGCCGAACGCGTACCGCACCGCCTCGTCCTCCAGCCGCAGCCAGGCGGGCAGCAGCGCGCCGCCGCCCAGCCCCGCCACGTCCAGGTAGAAGGACCAGGTGGCCGGGGTCTCCCGGAGGTCGAAGATCACCACCCCGGCCGGGACGCCGTCGTCGCCGGAGAACACCAGCACCCGCCGGTCCGGGTCGGCCGTGGCGGCCCGCCACCAGGCCGCGTGCTCGGACGCGGTGATGACGTGGGTGGTCAGGCTGACCCGCCGGACCTCGGGATGGTTACGCCAGGACAGCACGGTGTCGCGGTCGGCGTCGACGGCAGCGCGCAGCACGCGGGGCAGCACCTTTCTCGACGAGGGATCGGAGCGCGTCACCGTATGGGCGCCGGCTTGACCTCTTGTGGCGCCGGGGCGAGGTGCGGGGAAACCGCCGGTGTCGAATCGGCGTCGGCGTGCCCCCGCCCCGCCGCCCGGTACGCCTGCCGCAGGGCGGCGTACAACACGTAGCTGTTCAGGCCGACCAGCCGGTGCTTGAGCCCGGCCGTCCCGGCGGGCGGCAGGTAACCGGCGGGACGGTAGCGCCGGTAGTGCCGGGCGAGGCGGCGGAAGAACGCACGGCGCCGGTTCGGCGGCAGCCGGCTGTCGTTGCCCGCCACCACGAGCAGGTGATTGATCATCAAGGTGAACACGACGAGACGCAGCCACGGCTCGACGGCCTGCCGGTCCAGCCACTCGTGCAGCCGGTCGTACTGGCCGAACGCCTCGAAGTGGCGGTCGCTGCGGGTCGCGGTGATCGCCCCGATCCGGCCGACCCGGTAGTGGTAGCAGACCTGGTCGAGCACGGCGAGACGCTCGGCGGCGATCAGCACCGGGTTGGTGAACGGCACGTCCTCGTACCAGCCGGGGAGGAACCGCAGGCTCAGGCGGCGCAGCAGCCCCACCCGCACGATCCTGTTCCAGGCGGTGTGCTGCACCCCGAGCAGCTCGCGCCGCTCGGACAGGGTGACCACCTCCGGCACGCCGTGCAGCAGGTGGCTGCTGGCGTCGATCTCCAGCCGCCCGTTCTCGTGCACCCGCAGATGGTCGACGAGCAGCACGTCGGGCCGGGTGTCACGCAACTTGCGCAACACGGCGCGCACGGCCCCCGCCGGTAGCCAGTCGTCGCTGTCGACGAACCAGACATACGCGCCGCGAGCCCGTTCCAGCCCGGCGTTGCGGGCGCCGCCGAGGCCGACGTTGCGCTCCAGGTGCACGACCCGCAGATCGCCGTGGCGCTGCGCGTACCCGTCGAGCATGGCGCCGCAGGCGTCGGGGGAGGCGTCGTCCACCGCGATCACCTCGACGCTGGCCGACTCGGCGGGGCTCAGCCCGGCCCGGATCGACTCCAGGCACTGGTACAGGTAGCCCTCGACCGCGTAGACGGGAACGACGATCGAGAGCAGTACGTTCTCCACCGGCCTCACGTTCGCGGTCGCGGGTGAAGTGCCGTGAAACCCCGGTTGGCCGCCGCATGGCCCTTGAGTGCCCGCCATCGATCGACGTCCGCCGCAGGGGCGAGGTCCGGGGTGAAGGTCGCCGGAAATCCTTCACCCCGGGACTGCCCGGTCGATCTGACCCGGCGAGAACCGTCGGAAGGGGCAGCGTATGGGCGCGTCGGAGGTGCTGCATGCGCCCGGGGCCGGGGAACCCGCGCGAATGCGCGCGATGAGCGGGCAGCTGATGCTGTCCGGTCTGTTGCTGGTCGTGGCCGCTGTCTGGTTCACGGTCAATCTGGTGCAGCCCGTGGGTCCCGCCGCGCTGCTCTGGCTCACCACGCCGGTCGCGGCGGTGGTCTCCGTCGTCATCTGCGTACGGACGGCGCGCACGGACCACCTGCCCGAGCCGACCCGCCGGTTCTGGCGGTCGGTGGCCATCGCCCTCGGGCTCGCCGGGGTGGCGCAGGTGGCGCAGGCGTACGACGCGCTGACTGATCCGCACGGCTCCCAGACCGGCCCCGTGATGCTGGCCGCGGGCACCGCGGCGATGCTGGTCGTCGGGCACGCGCTCTACAAGCTCCCGCTGGGCCGCCATTCGGTCGGCGCGCTGCTGCGGATCGTCCTGGACGCGGCCTCGGTCATTCTGGCGGCCACGGTCTTCCTGTGGCACTTCGTCACCCGTCAGCAGCTCGGCTCGACCCACGACGGCCTGCTGATGGCCTCGCTCGTGCTGACCGTGCTGGGGCTGGTCGCCGTCTTCACGGTCGTGAAGGTGCTGCTCTCCGGCTGCGCGTTCGTCGACGGTCAGGGGCTGCGGCTGGTCGCGCTCGCCCTGTTCGTCGGCGCGGTCGCCCCGGTGCTCCAGCCGTTCCTGAACGCGTTCGACCCCCGGCTCTCGCCGATGCAGGTCAGTGTCCCGATGGTGTTCTTCCTGGGCGCGTGGGCGGCCGAGCGGCAGCGGCACGCGCAGTTCGGCCCGCGGCGCGGCGCCGTGGCGCAGCGCCGCCGGGTGTACAGCGTGCTGCCGTACGCGGCGGTCGCCGCGGTCGACGGTCTGCTGCTGTTCGTCTTCCGGTCGGACGACCGGGCCGATGTGGCGGTCGTGGTGGGCGCGGCCGTGGCCCTCACCACGCTGGTGGTGCTGCGGCAGATGACCGCGTTCCGGGACAACGCCCGGCTGCTGCGCCAGCTCGACCACGGCGCCAACCACGACGCGCTGACCGGGCTGCCCAACCGGATCCTGTTCCACAAGCGACTGAACAAGGCGCTGACCGCCCCGGGTGAGCGGCACGTCAGCGTGGCGCTGATCGACCTGGACGACTTCAAGGTGGTCAACGACTCGCTCGGCCACGAGGTGGGCGACCTGCTGCTGATCGCGGTGGCCCAGCGGCTGGCCGGCTGCATCCGCGCCGAGGACACCGTGGCCCGCCTGGGCGGCGACGAGTTCGTGGTGGTGCTGGACGGCGCCGACCCGGCCGCGGCCGACCTCGCGGCGGACCGCATGGTGGCGGCGCTGCGCGCGCCGGTGGTGGCGGACGGGCACGAGCTGCCGATCCGGGCCAGCATCGGCATCGCGGACGGCAACTCCGGCGACGAGGCCAGCCTGCTGCTGCGCCACGCCGACATCGCCATGTACGCGGCGAAGAACGTGGTCGGCACCGCCTACCTGCACTACCACCCGAGCATGGCGACCGGCACGGACCACGCGAACATCGGCGCGGAGCTGCGCGAGGCGATCGACCGCGAGGAGCTGTTCCTGCTCTACCAGCCGATCGTGTCGCTGGACGACGGCAAGCTGATGGGCGCCGAGGCGCTGGTGCGCTGGGCGCACCCGACCCGGGGCACGCTGGGCCCGGACGCGTTCATCCCGGTCGCCGAGCGCACCGGTCTGGTGGTGCTGCTGGGCCGCTGGGTGATGAAGACGGCGTTCCGCCAGTTCCACGACTGGATCGCCGAGCACGGCGACGCGGCCCCGCAGGTCATGAACGTGAACGTGTCGGCCCGTGACCTGCGCGAGGAGGGATTCGCGGAGTTCGTCGGCGGCCTGCTGAAGGAGTACAAGCTGCCGGCGCACCGGATCACCCTGGAGATCACGGAGACGATGGCGCTGGAGCCGGGGCAGTCGATCACCAACCTGCACGACCTGCGTGAGCTGGGTCTGCGGGTGTCGCTGGACGACTTCGGCACCGGACACTCGACGCTGACGATGCTGCACGACTGCCCGATCGACGAGATCAAGCTGGACCGCTCGTTCACCCAGGCCAACATCGACGGCCGGGTGCCGATGGCCGCCGCCGTGATCCACCTGGCTCAGGTGCTGGGTCTGCACGCGGTGGCCGAGGGGGTGGAGACCTCGGAGCAGGCGGAGCTGCTGCTGTCGCTGGGCTACATCGCGGCCCAGGGGTACCACTTCTCCCGCCCGATGTCGCCGGAGCAGTTCACCAAGCTGCTGATGGCCCCCCGGTCGGTCCGGACCGCACCGGCGGCCTGGCAGATGTCCGCCTGACCAGGGCGTCCGCCGGGAAACTTTCGACGTCCGCCTCGGCGTGGACAATCCGGATGTACGGTCCCACACCCGACGATATGTGCTGAAACACATACGAAAGGGTGGGAATGAAGAGACTTCTGGCGGCCGCCGCCGTCCTCGGGCTCGCGGCCGGCGCCCTCGTGGCAACCGGGGCCCAGGCCGACCCCG
This sequence comes from Krasilnikovia cinnamomea, assembly GCF_004217545.1. NCBI lineage: Bacteria > Bacillati > Actinomycetota > Actinomycetes > Micromonosporales > Micromonosporaceae > Krasilnikovia > Krasilnikovia cinnamomea. Next base: position 3,944,987 of record NZ_SHKY01000001.1, read on the forward strand.
TCCGCGGCGAGGACGGCTACGCGCCCGGCCCGATCACCTGGGGCACCTGCGACAACCCGGCCCTCAGGTCGCGCGGCGCACAGTGTGGCCTGCTCACCGTGCCGCTGGACTACGCGAACCCGTCCGGCGACACGATCAAACTGGCGGTGTCCCGGATCCGGCACAAGGTCCCGGCCGACAAGTACCAGGGCGTCGTGCTGGTCAACCCGGGCGGTCCCGGCGGCTCCGGGCTGGTGCTCTCGGTGCTGGGCGAGTTCGTCCCGGACCACGCGGGGGACGCGTACGACTGGATCGGCTTCGACCCGCGCGGCGTGGGCGACAGCCAGCCGTCGCTGAGCTGCGACGGGAACTACTTCTCGTACAACCGGCCGGACTACGTGCCGACCACCCGCAAGCTGGAGAAGACCTGGCTGGCCCGGGCCGCCCGGTACGCCAAGGCGTGCGGCGCGGCGGGCGGCAAGCTGCTCAACCACCTGCGCACCACGGACACCGTGCAGGACATGGACAGCATCCGCAAGGCGCTGGGCGCTGAAAAGATCAACTTCTACGGCTTCTCGTACGGCACGTACCTGGGCCAGGTCTACGCGACCCTGCACCCCACCCGGGTCCGCCGGATGGTCCTCGACGGCAACGTCGACCCGCGCCGCGTCTGGTACGCCGCCAACCTCGACCAGGACATCGCGTTCGACCGCAACATCGGCATCTACTTCAAGTGGGTCGCCAAGTACGACGACGTCTACCACCTCGGGAAGACCGGCCGGGCCGTGGCGAAGCTGTTCTACGCCCAGCGCGCGAAGCTGCTGCGCCACCCCGCCGGGGGCATCATCGGCGGCGACGAGCTGACCGACGTCTTCCTGCAGGCCGGGTACTACGTCTTCGGCTGGGAGGCGGTCGCCCAGGCGTTCGCCGCATGGGTGCACGACCAGGACTTCAGCGGCCTCAAGACCCTGTACGACCAGGGTCAGCCGCAGGGCCCTGGCGCCGACAACGGGTACGCCATCTACCTGGCCGTGCAGTGCACCGACGCCCAGTGGCCGAAGAAGTTCTCGACCTGGCGCCGGGACAACGACCGGCTGCACCGGACCCACCCGTTCCTGACCTGGGCCAACGCCTGGTTCAACGCGCCGTGCCTGACCTGGCCCGCCAAGGCCGGCACCCCGGTCCAGGTGGACGGGGACCAGGCCCCGCCGATCCTGCTGATCAGCGAGACCTTCGACGCGGCCACCCCGTTCGCGGGCAGCCTGGAGGTCCGCAAGCGGTTCCCGCGCTCGGTCCTGGTCGAGGGCGTCGGCGGCACCACCCACTCGGGCTCGCTGTTCGGCGCCGCCTGCGTCGACGACACCGTCGCCGCGTACCTGGCCACCGGTGCCCTGCCCAAGCGGGTCGCCGGGCACCGCTCCGACAAGCGGTGCCCGCCGCTGCCCCAGCCCGTACCGTCGGCGGCCGCCAGCAAGCAGGCGTCTGCGGCCAAGGCGGTCCGTGCGGACTTGCAGCGGTCCGTCCGGGCCGGCTGACCCGGGAGAGTGAGCAGCGCCGGGTGGCCCCACGCCTGCCGCCCGGCGCCGCCGCTGTCGGCAGGCTCACACCCCCGGCGCTGGCCGCCCGCCCTTGTCCGGCCGCTATCGTCGAGGCAGCGAAGGGGAGTAGCTCCCAACGTCGTGGTCGACATACTGGTGCGTTCGCGTGCCCGGCCCGGCGGCCTCTCGCGAGAGGCGAGCAAGACCTTCGACTCTGGCTGCACACGCGGCCGGGTCGAGGTCGCCCAGCGCCCAGGCCCGGCCCGAGACCGGGAAGGCACCATGGACGGTTTTCTCTCCGCGCTGGCGATCAGCTTCGCCGTCATCTTCGTCGCCGAGTTGGGCGACAAATCCCAGCTCATGGCGCTCACGTTCGCCACCCGCTTCCGGCCGTGGATCGTGCTGGTCGCCATCACCGCCGCCACCGCGGTGGTGCACGCCGTGTCCGTCGGCATCGGGTACGGCCTGGGCGCCGCGCTGCCCACCGGCTGGATCTCGCTGCTGGCCGGGCTCGCCTTCCTCGCCTTCGGCGCGTGGACCCTGCGCGGCGACACCCTCACGGAGGCCGAGCGGGGCAAGGCCGAACAGGCCTCCGGGTCGGCGATGCTCGCCGTGGGCGGGGCGTTCTTCCTGGCCGAACTCGGCGACAAGACCATGCTGGCGACGATCACCCTGGCCACCCAGCACGGCTGGTTCGGCACCTGGCTCGGCTCCACCGTGGGCATGGTCGCCGCAGACGCGTTGGCGATCATGGTGGGCCGCCTGCTCGGCCGTCACCTGCCGGAAAAGGCGATCAAGTACGGCGCCGCCGCCCTGTTCGCTATCTTCGGCATCTGGCTCATCGCGGAGGCGGTGGCCGAACTGACCTGAGGAGAGGCCGTGCTGCAGCACCGGGCCGAGTTCGACGCCACGGTCACCTTCCGCAACGGCGGCGCCCTGCAGACCCAGGGCTTCCGGGTGGACGTGCCGCACGCGGACGTCACCCACGCCGACATCAGCGCGCTGTTCGTCGCGTCGCTGGGCCTGCTCATGGTCGACCGTGTCGAACTGCAGCGGGTCCGGGTCTTCGCCGAGCAGCACAAGGGGACCCGGGGCGGCCCGTCCGACACCACCGCCCTGCCGCGCCCCGGCGCCCGCGAACGGCTGGTCGAGCTGAGCCACGTCATCACCGACGGCATGATCACGTATCCGGGGCTGCCCGGACCCGAGATCCGCCCCTACCTGACCCACGAGCAGTCCCGGGACCGGTACGCGCCCGGCACGGAGTTCCTCATCGGCAGCATCACCATGGTCGGCAACACCGGCACCTATCTGGACAGCCCGATCCACCGGTACGCCGACGGCACCGACCTCGCCGGGTTGCCGCTGGAGCGGCTGGCCGACCTGCCCGCCGTGGTGGTGCGCACGCTGGACAGTGGCCAGCGCGGGATCGACGCGGCCGCGCTGGCCGGGTACGACGTCGCCGGGCGGGCGGTGCTGCTGCACACCGGCGGCGACGCCCACTGGGGCACCCCCGGGTACGCGGTCGACGCGCCGTACCTCACCCGGGACGGGGCGGCGTGGCTGGTCGAGCACGGCGCCGCGCTGGTCGGCATCGACGCGGTCAACATCGACGACATCGCCGGGGAGGGGCCCGGCGAGCGGCCCGCGCACACGCTGTTGCTGGCCGCCGGGATCCCGATCGTGGAACACCTGACCGGCCTCGCCGAGCTGCCGCCGACCGGGGCACGGTTCACCGCCGCGCCGCCCCGGGTGGCGGGTTTCGGCACCTTCCCGGTACGGGCGTACGCCGCGGTCCCGGCCGTCGAGCCGCACGATCACACCCGGTCGGCCGGATGGCTGCCCACCGGGTGACCCGGCCGGGGGTCTTTCCGCCGATTCGGCTCAGAAAATCGGCACCACTGCCGAAGATGACCGTGTGAGCCGTACCCTTCCGCAGGCCGGAGCGACCCGATGACCGATCTCGCGCAGGCCCCGAGCCAGACTCACTCCGCACCGACCAACCCCACCGAGCTGGGTATCGCGCGCGCCGCGGCGCTGTTCGAACGCGTCGATCCCGCCTCGGCCGCCAGCCACCTCGAACTGGTGCTCGCGCAGGACGCCCGCGCCGCCGACGGCTGGATCCTCATGGCCCGGATCCGGCTCACGCTGGGCCAGGCGGAGCACGCGCTGGTCGCGGCGACCAAGGCGATCGAGCTGGTTCCGGAGGACCCGCGCCCGATGGCCTCGGCCAGCCGCGCGCTGACCCTGCTCGGGCGGCACGAGGAGGCCGTGACGATGGCCTACCGCGCGGTGATCGCGGAGCCGAAGAACCCGCTGTGGCACGACCGGGTCGCCTGGGCGCTGCTGGCCGCCGACCGCCAGATCGGGGACGCGGAGCAGGCCGCCCGTACCTCGATCGGGCTCGATCCGCACGAGGCGCACTACTACTTCACGCACGGCGTGACGCTGGACGCGCTCGGCCACACCGACCAGGCCCGGCAGGCGTTCCTGACCTCGCTGCGGCTGGAGCCGGAGAACCCGGTCGCCCAGCACCGCCTCGCGGTGCTCAACGGAGAGGCCACCCGGGCGCCGGAGAAGAAGCGCCGGGGCTTCCGGCTCTTCGGCAAGCGCGGCGGCGACCATGGGGGCGACGTACTCCCGTAACGGGGCGGTTTGTCGCTAGCGTGGGCGGGGCAGGCATCGGAGGTCCCCGGCGCCCCGGCGCCCGTCCACGGAAGGACGCCCCATGGCTCGCCCCCGGATCGTGATCGTCGGCGCCGGCTTCGCCGGCTTCCAGGCCGCCCGTACGCTGTCGAAGCTGTCCCGCGGCGGCGCCGAGATCGTCGTCATCAACCCGACCGACTACTTCCTCTACCTGCCGCTGCTGCCCGAGGTGGCCGCCGGGATCCTCGAACCCCGCCGGGTCTCGGTCTCGCTGGCCGCCACGCTGCCCGGGGTCCGGCTGGTCCTCGGCGAGGCGGACGGATTCGACCTGGACGCCCGTACGGTCAGCTACGTCGACCCGGACGGCGGCAAGGGGACCCTGGACTACCACCGGCTGGTCATCGCGGCCGGCAGCGTCAACAAGCTGCTGCCGGTGCCGGGGGTGACGGAGTTCGCGCACGGCTTCCGCGGCATCCCCGAGGCGCTGTACCTGCGCGATCACGTCACCCGGCAGATCGAGATGGCCGGGGGCGCCGCCGACGCGGCCGAACGCGCCGCCCGGTCGACGTTCGTGGTGGTGGGCGCCGGGTACACCGGCACCGAGGTGGCCGCCCAGGGGGTGCTGCTCACCGAGGAGCTGGTCCGGCACCGGGAGGCGCTGCGCGGCCTGCCCCGGTGGTTGCTCGTCGACATCGAGGACCGGGTGCTGCCGCAGCTCGACGAGCGGCTGTCCGTCGCCGCGGACCGGGTGCTGCGCGCCCGCGGCGTCGAACTGCGCCTCGGTACGGGCGTCGCGGCGGCCACCGGCCAGGGGGTGCGGCTCAGCGACGGCGAGTTCGTGCCCACCCGCTCGCTGATCTGGTGCGTGGGCGTGCGCCCGGACCCGCTGGTGGCCACGCTGGGGCTGCCGATGACGCAGGGCCGGCTGGTGGTGGACGAGTTCCTCACCGTGCCGGGCCACCCCGACGTGTACGCCTGCGGCGACGCGGCCGCGGTGCCCGACCTGACCCGCCCGGGGGAGATCACCGGAATGACGGCGCAGCACGCGACCCGCCAGGGCGCCACGGCGGCGCGCAACATCGCCGCGTCGTACGGCCAGGGGCGGCGGCGCGCGTACCGGCATCATGACCTCGGTTTCGTGGTGGACCTCGGCGGGCTGGACGCGGCGGCGAACCCGCTGGGGGTGCCGCTGTCCGGCCTGCCCGCGAAGGTGGTGACGCGCGGGTACCACCTGCTGTCGATGCCCGGCAACCGGGTGCGGGTGGCGGCGGACTGGCTGCTGGACACGCTGCTGCCGCGCCAGGGGGTCCAGCTCGGCCTGGTGACGGCCGGGGCCGTCCCGTTGGACAGCGAGTACCCGGAGGTGCCACCGGGGGCGCGCTGAATGTCCCGGCGTGGGGGATTAGGCCAATCGGGCCACTACGATCGACCGTTCCGGTAGTCCGTTTGATAACGCCGAAACATTATTAAAAGCCATAATTTCGTCATGCGTTACCATTCGTACACACTGGCGACTGCCATGACGGCCGGCCTGATCGCCCCCGTCCTGGCCGCCGCCCCGGCGCAAGCGCAACTTCCGATGCCGGCCAGAGCGCCCGGCTCCGCCCCGAGCCCGGCGGCCGCACCGGCCCCGCCGGGCGGTCCGGGCGCCGGGGCGCTGATCGCCCGGTACGACTTCGAGAACAATCCGGCCATCGACGACTCCGGCAACGGGCACAATCTGCGGATCGTCGCCCGCAACCGCGGCACGGTCCGGGCGACCCCGCACGCCAACGGCCATGCCGTCGCGTTCCCCGCCAAGTGCCGGGGCGGCCGGTGCCCTCAGGTCGTGCTCCAGACCCGCAGCGCGGCGTCGCTCAACCCCGGCCCGCTGCCGCTCGCGTTCGGCGCCACGGTGCTGCTCACCCCCACCCAGACCAGCAAGGGCCAGAACATCGTCCAGAAGGGCTACTCCCGCACGAGCAGTCAGTACAAGCTGCAGATCGACGGCGCCGCCGGACGGCCGAGTTGCGTGCTCGTCGGCGTACAGCGGCCCCGCATCCGGATGGTCCGCAGCCGGGTCAGCGTCGCCGACGGCCGGTGGCACACCCTGGAATGCCAGCGCCGTGGCCGCTGGCTGCGGATCATCGTGGACGGTGTGGTGCAGGGCCGGCGACCCGTACCGGTCACGCTGGCGATCGCCAACTGGAGCCCACTGAGCATCGGCGGCAAGGGCGCCTACCACGACAACGACCAGTTCCACGGCAGCGTCGACGATGTCTGGGTCCGGATCGGCTGATCTCACTCCACTGTGCCGATCGTCGCCGCGACCACGGCGAGACACAGGATCTTGGCGGGTCGCACGGAACCCTCTCCCGCTGCGGACGGCGGTGACATTAACGCGTACGACGGGCCCGCGCCCGCCCCGGTACCACCGTCCGGGTGACCCGGGACGGGTGTCATCGGTGCCCCGCCGGCCGGGTGGCGTTGGCGACGACGGGGACCGTGGCGAGCCCGCTTGTGCGATCGTTGCCGAGTGGCCGTTGGTGCGCCCACCCCGCGCGACCCCGTGCCCGTCCCGGCCACCCGGGGCTGGGTCGCGGAGTTGCGCGCGCTGCTGGCCTGGCGGCGGGTGAGCCACCGGCTGCGCCGGGCGCTGCGCAGCGCGCTCGTCACGTTCGTCGTGCTCTCCCTGACCCTGTGGCTCATGCCCGGGGTACGCAGCACGGACGTCTTCGACACCCTCGGCCTGGTCGTCCTCGTGGCCGTGGTCGGCGCGGTGCTGCGGCCCCTGCTGTTGGCCGGGGTGGTCGCGATCGGCGGCTGGGGTGCCATGCTGCTGGGCGTCGTCGCCCAGGTGACGATCATCGCGGTCGCCCTGGAACTCGATCCCGCCCAGCGGGTCAGCGGATTCCCCGGCGTGGTGCTGGCCGCCATTCTCGCTGTGATCTTCGCGGCGATCCTGGACTGGATGGCCGACAGCGGCAGCGACGCCACGTTCGTCCAGGAGGCCCAGCGGCTGATGCGCGGGGTCCGCCGCCGCGAGTCCGGCCGCCGCCTGTTCACGCTGCGCCGGACCTACCCCGGCACCGAGCCCGGCATGCTCGTGGTGCAGCTCGACGGCGTGGCCGAGCCGGTGCTGCGCTGGGCCGTACGCGCGGGCAACCTGCCCACCATCGGGACGTGGCTGCGCTCGGGCAGCCACACGATGCGCGGCTGGCACACCGGCCTGCCCTCCACCACCCCGGCCGCCCAGGCGGGCATCCTGCACGGCGCCTCCCAGCAGATCCCCGCGTTCCGCTGGTACGAGAAGGACGTCGGGCGGCTCATGGTCGCCAACCGCCCCCGGGACGCGGCCGTCGTGGAGACCCGGCTCAGTGACGGCCGTGGCCTGCTGGCCGACGGCGGGGTCAGCATCGGCAACGCCTTCTCCGGCGACGCGACGATCAACCTGCTGACGGTCAGCCACGCCGCCCTGCCGGGCCGCTCGGCGCGCGGCTGGGCGGCGTTCATGGCCAGCCCGTACGGATTCACCCGCGCCCTCGTGCTCGGCGTGGCCGAGGTCCTCACCGAGCTGCACCAGGCCCGGCTGCAGCGCCGCCGCAACCTGCTGCCCCGGGTGAGCCGCTCCGGCGCCTTCCTCGCGCTGCGGCCCGCGTCGATGCTGCTGCGCGACGTGAACGTGTCGCTGGTCGCGGAGCAGATGGCCCGGGGTGCCCCGGTGATCTACTGCGACCTGGTCGACTACGACGAGGTGGCACACCACGCGGGCCCGGCCCGGCCGGAGTCGATGCGCCAGCTGGAGAACCTCGACCGGATGCTCGGCGCCCTGGAGCGCCTGGCCCCCGAGGCGGCCCGCCGGTACCACCTCGTCGTGCTCTCCGACCACGGGCAGAGCCAGGGCGCCACCTTCCGCCAGCGCTACGGCGAGACCCTGTCCCGGGTCGTGGACCGGATCGCCGCCACGCCGGTGGACGAGCCGGAATCCCCCGCCGAGCTGGAGGTGACCCAGGAGCCCGAGTTCCCCAAGGGCCCGGTCGCGCCGCTGCTGGTCGTGTCGTCCGGCAACCTGGCCCTGCTCTACCTGACCCAGCATCCGCAGCGGCTGGAGCGGGAGGCGATCGAGCAGGCGTACCCGAACCTGATCGCCGGGCTCGCCGCGCATCCCGGCATCGGGCTGGTCGTGGTCGCGGACACCGACGGGCCGGTGGCGGTCGGCGGCGAGGGCAGCCACCGGCTGCGCGACGGGCGGGTCGAGGGGGTGGACCCACTGCTGGCGTACGGGCCGCGCGCCCGGGCGGACCTGCTGCGCCATCAGGAGTCGGCGCACCTGGGCGATCTCGTGCTGATCAGCGCGGTGGACCCGGTGACCAAAGAGGTCGCGGCGTTCGAGGAACTGGTCGGCTCGCACGGCGGCCTCGGAGGTTGGCAGACCGACGCGGTGCTCGTACACCCGGCGGACTGGCCCGTGCGCCCCGACGCGCTGGCCGGACCGGACGGCGTGCACCGCCAGCTCGTCGCGTGGCTCGACATGCTCGGGCTGCGAGCGGCCAACGCCAGCATTCCGGTGCGGACACCCGAAGCCCCAACCCCCGAGGAGGGCCCGGCGCCCGAGGAGGGCCCAGCCCCCGACGAGACCCCGGCACCCGACGAAGGCCCGGCGCGGGTGCCGCGGTCGAGCAATTCGCCCGCCACGGTGAATCCCGGGTCGCCGGTGGGTTCGCCGGGCGGGAATCCGCTGCCGCAAGCGGCGGGTCACGACGGCGCGCCGACGAGACTTTCGCGCAGCCGTCAGGCTTAATGAAATGTGCGATTCTTCTGCTTTGCCCGTCGCGTCGCGCGTGTTCCCCGGCTGCGTCGCGCCATCGTCGCCGGGGTCGCGATCGCTGTGGCCGCAGGAGGTTCACCGGCCCTCGCCGCAGGCCCGGCCAAGACCCGGGCGATCACCGCGGAAACATCCCGGGCACCGCTGGGCGCGGCCCACCGGGCGGGACCGCCCGGTGCCCCCGCCGGCCGCCTGGCAAGGCTGGCGGTCGGCGTCCGGCCGCTGGTCACTCCACAGTTCAACGGCTCCGTGTACGCGCTCGCCCTCCGTGGCAGCACGGTCTACGTCGGCGGATCGTTCACCCGGGCGACCTCCGGCGGCCGGACGTTCGTCCGGCAACGGCTGGCCGCCTTCGACGCCGCCACGGGCGCGCTGCTGAGCTGGGCACCTACCGCCAACGCCACGGTACGGGCGCTGGCCGTCGACGGCAGCTCCGTGTACGCGGGCGGCGACTTCGGAACCGTCTCGGGGCGCCGCCGCGACGCCCTGGCCCGCCTCGACGCCGTCACCGGAGCGCTCGGCCCGTTCGCGCACCAGGTCACCGGCGCGCCGTACGCCCTGGCGATCGGCCACGGCCGCCTGTACGCGGGCGGCAGCCTCCGCGCGGTGGACGGTCAGCCCCGGTCGGGCCTGGCCGCGTTCAGCCTCACCACCGGGGCGCTGGACGTGGGCTGGCGCCCGTACGCCGACGACGTGGTGCACGCCGTCACGGTGGCCGGCGCCCGGGTGTACGTGGGCGGCGCCTTCCACCGCATCAACGGCGTGCCGGGCACGCTGCGGATCGCCGTGGTGACCGCCACCGGCGCCGTCTTCACCGGGTTCCGGCCCACCAGGGCGCCCGCCGAGGTCAACGGGATCGCGGTGGACGGCGCCGGGGTCTACGCGGCCACCGGCGGCCAGGGCGGCCGGGCGGTCGGGTACACCACCGAGGGGGAGATCCGCTGGCAGCGGGTCTTCGACGGCGACGCGGTGACGGTCGCCGCGCTGAACGGCGTCACGTACGTCGGCGGCCACTTCGACACCGCCTGCCTCACCATGCGCAACGGCGCGCACGGCACCTGCCTCGACGGGTCGGTACCGCGGGTGAAGCTGGCCGCGGTGACCGCCACGGGCCAGCTGTCCGACTGGGCGCCGCAGGCGAACGGCATCGTCGGTGTCCGCGTCCTCAGGGCGGAGTCCGGCATCGGCACACTCGCCGCGGGCGGCGACTTCACCGTGATCAACGGCCAGGCCCGCCGCCGCGTCGCCACCTTCCGCTGACCGAGCCTCCCGGTCCGGGCGGGCGCTGCTGGTCCGGGCGGGCGCTGCTGGTCCGGGCGGGCGCTGCTGGTCCGGGCGGGCTCAGTGGACGCCGCGGGCGCCCGCGGCGCGGCTGGCGATCTCCCAGTACCGGGCGGGCATGAGCCGGGCCAGCAGGTCGGCGGCCTTCGCCGCGCGGGTGATGACCAGCCGGGGCTTGCGGGCCTGGATCGCCGCGACGATCAACCGGGCGGCCTCCTCGGGTGGCATCCGCAGCGCCGCCTCCGCGAAGGCCCGCGCCCGGGCGGCCTGCTCCCCACCCGGGTCCACGCCGCTGAGGCGGGCGTTGGCGGCGATGTTGGTCCGGATCCCGCCGGGATGCACGACGGTCACCCCGACCTCGCGACCGGCCAGCTCGTGCCGCAGCGCCTCGGTGAAGCCGCGCACGCCGAACTTGCTCGTCGCGTACGCGACCTGGGACGGCGGGGCGATCAGGCCGAACAGGCTGGAGATGGCGACCACGTGGGAGCCCGGGCGGCTCAGCAGCTGAGGCAGGAACGCCTTGGTCGTGCGGATCACCGCGTGCAGGTTGATCTCCAGTAGCCAGTCGAAGTCCGCCATGCTGACCTGCTCGAACGTGCCGCTCAGGGCCACCCCGGCATTGTTGACCAGCAGGTCCACCCCGCCGTGGCGGGCCGCCACCTCGGCGGCCAGGTCGAGCCGGTCACCGCCGTCGGCGAGATCCACCACGTACGTGCTGACGTCAGCCGCGCCCACCTCCCGGGCCAGTTCGGCCACCCGGGCGAGCCCGTCGGCGTCGCGGTCGAGCAGAGCCAGCACGGCCCGGCGTTTCGCCAGGTTCAGGGCCAGGGCCGCGCCGATCCCGCTGGCCGCGCCGGTGATCAGGCAGGTCCGCCCCGCGAACGCGAACCGCTGCACCTCAGGCCCCCGCCCGGGGCCGGATCGGGGATGCGGCGGCGGCCGGGGTCCGGCCCGTGCCACCCGGAACGGGGACGTCGACGTACGCGCTCATCGGTCGATTATCGAGGCGGGTCGGTCCGGTCGCGCGGGCGGCACGGGCAGACGTGCGGCAATGGCGAAAACTCAGCCCGTCGGGTCGCCGGCCTGGCGCGGCGAGCGGCCGTTCGCCCGGCTGGCGGGCCGGCGCGCCGGGGCCCGGCGCGTGGTCGCCGCACCCGAGGCGGCGTTCTTCGCGGGCGTCGCCTGCGTAGCGGAGGCGGACTGCGAAGTGGAGGCGGGCGGCGTGGTGGACGCGGGCTGCGTAACCGAAGCGGCGGGACCGGGCTGCGCCGCGGGCTTGGCGGGGGTCGACGCGGCTGACGCCGACACCGGCGCGGACCGCGCGGAGGCCGGGGTGGTGGATCGCGGCGCGTCCGGTGCGGACCGTGCGGGGGCCGCGGTGGCGACGACCCGGCCGTTGCCGCGTGCCCGGTCGCGTTCCTTCTCCCGGCGGACGAGATCGGCCAGCACGACCTTCTCGTACTTCGCCTCGGCGCTCTTGACCTTGGCCTTGGCCTTCGCCGCCTTGGCGACGGCCTTCTTGCGCGCGGCGGTGAGCCGCTCGCCTTCCTTGGTGGTGCTCTTGAGGGCGCGCTTGAGGCGGCTCAGCTCGGCCTCGGCGTTGCGCAGCGCCTGGGTGTGCTGGCGGGTCAGCTGCTTGATCGTGCCGAGCCGGTTGTCCAGGTCGCTGACGCCTGCCTCCGCCTTCTTCGCGGCGGCCGTGGCGGCCTCGGCCTTGGCGCGGCGGCTGTCGAGCGACGAGGGGCGGACAGTGGACTCCTCCGTGGTCGGGGGAGCTGATGCGGTCACGGAAATCACTCCTTCCGATGTCTCCAGCGACCGTACCCCGACCTCGGCGCGGAAACCGCCCGGCTAGCCGGCGCGCGACTCCTCGCGCTCGACCTCGGCTTGGGCCCGGCGGCTGCGGATGTGACGCATGTGCAGCCCAGCGTACGCGGCAACGGCGATCAGGGCGGCCGCGATCGCCCACCACTTGTACTGGTGCACGTGGTCGACGACCTCGAAGATGTGCGTACCGAGCAGGTAGGACACAGTCGTCCACCAGCCGCACCACAGCGCCGCGCCGATCGCGTTGTAGAGCAGGAACTGGCGCCACGGCATGTTGGTGAGGCCGGCGATGACACCGTTGAGCTGGCGCAGCCCCTCCACGAAGCGGGCGACGACCACCACCTTGCTGCCGCGCTTGGCGAAGAACCGCTCGGCCTTCTCCAGCCGTTTCGGGGTGATCAGAATGTACTTGCCGAAGCGGTTGACCACCCTTCGGCCGCCGCGCTTTCCGATCCAGTAGCCGATGTTGTCGCCGAGCACCGCGGCAACGAACGCGATCAGCCCCACGGCGAAGACGTTGAGCCGGCCCGCGCCCGCGTACACGGCGGCGATCATCATGATCGTCTGGCCGGGCGCGGGGACGCCGAAGCTCTCCACGCCGATGACGGCCCCCACGGCGAGGTAGCCCCATCGGTCGAGGATGGGAGCCACCCCGTGCAGGAAGCTCGGCAGGTCGTCCATCGGCACTGGCATGACCCGCAACGTTAGCGGCCACCTGCTCGCGTTGCCGGACCAGAACGGTCGCGAACGGGGTGCGGCCGCCACCGCTCAGTTCTGTGGCGGAGCGTCTCCAGGTCCGCTGCCCCAGGTCAGGCTGGGTGCCGTCGACAGGGTGTAGATCAAGTGGCCGCCGGTGGTGACCGCCGATGCGGGCAGCCACGATCGGGTGGTGTGGTCGCCGTCGACGCTGAGCCGCTGGATGTAGATCGCCTCGGCGGAGTCGCGCGGCGCGTCGATGGTCAGGGTCCTGCCGCCGTCCAGCCGCAGCACCGCCCGGGGGAAGACCGGGGTGGTCAGGGCCAGCTCGGCCCGGGTCGGTACGACCGGGTACAGCCCGAGCGCGGAGAAGACGTACCAGGCGCTCATCGTGCCCGCGTCGTCGTTGCCGGGAATGCCGCCGGTGCCGTCGGTCCACAGCCGGGTGATGATCGCGTGCACGGTCTCCTGCGTCCTGGCCGCCGCCCCCAGGTACGCGTACTGATAGGGGGTCTGGATGTCCGGCTCGTTCGTGGCGTCGAAGCGGGTCGCCTTCGTCGCGCTCAGGTCGAAGCTGCCGTCGGGGTTGCGGAAGAACGCGTCGAGGCGCCGGACGGCCACCTCCGGCCCGCCCATCGCGGCGGCCAGGCCCACCACGTCCGAGTAGACCATCCAGGTGTACTGCGCGCTGCTGCCCTCGACGAACCCGGTGCCCGTGGAGGGGCTGAAGCCGCCGGCCCAGTGCCCGTCGGCGTACCGGTCGCGCATCCAGCCGACGAACGACCCGTCCGCAGGTGCCGGGGTGGGCACGGCCGGGTCGGCCAGTTCAACTTCGGCGAGCTGCACGATGTCGGCGCCGGAGTTCGCGGTCACGTCCAGCCGGTAGTACCGGTACGGCTTCGGCTCGGCGACCGTGAACTCGCGGGTCTGTCCCCGTTCGGTGAACCGCTGGCCGGTGCGCGCGTCGACCGGCGACCACGTCTGTCCGTCGGCGGAGCCCAGCAGCAGCCAGTCCCTGGGGTCCCGGCCGGGCTCGTCGTTGGCGGAGGTGAGCGCGTAGTTGGTCACGGTCAGCGGGGTCTTGAGCCGGGCCTGCAGCCAGCCGGTCGTCGCGAAGGTGAGCCACTTGGTGCCCTTGTCGCCGTCGAACCCCTGCGCCTTGCCCTCGTACGGGGCGTTCTCGCCGCTGGCGGTGATCGCGTCGATCTGTTCCCGTACGTTGTGCGCGAGTCCCGGGTCGGCCTGGGCCGTGGGGTCGAACACGTGCCGCCAGTTGTGTGAGCGGGCCAGGAAGCGCTGCTGGCCGCCGGTGTCGCCGAGAGCCCCGGCGAGCTGGGACAGGCCGTAGTCGGCGGCCGCGTCCTCCAGCGTCTCGGCGGCGCCGCCCCAGCAGTGGCAGTCGTCGGCGGGCACGTACCCGAGGGTGAGGTACCTGTCGAGGGCCGGGCGCTGGCCGACGCACTCGACCGGGCACCCGGCGTCGCTGTCGTCGTTCGCCGTGGGCACGGTTGCCGCGCGCACCAGCGACTCGTACGCGCCGCGCACGTCGAAGTCGCGGGCGCCGAACGCGTACATCCCGGCGATGGCGGCGGCGGACGGGTCGCCGGACATGACGCTGGTCTTGCCGTGCTGCAGCAGCCAGCGGTCCCACTCGCCGTCGCGCTGGCCCGCGTAGTTGTACAGCGACTGGGCGAAGTCACTGGCCATCCGGGTGTCCAGCAGCGCCAGCAACTGGACCTGTGCGCGGTAGACGTCCCAGCCGGAGAACGTGCCGTACTGCGCCTGCTGGGGCGCCCGGACCGCGTGCACCGCACCGTCCGCCCCCAGGTACCGGCCGTCGGCGTCGCTGGTCAGGGTGGGTTCGAGCTGGGCGTGGTACAGGGCGGTGTAGAACGTGGTCTGCTGCGCCTCGGTGCCGCCGCCGATCTCGATCTGCCGCAGCCGCCGGGTCCACGCCGCCCGGGCGTCGGCCGCCATCGTCTCGAAGGGCAGCGTGGCCGGGCTCTCCGTGGACAGGTTGGCCTGTGCCCCGCCCGCGCTCACGTACGAGATCGCGACCCGGACCCCGACGGTGGTGGTGCCCGGTGCGAACGTGACGTACCCGCCGGAGCCCTTGCCCGCGACCGGGCGGCCCGACCCGCTGTACCCGCTGCCGCCCCGGGCGTCGGTGCCGCCCCGGGCCAGGGTCGCGTCGGTCCACGTGCCGGTCTCCGCGAAGGGCTGGTCGAGCGTCGCGACGAAGTGCAGCGTGTAGTACGCCTTGCGGTTGTTGGCGCTCTGTGGCCCGCAGAAGTTCCCCGCGGTGACCGAGCCGCTGACCGTCCGGCTGGACGGGTCGATGTGGACGCTGGCGTCGGTGCTGCCGGTCTCCGACATCGACGTACGGAACAGCAGGCTCGCGGGCTTGTCGGCGGGGAAGGTGAACCGCCCGTAGCCGGTGCGCGGGGTGACGGTCAGCTCCGCGCCCGCCCCGCTGTCCAGGCCGACCCGGTAGTAGCCCGGGCTGGCGGCCTCGTTGGCGTGCGCGAACGTGCTGGCGTACACGGCGTCGGTGGTGTCCGCGGTGGGCGAGCTCGTGATCGCGCCGACCTGCGGCATGATCGGGATGTCGCCGTTGCCGCCCGAGCAGCCGACCCCGCTGAGGTGGGTGAGGCTGAAGCCGCGGATGCGGGTGGCGGTGTACTGGTAGCCACCCGGTGCGGGGGTGGCGACCTGGTTGCCGCGTGAGGTCTGCGGGCTGAAGGCCAGCATCCCGAACGGGGTGACCGCGCCCGGATAGGTGTTGCCCGAGTTGGTGGTGCCGATGAACGGGTCGACGTAGGCGGCCGGGTCGGTGATCAGGCGGGCCGGGGTGGCGCCCGCGGCGGCGGCGCCGAGCGGCACGGTCAGGACCACCCCGGCGAGCACGGCGACGGTACGGAATCCGAACACGTGATCCCCCACTGACATCGATGTCATATCGACTACAGTGGCCAGCTTCCATCGACATTCACCAATGTGTCAACCGGCGGTTCCGGGATCAGACGGGCTCCGCAGGGATGCTCGCGTACGCCGCGCGGAGCGACGCGATGATCGGATGCCCGGCACCGAACGAGACGCCGTCGATCCGGGCGATCTCCCGTACGCCGATGGCGGCGTTCGTCGCGAACGCCGCCGCCATGGACGGCAGGTCGGACACGCTGACCGGGGTGGTGCGATGCCGGTGGGCCGGTCGCAGCAGCCGCATGGTCACCCCGGACAGGCACGTGGCGTCGGGCCAGATGACGTCGGCGCCGTCGAACAGCCCGATGTTCCACGTGGCGCCCTCCGCGACGTGCCGGGTCCCGTCGACGAACAGGGCGTCGTCGAACCCGTTCAGCCGGGCGGCGCGGCGCCGGTGCAGCGATCCGAACAGGCCGACGCTCTTGATCTCCGGCGCGTCGCGCACGTAAGTGGTGGTCTGGGCGGTGAACGCGGTCGGCGCGGCGGCGTCGGCCGCACGCCGGGTAACCAGGATGTGCGGGTCGCGGGCGAGCTCCGGGCGGCCCAGGTCGAGGGCCGGGTCGAACACCGTGACCCGGACGGTCGCGATGCCGCTCCCCGGGACCCCACGGGCGATGAACTCCCGTAGCCGGTCGACGCCCGGATCGGCGCCGAACAGCGCGTCGCAGTCCCGGACCAGCCGGTCCAGGTGCAGGCCGAGTCCGCGCACGCGCCCGTCCTCGACCCGGAAGCTGGTGAAGTGGCCGTAGTTCGCGAGGGCCAGCTTCTGCAGCTCCTCCGGCGTGACCGGCCGCCCGTTCAACTGCGACATGGCTCCAGCATCGCAGCCGGGACGAGTTGTCCCCCTGTCGCGGCGGACCGCGACAGGGGGACGTCAGTTCTCAGAGGTTGTCGGCGGACAGGTGGTGGCGCAGTTTGCCCAGCGCCTTGGTGAGCAGGCGGGACACGTGCATCTGGGAGATGCCGACCTGCGCGGCGATCTGGGACTGGGTGAGGTTGCCGTAGAACCGCAGGGTGAGGATCTTCTGCTCGCGGGCGTCGAGGGTGGCCAGGGCGGGGCCGAGCGCCACCCGTGTCTCCGCGATCTCGTACTCGTGGTCCTCGCTGCCGAGGGTGTCGCCGAGGGCGGTCGTGCCGTCGGCGTTGATCGGGGTGGACAGGCTGGTCGCGGTGTACGCGCGGGCGCCCTCCAGCCCCTCCAGGACCTCTTCCTCGGTCAGATCGAGGTGGGCGGCGATGTCGGCCACCGTCGGGGAGCGGCCCAGGGTGTGCGTGAGGTGCGCGTTGGCCTCGGTGATGGACAGGCGCAGCTCCTGCAGGCGGCGCGGCACCCGCACCGACCACGTACGGTCACGGAAGTGACGCTTGAGCTCACCGATGATGGTGGGAATCGCGTATCCGGTGAAGTCGACGCCGCGCTCGGGGTCGAACCGGTCGATGGCCTTGATGAGTCCGATGGTGGCGGTCTGGATCAGGTCGTCGGTGGGCTCGCCGCGTCCGCTGTAGCGGTGTGCGAGGTGCCGGGCGAGCGGCAGCCACGCCTCGATCGTCCGGTCCCGCAGCCGGGCCCGGTCCGCGGCGGGGGCCGTGGCCAGGGCCTCAAGCAGTGCGGCGGCGTTGTCCGTCGGAGCGTCGGGCCGGATCGCGGTGGGCGCCTCAGCGGTCAGTGTCGCGGTAGCGGTCATTTCGGTCGTCCTCCCTGGCACCTGCCCGCACAGCCGGATGAGGGGGAACTGCCGGCGGGGCCCGGTGTATCTATCTGCGCGGATCGATGACTGCCGAAGCAATCACCGGCGGCCCGCACGTGCTAGGCCGTTCGGATAAGAACAACTTAGCTGATAGGTCGAGCGATGACTAGCCGAAAGTATGAGTCACGTTCTGTAGTTGTTCCGTTACGCTGGATAACCCTCTCGTCTCCCCAGCGATCTCTCCGCCGCCCGCCGGTGTGCTGACCCCGGGGAAAGGGCTGACGGGCTCCCGGCGTGGGGATGGGCGACGGAGAGCGCTTCTCTGGAGTTTCATCGACGCTTGTCTTAACAAGCAAGCAATCCGAGTTCCGGAACCCCGCTCCTCGTGGGGCGGGCTTGTATGCTGTGCGGCGGGCCGTGACTGGCGCGTTCGGATGGGCAACCATCGGGGAGCGGTCCCGTCACCTGACGTATGCCGTGCGCCTGGGCCTCTTCACCTGTGATAGGGAGGTCCGATGCCTGCACTGAACGCCGAATCGACCGCATTCCGCTCCGCGCTGGAGGCGGTCCGCGCCGTCGAGCCCCGCATCGCCGACGCGATCGCCCAGGAGCTGCACGACCAGCGCGAATCCCTCAAGCTCATCGCCAGCGAGAACTACGCCTCCCCGGCCGTGCTGCTGGCCATGGGCAACTGGCTCTCCGACAAGTACGCCGAGGGCACCATCGGCCGCCGCTTCTACGCCGGCTGCCAGAACATCGACACCGTCGAGTCCGTCGCGGTCGAGCATGCCAAGGCGCTGTTCGGCGCCCCGTACGCGTACGTGCAGCCGCACTCCGGCATCGACGCCAACCTCGTCGCCTACTGGGCGGTGCTGGCGGACCGGATCGAGGCGCCGGCGCTGGCCAAGGTCGGCAAGCGCAACGTCAACGACATGACCGACGCCGAGTGGGCCGAACTGCGCGCCGCGTTCGGCAACCAGCGGATGCTCGGCATGTCCCTGGACGCGGGCGGCCACCTCACCCACGGCTTCCGCCCCAACATCAGCGGCAAGATGTTCGACCAGCGCAGCTACGGCGTCGACCCGGCCACCGGCCAGATCGACTACGCGGCGCTGCGGGAGACCGCCCGCGAGTTCAAGCCGCTGATCATCGTGGGTGGCTACTCGGCGTACCCCCGGAAGGTGAACTTCCGCATCATGCGCGAGATCGCCGACGAGGTCGGCGCGACGTTCATGGTCGACATGGCGCACTTCGCGGGCCTGGTCGCGGGCAAGGTCTTCACCGGCGACTTCGACCCCGTGCCGCACGCGCACATCGTCACCACCACGACGCACAAGTCGCTGCGCGGCCCGCGCGGCGGTGCGGTGCTGTGCCAGCCCGAGCTCGCCGACCAGGTCGACCGCGGCTGCCCGATGGTGCTCGGCGGCCCGCTCGGCCACGTCATGGCCGCCAAGGCGCTCGCGTTCGCCGAGGCCCGGCAGCCCGAGTTCGCCGACTACGCCCAGCGCATCGTGGACAACTCGCAGGCGCTCGCCGAGGGTCTGGTCAAGCGCGGCGCCACCGTGGTCAGCGGCGGCACGGACAACCACCTCGTCCTGATCGACGTCGACAAGTACGGCCTCACCGGCCGCCAGGCCGAGCAGGCCCTGCTCGACTCCGGCATCGTGACCAACCGCAACGCCATCCCGCAGGACCCCAACGGCGCCTGGTACACCTCCGGCATCCGGGTCGGCACGCCCGCCCTGACCACCCGGGGGCTCGGCACCGCCGAGATGGACCAGATCGCCGAGCTGATGCACACCGTGCTCAGCCAGACCAAGGCGGGCGCGTCGAAGGCCAAGTTCGACCTGGACCCGGCGCTCGCCGACCGGATCTCCAAGCAGGCCACCGAGCTGCTCTCCGCCTTCCCCCTCTACCCGGAGGTCGATCTCGGCTGACGATTGCTGGTCGTCCGACCGCGCAGTCTCTGAAGAGTTCGGGTCAGCTGCTGACCCGAACTCTTCAATTTCTGCCCCCATCGTTTGTGGCAGCTTCGTCGTGCGTCAGGCCGCCGCTTTGGCCGGGTTCGTGTGCGGGGTTCATTCGCCTGGCGGCGCAATCTTGAGGAGTTCGGGTGAGCTGCTGACCTGAACTCTTCAATCTTCTGGCGCGAGCATCGCTTGTCGCAGCTTCGTCGTGCGTCAGGCCGCCGCTTTGGCCGGGTTCGTGTGCGGGGTTCATTCGCCTGGCGGCGCAATCTTGAGGAGTTCGGGTGAGCTGCAGACCTGAACTCTTCAACTTTCCCCCATCGTTTGCGGCAGCTTCGTTGTGCATGAGGCCGCCGCTCTGGCCGGGTTCGTGTGCGGGGTTCATTCGCCTGGCGGCGCTATCTTGAGGAGTTCGGGTGAGCTGTTGACCTGAACTCTTCAACTTCTGAACCCGACATCGTTGTCGCGGGCTCGTCGTGCGTGAGGCCGCCGGTCGCGCAGGGTTCGTGTGCGGGATTACTCGTCTGGCGGTGCAATCTTGAGGAGTTCGGGTGAGCTGCTGACCCGTACTCTTCAACTTCTGGACCAACATCGTTTTGCGCAGGTTCGTCGGGCGTCAGACCGCTGCTCCCGCCGACAACGGGTGCGGGGATCCATTCGCCTGGCGGCTCATGGGCGGATCCCCGCACCCTGCCAGGTCCGTGCGTCCACAAGCGAGGAAACTGCGCTGGGCGTGCTGGTGTCACGATGTGACGGAGGGCAGTCGGCCAGATCTGGTTCGGCTGTTCGGGTGGCGTGGTCGGGGTGGGTGGTCGGGGTGGCTTGCGCTGGTTCGGCTGTTCGGGCGGCGCGGTCCGGGTCACTGGTCCAGGTGGCTTGCGACGGTTCGGGAGTTCGGGCGGCGCCGTGCGGGTCACTGGTCCAGGTGGCTTGCGACGGTTCGGTAGTTCGGGCGGCGCCGTGCGGGTCACTGGTCCAGGTGGCTTGCGACGGTTCGGTAGTTCGGGCGGCGGCGTGCGGGTTGGTGGGTCCGGCGGTGCGGTGTGGGTCGGTGGGTCCGGTGGTCTGTGGGTGGGGTGTGGCTGGGGGTTGGTGGGGGTGGGGTGGGCGAGCTTGGTGGGGTGTTGGGGTGCTTTGGGGGGTGGGGTCGGGGGTGCGGGCGGCTGTGAGGCCGCGGGTCAGGGCCGTTCGCAGTCGTGGGCCGAATGGGCGCTCGACGAAGCGGTACACCAGCCACGCGGGTAGCAGCATGACCGCCATCGTGGCGGCGACCAGCAGTCCCACCGGGAGATGGGTGGCCTCGTAGGCGTGGCGGATGATGACGTATCCGATGCGCTGGTGCAGTAGGTAGTAGGGATAGGTCAGGGCGCCCGCGACCGTCAACCAGCGCCAGGTGATGCGGTCGGTGTAGCCCAGAGCGATCAGCAGGAGCAGCGCGTACACCGCCGTCATGATGAGGGCGGCGGGCCAGAGCGGTACCTTCCAGCCGGGGTCGAGGGTCACGCGTTCGCCGAGGCTGTAGAGGCTGATCAGCCAGGAGAAGCCGACGATGCCCCACAGCAGCGGGGTGGGGCCGAAGCGGTGCATCAGGTACATCGCGATGCCCGCGATGAAGTACGGGGCGTAGTGCCGGGCGGTGATCATCGTGAACACCGGGTTGTCGATGGCCGGGGCGACGACCGCGGCGGTCATCCACACCGCACAGAACAGCACCGCCCGCCGGTACGTCAGACCCCGCCCCACCACCAGTGCGAACAGCAGGTAGAAGCGCATCTCCGTCCACAGTGTCCAGTAGACGTTGTCGACCGGGTGCACCCCCAGCGGTTCCTGCAGCATGGTGAGGTTGACGCCGATGTCGGCCAGCGAGAAGTGGTCGTAGACCGGGACGTACCCGCCGATCGGCAGCAGGGTGGTCACCGTCAACGTGATGACGATGGCCGCCCAGTAGGCCGGGTAGAGGCGGGCGGCCCGGGACACGAAGAAGTCGCCCAGGCTGCGGCCCCACGCGCTCAGGCAGATCGCGAAACCGCTGATCATGAAGAACGTCTCGACGCCCAGGAAACCGTAGATCGTCACGCGGGTGGCGTCCGGCAGGAAGTACGCCGGGGTGTGCACCGCGTCGACCGTCCAGAACGTCGTGTAGTGGTAGAGCGCCACGGCCAGCGCGGCGACCAGGCGCAGCCCGTCGAGCGCGGCCAGCCGCGGACGCCTGACGGAACGTGACTGCTCGACTCTTGTCGGCGCCTGCCCTGCTGACACGGAACCCTCCCCGAGCCGCGTCGCCGCGGCGTAGCTGACCAGTGCGGAGGCAATCCTGGACAACGGGCCGTACGGTCGGCGTCAGCAGATCATTGACGGAATCCTTATCCACCGTCGGTGACACGGGCCGGTGACGGGAGTGGATGGATGCGGGTACTCGTGGCGGACGACGAGCGGCTGCTGGCGGACACCGTCGCCGAAGGGCTGCGCCGCTTGTCGATGGCGGTGGACGTCTGCTACGACGGCGACGCCGCGCACGAGCGGATGAGCGTCGTCCGGTACGACGTGGCCGTGCTCGACCGCGACATGCCCGGCCGTACCGGTGACGAGCTGTGCCGGTGGACGGTCACGGAGAACGGTGCGACCCGGGTGCTGCTGCTGACCGCCGCCGCCGGGCTGCGGGACCGGGTGGAGGGTCTGGGCCTGGGAGCGGACGACTACCTGGCGAAACCCTTCGCGTTCGCGGAGCTGGCGGCGCGGATCCAGGCGCTGGGCCGCCGGGCGGCGCCCGCCGTCCCGCCGGTCCTGGAACACCGGGGCGTCGTGCTGGACGAGGCCCGGCACGTCGTCACCCGCGACGGTTCGGTGGTGGCGTTGACCCCGAAGGAGTTCGCGGTGCTGCACGTGCTCCTGCGGGCCCGTGGGCAGGTGGTGAGCGCCGAGGAACTGCTGGAACGGGCGTGGGACGAGCATGTGGACCCGTTCACCAACGTGGTGCGCGTGGTGATGATGACGCTGCGCCGCAAACTGGGCGACCCGCCGCTCATCGAGACGCTGCCCCGCGTCGGATACCGGCTCGCCCCGTGAGCATGCGGGCCCGTACGGTCCGGCGGCGCCTGCTGGTGGTCTGCCTGGTGGTGGCGCTCGTGGTGATGGTGGTCGACCGCTACTCCGCCACGTTTACGTACTGGGTGACCTTCGCGCAGGTGTGTTCCCTCTGGGAGGAGCATCCCCGGCCGTACGAGACGTGCGACATGGTCAACGAGTACCTGCCGATCCAGTCGCCGCTGGCGTTCGCGCTGCTGGCCGTCGTGCTGTGGGCAGGATCCCGGTGGGTGACCCGGTGGGTGCTGGGTCCCGCCCGTGATCTCGTTCCGGGGATCACGCAGATCGGGCCGCAGAACCTGGGCTACCGCATCGGCGCGGGCCGCCCGTCGCACGACGAGTTCGCCCCGGTGGTGCGTGCCCTGGACGACATGATGGAACGGATCGCCGGGGGATACGAGGCCCAGCGCCGTTTCTCGGCCAACGCCTCGCACGAGCTGCGTACGCCGCTGGCGGTGCAACGCGCGCTCATCGAGGTGGGCCTCGCGCAGGAGCCGACCGCCGACCAGCTGTCCCTGCTCAGCAGGCAGATGCTGCAGGCCAACGAACGCAACGAGCGGCTCATCGAGGGCCTGCTGGTGCTGAGCGAGGCCGACCAGGGCCTGGCCGCCAAACTGCCGCAACGTCTCGACATCATCGCCCGCCAGGTCGTCGACGCGCAACGGGAGGCTTCCGTCGCGGTGTCGCTGACCTGCGACCTGTCCCCGCGCACCGTGGACGGCGAACGGGTACTGCTGGAACGGCTGGTCACCAACCTCGTGCAGAACGCGGTCAAGTACAACCGTCCCGGTGGGACCGTGCACGTGACGGTCGGCGGCGACCCCGCGCTGACCGTCGTCAACACCGGGCCGCCGGTGCCCGCGGACGCCGTGCCCCGGTTGTTCGAGCCGTTCCAGCGGCTGGCCGACCGGATCGACCACAGTGGCGGCAGCGGGCTGGGGCTGGCCATCGCCCGCTCCATTACCCGGGCCCACGGCGGCACGATCGTGGCCGAGCCCGCGGGGTCGCCGGAACACGGTGGCCTGCGGGTGACCGTACGCATGCCTGTGTCGCACGACGAAGCCGTGCCGCCCGCGCGAAGCCGGACCGGGAAGGTGCGCTGACCGCGGGCGAACGCCGCCCGCGGCGCCGCCCTTTCGGGCCGGACCACGGCCGCCACCCCTGATTACGATCATGCGGACGTGCGGTCGCCCGGACTGCTCCGGGAGGTGGTCATGAACGTCGCCGGTGTGTTTCTCTGGCTCGGGCTCTTTCCCGGCGTGGTGGCGGCCCTCTCCGCCGCCATCGCGGCGGGGAGCGTCCGGCGCAGCCGACGGTTGCGGCGGGCCGTGCCCGTGACGTGCCGGGATCTGGCGGACATGCGCAAGCCGCCGAAGAAGGTGATCGTCGCGGGACGGGTGAACGCCGGTCCCGGTGGTCTGCTGACGGGCCCGGTCACCATGCGGCCATGCCTGTGGTGGCAGGTGGACGTGTACTCGACGCGGGAGTACCGGGACAACACCGTCACCCGGCAGCGCACCGTCCACGACCTGCGCCGGTCGGGAAACGCGGTGGAGCTCGCCGATGACACCGGCTCCGTGCTGCTCGACGGCGACGTGTTCGGCAAGGTCATCGTGGCGGCCGAGGACAGCGACTCCTCGTGGGGGGTCACGACGCAGGACATGGTGGAGGAGGGCAAGCGGCGGCACCGGCTGCTGCTCGGCCGGCTCCGGGACGCCGACATCTGCGATTTCGTGGAGAACCGTCCGCTGGAATTCACCGTCTTCGAGAAGCGCCTGGAGCCGGAGCGGAAGGTGACCGTGCTCGCCACCCCGGTACGCCACGAGCAGGGCTGGCGGCTGGCCGCCTGGCGCGGCGACGGCGCCATCGTGCACGACCTGGCGCAGCTACGGGCCGACGCCGACAAGGAGGCCCGGAAGAACGCCCGCTTCGCGGTGGTGTTCACCAAGGTGACCGCCGTGGTGTTGGGTATCGCCGGGATCGCCCAGGTCGTGCAGTTCTACACGTGACGCCGCGTCACCGTCAGGCGCGCATGACGGTGGCGATGGGGATCCGGGCGGCCCGGATGGCCGGGACGAATCCACCGAGGACACCGGCGATGATGCCCGCGATGATGCCCGCCACCCCGGCCTCCCACGGGAACTGCACGTTGTGCAGCAGCGGTTCGGAATCGCCGACCAGGGTGGTGAGCACCTTCAGGGCGGCGATGCTCGTACCGATCGCGGCGGCCGCGGTGAGCAGACCGGTCAGCAGCGTCTCGGCCAGCACGATGCCCGCCAGCAGCATGCGCGGGGTGCCGACGGCCCGGCGCAGCGCGAACTCCTCGACCCGCTCACCCACCGTGGCCAGGCCGACGTTGAGGATGCCCGCGACGCCGATCAGCAGAACGAGCCCGGCCATCGAGAAGAAGACCAGCCGGATCAGCTTCAGCTCGCCCTCGCGTTGCTTGCGCGAGTCGATGGTCTCCGTGTACATGTCCACGCCGGCGCCCTTGAGCCGGGAGGTCAGCACCTGCTCGACCGGGGTCGGTGGAGCCAGCATCACCCGCAGCTCGCCGTTGGCCAGGCCGGCGGCGGGCAGCCAGTTGGTCAGCTCGTCGAGCCGCGCGTAGGCGTGCGGTTGTGCGTCCCCGTCGTCGACCACGCCGACGAACTGTGGCGTGAGGTTGGTGGGGGCGCCGGCGACGCGCATCTCGGCGGGCACGTGGTGCCGTTCGAAGCCCTTCGCCGCCTCCTTGTTGAGCACCAGCCGCGGCGCCAGCGCCGGCACGGTGGTGAAGTCCAGCCAGCGCCCCGACTGCGGCCGGAACGGCCGGAACGTACGGATGTCGCCGGTCAGCGCGGTGAGCCGTACCTCGACGGCCTGGCCGGTCGGGCCCGACGACATGGGCTCGCAGTGGCCGTCCGGGAAGCAGGTCTCGCCCCCGCCCCAGTTCTCGTCCAGCGGCGACCCGCCCTCGTTGACCGGGCGGACGCCGGGTTCGCCGATGATGCCGGAGACCGTCAGCGACGCCACCGCGTCGGGCCGTCCGCGCAGGCTCGTGACGACGATGTCGGCGGCCTTGGGGCTCGACGGCATGTCGATCATGCGGGTGCCGTCGACACCGGCGGTGAGTTCCAGGTCGGTCAGCATCGCGCGGTCCGCGATGCTGGCGCCCGCCTGCACGACCACCACGGCGAGGACGCCGAGGAACAGGCTCACCATGGACAACAGCGTCCGCAGCTTGCGCGCCCGGATGCCCTGCAGGCCGATGATCAGCGACGACCGGTACCGCCCCGAGAACCTCCTCACGCCGTGCCCGCCTTCGGCATGCGCTCGCGGCCCTCGCTGCGCTCGGTGCACTCGCTCATGCTGTGCCGGCCGGGCATGCGCTCGCGGCCCTCGCTGCGCTCGGTGCACTCGCTCATGCCGACACCCGTTCGTTGAGGACCCCGTCGACGAGGTCGTGGATGCGGCCCATCCGGGCCGCGTGGTCCCGGTCGTGGGTGACCAGGATGAGCCCGCAGCCGCGCGCGGTCGCGGCGCTCAGCGCGTCGATCACCACGGTGCCCGTCTCGGTGTCCAGGGCGCCGGTCGGCTCGTCGGCCAGCAGCACCCGCGGGCTGCGGACCAGTGCCCGGGCGATCGCCACCCGCTGCTGTTCGCCACCGGACATCCGGGCCGGGCGGTTCTTCGCGAGATGGGCGATGCCGACCTGGTCGAGGGCTTCGAGCACCCGGGCGCGGCGTTCCCGGCGGGGCAGCCAACCCTGGCCGTTGACCAGGGCCATGGCCACGTTCTGCGCCGCGGTCAGGTGTTTGAGCAGGAAGAACCGCTGGAACACGAAGCCGAAGTGCGAGCTGCGCAGCTTCGCGGCCTGGCGTTCGGAGATCCGGCTGATGTCCCGGCCGTCGAGCAGATACTGACCCTCGTCGGGCCGGTCGAACAGGCCGATCAGGCTGAGCAGCGTGCTCTTGCCGGATCCGGACCGGCCGACGATCGCCACGCTCTCCCCGGCCCGTACCGTGAGGTCGGCCCCGGCCAGGATGGTGCGGGGCTGTGCCTGTCCTTTGAGGACCTTGGTGATGCCGGTCAGCTCGATCAGCGGCTGCGTCATCGCGGCGCTCCGGCGGGCCCGCCCTCGGGATCCTCGCCGCCGGGCGGTGCCGCGGGCAGGTCCGGCCCCGGCACGGCGATGGTCTCGTCGCCCCGCAGGCCCGATTTGATCTGTACGACCTTGCCGTCGGTGAGCCCGAGGACCACGTCCACGGTCTTGCGGGTCCGGTCCGCGCCGACCACGTCGACCTTCCCCCGGCCCTGGACGCCGGCGACCGCTTCGACCGGCAGCACCATCGCGTTGCCGGCCTTCGCGGTGACCACTTCGAGGGTGACCGCCGCACCGTTGATCAGCTTGACGGTGTCCGGGGCGGCGCAGACCAGCCGCATGCCGGTGGGCTCCGAGCCGCCGCCCTCCGGGGCCTCGGGCGCCGGCTCGGGGGCGGCGGGCTGACCGGACTGCTGCGGCGCCGGAGTCTTGGGCGCAGGAGGCGCGGGGATGGTCCCGGCCGGCAACGCCGCGATGGTGCCCAGCGTCGTGCACTTGAACGGTCCCGGCCCGTTCTTGATCTGTCCCCGGACGGTCTTGACCGCACCCGAGATCCGGTACGCCTGTTCGCTGTCGATGTCCGCCACGATGCCGTACCCGGCGTGCTGGGCGGAGATGACCGGCATACCGGCCGTGACGTCGGCGTGGTCGTCCATCAGCCGCCCGGCCAGCAGCGAGTCCTTCGGGATCTCGACCTGGCGGGGCACGCCGTCGCGCCACACCGTGGCCACCCACAGTGGCCGGGTGGCGGGGGTCTTCGACGGCTGCCGGTCGACGTAGCGCAGCTCGCCGTCGGTGGGTGCGACGATGCCGAACACCGGATTGATGGTCACCTTCCCGGCCAGGCTGATCTGGTTGGAAAGGTCCTGCCGGGTCGGTTTCACGGTGGTGAGGACCGTCCCGCGCGCTTCGAGGCCGGGTGTGTCGGGTTTGTCCTTGGACCCCGTGCAGCCGGAGAGAAGGGCGAGCGCCAGCACCCCGGCGCAGGCGAGTCTGCGTCTGTCCACCGATTCTCCTTCGCCGGGCTGTCCGGACACTCCGGGCGATCATCACGAACGTGGATGAAGCCCGGCGAGGAGGGTACCCGGATCATGCAAGTCGGCGGTGTACGCCGGTCAGGCGCCGATCCGGTGCAGCGTGAGCTCGGTCAGCTCCCCGCCGCCGACCACCGCGGTCAGGTACGTGTGGTGCGGCTGGCGGCGCCGGTCGGTGGGTGAGCCCGGGTTCAGCAGGCGCAGGCCGCCCGGCGCGACCGTGTCCCACGGGATGTGGGAGTGGCCGAAGACGAGCACATCCACGTCGGGGAAGCGGGCCGCGCACCGCGCCTCGCGCCCGGCGGCCTGGCCGGTCTCGTGGATCACCGCGAAGCGGACCCCGCCCAGCTCGGCGCGGGCGACCTCGGGCAGCCGCTCGCGCAGTGGCGGGCCGTCGTTGTTGCCGTAGCAGCCGATCACCCGGGCCGCGCGGGCTTCGAGCGCGTCCAGCAGCGACACGTCCACCCAGTCGCCCGCGTGCAGGACCACGTCGGCGGCGTCGACCGCCGCCCACAGCTGCGCGGGCAGGTCTTTCGCGCGTTGCGGCACGTGGGTGTCCGCGATCAGCAGCAGTCGCATCCGGGCGAGACTATCGCGTCACCACCGCCCATACGGACGTATAGCTCACTGTACGACTGTGTAGTAGCCTGCACGTGTGAGTAGTGCACGTGCTGCCGAGGACCTCACCGCGCGGGCCCGGATCCGCGACGCGGCGATCGACCTCTTCGCCGAGCACGGCTTCGCCGCGGCCACGGTCCGCGACATCGCGCAGCGGGCCGGGGTCTCCTCCGGGCTGCTGCGCCACCACTTCGGCTCCAAAGAGGGCCTGCGCGACGCCTGCGACGAGTACGCGATGGCCCGCATGAGCGAGCTGCGCGACCAGCTCTTCGGCGACGGCCACATCGCCGACCAGAACTTCCTGCCCTCGGTGCACCCCGAGACGATGCGCCTGCAGGCGTACCTGGTGCGCTCGATGATGGAGGGCGCCACCACCGCGATGTTCGAGCGGATGGTCGAGGCCGGTGAGGCGTGGCTGGCGGGCGTGCCGGTCCGCACCGACGATCCGCGCGCGTTCGCCGCGGTGATCGCCGCGATGAAACTCGGCATGTTCCTGCTGCGCGACCAGCTCTCGCACGTCCTCGGCGGCGACGTGGCCGAGCCCGCCGGGCACGGCCGGATGCTGCGCGCGGCCATCGACATCTTCGCCCAGCCACTGCTCACCGCAGACCAGGCCGACCAGGCCCGGGCCGCCCTGGAGGAGGCACAGACACCATGACCGCGGCGATCGAGGTGCAGGCACTGGTCAAGACGTTCGGGGCCACCCGGGCCCTGGACTCACTCGACCTGAGCGTACGGACCGGGGAGGTGCACGGCTTCCTGGGGCCGAACGGGGCGGGCAAGACCACCACCATCCGCATCCTGCTCGGTTTGGTCCGCGCGGACTCGGGCACCGCCCGGCTGCTCGGCGGCGACCCGTGGGCCGACGCCACCGCGCTGCACCGGCGCCTGGCGTACGTGCCGGGCGACGTGACGCTGTGGCCCAACCTCTCGGGCGGGGAGGTCATCGACCTGCTCGGCCGGTTGCGCGGCGGGCTCGACCCGCGCCGCCGCGACGACCTCGTCGCCCGGTTCCAGCTCGACCCGCGCAAGAAGGGCCGGGCGTACTCGAAGGGCAACCGGCAGAAGGTGGCGCTGGTGGCCGCGCTCGCCTCCGACGTCGAGCTGCTGATCCTCGACGAGCCGACCTCCGGGCTGGACCCGCTCATGGAGGAGGTCTTCCGGGAGGTGATCCGCGAGGAGAAACAGCGCGACCGTACGGTGCTGCTGTCCAGTCACATCCTGGCCGAGGTGGAGGCGCTCTGCGACCGGATGACGATCATCCGGGAGGGGCGGGTCGTGGAGACCGGCACGCTCGCCGAGATGCGGCATCTCACCCGTACCTCGATCCAGGCCGAGCTGAGCGGCGCGGCCGACGGCCTCGCCGGTCTGCCGGGCGTGCACGATCTGCGTACGGACAACGGCCGGGTCATGTTCGATGTGGACACCGACGCGCTGGAGCCCGCCCTGCGCGCCCTCGTGCAGGCCGGGGTGCGCGGCCTGGTCAGCCAGCCACCCACGCTGGAGGAGCTGTTCCTGCGCCAGTACCAGGGGGACGGGCGGTGACCGGGGCCGGCCGGCTGGTCCGGCTCATCCTGCGCCGCGACCGGGTCCTGCTGCCGCTGTGGGTGGTGCTGCTCGGCGTCATCCCGGCCAGCTACGTCGCCTCGTTCAACGGCCTGTTCCCCACGGCGGCCGCCCGCCAGGAGTACGCCGACGTCAGCATGCACAACGCCGGGTTCGTCGCGCTGTACGGCCGCCTCACCGGGGACAGCATCGGCGAGCTGGTGGCGTGGCGGGCCGGGTTCATCCCCGTCATGATCGCGCTGTTCAGCCTGCTCACTGTCATCCGGCACACCCGGGCCGACGAGGAGGCCGGGCGTACCGAACTGATCGGCGCGGCGCCCGTCGGCCGGCGGGCCCAGCTCGGCGCCGCGCTGCTCGTCACCGCTGCCGCCAACGTCGTGCTGGGCGCCATCCTGACCGCCGGGATGCTCGCGCAGGGCCTGCCGGTCGCGGGCTCGGTGGCGTTCGGGGCGGAGTTCCTGCTGGCCGGGTGGGCGTTCGCGGCCGTGGGGGCGATCGCGGCGCAGCTCACCAGCAGCGCCCGCAGCGCCCGCGCGATCGCCGCTCTCGCGCTGGGCGTGGCGTGGCTGCTGCGGCTGGCCGGTGACATCAGCGCGGTCGGCTCCGGCACCCTCGCCTGGCTGTCCTGGCTCTCGCCGATCGGCTGGGTGCAGCACATCTACCCGTACGGTGGGGACCGGGTCTGGCCCGCCGTCCTGACCGTACTGTTCACCGCCGCGGCCGGCGCCGCCGCCGTGGTCCTGCTCGGGCGCCGCGACTTCGGTGCGGGTCTGCTGCCCGACCGGCTGGGGCCCGCGACCGCGGCGCCCGGCCTGCGCTCGGCGCCCGCGCTGGCCTGGCGCCTGCACCGTGGGCTGCTGATCGGCTGGACGGTCGGCTTCGCGGCGTTGGGGACCGTCTTCGGTGGCGTCGCGGACGGCGTCGCCGACCTCGTGCGCGACAACGACGCCATGGCGGAGATCTTCGCCCGGATGGGCGGCGAGTCCGCGCTGGTGAACACCTACTTCGCCAGCATCGCGGGCATGCTCGGGCTGCTGGCCGCCGGCTACGCGGTGCAGGCCACGCTGCGGATGCGCGACGAGGAGGGCACCGGGCACGCCGAGGTGGTGCTCGGCACGGCCACGGGGCGGCTGCGCTGGGCCGCCAGCCATCTCGCGTTCTCGCTGCTCGGCCCGACCGTGCTGCTGGTCGTGGCCGGTCTGGTCGAGGGCCTGGTGTACCGGGCGGTGGGCGGGGACGTCGCGCCGACGGTCGCGCTGGGTGGGGCGCTCGCCCAGCTCCCGGCGGTCTGGGTGCTGGCGGCCGTGGCGCTGCTGCTGTTCGGGGTGCTGCCCCGGCTGGCCCCAGCGGCGTGGGGGGTGCTGGCGGCGTGCGCGCTGATGCTGCTCGTGGGCACCACGTTGCAGTTCGACCAGTGGGTGCTTGACCTGTCGCCGTTCACGCACATCCCGCACCTGCCGGGCGGGGACGCGTCCGTCACGCCGCTGGTGGTGCTCACGGCGGTGGCCGTGGCACTCGGCGCCGCCGGACTGTACGGCCTGCGCCGCCGCGACATCCCGGTGGGCTGACCGCCCACGGTGGACCTTTGCCCCGCCGCCCGTTCAGCAGGCGGCGGGTGCGGCGGCCGCCACGGCGCGGGTCGACCAGGCCATCGCGTCCATGCACTTGGTCGTCAGGTCGGGGGAGACCGGCACCTCGGTCGGCTCGACCACATCGCCGTGCTCGTACGCCTGCACCGTGCGCAGCACACCGCCCAGCCGCCCGGCACCGTTCACCAGCGCCTCGGTCACCTCGGCCGCCAGTGGCAGCTGACGGGCCATGACGGCCGGGGTCACGTTCAGCAGCTCGGCCACGCCCACGATCAGCCCGGCCATGAACGCGGCCTCCGGCGCCACCGAGGCGTCCCCGGCCACGTTCTCGCACAAGCGGGCCCGGGTCAGCGCGCTGATCAACTGATCCTCGGTCGCCTCGGCCACATCGTCGATGACCATGAGCATCGCCCACTGCCGGATGTGCGAGAGGCCGATCATGACGACGGCCTGGCGTACGGACGAGATGCGGGTGGCGCTGGCCGCGGCGGCGGAGTTGCTGGCCCGCAGCACCCGCAGCGACAGGGCCGGGTCCGTGGCGATGATGCTGTGCACCCGTTCCAGGTCGGCGTCGGCGGCGGACAGCGCGCTGAGCAGTTCGAGCCGGCGGATCCGCGACGGCGACAGGCTGCGGGCGGTGAGCACCTGGGGGCGGCTCAGCGCGTACCCCTGGCGCAGTTCGAGACCGAACCGGTCGGCGAGCTCGACCTGCTCGGCGGTCTCCAGCCGCTCGGCCACGATCTGCAGGCGGGGCCGGCGGCGGCAGGCCGCCACGATCTCCTCCAGCCGGGACAGGTCACCGTCGAGCAGGTCGAGTTTCACGTACGAGGCGAGGTCGAGCAGGCGTTCGTGCCCGGAGCCCCAGACGAAGTCGTCCAGGGCGATGCGGTACCCGGCGGCCACGAGCTCGGTGATGCCCGCGATGACGGCGTCGTCGACCTCGACCGTCTCCAGCACCTCCAGCACCACCTGCTCGGGGCCGAACGGCAGGGTCAGTTCGCCGGTGAGGAACTCCTGGGTCACGTTGATGAAGCACAGCCGGTCACCCACGACCTCGCGGATGCCGAACTCGGTGAACGCGTTCACGATGACCTTGCTCGTCGCGTACGTGTCGCGGTGGCCCGCGGCGACGGCGTCGACGCTGCCCCGGAACAGCAGCTCGTAGGCGACCACGCCACCGAGCCGGTCGAATATCGGCTGACGGCCGACGTGGACGGGCTGGGTGCCGGACAACGCGCGGGCCACCGAGGGATTCACGGGCCCACCCATCGGCCGCGCCGCTGGGGAGTTGACCTTTTGCTGAGGAATTCTTGCTCTCATTCTTCCCGCCCTGGCCGAGGCCGCCCGTCGCCTGGTGGACGCGCTCCCGCGCGGCCGGAAGGTCGGCCGAAAGTCGCAGCCGGGTCGCCGGGGAAGTCCCACTGCCAGCCGATGCGCCGCGCCGGTGGCGCCCGGGAGGCTGCAAGCGGCATCGGACGAGCAGAGGGGCACAGGGCCATGACGGTCGACGACAATCCGCCCGCGCGTCAGCGGGTGACCCTGACCGGGATCAGCTCGCGGGCGTGGGAGCACCCCGCCGACCGTGGCGCGCTCACCGCGCTGCGCGAGCTGCGTGGCTTCGACGATGTGGTCCGCGGCTTCTTCGGGATGTGGAACGAGCGCGGCTTCCGGCTGTCCTACCTGGCCGGGGCCATCCGCGTCGACCACCGGCAGTATCCGCGGGTGCACCGGCTCTTCGCCGAGGCCGCCGCCGCACTGGACGTGGCGCAACTGCCCGAGCTCTACGTGCGGCAGGGGCCCGTCATCAGCGGTGAGGCGATCGGCATGGACCGCGCGTTCGTGGTGATCACGACGGCGGCGGTGGAGCGGCTCGACGACGACGAGCTGCGTGCGCTGCTCGGGCACGAGCTGGGACACGTACGCAGCGGCCACGCCGTCTACAAGACGATCATGACGATCCTCACCCGGTGGGTCACCAACGTGAGCTGGCTGCCCATCGGCGCCATCACGCTGCGGGCCATCATCGCCGGAATGTACGAGTGGTGGCGCAAGGCGGAGCTGTCCGCGGACCGGGCCGGGCTGCTGGCGGGGCAGGACCCGGCGGCGTCGCTGCGGCTGCTGATGAAGCTGGCCGGGGGCGGTGACTTGTCGCAGATCGACACGGCGGCGTTCCTGGAGCAGGCCGCGGAGTACGCGGGCGGCGGGGACCTGCGCGACAGCATCCACAAGATCGGCATGACCGCGTGGAGCACACATCCGGTGCCCGTGGCGCGGGCCGCCGAACTGAACCGGTGGATCGACTCGGGCGAGTACACGCGGATCCTGGGCGGGGAGTACCCGCGCCGCGACGACGACCGCGACACCTCGGTCACCGCCGACGTCAAGGCCGCCGCCGCCCACTACTCCGAGGCGTTCCGGGTCTCCCCGGACCCCCTGGTCACCCTGGTCCGGCGGATGGGCGGGGGCGCGGCCGACCTCGGCGACTGGGCGGGCACCCAGGCGGGCCGGGCCTGGGGCTGGGCCGGGAACGTCGGCGACGCGGCCGCACGGGCCGCCCGCCGCGCCTCCAGCCAGCCCAACGGCGGCGGGACCGGCGACGCGGGCGGCGGCTCGGACTCCGCCGCCAACTAGGATGAGGCGGTGCAGACCCGATCCGGCACCCCACGGCCCATCACCCGGTACGGCAACCCGGTCCTGCACCGCCGGTGCGCCGAGGTGACCGTCTTCGACGACGACCTGCGGCAGCTCGTGGCGGACATGTTCGCCAGCATGGCGGCGGCCCACGGGGTCGGTCTCGCCGCCAACCAGATCGGCGTGGACGCCCGCGTCTTCGTCGTCGACTGCCCCGACGCGACCGGCAAGAACGTCGTGGCGCACGTGGTCAACCCGGTACTGCACCTGCCGGAGAGCCGGGAGCTGGACGTCGACGGGGAAGGCTGCCTGTCCGTGCCGGGCCCGCAGACCGACGTCGGGCGCCCCGCGACCGCGTACGTGACCGGGGTCGACCTGCGCGGCGAGCCGGTGCGCATCGACGGCACCGGCCGCCTGGCCCGCTGCCTGCAGCACGAGACCGACCACCTCGACGGCCTGCTCTACGTCGACCGGCTTCCGGCGAAGCAGCGCAAGCGCCTGCTGGCCGAGAGCGCCCAGCACCCGGGCGTCGGCGCGGGTGTCCCCACCGACTGAGGTTCAGTCCTGGCGCTGGTAGACGTCCGGCACACCGTCGGCGTCCGAGTCGACCCCCTCCTCGGCGCAGATGCTGCGGTAGTGCCGGTTGCGCGCCCGCAGCACGGCCGTCGCCAGCCCCGCGGCCAGCACGGAGCCGATCAGAACGCCGAGCTTCATGTGCTGCTCGCGGTCGGTACCGACCCCGAACGCCAGCTCACCGATGAGCAGCGAGACCGTGAACCCGACGCCGCCCAGCATCGACAGGCCTAGGACGTCCCACCAGCTCAGCCCCTCCGCGAGCCGGGCCCGGGTGAAACGCTGCACCAGCCAGGTCGCCCCGGTGATGCCGACCGTCTTGCCCAGCACCAGCCCCACCACGATGCCGAGCGTGACCGCGTCGCCCAGGGCCACCCCGATCCCGCCGGTCAGCGTGACGCCCGCGGCGAAGAACGCGAACACCGGCACGGCGACACCGGCCGACACGGGCCGCCACCGGTGCTCGAAGTGCTCGGCCAGGCACGGCTCATCACCGTTCCCGGGCCGGGCGACCGGGACGGTGAACGCCAGCAGCACCGCGGCCACCGTGGCGTGCACCCCCGAGGCGTGCACCAGCGTCCAGGTCGTGAACGCCAGCGGCAGCAGCATCCACCACGCGCGTACCTGGCGCTGCGCCAGCACCCCGAACACGGCCAGCGGCAGCGCGGCCAGCAGCAGCGGCCCCGGGTGCAGCGTCGCCGTGTAGAACACCGCGATGATGATGATCGCCAGCAGGTCGTCCACCACCGCGAGGGTCAGCAGGAAGGTGCGCATCGCGGTCGGCAGGTGGGTGTTGATCAGACCGAGTACGGCCAGCGCGAAGGCGATGTCGGTGGCGGTGGGGATCGCCCACCCCCGCAGCGCCCCGTCCGGAGCGTTCAGGGTGATCGCCACGAAGCACAGCGCCGGAACGATCATCCCGCCGACCGCGGCGGCGACCGGCAGCGCCGCGCGCCGGGGGTCGCGCAGGTCACCGGCGAGGAACTCCCGCTTGACCTCCAGCCCGGCCACGAAGAAGAAGATCGCCAGCAGGCCGTCCGCGGCCCACGTGCTCAGGGTGAGATCCAGATGCAGCGCGGCCGGGCCGACCCGGATGTCGGCCAGCTGGTGGTAGACGTCGGACCACTTCGAGTTCGCCCAGATCAGCGCGGTCAGGGCCGCGCACATCAGCAGGACGCCGCCGACCGTCTCCCGGCGCAGGATGTCCGCGATGCGGCTCGCCTCGGCCCAGCTCCCGCGCCCGAACAGTCGTGGTGCGGCCATGACGTACCTCCGGTTGAGGGGATTACGACACCGCCGACCAGACTTCCCGGCACACCATCGCCGACTCTACCGGCAGCGCGCCGGGTCCGCGCGCCGGTGCTCAGAGCAGGCGCAGCCGGACGCGGCGGTTCTGCCGGCCCTTGCTTTCCACCTTGACGATCTGCACCCGGCCGACCTGCGCGGTCGATGCCACGTGGGTGCCACCGTCAGCCTGCACATCCAGTCCGACGATGTCCACGACCCGGATCTCCGGCATGTCCAGCGGCGGCAGCGCGTCCTGGGTGCGTACCAGGTCCGGGATGGCCAGGGCCTCAGCGCGGGGCAGCACCCGCGCCACGATCTTGCGGTCGGCGGTGATCTCCGCGTTGACCGCGTCCTCCAGCGACTGCTTGAACCCGGCCGGCACCTCGGGCAGGTTGAAGTCCATCCGCGCCTCGCCGGGCTGCATGTTGCCGCCGGTCACCAGTGCGCCGAAGTCGCGGAACACCGTGCCGCACAGGATGTGCAGCCCGGAATGGGTACGCATCAGGGTGCTGCGCCGGTCGTCGTCGAGGGCTCCGCGTACGGTGGTTCCGGCCGGTGGCACCGGGTCACCCGGGGCGGGGATCAGGTACAGGTCGTCACCCTTGCGGGTGTCCACGATCCGGGTCTGTACCCCCTGCCAGAGGAGTACACCGTGGTCCGGTGGCTGACCGCCGCCGCCCGGATAGAACGCCGAACGGTCCAGCACGATGCCGCCCTCGGGGTCGGCGGAGACCACGGTGCAGTCCCACTCGCGGATCGTCGGGTCGACCCAGTCCAGCCGATGCGTGTGTCCGTGCTGCTCGAACGCCATCGCAGCAGTCTAGGTCCGGCCAGGTGCCGGGGTGGCTACCCGGCGCGGCGCCGGAAAGCCAAGTCAGCGTTCGGCCACGGGTTCCTGCCGGATCCGGCCATTCTGCGACCGTACACACCGGACCTAGCCTCGGACCGTCATGGACTTTCGTCTGCTTGGTGAGTTCGAAGCCGTTCACGAGTCGCGTCCGGTCCCGGTGGGGCGGCGCCAGGAACGGCAGGCGCTGGCCGCCCTGCTGATCGTCCCGGCGGGCCGGGCGGTCTCCACGGACCGGCTGGTCGACACGGTCTGGCCCGAGGACCCGCCCCGCACCGCCCGCGCCACCCTGCACACGTACGTGGCGCGGTTGCGCCAGGCGCTGGAACCGTACGGGGTGCGGATCGTGCACGTCGGCGACGGGTACCGGATCGATCCCGGCCCGGCCACGGTGGACGCGTACCGGTTCCGGGAGCTCGCGGCCGCCGCCGAGGCCACCGCCGACCCGGCGCAGCGGGCCCGGCTGGCCGCGTCGGCGCTGGCGCTGTGGCGCGGCGACCTGCCCGCCGAACAGGAGCTGACCACGCTGCGGCTGACCGTCGCCGAGCGGTACGCGCGACTGCGGCTGGACGCGGGCGATCCGGCCGCCGACCTGCTCCCGCTGGCCCGGGCGTACCCGGCCCGGGAGCGGCTGGCCGGTCTGGTGATGACCGCGCTGCACCGTGCGGGCCGCCGCGCGGACGCGCTGGCGCTGTTCAGCCGGGTCGCGCGGGCGCTCGCCGAGCAGGGCGGCGAGCCCGGCCCGGAGCTCGGGCGCCTGCGCGACCGGGTGGCCCGGGCCGATCCGGGGCTGGACCGGCCGCCCGCGCCCGGGTACGCCGTGCGCGTCCGCGACGAGTGGCTGCCCTGGCTCACGGGCGGCCACCCGGCGCTGGAGTTCTGCAACACGTACGCCGGGTGGGGCGCCCACCGGCCGCCCCGCGTCCCGGCCGGTGGGTTCCGGGCGGAGTGGCTGCGCTCGTACCGCGCCCTCGCCGCGTGGGTGGGTCATGTCGGGCTGGCCGACGACTGGGTCGTGACGCGGCTGCTGACGGCCGCCCGCCGCGACCCCGTGCACGCGGCGGATGTCCTGGCCGAGGCGCGGGACCTGCGCGCCCACCTGTACGCCTGCCTCACCGACGAGCGGGACGCGGCCGCGTTCAAGGCCGTGGCGGACGCGGCCGAGTCGGCGGGCCGGTCGGCGACGTTCGCCCGTGGCGAGGACGGCCTGGGCCGCTGGCGGGTCTCGCCGAGCGCCGGGTTGCGCCTGCCGGTGCGGGCTGCCGCGTTGAGCGCCGCGCACCTGCTGGCGGACCCCCGGCGGTTCACGGTGCGCGCCTGCCCCGGCGAGCACTGCGGCTGGCTGTTCCTGGATGAGCAGGGTCAACGGCGCTGGTGCAGCGTCGGTACCTGCGGCGGCGCCTGAGCGACGGCCGGGCCTGAGCGACGGCCGGGCCTGAGCGACGGCCGGGCCTGAGCGACGGCCGGGCCCGAGCCACCGGCCGGGTCCGGCCGCCAGGCCCCTACAGGCGGCGCCGGAACCCGTCGACGGTGGGCCGCCAGTCGGCGCCGTCGCGGCTGTCGGCGGTCAGGCCCAGCGCCGCGGCGATCGTGAGGAGCAGGAAGAAGACGAGAATGCTGAGTGCCATGATGACGTACCCCTGTCCGGCGTGACGGCCGGTGCGCACCGGGTGTGTTAGATACAGCCTGCCCCGGTGTCCGGGCCGCCGACAGTGGCAGAGATGCCATACATCCACAAAATCCTGCCACGCGGCGTAGGCTGGTCGCATGCTGGAGCGGATCGCCGTCATCGCACTGCCCGAGGCCGCCGTCTTCGAACTGGGCGTGCTCTGCGAACTCTTCGGGTACGACCGCACCGCCGAGGGCCTGCCCGGGTACGACTTCGCGGTGTGCAGTCCCGGCGGGCGGCCGGTCCGCACGCACGCGGGCTTCTCGATCACCACCGGACACGACCTGACGCCCGTCGAGTCGGCGGATCTGGTGGCCGTGGCCCCGTACGGATATGAGCAGGATCCGCCCGCCGAGGTGCTGGCCGCGCTGCGCCGGGCGCACGCCCGCGGCGCCTGGCTGATGAGCATGTGTACCGGTGCGTTCGCGCTGGGCGCGGCGGGGCTGCTCGACGGGCGCCGCTGCACCACCCACTGGCGGCACACCGAGGCGCTGGCCGCGCGGTTCCCGGCCGCCCGGGTCGACCCCGACGTGCTGTACGTCGCCGACGATCGCGTGCTCACCAGCGCCGGCACGGCGGCCAGCATCGATCTCGGCCTGCACCTGGTCCGCCAGGAGCACGGCTCGGCGGTGGCCACGATGCTGGCGCGCCGGATGGTGGTTCC
The DNA here is from genome assembly GCF_004217545.1 of Krasilnikovia cinnamomea. Taxonomy (NCBI): domain Bacteria; kingdom Bacillati; phylum Actinomycetota; class Actinomycetes; order Micromonosporales; family Micromonosporaceae; genus Krasilnikovia; species Krasilnikovia cinnamomea. The sequence continues at coordinate 3,984,041 of NZ_SHKY01000001.1, forward strand.
GCCGCACCGCGACGGCGGGCAGGCGCAGTTCATCGAGACCCCGGTGCCGGAGCTGGGCCACTGCGACACGTTGCAGCCGGTGTTGACCCGCGTGCTGGAGGAGCTCGACCGGGAACACACGGTCGAGACGATGGCGGCGCAGGCGCACATGGCGCCCCGGACGTTCGCCCGGCGCTTCCGGGCGGAGACGGGGGTGACGCCGCACGACTGGCTGACCGGTCAGCGGGTGCTGCTGGCCCGGCGCCTGCTGGAGGACTCCGACCTGGGTGTCGACGCGATCGCGGTCCGGGCGGGGTTCGGGTCGGCGGCCACGCTGCGACACCACTTCACCCGGCGGCTCAGCACGACCCCGCAGGCGTACCGGGCGACCTTCCAGCACCGGGCCGCCTGACTATTCAGTGCGGTACCGGCACTGGCTCCTCGACGAGTTCGCCGAGGAGCTTCGTGACCTCCAGGACCATGCGGACCACCGGGCCGGGATTGCGCAGGCGCAACGGAATTCCTTGGGCGTCCGCGGCCCGCTTCGCGGCGACGAACACGCCGATGCCGGCGGAGTCCAGGAACGTCACATCGCTGAGGTCGACCACGATCCGGCCGCCGACCCGGGAGGTCACCACCTCGCGCAGCACGCCTCGTACGGCTGCGGCGGTGTGGATGTCGATGTCTCCCTCCGGGGAGACGATCACCGTGTCGTCGGCCAGTTGCAGGGTGCAGTCGAACGGCATGACGGTCCCGCCTCTCCATGGGATGCCAGCGCCCGGTGGCGCGGTTGCGCACACTGTGCCCACCGCCGGGGGTGCGTATGCCGTCCGGTGATCGCCTTGGCACGAACCTGGGAGCACGAACCGGAGGAGATATATCCCTCTTAACCTATGGGATATGAGGCTACGGGGTGGTGTCGCCGGGTAGGGTGCAGCGCATGGAGCGGCAAGTTCACCTGACCCGGCGCCGGGTCGTCGACTTCCGCCTGGTGGCCAGCAGCGCCTGTTGAGCGCCCGGACGATGGCCTCGGCGCCGAACGGCGCGGCCGTCGTCTCGCTCGGCGATGACTCGGAAGCCGGCCCGGACGCCCGCTGGCACCCCGAGGGCGCCGCCCCCGGCAGTTCTCCCGTTCGATCCGTACCGCGTGCCGCCGTGCGCTGGTGCGTTAAACCTACTAAACACATAGGCATTAGGAGTATTGGAGGCCGTCATGGCGCACGTAGGAACAGTCATCGATCACCTGGCCGTCGCCCGCCGCTACGCGGACGACCCGGTCGCCTGGCCGGTCGCACCACGATTCAGCGCGACCGGCCGGTGGTATGCGAGGATCGCGGAGCATCGCGAATACGAGGTGTGGCTGCTCACCTGGCTACCCGGCCAGGGGACGGATCTGCACGACCACGGTGGCTCGGCCGGCGCCCTGCACGTGGTCAGCGGCTCGCTCGTCGAGGACGTGGTCGCGCCGGTCGCGGACGGAGGATTCCGGATGAACGTACGGCACCTCGACGCGGGTATCGGACACGCCTTCGGCCCCCGGTACGTGCACCGGATCGTCAACCGCTCCCGCCGCCCGGCCGTCAGCGTGCACGTGTACGGTCCCGCGCTGACCAGCATGACCCGGTACCGCCTGAGCGCCGTCGGCCTGGAGGTCGCCGAGGTCGAGCGCGCCGGGGTCCAGTGGTGAGCGCCGCCCCGCCCGGCTCGTACGGGATCGACGAACTGCTGGCCCAGGCCCGCGCCCGGCTCGACCGGCTGTCCCCGCAGGCGGCGTACGCGGCGCAGCGGGACGGCGCCGTACTGGTGGACATCCGCCCGGCGGCGCAGCGGGCCGAGCACGGCGAGATCCCGGGTGCGCTGGTGGTCGAGCGCAACGTCCTGGAGTGGCGGTTCGACCCGCGCAGCGATGCCCGGCTGCCCATCGCCGACCGCTTCGACCTGCAGGTCATCGTGGTCTGCCAGGAGGGCTACACGTCGTCACTGGCCGCGGATGCGCTGCAGACCATCGGCCTGCGGCGGGCCACGGACCTGGCGGGTGGCTTCGCCGCGTGGCGGGCCGCCGACCTGCCCACCACCCCCGGCGACGTCGGCGCGGGCGGTGGGCGGCAGGACGGGTCAGGAGCCGGTCAGGCCCCAGCGGCGGCGTAGCGCGTTGTCGGCGGCGTTGAAGAGGATGTCGATGAAGATGCCCAGAATCAGCACGACGATGATGTAGGCGACCACCAGCGGGGCGTTCACGAGGTCGCGGGCGCCCTGCATCCGGGCGCCGATGGACAGCGCGCCCGGCACGATGACCAGCAGCTCGCCGGCCATGAGGCTGCGCCAGGAGAACGCCCAGCCCTGCTTGAGCCCGGAGATGAACGAGGGCAGCGAGGCGGGCAGGATCAGGTGCCGGTACTTGGCGAAGCCGCGCATGCCGAGCACCTGCCCGACCCGCAGCCAGGTCCGTGGCACGTAGTCGATGCCGCTGATCAGCCCGTTCGCCACCGACGGCGTGGCACCGATCACGACGACGAACATGATGGCGCTCTCGCTGATCTGGAACAGCAGGATGGCCAGCGGGAACCACATGATCGACGGCATGGTCTGCAGCCCCGTGATCAGCGAGCCGATGGCCGCGCGCAGCGGGCTGAATCGGGCCACCGCGGCGCCGATCACCGTGCCGAGGAGCACGGCCAGCGCGAATCCGGTGATCGCCCGGGTCATGGTGAGCTGGATCGACTCCCAGAACTCGCCCGTGCTGATCAGGGAACCCAGCTCGCTGAAGACCTCACCGGGCGAGGGCAGCGCGTACGGCGGCCTCAGCTCGGCCCAGTAGACGGCCTGCCACAACGCGACGACGATCCCGACCGCCAGCAGTTTCGGCCAGGCGGAACGCCAGACGGCGGCGCCGACGCGGCCCAGCGTCCGCTCCTCGACCACGCGGCCGCCCAGTTCGAGCGCGTCGAGCCCGGTGACCTGGTCGGCGCCCGACGTGTCGCGGTCCGTCCCCTGGGTGGGTGCGTCAGTGGGCATGGCGGGAGACCTCCGCGCGCAGTCGGTCGGTGATGGTCGCGGCCAGCGCCGAGACCTCGGGCGAGTCGATGCGCCGGGGGCGTGCGTGGGGCACCGGGAAGTCCTCGATGACCCGGCCGGGACGGCTGCTCAGCAGCACCACCCGGTCGCCGAGCCGGACCGCCTCGCGCACGTTGTGCGTGACGAACAGGACCGTCAGCTCCTGTTCGCGCCAGATCCGTTCCATCTCGTCGTGCAGGATGTCACGGGTCATCGCGTCCAGGGCGCCGAACGGCTCGTCCATGAGCAGCACGTCGGCCTCCTGCGCCAGCGCGCGGGCCAGCGCGACCCGCTGCCGCATGCCGCCGGACAGCTCGTGCGGCCGCTTGTCGCCGAAACCCTTGAGACGTACGGTCTCCAGCAGTTGGGCGGCCCGTTCGCGGCGTTCCGCGCGGCCGAAACCCCGCAGGCGCAGGGCGATCTCCACGTTGCCCGCGACCGACAGCCACGGGAACAGCGCGGCCTCCTGGAACATCAGGGCGACCCGGCGGCCACCGGTGTCCAGGACGCCGCCGCTGATCTGGTCGAGCCCGGCGACCAGCGACAGCAGGGTGCTCTTGCCGCAGCCGGAGGCGCCGAGCAGGCAGACGAACTCGCCCGGGTACACGTCGAGGGAGACGCGGTCGAGGGCGAGCAGCGCGCCGTCGCCGCGACCGTACTGTTTCGACACGCCGTCCAGGCGGACGACCGCGCTGGTGCGCTGGCCGCCCGCCTGCCAGGTGTCCTGAGCGGTGAGGCTCATGGACTTCTGCCTTTCCTGCTTAGGCCGCGCTGTCGTTGACCGCGGGCTTGCCCGAGGCGGTCAGCAGCTCGTTGAGCGGGCTGAGGTTGTAGATGCCCTTGAGGTCCACGGGCTCCAGCAATCCGACCTCCTCGGCGTGCTTGGCGCTGCCGTACAACGAGGGCGCGATCGGGTCGACCGTGAAGGTGAGGTTGGCGAACGCCGACTTCAGGACGGGGTCCTTGAGGGGCTTGCCGGTGAGCGCGGCGAGCTGGTCGTTGGTCGCCTTCTCGGCGGCGGCCTTGTCGGTGTTCAGGTAGTTCACCGCCGCGATGTGGCCCTGCAGCAGCTTCTTGACGGTCGCCGGGTGCTGCTCGAGGAACTTCTGCGACACGATGAGGTGCGTGGTGACGAACTGGCCGCCGGGCCAGAGGGTCTTCTCGTCGACCAGCACCTTGCCCTTGGATTCGGTCACCATCTTGGCGACGTTCGGCTCCGGCACCCAGGCGCCGTCGATGGAGCCCTGGGCGAAAGCCTGCACCGCGGTCGCGTTGTCCTGCGGCAGGATGGAGACGTCGCCGCCGCCCTGCTGGTCGGCGTTGAGGCCCTGGCCCTTGAGCCAGTGGCGCAGCGCCACGTCCTGCGTGTTGCCGAGCTGCGGCGTGGCGATCTTCTTGCCCTTGAGGTCGGCCGCGGAGTTGATGCCCTGCTTTACGACCAGCGCGGCGCCGCCCGAGGTGCTGCCCGCGATGATCTTCAGCGCGGTGCCCTTGGACTTGGCCCAGCCGTTGATCGCGGGGTTCGGGCCGATGTAGGTGGCGTCGATGGCGCCCGAGAACAGCGCTTCGATCGCGGCCGGGCCGGCGCTGAAGGTCTTCGCCTCCAGCTTGGTGCTGCCCAGCGCCTGGGTGAACAGACCGTTCTTCACGCCGACCAGGGCGGGGGCGTGGGTGATGTTCGGGAAGTAGCCGAGGCGCAGCGCCGTCGCCTCGCCGCTGGCGTCCGCGGTGGATTTGTCGTCGTCACCGCAGGCGCTCAACGCGGTTGCGGCGGCCAGGGCGGCCGCCGCAATGGCGAAGGCGCGGGTTATGCGGGAGCTCATGTGCACTCCTAGGTGGTTTGTACTGTGCTGGTGGCCGAGAGGTCGGCCAGAGTGGTGGTGTCCAGAACGCCCTCGATGGCGTCCCGGACGGCGAGCCACACGTCGCGCAGACCGGCGGCCGCCCCGTGGTAACGGGCGACCTCCGTGGGTTGTCCGCGCACGGAACTCAGTGCACCGCCAGTCGCCCGAACCACGTCCCCGATCGCGATCTCCGTCGGGGGGCGGGTCAGGGCGTACCCCCCGTCCATCCCGCGGTGGCTGTGCAGCAGCCCGGCGCGACGCAGGTCGAGCAGGATGCCGTGCAGGAAGCTGAGCGGGATGTCCTGGGTCGCCGCGAGTTCCGCCGCCTTCACGAGCCGCGGGTGAGCGGCGGTGATGGCGAGCATTGCCCGGACGGCGTAGTCGGTGCGCGCTGAGACGTACACGGTGGTGACGTCCTCTCCCCGACGGTGTGGATCTTATCTTCGGAATCTCGATCTGGTTGGTGGGAATACTCGATGATGCAGGGTATGGCTGTCAAGCGGGGATCTTCACCCGATCGGGTTGCATTCCACCAATCCTACGTGTTCAGTAGAGATTCCCCCGTGGAGGAGGCACGATGCCACTACCCGACTTCCTCATCGCCGGAGTGCCGAAGGCGGGCACCACGGCACTGCACGCCGCGCTGGAGCGGCACCCGCAGCTCTACCTGTCGCGCCCGAAGGAGCCGAAGTTCTTCCTCACCGACGGACCGCCGCCGCGCATCGGGGGCCCGGGCGACAAGCAGACGTACCAGGAACACATCTGGCGACAGGAGGACTACGAGCGGTTGTTCGTGCCCGCGCCGCGCGGCACCCTGCGCGGCGAGGCCACCCCGTTCTATCTGTACGACCCGGCCACCCACCTGCGGATCCACGCACTGGTCCCGGACGTACGGATCATCCTCATGCTGCGTGATCCCGTGGACCGGGCGCACTCCAACTGGACCCACCTGTGGATCGCGGGCCTGGAGCCGGAAGCGGACTTCGTCACCGCCTGCCGCCTGGAGGAGCAGCGCCGCGCCGCCGGCTGGGCCGACTTCTGGCACTACATCGGCCTCGGCAGGTACGGCGAGCAGGTGCGCCACCTGTTCGAGGTCTTCGACCGGGAGCAGGTGCTCCTGCTGCGCTACCGGGACCTGCGCGAGCAGCCCGCCGCCACCCTCGACCAGGTATGCGCGTTCCTTGGGGTAAGGACCGGCCTGCTCACGGAGGTGCCACGGGAGAACGTGAATCGGCACGTGGTCGAGGACACCAGGTTCAACGCCGCCCTGCGCGGCCTGTTGCGCTTCGGCGGGAACGTCGGGCACGTCTTCCCGTTGCCGGTCCGCAAGTCCTTCCGCGGCCCCCTGCTCACGGTGCTGCACCGCCGCAAGGGTCGCCGGCCCCGGCCCACCCGCCAGGAGCGGGCCGCGCTGCTGCCCTACTTCGCCGACGACCTGGCGCTGCTGCAGGACGTCACCGGCCGGTCGTACGCCGACTGGCTCTCGCTCGACCCCGCCCAATCCCAGGCCGGAACTTCCCGACCCTGAACGGAGCCCACGTGACGATCATCAGCCCCGCCCTGCCCCTTCCCCGCTGGACCGACGCCGCCGTGGTGATCGAGCCGCCCAGCACCGAGGCCGGTGCCTGGTCCGGTGCGCCGAGTGCGCTGCTGGCCGACGACGGGATCTACCTCGCGTACCGGCTGCGGCTGCCGGTCGACCAGGGCCGGGGATACGCCAACGTGGTCGCCCACGCGGCCGACGGCGTGACGTTCCGCACCATCGCCACCGTGACGAAGGAGAAGTTCGGCGCCGAGTCGCTGGAGCGGCCCGCGCTGACCCGGACGGCGGACGGCCGCTGGCGCCTGTACGTCAGCGCGGCCACCCCGGGCACCAAGCACTGGCGGGTGGACCTGCTGGAGGCCGACACCCCGGCCGACCTCGACGGGGCAACCCCGCGCACCGTGCTGCCCGGCGACCAGCACGTCGGGGTCAAGGACCCCGTGCTGCTGGCCGCCGACGGCGGCTGGCACCTGTGGGCGTCCTGCCACCCGCTGGAGTCCTGGAACCACGCCGACCGCATGACCACCGAGTACGCCACCAGCCCGGACGGCGTGCACTGGACGTGGCGGGGCACCGCGCTGCGCGGGCGTCCCGGCCAGTGGGACGCCCGGGGGGTCCGGGTGTCCACGGTGCTGCCGGTCGGGGGTGAGCTGCTGGCCGCGTACGACGGGCGGGCCAGCGCCGAGGAGAACTGGGAGGAGCGGACGGGGACGGCGCGGGGGCGCCGGGTGGGCGACGGGACGTTCGGGCCGCTCACGGCCGAGCCCGAGCCGCCGCTGGGGTCCCCGTACCCGCCGCACGGGCTGCGGTACCTCAGCATCGTGGCGCTGCCCGACGGGCGGCACCGGCTCTACTACGAGGCCACCCGCGCGGACGGGGCGCACGAACTGCGGACCGAACTGGTGAACTGAGCCCCCGTGGGAGCCCTACCAAGTCCGGCATCTGGCAATTCATCGTCTGCTATGGATTTCTGCCACTACAGTTTGTTCCATGCTGGACGGTGTGAGCGTACGGGGCGGCACCGATGCACATCTGCAGGCGTTGCGGGCGCTCAACGCGGTCAGTAAGCGCGTACACAGCAGCCTGGATCTCACCGAGACCCTGGACGCCGTGGCCGAGGGGGTGGTGGAGGCGGCCGGCTTCGGCCTCGCGGCGGTGAACCTGGCCGAGCCCAACGGCGACTTCACGGTCGTCTCCGCCGCCGGCAGCGACGAGCTGCGCCGCTCGATGGTGGGCACCCGGGGCAGCGCGGAACACTGGCACGAGCTGTTCCGCCGCGCCGAACGCTGGGGCGCGCTGTACTTCGTCGACCACCGCAAGGGGATCCCGGAGGATCTGTGCACCTGGATCCCGGACATCCCCGAGCCGGAGGACCCGGACGGCTGGCACCCGCACGACTGCCTGTTCGCCCCGCTGATGGCGCCGTCCGGCGAGTGGGTCGGGGTGCTCAGCGTCGACCTGCCGGTCGGTGGCCGGCGACCCGGCCCGGAGCAGCTCGAGGTGCTCTCGCTGTTCGCGGAGCACGCGGCGATCGCCATCCTGCACGCCCGCATGCACTCGTCGCTGGAGCGCAGCAAGGCCCGTCTGCAGTACGCCGCGACCCACGACCCGCTGACCGGCCTGCCCAACCGCGCCTGGTTGCGGTCCCGGGTGGACGCGCTGCTACGCCAGCCCGCCCGCGAGGTCGGGGTCATGGTGGTGGACCTGGACGGCTTCAAGCGGGTCAACGACGCCGCCGGTCACGAGGCCGGCGACGAGGTGCTCATGGTGGTGGCCCGGCGGATGCAGCGGCACCTGCGCGAGGGGGACCTGCTGGCCCGGATGGGCGGCGACGAGTTCGTGGCCGTGCTGGCCGGCGACGACGTGACCCGGGCGGTGCACGAGATGGCCGCCCGGTTCCGCGCCGTGGTCGCCCAGCCGGTCGTGGGGCGTACCGGGACGCACCGGGTCACCGCCAGCGTGGGCTGCGCGATCGGCACGGTGGCGGACGGCTTCTCCCGGCTGCTCCGGGTCGCGGACACGGAGATGTACCGCGCCAAGCGGCTTCGTCTCGACCCGGAGCCCACCCGCTGACCCCCGTCAGCTCAGCCGGAAGTAGTCGAGGTTGAATCCGCACCGCCTGAAGCTCGCCCGATCTTGAAAGGTTCGGGTCAGCTCCGAACCCGAACTCTTCAACCATCCACGCGCCGCTACGCGGCGGTGGTCGTATCGGCGGCGATCATCGCCTCCACCGGCATGATCGCGGAGCCCAGGGCCACCGCGTCGGCGCCGAACGTGGACGGATGCAGGTCGAACTGCGCACCCGGCCGGGCGAGACTGTGCGCCCGGATGGCCCGCTCCAGCGGCTCGGCGAGGCGCTCCATCAACCGCAGCCCCACCCAGCCGCCCACGATGATGCGCTGCGGATTGGCCAGATTCACCATGTTCGCCAGGCCCAGGCCGACCGTGTCGACCACCTCGTCGCGCAGCGCCGCCGCAGCAGCGTCGGACTCGGCCGCGTCGAGGAACGCGCCGATCGCCTGCCAGCCCGCACCGTCGAAGACCCCGCCGGCGCGCCGCCACGCGTCCAGGATGGCGTCGGAACCGACGTACGCCTCCAGGCAGCCGTGGCCGCCGCAGCGGCACGGCAGGCCGCCGCGCTGCACCTTCGTGTGTCCCCACTCGGCCGCGCTGGACGCGTACCCGTGGGTCAGGCGGCCCTCGTTGACGATGCCGAGACCGACGCCGCGGCCCAGCAGCGCGACCAGGCAGTGCTCCACGTCGCGGGCGGCGCCGAACCACAGCTCCGCCTTGGCCTGGGTCTTGGCGCCGTTCTCCGCGAAGACCGGGACGTCCGCGGCCAGCAGACGCTCGACCGGGACGGGCGGCCACGGCAGGGTGGGCGCGTAGAGGATCTGCCGGTCGTCGGCGTCAAGTTCCACCAGGCCGGGCAGGCCCAGGCCGATGCCGAGCAGGCGCGGCCAGGCGTACGGATTGCGTTCGCGCAGCGCGGCGAGCGCGTCCGCGAGGTCCTGGGCGATGGTCTCGGCGGACTCCTCGTGGCGGCCGCCCCGGAACTCGCGGTCCACCCGGTTCATCGTCAGGTCGAACAGTTCGACCGTCACGCCGTTCTCGCCGACGTCCGCGCCGACCGAGTACGCGGCCTCCGGGCGCGGGCCGATCAGCGCGATCGGCCGCCCGCCCCGGGACGAGACCGAGCCGTTCTCCTGCACGAGGCCCTCGCCGATCAGCTCGGCGACGAGCTTGGTGACCGAGGCCGGGGAGAGGTCGCAGACCTGGCCGAGCTTGGCCCGGGTGGTCTCCCGGGACAGGATGATGTGCCGCAGCACCAGCGAGCGGTTGCGCTGCCGCAGCGACGTCACCGTGGATGCCTCGGGGACGGTGAACCGTGCCCGCCCCGAGGTGTAACTGACGCCCATATGCCTCCGACAGCCGCTACCTGCGGACATGTCTACACCGCGGCGGGCGGCCAGTCCATCGGGGTAGGGGTGCCCCGGCTGGTGGGCCGGGGCACCCCTACGGCGGCTCAGTGGCCGCGGCCCCACGGCCCGGTGATCGCGAAGACCAGTCCGGGCGCCTGGATGTTGGCGAACAGGATGTCCGCGTTCTGACTGAACGTCGGCCCGGCGAACTCGCTGTCGTTCAGCTCGTTGCGGGCCATCGCGTACGCCTCGCCGCGCTCGGTGAGGCCGACGAGGTGGCTCAGGCCCTCGCCGTCCTCGGCCATCATCAGCCCGCCCAGCGGCGAGACCGTGATGTTGTCCGGGCCGTCGAAGTTGCCCTCCTGCGCCGGGTCCCGGTTGACCCCGAAGATGGTCTTGAGGGTGATCGTGGCGCGCCTCGGGTCGTAGAACCACACCTGGCCGTCGTGCTCGTTGCGGCTGCCGTCGTCCTTGCGGGCGTACGAGGCGACGAAGTAGATGCCGCCGTCGCCCTGCCACTGGCCTTCCAGCTTGCGGCTGCGGGTGACCTGGTCGTCGGTGAACTGCTTGCGCACCGACACCGTCTTCGCGAGGCGGTCCGGCACGTCGACCCAGGTGACGTCGAAGCGGGTGCCGGGCTCGGTGGCCTCGGACAGGTCGGCGACGTGCCCGCCGTCCCGGGTGCAGCGCATCGCCTCCAGGGTGCCCGCGGTGTCGCCGCCGGGGCTGAGCGCCAGCTCCCGCAGCGCGCCCTTGCCGCCCCGGAAGCGGCGCGGCGGGGTCCACCGGAAGTACAGGCCGAGCGGCGCGTTGGCGTCCTCGGTCAGGTAGATCTGGCGGGTACGCGGGTCCACGGCGACGGCCTCGTGGGCGTACCGGCCGAGGAAGGCCAGCGGCACCGGGTCCCGGTTCGCCTCCTTGTCGACCGGGTCGACCTCGAACACGTACCCGTGGTCCTTCTGGAACACCCCGCCCGCGCGCTGCTCGGTCTCCTCGCAGGTCAGCCACGTGTTCCACGGGGTGATGCCGCCCGCGCAGTTGTTGTGCGTGCCGGCCAGGCTCACGTACTCGCGCAGCCGGGCGCCGTGCCGGTCCACCTCGATGTTGGTGGTGCCGCCCCCGGCGCCGGGGTCGTAGGTGAGGCCCGGCAGGGCGGGCACCCGGTACGGCTCGGTGCCGTTGATCTCGTGGTTGTTGACGAGTACCCAGCCGGTGCGGGAGCGGAAGCAGGCCGTGCCGTCGGCGTCGCTGGGGGTGGGCTGCCCGGTCTCGAGCAGCGTCTCACCGGCGTGCGCGACGACCTGGTAGCGGAAGCCCCGGGGGAGCGCGAGCAGTCCCTTGGGGTCGGGGACGAGCGGGCCGTAACCGACCGCGGGGCGGCAGGCGGCCTGGGCCTCGACGGGACCGGCGATCGCCTCGAGGCTGCCACCGATCGCGATGCCGAGGCCACCGGCCATACCGGCGCGCAGCACGCTGCGCCGGGGGAACGCGCTGGACATGTTTCCTCCATGGGTACGGGTGGACGGTGTCCCGTACCCAAACGATCCGGTGCGGCCGGGCCTCCCCCTACCCGGCTACCGATCGGTGAACACTCTGTGAAACATCCGGCACGGTGCCCGGCACGCGCGACGACGCGTGCCGGGCACCCGGATTCCGGTGTTACGGCCGGACCCGCTCGACCGCGAGGGTCCAGTCGTCGAGGCGCAGGGACGTCGCCCCGGCCACCACGCCCGCCTGGACCTGCACCCGGTAGGTGCCCGCGGACAGGAACGGCGAGGTGCGCTCGATCGCGTGGCTCTCCCAGTTGTCGGTGGTGCCGCTGCCGGAGTCGAACGCGAAGTCGGTCCCGACCTGCGGGCTCATCTCGAAGAACGTGCCGTTGGGCCGGATCACGACGATGCGCACGGAGCACCAGCCGCCGCCTGCGCAGAACGACTCGGCGCTGAATCGGGCGTCGATCATCTTGCGGGTGCCGCTCGGCACGACGATGCTGGTGATGGCGCCGGGCACGCCGACGAACGCGGCGGAGCTGGTCGACCAGGCATCGCTCTGGTGGACGTAGCGCTGCTGGTCGGTAAACGTGCCGGTGCGTCCGGTGATCACGGCATGCGCGACCGTGCCGGTGAGTACGACGGCCGCGGATGCGGCCACTGCGGTGAGAATCTTGGCAAGCCTGGACATTACGGTCTCCCTCAACTCCCGCGCCGCGGCCCCCCTGCCGGACGCTGGGTATTCAGAGTGGCGGTACAAAAGGTGCAATGCCACAAAAATCAGCCCGAGGTCCTTGATCCGACACCTCCGCGTGGATCGTCCTCCAAGGACCTCCCGTGCTGCCCGCGCCCCGGGCCGACAACGGCGGTTCGCGCTGCGTCGCAGGGGTAAGCATCCACAAGGGAGGGGCGCCCCCCGATCCTCTGTAGAAGCTCATCGGCGGGCTGTTTCCGCATGATCAAGTTAGGCGCACCTAACTAAAGCTGATAGCGGACGAACTGGCCGAAACGGATGCACGACCCTGGGACCGGATGGAGACTACGGTCATGACGGCGACCTCGACGGACCTCGACCAACTGTCGATCAACGCGATCCGTGCGCTCGCGATGGACGCGGTGCAGGCCGCGAACTCCGGGCACCCCGGCACTCCGATGGCGCTGGCGCCGGTGGCGTACACGTTGTGGCAGCGGTTCCTGCGCTACGACCCGGAGCTGCCGATCTGGGCCAACCGGGACCGGTTCGTGCTCTCCGCCGGACACGCCTCCACGCTGCTGTACTCGCTGCTGCACCTGTCCGGCGTCAAGGCGGTCAACGCCGACTACGAGACCATCGGGGAACCCGCCGTCTCCCTCGACGACCTGCGCAACTTCCGGCAGCTCGAGTCGAAATGCCCGGGTCACCCCGAGTACCGGTGGACCTCCGGGGTCGAGACCACCACCGGCCCGCTGGGCACCGGCATCGCCACCAGCGTCGGCATGGCGATGGCCGAGCGCTGGCTGGCCGCCCGGTACAACCGGCCCGGCTTCGGCCTGTTCGACTATGACGTGTACGCCCTGTGCGGCGACGGCGACATGATGGAGGGCATCGGCCAGGAGGCGGCCAGCCTCGCCGGTCACCTGCGGCTGGCCAACCTCTGCTGGATCTACGACAACAACCGGATCACCATCGAGGGCGATACCGGCCTGGCGTTCAGCGACGACGTGGCGACCCGCTTCATCGGGTACGGGTGGAACGTCACCCGCGTCGGCGACGCCAACGACCTGGCGATGCTGGACCGGGCGTTCACGGTGTTCCGGCGGGAGAACGACCGGCCCACCCTGATCATCGTCGACAGCCACATCGGGTACGGCGCCCCCACCAAGCAGGGCACCGCGGCGGCGCACGGCGAACCGCTCGGCGTCGACGAGGTACGGGCGGCCAAGGAGTTCTTCGGCTGGCCCACCGAGCCGACGTTCCACGTGCCCGCGGAGGTCTACACCCACTTCGCGAACGGCTCCGGTGCGCGCGCCGGCGAACTGCGGCACAAGTGGGAGGCCGAGTTCGCCGCGTACGCCCAGCAGTTCCCCGACCTGGCCGACGAGCTCAACCGCATGCAGAAGCGCACCCTGCCCGCCGGCTGGGACGCCGACATCCCGACCTTCGAGGCGGACCCGAAGGGCCTGGCCACCCGCGAGTCCAACGGGCGGGTGCTCAACGCGGTCGCGGGCCGGGTCCCATGGCTGGTCGGCGGCTCAGCCGACCTGGCCCCGTCCACCAAGACGCTGATGAAAGGCCAAGGGTCCTTCGAGCCCGGCGCCTACGACGGGCGCAACCTGCACTTCGGGGTCCGCGAACACGCCGCGGCCGCGGTCGCCAACGGGCTGGCGCTGTCGAAGCTGCGCGCGTACCAGGCCGGGTTCCTGATCTTCCACGACTTCCAGCGCGGCGCGGTCCGGCTCTCCGCGCTGATGGAACTGCCGGTGATCCACGTCTACACCCACGACTCGATCGGGGTCGGCGAGGACGGGCCCACCCACCAGCCGGTCGAGCACCTCGCCTCGCTGCGGGCCATGCCGGGCATGATCGACCTGCGCCCGGCGGACGCCAACGAGGTCGCCGAGGCGTGGCGGTTCCTCATGCCGCTGCGGCACGAACCGGTGGCGCTGGTGCTGTCCCGTCAGGCGCTGCCCACCCTCGACCGGTCGAAGTACGCGCCCGCGTCCGGCCTGGCCCGCGGCGCGTACGTGCTGGCCGACCCGCCCGGCGGCGACCCCGAGGTCATCCTCGTCGCCACCGGCAGCGAGGTGTCGCTCGCGGTCGCCGCGTTCGAGGAACTGACCGGCGAGGGGGTCCGCTGCCGGGTGGTGAGCCTGCCGTCGTGGGAGCTGTTCGCCCGCCAGCCGAAGGAGTACCAGGAGCAGGTGCTGCCGCCCGCCGTGACCGCGCGGGTGGCGATCGAGCAGGCGTCCGCGTTCGGCTGGGAACGGTACGTCGGCACCGAGGGCGCCATCGTGGCCATGTCCACGTTCGGCGAATCCGCGCCGCTGAAGGCTCTGCTGACCCGGTTCGGCTTCACCCCCGAGGCGGTGGCGCAGAAGGCACGGGAGCAGATCGCCCGGCACCGCGGCACCGACGCCTCGGTCAGCGCCCCGGACCACGGCTGACACGCGAAACATCCGCCCCGCGTCTGCGGAGCGGATGTTTCGTCAGGCCGGTACACCGGAGTTGCGGCGCCGGTGTGCGGCCGGCCCGGTCAGCCGTTGGCGCGGAACGCGACCCAGGCGTCGCTCATCCGCTTGGCCTGACCGGGGGTGAACATGTTCATGCAGGAGTCCTGCGTGTAGTCCATGAAGTTGTGGATCGGGTCCAGCCCGGGCGCGGAGCAGGTGTCGGCACCGTCGGGGCAGTTGTACTGCGCGACCGCCTCGGCGGGCGTGTCGTCGACGTGGTCGCCCTTCTTCTTGCAGCCGTTCTCGAAGGTGTGCTCCAGCGCCAGCCAGTGCCCGGTCTCGTGGGTCAGGGTGTCACCCTCGGAGTAGTCACCGAGGTTGCCGCCCGGCATCGTCTCGCCGATCATCACCACGCCGTCCATGAAGTCGCGGCCGTTCGTGGTGACCTTCTTGGGGAAGTACGACCAGCCGAGTACGCCGTCGGCGATGTTGGCCGCGTACACGTTCAGGGTGCGGGCGTCGCCTACCTTCAGCGCCTTCTTCATCGCCTTCTCCGGCTTGCCCGGCTCGATGTTGTACCAGGCGCTGTTGACCGTCCACGTCGTACCGGTGAGCTTGAACCGGAACGGCGTGTCCGACGCGTCCTTGGCGGTCTTACCCGAGTACGAGTCGTTCAGCACCACCATCTGCGCCGCGATCATCTTCTGCCACCGCGCCTTCTCCGCCGCGCTGAACGCGTGGTCGGAGAGCATGTGGAAGACCGTGGGGACGGTGACGCTGCCGTTCGGCAGGCGCTTGGAGTTCTTCATGCCCTCGTACATCTTGGCGTCGGTGCTGCCATACAGCTCGGGGTCCTTGGCGCTGCTGCCACGGGCCAGGCGGGCCTCGGTGGGCGCCTCCTCGGCACACGCCTGGACGGCGGGGGAGGCCGCCAGGGCCGAGGCGGCAGGGACGACGGACGCCGCACCGGACGCGACGACCATCGCGGCCCCACCGGTCAGCAGCGCCAGCCGCTGAGTCCAACTCGTGTGCATAGTCTGCGCCCTTCCGTGATCCGGGATCGCCGGCCCGGCGGTCCGCGACGTTTCTCGCGGGCGCCGTCCGTGCGGTGTGCACGTTGGCCGGGATCGCCGTACCTGTCGGCCGCGGTGCTCAGCGCAGACTCAAGCGATGATCAAAGCTGGCTCAAGGTCGGTCCGCTCGGGCCGACGCAGACCCGGTTGCGGCCCTCGCCCTTGGCCGTGTAGAGCGCCTCGTCCGCGCGCGCCAGCACCGTCGCCGGCGTACACGCCGCGGTGGCGGCCGTGACGCCGACGCTCACCGTCACCGGCAGCCCGCCGGTGATCTGCGCCCACGGGTGGTCGGCGACCGCCCGGCGCAGATCCTCCAGCCGGAACGCGGCGCCCGCCAGGTCGGTACCGGTGATGGCGACCAGGAACTCCTCGCCGCCGAGCCGGGCGACGAACCCCGACGGCCCGGTGGGGATGTTCTCCAGCAGCTCGGCGACCGTGACCAGTACCCGGTCGCCGGTGCCGTGCGAGCGCAGATCGTTGACCCGCTTGAAGTGGTCGAGGTCCAGCAGGGCCACCGCCACGTCCGTGCCGTCGGTCTGGGCCTGCGCCAGCAGCGCGGGCAACCGCTCATCGACCGAACGCCGGTTCTTCAACCCGGTCAACGGGTCGTGGCGGGCCTGCTGCCGGAACGTCTCGGCCTGCCGCCGGGCCTCCTGCACCTCGAGGACGGCCTGCCGGTTGCGCGCCTGCGCCTCCCGCTGCTCGCAGCGCAGGTCCTTCTCCGCGAGGTGGTACTCGTGCAGCGTCGCGTAGGCGCGCTCGAAGTCGCGGGCCGCGGCGTACAGCTCGCTCTGTTCCTGCAGTGCGCGCACCGCCAGCAGGCGGAGCCCGTGCGTCTCGCACAGCCGCCGGCTCTCGTCGAGGGTGGCCTGCGCGGCGGCCAGGTCGCCACGGCACCGCTGGGCCGTGGCGAGGGTCTGCAGGAGCTCCGCCTCGGCGTCGGACTCCGCCTTCTCCGTCGCGTACCGGGCGAGGGCCTGCCGGGCCATCTGCTCGGCCGCGTCGTAGTCGCCGAGGCGCAGCCGCACGTGCGCGAACGTGTCGAGCTCCGAGGAGTCCAGTTCCCACCCGGACGCCACGCTCACCTCGCGCAGCCGTTCCAGCACCGCCTGGGCGCGCCGGGCATCGCCGAGCGTGCATTCCTTGTACGCGTAGTTGTTCAACGCCATGGTGCGGCAGCTGATGTCGTCCACGCCGATCGCCGCCCGCTCGGCCTGCTCGTACCGTTTCCGGGCCTCGGACATCGAGCCGGTGTCCGCGAACGCGTCGGCCAGCTTGACCAGGTACGAGATGTGCTGCGCCGGCCCGGTCCCCTCGTCGAGGGCGTCCACGGCCTGCAGCATGTGATCGAGGTTGGCGCTCAGGTCACCCATCGTCAGATGGGTGCGGGCCAGCAGCATGTGCGCCCGCGCCAGCAGCGGCCGGCAGTCGTTGTCGGCGGCCCACGCCTGGGCCTGCCACATCAGCTTCACCGCGTCGGCCAGGTCACTGCGGCGGTCGAGCAGGTCGGCGCGCAGCAGCCGGGCCTGCCACCGCACCCGCTCGGCCCCGGCCGCCGTGGCCGCCTCCTCCAGCGCCACGACCCTGGGCAGGGTGTCGTCGACGTCATACCCGCCGTGCTTCTCCAGCTCGTCGAGCTGCGCGGACAGGTTCGCGGCGATGCGCGCGGCGCTGTCGTCGGGGCTGGGCGCGGTGCGTGGCCGGTGTGTCGCCGACACGTCCATCGCGCTGCCTCCCCCCTGGGTCCATCCCTCTGGCGGACCCCACCCCGATCCTGGGCGCTCATCGACGTGGGGGCGCGCGACATGAGACTTCCGGACCCACCGCGATCTTGCGTACGCCCGGCACCCGGCCGTGATTGTCCCGCCGCCCACACGGGCTCACACCGGCCCCAGCAGGCACACGAGACCGTGGTCACATCGCTACGGTGAGCGAGCATGCGGTGGGCGGCGCGATTGACAGTCGGCCCGAAGCGCGTCTAGTCTCGCAACGCAGTGAGAACTCTGCGCCACGCTGGGCGCAGGCCGGTGTCGAGAGGCGCTGCGACGGACCGGAGCCGCTGATGCGGACCGGGTCCGCCACGCTCGGCTCATGGCTTACGAATCACCAAGGGCGCCTCCTACCGGAGGTGCCCTTTCTGCATCTCCCGGTACGTGGAAGCCCTGGCCGGTCCACCCGGCTCAGGCACACATGGAAGGGACGCGATGAGCGCCAAGCTGCAAGAGATCAACGGGGTCCAGTTCGCGGTGGCCGACCTGTCGCTGGCCGCCTTCGGCCGGCACCAGATGCGCCTCGCCGAGCACGAGATGCCCGGCCTCATGTCCATCCGCGAGGAGTTCAAGGCCGCGCAGCCGCTTCGTGGCGCGCGGATCGCCGGCTCGCTGCACATGACCATCCAGACCGCCGTGCTGATCGAGACGCTGGTCGCGCTCGGCGCGCAGGTGCGCTGGGTGTCCTGCAACATCTTCTCGACCCAGGACGAGGCAGCCGCGGCCGTCGTCGTCGGCCCCGAGGGCACGGTCGAGGCCCCCTCCGGCACCCCGGTCTTCGCCTGGAAGGGCGAGACGCTGGAGGAGTACTGGTGGTGCACCGAGCAGCTCTTCGACTTCGGTAACGGCCTCGGCCCGAACATGATCCTCGACGACGGCGGCGACGCCACCCTGCTCGTACACAAGGGCGTCGAGTTCGAGGCGGCCGGGGCGGTCCCCGCCACCACGGCCGAGGACAACCACGAGTACACGATCATCCTCGACACGCTGCGCCGCAGCCTGGCCTCCGACCCGCAGCGGTTCACCAAGATCGCCGGCGAGATCAAGGGCGTCACCGAGGAGACCACCACCGGCGTGGCCCGGCTCTACAAGTTCGCCAAGACCGGGGAGCTGCTCTTCCCGGCGATCAACGTCAACGACTCGGTCACCAAGAGCAAGTTCGACAACAAGTACGGCATCCGCCACTCGCTCGTCGACGGCCTGAACCGGGCCACCGATGTCATGCTCGGCGGCAAGCTCGCCGTGGTGTGCGGCTACGGCGACGTCGGCAAGGGCTCGGCCGAGACGCTGCGCGGCCAGGGTGCCCGCGTCGTGGTCACCGAGATCGACCCGATCTGCGCGCTGCAGGCGGCGATGGACGGCATGCAGGTCGCCCGCCTGGAGGACGTGGTCTCCGAGGCCGACATCTTCATCACCACCACCGGCGGCACCGAGATCATCACGGTCGAGCACATGGCCGCGATGAAGCACAACGCCATCGTCGGCAACGTCGGCCACTTCGACGACGAGATCGACATGGCCGGCCTCGCCAAGGTGCCGGGCATCGAGAAGGTCGAGGTCAAGCCGCAGGTCCACGAGTGGCGCTTCCCGGACGGGCACGCGGTCATCGTGCTCTCCGAGGGCCGCCTGATGAACCTGGGCAACGCCACGGGCCACCCGAGCTTCGTGATGTCGAACTCGTTCACCAACCAGGTGATCGCGCAGATCGAGCTGTGGACCAAGCCCGGCGAGTACGACAAGCAGGTCTACGTGCTGCCGAAGCACCTGGACGAGAAGGTCGCGCGGCTGCACCTGGACGCGCTCGGCGTCCGGCTGACCACGCTGACCAAGAAGCAGGCGGAGTACCTGGGCGTGGACGTCGAGGGCCCGTACAAGCCGGAGCACTACCGGTACTGACGACGTGTCCGGTGCGCCGCCTCGCGGTGGCGCACCGGGCCGTTCCTACCGCGGCGCCAGGGCCGTCCGCAGTGTGGTGGCCACCTGGTGCAGCGCGGGCTCCGCGGCGTCGAACATGGCCATCTTGCGGAAGAAGCCGTGCCCCACGCCGAGATAGCGCACCGCGACCGTCGGGACACCCGCCTCGGTGAGACGGTCCGCGTACCGTTCCGCCTCGTCGCGCAGCACGTCGTTGCCGGCCGTGAGGATCAGGGTGGGCGGCAGCCCGGCCAGCTCCGCCCGCAGCGGTGACACATCGGGGCCACTTCGGTCGCCCGGCACGTACGCGTCCCAGTAGAAGCGCATCTCGTCGGCGCCGAGGTCGTCGTCGCCCGCGTCCGCGTAGTTCATGTCCGGGTCGATGACCGGATACACCAGCACCTGACACGCGTACGGGCGGCCGTGGTCGCGGGCCCGGCGGGCGACGACCGTGGCCAGGTGCCCGCCGGCCGAGTCACCGGCCACCCCGACGCGTTCGGTGCTCACACCCAGCGTCTCGGCGCCGCCGTCGTACAGCCAGCGGACGGCCCGCTCGGCGTCCTGCAGGGCGGCGGGATGCGGGTGTTCCGGCGCGAGCCGGTAGTCGACCGCCAGTACCGCACAGCCGGACAGCGTGGCCAGCCGACGGCAGATTCCGTGGTGGGTCTCGAAACCACCCATCACCCAGCCGCCGCCGTGCAGATACACGAGCACCGGCGCCAGCGCGCTGCCGGGATGGTAGAGGCGACACGGTACGCCGTCCGCGTCGACGTCACGCTCAATCGCCGCCGGTGCGATGTCACCCACCTCCACGGCGGCGGCGTCCACCATGCTCCGCCGCGCCGCTGGAAGGCTCTCGCGGGTCAACGCCGCGCCGGGCTGAACTGCGGTGGCCGCGCGGGCCTGGGGGTGCGGAGGCATGGGCGCTCGCATTTCTCGTCGGCGGCAACTCGCGCCACCCTATCGACCGGATGTGCCTGCGCCGCCGCGCCGTGTGGGGTCATCCACGCGCACTGGTGACCGCCCGCGCGGACGGCCACCGTCGACCGCGTCCGATCAGTCCCGTCCGCCGCTTCCGGCGGCGGAGCGCAGCCGGCGCACCCATCCGGCCGCCGTGTGCCTCGGCACGTCGTAGTGGGCGGCCACCGCGGAGGTACTGCCGAGCCGCTTCTGCACGGCCGCCAGATCCTCCGGCGCCCGCCGGTACGCCCGCCCGGCCGCCTGCGTCGTCGCGCCGCGCCGGGTGGCCTTCGCCGCCGTCTTGCGCGCGGCGCCGGCCTTCGCGGTCGCCTTGCGCGCCGTACCCCGAGGGGTGGTCTTCGCGGGTGTGGCGGCCGGGGTGGTGGCCGTTGTCTTGGCCGGCGTGGTCTTGGCCGGCGTGGTCTTGGCCGGCGTGGTCTTGGCCCGCGCGGTCTTGGCCCGCGCGGTCTTGGCGGCGTTCTTCGTTGCCTTCGCGGTCGGCGATGCGGCCTTGGCCGTCGTGGCCTTCGCGGCCGACTTCGTGGCCTTGGCGGTGGGCCGGGCGGCCTTCGCGGCGCTCTTCGTGGCCGTGGCGTTCTTCGTGGCCGTGGCGGTGGTTCGGGCGGCCTTCGCGGCGCTCTTCGTGGCCTTGGCGGTCGGCGGTGCGGTCGCCGCGGCGGCCTTTGTGGTCTTGGGCCGTACGGTCTTCGTGGCCTTGGCGGTCGGTCGTGCCGTCTTCGCGGCCGTGGACTTCGCGGCGGCCTTCGTCGCCTCGGCGCCCGGCCGTGTGCCGTTGGCGGTCGTCGGGTTGGCGGTCACCTGCGCGGCCGCACCGCGCGGGGCCGACCTGCGGGCCGCCTTCTTCGCCGGGCCGCGACCCGGCGCCGTGCCGCTTGCCGTCCGGGTGGCGCCGCGTCCGTTGCTGGTCGCCGCGCCGGCCTCATCGCCCGGCGCCGCCGGGACCTCGTCGGCCGGTGCCATGGAATCCGTGACCGTCACGGGCTCCTCAGCGGACACGGGCGCGGTGACCACTTCCGCCGCCGGCGTCGCGGCGTCGGCCGGGGCCGGCGCGTCCTGCGCCGTCGTGTCGGCCGCTGTCGCGGTGTCCGCCGCGAGTGGGGCCTCCTCGGCGGCATCCGGTGCGGCGGCATCCGGTGCGGCGGCGCCGATGGCGGAGGCGGCCGGCTCGGCGGTGCCGCTGGGGAGGGTGTGCTCCGGGTGCGGTGCCACGGCGCTGATCGCCCGCAGCAGCAGGCCGACGTCGACGTTGGGCATCTGCCGTTCGCCGGTGAGGCCCTCGGCGGCGTGCAGGTGCACATCGGTGATGCGCACGTGGCCGTCCGCGGCGCCGACGACGAGGGTCGTGGTGACACCGTCGTCGTGATGGGGCGTGATGGTGATGGTGTACTTGTCCATGACAGTCCTTCGGGGAATGGGTATTGAGCCCGCGCACTGAGCGCCTTCCCCCGAGAGGCGATGACGCCGACCGTACCGACGTTTGGTGAGGGTCGCCAATGTACCCGCTTGTGTAGAGGTGAGGTTAGCTCACCTGTCCGGGAACGGATCTCTTCGCTATCCGCGCACGGCGTGATAGACATGCATCCCCGTCGATTTGCGTCCGCGAGGATGTTGGCCATGGGTCAGTTGACTGTCCGGTCATTGGTGATTCCCGCGATTGTCGCCGCGCTCGCGCCCTGGACACCCGCCGCGGTGCCCGGTCCGGGCGGGGGGCCACCGGTGGCGCCGCACGCCGCCGGGGTCACGCAGGCGTGGACGCCGCCGCTGAGCACCCGGGGCCGGTACATCGTGGACGCCACCGGGCAGCGTTTCAAGCTGCGTTCGGGCAACTGGCACGGCGCGAGCGGCACGTGGAACGGCTCGGGCGACGCGACCGACAACGCCAACCATCACGCGGGCGAGAACTCCGGGCGCATCCCGCTGGGATTGGATCGGGCCCCGATCGCCCGGATCGTCGAGGGTTTCCAGCAGATCGGCGTCAACAGCGTACGGCTCCCGTTCTCCAACGAGATGGTGCACGACCAGCAGCCGGTGACCGACGCGGCGGTGGCCGCGAATCCGCAATGGCGCGGCCTGACGCCACTGCGGGTGTACGACGCGGTGGTCGCGGCGCTGACCGGCGCGGGCATCGCGGTGATTCTGAACAACCACACCAACACGACCCGCTGGTGTTGCGGCGTCGACGGCAACGAACGGTGGAACGCGAGCCAGGCGGCGTCGGCGTGGGAGGACGACTGGCTGTTCATGGCCCGCCGCTACCGCGACAACCCGAGAGTCGTCGGTGCCGACCTCTACAACGAGGTACGGCGTTCCGTGTGGGACGACCCGAACTGGGGGCTGGGCGACGCCCACGACTGGTTCGCCGCGTCGCAGCGAACGGGTGACCGGATCCTGCGCGAGGCCAATCCCGATCTGCTGATCATCGTCGAGGGCATCAACTGGACCGGCATCCCCGTCGACGGTTTCCCGCACGGGCGCCCCACCCTGACGCCGGTGCGTTCGCTGTCGCACACCCTGGTGGTGTCCGGGAAACTGGTCTACTCGGCCCACTTCTACGACTACACCGGGCCGAACCACACCGGGGCGACCGGCATCGGCGAGACCAGCGACCCGCGCTACCGCGACCTGAGCCGCGACCAACTGTACGACGTGCTGTACCAGCAGGCGTCCTACGTGGCGGCGGAGACCGACCGGCACTTCACCGCGCCGGTGTGGATCAGTGAATTCGGCGCGGACGGAAACTCGTCGGCGCCGCAGATCACCCGGGACTGGTTCACCAACTTCGTCGACCATCTCATCCGTACGGACGCGGACTTCGCGTACTGGCCGCTCGTGGGGTGGCTGGAGAACCGGGGCAACAACGGCTGGGGGCTGTTGTTCTGGGACCCCTCGGGTCGCCGGGCGGACGTGTTCAGCGGCGGCGACTGGCGGGCCGACGCCTGGGCCCGGCTGGTCGGCTCCGCGGGCCGGACCGGTCCGGTCGACGCGGTGCCGCGCTGGTCGATGCTGAGCCCCGACCACGGTGACTTCATCCAGTCGCTGCGGATGCGCGCGCGCCCCGACTGGGATTCCGGCGCCCGCAAGGCGGCCTGCCCGGACGGGCAGCGGCTCATCGGCCTGGCGCACACCGGCAACCGCGGGTTGTGCACCGATGTGACGGCCGCCGATCTGTGGGCGCCGTCGGGGGCGTACACCGTCGTGACCGACGAACGGTACGTCCAGCCGGGCAACGACTGGGCGTCGGGTTACACGAAGCTGCAGTGCCCGGCCGGGTCCTTCCTCATCGGCTACGCCGTCCGGGGGGCCGCGGTGTCGAGCGCGTTGTGCGCGGCGTCGGGCGCCGCGCTGGGCACGGCCGGGCGCACGGTGTGGTTCGACCGCGGCGACAACCGCCCGGCCGGTGGCGCGGGCGGCGACTTCGCGTACGGCCGGTACAAGGGCCAGTGCGGCGGGCAGGAGTACGCGGCGGGCATCGCGTACACGGGCCGGTTCGGTTCGTCCCGCACGCCGGACGCCCTGTACTGCCGCAGCCTGCGCTGACCTTCGTTCGGGAGAAGTCATCGACGGGTATTGACGCCGATTCCGGAATGATGTGTCATTCATTAATGGCACGCACCGCTGAACCCGGCCGCCGCGACGCGATCCTCGACGCCGCGCACACCGTCTTCGCCCGCAAGGGCTACACCGCCGCGAGCATCGCCGACCTCGCCGGTGAGCTGGGCATCGGGCACGGCACGGTGTACCGCTACTTCGGCAACAAGCGCGACGTCGCCTCGGCCGTGCTCGACCGGGCGCTGGCCCGCATCGCCGAGGTGGTCGCCGCCGAGCTGCCCGACGCCACCGGCACCCTCGCGGAGTACCGCGCCCAGGTGTGGCGCATCGGCCACCGCCTGTACGAGCTGTTCGCCGCCGACCCCGCCCTGGGCCGGCTGGTCTTCTTCGACCTCGCCACGGTCGACGACGACCTGCGCGGGCGGCACCGCGAGGCGCTCGACCGGTTCGCCGACTTCACCGCCGCGTACCTGAGAAACGGGGTCGACCGCGGCTTCCTGCGCCCCGACCTCGACGTCGAGGTCACCGCCCGCGTGGTCAACGGCATGGTCTTCGAGGGCGCCGCCCAGGTGGCCCGCGACCCCGCCGCGCTCGAGTTGCGCGACGCCTGGATCCGCGCCGTCGTGACCCTGATGTTCGACGGCCTCGCCGCCCCCACCCCCTGAAAGGACCACACCATGGTTCAGGTCGACGTCTTCTGGTCGTATGCGATCGGTGCCGGCCTCGGCGCCGCCGCCGCGCGCGAGTCACTGCGCGAACCCGCCCGCGAACTGCTGGCCGACCGGCGCTTCACGGCGACCGTGCTGTTCCTCGGCTGCGTGTTCGCGCCCAGCGGGATCTGGCTGCTGTGGAGCTTCCCCGGCTGGGAGACGATGCACGCGGCGGACACCCACACCGACATGCCCGGCTGGCTGGTCGCGGTGTTCGCGATCACCAACATCACCCAGGGGGTGCTCGGCTACGTCGTCGCGCGGACGTTGTGGCAGCGCGGTCACCACTACCTGTCCTGGGTGCAGATGCCGCTCGGCTATCTGGCGATGTTCTTCATCCTCGCGTACGGCTGGGACGGCACCGGGTACCGCAGGTTCTTCGCCGCCACCACGGAGGACTGGCGCTCCGGCCAGTTCGACCCGATCGGGTTCCTCGGCAGCGACGTGGCCCTGACCCTGTACGCCATGGGCGTGGTGCTGGTGCCCCTGCTGCTGTGGATGCAGGCGAGCTGGTGGGCCGGCGGCCTGCGTACCGAGGGGGTCCCGGCGCCGGGCCGGATCCGGCTCACCGGCCTCGTGCTGCTGGCGGTCTTCGGCCTGGGCCTGGGCACCGCGATCGGCGCCGCCGTACTGCTCACCCTGCTCGGCCCGATCGTCGGCCTGATCGCGGTGGCGGTTCTCGTGGTGGCCGTGCTGCATCCCCGGAGCGTGGCCGGCCTGCTAGCGCGTCCGTTCCTGCCCGCACCCGACACCGCCGTGATTCCGGCGCCCCGGCACGGCCTCACCGTCGACGCGTGACGCCGATCGGCAGCGCCTCCCGGCGGGGAGGCGCTGCCGATCGGTGACGACGGATCAGAGTACGGGCGACCGGTGCCGGAAGCCGCCCGCCAGGCGGATCGCCGGGCGCAGCCCCTTGCCGGTGCCCCGGAACAGGACGAGGGCACCGTTGGACTTCTGCACCGCGGCCAGGTCGGTGAACCCGTCGCGGTCGAAGTCACCCACGCCGACCAGGTCCCGGTAGGCCCGGACACCCTTGCCCAGACTGGCCTGCCGGGCGAGCCCGCCACCCTTGACACCCCGGTACAGGAACAGCTCGCCGGTCGAGATGACCCTGGTGACCATGTCGGGGTAGCCGTCCCGGTTGAAGTCGCCGACCCCGGCCAACTCCGACATGGTGTGCCAGCCACCCGCGCCGATGACCTTGCGGGTGCCGAACTTCGTGCCCTTCTTGCCGGGGTACAGGTACAGCTTGTGGTTGCTGGTCTGCGCGGCGACCAGGTCGGGGTAGCCGTCCCGGTTCAGGTCACCGATCGCGGTGATCTCGCGCATCTTCGCGAAGCTCTTCGAGAGCAGCTTCGCCTTGCCCAGCCGGCCGGCCTTGGTGATGGGGAAGAAGTACAGGTAGCCGTTGGAGCTCTTGCGGGCCACCAGGTCCTCGGTACCGTCGCGGTTGAGGTCGCCGACCCGCACGATCGCGTTGAACTTCGCCCACCCGCCGCTGACCTTGCGGCGGGCGTTGACGTCGACGTACGTGCCGTTGCCGGGGTAGGCGAAGAGGTTGCCCGAGCTGGTGGTCCGCGCCAGCACGTCCGACCAGCCGTTGCGGTTGAAGTCCGCGAACTTGGCGGACGGCAGCGGCGCGAAGTCGACGAGGTTGTTGTCGATGTTGATCGTGACCCCGCCCCAGGTCTCCTTGTGCCCGCCGCGGTACTGCTTCATCCGCCGGTGCGGGGCCCAGTACGTCGCCGGGATCGCCGGGTCGTCGGTCGTCGAGATCTGGTCCCAGCGGGCGAAGTCGAGGTAGTCCGGGCGGACGTAGCCGGGGGCGGCGTAGTTGGCCACCTGGTCCGCGCCACCCGAGCCCATGCTGCTGTAGAAGCCGGACAGGTAGCCGAGGTCGTGCAGCGTGGCGGTCCAGGCACTCATGAACGCGAGGACCCCGCGGCGGCAGTCGGCGTCGTTGGTCGCGTACGCCTCCATGTCGTAGATCACCACGCTCTGCGGCGCCAGGCCCAGCGCCCTGGCCTGCCCGACGGCGTCCCGCGCGGCCGCCGCGCCCTGCGCCGCGGCCTTCGTGTTGTCGATCAGGTTCCGCTTGCTCGTCACCTTGGTGCACGACGCCTGCGGGCCGACGTACAGCGGAAGCAGATGCCACCCGGCCGTGACCTGGGTCTTGACCCAGCCGGCGGTCAGATTCGCCTGGGTGCAACCCCGGTTGACCCCGCCGATGTAGATCCCCACCGCCCGGTACGGCGACGCCGACCGCCACTTCGCCATCGCCGCGGTCGACGGCGCGGTGCACGCGTCGAAGGCTTCCCCCGCGAAGGTGCCCGGCTGAACGGTGCTCCAGCTCGTCGTCGTGGTCGCGGCGTCGGCCCGTACGAGGAAGGTCGACAGCAGCACCACCGCCACCCCGAACACCGCGCGGACCAGCAGCTTGCGACGAGTCGGCGCCAGGATGCGCATGTGAGCCCTTCTCGAGCCGGACAGGACCCCCGAGCCAAGCAAGAGATCACCGTGATGTCGAGGGCCGAACGGATGATCTCCATGGGGTGAATGGACGAATCCCGCTCGCGTTGGCGGCGGCTGTGCTCGGCCGGGCGCCCGATCGTGTGCTGGTACCCTCACCCGAGGGCCCAGTAGCTCAGGGGATAGAGCACCGCTCTCCTAAAGCGGGTGTCGCGCGTTCGAATCGCGCCTGGGCCACCAATCCCGGGAAGCGGCAATGCGTTCCGCGGTTCCCACCTCACACCGCCGCTATGGGAAGCCGCCCTCGCGTGACCCCTATGTCGCGGAGTCCTTGCGGACGGTCTCCTCGCTGATCCAGGACAGGTAGCCGGGGTTCCCGGCGAGGATCGGAAGCAGCACCACCTCGGGCACGTCGTAGCTGTGGTGCTCACGAATGTCCCGCTCCAGCGCCGGGTAGCGCTCCGCCGTGGTCTTGAAGTCCACGCGCCATTCCTCGGCGTTCTCCACAGCGCCCTCCCACCAGTACGTGCTGTAGATGGGCCCGGAAACCTGCGCGCAAGCGGCCAGCCGGGCATCCACTGCGCTGCGGGCCAGGGACTCGGCCGCCGCCCGGGAGTCGATGGTCGTCACAGCCTGAGCGAACTGACAGTCGATCACGTCTAGCCTCCGTGTGGCGGGCACCTGCGTGCGCGCCCCAGTAACGTACTGGTTCATGGGCGCGCCTTCCGAGGATCTGGTGGCGTGGGCGCGCGACCTCGCTCGCGGCTACCTCGATGTCCCGCAGTTTCGGGATGCGCGCTGGCGCCACGTGCAGGCGGTGGGCGCGAAGGCCGCAGCCCTCGCACCGGCGTTCGGGATTGACGGTGACATCCTGGTGGCTGCCGCCTGGCTGCATGACATCGGATACTCGCCGGAGCTGGCACGGACCGGTTTCCATCCGCTCGACGGCGCGCGACTGATCGCCCGGGCCGGGCAGCGACGGATCGCAGCACTGGTCGCTCATCACTCCGGGGCCGGGCTTGAGGCGCGGCTTCGTGGACTGGGCGACGACATGGCCGAGTTCCGCGATGAACAGAGTCCTGTTCGCGATGCGCTCTGGGCCTGCGACATGACGACGAGCCCCACCGGTCAACCCGTCACGTTCGGTGCGCGTCTGGCGGAGATCGAGAACCGGTATGGCCGGGACCATTCGGTGGCGAGGGCCATTTCGGCGGCGAGTGCCGACATTCGACGGGCCATCGCGGCAACCGGTGCGAGGGCCTCGAATGTGGGATCCGACCTCGGCATGAGGTGATCACGCCACGGCAGCCCTGACGCCAGCGAGTCCGTCTGTCAGGCGAACCCGGATGCGCGGATGCATTTCAAGGTCCGCTGCCTCGTCCGGCGTGAACCACCCGACCTCGGTCGATTCGTCGGAGACCCGTAGCCGTCCGCTCCGAACCTCGGCGGCCACGCAGACGCTGAACTCCTGCCGAACCTCGCCGTCGTCGTAGGCGAACACGTGCCTGGGATCCGAGTAGACGCCGATCACGTAGACCGGCTCGACCAGATATCCGGCTTCTTCCTCGACCTCTCTGGCGACAGCCTGGCCAACCGACTCCCCGATCTCCATCGCGCCACCGGGCAGCGCCCAAAGATCGTTGTCCCGGCGGCGCTGAAGAAGAACGCGACCACGTTCGTCCCGCACGACTGCGGAAACGGCCGGCACGAGTGAGTTCGCCGTTGGCGCCGCCGGGTCGTCGTAGTAGTCGATGCGGCTCATCCGGTGTCCTTGCCGTTGAGGTCCGGGACCGTTCCGTCCGGGGAGGCGATGCTCGCGGCCCAGACGGCTTCGAAGTGTGATGCGAACCGATCGAACAGGCCGGCCGTCGTTCCGCGGCGCAGGTGAAGCAGCGGGGCCTGGCTTCCGGCGGTGGCGTAGAGGTGCGGCGTCACGAACATCGAATCATCGAATCGGAAGATCGAATTATAGAGGGGGACGTCCTGAAAGCGGAGTTCAAAGCTCTGGCAGGCAAACATCTCGGCCCAGGTCGTCAAGGTGGTCGTGATGCGGATCGGAAGCGTGAGGGGTGTCGCTTCCTCCTGGTCGCGATAAGCGACGTGCGGTGATTCCGGGTGTCCGACTACCGCCCTGACCCGGCAGCCCTCCGAGCACTTCGTCGTGAGCAGGCGAATCAGGTCCGTGTGTTGCAGCGCGAGAAAATACAGCGTATAGCCGAGAAGATCGATCTGTGTGGCGGCGCGGCCTATCAGTTCCCGCCACAGTGCTGTGGGCACATCTGAGCGAGTGGCGTAGGCGCCGACCACCTCCCCAACGTGGCCCGCTTCCTCCTGCCCGGCCTGCGAACGGAACGGCCACAGCCACTCCTCATCCTCACCGAGTAGCTTGGCCACGACGTACCGGGTGCGGGGATGCGGGACCCGGTTGGCATTGGCCAGCCAGCGGTAGACCGTCTTCTCGTCGACACCGGCCGCCCGTGCTACGTCAGGGACTGTCTTCTTTGCTCTCGGTAACGCCGAGCGGAGTCGATCATTTGAGGCCATCGCGCTGATCCTCCGGGTCTCAACAGGCGTCAACGGTATCGCCAAACGTCACCAGACTGTCCCTGCGTCCGCAATGCGTCGTACCTCTGTCACTCGCCCGGGCTGAGCCTCGACTCATGACCGTGAGGACGAGGACAGAGGCGAGCATCTCCGCTCGTAGTTCGCACCGCTACACGCGGCCGAGTTGGGATTGCGCGGCATGCGGTGAGCCGTGGCCCTGCGCCCCGGCCAGGGCCGAGTTGATCGATCAGTACGCCCAGGCGAAGCTGAGCTTGGCAATCCACCTCGGATCGGTCCTGGTGGAGGCGATCGACGATTTTGTCGGCAGGCCCGGCCCGGTGCCGGATCTGTACTCCCGGATCCTCGGGTGGATCCACGCGGAGCGATTCGACTAGAGAGTGCCATCGGGCGGCTCGAACGCCCGGCCAAGATGCTTTCCCCAATACGGGCACGCTCATGGCGAAAGCGCCGCAACCTGGTGATGCCGCCCTTATTCTGACGAAGGCGCCGCCTCGCCGGCCCGACCTCCATACGGACCAACCTCGGACGGCCGGGTGCACGGGGTGGCCCGACCTGCGACCTCCACGGTCATGACCCTCCCCGGGTCCATCGAGGCGACGAGGTTCGGTGAGTGCGATGACTCTGGTGCTGGTAGCCGACGACGACGCTGACATTCGCGATCTCGTCATCTTCAAGCTGGAGCAGCTCGGCGTGGAGGCGATCACCGCCGAGGACGGTTCGCAGGCCCTGGCGGCGGTCCGCGAGCGACATCCCACGCTGGCGATCCTCGACATCTCCATGCCGGGGCTGTCGGGCATCGACGTGTGCCGCATGATCCGGGCCGATCCGGAGATCGCCGACACGATGGTGCTGATGCTCACCGCGCGGGCGCAGGAGCAGGACGTCGAGCACGGCTTCGCGGCCGGCGCCGACGACTATGTCACGAAACCGTTCAGCCCCCGCGAGCTGGTGTCCCGCGTCCAGACGATGTTGAGCAGGGCACAGACGTGAGGGTGCCGGCGCTGCGCCGGCGCCAGCGGCGTCCGGTCACGGTGGCCGGCCTGCTGAAGAGGGCTTTCGCCGCCCTGGTCGTGGTGATCGTGATCGGCGGGACGGTCGGAGTGATCGCGGCCGGGCCGGCGTACCGCTCGGCGAACCGAGAGCTCGCGGAGACAGCGCGGACACGTACGGCCAACCAGGACGTGCGCGCGGCGCTCGCGCGGGCCGCGCTGGCCCTCTACGGGTACCAGCTCACCGGCGAGGTGCCGTACCGGTTCGAGTACCAGAGCGCGCGGAGCGCGTACGACGGTGCGCTGGAGCGGCTGGGCCAGGTCGCCAGCCCGGAGGACGCGGCGTACGTCGAAGATCTGCGCCAGAACGGTCAGAACTGGTGGGACCTCGCGGACCCCCAGGTCGCCGCGCCGTCCGGCGCGCGCCCGACGGGCGGTGCGGTCGCCGCGACCCAGGTCCGGTACGCGCGGACGGTGGCGGCCAGCCAGGAGATCGACCGTCGCCTGTCGGCCAGGAATGCGCGGGCGTTCAAGACGATTCACCGGCTCAACGCGATCGGGCTGGTCGGGCTGACCGGCCTGACGCTGCTGGGCATGGCGGTGGTCGCCCTGGTCGGGTCCCTGGTGACCCGCCGGATCACCAGCCCGCTCAGGCACGTCGCGGCGGCTGTGGAGGAACTGAGCCGCGGGCACGGCGATGCGCGGGTCACCATCACGGGCGCACCGGTGGAGATCATGGCCGTCGCGGCGGCGGTCAACAAGGCGGCGGGCCAGGAGTTCGAGGAACGCCGGATGTTGGCGGAGTCCCAGCGGCTGGCGGTGGCGATCCGCCGGCACATGTCCCGGGCGGGGGCGCTGAGCACCGCCGCCCGAGGGATGGGCGAGCTGCTGGGCGCCGACCACGTGGTGATCATGGGGGCGCCCGGTGGCGAGGAGGACGCCGTCGCCGAGGTCTGGAGCGCGCCGGACGCCGTGGGGGACCCGACGACCCTCGCCCGTACGCCGGTGAACTGGACGCTGCCGGACGCGGGCGTGTTCGTCGCGGCCGCCGTTCCGGACGGCGGTGAGACGCCGCCGGAGGCGGAGCGGGCCGCGCTGCGCGCCGCCGGTGCCGGACCGGTGATCACCATCGCGTTCGGGGAGGGCGACTCCGCGGGGCATGTGACGGTGGTGCGGCGGGCGGGCGGCCCCGCGTTCACGCCGTTCGATGTGCAGTTCGTGACGATGGTGGCGGGTGCGCTGTCCCGGGCACTGACCCAGGCGCGACTGTTCGAACGCGAACATCGCCTGGTCGACCGGCTGCAGGAGGTGGACGCCGCGAAGACGGAGTTCCTGTCCACTGTCTCGCATGAGCTGCGCACCCCACTGACCAGCGTCACCGGCTACCTGGAGGTGCTGCTCGACCAGGACGCCGGTCCGCTCACCTCGGGACAGGAGCGGATGCTGCGGGTGATCGAGCGCAACGCCGAGCGGCTCCGGTCGCTGATCGAGGACCTGCTCATCGTGTCCCGGATCGAATCGGGTTCCTTCGCACTGCACACCGTGTCCGTCGACTCCAGCGCCCTGGTGGCCACCGCCTGCCTGGCGTTTGAACCGGCGGCCGTGAAGGCGGGCGTGACCCTGGTGTGCGTGGCCGAGGGTCCGCTGCCGGTGCGCGGCGACCCGGAGCAGTTGGACCGGGTCCTGATGAACCTGCTGTCCAACGCGGTGAAGTTCAGCCCCGACGGTGGCACGGTCACGGTCGCCGCCCGCGCCGAGGGCGACGACATCCTGATCACCGTGCGCGACACCGGCATCGGCATCCCCGCCGAGGAGGTGCCCCACCTGTTCACCCGCTTCTTTCGGGCCAGCAACGCCACCCGGCGCGAGATCGCCGGAACCGGCCTCGGGCTCCCGATCGTCGCCGCCATCGTCGACCGGCACGGCGGCACGATCACGGTGGCCACCCAGGAGGGGGAGGGAACCACGATCACCGTACGGCTGCCCCGCGAGACGGCTGAGCCGGAGGAATCCCAAACGTCGGATGAATAACGCTAAAGCTGGATATCATCGCCGATAATGCAGACCGTCGTGACCGTCGCCATCATCGTGCTGGCCGGTGCCATCGTCATTCTCGGTGGAGCCGCCGCGTTGATCCGGGTCATCCGTACGGTGCGGCAACGCCGCCAGGACCGACTGGCCGCGGGCCCGCGCAGGGCCCTGCTCGCGTTCGTCGCCGACAGCGGGGAGAGCGGTGCCGACGAGCTGCTGGCGATCCCGCCGCGCGCCTGGCAGGCCGTCGAACCGGTCGCCGTGGAACTGCTCGGCAAGGTACGCGGCGACGCGCACCTGGCCCTCACCGAGGTCTTCCAACGACGCGGCGTCGGCGACCGCGCGCTGGCGCAGCTCACGAGCGCGGACCCGGTACGCCGCGCCCGCGCCGCCGAAACCCTGGGCCACCTGCGCCGCCTGCACGCCGTACCGCAGATCTGCGCGCTGCTCGACGACCGGCAACCCGACGTACGGGTCGTGGCCGCCCGCGCGCTCGGCACCATCGGCGAACCCGCGGCGGCCGTACCGTTGCTGGCCGCCCTCACCCGGCCGGTACCCGCCCACCTCGTCGCGCACGCGCTCGCCCGGATCGGCGCGGGCGCGGTGCCCGCGCTGGAGGCCGCGCTGAGCCAGCCGGAGCCGCTGGTCCGCGCGACCGCGCTGGACGCGCTGGGCCTGATCGGGGCCACCGGCTCCGTCCCGGTGATCAACGACCTCCTGCACGGCGAGGCGGACGAGGACGTGCGGCTGGCCGCGGTCCGCGCGCTCGGCCGGTTGGGCGGCCGGTCCGCGGTGGCGCCGCTGCTGGCCGCCACCGAACCCGGAAACTCCGACACCCTGCGCGCCGCGGCCGCCCGGGCGCTCGGCGACATCGGCGCCGCCTCCGCCGGGAAAGACCTGGCGCGGCTCATGGCGGACCCGGCGTACCCGGTCGCCCACGAGGCCGCGCAGGCGCTGCGCCGGATCGGCCCCGCCGGCCTCGCCCATCTCACGGCGATCGCCGACGCCTCCCCGGCCGAGCGGGACGCCGACGTCTCCCCGACCGAACGAGTCGCCGACGTCTTCCCGACCGAACGGGCCGCCGCCGCCGACGCGACCGGGCACGACGTCCGCGCCGCCGCGACCGGGCGGGAGGTAGGCGCCGCCGGGCGCACGGCCGAATCCATCGTCGGGCTCGGGGACGCGCCGCCCCCGGTGCCCGTCGCGCACGCCCGCCAGGCGCTGGCGCTGGCCGCGCTGACCGCCCCGGCCGGCCGGTCGGCGCCCGCGCCACCCACCGGGCCGGCCCGGACCGGCACCACCCGCCGGTGAACGGCGGACTCGCGTGTGGGCCGGTGTGGACAGCGAGTGGCTGCGGTCCGTCGTCGCCGTCTTCGACCATCTGATCTTCACCTACTTCGTCCTGATCAACAGCAGTTACCTGGCCCTGATCGCGCTCGCCGCGCTGGACTTCGGGAAGTCACTGCGCCGGGCCCCCGTCGCCGGCACGGACGACCTGTTCCGCAACCCGCTGTCGCCCTCGGTGTCGCTGCTCGTGCCCGCGCACAACGAGGGCCCGGTGATCGTCCCCGCGATCCAGGCCCTGCTGGCGCTGCGCTACCCGAGGTTCGAGGTGGTCGTCATCGACGACGGGTCGACCGACGACACCTTCGAACGGCTGCGGGAACAGTTCGACCTCGTCGAACTGCCGTACGTGGTGGCCGGGGACGTGCCGCACCGGGGCGCCGTGCGTTCCGTGTACGTCTCCCGCACCGAACCGGACACCCTCGTGGTGGCGCGCAAGGACAACGGCGGCAAGGCCGACTCCCTCAACGTCGGCATCAATCTCGCCCGCAACGACCTCGTGTGCATGGTCGACGCTGACTCGGTGCTCGACCACGACGCGTTGCTCGCGGCGGTCAAGCCGTTCGCCGACGACCCGCTGCGGGTCGCGGGCGCCGGCGGCGTCGTACGCATCGCCAACGACTGCAAGGTGGTCGGCGGCCGCGTCGTCGAGGTACGGATGCCGCGCCGCTGGCTGGTCCGCATCCAGGTCGTCGAGTACCTGCGCGCGTTCCTGACCGGCCGGACCGGCTGGTCCCGCATCGGCGGCCTGGTGGTGATCTCCGGTGCGTTCGGCGTGTTCCGGCGCGACCTGGTGGTCCGGGCAGGCGGGATGTCGCTGGACACGGTCGGTGAGGACGCCGAGGTGGTGGTGCGGATGCACCGGATGCAGCGCACCGCCGGGGCGGACTACCGGCTGGTGTTCGTGCCCGAACCGGTCTGCTGGAGCGAGGCACCCTCCACGTTGCGTGTCCTCGGGCGGCAACGGCGCCGCTGGCATCGCGGCCTCGCCGAGGTCCTCCGGGACCACCGCGCCATGATCGGCAACCCCCGGTACGGGCGGGTCGGTCTCGTCGCCCTGCCGTACTACGTGTTCTTCGAGCTGCTCGCCCCGTTCGTCGAGGCGCTGGCCCTGGTGCTGGTGCCGCTCGGCCTGCTGCTGGGCGCGGTGGACCTCGACTTCGCGTGGCGCTTCGCGCTGGCCGCGTACGGCTACGGCATCCTGGTCAGCATGGCGGCGCTGCTGCTGGAGGAGGTGTCGTTCCACCGGTACCCCCGCTGGGCGGACATCACCCGCGGCCTGGCCGCCGCGTTCCTGGAGAGCCTGGGGTACCGCCAGGCCATGGCCTTCTTCCAGATCCGCGGCGCCTGGCAGGCGTGGCGCGGCAAGGAGGCGAGCTGGGGCCGGATGACCCGCTCCGGGTTCGACACACCCACCCCTTGACCCCGGCCGGGTGGATCACCCCGGTCAGGTGATGAACGTGAGCGCTCATTCATGCTGATCCTGGCCGTCGCTACTGGCCGGAACCGGCTCTTTACGGGCAGGATCGGGCCATGACCACGCTCGGCCGCCTGCCCTATCCGATCGCCCTGACCGGTGACGGGGTCACACTGCGCGAGTGGCGGAACGAGGACCTGGACGAACTGGTCACGATGCTCGACGAGGCGGACGTCGCCCGGTGGACGCCGATGCCGTCGCCGTTCGACATCGAGGCGGGCGTGGCCTACCTCAAGCGGGCCCACCAGGGCCGGATCAACGGCCAGCGGATCCAGCTGGCGATCACCGTGGACGGTGGCCGCCCGCTGGGCGAGGTGCTGCTCTTCGGCGTGGACGCCGGGCTGCGCGAGGCTGAACTCGGCTACCTCGTGGGTGCCGAGCACCGCGGGCACGGGCTTGCGTCGCGGGCACTGTCACTGCTGTCCGGGTACGCGCACGACACGCTGCACCTGCGACGCCTGCTGCTGCGCATCGACCCCGGCAACACCGCCAGCACCGCCGTGGCCCGCCGGTGCGGGTACCAGCTCACCGGCGAGGCCCCGATCCTGCAGGAGGGCCCGTACGGTCCGAGCAGCCTCGACACCTGGGAACTTGTCGTGGCGCGCGGCCCCGGTCGGCTGGAACGGCTGCGCAACGTCGCCGCCCGGCGCTACGGTCGGCGCACCTGACCCTCCGCGACCGTCGCCCGCCGTGGGCCCGGCGCGACCGGCACCAGCGCTGGAGGCCGCCATGCTCGACGTCGACCGCGGTCAGGCGATGGCGTACCGGGTCGCCGCCCTCGGGCTGGCCACGCGGGGCCGCAAGCGCCCCGCCGACCTGCCCGTGCTCGACCTCGGGGTGCAGGAGTACACGCCGGACTCCGCGCGGGTGGCGCTGGCCGCCCGCACCACCGCCGCCCTGGACGACGACCGGCTGTTCATGGTGTGGGCCGCGCGCGGCGCTCCGCACCTGCACCGGCGCGCCGACCTGCGTACCCTCGCCGCCCAGCTGTGGCCGGTC
This sequence comes from Krasilnikovia cinnamomea, assembly GCF_004217545.1. Classification (NCBI taxonomy): domain Bacteria; kingdom Bacillati; phylum Actinomycetota; class Actinomycetes; order Micromonosporales; family Micromonosporaceae; genus Krasilnikovia; species Krasilnikovia cinnamomea. The sequence continues at coordinate 4,020,393 of NZ_SHKY01000001.1, forward strand.
AGCGACGCGGACGCCACCGCCCGGATCACCAGCGGCCAGATCCCCGACGGCATGAAACTGGGCCTGGCCGCGTTCGTCGCCACCGCCGACGCGTTCCGCGAGGTGGTCACCGCGACGATGCCGCGTGGCGAGGTGAGCACCCAGGTCAGCGCGCGGGTGCCGCGCTCGCTCACCTACGACTGCCGGGGCTGCGGCGCCCGGCACATCGCCGGGACGGTCTTCCAGCACGCCGGGCTCGCGGGCGGGGTGCGGGTCGAATCCCGGGGGCGCGACGCCATGCTCGGGCCGATCGCGGACTGGCCCGGGCGCCCCGAGCAGAACCAGGGCATCGGCGAGCTCATCACCACGTACCTGCGGATGCTCGGGCCGGCCGCGCCCGCCGCGGTGGCGAAATACCTGGGCAGTGCCACCACCGAGATCCGTACGGTGTGGCCCGACGGGCTGGCCCAGGTCCGGGTGGACGGCCGTACCGTGTGGTTGCCGGAGGATCGGGTGGCCGCCCTGCGCAAGGCCGCCCCCGTGCCCGGGGTGCGGCTGCTGCCCCCGATGGACGCCCTGCTGCAGGCGCGCGACCGCGACGTGCTCGTGCCCGACCGCAAGCAGCAGCGGGAGGTGTGGCGGGTGCTCGGCAACCCGGGTGCCCTGCTGCTGGACGGGGAGATCGCCGGGGTGTGGCGGGCCAAGCTGGGAGCCAAGCGGGTGGAGCTGACGGTCACCCCGTTCGGTGGGCTCAGCGCGGCGGCGCGCAAGCAGGTCGAGGGCGAGGCGGCCGCCGTGGCCCGGGCGCGCGGCGTGCCAGACGCGAGCGTGCGGTACACGTGAACCGCCGGCCCCGCTGAACCACGCGCCCCGCTGAACCACGCGCCCCGCTGAACCACCCGCCCAGCGCTAGCCGCGCGCACGGAAGACCCAGCTGCGCATCAGTAGGAACCGCACGGCCGTGGCCACCAGGTTGGCCACCACGAGGACGGCCACCTCGACCGCCCGCGACGCCCCGCCGGTCACCGAGTCCAGCACCGCCAGGGCGCCGCTGGTCAGCCCCAGCCCAACCGCGAAGACCAGCAGCCCCTGCGCCTGGTGCCGCCACGCCCGCCGGGTGCCGCGCACCCCGAACGTCAGCCGCCGGTTCGCCGCCGTGTTGGCCACCGCCGTCACCAGCAGCGCGACGAGGTTCGCGGCCTGCGGCCCGACCCCCACCCGCAGCAGCGCGTACAGCACCAGGTACGCGCACGTACTGGCGACGCCGACCGCGGCGAAGCGCAGCAGTTGGCCCGCCAGTCCCGCCGGGACACCCGCGACCGGCAGCGGATTGCGGCCCAGCTGTTCGCGCAGTGTGGCCACCGGCAGCCGCCCCGACGCCAGCCCGCGACCCAGCCGGACGATGCCCGTGAGGTCGGCGATCGCGGTGGCCACGATGTCCACCCGGCTGTCCGGATCGTCCACCCAGTCCACCGGCACCTCATGGATGCGCAGCCCCGAACGCTCGGCCAGCACCAGCATCTCCGTGTCGAAGAACCAGCCGGTGTCCTCGACCAGCGGCAGCAGCCGCTCGGCGACGTCCGCGCGGATAGCCTTGAAACCGCACTGGGCGTCGGAGAACCGGGCCGCCAGGGTGCCGCGCAGCAACAGGTTGTAGCCGCGGGAGATGAACTCGCGCTTGGCGCCGCGCACCACGCGGGAACCCCGGGACAGCCGGGAGCCGATGGCCAGGTCCGAGTGGCCCGAGATCAGCGGCGCGACCAGCGGCAGCAGCGCGGCCAGGTCGGTGGACAGGTCCACGTCCATGTACGCCAGCACCGCGGCGTCCGACCGGGTCCACACGTGCTTCAACGCCCGCCCGCGGCCCTTCTCGGCCAGCCGTACGGCGACGATGTCCGGCAACTCGGCGGCCAGGCGGGCGGCCACCTCCGCGGTGGTGTCGGTGCTGGCGTTGTCCGCGATCGTGATCCGGAACCGGTACGGGAACTGGTCGGCGAGGTGCGCGTGCAGGCGGCGTACGCACGGCTCCAGGTCGATCTCCTCGTTGTAGACGGGGACGACCACGTCGAGTACGGGTGTGGTCAGCGGCGTGGAGGTGGCCGCGGCGGAGGGAAGCGTCGAAAGGCTCATGCCTGAACGGTCGACCCCGGTGCTTTGCCCCGAGTGTGCCGATGCTGTGCCCGCCCTGTGAGTGCCTCGCACCCGCCGGTCGGTGTTTTGGTTGTGCTGGTCGGTTACCGCCTGCGCACCGTCCACATCGGTCGTGGACACGCCGCGCAGGCGGCTCCCGGCGAGGGGAGCCGCCTGCGGGCGGGTGTGGTGTTCGGTCACCGCGTCGTGGTGGGCGCGGTGAGGTCGTACACGGTGGTGTTGCCCACGGTTCGGGCGGTGAAGTTGGCGGCCACCCACTCGGCGATCTGGAAGCTTGCGCGGCTGCCGCCGTTCTGCCCGCCGCCGGGCCCAGCGCCCGGCATCCCGGCCGGGGCGCCACCCTGGCTGCCGGTCGTGGTGCTGCCGGTCGTGGTGCCGCCGGTTGTGGTGCCGGGGGGTGCGGTGCCGGGGGGTGCGGCGAAGCCGAGGCCGCCGAAGCCGCCGCCACCGATGAAGTAGTGGATCTTTCCCTCGCGGACGTACTGCTGGAACTGGGCCAGGGTGGGTGAGGGGTCGCTGCCGTTGAAGCCGCCGACCGGCATGACCGGCTTTCCGGTCGCGAGCTGGTAGCCCGAGGCGCTCTGCGAGCCGACGGCCGCGGCCACCCAGGTGTAGGAGTCCGCGTCGGCTTCCAGTAGCGCCTTCATCTCGGCACTGACGGTCGCCGCGTCGAGGAGGCCGCCACCGCGCATCCCGCCACCGGGGAACCCGCCGGTGTTTCCGCCCTGCTGGCCCGTCGCGCCAGGCGTGGACCCTGTTCCGTTGGGCATTCCGCCCGGGAACCCACCCGGCCCACCGGGGAATCCACCCGGCCCACCGGGGAAGCCCGGGAACCCACCGGTCGCGCCGGAAGCGTTCCCACCTGGTGCGGTGCTGCCGGGTGCGGTGCTGCCGGGTGCGGTGCTGCCGGGTGCGGTGCTGCCGGGTGCGGTGCCGCCGGGTGCGGTGCCGCCTGGTGCGGTGCCGCCGGGGAAGGTCCGGCCAGCCCGGCGCCCGTCGCCCCCCGGTCCACCGAAGCCGCCACCGGCTACCGCCGGTCCGGCCGACGGGATCGACCCGGTGTGCGCCTGCCCGGCGGTCTGCACTGCGTACGCAGCGGGCCCGGCCAGGACCGCGGCCAGCGCCAATCCCGCGCTGAGTGCCGCCGCCCGCGGACCCAGGCGCAGCGAAGCGCCAAGGACCAGGACCGCCGCCGCCAGGCCGCCGACCAGCACCACGGGACGCAACCAGGGCAGGAAGTCCGCGCTGCGACCCAGCAGCACGTACGACCACCAGGTGGTCACCGCGATCGCCGCCGACAGTGTCAACGCGGCCAGCCAGTGCCGCCGGACCCGCCACAGCAGCACCGAACCCATGCCCACGACCGCACCGACGGCCGGAGCCAGCGCGACCGTGTAGTACGCGTGGAAGATGCCCTGCATGAGGCTGAAAACCAGGCCCGTGCCGAGCAGCCAGCCACCCCACAGGATCAGCCCGGCGCGGCGCCGGTCCGTACGGCCCGCGCGGGCCGTCAGCACCAGCCCGGCGACGAGCACGATCAGCGCCGCCGGCAGCAGCCAGGAGATCTGCCCGCCCTGCTCGGCGTCGAACATGCGCAGCAGCCCGGTCTGCCCCCAGCCACCGCCGCCCGGCCGGCCGCCACCGCCGACACTGCCGGTCTCGTTGCCGCTCAACCGGCCCAACCCGTTGTAGCCCAGGGTCAGTTCGAGCAGGCTGTTGTTCTGCGACCCGCCGATGTAGGGACGCATCGAGGCGGGCACCAGCTCCACGATGGCGATGTACCAGCCCGCCGACACGACCACGGCGAGCCCGGCCAGCAGCAGCTGCCAGATCCGCTTGCCCAGCTTCGGCGGCCCGGCGATCAGATACGCCAGCGCGTACGCGGGAACCACCAGCAGGGCCTGCAGCATCTTGGTGAGGAAGCCGAAGCCGACCAGGACGCCCGCCAGCACCAGCCACCGGGTCGCGCCCCGCTCGATCGCCCGCACGGTCGCGTACGCCCCGGCCACCATCAGCAGCACGAGCAGCGCGTCGGGATTGTTGAACCGGAACATCAGCACGGCCACCGGTGTCAGCGCGGCCACCGCCCCGGCGATCAGGCCCGCCGCCGCGCCGAACCAGCGCCGCACGGTGGCGAACAGCAGGCCCACCGTGGCGACACCCATCAGCGCCTGCGGGACGAGCAGGCTCCACGCGTTCAGGCCGAACAGGCGCACCGACAGCGCCATCACCCAGAGCGACGCGGGCGTCTTGTCGACCGTGATCGAGTTCGCCGCGTCGGACGAGCCGTAGAAGAACGCCTTCCAGCTGACCGAGCCCGCCTGGACGGCGGCGGAGTAGAACGCGTTCGCCCAGCCCGACGCGCCAAGTCCCCACAGGTAGAGCACCGCGGTGACGGCGAGCAGGGCGAGCAGGGCGGGCCGGGCCCAGGCCGGGTCGGTGGCGGGGCCGCGCAGGAACGCCGACCACCGGGAGCGGTGACGGTCCGTCGGGGGCGGCGGCGCGGACTCCACCGGCGCCGCCATCGGCGGTACGGGCAACGTCGAGGTCATCGGGAATCCTTCGGGACGGTGTCGGATGCGTACCCGATGACTCTCGGGCCGTGCCCTGTCCCGCCCTTGTGGCCTCTCTATGCGCCCGCTGTGAGTCCTGCCGGCCCGCTTGTCGGGCGCGGCCCCCGGGCCTCGGCGAGCCGCGACCGCATCCACGGGTAGGGATCGGTGACGGGCCGCCGCCGCCGGCGGCACTCCGCGCGCAGGTCACGCAGCGGCTCCCCGGCCGTGTAGTACCGGCCCCGGGTCTCACCCTGTGCGTGCAGGAGCCCCAGCTCGGCCAGCCGGCCGAGGTCATCATCGGATGTTGAAGAGTTCGGGTCAGCACCTGACCCGAACTCCTCAAGATCTGTGAGGCTCACACCGTGAGTCCCTCCCGGAGCGTCCTCGGCCGCCATACTCCTCGATGCTGTTGGATTCGCGTAGGAGGCGCTCGAGATCGCCCGACGGACCGGATCGGGCGTCGTTGGACGGCGGCTGCAAGCGCTGGCCAGTGCCGGGAACACCCGCAGACTGAGCAGGGAACAGCGAGGCCGTTTCGTGGCCATTTGTTGGATCGCGCAGATATACAAGCACTTCCCTGACCCCAAGCCGGCTTACGTGGCGGACTGGAGCGAGCTGCCTCCGTGGCAGCAGGAGACCGACGCCGACATCTTCGAACGGATCGAGCAGTCGGCATCGACGCCCGGCTGATCAGGAGCCGCCCGCCGTGGCGATCATGGGGTGCCGTTCCGCGCCGGTGGCTGCGGCAGCGACCCATGATCACCGTGGCGGGGGAGGCAGGTCAGACCGTGCGGCGCTTGGCGGCGGCCTGGGCGAGGCGCTCCAGGACGGCGACGGTGGGGTCCCAGCCCATGCAGGCGTCCGTGACCGATTGGCCGTACGTCAGGTCGCCGCCCAGGTCCTGACGGCCGGGGACGAGGAAGCTCTCCAGCATCACCCCGGCGATGCCGTGCTGCCCCGCCTCCATCTGGGCGGCCACGTCGTCGGCGACCAGTGGCTGGCGCAGGTGGTCCTTGCTGCTGTTGCCGTGCGAGCAGTCGATGACCAGCCGCTCCGGCAGCCCGGCCTTGGCCAGCAACTTCAACGCGGCGGCCACGTCGGCGGCGCCGTAGTTGGGCTTGCCGCCGCCACCGCGCAACACCAGGTGGCAGTCCGGGTTGCCCCGGGTGTGCAGGATCGCCGGGGTGCCCGAGTAGTCGATGCCGGGGAAGACGTGCGACACGGCCGCCGCGTTGATCGCGTCGATGGCGGTGGAGATGCTGCCGTCGGGGCGGTTCTTCATGCCGATCGGCATGGACAGGCCCGAGGCGAGCTGCCGGTGCACCTGCGACTCCACCGTACGGGCGCCGATCGCGCCCCAGGCCACCGTGTCCGCGATGTACTGCGGGGTGATCGGGTCGAGGAACTCCACCGCCACGGGCAGCCCGTGCCGGACCACCTCCAGCAGCAGTGACCGGGCGACCCGCAGGCCGGTGCCGACGTCGCCGGTGCCGTCCAGCGCCGGGTCGTTGATCAGGCCCTTCCAGCCGACCGTGGAGCGGGGCTTCTCGAAGTACACCCGCATGACGATCAGCAGGTCGTCGGCGAGGCGGGTGGCCTGCTCGCGCAGGCGGTCCGCGTACTCGCGGGCGGCGTTCGGGTCGTGCACCGAGCAGGGGCCGACCACGACCAGCAGGCGCTGGTCCCGGCCCTCGACGATCGCCTCGACCTGGCGGCGGCTGTCCAGCACGGTGTCGTGCAGCTCGGCGACCAACGGCAGCTCGTGGTGCAGCAGCGCCGGGCTCATCAGCGGCACGACCTTCTCGATGCGCTGGTCCCGGACCCGCTGCACCTCGGGGATGGTCACGACAGTCTTCCTTCCGCCGGGCGCTCGTGGGGCCGGCGCCCCGAGCGCGAGCCGGCATGCTCGTCACAAACGAAAAGGCAGCGACGTGGTCGCTGCCTCGGCCGGCTCTGGCGGGTGTCTCAGGTCATGGGGTCATGGCCGAGGCACCGGCGGGAGCCGGCCTCGTAAACCACGAATACCAACGCGACACGTCGCACAGCATAGCCGCTGCCCGCCGTCACCGGGGGGTGTGGCCGGTCACGTGGGGTCCGGGCAGTCCGCCGCGCCGGTGGTGGGCAGCCGGACCGTGAACTCGGTGCGGCCGGGCTCGCTGCGCACCGACACCGTGCCGCCGTGCGCGGTCACCACCGCGTACACGATCGACAGGCCCAGGCCGGTGCTGCCCGCCGCCCGCGAACGGGAGCTGTCCCCCCGGGCGAAGCGCTCGAAGATGTGCGGCTGCAGCTCGGCCGGGATGCCCGGGCCGCTGTCGGTCACCCGCAGCACGGCCGCGTCGGGGGTCGCGCTCACCGCGACGGTCACGGTGGTGCCCTCGGGGGTGTGCGTACGGGCGTTGGCCAGCAGATTGGCCAGCACCTGGTGTAGCCGGGCGGAGTCGCCGAGCACCGTGACCGGTTCGTCGGGCACCTCCAGCCGCCAGTCGTGGCGGGGCCCGGCGGCGTGGGCGTCGCTGACCGCGTCCACCACCAGGGCGGTGACGTCCACCGGGTCGTGGGCCAGGGGACGGCCCGCGTCGAGGCGGGCCAGCAGCAGCAGATCCTCGACCAGCGTGGTCATCCGCTGCGCCTCGGATTCGACCCGGCGCAGGACGTGACCCACCTCCTCCGGTACGGGTTCCCCGCTGCGGCGGCTCAGCTCCGCGTACCCCCGGATCGCGGCCAGGGGGGTGCGCAGCTCGTGGCTGGCGTCCGCGACGAACTGGCGTACCTGCATCTCGCTGGCGTGCCGGGCCGCCAGGGCGTTGCCGACGTGATCCAGCATCCGGTTCAGTGCGGCGCCGACCCGGCCCACCTCGGTACGCGGGTCGGTGTCGCCCTCGGGAACGCGCTGGGCCAGTTCCACCTCGCCCCGGTCCAGCCGCTGCTCGGAGACCCGGGTGGCGGTGGCCGCCATCCGCTCCAGCGGGCGCAGGTTGCGCCGCACGATGATGGCGCCGGCCCACCCGGCGGCCAGCAGCGCCGCGAGCACCGCCACGGCCGTGACGGCGGCGACCGTGAGCAGCGTCTCCTGGGTGTCGGCCAGGGGCAGCCCGGTGACGATCGCCCCGCCCGGGGTCGGCACGGACACGACCCGGTACGCGCCGAGGCCGTCCAGGTGGACCGAGGTCGGGGTCGCGTCCGCGGGGACCTGGGCGAGGGCGGCCTGCGCCGGCGACGGCAGTGGCGCGTACTCGCCGAACAGCGGGGACCCGCTGACGCCGGTGCTGAACGGCGGGTACTCCACGCGGCCGCCCCCGGCGACCGTGTAGCCGCCGGACCCGGGCGTGGGGCCCGGGGCGGGGGCGGCGAGCACGAGGACGATCGAGCCGGGTGGCGCGCCCGGAGGCGGCAGAGTGGACCAGCGCTCGACGGGGTCCACGGCGCCGTCGCGGACGGGCGGCCCGCCGAGCGCGCGTTGCGCCGCCTCGTGGAGCTGGGCGTCGACCTGGTCGTACAGGATCTTGTGCAGGAAGACCTGCGCGGTGGCGCCGACCACGAGGCCGAGCACCGTCAGCAGGCCGATCATGACGGCGACCAGCCGGGCCCGCAGGGACCAGCCGGGCGGGTAGCGCCAGCGCGCCGCCGTCACCTCAGGCGGCGGGCTTGAGGACATAGCCCGCTCCACGCATGGTGTGGATCATCGGGTCGCGGCCCGCGTCGATCTTCTTGCGCAGGTAGGAGATGTACAGCTCGACGACGTTGGCCTGGCCCCCGAAGTCGTAGTTCCAGACCCGGTCCAGGATCTGGCTCTTGCTGAGCACCCGGCGCGGGTTGCGCATCAGGTAGCGGAGCAGCTCGAACTCCGTGGCCGTGAGGTTGACCAGGTCGCCGCCGCGGCGTACCTCGTGGCTGTCCTCGTCCAGGGTGAGGTCGCCGACGACCAGCTGCGAGTCGGCGCGCAGTGCGGCGCGGCCGCTGCGCCGCATCAGCGCGCGCAGCCGCGCCACGACCTCCTCCAGGCTGAACGGCTTGGTGACGTAGTCGTCGCCGCCCGCGGTGAGCCCGGTGATCCGGTCCTCGACGGCGTCCTTGGCGGTCAGGAACAGCACCGGCACGTCGGGGGACTCCCCGCGCAGCCGGCGCAGCACCTCCAGGCCGTCGATGTCGGGGAGCATGATGTCCAGGACGACGGCATCCGGGCGGAAGTCGCGCGCGGTGCGCACCGCGGTCGTGCCGTCCCCCGCGCTGCGCACCTCCCAGCCCTCATAGCGCAGGGCCATCGAGAGCAACTCGGCCAGCGTGGGCTCGTCGTCGACCACCATGACCCGGACCGGGCCACCGTCGGCGCGGCGCAGCTCGGTTCCGGCGTTCGCCATCGTCATGCCCCCACTGTCGGCGGCGCCGCTGTGCGCGGTCTTTCGGGTCCCTGTGTAGCACCTGTGGGTTGCCGGTCCCGGGCGCCGCACGGGCCGGAACACTCGCCGTACGCCCGATGTTGTGCCAGCGTTGAAACTTCGGCGACGCGAACGTGGGGAGCATCGGCGTGGACCTTCTCGACGAGTACCGCAGAGCGACCTTCGCCTTCGAGTCCGGCGACCCGGCCGGGGCCGCCCGCCTGCTCGAACCGATCCTGGCGGCGGAGCCGCACAACGCGGCCGTACGCCAGCTGCTGGCCCGCGCGTACTTCAACTCGGCGCAGCTGGCCGGGGCGGAGGCGCAGTTACGGGTCCTGATCGAGCGTGATCCGTCCGACCATTACGCGCACCACGTGCTCGGCCGCACCCTGGAACGGGCGGGCCGGTTCTCCGAGGCGCTGCCGCACCTGCGGCTGGCTGCCGCGATGAAGCAGCACGACGACTACGCCGAGGCGCTGCGCCGGGTGCAGATGTGGGTGGGCAAGCACGGCGGCCGCGCCGCTGGTGCCGCGTAGGCCGCCGGGCAACGCAGGCACGTGCGCATAGGATCGGAACGTGAAGCTGAAGCTGGACCTGCACGACATCTTCAACAAGGGGACCGAGATCGACCGCGCCCTGCGCGGCATCATCGACGAGGCCATCCAGAAGAAGGCGACGCTGGTCGAGATCATCCCCGGTAAGGGGTCCGGCCAGCTGAAGAAGAAGGTGCTGCGGTTCCTCGACCAGAAGGAGATCAAGCAGCTCTACCACCGGGTCGAGAAGGACGGCGACAACTGGGGCCGCCTGTTCGTGCACTTCCGCTTCGACTCCCCGGGCGGGCGCGGCCGCCGCGGCCGCTGACCCGTCACACCGTCACCGTACGGGCCACCGCCACCAGCTCCGAGGTGTGTGAGCCGACGACACCCACGTCGCCGGGGCGGGGGTGGAACCCCGGCAGGCCGGTCAGCCCGTCCGAGCCGTCCATCACCCGCAGCGTCACCGGGCCGGTCGCCCGTACGGTCAGGGTGGCCTCGATGCCCGTGCGCGGGGGCGCATGGAAGACCAGCCCGAATCCCCACCGGCCCTCGGCGGGATGATCCACCGGCAGGGCCCGGCCGGCGATGGTGGCGGCGGTGACCTCCGTCGCGGAGCCCACGTGCAGGGTGACCAGCCGGACCGGGCGCTGCGGCACGAGACGCACCCGCAAGGTACGGGTGTCACCCGCCCGGGTGTCGGACATCACGGTCAGCCGGGGGGCGGGCAGGTCCGCGGCGGGCGCGGGGCCGCTGAGCAGCCGCACCGAGCCGAGGCCGGGCAGGTTGTCGGCCACGGTCGCCGGGTCACCGGAGACGTGCCGCCCCGTCCAGCCGCGCGGGGCGGACTCTCGGCTGAGCCAGCGGGCCTGGCCGGTGTCGGCGTCCAGCGCGTACATGAGGTGGGTCGGTGCCGGGTGCGCGGCGTCGAACCGGTCGACCGCCAGCCCGGCCGCCGCACACGCCAGGGTGGCGACGGCCGCCACCAGCGCGGGCAGCGCGGCACGGCGCCGGAAGATACCGGCGACCCGCTCCCGGGCTGTGCCGCGTGGGGTCGCCTCGGCCGGGGGCGGGACGGGTGGGTGCAGCAGGTCGAGGATGGGCAGGAGGGCGAGGCCGAGCAGTGCCGCCATGAACGCCGCCACCCCCGAGGTGACCAGGCCCAGCGCGGGGAACAGCAATATCACCGCCGGCAGCAGCACCACCACGGCGACGGCGGCACCCGCGACCAGCGCCGCCACCGCGGCCCAGGCGGGCCGCAGCAGGATCGCGGCGAGCCCGGCGACGGCACCGGCCAGGGCGGGCAGCGCGGTCAGGTACGCCCCGCCCGGCGCCACCGCGGCCAGCACCAGTCCCAGCGCCGCCAGCCAGCCGAAACCGCCCACGGCCAGGGCGGCCGGGCCGACCCGGCGGCGCAGGGACGCGTACCAGGCGAGGGTGACGGTGGCGGTCAGCGCGAGCACCGCCAGGCGAAACCACAGTGGCCGGTACGGGTCGATGGGCAGCGCGGCGTACCCGGGGCGGATCAGGGTCAGGGCCGACCAGAACAGCTGGGCCAGCACCGGGGCGAGCAGCAGCGGCAGCGGCGCGAGGGCGGCACCGGCCGCCAGGGCGCGGCCCGAGGCGAGGCCGCGACGGCCGACCAGCCACCCGAGGGCCCCGGGGGCCAGCGCAGCCAGCACCGCCAGCGGCCTGGTCAGCCAGCCGGGATAGGTGACCAGGGCGCCGAACGCGGGAAAGTACGTGGCGTCCCCGCCCGCGCGCAGCCCGCCGAGGTCCCGGTCACCCAGGTCGCGGGCCAGGGCGAGCGCGTTGTCGCCGTGCTGTTGCAGGCTCGCGGTGTCCACCGTCGCCGGGACGTCCGTCGGCGCGTGATAGACCGCCGCACCGTCGATGTACGCGCTGTTCAGCCCGGCGAAGCCCGCCTCCCGGAATGCCGTGAAGTCGGTGTCGTTGGGCAGCAGCCGGTAGATCTCCACCGCGAACGACGTACCGACCGGGTGCGGGGCCCGCGCGTACGCGGCGACCAGGCGGGCGTTGTCCGCCGAGGTCTCGAACATGATCACCGGACCGGTGCTGCCCCGCGCCTCCAGGTTCAGCGCCACTCCGCCGCCACGGGCCAGCGGATGCTGGTCGACGAACGCCCGCGCGCCGCACAGGCACGCCTCCTCGGCGTCCGTCAGTACCAGCACCACGTCGTTGCGCGGGCGGGGACCCGCGAGCAGCGCCCGGGCGGTCTCCAGCACGGTGGCCACCCCGGCGGCGTCGTCGTTGCCGCCCGGCCCGGTCTGGATGGAGTCGTAGTGCGCGACCAGGTAGATCCGGCCGGTCGGCGCGGTGCCGGGCAGCAGCGTCACCACGTTGCGGACCCGGGCCACCCCCACGCCGCCCGCGTCGGCCTCCGGCTCACCACCCTGCACGCTCACCGCGTCCTGCACCTGCGGGGCGAGGCCGAGCCCGCGCAGCGTGTCCACCAATCGGGTAAGGACGCGGTCGTTCGCGGCGCTGCCGGCCACGTGCGGCTCGACCGCGATCGCCCGGACGAGGCCGGACGCGCGCCCCGCGCTGAACGCCCCGGGGTCGGCGTCCGCCGGGCGTGGGCCGGGCGGGCGCAGCCCCAGGACCACGGCCGCGCCGACCGCGACCAGCGCGGCCGCCGCCGCGAACCCGGCCAGTACCCGGTGACCTGGGTGTACCAGCGAGCGTTCGGGAGGCAGTCGCATGACAACCATCTAATCGAACATGAGTGGCGACGGGTACCCGATGGATCTCCCGGGCGCGTGACATAGCGTGGACGCGTGACCGAGCCACTCGACCCCACCGCCGTGCTCGCGGATTTCATCGACCGGGTGGCCCACTTCGACCCCGCTCCGGACGCCGCACCGGTCGCCGTGCTGGGCGTGCGTACCGCGCTGGGTGAGGGCACCTTCGCCGTGGGTGATCATGTGGTGCGGGCGATGTGCCGGGCGCTGGCCTCGTACCGGGACCCCGCCGACCACGGCACCTGCAGCCAGTGCGGCAGCCGCCGCCTCGACGAGAATTTGCACTGCCGTGAATGTGGACAACTGCACGGAATTCTGGGCGAGGTGATCGCCCGGCACGCGCTCCGGGTCGCCCAGGAAGCCACCGTCGCCGACCCCACGGCCACGGACCCCGGGAAAGCCGCGGCCATGGACGCCCAGACCGTGGACGCCAGCACCGTGGACGCCAGCACCGTGGGCGAACCGAGACCGTGACGGCCGCCCGCCCTGTGCCCGCTGGTGCGGCCGCTCGTTCCCCGGAGCGGCTGCGCGTCCTGCTCGTCGAGGACGACGAAGGCGACGCGTACCTGGTGCGTGAGCTGCTCAGCGAGGCCGACTCCGCGTTCGACCTGCAGGTGGCGACCACCCTGGGCCAGGCGCGGGATCTGATGGCGGGTATCCACTGCGTGCTGCTGGACCTCGGGCTGCCGGACGCCGAGGGCATCGACGGGCTGCGCAAGCTGCTGGCGGTCGCGGGCCACGCGGCCGTCTGCGTCCTGACCGGTCGCAGCGACGAGCACCTGGGGGTCGCCGCGGTCGCCGAAGGCGCCCAGGACTACCTGGTGAAGGGCCAGGTGGACGGCGTCCTGCTGAGCCGGGCGCTGCGGTACGCGGTCGAGCGCAAGCGCGCCGACGAGAACACCCGGCGGTTGCGCGAGGCGGAACTGCGCCAGGCCGAGTCGGCCCGGCTGGAACGGGGTCTGCTGCCGCAGCCGCTGATGGACACCACCGAGGTCGCGGTGCACACGTTCTACCGCTCCGGGCGGGCGCTGGGCCTGCTCGGCGGCGACTTCTTCGACGTCGTCCAGGTGGGCGAGGACCGGCTGCACGTCATCGTCGGCGACGTGTGCGGGCACAGCGTGGACGAGGCCGCGCTCGGCGTGGAACTGCGCGTCGCGTGGCGGGCGCTGGTGCTGGCCGGGGTGCCCGACGGGGAGATCCTCGGCGCGCTGGAACAGGTACTCATGTCGGAACGGCGGGCCCGGGAGATCTTCGCCACGGTCGCCTCCGTCGTGCTCGACCTGCCCCGCAACCGGGCCACGGTCCGGCTGGCCGGACACCCGGCGCCCATCCTGCTGCGCGGGGGCCGGGCCCAGCCGGTCGCGGCGAGTCGTGGCATCGTGCTGGGGGTGTTACCCACCCCGACCCCCGCGACCGAGCTGGATCTCTCCGGCGACGACTGGTCCCTGCTGATGTACACCGACGGGCTCATTGACGGGCGTACCGGCCCCGGCGACGACCGCCTCGAGGTGCCCGGCCTGTGCGCGCTGCTGGACGAACCGGACGCCCGGCAGGTGCCCCTGCCCGCCCTGCCGGCGTGGCTGGTCGGCCGGGCCGAACGGGCCAACGGCGGGCCGCTGGCCGACGACGTGGCGATGCTGCTGCTTTCCCGGGGCGGCGGCCGATGAGGCTGTTCGCCGTGCGCGCGTGGACGATGCGGCGCCGGGTGATGGCGCTGTGCTTCGCGGCCGGTGTGGTGCTGGCCGGGCTCGGCATCGGCGCGGCGGTCATCGCGGCGCGCAGCAACGAACACATCGACACCCTGATCAATCGCACCGGCCCGATGCGGATAGCCGGTGAGACCCTGTCGACGTCACTGGTCGACCAGGAGACCGCGGTGCGCGGGTTCGCGATCAGCGGCAAGGAGGAGAGCCTCCAGCCTTACCTGGCGGGGCGCATCGCCGAGCAGCAGAGCGAGGAGAGGATCGACAAGGCCCTCGACCAGCACGCCGATCCCGAGATCCGCGACGCGCTCCAGGAGGTGCGGCGCCGCGCGGACGCCTGGCGCGTCGCCGTCGCCGAGCCGATCATCGCGGGGAAACGGCGGGGCGGGCCGGACGCCCAGCAGGCAGTGCGGCTCGCCGCCGACACGACCTCCTTCGACCCGGTGCGCACGGCGGTCGCGGAGCTGCAGATGCGCGTCCTCGTGATGCGCGAGCAGTCCGTGGACAACGTGCGGCAGACCTCCGGCACGCTGCTCGTCCTGGAGATAGCCGCGGCCGGGATCGTCCTGGTCGCGGGCGCGCTGCTGCTGTTCCTGCTGGACCGCATGGTCACCCGCCCGATCCTCGGCCTCGCCGCCCAGGTACGGGAGGTGGCCGCGGGCAACTACGACCGGCAGATCACCAGCCGAGGCTCGCCCGAGCTGGTCGCGCTCGCCGCGGACGTGGACGCGATGCGCCGCCAGATCGCCTCGGAGCTCGCCGAGGTACGCGAGGCGCGCGGCCAGGTCGAGTGGGTCAACGACCAGCTCAAACAGCAGGCCGACGAGCTGACCCGGTCCAATCGCGACCTGGAGCAGTTCGCGTACGTCGCCTCGCACGACCTGCAGGAGCCGCTGCGCAAGGTGGCCAGCTTCTGCCAGCTGCTGCAACGCCGGTACGCGGGCCAGCTCGACGAGCGCGCCGACCAGTACATCGCGTTCGCGGTGGACGGCGCGCAGCGCATGCAGCAGCTCATCAACGACCTGCTGGCCTTCTCCCGGATCGGGCGGCTGACCTCCGGCTTCACCGACGTCGACCTGGATCAGGTGCTGACCCGGGTGTCGTCCGAGCTGGAGTCGCGGACCGGCACCGACGGCCGCATCGAGTGGTCCGCCCTGCCCACGGTCGAGGGGGAGGAGGCGCTGCTGACGACGCTCTTCGTCAACCTGGTCGGCAACGCGCTGAAGTTCCACCGCCCCGGCGTCCCCCCGGTGGTGCGGGTCAGTGCGGAACAGGACGAGCGGGAGTGGCGGATCAACGTCCGCGACAACGGCATCGGCATCGAGGCCGAGTTCGCCGACAAGGTCTTCGTGATCTTCCAACGGCTGCATCCCAGGGACGCCTACGAGGGCACCGGGATCGGGCTGGCGATCGTCAAGAAGATCGTCGAATACCATGGCGGCCGGATCTGGCTGGACCTCGATGTGGACGAGGGCACCTCGATCTGGTTCACCCTGCCGCTGCTGGCCGGGGTACCCGTTGAACCCGACAAGGAGGCCACCGCATGACCGGCGCGACGCGGCTGGACGGCACGCCGATCGAGGTGCTGCTCGTAGAGGACGACCCGGGCGACGTGTTGATGACGCAGGAGGCGTTCCAGGAACACAAGGTCCGCAACCGGCTCACGGTCGTCCCCGACGGGGCCGAGGCGTTGGCCTACCTGCGTCGCGAGGGCGCGTACGCGGACTCGATCCGGCCCGACCTGATCCTGCTCGACCTGAATCTGCCCAAGCGGGACGGTCGCGAGGT
Organism: Krasilnikovia cinnamomea; assembly: GCF_004217545.1. Classification (NCBI taxonomy): domain Bacteria; kingdom Bacillati; phylum Actinomycetota; class Actinomycetes; order Micromonosporales; family Micromonosporaceae; genus Krasilnikovia; species Krasilnikovia cinnamomea. Next base: position 4,036,243 of record NZ_SHKY01000001.1, read on the forward strand.
CCTCGCCGAGATCAAGAAGGATCCGGACCTGGGCCGGATCCCCGTGGTGGTGCTCACCACGTCGGCGGCGGACGAGGACATCCTGCGCAGCTACGAGTTGCACGCCAACGCGTACGTCACCAAGCCGGTCGACTTCGACCGGTTCATCTCGGTGATTCGGCAGATCGACGAGTTCTTCGTCAGCGTGGTCAGGTTGCCGCCTCGTGGTTGAGGAGGTCGCTGCGCTTGTCCGGGAGGTCGCCCGTACCGTCGTGCTGCCGCGCTTCCGGCGGCTGGCGGCCGCCGACGTCCGGGAGAAGGCACCCGGCGACGTGGTGACCGTGGCCGACGCGGAGGCCGAACGGGCGCTCACCGCCGGGCTGACCGGGCTGCTGCCCGGCTCGGTCGTGGTGGGGGAGGAGGCGGTGGCCGCCGATCCCGGCGTGCTGGACCGGCTCGGCGACGACGGCGCGGTGTGGGTGGTCGACCCGGTCGACGGAACGGCCAACTTCGCGTCCGGGCGGACCCCGTTCGCGGTGATGGTGGCGCTGCTGCGCGGCGGCGAGACGGCCGCCGGGTGGATCCTCGATGTGCCCGGCGACTCGATGGTGGTGGCCGAGCGCGGCGCGGGCGCCTTCCGCGACGGGGTGCGGATCACCGCGCGGACCGACGTTCCGCCCGCGGGCACCCTCACCGGCTCCGTGCCGTCCCGCTACTTCCCGGAGGACCTGCGGCGCCGGGTGGACGCGCACGGCCCGCAGCTGGGCACGGTCACCTCGGGCAAGCACTGCGCCGGTTACGAGTACCCGGCGGTCGCCACGGACGCGCAGCAGTTCGCCCTGTTCTGGAAGGTCATGCCGTGGGACCACCTGCCGGGCGCGCTGATCGTGCGCGAGGCGGGCGGCGCCGTCCGGCACTTCGACGGTGCCGAGTACCGGCCGGGCTCCACCGGGCCCGGCCTGATCGTGGCCGCCAACCCCGGCATCTGGGACCAGGTGCACGACACGCTGCTGCCGGCGGGGCGCTGATGTCGGCGTACCTGGAATCGCTGTTCGGTCTGCGCGGCCGCACCGCGGTCGTGACCGGTGGCAGCTCGGGCATCGGCCGGGCGATGGCGGTCGCGCTCGGCGCGGCCGGCGCCCGCGTCGTGCTGCTCGCGCGCCGCTCCGGCCCGCTGGGCGACGCGGTCGCGGACCTCGCGGCCGTGGGCGCTTCCGCGGCCGCGATCAGCGCGGACCTCGCCGACCGGGCGGCGGTCACGGCCGCCGCCGACGAGATCGTCGATCGGTACGGGGAGCCGGACGTGCTCGTCAACGCCGCGGCCGTCAACCACCGCCCGCCGCTGCCCCAGCTCACCGACGCCGACTGGGACCAGACGCTGGCCGCGAACCTCACCGCGCCGTTCCTGCTCGGACAGCGGTTCGCCCCGGCGATGGCGGCGCGCGGCTGGGGCCGGATCATCAATGTGGCGTCCCAGCAGGCATTCCGGGCGTACGGCAACAGCGGCGCCTACGGCGTGTCCAAGGCCGGGCTCGTCGCGTTGACCAGGTCGCAGGCCGAGGCGTGGTCGCGGTACGGCGTGTGCTGCAACGCGATCGCGCCGGGCGTGGTGGAGACCCCGTTGACCGGGGAACTCTTCGCCGACCCGGCGCGGGCCGCCGGGCACGCCGCCCGCGCCATGATCGGCCGCAACGGGGTGCCCACCGACTTCGCGGGCTGCGTGCTGTTCCTGGCCGGCGACGCGGGCGCCGCGGTAACCGGCCAGACACTCTTCGTCGATGGTGGGTATTCGGCCACGTAAGCGGTCTGCCACCAGGGCCTCCGGCGGGGTAGAGTCACCGGCGCTCATGATTGGTGGAGGTAGACCGTGGCGGCGACTCTCCTTCGGCGGTGCTGGTCCGTGCCCGTCGTGCTGCTGGCCGCCCTCGCCGCGTTACTGATGGTCGCGCCGACGCCGGCGCACGCCGACCCGGAGGGCGGCACGAAGACCCTGCGCGACGCCCTGGAGTCGGCCGCCAAGGGTCACCTGGAAGCCACCGCGAAGCTCAACGCCTCCAAGAAGCGCCAGGTCCAGCTACGGGACACCCTCAAGCAGGCGCAGGCCGACGCCGCCCGGATGCAGGGCCAGGTCCAGGTCACCGCGGGGCGGGCCTACCGGTACGGGCGGGTCACCACGATGACCCTGCTGCTTAACAGCAGCTCCCCGGACGCGTTCCTGGACCGGATGGCCCGGCTCGACGCGATGGCCCAGCTGGACGGCCGGGCGCTGGCCGACTACCGCCGGGCCGTGAACACCACGAAGGCGGCCCAGCAGGCGATCACCCGCGAGATCGCCGAGCAGGAGAAGCAGGTCGAGATCCTGGCCCGCAAGAAGAAGGAGGCCGAGCTGGCGCTGGCCAGCGTCGGCGGCGGCCGGGTGGCGGGCGGGTTCATCGACGTCAACTCCCCGCTGGCCAAGCCCGCACCGCGCAACTCGGACGGGTCGTGGCCGAAGGAGTCCTGCACGGTCGACGACCCCACCACCGGCGGCTGCATCACCCCTCGGCTGCTCAACTCCTACCGGCAGGCGCGGTCGGTGGGGTTCACGCACTTCACGTCCTGCTTCAGCGAACGCTCCTCCGGGGAGCACCCCAGGGGCCGGGCCTGCGACTTCTCCTCCAACAAGTCCACGTTCCGCACCTCCGCCGCCACGGGAAGCGACAAAACGTACGGGGACCGGCTCGCCGCTTACTTCGTCAAGAACGCCTCCCGCCTCGGCGTCATGTACGTCATCTGGTTCCGGCAGATCTGGCTGCCCAACACCGGCTGGCGGTCGTACAGCGGCTCGGGCAGTGCGTCCGCCGCGCACACCAACCACGTCCACTTGTCCGTCCTGTGACTGGTTTCGGCCGGTAACATCCGCGCGATGGACGCACCACCGCGCGCGCTGCCCTCGGGACTGGCCACCGCCCTGGTCTTCGCCGCCAGCGGGGCCGTGCTCGTGCTGGAGATCGTCGCGCTGCGGCTGGTCGGCCCGTACGTCGGGATCACGCTGCAGGTGAGCAGCTCGGTCATCGGCATCGCGCTGGGTGCCATCGCGTACGGCACCTGGCTGGGCGGGCGGCTGGCCGACCGGTACGACCCGCGCACCCTGCTGGCCCCGGCGCTGATCCTCGCCGCCATCGGCACCGCGCTCACCCTGCCGCTGGTCCGCTTCGGCGGGGAGATCCTGCGCGGCGGCGCGGCCTCCGCCGTGCTGCTACTGGCCGCGCTGGCGGTCTTCCCGCCCGCCTTCCTGCTTTCCGGCATCACCCCACTCGTGGTCAAGCTGCAACTGCGCGACCTGCACCGGACCGGGCACGTGGTGGGACGGCTGTCCAGCATCGGCACGCTCGGGGCGATCACCGCCACCCTCGGCACCGGGTTCGTGCTGGTCGCCGCGCTGCCCAGCAGCTGGATCGTGCTGGGCCTGGCCGGGCTGCTCGGAGTCGGCGGGCTCGCGCTGGGCGCCTACCTGCGCCGCCACGAGACCGGGCGGCCGCGAGCCCGCGCGGTGGTGACCACGGTCGGGCTGCTGGTAGCGGGCCTGGGGGCGAGCGCGCCGACCCCGTGTGACGTGGAGACCGCGTACCACTGTGCCCGCGTCGAGCGGGACCCGGCCGTGCCGGGCGGGCGGACCCTGGTGCTCAACTCGGCGGCGCACTCGTACGTCGACCTGGCCGACCCGACCCGCCTGGGGTTCGCGTACGTGCGGTGGCTCGGCGCCATCGCCGACGTGCAGGCCCCGCGCGGCGTTCCCGTCGCCGCCCTGCACGTGGGGGGCGGCGGGTTCACCCTGCCCGCGTACGTGCGCGCCAGCCGGCCGGGCAGCGATCAGCTCGTCCTCGAACTCGACGGCGCCCTGGTCGACCTGGACCGCCGCGAGCTGGGCCTGCGTACCGGCCCCGACCTGCGCGTCCGGGTCGGCGACGCGCGGGTGGGGGTGGCCGCCCAGCCCGCCGCCCGGTACGACCTGGTGATCGGCGACGCGTTCAGCCACCTCGTCGTCCCGTGGCACCTCGCCACCCGGGAGATGGCCGCCGACATCGCCCGGGTGCTGCGCCCCGGCGGCTGGTACGCCCAGAACGTCATCGACTACCCGCCGCGCCGGTTCCTGCGTGCCGAGCTGGCCACGGTCGCGGCGGCCTTCCCGTACGTCGCGCTGGTCGCGCCCCCGGCCGCGCTCACCGGGCCCGCCGGGTCGAACTTCGTCATCCTCGCGGCCGCGCGGCCGCTGCCGCTGTCCGTGCTGCGGGACCGGCTGGCCGAGGTCGGCGAGGCGGTCACCGTGCTGGAGGGGCGGGAGCTGGCCGCGTTCGTCGGCGACGCGCGGGTGCTCACCGACGACTACGCGCCAGTGGATCAACTGCTGGCGGGCTGAGTTTCAGCCGCTTGTTCGAACCACGCGGCCGAGTTCGCACCGTTTTCCCGGACGGCCCGTCCGGGGGTCGCCGACCGGGCAACAATCGGCTCATGGGGTGGGTGGCGCGGGGCGGCAGACAGGACACCGGCCACATCGGTGGCCGATACCGCCTCGTGGAGCGGCTCGGCACCGGCGGGATGTCCGTTGTCTGGCGGGGCTTCGACGAGATCCTCGGCCGCGAGGTCGCGGTCAAGGTGCTGTCCCCCCAACTCGCCCGCGACGCCGCGTTCCGCGACCGGCTGCGCCAGGAGGCGCTGGCCGCCGCCCGGCTGTGTCACCCGCACATCACCGGGATCTTCGACTTCGGTGAGTCCCCGCTGTCCGAGCGGCTCACCGTCCCGTACGTGGTGATGGAGCTGAATGACGGCGAGTCCGTCGGGGCCCGGCTGCGCCGGGACGGCCCCCTGCCGTGGCGCGACGCGGTCTCCGTCGCGGTCGACGTGGCGTCGGCGCTGGCCACCGCACACGCCCGGGGCGTCGTGCACCGCGACGTCACCCCCGCCAACGTCATGCTCACCGGATCGGGCGCCAAGGTCGTCGACTTCGGCATCTCGGCGCTGGTGGGCCAGCGCGACTCGGCCCCCGACGGCAGCCTGCTCGGCACCCCCGCGTACCTGGCGCCGGAGCGCCTCGCCGGCGGCCAGGTCTCACCCGCCACCGACGTGTACGCCCTCGGCCTGCTGCTGTACCGGGCGCTCACCGCCCGCCTGCCCTGGCCCGCCGAAACCACCACCGAGGCGCTGCGCGCCCACCTGTACGCCGACCCCGAACCGGTGCCGGAACTGCCCGGGATGCCGGTGGAGGTGGCGCTGGTGTGCCTGCGCTGCCTGGCCAAGGACCCGGAGGACCGGCCCGGGGCGGGGGAGGTGGCGCACACCCTCGCCGAGATCATCGGGGTGCAGCCGATCATCCCGCCGATCGGCGGCGCGGAGCGGCCGGCCGTATCGGTGGACGTCGACGCGACCGTGCCGGACGCGCGCCCCGCCGCCGTGCCGTCGGCCGTTCACGTTCCGGCGCCCGGCGGGCCCGCCCGCCGGGTCACCGGCAACGGTCACGGACCCCAGGACCGGCGCGCCCGGACCGCTGCGCGGGTACCCGCACGCACCGGCGGGCCCGCGATCACCTGGCGGCGCATGCCGTCCCGGTCCCCGGCCCGGCCCGGCGCGCGCCGGGCCAAGTCGTCGAGCCCGGCGGAGCCGAGCGGGCCGCCCGCCCGGGGCGGGCGTCCGGTCCGGGCCGCGCTCCGGGTTCTCCGGCTCCGCGCCGGGCTGCGGATCGGCGCCGCCCTGCGGCTGGGCGTCGCGCGACCGCTCGGCGGCGGCCTGTTCGCCGGTGGCCGGCTCCGCCGCCGCGCCTTCGGCACCGGCCTCGGGCTGGCCGCCGACGGCCGGGGCGGCAGGGGCACGGGACACTGGGCGGCGTTCGCGGCCCGGCACGGCCTGCAGGCCGTGGCGCTCACGCTGACCCTGCTGGTGGCGGTCGGCGTGGCCTGGTCGGCGGCGCGGGAACCCACCGACGTGGACGACAACCAGGCGGCCGCCGCCGGTACCGGTACCCCCGCGCTGACCCAGCGCCGCCCGGACTGCAAGGTGCGCTACCAGGTACGGCAGGACACCGGCACCGGCTTCGAGGCGCTCGTGACCGTGTTCAACACGAGCGACCGCGTGCTGCGCCGCTGGCGGATGTCCTTCCTCTACCCGGGTAGCCAGCGGATCGTCGAGGCCCCGTCCACGGTCACCCAGCATGGCCGGAAAGTCGTCCTGCGCGCGGCCGGTGGCACGACGCTGGCGCCGCGCCGGGGGGTGTCCGTGATCCTGCACGGCGCGTACCGGGAGACCAACCCGTTGCCGTTGGCCTTCACCGTCGACAGCAGTCCGTGCCGGGCCGAGGTGCTCGGGGTGGCGACCGTCGCGGTGAACACCGAGGACAGCCCGGTCACCGAGGCGGCGGGCAAGGGCCGGACGGCGGGGCGCGGCGCGGACCGCGGCAGCACCGGCAGCGGCGCGGGCGCCGGCTCGGGTGCCGCCACCGCACCGGCGACGCGTTCGGACGGCGGCGCGGGATCCGGGCGCACCGGTGGGCGTACCTCGATGATCGGGACGGAGGAGACACCGAGTGTTCCGGCTGCCGGTGCGCCCAGCCCCGGCCCGGTCGGCGGGGGACCGCTGCCCGGCGTCGGTGGACGGGCCGGTCCGGCGGCGGGGTTCGCATCGAGCCCGCGCCTCGGTGTGCTGGTGCCGGACTCGGGGACGGGCGCAGCGGCCGATCGAGGCTCGGTCGAGAAGGTCAAGCGCCGCCCGGCCCCGGCCCCGGCCCACCGGCACCCGCACACCGGACCGGCCGGGCCCCCAGCCGGGCGAGGCCCGTGGATCTCCGTATGACGTTCACCGCGGGTGGTGCTCAGCCCGCGTCACCATCCCGCCACCACCGCAGGGCCGCGGCGGCGGTACGGGTGTCGCGATGGTCAGGCCCCAACAATCGCTCGGCGTCGGCGAGAACCCGTGCCATCAGGTCGATCGCCGCTTGGTTCTCTCCGGCGGCTCGGAAGGTGTAGGCGAGATCGACTCGTGCATTGCGAGTGTCGGGGTGATCCTCGCCCAGCTCCGACTCGGCGTCGGCGAGGCTGCGCTTGAGCAGGTCGATGCGGGCGCCGGCGTTGCCGGCCGAACGGTGCGCCACGGCCAGATATGACCGCGCGAGCGCAGTGTCGGGGTGGTCGACGCCCAGCAGTTGCTCGCGATCCGCGAGGACCCGGCGTAGCAGGACCGCGGCCTGGTCGGCAAGTCCCTCCGCGGCGTACGCGAGGGCGAGCTCGATCCGCGCGGCGAGGGTATCGCGGTGGGTGCTACCCAGCGTTTGCTCGGCGACGGCGAGTGCCTCAGCCTTCGCGCGCAGGACGTCGGTCGGAAGGGCCTTAGGTGCCGCCTCACGCTCGGCGGCGCTCACCGGCGCCAGGAACCGCACCGGATCGGCGGTGGAAGATCCCGCACGACTGGCGCCCACCGCGACCCGTCTTGTCTCGGCGCGGTGTGACTGGTCTCGGCTGCCCGTAGGGAGCCGGTCGTGTTGCGTACTGTCTGGATCGGTCAGCATCAGCACGGAATGGGCGCGGGCTGCGAGATCCTGAAGGTCGCTCGGGGCCAATTGACGGAGAGCGGCATGCAGCCGGTCCCGGCACGTCCGGACGGTGGCTGGGTCGGTGTCCAATGCAGACAACTGATCCACTGCGATGCCAGCGCCCGCATCACCGGCAAGGCTGCGCGCCAACGTCTCCCGCAAGGCACGAACGGCGCCTAACACCCGGGGCTGCCGCCGAGCGGTCTCCGAGGCGGCCGTGCGCAACGCCGCGCACACAAGATCGGCAACGGATGAATGTTCCATGACAGCGCCTCCGGTTCGGCCGGTCACTCCCGCGGATGGTGGCGCTCCACGCGCTGGAGGTCTGGCGAGTTATAGAGGGCCACTCGAGAGCCCCTAAGCGACCCCTTCGCCGATCACGCCGTTGGCGGCACGGTCACCGTGTCTGTGACCACCGTGCACAGTATCCACTCGTACGGGGGCTGTTGTCCTTGTCCGATGCAGCCGGCCGGCGGGGTAGGCCAAGCGTATCCCGAAGGAGCCTTTAGGCCATAGAGATTGCTCGCCCAGTAATTGCCGGCACAAGTAACGCCGCCGCAAGCGTAGAAGTCCATTGACACCGGAGAAACAAGGCAATCGACGCAGTTTACGGTCGGGGCCTCGCCGAGCATGGTCGTATTCTTCCAGAGTTGTGCCGTGTCTACGATCGCGCCCATGCTCTGATTAGGCCCCGTGGCCGTACACACAACCTGCGCCTGATAGTCAAGGTTGACTGCGCTCAGCGTGCCATTTGTGTACTGGGCAAAGCCATTGAAGCTGACCGGATAGCGGCAACCGCCGCCAGGCGGTGCTGCAAACGGCGTGACGTGCTGACTTGTTTTTAGGTTTCTCAACTGCAACATTCCGAATGTCTTAAGCGAACTTTCGGTCAGCTTTGATGTGATTGCATGGCGCTTGACCTGCGGAGCGGTGTCGGCAGCTGATGCTGGAGAGGTCCACGACAGGGCGATGGCAAGCCCCATCGTAAAGGTGATCAATACTGTTTTTCGCATGGTATGTGTTATCCCCCTTGGTGGTGTGGAAATCCTCTGGCATACGGATCCGCGCGATGCTGAGACTGGCAAGGGTGTGCGGTGCTTGGCGGCAATAGATATCCCTTGTCGGATTTCGATGGCGGCCGATTTCGTCAATCACTCTAGAGAGTAACCATCCATGTATGTCAATGCAATGTCGGATACTGGCCTGCTGACAATGGTCGGCGCGTTGTAGCCGATCAATATCAACCTGAGTTCTCGCGTGGCTGCTGGCCGCGAACGTGGGAGTCCATCGCCACGCCACGGCGGCGGAGGTACCCCCTGGGAGTGGCATTCACGTGATGGTCACGTGGTACCCGCTGCGCCGTCGCCCGCGACCGGTTGACTCCTGACGTGACCCACCTGTCGCCGCACCCGCTGGTCATCGCCCACCGCGGCGCCTCCGGATACCGGCCCGAACACACCCTCGAGGCGTACCGGCTGGCGATCCGGATGGGCGCCGACTACATCGAGCCGGACCTGGTCGCCACCCGCGACGGCGTGCTCGTGGCCCGGCACGAGAACGAGATCTCCGGCACCACCGACGTGGCGCGGCGCCCGGAGTTCGCCGAACGGCACACCACGAAGGCGATCGACGGCGTCGCGGTGACCGGGTGGTTCACCGAGGACTTCACGCTGGCCGAGCTGCGCACGCTGCGGGCGGTGGAGCGGCTGCCCACCGTACGTCCGCGGAACGCCTCCTTCGACGGAAGCCTGGAGATACCCACCTTCGACGAGGTCGTCGGCCTGGCGCTGGCCGAAGGCCGGCGGCTGGGCCGGCCGATCGGCGTCTATCCCGAGACCAAGCATCCCAGCTACTTCGCCGCGATCGGCCTGTCGCTGGAGGAACCGCTGGTCACCGCGCTGCGCCGCCACGGCCTCGACGGCCCGGACGCGCCGGTGTTCATCCAGTCGTTCGAGACCGCCAACCTGCGCCGGCTGGCCCGGATGACCGACGTACGCCTGATCCAGCTGCTCGACTCCCGGGGCCGCCCGTGGGACCACACCGAGGCCGGTGACGCCCGCGCCTACCGCGACCTGGCCACCCCCGCCGGGCTCGCGGGAATCGCGGAGTACGCGCACGGCATCGGCCCCGCCAAGAACCTGCTCGTGCCGCGCGACGGCACCGGCCGGCTGCTGGCCGCCAGCGTGGTGGTGCGCGACGCCCACGAGGCCGGACTCGCCGTGCACGCGTGGACGTTCCGCGCCGAGAACCGCTTCCTGCCGCTGGACTTCCGCGCGGGCACCGACCCCGACGGCCACGGCGACCTCGCCGCCGAGTGCGACCTGTTCCTGCGGCTGGGCGTGGACGGCGTGTTCGCCGACCATCCGGACGCCGCGGTGGCGGCCCGCGCCGGGCTGCTCAGCGGGGCGAGCTGACCCCTGCCGGGCGGACGCCGCGATCTAGAGTCAGGGCATGACGAGGCTTGCGGTGGTCAGCGGGGGCGGCACGGGCATCGGCCGGGCGACGGCGGGGATGCTGGCGGGAGAAGGGTACGACGTGATCATCGTCGGCCGCCGGCCCGAGGTGCTGGCGGAGGCGGTGACGTGGATCGGGCCCCAGGCGAGTGCGGTCACCGCCGACCTGACCGATCCCGCGCAGCTCGGCGCGGTCAGCGCGGCGGTCGGGGATCGTGCGGTGGACGTGCTGGTCAACAACGCGGGCGGGTTCACGCCGTCGGACGACACCACCCTGCCCGGGGTGGCGGCGCAGTGGCGGGCCGCGTTTGACGCCAACGTCATCAGCGCGGTGCTGCTGACCGAGGCGCTGCTGCCCCGGATTCGCCGCCCCGGCGGGCGGGTCGTGCTGATCAGCTCCCAGGCCGCGCAGCGCGGCGGCGCGGGACCGTACGCCGCCGCGAAGGCCGCCCTGCACGGCTGGATGTTCGAGCTGGCCACCCAGCTCGGCCCGGACGGTGTCACGGCCAACGTGATCGCCCCCGGCTACGTGGCGGACACCGAGTTCTTCGCCGACCGGATGACCGCGGAGGGCCATGCCAGCCGGGTCGCGGCGACGCTGGTCAAGCATCCGGGCGAGTCGGGCGACATCGCCGAGGCGGTGCGCTGGCTGGCCGGTCCCGGCGGCGGGTACGTCACCGGGCAGATCATCAACGTCAACGGCGGTTCCGTCCTGGGCCGCTGAGCCGCCGGGATGTCGGCCCGGGCTGGTAGACATGCCGGGTGGCTGAGTTGACACCGGTGAGCACCGCTGAGCGTACGGCCGTGCGCGAGTGCGCCGAGGAGGTGCTGCGCCGCCTCGCGGGCGAGCGGGCGGTGCTGCGCGAGGACCAGTGGCGCGCGATCGAGGCGCTGGTCGTCGACCGGCGCCGGGTGCTGTGCGTGCAGCGGACGGGCTGGGGCAAGTCGGCGGTCTACTTCGTCGCGACGGCACTGCTCCGTGACGGCGTCGCCGCGGAGGCGGGTGAGCCGGCCGCCGGCCCGACCGTCATCGTGTCGCCGCTGCTGGCCCTCATGCGCAACCAGGTGGAGGCGGCGGCCCGGGCCGGCATCCGCGCCCGCACGATCAACTCGGCGAACCTCGACGAGTGGGGCGAGATCACCGCGGAGATCCGGGCCGGTGCGGTCGACGTGCTGCTGATCAGCCCGGAGCGGCTCAACAATCCGGACTTCCGCGACACCGTGCTGCCCGGCCTGGCGGCCACCACCGGCCTGCTGGTGGTGGACGAGGCGCACTGCGTCTCCGACTGGGGCCACGACTTCCGCCCCGACTACCGGCGGCTGCGGACGTTCCTGGCGGGCCTGCCGCCGCGTACGCCGGTGCTGGCCACCACGGCCACCGCGAACGCCCGGGTCGCCGCGGACGTGGCCGACCAGCTCGGCGACGCCCTGGTGCTGCGCGGGCCGCTGGAGCGCGACTCGCTGCGCCTGGCGGTGCTGCGCCTGGGTGACCCGGCGCACCGGCTGGCCTGGCTGGCGGACCACCTCGACCGGCTGCCCGGCTCCGGCATCGTCTACACCCTGACGGTGGCGGCCGCGACGGAGACGGCGGAGTTCCTGCGTACGCGGGGCTTCGCGGTGGCGTCGTACACCGGGCAGGTCGAGGACGCCGAGCGCCGCGCCGCCGAGCAGGACCTGCTGGACAACAAGATCAAGGCGCTGGTGGCCACGTCGGCGCTCGGCATGGGTTTCGACAAGCCGGATCTCGGGTTCGTCGTGCACCTGGGCGCGCCGCCCTCGCCGATCGCGTACTACCAGCAGGTCGGGCGGGCGGGCCGCGCGGTCACGCACGCCGAGGTGGTGCTGCTGCCCGGGCCCGAGGACGCGGCGATCTGGCGGTACTTCGCGTCCCTCGCCTTCCCGCCGGAGCAGCAGGTGCGGGCCGTCCTGTCGGCGCTGTCACCGGACCGGCCGCTGTCCACGCCCGCGCTGGAGCCCATCGTGGACCTGCGCCGGGCCCGGCTCGAACTCATGCTCAAGGTGCTCGACGTGGACGGTGCGGTGCGCCGTACCCGAGGTGGCTGGCTCGCCACCGGCGAGCCCTGGACCTACGACACCGAGCGGCTGCGGCGGGTCGCGCAGGCGCGCACCGCCGAACAGCAAACCATGATCGAGTACGCGGACACGTCCGCCTGCCGCATGGAGTTCCTCCGCCGCTGCCTCGACGATCCCGAGGCCGTGCCGTGCGGGCGGTGCGACAACTGCGCCGGTCCGGAGTTCGACGCTCAGGTGTCCGAGCAGTCCCTGGCCGCCGCACACACCTTCCTGGGGCGTCCCGGCGTCGAGATCGCGCCGAAGAAGCTGTGGCCCACCGGTCTCGAGGCGGTCGGGGTGCCGCTCAAGGGCCGCATCGCCCCCGGCGAGCAGTTGGCTCCCGGCCGGGCCGTCGGCCGCCTCTCCGACCTCGGCTGGGGCGACCGCCTGCGCACCCTGCTCGGCCCCGACGCGGCGGACGGGCCGGTGCCCGACGAGGTCGCCGCCGCCGTGATCGAGGTGCTCAAGAGCTGGGCGCACGGCGACGACCGGTGGCAGCGGCGGCCCGCCGCCGTGGTGGCCGTGGGTTCGGCGCGGCACCCGCAGCTCGTGCACAGCCTCGCGGCGCACGTCGCCACGGTCGGCCGTCTCCCGCTGCTCGGCACGCTGACCCGCACCCATCCCGGTCCGCCGGGGCCGCGCGGCAACAGCGCCCAGCGGGTCCGCGCGCTGCACGACGCGTTCACCGTGCCGGACGAGGTTGCAGTGGCGCTGTCCGGTCTGGACGGTCCCGTGCTGCTGGCCGACGACCTCGTCGACTCCGGCTGGACGATGGTGCTGGCGGGCCGGGCGCTGCGCCGTGCCGGTGCGGCCGGTGTCCTGCCGCTGGCGCTCGCGGTGGCGGGCTGACCGCGTGGCAGGGGCTCAGCGTGGTCGGCCGTAGCCGTGGATCGGCATCGAGTCGATCGACGAAACGCGCACGTGCTCGCCGTACTCCGGCGCGTGGATCATCCGGCCGCCGCCGATGTAGATGCCGACGTGGCTGATCCGGCCGTAGAAGAACACCAGGTCGCCGGGGTGCAGCTGGTCTCGCCGCAGCGAGGCGACCACGCCGTACTGGCGGCCGGAGTTGTGTGGCAGGTGCACGCCCGCGGTGCGCCACGCCGCCGAGGTGAGCCCGGAGCAGTCGTACCCGTTCGGGCCCGAACTACCCCACCGGTACGGCTTGCCGAGCTGCGCGTACGCGAACGCCACCACCCGCCCGGCGGGCCCCGCCACGTACGGCGGCGCGGGCGGCCGCTCCGTCTCGGCGTACCGGGAGCCGCCGTTGTACGCGACCTGCCGCAGCTTTTGCAGCGTGGCGATCTCGCCCTCGATGGTGGCCCGCCGGGCGGCCAGCCGGATCTGTTCCTGCCGCTGCCGGTCGGCCAGCAGGGCCAGGGTGCGGCGCGCGTCCGACATCCGTGCCCGGGCCGCCCGCAGGTCGGCGAGCGCCCGCTGCTGCTGGTCGGCCAGCAACTCCAGGACGAGCAGCCGGTCCACGAACTGGTGCGGGGTGCCCGAGGTCAGCAGCGCCAGCGTCGGCCCGCTGCGGGTCTGCTGGTACGTCTGTGCCGCCATCCCGCCGATCAGCCGCTGCCGCAGCCGCAGGTCGCGCTGCAGCGGGGTCAGCCGCAGGGCCAGCGCGCGCGAGCGGGTCCTGGTGTCGGCGAGGGCCTCCCGCGAGTCGTTGTACTGCTCCACGACCAGCTCCAGTCGCTGGGCGGCGACCGCGATGCGGCGGTCCAGGTCGGCCCGGCTCGGCCGGTCGGCGGCGGCGGCGCGGGTGGGAGCGGCGCTGGTGACGGCGAGGACGGCGGCGAGCACGGCGAGGCCCACGCGGATGATCGGGGGGTTGGGCACACCGGGATAACGGGGCAGCCCGCCGTTGGTCACCGGTCCAGCGGCCGGCTCATACGGGTAGGGGGTATGCTGGCGGGCATGTCCGACGACATCGCGCCCGCCGAGGAGCCTGCCCACCCCGGCCCGCACGGGTATTCCGGCGACAAGGCGGCCCTGCTCGGCCGGCTGCGCCGCATCGAGGGGCAGGTTCGCGGCCTGCAACGGATGGTCGACGAGGACACGTACTGCATCGATGTGCTCACCCAGATCTCGGCCGCCACCCGCGCCCTGCAGGCGGTCGCGGTGGGCCTGCTGGAGGACCACCTGGCCCACTGCGTCGTCGACGCGGCCCGGGCGGGGGACCCCGGCGCCAAGGTCAAGGAGGCCTCCGCGGCCATCGCCCGTCTCGTCCGCTCCTGACCCGGCAGCGCGGTCGGCCCGCCGCGGACCGAAGGTCTGCCGGGCCGCGACCGAAGATTCAGATGGTGCCCCGGCGCGGCACTACGTGAAAGGAATCGCCATGTCCGTCACCACCACCTACACCGTGACCGGAATGACCTGCGGCCACTGCGTCCAGGCCGTGACCGGGGAGCTGCGCTCGCTGCCGGGTGTCGAGGACGTCCAGGTCGACCTCGGCACCGGCAACGTCACGGTGACCAGCGCCCAGCCGCTCACGCCGGACACGGTGCGCGCGGCCGTGGACGAGGCCGGGTACGAGCTCGCCGATGCCTGACGTGCTGGCCGAAGCGCCGCCGCCCGCCACCCAGGCCGAGACCCCACGCGACCGGGACAACTTCCGGCTGGCCGCGTTCGGGGCGCTGCTCGTGGTGGTCCTGTTCGCCGGGTACGGCATCGGCCGCCTGGCCGGACCGTCGGGCAGCGGCTCCGGCACGGCGAACGGCCCCGCCACGTCCGCCCCGGCCGCCCAGCACCCGGCGGGCATGCCCGGCACCGAAAACGCCCCGCACACCCACACCGCCGCCGCCCCGAACGCCAATCCGGGCGAGGCGGTCGGCGGGCTCGCGATCACCGCGTCCGGGCTCACTCTTACGCCGGACCTGACCACGTTCCCGGCGGGCCGATCCAAGCCGTTCCGCTTCCGGATCACCGCGTCCGGCGGCGCGCCGGTCACCACCTACGCCGTGGTGCACGACAAGCCGCTGCACCTCGTGGTCGTGCGCCGCGACCTCGCCGTCTACCAGCACCTGCACCCCACCATGGCGCCGGACGGCACCTGGACGGTGGACCTCGACCTGGCCGAGCCCGGCAGTTACCGGGCCATCGCCGACTTCACCGCCATCGTCGGCGGCAGCCAGGTGCCCGCCACGCTCGGCGTGGACGTCACGGTCCCCGGGAACTACCGCCCGGCCGCGCTGCCCCCGCCCGCCCAGACGGCGACCACGGACCGCTTCACCGTCTCGTACGAGGGGACCCCGCAGCCCGGAGTTGCCGAGCCCCTGCTCGTCTCCGTGACCACGTTCGAGGGCGGCCCGGCCGCGCTGGAGCCCTACCTCGGCGCGTACGGCCACCTGGTCGTGGTCCGCGAGGGCGACGTCGGGTACGTGCACGTCCACCCGGAGCCGAGGCTGGTCGACGGCAAGGTGAAGCTCTGGCTGGCCGCGCCAGGCCCCGGCCGGTACCGGATGTTCTTCGACTTCCAGGTCGCCGGCCGCGTGCACACCGCCGCGTGGAGCGTGACCGTCGGCTGAACGGGGGCCGGGCGGCTCAGGCTGAGCCGAGCAGCCGCTGCAGGGCGGGCGTCACGCCCCACTGGCCGGTCAGCGCCGCGTACTCGGCGCGCTGTGCCCCGGTCGGCTCGGCGCCGGTGTGCCGGGCCCGCAGCAGCACATTGCGGGGGGTGTGCGCCGAGTCGACGAACTCGACCACGTCGACCCGGTAGCCGCGCAGCCGCAACTGGGCCGCCCGCAGCGCGTCGGTGAGCACGTCCGCGTACCGTTCCCGCAGGATCGCGTGGCGGGTCAGCTCCCCGTACGGCGCGGGCGCCGGGGCGGACTTGAGCTGCGCCGCGATGTCGTGGTGGCAGCACGGGGCGGCCAGCACCCAGCGGGCCTGCCAGCCGACCGCGCGGGCCAGCGCCTCGTCCGTGGCGGTGTCGCAGGCGTGCAGGGCCAGCACCAGGTCCGGCACGGGGGCCACCTCGGCACCCGCGATGGTGCCCGCCACGAACGTCACGTCGTCGCCACAGCCGAGCTCAGCCGCGACCGCGGTGTTGCGTACCCGCTGGTCCTCGCGCACGTCCACGCCCACGACCTGGACCTTCACGCCCCGATCCAGCAGATACCGGTACGCCGCGAAGGTCAGGTAGGCGTTGCCGCAGCCCAGATCCGCGACCCGCAGCGGGGAGGGCAGGGCCGCCGGATCGTCCGGCAGGGTCGCGGCCAGCGCGCGCAGGAAGGCGTCCACCTGGCGGCGCTTGGCCGCCGTCCCACCCACCACCGCGAACAGCGGGTCCCCCGGGTCGAGCAGCCACTGCTTCGCCCGGTCGTGACCCTGCGCGACCGGCGCCGCCGCGGAGGCGGCCCGGTGCACCTGGGCGTCGCCCTTCTTGGTGACCCGGACCTGCACGGTGGTGCGGTCCGTCTCGATGTGCCAGTTCCCGAACGGCTCGGCCAGCAGCGCGTCGACGGCCGCCGCCGCCTCGGCGCTACCCGGCGCCACGTTCCTCGTGTACGGGCGGGCGCCGTCGTCGGTCACGATCTGCAGCCGGGTGCCCGCCTTCAGGGCGACGGGTCGCAGCTCGGCGCGGGTCACCGACGGGGTCTGTCCGCGCCGACGCCCGGCGGCCACCGCCCGGGTCAGCGCCGGATCCAGCAGCAGCTCGCGCAGCTCGGCGAGTACGGCGTCCAGGGGTTGCGGCATGACCCCATTCTGCCCGGTGCAGGCTGCATAACTTCAGTTATGATAGGCCGAGTTATGCCACGGAGGTCCGATGGGTGAGCTGGCCAGGCCGCCGGAGATGTTCGACCGGGAACGCGAATGGCGCGACCTTGGCGCCTTCGTCACCGACCCGTCCCCCGGTGCGACCCTCGGGGTGGTGTCCGGCCGCCGCCGCCAGGGCAAGACGTTCCTGCTGCGGGCGCTGTGCCGGGCGACCGGTGGATTCTATTTCGCCGCCGACGAGGCGACCGACCGCGAGTCACTGAACCGGCTCGGCGCCGTGCTCGCCGAGCACCTGAGCGCGCCCGCACCCTTCGCCTTCGACAGCTGGCACCCGGCGATCGACGCGCTCCTGCGCCTCGGGCGGGAGCGGCGCCTGCCGGTGGTCATCGACGAGTTCCCGTACCTGGCCCGGGCGAACCCGCAACTGCCGTCGGTCATCCAGAACGCTCTCGCGCCGTTGCGGGCGGAGCGCGACGACAGCCGTACGAGCCTGCTGCTCTGCGGCTCGGCCATGTCCTTCATGGGTCGCCTGCTCAGCGGCAACGCGCCGCTGCGCGGACGGGCCGGCCTCGAACTCGTCGTACCGACCCTCGATCATCAGCTGGCCGCGGAGTTCTGGGGGGTCGACGACCCCGTGACGGCGCTCAAGGTCAACGCGATCGTGGGCGGCACCCCGGCGTATCGTCGCGAGTTCGCCAGGGACGACACCCCCGCCGATGCCGACGACTTCGATCCGTGGGTGCTGCGTACCGTGCTCTCCCCGGCGAGCCCGCTGTTCCGCGAGGCGCGATACCTGCTGGCGGACGAGCCCGACCTGCACGACATCGGCCTCTACCACTCGGTCCTCGCGGCCATCGCCGCCGGGAACGCCCACCGCGGTGGCATCGCCTCGTATCTGGGGCGCAGATCCGGCGACCTCGCGCACCCGCTCACCGTGCTGGAGGACTGTGGACTGGTCACCCGCGAGCCGGACGCCTTCAAGGACAACCGCACGAGCTTCCGGATCGCCGAGCCGTTGGTCGCCTTCTACCACGCCATCATGCGACCCATCTGGTCCGACCTGGAACACACGCGCGACGCCGGTCGCCTCTGGCAACGCAGCCGCAAGCGCTTCGTCAGCAACGTCCTCGGGCCCCACTTCGAGCGGATCTGCCGGCACTGGACGCGGCATCTCGCGCCGGCCGATCTCTTCGGCGACCACCCCAACCGGGTCGCCAGCGGCACCGTCAGCGACCCGGGACACAGGACCTCGCACGAGGTCGACGTGGTCGTCTTCGGGCTCGACGGCGACAACCGCAGGCCGCTACTCGCCATCGGTGAGGTCAAATGGGGTGACGCCATGGGCGTGAGCCATCTCGAACGGCTCCGCCGTATTCGTGGCCTGCTCACCGCTCAGGGCCGGCTCGGCGCCGAGCAGGCCAGACTCGCCTGCTACTCAGCGGCGGGGTTCAGCGACGAGCTCATCCAGATGGCGGAGCGCGACCACAGCGTCGTCCTGGTCGGGATCGACGACCTCTACCGACGCGACTGAGCGGCCGGGCCGTCTCTGCGACGGCCCGGCCGGTAGGTCAGTCCTCCGAGCCGCCCGATTCGGCCGCCCCGGTGCTCGCGCCGCCGCTTCCGCGCCCGCCCCGGCGGCGGCGCCGCCGTGGCCGGCCCGCGGACTCGCCGTCGGCCGCGTCGCCGTCGGGCACCGCACCGGCTTCGCCGGCGCCCTCGGAGAATTCGGGTACGGTCGTCGCCCGGTTCCCGCCGCGCCGCCGCCGGCCGCCCTGCTCGTCGCCCGTCTCGCCCGCGGGGGCCGCCTCGGCCGCGCCCGGCTCCGTACCGGTGTCGGAGTCGACGCGGCGCCGGCGGCGCTGGCGCTGCGGCCGCTCTCCGGTCTCCTCGGTCGCGGCAGGGGCCTCGTCGCGGCCGCCACGGGAACGCCCGCCGCGGCCCCGGCCCGGCCCGCGCCCGCCCTCGCGACCGCGCCGGCGGCCGCCGCTGAGGTCCTCTTCGACCTCGGCGGACAGGCCCGCGCGGCTGCGCTGCGCGGTGGGCAGGGTGCCCGTGACGTCGGTCGGGATGTCCAGGTCGGCGTAGAGTGCCGGGCTGGTGTGGTACGTCTCCGGCGGCTCCGGCATGTTGAGCCCCATCGACTTGTCGATGAGCACCCAACGCGGCATGTCCTCCCAGTCCACGAACGTCACCGCCACGCCGGTGGCGCCCGCCCGGCCGGTGCGGCCGATGCGGTGGGTGTACGTGTCCGGGTCCTCGGGACAGTCGTAGTTGATGACGTGGGTGACCCCGGAGACGTCCAGGCCGCGCGCGGCGACGTCCGTGGCCACCAGGACGTCGATCTTCCCCGTACGGAACGCGCGCAACGCCCGCTCCCGGGCGCCCTGGCCGAGGTCACCGTGGACGGCCGCGACCGCGAAGCCACGGAAGTCCAGGTCCTCGGAGACCCGGTCGGCGGCCCGCTTGGTTCGGGTGAAGATCATCGTGAGGCCACGTTCCTTGGCCTGCAGGATGCGCGCCACCATCTCCAGCTTGTTCAGCGGGTGGGTGCGGTAGACGACCTGCTTGGTCAGCGGCGACGGCCCACTGTCCTGGGTGTGCCCGGCGTGAATGGTGACGGGGTGGTGCAGGAAGCGGCGGGCCAGCGCGACGATCGGGTCCGGCATGGTGGCCGAGAACAGCATCGTCTGACGCTGGTCCGGCAGCATGGCGAGGATCTTCTCGACGTCCTCCAGGAAGCCCAGGTCGAGCATACGGTCGGCCTCGTCGAGGACCAGGCCGCGGATGCCGTCGAGCTTGAGCTGCTTCTGCTTGGCCAGGTCCAGCAGCCGGCCAGGGGTGCCGACGAGGATCTCGACGCCCTTCTTCAGCTGCTCGACCTGCGGCTCGTACGCGACCCCGCCGTAGATCGGCAGCACCCGCACGCCGCGGGTCTTGCCGGCGGCGGCGAGGTCGCGGGCCACCTGCAGGCCCAGCTCCCGGGTGGGGACGACGATCAGGGCCTGCGGCCGCCCGTCGGCGCCCTCGGAGGGGGCGCTGACGCGTTCCAGCAGGGGCAGGCCGAAGCCGAGGGTCTTGCCGGTGCCCGTGGGGGCCTGGCCGATCAGGTCGGTGCCGCGCAGGGCGATCGGCAGGGCGTACTCCTGGATCGCGAAGGCCCGGGTGATACCGGCCGCGGCCAGAGCCTCGACCGTTTCCGTGCGGACGCCGAGTTCGGCGAAGGTGGGGCTGTCGGGGCGGACGGGGGCTCGGTTCAAGACCGGTACGAGCGCGGGTTCCTGTTCGATGCTTTCGGTGTCTTCGATTTCGGTCATGGAGTTCTGCGGGTGCCTCTCGTGGTGCGCCCGTCGAAGTCCAGGGCGCGGTATGGGTGGTGCGCGGGCCACACGCGAAGTCGTTCGCGGGCCGCACGCGCACGGCGGGGGCGCTGCGCCGAACCGAATGGGTACGGCGCACGCCCGGGTCGCCAATCGACTGGACCGACCAATCACCTGGATCGACCATATGGCCCTTATCAGCCACATGGCCCAAATTGACCACGTTGCCTGTACCGCTCGATGGCCGGGATCAGCCAGTGGGCCTGGTTCAACAGTCGGCTGGAACTAATCGATGCCGACGGCGACCGGCCAAGTCTACCTGACCGAGTGAAAGCGCACCTCAGAGCATGGGTTCGCGGGGCCCAACAGCGCGACGGCAGGAAATCCGCGGATCTCCTGCCGTCGGTCGTGGGTCAGCGGGTGGTGAAGCCGAACGGCCGGTTGGACGTCTCGGCGATCTCGACGTAGGCCAGCTTGCCCACCGGCACGATCACCCGGCGACCCTTCTCGTCGGTCAGGGTCAGCACGCTGTCCTTCGACATCGCCTCGGTCACCGCCTGCTCGACCTCGGCCGGCGTCTGCGCGCTCTCCAGCACCAGCTCGCGCGCGGCGTACTGGACGCCGATCTTGACCTCCACGGGGTCCTCCCTCGCATAAAATCCACCGGCCTGCCGATGTCTACCGGTCTGAAGGCTAGC
The DNA here is from genome assembly GCF_004217545.1 of Krasilnikovia cinnamomea. Lineage (NCBI taxonomy): Bacteria > Bacillati > Actinomycetota > Actinomycetes > Micromonosporales > Micromonosporaceae > Krasilnikovia > Krasilnikovia cinnamomea. Next base: position 4,057,043 of record NZ_SHKY01000001.1, read on the forward strand.
CGATTTCGCGCGGCATTCCTCCCGTTGGCTCACCCTGCAACGGGAAGCTGGCAATACCGCGCCAGATGAGCGCCGCGACCAGTGCCTCCGCCCGCTCCTTACCCGTACGCCGGCCGTTGGCCAGCCAGAACTGCGCCGACTGGCCCGCCGCGCCGACCAGACCCGAGGCCAGCAGCTCGGCCTCGTCCGTACTCAGACCCGTGTCCGAGATGATGGTGTCGGTCACCGCGGCGATGCAGCCCTGCTCGACCCGCTCCACCCGCTCCCGGACCTGCGGGTCGTTGCGCAGATCCGACTCGAAGACCAGCCGGAACGCCTCACTCTCGTGGTCCATGAAGTCGAAGTACGCCCGGACCGCGCCCCGGACCCGCTCCTTGTTGTCCGGAGTGGCCAGCATCGCGCCGCGCACCTTGGCGATTATCGCGTCGCAGTGCACGTCCAGCAGCGCCAGGTACAGCTCCAGTTTGCCGGGAAAGTGCTGGTACAGCACCGGCTTGGAGACGCCGGCCCGCTCGGCGATGTCGTCCATCGCCGCGGCGTGGTAACCGTGCGCGACGAAAATCTGCTGCGCGGCGGCCAGCAGTTGCTTACGGCGCGCGGAGCGCGGCAGGCGCGCGGGACGCCCCGCCGTCTGTGCTCCGCCGGACGCAGCGGTCATGATTCTCCAACCTCCGAGGTGTGGGTCCCCCGCGGTTCGGCGCGGATCGCCCGGCCTGGCGTGTGGCGCGGCCGGAAGGGCAATTGTCGCGACGCTGCAACTTATCGCCAATGCCACCACACGGTAGCCTCAGGCGGGGCGAGCGAGGAGCGCGCGGTGGACGAGACAGGACAATCCGGTGACACCGGAGCCGTGGCGGGCGGCCCCGGCGCCGAGGCGCGCGACCGTACCCTGCTGAACGGCTGGGCGACCTCCGACGGTGGCTGGTCGGGCGGCACGGCCGCCCGAGAGGCCGAGGACGACGTACCCGCCTGGCGGCGCCCGTTCACCCGGCCGTTCGGCCAGCGGGCGGTCCCGGCCAGCCGGGCGCCGCTGCCGCCGGGTCACTCGTCCGGGGATTACCCGTTCCCCGACGTCGCCCCCACGCCGTACGCCGGATCCGGGGAGATTCATCCGTTCGGCGACGCCGGCGGCTCGGGCGAGATCCGGCCGTACGCCAACGGGTCCAGCGCGCCCCAGCCGTACGGCGTCAACGGCTCCGGACCGTTCGGTGACCAGGGTGGTTCCGGGGAGATCGCCGGGTACCGCGACGCCGGGGGGATCCCGCCGCTCGGTGACCCGGGTGGCGCCGAGGATCGGGCTCCGGAGAGCAACGGTCACGGCCCGGAGGCGAGCGTGCCGACCTGGTCCGAAGGCCGGTCACGGTATGCGGACCTGTTCGCCCAGCGCGCGGCCGAAAGCCCCACCCGGGCGATCCTCCCCGCGGTGCGCCCGGCCACCCCCGGCGGGCGCCGCGTCGACTGGAGCACCGCCGAGTCGGCCCGGCACGCGCGGGAACCGGGCCACCCCGCCGGGCAGGCCCAGCCCACCGAGGATCCCGGCGCGACCCGGCCGCCGTACGACCCGGGCGGATTCCCGGCGCCCTACGAGCCGGGCACACCGTCCGGAGCCGCCCCGTCCCCCGACAACTCCGTTGGCTACGCCGCCGCGTCGGCGTACCCGGGCTACGCCAGCCGGTCCGGCGGTGCACTCGGCGCGGGCCCGGATGAGCCGCTGCCCCAGCGCGTACCGGCCGAGCCGGACGTGCCCACCGTTCCGGAGCCGCCGTCCGTGGAGCCATCGGCCGAGACGCCCGCGCTGGCCCGCATCGCGACGCACCTGCGCCGCGGTGACGTGCTGTCCGCGCAGGACCGCCAGGAGGGCTTCGACGTCCAGGCCATCCTCGCCGCCGTACGGGAGGTGGCCGGGGTCCGCGACGCCTCCCTGCGCACCACGCCCGCGGGCGCGCACAGTCTGCGCCTCGACCTGGCCGACGGTGCCGACCCCGCCGAGGTGAGCCGCCAGGTCGCCCGGCTGCTGCAGGACCGGATGGGCCTGGACGCGGCCATGCAGGGCGGCGAGGCGGCGCCGCCGAACGCGTCCGCTTCCGCGCCCCCGGCCGTACCGTTCGTTCCCAACCAGCCGACGCCGGCCGGGCGCGACAGCCTGGGCGACCCGGCGGCGCCTGCCGGGGCGCGCGCTGCCGGCGGCCCCGCGTCGGTGCCCGCCGGTGCGGATCCGCTGGGCGGCCCGTCGCTCGGCGGCGGGATGGACCCGCTGGGTGGCCCGGCGGCTTCCGGTGGGATGGATCCGCTGGGCGTCCCGGCGGCGTCCACGGGCCTGGGTGAGCCGCGGCGGAGGCTGCCGCAGCCCGCCCGCCCGGCCGACAGCCCGATCGCGGGGGCTCCGCCCGGACTCACCACGCCGCTGTCCGCGCCCCCGGCTACCGAGTACCCGGCGACCCCAACGGGGCCGGCCTCGGCGTCCCCGGCTGCGCCGTTCTCGGCGGCCCCGCCGCGTGCGGCAACGCAGGTCGGGCCCGCGGCGGGAGCCACGCGGGCGCTGGAACGCACGGCGTTCGCCTCGGGGCCGGGCGGCGCGGTGGAGGCCGTCGTCACCGGCGTGAACGGCGTGACGGCGCGTCCCCTCGACGTCGGCGACCGCCCCGGCCCGCGTGTCGTCATCGAGAACGTGCAGGTCAGCACGTTCGGGATGGAGGCCACCGTCGAGGTGCGGCTGGCCGTGGGCAGCCGGATCGCGGCCGGGGAGGCCACCGGGCCCGCCGTCGACGGGTACCTGCTGCGTCTGTGCGCGATGGCCACCGCGCGGGCGGTCGACGAGTTGCTGTCGGCGTCCGAGCACGCCGACGGGCCCGCCCGGTGCTTCGTCGAGCACGCGGCGACCGTACCGTTCGGGCCGATGCAGGTGGCGGTCGTCGTGCTCCTGCTGTCCTACGGTGGCTGGGTGGAACAGATCGCCGGATCCGCTGTGGTCACGGGCGACGACCGGCACGCCATGGTTCGCGCCACGCTGGCGGCGGTCAACCGTCGCCTCGAAGCCCTGCTCTCCTGATGAAGGGCGCCGTTCTCGCCCCTGACGCCGCGCTGCCCGACGACGGTGTGCCGCCGCCCTGGCCCGCCCGCCGGGTCACCATCGACGGCGCGATGCTGCACGTCCGCGACACCCCGGCCACCGGCCCGGACGCCGAGCCCGCCGTGTACGTGCACGGACTCGGCGGATCCTCGCAGAACTTCACCGACGTCGCGGGGCTGCTGTCCGGCCACCTCGCGGGGCAGGCGGTGGACCTGCCGGGCTTCGGTTACAGCGACCCGAGCCGCCGGTACTCGCTGCCCGCCTTCGCCGACCGGCTGATCGGATACCTGGAGTACGCCGGGCGCGGCCCGGTGCACCTGGTCGGCAACTCCCTCGGCGGGGCCATCTCCGTGGTCGTGGCGGCGCTGCGGCCCGACCTGATCCGGACCCTCACGCTGATCTCCCCGGCCATGCCGTTCCTGGACCCGCGGCGTACCGCGCAGGGGCCGGTGCTGCCGCTGCTGGCGCTGCCCCGCGCCGAACGGCTGTTCGCCTGGGGCATGGCGCGGATGACGGTCGACGAGATGGCCGAGCAGGTCCTCGCGGCCTGCTTCGGTGACACGACCCGGGTGAGCCCGCAGCGCCGGGCCGAGGCCATCGAGGAGATCCGGCTGCGGTACACGGTCGCGCACTATCCCAAGGCGTACCTGGGTGCTCTGCGGGGTCTGGTGTCCAGCTTCGTGCGGGCGTACCTGCCGGGTGACAACTCGCTGTGGCGGCTGGCCGCGCGGATCGCCGCGCCGACCCTGGTGATCGGCGGGCTCGACGACCGGCTGGTCGATCCGAGGGTGCCCGCCCAGGTCGCGCGGATGATCCCGGACGGGCGGCTGCTCATGCTGCCCGGCGTCGGGCATGTGGCGCAGATGGAGGTGCCCCGGCTGGTGGCCCGCGGCATCGTCGGAATGCTCGCCGACACCCGCCTGCCGGTCGGTTAATCCACACCGGAGGCGGGTCCGGTCGCGCTGGGCGGGTCCGAAGATCCGAGGCTTCCTCGCGAAATGCCGGTGACCCGGGGTGCTTGCATGGCACTCTGGCACTTGCTATGGCAAAGGCGACAAAAGGTTCCGTGAATCCCGCGGCCGACCCGCCGGCCGCGTTGCGGGCGGATGAGGACGGCGCGCCTGAGCGGGCCGTCTTGGAGCACTCGGCGCGCGCGATCGCCGCCAACCGGCCAAGCCCGCGCGCCTCGGTGACCGCCGAGGTGCCCGACGAGGCACCGGAACGGCGGCCACGGCGGCGACGCGGCGCGGCGGACGCCGCATCCGCCGACGCTTCGGCCCCCCACAGACGCGTCGAGAACCCCATCGAGGACGCTCTGGCCTGGGTGACCGAACCCCGGCCCCGGCGTCGCCGTCTCGGCGAGGGCGAGTCCGGTCGGCGCCGCCGCAGCGGCACTGCCCTGCCGAGCGGAGACGACGCGCCACCCACTTCGGGCGGCCCGCCCGGGCCGAGCGCGGCGAGCCCGTACGCCCAGGAGGCGGCACGGCCACGCCGGCGTAGATCGGGGGCCGGATTCCCGTCCGACGTCGCCGCCGCCGAACAACGGCGTGGTGCCACGGATCCGGCGGAGTCCGCCGACGGCGGGTGGGGTGCGACGGCACCCGGCCGGTCCGGCGAACCGCAGGAGGCCGAATCCGGCGAGGCGGGCAGGCCGGTCTCATCCCGGTCGCGCCGACGCCGCATGCAGACCGACGAGGGCGGGGGAGCGGCCTGGGGCGGCCTGTCCGGCGAGGGGCCGGGCGAGGCCCGCAAGGGGCGCGGGCGGCCCCGGCGAGGCAGCGCCGCCGGGGCGCCGGAAAGCACCCCGGCCCCCACGGGAGCGCGGCGCCGGAGCACGGTCGACGACCTCGACGCTCAACGGAGCGCGATCGCGGCCCGCGCCGCCGCCCGGCGCCGCCCGACGGCTGCCGCGGCGGCCCGCGCCACCGCCCCCGGGGCGGTGAGCCAGCGCCCCGGCACGGGCCCGCTGACCCCGGAACTGGCGGCCGTCCTGCACCGGACGCAGGAGGCCGTGAACCGGGCCGCGATGACGGACCGGACCACCGCCCACCGTCCGCACCCGGCGGAGGTCCACGAGGTACCCCCGGCACCTGAGGTCCACGACGTACGTGAGGCCCAGACAGCCGCCGAGAACGACGTGGCGGCCTGGGTGGACATGCTCATCGGTACGGTGAACCGGACCGAGGAGTCCCAGCCCGCGAGCCTCTGGCCGGACGGCCCGGAGGCCGACGACGACACGGTGCGCGGTGACACCGTCGTGGGCGAGACCGGCTGGGATCTGCCCGACATCGTCGGTCTGGCCGACGCCCGGGAACACTTCTGGCCGCCGATCGTGGTGGGACCGGCGCCCGCCGAGCCGATGGTCGCCGAGCCGACGGCCGCCGAGACGGGGGCACGCGACGTCGCCGAGCCGCCTGCCGCCGAGGCGCAGGCACGTGTAGTCCCCGGCGTCACCGGCGCGACCGGGGCCGACGCGCGGGACACCGACACGGCCATGAGGGCCGAGCCGCTGACACCGGACGCCGACGCGAGCATCGCGGCCGAGCCGCTGACACCGGACGCCGACGCGAGCATCGCGGCCGAGCCGCTGACCCCGGACGCCGCGACGGCTGAGGCGGAAGCGGAGGCGGAAACAGGCGCGGCGGCCGAGGCGCTGACGCCGGACGCTGAGACGGCCGAGGCGCTGACGCCCGACACCGCGACGGCTGAGGCGGAGCCGCTGGCCGCCGGGACGAGCGCGGCGGCCGAGGCGCGGACGCCGGATGCCGCGACGGCTGAGGCGGAGACACTGGACACCGACGCGAGCATCGCGGCCGAATCGGCGGTCGGCGCGGCGAGGGCGGACGCGGCCGCAGCGCAGGAACCGGCTCCGGCCGATGCGGACACGGTCGAGGTGACTCGCAGCCAGCGGGAGGCCGCGACAGCCGGGCACGTCGCCGCGGCGGGTGCCGCCGCCACGGCTGGGACCACCACGTCTCCGCCCGATTCTGAACCGCTCCCACCCGGCCCGGTCGAGGCGGTACACCCCGGAGACCTGTCCACAGCACCCGGGGGCCGGTCGGCGGGCGCCGTGGGCCTGGCCACCGCGCCGCATGCCGCACCCGACGAGGGACCGATCCTGTTGCCCGGGGTGGCAGGCGCCCCGCCCGACGAGGGCGCGGCACCGGCCGAAGGCCCCGGTGGGGACCGACGGCGGCTCCGGGCCGCGCTGCTGGCGCTGCTCACGGTCGCGGTGCTGATCGCCGGAATCATCTGGCTCGTCCGGCGCGACCCGATGGCCGCGCGCCGCACGGTCGGACACACTCCGTCCGCGGCGCCGATCACACCGCAGGAGCAGCCGCAGGGAACCGGGCCCACGGCCGGAGCCGCCCCCGCGCCAGTGCCGACCACGGCAGCGCCGACAACCGCGGCGCCGACCACGGCGGTGCCGACGACCGCGGCGCCGACGCCGACCAGCGGCGCGGGCGCGGCCCCGCCGCCGGACGAGGCCCAGCAGGCGCCGAGCGGTTCCGGCCCCGCGGGCACCTTCAAGTACGCCACCGGGTACGGCCCGGTGCTCGGCACGAAGGGCACGATGCGGACCTTCCACGTGGCGGTGGAGAAGTACCTGGGCCAGGGCGACGGGGCGCTGGTCGACACCGGGCCGGACGCGAGCGCGTTCGCGGCCGACGTGGACGACATCCTGGGCGACCCGCGCAGCTGGGTGGCCGGCGGGAAGGTCCGGTTCCAGCGGGCGCCGCACGGGCAGCCCGCGGAGTTCACGGTCTACCTGGCGTCGCCGGACACCTCGGAGGAGATGTGCGCGCGGGGCGGGCTGGACACCAAGGGCTTCAGTTCGTGCCGGCTGCCGGGCCAGGTGGTCATCAACTCCGAGCGGTGGCGCAAGGCGGTGCCGCACTACGACGCGCCGCTGGACGTGTACCGGGCGTACGTGATCAACCACGAGGTGGGACACCAGCTCGGCCACGGCCACGAGAAGTGCCCCGGCAAGGGCAAACCCGCGCCGGTCATGCTGCGGCAGACCTACAGCCTGGACGGCTGCACCGCCTACGGGTGGCCCTATCGCAACGGCAAACGGTACGCCGGGCCACCCGCCGTCTGATATTCCCCGTCCCGCATGTCGGACCGGGTGTTCCTGGTCATGCCCGGTCGGCGGCCGGGCGCGCAACAATGGGGGCCGCACCTTACCGCCGAACCCGGGGAGTAAACCGTGTCGCTGCCCCCGCTCGTCGAGCCCGCCGCCGAGCTGACCGTCGACGAGATCCGCCGTTACTCGCGCCACCTGATCATCCCCGACGTCGGGATGGACGGGCAGAAGCGGCTCAAGAACGCCAAGGTGCTCTGCGTGGGCGCCGGTGGCCTCGGCTCGCCCGCGCTGCTGTACCTGGCCGCGGCGGGCGTCGGCACGCTGGGCATCATCGACTTCGACACCGTCGACGAGTCGAACCTGCAGCGCCAGATCATCCACGGCGTCTCGGACGTGGGCCGGCCCAAGGCCGAGTCCGCGGCGGCCAGCATCCGCGAGATCAACCCGCTGATCAACGTGGTTATCCACAACACGGCGCTGGACCGCGACAACGTGCGCGACATCTTCAGCCAGTACGACCTGATCGTCGACGGTACGGACAACTTCGCCACCCGGTACATGGTCAACGACGCGGCGGTGCTGCTCGGCAAGCCGTACGTGTGGGGGTCGATCTACCGCTTCGACGGCCAGGCCTCGGTCTTCTGGGCCGAGCACGGCCCGTGCTACCGCTGCCTCTACCCGGAGCCGCCGCCGCCCGGCATGGTGCCGAGCTGCGCCGAGGGCGGGGTGCTCGGGGTGCTCTGCGCGTCGATCGGCTCGATCCAGGTCAACGAGGCGATCAAGCTGCTCACCGGCATCGGCGAGCCGCTGGTCGGGCGCCTGATGGTGTACGACGCCCTGGAGATGGAGTATCGCAAGATCAAGGTCCGGAAGGACCCGAGCTGCGTCCTCTGCGGGGAGAACCCGACCGTGACCGACCTGCTGGAGGACTACGAGGACTTCTGCGGCGCGGTCTCCGACGAGGCGGCGGCGGCCACCGAGAACGCGACCATCACGGCCCGCGAGCTCAAGGAGTGGCAGGACTCCGGCAAGGACATCTTCCTGGTCGACGTCCGTGAGCCCGCGGAGTACGAGATCGTCAACATCAAGGGCGCGACGCTGATCCCGAAGGGCGACATCCTCTCCGGTGAGGCGCTGTCGAAGTTCCCGCAGGACCGGCAGATCGTGCTGCACTGCAAGTCCGGGGTGCGCTCGGCCGAGGCGCTGGCCGCGCTGAAGGCGGCCGGCTTCGGCGACGCGGTCCACGTCCAGGGCGGCATCGTCTCCTGGATCAACACGGTCGACCCGTCGCTCCCGTCGTACTGATCCAGCCATCCTGATCGGACACCCGAGGCCGGGTGTCCGATCGGGCCGCGACAGTGGCCGATGCGGGGCAGCGGCGGCGCGCGGCGCCCGGTAGCGTCACGGTCGTGGTCGACATCGATGCCGCCATCGGTTACGTCGTCGCGCACGGTGACCCCGTGGAACGCGCGCGACTCTCCTTCCTGCGCACCGGCGCCGTGCCCGGGGAGGAAGTGGTCGAGCGGATCACCGCGGGGCAGACGCCGGAGGGTGGCTGGCCCGCCACCGGCGACGGTCCACTGCCGTCGGTGGACGCCACGTGCTTCCGGCTCGGCGAGCTGGACGACCTCGGCGGGCTGCGGACCCCGGCGGCGGAGCGTGCGCTGGCGTGGCTGGTCGGGGTGCAGCACCCCGACGGCACCTGGCAGGAGGACGAGGCGCTGGCCGCGGAGGCCCCGGCCTGGGCCGCGCCGGGCGACCCCGAAGCCACCCTGTATCAGACCTCGGTGGCGGGATTCTGGCTGACCGTCGCCGCCGTGGAGGCGTATCCGCGCGACCAGTGGCCCGCGCGATACGCGTCCGCCCTGCGGGCCGCCGCCGCGTACGTGGTCGCGCACGTGCGTCCGGACGGGACGTGGCCGTCGTTCCTGGCGGCGGGCTGGCACGGTGCGGTGCTGCTGCACGAGCAGCAGCACTTCTACGAGTCGGCCCGGATGCAGCTGGTGCTGGCCGAGCGGCTGGACGGCATGGCACCGGCCGATCTCGCGTCGATGGCCGCCGCGGTGCGCCGGGTGAACCTCGGCGACGACTGGCTGCTGCGGGCGGCGTACAAGCGGCTCGGGGAGACGCAGCGCACGGACGGCGGCTGGGACAGCGCCGAGGGCCCGATCTTCGACGTCAACACGACTCTCACGGCCCTGCGCGCCGTGCTGCCCCGGGTCGGCGCGGCCGCTCTCTGATCCGCGCCACCCCGGCTCTCCACCCTGGACGCCCCCAGCCAACCACCCTCCGCACGGCGGCGTCAGCGGATCCAGATCTTGAAGCCTTCGGGTTCGGTGCTGACCCGAAGTCCTCATGTTGGCGCGCGCTCGCTGTGCGGCGGGTCGACTACGGCCTGCCGCCCGTGTCTTGCCGACCACCCTCCGTGGGGCGGCGTCAGGAAGTTGAGATCTTGGGGACTTAGGGTTGGGGGCTGGCCTGAAGTCATCGACTTCGGGGGACGCGGCGTTGAGGAGCCGGCCGGGCTGGGGCGGCTGTGAGGCCACCCGGCGGCTGGTCAGTGGGGGTGTCGGGTCGCTGCCAGGGCGCGTACCGCGAGCTGGTGCAGGGTACGGCGTTCCGTCGTGCTCAGGCCGGCGAACACCGACGCCTCGACCTCGTCGAGCACCTTCTCGGCCGCCCGGAGCGCGGCTATCCCGGCCGTGGTCGGGCTGACGACGTAGCGGCGCCGGTCGTTGGGGTCGCGTTCGCGGGTGGCGTATCCGCCCGCCTCCAGGTCGTCGACCAGGCCGACCATCGTCGTGCGGTCCAGCCCGGTGCCGGTGCTCAGTTGCTGCTGGGAGAGCCGGTGCGCCTCGATCAGCGTCAGGACGTTCACGTGCTTGGCGCGCAGCCCCAGGGGCGCCAGCGCTCGCTCGGCCGCCGCGAGCGCCTCCTCGCCGAGCTTGATCAGCACGTACCCGGTGCGGGATGCGAGCTGGTCGGCGGGGCTGGTCATGCGCCGACTGTACGGGACGGCTTGTCAGTTCCGGCACCAGTCTGCAACACTGATCGTCAGTAACGCTGACAATTTGGAGGACTGATGAACTGGCAGGGCCAGACGGTCATGATCACGGGTGCGTCGTCCGGCATCGGGGCGGGATTCGCCGAGGCGCTCGCCGCCCGGGGTGCGGATCTGGTGCTGGTTGCCCGCAGCGCCGACGTGCTGCAGCACACGGCGCGGCGGCTGCGGGCGGCCCATGGCGTACGGATCGACGTGGTCGTTCAGGACCTGACCGCGCCGGGGGCCGTCGCCGCCGTGCGGTCCGCGACCGAGCAGCGTGGACTGACGGTGGACGCACTGATCAACAACGCTGGTTTCGCCAGCGCGGGAAGGTTCCACGAGGTGCCCGCCGACCGGGTGAACACCGAAGTGGCCCTCGACGTCGCCGCGCTGGTGGACCTGACCACGGCGTACCTGCCGGGCATGGTCGAGCGGGGCCGCGGGGCGATCGTCAACATTGCCTCGATCGCGGCCTTCCAGCCCACGCCGTACATGGCGGTCTACGGCGCCGCGAAGGCCTTCGTGCTCTCGTTCAGTCAGGCGCTCTGGGCGGAGAACCGGCGCGCCGGCGTGCGAGTCACCGCGGTCTGTCCCGGGCCGGTCGACACCGGGTTCCTCGGTGTGGTCGGCACGTCCGAGGTCCGGGTCGGGCGCCCCCGCCAGGTCGGGTACGTGGTGGAACGCGCCTTGCGCGCGGTCGAGCGCAACCGTCCCGTCGTCACGCCCGGCCCCGAGAACGCCTGGGTCCCGCTGGTGAGCCGCCTACTGCCCCGGCGGCTCGTGGCGGCGGTCACCGGCCGCAGCCTGCGCGGGGCCGTCGACGCGCCCTCGGCGGCCCGGGTGCCGACCGCCGGCTCGCTCACCGCCGGATTCCCGGCGACGGAGCACTGACGCTCAGGGGCGGGTGTGGCCGTTGCCGGTGACGACGTACTTGGTGCTGGTCAGCTCGGGCAGGCCCATCGGGCCACGGGCGTGCAGTTTCTGCGTACTGATGCCGATCTCGGCGCCGAAGCCGAACTCGCCGCCGTCGGTGAAGCGGGTGGACGCGTTGACCATCACCGCGGCCGCGTCCACCCGCGCCGCGAACCGCTGCGTCGCGGTCACGGACTCGCTGACGATGGCCTCGGTGTGACCGGTGCCGTAGCGGCGGATGTGATCCAGGGCGTCGTCCAGCGAGTCGACCACGGCCGCGGCGATGTCCGCGGACAGGTACTCCGCGCCCCAGTCCTCGGCGGTCGCGGGCACCACGTCGTCGCTGTAGGCGGCCACGCGGGGATCGCCGTGCACCGTCACCCCGGCGGCCATCAGCTCCTCCAGCACCAGCGGCAGGAACGAGTCCGCGATCTCCGCGTGCACCAGCAGCGACTCGGCGGTGTTGCAGGTGGACAGCCGCTGCGTCTTGGAGTTGACCACCACGGCGAGGGCCTTCTCCAGGTCGGCGTCGGAGTCCACGTACACGTGGCAGTTGCCCACCCCGGTCTCGATCACCGGCACGGTCGACTCCTCGACCACCGTCTTGATCAGCGCGGCCCCGCCGCGCGGGATCAGCACGTCCACCAGGCCGCGGGCGCGCATCAACTCCTTGACCGAGTCGCGCGAGGTGGCGTCGAGCAACTGGACCGTGTCCGCGGGCAGGCCCGCGTCCGCGACGGCCTTGCGCAGCACCGCCACGATGGCCGCATTCGATGAGTACGCCGACGACGAGCCGCGCAGCAGCGCCGCGTTGCCCGACTTGAGGCAGATCCCCGCCGCGTCCGCGGTGACGTTGGGCCGCCCCTCGTAGATGATGCCGACCACCCCGAACGGCACCCGCACCTGGCGCAACTCCAGCCCGTTCGCGAGGGTGGAACCGCGCACCACGTCACCGACCGGGTCGGGCAGGGCGGCCAGCTGGCGCAGCCCGTCGGCCATCGCGGCCACCCGCTGCGGGGTCAGGGTCAGCCGGTCGATCATGGCGTCGGTGGACCCGCCCGTACGGGCCTTGTCGACGTCCACCGCGTTCGCCGCGACGATGTCGTCCGCGCGCTGCACCAGCCGTTCCGCCATCAGCAGCAGCGCCGCGTCCTTCTCGGCGCGGGTGGCGGCGGCCAGGTCGAACGAGGCGGCGCGCGCGTCGGCCGCCTGCTGCAGGACACTCATCGTCACTCCTAGAGAAGGACGAGGTCGTCGCGGTGGACGACCTCTCGTTCGTACTCGGGGCCGAGGGCGGCCGCCAGGTCTGCGGTGGTGCGGCCGAGCAGCGCGGGCAGCTCGACGGCGTCGTAGTTGACCAGGCCCCGGGCGATCGGCACGCCGGAGTCCGCGGCGACCAGATCCACCGGGTCACCGGCGGCGAACGAGCCGTCCACCGAGGTGATCCCGGCGGGCAGCAGCGACTTGCGCCGGACCACGACCGCGGCCACCGCACCGGGGTCGAGGTGCAGCCGCCCGCGCGGGGCGGTGGCGTGGGCCAGCCAGAACAGCCGGGCCGTGGGGCGCCGGGCGGCCGCCTCGAACAGCGTGCCGATCTCCGCGCCCTCCAGCGCGGGCCCGGCCAGCGGGGCGGCGGTGAGCACCACCGGAATGCCGAACCCGGTCGCGATGCGGGCCGCCTCGACCTTGGTGACCATGCCGCCCGTGCCCACCCCGGCGCGCCCGGCCTTGCCGATCGCCACCGCCTCCAGGTCCGACTCGTCGCGGACGACCTCGAGCCGCCGCGACGCGGGGTCGGCCGGGTCGCCGGTGTACAGCGCGTCCACGTCGGAGAGCAGCACCAGCAGGTCGGCGTGCACGAGCGCGGCCACCAGGGCGGCCAGCCGGTCGTTGTCACCGAAGCGGATCTCCTCGGTGGCGACCGTGTCGTTCTCGTTGACGATCGGCAGGGCCCCGAGGTCGAGCAGCTTGCGCAGCGTCCGGTACGCGTTGCGGTAGTGCGCCCGCCGGGTCACGTCGTCGACCGTCAGCAGCACCTGCCCGACCGTACGGCCGTGCCGGGCGAAACCGGCCGCGTACCGCCCGATCAGCAGGCCCTGCCCGACGCTCGCGGCGGCCTGCTGGGTGGCCAGGTCACGCGGGCGCTTCGGCAGGTTGAGCGGGGCCAGCCCGGCGGCGATGGCGCCGCTGGACACCAGCACCACCTCCCGGCCGTCCGTGGCCAGCTTGCCCAGCACGTCGACCAGGGCGTCGACGCGCTGCTGGTCGATCCCGCCCGCCGCCGTGGTCAGCGAGGACGAGCCCACCTTCACCACGATCCGGCGCGCACCGGTCACCACTTCCCGCACCCGACCATTCTGCGCGGAGTGACGTACCGCGCCGGTCCCGGATCCCATATCGTGGCGCCGGTGACACCGCAGGAGTACGTCGAAGAGGTGCTGGCGCTGGTCGAGCGCATCCCCGAGGGCCGGGTCATGTCGTACGGGGCGGTCGCCGACGCGCTGGCGGAACGCTCCGGCCGCAACTCCGCCCGCCAGGTCGGCTCGATCATGGCCCGGTACGGCGGCGCGGTCCCGTGGCACCGCGTGGTCACCGGCGGCGGGCGGCTGCCACCCGGGCACGAGCAGGAGGCCCGCCAGCTGCTCCTGGCCGACGGGGTGCCGCTGCGGGGTGAGCGCGTCGACATGGCCCGCGCCGCCTGGCACCCGGAGATGCCCGGCTAGAGGTGCAGGCCCGCGCCGCCGCGCCGCGGGTCGCCCGCCGCGCCACCCGGCCCCACCCCGGTCACGCCGCCGAAGTAGTGGTCGATGTCCGGCCACCGGTTGATCGTCCACCCCGCGTCGGCCAGCGCGGCCAGCTCCGCCTCCGGGTACCCGGCCTCCGCGTGCACCGTGTCGCCGACCACGTGGAACCGGGGCCGGGCGACCGCCTGCTGCAGGTCCAGCCCGTCGACAAGCACCCCGAGCAGGGTGTCGACCAGCGCCGTACGGATCCGGGAGGCGCCCGCCGAACCCACCGCGACCGTCAGCAGGTCCTCGGCGTCGGTGACCACCATCGGGCACAGGTTCGACGACATCCGCAGGCCGGGGGCCAGGTCGGGGGTGAGCAGCTCGCCCTCGCCGAGCATCGAGTTCATGTTGACGCCGAGGCCGGGCAGCCACACCGCCGCGCCCAGCCCGAGCGTCGTGGTGACCACGCAGGCGTTGCCCGCGGCGTCGACCACGGCCACGTTCGTGGTGTCGCCGACCCGCTGGCGCCCCCGGTCGCGCAGGGCGGTCGCCACCGCGACGGCCCGTTCCGGCCGGGGCAGCCGCGCGACGTCCGGCGGCAGGGCGGCGATGGTGTCGACCGTACGGTTGAGATCGTGCCGGGCGTGCACCCGGTGCCCGGCCAGGCGCGCGTGATCCACCGGCGTCTCGTACACCTGGTAGGTGGCCAGGTCGACGGGGCCGAGGTTGCCGCCGTCGGCGCGGACCGCGTCCACCAGGATCTTCGAGAACGCCCCGGTGTAGAACACCGCCGGGCCCTCGGCGGCCAGGCCCTCCAGGGCGGTCGTCAGGCCGGGGTGGAACAGCAGCTCGCCGCCCTGCATGAGCTGGCCGTTCGGGGCGTACACCGCGCCGCCCTCGCCGTAGGCCAGGGCGGGCGCGCACGACGCCAGCGTGCGGGCCTGCGCCGCGGGCAGGATCACCCCGGTACGGGCCAGGTCGATCGCGGGCGCCACCAGCTCGGGCCAGGGCAGCCGGCCCCAGCGGCGGTGCAGCTCGCCGCAGCCGGCGGGTACCCCCGGCACGGCCACGCTCGCCCCGCCGATCGCGTACACCTGGGGTACGCCGCCGAAGAACACGTCGACGGCCACCATCGAGTCCGGCTCGATGTCGCCGTCCGTGCCGGGCACGGCGACGAAGAAGTCGAGGCAGGTCGCCGTACCGGTGGAAGCGTCGTAGTAGGTGGCGAAGCCGCCGCCGCCCAGTCCGGTGTAGATGGTCTCGGCGACGCAGGTCGCCAGCACCGCGGCGACCGCGGCGTCGGCCGCGGTCCCGCCGGCCCGCAGAATCTGCAGGCCGGCCTCCGCGGTCGCCGGATGCGCCGCGGCGACGCCGGCGGCGATGGGAGCCTTCATTTGCCGAAGCGTAGGCCCGCCGATTCGGCGGGGGACAGCATTCGGCGTGACACTCGGCACGGTCCCACTTCCGACGTACGGCCGATACACCCCCATACCTCCGGACGATGTGGCTTCCGCGTCCTCGCCGGGCCTTGCTGCGCCGGGCCCGGGGCGCCGGGGTAGGTTGGCGGCGTGGCCGGTCTGCCAGGAGTCCTCGGTGAGCCCATCAGGTTCGTCCTGAACTGGGGGCGCCGCTACTCGCTCTGGGTCTTCAACTTCGGGCTCGCCTGCTGCGCGATCGAGTTCATCGCGACCAGCATGGGCCGCCACGACTTCATCCGGCTCGGCGTGATCCCGTTCGCGCACGGCCCCCGCCAGGCCGACCTGATGGTCGTCTCCGGCACGGTCACCGACAAGATGGCCCCGGCGATCAAGCGACTGTACGACCAGATGCCCGAGCCGAAGTACGTCATCTCGTTCGGCTCCTGCTCCAACTGCGGCGGCCCGTACTGGGACTCGTACTCGGTGACCAAGGGCGTCGACCAGCTCATCCCGGTCGACGTGTACGTGCCCGGCTGCCCGCCGCGCCCCGAGGCGCTGCTGCACGGCATCCTGCGCCTGCAGGAGAAGATCGCCGCCGAGCAGTCCGGGCCGGGCGGGGTGCCCCGGCCGGACCCGCTGCGCCGCGACGCCGCCTCGCTGACTGCGCCGATCGTCGCCCCGCCGGTGGCTCCGGGCGGTTAGCCTGCGATTCATGACCACGCAGTCGCGAGCCGACTTCATCATCGACGTGCTGACCCGTGAGTTCGGCGAGCTGATGGCGCTGGATCCGGCCGCGTTCCGGCGCAAGTTCCGGAAGATGGCGGCCTCGCCGTTCGCGTTCTACCGGGGCAGCGCGTCGCTGTTCTACGCCGACCAGACCGGCGGGTACGCCGACGACAGCTTCCTCGACGAGCGCACCAGCCGGGTGTGGATCCACGGCGACCTGCACGCCGAGAACTTCGGCACGTACATGAACTCGTCCGGCCAGCTGGTCTTCAACGTCAACGACTTCGACGAGGCGTACGTCGGGCCGTTCAGCTGGGACCTCAAGCGGTTCAGCGCCAGCGTGGCCCTCATCGGGTACTCCAAGGCCCTCTCCGACGAGGTGATCAGCGAGCTGGTCACCACGTTCGCGCGGGCGTACCTGGTCGAGCTGCGGGCCATCGCGGCGGGCGGCGACGACGCGATCGGCTCGATCACCCTGGAGAACGCCACCGGCGTGCTGCGCCGGGTGCTGCAGCAGGCCCGCCTCAACACGCGGGTCGACCTGCTGGCCGGGCAGACCACGATTGACGACTACGAGCGCCGCTTCTCCCTCGGCGACGGCGTGTACGAGATCGACGACGCCACCCGGGCCACGGTGGTCGCCGCGTTCGACGCGTACCTGACCACGCTGCCGGAGCACCGGTCCGTGGCCACCAACATCAAGGACGTGGTGCTGCGCAAGGGCGTGGGCATCGGGTCGGCCGGGCTGCCGTCGTACAACCTGCTGCTGGAGGGGCACACGCAGGCGCTGGAGAACGACGTCGTCATCTACATGAAGCAGGCCCAGGTGCCCGCGGTCGCCCGGTGGATCGACGACGAGCGGGTCCGCGGCTACTTCAAGCACCAGGGCCACCGCACCGCCGAGTCGCAGCGCGCGCTGCAGGCGCACGCCGACCCGTGGCTGGGCTTCACCGAGCTGAACGGGGTCGGCCAGCTCGTCGCCGAGGTCTCCCCGTACGCGGCCGACCTGGACTGGTCCGACGTCAACGAGCCCGAGGAGCTGACCGGCGTCATCGCCGACCTGGGCCGCGCGGTCGCCCGCATGCACTCGGTCGCCGACGACGAGTCCAGCCACGACCTGGTCGACTTCTCCACCGAGGAGTCGATCGTCGCGGCGGTCGACAAGGACGAGGTCGGCTTCATCCGGCACCTGGTCGACTTCGCCCACAAGTACGGCGACCAGGCCCGCGAGGACCACCAGGACTTCGTGGACCTGTTCCGCAACGGGCGGCTGCCGGGCCTGCGGTAGCGATCCGGCGGGCGGCTGGCCATAGGATCAAGGCCATGACGCCCGAGGAGGTCGGCGAGCGCCTGGTCGCGCTGCTGACGGACGAGCAGCACGCCGTGGCCGGTCCGGTCATCGCCAGCGTCTCCGGCGGCGGGCCCCGGCACGAGCGGGCCGTGGTGGACGTACCCGTGGCCCGGTGGTGGGCCGCGGTCTCCATCGCCCGGGACCCGGCCGCGCTGGGCTGCGACTTCTTCGACTGGCTGTCGGCGGTCGACGAGCTGGCCGACGGCTTCCGGGTGGTGGCCCACCTGTGGTCCAGCAAGCGCCGGCACGGGCTGCTGCTGCGTACGCTGGTGCCGCGCGACGAGCCGGTGATCGAGTCGGTGGTGGACCTGTTCCCCGGCGCCACGTGGCACGAGCGGGAGACGTACGAGATGTTCGGCATCACGTTCGCCCGTCATCCGGATCTGCGGCCGCTGCTGCTGCCGCCCGGCTTCGAGGGGCATCCGCTGCGCAAGGAGTTCGTGCTGGCGTCCCGGGTGGCGAAGGCCTGGCCGGGCGCCAAGGAGCCCGGGGAGTCGGAGTCCGGCTCGGCCAAGCGCGCCCCGATGCGCCCGCCCGGCGTCCCCGACCCGAACGAGTGGGGGCCACTCAAGGGCAAGGTGCCGCCACCGGAAGCCCCGCCGCGACGCGCCGCCGGTGACCGCCCGGCCCGTCCTGCGGCCGGCGAGCGCCCGGCCCGTCCTGCGGCTGGCGAGCGCCCGGCCCGTCCTGCGGCCGGCGAGCGCCCGGCCCGTCCGGCCGCCGCCGAGGCGTCGCCCGAGCCGGAGGCACCGACAAAGGCGGAAGAGCCGCCGACCGAGGGGACCGACTGATGCCGCTCTGGCTCGACCTGACCGTCCGCGTCGTCGCGGTGGTCGGCGGCTTCCTCACCCTCCCGCTGGTCGTGGGCCAGGCCGAGCACAAGGTCATGGCGCACATGCAGGGCCGCCTCGGCCCGATGTACGCGGGCGCCTTCCACGGCTGGGCGCAGCTCATCGCCGACGGCGTGAAGTTCGTGCAGAAGGAGGACATCGCGCCGCGCGCCGCCGACCGGCGGGTGTTCCAGCTGGCGCCGATCGTCGCGCTCTTCCCGTACCTGTTGGTCCTGCTGGCGATCCCGCTCGGGCCCGGCGGCCTGGTCGCCCAGGCCATGGACATCGGCCTGTTCTTCGTTTTGGCCGTGCTCGGCGTCGGCGTGGTGGCCGTGCTGATGTCGGCGTGGGCGTCGGCGAACAAGTACAGCCTGCTCGGCGGCCTGCGCGGTGCCGCCCAGCTGCTCGGCTACGAGCTGCCGCTGGTGCTGGCCGCGGCCAGCGTCGCGATGGCCGCGGGCACCCTGAGCCTGCCCGGGATCGTCGCGGCGTGGCAGCCGTGGTGGCTGGTGTGGCAGTTCCCGGCCGCGGCGGTGTTCTTCGTCGCGGGCCTGGCCGAGATCCGGCGGCCTCCCTTCGATATGCCGATCGCCGACTCGGAGCTGGTCTTCGGTTACCTGACCGAGTACACCGGCCTGCGGTTCGCGTTCTTCCTGCTGGCCGAGTACGTCGGCATCGTCGTCATCGCGGCCCTGACCACGGTGCTGTTCCTCGGCGGCTGGCACGGCCCGTGGGCCGAGCAGCTCGGCTGGCTGTGGACGCTGGTCAAGGTGTTCGCGGTGTCGTTCGTCATCATCTGGCTGCGGGTGACCTACCCGCGGCTGCGCGAGGACCAGTTGCAGCGGCTGTGCTGGCTGGTCCTGGTGCCGGTCGCCCTGGCCCAGCTCGTGCTCACCGCGGCCGTCAAGGTGCTGACGTAGGCACCGGCTCGCCGGTCTCGCGCAGCGCGTTGGGCAGGAAGTCCGGCACGCCAGATCTTGAAGCCTTCAGGCGCGAAGCTAACCCGAACTCAGCAACGTCGGCGGTCTAGCTGGTCAGAGATGGCGTGGAGTGAGGGTGTTGACCGGAATCTTGACCGCCCAGGGCTCGGGCACATCGATGACGTCGCTGAACGTGCCGAACGGCTGGTACACCTCGTGCTCCGGGTCGATCTTGGATGCGTGCACCGTGATGCCGCCAGCCGTCTCTATCCGCCAGAAGAAGGGGATTCCGGCGGCGGCGTACAGGGCCGGTTTCGTGATCCGGTCCATGCTCTGCGAGGTCGGCGACACGATCTCGACCGCCAGCACGACCTCGTGCGGCGCGTAGTGCCCGGCCCGACGCCGGGCGGCCTCGTCAGTCGCCACAAGCACGTCCGGAATGAAGGACCGGCGGTTGCTGATCCGCACCTCGACGCCCTGGGTCACCTGCAGGTCAGGCGGGCAGGTCTGTTCCAGTGCAACGCCGAGTCGCATGGCAATGATCTGGTGCACGTCCGTGGGGGAGGGGGACACGAGAAGCACTCCATCGAGCAACTCGCGGCGCCGGCCGTCTTCGGGCATGGCTTCGAGGTGATCGGTGGTCCAGCCCCCGGCTGGCGGACGGCTGCCCAGTGCACCAGTCATGGGGCCTCCATGGAGGGGGTCACGCGCCTGCGGCTCACCGTATCGGAAGATCGCGGTGGGGGTGTGCTCGCGTCGCGCCCAGCGACCGGGCAGGATATGCGTTTGTGACTGACGACTCCGACCGGGGCACGCCGGGCAAGGGCCTGCTCAACGGGCTCGCCGTCACCCTCAAGACGATGACGCGGCGTAGCACGACGCAGCAGTACCCCGACGTCGAGCCAGACCTGCCGCCCCGCTCCCGCGGCGTGATCGCCCTGCTCGAGGAGAACTGCACGGTCTGCATGCTGTGCGCCCGCGAGTGCCCGGACTGGTGCATCTACATCGACTCGCACAAGGAGGAGGTCGTCGTCCCCGGCGCGGCCCGCCCCCGGCAGCGCAACGTGCTCGACCGATTCGACATCGACTTCTCCCTCTGCATGTACTGCGGGATCTGCATCGAGGCGTGCCCGTTCGACGCGCTGTACTGGACCCCCGAGTTCGAGTACTCCGAGTTCGAGCTGCGCGACCTGCTGCACGACAAGGAACGCCTCGGCGACTGGATGCAGACCGTGCCGCCGCCGCCCGCGCACGACCCGCTCGGCGAGCCGTCGAAGGAGGAGGCCACCGCGGCGCGCAAGGCCGCGGGCCCGGGCGCGGCCACACCGGCCAAGACCGCCAGACCGGCAACGGTACGGCCCACCCCCGGCCCGGGTCCGGAGCCGGGCTCGAGTCAGGAGCCCGGGACGTGACGGTCGCCGACGTGCTTCTGCTCGCGCTCGGAATCATCGCGGTCGGCTCGGGCGCCCTCGTCGTGACCAGCGACCACCTGGTCCGCTCCGGTCTCCACCTGGTCGTCAGCCTGGGTGCACTCGCCGGGCTGTACCTGGTGCTCGGCGCCGAGCTGATCGCCTGGGTGCAGGTGCTGATCTATGTGGGCGCCGTGGTGGTCCTGCTGCTGTTCGCGGTGATGCTGACCCGCGCCCCGATCGGCCCGTCGCCGGATCTCGACCGTCCAGCCTGGGCGGCCGCGCTGGTCGGCGGCGGTGTCGGGCTGGGACTGGCCGCCCTGTTCGCGGACGCGTACCGGTGGATCCACTTCCCGATGCCCGAGACGGGTACCGCGGCCCGGATGGGGGAGCAGATCTTCGGTGGCTGGGTGCTGCCGTTCGAGGTGCTGTCGATCCTGCTGCTGGCCGCGCTGGTCGGCGCGATCGTGCTGTCCCGGCCGGATCTCGGCGCCCGGCACGACGACCCGGCGGAGACGCACTGATGCACGCGGTCATCCCGATGGTCACGGCGGGCCTGCTGTTCGGGCTCGGCGTCTACGGCGTGCTGCGGCGCCGCAACGCGATCCTCGTCCTCATGGCCGTCGAGCTCATGCTGAACGCGGTCAACCTGGTCTTCGTGACCGCCGACGCCACGATCCGCTCCACGCTCGACACCGGCGCGCAGCACGCCGGCGCGGTGTTCACCCTGTTCGTGATCGTGCTGGCGGCGGCGGAGATCGGCGTGGGCCTCGCCATCGTGTTGCAGTTCTACCGGCTTCGGGCGAGCGTCGCCGTCGACGCGGTCGAGCTGGACCCGGCCGCTGACCCGACCGCTGCGGAGACGACCGCCGGGGAGGAGACACCAGCCGGAGTGGCCGCCGGAACGACGGCTACCGCGACAACGGCGACGGCTTCCGGGACGACGGCGGCTGACGCCGGGCCGGACGCGGCGGCGGGGACGGAGAACGTGTCCGGGTGAACATCGACGCCCTCGTGCCGGCGCTGCCCGGCGTACCCCTGCTGCTCGGCCTCGTGGGCCTCGTCCTGCCGCCCGGCGACGGCGGCCGCACCCGCCGCCGGCTGTCCGCCACCCTCGGCGTGCTGGGGGCCGCGGCCGCGCTGGCGGTCACCGTGCTGTTGCTGGCCCGCATCGACGGCCCGGTCGAGTCCGGGGTGCGCTGGATCGAACTGGGCGACCTGCCGGTCACCCTGACGTTCGCGGTCAGCCCCGCCGCGCTGTACGTCGCGCTGGCGGTCGCCGTCGTGGCGCTCGCCGTCCAGGTGTACTCGGTCTCCTACCTGCACGACGACCCCCGCTATGCGCCCTACGCCGCCCAGGTCAGCCTGTTCACGGGCGCGATGCTGCTGGTGGTGGTCGCCGGCGACCTGATCCCGCTGCTCGTCGGCTGGGAGGTGATGGGCGCCTGCTCGTACCTGCTGATCGGCCACGACCGGCGGCTGCCCGAGGCGCCGGGCGCGGCGGTGAAGGCGTTCCTGGTGACCCGGGTCGGCGATGTCGGCTTCCTGCTGGGCGTCGCGGTCCTGGGGGTCGGCGCGGGCACCTTCCGGATCGCGGACGTGCTGGCCCACGACTATCCGCCGGGGACGCTGACGGCCGCGCTGCTGCTGATCCTGGCCGGGGTCGCGGGCAAGAGCGCCCAGTTCCCGCTGCACACCTGGCTGCCGGACGCGATGGCCGGCCCGACCCCGATCTCCGCCCTCATCCACGCCGCCACCATGGTCGCCGCCGGGGTGTACGTCGTGGTCCGGCTGTTCCCGCTGTTCGAGGCTTCCCCGGCGGCGCTGGCCGTGCTCGGGGTGATGGCCGCGGTCACGCTGCTGCTGGGCGCGTTGTGCGCCACCGCGCAGGAGGACATCAAGCGGGTGCTGGCCTGGTCGACGGTGTCGCAGATCGGGTACATGACCGGGGCGCTGGCGGTCGGCTCGCCACCGGCGGCGCTGTTCCACCTGCTCACCCACGCCGCGTTCAAGGCGCTGCTGTTCCTCGGCGCGGGCGCGGTCATCCACGCGGTCGGCACGAACGCGTTGTCCCGTATGGGCGGGCTGCGCACCCGGATGCCCGCCACCTTCTGGTCCATGGCGATCGGGCTGGGCGCGCTGGCGGGGCTGCCGCCGCTGTCCGGCTTCTGGTCCAAGGAGACCGTCCTGACCGCCGCGGAGCACGCCGCCGACGGTGGCGGCCCCGCACCCGCCTGGGTCGGCTGGACGGTGTGGCTGGCGGCGCTGACCGGGGTCGCCGTCACCGCCTGGTACGCCACCCGCCTGCTGCTGCGCACGTTCTTCGGCGCCGCCCGGGCCCGCGACGACGACTGGCAGGTCGGCTTCGACGACGCCCGCTACGACCGCGACTTCGCCGCGCCGCACGACCCGCCCGCCCTGATGCGCTGGCCGGTCCTGCTGCTGGCCGTGCCCGCGGCGCTGCTGGGTCTCGCCGTCTACCTGCCCGGGTTCCGCGCCGCTCTGGGGCTCGACCGGCCCCACTTCGGCGCGACCGTCGCCCTGCCGCTGGCGCTGCTGGTCCTCGGTGCGGGCGCCGCCTGGTGGCGCTGGCGGGCCGTACCGGGCGCCGACCCGGCCGACGCGCTGGGCCGGGTGCGCCCGCTGTTCGCGAACGGCTTCTTCCTCGACTCGGTCCAGGACCGCCTGGTGGCCCGTCCCGTCCGGGCGGTCGCCGGGGGCCTGCGCCGCTTCGACGAACGGGTAGTCGACGGGGCCGTCGAGGGCACCGGGACCGCCGCGACCCGGCTCGGTGCGGCGCTGGCCGCCGTGCACCGGGCCGCCCTGCCCCGCGCCGCGGTGGCGGTGCTCACCGGCGCGCTGCTGCTCGGGGTGGCCGCCGCGATCTACGGAGCCGCGTCGTGATCCCGCCCGAGGTGTCGCCCGTCATTCAGGCGCTGCTGCTCGCCCTGGTCATCGTCCCGGCGCTGGGCGCGGTCGTCGTCGCGCTGCTGCCCGCCGGTCGCGACCGGGCGGGGCGCCTCGTCGCGACCGGGTTCGCCGCGCTGACGTTCGTGGTGGCGCTGCTGCTGGCCCGGCCGTCGGTGTACGGCGGTGGTCGGCTGGAGACCACAGCGGACGGCCGGTTGCTGTTCCTGCCCGCGGTCGAGGTGCACACCTCCTGGGTGCCCGCCTTGCACCTCGACCTGCACCTGGGACTGGACGGCGTCTCCTACCCGCTGGTGCTGCTCACCACGCTGCTGACGTTGTTGTGCTGCGCGTACACGGTGTGGTGGGCGCCGGACGGCGGCTCGGGCCGTACCCTCGTCGCGCTGCTGCTGGTCCTCGAGGTCGGCATCGTCGGCACCTTCCTCGCCCTGAACGTGGTGCTGTTCTTCGTCTTCTTCGAGGTCGTCCTGCTGCCGATGTACGCGGTGATCGCGGGCTGGGGCGGCCCGGGGCGGCGCGCGGCGGCCCGCAAGTTCGTGCTGTACACGCTGTTCGGCTCGGTGCTGTTGCTGCTCGGCGTCTTCACCGTCGTCACCGCGGCCGGTACCGGCGACCTGACCGTGCTGGCGGGCGGCGCGGGCCTGTCCCGCACCACGCAGTACGTCGCGTTCACGCTGTTCGCGGTGGCGTTCGCGGTGAAGGCCCCGCTGTGGCCGCTGCACACCTGGCTGCCGGACGCGCACACCGAGGCGCCCACGGTCGGCAGCGTGGTCCTCGCCGGTGTGCTGCTGAAGATGGGCACGTACGGCCTGATCCGCATCGGGCTGGGGGTGACGCCGCTGGGTGCGGTGTGGGCCAGCGGAGTCCTGGGGATCCTGGCGGTCGCCGCGATCGTGGTGGGTTCGCTGGTCTGTCTGCGGCAGACGGAGCTCAAGCGGCTCATCGCCTACTCCAGCGTCGGGCACATGGGTTTCGTGCTGCTGGGCATCGCCACCGTGACGATCACCGGGGTGCAGGCGGCCCTGATCGGCAACGTGGCGCACGGCATCATCACCGGCCTGCTGTTCTTCCTCGCCGGGGCGATCAAGGACCGGGCGCACACCGGCGACCTGGCCGAGTTGGGCGGGTTGCGGGAAACCGCGCCGCGCCTGGCCGGGTTGCTCGGCTTCGCGGCGATCGCGTCGCTCGGCCTGCCCGGGCTGGCGGGGTTCTGGGGGGAGGCGTTCGCGGTCGTCGCCGCGGTGCAGCGCGGCGGGCCGCTGTGGGTCACCCTGGCCGTGGTCGCCGCGATCGGTGGCGCGCTGACCGCCGCGTACTTCCTGAGGCTGTTGCGCCGGGTCACCCACGGACCGGCCACGCCGCTGGTCGCGGAACTGCCACGGCCGGTCCCGGCCGGGTACGAGTGGGCGGCGTGGGCGCCGCTGGTGCTGCTGGCGCTGTTGGTCGGCCTGATGCCCGCGCTGGTGCTGGCGGGTACCGGCGCCCCGGTGGAGATCCTGACGGGAGGGGCGTGGTGACCCAGTCCGTCGACCACTTCGCCTTGCTGCCGCTGTACGCCGCGGCCGGTACCGCCCTGCTGATCCTGCTGGCCGAGGTGACCGCCGGTCGCCGGGCCGTCGTCCTGGGTGCCGCGTTGCTCGGCGCCGCGGCCACCGCGGTTTGCGCCGGTGTGGTCGCCGGCCAGGGCGAGCGGTCGACGTTCTGCCTCGGCCCGGACTGTTCCTGGGTGGCCACCCCGCTGGCGGGGCTCGCCGCGGTGGTGTTCGCAGGGCTGACCGCCGGGGTGCTCGCGTTGTCCGTTCCCACGCTGCGGCTGGGTGCCGCGCCCGCGGGCGAGTTCTGCTTCCTGCTGGCCTGCTCGATGACCGGCGGGGTGACGGTCGCGTACGCGGGCGACCTGATCACCCTGATCGTCGGGCTGGAAACCCTCACCCTCCCGCTGTACGTGCTGGTCGGCCTGCGCCGCTTCGCCCCGCGCGAGCGGGTCACCACCGCGGGCGCCTCCGCGGCGGTCACGTTCTTCCTGATCAGCGTCGTCTCGACGGCGCTCGCCCTGCTCGGCGCCGCCCTGCTGTACGCCGCCACGGGTGCCCTGCACCTGTCCAGCCTGGGCGGCGACGCGGCGGCGCGGGCCCTCGCCGAGCTGGGCCTGAGCGTGCAGGACCTGGGTGGGCAGGGCGTCGGCGCGCCGGCCACCCTGGCGACGGTCGGTGCCGCGCTGCTGGTGGTGGGCTTCGGCTTCAAGGTCGCCGCGGTGCCGCTGCACGCCTGGGCGCCCGCCACGTACGACGGTGCGCCCGTGCCCGTTGCCGCGTACCTGTCGACCGCCTCCAAGCTGGGCGGTGTGGTCGCGCTGGCCGCGGTCGTGCCGCAGCTGGACACCGGCTGGCTGGTGGCGGTGCTGGCGGTGCTGACCATGACGGTGGGCAACCTGGTCGCGTTGCGGCAGACCCGGATGGTGCGGCTGCTGGCGTGGTCGTCGATCGCGCAGGCGGGCTACATCCTGGCCCCGCTGGCGGCGGGCGGTGCGGGGGTGCAGGCCGCCCTCGCGTACGCGGTCTTCTTCGTGGTGCTGGAGTTCGTCGCGTTCGGGGCGCTGGTCGCGTTGCGGCGTCCGGCCGCGGACGGCGGGGAGATCGCCGACTACCGGGGCGCCGGTCGCCGGGCGCCGTGGCGGGGCGCCGCGCTGGTGCTGGCGTTCGCCGGGCTGGCGGGTCTGCCGCCCGGGCTGGCGGGCCTGTTCGCCAAGGTGACCATCGTGGACGTACTGATCGACACCGGCTGGGCGTGGCTGGCCGGGGTGGTGGCCCTCAACGCGGTGATCGCGCTGGCGTACTACGTGCGCGCCGCCGCCGTCCTGTACGCCCCCGAGTCCCCGGCCGGTGTGCGTTCCCGGGTGGCCCCGTCGGTCGCGGCGGCGGTGGCCCTGGGTGCGGCGGTGGCCGTACTCGTGGGCCTGGCCCCTCAGTTGATCTTCAACGCGCTGAGCCCGTGACGTGGCGTGCGCCACGCCCAAGCGTCGCGTACAGCGAACTCACAGTCACTTACGGATGAATTCCCGGCGGCGTCATGTTGCCTGGGATGCGGGCCAAACCCGGCTCGCGTGCTGAAGGAGTGATCGTGCACAGCCACCACAACGGTCTCAAGACGGCCGCTCTGCTGGGTCTGCTCACCGCCATGATTCTCGCCGTCGGCTACTGGCTCGGCGGCAGCGCCGGGCTGGTCCTCGCGGTCGTCGTGTCGCTGGCGATGAACGCCGGCACCTACTTCTTCTCCGACAAGATCGCCCTGCGCTCGATGCGGGCCCGGCCGGTCACCGAGGCCGAGTTCCCCGCCCTGTACGAGATCGTCCGCGAGCTGGCGACCGAGGCACGCCAGCCGATGCCCCGCCTGTACGTGAGCCCGGCCATGCAGCCCAACGCGTTCGCGACCGGGCGCAACCCGCGCCACGCGGCGGTCGCGGTCACCGTGGGCATCACGCAGCTGCTGGACCGCCGGGAGCTGCGCGGCGTGATCGGCCACGAGTTGTCGCACGTCTACAACCGGGACATCCTCATCTCCAGCGTCGCGGCGGCGCTGGCGGGCATCGTCACGATGGTCGCGCAGCTGGCGTTCTTCCTGCCGCTCGGCGGCTCGGACGACGACGACGCCCCGAACCCGGCCGTGCTGCTGCTCATGCTGATCCTCGGCCCGCTGGCCGCCTCGATCATCCAGCTGGCGATCAGCCGGAACCGGGAGTTCCAGGCGGACGCGTCGGGCGCGGCGCTGACCCGTGACCCGCTCGCCCTGGCCAGCGCCCTGCAGAAGATCCAGTACGGCGCCCAGCGCCTGCCGCTGCCCGCCGACGGCCAGCTGGCCACCTCGGCCCACCTGATGATCGCCAACCCGCTGCGCGCGGGCGGCCTGGCGTCGCTGTTCTCGACGCACCCGCCGATGGAGGAGCGCGTCCGCCGCCTGCACGAGCTGGCGGCCAGCTCCACCGGCCCCGTCCAGTACGTGCGCTGACAACCGGCTCCACCTCACCCCGTCGCCCAGCCCGGGCGGCGGGGTGACGTCCGTGACAGCCCCTCGAATTCAGAGGCGGTCCCACCCCGCCGACGGTTAGCGTCGAAAGCTCGTTCGCTCGTTACCGATCTCCGGAGGTGGACCCCGTGACCGCGTTGCGTCAGTACCTTGGCGTGTGGCAACTGCCAGGCGGACGGGCTCTGCTGGTGATCGGCATCCTCGCCCGCCTCGGCATCGGCATGACCCCGCTGGCGCTGCTCCTGCTCGTCCAGCAGACCACCGGCCGCTACGCGGCCGCAGGCCTGGCGGGCGGCATGTACGCGCTCGCGGGCGCCGCGCTCAGCCCCGTCGCCGGTCGCCTCGCGGACCGCATCGGCCCGGCCCCGGTGCTGCTGGTCACGGCCGTGCTGCACCCGCTCGCGCTGGCCGCCCTGCTGATCGTGAGCCGGGGCGGTGAGTCCGCGCTGCCCCTGATCATCGTGGCGGCGGCCGCGGCCGGGGCGACGTACCCGCCGCTGACCGCCGCGGTCCGCCGGGCCTGGACCGACGCGACCGACGTCGCCAGCGGGCGGCACCACCTGCGCGGCGCCGCGATGGCCGCCGAGACGTCGCTGTTCGAGCTGGTGTTCGTCGTGGGCCCGATGCTGGTCGCCGGGTTCGTGGTGGCCACCCACGAGCCGTCGGCGGCGCTGGTCGCCTCCGCCGTGACCACGTTCGTGGGCACGCTGTGGATGGCCCGGCTGCCGATCATGCGGCAGGCCCGGCGGCACGCCGAGGACGACGCCGCCCGCGGCCTCGGCCCGCTGCGCATGCCCGGTTTCCCCGCGCTGCTGGTCTGCGTCGGCGCGCTCGGCACCGCGTTCGGCGCGGCCGGGGTGATCGTTCCCGCGTACGCCGGTCAGCACGGCGGCGGTGATGCCCTGGGCGGCGTGCTGCTGGGCGTCTGGGGCATCGGCTCGGCGATCGGCGGGCTCGCGTTCGGCACCCGCAAGCCCGCGATGGCGCTGCCCCGCCAGCTGGCCTGGCTGCTGGCCGCCGTGTCGGCGAGCTTCGTCGCGCTGGCGGTGATGCCGAACCCGATGGCGCTCGGCGTGGCCCTGGTGATCGGCGGAGCGACCATCGCCCCCGCGCTGACCGTGGAGACCAACCTGGTCGGGCGGCTCGCCCCGCCGTCGATGATGAACGAGGCGTACACCTGGGTGGTCACCGTCTCGGTCGCGGGCAGCGCGGCCGGTGGCGCGGTCTCCGGCGCGATCGTGGACCAGCCCGGCGGCCTGCCGTGGGCGTTCGTCTTCGCGGCCGGGGTGCTCGCGGTGTCCGCGCTGGTGGCGGCGCTGCCCGCCGGTTCGATGGCACGGGCCGACCGGCACGCGGCCGACCGGATCCGGCACGCCCTGGCCGCCGAGACCGCCTGAGGTCAGGCCGTCTCGGCCGCCCGGGCCACCGTGAGCGCCTGGAAGCGGATCTCGCCGTCGGTCACGGTGTGGAAGTCGACGATCTCGAACGCCGCCGCGGCGGCCCGCAGAATCTGCTCGTCGGTGCGGAACGCGAAGAACCGCGTGGGCTCCTGGACGTCGTCCTCGGCGACACCCTGCGCGGCCTGCCCGCCGTACATTCCGAGGTAGCCCAGGCCGCCCGGCTCGAGCACGTCGCGGACGGCGCGCAACGCGGCGCCAAGATCCGCATTGGGTACGTGCAGCAGCGAGTTCATCGCATACACGGCGTCGAACGCGGACGCCGGGAATCCCAGGTTCAGGAAGTCCCGGACGTACGCCTCCAGCCCCTTGGCCCGGCAGCGTTCCACCATGGCGGGCGCGAGGTCCACCACGACCACCCGCAGGCCCCCCTCGTCGCGGAAGAAGAGTCCGTCCTCGCCCGTGCCCGCGCCGATCTCCAGCAGCGTCCGTGCCCCGATCGCCCGCAGCCGGTCGAGGAACGCCTCGCGCTCCGCCAGCTTCCAGTACTGCTTGTCCATGCCGTCCCGCAATTCCGCCCCCGCGTCGTACGACGAGCGCAGGCGGGCGGTCACCTCGTCGTACCCGGTCGGGTCACCGTCTCGCAGCCTCATCGGTGTCTCCTGTTGTCAACAGAGCCCTCTTGGATAGCCTGGCGCGAACTGCGGGGCTTGTGAAGGAGCGTTGGATGGCCAAGGAAGTCGCGCGTCGACCGGAACAGCGCGTCGACACCATGCGGGCGTCGGACGCCGACCGGCAGCAGATCGCCGACCGGCTGAAGGCGGCGCTGGACGAGGGGCGGCTCAGCCTGGCCGAGTACGACGACCGGGTCCGCGACGCGTACGCGGCCCGCACGTACGCGGATCTGCTGGAGCTGACCGCCGACCTGCCGCAGCCCGGGCTGAGCGCCACGGAGGTGAGCGCCCGCCGCGCCGCCGAGGCCCGCCGCGCGGCCCGGCAGATGCCGACCGCGCTGATGGTGCTGTGGACGGTGTGGGGTGCACTGGCCGCCGTGAACGTGGCGGTGTGGCTGATCGTCGCCGTGACGGTCGGTTCCGGCGTCTACGTGTGGCCGGTCTGGCTGCTCGTGCCCGGTGCCGCACTGGCCGCCGTCACCGTCGGGGTGCAGGTGATCCGGCGCCGCCAGGACTGAGCCGCCCCTGCGTCCGGTGCGGGAAATGGCGTGCGCCCGCTGGCGCCCGCCGACCAGGATGGGCGCATGACGTGGCACAACACCGACAGCGTGGCGGAGTTCGCGGCGGCGGCGGGCGACTACCTGCGGTCCCGGCCGGTCGAGCACAGCGTCCCCCTCACCCTGGTGCGCTCGCTGGAGCTCAACGGCCCGCATACGTACGGGCCCGACGACCCGATCTTCGGCTGGTGGCGGGGCACCGACGGCGCGGTGTCCGGGGCCTATCTGCAGACCCCGCCGTACCCGCTGCTGTTGACCGCGATGCCCGCGCCGGCCGTCCCCGCCCTGGCCGAGATGCTCGCCGGGCGTGCGCTCTCCGGCGTGAACGCCCGCGCGGCCGACGCGGAGGTCTTCGTGGGGGAATGGCAGCGCCGCACCGGAGCCACGGGCACGCCGCGGGTACGGACCAGACTGTTCCGGCTCGGCACGCTGACCCCGCCGGACCCGCACCCGCCCGGACGGGCCCGGGTGGCCGGCCCGGGCGACCGCGACCTGCTGGTGCGCTGGATCGAGGCCTTCCACGACGAGGTGGGCGAGTCCGTCCGCGACAGCGGCTCCGTCGTCGACGACAAGCTCGCGTACGGTGGCCTGACCCTGTGGGAGATCGACGGCGAGCCGGTGTCCATGGCGGGCACGACCCGCCCGGAGGCCGGCATGGTGCGGGTGCTGGCGGTGTACACCCCGCGCGAGCGGCGCGGCCGCGGCTACGCCGGTGCGGTGGTCTCCGTGGTGAGCCGCGCGGCGGCCGACGCCGGCGCGACGGACGTGGTGCTCTTCACCGATCTGGCCAACCCCACGAGCAACGCCCTGTACCAGCGGCTGGGCTACCGGCCGGTGGAGGATCGCGTCGTGATGGAATTCGCGGCATGAGCGTCGGCAGAGTCATCTCGGTCAATCTGGCGGTGCCCGAGCCGGGCCCGAAGGGCGCCGGAACCACCGGCATCAACAAGGTGCCGGTCGAGCACCCCGTCGCCGTGCGCGCGCCCGGCCCCAAGACGACCGGCCTGCACAGCGGCCTGGTCGGCGACCAGATCTTCGACATCAAACACCACGGCGGCGACGACCAGGCCGTGTACGCGTACGCCCGCGAGGACTACGACTGGTGGGAGCGGGAGCTGGGCCGCAGCCTGCCCGGCGGGCTCTTCGGCGAGAACCTGACCACGGCCGGGGTGGACGTCAACGGCGCGCTGGTCGGCGAGACCTGGCGGATCGGAGAGCAGTTGCTGCTGCGCACCACGTTCGGCCGGATCCCCTGCATGACGTTCCAGGCCAAGATGAGCGAGCCGCACTGGGTGAAGCGGTTCGCCGCGGAGAACCGGCCCGGCGCCTACCTCAGCGTGGTGCACCCCGGCGACGTCCGGGCCGGCGACCGGGTGGAGGTCGTGGACCGTCCCGCCAACGGGGTCAGCATCGCCGACGCGTTCCGCATCTGGATGCACGATCCGGGGGAACTGCCGCGCCTGCTGGAGACGGAGGGAATCGGCGACGGTCTGCGGGCGGACATACGTAAACGGCTACGGCTCTGAGCCGTTTCTCATCCAGCCCAGACCGTTTCCGGACCGTTCTGTCGACTCCCTTCGATATCGGCAAATGGTGCGGCGCCGAGCGCCGATTCGTCAAGATTGGCGATTCGGTGACGCTTCTGGCGGATAATTTCGCGATTGGTCTTGACGGCGCAGCCTGGGCGGATTGTGCTTGAGGTGCGAGGTGGTGATCCCATGAAGATCGTCCTCGAACGCTCGGGTGGATTCGCGGCCGTTCCGGCGTTGTCCGGCGACGTGGTGGTGGAGACCGACGAACTGTCCCGGGAAATGGCATCGGAACTGGAGCGGTTGGTGGACACCGTCCGCCGCGCGCGCCGGGTCCCCCAAACGCCCCCCGCTGCCGGCGCCGCCGACGGGCGAACGTATCGCCTCATTATCGGCGGCCGGCGCGGGACCGATGTCCTGGCGTTCACCGATCTGACTCTCGACCCGGCCCTCGACGCTCTCGTCAAACGGCTGGAGGCGATTGCCCGAGGACGGTAACCCGATCCCCATCCCCGCCAGGAGTCACCATGATGCGAAACCGCGTTCAATGCATCGTTCCCCCGCACGTTCTGGAGGCCATCGAGGCCAACGGAACCCCGGAACAGCGGGCCTGGGCGGCCGCCACGTTGAGCGTCGACGCGACGGTCCGGGCCGACCGGGCGGAGGCCCCCACCGCACCCCCGCACCCGGCGGCGGACCTCACCGCGCATCGCCGGGTCTACGACGCCGGGAACACCACCTCGCTGCCCGGCACGCTGGTCCGCGGCGAGGGCGATCCCGCCAGCGCGGACGTCAGCGTGAACGAGGTGTACGACGGTTTCAGCACGACGCTCGACCTCTACAACCAGGTGTACTCGCGCAACTCCATCGACGATGCCGGCCTCGACCTGATCGGCACCGTCCATTACTCGACCGACTTCAACAACGCGATGTGGGACGGCGGGCAGGCGATTTTCGGCGACGGCGACGGCGACATATTCAACCGGTTCACCATCGCCGTCGACGTCATCGGTCATGAGTTGACCCACGGCGTCACGCAGTACACGGCCGCGCTCGCGTACCGGAATCAGTCGGGTGCCCTCAACGAGTCCATGTCGGATGTGTTCGGCTCGCTGGTCAAGCAGTATCACGCGTTCCCCCGGCAGACCGCCGAGCAGGCCGACTGGCTGATCGGGGCCGGACTGTGGGCGCCGCGCATCCGGGGGGCGGCACTGCGCTCGATGAAGGCACCGGGAACGGCGTACGAGGACCCGCTGGTGGGCAAGGATCCGCAACCGGCGACGATGGACGGCTATGTGACCACGCGACAGGACAACGGCGGCGTCCACATCAATTCCGGAATCCCCAACCATGCGTTCTACCTGGCGGCGCTGAACTTCGGCGGGTACGCCTGGGAGAAGGCCGGCCGGGTCTGGTATAGCGCGCTCACCGACCGGTCGTTGTCCAGCAACGCCGGTTTTCTGGATTTCGCCCGGCTGACCGTCCAGAAGGCGGAGGCCCTGTTCGGCTCCGGCGGGCGCCAGCGGATTCACGACGCCTGGGCCCGGGTGGGCATCAGCACCTGACGCCGGCGCACAGGACGGATCGGCTGAAACAGAGGATGTCCCCTGGTTTCCCTGCTCATTGGGTCTTGGGGGACTGGTGTCCTCTGCCTTACGGCGTCCTCGCCGGTGAGCGACTGTCACGCTACCCGTGGTCGCGGTCCCCGGGGTCGTCAATGGCCAGATAGTTCTCGGCCACGAGAACGCCCTCCGGCCCGCGCTCGTAGATCCAGGCGTTCCAGTTCGCCACCAGCCATGCGCGGTCAACGGCCCGTATCCCATCGCGGAGTAGCAGGGCCTCTGCCGGCAGTCGCACGAGTGTGATCCCGGCCTTGTACCCAGTCGCCACGAGCAACGAGAAGCCGCTCGGCGACTCGAGATCCTCGATCAGCAGGAAGTCCACGACGGACTCGTACGGGTAATCGGCCGGACAGCGCAGAACGGTGCCGCGGCTGAGATACTCGGCGCGGTACCCGGTCAGCTCCGTCCACGCCGCCGCGCTGACCCTTGGCGTGGCAACCTTGCCTTGGTGTTTCACGGTCCCGTCCTTCTCCGGCACACCCGCGCCTATTTGCGGCCCCGCACAATAGCAAAGGCGCCGCGCGTCGACCGAGGCCGAGATGAGCCGTGCGGTTTCCTTCACGCCGAAGTCGAGAGTGATCCGGTCGTTGGCCGGATCAGCAGGTCGCAGTCGGGCACGGTCGCGGGGGCGAACCAACCACCTGCTGTCGTCGATGGCGCCGCGGAGTCCTCGGTCACGCGAGATCCAGCCGCGCGCGGTCCTCACCGTGGACAGCCGTCAGCGTCGCCGGCCGTCCGCGGACCCACAGCCGCTTGACGTGCACGCCGTCCCAGCCCTGGGGCATCGTCACCGGTCGGCCGCACCAGCCGGCGGGATCCCCCTCGCGCAGGGTCATCCCGGTGAGCCCGTACAGGCAACCGGTCAGAAAGCCGCCGATGTTGGCGATGAACGGCCCGGCGCGTGGCTTGTCCGGGTAGACCGAGGGGCTGTACTCGGTGACGACGGAGTGCGGCTGCTGCACGAACTCGGCGAAGCCGCGCTCGTACAGCTCGAGCGCCCGGTCCCGCTCCCCGAGTCGCGCCGCATACACACCGGCCAGGGCCGAGAGCATGGGTGAGCCCAGATATCCGTCGACGTTGCCGACGGCCGCGGACAAGGTGCGCCGTTCCGTCTCCGGGTCGACCGGATAGCCGGCGGGGAAGAGCCCGGCGGCGGCCTCCGGGGTGTCGCCCATCCGCTCGTCCGGCCGGTAGTCGTCGTGGTTGACGATCGCGCCGTCGGAGTTCCGGGGCAGCACGAGGCCGTCGGCGATGCGGGTCCACACGTCGTTCGCACGGAAGCCGAGCGCAGCGGCGAGAGCTGCCGCCTCGCGCAGCGCCATCGCCGCCGACATGTTGACGAAGGCGTTGTTGTCCACCGGCGCCCCGGTCTCGGCGACCCCCTGCACCCGCTGGATCTCGTAGCCCCGCCCGGTGCGCCGCACGCGGCTGGCCACCCACCGGGCGACCTCGGCCAGCACCGGCCAGGCCGCCCCGCGAGCGAACTCGTCGTCCCCGGTGGCGTGCACGTACTGGGCAAAGGCCAACGCCACGTCCGCGCTGACGTGGTGCTCCGTGCCCGGGGCCTCCCCGCCCATCGGGGTGGCCTCCTGGCCGGTGCGGGGGCCGCTCTCCCACGGGAACTGCGCCCCGGCGTATCCCTGCGCCTCGGCGTTGGAACGCGCGCCACCCAGGCGGGAACGGCGGTAGCCCAGCAGCCCCCGCGCCGCGTCCGGTTGGCTGAGCAGCAAGGCCGGCACCGCGAAGGTCTCGATGTCCCACATCACGTGGCCGCGGTAGTAGTGGTAGTCCGGCCAGTAGGCCATGCCGAACGGTGAGGTGTGGCTCGGCGAGGCGCGGTGCACGGAGGTGTGCAGGTAGAAGAACGCTGCGTCGGTCAGCGCCTGCCACCGGCTCGGCGCGCCGGTCAGCTCGATGCGGCCGCGCCACAGCTGCGCCCATCTCTCGGAGTGCTCGGCGAGCAGCGCGTCGAAGCCGCGCTGCCGCGCGTCGTCGAGCATCCGGACGGCGTGCAGGTGCGGCTCCCAGTGGAAGGCGTCGGTCACCACGCTGGAGAGCTGGCGCAGCCGGTACGCCCGCCCGGGCTGCGCGGTGACCCGGTAGGCGGTCGCCGTGTTGCCCGTGACGGTGTGCCGGAACTCCGGGGTGCAGCCCTCGGCGCCGGCGAGCTCGGTCGCCCAGGCGATGGCGCAGGAGGACATCTCGCCCGGCCCGCGCCAGCCCAGCACGCCGTCCGCGGAGCCGTACCGGCCGCCCGAGCCCAGCTCGGCCAGGAACGGGATGCCCAGCGGCCCGCTGGCGTCCACGCCGGCGGTCAGCTCGAGCTCGCAACCGGCGTCGACCCGGACGGTCACCTCCTGCATGGCGATCGTCGGGAACACCTTGTTGCAGACCGTGAGGATGTCGACGTTGGCGCGCACGCCCCCCGTGGCGAAGGTCAGCGCGGTGCGCACCTCGCCGCGGGTGAAGTCGTACCGCTGCTCGCGCAGGAGCGCCCCCGCCGGGGCCGACGAGATCGGGGTCCCGTCGACCACCACGTCGCCGGCCAGCGGGTAAGGGACGGGCAGCATCGACTCCACCTCCTCACGGGGGTCCGGGCCGACGAAGCCGTTGACCGTGGCCACGCCGCGCAGCGGTGCCGCCTCGAACCGCAGCCCGATCAGCCCGTTGGACACGTAGACCGGCACGTGGTCGAAGCGCCATTCGCGCACCGGGTCGGGGTTGATCGGTTCGCTCATTTCGTGCCTCCCAGGCGCCAGTGGGGATCGTCGCGGTGTCTCCGGTGCTCCCCGACCGCGCCGTCCGGGCCGTGCACGAGCACCCGGACGGCGCGAGGCGGGGGCGTGTGCTCGCCGTCGCGGTCGGCGCGCAGCACGCCGTCGCGGTAGGCGAACACGGTGGTCGCGCTCGCCCCGGAGCGGTGTGCGGTGGTGTGCCCGTCGTCCTCGTAGAGGCGGCCTCCGGCACGGCCGTGCTCGTCCGGGTGGACCGAGACTGTCAGCGGGTCGAGCGGGCGCTGGCCGGTCCACAGCAGCTCCGGGCCGGTCGGCAGCACCGCACCGCCGCGCACGTACACCGGCGGGTCGCCGTCCAGTGGCGCGGCGGCCGGCACCCGACCCGGTCCGCGACGAGCGGCCCCGCCGGCCAGCGGGTACCACAGCCCGGCGGGCAGGTAGACGCTGCGCCCCTCACGGCCCGGACGCAGCACCGGCGCGACGAGCAGGTCCTCCCCCAGCATCGCCTGGTCGTCGCAGAGCCGGGCCTGCCGGTCGGCGCCGTGGTGGTAGAGCAGCGGCCGCAGCACCGGCGCCCCGGTGCGGGCCGATTCCTCGAAGACCGTGTAGAGGTAGGGCAGCAGCCGGTACCGCAGCGCCATCGCGCGCCGGCAGACCGCCTCGATGTTGGGACCCCACGTCCACGGCTCCTGTTCGGCGCACTCCTTCGACCCGTTGCTGCGGGCCAGCGGGTAGAAGGCGCCCAGCTGGTACCAGCGAGCGAGCAGTTCCGGGCCGCAGTCGGCGAAGAAGCCGCCGATGTCCGCGCCGGCGAACGACACCCCGGACAGTCCGAGGTTCAGCAGCTGCGGCAGGGACATCGCCAGGTGCTCCCAGTAGCTGGCGTTGTCGCCGGTCCACACCGCGGCGAGCCGCTGCACCCCGGTGAAGCCGGCCCGGGTCAGCACCAGGGTCCGCTCGTCCGGGAAGGCCCTCGCGAGCGCGTGGGCGCTGGCGGTGGCCTGCAGCATC
Source organism: Krasilnikovia cinnamomea (assembly GCF_004217545.1). Lineage (NCBI taxonomy): Bacteria > Bacillati > Actinomycetota > Actinomycetes > Micromonosporales > Micromonosporaceae > Krasilnikovia > Krasilnikovia cinnamomea. The sequence goes on from NZ_SHKY01000001.1 coordinate 4,094,014, forward strand.
CCGTAGACGTTGTGTACCTCGGCGTGGGTGGTGCGCTCCGCGTCCATTCCGTGCGGGGTGTCCAGTGGTGGTTCGACCCGCCGGGCGACCGGGTCCTCGATCGGACGGTCCCGCATGGACGGCTCATTCATGTCGTCGACCACGCACCGGACGCCGGCGTCCGTCGCGACCGAGTGCCAGCCGGCCCACCAGTCCCGTATCTCGGCCCGCGAGAAGTCGGGGAAGGCGCACAGGCCGGGCCACACGTAGCGCAGCAGCAGGCCGGCATCCTCGCCACCGCCGTCGCGCAGGAAGCATCCGACCTCGACGCCCTGGGTGTAGACGGGGTACCCGCCCTCCGGATCGTGCTTGACCCCCGGGTCGACGGTCAGTAGTCGGCCATGGGACCGCCCGGCGGCGTCCATCACCAGGGAGAACGGGATCGCCTTGTACAGCTCGTCGGTGCCCGGCCCCTGTTCCTCGAACCGGTCGGTGCACCAGAAGGAATACCGTCGCCCCCGCTTGTCCAGCGGACCGGTGCGCTCGCCGAAGCCGAAGTGGTGCTCCCCCGCCGGCATCCGGTGCTGCCAACGGGACGGGCCCGGCGGATCCGTCCAGCGAGGGCCGCCGTCCGGGCCGTCGTCCAGCAGGACCTGACCGGTCCGCGGGTCGCGGACGCTCACCCGGCAGCCGTTCGGCTCCAGCCGAACGGCGAGCATGTCGGAGCGCAGCTCCACCGCGTTCCCGCGCTCCGTCACTTGCACAGCCGGTGGCGGGACGGCGTCGTCCGGCGGGAGGGGCGACCACGAGCGGCGGAGGGCGAACGAGCCCTGTGGCGCCAACCGGATCCGGACGACGCCCTCCTGGACGACGGTCACGGCGAGCACCGGTCCGCCGTATTCGGCCATCAGGGTCGCGCCCTGCAGCCGGTACTCGCGCAGGGCGCCCGCGCACTGCTCCATCCGCCGATCCCTCACCATCCGTCACCGGAAGTGCGGCAGGATCTCCTTCTGGTAGAACCGGAAGAAGCCCTCTTGGTCCTGGCCGACCTGGTAAACGTGTACATGGTCGTAGCCGTTGTCGACGCAGCTCTGGATGCCCTCGATGTGCTTCTGGGGGTCCGGGCCGCAGACCACCACCTCCGCGATCGCGTCCTCCGTGACGACGGTGGACGCCTGCTCGAAGTCGAACGGCCTCGGCAGTTGCTGATTCAGCTCACCGGGGAGGGCCACGATCGGTACAACCCGGTGGGCCGTGCGCCGGGCCTCCGCCTCGTCCTGGGCCCAGCAGACGTTGTACTGCACGTAGCGGGGCTTGTCGCCGCCGCCGGCGTCCCGGAACCGGGCCGCCACGTCGGGGTCCGGCGTGAAGTTGATCAGACCGTCCCCGACCCGCCCAGCCAGCTCCGCCGCACGAGGCCCGCCAGCCGCGACGACGAGCGGTGGCGGCTGCGCGGGCAGCGTGTACAGCCGCGCGGAGTCGACTACGTAGTGCGCGCCGTAGTGCGTCACCACCTCCCCGGACCACAGCCGCCGGATGACCTCGACCGCCTCCTCGAGCATCTCCGCCCGTCGGGGGTGGGCCGGCCAGGCCGGGTCGACCACGTGCTCGTTCAGGGCCTCACCGGTGCCGACGCCGAGATAGAAGCGCCCGGGCATCATCGTGGCCACTGTCGCGGCCGCCTGCGCCACGATCGCAGGGTGATACCGGCGGGTCGGGCAGGTGACCCCGGTGCCGACCCGCAGCGTGCTGGTCGCGCACGCAATCCCACCGAGCACGCTCCAGACGAACGGGCTCTGCCCTTGAACGCCGATCCAGGGATGGAAGTGGTCAGAGATGGAGGCGTAGCCGAAGCCCGCCTGCTCCGCACGCGCGGCGAACCGAACCAGATCCGACGCCCCGTGCTCCTCGCAGGAGAGTGAGTAGCCGAGCTCTACCAAGACGGGCTCCATCCGTCAGACCGGGGGTGGCTTCGCGGACGCAGTTGGTAGTACCCGCTGACCGTTGACTCACGCGGCCGACTTCGTCCTGGTCGTCGCGGAACAACCGTCAGCATGGCGGGAGCTCAAAGGGACGCCCCGGACGCATCCGTCGTCGGGCTCAGCCAGTTCCAGCCGCACAAATCTGGCCGCTGATCGGTCCTCGTCCGGCGCTGGCACATCACAGACCGTGATGCACCATGCAGCCGTGGTGTCGCTCAGGTCCTGACACCAATCTGTCGCCCAGGTCATGAGACCGGACCGAGGACACGTAGCACACCGAGGTTCTGCCGATTTAGCCTTTTCAGGATCAAGGCGCCGCGCAAGCGCGGCGCACCGCGCGCGCTCGCGGCCCGCTGCTGGCGGCCTCCGGCCGGCATCGCGCGCCGCGGCGCGCCGCACCAGGCGACGCATCCTTGCTTGCGGCTGCAATCCCGGTGCTGCACAGACGGGCGATCGGGTGTCGGACACCGGGAGTTTCCGTCACTTGCGCCCGCACTAGCTTGAGACGGGGTCCGCGCTTGCGGGCCCCGTCATTCGTGCTTGCCTCACTTGGCGGTGGCCTGTTGGGGAGCGGAGCCGTGACGATCGCCTGGATAGCCGAGCGCCGTCGAGGTCGGGGCGATCGGCTGCCGCGATAGCAAGCTGGCTTGCCCTCGGATGCCGATGGGTCGCTCTGCGCTTCGGTCGAGCGTGAGGACCAGGGCGTGGCCATCCCCCGGTGCCTGATCCTCTACGCCACCCACCCGGCGTCAAGGCCGCTGCCGCGTCGCTGACGCGATGGCCTGCGGCCAGCCTTGGCCCCGGGCGGGACGCCGCAGTCCTGGCACCGGTCGGGGGATGGCGGCAGTGTGGCGCCTACTCTTCGTCGTCGTCAACATCGCGGAGCAATCGGTCTAGATCCTCCGGGCTCATGCGCTTGATCTGCGACTCCAGCTCCACGCTGTAGTGGCGATCGTTGGGATCCATCCCATTGCGCTTCCGTGACTGACGGCCATACTCCCTCATGAACTGGCCAATTTCCCGACGCAGCCGGTCATGTCGCTGTCCCACAGCGGGACCATAGGACCGGCGAGGGGGCTGTGCACTTAGTTTTCCCGGGCAGGGCCCATGCGGCTGGGTGCCGCGCCGTGCCCGCTACGTGCCCGATGGGCCGGTCTACCAAGGCTAACGGCGGTCAATGACACTCGCAGATGAAGAAAGCCCCTAACCGACGTTTCCGCTGGTCAGGGGCCGATCTGTCTGGTGGTGGCGGGTAGAGGATTCGAACCTCTGTAGCTTTCGCGACGGATTTACAGAGCGCCGGGCGCATCCGCGTTGAGCTGTGCAAACGCCGAACCTCTGCCGACCGTTGCCGCACATTTGCCGTCGAACCCGTTGAAGCGCACACGGAAGATCGTCTCTGCGCCGAGCTGGCCGGGGCGGCTGTCCCTGGGGTGACCCCTGCCTGTTCCCAGCTCACCGTGGCACCGGGGACACCGGGGACACCGGGGACACAACAGCACGCAGTCTGTGCCTGCAGGGCATCCAACCGGTCTTCCCGATGATCGAGATCCGACGTTCGCCCGTCGTGCGTTCTGTGCGGCAGCGGGCCAACCAGCTAGTGGAGCCAATTAGTACTTGAACCCCTCAAATGGCTGAATACTGAAACTGGGCTTGCGGAGTTCCTCTTTTCTTCGCCACTATCTGCGATAATCGAATCCCCTTATCCACTTAGGAGGCCCGCGATGGCAATCAACACGGAGCTAGTCGGGATTGCCCTTGCTAGGGTTGATGGATCCACCTTTGAGCGGTTCGTAAATGACTTCTACCCGAGTCTTGCTGGTGCAGAGTTCTTTCCGCTGGGTGGCGTGAAGGATGGGGGCGCGGATGCATTTGGCGGCGACCGGGTTTACGAAAGGGGTGGATCCGCCAGTGTCTTCTATCAAGCAAGTGTCCAGGAGGACTTCCGGGCAAAGATAAGGCATACAGTAGCTCGCCTTAAGGAATTTGGCCGAAAACCACGATCGCTTGTGTATTTAACGTCGCGAGTGATTCGCCACATCGATACAGTGGAGAGTGACCTAGAGGAGGAATTGGAGGTTTCTATTCGCATCAGAGATGGGGCATATATTGCCAGTCAGATTAACGCGGATGTTCGGACCAGGTCAGCTTTCGATCAGCACCTCCGTCACCTAACGGATTTTCTAAAAAGCGTGGGTGCAAGTCAGGTTGTCGCTCCAAGCGTGCATGTAAGGTCTCCGGCCGTCTATGTATTCCTTCGGCAAGAGCTTGATCGGAGGGCTGGTAATCAATCTCTCGTGAATTCCGTCCTCGATAGTCTCGCGCTTTGGGCGCTGGAGGGCACAGATCCGGATCTTGGAAAATTCATGACAGTCGAGGAGGTGGAGCAAAAGATACTGGGCGAGCTTCCTGCGGCTGCGTCGTTGGTTAAAGGACACGTTCAGGGCCGATTGGAGTCGCTTTCGAGCAAATCGCGTCCCGACGGAAGGAAAGTCAATTGGTACCGCAGCGAAAAGAAGTTCTGCTTACCGTTCGAGACCCGGGAAGCTATTACGGACGAGAATACCCAGGATGAGGCGTTGAGACTCGAAGTTCTTGACGGTCTGTACAATCGCGCCTCGAAGAATTTCGCCGAACTCGGCGAGCGGGACTTACGCAAACTTGCCGAACTCACCTTGAGAGCGTTTCAACTGGCATTTGAGCGTGAAGGTCTGGAGTTTTCGCATTTCATCACGAAGGAAAGAGCCACCGAGTATCCGACAATGGCAGATGCCGTACGGGAAGCCCTTGCCGAGGGAGGCGTGACAGGAAAGCGCGCGGCTGAAATGGGAGCTGCTTGCCTAACGACGGTACGCGGTTGCTTCTATGATTCTACGCAGGAGGAGCGAACCTATCTATCGAAGCTCGCGCGCACGTACGCCTTGCTTTTCGTCCTAAATACAGACCCGCGCCTGGTTCAGTATTTCCAGGACATGGCGGCTGGTTTCAAACTCTACGTGGGGAGCGATCTACTCGTTAGAGCTCTGAGCGAGCGATTCCTTCCTGAAAAGGATCAGCTAACCAAGAACGTGCTGATCTTTGCCGCCAAGGCAGGGACACGACTGATCCTCACTCAACCGGTGTTGGAAGAAGTGGTAAGCCACATTCGGGCCAGCGACCTCGAATTCAAGAACCACATTCAACGCATAGAGCATCGAGTTACTCCGCTTATTGCGGCAAATGTTCCTAAGATCCTTATTCGAGCGTATCTTTACGCCCGCCTAGACCCTCGTGAGGAACTTGCAAAGCCAGCGAGCTGGGCCAAATATATTGAGAGCTTCTGTGACTATCGTGAGCTGCACAGCGTCGGAGCGGAAGAACAGTTTAGACACTACCTACAGTATGACTTCAGCATGCAATACCAGAGTAAAGAGGACCTTCAGAAGCTAACTGATAGCGGAACGGTTGAGCATATCGCGGAGTTGCTCCTTACGTCGTCGACGAAATCCGATCCGCGGTTGGCGCGGAATGATGCGCTCTTGGCCTGTGCAGTCTATGGCGAGCGAAAGAAGCAAGGGGAAGTTGCCCACGTTAGCGAATTCGGATACAACACCTGGTGGTTGACGCAGGAAACTCGGATCCTTCGTCACACCAAGGAGCTGGAACGTGAAAACAACAATGTAAGGTACATGATGAGGCCGGATTTCCTCTTGAACTTCCTAAGCTTTGCTCCGAGTGTGGCAGCGGCGCGGAATACGTTCGGTAACGTCTTCCCCAGTCTGCTGGGCATCAACTTGTCGCGTCGGATGGACGCTGGGGCCTTTCACCAGATCATGAAAGAGGTCGCGGAGGCCGAAGAAATGGATGATGCGCGCCGTAACGCCGTAATGGCTAAGCTTGCAGATCAGCTAAAGACTGACATGGGTAAGCGATACATGGTTGAGATGCCCAAGTAGTTCTCATTGAGGACGCACAGCAGACAGCGCTTCCACCAGATCCGCCATCGTTGTGATCACGGCGTCGGCGACAGCAAATGGCGTCACCTTGCTCGGCCGGTTCGCGTAGCCGATGACACGGACCCTGGCCGCCCGCGCCGCGATGATGTCGCTCATTGAGTCCCCAACCAGCACGCACGCCGATGGTTCGCTATCAACCGCCCGAACGGCGTCGAGGACCATCCCCGGCGCGGGCTTCATCAATTCCGGCCGGGCATAGGGCCGGCCGATGACCCGTACGACGTGATCGGCCAGCTCGTGTGCCGCAAGGTACGCCGAAACCGCTCGGCCCGAGTTGTTACTGACGATCGCGACCGGCAGGCCCGCACTCTTACTTGAACGGATCACGTCGTGACCATAGGGCGTTGGTATCGCCGACTCGACTGCCTGCATTTCCAGGGCGGACAACGCGTCCTCGACAGCAGCCGTCAACTCACGACTGCAGTGGTAGCCCGTCCACCTAATCACGGCCAGCGGGTCCACGTCGGTGGCGACGTCGTCCGGTAGGGCGACACGTTCAGCGCGCAACAGCTCGATTAGCTTGGCTGCCACATGGGGCGCTGGTAGACCCGCGAAGATGCCGCAAACCGGTCCATCGAAGTCGAGCAGTAATGGCCCGGCCCCGACCACGCTGGCAAGCCGGTCTGCGCTCACGGGTGGTACTCCCGCGCGACGCTGTTCCACACCGAGTCAAACCACTGCCGTGAGGACTCCACGAACTGAGTACCGTGGGACGCCTCGTCCTCGTCCACGTTGTAGTGGAACAGGGTCGCGTCGCGGCCCATCAGGTCGAAGATCCCGACCGGCTTGCCCCCGATGGTCACCTCGCGCTCGACAACCGGGTAGAAGCCGAAGAACGCCTCTCGGTTGTTGAGTAGGTAGAGCTTGAACGTCGGCGCGATGCTGTGCACCCGCACGTCAACCTGGGCAGACTTCACCAACCCGAGGTCGGCGAGTTCATGCACCTGGTCGATGATGCCGTCGGCGGCTCGCCGGGTGATCCGGTCGGCCCGCTTACGGACGGCCGGATCGTCCTGGCCCGTTGCGGCGAGCGCGGGCAGCGCCATCGGCGAGGTCATGTCCGACAGCAGCAGGCGAACCGAAATCGTCTCCGGGGCAGTGCGCCCAGCCCGCACGAGATCAAGCGTCTCGGCCAGGGCGTCGCGCAGCGTCTCACCGGAGAAGCCAGCGAAGTCGACCACCACATGTGCTTCCTCAAACGCCGCCTGGATTACGGGACGCAGTTCAACCGGGCGTTGGGTCTGCGCCCGTACGAAAGCGCCGCTTCCCTGCCTGCTCACGATCAGGCGCTCGCTGCGAAGGGTCTCCAAGGCACGCTTGACGGTTTCCCGCGCGACGCCGTACCGGCTGGCGAGTTCTGGCTGCGACGGCAGCTTGTCGCCTGGGGCGAGTTTGCGGGTGAGGATCGCGGCGCGCAGCACGTTGGCGATCTGCTGTGACGCCTGTCGAGGGTCGTCCGGGTCGAGGTCAGCGAGGTAGTCCAAGTTCGCGGCCATGCCCACACCCTAGCTCTGACTAGCCAAGTTGGGAAAGTTCCGACTCAGGGATTGACCTGACTAGCCATGCTGGCTTAGCGTCGGTCGTGTCGAACCTGGCTAGCCAGGAACGGCAACCGGCCAGGAAGACGGGTACGGCGGCACATGTTGCCGCGCGCCACGACACCCCTGAATCCGGCTGCACCTTGAGAACTGAATTCAGTGGGTCGCGCCTCCCCGTAGCAACCGCCGAAAAGGTCGCCGCGCACGGCTCAGGTCCGTGCATATGTCCCTGTTTCTGCTGGTCGGCGCGGCTGTAGCCGCATCAGGCTGTTGCCGCGCCGACCTCCCACCGTGGAGGCAATCCCGTGAGGAAGCACCGCCGCATCACCGATGAACCCACCCGCGCCGACCTGGCCGCGATCGAGGACGAGTGGCCGCTGATCGAGGCAGAACTTGACCTGGTAAACGCCGAGATCGCCCACATCTACGCCGCCGACCGTGGCGGCCCGACCGAACTGGACTGGCGTCGCCTGCGCCGCGCCGAGGCCCGCGTAACCCGCGTCGCCGCCGAGCTGGCCGCCCGTCCCGTGGTCCGGCGCAAGACGCGAGCCAAGCAGGTTCCGCGTGTCGACGCAGCTCCGTCCCCCGCCGAGTTGGCAGCCATCCAGGCTGAGTGGCCGTTGATCGCCGCTGAGCTGGACGTCCGTCCCGCTCCTCGCCGGGCGGTGGCGTGATGAACGCCCGCAAGCTTCTCGGCGGCGCCCTGGTCGCGTTCGGCCTGTTCTTCGCCATCACCAACCCCGGCGACGCCGCCGACCTCATCCGGGAGATCGCGTCGGGCATCGGCGCGTTCGCGTCCGCTCTGGCCAGTGGAGGTCACTGATGCGCATGCCCGCTGTGTCCGGCCGGGTCTGGGCCTACATCGGCGCCCTGCTCGGCGGCATCGTCTCGATCGCCGCGAACGTCGCCCACTCCTACGTCCCCCCACCCGACGCCCCGCCCGACTGGTCGCCGCAGGGCGGCGCGGTGGTCGGCGCGATCTTCTGGCCGGTCGCCCTGTTCGTCGCCGTGGAAATCCTCGCCCGCACCCCATGGCCAAACGGCCGCCGCTGGACGCTACTGCGCTTCGGCGGGCTGGTCCCGGTCGCCGGGGTCGCCGCGTTCGTGTCCTACAAGCACCTGTCCGGCCTGCTCGCCTTCTACGGCGAGGACGGGCTGACTGCCATCCTCGGCCCCCTCGCCGTGGATGGGCTGATGGTGATGGCGACCGGGGCGCTGCTCGCCACCGCCCGCCGCGTCACCGCCGCCGAACCGGTGCCCGTGACCGTCCCGGCCGCCGTCACCGTGACGGCATCCGAGCCGACGCCCGACGCGGCCGCTGACGCCACAAAGGTCGTCAAGGCCGCCCCGGCGAAACGGGTCACCCGCAAGCCCGCGTCGGCCGAGAAGGTCGCCAAGGCTGCCGCCAAGCTGCCCGGCGCGTCGCTCGCGGCGATCGCTGCGAAGGCAGGTGTGTCGGAGTCGACCGCCCGCCGTCACATGCCCGTCCCGCCGGTCGCCGTGGCGTCAGCAATTGCCCCGGGGCCTGCGGAAACGCCCACCCTCACCGCTGCCTGAAAGGACCCCCGCCATGCGTCACGTCTGGCACCTGTTCAACGCCGCCATGCTGCTCAACGTCGTCCTCTGGTTCACCGCCGACACCACCGCAAGCAAGTGGCTGCACGGCATCGCCGCGATCGCGTTCGGCGTCGCCGTGCTGGCGACCCGCCCGAAGCAGCCCCCCACCCTCCGTTGACACCGCCCGGCGGCACAGCCCTCTGCCTGCCAGCAACCGCTGTGCCGCCGGTCCCACCCACAAGCCCCTTACGAGCCTTGCAGGAGAGAACCTGATGGTCCCGCAAAACCCTAACCCTGACCCTGATGACGTCGACTGGCGCGCGGCGCAAGCCGACCCGGACGCCCCGGCGGATGTGGTCGATTTGGCCGCCGCCCGGACCCGCCGCACCCGCCCCGACGATGGGGCGGACAGTGGCACGCATTTTGACGCGACGCTCGATGAGGAGCCGTCGCCGGGCGGGATGCCCGTCGACCCGCCCGAGGCCGACGACCAGGGCCGTCAGCCGATCGTGCCGCTCGGCTTGTCCACCCTCGGCGCGATCAAGTCCACCATCAAGTACGGCGTCGGTGTCGCCGCCTACCACGCCGGGTTCCACGGCCTCCGCGCTCCTTGGTACGCCCTGCAGGCCGCGTTCTGGGGCACGGTCGGGGCGGTCAAGCTGATCGGCCGGCAGATCTCGTGGTGGTGGGTCGCCGAACAGACCGGGCTGCGGCAGAAGGCCGCCGACGACAACGACCCGGCGATGTGGCACAAGCTGCACCGCGAGGTGAAGCACACCCGCGCCTGGCGCGGCACCGTCCTCATCGGCGAGCTCCTGGCGGTGGGCCTCGGCGGGCCGGTCGCCTACGCCATGACCCCGTGGTGGGGCATCGCCCTCGCCGCCGTCTTCGCCATGGCGGGGCTGGCGCATCTCGGCCGTCCCGCCGATCGGCCGATCGTGTCCCCGGCCGTGGTGACCGGCCGGTTCCGCAGGATCAACCCCGACATCGTGCTCCGCGCCTACTACGCCGCCGGACTCGCCCACCCCGACAAGCCCGGCCAACAGGTCAGCTTCGGCGGCACGATGGCCCGCGACCGTTCCGACACCGGCTCCCAGGTCATCATCGACCTCCCATACGGCAAGACCTGGGAACAGGTCCTCAACGCCAAAGGCGCCATCGCCTCCGGCCTGGACGTGTCGGTCAACCAGGTATTCCTCACCCGCGACCCCACCTCCCACCGCCGCCATCTGCTGTTCGTCGCCGACCGCGACCCCCTCGCCGTCCCGGCCGGACGCACCCCGCTGCTGGATGGCAAGCCCCGCGACATCTGGACCGACGTACCCCTCGGCCTGGACGAACGCGGCCGCAAGGTCGGGCTGCTGATGCTGTGGATCTCGATCCTGATCGGGGCGCAGCCCCGCAAGGGCAAGACCTACTTCGCCCGCATGGTCGCCCTGTACGCCGCCCTCGACCCGTACGTGCGGCTGACGGTGGTGGACGGGAAGCTGTCCCCGGACTGGGACAAGTTCCGCCTGGTTGCGCACCGCATCATCTTCGGCACCGTGCCGAACCACCGCGACCGCGACCCGATCACGCACCTGCTGGACGCGTTGCGGGAGATCAAGAAGCACATCGAGGACGCGAACGAGTTCCTGTCCACCCTGCCCACCAGCGAGTGCCCGGACGGCAAACTCACCCGCGAGCTGTCGCGCAAGTACAAGCAGCTCCGGGTGTGGGTCCTGGTGATGGAGGAGTTCCAGACCTATTTCGAGACCGACGACCAGGCCGTCAACAAGGAGATCGCGTCCCTGCTGGCGTTCATCATGGCCGTCGGCCCCTCGGCCGGGGTCATCCTGATCTCCTGCACGCAGAAGCCGTCCGGCATCGGCGCCGGGGACGTGTCCCGGCTGTTCAACCGGTTCCGCGACAACCACACCGTGCGGTTCGGCCTCAAGTGCGGCAACCGCGACGTGTCCATGGCCGTGCTCGGCTCCGACGCCTACTCGGAGGGTTTCGACGCGTCGTCGCTGCCCTCCGGCCCGCAGTACCGGGGCGTGGGCATCCTGTATGGCGCCTCCGATGACACCCCGATCGTGCGGTCATACCTGGCCGACGCCGGGGACGCCGAGAAGATCCTGCAAGCGGCACGCCAGCATCGGGAACGACTCGGGCTGCTCACCGGCGAGGCGGCCGGGGAGAAGGTCGCCCGCGAGGTCCGCGACACCCTCGCCGACGTCCGCGCCGTGTTCGTGGCCGGGGAACCAGGGCTGTGGTGGTCGACCGTCGCCGACCGGCTCGCCGCGAACCTGCCCGAGCACTACGCCGACATCACGGCCGACGCCGCCTCGGCCCTGCTCCGTGAGCATGTACCGAGCGTGAGCGTCAAGGTGCGCGGCACCGTCAACCGCGGCTGCCGCCTGGCCGACATCGACACCGCGATGAAGGGCCGCAAGACCGCCTGACAGGTAGCGGCGGCGCCGCTACCGGTAGCGCCGCCGCTACCCCACCCCGCTACCGCCCTGGCCAGCCCCTACCCACCGAGGTAGCGGTAGCAGCCAGTGGTCCCGTGCGCCCGAAAACCGCCCCAGGAAGGCTTCTGATGGTTCCGCACGCCGCTACCGCTACCCCCACCGGCACCGACGACACCCGCGTCTACGCCGCCCTCCTCCTGGTCATCCTGGCCGTCACCGGCTGTTACCTGCTCGGGTGTTGGCTCTGGCCCTTCGGGGCCTGCCGTCGCTGCCGGGGCACCGGCAAACGCCGCAGCCCGTTCGGCCGCGCGTTCCGGCTCTGCCACCGCTGCGACGGCACCGGCCGCACCCTCCGCATCGGACGCCACATCCTCAACACCCTGCGCGAACTCCACGACAAAGGCGGCAGCAAGTGAACCGCCGCAACCGGGCCGCGCACACCGGATGGTGCGCCGCCGATCACCGCTGCAACCTCACCGAACACCGCTCCGACGACCTGCTGGTCACCATCCCCGGCCACGGGCGGGCCATCCTCACCCGCGTCCGCGACGGCCACGGCCGCGAGTACGGCGAGATCCGCGCCCGCATCGCCCTCGACCCGGACGAGTACACCGCCCGCGTCCAACTCCGCACCGCCCTGACCGACCTGCGCGCCCTGCTCTCCCGGGCCGCCGAACTGACCAGGAGGGCCGCCTGATGTCCCGAATCAAGGCCGCGTTCAACGACCCGGAAGGCACCCGCCACGGTGGTCTGCCGACCTACTGGTGGCAGGGCGCTCCGACCGGATACGCCACCCGCCGCCAACTCCGTAACCAGGGGCTGCGGCCGGGTGGCCAGCCGGTCGCCGCGCAGATCCTGTGGTCCGGGGTCGGCGGCACCCGCACCGCCTACCTGTACCGCACCGACCTCGCCCGACCGAAGCGCACCGCCACCCCCGCCCAACTCGCCGCCCTCGGCAAGGCCCTGCGCGCCCGCCGGACCTGTCCCGCGTGCGGCGAGGTGCGGCCGTACTACATCCGCCGCTCGCTCGGCTGCTGCCAAACCTGCCACGACACCCCACCCGCCGCGCCGGGCCGCCCCGCGCTGTCCACACCGCACACCCGAGAGGCCACCGCCATGCCTACCGCCGCCGAACTGCTCACCCGGGCGCTGGGATGCGCCGACCGGGGATGGCGGGTGTTCCCGCTGCGCCCGGACGACAAGCGCCCGGCCGTCCGTGACTGGGAAGCCCGCGCTACCTGCGACCCGGACCGGATCCGCCGCTGCTGGACGGCCGGGCCTTACGGGGTCGGGATCGCCTGCGGCCCGTCCGACCTGGTCGTGATCGACCTGGACACCGCTAAGCCCGACCAGGAGCCGCCGTCGGAGTGGAGCACCCCGGGCGTCTGTGGCGGCGCGGACGTGTTCGCACTGCTGTGCGAACGTGCTGATCAGCCGTTTCCCGGCGACACCTACACCGTGACCACCGGGCGGGGCGGTACGCACCTCTACTTCACCCACCCGGCCGACGGCCCGGACCTGCGGAACACCGCCGGCACGTTGGGGTGGCTGATCGACACCCGCGCCCACGGCGGTTACGTCGTCGCCGCCGGGTCCACCGCCGCCGGGCGCCCGTACCGGCTGCTGCACGACGCGCGGCCCCGGCCGCTGCCGGGGTGGCTGGCCGCCGCGCTGCGACCGCAGCCGTTGCGCCCGGCCGGGACGCCGGTCGTGGTCGAGCTGCCCGCCGACCGGCGCGGCGCGTACCTGCGCGCTGCGATCGACCGCACCCTCACCACGCTCACCGGCGCCCCGCACGGGGAGCGGAACCACACCCTATTCATGGCCGCGCAAACCCTCGGCCAGCTCGTCGCCGGAGGCGCCCTCGCCGAGGATGCCGTGACCAGCGTGCTCACCGACGCGGCCACCCGGATCGGTCTGGAACCGCGCGAGATCGGCCGCACGATCCGCTCCGGCCTCGCCTATGGCGCCCGTCGTCCCCGGACGGTGGCGGCATGAGCGCCGCACCCGGCCGGGGCGAGCGGCCCGAGCTGCACGTGGTCGGCCCGGACGACGCCGCCGAGGTGCTGTCCCCGGTCCGGCGGGAGCGTGCGCGGATCCGCGTCTCGTGGACCGCCGCCGACATCATGGCCATGGACTTCCCCGAGCCCAAGTGGGCTGTCCCCGGGATCGTCTGTGAAGGCGTCAACCTGCTGTGCGGGCCGCCGAAGGTCGGGAAGTCGTGGATGTCGCTGGCCCTCGGCATCGACATCGCGTTGGGCGGCAAGGCGTTCGGCGCCATCGACGTCCAGGCCGGGCCGGTGCTGTACCTCGCTCTGGAGGACACCGCCCGGCGGCTGCAATCGCGACTGGGCAAGGTCCTGGGTGAGCGCAAGGCCCCGGCCGGGCTCACTCTCGCCACGGCTTGCCCGCCGCTTCCGCAGGGTGGGGATGAGGCGATCGCGGCGTGGCTGGACCGCAACCGCGACGCGCGGATGGTCATCATCGACGTGTTCGCCAAGCTCCGGGGAGCGTCCGCGCCGGGCATGTCCGCGTACGACGCCGACTACGCCGCCGTCGGCCGGGCGAAGAAGGTCGCCGATCAGTACAGCGTCGCGGTCATCCTCGTGCACCACGTCCGCAAGGCCGGATCCGACGACTTCCTGTCCGAGGTGTCCGGCACCAACGGACTCGCCGGGGCCGCCGACGCCACGCTCGTGCTCAAGCGGGCACGCAACCAAGGCGACGGGGTGCTGCACGTGACCGGCCGCGACGTGGACGAGTCGGAATACCCGCTCGCCTTCGATCCCGGTAAGGGTGCGTGGCGGATGCTCGACGGCCCCGCCGAGGACCATCAGATCGGCGAGACCCGCGCCGCGATCCTGCGCTGGTTGCGAACCGCGCCAGGTTCTACGCCGAAGGCGATCGCCGACGGGACGCAGCTCGACTACGGCCTGATCAAGAAGACCTGCCAACGGATGCTCGACGCCGGGCAGGTCGCCGCCGACACCGGAGGCCGGTACCGCGTCCCCGGTGTCCCCGTTGTCCCCGCTGTCCCCGAACCCGCCGTGACCTGCGAAAACGACGGGGACATCCAGGGGCAAGAAGGGCTATGGCCGTGACCGCCGAGGACCGGCTGAAACACAGACGCATCTCCCTGTTTCAGCACACACCCATACGAACACACACCAGTACGGCCCGGATCTTGGCTCAGCGGCGCTCTCAGCGGGCCGTTCTCGCGGCCTCTGCTGGTACGACTCCCTGACCCTCCACAGACGACCACTTCTGTCAGAAACGCCATCACCGCAGGTTGTAGCGCAGTCAACGCCATCGAAGGAGGTACGGCACTCATGCAAAACCGCAACTTTCTGACGCTCGCCGAGTTCCTCGCCGAGCTGGACGTGCCGAAGTCGACCTTCTTCCGCTGGAAGGCCATCGGCGAGGCGCCCCGTACCTACAAGCTGCCCAACGGGCAGCTCCGAATCCGCCGTACCGACTTCGATGCCTGGATGGCCGCGCGTGAGGAGCCGCAAGCAGCATGAACACCAGTTATGACGTGCGCGTGTGGAAGATCCGAGAGCACAAGGGCAAGGACCGGAAGACCGGCAAGCCGCGCAGTACGTACCGGGTGCGTTGGCTGGTCGCGGGGGTGGACCACGGCAAGAGCTACCAGACGAGGGCGCTCGCCGAGAGCTTCCGTTCCAAGCTGATCACAGCGCAGCGGGAGGGTGTCACATTCGACGTGGTGAGCGGCCTGCCCGAGCCGATGGCCCGCGAGCTGAACAGCCGGTCATGGTTCGAGCACGCCGTGGCCTACGTGGACATGAAGTGGCCCCGCGCCTCAGCGAAGCACCGGAAGGGCATTGCCGAGAGCCTGGCTCAGGCGACGATGGCCCTCTTCGCTACTGACCGTGGGGCGCCGCCGGACGCGGTTCTTCGGCGAGCGCTCGGCACCTACGTATTCAACAAAGCGCGCCGTGACCACAGTGAGCCGCCGCCGGATCTGGCAGCGGCGGTGGCGTGGGCGGCAAGCAATACGGTCGGGTTGTCTGCTCTCGCGGACGCGGCGTTGGTTCGCAAGGCGCTTGACAGCCTGGCCGTGCTGCTCGACGGCAAGGCTGCTGCCGCGAGCACCGTAGCCCGAAAGCGAGCGGTGTTCAGCGGGGCGCTCCGGTACGCGGTCGAGCTGGGCCACCTTGATTCGCACCCCATGGAGCGGGTGAGCTGGACCGCGCCGAAGAACACCGACGAGG
This sequence comes from Krasilnikovia cinnamomea, assembly GCF_004217545.1. Taxonomy (NCBI): domain Bacteria; kingdom Bacillati; phylum Actinomycetota; class Actinomycetes; order Micromonosporales; family Micromonosporaceae; genus Krasilnikovia; species Krasilnikovia cinnamomea. The sequence goes on from NZ_SHKY01000001.1 coordinate 4,109,750, forward strand.
TGGACCGTCAGGTTGTTGCCAACCCGACCCAGGCGCGAGCGCTACTCGCGGCCGTGGACTCTGCGATGCCAGAGATGACGGCGTTCTTCGGGTGCATGTACTACGCCGCGCTGCGGCCGGAGGAAGCGCTGCACCTTCGGGAGGACGAGTACGAGCGGCCGAAGCGCGAGGGCGGGTGGGGATGGCTTCACCTCACCGGGGCGACGGTGGCAGTGGGCAACGGGTGGGGCGACGTCGAGGGCACGATCGAGCATCGGGCGCTCAAGCACCGAGGACGCAACGCGACCCGCGACGTGCCAGCCACCCCCGCGCTCTGCGACCTGCTGGACCGCCACATTGCCGCCTATCCGGCCGGGGCGAACGGACGCCTGTTCGTCACCCGGCGGGGGCCTTGGGGCGCATACCGGCCGACGGCGGGGCAGCCGCTCACGAACAACGCCTACGGCACCGCCTGGCGTAAGGCCCGTGAGAAGGCCCTGACCCCCGCACAGCAGCGCTCGCCACTCGCCCGACGGCCATACGACCTGCGGCACGCGGCGGTGTCGCTGTGGCTCAACGCAGGGGTCCATGCGCCCCAGGTCGCCGAGTGGGCCGGGCACAGCGTCCACGTCCTGATGAAGGTCTACGCCAAGTGCGTCGACGGTGAGCAGGAGGCGGCCAAGAGGCGGATCGAGGCAGCGCTGAACGCCGAGCCGACGATCACCATCCCGAGTGAATCTTGACCGCAAACTTTGCCGCGCATTTGCCGTGACGAGTGAGATCAAGCGGTCCTGAGTGGGACCTAGTGGGACCAACGAGGAAGGCCCCTCTCTGCTGTTTTAGCAGGTGAGGGGCCTCTTCGAGCTTGTGGTGGCGGGTAGAGGATTCGAACCTCTGTAGCTTTCGCGACGGATTTACAGTCCGCTCCCATTGGCCGCTCGGGCAACCCGCCTGGGCACGCCACCACGGTCTCCCGGGGCAGCGGACAACAGGATAGCCGGACCCGTGGACGGATCTGCAACCGGGTACGGTCGGCATGTCGGAGGGCCGTCGCGCCTCCCGTACCCACATCGACACATCCCACCGCCGGGAGTTTGACCATGGCAGCCAATCCGTCGTTCGACATCGTCAGCAAGGTCGACCGGCAGGAGGTCGACAACGCCTTCCACCAAGCGGAGAAGGAGCTCGGCACCCGGTTCGACTTCCGGGGCACCGGCACCACGATCACCCGTTCGGGGGAGTCCGGGGTTTCGATCACCTCGGAGACGGAGGAGCGGGCCGCGGCAGCGCTCGACGTCTTCAAAGAGAAGTTGGTCAAGCGCAACATCTCGCTGAAGTCGCTGGACGCGGGGGAGCCACGCCAGTCCGGCAAGACGTACAAGATCGATTGCAAGGTTGTCGAGGGAATCGACACCGACAAGGCCAAGGCGATCAGCAAGAAGATCCGTGACGAGGGCCCCAAGGGCGTGCAGGCCCAGATCCAGGGCGACCAGCTCCGCGTGACGGGCAAGAAGCGTGACGACCTGCAGGCCGTGATCGCTCTGCTCAAGCAGGAGGATTTCGGCGTCGCCCTCCAGTTCACCAACTACCGCTAGCCGGCCGGGCCGGTCCGTCACGGGGCCGGCCCCTTCCCCGACTTCGGCCTTTGCGGTGGTCGATCGACTTCGGTACGGTCGGCCGCCGCGTCGTCCCGTTCGTCGGGGTCCTGGTCCTGCCGGTTTTCGCGGCCAGGCCCGGACCGCCGGGTCGCCATCAAGTACGGCGCTGCCTACCCGGCCGACCGGAACGGCTGATCCGCCCGTACGCCGCTCGTCCCGCCCGCAGACTGACGTCATGAGTGTCAGCGGATGGACGGTCGGCATCGGCCTGGCGGTCGGGGTGGGCCTCACGGCCATGGGCGTGACGATCCTGGCGACCCGTCGCATGCCCGCCGCCACGGCCCGCACCTTCCGTGACGCGCGCGCGGCCGGGCTCTACCATCTGCTTTTCGGCCTAGCGCTGCTCATCCTCGTGCTGGGGCTGTACCTGCCGGGCTCCGCCGCGTCCGCGATCAGCGCTGGGCTGGCGGTGGCGTTGGTCGCGGTGGCCGTGGTGCGCTTTCGCCCGCGCGGGCGGCGGTCGTCGCCGGACGACGAGGACGGGGAGGGGCGTTGATCGAGCCGGTTGTCGACCTGGCCTGGGTGCACGCGGCCGGGGCGCGGGCCGTCCTGGCCGATGTCCGCTGGTATCTCGACGGCCGTTCGGGCCGCGCCGCGTACGAGGCCGGGCATCTGCCGGGTGCGGTCTTCGTCGATCTGGACCGGTGGCTGGCCGGGCCGGCGTCGCCGGCCGAGGGCCGGCATCCGCTGCCGGATCCGGCGGTGTTCGCCGAGGGCATGGCCGCGCTCGGCATCGGCGACGACGACATGGTGATCGGGTACGACGACGCGGGCGGGGTGGTCGCGGCCCGGCTGGTGTGGATGCTGCGGGCGACCGGCCACGACGCGGCGCTGCTCGACGGCGGGCTTTCCGTGTACGGCGGTGAGCTGACCAGCGACGAGCCGCGCCGGCCACGGGCCATGTTCACGGCGCGTCCCTGGCCCGCGGGGCGGCTGGCGGACATCGACGCGGCGACCGATTCTTCCGTGGTGGTGCTGGACGCCCGGGATCCGGCGCGGTTCCGGGGCGAGGTCGAGCCGGTGGATCCGCGACCGGGGCACATTCCTGGTGCGCGAAACCTGCCCTGCCGCGACAACCTGGCCGCGGACGGCCGGTTCCGGCCGGTGGTGGAGCTGCGGGAGCGGTTCGCGGCGGTGGGTGCGGGAGCCGACACGATCTCGTACTGCGGATCCGGTGTGACGGCCTGCCACAACCTGCTGGCCCTTGAGTACGCCGGTCTCGGTCCGGGGCGGCTGTATCCGGGCTCGTGGTCGCAGTACAGCAGCGACCCGCGCCGTCCGGTGGCGACCGGCGACTAGTCAGTCGGGGCGCCGTCCGGCGAGGCCGCGCGCGGTGTCCACCTCGGCCGGGTCGAGGCCCTGGTATCCGGTGTCCTCATGCTGGCGTGCCTGTTCCTCGATCCAGCGGTTGTGCCCTTCCCAGGCGGCCTGTTTGCTGCTGCCGAGGGCGGCCCCGATCTGGGTCCAGGAGGCTCCGGCCGCGCGCGCTGAGCGGATCATCGGCTGGCGGCCGTAACCGGCCTTGCGGATGACCACCTCGCTGAGCGCGAGAAGCTCGAGCGACTCCTCGCGGGTGAGATGCGGCGTTTCGTCATCGGTGGCCATGGCGGCGAGCGCGTCCCGCATGCGCAACTCGTCGTATCGGGCTGTGGCGGTGACGAGAGTGTGTTGACGCTCCAGTTCGTCGGGTGAGGCCATACCGCAGTCTTTCGTCAAGCGGTCCTGACGTCAAGCCACCTTGACGACGGTGGCCAGAAAGGTCTCACTTCTCCCGCTAAATCAGACCTAAAGCTGCCAATTTTGCGGGGCGCGATTGCGCAAGTAACTCAGCCGTTCAGCCAGGATTTAGGGATGTGCGGCTTCGTGGGGCCTGTGGACACTGCCCGACGGACAAGGGGTGTGGCACCATCATGGAACCCCCCACCGGATGCGAGATTTACCAATAGGAGCACAACATGTCTGCAAGGAAGCTGAGCCGCTTCGCCGGCTTGGTTTTCGTGCTCGCCGCCCTGCTCGGCGGCGCTGGCGCCGCGACCCTGGCCGCAGAGCACGGGACCGGGGGATCGGCCACCGCGGCCACCCAGCAGCTGGCGGGCGACACCGTCTGGTCCTGATACCAGTCGCGCCCCCTGGGTGCGGCCGCACCGGATCGATTGATCGAGGAGCGCCATGACCGGGCGTCGGCCGTCGCCGCGGCGTTCGCCGGAGTACGCGTGGTTGATCACGACACCCCTCGCCGCGTTCGCGTTCATCTGCGCTCTGATCTTCTGGGTCTCCGACCCCACCTGGTACCGCGCTTGGCTCGGCGGCCTGGTTGCGCTCGCGGGCGTCATCCTGGCCGCCGTCGCCGTTCTCAACGTCCTCATCCGCCGGCAGAACACCTCGGTCGTGCTGACCGAGATCCCGCTCGTGCTGGCTATCTACTTCCTGCCCCCGATGATGGTGCTCACCGTCGTCACGATCGGTGCCGTGATCGCCCAGCTGCGGGCCCGGGTGGAACCAACCAAGCTGTGGTTCAACGTCGCCAAGTCCGGCGCCGCGACGTCGGCGGCGCTGCTCGTGGCCGCGGCCCTGCCGGACCTGCGCGGAGCGGCTCCCGGGACCTGGGGCATCCTCTTCGCCGCCTGCATCACCAGCGCCATCGTGTCGCACGTCGCGGTGGGCAGCGTCATCATGCTGCTGCAGGGTCCGCGGGCCGGCCAGGAGGCGTTGCGGTCCGCACCCGCCGCGATCGGTACGGCCTCCATCAACATCGCCGTCGGCCTGGTCTTCCTCGTCGCCCTGGACGCGACGCCGTGGGCGGGCATCCTGCTGGGCGTCCTGGTCGCCGCCGTGGTGTTGCTGTTCCGCTCGTTCGCGGGCTTCTTCCGCCAGCACCGCACGCTCGCGGATGTCTACGAGCTGACCCTGGCCGTCCGCGAGCACAGCAACGACGGCGGCCTGCCCGACGTGCTGCTCGGGCGGGTGCGTCGGCTCATGCGCGCCGAGTGCGCGACCCTCTGGTTGCCCGCCCAGGGCCGGCACCCGGAGGTGCTGCTCACGGCGCGCGTCGACGACGCGGGACTGCTCGACATCTCGCCCACCCCGACCGCCGTACGCGAGCGCGCGCTCGCCGGCCAGCACGCCATCGCGGTGGGCACGGCCTTCGACGACACCGCGGATCTCCGGAACACCCTGCGCGACGCGGGCGTCAAGGACGTCATCGCCATCCCGCTGCGCTCGGGCCAGACCACGGTCGGCTCCCTCGAGGTCGTCAACCGGCTCGGCGAGACGCAGACGTTCCGGCAGGCCGACGTGCAGGTGCTGGAGACGATCGCCGCGCACGCCGCGGTCGCGGTGGAGAATTCGCGCCTGGTCGACCGGCTGCGCTACGACGCGTACCACGACCGGCTCACCTCGCTGCCCAACCGGCGGCGCATGACGGACGCCCTGGCGGAGTCGGTCAAGGTCCGCGCGCCCGGCGAGGTCGTGGCCGTGCTGCTCTTCGACGTGGACGGACTGCGCGAGGTCAACGAGTCCATGGGCCACTCGGCGGGCGACAAACTGCTGGCCGAGGTCGCGGAGCGGCTGCGCAACATCGCCGGCCCCGGTTCGCTGGTCGGCCGGATCGGCGGCGACGAGTTCGTGGTCACGCTGCGCGCCGAGAGCACCGAGGCGACCGTGCGGCTGGCCACGGAGATGCGCGAGCAGCTGCGCGGCCCGATGGTGGTCGGCTCGCTGACCCTCGACGTGGACACGGCCGCGGGCGTCGCGGTCCAACCCGACCACGGCGACGACCCGGAGGCCCTGCTGCGCCGCGCCGAGCTGGCCGCCAACGCGGCCAAGATGCTTCCGTACGGGGTGCAGCTGTTCCATCCCGCGCTGGAGTCCCGGGCGGTGCGCCGCCTCGGGCTGGCCGCCGATCTGCGGCGCGCGCTGGACAACGGCGAACTGGACGTCTACTTCCAGCCCAAGGTCAGGCTGTCCGACCGGCACCTGGTCGGGGTGGAGTGCCTCGCCCGCTGGCAGCATCCGGCGCACGGCGAGGTGGCACCGGAGGACTTCATCGCGGTCGCCGAGCACACCGGCCAGTTGCACCGGCTCACCGAGGTGGTGCTCACGATGGGCCTGCGCCGGTGCCGGGCCTGGGCGGACGCCGACCGTCCCCTGTCCATCGCGGTCAACCTGTCCGCGCGCACCCTGCTCGACAGCCGGTTCCCCGAGCTGGTGCACCGGCTGATCAAGGAGTCCGGGGTCCCGCCGGCGCAGATCACCTTCGAGATCTCCGAGCCCGGCATGCTGGGCGAGATCGAGCGGGCCCTGCCCACCCTGTACCGGTTGCGCGACCTCGGGGTGCGCCTGTCCGTCGACGACTTCGGTACGGGCGCCTCATCGCTGTCGTACCTGCGCCAGCTGCCGGTGCAGGAGGTGAAGATCGACGACAGCTTCGTGCAGGGCATGGCGACCGACACCGGTGACCTCGCGATCGTGCGCGCGGTGATCAGCCTGTCCCGGGAGTTCGGGCTCACCGTGGTGGCCGAGGGGGTGGAGAGCGAGCTGACCCTGGAGCTGCTGGAGGAGATGGGCTGCGAGATCGGTCAGGGCTATCTGTTCAGCCGTCCCCTGCCGTACGAGCGTCTGGAGGCCTGGTTCAGTGCCCAGACCGAGCCCGAGTCCACCCCGACGGGCGAGGTCAGACGCCTGCGCGCGGTGATCTGACCGGGTGCCGTCCGGCGTTCGAGGGCTTCCGGACACGGATCTCCCAGGCGGGCGGGGGATCCGATTTCACCTCCGCTGAGCGGCCGTGTACTCTTACCCCTGCGCATCACGCGAGAGATCGCGCGCCCCCTTAGCTCAGTCGGCAGAGCGTCTCCATGGTAAGGAGAAGGTCTACGGTTCGATTCCGTAAGGGGGCTCCAACCGGGTTCGTTTCCGCCACAGAGCTGGACTCGGCTCGGCTCGGCGGTGTAGCTCAGTTGGCAGAGCAAGCGGCTCATAATCGCTGTGTCGCCGGTTCAAGTCCGGCCACCGCTACTCATCCGGGATTCGTCCCGGATGCCGCGCAAGTAAAGGGCGCTCAACGGCGTCCGTTTTGCATGTCCGGCTAGGCACCGTCTACGCTGGCATGCCGTTAGCACCCCTGTGAGCAGGAAGGCACCCCGCCATGGCCAAGGCGACCGACGTCCGCCCGAAGATCACCCTGGCGTGTACGGAGTGCAAGGAGCGGAACTACATCACTCGCAAGAACCGGCGCAACGACCCGGACCGCATCGAGATGAAGAAGTTCTGCCCCCGGGACGGCAAGCACACCCTGCACCGCGAGACGCGCTGATCTCTCGTACCTGAATTCTTTCGGCGTGGCGGCGACCGTGACGGTCGCCGCCACGCCTGCTTTCTGTTCCGGTGGAGGGTAGGTTCGGCCCATGCCCCTGGATCAGTCCTTCGTCGGCCGGAGCTTCCCGCCGACCCCGCCCTACCTGGTGGGCCGCGAAAAGATCCGTGAGTTCGCGACCGCGATCGGCGCGACCGAGCCGGAATATCACGACCCCGAGGCGGCCCGAGCGCTCGGCTACCCGGACGTGCTGGCGCCGCCCACCTTCCCGGTGGTGGTGACCATGGCGGCGAGCCAGCAGATCGTCACCGACCCCGAACTCAACCTGGACTACAGCCGGGTGGTGCACGGCGACCAGCGGTTCGCCTACACCCGTCCGGTGGTCGCCGGGGACGCGCTGGTCTGCGTCAACACGATCGAGGAGATCACCACCCGGGGCGGGCACGACTTCCTCACCACCCGCACCGACGTCACCACCGAGGCCGGCGAGCCGGTCGTCACGGCCTGGTCGAAGCTCGTCCAGCGCGGGGAGGATCACGCATGAGCGGCGACGTGCTGCCGGTGCAGCGGTTCCGGGTCACCCGTGCCGACCTGGTGCGGTACGCGGGCGCCTCGGGCGACTTCAACCCGATCCACTGGAGCGACCGGGTGGCTACCGGCGTCGGCCTGCCCGGGGTGATCGCGCACGGCATGTTCACCATGGCGCTGACCGGCCGGGCCGTGACCGCGTGGGCCGGCGCGCCCGACGCCGTGGTCGAGTTCAGTGTCCGGTTCGCCCGCCCTGTGCCCGTTCCCGACACGGACGAGGGTACGGAGGTGGAGGTCTCGGCCGTGGTCAAGGAGGTCACCGACGACGGGCTGACCCGGCTCGACCTGACCGCCACCTGTCAGGGGGAGAAAGTCCTGTCCCTGGCCAGGGCCACGATCCGTAAGCGGTGACCCGGTTCGCCCGCCCCGGGCCGGGGAGGGCGAGTTGGGATTCCGAGCGGCGTACCCGTACACTGGTGCGCCGTGGGGTACTGAACCCTGCCTTTCGTGTGCGGCATCTCTCGTGGGCGAATTGGTAGGACCCGCACAGGGGTGTAGCTCAATTGGCAGAGCAGCGGTCTCCAAAACCGCAGGCTGCAGGTTCAAGTCCTGTCACCCCTGCGCAACCGATCGGCGTGGCTTCCGGCGCCTCGCGCCGGACCGCCGGCGGCGGTCCGCCCGGCGCGGGCGGCCGGCACGAGCCCAGCGCACACCTGGCGCTGACGCGACATCCACCGACGACGGGAAGAGGGCGAAGTGGCCGAGAGGAAGCAACCCGGTGACGACGCCGCGGGCGGCCGCCCCGACAACGAGGTGCCCGATGACGCGACGTTCGAGGTCGAGGACGTCGCGGACGACGAGCCGGTAGGCCGCGGCGGCACTGCCGTTCGCGAGCGCAAGGCGAGCGCCGACAGCCCCAGGGCGAAGAAGGAAGGCCGGGTCGGCATCTTCGGCCGGATCGGTGGGTTCTTCCGCGAGGTCGTCAGCGAACTACGTAAGGTCATCTGGCCGACGCGTAAGGAACTGCTGACCTACACCGGCGTCGTGATCGTGTTCGTCACGGTCGTGACGGCGATCGTGGCTGTGCTGGACTACGGGTTCGCCAAGGCGGTCCTGTTCGCCTTCGGCGGCAAGAGCAGCTGACATTACGGAAGTGAGCGAGCGTGCCTGAGTACGACGAGACCGCCGACGAGCAGTCCTCGGTGGCCACGGCGGCCACCGACGAGTCGGTCGAGGCCGCCGGCACCGTGGAGACTGCCGCCCCGGAGGCGGACGACGACTACGACCCTGTGGCCGAGCTGCGGCAGAAGCTGCGTTACGCGCCCGGTGACTGGTACGTGGTGCATTCGTACGCCGGCTACGAGAACAAGGTGAAGACCAACCTCGAGACCCGGATCACCAGCCTCGACATGGAGGACTTCATCTTCCAGGTCGAGGTGCCGACCCGCGAAGAGGTCGAGGTCAAGAACGGCAAGCGCCTCCAGGTCCAGAACAAGGTCTTCCCGGGCTACATCCTGGTCCGCATGGACCTGACCCCGGAGTCGTACTCGTGCGTGCGCAACACGCCCGGGGTGACCGGCTTCGTGGGCTCGACGGACCGCGTCGACCGGCCGGCACCGCTGTCGCTCGACGAGGTGCTGAAGTGGCTGGCCCCGGCCGTCGAGGCCGAGGAGAAGAAGGCCAAGCCGGAGGTCCGGGTGCTGGACTTCGAGGTGGGCGACTCGGTCACCGTGACCGACGGTGCGTTCGCGTCGCTGCCGGCCTCGATCAGTGAGATCAACGCGGACCAGCAGAAGCTGAAGGTCCTGGTGTCGATCTTCGGCCGGGAGACCCCGGTCGAGCTCAACTTCAACCAGGTCACCAAGATCTAGCAACACGCAAGCCGTGGGAGGGGCGCGATCCGCGCGCTCCGCCATCTACCACAGGAGTAAAGAGAAAATGCAGCGCAGCAAGGGCTACCGCAAGGCGGCCGAGCAGATCGACGCCGCCAAGCTCTACGAGCCCGCCGACGCCATCAAGCTGGCGAAGGACACGAGCCCGACGAAGTTCGACGCCACGGTCGAGGTCGCGATGCGGCTCGGCGTGGACCCCCGCAAGGCGGACCAGATGGTCCGTGGCACGGTCAACCTGCCGCACGGCACGGGCAAGACCGCGCGCGTGATCGTCTTCGCCCAGGGCCCGAAGGCCGAGGAGGCCGTGGCCGCCGGTGCGGACGAGGTCGGCACGGACGAACTGGTCGCCCGGATCCAGGGCGGCTGGCTGGACTTCGACGCCGCGATCGCCACCCCGGACCAGATGGCCAAGATCGGCCGGATTGCCCGTATCCTCGGCCCCCGTGGCCTGATGCCGAACCCGAAGACCGGCACGGTGACCATGGACGTCGCCAAGGCGGTCTCGGACATCAAGGGCGGCAAGATCACCTTCCGGGTGGACAAGCACTCGAACCTGCACCTGATCATCGGTAAGGCGTCGTTCTCGGCCGACCAGCTGGTCGACAACTACGCCGCGGTCCTCGACGAGGTCCTGCGCGCGAAGCCGTCCGCGGCCAAGGGCAAGTACCTCAAGAAGGTCACCGTCACCACCACCATGGGCCCGGGCATCCAGATCGACCCGAACGTGGTGAAGAACCTGCGCGAGAGCGCCGACGTCTGACGTCACGCCGCATCGCGTCGAGAGCCCCCCGGACCATTCCGGGGGGCTCTCGCATGTCCCAGATCCCCGGTCGGAGTCGACGGCCGCTCCGACCGTGATGCCGTCGGCGATCGGGAACAAGCCGCGTGGCGGGGACGACCCGCGAGGCACGAGATGGGCGGATTTGGTTTCGCGGGCGGGGCCGCGTACTCTTCGTTTCGAAGTTCCACCCACAGACCGCCGGTCGCCGTGGCACCCGTCGTCGGACAGTTTCGTTCTCCGACGGAGGCCGCAGCCGAAGGCCCCGCAACCCGCGGGCGGCCCGCGCAGGGGAGAACGGTTCGCGACCATCGTCTGCGAGCCGCGGTCCTAGCCGACCGCGTCTGGCCGTCAATGTCCGCCCCGTGCGCTCACCTGCGCCGGGGCGTTTCTCGTGTTCGGGCCTGGATCTTCCGGCGGCTCGAGCAAGGAGAGAGGAGGGACATGGCGGACAAGCCGGTCCGGGCCGACAAGGCCACTGCCGTTGCCGAACTGACGGACCAGTTCCGGAACTCGAAGGCCGCTGTGTTGACCGAGTACCGCGGTCTCACGGTTGCCCAGCTCACCGAGCTGCGGCGGGCGCTCGGCAAGGAGACTACGTACTCCGTGTCGAAGAACACGCTCGCGAAGCGGGCGGCGACCGAGGCGGGCATCGAGGGTCTCGACGCGCTGTTCACCGGTCCTACCGCGCTCGCCTTCGTCAGCGGTGACCCGGTCGAGGCGGCCAAGGGTCTGCGGGCCTTCGCCAAGGCCCACCCGGTCATGGTCATCAAGGGCGGCGTCTTCGAGGGCAAGGCCATCACGGCCGCCGAGGTCAACAAGATCGCTGACCTCGAGTCCCGCGAGGTGCTGCTGGCCAAGCTGGCCGGCGCCATGAAGGGCAACTTGACGAAGGCGGCGGGCCTGTTCCAGGCGCCGCTGTCCAAGACTGCCCGCCTGGCGGCGGCACTGCAGGACAAGAAGAGCGCAGAGGGTTCCGCAGAGGGCTGAAGCCCCGCGCGGAGTTGACTTTTCATTTTCAGAAACAAGGAAAGGACGCCAGACATGGCGAAGCTCAGCACTGCGGAGCTGCTCGACGCGTTCAAGGAGATGACGCTGATCGAGCTCTCGGAGTTCGTGAAGCAGTTCGAGGAGACCTTCGAGGTCACCGCGGCCGCCCCGGTTGCCGTTGCGGCCGCCGCGGCCCCGGGTGGCGGCGACGGTGGCGCGGCCGAGGCCGAGAAGGACTCCTTCGACGTCGTTCTGGAGAGCGACGGCGGCAAGAAGATCCAGGTCATCAAGGTCGTGCGTGAGCTGACCGGCCTGGGCCTCAAGGAGGCCAAGGACGCCGTCGAGGGTGCCCCCAAGGCGATCCTGGAGGGTGTCAACAAGGAGAAGGCCGAGGCTGCCAAGGCCAAGCTCGAGGGCGAAGGCGCCAAGGTTACGCTCAAGTGAGCTGACGCTGCGTAACGGCAAAGGGTGGGGGTCCATTAGGGCCTCCACCTTTTGTCATTTCTGTGCTTTCGCAGGTCAGGTCGCCTTTCCGGGGCGGTCAGGTTGCCGACTGACAAATGTCGCCAACCCGTACCGGGCGTGCGTTATGGTCGCTATGCCGCGTCCGTTGGGCGACGGCACGGCGCCGAGACCCTTGACTGTGTGTCCGCTGGCAGGCACGCTGACATCAGCAAGTTTCCGCGCTTGCGACAGCCCGCCTGTGGGTACACCGAGACGAACGGGACCCGCGGACGGCACGAGGGAGAGACGCCGCGTTCCAGAGCGGCCCCGCTTGCGGCACCGGCCCCGAGAGGCGCCGGTAGGAGGCCGCGGGGACGCGCTCCGCAGCGCCCCTCGGCGAGGGCTGGACAGCGGTTAGCCGAGCGGCTACACTGCTAGTTTGCGCTGCCTTCTGTCTTGCGCCCTGCCAGGATATCCATCCGGATAACTTCCTGGGGGGTCCATTGGAGTGCACGCAGCCAGAAAGTGCACGCAGACAGTTGCATACCGCAGCTCAGCCGCATCAGCAGCACCGGTCCTCGGAAGGACGCATCTTGGCAGCTTCCCGCCCTGCGAAGACCAGTCGTACGTCGAGCGCATACGCTCCCCGCCGCATCTCGTTCGGCAGGATCACCGAGCAACTTGAGGTTCCCAACCTCCTCGCCATCCAGACCGAGTCCTTCGACTGGCTGGTCGGGAACGAGGCTTGGCAGGCTCGCTCGGCGGACGACCCGCACGCCCACTCGGGCCTCGCAGAGATCCTCGAAGAGATCAGTCCCATTGAGGACTTCTCCGGCACAATGTCGCTGTCCTTCTCGTCTCCACGATTTGACGAGGTCAAGGCCTCGATCGAGGAGTGCAAGGAGAAGGACCTGACCTACTGCGCCCCGCTGTTCGTGACCGCCGAATTCACCAACAACACCACTGGCGAGATCAAGAGCCAGACCGTGTTCATGGGTGACTTCCCGATGATGACCCCCAAGGGGACGTTCGTCATCAACGGCACGGAGCGCGTCGTGGTGAGTCAGCTCGTCCGCTCGCCGGGCGTGTACTTCACCAAGGAGCCGGACAAGACCTCCGACCGCGACCTGACCAGCGTCAAGGTCATCCCGAGCCGGGGTGCCTGGCTGGAGTTCGACATCGACAAGCGCGACACCGTCGGTGTCCGGATCGACCGCAAGCGCCGTCAGGCCGTCACCGTCCTGCTCAAGGCGATCGGCTGGTCGGCCGACCAGATCCGCGAGCGCTTCGGGTGGTCCGAGCTGCTCATGACCACGCTGGAGAAGGACCACATCGCGGGGCAGGACGAGGCCCTGCTGGACATCTACCGCAAGCTGCGTCCTGGCGAGCCCCCGACGCGGGAGAACGCCCAGACCCTGCTCGACAACCTCTTCTTCAACCCGAAGCGGTATGACGTCGCCAAGGTGGGCCGGTACAAGTTCAACAAGAAGCTCGAGATCGACGTCCCGATCGTCCGGGGCACGCTGACCGAGGAAGACGTCGTCCGGACCGTCGAGTACCTCTGCCGCCTGCACGCGGGCGAGGAGGGTTACGAGGCCGACGACATCGACCACTTCGGCAACCGGCGCCTGCGTACGGTGGGCGAGCTCATCCAGAACCAGGTCCGCGTGGGCCTGTCCCGGATGGAGCGCGTCGTGCGCGAGCGCATGACGACCCAGGACGTCGAGGCGATCACCCCGCAGACCCTGATCAACATCCGCCCGGTGGTGGCGGCGATCAAGGAGTTCTTCGGTACGTCGCAGCTGTCCCAGTTCATGGACCAGACCAACCCGCTGGCGGGCCTGACCCACCGGCGCCGGCTGAGCGCGCTCGGCCCGGGTGGTCTGTCCCGGGAGCGGGCCGGCTTCGAGGTCCGTGACGTGCACCCGTCGCACTACGGCCGGATGTGCCCGATCGAGACGCCCGAGGGGCCGAACATCGGTCTGATCGGCGCGCTGTCGACCTTCGCCCGGGTCAACCCGTTCGGCTTCATCGAGACGCCGTACCGGCGGGTCGACAACGGCCGGGTCACCGACGAGGTCGACTACCTGACCGCCGACGAGGAAGACCGGTTCATCAAGGCGCAGGCCAACGCCACGCTCTCCAGCGACGGCACCTTCGCCGAGGACCGCGTCCTGGTCCGCCGGAAGGGCGGTGAGGTCGACTACGTGCCCGGCACGCAGGTCGACTACATGGACGTCTCGCCGCGGCAGATGACCTCGGTCGCGACCGCGATGATCCCGTTCCTCGAGCACGACGACGCCAACCGTGCCCTCATGGGCGCGAACATGCAGCGTCAGGCCGTACCGCTGGTCAAGGCCGAGGCGCCGCTGGTCGGCACCGGCATGGAGTACCGCGCCGCGGTCGACGCCGGTGACGTGGTCGTCGCCGAGGTCGGTGGCGTGGTCGAGGACCTGTGCGCCGACTACGTGACGGTGCACCAGGACGACGGCCACCGGCGTACGTACCTGCTGCACAAGTTCCGCCGCAGCAACGCCGGCTCCTGCGTCAACCAGAAGCCGGTGGTGTTCGAGGGCGACCGGGTCGAGGCCGGCCAGGTCATCGCGGACGGCCCGTGCACCGACGACGGCGAGATGGCCCTGGGCCGCAACCTGCTCGTCGCGTTCATGTGCTGGGAGGGCCACAACTACGAGGACGCGATCATCCTGTCGCAGCGCCTCGTGCAGCAGGACGTGCTCACCTCGATCCACATCGAGGAGCACGAGGTCGACGCCCGCGACACCAAGTTGGGTCCGGAGGAGATCACCCGCGACATCCCCAACGTCAGCGAGGAGATGCTCGCTGACCTGGACGAGCGCGGCATCATCCGGATCGGTGCCGAGGTCGTGCCCGGTGACATCCTGGTCGGCAAGGTCACGCCCAAGGGCGAGACCGAGCTGACCCCCGAGGAGCGGCTGCTGCGCGCGATCTTCGGTGAGAAGGCCCGGGAGGTCCGGGACACCTCGCTGAAGGTGCCGCACGGCGAGACCGGCACGGTGATCGGCGTCCGGACGTTCTCCCGCGAGGACGGCGACGAGCTGCCGCCGGGCGTCAACGAGCTGGTCCGGGTGTACGTGGCCCAGAAGCGCAAGATCCAGGACGGTGACAAGCTCGCCGGCCGCCACGGCAACAAGGGCGTCATCTCGAAGATCCTGCCGGTCGAGGACATGCCGTTCCTGGAGGACGGCACCCCGGTCGACATCGTGCTCAACCCGCTCGGTGTGCCGAGCCGGATGAACATCGGCCAGGTCCTGGAGACCCACCTCGGGTGGATCGCCAAGACCGGCTGGTCGGTTGACGGCGAGAACGAGGACTGGAAGCGCCAGCTGCGGGCGATCGACGCCCACGAGTCGCCCGCCGACTCGAACGTGGCGACCCCGGTCTTCGACGGTGCCCGCGAGGAGGAGATCAAGGGCCTGCTCGAGTCCACCCTGGTCAACCGCGATGGTCAGCGGCTGGTCAACGGTGACGGCAAGGCGCAGCTGTTCGACGGCCGCTCCGGCGAGCCGCTGCCGGACCCGATCTCGGTCGGGTACGTCTACATCCTGAAGCTGAACCACCTGGTCGACGACAAGATCCACGCACGGTCGACCGGTCCGTACTCCATGATCACGCAGCAGCCGCTGGGCGGTAAGGCCCAGTTCGGTGGCCAGCGGTTCGGTGAGATGGAGTGCTGGGCGATGCAGGCCTACGGGGCGGCGTACGCCCTGCAGGAACTGCTGACCATCAAGTCCGACGACGTGCTCGGCCGCGTGAAGGTGTACGAGGCCATCGTCAAGGGCGAGAACATCCCGGAGCCGGGAATCCCCGAGTCGTTCAAGGTGCTGCTCAAGGAGCTGCAGTCGCTGTGCCTGAATGTTGAGGTGCTCTCCAGCGACGGCGTGGCTCTGGAGATGCGCGAGACCGACGACGAGGTCTTCCGGGCCGCGGAAGAACTCGGCATCGACCTGTCCCGTCGCCCGAACGAGGGCGTCAGCAGCGTCGAAGAGATCTGACGGAGAGCGTCCCCGGTGAGTAACTGACCGGGGACGCCCCCGCCGGCCTGGAAACCCATCCGAGCAAGGAAACACGAGGGATAGACCAAGTGCTCGACGTCAACTTCTTCGACGAGTTGCGCATCGGCCTGGCCACCGCCGACGACATCCGGCAGTGGTCGCACGGCGAGGTCAAGAAGCCCGAGACGATCAACTACCGCACGCTCAAGCCCGAGAAGGACGGACTCTTCTGCGAGAAGATCTTCGGTCCGCAGCGGGACTGGGAGTGCTACTGCGGCAAGTACAAGCGGGTCCGGTTCAAGGGCATCATCTGTGAGCGCTGCGGCGTCGAGGTGACCCGCTCCAAGGTGCGCCGTGAGCGCATGGGGCACATCGAGCTGGCCGCGTCGGTCACGCACATCTGGTACTTCAAGGGTGTGCCGAGCCGGCTGGGCTACCTGCTCGACCTGGCTCCCAAGGATCTCGAGAAGATCATCTACTTCGCCTCGTACGTGATCACGAGCGTGGACGCCGAAGCGCGTCACCGCGACATGTCCACGATCGAGAACGAGATCTTCGCCGAGAAGCGCCAGGCGGAGAACGGCCGCGACTCGGAGATCGAGAAGCGCGCCGCCAAGCTGGAGCAGGACCTCGCCGAGCTGGAGGCCGAGGGCGCCAAGGCGGACGTGCGCCGCAAGGTCAAGGAGGCTGGCGAGCGCGAGATGCGCCAGATCCGCGACAAGGCGCAGCGCGAGATCGACCGCCTCGACGAGGTGCTCGACACCTTCCGCAAGCTCGACTCGAAGCAGCTGGTCACCGACGAGCTGCTCTACCGCGAGCTGCGCGACCGTTTCGGTGAGTACTTCACCGGCGGCATGGGTGCCGAGGCGATCAAGGCGCTGCTGGAGGCCATGGACCTCGACGCCGAGGCGGAGAACCTCCGCGAGATCATCCGTACCGGCAAGGGGCAGCGGAAGATCCGGGCGCTCAAGCGGCTGAAGGTGGTCGCGGCGTTCCTGAACACCCGCAACTCGCCGCTGGGCATGGTGCTGGACTGCGTCCCGGTCATCCCGCCGGACCTGCGCCCGATGGTGCAGCTCGACGGTGGCCGCTTCGCCACCAGCGACCTGAACGACCTGTACCGCCGGGTGATCAACCGCAACAACCGGCTCAAGCGCCTGATCGACCTGGGCGCGCCCGAGATCATCGTCAACAACGAGAAGCGGATGCTGCAGGAGGCCGTCGACGCGCTGTTCGACAACGGCCGCCGCGGCCGGCCGGTCACCGGCCCGGGCAACCGCCCGCTGAAGTCGCTGTCCGACATGCTCAAGGGCAAGCAGGGCCGCTTCCGGCAGAACCTGCTGGGCAAGCGCGTCGACTACTCCGGCCGTTCCGTCATCGTCGTCGGCCCCCGGCTCAAGCTGCACCAGTGCGGCCTGCCGAAGCAGATGGCGCTGGAGCTGTTCAAGCCGTTCGTGATGAAGCGCCTGGTGGACCTCAACCACGCGCAGAACATCAAGTCGGCCAAGCGCATGGTCGAGCGGCAGCGCCCGGTCGTGTGGGACGTCCTGGAAGAGGTCATCAGCGAGCACCCCGTGCTGCTGAACCGCGCGCCGACCCTGCACCGCCTCGGCATCCAGGCGTTCGAGCCGCAGCTGGTCGAGGGCAAGGCGATCCAGATCCACCCGCTCGTCTGCACCGCGTTCAACGCGGACTTCGACGGTGACCAGATGGCGGTGCACGTGCCGCTGTCGGCCGAGGCGCAGGCCGAGGCCCGGATCCTCATGCTGTCGTCCAACAACATCCTCAAGCCGGCCGACGGCAAGCCGGTCACCATGCCCACCCAGGACATGGTCATCGGCCTGTACCACCTGACCCACCTCACGCCGGGGCAGAAGGGCGAGGGCCGCGTGTTCTCGTCCGACGCCGAGGCGCGGATGGCGTTCGACAACGGCGAGCTGCACCTGCAGGCGCCGGTGAAGATCCGGCTCCGCGAGGTCGTCGAGGTGGACAACGGCGCCAAGGGCGAGCCGTGGGTGCAGCCGGAGGGCTGGACGCCGGGCGAGCCGGTGCTCGTGGAGACCACCCTCGGCCGGGTGATCTTCAACGAGACGCTGCCGCCGGGCTACCGGTACGTCAACTACGAGATCCGCAAGGGTCAGCTGTCGGCGATCGTCAACGACCTCGCCGAGCGCTTCCCGAAGGTCGCCCTGGCGGCCACGCTGGACGCGCTCAAGGAGGCCGGCTTCCACTGGGCCACCTGGTCCGGTGTGACGATCGGCATGGGCGACGTCATCGGCCCGCCGCGCAAGCCGGAGATCCTGAGCCGCTACCAGGTCGAGGCGGACCGGATCGACAAGCAGTACCAGCGTGGTCTGATGACCGCCGAGGAGCGTCGCGGCGAGCTGATCGAGATCTGGACCAAGGCGACCAACGAGATCTCCAAGGAGATGGAGACCGCGCTGCCGCAGGAGAACCCGCTCTGGGTGATGATCAACTCCGGTGCCCGCGGTAACCTGCTCCAGCTCCGGCAGATCGCCGCGATCCGTGGTCTGGTGGCCAACCCCAAGGGCGAGATCATCCCGCGGCCGATCACCTCGTCGTACCGCGAGGGTCTGACCGTGCTGGAGTACTTCATCTCCACGCACGGTGCCCGTAAGGGTCTGGCCGACACCGCGCTGCGGACCGCCGACTCGGGTTACCTGACCCGGCGTCTGGTGGACGTCTCCCAGGACGTCATCATCCGCGAGGAGGACTGCGGCACCGACCGCGCGATCCCGATGCAGGTGGCGGACAGGGTGGACGGCGGGCTCGTCGTGCACGTGCATGCCGAGACCGGCGTGCACGCCCGGACGCTGGCCGACACCATGACGGACGCCAGCGGCAACGTCGTGGTCGAGCGGGGTGCGGACCTCAACTCGATTCTGGTCGACAAGCTGGTCGCCGCGGGCGTCGAGAACGTCCGGGTGCGCAGCGTGCTGACCTGTGAGTCGAAGCTGGGCGTCTGCGCGGCCTGCTACGGCCGCTCGCTGCCGACCGGCAAGTCGGTCGACATCGGCGAGGCGGTCGGCATCATCGCGGCCCAGTCCATCGGTGAGCCGGGTACGCAGCTGACGATGCGTACCTTCCACACCGGTGGTGTCGCGGGTGAGGACATCACCCAGGGTCTGCCGCGTGTGCAGGAGATCTTCGAGGCCCGCGTGCCCAAGGGCAAGGCGCCCATCGCCGACACCCCGGGCCGCATCCGCATCGAGGACGGCGAGCGCTCGCGGAAGATCGTCGTGATCCCGGACGACGGCAGCGACGAGATCGTGTACGACAAGATCTCGAAGCGCGTGAAGCTGCGGGCGCACGACGGCGACCACGTCGAGGTCGGCGAGAAGCTCACCGAGGGCACCATCGACCCGCACGAGCTGCTGCGGATCATGGGTCCGCGGGCGGTCCAGGTCCACCTGACCCAGGAGGTCCAGGAGGTCTACCGCTCGCAGGGTGTGCTCATCCACGACAAGCACATCGAGATCATCATCCGCCAGATGCTCAAGCGGGTGACGGTCATCGACTCCGGCGCGACCGAGTTCCTGCCGGGCGTGCTGGTCGACCGGGCGCTGTTCGAGTCGGAGAACCGCCGGCTCGTCGGCGAGGGCGGCGAGCCCGCCGCCGGTCGTCCCGTACTGATGGGTATCACCAAGGCCTCGCTGGCCACCGACTCCTGGCTCTCGGCGGCCTCCTTCCAGGAGACCACCCGGGTGCTGACCGACGCGGCGATCAACTCGCGCAGCGACTCGCTCGTCGGCCTCAAGGAGAACGTCATCATCGGCAAGCTCATCCCGGCCGGTACGGGCATCAGCAAGTACCGCAACATCCGGGTCGAGCCCACCGAGGAGGCCAAGGCCAAGGTGTACTCGATGACCGGGTACCCGGAGACCGACTACGGGTTCGGGCCGGCCAGCGGGCAGGCCGTGCCGCTGGACGACTTCGACTTCGGGTCGTACCGCTAAGAGTTTCCGGTTGGACGCCGGGGGCGGCCGCGCATCGCGCGGCCGCCCCCTCGGCGTTCCTAAGATGGCCTGGTGACCCTTCCCGCCGGCGTCCCGACCCGCCACCCGATGGATCCGGAGCCCGTGCCGTCCACGAAGGCCAAGGCGGTGTTCGTGCTCGGGTTGGCGGCGCTGCTGACCGGAGCGTTCGTCGGTGGCGTGATTCCGGCCACGATCGCGTTGCTGCTGGCCCGGCAGGCCGAGCGTCAGGCGTACGCGGCCGGCGGCTACCTGACCGGGGGCCGGTGGGTGCGCCGGGGCCGGGTGCTCGCCTGGACCGGGATCGTGCTGGCCGCGGGAACGCTGGTGGTGGCGGCCATCGCCGGGCTGTTGCATCTCGCGGGACCGCCGGGGCCGGACTTCGACTCCCGCACGGACTGAGACTTCCGCACGGACTGAGACTTCCGCACGGACTGAGACTTCCGCACGGACTGGGACTCCCGCACGGACTGGGACTCCCGCACGGACTGATTCCGCGCGCGGTGGCCGGGCTGCGGCGCGGCACGGACGGGTGACATGCTCGGGGGGTGACGCAGCCACCGGGTTCGTGGTCGGGCGGGCCGTTCGACGCGCCGCCGCCGACTTCCACCGTCCCCTTCCCGTCCGCCACGTCGGGGCAACCACAGGCGCCGGGTACGCCGGTGCCCGCCGGTGGCCCGTACCCGGCCCTGACGGCGGTCCCGCCGCCGCCCGCACCGGCGGAACGCTGGCGCCCGGCGCGGGTCGATCCGGTGGCGGGTACGGAATTCGGGCTGGTGCAGTACTCGGTGCCGCCGATCGCCTCCGGCCTCGCGACCGGCGCGCTGATCGCAGGCATCGCCTCGATCCTGGTGTCGACACTGGTGTTCTGCTTCGGGCTCTCCGGCGCCTCGGAGGGCTGGGGCGGCTGGGTGGGTGGCGCGTTCGCCCTGCTGGCCGTGCTGGCGGGCGGCGGTGCCATCGCGGTGGGGCTGGTGGGTATGCGGCAGATCCGCCGCTCCGGCGAGTCCGGCCGGGTCCGCTTCACCGGCCGGGGCCGCGCCATCGCGGGCATCTCGTGCGGCGGCGTGGGGGCCGGCCTGGCGCTGCTGGCGCTGGTGTTGACGCTCCTGTTGCAGTTCTCCTGACCCCCGTCGTCCTGGATCGGGCACTGCGGCCATGTGGTGTCGGGGCACCCGGTACACTTGGTGCGCGGAGATGTCCATCGTGGGAGCAGGTCTTGATGGGGACCGAGTTTCATGCTGAGAGCGGCGTGAAGCCAGGCCCTCGAGCCGCCTCGTTTTGACCTGCGTGCCTGCGATGGGTACTCTTTCCCCTCGTGCCTGGGCTTGCCCGGGCAACTCGTGCGTGCGCCCGAGTCGGTTAGTGCGACGGGGCAGCAGCACGATGGGCGTCGAGCCCTGACACAGACAAGACCCGCTGTGCAACGCGCGGCGGGACCGTGAGCCGGACGACACGCCCGACCGCGGGTGCCGGACGGGACCCCCCGCCCGGTGCACACAAGGCACTACGAGAAGACGGTGCGGCCGCAACAACGCGGCCGAAGGGAGCGGAGAAACCCGGTGCCCACGATCCAGCAGCTGGTCCGCAAGGGCCGCCAGGCGAAGACGAGTAAGACCAAGACGCCGGCGCTGAAGGGAAGCCCTCAGCGGCGCGGCGTGTGCACGCGCGTGTACACCACCACCCCCAAGAAGCCCAACTCTGCGCTGCGCAAGGTTGCTCGTGTGAAGCTCAGCAGCCAGATCGAGGTCACGGCGTACATCCCGGGTGTCGGCCACAACCTGCAGGAGCACTCGATCGTGCTCGTGCGCGGCGGCCGTGTGAAGGACCTGCCCGGCGTCCGCTACAAGATCGTCCGCGGTTCGCTGGACACCCAGGGTGTCCGCAACCGCAAGCAGGCTCGCAGCCGCTACGGCGCGAAGAAGGAGAAGAGCTGACATGCCGCGTAAAGGCCCCGCGCCGCGCCACCCGGTCGTTCCGGACCCGGTGTACAACTCGCCGCTGGTAACGCAGCTCGTCAACAAGATCCTCATCGGCGGCAAGCGCCAGCTGGCCGAGCGCATCGTGTACGGGGCCCTGGAGGGCTGCCGGGAGAAGACCGGCACCGACCCGGTGGTTACCCTCAAGCGCGCGATGGACAACGTGAAGCCGACCCTCGAGGTCCGCAGCCGCCGCGTCGGTGGCGCGACCTACCAGGTCCCGGTCGAGGTTCGCGTCCCCCGGCAGACGACCCTGGGTCTGCGCTGGCTGGTCCAGTACTCCAAGGCCCGCCGCGAGAAGACCATGATCGAGCGCCTCCAGAACGAGCTGCTCGACGCCAGCAACGGGCTCGGTGCCGCCGTGAAGCGGCGCGAGGACACGCACAAGATGGCGGAGTCCAACAAGGCCTTCGCGCACTACCGCTGGTAACGAAGCGTTGCCGGCCCGGTTCCCGCCGGGCCGGCGCAGCAGTCGTACCGGTCCACGAGACGACGACGTAGAAAAGTAGGGATTGAAGTGGCCGCCGCAGACGCGCTCGCCAAGGTACGCAACATCGGCATCATGGCGCACATCGACGCTGGTAAGACCACGACGACCGAGCGGATCCTGTTCTACACCGGTATCACGTACAAGATCGGTGAAGTCCACGAGGGCGCGGCCGTCATGGACTGGATGGAGCAGGAACAGGAACGCGGCATCACCATCACCTCCGCCGCCACGAAGTGCGAGTGGAAGGGACACACGATCCAGATCATCGACACGCCCGGCCACGTCGACTTCACGGTCGAGGTCGAGCGGTCGCTGCGTGTCCTGGACGGTGCGGTGGCGGTGTACGACGGTGTGGCCGGCGTGGAGCCGCAGACCGAGAACGTGTGGCGGCAGGCGGACAAGTACCACGTCCCGCGCATGTGCTTCGTCAACAAGCTCGACCGGACCGGCGCGGACTTCTTCCGCTGCGTCCAGATGATGATCGACCGGCTGAACGCCACCCCGCTCGTCCTGCAGATCCCGATCGGCCTCGAGGGCGACCACATCGGCGTCGTGGACCTGGTCGGCATGCGCGCCCTCACCTGGCGCGGTGAGACCCAGAAGGGCGAAGACTACGCGGTCGAGGAGATCCCGGCCGACCTGGTCGACTCCGCGAACGAGTGGCGCGAGAAGCTGATCGAGACGCTCGCCGACGTGGACGACGCCGTCATGGAGAAGTACCTCGAGGGCGAAGAGGTCTCCCAGGACGAGATCGTCGCGGCGATCCGGCGTGCCACGATCGCCAGCAAGGCGAACCCGGTGCTGTGTGGCTCGGCGTTCAAGAACAAGGGCGTGCAGCCCATGCTCGACGCCGTGGTCGCCTACCTGCCGTCGCCGCTGGACGTCCCGGCCATCGAGGGCACCGCGACGGACGGCGAGACGCCGCTGCTGCGCAAGCCGTCCAACGAGGAGCCGTTCTCGGCGCTGGCGTTCAAGATCCAGACCGACAAGCACCTCGGCAAGCTGACGTACGTCCGGGTCTACTCCGGCACGCTCGAATCCGGATCCCAGGTGGTCAACTCCACCAAGGACCGCAAGGAGCGGATCGGCAAGATCTACCAGATGCACGCGAACAAGCGTGAGGAGCGTCCCACGGCGCAGGCCGGCGACATCATCGCCGTCCAGGGTCTGAAGCAGACCACCACCGGTGACACCCTCAGCGACCCGGCGAACCCGGTCATCCTCGAGTCGATGACCTTCCCGGAGCCGGTCATCCAGGTCGCGATCGAGCCGAAGACCAAGTCGGACCAGGAGAAGCTGGGCACCGCGATCCAGCGCCTGGCCGAGGAGGACCCGACCTTCCGCGTCTGGAACGACGAGGAGACCGGGCAGACGGTCATCGCCGGCATGGGCGAGCTGCACCTCGACATCCTCGTCGACCGCATGCGGCGCGAGTTCAACGTCGAGGCGAACATCGGCAAGCCGCAGGTGGCGTACCGCGAGACGATCCGCGGCACCGTGGAGAAGCTCGACTACGTCCACAAGAAGCAGACCGGTGGCTCGGGTCAGTACGCGAAGGTCATCGTCAAGCTGGAGCCGCTGCCGATGTCGGCGGACGGCCCGACGTACGAGTTCGTCAACGCGGTCTCCGGTGGTCGCATCCCCAAGGAGTTCATCCCCTCGGTGGACGCGGGCGCCCAGGACGCCATGCAGTACGGCGTGCTCGCCGGCTTCCCGCTGGTCGGCGTCAAGCTGACCCTGCTGGACGGCCAGTACCACGAGGTCGACTCGTCCGAGATGGCGTTCAAGATCGCCGGCTCGATGGTGATGAAGGAGGCGGCCCGCAAGGCCGACCCCGCGCTGCTCGAGCCGATGATGTCCGTCGAGGTCACTACGCCCGAGGACAACATGGGCGACGTGATCGGCGACCTCAACTCCCGTCGCGGGATCATCCAGTCGATGGAGGAGCGCTCCGGCGCCCGCCTCGTCAAGGCTCTGGTGCCGCTCTCGGAAATGTTCGGCTACGTCGGCGACCTCCGGTCGAAGACCCAGGGCCGGGCGAGCTACAGCATGCAGTTCGACTCCTACGCCGAGGTCCCGGCCAACGTGGCGAAGGAGATCATCGCGAAGGCCACCGGCGCCTGATCGGTGAGGCGCGTGCGGTCCGTCGCGGACCGCACGCGCACGAGCAGTCGACAGAGTCCTAAGCGCCATCTCGGCGCGCCGGGCGAGAAGAAAACCCAGTCCACAGGAGGACACCAGTGGCGAAGGCGAAGTTCGAGCGGACTAAGCCGCACGTCAACATCGGCACCATTGGTCACATCGACCACGGTAAGACGACGCTGACTGCGGCCATCACGAAGGTCCTGCACGACCAGTACCCGGACCTGAACCCGTACACCCCGTTCGACGAGATCGACAAGGCGCCTGAAGAGAAGGCCCGTGGTATCACGATCTCGATCGCGCACGTCGAGTACCAGACCGCGGCGCGGCACTACGCGCACGTGGACTGCCCCGGCCACGCCGACTACATCAAGAACATGATCACCGGTGCCGCGCAGATGGACGGCGCGATCCTGGTGGTCGCGGCGACCGACGGCCCGATGCCGCAGACCAAGGAGCACGTGCTCCTGGCCCGCCAGGTCGGCGTTCCGTACATCGTCGTGGCGCTGAACAAGAGCGACATGGTCGAGGACGAGGAGCTCCTGGAGCTCGTCGAGCTCGAGGTTCGCGAGCTGCTCAGCACGTACGAGTTCCCGGGCGACGACGTGCCGGTCGTGCGCGTCTCGGCGCTCAAGGCGCTCGAGGGCGACCCGACCTGGTCGGAGAAGCTCATGGAGCTGATGAACGCGGTCGACACCGCGATTCCGCAGCCCGAGCGGGAGACCGAGAAGCCGTTCCTCATGCCGATCGAGGACGTCTTCACGATCACCGGTCGCGGTACGGTCGTCACCGGCCGGGCCGAGCGCGGCATCCTCAAGCCGAACGAGGAGGTCGAGATCGTCGGCATCCGCGAGAAGTCGACGAAGACCGTCTGCACCGGCATCGAGATGTTCCGCAAGCTGCTCGACGAGGCCCGCGCGGGTGAGAACGTCGGTCTGCTCCTGCGCGGTATCAAGCGTGAGGACGTCGAGCGCGGCATGGTGGTCGTCAAGCCGGGCACCACGACCCCGCACACGGAGTTCGAGGGCCAGGTCTACATCCTCTCGAAGGAGGAGGGCGGCCGGCACACCCCGTTCTTCCAGAACTACCGTCCGCAGTTCTACTTCCGTACCACGGACGTCACCGGCGTCGTCACGCTGCCCGAGGGCACCGAGATGGTCATGCCGGGCGACTCCACCACCATGAGCGTCAAGCTGATCCAGCCGATCGCCATGGAGCAGGGCCTGAAGTTCGCGATCCGCGAGGGTGGCCGCACCGTCGGCGCCGGAACGGTCACGAAGATCAACAAGTGAGTACGGTGACCCCGATTAGCGTTGCCGCAGTGAATACGGCATACTAGTCAGGTTGCGTCCGCGCAGGGTGGTTGGCAGTTCGAAACTCCGATAGGGGCCAAGTCTCCGAGAGGGGTTCGGCTGCCAACCGCCCTCGCCCGGTGTCCGGCGCGTGCTTCGGCCGCCGGCACCCTGATCCCCGCGATCACACCGATCGCTCCAGCGTGCTGGGGCGGAGCTCGGTTTCGGCGCGCGACACGCCCGACCGCGGGGGTCGGACATCGCAGGATCGACGGTCCTGCGGGCATGCGAGGGCCACCCGCTTTCGCACGTAGCGGCATCGAGAGAAGGAAACAGAAGCCACCATGGCGGGACAGAAGATCCGCATCCGGCTCAAGGCCTATGACCACGAGGTCGTCGACTCCTCGGCGCGAAAGATCGTCGAGACGGTGACGCGTACCGGGGCGCAGGTTGCAGGCCCGGTGCCGCTGCCCACGGAGATCAACCGTTTCTGCGTGATCCGTTCGCCGCACAAGTACAAGGACTCGCGCGAGCACTTCGAGATGCGCACGCACAAGCGTCTGATCGACATCATCGACCCGACTCCGAAGACGGTCGACTCGCTCATGCGCCTCGACCTTCCGGCTGGCGTCGACATCGAGATCAAGCTGTAGGGATCCGGACAATGGACAGGCAAGTGAAGGGCATCCTGGGCGCCAAGCTCGGCATGACTCAGGTGTGGGACAACGGCAAGGTCGTCCCGGTCACCGTGGTGCAGGCCGGCCCGTGCGTCGTGACCCAGGTCCGCACCCCCGAGACGGACGGTTACTCGGCCGTCCAGCTGGCGTTCGGCGCCATCGACCCGCGCAAGGTCAACAAGCCCGAGGGCGGCCACTACGCGAAGGCCGGTGTGTCGCCGCGGCGCCACCTCGTCGAGCTGCGCACCACGGACGCGACCGCGTACGAGCTCGGTCAGGAGGTCACCGTCGAGGCGTTCTCGCCCGGGACCCCGATCGACGTCACGGGCAAGACCAAGGGCAAGGGCTACGCCGGTGTCATGAAGCGGCACGGCTTCCACGGCCTCAAGGGCAGCCACGGTGTCGAGCGCAAGCACCGCTCACCCGGCTCGATCGGCGCGTGTGCCACCCCGGCCCGGGTCTTCAAGGGCACCCGGATGGCCGGCCGCATGGGCTCCAAGCGCTTCACGGTGCAGAACCTGACCGTGCAGGCGGTCGACACCGAGAACAACCTGATCCTGGTCAAGGGCGCCGTGCCCGGTCCCAAGGGCGCGCTGATCCTGGTCCGCACCGCGGCGAAGAAGGGTGGTGCCCAGTGAGTTCCGTCGACGTGCTGAACGCCGAGGGTGCCAAGTCCGGCTCCGTCGAGCTGCCCGACGACATCTTCGACGTGCAGGCGAACATCCCGCTGATGCACCAGGTCGTCGTGGCCCAGCTCGCCGCGGCCCGGCAGGGCACGCACAAGGCGAAGACCCGCGGCGAGGTCGCCGGTGGCGGCAAGAAGCCGTACAAGCAGAAGGGCACCGGCCGGGCCCGCCAAGGCTCGATCCGCGCGCCGCAGTTCGCCGGCGGTGGCGTCGTGCACGGTCCCGTGCCGCGCGACTACAGCCAGCGGACCCCGAAGAAGATGAAGGCCGCCGCGCTGCGGGGTGCCCTCTCCGACCGGGCCCGCGAGGGCCGCGTGCACGTGGTCGAGGCGTTCGTCACCGGTGAGAAGCCGTCGACCAAGGCCGCGATCGCCACGCTGCGCAAGGCCACCGAGGCCCGCAAGGTTCTGGTCGTGCTGAGCGCTCACGACGAGCTGAACTGGCTGTCGCTGCGCAACGAGGCGTCCGTCCACCTGATCGAGGCAGGCCAGCTGAACACGTACGACGTGCTGGTCGCCGACGACGTCGTCTTCACCAAGGACGCGCTGGACGAGTTCCTGGGCGTGCCGGCCGAGGAGGGGAACAAGTGAGCACGATCGCCGACCCGCGCGACGTCATCTTCGCGCCCGTGGTCTCCGAGAAGAGCTACAGCGTTCTCGACCAGAACTGGTACACGTTCCTCGTCCACCCGGACGCGAACAAGACCCAGATCAAGATCGCGATCCAGCAGATCTTCGGTGTCCGCGTCCTGACGGTGAACACCATCAACCGCGAGGGCAAGCGCAAGCGCACCAAGACCGGCTTCGGTCAGCGCAAGGCGACCAAGCGCGCGATGGTCAAGCTGGCTGACGGTGACCGTATCGAGGCCTTCGGCGGCCCGGTCAGCTAAGGGGTTTGACTCATGCCTATTCGTAAGTACAAGCCGACCACGCCGGGCCGCCGCGGCTCGAGCGTCGCCGACTTCGCCGAGATCACCCGGTCGACGCCGGAGAAGTCCCTGCTGGTTCCGCTGCCCAAGAAGGGCGGGCGCAACGTCCACGGCCGGATCACCACCCGGCACCAGGGCGGCGGCCACAAGCGGCAGTACCGGCTGATCGACTTCAAGCGCAACGACAAGGACGGCGTGCCGGCCAAGGTCGCGCACATCGAGTACGACCCGAACCGCACGGCCCGCATCGCGCTGCTGCACTACGCCGACGGCGAGAAGCGCTACATCGTCGCGCCGAAGGACCTGAAGCAGGGTGACCGGGTCGAGTCGGGGCCGGGCGCGGACATCAAGCCGGGCAACAACCTGCCCCTGCGCAACATCCCGGTCGGTACGACGGTCCACGGCGTGGAGCTTCGTCCCGGCGGTGGCGCCAAGCTGGCCCGCTCGGCCGGTTGCGGCATCCAGCTGCTCGGCCGTGAGGGCGCGTACGCCACGCTGCGTATGCCCTCCGGTGAGATCCGTCGCGTCGACGTGCGCTGCCGCGCCACCGTCGGCGAGATCGGCAACGCCGACCAGTCGAACATCAACTGGGGTAAGGCCGGCCGGATGCGCTGGAAGGGCAAGCGCCCGACCGTCCGTGGTGTCGCCATGAACCCGATCGACCACCCGCACGGTGGTGGTGAGGGCAAGACCTCCGGTGGTCGCCACCCGGTCAACCCGGCTGGTAAGCCGGAGGGCCGTACCCGCCGCAAGGGCCAGGAGAGCGACCGCATGATCGTTCGCCGCCGCTACGCCACCCGCAAGCGCGGGTAACGGGAGTAGAAGAAGATGCCTCGCAGCCTGAAGAAGGGCCCGTTCATCGACGACCACCTGCTCAAGAAGGTGGAAGTCCAGAACGAGAAGAACTCGAAGAACGTCATCAAGACCTGGTCGCGGCGCTCGACGATCATCCCCGACATGCTCGGGCACACGATCGCCGTGCACGACGGGCGCAAGCACGTCCCGGTGTTCATCACCGAGGCCATGGTCGGCCACAAGCTCGGCGAGTTCGCGTTGACCCGTACGTTCAAGGGTCACGAGAAGGACGACCGCAAGAGCCGTCGGCGCTGAGCAGACCCACGGATTAGAGGATCAAGGAGCTACAGCGATGCCAGTTAAGGGCGACGCACCGGCGCTTCCGGGCGCGCGGGCGGTTGCGCGTCACGTGCGCATCTCGCCGAACAAGGCGCGCCGGGTGATCAACCTCGTCCGCGGTCTGCCCGCGAAGGAGGCGCTCACGGTGCTGCAGTTCGCGCCGCAGGCCGCCAGCGAGCAGGTTTACAAGGTGCTCGCCAGCGCGATCGCGAACGCGGAGAACAACGAGCGGCTCGACCCCGACGCGCTCCTCGTCAGCGAGGCGTTCGTCGACGAGGGTCCGACGTTGAAGCGGTTCCGGCCGCGCGCGCAGGGCCGGGCGTACCGGATCCGCAAGCGCACCTGCCACATCACCGTGGCGGTCGAGGCGGTCCAGGTGACCCGCCCGGCGAAGAAGGCCCCGGCGAAGAAGGCCGCCAAGGCCGCTGAGCCGCAGGCCGCCGAGTCCCAGAGCACGGAGGGTGCCGAGTAATGGGTCAGAAGGTTCACCCCACCGGGTTCCGCCTCGGCATTTCCACAGACTGGAAGTCCCGCTGGTTCGCGGACAAGCTCTACAAGGACTACATCGGCGAGGACGTCAAGATTCGCCGGATGATGTCCAAGGGCCTGGAGCGCGCCGGCATCTCCAAGGTGGACATCGAGCGGACCCGCGACCGGGTCCGCGTCGACATCCACACCGCCCGGCCGGGCATCGTCATCGGCCGTAAGGGCGCGGAGGCCGACCGGATCCGTGGCGAGCTCGAGAAGCTCACCGGCAAGCAGGTGCAGCTCAACATCCTCGAGGTGAAGAGCCCCGAGTCGGATGCGCAGCTCGTGGCGCAGGGCGTCGCCGAGCAGCTGTCCAGCCGGGTCAGCTTCCGCCGGGCGATGCGCAAGGCCATGCAGTCGGCGATGAAGAACCCGATCTGCAAGGGCATCCGGGTGCAGGTCTCCGGCCGTCTCGGCGGCGCGGAGATGAGCCGTACGGAGTTCTACCGCGAGGGTCGCGTCCCGCTGCACACCCTGCGCGCCAACATCGAGTACGGCTTCTTCGAGGCCCGTACCACGTTCGGCCGCATCGGCGTGAAGGTGTGGATCTACAAGGGCGACGCCGTGCCGGGCCGTGAGGCGCCGGCCGAGGCGCCCGCGCGTCCGCGCCGTGAGCGTGGCGACCGTCCCGACCGCCCGCGCCGCGGCCGTTCCGGCTCGTCCGGCACGACCGCCGGTGGCACCGAGGCCGGGCGTGCCGCTCAGGCCGCCGCCACCGAGTCGACCGACACCGCCGCGGCCGCCGCGGCTCCGGCCGAGACGCAGCAGGAGGGCTGACACATGCTGATGCCGCGTAAGCCCCCGAAGGGCTTCCGCAAGCCGCACCACCCGGACCGCTCCGGCGCGTCCAAGGGCGGCAACCGGGTGGTCTTCGGCGAGTTCGGAATCCAGGCACTGGAGCCGGCGTACGTGACCAACCGACAGATCGAGTCGGCGCGTATCGCGATGACCCGTCACATCAAGCGTGGCGGCAAGGTCTGGATCTCGATCTTCCCGGACCAGGCCCTGACCAAGAAGCCCGCCGAGACCCGGATGGGTTCCGGTAAGGGTTCGCCCGAGTGGTGGGTGGCGAACGTCAAGCCGGGACGGATCCTCTTCGAGATGTCCTTCCCGAACGAGACGATCGCGCGCGAGGCGATGCGCCGCGCGATCCACAAGCTCCCGATGAAGTGCCGCATCGTGACACGCGAAGTGGGTGAAAGCTGATGGCAGCGGGCGTTAAGGCCGGCGAGCTGCGCGAACTCTCCGAGGAGGAGCTGGTCGCTCGGCTGCGGGAGGCCAAGGCGGAGCTGTTCAACCTCCGCGTGCAGGGCGCCACGGGCCAGCTCGACAACCACCGTCGGCTGCAGGTCGTCCGTCGGGACATCGCACGGATCTACACGATCATGCGTGAGCGCGAGCTGGGTCTCTCGGTCGCGCCGGATGAGGTGACAACAGCGTGAGTGAGAACAGCACCGCCGAGGCGCGGTCCCAGCGCAAGGTGCGCGAGGGCCTCGTGGTCAGCGACAAGATGGACAAGACGGTCGTCGTCGAGGTCGAGGACCGCGTCAAGCACGCCCTCTACGGCAAGGTTCTCCGCCGCACCAGCAAGCTGAAGGCGCACGACGAGCAGAACTCGTGCGGAATCGGCGACCGGGTGCTGCTGATGGAGACCCGTCCGCTGTCCGCCACCAAGCGGTGGCGGGTCGTGGAGATCCTCGAAAAGGCCAAGTGAGTGCGCCGGGCCGGCTTCGTCCGGCCCGGCCGCCCATCGTTCCGCCAAGCTTCGGTACGTCGCCGGAGAACTGGCAGACATAGGAGACAGACGTGATCCAGCAGGAGTCGCGACTGCGCGTCGCCGACAACACGGGTGCCCGGGAGATTCTGTGCATCCGCGTGCTCGGTGGCTCCGGTCGTCGCTACGCGAGCATCGGCGACGTCATCGTGGCCACGGTCAAGGACGCCATCCCCGGCGCCGGTGTGAAGAAGGGTGACGTCGTCAAGGCGGTCATCGTCCGCACCGCCAAGGAGAAGCGTCGCCCCGACGGCTCGTACATCCGGTTCGACGAGAACGCCGCCGTGATCATCAAGGACGGTGGCGACCCCCGCGGTACCCGCATCTTCGGCCCGGTCGGGCGCGAGCTGCGCGACAAGCGGTTCATGAAGATCATCAGCCTGGCGCCGGAGGTGCTCTGACCGTGAAGATCAAGAAGGGCGACACGGTCGTCGTCATCGCCGGCAAGGACAAGGGTGCCAAGGGCAAGGTCATCGCGGCCTACCCGCGGCAGGACAAGGTCCTCGTCGAGGGCGTCAACCGCATGAAGAAGCACGAACGCATCCGCACCACTCAGCGCGGCTCCAAGACCGGTGGCATCGTCACCCAGGAGGCCCCGATCCACATCTCCAACGTGCAGATCGTGGACGACCAGGGCAAGCCGACCCGTGTCGGCTACCGGTTCGACGAGAACGGGCAGAAGATCCGTATCGCGCGTAGCACCGGTAAGGACCTGTGATGACTGCCGCAACTGAAGCCAAGACCCTGCCCCGGCTCAAGGTGAAGTACCGCGAAGAGGTCGTCGCGGGGCTCAAGGAGCAGTACAAGTACGGCAACCCGATGCAGGTTCCCGGCCTGGTGAAGGTCGTCGTGAACATGGGTGTGGGTGAGGCCGCCCGCGACGCCAAGCTGATCGACGGCGCCGTGCGTGACCTGACCACCATCACCGGCCAGAAGCCGCTGGTGCGCCGGGCCACCAAGTCGATCGCGCAGTTCAAGCTCCGCGAGGGCATGCCGATCGGCGCGAAGGTCACGCTGCGCGGGGACCGGATGTGGGAGTTCCTCGACCGGCTGCTATCGATCGCGCTGCCCCGTATCCGTGACTTCCGCGGCCTGGACGGGCGCAAGCTCGACGGGCACGGAAACTACACCTTCGGTCTGACCGAGCAGTCGGTGTTCCACGAGATCGACCAGGACAAGATCGACCGGACCCGTGGCATGGACATCACGATCGTCACGACCGCCACGACCGACGACGAGGGCCGGGCGCTGCTCAAGCTCCTGGGCTTCCCGTTCAAGGAGAACTGAGCATGGCGAAGAAGGCGCTGATCCTCAAGGCTGCCGCGAAGCCGAAGTTCGCTGTGCGCGCGTACACCCGTTGCCAGCGTTGCGGGCGCCCGCATTCGGTCTACCGCAAGTTCGGCCTCTGCCGGGTGTGCATCCGGGAGATGGCCCACCGCGGTGAGCTTCCGGGCGTGTCGAAGGCTTCCTGGTAACCCCGTCCAACCGCCCACCCTCCGCCCGAAGGCGGACCAGAGGCGAGTTTTTGGCAACACCGCTTCGCCGTAGGCCCGCTACCGGGAACCCCGGCGAGAAAGGTTGACGAACACCCATGACGATGACTGACCCGATCGCAGACATGCTCACGCGTCTGCGCAACGCCAACCAGGCGTACCACGACAAGGTGGAGATGCCCTTCTCGAAGATCAAGGCGAACATCGCCGAGGTCCTCAAGGCAGAGGGATACATCGCCTCCTGGTCGGCCGAGGAGCCCGCGGAGGGCGCCGTCGGCAGGCGGCTGGTGGTTGAGCTCAAGTACGGCCAGAACCGCGAGCGCAGCCTTGCCGGCATCAAGCGCGTGTCCAAGCCCGGTCTGCGGGTGTACGCCAAGTCCGACGAGCTCCCGCGCGTGCTCGGCGGCCTGGGCGTCGCGATCATTTCGACGTCCCAGGGACTGCTGACCGACCGGCAGGCCCGCAAGCGGAGCGTTGGCGGGGAAGTCCTCGCCTTCGTCTGGTAACGGAGACTCTGACATGTCGCGAATCGGACGTAAGTCGATCCCGGTCCCGGCCGGCGTCGACGTCACCATCACGGGCCAGACCGTCAAGGTCAAGGGCCCCAAGGGCGAGCTGTCGCACGTCGTCTCCGAGCCGATCACGGTCGCGCAGGAGGGTGGCGAGCTGCACGTCAACCGCCCCAATGACGAGCGCCGCGCCAAGGAGCTGCACGGCCTGTCGCGCACGCTGGTGGCCAACATGATCGTCGGCGTCACCGAGGGCTACAAGAAGACGCTGGAGATCAACGGCACCGGTTACCGGGTGACCGCCAAGGGCAAGGACCTCGAGTTCGCCCTCGGCTTCTCGCACCCGGTGAATGTGACGCCCCCGGAGGGCATCACCTTCTCGGTGGAGCGGCCCACCCAGTTCACGGTGGCCGGCATCGACAAGCAGCTCGTCGGCGAGGTCGCCGCGAACATCCGGAAGATCCGCCCGCCGGAGCCGTACAAGGGCAAGGGCGTCAAGTACCAGGGCGAGGTCATCCGCCGCAAGGCTGGAAAGGCAGGTAAGAAGTGACCGCCACGCTGCTCAAGCGCCGCAATGGCGGCGGTGTCGCCGCCAAGCGCTCCGTGGGCCGGGCGCGTCGGCACTTCCGGGTCCGCAAGAACCTGCGCGGCTCGGCCGAGCGTCCGCGCCTCGTCGTCACCCGGTCTCTGCGGCACATCACCGCGCAGGTCATCGACGACCTCAAGGGGCACACGCTCGCCTCGGCCTCCACGCTGGACGCCTCGCTGCGCGGTGCCGAGGGCGACAAGAGCGCCCTGGCCGGCAAGGTCGGCGCCCTCATCGCCGAGCGGGCCAAGGCCGCGGGCGTGTCCAAGGTCGTCTTCGACCGCGGTGGCAACCAGTACGGCGGGCGGCTTGCCGCGTTGGCCGACGCCGCCCGCGAAGCCGGACTCGAGTTCTAGGAAGGAAGACCAATGCCTGGTCAGCAGCGCCGTGGCGGCGGGTCCGGCGGTAACACCGAAGGTGGCGGCCGCCGGGACAACCGTCGCGAGGGCGGGCGCGGCAACGCGCCCGTCGAGAAGACTCCCCATCTCGAGCGGGTCGTCGCGATCAACCGCGTCGCCAAGGTCGTCAAGGGTGGTCGTCGCTTCAGCTTCACCGCTCTGGTGATCGTCGGCGACGGCGACGGCACCGTCGGTATCGGATACGGCAAGGCCAAGGAGGTGCCCGCGGCGATCGCCAAGGGTGTCGAGGAGGCCAAGAAGCACTTCTTCAAGGTGCCGCGGATCGGTGCGACGATCCCGCACCCGATCACCGGCGAGGCCGCCGCGGGTGTCGTGCTGCTCAAGCCCGCGTCCGCCGGTACCGGTGTCATCGCCGGTGGCCCGGTTCGCGCGGTCCTGGAGTGCGCCGGTATCCACGACGTGCTCTCCAAGAGCCTCGGCTCGTCGAACCCGATCAACATCGTGCACGCGACGGTGGCCGCGCTGAAGGGCCTCGAGTCGCCGGAGAAGGTCGCGGCCCGCCGTGGCCTGCCGGTCGAGGACGTGGCGCCGGCGGCCATGCTGGCGGCGCGTGCGGAAGCGGCGGTGCACTGATGGCACGCCTGAAGGTCACCCAGGTCCGGTCCGACATCGGCCGTAAGCAGAACCAGCGGGACTCCCTGCGGTCGCTCGGCCTGAAGCGGATCAACGATGTGGTCGTCAAGGAGGACCGCCCCGAGATCCGGGGCATGATCTTCGCCGTGCGCCACCTCGTGAACGTTGAGGAGGTCGAGTAATGGCGATCAAGGTCCACCACCTCCGCCCGGCGCCCGGCGCCAAGACCGCGAAGACCCGGGTGGGTCGCGGTGAGGGCTCCAAGGGCAAGACGGCCGGTCGGGGCACCAAGGGTTCCAAGGCCCGCAAGAACATCTCGGCGGCGTTCGAGGGTGGTCAGATGCCCATCCACATGCGCCTGCCGAAGATGAAGGGCTTCAAGAACAAGAACAAGGTCGTGTTCCAGGTCGTGAACCTGGACCGGCTGGCCGAGCTGTTCCCGAACGGCGGCCAGGTCGGCCCGCTGGAGCTGGCCGACGCGGGCGCCGTCCGCCGGGGACAGCCGGTCAAGGTCCTGGGCTCGGGCGAGCTGGGTAGCGTGGCGCTGCAGATCTCGGCGCACGCGTTCAGCGAGTCCGCCAAGGAGAAGATCGCGGCCGCAGGTGGTTCCACCACCGAGCTGTGACGGCTTGCGGGGGTGCCCGCCCGGGGCGCTGAGAGGTGCTCGGGCCGGCATCCCCGTTGTGGCGTCGGCCCGGTGTTCCACCGGAGCCGGCGCCGCTGTCGCAGGGGTCGCCGTGGCGGCGTGGACGCCCCGTGAGGCGCATGCGGCCACCGTGCCTGACCTCAACCGCACCAGACTGTTAGAGTCCGTTCCCAGCTAGGAAAATCGGTCGTCCGGGCCGATCCCTATCGTCGATCCGCCGGTCCGGCGGCCACCCTGCGCAGGAGGAAGAAGTTGCTCTCCGCCTTTACCAGTGCGTTCCGGACGCCTGACCTGCGCAAGAAGCTGCTGTTCACAGTGGCGATCATCGCGGTGTACCGGCTCGGCGCGACCATGCCCAGCCCGGGTGTCTCGTACACCAACGTGCAGAACTGTCTGCGCGCGGTGAACGAGAACCAGGAGGGCACGGGCATCCTGAACCTCCTGAACCTGTTCTCCGGCGGCGCACTGCTGTCGCTGTCGGTCTTCGCGCTGGGGATCATGCCGTACATCACGGCGTCGATCATCCTGCAGCTGCTCACCGTGGTGATTCCGCGCCTGGAGCAGTTGCGCAAGGAGGGCCAGTCCGGCCAGGCGAAGATCACTCAGTACACCCGGTACCTGACGCTGGGCCTGGCGATCCTGCAGTCCGCGGCGTTCGTGGCGCTGGCCCGCTCCGGCCAGCTCTTCGCCGGGAACTGCCCGCAGGACAACCCCCAGTTCGCGATCATCCCGAAGGACACCGGGATCCCGGACTGGCTGACGCTGACCATGCTGGTCATCACGATGACCGCCGGTACCGGTGTGGTCATGTGGCTCGGCGAACTGATCACCGACCGCGGTGTCGGCAACGGCATGTCCGTGCTGATCTTCACCTCGATCGCGGCCCGCCTCCCCGGCGAGGGCTGGACGATCAAGGAGCAGAGCGGCTGGAACAAGTTCGCCCTGGTGATCGTGCTCGTCCTGCTCATCATTTGCGCTGTCGTCTTCATCGAGCAGGCGCAACGGCGCATCCCGGTGCAGTACGCCAAGCGCATGATCGGGCGCCGCATGTACGGCGGCACCTCGACCTACATCCCGCTGAAGGTCAACCAGGCGGGTGTCGTCCCGGTCATCTTCGCCTCGTCGCTGCTCTACCTGCCGCAGCTGTACCTGCAGTTCTTCGACCAGAACGCCCTCAAGGGCTACCAGATCTGGATCCAGAACAACCTGGCCGACCCGACGAGCTGGGTCTACATCGCCACGTACTTCTTGATGATCATCTTCTTCACGTACTTCTACGTCTCGATCACGTTCAACCCGACCGAGGTCGCAGACAACATGAAGAAGTATGGTGGGTTCGTCCCGGGCATCCGGCCCGGCAAGCCGACCGCCGACTACCTCGACTTCATCCTCAGCCGGATCACCCTGCCGGGTGCGCTGTACCTCGGCCTGATCTCGGTGCTGCCGAACTTCTTCTTCATCTGGCTCAATGCGCAGCAGTACCAGAACTTCCCGTTCGGTGGTACGGCGGTGCTGATCATGGTTGGTGTGGGCCTGGAGACGGTGAAGCAGATCGAGAGCCAGCTGATGCAGCGCAACTACGAAGGGTTCCTGCGGTAGTGGGGACGCGGAGCCGGGGGGCTTGCGCGTCGGCGATTGCTCGTTCTCACCGAAGCGAGGCGATGTAGGTGCGGCTGGTGCTGGTAGGCCCTCCGGGGGCCGGCAAGGGGACACAGGCAGAGTACATCGCCGCCCACCTCGCCGTACCGAAGATCTCGACGGGGGACATCTTCCGGGCCAATGTGTCGCAGGGAACGCCGCTGGGCATCGAGGCAAAGCGCTACATGGACGCGGGTCACCTCGTACCGGACGAGGTGACCATCAACATGGTCCGTGACCGGCTGGCCGAGCCCGACGCGGCGGACGGGTTTCTGCTCGACGGCTTTCCCCGTACGGTGCCGCAGGCGTCGGCGCTGGACAAGCTGCTGGCCGACCTCGGCACGGCGCTCGACCTGGTGATGGAGCTCGTGGTCGACGACGACGAGGTCATCCGGCGGCTGTCCGGGCGGCGCACCTGCCGGGGCTGCGGCAAGATCTGGCACATCGAGTTCGATCCCACCACCAAGGACGACGTCTGCGACCGGTGCGGCTCCGAGCTGTTCCAGCGCGACGACGACAAGGCCGAGACGATCGCGAACCGCCTCGTCGAGTACACCGAGAAGACCGCCCCCCTGGTCGACTTCTACGGCGCGCAGGGCAAGCTGGTCGGCATCGACGCCACGGGCCCGGTCGAGGACGTCACCGACCGCGCCATCGAGGCGCTGCGGTCGTACGGGAGCTGATCATGCGTCGTGCCCAGCTGGACATCCAGCTGAAGACCCAGGAGCAGATCGAGCTGATGCGCGCCGCCGGGCTGGTGGTCGCCGCCGCCCTGCAGGCCATGCGCGAGGCCGTCGCCCCCGGGGTCTCCACCGCCGACCTGGACGCCATCGCCGAGCAGGTGATCCGCGACGCCGGGGCGATCCCGTCCTTCAAGGGCTACCACGGCTTCCCGGCCTCCATCTGCGCCTCGGTCAACGAGCAGGTCGTACACGGCATCCCCAGCGCCGACCAGGTGCTCAAGGAGGGCGACCTGATCTCCCTGGACTGCGGCGCGGTGCTGAACGGCTGGCACGGCGACTCGGCCATCACGGTCGGGGTGGGCGAGACCGACCCCGCCCTGCTGAAGATGGCGCAGGTGGCGGAGGACGCCATGTGGGCGGGCATCGCCGCCGCAGCGCGTGGCTGCGCCAACGGCCGTGGGCGCCTGACGGACATCTCCTTCAACGTCGAGAAGGCGACCCGTGCCGCCGGCCGGTACGGGATCGTGGAGGGCTACGGCGGGCACGGCATCGGCACGGAGATGCACCAGGACCCGCACGTGCTGAACCACGGCAAGCCCGGCAAGGGCCCGCGCCTGGTCCCCGGGCTGTGCCTGGCCATCGAACCGATGATCACCATGGGCTCGCCGCGCACCCTGGAGCTGTCCGACGGCTGGACCGTGGTCACCCGCGACGGGTCCATGGCCGCGCACGTCGAGCACACCATGGCGCTGCTGGACGACGGCGTCTGGGTGACCACCGCCCCGGACGGCGGCCTGGCCCGCCTCGGCGACCTGGTGACCGCCCGCCAGCCGCAACCTGACTCGATCAACTGAGCACGGAGCCACCGGCACGGCGGGGTTCGCGCCCATCGATGACGGCTGGCATGCTGGACGGCATGAGGCGTGACGAGATGCGGGCCGCCGACGCCGACCGGCAGCAGGTCGCGGCCCGGCTGCGGGCGGCACTGGACGAGGGCCGCCTCGATCTCGGCGAGTACGACGAGCGCCTGCAGCAGGCGTACGCCGCCAAGACCTACGGCGAGCTGGACCTGCTGCTCACCGACCTGCCAGACGTCCCCGCACAGGCCGGCGCGGCGGTGGTCCCCGCCCAGGGGCACGAGACCCGGCGCTGGCTGCTGGGGTTGTGGAGCGGTTGGGTCCCGGCCGTGGCCGTCACCACCGCGGTGTGGGGCGCGACCAGCCTCGCCGAGGGGTACGCGGTGTACTACTGGCCGGTGTGGGTGGCGGCGCCGTGGGGTGCGGTGCTGCTGTGGCAGACGGTGGCTGGACTGGCCAGTGGGGAACCGCGCCGGCACGCGGAGCAGCAGGCCGAGGAGCGGGCCAAGGCGCAGGCCAAGGAGCACGCCCGGCAGCTGAAGCGGGAGCGCCGCGCGCTGGGTACGGACGAGGCGCCGGGAACCCCCGGCCGGCCGGGATGACCCGGGCCACTGGACGCCCCGGAGCATCGGCGTCAGGGGCGTTTCGTCCGGTTTAGGAGTGCTCGACACACCCGACCCCGGGTTACGGTGACCTCGGTTTGGTGTCGATGGTTGGGCACGCGTACACTGGCTAGCTGGCGCGCAGCGTCCACTCCGGCATGTCCACCAAGCGCTTCTGGTGGAGCCGGAGCCGCGGCTGGACCGGGCCCCTCGCGGGTTCGGGTAAGGCGTTGCGAGCTTGCCCCAGACCCCAATGTCAGGTAGCGGAGGACATGCCCAAGAAAGACGG
Organism: Krasilnikovia cinnamomea; assembly: GCF_004217545.1. Lineage (NCBI taxonomy): Bacteria > Bacillati > Actinomycetota > Actinomycetes > Micromonosporales > Micromonosporaceae > Krasilnikovia > Krasilnikovia cinnamomea. The sequence continues at coordinate 4,149,284 of NZ_SHKY01000001.1, forward strand.
AGCCATCGAGATTGAAGGCCGAGTGATCGAGCCCCTGCCGAACGCGATGTTCCGCGTCGAGCTGGCCAATGGTCACAAGGTGCTGGCTCACATCAGCGGCAAGATGCGGCAGCACTACATCCGCATCCTGCCCGAGGACAGGGTCGTCGTGGAGCTTTCTCCATACGACCTGACCCGTGGGCGCATTGTCTACCGGTACAAGTAATGGGGTAGCGGGGGTTCCTTACCCGTCTGACTGAGAGTTAAGGCCAAACCGTGAAGGTCAAGCCGAGCGTCAAGCGGATCTGCAACAAGTGCCGGGTTATCCGCCGGCACGGCCGGGTCATGGTCATCTGCGACGACCCGCGCCACAAGCAGCGCCAGGGCTGAGAGTCCCGGCACTGCCAGGTCCGTACCAAAGAACAAGCTCGTTCCAGCCGCGCGTCACCACGTCGATGACCCGCGGACTCACCCCCGGTCGGAGGCCGGGGCCCGCCCGGGCAGGCGGGGTGGAAGGGGCACAGACCTCCGTGAGATAGCTGAGGAGTACGCCCGCACATGGCACGTCTCGTCGGCGTCGATCTTCCCCGCGAGAAGCGGATGGAGATCGCGCTCACCTACATCTTCGGTATCGGTCGCACGCGCGCAGTCGAAGCGCTCACCGCGACCGCCATCGATCTGAACAAGCGCGCCAAGGACCTCACGGAAGAGGAGCTGGTCCAGCTCCGCGACTACATCGAGGCCAATTTCAAGGTTGAGGGCGACCTGCGCCGCGAGGTCGCCGCGGACATCCGCCGCAAGGTCGAGATCGGCTGCTACGCCGGCATCCGGCACCGCCGGGGTCTCCCCGTCCGGGGCCAGCGGACCCGTACCAACGCTCGTACCCGCAAGGGTCCGAAGCGCACGGTCGCCGGTAAGAAGAAGCCCGGTCGGAAGTAATAGGAGCGCACTGACTCATGCCACCGAAGGCACGCGCTGGGGCCGCCGTCAAGAAGGTCCGGCGCAAGGAACGCAAGAACGTCGCCCACGGGCAGGCGCACATCAAGAGCACCTTCAACAACACCATCGTGTCGATCACCGACCCGACCGGTGCTGTCATCTCCTGGGCCTCCTCGGGCCAGGTGGGCTTCAAGGGCTCCCGCAAGTCGACTCCGTTCGCCGCGCAGCTGGCCGCCGAGGCCGCCGCGCGCCGGGCCATGGAGCACGGCATGCGCAAGGTCGACGTGTTCGTCAAGGGCCCCGGCTCCGGCCGGGAGACCGCCATCCGTTCGCTGCAGGCCGCGGGCCTCGAGGTCGGCCAGATCTCCGACGTCACGCCCCAGCCGCATAACGGATGCCGCCCGCCGAAGCGTCGTCGGGTCTGAGAGGTAGAGGACAAATGGCTCGCTATGCAGGTGCCGACTGCCGCCGTTGCCGTCGGGAGAAGATGAAGCTGTTCCTCAAGGGCAGCAAGTGCGATGGCCCGAAGTGCCCGTTCGAGTCCCGGCCGTTCCCGCCCGGGCAGCACGGCCGGGGTCGCACCAAGGAGACGGAGTACCTGCTCCAGCTCCGCGAGAAGCAGAAGGCCCGCCGTATCTACGGCATTCTCGAGAAGCAGTTCCGCGGGTACTACGAGGAGGCTGTCGCCAAGCCGGGCAAGACCGGTGAGGTGCTGCTGCAGATCCTCGAGTCGCGGCTCGACAACGTGGTCTACCGGGCCGGCTACGCCGCGTCCCGGGACATGGCCCGTCAGCTGGTCAAGCACGGCCACTTCACCGTCAACGGCGTGAAGGTCGACATCCCGTCGTACCGGGTGAAGGAGCACGACATCGTGCAGACGCGGGAGAAGTCCCGTGAGCTGACGCCGTTCGTCGTGGCGCAGGCCCAGGCGGGTTCCCGCCCGGTGCCGGCGTGGCTGGAGCCGATCCCCAGCCAGATGAAGATCCTGATCCACTCGCTTCCGGCCCGCCAGGTCATCGACACCCAGGTCCAGGAGCAGTTGATCGTCGAGCTCTACTCCAAGTAGCGGCTCAGGGGATGCCGGTCGCACGGCCGGCATCCCCGTACCACCACCGGACGGGCATCAAATAGCGGGTGCCCCGACAGAAAGAAGAACACCGTGCTCATCAGCCAGCGGCCGAGCCTCTCGGAAGAGTCGCTCAGCGAGACCCGCTCCCGATTCACCATCGAGCCCCTGGAGCCCGGCTTCGGGTACACCCTGGGCAACTCGCTGCGCCGTACGCTACTGTCGTCCATCCCGGGCGCGGCGGTCACCAGCATCAAGATCGACGGCGTGCTGCACGAGTTCACCACGATCCCCGGGGTCAAGGAGGACGTGGTCGAGCTCGTCATGAACGTCAAGGAGCTCACCGTCAGCTCCGAGCACGACGAGCCGGTCAGCATGTACCTGCGCAAGCAGGGCCCCGGCGACGTCACCGCGGGCGACATCCAGCCGCCGGCCGGCGTCTCGGTGCACAACCCCGACCTGAAGCTGGCCACGCTGAACAGCAAGGGCCGCCTCGACATGGAGCTGACGGTCGAGCGTGGCCGTGGCTACGTCACCGCCGCCCAGAACAAGAACGCGGGTGCCGAGATCGGCCGGATCCCGGTCGACTCGATCTACTCGCCGGTGATGAAGGTGACCTACCGCGTCGAGGCCACCCGTGTCGAGCAGCGCACCGACTTCGACCGCCTGATCATCGACGTCGAGTCGAAGGCGTCGATCTCGCCGCGTACCGCGCTGGCCTCGGCCGGCTCGACCCTGGTCGAGCTGTTCGGCCTGTGCCGGGAGCTGGACGAGACCGCCGAGGGCATCGACATCGGGCCGTCCCCGCAGGACGCCCAGCTCGCCGCCGATCTCGCCCTGCCGATCGAGGAGCTGGACCTGACGGTCCGGTCGTACAACTGCCTCAAGCGCGAGGGCATCAACACGGTCGGCGAGTTGATAGGGCGTACGGAGGCCGACCTTCTGGATATAAGGAATTTCGGTCAGAAGTCGATCGACGAGGTCAAGATGAAGCTCGCGGGCATGGGCCTGGGCCTCAAGGACAGCGCGCCGTCGTTCGACCCGGCGCACGTCGTGGACTCGTTCGGCGACGTGGACTACGACACCGACGACTACCGCGAGACCGAGCAGCTCTAATCTCGGCTGCCGCCGTGCCGGCGGCTTCGCCGCCGCACTGCAAGGAAACTGACGAGGAGCATCGAATGCCCACGCCCACCAAGGGTCCCCGCCTCGGCGGCAGCCCGGCGCACGAGAAGCTGCTGCTGGCCAACCTGGCCACGGAGCTCTTCCGGCACGGGAAGATCAAGACCACCGAGACCAAGGCCCGGCGCCTGCGCCCGCTGGCCGAGCACCTGATCACCAAGGCCAAGCGCGGTGACCTGCACGCTCGTCGCCGGGTGCTCACGGTCGTCAAGGACAAGGACGTCGTGTACGCCCTGTTCGAGCAGATCGCCCCGCGCTACGGCAACCGGCCGGGTGGCTACACCCGGATCACCAAGACCGGTCCGCGCAAGGGCGACGCCGCTCCGATGGCGGTCATCGAGCTGGTCGAGGAGCTGCAGGTCGCGGCCACCACCGCCCCGCGCAAGGCGGCCCGCAAGGCCACCGCGCAGCAGGACAAGGTCGAGGCCCTGGCCCGCGAGGACGAGGTTCCCACCTCGGCCGCCGCCGACCAGGACTCCGAGCCGCCGGTGAACGCCTCCGGTGACAAGGGTGCCGAGGGCCCGGGCGCCAAGGCCGAGGGCGAAGACACCACGGCCTGATCGGTCACGCACGGTCCGACCGGCCCGGCGCCCTCGCGGGGGCGCCGGGCCGTTCCGTTCCCGGGTACGGGTGCCGTGCCCCGTCGCGAGCCGGAATGGCGGCATGAACGAACTGATCCGCGTCCGACTGGACGTCACCTACGACGGTACGGACTTCTCCGGCTGGGCCGCCCAGCCGCAACGGCGCACCGTCGCCGGGGTGCTCACCGAGGCCCTCGGGCGTCTCGTCGGCGCCGACACCGTCCTCGGCCTGACCGTCGCCGGGCGTACCGACGCGGGGGTGCACGCCACCGGGCAGGTCTGCCACATCGACCTGCCCGTCGCCGCGTGGGAGGCGCTCGACGGGACGCTGGTGCGGCGCCTCGCCGCGCTGATGCCGCCCGACGCCCGGGTCCTGGCGGCGGTGCCCGTGCCGGACACCTTCGACGCCCGCTTCTCGGCCACCTTCCGCCGGTACGAGTACCGGGTGGCCGACACCCCGTGGGGGCCCGAGCCGCTGCGGCGCCGCGACACCCTCGGCTGGGTGCGCCCGCTCGACCTGGACCTGTTGCGGCAGGCCGCGGCCGGGCTGATCGGCGAGCACGACTACGCGGCGTACTGCAAGCGCAAGGAGCACGGCACCACCGTGCGGGCCATCACCGCCCTGGACTGGCGTCGCGAGCCGGACGGGGTCGCGGTCGCCACCGTGCAGGCCGACGCGTTCTGCCAGGCGATGGTGCGCAGCCTGATCGGCGCTTTGCTGACGGTGGGCGACGGCCGGCGCGATCCGCAATGGCCGGCCACCCTGCTCACCCTGCGCGAACGCTCCAGCTCGGTCACGGTGGCCCCGGCACACGGGCTCACGCTGGTCGCGGTCGGCTACCCCGACGACCCGGCCGAGTACGCCCGCCGCGCCGAGGCCACCCGCCGGCTGCGAGCCTGACCGCCGCCGGTCGCTACGGGAGTGACGCGCGCCGGCCCAGCACCGTGTCGCCCAGATAGGAGCGCAGCAGGTCGGTGGTGATGCGGCGGGCGAACGGGTCGTCGTCGCGTAGCGGCTGGCCGTCCGGGCGCACGATCACGCAGTACAGCAGGAAGTGCCCTCGGGTGTCCCAGCCCGCCAGTGCCGGCGGCTGCACCCGCGGATCGGTCCCGGGCAGGCCGCCGGCCATCGCCCCGAAGGTGCCCTGGCCCGCCGCGACGAACTGCCGGGCCCGGTCGGCGATCCACCGGGCACTCGGCTCGTCGGGCAGGTTGAAGATCCCGGCGGTGACCTGATAGTCGCCGTACGGTGCGGTCAGCGCGGCCCGGACCACCTGGGTGCAGCCGTACCGGTCCAGCAGGTCGCCGACGAGCCCGACCGCGGCGATCCCGCAGTCCGTGTCGATGTGCGTCATCCCGACGCGGTACGCGACCGCGCCCGCCCGGGCCTCCGGCGCCGGGAACACCTCGTCCAGGCTCAAGGGGGCGGCGTCGACCCGGCGCGAGCCGAGGTCCCGCACCGGAACCTGCTGCCGCGCTGCCGCCGGGGCGCCGTGGCCGCGCCGGACATCCGCGGCGATGAGGAAGGCGCTGAGCCCGCAGACCCCGGCCAGCACGAGTGCCCCCAGCCCGCCGAGCACCAGCCGGGGCCCCCGCCGGACCGGATGTGGCCGCGCGCGGTAGCCGTGCTCGGCGCCGGTGGGGCGGGTCCAGGTGGGCGGCTGCGCCGCCACTCGCCGGTGCTGCCCGGCCGGGGCGGATGTGCGGTGCGCGGCGTGCAGCGCCGTCATGACCGAGTGCACCGAGCGAAGCGAGGGCATGACCAGTTTGGCTTGGCATTGCGTGACATGGCGGCCACGCTAGGAGGGCATGGTCATCGATAAGCGCACATGCTGTGCGCCAACCCACCCCCGACTCGGGCCCGGGTGACCCCCAACCGGCACACTGGCGGCATGAACGAGTGCACCGAGCGCAGCGAGGGCCGCGAGGGCATGCCCGGTCTGCTCAGCATGAACGAGTGCACCGAGCGCAGCGAGGGCCGCGAGGGCATGCTGGCTGGTGCCGCGTGAGTGCCGACCATTACTTCAGTGCCGACCCGGCGGCGCCGGCGCGGCACGGGACGGTGGAGTTCAGCGTCGGGGGGCGCGACTACGCGCTCGCCGTGGCGTCGGGTGTGTTCTCCGCGGGGCGGCTCGACCCGGGCACCGCCGTACTGTTGCGCAAGGGTGTGCTGCCCACGGCCGCGACCTCGGGCACCCTGCTCGACCTCGGCTGCGGTTACGGACCGATCGCCTGCGTGCTGGCCAGCGAGGCCCCGGCCGCGACGGTCTACGCCGTCGACGTCAACGCCCGCGCCCGCGAACTGGCGGCGGCCAACGCGGACACCCTCGGCCTGGCGGACCGCCTGCGGGTGGCCGCGCCCGACGGCGTCCCCGCGGCGGTGACGTTCGACGAGATCTGGAGCAATCCGCCCACCCACGTCGGCAAGGCGGAGTTGCACGCGATGCTGGAGCGCTGGCTGCCCCGCCTCACGCCGGACGGTGTGGCCTGGCTGGTGATCAACAAGAACCTCGGCGGGGACTCGTTGCACGCGTGGCTGGTCGGGCTCGGCTGGGAGGTCGCCCGGATCGCCAGCCAGCGCGGCTTCCGGGTGCTGCGGGTGGCCCGGAAAACCGCCTGACGTCGCGCCCCGCAGCGGGCAGGATGCGCTCGTGGGCTACGTCGATGTCGCCGGTGCGGGGTTCGTGCTCCCGGACGGCCGGGAGCTGTTCGCCGATGTGTCGTTCCGGGTCGGTGAGGGCGCCAAGGTCGCCCTGGTCGGGCCGAACGGCGCGGGCAAGACGACACTGCTGCGCATGGTCGCCGGGGACCTGCCGGTCCAGACGGGCACGATCGCCCGCTCCGGCGGGCTGGGCGTCATGCGGCAGTTCATCGGGATGATCGGCGACGACCGTACGCTCGAAGATCTGGCCCTGTCGCTGGTCGCACCGCCGCTGCGGGCGGCGGGGGAGCGGCTCGCGGCGGCCGCGGCCGCGCTGTCGGACACGGAGAAGTCGCAGCTGGCGTACGCGAATGCGCTGGCGCACTGGGGTGAGGCCGGCGGGTACGACGCCGAGGTGCTGTTCGACACCGTGGCCGTCGCCATCCTGGACAAGCCGTGGGAGGGCGTGCGGCACCGGCCGGTGCGTACGCTCTCCGGCGGGCAGCAGAAGCGCTTCGCGCTGGATCTGCTGCTGCGCGGCACGGACGAGGTGCTGCTGCTCGACGAGCCGGACAACTTCCTCGACGTGCCGGGCAAGCGGTGGCTGGAGGCGCGGCTGCGCGAGTCGGCCAAGTCCGTGCTGTACGTCTCGCACGACCGGGAACTGCTGAACCAGACCGCCGGGCGGGTCGTGGCCGTCGAGGGCGGCAGCGCGTGGGTCCACCCGGGCGGGTTCGCGTCGTGGCACGAGGCGCGGGCCGACCGGCACGACCGGCTGCTGGAGTCGCGGCGGCGCTGGGACGAGGAGCACCAGAAGCTGCGCGAGCTGGTGCTGACGTTGAAGCAGAAGGCCACGTACAACGACGGGATGGCGTCGCGGTACCAGGCCGCGCAGACCCGGCTGCGCAAGTTCGAGGAGGCGGGGCCGCCGCCGCTGCCGCCGAAGGAACAGTCGGTGCGGATGAACCTGCGCGGCGGGCGTACCGGCAAACGGGCGGTGGTCTGCGAGCAGTTGGAGCTGGAGAACCTGACGTTCCCGTTCGACCTGGAGGTCTGGTACGGCGACCGGGTGGCGGTGCTCGGCGCGAACGGCACCGGCAAGTCGCACTTCCTGCGGCTGCTGGCGGCCGGCGGCAGCGACCCGGACGCGGAACACAAGCCCGTCGACGGCGCGCCGCTGGCGCACGTGGCGCACGACGGCGTCGCGCGGCTCGGGGCGCGGGTGCGGCCGGGGCACTTCTCCCAGACGCACGACCGGCCGGAGCTGCTCGACCGTACCCTCGTGGAGATCTTGTGGCGGGGCGACGATCACCGGTCCGGTGTGGACCGGGCCGGGGCCATGAAGGCGCTCAACCGGTACGAGCTGGCCGGCCAGGGCGATCAGCTGTTCGGGACGCTGTCCGGGGGGCAGCAGGCGCGCTTCCTGGTGCTGCTGTTGGAGCTGTCCGGCGCGACGATGCTGCTGCTCGACGAGCCGACCGACAACCTCGACCTGGCGTCGGCGGAGGCGCTGGAGGAGGGGCTGCTGGCGTACGAGGGGACGGTGATCGCGGTGACGCATGACCGGTGGTTCACGCGGGGCTTCGACCGGTACGTCCTGTTTCAGGCGGATGGCGAGGTGGTGGAGACCCCGGAGCCCGTGTGGGACGTACGCTGATTGTCCTCAACCGCGCGGGCCCGCTGCCGATAGTCCGCTGCGCACCCTGTCGCTCCGGCCTTGTCCCCGGGCCGACGATGCCGGGTCGCAGGCCAGGAGGAACGGATGCCCGGGAGAGTGACCACGGTTCTCGCACGGTGGTCGCGCAAGCGCCCGCGCCTGCGGTTCGTCGCGGCGGCGCTGGTCCTGCCGGTGACCGCTGCCGTGGTGTGGCCGGGGCTGCCGCACGCGTTCGGCCAACCGGGCGTCGACCCGGAGACGCTGTGCCGGCAGGTGCTTGAGGAGATGAGGTCGTCCGCCGAGGGCCGGTCCTTGTTCGAGAGCGCCGTCGCCGACTGCACGGTGGTGGTGCGCGACAAGTCCGCCGGTGGGCAGCTCATGGCGGCGCGGTCCCTGCTCGCCGGACTGGTATCGGCAGGCGCGCCACGGCCCGTGGCCATGGCGAGCGGTGCCGCTCCGGGCTGCGTCCGCGGACCGGGCCGGCCGGTGCTCGCCACGACGATACCGACGTTGTCGGCGACGTTCGCCGCGATGCAGAACGTCCAGGAGACCACGTTCGAGCTGCGGCGCCTCGGTGGCACGCAGGACATCTTCGCGGTCACGACCAGCGGACAGGATCCCGGCCAGCCCGCGACCGTGGACATCGAGCGGGATCAGTTCGGGCCCGGAGAGTCGTACCAGTGGCGGGTGCGGGCGCGTGGGGACCAGGCCGTTGAGGATGCGGCCTGGCAGCAGGCAGCCGTGGCGGCCGGTGACGGTGACATCGACGAGACCAGGTATCACAGCAGCCTGCCGGGCTGGTCGGACTGGTGCGAGTTCACCGTGTCCGCCGACGCGCCCGACCTGCGCTCCCTCGACCCGAACATCGACCTCGACAACGTGCGGGAACTCGGGCTGCGGCCCGACCGGCGCTACGCGGTCACCTTGACCGTCCGGGAATGGCGGACCGTCCTCGAACCCCTCGAGTTCGACGTCGGGAGCGTCATTGACGCGGACAACGGGTCCGAGGAAGTCGCGACGAACCCGGCGGGAAATATTGGGACGGCGATCCGGGGACGGATCCGGGCCGTCGGCGCGACGGCCCCCGCGAGCCGACCTGTCTCCGTCACGCTGGACGGTGGTCAGTGGGCCTCGCTCGCATGGGAGCTGGCCAACTGGGCGGGCATCCAGGACGAGATGGCGGACGAGGACGAGGAGGTTCCGGACGGTGCGGCGTTCTGGGCGCTGCTCGACCGGATCTCGACCCGGCTGGGCGGCCCCGCCCACCCGACCCTCGGCCACGAGCGGTGACCTCCGCCGATCCTTTCGCCCGCTCCGCGCCGTAGCGGATCGAAACGCATCTTCCCTGGTAGGACCCGCCTCAGTAGTGCGCGCAGGCGTGCCCGCAGTGTGCCAAACGGACAACGCGGCTTTACGGGGGACGGGGAGCGCGGCTATCGTCCAGGCAGAACAACCTCACGGGAGTCCGGTGTACCGGGCTGAGAGGGGGGCTGCAGCCCCCGACCGTCGAACCTGATCCGGATCATGCCGGCGCAGGGAGGAGTGAGTTGTGGGCTCTGCGTTTCCCCGCCTGCACGTCATCACGGACGCGCGGCCCGGCCGTGACGCCCTGGGCGTGGTCGCGGCCGCCGTCGCCGCCGCCACCGGGACCCCGGACACCCTGGCCGTCCAGGTACGCGTCGAGGACGACGTCACCGACCGGGCGGCGTACGAGTTCGGGCTGGCCGTCGCCCGGATCTGCCGTCCCGCCGGGGTGATGGTCCTGGTCAACGATCGGCTGGATGTCGCGGTCGCGGTCGACGCGGACGGTGCGCACGTGGGCGCGGACGACCTGCCGGTCGCGGCCGCGCGCGGGGTGCTCGGGCCTGCGGCGGTCCTCGGCGCCACCTGCCGCGAGCCGGTGTCGGCCCGCGCGGCGGTCGCGGCGGGCGCCACGTACCTCGGGGTGGGACCGGCGTTTCAGACCAGCACGAAGGCCGGGTTGCCGGCGCCGCTCGGCGCGCCCGGCATCGGGGCGGTGGCCGGGGCCGTCGAGTCCACTCCGGTCATCGCGATCGGCGGAGTCGACGTCGACGCGGTCGGCGAGTTGCGCGCGGCGGGTGCGTACGGCGTCGCGGTGGTCGGTGCGCTGGCCCACAGCGCGAACCCGCAGGCCGCCACGTCCGCGCTGCTCAAGGCGCTCGCATGAGCCGCGCGGCTGGTCGGCTGGCGGGGAGCACCGCCGGGCGACGGGCGGGTGCGTTGTGAGTGGCACACCGGATGTCGCGGTCGTCGGTGGCGGGATCGTGGGGCTGGCCATCGCCTGGCGGCTGACCCAGCGCGGTGCGCGGGTCGTCGTGCACGACCCGGGTCCGCCGGGTGCCTGGCACGTGGCGGCCGGGATGCTGGCGCCTGGCGGCGAATCGCCGTTCGAGCGTCCGGCGCTGGGGCGGCTGATGGCCGAGTCGGCGCGCCGCTGGCCCGGCTTCGCGGCGGAGCTGGGCGCCCAGACCGGGCAGGACCTGGGGTACGACGAGACCGGCACGCTGGGTGTCGCCCTGACCGTGGACGACGTGGCCGAGGCGAGCCGCGTGTGGCGCCATCTCGGACTGACCCGGCTGGGGCCGAGCTCGTTGCGGGACCGCGAGCCCGCGCTGTCACCCCGGGTGCGTGCCGGTGCCCATGTCCCCGACGACCGCCAGGTCGACCCGCGCCGGGTGGTCGGCGCGCTGCGGGGGGCGCTCGGCGCGGCCGTGGTGCCCACGGCGGTGTCCCGCCTCGACGAGGTGCGGGCCGGGCGGGTCGTGGTGGCGGCCGGGTGCGGTACGGCCGCGCTCACCGGGCTGCCGGTGCGGCCCGTGAAGGGGCAGCTGCTGCGGCTGCGCGGGGAGCCGGACACGTTCCGGCACGTGGTCAGCGGCTACGCCGACGGGCGGCACGTCTACCTGGTGCCGCGCGCCGACGGCGAGGTGGTGGTCGGCGCGACCCAGGAGGAGCGTACGGATCGGACGGTCACCGCCGGCGGCGTGCACGACCTGCTGCGGGCGGCGCTGGACCTGGTGCCCACGCTGCGCGAGTTCGCGCTGACCGAGACCATGGTGGGTTTCCGTCCCGCCACCCCGGACAACGCGCCGCTGCTCGGCGCGCTCGACGACCGTACGGTCGTCGCGGCCGGGCACCACCGCAACGGGGTGCTGCTGGCCCCCGTCACCGCCGACCTGATCGCCGACCTGGTGACCGCCGGTACGGCCGATCCGATGCTGGCCGAGTTCCACCCCGGGAGGTTCGCATGCGCCTGACCGTCAACGGATCCCCGCACGCCGTCGACGACGCCGTCACGGTCGCGGGCCTGGTGTCCACCCTCACCGAGGCGCGTCGCGGCGTCGCGGTCGCCGTGAACGGTGAGGTGGTGCCGCGCTCGGGCTGGTCGGCGGCGGTGCTGCGGGACGGCGACCGGGTCGAGGTGCTGACCGCGGCGCAGGGAGGCTGACCATGTTGCTGGGAGATTCACGGCTGATCCTGGGTACGGGCGGGGCCAGCAGCCTCGCCGCGCTGGAGTCGGCGATCGTCGCCTCCGGTACGGAGATCGTCACGGTGGCGCTGCGCCGGGTCGATGCGGCCGGGCCGGGCCTGCTGCCCATGCTCGACCGGCTCGGCGTGCGGGTGCTGCCAAACACGGCGGGCTGCTACACGGCCGGGGACGCGGTGAAGGCCGCCCACCTGGCGCGCGAGGCGTTCGAGACGGACTGGGTGAAGCTGGAGGTCATCGGCGACGAGCGCACCCTGCTGCCGGACGCGGTGGAGCTGCTGCGGGCGGCGGAGACGCTGGTGGCCGACGGGTTCACGGTGCTGCCGTACACCAGTGACGACCCGATTCTGGCGCGCCGTCTCGCCGATGCCGGCTGCGCGGCGGTGATGCCGGCGGGCGCGCCGATCGGCTCGGGGCTCGGGGTGACCAACCCGCACCACATCCGGCTCATCCGGGATTCCGTGGACGTTCCGGTGATCCTCGACGCGGGCATCGGCACGGCGTCCGACGCGACGCTGGCGATGGAGCTGGGCTGCGACGCGGTGCTGGTCGCCAGCGCGGTGACCCGGGCGGAGGATCCGGCGCGGATGGCGGCCGCGATGCGGCACGCGGTCGAGGCGGGCCGGCTGGCGGCGGGAGCGGGCCGGATTCCGCGCCGGTTCCACGCGCTGGCCTCCACATCGGACGACGGGTTGCCCCAGTGGTGAGGCCGGGCGCCGGCGTTGCCGGTGCGCTCCGCGCCGGCCAAGGCCTTGGACGGTCCGGGGGCCGGGTCGGGGGCGGGCGGGCTGCGGCGCCGGGTCGGCGCGTCCCGTCCGGGATCGTGTTGCTCACCGACCGCCGGGCGGCCCGGATGCCGCTCGTTGAGCTGGTCGCGGCCGCCGCGCCGGACTGGGTGGTGCTGCGGGAACGTGACCTGCCCGGGGTCGAGCGGCGGGAGTTGGCGGATCGGCTGCGCGCGTTGTTGCCGCCAGGGCGGCTGATCGTGGCGGGGCCGGATCCGCTCGGCGGGGACGCGGTGCATCTCGCGGAGGGTGACCCGGTGGCCCGGCTGGGGCTGGTGGGGAGGTCCTGCCACGCGGTGCCGCGATTGTCCACGGAGGACTACGTGACCCTGTCGCCGATCTTCCCGACCGCGTCGAAGCCAGGGTACGGCCCGCCGCTCGGTCCGGACTACGCCGCCGAACTGGCCCGTCGCGGCCACTGGACCCGAGCCGCCCCCGAGCGGGCCTCTCGTGCCGATCCGGCCCGTAGTGCCGATGCGGCCGGTAGTGCCGATGCGGCCGGTAGTGCCGATGCGGCCCGTAGTGCCGGGCCAACCCGTAGTGCCGGGCCGGATCGTGGTGCCGTCGGCGGGGTGCCGTGGCTGGCGTTGGGTGGGATCGACTCCCCGGAGCGGGTGGCGGCGTGCCTGACCGCGGGGGCCATGGGTGTGGCCGTGATGGGCGCGGTGATGCGGTCCGCCGACCCGGCCGCCACGGTGGCGCGGATGCGTGCCGCGGCGATGGCCGCGTCGTGACCCCGGTGGTCGTGCTCACGATCGCGGGGTCCGACTCGGGGGCGGGCGCCGGGATCCAGGCGGACCTCAAGACCTTCGCGGCGCTCGGGACGTACGGGACGTCGGTGGTCACAGCGGTCACGGCGCAGAACACCCGGGCGGTGCTCGACGTGCATGCCGTGCCCGCCGCGATGGTCGACGGGCAGCTCGACGCGGTGCTGGACGACTTCGAGGTGGCGGCGACGAAGGTGGGCATGCTCGGCACCGAGGAGGCCGCCGAGGCCGTGGCGCGGCGGGCCCGGGCCGGGCGGCTGCCCAATCTCGTGCTGGATCCGGTGCTGACCGCCAGCACGGGGCGGCGGCTCGGGCTGGTCGCGGCGGTCGATCGGCTGCTTCCGTACGTGAATGTGCTGACACCCAACCGCGCCGAGGCCGCCGCGCTGCTCGGCCGGGCGGCGCTCGGGCCGGACGAGGTGGCGGGCGCGGCCGCGCAGCTGGCGGCCGCCGGTCCGGGCGCGGTCGTGGTGACCGGCGGCGACGCGGAGGGAGGGGAGGTCGCTGATCTGTTGTGGACGAACGGGGGCGCGCGGACGTTTGCCGGGCCGCGCGTCGAGACCACGAATCAGCACGGGACGGGCTGCACCTTCTCGGCCGCGGTCGCGGCCCGGCTCGCGCTGGGCGACGAGGTGGGCGAGGCCGTGGGCTTCGCCAAGGGGTACGTGACCCGGGCGCTGGCGGGCGGCCGGGACTGGACGGTCGGCGAGGGTGCCGGCCCGCTCGATCATTTCGGCTGGTTCGCCTGACGAGACAGGCGGTGGCCGGGCGGTTCCGTGCGCCCGTACCCCGCCCAGTTCATACCGATTGGGGAGGAAAAAGAATGAGGCGCAAGGTGTACGTCGAAGGCTCCCGCCCGGACCTGCGGGTGCCGTTCGCCGAGGTGCCACTGACCGGCGACAACCCGCCCGTCCGGCTGTACGACACGTCCGGGCCAGGCAGCGACCCCGAGGCCGGGCTGCCGCCGCTGCGCGGGCCGTGGATCGCCGAGCGCGGCGACGTGGCGCCCGTGGCGGGCGGCGGCAGCCCCCTCGCGGGACGGCGGCCGACCCAGCTGGCGTACGCCCGCGCCGGGATCGTGACCCCGGAGATGGAGTTCGTGGCGATCCGCGAGGGGGTCGACGCCGAGGTGGTGCGCGAGGAGATCGCGGCGGGACGGGCCGTGTTGCCCGCCAACGTCAACCACCCCGAGACCGAGCCGATGATCATCGGCGGGCGCTTCCTCGTGAAGGTGAACGCGAACATCGGCACGTCGGCCGTCAGCTCCTCGATCGCCGAGGAGGTGGAGAAGCTGACCTGGGCCACCAAGTGGGGCGCGGACACCGTCATGGACCTGTCCACCGGCAAGCGCATCCACGAGACCCGCGAGGCGATCGTGCGCAACTCGGCCGTACCGATCGGCACCGTGCCGATCTACCAGGCCCTGGAGAAGGTCGACGGCGACCCGGTCCAGCTGAGCTGGGAGATCTTCCGGGAGACCGTGATCGAGCAGGCCGAGCAGGGCGTCGACTACATGACCGTGCACGCCGGGGTGCTGCTGCCGTACGTGCCGCTGGCGGTCAACCGGGTCACCGGCATCGTGTCGCGCGGCGGGTCCATCATGGCCGCGTGGTGCCTCGCGCACCACAGGGAGAACTTCCTGTACGAGAACTTCGCCGAGCTGTGCGAGATCCTGGCCCGCTACGACGTCACGTTCTCGCTGGGCGACGGGCTGCGCCCCGGGTCGATCGCGGACGCCAACGACGAGGCCCAGTTCGCGGAACTGCGTACGCTCGGGGAGCTCACCAAGATCGCGTGGGCACACGACGTGCAGGTGATGATCGAAGGGCCGGGCCACGTGCCCATGCACAAGATCAAGGAGAACGTGGACCTCCAGCAGGAGCTGTGCGACGGGGCCCCGTTCTACACGCTCGGGCCGCTGACCACCGACATCGCGCCCGCGTACGACCACATCACCTCGGCCATCGGGGCGGCGATGATCGGCATGTTCGGCACCGCGATGCTCTGCTACGTCACGCCGAAGGAGCACCTCGGGCTGCCGAACCGTGACGACGTCAAGGCGGGGGTGATCGCGTACAAGATCGCGGCGCACGCCGCCGACCTCGCCAAGGGGCATGCGGGAGCCCAGGAGTGGGACGACGCGCTGTCCAAGGCGCGGTTCGAGTTCCGCTGGGAGGACCAGTTCAACCTGGCGCTCGACCCGGAGACCGCGCGGGCGTACCACGACGAGACGCTGCCGGCCGAGCCCGCCAAGACGGCGCACTTCTGCTCGATGTGCGGGCCGAAGTTCTGCTCCATGAAGATCACCCAGGAGCTGAAGGAGTACGCCGCCAAGGGCATGCAGGACAAGAGCGACGAGTTCGTCGCCTCCGGTAGCCGGGTCTACCTGCCGCTGGCCTGACACCGGCGGGGCACCGGCGGCCCGCCGGTGCCCCGCGGGCGCCGCGCGATCTCGATCCGATGCCCGCGATCTTGGTCCGATTCCGCCCCCATAGGGGCGCCACCTGACCAAGATCGCGGTGGGCCACACGGCTTGCCGGGAGGGGCGGTGCGGGTCGGGCAGGGGGTAGCCGTGTGGTGACGCGGTCCCGGGGCGGGGCAGCCGTGTGGGTGGGGCGGTGCGGGGCAGGGCTGGGGCGTGGGACTCAGTCCGTGCTCAGGCCGCTGACCCAGTCCACGTAGTCGTTGCTGTCCTTGGCGCGGGAACCGGAGCCACCCTTGGCCTGTGCGGGGATCGTGTCCTGCGCTCGCGGTGGGGTGGTGTCCTTGGCCTTTGACCTGCCGAAGCGTCGCTGGCGGCGGTCCGGGCGGGGCTCGCGTTCCTCGTCCTGGGCGGGTTCTGGCAGTCGATGGCGGGGTGCGCCCCCGCCGCCGGTGGTGCTCCCGGCAGCGCTGGCCGCGAAGCCGTTGAAGGGCGTGGGCTCCGGATCGGCGTCCGTCCGGGCGGACGGGGGTTCGGGTTGCCGGGGGCGGGGGCGGAACGCGTCCGCGAAGTTGGCTCGTTGTCCGGGGGTGGCCGGAGCGGCCGGTCCCGGGTCCGCCGGCCGCCGCGTACGTTTCCTCCCGGTCGCCTGGCCGGTCGGCGCCTCGACGGGGGCGCCGGCGTCCGAGGAAGTCGGCGGCGCCGCAGTCGGCGGCGCCGCGCGTCCGGCGTCCGGCGGCGCCGCGCGTCCGGCGTCTGGGGATGCCGCGCGTCCGGCGTCTGGGGATGCCGCGCGTCCGGCGTCCGGGGATGCCACGCGTCCGGCGTCCGGCGGCGCTGTGTCCGCGTCGGCGGAACGCCCGGGACGGTCGGCGTCGGGATCGTCGGACTCCGTCAGCGGGCCACGGCGCAGCACGGCCGCCAGTACGGAGCCGAGCACCCCCGCGCCCGCCGCGGTCATGGCCGCCCAGTAGGGCGCCGTCTGCTCGCTGGTCGTCCCCGGCCCGGCGATCAGGTACGCGACCGTGAGCAGGGCGGCGCCGGGCAACCCGGCCAGCGCGATGGCGAGGGTGGGCCGGCCGGTACGGCGGGCCGCCCAGCCGACACCGAGGCCGACCAGCAGCGCCAGCACTGGCATGGTCACCAGCGCGGTGTGCGGCACCATCCGCTCGGGGAGCCAACTCGGCTCGAACACCCCCAGCCGGACCGTGGACAGCGGCCTGCCGGGCGCCAGCGACGGCGCGACCGAGACCAGCGCGACCAGCCACACGACGGCACCGGCGGCCGCGAAGCTCCACCGGGCGACGACGCGGGCCAGCGCCGCGCAGGCGGCGAGGACGCCGACGACGGCGCCGAGCCCGGCACAGATGCCGATCACGACGTCCGGATCGACCCCGGTGACTCGCGCCGCCCGCGCGGGTTGCATGGTCAGGGCGACCACGACGGCGGCGCCGAGGCCCGCGACCAGTGCGAGGGCGATGACGGCGCCGGGTCCGGGGGCGGGCGGCTCACCCGCACGGGGAACGTCTGCCCGGTTGCCGGATTCCGGTGGGGCGTCCGGGGCCCGCCCGGAGGCCGCGGGCGGGACCAGCGCCTGCCAGGCGGCCGGGCGGGCACGGGCGAGCCAGCGCGTACCCGCGATCGCCCCGGCCACCGCGGCGTTCATGGCGAACCAGGCCACCCAGGCGAGTTGCGCGGTCCACTGATCACGGGCGGTGACGTCCAGCACCTGGGCGAGCTGAACGATGCCGAGGCCGTACGCCAGCCCGAGTTGGCCGGCGGCCGCCAGCGCCGCCATGCCGAGGGTGACCGGCAGCAGCCGGGCCCAGGTCCGAAATGCCATGCCAGGCACGTTACGGAATGGTCGATGGCCGTCGCCACCCTCACGGCGGGTTCTTAAGGTAGGCCAAACCTCCGATGCCGCTCCGGCCGGCGCCGGGCTTTCGACCGGCATCGAATCGGTCACCCAGCGTCACCCGAGCAGAGGTAGTACCCGTTCGGCGATCAGATCCACGTGGGCCAGATCGGACATGTCGATGATCCGCAGGTGGACCCGGCTCGCCCCGACCTCGGCCAGCTCGCCGATGCGTTGCACGAGTGCCTCGGGCGGCCCCACGACCGGGTCCTCGGGCGGCAGCGCGCTCGGGACGTGCAGCGGCGCCGCGCGGTGCCGCGCCTCGGCGTCGGTGCGGCCCAGGGCGACCACGACCCCCGCCGACAGGGTCAGCGGCCGGTCCGCGGGACGCCCGTACGTCTGGCAGGCCTGCCGGACCCGGTCGAAGGCCGTCGCGGTCTCGGCGACCGTCTTGAACGGCATGTTGAACTCGTCCGCGTAGCGGGCGGCCAGTTCCGGGGTGCGCCGGGGGCCCCGGCCGCCCACGATGATCGGTGGCCCGGGCCGCTGCACCGGCTTGGGCAGCGCGGGGGCGTCGAGCAGCTGGTAGTGCTTGCCGTCGAAGCCGAACCGGGCCCCGTCCGGGGTGGACCACAGGCCGGTGATCACCGCGAGCTGCTCGGCCAGCCGGTCGAAGCGCTCCCCGAGCGGCGGAAACGGGATCCCGTACGAGGTGTGCTCGCGCTCCAGCCAGCCCGCGCCCATGCCGAGCTCGACCCGGCCGCCGCTCATGGCGTCCACCTGGGCGACCATGATGGCCAGCGGGCCGGGCAGGCGGAACGTCGCCGAGTTCACCAGCGTGCCGAGCCGGATGCTGCTCGTCTCGCGGGCCAGCCCGGCCAGGGTGATCCACGCGTCCGTGGGGCCCGGCAGGCCGACGTCGGCGCCCATCGACTGGTAGTGGTCGGCGCGCAGGAAACCCTCGAAACCGGCCTGCTCGGCATGCCGTACGAAGCGGAGCTGGTCGTCGTAGGTGGCGCCGCGGTGCGGTTCGGTGAACAGGCAGACGCGCATCGTTCTCCTCGTCGGCCTCTCGTCAGGCCATCAGCAGTTCGTGCAGCTCGGCGCTGCACCGGGCCACCTCGTCGGTGTGCGCGGTGCGGCCGAGCGTGCGCGGCCGGGGGATCTTGATGTCCAGCACCTCGCGGATGCGGCCGGGGCGCGGGGTGAGCACCACCACCCGGTCGGCCAGCAGGACGGCCTCGTCGATCGAATGGGTGACCAGGACGATCGTCGCGCCCAGCTCCATGTGCAGCCGCTGCAGCTCGCCGGAGAGCTCCTCGCGGGTGAGCGCGTCCAGCGCGGAGAACGGCTCGTCCATGAGCAGCACCCGGGGGTCGGCGATCAGCGCGCGGCACAGCGCGACCCGCTGCTGCATCCCCCCGGACAGCTCGTGTGGCGACCGCTTCGCGAACTCCGTCAGGCCGGTGAGTGCCAGCAGCTCCGCGGCGCGGGCCCGGTAGTCCGCGCGCCGCCAGCCGAAGATCTGCACCGGCAGCAGGACGTTGTCCACCACCGACCGCCAGGGCAGCAGGGCGGGGCGCTGGAACATCATGGCGATGTCGCGCCGCGGCTTGGTCACCCGTTCGCCTGACACCCGGATTTCGCCCGCGCTCGCCGGAAGCAGGCCCGCGACGAGGCGCAGCAGGGTCGACTTGCCGCAGCCCGAGCGGCCGACGACGGCGACGACTTCGCCGTCGCCCACCTCGAGGTAGATCTCGCGGAGCGCTTCCACGGTGCCGGAACGACTCGTGAACGAGCGCGATACCCCGGAGAAACTGATCATCTGCGCCCGCCCCAGATTGCTTCCGGTCAATGCGTGGGAACTGTAACCCGATGATGTTGCGCGACCGTGACAGCACTGTCCACAGAGATCACTGAGACAAAACCGTCATCGAAGTGCCGTGTGATTTCCCCTACGCTTGCCCCGCGAGTTTCACTCACGACATCACGCGGCGCCAGCCCCCATCTGGTGCCGTCCCCCTCGAACAACCCCTCGGTTGGCCCCTCGGTTGGGAAGGAACACGGTGCACAGAAGAGCCTTCACCCGTACGCTCGCTGCGGCCGCGCTCGCCGCGACACTGGTCGCTGCCGCCGGCTGCGACGACTCCGACGACACCGCCAAGGCCAGCGGCCAGTCACTCGAAAAGGTGACCTACCTGACGTCGTTCGGCACCTTCGGCCGGGACGCCTACGCCTACGTGGCCAAGGAGAAGGGCTACTTCGCCGACGCCGGGTTCGATGTGGACATCAAGCCCGGCGGCGGCACGGGGGAGAATCTCAAGATCGTCACGGCGGGCCAGGCGCAGTTCGCGCCGATCGACCTGACCGGCCTGCTGCTGGCCGCCGGGTCGGGCCAGGCCAGCAACTACGTCGCGGTGTCCGGCATCCAGCAGCGCACCATGGCGGCCATCATCACCCTCGAGGGCAACGGCATCACCTCGCCGAAGGACCTCGAGGGCAAGACCCTGTCCGACTCCCCGGCCTCGGTGGTGCGCAACCTCTTCCCGACGTACGCGAAGCTGGCCAACATCGACGCGTCCAAGGTGACCTGGCAGAACGGCACGCCGCAGACGCTGATGGGCACGCTGGCCGCGGGCAAGGCGGCCGGCATCGGGCAGTTCGTCGTCGGCAAGCCCACGGTGGAGGCCATCGCCAAGAAGCCGGCGATCGTGCTGCCCTACAGCGACTACCTCCAGGACCTGTACGGCAACGTGCTGCTCACCTCGCAGGCGTACGCCAAGGCGCACCCCGACCGGGTGAAGGCGTTCACCGGGGCGCTGCTCAAGGGGCTGGGCGACGCCATCGCCAACCCGGACGAGGCGGCGCAGGTCCTCAAGAAGTACGTACCCACGACGAACCCGCAGGCCGCCGCCGCGGAACTGACCCTGATGGGCCCGTTCGTGAAGTCGGAGGCCTCCGGGGTCCCGGTCGGCGCGCTGGACAGCCAGCGGGTGGCCCGCAGCATCGCGATCCTGCAGGGCTCGGGCCAGATCAAGCCGGGGCTGACCCCCGAGCAGGTCATCGACTTCAGTCTGGTGCCGACGGCCTGATCGATGCGCACCGTGGGCGCGCCGGAGGCACTTCCGGCGCGCCCACGGCCGGGCTGGGAGGACGACATGACCGAGTTGGCCACGGCCGCGCCGCACCCGGCGGTGACCCCCGATCAGCCCGTACGGCGGTGGCGGACCGTCTCCGCGATCGCCTGGCCGCTGCTGGGCCTCGGCCTGGCGATCGGCGGGTGGTGGTTGGCCACCGCGCTGTTCGCGGTGCAGACGATCATCCTGCCCGCGCCGCCCGACGTGGTGTCGGCCTTCCGCGCGCTGCGCGGGGAGTTGCTGGCGCAGACCGGGCACACCGCCGTCGCGACGCTGCTCGGGTTCGGCCTGTCCGTGCTGGTCGGGGTGGTGATCGGAGCCGCGATCGCCGCCTGGCGGCCGTTCGAGCGGATGTTCCAGCCGCTGCTGGTCGCGTTCAACGCGGTGCCGAAGGTGGCGCTCGCGCCGCTGATGCTGATCTGGTTCGGCTACGGCCGCACCCCGGTGCTGGCCATGGCGTTCATGGTGTGCTTCTTCCCGATCGTGCTGTCCACCGCCACCGGCCTGACCACCACCCCGGCCGACCTGGCCGAGCTGGTCCGGGCGATGGACGCCTCGCGGCTGCAGACGTTCCGTACGGTGCGCCTGCCCGCCGCCCTGCCGCATATCTTCGTCGGGCTCAAGGTGGCGATGCCGCTCGCGCTGATCGGCGTGGTGGTGGGCGAGATGCAGTACGGCGAGTCCGGCCTCGGCACGATCATCGTGCAGACCAGCGGCCAGGGTGACACCGCGACCGCGTTCGCCGCGATCGTGCTGCTGGCCGTGGTGAGCATCGTGCTGTATTACTCGCTGGTTCTGGTGGAGCGGCTGCTTCTCCCCTGGGTCCGCGCCACCACCTCGGCGCGCTGACCTGCTCACTGACATCACCAGCCACCGCGCCGGGCCGACGGCGCCAGCGAGGGCGCGCGCCGGGCGGCCTGGCGAGCGACGTCAGCGGGGTCGCCGCCGGGGTGGCCCGGCGAGCGACGTCAGCGGGGCCGCCGCCAGTGGCCCGGCGGGCGACGTCAGCCGAGCAGGCGCCAGCGGCCGCTGCGGGCGACCAGCAGGGTGAGCGCCTGGGGCATCAGTCCGGAGTGGTTGTCCGGGGTGATTCGGATGGGTCCGGACAGGCCGTCCATCTGCGAGGTCTCCAGGATGTCGCGGATGCGTTCGCGATTGCCGCCGGCCCGGCCGACCGCGTCCGCGACGAGGTCCACCGCGTCGGCCGCGAACGCCGCGGCGCCGGAGTAGCTGCCGTACCGCGAGGTGTAGTCGCGGAACCACTGCTTGCGGGCCGCCTTCGCCGGGGTGGTCGCGATGACGTCGTCGATCGCCAGGATCTGGGGGAAGACCATCGTGGCGTTGTTGGTGGCCCGGGCGGCCTCGCTCGGGATGAACAGGTCGCCCGCGGCGGCGGCGTCGAAGTAGAGCCGGCCGCCGAACTTGGCGGCCTTCGCGCTGGTCGCCGCGAGTGCGGCCTGGTCGGGCGCGGTCCACACGACCAGGGCGTCCGGCTTGGCCTCGGCGAGCATGCCGACCGCCTGGCTGACGTCGGTGGCGGCGGGCTTGACCGTACGGGACCCCGCGATCGTGATGCCCGCCTTGTCCAGCGCCGACGTCATCACCTGGTGGCCGCCCCGGCCGTACAGGTCGTCGGCGTAGAGCAGCGCGACGCTCTTCGTGCGGGTGCGCTGGAGCTCCGTCACCAGGGCCGCCGCGCTGTCGACGGGGTTGGGGCCGAGCTTGAAGACGTACCGCCGCTCGGTGACCGGGGCGCTCACCTCGGCCGCGGCCGCCAGCGCGATCGTCGGTACCCGCTTGTCATTGATCGTCTTGGCGGCGTCCACCACGCATTCGCCGCACGAGCCGGTCACGATCGCGGCCACCCGGGCGTCGTCCGCGAACAGGCTGATGTTGCGCAGCGACGACGTCGAGTCCGATCGGTTGTCCTGCACGCGCAGCACGAGCCGGTGGTCGCCGAGCTGGCCGGAGGCGTTCACCTGTTCGATCTTGAGCTGCAGGGCCCGGGCGTACGCCGAGTCGATGGCCGAACCGGTCGCCAGGTCGGCGCCGATCACGACGTCGGTGGCATCGCCCGCATCGCCGGTGGAATCGCAGCCGGTCACGGCGGCAGCGAGCAGCGTCGATGCGAGCAGGGGCGCCGTCACGCGGCGGGGGAGCCTCACTGGATGCCTCCTCGAGGGCGGGCGCGGGGGAACGGGCCAACGGTGTCCGCCGTGGCGTGTGCGATCACGGACACGCTGTCCGTCCAGGCGCGCCAAACCTTGCCAACGTGAAGGTTGCAGGTCAAGCCGTACTTCGGGGTCCACGCGAGACGGACTTCTCACATAGTGGTTGGAATCATGATGTGCGAGCGGCATCGGCGGGGCCCTTTTCCCCGGCGGCCCGAATATTCGCGCACGTCAAAGCCGATGGAGTGTCCATTGTCGATCCGAGCGGTCAACTTCAGAGTGACAATCAGGCCTGTTTCCGGATTGTCACAGGCTTCCCAAACACGCTCGGGTTCTGATGAAATCGCGGCCGTGCCGCGTGTGACACCGCCCTTGCCGCGAGTAGCGGACGGGTTCGCGGCGCAAGCATCCGGCCGGCGCGCAGATGCGGGGACGACGACCACCGAGGAGATGTCGTGAGCACCGGTTCTTCGCTCCAGCCTGCGACGCGCAGCGGCCCCGGTGCCGGCCCGGGCGCCCGCGGGTCCCGCCGCGACGGGGGCTTTCTCCGGCTCCGGGACGTCCGCATCCGGTCCAAACTGGCCCTCATCCTCTTCGTGCCGCTGCTGGCCGTCCTCGGCCTGGCCACGGTCCGCCTCGTCGACGTCGGCGGGCGCGCGTACGACGCGAACCAGGTCGAGGACCTGACCCGGCTCGCGACGGACGTGTCGGAGCTGACCCAGGCCCTGCACGCCGAACGGATGACCGCCGCCGAGTACCTGGCGGATCCGGAGGCCAAGCCGGGCGCGTACAACGCCGCGGTGTCCCGCAGCGACAACCGGATCGACCGGTACCGCGCAAACAGGCTGGCGCTCGGTGAGCTTCCGGCCGCGGTCTCCGACCGGCTCCACCGGATCGACGACCACCTGCGGACCATGGACGCCACCCGCAAGAAGGTCAGCGACCGGGACGAGATCGCGGTCTCCGAGGCGGTGCTCCGGTACGGGGTGGTGATCACCGACCTGGTCGGCTACGGCGAGGCGCTCAGCCAGTTCGCCGGGGACGGCGCGGTGGCGGACAGCCTGCGCGCGCTGTCCGCGTTCAGCCGCGCCAAGGCCGGCACCGCCGAGCAGGAGGCCGTGGCGTACGCGTCGCGCGTCTCCGGTGACGTCAGCGCCGAACAGCTGTCGTCGTTCATCGCCACGCAGACCAGCCAGCAGGAGGCGCTGCTGGCCTTCTCCCTGGTCGCCTCGCCCGCCCAGCGCGCCCTGGTGAACAGCACGGTCACCGGCGACGCGGTCAACCTCGCCGACCAGATCTCCACCCGGCTGGCCCGTTCCGACGCGGTGCCGCCGACCGACATCACCCAGGCGTTCGGCGCGGTCGTCGACCTCATGCGCTGGGCCGAGCAGCGGCTCGAGGCGGAGATCGTCGCGCAGGCCCACGACGCCAGCGCCTCCGTGACCCGGCAGACGGCCGTCGAGATCGGCCTCGTCCTGCTCATCCTCGGCGTCGCGATCGCGCTGGCGGTCGTCCTGGCCCGTTCGCTGAACCTGTCGCTGCGCCGGTTGCGCGAGGGTGCCCTCGCCGTGGCCAACCGGGACCTGCCCGACGCGGTGGCCCGGCTGCGCGACGAGCGCAACCTCAGCGAGGGCGGCGTCGAGGAGGTCGTCCGCCAGGTCCGCGACCCGATCCAGCTCGCGAACCGCGACGAGGTCGGCCAGGTGGCCCAGGCGTTCAACGTCGTGCACCGCGAGGCCGTACGCATCGCCGCCGAGCAGGCCGCACTGCGGACCAGCGTCTCCGCGATGTTCCTCAACCTGGCCCGGCGCAGTCAGGCCCTGGTCGACCGGATGATCGGCGAACTGGACCAGATCGAGCGCGGCGAGGAGGACCCGAAGCGCCTCGCCCAGCTGTTCGAGCTCGACCACCTGGCCACCCGGATGCGCCGCAACGACGAGAACCTGCTGGTCCTCGCGGGCGCCGACTCCAGCCCCCCGCGCCGCGAGGACGCGCTGCTCGTGGACGCCCTGCGGGCCGCGCAGTCCGAGGTGGAGCTGTACAACCGCATCGAGTTCGGCACGGTCGACACGGACATCGCGGTGACCGCGCTGGCGGTCAACGACGTCGTACGCCTCGTCGCCGAGCTGCTCGACAACGCGACCCGCTTCTCGCCGCCCAACACCATCGTGGTCGCCGACGCCCGGCGCATCCGCGACTACGTGGTGGTCCAGGTGGAGGACCGGGGGCTCGGCATGAGCGAGGAGCAGATGGACCTGCTCAACCGCCGCCTCGCCGAGCCGCCCACGGTGGACGTGGCCGCGTTCCGGCTCATGGGACTCGCGGTGGTCGGCCGCCTCGCCGCCCGGTACGGCATCAAGGTCGAGCTGCGCGCCAACCTGGAGGGCGGCACGGTAGCCCAGGTGACTTTGCCCAGCGGCATCGTCGTGCTGCCGCACCGGTCGATCGACCAGCCCGTCCGCAATCACCCGTACCAGCTCGACGGGGGCTCCGCGGAGTGGCCGGACGCGATCTCCCCCGGGCGGACGGGCGCGGCCACGGCGATCCTGCCGGCCATCGCGCGCGAGCCGTGGCAGCCGTACGACACCGCCGGGGAACCGCTGCGCGCCGGCACCGGGGGGTTGCCCACCCTGCCGCCCCCGGCCGCCCTGCCCGGGCCGCAGCCGTTCGTGCCGGCCCAGCGGCCGCCGCTGCCCCGGCGCGAGATGGACCTGCCGCCGACCGGTGAGCACCCCGTCCTGCCGCCGCAGCCCCGGCGCGCCGGGGATCAGTGGCAGACCGGCGAGCAGCCGGCCCGGCCGCCGTTGCCGACCCGGGTGCCGCAACAGATCGAGGCGTCCTCCGGGACGAACGCGGTGACCGACGCGTACGCCGCGATCGGCTCGCCCACCGCGGCGTTGCCGACGCTGCCGCCGCCCGAGCCGCCGCTGGCGGTCGGCTTCCTCCACCCGGACGGCCACCGGGTGGCGCCGCCCCAGCGGCCGGTGAGCCCCCACCCGAACGGGTGGGGCGCCGCACTGGCCGCGATGCCGCCGTCGCCGCCACCTCCGGCGCCCACGCCCGCGCCGGAGCGCGCCGAAGCGCCGATCTTCCTGCAGATGCAGGCGAGTTGGTTCCGGACCCACGACGGCACCTCGCCGGAGGAGTGGGGCATGCCGACCGCCGGGTACGCGCCACCCCCGAGCCCGGCGGCGCCGAAACCGGAGGAATCCGGTGCCGCCCGGTCGGCGGCGTCAACCGCCGCCGGCTTCGCCCCGCCTTCGCCCCCGACTGGTCCATTCTCAGCCGCGACGGGTGCGGCTTCTGCCGTGACCGGTTCGGCTGCCGGGGAGGCCGGGTCAGGTGCCGCCTTTGCCAGCCCGGCCGCCGGGGCGACTGGTCCGGGTTCCGCGGTCTCCAGCCGGGCCGCCGCCGGTTCCCCGTCCGCGGCGCCTGGTTCCGGGGAGAGCGCCCGGGGGCGGTTCGAGCGGGCCGCCGCGGACGTCGGGGTCCGGCCGGACATCACCCGGCCGGACCCCGACTCCGCCCGCGACCGGCGCGACGACGACCGTGACGGGTACGACGGCCGGCCCGCCCGCGACCGGCCCGCCACGGAGCAGGGCGAGCCTTCCGACGGGTCACGGTCCCGTCCGTCGGGCGAGGACCGGTCCCGTCCGTCGGGCGAGGACGCCTGGCGCACCGTGGCCGACGACGGCTGGCAGCGGGCCCTGGCCGCGACCGCGCCGCCCGACAACGGGACCACCCGCTCCGGACTGCCCAAGCGCGTACCGCAGGCGCAGCTCGTGCCCGGCGGCGTGCAGAGCAACCCCCGCAACCAGCAACGCCGCAGCCCCGACGAGGTACGCGGGCTGCTGTCCGCGTACCACCGTGGTGTGCAACGCGGGCGTACGGCCGGCAGTGCCGAGACTGCCGCCGCCGCCCCCGCCCCGAAGGAGAAGCAACTGTGACCAGGCTCCCCACCATGCAGGACATGGGCTGGCTGTTGACCAACTTCGCGGACAGTGTCGCGGGGATCGCCCACGTCGTCGCGGTCTCCGCCGACGGCCTGCTGCTGGCCTCCTCGCGGGACCTGCCGGGGGACCGGGCCGACCAGCTCGCCGCGATCACCTCCGGGGTGGTCAGCCTGACCGACGGCGCGTCCCGGATGTTCAACGCCGGCCAGGTGCAGCAGACGATCATCGAGATGGACAGCGGCTACCTGTTCCTCATGTCGATCAGCGACGGCTCCTCGATGGCCGTGCTGGCCGCCCGCAGCTGCGACGTCGGCCAGGTCGGGTACGAGATGGCGCTGCTGGTCGAACGGGTCGGCGCGGCACTGGTCCCCGCGCCCCGTGAAGTCGTCGGACACCAGATCTGATCCGGGTCGTCGCGCGCGAACCGGGAGGGAGGTGACCGCAGATGGAACAGCCGCCGCAGGATCCGCGGGGGGCGCTGGTCCGCCCGTACGCGGTCACCCGTGGCCGGACGGAGCCGCGCCGCGAGATTCCCATCGAAGCGGTCCTGGTCGCCAGCCAGAGCGCCGTTCAGGAGGCCCGGTTCGCCGGGCACGACAAGTACCGCATCGCGCTGATGTGCGAACCGCGGGCGCTGTCGCTGGCCGAAATCGCGGCGTACCGGAGGCTCCCCCTGGGGGTCGCCCGGGTCCTGGTGGCCGACATGGTGACCGACGGGCTGCTGTCGCTGCACAGTGCCGCTCCCAAGGAAGGGTTCACGGAGCGGATGGACCTGCTGGAAAGGGTGTTGAGTGGACTTCGCAAGCTCTGAGCGGGCGGGGGCGCAACCCAAGGAGATCACCTCCGCGAAGATCGTCGTCGCCGGCGGGTTCGGCGTCGGCAAGACGACGCTCGTCGGCGCGGTGTCCGAGATCGAGCCGCTGACCACCGAGGCCGTGATGACCTCGGCGGGTCAGGGCATCGACGACGCGACCAAGGTGCCGGGCAAGGAGACCACCACGGTCGCGATGGACTTCGGCCGGATCACCATGGCCGACGATCTGATCCTGTACCTGTTCGGCACCCCTGGGCAGACCCGTTTCTGGTTCATGTGGGACGAGCTGATCCGGGGCGCCGTGGGCGCCGCCGTGCTCGTGGACACCCGACGGATCTCCGACGCCTTCGCACCGCTGGACTACTTCGAGAACCGGCACCTGCCGTACCTGGTGGCGCTGAACTGTTTCGACGGCGCCCCCCGGTACGAGCCGGACGAGATACGCGAGGCCCTGGCGATCGCGGCGCACGTACCGTTGATCATGTGTGACGCCCGGCACCGCGACTCGGTGAAGCAGGTCCTGGTCGGGGTGGTCGAACATGCGATGGCGACCCTGGTCGCCGAGCATGGGCGGGGCCACCCCGCGCCGGTGGGGTGACCCAGGCTGAAGCCGTGGTCAGGCGGACAGGCGGTAGCCCCGCTTGACCACGGTCTGCACCACCCCGGGCGCGCCCAGCCCGGCGCGCAGCCGGGCCACGGCCATCTCCACGGCGTGCTCGTCGGCCCCGCGCGGCAGGGCATGCAGCAGCGACGCCCGGGAGCGCACCCGCCCGGGCGTGGTGGCCAGCGCCCGCAGCACCGCCATCGGGGCGGGGGCCAGCAGGCGCAGTTTGCCGTCGACGATCGCGGCATGCCCGCGCAGGGTCAGCGAATGCCCGCCCGCCTGCAACTGGACCGCCCGCTTGGGCAGTTCGTCGACGATGGTGCGGACCAGCGCGCCGAGCCGCGCCCGGGCGGGCGTGACCACCGGGACGTCGTACCGATGCAGAGGCGCGGCCGTGACCGGACCGACGCAGGCCGCCATGACGTCGGTGCGCAGGGCGTCGAGGACCACGTCGGCGCCCGTCCCGGCGGCGCGCAGCAGCGCGGCCACGGCGGGGGCCGAGGTGAAGGTCACGGCGTCCACCAGCCGGGCGGCGATCAGGTCGATGAGCCGGTGCAGGGGAGCCGGGTCGACCGGTGGCGCCCAGCGGTAGACCGGCACCTCGATCACCGTGGCGCCGGCGGCTTCCAGCGCCGCCGTGTACTCGGGCTGGCTGTCGCCGTGCAGTTGCATCGCGACGGTCAGCCCGGCGACGCCGCGCGCGGTGAGGTGGTCGACCACCTCCTCGTAGCTGTCCGCCTCCGTCGCCCAGTGATCGCGCAACCCGGCGGTGCGCACCGCGGCGCGGGCCTTCGGACCCCTCGCCACCAGGTATGCGCCCGCCAGCGCGGCGCGCAGCGGATCGGCGAGACCCCAGCCCTCGGCGGCCTCCAGCCAGCCGCGCAGCCCGATCCCGGTGCTGACCAGTACGACATCGGGGGGATCGGCGAGGCAGGCGCGGGTGGCGGCGCGCAGTTCCGCGTCGTCGGCGATGGGGATGATGCGCAGCGCTGGGGCCAGCACGATCCGGGCGCCCCGCTGGCCCAGCTGCTCGGCCAGTTCGTCTCGGCGACGGTCCGCTGTCACGCCGACCGTGTAGCCCGACAGCGCCGCCGTCGGCTGCGACAGCGCGGCCTCGGTGAGTGCCGACCGGCGCGATCCCCCCGTCCGTTGCGTCATGCGGCGCTTCCCCTCGCATGCCCTCCTGGCCGTTTCCGCGCTCCGGTGCGGTCCGTCATGCCGGGGCCGGTTCGGTCCGGGCCGGTAGGGGGATGACAAGCCGCGGCGTGTCCGGCCGGTCCACCGAAGGGCACGGCCGGAACCCGCCGTCCTCAGCGTCGACCCGCTCCCATGTCACGCCCGCGTTCTCCGCCGTGCCTCCGACCGGCGCACGCCGCGGCCTGTCGCCGAGCCGGTGCACCGGCTCGGGGTACGCCGCCAGGTCCGTCCTCAACCCTGACGGCGGCTTATGGGGGGTGCGGTCGCTTTTGTCGCGTTCTTCGACAACACGGGCCGGGAGTCCGGTCCGCGTCGTCGAGGTGCCCGCACCACGTGCCATGACGGAAGCGTGCCGGTGGGTGATTTCGGCCTCAAGTCCCGTTTGTTTCGAGCCTGCTAAGAGGCATCGATCACGGGTTCGCGCGCCGCGTGTCGCCGGGCCGGTGCCCCGCGGCCCGGCGCGGCGGGGGCGCGGGTTATGATGACCGGCGGTACGTTAGGGGGTCCCGTCGTCCGGCGAGACACCCACCCGTGACGGGCAGGGTCCGCGCGGCAAACAGTGACCCGTGAGAACCGGTAACTGTCGGCCGTTTTGACCGCACACTGCGCAGGCGGGTAACGTTGCCTGCTGTTGTGCGACAGCTGACGAGCGTACCCGGCGGGTAGGCTTGACGTTCGTGCCCGCTACGAGCCAGCGCGCGCCCCCAGACCGACGACGAGACAAGGTAATTCTGTGCGTACGTACAGCCCGAAGCCGGGTGAGATCGAGCGGCAGTGGCACGTCATCGACGCTTCTGACGTCGTTCTGGGCCGCCTTGCCACCCACGCCGCGACCCTGCTGCGCGGTAAGCACAAGCCGACGTTCGCCCCGCACGTCGACACCGGCGACTTCGTGGTGATCATCAACGCGGGCAAGGTCGCGCTGACCGGCAACAAGCGGCAGACCAAGGTCGCGTACCGGCACTCCGGCTACCCGGGTGGTCTGAAGCAGATCGGCTACGAGGAGCTGCTGACCAAGCGCCCCGAGAAGGCCATCGAGCTCGCCGTCAAGGGCATGCTCCCGCACAACAAGCTGGCGCGGCAGATCATCAAGAAGCTGAAGGTCTACCCGGGTGCCGAGCACCCGCACGCCGCGCAGCAGCCGAAGCCGTTCGAAATCACCCAGATCGCGCAGTGAGCGCGGGAGAAGGCAGCAGCATGCCCGACATCATCGAGCCCGAGGTCGTCGAGACCGTCGAGGAGCCCGCTGAGACGGCCGTCGTCGTCGAGACGCCCGCTGAGACGGTCGTCGTGGTCGAGACGCCCGCGCCGGCCCCGGTCCGCGCCCCGCGTCCCGGTGACCGTCCGATCCAGACCGTCGGCCGCCGCAAGGAGGCCATCGTCCGGGTGCGCCTCGTGCCCGGCACCGGCAAGATCGTCTGCAACGGCCGCGAGTTGGAGAACTACTTCCCGAGCAAGGTGCACCAGCAGCTCATCCGTGAGCCGCTGATCACCGCCGAGAAGGCAGAGGCCTTCGACGTGATCGCGAACCTGCGCGGCGGCGGCATCACCGGCCAGGCCGGCGCCCTGCGCCTCGGCATCGCCCGCGCGCTCATCACGAACGAACCCGACGACCGTCCGGCCCTGAAGAAGGCCGGTTTCCTCACCCGCGACGCGCGGGTCAAGGAAAGCAAGAAGTACGGCCTCAAGAAGGCCCGTAAGGCTCCGCAGTACTCGAAGCGCTGATTTTGCGCCGCTTCTGACGAACGGCCGGGTGCCCTCCCGCGTGGAGGTTTGCACCCGGCCGTTCGTGTTCTCCGCCAGCCGTGCCCGTCGGCCCCACGCCCGCGCGGCGGTGCGTTCGTCGACCGCACATCGTCCAGGCCGCCTCGTCGACGGCCGTCGTCCAACAGCGTTCCGGACCCGCGATCCCCCTCAGCTCACCGGGTCCAGTCCGCGATATTCCCCAACTAGCACCTCGGGCCGACCGATCCAGGACATGCTCTCGGACGGGTCACGGCACCGGCGAAAGGAAGCCGCAATGGCGCGTCTCTTCGGCACCGACGGCGTACGCGGACTCGCGAACGGCGATCTCACCCCGGAACTCGCTGTCTCGGTCGCGGTCGCGGCCGCCCGGGTGCTCATCGAGAGCGACCGCAGCCACCAGCCGCTCGCGATCGTCGGACGCGACCCGCGGGCCAGCGGCGAGATGCTGGAGGCCGCGGTCGTGGCGGGCCTGACCAGCGCGGGCGCCAACGTCGTCCGGGTCGGAGTGCTGCCCACCCCGGCGGTCGCGTACCTGGTCGGGCAGGCCAACGCCGACCTGGGGGTGATGCTGTCGGCCTCGCACAACCCGATGCCGGACAACGGCATCAAGCTGTTCGCCGCGGGCGGCCACAAGCTCCCCGACGAGCTGGAGCAGCGCATCGAGGCGGCCATCGCGGACGGGCACGGCCTGATCGGGCGCCCCACCGGCGCCGGGATCGGCCGGGTGCACGACCTGCTGGACGGCGGTGAGCACTACGTCAAGCACCTCGTCGCCTCGGTTCCGCACAGCCTGGCGGGGATCAAGGTCGTCGTCGACTGCGCGAACGGTGCGGCCAGCGAGGTCGGCCCCGTCGCGTACCAGGAGGCGGGGGCGGAGGTCATCGCGATCCACGCCCAGCCGGACGGGCTGAACATCAACGACAACTGCGGCTCCACGCACCTTGAGGCGGTCCGGGCGGCCGTCCTCGCCGAAGGGGCCGCCCTCGGCCTCGCCCACGACGGCGACGCCGACCGCTGCCTCGCGGTCACCGCGTCCGGCGAGGTCGTCGACGGCGACCAGATCATGGCGATCCTCGCGCTGGCCATGCGCGACGCCGGGACGCTGACCGGCGACACCCTGGTCGCCACGGTCATGAGCAACCTGGGGCTGCGGCTGGCCATGAAGCAGGCCGGCATCCGGCTGCTCGAAACCAAGGTCGGCGACCGGTACGTGCTGGAGGAGCTGCAGAACGGCAAGCTGGCCCTCGGCGGCGAGCAGAGCGGCCACATCGTCATGCCCGCGTACGCGACGACCGGCGACGGCGTGCTTACCGGCCTGCACCTCATGGCGCGGATGGCCGAGACCGGCCAGAGCCTGGCAGACCTCGCCGCCGTCGTGCACAAGCTGCCGCAGGAGCTGATCAACGTACGGGTGGCCGACCGGCAGGCGGGCGCGGCGGCACCGGCGGTGCAGACCGCCGTGGCGCAGGCCGAGCGGGAACTGGGCGAGACCGGCCGGGTGCTGCTGCGCCCCTCCGGGACCGAGCAGCTGGTGCGGGTGATGGTGGAGGCGGCCACCCAGGAGCAGGCCCGGGCGGTCGCGGAGCGCATCGCCGACGAGGTACGGACGGCCAGCCCGGCCTGACGCGGCAAACCC
Source organism: Krasilnikovia cinnamomea (assembly GCF_004217545.1). NCBI lineage: Bacteria > Bacillati > Actinomycetota > Actinomycetes > Micromonosporales > Micromonosporaceae > Krasilnikovia > Krasilnikovia cinnamomea. The sequence goes on from NZ_SHKY01000001.1 coordinate 4,181,924, forward strand.
GCGTCCGCTGGCAAGCCCCTCCGGGCCCGTGCCTGTGTTGTGCCGTCCCGGGCCCCACGATGGCGCTGTGCCGTCCCGGGCCCCGCGTTGGCGCTGTGCCGTCGCCTGCCCGCCGTTCGCGCTGTGCCGTCGCCTGCCCCGCTTTCGCCGCGATCGGTGGCGGCCGGGGCGAGCGCCGGTCAGGCCAGGGTGGGGCGGGTCAGGCCAGGGTGGGGCGGGTCAGGCCAGGGTGCGTAGGCGGCGGGCGGCCTCGTCGATGACCTCCTCGCGTTTGCAGAACGCGAACCGGACCAGCCGCCGACCCTCCTCCTGGTGGTCGTAGAACACCTGGGTCGGTACCGCGACCACCCCGCACCGCTCCGGCAGGGACCGGCAGAACTCCACCCCGTCGCTGCCGCCGAGTCCGGTGATGTCGGTGGTGACGAAGTAGGTTCCCTCGGCGGGCAGCACCGCGAACCCGGCGTCGGCGAGCCCGGCGACCAGCCGGTCCCGCCGGCGTTGCAGCCCGTCCCGGAACTGCGCGAAGTAGGAGTCCGGCAGGGCCAGCGCCACCGCCACGGCCGGCTGCAGCGGGCCCGCGTTGACGAACGTCAGGAACTGCTTGACCCGCAGCAGCGCGGACACCAGCGGAGCCGGTCCGGTGGCCCAGCCGACCTTCCAGCCCGTGCAGGAGAAGGTCTTGCCCGCCGACGAGATCCGGATGGTGCGCTCCCGCATGCCCGGCAGGGTGGCCAGCGGGATATGAGGTGCGGTGGCGTCCGTGAACACCAGATGCTCGTACACCTCGTCGGTCACCGCGTACACGTCGTGCTCGCGGCACAGGCTCGCGATGAGGGTGAGTTCGGCCGCGGTGAACACCTTGCCGGTGGGGTTGTGCGGCGAGTTGAGCAGGACGAGCCGGGTCCGTGGCCCGAAGGCGGCGCGCAGCTCACCTTCGTCGAAGCGGTACCGGCCGTCCGCGCCGGGGCGCAGCGTCACCGGCCGGCGGACGGCCCCCGCCAGGGTGATCGAGGCCGCGTACGAGTCGTAGTACGGCTCGAAGCACACCACCTCGTCGCCCGCCTCGCACAGGGCGAGGATGCTGGCCGCGATCGCCTCGGTGGCCCCCGCAGTGACCGCCACCTCGGTGTCCGGGTCGCGGGTCAGCTCCCAGAAGCGCTGCTCATGGGCCGCGATGGCGGCCCGCAACGCCGGGATGCCGGGCAGCGGCGGGTACTGGTTCGCGCCCGACCGCAGCGCCTGGTGTGCCGCCGCGAGCATCTCCGGCGGGCCGTCCGTGTCCGGGAAGCCCTGCCCCAGGTTGACCGCGCCGGTGCGTACGGCTAATGCGGACATCTCGGTGAAGATGGTGGTGCCGAACGGGCGCATGCGGCCGACGAGCGGGTCGGCCGGGATCGACGTCGTCACGGCGCCAGCCTACGGGCGCGACGCGGGTTTGCGCCCCGGTCGTTCCCGCGAACCGCCCCGGCCTCCCGCGAACCGCCCCAGTCGTTTCCCGCGAACCGCCGCCGGGTTTCTCGCCGACCGCTCCGGTCGAGGCGGGGGCGGCTCTCGCTGACCGCTCCGGTCGAGGCGGGGGCGGCGTAGGTGCTACAGGATCACCTTGGTGCAGGACGCGGTCGCGAACGCGCCCTCGCGGGTGCGCTGGGCGACCTGCTCGCCGTCGACGGTGGCGCGGCAGCTGATGGTGCCCGAGTCCGTGCTGCCGCGGATGGCGGTGACCGACACCAGCGCGGCGCCCTTCATCGTGACCTTCTTGCGCCAGGGCAGCTTGACGTTGCTTTCCCGCTCGGGGGTCTCGCCGAGCTTCTTGGTGTAGAGGATGTCCGCGCGGCCGTCGCCGGTGACCTCGTACTCGACCGTGATCTCCTTGCCGTTGCCGCCCGGCAGGTTGGGCAGATCGGTCGGTAGGTCGGTGGGCAGGGTCGGCAGGTCGGTCGGGAGGTCCGTGGGCACGTTCGGGAGGTCCGGGACGTCCGGGACGTCCGTCGGGAGGTTGGAAACCGCGTCCTTGGCCTTGTCGGCGACCCGGTTGACCGCGAGCACGCTGGCCGTCACGGCACCGCCGCAAAGCAGCAGGGTGACCGCCAGGATGACCGCGATGATCGGGGCGTTGCTCCGTCGGGGCGCGGGCGGCGGCGGACCGTAGCCGGGCTGCGCGTACCCGGGCTGTGGGTAGCCGGGCTGCGCATAGCTGGGCTGGCCGTAGCCGGGCTGGCCGGGTCCAGCCTGGCCGTAGCCGGGCTGGCCGTAGGCCGGTGGTGGGTAGCCGGGCTGCTCGGGGCCCTGGGGGTCGTAGCCGGGCGGTGGGTAGCCGGGCTGGCCGGAGCCCTGAGGGTCGTAGTCCGGGGGGCCGTAGCCGGGTGGGGTCTGTCCGGGCGGGGGCTCGTAGCCGGCGCCGGGGGTGCCGGCCACGGTGGGGAACTTGGACGTCGGGGGGTACTGGTCCGGGCGCGCCTGCGGCAGTGACGCGAACCCGGGCTGGAACGTCGGCGGCTGCGGTGGCTGGTCCGGCCGGGACGAGAGCGGGTCGCCCCCTGCGGGGTACGGCGCGAGCGCGTCGCCCGAGGGCGCCGACCACGGGTCGCCGGAGACCGGCGCGGGGGCCGTCGGGTCGTCGGAGCCAGGGGAGTTCGACGGCTGCTGGGGCTCTGCGGGTTGATTGTCGCTCAAGGTTCTCTCCCGGTGCGCGCACGTCGTGGCGGTAGCCGACGGTACGCCTGCCGTGCCACCGGCCCGCAGGCGACGTGGCCGATACGGCCGTATGCGGGGTAGGCCCCGGTAGGGTTCCGGGCTGGCCGAACGGCCATTTCGCTCAGGGTCGATGCGTGAAAGTGGCTACTTCGCGCAAGACGCGTGAGCGATCGTCCGCTACGCTGCCCCACATGTGTGGGATCGTGGGATACGTAGGTAGCCGCCCGGCGCTCGGCATCGTCCTCGAAGGGCTGCGGCGGCTGGAGTACCGGGGATACGACTCGGCGGGTGTCGCCGTCATCAGCAATGGGTCTGTGCGCATGGAGAAGCGCGCGGGCAAGCTCGCCAACCTGGAGAAGGCGCTGGCCGATCGGGGCCCCGACGGCATCGCGGCCGGGTCCACCGGCATCGGGCACACCCGCTGGGCGACGCACGGCGGGCCGACCGACCGCAACGCCCACCCCCACCTGTCCGCCGACGGCCGCGTCGCGGTGATCCACAACGGCATCATCGAGAACTTCACCCGGCTGCGCGCCGAACTGCAGGCGACCGGCGTCGAGTTCGCCAGCGACACGGACACCGAGTGCGCCGCGCACCTGCTGGCGGCCGAGATGCGTGAGCTGCGGGCGGCCGGTGCCGAGGGGCCGCAGGCGCTGGCCGAGGGCATGCGGCGGGTCTGCCGCCGCCTCGAGGGCGCGTTCACCCTGCTGGCGGTCGACGTGGCGGTGCCGGACGCGGTGGTCGGCGCCCGGCGCAACTCCCCGCTGGTGGTGGGCCGGGGCGAGGGCGAGAACTACCTCGCCAGCGACGTGTCGGCGTTCATCGAGCACACCCGCGAGGCGGTGGAACTGGGCCAGGACCAGGTGGTCCTGATCACCCCGGCGGGCATCGAGATCACCGACTTCGCCGGGCAGCCGTCCGCCGGCAAGGACTTCCACATCGACTGGGACGCCTCGGCCGCCGAGAAGGGCGGCTACGAGTACTTCATGCTCAAGGAGATCGCCGAGCAGCCCCAGGCGATCCACGACACCCTGCTCGGGCGGCTCTCCGAGCGCGGCGAGATCATCCTCGATGAGGTGCGCCTCACCGACCAGGATCTGCGCGATGTCGACAAGGTGTTCATCGTCGCGTGCGGCACCGCGTACCACTCCGGGCTGGTCGCCAAGTACGCCATCGAGCACTGGACCCGGATCCCGTGCGAGGTGGAGCTGGCCAGCGAGTTCCGCTACCGCGACCCGGTGCTCGACCGGTCCACCCTGGTGGTCGCGATCAGCCAGTCCGGCGAGACCATGGACACCCTGATGGCGCTGCGGCACGCCAAGGAGCAGAAGGCCCGCGTGCTGGCCATCTGCAACACCAACGGCTCGACCATCCCCCGCGAGTCCGACGCCGTGCTCTACACCCACGGCGGCCCGGAGATCGCGGTCGCCTCTACCAAGGCGTTCCTCACCCAGCTGGTCGCGTGCTACCTGATCGGCCTGCACCTCGCCCAGGTCCGCGGCGTCATGTACGCCGACGAGGTGGCCGCGGTCGTCTCCCGGCTCATGGAGACCCCCGACCACCTGCGGCAGCTGCTCGACACCATGGAGGACGTCCGGCAGCTGGCCCGCGACCTCAAGACGGCGTCCACGGTGCTGTTCATCGGGCGGCACGTCGGCTACCCGGTGGCCCTGGAGGGCGCGCTCAAGCTCAAGGAGCTGGCGTACATGCACGCGGAGGGTTTCGCGGCCGGTGAGCTCAAGCACGGCCCGATCGCGCTGATCGACGAGGGCACCCCGGTGGTGTGCGTGGTGCCCTCGCCCGCCGGTCGCGGGGTGCTGCGGGACAAGGTCGTCTCCAACATCCAGGAGGTCCGTGCCCGGGGCGCCCGCACGATCGTCATCGCGGAGGAGGGCGATGAGGCGGTACGCCCGTTCGCCGACCACCTCATCGAGGTGCCGCGTACCCCCACCCTGCTGGCGCCGCTGATGACCACCGTGCCGCTGCAGATCCTCGCCTGCGAGATCGCCGCCGCCCGTGGCCACGACGTCGACCAGCCGCGCAACCTGGCCAAGTCCGTCACCGTGGAGTGACATCGCGTCCCACCGTGATGTTCGTGATCGCGTCCAGCGCCGGGCGGCCTCGGTCCCAGTAGCCGAGGTGCCCGGCGTCGGGCTGGCTGGCGAAGACCCGGGCCCCGAACGCCGGGTCGCTCGGATTGCGGCCGAACCACAGATCGTCCTCGGGACGGCCGAACGCCAGCACGGCACCGAGGCCGGGCACGGTCGCCGTGACGGCGAGATCGGCGGCCAGGCCGCGTGGCGCGAGGGCGGCGTACTGGATGATGTCCGACCGGGAGGTCGACGACCACACGTGCCCCGTGGGCACGCTCAGCGCTCCGGCGGAATTCACGCCGACCCCCGGGGAGCCCACGAAGATCACGTCGTCGGCGGCGAGTTCCGGCGCGACCGCCGCCCGCCCCACGACCAGCGAGCCGTAGCTGTGCCCGAGAACGGTCCGGTGCGCCCGGCCACCCTCGTGGGCGGCGTCCAGTCCATCCTGGAACCGGCGTAGCCGCGCCGCGCCCGCCTCCGCCCGGCCCGTGCCCGCGGCCTCGTCCACGAAGTCCGGCGCGTCGTAGTCCAGCCACAGCACCGCGCTCGTCGCGGCCGCCGGTGCCACCCGCCCCGCCTGGGCCGCGACGCGTTCCGCGTGCCGCAGCTCCCCGTCGTACGAGGCGAGGCCCGCGGTCATGCCGGGCACGTGGGTGAGGACGTGGTCGGCCCGGTCCGGGTCGCCGAGCGCCACCACCACCCGGCCCTCGCCCGCGAGATCCAGCCGCAGCAGGTACGCCCGCGGCCCCGCGTCGTCCGCGAGCCGGTCGGTCAGCGTGGCGAGGCCGTCCCGGAGCTCGTGTAGCCGCTTGCGTTCACCACCGTGCGCCTTCGCGAGGGCCCGGTCCAGTTCGGCGCGTTGCTGTTCCAGCAACAGCCGGTTGGCCAGATCCCGATCGGCGGCAGGCAGGCCGTCCAAGGTGGCGATGGCGGACGGCTCCGTGGCCGCTGACCACAGCCGCTGGGCCGGTGTCAGGGCTTCCCACCAGGCGCGAACCTCGGCCGGGGAGGCGGTGCACGAGGGTGGGGAGGCGCCCGCCGACGGCGGCGGGGCCGCGAGCCACCCTTCGCCGGTCCTTCCGGAACGGGCGTCGATGAGTGGTCCGATCGCCGCACTCAGCTCCGCCAGCCGGCGCGCGGCCACGCCGTCCGCCGTCGTGGCGAGGGACAACGCGGCGGCGAGCGCGGTGGCCGCCTCGGTGGCGGCCGCCTGCGCGGTGGGACCGTCCCGGAGATTGCCCTCGTCGTCGAAGCTCGTCCCCGCGCGCCGGGCCGCGGCCAACGCCGTGGCCAGCAACGCCCGGGCCCGAGTCAGCGCACCGGCGAACTCGCTCAGCGCCTGATCGGCCCGGTAACAGGCAAGGCGGAACACCTCCAGGCCGCGCCTCAGCCGGGTCAGCCGCGCCAGTGCGGCGAGGGCGGCGGCGCCGGTCCAGCGGGACGCCAGCCGGGCCCCGTGCTGCTGCAGCTCGGCCGACCAGAGTCCAGCGGCGCCCGCCCGGGACCGCCACCCGTGGGAAGCGTCCACCCAGCGGGCCGGGTCGGTCGCCCGCAACCTGGCGAAGGCCGAGGAACTCATCGGCCCCTCGCGGTCGCGCGGCTTAGCCGGGCCGCGGCCAGGGCATCCGCGCCGTCGTATCCGTCGGCGGTGATGAGCAGGTCGTGTCCGGTCGCCTCGAGGCCGGTGGCGAGCGTCGAGGCGATCCGGCGGGCGTCCTCGGCCAGGGTGGCGGCGGCGCTGGAGGTCTCCCAACGGGGCACCATCACGGTGGGTGGTGGCTGCGCCCCGGCGGCGACGCGGGCGCCGGTGGCGCTCAGCTCGCGCGCGGCGTGGCGCACCTCGTGAGTATCGACTTCCAGGTCGGCCGTCATCGGCAACCTCCGGGTGGGGAGACGGGACGGTACGACCGTAGGGGTCGGGTGGGACGGAATGGCGGGCCTGTGGACGGCCGGCTCCGGCCGTACCGATGGCTGTCCACAGGCCTTGCCACGACGGGCGGTGACCCTCTGAACGGGCCGCCCGCGCCCACTAGGGTTGGCTCTGTGATCGTGTCTGTCGGCATCGACGTCGTCCTGGTGGACCGTTTCGCCCGGGCCCTGGAGCGCACGCCGTTGCTGGCGGACCGGCTGTTCACCGATTCCGAGCGGCTGACGCCGTCGGGCAATCCGCGCTCGCCGGAGTCGCTGGCCGCGCGGTTCGCGGCCAAGGAGGCCGTCGCCAAGGCGCTCGGTGCCCCGACCGGTCTGCGCTGGCACGACTGCGAGATCGTCTCGGACCCGGACGGGCGGCCGTGGTTGACGGTTTCCGGTACGGTCGCCGCGGTCGCCGCGGAGCGCGGCGTGAACCGCTGGCACCTGTCGTTGTCGCACGACGGCGGTATCGCCTCGGCGATGGTCGTCGCGGAGGCCTGACCAGCTCAGCGGGGTGGCGGCCGGAAAATGTCGGACCCCGGGCATACAACTGGCGCGACGCCGGGGACGCCGGCGACGCCGAGGGCGAGGAGCGCGATGCGGCAGGCGTGGCGGGTGGCGGAGGTGCGGGCGGCCGAGCGGGCGCTGATGGCGACGCTGCCGGAAGGCACCCTCATGCAGCGGGCCGCGGCGGGGCTGGCCCGCCGGTGCGCTCTGCTGCTCAAGGAGCGCGGTGGGGTCCGCGGCGCCCGGGTGCTACTACTGGTCGGCAGCGGCGACAACGGCGGCGACACGCTGTATGCGGGTGCGGCGCTGGCCGCCCGGGGCGCGGCCGTGCGGGCGCTGCTGCTGCGGCCGGACCGGGTGCATCTCGCGGGTCTCGCGGCGCTGCGCGACGCCGGTGGCCGCACCGTACGGGAGCTGCCCGAGTTTGCCGACCTCGTGCTGGACGGCATCGTCGGTATCGGCGGCAGCGGCGGGCTCCGGGCGCCCGCCACCGAGCACGTCGCCCGGCTCGGCGCCCTGCGTGCCCGCGACGGCGCCCGCCCGCCCGTGGTCGCGGTCGACGTGCCCAGCGGGGTCGCGGTGGACACCGGCGACGTGCCGGGAGTCGCGGTCACCGCGGACGTCACGGTCACGTTCGGCTGCCTCAAGCCCGCGCACCTGGTCGGCCCGGCCGCCGCCCGCGCGGGCCACGTCGAGCTGGTCGATATCGGACTTGGTCCGGTGCTGCGGGGTGATCCGGCGATCCGCGTCCCGGACGCCGCGGACATCGCGGCGTGGTGGCCCCAGCCCGGCCCGACCTCCGACAAGTATTCGCGCGGGGTCGTCGGGGTCGCCACCGGCTCCGGGCGGTATCCGGGCGCCGCAGTCCTGTCCGTGGCCGGTGCGCTGGCGGGACCGACCGGCCTGATCCGATTCGCGGGCAGCGCCCACGCCGAGGTCGTCCGCGCACACCCGTCCGTGATCGCGGTGCCCCGGGTGGCTGACGCCGGTCGCGTACAGGCGTGGGCCTGCGGCTCCGGGCTGGGCACGGGCGACGACGCGCGCACCGAACTGCGCAGCGTCCTGGCCTCGGCGGTGCCCGTGCTGCTGGACGCGGACGCGCTGACCCTGCTGGTGGACGGCCAGCACGCCACCGACCTGCGCCGGGACGCCCCCCTGGTGATCACCCCGCACGACGGCGAGTTCGCCCGGCTGGCGGGGGAAGCGCCCGGGGCGGACCGGATCGGCGCCGCCTGCAAGCTCGCCGCCTGGATCAACGGGGTGGTGCTGCTCAAGGGTGACCGCACCATCGTCGCCACCCCGGCCGGCGAGGTATGGGTCAACCCGACCGGCAGCCCGGCGCTGGCCACCGCCGGCAGCGGCGACGTGCTGGCGGGCCTGCTGGGTTCCCTGCTGGCCGCGGGGCTGGCACCCGAACGCGCGGCGGTCGCCGCGGCGTACGTGCACGGGCTGGCCGGGCGGCGGGCCGCGCTGGACGGCCCCGTCACCGCACCCGACGTCGCGGCCGCGCTGCGGCCCGTGCTGGCCGACCTGCTGGCCTGATGTCCACCAGACCCCTCAGTACGCTGGTGCCCATGTGGCAGGCCGAGGTCCGGATCGATCTGGACGCCATCCGGGACAACGTGGCGACGCTGCGCGCCCTGACTCCCGCCGAGGTCATGGCCGTCGTCAAGGCCGACGGGTACGGGCACGGCATGCTGCCGGCGGCCCGCGCGGCGGTGGCGGGCGGCGCGACCTGGCTCGGGGTGTGCACCCTCGACGAGGCGCTGGAGCTGCGCCGGGGCGGGATCCGGGTGCCGGTCCTGGCCTGGCTGGTGGCCCCCGGGCTGCCGCTGGAGCGGGGCGTCGCCGCCGACGTCGACCTCAACGCGGCCGGCACCGAACAGCTGGCGGAGGTGGTCGCGGCCGCGCGCCGCGCCGGGCGTAGCGCCCGGGTGCATCTCAAGCTGGACACCGGCCTGTCCCGGGGCGGCGCGCCGCTGGCCGAGTGGCCGCACCTGCTGGAGGCGGCGGGCAAGGCGCAGGCCGACGGGGAGGTGGAGGTCGTCGGCGTGTGGAGCCATTTCGCGTGCGCCGACGTGCCCGGCCATGAGTCCATCGACCGGCAGCTCGCCTCGTTCGCGGAGGGCCTGGCGCTGGCCGAGCGGTACGCCATCACGCCGCGCTACCGACACATCGCCAACTCGGCCGCGCTGCTGACCCGCCCCGACACCCACTACGACCTGGTCCGGGCCGGTATCACGATCTACGGGCTGTCCCCGCTGGCCACCGAGCACGCCTCCCGGCTGCGTCCCGCGATGAGCGCCCGGGCCCGCGTCTCGCTCACCAAACGGGTCCCGGCCGGGCAGGGTGTCGGGTATGGGCTGACCTACATGACGCCGCGCGAGTCCACGCTGGCGCTGGTGCCGCTCGGCTACGGCGACGGGGTGCCCCGGCACGCCTCGAATGTGGGCCCGGTCCGGCTCGGTGGCCGCAACCGGACCGTTGCCGGCCGGGTGAGCATGGATCAGATCGTGGTCGACTGCGGCGACGACCCGGTCGCACCGGGGGATGTCGCCACGTTGTTCGGGCCGGGTGACGACGGCGCGCCGACCGCCGACGACTGGGCGGCCGCCGTCGGCACGATCAACTACGAGATCGTGACCCGGTTCGGCAGCTCCCGGGTGCCCCGGGTGTACGACGGCAGCGCCGGGGTCCCGGCGGCGGACGTGACGCCGGCGCCCGGTGACGGGGAGGCCCAGTGAGCAACGCACAACCCCGCCGATCCACCACGTCGCGGAGCCGGGCGAAGAAGGTCGGCATCGTCGGTGCCGTCATCGGTGTGGCCGCCGCCGGGTTGGCCGCCGCGGTCGCCACCGAACGGGCGATCGTCCGCAGGTCGGTCACCGCGCCCGGCGACCCGTACGCGAACGAGCCGTTCGGCGACCAGCCGTTCGACGCGGAGCTGACCGTGACCGCCGCAGACGGCGCCGAGCTGCACGTGGAGATCGTCGAGCCGCGCGCGCCGGGCGATCGGCCGACGATCGTCTTCGTGCACGGGTACGCGCTGGACATGGGCACGTTCTACTTCCAGCGCAAGGCGATCGCCGAGCAGGGTGACCACCGGATGGTCTTCTACGACCAGCCCGGCCATGGCCGCTCCGGCCTGCTCGACTCGGGGGACTACGACATCGCCGCGCTGGGCCGCTCGCTGGCCGCGGTCTTGGACGCGGCGGTGCCGGAGGGGCCGATCGTCCTGGTCGGGCACTCCATGGGCGGCATGACGATCATGGCGTTCGCCGAACACTATCCACAGTGGTTCGGCGACCGGGTCACGGGCGTGGCGCTGATCTCCACCTCCGCCAGCCTGATCGACAAGACGAAGATCGGCCTGCCGACGTTGCTGGCCCGCGCCAGCGCCCCGTTCTTCCCCGTGTGGGGTGGCGCCGCCCGGATCGGCGGCGGCGCGATCGACCGCGCCCGGCTCGCCGCCTCGGATCTCGCCTGGCTGCTGACCCGCCGGTACGGCTTCGGTGATCCGCGCCCGAGCGCGTCGCTGGTTACGTTCGTGGAGGAGATGAACTCCAAGACCTCGATCGAGACACTGACCAAATACCTGCGCACCCTCTACACGCACAACCGTTTCCCCGCGCTGACGCCGCTGCGCGGGGTGCCGGTGCTGGTGATCGTGGGCACGAAGGACTATCTCACCCCCGTGGCTCATTCGGAGGAGATCCTCAAGTACCTGCCAGAGGCCAAGCTCGTCAAGATCGACAACAGCGGGCACGTCGTCATGCTGGAGCGCTCCGACGAGGTCAACGCGGCCCTGGACGCGTTCCTGGCGGAGATCCCGTGATCACCACGGGGATCCGGCTAGCCACCGTGGACGACACCCGGCAGTTCGGCCGGTGGCTGGCCACCCTGCTGCGCCGCGGCGATCTCGTGCTGCTCACCGGGCCGCTCGGCGCCGGCAAGACGGCACTCACCCAGGGCATCGGCGCCGGCCTGGGGGTCCGCGGCGACATCACCTCACCGACCTTCGTCATCGCCCGGGTGCACCGGCCGGACCCGGCGCGCGGTGGCCGGGTCGCGCTGGTGCACGCCGACGCGTACCGGCTGGGGGACGCCGCCGATCCTCGGGGCGAGATCGACGACCTCGACCTGGACGCGTCGGCCGGGGACTCGGTCACGGTGGTCGAGTGGGGTGAGGGCCTGGCCGAGCAGCTCAACGACGAGTATCTCCAGGTCCGGATCGCCCGCCTGGACGACGACACCCGGGTCCTGGACCTCGTCGCCCATGGCGCCGCATGGGCGCAAAGGCTGGCCGTCGCAGACCCGACGGCCGCCTCGGCGGCGGCAAGAGAAGAAACGGCCGCCTCGGCGGCGGCAGGAGAAGAATCGGCGGCCGGGGATCGGGCCGCCACCACAGGAGAGCCGGCGGTCGCCGACCGGGCGGCCGCGACGGAAAGGCTGGATTCGTGAATCTCACCGGGATGCTGCCCGATGGCTGGCGCGCGGAACTCGAGCCGCTGCTCGACGCCGACGCCACGGCGGCCCTGGGGGCGTTCGTCGCCGAGCAGTACCGCGACCACACCGTCTACCCGCCGATCGAGGACCTGTTCGCGGCGTACCGGCTGTGCCCGCCCGAGCAGACCCGGGTGCTCATCCTCGGCCAGGACCCGTACCACGGGCCGGGGCAGGCGCACGGGCTCAGCTTCAGCGTCCGCGCCGGGGTCCGCATCCCGCCCTCGCTGCGCAACGTCTTCGCCGAACTGGCCGACGATCTGGGCATCGCGCCGGCCACCACCGGTGACCTGACCGGGTGGGCGAGCCAGGGAGTGCTGCTGCTCAACGCGGTGCTGACCGTCCGGGGCGGCGCGGCGGCCTCGCACGCGGGCAAGGGCTGGGAGGCGTTCACGGACGCGACCATCCGCGCCCTGAACGCCCGCCCCGAGCGGGTGGTCTTCCTGCTCTGGGGTGGGTACGCCCGCAAGAAGGCCGCACTGGTCACGAACCCGGCGCACGTCGTGCTGGAGGCCGGTCACCCCAGCCCGCTCAACCCGCGGGGCTTCCGGGGCGCGCGGCCGTTCAGCGCGGCCAACCAGGCACTGGCCGAGGCGGGCCGTCCGGTCGTCGACTGGGATCCGCGCGTCATTGCCCCGGAACCAGCCGGTTAGGGTGTTGACGTGCTGGTTCTCGCCTTGGACACCTCCACCCCCGCGGTGATCGCCGCCCTGGCGGAGGTGACCGACGACGGGATGCGGGGCGTGGCGGAGCGCCGTACCGTCGATCCGCGGGCACACGGCGAACTGCTGGCCCCGCAGATCGCGACGCTGCTGGCCGACGCCGGCGCGACCCCGCGCCAACTGGGGGCGATCGTCGCCGGGTTGGGGCCGGGCCCGTTCACCGGGCTGCGGGTCGGCCTCGTCACGGCGGCGGGCATGGCGCAGGCTCTGGCCATCCCGGCGTACGGGGTGTGCTCGCTGGACGCGCTCGGCCGCGCCGCCGGGCCGGGTCGGGTGCTGGTCGCCACGGACGCGCGGCGCCGTGAGGTGTACACCGCCACGTACACCGATGGTGTGCGCACCCGCGGGCCGGACGTGTCCCGCCCGGCCGACGTCGTCGTGGACGCCGACCGCGCGGTCGGCGAGGGCGCCTTGCAGTACAGCGAGGTGTTCGGCCTGCCGATCGACGACCGCCTGCTGTACCCGCCCGGCGAGGCGCTGATCGCCCTCGCCGCCGACCGGGTCCGCGCCCGTGCGCCGCAGGAACCGCTGACCCCGCTGTACCTGCGCCGCCCCGACGCGGTCGCGTCCTCGGCGCGCAAACCCGTGCTGCGGTGATCCAGCTCGAACGCTTCCGCTGGTGGCACGTCGAGCAGGTGCTGCCGATCGAGACAGACCTGTTCGGCGCGGAGAAGTGGTCCGCCGCCATGTTCTGGAACGAGCTGGCCCAGCGCCACTACTACCTGGTCGCGACGGAGGACGAGACGGTGCTCGGGTACGCGGGACTGGCCGTCGTCGGCCCCGACGAGTCCTGGGTGCAGAACATCGCGGTCCGCCGCGACGCGCAACGCCGCGGGATCGGCCGCGCACTGCTGGAGGCGCTGCTGGCCGAGGCGGGCCGGCGCGGCGTCCACAAGGTGCTGCTGGAGGTCGCCGTGGACAACGCCCCCGCCCAGCGGCTGTACGCCGGCTACGACTTCGAGCCGGTCGGCGTCCGCCGCGGCTACTACCAACCCAGCAACACCGATGCCCTGGTGATGATGCGCGATGCCTGACGAACCCTTGGTCCTCGGGATCGAGACCTCCTGCGACGAGACCGGTGTCGGCATCGTGCGCGGGCACACCCTGCTGGCCGACGCCCTCGCGTCGAGCGTGGACGAGCACGCCCGCTTCGGCGGGGTGGTCCCGGAGGTGGCCAGCCGCGCCCACCTCGAGGCGATCGTGCCGACGATGCGGCGCGCGCTCGACGACGCGGGGGTCACCCTGGCCGACATCGACGCGATCGCGGTGACGGCCGGGCCGGGCCTGGCGGGCGCGCTCCTCGTCGGTGTCGCCGCCGCCAAGGGGTACGCGCTGGCCGCCGACAAGCCGGTGTACGGCGTCAACCACCTCGCCGCCCACGTCGCCGTGGACACCCTCGAGCACGGCCCGCTGCCCGAACCCGCCGTGGGTCTGCTCGTCTCCGGCGGGCACTCGTCGCTGCTGCTGGTCGACGACATCACCGCCGGGGTCACCCCGCTGGGCGCCACGATCGACGACGCGGCGGGGGAGGCCTTCGACAAGGTGGCGCGGCTGCTGGGGATGGGCTTCCCCGGCGGTCCGGTGATCGACCGTACGGCCCGCGACGGTGACCCGGCGGCGATCCCGTTCCCGCGCGGCCTGACCGCGCCGAAGGATCTGGCCGAGCACCGCTTCGACTTCTCGTTCTCGGGACTCAAGACGGCCGTGGCGCGCTGGGTGGAGGCGCGCGAGCGGGCCGGGGAGCCCGTACCGGTGGCGGATGTGGCCGCGAGCTTCCAGCACGCGGTGTGCGACGTGCTCACCGCCAAGGCGCTCGACGCGTGCCGTACGCACGGGGTGCGGACCCTGGTCATTGGAGGTGGCGTGGCGGCCAACTCCCGCCTGCGCGTGCTCGCCGAGGAACGCGCGGCGAAGCTGGGCATCGAGGTCCGGGTGCCCCGGCCCCAGCTGTGTACGGACAACGGCGCCATGGTGGCCGCGCTCGGTTCGCACCTGGTCGCCGCCGGCGTCGCGCCCAGCGGCCTGGACCTGCCCGCGGACTCGGCCATGCCATTGACCACCGTCACGGTCTCCGGGTGATTATGCTCTGTTCATGATCGCGCGGATGTGGGAGGTACGGGCCCTGGGCAGCGGCTTCGACGAGCTGCTGAGCTGGGTCTGCGACGAGGCGCTGCCCACGATCGAGGTGTTGCCGGCGCACGTGTCCAGCAAGGTCTACTCGTCCACGGATCACCGCATCGTCGTCATCTCCACCTGGCGGCACGACCCGGTCCCGCTGCCCGCCCCGCCCGAGCGCCTGGTGGCCCGCGCCCCCCACGTCTGGGACTTCACCCCGGTCGACCGCTGAGTCGCGCGGCCTACCGCAGGGCGACGAAGACGCCCAGCATCACCAGGGTCAGGATCGCGACGGCGAACACCCACAACAGTTCCGGGCGCTGAGGCCCGTCGGCCACCGGCTCGGCGGGCAGGTCACGGACGACCGCGTCCAGGTCGGCGAGGGTACGCGCCTGCGTCACCACGTCGACCCGCTGCGCGAACTCGTCCAGGGTGAGCCGTCCCGCTCCGGTGTGCCGCTCCAGCGCGGCGACGATCCGCTGCCGATCCTCGTCGGACGCCCGCATCTCCACGACCGGCACTGTAGCCGCCTTCCGCGATCTCGGGGATGGCTAGATGAGGGGGTCTTCCAGGAGACGCTCGAAGGCCAGTTCGGCCCCGCCGATCAGGGCGGCGTCCTCGCCGAGCTCGGGCGTGCGCAGCCGCAGGTGCTCCCGGCAGGCGGGCAGCGCGACGGCGTTCAACCGGCTGCGGATCTGGGCGGCCGCGACCAGGTACACGTCGCGCAGCGTGCCGCCGAAGATGACCGCCTCGGGATTGAAGATGTTCACCAGGTTGCCCACGCCGAAGCCGAGCCAGTCGCCGACCTGGCGGACCGCCTGGCGCGCGATCCGGTCGCCGCGCCGGGCCGCGTCGACGACCTCCAGTACGGCCTCACTGCCCGACTGGTCCTCCCGGTGGGCCAGCCGCAGCAGGGCGTACTCGCCGATCTCCGTCTCCCAGCAGCCGCGTGACCCGCAGCTGCACGGGTGGCCCTGCGGGTTGACGACCATGTGGCCGACCTCGCCGCCGTAGCCGCCGTGCCCGGAGACCCGCCGGCCGCCCGCGATGATGCCGCCGCCGACGCCCACGTCGCCGTACAGATAAATGACGTTGTCGCAGCCGACGGCGGCGCCGCGGCTGTGTTCCACCAGCGCGGACACGTCCGCCGCGTTGCCGACCAGGAAGTGGCCCGCGTCGCCCGGATCGCCGTCGCCGAGCCCGCTGCCGAGCTCACTGCTCAGCTCGCCGCCCAGCTCCGTGCTGAGCGCGCCGGAGACGTTCTCGTCGACCCAGCCGATCGTCGGAGCGAGGCGGACCACGCCGTCGGCGCGGCGCACCATCCCGGCGATCGCCATCCCGCCACCGACGCAGCGGGCGTCGTCGCCGACGCCGCGGTGCATGTCGCGGATGAATCCGGCCAGCGGCTGCACCGCGTCGATCACCTGCATGCCGCGCGGCCGTTCGGCCTCGCGGCGGTCCAGGATGTGGCCGCCGAGCCCGACGCGGGCCGCGCGGATGCGGTCCACCTCGATGCTGATCGCGTACGCGTAGACCCGCGCCGACTCGGGCCGGACGACAAGCGAGGGTCGTCCGGCCCGGCCGGTTTCGCGCGGGGCTTCCTCACTGATCAGGCCGGCCGTGGCCAGCTCCGCCGTGAGGGCGCCGATGGTGCTGCGGTTGAGACCCAGCCGGCTGGTCAGTTCCGCTCGGGACGTGGCTCCGTGCACGTGTACGTACCGGAGCAGGGTCCCGAGGTTGTGCCGGCGGACCTCCTCCTGGCTGGGGCCGGCTCGCATCAGCGCGCCGCCCCCGTCCCCAGGATCGTGTTCATCGGTTGCCGGTGGCGGCCGCTCTGCGCCGGGACAGCGCATCGACGCTGGCCGCGGCCAGCAGCACCAGGCCGGTGAAGATGAACTTGGTGCCGGAGGTGAAGTTCATCAGGCCCATGCCGTTGTCGATGACGGCGATGACCGCGCCACCGAGCACGGCGTCGATGACCCGGCCCTTGCCGCCGAAGAGGCTGGTGCCACCGATGACGGCGGCCGCGACCGCGTACAGCAGCACGTTGCTGCCGCCGGAGCGCGGGTCGACCGAGCTGGCCCGGCTGGCGGCGATGATGCCGCCGATCGCGGCCATGAACGAGCAGATGACGAACACCGAGATCCGGATCCGGTCGGTCGGGATACCGGCGCGGCGCGCCGCCTCGGTGTTGCCGCCGACCGCGTACACGTGCCGGCCGTAGGTGGTGCGGCTCAGCACGAAGGTCCAGATGATCGCCGCGACCGCGATGAGCGGCACCACGATCGGCACACCCTTGAGGGAGTTGATCGCCGGGTTGATGGCCCGTTCCTGGGTGAGGATGGCGACTCCCGCGAACACCAGGATGGCGACGCCGACGACACGCAGGAGCACGATGCCCATCGGGTCGTGGACCAGCCCGCGGGAGACGCGACCGCGCACCTTGATCAGCTGGGTGGCGGCGTAGCCGGCCACGGCGACGACGGCCAGGATCCAGCTCATCGCGACCGACATGTTCTTGTTGGCCAGTGCCAGGACGAACGGGTCACGGATCGAGATGTTCGTGCCGCCACCGAGCAGCACCAGCAGCACACCCTGGAAGGCCAGGAAGGCGGCCAGCGTGACGACGAACGACGGGATGCCGACCTTCGACACCAGGAAGCCGATCATGAACCCGATGACCAGGCCGGCGACGAGCGCGACCGGGATCGCGGTGTACCAGCTCCAGCCGTGGTTGGAGAGCAGCACGGCCATCACCGCGCCACACACACCGCTGGTGTAGCCCGCGGACAGGTCGATCTCGCCGAGCAGCAGGACGAAGACCAGGCCCATCGCGATGAAGATGACCGAGGCGCCCTGCGAGAAGAGGTTCGAGAAGTTCAGCGCGCTGAGGAACGTCTCGGGCCGGGCGAAGCCGAAGATCAGGAACAGCACGACCAGGCCGAGGATGGCGGCGAGGCTGCCGATGTCGCCGCCGCGGACCCGCTGCCAGTAGCCCGTCAGATGGCTGCCGACGGTGGGCTGGACGACCTGGATGCCACCGGCGGTGGTTGTGGTGGTAGTGCTCATCGGTCGTCTCCCGGCGTGATGTCGACGAAGTCGGAGGGCTTCTCGGGCGGCAGGCCGATGTTGCCGCTACGCCCGGCGGTGATCAGTTCGACGACCTGGGAGTGGGTCACGTCGGTGGTCTTGACCTGGGCCGCCATCCGGCCGAGGTACAGCGCGGCGATCCGGTCGGCGACCGCGAAGACGTCGTTCATGTTGTGCGAGATGAGCACGACGCCGAGGCCGTTGTCGGCGAGCCGGCGGACCAGCTCCAGCACCTGAGCGGTCTGCGCGACACCGAGGGCGGCGGTCGGCTCGTCCAGGATGACGACCCGGCTGTTCCACAGCACGGCCTTGGCGATGGCCACGGTCTGCCGCTGGCCACCGGAGAGGCTGGAGACGTGCTGGCGCAGGGACTTCACCGTACGGACGGAGAGGCTCTTGAGCGTCTCGCCGGCCATCTGCTCCATCGTGGGCTCGTCCAGGACGACGCCCCGCTTCTTCTCGCGGCCGAGGAACATGTTCTGCACGATGTCCAGATTGTCGCAGAGCGCGAGGTCCTGGTACACGACCTCGATACCCAGCGCCGAGGCGTCGCGGGGGCTGTGGATCGCTACTTCCTTGCCGTCGAAGATGACCGATCCCGCATCGATCGAGTAGATGCCGCTGATGCATTTGACCATCGTCGACTTGCCGGCGCCGTTGTCGCCGACGAGTGCGGTGACCTCGCCGGGATAGACGTTCAAGGCGACGTCGTGCAGGACCTGTACGGGGCCGAAACTCTTGTCGACTCCGCGCAGCTCCAGAAGAGGTGTCGCGGCCACGGGTGGTTCTCCTTCGCTGGGTGACCGGGTGCGGGGCGGTGCGCCTGGCGGTGCGCTCCAGGGGGGTGGGAGCGACGCCCGGCGCCGCCCACGCTGGTGGGCGTGGGCGGCGCCGTCGTCAGCCGTTGCGGTTCAGGTCAGCTGATGCCGGCCTCGGTGCACAGCTTGGCGTACTCACCGGTGCAGAGCTGCTCCTTGGTCACGAAGCCGTCCGCGACAACGTCCTTGACGTTCTCCTTGGTGATGGACTTCGGGGTCAGCAGCACGGACTTGACCTCCTTCTTCGACTCCGGGTCGGTGACCGAGCCGGTGGCGGTGGTCGGCGCCTCGCCCTTGGCCAGCGAGATGGCGAGCGCGGCGGCCGCGTCGGCCTCCTGCTTGATCGCCTTGTAGACCGTCATGCACTGGTCGCCGACGAGGATGTTCTGCAGACCCTGGACGGTGGCGTCCTGGCCGGTGACCGGGACCTGGCCGTTCAGCTTGTTCTTCTTCAGCACCTGGATGGCCGCGTTACCGAGGCCGTCGTTGGCGGCGAGCACACCCTTGATGTTCTTGTTCTGGGTGAGCATCTGCTCGAAGATCGTGCCGGCCTGCGCGTTGTCCCAGTCCGGAACGGACTGGTCCGGGCCCTTGACGTACTCGCCCGAGTCGTACTTGGGCTTGAGCTGCGAGTCGTAGCCCTGCTTGAACAGCGTGGCGTTGTTGTCCGTCGGGGAGCCGTTCAGCTCGGCGACCACCGGCTTGGTGTACTTCTTGGCGGTCAGGCAGTCGATCAGGCCCTTGCCCTGCAGCTCGCCGACCTTCACGTTGTCGAAGCTGACGTAGTAGTCGGCGCCGCCGTTGAGGGTCAGACGGTCGTAGTCGATCGTCGCGATACCCGCGGCCTTGGCCTTGTCGAGCACGGCCTTACCGGTACCGGAGTCCAGGTTGACGATCATCAGAACCTTGACGCCGCTGGAGATCATGCCGTCCGCGATCGTCTGGAAGGCGGCCTTGTCGCCCTGGGCGTTCTGGATGTCGGCCTGTACGCCGGCCGCGTCGAACGCCGCCTTGAGGTACTTGGGGTCGTCGGTGCCCCACCGCTGCGAGCTCGCGGTGTCGGGCAGGATGACGCCGACCTTGCCGACCGACGAGGTGCCGCCGTTGCTGCCGGTGCCGGAGTCCTTGTCGTCGTTACCGCAGGCGGCCATGCTGCCGGTGGCCAGCAGGCCGACGGCGGCGAGGGCGAACAGTCCCTTACGCATTCCTGTGTTCCTTTCGGGGTGATCCGAGGCTTCTCGGACTCTGTGGGTGTGCGCTGCCCGGGAGTGTCGCTCCCCAGACGCCGTGGATCAGGAGCCGGTTTGTTGTGTCGGGCAACGTATTCCCGCTGTGCCGCATGGCACAAGATGTGGCGCGGCTCGATTTTGTTGTCCGCGATAACAATCCGGCAACGCGCCTGTGACACACGTGTGTTTGATCCACGAGCCCTGCGGCATGTCTGGCGATTCGCTACCGGAGATTGCCGATCGCTTGAGTTGCCCCACAAAGCGACGCTAGGTCACTCGCGGGTCCCAACTTGCCCGATCTCGGGTAAAAGATCGGGCTCGTGGGGTAACGGTGTCGTAACGGAAGCTTTTGCTGGGTGGGTATGTCCAGATCAGGTCCGTATTGCCGCGACTGTCGCGGCGGTCAGCCGGACCAGATCGGCGGGCTTGACCGAAACCTGAAGTCCCCGGCGGCCGGCGGAGATAACCATCTGATCAAGGTCCAGCGCAGAGTCGTCGACCACCGTGGGGAGCCTCCGCCGCTGCCCGAGCGGGCTGATCCCGCCCCGTACGTATCCGGTGCTGCGCTCGGCTACCGCGCGGTCCGCGAGCGTGGCGCGCTTGCCGCCGACCGCCGCGGCCAGAGCCTTGAGGTCCAGGTCGCCGGTCACCGGTACCACCGCGACGGTCAGCGCCCCGTCGACCTCGGCGATCAGCGTCTTGAACAGCCGATGCGGGTCGACACCGAGGGCCTGCGCCACCAGGGCGCCGTAGTCCGGCGCATCCGGCGAGACCTCGTACGGGTGCAACTCGTACGCCACGCGCTCGGCGCTCAGCAGCGCCGTCGCCGGGGTGCCCGCGCTCTTCTTGGCCACGCGCGAAGGCTAGCGTCCCGGGGCGCCCGGGCGACGGCGCGCCACGGTGTCTCCTCCGCTGCCCTCAGTGCTGGGGCGATGTCCGCCGTCCTCAGTGAGCCGATGTCCGCCGTCCTCAGTGAGCCGACGTCGACTGTCCTCAGTGCGCGCTGATCAGGCCTCGCCGATCCGCAGTGCAGCGCGCCGATCGGGGCCTCTTGGGTCCTCAGTGCGGCGTGTTGCCAGGGCTGGCTGGTCCTCAGTGCGGCGCGGTGGCTCGGCGGTGCGGCGCGGGATCACCGGGCCGCGCACAGCAGGGCCGTGGGCGCGTCGGCGATCCGGGTCAGCACCAGCGACGCCGCGTTCGGGCCGGACAGTCGCAGGTCCTGGCGCAGCCGTTCCGGTTCAAGCGCCGAGCCGCGCTTGCGGATCTCCAGCCGCCCGACGCCCCGCTCCCGCAGCAGCGTCCGCAGCCGCTTCAACGAGAACGGCAGCACGTCGGTCACCGCCAGCCGCCGCCCGAGCGGCGTGTCGACCGGGTCGTCGGTGTAGATGTACGCGATCCGGGGGTCGGCGAGGCGCCCGCCGATCCCGGCCGCGAACTCCGCGACCAGGTGGGCGCGGACCACCGCCGGGTCCGGGTCGTACAGGTACGGACCGACCGGGCCCACCGCGGCGGCCGCGCTCCCGGAGCCGGTCAGCGTGACCGGCTCCGCGCCCCGCAGCACGGTGGCCCGGCGCGGCACCGCCGCCAGCGGCCCGCACCAGAACGCGGCCTCGACCAGGTCGCCGTCGACGCTGACCCACTCGCCCTCGGCCCCCGGCGGCAGCAGGGCGTGGTCGATGCCCGGCGCCAGCTTCAGGACGGTACGCGGCACCCGGGCGGGCAGGCCGGCGACGAAGTCCCACGGGGGCGACCACGAGTCGGGGTTCATGGCCCGGCCACGGCCGGTGCGCCGCGCGGGATCGGCGAAGACCGCGTCCGCGCCCGCGAGGTCCACGGTCGTCGCGGAAGCGCAGGCGACCGTGACCAGCCCGTCCAGCCCGGCGGCGGCCGCGTTGGCCGCGGCGAGCGCGGCGGTCAGCGGGTCGGCGTCGACCGCGTACACGTGGATGCCCGCACGGGCCGCGGCCAGCGTGTCCGCGCCCAGCCCGCAGCCCAGATCGGTCAGGGTGGTGACCCCGGCGGCGCGCAGCCGGGCCGCCCGCCGGTCGGCGACCACCGCGCGGGTGGCCTGCTCCAGGCCGGCCCGGGTGAAGAACATCGTGGCGGCTGCCGCGCCGAACTTGGCGGCGGCGCGGCGCCGCAGCTCCGCCTGGGTGAGCGCGGCGGCGGCCAGCGGCGGGGGCACCCCGCGGGCGCGCAGCCGCGCGGCGGCGGCGAGGGGGTCGGCGCCGGACACCTCGGCGGCGGCCGCCAGGGCGGCCGCCCCCTCGGGGGTACGCAGTGCTGCCAGCAGTTCCAGGTCCACGGGAGTCATTCTCGCGGGTGGGGCGTGTTGGCACTCTCCTTGACGGAGTGCCAGTACCGGCATAATCTCCGATTAGCACTCTCACCACGAGGGTGCCAGCCGCGCGGACCCGCCGGGGCCGCGCGACTAGCGCCAGGCGGACCGGCACCCGCGACGACGGCCCCGCCCGGTGGCATGAGGCATCCGGCCGGCCAGTTGGTCGGCGACGACACCAAGTACCCCAGGAGGGTATGCCCGTGACTACCGCGACGAAGGTTGCGATCAAGCCGCTCGAGGACCGCATCGTGGTCCAGGCGAACGAGGCTGAGACGACCACGGCGTCGGGCATCGTGATCCCCGACACCGCCAAGGAGAAGCCGCAGGAGGGCACCGTCCTCGCTGTCGGCCCCGGCCGCATCGACGACAAGGGCAACCGGATCCCGGTTGACGTCAAGGTCGGCGAGACGGTCCTGTACTCGAAGTACGGCGGCACCGAGGTCAAGTACGCCGGCGAGGAGTACCTGGTGCTCTCCGCCCGCGACGTCCTCGCGGTCATCGAGAAGTGACCTACTGACAGTGCTGACCGCCTCGGTCCGGTGTACCGGACCGGGGCGGTGGTGCGTGAAGGGACCTATACATGGCGAAGATCCTCAGTTTCTCTGACGACGCCCGGCACCTGCTGGAGCACGGCGTCAACACGCTCGCCGACACGGTCAAGGTCACCCTGGGCCCGCGGGGCCGCAACGTCGTCCTCGACAAGAAGTTCGGCGCGCCCACGATCACCAACGACGGCGTCACCATCGCCAAGGAGATCGAGCTCAGCGACCCGTACCAGAACCTCGGGGCCCAGCTGGTCAAGGAGGTGGCGACCAAGACCAACGACGTCGCCGGCGACGGGACCACCACGGCCACCGTGCTCGCTCAGGCACTCGTCCGCGAGGGTCTGCGCAACGTGACCGCGGGCGCCAACCCGATCGCGCTCAAGCGGGGCATGGACGCGGCCGCCGAGGCGGTCTCCAAGGCCCTGCTCGACAAGGCCGTGGCGGTCGCCGACCACAAGGCGATCGCGAACGTGGCCACCATCTCGGCACAGGACGCCACGATCGGCGAGCTCATCGCCCAGGCGATGGACCGCGTCGGCCGCGACGGCGTCATCACGGTCGAGGAAGGCTCGGCGCTGAGCACCGAGCTGGAGGTCACCGAGGGCCTGCAGTTCGACAAGGGCTTCATCTCGCCGAACTTCGTGACCGACCCCGAGTCGCAGGAAGCCGTGCTGGAGGACGCGTACCTCCTCATCAGCACGCAGAAGATCGCCAGCATCGAGGAGCTGCTGCCGCTGCTGGAGAAGGTCGTCCAGTCCGGCAAGCCGCTGCTCATCATCGCCGAGGACGTCGAGGGACAGGCACTGTCCACCCTGGTCGTCAACGCGCTGCGCAAGACCGTCAAGGTCGTGGCCGTCAAGGCTCCCGGCTTCGGCGACCGGCGCAAGGCGATGCTGCAGGACCTGGCGATCGCGACCGGTGGCGAGCTCGTCGCCCCCGAGCTGGGCTACAAGCTGGACCAGGTCACGCTGGAGATGCTGGGCACCGCCCGGCGCGTCGTGGTCGACAAGGAGAACACCACGATCGTCGACGGCGGCGGCCAGAAGTCCGAGGTGGAGGACCGCGTCGCGCAGATCCGCAAGGAGATCGAGGCGTCGGACTCCGACTGGGACAAGGAGAAGCTGTCCGAGCGGCTGGCCAAGCTCTCCGGCGGCGTGGCGGTCATCAAGGTCGGCGCCGCGACCGAGGTCGAGATGAAGGAGCGCAAGCACCGCATCGAGGACGCCATCGCGGCGACCAAGGCGGCGGTCGAGGAGGGCACCGTCCCCGGTGGCGGCGCTTCGCTCGCCCAGATCACCTCGGTGCTCGACGGCAGCCTCGGCCTGTCCGGCGAGGAGGCCAGCGGTGTGGCGATCGTCCGCAAGGCGCTCGTCGAGCCGCTGCGCTGGATCGCGCAGAACGCGGGCCACGACGGCTACGTGGTGGTCGGCAAGGTCAGCGACCTCGACTGGGGTCACGGCCTCGACGCGGCCGCCGACACGTACGTGGACCTGGCCGCGACCGGCATCATCGACCCGGTGAAGGTGACCCGCAACGCGGTCTCCAACGCCGTCTCGATCGCCGGGCTGCTGCTCACCACGGAGAGCCTCGTGGTGGAGAAGCCGAAGGACCCGGAGCCCGCCGCGGCGGGCGGCCATGGCCACGGCCACGGCCACCAGCACGGCCCGGGCTTCTGACCCGGATTCAGTTCCACGGAGAGGCGCGCCGGCACCCGGCGCGCCTTTTCCATACCCACCCGCCCCATTGCGCGGCCTCGGCTTGTTGCGCGATGCCGTTTTGTGCCGCCTTGGCTCGTTCCGTCCGCTGCCGGACCTCGATGAGTTCTGGTTAGCGCCGCACCCGAACTCCTCAAGATCTGCGGCCGGCCGGCTGTGCCGGGGGTGGGCCGTGACGGGGGCAGGATAGGGGAGTGAAGCTCTCCGTCCGGGCCGGGCTGGCCGGTGTCGCGGCGGCCGCGGTCGCCCTCGGTGCCGCCGAGGTCGTTGCGGTGGCGACCGGTCCGCTGTCCGCGCCGCTGCTGGCTGTCGGTGGAGTCGTCGTCGACACCGTGCCGGGCCCGGTCAAGAACGCCGCCGTCGCGGTCTTCGGCGTCCACGACAAGACCGCCCTGATCACCGGTACCGCGCTGCTGCTCGCCGCCTACGCCTACGGGGTGGGTGTGCTGGCGCTGCGATCGTGGCGCTGGGCGCTCGCCGGCATAGCTTTGTTCGGCGCGATCGGCGTGGCCGCAGCGGTGACCCGACACGACGCTGGCCCCGGCGCGGCGCTGCCCGCACTGATCGGCGCGGCGGTGGCGGCGTTGGTGCTCCGCCTGCTGCTCGCCCAGGCGGTCGAGCCGGGTTCGGCCACGGCGGGCGTGGCTGGTGCCGTCTCAGCGGACGGCCCTGGGGGGCATGGCCCGGGCGATGAGGACGTGACCGATGAGCCGCAGCCGTGGGCGGGGCGGCGGCGGTTCCTGCGGGGGCTGGGGATAGCGGCCGCGTTGGCCGCGGTCACCGGCGTCGCCGGCCGACTGCTGACCGGCCGCCGCGCGGTGACCGCTGCGCGAAACGCCGTGGTGCTGCCCACCCCGGTGTCACCGGCCCGCCCGGTTCCCGCCGCCGCCCAGGTCCGCGGTGTCACGCCGTACGTCTCGACGAATGAGGACTTCTACCGGATCGACACCGCGCTGTATCCGCCGCAGGTGGACCCGGCGGCGTGGCAACTGCGGGTACACGGGATGGTGCGCAACCCGATCACGCTGACCTGGGCGGACCTGCTGCGCCGCCCGATGATCGAGCGGTACGTGACGCTGGCCTGTGTCTCCAACGAGGTGGGTGGCGACCTGATCGGCAACGCCCGCTGGCTGGGCACCCCGGTCAAGGCCCTGCTCGACGAGGCCGACCCGCTGCCGGGCGCCGACCAGGTGGTGCAGCGTTCCGTGGACGGGTGGACCTGCGGCAGCCCCACGGCGGTGCTGCGCGACGGGCGCGACGCCCTGCTGGCGATCGGCATGAACGGCCGCCCGCTGCCCGTCGAGCACGGCTTCCCGGTGCGCCTGGTGGTCCCGGGCCTGTACGGCTACGTCTCCGCCTGCAAATGGGTGGTGGAGCTGGAGCTGACCCGGTTCGCGGACTTCGACGCGTACTGGGTGCCGCGCGGGTGGGCGCAGCAGGCGCCGATCAAGACCCAGTCGCGCATCGACACTCCGCGGGACGGGGCGAAGCGCCCGGCCGGGCCGCTGGTGGTGGCCGGCGTCGCGTGGGCGCAGCACCGCGGCATCGCGAAGGTCGAGGTGCAGCTCGACGGGGGAGCGTGGCAGGTCGCCACGTTGGCCGACACGGTCTCGGCGGACACCTGGCGGCAGTGGTTCCTGCCGTGGACGGTCACCCCGGGCCGGCACACCCTGCGGGTACGGGCGACCGACACCACCGGCGGCACGCAGCCGAGCACTCCCGCCCCGCCGGAGCCCGACGGCGCCACCGGCTGGCACAGCGTGACGTTCACCGTCGAGTAGTCCGGGGCCGGATGGCACACGTGGCCGTCACCGTCCAGTAACCCGAAAGCCGCACTTTGCGTCCGACTTGGGCCCCGAATTCGCTCGTACGGTGGCTTGCATGTCCACCGGTGCGGTTGAAGAGCCGCTCAACACATCGGCGTGGCCCCCGTCCGGGAGCCTCGCCGGGAACTGTGCCGAAATGCCGCGCATCGTCGCGCGGCGTCAGGCCGCGGGCGCCCGCCGTTGCGTCGGTACGGCCGTCTTGTGGGGCCCGCCGAGGCGTGCCTCGAGCCGAGCAAGGTCCACCCGTCCGTGACGCCGGTCGGCCAGGTCGTCCCAGCCGACCGCCAGCAGCCGCAGCCGTTCGGTCTCGCTGAAACCTCCCCAGACTCCGTACGGTTCCCGGACCGCGAGGGCATGGGCCGCGCACTCGGCGCGTACCGGGCAGGCCCGGCACATGGCCTTGGCGTTGGCCTCCCGGCGGTTGCGCGACGATCCGCGTTCGCCGTCCGGGTGGAAGAACTGGGCGCTGTCACGCCCGCGGCATCGGCCGAGTCGCTGCCAGTCCCACAAATCGGCGATGGCACCGGGCAGCCTGCGAAGGTTCGACATCAACACCCTCCTCCCGCGCGGCACCGCGGAGTGTGGTTCGTTCCGGGCCGGTCACTGGCCTACGGCCGGTGTACCCCGGGGGTACCCACCTCACACCCGTCGTGTCGATGTCTTCCCCAGCCGTATCCCATCGCTGCCGCAAGCCATGGGGATCTTTCCCGTTTTTTCCATCTAAAGCGCGTAATGCTGCGGCCGTTGCGTGATCTCCTCTGAGAGAGAAGGAGGATCACTGTGCGTACCGTCCTCGTGTGCGTCCGAACCCCGCTGGCGGCCCAGACCGTCGCGTCCACCGCGGCCCGGCTCGGCATGACCGGGGTCGTCCGGACCGCCGTCAGCGAGACCGAGGCCATGATCCGACTGGCCGAGCGGCCCGCAGAGATCGTCCTGGCCGATACCGCCGTGACCCGGCCGGACAGCGTCGGGTTCACCCGCCGCGTCCTCGCCCGCGCCCCGCAGGCGCAGGTCGTACTGTTCGGAGCCGAAGACCCACGGGTCGCCGCGGCGGCCGTCGCCGCGGGCGCCCGCGGCGTCATCCGCGGCGTCGAACACGACCTGGTCAGCGTGGTCGCCAAGGCCCTGCTGCTCCTGCTGCTACCGGTACGCCCGCAGGGCGGCATGCCGATCAACAGCGCGAACGCCCAGCCGGCAGGAGTCGCGGGCGCCGCCCGGAACAACAACTCGCCCGCCTCCCGTGGCATGCACCGCGACGGCATGGGCATGGGCGCGGGCAACGGCGGGCCCATCCCCGCGATGCTGCCCAACTCGCCGATGGTGCCCGTGCAGCGCGGCGACGGACCGCTGGACCCGGCGACCGGGCGGCCCGCCGGCTGGCCCGCCAACGAGGGTTCGCCGGTCGGGGTCGCCGAGGCCGCACCGGCGGGCCGGCGCCTCACCCTCACCGAGCGTGAGCTGCAGGTGCTGCGCGGCATGGCCGACGGCAAGAGCAACGCGGAGATCGGCCGCGAGCTGTTCGTCTCGGAGGACACGGTCAAGACCCACGCCCGCCGCCTGTTCCGCAAGCTGGGCGCGCGGGACCGGGCCCACGCCGTCGCCGCCGGCTTCCGCGCGGGACTGGTCGCCTAACCCCGCAAAGGCACCACCGGACCGGCATCGCGGGGCAGGGCCACGGATACCACCCCTCCCCCCGCGATCGCCGCCGGTGAGTTGTGGGTGGAAAGGGTGGCTGCGGTGTGTGCAGTCACCCTTTCCACCCACAACTCAGCGGTGCACAAGGCGATCGCCGCGGAGCGAAGCGGAGCCAGCCAGCTCAGTCGTCGTCCGTACCTTCGGCGAGGGTGTCGTGTACCCCGTCGGCGTAGCCGCGGGCGTACTCCCAGGTGACGTAGTGATCGGGATCCGGGTCGTAGGCCGGCTCGTGTACCCGGGGGCGGCCGCTGCTGAGCAGGTGGCGCAGGTTGCCGCGGAGCAGATCCCAGTCGAAGTAGTGCGGCTCGTGGCAGTCCTCGCACTCGATGACCAGCCCGCGGATGCCCGTCGGACTCAGTAGCGCCTGGTAGATCTCCAGGTCAGAGAGGTCCTCGAGCACGTCCTGGCGTTCAGACTCGGTCAGCGGGTCGTTCTCGGCCTCGTCGGTGACGTCGTCGAGGCCCGCCGCCGGGTCGGCGGGGTCGCCGTTGAACGGGTCGATCGGTTCTTCCTGCACGTGTTCACCGTACCTAGTCCGGGGCGCTGTGTGGTGGGCCGCACGGGCTGTCCGGCGAGATGGACGGGCCCGGGCCATGGGTAGGATGGAACCTTCCACCAGCGTCGAGCACCACCGGGGATGATTCGTGGACACAGACTCCGCCCGCACCGTACCTCTGGGTCTCACCTTCGACGATGTTCTGTTGCAACCAGGCGAGTCCGACGTCGTGCCGAGCCGGGTCAACACGATCACCCGCCTGACCCGCAACGTCGAGCTCTCCATCCCGCTGCTGTCCAGCGCGATGGACACCGTCACCGAGGCGCGGATGGCGATCGCCATGGCCCGCCAGGGCGGTATCGGCGTGCTGCACCGCAATCTCTCGCTGGAGGACCAGGCGACGCAGGTCGACCTGGTGAAGCGGTCCGAGTCCGGCATGATCACCAACCCGATCACCTGCAGCCCCGAGGACACGCTGCGCGAGGTGGACGCGCTCTGCGGCAAGTACCGCATCTCCGGGGCGCCCGTGGTCGACGGCGACGGGACGCTGGTCGGCATCGTCACCAACCGCGACATGCGCTTCGTCACCGACCACTCGGTCAAGGTCCGCGACGTCATGACGAAGATGCCGCTGGTCACCGCCCCGGTGGGGGTCAGCAAGGACGAGGCGCTGTCCCTGCTGCAACAGCACAAGGTCGAGAAGCTGCCGCTGGTCGACGGCGTCGGCCGCCTGCGCGGCCTGATCACGGTCAAGGACTTCACCAAGAGCGAGCAGTACCCGAACGCCGCCAAGGACCCGCAGGGTCGGCTGCGCGTGGCCGCGGCCGTCGGCGTGGGCGAGGACGCGTACAAGCGGGCCCGGGCGCTGGTGGACGCGGGTGTCGACGTCGTGATCGTGGATACCGCGCACGGTCACCAGCGGGCGGTGCTGGAGATGGTCGCCCGGGTCAAGAAGGACACCACGGTCGATGTGGTCGGCGGCAACATCGCCACGTACGCGGGGGCCAAGGCGCTGGTCGACGCCGGTGCCGACGCGGTCAAGGTCGGGGTGGGCCCCGGCGCGATCTGCACCACCAGGGTGGTCGCAGGGGTCGGCGTCCCCCAGATCACCGCGATCATGGAGGCCGCCCGGGCCTGCGCCCCGGCCGGGGTGCCGGTGATCGCCGACGGCGGCGTGCAGTACTCCGGCGACATCGCCAAGGCGATCGTCGCGGGTGCCGAGACGGTCATGCTCGGCAGCCTGCTGGCCGGGTGCGAGGAGAGCCCCGGCGATCTGATCTTCATCAACGGCAAGCAGTTCAAGCAGTACCGGGGCATGGGCTCGCTCGGCGCGATGCAGTCGCGCGGACAGGCCAAGTCGTATTCCAAGGACCGCTACTTCCAGCAGGACGTCAACGAGGACAAGTTGGTCCCCGAGGGCGTCGAGGGCCAGGTTCCGTACCGTG
This sequence comes from Krasilnikovia cinnamomea, assembly GCF_004217545.1. Taxonomy (NCBI): domain Bacteria; kingdom Bacillati; phylum Actinomycetota; class Actinomycetes; order Micromonosporales; family Micromonosporaceae; genus Krasilnikovia; species Krasilnikovia cinnamomea. The sequence continues at coordinate 4,211,669 of NZ_SHKY01000001.1, forward strand.
GGCCGCTGTCGCGGGTGGCGCACCAGCTCATCGGTGGCCTGCGCGCGTCCATGGGCTACGTCGGTGCCGAGACCATTCCCGACCTGCAGCAGCGTGGGCAGCTCATCCGGATCACGGCGGCCGGGCTCAAGGAGAGCCACCCGCACGACATCCAGATGACCGTCGAAGCCCCCAACTACCACTCGCGTTAAATAGAGGAACAGACATGCGTGACGTCGTGGAGATCGGTCTCGGGAAGACCGCCCAGCGCGGCTACCACCTCGACGACATCGCGATCGTGCCCAGCCGGCGCACCCGCGACGTCGACGACGTGTCCACCGAGTGGCGGGTCGACGCGTACCCGTTCAAGATCCCCTGTGTCGCGCACCCGTCGGACGCGACCATGAGCCCGGACGCGGCGATCGCCCTGGGCCGCCTCGGCGGCCTGGGCGTGCTCAACGCCGAGGGCCTGTGGACCCGGTACGAGGATCCCACCAAGATCCTCGAGGAGCTGGCCTCGCTGGACGCCGACGCCGACGCCACCAAGCGGCTCCAGGAGGTGTACGCGGAGCCGATCCGCCCGGAGCTGCTCGCCGAGCGGGTCCGCGCCATGCGCGACGGCGGGGTGACCGTCGCCGTGCGGGTCTCGCCGCAGCACACCCTGGCGCTGGCCCCGGTGGTCCTCGACGCCGGTGTCGACCTGCTGGTCATCCAGGGCACCCTGGTGTCGGCCGAGCACGTGTCGACCACGGACGAGCCGCTCAACCTCAAGGAGTTCATCGCCGACCTCGACCTGCCGGTGATCGTCGGCGGCTGCACGGACTACAAGACCGCGCTGCACCTGATGCGCACCGGCGCGGCCGGGGTCATCGTGGGCATTGGCGCGGACGAGTGGTCGACCACGGACACCGTGCTCGGCATCCGGGTGCCGATGGCCACGGCGATCGCGGACGCGGCGGCGGCCCGCCGCGACTACCTGGACGAGACCGGCGGCCGGTACGTGCACCTCATCGCGGACGGCGGCATCTCCACCTCGGGCGACATCGCCAAGGCCATCGGCTGCGGGGCGGACGCGGTCATGCTGGGCGAGCCGTTGTCGCTGGCCGAGGGCGCCCCGGCGGGCGGGGCGTGGTGGCACTCGGCGGCCAGTCACCCCAGCCTGCCCCGGGGCGGCTTCTGCATCGCGGGCGAGCCGGACGGCACCCTGGAGGAGATTCTCTACGGCCCCGCCGACCGCCCGGACGGGCAGCTCAACCTCTTCGGCGGGCTGCGGCGGGCCATGGCCAAGTGCGGCTACCGTGACCTCAAGGAGTTCCAGAAGGTCGCGCTGGTCCTCGACCGCTGACACCCGCGGCCGGTGCGGCCGGGCGATCCTGAACGGATACCCAGCATGCGGATACGCAGCCGTTATGCCTGGGTTGCGCCGGATCAGTAGATTTGTGCTCATGAAACGGGGACTTGCGGCCGGTATCGCGATCGTCATCGCGGCCGGTGGCTGCACCAGCGGGCGGAACTCCAGCGCCGATCGCCCATCGGCCCAAGCGTCGAGCCGGGCGCCGAGCTTCAGTCCGGGCGCCCCCGGCGCCGGTGACCCGTACTTCCCGACGTACGGAAACGGCGGGTACGACGTCGGCGGGTACGACCTCGCGCTGCGCTTCGACCCCGGCACCGGCCGGTTGAGCGGCACCGCCACGATCACCGCCACGGCCACCCAGGACCTGTCCCGCTTCAACCTCGACCTGGCCCACCTCACCGCCTCCGAGGTGACCGTGGACGGGCGCGGGGCCACCAGCCAGGCCGAGGGCAACGAACTCGTCGTCACCCCGGCCGTCGGGCTGCTCAAGGACCGCCCGTTCACCGTGGTGGTGCGCTACGCCGGGGTGCCGCAGCCGCTGGCCAACGAGGCGCTCGGCGAGGGCGGCTGGTTCCGCACCGCCGACGGCGCGTTCGCGGTGGGCCAGCCCGAGTCGGCCAGCACCTGGTTCCCGGTCAACGACCATCCGTCGGACAAGGCGACGTTCAAGCTGGCCATGACCGTGCCGGACGGGCTGGAGGTGCTCAGCAACGGGGTGCCGGGGCGGCGCACCAACGCGGCCGGGTGGACGACCTGGACCTGGTCGGAGGGCGCGCCGATGGCCAGCTACCTCGCCACGGTGGCGATCGGGCAGTACCGGATCACCACCGGCACCCACGACGGGAAGCCGATGATCGTGGCGGTGCCCGCTTCGATGCCCGCCGGCGACCCCGCGGCGAAGTCGCTGGCCCGCACCGGTGAGGTGACGGACTTCCTCGCGACCCAGTTCGGGCCGTACCCGTTCGACGCGAACGGCGGGGTGGTGGTCGCCGACGACCGGCTCGACTTCGCGCTGGAGACCCAGACCCGCCCGGTCTACGGCGACACCTGGTTCGACGACGGCGAAAACACCAGCGTGGTCGCGCACGAGCTGGGCCACCAGTGGTACGGCAACAGCCTCGCCCTGGAACGCTGGCAGGACATCTGGCTCAACGAGGGGTTCGCCACGTACGCGGAGTGGCTGTGGCGCGAGCACGAGGGCCAGGCCACCGTGGCGGAGAGCTTCGACCGCACGTACACAAAGTTCAAGGACTGGTCCCAGCCCACCGGCAAGCCGGGCCCGGACGGGATCTTCGACGCCGCGGTCTACGAGCGTGGGGCCATGACCCTGTACGCGCTGCGCCGCGCGATGGGCGACACCGCGTTCGCCGGGCTGCTCAAGACGTGGGCGGCGCAGCAGCGCGACGGCAACGTCACCACGACCGAGTTCATCGCGGCCGCGCAACAGGCGGCTGGTGGCACCGACCTGGATCCGGTGTTCCAGGCGTGGCTGTTCGGCACCACCAAGCCGCCGCGTCCCTAGCGGTGGATCAGGTCCGGGTGCTTGGTGAGGTACGGGCCGACCTGGTCGGCGGTGACCGCCTTGAGGAAGCCCCGGCCCTCCGGAAGCAGCTGTTCGCCGAGGTAGCGGCCGCCGCTGCCGACCGAGTCGCCGGGCAGCCCGACCAGGGTCAGCTGGTCCGGCTTGAGGTTGCTCAGCGCGCTCGCGTACTCCAGCGGGGTCTTGCCGCCCACGTAGACCAGGCTGTCCCCGAGCGCGGTGAGCAGCGCCTGCAGCTTGGCGGGGTCGGTTCCGACGCCGGTGTCCAGCGCCTTGGTGAGCAGGGCCCGGACGAGCTGCCGCTGGTGGCGCCCCCGGTCGTAGTCGCCGCCCTTGAGGCCGTACCGCTGGCGGGCGTAGTCGATCGCCTGCCAGCCGACCAGGTTCTGCGTGCCGGGCTTGTACACGGCCTGCGGGCCGACGTACCCGCCGCCACCGCGCTGCAGGGTACGCAGGCCGCCGTCCGGGCGGCGGTGGATCGAGACGACCTTCTGGTCGATCGTCAGGGTGACCCCGCCGAGCGCGTCGGTGAGCTTCTCCAGCCCGCCGAAGGTGAGGACCGCCCCGGCGTGGAAGGTCTTGATCCCGGTGTACGCGGAGATCGTCTTGGCCAGTAGCTCGTACCCCTGCTGGACGTTGGCCTTGTCGCTGCCGGGTACCCGCGCGCCCCGGCTCATCGCCTCGGTGATCTTGTAGCGGCCGCCCTTGAAGCCGGACTTCGGGAACGCCGGGATGTCGACCCGCAGGTCGCGGGGGAGCGAGTACAGGTAGCCGTGGTCGAGGCCACGTTCGAGGTGCAGCAGCATGATCGTGTCGGAGTGCGGCTGCCAGTCCTTGACGCTGACCCGGGTGTCGACCCCGAGCAGCAGCAGGTCGAGGGGTCCGGTGATCCCGGCACCGGGCTCCGGTGCCGAGGCTGAGGGGGCGGCGGTCGCGGGGGCGGAGGGGGGCGCGGACGCCGGGGCGGCGGCCGCACCGCTGCCCGCCGTGCGGGTGTGCAGCGCGTACGCGACACCCCCACCGGCCAGCACCAGGAACGCCACCACGGCCGCCGTCCAGATCATCTGCTGTTTACGCACAGCGCGAAGATAGCTCGCAACTCAAACGCCACCGATCCGCTCCTCGGCTACTGGAATCTCCGCCGACGGTGGGGATGCCGGTCACTTGGCCGGCGTTTCGCGTGGAGGTACGTGGAATGCGGGCTGGCGTTGCGACGTTGGCGTTGGGCCTGGCGGCCGGTGGTCTGATCGTGACGGGCGCCCCGGCGCGCGCCGACGTGGGGGTCCCGGCGGTCTCTCTGATCGTCGGTCTGCGTACCCCGGACGCGGGGGCGACGGCCGCGGGCGCCGCGGCGATCGCGAGCACCCAGGCGGACGTGGTGGGCAGGCTCGACGAGCGGGTCGACGTCGTCGACGCCGCACCGCTGGCCGACGCGGTCACCGTGGAGGTCCCCGCCGACCAGGCCGCCGCGGCCACCGCCGCGCTGCGCGGTGACCCGGCGGTCCGCTACGTCGAGCCGGACCACGTCGCGCACGCGGCGGCGGTCCCGAACGATCCCGGGTACTCGTACCAGTGGGGGGTGCGCAAGACCCGCGTCAGCACCGCCTGGTCGACCACCCACGGTTCCAGCAGCGTGGTGATCGCCGTGGTCGACACCGGGGTGAGCCGGACCCCCGATCTGACCGGGCGCGTGCTGGCCGGCTACGACTTCGTCAACAACGACAGCAACGCCGCCGACGACAACGGGCACGGCACGCTCGTGGCGGGCGTGGCCGCCGCGGCCGGCAACGACGCCGAGGGCATCGCGGGCGTCTGCTGGACCTGCAAGGTCCTGCCGGTCAAGGTGCTGGACCGCAACGGCACCGGTGACTACAGCGACATCGCCAAGGGCATCCGGTGGGCCGCCGACCACGGCGCCGACGTGATCAACCTGTCGCTCAGCGGCACGGCCGACAGCCAGCTGCTGCGCGACGCGGTCACGTACGCGATGGGCAAGGGTGCTCTCGTGGTGGCGGCGGCGGGCAACGACGGCGAGAAGTCCCGGCACTTCCCGGCGGCGATCTCGGCGGTGCTGTCGGTGGGCGCCTCGACGTCGGCGGACACCCGCTACTCATGGTCGAACTACGGCGGCTGGGTGGACGTCGCCGCGCCCGGCTGCAACCCGGCGCAGGCGAAGGACGGTTCGATCGTCGTGTTCTGCGGCACCTCCTCGAGCTCCCCGATGGTCGCGGGTATCGCGGCGTTGCTGGCGGGCAGCGGCACCCCCGCGACCCCCGTCAAGATCCGTTCCGTGCTGAGCGCGTCGGCCCGGCAGCTCACCACGACCTGGCTGACGTGGGGCCGCGTCGACGCGGCGACCGCGCTGGCCGCCCTGCCGGACCGCACGGCGCCGCAGGTGTCGTTCCGCACGCCGGCGGCCTCCGCCCTGGTCGGCGGCACCGTCAGCGTCGGCGCCACGGCCACCGACAGCGCCGCCGTCAGCCGGGTCCAGCTGCTGCTCAACGACACCGTGGTGGCCTCGGACGTCACCGCCCCGTACGTGTTGCGCTGGAAGTCGGCCCCCCGCAACGGCAAGACCACCCTGGTGCTGCGGGTGTACGACCGGGCGGGCAACGCCGCGACGGCGCGCCGTACGGTGCTGGTCGACAGCAGCGGCCCGGCGGTGACCGTGACGAAGGCCCCGGCGAACCGCACCCGCCACATCCGCGGCACGAAGTACGTCACCGCGCAGGCGAGCGACGCGCACGGCGTCGCGCGCCTGGAACTGGTGGTCGACGGCAAGGTCACCCAGCGGTACGCGGTGCCCACCCCGGCGCCCGGCTCCGTCGCCCGGCACAGGTTCAAGGTCAAGACCTGGAAGCACGGCAGGTCCATGACGGTACGGGTCCGCGCCTACGACTCGCTGGGCAACCTGCGCTCCGCCCCGGCCCGGAAGTGGTACCGCTGACGCCGGTAAACTCGGCCGTCATGAGCACACCCCGCCCGGTTCTCGTCGTCGACTTCGGTGCCCAGTACGCCCAGCTGATCGCCCGCCGGGTCCGGGAGGCGCGGGTGTATTCGGAGATCGTGCCGCACTCGATGCCGGTCGCCGACATGCTGGCCAAGAACCCGGCCGCGATCATCCTGTCGGGCGGGCCCTCCAGCGTGTACGAGCCGGGCGCCCCGGTGCTGGACCCGGCGCTGTTCGACAACGACGTGCCGGTCTTCGGCATCTGCTACGGCTTCCAGGCGATGGCCCAGGCCCTCGGCGGCACGGTGGCCCAGACCGGAGCCCGCGAGTACGGCCGTACGGTGCTGGCCGCCCAGGGTGGGACCCTGCTGCGTGAGCTGCCCGCGGGTCTGCCGGTGTGGATGAGCCACGGCGACAGCGTCACGGTCGCCCCCGCCGGTTTCGCGGTGACCGCGGCGTCGTCGGGCGCCCCCGTGGCCGCGTTCGAGGATCTGGCCGCGCGCCGGGCCGGGGTGCAGTTCCACCCCGAGGTGGCGCACACGGAGCAGGGCCAGGAGGTGCTGCGCCGCTTCCTGTACGACATCGCGGGCATCGAACCGACCTGGACGCCGACGAACATCATCGAGGAGCAGGTCGCCGCGATCCGCGCCCAGGTGGGCGACAAGCAGGTGATCTGCGGGCTGTCCGGCGGGGTCGACTCGGCGGTCGCCGCGGCGCTGGTGCACAAGGCGGTCGGCGACCAGCTCACCTGCGTCTTCGTCGACCACGGCCTGCTGCGGGCCGGCGAGGCCGAGCAGGTGGAGAAGGACTACGTGGCCGCCACCGGCATCCGGCTCAAGGTGGTCGACGCGGCGGACCGGTTCCTGGGCCACCTGGCCGGGGTCACGGACCCCGAGCAGAAGCGCAAGATCATCGGCCGGGAGTTCATCCGCGTCTTCGAGCAGGCGGCCCGCGAGGTCGACGCCGAGCGCCACGTGGAGTACCTGGTGCAGGGCACCCTCTACCCCGACGTGGTGGAGTCGGGTGGCGGCACCGGCACGGCCAACATCAAGAGTCACCACAACGTGGGCGGTCTCCCGGAGGACCTGAAGTTCGCGCTGGTCGAGCCGCTGCGCACGCTGTTCAAGGACGAGGTGCGGGCGCTCGGCGCGGAGCTGGGCCTGCCCGAGGAGATCGTGCAGCGGCACCCGTTCCCCGGACCGGGCCTGGCCATCCGGATCATCGGCGCGGTGGACCGCGAGCGCCTCGACGTGCTACGCGCCGCCGACCTGATCGCCCGCGAGGAGCTGACCGCATCCGGCCTGGACCGCGACGTCTGGCAGTTCCCGGTCGTGCTGCTGGCGGACGTGCGCAGCGTCGGCGTGCAGGGCGACGGCCGGACCTACGGGCACCCCGTCGTGCTGCGGCCGGTCTCCAGCGAGGACGCCATGACCGCGGACTGGTCGCGGCTGCCGTACGACGTCATCGCCCGGATCTCGACCCGCATCACGAACGAGGTGCCCGAGGTCAACCGGGTGGTGCTGGACGTGACCAGCAAGCCGCCGGGCACGATCGAGTGGGAGTGACCCGTCACGCCACCGGCGTGCTGGGCGGCTGACCCCAGGCGGGGTCGGCCGGGTTGGGCCAGACCGGGGCGGCGGGTCGCGCCTCTTCGGGCATGACCAGCCACATGACCGGGTAGGCCAGTAGCGCCGCGCCCCCGGTCACGATGGCCAGCACGGCGAAGCCGACGCGGACCGCCACGGGGTCGACGCCGAAGTATCGTCCGAGGCCACCGCAGACACCCGCCAGGACGCGGTCGTCGGTCGGTCGGCGCAGCTGCTTGTACGGGGCGACAGTCGGTTCAGTCATGCCATCCAGCGTGGCCGCCGGGGTGCCCCGCGCGCCTCGGTGACCGCCCCGATCCGGGCCCTGACTTCCGTCTCCGGGTCGTGCGAATCGGCGCGCGGCGGCGTTGCTGTAAGACCCCGGAGCGGTGTCATAATGAGGTTGCAGAACGTTACCTGGTGATCGCCGATTGTGGGCGAAGCAGCCCTGATCTGCGGCTACGCAGCGCTATCGCCCTGTCAGGAATCCGACAGACCTTCATTCCAGGTGACATAACCCGGGGAGAATCCCGCCGTGACTCCCGCGCTCGAACCACTCCGCAGGATCGCGGCCTACGCCGTCGCGACCGACCCGGAAGGCAAGGTCCTTCTGGTCCGGGCCTCCTCGCGCTCCGGCACCCCCGGGGTCTGGTCTCTCCCCGGTGGCGCCGTCGACCACGGCGAAGACCCGAACCACACCGTCGTCCGTGAGACGGCGGCCGAGACCGGCCTGTCCGTCGCGGTCACCGGCCTGCGCGACGTCCTCGCGGACATGCGCTCGCTGCCGCACCGCGGCGTCACGATCCACACCGACCGCCTCGTGTACGAGGTGTCCGTCCGCGGCGGCACCCTCTGCGACCGGGCCGGGCGCTCCACCGACCTGGCCCGCTGGCACACCCCCGCCGAGGCCGAACGGCTCAAGCTGCGCCCGTTCACCGCCGCCGCCCTCGGACTCTCCGCCGCCTCCGCCGACCTGCGCCCGGAGGAGGTCCCGGACTTCCCGTCCTTCTACGCCTACCCCGGCCCGGACGGGCTGCACCGCGCGCAGCGCTTCGCGGCGTACGCGATCGCCACCGACCCGGACGACCGGCTCCTGCTGACCCGCATCGCCCCCGGCTACCCCGGCGCCGGCTGCTGGCACCTGCCCGGCGGCGGCACCGACTACGGCGAGCAGCCCGGCCCCGCCCTCATCCGGGAGCTGGCCGAGGAGACCGGCCAGGTCGGGCGCCTCGTCGAGCTGCTCGGCGTCGCCAGCCACCGCGACGCCGCCTCGCTGGGCCCCGAGGGGTACCCGATCGACTGGCACGGCGTCCGGGCGTTCTACCGGGTCGTGGTCGAGGCACCCACCGAGGTGATCGTGCGCGACGTGGGCGGCTCCACCTCCGAGGCGTGCTGGATGCCGCTGGCCCAGGTCACCGAGCTGCCCGTGAACCAGCTCACGGAAGTCACGGCGGAGGCCCTGAAGGCCGCGCGGCTAACGTAGGGGCGTGCGGATCAGGCGGGTGGGGGCGTACGGGCTGGTGCGCGACGGCAACGGCCGGGTGCTGCTGGCCCGCGGTTCCGACGCCAGCGAGTTCCCCGGCCTGTGGTCCCTGCCCGGCGGCGGCGTGGATCAGGGCGAGCACCCCGACGACGCGGTCGTCCGGGAGTTCGCCGAGGAAACCGGCCTCGCGGTCCGGGTGCTGCGCGTGCGCGAGGTCACCGCGGACGTGGTCCGGCTGCCCAGCTCCGGGGCGTACGAGCACACCGACCGGGTGATCTACGACGTCGAGCCGTACGCGGGGGCGCTGCGCGACGAGATCGACGGGACGACCGACGCGGTGGCCTGGGTCACCGGCTCGGACCTCGCCGGGCTGGCGCTGCAGCCGTGGACCGCGCGGCTGCTCGGCCTGCCGGTGCCCGCGGACGGGGCGCCTCTCGTCGCCGCGGACGGGCCGCTCGCCACACCCGCCCGGGTGCAGCGCTTCGGTGCGTACGCGGTCGCGACCGACCCGGCCGGGCGCATCCTGCTGACCCGGATCGCGCCCGGATACCCCGGTGCGGACCGCTGGCACCTGCCCGGCGGAGGCACGGACCACGGGGAGACGCCCGAGCAGGCGCTCGCCCGGGAACTGGTCGAGGAGACCTCACAGCGCGGCCGGATCACCGGCCTGCTGTCGATCTCCCACAAGTACGATCCAGCCGCTCTGGGCCCCGAAGGGGTGCCGGTCGACTGGCACGTCATCAGGGTCCTGTTCAGAGTTTTGATCGATGTGCCGACAGTACCCGTAGTGACAGAGGCGGCGGGTGGCTCCACCGCCGAGGCCGGGTGGTTCAGCCCGGCCGAGGCGCGGAACCTCCCGCTCACCGAGGTCGCACGGTCGGCGGTACGACAGGTCACGGGCTGAACCGGTCCGATAGACTCAAGCCCAGGGACAGGGTGAAACCGGGCCTGCCCGTCCGCCGAGCGAGGAAAACAGGTGGCGGACGCCGTTGTACACAACCGGTCGATCGGTCTCTCGCCAAGACCGGGTGGCTGTGCAATGGTGTAACCCGCCAACGAGCCGAAGAGACGGACCAGGCCCCACTCGCCGCTGCTGAGCAGGCGGGTAGACCGATCCCACGATGGAGGAGCACGTGCCGAGAACCCCTTGGCGCCGGCGTCGCACGACGGATAGTCCCCGTCCCGCCGGGCGCCGTTGGGCAGGCCGGCTGCGCCACGGCGGAACGATCGCCCGGCAGGCCCTGCTGGTCAGGGTCGGGCGCCGCTCCGGCGACACCCGGCGGGCGGCCACGGCCACCCGCGCCGAGGTGCTCTACACCGGCATCGACACCGTCACCTACCCGTACGGGGGGCGCGGAGTGCCCGGCCCGGCCGCGCACCTGCCGGTGCAGGCGCCGGTCGCCGAGGAGCCGAGCACGTCGCTGCTGCCCGGCGAGCACACTTTCGCCCGTCGTGCCCGCTTCGCGCTGGTGAACTCGTGCACGCTGGCCAGCCTGAGCCTCGGCCTGCTGGCGATCTTCCTGGCCATGCACGGCGAGGCCCGGTTCGCGGCGGCCTGCCTGGTCGCCTGCGTGGCCTTCGACGGTCTCGACGGCGCGCTCGCCCGCAAGCTGGGCGTGTCCAGCCCGTTCGGCGCGCAGATGGACTCACTGGCCGACATGTGCTCGTTCGGCCTGGCCGCCCCGGTCGTGGTGTACGCGTCGCTGGCGCACACCGTGCCCACCGCGGCCGCCGCCGTGGCCTGCATGCTGGTCGCCGGCTGCGCCGCGATCCGGCTGGCCCGCTTCAACGTCTCGCCCAAGGACGGCAAGTTCTTCTGCGGCGTGCCCACCACGATGGCCGCCGCCGTGCTGGCGCTGACGGTGCTCATCGGGCTGCCGATCCCCGGCATCGCGCTGCTGGCCGGGGTCGCGCTGCTGGCGTTCGCGATGGTCTCCAGCTTCCCGTACGCGAAGCTGGCCCGGATCGTGAAGCTGCCGCCGTGGCTGTGGCTGCTGCCGATCGTCGGCGCGCTGGTCGACGCCCGGCTGACCTTCGTCTTCCTGGTCACGGCGTACCTGCTCAGCGGCCCGGTGCTGTGGCTGCGCACCCGCCGCGCCGCCGCCTGACAAGTCCGACAGCAAAGGCCGCCCCCTGCGTGGGCGGCCTTTGCTTTTCCAATAATGGATACTACTATCCATTATTGTGAGAACCGCGCCGCCGTTGCTGGCGCCCCTGTTCCGGTCGGACGGCCAGGCACGCCTGCTGGCCGAGCTGTTCCTATCCGGTGCTGACGAGCTCAACCTGCACGAACTCGCGCGGCGGACCGACCTCGCGTACGGCACGGTGCATCGCGAGGTGCGCCGGCTCCTGGATGTCGGACTGCTTTGGGAGCGCCGCATAGGCCAGGCCCGCTACGTGCGGCCAAACCCGGATTCGCCGCTGACCCAGCCGGTCCGTGATCTGCTGCTCGTCTCCGCTGGTCCGGTTCCGCTGCTGGCGGTCGAGCTCGGCGCGATCACCGGTGTGCAGGCGGCGTTTCTGTTCGGATCCTTCGCGGCGCGAATGCGCGGGGAGCCGGGTCCGCCGCCCAACGACATCGACGTGTTGGTCGTGGGCGACCCGGCGAACCCGGCCGCGGTGTACGACGCCTGCCGAAGGGTCGGTGACCAGGTGGGCCGTGAGGTCAACCCGACGATCATGACCCGCGACGAGCTGGCACACCACACCGGCTTTCTGACCCAGGTCCGCGACAGCCCAGTCGTTCCGATCATCGGGGAGTTGCCGTGGCGGTGACGCCGCTGATCAGTGACCAGCAGACCGCAGTGGACGCGTTGGTCGCCTTGCGCCGCCTCGAGCGCGTGCCAGTAAGCGTGCGGGTCTAGCCGGAGGGGCGGCGCCGGGTCAGATCCAGCGGGCGATGACCGAGCTGGCGCCGATCACCTTGTCACCCGCCGCGACCTTCGCCTCCGCGCGGTCCGCGGGCAGGTAGACGTCCGTGCGGGAGCCGAACCGGATCAGACCGAGACGCTCACCGCGGGCGACCAGCGCGCCGACCGGCGTGCGCTGCACGATCCGACGGGCGATCAGGCCAGTACGCTGCGCCACCACCACCGTGCCGTGGTCGGTGTCCAGGACCGTGTACGCCGCCACGTTGTGCTCGGCCGCCGCGGTCATCGCGTTGGCGTACCCGCCTTCCTCGACGAAGTAGTCCGTGACGCGACCGGCCACCGGCACCCGGTTGACGTGCACGTCGAGCACGGACAGGAAGACCGCCACGCGCAGGAACTCGCCGTCGCCGAACCGCTCGTCGCGGAGCCGCTCGACCGACAGCACCCGCCCGTCGCTGGCCGCCACCACCGCGTCGGCGTCGCCGGGCACGTCCCGTTCCGGGTCCCGGAAGAACGCCGCGATCGGGGCCGCTGCCAGCGCCGGGAGCAGCCACAGCTTCGACTTCGGGCGCGCCGAGCGGGCCAGCGCCGCCAGGCCCAGGGCGATCCCCGCGGCGGCGACGCCGTTCGAGTCGATGTGCATCGTCCGGGTCACCGGCACGCTCGACGGCCGGTACGCGGGCGCCAGCGTCGCGGCCACCGAGGTCTCCGCCGGGGTGAAGCGCAGCCGGTGCACCCGGATCGGCGGCTGGTTGCGCAGCACCAGGTCCGACCCGACGCCGAACAGCGCGCTCTGCCGGAACAGCTCGGCGGCGGCGCCCGCGGTACGGCCGGGCACGGCCGGGGTCGCCACGGTGACCACGGCCCCGTTCGTGAGGTACTTGCCCAACCCGTCGAGCAGCCCGCGTACGTCCTCGGCGGTGCCGGTGAGCGGCTCGGCGACGATCACCACGTCGGCCGGGTCCGCCTCGGGCAGCGCGTCGACGATCCGCACCCGGTCGGCGATCCAGCTGCCGAGCCCGGTGATGTGGTCGCGCAGCAGGCTCGGGGTGGTCCGGTCGCTGGGGACCAGGGTCAGGGTGTCGCCGGGCAGCAGCGCCTCCAGTGCGGCGGCGACCACGTCACCGGCGTGGTCCGCGCCGAGCACGAGCGCCGAGCTGGCGGTGCTGCGCCGGGCGAACTCGGCGGTGAGGGCGCGGGCGGCGCGGGGGCCGACACCGGCCACGGGCGCCGTGGCGACGGCGGGAAACGGTGTCATGGTGGGCGAGCTCCTCGCGCGAGGTAGGCGGACTCCGACGAGCATATTGCGCCGCCCGCCGACCGCACCCCCGGGTGCGGCGGCGAGCGGCGCGTGTCACCCCTCGTCGCGCCGGGGCGGTTCCCCCGGGGTCGTGCCGGACTGCATCCGGTCCGCCGGGGCCGTGCCCGACTGCATCCGGTCCGCCGGGCTCGCCCCGGGTTCGAGGTCGATCCGGCCCGCCGGGTTGTCGAGCAGTTCCCGGACGATGTCGGCGTGCATCTGCGGCGGCAGGTCACCCGGCGTCTCCACCGCGGCCTCGGCGGCCACGGGCGCCGCCACCTCGTCGGTGCGCCGGCCCGACCGGATAGCGCCCAGCAGCCCGAACACCCCGAAGGCGATCAGCACCATCGCGGCCATCCAGCCCAGCCCCGGCAGCCGTACCGTGACGACCTGCGAGACCGCCCACCAGGCGGCGATCCCGACGAAGATCAGGCCGAAGCTCAGCGAGACACCGTCCATGCGATGCGGCCTCATCGGGTGACCTCCACGTTGCCCGCGTTCATCCTGATGTTCAGCTTGAGCGTGCCGCCGCCGGCGCCGTCCTTGCCCAGGTCGACGACCTGCTGCTCGGGGAGGTTGTCGCCGTCCCATTCGCGGCCGAACACGAGCGCCCGGCCGGTGTCGAGGTGCACGGACGCGGTGGTGTCGACCTTCTCGGGCAGCAGCACCCGCAGTTGGCCGAGCTTCATCTCGACGGTCGTCTCCTGGGTCTGGCCCGCGAAGTCGACCCCGCGCAGGTCCAGGGTGGCGTCGCCGACCGTGAAGTCGTACCGGTCCGCCAGCGCGGCCAGGTTGGCCGGGCGGTACACGGTGCTGCCGATGTGGCCGCCCACCTGCTGCGCGCCGGAGGAGATCAGCAGGCCGACCGTGGTGATCAGGGCCAGCGCGATCAGGCCGCGGGCGCGGCCGAACCACGTACCGATGAGCAGACCCAGCCCGATCGTGGCCAGCGCCGCCGCGAAGTAGCCCGGTACGGGCACGCTCGCGCCGGAGAGGTCGGCGAGGGCCAGCACCCCCATCACCATGACCACCGCGAAGAAGGTGATCCGGCCGAGCTTGGAACGCTCGCGCGGTGGCTTGGGCGGCTTCGCCGGCCTGGGCTGCGGCGCCGCCTCGTACGGTGGCTGGCCCGCGCCACCCGCCCAGGGGCCGTGCGGCGCGAACGGCGGCCGGTATCCACCCGGCGGCGGCGCCAGCGGCTCGCGGTAGCCGCCCGGCGGGTTGAGCGGGGGCAGGTAACCCGGCGGGGTGGGCGGCATCGGCGCGGGCCGGGTGGGCGGCAGGTAGCCGGGCGGATCGGGCAGCGTCGCGGCCGCGTGCGGCGGCACCGGCCCGGCCGACTGAGGCGGCACTGGCCCGGCGGCATGCGGCGGCACCGGCCCGCCCGCGTGCGGCGGCATTGGCGCGGCGGCGGAGACCTGGTGGCCGGGGGAGGTGGGCGGCGCGTCGCTGCCGGGCGGGCTGGCCATGGGGGCGGCCGGGGTGCCGGGTGCGGTGGCCGAGGCGAACGCCGCGCCCGGGTCGGCCCCGGCCGCCGTGGGCGTGGAGCCGCCCGAGTTGCGCCTGATCAGCAGGGCCGCACCGAGCAGCACGGCGGCGCCGAGCAGGGTGGCCCGGAAGCCGTCCTGGACGATGAACGCGAAGGTCACCGCCGTGGCCGCGCCGAGCAGCACGACGGTCAGCGGTGCCATCCGGGACCGTCCGCGCCCCAGCAGCGACTCGATCGGCGAGCCGGTGTCGCCCTCGGCCGGGATGACGAGCCAGCCGATGAGGTACAGCAGTACGCCGACGCCGCCGAAGAAGCCCAGCACGACCAGCAGCACCCGCCACAGCACCGGGTCGGTGTTGGTGGCCCGGCCGATGGCGGCGCAGACTCCGGCGATGTACCGGCCGGTGGGCGGCCGGACCAGCCGCTCGCGGGAGAACGTGGGGCCGTCGGCGGCGCCGAACCATGGTGGCGGCGCGGCCGGCGGCGGCGAACCCGCCGGTGGCGGGTCTGCGGGGGGCGGGTCTGCCGGTGGTGGGTCTGCCGGTGGCGGGGAGAACGGATCGGCCGGTGGCGGCGCGCTGGGCGCGGCGGAAGGTGCCGGTGCGTCCTGCGACGGACCGGTTCCGGTCGGGGCCGGTCGGGATCCGGCAGCTTCGTCGGTCATAGCTCGATACTGATTGTGGCCCGGCCCCAGGCGCCTCCGGAGCCAACCCTGAGGCCACCCTGAGATACGACGGCCGCAGAGGTGGGGGTGTACCCCGTGGCCGTGGGCGCTCCGTACGTGTGACGATCGGAGTCGAACCGAGGGAGGACCCGATCACCGCCGCTCCGCACCCGCCGCCGCGCCGCCTGTACCGGCCGCGCGACCACCGCATCGTGTCGGGGGTCGCGTCCGGGCTGGCGCGCCACCTCGGCCTGCCCGTGCTCGCGGTGCGCGTCGGCTTCGTGGTCCTGCTCGGCTTCAACGGCCTGGGCCTGATGCTGTACGCCGCGTTCTGGGCGGTGCTGCCGCTGGAACACCCCACCGGTGAGCCGCGCGCCCGCCGGGACTGGGCGGCGCTGCTGCCCTTCGCCGCCATCGGGGCCGGGGTGGTGCTGCTGGAGAGCCTCGTCTTCAAGGACCGCGTTGACGGGACGGCGGGCTGGCTGGTCGCGGTGATCGCGGTGGGCGCCGGGGTGATCTGGCACCAGTCGGATCCGGCCCGGCGCGGGCACTGGGCGGACAACGCCGCCCGCCTGCCGTGGATGTCCGCGGTGGTGGCCGAGAGCGAGCGGCGTTCCTTCCTGTTCCGCTTCATCGGCGGCGGCGTGCTCGTCGCGGTCGGCATCATCGGCGTCGTCGCCGTGTACGCGCCGACCGGCAGCACCTTCAGCTCGGTCATCAACGGCGTGCTGTTCGCCCTGGTCGGCCTGGTCGGGGTGGGTGTGGTGGTGGCGCCGCTGGTGTGGCGTACGTTCGGGCAGCTGCGCTCGGAGCGCGAGGGCCGGATCCGCGAGCAGGAGCGCGCCGAACTGGCCGCGATGATCCACGACCAGGTGTTGCACACCCTGGCCCTGATCCAGCGCAACTCCACGGACATCAAGGAGGTCCAGCGGCTGGCCCGGGGGCAGGAGCGCAGCCTGCGCAGCTGGCTGTACAAGCCCACCGCGTCGCCGACGGAGAAGTTCGGTGCGGCGCTGGAGCAGGCCGCCGCCGAGGTGGAGGACACGTACGCGATCACCGTCGAGACGGTCGTGGTGGGCGACACGGATTGCGACGAGCGAGTCGCCGCGCTCGTGGCCGCGTCCCGAGAGGCGATGGTCAACGCGGCCCGCCACGCGGGGGTGCAGACCGTGTCGCTGTACGCCGAGGTCGAGGCGGACGAGCTGAGCGTGTTCGTGCGCGACCGCGGTGCGGGTTTCGACCTGGACGGGGTCGAGGAGAGCCGGCACGGGGTACGCGGTTCGATCATCGGGCGGATGAAACGGCACGGCGGGCGCGCGGAGATCCGCAGCGCCCCGGGAGACGGTACGGAGGTCCGCCTCACTCTGCCCGCCAAGGAGGGCGTGACCGTGTCGAAGGAGGCAGCGAAATGACGGAATCGGCGCACGAGGCCCTACCGCGGCGGCTGACGGTGTTCCTGGTGGACGACCACGCGATGTTCCGCGCCGGGGTGCGCGCGGAGCTGGGCGCGCACGTCGACGTGGTCGGCGAGGCCAGCACGGTCGGCGAGGCGGTGTCGCGGATCGCGGCGACCCTGCCGGACGTGGTGCTGCTGGACGTGCACATGCCCGAGGGCGGTGGGCGGGCGGTGCTGGACGCGATGCGCAAGTCCCATCCGCAGGTGCGTTTCCTGGCGCTGAGCGTCTCGGACGCGGCCGAGGACGTGATCGGCCTGATCCGGGCCGGTGCTCGCGGGTACGTCACGAAGACGATCTCGCCGGACGAGCTGGCCGCGGCGATCCGCCGGGTGGCCGACGGGGACGCGGTGTTCAGCCCCCGGCTGGCCGGTTTCGTGCTGGACGCGTTCGCGTCGCGGCCGGACGTCCCGATCGCGGACCCGGAGCTGGATCAGCTCACCAACCGGGAGCGCGAGGTGCTGCGCCTGCTGGCCCGGGGGTACGCGTACAAGGAGATCGCCAAGGAGCTGTACATCTCCATCAAGACGGTGGAGACCCACGTCTCGAACGTGCTGCGCAAGCTGCAGATGTCGAACCGCTACGAGCTGTCGCGCTGGGCGGCCGACCGGCGGCTCGTCTGAGCTGCCGTACCGGGGCGAAGATCTGACCCTGCCGCTGCCGACCGAAAGTCGGTAATGTCTCCTGCCACCGCAGTATCGGCTTGGTAACGGTCTGCGCTGGTGACGGCGGCCTGTGCCACACTCACCTGCTGATTCAGCCCCCACGCGCGCGTTTTCGGAGAAGGAGGCACCGCCCATGCCTGCTAGAAGCCTGTGGAAGATGGCGGCCAGTGGCGCCGCCGTCGTCCTGGTGGCCGCCGGCTGCAGCAGTGACGGGACAGAGGACACCGAGACGTTGCCCAACAGCGTCGTCATCGGCATCGCGGAGCCACAGCACCTGATCCCCTCGAACACCACCGAGACGAACGGCTCGCAGGTCCTGACCTCGCTGTTCTATCCGCTGGTGAAGTTCGACGCGAAGAACGAGCCGGTGGAGGTCGCGGCCGACAGCATCACCTCCCCGGACAACAAGGTCTGGACCGTCAAGCTCAAGGACGGCTTCACCTTCAGCAACGGCGAACCGGTCATCGCGGACAACTACATCGACGCGTGGAATTACGGTGCATACGGCCCGAACGGCCAGGGCGCCTCGTACTTCTTCGAGCGCATCGACGGGTACGCCGACCTGCAGTCGAAGGACCCGGACGGCGACGGCCCGGAGAAGGCCCCCGCGCCCAAGTCCAAGACCCTGCGCGGGCTGAAGAAGGTCGACGCCCGCACCTTCACCATCACGCTGTCGGCGCCGTTCGCGGGCTGGAAGTCCGTCATCGGCTACACCGCCTTCTACCCGCTGCCCAAGGCCGCGTTCTCCGCGCCGGGCGTGATCAAGGAAGGCTTCGAGGAAGCGATCATCGGCAACGGCCCGTTCAAGCTCAAGGGCAAGTGGGAGCACGACTCGCAGATCCAGGTCGAGAAGGTCGCGGACTTCAAGGGCGCGGTGCCGAAGGTCGACGCGATCACCTGGAAGATCTACCAGGACACCCAGGCCGAGTACGCGGACCTGGTGACCGGCAACCTCGATGTGCAGACCCAGATCCCGATCGAGAGCCTGGGCAAGGCCTCCAGCGACCTCGGTGACCGCTTCCAGAAGAGCCCGAACTCGGCGTTCGCGTTCGTGGGCTTCCCGACCTTCCAGAAGGAGTTCGCCAAGCCCGAGGTGCGGCGTGCGCTGTCGATGGCGATCAACCGCCAGGAGATGACGGACCAGATCTTCCAGGGTTCGCAGAGCCCGGCCACCTCGTTCGTGTCGCCCGTGGTCGCCGGCTTCCGGCCGGACTCCTGCGGTGCGAACTGCGAGTACAACCCGGTCAAGGCCAAGCAGCAGTACGTCGCGGCCGGTGGCCCGTCGTCGATCGAGATCACGTACAACGCCGACGGCGGGCACAAGGCGTGGGTCGACGCGATGTGCAACCAGATCAAGTCCTCGCTCGGGGTGAACTGCACCGGCAGCGCCGAGCCGAAGTTCGCGGACATGCTCACCAAGGTGGAGAAGAAGCAGCCCGTGGGCCTGATCCGGCTCGGCTGGATCATGGACTACCCGCTGATGGAGAACTACCTGGGCCCGCTGTACAGCACGAACGGCTCGTCGAACTACTACGGCTACAGCAACCCGGCGTTCGACAGTCTCGTCGCGGAGGGTTCGGCGGCCAAGACGAACGCCGAGGCGATCAAGAAGTGGCAGCAGGCCGAGGACATCCTGGTCCAGGACATGCCGGTTCTCCCGCTGCGGTTCGGGCAGAACGTGTTCGGCTTCTCCGAGAAGGTCGACAACGTGACCGTGGACCTGTTCCAGCGGGTCGACATCTACAAGATCGAGGTGGCGACCTTCTGACGCCGCTGGTGGCGCCCCGGGCCGTGTCACCCGGGGCCGCCGCCGACTTGCTCCACCCGTAGGTTCGCCGCGCTCACGAGGCGCGGCGGGCCTCCTGCCCGCCAAAAGAGGCTGAAACCGACATGTTCCGCTACCTCGTGCGGCGCCTGCTGCAGATGGTGCTCACGTTCTTCGGCGCCACGTTCATCGTGTACGCGCTGACGTTCGCCAACGCGGACGACCCGATCCAGGCGCTGGTCGGGGAACGGCCCGTCTCGGAGAACGTCCGGCGCGCCCTGACCGAGCGCTATCACCTCGACGACCCGTTCCTGGTGCAGTACTGGTACTACGTCAAGGGGTTGCTCACCGGCGACCTCGGACGCTCGCTCACCGGCCGCAAGATCAGCGAGATGATGGCCCAGGCGTGGCCGGTGACGATCAAGCTGGCGCTGATCGCGATCGTCATCTCGGCGACCGTCGCACTCATCGCGGGCGTGGTCTCCGGCATCCGGCGCGGCAGCATCTTCGACAACGTCACGCTGGTGCTCACGCTGATCGTGCTGGCCCTGCCGATCGTCGTGCTGGCCCCGCTCGCCCAGTTGGTCTTCGGCATCCAGCTCGGCTGGTTCCCGCCCACGGCCGGGCGCAACCCCAGCGTCTATGCACTGCTGCTGCCCGCGTTCGTGCTGGGCAGCCTCGTGGTGGCCACCCAGTTGCGGGTGACCCGGGCCTCGGTGGCGGAGAACCTGCGCGCCGACTACGTGCGTACCGCACGGGCCAAGGGCCTGGCGCGGCGGCGGGTCATCGGCGTGCACGTGCTGCGCAACTCGCTCATCCCGGTGATCACCCTGATCGGGGTGGACATCGGCGCGCTGATGTCGGGCGCCATCGTCACCGAGGGCGTGTTCAACATCCCCGGCGTCGGTTTCAACCTGCTGCGTGGCATCCGTACGGAGGACGGCCCGCTGGTGGTCGGCTTCGTCAGCGTTCTGGTGATCGTCTTCCTGGTCGTGAACCTGATCGTCGACCTGCTGTACGCGGCCCTGGACCCGAGGATCCGGTATGAGTGATCTCGAAGCAGTCACCACCACCGAGGCGCCCGCCACGGGCGTCCGCCGCCATGCGGCGGACCGCTCCCGCAGCCTGGCCGCGGACGCCTGGCACGATCTGCGCCGCAACAAGATCTTCTGGGTCGCCGCGGTGCTCGTCGTCCTCGTCCTGATCATGGCGGCGTTCCCGTCGCTGTTCACCTCGGCGGACCCGCGCGCGTGCACCCTCAGCCAGCAGTACCAGGGTGCCAGCGCCGGAGCCCCGTTCGGCTACGACTTCCAGGGCTGCAACGTGTACGCCCGCACGGTCTACGGCGCCCGCACCTCGATCATGATCGGCGTACTGGCCACCCTCATCGCGGGCCTGATCGCGCTGATCTTCGGGCTCAGCGCGGGCTATTTCGGCCGCTGGGTCGACGCGGTGCTGTCCCGGTTCATCGACATCGTGCTCGGCATCCCGTTCCTGCTGGCCGCGATCGTGCTGGCCAAGCGGCTGTCCTCCGGTACGCACAGCACCGGCATCCTCGCCGTCACGCTGACCCTGGGCATCCTGGGCTGGACGACGGCCGCCCGGATCATGCGCTCCTCGGTGATCTCGGCCCGAAACCAGGACTACGTCGCCGCCGCCCGGATGCTCGGCGCGGGCCCCGCCCGGCTGATGCTGCGCCACATCCTGCCGAACTCGATCGCGCCGTTCATCGTCGTGCTGACGATCCTGCTGGGCGTCAACATCGCCAGCGAGGCCACGCTGTCGTACCTCGGCATCGGCCTCAAGGGCGACGCGATCAGCTGGGGCATCGCGATCAACGAAGCCGGTCCGAACGTGCGCACCGCGGCCGGGCCGCTGATCTGGCCGTCGCTGTTCCTGGCCCTGACCGTACTGGCCTTCATCATGCTGGGCGACGCCATCCGCGACGCCTTCGACCCGAAGCTGCGGTGAAATGACGGACATCATGGCGGACCTCGACGCCCTCCCCGGTACCGACCCGCGTGCCCCGCTGCTGGAGGTCAACGACCTGCACGTGGAGTTCCGCACCCGCGACGGCGTGGCCCGCGCCGTGAACGGCGCCGGGCTGCGGCTGGCCCCGGGCGAGACCCTGGCGCTGCTCGGCGAGTCGGGCTGCGGCAAGTCCGTGACCGCCCAGGCGATCATGGGGATCCTGGACACCCCGCCCGGGTTCATCACCCGCGGCGAGATCCGCTACCGCGGCGTCGACCTGCTGCGCCTGCCGGAGATCCAGCGCGGCACCGTACGCGCCAACCGGATCGCGATGATCTTCCAGGACGCGCTGTCCGCGCTGAACCCGGTGTACTCGGTCGGGTTCCAGCTGGCCGAGCTGTTCCGGGTGCACCGGGGCATGTCCCGCGCCGACGCCAAGCGACGCGCGGTCGAGCTGCTGGACCGGGTCCGCATCCCGGCCGCCGCCACCCGGATCAACGACTACCCGCACCAGTTCTCCGGCGGTATGCGGCAACGCGTCATGATCGCGATGGCGCTGGCCCTGGACCCGGACGTGCTCATCGCGGACGAGCCCACCACCGCCCTCGACGTCACCGTGCAGGCGCAGATCATGGGCCTGCTGGCCGAGCTGCAGCGCGAACGCAACATGGGGCTGCTGCTCATCACCCACGACATGGGCGTGGTCGCGGACGTCGCGGATCGGATCTCGGTCATGTACGCGGGGAAGGTCGTCGAGGAGGCGCCCGTCTTCGACATCTACGACCGGCCGGGGCACCCGTACACGAAGGCCCTGCTCGAATCGATCCCGCGCCTGGACATGAAGGGGCGCCAGCTCAACGTCATCCAGGGGCTGCCGCCGACGCTGACCGACATCCCGCCCGGCTGCGCGTTCAATCCGCGCTGCGGGTACGCCCGCGACATCTGCCGCTACGAGGCGCCGCCCGCGCACACGATCGCACCGCGGCGCCACGTCCGGTGCCACTTCTGGGGAGAGGTCGTGGCTCGATGAGCGATGTCGTGCTGGAGACCCGCGGCCTGGTGAAGCACTTCCCGATCACCCGGGGCATCGTGTTCCGCTCCGCGATCGGCGCGGTCCGCGCGGTCGACGGGGTCGACCTGCGGCTGCACCGGGGCGAGACCCTCGGGGTGGTCGGCGAGTCCGGCTGCGGCAAGTCCACCCTCGCCAAGCTGCTCGTCGGGCTGGAGAAGCCGACCGCCGGTTCGGTGATGGTGCGCGGGCAGGACATGGTGCGGCTCTCCGGGGCCGCGCTGCGGCGGGCCCGGCGCAACATCCAGATGGTGATGCAGGACCCGTACACCTCGCTGAACCCGCGGATGACCGTCGGCGACATCGTGGGGGAGCCGTTCGAGATCCACCCCGACGTGGCGCCGAAGGGCAGCCGTACCCGCCGGGTGCAGGAGCTGCTCGACACGGTCGGGCTGAACCCGGACCACGTGAACCGTTACCCGCACCAGTTCTCCGGCGGCCAGCGCCAGCGCATCGGCATCGCCCGGGCGCTGGCCCTGCGGCCGGAGATCATCGTCTGCGACGAGCCGGTGTCGGCGCTGGACGTGTCGATCCAGGCCCAGGTCATCAACCTGCTGGAGGGCCTGCAGAACGAGTTCGGGCTCTCGTACATCTTCATCGCGCACGACCTGTCCGTGGTGCGGCACATCAGCGACCGGGTCGCGGTCATGTACCTGGGCAAGATCGTGGAGGAGGGCCGGGACGCGGAGATCTACGAGCGGGCGACCCACCCGTACACGCAGGCTCTGCTGTCGGCCGTGCCCGTGCCGGACCCGAGGCTGCGCGGCCGCCGCGCGCACATCGTGCTGGAGGGCGACGTGCCGTCGCCGGCGAACCCGCCGTCGGGGTGCCGGTTCCGCACCCGCTGCTGGAAGGCGCAGCCGGGGTGCGCCGAGCACGAGCCGCTGCTGCAGATCCGGGAGCGCTCGGCGCATCCGAGCGCCTGCCACTTCGCCGACCCGCGCCCGCTGCTGCCCCGCTGACCCCGCGCCGCCTGCGGGCGGCGGCGCGGTCAGAGCGGGCCGCGGCCGGCGCGCAGCAGCAGCAGGGCGACCTGGGTGCCGTCCGCGCCGAGGGCCTCGCGGAAGCGTTCGACGATCTCCCGCTCGCGGGAGAGCACCAGCCGGGTGCCGCCGGAGGCCATCCGGGTGCGGCCGACCTCCTGGGACAGCCGGGCCCGCTCCAGCCACAGGTCGATCAGGGCCTGGTCGATCTCGTCGATGCGCTCGCGGATCGTACGGATCTCGGTCGCGGCCTCGGACGCGGCGGCGCCGGTCGTTGTGTCCAGCGTGTCGGCGGTCATGTCGTGCTCCTCGGGTGCGTGCGACCCGGTCTGCCTGGCCCGGGCAGCATCAAGCCCCGGGCTGGGAAGCCCGGGGCTCGATGTAGGTCTGTCGTTCAGACGCGTCCTACGGCGGCCGGACTTCCGGTGCCATAGAAGAAAAATCGCGCCTGCTGGGTCACGCAGCCGAGTATGCCCTGGCTCCGGGCCGCTCCGCAAGGAAACGGCCCGGAGGGTGGGAATCAGGGCGTGGTCGTGATCCGGTCGACCGGGCCGGGTGCGACCGGCGCGCCGGCACCGAGGTACGCGATCAGCGCGTCGACGTCGAAGCCGGGGGCGGTGGCGCGGTCCGTGCCCGCCGTGAGGTTGGTGAACCCGTCACCGCCGTTGGCCAGGAAGTCGTTGGACGTGACC
This sequence comes from Krasilnikovia cinnamomea, assembly GCF_004217545.1. Lineage (NCBI taxonomy): Bacteria > Bacillati > Actinomycetota > Actinomycetes > Micromonosporales > Micromonosporaceae > Krasilnikovia > Krasilnikovia cinnamomea. The sequence continues at coordinate 4,235,483 of NZ_SHKY01000001.1, forward strand.
CGGTAGGTGGCCGCCGGGTCGATCGCCACGCCGTCGAGCTTGAGGTCCCGGACCTTGCTGCCCGGCGCCGCCGAGGCGCTCCACGTGTACGTGAACCCCTTGGACACCTGGAGGATCTTCTGGGTGGTCTGCCCGCCGAAGCCGACGAACTGCTGTTCCAGCACGTTCTTGAGCTGCGCGCCGGTCAGCGTCTGGGTGACGACCAGGTTGTTGAACGGCTGCACCGTGAACGCCTCGCCGTACGTGACCTGGCCGTTCGGCTCGCCGCCCGAGCTGGCCTCGGCGTCGAAGTCGGCGCGGATGCCACCCGGGTTCATCAGCGCGAGTTGTGCACCCTGGCTGCGGGTGTACGCGAGCTGGCCGTCCGCGATGACGTCGCCGAGCGGGCTCTCCCCGGCCGGGGTGGGGGTGCGGACGATGTCGGCGGTGATCGCGCCGACGACGCGGTTGGCGATCGGGGCCACCGCCGTCCGGTACTTGTCCGCGACCTTCTTCGCCGCCGGGTCCACCGTGTCGGGGTTCTTCAGGAAGACGCCCTTGGCGTCCTTGAGCCAGCCGCCGTTGCCGTCGGGCACGCCGTTCTCGACGACGACGTTGTGGGCGCTGACCTCGGCGAACCGGCCGGTGCGCCGGTCCAGGGTGTAGTCGATGTCCGTGATCAGCTGGCCGTTGCTGCCGGCGCTGGTGACCACGGAGGTCCCGGCGCGGTTCGGCAGCGTGCACGAGTAGAACCGGTGGGTGTGGCCGGAGACGACCAGGCTGAACTCGGGGTTGAGCCCGGCCACGATCGGCAGGAGCGGCCCGGAGAAGTTGGCGCAGTCCGACACCCCGGGGGTGGCGCCGGTGGGCGGGTTCTGCTGGCCGCCCTCGTGCACGAGCAGCACCTGCGCCTTGACGCCGAACAGCTTCAGCAGGCTGCCCCACTTGTTGGCGGTCTCGACCTCGTCGGCGAAGCGTACGTTCTTGATGCCGGCCGGGTTGACGATGCCGGCCGTGCCCTCCAGGGTCAGGCCGACGAAGCCGACCGGCACGCCGCCGACGAACCGGATGTCGATCGGCGGCAGGATCGGCAGGCCGGTCTTCTTGTTGATCGTGTTGGCGGCCAGGTACGTGAAGTCCGCACCGCCGAAGCCGTCGCCGTCCTGGCAACCGTCGACCGGGTGGCACCCGCCGCGCTGCAACCGCAGCAGCTCGGCGACGCCCTCGTCGAACTCGTGGTTGCCGACCGAGCTGATCTGCAGCCCGATCTCGTTCATCAGCTCGATCGTCGGCTCGTCGTGGAACGCGGCGCTGACCAGCGGGGTGCCGCCGACCAGGTCACCGGCGCCGACCGTCATGGTCTTGCGACCCTCGTCGGCGGCCTCGGCGCGCAGCTTCTTCAGCCAGGTGGCGAGGTACTCGACGCCGCCGGCGGGGACGCCGTTGACGGCCGCGCCGCTGCCGCCGGGCGGGTCGATGGCGCCGTGGAAGTCGTTGTAGCTGAGGAACTGGCCCTTGACGGTGGCGCCCAGGGGCAGCCCGGCCGAGACGCCGGCGGGGGCGAGCCCGGGCAGCGGCGCGGCCAGTACGTCAGGGCGCGGGTTCGGGGCCGCGGCGGCGGCGCTGCTCTGGGTCAGGGGCAGGGTGGCCGCGACTGCCAGAGCGAGGGCGGACGCCGCGAGGTGGCGAAGCGCAGCCCTGCCGCGAAGGCGAGGGTGGTTCATGTTATCGGTCTCCCGGTAGGGGGTGCGGTCCAGTTGATCGTCCACAGCCTCGTGCATCGATGCTGGTCACCGCTACCTCTGCCGGGTGACAACTCGATTGCGAGCGTCTGGCCCGGGCGGCGGGGGGCCCGCGCGGCGGCGAACCTGTCGGTGCCGCGACATAGACTTGCTCCCGCGATGCTAGCCCTTCCTGAGAACACACCGCCCTTGTTCGCCGCGCCCGCCGCGCAGGGGTCACCCGCGCCGCGCTCGCCCGCGCCACGGACCTCCCCCGAAGCGCTGCTGACCGGCCTGAACGGCCCGCAGCGCGACGCCGTGACCCACGCCGGGTCGCCGCTGCTGATCGTGGCGGGCGCCGGGTCCGGCAAGACCCGCGTGCTCACCCACCGGATCGCCTACCTGCTGGCCGAGCGGGACGTGCACCCGGGCCAGATCATCGCGATCACCTTCACCAACAAGGCCGCCGGTGAGATGAAGGAGCGGGTGGCCGCCCTGGTCGGCCCGCGCGCCCGGCTCATGTGGGTGTCGACGTTCCACTCCGCCTGCGTGCGCATTCTGCGCGCCGAGCACGAGCACGCCGGGCTCAAGAGCACCTTCTCCATCTACGACGCGGACGACTCCCGGCGCCTCATGCAGCTGGTGACCCGCGAGCTCGACCTCGACCCGAAGCGCTACCCGGCCCGCGGCCTGGCCGCCCAGGTGTCGAACCTGAAGAACGAGCTGGTCGAGCCGGACGACTTCGCGGCCCGCGCCAAGGGCCCGGTCGAACGGGCACTCGCCGAGGCGTACACGCTGTATCAGCGCCGCCTGAAGGAGGCGCACGCGCTGGACTTCGACGACATCATCATGACCACCGTGCACCTGCTGCAGTCGCACCCGCACGTCGCGGAGGCCTACCGGCGGCGGTTCCGGCACGTGCTGGTGGACGAGTACCAGGACACCAACCACGCGCAGTACATGCTGGTCAAGGAGCTGGTCGGCCCGGCCGAGGGAGAGCTGCCGCCGGGGGAGCTGTGCGTGGTCGGCGACGCGGACCAGTCGATCTACGCGTTCCGCGGCGCCACCATCCGCAACATCCTGGAGTTCGAGCGCGACTACCCGAACGCCCGCACCATCCTGCTGGAGCAGAACTACCGCTCCACCCAGACCGTCCTGTCCGCCGCGAACGCGGTGATCGACCGCAACACCTCCCGCAAGCCCAAGCGGCTCTGGAGCGACCAGGGCGCGGGCGAGCAGATCGTCGGGTACGTGGCCGACACCGAGCACGCCGAGGCCGACTGGGTGGCCCGGGAGATCGACCGGCTCTGCGACCACGATCGGGTGCGCCCCGGCGACGTGGCGGTGTTCTACCGCACCAACGCCCAGTCCCGGGTGTTCGAGGAGGTGTTCATCCGGGTCGGGCTGCCGTACAAGGTGGTCGGCGGGGTGCGCTTCTACGAGCGCAAGGAGGTCCGTGACGCGCTGGCGTACCTGCGGGCCGTGGTCAACGACGACGACACCGTGAGCATCCGGCGGGTCCTGAACACCCCGCGCCGCGGCATCGGCGACCGGGCCGAGGCGTGCGTGGAGGCACTGTCCACCCGCGACCGGATCTCGTTCGGCCAGAGCCTGCGCAAGGCCAAGGAGGCGCCGGGCATCTCCACCCGCGCGGCGAACTCCATCGCGGAGTTCGTGGCACTGCTCGACGAGGTGCGCGAGCTGTCCCGCACGGCCCCGCCCGAGGAGGTGCTCGAAGCGGTGCTGCAGCGCTCCGGCCTGCTGTCCGAGCTGGAGGAGAGCCTGGACCCGCAGGACGCGGGCCGGGTGGAGAACCTGCAGGAACTGGTCAGCGTGGCCCGGGAGTACACCGAGCGGGTGGAGGCGCAGGCCACCGACCCGGATGCGCCCGGCGCCACCCTGGAGGGCTTCCTGGAGCAGGTGGCCCTGGTCGCCGACGCCGATCAGGTGCCCACGGACGACCCGGAGCATCAGGGCGTCGTCACCCTGATGACGCTGCACACGGCCAAGGGCCTGGAGTTCCCGGTGGTGTTCCTGACCGGGTTGGAGGACGGGGTCTTCCCGCACATGCGGGCGCTGGGCGACAACACCGAGCTGGAGGAGGAACGGCGGCTGGCGTACGTGGGGATCACCCGCGCCCGGCAGCGCCTCTACCTGTCCCGGGCGGTGACCCGCTCGGCCTGGGGCCAGCCGCAGTACAACCCGCCGTCGCGGTTCACCGACGAGCTGCCGACCGAGCTGGTCCGCTGGGAGCGCACCGGCGGGTCGTACACGTCCTGGTCCGGTACCGGCGGCGGGGTCGGCGGGCGCGGCGGCGGTGACCGGGCCCGGGGTGGCGGCTTCGCCGGGGGCACCCCGAAGGCGCGGGAGTTGGCGGGCCGCCTCGGCATCGACGCCAGCCGCCTGGCCACGGCCAGCGACCTGAAGCAGCCCCCCAAGGTGGCGGCGGGCGACCGGGTCAACCACCAGCGGTACGGCCTGGGCCGGGTGGTCACGGTCGAGGGGCACGGCCCGGGCGCCCGGGCCCAGATCGACTTCGGCGACCAGGTGATGTGGCTGGTGCTGCGGCACGCGCCACTGGAGAAGCTCTAGCCGAGGGGCCCGAGCCGGTCAGTCCTTCGGCGGACCGGCGGGCTCCCCGCAGCCGCCGATGTCGACGCCGCGCTGGCGCATCCACGCGGTGGGCTCGACGGGGTTCTTGTAGCGCCCCTCGTGCACCTCGAAGTGCAGGTGCGGCCCCGTGGAGTGGCCGGTGGAGCCCTCGTTGCCGATCTGGTCACCGGCCTTGACCCGCTGGCCCGCTTTCACCGTGATCTTGGACATGTGCCCGTAGTGGGTGAGGTAGCCGTTGCCGTGGTCGATGAGCACGGCGTTGCCGTACCCCTCGGCGGGCCCGGCGGTCACGACCAGGCCCGCACCGGCGGCCCGGATCGGGGTGCCGTCCGGCGCGGCCAGGTCGACGCCCTCGTGCATGCGGCCCCAGCGCTCGCCGAAGCAGGACGTGGTGGTGGCCCCGGGCATGGGGTTGACCCAGGCGACCACGGGCACCGGCTTGGCCTTGCGGCGCGGCGCCTGCCACGACAGGCCGCCGTTGCCGGACTGGCCTCCGGAGGCGGCGGGCTGCGGCGTGGTGCCGGGCAGCACCGTGATCGGGGCGCCGGGCAGTCCCGCGACGCCGGCCTGCCCCGGGGTGGGCATTCCGGTGGCAGCCCCGGCGGGCACGCCCCCGGCCGGGGTGGTCGGGCTGACGGGGGTCGGGGCGGGGCTGACCTGGGTCCGGGCGGCGGGATGCAGATTCGCCTTGGCGGCGGCAGTCGCGGCCCCGTACGAACTCGCGGCGGCGGCGGAAACACCCGCGACGCCGACTCCGGCGACGAGCGCGGCGGCGGTCACCACGTACCGGTTGCGCTCGCCGACGACCAGCGGCACCAGCGGGGTACGGGGAGCGCGATGGCTGTGCAGCGCATCGGTACGGCGGTGCCGGCCACCCGCCTGGTGCTTCGCTCGATGCTGCACGGTGCGAAGCCCTCCCTGGATCCGGTTCCTTGTCCGACAATTTCCTGTCGGCGACGCCCGGCGGACCATGAGGAGAGGGCAAATGTGACGTCGCTTACCTCCCGGGTTGCACCCGAGATGCGACGCAGATGAGCGGTGGCTCAGGAGGCTTCGGAGGCCAGCCCGGCGTAGATCGACTCGACCTGGAGCTTGATGTCGACGCCCCGGTCCCGCAGGAAGGTGATCGGGTCGGTCGGGTTGCCGTGCACGTGGATCTCGAGGTGCAGGTGGGTGCCGTACGAATAGCCGGTGTTGCCGACCTCACCGATGACCTGACCGGCCTTGACGACGTCACCGGTCTTGACCAGCACCCGGCGGGAGTGCCCGTAGATCGTCTCGGTGCCGTCCGGGCTCTGGATCGTGATCGAGTAGCCGTAGGCGCCGTTGTAGCCGGCGGCGGTCACCGTGCCCCCGTGCACCGCCTTGTACGGCACCCCCTCGGGGGCGGCCAGGTCGATGCCGGCGTGCAGCTTGCCGAAGCGGACCCCGTACGGCGAGGTGAAGGTGTACTCGTCGAGGGGCAGCAGCCAGACGTCCTCGGCCTTCACCTCGCTGGCCTTGGCCGCCTTGTCGGTGCCGCGCTGCTGGCTCCGGGAGGCGCGGCCGGGGTCGGCGGCGCGGTCGGCGATCTGGCTGGAGGCGGCGGAGGCGTTCTCGAGGTTGTGCAGGACGGTCGGGCTGACCGCCTTGGCGTCCGGGAAGTTACCGGCGCCCATGGCGACGACACCGGCTCCAACGAAGGCGGAGGCGGCGACGTAGGCGTAACGGCTGCGCGGAGGGGTGGGAACGCGGCGTCGGCCGCGGTAGCGATCGGGCTCAGACGACAAGCGCTGGCGCACGAATCAGACCCTCCGTCGTTGACAACAAGGCGGCCGCCATCAGGCGAGTAACACCAGGTGAACGGTGGCTGGCCGAGCCGTCGGTTCGGGGTTAACCGGTTGACAGCCGTGGGCCACGGTAACGAAACGCAACGCGCGTCACAAGTCGCAGCGCCAATTCCCTGACACTTTCCGGGACGTATTCGACTGCTAATGTCCGACTTCGTGACCTTTTCTGATCGACCTCGTTGCTAGCGCTGTGTAACTGCCTCCCGAGCAGATAGTCATGTGATCCGGAATACGCTTTCGGGTGCTTGCTCCGCGCGGAAGAGTGCACCGCACGCCGACCGGTAGTACGGAGCGATCGCTTCCCGGGTTCAACGGTGGGGGGTTACCGTTCGTTCAGGAAGCTGGTCGACGAAGGGGTCGCAATGCAAGAACGGATCAGGGTCGTCGTCGCGAAGCCGGGCCTGGACGGGCACGACCGCGGGGCCAAGGTGGTCGCCCGCGCGCTGCGCGACGCCGGCATGGAGGTCGTCTACACCGGGCTGCATCAGACGCCCGAGCAGATCGTCGAGACCGCCGTCCAGGAGGACGCCGACGCGATCGGGCTCTCCGTGCTCTCCGGCGCCCACATGACATTGTTCCGCCGCGTATTGGAACTGCTCACGGAGCGCGACGCCAGCGACATCGTGGTATTCGGCGGCGGCATCATTCCGGCCGACGACATCGTCGAATTGGAAGAACTCGGGGTGGCGAAGATATTCACCCCCGGTGCGACCACCGCGTCCATCATCGAATGGGTACGCGCCAATGTCGCAACCCCGGTCGGGTGAGCTGACCCCACCACCAAGCGGCCAAATCGCCCGTGTACGAGCGAAGGGGAAGGGCCGGACGCACCCCTCACACGTCCGGCCCCTCCATGCACGACGCCCCGCCGCCACCCCTCGACCGACAGGGCATCGGCCGCCTGCTCGCCGGTGCGTTGTCAGCGCTCCGACAACACACTCAACGACGCCTTTCTCGCAGGGTTACGCGCGCTGTTACCACTTTTTCGCAGTGTCGCCGCGCGGGCGCCGGGCCTGTGCGGTCCGGCACACCGAACCCCCGCCCAGGCAGGGGCGCCGGGCCGGTCGCTAGTCTGCGGGTGAGGCCTCCCTGCAGCGCAGGAGCCGAGACTCTCTCACGCTTGCGGCGCCGCATCGGCGCGCCGCGGACACAGGTCGGGACGCAAAGGTGCGGCTTGCCGTCAGCAACGCGTCGCGAGCGAAAGGGGACACGTGGACCTGTTCGAGTATCAGGGGCGCGACCTGTTCGAACGGCACGGGCTGCCCGTGCTGGGCGGCGGCGTCGCCGAGACCCCGCAGGAGGCCCGCGCCATCGCGGAGCGCCTCGGCCGGGTCGTCGTCAAGGCGCAGGTGAAGGTGGGCGGCCGCGGCAAGGCCGGCGGCGTCAAGCTCGCGGCCGACGCGGATGAGGCGCAGGCCCGCGCCAGCGACATCCTCGGCATGGACATCAAGGGCCACACCGTGCACAAGGTGATGCTGGCCGAGACCGCGGACATCGCGGACGAGTACTACTTCTCGTACCTGCTGGACCGCGCGAACCGCACCTTCCTGTGCATCGCCAGCGTGGCCGGCGGCATGGAGATCGAGCAGGTCGCCGAGGAGCAGCCGGACAAGGTCGCGAAGATCGCGATCGACGCCAACAAGGGCGTGGACGCGGCCAAGGCCCGCGAGATCGTCGCCGCCGCGCAGTTCCCCGCCGAGGTCGCCGACCAGGTCGCCGACATCGCGGTGAAGCTCTGGCAGACCTTCGTCGCCGAGGACGCCACCCTGGTGGAGGTCAACCCGCTGGCCAAGACCGGCAACGGCAAGGTCCTCTGCCTGGACGCGAAGATCACCCTGGACGAGAACGCGTCGTTCCGGCACCCGGACCACGAGGCCCTCGTGGACCAGTCCGCGGTCGACCCGCTGGAGCAGGCCGCCAAGGCCAAGGACCTCAACTACGTCAAGCTCGACGGCGAGGTCGGCATCATCGGCAACGGCGCGGGCCTGGTCATGTCGACGCTCGACGTGGTCGCGTACGCGGGGGAGCGGCACGGCGGGGTCAAGCCGGCCAACTTCCTCGACATCGGCGGCGGCGCCAGCGCCGCGGTCATGGCCAACGGCCTGGAGATCGTGCTGTCCGACCCGTCGGTGAAGTCGGTCTTCGTCAACGTCTTCGGCGGCATCACCGCCTGCGACGAGGTCGCCAACGGCATCGTGCAGGCCCTGGCCCTGCTGGAGCAGCGCGGCGAGAGGGTCACCAAGCCGCTGGTCGTCCGCCTCGACGGCAACAACGCCGAGGCCGGCCGGGCGATCCTCGACGGCGCGAACAACCCGCTGGTCCAGCGGGTGGACACGATGGACGGTGCGGCCGAGCGCGCCGCTGAGCTCGCGGCTGCGGGGGTATGACGACATGGCTATCTGGCTCACCAAGGACTCCAAGGTCATCGTCCAGGGCATGACCGGCTCGGAGGGTTCCAAGCACACCCGCCGGATGCTGGCCGCGGGCACCAACGTGGTCGGCGGCGTGAACCCCCGCAAGGCCGGCACCACGGTCGACTTCGACGGCACCAGCCTGCCCGTCTTCGCGAACGTGGCCGAGGCCATGAAGGAGACCGGCGCCGACGTCACGGTCATCTTCGTGCCGCCGCAGTTCACCAAGGCCGCGGTCGTCGAGGCCATCGACGCCGAGATCCCGCTGGCCGTGGTGATCACCGAGGGCGTGCCGGTGCAGGACTCGGCCGCGTTCTGGGCGCACAACGTGGCGCAGGGGCAGAAGACCCGCATCATCGGCCCGAACTGCCCCGGCATCGCCTCGCCGGGCGCGTCCAACGCGGGCATCATCCCCGCGGACATCACGCCCGCCGGGCGCATCGGCCTGGTCAGCAAGAGCGGCACCCTGACCTACCAGCTCATGTACGAGCTGCGCGACATCGGCTTCTCGACCTGCGTGGGTATCGGCGGTGACCCGATCATCGGCACCACCCACATCGACGCCCTCAAGGCGTTCCAGGACGACCCCGACACCGACGCGATCGTCATGATCGGTGAGATCGGCGGCGACGCCGAGGAGCGGGCCGCCGACTTCATCAAGGCGCACGTCACCAAGCCGGTCGTCGGCTACATCGCGGGCTTCACCGCGCCGCCCGGCAAGACCATGGGCCACGCGGGCGCGATCATCTCCGGCTCCGCCGGTACCGCCGACGCCAAGAAGGAGGCCCTGGAGGCCGCCGGTGTCAAGGTCGGCAAGACCCCCAGCGAGACCGCGCGCCTGATGCGCGAGGTCATGAGCTGATCCCGGTCACCGTCACGGCGCGCCGCCGCCCGGATGCCCCACATCCGAGCGGCGGCGCGCCGCGTTTCGGGCGTTCGTACATGGAAAACCCTCGCCGTGGTCGTTCGGGGCGGGAAAACCATCGCCGCACGCCATTCCGCGTGGAAAAGTAGGCGACGATGCCGACCACACCCGATCCTCCCGACGGTCGACGTGCCGGCTCGGAGGACCGGTTGGCGGCCGCCGAGGCGGCCCACCTGGCCGCCCGCGACACCGTGCCCCTCGACACCCGTACGCCCGCGCCGCGCCGCGACAACTCGGCGGGTGTCGAGTTCGACCTGCTGGTCGACGTCAGCGCCGCCGCGACCCGGGACACCGTGCGCCTGGACCCGGCGACCCGCGACACCGTGCCCCTCGGCCCGCGCGGCGACACCGCCGAACGTTCGGGCCGCGCACGCTCCGACGACGACTCCGAGGGGGACGATCCGGCGCGCCGCGACACCGTCCGGGTCGACGCCGCCATGCTGGCCCGGCGCGACACCGTACGGCTGCCCGTGCCGCCACGGCGGCCCCGGGCGCCGCTGCCGGTAGCGGCCGGGTTCGCGACGCTCTGGGCGGCGCTGCTGACCTACCTGCCGGTCACCGCGGTCATCGGGCTGGCCCGCACGTTCGAGGGGGCCGGGGGGCTGGCCGGGGCCGCCCACGCCGGCCTCGCCGGGTGGCTGCTGGGCCACGGCGTGCCGCTGGGCACCTCGATCGGTCCGCTCGCCCTCACCCCGCTGCTGCTCACGGCGCTCGTGATCTGGCGGTTGAGCCGCGCCGGCCTGCACGTCACCCGGGCCGTCGGGGTCCGGCGCACCGGCTCCACCCGGGCCGCCCTGCTGGTCGCGGGCGCGGTCGGCGCGGCGTACGCCCTGCTGGGTGCGGCGGCCGCGGCCGTTGTCGACGGCCGGGGCACGGCGGTGTCGGTGGGCCGGGCAGCCCTCACGTTCCTGCTGATCGGCACGGTCGGCGCGCTGTTCGGGGCGCTGCACGGCACGGACGCGGTGGTCCCGCTGGCCAGGCGCGTCCCGGCGGTGCTGCGGCACGGGTCGCGCACCGGGGTGGTGGCCGCGCTGCTGGTGCTGGCCGCGGGCGCGGGATTCGCGGGGCTGTCCGTCGCGGTCGGCGGCGGGCAGGCGGCGGACACCATCGCGGCGTACCGGACCGGGGTGGTGGGGCAGGCCGGGATCACCCTGGTCAGCCTCGCGTACGGGGTGAACGCCGCCGTGTGGGCGGCCGCCTATCTGCTGGGGCCGGGTTTCTCGCTGGGCGCGGACTCCGCGATCCGGCTGACCGAGGTGACCGTCGGGCCGCTGCCCACGCTGCCGCTGCTGGCCGGGCTGCCGGACGGTCCGATGGGGGCGGGCGGCGCGGCGCTGCTGGCCGTACCCGTGTTGGCGGGCATGGTCGCGGGCGCGCTGTTGACCCGGCGCCTGGCGCGTGGCCGGACGGCCGCGCCCGGGCGGGGCGAACTGCCCCCGCCCACGGCGCCGGGCTGGCCCCTGGTGATCGGATCGGCGCTGGTCGCGGGGCCGGTCGCGGGCCTGCTGCTGGGTGTCCTCAGCCGCCTGTCCGGTGGTTCGCTGGGCGACGGACGGCTGGCGCAGATCGGCCCGGTGTCGTGGCAGGTCGGACTCGTCGCGGCCGGGGTGGTCGCGGTCTCCGCCCTGCTCGGCGCGGCGGCCGCCCGCGCGTGGCGGCAGTCGGCCGACCGCCATTGATGCCTACGGATCAGAAGTTCTGGTACGTGGTGAAGTCCCACACGCCCGCGACCAGCGCGTAGATCACCAAGAGCAGGCTGAGCGCGAGGGCGGCGCCACCGCAGATGAGGGCGGCCCACGCCTGACCGCGGTTGGTGGCCCGGCCCGTTGTGACCCTGTTCAGGCCGAGGTAGCCCAGAACGACGGCCGCGATCGCGAACGGCAGCCCCAGGAAGGAGCAGCACGGCAGCAAGACGAGCGCCACGATGCCGAGGATCATGCCGACGAGGCCCTGGGTGTTCTGCGGCGCCGCCGGAGCGTAGTACTGCGGCGGGTACCAGCCCTGGTCCGGTGGGGGCGGGTACGACCCCGGCGGGGGCGGCGGCTGCTGGTGGTACGGGTCCTGCTGGTACGGGTCCTGGCCTGGCTGCATGTCTGCCTTCCGAGGTGGAACGGGCGCCGCCCGCAGCGTGCCGGGCAGATGGCGTGGTCGGAGCCTGACGGGCGTCGGGGTGGCGCACCGACGACACAGGGCGCCCCGGCAGACCCGGGACGCCCTGTGCGGGAGCTGCTTAGGACTTGCCGCCCGTCAGGCCGCCAAGCACACCGGTGACGTTCAGGACGATGCCGACGACAAAGAGTAGAGCGGAGAGCCCGATCGCGATGTAGCCGAGGGTGGGCTCCTTACCCACCTTCTTGGCCTCCATCAGGCTGAGGATGCCGAACACGATGCCCAGCGGCGAGCAGCAGAAGGCGAAGACGATGCCGAGGACACCCCAGAGGGTCGTCTTGTCGTTGGCCGGCTGGGCCGGCGGACCGTAGTAAGGCGGCGGCGTGGTCACGATTCAGATCCTCCAGGAATTGTTCCGTACGGTATCCGTGACGGTTTTCGCATCGATCAGCGGATCGGCAGCCTAGCCGATCATCGGCGCTCATGCTGTCCCTATGCCGACCCGTGGGCGAGCGTTTCCGGCGGCGGCGATAGGGTGCTCGGGTGAGAGACCCCGCGCCCGCCCGCCTGGTCGTCCTCGTCTCCGGCTCCGGCAGCAACTTGCAGGCCCTGCTCGACGCGGCCACCGACCCCGCGTACGGGGCCCGCGTCGTCGCGGTCGGCGCCGACCGCGACGGCATCGCCGGGCTCGACCGTGCCGCGGCGGCCGGCGTGCCCACGTTCGTCGACGCGGTCAAGGCCTACCCGTCGCGCGAGGACTGGGACGCGGCGCTGACCGCGCATGTTGCCGAGCATAAGCCTGATCTGGTCATCTCGGCCGGCTTCCTCAAACTCGTCGGCCCGGAGTTCCTGGCTGCCTTCGGCGACCGGTACATCAACACCCACAACGCGCTGCTGCCCGGCTTCCCGGGCATCCACGGCCCGCGCGACGCCCTCGCGTACGGGGTGAAGATCGCGGGGGCGACCCTGTTCTTCGTCGACTCCGGTGTCGACACCGGACCCATCATCGCCCAGGTCAGCGTGCCCGTGCTCGACGACGACACGGAGGAGACGCTGACCGAGCGGATCAAGGAAGCGGAGCGCCGCCAGCTCGTCGAGCAGGTCGGCCGGCTGGTCCGCGAGGGCTGGACCATCACGGGAAGAAAGGTCACCATCCCATGACCGACGAGGGTCGCCGTCCGCTGCGGCGGGCACTGCTGAGCGTGTACGACAAGACCGGCCTGGTCGAGCTCGCGCAGGCCCTGCACGCCGCCGGGGTGCAGATCGTCTCCACCGGCAGCACCGCCGCCACCGTGGCGGACGCGGGGGTTCCGGTGACCCGGGTGGAGGACCTCACCGGCTTCCCGGAGTGCCTGGACGGCCGGGTCAAGACGCTGCACCCGCGGGTGCACGCCGGTCTGCTGGCCGACCTGCGGCTGCCCGCGCACGCCGAGCAACTCGCCGACCTGGGGGTGGAGCCGTTCGACCTGCTGGTGTCGAACCTGTACCCGTTCACCGCTACCGTGGCGTCGGGCGCCTCCGAGGACGAGTGCGTCGAGCAGATCGACATCGGCGGGCCCGCCATGGTGCGCGCGGCCGCCAAGAACCACGCCTCCGTGGCGGTGGTGACCTCGGTGGCGGCGTACCCGCTGATCCTGGCGGCCCTCGCCGATGGCGGCTTCACCCTCGCCCAGCGCAAGCTGCTGGCGTCCCGCGCGTTCGCGGACATCGCCGAGTACGACGTGGCCGTCGCGAACTGGTGCGCCACCACTCTCTCCCCGGCGGAGTGGCCCGAGTTCGCGGGCCTGGCGCTGCGCCGTGACACCGCCCTGCGCTACGGCGAGAACCCGCACCAGCAGGCCGCCCTGTACGTGGACCCGGCCGCCCCGGCGGGCCTGGCCCAGGCGGAGCAGTTGCACGGCAAGGAGATGTCGTACAACAACTACGTGGACGCCGACGCCGCGTGGCGCTCGGCCAACGACTTCGCCGAGCCGTGTGTGTCGATCATCAAGCATGCGAACCCGTGCGGCATCGCGGTGGGCGTGGACGTCGCCGAGGCGCACCGCAAGGCCCACGCCTGCGACCCGACGTCCGCGTTCGGCGGGGTCATCGCGGTCAACCGTGAGGTCACGGTGGAGCTCGCGCAGCAGGTCGCGGAGATCTTCACCGAGGTGATCGTCGCGCCGTCGTTCGCCCCGGAGGCGGTCGAGGTGCTGCGCGAGAAGAAGAACCTGCGGGTGCTGGTCGCGCCGCCGTGGTCGCCCGCGCCCGCGGAGATCCGCCAGGTCGGTGGCGGGATCCTCGTGCAGACCGCGGACCGGATCGACGCGCCCGGCGACGACCCGGCCGGGTGGACCCTGGCCACCGGGGCGCCGGCCTCCCCCGAGGTGCTGCGGGATCTGGCGTTCGCGTGGCGGGCGATCCGGTCGGTGAAGAGCAACGCGATCCTGCTGGCACACGACGGCGCCACGGTCGGCGTGGGCATGGGCCAGGTCAACCGGGTGGACGCCGCGCACCTCGCGGTGTCGCGGGCGGGCGCCGAACGGGCCCGGGGCAGCGTGGCCGCGTCGGACGCGTTCTTCCCGTTCCCGGACGGCCTGGAGGTGCTGATCGCCGCGGGGATCTCGGCGGTGGTGCAGCCGGGCGGCTCGGTCCGGGACAACCTGGTCATCGAGGCGGCGCAGAAGGCGGGACTGACCGTCTACCTCACCGGCACCCGGCACTTCTTCCACTGACCGACATGGAGGTCGTCCGCAACGAGCGCTTCTCCGCCAAGGACTGGGCCCTGGTCGAGTGGGACCGCGCGCACTACGAGGACTGCGCGTTCCACGACGTGGACTTCTCCGAGGCGCGGCTCACCGGCTGCACGTTCGCGCACTGCCACTTCGGCAACGTCCGCTTCAACGCGGCGGAGCTGATGACGTGCGCGATCGTGCAGTCGCAGTTCCAGCGGTGCTCGTTCTTCGACGCCCGGCTGACCGAGTGCAAGCTCACCGGCAGCCAGTTCGTCGACTGCGGACTGCGGCCGCTGACGGTCGAGGGCGGCGACTTCTCGTTCGTGTCCCTGCGCGGCCAGAACCTGACCGCGGCGAAGCTGGGCGCGCTGCGCCTGCGCGAGGCGGACCTGACCGGCGCCGACCTGACCCGGGTCGATCTGCGCGGCGCCGACCTGTCCGGCGCGCAGCTCAAGGACGTCGTGCTCAAGGGCGCGGACCTGCGCGGGGCGGACCTGGGCGGGGTGGCGCTGCGCGGGGTGGACGTAACCGGCGCGAAGATCGATCTGGCGCAGGCGGCGCTGTTCGCGACCGCGTACGGTGCGGTGGTCGGCGACTGAGCGCGTTCTGGCAGGATCGACGCGTGACGGCGACGATTCTGGACGGCAAGGCCGCCGCGGCGGCGATCAAGGAAGACCTGCTCCAGCGGGTCAAGGCTCTCGGGGAGCGCGGCGTCGTCCCGGGGCTCGGCACGGTGCTGGTCGGTGACGACCCGGGCTCACACGCGTACGTGACCGGCAAGCACCGCGACTGCGCCGAGGTCGGCATCGCCTCGATCCGGCGCGACCTGCCCGCCGACGCCACCCAGGAGCAGGTCGAGGCGGTCGTCGCGGAGCTGAACGCGAACCCGGACTGCCACGGCTACATCGTGCAGTTGCCGCTGCCCAAGCACCTGGACACCCAGCGCGTCCTGGAGCGGATCGACCCCGACAAGGACGCCGACGGCCTGCACCCGGTGAACCTGGGTCGCCTGGTCCTCGGCTACGACGGTCCGCTGCCGTGCACCCCACGCGGCATCGTGCACCTGCTGCGCCGCTACGACATCGCGCTGAAGGGCGCCGAGGTGACCGTGGTGGGGCGCGGCACGACGGTCGGCCGCCCGCTGGGGCTGCTGCTGACCCGCAAGAGCGAGAACGCCACCGTGACCCTGTGTCACACCGGCACGGTCGACCTCGCCGCCCACACCCGGGCCGCGGACATCGTGATCGCCGCGGTCGGCGTGCCCGGGTTGATCACCGCCGACATGGTCAAGCCCGGTGCCACGGTCGTCGATGTCGGGCTCACCCGGGTCGTCGGGGAGGACGGCAAGGGCCGGTACACCGGCGACGTGGCGCCCGGGGTCCGTGAGGTGGCCGGGGCGGTGGTGCCGATGCCCGGCGGGATCGGCCCGATGACCCGGGCGATGCTGCTCACCAACGTGGTGGAGCGCGCCGAGTGGCACACCTCCCGCTGACTCCCCCTGCCAGGTAAGGGATCGTTAACCGGCTGATACGGTCCGGAAAAGTCCACCCACGTTCCGGGAGGGCTGCTTTCCGGGAGGGAGAGGCATGGGCAAGAAGGTCACTGTCGTCGGCGCCGGCTTCTACGGATCCACGACCGCGCAGCGTCTGGCCGAGTACGACATCTTCGACACCGTGGTGCTCACCGACATCGTGGAGGGCAAGCCGGAGGGTCTCGCGCTGGACCTGAACCAGTCGCGGCCGGTCGAGGGCTTCGAGACCAAGGTCGTCGGCGCCACCACCGGCCCGAACGGTGAGGGCTACGAGGCCATCGAGGGCTCGGACGTCGTCATCATCACCGCCGGGCTGCCCCGCAAGCCGGGGATGAGCCGGATGGACCTGCTCGGCGTCAACGCCAAGATCGTTCGCCAGGTCTCCGAGAACGTCGCCAAGTACGCCCCGAACGCCGTGGTCATCGTGGTCTCGAACCCGCTGGACGAGATGACCGCGTTGGCCCAGATCGCCACCCAGTTCCCGAAGAACCGGGTTCTCGGCCAGGCCGGCATGCTGGACACGGCCCGGTTCACCCACTTCGTCGCCGAGACCCTCGGCGTCAAGGTGGGCGCGGTGCAGACCCTGACCCTCGGCTCGCACGGCGACACGATGGTGCCCGTACCCAGCCGGTGCACGGTCAACGGCAAGCCGCTGTCCGACCTGCTGCCCGAAGACAAGATCGAGGAGCTGGTCACCCGGACCCGCAACGGCGGCGCCGAGGTGGTGGCCCTGCTCAAGACCGGCTCGGCGTACTACGCGCCGTCCGCCGCCGCCGCCCGCATGGCCAAGGCGGTCGCGGAGGACTCCGGCGCGGTCATGCCGGTCTGCGCCTGGGTCGACGGCGACTACGGCATCTCGGGCGTCTACCTGGGCGTGGAGGCCGAGATCGGCGCCGAGGGCGTGCGCCGGGTGGTCGAGACGAAGCTTACCGACTCCGAGCTGGCGGGCCTCAAGGAGGCCGCCGAGGCCGTCCGCGCCAAGCAGGCCGACGTCGCCGACCTCTGAGTCGGCAGATCTTGGTCGATACTCGCCCTCCCGGGGGCGGAAACCGACCAAGATCTAGGTTCGTTCACCGGGAAGGCCGGGACCATGCGGTCCCGGCCTTTGCCGTGCGGGTCTTGGAGAGTTTCGGCGCGTAGCCGACCGGAACTCTTCAACTTTGCTACGGCCGCAACGGGAAGCTGTGCTGGTCGTCGTGGACGTCGTAGACCGGCCCGAGCAGCGGGGTGCCGGTGGCGGGCGCGACCTGTTCGTCGACCTCCGCGATGCCCGGCCGCCCCGCCTCCGCCACGAACTGCGCGGCCGTGCGCACGGTGGCGGTGGGCGCCCACACCGTGTCGACCACGCGCAGGCTGCTCAGCAGGCGCTGGGCGTCCACGTCGCAGACGACGTAGCCGCGCCGGTTGTCGATGTAGCGCCAGTGCGGGCTCTCCCGCATGATCGGGTCGTACGTGGCATGGAACGCGGCCACGTCGGGGTTTCCGCCCGAGCTGACCGACGTGCCGGTGAGCTCGGCGCCGACCACCGGTGACGCGGGATCGTCGAAGTCGGGCCGCAGGTCGCAGACCCACGTGCAGTGCCGGTCGCCGGTGAGTACCACCGGGTTCGCGACCTGCCCGGTGCCGAACAGCTCCAGCAGCCGCCGCCGCTGGACCCGGTAGCCGTCCCAGTTGTCGTAGTCGAAGACCTGCTCCGGCCCGGCCCTGCGGTCGTTCTGCGCCCACATCACCTGGTTGGCCAGCAGGTTCCAGGTGCCCCCGGAGCTGCGCAGACCCTCGGTCAACCAGTGCTCCTGGTCCGCCCCGGTCATGGTCAGCGTGGGGTCCTGTGCGCCGGCCAGGGTGCCCGGCTGGTCGCTGCGGTACTGGCGGGTGTCCAGAACGTGCACGCTGGCCAGGGTCCCGAACCGCAGCCGCCGGTACACCTGCATGTCCAGACCCGAGGGCAGTGAGCTGCGGCGCAGCGGCATGTGCTCGTAGTACGCCTGGAACGCGGCGGTCCGGCGGGCCCGGAACGCCGACGGCGACTGCTGGTCGGGGTCCTGCGGGATCTCGTCGGCCCAGTTGTTGTCGATCTCGTGGTCGTCGAGCGTCACGATCCACGGGAACGCGGCATGCGCGGCCTGCAGGTCCGGGTCGGTCCGGTACCGCGCGTGCCGGTTGCGGTACTGCACGAGCCCGGTCGGCTCGCCCGTGCCCTCGTGGCGGCGGATCGCGGCCGGATTGGGTGCGCCCTCGTAGATGTAGTCGCCGAGGAACGCCACGAACGCCAGGTCCTCGGCGGCCAGGTGCTGGTACGCGGTGTAGTACCCGGCCTGGTAGTCCTGGCAGCTCGCGAACGCGAAGCGCAGCCGAGACGGCCGGGCGTCGGCCGCCGGTGCGGTCCGGGTGCGGCCCACCGGCGAGATCTGGTCGCCGGCCTTGAACCGGTAGTGGTAGACCGCGTCGGGGCGCAGGCCCCGCACCTCGACGTGCACCGAGTGGGCGTACTCGGGGGTGGCGGTGGCCGAGCCGCGCTGGACGATCCGGCTGAAGCCCGGGTCCTCGGCGACCTCCCAGTCCACCGCCACGTTCTGGGTGGGCATCCCGCCGCCGGTGGTGGGTTGCGGGGCCAGGCGGGTCCAGAGCACCACGCCGTCCGGCAGCGGGTCGCCGGAGGCGACGCCGAGGGTGAAGACGCCGGCGGGTACGCGGGCGCCGAGGCCGTTGCGGATGCGCGCGTACCCGCCGTCGTGGGTGATCAGCAGGGGGCCCGCGGCGACGGCGGCGGCGCCCGCGACGAAGCGGCGGCGGCTGACGGGGAAGGAGAAGCTGGACAACGACATACTTCGATGTAACACGGTGTCGGTTACGTCACAGGGAACGGTGTTCGCCCCTCCGAACGTCCGCCCGGGAACGGCGGGGTATCTTGCGGAATCGGGGTGGTCACGGACGGGGTCGGCGATGATCTCCCACCGTCAGGCAGTACGCTCGTACTGCTAAAACATGTGTCCCGGGAGAGGAGCGCCGGCCGATGGCGAAAATCAAGGTCAAAAACCCGGTCGTGGAGCTCGACGGCGACGAGATGACTCGGATCATCTGGAAGCAGATCCGTGAGCAGCTGATCCTGCCCTACCTCGACGTCGACCTCGAGTACTACGACCTGTCGATCCAGCACCGAGACGAGACCGACGACCAGGTCACGATCGACGCGGCGAACGCCATCAAGCGGCACGGCGTCGGCGTGAAGTGCGCCACGATCACCCCGGACGAGGCCCGGGTGGACGAGTTCGGCCTGAAGAAGATGTGGCGCTCCCCGAACGGGACGATCCGCAACATCCTCGGCGGCGTCGTCTTCCGCGAGCCGATCATCATGTCGAACGTACCCCGGCTGGTACCCGGCTGGACCAAGCCGATCGTCATCGGCCGGCACGCCCACGGCGACCAGTACAAGGCCACCGACTTTGTCACGCCCAAGGCGGGCAAGCTGACGATGACCTTCACCCCGGACGACGGCTCGGCGCCCATGGAGTTCCACGTCGCCGACTTCCCGGGCGGTGGTGTCGGCCAGGCCATGTACAACTTCGACCAGTCCATCCGCGACTTCGCCCGCGCCTCGTTCCGGTACGGCCTGGCCCGCAACTACCCGGTCTACCTGTCGACGAAGAACACGATCCTCAAGGCGTACGACGGCCGGTTCAAGGACCTGTTCGCGGAGATCTTCGAGACGGAGTTCGCGGAGGATTTCAAGGCCGCTGGGATCACCTACGAGCACCGGCTGATCGACGACATGGTCGCCGCCGCGATGAAGTGGGAGGGCGGCTACGTCTGGGCCTGCAAGAACTACGACGGTGACGTGCAGTCCGACACCGTGGCCCAGGGCTTCGGCTCGCTCGGCCTGATGACCTCGGTGCTGATGACCCCGGACGGCAAGACCGTCGAGGCCGAGGCCGCCCACGGCACCGTCACCCGGCACTACCGGCAGTGGCAGAAGGGCGAGAAGACCTCGACCAACCCGATCGCCTCGATCTTCGCCTGGACCGGTGGCCTCAAGCACCGCGGCAAGCTGGACGGCACCCCGGCGGTCACCGAGTTCGCCGAGGCCGTCGAGCGGGTCTGCGTCGAGACCGTCGAGAGTGGTCAGATGACCAAGGACCTGGCGCTGCTCATCTCCCGCGACGCGCCGTGGCTGACCACCGACGAGTTCATGAACGCGCTCGAGGCGAACCTGGCGGGCAAGCTCGGCTGACGCCCGTACCGAAAAGAGCTTTCCGGCCCGGCGGGACCATGGTCCCTCCGGGCCGTGCCGTTGGCCCGCAGTCACCACGCGCTCCTCGTCCAAGGATGGTCATGGGACCGGACGACGAAGGGTGTGGATATGTCGGACACGAACGCCATGGTGGACGAACTGGTGCGTGGCGCGGAGAAGGCTTTGTCCGACTATGCGGATTTCACCCAGGAGCAGGTCGACCACATCGTCGGCAAGGCGTCCGTGGCGGCCATCCACCACCACGGCCGGCTGGCCCAGCTCGCGGTCGCGGAGACCGGCCGCGGGGTGCTGGAGGACAAGGCCGTCAAGAACATCTTCGCGGCCGAGCACGTCACGCACAGCATGGCCGGGCTCAAGACGGTCGGGGTGGTGCGCCGCGACGACATCGACGGCATCGTGGAGATCGCCGACCCGGTCGGTGTGGTGTGCGGGCTCACCCCGGTCACCAACCCCACCTCGACGGTCATCTTCAAGGCGCTGCTGGCGCTGAAGACCCGCAACCCGATCGTCTTCGCGTTCCACCCCCACGCGCAGCGGTGCAGCGCCGAGGCGGCCCGGGTGGTGCGCGAGGCGGCCGTGGCGGCGGGCGCGCCGGAGAACTGCGTGCAGTGGATCGACGAGCCGTCGCTGGCCGCGACGCAGGCGCTGATGCACCACGACGGCGTGTCGGTGATCCTGGCGACCGGCGGCAACGCGATGGTGCGGGCCGCGTACTCGGCGGGCAAGCCCGCGTTGGGCGTGGGCGCGGGCAACGTCCCCGCCTACGTGCACGCCACCGCGGACGTGGGCCGCGCGGTGCACGACATCGTGCTGTCCAAGACATTCGACAACGGGATGATCTGCGCCTCCGAGCAGGCCGTCATCCTGGACTCCGCCATCGCGGCGCAGGCGCTTGACGAGTTCCGGCGGCTGCACGCGCACGTCGCCAGCCCGCACGAGAAGGCGCTGCTCGAACGCTTCCTCTTCCCGCCGGACGGCGACGGGGCCGACTGCGCGGGCGGCACCCTGAACACCGCGGTCGTCGGGCAGTCCGCGGCGTGGATCGCCGCCCAGGCCGGGTTCGCGGTGCCCGAGGACACCTCGGTCCTGCTGGCCGGGATCGGCGAGGTCGGCCCGGCCGAGCCGCTGAGCCGCGAGAAGCTGTGCCCCGTCCTCGCGCTGCTCCACGCCGACACCCAGGAGCAGGGCTTTGCGTACGCCGAGCAGATGGTGGAGTTCCACGGCCTGGGCCACAGCGCCGTCATCCACACCTGCGACGCCGCGGTCGCCGAGGCGTACGGGCACCGGGTGAAGGCGGTCCGGGTGATCTGGAACGCGCCCGCCTCGCACGGCGGCATCGGCGACATCTACAACGCCTACCTGCCCTCGCTGACGCTGGGCTGCGGCAGCTACGGCCACACCTCGGTGTCCAACAACGTGTCGGCGCTGAACCTGCTGAACATCAAGCGGATCGGGCGGCGTACGAACAACCTGCAGTGGTTCAAGGTGCCGCCGAAGGTCTACTTCGAACCGAACGCGATCCGCTACCTGCGCGACATGCCCGGCGTCCGCCGGGTCACCGTGGTCACCGACGCCACCATGACCCGGCTCGGGTACGTGCACCGGGTCAGCACCGTGCTGCGCGAGCGCGGCGAGCCGGTCACCATCCAGGTCATCGACAACGTCGAACCGGAACCCAGCATCGACACGGTCCGCCGGGGCGCGGAGGTGATGCGGGAGTTCCGGCCGGACACCATCGTCGCGCTCGGCGGCGGCTCGCCGATCGACGCGGCCAAGGTGATGTGGCTGCTCTACGAGCACCCGGACGTCGACTTCGCCGACCTGCGGGAGAAGTTCTTCGACGTGCGCAAGCGCGCGTTCCGCTTCCCCGCGCCGGGGGCGCTGGCCCGGCTGGTGTGCGTGCCGACGACCTCGGGCACGGGCGCCGAGGTGACCCCGTTCGCGGTCATCACGGACACGGTCACCGGGCAGAAGTACCCGCTGGCCGACTACGCGCTGACGCCCAGCGTGGCGATCGTGGACCCGGAACTGACCGCGGACCTGCCTGCCGTGGTGACGGCCGACAGCGGGTTCGACGCGCTGACCCACGCCACCGAGGCGTACGTGTCGGTGTACGCCAACGACTTCACCGACGGGCTGGCGTTGCATGCGATCCGGCTCATCTTCGAGAACCTGGAACGGGCGGTCCGCGACGGCGGGGCGGACCCGCGGGCGCGGGAGAAGATGCACAACGCCGGGACGGTCGCGGGCATGGCGTTCGGCAACGCGTTTCTCGGCATCGTGCACGCCATGGCGCACACCCTGGGTGCCACGTTCCGCATCGCACACGGGCGCACGAACGCGATCCTGCTGCCCCACGCGATCCGGTACAACGGCACGGTTCCGGCCAAGCTGACGGCCTGGCCCAAGTACGAGCGGTACACCGCGCCGGAGCGGTTCCAGGAGATCGCCCGGGCCCTGGGCCTGCCCGCGGACACCCCGGAGCAGGGGGTGGAGTCGTACGCGGCCGCGGTCGAGCGGTTGCGCGACGCGGTGGGCATCCCGCCGTCGTTCCGGGCCGCCGGCGTGGCCGAGCAGGCGTTCCTGGCGGCCCTGCCGCAGCAGGCGATGAACGCCTACCTGGACCAGTGCGCCCCGGCCAACCCGCGGATGCCGATGCTGGACGACATGCAGGCGTTGATGCGGGCGGCGTACTACGGCCCGGCCGGCAAACTATGATCCATAATCGGGACAAACTGTGCGCTAGAGACGCGTAACCGGGGGGTATGGGCCTCGTTTCTCTAGGCAGAACGGATGCAGGCGGTGCCACTCAAGGGTCGCCCGCCGGTCCGGCCGCCTTGTCCCGGGCGCCGACCGGTTCTCTTGATGCCGGTAACCGCCAGTGGGCGTGCTGCAGCGCGCCTGCCGTCCCTTCCCATGCGGGGGGCCTTGTCCCGGGCCCCCCGCCCCCCAATCCTCAGCCGACGTTCAGCCGGACGAAGATGTCCTTGCTGCGATTGGTGTCCCCGTCGACCAGGTCCGACGCCTCGGACTTGAAGACGAGGTGCCGGCCGTTGTGGCTGAACCGTCCGCCCCAGCTCTCGCCGTTGGGGTGCCCACCCGCGGGCGACACGGTGACCCGGCGGGTGGTCTGCGCGTCGAGGTCCCGGATGAAGATGTCGGTCGGGTACGGGTCCTTGAAGGACGCGACCTGGAACGCCACGTGCCGGCCGTCGGGGCTGATCTGGGCGAACTCGGTGAAGTCGTCGTCGTAGGCGGCGCCGTCACGGACGCTGGCCAGCGTCGTGGTCCCCTCGGCCAGGTCACGCACGTACGCCTGGTACCGGCCGTCGGTGACGCCCGGCACGAGGTTCTTCGCATTCGACGTGAACCCGACGTATCGTCCGTCCGCGCTGATCGACGCCCAGTAGCTGCCCGCGTCGGCCTGCGCACCGGAGTCGGACACCGAGGCCCGGACGGTGGTGCCGGTCTGCAGATCCCTGACGAACGCGTCGGCCCTGCCGTTGGTGTCATCCGCGACCAGCTTCGTGGCGTCCGTCTGGAACGCGACGAACCGGCCCCCGGGCGTGATGGCCAGGTCGTCGAAGCCAAAGCCGTCGACCTCGACCGGTGAGCCGTCGTAGGACTCGCTCACCAGCACGGTGCGCCCGGACGTCAGGTCCCGCAGGTACACGTCCGGCCGGGTGTCGGTGTCGCCCGCCACCAGGGCGGCCCAGGTCACGAACGCGACGAAGCGACCGTCGGCGCTCAGGGCCGGGCGGTAGCTCTGCTTGTCGGCCTGGGCGCCGGTCTCGGTGAGGCTCACCCGGGTGGTGGTACCGGCGACCGTGTCGCGCAGGAAGATGTCGGAGGAGTTGTTCGTGTCGTCCGCCACGAGGTTCGGCCCGTGCGACGTGAAGACGACGTACCGGCCGTCGGCGCTCATCGACGACTCACCGCTGTAGGCGCTCTTCAGGCCGGCCCCACCGTAGGTCGTCTGCTCGCCGGAACTGGAGACGCTGATCCGGGTCGTCTCGTCCTTGACGCTGTCACGCAGGAAGACGTCCCACGAGGTGTTGGTGTCGCCGGGGACCAGATCCGTCGCGTTGGAGGAGAAGACCGTGAAACGGCCGTCGTCGCTCACCGCCGCGTCGTCGAAGTTGAGCCACTCCGGGCCGCGCACCTCGGCGCCGCCGGTCTTCACGTTCGCCCGGACGTAGGTCGGCGCGTCCGGTTCCTGCGCCGCTGCGGGTGCCCCGGTCACCACGAGGCCCGCCAGGGCGATGCCGGCGGCGAACACGCCACGAGATTGCATATTCATCTGTACGGGATTCCTTCCGAGAAGTTTCCGGGTGCGTCCCAAGTGGGGTGCGCCCGGGCTACGCCCGGAGCCTAGGAAGGAATCTTTGGGTGGCCTTTGGGCCGCCGGTCAGCAGGCGTCGCGCAGCATCCGGGCGGCCGTCTCCGGCACGACGTCGTTGACGAAGACGCCCATCGCGGACTCGGATCCGGCCAGGAACTTCAGCTTGTCGGCGGCCCGGCGGACGCTGAACACCTGCAGGTGCAGGTAGCCCAGCTCCCGGCCCGCGCCGACGACCGCCTGATGCCACGCGGCGATGTACGGCATCGGCTGGCCGAACAGCGCGTCGAGGCGCCGCAGCACGTCCAGATACAGCGGGCCGAACGCGTCGCGTTCCGCGTCGTCGAGCGCGGGCAGGTCCGGCACCTGCCGGTGCGGGGCCACCTGCACCTCGAACGGCCAGCGCGCGGCCGCGGGCACGTACGCGGTCCAGTGCTCGTTGGCCGCGACGACCCGTACCTGTGCCTTCTGCTCGGCCGCCAGCACGTCGGCGTACAGATTGCGCCCGGTCGTGGCCGCGTGCCGGCGGGCCGCGCCCAGCATCGCCTGGGTGCGCGGCGGCAGCATCGGGTACGCGTAGATCTGGCCGTGCGGGTGGTGCAGGGTCACCCCGATCTCGACGCCGCGGTTCTCGAACGGAAACACCTGCGCCACCCCGGGCAGCGCGGACATCAGCTCGGTGCGGTCGGCCAGCGCGTCGATCACCGTGCGGACCCGCTCGGGCGACAGGGCGCCGAACGAGCTGGTGTGGTCGCTGGTGAAGCAGACCACCTCGCAGCGCCCGATACCGGAACGCACCGGGACCGCCTCGGTCAGCTCGGTGATCTCGTCCGGTGCCACCCGGTCGCTGAACGACGGGAACTGGTTCTCGAAGACCACCACGTCGTAGTCGTCCGCCGGAATCTCACTGGCGAAGTCCGCAGTGGACGGGCACAGCGGGCACCGGTCGCTGGGCGGCAGGAAGGTCCGGGTCTGCCGGTGCGCGGCGACCGCGACCCACTCGTCCACCAGCGGGTCCAGCCGCAGCTGCGAGGCGGGTGGCGGGGGCGGTAGGTGACGCCGGTCCGGGAACGAGCGGTCCGCGCCGGGCTTCTCGTCGAAGTAGATGAGTTCCCGGCCGTCGCTCAGTTCGATCGCGGTGCGCTGGGCGATCACGGAGCGGTCACCACGATGAGCTCGGCCACCTGTTCCGCCAGCAGGTCCCGGGCCGCGGCGTCCAGGCCGTCGTCGGTGATGAGTACGTCGGCGGCGTCCAGCGGCACGATCGAGGAGATGCCGACCGTGCCCCACTTGGTGTGGTCGGCCAGCACCACGAGGCGTTCCGCCGCCTCGACCAGCGCCCGGTTGACCTCCGCCTCCATCAGGTTCGGCGTGGTGTAACCGGCCCGCTCGCTCATCCCGTGCACGCCCAGGAACAGCATGTCCAGGTGCAGCGTGCCGATCGCGGCGACCGCGACCGGCCCGACCAGCGCGTCGGAGGGGGTCCGGGTGCCGCCGGTGAGCACCACGGTCTGATCCGGGCGCCCGGCCCGGTAGAAGATGTCCGCGACCGGGATCGAGTTGGTCACCACGGTCAGCTCCGGCACGTCGACCAGGCGCTGGGCCAGCCCGGCGGTGGTGGTGCCCGCGGACAGGGCGATGGCGTCGCCGGGGGACACCAGTGCCGCGGCGCGCATCGCCATCGCGGCCTTCTCCGTGCGCTGGCGTTCCGACTTCGCGGCGAAGCCGGGCTCGTGCGCCGAGCCCGGGGTCACCGTGGTGGCCCCCCCGTGTACCTTCTCCAGCAGCCCGCGGTCGGCCAGGGCCTCCAGGTCGCGCCGGATCGTCATGTCGGAGACGCCGTACTCGGTGGCGAGCTCGCTCACCCGCACGCCGCCCGAGGCGCGTACCCGGTCCAGGATCGCCGCCTGGCGTTGCTGCGCCAGCATCAGCGGACGCCCTGGCCCGGGCGGCGCATGCCGCTACGTCGGATCAACCGCACTGATTCGAACACGTGCGAACATTACCTGACGACCGGGTGTGCGCAAAAGAGTGACCTTCGCCGGCTGGGCTACCTTGGCGTGCGCTCGCTAACGGCTAGATCCCACGGCCCCGCTTGTGCAGCGCGGAGAGAACGTTCTCCACCTTGACGGCCCCCGTCATGGCCGCCAGCGCGATCGCGGTACGCGGCTCGCGCCAGTTGGCCCGTACCGCCTCCTTGCTGAACTGCCACGCCTGGCTGCGGTTGCCGCTGGCCGCCGACCAGCAGGCGAGCTGGCCGTAGACCCGGGCGGCGCCGGGGCGGCAGCCGCTGATCTCGGGGTGGCGTTGCATCATCCACCGCAGCGAGGAGATCTTCGTGGCGTACTCGTACGCGTAGTGCGAGGTGCGGCCCCACAGCACCCGCACCAGCGGCTCGTCCACGTGCACGATCGGGGTCCGGCGGGCGGCGCGCAGCAGCAGATCCCAGTCCTCGTTCTGGCTGCCCGGGGCGTCCTCGGCGACCAGCCCGATCGCATCCTCCGCCAGCGCCTCGCGGCGGATCAGGAACGACGACGAGTGCAGCATCGCCATCCGGGAGCGGGCGAGCTGATCCACGGTGACCCGGCTGCAGCCGGCCAGCCGCGCCGTGGTGCGGCCCTCGAACTCCACCTCGATCGCACACGTCGCGAACTCGGCGTCCGGCTCGGCCAGCAGCGCCGCGACCTGCCGGCGCAGCTTGTCCGGCGCCCAGGTGTCGTCGTCATCGCAGAACGCCACGAACTCCGTGTCCAGGCCGAGGATGCCGGTGTTGCGGGCGCCGGCCAGCCCGGAGGCGCGCCGGTTCGTCAGCACCTGCACCCCGACGCCCTCGGCGGTGGCGAGCGTGTGGTCCGGCTCGGCCTGGTCGTAGACGACCACGACCGTGTGCGCGCCGGGATACTCCTGCTCGCGTACCGCGGCGATGGCCTTGCGTACCAGCTCGGGGCGGTTGCGGGTGGGGATCACGACGCCGACGGACGGCCAGTTCATCACGCCTCCTGAGGGGCTGCGGGGTTGAGCGGATAGCCGTAGGCGCGCAGCAGGGGTGCGCACACCGCGCCGACCAGGCGGCGCTGACCCCGTGGCAGGGCGCGCACCCAGGCGTCGTCGTGGCGCAGCGGGACGCGGCCCACCCGGAACCGCATCGGGTTGCCGGCCGCGCTGTGCCCCACCGTCAGGTCGGCGTGCCCGTCGCCGAGGAAGTCCAGGTCGGCGTCCGTGAGCGGCAGATCGACGTACGCGGCCAGCTCGCGCAACGCCTGGCGCGGATCGGCCAGCAACTGCTCGTAGCGAACCCGGCGGACCGCGACGCCGCGGCGGGCCAGCAGGCCGAACGCGGCGTTGTGCGCGTTCCACAGCAGAGCCGAGCGGCCGGGGGAGTAGCGCGTCATCTCCTCGGCGCCGTCGGTCTCGGGCCGGGCCACCGTCTTGGTCCACGAGTACGCGACCCCGCGCGCGTCCCGTACCACGTGCACCACCCGCAGGTCCACGTCGTCGGCCCAGCGCAGCACGTGGGCGAGCGCGCTGTGCTTGGAAGAGTCCACCACCACCGCGGCGCCGGAGACCTCGGCGGCCGCCGCGTACACCTGGGCGTAGTAGGCGGCGTACTCGCGGACCTCGGCGCGCTGCGCCGGGGGTAGCGAGGCGGCGGCGAGCCGGGGGATGTGCCGGGTGCGTTCGACCGCGTCGCGCAGGGCCTGGATGCGGTCCACGTCAACGGTGCCCCAGCCGCCGAACGCCCGCTCGCCGACCTGCTGCCAGAACGCGCAGGCGGAGAACCGTGCCCCGCAGCCGCAACGCTCGTCGTCGCGGATGTCGCGCTGCCAGAGGTGGACGACCTCGCCGAGGGCGCGAACGGAGGGCAGCTCGCCGAGCAGGCGCTCGACCAGGGTTGTCCCGCTACGTCCTAGCCCGCCCACAAACAGCACCCGTGCCACTTTGTCCCGCCTTCATTCGTTTCGCTCCTATAACGAGCGAACCAGGCTGAAGGAGGCGTGGGATTGACAACCGAGGCTTTCGAGCGGGTATACCTCGACGGGACGGGTTTCGACCGGATCACCGAGGCCGAGGTCGTCGCGGTCGTCCGGGACGCGCTGGCCTGCGGCCGGGGCGGCCGGATCATCACCCCCAACGTCGACATCCTGCGGATGACCCGCGCCAATCCGGGCCTGCGGGCGTTCCTCGACGACGCTGACCTGGTCGTGGCGGACGGGATGCCGCTGGTGTGGGCGAGCCGCCTGACCGGGATGCCGCTGCCCGAACGGGTCGCCGGCAGCAGCCTGGTCTGGTCCCTGTCGGAGGGTCTCGGCCGCGACGACCGCTCGATCTTCGTGATCGGCGGGGCGCCCGGCGCCGACGACCTGCCCGACGGCGCCACCCGGGCGGCGGACCGGCTCGCCGCCGCCTGCCCCGGCCTGCGCGTCGGCGGCACCCTGTGCCCGGAGTTCGGCTTCGAGCATGACGAGACCCGGTACGCGCAGTTCTGCGCCAAGGTGGTCGACGCGCAGCCGGACGTCGTCCTGGTGGGCCTGGGCTTCCCCAAGCAGGAGCAGGTCATCTCCCGGCTGCGCACCGACCTGCCGCAGACCTGGTTCGTCGGCTGCGGCGCCGCGGTCAACTTCGTGGCCGGCGACGTACGGCGCGCGCCGCGCTGGATGCAGCGCACCGGCCTGGAATGGGTGCACCGGTTGGGCAGCGAGCCGCGCCGCCTGGCGCGCCGCTATCTGAGCCAGGGCGCCCCGTACGCGCTGCGCCTGCTAGCCGTCTCCGCCCGCCGCTGATCCTCACGAACTTGCCGTATCAGGCGGCTACGCCTGACGGCCGATCGCCTGGATCCCGCCGGGTACCCGGATGGTCCGGCCCCGCCTACGAGGACTGTCGGGATAGGGATGCGTTCCTACGGTCCCTGGCGGCTGCAAAGAGCCGCGCACACTTCCGCACACCCTCTTGAGTCGCCGAGCATCGACGCGCAGACTCGCTCACAACGTGCCTACGAGGACCCGTTAGGAGACCAAGATGTCGCTGCGGTTCATCGGCAAGGACCCCGGCAGCCCTGATGGTGGCTCACCGACGGTGTGGGTGGACGACGAGGACGGAAGCATCGTGGTTCAAGGTTGGAAGATCGAAGACGCGGCGACGCTTGCCGCCGTCCAGGCGACCGGCCCGATTCCCGATCGTGAGACAGTGCTCCGGCTGCCGAGCCGCATGGTTCCGTTCCTGCAGGAGGTGTATGGTGCCGGGGTCGAGGATCGCTGACCTCCTCAAGGCGTCCACCCGGTCAGCGATTCACCTCGAGTTGCGGGACTGGTACACGCTCGATGACCCGGACTGGCGAACCTGGCGGGCGGGGCAGCTGCCGGATGTCGCCGTGACGCGGGCGGGGTGGTCCGATATGGTCCGCGAGGTCACCGCGAGGGGCGTCGCCGTTCGCCGACTTCGCGTCATCTCTGAGCCTGTCTCCGACTACGTCCACTATGAGTACGACATCACGGCGGCCCACAACCTCGCGGCCGGCGAGGATGTCCGCTGGCTCTCGCGCCGCGTCGCGACGGATCTGTTCCTTCCGCCGGCTGACTTCTGGGTCATCGATGATGTCGTGGTGTTCAACCACTTCAACGGCGACGGTGACTGGATCGATGAGGAACTACGCGACGACGCCGTGCTAGCAGCGCGGCTCACTGAAGCGTTCGATGTCGCTTGGGCGCAGGGTACGCCACACGCGGACTACCGACTGCCCACAAGCTAGGCCCCGTTGCCTGCGTCTTCGTCGTCCAGCGCCCAGCAAGCCCGCGAGGCCCTTGGGCTGAGGCTTCGTGAGATCCGGGTAGAGGCTGGGCTCACAGCGGTGTTACTCGCGGGGCGAATGGGTCGGCACCACGCGAAGGTGTCGCGGATCGAGCACGGGTTCGCGGCACCTTCGGAGGCTGACGTGCGTGCATGGTGCGAACACTGCGGCGTGCCCGACCAGATCCCGGACCTGATCGCCTCGCTCCGCGCCGTCGAAACGATGTGGGTCGAGTGGCGCCGCATGGAGCGCAGCGGACTACGACACGCTCAGGAGTCCCGCCTCCCGCTGTACCAGCGCACGCGGCACTTCCGCATTTACACGCCGAACATTCTCCCGGGTGTCCTACAAACGAAGGCGTACACGACGGAGGTCCTTACCGCCATCGGTCGCCGTCGGGCGTTGCCGGACGACATCGCGGAAGCCGTCGCTGCGCGGATGATGCGCCAGCAGGTGCTCCGCGACTCGCGTCGTCGGTTCGCCTGTCTGATCGAGGAGTCTGCGCTCGCTGCCGGTTTCGGCGGCGCCGAGGTCATGGCTGGACAACTCGGCCACCTGATTGCCATGTCGGCCCTGCCGAACGTAAGTCTGGGAATCCTGCCCTTCCACCCAGACCGGGGCGGCGCGTGGCCGGTAGAGGCGTTTTACATGTTCGATGACGAACAGGTCGCCATCGAGTTGGTCTCCGGGCATCTCACGGTGACGCAGCCCCGCGAGATTGCGATGTACGCCCAGGTCTTCGCTGAGCTGTCCGACGCCGCCCTGTACGGGGTCGCAGCGCGCTCGCGCATCACCGCCGCGATCGACGCGATAGGCGCTTGAACCAATTGCGACGCACACGCCCGCACAAGCATTGAGCTGTGATTCCCCTGAACCCTAGCGTGACTGCCGGGGCGGGTCGGGCTGCTGCCGCCGAGGCCGGGTCGGCTCGCCTTTCCCAGCGCAGACCCGCTGCAACGGAGGGACGCCGCCATGTTGGAGTCGTGTAAAGAACATCAGGCGGAACGGCCGTCATGGGACTGCCGCGCCTGCGGCCGAGCATGGCCGTGCGCTACTGCGAAGGTCGAGCTCGCCGAGCAGTACGAGCGCTTCCCGACGGGCCTTGCCATCTACCTCGGCTCATGCCTGGTCGACGCGATCGATGACTGGGTCGCAGGTGCGCGCGGAGCCGTTCCGGATCTGTACGACCGCTTCTTGGGCTGGACCAAGGGCTCAATCGGGGCGGGGAGCAGCATGCTACGTAATGCCGTCTACCACTGATCCGTATGGCTGGGTTACCTCGTGCTCGGCGAATGCGCGGGCACCACCGGCCCATCGGTCACCGGCCTTGCCAGGATTCGCCCGTGGCTAGACTCCCCACGCCCTGAACAGATATGGATCGGAGCAGAATGCGGCTGGCCGAGATTCTTGACGTCATCGAAGTTGTGCTCAATGCGAGCGAGCACCCGGACATCGTGCAGGTTGACCGCTACGGCGATGCCACGGAGCCATGGGGGCCGAATATCCAGACGTCCAAGAGCCGGTCTATCAGCGGCGTCAGGGTTCGCTTTCAGTCGTCCGCCTCCGCGATGATCTTCGGTGCGATCTGGCCCGGTGAGACACCGGTCCCGGTGCCCGACGAGATGCCGCCGCCTGCCCGCCGCGCTCCGCGCCTGGCCATCTTCGTTGTCCAGCTCCTCGACGTCGCACGCCCGACGAAGTTCCGCTCATGGCAGCTCGTTGCGCTATCGGACCTCGGCCCGACCGACGCGCGGGGCAGTTCCCCGAGCGGTGTGAGCCTGGTCTGCGCAGACGGCACGAAGATGCTTCTTCGTGTCACCGGCGCCAGTGCCTCGATCGGAGTCGATCCGGAAACGGAGCCGTTCCCGGACTACGTCATGCCAGACGCAGTCAAGTTGTGGCATAGGGGTCGCGCCTAGAAGCCCACTAATGCCACGGCGGGCAACTGCCACGACGGATCAGGCTACGTAGGAGCCGTTCTCCAGATAGACCACAGTGCCTTCGGTGCGGGCCCGGATCGCCGCGGCGTCGAAGCCCTCTTCTCTCGGCAGGTCAGCGGGGGTTCGGCGAGCGAGGTCGCGGGGGATTGAAATAGCGGTCGCGCGACAGCGCCGCGAACGCCTTGAAGGCGGCCCGGTCCCCGGTCAGCTGGAACTGCTGGTTCGGGCCGTTGCCCACGGGGTCGGACTCGAAGTACACGACCGCCTTGATCTGCGGGTTCGCCTTGAACGTACGGGCCGCGTCGCGCAGCCACGCCGCCCGCCCCGCCGAGCCCCACGCCTTGGCCACCCCGAACTCGCCCACCACGATCGGCTTGTGACGCTGCGCGGCCCACCGCAGGAACGGGCCCATCAGGGCGCCGATCGGCTGGAACTGGTTGCCCGCGTACACGTCGACGCAGGTCCAGTCGACCTGGTCGTCGCCCGGGTAGAAGTCCGGGGCCTCGCCGCGCGCGAAGCCCTCCGCGGTCGGGCACCACACCCAGGACACGTTGTCCGCGCCCTCGGCCGCGAAGATCGCCCGGACGTGCTTCCACGCGGCCACGTAGTCCTCCGAACTCCACATCTGGGCACGCAGATTAGGCCGGTCCATCTCCCAGCGCATCCGCAGCAGCACCGGGCGCTTGAGCGAACGCATCGCCCGCGCCTGGTGCCGGATGAGCTGATCGTGGTAACCGGCGACGATGGACCGGTTGTCGCCGGTCGCCCAGCTGACCATGAGCGTCGAGCCCTGCTTGAGGAAGTGCCGGTCCGACTTCGTGCCGACCAGCTCGTCGAACCGGCGGTACGTGTTGACGAGGTCGAGCCGCCGGCCCAGGTCGTCCTCCAGGCCGTCGACGGCGTCGACCCGGCCGCCGTGGGTGAACTCGGCCGGTTTGATCCAGGCACCGACGTACGCCCCGGCGGCGGGGGCGGCGAACGGGCCCGACTCGAACGGCCCGGGGTTGACCGCGATCGCGGTCGGGGGGCTGGTCAGGTCGGGTGCGGGGGTGGGTTCGGGCTCGGCCCGCCGACTCCACGAACAGCCGGCGAGCGCGAGGACTCCGACGAGCAGCAGGGCGATGAGGGGTCTGTGCACGGGCTTACTTCTTCCGCCGCGCCGTGTACAGCACGTTCACGGCGAATCGGCCGGTGCCCGGCACGTGCCGGACCAGCGCGTCGGCGGCGCGGGCGATCCGCTTCTCGTGCAGCGACGGGGTCAGCATGGAGAAGCCGCGCCGCCGTACCACCTCGAAGCCGTGCCGGTCGAGCAGCGCCGTCACCTGCGCATGCGACAGCTCGGCGAACCACCGGTCGCCGCGGTGCCGGCGCGCCCGCAGGTGCCGCACCGAGCCGGTGTTGCCGTGGTTCTCCACCACGAGTACGCCGTCGGCGCGGGTCGGCAGGGCCTTGGCGGCGAACGCGAGCGCCCGGTCCCGTACCTCGTCGTCCACGTTGAGCAGCAGCCGGAACATCGTCACGATCGCGGGCCCCGCGGTGACCACCGGGTCGGGCACGTCGCCGTCCGCCGCCACCAGATGCCACTGCGCCTGCGAGCCGACCTCGGCGGCCTTCACCATCATCTCGGCCGAGGTGTCGTACCCGTGTGCCTCGCGGACCAGGCCGTGCAGGGTCCGGATCGCCCGCCCGGTGCCGCAGGCGAAGTCGTGCTGCACCGGCCGGTTCGGGCCGAACTCGCGGACCACCATGGCCCGCACGTACGCGCCCTGCCGCTCGTTGATCCGCGACGCGTAGCTGTCCGGCGCGTACGTGACGTGCTCGTATTTCTCGACCGCGTCGGTGTCCTGGAACACCTGGCTGTAGTCCGTGCTCAACTGTCCTCCTCGGTGATGGTCGTGCGGCGGGTGAAGGCGTCGAGGGCGAGCGGGCGGCGCAGCAGCCAGGCGCCCGCGCAGAAGGCCGGCACGGCCACCCCCAGCGCCAGCAGCAGGCCGGACGCGCCGGTCCCGGCCGCCGCGGTGACCAGCCGGGGCAGTACGCCGAAGCAGGCCACCGACAGCGCCACGGCGGCGCACGTCCCGGCCCCGAACGGGTGCAGCCGGGCCACCCGGCCCACCTGGATCAACGGCAGCAGGTTGTTGGCGAGGATCGCGCAGCCCAGCCCGATCGCCGCGCCGAGCGCGCCGTAGCGGGGGATGAGCAGCACGTCGAGGCCGATCGTGACGGCCAGCGCGATCAGTACGTTGTAGAGGTTCCACGAGGTGCGCCCGGCCATCGCCAGCACCATGTCGACCATGCCGCACCCGGTGGCGACCAGCGTCGCGCAGGCCAGCACGACCACCACCGGCGCCCCGGAGCGGT
Organism: Krasilnikovia cinnamomea; assembly: GCF_004217545.1. NCBI lineage: Bacteria > Bacillati > Actinomycetota > Actinomycetes > Micromonosporales > Micromonosporaceae > Krasilnikovia > Krasilnikovia cinnamomea. Next base: position 4,269,989 of record NZ_SHKY01000001.1, read on the forward strand.
AGCCGTCGCCGAACAGCGCCAGGTACACCGGGGCGAACAGGATCACCAGCAGGCTGATCGGCCAGGTGACCAGCACCAGCCAGCCGGTCGCGGTGCGGTACAGGTGGTTGGCGGTGTCCGTGTCGCCGGTGGCCAGCGCCTCCGCGAGGCGGGGCTGCACCGACTGGGAGATGCCCTGGTTGGCGAACTGGATGAGCACGACGAAGCGGCCCGCGACCGCGTACACGGCGGCCGCGGCGAGCCCGCCCAGCGCGGCGACCAGCAGCACGTCCACCCGTTGCAGGGCGAGCTGGGCGACGCTGGCCAGCGCCCGGGGCCCGGTGAAGACCCAGAAGTCGCGGCGCAGCGCCCGCAGTTCGGCCCGCTGGACCGGCGCGGCGGCGGCCGGTTTCCCGGCCCGGTAGATGCGCCGCAGGCCGAGCCCGGCCAGCACCGCCACCGGCAGGTACGGCGCCGCCCACGCGGCCGCGAACAGCGGCAGGTTCGCGGCGCTCCACAGGGCCGCCACCCCGGCCGCGCCGACCAGCAGCAGTTGCAGCCCGCTGCGCAGCAGCCGGTCCAGCAGCACCGTGGGCCGCATCGCCCGGTAGCCGCGCGTCGCGGTCAGCAGCGCGTCCGTCAGCGCCTGCAACGGCAGGAACACCGCCAGCACCCGCAGCCCGGCGGTGTGCTGGGCCAGCACCGCCGGGGTGTCCTCGGCGGTGACCCGGGCGATCGCGGGCGCCGCCAGCCACATGCCGGCCGCGAGCGCCACCGCCAGGGCGGCCACCGGCACCAGGCCCGTACGCAGGCAGGCGCCCAGCAGGTGCGCCCGCCCGCCCGCGCGCAGCCGGGCCGGCCAGTACACCAGCCCGGTCTGCGTGCCCAGCTTGGCCAGCCCGCCGACCAGCACGAACGCGGCCGTGGCGGCGAAGAACGCGCCCGCCTGCTCGGCGCCCAGCGACCGCGCCACGATCCAGGTGACGCCGACCCCGGTGCCCCCCGCGATCGCGGATCCCACGACTCCCGCGATCCCGCCCCGGGCGGCCCCCCGGGTCCCGGCCCCGGCCGCGCGCGGCTCCAGGGGTGGGGCCGGGGCGGCGGTGCGGGTCATCGGCGGCGCCAGACCGGGGTCCGGCCGAGCCAGGTGATCAGCGCCTCGTCGTGCGGGGCGAAGTGGGCCGTCAGGTCCCGGCGGACGGCCGGATCCATGTCGGTCGCACGCGGCCGCGCGTTGTGCTTCTCGAACGGCGGTTCGGCCATCCCCTGCGGCAGGCGGAGGAAGTCCAGCACCTCGTCGTACACCTGCTCCGGTTCGGTGAAGAAGCGTTCGCTCTCCACCACGTGGATCCGCTCGCGGTCCAGGTGCCGGGCCATCGCGCCCAGGTAGCGGGCGTACTCGCCGCGCGCCCGGTAGGCGTGGTGCTGGTGGGCGAAGCTGTAGTACCGCGGGTCGTCGGCCAGCCGTTCCTCCTGCCGGTGCAGCCGGGCCGGTTCCAGCGCCAGCGCCGCGCCGAAGTCGCGTTCGGACTCGAAGCCGCGGGCCACCTCGTGGGCATGCTGCGAGTACGCCCGCTCCACCGGGTCGCGCACCAGCACGAGGATCTTCACCCCGGGCAGGTCCGCGGCGATCCGGGCCGCCGCCTGCGGGTGGTACATGTAGTACGGGCTGGACTCGAACGTCTGGGCGGGCTCGCCGTACTTGGCGCGGACCCGCTCGTCGTGGCGGTGCTGCGGAAAGTGGCCCCGGTACCACGCCATGCCCCGGTCGTAGCCGGTGTCGAAGTAGTGCACCCCCTTGTGCAGCACCGCCTTGAGCACAACGGGGTGCGCGGCCAGCGCCCGGTACAGCGAGGTGGTGCCGCAGCGCTGGCCGCCGCAGATCAGGAACGACGGGGTCATCCGGGTGGTCGCGGTGAGCCGCCCGTACGAGCGGGAGCCGAGGTGCACCACCCGTTTGACCGGTGAGGGAACCTTGCGTACGTCCATGTCAGAGCTCCTCCACCCGGCGGATCAGCACCGGGAGCAGCCAGGTGCCGAGCACGCCCAGCCGGGCGCCGGCCTCGGCCTGGCGGTCGGACAGGTAGCGGGCGGCGAGATCCACGAGGTACAGCAGCGCGGTCAGCTCCCGTACCTCGGGGGCCAGCCCGAACGGGGCCAGCAGCTCCCCGGCGCGGCGTACGGTCGCGTCCACCGCCGCGGCGGCGTCGCCGTCGGCCTGGATGCGCCGCTGCAGCTCGTAGTGCACCGCGTCGAAGCCCACCGGCACCCCGGTGGCGAACCGTTCCCAGTCCCAGACCAGCAGCGCGTCGGCCAGGTTCGCCATGTTCCACGGGGCCCAGTCGCCGTGCCACGCGCCGAAGCGCAGCATCGTGTCGCCGACGCGCCCGGCCAGCAGGTCGGCCGCGGTGGCCAGGGCCCGCCCCTCCGCCCGGTCGGCCACGGCGGCCAGGCGCCCCCGCATCTCACCCCAGTACGCGCTGGCGGTCAGGGTGGCCGTGAAGTACCCGCAGCAGCCGGCGACGTCGAGCATCGCGGCGGCCAGCCGGCGTGGGTCCAGCGGTGCCCGGGGCAGCCACACCGGCAGCGCCGACTGCACCAGCACCTGCATGCCGCGCCACTGCCCGGCGTGCAGCACCCGGGGCACGGTCAGCTTGCTCAGCCCGGCGGCGCCCAGCGCGACCAGCGCGTTGGTCTCCTCCCGGACCAGGCGCTGGGTGAGCGGGCCGGTGCCGAGCTTGCCGAAGGCGAACGTCTCCCCGGCCGGGCTGATCAGCTGCAGCACCGGCTTGCGGTTGGCCCGTGCCGGTCCGATGTGGATGCTCACCGACAGCTCCCGGCCGAGCGCCGCCCGCAGGTGGCCGTCGATGCTCTCCTCGACCGGCCCGGTCACCCGGATCCGGTCGCGCAGCAGCAGCCCGGACATGCCGGTGCGCAGCGCGGCGACCACGGCGTCGCGCTTGAGCCGGGCGGTGCGCGACTGCGGCTCCGCGTACCGGCGGACCGCGGCGGCCGCGACCTTCCGCGAGGTCGGCACGAGCAGCCGCGGCTTGCGGGCGTCCGGCACCACCACGTACTCGGCGACGGTCTCGCCCGCGGCGCGGCCGCGATGGGCCGCGCATGGTGGTGGGTAGAGCAGCCCGAGTACCTCGGTCAGGTACTGGGCGCGTAGTGCTGCGTCCCCGGCGGTCAACTCCGCCGGGGCTGTCTTGACTGGACTCATGGTCGCCCCTCTGTCTCGTTGCGCCACAGCAGCGCGTAGGCCAGGAACATGAAGGCCAGAGGGGTGACGAGTGCGTTGTACCAGAGCATGGCGGAGAACGACGAGACGATCGCGGCGCTGCCGGCGATGCCGATCGCGGTGCGGTCGCGCCGGAAGCGCCACAGCCCGTACGTGAAGAAGCCGAGGTAGCCGATCGTGCCGGCGGCGCCGTGCGAGTACAGCACCTGCCACAGCTGGCCGTTGCCGCCGACGGTGAAGTTGCCGCAGCGGCCGCAGTCGGCGCGTTCGCCGACCGTGATGGAGTTGCGGCCCCCCAGGGTGTTGCGGGTGCCGCCGTACCCGATCACGGGCGATTCGACGAAGCCGTCCAGGGCCCGCTCGACGAGGAACGAGCGCACCCCGTTGGACTTGCCGTTGTCGAGGCGGGCCTCGACGACGTCACCGAGCGGGCTGGCCACCAGCGCGACGGCCAGCCCGGCCGTGGCCACCGCCACCGCGCCGAGAATCCACAGCCGCCCGGCCAGCACGAAGCGCAGCGCCACGTACGCGCCCATCACCGCGAGCCCGATCCACAGGCCCCGGTTCAGGGAGAAGATCGCGGGCAGCAGGGAGAGCGCGAGCACGGCCACCGCGAACACGCGGTCCCGCAGCCCGCGCGTGGACTGGGCGAACATCGCGACCACGAACCAGGCGATGAGCAGGCAGAAGACGTTGCCCCAGGTGTTGGTGTAACCCCACGGCGCGGCGGGGCGGGGCCGGTCACCCCCGACCAGGTTCATGATCTGCGCGGCGTACGGGTGCACCAGCGACTGCACGAAGCCGTTCGCGCGGATGTCGTCCGGCAGCAGCCACTCGACCGGCGAGGTGAACTGGAAGCGCCCCGCCACCATGCCGAGCAGCCCGCCCGCGACCGTGACGACGAACAGGCCGCCGAGCAGCCGGACCAGGCGGTGCCGGGGCAGTTCCGCGTCGGTGAGGTTGCCCGCGTAGAGCAGCAGGGCGGTCAGCGACGCGTACATGCCGAGCTTGAACACCGCCCCCAGCATCCGGTTGCTGCCGTGGTCGGCGACGGTGCCGGGCGGGTCGGCGCCCAGCGCCGACAGGCTGATGACGACGGCGGCGAGAAACAGCGCCCAGAACAGCGCGCCGGGGGGCAGCCGCAGCCGCCGCCCGGCCGCCCGGCGCCGCGCCAGCAGCACCATCATCGGCACCGCCAGCAGCGGGAAGATCAGCACACCGAGGCCGAGCGCCCACCACAGTGGATACGCCGCCAGCAGGGCGGTGACCGGCCAGGCGGGCAGGCTCACCGGCCGTGCGGCGGTGGCTCCGTGCGCGGGGCCGGTGCCGCGGCCGACGACCAGCGTCACCGGTCGTCGCTCGGCGCGCCGTCAGCGGAGTCGGCGTCCGGGGCCGTGGCGGATGCCCCCGATTTCAGGTCGATGATCGCGGTGGCCTCGTGGTCCGTGCCGAGCCGGGGCCGGATCGCGGCGCTGGTGCCGCCGAGGTCGACCGGCCGTTCCCGGGTCGCCGAGGGTGCGACCTTGCCGATGGCCCCGGGCGCCGGCGCGGCGGGATTGCCGGTGGGCAGGCGCAGCTGCTGGGTCTTCTCGGTGTCCAGCACCATGGTCTCGTCGGGCCGGGGCTGGGTGCGCTCGGCGCCGGGCGACGGCGGCGTGAGCGTCACCACCGGCATGTTGGCCTCGTCGGAGCGCAGCGCGGCCAGCCGGGGCAGGACCACGGCGCCGAGCAGCGGGGTACCCACCCGGTGCAGCTGCTCGGCCGCGTCGAGCAGCGCGGCCCGGCGGGCGCGGCGCAGTTCGACCGCGAGGATCGCGGCGTCGGCGAGGCTGGCCAGGCTCTGCGCGTCGGCGCTGCTGTTGGTCGACGGCGCCTCGATCACCACGTACCCGGCCTGACGGCGCAGCGTCTCCAGCGTGTCGCGCAGCCGCTGCGACTGCATCAGCCCGGCCGCGGTGGCCGCGCCGCCCGTGGTGATCACCCGCAGGGACGGAATGCGCGGGGTGCGCTGCATCGCGCGGGCCAGCGTGATCCGCCCGGCCAGCAGGTCGGACAGGCCCGGGATCGCGGAGACCCCGAGCATCCGGGCCAGCGGCGCCGCCTCCACGACGCTGTCCGGCAGGTGCGCACCCACCAGCACGACGTCGCTTCCGGTACGGGCAAGCGCGGCGGCGAGGTTCGCCGCGACCAGCGTGGACGCCGAACCCCGGCTGGCCCCGGTCACCACGATGACCTGGTCGCCGGGGCGCAGGCTGGCCAGCACCTCGTTGCGGAGCCGGTTGAACACCCGCCCGCCCGGCCCGTACGGCTGCAGCACGTCGTCGAAGTGCGGGGTGGTCCGCTCGTCCAGCGCGGCCAGGACCGGGACGCGCGCGCGGTCGCGGACGTCGGCCGCGGTGCGCAGCCGCCCGTCGACCCGTTCTCGCAGGAACGCGAGGGCCAGGCCGAGCAGCAGCCCGATCATCGCCCCGGTGCCCATGGTGAGCATCCCGTCGGGGCTGGACGGCTCGTCCGGCTCCCGGGCGTCGCTGATGATGTTGCCCGCCCCGACGGTGGTGGTGGTGAGCTCGTTGAGCCGCGCGGTCAGGTTGTTGAGCTGGCTCTGCGAGTTGCCGCGCAGGCTCTCCAGGTTGCTGCGCTGGGAGCTGCCCGGCTTGGACGCGGCCAGCTTCGAGTTGAGCATCGAGATGCCGTCGGTGAGCTGCTTGATCTTCGCGGCCAGGGACTTGATCTGCTGGTCCAGGCCGGACCGGGCGGTCTCCTGCCGGTTACGCAGGTACGCCTCGGCGAACGCGTGGGAGCCGGCCTGGGCGCCCTTCGGGGTGTCCGCCTCGTACCGGATCACCAGCACCGTGGTGTTGGCGGGCACCTCGACGGAGACGGACCGGGCCAGGTCGAGTGGCGAGTCCGAGGTGCGCAGCAGCTCGGCGGCCTTGGCCGCGACCGCGCCGGAGCCGACGAGCTGGGCCTCGGTGTCGAGGTTGATGGTGCCCTTGGTCCGCCCGCCCTGCGCGTTGGTGTCCTGGTCCACGGGCTGCACGAGCACCGAGGTGTTGGCCTCGTACACCTTGGGCAGTACGGCGGTGACACCCGCACCCGCGCCGATCCCGAGGCCGGTCGCGGCGAGCACGACCCACCAGTGGCGGCGGAACACGCCCAGGTAGTGCGAGAGGTCGGCGGACACCGGACGAGTCGCTTCCATGGGTTCGGCGGCCCTTTCGCGGGTGAGTGAGAGTTGACGGCATTCGGGTGGTTATCCCCTGAGGGGTAAACGGCCGGTACGCCGGTACGTAACTGCTCACGCGCGCCGAGAAACGATCTATCCGTGTTTGGGCTCCACCCAGCCGTTCTCCACCAGGTGCGCCATGACCAGCTCAACCGCCTCCGGCACGGTGATCTCGGTGGTGTCGAGCACCAGCTCCGCGTCGCTCGGCTCCTCGTACGGGTCGTCGATGCCGGTCATGCCGCGCAGCTGACCGGCCCGGGCGCGGGCGTACAGGCCCTTGCGGTCGCGCTGCTCGCAGATCTCCAGCGGGGTGGCTACGTGTACGAGCACGAAACCGGCCCCGGCCAGCCCGGCCATCTCCCGGGCCGCGGCGCGCGCCGCCGCGTACGGCGCGATCGGGCAGGCCACGGCCATGCCGCGGTGCCGGGCGATCTCGGCGGCGACCCAGCCGATGCGGCGCACGTTGCGGTCCCGGTCGGCGCGGCTGAAGCCGAGCCCCGCCGACAGTTCCCGGCGAACTACGTCACCGTCCAGCAGGGTGACGGTACGGTCGCCGCTCTCCCGCAGGTGGTCGGCGAGACCACGAGCGACGGTCGACTTGCCGGAGCCGGAGAAGCCGGTGAAGAACACGACCAGGCCGCGGTGGCGGCGCGGCGGGCGTACCCGGACCAGTTCCTTGGCGACCGCGGGCGGGGTGTGCCACTCGGGCAGCGGGAAGCCGCGGTCGAGCAGGTCGGCGATCTCGGCCGGGGACAGGGCGAGCCGCCGGTTGCGCGGCGGGATGTCCTCGCGCCAGCGCCACTGCCCGTCCCGGTTGTCGTAGGCCAGGTCGCGGGGGACGAGCACGCGCAGGCCCGCGCCGGAGAGCATCTCGCCGGTGGAGAGCACGTGGGTCACGCCGTATGCTCCGGCGACCCGGGCCCGCAGCAGCGCGTCGCGCATCTCGTCGCCGCGCGGCAGCAGCGGCACCGCCACGATCGTGGCGGGTGGCATCCGGTCGCGGGCGGCGAAGACGGCCCGGACCAGCGCCTCGGGCGGCAGCCCGTCGGGGCCGGGGCCGCTGACCGGGATCATGATCAGCAGGTGGGCGGCCAGCGTGCGGGCGGCGTGCGCGATCTGCGCGAGCTGCGGGCGGTGCAGCGGCCGGTCCGCGATCACGCCGAGGACCCGGCCGGGCGGCAGCAGGGCCTGCACCTCTTCCGGGGTACGGCGCAGCCGCTGGAACGGCCCGTGCCCGCCGTCGCCGAGCCGCTGGACGGAGCCGCCGACCCCCCACAGCCCGCCGGTGTTCGGCCAGGCGTCGGTGACCTCCAGCGCGGCGACCGGGGCGCCCTCGGGGTCGGTGAGCACGATCGTGCGCCCGCCCGGGTTGCCAAGGTCGAGGTCCTGGGCCACCTCGGCGGGCACCTCGAGGGTGACCGCGACCGGCCACGGTGTCCCGTCGGCGAGCCGTCCCCGGCGGGCCAGCGCCGCGAGGTCGGCGCGGCCGAGGAACCCGGTCAGCGGCGTGTACGCCCCGGAGAGCAGCAGTTCGAGGTCCGCCAGCTCATGCGGGCGCGGCGTGTACGACGGCGCGTCACGCAGGACGTCCTCGGGCAGCATCGAACCGTTCACCGTTCTTCCCCCTGGGGCCGACTAGGGGACAGTTTCGCAGCCGCGATCCCGGCGGTCGAGCGGGGCTGTCCGGGTAGGTCGGAGCGACCCGCGCGGACAGATAATCGGACGGTAGTCGACAAAACGGACTTTAGGTCCGATACTCGGCGATCGTGATACGCCGTCCCCGGATTCTCTACCTCACCGGCCTGACCACCGCCTTCGCGCTGTCGGTCACCACCACCCTCGCCTGGGCCTGGACCGGCGGGGTCCAGCAGATCGGACTCCCGTTCGAGGCGCTCGGCGACCCCACCGTCGCCGGACCGGGCGTGGCCTGGTCGCCCGCGGCCGAGCCGGTGTCGCCCGGATCGGGGCAGTCCGCGGCGCCCGCCACCACCAAGGCCCGGACGGGCGGGGCCGCCGGGGCCGCCGCCACACCCGCCACGTCCCGCCGCCCCCGCGCGGCGGCATCGAGCGCCTCGGCCGCCGCGTCCGGCGGTGCGCTCGCACCCCGCCCCGCCACCGGCGGCGGCTGCCGGGTCGGCGCCAAACTCGTGCCGACCTGCGGGGTGATGTGGGGGGTCGCGCCGGGCGCGTTCACCGACACGCGTGGGGCCACCGCGCTGGCCGCCTTCGAACGCAAGACCGGGCGCCACCAGGACATCTACCACTCGTATCACCTGGGGATCAAACAGCTCTTCCCGACTCCGGAGGAGATCGCCATCGCCCGGCAGCCCGGCCGCGAGCGCCTGCTGTTGATCAACTGGAAGAAGCCGTACAAGACCTCGTGGGCGAAGATCGCCAAGGGTGACCCGGCCACCGACGCGTTCCTCGACCGGCTCGCCGCGCACATCAAGAAGACGTTCCCGGAGCGGTTCTTCTTCACCGTGCACCACGAGGGGGAGGACAACGTCCGGCCCAAGGCGGGCTCGGGCTACACGGCCAAGGACTACGCCGCGATGTACCGGCACGTGGTGCAGCGGCTGCGCGCCCGCGGGGTGAACAACCTCGTCACCGTCCTCGTGCACATGGCGTACGTGCCGCACACCGCCTGGTTCGACGACATGTACCCCGGCGACGACGTGGTCGACTGGATCGGCATGGACTCGTACTCCTACAGCGACCCCGGCTACGGCCACGGCGACCTGACCGAGATGCTGAACCGCCAGTCCTCGGCCCGCCCCAGCTGGCCCGGCTTCTACGCGTGGGCCACCCGCAAACATCCCAGCAAGCCGCTCATGGTCGCCGAATGGGGCGTGTGGGCCTCCCGGCGCAACCCCGGTTACCAGGCCGCCTTCTACCGGGAGGTGGGCGTGCAGATCAGGCGCTTCCCCCGGATCCGCGCGATGGTGTACTTCGAGACCCCGCACAACCAGGACAAGCGGGACTCCCGGGTCGACGCGAACCCGTCGGCGCTGGCCGCGTACCGGCAGCTCGGCAGCCTGCCCATTTTCCAGGTGCAGGTTCGGTGAAGGTCCCCGCCTTACGGGGTTTCACCTGATCCACGGCGGGCTCGCAGTCCCTACGCTGTGCCGGTGAGCCTCATCGCAACCCAAGGGTTGACCAAGACGTACGGTCCGGTGACCGCGCTCGCCGACCTGACGGTGTCGGTCGAACCCGGCGTCATCGGACTGGTCGGCGCGAACGGCGCCGGCAAGTCCACCTTCATCAAAATCATGCTGGGTCTGCTGGCCCCGACCGGTGGCAGCGTGCGGGTCTTCGACCTCGACCCGACCCGCGACACCGACCGGGTCCGCGCCCGGGTCGGCTACATGCCCGAACACGACTGCCTGCCCCCGGACCTGTCCGCGGCGGAGTTCGTCACCCACCTGGGCCGGATCAGCGGCCTGCCGCGCACCGCCGCCCGCGAACGCGCCTCCGAGGCGCTGCGCCACGTCGGGCTCTACGAGGAGCGGTACCGGCAGATCGGTGGCTACTCCACCGGCATGAAGCAGCGGGTCAAGCTGGCCCAGGCGCTGGTGCACGACCCCGACCTGCTGCTGCTCGACGAGCCCACCAACGGCCTCGACCCCGCCGGGCGCGACGCCATGCTGAACCTGGTGCACCGCATCGGCACCGAGTTCGGCATCTCCGTGGTGGTCTGCTCGCACCTGCTCGGCGAGGTGGAACGCATCTGCGACTCGCTGATCGCCATCGAGGGCGGGCGGCTGCTGCGTGCCGACACCATCTCCGCGATGACCACGGCCAGCGACGTGCTGGCGGTCGAGGTCAGCGACGGTACGGAGGAACTCGCCGCGGCGCTCACCGCGCTGGGCCTGCCGGTGCGCCAGGACGGGCGGCTGCTGCTCGTACCCCTGGACACCGAGGACACCTACGACCGCATCCTGCGCTGCGTGGCCGACCTCGACCTGCCCCTGCACCGCCTCGACCAGCGGCGGCACCGCGTCGCCGAGCTGTTCGCCCCGAAGGAGCCCGCCGATGTCTGAGGCCAGCGTCATCCACGACATCGGGTACCAGCGCTACACCGGGCCCCGCCACGGCCGCGGCCACGTGCTGGGCGCGATCTACGGGCACGGCCTGCGTACCGCGTTCGGGTTCGGCCGTACCGCCAAGGCGAAGATCTTTCCCTGGATGGTGGCCGGCATCGCGCTGATCGTGGCGATCATCCTCGCCGCGGTCCGCTCCCAGATCGGCCAAGAGGTGCTCAGCTACGCCGAGTTCGCGGACCGGATCAGCTGGCTGATCATCTTCTTCGTCGCGATCGTCGCGCCGGAACTCGTCTCCCGGGACCTGCACGCGGGCGTGCTGCCGCTGTACTTCAGCCGGCCGTTGCGCGCGGCCGACTACCTCGGGGCGAAGTTCGCCGCCCTGGTGTCCGCGGTGTGGCTGCTGCTCGGCGTACCCCAGTTCATCATGTTCCTGGGCGCCGCCTTCACCACGAAGGACGGCTTCCGCGGGGTGTGGGAGGAACTGGGCAAGCTGCTCGGCGGGTGGGCGCACAGCGCGCTGTGGGCGCTGGTCTTCGCGTCCATCGCGCTGCTGATCGCGTCGCTCACCGGCAAGCGTGCGTTCGCCGCCGGTGGCATCGTTGCCGTCTTCCTCATGACCACCCCGGTCGTCGGGGTGCTGTCCATCCTGCCGTCGCGCAGCGCCCAGGAGCTCGCCGGACTGGCCAGCCCCATGTCGATGGTCACCGGCGTGGGCACCTGGCTGATCCCGTCCACCCGCACCGGCCTCGACATCGGCCGCTTCGGCCCGGTGTACGCCATCGCGGTGGTCACCCTGATCGCCGCCTGCCTCCTGCTGCTGCTGGCCCGCTACCGGAAGGTGGCCTCCCTGTGAGCACCATCGAGCTGACGAACGTCTCCCGCTGGTACGGCAACGTCGTCGCCGTCAACGACATCAGCATGACCCTCGACGCCGGGGTCACCGGACTGCTCGGCCCCAACGGCGCGGGCAAGACCACCGTGCTGCACATGATGGCCGGTTTCCTGGCCCCGTCCCGGGGCACGGTCACCGTCGACGGCGCCCCGACCTGGCGCCACCCCGACGTCTACCGCAAACTCGGCCTGGTCAACGAGCGCGAGGCCGTGCACGGCTTCCTCTCCGCGTGGGACTTCGTGCTGGCCAGCGCCAAGATGCACAAACTGGCCGACCCGCGCGGCGCGGCCACCCGCGCCCTCGCGCTGGTCGAGATGACCGAGGCGCAGGACCGGCGGATCGAGACGTTCTCCAAGGGCATGCGGCAGCGCACCCGGGTAGCCGCCGCGCTCGTGCACGAGCCCCAGGTGCTGCTGCTGGACGAGCCGTTCAACGGCATGGACCCGCGGCAGCGGATGCACATGATGGACCTGCTGCACTCGCTCGGCGACCGCGGCCACACCATCCTGTTCAGCTCGCACATCCTGGAGGAGGTCGAGCAGGTCTCCGGCACGGTCCAGGTGATCGTGGCCGGGCGGCTGGCCGCCTCCGGCGACTACCGGCGGATCCGGCGGCTGATGACCAACCGGCCGCACCTGTTCGCGGTGCAGTCGTCCGACGACCGCCGCCTCGCGGTCGCGCTGATCGCGGAGAAGTCCGTCAGCGGCGTCGAGATCGACGGCAACGGCCTGAGCGTACGGGCGTCCGACTACGGCAGTTTCACCCGAGCGTTGCCCCGCATCGCCCTGGCCGAGGGCATCCGGTTGCGCCGGCTGCTGCCCTCCGACGAGTCCCTGGAGAGTGTCTTCTCCTACCTGCTGGAGGCGTGATGTCGACCGTTGCCTGGATCACCGCCCGGGGCCTGTTCGGCCGCCGCCGGGTCCTGCTCCTGCTGCCGCTGCCGGTGCTGCTGGTCGGCCTCGCCCTGCTGTGCCGGGCGTACGACCTGAATCCCCTGCACTGGGGCACACCCGTACTGGTCGGCCTCGGGCTGGCCGTGATGCTGCCGGTCACCGCGCTCATCGTCGGCACCGGCGTGCTCGGCTCCGAAGTGGACGACGGCACGATCGTGCACATCCTCACCAAGCCGCTGCCGCGCCGCGACATCGTGCTGGCCAAGTTCGGGGTGGCCGTCGCGGTCACCGTGGTGACCACCTGCGTGCCGCTCTACCTCGCCGGTGCGCTCGCCCACTCGTCCCGGCTGGGGCTGGCACTGGCGGCCGGGGCCGCGGTCGGCGGGTGCGCGTACACGGCGCTGTTCCTGATGATCAGCCTGCTCACCCGGCGTCACGTGCTGCTCGGCCTGGTCTACATCCTGGTCTGGGAGGGTCTGCTCGGCCGGTTCGTCACCGGCACCCGGGTGCTCTCCATCGAGCAGTACGTCATCACGATCACCGAGAGGATCACCCCCACGGCCCTGCTCGACGCGAAGGTCGGCGTGCCCGCGGCGCTCGTCATGGCCACGATCTTCGTGCTCGGCTGCACCGTGGCGGCGATCGACCGCCTGCGCAGCTTCAGCGTGGCGGGTGAGACGAGTTGACCTTGTCGGGCTGGTCGGGCCGTACTAGCCTCGCGGGCCATGGCGGACAGCCCGAACGAGACGTTGCTCGAGACGATGTGCACGCCCGAGTTCTGGCGCTGCTACACCTTCGATGACGAGGACGGTTTCGACCTCACCGGCGAGAGCGAGCGGATCGCCGAGCTGATCGGCGACGACGTACGGCTGGGTCTGCCCGCGTTCAGCCCCTGGCTGTTGCGCCTGCGGCTGTACTTCGACGTCTGCCTGTTCGAGCTGCGCCTGGAGACGCTGAACGACGACGAGATCGACGAATGCGAGGACGACGAGTACGCGGCGCTGGGCGACGACTACGAGACGTATCTGTTCTCCGAGCTGGGCCACTGGGACCAGGCGCGCTGGTCGCCGTGGTGTCTGCGCTGGGAGGAGCTGGGGGCGGTGGTCTCGCGGATGGCCACCAGGCCGGACCGGCAGCAGATCCCGCCGGAGCTGGCGATGCTGCTGCTGGCCCGCTTCGTCGGCCACGGCGTGGGCGACGAGGAGCGGCTGGCGGCGGGGCGGCGCCTGGTCGCGGCCATGTTCACCCGCCTCGGGGTGTTCGAGGGCGCCGAGGCCGAACGCATGGCGGCGCGGCTGCTGCTGGCCGCGCCGGACGACGATTACGCGTGGCGGCGTGACCCGGAGCGCGGCTGGGTGTTCGGTGGCGCGTACCCGTGCTACTCCAACCGCAACGCCGAGCACGGCAGCTTCCCGTTCGCGCGGTGGGCCGAGTTCCGGACCCTGCTCGGGGTCACCGGCTGACGGGGCTAGTGGCCGCCACGGTAGCGGGCCATCTTGTCCCGGGCGCCGCAGGTGCGCATCGAGCACCACCGCCGGGCCCCGGCCCGGGACGTGTCGATGAACAGCAGCGAGCACTCGGGGTTGTCGCACTCGCGCAGCCGTGCGCCGTCCGCGCCGCCGATCACCTCGACCGCGTCCCGGGCGATCAGCGCCAGCAGCGCGGGCATGGTCACGTGTGAGGGCCGCGCGTGCAGCCCGTCCGCCGTGAGGCGCAGCTCCAGCGCCGGTGGCGGCTTCGTGGCCCACGCGTTGACGACGTCGATGTCGGCCGTCGCGGGGCGCCCGCTCCGGCTCAGCCGCGCGGTCATCAGCCGGTAGACCGCCTCGCGCAGCAGGCGAGCCCGGCCCAGGTCGGCCGGCGTGACGCGGGGGGCGGTGGCGGCCAGCCCGGCCACGGTGCACCAGCGGCCCAGCGCGGCCGGGTCGATCAGGCGCTCGAATCCACCGTCGCGATGGCGCTTGCCCACCGTCGCGGTGAAGTCCACCGAGGGCCGCCCGCCCTCGAACCGGAAGTCACGCTCGTCGCCCACGGACCCAGGTTACCCGTTCGACAGGTAACCGAAGTCACCCTCTCCGTTACCCGTTCGACAGGTAACGTCACTCGGGTATCCAGCACACTCGATCGGGAGGTTTCATGAGGTTCGCGGTCATCGGGGTCGGCGGTCTCGGCGGATTCTTCGGTGGGCGGCTGGTGGCAGCCGGTCACGACGTCGAGTTCCTGGCCCGCGGCGCCCATCTCGCCGCACTGCGCCGCGACGGACTCGCCCTCGTCGGCCCCGACGGCGATGTCACCAGCACACCGGTACGCGCCACCGACGACCCACGCGACATCGGCCGGGTCGACGCCGTGCTGCTCGCCGTGAAGACCTGGCAGCTCGACGGTGCGCTCGCCGCCCTGCCGCCACTGCTCGGCCCGGACTCCGCGGTCATCACCACACAGAACGGCGTCGAGGCGCCCGGGCAGGTGGCGGAGGCGGTCGGCCGCGACGCCGTCCTGCCGGGCGTCGCGAAGGTGATCGCCATGCTGGACCGGCCCGCCGTGGTGTGCCACGTCGGCGGCCTCGGCTCGCTCGACTTCGCGGAGTGGGACAACGCGCCGACCGCGCGGGCGCAGCGGATTCGGGCCGCCCTCGCCGCCGCCGGCATCCGCACGACGGCACCGGCGGACATCTGGCGCGAGCTGTGGGCCAAGTTCCTGTTCGTGGTGCCGTTCGGCGGGCTCGGCGCGGTCACCGACGCGCCGTTCGGGGTGCTGCGCGAGCGTCCCGGCACGCGCCGGCTGCTGGAACATGGCATGGCCGAGATCGAGCAGCTGGCCCGCGCCCACGACGTCGCCCTGCCCGCCGACATCGTGCCGACGACGATGGAGTTCCTCGACCGGCAACCGGCCGCGGGCACGTCGTCACTGCACCGCGACATCCAGGCGGGACGACCCTCCGAACTCGACGCGTGGACCGGAGCCGTGGTGCGCCTCGGCGCCCGTACCGGAACCCCCACGCCGGTCAACGGCGTCATCCACGAGATCCTGAGCCTGCGCGAGGCGCAACGGTCCGTGGCCGCCTGAACACGGCGCATCCCCGGCTGTTGGATGGCTCACCCGCAGCGACGATCTTCTCTGCTGTCGATCATCGATGCTCTACAGTTCGGTCGCTGTTCACACGGGGGAACGGAATCTGCAGATCGTGCGCGTCTCGGTGCGGGTTCTGGCCGCCGTACTCGCCGGAGCGGGTCCGGTGGCCGCCACGGCTCAGCACGCCGTCGTCGGTGGGATCCGGCTCCCGAAGGAGGATCGATGACGAGACGATGGTTCGTTCGCTCTGTGGCACTGGTGGGAGCGCTGGCGGTGACCACCGTGTGGGCAGGGGTACCGGCCCACGGTGCCGACACGGCTGTGGACAGTGCCCACGCCTTCGCGGCGAAGATCGAGGTCGGCGCGCCGGGCAGCACCGACGCGCGCGGCTGCAGCGGCGCCTTGGTACACCCCCAGTGGGTCATCACGTCAGCCGCCTGCTTTGCCCGGCCCGGATCCCCCGTTCCCACCGGTGCCCCCCAGCTGGCCACCACCGTGATCGTGGGACGCCCCGACCTGTCCACCCGCGCGGGGCACGCCCTCGCTGCGGTACAGGTCGTGGCCCATCCCGACCGTGATGTCGCGGTCGTCAAGCTGGCCGCCCCGGTTACCGGCGTGAAACCGGTGACCCTCGGCACGGGCGCGCCCGCTGCCGGAGAAGTGCTGCAGGTCGCCGGGTACGGGCGTACGCGAACCGAGTGGGTGCCCACCCACCAGCATGCCAGCGAGTTCACCGTCGGCTCCAGCACCGCGACGTCGGCGGAGCTGGTCAACCGGCCCGGAGCCACGGTCTGCAAGGGTGACGCGGGCGCCCCAGTGCTGCGCGGTGCGGCCGGCGCGCCGAGCCTCGTGGCCGTTGCCACCGGGAGCGGTCAGCGCGGCTGCCTCGCCGTGGCCGACGACGCACCCACCGGTGCGACGAGCGCGCGCGTCGACGATCTCCGCTCCTGGATCTGGCAGAACACCGCGCAGTTGCCGCCGAGTCAGGGCGCCGACCCCGAGGCCGCGAGCGGCCGGTGGGCGGACTTCGACGGCGACGGCAAGGCCGACTACATCGTCATCGACGACGGTGGCGCGGTCCGAGTGTTCCTGAACCGTGGCGGCGGCTTCGACGGCTGGCAGAGCCTGGGCGTGGTGGCGACGGGTGTGGTCAGTGACCGGACGAAGGTTCGGTGGGCGGACTTCGATGGTGACCGTAAGGCCGACTACTTGGTGTTCGCCGACAACGGGGCGCTCAGTGTGTTCCTGAACCGTGGTGGGGATGGTCGTGGTGGCTGGCAGAACCTGGGTCTGGTGGCGACGGGTGCGGTCAGTGACCGGACGAAGGTTCGGTGGGCGGACTTCGATGGTGACCGTAAGGCCGACTATTTCGTGTTCGCCGACAACGGGGCGATCAGTGTGTTCCTGAACCGTGGTGGGGATGGTCGTGGTGGCTGGCAGAACCTGGGTCTGGTGGCGACGGGTGCGGTCAGTGACCGGACGAAGGTTCGGTGGGCGGACTTCGATGGTGACCGTAAGGCCGACTATTTCGTGTTCGCCGACAACGGGGCGATCAGTGTGTTCCTGAACCGTGGTGGGGACGGTCGTGGTGGCTGGCAGAACCTGGGCCTCGTCGCGACGGGTGCCATCAGCGACCGCACCAAGATTCGCTGGGCCGACTTCGACGGCGACGGCAAGGACGACTACCTCATCGCCAACGAGGACGGCTCGGTCCGGGTCTTCCTGAACCGTGGCGGCGACGGCCGCGGCGGCTGGGGCAAGGACACCACCATCGCGTCATAAGCCCCGTCCTCCGGTCCCGAAAACAATGACCCCCGAGCGCTGAGCGCTCGGGGGTCATTCGTGCGAGCCAGGGCTCTGAACGTGACCGTCTGGTTGGTCGGGGTGAACGTCACGCCCGGACTGAACGTGACGGTCTTGCTGACCGTGTAGACGAGATCGGCGGCGGCGAGGTGTGCATCGTGTTCCTCCTCCAGCAGGAGCGCCGAGAACACCCGTGCCCTGCGTTGGACGCAAAACGGCTGGCCGTGGCCCGGAACTCGTGCCTGAGGCCCGCATCGTGGTATCGACGGCGTGGCGCCGGGCGCTGTGTGGCATACCCAACCGGCACGCTAACAAGGTTCGAGAGATCGATCTGCGAAACCGGGGAACGGTCCGGCGAGGCCCCTCCCGGTTCGTCTCATCAGACGTTGACGCCGAGTGCGGTGGCCAGCCGGGGCGACGCCCTCACCCCGGCGGGTTAGCGACTGCTTGTGGTGCCCGTTGCCGCCGGGCGAGCGTGTGCCATGTCAGCTTCATGTGGGAGGGGTCCGGTAACCGGTTCTTCCCTGAGCGTCAAGGGGCGGCATGGGTTGATGTTGCGCCGCCCATGTTGTGAGTGCGGGTTGTCGAGCGCACCCTGTGACTGTCGCTACTCCCGATCTGAATGTGCCTCCAGTGACAAATCCTGCTATCCAGTTAGGACAGCGGGGCTCGCGCATCGTTGCGCAGGTGGGGACGACGTTTTTGGGACAGAGACGTTCGTGTTTCGGATAACGGGCCGCTCGATCTTCCGGTGCCGCTATCGTTGTTTTTTGGCGCGTGGCGAACTAAATCCCGGCGCCGCAATCCCATGCTTCGCGCGGCCCCCAGGGGTGTGGGTGCGGCTGCGCCGGTTTCCCGAAAGCGGGTGTCTTTCCCATGTTCCAGAACACTCGACGGCGGCTGGTCATGGCCGCCACCACCGCGGTCGCCCTGACCGGTTTCACGGCCCTGGCCGCGTCCCCGGCGTACGCGGCAGCGCCGGCCAACGACGATTTCGCCAACGCCCAAGTCCACACATCGAGCTTCACCGACAGCCTGAACACCGCGGAGGCCACCACCGAATCCGGTGAGGTCACAGCGGTCTGCACAGAATTCTTCCCCTTCGAGATCGGAAAGTCGGTCTGGTACGAGGTCACCCCGGCCGCATCTGGAGAGCTGCTGGTCACCGTCGACAACCCGCAGTTCAACAGCGCTGGGAACATCTACACGGGATCGGATCTGAACTCGCTCACCCTGGTGAGCGACGGCTGCCAGTTCTTCGGCGCCAGCGCGACTGTCACCGCCTCCACGACGTACTGGATTCAGGTCGCCGGCGTCAACTTCGGCGAAGGAGTGGAGTCTGGCCCGCTCGACCTGACCGTGACCGTGCCGGCCGCACCCGCAGGTGCGGATGTGTCGGCGTCGGTGTCCGACTCGGCGGACCCGGTCTCCGTCGGTGGTGACGGCTACTCCTACACCGTGGCCGTGGCCAACGGCGGCCCGTCCGGCGCCACCGGGGTCAGCCTGTCGGTCCCGGTGACCGGCACCGCCTCGTCCGGTACGGCGATCCTGTCCACCTCCACCAGCCAAGGCTCCTGCTCCACCTCGAGTCTGACCGTGACCTGCTCGCTGGGCAGCATCGCCGCCTCCGGCTCCGCCAGCGTCACGATCAACGTGTCACCCGGCTCCACCACCGGCACCCTGACCGCCACCGCCACCGTGTCGGCCAACGAGTCCGACTCCAACTCGGGTAACAACACCGACGCCGAGTCCACCACGATCAACAACGCGAACGGCTGCACGATCTACGGCACCAACGGCAACGACACCATCAACGGCACCAACAGCGCCGACGTCATCTGCGCCCTGGCCGGCAACGACACCATCAACGGCGACAACGGCAACGACACCATCTACGCCGGACCCGGCAACGACTCCAGCTACGGCGAAGACATCCTCAGCATCCTCGACAACGGCGCCGACACCCTCTACGGCGGCACCGGCGACGACAACCTCAACGGCCAGAACGGCAACGACACCCTCTACGACCACACCGGCACCGACACCCTGTCCGGCGGCAACGGCAACGACAACATCGACACCCAGGACAGCGTGTCCGGCGACACCGCCAACGGCGGCCTCGGCACCGACACCTGCACCGTCGACAGCGGCGACACCACCAGCGGCTGCTAACTGCTAATCCCTGCACCACCGGCACACCAAAGGCTCCCTGCCCGGCCGAGGCAGGGAGCCTTCCCGGCCACCTGAACCCAACGTGAAACAGGCCCGATCCGCACGCGGCCCGCCTCGCAGCAGACCTATCGATGTCTTTGAATGACACGGCCAAGGCTCCGGGATGGCCGGTTCTGACGGTCCACCGCGGCCCCGTGGACGGCCTCAGCTGTGCGTCGCGTCTAAATCAGACGGATGACTCTGAGGGTGGCTGCGAAAGGCAGGGTGAAGCTCCGGTGGCCGGGAGGTCATGCAATTTGCATTTCGTCCACATGGATCTTTGAAGTCCACTAGCGTTGTTGCTTGGCGCTTGGCGAACTAAATCCCGGCGCCACGATCCCATTCTTCGCGCGGCCCCCAGGGGTCTGGGTGCGGCTGCGCCGGTTTCCCGAAAGCGGGGGTAATTCCCATGTTCCAGAACACTCGACGGCGGCTGGTCATGGCCGCCGCCATCGCAGTCGCCCTGACCGGTTTCACGGCCCTGGCCGCCTCCCCGGCGTACGCGGCCCCGCCGGCCAACGACGACTTCGCCAACGCCCAAGCCCACACCGGATCGTTCAACGACAGCCTCAATCCGGATGAGGCAACTACGGAGAACGACGAACCCGGGTCATCCTGCTTCGGCGTGCTGAACAAAACGGTGTGGTACAAACTGACGCTCAGCTATGCCACGAGCGTCACCGTCGATACATTCGGCTCGAACTATGACACGGTCCTCGACGTCTACACCGGCACCCAGCTCTCCAATCTCTCCGACATCGCCTGCAACGACGACGGCGGTGGTGTGCAGTCGCAGGTGACGTTCAGCGCGTCGGCGTCCACGACGTACTACATCCAGGTCAACAGCATTGAAATTTCCGCAACCTATCTCGAGCTGCACGTGGACGCGGGCACGCCGCCCGCAGGTGCGGATGTGTCGGCGTCGGTGTCCGACTCGGCGGACCCGGTCTCCGTCGGTGGTGACGGCTACTCCTACACCGTGGCCGTGGCCAACGGCGGCCCGTCCGGCGCCACCGGGGTCAGCCTGTCGGTCCCGGTGACCGGCACCGCCTCGTCCGGTACGGCGATCCTGTCCACCTCCACCAGCCAAGGCTCCTGCTCCACCTCGAGTCTGACCGTGACCTGCTCGCTGGGCAGCATCGCCGCCTCCGGCTCCGCCAGCGTCACGATCAACGTGTCACCCGGCTCCACCACCGGCACCCTGACCGCCACCGCCACCGTGTCGGCCAACGAGTCCGACTCCAACTCGGGTAACAACACCGACGCCGAGTCCACCACGATCAACAACGCGAACGGCTGCACGATCTACGGCACCAACGGCAACGACACCATCAACGGCACCAACAGCGCCGACGTCATCTGCGCCCTGGCCGGCAACGACACCATCAACGGCGACAACGGCAACGACACCATCTACGCCGGACCCGGCAACGACTCCAGCTACGGCGAAGACATCCTCAGCATCCTCGACAACGGCGCCGACACCCTCTACGGCGGCACCGGCGACGACAACCTCAACGGCCAGAACGGCAACGACACCCTCTACGACCACACCGGCACCGACACCCTGTCCGGCGGCAACGGCAACGACAACATCGACACCCAGGACAGCGTGTCCGGCGACACCGCCAACGGCGGCCTCGGCACCGACACCTGCACCGTCGACAGCGGCGACACCACCAGCGGCTGCTAACGCCTAATCCCTGCACCACCGGCACACCAAAGGCTCCCTGCCCGGCCGAGGCAGGGAGCCTTCCCGGCCACCTGAACCCAACGTGAACGGCCCCGATCCGCACGCGGCCCGCCTCGCAGGCAGACCTATCGATGCCTCGAATGACAAGGCCCCGGGATGGTCGGTTCTGACCGTCCACCGTGCCCCCGGACGGCCTCAGCTGCCCCGCGTCGGCTCGGGAGGGTGCCGTGTCGCGGTCACGCACAGTTGTAGTCGTGATCCGCACAGACCACGGCGACGGCAAGGCCGACCACATCTACCACGACGACAGCGGCGCCGTGCACGTCTTCATCAACCTCGGCGGCGACGGCCGTGGCGGCTGGGGCAAGGGCGCCGTCGTCGTGTCATAGCCCCACCCCCGTACCGAAAACGATGACCCCCGGGCGCCGAGCGCCCGGGGGTCACTGCGTGAACCAGGGGCTCAGCCGGTGTTACGCATGCCGGCCGCGATGCCGTTGACCGTGGTCAGCAGGGCACGCTCCAGGGCCGTCGAGTCGCTGGGCCCGCGCCGTCCGCCCGGCGCGGTCGGCACCTGGCGCTGGGCGTCGTGCAGATCGCGGTACTGGCGCAGCAGCGCCACCTGCAGGTGGTGCAGCGGCTCCAGGTAGGTGTCGCGCACCCCGAGCGTGCGGGACAGCTGCGGGTTGCCGGCGAGCAGGCCCTCGCCGCCGGTGATCGCGAGGATCTCCTCGACCGTACGCGCGTACTCCTGCTCGATCTTCGCGAAGATCGGGTGGAGCTGCTCCGGGACGAGGGTCTCCACGTACCGGCGGGCGATCGACAGGTCCGTCTTGGCCAGCATCATCTCCACGTTGGAAACGAAGGTACGGAAGAACTGCCAGCCGCCGTACATCTCCTTGAGCACCTCGCCGCTGCCCGACTCGCGTACCGCGGCCAGCCCGCTGCCGACGCCGAACCAGCCCGGCACGATCTGCCGGGTCTGGGTCCAGCCGAAGACCCACGGGATCGCGCGCAGCCCGCCCAGGCCCGCGTCGGCGTTCGGGCGCTTCGCCGGGCGCGAGCCGATGTTCAGCGCGCCGAGCAGCTCGGTCGGGGTCGCCGCCCAGAAGTACGCGGCCAGGTCCGGGTCCTCGACCAGCGACCGGTACGCCCGGAACGCCGCCGCGGACGCGGTGTCCATGGTGGCGTCGAAGCGCGCCAGCCGTCCCGCGTCGACCGAGGAGGTGGTGTGCAGCAGCGTGGCCTGCAGCACGGCGGCGACCGTGAGTTCCAGGTTCTCCCGGGCCAGCGCGGGCAGCGTGTACTTGTCCGAGATGACCTCGCCCTGCTCGGTCACCTTGATCGCGCCGTCCAGGGTCCCGTACGGCTGGGCCAAAATCGCCTCGTGGGTGGGGCCGCCGCCCCGGCCGACCGTGCCGCCCCGGCCGTGGAACAGCCGCAGCCGCACCCCGTGCCGGGCCGCCACGTCCCGCAGCGCCCGCTGCGCCTTGTGGATCGACCACTGGCTGGTGGTGATGCCCGCCTCCTTGTTGGAGTCGGAGTAGCCGAGCATGACCTCCTGCAGGTCACCGCGGGCCCGCACGATCTCCCGGTACGCGGGCAGCGACAGCATCTGGTCGAGCAGCTCGCCACCGGCGTCCAGTTCGGCCGGGGTCTCCAGCAGCGGCACGATCCCGACCCGGGCCTTGCCGCTGTGCAGGTCGATCAGCCCGGCCTCGCGGGCCAGCACGGCCGCCGCCAGCACGTCGTCCACCCCGAGGGTCATCGAGATGATGTACGACTCGACGACCTCCGGGCCGAACCGGTCCTGCGCGTCGCGGATCGTGTGGAACACGTCGAAGGTCTTGCGGGCCGAGTCGTTCAGCGGGGTGTCGGCGCTGGCCAGCGGCCGCCGCCCGGTCAGCTCGTCGGCCAGCAGCTTGGTCCGGGCGGCCCGGTCCAGGGTGGGGTACTCGTCCACCTCGCCGACCCGGGCGTACATCTGGGCCAGCACCTCGTGGTGCTTCTCCGCGTGCTCGCGGACGTCCAGGGTGGCCAGTTGCAGGCCGAACGCGGACACCGTACGGATCGCGGAGGCGACCGTGCCGACCGCGGTGAGCTGGCCGGAGTTGCGGGCCAGCGACGCCCGGATCAGCTCCAGGTCGGCGATCAGCTCGTGGCTGCCCAGATAGTCGCGGCCGGGCACGTGCGCGGTGCCCTGCTGCAACCGCTTGCGGGTGTTGCCCAGCTTGGCCCGGATGCAGCGCACCTTGAGCCGGTACGGCTCCTCGGCGTTGGTACGCCGGAACCGGGGCGCCACCTCGGGCAGGTTGTCCAGGTCCTTCGCGAGGCTGGCGGACAGGTCGAGGGAGACCCCGCGCAGCCGCCGCGACACCGACAGCTGGTCGATGAGCGCGTCCATCGCGGCCTCGGTGGCCTGGATGCCGTGCTCGTGCTGGATCATCAGCACGTCCCGGGTGACGGCCGGGGTGACGAACGGGTTGCCGTCGCGGTCGCCGCCGATCCACGAACCGAAGGTCAGCGGGCGTGACGTCGGGGCGGTCTCCACGCCGAGCTGGCGCAGCGTGTCGGCGAGGTCGTCGAGGACCTGCGGCGCGGCCTCGGCGTACAGGTCCTTGAGGTAGTAGACGGCGTTGCGGGCCTCGTCGGTCGGGTCCGGCCGGTCCAGGCGCAGCTCGTCGGTCTGCCACAGCAGGTCGATGAGTTCCGCGAAGCGGCGGGTGGAGGCGCTGGTGTCGGTGGCGTCGTACAGCACCGCGGCGGCGGCCTCGGCGTCCAGCGCGTCGGCCACCTGGCGCAGCTTCGACAGGATCGAGCGGCGGGCGGCCTCGGTGGGGTGCGCGGTGAAGACCGGGCGTACCGCGAGGCGCCGGGCGGCGGCCGCGATCTCGTCGGCGGGCACCCCCTGCTCGGCGATGAGCTTGGCCGCCTGGTCCAGCCAGCCGCCGTTGCGGGCCCGGCGGCGCCGCAGGTCGCGGGCGCGGTGCACCTGCTCGGTGATGTTCGCCAGGTGGAAATAGGTGGAGAAGGCGCGGGCCAGCTTGGTGCCGGTGGTGACGTCGAGGGCGGCCAGCCGGGCGGCGGCGGCCGGGGCGTCGGCACGCACCAGCGCGCGGACCTCCTCGACGAGGTCGAGCAGCGGCGGGCCCTCCTGCCGGGCCAGGGTCTGGCCGAGCAGCGTGCCGATGCGGCGGATGTCCGCGCGCAGGGCCGCGTCGGGGGAGTCTGGCGAGTCGGGGTCGAGGTGGCCGTTCAGGTCGCTCACCGGGACGCTCCTTATGCGTGATGTGCGGTGGACGGCGCTGTCCCGACTTCCCGCCGATGGTATCGGCGTCGCGACCTGGCTGCGTATTTTGAGGTGAGTCTCATACGTCCTAACGCTGAGTTCACCACGCACCGGGTTCCATGTCCCCACACATCGACCGACGTGTCTTTGGTCGGCCTATTCGTGGAGGACATTTTCGATGAGCAACAGGCTCAGCCGTCGTGCGCGCACGCGGCTCCTGGTAGCGGGCGCCGTGACCACCGCGGTGGCCGCCGCCGCGGCCGGTGTGGGGGTGGCGACGGCTGCCGCCGATCCGCCGGCACTGGCGTTCGTGTCGGCCACCCCCAACGTGACCGCGGAGCGTCACATCTTCAGTGACGGATCGTGGTTCAACGTCGATCTGGGGGTGAACCTGATCGCCGGAAAGAACCCGTTCGAGATCCGGGCGTCCCGCAAGTCGTACGCGGACCCGATCGTGGCGCAGCAGTTCGTCACGGAGAAGGGCAAGACGAAGAAGGTGAACCTGCCCGCGGGCATGGTCACGAACTTCGAGGGCCTGAGGAACTTCACCACGATCACGGTGAAGGACACCTCCGGCAAGCAGGTCAAGCAGTACCAGCAGGACTTCTGTCCCAACGGCTGGGACACGCACCGGACCCGGCCGGACGCGCCGGCGGAGAGCCCGTACCCGCAGTCGTGCAACGGGTCCAACCCGTTCACGCTCGGCGCGGTGTGGGGCATCCAGGCCGGTTGGAACGCCCCCGTGGCGAACGACGGCTACCGGGGCGACTCCGGAAACTCGGAGCTCGACCTGCCGGTCGGCGACTACGCCGTGACCGTGGAGCTGAACAAGACGTACCGGGACTTCTTCAAGATCCCCGCCAAGAGCGCCTCCGTGCAGCTCAACATGAAGGTCGTCGAGATCAAGGAGTCCGAGGGCGAGGGCGACGGACCCAACCCGTCGCCCAGCTCCCCGGCGCGGCTGAAGGCCAAGGACGCGAAGGCCGCGCGGGCCCAGGCCCTGCGGGCGGAAGCCGCCGCACCGGGCGACGAGCACAGCGTGCACGGCGGCGAGGGCGTCGAGAGCAAGCAGATCGCGGGCTACCTGCCCGCGTTCCGGCCCCCGGCGAAGGCCCCGCAGGGGGCGCTGCGCAGCACCGCCCAGGCGCCCAAGGGCCCGCGGCCGGACCTGCGCTCGCTGCCCGCCTGGGACATCTCCCTGGAGGAGGGCACCGACGGCGTCAAGGACGGCAAGTGGTACATCAACTTCGGTGCCACCGTGTGGAACGCCGGACCCTCGACCCTGCTGGTCGACGGCTTCCGCCGCACCGGCACCGAGCTGATGGACGCGTACCAGTACTTCTTCGACAACAACGGCAAGCAGGTCGGCTCGGCCAAGGCCGGGACGATGGAGTGGGACAACCGGGAGGGCCACAAGCACTGGCACTTCACCGACTTCGCCCAGTACAACCTGCTCAAGGCGGACAAGAAGCTGGCCGTGCGCAGCGGCAAGGAGGCGTTCTGCCTGGCCAACACGGACGCGATCGACTACACCGTGCCCGGTGCCAAGTGGCGCCCGGAGAACACCGACCTCTCCACCGCCTGCGGCGGCAACACCGCGGTGGCGGTGCGTGAGGTGCTCGACTCCGGCAACGGCGACACGTACAGCCAGGCCCGGCCGGGCCAGTCGTTCGAGGTGACCGACCTGCCGAACGGCACGTACTACATCGAGGTGAAGGCGAACCCGGAGAACAAGCTCGCCGAGTCCAGCACCACGAACAACACCTCGCTGCGGAAGGTCATCCTGGGCGGCACCCCGCAGGAGCGCACCCTGACGGTGCCGTCGGTGTACGGCCTCGACTGATGTGTAGGCGGTGACCCCGGGCGGGTCCGAGGCGACGACCTCGGGCCCGCCCGGGCGCCTTTCCGGGTCAGGCCGACATGGGTGTCAGGCCGACATGGGTGTCAGGCCGACATGGGTGTCAGGCCGACATGGGTACGGCGGGGCGCACGCGGGTCCCGGGCGCGTCGTCGGCGGCGGACCGCTGGCGGGACAACCGGGCTCCCCGCGCCGGTTCCGCGGGCCGCGCCGCCAGCCGTTGCGGGGTGCCCTCCGGGGCGGCCTTGGTGACGAAGGCGCGCCGCGCGGCGGCGAAGCCGGACCGGTCCGCGAACATGTCGCGGCTCATCTCGGCCAGCTCCTGCGCCTCGTACGCGTCCAGCGGCACCGGCTCGGCGGCCAGCGCCCCGGCCTTGGCCGCCCGCCGGGCCCGGGCCGCCCGGGGATCGGCCAGCCGCTGCGCCAGCTCGGTCAGCCACTCGGTGTACGCCTGCGGGTGCCGCGGTCCGACCTCGTCGACCAGACCCAGTGTGGCGGCCCGTTCCGCGCTGACCGGCAGCCGCCGCTCCAGCAACTGCCGGGCCGTTTCGGCGCCGACGCGCCGGGGCAGGGTGAAGGTGTGCAGCTCGGAGCCGTAGAGCCCGATGTCGTAGTACGGGTTGAGCACGATCCCGGCCCGCGCGGCGACCACGTCCGCGCCGAGGCCGAGCATGGCTCCGCCCGCGCCCGCGCTGCCCGCGTACGCCGCTACCACGGTCTGCCGGGTGCAGCCGATGATCTCCCGGCACACCTCGTTGATGGCCTTGATGTTGGCCCACGCGGTCCCGGCCGGGTCGGCGGCGGCCTCGGTGATGTTGAGGTGGATTCCGTTGCTGAAGGCTTCCGTGCCGCCGCGCAGCACCAGCACCCGGGTGTCCTGGCCGGCGGCGTGCCGCAGCGCGGCGCGCAGGCGGCGGCAGTGCGCGGTGGACATCGCACCGTTGTAGAAGTCGAACACGAGCCAGCCCACGACGCCGGTGCGCCGGTACCGGATCTGCCGGTACGACGGCTGCTCCGCGTCGCCGCAGGGACCCACGGGCGCATGCGGCACCCCGCTGATCCGATGCCGCAGCAGGCTCGTGGCGGGCAGCTTGAACGCGGGCCCCGTCCCGGCCTCGGCCGCCCGCAGGTGCCCGAGCCACACCGCCCCGTCACCGGTGCCGACCAGCACGGCGCCCTGGCGGCGGGCCAGCACCGCACCGGGCCGCGTGCCCAGGGCCAGCCCGGGATGCGCGTCGTAGGCGAACACGGCCAGTCCGGCCACCTCCGTGCGTACCCCTGGAAAGCCGTCGGCGGCGCGGATGTGCCGCACGATGTGCTCGGTCGGCTCGGTCCAGTCGAAGGCCCGGTCGGACTGGGTCATCAGCGGCCGCGTGCGGGCCTCGGCCAGGTCCTGCGCGGGCGTCGGGGTGAAGTCCGGGTCGGCGGCCTTGGCCAGCACCTCGGTGATGCACTCCAGCGCGGCGTCCGCGACCGGGCCCGAGTACAGCGCGGACTTGCGCGGCGGCGGGCCCGGCACCGGGAAGCTCCGGTGCGCCCAGACCGGCCCTGCGTCCATCTCCTCGACCGCCTGCAGCGCGGTGACCCCCCAGGTGGTGGCGCCCTCGCTGATCGCCCAGTCCAGCGACGACGGGCCCCGGTCGCCGACCGGACCCGGGTGGATGATCACCGTCCGCCAGTTCTGCCAGACCTCCGCGGGCACCCGGTGCTTCAGGTACGGGCAGAGCACGAGTTCCGGCTGCGCGGACCGGACCCCGTCGACGATCTCCTCGGGTCCGGTCGCCAGCAGCACCCCCACGTCGTGACCGGCCTCGGTCAGCGCGCACCACGCGCGCTGACTGAGCCCGTTGAACGCCGACACCAGCAGCAGAACCCGCACATCGCCTCCCCAGACGTGGTCCCCAGACCGGTTCGCGAGTCTTGGGCGTGTCAGAAGGCTTATGTCGGACGGGGTGTGCGACCCGGTCGGGGCCCGGCCGTGTCGGTGGCCCGGACTATCCTGAGGGTCGCGAACCCCCGTCCTACCGGACGACCGGGGGCATCCGGCGTGCCTTCCGCCCGGACAACGCAGCCCAAGGAGCGTTCATGCAACTCGCCGGCCTGATCCCGGCCGCCCTGCGCGACCGTGGCCTTTCCCGTGCGCGCGACCTGGCCCGCAAGGGCGGCGTCGACGCGGACGCCCTCGACCTGACCGCCCCGGCGGCGCTGCGCCCGTTCGTCGTGGCGGCCGTAGCGGCGCCCGCCGACGCCGGCGGTGCCGAACGCCCGGTCCTGGCCGTCACCGCGACCAGCCGCGAGGCCGACGACCTCGCCGACGCGCTGCGCGGCCTGCTCGACCCCGACCGGGTCGAGGTGTTCCCGTCCTGGGAGACGCTGCCGCACGAGCGGCTGTCGCCGCGCTCCGACACGGTCGGGCGCCGCCTCGCGGTGCTGCGCCGCCTCGCCCACCCCGACACCGGTCCGCTGTCGGTCGTGGTGGCGCCGGTGCGCAGCCTGCTCCAGCCGCAGCTCAAGGGCCTGGGCGAGCTGGCCCCCGTGGAGCTGGCGGCGGGCGGGTCCGCCGAGCTGGAGGACGTCGCCCGGCGGCTGTCCGACCTGGCGTACGCCCGGGTCGACCTGGTCACCAAGCGCGGCGAGTTCGCGGTGCGCGGCGGCATCCTGGACGTCTTCCCGCCCACCGACGAGCACCCGTCGCGGGTCGAGTTCTGGGGCGACGAGGTCGAGGAGATCCGTACGTTCGCGGTGGCCGACCAGCGCACCATCGACCCGGTCGACGCTCTGTTCGCGCCGCCGTGCCGGGAGCTGCTGCTCACCCCGCAGGTGCGCGAGCGGGCCGCCGCGCTGGCCGCCCAGCATCCCGAGCTGGCCGAGATCCTCGACAAGCTGGCCGAGGGCATCCCGGTCGAGGGCATGGAGTCGCTGGCCCCCGCGCTGCTGTCCGGAGATTCCGCCGGCGCGGACAGCATGGAGCTGCTGCTGGACTGCATGCCCACCGGCACCCAGGTGCTGCTGTGCGACCCGGAGCGGATCCGCACCCGCGCGCACGACCTGGTCCGTACGTCCGCCGAGTTCCTGGAGGCCAGCTGGGCCGCCGCCGCGGTCGGCGGCGAGGCCCCGATCGACGTCGGCGCGGTCGCCTTCCGCACCCTGGCCGACGTGCGCGCGCACGCCGCCACGCTGCGCCAGCCCTGGTGGACGATCTCCCCGTTCGGCCTCGCCGAGGCGGACGAGGCGCCGGAGTCGGACACGCCGTGGCTGGAGTCCGCCCCGGTCGAGGTGAGCCCCGACACCGGGGACGCGATCAGCCTGGCCGCCCAGCCCGTGCCGCTGTATCACGGCGACACCGCCCGGCTCGCCGCCGACCTGGGCCAGTGGATCGGGCAGAAGTGGGCCGTCGCCCTGGTCTTCGAGGGCCACGGCACCGCGCAGCGGGCCACCGAGCTGCTGCGCGACGCCGGGCTCGGGGTCACCCCGGTCGACGCGGTGACCGTTCCGGTCGAGCCGGGTCAGCTGCTGGTCACCTGCGGCCCGCTCAACCACGGCTTCGTCGACCCCGGCTCGCAGCTCGCGGTCATCACGGGCAACGACATCACCGGCGGTCGCGGCGCGTCCACCAAGGACATGCGCAAGATGCCCAGCCGCCGCCGCAACACCATCGACCCGCTCGAGCTCAAGATGGGCGACCACGTCGTGCACGAGCAGCACGGCATCGGCCGCTACATCGAGCTGGTGCAGCGCACGGTCAACGGCGCCGACCGCGAGTACCTGGTGATCGAGTACGCGCCGAGCAAGCGCGGCCAGCCCGGCGACCGCCTGTTCGTCCCCACCGACCAGCTCGACCAGCTTTCCCGCTACGTCGGCGGCGAGTCGCCCACCCTGCACAAGATGGGCGGCTCCGACTGGCAGAAGGCCAAGGCCCGGGCCCGCAAGGCCGTCCGCGAGATCGCCGCCCAGCTGATCCAGCTGTACGCGGCCCGGCAGGCGTCCAAGGGGCACGCGTTCGCGCCGGACACCCCGTGGCAGCGGGAGCTGGAGGACGCGTTCCCGTACACGGAGACTCCGGACCAGCTGGCCGCCATCCACGAGGTCAAGCACGACATGGAGCAGGCCGTCCCGATGGACAGGCTGATCTGCGGCGACGTCGGGTACGGCAAGACCGAGATCGCGGTGCGGGCCGCGTTCAAGGCGGTGCAGGACGGCAAGCAGGTCGCCGTGCTGGTGCCCACGACGCTGCTGGCCCAGCAGCACTACAACACGTTCTCCGAGCGGATGAGCCAGTTCCCCGTGGCGGTCCGCCAGCTGTCCCGCTTCCAGACGCCCACGGAGGCGAAGCAGACGCTGGAGCAGGCCGCCGACGGCACCGCCGACATCGTCATCGGGACCCACCGGCTGCTGCAGAACGCGACCCGCTTCAAGAACCTGGGCATGGTCATCGTCGACGAGGAGCAGCGCTTCGGCGTCGAGCACAAGGAGCACCTGAAGACGCTGCGCGCCTCCGTGGACGTGCTCACCATGTCCGCCACCCCGATCCCGCGCACCCTGGAGATGGCGATCACCGGCATCCGGGAGATGTCCACGATCGCCACCCCGCCCGAGGAGCGGCATCCGGTGCTCACGTTCGTCGGGGCGTACGACGACAAGCAGGTCGCCGCCGCCATCCACCGCGAGCTGCTACGCGACGGTCAGGTGTTCTACCTGCACAACCGGGTCGAGTCCATCGAGAAGGCGGCCCGGCGGCTGCGCGAGCTGGTGCCCGAGGCCCGGGTCGCGGTGGCGCACGGGCAGTTGGGCGAGGACGCGCTGGAGAAGGTGATGGTCGGCTTCTGGGAGAAGGAGTTTGACGTCCTGGTCTGCACGACCATCGTGGAGTCCGGCATCGACATCCCGAACGCCAACACCCTCATCGTGGAACGCGCCGACCTGCTCGGCCTGGCCCAGCTGCACCAGATCCGGGGCCGGGTCGGCCGGGGCCGCGAGCGCGCGTACTCCTACTTCCTGTACCCGCGCGAGAAGCCGCTCACCGAGCAGGCGCACGAGCGGCTGGCCACCATCGCCCAGCACACCGAGCTGGGCGCGG
This sequence comes from Krasilnikovia cinnamomea, assembly GCF_004217545.1. NCBI lineage: Bacteria > Bacillati > Actinomycetota > Actinomycetes > Micromonosporales > Micromonosporaceae > Krasilnikovia > Krasilnikovia cinnamomea. The sequence continues at coordinate 4,301,263 of NZ_SHKY01000001.1, forward strand.
GCATGTACGTGGCCATGAAGGACCTGGAGATCCGCGGCGCGGGCAACCTGCTCGGCGGCGAGCAGTCCGGCCACATCGAGGGCGTCGGCTTCGACCTGTACGTGCGGATGGTCGGCGAGGCGGTCAGCGCGTTCAAGGGCGAGCGGCCCGAGGAGGAGCCCGAAGTCAAGATCGACCTGCCGGTCGACGCGCACCTGCCCACGGAGTACATCTCGGTGGAACGGCTGCGCCTGGAGATGTACCGCAAGCTCGCCGAGTCCCGCGACGGCGCCCGCCTCGACGAGGTCGTCGCCGAGATGACCGACCGGTACGGCGAGCCCCCGACCCAGGTCGCCAACCTGATCGCGGTGGCCCGCTTCCGGCTGCTGGCCCGCGCGTACGGTCTGACCGATGTGTCCGTGCAGGGCAAGCACCTGCGGTTCTCCCCGCTGCCGCTGCCGGACTCCAAGCAGTTGCGGCTCAAGCGCTACCACCCGGATTCGGTCTACAAGCAGGCGACCGACCAGGTCAGCGTGCCCCGGCCGAGCACCCGGCGGGTGGGCGGCGAGCCGCTGCGCGACCAGGCGCTGCTGCAGTGGTGCGCGCAGCTGCTCTCCGATGTGCTGGGCGAGGTGCCCGCACCCGTTTCCCCATGACCGATCTGCGGGGGTCGGCGGCGCTTTCCGGCCCCCGCATGAGAGAGTTCTCACCATGCCACGTGCTCGCCGACTCGCCGCTTTCGTCGCCGTCGCCGCCCTTGCCGTGAGCGCTCTGACCGCCTGCCGGTCGGCGCCGGACGCGGTGTCGTACTTCGGCCCGGCCAAGGTGGTCACCGAGCAGGAGCTGCAGTGGGTATGGGACGACACCGAGGCGCGGCTGCAGCCGGATCCGCAGACCGGCCAGAAGCAGATGCCGTTCGAGCGCAAGGACATCAGCAGCCTGCTGATCCGCCTGGAGGCGCTGCGCAAGGTGGGCAAGGACCAGGGCCTCACCGTGACGGCGCAGTCCGCCGCCGAGATCGCCCAGTCGCTCAACCTCTCGCCGGACGCCGAGCTGGTCGGCCTGGCCGCCGAGTTCCAGGCGTGGGTGACCCTGCTGAAGCAGAAGGCGGCGCCCGCGACGGTGACCGACGAGGACATGCGCGGAATCTTCGAGCGGCTCAGCGCCGCTGGCCCGCTGCCGGGCAACCCGACCTTCGAGCAGTTCGCGGCCAGCATCACCGATCAGGACAAGCAGTCGCTGGCACCCTTCATCGGCCTGCGCAACGCGTTGCAGCCTCGGATCGACGCGCTCGACATCAAGGTGAACCCCCGCTACCCGGTGCCGACGCTGCCGCTCTACACCGTCCAGGGTCCCAAGGGTGAGAACCTGCCGTTGATCGAGGTGACCTTCGGTACTGCGGGCGGGGACGCCGTGCCGGTCACCGACCTTGCCTGAGGCCCGGGGCGCTCGGCGACGCCCGGCCGTGCCGACCACTTGGAGCGCCCGCCGGTGACCGCCCGCATCGTCCTGCTGGTGACCTCGCCCCGGCTGCCCGCCGGGCTGCTCAGCGCCGCCGCGTGGGACCTCGTCCGGTCCCACCCGGTGTGCACCGCCGCCGACAGCGAGCAGGCGGACGCCCTGCGCGCCGCCGGGGTCACGGTGACCGTGCTCCCGCCGGACCCGGAGGCGCTGCTGGCGGCCCTACCCGGTTCCGGCGGGGCGGTCGTCTGGCTCTCCGGCCCGGGCGGTGACCAGGACTTCGCCCGCCAGCTCGGGTTGCGCCTCGCCCGCGAACCCGCCCTGGCCGAGCTGGAACTCTGCTACGGCTCCTGGGATCCGCCGGGGGCCCGGCTGCTGGACGCGGTGGCGGTGATGGACCGGCTCGTCTCGCCCGGGGGCGACCCGTGGAAGCGCCAGCAGACCCACACCAGCCTCGCGCCGTACCTGCTGGAGGAGGCGTACGAGGCGTACGACGCGATCGTGGACGGCGACCCGGACGCGTTGCGCGAGGAGCTCGGCGACGTCCTGCTGCAGGTCGTGTTGCACGCCCGGCTGGCCGAGGACGGGCCCGAGGAGCACCGCTGGAGCGTCGACGACGTGGCGGGCGGCCTGGTCGACAAGATGATCCGGCGCAACCCGCACGTGTTCGCGGGCGAGCAGGTCGCGGGCGTCGAGGAGATCATCGAGAACTGGGAACGGATCAAGCGCGCCGAGAAGGCCCGCGGCTCCGTCCTGGACGGTGTGGCCCGCAGCCAGCCCGCCCTGTCGCTGGCCGACGAGATACTCCGGCGTGCCGAACGCGCCGGGCTGGCCGTCCCGCTGCCACCGGAGCCCGATCCGGCAGCCACGCCGCCGGAGGACACACCGGGCGGCGCGGCGCGGGCGGAGGCGGAGCTGGGTGCCGCGCTGTTGCGGGTCGTGGCGGACGCGCGCGCCGCCGGCCTGGACGCGGAGGCCGCGCTGCGCCGCGCCACCCTCGCGTACGCCGACGCGGTGCGGGCGGCGGAGAACGGAAACGTCGGACCGCCCGGGTAGGTTCTCGGCATGTCGGATTTCGTGCCGCTCGCCGAGCGCATCGTCGATGCCCTCCTGGCCGACGACCCCATGCTGGCGTCGCAGGCGGGGGATCACCGCGTCGACGACCGGCTGCCGGACCTGTCGCCCGGGGCGGTCGCCGAGCGGGTCACCATGCTGCGCGACGCGGCCGACGCGCTGTCCGGTGTCGATCCCGACGAGTTCGGCCCGCAGGAGCAGGTCGACCACGCGATCCTCAGCGCGCGGGTGGAGCGGGCCCTGTTCGAGCTCCGCGACCTGCGCGAGCACGAGTGGAATCCGCTGCGGCACAACCCCGGCCCGCTGCTCGACAGCCTGATCAGCCGCCCGTTCGCGCCGGTGGCGGAGCGGCTCGGCAGCCTCGGTGCCCGGCTGGCCGCCATCCCGGACGCGCTCGCCACCGCCCGCGCGGTGCTCAGCGACGTGCCCCGGCTGCACGCCGAGACCGCGGTCGGCCAGTTCGCCGGTTCGGCGGCCCTGATCCGCACCGAGATTCCCGAATTGCTGGCCGAGGAGCCCGGGCTGCGCCCCGTGGTGGAGCCCGCGGCGGCCGCCGCCCTGGATGCCCTGGCCGAGTTCGGCCGCTGGCTGGGGGACAGGCTCGACAGTGGCGAGCCCGGGCGCGACCCACGGCTGGGGCGCCCGCTGTGGGAGGCGCGGCTGTGGCACGCCCTCGACACGGAGCTGCCCGCGACCGAGGTCCTGTCCCGCGCCGAGCGCAACCTCGACGACGTCGCCGCCGAGCTGCGCGCGGTGGCGGCCGAGCTGACCGGCGGCCCGGCCACCGACGAGACGGTGCGCCGGGCGCTGGATCGGCTGGCCGACGACCACCCCGACGGGGCCACGATCGTCGAGCTGGCGAAGCGGACGATGACCGAGGCCACCGACTTCGTCCGCGCCCACGACCTGATGACGATCCCGGACGACGAGTGCCTGATCCAGGAGATGCCGGAGTTCGCCCGAGGTGTCGCGGTGGCCTACTGCGATCCGCCCGGCCCGCTGGAGACGGCCGACGTGCCGACGTTCTACTGCATCGCACCGGCCCCGTCGGGCTGGCCCGCGGCGCGCGTCGAGTCGTTCTACCGCGAGTACAACAACCACATGCTGCGCAACCTCACCGTCCACGAGGCGATGCCCGGCCACTTCCTGCAGCTCGCCCACTCCCGCCGGTTCCGCGCGGCGACCCGGGTGCGGGCGCTGGCCGGTTCCGACCCGTTCGTCGAGGGCTGGGCGGTGTACGCGGAGGAGCTGGTGGCCGGGCTGGGCTTCGGCGGCCCGCCGGTGCGCCTGCAACAGCTGAAGATGCAGTTGCGGATGAGCCTCAACGCGGTCCTCGACCAGCTGGTGCACTGCGCGGACCTGTCCGAGGCCGACGGGATGGCCCTGATGACCGGGCGCGGCTTCCAGGAGGAGGGCGAGGCCGCCGGCAAGTGGCGCCGCGCCCTGCTCACCTCCACCCAGCTGTCGACCTACTTCGTCGGCTACACCGAGGTGAGCGCGATCGCGGCGGCGCGACCGTTCGGCGCCACCCCGAAGGCCTGGCACGACGCGATGCTGGCGCACGGCTCCCCACCGCCGCGCCACCTGCGCACCCTGCTCGGCGTCTGAGCCACTCCGGGAGCTGGTCAGGCGTGCATGCGGCTGAGGAGCTGCTGGCGCATGACGTAGCGGCGGATCAGCTTGGCCTGCGGTTCGTCGGCGGAGAACACCGCGACGACCTCGACCGACATCGGCCCCGGCGGCACCCGCTGCGGCAGCCCGGCCGCCTTCACGGCGGTCGCCCGTACCTCGATGATCTCGCCGTCGAGGTCGATGAGCAGGCCGACCTCGTCGCCGGGCGCCAGCTGGACCCCGGAGAAGTGGGCCCGCACGCTGTGCTCGCTGATGTCCCGGATCCAGCCCAGGGTGTCCATCTCGCCGGGGCGGCGCAGCAGCACCTGCTCGCCACCGCCGCCGCGCACGTAGCGGCGCAGCTGCTCGATCGTCGGCTCACCGGCGGGCTGCAGCTCGATCCGGTTCTCGTTCACGGCGACGACCACCGCGGGCAGCACGAACCGCCCACGGGCGCCCGCCGCCCAGCGCAGGGTCACGAAGGCGCCGGCACGGGGGGCCAGCGCCTGCGGCAGCGCCAGGGTCAGTACGGAGCCTTCGGCCTGTACGACCCGTACGCAGCCCACCGGCTCGGTGGCCGCGGAGGCGGTGAGCTCGACGCGGGTGCCGGTTTCGGGGAGCACGGTGGTCGTAGTCATGGTGCGCTCTTGATCGGCAACAGCGGGCCGTTCTTGAGGCATCCCGGGGGCGAAGTTCCCCGGCCGCCCGTACGGCGCACACCCCGGCTCGATACGCTCAGGGCCGTGGTCGGCCGCAGGGTCGCGGTCAGGAACTCATCCGTACGAGCGCAAGGAGCGACACCAGACATGGCCACCATCGAAGCAATCGTCGCCCGTGAGATCCTCGACTCGCGAGGCAATCCCACCGTCGAGGTCGAGGTCGGTCTCGACGACGGCACCATCGGCCGCGCCGCGGTCCCGTCCGGCGCCTCCACCGGCGCGTTCGAGGCGATCGAGCTGCGTGACGGCGACAAGGGCCGTTACCTGGGCAAGGGCGTCGAAAAGGCGGTCAGCAACGTCGAGGACAAGATCGCCGACGAGCTGATCGGGTACGAGGCCAGCGAGCAGCGCCTCATCGACGAGAAGATGCTCGACATCGACGGCACCCCCAGCAAGTCGGAGCTGGGCGCGAACGCCATCCTGGGCGTCTCGCTGGCGGTGGCCAAGGCCGCCGCGCTCTCCGCGGAGCTGCCCCTGTTCCGCTACGTCGGCGGACCGAACGCGCACGTGCTGCCGGTGCCGATGATGAACATCCTCAACGGTGGCGCGCACGCCGACTCGAACGTCGACGTGCAGGAGTTCATGATCGCCCCGATCGGCGCGCCGACGTTCCGCGAGGCGCTGCGCTCGGGCGCGGAGGTCTACCACGCGCTGAAGTCCGTACTGAAGAAGAAGGGTCTGTCGACCGGCCTGGGCGACGAGGGCGGCTTCGCGCCGAACCTGCCGACCAACGCGGCCGCGCTGGACCTGATCGCCGAGGCCGTGCAGGCCGCGGGCTTCGCCCTGGGCACCGACATCGTGTTGGCGATGGACGTGGCGGCGACGGAGTTTCACAAGGACGGCGCGTACGTCTTCGAGGGCTCCCCGAAGTCCACCGAAGAGATGATCAACTACTACGCCAAGCTGGCCGAGACGTACCCGATCGTCTCCATCGAGGACCCGCTGTCCGAGGAGGACTGGGCGGGCTGGACCGCGATGACCACGCAGCTCGGCGACAAGCTGCAGATCGTCGGCGACGACCTGTTCGTCACCAACCCGACCCGGATCGGCCGCGGCATCGCCGAGGGCGCCGCGAACTCGGTGCTGGTCAAGGTAAACCAGATCGGTTCGCTCACCGAGACGCTGGACGCCGTGGACCGGGCGCACCGGGCCGGGTTCACGACGATGATGAGCCACCGTTCCGGCGAGACCGAGGACGTCACGATCGCCGACCTGGCCGTCGCGGTGGGCAGCGGCCAGATCAAGACCGGCGCCCCGGCCCGCTCCGACCGCGTGGCGAAGTACAACCAGCTGCTGCGCATCGAGGAGGAGCTGGGCGACGCCGCCCGCTACGCCGGTGCGGGCGCGTTCCCGCGCTACCGCTCCGCGTAACGGGAGTTGGAGTTGTGACACCGGCCGCGCGGGGCATAGGTTTCGGCTGGAGCCGATGCCGCGCGGCCGGGTCCGACTCGGGGGAGGGGCAGGGATGACGCAGCGCCGCACGCCCAGTGGGCAGGGCCCGTCCCGCCGCCCCGGGCAGGCGGGCCGTCCGGGCGGACGCGCGGCGGTCCGGCCCACCCGCTCCGCGACCCGCGACACCGGCGACATCCGGATCGAGCCCCGCGCCAGCGCCGTCCGCGTCCCGGCCGCCCGTGCCGGGCGCGGCGGCGACCGCGCGGGCAGCCGTCCCGCGGCGGCCCGGCGCACCGCCGCCACGGGCGCCACGAAACGTACGGTCGCCCCGCGCCCGCGCGCCTTCACGGGTCGGGCCACGGTGCTGATCGCGGTGCTGGTCATCCTGGCGCTGGCGTACACGTATCCGGTGCGGGTGTATCTGGCGCAGGAGTCGCAGATCGCCCGGATGGAGGCGGCACAGGCCGCCCAGCAGGCCACGATCCAGGGCCTGACCGAGGAGGTCGAGAAGTGGCAGGACCCGGAGTACGTCCGGATCCAGGCCCGCGACCGCCTGTTCTACGTCCGCCCCGGCGAGGTGCCGCTGCTGGTGCTCAACGACCCGGCCGGCGCCGCCCGCGACGCGGGAAAGCCACCACCGGCCCCCGCCCCCGACCGCTGGTACGACACGTTGTGGTCGAGCGTCGCCGCCGCCGACACCCCGCCGAAGAAATGACGCAGATGGACTCTCCCACCGAGGCCGACCTGGACGCGGTCGAAGCCCAGCTCGGCCGCCGCCCGCGCGGCACCCGGGCGGTCGCGCACCGCTGCCCGTGCGGCAACCCGGACGTGGTGGAGACCACGCCGCGCCTGGACGACGGCACCCCGTTCCCGACGATGTTCTACCTGACCTGCCCGAACGCGACCGCCGCCTGCAGCCGCCTGGAGTCGGGCGGGGTGATGCGCGAGATGCAGGACCGGCTGGCCGCCGACCCCGAGCTGGCCAGACAGTACGCCCGGGCGCACGAGGACTACCTGGCCCGCCGCGAGTCCGTGATGCACGTACCGGAGATCGCGTTCGTCTCGGCGGGCGGCATGCCGGAACGGGTGAAGTGCCTGCACGTGCACCTGGCGCACGCGCTGGCCGCCGGGCCCGGGGTGAACCCGTTCGGTGACGAGGTGCGCGAGGCCGTGGGGCCGTGGTGGACGGGCGGTCCCTGCGTGGCGCCGGAGCCTTCCTAGACTCGACGGAATGCAGGTGGAGATCCGCCGGGCGCGCACGTCCGACGTCAAGGCCATCCGTGAGCTCGTGGACACGTACACCACGGACCGGCGGCTGCTCAGCAAGGCCACGGTCACCCTGTACGAGAGCGTCCAGGAGTTCTGGGTCGCGGTGCGCGCGTCCGACCAGCGGGTGGTCGGCTGCGGCGCCCTGCACGTGATGTGGGAGGACCTGGCCGAGATCCGTACGGTCGCGGTGGACCCGTCCTGCCGGGGCCAGAAGATCGGCCACCGGATCGTGACGGAGCTGCTGGCCATGGCCCGGGAACTGGGTGTGGCCCGGGTCTTCTGCCTGACGTTCGAGACCTCGTTCTTCGGCTCGTTCGGGTTCACCGAGATCGACGGCGCCCCGGTCCCGCACGCGGTGTACGAGCAACTGCTGCGCTCGTACGACGAGGGTGTCGCCGAGTTCCTGGACCTGGAACGGGTCAAGCCGAACACCTTGGGGAACACGAGAATGCTCTTGCACCTATGAGGGCCGCGGCGATCGACTGCGGCACGAATTCGATCCGGCTGCTCATCGCGGACGTGGTCGGCGACTCACTGACGGACGTGGCCCGCCGGATGGAGATCGTCCGGCTGGGCGAGGGGGTCGACCGCACGGGCCGCCTGGCTCCCGAGGCGATCGCCCGCACCCGCACGGCGCTGCTGGGCTACGCGGCGGAGATCGCCGAGCTGGGCGTGACCCGGGTGCGGATGTGCGCCACGTCGGCGTCCCGGGACGCCTCCAACGCCGCGGACTTCCGGGAGATGGTCCGGTCGGTCCTGGGTGTCGACCCGGAGGTGATCACGGGCGAGGAGGAGGCCCGGCTGTCCTTCACGGGAGCGGTGCGCGGGCTGGCCGCCCCGGCGCCGTACCTGGTGGTGGACATCGGCGGCGGGTCGACGGAGTTCGTCACGGGCGACCGTACCGTCGAGGCGGCGATCTCGGTGGACATCGGCTGTGTCCGGATGACGGAGCGGCACCTGCGCTCCGATCCGCCGACCGCCACGGAGATCGCGGCGGCGGAGCGCGACATCGCCGACGCGGTCGATGCCGCGCTGGCGGCCGTGCCCGGCCGCGCGGCGGCGACGCTGGTCGGGCTGGCCGGTTCGGTCACCACCGTGACCGCCCTGGCCCTGGGGCTTCCCGGGTACGCCGCCAGCCGCATCCACCACGCCCGGGTGTCGCAGGAGCAGGTGGCGAAGGTGACCGCGGAGCTGCTGGCCGCGACGGTCGCGCAGCGCCGCGCGCTGCCGGTGATGCACCCGGGCCGCGCCGACGTGATCGCCGCGGGCGCCCTCATCCTGCGGACCGTCATGGAGCATGCCGGCGCGTCCACTGTGGTCGCCAGCGAACACGACATCCTCGACGGCATCGCCTGGAGTCTCGCCAGTTGACGCTTGCTGGCTTCGATCTTGGGGACTTCCGGATAGCTCGGCACCGAAACTCATCACTGACGGCAGGTGTCGTGCTGGCCGCGACCCTCGCGGTGGTCGGCATTCGGGCTGCATCGGCTCGGATCTTGATGAGTTCGGGTGCGCAGCTGACCGGAACTCTTCAAGTTCTGGCTGAGGGGCCGCCAGCTTGACGGTATTTCGCACTGCGGACTACCGTGCACCGCGTGGATACGACCCAGCTGCTCAAGGGGGTCCTGGATCTGGCCGTGCTGGCGGTGCTGTGCGAGGAGGACGGCTACGGCTACGACATCCTGCGGCGGCTGCGCGCCGCGGGCCTCGCCGACGTCGGCGACGCTTCCGTGTACGGCACGCTGCGGCGCCTGTTCAACGCCGGCTACCTGACCACGTACGTCGTGCCGAGCGACGAGGGTCCACATCGCAAGTACTACGCGTTGAATCCTGCTGGCCGAGCGGAGTTGCAGCGCGGTGGCAAGGTGTGGTACGGCTTCGCATCCACCATGAACGATCTGCTTCGGGAGCGGGGGACGGCGTGAACGGAACGGCACAGGACGAGATCGCCGCGTACGTCTTCGCGGTCCGCGCGGCCCTCGGTGACCTTCCGGAGTCACTGCGCGACGAGCTGCTCGAGGACCTGCCCGAGCACCTGGCCGAGGTGCTGGCTGAGGGCGAGGGCACCCTGATCGAGCGGCTCGGGGTGCCCAGCGCGTACGCGGCGGAGCTGCGTACCAGCGCGGGCTTCGTCGGTGGCTTCCCCGACCCGCCGCCGCCCAGCCCCGACCGGCTCCGCGAGCTGGGCCAGGAGCTGCGGCGCGGGCTCGGCATCGTCGACCGGCGCCTCGGGCCGTTGTTCGGCGCCGCGCGGGCCAGCGAGTTCCTGGCCATGCTGCGCCCCGCGTGGTGGGTGCTGCGCGGCTACCTCGTCGCGATGGTCCTCGCCGGCATCCTGGACGACAGCGGCCAGTCCATCGGGCTGCTCCCGCGCATCGGCGGCAGCGAGGCGGTGGCGCTGGTGCTGCTGGCCGCCGGCGTCCTCGGCTCGATCTGGGTCGGCCGCCGGACGGTCAATCTCACCCACTGGCCCCGGTACGCGCTGTACGCCGCGTCCGTCATCCTGGTGATCGTCGCGCTGGGCGGCTTCACCCTCGCCGACAGCAACAGCCTCGACCCCGAATACACCGACGTCGGCTACAGCGACCCGTACGGAAATGTCCAGGATGTGTTTGTCTACGACCAGCAGGGTCGGCTGGTCAAAGGGGCGCGGCTGTTCGATCAGGACGGCACCCCGATCCACCTGGGCAACCCCTGGTGCGACGTCGCCGCCGACGGCAGTGGCCCGAACGCAGCCGACGAGTCGGTCTACCCCTATTGCCCGCAGAACGCCCCCTTCGAGATGCCATCGGCAGGACCGACGGGCTCGGCCTCACCGCGAACCCCGTCGGCGACCGCCGCGCCCAGCCCCGGCCGGTAGGCAGCACCGGAGCGGGGTCGCGCCCGCGAGGGGTTGATCGCTAAGTTGTCGTCCGGTGTTCGGTCGGCCGTCGACCGACTCCGCGAAAGGACGCGAAGTGAGCAACCCGGTTGGGCCGACCCCCGCCCCCGAGGGCGGCAACACCCCCGCCTCCGACCCGAACGCCGCCGTCTCCGACGCCAAGGCCGCCGCCGTCGACCCGAAGGCCGCTGTCTCCGGCCCGAAGGCCGGGTCCGCCGCGCCGAAGAAGAAGAAGTCGAAGGCCGTCTGGATCATCCTGGCCGTCGTCGCCGTGCTCGTGCTCGTCCTGGTCGTCGTCGGCGGAGTGGTGGTGGGCATGTTCGCCGACCCGACCAAGGACGCCAAGGCCGGCGACTGCCTCGCCTCCGAGGCCGCCAAGGATGTCAAGGTCGGCGAGCGGGGCGTCGCGAAGATGACGATGGTCGACTGCGCTTCCCGCGATGCCGCCTTCGTCGTCCTGGGCCGCGTCGACGGCGTCACCGACGTCAACAACGGCGCCTGCGAGAAGTACGTCAAGGAGGGCGAGCAGTACCTCGCCGTCGCCGGCGAGTCCGGCGACGGTTACCTGCTCTGCCTCAAGCCCAAGTCCTGACGGTGCCCGGGCGGCGTGGCGGGCGCCGCGCCGCCCGGTTCCGCAGGTTCCAGCGCGTCCACCATGGTCAGATCCGCCACCCTCGGGCGGCGTGACGGTTGGCATCGGGGCAGGCGAGGGTAGCCCCGCACGCCGGGCACCACCGGCTCTTCTGCCGGAACGTCAGCAGCCCCGCGAGAACCCCACCGCCAGCGCCGGACCGATCACCATCACCAGTTCCATCTCCGCCTCCCGGCATCATTCCTGCGTGTCTTCACAGTCTGGTGACGGCATCGATACGCTCGGAAGCTCTTGCGCCGGTCCCCGGCGGTGCCGTGTGCCCGGCCCCGGGCCCGTGGGGACGTGTGGCGGAGCCCGGCGGACGTGTGGCGGGAGTGTGCGATGGCCGAGGTGTCGGAGTCAGCGTCGAGCTTCCTGGTGAACGAGTTACGGCGTTCGCGCTCGGCCGCCGGCCTCAGCCAGGAAGACCTCGGCAAGGCCATCAACTACTCGTCATCCCTGGTCAGCGCCGTAGAAAACGGCCAACGCCCACCCACCCGGGACTATCTCGCAGGCGTGGACCGTGCCTTGGATACGGGCGGCCTCTTCCAGCGCCTGCTCGACAACCTGGTCCGCACCGATCAATCGCCGGTCTGGTTTCGGGACTGGCTCGTTTTCGAGCGCGAGGCGACACTCGTCAGATGGTTCGACCCGTCAATCGTTCCGGGCCTGCTGCAGACGGAGGACTACGCCCGCGCGATCTTCGCGGGGTCCAGGCTCATCGACGACGAAGAGGTCGAGCGGCGCGTCGTTGCTCGGCTGGAGCGCCAGGAGGTCCTCAGGGCGCCACGGCCGCCGCATCTCCTTGCGATCATCGATGAGGGAACACTGCGCCGACCCGTGGGCAGTCCCGAGACGATGGCGGCGCAGTGCGAACACCTGCTGCGTTGCGCGGACAGATCCACCATTCAGATTAACGTCGTACCGGCAGCCGCGGGCGCCTATGCGGGCCTGGCTGGGCCATTCGTCATCAGCAAGGGAGACGAGTTCGAGGTGGCCATGATGGACACCCCGTGGCCCGTGCAGGTGCTTCATCGGCGTGATGCCGTTGATAGCCTGATCAAGAGATGGGAGGCGATCCGTGGTGAAGCGTTGCCCCGGATGCAGTCGATAGGGCTGATCAAGGAGGTGCTGGCAAGATGGCAGACCTGACCGGCGCCGTCTGGCGCAAGTCGACTCGCAGCGACACGGGCGGCAACTCGTGCGTCGAGGTCGCCAAGAACGTCCCCGGTGTGGTCGGTGTGCGTGACAGCAAGGACCGGTTCGGCCCGGTGCTGACCTTCGACCCGGATGCCTGGACCCGGTTCCTCGACGGCGTCAAGAACGGCGAGTTCGAACTCGCCTCCGACTGACCGCCTTGAACTCTGGATGTTGGTGACTTGCGGTGCGTGGCTGACCGAATGTCTTCAACGTTCGCGGCGCGCAGCCTTGGGGCCGCGCCTGTTCCCGGTTGCTGGCCGCCTGACCACTGGATGTTGGTGAGTTGAGGTGTGGGGCTGACCGGAAGTCCGCATCTTTGCCGATGGGCGAACCCGGACACGACCGACGCCGCCGCCGAGCAATCCGTGACCGCGTCGCGCAGGATCGGAGGGCTGGCCGCGCGGACACCCCCGGGGCTGGGCACGGCCAGGAACCACCCGCCCGGCCCGGCGTACGTGGGAAGTGCTCTGCTGGTGCGGTGACCACCCGTACCCCGGATGAGGTGGTGGCCCGCGCGGCCGCCGCCCCCGACCTGCCCGCCCTCGACGCCGCCGTGGCCGACTGTTTCGCCTGCCCCCGCCTGGTCGCCTGGCGGGAGCGGGTCGCGGCCGAGCGCCGCGCCGCGTTCCGTGACCAGACCTACTGGGGGCGCCCGGTGCCCGGCTACGGGACGTCCGACGCGGTCATCGGCATTCTGGGCCTGGCTCCCGCCGCGCACGGCGGCAACCGCACCGGCCGCATCTTCACCGGGGACCGTTCGGGGGATGTGCTGTTCGCGGCGTTGCACCGGGCCGGGCTGGCCAACCAGCCGACCAGCGTCGCGGCCGACGACGGTCTCACTCTGGCGCACACCCGGATCTTCGCGGCGGTACGGTGCGCCCCGCCCGACAACAAGCCGTCACCGGCCGAACGCGACACCTGCGCCCCGTGGCTGCACCGCGAGCTGGCCCTGATCCGGCCGACGTTGCGAGTGGTGGTGGCGCTCGGCGCGTTCGCCTGGGCCGCGTGGTGGCCCGCCGCCCGCGCGGTGTACGGCCACCGGCCGCCCAGCCCCCGCCCCGCCTTCGGTCACGGCGCCCACGTCAGCCTGCCCGAAGTGCCAGAAATGCCGGACCTGCTGGGCTGCTACCACGTGAGTCAGCAGAACACGTTCACCGGGAGGCTGACGCCCGCGATGCTGGACGACGTCTTCGGTCGTGCCAAAGAGCTGGCGGGCCTGGCATGATTCCACCTCGACCGCCAACCCCGGAGCCACGGAACAGGGCCTGAGAGTGGACCTCGCCGCATTGCGCCGCTGGTGGCCCGTGGCCGCCGTGCTCGGGCTGCTGTTCCTTGCCGCCCTGGCCGCGACCCGGTCGGCGCCGCAGTTGGAGCGGATCACCCCCGAGGAGGCGGTCGCCACCACCGCGGCGCCGTTGCTGCCGCCGTCCGAGCCCACGCCCGGGCCGTCCGGCGCCGAGGCCACCCCGTCGAGCGCGCCGACCCCCGAGGCGGCGAGCGGCCTGCCCGACTGGGTCGGTACGGCCGCGGTCGCCGTACTCGTCGTGACGGGTCTGATCGTGCTGGCGCTGATCGTCTGGGCGCTGGTCCGCGATCAGGCGCGCCGCCGGGCCCGCCGGGGTGGCCGCCGCGTCACCCGTCAGGCGGAACCGGGCAGCGCCGAAGACATCGTGGCGGTGCTGGACGCGGGCCTGGACGAGCTGTCCGACGCCGACCGCGACCCGCGCCGGGCGGTCATCGCCTGCTGGGTACGGCTGGAGCAGGCCGCCGCCGCGGCGGGCACTCCGCGCCACCCGGGCGACACCCCGACCGACCTGATCGCCCGGCTGCTGGCCGAGCAGCACGTCGACGCCCAGGTGCTGGCGGCCTTCGCCGCGGTGTACCGGGAGGCCCGGTACGCCACCACGCACACGGTCGACGAGCGGATGCGCGGCCAGGCCCGCACGGCGCTGCAGCAGCTCCGCGCCGACCTGGGCGCGGAGGTGGCCGCCCGATGAGCGAGCGGGTACGGCGGGTGAGCGCGCCATGAGTGAACGCGACGGCGGGCTCGACGACCTGTTCTCCAGCGCGGCGGAGCCCGTACCGGATCTGCCGGAGGTGCGCAGGCCGCGCTCGCGGACGGCCTGGATCGTCCGCAATGTGCTGCTGGTGGTCGCCGCGACCGTGGTGACCGTGGCGGCGCTGCGCTCGGCGGGGATCTCCGTGTCGCTGCTGCTGATCGTCGCCGCGTTCGTGGCGCTGCGGCTGCTGATGCTGGCCGTCTCGCAGGTGGCGGCGCCCGCGCCGCCGCGGGCCACGTCCCGTCCCGCCGATTCCGAACACCTGAGCCAGGGCGGGGACGCGCTGCGGGCCGCGGTGCGCCGCTGGGAGCTGCGGCTGGACTGGGCGCAGAGCGACGCCGACCAGTACTCGCGTAACGTCCTGCCCGTCATCGCCGAGCTCACCGACGAGCGGTTGCGGCTGCGGCACGGCATCACCCGGGCATCCGACCCGCGCCGGGCCCGTGAGCTGCTGGGCGAGGCGCTGTGGCAGACCCTCGCGGAGCCCGGCCGGCGCCCGCCGAAGGGGCGCGATCTGGCCGCGTACGTGGAAACACTGGAACGACTGTGAGAAGGGCGGATTCGTGACGGACGCACGCGTGGAGGTGATGCCGCCCTACGAGGTGGGGCGGCTGGCGGGCGCGGTCCTGGACTCCGTCGGCACCGTGGTGGTCGGCAAGCGGGACTCGCTGGAACTGGTGCTCGCGGGCATCCTCGCGGGCGGCCACGTGCTGCTGGAGGACCTGCCGGGGCTCGGCAAGACGCTGACCGCCCGCTCCTTCGCCCAGGCCCTGGGTCTCGACTTCCGGCGGCTGCAGTTCACCCCCGACCTGCTGCCCGCCGACGTCACCGGCTCATTCCTCTACGACCAGCGCAAGGGCGACTTCGCGTTCCGCGCGGGCCCGGTCTTCACCAACATGCTGCTGGCCGACGAGATCAACCGGACCCCGCCGAAGACCCAGGCGGCCCTGCTGGAGGCCATGCAGGAGAAGCAGGTCTCCGTGGAGGGCGTCACCTACCGGCTGGAGCCGCCGTTCCACGTGCTGGCCACCGCCAACCCGATCGAGTACGAGGGCACGTACCCGCTGCCCGAGGCCCAGCTCGACCGGTTCATGCTGCGGGTCTCGTTCGGTTACCCCACCGCCGAGGAGGAGTGGGACGTGCTGCGCCGCCGGATGGCGCGCCGCCAGGAGGAGGCCCAGCTCGCCCCCGTGGTCGACGCGCGCACCCTGCAGGCGATGCAGGCGTCGCTGGAGACCGTGGCCGTGGAGGACTCGATCGGCCGGTACATCGTCGCGCTGACCTCGGCCACCCGCGAGCACGGCTCCGCGCTGGTCGGCTCGTCGCCGCGCGGCTCGCTGGCCCTGCTGCTGCTGGCCCGGGCCCGCGCCGCCATGGCCGGGCGTGACTTCGTGGTGCCCGAGGACGTCAAGGAGGTGGCCGTCCCGGCGCTGGCGCACCGGATCACGCTGCGTCCGGAGATGTGGCTGCGCCGCGTCGACCCGTCCTTCGTGGTGCACGAGGTGCTGGCCGCGGTGCCCGCCCCGGCCAGCGGCGCGCTGCCGAGCGGGTATCCGCGGCAATGAACAACGCGGCGGACGACGGGGCTCCGACCTGGGTGCCGACCCGGGCGCTCGGGCGGGCGGTGCTGCTCACCGGCCTGCTGCTGGTGCTCGGGGTCGCCCTGGGGCGGGTGGATCTGGTGCTGCTGGCGGCGCCGTTCGCGATCGGCGCGGCGGTGGGGCTGCGCCGGATGCCCCGCGCCGCCCCCGAGATCACCATCGAGGCCGACGCCGAACACGTCGTCGAGGGCGGCAAGGTCACCGCGGGGCTCACCGTCGCCAACCCCGACGGCATCACGTACGACCTGGTCGTGGTGCGCACCCGGACGTCGCCGTGGCTGCGGCTGGAGAAGGCCGACCGGCCCTTCGGGATCACCGTACGGTCGCAGCGCTGGCGCGCGATCGACCTGCCCGGCGAGGCCCTGCGCTGGGGCCGCCACGACGTGGGCCCGGCGGCCGCCCGGGTCGCCGCGTGCGGTGGCCTGCTGGCCTGCCGTCCGGTGCTCACCCCCGCGAGCGCGGTCCGGGTGTACCCGGTCACCGAGCCGTTCGCGGCCGTCGACGCGATGCCCGCGGCGGCCGGGCTGGTCGGCAACCACCGGTCCCGGCGCCCCGGCGAGGGCGGCGAGCTGGCCGGGGTACGCCCGTTCGCCCCCGGCGACCGGCTGCGCCGCATCGACTGGCGGGTGTCACTGCGTACCCGTGACCTGCACGTGGCGGCCACCCTGTCGGACCGCGACGCCGAGGTGCTGCTGCTGCTCGACGTGCTCGGCGAGGCGGGCCGCTCCGGCGGGATCCGGGGCAGCGCCTCCGTGCTCGACACGACGGTCCGGGCGGCCGCGGCGATCGCCGAGCACTATCTGCAGCGCGGCGACCGGGTGTCGCTTCTGGAGTACGGCCAGTCCGCCCGGCGGCTGCGCCCCGCCACCGGCCGCCGCCAGTACCTGACCGCCCTGGAGTGGCTGCTCGACGTGCGCGCGGACGTCTCGGACGCGGACCCCTCCGAGCACCTCCTCGGCATGCAGCACATCTCCTCCGACGCCCTGGTCGTGGTGCTGACCCCGCTGGTCGACCCGCGCGCCGCCGACATGCTGGCCCAGCTGGCCCAGTCGGGCCGGTTCACGGTCGCGGTGGACACCCTGCCCGCCGAGGTGACCCCGCCGCGGCGCAGCGCCTGGACCCCGCTGGCCACCCGCCTGTGGCGCCTCGAACGGGAGAACGTGCTGGGCCGCCTGCGCGAGCACGGCGTCCCCGTGGTGACCTGGGCCGGTGCGGGCAGCCTCGACCTGGTGCTGCGCGACGTGGCCCGGACGGCCTCCGCGCCGAGGGGGCGCTGACCGTGTCCGATCCGTCGACGCCGCGCCGGAGGTGGTGGCCGTGCTCGGGACGCTGACCCAGCGGATCGAACGGGCCCGCACCACGGTGCGCCGGGCCACCCTCGTGCCGATGCTGGTCCGGGCCGGGGTCGCGGTGTGCGGCCTGCTGGCGGTCACCGTGGCCTGGCCGGTGCCGGTGCTGACCGGCCGGTTCGCGGTGTTCATCGCCGCGGTCGCGGTGTACCCGGCGTTGGCCCCGCGCGGCCGGGGCGCCACCGTGGCCGCCGTCGCCGCGGTCGGCGGCTGGATCCTCGACACCGCCTGGTACGACGCCCGGGTCGCGCTGTGGCGGGTGCTGGCCCTGGCCACCCTGCTGTACCTGGCGCACACGCTGACCGCGCTGGCCGCCGTGCTGCCCACCGACGCCGAGGTCGACACCGACGTGGTGACCGGCTGGCTGCTGCGGGCCGGTGCGGTGACGCTGGTCTCGGCGGTGCTCACGGTGCTGGCGCTGGGCCTGACCACCGACCTGGCCGGCGGCGCGTTCCTGGTCGCCACGCTGGCCGGGCTGGCTGCCGCGGTCGGCCTCACCATGCTCCTGGCCCGGCTCCTACGCCGCCCTTAGGGCGGAGATCCTGCGGCCCGATCAGGGGGCTGGCGGAAACCGTCCGGCCGGGTCCCGGCGGCCCCCGCCACCTTCCGGAAATACGTGCGTAACGGCACTTGACAGCGGGCTTTGTGTTACGTCACATCCCGAGGCGCTCCCGGCGCGAACGGGCGACAATAAACACGTGAAACCGCAGCGCATCGTCGTCGTAGGGGCAGGACACGTGGGGCTGTACGCCGCCCTGCGCCTGTCGAAGAAGCTCTCGGCGCGCCGGGCCGAAGTGGTCGTGATCGACCCGCAGCCGCACATGACGTACCAGCCGTTCCTGCCCGAGGCGGCGGCCGGCAACATCTCCCCGCGTCACTCCGTGGTGCCGCTGCGCCGCGCCCTCAAGCGGTGCCGCATCATCTCCGGCGAGGTCACCCGCATCGAGCACGCCCGCAAGACGGTCACCATCGCGCCGATCGAGGGCCCCACGACCGAGCTGTCGTACGACCACATCATCGTGGCGCCCGGCTCCGTGTCGCGTACCCTGCCGGTCCCCGGCCTGCGCGAGCACGGCATCGGCTTCAAGACCATCGGTGAGGCCATCTTCCTGCGCAACCACATCCTCGACCAGTTGGACGTGGCCGCGGTCACCCCCGACCCCGAGGTACGCAGGGCGGCTCTGACGTTCGTCTTCGTCGGCGGCGGCTACGCGGGCATCGAGGCGCTGGCCGAGATGGAGGACGTGGTCCGCGACGCCCTCAAGGTCTACCCCGAGCTGCGCCAGGACGAAGTCCGCTTCGTCCTCGTCGAGGCGACCAACCGGATTCTGCCCGAGGTCGGCCCCGACATGGGCGCGTACGCCGCCCGCCAGCTCGCCGGCCGCGGCATCGACCTGCGCCTGGACACCCGCCTGGAGTCGTGTGTGGGCGGCGTCGTCCGGCTCTCCGACGGCGACGAGTTCCGCACCGAGACGCTGGTGTGGACGGCCGGGGTCAAGCCGTCGCCGATGCTGGACCGCACCGACCTGCCGCGCGGCCCGCGCGGGCACGTCACCTGCAAGCCCACCCTGCAGGTGGTCGACGGCGACAAGGTGCTCGACGGGGCGTGGAGCGCGGGCGACTGCGCCCAGGTCCCCGACCTGGCCAACCCGGGCGCGTTCTGCTCGCCCAGCGCGCAGCACGCGGTCCGCCAGGCCAAGGTCCTCGCGGACAACATCCGCCAGGTCGTCCTGGGCGGCGCCCCGAAGGACTACAAGCACAAGTACGCCGGCAGCGTCGCCAGCCTCGGCCTGCACAAGGGCGTGGCGAAGGTGTACGGCATCAAGCTCAAGGGCTACCCGGCGTGGATCATGCACCGTACGTACCACATGAGCCGGATCCCCTCGCTGAACCGCAAGACCCGCGTGGTGGCCGACTGGACGCTGGCCCTGATCTTCAAGCGTGAGGTCGTCTCGCTGGGCCAGCTGCACAAGCCGCGCGAGGAGTTCACCGACGTGACGCCGCCGCTGGCCGGCGACCGGGCGAGCAGCCCGGTGGGTGCCGGCGCCCGCTGACGACACGATGCCCCGGTCCGCGTCGCGGTCCGGGGCATTTGGGGCCGGACGTCCCGGCGGGTTCTGCCCGTCCGGTCCGCCGCCGGACGGGCGGCGT
Organism: Krasilnikovia cinnamomea; assembly: GCF_004217545.1. Taxonomy (NCBI): domain Bacteria; kingdom Bacillati; phylum Actinomycetota; class Actinomycetes; order Micromonosporales; family Micromonosporaceae; genus Krasilnikovia; species Krasilnikovia cinnamomea. The sequence continues at coordinate 4,320,641 of NZ_SHKY01000001.1, forward strand.
TCGCTACGGTGAGGGCTGGACTCGCCCGGGTGGTGGAATGGCAGACACGGCCGCCTTAAAAGCGGCTGCCCGAAAGGCGTGCGGGTTCGAGACCCGTCCCGGGCACTCTCAGCCTGCTCACAGGTGGTGCCACACCCAGTGGGTGTGTGCAGCGCTTACTCTGGAAGGGCACGCACACACACGTGCCTCAACCTCAGGGGAGGCTGGACACAGTGAAGACTTCCAACCCGGTGCTGTCGCGCCTCGGCCAGGCGGCCGAGCGCCAGGGGACGGCCGGGTACGGAGCGTACGGGCCCGCCGGTCAGCCGGGGTACGGGCAGCCGTACCCGACCGCTGCCGGGTACCCTGCCGCTCCGCCCGCCGTGCAGCCCATGACAATCGACGACGTCGTCGTCAAGACCGTGGTGCTGCTGGGTATCACCGGCATCTCCGCGGCCGCCGCGTGGAACCTGGTCCCGGACACGATGCTGCGTGCCGCGTGGATCGGTGCGGCGATGGTCGGCCTGGTGCTGGGCCTGATCATCTCCTTCTCCCGCGTGGCCAACCCGGCACTCGTCGTCACCTACGCCGTGGTCGAGGGTGTCTTCCTCGGCATGGTCAGCAAGTACTTCGAGAACATCGCCGGCTACCAGGGTGTGGTGCTGCAGGCGGTCGTCGCCACGTTCGGCGTGTTCTTCCTGATGGCGATCCTGTACCGCGCCCGCGTCATCCGGGCCAAGCCGAAGTTCGTCCGCGGCATGATCGCCGTCATGGCGGGTCTGTTCGCCATGATGCTGATCAACTTCGTGCTGTCGATCTTCGGGATCAACACGGGCCTGCGCGGCAATGGTGCCCTCGGCATCATCTTCAGCATCGTGTGCATCGTCGTCGCCTCGCTGAGCTTCATCCTGAGCTTCGCCGAGGTCGAGGAGGGCGTCCGGATGGGCCTGCCGCAGCGGTACTCGTGGACCGCCGCGTTCGGCATCCTGGTGAGCCTCATCTGGCTCTACCTGGAGATCCTGCGCCTGTTGAGCATCTTGCAAGGCGACGATTGACGGTTCGTCTCTCGCCGCGAACAGCGCCCGGCCCGTGTCGTCACGGACCGGGCGCTGTCCCGTAGGTGCGGGGCGCGGCGGTAGGGTCGCGGGCGTGACCGCGCAGGAGTTCGCCACCAACGTCGACCGGCTGCTCAACCAGGTCGGCCACTGGGAGCAGGGCCGCTGGTGGGTGCACACGCCGCTCGGCCCGACCAAGGCGGACCTGGCGTACGCGCTCGTCCAGAGCCTCGCCGACCTCGCCGCGGACGCGGAGGGGCGGCCGCGCCGTCCCGTGCCCCGGCTGACCGATCCGGTGCTGCCCGACCAACTGCGCGTCACCTCGGACGACCTGCTGGCCGCCGAGCCGGGCGCGCACGTGTTCGCACAGGCCGGCGTCGAGGTGGATGCCCTGCGCCGCGTCCTGTGACGGGCTGACGGGGGAGCCACGTCGCTGGGCTAGACCGGTTTGGTGATGTGCTGGCTGACGATCTGGCTTCGGCAGAAGTGCGTGAGCCGCGACCGGCCCTCGGCGCGTTTCACGTCGTCGTCGGCCTCGTGGAGGGCCTGCATGGCGTCGACCGCCTCCTTGCCGATGACCTTCTTGGCGGGCGGGGGTATGGCGTTGTCGGCCCTGATCTCGTGGACGATGTCGAACGCGACGACCAGGAGCTGGTCGTCGGTCCGGGCGTCGAGCCAGTACTTGACCCGGCGCCAGGTGACCTCGTCGAGCAGGCCGGTGGTCCACTCGATCCCCTTGCCGAGCAGCGACGCGGCTCCGCGCACCTCCTGCGGGCCTCGGGTGACGCCCGGCCCGGAGCGGAAGTCGGCGCGTACGGCGAGGGCGCCGGCGACGCCGTAGAACAGCCCGTCGATGAAGGGGACGCTGGAGGGCGGCACGTTGGCCAGGTACGCGGTGAGCCAGCCGATGCCGCCGCCGCCCCCACCGGCCAGGGCCATGTAGAGCAGGACGCCGGCCGGCGCGCCGATGCGACTCCAGCTGAACCAGCACTGGTAGAAGCGGAACGGGAAGCCGAAGACCGCGAACACCGCCGCGACGACAATCGCGACGGCAAGTGACACAAGCGACACGAGGTCCCCACGGGTGTCAGGAAATAGCCAGGTTTGGCGATGGTGCGGCTCCCGTAGCATAAACGGCGCTGTTACCGCGGATTCACCTGGCTATTTCCGGCTTTTCGGACGTGGGGCGTCGTGGTCGATTCAGAACGGGGCGATACGCAGCGGCAATCCGGCCGGTCGTCGGCCGTGGCGTCGCTGCTCGATGACCTGGATCGGCACGTCCATGAGCGGTTCTCCGACCGCATTCCGGCACCCGTCGTCCGGACGCTGGTGGCCGGGGTGGTGGCCCGCTGGCGGGGAGTCCTGGACTCGCGCAGCGCCGCGGTCGCCAAGGGCCTGCGCGCGGACGCGAACCGGGCCGCCCTGGCGTGGCTGCGCACCAACGGCAAGATCGACTCGAGGGGACGCGACTACGACGACCTGTTCGCCGACACCGTGTTCGGCGGCGGCTTCGACGCGGCCGCGATCCGGTGGGGCATCCACCTCCTGGTGCATGAGAGGCGCATCATGGAGGCGCTGATCATGACGCAGTACCTGGACATGGCCGAGCTCGACGGCATGGTGCCCACCGCGCGGGAGGTGCTGGACAAGCTGAAGGGCCGCGGCCGGGGCCTGAGTGAGGACGATGTGCACAACGCCCTGGTCGACTTCCACTGCCTGCTGCACCGGGCGCCCTGAACCATGGACGACACCGCCACCGCGACCGAACCCGACGACCCCATACAGTTCCTCGTCCTCGGGCTGCTGCGGGCGCCCACCGCGGTGACCTCGCAGACGCTGCAGCGCGGCGTCACGGCGCTGCGCCGCTACCTGCAGGGCCGCTACAGCCCCCCGCTGAGCAGTGCGGACCTCGACGAGATCGCCAACGACGCGGTGGCCCGGCTGGTGGAGAGTGGCCGCCGCGGCCTGGTCGACGAGGCCCGCAACCCGGCCGGCTACCTCGTCAAGATCGCCTCGAACGAGGCGCTCGCCGCGATCCGGCGCGCCCAGCGCACCGTGCCGGTCGACACCTCGCACCCCGGGCTCCTGGCCATGACCGACGAGCAGGCCGCCGCGCGGCTGGACGAAGCGGCCACGCCGGAGATCATCCAGCAGGCGATGGCGTTGGCCTATCACCGGCGCGACGCCACCGCGATCAGGGTCGCCACCCACCTGCTCGACCAGATCCAGCGCACCGGCAAGGCCCCCAGCAACCGGGCCTGCGCCCAGGTCCTCGGGCTCAGTCACGAGGGGGTCGGCAAGGCCCTGCGGCGGCTGCGTTCGTACATCACCGCGTTGCAGCACACGCGGTGATCGCCGAGACGGCGTAAGGTCACGCCCCGGTCAGCCGCGCTGCCGCGCCGCGACGATCGCGGCCGCGTGCGCCGCGAGCTCGTCGATCTGCTCACTCGCGGCGGCGCTGGCGGCCATCGCGATTACCTCGAACGCCAGGTCGGTGAGCTGCAGGATCTCCTCGTGCGCCGGACCGTCACCGTCGTCGAGCGCGGTGACCAGCCCGGTGGCCAGCAACGCCGCCCGCGACCCGAACGGCAGAAGCTGTACCGCGCCCTGGGCGATCGACGCCGGTGCCCCGTACAGGTCGGCCAGGAACTCGAGGAGATCGGGAGTCAGAAACTGTACGGCCTCGGCGGCACACAGTCTGTCGGTGTCATCCGTGCCCTTGCGCCCCATTGCGACCATTTGAGCCTCTCCCTCTCCCGCTCTCACTCTGACTATGCGCGAGCGGTCCGGATGGCAACCCGGCGAAGCAGATTCCTGCCGGGCGGCCCCGGGAGCCGGGGCGCACCACGGCCGGTGGTGAAGCCCGCCGAGCCCGGCCGCCCCATGGCACCCGGACCCGGCGGAGGTCTCAGCTGAGGCGTTCGAGCACCATGGCCATGCCCTGGCCGCCGCCGACGCACATGGTCTCCAGGCCGATGCTCTTGTCGTGCCACTCGAGCGAGTTGAGCAGGGTGCCGGTGATCCGCGCGCCGGTCATGCCGAACGGGTGGCCCACCGCGATGGCACCGCCGTTCACGTTCAGCTTCTCGATCGGGATGTTCAGGTCCCGGTACGACGGGATGACCTGCGCCGCGAACGCCTCGTTGATCTCGACGAGGTCCACGTCGTCGATGGTCATCCCGGCCCGCTTCAGCGCCTGCTTGGACGCCTCGACGGGGCCGAGGCCCATGATCTCCGGGGACAGCGCCGTCACGCCGGTCGAGACGATCCGGGCCAGCGGGGTGATCCCCAGCTCGCGGGCCTTGGTGTCGCTCATGATCACCACGGCGGCGGCGCCGTCGTTGAGCGGGCAGCAGTTGCCCGCGGTGATCCGGCCGTCCGGACGGAACACCGGCTTGAGCCCCGACACGGCCTCCATGGTGACCCCGGAACGCGGGCCGTCGTCGGTCGAGACGACCGTGCCGTCGGGCAGCGTCACGGGAGTGATCTCGCGCTCCCAGAAGCCGTCCGCGATGGCCTTCTCGGCGAGGTTCTGGCTGCGTACGCCGAACTCGTCCATGTCCTCGCGGGTCACGCCCTTGAGCTGGGCCAGGTTCTCGGCGGTCTGCCCCATCGCGAGGTAGATGTCCGGGACGTTCCCGTCCTCGCGCGGGTCGTGCCAGGTGGTGCCGCCCTGTGCCGCGGCGGCCGAACGTGCCTGGGCGTCCGCGAACTTCGGGTTCTCCCAGCCGCCGCCGACCAGAGCCTGCGCCTCCGAGGGCAGGCCGTCGGAGCTGCCGCGGGCGAACCGGGACACGGTCTCGACGCCGGCGGAGATGAAGATGTCGCCCTCGCCCGCCTTGATCGCGTGGAGCGCCATCCGGGTGGTCTGCAGCGACGACGAGCAGTACCGGGTCAGCGTGGCGCCCGGCAGGCCGTCCAGCCCGAGCAGGGTGGCGACGACGCGGGCCATGTTGAAGCCCTGCTCACCGCCGGGCAGGCCGCAGCCCAGGTAAAGATCTTCGATCAGCGTACGGTCCAGTTGAGGGACCTTGTTCAGCGCGGCGTCGACGATCGTGGCGGTGAGATCGTCCGGGCGCAGTTCCCGCAGCGAGCCCTTGACGGCACGGCCGATCGGGGAGCGGGCAGTGGCAACGATGACAGCTTCCGGCATTCACCTACGTTAACTGAACGGTAACTTGGCGAGGAAGGACAATCGCGTCACACCGAAATGTCCTACTTTTCCGCGGCTGGGCGTCCTGCGGCCAATGCCGCCTCCTCGACCGCCGGATACAGCGCATGCGCCCATACCCGGTAGCCGTCCGCGGACGGGTGGAAGCCGTCGTAGCAGAACGTCCCGGCGTCGGCGCGGAACACGGCTCCGGTCTCCTCGCACAGGTCCACCACCGCGCCGCCCGCCGCCTGCACCGCCTGGGCCTGGGCCCGCGCCATCCGGCGCCCCAGCCAGCCGGTGAGCTGGCGCAGCGGCTGCGCGATCGCGCGCATCGCCCCCAGGTCCGGGCAGGTGCCGACCACCACCTGCACGCCCGACTCGCGCAGCCGGCGCACCGCCGCGCCGAGGTGCTCCGCGGACTCCTCCGGCCCTCGCAGCGAGGTGGCGTCGTGCGCGCCGATCAGGATCACCGCCACGTCGGGCTGGTCACCCAGCAACGCCCGGGCCACCTGCGTGGCCAGATCGCTGGAGCGCGAGCCCGCCACCCCGACGCTGGAGAGCAGCACGTGCCGCTCACCGGTCTCCGGCGAGCCGTCGGCCAGCAGCCGGGCCAGCTGGCCACCGACCGTCTCGGAGAGCCACTCGACACCGACGCCGACCGCGCCGGAGTCGCCGAGCAGGATCAGCCGCAGCCGCGGCGCCGCGGTGGGACCCATCGACGTACGCAGGGCGAGACCCATCGTCGGCTTGGCGTAGCGCCTGCTCTTGGCCGCGAGCGCCTCCCCGGCCAGCAGGGCGAAACCACCCACGGCGCCGGCGAACAGCGTCGTCGCCGCCGCCTTGCCGATGCGTCCCGCCAAGCTCGTCATGTCGCCTCCCTGGGTCACTCCCCGGTCGTCACCGGTGCCGGAGGGCCGGCGGCCGATGACGGGGTCAGTCCACGGTCGCCTGATGATCCTCCGGTGTCCACCCTACGGCGCCTGGCGTGGATCCAGCCGCCCCGCCCGCAACCCGTGCGCCCACTGCCGGATTCCCCGGCCGGGCCGGGGCCCGGTGGCCGAACCACAGGCGTTGTTCCCCGAACCAGGGGTGCCGGCGCAACTGCGCCCAGCGCCCGGCGGGGCCCCGCTCGTGCCCGTCGACCCGGGCGGCGCTGACCTCCGTACCCGCCGCGCGGACCGCTTCCTGCGCGGCGGCCGGCAGGCTGCGTACGCCCTCGCCGGTGGCCAGCGGGGGCCGGTCCTCGTCGTCCTCGCCGAGGGCCGCCACGAGGGTCGGCATCATCACGGCGACCGCCCGGGCATACCCCTCGGCGGACGGGTGGAAGCGGTCGGAGCTGAACATCCGCACGGGATCGGCCTCGAAGGCCGGACCCAGCAGGTCGACCAGCGAGACCGTGCGCCCGCCGGCCTCCACCACCGCGATGGTCTGCGCGGCGGCCAGCTGGCGGCTCAAGCTCCGGGCCACCCAGCGCAGGGGCGGCTTGATCGGTTGGATCGCCCCGATGTCCGGGCAGGTGCCCACCACGACCTTGCAGCCGGTCGCGCGCAGACGGCGCACCGACGCGGCGAGATGCCGCACGGCGGCCGTGCGGGCCGACACGTGGGTGACGTCGTTGCCGCCGACCAGGATGATCGCGACATCCGGGTCGTACTCCAGGGCGGCGTCGACCTGATACGGCAGGCCGGCCGAGACGGAGCCCACGACGGCCAGCCGATACAGCCGGACCGGCCGGTGCAGCCGCCGGGACACCCCGGTGGCGAACAGGGCGCCGGGGGTCTCCCGGGGGCGGTGCACGCCGTACCCGGCGGCGGAGGAGTCGCCCAGGATCACCATGGTCAGCGGCTTGCCGGGGAACTTCGCGCCGTACAGCCCGTCGCCGCGGGGTGGGGGCGCCTCGGCCATCGGGATCACCCGCCGGGCGTCCGCGGCCTGGCGCAGCAGCACGCCGAGCGAGAGCAGGGTCAGACCGGCGGCCGCGCCCGTCACGCCGCCCGCGAGGCGACGGGCGCGCCGCCAGTCGTCCTTCGTCATCCCGCGGGCCCGGGCGGGGCCGAACGCGGCTCTGAACACCTGTTCCACTGTCTCCCTCGCGGTCGCTCGGTGAGACGTGCCCGATCCGGTTGGATCAAAACAAGTCCCGCGATGGTGGGAATTCAGAGGCTAGCGCGCGGGTACGACAGCGTGGTCGGGGTCGCCACCTACCCGACGCAGAGTTCACTCAGTCGGCACGAAACCATCCCGGAGCCGTCATCGCTCGGCAGCGGTGGCGGCACCGCGTCATCCTGGACTCAGGAGAGGGGATTGACCATGGCAAAGACGCTGAAGCGTACGGCGGCCTTCACCGCACTCGCCCGGGCCCTGACGAGCGGCGCCCGCGGCGGCCCGTCCATCGGCGCCCGGCTGGCCGCAGTGCCCCGGATGGTGCTGGCCTCGATGCGCGGCGAGTACGACGGCGGCAAGCGGATCGCCCTGATGGCGGCGGCCACCGCATACGTGGTGTCACCGGTCGACCTCGTACCGGAGGCGGTCATGTTCGTCTTCGGGCTGGCCGACGACGCCATCATGATCACTTGGCTGGCCGGGACCGTACTCAGCGAGACGGAACGGTTCCTGGCATGGGAACGCCAGCGTGCTTCGGTGATCCCCGGCTCCGTCGTGCCCTGAGTCGTCGTTAGGCTAAGGCGTGCGCTACTACGACAACGTCGTCGAGATGATCGGTGACACGCCCCTGGTCCGGCTGCACAGCGTGACCGAGGGCATCGCCGCGACCGTCCTTGCCAAGGTCGAGTACTTCAACCCCGGCGGGTCCGTGAAGGACCGCATCGCGCTGCGGATGGTGGAGGACGCCGAGAAGTCCGGCGCGCTCCAGCCCGGCGGCACGATCGTCGAACCCACCAGCGGCAACACCGGCGTCGGTCTGGCCCTGGTCGCCCAGCTGCGCGGCTACCGCTGCGTCTTCGTCTGCCCCGACAAGGTCAGCGAGGACAAGCAGAACGTGCTGCGCGCGTACGGGGCGGAGGTCGTGGTCTGCCCGACCGCCGTGGCGCCCGAGGACCCCCGCTCGTACTACAACGTCTCGGACCGGCTGGCCCGCGAGATCCCCGGCGCGTGGAAGCCCGACCAGTACAGCAACCCGGCCAACCCGCGCTCGCACTACGAGCAGACCGGCCCCGAGCTGTGGACCCAGACCGCCGGGAAGATCACCCACTTCGTGGCCGGGGTCGGCACCGGCGGCACCATCAGCGGAATCGGGCGCTACCTCAAGGAACAGGGCCCGGTACGGATCGTCGGCGCCGACCCGGAGGGCTCGGTGTACTCGGGCGGCACCGGGCGGCCGTACCTGGTGGAGGGTGTCGGCGAGGACTTCTGGCCGACGACCTACGACCGCGACATCTGCGACGAGATCATCGAGGTCTCCGACAAGGACTCCTTCGAGATGACCCGCCGCCTCGCCCGCGAGGAGGGGCTGCTGGTCGGTGGCTCCTGCGGCATGGCCGTGGTGGCCGCGCTGGAGGCGGCCCGCCGGGCCGGACCGGACGACGTGGTCGTGGTCCTGCTGCCCGACGGCGGCCGCGGCTACCTGTCGAAGATCTTCAACGACGGCTGGATGGCCCGGTACGGCTTCCTCACCACCGGCGGCGACGAGCCCACGGTGGCGACCATGCTCGGCAACAAGAGCGGCGACATCCCGCCGCTGGTGCACGTCCACCCGACCGAGACCGTCCGGGACGCGATCGACTACATGCGCGAGTACGGCGTCAGCCAGCTGCCCGTGCTCAAGGCGGAACCGCCCGTGGTCACCGGCGAGGTGGCCGGCTCGATCGCGGAGAAGGCGCTGCTGGACGCGCTGTTCACCGGTCAGGCGCACCTGCACGACACCATCGAGCGGCACATGGCCGAGCCGCTGCCGATGATCGGTGGCGGCCAGCCGGTGAGCGAGGCCGTGACCCTGCTGGAGCACGCCGACGCCGCCATGGTGCTCATCGACGGCAAGCCGGCCGGGGTGCTCACCCGGCAGGACCTGCTGGCCCACCTCAGCTGAGCCCGCCCGACGGCGCCGCCCAGGTGGCGGCGCCGTCGGCGTGCCGCCGGGCGCGAGTCCACGCAGGTGGCCGCCGCTCCCCGGCGCCGGACCCCTACGCCAGCTCCGTCGGCACCGTCACCACGTCGACGAACGCGTCGCGGCGCAACACGGTCACCGGCAGCCGGGTGCCGATCGCCGGGCCGAGCATCAGCCGCTGCAACCGCTGGACACTCTGCACCGGCTGCCCGCCCGCGCTGACCAGGATGTCGCCGAGGTAGATCCCGGCCGTGCCGGCGGGGCTGCCCGGGACCACCTCCACGACCCGCAGGCCGATCCGCTGGCCGAGCCGGGCGCCGATCGGCGGCGGCAGCGGGACCGGCACCCCGGCGATGCCCAGCCAGGCCCGGCGGACCCGGCCGTGGGACACCAGCTCCCCGACGATGTGCCGGGTCGTCGCGTTGACCGGTACGGCCAGGCCCAGGCCGTAACCGGCGACGGCGGTGTTGATGCCGACCACGGTGCCGGCGGCGTCCGCCAGCGCCCCACCCGAGTTGCCCGGGTTGAGGGCGGCGTCGGTCTGGATGACGCTGTCGATGATCCTGGTCCGGCGGCCGTCCCGGGTCGGCAGCGAACGGCCGAGCCCCGACACCACCCCGGCGGTGACGGAGCCGGCGAGGCCCAGAGGGTTGCCGACCGCGACGACGAGCTGGCCGATGCGCAGCAGGTCGGCGTCGCCCAGCGGGGCCGCGGGCGCGCCGCGGTGGTGCACCCGCACCACCGCGAGGTCGGAGAGCGGGTCGGCGCCCACCACATCGAACGCGCTCTCGGTGCCGTCGGCGAACTCGGCGGTGCCGCCGACCGCACCGGACACCACGTGCGCGTTGGTGAGCAGGAACCCGTCGTCGGTGAACGTGACGGCCGACCCCGCGCCGGGACCGCGCGGGGTGCGGACGGCCAGAGCCGCGACGGAGGGCAGCAGCCGGGTGGCCACCCCGGTCACCACCCGGCTGTAGGCGTCGAGGGCCTGCGCCTCGGCGTCCGGGCGTTCGGTATCCATGCCGCCGTCAACGCCGCCCCCGCGCCGGGTCATGCCCGTTGATCGTCCGCCCACGGCGAACATCGCAGCCGCCGTAACGCATAGTGGGGGCAATCGCACAGAAAGTCCGACCGCTGGGCCGGTGGTCGGAGTTGTATGTGTCGTGACGGACATACGCCACTGCTGACGGAGGGGTGAGGAATGGTCTCTGTCGACCAGACTGAACCGGCCGACATCGTGGATCGGCTGCTCTGGCGCGACGCGCAGCACCTGCTCGGCCGCCACGACCGGCCGGACGCCGACTTCAACTGTGTCTGGTGTGGACGGCGCTGGCCGTGCGCACCACGGCGGCTCGCCGAACGGGCGAACACCGCCGCGCGCCGCCCGTGGCGGGAGGCGTGGACCCTACGGCACGACCTGAACAGCATCCGCCCCACGGGACTGCACGCCGGGCTGCGCGACAACCTCGACCGCCGCCGTACGGCGGGTCCGGCCGGGGCGGACCGGCGGGCCCGGCGGGCCGCCAACCGCACGGCACACGAACCGCCGCCCCGCCACCGTGCCAACCGGGGGGCGTTCGGCTGACCCACACGGAGATCGGCGCCAGACCCGGTTGACGACAACAGAAAACCGCGACGTCGTACGGCGGCCCGGCCGTCCCCCGGCGGGCCCAGCCCTCCCCGGCCCGTACGACGCCTCCCCGGCGGTGACGCCGCTGTGCCCCGCCAGCACACCGGCATCCCGCGAAGACCCGCCCAGGAAACTGGATCGACCGGCACGCCTCCGCCGGTCAGCGCCTCCGGCCAGGCGCAACCCCCGGTTTGGGCGGGCGCGGTAGGCGGGAGCGCGCGACCACAGGTTCCCCCGCATTCACTCGGTCGCGCGTTCCCGCCCTCCTTTCGTCGCGCACGCGCGACGTCAGTCCGTCCGAGTGCGCGAATACCTCAGCTGACGAGCCGTTTCGGAGCCCATCGGCTGGTCGCGGGTCGCACCGTCCGGCACCCAGCCGCCGCGCTCGTAGAAACGCCGGGCCCGGGTGTTGCCGTCGAGCACCCACAGCACGGCCCGCGCGCCCAGGTGCGGCAGGGCGTCCAGCATCAGCAGCCGCCCCACGCCCCGGCCCACCCGTTCCGGGGCGACATGGATCGCGTACAGCTCGGTGACGCCCGGGTCCGGGGTCGGCCCGAGGTAGGTGAAGCCGACCAGTTCCCCGTCCGCGTCCGCGACCGTCAGGCGGTGGGTCTCCCGCTCCCAGCGCCACCGTTCCGCCCACCACTCGCCGAGCGCCGTGGGCGAGCCGTGGTTCAACGCCTCGGGGGAGAACAGCCCCGCGTACGCGCTGCGCCGGGAACGGAAGTGCAGGGCACCGACGGCGGGCGGATCGGCCTCAACGGCGGGGCGCAGCAGGACGGTCATCGCCCGACGGTAGCCGGGCCGGTACGGGCACCCGCATGAGGTCCTCGGCCAGCACGATCTCGCCGGTGAACTGCGCGCGGGCCTCGTCCAGGAACGCGCGCGGGTCCGGGTAGCGCTGGGAGAAGTGGGTGAGCACCAGGGTGCGTACCCCGGACTCGCGGGCCACGGCCCCGGCCTGACCGGCGGTGAGGTGACCCACCTGGGCGGCCAGCGCGGCGTCCGCCGCCAGGAAGGTCGACTCGATGACCAGCAGGTCGGCGCCCTCGGCGAGGGCGTACACCGAGTCGCACAGGCCGGTGTCCATGACGAACGCGAAGCGCTGGCCCGGCCGCGGCACGCTCACCTCGGCCAGGGTGACCCCGTCCAGCCGGCCGGTACGCAGCAGCTCGCCGATCGCGGGCCCGGTGATGCCGTGCGCGGCCAGGCGGTCCGGCAGCATCCGGTGGCCGTCCGGCTCGACCAGGCGGTACCCGTACGTTTCGATGGAATGCCGCAGCGGCAGCGCGGTGAGCCGCCCCGCGGACGTCTGCACCGCGAAGCCCGCGCCCACCGGCTCGGGCCGCAGGTCGGTGTTGTCCCAGAAGCTGGTGGCGTGCCGCAGCCGGTCGAAGTACTCCCGGCCGCTCGCGGGGAAGGCGACCGCGACGGCGTGCGGCACCTTGTCCAGGGAGATCCGCTGGATGACGCCGGGCAGGCCGAGGCTGTGATCGCCGTGGAAGTGCGTGATGCAGATCCGGGTGAGCGGGCTCACGGCCAGCCCGGCCAGCAGCATCTGGCGCTGGGTGCCCTCGCCGGGGTCGAACATGATCGTCTCGTCGTCCCAGCGCAGCACGTAGCCGTTGTGGTTGCGGTGCCGGGTCGGCACCTGGCTGGCCGTGCCGAGGACGACGAGTTCGCGCATCGGGTCCGTCCGCCCTTCCGGGGACATGAAGCGACCCCCGGGGTTCTCCGCGCTCGCGAGGAGCGCGGTCCGGTCGGACAAGGCCGGAACCCCGGGGGTCGGGTGGCTGTCTGGTATTCGGCCGGGACCGCTGCCACACGGTCTCGACATGGGGTTTCATTCTGCTGTCGAGGACAGCGGCCTAGCGGACAGCCACCTCACGAGTCCCGTAGCTATACAACGTCGGACCACCTCCTTTCGCGTGTACCGCCCACCGTAGTCAGGGTGCCGAAACACGACAACGGTATTTACCCAGCCGGGCGTCAGCCGAGCCAGCCACGCAGCTTGGGGCGGCGGGACGCGGCCTCGACGGCGGACAGCTGCGCCAGGGTGTCGTCGCCGACGCGCTCCTGGCGGGCGTAGAGCACCCCGTACGGGAAGCCGTCCTCGCCGGCGGCGCGGGCGGCGTCGGCCAGCTCGCGCAGCAGCTCCCGGGCCACCACGGAGTCCTGATGCCCGCCCAGTACGTCCTGCAGGTCCGTCAGCCTGTCGACCAGCTTCGCGCCGGGCTTGCCCGCGCCGCCGGCGAGCACCTCGACGGCGTAGCGGGCCCGCTTGTACGCCTTGCGGGCGTCGTGCAGTTCCGCGTCGACCCCGTCCGCGTGGGCCTGGTCGAGCAGCCGGTCGGCCTTGGCCAGCGCCTTGCGGACCCGGCCCTTCGGGTTGGCGTCGCTGCCCGCGGGCGCGTCGACCAGGGCGTCGAGCACGTCGAGCAGGCGCAGGTACCGCTCGCTGTCGAGCTGCTCGGTCAGCGCCGCCCGGCCACGGGTCTCCGCGTCCCGCAGGTGCTCCCGGATCCGCCGCGCGACGGTACTGAACTCCGGACCCTCCCGATCCACCGTGGCCAGGAGCTTGTGTGACTGCACCTGGGCGTCGCGGACCGCGCCGAGCAGGTCGGCCAGCCACTTCAGCTCGTCGGTGACCGGGCCCGCGGCCTGCGGCGGAAACCAGGCCTTGAACGTACGCAGGGTGCTGCGCAGGCGCCGGGTCGCGACCCGCATCTTGTGCACCGCCTCGGGCTCGCCCCGCCGTACCCCCGGGTCGTACGCCTCGATCGCGTCGCGCTGGGCCCGCGCGTACGCCAGCACGGGGTCGGGCCGCCCGTCGCCGCCCAGGCCGGGGGCGGGCAGCTGGTCGCCGAGCGCGCGGGCCAGCTTCGAGGGCCCGCCGGCGGGGGTCGCACCGGCCGCCAGCAGTGCACGTTCCACCGCGGTGAGCACCTTCTTGGAGCCGTCGACCAGCTCGACCTCCAGCTCCTGCCAGTGCTGCCGGCCGGCGTCGGTCTCGGCGGTGACGGTGTCCTGGGCGACCAGCGCGAGTGTGTGTCCGTCGTCGTCGCACAGCGGGGTCTCCCGCCGCACGGTACGCAGGCGGGCCACCGGGCGCAGGTCGCGGTCCCGCACGATCGCCCGCACCTGTGCCTGCAGGGGGCCGGGCACCTCGTCGGTGCCCGCGTCGAGCGGGAGCCGGTGCTCGGTGCGGGTCGCGCCGTCGCCGGGCGTCTTGAGATGCCAGCCGGCGTCCGAGCCGCCGGTCCGCCGCCGCAGCGTGTGCCGGTGCTGGGCGAGCCTGAGGTCCTCGGTGTCGAAGTAGGTGGCGTCGAGGTTGTGGGTCTCGGCGTCGCTCGTCCGGCTCACGCCGCCGACACCGGTCAGCGGTGGCAGCTCGAAGTCCGCGGGGACGTCGTACTTGCGCTCGGTTTCAGTGGCGCTCTCCATTCTGTCTATCTTGCCTGCCGGGGCGCTCGCGGCACAGGGCTCACACCGGCTCCCGGCGATGGCTGCGCAGGTACAGCGCGCGGGAGAAATTCGCGGTGGCGGCGCCGTAGTACATCGTGGCCTGGGTGGTGTTGAAGGTGGTGTCCGCGAGGGCCTTGCGGGCCTTGGCGGTGTTGTTCCAGCGGATCTCCGCGTCGGACTCGCCGATGCCCCGGCTCGAGCACAACTGCCGGTTCAGTTCCTTGCCCGTCACGAACGACTCGAGGGCTGTCTCCGCCTCCTGCATCATGGTGCGTGCCTTCTCGAGGAGGGACTCGGCCAGCGTCCAGCTGAGCTCTTCGCCCTCGTCGTTGTCGATCATGAACTCCGTCATGTGTGCCCCTCCCGTGGCGCAACCTCCTGGTTTGTCCGCAGGTACCAGTGTCCGTTGAGCCTCGGCGGGTGTCGATCTTTTTCGCCCACACGGGTGGTGAATGCGGGTTGACCTGATCCTTACGAACCGCTCGCCATCCGCTGACGGTGCGAGCCAAGGATCCTCGGTCATGAGACGAACCCTCGCCATCGCGCTGGCGGCCACGGTGCTGCTGGCCGGCGGCTGTGCCCGCCACCGTGCGCCGGCCGAACCGGCCACCACCGAGCAGCCGGCGGCCGCGACCCGGCAACCGGCTCCGGCCGCCACCGCGTCCACCCCGACGTCGCGGGTGACGCGCACCCAGGCCGCCGGGCCCGAAGACGCCGGGCCGAGCCCGGACGTCGACGGCCTGCTGGACGAGGTCGACCGGCAGTTGTCCAGCGACCAGCAGCCGGCCGAGGACCAGGACTGAGAGATGAGGACACCGATGAACCGCATCCCCCGTACCGTCGTGGTGGGCGCCGCCGCGCTCGCCGTCACCCTCGGCGCGGGCGCGCCCGCCCGCGCCGACGTGGCGGACAAGCCCCTCGACAAGGCCAAGACCGTGGTCACCGCCCGGATCGACAAGCGCCTCGCCGCGCTCCAGCGCTTCGACGCCACGCTGGGCAAGGCCGGCAGGGTGCAGGCCGGGCACCGCGCCGCGCTGGACAAGCTGATCGACGACCAGCGGGCCGGGCTCACCGCCCTGCGCGCCAAGGTCGCCGGGGAGAGCACCGCGGCGGCGGTCAAGACCGACGCGCAGAGCATGGTCGACGACTTCCGCGTCTTCATCCTGACCGGACCCAAGGTCCGGCTCACCAAGGCGATCGACACCGAGCTGGCCGTGGTCGCCAAGCTGGAGGGGCGCTCGGGCGTCGACCAGGCCAAGCTCGACGCGGTGGAGCGGTCGCTGACCGGTCAGGTCGACAAGCTGCTGGCCATCCAGCCCGGACCGGACGGGGACGCGATCCGCGCCCAGGTCCAGCCGATCCGCGAGGCGGCCCGCAGCGCGCGCGGCACACTGAAGTCCCTGAAGTGACGGGACCCTGGTCCGGGCGCCGTGGGTCGGCGCCCGGATCGGGTTACCGGTTCACGGCGCGACGGCTGCGGCGATGTCGCTGACCTTCTGGATCAGCCGCATCGTGCCGGGTATCTCACGGAAGCCGTGATGGAGATAGAACCCGTGGGCGGCTTCATCGATCGCGTCGACGACCACGAACCGAGCGGCGACCGTGCGGGTGGCGACGACGATGCGCTGCAGTGCGTCCGCGAGAAGGGCGCCGCCGAGGCCCTGACCGTGCAGTGCCTTGTCGAGTGCGAGCCGGGCCAGCAACACTGCGGGGATCTGACCAGGATTTCCCCGCCCGAGTACGCGTGGAAGTTCCTCGCGCACGATCAGGTGTGCGGCGATCGTGTAGTAGGCGACGACCCGTTCATCGTCGTGCCAGACGAAAGTCCGGCCGGTGCGGCGCGCCTCGGTGGTGAGGGCATGCTGCTTGAGCCAGCTGTCGAGATCGGGCTTGCCGCTGTCGAAGTGTTCTGTGACGTGGTGCTCGCTCAGCGCATCGCTGATGAAGGCCACGAACGCTACCGCCGTTCCACGACGCTGCCTGCCCGCTCTGCGGCGCGCTGCAGGGCGGAGTTTGCCTGGGCTGGGGCGTCAAGAGCCTGCAGGAGTTCCTCGAAGAACTCGGCAGGCACGACGGTGGCGACGAGATGCTCCTGCAGCACGCGGTTGGCGCGCTCCTCGGCGGCGGTCCGCGCGAAGTCTGACGTGCTCTCATGCACGAGGCCAGCCGCCTGCTCGATGCGGCTTTTCGCTTCTGGGCGCAGACGGAACTCGAATCGGGCCGATGCCGCGGTGGTCATGTCGTCCTCCTGTGTACGTACGAGTGTACGTACACAGGAGGGGGCCAGCAATGCCTTGTCAGGCGGACTTGCCGACGCCGATCGGGCAGGACATTCCGTTCGGGCCGTGGTTGCAGTAGCCGTCCGGGTTCTTCGCGTCCGACAGGTACTGCTGGTGGTAGTCCTCGGCGTAGTAGTACGTACCCAGCGGGGTGATCTCGGTGGTGATCTCGCCGTGCCCGGCCGCGCGCACCACCGGCGCGAACGCTTCGCGCGACGCCTCGGCCGTCCGCGCCTGGGCGTCGGTCGTGGTGTAGATCGCCGACCGGTACTGGGTGCCGACATCGTTGCCCTGCCGCATGCCCTGGGTCGGGTCGTGGTTCTCCCAGAACGTCTTGAGCAGCTGCTCGTAGCTGATCTTCGCCGGGTCGTACACCACCTGGACGACCTCGGCGTGCCCGGTCATCCCCGAGCAGACCTCCTCGTACGTCGGGTTCGGGGTGGTCCCGCCCGCGTAGCCGACCGAGGTCGAGTGGACGCCGGGCAGGCGCCAGAAGATCCGCTCGGCGCCCCAGAAACAGCCCATTCCGAAGACGACGGTCTCGTACCCGGACGGCCATGGGCCCTTCAGCGGGGTACCCAGCACGGTGTGCGTCGCCGCGACCGGCATCGCCAGGGGGCGACCCGGCAGCGCCTGCTCGGGTGTGGGCAGCTCAAGCTTCTTGTACCGCAGGAACACGGCCAACTCCCTTCATCCGCCCTGCGTAACGCCGCCCGCCCGGCGATCCTTACCCGGGATCCCGACCGGCGTCGGACGGCGTTTCCCCGGCGCGCCGCCACAGCGGGCGGCCGCGCCGGGATGACACCTAAAGGATCCGTGGGCGGGCGCTGACGGTCCAGCCGGTGCCCACGGCCAGCCCGGGGCCGGTGAACAGCTTGCTGTCGGTGGTCAGGTCGCCTCGGGAGGCCCAGGCGCGGAGTTCGCCTTCGGCGTTCTGGGCGATGATGTCGGTTTTGCCGGCGCCGTTGAAGTCGCCGGTGATGATGCGGGGCTTGTTGGCCCAGCCGCTGCTTCTGATCCGGCACCCACGTGTCAGCGGTGCGGCCGTACCCGACCACGCGCAGGACGTCCCCGGCGGCGGGAGCGGCCGTGGCGAGCGACACCGGGGCGACCGTGGTGACCGGCGTCTGCAACCGCAGGAGAGCGGCGTCGCGGTCCGCGTGCGGCACCACCCACGTCACGCTGACGGTGCGGCCCAGTTCGACCGTGATCGGCTGGCTCGGCACCCTGCCCGTCGCGTTGTCCTTTCTGTTCCCCGAATTTGTCGGTGATCACCGACACCGGTATCGCACGCGGTGCTTACCGGGCAGCGGAAACGCGGGCCCACCGGTCACAGTGGAGACATTTCCGCCAGGAAGGCTGGCGCGCAGCCAATCATTTAAATCCGTGAGATCATACCGAGTACCGTGCCTCGCACAACTCGCCCGGAACTTGCCGAATATCACTCAGGAAATGTCAGCGGCGGACTACCGCAGGGCGGCCGTGATGCGCGTCGCGTAGGAGGTGGCCTCGTCGTCGGAGGCGTACTTGTGGCGCGGCCAGAAGAAGCCGCGCAGGCCGTCACCCTTGGTTCGCGGCACCACGTGCGCATGCAGGTGCGGCACCGATTGGGATACCACGTTGTTCATCGCCACGAACGTGCCCTGCGACCCCAGCGCGTCCGGAACCGCCCGCGCCACCCGCTGCACCTGCGCGAAGAACCCGGGCAACAGCTCGGCACCCAGCTCGCCGAGCTGGCCGACGTGCGGGCGCGGCACCACCAGCACGTGGCCCTTGAAGACCGGGCGGACATCCAGGAACGCCACCGCGTCGGGACCGTCGGCGACCGTGAATGCCGGCACGGTCCCCGCCACGATTCCGCAGAACAGGCAGTCGGGCACGGCAGCAGACTAGCCTTGGCCGGCATGACGGGTAACCAGTACGGCTTCGACACTCTCGCCATCCACGCCGGCCAGGAGCCGGAGCCGCGGACCGGCGCGGTGGTGCCGCCGATCTACCAGACCAGTACCTACGCGCAGGACGCCGTGGGCTCCCCGCGCCTCGGTTATGAGTACAGCCGGTCCGGCAACCCCACCCGCGACGCGCTGCAGGAATGCCTGGCCGCGATCGAGGGCGGCCGCCGCGGGCTGGCGTTCGCCAGCGGCCTCGCGGCCGAGGACACCCTCTTGCGTACGGTGTGCCGCCCCGGCGACCACGTGGTCATCCCCGACGACGCGTACGGCGGCACGTACCGGCTGTTCGCCAAGGTCGCCGAGAACTGGGGGCTGGACTGGACGGCCGTGTCGCTGGGCGACCTGGACGCGGTGCGGGCAGCGTTCCGTCCCGGCCACACCCGGCTGATCTGGGCGGAGACCCCGACCAACCCGCTGCTCGGCATCGCCGACGTCGCCGCGCTGGGCGCGCTCGCGCACGAGTACGACGCGTTGCTGGCGGTCGACAACACGTTCGCCTCGCCGTACCTGCAGCAGCCGCTGGGCCTGGGCGCGGACGTCGTGGTGCACTCGACCACGAAGTACCTGGGCGGGCACTCCGACGTGGTCGGTGGTGCGCTGATCACGGCCGACGAGGACCTGGGCGAGCAGCTGGCGTTCCACCAGAACGCGATGGGCGCGATCAACGGCCCGTTCGACGCGTGGCTGACGCTGCGCGGCATCAAGACCCTCGGCGTACGGATGGACCGGCACTGCGACAACGCCGAGCGCATCGTGGCGTACCTTTCCGGCCACCGCGCGGTGGCGGATGTCCTGTACCCGGGCCTGGAGTCGCATCCCGGGCACGAGACCGCGGCCAAGCAGATGCGCCGCTTCGGTGGGATGGTGTCGTTCCGGGCGGCGGGCGGTCCGCAGCAGGCGATCGACATCTGCAACCGGACGAAACTCTTCGTGCTCGCGGAGTCACTGGGCGGAGTCGAGTCGCTTATCGAGCACCCGGGTCAGATGACACACCTGAGCGCCGCGGGTTCCCCGCTTGAAGTACCAGCCGATCTCGTGCGACTGTCAGTCGGCATCGAGACCGTTGACGATCTGCTCGCCGATCTGGAGCAGGCGCTCGGCTAGGTCCTTTCCGGACGGAGACCGTTGATGGACAACGCAACGACGACCTGGGTGGGCGCGACGGCGAAGCAGATCGCCCGCGCGGTCCGGCGCGGTGACGTGTCGGCCACCCAGATCGTCGCCGACCACCTCGAACAGATCTCGGTCACCGACCCGTCGCTGGAGGCGTTCCGGACGGTGCGCGCGGGCGAGGCGATCGTCGAGGCGGAGAAGGTCGACGAGCAGGACGACCTGGCGAACCTGCCGCTGGCCGGGGTGCCGGTGGCGGTCAAGGAGAACACCCCGGTGGCCGGGCTGGCGACGTCGCAGGGCGCGGCGGTCCGTTCGGCCGTCGCCGAGGAGGACCACGAGGTGGTGCGGCGGCTGCGCGGCGCGGGCGCGGTCGTGGTGGGCACCACCCGCATGCCCGAGCTGGGCCTGTGGGGGACCACGGACGGCCCGGACGGCGCCACCCGCAACCCATGGGATCTGGACCGTACGCCGGGCGGCTCCTCGGGCGGCGCCGCCGCGGCCGTGGCGGCCGGGCTGGTGCCGATCGCGCACGGCACCGACGGGCTCGGCTCGGTGCGCATCCCGGCCGCCTGCTGCGGGCTGATCGGGCTCAAGCCGGGCAGCGGCGTCATCCCCCGCGAGCTGGGCGTGGACGGCTGGTTCGGGCTGGTCGAGCACGGCATTCTGGCCACCACGGTCGCGGACGCGGCGCTCGGTTTCAGCGTGCTGGCCGGGGGGCGGCCCGCGAAGCTGGTCGAGCCGGGGCGCCTGCGGGTCGGGGTCTCGCTGCGCTCACCGGTGCTCGGCGTCCGCCCGGACGTACCGAACCGCGAGGCGGTCTCCGTCGCGGCGCGGCTGCTCGGCGGCGCGGGACACGACACCGTGACCGCCGACCCGGTCTACCCGACCGCCCTGAACCTGGCCGGCCTGGCGACGTGGTTCGCGGCCGCGTACCGGGAGGCTGAGGGCACCGGCGTGGACCCGCAGACGTTGCAGCCACGGACCAGGCGGCACGTGCGGCTGGGCCGGTGGGCATGGCGCCGCGGATACGTACGGCAGGAGCAGCGGGACGGGTGGCGGGCCCGCTCGATCCGGTTCTTCGCGGAGCACCGGGTGGATCTCCTGCTCACCCCGGCGCTGGCCGGACCGCCCCCGGCCGCGGACGGGCACACGGGCGCCCGGTGGGGCCGCAACGTGCTGACGAACCTGCGCTACGCGCCGTACGCGGCGCCGTGGAACGTGGCGGGCCTGCCCGCGATCGTCGTTCCGGTGGGGGTGCGCCCGGACGGGCTGCCGCTGGCCGTGCAGCTGGTCGGGCCGCCCGACTCCGAGCTGCTGCTGCTGGCGGTCGCGGGCCAGTTCGAGATGCGCAACCCGTGGCGGCGGCACGTGCTGGCGTGAGCCCCGGCTGACCTGTCCCGAGCTGCCAGGGGCGAGCCGGGCGCGCTGCTCCCGAGCTGTCCGGGGCGAGCCGGGCGCGCAGCCCGCCGGTCGGGGGCGACGGGTAGCGATCCCGCCACGGACCAGCCGTGCGGGATCGGCGCGACCGGTGGCAGGATGCGAGCCATGACGGGTGGCGGCATGGATCTGCTGGAACTCGCGGATGTCGAGGCCGCGCGGACGCTTCTCACGGGCGTGGTGCGGCGTACCCCGCTGGTCCGCTCCGGGCCGCTGACCCGGATGATCGGGCAGCCCACCTGGCTCAAGTGCGAACATCTGCAGCGCGCGGGGGCGTACAAGGTGCGCGGCGCGTACACCCGGATCGCGCGGATGCCGGAGTCCGAGCGCGGGCGCGGGGTGGTGGCCGCCAGCGCGGGCAACCACGCCCAGGGGGTCGCCCTGGCCGCCGGGCTGCTGGGTATCCGCGCCACGGTCTTCATGCCGGAGGGCGCGCCGCTGCCGAAGGTGTCGGCCACCAAGGGGTACGGCGCCACGATCGAGTACGCGGGCACCAGCGTCGACGACGCCCTGATCGCCGCCCGGGCGTTCGCCGAGCGGACCGGCGCGGTGTTCATCCACCCGTTCGACCACCCGGATGTGATCGCCGGGCAGGGCACGGTCGGCCTGGAGATCCTCGATCAGTGCCCGGAGGTGGGCACGATCGTGACCTCGATCGGGGGCGGTGGGCTCATCTCGGGGGTCGCGGTGGCGGTCAAGGCGCTGCGCCCGGACGTACGGATCGTCGGCGTGCAGGCCGCCGGGGCGGCCGCGTTCCCGGCGTCGCTGGCGGCGGGTGCCCCGGTGAAGATTCCCCGGTGCGCCACGATCGCGGACGGCATCGCGGTGCAGCGGCCGGGCGACCTGACGTTCGCGCACGTCAGCAAGCTGGTCGACGACGTGGTCACGGTCAGCGACGAGGAGCTGTCGGCGGCGCTGCTGGTGCTGCTGGAGCGGCACAAGCAGGTGGTGGAGCCCGCGGGTGCGGCCGCGGTGGCGGCCCTGCTCAGCGGGAAGGTGGGGGCCGAACCGCCGGTGGTGGCGGTGCTGTCGGGCGGCAACATCGACCCGATGCTGCTGCTGCGGGTGATCGAGCACGGGCTGGCGTCGGCGGGCCGGTTCCAGCGGCTGTCGGTGCGTACCCCGGACCAGCCGGGTGAGCTGGCCCGGCTGCTCGGGGAGATCGCGAAGACCCGGGCGAACATCGTCGACGTGCTGCATTCCCGGCAGAATCCGCGCCTGGCCTTCGGCGAGGTCGAAGTGCAGCTGTCGGTGGAGACCCGGGGGCCGGACCACTCGGCGGCGCTGATCACCGCGCTACGGGATGCCGGTTACGCCGTGGCGCAGTCCGGCACCCCGTAGTTGGGCTCTGCGGCGATCAGCCGCCGAACGGCTCGAACGTGACGATCGTCACCTTGATGTCCGATCCGCTCGGGGCGGTGTACGTGACGGTCTGACCCGGCCCCGCCCCGAGGATGGCCTTGCCCAGCGCCGACTCGGGGCTGTACACGGTCAGGTCGGTGGTCGAGGAGATCTCGCGGGAGCCCAGCAGGAACGTCTCCGTGTCCGTCTGGTCGTCGTCGAAGTAGATCGTGACGACCGTGCCGGGAGCGATCTTGTCCGCCGTCGGCGCCTCCCCGACCTGCGCCGTACGCAGCAACTCCTGCAGCTGGCGGATCCGGAACTCCTGCTTGCCCTGCTCCTCGCGGGCGGCGTGGTAGCCGCCGTTCTCGCGCAGGTCACCCTCCTCACGACGCGCGTTGATCTCCGCGGCGATCACGGGCCGACCGGCGATCAGCGCGTCGAGTTC
Organism: Krasilnikovia cinnamomea; assembly: GCF_004217545.1. Classification (NCBI taxonomy): domain Bacteria; kingdom Bacillati; phylum Actinomycetota; class Actinomycetes; order Micromonosporales; family Micromonosporaceae; genus Krasilnikovia; species Krasilnikovia cinnamomea. Next base: position 4,343,556 of record NZ_SHKY01000001.1, read on the forward strand.
TGCCTGCAAGCGGTCGTGGGCGTCCTGGGAGAGCCAGGTCCGCGACGCTTCTGAACTGGACACAGACGATCTCCTTGAGGTGTGAGGCAAGGGAACTGAGCGAATCACCAAGCTTACCAGCGGTGCGCGCACCGACCGGATTGTTGGATCTTGCCCGATTCGGGACCCCCAGCGACAGCGGGTCAGCCGGGCGGCTGACAGTGCAACACCTCGCCGACGGACGCCCGCGCCGTCGTGTCGACGGCCTCGGCGGCGCGGATCGTGGTGGCATCACCGCTGGCCGCGACGGTCACGGTGCGCAACCCGACGGTGCTGCCGTCGTACGCCCGGGCGCGCAGCGCGCACTCGGCCGAGCCGCCGGGCGGCACCCGTACGGTGAATTCGACCGTGATCCGCGTGTCGGTGACGTCGTGCCAACCCACGATCTGGGCGTCATAGTCCGGGTCGCCGTACTGGCGGTACAGGCTTACGGACAGCGTCACGGAGGCCGCGATCACGACGGCCGCCACGAGCACCGGCAGGAACCGGCGGCGCCGTCTGTCGCGCCGCCGCCCGTAGCGGCCCGGCGGGAACGCGGGGGCTGTGGCGTGCGTCTCGCTCACCGTGTTACGTCTCCTGCAACAGTTGTCAGTGGTATCGGCCAGAATGGCAACGACAATCTTCGCAGCAGGTCCGGGCCGGTTCGCGGCGGCCTGGTCGAGGGAGAGACCAGTGGCTGAGCAGTTGCGTCTGATGGCGGTGCATGCGCACCCAGACGACGAGTCCAGCAAGGGCGCCGCCACCATGGCGCGCTACGTCGACGAGGGTGTCGAGGTGCTGGTCGCCACGTGTACGGGCGGGGAGCGCGGCAGCGTGCTCAACCCGAAGATGGACCGCCCCGAGGTGTGGGCCGACATCGCGAACATCCGCCGCCGGGAGATGGAGCGGGCCCGCGAGATCCTCGGGGTGCGCCAGGCGTGGCTCGGCTTCGTCGACTCGGGCCTGCCCGAGGGCGACCCGCTGCCCCCGCTGCCCGAGGGGTGTTTCGGCCTGATGGATCCGGTGCTGGCCGCCGAGCCGCTGATCAAGCTGATGCGGGAGTTCCGCCCGCACGTCGTGACGACCTACGACGAGAACGGCGGCTACCCGCACCCCGACCACATCATGTGCCACAAGATCACCGTGGCGGCGTTCGACCGGGCCGGTGACCCGGAGGTCCACCCCGAGCTGGGCGCGCCGTGGCAGCCGCTGAAGCTGTACTACGACTCCGGCTTCACCCGGGCCCGGATGCTGGCGCTGCACGAGGGCATGCTCGCGGCCGGCCTGGAGTCGCCGTACGCGGAATGGCTGGACAAGTGGCGCGACCGGGAGGACCGCGGCAGCCGGATCACCACCCGGGTCGAGTGCGGGGAGTATTTCCACGTCCGCGACGACGCGCTGCGGGCCCACGAGACCCAGGTCGATCCGGACGGCTTCTGGTTCCACGTCCCGATGGAGATGCAGCAGAAGGTCTGGCCGACGGAGGACTTCGAGCTGGCCCGGTCGCTGGTCGACAGCCCGGTCCCCGAGTCCGACCTGTTCGCGGGGGTCCGGGAGACGGTCGAGACCCACTGAGGCCGTGGCGTACGGTTGAGCCGTGAACATCGTGGTGGCGGTCAACAACTTCGGCGACACCCGCTCCGGCGGGCTCGCGGGGCCGATGGGCCTGTTCCTCATCGTGCTGATGATCGTCGCGACGGTCCTGCTCATCCGCAACATGAACAAGCGCATCCGCCGCCTGCCCGGTGCCTTCGGCGAAGCGGACGCGGCCCGGCGCGACGCCGAGATCGCCCGCCTCGACGCCGACCTGCGGCTGCCCTCCGCCGAGCCGGTCCGCCCCGGGGCCGACGGCGGCGACCGCACCGAGGCGCCCGACCGCGCACCGGACCAGCAGCCACCCGCCGCCGACGGTTCGTCCTGAGGGCGTCTCCCCGGGCCGTGACAGGCCACCGGGTCGGGCGTGTGTGGACTGTGTCAAGTGGATCGGATCGGCCGACCGGTCGATCTCGTCCGGTCTGAACATCGACAACGGTCCGTCGTCAACCCCTGTTGCGTTCATCGGGATTGGCTTAGCCTTCCGCCGGGGGCTTTTGTGTCCCTCGACCCTGCGCGGAAGGGGGCACCGAATGCCGACCACTTTCCGCCGACTCTTTGATCCACTGCAGATGCACGTGCATTCGCGTGTTCCGGCGGCCACCCGGAGTGACGCATGATCGCCTCGTCGGCGCTGGCCCAGGCCGTCCAGCCCGGGACGCCGGGATCCGGCGCCCACGGGTCCGGCCGGCCTCGTGCCGTACGTGTCTGGTCGGCGGCCGTGGTCACGACCGCGCTGGTCGTCGCCGTGCTGGCCGCCCTGCTCCCGGCCCACCGACCGCCCGGCGCACCCTTCACGGCCGCCACCGGCACCCTGCTCGCCGCGGCGGCCGTCGCCGCAGGCCAGATCGCCCGGCTGCGCTTCCGGCTCGGCGGGGCCATCGTCAGCCTCTCCTGGGGCGAGGCCGCCATGGTCATCGGGTACGCGGTCGCCCCGGCCGGACGGCTGCCCGCCGTCGTGTTCGTGAGCGCCGCGAGCGCCTGGGCCCTCATGTCCTGGCTCGACGACCACCGCCGAGGCATCGAGATCCTGCACCTGGCGGGATCGCTCACGCTCGGCGCCGCCGCCGGGGCCGCGGTCACCACCGCGGTCGCCGGGCCCGCCGGCCTGCAGACCGCCCGCGCCCAGGCGGCCCTGGTCGCCGGCGCCCTCTGCTACCTCGTGGTCACCTTCGGGCTGGCGGTGCTCACCCTCGTGCTGCGCCGCGACGCGCCCGCCGGGCAACTCGTCACCCGGGCGCTGCACGCCAAGGCGCCCATGGCCGTGGGCAGCGTGGTGGTCGGCCTGGCCGCCGTGTTCGTGCTGGCGCGCGCGCCGATCTGGCTGCTGTCCTTCGCGCCCGCGCTGTGGCTGCTGCAACGCACCTACCGTTACCACCTGCGCGCCGCGCAGGAACGGCGGATCTGGGCCGCGTTCGCCCGGGCCACGGCCGCGCTGCCGGGGGCATCGGAGGTGGAAGTGGCCCACGCGGGCATCCGCGGCGCGCTCGACGTGTTCGACGCCCGGCGGGTCGAGATCGAGGTGCACCTGCCCGAGGGCGGTCATCGTCGGTACACCGGGGACGGTCCGGGGCCCGACGTCGCCGCCGACGGGCTGCCCGGGCCGGTCATCACCCGGTCCATGGCGGTCGCCGGCATCCCGGTCGGCGAGCTGACCGTGTGGCTGGCCGAGCCGACGCTGCCCGCCGGCCGCGACGAGCTGGCGGTCTCCGCGTACGGCGACGCGCTGGCCGGGGCGCTGCACGGCGCGGCGGGACGGGAGCGGCTGACCGCGCTGGAGGCCCGGGCCGCGTACGAGGCGGTACGCGACCCGCTCACCGGCCTCACCAACCGGGCCGCGCTGCTGGCCGAGACGAACGCGCTGCTGCGCTCCGTGGAACGGGACCGGCACGTCGCCCTGCTGCTGCTCGACCTCAACGACTTCCGCGAGGTCAACGCCACCCTGGGCTACCGGGCGGGCGACGACGTGCTGCGGCTGGTCGCCCAGCGGCTGCTCGACCTGGCCCGCGAGGACGACGTGGTGGCCCGCCTCGGCGACGACGAGTTCGCGGTGCTGCTGCCGACCGTCGCCGTGCCCGCCGACGCCGCGACCCCGCTGCACGAGGCGCCCACACCGCTGTCGCGGGCCCTGCGGCGCGCCCGCGAACTGGTCGAACAGCTCGCCGCCCCGATGGAGGTCGGCGGGGTCCGGCTGGCCGTCGAAGGGGCGGTCGGGGTCGCGGTGGCCACGGCCGGCTCCGCGGATCTCGCCGAACTGCTGCGCCGCGCGGCCGTCGCCCTCAAGCAGGCCAAACAGCTGCGGGTCGGCGTCGCCACGTACGACAGCAGCCGCGACGCCAGCAGCACCGACCACCTCGCGCTGCTGGCCGAGCTGCGCGACGCCCTGACGGCCGACGACCAGATCGTCCTCGCCCTGCAACCGGCCGTCGACCTGGCCAGCGGCGCGCCGGTCGGGGTGGAGGCGCTGACCCGCTGGCGACATCCCCGGCGCGGCCCGCTCAGCCCGGCCGTGTTCATCGCCGCGGTCGAGCACAGCGAACTGCTGGGGCCGTTCACCCGGTACGTGCTGGACCGTTCCCTGGCCGCCGCGGCCGGCTGGATCGCCGCGGACATCGACGTGCCCGTCTCCGTCAACGTCTCGGCCCGCAGCCTGCTCGACCCCACCTTCCCGGGCCAGGTCGCGGACGCGCTGCGCCGGCACGTGGTGCCCGCCCGGCACCTGGTCCTGGAGATCACCGAGACGGTGGCGATCAGCGACCTGGAGATCGTCGACGAGGTGCTGGCCGCGCTGCGCGAGACCGGGGTACAGCTGTCGGTCGACGACTTCGGCACCGGCTTCTCGTCGCTGGCGTTCCTCACCCGGGTGGCGATCGACGAGCTCAAGGTGGACCGGTCCTTCGTGGACGACATGATCGATTCCCCGGCCGCGGAGGCGGTGGTCCGGGGCGCGGTCGAGCTGGGCGGGCGGTTGCACGCCCGGGTCGTCGCCGAGGGGGTGGAGACCGCCGAGCAGCGGGCGGCGTTGCTGGCCCTGGGGTGCGTGTCGGCGCAGGGCTACCACTTCTGCCAGCCGATGCCCCCCGACAAGATCGTCGGCACGCTGCACCGGCTCGGGGAGGCGGCGACCCAGGCGAAGATCGTCCCGCTCCGCGCCGACGACGCTTCCTGAGCAGGCCGTGCGTGGTCAGCTGGTGGCCTCGACCAGTTCCCACATGACCGTGATCGGCAGGGCAGGGTGTTCGCAGGCGGCGCGGATCACGTCCCGCTCGGCATCGCCCCGGGCGAGCTCCGCCAGAGTCTCTGGTGGAGTGTTCCGGTGTTCGGCGACGGCGAGCCGGGTGACGTGGTCGGCTCCGTCGAGCAGGCGAGCCAGCAGCGTGCCCGATGCGTTCCAATGCCGGGCCAGCCGGTGCGGCTTGGCGGGCAACCGCTCCAGCAGGTCCGGCGGGGTGTGGAAATTCGAGGCCAGGGCGTCGCCGATTCCCTTGGCCGGTGCGTCGGCGAATCGGTTCAGGATCTCCGGGTGTCGGCAATGCCGGGCGAGCCAGCGGCGGACCGTGGGGTCGCGGTCGTCGGCCAGCACGGCAGCGATCTCCGCCGGCAGCCGCCGATCCGCTGCGGCGAGCGCCCGGAGTCGAGCTTTTCGCGACACCGCGCACTGGGCCAGCAAGGTGTGCCGGGCATCCTCGGCCTCGTCGACCGGCCACGGACGCGGGCCGGGTTCGCAGCCCGAGATGTACTCGCCACCCACGAGGTCGCGGAGCTGCTCGACGGAGAGGCGCTCGGCGCTCGCCTCCAAGCGCTCCAGAGTCGGCAGCGGCCGGTGCGGTTGGCCGGCGATCTGCGCGACGGCCGCACTGGCCACGGTGTCGTCCGGGTCGACGAGCAACGTGGCCAGGGTCGCCGCTGGGGTGGCGTCGTTCAGCGCGACTCGCCGGCGTATCTCCGGGTCGGGGTCATGGGCGAGAATCGCCAGGACCGGGACGGGCAGGTTGCCTGACCAGCTCAGCCAGCGGCGCACCTCTACCACTGGATCGTTGGCCAGCGCCGACATCATCTCGACGGACAGTCGCCCGGAGCCGGCGGCCGCCGCGCGGGCTTCGGGATCGGGGTTGGTGGCCAGCTCCTCGGCGAGCCAGTCGTCCGCCTGATCGACCACGTGCGCGCGGATGGAGGCGACTTCGTCCTGGGCCAGGATCGTGACTATCTCGGCCGACAGATCTTCGCGCTCCCCGATCGCCTCCCGTACGACCGGGTCCGGATCACGGGCCAGCTTGGCCTGAAGTTCCGGACTGAGCCTGACCTGCCAGGCGATGGCCCGCCGTACCTCGGGGTGCGGGTCGTCGGCGAGTGTGGCCAGCGTCTGCGCAGGGCAGGCCGCCAGCCAGGGAACCTCGGCCCGCACCCGGTGGTCGGGCGAGACGGCCAGCGCTGCGATCGCGTCGGGCGGGAAGTCGCCGGTGCATACGAGCCGCCCCAGTAGGTGGGGGTCACCGGTGTCGATCGCCGCTGTTACCAGGGCCGCGACGATCTCGGGGGACTCCTCGCACAACGAGGAATCCCCGTTCAGCCGCTCGGCGAGCACCAGCCGAGGCAGCCGGCCGCCTGACCGGGCGATCGCGAGCAGGACTTCGGCGGGCGCGGCCGGGTTGTAGGCGATCCCGGCGAGCCGGGACTGGGGGCGGTCGTTGTCCGGGCCGGTCATCCGCAGATGCCACCGCCACCCCTCACAGCAGCCACTGGTCACGACCTGCGGCTGTACCCAGTCTTTCGTCTCGGACATCCGGATCACCCTAGCCGCACGCTTGCGGAGGCGCTCATCCGTTTAAGGCGCGCTTAAACGGACATCACATCTAATTCGGACGCGATTCCGATCGCCTGGGGCTGCACGTGGGAATGAGATCGAAATGACTGGTGTGAGAGGGTGTTCCCCATGAACCGGCTCGGTAGTGCGACCTCGCCCTACCTCCTCCAGCGCGTCGGCATACGCAAAAGCTTGTGGTGGAGCGGGAAGGTGCCCGCGGCTACTGGCTGGTGGGTGTCCAGAGACGGTCGACGGGCATGACGTGGATGCGGTCCTCGTAGGTGAAGGACCGCATCCCGGTGCTGAGTGCGACTCCGGCGATGAACTTGTTGCCGAGCGCGTCTCGTAGCTTGCGGAGGCCTTTCAGGTCGGTGCCGGCGACGCGTTCGTTCGCCTTGACTTCGAAGGCGAGGACCTGGCCGTCGTCGAACTCGATGACGTAGTCGACTTCGTCGCCGTCGTGGGTGCGCCAATGTCCTGTGGAGACCCGTTCGTCCAGCCAGGAGACTTGCTTGCGAAGCTCGCCGACGACGAAAGTCTCGAGAAGGTGCCCGAATTCCGCCAAGGCGGTCGGGTCGAGGGTGGCGAGCTTGGCTGAAGTAACTCGCATGAGTCGGGCGGCCACCCCGGTGTCGATGACGTGCACCTTCGGCGATGCCGCGGATCGTGCGCGTAGCGTCTTGCCCCAAGCGGGAAGCCGATCGATGAGGAACAGGTTTTCCAGGAGCCGGACGTAATCCTCGATGGTTTTGCGTTCCGCCGTGAGCCCTTGGGATGCATTGCTCAGGTTTAGTACCTGCCCCGTTCGCCCGGCAAGCCGGCCCAGAAGCTCGCGCAGCATGTTGCGCTGGCGTATCCGGACAAGCTCGATGGCGTCGCGTTCCAAGGACTGGCGGATGTAGTCGTCGAACCACCGGTCGCGTGCGGTGCCGACACGGCGCAGAGCCAGCGGGAACCCTCCGGCGCAAAGCCGGTCGACGTATTCCGTTCGGGCGGTCGAGGAGGATGGCTGGGCTGCGACGGTTGCATCCGGATCTGCTCGAAGCGCAGGTAGGAAGTCCTCGTAGACGCCGCTGATCTCCCCTTGTGACAGCGGCCAGATGGTCATCGTGTGCAGTCGGCCGGTGAGTGCCTGCGCCGTGCGGGGCAGTGCATCCTGGCGGGTCGATCCGGTCAGCACGGCCGTGCCCGGGAGGGTGCCTTCGCGGTTGAGCCGTGCCTTCAAGGCGTCAAGAATCTCCGGAGCGTGCTGATACTCGTCTACGCACAGCAACCCCGGAGTCGCGACAGCTGTCTGTGGGTTGGCCGTCACGGCATCTCGAGTGCCCGGATCGTCCAGATCCAGAACCGGCACCTCTCGACCGCGGGCCAGTGCGCTTAACGCTGTGGATTTACCCACGGAGCGCGGACCATGCAGGGCGATGACCGGCTCCACCTGCAACATGTCGTCGAGCAGCGCAGAGACGCGGCGTTGCGCAATCCCGGCGAGCGGCCTGATCATGCTTGACCTCCGAGGGTCGTGCGGTACCAAAATTCAGAACGTTAGGATACCAAATTCAGAGAGAAACAACTACCAAAATTTGAGGATCTGAACTGCCAAACCTTGAGGATGTCCCGGCAGGTTGCTCCGTACTGCCCCAGCCCCGCTGGCAACGCTGCGTCGCGGCGACATACCGATGAGCTGAGCCCGCGCCGCGCCGCGCGCCGCGGCCCGAACCCGCGGTGAGAGGTGCCTCAATCGCGGCCGAGGTTGTGAGAAGGTTGTGCCGTGAACCGGCTCGGTAGTGCGACCTCGCCCTACCTCCTCCAACATGCCACCAACCCCGTGGACTGGTGGCCGTGGGGAGAGGAGGCGATGCAAGAGGCAAAACGGCGGGACGTACCCCTACTGATCTCAGTGGGATACGCATCCTGCCACTGGTTATCGCCTCTTGCATGAAATCACTGGTGTCATGTCATGGCGCACGAGTCGTTCGAGGACGATGAGGTCGCCACGCTCGTCAACGACGGGTTCGTGGCGATCAAGGTGGACCGCGAGGAACGCCCCGACGTCGACGCGGTCTACATGACCGCCACCCAGGCGATGACCGGGCAGGGCGGCTGGCCCATGACGGTCTTCGCCACCCCGGACGGCGAGCCGTTCTTCTGTGGCACGTACTTTCCGAAGGCGGCCTTCCTGCGGCTGCTGGGCTCCGTCCGCACCGCCTGGCAGGAGCAGCGCGAGGACGTACTCAAGCAGGGCGCCGCGGTGGTGCAGGCGATCGGCCGCGCCAACCCGGCGGGCGCCACCGCCGCGCCGCCGACGGCGCAGCTGCTCGACACCGCGGCCAAGCGACTCGACACCGAGCACGACCGACAGTACGGCGGGTTCGGCGGCGCGCCGAAGTTCCCCCCGCACCTGGCCCTGCTCTTCCTGCTGCGCCACCACCAGCGCACCGGCTCCGCCGAGTCCCTGGAGATCGTCCGGCACACCTGCGAGCAGATGGCCCGCGGCGGCATCTACGACCAGCTGGCCGGCGGCTTCGCCCGCTACGCGGTGGACCGGACCTGGACCGTGCCGCACTTCGAGAAGATGCTCTACGACAACGCCCTGCTGCTGCGCGTCTACACCCAGCTCTGGCGGCTCACCGGCGACGAGTTCGCCCGGCGGATCGCCGACGAGACCGCCGCGTTCCTGCTGCGCGACCTGGGCACCAAGCACGGCGGGCTGGCGTCCGCCCTGGACGCCGACACCGAGGGCGTCGAGGGGCTCACGTACGCGTGGACGCCCACGCAACTGGTCGAGGAGCTGGGCGAGCAGGACGGCGCCTGGGCCGCCGACCTGTTCCGGGTCACCGGCGCGGGCACCTTCGAGCACGGCACCAGCGTTCTCGTGCTCGCCCGCGACATCGACGCCGCCGACCCGGAACTGGTGGCGCGCTGGCGCGACGTACGGTCCCGGTTGCTGACCGCGCGCGCGGCCCGGCCACAGCCGGCCCGCGACGACAAGGTGGTGGCCGCCTGGAACGGCCTCGCCGTCACCGCCCTGGCCGAACACGGCACCCTGACCGGCGCCCCGGCCTCCACTGCGGCCGCGATCGAGCTGGCCGGGGTGCTCGCCGACCGGCACCTCGTCGACGGGCGGCTGCGCCGGGTGTCCCGCGACGGGGTGGTCGGCGCCCCGGCCGGGGTGCTGGACGACTACGGGTGCGTGGCCGAAGCGTTCTGCGCCGTGCACCAGATCACCGCGGACGGGCGCTGGCTGACGCTCGCCGGGCAGCTGCTGGACGTGGTGCTGGCCCGCTTCGGCGCGCCCGGCGGCGGCTTCTACGACACCGCGGATGACGCCGAAGAGCTGGTCACCCGGCCCGCGGACCCCACCGACAACGCCACCCCGTCCGGGCTGGCCGCCGCCTGCGCGGCCCTCATCTCGTACGCGGCACTCAGCGGCCAGACGCGCTACCGGGAGGCCGCCGACACCGCGCTGGGCACGGTCGGGCGGGTGATCGAGGGGCATCCCCGCTTCGCCGGGTACTCGGCCGCCGCGGCGGAGGCGGCCCTCGCGGGACCGTACGAGATCGCGATCGCCGCCGCCGATCCGGCCACCGACCCGCTGGTCGCGGCGGCGCACCGGCACGCCCCGCCGGGCACCGTCATCGTCGCCGGGGAACCGGACCGTCCCGGGGTGCCGCTGCTGGCCGGGCGGCCGCTGGTGGACGGGGCCACCACCGCGTACGTGTGTCAGGGTTTCGTCTGTGACCTGCCCGTCACCAGCGAGGCTGAGCTGCTCGCCCGACTCGCCGGTTGAGCTGGGTGCTCGCTACGCTGGCGCCGACATGGATACCAGAACCGGTCTGCCCGTAGTCGGCATGGTGGGCGGCGGCCAGTTGGCCCGCATGACACACCAGGCCGCCATCTCCCTCGGCCAGTCGCTGCGCGTGCTCGCCGAGTCACCCGACGACAGCGCGGCCCTGGTGATCGGGGACGTGCGGATCGGCTCCCACACCGACCTGGCGGCCCTGCGCGAGTTCGCGAAGGACTGCGACGCGGTCACCTTCGACCACGAGCATGTGCCCACCGAGCACATCGCGGCGCTGGAGGGCGAGGGTGTCCGGATCTACCCCGGTTCGGCGGCGCTGCTGTTCGCGCAGGACAAGGGGCGGATGCGGGCACGGCTGGCGGAGCTGGGTGCCCCTGTGCCGCGCTGGCGGCCGGTGAACGACACCGCCGACATCGCCGCGTTCGCCGCCGAGACCGGCTGGCCGGTGATCGCGAAGGCCACCCGCGGCGGCTACGACGGCAAGGGCGTCTGGGTGCTGTCCTCGCCGGACGAGGCGCAGCGGCTGGTCGACACCGGCACCCCGCTGATCGTCGAGGAGAAGGTGCCGCTGCGCCGGGAGCTGGCCGCCCTCGTGGCGCGGTCGCCGTTCGGGCAGGTCGCCGCGTACCCGGTGGTCGAGACCGTGCAGCGCGACGGCATCTGCGTCGAGGTGCTGGCCCCCGCGCCCGGGCTGAGCGACGAGCGCGCCGTGGCCGCCCAGCAACTCGCGATCGACCTGGCCCACGCGCTCGGGGTGGTGGGGCTGCTGGCGGTCGAGCTGTTCGAGACCGACACCGGCATCGTCGTCAACGAGCTGGCCATGCGCCCGCACAACTCCGGGCACTGGAGCATCGAGGGAGCCCGGACCTCGCAGTTCGAGCAGCACCTGCGGGCCGTGCTGGACTACCCGATGGGCTCGACCGCGCTGACCGCCCCGGCCGTGGTGATGGCCAACGTGCTGGGCGGCGCGTCCGGCGGCATGTCCATCGACGAACGGCTGCACCACCTGTTCGCGGCGGACCCCGGCGCGCGGGTGCACTTCTACGGCAAGCAGGTCCGCCCCGGCCGCAAGATCGGCCACGTGACCGTGCTCGGCGACGACATGACCGAGGTGCGCGCCCGGGCGGCGCGCGCCGCCCGATGGCTGCAGGAAGGCAAGTAGATGGCACCCCGCGTCGGCATCATCATGGGCAGCGACTCCGACTGGCCCACGATGGAGGCGGCCGCGGTCGCCCTCGCCGAGTTCGACGTCCCGTTCGAGGTGGGTGTCGTCTCCGCGCACCGCACGGTCCGCAAGATGGTCACGTACGCGGAGACCGCCGCCGACCGGGGCCTGCAGGTGATCATCACGGGTGCCGGCGGCGCCGCCCACCTGCCCGGGATGGTGGCGGCGCTCACCCCGCTGCCGGTCATCGGGGTACCGGTGCCGCTCAAGCACCTCGACGGCATGGATTCGCTGCTGTCCATCGTGCAGATGCCCGCCGGCGTGCCGGTGGCGACCGTGTCGATCGGCGGGGCGCGCAACGCCGGGCTGCTGGCCGTGCGCATCCTGGGAGCTTCGGACGAGGGTCTGCGCAAGCGGATGGCGCAGTTCCAGGCCGGGCTGGAGCAGCTGGTGGCCGAGAAGGACGAGGCGCTGCGCAACCGCCTGATGTCCTGACCCGCCGCCCCGCCGGGTGTTTCCGCCCGTCAGGGGATGTCCTTGTCCGGGCGTCAGCGGAGGCGGACCAGGGCGCCGCGTAGGCGTTCCTGGGTGCGGCGGCGGTTCTCGTTCGTGGCGCCGAGGAACAGCAGCCCGACCCCGAGCGGCACCAGCACCAGCCACGGGCCGACCAGCGTCACCGCGAAGTGCAGCGCCGCGATCGCCGTGACGACCGCGCCGACCACCACCGGGGCCTGCTGCCGCAGCCGGGACCCGATGATCAGCGTGACCACCCCGCCGAGCAGCAGCACCAGCTCCCGCAGGTCGCCCGCGTCCGTGGCCAGCACGATGCCCGTGGTCGGCACGAACGCGGCCAGCAGCGACGGCCCGTACGCCGCCCAGCTGCTCAGCTCCGGCCGGATCCGCACCTCGAGCACCCCGACCAGCAGTGCCAGCGCCGCGAACGGCAGCGTGTACGCCTCGGGCAGCGCTACGTCCGCCAGCGTCATGAACAGCCACCAGCCGACGACCTCGAAGCCGACCGCGAGCCAGAACAGCGTCCGCCGGTTGCCCGCGGTGCGCCCGGGCCGGGACGCGGCCAGGCCCAGCACCGCACCCCACGCCGCCAGCAGCGCGGCGAGGTGGCGGGGCGAGTTGAGGGCCAGCGCTCCGGCCAGCAGCGCCGACGCGTATCCGCTCCACTCGACCGTGGCGGCCTCGCGGGCGGCCTCGGGGCGCCCGAGCCGGGGCAGGGTGGCCTCCAGGATCAGCAGCGCCGCGCCCACGGTGAGCACCCCGAACGCCGCCCAGGCCGGGGTGAGACCGGCCACGAGCGCGACGGTGAGCACGAAGAACTGGGCCATCACCGCGGCGAACAGCCAGCCCAGGATGCGGGCGTGCGTCGTGCGTCCGGCGATCGCCCCGACCAGCCCGACACCCACGGCGCTGCCCAGCGTGAACAGGGTCAGCCGTTGGGCGGCGAGGCTGCCGGCCAGACCGGCGCCGCCCGCCAGCAGGCCGATGACGAAGACGATCGTGCGCGTGGTGCCCAGCAGCGTCGACCGGGCCGACAGTGGCGGCGGGGTCAGCGCGAGCCCCAGCATGGCGATCGTGAACACCACGAGAGCGGCCATCGTGGACGCGGGCCAGGCCGCGTTCAGGCCGATCGGCGCGATGAGCAACGTGATCGCCAGCCCGGGCAGCACGACCGGGACGACCTCGGCGGGGCGCCCGCCGAACCCGGTGGCCGCCAGCGCGGCCGCGACCGTGAGCAGCACCGCGGCGAGCACACCGGTGGCGTCCACGTTGCCCTGGGTCGGGTCGGTCAGGGCGGTGACCGGCCCCTGCCAGATCGCGTTCAGCTGCTTCAGCGGGTCGACCAGCGCGCCTTTCAGCGCCGGGGCCAGCGAGATCAGGGCCAGCACGGTGGGGACCAGGGCGACCATCACCGCGCCGGTGGCGGGGTCGACGAGCCACCGTCCGCGCAGCCCGCTGGGCCGGATCGCGGTCCAGCGGGGGCGCGGGTAGCCGCGCTCCGACCAGAAGTTCGTGGGGGCGACCGTGATGCCGGGCGCCGGGGTGGCCCCCCGCAGCAGTTCCGCGATGACGCCGATGAGGGCGGCGGTCGCGGCGTACAGGGCGGTCGGGTACCCCGTGGGCAGCGACACGAACGCCGTGATCGTGGCGCCGCCGACCAGGCCGGCCGTGGCCCACGGCAGATACTGCGGGATCCACCGGGCGACCAGCGCCAGCACCGCGAGGCAGAGACTGGACGCGGCCAGCGCGGCGGTCAGGATGACCGGTGTCGAGCGGCCTTGAGCGGCGGCGATCGCGGCCAGCAGGCCCGGCGCGGCCAGCAGCACCGAGGCCGTGGCGGCCCCGCCGATCTGGGCCCGGTGCCGGGGCATGCCGGTGTCGTCGCGGGCGAGGGCGAACTCCTCGTCGGCCACCTCGGCGCGCGGCCAGTCCGGCGCGTCCACCCGGGCCGGTCCGGCGGACGCCGCCCACCCGGGGCCGGCCGGCGCCGATCTTCCGGCGGGACCTGGCGCGTACTCGCCGTCCGCCGCGTAGCCGGAAGCCGGACCGTCCGGGTCGGCTTCCGCCCCGGTGAGCGGCACGTCCGTGCGGCACAGCGTGGCGACCACGAGACCGATGAGGACGACGAAGGCCAGGGCGACCGCGGTGGACCAGGGCCGGACCAGTCCCACCGCGACGAAGTGCACCGCGACAGCGGCGGCCACCCCGGCCCGGGCCAGGGCCGCCCGGGGATCGGCGGCGGCCACGGCGCCGATCCCGTACGCCAGCGCCACCGCCCCGCCGACCAGCAGCGGCGCCCACCACGGCAGGCCGAAGCAGGCCGGCGCCCCGATCGTGGCGATCGCCGCCGCCGCGGCCGCGATGTCGTACGACGCCGGGCGGGGCAGGGCGGCCGCCGCGGCCATCGCCACCAGGACCAGGGCGATCGGCGCCTGCCACGCTCCGGTGGTGGGTGCATGCTGGCTCAGATCGGACGCCCACAGGGGCCCCGGCGCGGCGATGACCCGCAGCCCGGCGCTGAGCGCCTGCCAGGCGGCGATCCCGCCGACCACGGCCCCGGCCAGCCCGAGGCCACGGACCGGACCGCGCCGCCAGTCCTCCGGCAGCGCCCGCACGCCCAGGGCCACGGCCAGCACGACCAGGCCCGCGACGACCAGCGGGGCGTGCGGGAACGCCAGGGCGGTCACCCGGGCCAGCGCGCCGCAGACGGCGACGGTGGCCGCGGCAGCGGCGATGTCCGGACCGTCGAGCATCCGGTCGGCGCGCCGCCCGGAGTCGATCGATCTGGCGAAGAAGAGCAGGCCCGCGGCGGTCAGCAGCAGGGCGCCGACCCACACGTCGGGTGGGGTGGCGCCCGGGGCCAGGATCGCGGCGAGGGCCAGCGCGACCGCGCCCAGCCCGGTGCCGATCGTCAGGGGCAGGCTGATCTCGCGCCGCGCCACCTGGAACACCGCCGCGTACGTGAGGGTCCCGGCGACCGCGAGGAAACCGACCGCCAGCGCCGGTACGGTCACGGCCTCCGTCGCCGGTGGCCCGTTGCCCCGGTCGTGCATCGCCAGCATGGCCGTCACCACCGCGCCGGGCAGCGCCAGCGCCGCCGCCGCTGCCGCCCAGTCGCCGACCAGCCACGCGTACCGCGAGACGGGCACCTGGCGGGCCCCGATCGCGATCATCATGCCCGCTCCGGCGAGCGCGGTCAGCACCGCCGCGGTCAGCCAGGAGGCGCTGAGCGCGGCGGCCGCGCCGAACAACCCCACCACGCCGGCGCCGGCGATGTGCGCGATCGCAATGCGTCGGGTACGCGCCGCCAGACCCGCCGCCCCGAGCCCGATCGCACCGAGAACCAGCGGCCACGGCGCCTGCGCCCACGGCAGCCCGAGCGACGCCGGTACGGCCAGCGCGGTGACCGCGATGCCCGCCACGGCACCCTCGTGCCGTACGTCGGCGGGCAACGCCACCGCGGCCGCGACCGTGACCAGCAGTGCGCTGAGCGCCAGCAGCCACCCGGCCGGGGCGGCGCGGGCGATCACCTCGGCGTAGGCGGCCGTGTCCGCATGCCACACCGGCCGGGCCGCCTGCACCGGGGCCAGCGCGGCCCGCAGCGCGTCGAGTGCCACGAACAGCCCGACCATCGTCAACGCGCCCGCGGAGGCCAGTTGCGGTCCGCGCCGGACCTCCTCCGGGACCCGGTGGACCGCGATGCCCGTGATCGCGATGGCCGCGGCCGCCACGGCGAACATCCACGGTGGCGAGGCGACGTCCGCGATGCGCGCGCAGGCCGCGATGACCGCGAGGGTGAGCACCCCGCCCGTGACGTTGCGCGCGGTGACGTTGTCGAGCAGCCGGGCCGCGGCGTGGGCCACGGTGGCGGCCAGAACCAGGACGATGCCGGAGCGTACGGCGTCCGTGATCGCGTCCGCGCCGATCAGGGCGGCGCCCGAGTAGATCAGGGCGCCGGTGACCGCGGCCCAGAGCAGGGCGTAGGTGAGCTCGCGCAGCCACCCGCCCGACGCGGGGGCGGCGGTCTGCCCCGGCGGGACCGGGCCGGCTTCCGGGAACAGCCACGTCGGCGCCCAGTGCAGGCGGCTGGGGCTGGCGAGGGCCCCGATGATCAGATCCGGCTCCTCCGGCCGGGATTCCGGCCGCGGCGGCGCGTCCGAGGCCGGCTCGGCTGGATCCGGTGCCGTTGCTCCCGGAGCCGCGCCGGGGCCCGCCTCAGCCGGACTCCCCGGCCCGGCGCTGGCCGAGCCCGCAGCGGGTGCCCCTGAGGCGCCGGCTGAGCCCGCGCCCGCGCGGCCGGGGGAGGCGTCGCGGTCGGTGAAGTCGGTGGCCCCGGCGGCCCGGGCGGCGGCCGCCTCCGCCCGCGACCGGCGGCCGGCCGGGATCAGCCGGCTCACCAGTGGCCAGTGCGGCAGCAGCGGCCCCGTACGGATGACCGTGGTGAGCAGCAGCAGGTCGATGACGGCGACCGCGGTCAGGGCCACCCCCCAGCCGGCCGGGCTCTCGATCGCCGGGTACGCCAGCAGCGGCGCCACCGGCTGGAGCGCGACGACCGTGCCGTACCGGGGGGCGCTCAGCCGGGTGCTGCCCGCGTAGACGAACGCGGCCACGGCGGTGATCGCGAAGGTGATGCCGAGGTAGAGGGTGACCGGGATGGCGTGGCCGCCGACCAGTGCGCTGCCGTACAGCGCGTACACCGACATCGGCAGCAGCACGAGCCCGACGGCCGCGACGGTCTCGCCGGTCGAGGTCAGACCGCGCTGGGCGATGCGCGGCGCGACGAACAGCGCGGCGGCGGTGGCGATCCCGAGGACCAGGCTCCGGGCGATCGGGTTGCTGACGGCCACGCCCGCGAAGACGACCGCGGCCACGCCGAGCAGCAGTGCTCCGAGGCCGAGCAGGATGTTCTGTACGGACTGGGTCGAGGTCTCCGGGGGGTGCTCGTGCGGGTGCTCCTGATGCGGGGCGCGCGGTGGCCCCGGGTGCTCGCTGGGCGGGGGGCTGTCGAGCAGCGCGGTGCGCCCTTCACCGGCGGGCCGGGGCCTGCGGCCCTCCCCGGGGTACGCGCCGCCCGTCTCGCCCCGGGCGGGTGCCCGGCCGGCCGGTGGGGGCCGGCGGCCGGATCCCGGCGGCGGACCAGCGGGACGGGATCCCGGGCGCGGTGGCTGACCCACGCTGGCGCCCGGCCCGGAAGCCCCGGTGGGCGGAGACCCGGGGGTACGAGATCCGGTAGTGGGAGTCGCGGCGGTGGAAGATCCGGCGGTGGGAGATCCGGTAGTGGGAGTCGCGGCGGTGGAAGATCCGGCGGTGGGGGATCCGGCGGTGGGGGATCCAGCCGGGGAGGACCCAGCGGCCGGAGACCCGGCAGGGGCGGGGCTGGCGTCCGGAGACTCGGTGGGGGCAGGCCCGTCGTCGGTCGCCGGCCGGCGCCGGAGCCGTTGCCTGCGGGCGGCCTTCTTCGCCTTCTGTGTGTTGGCGTGGGCCAGGATGTCCCGCTGGAACTGCGCCGCCTGCAGCTTCGCCGCGAGCTGGGTGCGTTCCTTCGCGGCCGCCATATCGCGGATCTTCAGCTCCGCGATCGAGGCGTCGATGCGGGCCAGCTCCTCGTCATAGCTGTCCGGCTGCTGCCCCTGCGCCACGGCACCTCCTCGACCGACCGGCGACGGGGAACCCGGGATCAGCGCGAGTGCCCCGCCGGTCGCATGTCCTTACTAGAGCATGCCGGTACGACACCTCATTAGAACAGGCTCACCGGGGTCGAGATCCATGGAAACGGCGGCGAAGCCGACAGGGAGTGCGCCTACGCCTGCGGGTGGGGGCGGCCCATGCCCCGGTACTGCCAGCCCGCGCGGGCCCACAGCGCCGCGTCCAGGCAGTTCCGGCCGTCGATCACGAGGCGCTGGGCGACGAGCTCACCCATGGCCTGCGGGTCGGCGTTGCGGAATTCCGCCCATTCGGTGAGTACGCAGACCAGCTCGGCGTCCGTGACGGCCTCGGCCATCGTGGCGACGTAGCTCAGGCCGGGCTGGGCGGCGCGGGCGTTCTCCATGCCCTGCGGGTCGTACACCCGGACGTCGGCACCGGCCTTGGCGAGGGTGGCGGCGATGGCCAGCGACGGCGAGTCGCGTACGTCGTCGGAGTTGGGTTTGAACGCGGCGCCGAGCACCGCGATCCTGGTCCCGGACAGGTCCGGCCCGGCCGGGCCGGACCGGCGGCCGAGCAGCTCGGCGGCGAGCTGCATGACGCGGCCCCGGCGGCGCAGGTTGACCAGGTCGACCTCGTGCAGGAAGCGCAGCGCCTCGCCCGCGCCCAGCTCCTGGGCCCGGGCCTGGAACGCGCGGATGTCCTTGGGCAGGCAGCCACCCCCGAAGCCGACCCCGGCCTGCAGGAACCGGTTGCCGATGCGCGGGTCGTACCCGATGGCCTTGGCCAGTTGGGTGACGTCGCCGCCCGCGACCTCGCAGACCTCGGCCATCGCGTTGATGAAGCTGATCTTGGTAGCGAGGAACGCGTTCGCGGCGACCTTGACCAGCTCGGCCGTGGCGAAGTCCGTGACCACCAGCGGCACCTCGCGGTCCTCCGTGGCGGCCAGGTCGAAGACGCCCTTGTGCGCGGCGTAGAGCATGCCGTTGGCCCAGTCGGTCTTGACGCCCACGACGATGCGGTTGGGGCGCAACACGTCCTCGACCGCGAAGCCTTCCTGCAGGAACTCCGGCGACCAGGCCACCTCGATCTGGAGCTGCGGGTCGGTGTGCTTGGCGACCAGCTGCTCGACCCACTCCGCGGTGCCGACCGGCACGGTCGACTTGCCCACGATCAGCGCGCGGCGGGTGAGATGGCGGGCCAGGTTGGTGACGGAGGTCTCCACGTACGTCAGGTCGGCGCCCATGCCGTCACCCCGCTGCGGGGTGCCCACGCAGATGAAGTGCACGTCCGCGAAGTCCGCCACCTCCTGGTACGAGGTGGTGAACCGCAGCCGCCCGGCCGCCAGGTTGGCCCGCAGCAGCTCGTCGAGGCCGGGCTCGTGGAACGGCACCTGCCCGCCCGCCAGCTTGGCTATCTTGGCCTCGTCGACGTCGAACCCGAGGACCTCGTAGCCCAGCTCGGCGAAGCAGATCGCGTACGTCGCGCCCAGGTAGCCCGTACCGAGGAAGCTCAGCCGGGGCCGTGACGCGCCCGACGGCGGGCTCACCTCGGAAAACGCCGTCGCTGTCTGCTTGGTCGGGTAGGGGATGGTCACACGAGTCTCCGCTCACTGCTGGGGGGAGTTCACTTTCTCACGGCGAACCGGTGCTGTCGCCCACCGCTTACCCGGTGGGGCGCCGGGGAAGCACCCTGCCGGGTTGGCCGCGGAGAGGATAGCCGTCGTACCCTACGCACCAGTAACATTTGCGCCGACCGTAGAGAGAGGGGCCCTACATGAGCGCGTTCGACGTTTACCAGCTGCCGGAGGACCACGAGACCATCCGCGCGGCGGTACGCGAGATCTGCGACGCCCGGGTGGCCCCGAACGCGGCCGAAGCGGACGAGAGCGGCGAATTCCCCAAGGCCTCGTACGAGGCCCTGCGCTCGTCCGACTTCCACGCCCCGCACATCCCGGTCGAGTACGGCGGCGCCGGTGCGGACGCCCTGGCCACCGCGATCGTCATCGAGGAGGTCGCCCGCGCCTGCGCCTCGTCCTCGCTCATCCCGGCGGTCAACAAGCTGGGCACGATGCCCCTGCTGATCTCGGCGTCCGAGGAGCTGAAGCAGAAGTACCTGCCCGCCGTCGCCGCGGGCGAGGCCATGTTCTCGTACTGTCTGTCGGAGCCCGAGGCGGGCAGCGACGCCGCCGCCATGACCACCCGGGCGGTCCGCGACGGCGACTACTGGGTGCTCAACGGCGTCAAGCGGTGGATCACCAACGCGGGCGTCAGCGAGTACTACACCGTCTTCGCGACCACCGACCCGTCGTCGCGCTCGCGCGGCATCTCGGCGTTCGTGGTGGAGAAGTCGGACGAGGGGGTCAGCTTCGGCGCCCCGGAGAAGAAGCTCGGCATCAAGGGCTCGCCGACCCGCGAGGTGTACTTCGACAACGTACGCATCCCGCTGGACCGCATGATCGGCGCCGAGGGCACCGGCTTCGCGACCGCGATGAAGACCCTGGACCACACCCGGGTGACCATCGCCGCGCAGGCGGTCGGCATCGCGCAGGGCGCGCTGGACTTCGCCAAGGGGTACGTGCAGGAGCGCACGCAGTTCGGCAAGCCCATCGCCGACTTTCAGGGCGTGCAGTTCATGCTGGCCGACATGGGCATGAAGCTGGAGGCGGCCCGGCAGCTCACGTACGTGGCCGCGGGCAAGAGCGAGCGTGGCGACGCGGACCTGACCTACTTCGGTGCCGCCGCGAAGTGCTTCGCCTCCGACGCCGCCATGGAGATCACCACGGACGCGGTCCAGCTCCTCGGCGGGTACGGTTACACCCGCGACTACCCGGTCGAGCGGATGATGCGCGACGCCAAGATCACCCAGATCTACGAGGGCACCAACCAGGTGCAGCGCATCGTCATGGCCCGCCAGCTGCTCAAGGACTGAGGCGAAAGCCGCCGTCATTGACAGCAGTGCGCGTCACGGACGGCGGCTTTCTCGCTTGAAGGCGGTCTGACGTGAGTGAGACGGCCCGATTCGAGCCGGTCACGGAAGAGGAACGAGAGGAAGCCCGGCGGGCCGTCGAGCAGCTCAAAACGGACCTGGCTGAGGCGGCGAAGCGGCCCCGTCCGCCGGTGTACAGCCCCGGCAAGTTCACCGAACCGCTCGGCCTCGACGCCAATGGGAACCCGCAGCCGCCGCTGACCCCCGGGGAGGCCACGCCCTAGGCGAAGCCGACCGAGTTCCTCACCGTCGACGAAACCGTGGCCCGCTAAGGGTGGGCCGGGGTTCGCTCAGCGGCAGTCCGGTGACTCGGACTTATCGCCTGCCTGGCCGGATGGATGGGCTGATCAGATCGGATCAGCTGGCCGAGCTCGGTCGTGCCTGGGACTGACCCCGATCGACCGGAAACCCGCGGCTACCTAACGCGCATCCTCAGCCGAGCCGTAACTGATCGGCGTCGGCCGTCTCCGTGGTGGCCGGCAGCTCCATGCCGGTGAAGGGCAGCTCGATGTGGAAGGTGGTGCCGACGCCGGGTTTGGTGGTGAGGGTGATGGTGCCCCCGGCCTCGGTGACGATGCCGTAGACCGTGGCCAGCCCCAGCCCGGTGCCGTGTTCCTGCGTCCTGGTGGTGAAGAAGGGCTCGAAGGCGTGGTCGGCGATGTCGGGGGGCATGCCGGTGCCGGTGTCGGTGATGTTGAGGTGGGCCTGGGGGTGAGGGCTGTCCTCGATGGTGGTGGTGCCGCTTTCGATGATGATCATTCCGCCGTCGGGCATGGCGTCGCGGGCGTTGATGGCGAGGTTGAGTAGGGCTTGTTCGAGGCGGGCGCGGTCGGCGCGGATGGGTAGGGGTTGGGGGTGGAGGTGGGTGATGAGTTCGATGTTGGCGCCGATGGTGCGGTCGAGCAGGGTGCGGGTTTCGGTGATGACGGTGTTGAGGTCGATGGTTTCGGCGGTGGTGGGTTGTTTGCGGGCGAAGACGAGGAGTTGGCGGGTGAGGTCGCGGGCGCGTTCGGCGCTGGCTTTGGCGCGGGTGAGGTCGTGGTGGGTGTCGGGGTCGGTGGTTTGTTCGAGGGCGAATTCGAGGTAGTTGAGGTTGATGGCGAGCAGGTTGTTGAAGTCGTGGGCGATGCCGCCGGCGAGTTGGCCGAGGCTTTCGAGGCGTTCGGCGCGGGCGGAGCGTTCGAGGATCTGTTCGCGCTGATCCTGGGCGCGTTTGACGGCGCTGATGTCCCGGGCGATCGCGGCCATGCCGACCGCGGTGCCGTGCCGGTCGAAGATGGGCGAGATGCTGGTCGACACGTCGAAGAGATGGCCGTCCTTGTGTAGCCGCTGGGTACGCAGCTGAGAGATTCCGCCACCGTTGAGGATCTCCGACATGATCTTGGGTAATCGGGCCGCCGCGGCCGGCGGCAGCACCTTCAGCACACTCTGGCCGATCATCTCCGCTGCGGTGTAGCCGTACATCCGCTCGGCGCTGCGGTTCCAGGACAGGATGATGCCTTCCCGGTCGATGGAGATGATCGCGTCCCCGGAGGACTCGACGATCGCGGCCAGCATCGACTCGTCCTCGGCCGAGCGGTTGGCGCGGCGTTCCAACGCACGCTGTCCGTAGGCGACGATGACGCTCAGGACGCTCATGCCGGCGATCACCCAGAGGCGAACCTGCTGGTAGGCGGTGCCGCCGAGGCCCTGCCAGGAGGAGGTGGCCCAGGCCATCACCCAGGCGAACGCGCCGACGGCGGCCACCGCCCACGGGCGGGCCGAGGCCGCCGCCAGCACCGGACCAGCCACGATCACCAGCCCGAACGCGGTCAGCTCGCGGGGCGTGGCGAGGTCCACCAGGCTGGTCATGATGATGATCAGTACGGCGAACGACAGCACCCCGACCCGCCACCAGCCATGGGTGAGCGAGCCGTGTTCCCGCTGCCATTCCGCGTACCGCATGCAGCCCCCTGAGCCGGGCGCTGACCGTCGGCGAGCGGTGTCCGCGCCACACCCTCAGCTTCACCCACCTCGAGGACCGATGGGTCATCTCCGACCTTTGGCCCGGCCATGATCCCCGCGCGGGCAATCGCGAACCAGACAAAGCGGTCATGTGCCACACTGGCTGCATCACGCATGTGCCAGTTTCCGTACGGGAAAGACCAACCAGGAGGCCAGCGCCAAGGCCGACCAGCTCGTCGCGACGCTCGGCCTGCCCGAATCGACCTGACACCGGAGGCGGGCGTGGGGTCGACGGGCTGCGGTACAAGATCGCCGCACAGATGCCGAGAGTACGGACCGAACTTGCCGAACTGGTCTCCTACCGGTCCGTGGCCCGATTCCCGGCAGTTCCCGGTCGAGGAATGCGAACGCGCCGCCACCTGGGTCAAGGACCGGTTCGCCGAGCTGGGCTTCGACAAGATGCAGCTGCTCACCACCGCAGACGGCAGCAGAGCCGTCCTCAGGCTGATTGTGGAAGGCCTGATGGGGGTCGAGGAGCCGCTCACCCCTATGCACGCTCCGAACGAGAGTGTCGACCCCGCCGAGATCGAACGCATGGCGCTGGCGGAGGCGCTGTTCCTGCAGCGGTACGCAACGACGTGACGGCCACCGGCTCCACGTGCCCCACCGCGGGCAACGTAGGGCCACTACGATGACGGCATGAGCGCCGAGGCCTTCGGCAGGTATTTCCCTGCCGTCGTCACGCTCGACGACCTGGCCGCGATGAACGCGGCGGACCGCTACGGCCACCGGTACGAGCTGAGCCCTGAGGGCGCCCTGTCGGTGACGCCCCCGCCCGACTCCGAACACGCCGCGATCGCCAGCCGCCTCATGATCTGGCTGGCGGTTGCCGGCTGGCCCGCCGAGCAGGTGCTTCAGGCTGTTGGCATCAAGATTCCGGGGCCGGATGGTGGCGGCGGCCGGATTCCCGACCTCACGCTGTGGGCCCGGCCGCAGCCACCGGCTGTCTGGCTGGACCTCGCCGACCTCCTGCTGGTCGTGGAGGTCGTCTCGCCGGGATCCGCCTCGGCCGACCGGGTGGTCAAGCGGCTCGAGTACGCCGCTGCCGGTATCGCGCGCTACTGGGTGGTCGAGCGGGACCCGGCGCAGACCGTCACCATGCACTCCCTCGGCAAAGACGGAACGTACGACGTGGCGGCCAAGGTCCCGCTGGCCTGGTTGCTGCAGACCGCGCCTGCCGACCACCAGCTGGGTACACATCACGGCCGTCCCCCGGGCGGTCGCAGCGCGCCGCATCACAGCCCGCGTTCCGAACCGTCCACGGGCCACTGATCACGAAGACCGCCACGCCGCCTGACCCCGCGCTATCAGATCTTGGGGACATGTGGTCCCGGTGTGACCTGAAGTCACCAACTTCTCGCGACCGGCGGCCATGCATGTGTCACGCACCGGCGAGGACTGCCACCGAGCCGCCGATCTTGGCGCCTAGTGGCCCCTTGAAGGGCCAGGAGCCTCCAAGATCTTCAGGAGCGCGTGGTTCATCCGTGGTCAGGTGCTCCCGGAGGCGTGTCGTCTGCGGTGGCAGACCCGCCCGGCTGATCTGCGGCCTGTGGTGCTTCCTCGGCGGTGGTAGCGGGCGGGGAAGCAGTTTCGTCGTCGGCGCCAGACGTGGCAGCACCGTCGTCCGCCGGGCCCTTCTCGTCCGCTGGACGCTTGTCGTCTGCTCGACGCTTCTCGTCCACCGTCGTCGAACGGCGCTGGGCGTCGGTGTCCGGCTCCGGTTCGGCGGTGGCGCTGGACTGCTTCCCCTCGGCCGCTGTCGAAGGGGTGACTGGCTTGTCACCAGCGTCGTTGCCAGCCGGGGCCGGGGCCGGGGCCGGGGCCGGGGCCGGGGCGGGCTGGGCGGGCTGGGCGGCTTTGGTCCCGGTGTCGCGGGCGACCGCCTTCTTGGCGCCCTGGACCGAAATGACCTGCGTTTTCTCGCCGGTCAGCGGGTATACGAGCGCGGCCCGGGTCTGGATCACCTGGGTTCGCTCACCGGGGTCGCGAGCGATGACCTGGGTCTTCTCGCCGACCTCCCGGCTGCGCATCGACTCCGCGTGGGCGGTCAGGTCGTCCGTTGCCTCGTCGGCAGCCGGTTTCCTGGCCGTGGCGTCGGTGGCACCGGGCAGCCGCAGGACGTGCGTCTTCTCCTCACCGTCCGCATCGGAGACCGACTCGGCCGTCGTGGACTCCGCCTTTTCAGGTTTGTCGGCCACCGGTTTGCCGGTCTCGGCGGCGATGACGGTGGTGGTTGGCTCGTCGCCGGTCGTTGCGATGAGGGTCGTTGTGGGCTCGTTGCCCGCTGCGGCGATGAGGGTCGTTGTGGGCTCGTCGGCCGTGCCGGTGCCGGTGCCGGTGCCGGAGGCCAGGGGAGCCGACTGGGTGTCGGCTGCCTCGGCCGTCGGCTCGTCGGTGCCTGCCTCCGCCGTTGGCTGGTCAACGATGACATCCGCGGTTGGCTCGTCGGTGGCCGCGACATGCGTGGCCGTCGTCGCCGAGGTCGACGACGCGGTCGGCGGTTCGGAGGTAAGAGCAGCGGTGGGTTCCTCCGAAGCCACGACGGTGGTCGGTTCGTCCGAAGCCACGACCGTGGTCGGTTCGTCCGAAGCGACGACGGTGGTCGGTTCGTCCGAAGCGACGACGGTGGTCGGTTCGTCGGCTGCGATGACCGTCGTCGGCTCGTCACCGTTCGCCAGGGCGGCCGACGCCGCCGCGAGTTCGCCGCTCCCGACAGCCAGCACGGTGGTCGGTTCGTCCCCGTCCGTCAGGTCGGCAGACGGCAGCGCGGCCGGGGCCGAACCGGTTCCGACGGTCAGCACCGTTGTCGGCTCGTCCCCGGGCGCCACCACGAGCACAGTCGTCGTGTCCGGGGGCGGGCTCGTCGCCAGGATCGTGGTGGTGTCCGCTGGCGGGCCGGACGGCAGGATCGTGGTGGTGTCCGCTGGCGGGGCGGACGGCAGGATCGTGGTCGTGTCGGCAGGCGGGGCGGGGATCGGGCCCGGCGGCTGGCTGGACGGCAGCGGCGCCGTGGTCGCCACGGAGCCGCCCACGCGCAGCACGGTCGTCGTGTCCGGGGGCAGCCCGGCCGCCGAGGTCGGCAGGATCGTGGTGTGCACCGCCGCGAGGGGCGTTCCGGTAGGTGTGGCGGACCCTCGGGCCCGGCCCAGCGTGCCGATGATCGGTAGCTGCAGCGGCTCGTACCGGGCCCAGCGGCGGGCGCTCAGCGCGGTGCACAGCAGCGGCACACCGAGCAGCGCGGCCAGGCCGTAGCCCGGCAGGCTCAGGTCGAAGCCCTTCCTCGCCAGCTCGGGCGGCCATGCTCCGGCGTACGCGGCGGGCGCCACGAGCGCCCAGCTGCTGACGGCCGTGTAGACCAGGCCGGACGCTGCGGGGCCGGACGGGGAGATGGGAGCGAACAGCAGGATTGCGTACGCCGTGCCGGCCAGCAGCAGCACGAGCAGTCCTGTGACGGACTCCACGCTGCTGCCGCCGTCGCGCGCCCGGCTGGTGAGCGCGCCCGTGAACCCCACGCCGCAGAGGATCCACACGGCGGGGGCCAGCACGAGGGCGTACAGAATCGACCTGAGGTGTCGCAAGTTTTCTCTCCCGCTGTTTTCGCTGCCCGGCAGGCTACCCGGGCCCCGCCAGGAGTGCCGATACGCCGCCGTAACGTGTGGTTCATGACCGACAAGCTGGACCCCCGGCCGACCGCGCACTCGCGCGTCACCCTCAGCCGGATCATGACCGCGCTCGACGTCAACCTGTACGGCACGGTGCACGGCGGCGTGCTGGTGAAGTTCGCCGACGACGTGGCGGGCGCGGCGGCGGCACGGCACAGCGGCGGCACGGCGGTGACCGCCTCGATGGACGAGATCATCTTCCTGGAGCCGGTACGGGTCGGTGACCTGGTGCACGCCTCCGCACAGGTGAACTGGACCGGCGCCACCTCCATGGAGGTCGGCGTACGGCTGACCGCGGAGCGCTGGGACACCGCCGGCGGCGATCCGCTGACCGTGGCGACGGCGTACCTGGTGTTCGTGGGGATCGACGTGGCGGGCAATCCGCGGCCGGTTCCCGCGGTGCGGCCGGACGACCCCGAGAACGAGCGCCGGTTCCGGGAGGCGCTGATCCGGCGCGAGCACCGGTTGGCCCGCCGGGCCGCCATCCAACGCGCACGGGCCGATCATGGGTGATTTCCACAGGGGTTCCGGCGCCGACCTGAATCATGATTAAGTCGGAGGGCCTGCGGGTTCGGTAGTCCCGTGGGGAGCTGTGACGGGCGGGGCTGTGACGGGCGGGGCTGTGACGGGCGGAGAGCTGTGGTGACTGGCAGGGTGCTGTGGACGCCGCCGGCGGATGTGCGGGAGACCTCCCGGATGGGCCGGTATCTGACGTGGCTGCGCGCGGAGCGCGGAGTGCAGGCGGACGACTACGCCGCGTTGTGGCAGTGGTCGGTCACGGATCTGCCCGCCTTCTGGCGCTCGATCTGGGACTACTTCGAGGTCATCGCGCACACCGAGCCCACCGCCACGCTGCCCGACCAGACGATGCCGGGCGCGCCCTGGTTCCCGGGCGCCACCCTCAACTGGGCGGAGCACGTGCTGCGCCAGCCCGGCCTGGGTGACGACGACCCGGTCGTGCTGGCGTATTCGCAGTCCCGCGACCCGATCACGCTGACCGCCGCGCAGCTGCGCGAGCAGGTCCGGCGGGTGGCGGCGGGGCTGCGCCGGCTCGGCGTCGGGCCGGGCGACCGGGTCGCGGCGTACGCGCCGAACATCCCGGAGACGTACGTGCTGCTGCTGGCCACGGCCAGCCTGGGGGCCATCTTCTCGTCCTGCGCGCCCGAGTTCGGCACCCGCAGCGTCACCGACCGCTGGACCCAGATCGAGCCGAAGGTGCTCGTCGCGGTCGACGGCTACCAGTACGGCGACAAGGCGATCGACCGGCGCGAGGAGGTGGCCGGGATCCGGGCGGCCCTGCCCAGCGTCGAGCACCTGGTGAGCATCGGCTACCTGCACGGCGGCGGCGACTGGGCGCAGCTGGCCGCCGAGACGGACGAGCCGCTCACGTTCGCGGCGGTGCCGTTCGCGCACCCGCTGTACGTGCTCTACTCCTCGGGCACCACCGGGCTGCCGAAGCCGATCGTGCACGGCCACGGCGGCATCCTGCTGGAACACCTGAAGATGCTCGCCCTGCACCACGACCTCGGCCCGGCGGACCGGTTCTTCTGGTTCACCACGACCGGCTGGATGATGTGGAACTTCCTGGTCTCCGGCCCGGCGGTGGGCGCGGCGATCGTGATGTTCGACGGCAACCCGGGCTGGCCGGGGCTCGACGGCCTGTGGCGCCTGGCCGAGGAGGCCGGGGTCACCTACTTCGGCACCTCCGCGCCGTACCTGCTGGCCTGCCGCAAGGCGGGGCTGGTGCCGCGTGAGGTGGCGAACCTGCGGCTGCGTGGGCTCGGCTCGACCGGCGCCCCGCTGCCCCCCGAGGGCTACGCCTGGGTGTACGAGGCGGTCGGCGCGGATCTGCAGCTGCACTCGATTTCCGGCGGCACGGACGTGTGCACCGGGTTCGTGGGCGGCGCCCCGCTGCTGCCGGTGGTCGAGGGCGTCATCTCGTGCCGGTGCCTGGGGGCGAAGGTGGAGGCGTACGACCCGGCGGGCAACCCGGTGGTCGGCGAGCTGGGCGAGCTGGTCGTGAGCGCGCCGATGCCGAGCATGCCGGTCGGGTTCTGGAACGACCCGGACGGCACGCGGTACCGGGAGGCGTACTTCGACGTGTTCCCCGGGGTCTGGCGGCACGGCGACTGGATCACGATCGCCGAGGACGGCACCTGCGTGATCACGGGCCGCTCCGACGCGACGCTGAACCGTGGCGGGGTCCGGCTCGGCACCAGCGAGTTCTACTCCGTCGTCGAGGGACTGCCGGAGGTGGTCGACTCGGTCGTCGTGCACCTGGAGCGGGCGGGCGACCCGAACGGCGAGCTGCTGCTGTTCGTGGTGCTGGCCGACGGCGTCGAGCTGGACGAGGCGATGCGTGGCCGCATCCGCGGCGAGCTGCGCAAGTCCCTGTCCCCCCGGCACGTCCCGGACGAGATTCACCAGGTACGCGCGGTGCCGCGCACCCTGTCGGCCAAGAAGCTGGAGGTCCCGGTCAAACGCATCCTGACCGGCACGCCGGTGGAGTCGGCCGCAGCCAAGGGCGCCCTGGTCAACCCGGAGTCCCTGGAGGCCTTCGCCCAGCTGGCCAAGGACCGGGGCGTCACCGCCGACTGATCCCACGCCGGGCCGGGATTCAGCCGAGTGTGCGGGTGACCTTCTCGCTGTCGGCTCGGCCCGCCAGCCGCGCCGGGTCGAGGTGGGCACACAGGACCACGGACGCGCCCGCCAGCAGCGGGGCCAGCAGCCAGTCGACCGGGTCGGGGTGGGCGGCCGCGTCGATCAGCACCCGGTCGCCCGGGCCGACGCCCAGCTCGGCGGCGCGCCGCGCGGCGGCCGCGCAGGCCCCGGCGTGGTCACGCTCGCCCAGCGCGGCATCGGCGGGGCGCACGGGCTGGACGGGCGCGAACTGGTCGCCGTGCTGGCGTACCTCGGTGACGTAGTCGGCGAATCCGCCGGGCAGCTCGCGCAGCGGCATGGCCAGGGGAAGCAGCCCGGTCGCGTACCGCTCGTCGGCGGGCCAGGCGGCGGCCTCGGCGGCCCGTCCGGGCGTCGTGAAGAGGACCTCCACCGGGCGTGGCGCCTCCGGCGCGACCACGGCCACCCCCGCCGACCAGCAGCCGAGCAGGACGGCCGCGGCCTGCCAGTGCGGCGGCAGCAGCACGGCGGCGGTGTCGCCGGGAGCGGACCCTAGGCCGTCGCGGAGCAGGTTGGCGGTCTTGGCGACCCAGTTCTCCAGGGTGGCGCCGGACAGCTCGGCCCGGTCACCGGTGGCGTCGTCGTAGAACGTCAGCAGGGGCACCGTCGGATCGCGCCGGACCGCGGCGGCGAACGCCGCGGGGATCGTGGTTTCCATCGACCCCGACAATACTGGCGTGACTGTGCGTAGCGGTCTGGTCTCGTCGTGACGGATCCGCAGGAGGTGCCCCGTCCGGCCCGGCGGGACCGGCGGGCGGCCCCGTCCCGGCGCGGCGGGATGAGCGTGGTATTGCGGCAAACCGGGTAACACAGCGGTGTCGTGGGCACCCGGGCGGTGCGGGCGCGGCGTAGGCTTGCCAGTGGCCAGGCCCACACCCCCCAAGGAGTCGCCTCGTGACCGCCGGTCGCCCGCCCCGAGTCCTCGTCGACGCCACGAGCGTCCCCGCCGACCGCGGAGGTGTGGGCAGGTACGTCGACGGGCTGCTCGGTGCCCTCGGCGCCATGGGTACGGATCGCGTCGACCTGGCCGTCGTTGCGCAGCGTACGGATGCGGAGCGTTACACCCGCATGCTCGGCGACGCCGAAGTCATCGCCGGTCCGTCCGCCGTGGCGCACCGCCCGGCCCGGCTGGCCTGGGAGCAGACCGGGCTGCCGCTGCTGGCCCAGCAGGTCGGCGCGCAGGTCCTGCACGCGCCGTTCTACACCTGCCCGCTGCGGGCCGGCTGCCCGGTGACCGTGACCGTGCACGACGCGACGTTCTTCACCGAGCCGGAGCACTACGACAACACCCGGCGGACGTTCTTTCGCAGCGCGATCAAGACGTCGTTGCGCCGCGCCGCCCGGGTGATCGTGCCGAGCAAGGCCACCCGCGACGAACTGATCCGGCTGCTCGACGCCGACCCCACCAAGATCGACGTGGCGTACCACGGTGTCGATTCGGCCGCGTTCCACGCGCCGACCGACGAGGAGAAGGCCCGGGTCCGGGCGCGGCTGGGGCTCGGCGACTCGGCGTACGTGGCCTTCCTGGGCGCCAAGGAGCCGCGCAAGAACGTACCCAACCTGATCCGGGGTTGGGCCCGCGCGGTGGCCGACTGGCCGCGCCCGCCCGCCCTGGTCATCGCGGGCGGCCAGGGGCACGACGACGACATCGACCGGGCGGTCGCCGAGGTGCCCTCCCACCTGCGGCTGCTGCGGCCGGGCTACCTGCGCTACACCGACCTGCCGGGCTTCCTGGGCGGCGCCGCCGTGGCCTGCTACCCGTCGTTCGGCGAGGGCTTCGGGCTGCCGATCCTGGAGGCGATGGCGTGCGCCACGCCCGTGCTGACCACCCCCCGGCTGTCGCTGCCGGAGGTGGGCGGGGACGCGGTCGCGTACACCACCGAGGATCCGGACCGGATCGCCGAGGACCTGGCGAACCTGCTCCACGACGAGCCGCGCCGGCTCACGCTGGCCAAGGCCGGATTCGACCGGGCCAAGGAGTTCACCTGGGCCTCCAGCGCCGAGGTGCACGTCAATGCGTGGCTCAGAGTCGCGGCCGGGTGAGGGTGGCGTGCCTCACATCGTTACACTGCGTGCACATGACTGACGAGCAGGGCGGCCTGTACGCCGTTATTCCCGCAGGTGGCAGTGGTACACGTCTATGGCCGCTGTCCCGCGCAGGTCACCCGAAGTTCCTGCACCCGCTGACGGGGACGGACGCGTCGCTGCTGCAGGCGACCGTGGACCGGCTCGCCCCGCTGAGCGATTCCGAGCACGTGTACGTGGTCACCGGCGTCGGGCATGCGGCCGCCGTCTCGCGGCAACTCGCCGACGTGCCGGAGGGCAACATCCTCGTCGAGCCGTCCCCGCGCGACTCCTGCGCCGCCATCGCGCTCGCCGCCGCGGTCATCGCCCGGCGCGACCCCGAGGCGATCATGGGTGCGTTCGCCGCCGACCACCTCATCGCGCACTCCGACCACTTCGTCGAGGTGATCCGGCACGCCATGGCCGGCGCCCGGCAGGGTCTGCTGATGACCCTCGGCATCACCCCCACCCGCCCCGAGACCGGGTACGGCTACCTGCAGTGCGGCGCCCCGGCCGGCGACGGCCCCGTGCTGGCGGTCGAGGAGTTCAAGGAGAAGCCGTCGTACGAGGTGGCCGAGGCGTACGTGAAGTCCGGCCGCTACCTGTGGAACGCGGGCATGTTCGTGTGGCGGGTGGACGCGTTCCTCGCCGAGCTGTCCCGGCAGCAGCCGCAACTGGCCGCCGGGGTCTCCCGGATCGCCCAGGCCTGGGACACCCCGGACCGCGAGGAGGTTCTCGGCGAGGTGTGGCCGACGCTGCCCCGGATCTCGGTGGACTACGCGGTGATGGAAGGCGCGGCCACGGCCGGGCGGGTCGGCACCGTACCCGGGGACTTCGGCTGGAACGACGTCGGTGACTTCCACACCCTCGGCGAGGTGCTGACCGCCGACTCGGCGGGCAACGTCGTCGTGGGCAACGACAGCGGCGCCAAGCCCGGGACCCTGCTGCGCGAGGCAGAGAATCTGGTCGTGGTGCCCAACTCCGGACGGCTGGTCGCCGCGCTCGGCGTCCGCGACCTGATCATCGTGGACACTCCCGACGCGGTGCTGGTCTGCCCGCGCGAACGCGCCCAGGAGGTCAAGTCCCTGGTCGACGAGCTCAAGGAAAAGGGCGAGCTGGGCTACATCTGACGTTCGGTCAGCGTCAGCACCAGCGTCGCGCCGTCCGTCGCGGTCGCCGAGCCCAGCCCCTCGGCGGCCAGCGCGGCCCGGATCCGGTGCACGTCCGCGCCCAGCCGCAGCAACGCGGCGGGGGAGTCGTCCGGTGCCGCGCAGCGCAGCGTCCCCGGTGCCTCGCTGACCCGGGTGCCCGGGGCCAGCAGGTCACCCACCACGGCCAGCGCCCGGGCCACCGCGTCCGGATCGGCCGGGCCACCGCCGCCGGGGGCGTCCGGCAGGCGAGCGGCATCCCGCAGCCCGGCGGCCCGTGCCTCCGCCGTACCCAGGGAGAACATGTCGCTGTCCGGGTCGCGGATCAGGGCGGCGGCGCCGGGGCCGTCCGCCGGGCCCGTACCCGGATAGCCGCGCACCACCGCGACCGGGACCCGCTCGCACTTGCCCTTGACCAGCTCACCGGCGGCGGCCAGCTCGTCGATGACCGCCATCTCGGTAAGCTGCAGCTCGTTGCCGTACGGATCGATCTCGCCGCGGTGGTCGCGCAGCGGACCGATGCCCGCCGCGCCCAGCGCCACGTCCGTGAGGCCGTTGCGCCAGGCCCGGCCCATCGTGTCCGAGACGATGACACCCACCGCGAGGCCACGCGCGGCGAGCGCGGCGCGCAGCGCGCGGGCCGAGCCGTCCGGGTCGGCGGGCAGCAGCACGAGGTGGGTCTTGTCGATGTTCGACGCGTCGATCCCGGCGGCCGCCATGACGAACCCGTGATGCGTCTGCACGATCGCGGTGGGCCCGCGCCGGGCCACCACCCGGGCGGTCTCGGCGGCCAGGACCTCCGCCCGCGCCGCCTCCCGCTCCGGGCCGTCCGCGGGCACCTCGACCAGGCGCCCTTCCGCCTTCGACACGATCTTGCTGGTGACGACGAGGATGTCGCCGTCGCGCAGCCACGGCGCCGCGCCCACGATCAGCCCGGCCAGGTCGTCGCCCGGCATCACGTCGCCGATGCCGTGCACCGGCAGGACCTCCAGACCCCCGGTCACCGCCATCAGCTCACCCCCGCGAGTTCCAGGGCCGCCGCGACCATCGCGGCCGTCGCCTGCTCGTCACGCATCCACAGCGGCACGGCCCGGGTGCGTACCCCGGGCACGTCGGTGTCCGCGTCGCTGGTGTCGACCAGCCAGCCGTCGAGCAGACCGCCGTCGGCCCGCGCCCCGTACAGTGTGCCGACGCCCGTGGCGGTGACCGGCACCCCGACCGTGGCCAGGCAGCGGTCCGCCATGCCGCGCACCGGGGCGCCCGCGATCACCGGGGAGACCCCGACGACCGGTGCCGGGCCGTCCGCCACGGCCTCGCGGATTCCGGGTACGGCCAGAATCGGCGCGACGCTGACCACCGGGTTGCTCGGGGCGAGGAGCACCACGTCGGCCGCGCCGATCGCCTCCAGGACGCCCGGGGCGGGTTTGGCCGTGTCGGCGCCCACGAAGACGAACCGGTGGGTGGGCAGGTCACCGCGATGGCGTACCCACCACTCCTGGAAGTGGATCGCCCGGCGTTCGCCGTCGACGTCGACGACCACGTGGGTCTCCAGCCGGTCGTCGGTGGCGGGCAGCAGCGTGAGGCCGGGCTGCCAGCGGTCACACAACGCCGCCGTGACCTGGGACAGCGGGTAACCCGCCGAGAGCAGGGTGGTGCGTACCAGATGGGTGGCGGTGTCCTTGTCGCCCAGCCCGAACCAGCCCGGCTCCGCGCCGTACTTGGCCAGTTCCTCCTTGACCACCCAGGTCTCGCCGGTGCGGCCCCAGCCCCGCTCGGGGTCGGCCGCCCCGCCCAGGGTGTACATCACGCTGTCCAGGTCGGGGCAGATCTGCAGGCCGTGCATGCGTACGTCGTCGCCGACGTTGACCACGGCGGTCACCTCGGCGCCGAGCTGGCGGGCATGCGCGCGCACCCCGACGAGGAAGCGCGCGCCGCCGATGCCGCCGGTAAGGACCACGATCCGCATCCGACCATCCTTGCGCACGTCCGTCCGATTCGCGGGCCCCGGGGGGACGGTGTGACGTGCGTATCCCGTTTAGAGTGGGCGCCGTCCCCGCCCGTAGTCCCCGTTGTCAGGAGTCGCCGTGACCAGCCAACCCGAGCCCCCGGGCGAGGCCCGCCCGGATTTCGCGCGCCTGCGCCCGGTGCGTGACCTCGCCGCGTACGTGCTGGTCGGCCTGCCGGCCATCATGCTGTTCGTGGCGGTGTTGCGGCTGGTCCCGTCCGGGGTGGGTGAGCAGTTCGCCAGCCGCACCCAGGAAAGCTTCTACAACTTCGTGAACCTGCCGGTGGTGCTGTTCCCGGTCGGGGCGGTGCTGCTGTCGCTGGTCGGGCCGCGGCACCCCAAGGCCCGGCTGATCACCCTGGTGGCCCTGGCCGAGTACGCGGCCGCGGCCTTCTTCGGCGTCGTGTTCGGGGTCCTGGTCGGCCTGGTGAAGATCGCCGGGTTCAGCGTGCGGATCGCCTTCGAGGAGCTGCTGCTGCGGGTGGGATGGCTGGCCGTGCTCGTCATCGCGGCGTACGCGGTGTGGGAGCTGTGGCGCCACCTGTTCACCGCCCCCAAGGCCGCGCCCGGCCTGTACGGCCAGCCGTCGTACGGCGTTCCCGGCACTTACCCGGGTCAGCCGGGCTACGGTCAGCCCGGTCCCGTCCAGCCGATCAGCCCCCAGCCGACCGGCCCCCAGCCGGGTGCGGCCGAGCCGGGTCCGGCCCAGCCGGGCCCCGGGGCGTCGTGGAACACGCCCGGTGGCGCCGGGGCGCAGCCGTGGGGGTCTGCGCCGTCCAGCCCGGCGGCGCCGAGCACCGCGGTGTGGGGCCAGCCGCAGGGCGGTTCCACCCCGCCGACGTGGGGCCAGCCCCCGGCACCCCCGGAGCCCGGAACGTACGGCCGGCCCACCGTCTACGGCAGTCCGCAGCCGGGCGCGTTCGCCGAGCCCACCCAGTTCGTGTCGCAGCACCGCCAGGACGACGACCGCACGCGGGTCGTCGGCGACGAGCGTCCCGGCTTCGGCCCGGCCGGGGACGACCTGCCCCGCCGCTGACCGCCCGAGGCTGGAGTTGTTCCGCTGCTCAGCGGCAGCGTCGCCGGACCATTGTGGCCAGGCGACGCTGCGGCTCGCGGCGTAGTGGTTCGGCGCTTCGCCGGCAACGTGGTTCAGGACACTGGATATTCGGCTCCGACTGCCGGGCGACCGGCCCGGCGTTCGGCCTAGGCTGCACGGGTGGCAGACGTGGATCCGGTTCCCACCGAGGCGAGCATGCGGCGGGCGCTGCGCCGGGCCGCTGACGGCAAGGCGCTCGACGCGGACGAGGCCGCGACCCTGCTGGCCGCCGACGGTGGCTCGCTCGACGAGTTGTTCAGCCTGGCGGGCGGCGTGCGTGACGCGGGGTTGCGGGAGGCCGGCCGGCCCGGCGTCGTGACGTACTCGAAGAAGGTCTTCATTCCGTTGACCCGGCTGTGCCGGGACCGCTGCCACTACTGCACCTTCGCGACCGTGCCGCACCGGCTGCCCGCGGCGTTCCTGGAGCGCGACGAGGTGCTGGCGATCGCCCGCGAGGGCGCGGAGCAGGGCTGCAAGGAGGCGCTGTTCACGCTCGGCGACCGGCCGGAGGAGCGCTGGCCCGCCGCGCGGCAGTGGCTGGACGAGCGCGGCTACGACTCCACCCTGGACTACGTGCGTTCCTGCGCGATCGCGGTGCTGGAGGAGACCGGCCTGCTGCCGCACCTCAACCCCGGCGTGATGAGCTGGGCGGAGCTGCAGCGGCTCAAGCCGGTCGCGCCCAGCATGGGGATGATGCTGGAGACGACCGCGACCCGGCTGTGGTCGGAGCCGGGCGGCCCGCACTTCGGCTCGCCCGACAAGGAACCGGCGGTGCGGCTGCGGGTGCTCGACGACGCGGGCCGGGTGGGGGTGCCGTTCACCACGGGCATCCTCATCGGCATCGGCGAGACCCGCGCGGAACGGGCCGACGCCATCTTCGCGATGCGCCGCAGCGCCCGCGAGTTCGGCCACATCCAGGAAGTGATCGTGCAGAACTTCCGCGCCAAGCCGGACACCGCGATGCGCGGCATGCCGGACGCGGAGCTGCGCGACCTGGCCGCGACCGTGGCGGTGGCCCGGCTGATCCTCGGCCCCCGGGCCCGGCTGCAGGCCCCGCCGAATCTCATCGAGTCCGAGTACGACCTGCTGCTGCGCGCGGGCATCGACGACTGGGGCGGCGTGTCGCCGGTGACCCCCGACCACGTCAACCCGGAGCGGCCCTGGCCGCAGATCGAGGAGCTGGCGCGGCGTAGCTCCGCCGCCGGTTTCGAGCTGCGGGAACGGCTGACGATCTACCCGGAGTACGTGCGGCGCGCCGAGGGCTGGCTGGATCCGCGGCTGGCCGCGCACGTGGCCGCGCTGGCCGACCCGGAGACTGGTCTGGCCCGCCCCGAGGTGCTGCCGAAGGGCCTGCCCTGGCAGGAGCCGGACGACGCGTACGCGGCGGGCGGCCGGACCGACCTGTTCAGCACGATCGACACCACCGGGCGCACCGCGGACCGGCGCGGCGACTTCGACAGCGTATACGGCGACTGGTCCGAAGTGGCCGCCCACGTCTCCAGCGCTCCCGGCACGAGCGAGTGCACCGAGCGCAGCGAGGGCCGCGAGCGCGTGCGAGAGACAGGCACGGATCGCGTGGACTCGGACGTGCTGGCTGGTCTCCGGCTGGCCGTGCGGGATCCGGCGGCACTGCTGGATCCGCGCCACGAGGACAAGGCGCTGGCCCTGTTCCACGCGGACGGCACGGCGCTGGACGAGCTGGCCCGCCTCGCGGACGACCTGCGGCGCGACGCGGTCGGCGACGACGTCACGTACGTGGTGAACCGCAACATCAACTTCTCCAACGTGTGCTACGTGGGGTGCCGGTTCTGCGCGTTCGCCCAGCGGGAGCGGGACGCGGACGCGTACCGGCTGTCGGTGGAGCAGGTGGCCGACCGGGCCGAGCAGGCGTGGCGCGACGGCGCCAGCGAGGTGTGCATGCAGGGCGGGATCGACCCGAAGCTGCCGGTCACCGCGTACGCGGAGCTGGTGCGGGCGATCAAGCGGCGGGTGCCGGGGATGCACGTGCACGCGTTCTCCCCGATGGAGATCGTCACGGCGGCCGCGAAGGCCGGGGTCAGCGTGCGCGAGTGGCTGACCGGGCTGCGCGAGGCGGGGCTGGGCACCATCCCGGGTACGGCCGCGGAAATCCTCGACGACGACGTGCGCTGGGTGCTGACCAAGGGCAAGCTGCCGGCCGCGACCTGGGTGGAGGTGGTGTCCACCGCGCACGAGCTGGGCATCCGCTCCAGCAGCACGATGATGTACGGCCACGTCGACCATCCGCGGCACTGGCTGGGGCACTTCCGGGTGCTGGCCGGGATCCAGGACCGGACCGGTGGCTTCACCGAGTTCGTGGCGTTGCCGTTCGTGCACACGAACGCGCCGATCTACCTGGCCGGGATCGCCCGGCCGGGCCCGACCTGGCGGGAGAACCGGGTCGTGCACGCGATGGCCCGGGTGCTGCTGCACGGCCGGATCCCCAACATCCAGTGCTCCTGGGTCAAGCTCGGCGACGAGGGCACCCGGGTGATGCTCGACGGCGGCTGCAACGATCTCGGTGGCACCCTGATGGAGGAGACGATCTCCCGGATGGCGGGCTCCGAGCACGGCTCGGCCCGTACGGTGGCCCAGCTCAAGGAGCTTGCGGCGGCCGCGGGTCGCCCGGCCGTGGAGCGGACAAC
Source organism: Krasilnikovia cinnamomea (assembly GCF_004217545.1). Lineage (NCBI taxonomy): Bacteria > Bacillati > Actinomycetota > Actinomycetes > Micromonosporales > Micromonosporaceae > Krasilnikovia > Krasilnikovia cinnamomea. Next base: position 4,381,400 of record NZ_SHKY01000001.1, read on the forward strand.
CGGATACGGCCGACGCTAGATAACAAATCGGGCTATTTTGGACGCGACGCGCCGACGCGCCGTTACTTTCGGGTGTCTTTGGGAGATAGGGCAGGAACGGGACTCCGAGGTATCCGCGGGCACCTCGGGGAAACGGGCCTATTTATCAGGTTCGGCTTGACGACGCACGTCTTACACGCGTGTAATTTCGGTGGGGTTGTGGGACGGGTGCTGGGGAAATGCACCGGTTCCGCAAGAAACACGCCGCGTGCGTGGGGGGTCAGTGCCGGCATCGCCGCCGGCGCGGAAAAGGAGGCACGCCGATGATGATGGAAGCGCAGGTTGAAGGCATCGACCTGCTCGGGGACGCCCCCGAGTGGCAGGAGCGGGCCCTGTGTTCGCAGACCGACCCGGAGGCGTTCTTCCCCGAGAAGGGCGGCTCGACGCGGGAGGCCAAGCGGATCTGCGGCCGGTGCGACGTGAAGGCGGAATGTCTGGAGTACGCGCTCGGCCACGACGAGCGTTTCGGCATCTGGGGTGGACTGTCGGAGCGTGAACGTCGCAAGCTCAAGCGCCGGGTGGCCTGATCGCGACTCGGCCTGCGGCGCCGGGGGCGGCCCTCAGGTCAGTTCGTCGGGATCCACACCGAGCAGGTTGGCGACCTGCTCGATGATGACGTCATGCACCAGATCGGCGAGGTCCTCGCGATCCATCGCCCGGAACTCCAGCGGCCGCCGGTAGAGCACGATGCGCGGCGGCAGCTCCTGCCGCCCCGGCCGGCCGGGCAGCAGCCGGGCGAGCGGCACCTCGCCGTCCTCCAGCACGTCCGAGTCGTAGACGTTCAGCTCCGGCGGCACGTCCTCGACGGCGAACTCGACGCCGGCCAGCTCCTTCGCGTACCGCCGCTCCAGGCTCTCGACCGTGTCCAGCACCAGATCGTCGAAGATCTCCGCCTTGGTGCGGGCCAGCGGGACGGTCGCCGGGACGAGCCGCCCGCGCAGGCCACGCCCGTGCCGGTCACGTCGGGCGGGGCGCCCCGGCCCGGCGGAACGCGCGGCCCGGCCCGGCTCGGCGATGCGTGCCTGCTCGCCGGCACGGCCCAGCTCGCCGGAACGGCCGAGCTCGGTGGCGCGTCGGCGGTCGGGGCTGGTCGTCACGCACCCAAGCCTAGCCCGCCCGTGGCGCGGGGCGGGGGCGCTGGGGCCCCGCGCGTTGCGCCGCGCGAATTCGCCCCAACGGGGCGGCGTGTCTTCAGCGCCCTGACGGAATCGTGATGCATGGCGGGTCGGCGTGTCGCGACCCCATCCGCCCCGCGCGAGGCGCCGGGGCGATAACGTGCCGCCGTGAGGTCCCCACGGCGCTGCTCCCGTAACGGCTGTCCCCGGCAGGCGGTCGCCACCCTGACCTACGTCTACAGCGATTCCACCGCCGTCGTCGGGCCTCTGGCAGCCTTCGCCGAGCCGCACACGTACGACCTCTGCGAGCCGCACGCGCGCAGCCTCACCGCGCCCCGCGGCTGGGAACTGGTACGCCACGACGGCGACTTCGGACCGCCCCCGCCCACCACCGACGACCTGGTCGCCCTCGCCGACGCGGTCCGCGAGGCCGCCCGCCCCGCGCCGCCCCCGCGCCCCGAGGAACACGACAACCTCCCCGGCCACCAGACCGGCCGCCGCGGCCACCTGCGAGTCATCCCCCCGACGCACTGACGCCGGCAAATCTTGGACCGAAACCGCCCCCAGGAGGGCGGAAACCGACCAAGATCTGGCTAGAGCGCGGCCAGGTGGAAGCGGGACTTCAGCCAGGGGAGCAGGGTTCGGTACACCGCGATCGTGTCCGGCTCCGCGTAGTCGTGGGACAGCACGATCGCACCGCGCCCGGTGTGCCGCTGCACCGCCCGCGTCACCCGGGCCCGGTGCGCCGCGCCGCTCTCGCCCGCCGGATGGTCCCAGTCGCGCGGGTCGGCCGACCAGTAGATCGACGCCATGCCGAGCTCGGCGGCCACGGAGACGAACGCCGGAGTGAAGTTGCCGCCGGGGGCCCGCATGAAGCGGATCGGTGCGCCCGGGGCGGCCCGGCGGATCGCGTCGTTCGTACGTTGCAGGTCGGCGCGGATCGCCGCCGGGCTCTGCTTGCCCAGCGTGAAGCTGTGCCGCCAGGTGTGGTTGCACAGGGTGTGCCCCTCGGCGGCGATCCGCCGCACCAGCCCGGGATGCGCCGCCACGTTCTTGCCGACCAGGCAGAAGGTGGCCTTGACGTCGTATTTCGCCAGCAGGTCCAGCAGCCTCGGCGTCTGCGCCGGATCGGGTCCGTCGTCGAAGGTGAGCGCCACCGATGCGGTGCCGGTGCTCGTGGCGCTGCCCGCGGGGCCGCCGAGGCGCATCTTGCCCGTGAGCGGCCCCGGCGGCGGCTGCCTGCCGGACGCGTCCGCGCCCGGCAGGCCCGGTCCGGGCGCGGGCGGCCGGGTCGGGCCGTGCGTAGCCGGTGCGGGCGGCGCGCTGTCCACCGTGGACGGAGCGTGGGATGCCGGGGTTTCCGACTGTGCGGCCCGGGGCGAGGTCCACAGCGGTGTCCCGTCGGCGGCCATGGCCGTGCCGCACCCGGCGAAGGCCGCGATGACCAGCGTCGCGGCGACCGTGCGGAAGGCGCGCCTGTTTGGGAAACCCATCGACTTCTCCGTCCCGTGTCCGAACTCGACACGACCCACTATGACCGGACTGGTCGATATTGAGGTATGCCCACCCCTCGGGATGGCACTGATCCGGGATGATCGGCATGACCGAGTGCGCCGAGCGCAGCGAGGGCCGCGAGGGCATGCCCAGCGGCCCGGCAAGTCCCGCGCCTGCCTGCGATCCCCACGGGGGACGTGACATGATCCGGGGCAACGCGTCCTGGCAGGCAGGACCCGATGCGGGAGCCGCGATGCGCCGTCCTCAGCTGATGCCCGAGGCCGCCGCCGTCCTCGCGGTGCACCGGTCCTCCCGGCGGACGGGCCTGTCCCGGCGGGCGTTGCTCGGCGGGGCCGTCGCGGCGGGCGCCGCGCTGGCCGGTTGCGGCATCGAGGGCACCCGGCAGAGCGAACAGAGCTGCCCGAGTACGGACCTGTCCGCCACCGAACACCGCCTCGTCTTCGCGAACTGGCCGCAGTACATCGACGTGGACGACAGCGACGAGAGCCGCCCCACCCTGGAGGCGTTCCAGCGCAGGTCCGGAATCCGGGTCTCGTACCTGGAGGAGATCAACGACAACGATCAGTACTTCGGGAAGATCCAGAATCAGCTGGCGGAGTGCCGTCCCACCGGGCGCGACCTCATGGTGGTCACGGACTGGCTGGTCGGCCGCCTGGTCGACCTGGGCTGGGTGCAACGGCTCGACCTCGCCGCGATGCCGAACGTGCAACGCAACCTGCTGACCTCCCTGCGCGGCCGGGCCGTCGACCCCAGCGGCACCCACGCGGTGCCGTGGCAGGGCGGTCTGGCGGCGCTGGCCTACAACGGCCGGGTCACCGCGGAGATCCGTACGGTCGACGAGCTGCTCACCCGGCCCGACCTCAAGGGGCGGGTGACGCTGCTCAGCGAGCTGCGCGACACGATGGGGCTACTGCTGCAGGCGCGCGGCCACGATCCGGGCGACTTCACCGAGGCGCAGTTCGACGACGCGCTGGAGGTGCTGCGCCGTTCCGTCGAGTCCGGTCAGATCCGGCGGTTCACCGGCAACGACTACGCGCCCGACCTCAAGCGCGGCGACGTCGCCGCCTGCATCGGCTGGTCGGGCGACATCATCCAGCTCGCCAGTGACGATCCGCAGATCCGGTTCGTGGCCCCGGACTCCGGCGCCATGCTGTACTCCGACGACATGGTCGTGCCGAACCAGGCGGCGCACCGAGCCAACGCGCAGCGGCTCATGGACTATTACTACGATCCGACCGTGGCGGCGACCGTCGCCGCGTACGTGAATTACATCTGCCCGGTCGAGGGAGCGCAGGCCGCGATGGAGAAGATCGATCCGGAGCTGGCCGCGAACCCGCTGATCTTCCCCACCCGGGCACTGCTCGCCAGGGCCAGGGAGTTCATGCCGCTCACCCAGCCGGAGTCGCGGTTGTACAACGACAAGTTCCAGGCGGTGATCGGGGCTTGAGCACCGATCTGCGGCTCGCCGGGGTGACCAAGCGCTTCGGCGCGGTGACCGCCGTCGACGCGCTCGATCTGACCGTGCCCGCGGGCTCGTTCTTCGCGCTGCTCGGGGCGTCCGGCTGCGGGAAGACCACCACCCTGCGCATGGTCGCGGGGCTGGAGGAGCCCAGCGCCGGGCGGATCCTGCTCGGCGACGACGACATCACCGGGCTGCGGGCGTACCGGCGGCCGGTCAACACGGTGTTCCAGAGCTACGCGCTGTTCCCGCATCTGGACGTGCACGAGAACATCGCGTTCGGGCTGCGCCGACGGCGCCAGCGCGACGTGCGCGCCCAGGTCGAGCGGATGCTGGCCCTGGTGCAACTGGAGGGGTACGGCCGGCGCCGCCCCGGTGAGCTCTCCGGCGGGCAGCAGCAGCGGGTGGCGCTGGCCCGGGCGCTGGTCAACAATCCGCGGGTGCTACTGCTCGACGAGCCGCTCGGCGCACTGGACCTGACCCTGCGCCGCCGCATGCAGATCGAGCTCAAGCGCATCCACACCGAGGTGGGCATGACGTTCGTGCACGTCACCCACGACCAGGAGGAGGCCATGACGATGGCCGACACGGTCGCGGTGATGAACGCGGGCCGCATCGAGCAGCTCGGCCCGCCCGCGCAGCTGTACGACCTGCCCGCCACCCCGTTCGTGGCGACCTTCCTGGGACAGTCCAACCTGCTGGCGGGCGAGCAGGCCGGCACGGTGGGCGACGACGTCGCGGTCACGGCCTACGGTCAGCGCTTCACCGTGCCCGCGCTGCGCTCGCGGGCCGCCGGGACCTCGGTCTTTCTCGGGGTACGCCCGGAGAAGCTGCACCTGGCGCTGTCCGCCGACGCCGTGCCCGAGGCGCACCAGCGGCTCACCGGCGTGGTCACGGACAGCTCCTACGTCGGGGTGAGCAGCCAGTACCTGGTGCGTACCGGGTGGGGTACCGAGTTGAGCGCCTTCGCCGCCAGCACCGGCGAGCACCGGCAGGTGCCGCTGGGCGCGCAGGTGGTGGCGCACTGGGATCCCCGGCACGCGTTCCTGCTGGACCGCCCGCCGGGGGAGGGCGACCGGACGGGCGCGGCCGACGTGAGCCTGGGCGTGTCCGCGTGACCGAGGCACCAGCCCGGATGCGTGCCCGCCGCGCCGACCGGTGGGGGCGGCTGGTGCCGTACCTGTTGATCCTGCCCGCCGGGTTGTGGCTGGTGCTGTTCTTCGCGGTGCCCGCCGTGGAGCTGTTCGCCACCAGCCTGTACGACCCGGCCGGTTCCCTGGTCGACGGGTACGCGATGACCTGGGCGTTCGGCAACTACCCGGCCGCGCTGGCCGAGTACTGGCCGCAGTTGCTGCGCTCGCTGGCGTACGCGGGCGTGGCGACCGCCGCGTCGCTGCTGCTCGGCTTCCCGCTGGCGTACGCGATCGCGCTGCGCGCCGGGCGCTTCCGCAACGTGCTGCTGGTCGCGGTCGTGGCGCCGTTCTTCACCAGCTTCCTGATCCGCACGCTGGCCTGGAAGGCGATCCTCTCCGACAACGGCGCCCTGGTGGATCTGCTGCGCGACCTGCACGTGCTGGCCCCCGACGGGCGCCTGCTGGCCACCCCGTTCGCGGTGGTGGCCGGGCTGACCTACAACGTCCTGCCGTTCATGGTGCTGCCCCTGTACGCCAGTCTGGAACGCCTCGACCGCCGCCTGCTGGAGGCCGCCGCCGACCTGTACGCGGGCCCGGTCGCGACGTTCCGGGCGGTGACGCTGCCGCTGGCCGCGCCCGGCATCGTGGCGGGCACGCTGCTCACCTTCATCCCGGCGGCGGGTGACTACATCAACGCCCAGTTGCTCGGGACGCCGGGGACCGCGATGGCGGGCAACGTGATCGACTCGGCGTTCCTGGTCCGGCTCGACTACCCGCAGGCGGCGGCGCTGTCGTTCGTGCTGATGGCGATGATCCTGGTGCTCGTGCTGGCGTACCTGCGCCGGGTCGGCGCGACCGCCGTGGAGGCGCTGTGACCCGCCTCGGGAGGTGGATCGCCGATCACCTCGTGCTGGGGCTCGGGCTGCTGGTGCTGGCGTACCTGCTGCTGCCGATCGCGGTGATCGTCGCGCTGTCGTTCTACCGGCCCACGTCGCGGCTGTCGTACGACTTCGGGACGTTCACCCTGGACTACTGGAAGAACCCGTGCGGTGCCCCGGGCATGTGCGCGTCGCTGGTGCGCAGCGTGCAGATCGGCTTCGCGGCGACCGTACTGGCCACGGTGCTCGGTACGCTGATGGCGTTCGCGCTGACCCGCTACCGCTTCCGGGGCCGGTCCGCGACCGGCGCGCTGGTGTTCCTGCCGATGGCCACCCCCGAGGTGGTGATGGGTTCCTCGCTGCTGGCGTTGTTCGCCGCGGCGCGGGTGCCGCTCGGCTTCTGGACCGTGGTGATCGCGCACGTGATGTTCTGCGTGAGCTTCGTGGTGGTGACCGTCCGGGCCCGGCTGGCCACCCTGGACCCGCGCCTGCCCGAGGCCGCCGCCGACCTGTATGCGGGCCCGTGGGCGGCGTTCCGGCGGGTGATCCTCCCGCTGGCGCTGCCCGGCATCGTGGCGGCGGCCCTGCTGGCGTTCTCGCTGTCCTTCGACGACTTCATCGTCACGAACTTCACGGCGGGCACCACGACGACGTTCCCCATGTACATCTGGGGCGCGGCGCAGCGGGGCATCCCGCCGCAGGTCAACGTGATCGCGACGGTGCTGTTCGGGGTCTCGCTGCTGGCGGTGCTGGCGGCGACGGTGCGCCGCCAGCACCGCTGACCGTCAGGGTGCGGCCCAGAACACGTACGTGGCCTTGTAGGGCACGGACGCCTTCTCGCCGTCCGTGCAGGCGCCGGTCGGGGCGACGCCGCCCGAGGTGTTCAGCCGCTGGATGTGCGTCACCGGGCTGAGGATGCCGTTGCCCGTGTGGCTGTTGACCCCCAGCAGCAGCTCCGGGATGGCGCCCGGCACCTGCGGCCCGGCGGCGATCCGCGTGGCCGTGACCAGGGAGTCGTCGCGCTCCGACTGCCAGCTCGGGCCCGCGAAGTGGTGGAACGGGCCGCCCTGGCCCACCAGCCGCGCCTCCGGCACGGAGGGGGTGCCCGTGAACACGCCACCGGTGCAGGTGTAGGTCTGGGTGCCCTTCTGCACGTGGACCTCCGCGATCTTCGTTGATCCCGGCGGCGGGGCGAGGTCGGGGTTGGTCTCCGAGTGGCCGCGTACCTCCTGCGCGGAGGCGTTGAACGTCACGGCGCCGATGGCGCCCACGACCGCCGCCATGCCGACGGCGGCTGCCGCCCGTACGCGGGACCTGCGGGTGCTGAGCATCAGGATTCTCCTCCGTCACGGGGCGACCCCCTGCCGCCCCATCTGCCGTACGGAACGGAACGGACGACAGATGGGTGCGGGGGAGAATCTGGCACAGAAATACACTGTGGAGTGACTACGCCGTACGGATCCGGCTGCGGATCAGGAACCGCACCCCCTCCGGTGCCTCCAGCGAGAAGCCGCTGCCGCGGCCCGGCACCACGTCCACGGTGAGGTTCGTGTGTTTCCACGCCGCGTACTGCGCCGCGCTCATCCAGAACGGCACCGGCTCGGCCACGCCCTCGATGCGCAACTCCTGCAGCAGCACGTCGGAGTCGCCGGTACGGAACTCGCCCCGCGGGTAGCACATCGGTGCGCTGCCGTCGCAGCAGCCGCCGCTCTGGTGGAACATCAGCGGCCCGTGCTGCCCCCGCAGCGCGCGGATCAGTTCCGCCGCCGCAGGGGTCACCGCGACACGGTCGTCCATCAGAAGAAGCCCAGGGCCTTGGGCGAGTAGCTGACCAGCAGGTTCTTGGTCTGCTGGTAGTGATCCAGCATCATCTTGTGGTTCTCCCGGCCGATGCCGGACTGCTTGTACCCGCCGAACGCGGCGTGCGCCGGGTACACGTGGTAGCAGTTCGTCCACACCCGGCCCGCCTGGATCGCCCGCCCGGCCCGGTACGCGGTCGTGCCGTCCCGGGTCCAGACGCCCGCGCCGAGGCCGTACAGGGTGTCGTTGGCGGTGGTGATCGCGTCGGCGTAGTCGGTGAAGGAGGTCACCGCCACCACGGGGCCGAAGATCTCCTCCTGGAAGACCCGCATCGTGTTGCTGCCTTCCAGGATCGTGGGCTGCACGTAGTATCCGCCCGCCAGGTCGCCGCCCAGCTCGGCGCGGGCGCCGCCGGTGCGGACCTTCGCCCCCTCCTGGCGACCGATGTCCAGGTAGGACAGGATCTTCTCCAGCTGGTCGTTGGAGGCCTGCGCGCCGACCATGGTGTCGGTGTCCAGCGGGTTGCCCTGGCGCATGTTCTCCACCCGCTTGACCCCGGCGGCGAGGAAGTCCGCGTAGTGGCCCTGCTGGATCAGCGCCCGCGACGGGCAGGTGCAGACTTCGCCCTGGTTGAGGGCGAACATCGCGAAGCCCTCCTGCGCCTTGTCGAAGAAGTCGTCGTCGGCCGCGCTGACGTCGTCGAAGAAGATGTTCGGGCTCTTGCCGCCCAGTTCCAGCGTCACCGGGATGATGTTCTCGCTGGCGTACTGCATGATCAGGCGGCCGGTGGTGGTCTCGCCGGTGAACGCGACCTTGGCGACCCGGCTCGACGAGGCGAGCGGCTTGCCCGCCTCCACGCCGAAGCCGTTGACGATGTTCACCACGCCGGGCGGGAGCAGGTCCGCGATCAGCGACATCAGGTAGTGGATCGACACCGGGGTCTGCTCGGCGGGCTTGAGCACCACCGCGTTGCCCGCGGCCAGCGCCGGGGCCAGCTTCCACGCGGCCATCAGGATCGGGAAGTTCCACGGGATGATCTGGGCGACCACGCCCAGCGGCTCCTGGAAGTGGTACGCGACCGTGTCGGGGTCCACCTCGCTGAGGCTGCCCTCCTGCGCGCGGATGGCACCGGCGAAGTAGCGGAAGTGGTCGACCGTCAGCGGCAGGTCGGCCAGCAGCGTCTCGCGTACCGGTTTGCCGTTCTCCCAACTCTCGGCGACGGCCAGCTTCTCGAGGTTCGCCTCGATCCGGTCGGCGATCCGGTTGAGGATCGCGGCGCGTTCCGCGGGCGGGGTGCGGCCCCACGCGGGTGCGGCGGCGTGCGCCGCGTCCAGGGCCTTCTCCACGTCCTCGGCGGTGCCGCGGGCCACCTCGCAGAAGTCCTGGCCAGTGACCGGCGACGGGTTGGTGAAGTACCGGCCCTGGGCCGGTGGCACGTACTCGCCGCCGATCCAGTGGTCGTACCGGGACGCGTAACTCATGATCGCGCCGTCGGTGCCGGGTGGGGAGTAGACGGTCATGCGCACCTCCGAACCAGGGGACCGCCCGGGGCCCCATTGCCCCGGGCGGCTGGGGGTGCGCTGACGCTAGAGCCGGTGACGTTGCATCGACGTTGCGGCGCTGCCCGGGGCGCGCAGGCCGTACTCGGCGGTGAGGTGGGCGATCCGGCTGACCGCCCACGGGCGGGCGGGTGCGCCCACCGGCAGCGTGGCCGCGTACGCCTCCCACATCTGCAGGTCGTCGGCGCCCCACGGCGAGCGGACCCAGGTCTGCAGGAGGCTCCGGTCGGCGCGGGCCAGCACGGCCGCGCGCAGTTGCTCCTCGACGAGGCGGCGCACCCGGACCACCCCGGGCGCCTCCGAGCCGGGCAGCAGGGGACCGGCGTACGCGGCGAGGGCGTCGGCCACCAGCCCCTGTTCCAGCAGGCGTGGCACGGTGCGGAAGTCGGCGTCCACGTCGGAGCGCAGCCGGTACGGCCGCGAGCCCAGCAACTCGGGCCCCAGAATGCGCCGTAGCCGGGACAGTTCGGCCCGGATCGTCACCGGGTTGGGGTCGTCCGGGTACAGGTCGATGCCGAGCTGCTCGCCGGTGCGGCCCTGCGGGTGGGTGAGCAGCAGGACGAGCAGTTCGGAGTGGCGGCGCCCGAGCCGGATCCGGCGTCCCGCGACGGTCAGCACCGCCTCGTCGCGGCCCAGCGCGGTCACCGCCGCCGCACCCGGCGCGGCCGGGCGCTGGGTACGCAGGTACGCCTCGGCGGCCAGCGCCGTGGCCCGGACCAGGGCGAGACTGTGCGGGTTGGCCAGGCGGTCCCCGCCGGTCACGTCGATCGCGCCGAGCGGCCGCCCGGTGGCCGGGTCGTGGATCGGGGCGGCGGCGCACGTCCAGTCCTGGACGGGGCGGCAGAAGTGCTCGGTGGCGAAGATCTGCAGGGGGTGGTCGACCGCGAGCGCGGTGCCCGGCGCGTTGGTGCCCGCGCTGGCCTCGTCCCACCGGGCGCCGGGCACGAAGTTCATCCGGGCGGCGCCGTCCAGCACGGCCGGGGTGCCCTCGACCCACAGCAGCCGTCCGTGCGCGTCGCACACGGCGACGATGTGGTCGCCGTCGTCGGCGAGCCCGCCCAGCAGGTCCCGGAAGATCGGCAGCACGCAGGCCAGCGGGTGGGCCGCCCGGTACGCCTCCAGCTCGTCGTCGCCGAGCTCGATCGGCGCGGTGCCCTCGGGGTCGAACCGGGCGCCCGCGGAGCGCCGCCACGACTCCACGACGACCGGGCGTACCGGCAGTGGGGGGTTGGCGTCCCCGGCCACGAACCGCTCGTACGCGCGGCCGACCTCGGTGATGCGGGCGGCGGGGTCGGCGCCCGCGTGCAGGGCGAGCCACGGGTTCGACATCTGCGGACCTCCGATCGCACCCATCGTGGCCCGCGCGGGCGCGCCCCACAAGAAAGGGCCGGGGATCGATCGATCTCCTCCGACGAGGGAAGCCGCCGGGGCGCTCCGGATGCCCGGACGGGTCGAGTGATTCGCCGAGACGGTGGAGCAGGGCGGTTGCGGCCTGCCCACTACCGCCGCTCCGATAGTCTCGGCCAGAGGTAATCATGGCTGAGGAGTGAGCAACTTGTCTGATCTGTCGCAGATCGTCAAGGCGTACGATGTGCGCGGAATCGTCCCGGATCAGCTCAATGAACCCGTGGCCCGCGCGCTCGGCACCGCGTTCGTGGAGATGCTGCGCGAGTCCGGCGACGACCCGGAGACGATCGTCATCGGGCACGACATGCGCGATTCCGGCCCCGCGCTGGCCGCCGCGTTCGCCAAGGGCGTCAACGCCGCCGGGACGGCCGTGCTGCACATCGGCCTCGCCTCCACCGACCAGCTGTACTACGCCTCGGGCGCGCTGAACCTGCCCGGCGCGATGTTCACCGCCAGCCACAACCCCGCCCAGTACAACGGGATCAAGCTGTGCCGCCCGGGCGCCCGCCCGGTCGGCCAGGACAGTGGCCTGGTCTACGTCCGGCAGTACGCCGACGACCTGCTGGCCTCGCTGGCCCAGGTGGCCGACGGCGTGGAACGCATCGAGCAGCGCGACGTGCTCCGCGACTACGCCGCGCACCTGCGCTCGCTGGTCGACCTGTCCGGCATCCGGCCGCTGAAGGTCGTAGTGGACGCGGGCAACGGCATGGGCGGGCACACGGTGCCCGCCGTGCTGGGCGACCGGGTGCTGCCCGGCCTGCCGCTGGAGATCGTGCCGCTCTACTTCGAGCTGGACGGCTCGTTCCCGAACCACGAGGCCAACCCGCTCGACCCGGCCAACCTCGTCGACCTGCAGGCCGCGGTCCGCGAGCAGGGCGCCGACCTGGGGCTGGCGTTCGACGGCGACGCCGACCGCTGCTTCGTGGTCGACGAGCGCGGCGAACCGGTCTCGCCATCCGCGATCACCGCCCTGGTGGCGACCCGCGAGCTGGCGAAGTTCCCGGGCAGCACGGTCATCCACAACCTGATCACCTCGGCCGCGGTGCCGGAGATCATCGCCGAGCACGGCGGCAAGCCGGTGCGCAGCCGGGTCGGCCACTCGTTCATCAAGGCCGAGATGGCCCGGACGAACGCGGTCTTCGGCGGCGAGCACTCGGCGCACTACTACTTCCGCGACTTCTGGTACGCCGACACCGGCATGCTGGCCGCCATGCACGTGCTGGCCGCGTTCGGTGGCCAGGATCACCCGCTGTCGGAGTTCGCCGCCGCGTACGAGCGCTACAGCGCCTCCGGCGAGATCAACTCGACCGTGCCGGACGCCGCGGCGAAGATGGCCCAGGTCCGGGCCGCCTTCCCCGGCGCCGCGACCGACGACCTGGACGGTCTCACGGTGCACGTCGGCGAGGGCGCGTGGTTCAACCTGCGCGCCTCGAACACCGAGCCCCTGCTGCGGCTCAACGTCGAGGCGCCGAAACCTGATCGGATGGCGGCCCTCCGCGACGAAGTGCTCGCGATCGTGCGCGGATAGGATCCTGGGGCCCGTATCGCACCCGAGCCGAAGGAGCCGTTCGGTGGCTCTCGATCCGCAGTTGCTGGAGATTCTGGCCTGCCCGGACACGCACCACGCGCCGCTGACCCATGACGCGGACGCGCAGACGTTGACGTGTACCGAGTGTGGCCGGATCTTCGAGATCCGCGACGACATCCCCGTCCTGCTGCTCGACGAGGCGAGGCTGCCCGGCGGCCCGGCCGGGGAGGGCGAGGCGTGATGGCCGCGTCCAGGGACGGCACCGCGGGAGTGCACGGCCACCGCACGGCCGACGAGTCGCTGCTCGACGACGAGCAGGCGATGCTCGGCAACGACCCGGGCGGCATGCTGCGCGCCACCGCCTCCGCGGGCGCCCAGGTCCGCGAGTCGGCCGCGCTGGCGGCCGAGACCGACCTCACCATGCTCGAGGACGAGGGCCGCCCCCGCGCGGTCGTGGTCGCCGGCATCGGTACGGCCGGACTGACCGGCAGCATCCTGGCCACGGTCGCGGGGCCACGGTGTCCCGTACCGATCATCGGGCACCGCAGCGCGGGCGTACCCGGCTGGGTCGGCGCGGCCGACGTGGTGATCGCGGTCTCGGCCAGCGGTCGCAGCCCCGAGGCGCTGGCGGCGGCGGACGCCGCCGCCCGGCGCGGCGCCCGGCTCGTCGCGATCGGTAACCCGGACTCCGAGCTGCAGGCCATGGCCGAACGCGCCCGCGCACCGTTCATCCAGGTGCCGCGCCGCGCCCCGGCCCGGGCCAGCCTGTGGGGCCTGACCGTCCCGGTGCTGTTCGCCGGGCGCGCGCTCGGGCTGGTCAAGCTCGCCGAGGCGGACATCGCCGAGACCGCGATCCGCCTCGACGCCGATGCGGAACGCTGCCGCCCCGGCGCCGAGTCGTTCGTCAACCCGGCGAAGGCGCTGGCTCTGGGCCTGGCCGGGTCCATCCCGATCGTCTGGGGCTCGTCGCCGCTGGCCACGGTCGCGGCCCGCCGGTTCGCCGACACCCTGGCGGCCAACGCCCGCTATCCGGTGATGGCCGGGGCGCTCGGCGAGGCCGGGCGCGGGCGGGTCGGCCTGCTCGACGGCGTCTTCGGCGGCCTGGCCGAGTCGTCGCGCGACATCTTCGCCGACGACGAGGACGACGACGCGCCCGGCCAGACCCGGCTGCGGCTGGTGTTGATGCGCGACGGTGGCCTCAACCCGGAGGACGAGGCGGACGAGCCGGTCGCGGTCGAGGAACGTCGTGCCGACGCGGTGCAGACCCTCGCCGAGCGGCGCGGTGTGCGCTGTGATGTGATCACCGCTGAGGGTGGCTCGACGCTGGAGCGGCTGGCGTCGATCGTGGCCGTGCCGGACTTCGCCTCGCTGTACCTGGCGCTCGCACACGGGCTCGACCCGATGGCGGTGCCCGCGATCAGTGAGATGAAGGAACTCAGCAACCCGCTGCCGGAGGCGCTGTCGTGAGCGGATCCCCGGCGCGGATCCACCGACAGCAGGGCAATCAGGGACAGTACGGCGGAGGACAGCGGTGAGTGCAAGCGGCGGTACCAAGGCGATTGTCGCGGCGCTGGGGGCGAACCTCGGCATCGCGGTGACCAAGTTCATCGCCTGGGGGCTCAGCGGTTCGTCGTCGATGCTGGCCGAGGCGATCCACTCGGTCGCCGACTCGGGAAACCAGGCGCTGCTGCTGGTCGGCGGCAAGCGGGCGACCCGCAAGGCCACCCCGGAACACCCCTTCGGGTACGGGCGCGAGCGCTACATCTACGCGTTCATCGTCTCGATCGTGCTGTTCTCCGTCGGCGGCCTGTTCGCGCTGTACGAGGCGTACCACAAGCTCCAGCACCCGGTGGGCATCACCAGTTGGCAGTGGGTGCCGGTGGTGGTGCTGGTCATCGCGATCGGTCTGGAGACCTTCTCGTTCAAGACGGCCATCGAGGAGTCCAACCGCGTCCGGGGCAACACGTCGTGGGTCGACTTCGTGCGCCGTGCCAAGGCCCCGGAGCTGCCGGTCGTGCTGCTCGAGGACGCGGGTGCGCTGCTCGGCCTGATCTTTGCCCTGTTCGGCGTGGTGCTCACGCTGATCACTGGGGACGGGGTGTGGGACGGCATCGGCACCGCGATGATCGGCGTGCTGCTCGTCGCGATCGCGGTCATCCTGGCCATCGAGACCAAGAGCCTGCTGCTGGGCGAGGGGGCCAACCCGGAGGACGTGACCAAGATCGAGCAGGCGATCCTGGCCGGCTCCGGCATCGACCGGATCATCCACATGAAGACGCTGCACCTGGGCCCGGACGAGCTGCTGGTCGCCGCGAAGATCGCGGTGCCGGGCACGGACCAGGCAGAGGAGCTCGCCCGGCGCATCGACGAGACCGAGGCGCGGATCCGCGCCGCGGTGCCGCTCGCCCGCGTCATCTACCTCGAACCGGACATCTACCAGCCCGGCAAGGGGGCCGCCGGTGACACCGCGGCGGCGGGACCGGGCCCGGTGCCGCCCGCGCTGGCATGACCGGCATGCGCGTCTTTCCGCTGACCGGCGCCATCCGCCCGTACGCCTGGGGGTCCCACACGGCCATCGCGGGGCTGCAGGGCCGGCCGGCGCCGACCGACGCTCCCGAGGCCGAGCTGTGGCTGGGTGCGCACCCCGGTGACCCGTCGACCGTCACGGGTCCCGACGGGCCGGCGAACCTGGCCAGCCTGATCGCCGCGGATCCCGCCGGTCAGCTCGGCGCGCAGGTGGCGGACGAGTTCGACGGGCGGCTGCCGTACCTGATGAAGGTGCTGGCCGCCGCCGCGCCGCTGTCGCTGCAGGCCCACCCGGACGCGGCGTACGCGCGGGAGGCGTACGCGCGGCAGCAGGCCGACCCGGACGCGCCGCGGATCTACACGGACCCGCACCACAAGCCGGAAGCGCTGGTGGCGCTGACCACGTTCGACGCGCTGTGCGGGTTCCGCGCGCCGGACGTGTCGGCGGCGGTGCTGGAGGGACTGGCGCTGCCGCAGCTCGCGCCGGTGGTGGCCGCGCTGCGGGCCGGGACTGCGGGTCTGCGCGACGCGGTGCAGACGCTGTTGACCTGGCCCACCGACGAGCGTCCGGCGCTGATCGAGTCGGTGGTCAGCGCCACCCTGGCGGCCGCCGACGATCATCCGTACGCCCGCGAGTTCGCCCTGGCCGCCGGGCTGGCCGAGCACTACCCGGGTGACCCCGGGGTGCTGGTCTCGCTGCTGCTCAACCACGTACGGCTGGCGCCGGGCGAGGCGATCTGGATGCCGGCCGGGAACCTGCACGCCTACCTCGCGGGCACCGGCGTGGAGATCATGGCGGCCAGCGACAACGTGCTGCGCGGCGGCCTGACCCCCAAACGGGTGGACGTGGACGAGCTGCTGCGCGTCCTGCGTTTCGAGGTGCTGGCCGACCCGCTGCTACCCGCGTACGAGGTGGCGCCGGGCCTGATGACCTGGCGGGTCCCGGTACGCGAGTTCCAGCTCTACCGGGTGACCCTCGACGGCGCTCCGGTCCCCGTGCCGGTCGGCGGCCCGCGCATCGTGCTCGGGGTGCGCGGCGCGGTGACCGTCGCGCAGCCGGTCGGGGCGGTCGCTCCGGTGGTGCTGACGCCGGGCACGGCGGCGTACGCCCCGGCCGCGGTGGGCCCGGTCACGCTCTCCGGCGTGGGCGAGGCGTTCGTGGCCACCGCCGCCGAGTAGCGGTCACTTCCCGCCCCCGGGTCGCTACGGGGAGTCGGCTCCAGTCCTGTCGCAGCGTCATGGGCGCCCTCGGCCGCTTGCGGCCCGCGTTGCTTCCGAGATGTTGGTCCGACCATCAAATCGGAAATTTCTGGATTTGCTTGACATGGGCGTATGCGGAGTGTGAATCTATAACCACGCAGCGTCATTGGTGATCGGGGGGTCCCACGGACGCGCGCGGTACCAAACCGGGGGGATGAACGGGGCGGTGGGTCACGGACCTGCCGCCTCGTTCGCTGTCCGGGATCGGGCCGGGGGGTCGAGCGCGCTCCGGCCCGCCGCGCTGTCGCTACACGATGCGGCGGTCACCCGTTCGAGTGGATATGACGGCATCGAGCCCCGTCCGCTGTGGACGGGGCTCGATCTTCTCGGGCGGGCCGGCGGTTGCCGCCACCGACGCCGCCACCCCGGCCGAAGAGCCGGGGCCCGACCGCCATTGGGCCCGTCAATATGTCCATTAGCCCACGCGCGGTCGGAGTCTGCAAGTGCAGAAGGCGATCTGCAAGTTGCGGAACGTTACCGGAAACCCGGTACGGTGATGCCGTGCCGAGGCCGACGACCACCGCTCGCCGTGAGCTCGGCGGCGAGTTGCGCCGGCTCCGGGGCGAGCGCCGGGGCGCCACCGTGGCGGCCGCGCTCGGCTGGTCCGAGTCCAAGCTGAGCCGCATCGAGACCGCCCGTACCGGCATCCGCGACGCCGACCTCGATCGCCTCCTGGCCGCGTACGGGGTTACCGGCGATGACCGGGTCCGCCTGCAGGACCTGGCCCGGCGCGGCCGCGCCCGGGTCTGGTGGAACGCGTACCGCTCCGCGGTGCCCGACCCGTACGACGAGTACGTGGCGCTGGAGGCGGAGGCGGCCGTGCTGCGCGAGTGGGAGGCCCAGGTGATACCGGGCCTGCTGCAGACCGACGAGTACGCCCGCGCGGTGATCGAGGTCGGCGCGGACCGGACCGATCCGGAGACCGTGCAGCGGCGGGTGGCACTGCGGATGGCGCGCCAGGCCGTGCTGACCCGCGAGGCTCCGCCCCGGCTGTGTGTGGTGCTCGATGAGGCGGTGCTGCACCGGCGGGTCGGTGGCTCGGCCGTCATGCGGCGCCAGCTGCACCGGCTGCACGACGCGTGTGGACGGCCCGGGATCGAGGTGCGCGTGCTGCCCTTCGCCGCGGGGGCGCACGCGGCGCTGGCCGGGTCCTTCATGGTCTTCGAGTTCGGCGTCCCCGGCCGGTCCGACGTGGCGCACGTCGAGGACGCCACGGGCGGCGTGTTCCGGGACCGCCCCGCCGAGGTGCAGATGTACCGCAGGTTCTTCACCGATGTGTGGCAGCGGGCGCTCGACCCGGTCGCCAGCCGTGACCTGGTCGCCCGTACGGGGGAGGGCCTGGACTGACTGCTCATGCGTTGGGTCGGATGGCTATTCAATGAAAGTCTCCGGAAGGGGCATGGCGTTGCAGCAGAACCTCGGGGCGGCCCCCGCCTGGCGCAAGAGTGCGCGCAGTGCGGCCAATGGCCACTGTGTCGAGATCGCCCGGGCGATGGAAGTCGTCCTGGTCCGCGATTCCCAGGACCCCGAGGGGCCGGTGCTGGCCTTCGACGCCACCGGCTGGGCCACCTTCCTGGCCGGGGTGCGCGCGGGCGAATTCGACCGCCGACCGGCCGACTGACCCGGCGGTGCCGGGCCATCAGGCCTGTGACCTGGTGAATAGTCGGTCGGCTTGACGGGAGGGCCGCCGCCCCGAGTAAGGTAATCCGAACCTTAGTTAGGAATGCCTTAGCAACGTGCTCGCGGCCGACCCCTCGACCGGCGACGCCCCGGAAGTCGGAGTGCCATGCTCGCCACCTACCTCATCGGCCTGCGCGAGGGGTTGGAGGCCACTCTGGTGGTCAGCATCCTCGTCGCCTTCCTGGTGAAGTCACAGCGCAAGGACCGGCTGCCGCAGGTCTGGCTCGGCGTCGGCGCGGCGGTCGCGCTGTCCGTCCTCTTTGGCTGGCTGCTCAGCTACACCCAGACCACATTGCTGCGCGACTACGACGACCGGGAGCTGTTCGAGGCGGTCACCTCGATCGCCGCGGTCGTCTTCGTCACCTGGATGATCTTCTGGATGCGCCGGGCCGCCCGGGGCATCGCCGGGGACCTGCGGAGCAGGCTGCACGACGCGCTCGCGGTCGGCTCGTTCGCCGTACTGATCATGGCTTTCCTCGCGGTCGTCCGCGAGGGCCTCGAAACCTCCATGATCTTCTACGCGGCCGTGCAGGGTGCCGACGTCAACGGCGGCCCGCTGTACGCCCTGCTCGGCGGCATCGCGACCGCCATCGGTATCGGCTACCTGCTGTTCGCCACCGCCGTCCGGATCAACCTCACGGTGTTCTTCACCTGGACCGGCGCCCTGCTCATCCTCGTGGCCGCCGGCATCTTCAAGTACGGCGTGCACGACCTGCAGGAGTCCGGCGTGCTGCCCGGCATCGGCACCATCGCCTACCACGCGGCGGGCGTCCTCGACCCGTCGACCTGGTACGCCGCCCTGCTTTCCGGGATGTTCAACATCACCGCCGAACCGACCGTGCTGGAAGTCGCCGCCTGGGTCGCGTACGCCGTGCCCGTACTCGTGCTCTTCCTCTGGCGGCCCCGTCGCGCCGCGGCCCCCGCCGCCGCCCCGGCGACCGAGGCGGGCGCGACAGCGGCCCCCGAGGCCGCGACGACCGGCCCCGCGCTGGCCGCGCACTCCGAGCCGCAACCGCAGTCCGCCCCGGCGCCCGCGCCGCAACAGTAGGAGAACCCCCGCACCATGCGCAGCACCCGTTTCCTCGCCCTCGCCGCCGTCGGCACCCTCACCGGCGGCGCCCTGGCCGCGTGCACCAGCGACAAGACCGACGGCGCCGCGGCGGCCGGCGGCCCGATCGCGGTCACGGCCACCGACTCCGCCTGCGAGCTGGCCCGCACCACGCTCGACGCGGGCACGGCGGTCTTCAAGGTCACGAACTCCGGTGCCAAGGTCACCGAGTTCTACGTCTACGCCGACGGTGACCGGGTGATGGGCGAGGTGGAGAACATCACCCCGGGCCTGTCCCGGGAACTGCGCGTCGAGCTGCCCGCCGGCGCATACCAGGCGTCGTGCAAGCCGGGCATGGTCGGCCAGGGCATCCGCACCGCGCTGACGGTCTCCGGTTCGGCCGCGCCGCTGGCCGAGGACGCCGCGCTGGCCCAGGCCAGCGCCGACTACTCCCGGTACGTGCGGTCGCAGTCCACCGCGCTGGTCGACAAGACGGCCGAGTTCGTCGCCGCCGTCAAGGCGGGCGACGTGGCCAAGGCCAAGGCGCTGTACCCGGTGGCCCGCACGTACTTCGAGCGGATCGAACCGGTGGCCGAGATCTTCGGCGACCTCGACCCGAAGATCGACGGCCGGGAGGACGGCGCCACCAAGGAACTGCCGTTCACGGGCTTCCACCGGCTGGAGAAGGACCTGTGGGTCGGCGGCGACGTGAGCAAGGACGGCGCCATCGCCGACCAGCTCGACGCCGACGTCCGCGCGATCGCGGCGAAGGCCCAGGCCGAGAAGCTGTCCCCGCTGCAACTCGCCAACGGCGCCAAGGAACTGCTCGACGAGGTCGCCAACGGCAAGATCACGGGCGAGGAGGACCGGTACTCGCACACCGACCTGTGGGACTTCGCGGCCAACGTGGAGGGCTCCAAGGCGGCCGTCGCGGCGCTGCGCCCGGCGCTGGTCAAGCGCGACCCGGCGCTCGTGAAGTCCATCGACGAGGGCTTCGCCAAGGTGGACGCCGAGCTGGCCAAGTACCGCGTCGGCGACGGCTGGAAGCTGCACAACCAGCTGTCCGAGGCGCAGCTCAAGGGCCTGTCCGACGCGATCAACGCCCTGGCCGAGCCGATCAGCAAGGTCGCCGGCGTCATCTCCGGGAAGTAGGGATCGCGATGACTGAGAGCACGGTCAGCCGCCGCCGCGCCATCGCGCTGGCGGGCGCCGGGGTGGCCGGCATCGCCGGGGCGGCCGCGGTCGGCGGCGCCGTCGTGCGTACCGCGGAGCAGTCCCACCCCGCGCAGGCCGGTGCCGCCGCCGCGGACGCCATCGCCTTCACCGGGGCGCACCAGGCCGGCATCGTCACCCCGGCCCAGGACCGGCTGCACTTCGTGGCGTTCGACGTCGTCACGAAGGACCGGGCCCGCCTGGTGCGGATGCTCAAGGACTGGACCGCGGCCGCGGCCCGGCTGACCGCCGGGCGCGACGCCGGGGAGATCGGCGCGGTCGGCGGCATCCTGGAGGCGCCGCCGGACGACACCGGCGAGGCGATCGGACTGCCGGCGTCCGGGCTGACCCTGACGGTCGGCTTCGGGCCCACCCTGTTCCGCGACGCCGCGGGCAAGGACCGCTTCGGTATCGCGGCGCAGCGGCCCGCCGCGCTGGTGGACCTGCCGCACTTCCCGGGCGACCTGATCGAGGCGCCCATCTCCGGCGGCGACATCTGCGTCCAGGCGTGCGCCAACGACCCGCAGGTGGCCGTGCACGCCATCCGCAACCTGGCCCGGATCGGCATGGGCGTGGTCACGGTCCGGTGGTCGCAGCTGGGCTTCGGCCGTACCTCGTCAACCACCAGGGACCAGGCCACCCCGCGCAACATGTTCGGCTTCAAGGACGGTACGGCCAACCTGAAGGCCGAGGAGACCGACCTGCTGCGCGATCACCTGTGGGTGCAGCCCGGCGACGGGCCCGCCTGGATGACCGGCGGCGCGTACGTGGTCACCCGCAAGGTCCGGATGCTCATCGAGACCTGGGACCGGACCTCCCTGGGCGAGCAGGAGGACATCATCGGCCGGACCAAGGGCAGCGGTGCGCCGCTGGGCCGGGCCGACGAGTTCGACGAGCCCGACCTCGAGGCGAAGCGGCCCGACGGCGAGCCGGTCATCGCGATCGACTCGCACGTACGGCTGGCCCACCCGACCCAGAACTCGAACGCCCGCATGCTGCGCCGCGGCTACAACTTCGTCGACGGCTCCGACGGGCTCGGCCGGCTCAACGCGGGCCTGTTCTTCATCGGCTACCAGCGCGACCCGCGCACCGCGTTCGTCCCGGTCCAGCTGAATCTCGCGCGACACGACGCCATGAACGAGTACGTCCGGCACGTCTCGAGCGGTATCTTCGCCTGTCCACCCGGCGTCACCGGCGCCAGCGACTACTGGGGGAGCACCCTCTTCGCGTGACCCCGGGTGGCAAGATCGCCTGGGGCGCTTCCACCGGAACCGGAGAGGCAGTGCAATATTGGACCACATGAGAGCCCGGGTACTGGTGGTCGACGACGACCCCGCGCTGGCCGAGATGCTCGGCATCGTGCTGCGCAGCGAAGGATTCCTGCCCTCGTTCGTGGCCGACGGCGAGCGCGCGCTGTCCGCCTTCAGGGAGAACCGGCCGGACATCGTCCTGCTCGACCTCATGCTGCCCGGGATGAGCGGCATCGACGTGGCGCGGGCCATCCGTGGGGAGTCGGGCATCCCGATCGTCATGCTGACCGCTAAGAGCGACACGGTCGACGTCGTGCTGGGCCTGGAGTCCGGCGCGGACGACTACGTGGTCAAGCCGTTCAAGCCCAAGGAGCTGGTGGCCCGGATGCGGGCCCGGCTGCGCCGGGGCGAGGACGCCGCACCGGAGCTGCTCACCATCGGGCCGCCCGGCAACCAGATCACGATCGACGTGCCCGCGCACACGGTCGCCCGCGACGGCGACGAGGTGAAGCTGACCCCGCTCGAGTTCGACCTGCTGGTCGCGCTCGCCCGCAAACCGCGCCAGGTGTTCACCCGTGAGGTGCTGCTGGAGCAGGTGTGGGGCTACCGGCACGCCGCCGACACCCGGCTGGTCAACGTGCATGTGCAGCGGCTGCGCGCCAAGATCGAGCCCGACCCGGAGCGCCCGGAGATCATCCTGACCGTGCGCGGGGTCGGCTACAAGGCGGGCACGGGCTAGAGCGCCCAAGATTGGCAGGTAAGACCCAGGCAGGACGGCAGGTCGCACAGCGGGACAGGCCGTCCACAGGCCGACGCGGGGCGGGTCGGCGACCGGCTAACCTAGCCGGGAGATGCGCGCTCCGTCCTGGCTCCCCATGCCCGTCCGCCGCCTGCTGCGGCTGGTGCGGCGCTATTGGCGTGTCCTCGTTCGGGGGGCCCGCCGCACCGCGGCGCCCGCCCGCCGCGCGTGGCGGCGGTCCCTGCAGGCCCGCGTCATCACCATCACCCTAGTCGCGTCCAGCCTGCTCGTCGGCGGCTTCGGCTGGTTCGTCGCGGACCGCAGCGCCAAGATCCTGCTCAACCGCGCGCAGGACGAGGTCGAGGCGCAGATGCGCACGAAGGTGGACTACGCGTACCACCAGCTCACCGTGCACCGGCAGGTCTTCGACCCGAAACTGCCCTCGACGATGCGCGCCACGGTCGACCACCTGGCCGACGGCAACCCGGCCGAGAACGGCGGCGCCATCGTCACGCTGCGCGCCGCCGAGTATCCCGATCTCAAGCCGGTCAGCTCCACCAACTTCGACACCTCGCAGTTGATCACCCCCGAGCTGGTCAAGGCCGTGGCCGGGCGCGGCGGCGAGTATCAGCAGATCCGTACGGCCGAGATCGCCGGGGTGCAGACGAAGTTCCTGGTGTCCGGGTCCCCGGTGCCGACCAGCTTCGGCCACGTCGAGCTGTACTACCTGGTCCCGCTCACCACGGAGGACCGGGCGGCCAACCAGATCCGCACCACGGTGCTGGTCACCGGCCTGACCCTGGTGCTGCTGCTGGGCATCGTCGCGCTTCTGGTGACCCGGCTGGTGGTGACCCCGGTCCGGGACGCCGCGCGGACCGCCCAGCGCCTCTCCGCCGGCCTGCTGGATCAGCGCATGAAGGTCTCCGGCGAGGACGAGCTCGCCCTGCTGGCCGCGTCGTTCAACCAGATGGCGGCAAACCTGCAGCGGCAGATCGTCCGGCTGGAGGAGATGTCGCGGCTGCAGCGCCGGTTCACCTCCGACGTGTCGCACGAGCTGCGCACCCCGCTGACCACCGTACGGATGGCCGCCGACCTGATCTTCACCGAGCGCGACGAGTTCGACCCGGCGGTGGCGCGCAGCGCCGAGCTGCTCCAGGCCGAGCTGGACCGCTTCGAGAGCCTGCTCACCGACCTGCTGGAGATCAGCCGGTTCGACGCCGGCTTCGCGGCGCTGGACGCCGAGCACACCGACCTCGTGCCGATCGTGCAGCGGGTCACCGAGCGGCTCACCGGGCTCGCCGAGCGGGTCGGCGTGACGATCGAGCTGCGCCTGCCGGACACCCCGGTGATCGCCGAGGTGGACCCGCGCCGGGTCGAGCGGATCCTGCGCAACCTCGTCGGCAACGCCGCCGAGCACGGCGAGGGCAAGCCGGTCGAAGTGACCCTCGCCTGCGACGACGCTGCCGTGGCGGTCACCGTCCGCGACCACGGGGTGGGCCTCAAGTCGGGGGAGGAGCGGCTGGTGTTCAACCGGTTCTGGCGCGCCGACCCGTCCCGGGCCCGGCAGACCGGCGGCACCGGCCTGGGCCTGTCCATCAGCGTGGAGGACGCGCGGCTGCACGGCGGCTGGCTGGAGGCGTGGGGCAGCCCCGGCGCCGGCGCCCAGTTCCGCCTCACCCTGCCCGTACGCTCCGGGGACCGGCTGGTGGCCGCGCCCCTGCCGCTGATCCCGCGCGACCGCGACCCGCTGTTGGCCGGTCCCACCGCCGCGCCGGAGGCCGGTGCGGAGGCGCCCGCGCCCGCGCCGGAGGACCGCGCGGCAGCGCCGGCGCCCGCACTCGCCGCTCGGGAGACGGCCGTGCCCGTGGCGGAAGCCGCCGGGACGCCCGCCCCTGGCGCCTCGGGCACCGTGGCGGCCGATCCGGCCGAGGTGATCGGATGAGACGGCCACGGCGTCCGCTGCGCCTGCTGCTGGCCGGCGCGGTGCTGGCCGCGCTGGGGCTCGGCGGCTGCGGCATCCCGGACAACAGTTCCGTGCTGCCGATCGGGCCCGGCCCGACCACCGGCACGTCGTCGGGCAACGACGTCCCGCCCACCCGCAACGACCGCGAGGCCACGCTCGACAAGGCGCAGTTCGTCCAGTACTACCTCCAGGCCGCCGCCGGAGTCTTCGACGACGCCCCGAACCGGGTACGGCGGTTCCTGCCCCCGCCCACCGCGGCCGCCTTCAAGCCGTCACCGGACATCCACGTGGTCCGCCAGATCGAGAAGCCCCTGGTCAACCCGGGCAGCGACAACGTGACCGTGAAGGTGCAGCAGGTCGGGGTGCTGGGCCGCAACGGCATCCTCGATCCCACCCCGAACGAGCCGGTCGTCGAACATCACCTCGTGGTCGGCACGGTCGCGGGCCAGTCCGGGCTGTTCATGCGGAAGGCGCCGCCGCAGTTGCTGATCAGCGACGAGGCGTTCACCAACTTCTACGTCCAGCGGACGATCTACTTCTGGAACACCGAGCGCACCGGCCTCGTCCCGGACGTGCGCTACATGCCGCTGAGCGTGCCCAGCGAGCAGCAGCCCACGGAGATCCTCCGGTGGCTCAGCGCCGGGCCCGCGCCGTGGCTCGCCGAGGCAGTCGACCCGCTGCCCGACGGCACCACCGCGATCGGCAACGTGCCCGCCGTCAGCAACGACAAGCTCCAGATCAACCTCAGCGATCAGGGCATGTCGCAGGAGGACTCGCGCGTGCTGGACCGGCTGCGGCGGCAGCTGATGTGGTCGTTGCGGCCGAACCTGCCCCGGGTGCTCGAGCTGCGCATCGGCCACAGCGACCCCATCGACTACACCGACATGGACTACCTGGCCAGCAACTTCGCGTACCGGCTGACGGACCGGCCGGAGCGCTTCGTGGTGTTCGACGGGCGCATCCGGCGACTGTCCGGCTCGGCGGGGGCCACGGAGCCCGTGCCGGTGCTGACGCCGGCGGACAACCGCAACGTCCGGGACGCCGCGATCAGCACGTCGTCCAGCGACGCGTACGCGGCCGTGGTGGTCGGCGAGGCCGGGGGCAAGCAGAGCCTGAAGGTAGGCACCGGCCGGATCGGCGGGCAGGCGCCGTTGCGCCGGGTCACGCTGCCCGGGTCGCTCGGTCACCCGGCGTGGGCGGTGACCCCGGACCAGCGGTCCGGCACCGCGTTCGGCCTCATTCCGGCGGGTGGGGCGTTGTACGGCTTCACCGCCGCGGGCGGGCCGGCGCGGCGCATCGACGTCTCCGTCGATGCCGGCCCCGTCAAGGCGGTGGCGATCGCCCCGGACGCGCACCGGGTCGCCTTCGTGGCGGGCGGGCGGCTCTACGTGACCGTGCTGGCGACCAGCGGCGACACCGTGCAGCTCAGCGCCCCTCGGCAGATCCGCACCCCGCTGCGCGAGGTCACCGCGGTGGACTGGAGCGGTGAGGGCTGGCTCTCCGTGGCCGGGGTCCGGGCCGCCACCAAACGTGTGGCGATCATGGACGTGTCGGTCGACGGCGTCCTGGAGTACGACCGGTTGCAGGACCTGGGCACGGAGGCGGTCAGCCACCTCACGGCGTACCCGGCGAACCCGGCGACCGGGCGGGTCACCTCCAACTCGGTCAGCTACGTGCAGGGCGGCGTCGCCTACGACGCGCTGTTCGAGGCGGTCAAGATCACCGTGGCGAACCTCGCCGAGCCGGTGCAGA
Organism: Krasilnikovia cinnamomea; assembly: GCF_004217545.1. Classification (NCBI taxonomy): domain Bacteria; kingdom Bacillati; phylum Actinomycetota; class Actinomycetes; order Micromonosporales; family Micromonosporaceae; genus Krasilnikovia; species Krasilnikovia cinnamomea. The sequence continues at coordinate 4,407,263 of NZ_SHKY01000001.1, forward strand.
ACCCGCCCGCCGGGGTCGCCCCCACCGCCCCGTTCTTCCTCAACTGACGTGCCCGCAGCGGAGCTGCTGGCGGGGCTGGCGGATCTGGTGCTGCCCACGGCGTGCGCCGGGTGTGGGGCGGAGCGGGTGCCGTTGCGGCTCGGCACCTGCGCGGAGTGCGTCGTCGCCCTGGAGGGGCTCACCCCGTACCCGGTCGTGCCGGTGCCGCCGCCGAGCGGTATGCCGCCGTGTACCGCGGTCGGGCCGTACGCCGGGGCGTTGCGGGGCGTGCTGCTGGCGTACAAGGAACGGGGCCGGCACCGGCTGGCCCGGCCGCTCGGCGCCCTGCTGGCGGGCGCGGTCGCGGCCGCGGCGGTCCGGGCCGGGGCCGCGACCGGGGCGCCGTTGCTGATCGTGCCGGTGCCCTCGACCGCGGCCGCCGCCCGGCGGCGGCACGGAGATCATCTGGCGCGCCTGGCCGGGCACGCGGCATGCCGCCTGCGCGCCGCCGGCTGGCGCGCCGAACTGGCGCGGCCGTTGCGCGCCGCGCCCCGGCCCGACTCGGCGGATCTGGGTGCGCTCGCCCGGGTGGCCGTGGCTGAGAGTTCGCTGCGAATCAAGGCGACCCGGATCGGCATTTCGCAGCGGCGATCGACGATGAGAGGCACGCTGGTGGTGGTGGACGACATCGTCACCACGGGCGCCACGCTCGCCGCGGTGGCAACTCGGCTCACGGAGGCGAACATGCAGGTTGCGGGCGCTGCGGTGCTGGCCGCGACGCAGCTGCGCCGGGCTCACCGGGGCAGCGATCGGAGCTCGCGCCGGCCGGTCGCGGACCGGGCCCAAAGTCCCGAAGCGCTTCCCCGAACGAGGGGTGACTGGGGCGCATCCGCACGTTAGCGTCTTGATGACGAGGGTAAGTGCCACGATTTACCCGCCACCGGAAGCCGGCGTCGCGAGACCGACCTGCCGCTTCGGAAAGGAGTCGTCTTCCAGCCATTGGCCCGGCCCCTGCCGGATTCCCGTGAACCCGGCATCGCCGCAGCCATACCACGTCGCAGTACGGCGCCCCCGGTACCGCCGGGCGCGCGCAGAACGAAACGTTGGGGGAGGTCACGAGTGGACATTGTCGTCAAGGGCCGCAACGTAGAGGTTCCGGACCATTACCGGGTGCACGTCAAGGACAAGCTGAGCAAGGTCGAACGCTACGACCACAAGTTGATCCGGACCGACGTAGAGCTGTTCCACGAGCGCAATCCGCGGCAGTCCGACAACTGCCAGCGCGTGGAGATCACTGTGGTGACCCGCGGCCCGGTTGTGCGGGCCGAGGCGACCGCCAAGGACTTCTACGCCGCCTTGGACGTAGCGATCAACAAGCTCGACGCCCGGCTCCGGCGTGCCGCCGACCGCCGCCGCGTGCATCGCGGCCGCCGCGCACCGGTCTCGGTGGCCGCCGCCACGGCGGGTCTGCCCACCGACCTGCCGGACGTCGAGGCGAGTGAGGACGCGCTGGCCGAGCACGACGACAACCGCCCATACCGCATCGTGCGCCATAAGGAACACCCCGCGGACCCGATGACCGTCGACGATGCGCTGTTCCAGATGGAACTCGTCGGACACGACTTCTATCTCTTCCACGACAAGGAAAGCGGCCGGCCCAGCGTCGTCTACCGGCGCCGCGGGTACGACTACGGCATCCTCAGCCTGGAATCCACGCCCTGAGCGGGCCTCCGGCCGGTGCGCGAGCCCAACGCCCGTGCGCCGGCCGACGATCGCCCGCCACCTGACTCGACGTCACCGCCCACCCGCGGGCACGTCACCGGTCGAAGCCGGCCGCCTCCCGGACCAGGTCCTCCGCCAGCAGCGCGAACTGCACGTCGTCGCTGCGGAGGCCGTTCGCCCCGGGCAGCCGGGAGCGCAGGAACGCCTCCCGGCGGAAGCCGGCCTTCTCCAGCACCCGCTGGGAACCGGCGTTGTCCGGCAGGGTGCCCGCGACCAGGCGCGCGATGCCGGTCTCCGCGAACGCCCACAACGCCAGCAGCTGCACCGCCCGCGTCTGGTAGCCACGCCCACGGAACGCGGGCAGCATGCTGTAGCCGATCATCGCCTGCCCGGTGACGGGTTCCTGGTAGAAGAGTCCCAGGTTGCCGGCCGGGAGGCCGCTGGCCGTGTCGACCACCACCAGGTCGGCGCGGTCGCCGTTGAGCCAGTGCGCCGCCGCCCACGCGCACCGGCGGCGGATCTCCTCCGCGTCCGGGGGCACCGGTGGCACGATCGTGGCCACCACGTCCGGCACCGTGTGCAGTTCGGTGTAGAAGGCGATGTCGTCGCCGGTCAACGGGCGCAGCGTGACCACCCCGTCGGTGAGTTCCCCGCCGGGCAGGTCCGGCAGCAGCCGCGGCGTCGGGCCCGGCGGATCGCCGGCCAGCCGACCGTACGCCAGCAGGTCGTCGCGGTCGCCGTCACGGCGGGGCACGGCACCACGGCGTACGCCCTCGCGGCGGAACCCGGTCGCCAGCGCCACCCGCTGGCTGGCCGCGTTCTCCCAGTGGGTGAGCACCTCCAGCCGCGCCACGCCGGCGGCGAAGGCGTGGTCCGTCAGCGCCCGCACCGCCGCGGTCGCCACCCCACGGCCACGGGCGCCGGGCGACACCCAGTAGCCCAGCTCGGCCTGCCGCCGGGCGGCCACCACCCGTTCCAGTCCCACGCCGCCGAGCACCCGGTCCGTGGCCGGGTCGGTGATCGCGTACGCGCAGCCGCCCAGCGCGAACGCCTCCGGCACCGCCTCGCGCAGGAAGAACTCGCCGTGCTGGCGTTCGAAGGGCGCCGGCAGCGAGGGCATGAAACGCTGGGTGAGCGGGTCCGCGTAGCCCGCCACCACCGCGTCGAGGTCGTCCGGGCGGTAGATCCGCAGCCGTACGCCATCCCCCTCGATCGTCGGTACGATCATGCGGCGCCTTCCTTCCGCGTCGTCTCCTCCGGCAGCAGTGCCGCGACCCAGCAGTCGCGGCGGCCATCATCGCGGCCCAGCCCCGCCCTGGCTATTCCCTCGATGGTGAACCCCGCCCTCTCGGCGACCCGCCGGGAACCAGGGTTTGCCACCTCGGCGCGCCATTCGAGGCGGCGCAGCCCGAGCGCGGCGAAACCCCACGCGGAGATGGCGCGCAGGGCTTCGGTGGCGTAACCGCGGCCGCGGACCTGCGGCGCGATGACGCAGCCGATCTCCCCGACGGCCGGGTCGGTGGGGCGCACCCGGACGTCGATCGAGCCGACGCAGGCGTCGTCGCGGTCCGCGACGACGAAGACCGCCTCCTCGCCGCGCGCCCACAGCGCCGGCACCTCCGCACGCACGTACGCGGCAAGCCGCGCCTCCGCCGACGGGCTCCCGACGGGCCGCGTCTCCACTACCGGGCTCTCCACGGGCCGCGCCTGCGCCACCAGGCCTTCGATCGGCCGGGCCCCCGGTAGCGGGCGCTCGGCGGGCCAGGCCCGCGCCGGCGGGTCGTCGGTGGGTTGCGCCGGCCGGTATGGGCCGCCGAACCAGCGGACCGACTCGGGGTCGGCCAGCGCCCGGGCCAGCCCGGGCAGGTCCCGCTCGGCCGGCCGGCGCAGCGTGACCGGACCGGCCGGCAGGGTGGGCGGCGGGCGGCCGAACGTGTACGCCGTGCGCCGCACCCAGTCCGCGACCTCCCAGCCGGGCGGGGTGAGCTGCCCCGGCAGCAGCCAGCCGAACCACTCGTCGACCCGGGCGCCGTCGCGCGGGCGCCGGTGTGCCGGGACGACACCCGCCACGGTGAACCCGAGCCGCAGGCCGGTCAGCCGGGAGGCGTGGTTGCCCACCGCGGCGCGCCAGTCGACGCGGGCCAGCCCGAGCCGGTGAAAACCGAACTCCAGCAGCACCCGACCGGCCCGCTCGGTGATCCGGCGCCCGCGCGCCCACGGTGCCGACCAGTAGCCGATCTCCGCGCTGCCGGCCCGCTCGTCGACGCCGTGCAGGGCCACCGAGCCGAGCAGCTCACCGGTCGCGGCGGCGGTGACCGCGCCGCCGTACGTCGTACCGTCCGCCAGCCCCGCGCTGGCGGCGTCGATGAACTCCCGCGCGTCAGACAGCGTGTACGGCACCGGCGAGCTGTTCGCCCAGCGGGAGATCTCAGCGTCGTCGCGGGCCCGGACCAGCTCCCCGGCGTCCGCGCGGCGGAACCCGCGCACCACCAGCTCGCCGGCGCGCAGCTCGAACGGGGCCACCCGGCCATCCTGCCGGACTCGCCGGGCGCCGGTGTGCGCTGTCAGCGAACGACCGGCCGTGTTTCGCCATGTTTGCACGGTTAACGGGAGGCTCGGGTCACAGACCGCTCGCCGAGGTGCCTACGATGGGGGCGCAGACTGGTCTAGGGAGAGTTGGCCCGTGTCGATATTGGAAAAGGTCCTCCGTGCCGGTGAAGGACGCATGGTGCGCCGGCTCAAGGCGATCGCGGACGCCGTCAACTCGATCGAGGACGACTACGTCGACCTGACCGATGATGAGCTGCGCGACCTGACGGAGCAGTTCAAGCAGCGCTACGCCGACGGGGAGTCGCTGGACTCGCTGCTGCCCGAGGCGTTCGCGACGGCCCGGGAGGGTGCCCGCCGGGTGCTCGGTCAGCGGGCGTACGACGTCCAGATCATGGGTGCGGCCGCCCTGCACTTCGGCAACATCCCGGAGATGAAGACCGGCGAGGGCAAGACCCTGACCGGCGTCTTCCCGGCGTATCTGAACGCGCTGTCCGGCAAGGGCGTGCACATCATCACGGTGAACGACTACCTGGCGCAGCGCGACGCCGAGTGGGTGGGCCGGGTGCACGTGTTCCTCGGGCTGACGGTCGGCGTGATCCTGCCGAACCGGCCCGCCGCCGAGCACCGTGCCGCATACCAGTGCGACATCACGTACGGGACGAACAACGAGTTCGGCTTCGACTACCTGCGCGACAACATGGCGTGGTCGCGGGACGAACTGGTGCAGCGGGGTCACAACTTCGCGATCGTCGACGAGGTGGACTCCATCCTCATCGACGAGGCCCGGACCCCGCTGATCATCTCCGGCCCGGCCGAGCACTCCGCCCGGTGGTACGGCGAGTTCGCCTCGATCGTCAAGCGCCTGGAGAAGGGCACGGAAGGGTCGGGCGACTACGAGGTCGACCACGCCAAGCGGACGGTCGCGATCTCGGAGCGCGGCGTCGCCCGGGTCGAGGACCGCCTCGGCATCGACAACCTGTACGAGTCGGTGAACACCCCGCTGGTCGGCTACCTCAACAACGCGATCAAGGCCAAGGAGCTCTACAAGCGCGACAAGGACTACATCGTCACCCAAGAGGGCGAGGTCCTGATCGTCGACGAGTTCACCGGCCGCATCCTGCACGGTCGCCGCTACAACGAGGGCATGCACCAGGCCATCGAGGCCAAGGAGGGCGTCGAGGTCAAGCAGGAGAACCAGACGCTGGCCACGATCACGCTGCAGAACTACTTCCGCCTCTACGACAAGCTGGGCGGCATGACCGGTACGGCGCAGACCGAGGCCGGCGAGTTCAACAAGGTCTACAAGGTCGGCGTCGTGACCATCCCGACGCACCGCCCGATGGTCCGCATCGACCACCCGGACGTCATCTACAAGACCGAGAAGGCCAAGTTCACCGCGGTCGTCGAGGACATCGCCGAGCGGCACGGCACCGGCCAGCCGGTGCTCGTGGGCACGGTGTCGGTGGAGAACTCCGAGATCCTGTCGCAGTTGCTGCGCCGCCGCGGCATCCCGCACAGCGTGCTGAACGCGAAGTTCCACGCCCAGGAGGCGACGATCATCGCCCAGGCGGGCCGCAAGGGCGCGGTCACGGTCGCCACCAACATGGCCGGTCGCGGCACGGACATCCTGCTCGGCGGCAACCCCGAGTTCCTGGCCTCCTCCGAGCTGCACCAGCGCGGCCTGGACCCGGTGGAGAGCCCCGAGGAGTACGCCAAGGCGCTCGAAGAGGTCATGCCCGCCTGGAAGGAGGCGTGCGAGGCGGAGGCCGCCGAGGTGCAGGCCGCAGGCGGCCTGTACGTGCTGGGCACGGAGCGGCACGACTCCCGGCGCATCGACAACCAGCTGCGCGGCCGCTCCGGCCGTCAGGGCGACCCCGGCGAGTCCCGGTTCTACCTGTCCTTGCAGGACGACCTCATGAAGCGGTTCCGGGCCGGTGCGGTCGAGGCCGTGATGGAGCGGTTCAACATCCCCGAGGACGTGCCCATCGAGTCGAAGATGGTCACCCGGCAGATCCGCAGCGCGCAGACCCAGATCGAGGCGCAGAACGCGGAGATCCGCAAGAACGTCCTCAAGTACGACGAGGTGCTCAACAAGCAGCGCCAGGTCATCTACGCGGAGCGCCTGCGGGTGCTCAACGGCGAGGACATGCACGACCAGGCCCGGCACATGATCGACGACGTGGTCTCCGACTACGTCACCGCCGCCACCGCCGACGGGTACGCCGAGGACTGGGACCTCGACCAGCTGTGGACGAACCTCAAGCGGCTCTACCCGGTCGGCGTCACGATCGACAACCTCGTCGAGGAGTCCGGCGGTGAACGCCACACCCTCGACCAGGAGTTCCTCATCGCGCAGCTCAAGCAGGACGCGCAGCGCGCGTACGACGCGCGGGAGGAGGAGCTGGGTCCGGAGGCGGTGCGTGAGCTGGAGCGCCAGGTGCTCCTGGCGGTGATCGACCGCAAGTGGCGCGAGCACCTGTACGAGATGGACTACCTGCAGGAGGGCATCAGCCTGCGGGCGTACGCCCAGCGCGACCCGGTTGTCGAGTACCAGCGCGAGGGTTTCGACATGTTCGCGCAGATGATGGACGGCATCAAGGAGGAGGCGGTCGGCTTCCTGTTCAACCTGGAGGTTCAGGTCGAGGAGCAGCCGACGGTCACCGTGGACCCGAGCCAGGCCGTCCCGCTGCCGGCCAGCGCCGCCGCCGGGGGCGACGGGCAGGTCGAGGTACGGGCCAAGGGCCTCGGTGGGGGCAACCGCCCGCAGCACCTGCAGTACACCTCGCCGGCCATCGACGGGGAGGCCGGTGCCGGGACTCCGGTGGTGCAGGAGGAGGGCGCGCCGGCCCTCGGCATCGGCGGCTCGCCCGTGCCCGCCAGCCCCGCGCACACCGCGGCCGCCCGCAGCGCCCGCAGTAGCGCGGGTCAGGCCCAGGCCAGCAGTGGCCCGTCGCGCAACGCGCCCTGCTACTGCGGCTCGGGCAAGAAGTACAAGCGCTGCCACGGCGCCCCCGGCGCTGTCTGACCGCTCGCATCTTCGACGGCCCGCGGGGAATCCCGCGGGCCGTCGCCGTTGTCGGCGGCCTGCCTGGCTCGGGTGGCGGCGAGCGGGCACCGGTCCACCACGACCGCCGGAACCGTCGATCTCAGACCAACTGCAGGGTCGTTGTCAGCCAGGACTGGTCGTGCAGCTCGAGGCGGAGCGCCAGTGCCCACGTCCGGCCGCCCGTGACGAGTAGGACCGTCGCCTCCACGGCGCCGGGCCGGGGCTCGCACAGGCGCAGCCGCAGCACCGCCGCCGGGGCGGCGCCGCGCCCGTGCCGATCGGTGGCGCGGCGCGAGCCGGCCCGGCGCAGCTCCGCCACCCGGTGTACCCCGGTCACCGCCTGCGCGACCACGCGGGCCGCCTGCGCCGGAAGCGTCAGGCGGCGCAGGTGCGCGGCCGGACGGTACCCGTTGAGCACCTCGACGAACGCGCTCACGAACCGGTGCACCGCCACCCGCGCCTCCCCGGATACCCCACCCGGCGTCGTTCTCGCCGCCCCGACGCCCGCCACGGCGGGTGCCGCACCGGCGCCCCTCGCTGCCGCGGGTGCCGCACCGTCGAGCGGGGCGGGCGCCGGGGATCCGGGCCACCGGAACGCTGGCTGGTGGGCCGGTGCCCACACGGACGGATCCAGTTCGTCGTCGAAGGGGGGATCGCATTGCGGCACGGGGCGGATCCGGATCGGCGGCCTGGGCCCCCGTGGTGCCACTTCGACCGTCGTCACACCGCACCATCCATCCCGTTGGTTGGAGGCGTTTCTCTGCGTTTGCTTTCGTTTGCCTCCGGTCACCGAGTGTGCCGAACCCCATGCGTACCCGTCAATGCCCAATGTGGAGCGGTGGGATCCGTGGTGGGGAGGTCAGTCGGAGTCGCGCTCGATCAGGGGGTTCTGCTGCACCCAGTCGGCGGTCTCGGAGTACTTGCGCTGGATGTACTCCTCCAGCTTCGCGCGTTCGACGCGCCACTGACCCCGCCCGCCGACCTTGATCGCGGGCAGTTCGCCGCTGCGGACCATGTGATAGACCTGCGAGTCCGTGACGTTGAGTTCGGTGGCCACGTCGGACAGCAGTAGAAACCTGGCCTCCACGCGCCTCTCCCGGCTCGACGACGATGGGCCTCAGTCTGCCACCGGTGCGGCGGCGGCGGTCGGGCCGGTGACCGCGCGGTCCGGCAGCGGGCTGGAGTACACGACGCTCGTGGTGACCGAGCCGAGCCCGGCGATCCGCCCGGTGACCTCCTCCAGGTGCCGCATCGACCGGGCCAGGACCTTGAGGACGAAGCAGTCCTCCCCGGTGACGTGGTGCGCCTCGACGATCTGCGGGGTGCTGTCCAGCAGCGCGTGGAACGGCCGGTAGTTGCCCGTGGGATACCGCAGCCGGACCAGCGCCATGATCGTCAAGCCGACCCGGGCCGGATCGACGGCCGCCCGGTAGCCGGTGATCACCCCGGTCTCCTCCAGGCGGCGGACCCGCTCGGCCACCGCGCTGGGTGACATCGCCACGATCCGGGCCAGGTCGGCGTAGCTGGCCCGCCCATCCGCCTGCAACGCTTCGACGATCCGCCAGTCGGTGCGATCCAGTGTTGATTCCACGGCCATCAGGCCATAGTACCGGTGAAGCAACGGCGGATCGCCGACCGGGCCGTTGGTCGGTAGTGCCGGCCGGCCCTTCCCATCCGTACCGTTTTGGCCATGATTCTCGAACCGCAACGCGCCGCCGCCCTGTTCGCCGAGCGCCTCGCCACCCAGACCGACGCGTCCGACGTGCACGCCGCCCTGGCCTCGGGCGAACCCGGATTCGTCCTGCTCGACGCCCGCGCGCTGGACGCCTGGAACCAGGGCCACATCCCCGGCGCGCGGCACCTGCCGCACGCCGAGATCCCCGCCCGCGCCGCCGACCTGCTGGACCCGGCCGTGCCGGTGGTCACCTACTGCTGGGGGCCGGGCTGCAACGGCGCCACCCGGGCTGCCCTCGCCCTGTCGCTGCTCGGGTACACCGCCCGCGAGATGATCGGCGGCGTCGAGTACTGGGCCCGGGAGGGCTTCCCGCTGCGTGGCGCCGACGGCGACGCCACCCGCCCGGCGGACTCGCTGGTCGCCCCGGTGGGGTCGAGCTGTGCATGTTGATCGGCCACGATCGTGACACGCGTGGTGGGTTGGACTTCCGCCGTGGCCCTCGACGGTGTACTACAGGGACGGTCCAACCACAGGGGGAGAAGAGTGCCGATCACCGATCTGGTCCGGGTGTACGTCCCGGCGACCGTGCCGATGCTGGCCGCCCTGCGCGCGTCGGGCCGGCTCGGCGACGGCCCGATGGTCGCGCACGCGGTCACCCCGGCGCTGCGCGAGTGGTACGCCGAGGGTGACGAGGAGGAGCTGGAGTACGTGGCGTTCACCCGCGCCGCCCAGGGCGCCCTGCACCTGCTGCGACTGGACACGCAGGCGCCGCGGCGCCGGGTGGTCGTCTCGGCCGACGTGCCGTCGGCAGCGCTGGTCCGCGAGGACGTCGAACTTGGATCGAGCGAGGTACGTCTGCCGCAGCCGGTGGCGCTCACCGACGTGGCCGCGATCCACGTGGACGGCGAGGAGGCGGTCACCGAGGTCGCGGCGGCGGCCGAGGTGGTGGACGAGGCGCTCGCGGGCGACCCGGACGCGCAGTTCACCGTGGACGGCGCCGAGGACCACGAACTCGAGTGGTACGCGGTCTCCGAGCTGGACGAACTGATCTAGGACGGGCTGCTCTCCGGCGCCGCGGGCGCGTCCTCGTCGTCCGGCGCCGGCCCAAGCGTGCGGCCGAGCAGGACGATGGCGCTGATCGCCCCCACGAACAGGACGATCAGGGCGTTGTTGAGCCGGGCACCGCCGAGCATCCGCTGCACGGTCAGCTCCAGCTCGCTGACCCGCCCGGCGAGGTCGAGCACCCGGGCACCCGCGGTCCGGGCCAGGATTTCGGTGAGCGCCAGCAGCAGGCCGGGGCCGGCGCCCGCGAGGGCGTACATCGGCCAGCGAAGCTGTCCCGGTGCCGAGCGGCGCAGCACCAGGAAGGACACGCCCCCGGCGGCGAGGCCGCCCAGCACGGACTGGGTGAGCGAGAACCAGCCCGCGGCCGAGGTCTGGGAGGCGGAGCTGGTGCCCGCGCCGAACAGGTCGAGCAGCGGGACCTGCGCGACGTTGAGCGCGAAGCCGACCGCGAAGACCGCGATGGCGGCCCAGCACGCGGCGGCGACCACCCGGGGCTCGCGGAAGCCGGCCAGTGCGCCGCCGAACGTCGCGGCGGCCGCCACGGTGCCGCCGGCCACGGCGTACACCCAGCCCGCGGTGTTGATCGTGATGATCGGGACCGCGCCGAGCGCGCCCAGCGCCAGCCCCGTGCCGATGGTGACCGCGAAGCGCGCGCCCGCGCCGCGGGCGCGGCGCCCCACCAGGGCCAGCACCGCGAGGGCCCCGGCCGCGCCCGCGACCAGGCCCGCGGAGACGATCCCGGGCAGCGCGTACGCGGTGACGACCACCTCGGTCTCGGCGTCGGCGCGCCCGGTGATGGCGGCCCGGGCCGACCACAGCATCGCGGCCAGCCACAGCAGGCCCACGGCGGCCAGCGCAATCCCGGCGAACGGCGCGCGCTCGCCCGATCCGGTGGAAACGGCCGTGTCCTGCTGCGATGTCATGCCGGTCAGGGTACGCGTGACCGACTGAGCGCCGGTTCCGGCCGTGCAAGGATGGATCGAGTCGGCCGGAGACCCCCTGAGCCGGAGACCCCCAGGACCGGAGACCCCGGAGAAGGAGTGCGAGATGGACGCCCAGCTTTCCGTGCCGGAGCCACGGAACGAGCCGGTACGCGGCTACGCCCCCGGCAGTGCCGAGCGGGCCTCGTTGCAGGCACGCGTGGACGCCATGCGGGGCGAGCGCGTCGAGCTGACCATGACGATCGACGGCAAGCAGTCGATGGGGTCCGGACCGGAGATCGAAGTGGTCCAGCCGCACCGCCGCCACCACGTCCTCGGGGTGCTCGGCAACGCGGACCGCTCCGACGCGGCGGCGGCCGTCGCGGCGGCCAAGCGGGCCGCCCCCGGCTGGCGGGCCCTGCCGTACTCCGAGCGGGCCGCGGTCTTCCTGCGCGCCGCGGAGCTGCTGGCGGGGAGCTGGCGCGACACGCTGAACGCGGCGACGATCCTCGGCCAGTCGAAGTCCGCGTACCAGGCGGAGATCGACGCGGCCTGCGAGCTGATCGACTTCCTGCGCTTCAACGCCGCGTTTGGCCAGCAGGCCCTCGCGGAGCAGCCGAAGTCGGCGCCCGGCATCTGGAACCGGTTCGACCACCGGCCGCTGGAGGGCTTCGTCTACGCGATCACCCCGTTCAACTTCACGGCGATCGCGGGCAACCTGCCGGCCGCGCCCGCGCTGATGGGCAACACGGTGATTTGGAAGCCGTCGCCCACGCAGCAGCTGTCGGCGCACTACACGATGCGGCTGTTCGAGGCGGCCGGGCTGCCCCCGGGCGTGATCAACCTGGTGACCGGCGACGGCCTGGCGGTCTCCGACGTGGTGCTGGCCGACCCTGACCTGGCGGGCATCCACTTCACCGGCTCGACCGCGACGTTCCGTCACCTGTGGCGCGAGGTGGGCAGCAACATCGACCGGTACCGGTCGTACCCGCGGCTGGTCGGCGAGACCGGCGGCAAGGACTTCGTGTTCGCGCACGCCAGCGCGGACGCCGACGCCCTGCACACCGCGCTGCTGCGCGGCGCGTACGAGTACCAGGGCCAGAAGTGCTCCGCGGCGTCCCGGGCCTACATCCCCCGCTCGATCTGGGAGGGCGGGCTGCGGGACCGGCTCGCGGCTTCGGCGGCCTCCATCACGTACGGTGACGTCACCGACCTGTCCACGTTCGGCGGCGCCGTGATCGACGGGCGGGCTTTCGCCAAGCACGCGGCGGCCCTGGACCGGATCAAGAACAGCGCGGCCTGCACCGTGCTGGCTGGCGGCACGGCCGACGACAGCGAGGGCTGGTTCGTCGCTCCCACGCTGGTGGAGTGCACCGACCCCACCCACGAGGTGTTCACCACGGAGTACTTCGGCCCGATCCTCGGCGTGTACGTGTACTCCGACGGCGCCGAGGAGGCGACGATCGCGCAGGCCGACGCGGCCTCGCCGTACGCACTGACCGGGTCGGTCTTCGCCACCGACCGGGCCGCGATCGACCGGATCGGGGCGGCGCTGCGCTTCACGGCGGGCAACTTCTACATCAACGACAAGCCGACCGGCGCGGTCGTGGGGCAGCAGCCGTTCGGCGGCGCCCGGGGCAGCGGCACGAACGACAAGGCGGGCTCGATCCTGAACCTGCTGCGCTGGGTCTCCCCGCGGACGATCAAGGAGACCTTCGAGCCGCCGACGGACTGGCGCTACCCGCATATGGGCTGATTGTCCGGTATGGGGGCCGTTGCGTGTTTTCCCGTGACGGCCCCACTTGCCGGAAGGCGGTCCGCCCGGAGATTTTGGTGATTTTGTGGCTGTTATCGACTGCGAGCGCCGTCTGACCGTTTTCCTGGGCCATCTTACCAGGTCACAGGCCTGGTCATGAGGAAAACGCCTGGTACAGACCCTCCTGGTCGGACTGTCTGTGCGGGACAGTCGTTTGTGGAGACGCAAAATGGACGGATCGGGCGAAATCCTGGACGCCGGAGCAACAAAGTGGCAGCTTAGAAGGCATGCCCGACACTCAGATCAATCCCACGGCTGCCGCTCTGCTCGGCCTGCTACACGAGGGGCCGATGACCGGCGGACAGCTCATGGCGGCTGCCGAACGCCGCCTCGGGCCCTACTGGTCGATGACGCGGAGCCAGGTCTATCGCGAACTGCCCGTCCTGGCCGAGATGGGGTTCGTCCGCCTTGGCAAGCCCGGGCCACGGTCCAGCCAGCCCTATGCCCTCACCGCCTCCGGCAAGCGCGCCTTCAGCCGGTGGCTCGCCGAGGCGCCCGGCCGCGACGCGATCCGTAACCCGGTCGCCCTGCGCGTGGCGTTCGGTCAGCAGAGCTCCGGCACCCAGCTCAAGAGCCTCTACGTCGGCGCCAACGAGTACCACTCGGAGGCCCTGGCCATGGCCCGCGAGCAGGCCAAGGAGGCCAAGAAGGCCGGCGACCAGTACGGAGCCGCCGCGCTGGAGTTCGCGGTCGCCTATCACAAGGCGGCCCTCAGCTGGCTCAAGGCCGCACCGGCCTCATAGCCCATCGGCCAGGGGACGCCGCCGCACCTGCCGGATGGTGCAGCACCGTGCCGCCCGGCAGGGAATGCCGCCGGGCGGCGCGTAGTCTTATCTGTCGTGAGTGCAGCCGACTATCCCGAACAGCTCAAGGCCCTCGACGCCACCCTGCGCAACATCGAGAACGTCCTCGACGTCGACAGGTTGCGCCGGGACAAGGCGGAGCTGGAGGAGCAGGCGTCCGCGCCGGACCTGTGGGACGACCAGGCCCGGGCCCAGGAGGTCAACTCCCGGCTGGCGTACGTCTCCGGGGAGATCTCCCGGCTGGAGAAGCTGCGTTCCCGCCTCGACGACGCGGGCCTGCTGCTGGAGCTGGGCGAGGCGGAGGCGGACGAGGCGTCGATCGCGGAGGTCGGCGACGAGATCGTCGCGCTGACCAAGGCCATCGACGAGATGGAGGTCCGGACCCTGCTCTCCGGGGAGTACGACTCCCGGGAGGCGGTCGTGGCCATCCGGGCTGGTGCGGGCGGCGTGGACGCGGCGGACTTCGCCGAGATGCTGCTGCGGATGTACCTGCGCTGGGCCGAGCGGCGCGGCTACCCCACGGAGGTCTACGACACCTCGTACGCCGAGGAGGCTGGGCTCAAGTCCGCCACCTTCGCGGTGAAGGTCCCGTACGCGTTCGGGACGTTGAGCGTCGAATCGGGCACCCACCGGCTGGTACGGATCAGCCCCTTCGACAACCAGGGGCGGCGCCAGACCAGCTTCGCCGGCGTCGAGGTGATGCCGGTGGTGGAGCAGACCGACCATATCGAGATCCCCGAGAACGAGATCCGGGTCGACGTCTACCGTTCGTCGGGGCCTGGTGGACAGAGCGTGAACACGACCGACTCCGCGGTGCGACTTACCCACGTCCCGACCGGCATCGTCGTCACGTGCCAGAACGAGAAGTCCCAACTGCAGAACAAGGCCTCCGCGATGCGGGTGCTGCAGGCCCGCCTGCTGGAGCGCAAGCGCCAGGAGGAGGAGGCCAAGCTGGCCGGCCTCAAACAGGACACCACGGGCTCCTGGGGCGATCAGATGCGGTCATACGTGCTGCATCCGTACCAGATGGTCAAGGATCTGCGGACCGAGCAGGAGACCGGCAACCCGTCCGCGGTCTTCGACGGGGAGATCGACGCCTTCATCGAGGCGGGCATCCGCTGGCGCAAGCAGAAGCAGCTCGCGGGCTGATCCGATCGGCCGTTCGGCGGGCCTGCGGTGATCGCCGGTGCAAAATTACCGGCCCCGGGCGGCTTGGCGTTTCGGTTACACCGCGTAGACTCTGCTCCCGTGATTCAGCTCGAGAACGTGACGAAGACGTACCCCAAGGCGTCTCGGCCGTCGCTGGACGATGTCAGCGTCGGTATCGAGAAGGGTGAGTTCGTCTTCTTCATCGGCCCCTCCGGTTCCGGCAAGTCGACGATCATCAAGCTGCTGCTGCACGAGGTCTCCCCGACCCACGGCCGTGTGATGGTCAACGCCAAGGACGTCACGTCCATGCGGTCCTGGAAGATCCCGCACTTCCGGCGCTCCATCGGCTGCGTGTTCCAGGACTTCCGGCTGCTGCCGAACCGTACGGCGTACGAGAACGTGGCGTTCGCCCTCGAGGTGATCGGCAAGACCAAGGCGGTCGCCCGCCGGGTCGTGCCCGAGGTGCTGGAGCTGGTCGGCCTCGGCGGCAAGGAGCACCGGTACCCGCACGAGCTCTCCGGTGGTGAGCAGCAGCGTGTCGCGGTCGCCCGGGCGTTCGTGAACCGGCCGCTGATCCTGCTGGCCGACGAGCCCACCGGAAACCTCGACCCGGACACCTCCATCGAGATCATGCGGCTGCTGGACCGGATCAACCGGACCGGTACGACCGTCGTGATGGTCACGCACGACTCCAACATCGTCAACCAGATGCGCCGCCGGGTCATCGAGATCGAAAGCGGACGGATCGTTCGCGACCAGGCCCGTGGCGTCTACGGCTAGTGCCGGGCCCCGCAGAAGAGTCGTAATCGATGTGAGACGCGGAGTCCCGGAAGGAACCCCCCGATGCGCCTGAAGTACGTCCTCAACGAGGTCCTCGTGGGCCTGTGGCGAAACGTCACGATGACGGTCGCCATGATCATCACCATGTCGGTGTCGCTGACCATGCTCGGCGCCAGCGTGCTGATGTACATGCAGGTCGACCAGATGAAGAAGTACTACTACGGGGAGATCCAGGTCTCGATCTTCCTGAAGAAGGATGTCACCGACGCGCAGCGGACGGCCATCAACCAGGCGATCGACAACAACCCGCTGGTGCTCAGCAAGGAGTACGAGAGCCGTCAGCAGGCGTTCGAGAAGTTCAAGGTGCTCTGGCAGGATTCGCCGGACTTCGTCAAGTCGGTGACCCCGGACAGCCTGCCCGAGTCGTTCCGGGTCAAGCTGAAGAACCCGGAGGAGTACAAGACCTTCGCGGATCAGATCCAGAGCCAGCAGGGCATCCAGGACATCGTCGACCAGCGGCAGCTGCTCGACAAGGTGTTCAAGATCTTCAACTCGATCCAGCTGATGTCCCTCGTGACGGCCGCCGTGATGGCGCTGGCCGCGCTGTTGCTGGTGGGCAACACGATCCAGGTGGCCGCGTACAGCAAACGTCGCGAGGTGGCCGTCATGAAGCTGGTCGGCGCGTCCAACTGGTTCATCCAGGCGCCGTTCGTGCTGGAGGCGGTGGTGGCCGGCCTGATCGGCGCGATCTTCGGCTTCGTGGCGCTGTTCGTCGGAAAGCTGGTGCTGCTCGACGGGCAGCTGCAGGCGCTGACGAAGATCCTCACCCCCGTACCCACCGGCAACGTCATGCTGATGTTGCCGCTGCTGGCGGCGGTCGGGGCCGGGGTCAGCGCGGTCACCGCGTGGGTGACGCTCCGCTTCTACCTGAAGGTCTGACAAGGGCCGCGTACGCACCTTTGTTGCGATTAGTCAGTATATGGTGACCCCTCGTGAGGGGTCTCCCGCGACGTAGCCGGTCCGCGCTGCTCGGCGCCTGCCTGGCCGTGCTCACCACGGCCGGGCTCGGCCTGGCCGGACCGGCCCCCGCGGCGGCCGATAGCAAGGACGACCTGCGGCGCGCCACCCGGGCCGTCCAGCGGGCCGAGGCCGTACTGGAGAACGCCACCACGGCCGCCCGGTCCGCCGCCCGCCGCCTCACGGTCGCCACGGCCGCCCTGCCCGCCGCCCAGCGCCGGGTCGCCACGGCCCGGGGCGCGGTGGCCGCCACGCAGACCGTGGCCAACACCGCCCGCCGCCGCGCCGACGCCACCCGCGCCGCGTACCGGGTGGCCGCCGATCGCTTCGCCGCCGCCGAACGCCGGGTCGAGCAGGGCCGCGAACGGGTCGACGAGATCGCCACCGCCACCTACATGGGCGCGGGCTTCACCGGCGTGAACGTGCTGATCAGCGCCACCGGGCCGCAGGACCTCCTGGACCGGATGAGCCTGGTCGGCCAGGTCATGGCCAAGCAGCAGGACGAGGTCGACGCCCTGGTCGAGGCCCGGCGCGACGTCCGCAGCGAGCAGGACCGGGCCGGGCTCGCCCGGCGCGTCGCCGACGAGGCCGCCCGCGCCGCCGCCGACAAGCTCGCCAGCGCCCGTACGGCGCAGGTCAGGGCCGAGCAGGCCCGGGTGGCCGTGGTCCGGCTGACCCAGTACCGGCGTACCGCGTTCCGGGCCGCCCGGGCGCAGCGCGCCGCCGTCCTGGAGCGCTACCGCGAGGCCAAGGTGCAGGAACAGCGCATCCGGGAGGCCCTGCGCCGCGCCCAGAACGGCCCCGACGCCATCCGCGGGGTGTACGTCGGCGGGCAACTGCTGATGCCCGTTCGCGGCGCCTGGAAGTCCAGCGACTTCGGCTGGCGCTACGACCCGTGGTTCCACGTGTGGCAGTTGCACGCCGGCACGGACTTCGCCGCCGACAGCGGCACCCCGATCCGGGCCGCCGCCGCGGGCCGGGTCATCCAGGCCGGCTGGTACGGCGGATACGGCAACTACACCTGCATCAGCCATGGCCGGCTCCAGGGCGCGGGCTTCACCACCTGCTACGGCCACCAGTCCAGGATCGGAGTGCACCCCGGCCAGTACGTCAGCCGTGGCGAAGTCATCGGCCGGGTCGGCAGCACCGGCGCGTCCACCGGCGCGCATCTGCACTTCGAGACCCGCATCGGCGGCGTACCGCGAAACCCGCTGCGCTACCTGCCGGGCTGTCTCTGCTGAGCGGTAGCATGGACAGGCCCGGTGCGGTCCGCGCCGGCCTTTTCTTTGCTTCTCAGGGGGTCGTCGGTCATGCCACGCGAGCAGGGGCGCAAGGTCGTGGCCTCGAACCGCAAGGCTCGCCACGACTACGCCATCCTCGACACGTACGAGGCCGGGATGGCCCTCACTGGCACCGAGGTCAAGTCGCTGCGCGCCGGGCGGGCCTCGCTCGTGGACGCGTTCGGCCACGAGAGCAACGGCGAGATCTTCCTGCACGGGATGCACATCCCCGAGTACACCCAGGGCACCTGGACGAACCACGAGCCGCGCCGGGTGCGCAAGCTGCTGCTCAACCGCGACGAGATCAACAAGATGATCGGGAAGCTGCGGGAGAGCGGCCTGACCCTCGTGCCGCTGTCGGTCTACTTCCACAACGGGTACGCGAAGGTCGAGCTCGGCCTGGCCAAGGGCAAGAAGAGCTACGACAAGCGGCAGGACATGGCCGCCCGGGACGCCCAGCGTGAGATCACCCGGGCCATGGGCCGCCGCAGCAAGGGCATGGACTGACCCGGCGTGAACGGCGCCACACGCGTGGCGCGGTGATACCGGAATGACCCGCGAGCCGGGAGACGTTAGGCTAGTACGTCCGCACACCTGTGCGGCGCGACTAGGGGGTGACTGGTTTCGACTTCGTACGTGGAGACAGGGGAAGCGAGCCGAGGAAGCCGACGTCGTCTCGAGAATCGGTCGTCGGAAAACAATAAGCGCCAACGAAAAGGTTGCCGCTGACCAGTACGCTCTCGCCGCCTGAGGCAAGTAGCGTGGTCTGTCGGTCTGGGAGCGCCTCCGTCCCAGTCACCGGCATCAGCTAGGAGGCTGGCCAATCGGACCCGGTCGCGGGGTCCGTGCGGCGAGATCAATCTGCGACTGGGCCCGTCACACCAACTTGCTCACGTGATTGGTGGGGCCGAGTAGAGGCATAGTGAGCTGCGCTCGGAGAAGCCCTGACAAAGCAACGAAGGACCCGGGTTCGATTCCCGGCACCTCCACTGCAAGATCATGAATGTGGCGCCGACCAGAAGGTCGGCGCCACATCTGTCTGAAGTTCAGGACACCTGACACCTCGTGACCGCTATCAGTACGTCGAGCGGGTGCCGCCTACGGCAGGTCGAAGGGCAGCTTGATGCCGTCCAGGGTGCCCGCGCACGCGCAGGTCCGCTCCGTGGGCAGCGTCGCGACCGCCTCCAGCAGCACGTCACGCAGGCGGGCCGTGTTCGCCGAGAAGACCGAGAAGACCTCCTCCATGGTCACGCCGTGGTCGCCCTCCACCCCGGCGTCCAGGTCGGTGACGAGCGCGATCGACGAGTAGCACAGCGCCAGCTCCCGGGCGAGCACCGCCTCCGGGTGGGCCGTCATGTTGACGATCGTGCCGCCGATCGCCGAGAACCAGCGCGACTCGGCCCGGGTGGAGAACCGCGGCCCCTGTACGACCACCACCGTGCCGCCGTCCACCGCCTCGATGCCCTGCCGCGCACCGGCCGCCAGCACGGCCCGCCGCCCCTGCGGGCAGTACGGGTCCGCGAACGACACGTGCACCGCCCCGGTGTCGTAGTACGTCTGCTCCCGGCCGCTGGTCCGGTCGATCAACTGATCCGGCACGACGAACGTGCCCGGCCCCAGCTCAGGCCGCAGCCCACCCACCGCGCACGGCGCGATGATCTGGCGTACGCCCATTGACCTCAGGGCCCACAGATTGGCCCGATAGGGGATCTTGTGCGGCGGGAACCGGTGGTCGCGGCCGTGCCGGGGCAGGAACGCGACCCGGCGCCCGCCGACCTCCGCCACGGTGATCTTGTCCGAGGGCGACCCGTACGGCGTGGACACCTCGTGCTCGGTCGCGTCGTCCAGAAGGGCGTACAGCCCGGACCCGCCGATCACCCCGACGTCTGCCACCAAAGATGCCTCGGTCATGTCCAGACCTTATCGGTGGCCTGAGACGCAGGCTAATGTGCGATGCATGGCGTTGACTGCTTCCACGGTCACGGCCCGGGCGATCCCGCGCCCGGCGTACCGCCGCGGGCAACGGGGGTGCCGTGCATAGCGAGGAACAGCGGATCGGAGGCCGGTCGATGGAGTCGATGACCGGTCAGTTGCTGGTCGCGACGCCCACGCTCAAAGATCCCAATTTCGACCGTACGGTGGTCCTGCTTGTCGCGCACGAAGCCGGTGGCGCCCTCGGCGTGGTCCTCAACCGCGCGACCGAGGTGCCCGTGGCCGACGTGCTCGGCGGCTGGGGCGAACTGGCGGGTGAACCGCCGGTGCTGTTCGAGGGCGGCCCGGTGCAGCCCGAGTCCGCCATCTGCCTCGCCCGCACCCGCCCGGAGGTGACGAAGCGGGTGTCCGGTTTCCATCAGGTGTCCGGGGCGCTGGGCACGGTCGACCTCTCGATCGATCCGGAGCGGCTGCGCGAGAGTCTGGCCGGGATCCGGGTCTTCGCCGGATACTCGGGCTGGTCGGCGGGTCAGTTGGAGAGTGAGATCTCCTCCGGGTCGTGGTTCGTGTTCGACGCGCTGCCGGGCGATCCGTTCGTGAGCCGGCCGGACGACCTGTGGGCGATGGTGCTGCGGAGGCAGGGCGACATCCTGGCCGCGGTCGCCCATTTCCCGCCGGACGTCTCCCTGAACTGACGCGCCCGAACCGGGGCCCTGCGCGGGGGTGGTCCGCCGGGGTGTGTACTATTCCGTGAGTGCCCGGGTGACCGGGTTCCGCAAGGGGCTGTGGCGCAGCTGGTAGCGCACCACACTGGCAGTGTGGGGGTCAGGGGTTCGAGTCCCCTCAGCTCCACCCCTTGATATGACAGGCAAACGCCCTGGTCGGGACCATGATCCCGGAGCCAGGGCGTTCGTCGTTCCGGCGGTTAACCGGCCTCGCGTGCCACTAACGTGCCACTAGGGTCCGTGATCTTGCTTCGTGCCTCCTCGATCAAGTCGTCCAGTGCCGCCGCGATCGCGTGATCCCGGTCTCGTGTGGCGTGCTGGTAGATCATCGCGGCGCGCGTGCTGGAGTGACCGATCCGGGCCATCAACTCCTTGAGCGTCGCGCCGCTGTGCGCCGACCAGGTGCTCCCTGTATGCCGTAGATCGTGAAGGTGAAGGTCGGTCTCGTCCGGGACGCCTGCCCGCTTGACCGCTGCCCGCCACACGCGGTTGAAGTTGCGCCGCCGGGGGATGCCGCCCATCGGTCCGATGAAGAGGCGGCCATCGCGGCCGGGCTGGGCGTAGTGCTCCAGGTGTGTCTCGATGTCGCCGCGCAGACCGGAGGCTGATGGGCCGCTTGTCCGCCTCTGATTTCGGGTCGCCGTCGGCCTGGGTGCCGTCCTGCATCTCGGCGGTGGCGAGCCGTATCCGCAGTTCCATCTTGGTGAGGTTGATGTTGTCGCGGCGCAGCGCGACCAGCTCCCCGAACCGTAGCTGCGCGTAGCGGCGAAGAGGATCATCAGCCAATATCGCGGCTGGATGCTCTCAGCGATAGCGAAGACCTGGTAAATGCGCCCGAAACGGGCCGCCAACGCCGCCGACCAGGGCGTCATGCCCGCCCGGCCGGGGATGGCCGGGCGGGCATGCCAACGCCCGTCGGCTGGCGTGCATTGCGGAATACGTCGGGCCGCCAGGTAACAGCAGCACACGGTCCACAACGCGGCCTGCGGTACGTCGTGGGTCGCGGTGGCGGCGACTCGGTAGGTTGCGGCTGTGGATGACCTCCAACCTGCTTGCCCAGTCTGCCAACGTCCCGAACTTCGCCGCCTGGACGAGGGCCGCAGGCATTGTCTCTGGTGCCATGCGTGGATCCTCGAGCAGGACGGCGCTTTCGCCTCGTTGCGTTACCGCCCCGTGTATGAGCGTTGGGCCGCATGCCTATTGCGCGATGAGAGCGACCTCCGTGAACATGCATTCAGCGCCGAAGCGACGCTGTGCGGCATACCGGAGGACAAGGTTGCGGTGCATCGACACCTCTGGTGTCCCGGTCAGAGTAGCTGCCGGAAGTGCGCCGAGCGGGCAGCGGTGATTGACGGACGGTGGCCGGTCGAAGCACGTTGACGGAGATCAAGCGAGACGCTCTTCGTGTGGTGGCGATGATCCAGGCCGGCTCCCTGCGAGGGTTGGTGGGAGCCAGCCCGGGAGCGTACGGGGTCGCGCAGCAGCGGACTTCTGTGGACGTACGCGGACAGGTATGCGCAGTTCAAGCACCATAAGGGCCAAGGTCATCCGCGTTGTTGATCTCTTTGACGGAAGAGGTCCTCCACCCCGCTTAGGTCGACGACTCCTGTGCGATGCGGTCGTTCTCGGCGTCGAAAGCGGCTTGCCCTTCCTCGGCCATACGGTCGCGTTCTTCCTGGCTTAGCTCCTCCCAGCGTTCAGCGAATTGGCGGACGCCGGGGTCGATGCCGGCGGCGAAGGCTGGGGTGTTGTAGACGTCGCGCAGGCTGGCGCGGCCGGCGAGGACGTCGTCGACGAGGCTGCGGAAGTCTTGGTTGTCGCTCTGCTCGCGCAGGATCTCAAGCGAGCGCAGCAGATAGCGAGAGAGCGCTCTGTTGCCGTGGGCAACGTCGAGGACGGGTTCCTGGTCGGGCGGCTGCGTCACGGTGTCAGACTCCGGGATGGTCGTAGGCGGTACCGGGCAGGGCGTGGTTTTCCATGCCGTGCAGGGCTCCGAGGTAGCCGGCGCAGATTCCGGTGAATCCTTGCACGGCGGCCCAGGCGGCGTCGTGGGCGTCGAGGACTAAGTACCAGAGCCGGATGGCTTGGGCGATCTCGACGGCGGTAGCGGAACCGCCGATGACGGCGCCCACGCCCGTCCAACTGGTCGCGGCGGTGGCGGCAGCGCTGATGCCGATCACGATGAGCAGATCACCCAGGTCCTGGCAGAGACTCTTAAGAGATTCGGCCATCTCTTGCATACCGGCGGCCAGCGTGCGGAACTGCCCGGCGACGGCTTCGAGGGCTTCGACCTGTTGCTCCAGCGTAGTGGCCAGTTGGAGGAAGTAGGTGCGGGCCTGCTCGGCGGCCTGGCCGTCCCACTGGCCGGGGACGAGCGCGACGGTGGCTTCGTCGAGGATGGCGGAGTAGCGCCGGTTGAACTCGGCAAGCTTGTTGAGGGCGTCGCTGGCTTCGGCGGCGGCGTTCCAGTCGCCGGCGAACTGCTCGGCGATCCACCCCCAGGGGTTGAGCCCGAACAGCTTCTCCATCGCCCAGCCGACCCAGTACGACGGGCTGATGTACTGCTTGCCGCCGAGGATGTTGTTGACCAAGTCGGGAACGGGCGCGACGGCAACCGGCGGGGTCAGGGCGCCAGCGGGTGCAGCGGTCACGGTGCAAGCCTTCCTGTCGGATGGACGCGACGGTCAGTAGGTCGCGTCGAGGCGGGCAGCGGAGGCCTGGTCGGTGTCGCGGTAACTGTTGGCCGTCTTGTCGATCTCGATGGCGGAGGCATCGATCAGCTTTGCCAGTTGTTTGTACTGGGCGGTGAGGGTTTCCCGGACGGTGGTGGCGGTCTCGACCACGGTGAAGAACATGCGGCCGTCGTTGTAGCCGATGCTTAGCGCATCCCTGGCGTAGCCGTCGGCGCGGCTCGCGTCGTCGGTCAACCCGGCCAGAGTTTCCCCGAAGCGTCGGATGGCTTCGTCGTCGGCGCTGAAGGACATCGATTCCCCCGTGTCTGAAGACAGTAGCTACGCTGCGAGGCAGCGGCTTGCCATCGTAGCGGCGAGCTTGAGCACAGGAGGTCCCGTGTCGCCAGCACCCGCCGAGCTTGACCTTCCGGCTGACTGGCTGGCCACGCACCCCCGGCTGCCCGAGGTCTGCGTCCAGCACGGCCTGGCCCAGGCGCAGCGCGTCGACTTCGTCGTGAAATCGCGCCCAAAGGTGTCGCGTGCCCGCCGGCTCCTCGTGCCCGGATACACGGCCCTGGACCGAGCCGGCGAGTATCTGGGTCATGTGAAGTTCGTCAAGGTGCAGGACTGGCCGCTGTGCGCCCGCTGCCTGCGGCGGCGTCACATCGGCTTGGCCGTGGCGGCGTTCCTGTTTTTCGGCGGCCTTGTGGCGATGATCGCTGCGGGCGCCGCTCAAGCCTCCGTCGAGGGCGGCTCGAAGGTACTAGCGATCCCGTTCTTCCTCGGATTCGTCGCGATCGTTGCCTCGCCGTGGCCGTTCAGCTACGCCGGGCTGCCCAAACTGACCCACACCCAGGCCGCACCCGACGGTACCGCCGTACGGGTCACCCACCCGCACCCGGAGTTCGCCCGGCATTTCGCCGGTTGAGGGCACGCTACGGCGTGTCGGCCGGCTTAAGAACTCCTAACTCAAACGGGTGTATCGGTATGACCTGATCTTCGGTGGTCGTGGTCGGTGACATGAGGAAGCGCGACCCGCAACCGTGGCTGCTGGCTGGGGGGCCTATGCGTCGTGTGCGGCGCGTTTGAGCAGGTGGTGGAGCAGCCTAGTGGCCACCTCGGGGTCTCGGCTGAACCGGTAGGTGTAGGTGTCCTCGGTGTTCGGGTCGGCCGTGGCGACCAGGGCCGCGGCGGCGGACGGGGTGAGTATCGCGATGACGGTGTGCTTGAACAGCGGGTCGCCGTTCGGCAGGGACGCCATGTGCGCGCGCCGGATCGGGCGCAGCTCCGCGTGGGGGGCGAGCAGGAGGGTCATCGCGCTGTTGCGGGCGAGCTGGTTCGCGGCGGTGAGCGGCACCCCGGAAGGGAACCGGCCGTCCGGACAGACGATGGCTGTCGCGGCCGGAATTTCGCTGTTCGTGGCGGTGCGCTCCAAACGCGCGGCGAGTTCCCGCACCAGCGATCCCGGTGCGGTGATCTCCTCCCCGGGCAGAACGAGCGCTTCGGGGTCGTCGTCTTGGAGCGCGACCGGCGCCGGCAGGGTGATGCTGTCGACGCCTTCGCCGGACAACTGGGGTACGGTCGCGGCCGCGCCGAACAGGTAGCCCTGCCCGAGCCGGGCACCCAGACCAGCGGCGAACGGCAGTTGATGGTCGTGTTCGACGCCTTGGGCGACGACCAGCGCGCCGGTGGCCTGCCGGTAGCTGTAGACGGCGTCCAGCACCATCGCGGCGTGGGCATTGGGGGCATGGGCGAGCAGACCCATGTCGAGCTTGATCACGTCAGGTGCTAACAGCGGCAGCAATGCCAGCGCGTCGGTGCTCGCGCCGAAGTTGTCGATGGCCACCCGTACGCCGAGGGCGCGGACCCGGTTGGCTGCGGCCAGCGCCATGAGCGGGTCGCCGGTGAGCACCGCCTCGTCGATCTCAGTGACGATCCGGTACCGGCGGAGGGCTCTGCGCAGCACGTCGGCAAGGTCGTCGGGTGCGTCGGCGAGCAGCCCTTGGGGCAGGGCGTTGACGAACAGCATCGTCTCCTCGGGCAGGTCCGCCTTGAGGACGACGTCCGCGGCGACCGCGCGGGCGACCATGTCGAGTTCGGTGAGCAGTTCCTTGGTCGCCGCAGCGGTCAACATCGCGGCGGGCGAGGCGAACTGGGTATCCGCCGGGCCCCGGGCGAGGGCCTCGAAGCCGACCACGTGCCGCGTACCCAGGCTGACCAGGGGCTGGAACTCGGCGGTCAACAGCCGCTGCTCCACGATCTTCTCGATCGTCGCGCCGTCGGTTGGCCGCGGTGTCCCCATCCGCCCAGCCATGGCGGCGACCGGGGAGGGCAGCGACGTCTCGCGCCGGAACAGCACTGTCATGACGGTCTTCCGCCCCTCCTGCAGATCAGGGTCACGCCTGGGCCACCCGGCCGCTGGCAACTCTCTCTATCGGCACGGCCCGCCTGACCTCGCGGCGCGGGCATGTGACGTCTCGCACAGGAGTCGACCCCGAGTCGACCCTTCGCCGGGAGAGCCACGGCGGGGGCGCCCCGACCGGGCCACCGGCAAG
The DNA here is from genome assembly GCF_004217545.1 of Krasilnikovia cinnamomea. Classification (NCBI taxonomy): domain Bacteria; kingdom Bacillati; phylum Actinomycetota; class Actinomycetes; order Micromonosporales; family Micromonosporaceae; genus Krasilnikovia; species Krasilnikovia cinnamomea. Next base: position 4,432,949 of record NZ_SHKY01000001.1, read on the forward strand.
TTATGGCTCGCCCAGGACGTGGAAGCGTGGATGAGTACCCACCGGCGTCCGCTGTAGGAGGATGAGTGACCCCGGGCAACGCCGACAACCTGCCAGATGGGCGGGTGCAGAAGGGGAGTCGCGGGGAATCACGGGAAGTTGACCTACGTTCGCTCTGGTCAGCGCGTCGCAGCTCAGCGATCTTGGCCGAGTGCCCCCTGGCAGTGTGGGGGTTCAGGAGTTCGAGTCCCCTCAGCTCTACCCTTGATGAGATCGACAGACGCCCCGGCTTCGGGACCGTGATCCCGAAGCCAGGGCGTTCGTCATTCCTACGGCTAACTGGCCTCGCGTGCCACTAACGTGCCACTAGGGTCCGTGATCTTGCTTCGTGCCTCCTCGATCAAGTCGTCGAGCGCCGCGGAGATCGCATGATCCCGGTCGGTGGCGGATGTGTATCGCGGAACCGGCCGTTGTCACTGTCGCTTGTAGTGCTTCAAGTCCCCGGCCTCTGCAGGTCTGGCGAACCTGCCTCTGCCATCGCAACCCTTGCACCGACACCGCGAGGAAGCGCTATGGCGGGGAGACAAAAGTGCCGCGCTTCTCCACGGTGTATACCAAGCCGCGTTCGCGCAGAAGTGCGACCGCTCGGCGCGCGGTCGTGCGAGCCACGCCCCATTCGGCGTGCATGTCGCCTTCGGTGGGGATGCGGTCGTGAGGTTGGAGCGTGCCTGCCTTGATGTCCGCCTCGATGTAGTCCGCGATCTGGACGTAGACCGCCACCGGCCCGTCGTGGCGGAGGGAGCGCGCGGACTTGCTCATGAAGGCGACGTTAGAGCGGCGATCACGTCTACCTATCGGCAGCTACAAGGCGATACGTAGCGACGCTAAGGTAGACAAGCAGGAACAAGATGACTACATTCTAGGTCGCGGGACGGTCGCTTGGCCGCTGGTCCATCCGGCCCGTCGGGCAACCGCTGGTTGAGAGGGGAGGAACATGAAGAGCAACAAAGAGCCCGGTGTGAACGAAGTCGAAGCGCGCCCCAGGTTCTACGGCAGTCACGAAGTCGGTATGCGGATCTGGGCAGTTGAGGGCTTCCCGGAGCCCGCAGCGGAGTTGCATCAAGGCCCTATCTGGGACGGCGATGAGGTCGACGCCTGGGCGGAAGCTGTCCGCAGTACCGGTCGGGGATGAGCGGCAACGGCTCTGGGGTCCCCACACGCGGCAAGAATCTGACAGTCGGATCAGCCGGGTTGACGGAAGCGGCCTCGATCACCGATGGAGTCCTCCATGCCGTCGACCGGCCCGCCCGGCAGCGTCGGCGGGACGCGGGCGTAGGCGACGCCGCGAACGGTATTACCGGGAGCGATCGTCGAATCAGCGCAGCGGCCCGTCAGGCCGTGTACGGCTACGAGACCTGTGTCTCGGCAACGACACGACGGAAGTCGGCAACGGCGGCCCGCAGATCTCCGGCAGCCGTGCCCATCGCGCCCGTTGCCAGCAGGCTTTCCTCGAAGCCGCACAGGTCCCGTTCGCAGACGGAGGCGAACTCCGCGAGGGGCAGCGACGCGATTTCGACGCGTCCGTGGTGTACCGCGACCTGTCCTCGTGCCTGCGTGAGCACCAGCTGGAACGAGCTGTCAGCGCCGATGAACTCGTAGCGATCCTCAACGCCCCGGGCCAGTCGACGGTGATTGGCGATCAGCAACTGCGCACTGTAGAGAAGGTCGACCACGCTCAGAGACACCACCATGGCCCCCGATGGCCCGCGCTCAGTCGAGTCGGCGGTGCCTGCGCTGCCCCGCACGACCAGGTGGCCGAGGCTGAACTCAGCCGACGGGCCTTCTAGCACCTCAATCAGCGCGAACTTGAACGACAGGTTCACCGCGCCATGTCTACCTCACCGGGACAAGGCCACCGCCGTGGCTGGCGTGAACGGGGCGGCCGCCGAGGGCTGACGCGGCCGCGACCTGTGTGTTTTCATGATCCATCCGCTGACCTGGGCAAAGGGAAGGGCAGTCGAATGTCGTCGACGAGAATCGAAGAGGCGTTGGTCGGCCTGTCGTTCCACGTGGCACTGGCGGTGATCGGAGTGTTGCTGGGCGTTCTCGTGAGCCGCAGGCAGGCCAGGCCACGGCGCGTACTCGCCGTCGTACTCCCGGTGGTGGGCATGGTGGCGCTGCTGATCGGCGTGGCCACCGACCGGCTGGCCGAATCCGCAGTGGGGTTTCTTGCCGGCGGCGCCGTGCTGGTCCTCACCATGATCATGACGGCGGGCATGTCGAGGATCCCGGCGATCGTGACCAGCGCCGTGGGCGGACTGGTCGCGCTGCACGCTGCCACGGTGAGCTTTGTTCTGGTCGGGTTCAGCCCACACGCCGCACCGCGCGAGCACGCACCGCGCTGGTGGACGGCAGCCGCAACCGGCCTGTTCCACGACAACGAACTGGGCGCCGCCATCAGCGACTCCGAGCTGCCGCTGTGGGTGCAGCTCAGCCGCGCCACCGGCCCCCTGCTGGTGCTGCTCACGGTGACCATCGGCTTCGCACTCGCGTATCTGGTGCGGTGTCGGGCCCGTGCCGGGGCGACGCCGCTCGCCTGATCCGACGCGCAGCCGTCATACGTCGCGCGAGAAGCACTCGCTTCGTCGACGAACGAGCTCGCCTGCGTTGAACGGGCGCTGGAGCCACCGGCCGAACTATTCGCGGCAGGCGGCGATGACGTCCTTGTACGAGGCCACATCAGGCGGTCGATCGGTGCTGTCGCATCCGAGAACCCCTGAGATGGGGCCGATCCAGGAGGAGGCGGTGCCCCGTACCGTCGCCTTGCCGCAGGTATAGGAGAACGCCGCTTCCACGGCCTGGACCCCTTCGTACTGGACGTAGCGGCCTGGGCGGTTCACCACGGCCGAATCGCCGGGGGAGTGGTTGACCGGGGCCACCTCGCCAAGTGCCGGCATCGCGGCGGGGTCGTCCCACCGTTGGACGAACGCGCGGTAGACCTTGTCCTGCGGCACGGGCTTCTGTGCGACGACCTGCGCTCGGTACTGGCGCACGTCCCGCAGCGATCCTGGGTCCAGCTTGCCCCCCTTTGGCGAGGTGATCGTGACCGCCGGGGCCAGCGCGAGGATGACCGTGCGCCGCCGCGTCGGACCGACGCTGACCCGGCCACCGGCACAGCTGCTCGCCGCGCTGGATGCGGCCGGGGTGGCGGGCGGCGCCGGAGCGGGGGGAGCGGCCGGGCCGGCCGTGTCGCGGGCCCGAGGCGCGTCGCAGGCGGTAACCAGAAGCACTGCCGCGACCAGCGCTGCCCCGCTTACCTTCGCCATCCAACAATCGTGACCGACCGGAACGGCTCCTGGGACGGCTTTGTTCAGCGGTCGGCACCGTGCGGGTCGCCTCCTCGGGCGCGGGGCTCGCACGCCCGTCGCAGCGCGGCGCGCATCCGGGGACCGAGGGGACGCTCGACGTACCGGTGGACCAGCCAGGCGGGGACCAGCATGAGGGCGACCGTCACGCTGATCAGGACGCCGACGGGCAGGCTGGTCAGCTCGTACCCGTAGCGGATGACGGTGTATCCGATCCGCTGGTGGAGCAGATAGAACGGGTACGTCAGTGCTCCGGCCAGCGTCAACCAGCGCCAGGCGGGGCGGCCCCGACCGGTGAGGGCGATCAGCAGCAGGATCGCGTACCCGAGGGTCACGATAAGGATCGCGGGCCGCAGCGGAATGTCGAAGCCGTGCGGGCCGACCCGTTCCTTGAGGCGGTGCAGATTCACCCACCAGGACAGGCCGACGATCAGCCACAGCAATGGTGTCGGCCCGAAGCGGTGCATCAGGTAGATGGCGACACCGGCGATGAAGTACCCCGCGAACTCCCCAACGGTGATCGCCTTCAGCAGTGGTACGTCGAGCGACGTGGCGGCGCAGGCGGCCAGCATCCAGGACATCAGGAACACGACCGTCCGCTGGTACGTGACGCCCCACGCCACGACGACCGCGAACAGCAGGTAGAACCGCAGTTCCGCCCAGAGGGTCCAGTAGACGTTGTCCACAGCGGGCACCCCGAGCGGCTCCTGCACCATGGTGAGGTTGACGCCGATGTCGGTCCAGGACAGTGGTACGCGTTGCGGTATGTGGCCGCTGATGGGCAGCAGCGTGGTGACCGCGACGGTGATGATGACGCAGGTCCAGTACGCCGGGTAGAGGCGGCTCGCGCGGGACGCGAAGAAGGACCGCAGTGTCCGCCCCCAACTGCTCATGCAGATCGCGAACCCACTGATCATGAAGAACAGCTCCACGCCGAGGAAGCCGTAGATGGTGATGCGGCTGGCGTCGGGCAGGAAGTACGCAGGCGTGTGGACGCCGTCGAGCGCCCAGTACGCGGTGTAGTGATGGACCGCGACCGCGAGCGCGGCGAGCAGCCGCAGGCCGTCCAGGGCGGCGAGCCGGGGTGGCGCACCGGTCGACGGGCTCGCCGGTGCCGCTGCCCGGCCGGTGGCGGTGAGCCGGTAGTGGCGTCGGAGCCGGCCGCCGACGGCCTCCTCCCGGTCGATCTCCACGAGCCGTCGTTCGGCCAGGCGGTCCAGGACTCCGTGCAGCGTGCCGGGTCGGAGCTTGACCTCACCGTCCGAGACGGCCGCGACCTCGCGGATCACCGCGTAGCCGGGCAGCGGGCCGCGGGTCAGCGCGGTGAGGATCAATGAGGCGGGTGCCAGGGGAGCTGACATGGTCGGGGAAGATACGTCACCCGGTATATAACGTCAAACTGACTACTACGATTGACGTTATATAACCGCGGCTGTAGCGTTCCCGCTCATGCAGGAACCCACGTTCTTGATCTTGACGGCGCTGGCGGCCGAACCGGCCCACGGCTACGGCGTGATCCGTGCCGTCGAGACCCTGTCGAACGGTGACGTCGTCCTGCGTCCGGGCACGCTCTACGGCGCCCTGGACCGCCTCGCCGAGCAGGGCCTCGTCGAGGTCGACCGGGAGGAGGCCATCGACGGCCGGCTGCGCCGGTACTACCGGCTCACCGACAGCGGTGCCGCCGCGCTCGCCGCGCAGGTGGCCCGGCTGCGCCGCAACGCCGACGCGGCGGAGGCCCGGCTGCGGCGCCCAGCCGGTGGGCCTGCCCTCGGACCCGCTCAGCCCGGGATGGCCTGATGAACGCCGCCCAGGCCCGTGCCGAACGGCGTTTCCGCCGGCTGCTCTGGGCGTATCCAGGTCCCTATCGCCGCCGGCATGGCGTCGAGATCTTCACGACGCTGATGGACATGGCCGAGTCCGGGTACGAACCGACCCTCGCGCAGCGGCTGCACCTGGTGGCATGTGGCATCCGGCAACGGTTCCGGCTGCCGGTCCGGCGGCCGTTCGCCGTGCTGGCCGCGGTGCTGGCCGCGATCGCGCTGGGCGCGGTCGGCAGCGCGGGCGGTACGTGGCTGGGCTGGCGAACGGCCACCTCCGTGCCGTCCGGCGATCAGATCCGCACCCTGACCGTCGACATGCTCGGTGCGACCCCGGCGCAGGCGGACGTCTTCCCCTGGGAGACGGCGATGAACGGACCCGTCGTGGCCTCGAGGGCGCTGACTCCCGCGCCCTACCCGGGCGACCGGGTCCGAGCTGCCCTGACCAGCGCGGGCTGGCGGATCGTCCAGTTCACCGAAACACGGGAAGTGACCAGCGCCGAGGCAGAGCTGTTGGGCCCCGCTGTCGTGGTCCCGCAGAGGTCGATCATGTTCAGGGCGACGAAGGACGGGCTGAAGCTGACGGGCTTCAGCCAGAGCGCCCTCGACGGCGTGCTGTACGGCGTCGACGTGCGTACGGACGCCCGCTTCGACGTGTGGGCGGTCGACACCGCCGCCGTCGTGCCCTGCACGGTCGCCGGGCTGCTGACCGGCGCGCTGGCCGGATGGCTGCTGGTGGCCGCGCTCACGACCCGGGTCCGGCAAGCCGGCCGAGCCCACCGGACAACAGTGGCGATGCTCGGCGTGACGGCCACCGTCGCCGCGGCCGCGCCCGTATTCGCACTGTATTGCAAGCTCTACCAGGTCCTGGGGTACGACAGCGGTGCGCCCAACGCGTACATCGAGTCCAGTCCCAGTGCGGAGCTTCCGGCGTACCTGGTCCCGGCCGGAACCGCGATCGGGCTGGTCGCCCTCGCCGCGGTGGTCGTGATCGCGGCGCGGGGGGCCCGCACCGCGACCGACTAGCCGCCGCGTCGCACCTCAGCGCAGGCGCAGGTGCAGGCTCTCCAGAGCCTCAGGGGAGTCCGGCACCACGATCCGCGGCGGCCGCATGCTGAAGCCGGTCAGAGCGAACACCGCGCCGATCGCCGTCAGCAGCACGCCCAGGCCGATCAGCAGCCAGCTCAGATTCTCCGCCTGGTTGGCGCTCAGCAGCGAGCCGCGCAGCGCCTCGCCCATGAGGGCGGTCTGCTGGGCCTGAGTGAGCTGGCCACCCGCGGCGGGCTGCGCGGACAGTTCCTGGTACGTCCTACCGCCGGTGGCCTGCGCCACCTGCGCCGAGATGAACTCGGCGTACGCCTTGGCTTCGCCGCCCGTGGTGACCTTCTCCCCGGCGTACCTCTTCAGGGCGTCCGGAAGCTTGGCCTGGTCGGTCGGGAACGCGATCTTCTGGGCGGCCAGCTCGTGCCGCACCTCGCGCTGGGCCTGCACGCCCTGCAGCGCCAGCACCGGGCCCGCCCCGGCCATCACGACGCCGAGTACGGCCATCAGCACGCTCGCGATCCCCCGCGACTTCCGCATAAGTCCTGCCCCTTCCGTACCGTGCTTGGCCCTGCCGTGTGTGGCTGACATCCGGAAGTTCGGCCGATGCGCGAGGGTTCGTAGGTTTCGTGCGTCACACCGCCCGCCGCGGATCTCGTGTCCCAGATCTCGGAACGGCGGACACACGGTCGGACATATTCGCCGCCACGCTGACCGCCTCGGCGGCGGTCCGTGGGCGAGGCGGACGTACCGAACACCGGGGTGGTCCGATTCCAGCCGGCCCCCGACCCGGTGTGCACCGAGGTGTACGTGCGGCTGGAGTACGAGATCCCCGGCGGGGAGCTGGGCAAGGCGGTGGCCAAGTACTTCGGCGAGGAGCCGCACCAGCAGCTGGACGACGACCTGCGCCGGTTCAAGCAGGTACTGGAGACCGGCGAGGCGGTGCGCTCGGACGGCGCGCCGTACGGCAAGCGGGCGCGCGGGGAGTTCCCGCAGCGGCTCGCGCGGCCGATGTCCCCCGACGAACTGGCCGAGGGGGAGATCGCATGAGGGCGACCACCTGGGCCGGGTGCAACAAGGTCGAGGTCCGGGACGTGCCGGAGCCCAGCATCCTGAACCGCCGGGACGCCATCGTGAAGATCACCTCGACCGCCATCTGCGGCTCCGACCTGCACCTCGTGGACGGGTACGTGCCGACCCTGCGGGACGGCGACGTCCTGGGCCACGAATTCATGGGTGAGGTCGTCGAGGTCGGCCCCGGCCGGCTGCGCGTCGGCGACCGCGTCGTGGTGCCCTTCCCGATCGCCTGCGGCGCGTGCGCGGCATGCGCCAACGAGCTGTACTCGTGCTGCGAGAACAGCAACCCGAACGCGGGCATCGCGGAGAAGATGTTCGGCCACCCGGTCGCCGGGATCTTCGGCTACTCCCACCTGACCGGCGGATTCGCCGGCGGGCAGGCGCAGTACGCGCGGGTTCCGTTCGCGGACGTCGGTCCGATCAAGATCGAGTCGGACCTCGCCGACGAGCAGGTCCTGTTCCTGCCCGACATCCTGCCCACCGGGTACATGGGTGCCGAGATGTGTGACATCCAGCCCTCCGATGTGGTGGCGGTGTGGGGCTGCGGCCCGGTCGGGCAGTTCACCATGGACAGTGCCCGGGTGCTCGGCGCCGCCCACGTGACGGCCGCACGCGCTGCGCCAGGCCATCCTGTCGTGCCGCAGCGGCGGCATCGTCTCCGTCGTCGGTGTCTACGGCGGATTCCTCGACAAGTTCCCGGCCGGGGCGTGGATGAACCGGGGGCTCACGTTGCGCACCGGCCAGTGTCATGTGCACCGGTATCTGCGGCCGTTGCTGGAGCGCATCGAGCGCGGGGAGTTGGACCCGACCCGGATCATCACGCACACCCTTGCGTTCGACGAGGCGGCGCACGGGTACGAGATCTTCAAGAAGAAGCAGGACGACTGCGAAAAGGTCGTGCTCATGCCCTGGCCCGCACAATGATCATCCGGTACGTCGCTGCCGAATAGCCATTGTGGAGCGCGGGTTTCGCTGCGCCGCGTCGCCGAACGGTGACGCGGCGCACGCAATTTCCCGATACGGCGAAATGCGGGCTCATTCTCCCGGAAATTGAACCGTCGGCGCGTGCCGCTCCGTACTGGTGCGTGACAGACATCGACGGTTCAACGAACGAGGAGTGGTGATGAGACTGCGACAGCGACGAGGTTCCGGTAACAACCGCAGGCTGATCGGCGCCGCAGTCTTCGCAGGCGTGCTGGTGGTCGGCGGGGTGACCGGCGTGCAGTTCGCGTCGGCTGGCGAGAACACCACGAAGGCGGACGGGGTCATCTCCGTCAACGGGCAGCAGTTCGACGTCTCGAAGTGCGCCCAGCTGCAGGTCAACGGCAATGACGTCATCTGCGACGGGGAGAAGCTGGCCCCGGCGCAGCAGAACGCCAACGACCAGGCGGCGCTGTCGGCCGCGGCGCTGGAGACGGCGTGCGACACGTTCGCGGCCGACCAGGGTGCTGCGGACCAGGCGGCGGGCAGGGACGACGCGGCGGCCGGGCAGGACAACGCGGCTGGTCAGCAGGGTGCGGCCGCGGCCGACAATGCCAAGCAGGCGAAGCGTGCGGCGAAGGCTATGCGCGCCATGCAGGCCAAGCAGGCCCGCGCGGCAGCGGCCAAGGCGCGCGCTGCCGCCAAGGGCGCCGGACGCGGTGCGGCCAATGGGCAGGGCAACGGCGCGGCCGGTGCGGCCCAGGGCAACGGGGCGGCGCGTGGCAACGGTGCGGCTGAGGGTGATGCCGCCGACCGGAACAACGGTGCCGGGGCTGCGAACCAGGGTGCGGCCGGTCAGCAGGCCGCGGACGCCGAGGTCACCGCGGCTCAGCAGGCGCTGCTGAAGGCCTGCCTCGACCTTGCCGACGCCAAGGCGGCGGCGGGCCAGGACGCCGCGGACAACGGCAACGCGAACGACCAGGGCAACGCGAACGACCAGGCCGACGCGAACGACCAGGCCGACGCCAATGACAACGGCAACGCGGGTGCGCACAAGAATGGCAACGCGGCCGGGAACGATGCGGGTGCTGCCGACAAGGGTGCGGGCGAGAACGCCGGGGACAACGGCGCGGTCAGCAACCAGGACTGAACAAATGCAAGTGCGGCCCGCCAGGTTTCGGCGGGCCGCACTTGGCTATTTCTGCAATTCATCTGCCGGAACGGTTGCACAGACCGCAGATCAATGCGCTCAACGAACCTCGACGGTGTCGGAAAGGCCCGTCTTGTCTTTGAAGCTCGCGGGCGCGTTCCATTTCTGTAGATCGCTGCCGTCGCAGACGGCGACCTTGACCTTGGCCGTGCCGTCCCCATGGGTGTCGGGGCTCGCCACGGTCAGGTCAGTGGGCGTGAGGCAATTGCCGTCGACGTCGACGATGGTGTACCTGGTCTTGTCGACGCCCGTGGCGCCGTACACGATCCATTTCAGGCTGGCGTCGGTCAGCGTGCCTGTCGCGGCGCACGACACCGTGGTCACGTACTTGGTCGCGACGGTGGAGCGTGGGCTGCGCAGGCAGACGCCGGGGCTGCCGCTGCCGGTCGTGCGGATGCGGTCCACTGTCGGGTTCACCGCGGAGGTCGACGGCGCCGGAGTGGTCCACCGCTGGTTCCAGGACACGCTGCCGTCCGGCGCCTGCTTGCAGTACCACGCGATCATGTACGACATGTTGACGTCATGGTTCGTGACGTCGAGGCAGCGGCTGAACTGCTGATAGTTCACCAGTTGGTTGGTGGGAACCAGCCCCGTCACCGGGTCCAGCTCCGCCATGCCGGCGCCCACCTTGGCCTCCGGCCGGAACACGCGTTGGTTGGCTCCGCCGCCACAGGAGCCGAGGACGATCGGATCGCCGGCCTTGCCGGCGGTCTTCAGGTTCAGGCAGGTGCTATCCAGATTGACGCCGTCCGTGGTGCCGCGGAAGTTGGAGCTGTTGTCCAGACTCCACTGCTGGCGCGGATTGCGGCCCAGGCAGGGCTGGAACTTCACTGCGTCGCCCGATTTCCGGGCCGGACTCACCGGCGCGTCGAGGCACAGGCCGTCCGGTGCCGTCGACGACTCCGAACCGGCGAGTTTGATGTTGAGCTCCCGGGTGTACTGGAATCGCTGCATAGGGCCGCGATCCTGCGCGGAGCCCGGCACCACGTTTGCCGGGGTGCAGTTCTCCATCTTGACCGCCGCGCCCACCGCCGGGATCGGATTGATCAGCGTGCCACCGGAGTCCAGGCACAGCCCCGGACTCGTGGGCTGGTCGAGGCGGATGGCGCCGCCGACGACCTTCGCGTCCGATGTCTTGAACGTGTACGTCGACCGGAACGTGCGCGTGTCCTTCCCACCCTGCACGAGCGGCGCCCCAGGAACGTTACTGCCGATCACCGTGAAGGTGGCGGCGGCCGGGATCTTGGTCAGCGGGCAGGCCAGCGGGCCGCTCAAGGCGCCGGTCTCCGGATCCTGCGCCTGGTAGTAGACGATCTTCACCTGGTACGGCACGTAGTAGTTCGGGTTCCCGGAGGCGTCTACCGGATTCACTGGATTCAGTGTCTTCGGCCCGTCGACCGAGCACGGCAGGGCGTCGAGGAAACCCGCGTCGTCGCCATCTTTGGCCGCGCGGACCTGGGCGAGTGCCACATCCAGGCCGGTCTGAGCGACGTCCAGGGTCTCCGTCTCCCGGGTGACATTGCGGTTTTCGTCGGCCTGACGCACCACGTATGGCACCATCGCGGCGCTCCCGGCCAGGGCCACCGTCGTCAGGAGAATGGCCAAGGGCATCGAACCGCGATCGGCGTCCCCGCTGCGCGGCGCTTTCCAGGGTACGTACCTCATGTCGGGTTTTCCGTTTCGCATTTCTTGCTGTTGGTAACGGTTTCTGTGCTTGCCGTGATGGTGTTCGCCGCGGTGTAGGTCGTGTCCGTCGAGGCGACCATGTCCTCCTTCGAGCCCGCACGCGCCAACCGCACCGTCAGCCGGATCCGTAGCAGGTCGGCGTTCGCTGTGGTGGTGGTGGAACCGGCGAAGACGGGGGTGGAACTTCGTGGTTTGAACTCGAACGGTTCACCGGTCGGGTAGGCGGTGTCGATGTTGGAAGCCAACGTCCGCCAACCAGTGGCAGTAGTGGTGGGTTTGCCCTGTTCCCACTTGTTGGATTGGAGAATCCCTCTACCGTCCCGGCCGTTTGCCGGCTGCGCGTCCAGGTGGACACGTAGCCGCACGCAGTAGAGCGTGACCGTCTGGGACGGGACCCCGCCCACGACCTTGGCCTGCGGCAGGGCGAAGTTGATGTACCTCGCTTCGGCGACCGGGTAAGCGTTGCCGACCCAGGACGCGTAGCGCACCTGCTCAGTCAGGCGCTGGGTCGCGATGTTCAGCTGCGACTGGCCCACGGCCTGGGTCTCCGTCGCGGAGTTGACGCGGAACACCTGCACCATGCCGCTGGTGGCGACAGCCATGACGATGGACATGAGGCCCATCGCGATCAGCATCTCGATGAGAGTGATGCCCGCGTCGTCGCGCCGCGGCCGCAGCGCGCGGGACAGCCGGCGCATCATCGCACTGTCCAGATGAACATCGTGACGGCTGTACGTTTCGACTGGGTCGTCACGGTGAGCGTGACCACGGAGGTGCCCTTGGTCGTGGGCTTGCCGGATATGACTCCGGCGCTCGTCATCGTCAGACCGGTGGGCAGATTTCTGGCGGTCCACGTCTGCCCGCTGGAGTCGCCCACGGCCGTGGCAGTCAGCGAGACCGAGGTGTTCACCGCGGTGTCCTGGTCCGGGGACGCCGCGCTCGGCGTGGTGATCTCCATGTCACTGGACGTTCGGCTGCTGACGGTCAGGACGAGCGTCGCCGAGCCTGTGACGCCGCGGCTGTCGGTGACGCGCACCGTCGTGATGTACCGGGTGCCGGTGGTCGGGGTGCCGGTCACCTCCCCGGTGGCCGGGTTGATCGACAAGCCGGGCGGCAGGTCGGTCGCCGCCCAGGTGTAGGGCGCCGTGCCACCGGAGGTGGTCATGGTGAATGGGGTGATCGGGGTGTCGATGGTCAGCGGCGGCGAGGTCGGGCCGCTCACCGGCAGCGGGGCCGCGATGGTCCACTTGAACGTCACGGTCGCCGTCTTGCCGTTCGCGTCGGTGACCTCGACCTTGACGTCGGTGGCGTCCTGCACCGCGGTCGGGGTGCCGGAGATGACTCCGGAGTTCGGCGTCAGGCCGAGCGGCAGGCCGGTGATGGTCAAGTTGAGGGGTGCCTTTCCGTCGGTTGCCGAGATGGCCAACGTCACGGGAGTTCCCAGCATGGTCACCTGGTCGGCGGGCTTCACGAGCTTCGGCGGGCCGATGACCGTCAAAGTGAAGGTGATGCTCTTCGACACCGCGGGGAGCGACTTGTCGGTTGCGGTCACGGTGATGGTCCTCGCTGGGGTCGGCGCGGTCGGGGTGCCGACGATCGCGCCGGAGGACGACAGCGTCAGGCCGGCCGGCAGAGGGGCGGAGGTGGAGGACAGGGCCCAGGTCAGTGGCGACATCCCGCCACGGCTGACGATCCGGAGGTTGACGACGTCGCCGACGTACACCTCCTGGTTCGCCAGCGCGTCCAGCGTGAGCGGCTTGGGGTTGGCCGCGAAGCTCGCGTCTTCCTTGGCACTGATCAGCGTCGATGTCACGAATTCACAGACGGGCACGGCCGACGAAGGGTCCCCCGGTTTCGCGGGCTTGCGGCAGCCGGGCGCGTCCCAGGTCACCGACACGATGACCCGGACGTACTCGACGGCATTGGCGGCGAGCGTGGGCGGCGTGGGGGTGCAGGTCGACACCGCGCTGGCGCCTCCGCCGGACCACTGCTGCCAGCATTGGCCCACGAACCATCGCTGGTAGTACTTCACACCGTTGCGGCTCGCCTCGACCGGAGTGGCGGGCACGGTCAGGGTCGTCGCGCCCACCGACGGGGAGAAGACCCACGTGGCGTTCAGTTCGGCGGCCAGCTTGGTTGACCTCCCGCACGGGATTGTGTTGCCGGACACGGTGCAGGTGGGGGACGGATCCACCGTCCAGTGCCCTTGGCTGGCCGCAGGGGCCGGCGCCCGCCCGTTCGTCAAGTCATCGGGCTTCACCGCACGGACCCGCTCGACGGCGTCGACGGCGATCAGCTTCGCGGACTGCTCGGTCCGCAGCCGGTTGGTCAGGATGACGGACTGGACCAGGAACGGGGCGGTCGCGGACATCACCATGCCGATCACCGAGAGCGCTACCAGCACTTCGACGAGCGTGAAGCCCCGGTCACCGGAGGACGGCGACGTCGGACGGCCTGACCACTGGCGCACGAGAAACGCCCGCAACCGTGTGCTGGCGCGTGCTCGACCGGCGGACATACCGCTCCCTTCTGGTGGACGCGGGGCCGCGCGCCGGCCCGACATTCCACGCGACCTCATCGACCGGCCGGGCGCGAAGGTGAGAGTTTTTGGTTGTCGCCTCGTGGCAGGTCGGTTGCCGGCGCACTGGTGCCACGAACCGGCGCGTACGCATCAGGGCCTGTTGTCACGGTGAGTAGGCTGACGGTATGACCTATGCGGTCCCGCCGACACGCACCGCAGCCGTGGTGCGTCAGCTCCGTAACGAGATCATCTCGGGGGAGCTGCCGCCCGGCACCCTCGTCAAGGACGCCGAACTCGCGGCTCGACTCGGGGTGAGCATCACCCCGGTCCGGGAGGCGATCGCCCAGCTCTCCGTCGAGGGCCTGATCGACATAGCCCCGAACCGCACTCGACACGTCACCAAGGTCACCCAGAAGAACGCGCTGGAGCTCATCGACGTGATGAGCGTGCTGGCCTGCGCGGGCTTCGAGTGGGGCGTGGAGAACCTGACCTCGACCCACATCGACCTGATGCGCCAGCGCCAGAAGGAGTTCGTCGAGGGCCTGCGTGCCGGCAACACCCTGGCGGCGGGCGCGGCCGGCGCCGACTTCAGCACGATCGTGATCCTGGCCAGCGGGAACCGGGAACTGCAGTCGATGGTCGACCTGGTGGTGGCGCGGACTCTGCGGATTCTCGCGATGGGCGCCGAGAGCGAGCTGTGGACCACCTGGATCCGCGGGCACGACGCGATCCTGGAGCTGCTCGACTGCGGGGACCGGCGCGGCGCGGTGGAACGTTACCGGCAGATCTACGTCGAGTACCGGGCTCAGGTGGAGAGCCACCTGTTCGACGTGGGCTGACGGTTTCCCGCCAGCCCAGTCTCACCGCCGGGTGCTCACTTGGTGGGGGCCGGCGTCGCGCCACCCTTGGAGGACGTGACGAATGCCTTCAGGGTGAGGTTGAGCGTCGCCGTGACGGTGGTGGACGAGCCATCGTTTGAACTGCCGGATGAGGTCACGCTCGCCGAGTCGATGAGCAATGCCCGCGGCTGGGTGTTCTGCAGCCGCTTGAGGAACGTGCTGAGGTCCGCGGGGCTGCCCGAGGCGGTCAAGGTGATCGGCAGGGCGCCGACGTCGCCCGCGCCGGCGACCGGCGCGGGGTCGGCCACGGTGAGACCGCTGACCGTGACGTTCATCGTGTCCCCGGACCGCTGGAGCTCACGCAGGAAGTCCGGCACCCCCGAATCGGACGTGAGCGCGGCCTGGTACGTCTCAAGCTTCTTCCGGTACTCCGGCAGTCTTGCCTTCTGCTCCTCCAGCTCGCCATTCCTCTTGCGCAACTGGGTCAGCTGCGTCTGCGTGTCACCGGCCTCGTCGTGGAGCTGGCCGGCCTCGGCGTAGGTGGGACTGATCAGCAGGAACCAGCTGGCGATGGTCAACAGCGCGATTAGAAGGACTCCGCCGAGCAGCCAGATCCGGTCGACGTGACGGGCGCTCATCAGTTGCCTCCGGTGCTCTTGCAGGCGGTGGTGAACCGGCCGCACTTTGCCGTTCCGCTGATCTGGGCCGTGAGACTGAACTGCACGCTGTTGCCGCTCGTGGCCACGTTGGTGACGAAGGGGTTCACGACGTTCGGAACCTTGCCGAGCGCGTCGGCATACCGCGCGACCGCGTTCTTGTCCTTGGCGGTGCCAGTGATCTCCAGGCCACCCATGGTGACGGAGGTGCTGGTCGCTGCCTGCGCGGTCGTGCCCTTCGCCGGAGCGTCGTCGAGTCTGGCGGTGATGCCGGTGACGACCACTTCGGTCGCGGTGGCGGTGTCCCGCAGGCTGTCGACGAGCGTGGCGTAGGGGAGGTCGGTGGCCATCACGGTCTTGAGCTGACCCGCGATGGTGTCGGCCTCCTGCTGAACGCTGACGACCTCGCGGTACTCGTTCTGTTTCCGCTTCTGAGCGGCGACCTGATCCTGGACCTCGGTCAGTTCCCGCTCGGCAATGCTCGTCTCGTTGCGGGCGTACATGTACCAGCCACCCAGGAGGAGGGCCACAACGACCACGGCACCGACCACGGCGCTGCGGGCGCGCCGGGCGCGGCGGGCCGCGACGACCTCGTCCGGCAGCAGATTCGCGGCGACCGCGAGCAGGCCGGTGGCCCGCATCGGGGAGGTCTGCGGGTCAACGGGCATCAGGGTGGTCGCCATCAGGCTGCCGCTCCGAGCGTCAGGCCGATCGACACCGCTGCCGACGGCACGAAAATATCGAATCCGCGCGGCTTGGCCTTGCGGGTGTCGCGCAGGCGGCCGGCGTTGTCGGCGTACATCACCGCGACGCGCAGCTGCTCCTGGACGTACTCGGCCAGCCCTGGCATGAGCGCGCTGCCACCGCTGAGCGAAACGCGGGTGACCTGCTTCTGCCGCTCGCCGGAGGCGAGGTAGGTGAACGAGCTGCGCAGCTCGTTGACCAGCGGGCGGACCGCCTCGACCACCGCGGTAGCGCTGTCCGGGCGCTCATCGCCGTGCAGCCCGAAGCGGCACTTGACGGCCTCCGCCTCGGTGGCGTCGATGCCGAGCCGCTCGGCGATGGTCCGGGTGATCTCGGCGCCGCCACGCGGCACGGTACGCACGAACAGCGGCTCGCCGTCCGCGTGCACGACCACGGTGGTCACCTGGGCGCCGATGTCCACGAGCGCCTCGACCTGCGTGTCGAGTCGCGAGGAGGCCCGCAGCAGCGCGAACGAGGCCAGGTCGACACTCTTGACCCGCAGTCCGGCCTTCTCCACCGCCTGTACGGCGGTGAGCACCGCGTCCTTGGGTACGGCGATGAGCAGCCCACGAACGGTCGGGTTGTCGCCCGGCTCCTCGAGCGGGTAGAAGTCCAGCAGCGACTTCTCCACCGCCAGGGGCAGCATGTCCTGCACCTGGAACGGCAGCGACTTGCGCATCTCCTTGGCCGGCAGGTTGGACACCGACACCTCGCGGACCACGAGCTGCGGGTTGGTCACGCCGAGCACGACCTGCTTGGTGTCGAACTTGCAGGCCGCCCAGAGCTGCTTGACCGCTGCGGTGACCGCGAGCGGGTCCTGCACGACCCCGGCCTGCACCGCGCCCTCGGGCAGCGGGATCTGGCCGAAGTTGGTGAGCGTGTGTTCCTCCTTGCCGCGACGTACCTCCACGGCTCGGATGGACGACGAGCCGATGTCCAGCCCGATCGGATTTACGCCAGCCATCGGTTTCCTTCCTTCGCTCAGAAACTTCGCTCAGGCCACGGGGCTGAGCAGGGACGTGTACCAGTGGGCGATCGGCGCGGCCGCGAAGACCGCGAGGAACGCGCCGGCAAGCATGTAGGGACCGAACGGGATGCGGGTCTTGCGGTTGGCCAGCCGCGTGACCATCAGCGCCGCGCCGACGATCCCGCCGAGCAGGAACCCGGCGAACGCGCCGACCGCGACGGAGCTCCAGCCCAGCCAGCCCAGGTAGAAGCCGAGCAGCGGGGCGAGCTTGACGTCGCCGAAGCCCATGCCGCGCGGGATCGCGGCGAGCAGACGGTAGAAGGCGTAGAGGACCAGGGCGGCAACCAGGCCGCGCAGGCCGGCGGTCCAACTGTGTTCCGCGATCATGGCGGGCGCGAGCAGGACCAGCGCGACGCCGTACGAGGGCAGGACGATCTGGTCGGGCAGGCGCAGCACGTCCAGGTCGATGGCGGCCAGGGCGACCGCGACGGCGGCCAGGTACAGGTACGCGGGCAACTCCCAGGACCAGCCGAAGCGCGCCGCGACGGCGACGAACAGGGCTGCGGTGCCCGCCTCGACGAGCGGGTACCGGGCGCTGATCGGTGCCTGGCAGTCGGCGCACCGGCCGCGTAGCAGCAGCCAGCCGAGCACCGGCACGTTGTGCCGGTGGCGCACCATCGCACTGCAGTGCGGGCAGTGCGATCCGGGGCGGATCAGCGACTCGCCGCGTGGCACGCGGTGGATGACCACGTTGAGGAACGAACCCACCGCCAGGCCGAGCAGGCCGACGATGCTGAGCAGCACGGGCTGCGGCACGGTTGACCTCCTTGTTCCGTGAGGGGTGGGTGAGAGTCCGGGTGGCGGTGCCGGCGGCACCGCCACCCGAGCGAGATGACGACCCTGCGAATCAGGCGCAGGTGGCGAGGCTCGCGATGGTGCCGCTAACGGCCTTGACGGAACCGCCGTCCTTGCTCTTGTAGACGTACCACTTGCTACCGCCGTTGTTGGTCGCGCAGACCGTGTAGGTGCCGGCGTCGGGGCCTGTGCCCTTGACGTAGCCGAGCTTGGTTCCGTCCGACAGCGTGATCTTCCCGGTGGTGGTGCCGCCGGTAGCAAGGGAGACTTCGAGAGTGCCCTTGGTGCCGTCGCTGTTGTCTTCCGACTTGGTGTCCGGGTAGTTGTTGCTGTTGTCGGTGTAGAACTGCTCGATCGCGCTGACCGCGCCGCGAACATCGGACTGGGCGGCCTTGTCGGCCGCGCCCTTGCGGTAGTTCAGGTAGACCGGGACGGCGATCGCGACCAGCACGCCGATGATGACCACGACGACCAGGAGCTCGATGAGCGTGAAGCCCTCGTCGCCCTTCGCGGCGCGCATCCGCTTCATGATGTCTCGCATTTGGGGGTTGCCTCCGTGCAATGGGGTGGGTGGTGGTAGGGCAGTGGTTGCGGGCTGGGGGCCCGCAACCCGAGCTCCAGAGCGTCAGCCGCTCTGGATGTTCTGGTAGATGGTGAACATCGGAAGATAGAGACAGATCACCATTCCACCGACCACGGCTCCCATGACGAGAACCATGATGGGCTCGATCGCGGCGGTCAGCGATTCGGCTGCGCTGTCGACCTCCCGGTCGTAAAAGTCGGCAACCTTGTCGAGCATCTGACTGATCTGACCGCTTTCTTCTCCGACCTCGATCATTTGGGTGACCATCTCGGGGAAGATCTTGTGCAGGCGCAACGCGGTGGACATCGGCTGACCGTCGCGTACGGCGGCCTGCACGTCGCGCATGGCGACGTTGATGACCTCGTTGCCCGAGGTCTCGCCGACCACGGCGAGCGCCTGCATGACCGGCACGCCGACGTCCAGCAGCATGCCCAGGTTGCGGGAGAACCGGCTCATGGCGAGCTTGCGGAACAACGAACCGAACACCGGCAGGCGCAGCTTGAACCTGTCCACCTTGAGCCGGACGTCTTCGCGCGTGCGTATCAGGTGCTTCAGGGTCAGCGTGCCGCCGATGGTGACGACCAGGAACAGCGGCGCGATCCACGGCATGTTGTGGCTGAGATCCACCAGGACCTGCGTGATCGCCGGCAGTTCGCCGCCGAGGTTCTTGAACATCCCCTCGAAGATCGGCACGATGAACTTCAGCACCGCGCCGATCATCACGAACGTGAACGCGAGCACGATCGCGGGATACGTCATCGCGCTCTTGATCTTGCCGCGGAGGGCGGTGTCCTTCTCCATGATGACCGCGATCTGCTCCAGGGCGCGGTCGATCATACCGCCGGCCTCACCCGCACGGACCATCGCGACCATGAGGCGGGGGAAGGCCTTGTCGTGCTTGGCCATCGCCGCCGACAGCGACACGCCGCCCGCGACGTCGGCCCGTACCTCGCCGACTGCCTTCTTCAGCGCCGGTGCGCTGGTCTGCTCCTCCAGGATGGACAGCGACCTCAGCAGTGACATGCCGGACGCGGTCATCGTGGCGAACTGCCTGGCGAAGACAGCGAGGTCCTTGAGCTTGATCCGGTTACCGAAGCCCGGAATGCTCAGCTCCTTGCTGAGGCCCTGACCGGCCTGGGTCATCTCGAGCGGCGTTTCGCCGCGCTGGCGCAGCAGGTTCGAGGCGGCCACCTCGTTGGCCGCCTCGACCGTGCCCTTGGTCTTGCGGCCGCTCGCGTCGATGCCGCTGTACTGGAAGGTTTTCGTCGCCGCCATGCGGTCACATCCGTCCGATGAGTCGCTTGAGCTCTTCCGCGGAGTGGCAGATCTCCATCGCGGCGTCCAGCGTCACCAGGCCCTCGCGGACCCGGTCCGCCAGGTGCTGGTCGAACGCCAACATGCCGTCGTTCGCGCCGGACTGCATGAACGACGGGATCTGGTGGGACTTGCCTTCGCGGATGAGGCTGCGGATCGCGGGGGTCGCGGTGAGGATTTCGCAGACCACCACTCGTCCCTTACCGTCGGCCTTCGGCGCGAGGGCCTGAGTGACCACGCCCTGGAGGCTGGCCGCGAGCTGGGCGCGGATCTGCAGCTGCTGGTGCGGGGGGAAGATGTCGATGACACGGTCGATCGTCTGCGTGGCGCTCTGCGTGTGCAGGGTCGCGAGGACGAGGTGACCGGTCTCGGCGGCGGTCAGCGCGGTGGATGTGGTCTCCAGGTCGCGCAGCTCACCGACGAGGATGATGTCGGGGTCCTGCCGCAGGGCGTGTTTGAGCGCGCTCGCGAAGGTCTCCGTGTCGGCGCCGACCTCGCGCTGGTTCACCACGCAGCGCTTGTGCGGGTGCAGGAACTCGATCGGGTCCTCGATGGTGATGATGTGCGCGGACCGGCTGCGGTTGGCCAGGTCCAGCACCGAGGCCAGGGTCGTGGTCTTGCCGGAACCGGTCGGGCCGGTGACCAGGACCAGACCACGCGGCAGGTACGCCAGGCGCGACACCGAGTCGGGCATGCCCAGCTCGTCCAGTGGCTTGATCTTGTGCGGGATGGCCCGGAACACGCAGCCGAACGAGTTGCGCTGCACGTAGATGTTGCCGCGGAAGCGGGAGACGCCGACGATGCTGTGCGCGAAGTCCAGTTCCTTCTCGCGCAGGAAGGTGTCCCACTGCTTCGGGGTGAGCGCGGCGCGGGCCAGCAGGGCGGTGTCCGCGGAGTTGAGCTTGCCGTACCCGGGCAGGGGGCGCAGGCCGCCGTCCACGCGGATCATGGGGGGTGAGCCGACCGTCAGGTGCAGGTCGGAGCCGCGCGATTCGACGAGCATGCGGAGCATCTGGTCGAGCACGGCCAGGTCGCCGGAGCCGTCGTAGGCCGGTTCGGCCGGCGCCTCGTAGGGGGCGGCGCTCTGGTCGAGCGTGTGCATAGCGCGGTACCGACAATCTCTGCGGGGGGACTGACGCCCACACATTCGGCACGGCTGTGGGCCGCTTTAGAGCCCTTAAAGACCGAATTGAGTGCAGTGCGGCACCGATCCACGGTTTGAATGCGCAGGGTGATTACGCTGCAACGTTTCGTGGCGGGCGAGGGTCAGATCGCGACGCGCATGACCTCGCGGACGGAGGTCAAGCCGCCGGCCGCCTTGGCTAGACCGTCCGCGCGCAGGTCGTACATGCCCTGAGCGACGGCGACCTCGCGGATCTCGCCCGCCGAGGCGCGGCGAATGGTCAGCGACTCGATCTCCGGAGAGACCGGCATCACCTCGTGCAGCGCGATCCGGCCCCGGTAGCCCGTGTTGGCGCAGTTGCGGCAGCCCACCGGCCGGTACAGCGCCTCCGGCACGGCCAGATCCTGGTACGGCCACCGGGCCGCCTCCAGTTCCTCGGCCTCCGGGGCGTACGCCTCCTTGCACCAGTCGCACAGCCGCCGGCCCAGCCGCTGGGCCAGGACCGCGTCCAGCGACGAGCCCACGAGGAACGGCTCGATGCCCATCTCCGTGAGTCGGGTCACCGCGCCCGGGGCGTCGTTGGTGTGCAGCGTGGAGAGAACGAGGTGGCCGGTTAGCGACGCCTCGACCGCGATCTGCGCGGTGTGGCTGTCCCGGATCTCACCGATCAGCACGACGTCCGGGTCGGTACGCAGGATCGCGGGCAGCACCGCCGCGAACGTCAGGCCGGCCTTGGCGTTCACCTGGACCTGGTTGATGCCGCGCAGCCGGTACTCGACCGGGTCCTCCACCGTGATCACGTTGATCTCCGGCTTGCTGATCCGGCCCAGCGTCGCGTACAGCGTGGTGGACTTGCCGGAACCGGTCGGGCCGGTGACCAGCACCATGCCGTGCGGCTTGGTGAACGACGCGGCGAACCGGTCGAGGTTGTGCTGGGTGAAGCCCAGCTTGTTCATGTCCAGGTCGATGCCGCCGGTGTCGAGCACCCGGAGCACGATCTTCTCGCCCCATACCGTCGGCAGGGTCGCGGTACGCAGGTCGACCGTGCGGTCGCGGATCAGGGCCGTGATGCGGCCGTTCTGCGGGATCCGCTTCTCGGTGATGTCGACGCCCGACATGATCTTGATGCGGGAGGTGAGTGCGGCCATAACGCCGCGCGGGACCGTGTCCACCTCGTGCAGCACGCCGTCGATGCGGTAGCGCACCCGCATCTCGTCCTCGGTGGGCTCCAGGTGCAGGTCGGAGGCGCGGTTCTGGACGGCCTGCTCGATCAGGTTGTTGACGTAGCGCACGATCGGCGCGTCTTCCTGGCTGGTCGCCTGCGCGGTCATGCCCGCCGAGTCGTCCAGCGCTTCGTCGCTGAAGTCACCCAGGTCGCTGGCCTCGCGCTGGAGGCGCTCGATGATCCGGCGGACCTCGCTGCGCTGCACCAGCACGCACCGTACGTTCATGCCGGTGGCGGCGCGCACGTCGTCCATGGCCACGATGTCGCCGGGGTCGGTGACGCCGACGGTCAGCTCGTCGCCGTTGATCATCAGGCCGAGTACGCGGTGACGAAGCACCACCGGCAGCGGGATGCGCTTGAGCGCGGCCGGGTCGGGGGAGAAGCCGACCAGGTCGAGGGTCTTGAGGCCGAAGGAAGCCGCGGCGGCCTCCGTCAGCTGCTCCTCGGTGACGACCTGGTCGTTGATGAGGACCGCGCGGACGGACCGGCCGCTGCGCTGCGCCTCCTCCGCCGCGGCGTCGACCGCGTGCGGATCGACACCGATCTGCTTCAGCGCGTCGAGCAGCGGTCGGAAGGTCTGGTCCATGTCATCCTCGTCGACGGAAACGAAGCCGGTGTACGTCTGTCCCATCGGACACCGGTGCGCCGAACTGAGCAGCGCTCCCACCATCCGGCTGCGGTGGGCGTCACGTCCCGCTCTGGGCCTTCTGTTCGGTTCGCCCGGGCCGGTTCTGCCCGGATCGGATGCCGGGCGCCTCAAGCCGGCCGCCTCAGCGCCGATCTCATCGCTGTGATGAGACCGCGCGGGCTGTTCCTGCTGTCGTGAGTGGCGTCGGGGCGTTTCTGCTGCGCCACCGGCGGTGGTTGGCCGGGCTGCTGGCGGCGCTGGTCGGGCTGCTGAACCAGCGACTGCCGTGGGATCTGGAGGATTTCTCCGACCTGGGGCTGGCGGTCTTGACCGGCCGGTTCGACGAGGCCTATGCGGGGCCGTGGACCCAGGCCGGGCCGCTGCAACTGGTGCTCAGTCCACTGCTGTTTCTCGGCGCGCACGATGGGATCCCTCCTGCGCTGCCGCGGATCATCGTGGCTGTTGCGCTCACGCTGGGGGCGATCGCGGCGGGTCGGGGCCAGCCGGTGCGAGAGGTGGCGGCCGCGATCCTGGCGCTGTTGTGGTTGACCGGTCCGGTTCCGTGGGATGGGCATCCGGTCGAGGTGGCGATGCCGATCCTCTGGGCGTACGCAATGGTGCTGAGCGGCAAAGGCCGGTGGCTGGCCGCAGCCTTCGCGCTCGGCGTCTCCGTCTGGATCGCACCTGTTGCGGTGCTGGGGTTCGGGTGTCTGCTCGGGGTGACCGGGCTGAGAGGAGCCGTGCGTACCGCGGTCACCGCTGCCGGGATCGCTGTGCTGGGCTACCTGCCGTTCGTGCTGAGCGGAGAGTTCGGGATGTTCGGGCACGTGTGGCCGGTCGGCGCCGGAACCCTGCCCGAACTGCTCGGAATGCATGAGGTGACTTGGACAGCGCGGCTCGGTCAGGCTGTCGTGGTGGGAGGCGGGTGTGCTCTCGTCGCGTACCTGTTGCGGGGACGGCTGGTGGTGGTCGCGGCCGCACCGCTGGCGGCGGCACTGCTGCGGGTGATCACCGACCCCATGTCGTTCGACTACTACTGGCTGCCGGTGTCGGTCGGCACCGTTCTGCTGGTGGCTTTGATGCCCGATGACCTCCCGACGTGGCGGCAGGTGTTGCTGGCGGTGGTCGGATACGCGGCGGTAGTGGGGGCTGCGATCGGCCCGGCGCCGTTGGTTGCGCTGGTATGCCTGGTCGGATATCTGGTGGCCGGGGTGCCATTTGGCGGGGCGACCAGATCCTCTGACCCTCGAACCGTCGTAGGCAACTCCCTCGGGCCACCGGACTACGGTGACCCACTGATTCGCGCTGGCTTGTCGCCGCGGAAGGTCTTGCGGTAGGTCGACGGGGCCACCCCGATGGCCGCGTGCAGGTGCTGGCGCAGGGCGCTCGCGCTGCCCAGACCGCAGCGCCGCGCCACCGCGTCGACGGCCAGGTCGGTGGACTCCAGCAGCAGCCGGGCGTGCGCCACCCGCTGCTGCAACAGCCACCGGGCCGGGCTCAGCCCGGTCTCGGCCCGGAACCGCCGGGTGAAGGTGCGCACGCTCATCCGGGCGTGCGCGGCCATCTCCTCCAGGGTCACCGGTTCGGCCAGCCGGTCCAGTGCCCACGTCCGGGTCGGCTCCGTGCCGGTTCCGGCGGTCGCGGGGACCGGCCGTTCGATGTACTGGGCCTGGCCGCCGTCTCGCCACGGCGGGACCACGCAGCGGCGGGCCGCGGCGTTCGCCATCTCGCTGCCGTGATCACTGCGGACGAGGTGCAGGCACAGGTCGATGCCCGCGCCCACCCCCGCCGAGGTGAGCACGTCACCGTCGTCCATGAAGAGCACGTCGAAGTCCCAGCGGACCCGTGGGTAGAGCCCGCGCAGCCGCCGTGCCCACGCCCAGTGGCTGGCGGCGGGGCGGCCGTCCAGCAGGCCCGAGGCGGCGAGGACGGACGCCCCGGTGCAGATGGACACGATCCGGGCGCCGCGCGCGTGCGCCGCCCGCAGGGCCTCGGCCACCGCGGGGGTGACCGTGCCGTCGGTCACCGGGCTGCCGTCGCCCACCCCGGGCACGATCACGGTGTCGGCCGTCGCCAGCGCGGACAGGTCGTGATCCGGCCACACCGCGAAGCCTGCGGTGCTGCGCACCGGGCGGCCGCCGTCGGTGCAGACCGTCACCGCGTACCGGCGGCTGCCGTCGGGGTCGCGGGCGGCGTGGAAGACCTGGGTGGGTACGCCGAGATCGAACGCCACCACGTGATCGAGGGCCAGGACGGCGATCGCATGCGTCATGGCTCGATTCTTGCGCATGATGGCCTCCGGGCCACTCGTCCGGCCACCCGAAGATCCGCAGACTCGAACGGTGAGTAGACACCGCATCCATCCCGCCTGGGCCGTGGCCGCCGTCGCGTTCGTGGCGCTGGTCGGCGCAGCCGGGTTCCGGGCCACGCCGTCCGTCCTGCTCCGCCCGCTGCACGAGGAGTTCGGCTGGTCGCTCGGCACGATCTCGGCGGCGGTCTCCGTCAACCTGCTGCTGTACGGCCTCACCGCCCCGTTCGCCGCCGCGCTCATGGAGAAGTTCGGCATCCGCCGGGTCGTGATGGGCGCCCTGCTGCTGGTCGCGGCGGGCAGCGGGCTCACCGTACTGATGAGCGCGAGCTGGCAGCTCGTGCTCTGCTGGGGCGTCCTGGTCGGACTGGGCACCGGGTCGATGGCGCTCGCGTTCGTGGCCACCGTGACGAACCGGTGGTTCGTGCGCCGCCGGGGGCTGGTCACCGGGGTGCTCACCGCCGGGGGCGCGGCCGGGCAGCTGATCTTCCTGCCGATCCTGGCCCGGCTTACCGGGGACCACGGCTGGCGGGCCGCCGCCCTGACGGTCGCGGGCGCCGCGCTGCTCGTCGTACCCCTGGTGTGGTGGCGGTTGCGGGACCGGCCCGCCGACCTCGGCGTCACCGCCTACGGCGCCGGACCGGACACCGCCGCGACCGAGGACGCGGCCTTGACGGCCGCCGCACCCGGGAGCGCGGCGCGAGGCGGCGTGGACCCGGCGGGTGGTGCCGCCCGGGCCGCGCTGGGTGCGCTGCGCCAGGCGGCGGGGACCCGGCCGTTCTGGCTGCTGGCGGGCGGCTTCGCGATCTGCGGCGCCACCACCAACGGCCTGATCGGTACGCATTTCATCCCGGCCGCGCACGACCACGGCATGCCGGAGACGACCGCGGCGGGACTGCTGGCCCTCGTCGGGCTGTTCGACATCGCCGGCACCATCGCCTCGGGCTGGCTCACCGACCGGGTGGACAGCCGGCTGCTGCTCGGCGCGTACTACGCGCTGCGCGGGCTGTCCCTGCTCGTGCTGCCCGCGCTGTTCGCCGCCACCGCGCACCCCAGCATGGTGGTCTTCATCCTCTTCTACGGACTGGACTGGGTCGCCACGGTCCCGCCCACGGTGGCGTTGTGCCGCGAGTACTTCGGCGCCGCCGGCGCGATCGTGTTCGGCTGGGTGTTCGCCGCCCACCAGGTCGGCGCGGCGGTGGCCGCCACCGCGGCGGGGCTGGTCCGGGACCGGCTCGGTGCGTACGACGCCGCCTGGTACTCCGCCGGTGCGCTGGCGCTGGCCGCGTCCGTGCTGTCGCTGATGCTGCTGGCGGGCAGGCGTACGGCCGACCGGGGTGGCGTCGGCCCGGCCGGTGCGGGCCTCGGGCTGGCGTACCCAGCGGCCAGTGCGAGCGCACCCGCGCCGTGACTAGGTGACCCTTTTCCTGTGGCGGCCGGCCCACGTACGGTAATCGGCAGCGCCGTCCAGGGAGGGGAGTCGCGTGCCGATCCAGGGTGGACTGCCGCCGCGAAACCCCCGGTTCGTGGGCCGCGAGGATCTCCTGGCCCAGGTCCACGGGCTGCTCGACAATGGACCGGTCGTGCTGCTGCCCTCCGCCGACCAGCGGTCCGGCGGCACCGGGCGCACCCAGCTCGCGGTCGAGTACGCCCACCGCTACGCCCGCGGCTACGAGCTGGTCTGGTGGATCCCGGCCGAGCAGACCGCGGGCATGCGGGCGGCACTGGTCGGGCTCGCGTCCCGGCTGGGGCTGCCGGAGGCCCGCGACATCAACCGGACCCTGTGCGCGGTCCGCGACGCGCTGAGCCGGGGCGAGCCGTACCGCGACTGGCTGGTGGTGTTCGAGAACGCGAACCGGCCGGAGGACATCACCCCCTACCTGCCCGGCGGTACGGGCCACGTGCTGGTCACCTCGCGCGATCCGCGATGGGGCTCGGAGCCGGCCCAGGCCGTGCCCGTACCGGTGTTCGACCGGGCCGACAGCGTCGACTTCCTGCGGTTGCGCAACCCCGAACTGTCCGAGCTGGACGCGGACCGGCTCGCCGCGCGCCTGGCCGACGTGCCCATGGCGCTCGCGGAGGCCGCCGCGGTCCAGGTGTCGGCGGGCTGGCCGGTCGGCGAGTACCTGCGCCGCTACGACCAGCGCGCGGCCGAACTCGCCACCCCGACCCCGGTACGGGTGGCGTGCGACCTGGCCGCGGAGGCGCTGCGCTCCGGTTCGCCCGCCGCCGCGCAGCTGCTGGAGCTGTGCGCCTTCCTGGCCGGGGCGCCCGTGTCCTGGCGGCTGTTCTGGGCCGCCCGGGGCCTGGATCTGGCCCCCGAGCTGGCCCGTACCGTGCGCGTCGAGCGGCGGCTCAAGGCCGCGCTGCGCCTGATCGGCCAGTACGGTCTGGCCGAGCTGGACCCGCCCGGCGAGCATCTGACCGTGCACCCGCTGGTGCGCGGCCTGCTGGCCGAGGACCCGACCGCACGCCGGCTAACCGGGCCGGCGGCCGCACCGACCGCCGCGGGGCTCGCCGGAGGGCGGGTGGACCGGCGCGACACCGTCCGGGCCATGCTGGCCGCCGCCGACCCGGGCGACCCGGACAACCCGACGAACTGGCCCCGGTACGCCGAGATCATCCCGCACCTGGTGCACTGCGACCTGCTCGGCGGCGAGGCCGAGGAACTGCGCCAGCTGGTGATCAACTGCGTTCGCTGCCTGTTCGCCCGGGGCGACTACGACAGCAGCCGGGACCTGGCCGCGCAGGCGGTGCGGCGCTGGCGGGACGACCTCGGCGACACCGACGAGCACGCGCTGCTGGCGGCGTTCCACCTGGCGAACGCGATGCGGGCGGTCGGCCGTACCGAAGATGCCCGGTTGTTGAACGCGCAGACCCTGCGCACGCAGCGCGAGGTGCTCGGCGCCGACGACGAGACCACTCTGGCCACCGCGAACAGCGTCGGCGCGGACCTGCGCATCCAGGGCCACTTCGGACAGGCCCGGCAGCTCGACGCGGACAACCTGGTGCGCTACCGGCGGCTGTTCGGCGAGAGCTACCCGCTGACCCTGCGCTGTGCCAACAACCTGGCCGTCGACCTGCGGCTGCTCGGTGACTTCCGGGGCGCGCGGGCGCTCGACGAGCAGGTGCTGCGCCAGCGGCAGGCCGTGCTGGTCGACAGCCACCCCGAGGTCCTGTCATCCCGGGCGGGGCTGGCCTTCGACCTGTTCGGGCTGGGCGACTACCCCGGGGCCGCCGACGTGCTGGCGGCCGCCCCCGCCGACGACCTCGGCGAGGATCACCCGATGGTGCTGTGGGCGGGGCGGTTCGCGGCGATGGCCGCGCGCCGCCGGGGGCAGCCGCACGCGCGGCAGCTCGCCGAGCGCAGCGTGGGACTGTTCCGGCAGAAGTTCGGCGACCACAACGTCGAGACACTGGGTGCGCTGGTGTCGCTGGCCCACTGCGCGCGCGACGACGGTGACCTGGAGTCGGCGTACCTGCTGCTGGAGCGGGCCGTGGCGGGCTATCGCAGCCTGCTCGGCGAGGGGCACCCGTTCGCGCTGGCGGCGGTCGGCGACCTCGCCGGGGTGGTGCGGGCGATGGGGCGGCACGCGCAGGCCCGTACCCTCGGCTCCGAGGCGCTCGGCGGGCTGCGCCGCAGCGTCGGCGCCGACCATCCGTTCGCCCTGTGCTGCGCCAACGGGCTGGCCGCCGACCTGCGCGAGACCGGGGAGGCGCAGCAGGCGCGCGAGGTCGCCGCCGACACCTGGGCCCGCTCGCGCAACGTCCGCGGCGCCACCCATCCGGACACGCTGGCCTGCGCGTTCAACCTCGCGCTGGACGCGGGCGACGACACCGGACGCGGCCTGGTCCTGGCCGAGCTCACCAAGGCGTACGGGGATCAGCACCCCGTCGTGACCGCGGCGGCCGCCGGGCGCCGCCTGGAAACCGAGATCGAGCCGCCTCCGTTGTAGGCGACGGCGGAACCGCTGATGGCCAACGCCCAGCCGGGAAGAGGAAACCGGCCGGGCGTTGGGTCAGAGGGACAGGCCCGCGGACTGGCGCTGCAGCAGCGCGGTCATCTCCTGCGCGGGCATCGGCTTGGCGAAGTGGTAACCCTGCGCCTGGGCGCACTCCAGCTCGCGCAGCCGGTCGGCCTGCGACGCGTCCTCGACGCCCTCGGCGACGGGGGCCAGATCGAACGTACGGGCGATCTGCAGCACGGCCTCGGCCACGGAGGCACCCGCGGTCTCCGCCATGGCCTGCACGAACGACCGGTCGATCTTGACCACGTCGACGGGCAGGGCGGCCAGGTGGCTCAGCGACGAGAAGCCGGTGCCGAAGTCGTCCAGGGCGATCCGTACGCCCAGGTTCTTCAGCGCGCCGAGCACCCGGGCCGACTCGACCAGGTCGGTCAGCGCGACCGACTCGGTCAGCTCCAGCACCAGCAGCGACGGCGTGAGCCCGGAGCGCTCCAGCACGTTGCGCACCTCGTCGACCAGGTCCGGGTTGCCGAGCTGGCTCGCGGACAGGTTCACGTTGAGCTCGAAGCCGGGCACCTGACGCTGCCACTCGGCCGCCTGCATGCAGGCCTGCTCCAGCACCCAGCCACCGAGCCGCGGCACCACGCCCATGGACTCGGCCAGGTCGAGGAACGCGCCGGGCGGCAGCACGCCGCGCTCGGGGTGGCGCCAGCGGACCAGCGCCTCCACGCCCACGGTGTGCTCGCCGTCCAGGTCCACGATCGGCTGGTAGTACACCTCGAACTCGTGGTTGTCGAGGGCGCGCAGCACCTCCGCCTCGTCGCGGCGACGCTGCTCGGCCTTCGCGAACTGGGCCGGGTCGAACCGGCGGGCGACGCCGCGGCCCTCGGCCTTGGCCTGGTACAGCGCCTGGTCAGCCTCGCGCATGACCTCGTCCACCGCGGTTTCCGACCCGCGGGTCAGGGCGATGCCGGCGCTGGCGCGGATGGTCAGCAGGTGGCCGTCGACCTCCAGCGGCTGCGCCAGGTCGCGCAGGATCCGGTTGGCGACGCCGTCGGCGATCAGGTCGTCGGCGAGGCGGGGCAGCAGCACCGCGAACTCGTCGCTGCCCAGCCGCGACACCGCGTCGTTGGAGCGGACGTTCGCGTTGATCCGCTCCGCGGCGGCCCGCAGCATCTCGTCGCCAACGGCGTTGCCGTACGCGTCGTTGATGTCCTTGAAGCCGTCGAGGTCGACGAGAACCACGGAGGTGATGGTGTCACCGGCCCGGGCGAGCGCGTCGGAGGCGTGCTCGATGAACATCCGGCGGTTGCCCACGTCGGTCAGCGGGTCCCGGTACGCCTGGGAGGCGAGGATGGCCCGCTGCCGGGTGAGGTCGCGGACCAGCACGGCGTTGGTGTGGGCGCCGAGCAGCTGGCGCAGCAGCACGATCGCGCCGACGCCGATGGTCGCGCGGACCATGCCGACACTGATCGTGTCGTGCCCGTACGTGAACAGCGTGGCCATGACCGCCGCGGCGGCCGGCGGTGCGTAGCGCACCAGCGGCTTGCGCGTGGCCAGCACGATGATCGCGACGCCGAGCACCGCCACCACGGCCGATACCGCGGTGACGAACAGCGCCCCGAGGTCGTCGCGCGCCAGTGCAGGCCAGGCGAGAAGCACCAACGACGCGAACACCATCGCGTCGTCGACGCCGCGCCGAATGCGCGTCAACGCCTTACCGGTCGGGACCATGGCTCACCTCCAACGGGCCCCTCATCGGTGGGGTAGGGCCGGACATGAGCAAAAGATCTAGGAAAACATCCAGGTGGCGAGCATCACGGGGTCCGTGGCGGGCGCGCCGAGCGCGCGGAAGACCGCGGCGACGGCCTCCGGCCGGTCCCGCAGGGCGGTCGGTCCGGACACCAGCGCGAGACCGGACCACGCGGCGTCGTCGGCGGGATCGGACTGTACGGCGGCCGCGAAGGCCCGCCGCGCCGCGGCCCCGTCCCCGCGCACGTACGCGAGATCCCCGGCCGTGGCGGCGGCGTGGCGGTCGGAGTCGGTGGGTGCGGGGGCGCGGCAGAGCCGGTGGGCCAGGTCGAGGCGGGCGCTGTTCTCCAGGGCGCGGCCCGGGGCGGGACGTGGCCGGGCGCCGGGCACGGCCGCGGGGGGCTGTCCGCGCCGCCACGCGTCGGCGAGAGCCTCGGCGGCGGCGGGCTCGACCGCGAGGTTGCGCAGCCGCCAGCGCACCCGGTGATCGGTGTTCGCCCCGGCGGCCAGCCGGGCGACGTCGGCGGGCACCGGCTCGGTCAGCCACGGGGTCACCTCGGCCCGCAGCGCGGTCACGAACCGGGTGCCGGCCGCGGTGAGCCCGCCGGAGGTCAGCAGGTGGTCGGCCGCGTCCGCGACGGCCGCCCGCCAGCGGGCGAACTCGAAGCGCGCCAGTCGCCCGGGCTCGCCACGCCAGAACCGGGTGACCGCGAGGTAGGCGTACGCGCCGTGCAGCAGCCCGGAGGCCGGGCGCGGGTCGTCGCGCCACGGCGAGTAGCCCGGGGTGTCGGGGCCGGCGTGCAGTTCGAACAGGTAGCGCACGGCGTTGAGGACGCTGTGCTGGACCTCGTGCACCAGCCCCACGGCGAGGGCCGCCGGGTCGGGCGGGGCGGACATGGCCACGGCCCCGTACGCGTGCGCGGACGTCGCGCTGATGCCCCGGGCGGTGGGGTCCGGTTCGACCGGCACGATGCAGTCGAGGACCTCGGTGAGGACTTCGGCGGCGGCGCGGTGCCGCGTGACGAGCAGCCGCCAGGCGTCATGGAGGCAGTCCTGCCAGTGCGCGACCGCACCGTCGCGCAGGGGCGGTGTCGGGGCGAGGCCGAGCAGGGATCGCGCCGGATCGGTGTCCTCCAGCCGGACGGACAGGGTCAACCCGTCGTGCGTGGCGCGCAGCAGCCGCCCCGAGTGCGTGGGGTTCGGCGCCTTAGGGTGGCACGGGTCGGCGGCCCCGGCCGTGGCCGGTGGAGTCGAAGCTGGTGGAGCGGCGATGGGCTGGCGGGCGCGGGCGGCCAGTGCGCTGAGGCCCGCCACCCCGGCGCCGGTGGCCCCGGCGCGCAGCCGGGTCAGGCAGTCGGCGGCCCACAGACCGACCAGCGGGCGGGCGAGCAGGCGCCGGACCCCGGCGGGGTCGGCGCGTTCGGCCGCGGCCAGTTCCCGGTACGCGTCCACGGCGCCCGGGTCGGCGGCGGCGATCGCGCGCAGCAGTAGCAGGTGCCGGCTGAACTGGGCGCGGCGCAGCCGGGCGAGGGTCGCCGGGCTCGGGCGGCCGGCGCCCAGGGCGGCGAGCGCGGCGTCGGTGAGGGTGTGCGGGGCGAGCTGAGCCGTCATGCGACCGGTCAGAGAGCGGAGTTGAAACCGGCGATCGGGTCACCGGGGCGGTCGAGGTCGGCGGTGAGGCGGTGCAGGCACTGGGCGAGGGGGGAGTCCGCTCGGTCGGGCGGGACGGCCTCGGCGAGGTCGGCGAGCGACAACCCCGAAACGTCGATCATGATGGAGTGCCACTCGACGTCCGCGTGCTGGCCCGTGCTGCCCAGATCCACGTACACCCGCTCTCTCGTTGTCGTCCCCGCGGCCGGTGTCGGCTTCCCGACGCCGACCGGCAACGATCGATGTGCCGCCGCTAGGTTACGGCGTCGTCGGGTCGGGTGACCCCCGGGCGGGGCCCGGGGCGGCGGGGCTGGCTAGGGTTTGCGTCGCCGTGATC
Source organism: Krasilnikovia cinnamomea (assembly GCF_004217545.1). Taxonomy (NCBI): domain Bacteria; kingdom Bacillati; phylum Actinomycetota; class Actinomycetes; order Micromonosporales; family Micromonosporaceae; genus Krasilnikovia; species Krasilnikovia cinnamomea. The sequence goes on from NZ_SHKY01000001.1 coordinate 4,465,512, forward strand.
TCATAGAACGCGAACGCCTCGAAAGTCGGCAACGGAGGACAAACGGTGCTGGGTCCACATCTCGAATCGCCGGCGGATGCCATCCGCCCGTGGGGCGAGCCGGTTTCCGGCCGCGCCGGGGCACCGACCGCCGTGGCCGACCGGGTGACGGCGCTGGCCGACCAGGTGACGACGCTGACGGCGTCGGCCGTGGGCCACGACGGCGCGATCCGGGTGACCGTCGCCGGGTCCGGGGCGGTCACGGCACTGGAGCTCGACGACCGCGTGCAGCGGCTGTCCGGCGCGGACCTGGCCGCACAGATCATGGCCACGGTCCAGCGCGCCCAGTCCGCCCTGGTGGAGCGGGTCGCGGAGGCGGTGGCGCAGACCGTGGGTGCCGACACGGAGACCGGCCGGGTGGTGCTGGCGAGCTTCGCCCGGCGCTTCGCCGCAGCGCCGGAGTCCCTCGCCGCACCGGTGTCCGTCGGTCACCGGCCGGCGGGAGTCTTCGACCTGGCCTCGCAGGTGCCGGTGATGCCGGCGCCGCGCCCCTTTCCGGAATTCCCCCACCGTCCCTCGCTGCCGCACCAGGTGCCGGGCGTGGGCTTCGAGAGTGGGCGGGACAGCCGTGCCCGCTGACGACCTGCGCCCCGGTCCCGCCGACAATCCGCCACTGCCGCGCCGGGGTCCGGCCCCGCCGGTCGAGCGGATGGCCAACGCCGAGCTGGTCCGCCTGGTGGAGGGGGAGCACCCGTACCGGGGCAAGGCGCTGTTCGAGCTGTGCGACCGCATCCCACGCGACGACGACGCCGCGACGAAGGTGGCGATGCTGAGCCGGCTCTCGTCGCTGCGGCAGGCGCGGCTGTTCGACCGGGTGTCGCTGGCCTGGTCGGCGATCATCGCGCTGCTGGCGGCGGAGACTGCGCACGCGCGGGCGTCGGCGTACGAGGCGTTCGGCGCGCTGGACCCGCAGGAGCAGCGCGACATGCTCGACTATCTCGAGGTGTCCGCCATCGAGGAGGCCCACCCACGCATCGCGTGAGCGAGGGCCGTCCCGTCAGGCGACGACCTTGACGCCTTTCCAGAAGGCGACGCGGTCGCGTACGGCCTTGGCGTCGGGTTTCGGATCCGGGTAGTACCAGACCGCGTCGGGAGTGACGTGCTCGCCCGACTCGAGCGTGTAGTAGGACGCCTTGCCCTTCCACGGGCAGACGGTATGGGTGTCGGAGGGCCGCAGCACGTCTTCGCGCAGCGAGGAGCGCGGGAAGTAGTAATTGCCTTCGACAACCACGGTGTCGTCGCTCTCGGCGATGATCTCGTCGTTCCAGATGGCCTTCGGCATACCCCCGAACGTAGCGCGGAAGCCGGCCGTCGTCCGATATGCGGGATTTATTCGCCTCCCGTGGGTGAAATGTGGTGAGTCATCCTCCCAGTGGCCGCCGGACGTACCAGGATCTAGAGTCGATCCGCGCCGACACCCCCGACGAGAGCGGCCCCCGATGACCCGCCAGTGCACTCTGCCGAGCACCCGCGAACAGGCCCAGCACGCGTTGATCCTGCTCGGCGCGCCCACCCCGCCCCGGCTGGTCGTCGAGGTGCACGCCGCGCTGTTCGACTCCGATCTGTCCGTGCCCGGCCTGGCCCGGCTGCTGCGTCAGGAGGAGCGGGAGCACGAGGAGGGTGCGCGGCGGCCGTACCTGATCTGCCCCGGCCTGGACGCCGACCTGGCCCCGGCGAGCGGCCTGGTCACGCTCTCCACCTGGCCCGTCGCGCACCGCCTCGCGCTACCGGCGGCCGCCCGCGCCGACCACCTGACCCGGGTGGTCCGGGTGGCCGAGTTCGTGGCCGCGGCGCCGCGCCCGACCCCGGGCGCCACCCTCCTGCTGCGGCGCCTAGCCGACACCGTGCCCGGCGGCGCCGAGGCACACGACGTGCTCGACCCGGCCGCGCTGGCCACGGCCGCCCGCGCCGCCCTCACCGACCGCCGGCTGGCCGCCGCCGTCGCCGCCGAACAGCCCGTACGCGAGGCCGCCGCCGCCCGCGCCGACTCCCTCGACGAGCGGCAGCGCCTGTTCGGCCTCGGCCCCCGGCCACGGGGGCGCGGGTGAGCACCACACCGGCCGACGTCCTGGACCGGCTGCGCGGCGCCGGGCCGGCCCGGCGGCACAACGCCCGCACCATCGCCGCGCTGACGTCGAACCCCGGCTGCGCCCGCCGCGCCGTGCTGGACGCCGCGGGGGTCGACAAGCCCCGCCTGGCCGACCGCGTCGGTTTCCCGGGCACCTTCGGACAGTCCCGGTTCGCCCTCGCCCGCGGCAACAGCTTCGAGGCGATGCTCAAGGCCGACGGGTGCGCCCTGCTGCGTTCGGTGCTGGCCGGCGTCCTCGGCCCGGGCGCCTCCGCCGCCGGGTACGACGATCTCGGCGAGGACGCCGACGACACGCTGGCGGCCCGGCACGCGCGTACCCGTGGGTTGCTGGCCGCCCCCGGCGGGCCCGCCCTGGTGGACCATCCGCTGCTCACCCTCGACGTGGCCGGTCGTGCCGTCTTCCTGGAGCCCGACCTGATCGCCTTCCAGGCCGCGGGCCGCTATCACGTCGTGGAGATCAAGTCCTTCGCCATCGTGGACGGCCAGGCGGACAGCGCGAAGGTGTCCGCCGCCGCCGTCCAGGCCGCCGTGTACGTGCTCGCGCTGCGCCGCCTGCTGGCCGAACTCGGCCACGACGAGCGGCTGGTCAGCCACGACGTCGTACTGGTGTGCCCCGAGGACTTCTCGTTGCGGCCCACCGCCGTGGTGATCGACATTCGCAAGCAGCTGGCCACGTTGCGCCGCCAGCTCGCCCGGCTCGCCTCGGTCGGCGACCTCGCCGCGGCCCTGCCGGACCAGGTCAGCTTCGATCCGGCTCTGCCGCCCGCCGACCTGATCGCCGCCCTGCACACGGTCGCCGCCAGGTACGCCCCGGAATGTCTGTCCACCTGCGAGCTGGCCGCCTTCTGCCGCCACGAGTCCGCGGGGCGCACCGCCGCACTGGGCCGCCCGGTCCGCGACGCGCTCGGCGGCGTCGAGACGGTCGCCGAGGTGCTGGCGTACGCCGCCGGAGCCCCGGCGCCGGACCCGGACCAGGCCGAGGCGGCCGCCCTGCTGCGGACGGCGGCCCGGCTGCGCGCCGAGGCCCTCGCCCGCCCCGCGGACCCGGCGTGAGCACCCTCGCCGCGCTGGCCCGCGCCGAGGCGTACGCGGCGGGCCGGGCGGTGCCGCTGGCGACGGTGCGCCACCTGCACGTTCACGAGCGTCCGCTGGTGCTGATCCCGGTGGCCCTGGCCGGGGAGGCGAACGCTCCGCTGGCCGCGATGCTGGGCACCGACCGGGCCGCACCCCGGCTGCTCGTGGTCGGCCAGCCGCGCAACCGCGACCAGCGTTTCGCGTTCGCCGCCGAGCTGGGCCGTGCGCTGGCCGCGTACGTGGAACCGTTCACCGCTGTCGCCGAGCCGGTGCCGGTGGACCGCGGCCGCGACGTGCGGTACCGGTACCTCGACGCGCCGCAACTGTGGGTGCCCAACCCCGGCGGGGTGGACTTCCTGCGGCTGTTCGGCCGCACCACCCGCTTCCGCGGCGTCGACGGCGAGCACCCCGTACCGGCGGCGGTGCCGCTGCTGGGCCGCTGGCTCACCTTCTTCGCCAACTGCGCGGAGGTGCCGGGGTCGGCGTTGCTGCTCACCGCGGTGGAGGCGCTGGGGCTGCACTGGGCCACCGGGCAGAGCGGCGCCGAGGACGCCCACCTGGCCGCGCAGCTCGCCTGGATCGACCCGCCCGCCGGGTACACCGGGCCGCAGGCGGCGCGGCTGGCCGAGGACCCGGCGGTGTCCCCACCGGCGGGCCCGGCCACCGACCCCGACTTCGACAACCGGATCCTGGCGCCGTTGCTGGCGCTGCCGGAGGTCCCGGTCGACGAGCTGACCGCCGTGCTGCGCGGTGTGCTCGCCCCGACGTGGCATCTCCTGTGGCGCACCCTGGACCTGCTGCGCGCCCTGCCCCCGGCCGCCCACCTGGCCGCCCGGTGGGACGGCGACCGGGACGCGTTCTCCGCGTTCGCCCAGCACCTCGCGGACGGGGGCCCGCCCCAGCCGCGCCGCGACGGCGCGGTCGCCGCGGCCGCCCGGCTGCACCGGCTGGAACAGGCCGCCGCCCGGTACGCGGTCCAGCGCGCGTTCGACGATCCACTGGTGATGGCCGAGCACCGGCTGGCGGGGGCGGCGTTCGCGGCGGAGGTGACCCTGGCCCAGCCGGACCGGATCGACGACACCGGACGGCGGCCCGTGCTGCGCCCCCGGATCATGGTCGCCACCACCGAACCGGTCCGGATGGCCCCGGGGGCGACCCTGACCTGCCCGGCCCGGCCCGCGCAGAAGGCCGTGGTGGTCTCGGTGCACCCGGCCGAGGCGGGCACCGAGGTGGTCCTGGAACTGTCCGGGGGGATGGGGCGGCGGCTGGTCGCCGAGCCGGGCAGCGTTCCGGCGGTGGGGGAGCGGCTGCTGTACACGACGCTGACCGAGGCGTACCGGCCGCCGGGGGCCTTCCCGGACCCGGCCGACACCCCGTGGACCCACGGCGGACCCCCCGTTCCGGCCGCCGAGGCGGCGGCCGACGCCAGCGTCGCCCCGGCCCCGCAGGCCTGAGCGCGGCCAACGGGAGGCCTCATTGGCGGCCGACGTCGGTGCAGCCCGCGACCCGTAGGCCTCGGCGGACTTCAGTGCAGCCCCGGGTCGGCGGGCTGGCGGCGGCCCGCGGTGAGCCCGGAGTGGATGGTGCGGCGGATCTCCACCCGCCCCAGTCCCGCGTGCCGGGCGGCCAGGGTCAGCTCGCGGGCGACCGTCCCGGCGTCGATCAGGCCCGCGCCGACCAGGCGGCCGAGCGCGAACGCGGCCCGGTTCAGCGTGTCGTTGCGGGCACCGACCGGGGCCCGGGCCACCCTGCCGCTCTCGGCGTCGAGGGCCGCGGCCGCGTACCGGTCCGGGTGGGCGAGCGGGGTGCGCGGCCGGGGCGGCAGCGGCGGTGGACCGGCGACCAGGGCCCGCAACACCGCGGGCCCGGTGGGCAGGGCGCCACCGGGCCGGGTCTCCCACACGTACGCGCGCCCGCAGGCGTGCCGGGACGGCGGGGCCAGCACGTACCCGCCCGCGCCGCGCCAGTCCACACCGGGCAGCAGCCGCACGCGGTTGCCGTACCCGGTGGGTGCGAACCACAGATGCCAGCCGCCGCCGCCCGTGCGGACCCGGGGCCCGGCGGGGATCGCGTCGCCGAGCAGGTGGTGCAGGCCGTGCCAGCCCGCCGCCGAGTCCACGTCGGCCACATCCATGATCACGCCGGTGCGCAGCCCGACGTTCGCGTCGGGCCAGCGCGACCACCACAGGGTGATGCGCCGCGGGTCGAGGCTGGCGTCGCTCAGGCCGCGCCGCAGGCGCGGGTGCTTGCCCGGCCGGTCGCAGGGCAGGCGCGCGCACGAGCAGCCGCCGTCGGCCGCAGGGGTGTGCACCGGCAGGACCGGGATGCCGTGCCGGGCGTAGGCGAGTGCGGCGTCGAGCAACATTAGTACAAACGTACGACAGATTCCCGGGAGGGGGTACGGGCCAGGGTGTACAGCACGTGTGCGATGTGGTGCGACGTGCTCCAGCCGATCCAGCTGGCGGAGCTGCCCGCGCCACGGGCCGTCCGGGCGCGCTGGGCGATCTGGGCGTCCCCCCAGGAGAACCGGGCGCCCTGGGCGGGCCAGTGCGGTGAGCGGACGAGGGTGCGGCACAGGTCGTAGCAGCGGTCGTCGCTGCGTCCGCCGCGCCGGGCCCAGCGGTAGATCCACCACGCCTGGTCGGTGGTGTACCGCAGGGTCGGCAACTGCCGGTGATGCTGGACGCCGAGCCTTCGCACCGGAGAGGTCACCCCGTAGTCGGCGTACCCCACGCCCGGCTCCGCCAAACGGGCCCACACCCGGGCGTCGAGCCGGCGTACGGCGACCGGCCGGTCGGCGGGCAGGTCGTCCAGATTGGGCGGCATGGCGCCGGCGGCCACCGTGATCGAGCGCCAGGGCCGGCCGTGCGCCCAGCGCAGCACGTGCCGGGCCTGCTCGACGAAGCGGTCGGCGTCGGCGGCGCAGGCGGTCTCGGCCAGGTCGACGATGAGGTCCACGCACTCGTGGTCGAGGCCCGCTCCGCACAGCAGGCGGTCCGTGGTGGCGGTGGCGGCGGCCGGGTTGGTCGCCTCCACGTGTGGCTGCAGGCGCAGCACCGCGCGGTGCAGGCGCACCCGGGCGGCCAGCCCGTTCTCGCTCAGCCGCCGGTCGCTGTCGTACGCCCGCAGCACGGGCAGCATGGCCACGCCGAGGTCGTCGAGCCGCAGGGCCAGCTCCACGGGTGAGGGCATGAACGGGTCGAGGTCGACCGCGAGCGCGCCGGTGCGCGGCGGCAGTGCCTTGACCAGGCGGGGCAGGTCCTCGCCGCGCAGTTCGACGATCGGGATGACCTGCTTGGCGGCCTCGCTGTCCAAGTGGTGCAACGCCGTGAACTCGCCCCGGCGCGGTCGCAGGATCGGCCGGTAGCCCCCGTCCACCGTCACACCCGGCGACGTGAATACCATCATTCACCTAGCGTAGCGAAATATTTCCTTAGAGTTACATAGTGAATTCGGCATGAATTCCGTGTCGGTCGCTCGGGGTCCGCCTGCTCGGCCCGGCCCCGCCGCCGTTGCTACGGTGCTGCGATGCCGGTCCACGCTCGTGCGCAGACGCCCGCGGCCGAGGCCGCCCGCGTCGTCGCGGATGTGCTCCACGATCTCGCCGCCACCGGCCATCGCGGTGTCGTGGTCGACTCGCCACCGGGCGCGGGCAAGAGCACCCTCGTGGTCCGGGCCGCCGCCGAACTGGCGGACGCGGGCGAGCCACTGATGATCGTCGCGCAGACCAACGAGCAGGTCGACGACCTCATCGCCCGGCTCGGCGCGGCCGCCCCCGAGGTGCGTGTCGGCCGCCTCTCGGCGGTCGACTACAGCCCGTCGGAGCGGGTGCGGGCCCACCCCGCCTGCCGGGTCGGCGCGAAGGTCGCCGACCTCGACGGCCCCGCGATCACCATCGGTACGGCCGCCAAATGGGCCACCGTCACCGACGGCACCTGGGCGTGGGCGATCGTCGACGAGGCGTACCAGATGCGCTCCGACGCCCTGCTGCGCGTCGCCCCACGGTTCGCGCGCGCGCTGTTCGTCGGCGACCCGGGCCAGCTCGACCCGTTCGCCACGGTCGAGGTGGACCGCTGGACCGGGCTGTCCTGGGATCCCCTGCAGAGCGCCGTCGCGGTGCTGCTGCGGCACAACCCCGATCTGCCCGTACACCGGCTGCCCGTGTCCTGGCGGCTGCCCGCCTCGGCGGCGCCGGTGGTGGCCGAGGCGTTCTACCCGTTCACCGGCTTCCGCTCGGGCACCGGCCCCACCGAGCGCGCCCTCGCCTTCGCCCGGCCCGCCGCCACGGCGCTCGACCCGGTCCTCGACACGGCCGCCGCCACCGGCTGGGGACTGTATGAACTGCCCGGCCGCTTCACCGTACGCACCGACGCCGAGGCGGCCGCGGCCTGCGCCGCACTGGCCGCCCGGGCGCTGACCCGCGACGCCGTCACCACCGCCGAATCCGGCACCGCCCCCCTGACCCCCGAACGCGTCGCCATCGGCGCCGCGCACCGCGACCAGGTCGCGGCCATCCGCGCCGCGCTGCCGCCCGAGGCCGCCGGGGTCACCGTGGACACGGCCAACCGCCTGCAGGGCCGCGAGTACGACCTCACCGTGGTGCTGCACCCGCTGTCCGGGCGCCGCGACGCCACCGCCTTCCACCTGGAGTCGGGACGGCTGTGCGTGCTGACCTCCCGGCACCGGCACGCCTGCGTGCTGGTGGCGCGGGCCGGAATCGCGGAACTGCTCGACGCTCATCCACACACCGAACCGGTCCATCTCGGGGTGCCGGTGAAGTTCCCGGACGGCTGGGAGGCGAACCAGGCGATGCTCGCCCACCTCGCGGCCGTGACCGTCCCGGCGCCCGGCGGCTGACCCCACGGCGGCGCCCGTCCGTACTACCGTGGGCCGGGTTGTCACGACGGCGGACGGAGGCAGCTCATGTTCGATCCCTCGGATCTCGACGCGGCCGAGCGTTGGGTCGACGACTGGCAGGCCGGCTTCGAGCAACGCGCCGCCCAGGCCCGGGAGTTGGCCCGGCGCCTCGCCGACCTGACCGCCCAGGCCCGCAGCGACGACGGGCTCGTCGAGGTCACCGTGGGCGCGAACGGCATGCTGACCGGCCTCGACCTGCACGAGGACATCCGCCGCCAGTCCGCCGCCCGGACCGCGCAGCAGATCCTCGCGACCCTCGCCACCGCCCAGCAGGCCATGACCAGGCTGGCCACGGAGGCGACCGCGGAGACGCTCGGCGCCGACAGCGAGACCGGCCGGGCCGTGATCGCCTCGTTCACCGGCCGCGAGCCGGCATGACGGACCAGTTCGGGGTACGGCACACCGAGCTCACCACGCATGCGGGTCACGTCGAGGCCGTCGCCGACCGGGTCACCACCGCTCAGCAGGCCGGCGCCGCGGTCCGGGCCGGCGCCGACGCGTACGGCAAGCTGTGCGCGATCGTGCCGGTCGCCCTCGGCGTCCTGCAGGACATCCTGGTCGACGGCATCGGCGCGGCCGCGGAGTCCCTCCACGACACCGGTGCCCGGCTGCGCGCGACCGCCGCCGGGTACGACGGCAGCGACCAGCGCAGCGCCGAGGCCCTGCACCGCGTCAAGGAGCGGATGTGACGGTCAACCCGCTCGTCGCGGCGCGCGTCGACGAGCCGAAGAGCTCCTGGGCCGGGATCTGGATCGCCGAGGACATCGAGCTCATCGCCCAAGGGGTCGAGAACCGCAGCTGGGTGGACGGCACCCTCGGCGTGGTCGGCGCGGGCCTGGACGCCCTGGCGCTGGTCTCCGACCCGGTCGGCGCGCTGCTGCAGTACGGCATCTCCTGGCTGATCGAGCACGTGAAACCGCTGTCCGAGGCGCTGGACTGGCTGGCCGGTGACCCGGCGCAGATCGCCGCGCACGCCCAGACGTGGCGCAACGTGGCCTCCTCGCTGCGCGCGGAAGCCGACTCGCTCGCCCAGGCCGTCCGGTTCGACCTGCCCGACTGGCGCGGCGCCGCCGCCGACGCGTACCAGGGCTGGGCCGCCCAGCGGGAACAGTCGTTGCAGGCGCTGGCGAAGGCCTCCGACACGATGGCCCTGATCACCGAGGGCGCGGGCCTGATCATCGGCACGGTGCGCATCATGGTCCGCGACGCGGTCGCGACCGTGGTGTCCCGGCTGATCGTGTACGCGGGTGAGCTGATCGCCACGCTCGGCGCGGCCACGCCGGTGGTGGCGGAACAGGTGACGACCCTGTGCGCGTCGTGGGCGGCCAGGATCGCGCGGTGGCTCAAGGAACTGATCTCCAGCATCCGCAACCTGCTCCGCGAGGGCGACAAGCTCGGCCGGCTCATCGAGATGCTCAAGCGCAAGCTCGGCATCGGCGGCAAGGGTGGAGACGGGCTCACCTCCCCGTCCCGGCCGCCGAGCCCGAACGGCAAGCCGCGCGGCGACCGTACGGACGCGCACCCGACCCGCAAGAAGGACCGGGCGCTGCGGCGGGAGAACGAGTCCGCGGACACCCTGGCGCAGAACGGCTACGACGTCGAGCAGAATCCGCCGCCGAAGCCCAACGGCAAGGAACCGGACTATCGCATCGAAGGTGAGTACTTCGACTGTTACTCGCCGGATACAGCGAAGCTGGACAACATCCGCGACGCGATCAGCGACAAAGTCCGTAAGGGCCAGGCGAACAGGATCGTCCTCAACCTGGACGACTGTCCCCGATCGGCTGAGGAGATCGCCGACGTCTTGCGGCGTAAGCCGATTACCAACCTGGAACAGATCCTTGTCGTGAAGGATGGCAAGGTCGTGCCGTTCTATCCGTTCGAGTGATGAGGTAGCTGCCGGTGTCTTTGTTCTACACGTTCTACGGCGAGGCCGACGTGTCCTCGGAGGACATTCGGTCGACGATGATGGCGGTCCTCGGCGGGTCTGTCGGCGCCGAAGAAACCATCTTCCGAGACGGAATGTATGTCGAGGCCTATCGGGTCGAGCCTGCGGAATCGCACGCCACCAGTGGCTACTTCGGATTTCAGGACAAGGTCATCGCGATCTTTCACTTCTCCAATCGCGCATCGGCCGAAACGAGCGATCACAACACTGTTCTGATGGCGGAGGCTGTGCTCGCGGTGTTCGACGCGTACCCGGGCCGGGGAGTTCTGCTGTTCAACGGCTCGCGGGCGATCCTGCAGCGGTTGGGCGACGGGATCGAGTTCGACGCTGAATGGGAGGACTGGTCCGAGATCGACGAGGCGCGTCCGATTGTCGCGCGACACACCGTGCGCCGGTTGGCCCAGCCGATGCTGTGAGTGGAATAGACCCGGTCCGGCGAAGGAATCAACATGGCTTTCTCGGTGGGTGTGTGGTCGGAGGGTCCGGTTGCCGGAGGAACCCTCTATCGCTGGGAGATCGACGCGGGCAAGGCTGGCTTCGGCTTCGCTTTGGTCGACTGGGAGACTGGGACTGTGCGGCCCGCCGATCGGCGGGGCCAGCCACAGGGGACGTTCGCCGTGGATGGACGATCCGGCGTGATGAGCGGTGACGTCGTGGGTCCGGACCGTATGCCGATGGTTCAGGTGGCCGCCGCACTTATCCGGGCCTACCGCCGTGACGGGCGGGTTCCGGAAACAGCCCACCCTTACTTCGGATGACGCCCGCGAAACGACCGCGTCATGATGACAGAGCCTGTCTTCGATTTCCTCGGGGAGTGACCGCGGCGTGGACCTTCGCGAACCTCGCCTTGCCGCAGGTCAGTGATCACAACACCGTGCTCATGCTCGTCCTGGCTGGGTTCGGCGAGGCGCCGGGCTGCGGGGGGGGGGTGCTGTCGGCCAAAGGTAGCCGAGTCATCCTGCAGCGCCCGGGGAGCGAGATCCAGTTCGACAGGGGATGGGAGGACTGGACGGAGATCGCGGAGACTCGTCCCGCCGTCGCCCGGCGGGTCAGGCGCGGGTTGCCGCAGCCGCTGTGGTGAACCGCGAGCCGCTTCTTCAGAAGGCGCGATCGCGTCTGCTGCCGGGCGTCGGGCCGGGCGTGGCGCGGAGGGGTCGGGCGTCCGGCGTGGAGCGGCATCCGTGCAGGTCGCGCTGTACGGATGTTTGCACCCGCGTCACCGTCCCGAAATACGGGCGGCGTCTACTGTCGGATAGAGGACTGATCCGCGGTCAGGCATGCAACTTGCACGAGCGGTTCGCCGGGCGAGTTGCCTGTCTGTCGGGTGCTGACCTGCTGATCCAAGGGTGTCGCAAGCATTTGCAGATGCTGCCGGGGTTTCATTCACCGATGTTTTTGAGATCCCGACGGAATCCTCTTCCTGTCGATCTCTGATGGTGAAACTCTCAAGCCAGTAGCGCCAGCGACACGGACGGTGGTGGTGCCCTATGCGTCCAGACGTTCTTGTCGGTCCGAGCGAGTGGGTGGTCGAGCAGTTCGGCGACAAGGTCGCCGCCGAGATCTGGACCCGAGTGCCGGAGGCATTGAGCACCGCGATCGAACGCGAGGTCAATGCACGCCCCGCCACCGCACAGGCCGCGGAACGCGTTCTTGCCAACCCGCGTTGGCCATTGCCGTACGAGGAGCTCGTGCTCTTCCTCGGTACCCTGCCCGGCGCCGAGATCATCAGCGTGCCGAAGTCGGTCTACCAGCTCGTACTCATCAACGGGCACGTCCTCGTGCCCTGGTGTTACGGCCAGTCCGCCCGGGTGTCCATGGGCGACGCCGAGGTCGGTCGCTCGTTCGGCCGGCTCGTGCGGGAGCTGCTGCGCCGGTTCGGGCCGCCGTGGCGCCGTTCGCAGACCGAGTCGCCGCTGCCGCTGGACGCGGTCGACGAGCGCGAGGTGGCGAAGATCTGCGCCGCGATCTGCCGGATCGAGCCCCGCCCGGATGTCGTCGTCGCCGGCTACGCCGGTGCGCCGAACCTGGGTCTGCTCCGCGCCTGTCTCGGCGAGATCAAGTCGACCGACAACGGCACGCTGAACTGGAACCACGTCGCCGATCTGCCCCTGCCTCCCCCGGTGATCCCGCGGCCGCGCCGCATGCATTTTCCGTGATGGTGGGCGCCGCCTGACGACGCCGGACGTCCACGGGCCCGACTCCCGCAGCGGAGCCGGGCCGCGGCCGTGTCCGGGCTCCGCGCGGAAGGGCGCTCGGCCCGGCGGAAGTCCTGGCAGCATGGCGGTAGAGAGCGTCAGTGCGGGGACCGGGGGGACCTCATGGCCGCGTACGTGGTGACCGGCGGCGGGCGCGGCGTGGGGCGCGCCATCGTCGAGCTGCTGGCCGGGGCCGGCGAGACGGTCGTCGTGATCGAGTTCGACCCGGCCGTGGTCGGGTGGGTCGACGACCACCCGGACACCAACCGGATCGTGCCCGTGCTCGGCGACGCCGCGGACGAGGAGGTCACCGAGCGGGCCGCCGACATCGCCGACGCCGCCGGGTCGCTGGCGGGCTGGGTCAACAACGCGGCGGTGTTCCGCGACGCCTGGCTGCATGAGGTGTCCGCGGCGCGGCTGATCGAGCTGATCGGCACCAACCTGGACCCGGTCGTGGTGGGCTGTGGCACGGCGGTACGCCGGTTCCTGCGCCACGGCGGCGGCGCCATCGTGAACGTCTCGTCGCACCAGGCGCAACGGCCGGTGTCCGGTGCGTTGCCGTACGCGACCGCGAAAGCGGCGGTGGAGGGGCTGACCCGCGCCCTCGCCGTCGACTACGGGCCGCGCGGAATCCGGGTCAACGCGGTCGCGCTCGGCTCCATCGCCACCGACCGCTCCGCGGACCACCTGCGCGGCCTCGCGCCGGAGGAGGCCGAGCGGTTCGAGACTCAGATCCGCCGCCTGCAGCCGCTCGGCCGGATGGGACGGGCGGACGAGGTGGCTCAGGTGGTGGCGTTCCTGCTGTCCGAGGCGGCGGGCTTCGTCAACGGCGCGATCGTCCCGGTCGACGGTGGACGGGCGGCGCTGGGGCGGGACCCGGAGGAATCGGACCCGGGTTTCTGATCACGTTCCGCGCCCGAATGGGCGCGGCGCGTGCATGCCGGGCGCACTTATGGGGCGGGCGTCGCGGTAGGTTCCACAATAGCCACGGGCAGTGACTATCTGTCATGGAAGTTCTCAGATATGACACCCATCCGCCGCTGCGGGCGGTCGTCTGATCGGCTATTTTCACTCTCTGATTAGCGGAGAAGGGGCTGGCCACCAATTTGTTGGATGGCTTGCAAAAACATTGTTGACACCGATACCTGTTACAGAAGGCAAGTGACGGGTCGTAATAGTCCAGGGGTCAGCCGAGGCCGGGAGGTGGGGGGCGCATGACGGCAGCCGATGAGCGCGTGCCGCGCCCGCGCGCGCTGCGCGACCGCCGTGCTCGCAGACCGCACCCCGCCGACAGCGGCGACGCGGCCGAGCGCCCCGAGTCCGCCGACGAGCCGGTCTGGTTCTCCTACTCCGTCTCCGGGGACTCCATCGTCTGGTCGGAGGGCCTGCGCGGCCTGCTCGGCCGCCCACCCACCGGAAACCAGATCAGCCAGCAGGTCCTCGCCCGCTACGTACACCGCGACGACCACGCCCGCGCCCTCGCCGCGATCACCCGCGCCTGGACCGGCCGCGAGTCCGTGCGCATCACGGTCCGGCTGATGCGCGCCGACGGCGGGTGGTTCGACGTGGACTGCCGCCTCGAACCCACCACCGGAGCGGACGGCGGCGTCACCGGCGTACGCGGCACGCTGCGCGACGTCTCCGCGCGGGAGCGGGCCCGGCGCGAGGTCGACCGGCTCAGCCGCCGCGGCGAGACGGTGCTGGCGTCGGTCATCGAGCGCGACCCGGCCACCGGCCTGCTCAACCGCGCCCGCTTCGCCGACGAGGTGGACCGGGCACTGCGCCGGGGCGGCGGCGCGCTACTCGTCGTCCGCATCCAGCCCGACGGTCGCATGACCGAGCGCACCGAGCGCAGCGAGGGCCACGAGGGCATGCGCGGCCAGCTCCGCATGACCGAGCGCACCGAGCGCAGCGAGGGCCACGAGGGCATACGGGGCCAACTGCGCAAGACGGAACGGGGCGAGAGCCAGGACGGCGGGCACGGCGGCGAGAGCGTCTCACCCGAACGCCACGCCGAGCTGCTGCACCGCGCGGCACGCGTACTCGAAGGTCTGGTCCGTCCGGAGGACCTGCTCGGCCGGGTCGGCCCGCACGAGATCGGGGTGCTGCTGTCCGGGGTGTCCTGGACGCTCGCCCGGCGCCAGGCGCAGCTGTTCGTCGAGGCGTTGCGCGCCCACCCGTTCGTGCTGCCCGACGCCTGGCTGCGGGCCCGCGCCTGGGCGGGGCTGGTCCGCTTCCAGCCCGGCGCCGAAGCGGGCAGCCACGACCTGCTCATCGACGCCGAGCACGCGTGGCGGCAGGGCCGCGAGACCGACCGGCCGCTCACCCCGGTGCCGCAGCCGGTGCCGGCGCGCGACCGGCAGGGCACCTACCGTGACCGGGTGGCCGACGCGCTGGGCACGGACCGGTTCAGCCTGGTCGCCCAGCCCATCGTCGAGCTGCAGAGCAACGCGGTCGCCCGGTACGAGCTGCTCCTGCGGGTGCTCGACGAGACCGGCGGCCCGCAGTCTCCGATCCAGGTGCTGGACACCGCGGAACGCCTCGACGCCGTGTACGACATCGACCTGTGGGTGGTCGAGCGGGCGATGCAGCTCGCCGCCGAGCGCACCGACCTCAACCTGCAGATCAACCTCTCCGGGCGCTCGGTCGGCGACCCCCGCCTCACCGCCGAGGTGGAAGGGCTGATCAAGCGGTACAGCGTGAACCCGGAGCAGCTCACCTTCGAGATCACCGAGACCGCGCTGATCGGCAACCTCAGCGAGGCCCGGCACTTCGCCGACCGGGTCCGCGACCTCGGCTGCGAGCTGGCGCTCGACGACTTCGGCTCCGGCTACGCCTCCTTCCGCTACCTGCGGCTGCTCCCCATCGACCTGGTGAAGATCGACGGCGAGTACGTCGTCAACCTGGTGCACAACCCGCAGGACCAGGTGCTGGTGCGCGCGCTCGTGCAGGTCTGCCAGGCGTACGGGATCCACACGGTCGCCGAGTTCGTCCAGGACGAGCCGACGCTGCGGATGCTGCGCGAGTTCGGCGTCGACTACGTGCAGGGCTACCTGGTGGGCCGCCCGGAGCCGGTCGACGCGCTGCGGCCGCGGCCCCGGATGCGGCGTTCGAACCGGCGCTGATCTGGGTATGCGGCCCGGCATGGAACATTTCACGATCGCCACCGTGGCCGAGAAGAGCCCCGACTTCCGCCGGGTGCTGTGGACCGGCAAGCACACCCAGCTCGTCGTCATGACGATCCCGCCGGACGGCGAGATCGGCGAGGAGGTCCACGAGGTGGACCAGATCCTCACGTTCGTCAGCGGCGTCGGCGAGGCCAAGGTCGGCGGGCAGAAGCGCAAGGTCGCCCAGGGCGACCTCGTGGTCGTGCCGGCCGGCACGAAGCACAACTTCACCAACGCCGGCCCGAACCCGTTGGTCCTCTACACGGTGTACGGCCCGCCGGAGCACGCCGACGGCGCGGTGCACCGGACGAAGGAAGAGGCCGACAAGGCCGAGGAGTCGGGCCGGGACGAACCGCCCACCGGCTGATCGGCCGCGGACCAGAGCGGCGCGGCGCTGCCACCTCTCGGGGGCGGGTGGCAGGGTGAACGGATGAGCCAGCGAGTCAACGGAGTCATCGCCCGGGCCAAGGGTGCCCCCGTCGAGGTCGCCACGATCGTCGTCCCCGACCCCGGTCCGGGCGAGGCGGTCGTGCGGATCCAGGCGTGCGGGGTGTGCCACACCGACCTGCACTACCGCGAGGGGGGCATCAACGACGACTTCCCGTTCCTGCTCGGCCACGAGGCCGCCGGGATCGTGGAGGAGGTGGGCGCCGGGGTCACGGACGTGGCACCCGGCGACTTCGTCGTACTGAACTGGCGCGCCGTCTGCGGCGACTGCCGCGCCTGCCGCCGCGGCCGCCCCTGGTACTGCTTCGCCACCCACAACGCCGCCCAGAAGATGACCCTGACGGACGGCACCGTGCTCTCCCCGGCGCTGGGCATCGGCGCGTTCGTGGAGAAGACGCTCGTGCACGCCGGGCAGTGCACCAAGGTGGACCCGGCGGCCCGCCCGGCCGCGGTGGGCCTGCTCGGCTGCGGCGTGATGGCCGGGATCGGCGCGGCGATCAACACCGGCGGGGTGACCCGCGGGGACTCGGTCGCCGTGATCGGCTGCGGCGGGGTCGGTGACGGCGCGATCGCGGGCGCGGCCCTGGCCGGGGCTACCACGATCATCGCGATCGACACGGACGAGCGGAAGCTGGAGTGGGCCCGCCGCTTCGGCGCCACCCACTCGATCGACGCCCGCTCCACCGACGTGGTCGAGGCGGTCCGGGCGCTCACCGGCGGCAACGGCGCCGACGTCGTGGTCGAGGCGGTCGGGCGGCCCGAGACGTACCGTCAGGGCTTCTACGCCCGCGACCTTGCCGGCACCCTGGTGCTGGTCGGGGTGCCCACCCCGGAGATGACCATCGAACTGCCCCTGCTGGACGTGTTCGGCCGTGGCGGCGCCCTGAAGTCCAGCTGGTACGGCGACTGCCTGCCCACCCGCGACTTCCCGATGCTCACCGAGCTGTACCGGCAGGGCCGGCTCGATCTCGACGCGTTCGTCAGCGAGGAGATCCGCCTGGACCAGGTGGAGGAGGCCTTCGCCAAGATGCACACCGGCGGGGTGCTGCGTTCCGTGGTGCTCTTCTGATGACCGCGCGGATCGGTCACGGCGTCACCTCCGGCACGTTCTCGCTGGACGGGCAGACCTTCGACGTGGACAACAACGTCTGGGTGGTGGGCGACGACCAGGAGTGCGTGGTCGTCGACGCGCCGCATTCCGTATCCGGGGTGCTGGCGGTCGTCGCCGGGCGGCGGGTGCGGGCCATCGTGCTCACCCACGCCCACGACGATCACGTACGGGTCGCTCCCGAGCTGGCCACGGCGACCGGCGCGCCGCTGCTGCTGCACCCCGCCGACGAGGTGCTGTGGCGGCTCGTGCACCCCGGCCTGCCGATGCCCGACCCGCTGGCCGACGGGCAGGAGGTCGCCGTGGCCGGGACGGTCCTGCGGGTCCTGCACACCCCGGGGCACAGCCCGGGAGCGGTCTGCCTGTACGCCCCGGAGCTGGGCCGCGTCTTCACCGGCGACACCCTGTTCCAGGGTGGGCCGGGTGCGACCGGGCGCTCGTACAGCGACCACGACACGATCCTCGCGTCGATCCGGGAGCGGCTGTTCACGCTGCCGCCCGAGACCGTCGTGCACACCGGCCACGGGCCGAACACCACGATCGGCGCCGAGCGCGCCTGACCGGCGCCTGTTCCGTGGCCCCGGGTCGGCCTCGATCCGGGGCCGCGGTCACGCGTCAGGGGGTCACGCGGCGCGGCTTGCGAGTGGGCACGGCGGTCGGCTCGTATGGTGGGATCCCCGATCCGGCTTGTGGGGATTGACAAGGCAACGATCGCCGCGAGTACGCTGCGGCGGCCGATCCACCTGAGGGAAGGCACTGTCGATGCAGCATCTGTCCGCGCGGCGCCTGATGGGCGTGCTGGCGGTGGCCGGTGTTCTCCTCGCCACCGTGGCCGGTCCGGCCCAGGCCGGGGGAGTCCACAACGGCCCGATCTCGGTCGCCTTCCCGGACATCGAAGTGCCCGTGGGCGGCACCGCCATCGATCTGCTGGGGCCGAACGTCTGGCACACCTCGGGCCCGACGCAGCTGACGGGCGCGAAGGTCACCTATGTCCTGCGCGGGGTCCCCGGGGTGCGGATCAGCCCGGCCAAGGACACCCGCGGCGACTGCGTCAACCCGACACCGACCCGGGTCTCCTGTTCCGAGCCGCGAACGCTCACCTTCGAAGGGGAGACGGTCGAGCAGTACCTGCCCGTGGAGGTGAAGGCCGCCAAGACCGCCAAGCGCGGCGACACCGGGACCGTGACCATCACGTTCTCCGCCGACGGCGTGGCACCGATCACCGGCACCAGCGAGGTCCGCGTGATCTCCGGCGGAGGCGGGCGCCTGCCGACCACCGGCCCCGTGGCCGGGCTGATCGGCGGGCTCGGCCTGCTGCTGCTCGGCGCTGGTGTGGTCGGCGTGCTGGCCGCACGCCGCCGCCGCGCCCGCTTCATCGCCTAGGTGCGTCCACCCCGGATCCGCAGCCACCGGCGGCTGCGCCGCCCCGGCAGGTACGGCGAGTCCAGCCGCTTGGCCACCACCCCGTCGAGCCCCTGCGCGGCCGCCGCCTCGCACGCGAACTCCCCGCCGCCGGGGAAGTACGGTGGCGTCTGCCAGTGCGCCCCGGTCACCCCGAGCCCGTCCAGCAGCTCCCGGCGTTCGGCGTACCCGATCGACTCCGTGGTGGCCCGCCCCTCCAGCCACAACAGGTCGTACGCGAGGAACTGCACCGGGGTGCGCTCGGCCGCACGCCGCGCGGCGGCCGCGTCGCGCGGCGCGCTCCGCCGCTCCAGCAACGCCGCCGACGGCATGGACCCGTCGAACGCGACGATCTCGCCGTCGAGCACCACCTCGGTGGGCGCCAGCGCGGCGCCCAGCGCCCGCAGCTCCGGATACCACGACGTGACGTCCGCTGAGGTGTCCGAGCCGAGCCGGACCCGGCCGCCCGAGACCGCCACGAGCGTGCGGCGTCCGCCCCAGCTCAGCTCGTAGCCCCAGGCCTCGTCGTCGGCGGGCAGCCGGGCCGCGGGCGCCGCCAGCATCGGCGCCACCGACTCGGGCATCGGCTGCCAGCCCGGTTCCGGCGGGTCCATCCGGCGGACCATCCAGTCGGCGCCCCTGGTCTGGAAGAACACGTACCGGCCGGAGGTGCGCTCGCCGTGGAACGTCACCCCGATCTCGTCCTCCCGCCACTTGTCCGACGTGTACGTCCCGCGGTCGTGGATGAGCATCCGGCCGCCGCCGTACTCGCCGGCCGGGATCTCCCCGGCGAAGTCGAGGTACTCCAGTGGATGGTCCTCGGTGTGTTTGGCCAGGTTGTTGCGGGTGGAGTCGCGGGGCAGGCCACGCGGCACCGCGAACGACACGAGCACGCCGTCGCGTTCCAGACGCACGTCCCAGTGCAGGCTGCGGGCGTGATGCTGCTGGATCACGAACCGGCCGCCCGGGCCCGGCCGGAGGCCCGCGGCGGGCACGGGTTCGGGGGTACGCCGGGGGTCCCGCTTGCGGCGATACTCATCGAGGCGATCGCTCACCCTCGCATTGTCGGACCCCTGTGCGAGGGTCGCCACATGTACGCGCAGGCTCCGTCCTCGATCCACCCGCTCGTCGTTGCGTGGCACGCGATGACCCCGCCGGGCGGGCAGGTGGTCCGCGTGCTGCCCGACGGCTGCCTGGATCTGATCTGGCGCGACGGAGCGGTCTTCGTCGCCGGTCCGGACACGGCGGCGCGGCTGCATCCCACGGCCGGGGGCACCCGGTTCGCCGCACTGCGCTTCGCCGCCGGGACGGGCCCGCCGCTGCTGCGGGTGCCCGCCGACGCGCTGACCGACCGCGCGGTGCCGCTGGCGGAGTTCTGGCCCGCGGCCGAGGTGCGCCGCCTGGCCGGGGCCGACGATCCCTTGGCCGCCCTGGAGGCGGTCGTGCGGCGCCGCTGGCGCGACCCCGACCCCACGCTGGTCGCCCTCGCGGCGGGGGCGCGGGCGGGGCGGCCGGTCGCGGCGCTGGCCGAGACGCTCCAGCTCAGCCCGCGTCAGCTGCACCGACGCTGCCAGACCTCTTTCGGGTACGGCCCGAAGGCCCTCGGCCGGATCCTGCGCCTGCGCCGGGCCCTGGCGCTGGCCGTGGGCGGCCACCCGTTCGCCCAGGTGGCCGCGGACGCCGGGTACGCCGACCAGGCGCACCTGTGCCGCGACGTGCGGGCCCTGGCGGGGGTGCCGCTGCGCACGCTGGTCGGTTGAGCGGTCAGCCGGGCAGCGGGGCGTACAGATCCACGGAGTTGCCGTCCGGGTCGCGCACGACGGCGTAACGCTGGCCCCAGAACGCGTCCCACGGCTCCCGGTGCCCGGTGTGCCCGGCCGCCACCAGCGCGCCGTACGTGTCGTCCACCTCGGCCGGTCCGGCGCAGCGGAACGCGAGACTGATCCGGCCGCTGCCCGCGCCCGGGGCGAACCCCGGGTCGAAGGAGCGGATCACCTCGTGGGTGTCCCAGGCGAGCCGCAGGCCGCCGTCCAGCTCCGTCTCGACGTGCGGTTCCGTGTCTGCGCCGGCCGGAATGTCCAGGCCGAGGCGGCGGTAGAAGGCCAGCGAGGCGGCCATGTCGGCCACCGCGAGGCCGACGACGTTGAAGGTCGGTGTCATGGCGCCGACGCTACGGCGGCCGCCGGCGCCGGGTATTGAATGAATCGGACGCTCCAGTCGCTCCACCCGTGCGTGGGTATCGCGTCCACACGGCGGCGGGTAGTGTCTTGGCTCCGACGCGTGGCCATCCCCTCGGAGGCGTGCCCCGATGACACTGCGCATCCTGGTCGTCGGCGCCGGCATCGCGGGCCTTGCCGTGGCCCGGGCTCTGCGGGTCGCCGGATTCCGGCCCGACATCGTGGACGAGCAGCCGGCGGGCGTGATCCCCGCGGCGGGAATCTTCCTGCCCGGCAACGCCGCCCGCGCGCTGCGCCTGCTCGGGCTCGACGCGCCGGTGCAGCCCCTTGGTGACCTGATCTTCCGCCAGCAGTACCTGGACGTCCACGGCCGCGAACTGTTCGAGTTGGACGTCGCCGGGATCTTCGCCGGGGTGGGCGAGTGCCGGGCGCTGTCGCGCGGCGAACTGCAGCGGGTGCTGCTCAGCGGCGTCGGCGGCGAGGTCCGGTACGACACGCCTGTGCGTGACGTGACCATCGTGGACGGCGCCGCCAAGGTGGAGTTCGGCGACGGCGGCATCGCCGAGTACGACCTGGTCGTCGGTGCCGACGGCCGCCGCTCCATGATCCGCGCCCGGGCCGGGCTGGGCGGCCCGGCGACCCCCACGGGGCACGTCGTGTACCGCAGCGTGGTCAACGGCGGCCCGCCGGTCAGCGCGTGGACCGGCCTGCTGGGGCGGCGCGCCTCGTTCGCCGTGATGCCGATGGGCGGGCGGCGGCTGTACTGCTGCGCCGACGAGACGGTCGCGCCGGACGCGCCGGCCCCGGCCGACCCCCGGGCCCGCATGCGGGAGCTGTTCGCCGGCTTCGGCGGGCCGGTGCCGGCCGTGCTGGAGGCGATCGAGACGGTCCAGGTGGCCCGCACCGACGAGGTGCTGCTGGAGCGCTGGTCCGCCGGGCCGGTGGTGCTGGTCGGCGACGCCGCGCACGCGACCGCGCCGACACTGGCCCAGGGTGCGGCGATGTCGTTCGAGGACGCGGTGGTGCTGGCCGAGGTGCTCGGGGCCCGGCCGGACGACATCCCGGCCGCGCTGGCGGAGTTCGAGCGGCGCCGCCGGCCACGCTGCGGCAGCGTCCGCGAACGGACCCGGGAACGCGACCGCACCCGCGACGTGCCCCCCGCGTTGCGCGACCCTATGCTGCGCAGGAGGGGACGGCGGATCTTCGCCGATCATGTCCGGGAGCTGGCCGCGCCGGTGTGACGCGCACCCGCGCACTTGGTCACCCCGCGCCCGCCGGGGCGGGGCGGGGGACTATTCTGCCAGCGAGGTACGCCATTCCGTACGCGCGTACTGAGTGGGACGAACGAGACACCGGAGGCTATCCGTGACGACCGTTGCGCCGAAGCCGATCGTGACCCGGCCCTACCCGGTCCGACGGCAGGTCAAGGGTTCGGCGATCGCGCGGGCCCTGCGCACGACGGACGCGAAGCAGATCGGGATCATGTACATGATCACGTCGTTCGTGTTCTTCATGCTGGGTGGTCTGATGGCGCTGCTGATGCGCGCCGAGCTGGCCCGCCCCGGGATGCAGTTCCTCTCCCCGGAGCAGTACAACCAGCTGTTCACCATGCACGGCACGATCATGCTGCTGTTCTTCGCCACCCCGATCGTGTTCGCGTTCGCGAACTTCGTGGTGCCGATCCAGATCGGCGCGCCGGACGTGGCGTTCCCGCGACTCAACTCGTTCGCGTACTGGCTGTACCTGTTCGGTGGCACGATCACCATCGCCGGGTTCATCACGCCCGGCGGCGCGGCCGACTTCGGGTGGTTCGCGTACACGCCGCTCAGTGACGGGCTGCACTCGCCCGGCGTGGGCGGCAACATGTGGGTGGTCGGCCTGGCCCTGTCCGGTCTGGGCACCATCCTCGGCGGCGTCAACATGATCACCACGATCCTGACGCTGCGCGCGCCCGGCATGACGATGTTCCGGATGCCGATCATGACCTGGAACATCCTGGTCACCAGCCTCCTGGTGATCATGGTGTTCCCGTTCCTGGCCGCCGCGCTGTTCGCGCTGGCCGCCGACCGCGTCCTCGGCGCCCACGTCTTCGACGTCGCCACCGGCGGGCCGATGCTCTGGCAGCACCTCTTCTGGTTCTTCGGCCATCCCGAGGTGTACATCATCGCGCTGCCGTTCTTCGGCATCATCACCGAGGTCATCCCGGTGTTCAGCCGCAAGCCGGTGTTCGGCTACAAGGGCCTGGTGGCGGCGACCCTGCTGATCGCGGCGCTGTCGATGAGCGTGTGGGCGCACCACATGTTCGTCACCGGGCAGGTGCTGCTGCCGTTCTTCAGCTTCCTGAGCTTCCTCATCGCGGTCCCGACCGGCATGAAGTTCTTCGTCTGGATCGGCACGATGTGGCGCGGCCAGATCAGCTTCGAGACGCCGATGCTGTTCGCGCTCGGCTTCCTCGTGACGTTCCTCTTCGGCGGCCTGTCCGGCGTGCTGCTGGCCGCCCCGCCGATCGACTTCCACGTCTCCGACTCGTACTTCGTCATCGCTCACTTCCACTACGTGCTGTTCGGCACGATCGTGTTCGCGGTGTTCGCCGGCATCTACTTCTGGTTCCCGAAGATGTTCGGCCGGATGCTCGACGAGCGGCTCGGCAAGGTGCACTTCTGGCTCACGTTCATCGGCTTCCACGCGACGTTCCTGGTGCAGCACTGGCTCGGCACCGAGGGCATGCCCCGCCGGTACGCCGACTACCTGGCCGGTGACGGGTTCACGTTCCTGAACATGTGGTCGACCATCGGCTCGTTCGTCCTGGGCCTGTCGACGCTGCCGTTCATCTACAACGTGTGGAAGTCGTACAAGGTCGGCGAGCTGGTGACCGTGGACGACCCGTGGGGCCACGGCAACTCGCTGGAGTGGGCGACCAGTTGCCCGCCGCCGCTGCGCAACTTCGACCGCATGCCGCGCATCCGCTCGGAGCGCCCGGCGTTCGACGCCAAGTTCCCCGAGCTGGCGGCCGGCGGCCAGTCCATCGCGGGCCCGCCGGAGGGCGGCGCGAAGCCGCTGACCGCCGAGTCGGACGGTGGCGCCACGTACCGCGAGGACATCGGCAGCAACCGCGACAAGCCCTGATCCACCCAGAACGCCACACGGCCCGCCCTGCGACCCGCGGGGCGGGCCGTCTTCGTTCGCCCGCCACTCGGGTCATACCGTCGCCGGCCAGTTCTAGTGATCTTGAGAATTTCGGGTTCGAAGCTCACCCGAAGTCCTCACCTTTCGCGGCGACCCCGCTCCAACGCGACCTCGGGTCGCACCGCTTCTAGACGCGGATGGTGGGTGGTCAGGGGCGGCCGGTGCCTGCCACGTTGACCGTGCCGGTGGCCTCCGTCGTCGCCATGACCTGGTCGACCCCGGCGTGGTCGGGTGGGAGGACCTTGCCGGAGCCGCGCGACACCTTGGCGGACGGTTCGGTGGGTGTGCCCGCCTGGGCTGGCGTGGCGGCTGGGGGCTCGGTGGGCCGGGTGGGGGAGCGGTGTCGGAGCTGGGCGGGCAGGGCCAGCAGCGCCACGAGCACCCCCACGATGCCGACCGCCGCGAACCCCCACGGCGGGGACAGGGTGTCCATCACCACGCCGGCCAGCGGCGCGCCCAGCGCCACCCCGACGGTCAGCGACGAATTGTGCAGGCCCATCGCCTCGCCCCGGGCGGCGGCGGGGGCCAGCCGGCTCACCACGTCGGCGGTTGCGGTGATCGTCGGGGCGCACAGCGCACCCGCCGGGATGAGCATCAGCGCCAGCAGCCACCAGTGGTCGCCGCCCAGACCCACCGGGATGGTGAACAGCGCCATCGGGGCGAACAGCGCCAGCGGCGGCAGCCCGCGCCGCACCGTGCCGTACGCGAAGCCGCCCAGCAGCGAATACGCCGCCCAGAGGCCCAGCACCGCACCGGTCCACTCCAGCTCGCCGGTGGAGCGCAGCACCGCCACCACGGCCACGTCCGTGCCGCTGAGCACCAGCGTGGCGGCCGCGGTGACCGCCAGCACCGCCACCAGCCGTGGCCGCAGCCAGGAGCGCCGGGGCACCCGCACACCGGCCGAGACCGGCGCCTCGTCGGCGCTGCGGATCGCCGGGTCGAGCAGGTAGAGCCCCACCCCGGAAACGAGGATGCCCGCACCGACCGCCAGCATCCCGGCCCGCGCGCCCGCCGTCGTGGCGACAAAGACCCCGAGCGCCGGGCCGGCCATGAACGACAGCTCCGTGGTGATCGAGTCGAGGGCGAACGCGGGCAGCCGGTGCGACTCGGGGGTGAGCGCGGTGATGGACTGCCGCGCGACCGCGAACACCGGCAGTGTCAGGAAGCCGCCCACCAGCGCGGCCAGCACCAGGGTCCAGTACGGCATGGCCTGTGCGGCGGCCCAGAAGGCGACCTCGGCGACCGTGGTCAGCACCAGGATCGGCCGCAGGCCGCGACGGTCCATGACGCGGCCCAGCACCGGGGCCCCGAACGAGCCGCCGACGGTGAACGCGGCGCCGACCAGCCCGGCGGCGCCGTACCCGCGGCCCAGGTCCTGCACGACGTGCAGGGTGAGGACCACCGGGCCGGCGGTCACGGGGATGCGGGCGAGCGTCGCCACGGTCAGCAGCGGACGCATCCCGCGCAGGGCAAGCGTCTCCCGGTAAGGCGTGAGTGTCATGTCGGTCCTGTCCTCCGACTTGCCAGTCTCCGCCCGGGGTACGACAACCCCAACCGGATTAGACGGAGGTCACCACGGGTGTGCCGGTTGTGGCCACCGAGGCGGTCCGGAACTGCTCCAGGGCGGCCTCGGTGGTGGCCGGCGCCACCCCGGCGGTCAGATCCAGCAGCACGGTGGTGGCGAAACCCGCGGCCGCGGCGTCCAGGGCGGTGGCCCGTACGCAATGATCTGTGGCGATGCCCACGACGTCGACCGAGGTCACGTCGCGGGCGCGCAACCAGTCCGCGAGGGTCTGCCCGTCGGCGGTGCGGCCCTCGAAGCCGGAGTACGCGGCCGCGTGCGCCCCCTTGTGGAACACCGCCTCCACCCGGTCGGTCTCCAGGCCGGGGTGGAAGTCCGCGCCGCTGGTGCCCGCCACGCAGTGCGCCGGCCAGGAGTCGACGAAGTCCGGCGGGTCACCGAAGTGGGCGCCCGGGTCGACGTGGTAGTCCTTGGTCGCCACGACGTGGTCCCAGCCGCCCGTGGCCAGCGCCCGGGAGATGCCGCCGGCCACGGCGGCGCCGCCGCCGACCGCCAGCGAGCCGCCCTCGCAGAAGTCGTTCTGCACGTCGACGATGATGAGTGCGCGGGACACGGTGCCTCCGATCAGGTGGTCGGGACGATGGTGACGGGGATGGCCGGGTCGCCCGCGGACAGCTTGAGACCCTCCCACGGGATCGAGATGAGGCACTGGCGCAGGTGCTCGCGGGACTCGGCCAGCGGCACCGGGTCGAGGATCTCCCCGCCGACGACGTAGGAGCGCTGCAGCAGCCGGTCGTTCGGCCGGTGGTCGGGCACGCCCTGGGAGACCACGATCTCCTCGGTGGCCGTACCCGTGGGCTTGTGCCGCCGGACCGCGGTCTTGCGGCCGCCGACGGTGGCCTTGTTCTCCGAGCGCTTCACCACGGGGCGGCCCTCGACCTCGACCAGCTTGTACACCAGCCCGGCGGTGGGGGCGCCGGAGCCGGCGACCACGGCGGTGCCCGCGCCGTACATGTCGACCGGTTCGGCGGCGAGGGTGGCGATCGAGTACTCGTCCATGTCACCGGAGACGATGATCTTCGTTTCGGTGGCGCCGAGCGAGTCGAGCAGCTCCCGCGAGTGCCCGGCCAGCACCGACAGGTCGCCCGAGTCGATGCGCACCGCCCGCAGGTCCGGCCCCGCCACCGCGATCGCGTTGCGGATGCCCTGCGCGATGTCGTACGTGTCCACCAGCAGCGTGGTGTTCTTGCCCAGCGCCGCCACCTGCGAGGCGAAGGCCGCCGACTCGTCGTCGTGCAGCAGGGTGAAGGCGTGCGCCGAGGTGCCCGTCGTCGGGATGCCGTACTTCGCGCCCGCGGCCAGATTGGACGTGGAGGCGAAACCGGCCAGGTAGGCGGCGCGGGCCGCGGCCACCGCGGCGGCCTCATGGGTACGGCGTGAGCCCATCTCGATGATCGGCCGGCCGCGGGCCGCGGTGACCATCCGGGCCGCCGCCGCGGCGACCGCGCAGTCGTGGTTGAGCACCGACAGCAGCAGCGTCTCCAGCACCACGCACTCGGCGAACGTGCCGGACACCGTGAGGATCGGCGAGCCGGGGAAGAACAGCTCGCCCTCGGCGTACCCGTCGATGTCGCCGGTGAAGCGGTAGTCGGCCAGCCATCGCGCGGTGGTCTCGTCGACGATGCCGGCCCGGCGCAGGAACTCCACCTCGGCCTCGGCGAAGCGGAAGTCGCGGATCAGCTCGGCCAGCCGCCCCGGTCCGGCGACGACGCCGTAGCGGCGTCCGGACGGCAGCCGCCGGGCGAAGACCTCGAAGACGCAGCGACGGTCGGCGGTGCCGTCCTTGAGGGCGGCGCTGACCATGGTCAGCTCGTACTGGTCGGTCAGCAGGGCGGATGGGTACGCGGTCACGGTCCCACCCTATTGCGGCAGGGATCGAAGCGCGGGGGCGAGTTCCGTGCGCCCGCTGACCCCGAGCTTCGCGTACACCCGTTGCAGGTGGTTCTCCACCGTGCGCGGGGACAGGAACAGGCTGTCGGCGATCTCCCGGCTGCGGGCGCCTGCGGCGGCCAGCTCGGCCACCTGCCGTTCCCGGCTGGTCAGCGCGGGCTGCACCGAGCGCAGCGGCGGCGTCCCCAGCGTGTCGCAGGCGGCCAGCGCGTCCGCCAGCACCTGGTTCGCGGCCAGCGCGCGCGGATCACGGACCGCGCGGAACAGGCGCAACGCGGTCGCGGCGGCCTCCGCGGCGAACACCAGGTAGCCGTGGGCGGCGAAGTCCCGCGCGACCGCGTACAGCGCCCCGGGGTCGTGGGTCGCGGCTGCGCGCGCGTGCCGCAGCAGCAGCGGTGCCGCCGGGCCACCCGGGACCTCGGCCACCAACGCGGCCATCCGGTCGGCGGCCAGCTCCGCGCGGCCCAGCCGGACCACGTCGTGCCAGGCCAGCAGCTCGTACCCCGCGAAACCGTCGGTACGCAGCCGCCCGGCCAGCTCCGTCAGCACCCGCACCGCGCCGGTCAGGTCGCCCGCGCACGCGGCGGTCCACGCCCGGGCGGTCGCGTGCCACGGGTAGAACAGCCGCTCGCAGGCGCCACCGGCCGCCTCGGCGCTGGCCATCGCGGAGGTGGCGAGGGCGAGGTCGCCGCGCACGGCGGCGCTCAGCGCCCGGGCGGCGTGCCCGAGGCCCTCGTACCGTCCGTGCGCGGACAGCGCGGCGCACGCCTGCTCGGCGGCGCGCAGGGCGTCCGCGGTGCGCCCGCGCAGCCGGGCGCTGTGCGCCTGCAGCAGCGCCACCCAGCCGGTGCCGAAGCCGAAGCCGCCGGTCTGCGCGAGGTCCGCGAACTCCGCGGTGAGGATCTCGTCGAGCGCGGCCAGGTCGAGGGCGACGCTGACCCGGGTGCCGACCGTGACGGGCAGCAGGAAGTGCAGCGCGGGCGAGTCACGCCACCAGGCCGGGGCGTCCGCTTGGATCCGCGCGATCAGGTCGGCGCTGTGCCGCGGGTGGCCCGAGGCGGCGGCCAGCAGCGCCTGGGCACAGTGGGCCAGGTTGCGCGCCGATGCCCCGGCGGCGGGGGCGGACAGTACGGCGGCGGTCAGCTCGCGGGCCCGCTCCAGTTGGTTGAGCTGCAGGCGCATCACGGCCTCGACCGCGCGTACCTGGGCCGCCGCGCCGGGCTCGGTGACGGTTGCCGCGGCCAGGTCGTCGGCGGCCCCGGCCTGGCCGAGCCCCCAGAACGCCACCGTCGCCCGCAGCGCGACCGGGCGGCCGGAGGCGGCGTCCGCGCTGCCGTCCTGGCGTTCGCCGCGGTCCAGAGCGGCCTGGGCCTCGTGGGGGCGTCCGGCCAGCAGCAGGGCCGTGGCCAGCAGTTCGGTCGCCGGGTATCCGGCGCCCGCGTCCCGGGCGGCGGCTGCCAGCCGGTGGGTGAGCGTCAGGTCCAGCCGTCCGAACGCCTGGGCGGCCGCGTCGAGCAGCCGCGCGCCGTCCTGCGCGGTGCCGGAGTCCAGCCGCCACACCGCGACCCTGAGCAGGTCGTCGCGGCGCCGGGCGCCGGTGCGCTCGACCAGGTCGGCGAGGGTCGCCAGCAGGCGCCGGGTCCGGCTCACCGGGCACTGTCGGCGTACCACCTCGCCGTACAGGGGGTGGGCGAGGCGGGCGGGGCGGCGGCGGCCGTCGCCGTGCACCCGGATGAGTTCGCGCTCCTCGGCAACCTCGACCGCGGCCGGGTCGGCGACCGCCAGCAGCGACGGCAGGCCGATCGGTTCCCCGAACGCGACCAGCTCCACCACGTCGCGTACGGCGGGGGCGAGCCCGCCGATGTGGGCGTCGACCAGGTCGGCGAGGCTGGGCGCGAGGGTGAGCCGCCCGGTCCAGCGCCAGACGCCGTACGCCCGGGTCATCTCGCCGCCGCCGCGGGCCGCCTGCACCAGCTCGCGCAGCATGAGCGGGTTGCCGCTGGCCAGCTCGGTGAGGCGCTGCGCGGAACCGGCCTCCACCGGCCCGCCGAGCATGGCCGCCAGCAGTTCCTGGGAGCCGGCCGCGTCCAGCGGGCTCAGCTCGGCGTGCCCCACGAGGCCCTCGGTCCACAGCGCGCCGATCGGGGGCGGGACGGGCGCGGCGCCGCGCAGCGTGGCCAGCAGCGTCGCCCCCTGGCGGACGAGCAGATGCGCGAGGGCGGCCGACGCGGGGTCGAGCAGGTGCGCGTCGTCGACCGCCAGCACGATCGGCCGGCCGGCGGCCTCGGCGCGCAGGATGTCGAGCGCCCAGCGCAGCAGGCCGGCCTGGGACAGCCCGGCGGGCGGGTCCGGCGGCAGGACCTGGGCCAGTCCGCCGAAGGGCAGGCCGCATGCCGCGACGCTGGCGGCGGCCGTGAGCACGGCGTACCCGCCGGGGTCGAGGGTGGCGACGGCCTCGCGCAGCAGCCGGCTCTTGCCGACCCCGGCCGCGCCGCTGAGGATCAGCCCGCCCCGGCGCTGGTCGGTGGCGGTGGTGATGAGGCGGGCCAACTCGCCGGCCCGCCCGACGAACGCCCAGTCCCTCACCGCGACAGCATATCGATATCCGTCACTCCGATGTCACTGCGCGTGTCGTGTGCGGAAATGAGTAGCTGTGACATGAACGCTGAGTAACGTGACTGCTCGGCCGGAAGGGCCCGGCAACGTAGCGTTTCGCCGGGTGCGGTCCAGACGCGCCCGGGCCCGCCTGGCGGGGCGGCCCGGGCGGCCGCCATCCGGAGCCGAGCCGGAATCGGCAGTGCCGGGTGCGGCAGTGCCGGGTGCGGCGACCGTGATCGGGGGGCGCGGAATGGGGCGCGGGCCTCGACGCGGCGCTTCGGTTCCGCAACCGGGCGGATCCGGTGGCACGATGGGGGGCATGGCATTGCCTCAGGTCGCTCCCGTCGAGACGCCGGAGATCGAGGAGGTGCCAGCGGACGATCGGCCGTGGGTCACCATCGTCTGGGACGATCCGGTCAATCTGATGTCGTACGTGACCTGGGTGTTCCAGAAGTTGTTCGGCTACAGCCACGATCGGGCCGAGCAGTTGATGATGACGGTCCACACCGAGGGCAAGGCCGTGGTTTCCGCGGGAGCCCGGGAGCGGATGGAGTTGGACGCATCCCGGCTGCACGGATACGGTCTGTGGGCGACGGTAGACCAGGCGTGACCGGGTAGTACCGGGACGGATCGGGCGGTGATGGGGCAGGTGGTCTGAGGAATGTTCCGACGCCACGGCAACCAGTGCGTGGCGACCTTCGCGGTGGACGAGGTCCGTGTGCTGCGCAAGGTCGCTGGCGAGATCGTCGGCCTGCTCATGGACGGCTTCGACCACGGCGACCCGGTGGTCGACCGCCTCTTTCCGGACATCTATCCGGAGCGGCCCGACGACTCGGCCGAGTTCCGCCTGTACACCGAGGGTGACCTCAAGACCGGCAAGATCGACCAGGCCGGTGCGATCCTCGCCGCGTTGCCCGACGACGGCCCCGGCGAGGTACGCCTCGACGGCGAGGAGGCGGAGGCGTGGCTGCGGGCCATCAACGACGCCCGCCTGGCCATGGGGGTGCGGCTCGACATCCGCTCCGGGACGGACCTGGGGGAGGAGCTGGACGACGCCGTGGCGGCCGATCCGACCTCCAGCCGCGTCTTCCAACTCTCCGTGTACGCCTACCTGGGGTACCTGCAGGAGTCTCTGCTCAACGCGCTTGTGGCGGTTCGCTGAGGCGGGGTGAGCACGGCCACGCCCGGGGGCGCGGCCGGGCACGGTAATGTGAACACCGTGCTGACCATCGACAGCGCGATCCTTTCCGCGATCGTCGCCCACGCCCGCCGGGACCACCCCGACGAGGCCTGTGGCGTGGTGGCCGGACCGGCCGGCAGCGACCTGCCGACCCGCCACATCGCGATGGAGAATGCGGCCCGGTCGATGACGTTCTACGAGTTCGACTCGATGGAGCAGCTACGGGTCTGGCGGGAGATGGACGAGCACGACGAGGAGCCGGTGGTGATCTACCACTCGCACACCGCGACGGAGGCGTACCCGTCCCGCACCGACATCTCGTTCGCGGGGGAGCCGGGCGCCCACTATCTGCTCGTCTCGACCCGTGAGCAAGACTCCGAGGAGATTCGCTCGTTCCGTATCGTGGACGGTGTGGTGACCGAGGAAGAGGTCAACATCGTGGATGCGACGGTGGACGCGTGAAGGTGAGTACGGATGGCCACGCCGTCCAGTCGTACATGTTCGGGCAGACCCCGACGACGGTCGATTACGAGTGTCGCTGAGCACTGTCGCTCACGCTGACCCGTTTTCGTACACCTTCTTTCTTTCCCAAGGAGCACCTGCAGTCATGGCCATCGAAGTTCGCGTTCCCACCATCCTGCGCAGCTACACCGGCGGGGCCAAGGTCGTGGAGGGTGCCGGCGCCACGCTGGGCGCCCTCATCGACGACCTGGACGCCAAGCACTCCGGCCTCAAGGGCCGCCTGATCACGTCCGAGGGCGCCCTGCACCGCTTCGTCAACGTCTACGTCAACGACGAGGACGTGCGCTTCCTCGGAGCCCTCGACGCCAAGCTGTCCGACGGCGACTCGGTGACGGTGCTGCCGGCGGTCGCGGGCGGCGCCCTCGGCTTCGCGGCGGCGGCGGCGCTGCTGGGGCACTCTTCCGGCAGCCGGGCCGAAAGCCGGTAACCCCATGGCTCGCTACGAGAGCCTGCTCGACGCGTGCGGGGGCACGCCGCTGGTCGGCCTGCCCCGCCTGTCGCCGACGGTGCCCGACGGGGCACCGCCGGTGCGGCTGTGGGCCAAGCTCGAGGATCGCAACCCGACGGGCAGCATCAAGGACCGGGCCGCGCTGTTCATGGTGCGCGAGGCGGAGGAGTCGGGTCGGCTCCGCCCGGGCGACACCATCCTGGAGCCGACCAGCGGCAACACCGGCATCTCGCTGGCCATGGTGGCGAAGCTGCGCGGCTACCGCCTGGTCTGCGTGATGCCGGAGAACGTCTCCGCCGAGCGGGTCCAGCTGCTGCGCATGTACGGCGCGGAGATCATCTTCTCGCCCGCCGCGGGTGGCTCCAACCAGGCGGTCGCCACGGCCAAGCAGATCTCGGCCGACCACCCGGACTGGGTCATGCTGTTCCAGTACGGCAACCCCGCCAACGCGCGTGCCCACTACGAGACCACCGGGCCGGAGCTGCTGCGGGACCTGCCCACGATCACCCACTTCGTGGCCGGGCTGGGCACCACGGGCACGCTCATGGGCACCGGCCGCTACCTGCGGGAGAAGGTCCCCGGCATCGAGGTCGTCGCGGCCGAGCCGCGTTACGGCGAGCTGGTGTACGGCCTGCGCAACATCGACGAGGGCTACGTGCCGGAGCTGTACGACGCCACGGTCCTCAACCGCCGGTTCTCCGTGGGCACCCGCGACGCGGTGCTGCGTACCCGGCAGCTCGTCGAGGTGGAGGGGATCTTCGCGGGCTTCTCGACCGGCGCGATCCTGCATGCGGCGCTGGCCGTGGCGCACGAGGCGGTGAAGGCGGGCCGCCGCGCCGACGTGGCGTTCGTGGTCGCCGACGGCGGCTGGAAGTACCTGTCCACGGGCGCGTACGGCGGCACCCTCGCCGACGCGGAAGAGGCCCTCGAGGGCCAGCTCTGGGCCTGAGCGGATCCGTGGCACCGTGCGGGGGGCAACGAGGGCACGTTCAGTAGTTGACCGCGAGTCCCACGGCCGCCACGAGCGGCACCGCGGCACCGAACAACAGCAGCCACGGCGGTCGCCGGCGGTGGATGGACAGGAAGCCGGCGACCGACAGGGCCACGCTGAGCAGGCCGCAGCACGCGAGCACCGGCACGTACCAGTCCGGGACGCCGCCGCGCACCGAGGACACCAGCCCGCGCACGCCCACCCCGACCCCGGCGAGGCCGAGCAGCGACGCGTAACCCGACATCGCCAGCAGCCGCCGGGTGCGCGGCGCCGGGTCGTTCTCGGCCGGGAAGCGGAACATGACCCGGCGTGGCTTCGCGAGCGCCGGTTCGTTCACGTCTGTGGCCACAACGCCTCCGTCGGCTCGGGGCCGCAGCCCACCACGATGCACTTCACGGTGTGCAACGCGGCCGGCTCACGGCCCGTGACGCCCCATTCAATGATCCAGATCACGTCCTGTGTGACATGTGTTGTCGATTTAGCGACAAGTCGATCAGACGTTTACCTGTGGCGCTGGTCCCGGCGTAGGCTGCGCACCGTGATTGACTGGTCTGACGACTCAGCCACGGGCCGGTCGGCTGGGACGTGGACGACCCAGCGTGAGCCAGAGGAAGCCGCATGCGACTGACCGTCCTCGGCTGTGCCGGCAGTTTCCCCGGCCCCGAGTCGGCCTGTTCCGCATACCTCGTGGAGGCCGACGGCTTCCGGCTGCTGATCGACTTCGGATCGGGATCACTGTCGGCGCTGCAACGCTACGCCGGCCTCGACGCGGTCGACGCGATCATGCTCACTCACCTGCACTGCGACCACATGCTCGACGCCTGCACGTACGTGGTGGTCCGCCGCTACACCCCGGGCGGGCCGCTGCCGCCGCTGCCCGTGTACGCGCCCATGGGCGCCGCCGAACGCATCGCCGCCGCCTACAGCGCCGAAGCCGAGCCCGTCGACGACGTCTACACCTTCTACGGGCTGCAGCCGGGCACCTTCCCGATCGGACCGTTCACCGTGACCGTGGACCGGGTCAACCATCCCATCGAGACGTACGGGGTGCGCGTCGAGCACGGCGGCCGGGTCCTCGCGTACTCGTCGGACACCGCGCCCTGCGACGCCCTGCTGCGCCTGGCCCAGGGCGCCGACCTGTTCCTGTGTGAGGCGAGTTACCTCGACGGCGTGCAGAACCCGCCCGACCTGCACCTGACCGGCGGCGAGGCGGGCGAGGCGGCCACCAAGGCGGACGTGGGCCGGCTGCTGCTGACCCACCTCGTTCCCGCCTGGTGTAGCGAGGCATCTACTGTGGAAGCCGCGAGCGCCACCTTCGCGGGCCCGGTCGATGTGGTACGCCCGGGCGCCCGCTACGATCTCTGAGCTTGCCGCCGGGGGAACGGCATCGGATCGTCAGTTCCTGATGTGACCACGGGAGTGCCCTGCATGCGCATCGTCCGGCTGGCCAACTTCGTCACACCGCGATCGGGCGGGCTGCGTACCGCGCTGCGCAACCTCGGCGAGGGCTACCAGCGGGCCGGGCACGAAGCCGTCCTGGTCGTACCGGGGCGCGAGCACTCCGACACCATGACCGCGCAGGGGCGGGTCATCACGCTGCCCGGTGCCGCGCTGCCGCGTACCGCCGGCTACCGGGTGCTGGCCGAGCGGCGGGAACTCGCCCGGCTGCTGGACGACCTGGAGCCGGACCGCATCGAGGTGTCCGACCGTTCCACCCTGCGCTGGACCGGACACTGGGCCCGGCAGCGCGGCGTCGGCTCCATGATGGTCTCCCACGAGAGTCTCGCCGGGCTGCTCGGCGTGTGGGGGATGCCCGCCCGCGACTCCCTGGCCGACCGGCTCAACCGGCGCACCGCGCAGGCGTACGACCAGATCGTCTGCACGACCGCGTTCGCCGCCGCCGAGTTCCGCCGCCTCGGCGTACCCAACCTCGTCGAGGTGCCGCTCGGCGTCGACCTCGCCGGGTTCCACCCCAGCCGGGCCGACGCCGCGGTCCGGGCCCGCTACGCCCGGCCCGACGAGCTGCTGATCGTCTACTGCGGCCGGCTGTCCGCGGACAAGCGACCCGAGCTTGCGGTCGACGCGATCGCCACGCTGCGGGCGCGGAAGACACCCGCGGTGCTGGTCGTCGCGGGGGACGGGGCCCGGCGCACCGCGCTGGCGTACCGCTCGGCCCGGTTGCCGGTGCGGTTCGCCGGGCACCTGTCGGAGCGCTCCGCGGTGGCCGCGCTGCTGGCCAGCGCCGACGTGGTGCTGGCGCCTGGGCCGGTGGAGACGTTCGGGCTGGCCGCCCTGGAGGCGCTGGCCTGCGGCACCCCGGTGGTGGTCAACGCGGCCAGCGCGCTGCCCGAGGTCATCGGCGACGCCGGGCTGGCCGTGCCGGGCACCCCGGAGGCCTTCGCCGACGGCGTACATCAGGTCCTGGGGCGTCCCGAGGCCGCGCGCCGGGCCGCCGCCCGCGCCCGGGCCGAGCTGTTCGGCTGGCCCCGCGCCGTGGCGGGCTTCCTGCGCGCCCACGACGCCGCGCCCGCCGCGATGGCCGCGGCCGTCACCCGCCCACGGCCCGCTCCCGGATCGGCCCGCCAGCCCGACCCCGCGCCGCCCCGGCCCACCCTGCTGCGCCCGGCCGTGCCCGCGAGCCGGACCCGCGCCGCCCACCGCGGCGAGCCCAGATGGGCGGCGAGCGCCGCCTGGGCGGGCACGGCGGCCGAACCCGCCGGGGCGGACGACACCCACGGCGCCCGGTACGCATAAGGTGACCGGCATGGCACGCCCCGACGGCCGAGCGGCCGACCACCTGCGACCCGTGACCCTCACCCGGCGGTGGAGCATCCACCCCGAGGGCTCCGTGCTGGTCGAGTTCGGCAACACCCGCGTCCTGTGCACCGCCAGCGTCACCGAGGGGGTCCCGCGCTGGCGCAAGGGCTCCGGCCTGGGCTGGGTCACCGCCGAATACGCGATGCTGCCCCGCGCCACGAACACCCGTGGCGACCGCGAAAGCGTCCGCGGCAAGATCGGCGGCCGGACCCACGAGATCTCCCGGCTGATCGGGCGCAGCCTGCGGGCCTGCATCGACCTCAAGGCGCTCGGCGAGAACTCCATCGTGCTCGACTGCGACGTGCTGCAGGCCGACGGCGGCACCCGCACCGCCGCGATCACCGGCGCGTACGTCGCCCTGCACGACGCGGTGAGCTGGCTGGCCGAGCGCAAGTCGCTGGCCGGCAAGCCGGCCGCGGTCATGCACCGCTCGGTGCAGGCGGTCAGCGTCGGCATCATCGAGGGCGAGGCCCGGCTGGACCTCGAGTACGCCGAGGACGTGGCGGCCGAGGTCGACATGAACGTGGTGTGCACCGGCGACGGCGACTTCGTCGAGGTCCAGGGCACCGGCGAGGCGGGCGTGTTCCGCCGCGACCAGCTCGACGCCATGCTCGACCTCGGGCTGCGCGGCTGCGCCGACCTGGCCGCCGCCCAGCAGAAGGCACTCGCAGGCGCATGACCGAGTGCACCGAGCGCAGCGAGGGCCGCGAGGGCATGCGTGAAGGAGGCTCCGCATGACGCGGCTGCTGCTGGCCACGGGGAACAAGAAGAAGCTCGCCGAGCTGCAGCGCATCCTCGACCAGGCACTCGGCGCGCACCAGGTCGAGCTGGTCGGGCTGGCCGACGTCCCCGACTACCCCGAGGTGCCCGAGACCGGGCTGACGTTCGGGGAGAACGCCCTGATCAAGGCCCGCGAGGGCGTTTCCCGGACCGGCCTGCCCACCGTGGCGGACGACTCCGGCCTGGCCGTGGACGCGCTCAACGGCATGCCCGGCGTGTTCAGCGCCCGCTGGTCCGGCCGGCACGGCGACGACGCCGCCAACCTGGACCTGGTGCTGGCCCAGATCGGCGACGTGCCGGACGCCCAGCGCGGCGGCGCGTTCGTGTGCGCGGCCGCCCTGGTGTTGCCGAACGGCCGCGAGCACCTCGTGGAGGGCCGCCAGCGCGGCCGGATCCTGCGGACCCGCCGCGGCGAGGGCGGCTTCGGGTACGACCCGATCTTCCTCGGCGACGGTCAGGACCGGACGAACGCGGAACTCAGCCCGGCCGACAAGGACGCGATCAGCCACCGCGGCAAGGCGTTCCGCGAGCTGTCCAAGGTGATCGCCCGCGAGCTGCCCCGCTGAGCTCCCGCACCGCCTGCAAGATCTTGGAGCGCAGTGGCCCCTCTGAGGGCCAGGAGTCTCCAAGATCTCGGGCGCCGATGGCGTGGTCAGCGCAGCGGGCCCGTGGCGGCCTCGATCTCGGCGCGCAGCGCCCGGCCGGACACCACCGCGCGGGCCTGCTCCAGCACCGGCGCCAGGAACACGTCCGGACCCGGCTCACCGGCGAACGCCCCGACCGCCGCGACCGCCGCCCGGCCCGCCGGGGACGGGGTCATCGGCGCCCGCAGTTGCAGGCCACGCACCGCGCTGAGCAGTTCGACGGCGAGCAGGCTGGTCAGGTTGTCCAGGACGGTACGCAGCTTCTTCGCCGCGGCCCAGCCCATCGACACGTGGTCCTCCTGCATGCCGCTGGTGGGCAGGGAGTCCACCGAGGCGGGTGCGGCCAGCCGCCGGTTCTCCGCGACGATCCCGGCCGCGGTGTACTGCGCGATCATCAGGCCCGAGTTGACCCCGGCGTCGGGGGACAGGAACGGCGGCAGGTCCCGGGAACGGGTCACGTCCAGCAGCCGGTCCACCCGGCGTTCCGCGATCGCGCCGACCTCGGCGGCCGCGATGGCCAGGAAGTCCGCCGCGAAGCCCAGCGGGGCGCCGTGGAAGTTGCCCGTGGACTCGACCCGGCCGTCCGGCAGCACCACCGGGTTGTCCACCACGGACAGCAGCTCGCGTCCCGCGACGGTGGTGACGAACTCCAGCGTGTCCCGTGCCGCGCCCGCCACCTGCGGCGCACACCGCATCGAGTACGCGTCCTGCACCGCATGCGCCAGGTCGTCCCGGTGCGAGTCCATGATCGTCGAGTCCTGGAGCAGCCGGTAGATGTTCGCGGCCGACGCGGCCTGGCCCGGGTGCGGCCGGATCGTGTGCAGCTCCGGCAGGAACGGCCGCTCCGAACCCAGCATCGCCTCGATCGCCAGCGCCGCGGTCACATCCGCCATGGCGAACAGGTGGGCGGCGTCGTCAATCGCCAGCAGCAGCATGCCCAGCATGCCGTCGGTGCCGTTGATCAGCGCCAGGCCCTCCTTCGCGGCCAGTTCGAGCGGGTTCAGCCCGGCCGCCTGCAGCGCCTCGGCGGCGGCGACCCGCACACCGTCCTTACCCAGCACCCAGCCCTCGCCGAGCAGCACCAGCGCGCAGTGCGCCAGCGGGGCCAGGTCCCCGGACGCGCCCAGCGAACCGTGCTCCGGCACCCACGGGGTGATGTCGTGGTTGAGCAGGTCCACCAGGCCGTACGCCAGCTCGGGGCGGACCCCGGAGCGGCCCAGCGCCAGCGAACGCACCCGCAGCAGGATCATGGCCCGCACCACCTCGCGGGGCATCGGCGCGCCGACGCCGGCGGCGTGCGAGCGGATCAGCGCATGCTGCAGCTCGGCGCGGCGTTCCGGGGCGATCGCGGTGTTGGCGAGCGCCCCGAAGCCGGTGGAGACCCCGTACACGGGACGGCCGGAGGCCTCGATGCCGTCCACGATGGCGCGGCTGGTCCGCATCGCGTCGACGGTCGCGGCGGCGAGTTCGACCCGGGCGTCACCCCGGGCCACGGCGAGAACGTCGGCGGGGGTGATGCCGGTGGGTTCGACGATGACGGTGCTCATG
Source organism: Krasilnikovia cinnamomea (assembly GCF_004217545.1). NCBI lineage: Bacteria > Bacillati > Actinomycetota > Actinomycetes > Micromonosporales > Micromonosporaceae > Krasilnikovia > Krasilnikovia cinnamomea. The sequence goes on from NZ_SHKY01000001.1 coordinate 4,504,260, forward strand.
GTTGGACTCCGCGGTGCAGGACGGAACTGATGAGGGGTACGCCGGGCCGGTAGGCCAGGTGCAGGTAAGAGGGGGCGTCGAGGACGACCAGGTCGGCGCGGGCGCCCGGGCGCAACACGCCGACGTCGGTGCGGCGCAGGGCCCGCGCGCCGCCCGCGGTCGCGGACCACAGCGCCTCGGCCGGGGTCATCCGCATTTCCCGTACGGCCAGCGCGATGCACAACGGCATCGACGACGTGTACGACGAACCCGGGTTGCAGTCCGTGGCCAGCGCGACCGTGGCTCCGGCGTCGATCAGCCGCCGCGCGTCCGGGTACGGCGAACGGGTGGAGAACTCCGCGCCCGGCAGCAGCGTGGCCACGGTGTCGCCGCCCGCCAGCGCGTCCACGTCCGCGTTGCTCAGGTGGGTGCAGTGGTCGGCGCTGGCCGCCCCAAGCTCGACGGCCAGCCGCACCCCGGGCCCTTCGGTGAGCTGGTTGGCGTGCACGCGCACCCCGAGCCCGGCCTTCGCCCCGGCCGTGAGCACGGCCCGGGCCTGGTCGCCGTCGAACGCGCCGCGCTCGCAGAACACGTCCACCCAGCGGGCATGCCCGGCGGCCGCGGCCAGCATCGGCCCGGTCACCAGGTCGACGTAGTCGTCGGGATGGTCGGCGTACTCGGCGGGCACCACGTGCGCGCCCAGGAACGTCGTCTCGTCGGTCAGTTCGGCGGCGATCCGCAGGCTGCGGGCCTCGTCGGGGACGCTCAGGCCGTACCCACTCTTGATCTCGATCGTGGTGGTGCCCTGCCGCAGCGCCTCCGCGACCAGGCGCCGCGCGGACGCGCGCAGGTCGTCGTCGCTGGCGGCGCGGGTCGCCGCGACGGTGGTGCGGATGCCGCCGCCGGTGTACGGCTCACCGGCCATCCGGGCCGCGAACTCGGCCGCCCGGTCGCCCGCGAAGATCAGGTGGGCGTGGCTGTCCACGAAGCCGGGCAGCACCCCGCCGCCGTCCGCGTCGAGCCGGGCGTCGGCCGGTGGCGCCGCCGCGCGTGGCCCGACCCAGGCGACCCGGTCGCCGTCGACGACCACGGCGGCGTCGCGGACGATGCCCAGTGGTCCCTCACCCGCCGCCGGATCGTTGGTGACGAGTTCGCCGATGTTGGTGACGAGCAGGCTCACGGGAGCACCTCACTGGTCCTGCGCTCGCGGCCGCCGGTGCACTCGCACATGGCAGCGCCGCCCTGATTGCGTGGCCCGCTCACGGCAGCACCGCCGTGACCGCGTCGCGCAATGCCGCCGCGACGTCGAAGCCGGTGTGCCGTCCGTCGGCCACCACCGGGCGGCCGTCGGTGATGACGTGGGTGACGTCGGCGGCGGTGGACGCGAAGACGGCCCCGGCCGGGTCGACGCCCGCGCTGCGCACCGACTCCAGGGACACCGCCACCAGGTCGGCCCGGTTGCCGACCGCGATCGCCCCGGCGTCCGTCCACCCCAGGGTGGCGTGGTTGGCCGCCACGGCCAGCAACTCGGCGGTGGTGAAATGGCCGCGCCGCTCGGTGGCGAGCCGCTCGTCCATCTCCAGCCCGCGGGCCTCCTCGAACAGGTCGATCACGGCCTGGCTGTCACTGCCGAGGCTGAGCGCGGCACCGGCGTCGGCCAGCCGCCGGGCCGGGCCGATGCCGTCGGCCAGGTCGCGTTCCGTGGTGGGGCAGAAGCAGACGCCGCTGCCGGACAGGGCGGCGATGTCGCCGTCGGTGAGGTGGGTGGCGTGCACGGCGGTGGTCCCTGCGCCCAGCAGGCCGTGGCGATGCAGCAGCTCGGTCGGGGTGCACCCGTGCACGGCGCGGCACTGCTCGTTCTCGGCGCGCTGCTCCGACAGGTGGACGTGCAGCGGCCCGGCCCGGCGCGGCAGGTTCGCCAGCGCGGTTGCGGGCACCGCTCGCACGCTGTGGATCGCCGCGCCGATCAGGGCGTGGCCGCCCGCCTTCAATGCGTCGACGCGGGTGGCCCAGCGGTCCACGTCGCCGTCGCCGAAGCGCCGCTGCACCCCCTCCAGCGGCGACCCGTCCACTCCGGACGTGAGGTAGAGCGCATCCAGCAGCGTGATCCGGATGCCCGCCTCGGCGGCGGCGGCGATCAGGGCGTCGCCCATCGCGTTCGGCTCCGCGTACGGGGTGCCGCCGGGTGCGTGGTGCAGGTAGTGGAACTCGCCGACGCAGGTGATCCCCGCGAGGGCCATCTCGCCGTACACGGCGCGGGCGAGCGCGAAATAGGTGTCCGGGTCGAGTGCGCCGGCCACGTCGTACATGAGTTCCCGCCACGTCCAGAAGCTGCCCCGCGCGCCGTGGGTACGCCCGCGCAGCGCCCGGTGGAACGCGTGCGAGTGCGCGTTGGCCAGCCCCGGCAGCACCAGCCCGGGCAGCCGGGTCGCGCCCTCGGGCGCGGTGGCGTCCGCGGTCACCGCCGCGAACCGCCCGTCGCGCACCTCGATGAGCACGTCGGACGCGACCCGGTCACCGAGCCAGGCATGCCCGGCGTGGAACACCCCGGACGTCATCGCAACCACCCCGGGTGGACCACGGCGTGCGGGCGTGAATGCGCGCGGGTCAACGGCACGTCAGCTCCTCCAGCACGGTGGCGAGCGCCGTCACGCCCGTGGCGCAGTCGGCGTCGGGAGCGTGCTCGGCGGGGGCGTGCGACACCCCGGTCGGGTTGCGCACGAACAGCATCGCGGTCGGTGCGTGCCCGGACAGCACACCCGCGTCGTGGCCCGCGCCGGTGGGCAGGATCGGCACTCCACCCAGCAGCGCGGCGAGCCGGGCGGCCAGGTCGGTGTCGAACGCCACCTCGGGGGAGACCGACTCCGCCTCCACGTTGACCTGGGTGCCGTCGCGCCCGGCCCGGTCCACGGCACGCTTGACAACCGCCTCCACGAGCCGGTCCAGGGTGGCGCTGTCGGCGGCCCGGGCGTCCAGCCAGCCGCGTACCCGCGACGGGATCGCGTTGGTGGCGTTCGGTTCGGCCTCCACCCGCCCGACCGTGGCGTGCGCACCGGCCAGCCGGGCCTCCTTGTTGGCCGCCAGCACCGTGTACGCGAACGTCAGCATCGGATCGTGCCGGTCCGCCATCCGGGTGGTGCCCGCGTGGTCGCCGTCGCCGGTGAAGTCCATCCGCCACCGCCCGTGCGGCCAGATCGCGGAGGCCACCCCGACCGGGGCGTCCACGTCCACGAGCGCCTTGCCCTGCTCGATGTGCAGCTCCACCACGGCCGACACGTGGGCGAGTTCGTCCAGCGCCCCCACGGGATCTGCGCCGAGCGCCGCGGAGAACGTGACCCCGTCCCGGTCCCGCAACGCCGCCGCCTTCCCCGGCGTGATCGCGCCGGTGAGCAGCCGGGAACCCAGGCACGGCACGCCGAACCGGCCGCCCTCCTCCTCGACGAACGCGGCCACGGCCAGCGGCCGGGCAGGCGTCACGCCCCGCGCCCGCATCTCGTCCACGGCCAGGAACGCGCTGACGATCCCCAGCGGGCCGTCATACCCGCCACCGTGCGGCACCGAGTCGAAATGCGAGCCCGTCAGCACGGTCCCGGGCCCCCACGGCGAGCCCCACCAGGCGAACAGGTTGCCGTTGCCGTCCTCGGTGACCGCCAGCTCCCGGCGGGCCGCCTGGGCCCGGAACCAGTCGCGCAGCGCCAGTTCCGGCTCGCTGAACGCGTACCTGAGATAGCCGCCGCCGGCCGTGCGGCCGATCGGCGCGATCTCGGCCCAGAGCGCCGCGAACGTCGCGCTCATGACCGCATCGGGATGTGTACGCCGGTCGCCTCCGCGACCGCGGTGGCCCGCTCGTAGCCCGCGTCGACGTGCCGGATGACGCCCATCCCGGGGTCGTTGGTGAGCACCCGCTCGATCTTCTGCCCGGCCAGCGCGGTGCCGTCGGCGACGCACACCTGCCCGGCGTGCAGCGACCGGCCGATGCCGACGCCGCCGCCGTGGTGGATGGACACCCACGACGCGCCCGACGCGGTGTTGACCAGAGCGTTGAGCAGCGGCCAGTCCGCGATGGCGTCCGAGCCGTCCGCCATCGCCTCGGTCTCCCGGTACGGCGACGCCACCGACCCGCAGTCCAGGTGGTCACGCCCGATGACGATCGGGGCGGACACCTCCCCGCGCGCCACCATGTCGTTGAACCGCACCCCCGCCTTGTCCCGCTCGCCGTAGCCGAGCCAGCAGATCCGCGCGGGCAGCCCCTGGAACGCGACCCGTTCCCCGGCCATCCGGATCCACCGGGCCAGGGGGTCGTTGTCCGGGAACAGGTCGAGGATCGCCCGGTCGGTGGCCGCGATGTCGGCCGGGTCGCCGGACAGCGCCGCCCACCGGAACGGGCCCTTGCCCTCGCAGAACAGCGGCCGGATGTACGCGGGCACGAAGCCGGGGAACGCGAACGCCCGCTCGTACCCGCCGAGCTGGGCCTCGCCGCGGATCGAGTTGCCGTAGTCGAACACCTCGGCGCCCGCGTCCAGGAACCCGACCATCGCCTCGACGTGCCGGGCCATGCTCTGCCGGGCCCGGTCCGTGAACTCCTCCGGCTTGGTGCGGGCGTACTCGGCCCACTCGGCCACGTCCACCCCGACCGGCAGGTACGACAGCGGGTCGTGCGCGCTCGTCTGGTCGGTGACGATGTCGATGGCCACGCCGCGGCGCAGCAGCTCGGGAAAGACCTCGGCGGCGTTGCCGACCACGCCGATGCTGACCGCCCGGCGCTCGGACTTGGCGGCTTCGGCCTGCGCGATCGCGTCGTCCAGGTCGGCGGCGAGCGTGTCGAGGTAGCGGGTGTCGACCCGGCGGCGCAGCCGGGTCTCGTCGACGTCGACGATGAGGCAGACCCCGCCGTTCATGGTGACGGCGAGGGGCTGCGCGCCGCCCATGCCGCCGCAGCCGCCGGTCAGCGTCAGCGTGCCCGCGAGGTCGCCGCCGTAGCGCTTGGCGGCCACGGCCGCGAACGTCTCGTACGTGCCCTGCAGGATGCCCTGGGTGCCGATGTAGATCCACGAACCCGCGGTCATCTGGCCGTACATGGTGAGGCCGAGCTTCTCCAGACGGCGGAACTCCGGCCAGGTGGACCAGTCACCGACCAGGTTGGAGTTGGCCAGCAGCACCCGCGGCGCCCACTCGTGGGTGCGGAACACCCCGACCGGGCGTCCCGACTGCACCAGCAGGGTCTCGTCGTCGGCGAGCGTGTCCAGCTCCCGCACGATCGCGTGGAACGACGGCCAGTCGCGGGCGGCCTTGCCGGTGCCGCCGTACACGACCAGGTCGTCGGGGCGCTCGGCCACGTCCGGGTCGAGGTTGTTCATCAGCATCCGCTTGGCGGCCTCCTGGGGCCACCCCAACGCCTGCCGCTGCGTGCCGCGAGCCGCCCGCACGACCATGTCGTCCTCCTCATGCCTCATGCTTCGAAGATGTGGCGCCGTGCCGCTGTCGCCTCGAACTGCTCCAGGCGGTGCTGGACGCCGCCGGGCGCCGCGTCGCACATCGCCTGCAGCAGGACCATCGCCATCGCCATCGGCCCGGTGTGCAGGTCGAAGACCAGGTGGGTGCCGACCGCCGCGGGCAGCACCACGTCCGCGCACTCGGCGGCCGGGCTGACCGCCGAGTCGGTGACCGCCACGACCGCCAGCCCCGCCGCCCGGGCCTCGCGCAGCGTGTCCAGCGTCTCCCGGGGGTAGCGCGGCAGCACGATCGCCAGCAGCGCCGTCGCACCCGCGGCCCGGGCCTGGTCGAGCCGGTCCAGCAGGTGGGTGCCGCCGTTGTCCAGGACGCGCACGTCCGGGTGGACCTTCGCGGCGAAATACCCGAAGTACGCCGCCAGCGGCGCCGCCGCCCGCAGCCCCAGCACGGGCAGGGGACGGCTGGCCACCAGCAGCTTCGCGGCCTGCTCCACCGCGTCCAGATTGTCCAACTGCTCGACCAGCCGGCCCAGATGCTGGGCCTCCACGCGGACCGCCCGCTGCATGGGGTTGTCCCCGGCCTGCCCGCCGTCGGCGGGGCGCGGCCCGGCCAGCGCGCGCAGCTCGCGGCGCAGCGCCGGATAGCCGCTGTAGCCCAGGGCCATCGCGAAGCGGGTCACGGACGGCTGGCTCACCCCGGCCAGCTCCGCGACCTCGGCGGCCGAGAGGTACGCCGCCGACGGGGCGTGCTGGACGAGGCTGTGTGCGATGCGGCGCTGCGTCGGCGTCAGCCGCGCGCCCTGGAACAGATCCAGCACACGCTCGGCCGTCCTGACAGCTCCGTCATTCACTCTCGCAGCGTATGCATGGAATCTTTCAAACACCAGGGGTCTGACCCGACTCATCCAGGTGACCGGCCCCGAGCGCTGCCTTAGGTCTGTCTTAGAAGCGTTGCCCTCACGCGGACAGCGCCGAAAGATGCCTCAGCGTGACTGCTCATCGCCTGCTGACACCCCGCTGGCTCGCCACCGGCGGCGCCGTACTCCTGGCTGGCGTCCTCGGCGTCGCACTGCTGCTGCGTGACGGCGGCCCCGCCTGCGCCGCGCCCCCGTCCACCAGCGCCCAGAAGGGCAAGGCGACCTTCTACGACCTGGCCGGCGGCACCGGCAACTGCAACTTCGCCCCACCCGCCGACGACCTGTACGTCGCGCTCGGCCGCACGCAATACTCCGGCGCCACCGCCTGCGGCAGCTACATCGACGTCACCGGCCCCAAGGGCAAGGTCCGGGTCAAGGTCTTCGACTCCTGCCCCGAATGCGCGGTCGGCCACCTCGACCTGAGCCGGACCGCGTTCAAGCGCATCGCCAACGAGTCGGCCGGCGTCGTGCCGATCACGTACCGCGCCGTCCCGAACGCCCCCACCCCGGGGCCGCTGAGCATCACCTTCGCCGAGGGCTCGTCGCAGTACTGGTGGGCGATCCTCGTCGACAACCACGCCAACCCGATCGTCTCCGTCCAGGCCAAGGGGCCCGGGCGGGGGTGGATGACGGCCACGCACGCCACGTACAACTTCTGGATCATTGACAAGAACACGGGCAACGGGCCGTTCAGCATCCGGATCACCGACAGCTACGGGCACGTCGCGACCGCCACCGGGGTCAAGCTGCTGCCGCAGCGGCGCCAGACCACCTCCGTACGCCTCACCGGCAAGGCCGTCAGCGCGCCGGTGGTTGCCAAGGGGCCGGGCGCGCCGAAGAAGAAGGCCGCGCCCGCGCCGTCGAAGTCGAAGGCGTCGTCCCCGGCCGCAGCGGCGTCCTCGCCGTCGGTGCCGTCGGTGCCGGAGTCGCCGGTGGCCGAGTCGCCGGTGGTCAGCCCGGATCGGGAGGGGCTCGCGCAGGCTCCGCCGGTGGCGCTCGCCGCCGCCCCGGCCGAGCCCTCCTGCGGCTGACCTGGACGGGAATCCCTGAAAGCCCGGACAACCCGGGCTTTCAGGGATGCGGGTCTGCTGTGCGAGTAGGGCCGACGGGATTCGAACCCGCACTGTCACGGACCTAAACCGTGTGCCTGCTGCCAGTTGGGCTACGGCCCCTTGAACGCGTAAACGTACACGTTCCAGAGCCATTCTTCCCGACGCGGTAGTTGCCTGCCCAAGGGGAGTCCTGTCGGTGTAGTGGCGGATTCGTCGTAGACCGTGTCGGCAGGCGCGTCGGGGTCCCGCCGCGCTCCCGCGTACGTGGCGGTCTGACTGTGGCAGTTGGGACAGAGGAAACGTAGGTTGCGCGGTCGATTGTCGAGGAAGTTGCCGTTGATGTGATCGACCTGGAGGGTGAGTGGTTTGCCCAGCCAGGTTTTGCCTACGCCGCAGCATTCGCACGCCTCGGGCAGTCCGATGCTGAGTAGGGCCTTCCTGAGCTTGACGCCCGGGATGCGGCGATGGCCCTCGGGTAACTCGACAAGGCGCTGGTCGGGGGTGAGCCGGTGACGTCCGGGCAAGCCGCGATTGTGGGCCTGTCCGGTGAAGTGCGCGGTGTCGATCCCGAAGCGTTTCAGCTGGCGGCTGATGTGGGCGTGCATCCCGCCGCTCGGTCGCTGGATGCCGAGAAACCGGAGCACCCCGGCGATGCTGTAGGACGCAGCGGCGGCCTCGCCTAGCACCTCTCGCGTGTACTTGACCATGGTAGGAACGTAGCGATGGGGTACGACAGTTCGCGGATACGGCACGGCGGCCGCCACGCGGGTCGGAACCGCATGACGGCCGCCGTGGGTCGGCGGGCCGGGGAGGCCTCAGTACCGGAACATCCCTAGGCTCTGCTGCAGGTCGTGAGCGACACGTGCCAGTTCGTCGGCGGCGGCGGCGGTGTTGGCCGCCGCGCTGGTGGTCTCGGCCGCCGCGGACGCGACCGCCGCCACGTTGGTCGAGATCTCGTGCGAGCCGGTCGCCACCTCGCTGACGTTGCGCGTCATCTCGTTGGTGGTCGCGGTCTGCTCCTCGACCGCCGCCGCGATCGCGGACTGGGTGGCGTTGATCTGCTCGATGACGCTGCCGATCCCGGAGATCGCGTTGACCGCGGCCGAGGAGTCGTTCTGGATGGCGTCGACGCGGGCGCGGATGTCCTCGGTGGCCCGGGCGGTCTCCTGGGCGAGTTCCTTGACCTCGCCGGCCACCACCGCGAAGCCCTTGCCGGCCTCCCCGGCGCGGGCCGCCTCGATGGTGGCGTTGAGGGCGAGCAGGTTGGTCTGCTCCGCGATCCCCGTAATGATCTTGATGACGGAGACGATCTCCGCGGACGACGTGCCCAGCTGCTGCAGGATCGCCCCGGCCTCGGTGGAGATCCGTACGGCCTCGGTGGCCACGTCCGCCGCGCTGGAGGTGCTGCGGGCGATCTCGTGGATCGAGCTGCCGATCTCCTCGGCGCCCGCCGAGATCGTCGTGATGTTGCTGGTGATCTCCTCCGAGGCAGCCGACACGGCGTGCGCGCGGTTGGCGGAGTTGGCCGCCGACGAGTTCATCTGCCCGGCCACCGCGGTCAGCTCCTCAGCGGACGAGGCCAGCGTGACCGCGTTCTCGCTGATGCCGCGCAGGGCGGCGGTGAGCCGATCCAGTGCCGTGTCCACGGCCCGGCCCATCACGCCGAACTCGTCGCGTCCGGTGTAGTTGAGCCGCTGGTCGAGGCGGCCGTCGGCGAGCCCGGCCAGGACGCCGACGGTCTGGGTCAGCGGGGTGGCGATGGCGTGGCTCAGGGTCAGCGCCAGCACGACGGTGACCAGCACGGCGACGATGATCAGCGCGATGGTGACCACCTGGGCGAGCCGGGCGCTGTCGCGGGCGGCGGCCATCTGGGTCTGCGCGGCGGTGTCCTCGATCTTGGCGAGGTTGTCCAGCGACACGGTGATCCGGGCGGTCAGCGGGTCGATGAAGTTGTTCTTCGCGCTCAGGTAGCCCTGGAAGTCGTTGGCCTTGGCCGCGGGTACCAGCTTCTCCTCGCGGACCTGGCGGTACTCGCGCAGCGCGGCGGCGAAGGCGGCCTTGTCCTTGTCCGCGGCGGTGTTCTTGGTGGCGGCGTACAGCTTCCAGGTGCTGTCGATGTCGGAGTCCAGCCGCTGCAGGGCCATCTGCACGTTGCTGACGTCGGCCACCGGCGAGCGCAGAATCAGGTCACCGGAACGCGCCGTGGCCTGCTGCACGTCGGCGCGGACCTCGCCGAGCCGTTCGATCGCCTGCAGGTGCGCCCGGTACATCTGCTCCATCCGCGCGGTGGCGTTGTTCAGCTGGAACAGGCCCATGGCGCCGACCGCGACGACCAGCAGGCAGAGCAGGCCGAAGCTGATGAACAGCTTGTGTGCGACCCGCAGGTTCCGCAGCAGACCGCTCGCGCTCAGGCGGCGCGACGGCGTGGCGCGCCGCTTCGCGGCGTGCGACTTGCGCGGCTTGGCGTCCCGCGACTTCGCGGGCCGCGGCTCGGCGGCAGCAGACATGGGCGGTCTCCTGACCCAGGCGGAGGCCGCCAGGAACCCCGGCGACCGCCGCCGACAGACGGCATTGGCTTACCGTGTTATCGACCGTCGGGCCGGGAATCCGCGAAATTCACAGGAATCAGCGTCAGTCGATGCCCAGGTCCCGCCGCAGCTTCGCCACGTGACCGGTCGCCTTGACGTTGTACAGGGCGCGTTCGATGCGACCCTGCTCGTCGATGACGAAGGTGGAGCGGATGACCCCGGTGACCGTCTTGCCGTACAACTGCTTCTCACCGTACGCGCCGTATGCGGTCAAAACGCTCTTGTCCTGATCACCGACCAGCGGGAAGGTGATCGCGTCGCGCTCGCGGAACTTGGCGAGCTGCGCCGGGGTGTCCGGGGAGATCCCGACAACCTCGTAGCCGGCGGACTTCAGCGAGGCCATCGAGTCGCGGAAGTCACACGCCTGCGTGGTGCAGCCGGGGGTCATGGCGGCCGGGTAGGCGTACAGCACGACCCGGCGGCCCCGCAGGTCCTTGAGGGAGAGGTTCTCGCCGGTGTCGGTGGGCAGCGTGAAGTCGGGCGCGGGGTCGCCGGGCGCCAGGCGGGCGGTCTCAGTCATGCGTCGACCTTAGCGGGGGCCCCGGAGCGTCGCCGTAGACCCGCGACACCGGTCACGGCCGTGCCCAGCCCGGCGCCGAGTGCCACGAGTACGGCGGCCCGGGCGCTCCACGCCGGGCCGGGCGCGTCGACGACGGCCTGCCGCCAGACCCCCGTCTCGGCCACCCCGGCGAACAGCGCCAGCGCCACCCCGCCGAGCGCCAACGGGAACGCCGCGGCGCGCCGGGTCAGCGCCAGCGTGCCCGCCAGCACGGCGAGGGCGGCGGCCACCAGGGCGGGCGGCATTGCGGAGGAACCCGCGAGCGCCCGGCTGGTCGCGTACCCGAGGGCGATTCCACCCGCGAGGACCGCGAGCGCCCCCGCGGCCCGGCCGTGCCACCGGCCGGCGGCCGCGACCGCGACCGCCAGCAGCGCCGCGCCCAGCCACCACAGCCAGGCCCGCGGCGGCGGCACCCAGTCGACGGTGCCCCGGGCGGCGAAGGTACGGGTCCCGGCGCGCAGCGGCACGGCCCAGTCGCTGATCCGGTGGGTGCGCGTGGGGTCGGCGGCCGCCGCGGGCGGAAGGCCGTCGCCGAGCCACCGGGCACGCCGGTCGTGCCAGCGTACGCTCGGTCCGGCGGAGACCCGGGCCCACCGCGGCGGCGCGGCCGGGTCGACACCGGCCGGCACCGGGGTGTCCCCGGCCAGGGTGCGATTCAGGTACGTGGTGGGTGCGTTGAGGTTCTCGAACGTCCCGTCGGGACGCACCTCCAGGTACGGCTCCCCGGAGTAGCCGAGCACCTCCACCGGATGCCCGGTGTGGTTGATCAGTTCCAGCCGTGCCCCGGCCTCCATGGCCCGCACGGTGAGCCCCGGCTCGGGCGGCGTCACCCCGCTGACCGTGACCCGGTACGCGGTGGCGTCGGGCGCGTCGCCGCCGTGGGCGGACGCGGGCGTGGCCGGCGCGACGAGCGCACCGGCCACAGCGAGGATCAGGGCCAGCCGTTTCACCCCTTGGCCGCGCCGATCGCCCTGGTCACGTCGGCGGTGGTGGGCAGGGAGTTGTTCGCCCCGGTCACCTGCTTGCCGTCGACGACGATGGTGGGCGTGCCGGTGTGGCCGCGAGCCGAGAAGGTGTCGGTGGCCTTGGCCGCCCACGGCACGTACGTCTTGTTCTTCACCGCGTCGGCGAACGCGGCATCGGTGAGCCCGACCGTCCGGCCGAGCTCGATCAGCTTGTCGTCGCTGAGCCCGGGGGTGTTCTCGGCGGGCTGGTTGGCGTAGAGCACGTCGTGGTACTCGACGAACTTGCCGGCCTGCCCGGCCGCGGCCGCCGCCCCGGCGGCCCGGCTGGAGTACTCGGTGCCCTCCGAGGCGCGGTCCAGGATCGCGACCGGGTGGTGCCGCAGGGTGATCTCGTTCTTGGCGGCCAGCTCGCGCAGGGCGGCGCTCGACTGGGACTCGAAGACCTGGCAGACCGGGCACATGAAGTCCTCGTACAGGTCGACCACGACCGGGCCCGAGCCGACCGCGAACGCGGTGCCGTCGTCGACCGCGGCCGAGGGCACGACCAGCTTGCCGGCGTCGGCGCTCTGCTGGCTGGACGAGACGGCGTAGCCCACCAGACCGGCCGCGATCAGGAGGAAGACCACGGCGACGCTGGTCCACAGGGTCACCTTGCGGCGCCGCTCGCGGGCCTTCTGCTGCTCGACGATCTGCCTGGCCCGGTTGCGGTCCTTGCCCGCCTTGCTCATCGTTCCCCCATCAGAAGACCGTCCAGTGAGAATCGGGTACGTGGCCGCCACAGCAGGATCCCGGCCAGCGCGAGGAAGCCGAGGTCGCGCAGGATCTCCCACAGGTAACCGGGGTCGACACCCTCGGCCAGGTCGCCGCCGCTGCTGAAGCAGCCGCAGTCGATGGCCAGCCCCCGCGCCCACGCGGAGACGATTCCCGCGATGAACACCACCAGCAGGACCGCGGAGATGCCCGCGCTGAGCCGAACCGCGAGGCCGGCCAGCAGCAGCAACCCGAGGGCGATCTCCAGGAACGGCTGCGCCGCCCCCACCACCTTCGCCGCCTCGTACGGCATCAGCCGGTAGGCGTTGACCGCCCGCCCGGACGCCGCCAGGTCACCGACCTTCGTGGCGCCCGCCACCAGCCAGACCAGGGCCAGCCCGAACCGGGCCGCGGTGGAGATCCACAGCCAGGCGGCGGCCGAACGGGCTGGCCGGCTGGTGTCCTCCGTGTCCATGTGCACGCCTCATTGGTCTGTCGCGGCAGGCCGTGCGGTTCCCTCGAACCGCTGTGAATCGGCTGTCAGTCCTCGATCACCTGCGAGCAAACCGTCAAGATCCGGCCCCGGCCAGGGCCGTTGGTCCTGTCAGCTGGCCCGGGCGGCGGCGACCGCGGTCACCAGTTCCTCGCGGGCGCGGGCGACCCGGGAACGGATCGTGCCGACCGGTACCCCTTCGACGTCGGCGGCCTCAGCGTAAGACAGGCCCAGGACCTGGGTGAGCACGAACGCCGTGCGGCGCTCCTCGCTCAGCGCGCCCAGCAGGTCTGCCGTGCCCAGGCGCAGCGCCGGGTCCGGGTGCGGGGACTCGGTCCAGGCCTGCGCGGCCAGCCGCGCGTCCAGGCGCCGCTTGCGCACGACCGCGCGCAGGTGGTCGGCGCAGGCGCGCCGGGCGATCCCGAGCAGCCACGTACGGGCGGTGGAGCGGCCCTCGAACGCGGGCAGCGCCCGGAACGCCCGCAGGTAGGTGTCCTGGGTCAGATCGTCGGCGGCGCCCGGGTCGACCAGGGCGGCGGCGAAGCGCCACACCTCCGCCTGGGTGGCGCGCACGAAGGCGGCCTGCGCCGCCGCGTCGCCGCCGCGGGCGGCGAGGGCGAGGTCGGTGGCGTGGTCGGGGGGAGTCACGAGCGGCAATGGTACTTGGCGGAAAATGTCGGTGCCGTCGGGAACCATCCCCGCTGTGGCAGACGACTATCCGCCCGTGGCAGAGGCACGGATCGACGACCCGGTGGGCTCGGCGTGCGCCGATCGGGGAGCATGGCCGTCATGACCCGCTCAACTTCGCCGTGTCCGGCCGCGTCATGATCCGTGTTCGTCTCCGCCGGCGCCGGGCTCTCGCGGCCGCCGCGGGCCTGCTGTTCGGTGTGCTCGGCCTCCTGCTCGGCCCGGCCGCCCCGGCCAGCGCGCACGCCGCCCTGGTGGCCAGCGACCCGCAGAACGGCACGATCGTGCCCGACGCCCCCAACCGGGTCACGTTGACCTTCAGCGAGTCGGTGCAGCTCGTCGAGGGCCGCATCCAGGTGCTCGGCCCGGACGGGCAGCGGGCCGACCAGGGCAAGCCGCAGGCCGACGGGGGCACGGTCACGGTCCCGCTGCGTTCCGGCGGCGGCCGCGGCACGTACGTGGTGAGCTACCGGGTCATCTCCGCCGACAGCCATCCCATCGGCGGCAGCATCAGCTATTCCGTCGGCGAGCAGTCGACCCCGCCGGTCGCCGCGGGCGACGCGACCGGCAGCGACCCGGTGGTGCGCACCCTGATCTCGGTCGGCAAGTTCCTCGGGTACGCGGGGCTGGTGCTGCTGGTCGGCCCGGTGCTGGTGCTGGCGCTGCTGTGGCCGCACCGGCTGTCGCGGCGCGGCCCGGCCCGCTTGGTGTACACCGGCATCGGCCTGGTGCTCGGCAGCACCCTGCTGGCCCTGTGGCTGCAGGCGCCGTACGCGACCGGCGCCTCGATGTTCGACGTCGGCTTCGGTGACCTGCGCGACGTGCTGGGCAGCACCTTCGGGGCGGTCATGCTCGTGCGCCTCGGGGTGATCTGCGCGGCCGCGGTGCTGCTGCGCCCGCTGCTGCGCGGCGGCGGCGAGTCCAAGGCGGACCTCGCCCTGCTCGGTGCGCTCGGCGTGGCCGCGCTGGCGACCTGGCCGCTGAGCGGGCACCCGACGGCCTCCCCGGTCGCCGGGGTCTCGGTGGTGCTCGACGCGATCCACCTGGCGGCCATGGCGGTATGGCTGGGCGGGTTGCTGATGCTGCTGGCGTTCCTGCTGCCCCAGGCCGACGCGCGGGAGCTGGGCGCGATCCTGCCGATCTGGTCGCGGTGGGCCGCCACGGCGGTGAGCGCCCTGCTGCTGGCCGGGGTGGTGCAGGCCATGATCGAAGTGGGCTCGCTGAGCGGCCTCGTGGACACCACGTACGGGCGGCTCATCCTGGTCAAGGTCGGTCTCGCCGGGGTGGTGATCGCCGTGGCGGCGGTGGCCCGCAGCGTGGTGCGCAAGGGCGGGGTGCCGGAGAGCCCGCGCCCGCTGCGCCGCCTGGTCGGTGTCGAGCTTGCTGTGTCCGCGGTGGTGCTGGCCGTCACCGCGGCCCTGGTGCAGATCGCCCCGCCCCGCACGGCCGAGGCCGCCGAGACCGCCGCCACGAAGAACACCACGGTGAGCCAGACACTGCGGAACTCGTCGATGTCGCTGCAGGTGGACATCTTCCCGGCGAGCGTCGGCAACAACTCGGTGCACCTGTACGCGTACACCCCGGACAACAAGCCGCTGCCCGTGGTCGAGTGGACGGCCACGGCGGCGCTGCCCGCCAAGGGGATCGAGCCGATCGAGGTGCCGCTGCTGCGGATCACGGACTTCCACGCGATCGGCGACATCGCGTTGCCCACGGCGGGGGACTGGACGTTCAAGTTCACGCTGCGGACCAGCGACATCGACCAGTCCACGGTGACCATGACCGCCAAGATCTCGTAGCCCCGTGGAGTGACGCGGCCCCGGCGGGAGTCCGTCCCGCCGATCAGGCCTCCAGCCCGGCGGCCGTTCGTCCGCGCTGTCGGCCGTTCGTCCGCGCTGTCCCGGACCGGCTCGTCCGGGCTGTTGTCATGCATCCCGGGACCTAAGTACCCGTTTGCCCCTTTTTCCGGCCGTTTTGGTCGTATGGTCTGCGCAGAATGACCGGAAAGGGGACAGGCTGATGCGGGTGATCCGCACGATCCTCGGAATGCTGATGCTGATCGTCGGGCTACCGGCCCTGCTCGGCGGAGCCGTGCTGTGGACCGCGATGCAGCACCGCGACGCGGGCGGCGCGTTCAGCGGCAAGGTGCAGCCGCTGACGACACCCGGGTACGCCGTGGTCGTCGGCGACCTCGACGGGCTGTTGCGCCGCGACGTCCCGTACGTCCGCTCCAGCGGGACCCGGATACGGGTGGCCGCCGCCGCCGGCGACGGCCCGGCCTTCATCGGCATCGCCCCCACCGCCCAGGTCGGCGTGTACCTCGACGGGGTGCCGCGCGCGGCCGTTCACTCGTTCGACCTCGCCACCGGTGACCTGCCCGTCGGCATCCAGCAGGTCGACGGCCGCCACGAACCCCCCAGCCACCCCGGCCAACAGCGCATCTGGACGAAGGCCGGCACGGGCGCCCTCGACTGGGCCGCCCAGGACCTGCGCGGCGGCCCGTACAGCCTGGTCATCATGAGCCGTACCGCCCAACCGCAGCTGCACCTGGAGTCCGTCGCGGAGATACGCCCCGGCTGGCTGAACTCGGCCACCTGGGCACTGTTGATGCTCGGGAGCCTCCTCGTCCTCGGCGGCCTGGTCATGCTCGCCTGGCCGGCCCGCCGCCGCGAACTCGTGTACGTCGTGGAGCCCAGCCAGGTGCCGGAGCTGATGAAGCGGATCGGCGCCCCGCTGCCCCTGCCGCGCTCCGGCGGCGGCCGGCACGCCGCGGCCACCCGTCCCCGTACGCTTGCCGACGCCCTGGCCAAGAGCGGCCGCTCCCTACCGCAGCTGAGCTGGCCGCCGGCGCGCCCGCTGCAGAAGTCCCGCCCCACCGGCGACGCCCGACCCGTCGAACCAGCCGTGCCCGCCGCCGGGCCGGCAGCCGCGCCGGTCGTTGGGCCGGCAGCCGCGCCGGTCGCCGCGCCGGTCGCCGGGCCGGTCGCCGGACCGGTCGCCGGGCCGGCGAAACCGGCCACGGGAGTGAGCAAGTCGGATGCCGGTCCGGCCGGGTCGGACGCCGCAGCCGCGTCCACGGTGGCCGCCGCGCCGGCGTCCACCGCCGCCGGATCCACGTCCCCCACCTCCGCTCGTCCCTCCACCTCCGAGGCCCCCGCCGGGCGGGGCGCAGCGGGTGCTGCCGTGCCTTCGGCGCGGTCCGGTCCGGCCGGTGGCGACGGGGCAGCGGAGCGCAAGGCGCCCGCGCCGGGTGAGCCGCTCGGCCTGATCGGCGGCGCGGCGCCGGGCCCCGGTGCCGCCACGTCCGATCCGGTGTTCGGCCGGACCGGGCAGCGTCCCGCCCGGCGGCGCGGCGCGCCGGCCGACGACGCGCCAGCCTTCGAGGCCTCCGCCGTCGGCGCCTGGGTCGCCGAAACGGCAGCCGCCCGGGCCCGGGAGACCGAGGCTCGTGCGGCGGCAGCCGTGGCCGCGGCGGCATCCCGGGAAGCCGACGCCGCAGGCGGACCGGCAGCCTCGGGCCCGTCGACCTCTTCCGGTCCATCGACCTCTTCAGGGGCGTCGACCTCTTCAGGGGCGTCGGCCGCTCCGGGGGCCGCTGACGCGAAGACGGCCCAGCCGGTCGGGGATTCTGCCGGAGGTCAGCCGGCCACTGGCGTGGTCGGCGGTACGCGGCCCGGGGCATCGCCGTCGAGCGAAAAGCCTCCGATCCAGATCGGATACGTGACGGGCTCGCGCGCCACGGACTGGGCCGCCACCGGCCTGACCCGCGCCGGGGGAAACCGGGCCGGCCGGCCGGCACGGGGGTCCGGAACTGGGTCGGCGGGTACGCCGGCCGTGCCGGCACGTGGGCCCGGGGCCGGGTCGGCGGCCGCGCCACCCGTGCCAGCGCGGGGGACCGAAACCAGATCGGCGGCTACGCCGCCCGTGCCAGGGCCTGGCGCGGCTGGAACGGCGACCACTGCGGCCACACCGGCGCGTGGCGTCGAGGCCCGTCCGTCGGACCTGCCGGCGAGTGGGTCCGGGGTCGGACCGGCGACCACACCTGCCGAGCAGAGTGCCGCCGGGGCGAAGCCGGCAGCCGTACCGGCAGTGTCGACCGAGCAGAGTGCCGCCGCCGGGGCGAAGCCGGCAGCCGTACCGGCAGTGTCGACCGAGCAGAGTGCCGCCGCCGGGGCGAAGCCGGCAGCCGTACCGGCCAAGCCGGCGGCTCCGGCAGCGCCTGGCGCTCGCGACGCGAAGCCTGCGACGACCGCTCCGGCGGGGGCGAAGTCCGATATCGCGCCAGGTGCCGCGACGGCGAACACCGCCACCCCGACGGGCCGTCGCACGGAACCCACCGCCGTGGACACCACCGCCAAACGGATGCCCAAGAGGGGGCCGGACGCGGCCCCATCGGCGGAGACCGGAAAGGACCCCGCCCCGTCGGTACCCAACCAGGTCGCGCCGGTATCGGGTGTACCGAGTACCGGGCGGGCCACCGGCGGCGTCTCGGCCGGTAAGGGCTCTCCGAGCGATCCGGGTGCGCTGAAGGGCCCCTCGGTGTCCGCGAACTCGCCGTCGACCAGGAAGTCCGCCGGGGCATCCAGCGCCACGGACGAGCAGCCCGCGCCCACCGGCGCGAAGGCGACGACGCGGGCCACGGTCCGTCCAGCGGCAGCTCCACCTTCGGCGGGACCGGTGCCGGGTAGCCGCCCGGCTGTCCCTACCCCAGCCCAACCGTCGACGCCGCCCACGGCCGTGGCCGCCACACCCGTCGCCGCTGCGCCTCGCGCCGCGTCCCCCAAGGCTGCGTCGGGCGCCGCTTCCGCGTCGGGCGCCGCTTCTGCGTCGGGCGCCGCTTCTGCGTCGGGCGCCGCTTCGGCGGTCAGTGCCCCACCCGTCGCCAGCGTCGCTTCCGCGGCCAGCGCTGCACCCGAGGTCGGCGCCGCACCCGAGGCCGGCGTTTCTCCCCCGCCCGGCGTGACCGGCGCCCGGAAGGCTCCCGCAAGCGGTATCGGCGGGCAACGCTCCGGTGGCGCCCGCACGGCACTGGGCCGCAAGACCGGACTCGGCACGGCCGCCTCGGCCGGTCCGGCGGCGACGGGCGCGGCCGCTGCGCAGACGGCAGACGGCGGTCCGAGCACGCCAGCGACGGTGGACGCCGCCAAGGATGCCAAGCCCTCGGCCCTGGCGAACTACCAGGAGGAGGTGGCGAAACTCCTGGCTCGCGGTACGACGCCCACTCGCCGCAAACGAGGGGCGTCCGACGAGGATGGCAAGCAGCCGACCGCCAAACCGGTCGCCCGGGGGGCGGCAAAACGCCCGACAAAGGACTGACCGGACTCACTGCCCGTACCGAGGGCCGCCCAGCCGGGTGGCCCTCGGCGTCGATCCGGCAACGGTCCAATGACTGACCGTCGCGTCGACCTGATCGACACGGCGGGACTCCGGCGCGCATGAATGGGCCCCCCGCGCTGCCGACGCGGAGGGCCCATTACCGGGGGAACGGAGTAACCGAAGGGGGTTTCGTCCGTTAAGCACAGTTTAGCCAACGTCAGGTATGGCTGGGAAGTTATCGCCCAAAATCGGGCATAACAAACTGAACGTCCCCGACAGGCGGGTATGGCCGACGGCGCAGCGCACCGACCGGCCGACGCGTAGGCTGTCCGCGTGGCGGATCTTCTGGTGTGGATCGATTGTGAGATGACGGGTCTCGACCTTGGCAAAGACGCGTTGATCGAGGTGGCCGCGTTGGTCACCGACCCCGATCTCAACGTGCTCGGTGAGGGCATCGACCTCGTCATTCACGCCGACGACGCGGCGCTCGACGCCATGCCCGAGGTCGTCCGCGACATGCACGCCAAATCCGGCCTCACTGAGGAGGTACGCCGCTCCGCGATCACGATCGCCGAGGCGGAGGACGCCGTCCTGACGTACGTACGCGAATTCGTGCCGTCCCCGCGCACCGCGCCCCTGTGCGGCAACTCGATCGCGACGGACCGGGGCTTCCTGGCGCGCGACATGCCGACCCTCGACGCGTACCTGCACTACCGGATGATCGATGTCTCCTCGATCAAGGAGCTGTGCCGCCGCTGGTACCCGCGGGTGTACTTCGGTCAGCCCGCCAAGGGTCTGGCCCACCGCGCCCTCGCGGACATCCGGGAGAGCATCCGTGAGCTCGAGTACTACCGCCGGACGGTGTTCGTTCCGCCGCCCGGCCCGGATGTGGAGACGGCCCGGGCGATCGGGGCCGAGCTGTAGCCCGCGGCGGTCGTCAGGCGGTCTGCGGGGCGCGCCGGGAACCCGCTCGACGTCCGTCCGGCGACTGTGGCTATGATTGTCCGGCGCGCGCCGCGGTGAATGCCGCAGCGAGGGGCATGGTGGTCGTAGCTCAGCTGGTAGAGCACCGGGTTGTGGTCCCGGATGTCGCGGGTTCGAGCCCCGTCGATCACCCCAAGCTAGTCACATGTGGCAGCGAATCAGGCCCGGTCCAAGACCGGGCCTGAGTGCTGTCCAGGCGATCACGACCCCGGGGTGGATGAGCGCGGCGTCCTCAGCCGGCGGTCTCCAGGCCCGAGTCGACGCAGACCTGGGACATCTCCGCGGCCGCTGCACTGACCGCCGCCACCGCGTCGGGCTCGTCGGCGGTGCCGTGGGCGGCCACCGCGGCGGCGTACGCCTCACCGAGCCGGCGCGCCGCGTCGGCGACCGGGGCGTCCGCGGTCGTACTGGCCGCCACGATGCTGTCGACCACCCCGGGCTGCATCAGGGTGGCGTCCGTGATCGCCTGGGTCAGCCTGGCGCAGGTGATCGTGCCCGGCGGGTCGTCCACGGCCGCGCTGGCGCTGGTCGGTGCCGGGCTGCTGGCCGGTGGCGGGGAACCGCCGCCGCATCCGGTAAGCAGGAGGGCGAGCAGCACGACAGCGATGGGTGATCGCGGCATCAGCCCAGCGTAGGTGCACCCGGGCCGCCTGACCGGAACACCACCCCCACGTGGCCCGCGCGACGGAACGCCGCGGGCCCCGGCCGAGTGACGACCGGGGCCCGCGGTGGTGCCGTGGATCAGGACAGCGCGCTGCCCTGCTTGTACTGGTCCCAGCTCATGTTCCAGTCGGTCCAGCCGTTGCCGTTCTTCAGCTTGCTGCCGGTGCCGCTGACCGTGACCGGGTCGCCCATCATCGTGCGGTCGAAGAGCCACTTGCCCATCTTCTCGCTGACGTTGATGCAGCCGTGCGACACGTTGGTACGGCCCTGCACGCCCTCGGACCACTTCGCCGCGTGGATGAACTGGCCGCTCCAGGTGATCCGCTGCGCGAAGTCAATCTTGGTGCGGTAGCCCTCCTCCGGGCCCAGCTCGGCGATCGTGTCGAAGACGGTGTGTTCCTTCTTCTCCATGACGACCATCGTGCCGCTCGACGACGGGGTGCTCGGCTTGCCCAGGCTCACCGGGATGGTGTTGATGACCTTTCCGTCCTGACGGACTGTCATCCGCTTGGTCTTGTTCTCCACCGTCATCACGAAACTCCGGCCGATCTTGAGGTCGACGCCCAGGTCGGAGCGGCCGTACCAGTCGTTGCCCATCGGAACGCCCGCGAGCTTGACCTGGTAGGAAACCTTGCTGTACGGCTTCCAGTACGTTTTCGGCCGGTAGTGGATCTCCGTGGGGCTGATCCAGTGCCAGGTGCCTTCCTGCTGCGGCGTTGCGTTGACGGTCATCCGCTTCTCGACGTCGCCGCGGTACTTCTCCGGCACGGAACGGCCGAAGCGCACGATCAGCGGCATGCCCACGCCGACGACCTGCCCGTCACCGAGGAAGCTGGAGACACGTACCTGCTTCGACGGCTTCGCCATGGTGGTGAAGGAGGCCGTCGAGGTGCCGGACTTGCCCTCGGTCGCGGTGCCGGTCACGGTCACCGTGTACGTGGTGCCGTAGTTCAGCGCCTTGGCCGGGCGGAACACCTTGGCGTCCTTGTCCAGCTCGCCCTTGACCGCGTCGCCGTCGGCGTCCTTGACCTCGACCGACGTGTTCTCCGGGTCCTCGCTGTCGTACTTGATGTCGGTGATCGCCACGACGTCCTTGGCGTCCGGCGCCGGCGTGGTGACTGCCACGGTGCTCTGGGTCGGCGTCGGAGACGGGGACTGGGCGTTGCCGCCGCTTCCCTGCGAGCCGTTCTGCCACGAGGGCGACTTGTCGCCGCTGCATCCCGCGCTGAGCAGAACGACGCCGGCCGCCACCGCGGCCGCTGCTACCCGCCACGGCCGTCGGCCGGCCCGGGCGGCCGGACGGGCTGTATCCAAGCCCGTCGACCTAACTCCACTCGTACCCATGTTCTCCCCACCGTGATGTCGTCCGGCGCCCATCTTCTCTCATGAATGCCAGGGCACCAATCCCGGATTCGTGCCGCGGTGGGGCCGGGCGAGGGCGCAAAACGGCCGCGAACACCCATTCGGCCGTGCAGCGGATGTTCTGCGTCCCGGGCGGGGAGGATCAGATCACTTGAGGTCGGCAGGGACCGGAAGTGCGCTGCCCTTGATGAAGTTTTCCCAGCTCAGGTCCCATGCCGTCCAGCCGTTGCCCTGGACCAGCTTGTCGCCCGTGCCCCGCACCGTGATCGGGTCACCGATCAGCGTGTGGTCGAACAGCCACCGGGCGTTCGACGGGGAAACATTGACACAGCCGTGCGAAACATTGCGGTGACCTTGGGCACCCACTGACCAGGAAGCCGAGTGCACGTACTGTCCGCTCCAGGTCAGTCGCTGCGCGTAGTCAATGTTCATCCGGTAGCCGTTGGCGCCGTCGGTGTCCGTCGTGTCGAACACCGTCGACGTGTGCTTGTCCATCACGACCATCGTGCCGCTCGAGGACGGGGTGCTCGGCTTGCCCAGGCTCACCGGAATGGTCCGGACCACCTTGCCCTCCCGCAGCACCGTCATCTTCTTCGTCTTGTTCTCGACCTTCATCTCGAAGCTGCGGCCGATCTTCGCGGTGGCGGCCCGGTCCTTGGTGCCATAGCGTCCGCCGCCGGTCGGCAGGCCACCCACTGCGAGACGCACCTTGAGCTGCGTGCCGGGCTGCCAGAACTTCGGCGCCCGGTAGTAGGCCTGCGTGCCGCTCGAGGTCCACGACCAGGCGCCGGGCTGCGGCGGGTCGGTCTGCACGAACATCCGCTTCTGTACGGCGGCCCGGTCCTTCTTCTTGATCCCGGGGTTGAACTCGGCCACCACCGGCATCGCCACTCCGTACGTGTGATCGTCGAAGAGGTACAGCCCCGTGCCGGTCCGGCGGGCCGGCTCGGGCATCGTGGTGAAGGTGGTCGTCGCGGTCGTCGTGGCGCCGCCCGGGTCGGCGGCGGTGACCGTCGCCGCGTACCGCTGCTTGTGCTTGAGGGGCTTGGCGGGCACCCAGGCCGAGCCGTCCGGGCGCAGCGTGCCCGCGACCGTCCCGCCCTTGGCGTCGCGCAGCGTGACCGTCTTGACCGTGCCGCCGGCGAGCTTGAGCCCGATCTCGGTGCTGACCGGCAGGTCCTTCTTGCCCGTCGCCGGGGTGATGGCGAGCGCGAGCGGAACCGTGGCCGCCACGGGCTGCGGCGCGGCCGTTGGGGGTGCGCTCGACGTCTGCGGGTCGGGCGAGGCATCCGCGCCTCCCGTGCATGCGGTCAGGGCGAAGACCGCCACGACCCCGACCGCTACCAGCGAGCGCTGCCTGCCAACCATGTCATCCCCGTTCTCGACCTTGCGCGGACATCCTGCCTGATCCATGCAAGATGTGGGGCCCGGTTGTGGATGACGTGGCCGAGGCGATCATGTGGGGATACCCGTTGGAGTGGGGGTTCGGGCCCGTGCTATCGTTTCCGTCGTTGTCAGCGAGCGCCGCTAGCTCAACTGGCAGAGCAGCGGACTCTTAATCCGCGGGTTGTAGGTTCGAGTCCTACGCGGCGCACAGTTGATCAAGGCTCTGATCAGGCATTTGACGCCGAATCAGAGCCTTTTTCATGTCCCTTGTGGACGTTTGCGTGATCCGTGCGTGATCTATAGATAATGATACGCCCCGACAGAGGGTGGCATTCTGGTGAGCGACAGGCCGCTCAACGGTGCCAGCCGACGGTCGTACCCGCTACTCCTGCGCAGAGGAGCAGCACCACCATGTCCCTGATCGAGTCCACCACCGCCGATGCGTACATCGCCCTGCGCGCCGGGCGCGCGTTCGGCGACGACGCGATCCAGTCCGACTGCTCGCACTTGCCTCGGTGCTGCGCGGCGTCCAGAAGTACCTGGACCTACCCAAGCCCCGCCACCAAGCAGCCCATAAGGACCATCGGCAGCGGATCCGGCAAGGCATCCGGGGTTGCACTGCCACTTCCGGTGGGTGGTCGCCTATGACCCAGGGTAGGGGTTGGTTACGGCTCCGGGCCGATGCGCTGGCGTCCTCGGGCGACCAGACTTGTCCCATGCTTCCGCAGCCCGCCGCTGACGACGAGACCGCGATCGACCCAGCGAGCGGGTGTCCGGACGTATCGCCGGGCAACAGCGGACAGCGTTGGTGGATCGGTGCCGCAATCACCCTGTTCGCCGCGCTGATGATCCTGCGTGGGCTCGTCCGTGCCGGTTCGTTCGCCGATGCACCGCTGCTCCGGCATTGGTACGTGCAACTGGCGATCGGCGTCGCCGCGGCCGCCGGCAGTGCCGCCATGTTCTGGCTGTTGGGCCGGGCCTACCGGCGGCGGCATTGACCGTTCCAACGGACGGCCAGGCGGTTCGCGTACGGCGTGACGTTCGAACGTGGTCACCCGTACCGGTACGGCGGGCCCGAAGGGGGCGGCGGCGCTCACGCGATCTCGACGAGCTCGTCGAGCGGTCTTCGGGAATCCCTGAGTGGAGTCCATGCAGTCGCGGCCGGCGTTCTCGGCGAGCAGCTCGCCGTTCTCGGTGACTCGGCGCGCCTGCCGGCCCCGGTTGGTCGGCTTCGAGCGGATCCACGCGGCCAACTACGGCGCCTGCGTCCGCGAGAGGAAGCGGTCAGTCGGTGGCTATGCGGATCAGGGCGTTGCCGCCCAGCAGCAGCACGTCGGCTCCCGCGATGAAGGCCATTCCTCGGTGCAGCCGGCGTGCGGCCGCCTCTGGGTCGGCTTCCCGGAAGCCCTGGGCGATGCTGATCAGCCCGGCCAGGACCAGCGGCGCACCGCCGATCAGGAGCAGCCCGACCGAGCGCGGCGTGTTCCCGCGGGCCACCAGCAGGGCGATCATCGCGGCTGGCAGGATCCCGAAGAAGACCGCGGCGAGTCCTGCGTACAACTTCAGCGGGCGCGTCGGGTCGGTCGTCTGCACCGGCCGATATTAGACGGCCCGGTGCAGCTGTTTGCGCGCGACGTGCAGGCTCACGACACCGGAGTCGCCCTCTGTGGTGTCCCGGACTGGGTCGCTGGCACCGTACGTGTCGTTGGACAGGAAATCGGTGTCGTCGATGCGTGCCTGACCGGAGCCCATGAGCGGCTGCGGGCCGTATCGTCGGACCATGATCAATCCCGAGACGGCGCCGCTCGACGACACCCGCGAAGATCTCGCCGCGGCGAACGTCGAGGTGCTGCTTGCCGCGGCCCGCGACCGGGGCAAGGCGCTCGGCGAGCCAGTCCGGGATCCCGCCGCCGACCGGGACGGCTGGGACGTGCCCGCCGCAGACGGCTCGGTCGTACGGCTGCTCATGCCAGGCGTGGAGCTGACGCGGCTCCGTGATGACATCACCGCCCAGCCGCCGTGCCTATACCTCAGCGGCGGGGCCTGGTGGTGGCCGACGCCGTCCGGCTGCTGGCCAGCCCGGCGCGCTGGGGCAGCAGCCCCCGCAGGAAGCCGGACGACCAGATCAGCCCAAACCTGACACAAGATTCCTTATCGACCTGACGGACCGGGAAGTCGGCCCGGGATCAGCACCCGGTTGTGAGGTGATCGATCAGCCAGGAGGCGACTGCTTTGACGAGTCCCGCGAATGCGCCGGTGATAGCCGCTGTGGTGAGCTGAGTCCGGCGTTCCTGATGGCGCGCTGTGTGTGGCTGGTGGTCATCGGAATGCTCCAGGGGTCTTGGAAGGAAACTGTCAGCCAGCGCCGGCTGGTTTCCAGACTCAGGGCTGCCCTAATGATCCACCCGGGTGCCGATGAGTGTTGTTCGGTACGCGGTGGAGGGTGAGTCGGGCAAGCTGGATCGGCGATGGATGCCGACAAGTCCCGACGAGTAGGTCGCCAGGCGGCGGGTGGACCAGTGCGCCAGCCGCGGAGTCTGGCTCGGCCCGATCTTGCTCCCGGAGCGCAACGGGAGATCCGTGGTCTGCTCTACGACTTACACGAGAGGGCCGGTCGGCCAGCGCTGGAGGACCTTGAAAGGCAGATCGCCGCCGACGAGCGCCTGGAAGGCTCACCGAAGAAGGACTTGATCCACAAAATCATCAGCCGGGGGGTCCAGCGACACTAGACGACGTCCGCGCAGTCGCCCGGACGCTTGCCCGCGCGTGCGGCATGGATGAGTTCGGGATGGCCGCGCAGGTCGCAAAGCAGGCGGACCCGCCCGGACCAGGACCCTCGGCGGAGGCACAACAATCGCACGTGGGTCGCCCGCTTGGCGAGTGTGATCCGTTGATGCTGGAGGTGCACCCAGCGATCCAACTCCCTGGTGAGCAGACGGATCGGTTACCCGGATACGTGCCATGGGCACACGACACCCACATGCGTCAGGCCGCCGATCACGTCATGCAGGGGACCTCCGCGTTGGTGACACTGGTGGGCGGGTCCTCGACCGGCAAGACCAGAGCCTGCTGGGAACTCGCCCAATACCTAGATCGGCAGCAGCCAGGCCGGTGGCGGCTGTGGCACCCTTATGATCCGAGCAGACCGGAAGCAACCGCAGCCGCGCTCGACCAGGTCGGCCCGTACACAATCGTCTGGCTCAACGAGGCCCAGCACTACCTATCCCCGCCAGACGTACGTCTAGGTGAGCGGGTCGCCGCTGGGCTGCGCGCCTTGCTGCACGATAGGCAGCGTGGGCCCGTGCTAGTGCTGGCCACGCTCTGGCAGGAGTTCTGGTCGACATTGACCACCCGGCCGCGCGCCGGACAACCGGATCCGTACACACAAGCCCGCGATCTCCTCACGGGCACCAGAGTCAGCGTTGCCGACGGGTTCACCCCCGTCGAGCTTGCCGGGCTGGACCAGGCCAAGGTGGATCCTCGGTTCCGTGTGGCCGCCGATCGCGCCGAGGGCGGGCGGATCATCCAGTACCTAGCGGGCGCGCCGGAGCTGAAGGACCGTTACCAGACCGCTCCTCGGCCGCGCGGGCGATCATCGATGTTGCGATGGATGCCCGTCGGCTCGGCCACCCCCTCGCCATCCCACATACGATGCTGGCCCATGCTGCACCGGGCTATCTTGACGATCACGACTGGGACAGCCTGGGTGAGGACTGGCTGGAGCAGGCCCTGGCCTACACCGCCACCCCGTGCAAAGGAGCGCGTGGTCCGCTGACCCGTATCCGTCCTCGTCCAGACGACCTGCGTGTAAACCGCCAGCCGCACTACCGGCTGGCCGACTACCTCGAACAACTCGGTCGCACCGAGCGCGCTGGCACCTACCCGCCCGAAAGTCTGTGGACCGCCTTCGCCGCCACCGGTGCAGCAGACCCCTGTTCGCCGCACGGCACCAGAGCGCGTGAGAGGTCCCACGGATGTCATCGTGGGCTGCTGACGCCCGGGTGGGCGCTGGTGCTGCAACGGCACTCAGCAAGCGAAACGTATCGATGATCGGCTCGTTGAGTGGTAGACGGCGGCGATCGAGTTTGATCAGTTGTCGGATGAGTTGGCGGCTGCATGCCCGGTTCGCCGGTCCGGGCCCGCGGTGCATGCCGCGAAGGTGACGATGCGCGCGAAGCACCGAGAGGCGCGTGCTGCGCTGTGCTGGTCATGCTGCCTTCGGGGTGACACGACGGCTGGCCAACCATGCTCGCACGTCCTCGATCGAGTTCATGATCACGGGTTCGGACAGTGCGATGAACGGCGGCCCCTTGCAGCGGCCGGGCCGTCCGCCAGCGTCGCAGGCTGGATGGATCCACGCGCAGCATCCGGGCCAGCACCTCCGGGGTGCCGCCTCGGTCAGGCGGATGCCGGTGAGATGTTCGGCCAGGGCCGCGGGACGGTCGGTCGCGTCGCTGTCGTAAGTCCATCCGGAATCGCCGGCCTCGGCGGCGGCTATCCCCGGTACGTGTCGTGGTTGGCCCATGCCGTTATGTTGGCGCGCTGGATGGATGGGGAAGGACCACGATGCAACTGGACAAGTCCGACCGTTGCTCCGCGGTGTGGCCGCTGGTGGGGCGGGACGCAGAGGTGGACCGGCTGTGTGCGGTCCTGACTGCCGGTAACGGCGGGGTGTTGCTTGTCGGCGACGCCGGTGTCGGCAAGAGCAGGCTGGCGGCCGCCGCGCTGGACGCCTGCGAACGGGCGGGTCAGGCGGTGGTTCGGGTCATCGGCACGCCGGGCTGGCAGGAGGTGCCGTTCGGTGCGCTGGTCGGTCTGGTTCAGGCCGCGCCGGCGGATGTCGCGGACGCGTTCCGGTACCTGGCGGGGCGACTGGGTGAACTCGTCGGAGCGCGGCCGGTGGTGGTGGGGGTCGACGACGCACACTGGCTTGACGAGTCGAGTGCGGCGCTGCTCGAGCGGCTCGTCGCCGATGGCGTCGTCAGCCTGCTGGCCGTCGTGCGTACCGACATGGTCGCGGCGATGCCGTCGGTGCTCGCCCGCCGGATCGGTGACCTCCGGCGGATGGACGTGTCGGCGCTGAACCGGTCCGACCTGCGGGAGCTGATCGGTGGCGCACTGGGCGGCGTGGTGGACGGGCTGACGCACGACGTCCTGTGGCAGCTGACATTGGGAAACCCGCTGTTCGTGCGCGAGGTGCTGAGACACGCGTGCGACACCGGCGCGGTGGCGCTGGAGGATGGGCTCTGGGTGTGGCGGGGAGAGCAGGAAACCCCGCTGCGCCTCGGTGACATGGTCGCCTGGACCGTGCGGGGGCTGTCCGAAGCGGAGCGCGCGGCCCTCACCTACGTGGCGTACGCCGAGCCGATCCCGTTGACCATGCTGGAGCACCTGGTCGACTCCGGGGCGGCCGAACGGCTGGAGGAACGCGGCCTGATCCGGCTGGGCACCGTCGGTGGATCGTTCTCCGTCCGACTGGGGCATCCGATGTACGGCGAGGCGGTGCGCGCGGGCATCGGCAGCCTGCGAGCCCGCCGGGTGTTGCGGGAGTTGGCGGACGTGATGGAGCGACCGGGTGCCACGGCTGAGGATCGGCTGCGGGCTGTATCCTGGCGCTGCCAGGCCGGGCTGCCGGTGGAGGAGAAGGACCTCGTCGTCGCCGTCGAGGACGCGCTGCTGCGGGGCGGCGCCGCGCTGGCTCACCGACTCGCGGGGCACCTGCCGGCACCGCTCGATGTCTGGCACCAGGGGCGGGCCGCCGTCGCGCTGGGCCGCTGCGAGGAGGCCGACGCCCAGCTCGCCGCCGCGTACACCGAACTGACCGACCCCGCCGACCGGGCCCGAGCGGCGGCGTTGCGCGCCCTCAACCTGTTCTGGGGTCTGCGTCAGCCGGAGGTGGCGGACGCGGTGCTTGCCGAGGCGACCCGCGCCCTGCCCGCCGAGGTGCGGCACGAACTGTTCGGCGTCGAGGCGGCAATCGCGGTGTTCTGCGGCCGAGGACCGGAGGCGTTGGAGGCGATCAGTGTCGCCCTTTCGCAGCCGTCCATCGACCCGCTGCTCGCCACGGCTGTCGCGCCGCTACGTCCGTACCTGCTGGTGTTCGCCGGGGCCCCGGCCCTGGCCGCGGCGGAGTTCGACGCCGGTGAGCTGCCGATCCCGCAGATCTGGGCGACGATGCGCGCGGCCACCCAGTCCTGTCACGTACATGCCCTGGTCATGTGTGGGCGCCTGGCCGAGGCGGCGGAGATCTGCGGGCGTTACTACCACGATGCTGTTGCCAGCGGCTCACCGGACGCGGTCGGGCTGCTGGCGATGATGTCGGGAGTCTGCGCCGGCGACGCCGGCAGGCTGCGCGAGGCGGTGCGTTGGGCGGCAGAGGCGCGGGCGGTCACGGATGCCCGGACATTGTTTCCCGTGCGGGCCAACATTCTCGCGATGCAGGCATGGTGGGCGTCGCATCTGGGCGACTTCGACGACGCCCGGCGGACGTTGGCGGAGGCCGTGGCCTGCCTGCCCGACGGCGGGGCGGCGGACTACGCGGCGGTCAGCGAGGCCTGGCTGATCGCCATGTCGGGGGAGCGGGTGCGCGCCGTGCAGCTGCTGAGCGAACTCGGGGCACGTTTCGCTGACGCCGGGCTGGTGGCCATGGCGATCGAGGCGCTGCAACTGCTGTGCCGGGTGGCACCGTCCGCACCGGCGGCCGCCGAACTGCGACGGGTGGCCGGTCTGTCCGATAGTCCCCTGTTCGCCTGGTACGCCGACTACGCCGAGGTCGTGCTGGACGGCGACCCCGGCCGGCTGGAGCAGGCCAGCGAAGAGTGGCAGGCCCGCGGCTTCGGCACCCTGGCGCTGGAGGCTGCGGCCCGGGCCGCAGCCGCGTATGGCGACACCGACCGACGCGCCGCGGCCCGGCTCGGCCGCCGGGTCGAGCAGTTGCGCGACGAGTGCGACGGCTTCTGGCCGGCCTGGCTTCCCCGCAACGTACCGGCCCGCGGGCTGCTGACCGAGCGTGAGCTGGAGGTTTGCACGCTGGCCGCAGCCGGACTGGGCAACACCGAGATCGCCGAACGGCTGGTGCTGTCGGTGCGCACGGTGGAGAACCACCTCCAGCGCTCCTACGAGAAGCTCGGGGTTCGCGGCCGGCGCGAGTTGCGGTCGGCGGTAGCGCCCACCGTGCCGGCTGAGTAGCGCGCCGGCCGCAGGCCAGCCGGTTGAGTACCGGCCACTCAGGACAGCGCACCACCGGACCGACAGAGTTGATCTCGGTCCGGGCGCGGTGTCCGGCCGGGGGATGACACAGGCACGTCAGCAACCGACGCCGGTCGACGCGAGGGGGAATCGGGGGCAGGCCGGCAACTGCTGGTGAACCAGGTATCTGCACTGGCCGATCGGCGGGCTGGGGGATGGCGCGCCGGGATCCATGCACAAGGGGAATTCATGAGCAAGAAGTTGTCAGCTGCACTGGCCACCGCCGTCGTTGCCGTTGTAGTTGCGGTAACGCCGGGAGCCGCTCAGGCGACTGAGTGGAGGCCTGTCCGCGCCGTCAAGGCGGGTGTGGGGGCGGGTCCCGTCGGTTTTCAGGTTGTCTGGCCGGGCCAGTCGTACTGGGTGCGGTGCGACGGAGAGATCTGGTCGGGCGTCTGGTTCACCGGCAACAACAGTGCGATGGGCTGGACGCAGCAGGCCTGGCCGGAGAACGGCTTTCCGACGAGCGAGGCGCCGAAGTACGCGGCGATCGGCCGCTACGTGCGGCTGAACGCGGACAACTCGAACTCGACCGACGTCAGTACGTGGAAGTACATCGGCGTGGGGGCTACGCCGCTGGAAAACCCGTTCCGCACCAACGCGGTGCTCCAGGTCTGGATCAACGACGACAATTCGCGTACCGGCAGCGGCCAGTTCGACTGCCGCTCGTCCTACTGGCCGGTGGGCGACCCCCGGGAGTCGTAGGGTGCGATTCAGGTAACAGCCGTGCGATGGTTGGTGGCGCGATGCCACCCTCCATCGCACGTCATGGTACCTGCCGACAACTACGTCCGGGCTGGTCAAGCGGCATGTTCGTACTCGTGGAGCATGCCGTCGAGGCAATCGTGTCGGTGGATGTTCAAGCGGGCGAGCCGGTCTGGGGCGGTGATCGGTTTGGGCAGTAGGGTCAGTGGCCGGTCATTCGCGAGGCATTGGTGCGCCTGGTGGGTGTTGCGCGGCATCCGGGCACCGCTGTTGAGGTGCTTCCGCCGTGCGGCTGCCGCGGACCGTTCCTGAGACGCCTCGTCTCGTTGTCACTGAGAATCTCTCGCGTGGTGATGCTCCTATGGATTTCAAGCTGAGAGTTGAAGATCGTTTGAGGTGATGAGCTGGTAGAGCTCACGGGCGACGTAGCGTTTGAGGCAGCGGATGATCTCTTTCTTGGACATGCCTTCCTTGGTGCGTCGTTCGGCGTAGGCGCGGGGCCCCTTCGTCGAACTCGACCCGAAGTCCGCGGCCTGTCTCCTCAACTGTCGCAACAACATGGCTCGGAATGAGTCCACGGAGCGCGTCGGCCAACCCCAACTGCTTGGGGGCGATCATGCCTGCCGACGTCTCCACGGTAGGGAGGACATCGCAGTTGAAGACCGGCATGTCCGCCGCCGTAGGTCCATCGAATCGCAGTTGTACATAGTCCATGACGAACTCGACTGAGTAGAGGCGAAAGCCGACGAGACGACCCAACAACCCGTTGGGCACGTAGGTGGAGCGTTCTGACGACATGCACCCACCGTGCCTGGATCTTGCCGACACACGTACTCCGTACTCAACCCGCCAGTTCCGAGTACCATCAACACGCGAAGCCGATCACCGAGCGTGACGGCGAGCGCTATCGGTGCGCACGGAGAGCGGCAGATCCGGATAGTGGCTGCCGCTCGTCATCGGGGTTAGTCATGGTGAGCTGTCATGGTCATCAGCGGGTGCGGTGGACCGCAACGCGCGAAGGCACGTCGCGGCGAGCCGGGCTGGACTCGACCGCAGTCGATCTGCACAATCCTCACGTGATCACAACGGTCGAGTTCGATCGCGTTCAGCACCTCATCCGAGTCCCTGTTCAGATCAGCGGCGACCGATACCGCTTCCTGGTTGATACCGGCATCGGCGTCACCGTCGTCTCCTCCCTGGTGGCCGCCCAGGTCGACGCCCAGGCGACAGGTGACACCTACACCGCCCGGCGCATGTCCGGGCAAGCCATCTCCTCCCCGCTCGTGCGACTACCACCGGCCGCGCTCGGCGGGTACACCGTAGACAGACACCTCGCCTGTGTCGCCGATCTCGGCGAGGTCGACGGCCCAGCCGGCTTCGCCGGCATCCTCGGGCTCGATTTCTTCCACCAACACACGATCACCATCGATCCAGACACATCCACCCTCACCGTGCAACCCGCCGACAGCTTCCCCGGCGACGGCTACCAGATCCCCCTCGACCTGCGCCGGGACGCGGCGTCGGTCGACCCGTTCGCGACCCTGGTGCTACCCAGCGGCCGCCAGATCCACGTGGAGATCGACACCGGTTCGGCGAACCTCATTCTCGACACCCGCCTCATGCCTGAGTGCGGCATCCAGCCGGATGACCCCAACGTCACCACCAGGACGGGCACCGACGAAACCGGTCACGATTGGACCCGCCACTGGGCCACCGTCCACGGCGACGTGTACCTCGCCGCCGCACCGCAGACCGCCCAGACAGCGGCCCGCGTCCAATTCCAAGACATCATCCACGACGGTCTCGTCGGCACCGACTACCTACACCGCTATCGCGTCACCATCGACCTGTCCAGCTCGCGACTGATCCTGCATCCCCGCCCCTGACCTCCACCACGGCAGACACATCAGGCAGGGGTCGGTGCGCACGTCGCGCCGGGCCCTCGGATCCAGCTGCGGGCGCCCCGGGTCGTGCAGCTGCAGAACGATCCGCACCCCCCGCACGACCCCACGGTTTGGCGACGGCTGGCCGCCGAACCGGATTCGAAGGTACCGGTCGAGGTTCAGCCAGCCATCCGGCGCAGCAGAAGCATGCACCTGATCGAGAGCACGTCGCTCAGTGGCCATTCAGCCAGCGAGCCGCTCCTTCAGCGTTTGGGTGATCTCGGAAGTACTCGATGATGTCTTGTGGACCGAGACCTCCCTCGCGTATCGCTCGCTCGAGGAGCTCGTCCGGGAGCTCCGGCGGGATCTCCAGGCCAGCGTCGGGCTCGAAACGCTCAGCCGGCAGGTCGACGGGCAGTGGTGGGGCCGGGAGCGGCGGCAACAGGCCCAGACCGACATGTTCCCGAGCGAGTTCCAGCAACTCCCGGATCTCGTCGGTGGCGATCGCGAGCAGCGCGGCCGGTTCGGCAGCCGGAAACGGACCGGGATTGCGGACGACCTGCACCCGGATCCGTTTACGGCCGCGCTTGACGGTCGTCTCCGGAGCCGTGTGCCCGGTGCCGTCCAGCACAAGGGACAGCTCGCACAGGGGCACGTCGGCCTCGGCCCACCATCGCTGCCAGGCGGGATCGGAAGCCACTGCTGTGACGACCTCACGCAGCAACAGCGTATATGCAGCCGGCGGTCCGCCCGGGCTGGCTGAACCGAACGACAGTCCCAGCCAGGGCGCGGCCGTGGCGGAGGCATCGGGGCCGGGCCCAGCTGTCTCGCCCCAGGCCGCAGTGTTGCTGCCCGTCTCGTAGCTGACCGGTGTCTCGTGCTCCCAAAGTCGGCCAGTCGACTGTTCGTAGGCACGTTCAGCGACCGTGAGCAGCAGTTCTGCCTCGTCGCCGGCGAATTTGCCCAGCGCGGCCGGGTTCCTTGACACGCGGTCGAAGGCTTTCTGCCCAGCCGCCACCACGGCACACCGGATGTAGAGGAACGCATCATCGCTCGCGGTCCGCGCGGCCGTGAAATGCGCTGGGGTGTCCAGCGCCCACAGCACCGAGGCGAGCCGATCCGCGAAGCCGATCAAATCGGCCTCAGAACGGGCCGCCAACCGTGCCGTCAACCGGTCGAAAGCTTCATCGTCCGGGTTCCGGCCCAGCGTCTGCACCAGCCTCCAGAAATCGATCTCGTCCATCACCTTGAGAACGCTATCCAAGCGACCCGCCGGCTCACTGCCGTTCGAGCGAGGACGCGGCACAGTGCGATCCTGAGCGGCATCCGCTCATCGGCAAATCAGTACGCCAGAGCGCCCCAGCCGCCGTCATTGGGCGATGGAACGCGTGATCCATGCGTGATCGACGGTCTTGGCGTGGGACGTCACCCGTCGGAATGAATCGGCAGCCCACCGGGATCGATTTGCCGATAGACTGGAATGAGCCGGCACGAATCGGCATTGCAAAGCGGTAGGCGACACTCATGATCGCGAACTCTTAATCCGCGGGTTGTAGGTTCGAGTCCTACGCGGCGCACCATTCGCACCATTTCCACCAGGCCGTATAGCCGTCGGGCTATGCGGCTTGATCTTTGTGGGACATGTGTTGGTGTCGCCGTCTCGGACCCGGACCTGCGCGGTGGTCGAACTTCTAGTTCACGGGTCGTTTCGAGTGGACGATGTCAGCCTCCCCAGCGGATCTCGCCACGCGGTCGTCGATCCGGTAGCGGCGGCGGTGAGGACGAGCCGGGCGGTGGCTTCCGCGGCGTATGCCGGCAGGTCGGTGCGGACGCTGGTGTAGGTGTCCGCGGTGAGCAGCATGCTGCTGTGTCCGAGCTGCGCCTGCACCGTCTTCAGGTCGGCGCAGTGCGCGAGGCTCGGCGGAAAGGTTTTGGGGTCAGGTTTCTGTCGCTCTGCTGGTGGTCCCGTCCCGGTTCAGTGTCGTTGTCACGGCGCCAGTAGTGGGAGCGCCGCGAAGGTGTGGTTCTGCCATAGCAGCCGTGAGGACTCTTCCGGGTAGGCGGTGATCGTCGGCGGCGTGTCGAGGAGTTGCGTGATGCGGTGGTTGGCGTCGTACGGGGGCCAGCCGGGGTCGCCGTGAGCGGCGAACGCCGTCCACGCCGTGCGGATCTGCGCCGATAGTTCCTCGGCCGCCGGTGAGGGCGGGTCGCCGATCAGCACGGCGGGCTGTCCGCTGCTCAGGTTGCCGAAGACGAGCGGCACGTCCAGGCCATGGCAGGCGCCGAGGTCACCGCCGGCTCCGGGAGCGGGCCAGGTCAGTTCGTAGACGTGGGCCTGGCCGCCGCCGGCGATCTGCGCGTCGGCCAGGTGCAGGCTCGGCATCCGAAACAGCCAGTCCGCGTTGACCACTTCGTACAGTTCCTCGTCGGTGGCGGTCGGGAATGCCTCCCGGTACCGTCGTGCGCCGTCGGACCCGGGGGCGAGCAGCTGCACAGCGGTCTCGGCCTGTTCGTGCGTGACCTGGCCGAGCACACCGTCGATCAGGCTGAACAGCCGGTGTTCCTCACGGGTGTGCCCGACGAGGATCTCGACGTCCCGGGCGGCGCCGTCGGCCAGCGACTGCCACGGCGTGGCCGGCAGAACGTCACCGTCGACAACCGGTGCGAACAGGGTCGGCCGGTGTGTGATCTGGCCCCAGCGGCGCCGCCATTGGACCGCCTTCGCGGAGATCGCATCAGCCGCAGCGGGCAGCCGGGCCGGGGCCACTGCCGACAGGCCCGCCACGGTGGGCGCCACCCCCAGCTCGGCGGCGCAGGCGGCGGCGATGTCGGTGGCTAATTCCGGGGAGAAGAACGTTCCCGGCACGCTCTGCGCGACCGCCCGGCGAAAGAGCCCGGCGGCGCGCGGCATGGCGAGCAGCGCGGCGACCGATCCGCCGCCGGCGGACTGCCCGCAGACCGTGACCCGTTGCGGGTCACCGCCGAACACCCCGATGTTGTCGCGCACCCATTGCAGGGCCGCGACCTGGTCGAGTAGTCCCCGGTTGGCCGGGGCTCCGTCGATCTGCGCGAAACCCTCCACGCCGAGGCGGTAGTTGAGGGTCGCGACCACGGTGCCGCTGCGGGCGAGGTGCCCGGCGTCGTATTCCGGGAGGCTGGCGTTGCCCGCGACGTAACCGCCGCCGGGGATCCACACCATCACCGGGAGCCCGGCCCCCGGATCCAGCTGCGGTGTCCAGATGTTGATCGTCAACCAGTCGTCGCCCGCCGTCTCCTGAGGCGCCCCGAGCAGGCCGGACTCCGGCGGTGGCGGGCCATACGCCACCGCTGGGCGCACACCGTCCCAGCGGCGCACCGGCTGCGGAGCGGCGAAACGCAGGGCGCCGACCGGTGGCTCGGCGAACGGGACACCGCGGAAGACCGCTAGGCCCGCCTCCCGCCTGCCGCAGACCACCCCGGCCGCCGTACGGACCTCCGGCTCGGACCCACACGGCTTGCTGGATGCCATAACGGACACTCCGCGTTCCTCCCCATTGCCGCCCCGCCGAGCATCCAGTGCCCGCCTGGTGCAGGCAAGCCAATCGGTGTACGCGGCCACAGCGAGGCGCCAGGGTCTGCTGCACCGATAGGTGACATCTGAGATGGCTTGCCCTGTGGGTGAGCTGGAAGGATGTCCCTGTGCCGAAGCCCTACCCCCAAGAGTTCCGTGACGACGTCGTCCGGGTTGCCCGTGAGCGTGACCCGGGTGTGACGGTCGAGCAGATCGCGAAGGACTTTGGGGTCCATCCGATGACGTTGTTCAAGTGGCTGCGTCAGGCCGACGTCGATGCCGGCGCGAAGCCGGGTGTGACCCGCAGCGAGTCGGCCGAGCTGCGGGAACTGCGGCGCCGGAACAAGTTGCTGGAGCAGGAGAACGAGGTCCTACGCCGCGCC
This sequence comes from Krasilnikovia cinnamomea, assembly GCF_004217545.1. Lineage (NCBI taxonomy): Bacteria > Bacillati > Actinomycetota > Actinomycetes > Micromonosporales > Micromonosporaceae > Krasilnikovia > Krasilnikovia cinnamomea. The sequence goes on from NZ_SHKY01000001.1 coordinate 4,541,177, forward strand.
GCCGCGTACTTGTCGCAGGCGAACCTGCCGGGAAAAGGCTCTACCCGCTCGTGAGTGAGCTGGCCGCCGGCGGGGTCCCCGTCGCGGTGACGTGCCGGGTACTGAACATCGCTCGCCAGCCCTATTACCGGTGGCTGGCCCAACCAGTCACGACCGCGGAGGTCACCCAGGCGTACCGAGCCAACGCGCTCGTGGACGCACACCGTGATGATCCAGAGTTTGGATACCGGTTCCTGGCCGACGAGGCCCGCCAAGCGGGGCAGCCGATGGCTGATCGGACCGCGTGGCGGATCTGCTCGGGTAACGGCTGGTGGAGCGCGTTCGGTAAGAAGAAGCGCGGTAAGGGCGCCAAGGTCGGTCCGCCGGTGCACGACGACCTCGTGCGCCGTGATTTCACCGCGCAGGGCCCGAACCGGCTGTGGCTGGCCGACATCACCGAGCATCACACCGGTGAGGGCAAGCTGTACCTGTGCGCGATCAAGGACGTCTGGTCGAACCGGATCGTCGGCTACTCCATCGACTCGCGGATGAAGTCCCGCCTGGCTGTGGCCGCGCTGCACAACGCCGCCGCCCGCCGTGATGACCTGGCCGGCTGCGTACTTCACACCGACCGCGGGTCGCAATTTCGATCCAGGAAATTCGTCCGGGCCCTCGACCGGCACCAGATAGTCGGCTCGATGGGCCGGGTCGGTGCCGCTGGCGACAACGCCGCCATGGAATCGTTCTTCGGCCTGCTACAAAACAACGTCCTGGACCGGCGCGTATGGCGTTCCCGCGAGCAGTTGCGGATCGCGATCGTGACCTGGATCGAACGGACCTACCACCGCCGCCGACGCCAACGCTCGCTGTCCCGGTTGACCCCCATCGAGTTCGAGACGATCATGACTCCACCGGCCAGTCAGGCCGCGTGACTACACCTGTCACCTATCGGTGCAGCAGACCCCCATGACCGAGCGCGGGAAGCCGCATGTGAGTTGTCATTCTGGCGTTGGTGTATCGCTCCCCGGCGCACGGCGAACCGGACGCGCGCGCAGCTGTTCGACGTACGCCATCACTACCGGAATGGCTACCGGCACCGCAAGTACCCACCACAGGTCGTAAGCGAAGCCTAGGACGACGGCAACCGGCAGACCCAGCCCCAGTGTCAGGCATCCTGCCACGACGCTTGGCGGCATGGGTGGCGTGCTGTCGCTGTCCGCCGGGTTGGCCGCCTGAACGAACGGCGGCGGAAGGTGTGGATGCGGGGCAGGTAGATCCGCGAAGATCCGTAACAGCTCTGCCTGGGTGCGGGCCCGATCACAGGCTTCCGCCCGATGTTCGTACTCGCTGGTGTTCAGTCGCTTGGCGGTCATGTGGGTTTCCAGCGCCTCCAGCGCCGCCTGTCGCTCGGGAGTACCGATCCGCAGCTCGGAGGAACCGTCCGAGTCGGTGCTACGGCCGTTCCCGCCGTCGTTGGCCATAGCTGACAGCGTAATGACAACTCCGGGCGAAGCTGGAGCAACCGATCGGCCAGATCGGGGGCTTGGCCGGAGGTCGCCAACGCGCGCGTCGTGGCGTGACCGGATGGTGGCCCGACGCCCACGGCGCTGTCCGGACGGCGCGCGATGCTCGTACGCAACGGCCAGGCCGGTGCCGGTGATTGCCAGCGCGACGTACGGACGGACCCGCGAACGCGGACGCTCCGGCATCTGCGAGTCTTGCGTCCGAAGCCTTACTCGCCATGTCATGCCGGTTCGCTTGGAGGAACCCGTGAAAATTCTGACGCTGGGCCCCACCGATGCCGGACCAGTCGTGCTGTTCGCTGCCGGAGCAGGCGGCGACCCCGAGCGTCACCGCCCACTTCTGGAGCACTTGGCGGCCCATGGCTGCCTGGTGATCGCACCGCACTTCGAGCGAATAGTCCCGCAGGCGACGACCACCGCGCAGCTTCTGGCCCGTCCCGCCGGATTGCTCCAGGCACTGGAGGAAGCGGCTCCGCCGGACGTGCCCGTCGCTGTGGTCGGCCACTCAATCGGAGGGTGGGCGGCCCTGTGCCTGGCCGGGGCGACGCCGTGGGGACGCGGCGGAAAGCCGATCGACGTTCCCCACGAGCCGCGGGTCTCCCGATTGGTCGCCTACGCACCCGCCGCCGGATGGTTCGCCGCCCCCGGCGCCCTCGACGCGATGACGATTCCCGCGCTGGTCTACGCGGGAGAACAAGACACAGTCACGCCGATCACCCAGGCCCTGCACTTGAAGAACGCGCCCGGGCTCGTCGACGTACGTCTCGTGCCGAATGCGGGCCACTTCAGCTTCATGAACGTCCTGCCACCCGGCATGAGCGACAGCCCCGGATTCGACCGCGGCGCGTTCCTCGCCGACCTCGCGGAGGCAACCCTGCACTTCGTCATCGAGGAATGAGGAGCCATGCCCGGCCGGGAGAAGACCCCGGCAAGCCGGGAGACAGCGACAAGACCGCATGAGCGTGCGCCCGCCGAGTACGGGCTGGCGCGCTGTCGCCAAACGGGTCGGTCTACTGGACTGCGTCCTCGACAGCCATGGGCAAAGAGGCTCCGGAGTGGGTCTGTAGCAGGTTCCGCCAGCGGCGGGCGTCCCAGCGCTTCGGTTCGGTCCCCTCGACAAAATCGATCATCGCATGGACGAATTCCTCGGGCGCCTCCCGGTGTGGGAAGTGCCCGACGCCGGGCAGAACCACCGACTGCGCCCCGGGCATCAGCTCGGCAGCGGTCGCGGCGTGCTCAACCGGGAGGACGTGGTCCTGGTCGCCCCAGACGACCAGCGTCGGCAGGCCCTGCGCCAGATAGGCGCGGTCCCGCATGGTGATCAGCTGTCCGCGCCAATCCGCGACGTGTCGCAGTACATGCAGGAACGCCGCCCGAGCGGCTGGGTCACGCAGCCCGGTGTGCACGGCGTAGGCCTCATTGAGGTCGGCCGCGAGCGCGGGCGGCGCGACCAGCCCGGCGGCCGCGCGCAGCGCACCGAGGGCAAGGCGGGACGGCGGCAGGTGGCTGAGCCGCAGGGCGACGGAAGCGCCCGGTAGGGTCAGCGCGCGGAACGCCACGCTCACCTGCGAGCCCAGTCCGCCGCCGGCGACCACGACGAGTCGGTCGGTGCGCTCCGGGAACTGATAGGCGAACTGCATCGTCACGCCGCCGCCGAAGCTGTGGCCGACCACGGTAGCCCGGTCGATGTCGAGCGCGCTGAGCAGGTCCCGAAGGCCGTTGGCGTACCCGCCGATGCTGTAGTCCGCCCGCGGTTTTGCCGACCGGCCGTGGCCGAGCAGGTCGGGCATGATCACCGTGTACCGCTCGGCGAGCGCGGGCGCGACGATGTCCCATGTGGTGCCGTCGCAGCCGATGCCGTGCACGAGCAGCAGGACGGTAGGGCCGGTGCCCAGCAACCGGAAGGCGCGAGCGTGCCCGTGCACCTCGACCATCCGCAGCTCATCCATCCGCGCAGGATAGATAGCCGACGTTTCATGGCAGTAACCATCTCCTCCTACGTGTGAGGGCGAAGCGGTTCTTGGTCAGCATGTCGAACATCGCCTGCGCCGCCGGGTCGGCGGCGATCGCCGCTCGCAGGTCAGCCGGCATCTCCGTTTCCGGCGGTGGCGCATAGGCGGCCGTCCACCGCCCGTCGGCCGTCACGGCATTCACCGCGGCGCGGCCGGCGGCAGCATCAGGCCGGCCGCCTCCAGCCGGGCCACATTGGCGACGTTGCGTTGGGACCAGATGCTGCGCGGAGACCAGCCTTCAGCGCAGCTCACTCAGCGGCATGAAGTGCGGGCTGCGAGAGCTGGCGGGGAACCGCCACGGATTGAACGGCGAGACAGCAAGCCCCAGGACCGCCACCGCGCACATTGGCTGGTCCTCGTCAACGCCCGACCGACCGTAGCCAGGTCGCCTGCTATTTGCCGACGATGTCCAACAGCGCGAGGCATGTGAAGGGCACAAGCAAGGCTGCCACGCATGCGAGCCAGTACCGGGATGCCCGCACGGCCGTCCTGCGGCGCATCCACACATTGATAAACCCCCAGATGGAGCCGAACATGCAGAACACCGGCGTGGCGAGGATCAGCCAACCGGCCATCCCGTCGTTCTCGGTTGGCTCCGGCTGCGTCCATCCGAGGTCGGCCAGGGGCCAGTTCGCCAGGATGTACCACGCCAGGAACAGCGGAACGATGGCCGGAATCCCCAGCAGCACGTTCACGCCGATCGGTATACCCAGCTTCCAGATGCGCTCACTCCTCATGATCAATAGATCGCCCGAATTGCTTCGTGCCAACTTCGGACGAGGGCGGGGCAACGGAAGCAAACGCATGGGCGTGACGCTAACGCCGGGAAGCAAATCACCGGGCGCCACCGACGCGGTCCCCAATGCTCCCGCAGGATTCGCCACACCCCCCTGGGGCTGCCCCGTCTCCTCGTCGGCGACGCCGTAGCATTCCGGTGCTTCATCCTGCGCCGGCAACGGGGGTCCAATGAATCGGGTGGTTCTGATCACCGGCGGAGGCAAAGGCATCGGACGGGCCACCGCCCAGCTTTTCGCCGACGACGGATACAAGGTCGCCGTGACCTACCGTGAATCGCCGCCACCGGCCGGCGTCTTCGGGGTGCGATGCGACGTCGCCGACGACGGCAGTGTCGAGGAGGCGTTCGCTGCCGTGGAGGCGAACCTCGGCCCGGTCGAGATTGCCGTGATGAACGCCGGTGTCACGCGCGATGAGCTGCTCCTGCGCATGGACGAGAAGGACTTCTCCGAGGTCCTGAATGTCAACCTCACCGGCGCCTTCCGGGTCGCCGAGCGGGCCAGCCGGTCGATGCTGCGGGCGAGGTGGGGTCGGCTGATCTTCATTTCCTCGGTCGTCGCGCTGTACGGCGAGGCCGGTCAAGCGAACCATGCCGCCGCCAAGGCCGGACTCGTCGGGCTCGCCCGGTCGCTGACGCGTGAGCTCGGTGCACGCAACATCACCGCGAACGTCGTGGCGCCCGGTTTCACCGCCACCGACATGACGGCCGGGCTGGCCGACGAACAACGCCAGCACATACTGCGGCAGGTGCCCGCCGGCCGTGCTGCTTCTCCCGAGGAGGTGGCCGCAGCGGCGAGGTTCCTTGCGGGGGACGCCGCCGGCTACATCAGCGGCGCGGTGGTCCCGGTCGACGGCGGGGCCGGAATGGGTCACTGAGCTGCGGCAGGCCGCCCGGTTCAGGCGCCCACCGCGTGATATCCACCGTCGGCATGCACGATCTCGCCCGTGGTGGCCGGGAACCAGTCCGACAGCAACGCGACACAGGCCCGCGCGGCGACCTCCACGTCGTCCGCCTTCCAGCCCAGCGGCGCGCGGGTGTCCCAGGCCTCCTCGAAGCCGGCCGACCCGGGAATGTTGCGGGCGGCGACCGTACGCAACGGTCCGGCCGCCACGAGGTTGACCCGGATGCCCCGCGGGCCGAGGTGGTGGGCCAGGTAGCGGCTGCACGACTCGAGCCCGGCCTTGGCCACCCCCATCCAGTCGTACGACGGCCATGCCACGCCGGCGTCGAGCCCGTCGACGTACGCACCGACCCGGTCGGCGAGGCTGTCGAGGTGTGCCGGGTCGGTGACGTCCAGTTCGACGACCGGGGCGGGCTGCGGCAGTCGCCGGGCGATCCGGTTGACCAGGCTCAATCTTCCGTATCCCGTGAGCACGACGGTCGCGCCCTGCTCCTGCGCCAGCCGCGCGGTGTGGAACGCGATGGACGACTCGGTCAGGACACCGGTGATCAGCAGCCGCTTGCCGGCAAGGATTCCCGTCACCTCAGCTCCCGGTCCGCCGTCCGGTGGGTTGGCGCCGGGTCGGCCCGACGCCGGCGTGGCCAGATGGAGTAGGAGAACGAGATGACGAAGTCGATGATGAGGACGGTGACCCACACCTTGCTGACGAGCATCAGGGTCGGCAGGTCCTCGGGGACCGTGTCCTGGATGCTGGCCTTGATCCACGAGTGACCGAGGAACCACAGCACGCCCTGGCCGATCAGGAATATGCCGAGGTGCTCGAGCCACCGGCGGCGTTCCTTGCGGGCGTGCTCCAGGTCCGGGCCGGCGGGCTTGGCAGACGGGTGGGCCGTGTCGGCAGGGACCAGGTCCGGGCGTACGGGCGCGACGTCTGCGGGCCGCGGCGCGGGAATCGCGGGTGGTGGGGCGGGCGTGGCCTCGCGGGGGGTGGGCGCCGGCCGGCTGGGCAGGCCGAGTCGCCGCACCGCGAAGGGTACGAGGATGGCACCGACGGTCAGGACTGCGGCACCGAGGGCACATGCGATCCGCCAGCCCCCGTTCGCGTAGAGCGCACCGAAGACGGCCGGGCCTACCAGCGCGCCGACGAGTTGTGCACCCTCGTACATGCCCATGGCCCGGCCGAGCGCGCCGTTGGCGGCCTCGGCGACCGTGGCCTCCTCGACCGGGATCGCCGCCGCCAGGCAGACCGAGGTCAGTGCCCAGATCACCGAGATGACCGCGGGTTGTGGCGCGAATGCGAGCGCGCCCGCACTCAGCGCGCTCGCCAGCAGGGCCAGCCCCAGCGTGACGCTCCGGCCGAGTTGCCCGGTGACCTTGTGGGTGTGGCCGGGCAGCAGGACGAAGGCCAGGAACCCGGGAGCGAGCACCATCGCGATCCCGACGGGATCCAGGTGGAACTCGCGCTGCAGGTGCAGCAGGAGCAGCAGGCCGATGCCGGCCTCGGCGGTCGCCGTCACGGCGGTGAGGGTGAGCAGCGGCCACATCCGGCGGCCGAGCTTGCCCGGTCCGCGGGCCGGTCCGTCGCCCGGTGGGCGGGCCGGTGGAGCGGATCGGGCGCTGAGCATCACCGCGGCGGCGCAGACGGCGGCGACCGCGCCCAGCCCGAAGACCGCCGGGTAGCCGAGCCAGCCCAGGATGACGAACGCGCCGAGGAAGCCGATGAACGAGCCTTGGCCCTCGGCGGCCAGCAGTTGGCCGAACGCGGCCACGCCGCCGGTCTCACCGACCCTGGCCCGCACCGCGACCCAGAACAGCGCGCCGCCCGCACCGCCGAGCGCGGCCGCGGCGAACGCCCACGTCAGGTTGGGTGCCAGCGCGTAGCCGGCGAGGGAGGCCGCGTAGAGGAGGGCGCCCAGGGCGGCGATCCGGCCGCGGTCGAACCGGTCGGCCAGGACGCCGGCGATGGGACGCACCACCAGCGACAGCGCCGCCTCGACGGCGACGACGGCGCCGACCTGGGTGGGGGTGGCGCCCATTTCGGCGGTGGCCCACAGGGGCAACAGGAAGTCGACGACCTCGGCCGGGGCGCGGGTCAGCGCGGCGGCGGAGTATGCCTTTTCGTCACGGCGCACGGAAGATTGGCTCCAGGTGTCGGTCGCGGGTGCGAAGCAGGAACGTCGCGGGTGCGGAGCAGGAACACCGCTTCGACGAGGGTCCGCTTGCGGTCCAGGTCGGCCTCATGGCGTGGCATGCGCCCGTACTGTACAGGCGTTGGGAAAGCGGCAAGATCACGGGGTCATGATCTGTCATGAGACTTGACACGCTTTGACAGATTTCGGATCGTTTCGCCATGACCCCAGCCGAGGCTCTCGCCGGTATCGCTCACACCCGTACCCTGATCGCCGGACAGCGTCGGCTCGTCGGCCCCGACATCACCGACATCGTGCTGCGCCGCGCCGGTTATCTGCGCGGATGTGGAGTACGACGCGGGCATCGGGTGATGGTCAAGGGCGCCAACAGCCTCGAATACGTGAGCACGGTGCTGGCTGTCATGCACCTCGATGCCACGCTCGTCGCGGTGGATGAGCAGCAGCCGACGGCCGACGTGGCGGACATGATCCGGCGAGCCGGGGTGGACTGGCTCACGTCCGACGAGCCCGCCGATCGCGACGCCGGATACCCCGTGCCGGTGCTGGCGCTCGACGGCGACGCACCACCGGTGGAGGGCGACGACGCGGTGAGCCTGGCGGCCTGGCGGAGCCGGCTACCGCGCCGTGCGGACGATGGCCGTCGACTACGCCATGATCAACGCGTGAGGGTCCGGTCCGTCCTCGACAACCGGGCCGGCACTGGCCTCGCGCCACGCCCGGGCTGCCAACCGGTAGGCGCCGGACTCCTCGTAACCGGATGCCGCGCGGTGGTAGAGATCCGTCGCCCGACGCTTGTCGCGCCGCGCACGGGCCAACCGAGCCAGCGCGATCAGACAACGGGGCTGGTCCGGATAGCTCTGCCCGGCCGTGTCCTCCATGGTGGCCGCGGCGCGGCGGGCGCCGTCCAGGTCGTCGCGCGCCAGGGCGGCCGTGATCTCGACGGCGGCCATGCGGTTGCGGTCGGCCGGGCCGCCCAACAGATCCGTCGCCTGCCGTGCGCGCACGAGCAGTGGTTGGGCGGCGGACAGGTCACCGGACGCGACCCGGTGTGCGGCGGCCGCCCGGGAGAGCCGCATCCAGGTCCGTACGTCGGTGTCCGGACCGATCAGCTCAAGGGCGCGGTCGAAGTACGCCTCGGTGCCGGGCTGGCCGAGCAGGAAGAGCACGCTGCCGGCGGTCCAGTTGACCAGCCCGCGCAACAGCCGCACGGGCACGTCGTCCGCGATGGCCAGCAACTCCTCGGCCGTGGCCCGGCCCTGCTCCCACTCGCCACTCTCGCCGCAGGCGAGGAGGATCTCGATCCCGGCGCGGACCCGTTCGGGCGTGGTGGCGTCGAGGGGAGCGGCTGCGGCGACCGCGCGCTCGGCGTACCTGATGGCCTGACTCGGTGTCCGGCCTTCGCGGGCCACGGCCGCCAGGGCGGTGGCCACGCGGGCCTGTAGCAGCGGCGACTCCAGCGTCAGTGGATCGTCGAGAAGCTCGCCGAGCACCTCGGCCCGGCGTGCGCTGTCCGCCGCGTCGGTGAGCGTCTCAGCCAGCTCCCACCGGATCTCCCACAGCACGTCCTCGTCCTCGTCGAGGGTCGCGGTGTCCAGCATCGACTCGAGTTCGGTGCGGGCGAGCCCCCCGTCACCGTCTGCCCGGGCCGACCTGGCGGCGATCAGCCGCCCGATGAGCTCCAGGCGGTGCGCGCGGTTGCCGGCGGGTGCGTCGGGCACCGGTTCGGTGAGGTCGGTCAAAGGCACGCCGAGATTGGCGGCGAGTGCGCGCGCCAGTTCCGCGTTGGGGGTGCGGCGGCCACTCTCGACGAGCGAGACGTAGCTTGGTGACATGCTGGCACCGGCGACCTGGGCCTGCGACAACCCGCGGACGCGGCGCAGCTCGCGTAGCCGGAGGCCGAACGCCGGCTGTTCCACCATGACGACCTCCTGAACGCAGCTGAGAACCAGCCGAGGACCTGTGGGTAGCGACAGCAGTGACGCCGAACGGCCGGCGCGTTGAGACGATCGGAGTCTCTCGGCGAAATCCGATTGATCGCCCGGTACGCGGCTAGTCGACGGATCGTAACCTGATTTGACAGGTCCGGCAATTCTCCACGACGCGATGTCGTGCAGACCATGACTCGAACGTGATAACGCTCTCTCCGTGTCTCGCGCCGGCGTTGGCACGCCGCCCCGGATCCGGGGCGGCGGGTACGGCGGTCCGGCGGTACCCCCTGGAACGCGTCAGCTGGTTACGTTGGCTGTCATGGCGCTGTCAGAATCCATGACTCGCCGATGTCGGGCCACGGGCAGTCATCGGTACCCCCGTGGCCTGACGGCGTTGTTGGTGGGCTACGCCGTCAGTGCGGTCGCCGAGTCGATGACGCTGGTGGCCGTGCCGTGGTTCGTCTGGCAGACCACGGGCAGCTTCGCCAAGACCGGTGTGGTGGTGGCGGTCGCCGCGATCGGCTCGGCCGTGATCGGGATACTGGCCGGCCCGTGGGTCGACCGTCTGGGGTTCAAGCCGACCGCGGTCGTGATCTATGTGATCGGCGGCACGGCACTCGGCGCGCTCGCCCTCCTCGAGTGGCTGGGCCTGCTGACGTTCGAGGTACTCCTGCTGCTGGTCCTGTGCGACAGCGCGCTGGACGCACCCTGCTGGTGGGCGGCAACCTCGGATTCGTGGTCGGCTTTCACCTGGCCTGGCTGGAGTGGGTGCGGTTCGAGGTCCTGCCGCAGACCCGCGTCGCCGTCCGGTTGGCGCCGGGCAACGACGTGGTGCTTGCGGTGATCTACTTCGGACCACTGCTTCTCGCGGCCACCTTTCTGCTGATCACGTATGCGCTCAGGCGTCGGCGTGGGCGGTGAGCCGCCAATCCCGGACGCGAGGGCTGCCAGGCTGGCAGACCGCGATGGACGTGGTTGGTGCTCGTGGGTCAAGATCCTTGACGACAACGCGAGGCAGGGGAGGTGTGGGGGATGAGGTCGAGGCTGCGCAAGCTGCACGTCGACGGCCGGGAGTTTACCTGGAAGGCCGGCATCCGAGCCGTACGGGGATCTGACGGTGATCGTCGCCGTTGCATCCGTGTCCGGGTGTGGGGAGCCGGAAAGGCTGGTCGCGCCCTGCAAGCTGACTTGATCGAGCACCCGCCGCCAGCGTCGGGGGCGGAAGCCTATTCCTACCCGACCGCGGAGGATGTCCGTGTTCTCGTCAGGTACGGGATGCTCGCGGGCTGGATGCCAGCAGCGGCCGGCGGCACGTTCCGGGTGTCGTCGACGGCCGATCTTGCCCTACCCGGGTTTGCCATCACCGAACTCTTGTGGGCTGCCGAGCAGCCGCACCCCGACGCTGGTGCTCGCTGACCCCAGCCTGACCCCAATCCGCAGCGCCGTCGGCACGGCTAGTGAGGACGGCCGGTCCACGCGCCGGCGGCGACCAGGACGCGCAAGGCACGCCGGCCGCGGCGCGCCATGACGGCGGCGATGGCGACGCCGACGAGCGAGAACGAGCGGTCACGGATCCGACAGGTCGCGAGAAGAAATGCTCTGCCGGGTTGATCCTCGGTGGCGCGGTCCCGGCGAACCCGTCGCGTCAGCGCGGAGAACCCGACCGCAAGATTTCTGTGGCGGGTTGTCGTATCGGAGCGGCGCCGTTCGTGGTGATGTGGAAGGCGGTCGTCGGGACTGCTGGAACTGAGGAGAGCTGCGGTGACGCACTACCTGTTGAGCGTGCACGGACCCGCCGAGCGGGACGAGTTCGGCAACTACGGCTCCAAGGAGGAGATGGAGGAGGCGTTCGCCGCCACCGGCGCCTTCAATGACAGGCTTCGCACCCAGGGCTACTGGGTCTTCGCCGGGGGACTCGCGCCGGCGTCCACGGCGACTGTCGTGGACGGCCAGGGCGAGACGCCGGAGATGACCGACGGCCCCTACCTGGAGACCAAGGAAATCATCGGCGGTTTCTGGGTCATCGACGCACCCGATCTCGACGTGGCGCTCAGGCTCGCGGCCGAGGGATCCAAGGCGTGCCGGGGCAAGGTCGAGGTGCGTCCGTTCGACGGCCTCGCCTGAGCCGGCTGCTCCCCGTCCGGAGCCGTCGAGCGGAACACCATGACTGGCTGCCCGCTTTGTGAACAAGCGGTCCTGACTTGCAGGGCGTGGCCGGTTGGCCCGAGTAGGGATGGGCATTGCGCTGACCTGCGGGAACGGTGAGGATGCCCGCGTGAAGATCATGCGATGGTTCGTTGGTACCTGGCCCTCGCGGATCTACCGTGCCCTGGCTACCGTACCGACGGGCCTCGCCCGCGTCCCGTCGCGGCATTGGTCGGTAACCCCGGGCCGGCGGATGCCGGTCGGCGCGGCGGCCGCCACGCTCCTGGCCACGGGGGCGCTGGTGTTCGCCACCCACCGGACACCACCAGAGCCGGCACCGGTGCCCGGGATCGTCGCAGCGGGGCCGGGGATCGTTCCCGCAGGGCCGGCCGGGCTGATCGTCCGGGACGGCGATCTCGTCGAGGCGAGCGGCCCAGTGGAGGATGCGGAGCTGTGCGCGCCGGCCCCGGTCCCGCTTTCGCTCGGCGGTGATACCTGCCCGTATGGCATCCCGGTGCCGGGCGTCAAGCCGACGGACGGCGCAACGCTGCGCGGCCGATGGCATCCGATCGGGCTGTCCGACATCCGGCGGATGCCGTACGCGCCCACGTCGGCCGGCGTGCTCGGGGGTTCCGACCTGCCGGACACCCCGCCGTGCCCGGCGCCGGCCGGTGGCTGGCGCGACGGCGAGGACTGGGTCGACGACCAGGTCCGCGACTATCTGCACGCCCATGCCGAGCAGTTCGCCGAGCCGTTCGCGACGCACCTCGGGAACGCCCGCATCCTGGTGGTCAAGGTGGTGAACGGCGACGTGGACCAGGCTCGGAAGGCGTTGACCGCGATCTACGCCGACAACCTCTGCGTGGTCGCCGCGCCCGGGGGGCACAGCATCGCCGCAGAGGACAGGCTGCAGGCAACCACCGGCAGAGCGGTCGGGGCGCTGATGAACGACCCGGCTTCGGGCATCTACCTGGCCGGCTCGGAGGACGGCAAGATGCGGGTGATGATGGTCCAGCTGACGCAGCCGCTGTACGACAAGCTGGTCGCGATCGGCCTCGACCACCTGATCATCGACCCGTGGATCCGCCCGGCCGGCCCGTAGTCGCAGGATGAAGCGGGTCACCCCGACCGGGCCGCCTGGCCAAGCCACAATGCCGGTCATGACCCTGACAACGCGGATGCTCACGCCGGAGACCTGGGATGACTTCGCCGCCCTCGTCGAGGCCAACAACGGCGTGTGGGGTGGATGCTGGTGCATGGGATTCCATCCGGAGGGTGTCGGGGAAGGGCACACCCCGGAAGGAAACCGGGACGCGAAGCGCCGGCACGTGACCCGTGGCACGGTCCACCAGGTGCTCGTCTACGACGGTGAGCGCTGCGTCGGCTGGTGCCAGTTCGGCTCACCGGTGGAGCTGCCCAACATCAAGAACCGGCGCGCCTACGACCGGGAAGCCGGTGATCCGCCGGACTGGCGGATCGGCTGCGTCTTCACCAGCGCCAAAGACCGTGGCAAGGGCGTCGCCGCCGCGGCGGTCGCCGCGGCACTTGACGAAATCAGGCGGGCCGGCGGCGGCATCGTCGAGGCCTATCCGGAACAGACCGAGGACCGGCCGCCACAGCGCGGTTCCTATCTGCACACGGGACCGGAGGAGTTGTACGCGCGACACGGCTTCGCCCGCGTACGGAAGATCGCGAAGTGGCGGTGGGTCATGCGCACCAAGGTCTCACCCCTCCTGCTTCAGCCGTGATCGGCGCTCCAACCTGTCGCAGGTGGTGAGCGTGCCCGCCATGCAGGGTCACTCTTTCGCGGTCATAGGAGCTCTCTCGCGGTCGCGGCGGGACCCCGCCGTGCCGAAGCGGGGATATGGCTCGGGCGCTGGTGGGAGTGCCCGGCACTGGCGGCGGAAGATCAGGAACCCATCGTTCACCTACTGGACATCCGGTGTTTCGCGCATGTCGGCTTGGTGGCGAGGCATCGTGAGATCGTCCCGGCAAGCCTCCCGCTGTCGTGAGGCGACACCGCAGCACGGCATCACGGGGCTGGGCGCGACGGAGACGGCATCGCCGTCTCCGTCGAATTCGGATGAACACCCAGGCCGCGACCCCCTGTCCGCAACCTGATCGGTCAGCGACCCAACATGAGTGCCATTCGTGAAATCGCTCCCTCACGATCGTTGGATGGTTACCGAAGTTGGCCCGAGACCGCGCTCGGCGCGACACATATGCCCGTATCGTTGGCCCGGAGATGAACGGAAGGTAACGAAGGGTGTACGGAATGGATGCGCCTACGCTCGACATGCGCACGGAACCCGACGGGACAGTCGTCATCCGGCCGCTGGGCGGGATCGAGGCAGCCGATGCCGTGCGACTCCAGCAACTGCTCGTGCACACGGTACGGAAGGTCCGGCCGTCCCGGCTCGTCCTCGACTTCACCGCGGTGTCGCGCCTCGACCCGATCAACGCGGGAACGGTGTCCGCCGCGTGCGGTCTCGGAGACGACCACCAGGTCGCCGTGTTCGTCCACAACGCGTCGAGCGGGATCGCCGAACAGCTCTCGGCAGCCGGTGTGCCGTCCCACCGGCTACGCCGGACGACCGCTGCCGCATGACGGTCGCCCGCACCCGGTGGTGATGCGCCGCTGCGCGATCATCAGTACGCCGATGTCCGCCACGGCGGAGATGCCATGACGAATTCTGCCGGCATGGCGTCGGATCCGGGGCGAGTCATTCGTAGCACAGGCGAGAGGCGGCTGGACGGGGCCGCCGGGACAAGGGAGTCGTGGGATGACGCGGTACCTGATCTCGTTCAATGACGGCGCGATGGACCACATCCCCGAAGGGGACTTTCCTGACGTGGGCAAAGCCGCGCACGCGGTGGTCCAGGACGCCGTGAACGCCGGCGTGTTTGTGTTCGGCGCGGGACTCGAACGCCAGAGGGCGAGTGTGGTGGCCACGGACGGAATGGTCACCGATGGCCCTTACCCGGAGACCAAGGAGGTCATTGGCGGGTTCGTGGTCGTCGATGTGACCTCACGTGAGGAGGTGCTGACGTGGGCTGCCCGGTTCGCCGGCGCTTGTCGCTGCGAACAGGAGGTCCGGGAGCTCCTACCCGATCCCGAATTGGACGCGATGCTTCGCCGTTCTGACCGGTGATGGCGCCGCGAGAACGGATCTGAGTCCTGCGCCGGCCGTTTGGGCGGGGTGGGCTTTCGGGCGCCGATCGCGGCCCGAACGGGCAGGGCCGGCGATCGCCGAGGCTGCCCGACGAGGATGGTCCCTGACCCGCGGATACCCCTACCGTGCTCCGCGTGAAGAAGATCCTCGTGGCCGCTGCTGCGGCACTCGCGATGTTGACCGTAACCGGGTGCGACGACGCCACCACCGACACGGCCACGGCCGGCGGCGACAACGCACCATGCGACCTGGTGGAAGCCGCCGAGGTGGCAGCGATCCTCGGCGAGACGCCGGAGCCTCAGCGCAACGGGGCCAACCCGGGCGGCCAGCTGTGCCTGTGGGACCGCGCCGATGACAAGCAGAGCCTGTGGTTGCAGCAGTTGGCGCCCCGGTCGAACCCGGAGCAGCACCTCAATGGCTACGGCTGGACCGCTGAGGGGTTCACCAGGTGGGCCGACAGCGACGCGGAGCCGGTCGACGGCCTCGGGGACAAGGCGATCTACGAGGCGAAGGACCAGCTCGGCGGCGGCGGTAAGGCGTTCGCGCTCTCCGTGTTGCACCACGGTGAGCGAGTGTTCGTCCTCGAACTCCACGTAAAGGGCTCCGATGGCTCTGAGGCCGACGCCACCCTCGACAAGCTCCGTCCGGTCGCCGCGAAGATCGTCGAACGGCACTGAGAGCGCAGTGACTAGCAACGGCGGGATCGCTGCCAGGCCAGATAGGCGGCCGGCCTGTCCGTGACGATGCCCGAGATCGGGTACCTGGTCATCCGCTGCCACTCGCTCGCCGTGTTGGCCGTCCAGGTGTAGACCTTCAAGCCCGCGCCGGTCCACTTCGCCATGCGTCCGGCGGTGATTGCGTGGTGGTGCTTGATCAGGATGCTGGCGTGGGGTGTGACGGCCGCCGGGTTCGCATCGCCGAGGCCCTGGACCAGGGCCCGCTTGAACCCCGGTACCTTCGCCCTGGCCTCGTCGAGCGTGGCTGAATCGAAGGAGGCCAGGGTCAGCTTGGAGGTCATGCCCGGGCGGGAGGTGAGGGCGGCCTTGAACGCGGACCACTGGGCGTTGGTGGGGTTGGTCTTCAGCTCGACGAACACCTGCGCGCCGTCCACCTGCGCGTCGTTGACCACGTCGGCGAGCGTGGGTACCGGCTGGCCGTCGGACGTGCGCAGCCGGGAGATCTCGGCGTAGGTCAGGTCGGCGACTTTCCCGGTGCCGTTCGTGGTGCGGTCGACATCGGGGTCGTGCATGATCACCGGCACGCTGTCGGCGGTAAACCGGACATCGGTCTCCCAGAAGGAGTTGCCGGAGTTCCGCGCTCGCCTGAAGGCATTGCGGGTGTTCTCCGCGTAGCGCTCGGTGCCGCCACGGTGGGCGATACCCGGCCTGGCCACACAGGCGCTGACCTGCGCCGATGCCAGTTCGGTGACGGAGGCAAGGCCACCGCCGATGGCTAGTGCGGTCAGGATCGCAAACGATCTACGAATCATCCGCGAAGCGTGGCACGCATCGAAGAATCGAAGATCACCGGGGTGGGCGGGTCGCTGTCTTCGTCACCCGAACGCGATCACCAGGTCAACTGTTGCGGGTCAGTGCTCCGTGGTCGTGGTGAGGGTGATGAGCCGGGTGGCCTGGTCCTTCAGGCTGGCCGCGGCGGTCAGGACGGTCTCGGCGGCCTCCGCCGAGGACTGGACCGCGTCGGCGACGGCCTGCATGCCGCCGGTCATCTCGGAGCTGGTCGCGCTCTGTTGCTGGACCGCTCCGGCGATCATGCCCTGCTGTTCGGCGACCGCGTCGATCAGCTCGACGATCCCGGAGATCCCCTCGGCGGCCTCGGTGCTCTCCGTTTGGATCCCCTCGATGATCTCGGAGATCTGGCCGGTGGCCTCGGCGGTCCGCGCGGCGAGCTCCTTGACCTCACCGGCGACGACGGCGAAGCCCTTGCCCATCTCGCCCGCCCGGGCGGACTCGATGGTGGCGTTCAGGGCCAGCAGCTTGGTCTGTTCGGCGATCTCGGTGATCAGCCGGGTGACGCTGCCGATCCGCTGGCTCGACTCCTGCAACTGCTCCATCCGGCGGGTGGCGTCGCGTGCGGCCTGCACGGCGGCGGTCGTGCTGGACGAGGCGCTGGTGATGCCGCGGGAGATCTCCTTGATGCTCTCGGTGAGCTCGGCGGAGCCCTGCGAGACGCCGTCGGCCTGCTCGGAGCTGTGCCGCGCGCTGCTGACGAGCTCCTGCCCGGCCTCGGTCAGCGAGGTACTCGCCGCGGAGAGTTCCTGCGCCAGGTCCGCGGCGAGCGCCTGGGTCCGGGACTGCTCGGTGGTGTCGATGTAGTTCATCAGGATGCCGCCGGCGAACCGGTCGAAGTTCGCGGTGCCCTGGAGGGGTTCGCCGGGCCGGCTCTGCCGGACGAACGGGAACGAGTCGATGGTCCGTACGGTTTCCTGCAGGATCGTCCGCAGTCCCTGCAACGCCTGCGGGCCCTGCGTCTTGAGGATGTGCTCGATGGCCAGCACGGCTGCCTTGTTGCGGTACAGGGCCTCGCCCGCGCCGTCAACGATCAGCAGCGCGGCGGGCGCGTTGTCGAACGCCTCGAACACCGAATTCCCGAACTGGGAGAGAGCGTGGGTATTCGTGCCCCGCGTCCGCCACCACTTGCGCATCTCGACTCCGCATCCACTGGCTGTCCCCCGAGTGTTTGTCGGCAGCGCCGGGCAGGACTTGAGGCGGCCCCGGTGCGAATGCGGACGGCGGGCGGGACCAGGATCAGACGCGACCCACCGCGAAAGAGTCAGACAAATGCCGCCGCCGACGGCCTTGTCCGCCACCCTCAGGGAGCACGCCCGCTGATCATGAAGCCGTCCTATCAGGATCAGGCGTGCGGACGGCTCCTAGGCGGAACTTCCGTGTGCGGCGTACCGCTCGTCCCACTGCCGCAGGTCTTCCAGGACCCGGCGCACGGAACGGCCGAGCGCCGAGTCGTCCTCCAGGAAGATCGCCTCCAGGGGCAGGGAACTCACGTCGGGTAAGAGCCGTACGGGCTCCTCGTCCACGGTGTGCACGTGCGGCTCGACCATGCTTGCCTCCTGCGGCGCGTGACGAACGGCCCGGCTACCTGCGCCGTCGTTGGCGAGGTCGGACGGTCGTCTGCCGCCGATGCCGGGCCCAGATGCGACGCAACCGTCGCTGAGAGGCAATGAGGTACGGAGCTCGAGGGCGAGCGACCACCATACCGCGCCAGCTCTGGGCACCACGATACGTGGACACATATCGCTTTCCCAGCCTGTCGTGACAATGCGGCCGGGACACCCCGGGGTCGCTACGGGGTGGTGCCGTGGGCCGCGTAGTTCTCGCCCGGCCGGCCGAGCTCCTCGTGGACGCGCCGCAGAGCGTTGTTCAGCACCGTGTCCTCGGCGCTGAGGACCTTGTCCAGGGGCAGGGTGCCGAGATCGGGAATGACGTGATTCACGTCGCTGTCCGTGGTGTTCGCTGCCGCGTCGTCCATCCCTGCGCCCTCCACCTGTCCGGCGCCCTCCACCTGTCCGCTTCCGGAGGGCGCCGAGGAGCGTCGCGCCGGCGCGTCGTCAGCGAAATCCTATCGCTTGGCAGGAGCACCCGAGGTCACAACACGGCTATTGTGCGCCGTCCAGGCCGCGCGCCTGCGCCGCAGCGAGTCATCGGCGGTAGCCGATGCGGAAACGGGTACCGGAACGGCCAGCAGGGCATCCAGCGCGGTGCGGAGATGGCCGGCGAGGACCCGGCCGCGCGGGGTGAGCTCGCCGGAGCTCTCCAACGCGGCGAGACCCACGTCGACGTGCGTACGGACGACGGCGAACTCGCGGGCGGCCTCGTCCGCGAGGGCCGGCGCCGCCAGCAGCGCCCGCCAGGTGTCGGCCACGCCGAGGAACGCGTAGACGCCCTGGATCAGGCCGCCGGTGGGCCGGGCATCGACCCGCCACGGTGCGAAGTGGCGTTCGGTGCCGCCGGGGACGACGAGGGGGACCAGGTCGAGCAGCGCGCTGAGCTTCGAATGCTGGAACTCGTGGACCAGCGTCACGGCGAACTCGGTGGCCGACCGTGGCCGGGTCAGCCCCATCGTCCCGAACGCGTCGCGGGCCGTGCCGCTGCGCGCCACCCCGCTGTCGTCCGTGACCAGCGGGACCAGCGAGCGCAGGCCCACGGTCAGCTCGTCGGCCCGTTCCGGCGCGCAGCCGGCCAGCAGGGCCCAGGCTTCGGCGTAGCGGTCCTGCCAGCCGGTGAACTCGGCGTCGCCGAAACGGCCCGCCGGTGATGCGTGATAACAGTCCCGGTACGGGTTGCCGTCCTCGACCGCGACCGTCGCGACCCGGTCGCCGTGCCGGGCACGCAACCGGCGCAGCGGCTGCCAGCCCTGATCGTCGTCCGCGGCGCGGACCGTGGCGGACGGGCCCGACACGGTCGCCCGTCCGCCCGACACCGTGATCAGCGCCGGGCCGTCCCCACAGTGCACCGCCGTGCCGAGGGTTGGCAGCGTGACCGCTCCCCACCGCGTACGGGTATGCAGCTCGGTGTCGACGCCCGCGCGCAGCGCCGCGACGGCGGCGACGGCGCCGAGCTGCGCCACGTCCTCCGCCAGGGGCACGGCGGACTCCGCGTGACCGAGGTGGCGGCGCACCGTCCAGGCCAGCCAGGCGCCGACTAGCGGATCGTCGAGGAGTTCGGTGACCGCCCGGCGGTCGCGCCGGTCCGCTTCGATCAGCACGTCGATGGCGTCCCGGTCGCACCCGGCTGTGCTCAGGTGGCGCAGCAGCAGCAGGCGCTTGCTGCGCTGCGCCGCGGCGAGATCCGCGACGGTCGCGGCCCCGCCGAGGCCCGAACCGAGGGCGGCGAACTGCTCGGGTGGCACCTCGTGATACGCGATCATGCGCGGCTCCTCAGTCGGTCGTCCAGATCCGCCCGGACCCGTGCCGTGACGTGCCGGATCAGGCGCACCATGTCGGCGCAGTAGACGGTCGGGTTGCGGAAGCCCTCGCCCGCGCGGAACCGGTGCGCGTAGTGACCGCCGCCGCAGACGGTGTGCACCGGGCAGGCGTGGCAGGTGTCGCTCAGCGCCCGGACACCGATCTGGCGCGCGACGACGCCCGGCCGGCCCAGCGCCGCGTCGAACGGGTCGTCGAAGACGGTGAGCCCGGTGGCGCAGGCCCCGGGGTAGGTCGACTTGAGGGAGTCGGCCTGCTCGATCTCGCCGTCCGTCTCGACCACGACGACCGCGACCGGGCTCAGCCCGATCTGCTCCGAGCGGCCCGAACCGCCCAGCGCGAGCGCGATGACGTCCTCGAACAACCGGATGCTCGTCTCCTGGCGTGGTGCGTCGTACCAGCGGTCGAAGACGGCGATCAGCCAGTCGGCGTGCGGGGTGGTGCCGGCGTGCGGGTCGCGCACCGGCGGTTGCGACCAGTTCGCATGCGGTAGGAGCAGGTCGATCGCCGGCGGCGTGTACGCCAGCAGCGCCTCGTAACAGGTCAGCGGATCGGTGCCGGGGTCCACGGTGCACAGCATCCCGGCGAAGGCACTCCGGTACGGCGGGCTGCTCAGCAGCCGCAGCGCCCGGTCGACCGCCGTGAAGCTGCCCCGCCCGTCCGGCAGGCGCCGGTGCCGGTCGTTGTCCGCCTCGGCGCCGTCCAGGCTGACCCCGACCGTGACCCCGCAGTCCCGCAGGCGACCCAGCATGCGCTCGTCGAGCAGGACACCGTTCGTCTGGATCTGCACGTCCAGCCGGCAGTGCCCCTCGAGGCTGGCCCGGAAGTCACCGACCAGGGCCGCGAGGCGGTCCGCCCCGGCCAGCAGCGGCTCGCCGCCGTGCAGGATCAGGCGCATCGCCCTCAGGTCGTGGCCGCGAGCGTGTTCGGCCATGCGGGCGGCCGCCGCCCGCCACGTCTGGCGTTCCATCGCTCGTGGCCGGGTGCGCCAGCTCTGGTCGGCCATCTCGTACACGTAGCAGTAGTCGCAGGCCAGGTTGCAGCGCTGGTGGACCTTGAGCACCACGTCCCGGAACGGGGTGGGCCGCCAGCCCGTGGCCCGCAGGGCCGCGACGTCCAGCAGCTCGTCCGGCCACGGTGCCGGAGCGCCCTCCGGCCCGCGCGTCGACGGCATGCCGAGGTCCCGGGCGGGCACGGTCAGACCCACGGCGCCGGGGATGCGCAACAGCGGACCAGCATGTGCCTGATTCTCCTACAGGTCGGCTCTAGACCGGTGGGGGCTCGATGTCGCACTCCGCCGCCTTTCCGGCCACCGCGGCCGCCACCAACGGATGTCCGGTGCCCAACGTGCGGCGGAGCTGGTCGATGCTCCTGTCCAACAGGGTCCGGGATTCCGGCGAGCCGCGCGACATGAGGACGCCCAGATTGATCGCGCAGATCAGGGTGTCCGGATGCTGTTCACCGAGGATCCGCTTCGCGTCCTCCAATGTGCCCGCCAGCCGGCGCCGGGCGATGTCCTCCTCCCGCCCCAGCACCAGGTCGTTGGCCACGCCGACGGCCGCGGCGATGGTGTACGGATGGTCGGGGCCGACCACCTCCCGCAGGGCCTGGAAGCTGACCTCGCCGATCTGCCGCGCCTGGCGGCGTTCGCCGAGGGCACGCAGGATGATCGCCTGGTTGGTCGCGGCGGCGAGGGTGAGCGGGTTGCGGTCGCCGAAGGTACGGCGATAGCGGTCGACCGCCTCGCTGGCGAAGCTGGACGCCTTGTACACCTCGCCGTTCGCGTACAGGCAGTTGGCGTAGGTCATCTTGGCGGCCAGGGTCAGCTCGTGCTCGGTCCCGAGCGACTCCTGGCAGTGCAGGTAGAGCTGGCGGCCCAGGTCGAGGGCCTCCGTCAGCCGTCCGGTCTTCCGCAGACCCTGCACGATGGTGCGGGTGGCGGCCAGCAGGTGCGGGTGGCGCCGCACGAGCCGGCTCTGATAGGTCGGCCAGATGGACTGCTGCAGGTCCAGTGAGGCGCCGTAGTCGCCGAGTCCGTACAGGTCACGGGCCAGGTTGGACACGGACAGCAGGGTCCGCTGGTGATCGGGGCCGACCGCGCTGCGCCGCAGGTCGGCCAGTTCGGTGTCGATGTCGTGGGCGGCCTGGAAGTCGCCGACGGCCCGCAGGCTGACCGCCAGGTTGTTGCGCGCCTGCAGGGTGGCGGTGTGGTCGGCGCCCCGGATGCGCTGGTACGCCTCCACGATCTGCCGGTCCCTGCGCAGCGCGTCCGCGTAGCGGCCGAACACCCGGTCCAGCACGGCCAGCAGGTCGGAGAGCTGCAGGGTGGTGGGGTGGTGGACGCCGTACGCGGGGTGCTCGACGAGCCGCCGCCAGCCCTCGTCGGCCAGCCGGTACGCCTCGCCGTACCGGCCGAGGTCCTTCAGCGCGGCGGCCAGGCGCTGCAGGGAGGCCAGCGACTGTTCGTCGTCGGCGGCGCCGTGGCGGGTCCACTGGTCCAGCGCGTCCCCGCTGAGCCGGCGGCTGCCCTCGAAGTCGCCGATCTCGGACAGGTAGGTGGCCTGGTCGATCAGCACCTGGCGGGAGTCGGGGTCGGTGGCGTCGACCATTCCGGCCGGGCGCAGGTGCGGGCCGATCCGCCCGTACATGTCCCAGGTCAGCGGTGCGGTGGGGTTGCCGGGGTTCGCGGCCGCCAGCAGCCGGCGCGCGTTGGTGTACGCCTGCGCCCGCGCGTCGGCCGGTAGCGCGTCCCGGACGATCGCCTGCACCAGCCGGTGCACCTGCAGCGCCTGCCCGTCGTCGACGACCTTCACCAGGCCGTACCGGCGCAGCCGCCAGACGGCCTGCTCCAGGGCGTCGGGCAGCTCCAGCAGGCGCCCCAGCGGCGGCGGGATCGGCTGGCTGCCGCTGCGCAGCAGGGTCAGCGAGATCGGCTCGGCGCCCAGGCAGGAGATCAGCTCCAGCAGTTGCGCCGTGCTGGTGGACTCCCGGCGGATCCGCTCCGCGGCGACCGTGACGGCGGTGGCGACGGGGATCCGGTAGTCGCCGGGGGCGGTGGACATCAGCAGGCGCAGGGCGGCCTCCCGCTCGTCCAGTTGCTGCAGGTAGTCCACCACGGGCGTACGCGTTGCCGACTGCATGGCGGCCACCTGTTCCAGGGCCAGCGGCAGGTCGCCGAGCCGGGCGGCCAGCTGGTCCGCCTCCTCACGCATGATCTGGTGGCCGCGGGCGCACAGCAGGTCGATGCTCTCGGGGCGGGTGAACACGTCGACTTCCAGCGCCCGCCCCTGGTTCAGCCAGGCGGCGTCGCGGGTGGTCACGATGAGGTGGCCGCCCGCCTGGGGGAGCAGGGGGACGATCTCGTCGGGGGCGTTGGCGTTGTCGTAGACGATCAGCCACCGTCCGGCGCCGCTCTCCAGGCGGGTGAGCACCGTACGGGCGGTCTGCGCCATGTCGTAGCTGGCCGGCCATTCCCGGCGTTCGCCCAGCGTGGCCAGCGCCGCCGTGGCCCGGGACGGGTCCTCGGCGGTGATCCACCAGACGATGTCGTAGCGGTGGGCGCTGCGATGCAGGTACTCCACCGCGAGCTGCGACTTTCCCACGCCCGCGAGGCCGTGCAGGATCAGCGGCTGCCACGGTTCCTCGGCCAGCCGCCCGGAGATCTGGTGGAGCAGGTCGCGCCGGCCCGTAAAGGCGTGGTTGCGCTGCGGTGTGATGCCCGGCGGCAGCCCGTCGGCCAGCGTGGCGGCGCCCGGCCGCTCGGCGTCGACCGGCGTGAACTCGTCCACGGGTTTCGGCGCCGGCGGCTGATCCGTCTCCTGACCGTCCACCATGGCCAGCCATAGCGCGTGGAACCGGCGTACCTCTTCCTCCTGGTCCGGGCGGTGCACCGCCATGATGGCGAGCTGGCGCACCACCGACTCCAGCTTGGACCAGCGCACCCGGACGTCACCGCGGAGGATGGAGCCGACGGTCTCGTGACTCACCGTGTCGGGCATGTGGTTCTGGCGGCGGATCTCGGCGCTGACCCGGCGATACGGCGGTCGCCCTGCGGCTCGGTAGAGCAGTTCCAGTTCCGCCTGGAGCTCCCCATGCGGCACCCGCCACACTCCCTGATCCACACGGGCCTGCGCCCCCCGTGGGCGGCCCGGCCCCCATCCGCTAACCGCCAACCAGCGTCAATTTGTGTCATGGACAGCATTCCATACCGGCCTGCCTGACGTAACCACCCGTAAACCTTTGGCGACGCACGGCAGAAATCGATCTCGGGCGTTCCGGGCCACACACCATTAAATCAACGGTTCCGGTGTGGAGGGAGAGTCGAGATGTGGGTACAGGCGGAGGAGCTGGCCTTCATCGCGGTGCTGGTCACCGCGATCCTGCTGATCTTCGTGGCGAAGGTCGACCCGGCGGCGGTGACGGCGGTCGTCGACCTGGCCGTCGCGTTGCAGACGGTACGGGCCGCCCGGGCGGGCGGACCCGACGGCACGGAGATCCGGTCGTGAGGCGGGCCGGCCGCGATCGGTGCGGTTGACTACGTCGGCGGCGGCTCGAGGTCGCACTCGGCGCGGCGTTGCTCCCCGGCCGCCACGGTCTCGGGGTGGTCGGCGCCGAGGACCTCGGTGAGCCCGGCCACCGCCCGGTCTAGAAGCGCCCGCCCGGCGGCCTCGTCGCCGTCCGCCAGCAGGCTGACGGCGGCGTTGACCTCGCAGGCCATGGTGTACGGGTGCCGGTCGCCGCGCGAGGTCCGGGACGTCGTGAGCGCCGTGTCCGACCAGCGCCGGGCGCCCGGCACGTCGCCGGCCGCGGCGTAGTCGTTCGCCAGGCCGCTGATCACGCACAGGGTGTAGGCGTGCGTGTCGCCCAACACCGTACGCATCCGCGCGTAGGTGCGTTCGTCGAGCGCGCGGGCCCGGTCGTGCTCGCCGAGACCGCGCAGGACGATCGCGTAGTTCGACGTCGCGGCCAGCGTCAGCGGGTGGTCGTCGCCGAAGACGCGCAGGTACCGGTCCACCGCCTCGGCCGCCAGCCCGCGGGCGCGCGCCAGGTCGCCCGTGACCCGCAGGCTGTTCGCGAGGGTCATCGCGGCCGCCAGCAGATGTTCGTGCTCCTGGCCGTACCGGTTGATGGTGTCCAGGTAGTGCTCCTCGGCGGCGGCCAGCGCCTCGGCGTACCGGCCGACCTTGCGCAGGGTCACGGCCATCGTCCGGCCGGCCAGCAGCACCCAGGGGTGACGCGGGCCCAGTTGCTCCCGGAACGGCGAGAGCACGCGCTGCTGCAGGACCAGCGCCTCCGCGTACCGGCCCAGCCCGTAGAGGTCGCGGGCCAGGTTCACCTGGGCGAACAGCAGGCGCAGGTCGTTCTCGCTGACGTTGCGCTGCCAGGCGTCGACCGCGTCGGAGTCGATCCGGTAGGCACCGGGGAAGTCGCTGAGCATGCGCAGGTTGACCGCGAGGTTGCCTTCCGCGGCCAGGGTCGCCGGATCCTCGGCGCCGAACAGGCGGCGGTACCGGGCGACCGTGTCCTGGTCCGACTCCAGCGCGTCGCGGAACTCGCCCGCGACCCGCCGGTTCGGGGCGAGCTCGGTGGCGGCGTCGAGGGTGTACTCGTGATCGGGGCCGAACTCCGCGCTGTTCTTCAGGCGTTCGAACGCGTCCTCGATCATCGTGCGCGCGCGCTCGTTGAAACCGAGCAGCCGCAGGACGGCGGCGAGGTTGCGGCTGGCCCGCAGGGTCAGCTCCCCGTCCGGACCGAGATCCGCCGTGTTCTCGACCTTCGACCAGGTCGCGACGGCCGTCTCGCCCAACCGGCGGGCGCCCTCCAGGTCGCCGATCTGCTGCAGGTAACGGGCCTGGTCGAGCACGACCCGGCGGGCGTCGATCAGCTCGGAATCGACCAGGTCGGCCGGGCCGATGTGCGGGCCGATCTCTGCGTGCACCGGCCAGAACTCCTCCACCTCGGGATATCCCGGGTTGGCGGAGGCCAGCATGCGGTGGACGTTGGTCCGGCTGCGCTCGATCGCCTCGGCGTCGAGGACGTCGTGCAGCACCAACTGGAACAGCCGGTGCACCTGGACCCGCTTGTTGGCGTCCACCCGGGCCAGGCCGTACCGGCTGAGCTGGCGGATCGCGCGGTCGAGCCGGATCTGGTCGCTCAAGGCCTCCTTCAACGCGGGTGAGACGCGCGCGTCCCGGCCCCGGCGCATCAGCCCGCCCGAGATCGGCTCGGCGCCCAGCCGCGCGAACAGCTCGAGCAGTTCCGCCGTCGCGGGCGCGGCGGCGCGCAGCCGGTCCAGCGCCAGCTTCACCAGCGCCGCGATCGTGGTGCGGTAGGAGTCCTGCTGCCCGGGGGCGAGCTGGCGGACCCGGACGTCGAGCTCGGCCAGATACTCGTCCACGGGCATGCCGGTGGCGGACTGGCAGGAGGCGGCCTGGTCGAGGGCGAGGGGCAGGTCACCGAGCCGGGCCGCCAGCCGCTCGGCGTCGGCCGTCGAGACGTCGGCGCTGCGCTTCTGGACCAGCTCGATGCTCTCCGGCCGGTCGAACACGTCGACCTCGATGGGGTCCCAGACGTCCGACCAGGTCTGGTTGCGCGAGGTCAGGATGACGTGGCCGCCGCCCTCGGGGATCAGGTTGGCGACGTCGTCGGGGTCGTTGGCGTTGTCGTAGATCAGCAGCCAGCGCAGCGACGAGTGGGCCAGCTGGTCGAGGACCAGACCGGCGGTGTGCTGCAGGTTGGCGGTCTCCGGGGTGCCGAGCCGCCGGCCGAGGTCGCGCAGCGACTGCAGGACCAGGGTCTGGTGCTCGGCCGGGATCCACCAGACGACGTCGTAGCGGTCGGCGTACCGGTAGGCGAACTCCACCGCCAGCTGGGTCTTGCCCACGCCGCCGAGCCCGTGCAGCGCGTGGGGCAGCACCGAGGCCTTGGATCGTCGGTCGAGCGCCCGTTGCAGGGTGAGCAGCATCGTTTCGCGGCCCGTGAACGCCGGGTTCCGCAGCGGGACGCCGTCCCAGATCCGCAGTGGATCTGGCTGCCCCCGCACTGCATCGGGCTGGCCCCGCAGTGGATCAGGCTGGCCCGTCGATGGTCGGTTGTCCGCCTGCGGCACCGCTACCCGCGGGTCAGTCACCGGGATCCCGCTCCCTATGCGTAGGGGCCGGATGCGGGCGCCCGCGATGAGCTGAGACACCCTCCTTCCGACCATCTTCCGACGGACGCAAAACAGCAGAATCGTAGCATTCGGACCGGACTTCCATGGGGATACCGCCTGTTGCCAGGCGAGCCCATCGAAGACCACGGTCGCCATGCGCCACGCAAGATCCTCCTCACCGGACCGGCTTGACAAGATCCTCCGCGCTGTCGATCTCCCGATGTCGCGCGCATGCCTCTGTGGACAGCCGCCAGTACCCAGCAAATCGTCGGGGGCCCGCCGCCGAGTACCGCCGGACGGATGAGTGTTGTCAGTTTTTGGAAAATCCTGGCAAGTTGCCGCCCCGGCGCACTGGATCTCGGGGAAAGCGGAGCCACGTGATTCCTGCCCGGGTGTCCGGATTTCATAGTCACTTTCTTTACTATGCACTTCGTTGTATGGTGCTCCTGCGTCGGCTCTCGCGTCGAGGGCCGCCGGTGCGGAACGGGTCGAGGGAGTCCGGTGGCATGACGATGAACGTGGACGAGGGCGCGAGCCGCTATCCGACGTTGCTGAGCCCGTTGGACCTCGGCCACACGGTGCTGCGCAACCGGGTGGTCATGGGCTCGATGCACACCAAGCTGGAGGACCGGGCCCGGGACCTGCCGAAGCTGGCCGCGTTCTTCGCCGAACGCGCCCGCGGCGGAGTCGCCCTCATGGTGACGGGCGGCTACGCGCCGACGTGGCGGGGTTGGCTGGCGCCGTTCGGCAGCCAGATGACCTCCGAGCGCCACGCCCGGGCCCACCGCGTCGTCACCGACGCGGTGCACGAGCACGACGGGAAGATCCTGCTGCAGGTGCTGCACGCGGGCCGGTACGCGTACCACCCGTTGAGCCTGGGCGCGTCGGGCCGGAAGTCGCCGATCACCCCGTTCCGGCCGCGGGCCATGACCACGCGGCAGGTCGACCGTACGGTGACCGCCTTCGCCCGGGCCGCGCGGTTGGCGCGCCGCGCCGGATACGACGGTGTCGAGATCATGGGCTCCGAGGGGTACCTGATCAATCAGTTCCTCGCCGCCCGCACGAACGACCGCACCGACGCCTGGGGCGGCTCGGCGGCCAAGCGGATGCGCTTCCCCCTCGAGATCGTCCGGCGCACCCGCGACCTGGTCGGCGACGACTTCATCGTGCAGTACCGGATCAGCCTGCTCGACCTGGTCGACAACGCGCAGTCGTGGGAGGAGACCGTCGAGCTCGCGCGCGGACTCGAAGCCGCCGGAGTGTCGATCCTGAACACCGGCATCGGCTGGCACGAGGCGCGCGTACCCACCATCGTGACCTCCGTGCCCAGCGGCGCCTTCGCCTGGGTGACCGGCAAGGTCCGGCAGGAGGTCTCGATCCCGGTCGTGGCGTCCAACCGCATCAACCGGCCCGAGACCGCGGAACACATCCTCGCCTCCGGCGAGGCCGACCTCGTGTCGATGGCCCGCCCGCTGCTGGCCGACGCCGAGTGGGTCACCAAGACCGCGCAACGGCGCGAACGCGAGATCATCACCTGCATCGCCTGCAACCAGGCGTGCCTGGATCACACGTTCCAGAACCAGCGCGCCACGTGCCTGCTGAACCCCCGCTCCGGGTACGAGACCGAGCTGGTCCTGTCGCCCACCCGTACGGTGAAAAGCATCGCGGTGGTCGGCGCCGGCCCGGCCGGGCTGGCCGCGGCGATCGAGCTGGCGGGCCGCGGTCACCGGGTGGAGCTGTTCGAGGCCGCCGACACGATCGGGGGCCAGTTCCGGCTGGCCGCGCGGATTCCCGGCAAGGAGGAGTTCGCGCGCACCCTCGACTACTACCGCCACATGATCGAGGTGCGCGGTGTCACCCTGCGCCTGGGCGTCCGCGCGGACGTGGACGACCTGGCCGGATACGACGAGGTCGTCATCGCCACCGGCGTGCGGCCCCGGGTGCCGGACATCCCCGGCGTCGACCATCCGAAGGTCCTCACCTACCAGCAGGCCATCGGTGAGGGCGCCGTCGTCGGCGACCGGGTCGCGATCATCGGGGCCGGCGGGATCGGCTTCGACGTCGGCGAGTTCCTGCTGCACGAGCAGAACGAGCCGCTCGAGCACTGGCTGCGCCGGTGGGGCGTCACCGACCCGGAGAACGCGCGCGGCGGCCTGACCGACAAGGTGAGCCCCATCCCGCGCCGGCAGGTCTACCTGTTGCAGCGCAAGGCGTCCGCGCTCGGCAAGGGTCTGGGTAAGACCACCGGATGGGTGCACCGCACCACGCTGCAGGACTCCGGAGTCACGATGCTGCGCGCGGTGGAGTACGTGCGCATCGACGACGAGGGCCTGCACATCTCCGTCCCCACCGATCCGCGCGATGCCAAGGCCCCGCGCGAGAGCCGGGTGCTCGACGTGGACACCGTGCTGCTCTGCGCCGGGCAGACCTCGGTCCGCGACCTGGTCGTCCCGCTGCAGGAGCGCGGCGTGCGGGTCCACGTCATCGGCGGCGCCGACGTCGCCGCCGAACTCGACGCCAAGCGCGCCATCAAGCAGGCCACCGAACTCGCCGCGCGGCTCTGAGCCCGTCCCGTCACATCGTGGAGCCCGACATGCACCGCACCGCACCGCACACGAAGTACGTGACCACGCGGATCGAGGACGGCATCGCGCAGGTCCGCCTCGCCCGGCCCGACAAGCTCAACGCGCTCACCCTCGACACGCTGGACGACCTGATCCGGACGGCGCGGTGGCTGCGGCGCGACCGTACCCTGCGGGCGGTCGTCATCGCCGGTGAGGGTGCGTCGTTCTGTTCGGGCCTGGACTTCGCGACGGTGTTGCGGACGCCCGGCCGCATCGTCCGGTCGTTCGTTCCCGCGCCGTGGCGGGGCACCAACCGCTTCCAGGAAGCCTGCTGGGCGTGGCGGCGCATTCCCGTGCCGGTCATCGCGGCGGTGCACGGCCACTGCTACGGCGGCGGCCTGCAGATCGCGTTGGCCGCGGACCTGCGGTTCGCGACGCCCGACTCGGCGTGGTCGGTGCTGGAAGGCAAGTGGGGCATCATCCCCGACATGAGCGGCATCCGCAGTCTGACCGAGGTCGTCGGCGTCGACGTCGCCAAACGGCTCACCATGACCGCCGAGGAGGTCTCCGGCACCGAGGCGCAGCGCCTCGGGCTGGTCACCGAGATCCATGCCGACCCCGTCCAGGCCGCCGTGGACTTCGCCGACCGGCTCCGGACCAGGTCACCGGATGCGATAGCGGCCGCGAAGCGGTTGCTCGACGGCGCGCTCACGTCCAGCGCCCGCCGCACCTTCGCCCGGGAACGGCGCGAACAACTGCGGCTGCTGCGCCTGCCGAACACGGCCATCGCCCGGCGGTCCGCGACCACGAAGAACGCGCCGCAGTTCAAACCGCGCACCCGATGAGGCCCTCGTAGGATGTGATCGTGGCACTGAGGAATGCGTTACTCGCGGCCCTGATCGACCACGAGTCCTCCGGGTACGACCTCGCCAAGAAGTTCCGCGGCTCGGTGGCCAACTTCTGGACGACGACCCCGCAGCAGCTCTACCGGGAGCTCGAAAGGCTGGAAGCCGACGGCCTGCTGTCGGCCCGCGTCGTCAAGCAGTCCACGCGGCCCGACAAGCGCCTCTACTCCGTCACCGACGCCGGACGGGCCGCGCTGTGGGAATTCACCCGGCGCGACCCGAAGCCCACCACCATCCGGGACGAGCTGCTGATCCAGGTGGAGGCGCTCGCGTACGCCGACGTGCCCAGTCTCACGGCGTCGATTCGTACCCGCATCGACGCGAGCCGGAACCGGCTCGCGGGATACGAACGCACGCTCGCCGAGATCCTCGGCGACCGCACCGACGAGGAGTTCGTCGCCACCGGCAGCCGGATCGGGCCGTACCTGACGCTCCACCGCGGAATCGCGTTCGAGCGGGAGAACATCTCGTGGGGACAGCGCGCGCTCGACGTCCTCGCCCGGCGCCATCCCGACGCGTAACGCAGCCGGTCAGCGGAGCTGGTCGAGCCGGGGGCCGTACAGGTCGGTGGGCAGGGCGGTGACGCGCGACGACCATACGGCGTGGCCGTGCCGGGACCACAGCGGGACCAGGGGCAGGTCGCGCAGCGCGACGTTCTCGGCCAGGCGGTAGCCGCGCAGCCGCTCGGTGGGATCGGACCGGCTGGCCGCGGCCGTGGCGAGCCGCCGCACCTCCGGCAGCTCCCGGCCGACCAGTGGCAGCAGCGCGGGATAGGCGCTGGGATACATGACGGTCTGGTCGACGAGGAACATGCCGTCGGCGGGGGTGCCGCCGGTCAGCGGGCTCGGCAGCACGCTGAGGTGCAGCGCGCGCCCGAGTTGGTCGGCGAGGGCGGCCACCCAACCGGCCTGCGACGGCTGATACCACAGGCGTACGGCCCCGGCGGGCGCGCCGCCGAGCCCGGCGAGCGTGGCGCGGGCGGCCGTCTCGTCGTGCTGGCAGGCGCGGCACGCGCCGCTGCGCGCACCCGGGATCCCGGGCGGGACCAGCGCCGTCGACGGCGACACCTGGTGGCCCAGCGGACCGGCGGCCAGACCCGCGCGATCGATCGCCAGCGAGACCGCGTGCCGCACGCCCGGGTCGGCGAACCGCCGGTCGGTCCGCGCGAAGCCGAGGTACGTCACCGCACCCAGCGGCCACGCCCCGTGCCGGGCGCCGAAGGCCGTTCCGAATGCGGCGTGCCGGTCCGGTGGCAGATCGGTGGCGAGGTCCAGGTCGCCGCTGGAGACCTGGGCGTACTGGGTGGCCGGGTCGAGCACCCGCAGGTCGATACGGTCCGCGGTGGGCCGGGGTCCGGCGTATCCGGCGAACCGGCGCAGGGTGGCGCCGTGGCCGGGGCGCCACGCCCCGTCGAGACGGTACGGCCCGGTGCCGACCGGGCGGGCGGCGAACCCGGCCCAGTCGCGGGTGGACAGGACGGACTCGGGCAGCGGCTGCAGTTCGGGCGCCGACAACGCCAGCGGCAGCTCGGCGAACGGCGCCTCCAGCGTGACCTCGACGGTGTCCTCGCCGGTGACCCGGAGGCCGGGGATGTCGGCGTGCCCCGGCCGCCCGCCGCGGACCCGCAGGGTGTCGGTCAGCAGCCCGGCGCCGCGCCAGCCCTGCGCCAGGGTGGCCTGCCAGGTGCCGGCGACGGCGCGCGCGGTCACCGGCGTACCGTCGTGGAACCGCCATCCCGGGCGCAGCCGGATGGTCCAGACCCGCTGGTCCGCGCTGGTCACGGAGGCGGCCAGCCGGGGCACCGGCCGTCCGGACGCCTCGACCTCGGTCAGCGGGGTCCACAGTGCGCTGAGCACCAACCGGCCCGCCGGATCGTCGACCAGGCCGGGCAGCAGCGTCGCGGGCTCGCCGAGCCCCACCGTGAGTTTCGACGGGTCGTCGCGGGTCAGGCCGTAGGTGGCGGTCGCAGTGACCGCCAGCGCGGCCACGGTCGCCGCGATCACCAGCGTGGTGCGCATGCGCGGATTATTCCGGCGCCCGCCGTTGAAAGGAAGTGACGAACGTCGATACTCTGGGTCGGCTGGTTGCCCGCTCGACGAGGAGAGTGGCCATGTTGATGACGCGATGGTGGCAACCGGTGCTCGTCCCGGCCGTGGTGGCGACCCTGCTGCTGACCGGCACCCCCGCCCGGGCCTGCGATCCCGACGACCCACCCCACGGCGGGACGGCGGCGCACCACGAGGCCGCCGCCGGGTCGGTGCGGCACCATCACCACCAGCACGCGGCCGGAGCCAGCAGCAACCCTGAGCTGCTCGGCACGGTGGCCACGGCCACCGGCGCCATTTCGATCAACTTCCTGGCGTACGGCGACGGCCGCGACGTCATGCTGGTCACCGGCACGTTCGGGCTGCGCTCGTACGATCTGGCCGACCCCGCCAATCCGCGGCTGCTCGGCGAGTTCGCGCTGCCCGGCATGTGGCAGACCGAGAACACCGAGGTCGACCCGGTGCGCAAGCTGGTCTTCCTGGCGCGCGACCCGCGGGCCTTCGGCGGTGACGTCGCCACGGGCGAGTCCGGCGTCTACATCGTCGACGCCAGCCGGCCCGACCAGCTGCGCCAGCTCAGTTACGTCCAGGTGCCCGCGGGGCACACCACGAGCTGCATCAACCACTGCCGGTACCTGTGGACCGGCGGCCCGGCCAAGTCCAGCACCATGCCGACCGAGTGGGGCGGCCGGCCGATCTGGGTCACCGACGTACGCGACCCGAGCCATCCCACGGTCTTCCCCGACCCCATCGACCTGGCCCGCAACGACGGCAAGACCGACTACGCGCACGACGTGCAGGTCGACGCGGCCGGGGTGGCGTGGGTGTCCGGGCGCGGCGGGGTCCGCGGCTACTGGACCGAGGGCCGGCGCTGGGATCCGGTACGCAAGCGGACCCGCACCGCCACCGCGATCGACCCCGTGCCGTACGCCGGGGGTGGCATCGCCGAGACGGCCGCGCCCTCGCGGTTCATGCACAACAGCCACCGCCCGGCCGGGGCGCGCTGGGCCGACGGCGGGTGGCGCCACGGCGACCTGATCTACGTCACCGAGGAGAGCTTCCAGGCGGGCTGCGCGGCGGACGGGGTCCTGGTCATCGCGTCGCTGACCGGCTCCTATCAGGGCCAGTCGTGGCGTTCCACACCCCAGCAGCCGTTCCGGCTGGCGACCGTGGGCACGTGGAGCGTCGCGGGCCAGGAGGGCAGCGACCCGGTCAGCGAGGACTGCTCGGCGCACTACTTCGACGTCCACGGCAAGGTGCTCGTGCAGTCGTTCTACGCGCAGGGCACCCGGTTCATCGACGTGTCCGACCCGACCAACCCGACGCAGATCGCGTACCACCGGCCGGCGGACGGCCGCGCCTGGGCGCCGTTCTGGCACAACGGTCTGGTCTATGTCGCGGACAACACCCGCGGCGTCGACATCCTGCGGCTCACCAGCGGGTAGCGCGATCGGGGTGACCGAGGCACACCCTCCAGATCTGACTCCGTGCCCCCGCCGGATCCGGCGGGGGCACGGGTCGTTGCGCCCGAGCGCGGGAGCTATCCCGAGCAGGTCAGGTCGGCTGCGGGCAGATCCCCGCTCGTGAGGTAGCCGTTCACGGCCGCGTCGACGCATGCGGAGCCGCGGAACAGGTAGACGCCGTGGTCGCGGGCACCCTCCAGGGTGATCATGCGGGAGCCGCCGAGGGCCCGGTGCATGGCCTGGCCCATCTCCAGGACGGAGTTGACGTCCCCGGCGGCCTGGACGATCAGCGCCGGTACGCCGTTGCGGATCCGGATCGGGCGTTCCCGTGGCGGCCGTGGCCAGAACGCGCACGGCGTGATCGTGGCGCCCAACGGGCCGAACAGGGACGCCCCGGCGCGCGCCGCCTCGGCGCCGCGCCAGTACGCCTCGACGTCGCGCGACACGGGCGCGTCACCGCACTGCACGGCCGTCGACGCGCTGCGCAGCGCCGAGTCCCGGCCGGTCAGCTGCCCGGCCAGGGTGGTCGCCAGGGCCGGGGTCGGCTCGGCGCGGCCGGTGTCGGCCGCCCGCACCAGGACCCGCAGGGTGGCCGCCAGTTCACCGCCGCTCTCCGCGCTGTCGTCGACCAGCAGGTTGGCGATCACGCCGGGGATGACGGTGTCGTCGACGGAGTAGCGGCCCACCCGCAGCGGTCGGCGGGCGGCGGCCAGATAGACCCGGTCGACCGTGCCGAGCACCTGCTCGGTCGTCGACCCGAGGTGCCACTCGTCGTCGCGCGCGGCGGCCTGCGCGGCCCACTCCCGCAGCGCCGCCTGCCGGCGGGCGGTCACCGTACGGTCGGACAGCACCGTCACGCCGGGCCGGTCCGGGTCGACGACGCTGTCGAGCACGAACCGTCCCGCCCGCTCCGGGAACCGCTGCAGGTACTGCGCGCCCAGGTAGCTGCCCTGCGAGTAGCCGAGGAACGACAGCTTCGGCGCGCCGAGCGCGGCCCGGATGACATCCATGTCGCGGGCGGCGTCGGCCGCCGACGCGTACGCGAGCAGGTCCGCCCCGGTCCGGCCGCACCGGCGGGCCAGGTCCTTCGACAGCCGGACCATCCGGTCGAAGCTCTCCCGGTCGGCGCCCGCGGAACGCGGCAGCCAACTGGCCGGCCAGCCGCAGTCGATCGGCGTGCTGCGCCCGGAGAAGCGGATGTCCATGCCGATGATGTCGAACCCGGCCCCGGCCGCGCCCATCGCCTCCCGGGCCTGCGGGACGGTGGACAGCACCGGGTTCGCGGGGCCACCCAGGTTGAAGATCAGCGGACCGGCGTAGTGGGCCGGGTCGGTGGCCCCGCTGCGGGCGATCGCGACCGTGATGGTGCGCCCGTTGGGGCGACCGTAGTCCAGCGGCACGCGGACGTCGGCGCAGCGCACTCCCGCGTCGTCGAGCGCGCGTCCCTCGGTGTCGTCGGCGCCGCGCTGGCACGACTTCCAGTCCACGCGCTGATGGTGGAACTGAGCGAGCCCACCCTCTGTGTCCTGCGTCGTACCGGCCATGGCGGCGGGCACCACGGTCAGTCCCGCCGTGGCGGTCAGCACCGCCGCCAGGACCGCGTACCGTCGTGGTCGTTTCATCTGTCCTCCTGAAAGAGTGGGTGACTCAGACGTCGCGGCGGCGTAGCCGCCACGCGGCGAGCCCGAGCACGACGGCGGTATAGAGGCAGAACAGCCCGAACCCGGTCCACGGGCCGAGGGTGTCCGGGTCCTGGCGCACGGCCGTGACGGCTGCGCCGGCGGGGGTGGGCAGGTACCGGTAGACCGCGTCCGCCACAGACTCCGGCAGCAGCCCCAGCACGAGTTGCGGCGCGAACAGCAGCCCGAACAGCGCGGAGATTCCGGCGGCGGTGTTGCGCAGCAGCGTCCCCAGACCGAGGCCGAGCAGGCCTACCACGGTCAGGAACCACGCACTGCCTAGCACGGCCCGCCCCACGCCGGGCTGCCCGAGGCCGGTGTCGAGGTGCTCGGCGGACAGCACCGACTGGCCCGCGACGAACGCCACCACGGCGGCGGGCACCGCGACCGCGACGGTGGCCAGACCGAACGTGACCGCCTTGCCCCACAACACCGGCAGGCGGCCCGGCACCGCCGCCAGGCTCACCCGGATCGACCCCGTGGCGTACTCGCCGCTGACGAACAGCACCCCCAGGACGCCGATCGCGAACGGGGCCAGCTGGACACCGGCGAGACTGACCGAGGTCGGGTCGAAGGTGGACGGGTCCGCGGGCGGGCGGGCGACCCGCAGCGCCGCGTACGCCACCCCGACGCCGACGACGAGCGCGACCGTGGCCGCCAGGCACCAGATCGTGGACGCCAGCGAGCGCAGCTTCGTCCACTCCGATCGGACGACACGCACCGGGGTCACCCGGCGCGCGACGGGGGCAGGGGCGTGATGCGTCATGACGGCACTCCGGTGGTGAGCGCGCGGTACTCGACCGCGTCGCGGGTCTGGTCGACGAAGGCCTCCTCCAGCGAGGCCTGCTGTGCGGTGAGTTCGAGCAGGGTGATGCGCGCCGCGGCGGCCAGCCGGCCGATCCGGTCGGTCGTGGACCCCGCCACGGTCAGCGTCTCGCCCCCGTCGAACGAGACGTCGACCCCCGGCCCGGACAGCCGGGCGGCGAGTGCTTCGGGGTGGGTGGTGCGTACCCGCACCACGCCGCGGTCGCGGGCACGGATGAACTCCGCCACGCCGGTGTCGGCGATCAGCCGGCCCTGCCCGATGACGATGAGGTGCTGGGCGGTGAGGGCCATCTCGTTCATCAGGTGGGAGGAGACGAAGACCGTACGGCCCTCGGCGGCGAGGTCCCGCAGCAGCGTGCGCACCCAGCGGATGCCCTCGGTGTCCAGGCCGTTCAGCGGCTCGTCGAGGACGACGGTGCGCGGATCGCCCAGCAGCGCGGTGGCGAGGCCGAGCCGCTGCGCCATCCCGAGCGACAGCCGCCCGGCCCGCCGCCGCGCCGCCCCGGACAACCCGACCGCCTCGATGACGTCGTCGACGCGGGAGCGGGGGATGCCGCTGGTGCGGGCCAGCGCCAGCAGGTGGTGGAACGCGCTGCGGCCGGGATGGAACGAGCGGGCCTCCAGCAGCGCGCCGACCTCCCGCAGCGGCGCCGCATGCTCGGCGTACGGCCGGCCGTTCACCAGCACCGCACCGCTCGTGGGAGCGTCCAGCCCCAGAATCATCCGCATGGTGGTGGACTTGCCGGCGCCGTTCGGGCCGAGGAAGCCGGTGACCATTCCCGGACGTACGGTGAAGGTCAGGTTGTCGACGGCGAGCTTGTCGCCGTACCGCTTCGTCAGGGCGCGTGCCTCGATCATCGCTGTCGCTCCTCGTGTCGTCGTGCGGCGTTCACGCTGCCAGCGCACGGCGGCCCGGTCAGTGGGGCGACCCGTCGGTCCGGCTTGGGGTTTTCCCCACCCCGGGGGAGGGCCTGCCCGGTGGCCGTCCGGTGCCGGGGGTCCCTACGGTGATCACATGACCTCGGGCGGGAACGACGACAAGACGCGCGGATGGCCGCTGGCCGCCGTACGGGCGCTGGCGTCGCCGCACGCCTGGCGGGCGACCTTCCACCTGATGGCCGGGATGTTCCTGGGCGCCACCACGGCCGCGACCGTGTGGCTGCTGGCCGTGCTGTGCTCGGCCGCCGTGGCCAGCCTCGTGCAGGGACCGACCGGCGACCGGCTGCTCGCCGTGTTGTATGTGTTCGTCGCCGTGCTGGTCCCGTTGGTCCTGCTGCCGTGTGTGCGGTTCCTCAGCGCGCTGCAGCGCGAACGCTTCCGGGCGTTGCTGGCCGTCGAGATCGCCGCGCCGCGACACGACCCGGGCACCGGTTGGCTCCGGCTCCTGCGGCCGTGGACCGCCGGGTCCTCGTGGCGGCAACTCGCCTACCACCTGCTGGCCCCGCTGCTGGGCGTCCTCGGCGGCGCGGTCGTCGTACTGTGCTGGTCGGCGCCCGTGCTCGCGGCCCTGCCGGACGGCGGCAGATCCTGGCCGGAGAATGTCGGGTGGTTCGGCGGCGCCGTGGCGTTGCTGCTGGCCGCGCCGTGGGTGGCCCGGGGCCTCGCCGCGGCCGACACGGCCGCGGCGCGGCGCCTGCTCGGCCCCGACCGCGCCGAGGCGCTCGCCGCGCGGGTCGAGGCGCTGGCGCGCAGCCGGGCCGAGCTGGCGGACGCCGCCGACGCCGAACGCCGCCGGATCGAACGGGACCTGCACGACGGCGTGCAGCAACGCCTCGTCTACCTGGCGATGCGGCTGGGCATGGCCCGCGCCGCCCTGAGTGACGCCGCGCCGCAGGTCCGGGACGTCATCGCCGAGGCCCACGACGAGGCCACGGCCGCCCTGGCGGAACTGCGCGACTTCGTGCGCGGCCTGCATCCGGCCGTGCTCAACGACCGGGGACTCGACGCGGCGCTCTCCGGCGTCGCCGCGCGGGCGCCGCTGCCGGTGAAGCTGCGCGTCGAGGTGGCGCGGCGCTGTTCGCCGAGCATCGAGGCGATCGCCTACTTCGCGGTGTCCGAGGCGCTGACGAACGTCGCCAAGCACGCCGACGCCAGCCGGGCCGAGGTCGTGGCGCGACGCGCCGGTGACCGGCTGGTCGTCACGGTCACCGACGACGGTCGCGGCGGCGCCTCGGCCGACGGCGCGGGAACCGGGCTACGCGGCCTGGCGCAGCGGGTGGCCGCCGTCGACGGCGCTCTGACCGTGGTGAGCCCGGCGGGCGGCCCGACAACCGTTACCGTGGAGATCCCATGCGAGTAGTCCTGGCCGAAGATTCCGTCCTGCTGCGCGCCGGTCTCACGAAACTGCTCACCGACGGTGGCTTCGAGGTCGTCGCGGCGGTGCCCGACGCCGAGGAGTTGCTGGCCGCCGTCGACGCGCACCGGCCCGACATCGTGGTGGTCGACGTGCGGATGCCGCCGACCCACACGGACGAGGGCATCCGGGCGGCGCTCGTCATCCGGCGCCAGCACCCGAAGGTCGCGGTGTGCGTGCTCTCCCAGTACGTGGAGGAGCGGTACGCCACCGATCTGCTGTCGGTCGACACGCGCGGCATCGGCTACCTGTTGAAGGACCGGGTCGCGCACGTGTCCGACTTCCTCGACGCGCTGCGCCGGGTGGCCGCCGGTGGCACGGCGCTGGACCCCGAGGTGGTCGCCCAGCTCCTCGTGCGCCGCAACGACCCGATGGGCCGCCTGACCCCCCGGGAGCAGGAGGTGCTGCGGCTGATGGCGGAGGGCCGGTCCAACACCGGCATCACCGAGGCGCTGCGGGTCAGCCACAGCGCGGTGGAGAAGTACGTGAGCAACATCTTCACCAAACTCGACCTGCCGCCCACGGACACCGACCACCGCCGGGTGCTGGCCGTGCTCAGGTACCTCGGCACCTGAGCACGGCGTTGCCGCCTCAGGAGGTGGCGAAGAACGGAGTGCGGGCCCGGATCGTCCTAGCGGAGCTTGTAGGCGATCAGTGACTTGGTGAGACCCATGGCCTTCTCCGCCCGCAGCACCGAATCCGGGAAGTACGCGCGCATCTGGGTCTTGTCCAGCAGTTCGATCCAGAGCACCCGGGACAGCGCCTCCGCGCGGGTGCGGCCCGGCGTGTAGGCCAGCGGCCAGGTGCGGGCCACCTCACGGCGCGCCGCGACCGGCAGGAACTGCATGCCGGGCGCCACCCAGTGCGGCTCGATCGGGAAGTACCGGTACGGCGTCTGCACCCAGTGCGCGGGCGCCAGCGCGT
This sequence comes from Krasilnikovia cinnamomea, assembly GCF_004217545.1. NCBI lineage: Bacteria > Bacillati > Actinomycetota > Actinomycetes > Micromonosporales > Micromonosporaceae > Krasilnikovia > Krasilnikovia cinnamomea. The sequence goes on from NZ_SHKY01000001.1 coordinate 4,580,649, forward strand.
GCACCGACTCGGCGAACCGCAGCCGCCGCTCGTGCCCGCCGACATGCTCGATCACCGAGTTGCTGAAGGCGAGGTCGTAGCGGCGGGCGGCGATCGCCTCGGGCAGCGCGCAGGCGTCGCCGTGGCTCACCTCGACCCAGTCCGGCAGCTCGGCCGGGGGCGCTTCCAGGTTGACCACGTGGACGTGCTTGGGGCGTACCGGGAGCCGGCGCCAGAATCCGACCCGGCCGCCGAGGTCGACCACCGACATCTCGGGCAGCTCGGGGAACGTCTCCACCAGCCAGCGCGAACGGGCCTCCCGCCGCTTGGCGCCCCACGAGCCGGGGCTGTCGACGAGTCGCCAGCGGAGAGCGTGAATATTCACTGCGGCAGATTACTGGACGGTCTGCAGCCAGTCCCGCCACCGCCGTACCTCGCCCGGGTCGATCGGCGACGCCCAGGTGCGGTCGCGGCGTACCGCCGTGCCGGTGTGGAAGGCGTCGACGCCGCCGCCGAGCAACGGTGCGAGGTGGTGCTCGCGGAGCGCGCCACCGGCGACGATGCGCGGCCTGCGGGCCGTCTTCGCCTCCGTGATCAGCGTGTCGAGTCCTTCCGCGACACCGGACGGACAGCCGGAGGTGAGTACCGCGTCCAGCCCGCCGAGCCCCTCGATGGCCTGCCAGGCCGCCCGCCGGTCCGTGGCGTGGTCCAGCGCCTTGTGGAAGGTCCAGGCGCAGCCGTCGAGCACGGCCAGCACGGCATGCAGCGACGCGAGGTCGACCTCGCCGCTCGCGTCGAGGAAGCCGAGCACGAACTCCTCGGCGCCCGCGGCCCGCAGCGCGTCGATCGACCGGCGCAGGGAGTCCAGGTCTCCGGCGGCGAAGCCGTCCTGTTGCCGCAGCATGACGCGGATCGGAAGGTCGATCTCCGCGCGTACGGCGGCGAAGGTCTGCACGGTCGGCGTGAGCCCGAGGCGGTGCATGTCGCTCGCCAGTTCGACCCGGTCGGCGCCGCCGGCCGCCGCGTGCCCCGCGTCGGTGGCATCGAGGGCGATCACTTCGAGAAGGGCCTGTGGCATGGTGCGATCATGTCACGAAATCCGCTTTATTTTTAGTAAACCTTCCAGTACGGATGGCCGACCTGCACCATAAGTCCATCTTTTCGTATTTGCGCCAATGGTCTGAGTGGACCGTCCACAGTAGCCGTTTGCCGACAATGGGGCTGAAATTCGAAGGACCCTCGCGTACGATGCGCTGGCTTGATCAACGTCCAACATCGAAACGGGGTTCTGCATGTCCCTGCTCCACCGGAAGGTGCTGGCCGGTTTCGGCACCACCGTCGCGGCTGTCGCCTCCACCGCGTTCCTCGCGAGCCCGGCTCAGGCCGCTTCGGCCGGATACGCCCAGGTCGTCGGCTCGTCCACCGTCCAGTTCAACGCCCAGAAGGGCAAGGCCAACAGCCTGACCATCACCATCAAGGGCCGGACGGTCACACTCGACGACAAGGTCGCCCTCAAGGCCGGCAAGGGCTGCAAGGCGGTCAAGGGCGACAAGACGAAGGTCAAGTGCACGACGTCGAAGAAGACCAAGACCCTCAACGTCTCGCTCGGTGACAAGAACGACACGGTGACCAACAAGACCGGCGTCTACCTCCTGGTGAACGGCGGGTCCGGCAACGACACCCTCAACGGTGGCAGCGGCAAGGACGAGCTGCAGGGCGGCTCCGGCAACGACAAGCTGATCGGCAACGGCGGCAACGACCGGCTCTACGGCCAGTCGGGCGCCGACACCGCCTTCGGCAAGTCCGGCAACGACCTGATCGCCGGCGGTACCGGAAACGACACGCTCGGTGGCGACACCGGCAACGACGAGATCGTCGGCGAGAGCGGCAACGACTCGCTGTACGGCTCCTCGGGCATCGACACGCTGGTCGGCGGCACCGGGGCGGACAAGATCTCGGCGGGCGACGGCGACGACATCGTCGACGGCGAGGCCGGCGTCGACAACATCTCGGGTGGCAACGGCAACGACGTCATCCTCGGCGGTGCCGACAACGACAGGATCGACGCGGGCGCGGGCGACGACGTCGTCTTCGGCCAGGCCGGAAACGACACGATCTTCGGCCGCGCGGGCATCGACCTCCTGGCCGGCGAGGAGGTCGACGATGACCTCAAGCCGACCGGCAACGCCGCGGCCGTTGACATGATCGACGGCGGGGACGACCTGGACCTGTGCTTCGCGGCGGCCGGCCGCGCGGACAACTGCGAGAACCCGGCCGAGCCCCCGGCTTCGATGAGCTTCGCGCCCGTCCAGCAGAAGGCCGTGGCCAGCCTCTCGGCCGACCTCGCGAAGGCCACCAAGTAAGGACAGCAGCACCGACGGCGGCCCGGCCGGGCGGTGCCCGTACCTGATCGGTACGGGCATCGCCGCCGGGCCGCCGCGGTGTTTCGCCCGCCCGCCGCAGCGCCTGACGGCAGGGCGGGCGTCGGCCCGAAACGGGGGTCGCCGCGCGGGCCGCCGCCCGGCAGACTGTGCCGATGATCCGTACGCTCGCACGCCGCATGGGCCGGAGACGCTGGTTCGCCCGGGCGGGCCGCCTCCTGGTGCCCGCCGACCGCCTGGTCAGCCGCCTTACCCGGGGCCGCGTCGTGGCGCTGGGGCTGATCCCGTCGCTGCTGCTCACCACCACCGGGCGCCGCTCCGGCCTGCCCCGCAGCAACCCCCTGCTGTACGTCCGCGACGGCGACGCCTGGGTGGTGGTCGGCTCGAACTGGGGTCAGGGGCACCAGCCCGCCTGGGTGCACAACCTCACCGCCGACCCGTCCGCCACGGTCACCGTCGGCGGAGCCGAGCATGCGGTACGCGCCCGCCGGGTCGACGGCGCCGAGCGGGACCGGTTGTGGGCGCTGCTGGTCGCCGAGTGGCCCGCCTACCCGGCGTACGCCGAGCGGGCCGGCGGCCGCCCGATCGAGGTGTTCCGCCTGGAACCTTCCACCTGACACCGGCGGCCGTCCCAGTCTGAGGCCAGGCTCCCGGGCAAGTGGATCTTCTCAGCATGTCCGGGTGCCCGCCGATGGGATCGGTGACACCGGGTTCGGGCGATCAGTCCGGAACGTCGAGATCACACCACGGTGCGGTGATGGATCCCGGTGGCCGTCGCCGGGCCCGGCAAGGGTATGGACCAGACGAGCGCCTCGCACCACCGCAAGCCCCGTCCGTCGGTGCTGCCGCGCCGGATCCGGCTGGTGCTCGCCGCGACCACGGCCGCGACGGTGACCGGTGTCACGCTGACCGCGCTGCCCGCGGCCGCGGCCACCAGGACGGTGTCGCTGCAGGGCGAGGCCATGACGATCTCCTCCGCGCACGGGGGCGACTACCGCGACCGCCGGGCCTCCGGTGGCCGGGCGCTGGCCATCTGGCACCGGGCGACCGCGTCCGCGACACTGAACACCCCCGTGCGCGCGACCAGGCTGCAGGTGACCGCGATGGGCGGCCGGTGCGGCACCGCCGTCCCGCAGATGCGGGTGACCGTCGACGGGGTCACGGCGGGGGTCCGGCGCGTGTCCGCGACCCGCTGGACGACCTACACCTTCACCGGCTCCTGGGCGGCCGGCAAGCGCCGGGTCGGGATCACCTTCCTCAATCCGTACGGCACCAAGAAGTGCGACCGCTTCGTCGAGGTCGACCGGGTCGTCGCGGCCGGCACCGCAACCGCCCCGACCGCCCCGCCGGTCCCGGCCGAGAAGACCGCCCCGGCCGGGTTCGTCACCCGGTCCGGCAGCAAGCTCATGCTCGGCGGCAAGCCGTTCAAGTACGTCGGCCTCAACGCGTACGGCATGTCGGGGTGTGACGGCCGGGCGTGGAGTGACACGCAGCTGGCCGACTACTTCGCCCGGCTGGCCCCGAACACGGTCACCCGGACCTGGGCGTTCCGGCCGTTCGGCACCGCCGCGCTGGACCGGATCGTCGCCGCCGCCGCGGCGCACCAGCAGAAGGTCATCTTCACGCTCGCGGACGGCCGCAACTACTGCGGCGAGCACGACGGCGCCGTGGTGCCCGAGGGCGGCGACAAGTCCACGGCCTGGTACGCGGGCGGCTACCGGACGAACTACCTGCCGTGGGTTACGACGGTCGTCTCCCGGTTCAAGGACGACCCCACGGTCGCGATGTGGGAGATGATCAACGAGCCGGGCTCCTTCTCCTCCGCCGCGTACACCGACGCGCTGGTCAAGGGGTTCTTCGACACCACCGCCGCGAAGATCAAGTCGATCGACCCGAACCACCTGGTCGGCACCGGCGTGCTGTCGGAGGACATGAAGGGCACCGGCGACTACGCCACCCTGCACGCTTCGCCGCACATCGACGTCGCCTCGCTGCACGAGTACGAGTACGACTGGAACGCCAGCAACTCGATCATCACCGGCCACCTGGCCCGGGTGCTGGCGCAACTGGCGCCGGTCGGCAAGCCGGTGATCATCGGCGAGACCGGGGTGCAGGCCGGTCCGGGCTGCCGGACCAGCGTGACCAGCCGCAACAGCGCGATCTCGCGGAAGCTCACCGGGTACACCGCCTACCCGGCGGTCGCCGGGGTCAACGTGTGGAGCGTCGTGCAGTACGACCCGTGGAGTCGCGAGCGGTGCCCGCTGGAGATGCCCGCTAACGACCCGGTCCTGTCCACGGTCCGCAGCGTGCAGGCCGGACTCAACGGCGAGTAGCTCAAACGCCTCGTCGAGGCGGGAGTGCTGGAGCGGCCCGCACCGGCCTCCGGGACGACTCCTGATCCCGGCGGGACGCGGCGCTCAGCCGCCGTGGAAGACGCAGCCCACCCGGGCGCCGTCGCCCACGCTGACCACACCGACGTCCGGGTCGGCGCTGCCGCGCACGAAGCCGCCCGCGTAGCCGTCCTCGGCGTGCACGCCCGGCTCGCTCAGATACAACCCCCAGTTGAGGAACAGGTCGCGCACCCCGCCCGCGCCGTCCGGGAACGGCTCGGCGATCGGGCGGACCCGCTGCTGCACCACGTACGGGCCGTCCACGGCGGCGGCGACCTGACGTTCCCACTCGGCCGGGCTCGCTCGCCAGCCCGCGACGACGCCGCTGCCGCCGTGCAGCAGGGTCGGCTTGAGGACCAGTTCGTCCTGGCGGGCCACGGCGTAGGACAGCAGGTCGACCCGGGTGCCGCCGGGGTCCGTGGCGTGCGGGCGCACGTACCGGGTCCACGGCAGGAGCCGGTCGAGGCAGGCCTGCTCGCCGGCGTCGAACTCCCCGCGGTGCCGGTCGTCGGAGAGCATCGCCAGGGTGCCCTTGTTGCCGTACAGCTCCGCGTCGAGGCGGCTGACCAGGCCCACCCGGCCCCGCTCGACCGCGGTCAGCAACGGCTCCAACTGGTCGGCGACCGCGTCGGTCAGGTCCTCGGGCAGGAAGTAGCGCAACACGATGTCGACCGGGCGGCCCGCGACGGCCGGGCGGCCGTTCGGGTAGGTGAACTCGCCGAGGTGGCAGGCGATCCCCTCGACGCCGTAGCCGGCCAGCTTCCCCGCAAGCACGCGCAGCCGGGGCCCCACGATCGCGAAGTTGTCCACGGTGTCCACCACGGCGACCACCGGCGCCCGCCCGCTCGGCAGCACGGCGGCGCACTCGGCGAGCATCGTCTGCACCATGCCGCCCAGCGTGTCCCGGAAGCCGAGCCCGTGGCGCCCGGCGAACTCCCGCAGCGGCGGGTACGCCAGCATCGCCCGGTTGATGTCGGCGTTCTCGAACCCGCCGAGCGCGCTGGTGATGTTGAATTCGAGCAGCTGGAACCGCGTGCCGTCGTGGTAGAGGTCGGCGCGCCCGAGCGGGTGCAGGGCGCCGGTGCGGGCACTGCGCGCGGTCAGCGCCCGCTGCTGGGCGGTCATCCCGACCGCCTCGGCCAGGGCGGTGACGCTGCCACCGAACACCCGCTCGGGCAGCGACCGCAGCAGGCCGTAGATCGTCCGGAGATCGAGCGTGAGCGCCGCGCGCTCGTCCGCACCGAGAAACGCGGGCCCGTTCAGCAGCCGCCCCCGGTACGCCAGGGTCAGCTCGGCGTTGTCCCGGGCGGCGGCCGCCGGGTCACCGGGCGCCGCCCGCGCCAGCCGAGCGGCGTAGGCGTGACCCAGCGCCGAGCGGCGCACCTCGGGCGGGCTGGTGGTCGTCATCGACCGTCCTCTCCGGACTCGGGGGCCGCTCCGGCCCGTTCGGCGCGGGTGATCCAGTGCCGTCGGGCGCCCACCAGCAGGGCCGCCGCGACGGCCGCCATCACGACGGCGCCGATGCCGAACACGGCCGGGGTGCCCGCCGCCGCGGCGACGATGCCACCGGCGGCCGCGCCGATCGGCAGCCCGCCCCAGGCGACCAGCCGGTACACGCTGTTGGCCCGCCCGAGCAGGTGCCGGGGCACCAGCGTCTGCCGCAGCACCACCACCACGACGTTCCAGGTCACGGTCCCGCAGGCGAACAGCGCCAGGGCGGCCCCGGCGGCGTACGGCGACGGCACGGTCGCCAGCACCGCCTCGCTGGTGGCGATCAGCGCGGCCGTGGCGACCAGCGCCGCCTCCCGGCCGAGGCGCCGGGTCAGGGCCGGGGCGAACCGGGACGCCAGCACCGCTCCGACCGCCTGGCAGGCCAGCATGATGCCGTACCCGAACGCGGTCAGGTGCAGCACCCGGGTGCTGTGCACGACGAGCACGGCCAGCATGGCGTTGCCGGCCAGGTTGATCAGGCAGGACAGCAGGGCGAGGGTGCGCAGCAGGTGGTGGCGGGCCAGCCACCGGGCACCGGCCATCATCTCCGACCACATCCCGGCCGCCGGTGGCCGCGCCTCGACCGGCCGGTTGCGCCTGATCCCGCTGATCAGAATCGCCGAGCACACGAAGGTGGCCGCGTCGAGCCCGAACGGCAACGCCACCGCCACGCTGAACAGCAGCGCTCCGAGCAGCGGGCCGACGAACCCCGTCCCGGCCTCCTGCGCGGCCATCACCCGGGCGTTCGCCGTGGACAGCCCCGACTCCGGGGCGATGAACGGGACGAGCACCTGGGCGGCGTTGCGGCAGAGCACCTCGCCGACGCCCAGCAGGAACATGCAGGCGTAGAAGAGCGGCAGTCCGGCCCAGCCACCGACGATCCCCACCGCCAGCAGCGCGAGCAGGGCGGCCCGGACGAGGTCGACGCGCACCATCATCTTCCGCAGGTCGAGGCGGTCCACCAGCAGCCCGGCCGGGATCCCGAACAGCACGAACGGCGCGGTGAAGGCGACCGACGCCGCGCCGATCAGGCGCGGGTCGTCGGTCAGGCTGGCGGCCAGCAGCGGAGCCGCCGCGATGGTGACACCGTCGCCGATCGCGGAGACGGACGCGCCCCACCACAGCCGGGAGTAGTCGCGGCCCAGCCCGGGCCGCGCGGCCACGACGGTCACCGGGTCATCGGGCGTTCGCCCGTACGCGTGCGATCCACTGCTCCACCTCGTCGCAGGTGCGTGGCATCGCGGCGGACAGGTTCTCGCAGCCGTCCTCGGTGACCAGCACGTTGTCCTCGATGCGGACGCCGATGCCGCGGAACTCGGCGGGCGCCAGCAGGTCGTCGGCCTTGAAGTACAGCGCGGGCTCGACCGTGAGGACCATGCCCGGCAACAGCTCGCCGTCCATGTAGTCCTCGCGCAGCAGCAGCTGGCAGTCGTGCACGTCCATGCCCAGGTGGTGCGAGGTGCCGTGCACCATCCAGCGGCGGTGCCAGCCGCCGGTCTCCTTGTCGAGGGTCTGCTCGACCGTGACGCCCTCGGGCAGCAGCCCCCACTCGTGCAGCTTGCGGGCGATGACCGCGTTGGCGGCGGCGTGGATGTCGCTGAACTTGTTGCCCGGCTTCACCGCCGCCATCCCGGCCTGCTGTGCTTCGTACACCGCGTCGTAGACCTTGCGCTGCGCGTCGCTGAACCGGCCGGTCACCGGCAGGGTACGGGTGATGTCCGCGGTGAACAGCGAGTCGATCTCCACCCCGGCGTCGACCAGGATCAGGTCGCCGTCGTGGACCTCGCCGGTGTTCTTCGTCCAGTGGATGGTGTTGGCGTGGTCGCCGGCGGCGCAGATCGACTCGTAGCCGACGCCGTTTCCGGCGTGCCGGGCGTGCAGGCCGAAGACGCCCTCGATCCACCGCTCGCCGCGACCCCGGCGGACCGCCTCGGGCAGAGCCTCGATGATCGCCTCGAACCCGGTGTGGGTGGCGGCGATGGCCTTGCGCATCTCGCCGACCTCCCACGCGTCCTTGACCAGCCGCATCCCGGACAGGTGGCGGGCCAACTCCTCGTCGGCCTCCTCCCGCTGCTGTGCGGTCAGGGTCGTGCCCGCCTGGGTGCGTGCGGCCTCGACGAGCGTGGTGAGCTGCGGGTCGGCGTCGCGGACCACCCGTAGCCGGGCGGCGGCGTCGTCCTTGGCCAGGTCGTCGGCGAGCGCGTCGAGGTGGCGGCCGGACAGGCCGAGCTGGGACTCGATGTCGGCGATGGTGGGACGGGGGCCGACCCAGAACTCGCCGTACCGCGAGTCGGAGTAGAACTCCGCGCTGTCGCGCGGGGCCAGCGGGCGGAAGTACAGCACCGCGTGGTGGCCGCCGCCGGGCGCCGGGTCCAGCACGAGCACGCTGTCCGGCTCGGTGTCGGCGCCGAGCCCGGACAGGTGGGCGAACGCGGTGTGCGGCCGGAACGTGTAGTCGGTGTCGTTGCTGCGCACCTTCAGCCCGCCCGCGCCGATGACGAGCCGCTCGCCCGGGAACCGCTGCGACAGGGCCGCCCGCCGCCGGGCCGCGTGGTCGGCGACCTCCGCGCGCGGGGTCGGCGGGCGGTCGCGGGTGGCCCAGCCGGAGGCGATGAACTCGCGGAATTGGTTACTGTCCGGGGTGCTGCGGTGGCTGGCCTGTGCCTGCTGCTCGCTCGTCATGCGGGACATCCTTTCAGGCGGGGCCGACAGATTCGGCAGGCGGTGACATCGATGACTGTGGATGCGAATCGGCCCCGTCGCGGCACCGCAGCAGGAACGAGCGCTCGAAGACGATGACCGTCTCACCGGTCGACTTCGTGCCCGTCGTCTCGACCGTCACGATCCCCTGACCCGGGCGGGAGCGGGACCGCCGCTTGTGCAGGATCCGGCTGGTCGCGTACAGGGTGTCCCCGACGAAGACCGGGTCCTTGAGCCGCACCCGGTCCCAGCCGAGATTGGCCACGGCCCGCGCGGACAGCGCCTGTACGGTCATCCCGCCGATCAGGCACAGGGTGATGCCGCTGTTGACCAGCACCCGGCCGTACTCGGCGGCGGCGCTGTAGTGCTGGTCGAAGTGCAGCGGGTGCTGGTTCATGGTGAGCAGGGTCAGCCACGTGTTGTCGGCCTCGGACAGGGTCCGGCCCGGCCAGTGCCGGATCACCATGCCGGGCTCGAAGTCCTCGTAGTCGCCGCCGTGCTCCTCGACGTACTCGTCGCCCACGCGTCGCAGGGTCATCTGGTCTCTCCCTCAGATCGCCACGGCGACGTTGTCACAACTGCTGACCCGGCCCTTGACGCTGATGATCCCGGCGGCGCCGTCGCCGTGGAAGCGCGCGAAGAGCCCGGCCGGGCGCCCACCGAACAGCAGCGGCCCCAGCACCGGGGCGACGTCGACGTCGTGGGTCGCGTCGGCGCCGTCGGCGATCAGCGCGACCCGGCAGGTGCGGGGTGCCACGAACTCCTGCACGATGCTGGCGCCGTCCGCCGAAGCCACCGCCGCGTCGACGGCGGACTCCCACTCCGCCTGGTCGACCTCGGGGCCGATCACCACCTGGCGGCCGCTCTCGCCCAGCCCGGCCTTGAGCACCAGCCGGTCCCGGTGGCGCACCACGAACGGCAGCAGGTCCACCGGCGCGCCGTCATGCTCGGTCTTGCGGTCCGACACGATGCGGGTCCACGGCAGGTAGCGGTTGATCAGCGTACGGTCGGCCGCGGTCATCCACGGCCGCCCCTCGGACAGCAGCCCCATGGTCAGCTTGCTGTGCAGGAAGGTCGACGTCTGGGTGCCGACCAGCAGGCAGCCGTGGTCCAGCGCGGCCTGGACCCCGGCGGTGTCGACCCCACCGGCCAGCCAGTCCGGAATCGTGAAGTTCCGCAGGCCGATCCGGTAGCGCAGGTGCGGCGCGCAGTCCCACGCCCCGGTCAGCTCCTCCGGCTCGAAGAACCGCGCGGTGAGCCCGAGGCCCCGGTAGTGCTCGGCTTCCATCTCGAAGTACCGGGCGGTCACGCCACCGGCCCGGGAACTGCCGACGATGGCCACCCGCGGCGGCAGTGCCAGCTCGGCGCTCAACGACCGGAACATCGCCGCGCGTACCGTGAACGGGTCCGGCGCGGTGAACGGGACCCGGCCCGCCGCGTCGGCGTGCAGGTCGCGCCACACGCGCAGGCGGGCGTGGGTCTCCACCACCCCGCCCAGCGCGCCGCTGACGTTGAACTCCAGCAGCCGGGGCCCGTCCGGCCCGATCACGAAGTCCGGCCGTACGACGCAGTCGGCGTACCGTTCCTCGACGAACGGATCGCTAAGCCACAGCCGGTCCTCGCTGCCCGGCATGCCGTACGCGGCCATCCGGTCCCGGGTGGTGGGCCCGGTCTCCAGCGCGGTCCGGCGCAGCAGCTCCACCAGCGCGGCGGAGGCCCGGAACAGCTCCGCGTACGAGGCACGCGGGATCGTCAGCGGGGCGGCGGGCAGCACCGGCTGGTACGGCCAGCCGGTGTCGCGGATCTCGTGCCGCAGCATCCGCCGGACGGTGTCCACCGGGGCGGCGGACCGCAGCCGCTGCCGCCCGAACCAGGGATGCCCCGAGCTGGCCGCGCCGACCTCCTCAAACGTGTCCATGTGTGCCTTCCTTCGCGGTCGTGCGGGTCGCGGCGCCGGTGCGTGGGGATGCCCCGTACAGCGCCACGGCGGCGGCGGTGTCCTCGATGGACATGCCGACCGTGCGCAGCACCGTGGTCCGGCCGCGCAGGCTGAGTTCGCCGGTGACCAGGCGGCCCAGCTCGTGCAGGTCACCGGTGCCGATCAGCCCGGCGGCCAGGGCGGCCCGGATCTCACCGGCGCCGTCGGTGGCGGCGGCGCGGTCCTCGACGAGGGTCGCGGCGCGGGCCAGCAGGGCCGGTTCCAGCTCGATGGCGTCCGGGTGCGTGCCGCCGATGACGTTGACGTGCGCCCCGGTGGCCACCCAGTCCGCCGCCACCACGGGCGCGGTGCCGTCGGTCGAGGTGGCGGTGCAGACGATCGCGGCGTCGGTGACGGCGTCCCGGGCGTTCGCGCGGACACTGACCCGTACGGGCCGGGGCGCGGTCTCCCGGATCCAGTCGGCGAGGGCCTCGGCGCGGGCGTTGGTCCGCGAGTGGATCCGTACGGTGCGGATCGGGCGGACGGCGGCGACCGCCCGGAACAGCGACCGGGCCTGCACCCCCGCGCCGACGATCGCCAGGTCGGCGGCGTGGTCGGGGGCGCAGTACCGGGTCGCCAGGGCGGCGACCGCGCCGGTGCGCACGGCGGTGAGTTCGGCGCCGTCGAGCAGGGCCATGATCTGCCCGGTGGCCAGGTCGGTGAGGGCGACGAGCCCGTGGATGAGCGGGAGCCCGCGCCCGGGGTTGTCCGGGGTGAGCGTGGTGATTTTGACGCTGCCCACCCCGCGCCGCTCCCAGACGGCCGGGCTGACCAGCAGCACCCGCCGGTCACCGTGCTCGATGACCGTGCGGGCGGGGGAGCTGGTCCGGCCGGCAACCAGGTCCGCGAACATCTCCCCGAGCACGTCGATCACCCGGGCCATCCGCCGTGGACCGGCCATCTCGGCGGCGCCGATCACGACTGGAGCGGTCATCCGGCGCCGCCGCCGGTCGCGCCGAACCGGGCCGCCCACGCGTCTTCGCGCGCCACCGTGTCGCGGGCCAGCCGGGCGAACGGCGGGCCGACCATGTTGCCGTCCAGGACGGCGATCCCGCCGTTGGCTGCCGCGACGGCGTCCGCGGTGCGGCGGGCCGCCGCGAGCCGGGCGGGGTCCGGCCGCAGCGCCCGGTTGATGACGGCGAGTTCGCCCGGGTACACGGTGGCCTTGCCGTGGAAGCCGAGCGCCCGCACCCGCGCGGTCTCCTCCGCCAGCACCCGCGGCTGCGCCAGCCGGAAGTTGGCCGTGTCGATGCAGGCCGTGCCGTGCCCCGCGCAGGCCATCGCCATCGCCTGCCGGGCCGCCAGCATGCTCTCCCAGGTGATCTCGACGCCGAGGGTGGCGGCGAGGTCGGCCGAACCCAGCACCAGCCCGTCGGCGGCGCGGGCGATCGCGTCGATCCCGGTGACGGCCGCCACGGTCTCGACGGTCACGTAGATCTCCGGGTGGGCGCCCGCCGAGGCGAGGATGTGCCGGGCCACGTCGATCTCGGCCGCCGAGGTCACCATGGTCAGCATCACGATGCCGGGGCGTACCGGGCTGTCGGTCAGCATCAGCAGGTCGTGCATCGCCGCGACGGTGCGCAGTTCGTTGATGCGCACCGCCACGTTCGCGGCGTGCGGCGCCTTCTCCAGCGCGGCCCGGCACACCGCACGCGCGGCGGGCTTGTCGGCCGGGGGCACGGAGTCCTCCAGGTCGATCAGGTGCACGTCCGCGTCGTACGTCCATGCCTTGACGACCCGGTCCAGCGACAGCGCCGGGGTGTACAGGATGCTGCGCGGGACCGCCCGCGCCGGGCCGCTCACGCGGCTATCCCGGCGGGCCGCGCCCCCGCCTCGACCAGGACCGCGCACAGCCGGGTGATCTGCTCCGCACTCTGGCCCGCCCGCAGCATCACCCGCAGCCCGGCCGTGCCCCGGGCGACGATCGGGAAGAACACCGGCGAGGTGTAGAACCCGGCTCGGAAGACCCGCTGGGCGGCGTCCACGACGGTGTCGTCGCTCATCGGCACCAGCCGGATCGGGTACGTGCTGCCCGCCTGCTCGGTCTGCAGCAGCGAATCGAACAGCGCGATGTTGGCCCGCAGCTTCCCCTGCAACCGGTCCAGTTCCTCGGTGCGGTGGATCTCGGCGGAGGCGAGCGCGGCGCCCACGGCGGCGGCGTTCATCTTCTGCGAGTAGCCGAGCGGTCCCGCGAACCGTTCGATGAGCCGCCGCGTCGCGTGCGGGTAGCCGTCGAGCAGGATCGCCGTGCCACCCGCCCCGAAGCCCTTGGTCAGGGTCGCCACGGTGATGGTCCGCTCGTCCAGCACGGGGCTGTGCGAGCGCACGTAGCCGATGCCGCGCTCGCCGTACGCCGACAGCGAGTGCGAGTCGTCGTAGAAGACGAGCATGTTGTATTTGTCCTGCAGGGCGGCCAGTTCCTCGACGGGCGCGTAGCCGCCGAGGCTGTCCGAGCCGTCGACCACGTAGCAGACCCGCTCGTACGTGCGGCACATGTCCTCGAGGAAGTCGAGGTCGTGGTGGCGGCAGGTGACGACCTCGGTCTCGTCGGCGCAGGTGGGTTTGGTGTTGCCCAGCGACACGTGCGCGTTCTTGTCGAAGACCATCAGCGGCCGGGTGCCGTCGCCCAGGTGCCCGGACGCGATCAGCGGCAGCAGCCCCGTGCTGGCCGCCGCCGTGGAGATCGCGCTGATCACCGTCGCGCCGAACAGCTCGCCCAGCGACTCCTCCAGCTCCAGCAGAACCCGGGTCTGCACCCGGGTACGCGGGATGCAGTGGTCCAGGACGCCGAAGCGGCGCAGCGAGTCGACCGCGCCGTCGATGACCTTCGGGTGGGTGTCGAGGTCCAGATAGGAGCAGACGGTGAAGTTCACGAACTCGTGGCCGTCGGCCATGTGGAACACGCCGTCGGTCAGGTCACCGACGATGCCCGCGACCCCGTGCTCCTCCGAGGAGTTCCAGAACGCGTTGCCGACGCCGACGAGCTTGTCGTTGTTGCGGTACCGGTGGGTGGGTGTGATGCGCTTGCGCTCGCCGGTCACGCGTTCACCTCGGTCGGCTGGTAGCTGTAGACACCCTTGACCCGCCGGTACGCGTACGTGTAGAGCGCGACGCCGAGCACGTGCGGCCGCCGCAGGATCTTCTTCGACTTGAGCCAGAAGTTGACGTTGATGTTCATGTCCTCGAGGGACTCGGCCTGGTGCCACCAGCCGAGCGGCAGGTAGAGCATGTGCCCGGGTTCCAGCACGAAGTCGCGCCGCTGCTCCAGCTTCGGCGCGATCCGGGGGAAGCGCGCCAGGTCGACGTTGTCGAGGTCGAACACCTGCGACTTGTCCCCGAAGCCGCGCAGCACCGACCGCGGGTAGTACGCGCGGGAGCCGGGCGGGGCGAGGATGAACCGCTTGCGGCCCTCCAGGGCGATGTTGAAGTTCTCGAACTCGTCGAAGTGGTTCTTGGTGAACACGCCGCGGTGGCTGATCCACAGGTTGGCCGCGTACAGGGCGGAGCCGAAGCCGAAGAACTTCTCGGCGTCGAAGCCGATGACCGCGTTCACGTCGGCGGGGCTGTTGCGGATGTTCGACACGACCCGGTGCCAGGTGCCCGGGGTGTTCAGGTGCCGCTCGTCGGCGAAGAACTCGCGCAGCCGGATGTCGCGGGTCTCCCAGCGGCCCGGGTGGTTCTTGTCGCCGGGCTCGGAGAACAGGGTGACGCTCAGGTCGGCCAGCCGCTGCGCCACGCCGTCGCGGCCGAGGCCCCGCACGCTGTCGGGCAGCGCGATGACCACGGGCACGTCGGCCTTGAACAGCCCGCCCGGCCCGGCGGCCAGGAACTCGTCGAACGTCATGCGGGCCACGGGCACGTCGGGAACTGCCATGTCACTTGTCCTTTCCATGTGCGTTGGTGCTCAGCTGCGCCACCACGTCGACGATCAGGTCTTCCTGCCCGGCGATGGCCTGGCGCCGGCCCAGCTCGAAGAACACGTCGCGGGGGTCCACCCCGGCGGCCGCGGCCAGCTCGACCACCCGGTGCTTGAAGCCGGAGAAGACCCCGGCCAGGCCGCTGACGATGCTCATCGAGGTGGGGATCGGCGGCGCGGGCATGAGTTCGCGTTCGGCGAGGTCGGCGGCGTCGAGCAGCGCGTACAGGTCGATGCCGGTGGCGAAGCCGCTGCGTTCCAGCACCGGGACCAGCACTTCGAGCTGCGTGTTGCCGGCACCGGCGCCGAAGCCGCGGGCGCAGCCGTCGATGATCCGGGCGCCGGCGTCGGCGGCGGCGACCGAGTTGGCGACCGCCATGCCGAGGTTGTTGTGCCCGTGGAAGATCACCGGCACGGTGCCGACCGCCTTGGCCATCGCCGCGATCCGGGCGGTGACGTCCGGGGGCAGGAAGTGCCCGGCCGAGTCCATGATGCCCACCGCCTGCGCGCCGTAGCCCACGGCCCGCGCGGCGTGCTCGGCCAGCTCCTCGGGGCTCGCCATGTGGCTCATCATCAACACGCACTGGGCTTCGACGCCCGCCTCGCGCAGCACGCCGAGATGACGTTCGGCCAGCGAGGTCTCGGTGGCGTGCACACCGATCCGGACGACGTCGGCGCCGCGCTCGACGGCCCGCTGCAGGTCGGCCGAGGTGCCCCAGCCGGGCAGCATGAACACGCCCATCCGGCTGTGCCGCAGGGCGTCGCGGACCGTGGCCAGCATCTCGTCGTCGGTGACGGCGGCGAGCCCGACCTGCAGCGAGGAGGCGCCCAGGCCGTTGCCGTGGCCGACCTCCACCACGGGGATGCGGGCCGCGTCCGCGGCTTCGGCGTACCGGCGCAGGGCGGCCGCCGTGAGCTGGTGGCGCACGGCGTGCTGACCGTCGCGCAGGGTCGGGTCGTGGATCACCACGGGGTTCATCCGGCCACCTCCACCGGGGTGGGGCGCTCGGCGCGGGCCGCGTACTGCTCGGCGACCATGATGGCCGCGGAGTTGATGATGTCGAGGTTCCCGGCGTACGGCGGCAGGACGTCGCTGTGCGCGATGACCTGCAGGGCGACGGTCACCCGGTCGCCGGTCACGGTGCAGGCGGTGATGTCGTAGCCGGGGGCGAACGTGCGCACCTGCTCGGCGACCTGCTCCGCGACCATGCGTACGGCCCCCGCGTCGGCGCCGGGGATCACGGCGTGCACGGCGGTCCGGAACGTCGCCGGGGGTACGGCCGGGCTGATGTTGAGGATCGCCTTGACGTCGCGGACGCCGGAGAAGGCGGTGACGGCCTGCGCGGTGGTCGCCACGTACTCGTCGAGGTTCATCCGGGTCGCGCGGCCCGCGACCGTGCTGGCCACCGTGGAGACGACCTCGAAGTACCGCACCGGGAACCGGGTGGCCAGCGCGCGGACGACGGGGACGCTGGCCTGCCCGCCGCAGCTGATCAGGTTGACGTTGCGCTCGCCCGCCCACACGCCGGTCACGGTGGGCACGACCATCTGCCCGATCTTGCTGGGGGTCAGGTCGATGACCAGGGTGCCCAGCGGTTCCAGCAGGGGCCAGTGTTCGCGGTGGGCGGCGGCGCTGGTGGCGTCGAACACGACGTCGAACGGCCGCTCGGCGGCCAGGACGGCGTGGATCCCGTCGGCCGTGGTGGGGTAGCCGAGGCGCGCGGCATGCCGCAGCCCCGCCGAGTCCGGGTTGCGCCCGGCGACCAGGCGGCAGTCCAACCAGGACGAACGGTCTATCTTGCTGACCAGGTCCTGACCGATCTGCCCGGTCCCGATGACCGCGACGGTCAGCGGTGTGCAGGCTGTCATGAACGTTTCCTAACCATTTTCGAGGTGCGCGTGGCCGCTGCCTGCGACTCCCGGATCGCGGGTATGCCGAGGCAACCAACCGCGCTTGGGCGCGTATCGGTTATCGAGGGCCTCGCCCGGATGTCTGTCTATTCAGACTGTTTACGGGCGTGATCGAGCGCGGCGCTTGGCCGTGCGCGACCGTTCGCCGATCATCGGTTCACCCCGGCGTCCCGAATCGGGACCCGAGGATGCGTGAGGTACGCGAAGAGCCCCCGTGAACGTGCAAGTTATCTAGTAGAAGTGCTGGTCAAGGCGGGTAAAAGCCCGCTGGCACGACCGTCGAGACACGACCGTCGGCAGCGGACCAGCGCCGACGCCCATCGACCGTACCAGATGCATCGGCGGTCTCGGCCGCCCCGTCGATGTCGCCTTTCTGTCGGGCCCTAATGGATATACAGCGCTGCCCGGATGTTTGTCCACCGTGTTCGGTGATCTATTCCGCTTGGATGCCCAACGTCGGAAGGATGCCGTTACCGCCGGAATTGGATAACTGTTCGCGGGGTCATTTGGATGCCCATCGAAGAGGGCGGTCGAGGCTGTCCAGGCGAGCGTCCAACGGAAGTCCAGCCGGTTGTCCAGCACGCACTCCAACCCCGTGCCGAACATGGAAAGCCGGGGGCCACCGCGTCGACTGACGGGCTGTGCCCGTCATCGCACGGTCGATTCAGTTGAAGGAGACCATTCGTGTACGACGTCCTTTGTGTCGGATTCGGACCTGCGAACATCGCGCTCGCCGTTGCGCTCGACGAACTGTGGCCGGCCGCCCGGGTCAAGTTCGTGGAACGCGAGCCCGCGCCGAGCTGGCAGCCGGCGATGATGCTCGACGGCGCCGACATCCAGAACCACCCGAGCCGCGACCTGGTCACACCGCGCAACCCGCGCAGCCGCTACACCTTCACCAACTACCTGCACGAGCACGGCCGGCTGTTCAAGCACCTGAACCTGCCCAGCCACCACCCGCTGCGCAAGGAGTACGCCGGCTACGTCAAGTGGGTCGCCGAGACCGTGCCCGCCGACGTCGACTACGGCCAGAACGTCACCGCGATCCGGCTGGCCGAGGCCGACGCCTCGACCGGCGCGAAGCCGGTCGAGGTGCTCACCGCCGACGGCCGCCGCTACCTCGGCCGCTCGGCCGTGGTCGCGCCCGGGCGCAGCCCGTACGTTCCGCCGGTGTTCGAGGCCCTGCCGTTCCCGCAGGCCGCGCACACCTCGCGGTTCCTGCCCGCCATCGCGGACCTGGACCGCGACTTCGCGGGCACCCTGGCCGTGGTGGGTGCCAGCCAGAGCGCCATCGAGGTGATCCTCGACCTGATGGGCCGGTTCCCGGCCGCCCGCATCGTCAACGTGATGTCGGGCTACGGCTACCGGCTCAAGGACACCAGCCCGTTCTCCGAGGAGGTCTACTTCCCGGAGTTCGTCGACTACTACTACCGGGCCTCCGAGGACGGCAAGCAGCGGCTGCGTGACCTGCTGCGCCCCACCAACTACTCCGCCGCCGACCGCGACGTCATCGACACCCTCTACCTGAAGATGTACGAGGACGAGCTGGACGGCCGGCAGCGGGTCACCATGCGCGGCAACCGGCTGATCACCGCGGCGCACCAGGACGGCGCCGGGGTGACCCTGGACCTGACCGAGCGCATCACCGGCGAGCAGGAGCAGCTCACCGTCGACCGGGTGGTCCTCGCGACCGGCTACCGCGACCTGGGCACCAAGGGCCGCACCGAGCAGCTTCCGCCGCTGCTGCGGGAGGTCGCCGGCGTGCTGGCCGTCGACCCCGAGACCGGACTGTCGGTCGGCTTCGACTACCGCGTGGAGAACAGCACGGCGGGCCGGGGCGCGCCGCCGATCTACATCAACGGCCTGTGCGAGTCCACCCACGGCCTCGGCGACGCCGGCTCGTTCAGCCTGCTCGCGCTGCGTTCCCAGGCCATCGTGGACAGCCTTCGCCAGCGCCTTTCCGCACCCGAGGGCGCGACGCCCGCCACCGACCTGGTCGGTGCCGCGAGCCTCGCCGCGACCCGATAGAGGAGACCCCTGACATGCAGACCTTGGAAGCGACCGCGGTCGCGCCCGCCGTCGACCTCGGCGAGCCCGGACCGATCGGCCGGGAGCTGCTGGACCACCAGTCCAGGACCGAGTCCAACGCCCGCACCTACCCGCGCCGGCTGCCGATCGCCATCGGCGAGGCGTCCGGCTCGTACATCACCGACGTCGACGGCCGGCGCTACATCGACTTCCTCACCGGCGCCGGGGTGCTGGCGCTGGGCCACAACCACCCCGACCTGATCACGGCGGTCCAGGGCCAGCTCACCAAGCTCACCCACGGCCTGGACATGCCCACCCCGGTCCGGGAGGAGTTCAAGCGCCGCCAGCTCGGCATGCTGCCCGAGTCGATGCGCGACTCGATGAAGATGCACTTCTGCGGCCCGACCGGCGCCGACGGCGTCGAGGCGGCCATCAAGCTATGCAAGAAGGCCACCGGCCGGGGCAACGTCATCGCGTTCCAGGGCTCGTACCACGGCTCCACGCACGCGGCGATGTCGCTGACCTCGGAGACCGCGCCCAAGACCGGTCTGACGAACCTGCTGCCCGGCGTCCACTTCGCACCGTACGGCTACTGCCACCGGTGCCCGCTGAGCCTGACGCCGGACACCTGCGTCACCAACTGCGCCGAGTTCCTGGCGAACACGCTCAACGACACGCACGGCGGCATCCAGAAGCCCGCCGCGATCATCATGGAGCTGGTCCAGGGCGAGGGCGGGTCGATCCCCGCGCCGGTGCCGTTCGTGCGGCGCATCGCGGAGCTGGCCAAGAGCCTGGACATCCCGCTGATCGTCGACGAGGTGCAGACCGGCTGCGGCCGTACCGGCACCTGGTTCTCGTTCGAGCAGTACGGCATCGAGCCGGACGTGATCGTGGCCTCCAAGGGCCTGTCCGGGATGGGCCTGCCCGTCTCGGTGATCATGTACCACGAGCGGCTGGACGTGTGGACGCCCGGCAGCCACATCGGCACCTTCCGGGGCAACAACCTGGCCTTCGCCAGCGCCAACGCGTACCTGGACGTGCTCGCCCGCGACAACCTGCTGGCCCACGTCCGCGAGCGCAGCGCGCAGCTGATGGCGGGGCTGCGGCAGATCCAGATCGACACCACGCTGGTCAGCGACGTCCGCGGCCGGGGCCTGATGCTGGGCATGGAGATGTCCGGCCGGGGTACGGCCGGCGCGTCCGAGGTGGCCTCCCGGTTCCAGCGGGAGGCGCTGCGGCGCGGGCTGATCGTCGAGATCGGCGGCCGGGAGGACTGCGTGGTGCGGCTGCTGCCCGCCCTCAACGTCCCCGCCGAGACCGTCGACGAGGCCCTCGCCGTCATGCGCGACGCCGCCCGCGCCGTGCAGGACGATCTCACCGGGGCGGTGGCGTGATGACCGCGGCCCTCACCCACCGGGACACCGGCCTGCTCACGGCGGAGCCGCGGCGCACCCCGCGGATCGGGATCATCAACCTGATGCCGCAGGCCCAGCAGTACGAGCAGTGGCTGCTGCCGCAGCTGTCGGCGGCGCGCCCGTTCGAGCCGGTGTGGATCCGGCTCAACGAGCGCAAGTTCTCCCTCGACGACCCCGCTCACATCGCCGCCCAGTACGTCCGGCACGCCGACGCCGTCGCCCACGCGCCCCTGGACGCCCTGATCGTCACCGGCGCGGCCGTGGAGCACCTGCCCTACGAGGAGGTGCGGTTCCTGCCGGAGCTGGCCCCGATCGTGCAGCGCACCGCCGAGGCGGGCACGCCCGTGCTCGGTCTGTGCTGGGGCGCCCTGGCCGTGGCCCACATCCTGTACGGGCTGCCCAAGCAGACGTACCCGGTGAAGGTCTCCGGCATCTACGAGACCGACCGGCTGGTGGACGACGGGCCCATCGCCGCCGTCCTCGACGACCGGTTCTGGTCCACGCACAGCCGCTTCGCCGGGTTCGACGACGACGCGCTCGACGCGAGCGGCACCGTGCGGGCGGTGGCCCGTTCCGCCGAGGCGGGCACGGTCATCGCCGAGTCCCACGACCACGGCGTGGTCATGCACATCGGCCACCCCGAGTACGCGGGCGGCCGGCTGGCCGACGAATACCACCGCGACCTGGGCGCGGGCCTGCCCGACGTGCGCCCACCGGCCAACGTCGACCTGACCCAGCCGGTCAACCTCTGGCGCAGCCACAGCCTGATCTTCTTCGCCAGCTGGGTGCGCCTGGTCCACCAGCGGATGGCCGCCCGATGAGCACCGCACTGGTATCCGCGGTGATGGCACCCGCCCCGCTGGCGGCCGCGCCGAGCGTGCCGCGGCGGGTGGTGTGGAAGTTCGGCGGCAGCTCCGTCGCCGACCCGGAGAAGCTGCGGGCCGTGGCCCGGCGCCTGGTCGCTGCGCACCGGCAGGGCGTCCAGGTCGTCGCGGTGCTGTCGGCCATGGGCGACACCACCGACGACCTGGTGCGGCTGGCGTACGAGATGGCCGCCCGGCCGCAGTCGCGGGAGCTGGACGCCCTGCTGTCGGTCGGCGAGTCGATGTCCTGCGCGCTGACCGCGATGGCCGTGCACGAGCTGGGGGAGCGGGCCATCTCCTTCAACGGCCTGCAGGCCGGGTTCCGCACCGACGACGCGCACGGTAACGCCAGCCTGTGGCAGATGGACCCGCGCCGGGTGGTGCAGGCCCTCGACGACGGACTGATCGTGCTGGTCACCGGCTATCAGGGGATGTCGGCCGGCGGGGACGTCACCACGCTGGGCCGGGGCGGCTCCGACGCCTCGGCGATCGCGCTGGCCGCGGCGCTGGGCCTGCGGCAGTGCGACATCTTCACCGACGTCACCGGGGTGTTCACCGCCGACCCCCGGGTCGTGCCCGGCGCCCGGCAGCTCGACAGCCTCGGCCACGAGGAGATGCTCCAGCTCGCCGAGGCCGGCGCCCAGGTACTGCAGACACGCGCGGTGGAACTCGCCGCCGCGCACCAGGTCGACATACACGTGCGCTCCACCTTCACCACGACGGAGGGCACCTGGATTAGAAGGGTTGCGACGGTGTTCGAGCAGGCGAGGATCACGGGGGTGGCGCACCGGCGCCGGGATCCGGTCTACACGGTGCGGGGCCTGTCCCCGGCGACCGTCTCGGGGGCGCTGGCTCGACGGGGGTCCGCCGTGGGTTCCATCATCCCGGACACCGACCGGCTGCGGTTCACCGCGCCCGGCTCGGAGGTGCCGGACGTCGTCGCGGCGCTGGCCGACGCGGGCGTGTCGGTCGACGTCCGCGACGACCTCGGCAGTGTCAGCGTGGTCTGCCCGGCGGTCGGCAACCGTCCGGAGATCAGCGCCCGGATGCTGGCCGCGCTGGAGCGCGGCGGCATCGAGCCGCAACTGGTCACCAGTACGCCCGGCCGGGTCTCGGCCCACGTCGGGATGGACCTGGTGGACCGTGCCGCGACGCTGCTGCACGACGAGTTCGGCCTGGACGCCGCGCCCGCAGCACCGGTCGAGCCCGCGGCACCGGCCGAGCTGGCCGCCGCCGGGGAACGGGGCTGACAGCGGTGACCGCCGCCGACACACCCGCGCCGCCGACCACGACGGTCTGGCGTAACCCGGACTTCGTGAAGGTCTGGGGTGGTGAGACCGTCTCGCTGCTCGGCTCCCAGGTCACCGACCTGGCGCTGCCGCTGGTCGCGATCCTCACCCTGCACGCCAGCGCGTTCGAGGTGGGCCTGCTCAACGTGGCCCGCTACGCCCCGTTCGTGCTGCTGTCGCTGTTCGCGGGGGTGTGGTTCGACCGGCGCCGGCGGCGGCCCACCCTGATCGTCGTCAACCTGGGCCGGGCCGTACTGATCGGCCTGGTCCCGGTGGCGAGCCTGCTGCACGTGCTGTCGATCCCGTGGCTGTACGCGATCGCGTTCGGGGCCGGGATCCTGACCGTGCTGTTCGACGTCGGCATCCTGTCGTACGTGCCGGGGCTGGTGGAGCGCCGCCACCTCGGCGAGGCCAACAGCAAGATCGCCGCCAGCTACTCGGTCGCCGGGATCGCCGGTCCCGGCGTGGCCGGTTTCCTGGTCGGGGTGCTGACCGCGCCGGTCGCGCTGGCCATCGACGCGGTCTCGTTCCTGGCCTCGGCGGCCGCGTTGACCAGCATCCGCAAGCCGGAGGCGGCGCCCGCGGCACCGGCGGAACGCACGTCCGTGCGCGCCTCCATCGCCGAGGGGCTGCGGGCCGTCTTCGGCAACCCGATCCTCAAGCACCTGGCCACCCAGTCGGCGACGTTCAACCTGTTCCAGAACGTCGTGATCACGGTGCTGCTGGTGTACCTGGTCCGGGTGCTCGGCGTCGGCCCCAGCCCGCTGGGCCTGGTGGTCAGCGCCGGGTCCGTCGGCGCGCTGGTGGGCGCGCTGACCGCGAACCGGATCCGGACCGCCATCGGCATCGGCGCGACGCTGCGCTGGTCGACCGTGCTGGCCTGCGTGTCGCCCCTGCTGTTGCTGGTGCCCCGCGATTCGGGGCCGGTGTCGCTGGTGCTGCTGGGTGCCTCCCTGGCGATCCTCGGCGCGAACCTGGCCATCTTCAACGTCAACGCGTTGACGCTGCGCCAGTCGGTGACGCCGGACCGCCTGCTCGGCCGCATGAACGCGAGCTACCGCCTGCTGCTGTTCGGCACGGTCCCGCTCGGCGCGTTCCTCGGCGGGTCCCTGGCCGGGCTGTTCGGCGCGCGGGCCGCGCTGGTGGTCGGGGTGCTCGGGGTCGCCTCCGCGCTGGCCTGGCTGCTGTTCTCGCCGGTGTTCCGGCTCACCGCGATTCCCGACCACCCCGCCGATCCGGAGGCCGGCACGGCCGCTCTCTCCGGGGCGGCCACGAATGACTGAAACACCCGTCGGCCATGACAGGGCTGACATGACATGGCTGATCGATATGGAAGGAACTGGGTGACGCGGCATGTTGTCTGACTCTCAGCGGGCGCTCCTGGCGGCCCGCCTGCGCCAGGGCCGGGCCGGCAAGGGCGCGACGGGGATCCCCCGGCGCGCCGAAGGACTTGTGGACATTCCGGTGTCGTTCGGGCAGGAACAGCTGTGGTTCATCGACCAGCTGGCACCGGGCCTGGCGACGTACAACATCGCGGGGGCGGTGCAGCTGACCGGACAGCTCGACCTCGCCGCCCTGCAGGCGGCGGTGAACGCGCTGATCGCGCGGCACGAGTCGCTGCGTACCCGGCTGGTCGCCCGCGACGGGCGCGCGGTGCAGGTGATCGACGAGCCGGCCGAGGTCAAGCTGCCGGTCACCGACCTGACCGGGCTGCCGGACGGCGAGCGCCAGCAGCGCTACCAGCAGGAGGCGGCGCAGGAGGCGACCCGCCCGTTCACCCTCGAACACGGCCCGCTGCTGCGGCTGCGGCTCGTGCGCCTCGCCGCCGAGCACCACGTCCTGGTCATCACCGTGCACCACACCGTCTTCGACGGCTGGTCGTTCGGCGTGCTGGTGACCGAACTCAGCGCCCTGTACGAGGGCCGGGTCGTGGGCCGCCCCGCGCAGCTCACCGAACTGCCGATCCAGTTCGCCGACTACGCGGTGTGGGAGCGGGACCGGCTGCAGGGCCAGGCCCTGGAGGAGCTGCAGGAGTACTGGCGTGCCAACCTCGACGGGGCGCCGGTGCTGCAGTTGCCGACCGACCGGGCACGCCCGCTGGTGCAGACGTACGACGGTGCCGCCGAGTCCATCGAGATCCCCGGCGACGTGCTGGACGGGCTCAAGGCGCTGGGCCGCCGCGAGGGCGCCACCCTGTTCGTCACGCTGATGGCCGCGTTCCACGTGTTGCTGCACCGCTACAGCGGGCAGGACGACATCGTGGTCGGCACGGTCAGCGCCAACCGCACCCGCCCCGAACTGGCCCCGCTGATCGGCTACCTGGTCAACACGCTGCCCGTGCGCGGCGACCTCTCCGGTGACCCCGCGTTCGGCGAGGTGCTGCAGCGCATCCGCACCGCCACGGTCAACGCGTACGGCCACCAGGAGCTGCCGTTCGCGTCCATCGTGGACGCCATACGGGCGCCGCGCGACGCCAGCCGCCACCCGCTGTTCCAGGTGGGCTTCATGCTGGCCGAGAACCAGCGGCACGACCTGCACGCGGGCGGGCTGTCCTGGGAGACCGAGGAGCTGCCGGTCACCGCCGCCAAGTTCGACCTGCTGGTCTCCTGCGTCGAGGACAGCGGCCGGCTGCTGGTCGGCGCCTCGTACGCGACCGCCCTGTTCGACCCGGCGACCGTGCGCCGGATGCTGGGCCACTTCCGAGTCCTGCTGCAGGGCCTGGTCGCGGACCCGTCGCGCCCGCTGTCGCAGCTGCCCATCCTCACCGAGACGGAGCTGCGCCAGGAGATCCACGACTGGAACGCCACCCGGGCCGACTACCCGTCGTGGTGCCTGCACGAGAAGTTCGAGGCGCAGGTCGTGGCCACCCCGGACGCGGTCGCGGTGCGACTCGACGACGAACAGGTCACGTACGCGGAGCTGAACGCGCAGGCCAACCGCATCGCGCGGCGCCTGCGTGACCTCGGTGTCGGCCCGGAGGTGCTGGTCGGCGTCTGCACCCAGCGCACGGTGCGCCGCCTCGCCGGGATCATGGGCATCCTCAAGGCAGGCGGCGGCTACGTGCCGCTGGACCCGCAGTACCCGGCGGACCGGCTGGCGTTCATGCTGGAGGACGCGCACATGCCGGTCGTCGTCACCGACGACGAGAGCGAGCCGTCGCTGCCCGTCGAGGGCGCGGCCGTGGTCTCCCTCGACCGCGACTGGGCGGAGCTGGCCACGCTCGACGGCGGCAACCTGGAGGCGGCGGCCACGCCCGCGAACGCGGCGTACGTCATCTACACCTCCGGGTCGACCGGCCGCCCGAAGGGCGTCGTGGTCGAGCACCGGCAGGCGGTCAACTTCGCCACCGCCGAGATCGAGCACTGGCCGCTCGGGCTGGGCGACAAGGTGCTGCAGTTCGCCTCGCTGAACTTCGACGTGTCCGTGCTGGACATGTTCGGTGCGCTGCTGTCGGGGGCCACCCTGGTGATGGGCCGCAGCGAGACGCTGCTGTCCCCGCCGCGCCTGGCCGAGCTGATCCGCGGCGCGGGCATCACGTTCATGTGCCTGCCGCCCGCCGTGCTCAACCTGCTGGCCGACGAGGAGTTCCCCACGATCCGGGTGGTCATCGCCGGTGGCGAGGCGTTCTCCTCGGCGCTGGTGCGCAAGTGGGCGCGGCCCGGCATGCGGTTCATCAACGGGTACGGCCCGACCGAGACCACGGTCGGCTCCACCATGGCCGAATGCCACGCGGATTCCCTGCTGGACCCGCCGCCGATCGGCCTGCCGCTGCCCAACTACACCGCGTACGTGCTGGACAAGCACCTCAACCCGGTGCCGGTGGGTGTCCCGGGTGAGCTGCACCTCGGCGGCGCCGGGGTGGCCCGCGGCTACCTGAACCGGCCGGAGCTGACCGCGGAGAAGTTCATCTCCGACCCGTTCAGCGACGACCCCGAGGCCCGGCTGTACAAGACCGGTGACGTGGCCCGCCGCCTGCCCGACGGCAACCTGCAGTACCTGGGCCGCTCCGACGACCAGGTGAAGATCCGCGGCCTGCGGGTCGAACTGGGCGAGATCGAGGCCGTGCTGGCCGAGCACCCGTCGGTGGCGCAGGCCCTGGTGGTGGTCCGCGAGGACGGCGCCGGGCAGAAGCAGCTCGTCGGGTACGTGCGCGGCGACGCGGACCGGCCCGCCGTGGACACCACCGACCTGCGGACGCACATGTCCTCCCGGATGCCGGTGTTCATGGTGCCCGCGCACATCGTGGTGCTGGACGCCTTCCCGCTCAACGCCAACGGCAAGGTGGACCGCAGCAAGCTGCCGGAGCCCGAGGACTCGGGCGACGACGCGGGCTACGTCGCGCCGCGCACGCTGATCGAGACGATGCTGGTGGACATGTTCGCGGGGCTGCTGCGCCGTGAGCGGGTCGGCGTCGAGGACAGCTTCTTCGACCTCGGCGGCAACTCGCTGCAGGCCATGCAGCTGATCGCCCAGCTGCGCAAGGAGCTGGCCGTCGACTCGGACGTCTCGGCGATCTTCCTGGCGCCGACCCCGGCGCAGCTGACCGAGGTGCTGCGCGACCAGCACGGGCTGGAGGACACCCGGCTCGACGAGATCGACCTCGACGAGCTGGACCAGCTCTCCGACGACCTGGCGCAGGCCAAGCCGTCCGGACCGGCGCCGGTGGCCAGCAAGGTCGTGGCCATGAACGACGGCCCCCAGGACAGGCCGTTCTTCCTGGTCCACGCGGTCGGCGGCACGGTCTACGGGTATGCCCGGCTGGCGGCCGCCCTCGACGACAGCCTGCGGGTCTACGGCCTGAGCGCCGCCGACCCGGGCGTCGGCCCGGCCAATCTCGACGAGATGGTCACCCGGTACGTCGCCGAGATCCGCGCGGCGCAGCCGGCGGGGCCGTACCGGCTGGGTGGCTGGTCGATGGGCGGGCTGATCGCCCTGGAGATGGCCCGGCGGCTGGAGGCCACGGGTGCCGAGGTGGCGTTCGTGGCGCTGCTCGACTCGCCGAGCGAACCGGCCGACCTGACCGGTCTGTCCGACACCGCCGCCGCCCGGCAGTTCGTGATCGACGCGGCCCGCGCGCTGGGCCCCGAGGTCACCGAGGTGCCGGACACCGGCGACGTGGCCGAGCAGCTCGCGTGGCTGGCCGACCGGCTCACCAACGGTTCCGGTGACACCGAGACGGCGCGCGCCGAGATCGAGCGGCGCTTCGCGGTCTTCCGGGACCAGACCCGGATCATCGCGGGCTACCGGCCCCGCCCGGTGGCCGCCCGCACCCTGGTCGTCACGGCCGAGCGGTCGTACGACTTCACCCCGCACTGGCGGCAGGTGCTGGGATCCGACACCGCGTACCGGCGGGTGCCGGGCGACCACTACTCCTTCCTGCAGCCGCCGGGGGTGGACGCCCTGGCCGCGATGCTGCGCGAGTACCTGGCGTGAGCCTGGCGCTCTGACTAGCGGAGACGGCTAGCCGCCCCGGCCCGGTGCCGGGGCGGCCCTGCGGGAGGGACCAGATCCATGGGTGGCGATGCACAGTGGGCGGCGTTGACCGCCCGGTTGGGGTTGCTTCGCCATGGTGGTGGGCCGGCGGAGGCGGGTCCGGTGGTGACCTTCGGAACCACCGGGCCGGTCTCCGCGTTCGCGCTGCCCGCCGTGGGCGGCACGGTGCACGAGTACGCGGCGCTGGCGCACGGCCTCGACGGGTGCTGCCGGGTCCGGGGCATCGAGGCGGGCGGCCTGCACCGGGGGGCGGCGCCGCTGGGTTCCCTGGACGAGATCGTCGCCCGCAACGTCGACCTTGTCCGGCTGGCCCAGCCGGACGGCCCGTACCGGTTGATCGGCTGGTCGACCGGCGGGATCGTCGCGTACGAGACGGCCCGGCGGTTGGAGGCCGCGGGCGCCGAGGTCGCGCTGGTGGTGCTGGTCGACGCGCCGTTCCGGGTCGCCCGGTGGCGGCCTGACCCGACGGACGATCTCGCGGGCCTGTTCGTCGGCGAGGTCCTGCGCGGGCTGGGCCGTCCCGCCCGCAGCCTGCCGAAGCTGTCGGCGGCGCAGCAGCTGACGTTGCTGGCGGACGATCTCGCCGGTTGCCCCGCGCGGCCCGGCACCCTGCTCGGCGACCTCGAACGCTGGTACGCCGTCTTCGTCGCCCAGGCCGCCGCGCTCTCCGGATACCGGGCGGAGGGCAGTCTCGCGGCGCCCGCGATGGTGATCTCGGCGCACGGCTCGCAGGACTGGGCGCCGTACTGGCGGGGACGGTTCCGCGGTGGCGTCCGCGAGCTGTCCACGACCGCCGGGCACTACGGCTGCCTGCACCTGCCCGCGGTGACCGCGGCCGCGGCGGCGATAAGTGAGATGGTGCGGTGAGTGGGTCGGACACCCGACCCTCGCCGGACCGACTGGACCCGACATGGGATAGTTACTCATTGATGAGTAATCGACCGGGTCTCCGGTTGGATAAATCCTTGGTGCCCACCGTCTACACTCGACCGTTGTGTTCGTTTCGGGGGCGACGCGGACGTGTTAACAATTGGAGTTGGCATTCCAATGGCGGGCGAGCGGCCGTGGTGAGCAGCCGGCGCGACGCGCCGGTCCGCCTCGACATCCTTGGCCAGCTGCAAGCCTGGCACGGGGAGGACCTGGTGCCTCTCGGATCGATCAAACAACGGGTGGTGCTCGGCGCGCTGGCGCTGCATGCGAACCGCCCCATCGGCCGTGAGCAGCTCATTGCCGCGGTCTGGGGTGCCGACGCCCCGACGTACGCGGTCAATTTGTTGCAGAAACACGTATCCGGCCTGCGTCAGGTGCTCGACCCGATCCGCTCGGCGCGATCTCGTTCGCAGGTTCTTTCCTGGACGGATGCTGGATATCTGCTGTCCATTCCCCACGACTTCCTTGATCTGGAACGCTTCGACCGGGGCGTCACCGCGGCCCGGGCGGCGCGCGCGGCCGGTGATCTGGCGACCGCGGCCGAGCGCCTGCACAACGCGCTCGGACTCTGGCGCGGCCCGTTGCTGGACGGCCTGACCAGCCCACTGGTCGACGCCGAACGCGACCGGCTGGCCGAGCGGCACATCGTCGCGGTCGAGGAGCGCATCGAGATCGACCTGGCCCTCGGCGACGACCAGGATCTCGTGGCGGAGTTGCGCCGGCTGGTGGCCGCCCATCCGCTGCGGGAACGGTTGCGCGGCCTGCTCATGCGCGCGCTGTACCGCGACGGGCGGCAGGCCGAGGCGCTGGCCGCGTTCCACGAGGCGCGCGAGCACCTGCTGTCCGAGCTGGGCATCGACCCCACGCCGGAGCTGCAGCACCTGCACCAGCGGATTCTCAGCGGCGACGCCGAGGTGCCCCGGGCCGCACCGGCCGCCGCGCACACCGCCACGGCCACCTCACCGGCGCCCGCACCCGGCCCCGCCCAGCTGCCCCACGGCCTGGCCCACTTCACCGGCCGTACGGCCGAACTGGACCAGCTCACCGAGCTGGCCGGCAGCGACCAGAGCGTGATGATCGCGGCGATCACCGGCACCGCGGGGGTCGGCAAGACCTCACTGGCGCTGCAGTGGGCGCACCGGGTGGCCCCCGACTTCCCGGACGGCCAGCTCTACGTCAACCTGCGCGGCTTCGACCCGCACGGCAGCCCGATGGAGCCGGGGGAGGTGCTGCGCGGTTTCCTGGAGGCGTTCGGGGTGGCCGCCCAGCAGATCCCGGCCGGGCTGGCCGACCGCGCGGCCAGCTTCCGCAGCCTGCTGGCCGGGCGCCGGGTGCTGGTGGTGCTCGACAACGCCCGCGACACCGAGCAGGTGCTGCCGCTGCTGCCCGGCACCCCGGGCAGCGCGGCGGTGGTGACCAGCCGCCGCCGCCTGTCCGCGCTGGTGGCGGCGGGCGCGGTCCCGGTGACCCTGGACCTGCTCACCGCGAACGAGGCCGCGCTGCTGCTGGCCCGCCGGTTCGGCGCCGAGCGGGCGGCCGCCGAACCGCAGGCGGTGACCGAGCTGGTCACCATGTGCGCCCGGCTGCCGCTGGCGCTGGCGATCGTCGCGGCCCGCGCCGCCGCGTTCCCGCATCACCGCCTCGCCGCCCTGGCCGCCGAGCTGCGGGAGGCGACCGGCGGGCTGGACGCGTTCATGGGCGAGAACGAGAGCAGCGACGCCCGGGCCGTGCTCTCGTGGTCGTACCAGCAGCTCAGCGACGACGCGGCCCGGCTGTTCCGGCTGCTCGGCCTGCACCCCGGCCCGGAGATCACCTACCCGGCGGCCGCCAGCCTCGCGGGAGTGCCGGTGCGGCGGGTGCGGCGGCTGCTCACCGAGCTGTCCGGGGCGCACCTGCTGGAGGAGCGGGCCCCGGGCCGGTTCACGTTCCACGACCTGCTCCGGGCGTACGCGGCGGAGCAGGCGGAGGACCTCGACCCGCAGCCGGAGCGCGGCGCCGCGACCCACCGCGTCCTCGACCACTATCTGCACAGCGCCCGTGCCGCGGACCGGCTGCTGTACGCCTACCGTGAGCAGGTCGCCGTCGATCCGCCCGATCCCGCGGCGACCGTCCTGACCTTCGCCGACGCCGACGCGGCGCTGTCCTGGTTCGCCGCCGAGCAGGCGGTGCTGGTGGAGGCGATCGCGCACGCCACCGAGCTCGGATTTCCCGAGTACGCCAGCCGTCTCACCTGGACCATCACCGCGTTCCTCAACTACCAGGGCAAGTGGGACGCGTGGGAAACCTGCCTGCGGGCCGCGCTCACGGCGTGCGCCCGTACCGGCGACCTGGCCGGGGCGGCCCTGGCCCACCGCCTGCTCAGTCTGGCCCTGCTGCAGCAGGGCGCGCTCGACGCGGCCGCCGAACACACACAGCGGTCCCTCGAACTGTTCGACCGGTTGGGCGACCTGGTCAACAGCGCGCGGCTGCATCTGGACCTGGGCCGCATCGCGGATCGTCAGGGCGAGCCCGGTGCGGCGCTGGAGCGCGCCCGGCTCGCGCTGGGCCTGTTCCGGGAGGCCGGTGATCGCTCCGGCGAGGCGGATGCGCTGAACTGGATCGGCCGGTACTCCGCCAACCTCGGCAACTACGCCGACGCGCTGCGCTACTGCCGGGAGTCCCTGGCGCTGCACGGTGAGGCCGACGACTATCCCGGCCAGGCGGACACCTGGGACACCCTCGGCTTCGCCAGCCACCAGCTCGGCGACTACGCGGAGGCGACGACCTGCTACGAGCGGGCGCTCGCACTCTGGCGACGCCTCGGCGACCGGTACGAGGTGGCGACCACTCTGCTGCGGCTGGGGGACACCCGGCAAGCCGCCGGTGACGCCGCCGCGGCCGGGGCGCTGTGGCGCGAAGCCGGCGGGATCCTCGACGACCTCGGTCATCCGCAGGCCGCCCAATTGCGGGACCGGTTGACCGGAGAAATCCCCACCCGTCCCATTCCAGAAAGGTGATGGAGAATGTCTGAGAAGGACAAGGGCAAGGACAAGGCGGGCCGCCGTTCCACCGCGGCGCGGATCGGTGGTCTCGCGGCCGGGGCCGTCCTCGGCGCGGCGCTCGGTGGGAGTGTCGCCGGGGCCGAGCACGTCGGATCGATCGGCGAGCAGTTCGAGGCCGCGTTCACTCCGGGCGTGGCCGTGGAATCCCACCTCAACAGCGGGATCGTCGTGCCCGGCGACGTCAATTGACTCCCGTACCCATTCCGCTGACGGGCGTCGGCGGTAAGGATCCGCTGGGGGAGCCGCTCCCGGTGGATCCGGCCCGCCGTGCCCAGTGGCCGGTGGTGCTCGTGTCGATGCCGTTCATGGACATCGACTGGCCGTCCATCCAGCTCGGCCTGCTCGGGGCGATCCTGCAGCGGCACGGCTTCCCGGTACGAACCCTGCACGCCAACCTGGACTTCGCTGCCCAGATCGGGGCCTCCTACTACCGGCGGCTCGGCGAACGTAAGGCCCGCCTGGTGGCCGAATGGCTGTTCTCGGTCGAGGCGTTCGGCCCGGACGCTCCGGACACCGACGGCCACCGCATGCTCGACGACTTCACCGCCGAACTCGAGTACCTCGGCGACGGCGAGGGCGACGTTGACGGCGAGGCGGACTGGCGGCAGCGGCTGCTGCGGGCCAGGGACGTCGACGTCCCCGCGTACCTCGACCGGCTCGCCGCCGATCCGATGTGGGACGGCGTCCGGGTGGTCGGGTTCACCTCCACGTTCCAGCAGAACACGCCGTCGTTCGCGCTGGCCCGCCGCCTGAAGCAGCGCAACCCGCAGGTGATCACGCTCTTCGGCGGCGCCAACTTCGACGGCGCGATGGGACCGGCGTGGATCCGTGCCGTGCCCAGCGCCGACCTCGCGGTCGTCGGTGAGGCCGACACGGCCCTGCCCCGGCTGCTCGACCGCCTCGTCGCGGGTCTCCCGCCCGGCGCGGAACCCGGCGTGGTCTGCCGTACGCCCGAGGGGATCGTGTCGACGCCGCCCGCCCCGCCGGTGCGGCAGCTCGACGATCTGCCCGTGCCGGACTACACCGAGTACTTCGAGCGGGCCCGCCGGTTTGGTCTGCTGCCGGGGACCGGCCCGAGCGCGGTGCGGATTCCGTTCGAGTCGTCGCGCGGCTGCTGGTGGGGCGAGAAGCACCACTGCACGTTCTGCGGGCTCAACGGCACCACGATGGCGTTCCGGGCCAAGTCGCCGCAGCGGATGGCCGACGAGCTCGTCACGCAGGCCCGCCGCTACCGCAGCTTCCACTTCCACGGCGTCGACAACATCGTCGACATGGGCTACCTGAAGGACCTGTTCCCGGTCCTGGCCGACGAAGGCGTCAACTACGAGATCTTCTACGAGGTCAAGGCGAACCTGACCCGCGACCAGGTCCGTACCCTGGCGCACGGCGGGGTCACCCAGATCCAGCCGGGCATCGAATCGCTCAGTTCCCGCGTGCTGCGGCTGATGCGCAAGGGCACCCGCGCGGCGCAGAACATCAACCTGCTGCGCTGGGCGCGCTACTACGGCATCGAGGTCGGCTGGAATCTGCTGTGGGGTTTCCCCGGCGAGACCGAGCAGGACTACGCGGATCAGGCCGCCCTGCTGCCCCACCTGGTGCACCTCCAGCCGCCGACCGCGGCGTGCCGGGTGTGGATCGAGCGGTTCAGCCCGCTGTACACCGACTCACCGACGAAGACCCCGGAGGCCAGCTACCGGTACGTCTACCCCGCCTCGGTGGACCTCCGCGAAGCCGCCTACTTCTTCGAGTACGACCTGCCCGGCGCGCTGCCGCACAGCGCGTACGAGCCGCTGCTGAAGGGGTTCTCGGCCTGGTCGCACGCCTGGTCCACCGAGCGGCGCCCGGCGCTGACCTTCTGGTCGTCGCCCGGACTGGTGCAGATCTACGACAGCCGCCGCGAGGGCGCCGAGG
Source organism: Krasilnikovia cinnamomea (assembly GCF_004217545.1). NCBI lineage: Bacteria > Bacillati > Actinomycetota > Actinomycetes > Micromonosporales > Micromonosporaceae > Krasilnikovia > Krasilnikovia cinnamomea. The sequence goes on from NZ_SHKY01000001.1 coordinate 4,614,365, forward strand.
GGACGTACACGTTCGAGGGGCCGCTCGCCGACCTGTACACGGCCTGCAGCACCAGGCCCACCACCGCCGCCGCGGTGCACGACCGGCTGGGCGGGAGCCTGACCCTGCCGCAGATCCAGGAGGCGTTCGCGCAGTTCGCGAGCCGGGGTCTGATGGTGCTCGACGAGACGCTGGCGCTCGCGCTGGCGTTGCCCGCGGGTGTGCCGCGGTGACATTCTGATCTTCCGCGTATCCGCCCGTCCATCCCCTGAGGTGCGCATGCAAGACTCACTGGCCCTGCGTCCGTTCGTCGAGAGCGATCTGCCCTTTCTGGAGCGGCTCGACGCCGACCCCGACGCGCTGGGTCCGTACGAATGGGCGGGCTTCATCGACACGCGCGCCCGGCGCCGCCGTTGGGAGAAGGACGGCTACATCGGCAAGGAGTCGGCGGCGCTGGCCGTGGTGCGCCCGGACGACACCGTGATCGGCATCGCCAGCTGGGAGGCGAAGACCCGGGGCGGCCCGATCGGCGGCTGCTACGAGATCGGCCTGGCCCTGCTGCCGGAGCACCGTGGCCGCGGCTACGGCACCGCGGCGCAGAGCATGCTGGTGCAGTACCTGCTGCGGTACACGACGGCCAACCGGCTGGAGGCGCAGACCGACGCGGAGAACCTCGCCGAGCAGACCGCGTTGGAACGCATCGGTTTCCGCCGGGAGGGGCTGCTGCGCGGGGTCCGTTTCCGGCACGGCATCTGGCGCGACATGGTCCTCTACGGCCTGCTCCGCGACGAGGCGACGATCTCCCTGGAGTGATCGCCGCAGGGCGCGGTCGCGGCGTGGAGCGGCTGGTCGTCGTCGATGTCGTCGCCGAGCACCAGGGTCAGCGCCCGGGCGTAGCGGCGGGCCGATCCGGCGGTGGCCGCTGCCACCTGCCATCGTTCGCCGGGCGCGACGGTGCGCTGACGGGCCAGTTCGCCGCGCAGGGCGTGCAGTTCGGCCAGGTGCTGATCCAGCAGGCCGAGGACTTCGTCGTGCATCAGGTTGCCACCTCCACCACAGGTAGCGCCGCCGCCCAGCGTTCAGCGCTAGGTAACCATCTGGCCGACGGTCGGTAGCGCCGTCGTAAGCCTACCGACGAGATGGGCGGACGTGGATGTGCCATTGCAAAATCTTTGTTTACTTCGCCCTCCGGCCGATCACGCTTGCGCAGCGCGGGGGCTACCGCTGGTCGCCCGGGCACGCGGTGAGCCGGCGCGGGACCACGACCTGAGTGGACGGTGCGACGCCGTCCGAGCACAGCCGCAGCACCACGGGCGTACCCACGCGGGTGCCGTTGCGGTCGAACCGCAACGTGCCCTGCGCCGCGTCCGGGATCTCGAAACTGCTGAGGTTGCTGGCGACGTGCGCCGGCTCGTACGCCTGCCCGTTGGTGTGCAGGGCATGCACGGCCGCCGCGGTCACGAACATCGCGTCGTGCGCGTTGACCATCCACGTGTCGGCCAGCTCCGCGTCCGTGAACGGGAACAGCTCCGCGTGCCCGGTGCCCGCGAACGCCCCGGTGTAGGCGGCCTTGAAGTTGGCGAAACCCGTGGAGCCGGCGAGCCTGGCGGCGCTGTTGGTGGCCGGAAAGTACAGCTTGACGTTGCCGGAGTGCAGCACCTCGAGCGCGTCCTGCCGCTGCATCTCCAGCGCGTGCGACGTCTCCGGGGTGAGCAGCCGGGTCGTGTCCGTACCCGCGGCGATCGTGATGCCGCGCGGGCATGCCCGGTTCATCGCCACGACGAACGTCGCCAGGTCGACCGCCCGCGCCGTGTAGAACACCGTGCGTACGGCGGGATCGGTGCAGATCGGCGACACCTTGGTGAAGATCTGGCCGGTCGCGTCCTTGCCGTTGCCGCTCAGCTCGAAGGTGATCGGATCGGGCGCCGGCTCGAGCAGCCGGTTGACGTGCTCGACGTTGGTGCAGGTGAACTGGTCGGAGTCGTACCCGGCCTGGGTGACCTGCACGGCGCGACCCCGCCCGAGCAGATCCACCCCCGTCAGGTAGGCGCCGAGCTGCGCGAAGTACCGCTGATTCGGGTAGGCGATCCGGTAGAACTGGGTCAGCTTGCCGGTCCCGCTCTGCGGGTGGCAGACCTCGGGGACACCCGCGAAGTTGCTGCGGTCGAAGCCGTCCGCGGTGACCACATCCGCGACCACCGGGATGCCACGGCCGTTCAACGTCCGCGCCGCCTCGATCATCTGGGTACGGCTGAGCGCCAGCCCCACCACCGCGACCAGGCGGTCGTACGTGGACAGCTCGTCCACCACCTCCGACCAGCCGTTCATGTCCCGGCCCGGGTCGGCGACCAGCAGCCGGATGAACGGCACGCACCCGCCCGGCTGGCGCAGGTGGTTCGCCCGCCACTGGGCGACGTACATTCCCGCCAGTTGGTGAATGGCCCGTCCGCCCGCCAGGTCGGAGCGCCACGGCGCGAGCGCGGCGACATCCACCGCCTCACCGGCGGTGCTGGTGCAGTCGGTGTCGCTGCCCGGAGTGTCGACGCGGCCGGACTCGACCCGCTCGTTTTCCGCGCGGATGGCGTCGAGCAGGGCGCCGAAGCGTCCACCGAGCTGCGCGCCGAACGCCGCGTCGATCGGGGTGGCGCCGTCGGTGACCCCGACGCAGTCGCCGTCGCGGGACCACACGTGCAGGTATTCGCGGGAGAAGCCGTGGCAGGCGTTCCAGTGGCGGGGCTGCAGGCGTACCGCGGTGATGGCCAGCGCCGCCACCAGCACCCCCGCGATGACGAGCCACGTGACGGGGCGTCGCCACAGCGGCCGGGACGGGCTCAGGCCGGGACGGCCGGTGGTGCTGGCGGGCATGACGTCCACCCTTTCGGTGACGGTCGAAGCGGGCGGTCAGTGCTCGTCGTCGGGCAGCTCGTACCGGGCGGCCCGGTTGCGGTACTCCCGGGACTGGTGGGTGGCGGCGCGGGCCACGTCCCGGTACTGGTCGGCGACGAGCAGGCGCAGGTCGGCGACGACCTCCGGGTCGGTCAGTCGGGGATCGCCCAGCCGCCGCAACCCGATCAGGAGGCGTCCGATGGCCAGTTGGAGGGGATCGAGGAACCCGGCCAGCTCGTCGGCGGCGCCCGACAACGGGTCCAGCGGGTCCGGGGTGGCCACGATGTCGTCGAGCACGCCCAGCCAGGCGGGCGCGCTCAGCCCCGGCAGCAGGTGCGCGAGCGTCACCGCGACGGAGCGGACCTCGCCCAGCGCCAGCTGGTAGTGCAACGACGCCGTGCGGGCGCCGAGCAGTCGCTCCGGCTCGGCGGTCGCCAGGCCGTCGTCGGCCAGCGTCAGCAGCGTACGGAAAACCGCCGCCCAGGAATGCGGATGGCCCCCCGGCCGGGCGGCGAGCTCGCGCAGCGCGAGGAAGCGCGCCGGCGCCGCCAGGCGCCGCGCTCCGCCCGGTGCGGTCCGGGACCACAACGTGTCGCTCAACGCCAGGCGCAGATCCTGCTGTCGCGCCGAACGCAGATGCTCCGTCTGGGTCAGCCGGTCCGCATCCTCCAGATCCCGCGCGGCGGCGAGGGTCACGAGGGTGTCCCGGAACGAGCCGCTGGGCCGGATCGTGGCGTGGGTCCGCTCGGTCATCTCCAGCAGGATCTCGTCGGCCAGCGACCGCGCCCGGTGGGCGTCCGGGTCGACGGGTTCGCCGTCCAGCAGCTTGTCGACGTTCTGGAGCAGGTCGGTCTGGCGACCCAGGGCATCAAGGATGAGTACGCCGGCCAGCGGGTGCCCGTCGGCCAGCCGGTGCGTGACCCGGGCGACCCGGTGCACCCCGACCTGGTCGAAGATCTCCCGGTCGGCGACGGCGGCGATCGTCTCGGCGCGGGTCAACGGCGGCAACGTGATCCGCAGCCACCGCAGCGCGTGCAGCTCGTCGCGGGCCAACCCGGCGGCCTCCACCTCGGACAGCGCGCGGCTGTGCTCCGCCGCGCAGGCGACCGGGGCGGGCAACGACTCACCGCCACTGGCCGCGACGACCACCAACGGTGTGGGCGCCGCCGCCCGCGCGTCGAAGAGCAGCGCCAGCAGCCGCTGCCCCGCCGGGCTGTCCGCGTTGTCCAGCAGCAGTTCCGCCCGCCAGCGCCGCCAGCCGGAGCGGCGTCGCGCGGCGGCCGCCCGCAGATCCGCCAGGAACGCGCGGACCAGGACCTCCTCGACCTGGCCCCGGGCCGCCTCGGACTGCCACCACCGGTGCAGGCGGGCCAGGGCGGCCGCGGGGGTCTTCCGTCCGTCGGTCAGTTGATCGGCGTACCACTGTTCGGCGTCCTTCAGGGCGGAGCCGCGGGTCAACCGGGTCCGGGTCAGGGCGGCGGTCAGCGGCCGCAACGCCGAGCCGAGGCCCGGCACGGCGTTGCCACCGGCGTGATCCAGGGCGCCCACGGCCACTTCGGACAGCACCTGGCCGATCAGTTCGGCGCCCGCGCGCCGCTTGCGGTAGCTCTTGAGGGCCGTTGCCATGGCGGCGTGCCGCTGCTCGGGGGTGGCGTCCGGGTCGATCGGCTGAGCCAGTGCCAGGTGCCCGAGGAACAACCGGTGGAACGGGATCCGGCCGAACCCGGCCGGGGGCTGGGCCAGTTCCGAGGCGGCCGACAGCAGCAGGATCGAGACCTCGTCGAAGGTGGCCGTCCTCCCGGCGTCCGCCACCGCGTCGACGATCGCCACCGGGAGGGCGGCGGCATGCTGATCGGCGAGGAAACGCAGCGCGGCGCTGCGACCGGACCCGCCGGAACCTTCCAGCGCGACGACCGGTCCGGCCGACATGGGTACGGCCTGGTCACGGTCGACACGGACCAGGCCGGTGACCAGATCTTCCAGCTTCTCCCGGCCGTAGAACACGATTCACTCCTCAGCCGCGGACAGAAGGCGGCCATGCATACCTACTCGGGAGCGTCGCGCCAGGGCAAACTCGGAAGCGATATTCACCCGGAAGCGATTCGGGTTCGGACCGTACGGATCGTCCGGCCCGGTGGCGGTTCCGCGCTGATTCCGGTGCAAAGAAGCGGCCCGGCCGGCGCGCTGTCGCGTGCCGGCCGGGCCGTTGGGGTGTGTGGGTGGGGTGGGGATCAGGTCCAGCCGAACATCTGGGTGTAGTACGGGGTGCCGTTGCTGGCGTAGACGACGCCGACGGCCATGGCCTTGGCGCGGCAGTCCACAATGTTGGCTCGGTGGCCGGGGCTGGCCATCCATGCCTTCATGGTGGCGGAGGCGGTGGTGTAGCCGTAGGCGACGTTCTCGCTCATCGGGTAGGCGTAGCCGGCGGTGCGGGCGCGGGTGACGAACGAGGAGCCGTTGGCGCCGATGTGGCTCATCTTGCGGGTGCGGGCCTGGTAGGCGCTGTGGCCGCGGGAGGCCAGCAGGAGGCGGCTGTCGACGCGGATGGGCTTGCAGCCGGCCCGGACGCGGGTGTTGTTGGTGTAGGTCACCAGTTGCGACTGCAGGGTGGACGTGGTGACGGTGGCGGCCTGGGCGGGTGCGGCGGTCACCGTCAGGGTGACCAGCGAGGCACCGGCACCGGCGAGCAGCACGCCGACCATCGTCGCGACCTTGCGCATCGTCTTGCGACCCACAGTGAATCTCCCCCGGTTTGGTCCGGCCCATGTCAGCCGGTCACATGAAGAAGATTCGGGGTCGTGCGGTGCGTGCCCGGGTCCGCGCGGGTTGCCTACCAGTTGCAGCTCATACTTTCGGCCGGTGACCACTTCCGCGTGGCCGGCGGCCACCTGTCCATACGGGTGGCAAGGTGCGGTGCGAGGCGGAGCCGACTACGTGACACTCCGGCCGGGTGCCGGTCGCGCGGGCCGTACGGATGTCCGGATTCCGCCCTCGAGTCCTGTTTATGAAGGTGGGCAGGCTGGGCGCGGCGCCGTGACGCAGATGCCGGCCGTCGGGATCCGCGAGCAGCGCGGAGACCAGCACCTCCTGCGGTGCCAGATCCTCGATATAGCGGGCCATCCCGTCGACCGCTGTGCCGATCTTCCTCTGGCCGCAGCATCCGTACGCCACCGCGCCGCATACGGGCCGACGGTGGTGGGTAGTAGGCACCGGCAGCCGTCACGGGGCTGTTTGGGAGGAAACAGATGACGTACCTGGTGGAGTACAAAGGGGCGGACCTGGAGATCGCCACGCTGGACGCGGCGCTCGACAACGCCAAGAACGCCATCACCGCCGACGTCGGGCCGGTCAGCGAGTGGAGCGTCGAGTACGACGAGGCCATCAACGACTGGTTCGTGCAGGGGCTGCTCGACGGCGCCCCCGTGGGTTCCACGGCGGTGGTCACCGGCCCCGAGCCGGTCGTCCCGCAGACTCCCGGGGCGGACCGGTACCCTTCGCCGCCCGGTGACGAGCGGGAGGACTGGGCGCGATGTGCCTCGTTCACGGGCGGCACGCCGGCCGAGGTCTTCGGCCGGGTCACGACGTGGCTCGCCGGGCGACCGGACCTGGTCACCCTCGGCGACGTCGCGTTGTCGGTCGTTCCGGACGGCTACCGGCTGCGTGTGTACTACCGCGACAACGAGGGCGGCGAGCGGCGCGTCATGCGGGGCTGAATCGACACCACCGAGCCCACCGTCCACGGCGAGCAGCCGGCCGTACGGGCGTGAGCGTTTGGCAGGGCGACGACGACCGCACCTGGCGTGAAGGTGCGGCTATTCCCGCTCGTCCTCGTGGACCCGATGTGATCTGCTGGCGGCCCATTGGCGGACGTCGGATGTGCGCCACATCCTGCCCACCGACAGGCGTGCGATAGGCATGGGAAAGTCGCTTCGCTCGACCTGAACGGCCACGCGCTGACGCGAGACGCCGAGGCAGTCGGCGATCTCGGCGGCCACCATGACCTCGTCCAGCAACGAGGGCCCTCCGATCACGAGTGGGCGTCCCGGTAGTAGGCGATCTTCTCCCGCAGGCGGGTGCGCTGGGACTGCAGGGTTGCGATGCGCTGGCGGACATCGCGGTCGTGCTCCTCAAGGAGGTCGATGCGTTCGGTGATGGTGTCCTCCGCGCGGCACAGGTCGGCGAACTCACGCATCCGGTGGATCGGCATGCCGGTCTCCCGCAGGCAGCGCAGGACCTCCAGCAACCCGAGGTCATCGTCGCTGTACTGGCGTTGCCCGCCCGGCGTGCGGCCGACACCGGCCAGGAGCCCGATCCGCTCGTAGTAGCGCAAGGTGTCCAGGCTGAAGCCGGTCCGGTGGGCGGTCTCGCCGGGCGTGTAGGAGGACGACATGGCATCGATTGTGCCGACGGTGTCCACATCGGGGTGTTGAAGAGTTCCGGCGCGGAACGGACCTGAAGTCTCCAACGTTCGCTTGACCTGGAGCGCGCTCCAGGGACCACGATCGTCGGCATGGCTGAGATCGTGCTCGGAGCGATGCTGTTCGGTACCCGGATCGGTGAGGCGGATTCCTTCGCCCTGCTCGACCGCTTCGTGCAGCGAGGTGGCCGGTGGATCGACACCGCGAACAACTACGCATTCTGGTTGCATCCCTCCGGCTTCGGTGGCCAGAGCGAACAGGTGATCGGCCGCTGGTTGGCGGCGCGCCCGGGGATGCGTGCGCGCATCCTGCTCAGCACCAAGGCCGGCGCGCAGCCCACGGACGCGACCCGTGGGTTGGACGCGCCGGAGGGCCTGACCCGTGCGGCGGTGGGCGCGGCCATGGGCGCGAGCCTGCGGCGGCTCGGCGTGGATCACGTGGACATGTACTGGGCGCACATCGAGGATCGGTCGGTGGAGCTGGCCGACACGGTGAGTGTCTTCGCGGAACTGGCGGCTGCGGGCAAGGTCCGTCGCCTCGGCGCGTCGAACACTCCCGCCTGGCGGGTCGAGCGCGCCCGGGGCCTCGCCGCCGCGCGCGACGTCCCCGGCTGGACGGCCATGCAACTGCGCTATTCGTACGTGCAGCCGCGTCCTGGGGCGGCGTTGGAGGCGACGTCGCACCGGATGGTCTTCCCGGAGACGCTGGACTATGTGCGGGCTGACCCGGAGCTCGAGCTCTGGGCGTACTCGACGCTGTTGAACGGGGGGTACAGCCGCGCGGATCGGCCGCTGGAGCAGGCCTACGACCATCCCGGCACGACCCGTCGCCTGGCGGCCCTCGCGGAGGTGGCCCGGGATCTGGGTGTCACCCGCAACCAGGTCGTGCTGGCGTGGCTGCTCGGCGGCGACCCGCCGGTCTTCCCGATCGTCGGCGCCAGCACCCTCGACCGGCTCGACGAGGTGATGGACGCGGCCGCCCTCACGCTCGATCCGGAGCTGCGGGCTCGGCTGGACGCGGCGCGGTAGGGTGACCCTAGGTCAGGAAGTCCGACAGCGCCCGGGCGGTGCGTTCGCCGTTGTGGTGAGTCACCGCGAACTCCCGTGACGCCGCGCCGGTCTTCGCCGCGTGGTCGCGGTCGTCGATCAGACTCTGCAGCGCGGTGGCCAGCGTGTCCGGGGTCGCCTCGACGATCGGCAGGTCCGCTCCGGCGACCGCCTTCACCCGGTCACTCAGGTACGCCACGACGACGCGCCCGGCCGCCATCGCCTCACACGACAGGGCACCGTACGCGCCGGTGGTGAACTGGTCGATGACCACGTCGGCGTCGTGGATCTGTTTCCGCATCTCGGCCCACTGCACCTGCTCGGCCAGCCGCAGCTCGATCGCGCCTCGGCGGTCCAGATCCTCCAGCACCGGCAGGACGCGATCGGTGCCCTTCGTCCAGCGGGCCGACGGGGCGAGCAGCACGACGGGACGGACCCGCTCCATCACCGGCCGGTCGCAGTACCAGGCGTCGACGTCGACGACCAGCGGCGTCCAGGTCGCCCAGGGCAGGTCGTCGAGCAGGTCGGGCGTTGTCACGTACACCGGTAAGCCGCTCTGCTCGGCCACCCGCCGGTTCCGTTCGGTGATGGCGGTGAGGTTCGCGACCCGGTCCGGCTCGGCGTCCCGGAAGTGGGAGAACGGGTGCTCGGCGAGGTGCCGCGCCGGATCGCGCACCTCGGTGCCGTGCGCCAGCAACGCCACCTTGATGCCCGCCGATGCCAGCATGGGCAGGTCGGCGCCGATGTGGTAGCCGTTGAGGCGGCCGAAGACCGGACGGAACGCCTCGGCGAGCAGATGGGTGTACCGGCGCCGGATGCGCCGTACCTGTTCGACCTGCAGCTCGGGCTGGTTCAGCTGCGCGTCGTCGAGGTAGACGTCGGCCGGGAAGCAGCGGTCCTGCGCAGACCGGTACATGAAGACCTCGGCGGAGACGTCGTCGCGCAGGCGGCACACCGCCTGCGCGAAGCCGGCGGCCTGCCCCGCGTAGTTGGCGGGCCCGACGCCCAGCCGGGTCCCGGTGCTCGCCAGTGGGCGCCAGCCCCGGGTGGCCGGATCGGTCTGGGCCGGTGTCTCGGCGCTCTCGCGCACCGTCCAGGACACCGTCGGGCGGGTGGTTTCGGGGGTGCGCGGAGCGATGTGCCGGTACAGCTGCACCAGCCCGCCGCTCTGATGCTCCCAGGACAGGTCCCGGAGCACGTCCTCGGTGATCCGTGCGGCCAGGGCGGCGCGCCCGGCGTGGGCACGCGAGACGGCTTCGGCGAAGCTCCGCTCGTCCTCGGCGGTGAACACCTCACCGAAGCCGTGCTGCCGTACGAAGTCGCCCACGACTCGGATGTCGCTGACAACCAGGGGCAGCCGGGCGTGCAGATACTCGGGCACCTTGGTGGGTAGGGAGACCTCGCAGTTGGGGGTGTGTCTGAAGCAGACGATCCCCAGGTCCGCCGAGGCCAGGTAGTCGGGCACGAGGTGCTGGGCGACGTACGGCACCACGTGCACCCGGTCGCGCACGCCCCGCTCGACGGCGTCGCCCAGCAGCGCCCGCAGTTCCGCGTTGTGGCGGTTGGCCACGATCGCCAGGTGGAAGCCGGGCAGGGCGGGCAGGGCGCGGATCGCCGTGCCCAGTCCGCGTTCGGGGCCGATCCAGCCGGCGTACACCAGCAGCGGCACTCCGGCGCCGAGGCCCGCGGCCTGCCGCACCGACACGGCCGTGTCGCCAGCGCCGATCACCTCCTGGATCGGGGCGTTCCGTACGACCAGCGGTGCCTGCGCCAGGTCGTACGCTTCGCGCAGCAGTTCCGCCAGCTGGGGTGAGACCGTGACCACGGCGTCGGCGCGGTGGATGAATTCGCGTTCCATCGCCGGGAAGCCGTGTGCATGCTGTGGCCGGGTCCATTCGAACCCCCGGACGTACTCGTGCGCGTCGTAGAGCCAGTTCACCCGGTGTCCGCCACGGCGCAGCCGGACGACGGCCTGGGCGGCCGTGCTGATCGTGGTGATGTCGTTGGCGTGGATGACGTCCGGCGCCAGGTCCACCAGTACCGGTACGAACGCGAGATCGCGGTCCACCTGTTCGGGTACGTCCCGGCGCCAGTCGCCGGTCGCGGCACCGGCGGCGGAGATCCGGTCCTCCTCCCACCGCCACAGCCGGTTGCGCAGGCGGTAGACGTCGTGGCGCATTCTCATCCACGCCCGGCGGCTCGGATTCAGCCAGGTGGCGGTATCCGCCGCCAGCCGCGTCTCCTGGCGCAACCGCCAGGCGTCGTGCGCGCCCCGGTAGCGGTTGAGCGCGTTCCGGTCGGGCAGGCCGGCCTGGGTCAACCGGCAGCGCATGTTGCGGCCCTGGCGCCGGCGATACTGCCGGTAGTTGTCCAGCACGGGCAGCCGGAGGACCTTCACCGGCCCCATCATGGATTCTTCCCGTTGCTTCGACAGGCTGCGCCCGACCACGGTGACGTCCCAGCCGTCGCGGGCCGCGGCGATGGCGGCCTTCTGGACCCGCGAGTCGCCGGTGATGTTGTTGGCGACGATCACGGCCAGGCGCGGCGCGGTGCGGAAGCCGTTCAATGAATGCTGCCTTCGGTGAGATCCGGGCGGGAACGTCGACGGGGCTCCCCGATGTCCAGACTTCAACGACCGACCCGCGAGCGCGGGTGCGGCGGGGCGACTTCCCCCGTTCGAGGCGCAGAACTGCCCGGCCGTTCCGTACCTGGGGTCCGACGCGTCCTGGTGCGCGGCCGGCTCCGGATCTCAACGACCCTCGGGTCGTTGGTTTCAGTAGCGTCTGCCGGATTCTCCGCGGTGCGCGCTTTCCACCATCAGCACCGTCGCGTGGACGGTGAGCTTCGACAGGAAGGGTGCCATGTCTGGGGCCTTTGAACCGATCCCGGCCGCGCGGCCGGTGATCGGTGAGCGGGAGATCGAGGCTGCCGTTCGGGTGTTGCGCTCGGGGATGGTGGTGCAGGGGCCCGAGGTGGCGGCGTTCGAGGAGGAATTCTCCGAGGTGGTCGGGGGCCGGCACTGCGTGGCAGTGAACTCGGGGACCTCGGCGCTGTATCTGTGCCTGCTGGGGTTGGGTGTGGGTCCCGGTGACGAGGTGGTGGTGCCGTCGTTCTCCTTCGCGGCGACGGCGAACGCGGTGCGGCTGGTGGGTGCGGAACCGGTGTTCGCCGATATCGAGGCGGACAGCTTCTGCCTGGACCCGGCGGCGGTGGCCGCGGCGGTGACGGCGCGGACGGTGGCGATCCTTCCGGTGCATCTGTACGGGCATCCCGCCGCGATGGACCAGATCATGCCGATCGCGCAACGGCATGGGCTGGCGGTGGTGGAGGACGCGTGTCAGGCGCACGCGGCGGCGTTGCATGGACGTCCGGTGGGGACGTTCGGGGACGCGGGGTGTTTCAGCTTCTATCCGACGAAGAACATGCACTCGCTGGAGGGCGGAATGGTCGCCACCGGCGATGCCGACCTGGCCCGCCGGTTGCGATTGTTGCGGAATCAGGGGATGGAGCAGCGGTACGCCAACGAGATCGTCGGTGCGAACGTCCGGTTGACGGATGTGGCCGCCGCGATCGGGCGGGAGCAGTTGCGGCAGTTGCCGCAGTGGACGCGGCAGCGGCGGGCGCACGCGAAGTTCTTCGACGCCACGCTGACCGCGGTGGCGACCCCGCCGGTGGCGGACGGGGTGTCGCACGTCTATCACCAGTACACGGTGCGGGTCGACGGTGACCGCGACGCGGTCGCGCAGGAGTTGCGGGAGCGGGGGGTGGGCACGGGGGTGTACTACCCGACGCCGATCCACCGGTTGCGGCCGTTCCGGGACTCGCCGGGGGTGCGAGGGGAGTTGCCGGAGACCGAGCGGGCGGCGCGGCAGGTGTTGTCGTTGCCGGTGTTCCCGTCGTTGACGCAGGCCGAGCTGGAGCGGATCGCGGTGGCGGTCAACGCGGTGCGGGTGGCGGCGTGAGGGCGGGCGGGCGCCGGCTGCGGGCCGGGCTGATCGGGCTGGGCGCGATGGGCCGCAATCACGCGCGGGTGCTGGCGGGGTTGGACGGGGTGGACTTCGTCGGGGTACAGGACCCGGCCGGTGACCCGGGCGGGACTCTGCCGGTGCCGGTGGTGACCGATCTGGCGGACCTGCTCGCGCTGGGGCTGGACTATGCGGTGGTGGCCTGCCCGACGGCGTGGCACGAGCAGGTCGGGTTGGAGCTGGCCGGCCACGGGGTGTGCGCGCTGATCGAGAAGCCGCTGGCGTTGTCGGTGGGGGAGGCCCGGCACCTGGTCGAGGCGTTCGAGTCGCGCGGGCTGGTCGCCGGGGTGGGGCACATCGAGCGGTACAACCCGGCGTTGCGCAGCCTGCAGACCCGGCTGGAGGCCAGCGAACTGGGTGAGGTTTTCCAGGTGGTCACCCGCCGGCAGGGCCCGTACCCGCACCGGATCTCCGACGTGGGGGTGGTGCTGGACCTGGCCACCCACGACATCGACCTCACCGGCTGGGTCACCGGTCAGCCGTACGTGTCGATCGCGGCGCGGACCGCGTCGCGCAGTGGCCGCCCGCACGAGGACATGCTGGCCGCGGTCGGGCAGCTCGCCGACGGTGCCGTGGTCAACCACCTGGTCAACTGGCTGAGCCCGCTCAAGGAACGCTCGACCGTGGTCACCGGCGACCGGGGCTGCTACGTAGCGGACACGCTGACCGCTGACCTGACGTTCTACGCCAACGCCGCGATCGACACTGAGTGGGAGGCCCTGCGTACCTTCGTCGGGGTCTCCCAGGGCGACATGATCCGCTATGCCATCCCCAAACGCGAACCACTGCTGGTCGAACACGAGATGTTCCGCGACGCGGTCGATGGCAAACAGACCGGCATCGTCTCGCTGCGCGAAGGTCTGCGCACCGTCGAGGTCGCCGCCGCGGTCCTGACCTCCGCACACCAGGGCGCCACGGTGCCCGTTCCACCCGCCGACCCCGCCACCCGCCACCCGCGACAGCGCACTCCCGGCCACCCCCTCGCCCAGGACACGGCCACCTTGGCCGACGAATAGACGCCGGAGCGGTTCGGCGCGGCCAACGTCCACCGCGTTTGGGGTAAAACGAGTACATCAGACGAATTGGGGCGCTCGCGCCCACGACGGAGGGCGAGTTATGGCGATCGATGACGTGGCCGGCGCGGGCCACCGCGGTCGGGTGGTCATGCTGGTTGACAACGGCGTCAAGGGCGACTCCCGGGTACAGAAGACCGCCCGCTCCGCCGCCGAGGCCGGCTGGGACGTCATCCTGCTGGGCCGATCGTCGAACGCCTCGCCGCACACCTGGTCACTGGGCGCCGCGCAGGTCCGCCTGCTGCCCGTACCCCGCACCCCGAACGTAGGTGCCCGGGCATGCCGTCGGCGGTTGCTGCGGTCACCGCTGGCCTATCCGCCGACCGGCATCGCCGAATGCCGGGTCCGGCAGGTGGGCGCCTGGAAGGCCGACATCACCATCCGACGTGCCGTGGGCATCGCCGAGGGGACGCACTCCGGCGCTCGGCGTGCCCTGCTGGGCGCCGAGACCCGGCTCGCCAGGATCGCGGGCCGCTGGGTCGCGTACCGGCAAGGGCAGCTCATCCGGGCGCAGACGCGCCTCGCCGACTTCGACACCCCCAAGGGGCGGCTCTACACGGCCTTCTGGCTGCGGCTCCTGGGCGACCGCGCCTGGCGGATGCTGGAGCCGCGGCTGTGGGACTTCGAGCTGACCTACGGCCCGGTGATCGACAAACTCAAGCCTGACCTGATCCACGCCAACGACTTCGCCATGCTCGGCGTCGGTGCTCGCGCCAAGATCCGGGCACGGGCGAAGGGCCGGTCGGTGAAGCTGGTCTGGGACGCCCACGAGTACCTTGCGGGCCTCCTGCCCCGGCGCAACGACCACCGCTGGCTGCCGGCCAATCTGTCCGCCGAGCGCGAGTACGTGCCGTACGCGGACGCCACCATCACCGTCTCCACCGGCCTCGCCGAGCTGTTGCAGCAGCAGTACCAGCTCCCGCAACTCCCGGCCGTGGTGCTCAACGCGCCGGCCCAGGATCACGTGCCGCCCGGCGACCACGAGGTGCCCGATCTGCGCGCCCGGTGCCGCGTCGGCCCGGACACCCCGTTGCTGGTCTACAGCGGAGCGGCCGCCGCGCAACGCGGCCTGCGGGTGATGGTCGAGGCCCTGCCGGAGCTGGACGGGGCGCACGTCGCCTTCGTCGTCAGCAACCGCACCAGCCCTTTCATCGCCACGCTGCGGCAGCGGGCCGGTGAGCTGGGCGTCGCGGACCGGGTCCACGTCCTGTCCTACGTACCGCACTGGCACGTCGTGCGGTTGCTGTCCGGCGCCGACGTCGGCGTGATCCCGATCCATCACTGCGCCAACCATGAGATCGCCCTCATCACCAAGTACTTCGAGTACTCCCACGCCCGCCTGCCGATCGTCGTCAGCGACATGCGCGTCATGGCCGAGACGACCCGGCAGACCGGCAACGGGGAGGTGTTCCGGGCCGAGGACGTCGCGGACTTCACCCGCGCGGTACGCGCCGTCCTGGCCGACCCGGCCCGCTACCGGGCGGCGTACGACCGGCCCGGGCTGCTGGAGAACTGGACCTGGCAGGCCCAGGCGCGCGTCCTCGACGAGGTGTACGAGCGCGTCGTACCCCGCGACGCCACCGCCGCGCCCGCGGCCCGCACCGGGCGCGCCGACGCCCCGGCGCAGTCGCTGGCCTGAGCGCGCAACCTGCCCCGAAGGAGAGATGGAGTACATGAAGATCTGTGTCGTTGCCCTCGGCAAGATCGGTCTGCCGTTGGCCGTGCAGTTCGCCGGCAAGGGCCACCAGGTGGTGGGCGCCGACGTGTCCGAGCGGACCGTACGGATGGTCAACGACGGGGTCGTGCCGTTTCCCGGCGAGGCCGACCTGGACGTGCGGCTGAAGGAGGCGGTGGTGACCGGCCTGCTGCGGGCCACCACCGACACCACCGCCGCGGTCGCCGACGCAGACGTGGTCGTGCTGGTGGTGCCGCTGTTCGTGGACGGCGACGGGCGGCCAGAGTTCGGGTGGATGGACGAGGCGACCCGGGCCGTCGCCGCGGGCCTGCGTCCCGGCACGCTGGTCAGCTACGAGACGACGCTGCCGGTCGGTACGACGCGCGGGCGCTGGGCGCCGATGCTGCGGGAGGGTTCCGGGCTGACCGCGGGGGAGGACTTCGATCTGGTGTTCAGCCCCGAGCGGGTGCTGACCGGCCGGGTCTTCGCCGACCTGCGCCGCTACCCGAAACTCGTGGGCGGCGTGAACCCGGCGTCGGCCCGTCGTGGGGTGGCGTTCTACGAGGCGGTGCTCGATTTCGACGACCGGCCCGACCTGGCCCGCCCCAACGGTGTCTGGGATCTGGGCTGCCCCGAGGCGGCCGAGCTGGCGAAGCTGGCGGAGACCACGTACCGCGATGTCAACATCGGGTTGGCGAACCAGTTCGCGCGCTTCGCCGGCACCGTCGGGGTGGACATCGCCCGGGTGATCGAGGCCTGCAACACCCAGCCGTACAGCCACATCCACACGCCCGGCATCGCGGTGGGCGGGCACTGCATCCCGGTCTACCCCCGGCTGTACCTGTGGAACGACCCGTCCGCCACGGTGGTTCGCTCGGCCCGCGAGGCGAACGCCGCGATGCCCGCGTACGCGGTCGACCTGCTGGCCGCCGCGGCCGGTGACCTCAACGGCCTGGACGTGCTGGTGCTGGGAGCCGCCTACCGGGGTGGCGTGAAGGAGACCGCGTTCTCCGGGGTCTTCGCCACCGTGGCGGCGCTGCGCGGGCGCGGCGCGCGGCCCTACGTCAGCGATCCGATGTACACCGTCGACGAGCTCGAGGCGCTGGGGTTGCCCGCCCATCACGGTCAGCGGGTCAGTGCGGCCATGGTGCAGGCCGACCACCCCGAGTACCGCACGCTGAGCGCGACTCACCTGCCGGGCGTACGGGTCCTGGTCGACGGGCGCCGGGTCACCGACCCCGCCCTGTGGCCCGGTGTCCACCGGGTCGTGATCGGCGGCTGACCGCCCCGGTCGCCGCCCGTCAGCGGTGGCCGGATTCGGCGGCCCGGACCCGTTCGGCGATCGACGCCGGGGGTTCGGGCTGCCGGGAGATGACCTCGCCGCGCTCGTCCACCCAGCCGATCGGCCGCGCCGGGTTGCCCGCGACCAGTTGGTGGGGGGCCACGTCCTTGGTGACCACGGAACCCGCGGCGATCATGGCGTACGCGCCCACCTCGATGCCGCAGACCAGGGTGGCGTTGGCGCCGATGGACGCGCCGTGGCGCACCACGGTGGGGGTGATCGTCCAGCCGGGATTCTGCGCCCGTGGGCGCCGGTCGTTGGTGAACACCGCGCACGGTCCGACGAAGACCTCGTCCTCCAGGGTCACGCCCTGGTAGACCGAGACGTTGTTCTGGATCTTCACGAGATCGCCGACGATCACCTGCGCGTCGATGTAGACGTTGCGCCCGATCACGCAGCCGCTGCCCACCTTGGCGCTGTCCCGCACGTGCGCCAGGTGCCACACCTTGGTGCCCGCGCCGACCTGTGCCCCGACCTCGACGTCGGCACTGGGATGCACGAAGGTCGCGGAACCGGTGTCCGTCATTCTGCTGCTCCCGGGGGAAGGATCGCCGGGCGCCGGCCTCCGCTACGGCTCGCGCACCGGACAATGGGGGTAAATTCCCCCAAACACTATCACTGTACGCGTGGACGGCGGCGCGTCCGGTCACCGGCCCGATCAGGTGTCGTCGAGCCGGAAGCCGACCTTCATGGTCACCTGGACGTGGCCGATCTCGCCGTTCTCCAGGTGGCCCCGGATCTCGGTGACCTCGAACCAGTCGAGGTTGTGCAGAGTCTGCGAGGCCCGCTGGACGCCGTTGCGGATCGCCTGGTCGAGACCGTCGGGTGAACTGCCGACGATCTCGGTCACCCGGTAGGTGTGGGAGCTCATTCGGTCCCCCTCGTCACGAGAACGATGTCCCGCTCATTATGGTCGCGTCCGCCCGGATGCGGGCGGACGCCGGGTGGTTTCCGCTCGATGGCCCGCCGTGCCTGCGGGCCGGAGGCGCGGGCCTCGATCCGGTGCCCCGCTCGAGCGCCGAGGGTCGCCCCCGGGGACGGGCTGGACGCGGGCACGCATTCCGAGCCCGTGTCCAAGTTGCGGACCCGCACGTCGGCGTCGAACGTCCGGACCAGGGCGACCGGCCGGGCGGCCGGTCGCGCGTGCGGCCCGTGCGGGTTGATCACGGTCAGCGTCGACGCGGACACGTCGCCAACGGCCGGGTGGGCCCGGGTTGGTGAAGAGTTCGGGTTCGGCGCTGACCCGACCTGCTCAAGATCCGCGCTCACCGCCACAGACGCGAGGTGGCAAGCCGGGGCCCACGAAACCGGCGTGCAGCGGTTCGTGCCCGGACCCGCCGACGGAGATCAGGCCGACCTTACCCCGGACGGGCTCCTCGCCGGGAGATACGGGACGCAGGGGACCTGACCACCCCACAAGTTACGCCCGGCGCGGGCGAGCGGCGTGGGAGCGGGAGGGGTGTTTGCCCGGCTTTGTCGTGACCGCTGAGTGAGCCTCGCGACACGGGCGGTAGTAGTCGGCCGCTCGGCGGCGGTTCCGCTCATGTGGTCCCGGCCC
Organism: Krasilnikovia cinnamomea; assembly: GCF_004217545.1. Classification (NCBI taxonomy): domain Bacteria; kingdom Bacillati; phylum Actinomycetota; class Actinomycetes; order Micromonosporales; family Micromonosporaceae; genus Krasilnikovia; species Krasilnikovia cinnamomea. Next base: position 4,632,367 of record NZ_SHKY01000001.1, read on the forward strand.
GGGCCGATGGGAGTTCGTTGCCTCAGGTCTCGGCGAAAGGCGGGCACATGCTGGCCCTGGTGGTTGACGACTCGGGCACGATGCGACGCATCCTGCGCCGGATCGTGAGCGGTTTCGGATTTGCCGTGTACGAGGCGGGCAACGGGCAGGAAGCCCTGGACCTGCTCAACGAGATCCCCACCGTGCCCGACGTCGCGCTGATCGACTGGAACATGCCGGTCATGGACGGCCTCGAGCTGATCCGTAACGTGCGCAAGATCCAGCCGCTGCGCGACATGTGCATGATGATGGTGACCACCGAGAGCGAGCACAGCCAGATGGTGCGGGCGCTGGCGGCCGGTGCCCACGAGTACGTCCTCAAGCCGTTCACGCCCGAGATCATTCAGCAGAAGCTGGCTTACCTGGGGCTCGTCAGCCCCTGACGCCGCGCCCCGCCGCAACCGGCGGGGGTCCGCCGCCGACATCCCCGACAGGTAGCTTCGAGTACGCGCACCGCGCGCCCGGCAACCACTGTGGGGATCTGATGACGGATGAGAATCTGACCTTCGCCTCGCCGGACGACTTCACGGCCTGGATGGAGCAGCACCACAGCACGGCCGCCGAGGTGTGGGTGGCGCTGCCGAAGAAGGGCACGCCGGTGCCCTCGGTCAGCCGGGCCGAGGCGCTGGACGTGGCCCTGTGCTACGGCTGGATCGACGGGAAGTCGTTCAGTGGCAACGTCCCGGACGGCTGGTGGGCGCAGCGGTTCACGCCCCGGCGCAAGCGCAGTTCATGGTCGAAAATCAACTGTGCCCGGGTGGAGCAGTTGATCGCCGAGGGCCGGATGCGTCCGGCCGGGCTGGCCCAGATCGAGGCGGCCAAGGCGGACGGCCGGTGGGACCGGGCGTACTCCCCGCCGAGCACCGCCACGGTACCGGCGGACCTGCGGGCCGCACTGGACGCCGAGCCCGCCGCGGCGGCGGCGTTCGACAAGCTCAGCCGCAGCAACCGCTACCAGATCCTGTTCGCGGTCGAGCGGGCGGTACGGCCCGAGACCCGGGCCCGCCGGATCGCCACGCACGTGGCCCGGCTGGCGGCCGGGGAGCCGCCGAGCGGACCGTGACGGCCGGGTCAGGCCGGTTCGGACCTGTCGTGGGGATTTCTCGCCTGGGCGCTGTTGCCTATACGGGGTAAAGTCATAGACCTTCGCCGATGTATCCGGAGGGTGTGATGACGCAGCAGCTCACCGAGGACTTCGCCGATCCGGCCTTCCAAGCCAACCCCCACCCCGTGTACGCACACTGGCGCCGCACCGGCCCGGTACGGCAGGTGCGGCTACCCAACGACATGGACGCCTGGATGGTCACCCGGTACGACGACGGCCGGAAGGCGCTGGCCGACCCGCGACTGTCCAAGGTGATCCCGTTCGACGCGGTCAACGCGACGAGCACCAACCCGTCGATCTCATCGGCCATCGCCCGGCACATGCTCTCCTCGGATCCGCCCGTCCACACTCGACTGCGCCGGCTGGTGTCCGCCGTCTTCACCGCCCGGCGGATCGAGGCGCTGCGGCCCCGGATCGAGGAGATCACCGACGGCCTGCTCGACGACATGGCCGGGCGGGAGGCGGTCGACCTCATCGACGACTTCGCCTTCCCGCTGCCGATCCAGGTCATCTGTGAGCTGATCGGGGTGCCCGCCGCCGACCGGGACAAGTTCCGCACCTGGTCGAACATCATCGTGACCGGCGCCCTGGCGGGTGATCGCCTGCCCGTGGCCGTCCAGGAGATGGTGACGTACCTGCGCGCCCTGCTGGCCGAACGACGGGAGCGCGGCGGCGACGACCTGATCTCCGGGCTGATCGACGTCCGCGACCAGGAGGACCGGCTGACCGAGGACGAGCTGTCCTCGATGATCTTCCTCCTGCTCATCGCCGGACACGAGACCACGGTCAACCTCATCGGCAACGGCGCCCTGATCCTGCTGGGCCGGCGGGAGCGCTGGGAGCGGCTGCGCGACGACCCGGCCCTGCTGCCGACGGCGATCGAGGAGTTCCTCCGGTACGAGAGCCCGGTGGAGACCTCGACCTTCCGGATCGCCACCGAGGATCTGGAGATCGGCGGGCAGCGCATCGCGGCCGGGGACGCGGTGCTCGTCGTGCTGCTGTCGGCCAACCGCGACGAGGACCGGTTCCCCGACCCCGACGACATGCGGCTGGACCGGGCCCAGAACCCGCACCTGGCGTTCGGACACGGCATCCACTACTGCCTCGGCGCGCCGCTGGCCCGGCTGGAGGCCCAGATCGCGTTCGGCAAGCTGCAGGCCCGCTACCCCGACATGCGGCTGGCCGTGCCCGAGCAGGAGCTGACGTGGCGCCCTGGGGTGCTGATGCGGGGCCTGCACGGCCTGCCGGTCATCCCGGGCTGAGATGCGACCTTGAAGAGTTCGGGTGCACAACGGACCCGAACTCTTCAAGGAATCGAACCGGCGTATCCCGTTTGCAGACAGGTCCCTGACCATCGGGCAGCCGACCGTACCCTCGGCGGGATTCGAACCCGCACCGTCGGCGATCTCGGCGCCGTGCCTCTCCCGATTGGGCCACGAGGGTGTGAGCCCGGGCCGGCGGGGGTAGCGAATACCCGCCGGCCCGGACCTCAGCGCGTGGCGAGCTGCGCCCAGCCGGGGATCCCGGGGGAGATTCGCAGCGGCATCCCGGCCTCGGCCGGGGTGCGGTCGCCCTTGCGCTGGTTGCACGGTCCGCACGCGGCGACCGTGTTCTGCCAGGTGTTTGCCCCGCCACGCGAGCGCGGCAGGACGTGGTCGATGGTGGACGCGGCGCCGCCGCAGTAGCCGCACCGGCGCTTGTCCCGGGCGAGCACGCCCGGCCGGGACCAGCCCGGGCCGCGGCCGTAGCGCCAGCGGGTCACCACGTACGCGATGAGCCGCACGACCCGGGGCACCGGGTACACGCCGATGAGCCGGTCCGGCTCGGCCTCGTGCACCTCGGCCACCTGGCGGCACAGCATCCGTACGGCGTGCTTGAGGCTGACCCGGTGCAGCGGACCGAGGTCGGCGTTGAGAACGAGGACTGCGGTCACCGGGCCCACCTCCCTTCGTGATGTCGTCGTGGGGTGGTGACGAGAGCGGCTACGGGGAGTCGAACCCCGGTCTCCGCCATGGCAAGGCGGCGCACTGCCGTTGTGCTACAACCGCGAGGCGATTCGCTGTGGAGTTGAAAGGAAAGGAAATTGCACGGGCGGCAGGATTCGAACCTGCAACCTTCGGTTTTGGAGACCGGTGCTCTGGACCATTGAGCTACACCCGTAGGGCGATTCTGGGCACGAAAAAGCCGCCCGGACCTCAAGGGGCGAGGCGGGCGGCCGGGCGCAGGCGGTGCTGCGTCAGCCGCTCCAGCGCTCCAGGTGACAACTTCGGAGGCACTTCATCGTGAGCTGATCCCATGCCACTCCGGCCAGGGCGATGGCGTCATTCAAGCGACACGACATGGTGGTTCAACTCCCCTCAGGCTCCGCGGTGCCGGTCAATGATGACGGAACCCGCTCTATTCGTCAACGCCTATCGCGGTGCGAATTTCTCGCCCCGCGGCGTCGGAACACAGTCTGCGCAACGGCTCCGGCGCGCGCCACCGAATAAACGAATTCAATGCCCGCCGGGCGGACGGGTGTAGCGGTGTTTGACGCCGGGCGGGAAGAACTCCGGGTCGCCCGCGGGCCGCAGCTCGAGTAGCGGGGTCTGGTACCCGTGCGGGACATAGTGGGCGAACTCGCTGTTGAGCCGCAGCAGCTCGGCGCGGATCGACTCCGCGAGGGCGCTCGCCAGTCCGGGTTCGGCGGGCACGCCGGGGGCCAGCTCGACCACGATGCGCAGCCGCCGGTCGTGGTCGGCGTCCTCGACGACGTCGAGCACGAACTTGCCGGTCACCCGGTCGCTCACCCCCGGCCGCTCCAGGCCCACCGTGACGTTCTCGGGATAGACGTTCGCGCCGAAGAACGACACCGTGAACAGCGAGCGCCCGAAGACGTACACGAACGGCAGCCGCGGCGCGCCGCGCGGGTCGGCGGCCTCGGCGGGGTCGAAGCCGTGCCGGGCGCAGAACTCCAGCAGCTCGTCGTGGCCGATCAGCCCGCCCTCGTCGGCGATGTGGTAGCGGACCAACGGCACCGCGCCGTCGCAGCTGAACAACAGCGTGCCCGCATGGGTCTCGAAGTAGCGGCTGCCCGGGTCGTACTGGACGAGGGTGGGCAGCCGGTCGGAGCCGAACAACTCGCGCGCCGCCGCCGGATCGCGGGCCAGGAACCGCCGCACCGCGATGCTCAGCGGCGTCTCGGTGCCCAGCACGCCCGCGTCCGCGGTGCCGTACAACGAGGCCGAGTCCCGGGTGGGGTCGCCCATCCCGGCGCGCCCGCCCACCAGATCGCGCCACTGCTCGCTGAACACCTCGCCCGCCAGCACCAGCCTGATCCGGTACCGGCGCCAGTCGACGCCGCGCGCCGCGCCGACGTCGATGACGTTCTTGAGGAACGGCGGATAACCCAGCAACACCACCTGATCCGCGTACGGGCCCAGCTCCGGCAGCACCCGCAGGATCTCGTCGATGTCGTTGCCCGGGGTGACCACGGTGATCGGGTACCCCTTGGCGGCGAGGTGGCGGCAGCAGGCCGTGGTGTACATGCCGCCGACCCAGCTGCCCAGCGCGAAGCACACCACGGCCAGGGTGCGCCGCTCGTCGGCCCGGAAACCGCCGTGGAAGACCTGTTCGAAGCGCGCGGCGACGGCCCGCTCGTCGAGCACCGAACGCGGCCACACCGTGGGTGTCCCCGACGAGCCGGACGAGACCGCGACCATGTCGCAGGCGTCCAGTCGCCCGCCACGGCACAGCTGCGGCAGGGCGTACCGCCGGTGGTAGTTGTCCTTCGTCAGCAGCGGCAGGCGGGCGAAGGCGGCCGGGTCCCGCACCGTTCGCGGGTCGATGCCGTGGGTGCGCAGGAGATCCGCGTACGCCGGGACCGTGGCCGCCACGTCGTGGAACAACGCCAGCGCCCGCTCCGCCGGTGAGCCCGGCGGGGCGGGGGCGGGCGGCGCGTCATAGAACTCCCGCATTCCCGCCGACACCCGGCCGGCGCGGTCTGGGTCTCGCATCCTCGCCTCCTACGGCAGGACCACGGGTCCCATCTTGCCGGTGCGCCGGGGCTCAGGTGTGCCACAACACCCCGTGCAGGGCCAGCCGGGACAGCAGCAGGACCGCCCACACCAGCAGGTCGGCCAGCCCGAGCAGCACCGCGGCCACGGCGGCCGGGCGGCCCCACCGGCCCGGTGTGCCGCGCCGCAACGCGGCCACGCCCAGTCCGACGGCCAGCGGCCCGAACAGGGGGTTGAACAGGAACAACCCCACGGTGCCGCACATCAGGGCGGCCGCCGTACGGCCGTCGAGGGGCACCGGGTTGAGCCCGTCCTCGGGCACCACGTCCTGGACCACGACGTCTGACACCACCACGGTGCGGTTCGCGGCCGGGCGGCCGGCCGTCGCGGACCGTGGCACGGTGCGGCGCACGCGGCGGCGGGCGCGGATCTCCCGGCCGCGCGTCAGCAGCAGCACCAGTCCGCCCAGCACCGCCGCCAGAACGATCATGATGACCGGATGGCCACTGAGCATGGCCGTACCGGTCACGATCACGAGCAGGGCCATCGTGCCTGTCAACAGCTCCACCGCAGCTCCTTCCGGAATCGTCTGCAGTGGATTTACCCGGGCGGTACGCGGCTATGCCGTGACGGCCACCCCACGAAGGTGGAGGCGAACGCCACTGAGCCCGCCGGGGGCGTGTCCCGGGGCGGTCCGACGCGGAACTTCGGCACCGGCGCGGTATACCTGAGTGAAAGCTGAGTACCCCATAGGCCGGTTCACCAGGTGAATGGTGGACCTCACATCCGGGTGGGAAAGAAGGGAACCCAGGCATGGCCGCGGCCGCCACCATCGACCTCAACAGCGACCTCGGTGAGGGCTTCGGCGCCTGGGGCCTCGGCGACGACGAGGCGATGCTCGACGTGGTGACCAGCGCCAACGTGGCATGCGGGTTCCACGCGGGCGATCCGCGTACGCTGCTGGCCACGTGCGCCCAGGCCGTCGCCCGCGGCGTGGTGATCGGAGCGCAGGTCGGCTACCGCGACCTGGCCGGATTCGGCCGCCGGTTCATCGACTACGAGCCCGCCGACCTGGTCGCCGACGTGCTGTACCAGATCGGCGCGCTGGACGGCCTGGCCCGCGCGGCGGGCGGCCGGGTCCGCTACGTCAAGCCGCACGGCGCCCTCTACAACGCGATCGTGCACCACGAGGAGCAGGCCGCGGCCGTGGTCGAGGCGGTGCACCGGTACGACCCCGCGCTGCCGGTGCTGGGCCTGCCCGGATCGGCGTTCCTGCGCCGGGCCATGGCGGCGGGGCTGCCCACCCGCGCCGAGGCGTTCGCGGATCGCGGGTACACGCCACAGGGCACGCTGGTGCCGCGAGGGGAGGCGGGCGCGCTGCTGCACGACCCGGCCGAGGTGGCCGCGCGGATGGTCCGGCTGGTCACGGCGGGCGAACTGACCGCGGTGGACGGTACGGTCCTGCCGGTGCGCGCGGACTCCCTCTGCGTGCACGGCGACTCGCCGGGGGCCGTGGCGATGGCCCGGGCCGTGGCGGCGGCGCTGGGCGCGGCGGGCGTGCGGCTCGCGCCGTTCAACCCCGATACCGTACGGGCATGACCGCGACCTCCCCCCGGTTTCTGCGCTGCGGGCGGGAGGCGGTGCTGATCGAGGTCGACGGGCTCGACGCGGCGCTCGCCCTGTACGCGGCCCTGCGCACCGCGGAGCTGCCCGGAGTCGTCGACCTGGTGCCCGCCGCACGGACCGTGCTGGTCCGGCTGGACCCGGACGTCACCTCGCCCGGCGCCGTACGCGCGGCCGTCGCGGGGCTGCCCGCCGACCGGCACGACGCCGCGGACCTGGGCATCGTGGAGATCCCCGTGCGGTACGACGGCCCCGATCTCGCGGAGGTGGCCGCGCACACCGGCCTGTCCGAGGACGCGGTGGTGGCCGCGCACACCGGGACGGAATGGACCGTGGCGTTCGCCGGGTTCGCGCCGGGCTTCGCGTACCTGAGCGGTGGCGATCCACGGCTGGCGGTGCCGCGCCGGGCCACGCCGCGTACCCGCATCCCGGCCGGATCGGTGGGCCTGGCGGGCCGGTTCTCCGGCGTGTATCCGGCCGACAGCCCGGGTGGGTGGCAGCTCGTCGGGCGTACCGAGGTGCGGGTGTGGGACCTCGACCGGCCCCGTCCCGCCCTGCTGGTGCCGGGCGTGCGGGTGCGGTTCCGGGCGGTGGACCCGTGCGGATGAGCGTGCTGCGGCCCGGGCCGCTCACCGTACTCAAGGATCTGGGGCGGCCCGGGCGGGCGGCGCTGGGGGTGGCCCCGTCGGGTGCGGCCGACCGCCGCGCGTTCGCCCGCGCGAACCGGCTGGTCGGCAACGAGCCGGGGGCGGCGGCGCTGGAGATCGTGCTGGGCGGGTTGCGGGTCCGCTTCGACGGGCCGGCGGTCGTGGCGCTGACCGGCACGGACGCGGCGCTCACTGTGGACGGCCAGCCGGCCGGCGCCGAGTCCGCCGTGCGGGTGGCGGCGGGCGCCGAGGTGGGTGTCACCGCGCCGCGCCGGGGCTTGCGCAGCTACCTGGCCGTCCGGGGCGGGTTCGCGGTCGCGCCGGTGCTGGGTTCCCGGTCGACCGACCTGCTGGCCGGGCTCGGCCCGCCCCGGCTCGCGGCCGGTGACGTCCTGCCGGTGGGCGACGCCCCGGCTGGTGCGGCGGCCGACGACATCGCCGCCGCCGGACCGGCGCGGGCCGGAGGTGCCGCCCCGGAAAGGTCGTCACCCGGTGCGGACTCTCCCGGGGAGGCCGCGCGGGGCCAGGCTCTTCCCGGTGCGGCTTCGTCCGGTGAGGCGGTGCGCGGAGCCGGAGATGACGGCGGGGAGCCGGTGGTGCTGCGGGTCGATCTCGGGCCGCGTGACGACTGGTTCACCGCCGAGGCGGTCGCGACGTTCCTCGACGCCGGGTACACGGTGAACCCGGCGAGTGACGCGGTCGGACTGCGGCTGTCCGGCCCGGCGCTGGCCCGCCGCGACACCCGGGAGCTGCCCAGCGAGGGGGTGGTCCGGGGGTCCGTGCAGGTACCGCCGGACGGCATGCCGATCGTGTTCCAGGCGGACCACCCGCTGACCGGCGGCTATCCGGTCATCGCGGTGCTCACCCCGGCGTCGGCCGACCGGGCGGCGCAACTGCGCCCCGGTCGCCGGGTGGTTTTCCGCCCCGCCGGCGTCGACGGCACCCGCCGGCACGGGGGGCGCTGTGAGGTACCGAAGTGACGCCTCCGGCGTATGCGGACCGCGCGGTGGCGCGCACCGGTCATGCTGAACCGGTGCGACTGATCCTCAACGTACTGTGGTTGATCTTCGGAAGCGGGCTGTTGCTGGCCATCGGCTACGGCATCGCCGCGCTGATCTGCTTCGCGCTGATCGTCACCATCCCGTTCGGCGTCGCGGCACTGCGCCTGGCGGGGTACGCGCTGTGGCCGTTCGGCCGCACCGTCGTCACCCGTCCCAGCGCGGGAGTAGCCTCGGGAATCGCCAACGTGCTGTGGGTGGTGATCGCCGGATGGTGGCTCGCGCTGAGCCACATCGTCGCCGGTGCCGCGCTCTGCGTGACGATCATCGGGATCCCGTTCGGCATCGCCAACTTCAAGCTCGTCCCGGCCGCGTTCTGGCCGCTCGGCCGGCAGATCGTCGATCTCGACCAGGCAGCCCCGATCGGGTAATCCGGCGGCGTTCGGGGCCGATCGGAGACGGTGAGGGTGCTGGTGGCCGGCGACGGGCGGGGAGGTGTGGCGATGGACGGTGGTGCGGTCGGTGCCGAGGAGCTGTCAGCCGCCCTGCTGGAGCTGGAGGAGCAGGTCGTCGACGACGCCGAGGCCGGCTACGCGACCGCGACCCGCCTCGAACAGCAGGCCGTGGCGCTGGGCGACGAGGGTCTGCTCATGCGCGCCCGGCTGTGCCGGACCACCCTCGGCGTACGGATCGGCAACCTCGCCGGAACCGCGCGCAAGCTCCAGGAGATCCGCGAATGGGCGGCCCGGAACGACGACCGTATGGTGCAGGCCCGCACCCACCTCACCAGCTCGATCATCGAGCGGATGGTCGGTGACGCGGCCAAGTCCCTGGAGCACGCGCTGAGCGCGGTGGAGCTGCTCGACGAGACCGCCACCTCGTACACCCAGATCAACCACCGGACGAAGCTGGCCGACGCGCTGGCGCTCACCGGCTCGATGGACGCGGCGCGGCTACGGTACCGCCAGGCCGAGGAGCTGGCCCGGGAGGCGGGTCAGTGGCGGCGGCTGATGGTCCTGCTCAACAACTGGGCGTTCAGCGAGCACGCCGCCGGCGAATTCGAGCGCGCCCGCGACATCGCCGGTCGGATGGTGCGGCTCGCCGAGGAGCACGGGGTCCAGCTCGACCCCTCCTCCCTGCACACGCTCGCCGACATCCAGGTCGCGCTCGGCGAGTTCGGCGAGGCCGAACGGACGATGCTGGCCAGCATCGCCCGGTACGAGGCGGGGTGGGTCGACGACGCCGACGACCTGGCGTACTTCCAGCTCACCCTGGCCCGGGCCCAGCGCGGCCTCGGCGCCCTGGGCCGCGCCCAGGACACCCTGCACTCCTGTCGTGCGCTGTGCGAGGAGGGCGGGCTCTACGGGCTGCTCGTGGAGGCGTACGAGGAGCAGGCCGAGCTGCACGCGGCGCGCGGTGACTTCGCGGCGGCGTTCGCCGCGCAGAAGGAGTTCGTCGCCGCCCAGGAGCGGCTGCGCTCGCAGGAGCGGGATGCCCAGGTGCAGACCCGGCATGCGATCTTCGAGACCGCCGAGGCCCGGGAGGACGCCGAGCGCTTCCGCGAGCAGGCCCGCCGTGACCCCCTGACCGGCCTGCGCAACCGCCGCTACGTCGACGAGGAGCTGTCCGCCCTGATCGCGGCGGACCCCGCGCTGAGCGTGGCGCTGGTCGACATCGACCACTTCAAGCGGATCAACGACACGCTGTCGCACGACACCGGCGACCAGGTGCTGGCGCGGCTGGCGACGCTGCTGGAGAGCGGTCTGGCCGCCGCCGTCCCGGACGGGTTCGTCGCCCGCCTCGGCGGGGAGGAGTTCCTGTTGGTGCTGCCCGCCACCCCGGTCGCCGTCGCGGTCACCAAGCTCGACGGCATCCGTCAGGCCGTCAGCGACCATGCGTGGCCGGACCTGCCCGGCGGCTGGTGCGTCACGGTCAGCATCGGGGTCGCGGGGGCCCGGGAGAGTTTCCCCGCCAGCCAGTCCGCCGCGCTCGCGGCCGCCGACCGCAACCTCTACGCCGCCAAGGAGCAGGGCCGCAACCGCGTGGTCTCGGGGACTCCGCCGGAGCGCCGCCCGCGGATCTACCGCGACCGCGAGGTCACCTAGGCGCGGCGAACCATTCGGCGACCTCGGTGGGTGGCAGGTCGAAGCCGGTGGCCTGCGGGCCGGACCAGTTCACCCCGACCAGCATCCCGTCGCGGTCGAGGGCGGGCAGCCAGTCGTCGAGCCACTCGCGCAGCGCGATCTCCGCGATCCGCAGGTCGGCGTACGCGGGGACTTGGGTGACGATGCGCTGGGCCCGGGTCGGCTTGGACCAGAACGGCATGGCGCGCTGGCCGTCGGCGTCCTGCGGTGCCGGGTAGCCCCGGTCGTCGCGGACGGTCCAGACCCGCCCCTCGCGGGGTACCTCGCGCTGGAACGCCGAGGTGTGAGCTCTGCTGAGCGACATGCCCCCATGGTCGGCGGTACGCCAACGGTCCGCCGAACAACCGGGACGAACCGCCCGATAGGGGAGAAAGACGCGCGGCCGGCGGGGGCGGCCGGCCGCGCGAGCCGGTGTACCTAGCGGGAGGCCATGATGAGCGCCGCCGGGTCCGTGCAGACCAGTTCCAGCGCCCGGGCCACGACCGCCGGGTCGAACGTCGAGGCGTGGAACGTCGCCTCCAGGTGCAGCACGCCGTTCATCTCCGACGTGGTGAGGGTGATCCCCTCCGCGCCGTTCAGGGTCGGCACGCTCTGGTTGACCCGCCCGGCGGGCTCGACCGCCCACGGCAGGTCCGACAGCATGTCGTGGCGACCCTGGTTGCTGAACGTCAGCCGTGGCCGCGGCTGCGCCGGCGCCTCGGTCGGGTACGGGTCCGGCAGACCCGGCGCCCCGGTCAGCATGATCTTCGACTCACGCAGCAGCATGATGGTCAGCATCTTGCCGCTGGCCAGCTCAGCCTTCAGCGCGGTGTGGATCGCCCGCGGGTCGGTGAGACTCTCCGGCGACAGCACCGGGCCCCAGCAGAAGTTGCTGTCGATGCTGACGCCCTTCTCCAGGTAGCGCCGGGCGTCGGCCAGGAAGGTGGCGGCGGAGGTGTCCGGGTTCAGGCCGAGCTGCTGCAGCGCCGCCGTGAACGCCGCGAACGTGATCGCCGACGTGGTCACGCCCGGGGCGTGCTCGTCGCGCCACACCCGCATCCTGCCCAGCACCTCGGCCGAGCGGGCCGTCTCCACCGTCAGCTGCGCGGTCCACGGGACCATCGCCGCGTCGTCACCGGCCTGCGGCGGGCGGGCGATCCGCAGGCTCTCCCGGATCTTGCCGACCTTCAGGCCGTACGTCTTCCACCACGCCTTCGGCAGCGCGCTGCGGTGCCGCAGCATCGGCGGGATCGACGCGGCGCGGCCCTCGCTGGCCGCCAGGACCAGCTCGTGCACCAGCGTGTTCACCGGACCGGCGTCGCCGTACGCGTGGGCCACCTTCAGCGCCATGTAGCCGCCGCCGACCAGGATCCGCACCGGGTGGTGGGCGCGCTGCTCGGACTGCAGGGTCCGGGTCATCTCGTCGAAGTCCACCGGGCCGTCACCGAGGTCGGTCACCGCCTCCTGCACGTACGCCGCGAACGTGGCCGCGTCCAGGTGGATCCAGCGGCCGCCGGAGCGGTCCAGCCGCGACACCGCCCGGTGCGTCGGGTCCGCCGCGTGCAGCCCGATCAGCGCGTCGCGCAGGCCCTGCGCGGTGACGCCGGTCAGCGGGCCGACCGTACGGATGTACTCCAGCGCCACCCAGGAACGCTCGCGCAGGGTCAGGCTGGTGGTGGACATGGTTCCCTCCGGGTTCTCGGCCGCCGCGTCGCGCCGCGAGGGCAGCACGACACGCAGCACGGTCGGTGCGACGAGGACGGCCTCGATCGCCATCACGATCGCCACCCAGGTGACGAGCGAGGTCAGACTTCCGCGGCTGCCGCCGTACCAGGCGGCGACCAGTTCGGCGACACCGGCGAACACGGAGAAGATGCCGGCGCCGCGCACCCGGTCCTGCACGCGGGAGATCGCCAGGAAGAAGTGGTGGAAGACGAACGGCACGTACGTCAGGGTGAGGATCGCCAGCGCGCTGCTGGCGTTGCGCGCGTAGTTGGCACCGAACACCGACATGATCGGCTCGGCCAGCAACGCCACCACGATCGCGACCGGCAGGCCACCGCCCAGGCAGATCAGCAGGCCCATGCGCACCTTGGAGCGCAGCGCCGCCTTGTCGCCGCTGGCCACCGCGAACAGGGTCAGCGCCACGTTGCCCGGCACCATCGCGAGGAACGACAGCACCATGAAAGCGGTGTAGAACGACGCGTTCGCCTCGGCGGACAGCACCGCGGTGACCACCAGCGGCAGCGCCGCCCGGGGCAGGTACGTCGCGAGGTTCAGCAGGTTGTGGTCGAAGGTGGCCTTGCCGCGACCGCGCAGCAGCGCGGGGGAGGGGCGCAGCGAGTCGACCATGCCGCGGCGGCGCAGCACCCGGGCCAGCACCGCCACCGACAGCAGGATGCCCGCGATCCAGGTGAGCGTCAGCATGCTGCCGGTCAGCTGGATCGGCAGCGCCACCAGCAGGCCGAGCAGGGCCAGCTTGCTCACCGCGAACCAGGCGTTGCGGGTCAGCTGCATCGGCCCCTGCAACAGGCCGACGAGCGCCTCGTCCAGCACCAGGGTCATCGCGTTGAGCGCGATGCCGAAGACCAGTAGCGCGGTCGCGGCCGTCCCGCCCATCGCGTCCTTGATCTCGGGCAGGGCCAGGTGCGCCAGCGCCACGTACGCGAGCCCGCCGAGGGTCGCCGCGGTGCCCGCCACCAGCAGGCAGGTGGAGATGAGGTCCCAGCGGCGCTTCTCCATCCGGGGCAGGTCGGAGATGAGCATGGTGCCCATGCCGAACATGCCGATGGTGCCGATCAGCGTCATCGCGGAGACCGCGGCGGACGCCTCACCCACCGCCTCCTGCGACGCGCTGCGCGCCGCGACCCACCAGTACGCGAAGCCGAGCACTGAGGTGATGACCGTGGTGGCCATCAGCGAGCCGGCGTTCAGCAGGAGATCGAGATGGCCCTTCAGTTTGCCCACGATGCCGGGCCGCTGGACCGGCGGACCGGTCTGCACGCTCGGCGGCATCGCCTCGGTCGCGGTCACGCGAGCGCTCCGGCCGCCTGCTGCGGCCATACCATGTTCTCCACTACCGCCCCCAGTAGGTGATCTGTCGGAAACGGTAGTTACACCGCGTATTCAACGGCTAGGGGGAAGCGGGTCGCGTTGAGCTTCCGTCCGGAGTCGAGGGATGCGGTTCCGGTCGATGTGGGGGTGTCCGTTCGGCCGAGTTTTGTGATATCTGTGACCTCAGCCGTCCCGGTGATCATGTTGCGTAACGCCAATTCCGGTGATCTGACAGCGACGTGACGTTCGCCTCCCACGATGACGCAGCGTCACAGCCAGCCCACCCGCTTGAGGCGGCGGTGCAGGGTGACCGCGGCGATCACCATCACCGCCAACACCCCGTAGTAGCCGTACCGCCAGCGCAGCTCCGGCATGAATTCGAAGTTCATGCCGTAGATGCCCGCGATGGCGGTCTGCACCGCCGCGATCGCCGCCCACGAGGCGATCTTGCGCATGTCGTTGTTCTGGTCGACCGAGACCTGCGCGAGCCGCGCCTGCAGGATCGAGTTGAGCAGGTCGTCGAAGCCCGCCACCCGGTCCACGGCCCGGGCCAGGCGCCCCCGCACGTCCGCGAAGTACGGGCGCAGCGGCCCCGGCAGCGCCTCGCCGCCGAGTAGCCGGTGCAGCGGCTCCTGCAACGGCAGCACCGCCCGCTTGAACTCCACCATCTCCCGTTTGAGCTGGTAGATGTGCGCGATGTCGGGTTTGCCGTCGGCCGCGAACGCGCGCTCCTCCAGCCGTTCCAGGTCCTTCTCCACGTGGCCCGCCACGTCGAGGTAGAGGTCGACCATCCGGGTGCAGACCGCGTACCCGACGGCCCACGGCCCCTGCGCCAGCAGCGCGGTCCGGCGTTCCAGCTCCTCGCGGACGGAGGTGAGCGCCCCGGCGGCCCCGTGCCGCACCGTGATGGCGAAGTGGTCGCCGATGAACACCGTCACGTCACCGGTGTCCACCACCTCCGAGGTGGCGGTCAGCTCGTCGTGGTCCACGTACGCGGCGGTGCGCAGGACCAGCCGCGTCACGTCGCCGATCACCTCGGCGGCGGGCCGGTGCCCGGCGGCGACCGCCTGCCCGACGCTCAGCTCGTGCAGGCCGAACGCCGCGGCGATGGAGGTCATCGTGGTCTCGTCCGGCTCGTGCAGGCCGAGCCAGACGAAGCCGCCACGGTGCCGGCGGGCCTGGCGGCGGGCGTCGGCGTAGTGCGGGCGGCCGGGCCGGCGCACGCCGTCGACGTAGACCGCGCAGTCGACGACGGCGGCGGGGTTGGCGCGGCGCGGCGCCGGGATGCGGGGCTCGGGGCGGGTGAGCCCCGCCAGAAGCCCGGGCCCCGCGAAGATCCGGCGCCCCTGGAGAAGGCGGCCGAACGGGCCCGCGATCCGCCGTTCCGGGGCGGGCTCGCGCTGCCGTCGCCGCCAACCCAGCATTCCGTGCACCTCCGTCGCCTCGCCTGCGCCGGACGTCGACGTTAGCGGCCGGACGCACGCGAGCCCACGCAGGCCAACGGCCGGGTGGGCTGAAGGGAGGAGCGCACATGGACGGATCGGCGCCCCCGTGGCGCCGATCCGCAGCAAGAAACCTACCGCTAGCCTCCGACAGTTTCGGTGCCGTCACCCAGACACCCCCCGTCCGGCGGAGGCCGGCGTGGCGCCGCGCCGGCCGGCGGAATCCGCAACGGCCGGCGCGGGCCGGTCAGTGGACGCCGTAGACCGCGTCGACGACGCCGAGTGCCCAGGTCATCCGCCGGGCGGCGGTGGTGGGGTACTCGCCGTACTCGCCGGCGACGTCGGCGGCGCAGCCCTTGACGCCGCCGTGGCTGCGCAGTGCCGTCCGGATGGCCGAGGTGACCTCCGAGCGACTCGGCGCGACACCGGTCGGCAGGGTGCTCATGTACAGCGCCTCCGCGCGGGCGGCGGTCAGCGGGGCAGTCACGGTGCCGGTGCTCTGCGGGGCCGTCATGGTGCTCATCTCGGGGTCCTCCCTCCAGCGGGTCATACACCCAGAAGAGCCCCGGACGCCGCGATACGTACACCGAGTTTTGTCAGCTGGCGGTCAGTCGTGCGCGGCCCGCGCCGGGCCGGAGCGCACCACGAGGTGTTCCAGCAGGTCCTTGGTCGCCGCGGTGACGGCGGTCACAGCGGCGTCGAACGCCTGCGCGTTGTGCGCGGCCGGGGCCCGGAAACCCGAGATCTTGCGTACGTACTGCAGCGCGGCGGCGCGGATCTCGGCGTCGGTGACATCACTGGTGTACGGCTCGCGCAGGGTCTTGATGCTTCGGCACATGAGCCCATCGTCGCCCCGTGCCCGCGCGCCGCAAAACCGGTCACCGCCTACAGCGGGCGCGCCCGCACGTGGTCGTCGTGCCACTGTTCGCCGACCAGGAAGCGCTTGTTCCCGATCACGTCGAAGCCGTGCTTGGCGTAGAACCGGGCGGCCCGTACGTTGCGCTGGTTCACCCCCAGCCAGCAGGTCAACGCGCCGGAGCCCGCCGCCGCCTCCAGCGTGGCGGCCATCAGCGCGGCGGCGGCGCCGCTGCCGTGGCTGCCCTCCAGGACGTAGAACTTGCTCAGCTCGATGCTGGGCCGCGCCGTGACGACCGCGCGCACGTCCGCGTCGGCGATCGGGCCGGACACCAGCATCGCGTAGCCGACCGGCTTGCCGTCGTCCTCGGCCACCAGCAGGATCCGGTCACCGTCCGCGAGATATTCGGCGAAGCGCTCCGTGGACAGGTTCCGCGCGACGAACGCCTCGACGTCGGACTGGGGGGTGCCGGGCGGGCAGGCCAGGCCGAACGTGCGGGCGGCGACGTCGTGCAACTCGGCCTCGTCGCCCGCGACCGCGCGGCGCGTGGTGATCGGCATGGCGCCCACCATAGCCGCCGCCGCGGGCACGCCATGGTCCCGGCGTACGCATGAACTGGAAACAGGCCTTAGAGTCGGGCGGACGGGGGTGGCGGTCCGGAGCGGAGGGTCGAAGTGCGGGGACTCGGCGACGTGATCCCGGTGCCGGCGCGGGTGCGGCCGGTCCCGGCGGCGGCCTTCACGGTCGGCCCGGGTACGGCGGTCCGCGCCGCACCCGGCGCGGCGGCGGTCGCGGACCATCTGGCCGAGGCGCTGCGGGCGGCCACCGGATATCCGGCGCCGGTGCTGGGTGAAGCGGCCGGGTCTCCGGCGCCGGTGCCGGGTGAAGCGGCCGGGTTTTCGAGGCCGCTGCCGGGTGAGGCGGCCCGGCGCCCGGACCCGAGGCGCTCCGAGGGCGAGATCCGGCTGGGTTTCGAGGACGGTCACGGCGACGAGGGGTACCGGCTCGACGTGCGCGCCGACGCGGTGACCGTGGCGGCGCAGACGCCGGCGGGCCTGTTCGCGGCGGTGCAGACCCTGCGCCAGTTCCTGCCGGTCGCCGGTGCGGGCGACGCCGTGCTGCCGGGCGGCCGGATCGAGGACCGGCCCCGGTACGCCTACCGCGGCGCGATGCTGGACCTGGCCCGGCACTTCTTCACCCCCGACGAGGTGCGCTCGTTCATCGACGCGATCGCCCAATTCAAGATCAATCATCTGCATCTGCACCTGACCGACGACCAGGGGTGGCGGCTGGAGATCGCGGGCTGGCCCCGGCTGACCGAGGTCGGCGGCGGCCCCGGCACGGGCGTCGACGGCGCCGGCCCCGGTTTCCTCACCGCCGCCGGGTACGCCGAGCTGGTCGCGTACGCGGCGGACCGGTTCGTCACCGTCGTGCCGGAGATCGACATGCCCGGGCACGTCAACGCCGCCCAGGTGGCGTACCCGGAGCTGACCCGCGACGGCGCCGCGGTGGCGCCGCGCCACGACCGGGCCGTGGGCTACAGCTCACTGTGCGTCGACCGGGAGCAGACGTACGCGTTCGTCGAGGACGTCATCCGCGAGGTCGCGGCGCTGACTCCCGGGCTGTACCTGCACATCGGCGGCGACGAGGCCGACGCCACCGGCGCCGAGGCCTACCGCACCTTCCTGCACCGGGTGCTGCCCCTGGTCGCCAAGTACGGCAAGCGCGCGATCGGCTGGCACGAGGTGGCCGCGGTGGAGCTGCCCGACACCGTGGTGCCGCAGTTCTGGCGTACCGCGGCGGACGACGCCGGGGTGGCCCGTGCCGTGGCCGGGGGCTGCCAGGTCATCATGTCCCCGGCAGACCGCACCTACCTCGACATGAAGTACGAAGCGGACAGCCCGCTCGGCCTCGACTGGGCCGGGACCCTCGACGTGACCAGGGCATACGACTGGGATCCGGCGACCCGGCTGCCCGGCGTCGGCGAGCGGGCCGTGCTCGGGGTCGAGGCTCCGCTGTGGTCGGAGACGCTGCGCAGCCTCACCGACGCACAGACGATGACGTTCCCCCGGCTGGCCGCGATCGCCGAGGTGGCCTGGTCGCCGCAGGCCGCCCGGGACTGGGAGTCGTTCCGTCGCCGCCTGGCCGCGTTCGGGCCACGCTGGACGGCGCAGGGCGTCACCTACCACCGTTCACCCGAGATCCCCTGGGCGTGACGGCGCGGCCGGGGCGCCTCTAGGCTTGCCCGCGTGAACGGGCACGGCGTGCGGGCGATGACGTCGGCCGTCGCGCTGGCCGGGTTCCTCGCCGTCGCGGTGGCCCAGCTCGCGTTCGTGGCGGTGCTGGTCCTGCTGCTGCTGGCGATGCTGCCCGGCGCGCTCGCCGCGCGGGTCGGCGCGCCGCTGTGCATGGCCACGGTCGGGGTGCTGGCGTACGCGACGTGGCAGGCCCTGCGCGCCCGGCACGCCCAGCCCACCGGGGTGCCGGTGAGCCGCGCCGACGCCCCCCACCTGTGGGAACTGGTGGACGCCGCCGCGCGGGCCGCCGGGACCCGGGCGCCGGACACCGTCACCGTCGTCGCGGAGGCCGCCGCCACGCTGCGCGAGCGCAGCCGCCTGCTGGGGCTGATCGGCGGCCGCCGCGACCTGTACCTGGGGCTGCCGCTGCTGCAGGCATGGGACGTCCCGCGCCTGCGCGCGGTCGTGGCGCACGAGCTGGCCCACTTCTCCGGCCGGGACGCGCGGCTCGCCCCGCTGGCGTACCGGGGACGGGTGGCGGTCGGCCGCGGCATCCCCCGGATCCGCCGGGGCAACCCCGCCGGGCCGGTGCTGCGCGCGTACGCCCGGCTGTACCGGCGGCTCGACGCGCCGTTCAGCCGGGCCCAGGAGTTCGCCGCCGATCGGGTCGCCGCCGAGTTCGCCGGTACCGCGGCCACCGCCGCGGTGCTCACCGACCTGCCCACCCTGGACGCCCTGCAACGCCTGTTCCGCGCCGAGTACGTCGCCCCCGGCTGGCAGGCCGGGCACACCCCGGACGACCTGTTCGGCGGCTTCCTGCGGATGCTGGCCGCGCGCGCCGACGAGGCGGCCCGGTTGCGCGCCCGGCCGCTGCCCGACCCGGGACCGTGGGACACCCACCCGCCGAGGGCCGAGCGCCTCGCCGCGCTTCCGGCGGTCCCCGAGCCCCCGCCGGGGCCCGCGGCCGAGCCGGTGCCCGACCTGCCCGGCCTGGGGCGGGCGCTGCAGGCGGTCGCGTACCCGCCGCAGGGGCGCACCGCCGTGGACTGGGACACCTTCTTCGGCGCGGCCCGCACCTCCGAGATGGAACGGGAGGCCGGTGCCGCCCTGGCGACCATCTCCCGCGCCGCCGGGACGCCCGTGACCAGCGCGGCCGACGTACTCGACCTCGCCGCGGACGGACGGCTACGCAAGGTCGCGGAGTCGGTCCTGCCAGACCTGCCCGCCGACGAGGCCGCCGCCCGGGAGGTGGAGCTGGTCACCCTGCTGCTGGCGCTCGCCGCGCTGCGCAGCGGCGTCGCCCGATGGCGGCACAACTGGACGGGTACGGCCGAACTCGTCACCCTCGACGGCGGCCACCTCGACCTGTCCGGGCCCGCGGCCCTGGTCGCCGACCCCGCCACGGTCGCCGAGGCCCGGGACCGGCTGGCAGCGCTGGGTGTCGACCCGGCCGCGACCGGCGACCGGTCGGCCGACGGCCGGGCGGAGGTCGTCGGCGGGGTGGTCAACCTGGTGGTCGACGGGGCCCGCACCGACGTACTCATCGTGGACACCGGGCTGTTCCTGGTGCCCGGGCTGCCCCGCGCGCACAACGGCTCGGCGAAGCGGCGGCTCGCCCGGTTCGCGGCCGCCGACGCGGGCGAACGGGAGGCGGCGGCGCCGGGCGGCCGGTTCGTGCCGTACACGGAGGTGGCCGGTGCCGCCCGCACCCGGCGGGCCCCCCGGGCCTGGGACCTGCGGCTTCGCGATGGTGCCACGCTGAGCGTGCGGGCGGCGCTGGACTCCGACGAGCTGCCCGGGGGCTGGGCGGCCCTCGACGACGCGGTGGCCTTTCTCGCCCGTACGCGCGCAACGTCCGACTCCGGGTGAACCGACCGGCCCCCCATTTCCGTGCCTATGGATAGGTGCCGACTTCCGACGTATCAGCAACCGGGCCGCTGGTTCGGGCCACACTGAACATCGGGGGTTCGCACCCGGCATGACCGACTGCACCGAGCGCGGCGAGGGCCAGGAGGGCATGCCCGGCCAGCACCGCACCCAGCGTGACCATGGCATGCCGCAGAGGCTTTGCATGACCGTCGCCCAAGGTGGGTAGATCGATCCCGAGCGAAACGCGATGTTCTTAGCGAACAGGGGAGGGGGCGCCGATGAACCGGGAACCCGTGGCGCTCTTCGCCGCGATCGTCGCGGTCGGCCTCGGCCCCGCCATGTGGCTCGGTGCCCAGTTCGGACCGGTCGCCACACCGTCCATCGACAAGCCACCCGCGGTCGTGCAGCAGAACGCGGGCAAGGGCGCGGGAGGCGCCGGTGCGGCCGCACCGCAGGACCCGTCCGTCGTGCTGGACACCCGCCCCCGGGCCAGGGTCGCACCGCTGTCGGGCACCCCGCGGGCGCGCAAGTCGCCCAGCCCGGTACCCACGGTCACCACCCCGTCCGCCGAGCCGACCGGTACGCCCACCACACCCGCCTCGGCGCCATCGTCGAGTCCGGACCCGGCCGCCACGCCGAGCGACCCGGGCACCGAGCCGACCGGCGGTGGCCAGGACACCGGCTCACCGAGCCCGTCGCCCACCCCGACGGAGGCCGAGGTGCGCGAAGAGGCTGCCGCCGGGTCGGGCCCGGCCCGGCACCAGGCGCACTGAGGGCTCGGGGCGCCGCCGCCACGCGCCGGGCGCCCCGGCGAGGACGGTCCAATTCGGTGCGACCGCCTCCTGGTTCTCGTCGATGGACAGAACAGTGCCAAACTCAGCGACCAAAAAGGACATAAAGAGTTCATCCGGTACGCCTTGGAGGTGGCTCCCCGGGCCCCCATTACGTATTCTGCCGAAGGCGCGCGCGGCCCGGGACGGTTCGTCAGGCATTGACGACCGTGATGGGTGGTGTGCCGCCGGTCCCCTGCTGACCCCCTCGGGCGGAGCCTGATGAGAACCCGCAACTGGTCGATCCGTTCCAAGATCATCGCGCTGGTGACGGTGCCACTCACGGCCCTGCTCGCGCTCTGGATCTTCGCGACGGTGCTCACCGCCGGACCGGCGTTCAACCTGCTGTCCGCCCGTACGCTGCTCGACACGGTCGGCCACCCCGGCGAGGCGCTGGTCGGGGAGCTGCAGCGCGAGCGCCGCCTCACCGTGGCGTTCCTGGCCAGTACCGCCGCCCAGCCCACCGCCCTGGACGCCCAGCGCGCCGTGACCGACCGCGCGGTCGCGACCTTCCGCCGCAGCGCGACCGGGCCGGACGCCCAGCAGGCGGCGAGCCAGACCCTGCGGACCCGGATCGCCGAACTCATCGCCGACCTCGACGGGCTCGCGGGCAACCGCGCCCAGGTCGATCTGCGCCAGCTTGACCCGGTGGCCGCCCAACGCCTGTACAACACGATCGTCGACGCCGGCTTCCAGCTGTTCACCGCCACCGCGACCTTCAACGACGAGCTGATCGACCGGCAGGTCCGCGCGCTCACCACGGTGGGCCGCGGCCAGGAGTACCTCAGCCGGACGGACTCTTTGCTGGCCGGCGCGGACGCGGCCGGGCGGCTCACCGCGGACCTGCGCCACGAACTGCTGCAGTCCATCGCGACCGCGCGGTTCCTGCTGGCCGACGGCGTCGCCGACCTGCCCCCGGCGGACCGGGCCGCGTTCCAGCGGCTGAGCGCCGGACCCGCGTTCAGCCGCCTGCGGCAGATGCAGGACGTGCTCGTCGAGACCGGCCAGGTGGGGCAGAAGTCGCCGGTGGGCGGCACGGACTGGCAGCCCGTCTACGACAGTTCCACCGAGCAGCTGCGCGCGTTCGAGCTGGCCGCCGCGGACTCGCTGGCCCAGCGGGCCACCCCGCTGGCGATGCGGGTGCTGGGCCGCCTGGGCGCGGCCGGCATCCTCGGGCTGGTCGCGGTCGCCGCCTCGATCTTCGTTTCCGTACGGGTCGGCCGCTCGCTGGTCGGCCGGCTCATCCGGCTGCGCGGCGAGGCCCTGGAGATGGCCGGTGAGCGGCTGCCCGGCGTGATCCGGCGGCTGCAGCGCGGCGAGGCGGTCGACGTGGACGTCGAAACCCCGCCGCTGGAGTACGGCCGCGACGAGATCGGCCAGCTCGGACACGCCTTCAACGAGGTGCAGCGCACCGCGGTCCAGTCCGCGGTGGAGGAGGCGAACGTCCGGCGCGGCATCAACGAGGTCTTCCTCAACATCGCCCGGCGCAGCCAGACGCTGCTGCACCGCCAGCTCGCGCTGCTGGACAAGATGGAACGCCGGGAGACCGAGCCGCGCGAGCTGGAGGACCTGTACCGCGTCGACCACCTCGCCACCCGCATGCGGCGCCACGCCGAGGACCTGGTCATCCTCGCGGGCGCGGCGCCCGGCCGGGGCTGGCGCAACCCGGTGCCGGTCATCGACGTGATCCGTGGCGCGATCAGCGAGGTCGAGGACTACAAGCGGATCGACATCCGCTCGGTGGAGTCCTCGGCGGTCCTCGGGCGCGCGGTCGGCGACGTGATCCACCTGCTGGCCGAGCTGCTGGAGAACGCCGCGTCGTTCTCCCCGCCGCACACCCGGGTGGAGGTGATCGGCCAGATCCTGCCCAACGGGTACGCCCTGGAGGTCGAGGACCGCGGCCTCGGCATGACCGCCGAGGCCATCGAGGACGCCAACCGCCGCCTGCTGGAGCCGCCCGACTTCGACCCGGCCGACAGCGCCCGGCTGGGCCTGTTCGTGGTGGCGCAGCTCGCCGGGCGGCACGGCGTCCGGGTGTCGCTGCGGCCGTCCGCGTACGGCGGCGTCACCGCGGTCGTGCTCATCCCGGGCGAGCTGGTCACGGCCGCACCGCCCGGGCCCGGGCAACCGGCCCTGCCCGCGGGCCCGTCGCCCGCGGACAAGGCGTGGGACCGCCCCCTGGTGGGTTCCGGTACGCAGGACCCGGCGCGACGCTCGCTGGCGGCGCTGCAGTGGCAGGGTGCGGAGGAACTGCGCTCCATCACGGTCACCGGCCGCCCGGTCACCCTCGACGGCACCGTCGCCGGGGCGGAACCGGACGACGACGCCGAAGCGGGCCACGACGCCGAACCGGTCCTCGACGGCGGGGCCGCCCCCGGCGGCGAGGCGGACCAGCCGCGAACCGCCGGAGGGGGGCCCAGCCGCAGTGCGGTGGTGGACGGGCTCAGCGCGGACGGTCTCGTGCGGCGCCGGCGTACCGCGCCCCGGCGCGCGCCCCAGCGCAACGGGGCCACCGTGCTCCCGGCCGGGCTGGAGCGCCCGGACCCGCTGCTGCGTCCCGGTCCGGGCCGGCCCGGCACCGGTCCCGGGCGGCCGTCCACCGAGCACCCCGGCGGAAACGGGAGGTCCGGCACCGCGGGGGTCCCGCTCTCCGCCGCCCCGGACGCCGACGCGGCGGTGGAGCCGTCCAGCCTGGACGGGCTGCCCCGGCGGGTGCGCCAGGCGAATCTCGTACCGCAGCTGCGGGAGCCGGCGGCCCCACTGGCCGCCGTGCCTGCCCGCTCCCCGGAACGCGTCCGCGACCTGATGAGCGCGTTGCAGCGGGGCACCATCCGGGGGCGGCAGGCCGCCGCGGGCGCGCCGCGCCGCGCCGGCGACCCACCGGCGGTGCCGGTGCAGCCGGCCGCGCCAGCGGAGGCGGGCGCGCCGGAGGACAAGGGCTTCAGCGAGGCGGCTACCGTGCTGCTTCCGGCCGTGCGGGACACGGCGGGTCCGGATCAAACCTCAGCGCCGCCGCCCGGCGCGGGGGACGGCGGTGGCACCGCCACGCAGGACGACCATGGGAACCGGCCGGAGAAGGACGCATAAGTGGCACAGACGAACCAGAGCGCGAACCTCAGCTGGCTGCTCGACGACCTCGTCGATCGGGTGCCGTCCACCGAGCAGGCCGTGGTGCTCTCCGCCGACGGCCTGATGATGGGCGCGTCGGCCGGACTCAGCCGGGCCGACGCCGAGCACCTGTCGGCCATGGCCGCCGGCTTCCAGAGCCTGGCCAAGGGCGCCAGCCGGCATTTCCAGGCGGGCCCGGTACGGCAGACCGTGGTCGAGATGGAGTCGGCGTTCCTGTTCGTCACGGCGGCCGGGCAGGGGGCGTGCCTGGCGGTGCTGGCGGCCAGCGACGCCGACCTGGGACTGATCGCGTACGAGATGGCGATGCTCGTGACCCGGGTCGGGGAGTTCATGGGCGCACCGGACCGGCCCTTCGTGGCGCCGTTCGATGCCCGCTGACTTCTCGCGCCCGTCCCACGACTGGCTCGACGCCGACGCCGGTCCCGTGGTCCGGCCGTACGCGGTGACCCAGGGCAGGGTCGCGCCGGCCGGTGGGGATTTCGACCTGGTGGCATTCGTGGTGGCCACCATCGCCGACGTGCCCGCGTTGCCGAACCTGCTCCCGGAGCACCGGGGCATCGTCACCGCGGCCTGGGAGCCGATCTCGATCGTCGAGCTGGCCTCCATGTTGGACCTGTCGGTCGGGGTCGTCCGGGTTTTGCTCGGTGATCTACGCTCGGCGGGGCTCATCTCGCTGTACGAACCTCCCGCGGCCTCGCAGCCGCACGACGTCGACGTACTCAAGGCGGTTGTCAATGGACTCCGTGCGCTCTGACCGGGACGCGTCGCGCGCACGCATCCCCGTCGCGCTCAAGATTCTCATCGCCGGCGGGTTCGGCGCGGGCAAGACCACGATGGTCGGCTCGGTGAGCGAAATCCGCCCGTTGCAGACCGAGGAGGTGCTCACCGGGGTCGACGGTGGCGACGACATCTCCGGTGTCGAGGGCAAACGCACCACGACGGTGACCATGGACTTCGGTCGCATCACCATCACCGAGGACCTGCAGCTCTACCTGTTCGGCACGCCCGGGCAGGACCGGTTCTGGTTCCTGTGGGACGAGTTGTCGCAGGGTGCGCTGGGTGCGGTGGTGCTGGCGGACACGCGGCGGCTGGCGGACTGCTTCCCCTCGATCGACTACTTCGAGCAGCGGGGCACGCCGTTCGTGGTCGCGGTGAACTGCTTCGACGACGCGCAGCAGTTCGCCCCCGAGGCGGTGGCCCGGGCCCTGGACCTAGACCCGGACGTGCCGGTGGTGCTGTTCGACGCGCGGCAGCCGCTGGCCGCCCGTAACGTGCTGATCGAGCTGGTCGAGTACGTGGCGCGCCGCCAGCTCGCCACGGCGGGCCGCTGACCGCCCGGCGCGCCGGGCTCTGATTGGATGCTGGGTGTGAGCTCCCAAGGTGAGTTCGTCTTCGTCGGCTGCTACACGGGGGAGACCGGCGGCGAGGGTGAGGGCATCGCGCTGTTGCGCCGTGACCCGGCGACGGGGGACCTGACCCGACTCGGCGTGGCCGCGCGTACCCCGTCGCCGTCGTTCCTGGCTCGCCACCCCACCCGGCCGGTCCTGTACGCGGTGAACGAGCTGCACACCGGCGCGGTGAGCGCGTTCGCGGTGGCCGTGGACGGTGAGCTGGCGCCGCTGGGCGTCCAGCCGACCGGTGGGCAGCATCCGTGTCACCTGGCGGTCGCGGCGGACGGACGGCACCTGCTGGTCGCGCACTACGGCAGCGGCAGCGTCGCGGTGCTTGCGCTGGACGCCGACGGGGTGCCCGGCCCGCGCCGCGACCTGCTGGATTTCGAGGGGTCCGGCCCGGTGGCCGACCGCCAGGCGGCCGCGCACGCGCACATGGTCTCGCCCGACCCGCACGGCCCCGACGTACTGGTGACCGATCTGGGTTCGGACCGGGTGTGGCGGTGCCGGCTGGACCCGGCGTCCGGCCGGCTGACGCTGGTGGCGCCGGCGGTGGTGGCCGCTGCCGGGACCGGCCCGCGCCACCTGTTGCGTTCGGCCGACGGGGCGCTGCTGCTGGTCGGGGAGCTGCGGGGCGACCTGGCCTGGTATCGGCCGGGCGGCCCGGACGGCGGCCTGCGCCTGATCGGTGACGTGCCGGCTAGTACCACGCTGGGGGCCAACCATCCCTCGGAGCTGGCGGCGGGCCGCGACGGCCGTTTCGTGTACGTGGCCAACCGCGGCCCGGACACGATTTCGGCGTTCGCGTGGGACGGGGCGACGGCGGTGCTGGTCGCGGAGGTGCCCACGGGCGGGACCTGGCCCCGGCATCTCGCCCTCATGGCGGATCATCTGTATGTAGCGAACGAACGATCACACAATGTCACGGTGTTCCGGCTCGACGCGGACACCGGCGTGCCCCGCATGCAGGGGGAGCCGGTGGGGGAGTCGAGCCCGACCTGCTTACTGCGGTGGTTGCCGAGCACGTGATCCGACGAGCAATACCGGACATTCAGGATCTTCTAGATTTATGTCCTGGACCGGCCGATAGGCCTCAGTGCTCCGCACGGCGTGAGATCACTCAACTACGGAGAGTCTTGAAGTAGTCCCGAACTTCCAATCCGAGTAACTTTCGTCCGAACGTATATGGCAATCAGCTCGCGAGATGCGCAGTATTGACCGCGTGTCAGGTCGCCATCGCAGGAACTTCAATCTCCGCGGAGCGGGCGTCGTTGGTGCCGCGATGGCGATCGTCGTCATCCTCGCCGGGTCTTGGCTCGGCTACCGGCAGCTCGCCGACTCCGGCTGTACGGGTTCGATCAAGCTGAACGTCGCCGCGGCGCCCGAGATCGCGCCCGCCGTCGAGCAGGCCGCCCAGAAGTGGACCTCGGGCGGCGCCCAGGTCAACGGGACCTGCGTCGCCGTCGGTGTCACCGCGATCAACCCGGCCACCATGGCCGCCGCGATCGCGCGCGAACATCAGGTCACGCTCGTCGGGCTCGGCTCCGCCCCGCAGTCGGTGGAGACGCAGGACGTGTGGATCGCCGACTCCAGCACCTGGTTGCTGCGGCTCAAGTCGGAGGCCTCGGGCTTCGTACCCACCGACGGGGCCTCGGTGGCGCAGAGCCCGATCGTCGTCGCCATGCCGAAGCCGGTCGCCGAGCAGGCCGTCGGCTGGCCGGACAAGAAGCTGGGTTGGAAGGACCTGCTGGGCAAGCTAATGACCAGCAACACGCTGCGCACCGGCATCGTGGAGCCGACCCGCGACGCGGCCGGTCTCGCCGGCCTGATGGCGCTCGGACAGGCCGCGGGCGCCGGCCCGAACGCCCAGGCGGCCAAGGTCGGCGCGCTGCGGGCACTGGCCGCGGGCAGCTCCGCGCTGCGTGACGACCTGCTGCAGAAGTTCCCGCACTCGGGCGAGGCCAACGACATCGCCAGCAGCCTGAGCGCCGCGCCGCTGTCCGAGGAGGACGTGGTCGCGTACAACGCCGAGGGCCCGCCGATCCAGCTCGCCGCGCTGTACCTGGACCCGATGCCGCCGCCGCTGGATTACCCGTTCGCGGTCATGCCCGAGGTCGACCTGACCAAGGCGGCCGCCGCGACCGGCCTGCGCCAGGCGCTGCAGCAGCCCGACTTCAAGAACGCCCTGGCGTCCGTGGGCCTGCGCGGCCCCGACGGCTCGGCCGGCGCCGGCTTCCAGGCTCCCGTGGGTGCCCCGGCGGCGACGCCACCGGCCACCGCCGGCACCTCCGGTGACGAGGCCAAGGGCGGGGCGGCCGCCAGCGGCCTCGACGCCGCAGCGCTCAGCCAGGCGCTCGGTAGCTGGGCCGCGATCACCCTGCCGGGCCGGGCGCTGGCCGTCTTCGACGTCTCGGGCTCCATGCTCAAGGAGGTGCCGACGGCGAACAACCTGACCCGGGCCCAGGTGACGCAACGTGCCGCCGCGGCGGGGCTCAGCCTGTTCGACGACAGATGGGCGGTCGGCGTATGGGTGTTCTCCACCGAGCTGGACGGCAAGCGGCCCTATCGGGAGATCGTCCCGATCAGCCCGCTGACCTCCGCGCGCAGTGAGATCCAGGCGTCGATCGGGCGGCTCACCCCCAAGCCGAACGGTGCCACGGGCCTGTACGACACGGCGCTGGCCGCGTACAAGAACGTGCAGGACAGCTGGCAGCCGGGGCGGGTCAACTCGGTCCTGCTGTTCACCGACGGCAAGAACGAGAACGCCGACGGCATCAGCCGTGACCAGCTGGTCGCCGAGCTGAAGAAGCTCAACGACCCGAAGCGCCCGGTCCGCATGGTGATCATCGGTATCGGCAACGAGGTGGACAGCAACGAGCTGCAGGCGATCGCGAACGCGACGAGTTCGGGTGGCGTCTTCGTCGCCCCGGACCCGGCGAAGATCTCCGAGATCTTCCTGCAGGCGATCTCGTCGCGTACCGGCGCCAACCGCTGACCGCTCGCTGACGGCCGCCGCACCCCCATCCGGGGAGCGGCGGCCGTCGCGTTTCCCCGGCCTCAGGTGCGGGACAGCCAGGCCGCGGGGTCGGCGTGCACCGCGCGGATCACGGAGTCGGCGGCCCCGCGCATCGCGGCGTCCGCGCCGAGCGTGGCCGGGCGCAACGACACGGGCGCGAGATTCGCGGTGAGCACCCGGCGGCGCAGCTCCTGCTCGAGGCTGGCGCGCAGTCCCGGCAGGAGCGGGGCGTAGCCGCCACCGAGCACGACCGTGTCGACGTCGAGCAGATTGACGACCGCGGCCAGGGCGATCCCCAGCGCGCTGCCGGCGGCGGCCAGCGCGGCCCGGGTGGCGGGCGCGGCCAGGTCGAGCCCGTCGAGCGCGGGCGCACCGGCGGCCCGCAGGATGGCCTCCTGCCCGGCGTACAGCTCCAGGCAGCCGGTCCCGCCGCAGCGGCACGGCGGCCCGTCGGGATGTACCGGCAGGTGCCCGATCTCGCCGCTCCAGCCGTGGACGCCGCGGTACAGGACGCCGTCGAGCACGATGCCCGCGCCGATGCCGATCTCGCCGGAGACGTGTACGAAGCTGCGCGCGCCGCTGCCCGCGCGCAGCTCACCGAGCGCGGCCAGATTGGCCTCGTTGTCGAGGGTGATCGGCACGCCGGCCAGGGCCGGGACGGCGCCGAGCAGTGCCGCCGCGGGCACGTCCTGCCAGCCCAGGTTGGGCGCGACCGGAATCAGCCCGTCGGCGGCCACCAGCCCGGGTACGGCCACCGCGGCCCCGGCCACGTCCAGGCCGTCGGCGGCCGCCCGGGTCCGCAGGCGCCCGGCCAGTTCGCCGAGCGCGGCCAGGGCGGCCCGGGCGCCGGCCGGGCGCTGGTCGGCGTGCTCGACCAGCCGGTGCCGGACGGTCCCGGTGAGGTCGACGACGCACCCGGCCAGGTAGTCGACGTTGATCTCCAGGCCCAGGGCGGCCGGCCCGGCGGGGTTGAGGATGAGCCCGGCCGCGGGCCGCCCCGCCCCGGTCCGCGGGGCGGGCTCGACCTCGGCGAGCAGCGCCCCGGCGATCAGGTCGTCGACCAGGGCGGAGACGGTGGCGCGGGTGAGCCCCGTGGCGGTGGCGACCGCCGCCCGCGACATCGGATCCGGGCTTTCCGCCACCTGGCGCAGGACCAGTGCGAGATTGTGGGCCCGCACGCTGGACTGCCGCACGGGCACGTCGGCCGCCGCCAGCGGGCGAGGGTGCGCGGCCATCGGGCGGGTATGCACAGCCTTGACAATGCCACACGCCCGCCAAATAATTCAACCAATAAACAAATCGCCCCGCTGATTCCGTGGAGGTAACCGTGTCGGTCCAGCCCACGCGCGAGGACAAGTTCTCATTCGGCCTGTGGACGGTCGGCTGGCAGGCCCGCGACCCGTTCGGCGACGCCACCCGGCCGCCGCTCGACCCGGTCGAGGCCGTGCACCGGCTGGCCGACCTGGGCGCGTACGGCATCACGTTCCATGACGACGACCTGGTGCCGTTCGGCGCTCCCGCGCCCGAGCGCGACGCCACCATCGCCCGGTTCCGCAAGGCGCTCGACGAGACCGGCCTGACCGTACCGATGATCACCACGAACCTCTTCACCCACCCGGTCTTCAAGGACGGCGGCTTCACCAGCAACGACCGCTCGGTCCGCCGGTACGCGCTGCGCAAGGTGCTGCGCAACATGGACCTCGCCGCCGAACTCGGCGCCGAGACGCTCGTGCTGTGGGGCGGCCGCGAAGGCGCCGAGTACGACCACGCCAAGGACGTCCGCGCCGCCCTCGACCGTTACCGCGAGGGCCTCGACCTCCTCGCCCAGTACTCGGTCGACAGCCGGTACGGCCTGCGCTTCGCCATCGAACCCAAGCCCAACGAGCCGCGCGGCGACATCCTGCTGCCCACGGTCGGGCACGCCCTGGCGTTCGTGCAGAGCCTCGCCCGCCCGGAGCTGTTCGGCGTCAACCCCGAGGTCGGCCACGAGCAGATGGCCAACCTCAACTTCATGCACGGCATCGCCCAGGCGCTGTGGCACGGCAAGTTGTTCCACATCGACCTGAACGGCCAGCACGGCCCCAAGTTCGACCAGGACCTCGTCTTCGGCCACGGCGACCTGATCAACGCGTTCGCGCTGGTGGACCTGCTGGAGTTCGGCGGACCGGGCGGCGGGCGCGCGTACGACGGTCCCCGGCACTTCGACTACAAGGCGTCGCGTACCGAGGACGCCGACGGGGTGTGGGCGTCGGCGGCCGCCAACATGCGCATGTACCTGCTGCTCAAGGAGCGGGCCGCCGCGTTCCGCGCCGACCCCGAGGTGCAGGCGGCGCTGCGCGCGGCCCGGGTGGACGAGCTGGCCACGCCCACCCTGGGCGCCGGCGAGACGTACGCCGACCTGCTGGCCGACCGCAGCGCGTTCGAGGACTTCGACCCGGACGCGGTCGGCGCCACCGGGTACGGCTTCGTCGCGCTGCACCAGCTCGCGGTCGAGCACCTGCTGCGGGCCCGCTGAACCCGGGGGCGCGGGTCATGAGCCTCGTGGCGGGCATCGACTCGTCCACCCAGTCGTGCAAGGTGGTGATCCGTGACGCCGGGACCGGCGCGCTGATCCGGCAGGGGCGCGCCGCCCACCCGGACGGCACCGAGGTGCACCCGGACGCGTGGTGGGCGGCGCTGAACCAGGCCGTCGACCAGGCCGGCGGCCTCGACGACGTGGCCGCCGCCTCGGTCGCCGGTCAGCAGCACGGCATGGTGTGCCTGGACGCGGACGGCGCGGTCGTGCGCCCGGCCCTGCTGTGGAACGACACCCGCAGCGCGGGCGCCGCCACCGAACTGATCGACGACCTCGGCGGCGGCGACCGGGGACGGCGGGCGTGGGCCGACGCGGTCGGCATCGTCCCGGTCGCCAGCTTCACCCTCACCAAGCTGCGCTGGCTGGCCCGCCACGAGCCGGCCGAGGCGGCCCGCGTCGCCGCGGTCTGCCTCCCGCACGACTGGCTCACCTGGCGGCTCGGCGGCGCCCACGACCTCGATGCTCTGCGTACGGACCGCAGCGACGCCAGCGGCACCCTCTACTGGTCGGCGCGCACCAACGAGTACCGCCACGACCTGCTGGAACTCGGCTTCGGAAGGCGGCTGGCGGTGCCCCGGGTGCTCGGTCCCACCGAGGTCGCGGGCACCCTGCCGGGCGGCGTCCCGCTCGGTCCCGGCGCGGGCGACAACGCCGCCGCCGCCCTGGGCGCCGGTGCCCGGCCCGGC
Organism: Krasilnikovia cinnamomea; assembly: GCF_004217545.1. Lineage (NCBI taxonomy): Bacteria > Bacillati > Actinomycetota > Actinomycetes > Micromonosporales > Micromonosporaceae > Krasilnikovia > Krasilnikovia cinnamomea. The sequence goes on from NZ_SHKY01000001.1 coordinate 4,663,982, forward strand.
GACGTGGTGGTGTCGATCGGCACCTCCGGCACGGTGTTCGTCCCCACCGACGCGGCGCCGAACGACCCCACCGGCACGGTGGCCGGCTTCGCCGACGCGACCGGCCGGTTCCTGCCGATCGTGGTCACCCTGAACGCCGCCCGGGTCCTCGACGCGGCGGCCCGGCTGCTCGGCGTCGACCACGAGGGGCTGTCCCGGCTCGCGCTGAGCGCACCGGCGGGCGCCGACGGGCTGGTCCTGGTGCCGTACCTGGAGGGGGAGCGCACTCCGGACCGGCCGCACGCCACCGGCGCGGTGCACGGCCTCACGCTGCGCACCTCGACCCCGGCCCACCTGGCCCGGGCCGCGGTCGAGGGCATGCTGTGCGCCCTCGCCGACGGCCTGGACGCCCTCGTGCGGCAGGGCGCCCGGACCAACCGGATCGTGCTGGTCGGCGGCGGCGCCCGCAGCGAGGCCGTACGCCGCATCGCACCCGAGGTGTTCGGCCTGCCCGTCCTGGTGCCCCCGCCCGGCGAGTACGTCGCCGACGGCGCCGCCCGCCAGGCCGCCTGGGTGCTGTCCGGCGGGGACGAACCACCGGCCTGGTCGACCGCCGCCCCGCAGCCCTACGAGGCGGACCGCGTGCCACGGATCAGAGAGCGGTACGCGGGCGCCCGCGACGCCGTGGTGGACCGCGAATCCCGGTAACCTGCCACGGTGACGATCCGGGGCGGTGCGGCGCATCGCGGCTACAGCGTGGTCGTCTTCGTCATCCTGGCCTCCCTGGACAACGTCGCGATCGGCCTGGTCCCGCCGCTGTACGGCAGCATCGCCACCGCCTTCGACGTCGGCGAGGCCAGGGTTGCGCTGGCCACCACGGCGATGTTCCTGATCAGCGCGGTCGCCTCGGTCGCCTGGGCGTACGTGGGCGACCGCACCCACCGCAAACCGGTGCTGCTGGCCGGCACGGCCATCTGGGTCATCGGCACCGCCTGGTCCGGCCTGGCCGGCGGGTACCCGGTCTTCCTGCTGGCCCAGGTCGTCGCCGCGATCGGGCTCGGCGGGGTCGCGTCGGTCAGCTTCTCGGTGGTCAGCGACCTGATCTCGCCGCGCCGCCGGGGCCTGGCCATGAGCTTCTGGGGACTCTCGCAGGGTGTCGGCACGCTGGCCGGGACGATGCTCGGCGGGCTGCTGGGCCACGACGACTGGCGGCGCCCGTTCCTCGTGGTCTCGGCCGCGGGCGTGGTGGCCGCCACGGCGTACCTGCTGACGTACGACGTGCCGCGCGGCGACAGCCAGCCCGAGCTGGCCGGGGTCGAGTACGACGAGCGGATCCACCGCGACGACCTGCCCAAGATCCTGGGCCGCCGGACCAACGTGTGGCTGATCCTGCAGGGCTTCTCGGCGCAGATCGCGCTCGGCTCGCTGGTCTGGCTGCCGGTGCTGTTCCGCTCCCGGGCCGAGGCGCAGGGCTACTCGTCCGGGACGGCGGTGCTGGTCGGCAGCGTGTTCGCCACGCTGTTCCAGATCGGCGGGGCACTGTCCATTCTGGGCGGTCTGGTCGGTGACCGGCTGCAACGCCGTACCCCGCGCGGGCGGGCCCTGGTCGCCGCCGTGGGTGTGCTGGCGGCCGTACCGTTCTATGTCGTGCTGTTCTTCGTGCCGATGCGCATCGCCGTGCCCGACGGCGCCGGTGCGGGCACGGTGCTGCGGGCCGTGCTGGCCGAGGTGGTCACCGAGCCGACCGTGGGCGCCTGCCTGGCCACCGCCGTGTTCGCGCTCGCTCTGACCTCGGCGAACTCGCCGAACTGGTTCGCGATGATCGCCGACGTGAACCCGCCCGAGCACCGCGGCACGGTGTACAGCCTCGGCAACCTGGTCAACGGCGTCGGCCGGGCCGCTGGCAACGCGCTCGTGGGCGCCGCGTTCCGGGGCCTGGCGGGCGGGTTCCCCCCACCGCTGAACTACGCGATCGGGCTCGCCGGGTTCCAGCTGTTCTTCATCCCCACCGGGGTCATGTACTGGCTGGCGTCGCGCACGGTGGCGCGCGACATGGCCGACACCCACGCCGCCCTGCTGGCGGCGCGCGCGTCGGCCATCGAGACCGGCCCGGCCAGGCCGTGAGCCTTCGCGTACGTCCCGGGTTCAGCGAACCCAGACCGTGACGTCCTGCGGTACCCGGCCGTCGGCGGTGAGCGGTTCGCTGCTCAACAGCACCCGGGCGCCCGGGGGCAGCTCGGCCGGGGCCGCGCCGAAGTTGGTCAGCACCAGCACGTCACCGGTGCGGAACGCGAGCACGTCGCCCGGCGAGTCGACCCACGTCAGGGTGCCGGTGCCCAGCGCCAGCTCACGACGCAGCCGCAGCGCCGACCGGTACAGCTCGTACGTCGAGCCGGGCACACCACGCTGGCGGTCCAGCGCGAACTCCGCCCACACGCCCGGCTGCGGCAGCCAGCTGGCGTCCGAGGGCCCGAACCCGTACGACGGGGCGTCGGCCTCCCACGGGATCGGCACCCGGCACCCGTCCCGGCCCTTCTCGGTGTGCCCGGACCGGAACCACGCCGGATCCTGCCGGACGTCGTCGGGCATCCGGGTGTCCTCCGGCAGGCCCAGCTCCTCGCCCTGATACAGGTACGCCGAGCCGGGCAGCGCGAGCATCTGCAGCGTCGCGGCCCGCCCCCGGCGCAGCCCCAGTCCCGCGTCGGGCTGCGGGTCCTCGGCGCCGATGCCGTGCCGCCGGGCCTCGCCCACGGGGTAGCCCAGCCGGGTCACGTGCCGCACCACGTCGTGATTGGACAGCACCCAGGTGGTCGGCGCCCCGACCGCGCCGTTGGCGGCGAGGCTGCCCGAGATGACCGTACGCAGCGCGCCCGGAGCCCAGGGCGCCTCCAGATATTCGAAGTTGAACGCCTGGTGCATCTCGTCCGGGCGCACGTACCGGGCGAGCCGTTCGGCGGGCTGCACCCACGCCTCCGCCACCAGGATCCGCTCCCCGGGGTATTCGTCGAGCACGGCGCGCCACTCGCGGTAGATCTCGTGCACCCCCTCCTGGTCCCACATGGGCGGCGGCGGCCCCTCGTGACCGAGCCCGCCGAGAATGGCGTTCGGATAGTGCCAGTCGGCGAGGTCGGCCTGCTTGATCAGGCCGTGCGCGACGTCCACGCGGAAGCCGTCGACCCCCCGGTCGAGCCAGAACCGCAGCACGTCGACGAACTCGTCCCGGACCGCCTGGTCCGCCCAGTTGAGGTCGGGCTGGCTCACGTCGAACAGGTGCAGATACCACTGTTCGGGCTTGCCGTCCGGGCCGACGACCCGTTCCCAGGCGGGCCCGCCGAAGACGCTCGGCCACGAGTTCGGCGGCTCGTCGCCGCCGGGTCCGCGGCCGTCGCGGAACAGGTAGCGCTGCCGTGCCGGGCTGCCCGGCGGCGCGGCGAGCGCGGCCTGGAACCAGGCGTGGGCGCGGGAGGTGTGGTTCGGCACCAGGTCCACGAGGACCCGAAGGCCCAGCCCGTGCGCCTCGGCGATCAACTTGTCCGCGTCCGCCAGGCGGCCGAACAGCGGGTCGACGTCGCGGTAGTCCGCGACGTCGTACCCGGCGTCGGCCTGGGGCGAAGGGTAGAACGGGGACAGCCACACCGCGTCGACCCCGAGGTCGCGCAGGCTGCCCAGCCGGGCGGTGATGCCGGGCAGGTCGCCCATGCCGTCGCCGTCGCTGTCGGCGAACGAGCGCGGATAGATCTGGTAGATGACGGCGCTGCGCCACCAGTCGGCGGAGGGCTGCATACGCCCAGGCTATCGGCCGGTGCCCCGGGCGCCGCGCGGCTCCCCGGCCGTGACCCCGGCACCCCCACCCGGCCGCTCGGGCGTCAGGAGGTGACGGCCGAGGCTTGCTCCATGACCGGCTCCACGACCGTTTCCTGGGTGGGCAGGCGCGGTGCGACCGGGCGCGGCGACGGCCGGGTGCCCGGCGCGCGGCGCATGGCCGACAGCGACGCCTGCTTGAGCGACCAGCCGGTGCTGTCCGCGTGTACGCCGCGCCGCGGGGTACCGGCCCCGTCGGTGAACTCCTCCTCGGTGAGGGCCTGCAGCGCGCTCAGGGCGAGCCCGAGGATGGTGGCGGCGCTGAGCAGTGTGATCGGCACGATCATCAGCATGGGCCGGAGCCCGGTGACCTGGGTGCGCACCGCCTCGCTCAGCTCGACCCGCATGGCCGCCATGCCGGTGTAGTGCATGCCGCACACCGCGACGCCCATGATCGCCGCAGCCGCGGTGACCCGCCCCCAGCCCTGGACCGAGACGGTGAACCACAGGGCGACGGTCGCGGCCACGATGGCGATGACGGCGGACGCCCCGGCCAGGCCCGGTTCGTAGTGGATGGCGCCGGACACGTGCATGGCCGCCATCCCGGTGTAGTGCATGGCGAGCACCCCGACGCCGGTGAGGATGCCGGCCACCACGGTCTTCGGGAAGCTGCGCCGCCCGTGGCCCACCACCATCAGCCCGACACCGACCGTGATCACGGACAGGCCGAGGCTCACCACGGTCAGGCGGGGGTCGTACCGGACGGGGCTGGCCGGGACCTCGAAGCCGAGCATGGCCACGAAGTGCATGAGCCAGATGGCGCCGCCGCCGATCGCGAACGCGGCGATGATCAGCCAGCGGGTGCGTCGCCCGCGCGTCCGGGCGCTGCGGGCGCGCCCGGTGCTGAGCAGGCCGAGAAAGGATCCGAGGAACGCCAACAGGTACGCGGCGACCGGATTGAAGGCGCCGTAGGTGAAGTGATGGACGTGGGCCACTGGGCCGTACCTCGCGTACGTTCGGATCCGCTGGTCGGATCGTGCGCACGGATTCAGTCACATGTCCGAAGTGCCGGGTCGCACGGCGTGTGCGCCTCTTGACGCTTCGCAACCTTTGGGTGACCGTCCACAGCGGAGCCGGGGCCGCCATCCGGCGACCCCGGCTCCATCGGACTTACCCGGGGGTGGGGTCAATTGAAGATGCTGACGCCGCCGGGACCGACGAGCAGGCCCACGATGATCAGCACGATGCCCCAGACGAGCTGCCGCCGGAACAGGGCGAGGATGCCGGCGACCACAAGGATGACTGCGATAATCCAGAGCACTAGGTCCATGCCTGCGCGATACCCGATCGACATGGCTCGAAAACCCGTGCGACCTGGTGGTCGGGGTCGCAGCACCCCGTGACGGGCCCGGGTACCGTTGATGGGCATGGTCCCCGACCGCGCCTTCTCCCGCCGCCGACGACTGCGCACCGTGGCGCTCGTCGGCATCGACGGATCCGGCAAGACCACCCAGGCCCGCCTGCTGGCGGACACCCTGCGCGCGCGGGGTCTGCGCGCCACTTACCGGCGCAACGCCGGTGGCCGGCGCTGGTTCGGCCGGCTGGCCACGGCGTTCGGCCGGCGCGACGCCGAGGACCTGCTGGGACGCCGGCTCATGTTGTTCGTCGAATCGTTGCTGCGCTGGCTCGCGATCCTCGACACCCGGTTGCGCCGCCGGCTCACCGGCGACATCGCGGTCATGGACCGGTACGCGGTCTGCCAGTACGCCAGCCTGCGCGCCCGGGGCTGCGGCCCGCGCGCGGAACGACGTGCCCGCCTGGCGTACCGGCTGTTCCCGAAGCCGGATGTCACCTTCTTGCTGGCCGTGGACCCGGCGGTCGCGTACGACCGCATCGAGGCACGCGGATACGACCACGAGGAGATGGCGTTCCTGCGGGCCGCGGCGGCCGCCTACCGGTCGTTGCCGGAGCACGACGACTTCGTCGTGGTGGACGCGAACCGAAGTCCGGCCGAGGTGGCCGCGGCGTTGTCGGCGGCGCTCGACGCGTGGCAGGACCGGCCGGCCTCCGCACCCCGGCTGCCCGCCGTGATGGCCGGCACCCGCGCGGTGGTCCTCGCGGCGGGACCGTTGGCCGCGGGCGCCGCGGTGGTGGGCCGCCAGCTCACGGACGTGCTCTGAGGCCCGGGACCTCAGGCCCGGCCGTAGACCGGGATGCTCGCGCCGCTGGTGGGTGCCGAGGCGTCGTCCGCCAGGAACAGGATCACCCGGGCGATCTCGGCGGGGGTCACCCAGCGGGTGCGGTCCGCCCCCGGCATCGCGGCCCGGTTCGCCGCCGTGTCGATGACGCTGGGCAGGACGGTGTTGCACCGCACACCGCGCCCCTGGTACTCGGCCGCCACGGCGTTTGCGAACGCCAGCACGGCGGCCTTGGCGGTCACGTAGCCGGCGGCGCCGGGGAACGGCGTGAGTGCCGCCCGCGACGACACGCACACCACCGAACCCGAGCCCGTGGCCACCAGGTGCGGCAGCGCCGCGGCGGTCACAAGGTACGTCGGCCGCAGGTTGATCCGCAGCATCGCCTCGAAGTCCTCGATCGGGGTCTCGTGCACCAGCCCGGCGGACGCGTACCCGCCGACCAGGTTGACCACCGCCCGGAGCGGGGCGCCCGCGACGGCGGCCGCCGTGGCGACCACGGCCGCGACGTCGTCCGGTGCGCCGAGGTCGGCGTCCACCGGCTCGATGACGCCCGGTGCCACGCCGGTGGACGGGGCTTCCGGCGGGGCCGGCAGCCGGGCGGCGGTGCCCGGGCGCACCGGGGCGACGACCCGCCAGCCCGCCTGCGCGAAGGCGGTCACGACGGCGGCGCCGAGGCCCCCGGTGCCGCCGGTGATCAGCACGCTGCGATCCATGTGGACACCGTAGACCACGCCGATTTTCGATGTGCTTTTCGTCACGCCACCGCCCGGGGAAAGCGTCCCAGCAGGGGGTATAACGAAGGTCACCCGGGCGGGGGTCACCCTGTCGGTCGAGTGAATAGCGGCGTGACGTGCCGCATTGTGGCAGGTGGTCCCGTTCCGCTGTGCGGCGGGATCTTTCTCGTGCGGCTTTTGGTTCAGGACGATCAAGACCCGGTCGATGCTGCACGTGAACCCATTCGGCTATCGGGCCGTACTGGGTAGTGACGAGTGTCGCACCGCCGGTCGTGATGCCCGTCGCTGTGACGGATGGGGAGCCGATGGTGTCATGAGATGAGCGCCGGGTATGCGTGTGTGCACGCATCGACCCGCCGGGTGCAGCTCCGAATGTCTGGTGCAGGCGTTCCTCAGCAAGTATGCACGCGGCTCTCAGCTATCGCTCAGACATTCGTGACACTTTCGATCCGCCAGCCGGAATCACCGCACGGCGAGATCTGTTGTGTTGAGGCACCACCGCAATGCACGAACTGCGGACGTTACGGGAGGGCTGATGGACGCAGGTATTGCCCGTAACAGGCTTAGTGAAGGCAATGAGGGGACCGTGGGCAACGTGGAGAAGAACACCGTGATGCGGACTGACGAGGTCGCCGAGGAGCGCGACCTGGTCGGCGTCTACCTGCACGAGATCTCCCGGACACCACTGCTGGATGCCGCCAGGGAGGTCGACCTCTCCAAGGCAATCGAGGCCGGCCTTTACGCCGAGCATCTACTCGAAACCGGTGACGTCCGCCGGGGCGTGAGCCGGGAGGAGCTTGAGCGGCTGGTCGTCGAGGGCGCCCGGGCCAAGGATCTGTTCATTCGCGCGAACCTGCGCCTGGTCGTGTCGATCGCCCGCCGGTACGTGCGGTCCGGCATGCCGATGCTCGACCTGATTCAGGAGGGCAACACGGGCCTCGTGCGCGCCGTCGAGAAGTTCGACTACGAGCGCGGCTACAAGTTCTCCACGTACGCCACCTGGTGGATCCGCCAGGCCATCAGCCGGGCCATCGCCCAGCAGGAGCGCACCGTGCGACTGCCCGTGCACCTGGTCGAGGACGTCAACCGGATGCGCAACGTCACCCGCCAGCTCGTCCGCGAGCTCGGCGCCGACCCGGAGCCGGAGCAGGTGGCGGCCGCGCTCGGGGTGACCGTGGAGCGCGTTCACGAGCTGACCCGCTGGGCCCAGGACACCGTCTCGCTGGACACCCCGGTGGGCGACGACGGCGACACCAACCTCGGCGACCTGGTCGCCGACAGCGACGCCCCCTCGCCCGAGGAGATCGTGCTGACCGCTCTGGAGCGGCAGCGCATCGAGGGCCTGCTCAACCACCTCGACGACCGTTCGGCCGGCATCATGCGCGCCCGCTACGGCCTGGAGGACGGCCGGGAGCACTCGCTCACCGAGGTGGCGTCCCGTTTCTCGCTGTCCCGCGAGCGCATCCGCCAGCTGGAGATCCAGGCGCTGGGGCGGCTGCGTGAGCTGGCCCGGGCCGAGGGCCTGCAGGCCGCCTGATTCGCGTACGTCTGAGAAAGGCCGGTGTCCCCGAGCGGGGCACCGGCCTTTCTCTGCTTGGCCTTTCGGTGAACCGGGTAACCCGGCGCATCGAAACCGTCAGCGCACCCGGCCGTAGCCGTACGGCGGCATGACGTCGATCGATCGTTTCTTGACCGGTACGCCGGCGCGGGAGGCGTCGATGATCTGTCCGCCGCCCACGTAGAGCCCGACGTGTCCGAGGCTGCGATAGAAGACCAGATCGCCCGGCTTGAGATCGGCGCGGCTGATCCGGGCGGTGGCGCTGTACTGCGCCGCGGCGTTGTGCGGCAGGGACTTGCCCGCCGAACTCCAGGCCGCCGAGGTCAGCCCGGAGCAGTCGTAGCCGGAGTTGTACGGGCCGTCCGAGCCGTAGTGGTACATCGCGCCGATGGCGTTGAAGGCGTACTTCACCGCGGTCCCGGCGGAGCCGGGGATGGTCGGGATGCGCCCGGTGTACCTGCTGCCGCTCTCGGTCTCGCTGCCGAACGCGGCCCGCCGCATCGCGTACAGCTTCTTGAGGTCTGCTTCGATCTTGCTCTTGCGGGCGGTCAGCTCCTTGAGCTCGGCGGCCTGCTTGTCCTGGGTGCTCTTGAGCGCGGCCTGCCGCTGGGCGTAGGTCTGGGTGGTCTCGGTGAAGGTGGCGATGTCGCGCTGGCGGCTGCGGGACAACTGGTCGAGGAAGCTCATCCGGTCCATCAGGCTGTCCGGGCCCTCGAGCAGCACGTTGACCGTGCCGACCGTGCCGGTCATGTACGCCGACGAGGCGATCGTCTGCACCTGGGCGCTGGCGCTCTTGAGCGCCTCCCGGGCCGGCCCCAGCGACGCGGCGAGGTTCTTCTCGTCCGACTTCGTCTTCGCCAGGCTGATCTTCATCTTGTTGTACGACTCGACGACGTCCTCGAGCTGGTTGGACGCCGCCTCGATCTTCTTGTTGATGTCACTCGTGGAGGGTGCCGCATGGGCGGCCGTCGCGCCGGAGCCGGTGATGGCGACGGCGAGGAACGCGACCACCAGGGCCCGAAGCCTCGTGCGGGCGTGTGACAACGGAACGTGCCTTTCTCCGCATGGCCGCCTACCGGGTTAGCTGTCGCCTGACTTTCTGGCGGCGCTGGGGCGGAAGAATGCCCTACCGCTGACGCGGATTCACCCCAGATGCTGCTCGGCGCTTCCCCGACTCGATACGGCGGCCGGCGCGGCCTCCCAGGGGGTGGTGAGCGCACCTGCCCGCCGCGATGATTCGGCGGCGTCGACCCAGCGCCACCGGAGGGATGTGGCTGCGGACCGGATCAACCGCACCAACCTATCGATGCGCCGCGCAAAATCAAGATGCCGTGGAATGATTCACGCCAATAGTCGGGGATTTACCGATGATCCCGATAACGCATTGCCATGAGGCGGAGTCGCTGCGTTACGGCAGCGCCGCAATTGCCGCGAAACGGTCCTATGCGGCGGCCAGCTCCGGCTTGACCCAATCGCGGCTCACCTTGCGCTCGGCCCAGAACGACAGGAACGGGACCGTTCCCGCCAGCATCACCAGCGCCATGCGCCCCAGCGACCACCGGGCCCGGCGGCCGAGGTCGAAGGTGCACACGAGATACACCATGAAGAGGAAGCCGTGCACCGGTCCCACCGCGGCCACCACGATGTCGTTGTCACCCAGGTACTTCAGCGGCATGCCCAGCACGAGCACGATCAGGATCACGCCGACGACCCAGGCGATGATCCGGTAGCGGGTGAGGGCTCCCTGCACGTTGCACGTCCTTCGTCGTTCGTGGTCAGTTGCGGTGCGCCGGGCCGGGGTAGTCCAGCGGGCGCGCCCCCGGATGTGCCGCCAGCCAGGCGAGGTAGTGGTTGTACTCGGCCAGGTCCGGATCGTCGCCGCCGTCGGGCGCGGCCGGCGTCACGGGCACGCGGACCGGGCGCCGGACGCTCACCACAGCCGCCTGAGCGGTGTCGGGCCCGGCCTCGGTGGCCTCCGGCTCCGCGGGTGCGGTGTCGCGTACGGACGCGCGCCGGCGGCGTTCGTGCTGCACCTCGCGGACCCAGAGGAAGGCGACGAAACCGGCGAAGACCGGCCACTGGAAGGTGTAACCCCAACTCAGGGCGTTGCCCCCGGCCGCGCGGGTGAACTGCCACCAGCCCAGCCCGCAGAAACCGGCGATCAGGACGACCGCGACCACGTGGCGCACGATCCACGCCGGTGTCCACAGCCCCTTCATGCTCCGAGCGTACCGGCGGGGTTTCGGAGTTCGGCGCGACGGGCAAGCGGGAGGCACGCGAAGGGCTCTGCGAAGGGGGAAGGCACATGGCCGACGCGACGCGCCTCGGCGCGGCGGACGGCGTGGCCGAGGTCGGCATCGACCCGGCCGCGCTGGCGGACAACGACCTGCTGCGCGAACTCACCAGCCTCTACCGCACCCGGCTGGACACCCTGCGGCACGGACCCGACGCCGCGCTCAGCAACCACCTGCGCCGTACCGAGGCGCTGGAGAGCGAATACCTGGCCCGGCACCCCGGCCGCGAGGTGGACCCGACCCGGCTCACCCAGGACTTCTGAGGAGACCGTTCCGATGACGCTGCGCGACCGGATCACTCACCTCCGCGAGGCGTACGCGCCGCACGAGCACCGGCCCCTGGACGGCTACGCGGTGGCCATGGGCGCCTTCGGCACGCTCGCCGCCAGCCTCGCCGTGGCCGCGAAGGTGACCGGCCGTCCCGTGCCCGAACGGCCGGCGACCGCCGACGTGGTGCTGATCTCCATCGCCACGCACAAGCTGAGCAGGCTGCTGGCCAAGGACGCCGTGACCAGCCCGCTGCGGGCCCCGTTCACCCGGTACACCGAGCCCGGCGGCAGTGCCGAGGTCCAGGAGGAGGTACGCGCCGACGGCAGTGCCGTGCGCCACGCCATCGGCGAGCTGGTGACCTGCCCGTTCTGCCTGGCGATGTGGGTGGCGGCGGGGCTGACCGGCGGGCTGGTGCTGGCGCCACGGCTGACCCGGCTGGCCGCCGTCACGCTCACCGCCACGGCCGTCTCGGACTTCCTCCAGATGGGGTATTCGATCGCCAAGGAAGCCGCCGAGGGGCCCTGACCCGGCCTGGCCCGCCTCGACCGGCCGGGTCAGGGCGGTCCTGCGGATTCCAGCCCGCTCCACCCCTGGGGGCTCTCCGTCTCGCCCGGCTGGTCGCCGCCGGCGATCTCGCGGTCCACCACGGTGTCCGCGTGCTCCGCCGCGAAGTCGTCGTCCAGGTCGTCCGGGTCCGGGTCGCCGATCGCGGGCGGTCGCTCGTTGTTGGTGGTCACGGTGTGCCCCCTGTGGGTCTGTGCCGGTGTCACGCCGCCAGCGTGCGCAGGGCCTCGGCGGCCTCGTCCTGGGCGTACTCGCCCTCGGGCAGGGCGTCGATGCGGGTGAGCGCGGCCGCGGGCAGGTCGGCGGCGATGGCGCTGCGCTGCAGCTCGGCGCTGGTCAGACGTTCCTGGCCGACGTAGATCTCGTCGAGGAAGGTCTCCAGCAGGCGAAGGTCCTCGTCCACGGCACCTGGTCTACCCGGCCGCACGGGCACCAAACACCGCAAGTGTGGTCTGGGTCACAACGACTGCCGGAATCGGGTGATCGCGCCGACGGTTGGGAACGGATGTCGGTGTGTTCAGTGTCCCCGGGCCTCAACCCATCTGCCTTCGCGGACTACCGTTCGGCTGGAGCCGCGTTGCGCCTTTCGCCGCGAGGCGACCAGCACACCGGCATCTGTGACGCCCCCGGGTCTCCCGGGGGCGTCACACTTTTCCCGGGCTGGTTGACGGGCGCCGGATATGGGTAATCCCTGGCCGTGACTGATGATCGTACTGACCTGCACCTCGCGCACCGGCTCGCCGAGAGGGCAGGGACGCCCGCCGCGTCCGGATCCGGAGAAGCCACCCGTTAGGGGTACGGCTACCGTGTCCGTCGATCCGCATGGCAATATCGGGCAAATGTCTGCCCCGCATCGGAGTCCTGGGGGACTGGTGACCCGCCGGTCCGCGACCATGGCCGGCGCACCGGCCCAGGGCCGTCTCCGCACCCGGGCGCTGTCCGCGGCAGCGCTGCCGCAGTCCGCTCCCGTCGGCCCGCACCCGGTCGAACTGGCCGGGCTCCTGCAGGAGCTCTCCGTACGGCTGCTGGACGCCGAGGATGTGCCTCAGGCGCTGGAGCGGCTGGCGGACTTCGCGGTGGAGGCCGTTCCCGGCGTGCTGCGCTGCTCCGCGGCGCTGATCGGGGACGGCACCCCGCTGACCCGGGCCACCTCCGGCCCGAGCGCCCAGGCCCTCGACGACCTCCAGTACGCCGTCGGCGACGGCCCCGGCCTCGACGCCACCCGTACCCGCACCCTCGTGACGGCCCAGGACCTGCCCGCCGACCCGCGTTGGCCGCAGCTCGCGGACTGCGCCCGCGCCGAGGGGGTGCACGCGGTCGTGGCGCTCCCGCTCGACGTGCAGCGCACCTCGGTCGGCGCGCTGAGCCTGTTCGTGGCCCACCCGCACGGTGTCCACCCGGAGCTGCTGCTGACCGCGATGGCGATCGTCGGCCAGGCCGAGGTGCTGATCGGGGAGGTGCAGCGGCGCGGCGCGCTGCGCGAGGGGGCGACGGTCGACCGTGCGGTCGGGGTGATCATCGCTCAGCGCGGGTGCAGCGTCCGCGAGGCGAACGAGGTGCTGCAGGACACCGCGCGGCGGCTCGGCCTGGACCGCCGTACGGTCGCCGAGCGGCTCATCGCGGCCGCGGCTCGCAACGCGCAGCCGTGACGCGGCGGGCGGCGCCCGGCGCCGCCCGCCGCGTGCGTGGTCAGCCCACCCGCTGAACGACCTCGAACTCCAGCAGACTCGCGCCCGAGGCGACCGGCTTGGCCCGTTCGCCCGCGTGCGCCTGCCGGCCGGAGCCGGTCGACCACGCCTGGAAGTCCTCCTCGGTCTCCCAGCGGGTGTAGACGAAGTACCGGCTCTCCCCGGCCACCGGTCGCAGCAGCTCGAAGCCGAGGAATCCCGGGGAGTTCTCCACGGCGCCCAGCCGCGCCGCGAAGCGCTTCTCGAGTTCCGGTCCGGCGCCCTCGGGCACCTCGATCGCGTTGATCTTCACGACTGCCATGGGCTCCAGGCTAGTGCGCGCACGCGCTGGGGGGTACGGGCGGCCGCGGCCGCCCGTACCCCCCGGTGTGGTGTTGTCCGTCAGCCGCGGCCCGCGGGCGGGCCGTCCGGCCCGGCGGAGGCCGCGACGGCCTTGCCCGGCTCGCCCTCATCCGTGCCGGCCGGTGCGGCGTTCTGCTCGGCCTCCGCGTCGGCGGCGCGCTGGGCCTGCGCCGACCGCTGGGCCAGCGGGATCTCCGGCAGGAAGAACACCACGAGGAGGCCGATGATCATTACGCCGAGGGCCATCAGGTACACGATCTGGATGCTGTCCGAGAAGCCCGCCTTGAAGGGGTGCGCCATGATGTCGGACAACCTGCCGAGGAACGACGTGTCGCTGAGCGCGCCGCCGCCCTGCGCCTGCTGCAGAGCCTGGGCCTGGTCCCGGTGGGTGGCCATCTCCTGCTGGAACGCCGGCGACGACGCGGCCTTCTGGTACGCGCTGTTGATCTTGTCCGGCAGCACGTTGAACAGGACGGACAGGAAGATCGCCGTGCCGAGCGTGCCGCCCATCGACCGGAAGAACGTGACGGTACTGGTCGCCACGCCGATCTCGCGCGGCGACACCGCGTTCTGCACCGCCGTGATCATCGGCTGCATGTTGCCGCCCAGGCCGAGACCCATCAGCACCATGACCAGCATCGTCTGCCACAGCGGGGTGTCCGCCCCGACCAGTGCGAACAGGCCCAGCGACACGGCCATCAGCACGCTGCCGACGATCGGGAAGATGCGGTACCGGCCGGTCTTCGCGATGAGCTGACCCGCCGTGATCGAGCCCGCCATGATGCCGACGACGAACGGGATCATCTGCAGACCCGCGATCGTGGGGGAGGAGCCCTTCACGATCTGCAGGTACAGCGGGACGGTCATCAGACCGCCGAACATCGCCATGCCGATGATCGTGCTGGAGGTCGCGCCGACCGCGACGGTCCGGTTGCGGAACAGGCGCAGCGGCAGCAGCGCCTCGTCCCCGTACGCCCGCTCGGCGAGGACGAAGGCGATCAGACCCAGCGCGCCGATGACGAAGCAGGCGAGGGAGCGCGACGAGTCCCAACCCCACTCGCGGCCCTGCTCGGCGACCGTGAGCAGGGGCACCAGGCCGATGATCAGGGTCAGCGCGCCGGGCCAGTCGATGCGGTGGTCCGTGCGGTGGTGCGGCAGGTGCAGCACCTTCGCCACGACGGCCATGGCGGCGATGCCGATCGGGACGTTCAGGTAGAACACCCAGCGCCAGCCGTCGATGCCCAGGATCGTCTCCTGCCCGGCGAAGAAGCCGCCCAGGATCGGGCCGATGACGCTCGCCGTACCGAAGACCGCGAGGAAGAAGCCCTGGTAGCGGGCGCGCTCACGGGGCGGCACGATGTCGCCGATGATCGCCAGCGCGAGCGACATCAGGCCACCCGCACCGATGCCCTGAATGGCCCGGAACGCGGCCAGTTGGTACATGTTCTCCGCGAGTCCGCAGAGGATCGAGCCGACGATGAACACGCCGATCGCGAACAGGAAGAAGCCGCGGCGGCCGTAGATGTCGGACAGCTTTCCGTACAGCGGGGTGGAGATCGTCGAGGTGATCAGGAAGGCGGTGGTCGCCCACGCCTGCAGGTTGAAGCCGTGCAGGTCGTCCGCGATGGTCCGGGTCGCCGTAGCCATGATCGTCTGATCCAGGGCGGCCAGGAACATGCCCATCATCAGGCCCGCGAGAATCGTGAGGATCTGGCGGTGAGTGAAGTCCGCGGATAATCCCGCCTTTGCGGGCGCGCCGCCGGGTGGGCCGGCCGGCGCCGTCGCGGTGGTACTCGCGTTGCTCACGAAATCTCCCGTGGGGTTGGTGCTGAGTCGCGGCGCATCAGTGCCTCGACGGAGCTGTTGAATTCCTCGAAAAGGGCGGTGAACGCCGCGACCCGCTCCGCGGGCCAGGCGCCCAGCGCCTCACTGAGCAGCGCGTGACGCGCCTCGTGCATCCGCTGGCACGCGGCCTGGCCGGCTTCCGTGGCGGCCAGCCGTGACGACCGTCCGTCGGCCGGGTCGGCCTCGCGCCGGGCCAGGCCCGCCTTCACCAACTGGGCGGCCTGCCGGCTGATCGTCGAGGGGTCCGCCTGCTTGACCTCGGCGAGGTCCGTGACGCGCAGCGGGCCCTGGTGGCACAGCGGGAAGAGCAGCATCAGCGCCGAGAATTCGGCTCCGAAATCCCCGACATTGAGCATGCTCTTGGCGCGGGCGCCCAGCCGGGCGAACCGCACAATCTCGCCCGCGAGCCGGCTCACGCCGTCCTCGGCGTCCCGTTCCACCACGTCATGCCGTCCCATCGCACTAGGCGCGGCCACACCTGGGGACGGTGGCCACGCTGTGATCACTGCGTTGTCGAAATCGGGCTCGGCGGTCACGCCGCCGAGCGGCGCCGGGGCCCTCGATCGGGCAGCCCGGTCATCGCGCTGTCCGGTGCCGTCCGCGGAACGCGGTCCCGGCCCGGTCACGGGTCGCGCACTGCGCCCGTACGTGTGCCTGCGCGCGGCGGCTCATCCTGGCCCCGGCGCTTGATCGTTGTAGCGTACAAGTTGTTGGTTAGCGAAAGCACCTCATGTGGTGCGGATCTCCCAGACGCCCGTGACCAGCAGGTTCGTCTCCTCCAGTGATTCTGGAACGGGCACGGGGTATTCCGCGATCTGAGAGAAGAGGTGTTCCGGGAGGAATCCCCGGCCCGGATCACCCACCAGCACCCGGGCGCCGGCGCGGGCCGCCCGGCGCAGGGCCCGGGTCATCGACGGGACCACGGCCGGGCTGTAGAACGCGTCGCCCGCCAGGACCACCTCCGGCCCACCGGCGTCGGCCCGGCCTTCCGGGTGCGCCTTTTCCGCGTACGTTTCTCCTGGGCCCGGATCTTCCGCCTCGGCCGTGCCGTCGCCGGGGGCCTGGGGGTCGACGGACTCCGCGGCGTCACCGACGATCGCCTCGACCCGGACGCCGTTCGCGGCGGCGTTGCGGGCCACCGCCGCGCGCGCGGCCGGGTCGACGTCCACCGCGCGGACCTCGGCGGCGCCCGCCCGGGCCGCCGCGATCGCCACGACACCCGAGCCGGACGCGAGATCCAGCACCCGGCGGCCCCGCACGACCTCGGGGTGATCCAGTACGTAGCGCGCGAGCGCCTGGCCACCCGCCCAGGCGAACGCCCAGAACGGGAGCGGCTCGTCGCTGTGGAACTCCCCGCCGGTCAGGTCGAACAGCCCGACGTCGGTGGCCATCAGGAACAGCGAGATCTCCGGCACGAGGGGCAGCGGCTGCAGCACAGGGTCGATCGGCACGCGATGATTCTCCGGGCCCACGGGTCCGCCGCCGTGGTGGCGGGGCGCGGCGAGCCGCCGTGAGCCGGGATGGCGGTGCGTCGGCGCGAAATGGACGTGATGCCCCACTTGTCGTTGCGGGTCGTGACGGCGGCGTCGCCGGCTGTGCCGCCCCGGCTCCGAGGGGCGCGACGGCGGGCCGTACCCTCCATCGTGGTCACCGAACGGGTGTGCTCCCGCGAAGGTCGGCACGGTCCGACGTGGCCAACAGGCTGGCGATGCGCCAGACTCCTCGCGGGTGGCGTACCGACGACAAGACCAAATCGAGGGGGTGCCTCCGCCGAAAGACCTGTTATCACAGCCGGTCGGACTCATCCGGGCGGCGGCAGTACCGGGCAGTAGGCTCCGGCGCGCTCACGCGGTCCGGCTGTTAATACGGCGAGCCCGCGGGCGCCCCGATTCTAGACTTCGACAACGGTTGTTGACGGGAGGCTGGCATGGGCGACGAGGTGATCACCGTGCTTGTCGTCGACGGCCACCAGACCTTCGCCGAACTGCTGGGTGTGGCGCTGCGGGGCCAACCCGACCTGCGCTACGTGG
This sequence comes from Krasilnikovia cinnamomea, assembly GCF_004217545.1. Classification (NCBI taxonomy): domain Bacteria; kingdom Bacillati; phylum Actinomycetota; class Actinomycetes; order Micromonosporales; family Micromonosporaceae; genus Krasilnikovia; species Krasilnikovia cinnamomea. The sequence goes on from NZ_SHKY01000001.1 coordinate 4,681,285, forward strand.
GCCACGCCCGCAGCGGGGAGCAGGCGATCCGCCTCGCCGCGGAGCTGAAGCCCGACGTGATCCTGCTCGATCCCGAGCTGCCCGACGCGGACGGCATCGCGATCGCGGAGATGTTGCGGCACCGCCAGCCGGAGACCCGGGTGGTCATCCTTACGGCCAGCAGCGAGGCGACCCTGGTGGGCCGGGCGACGGCGGCGGGTGCCGCGGGATTTCTCAGCAAGAACGGTGCGCTCGGCGATGTGCTCAACGCGGTGCACACCGCGCACGGCGGCGGCATGACGGTCTCCACCGACATCCTCGCCCGGTTGCTGCGCAGCACCACCCCGGTGGTCGGCCCGCGCGCCGGTGGCCTCACCGCCCGTGAACACGAGGTACTCGCGCTCATGGGCGCCGGCCTCGACCCGCGCGCGATCGCCCGCCGGCTCGGCATCAGCGTGCACACCTGCCGCGGGTACGTGAAGGCGGTGCTGGCGAAACTGGACGCGCACAGCCAGTTGGAGGCGGTCGCGGTGGCCACCCGGCGCGGGCTCATTCAGCCGGATCGCCAGTACGGACGGTAATTCTCCCGGCGACTCAACCGCGACCGGCCGGAATCCGTACCACTGGGCAGAGCGCCACCGGAGGTCGACGGCGCCACCGCGGGTGGAGGATTCGCGTGGAACGTACAGTTTCCGGCGACGTGGCGGACAGCAGCGGCATGTCCGACGCGTCCGTTGCGGTCGCGGACCTGCCGTCGGCCTCCGGCGCGCACTGGGCCAACCGGGACTCCGAGGGGGACCGGCGACGCGCGGGCGGGCCGGCTGAGCCATTCGGCCGCACGCCCCCGTCGGGCTCGCTGCCCGAGTCGCCGGCACCCCGCGAGCCGCGCCCGGGCGACGCAACCACACCGGACAGTGCCTCCTGGGCCTTCAGCGTCGCCCCCCGCGACGCGGAGCGCGGAGGCGACCGGACAACCGTGCCGCACCGCGGTCCGGAACCCGGAGTCTCCACCCCGGAGCGCGGTCCGCAACCGGGCGCTGACCTGCCCCGCCGGGTGGCCGGTGCCACGACCGGCGAGCTGCCCAGGCGGGTTCCCGGCTCGGCGGCGGGCGACACCCTGTCGGGCGACCGCGAGAGCCACCCACCGCGGGCCGGAGCCACCCCGGGCCGCCCCGCCGACAAGCTGCCCCGCCGGTCCGCCGGGGCGGCACCAAGCCCAGGCGCCGCGCACCCGTCCCGGCAGGACGACCCGGGCAACCCGGCGGGTCGCGAGGCGCCGGAGCCGCCGTACGGTCCGGCGCCGCCCACCACCGGTGGCCGGGTCTCCTTCGGCTTCACCGCGGGCCCGATCAGCGGTACGCACGCCCGCGCCGGCGCGCCGACTTCGCCGGGCCCGTCGCTGGAGCGTCCGGTCGCCGTCACCGCGCGTCCCGGCCCGCCCCCAGCGGCCCAGGGGCGAGAGGCGCCCCCGGCTGTGCCGCGTCCGGCGCCGTCGCCCGGGCCCACGGGCGGTGCCGCGCAGCGCGATCCGGCTCCGGGACGGCCGGGCGGGCGTACCCCGACCCCGGTCTCGCCCGTGGTGGACCTGGACGACGCGCCGGCTACACCCGCCATCGGGGACATCGTCAACGGTCCGGGGCGCGAGATCCGCCCGCACCGGGCGACCCGCCGTGACCCGGCCGGCCGCAGGGGCGAAGACCACAAGGGAGAAGGCCCCAAACCGGACGGGCGACCTCAGCCCGGCCCCGGGGCCCCGCCCGCCCCGCGGCGATCCCGCGCCGCCACGGCCGTCGCCGCCGGGCTCACCGGCGTCATTCTGCTGGCCGGTACGGTCGCCGGTGTCGTCTTCTTCTCCGGCGCCAACGGCGACATCACCTCGGTACTGCAGCTCGGGGCGGGCTCGGCGGACCGGCGTACCGCGACCGCGCCGCTGGACGGCCGGACCGCCGCCAGCCTGGAGGTGCTCGGCGGGCTCGGCCGGCTGACCGTGCGCAGCGAGGACCTCGGCGACCAGCTCTACCGCATCACCGCGGCGGACGGGTCGGACAGCGTGCCCGCCCCGGTGATCAGCGACGACCAGGTCCGGCTGTCGGTCACCCCGGACGGCGACGGGGAGCCCGGCGCGGTCGAAGTCGTCCTGTCCGCCAACGTCCGCTGGTCGCTGCGCTTCACCGGAGGCGCGGACGAGCAGCTCATCGACCTCAGCAGCGGCCAGGTCGGTGACGTCGCCCTGACCGGAGGGGCCCGCCGGGTCGCGCTGACCCTGCCCAAGCCGGTCGGCACCGTCGGGGTCCGGGTGGACGGCGCGCTCGACGAGCTGTCCGTGAAGTCGCCCGCCGACGCGCCCGTCCGGGTCAAGGTGCAGAGCGGCGCGAAGACCGTCACCGCGGGCGCCCGGACCCTGCGCGACGTCGCCCCGGGCTCGACCCTCACCCCGCGGAACTGGCAGGTGCCGGACCGCTACGACCTGGACGCGGCGGCCCGGATCACCCTGCTGCGGGTCGAGACGAGTTAGCTACGCCAGGACCCGCAGCCGTACGGTCTGATCCATGGCGCGCAGCTGCGCCAGCACCTCGTCGGTGTATCCGCCGCTGATGTCGGTGACCAGGTAGCCGTACTCGCCGCGGGTGGTCAGCAGCTGACCCTCCACGTTGACCTCGTGGTCGGCGAGGATCTTGTTGACCTGGGCCAGCACGCCCGGGGTGTTGAGGTGTACGTGACCGATCCGGCTCATGCCCTCCTGCAGCGGCAGGGCGACACTGGGCAGGTTGACGCTCAGGGTGGTGTTGCCCTCCTGCACGAAGCTGGCCAGCTTGGTCGCCACGAAGTTGCCGATGTCGGACTGCGCCTCCTCCGTGGACCCGCCGATGTGCGGGGTGAGGATGACGTTGGGCAGCCCGCGCAGCTCGGAGACGAACTCGTCGCCGCGGCCCTTCGGCTCCTTGGGGAAGACGTCCACGGCAGCGCCGGAGAGGTGCCCGCTGGTCAGGGCCTCCCGCAGGGCGACGTGGTCGACCACGATGCCACGGGAGAGGTTGAGGAAGATCGCGCCCTTGGTCATCCGGGCGAACTGCTCCGCACCGAAGAATCCCGCGTTGCCCGGGCGGCCGTCGACGTGCAGCGTGATGATGTCCGAGGATTCGAGCAGCTCGTCCAGGCTGGCGCAGCGCCGGGCGTTGCCCAGGGCCAGCTTGTCGGCCGTGTCGTAGAACGACACCTGCATGCCCACGCTCTCCGCCAGCACCGACAGCTGGGTGCCGATGTTGCCGTACCCGACGATGCCGATGCGCCGGCCGCGGATCTCGTGGCTGCCGTCGGCCGCCTTGTCCCAGACCCCGCGATGCATGCCGCTGTTCTTCTCGGTGAGCCGGCGGGTCAGCGCGATGATCTCGGCCAGGGCCAGCTCGACCACGGAACGGGTGTTGGAGAACGGCGCGTTGAAGACCGCGATCCCGGCGCCCGAGGCGGCCGGCAGGTCGATCTGGTCCGTGCCGATGCAGAACGCCCCGATCGCCACGAGGCTGTTCGCCGCCTCCAGCACCTTGGCCGTCACCCGGGTCTTGGAGCGGATGCCGAGCAGGTGTACGCCGTCGATCCGTTCGATCAGCTCGGCCTCGTCGAGGGCGTTGCGGACGGACTCGACCTCGTAACCGTTGGCCTCGAGCCGGGTCACGGCGTCCGGATGGATGCTCTCCAGGAGGAGGACTCGTACCTTCGCTTGGTCGATCATCAGTTTCCGTTTCGTGTGCGGTTGCGCCGTCCGGGCCGCCACGCCGAAGCCCAGCTCACGGCACACCAGCGTAGTGCCCTCGGCGGTCGCCTCCACCGCGGTGTGCCGGATGTCCCATGCCGCTCAATACGTGGGACGCCCGCGCAGCCACGGCAGCAGCGCCTCGCCCTGGGCCCGCTGGAACGCCCGTACCGTGGGGATGCCCGGCGGTGGAGGCTGCCGGGCCCGATCCACGAAGTAGCCGGCCAGCCCCGCCATGATCGCGCTGACCGCCCGCGGGTCGACGCCGGCGAGCACGGGCGCCGGGTCACCGCCGTACACGATCACGTTCACCGCCAGCAGAACCGTGTCCAGCCAGTCCGGGCCGACGCAGCCCCACGGCCAGTCGACGAAGACCACCGTGCCGTCCGGGCGCAGCAGCATGTTGTCCGCGCGGATGTCGCAGTGGCACAGGGTGTCGCCGTCGAGCGTCGTCAGGGCCCATCGGGCGGCGGCGCGCAACTCGTCCAGGTGGTCGCGGGCCCACGGGTCCAGGTCCGGGGGCGGATCCGCGGCCACCCGGTCCCAGCCGGCGAAGTTGTCCGCCAGGCGGTCCCCGGCCGTGGCCAGGTCGGCCACGGGGGAGGGGGTCAGCGCGGCGGCCAGCTGCCGCAGTCCGCGTACGGCGGCCGCCAGCTCGTCCGGTCGCCACGGGGTGTGCGGGTGCCGCCCCTCGATGTCCTCCAGGACGAGCGCCACCCATTCGCCGTCGTCGTAGCTGCCGACGAACCGGGGCACCGGCGCGTGCGGCGGCAGGGCCGCGCTGAGGCGCGCCTCCTGCCGGGCCAGTTCCGTCGACCGCTCATTGAGCGCCGGGCTGACCGCCTTGACGAACGCGGTCACGCCCGCCGCGGTGCGGACCCGGTCGGCGGTGCCGGGGGAGAATCCGCCCGGCTGGGAGCTGGCCGTGACCACCGGCGAACCGAGGATCTCCTCGATGGCGCCCCGGACGTGGGCGGGCACGGCTGCCCACCCGATCCGGACTCCGACGGCAGCGACCATGCCGGGATCGTGGCAGGTGGGCGGGCCTTTCGACACGGACTTTCTGTCCGGGGCCGCCGGTACTGGCACACGCCCGCCCGCTCACGTCATGCGGGGGAGTCGCGGCCGGATGCCGCCGGGGATTGTGCCGATCGGGTGGCGTCGATGACCCGGGTGAGGGCCGCGTGGATGTCCAGCAGTTCGTCGACCGGCAGACCCAGGCGGTCGACCACCGCCGGCGGAATCGCTTCAGCTTGCCGGCGGAGGGCCTGGCCGCTGGGGGTGAGCGTGATGGCGAGGCTGCGTTCGTCGCCGGGATCGCGTTCGCGGCGCAGGTATCCGATCGCTTCCAAGCGCTTGAGAAGGGGGGACAGCGTTCCCGGGTCGAGCTGCAGCAGCTCGCTGAGCCGCCGGACGGACAGCGGGGCGCGCTGCCACAACGCCAGCATCACCAGATACTGCGGATGCGTCAGCCCCATCGGCTCCAGCAGCGGCCGGTAGACCGCCACCACGCTGCGCGCGGCCACCGACAGGGCGAAGCACACCTGTTGCTCCAACGCGAGCGGGTTGTTGGCGTCGCCCACGTCACTCATCGTGTGCACCTTCTTCGGGCGGTCGCTACTCTGAAATAGTTGGGGCACAAAATGTTGGGGTACCAACCTTATGCGGCGAGACTACCAGGGGAGGCGGGCGGCATGCCCAAGGACAAGCGAGGCGTGGAACGGAGCCGGTTCGGGGTGTGGTGGCACGACACCTTCGACGACTGGTTCTTCCGCTCCTTGATCGGTCCCGCACAGACGGGCAACGCGGTGCACGGTGCCGACCCCACCACACGCCAGCAGTGGCTCCGCGACCTGGAGCGGCGCAAGCAGTACACCCGGGAACAGCGCGAACGCAGGCGCCTCGCCCGCGAGAAGCAGGGCAACTGACGGTCCCGTGGGCGGGCTCCGCAAGGCGCCCCGCGGCCAGCTAAGCCGACGGCCGCTGCAGGAGCTGCCGGGACGACTTGAAGCCCAGCCGTTCGTACACCGGCACCGCCGTGCGACCGGAGTGGACCGTCACGCGCAGGCAGCCGAGGCGTGTCGCCTGCTCCGACGCGGCCTCGACGAGCGCCGAACCGATTCCCTGGCCGCGCTGTTCCGGTATGACGAAGACGCTCTGGATGTCCGCGGACAGCCGGCTTGTGGCTCCCGGCCTCGGCACCCGCGGGACGAGCGCCACCCAGGCCATGCCGATGATCTCGGGTCGCAGGAGCCGAGCGACGAACGCCAGGTGTGAGTCCTGGTGCGCGGCCCACCACTGCGCAAGCCCGGCCGCGAACGCGTCGAGGGGCCGCTTGGCCGGCTCCTCATCATGGGTATCCAGCCACAACAGGCGAGCCAGGTCTGCGACGTCGTCCGCATTCGCCCGACTGATCCGCACGAGGTGAGTCTGCCACCCCAACCTGCGGAGCCCATGGCCGACCTGATCCTCAGCCTCGCAGCCCATGCGGGCTCGATCGCTGATCGATTGAACCCAAATCTGATGATCCAGGCGGACCCTGGTGGCATGCTCTCGCTGTGGGTGTCGACATTGATGGATACATCGAGGTTCGGCCATGGGCGTCATGGTCGGATCTGCCGAATGCGAACGACTGGTGTTCGGCTGTCCCTTTGGATTGCCTGTACATCGACCGCGACTACGACGCGTTCGGGTGCCTGTTCGGCGTCATGAACTACGCCGGGTTTCGGCCCGTAGCCGCCGGCCGCGGACTACCGCCCGACGCCGCCGAACCGACCCGACGAGCCTTCGAAAGCTCCAGCAGTGAGCGTCAAGGACCGACCTGGATCGGCTGGGACGAGATCCAGCGGATCGACTGGAGCGAGCTGACCGAGCACGCCGACACCCGACTACACCGCTACGAACGCGACGCCGACGGGCAATGGATCTTTCGCGGCAAGTCAGCCTGGTCGCGGGAAGCATTCGAGGCTCAAGGGGTGCCCGTCTCGCCACCAGGCGCGCCACCGAACGTCTGGCCAGACGGCAGTGTCTGGACGAAGGGTGATGTCCAGTTCCGGGCGGGACGGCTGACCCGCCGACAGGCCATTCCCGACGAAGGTGGTTGGCGTCCCGTGTGGGAAGTGATGGCCGCTCTCGCGCGCCTCCACGGCGACGAGAACTGCCGCCTCGTCGCCTGGTTCGAGGCATGACGAGATGCTCACCTGACGTCGAAGCCGTCAAACCTGCAACTACGCGAAATCGGGGTTGTCGAAGTCGATCACCAGGGAATTGCAGTGCTCGTTGACGAATGTGGCAGTCATGCCCGCCAGGTCGACCGTGTCGATCGGGTTCGAGTCGACCATGGCGACGATCCACTTCAGCATGCCATCGGGGTTGAGGCGGGCGAAGAACCCGTCACCCCCCAGGGGTCCTGAACCACAGCATACGTAGCCCTTGCCCCCCGGCAACTCAACGCACTCCGACACGTAGATCTCCATGTCATGACATTTGTCCAATGCGTCCGCTGCGAGCGGAGTGCCGAGGCGGAACCGAGACAGGTCCGGACCGTCATACTCCACCCTACGGCTTTCACCCTTTACCCGGTAGAAGCCGTCGAGCGCGGGCGCCTTTCCAGCCTGCCACGTGGCCTCGATAGCAAACACTTGATCTCCTTGCGTTCCCTGCCGCTCTTGTCCACCGTGCACAATAGGCATTCCAGTCCAGGTGCCGGTCGGTTGCCGACCAGGCCAACCCGCACATGGTGGCTGGATCAGGTCAGCGGGGGTACCCGGCCCGCGTGAACCAATTCGTTGTACTGCCTTACCGCGTCGTCAGTGACGGGGCGGACCACGGCAGCCTGGCGGAACCTGTCAAGTCAACTGAGACAGTTTCTTGATCTTCTTTAGCTTTGTGCTGTTGGAAGGGTGGTCACAGCCGCGACGGCGACTTGTCCGAGGTCGCTGTTGTCGGGTTTGTTGATCCATGCCCGGTGAGCGAGGCGGGGTGGCTGCGGACGGCGGCGCCCGAACCGTTCGGGGTGCGCGGCCCAGGCGGCGTCGAGGGTCCGTTGCCGCTGTTCACGGATCTGTCCGGCGGTGCCGTGATGGACCGAGGCCGGAGTATGCAGGCCGATCCCGGAGTGCCGGTGCTCGTGGTTGTAGTACGTGTAGAACGCCTCGCAGTGCTGCCGGGCGTGCTGGATCGACCCGAACCGGTCCGGGAAGCTCGGGTCGTACTTCAACGTCTTGAAGCTCGCCTCGATGTAGGGATTGTCGTTCGAGGTTTTCGGCCGGCTGTGACTACGGCCGATCTTCAGATCGGTCAGCAGCTGGGTGACGGTCTTGCTGGTCATCGCCGCGCCGCGGTCGGCATGCACGGTCAACTGATCGGGATCGACGCGTTCACGGGCGGCGGCGTCGGCGATCAGCGCTTCGGCGAGCTGCCCGTCCTCGTGCGCGGCGACCAGGTGCCCGACGACGTACCTCGACCAGATGTCGATCACCGTGTAGAGGTGGAACCAGACGCCCTTGACCGGCCCGCGCAGCTTCGTGATGTCCCAGGACCAGACCTGGTTCGCCGCGTCGGCCACGAGTTCGGGCTTGGTCCGGGCCGGATGCGTGGCCTGGCTGCGGCGTTCACCGTTTTGACCGGCGGCCCGCAGAATCCGGTACATCGTGGACTCCGAGCACCACCAGCGGCCCTCGTCGAGCTCGCGGGCCCATACCTGCGCCGGCGCCAGGTCGGCGTACTCGGGCCGGTTCAGCAACTGCAGGACCTGCTCACGTTCGGCCTGCGACAGCGCCGAGGGCGGCGGCTCACGCGGAGTCCGCGGCTTCGGCGGCGCGGGCGGGTTGCGGTGCCGGTAGAGCGTCGCGCGGGATACGCCGGTCAGTCGGCACGCCCCGGCGATGCCCCACGCCGGGGTCAGCGCCTGGAGCGCCTCGGTGAGGACGGGTTCGACATCGGCGCGGCATCCGCGCTCTCGGAGAGCAGTTCCAAGAGCGCGTGCGCTTTTCCCATGATCGCCAGCGCGGTCTCGGTCTTGGCCAGCTTGGCCTGCAAGCGGGCGTTCTCCCGCTGCAGGCGGGCAAGTTCAGCGTTTTCGGCCTTCTTCGCTGCCCGCGCGGCCGCTTGACGGCGGTCGGTCAGGCCGGCCGCGGCTCCGGCGTCTCGGGCCTTGCGCCAGTCGAGAATGTGTGACCCATACAGTCGTTCCCGGCGCAGGATCGCCCCGCGAGCCGCCGCATCCGGCGCCGACTCGTACTCGTCCAGGATCCGCGCCTTGAACTCCGCGGTGAATGTCCGCCGCTGGGGCCGGGCGTCCAGATCCGGGCTCTCATGGGGCTTCGAAGTCATGCTGGTGTGTTCTCCTCAGGGCCGTCCAGGAAGAGTATTCCCTGGTAGACGGGCTGTCTCACATCAGCGTGACAGGGAGGGTGGCGTAGATCTGCAACCCGTTGAAGCACAGGCCGAGCACGGCATTCGCGCCGCGTTGCGCCGCCTGGCGCAGCACGTCCTGCATCGCCTGCTCCCGCATTGCCTGGATGTTGAGAATCTGGCGACTATTCAAGGCGTCGAAGGCCATCTTGTAGTGCTCGGCCAGGTTCGGCTGCTGCGGCAGCGCCTCGGCAAGGACGGGACCCAGCGTGAGCCGGGTGTCGTAGCCAGGGATCGACGGCAGAGTCACGATCAACATGGCGGGGACTATATGGTCGATGTTTGGCTGCCCGCGGCGGTGATTTCGCCTGCCACGGCGTAGTTACTACTGAGCCATTGCGGCCTTGGCGCGCATCCTGCGGGCCGCATGCACCACACCGTCGGCGACCAGCTGGCAACCGCGAGGTTCATGTCCCACCCGAGTCGCGCACACATGCGCGTGTACCGCTGCCCGACAGAGTCGGGCTTGAGCCACGTACTGCCGTCGGGCGGAGCGAGGCGTCGGCCAGCGGCCGGCACACGTGTGGGCGGCACCGGCTGGTGCACTCGTGCTCGCCCTGGACGCGGTGCTCGACGTACTTCCGGCCCCCGCAGTGCGCCCGACACGTTCGCAACCGCGCGTAGAAGGAGTCGAGTACCTCGCCGCCGAGCCGGGCGACCGGCATGTCGCCGAGCAGCGGCCGAATGTGGTTCGGGACGTACCCTCGAAGGTAACCCGCGTCGTCTCGTCGAGCTTCGCGAGTTCAAGATGGCGGTCTAGCATCCCGTGCGGGCAGCGAGCTTGAGACTCGCTGCCCGCCCGCGTCGGTGTCAGGCTGCGGCGCTGGAGGCTGGGTGCGCCTCAGGCGTTGAGGTCCGCCATCTTGCGGTCCATGATTTCCACATCCTTCTCCGTGTACGGTTTGCCCCGAACGGCAGTCAGTATCTCCTGCACGACGTGCGCCAAGGCTGTCCGGAGCTGTTCCAAACGAACTTCGCCGACCGCGATCGAGACCGGGTTGTCCTCATCTCGATCGCAGTTCGCCTCGATGTAGACCGTCGGCTCGTCCGCCTCGGTTCGTCGGTAGTATAGGTAGTATGAGCCGTCGAAGAAGTACGACCACGCCTCGTTCTCCCCGTCGGCGATTTCGGTGTACGCCGTGACGGCCGAGCTCACCACGGAAATGGCGAAGTCCGACCAGCGTTCGACCGGATAGTCAACGCCGCCAAGAGTGAGCCACACATCGCAGGTGATGATGCCGTCGGCGGCCCCCGGGAAGCAAAAATTGGTGACGTGCCAGTCTATCGACGTGGTGACCATGTCCGCTTCACCTCTTGGGATAGATGGATCGCATGACTCCGGTGTCCTTATTGATGATGAACTCCTACAGCTTTCCGCCGACTCGGGCCTGCGCCTGGATCATCCGGGTGTCTGAATCCCATCCGATCGGCCCCCGGTTGTTCCGGAAGGCCTCATTCGCCACCCGATTGATCTCAGCGTCGGTGACGTCGTCCGGCCAAAGACCTTTACCTGGCTTGACGTCCTTCCCACCCTTGACGTGTCCATCGCGGACGTGCCTGATGTCCACCCCCTCCATCCGCCCGGGAAGCTTGACGCCGCGCAGAACCTGGGGAGCCCGCTTCATCGGGCAGTTGTGGACAAGCACAGGCGTGCCCTGAGCCTGGACGTAGAAGGTGTGCCGGCGGGCGACGGTCAGGTTGTACATGCGCTGGGCGCCGGTGAACGTCCGTACGCTGCGCACCATGGTCTTGATGCCGCCGGGGCTGCTCAGAGCGGTGCCCGGGGTCAGGTCCGCTGCCTGGGTCCAGGCCCGGTTGACGGGATCCCAGAACCAGTGTTGGGCGGTGGTGTGCAACACCGATCCGTCGGCCAGGTCAGGTCCGTCAGCACGGTGTCGATGTGCGTGGGCGTGGCCCTGACGAGCGCGGCAACGGTGGTCTGGGTGCCCGGATTACCGGCGAGCACCTCCTGGCCCCGCTGGATGGCCGCAGTGCGGCCACCGGGAAGCAGGACCCGCGTGTCGGCCCGGAAGCTGTTGAGGCAGGACTCCTTGACGGGGTTGAGTTTGCGGCTGCCCAGGTACTCCAGTCCCTCATCCGTGGCCGCGTAGATGCCGCCGTCGCTGATGTAGACGAGTCGGCCGCCGTCCTTGTAGACCGCTTCGGTCCAGGTCTGTCCCGGCCTGGCCTTCACGCCCGAGGGTGGGGTCGAGAGCCGTCGGGTGGTCCAGCCGGCGGGCAGCTTCCCGCCGGTGCGCAACGCGGTCACCGCGTCCTTCGCGTTGCGCAGCGACCCGAACGCCTTGTTCGACTTGTCCGTGCCGCGCACGACGTCGGCGCCCTTGCCCAGGCCCTTGACATGGTGCAGCAGGAACAGCGCGCCCAGGGAACGCTCGATGCCGCTGAGCTGATCCCCGGTGGCCATGTCCTTACCCGTGATGCCCTCGACTACGCCTTTGGCGTCGCCGATACCGGGCATGAGGTCGAGATCAGCGACATCCCGGCGTCCCGCTGCTGCTGCTCGCTGAGTTGCTGCAACCGCTGTTCCGGAGAGGCAGACCGATGCTCGGGTCCGCAACACTGTCCAGGAACCCCTTGACGGCCACATTGGCGCCCGGTCGCCCCCGGACTTGGCTGGCATGGCACGACCGTGCTCGCTTGTGCCACGAGTCGCACCATGCACCGACAGGCAAGATCGCTGATCAAGCCTCTGACCTGGGCGCGCCCGGCAGGATTCGAACCTGCGACCGACGGATTAGAAGTCCGTTGCTCTATCCGCTGAGCTACGAGCGCTGGCCTGCACATAGTAAGGTGCCCCGCCGTCGCTGACGAGCCGGATGTCACGCCGTGGGGGCTTCGACCTCCGGCTCCACCGCGTCCTCGGGCGCCGGTGGCACGCTGATCTCGGGCGTGCCCGGCGGCGGCAGGAACGCGTCCACCCAGCGGCCCAGCTCGCGGAAGACCTCGGCGCGCACGTCCTTACCCGAGAGGGTGAGGTCGTGCAGCCCACCGTCGATGCGGGCGATCGTGACCCGGGACCCTAGCCGCGGGGCCCAGCGGGCGATGTGCTCCACGTCCAGCACCGAGTCGGTCACCCGGGCGTCCTCGCTCCAGACGCGGCCGCGGAACGTCCGGGTGGAGCAGGCGACGAGTACGGGCGCGTCGATGGTCAGGCCGGAGCGCAGCTTGCGCTGGCCGCGGCGGATGGCGTCGAGCCAGCCGTACCGGACGGGGAAACCGAGCAGCGGCTTCCAGGCCAGGTCGTACGTCCACTCGCCACGGTGCTCGCTGTGGATGCTCTGGCCGTACAGGCCGAGCCCGGCGACCGGCATCACCCCGTACGGCCGGCGCTTGTTCGCACCGACGGCGACGCTCATGAGCGGGCGGCGCAGCAGCCAGGGCACGTTGAAATCGAAGAACGGGCTGTTGAGGAACAGGCCGTCGATGATGCCCTTGCCCTGGCGGGAGTGGGCCCACAGCGAGGTGGTCAGGCCGCCGGTGGAGTGGCCGATGACCAGCATTTGGTCGTGCCCGTCGACCTCGCGGATGATCCGGGCGGATTCGTCCAGCTCCGGGTAGTACTCCGTGAGGCTGCGGCAGAAGTTCGGGGTCTGGTGCTCGAGCAGGCTCCGGCCGTACTTGCGCAGGTCGAGAGCGTAGAAGTCCCAGCCGCGCTCGACGAAGAAGTCGGCGAGGTGGGTCTGGAAGAAGTAGTCCACGAAGCCGTGGACGTACAGGATGGCGCGCCGCGAGGGCGTGTCCGCGCGCCGGCGGACGAGCGTGGCCACCACTGGGCCCTCGTCGTCGCTGCCCAGGTCGATGGTGTGCCGCTCGTACGGCGGGCCGAGGACGTCCGTCTCCACGACGTCAGGTTACCCGCCGGTACCCCCTGCCGGTCCATACCAGATCGGCTGGGATTCCGGTGCCGCTCCACACAGCGCCCTTGTCCACAGCCCGGCGCACCTTTCCGAGCGGGCACCGCCGGACCCGCGAGACGCTCCTGTCACATCCGAGCGGTACGGACGAGCGGTAAGGAGAGGCAGTGTTCGACACAAACATCGTCGTGGTGGGCAACGTGCTCACCGCCCCCGAGTGGCGGCGCACCAGCAACACCAATTCCCTGGTCGCCAACTTTCGGGTGGCCTCGACGGCGCGCCGTCTCGACCGGGACAGCGGGCGCTGGGTCGACGGCAACCACCTGCGCGTACGCGTCACCTGCTGGCGGCGGCTCGCCGAGGGCGTGGCCGCGTCGATCGCCGTGGGCGACCCGGTGATCGTCGCGGGCCGGCTCTACACCCGGGACTGGACCGACAACGAGGGCAACCAGCGGACCACGTACGAGATGGAGGCCGTCGCCGTGGGCCATGACCTGGCCCGGGGCCGGAGCCGATTCCAGCGCAACCGGCCGGTTCCGGGCACCTCGGCCGTGGCGGGACCGGAGGAGGACGGCCAGGTCCGTGGCGAGGCGGCGGAACTGGTCCCGGAGCACAAGGCCCCGGTCCACTACGGCGACGGCATCCTCGACGACCCGACGTTCCTTGACCTTCCCGGGTCGGCGTCACCGGGGTTCGACCCGCTGGCCGAGCTGCCTGACGCCCTGGAGCCCGCCAGCACGGCGCTCGACAGGCTGGACCCGGGCTCGCCGTTCGACGCGGGCCCCGCCGAGACCGACGAGATCGAGATCGCGGTCGAGGCCCTTCCGGCCCGCGACGAGGGCGCGGAGCCGGTCGGCAGCCGGCGTTCGCGGCGCCGCCAGCCGGTCTCTGCCTGATCCACGTCCCGCCCCCCACTGCCGCCGTTCCGGGGCCGGCTTCCCCCTCGGACCCCGGAACGGCGGCGCCACGCCGGTGTATCCCGCTCGGCTCGTTACAGTTCCCGCGGAGGTGAGCGACGGTGCGGCAGGGGGCAACGTCGGCCGATGCGGTCGGTCTGCTGATGGGGTACGCGTTGGACGCGGCGTTAGGCGATCCACGGCGGTTCCACCCCGTCGCCGGTTTCGGGCAGGCCGCCGCCGCCCTGGAGCGCCGGCTCTACGCGCCGCGCAGGCGGGCGGGAGCCGTGTTCGCGGTGGCCGCGGTGGGTGTGCCCGTGCTCGCGGGTGTGGGCGCGGCCGCGCTGACCCGCCGCCGCCCGGTGGCCCGCGCGGCGGTGGTGGCAACCGCGACCTGGGCCGTACTGGGCGGGCGCACGCTGCGGCACGAGGCGGCGGTCATGGCCGGACACCTGGAAGACCACGACCTCGCGGCCGCCCGGGGACGGCTCAACCACCTGTGCGGACGTGACCCGTCGGCCCTCGACGCCCCGGAACTCGCCCGCGCCACCGTCGAGTCGGTCGCTGAGAACACCTCGGACGCGGTGGTGGCGCCCCTGTTCTGGGGCGCCCTGGCCGGGCTGCCCGGGCTGCTCGGCTACCGCGCCGCCAACACCCTGGACGCGATGGTCGGGCACCGCTCCACCCGGTACGCCCGGTTCGGCACCCCGGCCGCCCGCCTCGACGACGCGCTCAACCTGCTTCCGTCCCGGCTCACCGGCGTGCTCACGGTGGCGGCGGCACCCCTGGCCGGCGGCCGGGTAGGGGAGGCGCTGCGGGTGTGGCGCCGGGACCGCAACGACCACCCCAGCCCGAACGCCGGGCAATGCGAGGCGGCGACGGCGGGCGCGCTGGGGGTGCGCCTCGGCGGACGCAACGTGTACTTCGGGCGTACCGAATCGCGTCCCTTCCTCGGCGACGGCCCCCGCCCGTCGGCAGCCCAGGTGCGCGGGGCGGCTCGGCTCTCCGGCGCGGTGGGCGTCGCGGCCGCACTGCTGGCGGGCGGCGTCGCGCTGGCCCGCTCCCGCGCCGCCGGGCTGTCCGCGGCCCGCGCTGCCGGGCTGTCCGCGGCTCGCGCCGCCGGGCTGTCCGCGGCTCGCGCCGCCGGGCTGTCCGCGGCCCGTGCCAGCGCCGGGGCGCGCACCCTGCGGTCCCGAGCCGCACTGCGGACGGCACGCACGAATGGCCGCGACGGAGGTACGCGATGAGCGGGGGACTGCTGGTCGCCGGAACGACCTCCGACGCGGGCAAGAGCGTGCTGACCGCCGGCATCTGCCGGTGGCTGCACCGCCGGGGCGTGAAGGTGGCCCCGTTCAAGGCGCAGAACATGTCGAACAACTCGGTCGTGGTGGTCGGGCCGGACGGTCGCGGCGGCGAGATCGGCCGCGCCCAGGCCATGCAGGCCGCCGCCTGTGGGATCGCGCCGGACATCAGGTTCAATCCGGTGCTGCTCAAGCCGGGCAGCGACATGTCCAGCCAGGTGGTGTTGCTCGGGGAGGCCGTCGACACCGTCAGCGCGTCGAACTACCGGCGGTTGCGGCCCCGGCTGGCCGAGACCGCCCACGACACCCTGGCGCAGCTGCGGTCCGAGTTCGACGCGGTGATCTGCGAGGGAGCGGGCAGCCCCGCCGAGATCAACCTGCGCGACGGCGACTTCGTGAACATGGGGCTGGCCCGGCAGGCCGGCCTGCCCACGATCGTCGTCGGCGACATCGACCGCGGCGGAGTGTTCGCGGCGCTGTTCGGCACCGTCGCGCTGCTGGATCCCCAGGACCAGGCGTTGATCAGCGGCTTCGTCATCAACAAGTTCCGCGGTGACCTCGGCCTGCTCCAGCCCGGGCTGGACATGATTACTCGAACCACCGGCCGCCCGGTGTACGGGGTGCTGCCGTTCGACATCGACATCTGGCTCGACGCCGAGGATTCGCTGGCGTACGGGCGGGTCCTGGGTCGCCCCGGCCCGCCCCGCGGCACCCAGTGGCTACGCGTCGCCGTCATCCGGCTGCCCCGCATCTCCAACGCCACCGACGCCGAGGCGCTGGCCGCCGAGCCCGGGGTCCAGGTACGCCTGACCGTGGAGCCCGCCGAGATCGCCGACGCCGACCTCGTCGTGATTCCGGGCTCCAAGGCGACGGTCAGCGACCTTGCCTGGCTGCGGGCGAATGGCCTCGCCGACGCCGTCCGCGCGCACGCCGCCGCGGGTAAGCCGGTGGTCGGCATCTGCGGCGGCTTCCAGATGCTGGCCGAGACGATCCACGACGAGGTGGAGAGCCGCCAGGGCGCCGTCGACGGCCTCGGGCTACTGCCCGTGGGCATTACGTTCGCCCCGCGCAAGACCCTGGTCCGCTCCCATGGCACCGCGTTCGGCGCGGCACCCGTCCAGGGGTACGAGATCCACCACGGCTTCGTGTCGTCCGGCGAGCCCGAGCCGCTGCTGCGCTACGCCGACGGGACCCCGGAGGGCGCCGTCGCCGGGACGGTCAGCGGGACCCACTGGCACGGCGCCTTCGAATCCGATGAGTTCCGCCGCCGATTCCTCACCGAGGCCGCCCGCCAGGCCGGTCGCCACGGTTTCCTCGTCGCCCCCGACACCCGGTACGGCGCGGTCCGCGAAAGGGCCCTCGACCTGCTCGGGGACCTCGTCGAGGAACATCTCGACACCGCCGCCCTGTGGCGCCTGATCGAGGGCGGCCCCCCGGCAGACCTCCCCTTCATCCCGCCGGGAGCGCCCGGTGCGGCCTGACCCGGCGCCACGGCAGCCGCAGCCGCCCGGCGCCGCGCGGGAGCCCACCGGCACCACCGAGCGCTTCACCGACCTGGCGACGCGGATCCTGACCGCGCCGCCACGGCTGGGGCCGGTACGACTCGTCGCGGTCGACGGGCCGAGCGGGGCGGGCAAGACCAGGTTCGCCGACCGACTGGCGAGGGTCCTGGGCGCTCCGATCGTCCACACCGACGACCTGCTCGACGGCTGGGCGGACCAGTTCACCTTCTGGGGCCGCCTGGAGCGGCTGGTGCTGGAGCCGTTGCGGGCGGGGCGGCCGGCGACCTACGAGCGCTATCAGTGGGATCGCGGCGCGTTCGGTGGCACGCCGGTGACGGTGGCGCCCGGCCCGGCCGTACTTCTGGAGGGTGTGTCGTCGGCGCGCCGGGCCGTGCGGCCGCGCTTGAGCCTGGCGGTGTTCGTGACGGCGCCGGACCGCCTTCGGTGGACCCGGGTGATCGCCCGCGACGGTGACGACGTTGCCCTCCGGTCGTACCTTGAGCAATGGCGCGCGGCCGAGCGGCAGCACTTTGCCGCCGAGGCCACCGCGGCGTACGCCGATGTGGTGGTGGACGGCGCCGCCGAAGGCACGGGCGAGGAGTTCCACCAGATCTGGCGGCCTGCGCCGGACTGAGCCACCCTGGTGGTCACGGCAGTGGATTGTCCGCAGCGGCGAGAGCGGGGTTGACATGACGACCGAGGACGAGAGCCGTCCGGTGCGACGCCGGGTCACCTTGACCGGGATCAGCTCGCGGGCGTGGGAGCACCCCGCCGACCGTGGCGCGCTCACCGCCCTGCGCGAGCTGCGCGGGTTCGACGACCTGGTGAAGACCTTCTTCGGGATGTGGAACGAGCGCGGCTTCCGGCTGTCGTACCTGGCCGGGGCCATCCGCGTCGACCACCGCCAGTATCCGCGGGTCTACCAGCGGTTCACCGAGGCGGCCAGCGTCCTCGACGTCGCGGAGCTGCCCGAGCTCTACGTGCACCAGTCGCCGATCATCAACGGCCAGGCGATCGGTATGGACCGCGCGTTCGTGGTGATCACGACGGCGGCGGTGGAGCGGCTCGACGACGACGAGCTGCGCGCCATGCTGGGGCACGAGCTGGGACACGTCCGCAGCGGCCACGCGGTCTACCGGACGATCATGATGATCCTCACGCGCTGGGCGGCCGGGCTGTCCTGGGTGCCGGTCGGTGCGATCGCGCTCCGCGGCATCATCGCCGCGATGTACGAGTGGTGGCGCAAGGCGGAGCTGTCCGCGGACCGGGCCGGGCTGCTGGCGGGGCAGGACCCGGCGGCGTCGCTGCGGCTGCTGATGAAGCTGGCCGGGGGCGGTGACCTGTCGCAGATCGACACGGCGGCGTTCCTGGAGCAGGCCGCGGAGTACGCGGGCGGCGGGGACCTGCGCGACAGCATCCACAAGATCGGCATGACCGCGTGGAGCACCCATCCGGTGCCCGTGGCGCGGGCCGCTGAACTGCGTCGGTGGATCGACTCGGGTGCGTACGCCCGGATCCTGGGCGGGGAGTACCCGCGCCGCGACGACGACCGCGACGCGTCGGTCACCGCCGACGTCAAAGCCGCCGCGGACTCGTACCGGGAGGCGTTCAACAACTCCGAGGATCCGCTGGTCGGCCTGCTGCGCAAGCTGGGCGGCGGAGCGGCCGACCTGGCTGGATCCGCGGCGGGCCGGGCCCGCACATGGGCGGCCGCCGCAGGCCGGGCCCGTGGCGGCGACGACGCCCAGGACCCACCGCAGAACTGACGGCGGAGAGCTGAACCGAACGCCTGGGCATGGCTGTGGAGCCGACGCGGGGTGGGCGCCTGCCCGACCACACCCTCGCGGCATAGCATTCGGGCATGAGCCTTTCTGAGGACGATCTGCGCGCCGCCGTCGCGCGGGAGATGCCGGGCGTCCGTGCCGACCTGGAGCGGCTGGTCCGCATCCCCGGCATCGCCTTCGACGGCTTCGACCACAGCCACGTCGAGCGGTCCGCCGAGGCGGTCGCTGAGCTGCTGCGCGGATGCGGCCTCGACGTGCAGATCGTCCGCGGCGCGGGCCAACCCGCCGTGATCGGCCGCAAGGCCGCCCCGCCGGGCGCCCCCACGGTTCTGCTCTACGCGCACCACGACGTGCAGCCCGCCGGCGACCCGGCCCTGTGGCACAGCGACCCGTTCGAGCCCGTGGAACGCGACGGGCGCCTGTACGGCCGTGGCGCCGCCGACGACAAGGCGGGCGTGATGGCGCACGTCGCGGCCCTGCGAGCGTACGGGGACGACCTGCCCGTGGGCGTCGTCGTGTTCGTGGAGGGCGAGGAGGAGTACGGCTCCGCCACCCTCGACGAACTGCTCGAAACGCACCGGGACCTGCTGCGCTCCGACGTCATCGTGATCGCCGACTCCGGCAACTGGGACGTCGGCGTCCCGGCGCTCACCACCTCCCTGCGCGGTCTGGTCACCTGCTTCGTCGAGGTGCGGACGCTGGCCAACGCCGTACACAGTGGGATGTTCGGCGGTCCGGTGCCGGACGCGCTGACCGTGCTGGCGCGGCTCATCGCCACCCTGCACGACGACGACGGTGAGGTCGCGGTCGACGGCCTCGTCGGCCGCGAGGGCGCCTCGGTCGACTACCCGGAGGACCGGTTCCGGCACGAGGCCGGCATCGTCGACGGGGTCAGGCTGGTCGGGCACGGCACGATCACCGACCGGATCTGGAACAAACCGGCCATCTCCGTCCTCGGCATCGACGCCCCCGGCACCGCGGTCGCGCCGAACGCGCTCGTCGCGTCGGCCAAGGCGAGTCTGAGCATCCGGGTGGCACCCGGCGACGACCCCCAGTCCGTGTACGCGGCGGTCCGCTCCCACCTGGAGAAGTACGTGCCGTGGGGCGCCCAGGTCAGCGTGACGCTGGAGGGCGACGGCGCGCCGTGCGTGATCGACGCGTCCGGTCCCGCCTATGACGCGGCCCGCGCCGCCTTCCGCGCCGCGTGGGACGGCACCGAACCGGTCGACATGGGGATGGGCGGCTCGATCCCGTTCATCGCCACGTTCCATGACCTGTTTCCGGACGCCGCGATTCTGGTGACCGGCGTCGAGGATCCGCATTCGGCGGCGCACGGCCCCAACGAGAGCCTGCATCTGGGCGAGTTCGCCCGGGTGTGCCTCGCCGAGGCCCTGCTGCTGCGCAACGTGGCGGCCCTGGCGCGCTGACATGGCCGAGCTGAGCTGCGACGTGCTCGTGGTCGGCGCCGGCCCCACCGGCTTGATGCTGGCGAACTGGCTGGTCAAGCTCGGTGTCCGGGTCGTCGTGGTGGACGGCAAGCCCGGGCCGACCCGCGAGTCCCGGGCGCTGGTCGTGCAGGCCCGCAGCCTGGAGATATACGACCAGCTGGGCCTCGGCGACACCGTCCTCGGGGCGGCCCAGCGGGCGGTCGCGCTGGCGCCCGGCTTCGGCGACCGGGTGTTCGGCCGGATCCCGCTCGGGGCGCTGGGGCAGGGCCTGACCCCGCATCCGTACCTGGAGATCCTGGAGCAGAGCCGAAACGAGCAGATCCTGTACGCCCACCTGCGCGAACTCGGCGGCGACGTGCGCTGGGGCGAGCGGCTCACCGCGCTGGCCGAACGCGACGGCGGGGTGGAGGCGACCGCCGGGGACACCACGATCCGGGCCCGGTTCTGTGTCGGCGCGGACGGCGCCAACTCGATCGTGCGCCGCGAGCGGGGCATCGAGTTCGAGGGGGTCACCAACCCGCACCTGTTCTACGTCATCGACGCGACCGCGGTGGGTGGGCTGGTCGAGGCCGCCGTCAACGTGCGCCCGGGCGGGGACGAGTTCCTCCTCGGCTTCCCGATGGCCGGGCGCGGCAACTGGCGGCTCATCGGGCTGGCCCGCGACAACGACGGCGACGGCGAGGTGACCGAGCAGGACGCCCGGGACCGGATCAAGACCGGCTTCGCCGTCACGTACGGCGATTCGCGCTGGTTCGCCACGTACCGGGTGCACCACCGGGTCGCGGCGGCCTTCCGCGACGGGCCGTTCTTCCTGGCGGGCGACGCGGGCCACGTGCATTCACCGGTCGGTGGCCAGGGCATGAACACCGGCCTGCAGGACGCGCACAACCTGGCGTTCAAGCTGGCCGACGTGGTGCACGGCCGCGCCGGCGACGGCTGGCTGGACCGGTACGAGGCCGAGCGGCGCCCGGTGGCCCGCGTGCTGGTCGGCACGACGGACCGGCTGTTCGGCGCGATCACCTCCCAGCGGTTCGCGGCGCGTGCGCTGCGCCGGGCCGTGGTGCCGCTGCTGGCGCCGGTCGGTGTGCGCACCCTGCCGCAGGCGTCCGCCGGCTCCCGCCTCTTCGGGTATGTGGGCCAGCTGCGCGTCCATTACTGGATGGACCCGGAGGCGAAGCGCCGCGCCGGAGGCCGCCGCGACCCGGTCGTGGGGCGGCGACTGCCGTGGGCGGGCGGCAACTTCGACGTGCTGCGCACATTGGAGTGGCAGGTGCATGCGTACGGCGGGGTCGACGCGGCCACACTGCCCGACCTGGGTCTGCCGGTGCACGTGTTTCCGGCGGCGCCGGGTACTCCGTTGCGTCCGGGGCGGCTGTATCTCGTCCGCCCGGACGGCTTCGTGGCCGCCGAGGCCGCACCCGAGACCGCGGAAGCGGCCTTCGCGGCCGCGCTGCCCCCACCATCCGCGCACTGACCTTTCGGTGCTGCGCGCTCGACCGGCACGCCTGAGAGTCCACAACGCGCGGCGCGCACGTCCGGGGGGCGGGGTTTCCGCGCCCCGCCCGGTGATACCGGATCGGGTGAGGCCGGTGTGTCGCGACACCCGTCCTGATAGGATTCGAACATGAGTTCGAATGACGCGATCGCGCGGCTGCGTGCCGCGGTCAGCGCGCTGGGAGACGTCGACGTCTCCGCCTGGGACGACACCGCCCTCACGAACCACCTGCAGGAACTGTCCGCCGCTCTGTGCGAGGTCGACGCCCAGTTGAGTCGCCTCGCCGACGCCGTCCGCGCCCGCGGATTCCGGGTCGCCGAGCCGGTCGCCGCCTGAGCGGTGTCGCCCTGCGTGGCGGGCCGGGTGCCGACGGCTGCACGGGGGAGCCAGTCGTGACCTGGCCCGGAATGTCGGAGGTGGCTGCCAGGATGATTTCCGTGCGGTTTTCGGATCTGGCAGCCACCTCGGCCGCCGTCGCTGCCACCTCGGGCCGCAAGGCCAAGGTCGACCTGCTGGCCGCGGCCCTGCGTCGCCTCGACCCCGATGAGCTCGCCGCCGGTTCGGCCTACCTGGCGGGTGAGCTGCGTCAGCGTCAGACCGGCGTGGGCTATGCGAGCCTGCGTGACCGCCCGCCGCCCGCGGCCGAGCCGAGCCTCACGGTGGCTGAGGTCGACGCCGCCATCGCGGAGCTCGCGGTGGTCTCCGGCGCGGGTTCGCAGGCCCGCCGTCGCGAGCTGCTGGGCGCCCTGTTCGCCGCGGCCACGGCCGACGAGCAACGGCTGCTCGTCGGGCTGTTCGGTGGCGAGCTGCGCCAGGGGGCGCAGGCCGGGTTGCTGGCCGACGCGATCGCCCGGGCCGCGGAGGTACCACCGACCGCGGTGCGCCGGGCGCTGCTGCTCTGCGGCGACCTCAAGCAGGTCGCGGTCGCGGCGCTCACCGGTGGCGCCCCCGCCCTGGCCGCGATCCATCTGCGGGTGGGCACCCCGCTGAGCCCCATGCTGGCCAGCAGCGCCCCGGACGTCTCCGCGGCCCTGCTGGCGACCGGCGCACCGGCGACGGTGGACGTGAAGCTGGACGGCATCCGCATCCAGGTCCACCGCTCGGGCGACGAGGTCGCGGTCTTCACCCGCAGCCTCGACGACATCACCCCACGGCTGCCCGGGGTCGTGGCGGCGGTGCGCGCGCTGCCGCTGCGGGAGGTGGTTCTGGACGGCGAGGCGATGGCCCTCGACGCGCAGGGCCGTCCCCGGCCGTTCCAGGAGACGTCGAGCCGGGCCGCGACCCGAGGTGCCCGCGGCGCCTCCCGACCCTCGACCGAGCCCGCGCTCGCCCCGTACTTCTTCGATGTGCTGCATCTCGACGGCGTGGATCTGCTCGACGAGCCGGGGCGGCAGCGGTGGGCGGCCCTGGCCGACGCGGTGCCCGCCGAGCTGATCGTCGGACGGCGCACGGTGGAGACCGACGAGCAGGGCCTGGAGGCGTTCGCGGCGTCCCTCGCCGCCGGTCAGGAGGGGATCGTGGTCAAGGCCCCCGACGCGCCGTACGACGTGGGCCGCCGCGGCTCCGCGTGGGTGAAGGTGAAACCGCGGCACACCCTCGACCTGGTCGTGCTCGCGGTGGAACGGGGCCACGGGCGGCGCCAGGGCTGGCTGTCCAACCTGCACCTGGGCGCCCGGGACCCGCGCTCGGGCGGCTTCGTGATGCTCGGCAAGACGTTCAAGGGCCTCACCGACGAGCTGTTGCGCTGGCAGACCGCACGGTTCACCGAGCTGGCCGTGGAGGATTCCGGCTGGGTCGTTACGGTCCGTCCCGAACAGGTGGTGGAGATCGCGTTCGACGGGGTGCAGGCGTCGCCGCGCTATCCGGGCGGGGTGGCGTTGCGCTTCGCCCGGGTGCTGCGCTACCGCGACGACAAGCGGGCCGAGGAGGCCGACACCATCGACATGGTGCGCGAGATCGGGGGCTACAGCGCTGCCAGCGACCGTACGTAGTTGACCTGTTGGTGGACGAAGGACACCTGGTCCTGGTGGGTGACCGGGATGCGCGAGACGTACTGGCGTGGCCCGTTGGTCACCGTCACCTGCACGGTGCCGCGCGGCACGGTCTGCTTGACCAGCAGGAACAGCAGGCTGAACACGGTCAGCACGCAGAATCCGACGATGGCCGCGACGATCGCCCAGGTCGGGATCTTCTGCTCGTGGTGCCAGTAGTCGTTGACCTGCCACGTCGAGCCCGCCAGCGGGATGTCCCCGGCGGGGGTGTGCACGACGGTCGACGTGACGGCGAGGTCACCGATCTGCACGACGACCGGCCCCGGGGCGGCGGGCGACGCGGGAACCAGCGGCGCGGTCGGTCCGCTCGAGGGGTCCTGACCTGCGTTCCAGGGGTCCTGACCGGGCGGGAAGTCCGGGGTGGAGGTCACGCTCGCACCTTAGCCGGATCGCCTAGGTCGCGGCTTGGCGCCGGTCGTGTTCCTCGGCCCGGTCCCCAGCGACCGCGGCCCGACGGTCGTGGTCCTCGACCCGGTCCCCAGCGACCGCGGTCCGGCGCTGGTCGGCCGCCGCGATCCGATCCTGCGGGCGCGGGCTGCCGTCCGTCTCGCCGCGCGCCTCCTTGCGCGCCTGCCAGCCGTACGCGAGCAGCGCCATCACGGCGAATATCCACCACTGGACCGCGTACCCGCCGTTCTGCCACGCGTCCTCGTGCTGGATGGGGATCCGGGAGAAGGCCCCGTCCACCGGCGGCGTCTGCTCCGTCAGCAGGACGTACGCCCCGTACACGGGAAAGGGCAGTTCCCCCGCCAGCCGGGGCACCGAGATGCGCCGGGTGTGCAGGCGTCCGTCGCGGCGTTCCACCGGTGTGCCGCGGCTCTCCGACCGGTGCACCTGGCCGACCACCGTGACCGGTCCGGCCGGGGCGGGCGGGACGGTCGGCGCGGCGATGGCGCCGCCGGGGGCGGGCGGGATCCACCCACGGTCCACCAGCACCGCCGTGCCGTCGGCGAGCACCAGCGGGGTGACGATCTCGAAGCCCACCTCGCCGTCGACGGTGCGCCCGCGCGCCTGGATCTCGTGGGCCGGGTCGTAACGGCCGGTGACGGTCACCTTCGTCCAGGCGAGATCCTCGCTGGGCGCCGGACCGGGGACGCCGGTCGTGGTGGGCCGGGCCAGTACGGAGGTGAGCGGCACCGGCGCGGCGGAGTCGGCGGCATCGATGCGAGCGTTGATCGCGCTGCGCTCGTGGTACCGGTGCAACTGCCAGTTGCCGAGGAAGACCATCACCACCGCGGCGGCGACGCTCAGCGCCGCGGCGGCCAGCCAGCGTGGCGTCAGCAGGAACCGGTACACGCTCCGAGGCTACCGGGCGCCCCAGCCAGGTCGCGCCCCAGCCAGGGCAGGCCCACTTCGGCGACGACCGGCCCCTGCCGGGGTGCGCCGCAGCGTTCGTCGAGGCCCGGGGTGAGCGGCGCGGCGGCCCTGGCGAGCGGCGCCGGAGGCGGGCGGCGGGTAGGGTGCGAACGCCGGCGGTCACTAGCACGTCGCCGCCGAAACCGTAATCCTCGGGAGAGCCATTGATGACCGCCCAGCCGCGCCTGGTCGTGAGCGCCCCCTCGTCCGGGCATGGGAAGACGGCGATCGCCGTCGGGCTGCTGGCGGCCGTGGCGGCCCGCGGCCTGCCCGCGGCGGGATTCAAGGTGGGCCCGGATCACACCGACGCCGCGTACCTCGGTCTGGCGGCCGGGCGGACCGGGCGCAACCTGGACCCGCGCCTGGTCGGCGCGCATCTGGTGGCGCCGCTGTTCGCGCACGGCGCGGCCGGTGCCCACCTCGCCGTGATCGAGGGCGCGATGGGGCTGTTCGACAGCCTCACGGGCCAACCCGAGATCGACGGTACGGCGGCCGTCGCGGCGGCCCTGCGCGCCCCCGTGGTGCTCGTCGTGGACGTGGCGGCGATGGGGAATTCGATCGCCGCGCTGGTGCACGGCTTCCGGATGTTCGACGAGATGGTGCACCTCGGCGGTGTGATCCTGAACCGGGTCGCCTCGCCACGCCACGAGCAGATCCTGCGGACCGCGCTGGACGACATCGGCATGCCGGTGCTGGGCGCGCTGCGCCGTGGCGACCTGCCGGCGGTGCTGCCCGCGCGGGCGCAGGGACCGGTGCCGGTGGCTCACCGCTCGGTCGACGCCGCCCGGGCCGTGCGCCGCCTCGGCGAGGCCGTCAGCGCGGCCCTGGACGTGGATCGGCTGCTGGCCCTCGCCGGTTCGGCACCCGCGCTGCCGGGCCCGGTCTGGTCACCGCGGGAAGCCCTGGCCACCTCCGTCCCCGCGTGGTCGCCCGGGGACCCGGTCCCCGCGTGGTCGCCCGGTGACGCGGTTCCCGGGTGGTCCGGCGGTGAGCACGGGCCCGCCTGGACATCGGGGGATTCGGTCCCCGCGTGGTCGTCAGGTGAGGACGCCGGCGCGGAGCGGTCCCCGGCCAGGGACGGCCGCCCGGTGATCGCGCTGGCGGGTGGGGCGGGCGCCCCGTACACGTATGTGGAGAACGCTGAGCTGCTCACGGCCGCGGGAGCGGACGTGGCGGTCTTCGACCCGCTGCGGGACGAGGCGCTGCCCGCCGGGGTCCGGGGCCTGATGATCGGTGCCGCCCTGCCCGAGGCGTTCGCGGAGGAGCTGTCCGCCAACCGGCGGCTGTGCAACCTGGTCGCCCGGTTCGCGCACGAGGGCTGGCCGGTCGTCGCGGAGGGGGTGGGCCTGCCCTGGCTGGGGCGTGACCTGGACGGCCGCCAGATGTGCGGGGTGCTCGACGCGTCGGCGACGACGGCCGAGCAGACCGTGGCCGGGTACCGGGACGCGACCGCGCCGACCGCGTCGGTGCTGGCCCCGGCGGGCGCCCGGATCACGGGGTACAAGCAGCACCGTGCGGTCGTGACGCCGCGGTCGGGCCAGGCCGCTGCCTGGACCTGGGCGGGCGGCAGCCCCGAGGGCTTCGTGTGGCGCCAGGTGCATGCGTCGCAGCTCGGCCTGCACTGGGCCGCCGCGCCCGAGATCGCCCGCCGAATGGTGGCGGCGGCACAGTCGGGGCCGCCCGCGACGGCGGCGCCCGTGGCGGGCAATGCGATCCCGCCGCAGGCGGCCGCGCCACACGCGATGGTCACCCCCGGTACGGCGGGGCGCGCCGTGGTGCCGGACATCGAGGGCGACACGGTGGATGTGGCCGGCCCCTCCGCCTGAGGGAGCGGATGTCGGGGGGTTTCCGTAACGTGAGGGGCCACAGCAGCGTCGCGGTGACCGGAGGAGGACGATCGTGTCGGAACGTGTGCCGCTCGACTTCGACCCGCCGGTTCGCCAGCTGAGGGCTCTGCTGCTCGGCGTCACCGATGACGATCTCACCGCGCCCACGCCGTGCGACGGCTGGTCGGTCGGCGACCTGCTGGATCACCTGATGACCGTGACCGGCGCGTACGTGCGGGCGGCCCGCAAGCAGCCCGATCCCGACGCACCCACGCAGCCGTCGGCCGCGCACCTGCCGGCGCAGTGGCGCAGCCGCCTGCCGGTGCTGCTGGAGGAGTTGGCGACCGCGTGGAAGGACCCGGCGGCCTGGGTAGGCACCGCGCTGTCGGGCGGCGTCACCACGGCCGCGCCAGCGGTGGCGGCGGCCGCGATGAACGAGCTCACCACTCACGGCTGGGATCTCGCCCGGGCGACCGGGCAGGACTTCGCCGCGGATCCGCGCAGCCTGGAGGCGCTCGTCGGCTTCCTCGACCCGGATCGGCCGGTGGTCACGCCGCCGACGACGGACCTGGAGGACGAGCCGACCCTGCTGGCGAAGGTGGTCGAGTTGACCGGCCGCGACCCGCACTGGCATCCGGGCAACCGCCATCATGGCGGCCGCACCACCCGCGACGCGGCCTGACCAGCGGGCACCACGCCGGGACGCGGCCTGACCCGGCGCGCACCACGCCGCGACTACCAGTGCCGCTCGCGGTGGAAGGTCCGGGCTCCGTACACCAGGCGGTCGGGCGGCGGGGTGAACTTCAGCTTCGGCTGCCCCTCCAGGGCGTCGCGCAGCGTCTGGGCCACGGTGAACTTCGAGATCGTGCCCCGGCCCGCGCCCACATGGTGTTTGGGATTGTCCGGATCGGCCACGAACGCCGCCGCCGCCAGTTGCGGCGTGAAGCCACAGAACCACGCCGTCCGGTTGCTGTCGGTCGTGCCGCTCTTGCCGGCCACCGGCCGCCGCATGGTGCCGTACACCATGGGTGAGGTCTGCCAGCCGCCGCAGCCGCCGCGCGCGGCGCCGTAGCCGGTCACGCAGCGGGCCGCGTCGGTGGCGGCCCGGGCGACCGCCTTGGTGACGGCCTGGTGGCAGCGCGGCAGGGCGACCCGGCGGCCCTCGTAGACGACGCTGGCCCCGTCGCGGTCGTCGATGCGGCGGACCGGGATCGGCTCGCAGTACCTGCCCTCGGCCGCGACCGTGGCGAACACGTTGGCCATCTCGACCGGGGTGACGTCGCTGACGCCGAGCGTGAACGCGCCCCAGTCGTTCGCGTGGGCCGGGCTGGCGAGGGTCCGGTCCACGTCGGTACGCCACTTCAGGCCGAGCCGTTCGGCCATCCGGACCGCGTTGCGGGCGCCGACGCGCTCCTCGAGCTGCACGAAGTACGTGTTGACGGACTTGCCGAACCCGCTCCACATGGTCTGCCGGCCGTTCATCGACTTGCTGGCGTTCTGCGGGCACCAGTACTTGCCGCAGGTGGCGCGGCCGGGGGTGGTGATGTACTTCGACACGTACTTCTGCGGAGCCTTGATCGATGTGGACAGCGGCATCCCCCGGCTGAGCGCGGCCAGCAGGGTGAAGATCTTGAAGGTGGAGCCGGCCTGGTATCCGGCCATGTCCCCGCCGCCCAGCAGCGGGTTGACCGTGTTGGGCCAGTTGCCCTTGAGCTTGGCGCGCCGCTTGGCCGGGTCGCTGTGTTCGCCGTTGCGGCGCTGATCCAGCGAGTACTTCCGGTTCACCGCCATGGCGACGATGCGACCGGTGCCGGGCTGGATCACCACCTCGCCGTGGGCGAAGGTGCTGCGGCGCCGCTCCTTGTTCAGGACGTGCTTGAGGGCCGACGCCTGGATTCTCGGGTCGAGGGTGGTGACGATCCGGTAACCGCCGCGGCGCAGGTTCTCCTCGCGTTCCATCGGGGTCGCGCCGAACGCCGGCTGCTCCTGCCACCACGTACGCAGGTAGTCGCAGAAGAAGCCCCAGTTGTTGTGTCCCTTGCCCATGCTCACGCAGTCGTTGGGCGGCGTGGTCAGCTTCAGGTCGATGGGGGACTTCTTCGCAGCCGTGGCCTGCTCGGCCGTGATCGTGCCCAGCTTCAGCATCTGGTCGATCACGTAGTTGCGCCGGTCGGTGGCGGCCCCCCGGTCCCGGCTCGCCGGGTCGTACGCGCTGGGCGCCTTCACCAGCCCGGCCAGCGTGGCGGCCTGGGTCAGGGTCAGGTTCTTCGGGATGGTGGAGAAGAAGATCTGCGACGCGGAGAAGATCCCGTACGCGCGGTGGCCGAAGTAGGCCGAGTTGAGGTAGCGCTCGAGGATCTCCTCCTTGGAGACCTGCTTCTCCAGCTCGATCGCGAGCCGCATCTCGCGCAGCTTGCGGGCGGTGGTCTGCTCGGTGGCGGCCAGCGCCTCCCGTGGGGTCTTCGCGCCGTCGCGCAGCGCCATCCGGACGTACTGCATGGTGAGCGTCGACGCGCCCTGGGAGACCCCGCCGGCCTGCTGGTTGGCGACGAACGCGCGGACCACGCCCTTGGCGTCGACGCCGTTGTGCTGGTAGAACCGGGCGTCCTCGGCCGCGACGATGGCCTGCGCGATGTACGGCGACATCTCCGCGAGCTTGGTCGGCTTGCGGTGCTCCTCGTAGAACATCGTGAGCAGGGTCTTGCCGTCGTTGGCGTAGACGTACGTGGTCTGGGCCGGCGGCACGATGGTGAGCTGGTCGGACATGTTCTCCAGCGCCTCGCTGCCCTTGCGGGCTCCGAGGCCTCCGATGGCGGCGATGGGGAACACGAGGCCCGCGACGACGAGACCCGTGATGAGCCCGGCACGTACCAGTGGGGTGATCCGCATGGTGGCGGCGAGACGGCTGCGCAGCACGTTTCTGAAGGTATGGCAAAACCTCTCATGTTTGTACGGAACGGCCGAAGTGAGCGGCTGATCGCCGTCCGGCATGCTGAGGCGGTGACTACGCCGATCGACGAGGGTCTCGGGCATCACGGCGACGCCGAAGTGGCCCCCGGGTTGATCGACCTCGCCGTCAACGTGCGGCAGCAGCCGATGCCCGGCTGGCTGGCCGAGCCGATCACGGCGTCGCTGGCCCGGCTGGCCGCGTACCCGGATGCCACCGGGGCCACGGCGGCGGTCGCCGCGCGGCACGGCCGCGACCCGGCCGAGGTGCTGCTGACCGCGGGCGCGGCGCAGGCGTTCGTGCTGCTGGCGCAGGCGCTGCGCGGCGCGCGGCGCCCGGTGGTGGTGCACCCGCAGTTCACCGAACCGGAGGCCGCGCTGCGCAACGCCGGGCACGAGGTGCAGCGGGTGCTGCTCGCCCCGGCGGACGGCTTCCGGCTCGACCCGGCGCGGGTGCCCGCCGACGCCGACCTGGTCTTCGTGGGCAACCCGACCAATCCGACCTCGGTGCTGCACCCGGCGGCCGACGTGGCGGCGCTGGCCCGGCCGGGCCGGGTCCTCGTGGTGGACGAGGCGTTCGCGGACACCACCTACCGGGCGGGGGTGCCGGGGGAGCCCGAGTCGCTGGCCGGGCGCACGGACCTGCCCGGCCTGGTGGTGTTGCGCAGCCTCACCAAGACGTGGGGGCTGGCCGGGCTGCGCATCGGTTACCTGCTCGGCCCGGCCGACCTGCTGCCCCGGCTGGCGGCCGCGCAGCCGCTGTGGGCGGTGTCCACCCCGGCCCTGGCCGCCGCCACGGCGTGCGCCTCGGCGGTGGCGGTCGCCGCGGAACGCCGCATCGCCGAGGAGCTGGCCGCCGAGCGCGATCACCTGGTCGCGGGGCTGGCGGGCGTGCCGCAGGTCACTGTTGCCGGCCATCCGGCGAGCGCGTTCGTCGCCGTACACCTGCCCGGCGCCGCCGAGGTGCGCCTTGAGCTGCGCAGACGCGGCTACGCGGTGCGGCGTGGCGACACCTTTCCAGGGCTGGGCGCCGATTGGCTGCGGGTGGCCGTGCGCGACACTGCGACCACGGACGCGTTCATCGCGACCCTGAACGACGTGCTGAAGGAGCGACAGTGACCTTGGAGACGACGCTGGCGGCCATCGCGCCCGCGGATCCCGCGGCCATGGCCGCGGCCCGCGACCTGCAGGCCCGCCTGACGAAGCCGGCGGGTTCGCTGGGCGAGCTGGAGGATCTTTCGGTACGGCTGGCCGGGCTGGCCCGCAGCTGCCCGCCCCCGCTGCCGCAGCCGGCGAGTGTCGCGGTGTTCGCGGGCGACCACGGCGTCCACGCCCAGGGGGTCACCCCGTGGCCGCAGGAGGTCACGGCGCAGATGGTGGCCAACTTCGTCGCGGGCGGCGCCGTGGTCAACGCGTTCGCCCGGCAGTCCGGCGCGGACGTGCTCGTGGTCGACGTGGGTGTCCAGGCTCCCGTGCCGCTGGATGCCCCGAACCTGCTGGACGCCAACGTGCGCCGGGGCACCCGCGACCTCGCGGAGGAGCCGGCGCTGACCCGCGACGAGGCGCGCGCCGCCGTGGAGGTCGGCATCCGGGTCGCGAACGCGCTGGTCGACGGCGGCGCCGCATGCCTGATCGGCGGCGACATGGGCATCGCCAACACCACCCCCGCGGCCACCCTGATCGCGGCGTTCACCGGCGCGGAGGCGGCGGCGGTGACCGGTCGCGGCACCGGCGTCGACGATCCGACGTACGCGCGGAAGGTGGCGGTGGTCGCGGCCGCGCTGGCCCGGCACCAGCCTGATCCCGCCGACCCGCTGGGGGTGCTGGCCGCGGTCGGGGGGCTGGAGCACGCCGCGCTGGCCGGTTTCCTGCTGGGCGCGGCGGCCCGCCGGGTGCCGGTCATCGTCGACGGCGTCATCGCCGCGTCGGCGGCGCTGGCCGCGGCGGCGTTCGCGCCGGACGCGGTGGCCGCCATGGTCGCGGGCCACCGTTCCGTCGAGCCGGGCGCCTCGGTGGCCCTGGCCCACCTGGGCCTGACGCCGCTGCTGGATCTGGGGCTGCGCCTGGGTGAGGGCACCGGCGCGGTGCTCGCGCTGCCCGTCGTGGCCGCCGCGGTGCGGGTCCTGCACGACGTGGCCACCTTCGACTCGGCGGGGGTTTCGGAGAAGTGAACCTCTACCCGCTCGCGCTGCGCCTGACCGATCGCCGGGTGCTGGTCGTCGGCGGCGGCGCGGTCGCCACCCGCCGGGTACCGGCCCTGCTGGCGGCGGGTGCCCGCGTGGAGGTTGTCGCCCCCGAGCTGACTCCCGCGCTGCGCGCGCACGCCGACGCGGGCCGGGTGACCTGGCACGCGCGCCGGTTCGCTGCGGCCGATGTGGACGGCGCCTGGCTGATCCAGGTGGCGGTGGACGACCCGGAGGCCGCCGCGCAGGTCAGCGAGGCGGCGGAGCGGGCCCAGGTGTTCTGCGTCCGGGCCGACGACCGGACCGCCGCGACCGCCTGGACCCCCGCGGTGACCCGGCACGGCGCGGTGACGGTGGCGGTCACGGACGACGGCGACCGCCGCCGCGCCCTGGCCGTACGCGACATCGTCGCGGCGGCGCTGGAGAACGGCCCGCTGGCCGGGGCGGCCGGTGGGCGCAATGCGGAGGGGGACGGGCCGGCGACCGTCGGCGGGCACGTCGCGCTGGTCGGTGCCGGACCGGGCGACCCGGAACTGATCACGGTCAAGGGGCGCCGACTGCTGGCCGGGGCGGACGTGGTGGTGGCCGACCGGCTGGTGCCCGGCATGCTGCTGGGCGAGTTGCGCGCCGAGGTCGAGTTCGTGGACGCCGCCAAGATCCCGTACGGGCCGGCGGCGGCGCAGGAGGAGATCAACCGGATCCTCGTGGAGCGGGCCCAGGCGGGCAAGTTCGTGGTCCGGCTCAAGGGCGGCGACCCGTTCGTGTTCGGCCGTGGCGGCGAGGAGGTCGTGGCGTGCGCCAAGGCCGGCGTGCCGGTCACCGTGGTGCCCGGCGTGACCAGTTCGATCGCGGCCCCGGCGCTGGGCGGCATCCCGGTCACCCACCGCGGTGTCGCGCACGAGTTCACGGTGGTCTCGGGGCACGTGCCGCCGGATGATCCCAGCTCACTGGTCGACTGGGCGGCGCTGGCGCGGCTGCGCGGCACGCTGGTCGTGCTCATGGGGTTGAAGAACCTGCCCCGGATCGCGGCGCGGCTGCTGGCCGAGGGGCGCGCGGGGGACACCCCGGCCGCCGTGGTCCAGGAGGGGTCCACGGACGGTCAGCGGGTGCTGCGCAGCACGCTCCGCGAGGTCGCGGACGCCGTCGCCGGGGCGGGCATCCGCCCCCCGGCGGTGGTGGTTGTCGGCGACGTGGTCACCGCCCTCGCCTGAGCGAGTGCACCGAGCGCAGCGAGGGCCGCGAGCGCGGGCGCGGCCGGCTCTGTTTGGGGGCGGTCAGTGCTCGGCGGGCGGGTCGTCGGTGGCGCCGAGTTCGGTGAGGAAGGAGCGGGCCCACGACGCCACGTCGTGGGTGCGCAGGTGCCGCTGCATGAGCCGCATCCGCCGCTTCTGCTCGCCCGGTTCGGCGCCCACGGCGCGCAGCAGCGCCTCCTTTACCCCGTCGGGGTCGTGCGGGTTGCACAGGAAGGCCTGCCGCAACTCCGTGGCCGCCCCGGCGAACTCGCTGAGCACCAGCGCCCCGCCCGCGTCGGCGCGGCAGGCCACGTACTCCTTGGCGACGAGGTTCATGCCGTCGCGCAGCGGGGTGACCATCATGATGTCGGCGGCGACGTACATGGCCGCGAGTTCCTGACGGCTGTACGACTGGTGCAGGTAGTGCACCGCGGGTACGCCGACCTTGCCGAACTCGCCGTTGATCCGGCCGACCTCGCGCTCCACCCGTACCCGGAGGGTCTGGTAGTGCTCGACCCGCTCGCGGCTGGGCGTGGCGACCTGGACCATGACCGTGTCGCCGACCGTGAGCTTGCCGTCGGCCAGCAGCTCGCGGAACGCCTTGAGGCGCAGCTCGATGCCCTTGGTGTAGTCGAGCCGGTCCACCCCCAGGATGATCGTCTCGGGGTCGCCCAGTTCGGCGCGGATCTGCTTGGCCCGGGCCTGTACGGCCGGGTCGGCCGCCATCCGTTCCATGTCGCGGGTGTCGATGCTGATCGGGAACGCCCCGGCCTTGACCTTGCGCCCGTCCACCTGAATGGACTGACCCTCGTAGCGCAGGCCGAGCAGGTGCCGGGCGAGCCGGACGAAGTTCTGCGCGGCCAGCCGTTGCTGGAAGCCGACCAGGTCCGCGCCGAGCAGCCCGCGCAGCACCTCGGCCCGGAACGGCATCTGCATGAACAGCTCGATGGGCGGGAACGGAATGTGCAGGAAGAAGCCGATCCGCAGGTCGGGCCGCATGTCGCGGAGCATCGCGGGTACGAGCTGGAGCTGGTAGTCCTGCACCCACACGGTGGCGCCCTCGGCGGCCACGTCGGCGGCGGCCTGCGCGAAGCGCTGGTTGACCAGCCGGTACGCCTCGCGCCAGCGCCGCTTGTAGACCGGGGTCTCGACCGCGTCGTGGTACAGCGGCCAGATGGTCGCGTTGGACTGGCCCTCGTAGTAGCGCTCCAGTTCGTCGGCGCTCAGCGGCACCGGGTGGATCTTGATGCCTTCCAACTCGAACGGCTCCGGTGCCTCGCCGTCCCCGCCGGCCCATCCGATCCAGGTGCCGCGGCGCTGGACGAGCACCGGGTGCAATGCGGTGACCAGACCGCCAGGGCTGGGACGCCACTGCCGTTCGCCGTCGGTCGTGGTGACCTCGTCGACGGGCAGGCGGTTGGCGACTACGACGAAGGAACTGCGTTCGGCCACGCTGAGTGCACCTCCGGGTCGTTTCTTCCCCTATGCCGAGCCTACTGTGCGTAGCGGGGTGGGGCTTGCCGTGGGATGGCGGTCGGGTGCCATCCTTGTCCGGTGGAGCTGTCCGACGATCTTTCCCCAGCGCGCCGGCCTTTGTTCGTCCCTGTGGTGCTTGCCACCGTTTTTCTGATCATCATCGGTGTGTCGGCGGGGCTGGCGCTGGCGACGTGGCGCGGGCAGGGCACAACCGGCAACCAGGGACAGAACGAGCCAATTCCGGCAGTCGTCCAGAACGCGCAGGCCTGCCGGCCGGAGACCCAGAACATGGGTGCGCGCGCCAACGCGTCGGGCACCCTGCGGATCGCGCTGCTGGTGCGTACGCGTACCTCCGCGATCTGGATCTGCCGCGACGGCGCGGGGCAGCTGTTCTACCACGCCAACCGGGGCGGCGAGTCGGCCGACTGGGTCGAGGGGGTGACCGCGCTGTTCCTCACCGGGGTGCGCCGCGACGGCGACGAATACGCGGTCAAGGCCGCCGACGGCACGGTGTTCGAGCTGAATTCGGACCGGCTGCGGATCATCCACAAGGACGGGCGCGAGGAGATCCAGGACGCCGTCTAGGAGTGATCGCCGGGGGAATCCGGGCGGTCCCGCCGGGGTTGACGTCGGAGCGGGTTCGGTGGGGTGGAAAGATTGTCCCCCGACCTCGGCCGGTCCGCGTAGCTGCATCCGGCTCCGCAATCACGATCACGGAGGTAGGGCGCACCGTGGCCCAGTTCATCTACGTCCTGGAAAAGGCGCGCAAGGCGCACGGCGACAAGGTCGTGCTCGACAACGTGACGCTGAACTTCCTGCCGGGCGCCAAGATCGGTGTGGTCGGCCCGAACGGCGCCGGTAAGTCCAGCCTGCTGAAGATCATGGCGGGCCTGGACACCCCGAGCAACGGCGAGGCCCGGCTCATGCCCGGCTTCACGGTCGGCATGCTCGCCCAGGAACCCAAGCTCAACGACGCCAAGACCGTCCTCGGCAACATCGAGGAGGCGGTGGCGGAGACCAAGGCCAAGCTGGAGCGGTTCAACAAGATCGCCGAGCAGATGGCCACCGACTACTCCGACGAGCTGATGGAGGAGATGGGCAGGCTCCAGGAGGAGCTGGACCACGCCGACGCGTGGGACGTCGACTCCCAGCTCGAACTGGCGATGGACGCGCTGCGCTGCCCGCCGCCGGACGCCGACGTCACCCAGCTCTCCGGTGGTGAGCGGCGCCGCGTCGCGCTGTGCAAGCTGCTGCTGGAGGCGCCGGACCTGCTGCTGCTCGACGAGCCCACCAACCACCTCGACGCGGAGAGCGTGCAGTGGCTGGAGCAGCACCTCGCCAAGTACGCGGGCACGGTCATCGCGATCACCCACGACCGGTACTTCCTGGACAACGTGGCCAACTGGATCCTGGAGCTGGACCGCGGCCGGACGTACCCGTACGAGGGCAACTACTCGACGTACCTGGACAAGAAGGCGGCCCGCCTGGCGGTCGAGGGGCGCAAGGACGCCAAGCTCAAGCGGCGCCTCTCCGAGGAGCTGGAGTGGGTGCGCAGCAACGCCAAGGCGCGCCAGACCAAGAGCAAGGCCCGCCTGGACCGCTACGAGGAGATGGCCACCGAGGCGGAGAAGACCCGCAAGCTGGACTTCGAGGAGATCCAGATCCCGCCGGGCCCCCGCCTGGGCAACACCGTGATCGAGGTCAAGGACCTGGTCAAGGGCTTCGACGAGCGGGTACTCATCGACCACCTGTCGTTCTCGCTGCCGCGCAACGGCATCGTCGGCATCATCGGCCCCAACGGCGTGGGCAAGACCACCCTGTTCAAGACCATCGTCGGCCTGGAGCAGCCGGATTCCGGCACGGTCCGCGTCGGCGAGACCGTCCAGCTTTCGTACGTGGACCAGAACCGCGCCGGGCTCGACGGCGACCAGACCGTGTGGGAGGTCGTCTCCGACGGCCTGGACCACCTCATGGTGGGCAAGGTGGAGATGCCGTCGCGGGCGTACGTGGCCGCGTTCGGCTTCAAGGGGCCGGACCAGCAGAAGCCGATCAAGGTGCTCTCCGGTGGTGAGCGCAACCGGCTGAACCTCGCGCTGACGCTGAAGATCGGCGGCAACGTGATCCTGCTCGACGAGCCGACCAACGACCTGGACGTGGAGACGCTGTCCAGCCTGGAGAACGCGCTGCTGGAGTTCCCCGGCTGCGCCGTGGTCATCTCCCACGACCGGATGTTCCTCGACCGGGTGGCCACCCACATGCTGGCGTGGGAGGGCACCGAGGAGGACCCGGACAAGTGGTTCTGGTTCGAGGGCAACTTCGAGGCGTACGAGAAGAACAAGATCGACCGGTTGGGTGCCGAGGCGGCCCGCCCGCACCGGGTCACGTACCGCAAGCTGACGCGTGACTGATCCGAGACGCTTCGTCTACGACGCGGCCGTGCGCTGGTCCGACCTGGACGCGTACGGCCACGTCAACAACGCGCGCTTCCTCACCCTGTACGAGGAGGCGCGCGTCGCCATGTTCTTCACCGCCGCCCGGGCGGAGGGATTCACCTCGTTCGAGGAGGGCATCGTCATTGCCCGGCACGAGATCGACTATCTGCGGCCGGTCGACTACGGCGAGCCGGTGCGCGTCGAGATGTGGGTGTCCGAACTGCGCGCGGCCTCGTTCGCGGTCTCGTACGAGCTGTTCGACAACGACGTGCTGGCCAGTCGGGCGAAGTCGATCTGCGTGCCGTACCACCTGGCCAAGGGGCATCCGCGCCGTCTCACCCCGCAGGAGCGTGAGTTCCTCGCCCCGTTCGTGGCGTCCTGATGGAACACGGCCTGGACGGGGTCGCGGACGCCGGGGCGTTCCTGGCCCGGCTGACCCGGCTCGATCCCGCCGCCCCGGTGCGGCTGCGCGCCTCCGGGGACCGGACGGCACTGTGGGCCGTCCTCCCGTGGGGCGTACTAGTCACCCGGGAGGTGGCCGGGGCGGGCCCGGCCGACGTCACGGTGTCGGCGGCCGAGCTGCTGGACGCGTTGTCGCGGGGCGACGCCGCGCTGCCGCCCCGCCGGGACTCGGCGTGGCGCTGGCCGTTGCCCCCGGCGGGAGTCCGCCCGGTCGAGGCGGTGTCCACGGCCGAGCTTTCCCGACTGGCGGCGGCCGCCGCCGGTACGCTGCGCGCGGTCACCGCCGGTGCGCTGGGTGACCGTACGGTCGGCCAGCGCGCGGTGCGCGACGCGCTGCTGGATCACGTGGCGCTGGTGGTGACCCCGGCGGACGGGCGTCGGCTGGAGGTGCCGCAGCGGCTCGTGCAGGCGGTGTCCCGGATGGGCTTCCTCGGACCGGTCGATGTGGAGGGTCCGGACACACGGGTATGCGTGGCGGGACGCTGGGTGGGACTTTCCGCACCATATGGAGTCGCGTGGCTACAGCCAGTTCAAGAGCTGGCCGTTAAGCCTATATAGACTCACCCGTTCGGGTGATGGAGAGTCGGCCGTCCGGTTTCGCCCTCTCGTTGGGGGGATGACCTCGGGGACCTGTACGGGTACCGTCTGCCTCCGGGTCCACCGCTACGTCCGGCGAGGGCCTCTGGGGAGTGAGGTGCACAACGATGCCGTGGTGGTCATGGCGTCCCGGATCGACCGGAACCAGCCGGCCGCGGACCGGTGGCGAGGTGGCGTTGCAGAGCAACCCGCGCGCCGCGGTCCCCGCGCAGCGGGAGCCCGGCCAGTCCGGTCCCGCGGCCGATCTGTCCACGATCGACCAACCCGATCATGTCGCGCCGGTCACGCTGGAGCGGATCGGCAAGTCCCTCGACCTGCTCGACATCCGGTTCCTCGCCGATGGTGGCGGGAGCCTGCTGGCGATGTGGGAACGGCACGCCGTGCTGTTCACGCTCGAGGGGCCCGACGACGAGATCCTCGTGATGCGTGCCCGTCCGCACGCCACCGTCCCGCCCGACTGGGCGGACCGCGCGTATCGCGTGGTCAACGAATGGAATCACACGCGGCGCTTCTGCAAGGCGTACGTCGGCGACCCGACCGAGCGGGGCCAGCTGCCGATCTACGCCGAGCTGCAGGTGCCGCTCAACTCCGGCGCGCACGACGCCCTGCTGGTCGAGATGCTCGACTGCGGTGCCGCCGTGGCGACCTCCTTCGTCGACTGGCTCCACGACGAGGGTGCGCTGCTGTAGGCGCTCCAGACGTGACGAGGGGCCCCTCGCGGGGCCCCTGTCTCGTTTCCGGACGTCGTCGGCATCCGTCAGGACAGCGGGAACATCCCGATCCGGCCGTGGTACTCCCGGCCGAGCGAGGTCGTGTCCGAGCCGACGATCAGCCCGCCCGGCACGGCCAGGAACACCCGGACGCCGACCCCGCGGCTGCGGGTCGGATTCCACGGCAGCGCCCTGCCCGTGGCCGGGTCCAGGGCACCGATGCCGGGCCGGGACACCGCGCCCGGCCCCGGACCGCCGGTGTCCGTCCCGTGCGGATTGTCCAGATAGCGCTGATGCCCGCCGACGTACACGGCGGGGCCGGTGACCGCCACCGCGTACAGTGAATCGCCGCCCGTGCGCTGCACCCAGGTCGGGCTGTGCGCGCCGTCGCCGGTCGCCTCGAACCGGGCCGCCGAGTCGCACATGCTGGTGGGCGACGCGGCCCGCCCGGTGGCCACCACGACGAGGTACTGCCCGTCGGGCGAGAACTTCACCTGGCGCAGGTAGGTGTCGAAGCCCGCCATGCACCTCTGCTTGTACACATCGGTGTACCAGCCCGTCACCACGGCGGCCGCGCCGGACACGTCGTACATGGCGATCTGCGTACGGTCATGGCCGTTCGCCCGCAGCAGCGCGCCCACGGCGACGAGTTTGCGGCCGTCCGGGGAGATGTCGAAGTGCTCGACCCGGGTACGGGGGATTCCCGGCGCGGACAGCTTCGGGTCGAAGCCCAGGTCCACCGCCCCGTTGGCGATGCTGAGCCGGGCCAGGCCCACCCGTGCCCTGCCGTTGATCGCGGAGAACGTGCCGCCGACATAGAGGCGGTTGGCGGAGATGGCCATGGCTCGCACGTCGCCCCAATTGATCTTGGCGATGAACGAGCTGATCCGCGCCCCGTTGGCGACCGACAGCCGGGTCAGGCCGCGCTGGGCGACCCGGTTGACGGTCTTGAACACGCCGCCGACATAGACCGTGTTGCTCGGCCCCGCGGCGAGCGCGTACACCGCGCCGTCGACCTGCGGGGCGAACGACCGGATCGCGCCGTCACGCAGCCCGTACGCGAAGATGTTGCGCCGGGCGTAGGTCACCTTGCGGGCGCTGTCCTGCACCCGGGTGAAGGCCCCACCGACCACGACGGTGTCGCCGACGACCGCGACGGTCCATACCGTCCCGTCCAGCACATGCGGGGTGTTGTCGACCGGGTTGGTGGACACGATCGACGGCTGCGCCAGGTCGGCCGCCGCCGGGCTGGCGGCGTGCAACAGGACGAGCTGAGGCAGGACGAGCAAAGGGAGAATTGCGGCAATCAGGCGGCGGCGCATGGGCGGCTCCTGGGCTCGGGTCCGCGAGCGCCGGGTTGCGGCGCGACACGGTCGGACACATGCTCAACGAGCTGGCCCCGTGCCGGGATGCGCCTAGTGCGTTATTTCTTCCGAATCCATGGTGTTCACCATGAAATACGCCGCTCGTTCGAG
Source organism: Krasilnikovia cinnamomea (assembly GCF_004217545.1). Classification (NCBI taxonomy): domain Bacteria; kingdom Bacillati; phylum Actinomycetota; class Actinomycetes; order Micromonosporales; family Micromonosporaceae; genus Krasilnikovia; species Krasilnikovia cinnamomea. Next base: position 4,721,477 of record NZ_SHKY01000001.1, read on the forward strand.
GTAGTCCCACAACGCCGAGTGGTGTGGTTCCGGCAGCCCCAGCGAGTCGACCGCCACCCGCATGTGCCGCAGCCACGCGTCCCGCTCCGCGTGCCCGACCCGGAACGGCGCGTGCCGCATCCGCAGCCGCGGGTGCCCGCGCTGGGCCGAGTACGTGTTCGGGCCGCCCCAGTACTGCATCAGGAACAGCGCCAGCCGGTCGGCGGCCGGGCCGAGATCCTCCTCCGGATACATCGGGCGCAGCAGGGGATCCTCCGCGACGCCGACGTAGAACCGGTCGACCAGCCGGCGGAACGTCCGCTCACCGCCGACGGCGGCGAAGAAGCTCGCCTCCTCGGGCACGTCGGCGGCCGGACTCGTCCCGGCGGCCGGGGTCACCGGCAGGGTGCTCTGCTGGTCATTCGCTGCACTCACCCGTCCAGTGTGCCAGCCGCCCCGGTACGGGAGGTGACGCCGGTCGAGCGCGGGCGCCCGCCGGTGGTGTGGCCGTGCGGCGCGGAGTTGGGCGCGGCCGGGGCCGGCGGCGCGGCCGGGTGTCCCTTGGCGGACGACCCCCTGGCGGGCGACCCGGCGGCAGGCGACGGACCCGCAGCGGGCCCGGTAGCCGGCCCGGACGACCCCGTCGCGGACGGCCCGGTGGAGGAAGCCCCCGTGCGGGATGTACCGGCGGCGGACGATCCCGTCGCGGACGGTCTGGTGACCGACGATTCCGGGGGAGAGGCCGCGGCGGCGGCCGCGATCGCCGCCTCGAAGCGTCCCGGCCGTGGCCACCGGGCGGCCAGCGAGGCCATCAGCAGCACGCCGCCGACGCTCCACCAACCGACGACCGTGGGCACCCGGAAACGCTCGGCCAGCAGGCCCGTCGCCAGCACCGCGCCACCCTGGGCGAGCTGCATGCTGCCCTGCACGACCGCGAACGCGCGGGCCCGGAAACCGTGCGGCAGGGCCAGCACGAACAAGGCGTTGAGGGTGGGCAGCAGACCGCCCTGGGCGACGCCGGACAGCAGCGTCAGTAACGCCACCACCTGAGTGGGCGGCGCGGTGAGCGCGGGAACCAGGGCCAGCGGTGCCGCGACCGCCAGCGGCCGGATCAGCCGCTGCCGTACGCTCGGCCGGACGAACCGGCTGATCAGCACGCCGCCGATGACCCAGCCGACCGGCCCGGCCGCCATGATCATCCCCTGGTGCAGACCACGTGTGGCCGGGTCCGGGTTGCCCTGCGCGGCCCACGCAGCGGCCAGCCCCTCCGGCACGATCGCGAACACGGTCAGCGTCACGGCCAACCCGCCGATCGCGGCCAGCACCGGGTTTCCGAACACCATCTTGAAGCCCTGGCCGGTCTCGCGCAGGAGGTGGTTGCGCTGAGCCGGACTGGTCGCGGCCGGCCGGGGCCGGACCCCGCTCACCAGCAGCAGCGCCGAGAGCCCGAAGCCCACGGCGGCCAGCACGATGGCCAGCCGCGGGTTGACCGCCGCGGCGAGGGTCGCGCCAGCGAAGTAGCCGAACACCTGTGCCGCCTGCGCGGTCGTGGTGTTGAGCGCCAGGGCCACGACCATCCGGTCGCGGCCCAGCATCAGCGGCAGCAGCGCCGACCGGGCCGCCTGGGCGGGCGGGGCGGCCAGCATCGCGAGGAAGACCACGACCAGCAGCGCCGAGACCGGCAGATGCGGCACCGCCACGAGCGCCACCAGCGCCATCCGCGAGAGATCGCAGATGATCATCACCCGCCGGTACGGGTACCGCTCCGCGAGCGCCGCCAGCAGGGGGCCGCCGGCGATCCACGGCAGATAGCCGATCGCGAAGGACGCGGCGGACAGCAGCACCGACTCGGTGCGCTGATACACCAGCACCGTGATCGCGGCCCGGGCCAGGTAGTCGCCGACCCAGCTCACCAGCAGCGCCAGATACAGCGCGCGGTACTCCCGGACGGCGAACACGTCCCGGAACGTGACCGGACGGTCCGGCGTCCGCGCGTCGGCGGGGTGTCCCGAAGGCGCGGGAGGTGTGTCGTCGGACACCAGGCCCTCCATCGTTCGCGGACGGCCGCCGGAGGCGACGGCTGCCGGGCAGGTCCCGCGGGGAGCGCCTGCGCATGATGAGCCCTGCGCCCGGTGAGCCCTGCGCGGAACGGGACGGTGCATGTGCAGATGCTTCTGCGGATTCTGCCCGATCGTCCGACTCGTGGCTAGGGCGTACGGGTGGATCGTCGACCTTTCGGCCGATCAAGGCATCCCCCGATGGGTGATCCGGGCAGCTCAGGTGGCTCCACCCGGTCGAGTGTCAGATTCCGGCGCGATGTCCTCCCGTGGCGGTACGGCGGCCCTCGGCGCGAGCCGGGACGCGGCGATCTGCTGGGCGAGCCCGGACTCCTCCAGCGCGTCCACCAGACGCCGGCGCAGCTCCCGCTGCACGATCACCTGGCCGTCCGCGGTCGTCTTCGCGATCGTCCGGATGACCGCTCCGTCCACGGTGAGCTGTTCCACCCCGACCACCTCCGGCGGCTCCAGGAACTCCGTGGCGTGCAGCGGGTCGTCGGCCAGCGACAGCGCCGCCTCGCGCAGCACCGATCCGGCCTGCTCGGAGTTGACGAAACCGATCGGCAGGTCGATGACGACCATCGCCCAGCCCTGGCTCTTGTTGCCGACCCGGACGATCTCGCCGTTGCGCACGTACCAGAGCACGCCGCGGGCGTCGCGGACCGTGGTGACGCGCAACCCGACCGTCTCGACCACTCCGCTGGCGTCGCCGAGGTCGACCGAGTCGCCCACGCCGTACTGGTCCTCCAGGAGCATGAACAGGCCCGCGATCAGGTCCTTGACCAGGCTCTGCGCGCCGAAGCCGAGCGCCACGCCGACGATTCCGGCGCTGGCCAGCAGCGGGCCGAGGTTGAAGCCGAGCTCGCCCATGACCAGCAGCGCGGCCATGGTGAAGACCACCGCCGTGACGAAGCTGCGCAGCACCGACCCGATGGCCTCGGCGCGCTGTCGCCGCCGCTCGGGGACGAACTGGCTGTCGGTCGCGTCCTTCGCCCGCTCCCGCAACGGTTTGAGCAGCGCGGGCAGCTCGGCCTTCGAACTGCTGGTGGTGAGACGCGTGATCATCCGGTGCAGCAACCAGCGGATCAGGATCGCGATCAGGATGATCGCGATGATGCGCAGCGGCTTGACGATGCCGATGGCGAGCAGCTCGCTGCCCGTCAGCTTGTCGACCGACTTGCACCACGCGTCCGTGCAGCCGGGGGTCTCGAACAGTGGCCCGGACGGGGTGACACCAGGAGTGGGAGCTAGGAGCAACACGGGTCTGAACCGTACCCGCCCCGGTCGGGGGAGCTGGAACCGGACATCTGTCACCCGGGTATTCGGACGTTCATGAGCCGGCCACAGATTGTGCTCGCAATTCCGTCATTCATCAGGGACTATTGGCGCACGGACACCGGAGATCCGGGGCTTGTGCTCCGCCGGTGACCGCCCGCCCACGTCCGCACGTCAAGCCATGGGAGCCGTGACAGCACCTACTCCGGAAGGGTGATCGCGATGCCTGACATACGACCCGCAGTGGGCTCTTCCGCGTTGGTGTTGAACGCAACCTACGAGCCGCTGTGCGTCGTATCGGTGCGTCGAGCGACCATCCTCGTGCTGACCGCCAAGGCCGAGTGCGTCTCCGACGGTGACGGCCTGCTGCACAGCGCCCACCGGACGCTGCCGGTCCCGTCCGTGGTCCGCCTCACCCGGTACGTGAAGGTGCCGTACCGCACGCATGTCGGGTTGTCCCGCCGAGCCGTCTTCGCCCGCGACGGTGGGCGCTGCGCCTACTGTCGCGGCTCCGCCGAGACCATCGACCACGTCTTCCCGCGTAGCCGTGGCGGCCTGCACGCCTGGGAGAACGTGGTGGCCGCGTGCGCCAAGTGCAACCACAGCAAGGGTGACAAGACCCCGGCCGAGCTGGGCTGGCGGCTGCACGCGGCACCCGCGGCGCCGCGCGGTGTGGCCTGGCGGGTGCTGGGTCACCGCACCCCGGACCCGCGCTGGGCCGACTGGCTCGACCTGCCCACCCCCGTCGACGCCGAAGCGGCCTGACCCGCGCCGGACGGCGCAACTGCGGCGGGCGGCTCAGCTGCGGCGGGCGGCTCAACTGCGGCGGGCGGCTCAGCTGCGGCGCGTGGCAACCAGGGACGCGAAGACGACCACGTTGTCGGAGTAGCCGCGGGTGCCGCCCAGCCACCTGCCCCCGCACGTCACCAGCCGTAGCTGCGGGCGGCGGTAGTCGCCGTACACCCGCTCGATGGGCAGCCGGGACTTGGCGAAGTGCTCGACCGAGTTGACCTCGAAGACCGCGACCCGGCGGTCGCGGCGCAGCACCTCGATCCGCTGGCCCGGCCGCATCCGGTCGAGATCATGGAACACCGACGGCCCGGTACGGGTGTCCGCATGCCCCACGATCAGGGCGGGCCCGAACTGGCCCGGGGTGGGCCCGTCACGGAACCAGCCCGCCTCCCGGTGCCGCTGCACCGGCGGCACGTCCACGGACCCGTCGACGGCGAGGCCCACCTCCAGGATCGGTGCCCGTACCTTGATCGCCGGGATGGTGAGCCGCACCGGCGGGCTGGGCTCCAGCACCGGGAACGCCCGTGGCGGCGGTTTGTCCGGCCCCCGCAACAGCCCGCGCAGGTCGAACCCCGTGGTCGTGCCCAGTCCGGCGCCGAGGCAGAACAGGCCGATGAAGACCAGCGCGGCCGCCAGCATTCCGAGCGGGAACGGCCGGCGTCCCCGTACCCGTGGGGGTGGGGGCAGGGGCCGCCGGCGCGGGCGCGGCACCACCGCGCCCGCCGTTGGCCGGGCGGGCGCCCCGCGCGGGCGGGCCGTGACCACCCGCGCGGGAGGTCCCGCGATCGCCGCGCGGGGGCGGGGCGGCACCGCGCGGCCTCAGTAGGCCCGGCGGCGCCAGGCCGCCACCGCGACGATCAGCCCGGCCACGACGGCGGCCACGCCACCACCGACGAGGGCCGGTGCCGCGCGGTCGGCGGCGGTGCCGCCCCCGCCGGTGGCCGGTCCGTGGCTCGGTTCCACCTTCGTCACCACGTGCAGGGTGCCCGTCGCCTTCTTGCCGTCCGGGCAGGCCAGCCGCACCTCGTACGCGCCGGGCGGGGTCGCGGGCGGCACCCGGACCGTCGCGGTGAGAAAGCCGTAGTTCGGCGCCGCCGTGACGGTGGCGAACGCGCTGGAACTCACCGCGGCCGCCTGGAGGTTGTCCGTGCAACTGGCCCGGACCGCGATCTCGTCACCCGCGCGGGCGGTGCTGGGGTTCGTCTCGACGAACACGCCCTGGGCGAGCGCCGGGGCTCCGGCGGTGCTCACCGCGAGGAGGGCCAGCACCCCGAGGCTCAGCGGGAGCGCCGCGGCGGCCACGAATCTTCGCATGACTCCCCCTCACCGCCGCTACGGCAGGAACGGCGCGTGAGGGTGATTTTCGCATCCCAACGGCCATTCCGCCGAGATCCCTACGGCGTGAGACACGGGGTCGAGACCCGACCGTCCGGGACGACCCGCGCTCCGCTACCGTGATGGCGTTCGGATCATTGGGCAGGTAAGCGCCTGGGGGCGTTGAGGTTGTCGATTACTAGCACCGTTCTGGTCTTCGTGGCCATCCCGGCCGCGATCATCGGGGTCGTCTACGGGCTGACGTTCGCCGGCAGCGACCGGGGCCGCCGGGACCGGCGGTACCGCCCGGGCCGGCCGTACGACTTCCAGCCGATCTGGTTCCTCGCCGCGCCCGAGCGGGTGAGCCCGGCGCCCGCCGGGCGGGCGCCGCAGGCGCTGGAGTCCGGCGTACTGGAGAACGCCAAGGGTGAGCGCGTGCTACCCGGTCCCGTAGGAGGCGCAAGTGACCGTTGGTGAGGCGCAGCTGTTGGCCACCGAGCACGAGCCCAGCAGCGAGATCGCCAAGAAGGTCGCCGAGGGCGCCGCGGCGCTCGACGGCCCCTTCACCACGCGGCAGCTGCTGCGGCTCGACGAGGCCCTGCGCGTGGCCGACCAGCAGACCGGCCTGACCTTCAGCGTCTACATCGGTGAGCTGGACGAGCCGGTGCGGGGGGCCGCGGAGAAGCTGCACGGCCAGCTGGAGCGCAGCACCACCGCCGTGCTGGTCGCGGTGTCGCCGAACCAGCGGGTGCTGGAGATCGTCACGGGGCCGGAGGCGCGCAAGCGGATCTCCGACCGGGACGCCAAGCTGGCGGCGCTGTCGATGGCGGCGTCCTTCGCGGGCGGTGACCTGGCCGGTGGCATCATCTCCGGGCTGGACCAGCTCGCCTCGCACGCCGGCCGGCACTGACCCCGACCGGTTCAGACCCAGGACGACGGCGCCACGCGCACCGGGTACGGGGCGTCGAGCACGGTCAGCTCGACGCCCCGCACGGTGCGCTCGTGCGTGTATCCGGCGCTCGACTCCAGCACGTACACGTGCAGGGCGGGTTCGCCCACGTCCAGTTCCAGCCGCCAGTACCGCGGGATCCCCGCGTCGGCGTACAGCGCCGGCTTGAGCAGGCGGTCGTAGCGGCGTGAGGGCGCTGACTCCACCTCCACCACGAGCGCCGCGTCGGCCGGGTGGGTCCAGGTCGACCCGGAGGAGTGCGGGCGCAGCACGGTGACGTCGGGGATCAAATTGCTGGCGCCGACCTGGATGCCCTGCCGGGCGCACACCCACCAGCCGGGCGGCGCCGCGCCCCGCAGCGTCGTCACGAGGGCCCGCACGGCCGCCTCGTGCGCGTCGTCCAGCGGCGGCGTCACGTGCAGGCTGCCGTCCACGATCTCGTAGCGGTGCCCGTCCTGCGGGAACATGTGCAGGTCCGGTTTGGTCCACGCACCGGCGGGCGCGGTCCACCGTGCCAGTGAGCCCTGACTCATGATCACGCCGAACACCTCCATGTCGCGGAGTGTCAGCGTACTCACGCAGGGTGGCGGATCGGCAGGGTCGACGCGAAGGCGGCCCCGACCGGGGCCGCCTTCGTCAGGTCCGGTCAGGCAGTTGCCGAATCCCGGGCGCGGGCTTTGTACGCTCGCAGCACCCCGTCGCGGCCCTCGGCCACGAGCCGCCGCAGCGACTGCGGATGCCCGTCGCGGGCCAGCCACGCGTCGGTCAGCGCGACCGTCTCCTCGCTGATCTGGTACACCGGGTACGCCAGTTCCACGAACTCCTGGGCCGGTTCGCTGTCCGAGTGGGCCCAGACGTCGCCCACCACGTCGAAGAACTTCGCGGCGTACGGGGCGGTCAGCGCCACCTGGCTGGAGGTCTGGAAGCCCTGCAGCAGGGAGCGGTGCAGCCAGTTGGGCAGCTTCTCCGTACCGGTCAGCCGCGCCCACACCTGCGCCTTGTTCTCGGCGGTCGGTACCAGCGCCCGGGCCAGCGCGGCCTCCCGCTCGCCGCTGGCCGTACGGTCGCCGTTGAGCTCGTCCTCGATCTGCTGGTCGGTGGTGGCGCCGAGGGCGGCCAGCGCGTGCAGCAGCGTCCAGCGCAGCTCCGTGTCCACGGTCAGCCCATCGGGCACGTCGACGCCGTCGAGCCAGCCGCGCAGCGTGGCCTGGTCCGCCTCGCCGCGCGCCGCGCCGATGAACGCGCGGGCCCAGGCGAGCTGGAAGCCGCTGCCCGGTTCGGCCGCGGCGACGGCGTCCTTCGCCAGCCGCGCCAGCGTCGCCCAGCCGGTCGGTGCCCACGCCGGGTCGGAGTACAGGGCCACCGCGCCGGCGGCCTGCCGCAGCGTCGCCGTGACGAGGTTGATGTCCTGCTCGGCGGGCAGGCCGCTGACCACCAGCGCCACGTAGTCGCGGGCGGCCAGCTCGGCGTCGCGCACCATGTCCCAGGCGGCCGCCCAGCACAGCGCCCGGGCCAGCGAGGAGTCGAAGCCGCTGATGTGCCGCACGACGGTGGCCATGGACCGCTCGTCCAGGCGCAGCTTCGCGTACGTGAGGTCCTCGTCGTTGAGCAGCAGCACGTCGGCCGCGCGCTTGCCGGTCAGCTCGGTCAGCTCGGTGCGTTCCCCGCTGACGTCCACCTCCACCAGCTCGCGGCGCACCAGCCGGTCGCCGTCGAGGTCGTACAGGCCGACGCCGATGCGGTGGGTGCGCAGGGTCGGGTAGGCGGTCGGGGCCTCCTGGTGCACCGCCACCCGCCCGTACGTGCCGTCGGCGGCGATCTCCACCACCGGCCGCAGCGTGTTGACCTGGGCGGTCTCCAGCCACTGGGCGGCGAACTTGCGCAGCTCCCGGCCGGAGGCGGACTCCAGCTCGGTCAGCAGGTCGTCGAAGGTGGCGTTGCCCCACGCGTGCCGCTGGAAGTAGGCGCGCAGCCCGGCCAGGAACGGGTCCAGCCCGACGTACGCGACGAGCTGCTTGATGACGCTGGCGCCCTTCGCGTACGTGATGCCGTCGAAGTTGACCTCCACGGCCTCCAGGTCGGGCATCTCGCAGTACACCGGGTGGGTGGAGGAGAGCTGGTCCTGGCGGTAGCCCCAGTTCTTGCGCATCGACATGAACGTGGTCCACGCGTCGGCGAACCGGGTCGCCCGGGTGTTGCACCAGTGGCTGGCCCACTCCGCGAAGGACTCGTTGAGCCACAGGTCGTTCCACCAGCGCATGGTGACCAGGTCGCCGAACCACATGTGCGCCAGCTCGTGCAGGATCGTGTTGGCGCGCTGCTCGTACTCGTAGTCGGTGACCTGGGAACGGAAGATGTAGTGCGCCTCGGCGTGGGTGACGCAGCCGAAGTTCTCCATCGCGCCGGCGTTGAAGTCGGGCACCCACAGCTGGTCGTACTTGGGCAGCGGGTAGCGGATTCCAAAGTGCTCGTGGAAGAAGTCGAAGCCCTGCTTGGTGATGAGGAACAGGTCGTCGGCGTCGAGGTGCTGGGCCATCGACGCGCGGCAGTACACACCGAGGTCGATGCCGTCGTGCGAGTCGCGCACCTCGTGGTACGGCCCCGCGCACAGCGCGGTGATGTACGAGCTCATCCGCACCGAGGGCGGGAAGTGGACCGTCTTGGCGCCGGGCCCGGCGGGCTCGGTGCGCTCCGCCGGCATGTTCGACATGACCTTCCAGTGCGCCGGCACCGTGGCATGCCAGGTGAAGGAGCTCTTGAGGTCGGGCTGGTCGAAGCAGGCGTACACCCGCTGGGCGTCGGCGGTCTCGAACTGGCTGTAGAGGTAGATCTCCTTGTCCACCGGGTCGAGGCTGCGCTGCATGCCCTGCCCGCTGGCCGAGTACGCGAAGTCCGCGTCGACGACCAGGGTGTTCTCGGCGGCCAGCCCGGTCAAGGTGAGGCCCTTCTCGGCCGACCAGTCGGAGGTGTCGACGGGCGCGCCGTTGAGCACCGCCGAGCGCACGGCGACCGCCGCGACCTCGATGAACGTGGTCGCCCCGGGCTCCGAGCAGCGGAACGTGACCGTGGTGACGGACCGGAACGTGTTCTCACCCGGGTTGCCGGAACCGTCGGTGAGATCCAATGCGATGTCGTACCCGGTGATCTCGAGCAGGCGGGCCCGCTCCGCCGCCTCCACCTGGGTCAGGTTCCGAACTCCGGCCACGTTGCCTCTCCTCATGCTGACTCTCCGCACCCTGCGCTGGCTGTCGCGGCTGCGGCGGGTGGGGACGGCGCGCCCCCATCCGAGTTTTCCACGACACCCTATGCGGTCCATGGGTGGCGCACTTCACCGAGCGCGGGGGAGATCTTCCACCACGCCGCCAACGCGCAGGGTGGAGGATCGATTCATGACTGAACGTGCCACCGTCGACATGTGGTTCGACCCCCTATGTCCGTGGGCGTGGATGACATCCCGTTGGTTGCTGGAGGTCGAGAAGGTCCGTCCCCTCGATGTCCGGTTCAACGTGATGAGCCTGTCCGTCCTCAACTCCGGCCGTGATCTGCCCGAGCACTACCAGCAGCTGATGGAGAAGGGATGGGGGCCCGTACGGGTCTGCATCGCCGCCGCCGAGGCCGCCGGCCCGCAGGTGCTGCGCGACCTCTACACCGCCCTGGGCACCCGGATCCACCTGCAGAAGTACGAGCTCGACGAGAAGCTGCTCACCGAGGCCCTGGCGGAGGTGGGCCTCGACCCCGCACTGGCCGCCGCGGCGAACTCGGACGCCCACGACGAGGCGTTGCGGGCCAGCCACAACGCGGGCATGAAGCCGGTCGGCACGGACGTGGGCACCCCGGTGATCCACGCGCCGGGGCCGGTCGCGGGCGAGACGGTCGCGTTCTTCGGCCCGGTCGTCACCCCGGCGCCCAAGGGCGAGGCGGCGGGCCGGCTGTGGGACGGCGTCCTGCTGGTCGCCGGGACGCCCGGCTTCTTCGAGTTGAAGCGTTCCCGCGACATCGGTCCGATCTTCGACTGATTCACCACCGGAGGCCTCCGGTCGGCGTTGAGTGGAGGTATCACCACCCGACCGGAGGCTCCGATGTCCGAGACCGACAGCGTCGCCACCACCGCGATCACCGTGCAGCGCGGCGCCTGGGCGAGCGTGTGCCCGGCCCTGCCGCCCGAGCTCGCCGAGATGGTGGCCCCGCCCGTGGTGGTCACGCTGGGCCCCGTGGGCACCGACGCGGTCCCGGCCGACGCCGACGAGGACGCCGCGCCGGGCGGACCTCGGCACGCCGCGCCGGGCCAGCCGCGGCCCAGCTCAGCACCGGGACGGCACCGCAGCGCAGCCCGCGCGAACTGACCGCGTGGCCCGCCGGTAGGTTGCCTGCCATGACGGTCGTGCACCCGATCAGCCGGGCCTGGATCACCACTGGCGGCACCGGCGCGCAGAACTACGACGAGTTCGCCGACGACGCCGAGATCACCGAGATCATCGCCGCGAACCCGCACAGCGCGCTCGCCATCGAGATGCCGCACCGGGCGCCCGAGTCGCTCGGGAGCTCGTTCACCGACGCGCTGCCCGACGCGGCGGCCCGGCTCGCCGCCGAGCAGGCCCGCGGCGGGTACACCGCCGCCGAGCGGGTGGTGGTGCTGTACCGGATCACCGCCCCCGGCGAGCCCGCCGGATACGGCCTGTGGGCCATGGTCGACACGGACCAGATCTCCACCGCCGCCGACGAGCCCGGCCTGGTGATCCGCAACGAGGACGTCTTCATCGCCAAGGTGCGCGAGCGGGTGGCGCTGGCCGACACGCTGCGCACCCTGCTCTCGCCCGTGCTGCTGCTGCAGACCGGCCGGGGCGAGGAACTGCACGCCGCGCTCGCGGCCGCCGCCGGGACGGCCGGTGAGCCCGCCGCCACCGACACCGACCAGTCCGGCCGTACCCACACCATCTGGGTGATCCCGGCGGGTCCGCTGCAGGACGAGCTGACCGCGCTGGCCGGGGGCGGCGAGCTGGTCGTCGCCGACGGCAACCACCGCAGCCTCGCCGCGCAGACCGGCAACCTGCCCCGCTTCCTCGCGGTGGTGACCACCCCGGCGTCGGTCGCCATCCAGCCGTACAACCGGCTGGTCGCCGAGCTGCCCGTCGCCGACTTCCTGCCCGCGTTGCGCGCGGCCGGGGCGCGGGTCGAGGAGCTGCCGCGCCCGGCGGCCGTGCCCGCCAAGGGCACCATCGAGCTGTACGTACGGGGCCGCTCGTACTCGGTGGTGTTGCCGCCGTCGGCGGGTGCGCCCGCGACCGACAACCTCGATCACGCCCTGGTCGAGCGGGTCCTGCTGCGCGACGTGCTGGGGCTCGACCCGGGCGACAAGCGGATCTCGTACGTGGGCGGCGACTACCCGGCCGACTGGCTGCGCGGCGAGGTCGACGCGGGCCGCGCCGAGCTGGCCGTGCTGATCGCCCCGGTGACGGTCGACGACTTCGTGGCGGTCAACCTGGCCCGGCAGAAGCTGCCGCGCAAGAGCACCTGGTTCACCCCCAAGGCGCGGGCGGGCCTGGTCCTGGCCGAGCTGGGCTGACGGGCGGGCCGGGCCGTGGGGCTGCACCCGCAGGTCGAGCAGTCACTGCGGATCCGGCGCCGGCCGCCCGCGGACCTGCTCACCACCGACTCGGACGCGCTGCTGCGGTTCGTGCGGCTGGCGATGGAGGAGACCAACGAGGCCGAGTGCGGCCCGGCCATCCCGCTGCCCGTGGTGGTCGACGTGGACGCGGCCGGGGTCCCGTGCCGCCTGTACGCGACGCGGCACGCCGCGCCGGTGTTCGTCTACGTGCACGGCGGCGGGTGGACGTACGGCAGCGTGGAGACGGTCGACCGGCTGTGCCGGCGTATCGCCGACCGGTCCGGCTGCGCGGTGCTGTCCGTGGGGTACCGGCTGGCGCCGGAGCACGTCTTCCCGGCCGCCCTGGACGACGTGGAGACGGTGCTGGCGTTCGTCCGGGCCGAGGGTGCGGGCCTGGGCGTCGACGCGTCCCGGCTGGCGATCGGCGGGGACAGCGCCGGGGGCCAACTGGCCACGGTGGCGGCCCGCCGCCAGCGCGACGCGGGCACCCCGCTGGATTACCAGGTGCTCATCTATCCCGCGATCGACCCGATGACCGCCTCCGAGTCGTACGACGAGGTCGGCGGGTACGGCCTGGACCGCGCCTCGATGCGGCTGGCGTGGGAGACGTTCGCCCCCGAGCGCGCCGACCGGTTCGGCCCGGACGTCGCCCCGCTGGCGGCACCGGACCTGTCCGGCATGCCGCCCACCCTGCTGATCACCGCCGAGTTCGACGTGCTGCGCGACGAGGGGGCGGAATACGCGGACGCCCTGCTGGCGGCCGGTGTCCCCGTGGTGCATGTCCGCTACGCGGGGGTCAATCACGGCTTCGCCCGCAAACTCGCGGTCTTCGATGCCGCCCGCTGCGCCGCGGATCACATCGCCGTCACACTGCGGGCCGCGCTGACGTTCTGATCGTGGTTTGACAGACTGCCGTCATGCGCGTCTACCTGGGTTCCGATCATGCCGGCTACGAGCTGAAGAACCACCTCGTCAACCACCTGTCCAAGCAGGGACACGAGGTGGTCGACGTGGGTCCGCTCGGCTATGACCCCGACGACGACTACCCGCCGTTCTGCCTGCGCACCGGTGCCTCGGTGGTGGCGGACCCGGGCAGCCTCGGCATCGTCATCGGCGGCTCGGGCAACGGCGAGCAGATCGCCGCCAACAAGGTCGAGGGGGTGCGGTCGGCGCTGGCGTGGAAGGTGGAGATCGCCCAGCTCGCCCGCCAGCACAACGACGCGAACGTGCTGGCGATCGGCGCCCGCCAGCACACCCTCGACGAGGCGGCCACGTTCGCCGACGCGTTCCTCAGCACGCCGTTCTCGGGCGACCCGCGGCACGTACGGCGTATCGCCCAGCTCGCCGCCTACGAGCGCACCGGCGAGCTGCCGCCCCTGCCGTCGGCGCAGTCCTGACCGGCCGCCTCAGCGGCGGGGCAGGTCCTCGCGCGGGGTCCAGTGCCGGCGCACGATCGTCAAACTGGCGTCCGCCTCGGCCAGCTGCTCCGGCGTCGGGCGGGCCGCGTCCCGGGCGCGCAGCGCCGCGCCGAGGCTGACCTGCGACGATCCGGAGCCGACCAGCCCGCGCAGGCCCCGCTCGACCTCACGGTCCTCCGCCCCGCCCGCCCCGGCGCCCGAGGCGGGCCGGGGCCCCGCACCCGGTACCGGCCGGGAGCCACCCCCGGGTGTCGTACGCGGGCCGCCGCCGCGCGGGCCGGGCCCGCCGGAACCGTGCCGCGCCGGGGTGGCGGCGGCCGGGGCGGCGGCGGCTGGCGGGCCCGCCTCGGCAGGGGACGCGGTGTCGGATCGGGTGGCGGCGTCGGACGGGGCTGGGCGCACGCGTCGGCGCCGGCGTTCGGTTTCGCCCATGCCGCCGAACCTACCGCCGCCGCCGAACCTCAGAACACCTCGGTGGCGTGCGGCAGCCGGTGCCAGCCGAACGCGGTCGAAGCGGCCGCCAGGGCACCCGGGGTCAGCTCCCGGACCCGCCCGGCCGCCCCGAGCGCGGCCAGCGACGTCCCACCCAGGTACGCCGCGCCCAGCTCCAGCACGGTGCAGGCCAGGTCGGCCGGATCCGTGCTGCGGGTGCAGGTGGCGCCGCCGGGGCCCGCGGTGAGCCGCCACTGCCCGGTGTTGGCCGCCAGCAGGTCGTCGGAGACCTCGAGCACCACGTCGACGTCCGTGGCGTACCGGCGGGCGGCCAGCGCGCGGGGCAGGTCGACCAGGCGGATCCACAGTCCGTCCGAGACCCGGGCGCCGAGCCGGCGCGGCTCGTCGACGAGGTGCTGCAGCGGCTCGTCGAGGGGGAGGAAACCGGCCGTCGCCTTGCGGGTGAGGTCGATGCTGAGCAGGAAACGCCACAGCGTCGCGTAGGTGGCGGGGTCGGCGGCGACCACCTCGCGGATGCGTACCTCGCCGTCCGGGCCGTGGCCGTCCCAGCGGGACACGCCGCGCCACAGGGCGTACCCGGTGGGGCCGTCGGCGGTGTCGGCCACCACCCCGTGCAACGCCGTCGCGCCGTGCCGCTGGGATTCCGGGTCGGCGAGGACGTACTGCCACCAGCGGTCGTCGCGGCTGGACCAGCCGGGGCGGTCGGGGCGCAGTTGTTCGTACACCTTGGCCAGCTCGGCGACGGCCTCGCCCGGCTGGACCAGCCGCAGCCGCGCGGCCGGCGTCGCCGGTGCGGGGTCGGTCAGACGGATCTCGCGGGTCATGACGTCGACGTTCAGATGCTGCGCGGCCAGGCCGTACCCGAATCTGGGGTAGATCTTGCCCTCGCTGGCCCACAGCACCGCGACGGCCTCGCGCCCGTCGGCGGCGATCTCGCCGAGCTGGCGGCGCATCATGCGGCTGAGCAGGCCACGGCGCCGGTGGGTCGGCGCCACGCTGACCTGCGTGACATGCGCGGCGGGGACGACCGCGCCGGGCACGCTCAGCTCCCGGGTGTACGCGGAGGCGTGCCCCACGATCTGGCCCGCGTCGTCGGCGATCAGTGAGCGCTCCGGCTCGTACACCGAACCTTCGGCGTCGCGCCACACCTGATCGTAGGGCTGATGGAAGGCGTGGCCGACCAGATCCGCGACGGCCTCCCAGTCGTCCGCGACGCCAATCCTGACCTGAACGTCCGAGGAGTCCATGGGGTTCTGTGTAGCCGACGCGCGGCGTGGCGGCGACCTATTTGCGGGCTCGTTACTCTCGATGGCAGCACTGACGATCCGCTTACCCGGGGGAGGAGCACGATGCCGGACCAGCCACGGTGGTCGGAACGGACGCTCGACATGCCGCCGCAGGACCCGTGGGCGGAGCCACCCACGGTGCCGCAGCCACCCCCGTCGGCCGCCGCGCCGGGCGGGCGGGCGCCCGCTCAGGGCCAGGCGGCGGCGCCGGGCCAGTTCCCGGTGCACGCCGAGGCCCAGCCGTTCTCGCGGGGCCGCGCGCAGGTGAACCCGAATCCGCGGACCCGCCAGTTCGCCGACCACGAGGCCACCGGTACGGGCTGGCCCGGCGCCGAGGCGCCGCACGAGCGGCACTCGATGGGCTGGCACGTGCAGCAGCTGCGCCGGGGCAGCGAGTGGAGCACCGCGGCCCTGCTGTTCGCGTTCGTGTGCTGGGGGATCTGGGCGATCTCGTCGAGCGGCCCGCTGACCGTGCCGATCATCATCTTCCTGCTCAGCGTGGTGGTGGCGGCGGGTCTGTTCGCGCTGTCGCGATTCGTCGGCCGCCTGGTGCTGGAACGGCAGTTCGGCCGGGTGCGGCGGACCGCCAAGGGTTCGCACCTGGTGGCGGCCCTCTTCCTGGTCGGCGTGGGCTTCGCGCATCTGCGTCAGACGGCCTGGGTGATGAGCAGCTACCAGTGGGTCGTGGGGCTCTTCGGCTGACCCCACCCGGCTC
This sequence comes from Krasilnikovia cinnamomea, assembly GCF_004217545.1. Classification (NCBI taxonomy): domain Bacteria; kingdom Bacillati; phylum Actinomycetota; class Actinomycetes; order Micromonosporales; family Micromonosporaceae; genus Krasilnikovia; species Krasilnikovia cinnamomea. The sequence goes on from NZ_SHKY01000001.1 coordinate 4,737,320, forward strand.
GGCAGACCCCCCGGGAGGACTCCCGGGGGGTTTTCTACGGCTTGACATGTGACCTTTTGGTCACATAACTTTGCGTCATGACGGACGACGATCGGGTGTTCAAGGCGCTGGCCGACGCCACCCGTCGTTTCCTGCTCGACCTGCTGTTCGCCCGCGAGGGCCGCACGCTCACCGAGTTGGAGTCCGAGCTGGAGATGACCCGCTTCGGCGTCGCCAAGCACCTGAAGGTGCTCCAGGAGGCCGGTCTCGTCGTCGTGCGCCGTTCCGGCCGGGAGAAGCTGCACTACCTCAACCCCGTGCCCATCCGGCTGATCCACGACCGGTGGATCGACAAGTACACCGAGCGTCACGTGACGGCGCTCGTCGATCTCAAGAAAGCGCTGGAGGAAGAACCATGACCACCGAAACCGCCACCACGACGCAGGTCTACCGAGTCTGGATCAAGGCGGCCCCCGAGCGGATCTGGGCCGCCATCACCGACCCCGAGTGGAACGGGCGGTACGCCTACCAGGCGCAGAGCTTCTTCGAGCTCAAGCCGGGCGGTTCCTTCCACGCCGCCGCCAGCAAGGACATGAAGGAGTACGCCGCCGCGCAGGGCTTCGACCTGCCCGACACGATCATCGACGGCGAGGTGATCGAGTGCGATCCGCCCCGGCGGCTCGTGCAGACCTGGCGGATGCTGATGGACCCGACCACCGCCGCCGAGCCGTTCACCCGGCTCACGTACGAGATCGAGGAGACCAAGACCCAGCCCGGGGTCTGCCGGCTGACGCTGACCCACGAGCTGACCGGCGCCCCCGCGACGGCCACGATGGTCGCCAGCACCGAGGACGGCGCCGCCGGTGGTGGCTGGGCCTGGATTCTCAGCGACCTCAAGACGCTGCTGGAGACCGGCGCGCCCTTCGCCGGCTGAGCGCGGACCGGAGCGCGCGGCCCTAGGCGCGGGCCGCGCGCCCCCGGGCGATCCTTCCGGAACCGCTTCCGTCCTTCGGAGAGCGTTTTCCCGGAACCGGTTGCACCAGTGGGTTCTATCGATTGGCCGACCGTCTGCTATCCATCCTCTTCTCTTGACGGTCCCGGTCGTCCGGCTGCTTTCTTGTGGTGCAGGTCATTACGGGCTTGTTACCGAGAGGATTGCCACGCATGACGACCCACCGCCATGGGCGCTTACATCTCGGGGCCGGCCGGCCCGGCGGCCGGCGCCTCGGCCGCTCGCTGGCCCTCAGCCTCGCGTTCACCGTCACCGCCGCGATGACCGGGCCCGCCGCCGGTGCCGCCCCGCCGGCCCCGGCGGCTCCGCCCGGCCTCGGCCCGAACGTCACCGTCTTCGACCCCGGCATGCCGGTCGCCGATATCCAGGCGGCCCTCGACGCGGCCTACACCAGGCAGGTCGACGACGAGATGGGTACGGCCCGCCACGCCTTCCTCTTCAAGCCCGGCACGTACGGCACCGCGGAGCACCCGCTGCAGGTCAAGCTCGGCTACTACACCGAGGTCTCCGGCCTCGGCGCGGCGCCCACCGACGTGGTGATCAACGGCAAGGTCGAGGTCTACAACCGGTGCCTGGAGAACGGCGGCACCAGCAACTGCCTCGCGCTGGTCAACTTCTGGCGCACCCTGTCGAACCTGACGGTCAACGTGAACCCGGCCGGCCAGGACGGCTGCCGCGGCTCGGCGAACTTCTGGGCCGTCTCGCAGGCGGTGTCGCTGCGCCGCCTCAACATCACCGGCGCGAACCTGTCGCTGATGGACTACTGCACCGCCGGCCCGCAGTACGCCAGCGGCGGCTTCATCGCCGACTCCCGGCTGCCGTTCGTGGTCAGCGGTTCCCAGCAGCAGTGGATCACCCGCAACAGCGAGGTCGGCGGCTGGTCGAACGGCGTGTGGAACCAGGTCTTCTCCGGTGTCGTCGGCGCGCCCACGGAGGCGGGGTTCCCGAACCCGCCGTACACGACGCTGGACACCACGCCGGTCAGCCGGGAGAAGCCGTACCTGTTCGTCGACGGCAAGGGCCGGTACCAGGTCCGCGTGCCGTCGGCCCGGCGCAACTCGCGGGGGGTGTCCTGGGCCGGTGGGCAGACCGCCGGGTACACGCTGCCGCTCAGCGACTTCTTCGTGGCCCGGCCGGGCGACTCCGTGCGGCGGATCAACCGGGAGCTCGCCCGGGGCAGGCATCTGCTGCTGACCCCGGGGGTCTACGACATCGCCCGGACCATCGAGGTCAAGCGCCCCGACACGGTGGTGCTGGGCATCGGGCACGCCACACTCACCGCGGTCGGCGGCGCGGTCCCGCTGACGGTCGCGGACGTGCCCGGCGCGATCATCGCGGGGGTCACCATCGACGCGGGCAGCCAGGAGTCGCCGGTGCTGCTGCGGGTCGGGCGGCGCGGCGGGCACGGCTGGAGCACGGTCGCCGATCCGGCCACCCTGTCCGACGTGTACTTCCGGGTCGGCGGGCCGCACATCGGCAAGGTCGACACCGCGCTGGAGGTGAACAGCGACAACGTGCTCATCGACCACACCTGGGTGTGGCGGGCCGACCACGGCGTCGAGGGCCTCACCGACACCCAGCGCTGGCACACCAATACCGGCCGGACCGGTGTCGTGGTCAACGGCGACAACGTGACCGCGACCGGCCTGTTCGTCGAGCACTTCCAGCGGTACAACACGGTCTGGAACGGCGAGCAGGGCACCACCGTGCTGTACCAGAACGAGCTGCCGTACGACCCGCCGACGCAGGCGGACTGGATGAACGGCGGCGTCGAGGGCTACGCCGGGTACAAGGTCGGCGATCGGGTGAAGACGCACCGCCTCTACGGCGGTGGGGTGTACGTCTTCAACCAGAACAACCCGTCGATCCACACGGAGAACGGTTTCGAGGTGCCCGCGACCCCGGGCGTGAAGCTGCACCACATCATGACGGTCAACCTCAGCGCGGGGACGATCGATCACGTGGTCAACGGCGTCGGCGGCCCGGCCGACACCACGAAGATCGGCCAGCCGGTCTACGTCACGGACTACCCGGCCCCGTAACCGCACCCGAGGACGAAGGGCCGGAGCTGCGACAGCTCCGGCCCTTCGTCGTTGATTCGCTCGAGTGCTTGTGCGTGGCGGGGAGGTCGGACTAACCTACAACCAAATGGTTGTAGATGAGGGCACCGCAGACCGGATCTTCCACGCGCTGGCCGACTCCACCCGGCGCGACATCCTCGCCCGGGTGATCCGCGCCGAGCAGTCCGTGTCCGCGCTCGCCCGGCACTACCCGATGAGTCTCGCGGCGGTGCAGAAGCACGTGGTGGTGCTGGAACGGGCCGCCCTCGTGGTCAAGCAGCGGCGCGGAAGGGAGCAGGTCGTGCACGCCGACATTGCCGCCCTTCGCCGGGCCGCCCAACTCCTCGACCGCTACGAACAGCTGTGGCGGCACCGCGCCCACGGCATCGCACAGATCCTGGCCGAAGACCGGATCCTGGCCGAGGACCGGCCGGGGCCCAACACCGAGAAGGGAACCAACCCGTGACCGTCATCAGCACACACAAGGACGTCGAAGCCCTGCGGCTCACGTTCGTCGCCGAGTTCGAGGCGGGCGTCGACCGGGTGTGGCAGGTGTGGCAGGACCCGCGCCAGCTGGAGCGGTGGTGGGGGCCGCCGACCTGGCCGTCCACCTTCGACCGGCACGAGTTCGTGGTCGGCGGACAGTCCCGCTACTACATGACCGGCCCCGAGGGGCAGAAGGCGCGCGGCTGGTGGAGCATCACCGCCATCGAGGCGCCGCACCGGCTGGAGTTCGACGACGGCTTCGCCGGTGACGACGGCGAACCGGTGGACCCGGCCGACGCCACCCACACCGTCGTGACCCTCGAGGCCGCCGGCCCGGGCACCCGCATGACCACCGTCACCACCTTCGTCAGCCCGCAGCAGTTGGAGAGGATGCTGGCCATGGGCATGGAGGAAGGCATGCGACTCGCGATGGGCCAGATCGACGACGTACTGGCGAGCGCGTCGCGCTGAGCGCGACGCGGCCGTGAAAAGGAGCAGGCCCCTTGACCCAGCCGAAGAGCTACACCCTCGACGCGCCCGGCGCAGTGCTGCACTACGACGTACGGGAGGCCGGGGCCGCCGCGGGCCCGGCCCTGCTGATGGCCGGCTCGCCGCTGACCGCCAGCGGGTTCGCCAGCCTCGCCGAGCACTTCGGAGACCGTACGGTGATCACCTACGACCCCCGTGGCGCCGGGCGCAGCGAGCGCGTCGAGGCGGCCGGTGAGGTCACGCCCGAGCAGCACGCGGACGACCTGCACCGGGTGATCGCCGCGCTCGGCGGGGGTCCGGTGGACGTCTTCGGCAGCAGCGGCGGCGCGGTCAACGCGCTCGCGCTGGTGGCGCGGCACCCCGGCGAGGTGCGCACGCTGGTGGCGCACGAGCCGCCCACCGCCGCGCTGCTGCCCGATCGCGAGCCGGCCCTGGCGGCACTGGTGGACATCCGCCAGACGTACGAGCGGGACGGCTTCGGCCCCGGGATGGCGAAGTTCATCGCGTTCACCAGCATCCACGGCGAGGTTCCGGCGGAGTTCGCCGAGCAGCCCCCGCCGGACCCGGCGGCGTTCGGACTGCCCAGCGACGACGATGGCACCCGCGACGATCCGCTGCTCGGCCAGAACCTGCTGACCTGTACGGGATTCGTGCCCGACGTCGCCGCCCTGCGCACCGGCCCGACCCGCATCGTGGTCGGCGTCGGCGCGCAAACCGAGGGGGAACTGGCGCACCGCGGCGGGCTGGCCGTCGCGAACCTGCTCGGCACCGCGCCGGTCACCTTCCCCGGCCACCACGGCGGGTTCCTCGGTCCCGACTCGCCGATGCCGGGCGATCCGGCAGGGTTCGCCGCAACCCTGCGCCGGGCCCTGGCCGGCACCGGCTGAACCGTGGGGAGCCCGCGAATTCCCTGATTCACGGCTTGTCGCGCACGCCGTTCCGGTAGGGATGAGGAAGCCGGCATCCAGACCGGACGGCGATCGCGACGACGGGGGCGTACGTGGGCGGCACGGGTCCGGCCGTGAGCCGGCGGGCAGTGTTGACCGCGGTCAGCGGCGTGGCCCTGGCCGGGGCCACCCTGGCCGGCGGTGGGGTCGCCCGGGCCGGGCCACCTGCGGTGCCACGGGCGGCCCGGCAACGCGCGATGCGGTTCCTGGACGCGATGCTGGCGGCCCACGCCGCGTCCAGCGAACTGCGGCTGCCCCAGTCGTACGCCGACCAGATCGGGCTCTACGCGACCGGGTTCACCTACGACGCCGCCCTGGCGATCCTGGCCTACCTGGACGATGACCGGCCCGGGTCGCTGGATCAGGCGCGGCTGCTCGGGCAGTCGCTGGTCTACGCCCAGCAGCACGACCCGCGGTACGCCGACGGCCGGCTGCGGCAGGCGTACCACGTGGGGCCGTACACCCGCGCCGGCGTGCTCCAGCCGTACGGATTCGTGCGTCCGGACGGCACCGTCAACGTGGGCGGCGCGTTCGGATTCACGGGGTCCGGCACCGGTGAGTGCGCCTGGGCCGCGCTGGCCCTGTGCGCGCTGCACCGGCGTACCGGCGACGACCGGTTCTTCGGCGGCGCGGTCCGCCTCGGCGAGTGGATCGCGCAGGTCTGCCGCTCGTCCGGTCCCCTGGGCGGATTCACCGCGGGCACCGACCGCGACGGCGCCGCCCTCGCCCGCGTCAGCACCACCCACAACGCCGACCTCGTGGCCCTGTTCGGCCAACTGGCCGAGCTGACCGGTGACCGGGTCTGGCTGGCCCGGCGCGCCGACGCGCTGCGGCTGGTCACAGGCATGTGGAGCCCGGTCCGGCAGGCGTTCTTCGCCGGTACGCCCGATGGCGCCAGCGTCGAACGTGAGCCGATGCAACTGGAGGCGCAGACCCACGCGTGGCTGGCGCTGGCCGACCTCGACCGCGTCGGCTGCCTCGACACGGTGACCCGCCGGCTGACCGTCACCGACACCGCGGCCTCGCCCAACAGTGCCCTCGCGCCGGGCCGCTCCTTCACCGGGGTGACCGTGTCGACCGCCTCTCGGACGGCCGATCCCGCCGTCCCGATCGAGCCCGGCCTGCCCCGGCCGGATCCGGACGCGGTGTGGCTGGAGGGCACCGCCCAGTACGCGCTCGCCCTGCGCCTGTCCCCGCTCGGGCCGGTGCCGGCCACCGCCGCGCTGCGGACGCTGATCGCCGCGCAGGCCCGGCTGGGCGCCGGGCAGACCGTCGCGGGGCGTCCGCTGCCGGCCGGGGGAGGGGTGACCGCCGCGACCAGCCCGCTGCACGTCGGCTTCGTCGCCTCCGGCTACTACCCGTACGCGCACGTCGCGGCCACCGCCTGGTACCTGCTGGCGGCCACCGGCACCAACCCGCTCGGCGGCGCCGCCCCGTGGGCGCCCGCGTCGTCGGCGGGGCGCGCGGCCCGCTGATCGACGGCCTTTTCATCCGTGCCGAGCGAGGCGCGGTCGGGGGTGGCCGCGCCAACCTGGACCGGCAACCCGGGGTTGTCCTCGTCACCCTGGGTGAGGAGCCGAAACGAGATGGCAGACGCCGTACGTGCCCCGGGCACGACCACGCCGACGGCCGCGCCCGCGCGGGCCGGTCTGGTGCTCACCTCGCTGATCGCGGTCGCCGCGGTGGCCAACCTGAACCTGTCGGTCGCCAATGTCGCACTGCCCTCGATCGGCCGGGCGTTCGACTCGTCGCAGACCACGCTCGACCTGATCGCGGTGGGCTACTCGCTGGGACTGGCCGCCTCGGTGCTGTACCTCGGTGCGCTGGGGGACCGCTACGGGCGCAAGCTGATGCTGCTGCTCGGCATGGTGCTGTCGGTACCCGCGTGCCTGCTGGCCGCGTACGCGCCCTCCGACATCGTCCTGTTCGCCGCCCGGGTGCTCGGCGGGCTCTCGGCGGGCATGGCGTACCCGACCACGCTGGCGCTCATCACGGCGTTGTGGTCCGGCGCGGGGCGGACGAGGTCGATCGCGTTGTGGTCGGCGATCGGCGGTGGGATCGCGGCCCTGGGGCCGCTGGTCGCCGGCGCGATGCTGCAGGACTTCTGGTGGGGATCGGTCTTCCTGGTCACCCTGCCACTGGCCGTCCTCGCCCTGGTGCTGGCGTGGTTCCTCGTGCCGGGCCACGTCAACGAGACCACCGAGCCGGTCGACAACCTCGGTGGTGTCCTGTCGCTGGTGCTGGTCGGGTCGCTCATCCTGGCCATCAACTTCGCGCCGGTACCGGACGCCGGCGGGCTCGCGCTCGGCCTGACGGCGCTCTCTCTCGCCGCCCTCGTCGTGTTCTGCCTGCGGCAGCGGCGTGCGCGCAATCCGCTCTACGACCTGCACGTGGCCGGGCGGCGGGTGTTCTGGGTCGCGGCCTGTGCCGGGGTCATCGTGTTCGGTTCGCTGATGGGCTCGGCGTTCGTCAGCCAGCAGTATCTGCAGAACGTCCAGGGCTACTCGACCCTCGAAGCCGGCGCCGCCTTCCTGCCCGCCGTGGTGTTCATGGTGCTGGTCGCGCCGCGCTCGGCCAAACTCGTCGAGACGCACGGGGCGCGGTTCACGCTGCTCACCGGGTACGTGTTCCTGCTGTTCGCGTTCGCCTGGATGCTGCTGCTCTGGACGGAGGGCAGCCCGTACTGGCGAATCGCCGTCGCCTACGCGTGCATCGGGATCGGCGTGGGATTCGCCGGCACGCCGGCGTCGCACTCGCTGACCGGGTCGGTTCCCGTGCAGCGCGCCGGGATGGCGTCCGGCACCGCCGACCTCCAACGTGACCTCGGCGGCGCCATCCTGCAGTCGGTCTTCGGTGCGCTGCTCACGGCGGGCTATGCCGCGGCCTTCACCAAGGCGATCGCGGTGTCGCCCGACCAGCAGGACGTCACCAGTGCCGTCCAGAGCATGCTGACCAAGTCGTTCTCCAGCGCCGCCGACACCGCCGAGCGGTACCCGCAGTACGCCGACCAGATCACCGCCGCGGCGAAGTCGTCGTTCCTGGACGGCGCCGACTGGGCGTACACCGCCGGCATCATCGCGATCGCGGTCGGCGCCGTGCTCGTGTACTTCCTGTTCCCGAAGCGGGAGCAGGAGCAGCAGTTGCTCGACGAGTACCACGCGGAGGACACCGCGGCGCGACCGACCGGGTAGGGCCAGGAGGGCCGCGGCTTCCGGCAAATTGGGCAACATGTCCCAGTGCCGCCGTACTCCGTCAGCGGACATACGCCAGCCATTCGCCGAATGAAACGCGCGAGCTGGCGCGCCCCTCGCGGTCAGGTACAGCAACGATTAGTCCGTCGGTCTGCCGGCGTCACACCGATGGGTGAGTGGTTTGTCGGGTCGGTGGTTGCCCGTGATTATTGGGCGGTGGTCGGCTGGTCGCGATCGATGACCGTTTCTTACGGGGAGGCTGACGCGGGTGGGTATCGTGCTGCGGTTGACGCAGGCCGCGGCGGGTGACGGTCAGCATGTGGTGACGACGCGCCTGACCGGGCTACCGGGTCAAGCCGAGGCGTCGGCGACGAGCCGGTTCGAACTCTCGATCACCGACGAGGACCGGGAGCGGATCCGCTGGTACCTGGAGGACTTCCTGGAGTACCCGCTCGACCCGGCCCCGACGATCGCGGCCAATGTGGAGGGCCGGCTGGCCGAGATCGGCACCCGACTGTTCGAGCTGGTGTTCGCCGGCGACGAGGCGCGCGAGCTGTGGGCAGGCGCGCGGGGAGCACTGCACACGGCGCGGGTCGAGGTCGCCTGCGAGGTCGACGCGGCGGCGATGCTGCCGTGGGAGCTGCTGCGTGATCCGCGTACCGACCGGCCGGTCGCGCTGGAGGCCGCCGAGTACGTCCGGGTCAACGCCCAGCCCGCCAAGAGGGTGCCGATGCCGGAGCCCGACCACGCCGAGCGGCTGCGTGTGCTGCTGGTGATCTGCCGGCCGGGCGGGGGCGACGACGTGCCGTTCCGCTCGGTGGGGGCGCTGCTGCTCAAGACCGCCCAGGCCAGGGAGATCCTCGACCTGACGGTGCTGCGCCCGCCCACGTTCGCCGCGCTGTCGACAGTGCTGGAACAGGCCCACGCCGCAGGGCGGCCATTCCACGTAGTTCACTTCGACGGGCACGGCACCTACCTGCCGGCGAGCCGGTTGCGGGTCGGCGGCGGGGTTCCGATCGGTGCGGCCAGGTACGGGCTGCTGTCGCCGCTGCGTGAGGGCACTCACGGGTATCTGCTGTTCGAGGATCCGACCACACCGGGCAACCAGCAGCTGGTCGACGGACCGGCGCTTGGCGCGCTGCTGGCGCGTACCGGTGTCGGGGTGCTGCTGCTCAACGCCTGCCGTTCGGCGTATGCCGAGGCCGCGGATCGGCCGCGAACCGACCAGGCCGACGATCTGCACGCGCTGGTGCGCGGATACGGGTCGTTCGCACTGGAGGTCAGCGACGCCGGGGTCGCCGGGGTTGTGGCGATGCGGTACAGCGTCTACGTCGTGACCGCGGCGCAGTTCGTCGCTGACCTTTATGCCGCGCTGCTGGCAGGGCGTTCGCTGGGTGGCGCGGTGTCGATGGGCCGGCGGCAGCTGGCCGCCCAGCCGAACCGGTCGATCGCGTTCGACCCGCGCCCGTTGCAGGACTGGTCGGTGCCGGTGGTGTATGAGACGGCGCCGGTGACGCTGCTGCGCGCGGCGCCGGATGCGACCCGGGACGCGGTGCAGATCACGGTCGGCCGGCCGGATGCCCGCTTAGCCGGCGCGGCCGTCGCCGGGCTACCGCCCGGGCCCGAGGTCGGGTTCTTCGGCCGTGACGAAACACTGCTGGCGCTGGACCGGGCGTTCGACACCCACCGGATCGTGCTGCTCCACGCCTACGCCGGCAGCGGGAAGACGTCCACAGCGGTGGAGTTCGCCCGCTGGTACGCGGAAACCGGTGGGCTCACCGATCCGGCCAGTGACGCACACGGGCCGGTGCTGTTCTCGTCGCTGGAGCAGCACACGCCGCTGGTGGCGCTGCTCAACCAGCTCGGCGCCACGTTCGACCCGGTGTTGCAGGCCAACGGGGTCCAGTGGCTGAGCCTCTCGCACGCCGAGCGGCGACAGGTGGCTCTGCAGCTACTGGCGCAGGTTCCGGTGCTGTGGATCTGGGACAACGTCGAGCCGGTCGCCGGGTTCCCGGCCGGGACACCATCGGCGTGGACCGCCGACGAGCAGCACGAGTTGCGCGACTTCCTCCACGCGGTGTCGCGGACCCGGGCGCGGCTGCTGTTGACCTCGCGGCGCGATGAACGCGGCTGGCTGGGCGACCTGCCCATCCGGGTCCGGCTGCCCAGGATGCCGATGCGCGAACGCATCCAGTTCACCCAGGGCCTGGCCGCCCGGCACGGCCACCGGATCACGGACGTGGCGGACTGGCGGCCACTGCTGCGCTACAGCGACGGAAATCCGCTCACCATCACGCTGGTGGTCGGGCAGGCACTCCGCGCTGGATACACGACCAATGCGCAGATCGAAGGGTTCGTTGCCCGGCTGCGGGCCGGCGAGGCCGACCTTGACGACGCCGACGAGGCGCAGGGCCGGTCACGGTCGCTGGCCGCCTCGCTCACGTACGGGCTGACGGCCGCGTTCACCGAACCCGAGCGCACCCAGCTGGCGGTGCTCAGCGTGTTCCAGGACACCGTCGACGTCGACGTCCTGGTGGTCATGGGCATTGAAAGCAACCCGTCGGCGGTACCAGCGCTGGCCGGCCTGACCCGCGAAGCCGGGCTCGGCCTGCTCGACCGGGCGGCCGAAATCGGGCTACTCACCGCCCTCGGCGGCGGCTACTACGCGATCCATCCGGCGCTGCCGTGGTTCTTCCGCCGGCTCAACGCAGTCGATGAGGACCCGGACGCGGCATCTCGCGCGCAGGCCGCGTACACCTTTGCCGTCGCTGGCCTAGGCGACACCTTTCATCGTTTGTACCGCGAGGGCCGGGCCGAGATGGTGGACTCGCTGCGGGTGGAGGAGGCGAACCTGCTGCACGCGCGGTCCCTGGCCCGCGCCGCCGGCCGGTGGGACGACGTGATCTCCTGCATGCAGGGCCTCAGCATCCTTTACGAGCACACCGGGCGCGGCGCGGAGTGGGCCCGCCTCGTTGACGAGCTCATACCGGACCTCGTTGACGCGGACACCGGCGGCCCTCGGCCCGGCCTCGCCGAGGAATGGGGGCTGCTCACCGACTACCGGGTCGGAATCGCGCAGGACGGCCGGGACTGGACCGCAGCGCTGCAGTTGCAGCAAGCCCGCGTCGAACACGATGAGCGGGAAACCGCCGTCGCACTCGCCACCGCCCCGGACCAGCGCACCGAGACAGACCGCCGCCGCATACGCAACCTATCCGTCAGCGTGGAGGCCCTCGGGCACATCCTGCGCGAGCAGAAGGACCCTGGCTGCGTCACCCACTACGAGCGCGCCGCCGACCTGGCCCGCGCTGCCCGCGACCGGAAAGAGGAGGGGGTGATCGCGTTCAACCTCGGCCACGCCCATCTGAACATCCCATCGCTGCGGGACCTGGACCGGGCCGAGCATTGGTACCGCCGCGACCTGGACCTCACCGACGAACAGGACCACCTCGGCCGGGCCCGCACGGTCGGGCAGCTCGGTAGAGTGGCGCTCGAGCGGTTTCTCGACGCCTCCGCTGCCGCGCAGCCAGCACCGGTGCTGCTGGAGCACCTCAACGCCGCCGCCGCCGCGTACACGGAGGCCCTCGCCCTACTTCCCGCCGATGCGGTACCGGATCTCGCCGTCACACACCACCATCTCGGCGTGATCTACGCCGAAGCCGGCGAGCACGACGCCGCGTTGACCCACTACCAGAAGTCCATCCGCCTCAAGGAGGTGGCCGGCAACCGCTTCAGCGCTGGGCAGACCCGTTTCGCAGTCGCAATCTTCTTCTACCGCGCGGGCCGCGTCGGCGACGCGCTGCTGTATGCCCGCGCCTCCCTAGCCGACTTCGAATCCTACGGTGGCGGCGCCACCGCAAACATCGAGCGGGTCCAGCAATTCATCGCGCTGCTGGACCCGCGCGTTGATCCGACACCGATGGAGCGCCATGACCAACGGAGCGAACACACCGGCCGGTGACAGGCCGTACCGGCAGGACCCGGTCCTCGGGTGGGGTGACGACGTCGCGTCCTGGCCGTGGGAACCCTGGCTGGAACACGAGGTCCAACTCGGCTGGAGGAAGGCCGGTAACTGCCCCTACTGCGAGCACCCCATGACCGTCCATCAGACCAGGCAGCGCTACACCTCATCGGTGGAGTGGAAGCACGCCCAGTGCAACTGCGGGTACCCCCACGAGGGCCGACCAACCGACGAACCGGTCAAAGGCTGTGGGCAGCAGGCCGACATCCGGGCAGCGGCATCATGACCGGGCAGCCACCACCCGACCCGCAATCGCGGCCGCACCGGCCCGGCCCACCCGACGAGGCCGAGTGGGACAAGGCCGCGGTGACCTTCGCGACCGAACAACTCACCCGGGTCAGGGCATCGGCGACCACCTGGACCGGCACCGTCGGTACGCTGCTCGGCCTCTTCGGCGCTGTCGCCATCATCGGAGGCCCCACGAAGCTCACCGACGTGCCGAGCCCGACACTGCGATGGATCATCGTCAGCCTGATCACGAGCGCCGGGATACTGGCCGCAGCGTCCATCGTGACCGGCGTACGAGCCGCCAACGGGGCTACCCTCCGGACCTCCGACAACTGGTCCGGCAGCGCCTACCGAGCCGCCGTCATCACGAACACCGACGACGCACTCAACTGGCTGCGGCGAGCCCGATGGACCGGCCTGGCCGCCGCGCTCACCGTCTTCACGATCGGGCTCCTTGGGCTGATCAGCGTCGCCGCCCAGCCCAAGCAGAAGACCGCGACAACCGCGGTCATCGTCGACCAGACCGGCACCGCCGCGTGCGGGCCAATCGGACGCACCGCCAAGGGCCAGCTCACCGTCAACGGCACCCCGATCGGCAACGTCCGCGACATCACCCCTGTCACCGCTTGTCCCGCACCCAGCCGATAGCCCCCGCAAGGCGCTCGGCTACCTGACCCGATCCAGACAGGTGCGTGATTCACGTAGTTTGCGTGATTGCGGTGTCAAGTGTCTTGCCGGGTGGAGCGGCGGATCGTGCGGCAGCCGGGCAAGTGCGGAGCCGGTCGGCGGCAGCGACCTGGATCCCGGGGCGGGGCTTCGGGCTCCGGCACGGAGCCGGGCCGCCGACAGGTAAACGGCATGGAAGGCCGTTCCGAGCCCTGGAACGACGACGGCCCGGGTCTGGGATACACCCTCTGACCTGGGCCGTTACGCTGTGGAGCGGGCGACGGGAATCGAACCCGCGTAATCAGTTTGGAAGATCACCCTGCGCGTCTCGGTGTGTCCGAATCGCCTGCTCAGGCACGTGGACCCCAGCGCCGTCCGAGCCCGCTCGTGCCCCCTCGCGCATGTGATTACTGGCCCGCCAATGGCCCGCGTGGACCCCTCGCGCCCTGGTCTCTCAAGCCCATCTCCGCCGTGAGTCCGCACATCGTGGAACGGGCCTGCTGTCCGCCGTCAACACACGCCCCACCGTGTTGACGGCGGGCAGCAGGTCTGTTCGGCTTCGCCCGGATTCACGGTGGAGATGGGCGGCCCCCCCATCTCTGTCGAAGATCCCCGCCGGAGGCATGAGTGCCTGGCGATCTGGGGAACGCAGGCCGGACGGCGGGCAGCCTGCTTGAGCGGACTGTCGTCGCCGGGTCAGGTCCTTCCGGGCAGGGCGGGGCCGTGCGAACCTCGCTTTGCTGAATGATCTGCTGATCCGTGCGGCGCGGGCGTGGCTCTCCGGTCGTTTGGTTTTCGGCCCCGCGCCGGAGGCAGCGGGGCCGCCGCCCCAGCGGGGCGGCTTACCGCGACCGCGCCGCGCCGCGCGGAGCGCGGCCTTGATCTGAGTACAGGCAAATTCGGCAACGTTTGGCGGATCACATCGACGGGTCACATTGACGGATCACACGCTTCGACGGGACCGTCAAAGCGGATCGCGCCCAAGGAACCTGGCATTCGACTGAGTGAACCTACCGGTAGTTAGCGAGTCACCCGCGGGCAGTCCCGTTGAATCAATCAGCAGTGGAGCAATAGCTAACGGGGGCAGGCGGATGACGGGATCTGCGTACGGCCAGGCGGTCCACCGGCACGGGCAGGCATGGATGGCAGTCCCGGCTGTCATCGCCGTCCTCCTAACCACTGGGCTCGACATGCGGGCATCTCCGGCAAAGGCGGACTGGCGCAACATCAATGCTGGACAAGCCGCCGTGGGATCTCCAACCAACGGCACCAGCTGGCGACCGTCGATCGCAGGCCGGGGACGCTTCGTGGCGTTCATTTCGAACGCGTCGAACCTCGTCGCGGGTGATACGAACGCGTCCAGTGATGTATTCATCCGCGACCTCGTGCGGGGGACGATCCGGCGGATCAATATCACCTCGGCTGGGCACCAGAGTCAGGGCCTCATCGACGACTCCTCGATCAGCGACGACGGCCGCTACGTGGCGTTCACATCGGCGGCCTCCGACCTGGTCCCTGGCGACACCAACAACGAGGTGGACGTGTTTGTCCGGGACCTGACGCGGGGCAGAACCCAACGGGTCAGTGTCAGCAGCACGGGGCAGCAGAGCAGCGGCGGGATCCTGAACCTCTCGATTAGCGGTAACGGCAGATACGTCGCGTTCGACACCCCGGCGGCGTTGGTTCCGGAGGACCGTAACGGTCAGTACGACGGCTACGTGCGCGACATGGTCCGCAGGGTGACCAGGCGCGTCCATGCGGCCGCTGCTGGTCAGGAGGACCTCGGCAATATCCTGGGGAGGGATCCCGCGGTGAGCGACAACGGCCGCTTCATCACGTTCGTGTCGCGCGCGGGCCTGGTGCCGGACGACACCAACGGCCGAGCGGACGTGTACGTACGCGACGTCACCCGGGGCACGATCAAGCTTGTCAGCCTCAGTTCCACCGGCACGCAAGGCAACGACCTCAGCGTCCTGCCGGTAATCAACGACAACGGCCGCTACGTCGTGTTCTCGTCGGATGCCTCGAACCTGGTGCCCGGTGACACCAACGGGAACACCGACGTGTTCCTTCGCGACCTGGTCCGCAAGACCACACGACGGGTTAGTCTCAGCCGGGCCGGTCTGCAGGGCAACGCCGACAGCGAATGGCCAGTCGTCGCCGGTAACGGCCGCTACGTCGTATTTCTCTCGTATGCATCGAACATGGTTCCGGGCGACACCAACGGTGAATCCGACCTGTTCGTGCGAGATCTGACCCGCAACACCATCTCCCGCATCAACCTCAGCAACAGCGGTAGGCAAGCCAACGCTCAGACCTATGACGCGAAGATCAGTGACGACGGCCGCTACGTCGCGTTCTACTCCGAAGCATCCAACCTGGTGCCGGGCGACACGAACGGCGCCGGGGACGTGTTCGTGCGTGATCTGATTCGTCGCACCACGCGCCTAATCTCGGTCGGCCGCAGGGGCTAACACTGATACCGCGGACTCGCGCGTCCTCCACGTCCTGAAACAGCCGCATCCGACATAGAAGCGGTCCTCAGTTGAGACCGAACATGGCCGCCGCAACGGGTCGACATCGCTCATCGGGCGTTGCGGGGGAATGACATGATTTGCCGCGCTGCGTCTTCGGCGCTGACTAACGACGTGTCTAAGAAAAGGTCGGCGTCCGGCAGAGGCTCGGTTGCGTCCCATGCGGCGAGCCGGGCGGAGTCGTCCCCGGTGGCCCGTGCACGAATGCGCGTCGCGGCGACATCACGCGGACACCAGAGAAAGACAACATGCCAAGTGGCGTCCGGAGTCGCTCGGACTACCTCGGCGACTGCGGGTACCTGACCGAGATGAACCACCGTGTAGAACTGCCCAAGGTGCGCGAGCAAATGTGGTCGATCGATTAGGTAGCGGGAGCTGTATCGAGCGTTTTCCCAAACTATGTCACCGCGTGCGCGGAGGGCGTCGGCCACCTCGCCGCTAACCATTCGGTATCCGGTAGTTCGGCCGCTGCCGATCTTGATCCGTGGGAACAGTTGGTAGGATGGATCTATTTTGTGCAGCGCCTTCGTGACGGTGTCCTTGCCCGAGGCCGGAGGACCGTACAGGATCACACCCCGCATTATCCGTCCGCCTCGGTTGCGAGCACGCTCTTGAGTAGGTCCTGCGCCTGCTCCTGCAACGGCGCGCTTGATGCACTGTTGTCGACCAGGTGAAACGGCGCAACGGGCCGAAAGTCCAGACCGACGCTACTGATGTAGCCGGACCAGTCAGCCAGCTTGGCAGCATCGCGCGCAGCGCCGCGTTTCCTAATGTAAGACCGCATGGTTGGTTCGTCGCAGTACATCCAAACGAGCGTTGTTGAGGCGTGCGAGGCAGAAAACTGTGCGATGGTCCGGCTTATCCAGGCGGCGTCTCCGAACTCCCGGATAAAGGGCGCGGTGACGATCGCGCTGTTGCCACACTCTAGGTTTTCATGTGTGGCCGCAATCAATGCTTCGTACTCGCCTGGCCGCACCGTATTGACGTAGGTGTCTGACTCTCGATCGTTGGGAGATAGGCCGAGCAATTCCAATGCGGCTTCGACGACGGGACGAGTCAACGTGTCCTTGTCAAGGATGGGCCATCCGGTCTGCCGTGCCAGGATTCGGCCAAGCTCGGTTTTCCCGCTGCCTGCGAATCCGCCGACCATGATGACGTGTGGTTGGGAGCTGCGAAACTCAGCGCGCTGAATGGGCTGGGTGGGAGCGCGGACAGTGCGCCGCGAGCGCGACTGACTGATGACCAGTCCCTCTTCCATCAGCACCTTCATTGCTTCGGAAATGGTAAATACGCTGACATCCCACTGCCCGGCCAGCTCGCGTGTTGACGGCAGCGCCTGGCCGTCCTTGAGGATGCCCGCCTCGATCTCATTGCGGATGTTCCGGGCGACCTGCTGATGCAGGGCCTCGGATCGGTTCAGAGGTTGCCGAGGCGATGTCATCGAGTGTCCTCACTGCTGCTGGGCCGGTGGCCGACCTGGCGAGCCTACCAAGACCTAACAGTTGATCGCCGGGAAGTCCGCGTTGTACCTGCTCAGCCACCGCCTGTGCCATAACAGTTGTACTATAAGCCTAACAACTGTTAGTGTGGACCGCGTCACAGCCGAACGGGCAGGAGGAAGGCAAATGATCAAGAGTGGTCACCGGTTCACGGTGTCGATGCAGGAGGCGTTCCCTCAGGGGTGCGTGTTCGTGCCGGGCTCGATCGCTGAGGGCATGGACTACGACGAGAAGACGAAGATGCGGACTCCGGCGCGGGACAAGGTGACGGGGACGCGGGTTTACCAGTGCCGGGTGATGGACGCGGACGAGGAGCTGGGCGCCCGGTCGCGCGAGGTGATGGTCAAGCTGCTGTCTGATGTGCAGCCGGCGCCTCCGGTAGGCGCGTTCCAGCCGGTGGAGTTCGAGGGTCTGACGGTCACCGCGTACGTGGATCAGAAGTCGGGCCGCCTGGCGTACTCGTACCGGGCGACCGGGATCGTGGCGCCGAAGACCCTGGCCGAGGTCCGCGCGGGTAAGGCGGTGTCCTGATGCTGTCGGTCGCGTTGGTCTCGATCGGTTCCGGACCGCTGGTGGTCCGCCCGGTACAGGGACACCCGGACATTGCGGTAATCCGCATCGGCACGGACTTCACCTTGCACGTGGAGGCGCCGGACATCGACCGGCTGATGGCCGCGCTGGCTGAGGCGCGGGATGTGTTGCAGGCCAACGCCGCTGTGGTGGCGGCCTGATCGTTCGTGGCGCGGGGCGGTCTGAGTAGCCGTCGGAAGCCGGACCGCCCCGCTGCCCTCCAAACCCATTGCGGAAGGCGTGATCCATCATGCCCGGTACCCCTCACCTCGATTTGAGCAGGACCGGCCGCGCCGGTGACCCTGCCCCCTGCGCGATCTGCGGGAAGCCCGCGATCTGCCGCAGCCCGAAGGGCACCCCGGTCCACAAGACCTGCGTCGAAGCCTGGACCGCGAACCGGCGGCGGCGCGAGGACTACCAGGCGGTGGCGTGATGCGTGCCCCGCTAGTCAACTTCCGGAAGATGCAGGTCGCCACCCCGTGGTGGATGATCTGGGCCGTCGTCCTGTTCTGGCTGGTCGTCAAGCTGCTCGTGGTGGCGGCCCGCCTGGCCTGGTTCGCTGCCAAGCACTGGCGGGCCATGCCTGCCGTCGTTCTCGCGCTGGTCGCCCTACGGGTCTACCTCGACCATGGCTGGTGGCCGCTTCTGGTCGCCGCCGCGCTGGCCGGGGGAGTGCTCGGCCTGTGGTGCTGGAAGGCCAGGGAGTTCTTCGACCGGTGGGTTCTACTTCCCGCACTGGCGATCTGGCGTCGTCAATGGATCTACCGGCGCCACTGGCACGAGACGATGACCGCATGCGGCTTGGTCCGCAGGTACGACGGCGGCGAGCTGCTGCCCCGGCTGCTGTCGGTGAAGTGCACCAACGCCACCGACGAGGTTGTGCTCAAGATGCCACGCGGGCAGAACCCCGACGACTGGTACAAGGCCAATTCCGACCTGGCGTACTCGTTCGAGCACCGGCACTGCCGCGTCTACTCGACCCGTCGGGCGGTCGCCCCGGCCCGCACCGGTCGATGCTCTCGCCTCCGGCGGGCCGTGGACCGGTTCACCTACCGCGACCGGCCACGGCACATCACCCTCGTTTTCATCCGCCGCGACGCCCTGACCCAGCTCGTCCAGCCGTTCCCTGTCCCGTCCGTACCCGACTTCACCGCCCTGGTCCTCGGCGTCCGCGAGAACCTGATGCCCTACGCGCTGCGACTGCTGGCCACGCACGTACTCGTGGTCGGCGCGACCCGCCGGGGCAAGGGCTCGTTCATCTGGTCCCTCGTGCGGTCCCTGGCCGCCGGAGTCAAGGCCGGGCTGGTCGAGCTGTGGGTCATCGACCCCAAGGGCGGCATGGAGCTGTTCATGGGACGGCCGATGTTCTCCCGCTACGAGGACTCCGACTTCGCCCAGATGGCGGACATGCTGGACGACCTGATCGCCCGGATGCGGGAGCGTCAAGCCCGGCTGCGGGGCAAGGTCCGCGTCCACAGCCCGCGCATCGGCGACCCGCTGACCGTACTGATCATCGATGAGCTGGCCTGCCTGCTCGCCTACCTGCAAGACAACGAACTCAAGAACCGGATCACACAGTCCCTCGCGGTGCTGCTCTCCCAAGGTGCCGGACTCGGCGTCCTGGTCGTCGGCGCCAGCCAGGACCCCCGCAAGGAGGTCGTCTCACTGCGGGACCTGTTCCCGACCCGAATCGGTCTGGGCCTGCTTGAGTCCAACCACGTCGACCTGGTCCTCGGTGAGGGCGCCCGAAACCGTGGCGCCCTATGCGACCAGATCCCCGACACCGCCGAGGGCAAGGGCGTCGGATACGTCCTGATCGACGGCGAACCGGAACCCGCCCGGGTCCGCTTCTCCTACATCGATGACGACTTGATCCGCGAGATGGCCGACCTGTTCCCCGCCGTCACCCCGGCCATCACCGCCCCGGAACCCGTGCGGATCGTGCCCGCGCCGAAGCAGGTTGACGCCGGTCGCCGTCAGCACCTCTACCGGCCCAACGGCAAGCAGGCCGGGCCGCTGTTGCCCTCCAACCTGCTGTCCGCCCTCGACCAGAACCCGCCCACCACCGGAGGTGACTCCGCATGAGCCCCGAGGCCCTGGCCGCGGTCGACCAGGAGCGCCGCTTCTACCGACTCCGCGCCCCGCACGTCGAGAAGACCACGAGCCCGGTCACCGTCCGCGTCACCGACGGTCAAGACCTGTACGTCGCCGTCGGCGCCGGGAAACGGCGGATGTACCTCACGGAGAAGGAGGCGTGGGCGCTGTGGCGCTGCCTCTCCGAAGCGGTCGCCTCGACCGGCAACCCGCCCGACTGGATCCGGGTGCCGATCAACCCGACCCGTCGCTGAACCAAGTCCGGAGCGCGGTCCTGGATTGGACCCCCTGGCCGCGCTCCGGCTCCCCACGGCCCTTCCTCAGACCAGGAGAGACACCCATGTTCGCAAACCCGAACCCGGCCCGCCTCACCCGCCTCGCGCGCCGCCCCATCCGCGCCGTCTGCCTCGACATGGCCCACTCCGACCCCGACAGCCCATGCCCCTACTGCAACTCCGAAGCCAACCCGACCACCGACGACGACCCGATCCTCGGCCTCGCGCTGCTGCGTCACGTCGAGCTGGCCGCCGAGGACGCCGAGCTTGCCGGGTGGGCCGCCGCATGAACGGCCTGACCGCAACCCGTGTGGAGGGCCTGGTCCTCGTCGCCATCCTGCTTGTCGTCGCCGGGTTCGCCGGGGCGGCCTCCTTCACCCACGTGCACGACTGGACGATGCGGCACTCCCCAGCGGGCACCGGGGACTGGTTCGGCTGGGCCAATGCCGTCATCTCCGAACTGGTCCCCATCGCCTGCGCCCTGGTCATCCGTCGTCGCCGCCGCGAACGCGCGTCCGTCGTCTACCCCGTGTTCCTGCTCCTGGCCGCTGTCGCGCTCTCACTGTCGGCGCAGGTCGCCGTGGCCGTCCCTGGTCCATCCGGCTGGCTGCTGTCGGCCGTGCCAGCCCTCGCGTTCCTCGGGCTGGCGAAGCTGGTCCTGTCCACTGCCCCGCCGGCCGAGTCCGAGCCCACTTCGCCAACCGCCGTCGCCGCCACCGAGCCCAGGCCCGCAGAATCCGCCGCACCCACCGAGCCGAAGGCCGCACCGGTCCCGCCCATCGGCGGTCCCACGGTCCCGGCTGGCTTCCTACCCCCGCTCACCGCGACCGAGGCTCCGCACCTGAACGGCCGCGCAGTCACCTCCGGAGGTGCCAGATGACCGCGATTACCCGCGCCGCTGCCGTGCCCGGCCGCCCCGACCTGATCCGCCGTCGTGTCGTCGGCACTCCCACCGAGGTCGCTGCCGCCGTCGCGCTGCTCGCCCACACCGGCCGCCTCGTCTCCGCGACCACACCGCGCCAGTTCGACGCCCGCGACCCGTCGGTGACCGTGATCGTCACCGCCCGGCTCCGTCCTGCGGTCGCCGTCTCGGCCTCGACTCGGCATCGCTGGATCAAACCGACTGTCATCGGCTCGGCCTCGGTAACCGCTGTCGCCGCCGTCGGGTACGGGCTTGCAGCCCTCGCTCGGACCGTCGTGCACCAGACCGCCGCCCACTGGCCCACCGTCGTCGGCGCGCTTGTGCTCGTCGCCCTGGTCCTCTTCGCCCTTGCCCGCAAGGCCCGCTGCACCGGCCTGCACTGCCCTGGCTGCCGGACCCACTGATGGCCAAGCTGCCCATCTACTGCTCCCGCTGCGGCG
Source organism: Krasilnikovia cinnamomea (assembly GCF_004217545.1). Taxonomy (NCBI): domain Bacteria; kingdom Bacillati; phylum Actinomycetota; class Actinomycetes; order Micromonosporales; family Micromonosporaceae; genus Krasilnikovia; species Krasilnikovia cinnamomea. The sequence goes on from NZ_SHKY01000001.1 coordinate 4,758,733, forward strand.
ACCTGGCCACCGTCGAGATCACCGCCTGCACGGCCGACAGCTCCCGCTCGGCCACCGCTTGCGCGAAGCACCGCCCGGCAGTGCGCCGCTGGGCTGCCCACGTCGCGCAGCCCGTCATCACCCCGATCGATCAACCGCAGGCCGGTCAGCTCGCGCTGTTCCCGCCTACCGAATGGAGGTGACCACCCGTGACCGCACCCACCCTGCCCACCGCCCCGGCCCCCCGGGAGGAACCTCGTCCCGGCTCGCGGGCCGCCCGGCTCGGCCTGCCGATGTCGGCTGCGGTGCTCAAGGAGATGTGCGCCGAGTACGGCGTCTGCCTGCGCCCCGTCTCGCTGCGTCGTACCGACCTGCACACCGGACAGACAGAGCTGATCGACATACCATGCGGCTCCACCCGCGAGGACAAGTGCGCACCCTGCGCGAAGCGTGCCCGTCGACTGCGGCAGACCCAGATCCGCGAGGGCTGGCACCGGACCGCCGAGCCGCTCCCCGGCCCGGCCCCTGCCACCTACGAGCAGCGCGGACTGATCATGCTCCGCGCCGACTTCGAGTTCGCCCGCGACGAAGCTATCCGGGAAGCACTGGCCAGCAAGAAGGATGGAGAGCGGCGCTGGGAGCAGGTCGCCGAGCTGGACGAGGCCATCGCCGAAGTCGAGGAATCCATTGCGGCAGAAGGGATGCGCGGTCGTGTTGCTCCATCGCATCCGAAGCCCGGCGACGATCAGGCCGACAACGGCAAGCGCCGTCAGCGCTCCACCCGTCGCCGTCAGGACGCCCCCGACCTGCCCCGACAGAAGGTCGAACAGCGCACCATCGGTCGCGTCTACGTCGCCCCGGACGGCACCGAACACCAGCCCTCGATGTGGCTGACCGTCACCCTCGACAGCTACGGCAAGGTCCACTCCGACGGCACCCCGGTCAACCCGGCCACCTACGACTACCGCAGCGCCGCCTGGGACGCCGTGCACTTCCCCCGCCTGCTCGACCGGTTCTTTCAGAACCTGCGCCGCTGCGTCGGCTGGAACGTCCAGTACGCGGGATGCGTCGAGCCCCAGCGCCGACTCGCCCCGCATGCCCACTTCGCCATCCGGGGCACCATCCCGCGCGAGATCCTGCGCCAGGTCGCCGCCGCCACCTACCACCAGGTGTGGTGGCCATCAGTCGAACGCATGATCTACACCCCGGACCGGCCCCCGGTGTGGGACGCCGACCAGGGCGCGTGGTGCGACCCCGATAGTCGTCAGCCGCTCACCTCGTGGGCCGACGCCCTCGACCAGGTCGACACCGACCCCGACGCAGAGCCGGTACACGTCGCCCGATTCGGCGCCCAGGTCCTCGCGGAGGGCGTCACCCCGGGCACCGAACACGCAGCCCGGACGATCGGCTACATCACGAAGTACATCACCAAGAGCGCCGCCGACTGCCACAAGACCGACACCGATCGGCAGCGCCAGCACCTCGACCGGCTCTGGCACACGTTGCGCGTCACCCCATGCTCGGACCGGTGCGCGAACTGGCTGCTGTACGGCGTGCAGCCCAAGAAGGCCGACGGTCGGATGCAGCCCGGACGGTGCAAGGGCAAGACCCACCAGCGGGCCACCCTCGGCATCGGCGGGCGGCGGATCCTCGTGTCGCGTGACTGGTCCGGCAAGACCCTGGCCGACCACAAGGCCGACACCCGCGCCTGGGTCCGCAATCTGCTGGGCGTCTCCGTCGACGCCGAGCACGCCGACCCCGCCGAACCTGGTGAGCCAGCATCGTTCGCGTGGGAGATGGCCAAACCGAACGACGCCGACCTCGCCCCGCTTGGGCACCGGCTCCTGCGAGCCCTGTCCCAGCGAGCCCAGTGGAAGGCCGCGATCCTCGCCGTCCAGGATCGCGCCGCCCAGCTCGTCCCCGCCGATGTCTCGGCAATCGCGCCCGTCCCAACCCACCGTGAGGAGATGAACCGTGAGTGACGACCTGTTGACCAATGAGGAGGTGGCCATCCGTCTCCGCACGACCCCCCGGTTCGTTCGCCGCCTTGTCGCGGAACGGCGCATCGCCTACGTGAAGGTCGGCCGCCAGGTGCGCTTCGAGCCCACCGCCGTGGAGGCGTACATCGAGGCCAACCGCGTCGTGCCGATGACCCGCGCCCAGCTCCGAGCCGAGCTGTGGGGGGCTGCCTGATGGCAAACCAGCCTGGCCGTCGACGTTTCGGCAACGTGCGTCAGCGTGCCTCCGGTCGCTGGCAAGCGCGCTACATCGGCCCCGATGGCCTTGAGCGGACCGCGCCGCACACGTTCGCCACGGAGCGGCAGGCGCAGAAGTGGCTCACCCTGATCGAGTCGGACATCATCAAGGGGGAGTGGGCCCCGCCTGAGGCGGGCGAGATCGTGCTGGCCGACTACGGCGTCCGCTGGATCTCCGAACGCAAGCTCGCCCCGCGCACCCGGCAGGGCTACGAGTACCTGTTCGCCCTACATGTCCGGCCGCACCTGGGCCAACTCACCCTGGCCGCGATCAAGCCCGCCACCATCCGGGCCTGGCGCAAGACGCTACTCGACCGTGGCTGCCCCGAGCCGCAGGCGGTCAAGGCGTACACCTTGCTGCGGGCCATCCTCAACACAGCGGTCAAGGAGGACGAGATCATTCGGCAGAACCCGTGCCGGATCAAAGGCTATGACCGGTACCACACCCCGGAGCGCCCGACCGCGACGATCCCGCAGGTCTTCGCCCTGGCCGACGCCATGCCCGCCCGGTTCTCGGCGCTCGTCATCGTCGGTGCGTTCTCCAGCCTCCGCTGGGGCGAGCTGGCCGAGCTGCGCCGCAAGGACGTCGACCTGGAAACGGGCATCGTCCGGGTCTCGCGCAAGCTCGCCATCCTCGTCGGCCGGGTGGAGGTCGGTCCGCCCAAGTCGGCCTCCGGTGTTCGCGTGGTCGCGCTGCCCGAGGTCGCCGTCGAAGCGCTGCGCAGGCACATGGGGCCGGGCGGCTACGTAAACCAGGGGCCGGACTCGCTGATCTTCACCGGAGCCAAGGGCGCGCACCTGCGGGGGAGCACGTTCGGACCGGCGGTCAAGTGGCGGACCACCGTCGTAGAGGTCGGGCTGCCGGAGGGCTTCCACTTCCACGACCTGCGGCACACCGGCAACACCCTCGCCGCGTCGTCGGGCGCGAGCACGCGGGAGCTGATGACCCGGATGGGCCACGCGACGATGCGCGCCGCGTTGATCTACCAGCACGCCACCAGCGAGCGGGACCGTGAGATCGCTGACCGCATGAACCGGCGAATCACCAAGCCCACCGCCAAGCAGGCGTCCGACGAGGAGGGGGAGCCAGATGGCCCGGCCCGGGCCACGCCAGCGACCTAATGGCCCGCTAATGGCCCACAAGATCAAAGTGGCTTGAATACGACGACGGCCCGGGTCCGGGGATACACCCTCTGACCTGGGCCGTTACGCTGTGGAGCGGGCGACGGGAATCGAACCCGCGTAATCAGTTTGGAAGACTGAGACTCTACCATTGAGCTACGCCCGCGAGCCCCGGTTGCCCGGGGACCGCGCACCAGGGTACTGAACGCGCGCCCGCCGCGCGAACCGGATCGCCGGGCGGGTGACTCCACGGCACATGCGCCTGAGGCGACCGCATACACTGACGGCGCCACGGGGTGTGGCGCAGCTTGGTAGCGCACTCGCTTTGGGAGCGAGGGGCCGTGGGTTCAAATCCCGCCACCCCGACTGCCACCAACCTCGCAAGCAACAAGGAGTACGCCTGTGAAGAGCACCGTCGAGACCCTGAGCCCGACCCGGGTGCGGCTCGCCATCGAGGTGCCGTTCGAGGAGCTCACGCCGAGCCTGCAGAAGGCGTACCGGGAGATCGGCTCTCAGGTGCAGGTGCCGGGCTTCCGGCGCGGCAAGGTGCCCGCCGCGGTCATCGACCAGCGGGTCGGCCGTGGAGCCGTCCTCAACGAGGCCGTGCAGGAGGCGATCCCGCAGCAGATCCTCGCCGCGGTCCGGGAGCACGAGGTCAAGACGCTGGGCCGGCCCGAGGTGGAGATCACCGAGTTCACCGACGGCAACCCGCTGAAGTTCACCGCCGAGGTGGACGTCCGCCCGGAGATCACCGTCCCGGACCTGTCGACCATCACCGTGACCGTCCCGGCGGTCGAGGTCGCCGAGGCCGACGTCGACGAGCAGATCAAAGGTCTGCGGGAGCGCTTCGCCACGCTGAAGACCGTGGAGCGGCCCGCCGCCGAGGGCGACTACGTCCAGCTCGACCTCAAGGCGACCGTGGACGGCGAGGAGGTGCCGGGCGGCAGCGCGACCAACATCTCCCACGAGGTCGGCAGCAAGCAGCTGCTGCCGGGCCTGGACGAGGTGCTGGTCGGCATGTCGGCCGAGGAGGAGAAGACGTTCACCACTCAGCTCGTGGGCGGCGACTACGCCGGCCGCGACGCCGAGGTGCACGTCACCGTCCGTACGGTCAAGGACAAGCAGCTGCCCGAGATCGACGACGAGTTCGCCCAGCTGGCCAGCGAGTTCGACACCCTCGAAGAGCTGCGCAACGACCTGCAGACCCGCCTGTCCAAGGTCAAGAAGGTCGAGCAGATCTACGCCGCCCGCGACGAGGCGCTCAAGCAGCTCGTCGAGGCCGCCGCCATCCCGGCGCCCGAGGGCATCGTCAAGGAGGAGGTCGAGGGCCGTAAGCAGGCCATGACCGACCAGCTCGAGCGGATCGGCGCCAGCCTCGCGGACTACCTGGCCTCGGAGGAGAAGACCGAGGAGCAGATCGACGAGGAGCTGACCGAGGCCGCGACCGAGGGCGTCAAGATCCAGCTGCTGCTGGACACCATCGCGGACGCCGAGGACGTGCAGGTCTCCGACGACGAGTTCGGTCACGAGATCGTGCACCGGGCCCAGCGCGCCCAGATGCAGCCGCAGCAGTACTACGACCAGCTCGTGCAGTCGGGCGCCGCGGCGGCCGTCTTCGGCGACGTGCGTCGCGGAAAGGCCCTCGCGTCGGTCATGGAGCGGGTCACGATGAAGGACAGCGAGGGCACCACCCTCACGCTCGACGACCTGCGCGCGGAGGGCGAGGACGAGCACGCCGGTCACGACCACTGACGGTGCGGAAGCGGGCCGGGCCGTCACGGCCGGCCCGCTTCTCTCCGTACGGGCGGGGCCGTGCGCTGTCAGCGAACACCTGCCCGAGCGGGAAGCCCCCGCGCGGGGTACCGGTTAGGTTGGTCGTACGACGGACAACCTGCCGGCCGCGAAGTTCGGGCCGGCACAGTTAGCTGCGAAGGGCTGCCATGAGCGATCTGCACTTCCCGGCGAGTCCCCTCCTGCGGGGCGGCGACTCCATCAGTGGCAACCTCGACGACTCGGTCTACAACCGTCTGCTCCGCGAGCGGATCATCTTCCTCGGCAGTGAGGTGACCGACCAGGTCGCCAACCGCATCTGCGCTCAACTGCTGCTGCTCTCCGCGGAGGATCCCGAGCGCGACATCAACCTGTGGATCAATTCGCCCGGTGGCTCGGTCTACTCGGGCATGGCGATCTACGACACGATGCAGTTCATCGACAACGACGTCGCCACCGTGGCCATGGGCATGGCCGCGTCGATGGGCCAGCTGCTGCTCTGCGCCGGCGCCAAGGGCAAGCGTTACGCGCTGCCGCACGCCCGCATCATGATGCACCAGCCTTCTGGCGGGATGGGTGGCACCGCCGCCGACATCGCCATCCAGGCGGAGCAGATGTTGTACACCAAGCGCATGTTCCAGGAGCGGGTGGCGTTCCACACCGGCCAGGACCAGGCGACGATCGAGGCCGACTCCGACCGGGACCGCTGGTTCACGGCGCAGGAGGCCCAGGACTACGGCTTCATCGACAAGGTGATCACCGGGGCCACCCAGGTCCCCGAGGGCGCCGGAACGCTGAACTGAGGAGCTGAGCAATGACCGACCTGACTATGCCTCCCGGGTTCGCTCCGGTGCACAACCGCTACGTGCTGCCCTCGTTCGTCGAGCGCACCTCGTACGGCGTCAAGGAGTCGAACCCGTACAACAAGATGTTCGAGGACCGGATCATCTTCCTCGGCGTGCAGGTGGACGACGCGTCGGCCAACGACGTGATGGCCCAGCTGCTCACGCTGGAGAGCACGGACCCGGACCGCGACATCACGATGTACATCAACTCCCCGGGCGGCTCGTTCACGGCCATGACGGCCATCTACGACACGATGCAGTACGTCCGGCCGGACATCATCACGGTCTGCCTCGGCCAGGCCGCCAGCGCCGCGGCGGTGCTGCTGGCCGCGGGCACCCCCGGCAAGCGGATGGCGCTGCCGCACTCGCGGATCATCATTCACCAGCCGGCCACCGAGGGCGGCTACGGTCAGGGCTCCGACATCGAGATCCAGGCCCGCGAGATCATGCGCATGCGTACCCAGCTGGAAGAGATGATCTCCCACCACTCGGGCCAGACGATCGAGAAGGTCCGCAAGGACATCGACCGCGACAAGATCATGACGGCCGAGGAGACCAAGGAGTACGGCCTGGTCGACACGGTCCTGGTCAGCCGCAAGAAGAGCCTGCAGACGGCCGGCGTCGGCAGCTGAGCGCGGGAGGTCGGGGGCCGGTGAGAGGCGCTACACTGGCTGGCCCCTGACACGCCCGTTTTGGGGGTCGGAGAACAGCCCCTCAACGGGTAACGTCGAGCCTGCAACCTCAGTAACGCGGGTCGGCAGTCGATGAGTTAACAACGAGGCAAATCGTCCTCAGGCCACGGGCCGGCTTGTGCCGGCCGATGAGCGCAGGGAGAACGTAGGTGGCACGGATCGGCGACGGTGGCGACCTACTCAAGTGCTCGTTCTGTGGAAAGTCGCAGAAGCAGGTCAAGAAGCTCATCGCAGGTCCGGGCGTCTACATCTGCGATGAATGCATCGATCTCTGCAATGAGATCATCGAGGAGGAACTGGCCGAAACCGGCGAGGTGAAGTGGGAAGAGCTTCCCAAGCCGATGGAGATCTGCCAGTTCCTCGATAACTACGTGGTCGGACAGGAACAGGCCAAGAAGGCCCTCTCCGTCGCGGTCTACAACCACTACAAGCGGATTCAGGCCGAGTCCTCCGGAGCGCCCGGCGCGGGCAGCGACGTCGAGGTGGCCAAGTCCAACATTATGCTCATCGGTCCCACCGGCTGCGGTAAGACCCACCTGGCACAGACACTCGCCCGGATGCTCAACGTGCCGTTCGCGATCGCGGACGCCACCGCGCTGACCGAAGCCGGCTACGTCGGCGAGGACGTCGAGAACATTCTGCTCAAGCTCATCCAGGCCGCCGACTACGACGTCAAGCGCGCCGAGCAGGGCATCATCTACATCGACGAGGTCGACAAGATCGCCCGCAAGAGCGAAAACCCGTCGATCACCCGCGACGTCTCCGGCGAGGGCGTCCAGCAGGCCCTGCTCAAGATCCTTGAGGGTACGGTCGCGAACGTCCCGCCCCAGGGTGGCCGCAAGCACCCGCACCAGGAATTCATCCAGATCGACACCACCAACGTGCTGTTCATCGTCGGTGGCGCGTTCGCGGGCCTGGACCGGATCATCGAGTCCCGCATCGGTCAGGGCGGGGTCGGCTTCGGCGCCCACCTGCGTTCGATCTCCGAGCGGAACACGGACGACATCTTCAGCAAGGTCATGCCCGAGGACATGCTCAAGTTCGGCCTGATCCCGGAGTTCATCGGCCGACTGCCGGTCATCACGACGGTCCGCAACCTCGACCGGACCGCCCTCATCAAGATCCTCACCGAGCCGCGCAACGCGTACGTCAAGCAGTACCAGCGCCTCTTCGAGCTCGACGGCGTCGAACTCGAGTTCGACGAGGGCGCCCTCGAGGCCATCGCCGACCAGGCGATGCTTCGCGGCACCGGTGCCCGCGGCCTGCGCGCGATCATGGAAGAGGTCCTGCTCTCCGTGATGTACGAGGTGCCGAGCAACCCCGACGCCGCCCGCGTGGTCATCACCCGCGAGGTGGTGCTGGAGAACGTCAACCCGACGATCGTTCCGCGCGAGTTCGTCGGCAGGCGCCGTCGCGAGCGTGAGGAGAAGTCGGCCTGACGCTCGCCGTGCACGACCTTGCGGAGGTCGTCGCCCGGATCGAGCGCGACGAGCGCCTCCCGGCCGACCCCTGGCTCGATGTTGTCCCGGCACCAGCGCCGCACACGGCGGCCGTGGCCGCGTTCCCGGGGCACGTCGTCGTCGCCGCTGATGTGGACCGCCCGTTCGTGGAATCCTTCACCGACGGTCAGGACTTGGCGGCCCCTCTCGGCCCGCAGTTCCTCGGTGCGCTGGAGGAACGACTCCGACTGGCCGCGGGCAGCACCGATCTGGTTCTCCTCGCCGCGCCCGTCGAGGGTGATCCACCCACCGACCTGACGCCCGTACCCGACAGCACCCACCCCCGTGTGGTCCGCGCCCGCCTGCACCGTTCCGATGTCCACGCCTGGAGCTGCGGCCGCGGCATCCTCACCATCGGCCGTGGCGTGGCCGGCCGCTGGGAGGTCGCCGTCGAAGTGGACGAGGACGCGCGCAACGCCGGACTGGGCCGAGCACTCGCCGCCGCCGCGCGACACCTGGTGCCAGACGGCCGTCCCGCGTGGGCCCAGGTGGCATCGGGCAACGTGGCCAGCCTCCGGGCGTTCCTCGCCGCCGGGTACGTCCCCATGGGGGCCGAGGTTCTCCTGACCCCGGTGGCCTCGCCGGTACCCTGACACCCATGCGTGTCGCCGTCTGTCAGCTGAACGCCCGCGACAACCGCCCCGCCAACCTCACCGTGGCCCGCGACCTCCTGGACCAGGCGGCCGCAGCCGGCGCCGACCTGGCTGTTCTCCCCGAGTACGTCGACTACCTCGGGCCCGCCGACGGGGCGCCCAAACCGGAGCCCACCGACGGCGAGTTCGGGTCGTTCTTCGCCGCGGCCGCGCGGGAACTGGGCATGTGGGTCCACGCCGGTTCCTTCCACGAGACCGGCCCGGACGACGGGCGTACCTACAACACGACGATGGTCTTCGACCCCACGGGCCGGCTGGCGGCGACCTATCGGAAGATCCACCTGTATGACGTGGAGATTCCGGGGCGGGTGTCCTATCGCGAGTCCAACTCGGTGGCGCCCGGTGACGAGACCGTGGTGGCCGACATCGCCGGTATTCGTACCGGTCTCTCGATCTGTTACGACCTACGCTTCCCCGAGCTCTACCGCCGGTTGGCCGTCGACGGCGACGCGCAGGTGCTGGTGGTGCCGGCCGCGTTCATGATGCACACGGGCCGCGACCACTGGGAGGTGCTGCTGCGGGCCCGCGCGATCGAGAACCAGTGCTACGTGGTGGCAGCCGGCCAGATCGGCGATCACGAGCCGAGCCGTACGTGTTTCGGCCGCAGCATGATCATCGATCCGTGGGGGACTGTGCTGGCCCAGGCACCGGACACCGTGGGTATTGTCACCGCCGATCTCGACCTGGCTCGCCTGCGCACCATTCGTAGCGAACTGCCCAGCCTGGCGAACCGTCGTCTTTGACTCCGCAGCACACTCGGGGGCGGAGGCCATCACCCGCGCCGGGGGTGTGCGGCCTAGGGGTCCGCGTCCACCTCGACCGGTTCGTCCTGGCCACCAGGCCTTGCATCGACGGTTTGTCATCCCAGGCCGGTTGCCAAGCAGCGGTGAGCTATCAGGTCCGCAGCGCACGCGGCGCGCGGCCCGGTGAGCGTGACGGCGGCGGTGGCTGGCGCGGTGGTCGTCGGGCCAGGCGACGAATGGGATCGGCGCATAAACCGGCACCTGGGCGTGGGTGATTGTCCCGCTCCGGGTCCGGGGTGCTGGCGGGCGTATCGAGGTTGGCCCGTTCGACCGGGACGAGGTGGCGCTCCTCGGCCGCAGGTCGGCTGATCACAGAGCCTGGGCCAGATAGCTGAGGAGTGCGACGCAGACCACTGCGCAGCCGACGAGCACCATCGCGCCGCCCATCCGTGAGGGCCCGCGCCGCACCAGCCGATACCCGGCCACGACGACCGTGGCCAGGACGAACAGGCCGATCACCAGCTGCCAGAACGGCAGCAGTAGGCCTGTCAACGCTTCAGCGGCGTGCGACGAGGGAGGACGCATGCCTGCCACTGTGGCACGGACGGTGGTGCTGGCGGTGCCGATGTGGACAGTGTCGATTTGCGTTGCGCCCCGCGGTCGCGTAACTTTCTCTCTGCCCACGGGGAACCGGACGGAACGGCGCGAAAGCGACCGGCTGATCGGCTTCTCCAGGGCTAGCCTGCAGCAGGCGATATGCCTGCGAACGGCGCCGGGAGGTGCTGGAGTCCGGGGAGACCGGATTGCACCAGCGAAGCCGACCGGGTAGAGTACGAGGGTCGGCAGGAGCCGGGCGGATGGATCGGGTATCGATCTCCGGCCGGTCTGCAAGGCCAACCCAAACGCTTCAACTCACCAGACGGTGAGCGTCAGCGTGGGGAAACACTTGGGCGATGCTAGTCGGGTCTTCGGGTGCAAATCCGGGTCTTGCGCTGGCGAGGTCGACCAGGTAACCTAGTGCGGTTGCCCCGAGATCGGGCCTTACGCAGAGGCCCTGGTTTTGGTGTGTGGTTGTTCTTTGAGAACTCAACAGGGTGTTTTGATAAGCCAGTGCCAATTGTGATTGTTTGTCCCTGGCCGATCATTTTGGTGGTCGGTTGTGGATTCCTTTGGCAACAATTTGTTTGTTGCTGGGGTTGATTCTTCAGGTTTTTGTTGGAGAGTTTGATCCTGGCTCAGGACGAACGCTGGCGGCGTGCTTAACACATGCAAGTCGAGCGGAAAGGCCCTTTCGGGGGTACTCGAGCGGCGAACGGGTGAGTAACACGTGAGTAACCTGCCCCATGCTTTGGGATAACCCTCGGAAACGGGGGCTAATACCGGATATGACTTCTGGCCGCATGGTCGGGGGTGGAAAGTTTTTCGGCGTGGGATGGGCTCGCGGCCTATCAGCTTGTTGGTGGGGTGATGGCCTACCAAGGCGACGACGGGTAGCCGGCCTGAGAGGGCGACCGGCCACACTGGGACTGAGACACGGCCCAGACTCCTACGGGAGGCAGCAGTGGGGAATATTGCACAATGGGCGGAAGCCTGATGCAGCGACGCCGCGTGAGGGATGACGGCCTTCGGGTTGTAAACCTCTTTCAGCACCGACGAAGCGAGAGTGACGGTAGGTGCAGAAGAAGCGCCGGCCAACTACGTGCCAGCAGCCGCGGTAAGACGTAGGGCGCGAGCGTTGTCCGGATTTATTGGGCGTAAAGAGCTCGTAGGCGGCTTGTCGCGTCGACTGTGAAAACCCGCGGCTCAACCGCGGGCCTGCAGCCGATACGGGCAGGCTAGAGTTCGGTAGGGGAGACTGGAATTCCTGGTGTAGCGGTGAAATGCGCAGATATCAGGAGGAACACCGGTGGCGAAGGCGGGTCTCTGGGCCGATACTGACGCTGAGGAGCGAAAGCGTGGGGAGCGAACAGGATTAGATACCCTGGTAGTCCACGCTGTAAACGTTGGGCGCTAGGTGTGGGGGGCCTCTCCGGTTCTCTGTGCCGCAGCTAACGCATTAAGCGCCCCGCCTGGGGAGTACGGCCGCAAGGCTAAAACTCAAAGGAATTGACGGGGGCCCGCACAAGCGGCGGAGCATGCGGATTAATTCGATGCAACGCGAAGAACCTTACCTGGGTTTGACATCACTCGAAAACTCGTAGAGATACGGGGTCCTTCGGGGCGGGTGACAGGTGGTGCATGGCTGTCGTCAGCTCGTGTCGTGAGATGTTGGGTTAAGTCCCGCAACGAGCGCAACCCTCGTTCGATGTTGCCAGCGGGTTATGCCGGGGACTCATCGAAGACTGCCGGGGTCAACTCGGAGGAAGGTGGGGATGACGTCAAGTCATCATGCCCCTTATGTCCAGGGCTTCACGCATGCTACAATGGCCGGTACAAAGGGTTGCGATGCCGTGAGGTGGAGCGAATCCCAAAAAGCCGGTCTCAGTTCGGATCGGGGTCTGCAACTCGACCCCGTGAAGTCGGAGTCGCTAGTAATCGCAGATCAGCAACGCTGCGGTGAATACGTTCCCGGGCCTTGTACACACCGCCCGTCACGTCACGAAAGTCGGCAACACCCGAAGCCGGTGGCCTAACCCCTTGTGGGAGGGAGCCGTCGAAGGTGGGGCTGGCGATTGGGACGAAGTCGTAACAAGGTAGCCGTACCGGAAGGTGCGGCTGGATCACCTCCTTTCTAAGGAGCACCTTGCCCGTGAAAGCGGGCCAGGAGCCCGCGTCACCCGAGTGTGGTGACGGGGTGCTCGATGGCGGAGACACTGGCCTAGTCTGGTTCCGGCAACGGCCGGCGCATCTAGTACGCATCCCTGTGTGGGGTGGGGGAACGGTGGGCTGGTGCGGCTGGGGCGGGGCGACCGATCAAGACATCCTGTTGGGTCCTGAAGGAACAACCAGGCCCGGTACCGCGTGGGAACGCGGGTCGGGTACCCGGCTGAGAGGCTGGGGGTTGTTGTTCAGCGCCAGGCATGACCTGGTCCCTCATACCGTTTCAACACTGTGCGTCTGTGTGGCGTGGGCCTTTCGGGGTGGGTGTTGGGGGTTTGGTGGGGGGCGGTTCGGGTTGTGGGTTGGTTGTTGGTTGAGAATTGCACAGTGGACGCGAGCATCTTGTTTTCTGTGGTTAAGTTGTCAAGGGCGAACGGTGGATGCCTTGGCACCAGGAGCCGATGAAGGACGTGGGAGGCCGCGATAGGCCTGGGGGAGCTGTCAACCTAGCTGTGATCCCAGGGTGTCCGAATGGGGAAACCTGGCACGAGTCATGTCGTGTCACCATCATCTGAATTCATAGGGTGGTGGGGGGAACGCGGGGAAGTGAAACATCTCAGTACCCGTAGGAAGAGAAAACAATAGTGATTCCGTGAGTAGTGGCGAGCGAAAGCGGATGGAGCCTAAACCGGGTGTGTGTGATACTTGTCAGGGGTTGCATATCCGGGGTTGTGGGAGCCACGTACCGTGTCTGACAGCGCGGTGGAGAGTTACAAAGTTGCACGTTAGTTGAATGGTGTGGGAAAGCCAGCCGTAGACGGTGAGAGCCCGGTAGGCGAAAGCGTGTGACCTCTGTGTGGATTTCCCGAGTAGCGGCGGACTCCTGTAATCTGCCGTGAATCTGCCAGGACCACCTGGTAAGGCTGAATACTTCCTGGTGACCGATAGCGGACGAGTACCGTGAGGGAATGGTGAAAAGTACCCCGGGAGGGGAGTGAAATAGTACCTGAAACCGTTCGCCTACAATCCGTCAGAGCCTTTTGGGGTGATGGCGTGCCTTTTGAAGAATGAGCCTGCGAGTTAGTGGCACGTGGCGAGGTTAACCCGGGTGGGGTAGCCGTAGCGAAAGCGAGTCTGAAGAGGGCGTTGAGTCGCGTGTTCTAGACCCGAAGCGGGGTGATCTAGCCATGGGCAGGTTGAAGCGTGGGTAAGACTGCGTGGAGGACCGAACCCACCAACGTTGAAAAGTTGGGGGATGACCTGTGGTTAGGGGTGAAAGGCCAATCAAACTCCGTGATAGCTGGTTCTCCCCGAAATGCATTTAGGTGCAGCGTCGTGTGTTTCTTGCCGGAGGTAGAGCACTGGATGGTCTAGGGGGCCTACAAGCTTACCGAAATCAGCCAAACTCCGAATGCCGGTAAGTGAGAGCGCGGCAGTGAGACTGCGGGGGATAAGCTTCGTAGTCGAGAGGGAAACAGCCCAGATCACCAGCTAAGGCCCCTAAGCGTGTGCTAAGTGGAAAAGGATGTGGGATCGCATAGACAACCAGGAGGTTGGCTTAGAAGCAGCCACCCTTTAAAGAGTGCGTAATAGCTCACTGGTCAAGTGGTTCCGCGCCGACAATGTAGCGGGGCTCAAGCACACCGCCGAAGCTGTGGCACTCACACAAGTACTTCGCGAAGAGACTTTGGTCTTTTCGTGCAGGTGTGTGGGTGGGTAGGGGAGCGTCGTATGGCGGGTGAAGCGCCGGGGTGACCCAGGTGTGGACGCCATACGAGTGAGAATGCAGGCATGAGTAGCGAATGAAGGGTGAGAAACCCTTCCGCCGGATGACCAAGGGTTCCAGGGCCAGGCTAATCCGCCCTGGGTGAGTCGGGGCCTAAGGCGAGGCCGAGAGGCGTAGTCGATGGATAACGGGTTGATATTCCCGTACCCGCGTAGGAGCGCCAGCGATGAACCTCACTGTGCTAACCATCCGAGTTTGTTGATCCCTTCGGGGTGACGTGGGCGAGGTTGGGATCCTGGTGGGTAGTAGTTGAGCGATGGGGTGACGCAGGAAGGTAGCTGATCCCGGCCGGTGGTTGTGCCGGGGTAAGCGTGTAGGCCGTGCCATAGGCAAATCCGTGGCACATGGAGGCTGAGACGTGATGCCGAGCCGATTCAGGTGAAGTCAGTGATCCTATGCTGCCGAGAAAAGCCTCTAGCGATGTTCCGAGCGGCCCGTACCCCAAACCGACACAGGTGGTCAGGTAGAGAATACCGAGGCGACGGGCGAACTGTGGTTAAGGAACTCGGCAAATTGCCCCCGTAACTTAGGGAGAAGGGGGGCCGGACGCGTGAAGCCCCTTGCGGGTGGAGCGTGGTATGGCCGCAGAGAGCAGGGGGAAGCGACTGTTTACTAAAAACACAGGTCCATGCCAAGTCGTAAGACGATGTATATGGACTGACGCCTGCCCGGTGCTGGAACGTTAAGGGGACCTGTTAGCTCTTCGGGGCGAAGCGGAGAACTTAAGCGCCAGTAAACGGCGGTGGTAACTATAACCATCCTAAGGTAGCGAAATTCCTTGTCGGGTAAGTTCCGACCTGCACGAATGGCGTAACGACTTCCCCACTGTCTCAACCACAGGCCCGGCGAAATTGCAGTACGAGTAAAGATGCTCGTTACGCGCGGCAGGACGGAAAGACCCCGGGACCTTTACTATAGCTTGACATTGGTATCTGAATGCAATTGTGTAGGATAGGTGGGAGCCGGTGAAGCTCGGACGCCAGTTCGGGTGGAGGCAATCTTGAAATACCACTCTGTTGGATTTGGGTATCTAACTTGCGGCCCTGATCGGGTCGAGGGACAGTGTCTGGTGGGTAGTTTAACTGGGGCGGTTGCCTCCTAAAAGGTAACGGAGGCGCCCAAAGGTTCCCTCAGCCTGGTTGGCAATCAGGTGTTGAGTGTAAGTGCACAAGGGAGCTTGACTGTGAGACTGACAGGTCGAGCAGGGACGAAAGTCGGGACTAGTGATCCGGCACTTGCGTGTGGAAGCGGTGTCGCTCAACGGATAAAAGGTACCCCGGGGATAACAGGCTGATCTTCCCCAAGAGTCCATATCGACGGGATGGTTTGGCACCTCGATGTCGGCTCGTCGCATCCTGGGGCTGTAGCAGGTCCCAAGGGTTGGGCTGTTCGCCCATTAAAGCGGTACGCGAGCTGGGTTTAGAACGTCGTGAGACAGTTCGGTCCCTATCCGCCGTGCGCGTTGGATACTTGAGAAGGGCTGTCCCTAGTACGAGAGGACCGGGACGGACGAACCTCTGGTGTGCCAGTTGTCCCGCCAGGGGCACGGCTGGTTAGCTACGTTCGGAAGGGATAACCGCTGAAAGCATCTAAGCGGGAAGCCTGCTTCGAGATGAGGTATCCCACCACCTTGAGTGGGTAAGGCCCCCAGCTAGACGACTGGGTTGATAGGCCGGAAATGTAAGCCAGGTAACTGGTTCAGTTGACCGGTACTAATAGGCCGAGGGCTTAACCACACCCATAAATTTGGTGCTCAACGCGTCCACTGTGTGATATCTCAGCAAACAACCACCCCCCACACACCCCACCCACCTAGACCACACAGTCTGGTGGGCGGGTGGAAGATGATGAGGGGCTTGGTGGCTGGTAGTTGTGCCGGTGGTCATAGCGGAGGGGAAACGCCCGGTCTCATTCCGAACCCGGAAGCTAAGCCCTCCAGCGCCGATGGTACTGCACCCGGGAGGGTGTGGGAGAGTAGGACGCCGCCGGACTCAAACATGATGAGGGCCGCCCCCACCCCGGGGGCGGCCCTCACTGCATGCTGACCAGACACCACCCCACACCAGGCCAGGCCAGACAAGCCATACCAGGCCAGGCCAGACAAGCCATACCAGGCCAGGCCAGACAAGCCATACCAGGCCAGGCCAGGCAAGCCATACCAGGCCAGGCACGATCACGACTGTGTGTGCGCTGCCCCGGCCAGGGGCGGCCCTTTCTGCTATATACGGCCCGAGACTTGGTGCATTGCGGGGCCGCCCGGACCGGAGGCGGCACCCGCCTGCTATGGGGCCTGAGATCTGGGTGCCGCGAATTGCGGTCCCATCATCAATCCGCGCCCGCCGGCGGCGCCGCTATTTCGCCCCATTCGCAGGCCACTGCTCGCTGGTTGGTCAGTGGCGTGTTTCGGCGGCTTCGCGAATGGCGAGGATGAGGTCCGCTGCCTCGTTCTCGGACCGCCGGGGGAACAGGGCCAGTGCCACGCTGCCGTGATCCGCCCAGCCGCAGACGGCCATGTCACCGTCGTCCGTGGCGGTCCGGCCACACCTTGCCGTGCCGCCCAGTTGGCCCGCCGCCACGTCGTGCACGTGAGTCACGGCGCCCTGGTCGTCCGAGACCATTCCGAACGCCTTCTCCAGGGCGTCCCCGGGCTGCCAGATCAAGCCATCCCCGCCGACGAAGAGAATCCCGCGTCCCCCGTGGTCGTAGTACGCGGCGGCGACGGTGTGGTCGAGGTCCACTTCGGCGGCCAGCGCGGTCTGCAGGAAGTCGGCGGTGTTCCGCCCGTCCTCGGTGTCGTCCGGCCGAAGTCCAGCCACCAACGGTGGAGCGGTGACCGTGGCGTCCTTCTGCATGGCGATCGGCCAGGCCGTGACGCCGGCAGCCCCCACGGCGGCCACCCCCACGGCCAGGAGAGCGGTCAACGCGATCCTCCGGGCACGCGATCGCGGCCTCGGCGAGCCGGGTTCACCGGACGGCGTCTGGCTGGACGGCGTCTGGCTGGACGGCGTCTGGCTGGACGGCGCCTGGCCGGACGGCGACTCATGGCTGAGGCTGGACGGCGCCTTGCCACTGGGACAAGGCGCCGTATCGGTCCGCTCGATGTGTTGCGCCTCGTCATCGACGACGGCTTCGGAGAACTGGCCGGGCGTTCGTGGAGCGGGGATGACTCCAGACCCCTGTGCTGTGGAAACCCCTGTGACGGGCGGTGACGGCGGGGCCGCCGTTCCCTCCGGGGCTGCGGTCTGCTCGGCGGCCGAGCCCGCGACGTTTGCCAACGGCCCGGTGGGCGCCGGGGCTGGCGTACCGGGGGTGGGGGCGGGGTCGCGTTCGGGCATTGCGCGAGCTTACAGGCCTAAGCGCTGGGCGGCGGTGCGAGCGCACGTCGCCAGGGCGCCCTCCGTAGAATTGTCGGGTGACCGATGCAGCGCAGACCCGTACCCCTGACAGCCGTCCGACCGGGGGCCTTTCGGCCCAGTACCAGCCCGGTGAGGTAGAGCAGCGGCGGTACGAGCGATGGGTAGCGGGTGGTTACTTCGCGGCGGATCCGGCCAGTGACAAGCCGCCGTTCTCGATCGTCATCCCACCACCCAACGTGACCGGGTCCCTGCACGTCGGTCACGCGCTGGATCACACAATCCAGGACACTCTGTCGCGGTTGAAGCGGATGCAGGGTTACGAGGTGCTCTGGCTGCCCGGCATGGATCACGCCGGTATCGCCACGCAGAACGTCGTCGAACGTCAGCTGGCCACCGAGCAGCTCTCCCGTCATGACCTGGGCCGGGAGGAGTTCGTCGAGCGCGTCTGGCAGTGGAAAGCGGAGTCCGGTGGGGCGATTCTCGGACAGATGCGCCGCCTGGGCGATTCCGTGGACTGGACGCGGGAGCGCTTCACGATGGATGAGGGGCTGTCCCGGGCCGTACAGACGATCTTCAAGCGGTTGTTCGACGACAAGCTGATCTATCGCGCGGAGCGGATCATCAACTGGTGTCCCCGCTGTCTCACCGCGCTCAGCGACATCGAGGTGGAGCACACCGACGATGACGGCGAGCTGGTCTCCATCCGCTACGGCGACGGCGACGATGCCATCGTCGTCGCGACCACCCGCGCCGAGACGATGCTGGGGGACACCGCGGTCGCGGTGCACCCGGACGACGAACGGTACAAGCATCTCGTCGGCACCGAGGTCGAGCTGCCGCTGACCGGCCGGCGGATCCCGATCGTGGCCGACGACCACGTGGATCCGGCCTTCGGTACGGGCGCGGTGAAGGTGACCCCGGCGCACGACCCGAACGACTTCGAGATCGGTCAGCGGCACGATCTGCCCAGTCTGACCATCATGGACGAACGCGCCGTGGTCACCGTTGCGGGGCCGTTCGAGGGCCTGGACCGGTACGAGGCCCGGCCCGCCATCGTGGCGGCCCTCCGCGAGGATGGCCGCATCGTCGCGGAGAAGCGGCCGTACGTGCATTCGGTGGGGCACTGCTCGCGGTGCAAGACCACGGTCGAGCCGCGGCTGTCGCTGCAATGGTTCGTGCACACCGGGCCACTCGCCAAGGCAGCGGGGGACGCGGTGCGCGACGGGCGGGTCGCGATCGAACCGGTCGAGTTGGCGAAGCGGTACTTCGCCTGGGTCGACAACATGCATGACTGGTGCATCTCCCGCCAGCTGTGGTGGGGACACCGGATCCCGGTCTGGTACGGACCGGACGGTGAGGTCGTCTGCGTCGGGCCGGACGAGCAGCCGCCGTCGGGTGAGGGTTGGCGCCAGGACGAGGACGTGCTCGACACCTGGTTCTCCTCGGCGCTGTGGCCGTTCTCCACCATGGGCTGGCCGGAGCAGACCGCCGAGCTGGCGAAGTTCTACCCGACCAGCGTGCTGGTCACGGGCTACGACATCCTGTTCTTCTGGGTCGCCCGGATGATGATGTTCGGCCTGTACGCGATGGGCGGACGCCAGCCGTTCGACGTGGTCGCGCTGCACGGCATGGTGCGCGACGGGCACGGCAAGAAGATGTCGAAGTCGTTCGGCAATGTGGTCGACCCGCTGGACTGGATCGACCGGTACGGGGCGGACGCGACCCGGTTCACCCTCGCCCGGGGCGCCAATCCCGGCTCGGACGTGCCGATCAGCGAGGAGTGGTGCCAGGGCTCGCGCAACTTCTGCAACAAGCTGTGGAACGCCACCCGGTTCGCGCTGATGAACGGGGCGACCGTCGAGGGTGACCTGCCGCCCGCCGCGGAACTGTCCACGGTCGACCGGTGGATCCTGTCGCGGCTTCAGCACGTCGTGGCGGAGGTGGACGAGCTGTTCGCCGCGTACGAGTTCGCGAAGGTGTGCGACACCCTCTACCACTTCGCGTGGGACGACGTGTGCGACTGGTACGTGGAGCTGAGCAAGCCGGTGCTCGCCGGGGACGGCGTCGACGGGCAGCGGAGCAGGCGGGTGCTCGGGCACGTGCTCGACCAGCTGCTGCGGTTGCTGCACCCGGTGATCCCGTTCGTCACCGAGGAGCTGTGGACGGTGCTGACGGGCGGGGACACCGTCATGCGTGCCGCCTGGCCGGTGGTCGACCGTACCCGGATCGATGATGCCGCCGAGGAGGAGTTGGCCGCGCTGCAGAAGGTGGTCACCGAGGTCCGGCGGTTCCGCTCGGACCAGGGACTGCGGCCCGGGCAGCGGGTCACCGCCGCCCTGACCGGGCTCGGCAACGTCGGCATCGACGTGCACGAGTCGCTGATCCGTTCGCTGGCCCGGCTCGACAGCCCCGGCGCGGACTTCGCTGCCACGGCGACCCTCGCGGTCACCGGCGGGATCACGGTCGACCTGGACACGCGCGGCACCATCGATGTGGCGGCGGAACGGGCCCGGCTGGAGAAGGACCGCGCCGCCGCCGAGAAGGAGGCCGCGCAGTGCCGGGCCAAGCTCGGTAACGAGGCCTTCGTCGGCAAGGCCCCGGAGCAGGTGGTCGCGAAGATCAAGGACCGGCTGGCCACAGCGGAGGCCGACCTGACCCGGATCGCCGCAGCCCTGACCGCCCTGCCCTCCGCATGAGCGAGTGCACCGAGCGCAGCGAGGGCCGCGAGCGCATGCCCAGTCGGCTCCGCATGAGCGAGTGCACCGAGCGCAGCGAGGGCCGCGAGCGCATGCCCAGTCGGCTCAGCATGAGCGAGTGCACCGAGCGCAGCGAGGGCCGCGAGCGCAGGCGGAAGGCAGGCCAGCATGAGCAGGTATGACGAGGTGGGGGCCGCGCTGGAGCAGCGCGGCTTCACCCGGATGGACTTCGATCTGCAGAAGATCCGCGACCTGATGGATGTGCTGGGCAGCCCGCAGCGGGCGTACCCGGCGATCCACCTCACGGGTACGAACGGCAAGACCAGTACGGCCCGGATGATCGACGCGCTGCTGCGGGCGCACGGTCTGCACACCGGCCGGTACACCAGCCCACACCTGGAGACCGTCCGGGAGCGGATCAGTCTGGACGGCGAGCCGATCTCCGAGGACCGGCTGGTGGCCACGTACGAGGAGGTGGCGCCGCTGGCCGCGCTCGTGGACGCGCGGGTGGCGGAGCCGCTTACCTACTTCGACATGACCACGGCCATGGCGTACGCGGCGTTCGCGGACGCACCCGTGGACATCGCGGTCGTCGAGGTCGGGCTGGGCGGCGCCGAGGACGCCACGAACGTCATCGAGGCGGGGGTATGCGTGATCACCCCGATCGGCCTGGATCACACCGAGTGGCTCGGCGACACCATCGAGGACATCGCCTGGGCCAAGGCCGGGATCATCCACGCCGGTGCCACCGTCGTCAGTGCGGCGCAGACCGAGGAGGCCATGCGTCCGCTGCTGGAGCACTGCGCCCAGGTCGGCGCGACCATCGCCCGGGAGGGATCCGAGTTCGGCGTCATGCGCCGCAGCATCGCGGTCGGCGGGCAGGTGCTCAGCCTGCAGGGCCTGGGTGGCGTGTACGAGGACGTGTTCCTGCCGTTGCACGGGGCGCACCAGGCGCAGAACGCCGCGGTGGCGCTGGCCGCCGTCGAAGCGTTCCTGGGGGCCGGCGCGCACAAACAATTGGACCCCGACCTGGTCCGGGAGGGTTTCGCCGGGGTCGACTCGCCGGGCCGCCTCGAACGGGTGCGCAGCGCGCCGGCGATCCTGCTCGACGGGGCGCACAACCCGCACGGCATGGCCGCCACGGTGAGCGCCCTCGAGGAGGAATTCGCGTTCCGGCGGCTCGTCGCGGTGGTGGCCGTGCTGGCCGACAAGGACGTCTCGGGGCTGCTGGATCTGCTGGAGCCGGTCGCCGACCGGATCGTGGTCACCCGCAACAGTTCGGCGCGCGCCATGCCGGTCGAGGAGCTGGCGCAGCAGGCCACCACGGTCTTCGGCGAGGAACGGGTCACGGTCGCGCAGACCATGCCCGACGCCATCGAGGAGGCGGTCGTGCTGGCCGAGGCGGACCTGGACGGTGAGCTGAGCGGTGTGGGCGTCCTGATCACCGGCTCGATCGTGACGGTCGCCGACGCGCGGAAGCTGCTCAAGCGGTGACCTCTTCACCACCGACCGGGGATGACGCGGCCGCAGACACGTCGTCGAACCCGGCGGACTCCCCGAGCGCCGAGGGCGCGCCGCGGGCGTCGGGGCTGCGCAACCCGCAGGCGGCCGTGCGGGGGCTGGGCGCGGGCACGCTCGCGTTGGAGGCGGTCGTGCTGCTGCTGGCCATCCAGCCGATCCGGGTGCTGGGCGGCCACCTCAGCGGGTGGGGTGTCGGTGCGGTCGTCGCCCTGGCGGTGGCCTGCGTGGTGGTCGCGGGCAGCATGCGGCGCCGGTGGGCCTGGCATGCCGGTACCGCGATCCAGGTGTTGCTGGTGGCGTGCGGTCTGCTGCACTGGTCGCTGGCGGTGCTCGGGCTGATCTTCGGCGCGGCCTGGGCGTACGCGACGTACGTGCGCCGCACGATCCTGGGCTGAGCGTCCTCAGCCGATCGCCCGCCACTGGGTGATGGCGATGTTGTGGTCGTCCGGGTCGTGGAACGACGCCGCCCACAGCTCCAGCCGGTCACCGCGGTTCACCGGGCGGGGCGCGTGCACGAACGTGATGCCCTTGCGCTTCAGCTCCGCGTACACGGCCTCGACGTCGCCGACCTCCAGGTTGAGATGGATGAGGCGGCCTGCGGTGGCGGACAGGTCGTGCACCGAGCGCAGGACGAGGCGGGTGTCACCGGAGGCGAGCACCGCGCTGCCGTCGCCGCTGTCGATCTGGAAGAAGCCGAGGACGTCGCGGTAGAACGCGATCGAGCGTGCGAGGTCCGTGACGAGGACGGTGATCCCGACGCCGTGGATCGCGGCGGCCGTGCCGGGGCGGGCACTGGGGTACGCGGTGATCAGCTCGTCGGCTCGCTCATCGGGTTCGTACCCGCCGTCGAGGTCCGTCCAGGGGCGGCCGGTGGGGGGCTGCGGTGGGTCGGCCATCGGGGGCCGGGGCTGGTCGGCCGACCGGGGCTGCGGTACCACCGGAGCGGCCGGCCCGGCGGGTTCGTCGGCCGGGGCTGGCGGTGCAGGCGCGGGCGGGGCTGGCGCGGCGCCGTCGAGCGGGATGTCGATCTCGCAGTCGTGGGCGAGGTCGGGTTCGGCCTCGTCGGCAGTGCCGGGACCGGCCGGGGAACGCCGGTCCTCCGGCGGCGCGGGGTCGGTCAGCTGCTCGGGGGAGACGCGCTGCTCCGGCGCGGGTGCGGCGCTCGTCGGCGACGCCGCGGCCCCGGGGGTGGCCGACATCGGTGGCGGTTCCGGTGCAGGGGTGCCGGTCGCCGGGGATGGTTCCGCGGCGTCAGTCGTCGGCGACGGTTCCGGGGTGTCAGTCGTCGGTTCACCGGTAGGGGTCGTCGGCGACGGTGCACCGGTAATGCTCGTGGGCGACGATACCGGCGCGGTGGGTGTACCCGTGCCGGGATCCAGCGTCGCGGTCGCCACGCGTGGGCGGGGACTCGGGCGGGAGCCGTTGGGCCGTGGCCCGGCGGGGCCACTCGGACCGGCGGTCGCCTCCGGTGCGGTCTCCTCGTGCAGTTGGTCATCGCGGCCGTGGTCGTCGTCGGGGTCGACCAGTTGACCTTCGAGGATCATCGGGCCGCCGGGCGCGTCGCGCACGATCACGGTGCCCGCCGGTTCCTGCGCCTGCTGGCCGGAGCGG
The DNA here is from genome assembly GCF_004217545.1 of Krasilnikovia cinnamomea. Classification (NCBI taxonomy): domain Bacteria; kingdom Bacillati; phylum Actinomycetota; class Actinomycetes; order Micromonosporales; family Micromonosporaceae; genus Krasilnikovia; species Krasilnikovia cinnamomea. The sequence goes on from NZ_SHKY01000001.1 coordinate 4,782,021, forward strand.
GGGGCGGGTGGCGGGGGCGGCTCGTCGGGGCTGAGGAGCCAGGTGCGTTCGCGGGTGGCCCACGGTGGGGGCTCCGGCTCCCCGAGCAGATCGTCGTCGGACGGCTCATCCAGCGGGTCATGGCTGGGCGCGGGGGCATTCAGCACCGTGGCGTCGGCTCGCGACGGCGCGTCCTCCCAGGTGATCCGTACCCGGCGCATGTCGTCGACGTCCACCGTCACGGGCAGGGTGTCACCCGGGACGGGCCACTTGTCGACCGGGACGCGGGGGTCCCGGATGACCACCTCGGAGATCGGCAGGCCCGGGGCGATGACGACGACCTGCAACTCGGCGCGGCCGTACACGGATGAGGAGGGTGGTTCCGAGACGGCCTTGACCTGGGCGGTGCCGCTCACCCACGCGCGGGCGCCGCGGCGCACGACGTTGACCATGGCCAGGGCGATCGCGAGGGCCAGCAGGGACACGCCGAGGGCGACGATCGACCAGCTCGACAGGCCGAGCCCGAACAGCAGGACGAAGACGGCGATGGTGCCGAGCACCGCGGCCAGCAGCTTGCGGGCCGGGGCGATGGGGCGGCCGTTCTGGTTCGCCACTGTGGACCTCCCGAGTAGTACCGCAAGGCTAGGCCGCCGCGACGCTATCGGGAAAGTCGGCTTTGTGGGCGGTGGCCGCTCGCGGCGCCACCGGTACCGATAGGCTGACCCCGGCATGCCGTCTCGCCCCGACCAGGAGGAATCCGTGTCCACCAGCGCTGCCGAGCGCTCGCTCGTGCTCATCAAGCCGGACGCCGTGCGGCGCGGCCTCGTCGGCGAGATCCTCGGCCGCTTCGAGCGCAAGGGGCTCGTGATCGAGGAGATGGTGCTGCGCACCATGGACGCGGAACTTGCCGATCAGCACTACGCCGAGCACGTGGACAAGGCGTTCTATCCCCCGCTGAAGGACTTCATGACCGGCGGGCCGCTGGTCGCCGTCGTCATCAGCGGCGACGAGGCGATCGACGTCGTGCGCGCGATGATCGGCGCCACGGACGGGCGCAAGGCCGCCGCGGGGACGCTGCGCGGCGACCTGTCGCTGTCGAACCGGGAGAATCTGGTGCACGCGTCCGACTCGCCCGACAGCGCCAAGCGTGAGCTGGCGCTGTGGTTCCCGCACCTTTAGGTCGCCTGCGGCGGTTCCGTACGGGTCGAGATGGCCAGCCGGTTCCACACGTTGATCGTGGCGATCGCCATCAGCAGGTTGGCCAGCTCCTCGGGCGTGAACTGCTTGGCGGCCGCGTCCCACACGTTGTCGGGCACGCCCTGGTCGCCGAGCCGGGTGACCGCGTCGGTCAGGGCTAGCGCGGCGCGTTCCCGCTCGGTGTAGAACGGGCTGTCGTGCCAGGCCGCGACGCCGAACAGGCGGCGGCTGTCCTCGCCCGCGGCCAGGGCGTCCCGGCTGTGCATGTCGACGCAGAACGCGCAGCCGTTCACCATCGAGGCGCGCAGTTTGACCAGTTCGTACAGGACCGGGTCGTTGTGTTTGCGGGCGTAGACCTCCATGCCCAGGACGGCCTTGTAGGCCTCCGGGGCGACCTCGTTCACGGCCAGGCGCGGCATGGTGCCCTCCTCGTGAGCCGGCGACACAGCAAGGCGGTGACACGGCTCACAGCGTATCGAGGGTCGCGTGGGCCCGCGACTCCGCCTCGAAGACCTTGAGCAGCACCGCCGCGGCGACCGCGTAGCCGACACCGATGACGCATTCCCAGCCCAGCGCCGGGGCCGCCGCCCCGAAGCCCTGGCCCGCCGCCAGCAGCCGCGCGGCCTGCGCCGCGTGGGTGATCGGCAGCCCCTCGCCGATCGTGGCCATCCAGCCCGGCAGCCGCTCCGCGGGTACGTTGACGCCGGTCAGCAGCAGCAACAGCGCCACGCTGACGTTGGACACCACCCAGACGTCGCGGAACCGCAGCCCCAGGGCGCCCAGGGTGAGCCCGAAGGAGCCGCAGGACAACGAGCCGACGGCCAGGGCCAGCGCCAGGCCGGGCAGGGCGCCGGGCGGGATCCGCAGCCCGAGCAGCAGCGCACCGCCGGCGAGGGTGAACGCGGCGATCAGCAGGCCGTTGCCCGCGTACGGCAGGGCGCGGCCCAGGAACAGGGCCGTGCGGCTGCGCGGGGACAGCAGCACGTGGCCGAGGGTGCCGAAGCGCCGCTCGTTGGCCACCGCCATCGTGCCGCCGAAGACGCAGGCCAGTGACGCGGCCAGGACCGCGTTGCCGACGATGTAGAACCGGTCGTCGGCCACCTGCAGCTGCCGCCCCAGGTAGGCGAAGAACAGCAGTTGGAACAGCGGGCCGACCAGCAGCGTGCCGATGAACATGCCGGGCGTCGTCCAGTTGAACAGCGCCCGGTAGGCGATGACGCCGCCCACGGCGACCAGACGCGCGGTCCTCATGCGAGCGCCAGGGTGGCGGCGGCGCGCGCGCGCCGTTCGACCCGGACCAGTGCGAACGCGCCGAGCACGGCGCAGGCGGTGCTGATCGCGAGGCAGATGCCGACCGACGGCCAGACCGGGCCGCCGCTGGTCGCCTCGCGCAGCGCGCGGGCGCCCCAGGTGGTGGGCAGGACCGCGGCCAGCGGGGCGGTCCAGGAGGGCAGCATGGTGATCGGTACGAGCATTCCGGAGACCAGCCAGACCGGATATTCGAGCGTGTTGGACAGTGCGTTCGCGTTGCGCATCAGCACGAAGGTGGCCGCCATCAGCAGGCCGAACATGCCGAGGGCGAAGACGCAGACCACCGCGGCGACCGTGAACGCGGCCGGGTGGGCGAAGTCGAGCCGGATGCCGTAGAGCACCCGGCCCCACGCGAGCGTGGCCAGCATGGCGTAGGTGCCGGTGAGGGCGGTGGCGATGGTGATGGGAAGGATGACCAGCACCGGCCGCCGTGGGGCCAGCATGATCATTTCCAGGGTGCCCTGCCAGCGCTGGCTCTGGATCGCGCCGCCGGAGCCGAACAGCACCGACGACCAGATGCCCATCAGCCCGGCGCCCACCGACGCCTCGAGCAGGCGGTGCTCGCCGGACCCGGCGCGGAACAGGTACACCGCCAGCGTGGCCTGCACGACCGGCACGATCAGGTTGGTGGCGATCTCGAACTGCGAGCGGCTCATCTGCTTGGCGTGCAGCAGCACCCCGACCGCGATCATCCGTACGGTTCTCACGCGCCGGTCCCGTTCACGATGGCCACGTAGGCGTCCTCCAGGGTCGGTTCGCGGCTGGTGACCCGGCCGATCCGGATGCCGGCCAGCTCGCGCAGCACGTCGGCCTGGACGTCCACCGCGGCGTCGGATTGGACGGTGAGCAGCTGCAGGGCACCGCGGGCTTCGACCGCGGTCTCCCGTACGCCCGGCAGCTTGCTCACCGCGGTCATTGCGGCGTCCGGCACCCCGTACGCCTCCACCTCGACGACCCGGCGTCCGTCCGCGTGGTGGCGCAGTTCGGCCGGGGTGCCCAGGGCCTGGATCCGGCCGTCGGCGATGACGGCGATGCGGTCGCACAGCTCGTCTGCCTCGGCCATGTAGTGCGTGGTGAGCACCACGGTGGTGCCCGCGGCGGCCAGGTCGGCGACGGTACGCCGCAGCTCGCGCGCCGCGACCGGGTCGACGCCGATCGAGGGCTCGTCCAGGAACAGCACCTCGGGCGAGTGCAGCAGCCCGCGGGCGATGTGCAGCCGCTGGCGCATGCCGCGCGAGTAGCCCTCGACCCGTTCCCGCTCCCGGCCGGTCAGCTTGACCAGCTCCAGCAGCTCGGCGATGCGGCGTTTCTGCTCGCGCGGGGCGACTCCGTACAGTTCGGCGAAGTACCGCAGGTTGTCCAGGGCGGAGAGGCGGTCGTAGAGGCCGCGGTCGCCGCCGAACACGTACCCGATGCGGCGGCGCACCTCGCGGGTGTCGTCGACGACGTCGAAGCCGCAGACCCGGGCCGTGCCCCCGGTCGGGATGAGCAGGGTGTTGAGCATCTTGATGGTGGTCGTCTTGCCGGCGCCGTTCGGGCCGAGCAGGCCGAACAGCTCACCGCGGCCGACGGCGAAGCTGACGCCGCGCACCGCCTCGGTCTCGGTGCGGCGGGGACGTAGCCAGCCGGCCCGGCTGCGGTAGGTCCGGCGTAGGTCGTCTGCCTCGATCGCGTAATCACCCACGGGCGCAGACCGTAGGGCAAGATCCCCGCGTCAGGAAACGAATTCGGTGATCCCCGAATCCAGGAGCCCGAGCAGGGCCAGGCCGGTGGGTTCCAGCCCGTACAGGACCCGGCGGCCGGCCCGGCGGCGGTGCACGACCCCGGCCGCCTGCAGGGCGGTCAGGTGCTCCGAGACGGTGCTGGGTGCCAGCCCCAGCGCGGTCGCGACGCTGGTTGTGGTGCCGGGGATGGTCACGGCGCGGAGCACGGCCGCGCGCCCGCGCCCGAGGAGGAGGGCGAGGCGGTCGTGCGGCGTCGCGTCGGGCCGCTACGGACCGCAACGGGTGCGGCCGTTGGGGAAATGGATTCCGCAGTGGCCCGCGAGAGCGTTGTGGTTACCTAGCGTGCCGCCGAAGAAACGTAGCGTAATTGGGCGTCCGGCCGAAGAAACGCAGCTGAGAACCGTCTCTTGAGAAAAGACTGACGGAAGACCCGCTCAACTCGCCTGAGCGGTCGCCGAATCCACCGGGTGACGCTCGACACCTTGATGGAAGGACGAACCGATGGTGCGGATTCTGCGGCGCGTGCGGCTTCGCTCGCGGCTGCTGCTCGCGTTCGGGGCGTTCTGCCTGCTGATCTCGGCGATGACCTTCGTCGGGGTGGTGGAGTCGGGTCGCCAGGCGGCGGTCACCGACGAGGTGGCCCGGTTGCGGGTGCTGACCCGCGACGTCATGCAGCTCAAGTTCCGTGGCGCAGACGTGAGCGCACGTCAGCTCGCCTACGCCTGGGATGCTCCCTTCGTCGGCGGCAGGGCGGCTACCGACCCGGAGTCGTCCAACCGCAAGATTTTCCTGGACGTCCTGAAGGACCTCGACGCCGACATGAAGGCGGTTCCCGTCGGCGAACTCACCCCCGCCGAGCAGAAGATCTTCACGGAGATCAAGGCTAGCTTCGCCACCTTCATGAAGTACGACGCCCAGGTCGTCGCCCTGTTCAAGCAGGACTCGCCGGAGTCGCTGAAGCTGGCGAACATGGTGATGCTGGGCAACGGGTACGACTCGTACTACTCGATCATGGACAACACCGCCCGGCTGATCAACTCCGTGCACGCGCGCAGCGACCTGGCGCAGCAGCAGGCCCGCATCGCCGCGCAGCGGCTGCGGATGCTGCTGTTCGTCGGTGCCGGCCTGGCGGTCGTGCTGACGATCCTGATGGGTCTGGCGATCACCAGCAGTGTGGTCAAGCCGGTCGCCGCCGTGGCCGATGCGCTGCGCACCCTCGCCCGCCGCGACCTGACCGGCAAGCTGCCGGTCGAGGGCCACGACGAGCTCACCGTGATGGCCGGGGCGTTCAACGAGGCCACCGCGGCCATGCGGGAGACGCTGGCCAGCGTCGGCGCGCGCGCGTCGGCGGTGGCGTCGTCCTCGCAGGCGCTGGCCCAGGTGTCCGACCGGATGCAGGAGCAGGCCGCGGACACCAGCCTGCAGGCCAACGTGGTGGCGGGCGCGGCCGGGGAGGTCTCCGACAACGTGGCGGGCATGGCCTCCGCGGCCGAGGAGATGAACGCCTCCATCAACGAGATCGCCCGCAGCACCGAGGCAGCGGCCTCGGTAGCGGGCGACGCGGTGACCACCGCGCAGGAGACCTCCGCCGCGGTGCGCGAGCTGATCGAGGCCAGCGGCGAGATCGGCCAGATCGTCAAGACGATCACCGCGATCGCGGAGCAGACCAACCTGCTGGCGCTGAACGCGACCATCGAGGCGGCCCGGGCGGGCGACGCGGGCAAGGGCTTCGCGGTGGTGGCCAGCGAGGTCAAGGACCTGTCGCAGGAGACGGCCCGCGCCTCGGAGGACATCATCGCCAAGATCGACGCGATCCAGCAGACCACCGAGCGGGCGGCCGCGTCCATCGGCCAGATCTCCGGGGTGGTCAGGCAGATCTCCGAGCTGCAGAGCACCATCGCGGCAGCCGTGGAGGAGCAGTCCGCCACGACGGCCGAGATCAACCGCAACGTCTCCGAGGTCTCCGCCGGTTCGCAGCAGATCGCTGCCGGTGTGGGCGGGGTGGCGGACATCGCGTCGGCCACCACCCGCGACGCCGACGCCACCCGGGAATCCGCCCGCGACCTCGGCGACACCGCTCGCGAACTGGACGAACTGGTCTCCTCGTTCGGCTACTGACGCCGCCTCCGACGGTCCGGCCGGGCTGAGACCGGCCGGATCATCCGGCCGCGTCGGGGCCCGGGCCGGGTAATCCGGGTGAGGTGATGCCGCACCGGCCGGTATCCTGGGCAGCCAGGCGACGAACCGGCCATCACCGGGGAGCCTCCGGAAGAACGGGCGGGACCCCCGCCCCAGTAGAACCGGGCGGACCGGCCCGCACCCTCGCCGGACAACGAGCGGGCGTCCCGTACGCGGGGCGCCAAGCGAGGTGGTACCGCGGGCCGTACGGCTCGTCCTCGCAGACCACGACAACGTGAGCTGCCCGAGGAGACCACCGATGACTCAGCCGAAGGCTGCTTATCCCAAGCACAGCGATCAGGCGGGCGTGCCCGCCAGCCCCGACCTGCCCGCGGTCGAGCGCTCGGTGCTCGAGCACTGGGCCGCCGACCGCACCTTCGAGGCGAGCGTCGAGCGGCGCCCCGCCGGGGAGAACGGCAGCAACGAGTTCGTCTTCTACGACGGGCCGCCGTTCGCCAACGGGCTGCCGCACTACGGCCACCTCTTCACCGGCTACGTCAAGGACGTCGTCCCGCGCTACCAGACCATGCGCGGGCGCCGGGTCGAGCGCCGCTTCGGCTGGGACACCCACGGCCTGCCCGCCGAGGTGGAGGCGGAGAAGCAGCTCGGCATCACCACCAAGGCGCAGATCGTCGAGCTCGGCATCGACAAGTTCAACGAGGCGTGCCGTGCCTCGGTGCTCGCGTACACCAAGGATTGGGAACGCTACGTCACCCGGCAGGCCCGGTGGGTGGACTTCGACAACGACTACAAGACCCTCGACCCGGACTACATGGAATCGGTCATGTGGGCCTTCAAGACCCTGCACGACAAGGGCCTTGTGTACGAGGGGTTCCGCGTCCTCGCGTACTGCTTCCGGTGCGAGACGCCGCTGTCGAACACCGAGACCCGGATGGACGACGTCTACCGGGACCGGACCGACCCGGCGCTGACCGTCTGGTTCCAGCTGGAGTCCGGCGAGAAGGTCGGGGTCTGGACCACCACGCCGTGGACGCTGCCGTCGAACCTCGCGCTAGCGGTCGGCCCGGACATCGAGTACGCGGTGCTCGAGCGCGACGGCCAGAAGTACCTGTTCGGGGCGGGGCGCGTCGCGGCGTACGCAAAGGAGCTTGAAGGGTTTGTGCAGGTCGGCACCGTGTTCGGCCGGGACCTGGTCGGCAGGCGGTACACCCCGCTGTTCGACTACCTGGTCGAGCAGGGCGGGCCGAACGCGTTCCAGGTGCTCGGCGCGGACTTCGTGACCACCGAGGACGGCACCGGGGTGGTGCACCTGGCGCCCGCGTTCGGTGAGGACGACCAGAACGTCTGCAACGCGGCCGGGATCCCGACCGTGGTCACCGTGGACGACCACACCCGGTTCACCGCGCTGGTGCCCGACTACCAGGGCATGCAGGTCTTCGACGCGAACAAGCCGGTGATCGCCGCGCTCAAGGAGCGGGGTGTCGTGCTGCGCCACGACGGCTACACCCACTCGTATCCGCACTGCTGGCGGTGCGACACCCCGCTGGTCTACAAGGCGGTGTCGTCGTGGTTCGTGGCGGTCAGCACGTTCCGGGACCGGATGGTCGAGCTGAACCAGGAGATCACCTGGACGCCCGCGCACATCAAGGACGGCTCGTTCGGCAAGTGGCTGGCGGGCGCGCGGGACTGGTCGATCAGCCGGAACCGGTTCTGGGGCTCGCCGATCCCGGTGTGGAAGTCCGACGACCCGAACTACCCGCGGGTCGACGTGTACGGCTCGTTCGCGGAGCTGGAGAAGGACTTCGGGGTGAAGGTCGCGGACCTGCACCGGCCGTACATCGATGAACTGACCCGGCCGAACCCGGACGACCCGACCGGGCAGGCCGTGATGCGCCGGGTGCCGGAGGTGCTGGACTGCTGGTTCGAGTCCGGTTCGATGCCGTTCGCGCAGGTGCACTACCCGTTCGAGAACAAGGAGTGGTTCGAGCACCACTACCCGGGCGACTTCATCGTCGAGTACATCGGGCAGACCCGCGGCTGGTTCTACACCATGCACGTGCTGGCCACGGCGCTGTTCGACCGGCCCGCGTTCCGCAACTGCCTCAGCCACGGCATCCTGCAGGGCGCCGACGGACGCAAGATGTCCAAGAGCCTGCGCAACTACCCCGACGTGTACGAGGTGTTCGACTCCTACGGGTCCGATGCGATGCGCTGGATGCTGGTGTCGTCGCCGGTGCTGCGCGGCGGGGACATGCCGGTCACCGAGACGGCGATCCGGGACGCGGTGCGCCAGGTGCTGCTGCCGCTGTGGAACGTCTGGTACTTCTTCAGCCTGTACGCCAACGCGTCCGGCCACGAAGCCCGGCTGCGGACTGACTCGACACATCTGCTGGACCGCTACGTGCTGGCCAAGACCGGCGAACTCGTCACGGACGTGCAGCGGCAGATGGACGAGTACGACATCTCCGGGGCGTGCGCGACCGTGCGGTCGTACCTGGACGCGCTGACGAACTGGTACGTGCGCCGCTCCCGGGACCGGTTCTGGGCGGGCGACGCGGACGCGTTCGACACGCTCGCGACCGTGCTGGAGACCCTGTGCCGGGTGGTGGCGCCGCTGGCGCCGCTGACCGCCGAGGAGATCTGGCGCGGCCTGACCGGCGAGCGTTCCGTGCACCTGACCGACTGGCCGTCCGCCTCGGTGTTCCCGGCCGACCACGAGCTGGTGGCGGCCATGGACGCGATCCGGGACGTGGCGTCGGCGGCGCTGTCGCTGCGCAAGGCGCGCGGTCTGCGGGTACGGCTGCCGCTGGCGACGCTGACCGTGGCCACGGCCGGGGCGGCGAGCCTGGAACCGTTCGCGGCCCTGCTGGCCGACGAGGTCAACGTCAAGGAGGTGCGGTTCAGCCAGGACATGGCGACGTACTGCCGCCAGGTGCTGACCGTGGTGCCGCGGGTGCTCGGCCCGCGGGTCGGCAAGCAGGTCCAGCAGGTGATCAAGGCGGTGAAGGCCGAGGAGTGGGAGCTGGTGGACGGCGCGCCGGTCGCCGCCGGGGTCACCCTCGCCGAGGGCGAGTACGAGCTGCGCCTGGTCGCGGCGGACGTGGAGAACTCCGCACCGCTGCCCGGCGGTGCGGGCGTCGTCGTCCTCGACACCACGGTCACCCCGGAGCTGGCCGCCGAGGGCCTCGCCCGCGACGTCATCCGGGTGGTCCAGCAGGCCCGGCGCGACGCCGACCTGGACGTGTCGGACCGGATCTCCCTCACCGTCGCGGCTTCGGCCGAGGTCGAGGCGGCGGTGGACCGGCACCGTACGTTCGTGGCGGACGAGACGCTGGCGACGTCGCTGTCCTTCGGGGTGCTGGATCCCAGCGCCGGGTTCACCGGCGAGGTCGGTGACGGCGAGCAGGTGACCGTCGCGGTGCTCCGCGCGGTGTGAGATGTACCTCTGGGCTCGGCGTCCGCCGCCTCGGCGGGGGATGCCGAGCCCCCCAATACAAGATCCACGCGAGCCGGGGGGCGCGAGTCAGATAGCCTCACATCGCCCCCACGTTTTTGTACGCCCGCCGGAGGAACCCGTTGCCGCTGCTCTACTCGATCGGCAAAGTCACTGTCGGTAACGCCATGATCCTCGGCTGGCGACCTCAGGTCGACGGCCTGGAACACATCCCCACCACCGGCGGCGCGATCTTCGCCGGTAATCACCTGTCGGTCGCCGACGAACTGTTCCTCGGCGCCGTCGTCCCCCGGCACATCGCCTTCTGGGCCAAGGCCGAATACTTCACCGGCAAGGGCATCGGCGGTCTGTTCACCCGCACGCTCATGCACGGCCTCGGCGCCATCAAGGTGGAACGGGCGGGCGGGCGCGCCGCACTGACCGCGTTCGACGGGGCGATTCCCGTGCTCAAGGGCGGCGACATGGTCGCCGTCTACCCCGAGGGGACCCGGTCCCCGGACGGGCGGCTCTACCGGGGCCGTACCGGGGTGGCCCGGCTCGCGGTCGGCGCCGGAGTGCCGATCATCCCGGTCGGCATGCTCGGCACGGACGAGGTGCAGCCCATCGGGCAGCCGTACCCGAAGCTGGGCAAGGGGCGGGGCAAGGTCGTGGTCCGGTTCGGCAAGCCGATCGAGACCATCGGCCGGACCGATGACCGTACGTCGCTGCGGGCGCTGACCGATGAAGTCATGGCCGAGATCCAGAAGCTGACGGGGCAGGAGTACGTGCCCCGGTACGCCCCGCCGCGCCAGCAGCAGTCCTGACCCGGCCGCCAGCGGGTTCGCTGGCTCCGGGTTCGCTGGCTCCGGGTTCGCTGGCTCCGGGTTCGCTGGCTCCGGGTTCGCTGGCTCCGGGTTCGCTGGCTCCGGGTTCGCTGGCTCTGGGGTTCGCGGGCGGTGAATTCGCCGGTGGTGGGGTCGCTAGCGGCGGGTGAGGACGGCGTCGCGCAGCCTGCCGACCAGTTCGGCGCTCTCGTCGATCGAGCGGCGGGTCAGCAGGACCGTGGCCAGGCTGCCGTGGTCGGCCCAGCCGCACACCACGACCGCGCTGCCGCCGCTGCGCCCGACGCCGCAGCGCTCGTGCGCCCCGGCCTCGCCCAGGTCGTACGTTGCGATGTCGCCCAGGCGGTAGGTGTCGGCGAGATGGCGCAACTCCGCCTCGAGGTCGGCTTCGGGGCGCAGACGCAGGCCGGTGGTGCCGAAGATGGTGACCCGCTTGCCCCGGCCGTCGCCGTACACCCCGGAGAAGGCGTCACCGTCGGTCAGGCCGGTCTCGCGTAGCTGCTCCGCCAGGCGGTCGGTGGCCCGCCGGCTGGCGGCGTCGTCGCGGAGGTTGAGGTCGGCCACCTTGTCCGGCAGGTCCGCCGTCACGGGGTACTGGTGTGCCGCCGGCAGACCGAAGTAGGCCGGGACGCCGCAGCAGCAGGCCGCGGTGAGCAGCGAGAACAGGAACAGCTTCCGCAGCGGGTGCCGCCGGCGGCGCGGCGCGGGCGGGCTACCAGGTCCCCCGGCCGGTGGTGGTGCCGTACCGGGGCGGCCGCCGGGTGGCGCGGCGCCGGGCCGGGCGCCGGGCGGGCGGGCTGCGGGTGGCCGGGTGGGTGGGCGCCACGTCGGCGGCGGGGCGGGGTGCGGTGGCCGGGCGCCCGCCGGGGCGTGCGGTTGCCGGGCGGGGTGCGGTTGCCGGGCGGGAGGGTGTGACGGGCGCGCCGGAGACTGGGGGTGCGGTGGGCCGGAACCGGCCGGGGTGGGTCGCGTCGGGGACGCGGGGGGTGGGGCCGGGGGTTGTGCGCGGCGGCTCCACCAGCGGCGCCGCGCGGCCGGCTGCCCGCCGCTCGGTGCCGGTGTCGGCCCGCTTGGCACCGGCCCGCCGGGGGTCGGCCCACCCTGCTGCCCGGCCGGCTCGGGGGCGGTCGGTTGCTGCCCGGCCGGCTTGGGGGCGGCGGGCGGTGGCAGGGTCGTCGGCGGAGGGTACGGCGGTGCGGCGTCGATCCGGGTCGGCGGCGGGGCGTCGATCCGGGTCGGCGGCAGTGCCTCCGGTGCGGGTAGCGGCAGCAGGTCCCAGGGGGTGTCCTGGTCGGCCCACGGATCGACCGCCGGGGGGACGGCCCAGTGGTCGTCCTGCGTCTCCGATCGGGGTGGCGCGGCCCGCCACCGTGACCACCAGGGTCGCTTCGCCTCGGCGGCCGGAACCGCCGCCGACCCGCTCCAGCGCACCGGGGCGGGGCTGGTGGCGGGCTCGGCGCCCACCGGGGCGGTGTCAGCGGGGTTCGCCTCGACCCGGGTGGTGTCGGCCCCCGTGGGTTCGGCGCGGGTCGCGTCGGCCGGGGCGGCGCTGGGCCGGGTCGCGTCGTCCTGGGTGGCGTTGAGCTGGGTCGTGTCGACTGGGGTCGCGGTGGGCCGGGTCGCGTCGGCCGGGCCGGCGCTGGGCCGGGTCGAGTCGGTCGTCGGGGCGTCCGCCGGGCCAGGGGTGGACGGCACGGCCGGGGTGGGCTCGTCGGGCAGCGCGGCGGCCGAGGGCGGGTCGCCCTGCTGGTTGGCCATCCGCTCACTCCTTAGGTGGCCCCCGGCGGGCCTGCTGCCAGGTTAGAGCCGAGGTGCCACCCGGCCCGGCGCCCATGGGCCATCGCGCCTGTGCGGTCACGGAGGGCGGGTGTGCGACGGGGCGGGTGTGCACGCCGGGGCGGGACCGTATCGTCACGAGGGATGTACACGCTTCGACGACACGCGGTGCCGCGATCCGGAAGCGGGGACGGCCGGGCATCGACGCTCGCCCCCGGGCCCGGTCGCGACCCAGGGCCCGCGCTCCCGAGGGGCCGGCGACGGACCGCATCGTCCTGTTCGCTCACATCGGCGTGGGATGTTCCGCCACGGCGGGCGAGCGCAAATCCACTCTCGACGGTTACGCTGCGGACGTGCTGGACATCCGGGGTGAGCCCGCACGGGGTCGCGTTTCGGGGCGCGCGACGAGCGCCCCGATCGGCGTGGAGCGCCGCCCCGCTCCGGCGATCGACGACGAGCTGGGCGAGCGATGAGCGAACGAAGCGGGCGCGGCGAGCCCGCGACTGCCGTGGGACGGCGGCATGGGTGACGACGCGGTCCGGTCCGAGATGACCCAGGAGCTGCGGCTGCCGTGGGAAGAGGACCCGGAGGAGCTGTACGAGCACGCCCCGTGCGGCTACCTCACCACCCTGCCCGACGGCACGATCGTGCGGGTGAACCAGACGCTGCTGACCTGGACCGGTCACCAGCGGTCGGCGCTGGTCGGCCGTCGCCGCTTCCGCGACCTGCTCACCGCGGACAGCCGCAACGACCACGAGACCCGGTACGCGCCGCTGCTCGCCATGCAGGGCGACGTCCGCGAGGTGGCGTTCGACATCGTCTGCGCCGACGGGCGGGAATTGCCCACGCTCGTCAACTCGGTGGTGAGCCGGGATGCCGGTGGCCTGCCCCGGGTGATCCGTACGACCATTTTCGACGCCACCGAGCGGCGCGGTTACGAGCAGGAGCTGCTCGCCGCGCGGCGCGCGGCCGAGGCGTCCGAGCGGCGGGTCGGCGTCCTGCAGCAGATCGTCGCGGAGCTGGCGGCCGCGCCGACCGAGGCCGAGGTGGCCGAGGCGGTGTTGCGGGCGCCCGGACCGGCGTTCGGCGCGCTGGACGCCAGCATCTGGCTGGTCGACCCGGACGGTGACCGGCTGGTCGTGGTGGCCTCCACCGGGCCCGCCCCGCCGGGCGGCGAACAGGTGCCGCGCTCCTCGTCGCGGCCGGTTGCGCAGGTCGCCCGGCGCGGCGACCTGCACGTCATCGGTTCGGTGCGGGAGGCGGCCGAGCATTTCCCGGAGCTGGCCGAGACGATGCGCCGCACCGGGCGCAGCACGGTGGTGCTGTTGCCGCTGACCGCCGGGCCGGGGCCGGACGCGGACCCACCGGACGTGCTGGGTGTGCTGGCGTTCGGCTTCGTGGAACAGCGCACCCTCAGCGGCAGTGAGCTGCGCGTGGTGCGGCTGCTCGGGCACCAGGCCGGGCAGGCGCTCGACCGGGCCCGCCTCTACGACGCCACCCGCCGCCGGGAGGCGCGCGCCGTCTTCCTGGCCGAGACCACCCGGGCACTGGAGGAGCTGCCCCGGCTGCTGCCCCGGGCCAGGCGGCTGGTGGAGCGGATCGTCCCCGAGGTGGCCGGGTGGGCCGAGGTGCGCCTGCGGGTCGGCCCGGCCGGTGTGGTCGCCGAGGCGGGCGCCCCGGCGCCGGACCCGCGCTGGCTGACCGAGCGGGTCGCGGCCGTGACCACCTCGGGCGATCCCGAGTACGCCACGGGCGCGCCCGACACGGACGGCGGCGGCACGGGGCCGCAGCGGGACTGCACGGTGCTGCCGTTGACCGTCCGCGGCCGGGTCCTGGGCACCCTGGCACTGCGCCCGGCCAGCGGACAGCGGCTGGCCGGGACGGGCTTTCTCCGCGAGCTGGCGGACCGGGCCGCCCTGTCCCTGGAGAACGCCCGCCTGTACGAGCAGGAGCGCACGATCGCCCGTAGCCTCCAGCGCAGCCTGCTGGCCGGGGATCTGCCCGCGGACTCCCGGTACACGCTGGAGACGTACTACCAGGCGGCCGGGCAGGACCTGGAGGTCGGCGGGGACTGGTTCGACGCGTTCCGGATCACCGGCGACAAGCTGGGGGTGGTGGTCGGTGACGTGGTGGGCCGGGGCATCGACGCCGCGACCACGATGGGCCAGCTGCGCAGCGCCATCCGGGCCCTCGCCTCGGCCGAGGCGGGACCGGCGCGGCTGCTGGAGCGGCTGGACCGGTTCGTCGAGCGGGTCGAGTCGGCCCGGATGACCACGGTCGCGTACGCGGAGATCAACCTGGCCACCTCCGAGATGACGTACGCCTGCGCGGGGCACCAGCCGCCGCTGCTGGCCGAGCCGGGCAGCGCCCCGCGCTACCTGCTGGACGGCCGTTCCGGCCCGCTGGGCTCGCGCGCCGCCCGGGTGGAACGGGTCGAGCACCGGATCCGGTTGTCCGCGGGCAGCCGCCTGCTGCTGTACACCGACGGCCTGATCGAGCGCCGGGACCGGCCGCTGGACGCCGGTTTCGAGGTGCTGGCCCGCGCGTACGCCCGGTGCCGCGACGCCCCGCTGCCGGGCCTCGCCGCGCGCCTGGCCGACCTGTTGGTGGGCCGCGACCACGGTGACGACGTCTGCCTGCTCTGCCTGGCCATGGGCACCGAGGAGCGGCTGGAACGCAGCATCGGCGCCGATCCCATGCAGATCGCGCTGCTGCGCAAGGACCTGCGCGGCTGGCTGGCCGCGCACGCGGTCGACGCGGACAGCAGCGAGGCGGTGCTGCTGGCCTGCTCGGAGGCGGTGGCCAACGCGATCGAGCACGGGTACCGCGACGACCCGTTCGGGATGGTCCGGGTGGTGGCGTCGGTGGCCGGCAGCGCGGTCGAGGTGCGGGTGGCCGACCGGGGGACCTGGCGGCAGACCCGCGAGGAGGACGTCCGGGGGCGGGGGCTGCGGTTGATGCGTCAGGTGATGGACGAGGTGGTGATCGCCCGTGGCGAGGGCACGACGATCACGATGCGGCGGGGCCGGCGGGGGCAGCCGTGACCCGGCAGGTGACCTTCGGGCAGTGCGACGGCAGCGACGTGGTGGGGCTCTCCGGGGAGATCGACTTCGCGAACGCGGCCACGATCGGCCGGGAGGTCGCGCACCGCGCGGGCGGCGCGGGGCCGGTGCTGATCGACCTGACTGGGGTCTCGTTCCTCGACGGGGCGGGGGTGCGGCTGCTGGACGCGCTGGTGGCCGACCTGGAACGGCAGGGCCGCCGGGTCCGGCTCGTGGTGGGCCGGTCCGGGCCGGCCCGGATGACGCTGCTGTTGCGGGCGTTCCGTGACGAGCTGCTGGCTACCGATCTGGACGAGGCCGCGGCGGAACTGGGGCGCGGACCCGCGTACCCTGGAGTCCCATGAGCGTGGCATCCGTATTTCCGCAGCTGGAGCAGTTGTTGCCCCGGGTGAGCAAGCCGATCCAGTACGTGGGCGGCGAGCTCGGCGTCGTGGTCAAGGACTGGGAACAGGCCACGGTGCGGTGGGCGCTGATGTACCCGGACGCGTACGAGGTGGGCCTGCCCAACCAGGGCGTCCAGATCCTGTACGAGGTGCTCAACGAGCAGCCGGACGTGCTGGCGGAGCGGACGTACGCGGTCTGGCCCGACCTTGAGGCGCTGATGCGTGAGCACGGCGTCCCGCAGTTCACGGTCGACGCGCACCGCCCGGTGCGGGCGTTCGACGTGCTCGGGGTGTCGTTCGCCACCGAGCTGGGCTACACGAACCTGCTCGGCGCGCTGGACCTGGCCGGTATCCCGCTGGAGGCGAAGGACCGTACCGAGGCCGACCCGATCGTGGTGGCGGGCGGGCACGCCAGCTTCAATCCGGAGCCGATCGCGGACTTCGTCGACGCCGCGGTGCTGGGCGACGGCGAGGAGGCGGTCCTGGAGATCTCCGGGATCATCCGGGAGTGGAAGGCCGAGGGCTGCCCGGGCGGGCGCGAGGAGCTGCTGCTGCGGCTGGCCCGTACGGAAAGCATCTATGTCCCTCGCTTCTACGACGTCGACTATCTGAGCGACGGCCGGATCCAGCGGGTCGTGCCGAACCGCCCGGACGTGCCGTTCCGGGTCGCGAAGCGCACGACCATGGACCTGGACGCCTGGCCGTACCCGAAGAAGCCGCTGGTCCCGCTGGCCGAGACCGTGCACGAGCGGTACGCGGTGGAGATCTTCCGGGGCTGCACCCGGGGCTGCCGGTTCTGCCAGGCCGGGATGATCACCCGCCCGGTGCGGGAGCGGTCGATCACGACCGTGGGGCAGATGGTGCGGGAGGGGCTGGAGTTCTCCGGCTTCAACGAGGTCGGTCTGCTGTCGCTGTCCAGCGCCGACCACTCCGAGATCGGCGACATGTGCTCGGGCCTGGCCCAGCAGTACGCCGACACCAACGTGTCGCTGTCGCTGCCCTCGACGCGGGTGGACGCCTTCAACATCGACCTGGCCCAGGAGTTGTCCCGCAACGGGCGGCGCACCGGCCTGACGTTCGCCCCGGAGGGCGGCTCGGAGCGCATCCGCAAGGTCATCAACAAGATGGTGACCGAGGAGGATCTGATCCGTACGGTCGTCACCGCGTACTCGAACGGCTGGCGGCAGGTGAAGCTGTACTTCATGTGCGGCCTGCCCACCGAGACCGACGACGACGTGGTGCAGATCGCCCGGATGGCGCACGAGGTGATCAAGGCCGGGCGCGCCGCCGCGGGCACCAAGGACATCCGCTGCACGGTGTCGATCGGCGGGTTCGTGCCCAAGCCGCACACGCCGTTCCAGTGGGCCGCGATGACCTCGCCCGAGGTGATCGACCACCGGCTGAAGCTGCTCAAGCAGGAGATCAACAGCGACCGGTCGCTGGGCCGCGCGATCGGCTACCGCTACCACGACGGCGAGCCGTCGCTGATCGAGGGCCTGCTCTCGCGCGGCGACCGCCGGGTCGGCCGGGTCATCCGCAAGGTGTGGGAGAACGGCGGCCGCTTCGACGGCTGGAGCGAGCACTTCTCGTACGCCCGGTGGGTGGACGCGTGTGCCGAGGTGCTGCCGGAATTCGGGGTGGACCTGGCCTGGTTCACCACCCGCGAGCGCGACCAGCTTGAGGTGCTGCCCTGGGACCACCTCGACTCGGGGCTGGACAAGGACTGGCTGTGGCAGGACTGGCAGGACTCGCTCGGCGAGTACGAGCAGGACGACTGCCGGTGGACGCCGTGCTTCGACTGCGGGGTCTGCCCGGCCATGGACACCGAGATCCAGATCGGTCCCACGGGCCAGAAGCTGCTGCCGCTGACCCCGATCAACGGGATGCGGGTGCCGGAACACACCCATTAGGGCCGGTGGACGGTTGAACGGGATGTGCAGATCCCGTTCAACCGTACGTTTCTCGCCGAGCGTGAGCTCGAGTACCTGACCGAGGCGGCGTCCTCGGGGCACACCAGCGGGGACGGCCCGTTCACGCGGCGCGCCACGGCGCTGCTCAGGGAGCTGACCGGGGCACCGTCCGCGCTGCTCACCACGTCGTGCACGCACGCCCTGGAGATCACGGCGTTGCTGCT